>JADJJU010000001.1:0-330000 GCA_016706365.1 Saprospiraceae bacterium
AAGTAGAACTTCCAACAGTCAGATTTCGCAAGTTACTGATCATGTCTGAGTCTCCTTATCTGGCACTTGCAGCAAGTGGGGGTGCCATCTCACTTGAAAAAGGAGGATTTCTAAACAATGCCTACATCAATGTGAGCCAGGCTCAACTCCTCATGCTCGCTCCGGGCAGCATAATGCTGGGACTTACCATGGAATCAGATCTCATGAGTGATTCAGAAGGTGGAGGTAAGACCGGTGGAAGTTTTGGCATCAAAGCCCGACTGGTTGAATCAGAGGATTCTCAAAGATGGGAGTATGATGGAATAAAACTGACTTCACTGACAATAGATATCTCCATTGGTAAACATGTGAGAGTGAATGGAACAATTCAGGTATTTAATGATAGTATTTGGGGCAGTGGTTTCAGAGGCAGCCTTGCCGGTGGTATAATCGCATCTGATGATGAGTCCACAGGAAGTAAATATAAATTCACTCTGGTGGTGAATGCCATATTTGGTGAGACGAGTGCCGGTCAGGATGCACCTTACAAGTATTGGTTCTTTGATGTGTTCATGTCTGCTGAGAAATGGGCAGTTCCGCTTTTTGCTGGAATCGAAGCCAATGGATTTGGAGGAGGCGCATACCATCACATGAAAATGGCTGGCTACAATCCCAATATATCAGGAGGCGGTGACCCGCAAAATCCATCTTCGGGTGTCATTTATGAACCTGAAAAAATGTAGCATTTGGAATCAAAGCATCCATGGCTATAAGAGATAATAGCGGATCATTCAAAGGTGGTCACATTCCAAATGGAATTCGGAACAGGGCTGAGTCTCCGAAAAATCATGTTCTATGGGCAGGGGAGAATTTGTTTCGGATGACTTGTTCCCGGGTATCAGTGACAGACTTGACAAATTATCTCAAATAAAAGAAGTAGTAGATGCTGATGATCTAAGTTCCGCACAAGAAAACCAGGCTGACAAAATTACGGCAGCTGTATATCTGGAATTGAATTTCCTTGATGGATTTGTGATGCAGGGAAGCTTTGGTGCATTCATGAATGCTTCACAAGGAAGAATTGTCGGCCAGGGAAATATCGACCTCCTGATAGATCCGGGAAAGAATAAATGGCATCTGTACATTGGAGGATATTCTGATGGAACGGTGGTGGACTCTGAAGGAAAAAAGCTTCCTCCAATTAATGCCACAATAAGTTGTGGAAGTTTCAATATTACGGCAAATGTATATTTCCTGACAGGTAATGATATCCCGGGAGCACCACCCATTGACCCCTTCGTTGCGGCGTTTTTTAATATATCTCCAAATGTAAATAATAGAGAAATTCTCAAGATCGGAGGGAGGAGCCCGGCAGCAGGAACCGGATTCGCACTGGGTGCATCTGCACATTTTGATATAAATGCAGGTGAGGGGACCTGCAAAACCGCAGATTGGAGTGCTGCACAATGGTGGAGGCCCTGGCCCAATTTTTATAATAGTCCCACTTTTGTGCAAGTGAGTGGAGGAGTTGGATTTGATATTTCTCTTTTGAAGTATGCTCCTCAAACCGTATGTGAGCTGAGCGGAACTTCTCCTCATGGGATAAAAGGCTGGCGAGCAGGTGGTAGCCTTTGGGCATACCTGGATATCAAGCAGGGAAGGTGGAGACTATTAGGATGCTGCGCACCGATACCCCGGTTTTCTGCTGGAATATTACTTCATGGGGACGTGCCTAATCCCTCCTACTTCCGTGCTATCCTGAAATTTTCCATCGTTGGTATCAATGTAAACCTAAATTCTAACATTGGTTCCCAGTGTGGGTCAGTTCTCAATTGAAACAGAAAATAAAAAAGTATGGATATAACTCAGAAATATTCTTTCTTCAAAACTTGACTCAATGGGAAGAAGTCTATAAAAGACTTCACCCGCCAGTGAACTCGCCTGCCGCGCAAGCTGCCTGGAGGGAGCGACCGCAGGGAGCTGTCCCGTGGCAGACCAAAGGGCTGGGCGGGACGGAGCGAGCCTTAAGCGAGCGAACCCCGGAAGGGAGCGACCCGCAACGCAGTGGAGGGTTGCGCCCAAATAGGCATTTGAAATATATTTTGCTACTACTTTTAACGGGATTTGGTGCTGGATTAAGGGCCCAGAATGAGCCCGGTTTGATCACATTTCACAAATATCAGCATGATAGTCTCTACTTCCGATGGTCGCCCAGAAATGCATCGGACTGGCAAAAGCATCTGAAGACGGGGTATGTCCTGCAAAAATTTGAAGGCTCAAGACTGGTCCTAGAGTCGGATCCAATAGTACCCAAATATATATATAATCAGCCGTACTTCCACCCGCATGTGGAATATTATAGTATCATCAACAGCTTGTTTAATATCGATCAGGTCGAAGAAGAATATGTGAAGGAAACTTTTCCACCGGAACAATTCACGAAGGAGGAAGTGCTGATTTCAAGATTGGTGCTGATCAATTTTTATATTTCGAGAAATTTTGTTTTCATTTTGAAGGCTGGGATGGGGTTTGCCGATGATGATGTTAAGAAGGGCGCGAACTACAAATATGTCATCAAAGCAGTAGGGAACCCGGAACTGAGGAGTGATACCATTCACTTCAATACTGAGCGATATGTGGCGGCACCGGTAGTCCCTCTGGAAGCTGAGTGGGGAAATCGCAAAGTAAAACTGCGCTGGAATACTCTGTTCGTTCAAAGCGCATTACTATGCTTATACCCTGGAAAAATCGGAGGATGGAAATCTGTTCAGTCCCCTGGAAGATGATATAATCATTAATCCGATGGACACTTCAGAACAAAAGGTTTTTCACCAAATGGAATGGTCGGATGACTTTGAGAACAATACTGGTCTAAAGTATTATCGGCTGTATGGGCATGACTATTTTGGGCACAGGTCTGAGCTATATTCTGAAGTGAAAGGTCAGGGGCGGGATGAGATCGGCCTCTCTCCTACTATCGAGAGATCCGATCAATTATCAGGAAATCTGGTGCAGCTGAAGTGGAGCATCCCGGAGAAATTTGAGAATCTGGTGAAATCATGGAGAATCTATGTTGGGACCGGATGGGATGGCCCTTATTTGCCCGATACGCTAGGATTGCCTGCTAATACCCGTGAGATGAAATGCAGGATTCCATTTGATGCGGCTTACTTCAGAGTGGTTGCGGTGGATGAGTATGACCGGGAGTTCAGTTCCTTCCCTAGGCTCGTCATGTCACTAGATACAATCCCGCCGGCAGTGCCCACTGAAATAGAGTTCGGGATAGATAGTATGGGGGTTTTGAATCTCAATTGGAAGGCAAATCATGAGAAAGATTTTCTGGGATATAAGGTATTCTCCAGTTATGATACCTCCGCGAATTTCATCCTCAGGCACGAGTATTTCCTGGATAAGTCTGAATTCCGCGATTCAATAGTTCTAAAAACGGAGCTAAAGTATGTGTATTACAAATTGATTTCTGTGGATGAGAGGAATAATCGTTCTGCATTTTCAGAACTGGTACGAATCCCTATTCCGGACAAACTGGCACCTACGGAACCGCAATTTTATGAGTTTTTACCTGGAAAAGGAATGATATATCTTAAGTGGCATCCATCTCCGAGTGAAGATGTGGTGAAGCAGACATTGTATAGGAGAGCGACGGATTCAGAGCCCGGATGGCGACTGATCCGGGAATGGACATTAAGCGATATGGCATATGAATATCTTGATAAGGAAGTGAGGGCATTTGAGGATTATGCATACATTCTCAATGTAACGGATGTGAGCGGCCTGGTTTCGGAGCCAAGTACACCCGTCATTTTGCATGCATTTCCGGATTACACTGCATTTCCATTGAACAATTTCAGCGTAGAAAGAGAAAAGGAAAAAGTGGTTAAAATCAAGTTTGAGTTTCCTCAAAAGATATTTTTAGAGTCGATGTATATAAGAATCAGACGGGTGAAAAGCCTTATCTATGGAGAGCTGTGGAGGATGTAAATCAGGAATTGCGCGACGAAGATTTAAAGTTAGAACAAGAGTATCAATATCAAATAAAGGTGATATTTAAGGATGGCACGCAGACAGGATTTTCGGAGCTGAAAACATTGAAAGGAGGTAATTAAGCCACTTATTTTTATAAACTATGGATGACAGAATCAACAATCCTCATGACAAGTTTTTCAAAAGTCTTTTGGAAGAAAAGACGATTGCAATTGCATTTCTTGAGGAGTTTTTACCGGGGAATGTCAAAAATCTGTTAGCCCTTGAACAATTGGCTCATTCTTCAACATCATTTATTTCACCGGAATTGGAAGAGTATCTTGCAGATGTTGTTTTCAATGTGCCTTTGAGGAATGATGGCCCGGATAAGGAGCAATGTTATATCTCTATATTGCTGGAACATAAATCTTATATAGATCCCCAAATTGATTTCCAGATACTTCAATATCTGGGACAATCCTACAGACAGCAGATTCAAAATCGTCAAAAACTTCAGTTGGTCATTCCGTTTTTGTATTATCACGGTAAAAAAAAGTGGCAGCAAAGATCGCTTTCTTCTTTTTTCACGGGATTACCTGATCATCTGAGTACTTATCTTCCTGCATTTAGCAAAGTGTACATCGATCTCAATGATCTCAATTTCCATCAAATAGATGATTTAAGGAATATTTTCGTCAGGGCTGCTCTTTCAGTTCAGAAATTAGCCAGAGAAGACAATCAGGCATTGGATTCAGTATTAAGGATTTTGAATACATTAGAGCCGGAGAATGACAGGAACTTTAGACAAGTCCTGCTTGTTTATTCTCTACAGATTACACGATTATCAAAAGAAACTTTAAAAGCTAAAATTAAACATATGGCACCTCAGTTAAAATCAGAAATCCTCTCAACTTATGATCAAATTAAGATTGAAGGGAAATTAGAAGGTATCATTGAAGGGAAGTTAGAAGGGAAGATTGAAGCAAAATCTGAAGTAGTTTTAAATCTTGCTGATGCCGGAATGGACGTAGATTTTATTGTCAAAGTAACCGAATTGTCCAGAGAAATTGTCGAGAAAATAATTGTGGGAAGAGGAGCTGATCACTGAATTTTTATTAATAACACTTCTCGAGTTATTGATCATAGCTTACTTTACATCTCAAAACCACTTTGTCAGAGAAATAAATCGGGGATGGATTTTCATTAAAATAAGCTCAAGAAAATGGGAATTTATGTTGACCTGTTGATTTTAAATTTTTATGAATTACTTTCTGTGTTTCGCAGGCTTAAAACTAAATCCTATTCCAGAAGCTGTTTCTACTTTAAACTTATATCCGTCTGCTAACTCTAACTTTTGAATACTGATAATAGCTTGAGGGTCATCACTATCCACATCAGTGGCGAATCGCTGGACCAGAATATTTGCTTCAGTCTCGCTTAATTCTTCATAGGTGGATCCCCGTCCTTCTACGGATTCATTTTTTAGCCATAGTTGTATTTTATCCTGAGTGCTCAGCATATAATTCTTCTTGATTGGATTAAGCAATTTTAGTTCGTTATCAAATCAAAAAGCTCAAAAAGAGGTTTTGGATTGATAGGTTGAAATTATAAAAAGCTTTGGATACTGCCACGCGTAGAATTACCATAAAAAACAGGTATTTCTACCTGCTGTTAATTAATTCTTTTTCTACTGCCGAAGGATAAAATCTTCGATTGCAGGACGTTCCAAATTTCCTCTCTCAATAATGCGGAGAACTTTAAAAATAAGTTTTTTGAGAGTGGAGAATTCTGCAGGTTTGCAAATGTAGTAATGAGCTCCATGCTGATACAACTCTTCTGCTAAATGCTCATCCACATAGGTAGAAAAAATCACGACAAACAAAGATTTCAATTGCTCATCCCGTTTGATAGCAGCCAGACAATCAAATCCGGCCTTTCTGGGAAAATTTAGATCCAGAAATAAAACATCGGGCAGATTGCCGGAAATTTCAGAAAGCAAACGCATTAGTTGTTCGCCATCATTAACAATCATGATGGAAGTGGCGATAGATAATTCTGATAAAGCATCTTTGAATAAATCGCAATCATCAAAATCATCATCAGCTAATAATATACTAATAGGTGCTACAAGCATCTTCCAAAGTTACAATTTATAATTTATAGATCTTATTTCTTGAAACGACACTCACATTTGGTTTCGTGCCGGACATATACAATATAATTTTGCTTCTCAGTCCTCAATTAATGAAAGGATATTTCGGGCTGGATCTTTAAACCATGCTATGAATGGTTTTCTCCGCGCAGTTTTACAAATGCCTTTAGCATCCGTCCGGAGATCTCCGGTATATTGTTCAAACGTGATTCCTTTGGCTATTAATTGATCTGCTGCTTCTTCAATATTTTCTACTGCAAAATTCAAAATTGTAAAACTTGCCGCTTCATGGTCCTTTTTTGGATAGATGAAAATTCCATTGTTCCCCTTTAAATGTAATTCCAAATATCCCATAGGATTGTCTCTTAAATCAAGACCCAGTAAATCCGCATAAAATGCTCTTGCATTAGCAATATCGTCTACCGAAAACCCGCTAAATGCCTTGCTATTTTGTAACATAGTAAATAGTTTAAGATTGGAAACACCTGGAAATTTCGCCCCCACATTTCGATATACGAAGAAAGAATAATATTGCGAAGAGCGTAAAATGAATGTGTTGACATATTGCAATACTCCTTGTCCAATACACGTGAAAAATCTCAAATGGACTAAAAAACAGGTAAAATTACGTGCGCGTAGTCAGCCTAAATGGATTATTTTTATTGCATAAAAAGATTTGAAAGCCATATCTAAAATATTGAACTTTTAAAATGTCTTGAAATGCGTTTAAATACCATACTATTATTTTTTTCATTTTTGACACTTGGGATAAATGCCCAGGAAAATCAAAATACTTTTGATTTGAATGTTGCATTGAACTGCAGAATGCATCTCAGCACGGCTGCAAAAAATGGCACTAATCATTTTACTCTGGGCATTTCCTTAGGTACTGCAATTCGAAGAGATAAAATCCCGGCAGCATTATTATTACAACTTGGCATTAACCTCTACTCAAAAGGCCTTGGATCCAATATTCTGGACAATTACAGGGATCCCGATGCACCGGCTAGTAGCAGAGAATACCGGAGGAAATTTGAAATGGATATTGTAAGTACAGCTTTGTTGAACATTGAATTTGGAAATGATATTCCCAGCGGGGACAGAATGCTCTTTCCTTTCGTGTTTTTCAACCAAATGACAGCCTACAGTATACAACCCATTCGATATTATAATGTGTTTTATGGAACCAGCTTTATCTTTAACACCTCTCACAGAAATCAACAGGTGGGCTCAGTAGGATTCAATTCTCCTCAAGTATCCTTATCCTATTCAAATGACGGAGAAATCGGAAAATTTGTGGGTGATTATAACGACAGGTTCTGGACAGGAAGCGGATACCTTAGAATAAAGCCTTACAAAAGGAATCGCAGCAATCCGGATATTAACCTTCTATCCTTCGAATACTATTACGACCGCTTTACGTATGATGTGCAGTCGGGTTACAAATTGGCGAATATCCTGCTAATTCCCAATGCTGATGATGTCAGTTTTTACAATCTGCTTTTCAACAATTCCATGACTACATTCAGGATTAATTATGGGATTTACAGTTTGGGCTACAGCATTTATGGCAAATCCAAAATCGATATCCAAAATCTTATACATAAAACACTGGGATACCCGCTTCACCTGAAATATGCCCAACCAGAACATATGATCAGTTTTGGCTTCACTCCTACTATTAAATAAATATTATGAATATATTAAATATGAATGCATTTCGAAGTTTGGTATGTGGATTATGTCTGGCAACACTTATGTGTGCATGCAAAACTGCTTCATTTCCATTTATTCCGGATGACGTTTATAAACAGCATATTTCATCCCATTTTGAATCTGATATACCCTTGCTGAAAGCTTCTGAAGCCTGCTATGTATTGTATGTGTATGCCCATGATACAATTTATGGAAAGAATAAGCTGGAAATGTTCAATCATACATCCAGCATGAATGGTAAAGAAGGGAAAGCAGTAGACAGTTTGTTTTTATTCTTTGTCGATGATTACAGATTTTTCTATTCACGCAAGAGACCTGATTCCATCGAACTTTCAGGAGCACAACCCAAAAAGTCACGGATAGGTTTGTATAAGATATTCGAACAAGATTCTCTCGATCTAATCAATTTACTATCCACAGCCGGAACTGCAAAGGATCCCTATAATTTCACTTATGCAAACATCACTATCGAAAAAATGAAAGATGGTAATCTTAGATTTATCAGTGCAGATTATCCAGTGGAAATGGTCGACAGAGCAGGAAAAGATATGGAAGCAGGCACATTGCCTTTTGATCCATTCTCGGACAATCAGGCTGACCCTGTTGCAAATATCGAAATATACAGAGGAAAGGATTTAAGATTTGCTGCTCTGTGGATTCCCAGGATGCTTGGCACAAAGCTGACATTCAAAGGGAAGCAAATTGATTCCATTGAATATAATCTTTATTCGAGATCCTATTTTTTCATGGGGAATCTGATTGCCACAGAGCAATTTAAAGACAGAGATAGATTTTCTTATTAATACTCATTATCTAAATTCTACACTATGCCAGATGTTAATAAATTCTTTGTTAAACCAGTCGAAGACCCCACAGAAGATTTTAAGTTTGGAATGATCCGGAACACAAATCAAGCCGACAGCTTTGAGTTTTCAGAGTTTGGCCTTTGTAATAACTGGGAAGTGAAGCTCCTTTCCGATGTATTGAAATACAGAGATCTGGGAGTAATGAAATGCACTATTGACGATAAATATTACAAATACTACCGTTTTGTTTTCGCACAACCTTTTGTACCGGTAATTAATCCGATCTCCGGAGATGATGAAGAGGAATGATCTATTCGCAAAAAGGTTAGTTTAGATTATTCTTCAAATAAACCCTTTAAGAACTTAATCAGCATTTTAGTCTACCATCATTTCTGAAATACCCTGATATAATCTACAATCAAATGCTGGGGAAATTTAGTACTTGCATCCGGATTACCGGGCCAAAGCCCACCGACTGCAATATTAAATATGAAGAAAAATTCATCATTAAATGGATAATCGAATCCATTCATGTCAGCTGTAGTAACAGAATGAAACTTTACGTCATTGATGAACCACTCGATTTTATTTTCTTCCCAAATAATTGTGTAAACATGGAAGCGTTCATGGAAATCACCTTCAGGACCTGAAAAAGTACTGGCGGTTTTCTGCTGTCTCTGATTTGAATTAGGGCCCCAGTGAACTGTTCCATGCGCTTTATTTGTTTCGTGTCCCAGAATCTCAAGAATATCAATCTCCCCGCAGGCAGGCCAGCCGACTTGCTGAAAATTCTCTCCCAGCATCCATAATGCAGGCCAGATTCCCTGCGTCTTAGGGGAAGCGGCTCTTATATCAATTCTGCCGTATTTGAATTCCTTCTTGCCTTTAGTAATCATTCGGGAAGAGGTATACTGTTGTCCGCCAAAAATTTCATTACGAGCCTCGATAACCAGATATTCATTGTTGTGTATGAAAGTATTTTCAGCTCTGTAGTACTGAAGCTCATTGTTTCCCCAGCCATTCTGACCATTTCCTATTTCAAAAGTCCAGTCACTGAGGTTGACTGCAGTCCCTTTAAATTCATCTGCCCATGCAAGTTGGTATCCCGGGTATGCTTCCGGACTGGAATAGCCTGCAGAAGGTATGCGCAATCCTCCCGGTGTGGACTCATCATCATTCTTCAGGGTAACTTTTGCAGTGTTCCTGATGACATCAGCATTGAGAGCACTGAATATTACCACTTCGAATCGTTTATCTGATTCGAAATATTCGTTACCCTTGATCGCAATAGGTATAGTCGTTTCTGAAGCACCCGGCGCAATTGCTACTGTCTCATTGATCAAACCCGTAAAATCGATTCCGCCTATTGCTGTCAAATCCTTTGTGCTGTAGCGGATTACCACATTATTCGTAGCTGCTTTATCGAGTATTACTCTTACCTGAAGAACAGAATTGCCATCACCTTCCTGTATGCTTAAATCTTCAATGCTCAATTTTGGGAGCACAAATTTAGGAGCATCCGGCATCTTCTCACAGGCAAATCCTATGCAGATTAGCATCAGAAATAAAGACAATACTTTAATTTTTCTGAAATTTATCTTAATCATTTCGTTATTGTTTTTGAAAAATACGCACATATTCAATTTCCATTTTTTGAGGCCAGATTTCCGGATCTATTCCATGTTTGCCCCCCCAATTTCCTCCGACAGCAACATTGAGAATCAAATAAAATTCCTGATCAAACGGCCATTCGGCAGAGCGGTCAGCTGACTTCTCAAATGTAAAATATGGAATACCATCCACTAGAAAATCGATTTTATTTTCTTCCCATTCAATACCATAAACGTGATATTGTTCACTTAGTTTGTCCTTAAATACTTGCCCGCCTTTCTGGGTGCCCTGAACATGATTAAATGCCTCAGTATGCACTGTTCCATATATGGAATCCTTCATGTACCCTACATGCTCCATAATATCGATTTCCCCACTTTTAGGCCATGAACCATAGGCTTTATTAGTGGGCATCATCCAAATTGCAGGCCAAACACCCCTTCCTTCCGGTAATTTAGCTTTAACTTCTATTTTTCCGTACTTCCATGATCCTGAAGGTTTACTTACCAATTTCGCGGATGTATATTCAGAATCCTCCCATTTCTCCTTGTGTGCCTGAATGATGAGCTTACCATTATTGACACGTACATTTTCAGGCCTGGCTTTGGTATAGTTTTGCTTTTCATTATTTCCAAATCCGCAAAGTTGAGGGCACCCGTCGCCTACTTCATAGGTCCATTTGGATTCATCAGGCATTCCGCTACCGTCGAATTCATCTGCCCAAATGAGATTCCAGCCTTTATCTGCCTCCATTTGAGCTTTCGAAGTAAACGACAGCAACAATAAAGGAATGACCAGCAAAACTGGTGTTCTATATAACATCATTGAATTTGGGTTTACTCGGCAACAAAATAAAATTCAAACCATCCTTCCGCTGCCGGCACTCCTGCTTGACTCACAATTCTTGTCCTTACCACCAATTGATCCTCGGTAAGTAATGCTACATGCAGTTCATGATTGCTGTCCCAAGTACCCATGAACTGGCCTGGAGTCAGGATAATCTGGTCCAAACCATTTTGCCCTGTTCCAGGGCTAAAAGTCCAGGGTCCGGCAGTAGGCGTATGTGGTACCGCTACATAACCGGCCCAGGGACTGATGGTCACACCGTTATTACGAAAGTCGAATTCAAAATCTTCAAACTTAAAACACCATCGGCTGGCCATTTGCTCCGGTACCAGACCATTGACAGGTGAACGATACCAGTCTCCTGCACCAAATGTCGGTCCAACTGTAATAGCACCCGCAACTGTAGAAAACTTCCAGCATTTTCCTGCGGCCTCACATCCTCCCGTCAAAAGAGATATCTTAGGTTCACAGGCAATTGTCGCGTCATTTTCAATCACTACTTCTTTGGTCGCAAATGCAGTACCACTTCCTCCTTCTTTGGAAGCATACAATGAAATCTCATACGTACCGGCTTTGCTAAAAAATATGGTATCAATCTCTTTGGATGATTGAGCTGGAGTACCACCTTCCACCACCCAAAGTCTGCTGAAATAACCTGTAGATTGGTCTTTTACTATGACTCGGTTTGCATTCTGAGGATCAGCTTCGACAATAAATGTTGGCGGAGGAGGTAAGGGCCCCAAGTCAATATCCTTAGCTTGTTCAGGGTCACATGATGCAAAAATCAATGTGGCAATGAAAATGTATAGTAATTTTTTCATATTTATTTAATATTAATATCCAGGATTTTGTGATAAAATTCCATTAGAAAGTTGAATCTGGGAATTGGGAATTGGAAATACGTTATGGACATTTTCATTATAGCCTAAAGGTCCCAATACCTGAGCAGCTCTTCCTGTGCGAACAAGATCAAAGAATCTGTGTCCTTCAAGCCCAAGCTCAATTCTTCTTTCTCTATAAATTGCATCCAATAATGCCTGTCCGCTTAAAGAGAGCTGCGGAATACCTACTCTTGATCTTACAGCGTTTAAGGAATTTTGCGCGGCGATGACATTTCCGTTATGATAAGCTGCTTCCGCATGCATTAGCAATACGTCAGAATATCGGATGACTCTGTCATTGGAACCGCCATTAGGAGCAGGATCACCAAAAGGTGCATCTTCACTGAGATTACTGAAATATTTTTTAGGATAAAAATCATAATCCAGGCCACCAGCGGCTTCCTTTGTAAATATATCTCTGTCGCCCATAGCTTCACCCTCTCTGAAAACAGTCGATTTCAATCTTGGATCTTCGAATCCTTCTACAAAAAATTCATCCACAAAATCCTGAGTGGGGATATTAAAACCAAATCCCGCAAACTTTCCTCTTGCTCTCTGAAATACATTTGTAAATGTGCCTTCATTAGCAGCGTTTTTGCCCCAGTTACCACCGGAGGCATTCATGTATTGAATTTCAAAAACAGACTCACTGTTATTTTCACCTGCCGGAGTAAATATGCTGGCATAATCCGGAACTAAGGTATACTGGCCTGAACTCATCACGTCAGCAGCAGCCTGTTCAGCCTGGGAAAATTTGTTTTGGAACAAATAAGATTTAGCTAGCAATGCTTGAGCTGCTCCTTTCGTAATGCGTCCAATATCTGAAGCCACATATTGGTTTTTTAATGGCAAATGTACAATCGCTTCGGTCAGATCACGTTCAATGAAAGCCCAAATTTCTGATTTTGGAGCGCGTGGTTGATTATATTCAGAAGGCGCCAATACTTTATCTACCAGCGGAACATCACCAAATACCGTCACTTGTAAAAAGTAAAACCATGCTCTGATGAATTTCGCTTCTGAAAGAATTCTATCCTTCAGGTTTTGATCCATTGGTATAGAAGGTACTTTTTCAAGCACTACATTTGCTCTGTAGATTCCTTCATAATTTGCAGACCATTCAGCCTCAAGCAAATCAGTATTAGCCTGACCTCTGAAAGTTTCTAGCAGTAATAATTCAAATGCATCATTGTCACCTGAACCACCTTTTTCAGAATCATCAGACATTATGTCGCCCCAGAACCATCTGAAGTGGGCTCCAGGGCTGATCTCAAATTGCAGTGCAGCATATGCAGCATTCACTGCTGCTACGGCGTCATCTGAGGTTTTGTAAAAGTTCTCTTCTGTGGTACCGACCAGTGGCTTTCTTTCAAGAAAGTCCTTTTGGCAAGCCGCAATTAGTCCCATGCAGAGAATTAAGCAACTGATTTTTATGAATTGTATGAGTTTCATTTTTCGTAATTTATTTTTCAAAAATTAACATTGAGACCTGCCAAAAATACTCTTGCCTGTGGATAAAAACCCTTGTCAATACCCAGTTCAAGACTGGACCCAATCTGTCCGATTTCCGGATCAAGTCCTGAGTATTTTGTGAAAGTCAATACATTTTGCCCTGAAACATAAAACCTGCAAGATCCCAATCCCAACCTTGAAGTAAGGCCTGAAGGTAAAGTGTATCCGATCTGCAGATTTTTCAAGCGGATATAAGATCCATCTTCAATGAATCTATCAGATACTCTGGCATTCTGATTAGGATCCAATAAATTAACACGGGGCTCAAAATTGGAGGTGCCTTCACCTGTCCATCTTTCAAGCACGGAAACAGGCCTGTTAACGTATGTAAAATCATATCTCACTGTTGCGTTATAAATGTCATTTCCCTCAGTTCCCTGCCAGAACATTTGCAAGTCAAATCCAAGGAAGCTAATCTCACCGGTCAATCCATACACAGCTGTAGGGATTGGAGAACCCAGATAGGTCTGATCCTGCAGGTTAATAACATTATCGCCATTTAAATCTTTAAACCTGATATCGCCCGGGGCAGTATTTTCACTTTGGAATGCATGATTGTTTACATCTCCCTGATTTTGGAAAATACCGTCTGTAACAAATCCATAGAAAGATCCGATTGGCTGGCCTACTTCAGTGCGACTCACACTTGCATTGGCACTCTGAATTCGTCCGGCAACAATTGGAATTCCACCGGGGCCAAGATCAGTAACTTCATTCTTAATAAATGTAATATTACCGCCGATGCTATATTTGAATGCACCTTTGAACTCCCGGTAATTTAATGCAAATTCCCATCCGCGATTTACTGCACTCGCTACATTCTGCACTGGCGCTTCTGTCCCCGCTGTCAATAAAACAGGAACTGCATACAGCATATCTGAAGTCGCTTTAACATAATAATCTGCGACGAAATTGAATTGACCATCCCAGAATTCCACATCTACACCAATATCAGTCTGTGTGCTGGTTTCCCATCTCAGATCAGGGTTGGCCGCTCTCAGAGCCACACTTCCACTAGTAATTGTTCGGTCTGGGCCAAATACATAATTTTGACCAGGAAGCACAACGGTTGTAAAACTGTAATTTCCGATTCTGTCGTTTCCATTTTGTCCCCAACTTGCTCTCAGTTTAAAGAAGTTAACGAATGATTTATCCCAAAAATCTTCTCTGGACACAATCCATCCTGCAGAAACTGAGGGGAAATATCCGTATCTATTGTTTACACCAAAACGTGAACTCCCATCTCTTCTCAACGTGACTGAGGCAAGATATTTTCCATCGAAGTCATAATTGATTCTTCCAAATACAGACAACAATGCTGCTTCATCAGCACCACTATAGGCACTTTGAGCCTCAATAGGGTCAATGGTATTTGCTATATAAGCGTCATTTGGGTCATTGGAAGGGAGGTTGGTATTAGCACCCCCAGAGTATTCGGCTCTGTTATACAAGGCGGTTGTACCCAAAACAAAAGATGTATTATGTCTGCTTGCAAATGTGTGCTGATAGCTGGCAACATTTTCCCACTGCCAGTTTTTCCAGGTATTACTTCCGATTGCCACAGTATTTATTAATCGCTTTTCCCCCACTGGTGCATCACTGATTACAGGGTCTACACTCAAATCATAACGGGGATAAAATGTATTTCTGTTTGCAAAAGTATAATCAATGCTAAATGCTGAGCGAATTGTTAATCCAGCTAAAGGTGCAAGCTCGGCGAAAACAGAACCTACAACACGGTCGGAATTCCACCTGTCATGAGTCTGTTCTATTTGATTTAATGGATTTGCTATATCTGTGTCCGCATAAGGTGAATAGGCATAAGTGCCATCAGCCTTTCTCACAGGAGTTACAGGGTCCATATTCATTGCGCGAACGAGCGGCGTTGTGAACTCATTATTTTCAGGTAAAAAACGACGCTTGAGATTAGTGTAATTGAATGTATTGCCTATGCTCAGCCAGGGCTTTACCTGATGTCTGCTATTTATTCTTGCCGTGATTCTTTCGAATCCTGATTTTGCCCCCCCTACAATACCATCCTGAGAGAAATAATTTCCGGAAACTGCATAACTGGAACGATCTGAGCCCCCCTGAATACTCAGTTGATGACTGGACATTGGGGCAGGCTGGAATAATTCATCCATCCAGTCTGTGCCTTCTCCCAAAGCATCCGGAAATTCAAATTCCGGAAGTGGAGCCCTACCAGCAGCAATATGAGCTTCATTTGATAAAATGGCATATTCCCTTGCACTTAAGAGATTGGCAGTTTTCCAGGGACTTTGACTTCCAAAATATGCATGATAATTTACTTGTCCGTCTCTGGCCCTGGAACCACTGAAGGTTTTAATTAATACAACCCCATTGGCTCCTCTTGCACCATAAATGGCAGAAGATGCAGCATCTTTCAACACATTTATGGATTCAATATCATTGGTATTTAGAAAATCAAGCCCATCTACTGGTACTCCATCAACTATGTAAAGAGGATCACTATTATTGATTGTCCCTGTACCGCGTATTCTCACCGTTAATGGACTTCCCGGTGAACCTGAATTCTGAGTAACAATTACGCCGGCTGTACGGCCTTGTAAAGCTTGCTCAACGCGCAGAATAGGAGTGGCTGAAATCTCATCCGAAGTAATTGTAGACACAGCCCCACTGATTTCACTTCTTTTCTGAGTGCCGTAACCAACGACCACGACCTCATTAATCAGGGAGGCAGTCTCACTCATGATGACATCGATATTTGTTCTACCGGCAACGGGTTCTTCCACTGTAGACATTCCTACATAAGAGAAAACAAGCACAACCTCGGGACCTGATACTTGAATAGAATATTTCCCATCAAAATCAGTCACAACACCTTGTGTGGTTCCTCCTATAGTAACAGCGGCCCCAATAACAGGTTGCTGATCTTCTGCTGAAATAACCGTTCCTGTAACTGTTAGTTGGGCGAAGGAGCTTTGAAAACTTAACAGCAGCATCAAACAACAGCTCAGTTTATATATTAAATTCTTTTTCATATAAATAATGGATTTTCCTTTGAATGAGGCAACTTACAATTTGACAAATTTCAGCGACTTGAAACCACCTACTGCTTTCATAGAAAGGAGATACATTCCACTTTTCAACATTGAAAAATCAAGCTCTTTGCGTTGCTCATGTGCATACATCATTTGTTTTTGAATCACTCTTCCCTGAAGATCAGTTACATGTAACAAAACTTCACCTTCAAATAAAGAACCCCTGACAAGGCTAACCTTATCATGAACGATAGTTGGGTGTAAATCAAACCCTTCTAAAAGTTGTGCTTCTTCTGAAGTAGAGGTAGTACACTCTACATTATCAGAACATACAGCATAACAAGTATTGATAACAAGATCACCTTGAACAGGGCTCATTAAACGATCGTTGAAATTGCCTGGATTAGCACATGCTTGTCCGGAAAGGTCTTCTTTACAGATAAAGTCGGGGCAATTTCCGTTAGCAAACGCATAGTATGAAGTGAAACCAATTCCTCTTTCGAAAGATATTGAATAGACACCATCATCATCCGGATCTGTCATCAGAAAACGTCCGCCCGGAGCTCCGAAAGCCAGTCCTCCTGATAAATATACACCTGACTCTGCAGGCTCTTCTCCGCTAAATCCAAGATTTAATGTGATTTGCACAGCTTCACCGCAATTGTAGCAGCTATTGAAGCAAACTACATCAAGCTCTTCGTCTCCGGACACAATCAGGCGTCTGTTTGTGAATTCCCCATCAGGAGTGGTCACTGTACATTCGTCCAGTCCTGAAAACTCTTCAGCGATATCACCTGTGCCCAATAAATATTTGTACTCATAAACTCCGTTTTCCAATTCCATATCCATGGTATAAATCCCATTTCCTTCATTAGTCATTTGGGCAGGAGTCCAATCATTAAAAGTTCCGATTAAGAATACGTCTCCGGCTCCGGCACCTGCATTTACAGAGAAAGTAATATTTGACGTTGAAGAACTTGCAGATCTAAGAACAATATCGTCCAGATAATATGTTTTTTCAACTCCTCCACCGGCTGTTCCAAAATCAAAAAATATAACAATTGTGCCGTAAATACCAGCAGTTGGTTCAAATGGGCTTTCAATGGATGGAAGCGTCAAATCAAAACAAACTTCAGTCCATTGACTGGTGGTTTCGAAAGTCTGTGTCTGTATCCAATTTGCTCCGGTAGGGGAATTTTCCAATTTGAGAGCAAGATTGCCAGGAGTCGCAGACCATACCTTGATACAAACCTGACCCCCGTTAGTTGTATTGACAGGAACTGTCGGCGCAGGGTTTGAAAATGCTCCAGCCCATACCTGAGCGTCTCCAGGTTTTACAAATTCGAGAACGGTAGAACTGGTATTAATGCCACTTGCATCCGGATTAGCAATATTATCCGTCAACTGACCATCTAATGCACTTCCAAAATATTGGAAATTTGTTATGGTTTCAGCAGCTTCAAAATCAAGAATTACATCCTCAGAAACATTTGGTCCCAGGATAATATCATCTAAATAAATTTCTTCGTCTGTTGCTCCACCAAGCTCGCCGAAGTACGCAAAAATGACTACTGTATTATAAACAAAGCCTGCTGCTGAAGTAAATGGAGCTTCTAATGAAGGCAAACCAGGATCGAAGCACAGCTCCACCCATGAGGTACTCACATCTGTAGTAACTGTTTGTATCCAGTTGCTGCCTCCATTGCTTGAATTCTCGAATTTCAAGGAAATATTCCCGGGTCTTGGCATCCATACTTTAATGCAAATTCTATCATTAGTTGAAAAATCAACTGCCTGGATAGGATTCGGATTAGAAAACGCCCCCGCCCAAACCTGAGCGCCAACTGGCTTCACAAATCTTAAGACCTGGGTACTCGTATTTGCTCCCGAAGGATCAGGATTATTAATAACAGTGGTGAGACTACCATCAAGAGAACTTCCAAAATATTGGAATGTTGTAGAAGTTTCTGCAGATTCAAAATCCAGAACTGTTGTTTGGGCCATACCCGGAATGGCCATAATTAACAATACGCAGGTGAGAAATAGGTGTACCATTAGTTTCATAAGCTTTGTTTAATGAGGAAGAGAAATGAATTCAAGTTTTTGACTTTGTAATTGTGATGTTGATCAAAATAATATTGCAACAATCACTGGTAACTCAGGCAAATATATTTGTAATTACCCACTAAGACACATTTTAATCTACTACATGACTACGACACTAGTAATTTATTTTGCTACATTTGAGACCTCAAAGCAGCAAAAACACTACAACATTACTACGACATGATGAATTTGGCACCTACATGCTTCTACTATAAAGTTTTGCTTTTAGTCACATTGCTTGTTTTGGGATTATGTCAAATTTCCCTTTCACAAATCATTCCATCAGGCATTCCACCGATCCGGAACTTCAGTAAAAAAATGTACCAAGCCGCACCGCAAAACTGGGATATTGCCAGATCGGAGCAACAGGTCATGTACTTTGCCAACAACATAGGTCTTCTAACTTTTGATGGTACATATTGGCAATCTCATCCTATTGGGAATAAGACCATTTTAAGATCTTTATGTGTTTTGGAAGACGATAGAATTATGGTAGGAGGACAGGGAGAAATAGGATGGTTTCAGAATAATGATTCCGGAATTCTGGAGTATCATTCTTTGACCGGGCAATTACCTTCCAAGTATAAAAATTTTGAAGATGTATGGCATATTCAATCTCTGGGAAAACAGGTTTTTCTAAATACCTCAAGAGAAGTTTTCATTTGGGATGACAAAAAAATGCAAGTTTTATCTTTCAGTGGAAAGATAGAAAAAATGGAAAAGGCTAACAATCAAATCTTTTTGTATGAAGAGAATGGTGGGTTATATAAATGGGATAAAAATACCTTCAGAAAAATTGCAGTCTCTTTACCAACAGTCAGTCCTGTAACCGGAATCATCTCAAAGTTGCAGACCGATACTCTCATCGTGAGTACAATGAAAGATGGTTTATTTTATCTCCTTGGAAATAAATGGGAAAAAATCGAAAGTTCCTGGAACATATTTTTCTCAGAAAATTGGGTCAATCAAATCATAGAACTTGCCGATGGAAACATAGCTGTTGGAACCGCTCAAAATGGGTTGCTCGTTTTTCACCCTGATAAAAGGAGTTCAATGTATATCTCTTTATCACAGGGAATTCAAAGTAATAATGTGCTATCCCTATTCCAGGACCCAATAGGAGATCTCTGGGTGTGTACTGAACAAGGCATTGACCTTATTCAATATCACGCACCTTACAGAATGCTATTTCCGGATGGGGCACTTAAAGGCGCAGGATATGCTGCTGCTGTGCATGAAAATAAACTTTACCTAGGAACTACAAATGGATTATTTCGCTATGATCAATCCAATTCACAAAGCGGATTTATTGAAGTTTCCGGCACAAAGGGTCAGGTGTGGAAGTTGGATACATTGTTGGGAGGTTTATATGTAGGGCATCATGAAGGTGCATTTGAAGTCACTCATTCAGGAATAAAATCGATTTTGCAGGGAACCGGAGCCTGGAAATTCACAGAAATCGGAGATAGAAATCTGTTGATCGGAACCTATGAAGGTGTGGGCTTATTTAAAAAGACTGCATCCGGATATGTGGGAAAGGTGCTTGAGGGTTTCGAAGAATCATCCAGGATTATGGTGAAGGACAAAAAAAATGAGATCTGGATGTCCCACCCATATAGAGGGTATTTAATCTGAAAATTGATACCGGCAACAACAAACTACGTGCTGATAAATATGGAAAAGAACAATGACTTGTAACAGATCTGGGTCATTACATTTACCAAATACATAATGAAACATATCTAAGCTCTGAAGATGGAATTTATGTGTTTTCAGCTGAAAGAAATAAATTTGAAAAGGATTCACTCCTTGAAGCACAAATCGGCAAAGGCTATAGAGTTCAACTTTTATATGAAGATCCAACAGGCAACATATGGTTTCATACTCCGCAAGAGACCGGTTTGCTGGAAATAACAGACAGAGGACTTGACAAGAAGGTGAAAAGAAGAATTTTACCAGCCATGCCCGAAAAAATGCTGGGAGGATTTGAATTTATTTTTGCACTGGATCCAGCTCATTATTTGTTCGGATGTGAACAAGGATTTACCCTACTGGATATGGAAGCCCTAAAACAAGAAAACCAATATCAGACACTCATAAGTGCAGTATATCTGGCCACCGGGTCCGACTCTTTGTTATATAAGGGATTTGGAGTTGATAATACGGGTAATATTCCGGATCCCTTTATTTTAAGTCCCGCACAAAATGCCATAAGATTTAATTTTTCAACTACCAGCTATGGAGAAGAACTTAGAGAATTCAGATATCAATTGGTAGGACTGGATGATTCCTTTTCCGAATGGACTTCCAATCCCGAAATCCAGTTTAATAACCTTCAACCAGGAGAATATAGATTCAAAGTTCAATCCAGGGTGGGAGGACAGATTCAAAAATCTGAGGCAGTTTATGAATTCAATATCAATACTCCCTGGTACAAGCTTAAATTAGTTCAAGGCCTGGGAATTCTCTTTTTTGCACTTTTAATCATGTTGTTTTTCTTTCTGCAACGAAAAAAATTCGAGTCAGAAAAGCAGGAAATGGAAAGCCTCCATATGGAGCAAGTAGAGCAAAAAACCCAGCAGGTAGAAAAAACAGAGCAGGAAATTACATTGCTAAAAAATGAAAAATTGCAGGCAGAAATCCAACATAAGAATAATGAGCTGGCTTCGACTACTATGCATCTTGTACAAAAACAAGAATTACTTTCTTCCATTGAAAATGAACTAAAGAAACTCCTCAAGCATAAAGAATATCCTTCGATACTTCGGCATGATATACAATTAGTTGCTCAGATGCTCCAGGAAGATGCCCGTATTGACGAGGACTGGGAAAAATTCAGCTCCTATTTTGATGAGGTTCACGGGTTTTTCTTACATAAACTAAGGGAAAAATACCCTCATCTGACTTCGAATGATCATAAGTTATGTGCCTATCTTAGGATGAATCTCAGTACAAAGGAGATAGCTTCATTAATGAATATATCTGTACGTGGCGTGGAAGGCAGTAGATACCGGCTACGCAAAAAGCTGGGTCTGGATGCAGATGCCAATCTTCAGGAATTTATGCTGAACGTGACGAAAGAGATTGATTATAATGAAAGAGTTTGAGAGGAGTGATCTGACTTCTGAATTCTAAATTCTGCCTTCATGAGGCCCCGCACGATATTTCGCAACGAAAGGCAACACTCAGATTTGAAGGGCCTAAAATTAAAAAAGGGCAAGGCCATAAGACCCTGCCCTCCAAATTAAGGTTGACCAAAGAGACTAGTTCAGTCAGCTTTGATAAACCTATAGTTCATGATTTGATCATTATCCTTTATTATCAGGACATAAGGGCCTGCAAGTAAAGGATTGACCTGGATGGACATCAGATTTTCTCCCGGTTGCGAATTGAATCCTTGCTCCAATTGTAATTTTCCAAGTAAATCAAAAACCTGTACTTCAACTTCTCCTTCTGTTCCTGATATAAATGAAATATTCAAATCTTCATTTACAGGATTAGGAAATAATTTCACCTCTGTCATCACAAGATCCGATCCCCCTTCCGCTGGTAATCCTGCAGTATTTGTAATATTAACTGTGTAATCTTCGACTTCGCCATATGGGAAAGTCTCGCAGGAAGTTGGGTATGATTCCCATTTCACTTGAACCCTGATCCTGGTAGTACCCAGAGTCGCAGTAGCAGGAATAGTAAAGCTTGATGATAAATTATTAGAGCTGGATGATGACCTGCTAACAACCATTTCACCAGCATCTGTGAAATCCCCGTCTCCATTATTATCCAGCCAAACTCTCCAGTATCTGGTCCCCGAACCACTGAAACCAGCTCTGTAGGTAATGGTGTGACTGACGCCTCTTCGTAGATTAGTACTGAGTGAAGTCCCATTATAATATCCTCCGTCAGAGTTTGAGCTCCTGTCAATCGTTCCGATTTTTACCCTTCTGACCCATTCATATGTTGCATTCTGACCTGCTGATGCACAGTATGATACTCCGTTAGATTGTGTAGTGAAGGTAATTGTTGAACTATATGATCCTGTATTACTTCCGCAGAGTGCCTGTACTCTCCAGTTATAGCTGGTGCCGGGAGTTAAACTTGTAAAGTTCACTGCTGTACCTGCTACATTTATTTGAGACCAGGTACCTGAAGATGCCAACTTGTATTGGAAATTGTATGAGGTAGCTCCACTGACAGCATTCCAGCCGGCACTTGCAGTTGTAGTGGTTATATTTGAAGTAACCAGACCTGTCGCTACTCCGCACGTTCCTCCTCCTCCACCGGTACAGGAAGCGCTAAGACAAGTCACTGAGCTTACTCTGCTTCGTATCAAATTACCGGGTTGTGTGCCGAATCCATTAGCAAGATTTATTCCATAACTAGTCAGATGACAATAACTCATGATTGTTCCCCCGCCTACAGGTGCAGGACCAGGAGCGCAACCACCTTCCGTGGTATAACAATTATCAAAGAGCACCTCCTGACCATCCGCACCATTGTGTGTGATTCGATCCGAGGTTATGTCCCATCTCATGAGTCATCACCATCACTGTCCACGAATATGTAGGTACATTCTGATAAGTAGAGGCAATATTACTGTAAGCATATTTATAAGTTGTACACATAGCATTGACCCAGGCTACTCCTCCAAGATTATTTCCTCCCAGAGCTGCTAAATGAGCCAAATCACCATTGAAAGTTGTTCTTAAATTTCGAAATTGAGTTAATGCAGTCGAGGCATTTGTTTTGCTATAGCTATCCGCGGATGTCCATACAAAAACTTCAGAAATAGCTGTATTGATGCTTTCGTTTGCATATAATGTCGCCACATTATTATATACCGCTGTGATCCAGTTCACCACATTAGTCACATTCGAACCTTTATTTTGATACAATGCATAATCACACTCAATATAAACTCTGACACAATCTGATAAGGCTCTGCTATTAATACCTTCATCATTAGAATCACTTTCTCCTACCCAATCAAGCTCATCCGCTTTACATTCAAATGGTATGTTGGAAGTAAGATCCACATCATTGTAAAACACAAATGAGCCTTCTTCATCTTCCATAGGATGAAGCACCATATTTCCAAGCCCTGAAGAGATCATCCCAACAATATGACCATTGTAAACCGTAAAAGCTGCTACGGAATTGTAATCTCCTTTCACGACACCACGATAGAATAATGCTTCTTCGACATATATGTCTTCATCGGAATCAGAAGTCCTTACTACAAAATCATTAGTCACTGATCTGGATTGAATAAGATCTACTTTCCACAGATTACCTGCTGCATCCTGCAGTTGTAGTTCCATGTGCTCCGGCTTCTCAGTAAGAATATTTTCAAGTGATTCTCTCTGAAGCTGAAGGATTGCAGATTGCTTCAGACCACCATCAAAAGTCTCATTGAATCTGCTGACTTTAAAGGGACTTTGGATTTGAAACTGGCTTCTGGCACTTCGGGCATCAAACACCATTTGGGCGATGGGTTTCATCTCATCATTCAGTGTTTTGTGGCTGGCTATTCCAAAAACCTTGGCTGAATTTTTAAGGGGATTTTCTGTTGCTGATAATACAGAAAATGAGCTTACTGCAATGAGGAGCAGTAAAAATTTGTTCAATTTTTTCATGCGCGGATAATTAGGGTTTTAAATAAGGTATAACCTTTTAAAGTTAAGGCGCGTTGGCTGTTTTCAGTGATAAAATAAGTACAATTTTAAAAGGAAAATATATTATTATTATTTTAATATATATATTTATTATTATTAACAAAGTACATTATAATTTTATTCATTATATACTGTGAACATACAAAATTTAAATGATGTATATCGCTTAAAATGTGGGACTTAGGTATAGTAATTAGTTTTATCAATTGATTGATAATCGAACATCTCAATATTCGGAATTAACAGGAAGAATAAACTCATGCTCATTTTTACTTATCACTTTGCAAACAGATAATCAGAAATAATATTCATACTTAAATGTAAACTTAGCCGATACCATTGAATTCAAATTAGAAAATCCATTTGCCTGACACTTCAAGTAGCATGACCCTTTGTTTCCAATTTACTAAATCGTCAGGCTAAAAACAGAGGGGTAAGACAGATTAACTGCCTTACCCCTCCTGATTCATTTTCCCCTGAAGCTTCTTATTCAGACTTTATGAAACGATAATTCTTTATCAAATTACCATTTTTCAAAATAAGTATATATGGACCAGAAATTAATTCAGAAACAGGAATCGCAAATCTGTTATCACCTTCCTGTGCATGATATTCTTCTTCTTTCAGTACTCTTCCAAACATGTCAATAATTTGGATATTAAGATCTAAATACTGTGCAGCCTGAAATGTAATATTCAGATCATCCCCTACAGGATTCGGGAACATTTTGATTTCATTTATTATATTTAATTCCTGTCCCTCTCCTTCCGCTGGCAAACCATATAGGTCTGTAATGTTGATTGTATAATCCTCCACTTCACCATTCGCAAAAGTCTCGCAAGGGTCACCATATGCATTATATTTAGCCTGAATACGCATCCTTGTAGATCCCAATGTCGCACTATGAGGTATAAGATACGATACATATTGATCATTGCTACTATTCGATGATCTGCTTACTAATAGCTCCCCTGAGTCATTAAAATCACCATCCTGGTTAAGATCAATCCACATCCTCCAGTAAAGCATTCTATTTTCCCCACTATAGCCTGCCCGATGAATCAAGGTTTGGCTTCTTCCACGGGGTACCCCACTACTCATAAATGTAGCATCAAAATAACCTCCATCACTCCCTGATGTTCTGTTTATTGTCCCAACCGCAACTCTGCTGATCCATTCTAATGAGGCATTTTGACCAGATGAGCTGCAATATCCACTTCCGCTTTGCTCCTCCTCAGTAGTAAAATTGGAAGTTGGGCTAAAAGCACTTGAATTAGAAGAACAGATAGTTTTCACCCGATAATTGTAAGTAGAATTTGGAATAAGAGTACTCAGAGTATGAGTTGTTCCTGTCACATTTACTGGTAGCCATATAGATGAAGCAGATACTTTATATTCCAATATATAGGATATGGCTCCGCTTACTGCTGACCAGCTTATTTGTGCCTGAGTACTGGTTATATTTGTTGCATTCAGACCTCCGGGTACATTGCAGGTGCCGCTTTGATTTAGGGTTGTAAAATTTACAATCGGACTGAAAGAACTGCTACTACTATTACACACTGTTTGTACCCGAACATTATAAGTTGAGTTCGGACTTAGTGAGGTCAAATTAGTATTGGTTCCAGTAACATTTGAAGAAGTCCATGTTCCGGAAGATGCCAACTTATACTCGACATTATAAGAAACCCCACCCGAGACTGCGTTCCAGGATACATTAGCACTATTACTAGTTACATTCGAAATACTTAAGCCTCCCGGGGCGTTACACCTGGTCCGGGATTTAATGTGGTGAAATTTAAAATAGTACTGAACGATCCGCTGCTTCCACTACAGACAGCCTGAACTCTTGCATTATAGACAGAATTTGAAACCAGAGATGTCAAATTTGTAGTGGTTCCATTCACATTTACAAGAGTCCAAACTCCTGAGCTGGCAAGTTTATATTCTACATTGTAGGAAACGGCACCTGAGACAGAATTCCAGCTTATCGTTGCAGAAGTAGAAGTGATATTAGATGCATTCAATCCGATCGGAATTCCGCAAGATCCACCTCCGGCCGAAGTTCTGAATGAGGATTGATAACTGAATACACTGCTTGAGCCACCACAAACAGACTGAACTCTCCAGCTGTACTGTGAATTTGGTACAAGTCCTGATAAGTTAATCGAATTTGTTGTAGCCGAAACAATTGTCCAGCTGCTTTCACTTGCAATTTTATATTCAACATTATAAGAACTGGCTCCACTTACTGCTGCCCAGGTAAGACTTGCAGAAGATGAAGTAACATTAGATGCATTTAGATTTGAAGGGGCATTGCATTCCCCTCCACCCGATGTTGTAAATGAAGCATTCGGGCTAAACTCACTGGAATTTGCAATACAAACTGTTTTTACTCTCCAATTATAGGTAGAATTGGACAATAATGATGATAAGGATGTACTATTTCCTGAAGCAGTAATCTGAGACCAGGTTCCCGAGCTTGCTAATTTATATTCCACAATATATGAGATGGCCCCACTAACAGCTGACCAGCTTAAATTTGCAGAAGTTGAAGTAATATTAGATACATTTAATCCTGTAGGAATATCACATCCGGGAACTGGAAGGGTGGTAAAGTTTAGGATTTCACTACTTCCACTAGAATTCGCTCCACAAACAGTCTGTACTCTCCAATTATAAACTGAGTTTGGTGACAATGATGTTAGAGATGTACTGTTCGTGTTGGTATTTTGTTGTGACCAGGTTCCGGAGCTTGATAATTTGTACTCCACGATGTAACTTGTTGCTCCACTTACCGGGCTCCAACTCAGATTAGCTGAGCTTGAAGTGATATTGGAAGAACTTAAACCAGTCGGAGCATTGCAGGAAGGTGCGCTTAGGGTTGTAAAATTCATTGTCGCACTGAAAGCACTTGAGTTAGCAATGCATACAGTTCTTACCCTCCAGTTGTACACTGAGTTTGGCAAGAGAGAAGAGATTGTTGTGTTATTGCTGTTCGCATTTTGCTGTGACCAAATACTGGAAGATGCCAGTTTATATTCCACAATATAAGAAGTAGCTCCAACTACTGATGTCCAGCTTAAATTCACAGAAGTAGTAGTAATACCGGAAGACTGTAAACCCGTTGGCGTATTGCAAGTTGCCTGACTTAATGTAGTAAAGGAAAGAAAAGTGCTGAATGAAGAAGTTCCACTGGCACAAACCGCCTGGACTCTCCAATTATAAACTGTAATGGGAAGGAGAGAAGAAATAGTATAATTTGTTCCGCTCGTATTCAATTCAGTCCAAACACCGGAAGATGCCAGTTTATATTGAACATTGTAAGATACTGCACCACTCACCGCAGACCAGGAAACAAACGCTGTATTGGATGTAATGTTGGATGTGCTCAATCCACCGGGAACATTACAAGTGGAATTCCCTAATGTAGTAAACGTAAGGATCACACTAAATGCACTATTACCTCCAGGGCAGACTGCCTGTACTCTGCAATTGTACGTTGTTGATGGGCTCAGGGATGAAAAATTCGCCACAATCCCTGTTAATGTGGTTTGAGACCATATATTCGATGATGCTAATTTGTATTGAAAAATATAGGAAGTCGCTCCACTGACTGCATTCCAGGTTATGGTAGCAGTTGTGCTGGTTATATTAGTGCTACTCAGACCACCTGGGGTATCGCAAGTTTCCTCCTCCCCGCCTCCTCCATTTGTACATCCGGGACTAAGACAAGTAACATTCGAAACTCTGGACCTGATTTTATTTCCCGGTTGGGTACCAAATCCATTGTTCAAGTTTATTCCATAATTCGTAAGATGGCAATAACTCATAATGGTTCCGCCTCCTACAGGTGCAGGTCCAGGAGCACACCCCCCCTCAGTGGTATAACAATTGTCAAGAGCACCGCCGGACCAACCGCACCATTGAGTATGATTTGATCCCAAATTGTGACCCATTTCATGGGTCATTACCATTACTGTCCAGGAGTAAGTTGGGACATTATTGTAATTTGATGAAATATTGCTGTAAGCGTAATCAAAATTAGTGCAAAGTGCATTTACCCAGGCAATTCCACCTAAGTTATTACCACCCAAAGCAGCTAGATGAGCCAGATCGCCGTTATAATTTGTCCTCAAATTGCGAAATTGATTCAAGGCAGTAGAAGCACTTGTTTTACTGTAAGGATCAGCTGAAAGTCCATACAAACACTTCAGATATTGCCGTATTGATATCTTCGTTAGCATATAATGTAGCCACATTATTATATACTGCAGTTATCCAGTTGACTACATTATTGACATTTGATCCCTTATTCTGATAAAGTGCAAAATCACATTCTATATAAACCCTAACACAATCAGAGAGTGCTCGCGAGCCAATTCCATCCTCTTCAGTATTTTCAGGACCTGACCATTCAAGTTGATCGGTTCCACAAGAGAAAGGAATTTCTGAATTTAAATCACGATCATTATAAAATATAAATGAATTATCCTCCGCTTCTACCGGGTGCAATACCATATTTCCCTCATCAGAGGTAATCATCCCAATAATATTTCCATCAAAAATGCTGAATGCCGCAACTGAATTGTAATCACCTTTGATAATTCCTCTATAGTATATTCCGCCATCAAGAAATACAGGATTTCCATTTGACTCTGAAGTAGTTACAACAAAATCCTTACTTACACTTGAAGTCCGGTAAAGGTCCATCGCCCAGGTCTTTCCTGCGGCATCCTCCAATTGAAGCTCAATGAAGTCATGTCTCTCCTGAAGAATACTATTAACCTCAGCAACATTCAACTGAAGCACGGTAGCATTCTGCACACCTGACCTGAAAGATTCATTATTACGTATTAATTGAAATGGTTTGTGAACAGAAAATTCATTCCTGGCTGCTCTTGCATCAAATACCTGACGAGCAATTGGTTTTAAATCATTGTTTACTGCCTTTTTTGAAGATATGCCAAAGACTTTGGCCTGACTGGATAATGGAGTTCCATTGGAATAGCCGGTAAAAAAACTAAATACTGTGAGTACACACAGAAACCATCCAGAAATTTGGTTCATGTACATTGTTTAAGGTTATTAAAGACTATATAACAGGGAGAAAAACCTAAACGTTGGTATAATGCTTAATTATTGCAAAATATATACCAAAAAATTCATATTTAATATAAGTTTATCTGTAACTCACTAATAAATATAGATCTGCTCAGTAGGTTCGTCCTGTTTTGCGCGGTGCAAATATAGTATTTCTTTATAACTATATGAATGCCAGTTACCTGTATTTAGGACTAAATTTACAATAAGGCGACATTTGCACCCAAATAGTAATTTTTTTACGACTTAAAATTCAGTATTGAGCAGCAGCACCTGAATGATTTTTTTAACTAAAGCATTGACTATTAGGGTGCATTTACATTAGGAAGAAATGAATTTTTATTATGCTTACTTGATTTTCAATTTTGGTATAATTTCATTAATCCAATTATTAAATGGGGAGACCCGGGTCCATCCCATAGTCTGGCCGTAATAACCGGTCACCAATAATTGCTGTACATCTACTCCTCCTCCGGCACATATCCCGATTAATTCCCAATTTTTATTTTTTGTCTGTATAAGGGTCCTCCACTGTCTCCGCCGGAAGTAATATATTCAAGTGGCCTTGGTTTTGCATCACCCATTTTATTACAATCGCTTCTCTCCGGATGATCAAAATCGCTGAATAATAATGTCTTTTTACCCATAATCTCCAAACCTCCCATGCTGTCTATAACATTTTGACCTGCAATTTTCTGATTTTTTATACCTACTGATGCAATATCATTAGCTATTCCTGAAGCTCCATAACCTACACCTGTTACTTCAGCTCCGAATTCATCAAATTCTCTATTAATACTAACCGGTTTTATGTTTTTAAATGAAGTTTTTAGTTCAAGTATTGCCAGGTCGCAACTACCGGCTGTAGCAGAATCCCTGTAGCCAGGATGCATATAAATTTTTTTGACTCCTACTTTTTGGCCATTGATTAAAATAAACACCCTGGCAGGATCTACCTCTCTTTCATTATATGGAACATAGGAGATCATATTGTTGCCATTGTAATTAATGGTATCCTGCCGCAAATCACTTTCCATAAATACATGAGCAGCTGACAATATAAACCTGTCATGTATTAATACACAGGATCCTCCTGCAGAAGTGTCAATATAGACCAAACCTGCAGCATCAAATTGCTTAGATTTTGCCAGATCCAGGTATTCTTTTTCGGCAACATCGTGTCTTATGATTCCTGAGAAAAAAACAAGTAATGCGACAATTGCCGTAAGGAAGTTAAAGGCTTTTTTCTTCTTCATTAGGTTATGTTTTTTAATAAGCTTAACTAAATCATATTTTAAGCCAGATAGCAATTGTGAGCATATATAAAGTAACAGAAAATAGATATATCAAATATAAAAATCAGGCACCAAAAAACAGAGAAATTAATTCACAAATCTTGTCAGTACCCAATATTCAAGCCTGATTAAAAATAAAATTACAAGGGATTCAAGAATAAAATAAGTTAAATCCCATTTAGTGAGTTTCTGAAAAAAGTATATCACCATTACTACAGTAAGAATACAATAAAGTACATTGGCCAAAATTATTAGCTTAAGAAAATGTCTTTTATCCCTGGTAATGAATGTGTAACAAAAAAATGAATATGCTGCAAGTATTATAGCTATAAAAGCCAATAAATAAAGGATCTGAAGCGGCATCCCAAAAGCATCTTCAAATATGGGTAGAATGATGCCTAAGCATAAGGCACTCAATAAAGCTCCTAAGCCATCTGCCGCAAATATTCGTCCAGGGTGCTTTTCAAAATAAATACTGAGACTTTTGATTTTGATTGTCATGTATATTTTGATTTGCAAACTACTTTGGAATACTCATTCTAAAGTAAGGACTTAAATTTTAAAACATGTTATCTTATTACTTTTCAGTAATATCAGGAGTTAAGTGAGTGCCTTCGTCTTTTGCAAACTTTAACTTATTCATATTCAAAAGCAGTTTATAAAAAATAATAGAAAGGCCAACTCCGCTTAGTTGCCGGAAATTCTTCTGCTAACAAAAAAATGTCAGCGACTACAAACTTGCTTTATGAATTGAATGCAAAATACAACATTTTAGGTTATCGGTAAGAAAAATAATGGTTAAATCAAAAGTCCCAATTAATTGAGCTGCTCGAACCCGGGCCCCTCCCGACTAAAAATCATATGCTCTGACTGCTACGCTATAAAACCAAGATTGAAGTTCCTTTTCTTGGCCCTACCCGGATCGGCAGAATCACATGTTAGAATTTATAAATATATAAAAATTATAATATATAAAATTAATTTATTTACAATAAAAGCATTCTTTATTCAAGTAAAGGATGACTTTTATATCCATACCTCCTAAATAGGACCTCACGAATTTCTCGTTTTGGAGATTATCTGAGCTAATAAGCGAATGAAAACATTAAGATATTATGATGAAATTGTACGCATATATAAATAATAAAAGGATATTATTGCAAAATAAAAAAAATATTTAATTTATATATATTTATATTATTATTAATTTCTTGTAATTTCTATATTTTTCAAACGAAGTTTAAACAGTTAATTTTAATTCGATACATTTGTTAAAAGGTGAGAGCATAGGATTATAGGATTCTGTATTTTTTTGTGAATATTTAGTATAATCATATTTATAACTTAAATTTTTCCAACATGTCAAAATTCTTACTTCAATTCAACTTTTGGAATCCATGGTTTTTGGTTTCGATTCTTCAGCTGACAATGTTCCACTTTACCTGGAGCCAGTGTGCGAGCATACCGACCCTGACTTGCGGTGAGGCTGTAACTGCCTCAACTACGGGTACCGGGGTTTGGAGCCCGGGTTCATGTGGATTCACTACTCCGGGCCATGAGCGGATTTACACCTTTACACCAAATGTGACAGGGATGCACACCCTTGTAATCACTGCAGCAAGTGGTGGTTTTGGTGATTATTTTTACAAACTGGCCTCTGTCGGCTGCAATTCCACCGGTTGGATATGTATTGGTGATGCCACTGGCCCGGAATCGAATTCGTTTGGACCACTTACGGCCGGAATGACCTACTATATCCTCTTCGACTCTGAGGTAACCGCAGCTGCATCTCAAACTTTCAGGCTTGACTGTCCACCGGATTGAGCGAGCTCACCGACCCTGACTTGCGGTAGGATGTAACTGCCCTCAACTACGGGTACCGGGGTTTGGAGCCAGGTTCATGTGGATTCACTACTCGGGCCATGAGCGGATTTACACCTTTACACCAAATGACAGGATGCCACCCTTGTAATCACTGCAGCAAGTGGTGGTTTTGGTGATTATTTTTACAAACTGGCTTCTGTCGGCTGCAATTCCACCGGTTGGATATGTATTGGTGATGCCACTGGCCCGGAATCGAATTCGTTTGGACCACTTACGGCCGGAATGACCTACTATATCCTCTTCGACTCTGAGGTAACCGCAGCTGCATCTCAAACTTTCAGGCTTGACTGTCCACCGGATTGTGCGAGCTCACCGACCCTGACTTGCGGTGAGGCTGTAACTGCCTCAACTACGGGTACCGGGGTTTGGAGCCCGGGTTCATGTGGATTCACTACTCCGGGCCATGAGCGGATTTACACCTTTACACCAAATGTGACAGGGATGCACACCCCTTGTAATCACTGCAGCAAGTGGTGGTTTTGGTGATTATTTTTACAAACTGGCCTCTGTCGGCTGCAATTCCACCGGTTGGTTATGTATTGGTGATGCCACTGGCCCGGAATCGAATTCGTTTGGACCACTTACGGCCGGAATGCCCTACTATATCCTCTTTGACTCTGAGGTAACCGCAGCTGCATCTCAAACTTTCAGGCTTGACTGCCCACCGGATTGTGCTCTTCCCTGTGGTTGGAGCGCTGAACCTAATGGAATAAATTGTTCCAATGGGAATAATTTTTCATATAATCCCTCATCTCAGACATTCACAGGAACTTCTACTAACTGTTATTATCCTAATCCTTACACCAGTGATGAGCTGGCTTTTGCACAACATGAACTTTGTGGCAATGGAAGTATCACTGCCCAGGTGACATCTATCACCGGAAGCTTAGGATGGGCAGGTATAACGATGCGGGAGAGTAATATGCCAGGAGCTAAAAAGGCACAACTGACGACAAATCTGAGTAACTTTAATCGCAGAGAGTTCCGCACCACAACCAATGGGTCAGCTAATCCGCATCAATTCCTAAGTCTAAACAGATACTGGTTGCGTATCACCCGCAGCGGCAATCAGTTTTCGATAGAGGTATCACCTAATGGCGTAGCCTGGTTTCCTGCGGGGTTTCAAAATATCAGCATGGCAAGCTGCATAGAAGTTGGACTCGTTATAACCAATAATTCTGTTAATAGTACTGTTTCTGCCACATTTGCCAATGTAAGTGTTATCGGTGTAATTCCAGCACCTATTGTCAATTCGCCGGATGATCTGTTAACGATAACAGACTTCAGCATTTATCCTAATCCAAGCAGCGGACGTGTGGAAATTGATTTGAGTAGTTATTACTACAGAAAAGTACAATTAGAGTTGTATAATCTACAAGGGAAATTGCTTCGATTTATGACTTTAGATGTTGAAAAAGACAAAGAAGAAATCGATCTTTCATCTTTTGCAAGTGGTATGTATCTTATCCGGGTGAGCACTGTTGGAATGCCGGACGTAACCAAGAGGGTCGTATTGAACAGTAATTAATAAAACAATAAAATCAATCATTAAAGGCAGCCGGGACAATAATTTCGGCTGTTTTTTTTTGTGATCTCGCTGGGGCTAAGCGAGGGAACTTTGTAAGCTTCTCACGATAAACTTCCCGTTCAGCGGTGCAGCATTCCCAGGGGCTATTCTACAATAAAAAAATGCCCCTCATTTCTGTGAGGCTTCTTTTCAGTGATCCCGCTGGGGCTCCGCGAGGGATCTCAGCAGCTCCCGGCAAACCTTTCGCCCCGAGAGGGGGATTCCCGGGGCCCCCGCACAAAAAAGCCCCCCCATTCCGGGGGGGCTCCATCCTGGGGGTCCGGCGGGGCGGGGGGGGGGGCGGGGGGCGCCCCCCCCGGGGGCTCCCCCCCCCCCCAAAGGGAAAAACCTCCCCCGGGGCCCCCAAGCCAAAAAAAACCCCCCCACCCCTGGGGGGTTCGATTTCGGGGTGGCGCCGGGGGCGCGGGCCGGACCCCCCCCAAAAAACAGGGGGGCCCCCCACCAGGGCCACGGAATTTGGCCTTTTTTTTGTTGGCGGGTTTTCCTCCTTTTTTTTTTCGGCTCCCTTTTCGGGGCAAGGGGGGAAAAATTTTAAAAAATCTTTTCCTATTATTTCCCACACCCGCCCGGGGGGGGGATTTGGATTGTGGAATATTTTTTTTATATTCAGGGCCCCCGGCCCGGGGAAAACACACGCCCACACAAAAAATTTTGGAAGTTACTTCAAAAAAAATTAAAAAAAAATGTGCCAAAAAAAAAAACAAAAAAAAAAACACCCCCTTTTTGGGGGGGGGGGGGTGTGGGGGAAGGGCCCGGCCCGGGCCAGGGGGGCCCCCCTAGTAAGGAAGTTCCAAAAAAAACCCCAAAAATTTTCCTGTTTTTTTTTTTCTTTTTTTTTTTTTCCTTGTTTCGGCCCCCCGCCCCGGGCCCCCAAAAATTTTTTAATTTTTTTTCCTTTTTCCCCCGGCAAACCTCGGGGGGGGTATTTTTGTGGTCTAGTTCCGGCCCCCGCCGCCCCCCGTCTAAGATTAAAAATTTGTTAACTTTTTATGTAAAGATACAATTATAAAAAAAAAAAAATAAAAAAAAACATAAGGGCCCCCCCCCCCCCCCCCCCCCCCCCCCCCCCCCCCCCCCCCCCCCCCCCCCCCAAAAACCCCCTCTGAGGCTTCTTGTGTGTGTCCCGCTGGGGCTCGAACCCAGGACCCCATCATTAAAAGTGATGTGCTCTACCAACTGAGCTACGGAATCATAGCAATCTTCAAATTGCGGTGCAAATATAGAAATATATTTTATTCTGATACCTATCTACCAAAACAAATGTCTTATTTTTTATTCAAGACATTGATTGTCAAATTATTATAAGAGACAATCTCTCGAGATTAATCTTCCGATAAGGAGTCAAGTTGATTGATCCCGGATCAGATCAATTATTTCCTACCTGGAAATAATGCCCCTCCAGGGCCAGTTGGCTTTCAGGGAAAATCGCCTTCGCTTCACTCAGCAAACCGCTCAAATCCCTGTAACGGGAAGAGAAATGCCCCAGCAGCAATTTTTTCACTCCTGCGATTGAAGCAATTTCTGCCGCTTCAGCCGAGGTACTGTGCATTCTTTCCCTTGCCTGTGTCTTTAATTCACTCATGAATGTTGCTTCATGATATAACAAATCAACTCCTTTAATAAATGGCAGAAGGCCAGGATCGTAAATTGTATCCGAACAAAACGCATAACTCCGCGTCAGTGGCGGATCTTCTGTCAAAATATTGTTAGGAATGATTTCTCCACCCGCTGTTGTAAAATCCTTGCCTTGTTTGATACCTGGTATATCTTCATGACTGATCTTATAAACAGGAATCAGCTCAGATTTGAATTTGCGCAATCTGAGCTTTTCTTCAAAACGATATCCGGCTGTAGGCACTCTGTGTTTGAGGGGGAATGAATGCACAGCCAATTCATCATTTTCATAAATTAACTGCGGTAATTCAGTATCGAACTCATGAATTAGAAGCTCATAATTGATGTGTGCATAGGAAATCTCGAGGCTGGTCTCTACAAATCTGCGCAATCCTGCCGGACCAAATATTAGAAGCCTGGATGTCCGGCCATTAAGATTAATTGAGTTGATTAAGCCCGGGAGCCCAAAAACGTGATCACCATGCAAATGACTTATAAAAATAACCTCCAGGCGGCTTCTCTTTACTTTGAAATCATTGAATCTTTTCTGCGTCCCTTCTCCACAATCAATAAGAAACAGACGATCATGGTGATGAACGATCTGGGAGGTAGGATTTCGGTCAAAAGCAGGCAAAGCTGCATTACTCCCTAAAATAAGGATTTCAAAATGCATAATAGTTATTCTCCCGCATTCATGTCACGCTCTATCTCTTCCATATGGATTAATCCAACCGCTTCCTCCATTGAAGAGACAATAGAAAGTACCGTATCTAATTTTGAAATTTCAATCAATTTCTTCACCATCGGACTCTCGATTCCGGTTACCACAAAACTACCGGAGTCCTTCCACATCCTGTTACCTGTCAAAATAGCACTTAAACCTGACGAATCGACATACTTTACTTTTGATAGATCAACTACCAGATTATTTATTCCTTCATTTTTCAATATTAACAAATCAGATTTTAAATCCGGCGCAATTAAAGAATTCAAATTCTCCTCATCCAGGGTTAAAACACTGAGTTTTTCTCTTTTGTCAATTGTGTATTTCATTTGTTCCTTTTTACAATTAAATCCTGTATATCAATAAATTATGCTACTTAATAAATTCAATATGATTATGCGCTTTTTTAAGTTGACACACAATCAAAATCTGTATTCATTCTCTGTGAAATGATACCGAATCTTATCCACTCCTGCATTTCAGGAATTTTATGAAAAATAGATCAAAAAGACTTCAGGATAAGGATATTATCTTGCTCATATACAAAATATCCGGTCGAATTATCTTATGACCTATCTACCTTACTTCTGTTATTTTTTGATCTTCAATCAACTGAATATCAAAATAATAAATAGTTAGGTCAGGTTTTCATCCGGCAAATTTAATCATTATTTGGTCTATAAACTCCATCTGCATTCTTTAAGTGGCAATTAAACTATTAACTTTGAAGCTATATTAATGTTTTGTTAATTAATAATTAGTATTCAGCCGATCATCGCAGGCAATCGTTTAGGTTATATAGTCAGAAGAAAGCTTCTTGAAATACTTAGGCACAGTTTTTTCGTATAATAATTGCTCAGATATAGTGCAATTAATTGTACATATTTTAACTTTACGTAATACATCAAATTAAGGAGGACCTGAACATGAACAAAAAGTTCTCACCGGAAGTCAAGAAAATTATCTCCGTTAGTCGCGATGAAGCTATCCGTCTTGGTCATGATTATATTGGCACCGAACATCTATTACTTGGAATTATCCAGGATAGATCAAGCCTTGCTTGTAAAGTTTTGGAGGCACTTGATGTCGACTTTGATGATTTAAAAGCATATGTCGAAGATTCAATTGGCAAGTCCAGAAAGATCAGGCAAATTTTAATGTAGGAAGTTTACCACTTGACAAACACGCTGAAAAAGTGCTGAAAGTGACCTTCCTGGAAGCAAAAGTGTTCAAAAACGACGAAATCAGTCCAGAACACCTTATGCTTTCGATTCTCAAGCATACCGACAATCTTGCATGCAAGATTATGAAAAAATACAGCGTAGACTACGAAACATATAAAAATGAACTAGACTACATGTCTGATGCCAATGAGAATTTCATCGAAGATATCTCGGCATCCAGCTCTTCTGAGTCAGATCTTCCTATGGAGGAAGAATCATCAGAAAGATATGCCCGTCGAGGTGCAACCAAATCCAGAACCCCGGTTCTTGATAATTTTGGAAGAGATGTAACTCGTCTGGCTGAAGAAGGAAAACTGGATCCCATTATAGGTCGTGAAAACGAAATCGAAAGGGTATCTCAGATTCTTAGCCGTCGCAAGAAAAACAATCCAATCCTTATAGGAGAGCCAGGTGTGGGTAAAACCGCCATCGTGGAAGGACTTGCTTTGCGAATCATTAAAAAGAAAGTTTCCAGAACGCTTTTCAACAAACGTATTGTAATGCTGGATCTGGCTGCACTCGTTGCCGGAACCAAGTATCGTGGTCAGTTTGAAGAACGTATTAAGGCGATCATGAATGAATTGGAGAAGAGCAGAGATGTTATTCTTTTCATTGATGAGATTCACACTATAGTCGGAGCAGGTGGAGCAACCGGATCACTGGATGCATCCAATATATTCAAGCCGGCTCTTGCCAGGGGAGAATTACAATGTATTGGTGCTTCGACACTGGATGAATACAGACAATATATTGAGAAAGATGGCGCATTAGACAGAAGATTCCAGAAGGTATTGGTAGAACCACCTTCCGCAGAAGAAGCTGTTCATATTTTAAACAATATCAAATCCAAATACGAGGACTTTCATAATGTGAAGTACACGGATGCTGCTATCAAATCTTGCGTTAAACTTTCTGACAGATATATCTCTGACCGTTTCCTACCGGATAAGGCCATCGATGTACTTGATGAAGTAGGTGCAAGAGTGCATTTGAAAAACATCCATGTTCCTAAACATATTGAGGAGCTTGAAAAACGTATTGAGGAGTTGAAAGACCTTAAAAATCAGGCTGTCAAAAATCAGCAATACGAACGTGCTGCTGATCTGAGAGATGATGAGTCCAAGCTATCCCGCAACCTGGAAGATGAAAAAGTCAAATGGGAAGAAGAAGCAAAAACCCGCAGATATCCTGTAGATGAGGACGATATTGCTGAAGTGGTTTCTATGATGACTGGTATTCCTGTGAGCAAAGTGGCCCAAAGTGAAAATAATAAATTGGTTCACATGGGTGATGACCTTCAAAAGGTAATCATTGGTCAGGATGAAGCAATTAAGAAAGTCACCAAAGCCATACAAAGGAATAGAATTGGTCTAAAGGATCCTAAAAAACCTATTGGTTCATTCATATTTTTAGGACCGACAGGTGTAGGGAAGACGGAGCTGGCAAAAGCTTTGGCAAAATACATCTTTGACTCAGAGGATGCATTGATCAGAATTGATATGACTGAATATATGGAGAAATTCTCTCTCAGTCGTCTGATTGGAGCGCCTCCGGGATATGTAGGATATGAAGAAGGTGGACAGCTTACAGAAAAAGTACGCCGTAAGCCATATTCTGTAATTCTTTTGGATGAGATTGAAAAAGCTCACCCGGATATCTACAATATTTTATTGCAGGTATTAGATGATGGCCAGTTGACAGACGGACTCGGCAGAAAAGTCGATTTCAAAAACTGTATGATCATCATGACTTCCAATATTGGTGTAAGACAATTGAAAGATTTCGGACAAGGTGTTGGATTTGCAACTAAATCCAGACAGGATAATTCTGAGGAATTTTCAAAGTCAGTGATTCAGAATGCATTGAAGAGAACTTTTTCGCCGGAATTCCTTAACAGGATTGACGATGTGGTGATATTCAATGCCCTGGGTCAGGATGAAATTTTCAAAATTATCGATATTACATTGCAGGATCTGATGAAGCGTCTGAGAAACATGAACTACAGTCTTTTACTTTCTGATGATGCAAAGAAATTTGTAGCTGAGAAAGGATTTGACCCTCAGTTTGGTGCCAGACCTTTACACAGAGCCATTCAGAAGTACATCGAAGATCCTTTGGCTGAATTCATATTGAATGAAAGTCCCGGAGAAGGAAGTACATTCCAAGCGAACCTCAATGAAGCAAAAGACGGTCTAAATATCTCTTTTGCAACTGAGGTGAAGAGCGATGTAGAAGATTAATATTTTTGAATCATACAATATAAAAGTACACCGAATGTAGATATTTGGTGTACTTTTATGTTTTAGAAGCATAAAGACTGCCGGATGGTGGTCTTTATACGTTTATATAATTATTTATTCAGTTAAAATTTTTGCGTTTGGGTAAACAGAGAAGTTTCGTTAGACAGGAAAGTGAAAAAAATCTATTCCGTATCAACGAACAAATCAAATTGCCATCTATCCGCCTCGTCGGAGAAGATATGGAACAAATCAGTCTGGCAGCTGGTAAAGAGATCGAGCCGGGTGTATATTCAACCAGATTAGTTCTGGAATGGGCCAACACACTTGGATTGGATTTGGTTGAAATATCACCGAATGCTGATCCTCCGGTATGTAAGATCATTGATTACAACAAGTTTCTTTATAATAAGAAGAAGCGGGAAAAGGAAATCAAGGCCAAAGCTGTCAAGACGGTCATCAAGGAAATCCGTTTCGGACCCAATACAGATGATCACGATTTTGAGTTCAAAGTCCGCCACGCAAAAGAATTTCTTGAAGAAGGCTCCAAAGTCAAAGCTTATGTTCAATTTAAAGGTCGTTCCATTGTCTTCAATGACAGAGGAGAATTGCTTTTACTGAAATTTATCAAAGAGCTGGATGAATTGGGTGCAGCTGAGGCTTTACCCAAGCTGGAAGGCAGACGTATGTTTGTGATGATAGCCCCGAAGAAGAAGAAATCTTAAAATATTTAGCTTGAAAAGCTTTGCGAGCGTGAATAATTGTATATTTGCGCTCGCTTTTTTATTTAACCGGTTTAGAACTAATAGTCATGCCAAAAATTAAAACACATTCCAGCGCAAAAAACGCTTCAAGATCACGGATCAGGAAAAGTTAAGCGTTTTTCTGCCAACACTTCGCACATGATGCGTAACAAAAGCAAGAAAGCAAAGCGTCACCTAAGAGGTTCATCTCTGGTATGCAAAGCTGAAGAGAAGAGAGTAAAAACTTTACTCGGAGTCGGATAATCAATATTTTTTTAACGAGGATACAGGATTAAAGTACAAAAATTTGTCCCTGTATCGAACTAAAACACTTCTAATATGCCTCGTTCAGTAAATCACGTAGCGTCGAGAAAAAGACGCAAAAAGATTCTTAAAGCCGCCAGAGGTTACTTTGGTGCAAGATCAAAAGTTTATACAGTAGCAAAGAATGCCCTGGATCGCGCCATGGTATTTTCATACAGAGACAGACGCGCTAAGAAACGCGCATTCCGCAGATTATGGATAGCCCGTATCAATGCAGCTACCAGGATGGAAGGTCTCTCCTACTCAAGATTTATGCACGCACTTAAGACTAATGATATCAACCTTAACCGTAAGGTTTTGGCTGATTTAGCAATGAATAATGCTGCAGCTTTCAAAGCTGTTGTAGATAAAGTTAAATAAGACAGCAGGAAAAACTATCAATTTTTAGAAAGCCGGAGGAGAAATTCTTCGGCTTTTTTTTGATGGAAAATTGAATAGCCTTGAAGTGATTAACCATTTTACCTAACTTGATTTTAAAGATCAATCACAAAGCTGAATTGGCGGGAATAATTCCCGGAGTGGCAAAATCTTTGTAGCCCCGGGTACAACCCGGGTAGAGGAAATTAGTACCAATGTTTTGGCGTTTTTTTTGCCAATCAGCAAAAATAATGACAAAACAAGAAGCGCCGGAATCTGTCGAACTTACGTTAATTCACTTCCTCTTACCTCGCCTTATATGACCAGATTAATGTAAAATCTGCCACCTTCTCCCCTGCTTCATTCGATCCCTGTGAATGTACATTCACTGTTACAGATTCTTTGGTGGCAATACATTTATCAATGGCAGCTGTAATCTCAGCGCCCTGATCACATTTGAACTGAATACGTCCGGTTGCCTTCTTCACAAAAGAAGCCTGCATTCCTGTGAGCAGCATGGAGACCGGTAGTTTATTCTTCCTGATGTAGGTAAATGCCATAATCCCTGTACTTAATTCAGCGGTCATTGCCAGACAGGCAAAGTACACGGAACGGAATGGGTTTTGATTAAACCAGGAGTAGCGAATTTTTGTGATTGCAGTCTCTTCATTTACAGAGACTACTTTCACACCTGACCACCAGGCTGCGGATATTTTGTAGAATAGAAAAAGGGACATCTTCATGCCGCAATTTAATTTAATTACTCAGAATAAGCTCCCCCCCGGCAGAAAATTTGCAGAACGAAAAGAAATCTTCCGCGGTTTGATGAGATCAGAAAATGGCAATTGGCTCAATAATTATTCAGCTCATCTCAAAAATTCCAATGCAAACCCAACAACCAATTCCTTCCAGCCTGAGGAAATAAGCCTGTCAAATTATATTGCCCGCCCTTCTCCAGACGGCTGTAAGGATCATCACCCCGGGGATCATATCCCTGAGAGATAAACCGGTAAGTCCAACCATTGCTGGAATATTGAGCATCTGTGATATTATTAATCCAGAGATAAATGGAAATCCAGTCTTTGCTATTTCGCTTCACAGGAATGCTGAGGCGCAAATCTGAAAATGAATAGGGATCCAGGCTAGCGGATGCATTTGAACTATTGTCAAGGTATTGTCTTCCCACAGTTTTGCAAAGCAAACTGATCTGAGGTGTAATTCCGAATCTACCTACTTTAATATTTTTGTATTTGTATCCCAGCTCGATGTTAGCCATGAAGTTTGGGGAAAAAGGCAAATCAGTATTTCTGTGCTCAATGACCTCCTGCGAACCTGTGTCCCAGTTATCAATGAATTCTGTAAATGTGATCACCTTGTTCCTGCTCAATGTCACGGCAGCTCCGACAATTATTCCTCTCCATTCAGTCCTGCCTTCCAGCTCAATTCCTGTCCTGTCGGATTTTGGAATATTTACTCTGTTATATTCACCCACATCATTAATAGCTCCGGTCAAAGCGAGCTGATCCTTGTAAAACATCCCGAAAAGATTCACATTGACATATGAATTGACCCATTTTTTTCTCCATCCCAGTTCAGGATTGTACAAAAATTCCGGTCTGGGAGCTTGTCCTTCCACTGCAAGAATAAAGTCATCCCTGTTAGGTTCTCTGGATGCACAGCCATTGATGCGTATGCCTCAGAATTGTTTTGAAAGCTGGCAAAAATTCCTGCCTTCGGATTGAAAAAATGGTAATCATACTGCCCGCTAAAAACCAGTCCGGCATTATTATTTCCGGCATATTGGTAATTAACAAACCGGTACTGTAGGTCAATGAAAGCACTCCACACTTCAGAAAGTCTTCTGTCCAGTTTTACAAATGAGCTGAACTCTCTTTTGAGCGCGTCATTGAAATAATATTGTCTGTCAAAATCGATATTTGTTCTGCTCCAGATGATGTTTCCATAATGATCCCCGCGATATTCATTGGCAGTCAAGCCGATGGTCAGACCATTTGATTTGTCATCAGATTCATAATTCAGGGAAAATATTCCCCCATAAAAATGATTATCCAACCAGCGACGTCTGATCAAATCTGTTTCCGTAATAACTTCACTTCCAATATTGATTGGATCTATTCCATAATCCGACAACTCATCCCCTTCCCTGTACTGCTCGAAATAACCAAGTCCTCTGGTGTAATGGCCTGTTCCGCGCAAATACCATTTAGAGTTCAAGGTTCTCTGATAAATGAGCTGATAGTGAGTCTGCGTGTAATCATCTACTTCATTTTCATAAGCGCTGCCATCAGATCTCAATCCGGCAGTATTAAATCTTCTGAGAATCTGATCGTTTGCATATTGAACAGGCACTCCATTCCAGGATTGATAAGTTCGCTCATGCCCGGAAAAAACATTCAACTGAATAGATTGCTTTTCTGAACTATGCCCTATGCCTACAAACCAGGACCCGAGATTAGCTTCTGCCCGGTCTATATATCCATCGGAATCAATCCCAGAAAGTCTTCCGTCAATAGTCCAACCTGAACTGAAAGAACCGGTCCCAGCAGACAAACTTAAGCGGCGAGTGTTGAATGAACCTATGGTTGTTTTGATTTGTCCATATGGTTCAGGCTCCAGCTTTTGAGTACTCAGATTAATGGTTCCACCAAATGCACCTGCTCCATTAGTTGAAGTGCCAACTCCTCTTTGAATCTGGATCTGATCAGTGGAAGTTGCGAAATCCGGCAAATCAACCCAGAATACACCCTGAGATTCAGCATCGTTCAGAGGTACTCCATTAATAGTAACATTGATCCGGGTAGGATCTGTACCTCTGATGCGAATGCCAGTATATCCAATTCCGGTTCCTGCATCCGAACTCACCAAAACCGATGGCGTCCATTGCAAAACATAAGGAACATCCTGACCCTGATTATTTTGATTGATCTCCTCTTTGTTGAGATTGGAATATGTAAAAGGAGATCTTTTACCGGCCCAGGTTCCCAACAAATCTACAGCATCAAACACGTAGGAATCTTCTTCCAGAATAATTTGCAAATAAACCGGATTTCTCGTGTGAATTGCTGTTTCATAAGTTTTAAATCCGATAAATGTCACAACAATCCTATTGTCCGCTTCCTGAGCCATAATACTGAAAATACCATCTCCATCAGCTATGCTCAGCGTTCCGGATGGTAAGGATTGAATTGTAGCTCCCGGTAAGGGCTGACCGGAATTATCGGTAACCTTTCCTTGCCATGTTGTTTGTGCATACAAAGCCGGCATGCCCAACAAAAGGGTCAACACAAATAATAAATGGTGCATAATTAAAATACATAAACCACTGTAAATAAATCATGTATCAAGGGGCAGAATACATGTAGTCGCTTGCTACCTATCCCTTCCCGGCATTACCCGGGCAGGTTCTATGGGTATAATCTCAGCCTTTTTTTCATCCCGCGTTAGCGGGAAAGGCACCCCGAATGAGTATTTATTACGGAGGCAAAGGTAGAGAAAAAATCCAGATTTCAGCTTTCAGGTTTCAGATTTCAGTAGTTTTAGATTTGGAACAGCCAATTAGCAGCCGATAAGTTTAATCAAGAAGTAGGGCAGCTTTCAGCCTATTTGTTGAGAAGTTTAGAAGATGAGGAGTTTAGTAAACAGCCAGGTAACAGCCGATTTGTTTGATCAATTGAAAACAGCCTTCTGCAAAAGTGGTATGTAGAAGATGATTTATATCAACATAATTAAAGAAGGGCAGATTCAACTTAAATACACTAAGCGCATTTAACACTTAACTTACAGCAAACAATAAAAAATTATGAGTTTACAGGAAATCTTGATAGAGGTCGAAACGGCAGGGAAGCCGGTCACCAGATTGATCAGATCAGGCGAAGGATATAAAATGATGGGAATGGCATTTTTGAAAGGGATGGAACTTAAGGAACATCATTCGAATAAGCCTGCAAAATTGATCGTATTGCAAGGTAGTGTCGATTATTTGGAAGGAAATGAACTTAGAAATCTTAAAGCATTAGAGGAGACTGAGATTCCTATGAATGTTAAGCATTCTGTTATTTGCACGGAAGATGCATTATGCCTGTTGATTCAGGGTTAAAAATTAAAGAAGTGGACATTAAGGATAGAAACGATATAGAAAAAATCATCAGGGCATTTTATGAAAAGGCAATAAAGGATCCGACGATTGGAACATTCTTTACAGAAGTTGTCATGGTAAATTGGGAAAAGCATTTGCCCATCATGTATGATTTTTGGGAAAATATTTTATTTGCAACCAGGAAATATGTCGGGAATCCATTGGAGATTCACAGGCAATTAAACAAGAAAAAGGAGATAACTCATGAGCATTTTCAGCAATGGATTAAGCTTTTTAAAAACACAGTTGATGAATTGTATCAGGGTGAAAATGCGGAGCTAATGAAGCAACGAGCGGAGAATATTGCCATTATGATGGAAATTAAAGTCAAAAATTGATTTAACCCCCCGTATTTAAATGCTGAAATCCTCCATCAATAGGATAAAAACTACCTGTTACAAAACTCGCTTCATCTGAAGCCAGGTACAAAACCATTGCAGCAATTTCTTCCGGATTTCCCATACGTCCCATAGGTTGAGTTTTGGATAATCGGGCAAACATTTCATCTTCCTGGCCTGGATAATTTTTCGCCAGATAATTGTCTACAAAGGGCGTATGTACCCTACCCGGACCAATGGCATTACAGCGAATATTATCTTTGATGTAATCCTTCGCTATGGAAAAAGTCATGCTGTACACAGCACCTTTACTCATTGTGTAGGCAAATCGTTGACCCAGACCGACAACAGCAGCAATTGAAGACATGTTGATTATACTTCCGCCTTTGCCGGCCTGCAAAAATGGAATAGCTTTTTGCACACAGAAAAAGAGGCTTTTTACATTGACCTGAAAAATCCTGTCAAAGTCAGCTTCAGTTGTAGATAGCACATCCCCAATATGCGAAATCCCTGCATTATTTACTAAAATATCCAGGCGATTGTTGAGAGCAAAAACATTTTGAAAAACACCAGCACTTCAGCTTCTTCTGCAATATTACAATGATAATAGGTAGCTTGAAATCCATCTGAGGTTATTTGTTCTGCGACCTGAAACCCATGGTCATCATCAATATCCAGTATAGCCACATGGGCACCTGCTCGGGCCAATACCATGCAAATAGATGCACCAATTCCTTTAGCGCCACCGGTTACAATCGCAGTTTTTCCTTTTAAGTCAAACATTCGTTGAAGCATTATAAGATTTGAAAATTTGTTTCTGACTGCCCAGTCCATCAATTTCCAGTTCGACGATGTCTCCTTCACGAAGATATTCAGGTACTTTCATACCTAGTGCAACACCTGGAGGAGTTCCTGTAGTGATGAGATCACCGGCTTCCATCTGCATAAACTGGGAAATATAATGTACCAGATGGCCAGGCCCGAATACCATGGTAGATGTATTACCATTTTGCATCTGAACGCCATTTTTCCATAATTGCATTTTCAGATTCATAACATCAGGAATTTCATCAGCAGTTGCCAGATATGGGCCCACAGGTGTAAAGCCCGGAGCCGCTTTTCCTTTGACCCACTGACCACCGCGTTCCAACTGGAATGCTCTTTCGGACAAATCATTTACCACACAGTATCCTGCAATAGCATCCCAGGCTGCCTGTTCATTTTCCAGATATAGACAGTCCTTATTAAGTACTATTCCCAGTTCTACTTCCCAGTCTGATTTTAGGCTTGCTTTTGGAATTGCAACTGTATCGTAAGCTCCCCGAATAGTATTTGTTGGCTTCATGAATAAAATGGGTTCAGAAGGAACGGGCATTCCGGATTCTTTGGCATGATCGGAGTAATTGAGTCCTATGCACATAATCATTCCTGGTCTTGCAATGGGTGCTGACCATCGAACATCCTCATCTACAACAGGCAGAAAATCGGTTTGCTTTTCAAGAATTTGCTTTAATTGAAACAAGCCATTGTTATTGAAAAAGTCTCTGTTCCAGTCTTTAAAATAAGCACTGCAATCCTTTCTTTCGTTATCTATTAATACACCTGGTTTTTCATTACCGGCTTCTCCAAATCTTACTAATTTCATTCTATTTTAATTCCTATTTTTTTACCAAATTAAATCCTGCTAATGCACCTTAATCCCTTTTACTTCCAGGGATAGAAATACCTAATCCTCCATCGATTCGCACCGCCTGCCCTGTCATGAATCCAGCTGAATCACTAGCAAGAAATCCGATCAAAGCAGCTACTTCCTCAGGAGTTCCGATTCTACCACTCAGATGCATATCATTACATTCCTGCAGAACGGCAGCAGGGTTCGGAGACAATTGGATGGCATCTCTAAGCATGGGAGTATCAATTGTTCCCGGACAGACAGCAACACAGCGGATCGCCGGTGCGAAATCCACAGCTATGCTGCGGGTCAATCCCAGCAATGCAGTTTTGGAAGTTGTATAAGCAGCCACATTTTGTTGAGAAATAAATGCCTGAACATTGGACACATTAATAATAACGCCCTTTTTAACAGATTGCATGAAAGGAATGCAATGCTTTGAACATAAAAATGCACTTTTGAGATTGACATTCATGACTTCGTCCCATTCCGATTCTGAAGATTCAGTTACTGTTGCATATCTCTGAATCCCGGCATTATTTACAAGAATATTAATCTTGTTAAAAGCTGCTAAAGTTGCTGAAAGTGCTTGCTGAATTTCAATTTCTTTAGACACATTGCACTGAATAAAAAGCATTTTTTCTGACAATGATCCTTTCCATTCAGTGATATCCCAAACGGAAACACTTGCTCCTTTTTCGAGAAAATATTCTGCTGTTGACTTTCCAATTCCTTTGGAGCCGCCTGTCACAACTACTACTTTTTGATCAAATTCTTTCTTTTCCATTTTACGCTACTTAACATGAGACACAAGGGGATGTCCTTTTACATTACAATTGATTTTGGTGATATGCCAGCGGCCAAGATTACTGCAAAATAACTCAGATAAATCAGAACCCCCAAATGCAATATTTGTGGGATTACTGATCGTATGAGCATCCCAATCTTCTATCCATAAAGTCATTTCCTGCTCTGGGGTCACCTTATAAATCGCATTGGGGGCATAGCAGGAAACATACAGATTTCCGTCATCATCGAATGCAAGACCATCAGGAACAGTCCGCGGCATGGTGCAGAACACACTTCGATTTCCGGTAGATCCATCAGGCAAAATTTCAATTTTTTCTACTCCAGGCAAAAAGGAGCACACAACATATAAATACTTTCCGTCAGGTGAAAGCGCCATTCCATTTGCAAAATTGTAAGGACCTTCACACCAGATTACTCCATTTCCCTGAGGATCAAACTTGAGTATTTTCCCATTGACTTCTCTGAAGTTTCCACTTTCTGATACATACAAATTTCCTGATTTATCAAACACCGGATAGTTAGGAATATTGAAGTTGTGTCCTTCAGCGCCTTCAGCCCATTTGCTTAATTCATAGGTTTGGGGATCCAATTTCCAAACACATTTTTTGCCAAGATCGCAGATAGCCAACCATTCAGATCCGGGACTGAATGCAAGACCCAGAATGAATCCACCGGTATTTGCCACTTCTGTAACGTCAGATCCATCTCGTGAAATCCTGTATATTTGCCCTGCCTCCCCTCCTGCCCATAAGCTTCCATCGGGATGAAAAGCAAGTCCCTCCGGGTGATCAAGCCCTTCAGCAAAAATGGTGCAATGTTCGATTCCAATCATATTCTATGTCTTTTTAGCTCAAAAAATACAGTATGTTCAAACATACTAATTTGATTGGTGAAAGTAGTATTTCTTTAGGGGAAAAGGATGAATTGGTTTGTGTATGTTATTTGTACAGACGAAAAATTAGTACAAACTTCCTTAGGTGCTAGCATCTGGCTATCCCATCATTACTTAAAATAAATTCGATTCTAAAGTCAATTAAATTCAATAATCATTATTTTCTGTCAATACTGTAAAAATTTCAATCAATACTAATGATTTATCTATCTTTGAATTTTAAAGGTAAATTAAATTATACATCATGTTCAAAGCATACAGTACAATGTTCGTATTGACTTTTTACTTGGTTTATCTTTCAATCAAAGTGGATTTAGTCAATCGCAAATGCTGATATTGAAATCCGAATCAGGAAAAACGAAAGAAATTAATCTGTCCAAAATGAGCTCAGTAAGAGTTACTCTGCCATTGGATAATTCAAGCAAAGATTGTGGGGCAACAACTCACATTGGAGTGCCTATTAAAGTTGAATCAGGCATGATTCGCATGAATGTAGACAGAGAAGTTTTTAATGGCATTGAAAACCTGACTAAAATTACAAATGAGAAAAAATTCAAAAGGAATTATCAACCTGAAATATCATTAAATCTAATGGATGCAAGACAGATAACTTTGAATAGCAAGACATCCAAAAATATTACAGGCGTAGGCAGGTTGTTGATAACTTTTGGTTCCTTAACTGCTTTAGTTGTCGCACCACTTGTCAGTATAAATTATGCTGAGGGTGGTTTCAATTCGGAGCGTTATTTCAAAGTTGCAGGTGTAGGCTTAGCAGGTGTAGCTGTAGGAATTCCTTTGATATTACTTGCCAAACCAAAAACATATGTGCTCAAGGAATTTAGCGGAAATGAAAAAGAAATTTGGAGTATCGTAAAGTAAATCAATCAGCTAAACTGACACATGCCTTTAATGCTGTCTGCTTTTTCTCCCCTGGATTAAGTTTCAACCATCTACCTTTTTCGATATCTTTTTCTGGTTCTGATGACCACCGGGCGGTCCAGGGTTCCAGTGCAATGGCATAAGCTGAACCCCACCAGGGAGCATCCTGAGTAGCATATCTTTCCTGCCAATACCAAACACAAGGGAAAGTTTTTGACTCCCAATCCAGGCGGAATTTGATTTTACTTTCATTGTCTGTAATAGCGTAAAATGCATTTTCTGCAAATCCTTCCAAATATGCCAGTTCGCTGTAGGGAGCAGCAGATTCATGCGGAATCAAGTCGGCTCTAACGCTTTTTCCGTTCACGTCCATTCCATCCGGCCAATCAAAAATTTGACCAGGGGCAAATTGCCGAAGTTTTGGCATACCAGGTTCTGCTTCAAGAGTTTTTGCATTTGTTTCAATGATTCCACCACTTTTAAGCCAGGGCAAACCAAAAGCAATATGATGGCCCCACATAATATCCAGCACAGTGCGGGATTCATTTGTCAATGTTTCATTGATATACAATGTCGGATCACCGGCTTTAATAGTGAGTGTTTTCTCAATTAATACAGGAACTCTCAGCGGGCGATTCCACAATTTGAGTTGAGCTTCCTCCGCATCATTTTTTAAAATTTCAAACTCCCAGGCATTCAGCCACACTTCTCCATGCTGACCCAATTCTGCTCCTCTATAATTAAATGGCTGACTATTGGGCAGAATTTCCTGCCAGCCTCCGTAATAGTAATCCTCAAATTGATTTCCTGTATCCCTTCTCTGGGTGATATGTTCACGGGGATTATATATTGGTTTTTGAAGCCGTAGCATCAAGTCTATAGAAGCAGGTTTGTATATAAACTCGAAAATATCACTTCCACGTCCGGCAAGAATACTGATCTTCAGAAATTCATTTTCTAGTTCTATTACCTGCATCCCATTGATTGGATCGGCCAGTTTTATCATAGTTACTTATCTTAACGTGAGTTTGAAGGATTCTGTGACTTCTGGTTTTGTCATGAATTTTGCCTGAATGAAGGCAAAATTCACGCCAAAACTATCTTTTCTGATTTCTTTACCCTGGATTGCATCCAGGGTTACAAAGATTTTGCCACTCTGTGGCAATTATTTTTCATGATTTAGATTTTGAATTTCCCCATCGAACTCACGTTATCTTAAAATTATTCAAATGTCTTTATCTTTGTAAATCTATACAAATCCGGGTTGCTAATATGCCCTCAAAGAAATAATAAATTATGAAGTACTCTATTCTTGCGGTATTATTTTTGACGATCACTCTTTTCTCCTGTAAAAAGGAAAATGATGATGCTAAAAATTCAGAACTCACTGACCTTACAACTCTTACTGCATATAATGAAGCTGTTGATGAAGGAGTTTCTATCATTTTCTTTCATGCTACCTGGTGTCCGAAATGTGCTGCTCAGCGTCCTGCTGTAGAGGAGCTGATTGGGGACACCGAATTATCTACTGTGTTTTTCGGACAAGTCGATTTTGAAAAAGTTTCTGAAGTGGTCACAACTGCCAATGTCCAGGGTTTCCCAACGATTCTTTTTATTAAAAATGGAGTAGAAGAAGCAAGATTTACTTCTCAGGGACATTCTGCACAGAAGATTAAGGATAAGTTACTGGAGTTGGTGGATTGAGGAGATTGAAGCTGGCTTCTAGCTTCTAGCCTCTAGCTGAACAGCCGGAAAGAAGCTGTTCGCTGTTGGCTTATAGCTGTTGGCGAGCAGCCAGTGGAAGGCGTAAGTCATTAGGGATAAAGAGTAAGTGAACAGCCGAAATAAATATGATGATGTCTACTCTGCACTCTAACTAACTCATTCTCAAATCCCACAACTCAACCGCGAGCTCCGCTCGCACATCACCTCCGCAATAAATTGACTGCGAAGCAGCCAATTTATTGCGGAGACAACACTTCTTGGCAGCGGAGCTGAAGAAACATCACCTTTCAGGCGGAGACGCAGAAAGACATCACCCGATTGCCTGTATGACTCCCTTCATATAACCCAGTGCATATGCTTTGCCGGCATGCCATGGAGCGCCGCAAGTCATTTCAGGTGTGTGGTCAGGAATTAGAACTCCCTGATAATTATTGTCTTTCAATATCCGAATCACTTTTACCATATCGAGGTCGCCTTCATCAACAAACACTTCCTGATACAAAGGAACTTTGCCCTTTACATTTCTGAAATGAACATAGCCAATTTTATTTTGGGCGGCATATTTATTCAATAATTCATATACATTTCCCTCTTCCATTTCCTGAAGGGTCCCAAGACAAAATTCAAATCCATTAGAGGGGCTATCAGAGATTTCCAGAAGTCTTTCGTAATGCTTGTGTGTATGAAACAAACGGGCTGTATTTCTGAGATAAGGTAAAGGAGGATCGTCCGGATGAGCCACTAATTTTACTCCGTTTTCCTCAGCAATTGGCAGCATCACTTTCAGAAATTCATTAAGTCTGGCCCACATTTCTTCATAAGTAACCCTTGGAATAAATTCATTTTCAGTAGCATCTTCATAAGTCATATTCCAAATCATACCTTTTGGAATCGGTATTTGAGTGTCAATAGCTGAGGCATCAAACCTAACTGATTTCGCATTTCCTCTCCCCTCCGGAACACTGGTCCATCCCCAGACTCCTGCAAGGCTAAAGTAGTATCCCATAATCGGGATCCCGGCCTTACCCACATCTCGTATGATTTTCTTCATATCTTCCATTTGCTGCAATTTCAGAGGGCCGTCCAACAAGATATCGTACCAATGTGCAGGATCAAAATTCTCAATTGCTTCAAGAATCAAACCGTGACTTTCTACTTGCTTTCTTAAAGCAATCAATTCGTCCAGTGTCCACAGTTTTCCTTTGTTTGGGGAATGTCCCCATCCATTTAGATAGTTTTGAGTCAGAGTCGGATTGTCACCGCCTTTCACATAGTCTACCAATTGTGCAACAATATGTGTAGCCCCTGCCTGTTTGGCAAAACTAAAGTTTTGGTCATTAAGCAAGCTTTTATAAAGTCCTAGTCCTAGTTTCATTTATTTGATATTTGTCCAAAGGTCTAAAATTGTCCTAAATGGTCTTCTTAATTGGCCTTCCTAATTTATAGCAAGTGTCTTTACTTAAATCTTTCTTTAGAAACTAATATTCTACTCTCTACGCAGCTGCAGGACTCTGCCAATAAATTGGCAGAACCAAAAGAACGTTGAAAATTGGTCTTGATAATTTTATTAGCAAGTTCTTCGTTAAGACTCTACTGCAAAGCAAGCACTTTTTCGTATGTTTGAGCATAAGTTTTTTTGAAAAAATGTAAAAATTACCTTCCATTAATGATAGCAAGCAGATTAAGTTATAGAGCGTTAGGGATAAAATTAGCTATTTTACTGGTGCTGATAAGCTTTATCTCCTGTAAGAAAAAGGATTTCACCGATGAACCCTTTTATCCGGATCCGGAACCTGTGGACACCCTGAGTGGCTGTTGGGAATGGCCGATTTCCGTGAGAAAAGATACTGCTTTAAACAACTTGTTTACAAGATTTGGAGGAGGATGGACAGGCGCTGACGGCACATTGTCAGTTCCTCTTCCGGATGGTAAAACATTGTGGATATTCGGAGACACATTTATGGGTACTGTTCGCCAGGACAGATCCAGAGCACCTTCCGGACTGATCAACAACACATTTGCCATTCAGGATGGAGATCAATTAACTACTTTATTCTCCGGAAGTCCTTCTGCACCTCAGGCGTTTGTAAAACCCATAGAAGCAGGTTGGTGGTATTGGCCCGGTCACGGAAAAATGAATGGTGACACACTCGAAGTGATCATGTTTGCTATGAGATCGAATGGAAGTACAATGTGGAGTTTTGAATACGCAGCAGTAGATTTATTGAAATTCTCCTATCCATCTATTTCTCTTATTGAAAGAAAGAGATTAATAGAAAATCCGGTTATCAATTACGGGACCTGTCTTTTGGAAAAAGATGGATACACATATATATATGGAGCAGAAAAAGTCGGTTTAAACAAATGGATGCATGTTGCAAGATGCCCTTCAGGAAGTCTTGATCAGTCCTGGACTTATTTTGACGGAACGGGATGGTCGGCGGATCCTGAAGCTTCTTCGCCCAGTACTTTTGATGTGTCTGAGCAATATTCTGTATTTGAAAATGATTCTAAGTTTTATCTGATGACTCAACACCATATTTTGGGTTCAGAAATTTATTTATTTGAAAGTACCAGCCCACAGGGACCGTTTATTAATAAACAACTGATATTTTGCACACCTGAAACCGGGGGGAATATTTTTACATACAATGCTTTTTATCATCCGGATTTCAGCACGAATGAGGAGATCTGCATTTCTTATAATGTGAATAGTTTTGATTTTCAGGATGTGATTCGGGATGCTGATAATTATAGACCCTGGTTTGTGAGGGTAAGAGGCTTTTAGCCGTTGGCTATTAGCTGTTGGCAAACAGCCGCTTCTGACTTCGGGCTTTTGGCTTTTGGCTTTTGGCGAACAGCCAGTGTGGGTGTAATGAATTATGCGTGATGAATTATGAGTTGAACACTGAGAAAAAAGCTGCTTCTAGCTTTTAGCTGAACAGGCAGCTCTAAAAGGATCGCGAGTCGTAAACGGGAATGACGAAGGACCCTCACTGTGAAGCAAAGCGGAATCTCGTGATGTAAGATGAAAGTTTGAGTTGCGTTGCCTGGATTTTCTCGTAGGGGCGAACGGCCGTGCGCCCCTACGAGAAAATCGCAGGCTTGCTACTTAAACAAATATAAGCGGATCACATGATTATATTAAAATTAAAATACATATGAAGTATATTTGGATTGTTACGGTGTTTATTTTGGGAGTGATAGAAACAGTAGATGCTCAGGCACTGAAAGAGGATGCGTTTAAATTGCCTAAGTATCATGTGGAATCTGCTCCGGAATGGACTAATCTTTTGAAAAGAAATTCCGGGTGGTTTGGAGGAGATGGCATATTTTCTATTTCTATGGATGGAAATGAAAGTTCCTGTAATACGAAAAGTCAGAAGCTGGTGTATTTCAGCGATACCTTCGTGGGAGAAGTTAAGGATGGAGTGCCGGAAAAAGATTATAAAATGGTAAATAATTCCATAGCCCTGGTATCCGGTTGTGAGGCGAATCCTGAGACTTTTAAGTTTATGATCAACAAGAATCAGGATGGAAGTCCTGCTACGTTTTTTGTACCTAAAAATGCTAATGCCACTAAAGGTCAATACTATTGGTTGGGGGATGGATTTGTAAATAAAGAGATGAATGATTCCTTGTTTATTTTTGCTTATCATGTGGAAATGACAGGGCCGAATGTCTTTGATTTTAAAGAGCCCAACGTTTCACTTTTAGCTATTCCTGGCGGCAGTAATCCACCTTTTACAAATCACAAACAACATATCACTCCTCTTCACATTGAACATCCTGAGTGGGGACAGGTTAATTTTGGAGCAGGTATTCTGGTCAACACAGAATGGGCTGGTGCACAAAATCCTGATGGATATATTTATGTGTATGGATGTATGGATAAGGATAAAAAACTGGTTGCAGGGCGGACCTTACCTTCCAGCTTTTCTGATTTCAGTAAATGGCAATTTTGGGATGGAAAAGACTGGCAATCTGATGCTTTAAAAATGCAGGCGATTACTAATGGCGTATCAAATGAGCTTAGTGTCACACCATTACCAGATGGCAGATTTTTATTAGTTTTTCAGGTGATGGGAATTTCTGAGAAAGTCGGAGCGAGAGTAGGTCTCAGCCCTGTTGGACCATTTGGCGATATCATCGAGCTATACAGAACTCCGGAAATAGATGAGGGACTTCTGCCTTATAATGCAAAGGCACATCCCGTGCTTTCCAAACCGGGTGAATTATTGATATCCTATAACACGATTACCTTCGACTTCTGGAACGATATTGCGAAGAATGCTCACATTTATAGACCGAGATTTATAAGGATTATTTGGGAGTAGGGAGGGGCTGGGATTAGGGGAATTGTCCGGAAAGCGGGTAAAAAAATACATCCTACAAAAACAACCTTCTCATTCAAATCTCCCAGAGCTATGGCGACTTTTTTGATCGCTGCACTATTGATTAAAGCTCCATCTCAATCAACTGCCCTGAGTTCAACTTCTGAATAGCTGAGTCCAGACGAGTTTCATTTACCTGGGATGAAAGTTCGTGGCTTGAGGCACATAATGAATTTTACTCTTACATAGAAATAGGGACTGTAAACTGATAATCCAAAAATATAGAAAAGCGAATCAAATAATCGATTGTGATACTGAACTTTCCATTCTCGATTTTAGAGGTGGTTGAGCGGCTGATATTCATCATTTGAGCTAATTGCTGCTGATTGCAACCCCACTTCTCTCTGACGATTCTGATAGAGTCGCAGAGCTTTAGACGCTGAGCCAAAATTTGACTTTTCAGTAATATTTGGGTCTTGGATCATTGGGTTAGCTTAATTGATCCACACACATAGTTCCGACACTCCCCTCCTTTTTCATCACGAATTGAAATACAAACATTTGAATCTACACCCCGGCTTTTCTTTTTGGAATACTACCAAAAAAATTAGGTCAAATTCGTGAAAAGCCGTATACGTGAAACGTACTCATGGTGGTGTGTTAGGCGCATATCGTCAGTCTAATGACTGGCGAGGCCGTCCACTGATTGTTTGCTATCCGTTTTGTTTTTATGCTTTAGTAAACTAGATGAAAAACTCGACTTGCTATTCGCCAACGTTCCAATTAATGTTGTTCGATCTAGTAGCATATTAAACTCTTCACAACTCGTTTCCGGGACAATGCAACAATTATGACAAGCAGAACCATTAATATTATCTGGACCTTGCCCACTTGAATTTCCTATATCAGAACATACCGGATCGGCGGAACACCACCTTGCTTCTTCTAGGCATTTTGACTAAACGACCTAAGTTGTTCGACTTACCTTGCCTCACGAGACCTCCCAATGACCCTTCAGAGTCTCAGAAGATGTGTAAATAAGTATTCCATTCATTCTTGTTTGTGGATCAGGGCTAAAAAATACAAGCGCTCTCTCAAAGATGATGAACCATAGCCACAATCAAAACAAAGTCTTTTAATTAAAAGATGTGCAAATGTGTGCATTGCAACAAAAAAAGGGTTGATGGCTCTAAGATCATCTTTTGGTCTTCTTTTTAGCATAGCACTATGAAATCGGTCTACAATTCCGTTAAAATTAGCCCCATACTTAACTAACCATTCATCAACTATATCATCTCTGAACTTCAGGAAAATACCTTCACCATATACCTCTACTGCTGGCAGCCATGTGACTAGTTCGTTCGATAGTTCTTCTTTTTTAATCTTATTGTTGGGGTTAATTCTTGAAAACCCTTTAAAAACCCTTGTTTCTTTTAGCCTTTCGACTAGAACTACATTCTCAAAGAATTTTCTAAAAAATCTTTTTCTATGTAGTCATCAAAGGTTTTTTACAATTGCTTTAAAGTCGGAGTTTTCAGAATCTCTTCCATTCAGGATATATTCATACTCCTCGAATCTCAATTTCAATTCAGCAGGAATTTCTAATTCTTCTTCTTGCAATTCTTCATTAAAATAATTCAGTTATCACTCCTGATAACAATTCTTCATGCCAATTGAGCCTTTTATAACTAATTGATTAGTACTTAATATTGCAGGAAGAGTAACCTTCCCATTATCTATATTGTAAAAACTTCTTAACCTATCAATTCCAATTTCATCAATTACCCTTATCACAAACTCATTAGCCTCAGATGATCCTTCTGGTAAATAAATTGCTGATTGAATCTCAGAAAAATGAACATTTGATGCTCCCCTGACCAATACTAGTAAATGATTTTACATCCAGCTGCATCTTTAATACCCTCCAGCCCAAGCCAAGGACGATGACCTTTACAATATTGACCTTGAGGATTTGAATTGTTGGGGTGCTCTTTATCAAATTTATGATCATAATCTGGATTGAAACCGATTCTTGCTAGTGCGCTATCAAACACATCTTCTCCGTCCTTTCTAATATTCATTAAGCCTGCTAATGGTCTACGTTCACCACATGTACATTTTAGCGTTATACTACCAAGGTCGCCAGAACCACCCCCTGTATGGTATGACAGCTCATGTTCGCCATCATTGGGAACAGGACCATTATGAACCCACTCTTTAAATGGGACGTCTTGAATGTGACCTGAAGGACAAGCAGCCACAAATCTAACAGGGATCATTTTAGACTTGGACTTCTTTTACCATCCCAACAGGCTGTGCATTCAATCTTGATTAGCCTTTTGGAGAGGCTCTTTTCGCATTCTACCGCAACTTGTGCAGTAATGCCAGCCGGAAACCGAACTGCAGGAATAGAGAGCCAGTTATTCTTCTTACCTGATGTTTTAAATTCAAATGGCTTTACAAAATATTTAACACCAAGAACTTTTTTGCAAACGAGACTCGTTGAACCGTAATTCATCCTCGTTAATACTATCCACACCTCTACTTATTTTGCTAAGAGCTATGGAGTTATCCCATAAATTCAAACCACAAACCATTACAGATATTTCTCGGGAAATTCACTATTTGTCCAATGCCAAAATGGTGATAGTAGCTGGCTACTTCTTAGATTATTATGTTTGCTCATTTCCTTCTATTTCTGAATAAATATGTAGACTGATTCTGTATCTACGCCTCTCATTGATGTGGAAGTTGCAAAAGGAACAGCTCTTTCTTTAACTTCTTGTTTAACCTCCGCACTGCTGGCATACATTAATGGAAAATATCCTTCATTTTTAAGAATTCCATAATTGCCGGCATCACCATAATTATCAGGAGCTTCAGCCCGCCAAGATCTTATCCTTTTAGATAAAAGAAGAATTGTATTCGCGACTTCGTCTGGGTCAATTGTGCTGCATCTGTCCTTAATTATTTTCTCAACGATTGGTTTCAATTCATCAAACTCTCGCGACAGGACTGGAGAATGTGATAAATCTCCTACTGAAAAGTGCCTCATCAATGCAATAAAAATCGCATGCAAACCTTTTTGCCTAGCATTAATTGAGAATGGGGTTACTGATGTAGGTTCAACATTAGAGTAGATGCGACTATGATATCCTTGGAATTGTTCATAATGAGATTTATCTCTGGGTTTTGATGAGCTGTAAGGGTAAAAATTAACCCTGGTCCTGATGGGACTTCCCTGCCAACCCTAGAACTTGCCTGAATATACTCAGCAGTAGTCTTCGGTTGACCATGAATAAACATAAATCCAAGCCTCGAGATGTCAACTCCAGTAGCAACCATATTAGTCGCTAGACAAATGTCTAGAGCCTTTGTTGTAGCTGCGTTATAATGGGTCTCTAGTTTTTTCAAGATAACCGGAATCTCTGATGAACTAATTCTACTTGTTAATTCCTCTACTCTATTAAGATATCTTTTTGATTTTTAGTTATTAGATCACGATTCTGTATTTGACCGAGTCGTTCAACTATATCACCATAAACTAGAGACGATGCTCCTCCTAATTCTCTTATGCTGTTGAAGTATCCTAAAAGAGTCCAGTAATAGTCTATATTTTTCATTACTCAAACTGGAAAGCTCTTTAACCTTTTGGAGTACGGACGCATAAGTACGGACAATTGAGGTCTGAGCAGAAGGATAGCCAGAGGCCAAGACTCCTACATATTTTCGACTGGGGTGCGCATCGCTGACAGGTTTCTCTTCAGAAAACTAGTGTCACCAAATTCGAGGCCTTGAGCTGGAAATATGTTTAAATGACTTCGCGAGTTTATGGCATATAAATTTTTAACTTGTTCAAAGGCTCTGCTTATAGTTGCTGAGGAGGCAACGATTTTAGGAGGAATAAATTCATGATTCTCATCCAAAATGAAAGGCGGAGTTGTTTTTCGGTAATTGTTACACAACGTTTGAACCATTGTTTCATACAATCCAACCATAGTACCAAGCGGTCCAGCGATAAGATGCAGCTCGTCTTGAATTATAAGTTCTGGAGGAGTGATTCTATGAATATTTTCTTTATTTAATTTTCGAAAACCAAATAAATTGCCTGCCTCTTCCTTCCAAGGCATCATGGCAAATTTGTCTACTGTACCTAATAATAATGTAGGGGGTTTATTATAAATCGACTCATCTACTACCTGAAGTGGTAGTCGAATCTCCGAGTATTCACAAATAAGATTTTCGCATTTAAAATACACCTCTCCCATCGAACCATCTTCCTGATGAAGCCCTTTAATCTTTGGTACTCTATCATAATTAGTTAAACCATCTATTTTTCCAATTTGACTGCCGCAACAAGGGCATTTCATCACCACAAAGCTGTATTCCTCTCTAGTGTCATCACGGAGCTTGTTTAATTGTGCTCTTGCGTCTAATACAGTGTTTGGAGTAGAAGTCCCTCCTACCCATAAGCCAATGGTTATCGGTTCATCACCAAGTTCTCCCAGTTCAAATTCATCTTCTCTTTTTCTTGTTTTCAAACGAATTAAATCACAAGCACAAATTAGTGATGCTGCGCGCTCATACTGTTGGGTGGTTAAGAGTCTTAATGTGTAACGCATTAACACACTAGTACCTCCAAAGTGATTCCAATTTGAATTTGTTTTTCCTTTTATTCTTCGATAAAAAAATATTGAAAGGCAGGGCCTAAATATGCTTCTGTTTTACCGCCTCCTGTTGGAAACCAGATTAAATCAACTATTTCGTTCCTCAGAATTTGAGTCTATTGTGGATTCAATATTCATTAACACAAATGCGAGTTGAACGGTCTCCATTTTCCATTGTATTTTCCTTCATGAAATTTCTCAAGGGACTCAAAATCTTGACTTTTTGTTTCTTCATCTAAGTATTCCAAAATCAAACTTTGATTTGTGCCGGCACCTGTTTTTTCCCACTTTCTAATTTTCGCTTTAGATCGCTGCTGTTGCCACATCATCGCACGATTCATCCATCTAAAGCATTTCACTAAATCAGAATCTTCGGCAGCATTAAGCAAGAGTTCAATTCCTTTGCTAATCCTATTCAAAGAAACTTTGCACTTCTCTATATTTCTCGTTGCGGCTCCACGGTAGTCTTTGAGCTCTTTGGAATTTAGTGAAGCTTCCAGCTTCAAAATCCAACTTTGGTAATCATTTCTAAGCTCTATTAAACTTTCCTTGGCCGCCACCCAGTTACCAAGATCAGACAACTCGAACATGCTTAGTGTAACATGTGCAGTAGGTGCTACTTGTCGCAAATCATACTCAGGGATTACCGAAGTCCAAACGTTTGAAACAGTTTCGTAACCAGTTGTTTCATCATTTCGTGTTTCCCATTGAACAGATGTTCCATGTCCTATGGAAAACACTCGTTTTTTACGATAGAGAAGATTGAGCTCTTTTTCTTCATCTGTGTCCGATGCCAAAACTCGTTCCTTATAAGGTACAATCAGATTAACGTTCTCAGTACTTAAAGAAAGCTCATTTTGAAACAATATTTTGTCCCCATTTCTGGTGTCATCAGTTTCGGATTTAAGTGCGTTGATGATTACAAATGTCCAAGTGACTAGCCCTTCGGCTTCATCCTCCTTTGTGGTCCTATTAAAGATTCTTAGCTCTAACCAATCCTGTCCTTTGTCATTTTGTTTTAATACTTGTTTAACAGATTTACTCTCATTTAGGAAGAGCGAGTTGATTTAAAAACCAAAGGTTCAATGCGAATGGGTCTTCTTATCCAATAGTCGGAATCGAAGGTTTTGCCTTCATTATTAAGATAAACCTCAACCTTCCCATCCTTACTAACCTGTTTCTTGGGCTTTTTATCTTTTCCTTTTTCATAATATGCTGATAGTATGCTTAGCTCAATTTTATCGTCTTGTTCTTGTGAATTGAAACGAATTGTACACCCCATCGCTGAAGGCAGGTATTGATTGGCCATTCCGACCGGTTCTTCATCTTGACCATCACCTGAAAAATCACGTGATCTTTTCTCACCTTCGACATCTTCAGCAGTCTGGTTTTCTCCGGCATTATCATCTTCAATATTTTCATTTTGATCAGAGGTAACTTCTCCCAAATTAATTTCTTGTTGTGGATACAACATACCTGCGCCATACCTAGACTTAGGAGAACCATGAACGCTAGCTAGTAAAATTTCTTCTCCAGTAGCTTCATCCAAATAATTGGAGTTGGGTGAAGGCCCAACAATTTCTTTTTTACTTCCTCGACTATTTCCATCTCTAATATTCATCTATTGAAGTTTAATAAAGTTTTGTTGAATAAGTTTGCTCACAGAAGCCTCTAGACTTTTATCTAAAATTAAATATAGCTCTTGCTTCGCTCTAGAAATTCCAATGTAAAGAAGCCTTTGCATTTGTTCGGATGCCACGTCATCTACATCAAACAGAATAATAATCACGTTCTCCAAGCCTTTGTAAGCTTGAATAGTGCTGGTTATCAAACCTTTTGTGAAAAGGCTATTTACATAAGCATCATCGCTCGCAAATGAGTTTTCAAACCGCTTTGAAGAAAGTAATGTGACCTTATCAAGAGGGATTTCTCTTTTTTGGATATTTTGCAGAATCTCATGCAGCGCTTTCAGCCGAGCTGCTTTCTGCGGATACTTGCAGACCACGTTATTGCCTGAATAGTTTTTTGATTTGAACTCGGGAATATCAACACCAGTCAGAAGTGTATTTTGTGTCGCAATTTCTTTCGTGTTCCTGCAATTAATTTTGAGGGGTGGAAAAGAAGTATAAGTTGCACGATCAGATAACATATCTAATGACTCTTTTTGGATTGTTTAAATAAATGGCCTGATTAGAAAAATCTCCAAACATTGCCCACCACCCATTTCTCACTCCCCCCTTAATATCAAATCAAATACTTCGAGATAATATGGTGAAATCAAATCTTGAGCTTCATCTACTATGAGAAAATCTAGCTTTTGGTTTTCATCCAAGTTTTCGTTCGTGACAAGAAACTCGATAGGTAAATCCTCTGCATAATACTTTGCTAATTTACTGGTGATAATGGGCACTTGACAATCAGTTTTTCTAGCCATGTAACTGTGAATTGTTCCGCAATAATTAATTTTACTTTTAGAGATTTTTCTGAAACAGAAAATAGTCGATCACCAAGTTGGCTGTTAAAACAAAACAAACCCACTTGCACACTTTCATTTACCTTGCGTCTTAGCAAATTCGATCGCCATTAGAGTCTTTCCAGTACCTGCAGATCCTGAATTAAGCAGCGACTATTATATCACAAATTCAAGTAATGAAAACTGTTCTTTTTAGTGTACTCTGCAATCGCATCTTCATTATCATTTATTCTATTAATTTCAGAATAGTCTATTTCAAAATCTCCTCGAAGAATTTTTAATAAAAGTTCGCAATCACTTTTGGTAGGTTTTGACTTGTGCACATCATACCAAAATTTACCCTCACAATCTTTGTGGGAACCCTTGCTAAGTGAATAAATGAAAGTACCGATTGGCATATTCAATCCTTGTCTTGTCAAAACTTGCCATGAGTGTCCTTCAGGGCCAAAATCAACAAACTCAGTCATACTTGTAAATGCCACTCCAGAACCCCAAAGAATTTTGGAAAAGCGATTATGAAGTTCTTTATTATTTTGTAATCTACTTAATACAAATAGCCTTATCGAATTGATTGTAGCATTCTGCTGAGCGAAAGGCCCAGTTTTTTTACAAATCGTTTTTCCACCATGATTGGTAAAACACCAATCTCCATCCTTCCGAGAAATTCCTCCATGTTTAACCTCAATTGAAAAAAGCCGTGGCCGGGTGCTAGAACTAGAAAATCTAGCTCTCCTGATATGTTCTTAATATGATAATTAGTGAATAAAGAGTGAAGAATAAACATAGAATTCGTAGATCCGTCATTCTTGAACTTGAGATAGAGGATTCTTTCTCCTATGGAGTTGAATTCACTTATGTTATCTGGAATCAACATAGAATTTTCCGAGTGTTATGATAATCAACGATAACTCCATTCGTATCAACAGTAGAGATAGTTCTTGTCTCAACATGGATAATCTCACAATCTAGGTTGATTTGAAATCCATCACTTAAATCATGAATTTGGCTACTATTTTTGCAATCTCATTTTTAATTCTGGGTGCTAAGACTTATTCTATGAGCTGTTGCAATTTTGTAAGCATGGTAAGTTTAGCTAGCATCTCTTCAATATTTGGGACCTCAGCAGCTATGAGTATTAACTTTAAATTATCGTAATCTGGCGAAATCAGTTCGTCATCGAAAAGCTCATCGATTTAAATTGTAATGCGCTGGGTTACCATCTAGGTTTGAAATCTCTTTCTTTTGTCTAAGAAAATCTTCTAAGTTTTTCACATTTTTGTTATTAGCTAAAAACAACTTTTGAAGTGCTCCTCTCCAATATTCAAGTTGTTCATAACTCTGCTTTACAATGGAATCTCTCTTTGACATCTCGACCAACGCAGCTCTGTCTTTTTATGTAGCGAAAAATGACATCACCTGTAAAAATTGATCTGAATTTTTCTTCAAAACTTTCGCACCACCTTTTATCTCTTCCGTAAGGCACAGAATATTACTCCCCTTTTTAAGAACATAAAACTATCATCATCAAAATTCAAACATCACATTTGACCTTCCAGTTGGCTGAGTTTTCAGAGCTTGATTGATATCCTTTATATTTAAACAGGTGTATGCTGTGCAAGTCTTTTTCTACCATATTATCCTCTCTTAAACTTTGATCAATTGATAAATAGGAATCGATTTCTGTTTGTATATCAATTTCTGTCTTTAACATCAAAGCAACTTCAACATCAACATTTGAAGGGAGATTATCAAAAAAGTATCCTCCTTCTATTCTTCGCTTTAAGTAATTATATGTGAGTGATGCTTCAGTCGGCCAACATTGAATGTCTATTTTAGGAACAAAATATTACATACACTATTAATCAAATATTTACCATTGTATTCGTTAAAAGGGTATCCTGTAAAAACGATATTCTGAGTTTGATTTGTTGGAATATTCGTAAAACCAGCATTCACAGGTATAGTGAAAGATTTATCAAAATCCAATGAGACAATAATAGAAAATGTATCCTCTGTGTATTCTATATTTTTCTCATTCCCTTCGTATGCCTCTATGATTTCTATTATTTCCAGAAATTCCTCAGATGAAATGGCTGAAATATGATTGATTACATTAAGAAGGTCAGACTTAAATCTTGCAATCAATTCATAAACACTTGGCGAAGAGACCGCAGAGTTTTTTATTGCAAACAGCGCTGGATATAAATTTTTGGTAAAACGACTTCTGTAAAATTTCAAACTCGTCCAACAGCTTTATATGTTTTAGGAGCTTGGGTATTAATATATCCTCTTTCCTGCAGGAGAGCAGTAAATATGAATATACTGTTGCTCATAGCGTAATGCCTGATCCCAAAGAGTTTGATCTATATATAAGTCTTCTGAGTCTGAAAGTAGAGTAGATATTTTTTTCTTATTCCAATTGAGTCGATAAGCATTTGGTCTCTGATCAAAAAGACTTTTAAATGCACCTATATCCTCAACACTAATCACTTTTCTATCAGCAAATGTAATTACTGGAATACCAGCATTTAAAAATGCCTCGATCGTCTCTGGGTACTCCGATAACTATTGGATATCATTTATAATCACAGCTCTAAAATCATCACTTACTGATTCAGATATACCTGGATATTTTTCTTTTAAAATTTTAAGCTCAGGAATGTTTTCTATTGCCTCGTTTATCAAATCATTAAATTGATTATCAAACTCATCTGAAATTGTACCTTTGTGGTTATAAATATCTAGCAGCTCTTGAATAGAACCTGCAATTACTTCGAATTTGGAAACATCTAATGCCTTAGAAAGAACTTGAATGAACTCTGATTCATCATTTTTAGCATTTGGATTAGCTAGTACTCTATACTTTTTAAAATCAGGGGTTATAATAAGGTTTTTTCCCTCGACAAACACTCTGCCGAGCTTCTCTCCATAAATTTCGACCGACTCTAAAAACTCATGAAATTTTTTAACTTGACCTCTTCCTGCTACCAACAAGACTTTCGAAGTCAAATTTTTCTGATTTACTAATACATCTGTTTTATATTCTAGTATTTTAGAAATGGGGTTTCGGTTTGCTCTCGCTTTCTTTCTGGCTATAATGTATTTCTTAAACAGGTTTAAGGCTCTATTTGGCAGTGCAATACTTAATTGAGGTTTGAGTTTATCGTTAAGTTTAAAGCCTTCCTGATCTTTAAAATTAATAATTACAGAGTCCATTTCGAAACGTTCAATTTGCGCAACACATCCATAAACAAATACTTTATTCCGGGCTGTAGCTTGACTCCTTCATCACCAGTATTTACATAATCGTCTAGGAAATAATTGGTCAAAATATGACACTGAAGTCCATAATGCTCCAGCTTTTTTTTCAGGAAAACAAAAAATTAAAGGTTCTTTTAAGCCGATATTATCTTTAATTAATTCACAATACTCAAGCGAAACTCCAGCTGTTACCGTTAGTAACGGACTGAATTTATGATCACCAAGTTGCAGGTGATACTTTGCAGAATATTTGTCTAGTAAATCATTCATTTTAATTCGAAGATTATTTTAACAACTACTGCAACCTCCTCCGCCATCAGGGTGGCACCGCATTCCCAATCTGTTTAAATGCCGCAGTCCTGTATGCGTTCTCCTTTTCTCCTTCAAAATAATAATCATCCGGAAAGGATTGCAATCTGGCTGCTTCTCTGACACTTATGGATCTGTTCTGATTTATATCTGGATGTATATAATAATGTCCATCCATTGCAATATGCGCTACCACAGTTTGGGAAAAGGGTAAGTCGCCTGCTACAACTTTGAATCTGTCAAAGAAAGAGTTCGATTTTCACGAGTCTTCAGGTAATCAGGTAAAATCATTATAATGCAGACGTTGATTTAGATTTACCCATTTTTCTACTGCTATTTTATATATCTTTTTATCCAGATCTCTTTTGCGGCCGCGTAACATGTTGAGTCAAAATTTCTATGCCATTTCGAAGAGCATATTTCTTTAGATAATCTGTTGTTTCCGTTTTATATATCTGGTATTTTTCGTTCCCTCACCTGCCTGAAGTTCAGGTAAATCCTTTAAAAGTTCCTCGACTATATACTTTCCTTCCTTTCTGATTGATCCTAGGTCAGGTATTTCAAGTATTAATTCCTTTCTCCACCCCAAAATAACCACTCTTCTCCTGTTTTGTAAACTCCAAAGTTGATTGCTTCAAGTGTGAATAATCTGATCTGATACCCCTTTTGATCAAAGAGTTTTTCCATCTCAGAAAGGTAATGACCTCCCTTCGCTGATTTTAGACCAATCACGTTTTCAAACACAAACATTTTGGGTTTGTACTTTTCAAGATATTCAGCATACTGAACAAATAGATAATTCCTTGGATCACCTTCCATTTTGGTTTTCGACCTTGATCTTCCTGCCAGGGAATATGCCTGACAAGGTGGACCACCTATAATTAAATCAATATTACGGCCATAGACAATAAATTTTCAATCCGGGAATGTATTTCACTATTGAATTCCTCTCCTATAGGCAGGTTTATAACTGAATCTTTCAGCTTTTGCGGAACATCTTTGTATAAGGTTTCACGATTGATTTCCCCTTTTAAATACTTTTTATACAGTTCAAAATCATTATTCTTTAAATGATGATATGCTATTCTGGTTTTAAGCGTGTAACAAGCAGCTTTATCCATTTCCAACATGAGCAATAGGCTCAAATCCAGCTCTGATAAAACCCTCTGACAAGCCGCCTGCCCCTGCAAACAGATCGATATAATTCAACTTACTCATGCTTCAGCTATTGCTTGTGAAGGAAGCGGAATAAATTGATCCATACCAGTTTCAAGCAGAGTCACTCGAGCATTATACTGTAGATATCTGTGCTTTTTTCACAAACTGTGAAGCATTCACTCATAAGTCTATTCCTTAAAGTAGCTTCCTCAACAGAATAAGTAGGTTCTTCAGTCTCCAATGTGATGTAGTTTGTGAAGTTTTCATCCGGATGAAAACTTAATCCTTCCATGGATTAATTGCTTTGTAAATTCTGCGACATCAGCAGATGTTTTAATTTTTTTTCAACATGAGACATATTTTTGATGTTAAAAAAAAAATTTTGAAAGTCTGTCTCTCTCTCTTTGGGTTTCAACTCACATTCCCAAATAGTCATTACTTCCCATCCCTGATTGCTCAATTCAGTGAAGCTTTCATCGTCTTTTTTCCCTGTTACCATTTATCTTCTCCATCCACCAATCCGTTCTCGTCTTCGGAACCCAAAATACTTGCAGCCCTCATGTCCGTGCCAGAAACAACCATGAACGAAAATGGCAAGCTTATACTTTGGCAAAACGATATCCGGTTTGCGGAAGATTTTTTACGTGTAACCTGAATCTAAACCCTTTGGAGAGGAATTTTCTGACCAGAATCTCTGACTTAGTGTTGGCTGACCTTATCCTGCTCATATTGCAGCTACGGGTCTTGGTATCATGTACATCAGCCATATTACGCGTCTCAGTTTTTCCAAAAGTACAAATTTATCCTCTCCTCCCACTCCGTCCTGAAACTACAAAATATTTGCAGCTTTCATGTCCATGCCAAAAATAGCAATTCATAAAAATAGATTAGCATTTGCATATACAATTTTAACCTTCTATAATATGTCTAACAATAATTTCCTCTCTTCTTTTGGACATTATTATTAAGTTCAGCCATGGATCCTTTATCGGTATATATACCATTTGGATCATTCCATTTTAACCAATCAATCACATCTTCTCTAGACCATCTTTTAAGTTCCTCAAAGTTCAATCTCAGAAAGCTCCATGATTTGATAATTAAAGTCTCTTTTATCACTTATCAATGATAATTTTTAGAATGATTTAGGTAATGACTCATCCCAGTGGCTCTAGTTCAATCCTTTTCAATTTGTACATCAGCCATATTACGCGTCTCAGTTTTTCAAAACATACAAAAAATAAATTATATACCTTGAAATATAGCATTTTTTTAAATATATATCATTACAATTCATTCCAGAATCAACCAAAACATTCCAAAACAGCCCGAAAATTCTCCCCTGCACACTCCTACCCTCGATGAACTCACCCCATCTTATGAGAATAAACAATCCACTTTCACGGCGTCAGGAGACGCCAGCTTGTAGTGAGTGTGTGTTAAGTGTATGAGCTTTATCCGGGTCGGAGACCCGACAATCAGCGACATTATTAGAGAAATCGGAGTAAAGAGAAGCAGCTTCTCCCCGGCAGGCTCCTACACACGATGAACTCACCCCATCTTTTGAAAATAAATCAGCTCCCTTCACGGCGTCAGGAGACGCCAGCTTGTGGTGAGTGTGTGTTAAGTGTATGAGTTCTTTATCCGGGTCGGGAGACCCGGACAATCGGCGACATTATACGAGGTTTCTGAGTTAAAACCGCAACTTCTCCCCTTGATATTTACTCTCAACTCTCTCACCCGGCTGTTTTGTCAGAAGCCAGCCGCCAGCAGCCAGAAGCGGCTGTTTAATCTTAATTCGTAACTCACTTCAAAAAAATTTCCTACCTTTCTCCCTCATTCCCCGCCAGGAGTCCCTTATCTTATTTCACCCAAAAAACTGTCCTCTCATGTTCAGCAATTTGCTTTTAATATCCTGGCGCATTTTTAAGAAAGACCGCATATTTTCCCTCATCCATATCATCGGGCTCGCACTAGGTATCGTGTGTTGCCTCTTCATTTATCTCTATGTCCGGGACGAATTGCAATATGATCGCTTCAATGAAAATTATGAACGCATAGGTTATATCGGCACTTCCATCCTCCGCGAAAATGAGGAGAATCATTACTCCCTGGAAGGGAATCCTGCTCCCACTTTCAGCGAACCCTTCCAGATCATCATCTCCCAAAAACTCCGCGAACGCTACTTCAAAAACCGCGAAGCCATTGGTCAATCACTCACCGTCAATGATACCCTGCAGCTCCAAATCGCTGGCGTCATGGAAGATCTGCCACACAATTCCGGCATTCAGACAGAAGCCATCGTGTCATATGAAACTCAACGAAAACTCAGCGAGTATTTCACTGACTGGACTTACCTCACAGGCTATCTGTATGTGCTGATGAAATCTCCGAATGACTTTGAAGCCCTCGACAAAAAACTCGCTCCACTCGCCATGGAACAATTCTCAGAAGAACTCGAGGGTTCAGGCATGACTGTATCTGTAGGTGTAGAGAGACTCAGCGAACAGCGCCTATATTCCGATCGCACACATGGATTCAGCCCTGCCGGAGATATCAAGTATATCTATATTTTTGGTACGATTGGCTTGTTTATTCTCTTACTGGGAGTAATCAATTATATCAATATCAGCACTGCAAGAGCCATTGAAAGAGCCCGCGAAGTTGGAATTCGCAAAGTAGTAGGAGCAGGTCGCGGAGGACTGGTGACGCAATTCCTTGCTGAATCAGTACTGGTTGCAGGATTTGCATTGCTGCTCAGTCTGGGCCTCACATTTTTGCTATTGCCCGGCTTCAATAAGCTAACTTCCAAGGTGTACACATTCATGGATTTATTGAATCCCGTTTTTATCCTGGTTGCCATCGGACTGTCTCTGGCACGGGATTGTTGGCCAGCTCCTACCCTGCCCTTGTGCTTTCAGGATTTCAGCCCATCAAAGTGCTCAAAGGCAGTTTCAAACGCACAGCTCAGGGTCAATGGCTGCGCCGGGGATTGGTAGGAACACAATTTGTCATTTCCATCGGACTCATATTCTGTGCATTGGTGGCTTACAGACAGATGCAATTCATGATCAAACGTGACCTCGGTTTCAACAAAGATCAGGTCCTTGTCCTCGACGCGAGCAGCGTTGCAAAAGAAAAACTCAACGGCAGAATCGACGCGTTCAAATCCGATGCTGCAGCACATCCCATTCTCTCCTCCCTCAGCCTGAGTTCAAGCATCCCCGGACGTGGAGCACCACATTACAATACTTATCCCGAAGGCATCGGAGAAGGGGAAACACGAGCACTCTGGATAGTCTCCGCTGACGAAGATTTTCCCAAAACATATGGTATTCAGATGCTCGCCGGACGCGAATTGTCCACAGATTACCCGCAGGACGATACCGCTTCCTTCCTGATCAATGAGGCCGTTATCCGCGAGATCGGTTGGGACCCCGACCCGGAAAAAGCACTGGAAAAACAAATCATTTTCGGCGACCACACGGGAAGAGTCGTGGGAGTATTCAAAGATTTTCACTACTTCTCACTGAAGAACGAACTGAGTCCCCTCCTGCTTTTTCAAAACCCCAACTGGAACAATTTCATTTCCGTCCGCATCGACATGTCAGATATTTCAAGCGTCACATCCACTTTGGAAGATATCTGGAAAAAGCATTTTCCGGAATACGATTTCAGCTACTTCTTCCTTGATGACGACTTTGCAAAGCAGTATCAGGCAGACGATCAGCTACTCAGCATCCTGGGGATATTCACCGGCATTGGGATCCTGATCGCCATTTTTGGGCTCATCGGGCTTACCACCCATTCCGCTTCCCAGCGCATGAAAGAGATCGGTGTTCGCAAGGTACTTGGAGCCTCCGTTTTTTCCATTGTCCGCTTACTGGGCCGGGAGATGAGCATCATCGTCATCAGCTCTTTCCTCATCGGCTCCATCCTCGGATATTGGCTGATCGACCGCTGGATGCAGGATTTTCCCTACCGCATTCCAATCGGCCCGGAAGCTTTCCTGCTTACAGGCATCAGTGCCATTTCCCTGGCCTGGATCTTCACAGGGTACATCATTTTCAAAGCCACCCGTCGATCACCTGTACATGTTTTGAAATCTGAATGATGGTTTTTTGGGCGTCCCGTGCGGTCGGGCTATACGTGGCTGCGGTCCCGACAGGTCTAAGAGACCTTGTCGGGACTGCCTCCTGCGTCGGCACCACTCCTATCCCTGACGCGAACAGCCACACAATACATGCGTACTATTCACTGGCTCTATTCGTCAAAAGGGTGACGCCCCGGCACGGCTGCGCCTGGCCGGGGTGACGTCTTTTGCCTCCGGCAAAAGGTGACGTTTTTTGACAGCAAGCAGTCAAAGTGACGCTTTTGCGTGCTGGACAGGCGCAAATTTTCAGGAGGATTCAGTGATGACATGACCGGCTGTTGAGCCAGATGCTAGAGGCCAGCAGCCAGAAGCGGCTTTTGGCTGTTTACTTGCAGCTTGTAGCTTGCGGCTTGAAGCTTTTTCCCGGCTGTTTAATTTAACTTCTACCTTCTAAATTCTGCCTTTCCTTAAAGATTGCAACCAGAACAAACCTTTTTGCAACGAGAGCAGACCATAGCTTGCCATAATTCACTACATATTTGCAACAGCTAGACGGTAACACCAAACTCCTTAAAACACGCACAACGCGGAGAACCTCAAAATTTAGTTTCAGAACTCATTGATTTCTATTTTTAAGGTAAGCCATCAAATTTTCTGCAGATAGAAAAGACTTGAAGAAATTGATTTCCGGTCGTTCCATAGCACTTGCAACCTTACTTATTCCCGCACACCAGTTGACTGCTGATTTATTTTATTTATCATTAAACTATTTACAATGAAAAGTGTAAGCGCTGTGTGTGTATTACTTTTTACTTTCTGCTGCTTCCTACTGCCGGCTTTTTCTTCAACACACCCGGGAATTCCCGACAAATTGAGCCATAATACAATTTCAAAGTCTGGTAATTCCAAAACAGAGGAATCTAAGAAAAACTTATTGACAGAAAGTTGCGATTTAAGTACCTATCAATCTGCAACAATTGTAGGACCTGCTGATTTCCCTTTCACATCCCCTTCAGGAGTTGTTGTGAGTGCAGCAACTGTTAATGTTGGAACATTAAACAATATTACTTATTCATGTGGTCCTAATTCGTTTAGCACCGCCCCTACAGCATGGTGGATTGATCAGACACTAGATACAATAACCCTCACATTTTCGATTCCTGTCTCCAGTTTCTCTGTGGTCATAAATGGCAGCAATAATGGGGAAATTTTCTATTTTAACTCTCCTTCAGGAAGTATTACGCTAGGAAATTATTGTACTCAGGGTTATGCATTAGAAGCACCCGGGAATGCATTGCGATGTGTTGTAACCGGAGCTACCGGTACATTAATCACAGTAAACAATACAACAGCTTCAACCGAATATAAGATTACACATAATGGTGCTGCAGCAGGTGCCCGTATTTCCTTACTGGATTGTTTTGTAGGGGATCCGCTTCCAGTAGTAGATCCTGTTGATAATATAGAGGTTTGTGGCACGACTCAGATTCCTCAAATAACATTTTCAGGAACTTCAGGTGCGACATTCAACTGGACAAATAATAATACCAACATAGGCCTGGCAGCAAGCGGAAGCGGAAATATTGCCAGCTTTATGGCCGCTAATGTCAGTTCCCAACAAGTTGCTACTGTAACTGTAACTCCAGTACTTGGAGCTGAAACAGGTTCGCCTGTTAATTTTACAATAACGATAAAGCCAAAACCAACTCTGAACACCGGCTCTATCACCCAACCCAGTACTTGTGGCGGAAACAATGGAAGCATTGCCTTCACAACAACAAACCTGCCAAATGGAATTTATAGTCTGATCTACACAGGCTCCGGAAGTCCGGAAAACGTAATAGTCAGCGGGAATTCTTTCCTGCTGAGCGGGCTGAGTGCCGGTGCTTACAGTAATTTTTCTATTACAAATAATGCTTGCACAGGAAATGCAGCAGGACCTGTTAATTTAGCAGACCCTTCCTACACATGGTATCGCGACATAGATGGTGATGGTTTTGGTAATCCGGCTGTTATGCAAATGGCATGTAATCAGCCTGCAGGATATGTGGCCAACAACACAGATTGTGATGACTCTGATCCTCTTGAGCGTCCGGGCCAGGTTTGGTACAAAGACACAGACAACGATGGATATGCACAAATGGGAGCCGCTACTATTACTCAATGTCTCAGACCAACAGGTTATAAAGCTGCTTCTGAGCTGACTTCAACAACCGGTGATTGCAATGACAATAATGGAGCTATAAATCCAGGTGCCGCTGAAATATGTGATGGAATAAACAATGATTGCGATGGTTCAACTGATGAAGGGTGCTTACTACTTTTTACGCTGACACAGATAACGATGGATTCGGAAATCCTTCAAATACTACTCTAGCTTGTTCTGTTCCTGTTGGTTTTGTCAGCAATAATACTGATTGCGATGACAATGATCCACTTGAGCGTCCCGGACAAATATGGTACAAAGACACGGACAATGATGGATATGGACAAACAGGTGCTGCAACCATTACTCAGTGTCTCAGACCTGCAGGTTATAAAGTCGCTTCTGAATTGACCTCAACAACTGGTGATTGCAATGACAACAATGGAGCTATCAATCCTGGAGCTACTGAAATCTGTGATGGAATAAACAATGATTGCGATGGTTCAACTGATGAAGGTGTGCTTACTACATTCTACGCTGATACTGATAATGATGGATTCGGGAATCCTGCCAGTACTACTCAGGCTTGCTCTCCTCCTGCAGGTTACGTTGGTAATAACTCAGATTGTGATGACAATGATCCACTTGAGCGTCCCGGACAAGTTTGGTACAAGGATACCGACAATGATGGATATGCTCAGACGGGGGTTGCCACCATTACTCAATGTCTGCGACCAAACGGGTACAAAGTTGCTTCCAAATTAACAAACACAAGCGGAGATTGTGATGATGACAATTCTGCAGTCAATCCCGCTGCTATTGAAGTATGCGATGCACTGGACAACAATTGCAATGGACAGATCAATGAAGGAGTGGGTATCAGCTTCTGGTACCGGGATATGGACGGTGATGGTTATGGCAGTCCTTCGCCTGTATTTGGCGTTCCTGATGGCTCATTTTTTCCTTGTAGTCCGCCAATTGGATTTGTAACAAATAACCAGGATTGCAACGATAACTTTGCATCTGCTTATCCGGGAGCTACAGAAATCTGTGATGGAATCGACAATAATTGCAACAGTTCAATTGATGAAGGTGTGCTGACTACATTCTATGCGGACACGGATTCTGACGGATTTGGCAATCCTACCAATACAACGCAAGCGTGTTCCGTTCCTGCAGGTTATGTAAGCAACAATTCCGATTGCGATGATACAGACGCACTTGAACGTCCTGGCCAGGTTTGGTACAAAGACACTGACAATGACGGATATGGGCAAACAGGAGCTGCAACTATTACACAATGTCTCAGACCTGCTGGCTACAAAGTCGCTTCGGAATTGACTTCCACAACCGGTGATTGCAATGACAATAATGGAGCTATAAATCCAGCTGCCACTGAAATTTGCGATGGAATAGACAATAATTGCGATGGACAATTGGACGATGGAGTGTATACTATTTACTATGCTGACACTGATAATGATGGGTTTGGTGATCCGGCCATTACAACTCAGGCTTGTTCTGTTCCTGAAGGCTATGTAAGCAACAATACTGATTGCGATGACACTGATCCGCTTGAATTCCCAGGGCAGGTTTGGTACAAAGACTCGGACAATGATGGCTATGGAGAAACGGGAGCAGCAACTCTTACTCAATGTCTCAGACCTGCAGGATACAAAGTCTCCGCAGAATTGACTTCAACTACCGGTGATTGCAATGATAACAATGCCGCAATCAACCCTGCTGCAACAGAAATCTGCGATGGAATCGACAATGATTGCGACGGAAATACAGATGAAGGTGTGCTTACTACATTTTATGCTGACGCAGACAACGATGGTTTTGGAAATCCTTCAAATAGCACTTTGGCTTGTTCTGTTCCTGAAGGATATGTCAGCAACAATACTGATTGCGATGATACTGACCCACTCGAACATCCTGGTCAAATCTGGTACAAGGACACTGACAATGATGATTATGGACAAACGGGAGCAGCAACTCTTACTCAATGTCTCAGACCGGCAGGTTATCAGTCGCGTCAGAATTGCTTCAACAACTGGTGACTGCAATGACAATAACAATACCATCAACCCTGCTGCCACAGAAGTATGTGACGGCATCGACAATGATTGTGATGGTTCTATAGATGAAGGTGTACTGACGACATACTACGCTGATGTAGATGAAGACGGTTTTGGTAACCCTTCAAATACACTAGGCTTGCGCTCACCTGAAGGTTATGTCACCAACAATACCGATTGCGATGACAACGATCCGCTGGAAACCCGGGACAAGTTTGGTATAAAGAACACCGACAATGACGATTATGGACAAACCGGAGCCGCTACGCTCACTCAATGTCTCAGACCTGCAGGATACAAAGTCGCCGCAGAATTGACTTCCACAAGTGGTGACTGCAATGACAATAACAATACCATCAACCCTGCTGCCACAGAAGTATGTGACGGCATCGACAATGATTGTGATGGTTCTATAGATGAAGGAGTACAAACGACTTACTATACTGACGTAGACCAGGACGGATTTGGTAACCCATCGAGCAGTACACAGGCTTGCGCTCAACCGGGCGGTTATGTCAGCAACAACACCGATTGTGATGACAATGATCCACTGGAACATCCGGGCCAAGTTTGGTACAAAGATACAGACAATGATGATTATGGACAAACTGGCGCTGCAACTATTACTCAATGTCTCAGACCTGCAGGATACAAAGTCTCCGCAGAATTGACTTCCACAACTGGTGATTGCAATGACAATAATGCCGCTATCAATCCGGCTGCAACAGAAATCTGCGACGGCATTGACAACGATTGTGACGGAAATACAGATGAAGGAGTACGACGACGTTTTACGCAGACGTAGACCATGACGGCTTTGGTAATCCTTCAAATAGCACTCTGGCTTGCGCTCAACCCGGAGGTTATGTACCGACAACACCGATTGTGATGACAACGACCCACTGGAAAACCGGGACAGGTTTGGTACAAAGACAAAGACAATGATGGTTACGGACAAACCAGGCTGCAATTATTACTCAATGTCTCAGACCTGTAGGCTATAAAGTCTCCGCAGAATTGACTTCAACCACGGGAGATTGCAATGATAATAATGCCGCAATCAATCCTGCTGCCACAGAAATCTGCGATGGAATCGACAACGATTGTGACGGAAATACAGATGAAGGAGTACTTACTACATTTTACGCTGATGCTGATAATGATGGCTACGGTAATCCTTCAAATACCACTCTGGCTTGTTCTGTACCTGAAGGTTATGTAAGTAACAATACCGATTGTGATGACACAGACCCACTTGAACGTCCCGGCCAGGTTTGGTATAAGGACACAGACAATGATGGCTATGGACAAACAGGTGCCGCTACACTCACACAATGTCTCAGACCTGCAGGATACAAAGTCTCCGCAGAATTGACTTCCACAACTGGTGATTGCAATGACAATAATGCCGCAATCAATCCTGCTGCAACTGAAATCTGCGATGGAATCGACAATGATTGCGATGGTAATACAGATGAAGGTGTGCTTACTACATTCTACGCTGACTCAGACAACGATGGTTTTGGAAATCCTTCAAGCACTACTATGGCTTGTTCTGTTCCTGAAGGATATGTCAGCAATAATACCGATTGCGATGACACAGATCCACTTGAACGCCCCGGACAAGTTTGGTACAAAGACACTGACAATGATAACTACGGACAAACAGGTGCCGCTACACTCACACAATGTCTCAGACCTGCAGGCTATAAAGTCTCCGTAGAATTGACTTCAACAACTGGTGATTGCAATGATAACAATGCCGCTATCAATCCGGCTGCAACTGAAATCTGCGATGGAATCGACAATGACTGCGATGGTAATACAGATGAAGGTGTGCTTACTACATTTTATGCTGACACAGACAATGATGGTTTTGGAAATCCTTCAAATTCCACTTTGGCTTGTTCTGTTCCTGAAGGTTTTGTCAGTAACAATACCGATTGCGATGACTCTGATCCACTTGAATTCCCGGGACAAGTTTGGTACAAAGACACTGACAATGATGATTATGGACAAACGGGTTCTGCAACTATTACTCAGTGTCTCAGACCTGCAGGATACAAAGTCTTCGCTGAATTGACTTCCACAACTGGTGATTGCAATGACAATAATGCCGCTATCAATCCGGCTGCAACAGAAATCTGCGACGGCATTGACAACGATTGTGACGGAAATACAGATGAAGGAGTACTTACTACTTATTATGCTGACACTGATAATGATGGCTTTGGAAATCCTTCAAATACCACTTTGGCTTGTTCTGTTCCTGAAGGATATGTCAGCAATAATACCGATTGCGATGACACTGACCCACTCGAACATCCAGGTCAAATCTGGTACAAAGACACAGACAATGATGGCTATGGTCAAACTGGTGCTGCAACTATTACACAATGTCTCAGACCTGCAGGCTATAAAGTTCCTTCTGAATTGACAAGTACAAGTGGTGATTGCAATGATGATAATTCCGATATCAATCCAGATGCACTCGAAATTTGCGATGAAGTTGATAATGATTGCAATGGTTTAGCAGATGATGTTTTTGGCACTAATCAGGCAAATTGGAATCATGGAGATATTGGAAATGCTAACGGAAATTCTGATTATCCTCCTTGTTTCCCTGAAACCAATGATATATTCTTTTTAGAATCAGAGGGTGTTGGTGGTAATAATAATGATGTCAGACATTTTGTTTATCAGACTTTGTGTGGTGACATGAGTATTTCAGCAAGAGTTGTAAACATAAACGGTGGAGGCTGGGCTGGCGTCTCAATACACGAAACGATGGCCTCAGGTTCTAAAAAAGTGGCATTGAAAACCCAATTGACTAATCTTATTTTCAGAGAAATCAGAGCTGTTACAGGAGGCAATCAAAACTTGTTGACCCTTAATCGTCCGCAACATATTTGGTTAAAACTGGAGCGGGTCGGTAATAGTTTTACAGGATATACTTCAATTAATGGAAGCACCTGGAGTATGGCTTTTACTACAAATATTGCAATGAATTCCTGTATCAATATTGGATTGTTTTCTCAGAGTATCAACAACAGTACTACAACCCACGTAGAATTTGATAATGTACATTTAAATGGTTCAAATAATCAAAGCAGACCAGAGAATACATTTATGATTGAAGCGAATATTGATTTAAATAAGGATTGGGATGTGGATGTATACCCGAATCCAAGCAGTGGTGAAATAATCCTCAATATGCTTTCATCAAGTGAAGAGAAAATAAATGTTGAAATTATTCATTCGACTGGTATCATTGTTCATTCTTCTTCACTTGATGCTCTGGATAAAAGTATAATAGATCTGAGTGGTCAAGCTGCAGGATTATACCATGCCAGATTCACATCTGAAAAAGGAAAGATTCTTAACAAGCGGATTATTCTTATAGATAATCAATAAGTATGTGATACAAATTGATATCAGGATCTGAATTCAAATAAACAAACCCACTGCACGTGAATAAGTATGCAGTGGGTTTTTCAATTTTTATTCCGCCTACTCCACTTTTTCGCTAATTTTGCCAAAAGTGTTTTTCTCCAAATGAAATATATCCTGTGGATTGCTTTATGGCTTGGTTGGAATCTCAGCAATCTGTGTGGGCAACAATTGGTATATAAAAGCCTTACCATCGATGATGGTCTTTCCCAGGGAATGATTTTCGATATTCTGCAAACAAAGGACGGATTCTTGTGGATTGCTACAAAAGATGGCCTCAACCGCTACGACGGGTACAACTTTAAGATATTGAGCAATAATTCGGAGGATCCCTGGTCTCTTGCCAGCAATTCTATCACTGCATTATTTGAGGATAGCCGTGAATGGTTATGGGTCGGAACTGAAAACAATGGTATCCAGCTTTTTGAAAGAAAGACAAACCGATTTTATTATTTCGAAATTCCGATAGTTTACAATAAGGGTAATCAGGTATCTTATGATGTGCGTCAAATAGCTGAAGATCCGGACGGCAACATTTGGATAGTGACCAGAGGAGGTGGCGTTTTCAGATTGCAAATTCCCGATTCATGGAGAAGTGCACTTCCTGATTCACAGAACCTGAGTAAGATTGTAAAACTTTCTCCGGTTTCTTTCCCGGTTCCTGAAAAAGCAGTTCCTGGCTGGATAGAAGAATTTAAATGCATTTTGATGGCAAATGATGGCTATGTATTAATAGGAACTTCACACAATATTTATCGTATAGACCCCAAATCTCTATCTGTTACAAAAATACATCGTCCGGATACTGCACCTAAAGAATGCTGGCAATTAAAGCAAACCTCTTCAGGAGAAATCTGGGGTACCACTAATACCGGAATATTTAGATATAATAATAAGCAATTTAAGTATTTCCCCATTTATAAAAATGGAGCATGGTCATCCACCTATCCTTCTATCTCTATAAATAAAAATGATCAAATTTGGATTCTTTTCGAACACAGGCTTTGGCAAATTCCAAAAGATGGAAGTTTCGATTACGAATCTCCAGATCACATAATGGACAGACATGGCAATGTTCTATTTGAAGATAATCTGGAGAATATTTGGATGGGCACACTGGGTTATGGTCTTCGAAAAATTGCGTTGCGGCAATCTTTGTTTCACTCAAAGCTGGAAGGTGTTAGCATCTGGAGCATATGGAAAATGCTGATGGAAAATTTACTGTAAGTTATTCAATACGATAGTTGAGCTGAATGAAAAGACCGGGAAATTGTCCGGGTCATCTGCATTTCCTGATGCACCTCCTCAACAGAATAGCCTGGTAATAAGTGAAAATGGAGATCAATGGCTTTTATGTGGCCAACGGGAAGGAAATGTAAACTTCAGTCAGATACGTCACTATAATTCCAGAGGGTATTGATCAAAAGCTATCCATAGAAATAGGACGATATCCTTATGCATCACTATTGCAAACGAAAGATGGTTGTATTTGGGCCACAGGATCGTACGGTAAACTGCTCCGTCTCAACCCCGGAACCGGAAAGCAACATATTTTTGATTTTGGAACACTATTTGGCGATAAAGTACAGACATTGATGAGCTTCGCATTACAGGAAGACGGCAAAGGTCAGATTTGGATAGGTACTCAATACGGTTTGCTGAAAGGAATTTTAAAGAATGACAAAATGACTTTTAGCATTTACAAGCCTGATGTAAATAAACCTAATGCCATCAATCATAGTTACATTTTAAGTCTGCTTCCTGACCCAAAGTATCCTGATAAAAGGCTTTGGATTGGGACTAAGGGAGGAGGAATTAATTGTCTCGATCTCGGGTCAGAAAAATTTTCACACTTGACCAGTGATCAGGGATTGCCTAATAATGTGGTTTATGGAATCCTTGCAGATGATGAAGGCAACTTATGGTGTAGTAGCAACAGAGGTTTGGCAAAGTTAAATATCAGCACTCCAGGGCAATACCAAATCACACCTTTCACAGCCGGTGATGGCCTTCAAAGCAATGAATTCAACACTCAGGCATTCTATAAAGCTGCAGATGGGGAATTACTGTTTGGCGGTGTCAATGGAATAAATCATTTTTTCCCTAAAGATTTGCAATTCAAATCCAAAGCACCGGAAGTTTATATTATTGGATTGAAAGTTAATTACCTCCCTCTGAAGTTTTCAACCACTGACAAACAGGCAAAAATTCCGATTGAATTCCTGGACAAACTGGAATTGGATTATACCAGAAATAATTTGTCATTCGAATTTGCTGCGATGGATTTTACTGACCCAAATAAAAATCAGTACCGATATCAATTATTACCAATTGAAAAAAAATGGATAAGGCCAAGTAATGAGCGCTTTGCACACTATACACATCTTGCACCGGGCTCATATACATTCAGAGTCCAGGGCAGTAATAGTGTTGGCATTTGGAATGAATCTCCTGTGGAGATGACAATTATTATCAGTCCCCCCTGGTGGTTTTCAAACCCTGCTTACATTCTTTATACCCTGTTTCTTGGAATCATCATATGGCAATTCTGGCGATTTCAATTGAATCGGATCAAGCTAAAAGAACAATTAGCATTTGAACTTCGTGAAGCTGAAAGATTAAAAGATCTGGAACAATTAAAAACCAATTTCTTCAATAATGTAACACATGAATTCAGGACTCCGCTCTCTCTGATTCTGGAACCTGCCCGGCAGATTCTCTCTAAAACTGAGGATCCGGAAATCAGGAAGAATGCCACGCATGTGGAAAGTAATAGTCTCAGGCTTTTGAATATGATCAATCAATTGCTTGATCTGGCCAAATTGGAGAGCAAAAGCATCGGACTGGAACTCAGGCATGGCAATCTGACAGAACTCCTTCAAAATACCATCCATTCTTTCACCCCACTGGCAGAAAAACTGGGAGTGTCTCTAACTTTGACTATAAAAAAGGATATTCCATTATTCTTCTTTGACGCAGGTAAAACGGAGCTGATCATTAATAATTTGATCTCAAATGCATTAAAATTCACTCCCGGAAGTGGAAATGTAGAAGTCATCATTGATCACTCCACTCCAAATGTAAATGAAAGTCATTCTTCGCCTCACTCATTAGTTTCTATCAAAGTGAAGGATACAGGAACAGGCATTCCACCCGATGAACTTGAAAAGATATTTCAACGATTTTATCAGGTCTCAGGCTCAACAAATTCACAATTACATAGTGAACTTAAACAACCCGAAATAATGGGTTCATCTATGAACGGATCACATAAAACAGCCATTAATCCGGGGACAGGAATCGGTCTTGCATTGAGTAAAGAATTTGCAGAACTTATGGGAGGAGGGATTTCTGTGGAAAGTGAACCCGGTATTGGATCATGCTTCAATTTTTCTTTACCAATGAGAGAAATCAATTCTGCCACTACTCATCCTTTGATGAAAGAGTCCGACCATTTTGTATCTTCAATTGAAAGTCAAAATGAGCTGAAATTTTCTCCAACTGAAAATGCTGAATTCCCGCTGGCTCTTGTAATAGAAGACAATCCGGAATTGAGACAATTTATCAGTCAATCTATCCAAAAGAATTGGAAGGTCGAAGAAGCATGTGATGGTGAAGAGGGAATTCAAAAGGCGATAGAGTTAATCCCTGATATCATCGTTTCAGACTTGATGATGCCGAAAAAAGATGGATATGAGGTATGTAATACCCTAAAGAATCATGAGTTGACATCTCACATTCCGGTCATTTTATTGACTGCCAGAGCAAATATAGATTCTAAACTGGCCGGCTTAAGAACGGGCGCAGATGACTACCTGACCAAGCCCTTCCATACTGAAGAACTATTGTTAAGGATGTCCAACCTTCTGGAGATGAGGAGGAAATTGCAGGCACGATTCAGTAATATGAACCCGGATATCTTTAAAATTGACGGTACCAATAACCCAACCGAATTATCTCCCCTAGACAATGAATTCCTTCGGCGTTTTATTGATATCCTACAAGAAAACATAGAAGATGAAAATTTCGGAGTCGAAGAATTTGCTCATAAAATGTTTATCAGCCGTTCTCAGCTCCATCGAAAATTAAAGGCACTCACCGACCAAAATGCCACCGATTTCATTAGAGATTTTCGCCTGGAAAAAGCCATGGAAATGCTTCAAGATCAGGAAGTACAGGTAAACGAAGTAGCGTCCAGGATTGGCTACAGCAATGTGAAATATTTTTCAACCATATTCAAAGCAAAATATGGAATCTCCCCCAGTCAGGTAAACTCAAAAAATTGAGTATTCTATTTTTAATGGATGTGTTAAATTAATTTAAATCCAACAGAAGCAAGCCCTTAAAACTGGAATTTTACGCAAAATTGCAACAACAGCAAACCTTTTTGCAACGAAAACAATCCCATCTAACCTGCATAAATCCTCAATTTTGTGCCAGCCCGCTATAAAAGCGATCAATTACAAAATTCAGGAAAAAAATGAAATCGATTCAGACTTTAAGCTTCCTACTCTTCTTACTGTCCAGTGTTGTGTTTATGCAATGTGCTGATAGTTCAACTGCATTAAATGTAGCTCCTGTTCCAGGTGAAAATGATATCCTGGAACGGGGAAAATATTTGGTTGAAATTCTTGGTTGTCATGATTGTCATTCGCCAAAGAGATTGGGGCCTCAAGGACCTGAGATCATTCCGAGTTACATTTGTCAGGATATCCTTCAGATCGCCCGGTTGGCAAAGTTATTCCCGGAGTTCTGGAGCAGAATGATTGGATTCTGTTTGGAAGCGATGGGACAGCTGCTGCCGGTCCATGGGGAATCAGTTTTGCTGCTAATATTACTTCTGATGAATCGGGAATTGGCAGTTGGTCTTACGAGCAATTCAAAATCGCGCTAACTCAGGGCAAGTATAAAGGACTGGAGAATGGTCGCCCATTATTGCCTCCAATGCCCTGGTTTAATTATTCGGATATGAACGAGGATGATCGTGAGGCAATTTCTCAATATTTAAAAAGTACACCTGCGATAGGCAATCTGATTCCAGCCCCTACAATGGCGGTCAATTAAAATTTAATGTTACCAAAAATGAAAATACAACTTACAGACTTTAGATAAATTCATTCGCCCAACCCTGAATGCAGCATTTGATTATGCTTTGATTTATTTGTACAATTTGATCATTAACCTTAAAAATGGCGAATAATATTTAAGGCCGGCAGAATTGCTCCTGTCGGCCTTTATTTTTAGAAGAAGCTCAGTTCCTCTTATTTTCCCGGATGGAGGGTATTTAACTCCCCATGTTTTCTGATTGAATTTTATAGCAGAATTTTAATGAGCTTTCTTCCTCTTACTCTTGAACATCTCCACTATATCTTTATCTCTCATAAACTGCATCTCTACAAAATTGGTAGCGACAAATTTCTTGATATCCTGATAATCCTTTCCACGCTTGTCAGTGAATGCTTTCATCAACTTCACTACATATGACATGCTGAGGTCTTTGATATCCTGATTGAAGTGCTCATTTGAGAAAACTTCCATATAGATTACCATATATTTATTCAGCTCAAAGTAATCAGCATAGGCATCGACATCCAAATTACCCAGGAATCTTGAGAAATAACCCAACACCAAGTTACGGACACATTCATTGAATAAAGACATTCCTTCGTACTGACCATAGAGGGTTTTCACATGCTCTATTACCTCATCATTCATGTATCCCTTTGCAGATAGATTGGTAGCAAATGCATAATATCTTGAAAAGTCATCTTCAGCTTTGCTCAAATCCATGAGCGCAGCAACGCGCTTATCATTTATTCCGGTCAACTTAAGCTTAGATTTGAAACGCTCCAGCAAGAAATTAAAGTAAATCTCATTGAAATCATCGGCATCTCTCAGCTTATTAAGGATTTTACCCATTTTAGTCTGGTCAGCTTTTTTCAGATCAAAGTAATTGACTACCAGACCCAAAGCCACTGTATGTTCTTTAGTGTGGTGGAATTTATCCTGCTCTAAATAAGCCAGCACCTCAGGTATAAAATTTTCATTGTACTCATTGATTACTGCTCTCGCCTTCAGGAAGTTAAAAATTCCGGGCGCCAATAATTGCTGGGAAACCAGATCAGTTGGAAACTCTGTTGTGTGGGAGTTGAATTTCTCAAATTGTGAGGCGTATAGTTTATATCCGTTTATTCTTTCCTGCTGGTACTGATATTTCTCCAGTTTCTGAGCCTGAAGAAATTGTTTGACCTTCTTATTACTTACCTGATCTATAAAGCTTGTAATCCAAATATCCGAGCTCAGGGCAAAACCAATCTGAACTGACTGACCGATACGTTTACGGATGTAGTCAAAATTAGATGAATCACAGATGGTGCTCAATACACGACCAAATCTATCCTGAGCATGTGTGTACTTGCAACGATCGTTTAATGCACCTCTCAACACGTTGTATCCCAAAATTCTTGGCAGGAACAATCCTTCAAATCTTTCATCCAGCAATTTATCTTCCATCTGATAAATCTGCAATGGCTCAATCAGTGCTATTTGAGTATAAAGCTCCTCTATCTCAGGCTCATATGTCTCGACCAACTCTTTATAAAAGGATTCCTCTTCTTCTTCCAGATAAGATGCCAATATATCTGAGGCCTGGATGGCTTCCGCGATTGTCTCCAGATTCTGCTCGTACAACTTGTTCAGGTGTTTCATATAAAAAATTGTGATCGTTATAAAAAGAGACCTGATAAAACCGACTAAGGCTTTATCAGGTCTGTATATAATTCTGAAGTATAAAAATGCATGTTTCCATGCACTTAATATAATCTATGCTTCTTTTTCTTCTTCGTTTTCTTCAGTTGACTCTTCCGCAGTTTCTTCAGAGGCTTCTTCAGCTACAGGAGCTTCAGCAACTTCCTCAGCAACAGGTGCTTCTTCTTCTACTTCAGCAACAGGTGCTTCTTCAACGGGAGCTTCTTCAGCAACTGGAGTTTCTTCAACTACCGGAGCTTCAGCAACTGGTTCTTCTTCAACAGCAGGAGCTTCTTCAGCTACTGGAGCTTCTTCAGCCTGAGTTTCCTCTATTACTTCAGGAGAAGCTTCAGCAACAGGTTCAGCTTGCTCATCTCCCACAGATGCTGTTTCCTCAACAACCGGAGTTGTTTCCTCTACAACCGGAGCTGCTGCCTCAACAACCGGAGCCGCAGTTTTTTCCTGAGCTGCAGGTTTTTCCTGAGCTACCGGAGCTTCTTCAACCACAGGAGCCGGTTTACCACCAGAAACTGCTTTGTGGAATGCTGCAATCTCTTCTTTTGTTGCTTTTACTCTTGCTGCAATTTTAGTTTCTTTTGCACCTATCCATTCTGCTAGTTTTATTTCAGCTTCTTCAGATGTGAAAGCTCCTTTTTTAACTCCTCTCATAAGGTGTTTCTTAAGAAGTACTCCTTTGAAACGAAGGATGGCGCGAACTGTCTCAGTTGGTTGTGCACCATTTGAAAGCCAGGTGTAAGCTTTGTCACGATCAATCTCGATCGTTGCAGGTTTTGTCATTGGGTTATAGAAACCCAGACGCTCAATAAATTTTCCATCGCGTGGTGATCTTGCATCTGCCACTACGATATGATAGTAAGGTGATTTCGTTCTTCCCTTACGTTGTAATCGCATTTTTACTGCCATAATGAAGTTAAAATTATTTGGTTTTACCATACCTGCTTACCTCCAACATGGAGCGGCAGGCCTTTAACGGAGCGCAAAGATACATATTTTCATATTCGTGGGTAGAAAAATCTCAAAAAAATAAATCAGGATTAGAATTCCAGTCTGAATCGAAGGTTTATTCTTCTGGATGTCAAGTAGTTAGGAATTGCATACTGCACATTGTAAATGGATTTGACCCATGTATTATTGGCAACATTGGCCATTTGCATCAGATTGAAGACCTCCACACTTATCCAGCCATTTTTAAAATGTCTCAGTATATGTTTTGGTCTGCGCTCCAGCCAGCTCGCATCCCACAATGCATAAGAGAATCCGATGTCTATTCTTCTATATGGAGAAAACCTGAAAGTATTTCTATACACATCATTTGCCTCCGGTAATCCAAAGGGTAATCCTGTGCCAAAAGTGAAGTTTACGTGAACCTTAAATTTCTCATTCCTGGGCAGGAAGTCCTGGAAAAATATAGTAAACAAAATTGCCTGATCAGTAGGTCTTGGGACAGTTTCTACAGGCTTACCTTCTCTTTCTCCCGGATTTCTGGCCAGATGCTGCACTCCTTCTATAGATTCTCTTGCGCGCAGGTAACTGATATTAAACCAGGATTCTGCTCCCGGAAGAAATTCTCCATTCAATCTGAGGTCAATTCCTGTCACATATCCTTTTGCATCATTTTGACCACTATATCTGATCCTCACATTATCCACATCGTATGAGATCAAGTCCCATAAATGCTTGTAATACACCTCTCCTATTAATCGGTATTTGACCTGATTATTTCTGCCTGTGGTAAAATCCCAGGTCATTCCGGCAAGAATTTGCGCTGATTTCTGCGATCGGGCGTTTTCATTCACTTCTCCCTGCGGATTTCTCAACTCCCGGTAAAAAGGAGGCTGATGATAAATTCCTCCTGATAACCTGTAAATTATATCCTTCTTTGAATTAAAGGGCTTGTAAGAAATCTGTGCTCTTGGAGCAATGATCCATTCTTTATTCAGGGTCCAGTAATTTGCCCTTAATCCATATGTCAATTGCAATTCTCCTGCATCCTCACGCATCCAGGTGTATGTATTCTGGGCAAATGCCATGACTCTGCCACTTTGTAATTCATTTTCAGCCTTATATACTTTGTTGACGAAGAGACTGTCATCGTTATTTGGGACAGAGTATAATGCTGAATCTAGTCGTTCCCATTCATTAATTCTATCATCTATCCACTCATGCTGAAGCTTCGTCCCCCATTGTATGAAATTAGAAATCTGGCGGGATGGGGTATTATTTGAACTCTGCAATTCAATGCCTCCCTTCCATTCCAGATTGGTCACATTGGCCTGCAAATAATTTCTTACATATGTATGTTGTACTCCACTTCCAAGTACTGCTATCACTTCTCCTGCATTCTCCGCTCCAAGGCTAGTTTCTATTTGGAGTAAATCATAATTTCCGATAATATCAATGCGCTCATTTTCATTGCTCTGATAAGTGGACAAAAGCAGTTTCATGAAAATTGGATTCCGCTTCCTATCCGGTAACCAGGTAAGTGATAATCCACCAAAAGTAGAAGTGAAATCATCGATCTCCTGTCCTTCAAAACTGGTCCTGAGATTTAATGTAAAATCAATGAGCCCTTTTGCGATATTGCCAAATGTAGGTTTGAAGCTAAACTTGCTTCTATTGAAATTACCCATGAAAGCAAGTTGGAAATCCCGGTTGATATCATAGGTAAAGTATCCCTGAATGTCTGAGAAATCCGGTACATACTCGCCTTTTACATCCAGACTTGACAGAAGATATTGCGTCGTCTTATATCTGGCTCCGACCAAATATCTGAATTTCCTGTATTTACCATCATCCAGATCCAAGGCCCCTTCCACGTGTGCACTTCCGCCAAGAAAACTACCACTGACCGATCCACCAAATTTTTCCGGGCGCTTATACCTCACATCCAGCACAGATGATTGCTTGTCCCCATATCTTGCCTGAAAACCACCGGATGAAAAAGACAAATCACGTACGAGGTCCATATTGGGAAAAGTCAAACCTTCCTGTTGACCTGATCGAATCAATTGAGGCCTGTAGATTTCAAAATCGTTTACATAAATAAGATTCTCATCGTAATTACCACCACGCACATTATATTGAGATGAAAGCTCGCCTCCGGTACCGGAGCTTACCCCAAGGGCTATATGCGGCAATACACTTTCTAAATTACCGGTTGTGGTAGGAATATATTTGAGTGATTCCACATTCTGGCGGATCATACCCTGATGATCCATTCTGGTATCAGTGATGATAACCTCCAGAGTCGAGGTAGACTGAACCATTTTGACATCAAGTATTCTCCTGGATCCCGGAGTTTCTTCTTCGATGGGAATTCTTACTTCTTTGAATCCGATTCTGGAGATGACCAGGGTAGCTTTAGTTTCTGCAGCTGCATACAGTTGAAATTTTCCTTCTATATCTGATTGTGTAGATTTTGTTGTTCCTTCAATAAAAATATTGGCAAATTCAATGGGTTCCTTGCTTTCCAGGTCTGTAATTTGCCCGGAAATCAAAACTGATCGTTGATCCTGTGCGAATAGAAATTGACTGTATGAAAGTAAAAAAAGTAAAATGTAAAAACGCATAATATATTTTCTGTGTCACAATTTACCACAACGCTTAGTCTGAATGAATTTTTCATTTGAAGCCCAAAAGCTTCGACGGAAGGAAAACGCAGTTCAAACTGTTTGAGTATAGGGATTCATTTTCTTTAATTGGCGAATAGCCGCAGCAGGGTCACTTGCTTTGAAAACTGAACTTCCTGCCACCAGGACATCAGCACCCGCTCCTAATAATGCTTCTGCATTTTGTGTAGTCACTCCCCATCTATCTCAATCATAAGATTGCTATGTCCAATCTCATTTGCCATCTGTCTGAGCTCAGAGATTTTTTGATAAGTTTGCTCAATAAATTTTTGCCCCCCAAAGCCGGGATTCACAGACATCAGGCAGACCATATCGATATCATGGAGTAAATCTTTCAGAAGATGAACCGGAGTATGAGGGTTAAGTGCGACACCTGCTTTTGCACCCAGCTGCTTAATTTGTTGAATATTTCTGTGAAGATGCGGGCAGGCTTCATAATGCACAGAGATCACATCTGCTCCTGCAGCTACAAATTCAGGAACGTATCGCTCCGGCTCTACAATCATCAGATGTACGTCCAGTGGTTTTGAAACAACTTTATTAATTGCCTCGATGATAAACATTCCAAACGTGATATTTGGTACAAACCGACCATCCATGACATCAAGATGCAACCAGTCGGCATCACTGGCATTGAACATATCAAGCTCCTCACTCAATCTCCCAAAATCTGCAGCCAGTAAAGAAGGTGCAATTAAATGTTTGTTCATTATCCTTAATTGATTTTTGAAATAGCTTCAGGATCGATCAGCTCCAGCCCCTGAAACCTTAAAAGCAGATTTGCTACAGTAACCACATCCTTCTCGCAATAATCCACGATTCTGGGTAAATTCTTCTGTTCCCAATAAACTTTGCCTACCTGGCTCCCATCTATATCATCTTTAGGTGAAGGAATATCAAGAATTGCCGTGAGCAAATCCAAAGAAGTAAAATGCTTGATATCACCAAATTTCCAAAGCTCCAGAGTATCTATCAAATGTTTAGTCTCCCATGGTTTTTTACCACTTAGATTGACGATATCCGGTAATGCAAGTCTGTTCACCACCATTCTGCGACAAATGTACGGAACATCAAACTCACGGATATGATGGCCAAACAAATAAAATCTGGCCGGATCGTTATAATGCTTGCTCAATAAGTCAGAAAATGTAATGAGCAATTCTTTCTCATCTTCCCCGGAAAATGATTTGACTCTAAAGCCATAATTCCCATCTTCTTTCCGGTATAAAACACCGACCGAGATACAAATGATCTTCCCGAATTCAGCAAAAATAGCAGCCTTATCAGAGTAGCTTAAAGAATATTTTTCATCAATTTCAATGCTTTCATCGTAGTCTTTTAAGAAGTATCTACTCTTCTTTGCCCATAAATCCTGCATCCTCTCAGGAAGCTCAGACAACATTTTTCCCTGGGACACCGTTTCAATGTCTATAAATAATATTTTTCTTAGATCAATTTCCCCAACCATTTCGTAATTAATTGTGTATTTTGATTTGAAAAGTGATTACTTTTAGTTTGCTAACTCTATAAATCAATCCAAAGATATAGGAAATCCATACAAAACCTACAAAACCATTTAACTATGAGTACTAATCAAAATCGTCTGAAAACCATTTTTATCGTGGTAACAGCAGTTCTTTTAGGAGTGATTGGCTTTTTATTGATTAATAGCAGTCAAAAGAGCAATCAAATTGATCAACAATCAGTACAACTGGATGAAGTTGAAAAATTACAACTTGATCTGGAGAAACAATACTACGAAGCACTTAGTGAACTTGAACAGCAAAGAGGCACTAATGATGAGCTTAATTCCATGATCGAAGCACAGAAGAGTGAATTAAAGCAACAGAAAGATCAGATCTCTCAATTGATAGTTTCCAGAAATGAACTTGGAAGAGCGAGAGAACAGATGAAGCAGATGAAAGCCAATTCAGATAAATATATGACTGAGATCGAAGATCTTAAGGCAAAAAATGAAGAACTTTTTGCTCAAAATGAGAACTTGACTACTCAAAATTCTCAATTGTCTCAGGACATCGAAAAAGAGCGTATTGAAAAAGATGAGATCGCTTCTGCCAGAGCTGCTTTGATGAGTGACAAGGAGAAACTGGAAATGAATAACAAAGACCTAAGCAAGAAAGTATCAAAAGCTTCGATGGTTCCTGTATTCAAAATCAAAGTAGACCCTTTAGAAATCAAGAAAAGCGGAAAAGAAGGTAAAGTATCAAAAGCTGAGAATACTGACAGGCTTAGAGTTTGCTTCTCTACTGGAGAAAACAAACTTACTGAACCGGGCTATGAGCGTTTCTATGTTAGAATTATCAGCCCCACAGGTGAAACACTAGCTGTAGAATCAATGGGCTCCGGTAACTTCAACAGCACTGAAAACAATGAGCAAATTCGTTATACACAGATCAAAGAAATCGAGTACAACAATGACGCTGTGGAAGCTTGTCTCAATTGGGATAAAGAAAATGCATTTACGAAAGGTGACTATAAAGTAGAAGTCTACAACAAAGGTTACCTGGCAGGTGCTACTACCTTTAAACTTAAATAAATTAGTTTTACCATTTTGATATAACCTTATCAATCTGCACTAAAGAGGAATTCCCGGATCGGGGGTTCCTTTTTTTTGTGCTGATATCATCTCCATTGTCAGATGATTTCAATTTAAGAAAAGCAAATACCCCTCATTAACGCGCACTTTCATCCTGAAATGGTTTTTATTTGTCGAATAGCCCGCACATCTTTGAGGGCTTTTCGTTTTTGGTCTATATTTGCGTTTTTAAATTGAATGACTTAAAAAAATACTGCTGTGTCAATACTGATATTTTTACTTGTGTCTTACGTTTTGCTGTCTTTTTCACTGCGTCCTCTTTTTGTCAAAGCTGGAGTTCCTTCCTGGAAAGCACTAGTGCCCGGGCTCAATTTTGTAGAATGGAGCACTATTGTGGGACAGCCGCGTTGGTGGGCAATATTGTTGTTGATACCGATAGTCAACATATTTATCTATGCGGGCTTGGCAGTAGACATGGTTCGATCATTCAAGTGCTATAAATTTTGGCACAGTGCGCTTGCAGTAATTTATGCTCCCCTAATGTTTTTCCTGGTAGACAGAGACAAGGATGCCTCTTATGACGGCCCTGTTGTTCCTAAAGAAAGAGATTATAAAATTCAGTTAAAAGCTGCCAGAAACAGTAAAGATCTGGTTGCTTTAAATAAATTATCCCGAAGTCCTTTTCACAAAACAGGAGGACGTGAATGGATTGAATCGGTAGTATTTGCTGTCTTTGCTGCAGCATTTATCAGGATGTTTTTGATTGAAGCGTACATGATCCCTACACCTTCTATGGAAGGATCGCTTTTGGTGGGTGATTATTTATTCGTAAGTAAGGCGCATTATGGAATCCGTCCACCGATGACAGTGTTGCAAATACCTCTTTTACACAATAGAATTCCGATTGCAGACAGGGAAAGTTATTTAAGATCGCCTTCGCTTCCTTACTGGAGACTGCCTTCTATAACCCCTATCAAACGCAATGATCCGGTTGTATTTAATTACCCTGACGGGGATAGTGTTTACATTACAAAAGAAAGAACTTATAGCTATCATGATATGCAGCGTGTGCCTAATTTCAATGCGGAACGCTCAGGCATCACTCTGACTACCAGACCGGTAGACAAAAAAGATCACTATATCAAGCGTTGTGTAGGTGTGCCGGGAGATACACTTGAAATCAAAGACAGACAAGTTTATATCAATGGAAAGCCGGGCGAGAATCCTGAAAATCTCCTCTTCACTTACTCTGTTGCAAGCCCAAATGGAAATATCAACAAAGTAAAACTTCAAGAGTGGGGAGTCAATATGAATGAAATAGCAGCCGGAGCAAGTCAACTTAGTCTTTCAAGCAAACAGGTGGAACAAGTGAAATCATTGGGCGAAGGAATTGAAGTCAATCTGATGGAATCTACATCTCCTTTTCCAAACTATTATTTCCCACATGATGAAAAGAACTTTCCTGGATGGACTGCCGATAATTTTGGGCCAATCTATATTCCTAAGGCCGGTGTAACTATTCCGATTTCAACTTCGAATATTGCTATGTATCATAGAATCATAGAAGTATTTGAAAATCACGATCTGGAGATTAAAGGTAATGAGATATTTATTGATGGAGCTGCGGCAACATCTTACACATTCGATATGAATTACTTCTGGATGATGGGGGATAACAGGCACAATTCTGAAGACAGCAGGGTTTGGGGCTTCGTTCCTGAAGATCACATCGTAGGAAAACCATTATTTATCTGGATGTCTACGGTCAATGGAAGTCTTAGCAATGGAATTCGTTGGGACAGGTTGTTTACTTCAGCTTTGAGATAAGCAAATTAAATAACTGATATCAATCCTGATCCACAATTTTGATCTTGCGTGCGAGCAGTAAGCTCATTGCGCTGATGACGACAGATACTATACCTACCGTAAAATAACCTGAAAGGGTTCCATCAGCATTTTCATACACCAGGAATCCACTAATGAGAGCGGCCAGTGCTGTACCTATCTGCTGGACCGAGGATCGAAAACTCATAAAACTGCCACGCGTTGCCGGGCTTACTGCGCCGGTAATCATTGTCTGTGCAGGAATCATCCGGCCACTTCCGAAAATAAAGAAAAAAGAAGTCACTGACAGGCCAACAATTAAAGAGACCATTGGCAAGCTCGTTAGTATGAGCACAGGAATAAAGGAAATCAGGAGAAGAATCGTAAACATTCTCAATGATCCATACCTATCAGTCATTTTGCCTACCCAGGGAGCAGTAAAAATGGTGAACCCTCCGCCTACCAAATACACAAGAGGAATACTCGATTCATCAAATCCTACATTCCTGATCAGATAAGGTGCCAGGAATGGTATCATGGTAAAATGTCCTAACACTATCGTAAATCCCAGTAATAAGGCAAACATCTGGTTTTTATCTCTTGCAATAACACTTATTACCTCTAATGGGGTGGAAGTTTTGCCCTGTTCTGAAGCAGGCATGGATGGCATCATTTTCCAAAGTCCTATTCCAATCAAAATGCTGAAAGCTCCCATAAATAAGAATGGAGCATGCCAATTAAACATATTGGACAAGTAAAGACCAAAAGGTACACCTGCCACCGCAGCAACTGAAAATCCTGCAGTCAGAATTCCCATTGCATAGCCCCTTTCTTTGAATGGAAATATATCACTTGCTATAGATATGATTAATGCAGACATGATCCCCCCAAACACTCCCGTCAAGGCCCTTGTCAGCATCAGTGTAAAATAATCAAATGCAAATGCACAGGCAAAAGTCCCTATGGTAAATCCCAGAAATGTCCAAAGTAAAGCCGTTCTTCTGTCAAATCTGTCAATCCAAAAAGCTCCAATGAATCCACTGATTCCAGCTGCGAATGTGTAGGAAGAAACAATGGTACTGAATTGTCTCGGGGTAATATCGAATATTCTCATAAACAGCTCACCCAATGGCATCATAATCATGAAGTCCATGATATGCACAAAGTTGACCGCCGTCAAAAAGTAGAGGAGAATTTTTCGCTTGTCCAGGGTAAGAATGATTTGTAAGTTTGGTTAACAAGAACGTGAGGGAAATGGTTTAAGAAGCTGCAAGTCGCAAGCTTCACGCCGCAAGGTAACAGCCGGAACAGCCGCCTGGCTTTGTTGATGTGGAACGGCCGTTAAGGGTAGAAGTTTAGAAGTGAGGTGTTTAGTTAACAGCCTGGTCTGACATGTGTTTTTCCTCAACTCCTAAACTCTTCAACTACTAAACCAGGACAAGCAGCTGAGTATTCAAAACAGATCCGCAATAAATAAAATAAACTTTACATTTAGATCGCAATTAATAGACATAATATGGACATTACTGCATTAAAGCCCTTCATCAGTTGGTCGGATTTTGAGAAAATTGATATCCGGTCCGGAACTATCATGGAAGCAATTCCATTTCCAAAAGCCCGGAAACCTGCTTATCAATTGAAAGTGGATTTTGGTGACTTGGGGATTAAAAAATCATCAGCACAAATCACAGATTTGTATTTACCAGAAGAATTAGTTGGCATGCAGGTACTGGCCGTAGTAAATTTTCCGCCCAAGCAAATTGCAGACTTTATGTCTGAATGCCTTGTGCTGGGTATCTATGCAGAAGCTGGTAAGGTGGTCCTGATATCTCCTGAAAGAAATGTACCCAATGGTGCTCAAATGGGCTGATTACGCTTCGGTTAAGTCTACATGATCTACGATCTCCAGACCGTACCCGGTAATCCCCACTCGTTTTTTTGGGTGATGAGTTAATAAACGGAGTTTGGTTACACCAAGCTCACGAAGTATCTGAGCTCCTACCCCAAAGTCTCTCTGTTCAGACTTCACAAAATCCTCATTATTGTCATTATCCTTGTACGCTGCCAGCCTGGCAAGAATATTGCTTGGTTTTTCGCTATGTCGCATATATAGCAGGACTCCTTTCCCCTCTTTGGCAATCCTTTGTAAGGCGGTTCCCACCTGATCACCATAATCATCCAGTAAAATTCCAAGAATGTCGCCTGTCTCCGTAGTGGAATGTACTCGTGTCAATATCTCATCTCCGGGATTCCAGCTCCCCTTCACCAATGCAAGGTGGACATCTCCCGTTGTTAACTGAGTAAATGCAATTACTTTGAATTCACCGAATTTTGTTTGAAGATTCACTTCAATCTCTTTGGAGACGATGCGTTCAGTGCGCATTCTGTAGGCAACCAGATCATTGATGGAGATTATTTTCAAATCAAATCTGGCAGCTATTTGCATTAGCTCTGGAAGCCTTGCCATAGTCCCATCTTCGTTTAAAATTTCTACCAAAACGCCGGCAGGATAAAATCCGGAAAGCCTCGCTAAATCTATAGCAGCTTCTGTGTGGCCCGTCCGACGAAGAACGCCTCCGGTCTTAGCACGTAAAGGAAAGATATGTCCTGGTCTGGCGAAGTCATTTGATTTTGCTTGTGGATCTACCAGTTTGCGAATACAGTTTGCTCTGTCAAGGGCTGATATTCCTGTTCCTACTCCCTCTCCCAATAAATCTATCGATACTGTAAATGCCGTCTCGTGCAATGCAGTGTTTTCAGTTACCATAGGTCTAAGGTCCAATTCCGAAGCCCTCTGCTCGTCTATGGGGACGCATATAAGCCCTCTTCCGTGTGTTGCCATGAAATTGATAATGGCAGGAGTAATACATTCAGCTGCACAAATGAAATCGCCTTCATTTTCTCTATCCTCATCATCCACAACAATGATGACTTTTCCAGCTTTTATATCTTCTATAGCTTCCTCTATCGTATGGAGCATAAATGTAATTTTGTCTTCCTGAACACTGAGTAAATTAATGGTCTGCATTAATAATATTTCCTTTTAGAATATTGATCAGAGGAACACTCACATCGTTCCATCTGAAGTGCAAAGATACAAATCGTCTTCCTGATTCGGCCAACAAGTGTTGCTTCGCTGAATCATCCAGTAATTGGACAATTTTTGCAGCAAATTGTTTATCATCATCGGCTATCAAAAGCTGATCATCGGGGCCGGCACCTATGGAAGCATTGACTTGTGACGTAGTGATACAGGGAGTGCCGCAGGCAAGAGCTTCCAGAATTTTGTTCTGCAATCCACTCCCCTGAAATACCGGAGCTACAAATATCTTTCCGTCATGATAAGCTGCTCTGATATCATCCAGCCAGCTCCAGACAATAACATTATCACTTTGCAAATCCAATATCAATTGATGAGGTCTGGCACCTGCCAATAGTACTTTGACTTCCTTCTTTTTTTGAACTAATGGAAGTATTTTCTTCACAAGATATCTTGCTGCATGTACATTGGGATAGTAACCGAGATTGCCTACAAAAACCAGATCAAATTCCGGTGTTTTTTCTCCCGGGGTAAAATATTCAGGATCAATTCCATTTGGAACTATCTCTATTTTCTGCCTTTCCTTATGCTGAATAAATCGGCGGTCCCTATCTGAGATAATGGTGAAACTGTCAAATAAATCCATAGCCTGGGATTCAGCTCTGGCCAGCAATCTGACTCCCATATCAGGAAAGGTTTCAGGAGAGTTCCCTTATCCTTAGCTCGTCTTTTCATTCCCAGGGAAAATGCATCCATGTAATCCAATACTTTATAACCTTTGAAAACAGCCGCATAAGGCATCATTCGGATTAATTGAAAGTATGCCACATCTGCTTTTATGGCAGACACAATTTGTTGCATTTTATTTTTTGCAGAGGCCGAATAAAAATAGGAAACTGAAACAGACCGCCCTTTTAATAAGCCCAGTAATACCTGTGAAAAAACTGCAAATATGCTCAATCTGATCACGTGCACTTCTTTGCAGTATTGCTTTAGTTCATTGATCTGAGATTCCGGAACTTCCTGATGGCTAAGGGATATCAAATACACCTCTGCATGAGCAGACAGAACCCTGATTTGGTGGTAGATTCTGAGTTTGTCTCCTTTCTCCAGTGGATAGGGAAACCGGGGTGTAAAAATAATAATTCGCACTTTGAGCTTGAAATGTCCGCAAAAATACAAATTCCCGCTTAACTGTGGGTGATGAATTATGTGTGATGAATGATGAGTTATGAGATGTCAGGAAGAAGAAGCTACGAACTATGAGACACGAGCTTCGAAAGAACAGCCGGAAGCAGCTACTAGCTACTTGCTAGCTTCTAGCTGAACAGTCAGAAAGAAGTTAAAACCATTGGCCCCAGAGGGGCCCGACCTTTGTAGATGGAGTTAAAGTCAAAGTTTTCAGCCCCAGCGGGGCTGCACATGGATTGGAGGCAGTTGCTGGCTTAAAAGCCGCTTTTGCGTGAGAGATAGCAGCAAATTACGAAGGAGGCAGGACTGAGTAATGCGGATAGCCCGACCGCGAGGTAATATAAAATTGCATATTCAAAAATTGCAATTTTATATTACCTCGCGGGCACGCCCAAATATGCATTAATATTAAATTCCTCTGATTTTGCGTGAGGTCATCAGTGCGCATAAAATTCCTGTAGATATAGCTGCATTGAGAGATTCCGCTGAAGAGCCGGGAGCTTTCATGATGGATATAGTCTCTGAACACATTTCCCTAGTTTCTTTACTTAATCCATGGCCTTCATTACCAATAACTAATACAGTTTTCTCAGGCCAGTCGAATGAAATGGCATCCTGCCCTTTCATATCTGCAGCAATGAATGCGAAATCAGTGCTCAATTTGGTTTTATAAGATGCAATGCTATCATACAGAACCGGGACGCGGAGAAAGGAGCCCATCGTGGATTGGATGGATTTCGAATTGTATAGGTCAACACAGCCAATACTGCAAAGCACTGCGTCTATTCCAAACCAGTCAGCTATGCGAACGATAGTACCCAGATTGCCCGGATCCTGAATATCATCACAGAGTATAAAAGTGGTTGCCGAGCTGTATAAATTTTCCGGAATCTCAGGAGGATTCATGATTAACATCACTGCAGGTGGATTGGCTAATGCAGAGAGTTTCTTCATCTGATCCTCGGTCGCAATCAGGGTCTGAATGCCTCTACCTCTCAGCTTTGTATAATGAATATCCCACCAACTCTGAGTCGCAATGAGGGTCTGAACGAGATGCGGGGCAGTATGAATACTCTCGAGACTGATTTTTTCACCTTCTGCAAGGAATTTATCATACTTTTGTCGATGCTTTTTAAGTTTTAGAGCTGCTATTTCCTTGAGCTTGGTGGCGGATAGAGTGAAAGGCTGCATGAATTACTGATTTTGGATACGCAATATGCCACAAAATAAACATCGAAGTCTGTTTTTCTTGTTTCTTGCTGTTTTTCTCCTGATAAACAGTGGCTGCAGCGTACAAAAATATCTGAATGAAGATCAAAAAATCGTCAGAAAAAACAAGATCATCATTGATTCAGAATCTGCAATACAGCAGAAAAATGCCATTTCCAGCGATCTTCAAACGCTGTATAAACAACCTCAAACTTCCGCGTTCAGCAATTGGTACTACTATAAAATTAATGATATAAAGGGTGACACTTCATCTTTTCGGAAATTCATAATGCGGTGGTCTGTAGAGCCATCAATATTTAGTGAAAGTCAAACAGATGCGACTACAAAAAGCATCAACAACTATATGATCCAAAGGGGATTTTTCGAATCTCAAACTGGCTCTGAGCATGAATTCAAAGGGTATAAAGCATATGTCACTTACACTAATCTGCCTGGTCCAAGGTATTTTGTAAATAATCTGATATATGAATCCCAGGATACTGCAATAAAAAAAATACTGGATGCCAGTATCCGGGATTCTCACCTCAGACCGGGAAGGCCGGTAGATCAGAGTCTCTATGAACTGGAGGTCAACAGGATCACCAGAATGCTGCAGAATCAGGGATATGCCAATTTTTTTTCCAATTATATATCACCATTGAAAGGCGACAGCTGTGATCATGTGGTAGATATTGAATTAGAAATACTTCCTCAAGCAGGTGGATTGCCACACACTAAATATACTATTGGCCAAATCAATGTCTTCACCAATTATGACCCGCAAACCCCCAGGGAGTCTTTAATTACAGAAGACTACAAAGGAATTAATTTTCTGAGTTCCACCGGCAAACATCCTATCCGACCAAGAGCTCTGCATAATAACATTTTCCTGGAAAATGGAGCCTTGTACTCCAGAAATGATTACGATAAGACTCTGAGAAGACTGGGAAGATTAGGGGCTGTCAAGTTTGTCAACGTCAGGCCTGAGCAAGACCTGGAGAACCCCAATATTCTGAATTACAATATATTCCTCTCTCCTGCTCCAAGAATTGAATTGAATGGAGCAATTGATGTCAACAACTCAAATACTTCGATCATCAATCAGAGATCTTTTGGTATTACCGGGAGAGTAGGTTTTCGTCACAGAAACTTATTTGGAGGGGCAGAAAACAACTCAACAAATGTGAGTGGTGGTATCGAACTTGCAGACACTGCACTGGGACCCGGATTTATCAATTTCTTTTTCAGAGTATCCAATGACCTGTTGTTACCTCAGTTTCTGGATATTCCCGGTGTTTTTTACACATTGAATAAAATCAAATTGGGGCGATGGAGTCCTATCAGTGACAGATTTTACAATTTGCTGAAGGATGAATCCAACACGAGATTTACTGTCGGTGCAGATTTCGTATCACAACGGCTTTTTTATAGTTATACTTCACTGAATTTTCAATACGGTTATGATATGATCATTGCCAATCGAAAGCGGTATAGTATCAATCAAACAGGAGTTAATTTCTTTACCCCCAGATTTGCAGATGATTTTGTAGAAAGGGTATTAAATAATAATGAATTCCTGAAGCGTTCCCTGTCAAAGCAATTATTTACGGGGTTCTTTTTCAGGGATATTACATTCAACTATACCAGTCTCACCAACAGAGCAAATGAAACTTATACTTTCCTGAGCAACTTCGAAACTTCAGGGGCGGAAATTGCACTCATAGGAGGAATCAGAGGGAAGCCTATCACTATGTTGAAGGATTCTACTGAGTTTTCGAAATTCGTTCGACTGGATCTGGATGGGCGATATACGCGGGTGTACAATGATCGCCAGTCTGCAGCGGGGAGAATAAATGTCGGAGCTGCTTTGCCATTTGGTTCATCATCGGAAGTGCCCTTTATCAAGCAGTTTTTTGTCGGAGGTGGCTTGAGTATCCGGGCCTGGCAAATGAGAGAGCTTGGGCCTGGCTCTTACTACGATGAAGACAATCCTATCAATCCCGGCGGACAGGTTCCAAACCGGAGATTTCAAATTTGAGATGAATGGAGAATATCGTCATAAACTTTTCTGGTTGCTGGAGGGAGCAATATTTCTGGATGCAGGCAATGTCTGGTTGTTGAAGAATGACCCTCAGAGGCCGGGTGCGCAATTGAAATATGGAAACTTTTTTTCTGCTATGGCGGTGGGAACAGGTGCAGGTGTAAGGGTAGTTTCTGACTTCTTCATCATCCGATTTGATCTGGGCATCAAGGTGAAGAATCCTTATAAAGTGAATGGCACCTATTTGGCGCAGGGAAGATTCAGCAACCTGAGCAATTTGAATCTGGCGATTGGGTATTCATTTTGAGATTCCACTTTCAGTTCATTTCGTCGTCGAAATCCTAAAGACACACTTCCTTTTTTAGGACATTAACCCAGACATACTGAATTTAAAAAAGAGGTAGTCGCCATGCAACTACCTCTTATAGATTTATCATTCACGGAAAGATTATTCCCCTGAATGAATGATGATTTTTTTCACTTCCAGGTTTGGATTATTATTTCCATAGTTGAGGAAGTACATTCCGGAAGGAAGGTGACTCAGATTTAATTCCAGAATATGATTTAACTGATTTTCAATTGCAGAGCTAAAGACTAAGCGACCTAAAGCATCTTTGATATTGATATTGACTATATCTTCCTGATGGTTTGGTGTACTCAGATACACTATACCGTTTGTTGGATTTGGATAAATATCTATTTTTTCAAAAGTGCCGGCGATAGCATCAGAAAGATTCCCATCATATAATAATGGAAGCATTCCTTCTGTCACCTCCACATTGGAGAACGTAGCAGAAACAAGACTATTAGCAGAGTAATTAGCAACAACCAATCCTACGTCAACACACTCAGGCATCATGACAATAGTAGAGAATGCCTGATACCAATTTGACCCATTTGGGGAAACGTATCCAAAGAATTGATTGCCATTTCTAGTAATTCGGAGCCAGTAGCGGTTATATGAAGGAAATTGTTGCGGATAGCTCGACCCATTGACTATTGTCCTGATTTCGCGTTTTGAAAGATTGCTGAGATTCGTCATAAGTTGAACCTTTCTGGCTCCCGCCATTTCGTTCTCGCGAATGGTAACTCCGGCCCAACCCAGAGAATTTCCCTTGACAGAAGTCACTAATGCCGTAATTGCACCTGTACCACAAAGCTCGTGGCTTGCATATGCCATGACGTCAGAATTGTATGGAGGCCCATAGAAACAATTGGTGCTATTAACCGTAAATTCCTCAGTAGGAGCATCATACTCAACCAGATTTCCGGCAGGACAATTTATTCCATCCGGATGCTGAGACCAACCACAAGGAAGTCCATCTATGGTGACCATACTTACACATTGTGCAGTATTACCTGAAGCATCCGTGGCAGTTGCAGTAACAGGAATCACATCACCAATATTTTCACAAGTCAGCACGGGCAGATCCAGAGTAATTACCACATCCGGACAATTGTCATTGGCAGTAGCCATACTTGGTATATCCAGGACAATCTCCTCTTCTCCATTGAAGCTGACTGAAATATCCATACATGTGATTTCTGGATCCTGATTATCAATTACTTCAATTGTAATCGAACAAGTGTTTGTATTTCCTCTGCCATCCGTAGCTGTAGCTATGACATCAGTAACTCCAACAGGAAAGAAAGTGCCGGAGTTATGGGTGTAGAGCAGGGAAGCAATTCCGCACAAATCAGTAGCTGTGGCTGCCGGATAAATTACTACAGCACCGCATTGGTTTGGATCGTTATTCAGAATAAGCCCTGCAGGACAATTAACAACCGGAGGAGTGATATCATTTGTGCATGTTAACAAGATCTCAAGGTTTCCAAATACACTGGCAAAGCCATCAACATATACATAATATGTAACACCGTTTGTGGTACAATATGAAAGAAGGGAAGTCAATCCATTACCTGAATCATCATCTCCATCCAGACAAGTTAAACTTCCACAAGTACCGGAATACAAATTTATCTGGGTATCAAAATCTGAACCATCGGTATTCAATGTGATTACCTGACCATTTCCCTGAAAAGTAAACCAGACTCCTTCACTGGGTAGTCCACCCAATCCACAACCTGAAGGAGCATCTGAGTTCGTTGCTGTTTCTGTAAACGCATATGTAGCTTCTCCGCAAATTAGGGTCTGAGCTCCTGCACACAGATCATTAAAGGGGGCGGTGCAATTTGCATCAATATCATTGCCCGCTAGTGCAAGTGCAATGGCCGCTCTCACCCGATCGCCCGGCTGAGTACCAAAACCATTGCCGAGATTAAAGGTACCATGTCCGAATGAATCGAAATAGCTCATGAGCGTTGGAGTAGCACTTAAATTTGGATTCATGAGATCCATACAAGCCAGACCTTCGCCGTTTGGATTATCATCATCATCTGTGACCGGTGTGCCGTCAGGATTTGCATTTCCATAATCATCAATCGATGTATCATCACCGTTCCATCTGCAGGCATGGGTATGCGCACTATTCAATAAATGACCTAATTCATGGGCAAACACCTTGACTATTCTTGAATAAGCCGGGTACTCTGCAAATGCAGTACCGGATCCCATACTAGTGATGCATAGCTTATTGGCAACATTAGCATTTGTGAGACCATTACCTACAAAAGCAGCTATCCCGCCGGCACCACTTCCAGCACCATTTACTACTAATAATTGTCCCAGGTCACCATCTAAAACCGGTGTATTTGCCTGGAATGCATTCCTGATTTCTTCTGTGTCAGTAATCCCATCATATGGATCCACAGCGTCCCATACAAACACCTGAGAAAGGACCTTGTCTATGCTTTCATCATTGTACAATAATTTGCTCTGGTGGAAGACGCTGGTTCCAAAATTTATGGCTTCATCTACGCCTCCTCTAGCCTGATTAACCGAAAATCCAAGCTCAAGGTATATTCTGAGACAATAGGGAAAAGCCCTGCCGGAACTATAATCCTCTTCCTCAACTATACCTGTCGTTTGAGGCACTTTGTCCATGCCACATGTCAGCGGTTCGGGCTTTATCAAATCAGACTCGGCAAAAAGAATATGTTCAGAGCGGCCAATTTCAACCCTCATTAAATTGAAATTTTCTTCCTTAGTCAATATCAAACCTGCAATTTCATTGTCAAAAATGCTGATGGCTACTCTCGAACCGGGCACTCCTTCTATGTGTCCAAAAAAGTATGCCCCTGGTTTATAATCATAAGGAGTATTGCGATCGGAGCTTAAATAGACAGCAAAATTCTGATCAAAAATTTGGGTTCTTGTCAATTGCAGGGTCCAGTTATCACCACCATCAATTGATGGGATTTCAAGTGCAATTGATTTTTGGCGAAGAGATTTTAACTCTTTTACAATATCAGTATTTAACTGAATGATCCGGGATCTCTTCAAAAATTGACCATAATCAGTATCTCCTGATCTGTGACTGGCTTCAAATACTTTAAAAACCGGGGTCTGTTGTGCTAATGCCTCTTTTTCACCGGGTTTGTTAACTTGAGCATTAGAAGTAAATGCGGGCAGGCTTAAACTTAGTATAAGCATTACCCTGAGGGAAAAGTCAAAGACTTTCCTGAGGTAAAAAACTGTTTTCATAGCGACATTTTTAATTAAAAAATTATAGAATTATTCTGTGATACAAATTCTTGCAAAACGGATAAATGCTAAAATTTCCTTAAAGGACAGGTAATTAAAATGCCAAAAAACTGCAGCTTGATTCTTAATTAGATAGGTAGAGATAATCAGCTGATCAAAATATTGCTATTTAAGGACCCGGATAAAAGGGGGAGATCCATGCCTTTTCTAGTAAATACTCCTGAGAATATCTATGTAAATATATTGATATTTAGGTAAGAAACAAATTTTATTTGTGATTCTAAGGCCTTTTCTTGTTTAACTTCCTCTTAACCTTGTCAGCCAGATGGGCATCATAATCTTTAAATAATACTGATCTGCCCACTTTACTGCAAATAGGGCACTCATAAGGATTATGTCCTCTGGCAGGGCAGTATTGTCTGCCGAAATATATAATCTGAAGGTGAAGTACATTCCAAATGGATTCATCGAATGCAGCTTTCAGATCCTTTTCTGTGGTTTCTACATTTTTGCCGGAACTCAATCCCCAGCGGTAAGCCAATCGGTGGATATGAGTATCCACAGGAAATGCAGGAACACCGAATGCCTGAGACATCACGACGGAAGCAGTCTTATGTCCCACTCCGGGAAGTGATTCCAGAGATTCAAAATCAGCCGGCACCTTACCTCCAAATTGATTAATAATCATCCCGGATAGGGTATGTATGGCCTTTGATTTTGCAGGAGAAAGACCACAGGGACGAATAATGGCCTTTATTTGTTCTACTTCCAGTCGCGCCATTTCAGCCGGATTGTCAGCCAGAGCAAATAAATGCGGAGTCACCTGATTCACCCTTTCATCTGTACATTGGGCGGATAATAAAACTGCAACAAGCAATGTGTATGGATCATGATGATTTAATGGAATCTGTGTTTCCGGATACAGCTCCTGAAGCGAATTCACAATGAATTCAAGCTTATCTTTTTTTTTCATTCTGACCATTGCGACAGAAATTTCATTGTATCAATATCATCTGCAAATTGATCCAGTTGTGGGTTTTGGGTCTGACCAAAATCTACTTTTCCAGACCATTCCAATTCAGGGCCTGCAACTACACATTGAATTTTCTCAGTGTCATGCTGAAGCTCGTCCACTACAGATGCCTGATCATCATAATGGCTGTAATGAAGGCAGGCAATACGAGATGCATAAGTTGGATTTTCCAATAACAAGATGGAGCCTCCCATAAGGAAAGGCATTTTATTCATCAGATAGATCGTGTAATTATAATCGTAATTGTTTTTATACGATGAATGCATAACATAATGTGCATATTTCTGCTGCCAGCAGTCCAGTAAAAACTGAAAATCATATCCTTTTGGAACCAATAACTTAGAAACATTGCGGCAACCCAGACCGAAATAAGTAAATACATCCTTGCCCAGATCTATTAATTGCTGTGCAGTTTCATTGCCACTCAGCACAGCCACACTATTTCTGTTCTGTCGTATGATATTTTGAAAGGTTGAAAAATAGGCTTTGAAATATCGTGCTGTATTGTCACTTCCTGTAGCAATGTAAGCATCTAGATCATTGAGTCTTTCCGCAAATTCCCATAATTCATTAAACTCCGGCTGAATATTTCCAAATTGATCCAACACAAATTTTAACATGACATCATCCTTGCTGGAAGGTTTAATAAATGCCTTATGACCACTCAGGATTACACACAATACATCATGGAATCCAACGAGTGGAAGATTGCCGGACAAAACCAGTCCTACTGATTTGTGGATATCTGGTTCCGGATATTTTGCCACAAAATTGTCGAGTTTTTCTTTATCCAGAAAGGAAGTTGTAATGTGCTCCATTGCCAGATCCACATGTTCAGGAATAAACCATGAGTTCTTATGTCCAGCCAAGGTCCTGGCCTCAATATACTCAGGAGATTGAAAATTAAAATTCCTTGCAAAACTGCTCAGTACATGTATGATATCTGCTCGTAGCATTGTTTCTTAAAATGATTTTTTGATGTCCTCCAGCATTTGTTGGATTCTTATCGTCCCAAGCTGCTGCATTCTGAGAATGTTTCGCTGAGGGACTTCATCAATATCCGGATATGAATCCACTGCCCTGCTGACTGATTCTTCCCTCAACAGATGCAGCATAGGAAAAGGAGATCTGTTGGTATAGTCCGACGGATCATTTTCTCCCGCGCTATCTCCAAACCTGTATTCAGGGTGAAAAGTTGCTAACTGTAGTATGCCTTCCAGATTCAACTGATCCATCAGGCTCTCTGCAATAGTTACAAAATTCAAATATTCCTCAAATGTGCTGAGCGTATCTTCAATGACTATGAGAGTTGTCTCAGTTTTTTCAGGGTCAGAAACCAAAAGATAATTACATTCCGCCTTTAATAATTCCAACAGACTGACAAGATCATCACCAGAAAATGAGACCAAACGAATTTGCTTCTTTTTAAAAGGAATGGCGGCGAAAGGACAAAGTCCCAGGCCAACTACTATTTTTTCAATCCAACCTTCCGTCCAGGTCAGCGAGGGTTTGTTGTACTTCGTCATCATCTTCCAATTTTTCTTTTCTGCTGGAAAGGTAGGCCCTCCATTTTGCCAAAACGGCTTCAAAATCTTCCGGCAATGGCTGTTCAAAATACACTCTTTCTCCTGTAGCCGGATGTTCAAATCCCAGCGAAAATGCATGAAGTGCCTGTCGGGGAATGATTTTAAAACAATTCTGGACAAATTGCTTGTATTTTGTAAACACTGTGCCCTTTAATATCTCACTACCACCATATCTTTCATCTGAAAATACTGTATGGCCTTTGTATTTCATGTGAACTCTGATCTGGTGAGTACGCCCTGTCTCCAGCGTACATCTCACCAAACTCACATAGTACATTGGCTCCACTACCTCATAATGGGTAATGGCTTCCTTACCTTCTTCCCCTTCCGGGAATACAGTCATCAATAATCTGTTTTTTGGATGCCTGCCCAAATTACCTTCGATGGTACCCTGATGTGGATTAGGCTCACCCCACACAAGCGCAAGATAAGCTCTGTCAATGGTGTGATGGAAAAATTGATTTGCAAGATGTGTCGCTGCCAGATCAGTTTTGGGGACGACCATTATACCCGAAGTATTTTTGTCTATTCTGTGAACAAGACCCGGAGATTCTACATATGGATCTTTTTCAAGGGCTTCCTTATCTGCGGAAAGATGCCAGGCAAGTGCATTAACCAGGGTCCCTGTTCTGTTCCCTACTCCCGGATGCACGACTAATCCGGCAGGTTTGTTGATGACGAGCAGATGCTCATCTTCATACTTGACATCCAGCGGGATATTCTCAGCTAGAATTAAGCTGTCTTCTCTTGGAGGACTAGGTAGAACCAGCGTAATAACTTGGCCACCTTTTACTTTATGATTGGGTTTGACAGGAGCGTCATTGACAAGAATAGCTCCTTGTCGCAGTGCTTCCTGTACTTTATTGCGGGACACCCGCTGCAATCTATCCATCAAAAACTTATCGATTCTGAGCGGTTCCTGCTTAGGGTCGACTACAATTCGTTGATGAATATAGAGATCATCAGATTCCTGCTGCAGTTCTTCAAATTGATTTTCTTCAGTATTCATGCCGCAAAAATAGCATTATTCCTTGAAGAAGACATTATGAGTCTGGAAAGGCTTGTAAAACAGCCCCTTATCGGTTAGTGGATTATTCGGTCAATCGATATCAGCCTACCTTGGAAAAATAGTCAGTATTTAATTAATCAAAAAAATCATTCCAACATGTAGAATCATTTCCTGAATCGGTTCCCTGTAGGTTTTGTATATATCAGTTGAGTAAGTTGCATCCACTGTTCGCCAATCCGGCAATCTCAAAAGATGGGAGCCAGCCTGAGATTCCAGATATGTTCCGCTAATCTCAAACATTAGATTTTTGATTCGAATGATACATCCTAATCCTAATCCGTATTGCATCACCCATGTTTTTTCATGTACAAAACCGTCTTCCACATTATCCCTGGTAAGATTTTGTACACTTACTTGAGAATACCTGTATCTGAATCCCACCTGAGCAGCAAGGTAAGGTTGAAAAACCTCAGAAATATCCGGCATATACCTCCCTTCGGCATACATGCTAAACTGTTGATTGTACACCCATTCATCAAATTCTGATAGAAATCCTTCACTATCATTTTCTATGTACTGAGAATTGAATGCATCGTAAAAATGATAGGTGAAGCCTCCCCCAACAAAAAAATTCTTATTTCTTGTACTGCCCATATAACCCAAATCAAAACCTCCACCGGACCTTACAGTTCTTTTGCGATAATCACCGGTTGGAAATGAAATCTGCATGCCTGCTTTCAACATTCCGATATAAGTGGAATTCTTTCCGGGAGCCGGTTCTTCTTCAAAATATTCTTCTTCATAATACAATGAGTCATCTTCATAGTAAAGTGAATCATCATCTATGATCTCTTCTTGCTTATTGACAATAATGGTATCCTGCGCTAAAGAAGAATAGCTCAGGAATATGCATACCAAAGTTGTGAGGATCAATAAATATCTCTTCATACGATAAAAATACATCTTATTTGCAGAATGCTTGTTTCAGAAAACTGTAATCTTGCTTAATAAAAACTTAAAATTATGTCTAAGGGTTTTTCTACTGCCTGTCTTCATGGCTACGAGGATTTTACCAGCAATAAAGCGCATGTTCTTCCTATTTTTGCCAGTTCTTCTTTTATGTTTGATGATCTGGACCATGGTATTTCTATTTTCACTAAAAAAGAACCCGGACATGTTTATAGCCGGTATAACAACCCTACTATTCAGACTGTTGCCGACAAAATTGCTCAGCTGGAATCTTTGGGTACAGGAATAGAATCCACTGCTTTCTTGACTAGCTCGGGGATGAGTGCCATTTATATTGTGATGCAATCATTATTGAAACCGGGTGATATTTTACTGGCCCAGAAGAAGTTGTATGGAGGTACAACAGAATTATTCCAGAAATCCCTGGCACCCAATGGAATTCAAATCTTAAGCATGGATTTGAGCGACACCAATGCAATAGAACAATCATTGAAAAGTAATCCTGGAATCAAAGCTATTTACCTGGAAACTCCTTCCAATCCAACACTGGATATTGTTGATATCCGTGCGATTGCTGAGATTGCTCAAAAGTATAATGTTCAGACAGTTGTGGATAATACATTTCCTACTCCTTACCTCCAACAACCTTTTCTTTACGGGGTTGATCATATTATTCACTCAACTACCAAATATCTCAATGGTCACGGGAATAGCATTGCCGGCGCTATAGTAAGTAAGCACACTGATTGGATGCAGACTACAGTTTGGACCCAACTTAAATTAATTGGAGCTACCTGCAATCCCTTTGATGCCTGGCTCTTATACAATGGTCTGAAGACGCTTGCACTTCGCATGGACCGACATTGTACCAATGCAATGGCAGTGGCTGAGTTATTGGAAAGTCATCCGGAAGTCGCTGCAGTTTATTATCCGGGTTTAAAGTCAAACAAAGGATATGACATCGCAACAAAACAAATGACAAGAGGCTATGGAGGAATGCTTAGTTTTGAATTGAAAGGAGATTTACCGGCTGTGAAAAGTTTTCTAAAATCCATCCAGTTGGCTACACAAGCTCCAACTTTAGGGGATGTGGACACCCTCATCATGCATCCTGCGACTTCATCCCATCTCAATATTGTTAAAGAGGAGCGAATAAAAGAAGGCGTTACTGACGGATTACTCAGAATGTCGATCGGAATTGAAGACACAGAAGATTTGCTAAATGATATCCAGCAGGCGCTTGACAAAATCAGAGTGATAATTCCGGGCTCCGGCAATCCTTCTTAAAAGAACACTATGCAGGCAACAATCTTGGTTACAGGTGCCAGCGGCTTTATCGGATCGAAAGTAGTAAGGCATTTATTCACGCATGGATTCAATGTTCAGGCATGGGGCCGAAGAAAAGTATTGCCAACGGATCATTTGCCAAAGGAGGTGGTGTACAGATCATTTGACTTAAATGAGCCTATTCCGCCTATTGGTTTTACCTGGGTAATACATTGTGCAGGATTAGCCAGTCATACTGCCAGTGAGAAAGCATTGCATGATACCAATGTCGTTGCAACTCAAAACATATTAGAAGCGTGTTCTGAAAATACCTCATTTGTATTTATTTCGAGCGGGTCTGTTTACCCTGCCACTGATGCCATCTTCAGAGAATCAGATGCTGAGGATATTTCAAATATTCCTGATTATGGAAGAACTAAGTTGCAGGCTGAAAAGGTATGCCTGCAATATGAAAACAAAATCAAAAATTTATTTATTTTAAGACCTCGTGCAGTATATGGTCCGGGGGATAATCAACTTCTTCCCAGACTTAAAAATCTTGTAAAGGGATCATACTTTTTGCTACCCGGAGATGGAAAAAACCAGATTTCAATGTGTCATGTAGACAACCTTTGTGATGCCATTGAAAAAATAATACATAGCAAACTTGTTGGAAGCTTCGTTTGGAATGTCTGCGACAAGCAATCATACGAACTTGCTAATATTTTGAAGCCATTAATGGAAACTGAATTGGCCAAACCATTAAAAATGGTTTATCTGCATAAAGGACCCCTGCTGGCATGGGCTCACTTTGCTGAATTAATGGGTATTAAAAGTAATATTAACATTCAAACTCTCCAGTACATGACTAAATCTGTCAGACTTGATTGCAGCAAGATAAGGAAGGAGCTTGGATTTGAACCTGAAAAAACTTTTTGGGACTACATAAATCAAAAAACCTAAAATGCAGCGTTCAATAATTTGAACCCCATTCTCGTATCATCTTGAAGCAACAAACATGACCTGCTTTTTCCAGATCTTCTTCCATTTAAAATAACCATAGGTAGCAAGGAAAGTATAGATGACAAAAAGGAATGCCAGCAAGTACATTCCTCTGCTTGCAAACAGAAAAATACTGACTGCATCAATCATGATAAAATAAACCCAGTTTTCAAGATATTTTCTGGCAATGAGCCATGTTGCTAAAATTGAAAAGGATGTTATACCAGCGTCCAAATAAGGTAAGGCTGCACCCCAAATTTTCCAGAATGCACCTAGAGCAAAAAGACCTATTACTCCTATAGCCATAATTATAGAATGCAGCTTCACATTCATCCTTAAAATCGGTTTGGTATTGGAGCCTTGCTTCTTCCATTGCAACCATCCATAAATAGCCATAATTATATAGTAAATCTGCAAAATCACATCGGAATATAAAAGACCTTCTATGCATAGAATCATGGTAGCAGCGGCTCCAAGCCCTCCAAACAGCCAACACCAGATATTCTCTTTTGCTGCCAGCCAGGTATACAACAGACTGGTGGTAAATGCAAACCACTCCAGCCAGCTTATATTTTCAATCCAGGCCATAGTGTAAATTAAAAAGGCACCCGAAGGTGCCTTTCATGATTATTTCTTTTCGATTACATTCACCTTATACTTCACTGAAGAGTTTGGTGGATTGGTATTGGTGATAACATCAATTGTTTTTTCCACCGGACCTGAGTCATCCTTGCTATCATACAAGACTTTAATCTCTCCTTTTTGCCCTGCTTTTATTGGTCTTGTTGGCCATTCAATAGTAGAGCACTCACAACCCGAAGCCATTTCGATTATAAGGTCGGCATTCCCCGTATTTCTGAAAGTAAATATCATAGCCTTCTTCTCTCCTTTTCTGACTCTTCCAAGATTCTGACTAGGATTGTCAAATACGATCATGGGCTTTTGGCTTGCTTTTAATCTTTCCTGCTTTTCTCTTTGAAGTTGTTCCTGGCGAACCTGTTCAGCAGATTTGATCACCTCTTTCTTAACTTCTACCTGAGTTGGTCCTTCAATAATTTTAAACTCTGTTCGTCTATTGTATTGATGATCATCGTCAGAGCATTTCACATCATTTATGCATTGATTCAATATTTGAGTTTCACCATACCCTACTGCAACGATTTTTGATTCCGGTATTCCTTTATTTACCAGATATTTCTTAGCAGATTCCGCTCTTCTTTGAGACAATTTCATATTATATTCATCACTACCCTGAGCATCTGTATGAGCAGACAATTCGATTTTCATTTCAGGGTATTTGCTTAGAAGTGCAAACAAATCATTTAAATCCTCTTCTGCTGCTTTCAGAATCTTATCATCGTTCAGGTCGTAATATATTTTACTCATCCTGATAGGTTCATTCATGGTGATGATTTCAATCTCCGGCTGAATTTCCTTAGGAGTCAGAACAAATTTTTTCTCGTATGTTTTAGGCTCCGTGACACCAACAGTATTAATCTTCAGTGTATCAGCATCATATCTTGGGTGCTCCGCGACAATAATATAGGATTTATCGGGCGATAAAGACACATCAAAATTATTGCTTTCCATATTCCGGAGAGCAGCTACTTCCACTGGTGTTTCTCCCTGCATTTCGAAAAGCTTCACGCTTCCACCTTTCAATCCACCTCTTTTTTCACCGATAGTAGCCAACAAATTAACCTTTATTCTGGCTGGTGCAATAGAGAAAATATCATCACAGCAGGTCTTACTTTTAAGGAATTTGGAACCTTCCCTGTTCGAAACGAGAAACCCATTTTCTCCGCTTTCATCCAGATAAAGCTGAAAATCATCCAAAGATGTATTGAATCCCTGACCCATATTTTTCACTGCAGACCATTCCGCACCATTCCATGTTGTATAATATAAGTCCAATCCACCGAATCCGGGATGACCATCCGAGGCAAAATACAAGTTTCCATCTCTGTAAAAAGGGGTTACATCATCAAGGAAAGTATTGATTCCTTTACCAAGGTTCACAGGTTCAGCTACCTGACTGTCACCAAGTACTGTTGCAAAATAGAGGTCATATCCTCCTTCACCACCGGCTTTATTACTTGAAAAGAATAAAACTTCCCTTCCATAAAGCTCGCCCGTCGCAGGATGCCTGCTCAGGAATTCACCATTAACACCACCTAAAACTTCTTCGGCAGGACCCCAGTCCGCTCCTTCTTTTTTGGAAATATAAATTTTGCTTTCGATAATTTCATTGCCCAACATTACTGTTCGGGTGAAATACATATGCTGTAAATCCTTTGAAAATGAAGGACTGGCAGTGTGATATCCTATTCTGTTAATATGAAGTCCAAGTGGCTCGCCAGGACTCCATCCATCCGTTTCTGATAAAGTGGATTTGTATATTTTGGCTTCGTAATCCAATTCTTCATCAACTACCAGCAAAGAATCAGTACCGGTAGAAGTAAAATACATTTCATTTCTATTGTACAAAACTGGGCCTCCGTCAGATTCTTTTTTGTTGACTGTCTCCACCGGTTTTGCCTCCACAGGTTTGAAAGGCTTGAAATCGGCCATCTTATATATTCCTTCTACTTCAAGTCTTGCAATCCTTTTGAGTGAATCAATCTCCGTAGTCGAAATGAAACCCTGAAAAGCATCCGATGCTTCTTTGTACTTTCCAACATACTTTAGTGACTTAGCCTGGTAAAATGCAGCCTCGGGATATTCAACACTTGATTTTTTGCCTTTGGCTAATCTGGTAAACCAGGTCTCAGCTCTGTTATAATCTCTTAGCATAAAATGCAGATGAGCAATTGTATATGCTATTTCATCTGAACGCTGCTCTTTGTATGCCTGCTCAAACCAATCCAATGCATTATAATAATCATTGGAATCCAAAGATTTATCTGCTGTTTCTATCATCACTTCATAACTATAACCCGTCATGGGCTGTGCCATAGCAGAAGTCGACAACAATAGAATTGCTATAATAAATTTTATGATTTTCAAATCCTTCATCATGGATTATGTCCTTTTAATCAATTGATAATATTAAAACCTTGGGCAGAAAATAACCGGTTTAACAGTTGGCTTTTTTACTACTCTTACGATATAAGATACTGCTAGTTCGAATGCAGTTCCGGCTCCAAGTTTGGACGCATTTAAATCATATGCAAGTCCCACCTTAAATGTTTTATAATCTACTCCTACATAAGGAATGATTGCATCCTGCAAGCGATATCCCAAACCAACAAGAAGTGTCAATTGTTCTTCCGGATTGATTACATATCCTCCAATTGCCTGGAGCAACAATTCATACTGGCTATCCATATATTGAAACTGTACAGCAGGTCTCACTTTAAAACGCTCATTCATAGTGGTTTCTGCTGCGGCATAGCCTACAAATCTAAGGGGCAATCTATATCCACCACCGCCCGCACTCAATACAGTGGCTCTGCCCCTGCTTACGTGGGCCGCAGAAATACCGGCATGAATTTTATCATCTCCTGTCAATTTCTGGGTATAAACAATTCCTACATTCACATCAGTATATCTGGTATTATCCCCGGATATATTACCTTCATCTAAACTAGGCCCTCCTGATTCAATGCCGTCAAAAAATGTCAGGTTTTGAATATCGTTTACCTGCTTTTGTCCTATTCCGTATTGCAGTCCTACAGATAGTACCTGTTTGGCAGTTTTTCCAAGACCCAGGTGATATGCGGCTGAGAACCAAAGTCCGCCTGTAGTCAGATTACCGTTTCCGGCTTTATCCTGGTATAAAACACCACCGGCGCCTACCCAGTCTTGTTTGCGGAAGCCTCTTATTACAGGCGCATCAATATAAAATGAGGGCGTTCTGTAAGATTTATTAAGAATTCCTCCCCATTGACTCCTGTAAATCCCACCTAATCTCATTGTACCCAAAAAATTTCCGGTAAGACCGGGATTGGTGGTGAGGGGAGACATGTGGAATTGAGAAAAATGTATATCCTGAGCGTCCAGACGCAACTGTAAGCCGACAAAAACGATTATTGTAAGTGTAAGTAGTTTAATTCTCATAGATTTGTTTATCGTAATATGACAATTCGGGGTGGAAAGATACCATAATTTATTTACATGATACAAATGAGCAAAATCAAAATGCACACTCATAAAAGTACGTTACAAACAAGGTTTTTTTCCCTCTCAGGACATACAACGCAGGCAGGTATCATTCTGTTATACATTTTCTGCGCCTTAATCCCTAAAAATCTATCTGCACAATCATTTTTCGAGCCTTCTGATACTTTTAATAAAAAAAGATTTTATCCAATTGCTATTTCCGGCGCTGCGATTACCGTCGGTGCATTTATTGCCCTGGACAAGGTCTGGTATTCTCAGCAACAAACAGGAAATTTCCGATTATTCAATGATTATGGCGAATGGGGAAATAAAGATAAATGGGGACATAGTACTTCCGCTTACTATGAATCAGCAGTGGTATATCAGGTCGCCAAATGGACCGGAATGTCAAAAAATGCGGCTATCTGGTCAGGATTTGGAGTGGCTTCGGCATTTCAACTGACATTTGAAATTATGGATGGACATATAGAAACATATGGCTTTTCGATTCCGGATGTAGCCTTTAATACCTTAGGAGCAGGCACTTTTGCTATCCAACAGTTGATCTGGGACAAACAATGGATTCAATATAAAATGTCTACAAGATTTAGACAATATCCTGATACACCTCTGCTTTCTGCATCCGGTAATGCAACAGATTTACTTTCAAGGAGAGCATCAGATCTATATGGGAAGACACATGGAGATCGATTTCTGAAGGATTACAATGCCCTGAATTATTGGGTATCAGTTTTTCCCGGAGAAATATATATCACGGAAAAAATCAAATGGCCGGAATGGCTTGGTATTTCATTCGGTCACAGTGCTGAAAACATTTTTGGTGCTAATAGCAATTCATGGACCTGGCAAAATGAACTGTATACTTTTCCTGAAGAACGATACAGGCAATATTTTCTGTCTCTGGATATAGACTGGACAAAAATTCCGGTCAGATCTCCCTTCCTAAAGTCACTATTTAATGCGCTTCAATTTGTAAAAATTCCTTTCCCGACGCTGGAATGGACCTCACAGGGCAAATTCAGAGGACATTTGTTGTTTTTCTAACAACTTATTCCACTAAATGAATTCCATCTTCTTTCAGGGTGATCAACCTTGCCTTATATAAACTTCCGACTGCCTTTTTAAAGGTCTTCTTGCTCATACCCATTACTTTAGAAATCTCTTCCGGAGTACTCTTGTCATGCAATGGCAGGAATCCCTTGTAATATTTAATGGCTTCCAATAAATCTTCAGCGCTTTCATCGATATGCTCGTGACCTGGCTTTCTAAGCAATAAATCAATCCTGTTATCAGGTCTTATTTGTTTTACAAATGCATTTCTGCTGAAGCCAATCGGCATTGGTTCGAAGATTTCAGAATGATATAGAAGTCCCCTGAACTGCTGATTAACAATTGCGTTGTAGCCCAGCTCAGTCTTTTCATAAATCAAAATCTCTACTTCATCTCCGGTTTTTAAACCCGAGACTACCGGCTTAACAAACTTATTGATTAAGGCCGAACCTACCATCCTGCCACTGACTTTATCAATGAACATATGAATGACATAATTGCGGCCTGCAATCATTCTTTTGGCTTGTTCTCTGAAAGGGATTAATAAGTCTTTGTCGACACCGATATCCACAAATGCCCCGATCGCTACCACAGAGCTGACTTTCAGATACCCAAATTTGCCAACAGTCAAAAGCGGTGTTTTTGTGGTGGCGATAGGTCTGTTCTGATCATCTTTATAAATAAATGCATCAATTACATCATCGATCTCAAACCCCGGAGGAGCATATTTAAAGGGCAACAAAACATCATCTCCTTCTTCATTACCCAGAAACAATCCTGATCCGGTCTCTCTGAGAATGGACATTTGTTGTATTTCACCGATTTTTAACATAATATCAATATAAGCTGCAAAGCTAATGCTTATTGAACAATAAGGAACCTGATGGTTTCGAATGAATTAAATGGCAGGTATTTTAATCAGTTATGTCCCTACAAGGAATTATATCTGAAAGATTATCAATTAGAATATGTCCATTAGTATAATACTCTATGCCTTCAGGAAAATATGCACTGAGAAAAATATAAGAAAAGTCTTGTGTGGGAATAAACTCAAAAACATACTCTATCCATTCATGATGATCAACTGGAGTTGAAGCATTTAAGATTTCAAGCTCGGGATCATCGGGGCTATTTCCTCCCAAAATTTGAATAATGGTGGCAGCTAAAAAATCAATATTATCATTTGGGTTTGATCTTGTTGCAGATGTATACTCCAATGATTTTGCAAGATATATTGAAATTTGGTAACAAACATTTGGCAGCAGAGGGTTACTGAGCTGTTGATAAACTGTTTCAAATGTGCCATCACCTCGTGTTACCATTCCCAGATAAGTAGACCCATGATAAGCCGCTCTATTAACCTTAAAGCCTCCTCCAGGTTGAACATCTGCTGCCGTGTTACCAGGAAAATCCAAACTTCCCCAACCCTGTGGTGGCATACAGCACCGGGGTTTATCCTCTAAGGAAGGATTTTCCAGACGAATTGTATCCTGTGCCCGAATTTCTGAACTAAAAAAAGAAAACAGGATCAAAATAAGTATGAATATCAACATTCTGCCAGTAAGATTAAAAGAAATCAAGCAACTCATTTATATTTATTTATATATTATTATTTTTCGAATATTTATTTTTAATGCTTATCCCCCTCAGTTTGAGTACCAGGATAGTTCCTGTCAGAAAGGATGCAATTAAATTAGCCAGGATTAAGGGTAGATCACTTATGTACCACCCATAAATAAACCAACAGATTGTTCCTGAAAACATCATGGAAAAGGTAGCTAATGAAAGATCTTCAGTTGATTTAGTTCTTATAGTTTTTACGGCCTGTGGAACAAATGCGCCGGTGGTTAAGAAGGCAGCCACCAGACCTATTATGGAAATGAAATTCATTATTTTTTGTAAAAATACGTAAAAGGAATTCTTTTATTATCCTGCTATTAACTAATGGTCTAATGTTATGTACTCAAAATATAATTACATTAAAGCAGAGTATGAATTATATTCAAATTTTCAACATTGTTCAGGAAAATGATAGTTATATAAGAATTACAGAAATCGAAGATATCCAGGAAGGTCATTCAACTTGTCAAGATTTCATCTGGAATTTTCCTGTGCATTACAGGATCATTTAGGAAGGAAAATTACTATACAAAATGGAAGTGCCGTTATTACATTTCCGCTTAATTGATAAGTTTGGTGTAATTTTTAGGATATAGTGCTTTAATAATTGATCCCTGTATAAATATTGTGTTTGCAAATACAAGTTAAAGTACAACAGGCTATATTTACTTGAGTCAGCGTTCATTATTTCCAGATTGCAAATGATTTTAACTCCAAATTAAAACAGACAGCTTATGAAAATCCTTATTCATCCTTCTTCTATCTTTCCAAAACTGATTTGTTTACTTTTCCTATTCAGTATTCCGCTTGCTACTCAAAGTCAAAGTCTGGAGCTATATAATGTCAAATCGAATAAAACCAAGTCTATAGTCAGTACAAACAATGTGACAATTTTTACCCGAAATCCTAAAATGGATAAGATAAAAGGGAAATTGGAACTGCTGAATGATACTACGATTTTGATTAATAACTTTCCGATCCCCATTAATGATATTACTGCAATTAATGTCATTACCCCTACATCCCAGATGTTGGGATATATATTTGCCGGAGTAAGTGCCCTATATCTGACTATAGGAATAATTACCTTATCGAATGTAAGTTCTGCAGGATTTTTTGGCGGCATTCTGGCTGAGGTTTTTGGAACCACTTCAGTTGTAGTAGGTATAGGTGCTGCAATACCGGCGATTCGCTACCTTTTCTTTGGCAAGACTTACAGGAAAAATGCGGGATGGGTACTTCAGGTTCCAGGGCCTTAAAGCGCGGTATTTAATTACAAAAGTCAAGCAAAATCTTTATTTCAAGGATATCAGACCGCTGAACGGTTTAATGGCTTATATTTGCCACGAATCATTCTAAACCCTTTATGAGTTCTTCTGAAATTTATGTTGCCTCTGAAATTGGAAATCTAAAAAAAGTAATTGTTCACAGGCCTGATAGTGGTATCTCCCGGATCAGCCCTAAAAAATCTGAGGGCCTTTTATTCGACGACATTGTCCATTTGCCTCAGATGCAGCGGGAACACGATATATTCACTGCAGTATTGAGAGCCCTTCTTGATGATGATCAGGTTTTATATATTGAACAATTGCTTTTGGAATCCCTTATTCATGCTCCGGAAAAGACAGAAGAATTAGTAAAGATGATAATAGATTATGAGGAACTTCCATCCTCATACACTGAATTATTACAGTCTCTGCCCAATGATGTCCTGGCAGATGTATTGATATCAGGGTATCTTGAATCCCAGGATCATATATTCTTTGACCCTATTCCCAATTTCATTTTCACAAGAGATATTGCGGTGGTAGTTAAAGACCATGTCATTATCACAAAAGCTGCCAAACAAGCAAGATATCGCGAAAACATTCTGACCAGATTTATATTCTGGGCACATCCCATGTTTGCAGACTTGCAGGAATCCGGGAAAATTATTAATCTCAACAGAGTAGACCTTTTCCCTCCTTCCAAAAAAGGTGAAATCGTTTCTATAGAAGGTGGTGATATGATGATGCTGGAAGGAGAATATTTACTAATAGGAAGCAGTGAACGAACTACTGAACATGCTATTCATTCGCTGAAAGCCGCTCTTTTTGAGAAAGATGTCATCAAGAATGTAGTTCTGGTAAATATTCCAAACGAACGATCATTCATGCATATTGATACCTTGTTCACGAGGATACATTACAATCATATAGTAGCTTTCAAGCCCATTGTGTATGAAGGGATGAGCTCTAATGTGGTGGTTTACCGATCCAATGGAACAAGTAAATCTTATCCATCCATAAAAGAATTTATTCTGAATGAAATCAATTCCAGCATGGAGTTTATTTTTGCCGGAAACGGAGAATCACCTTATCAGGAAAGAGAACAATGGACAGATGGATGCAATCTTGTAGCTATCAGACCGGGTCTTGCAATTACTTACGACAGGAATCCAAAGACAGAAGAAGCATTCCGGTCATTCGGATATAATATTCTTCCTGCAAATGAATTTCTTGAAGGAGTAAAGAGTGGGGCAATCGATCCTAAATCTTTGACCAATACAATTATAACACTTCCATCCAGTGAATTATCCAGAGCCAGAGGTGGATCGCATTGTATGACATGTCCGCTGAGCCGGGACGATTTATAGTTTAAAATTTACTCCGGATGTTCGTTCATGAAATGTCGATACGAGTCAGATATGGAGAGACCGACCAAATGGGATATCTGTATTATGGTCATTATGCTGCCTATTTTGAAGTTGGAAGAGTAGAGGCATTGAGATCCCTGGGACTTAGTTATAAAGAGCTTGAGGAAAAGTCAGGTATTATGATGCCAGTGATGTCTATGCAGGTGAGATATCTGAGACCCGGATTCTATGATGAGTTACTCAAATTGCAAACTTCTATTCGGAAATTACCTGATAATGATATCACATTTCATTATGAAGTATTCAATGAAAAGAATGAATTAATCAATGCTGCATCGGTAAAACTCTGCTTTATTTTAGCTGTTGACAGAACTACAGTGCCCGTTCCACGTTCCATAGTTGAAGCTTTAAATCCATACTTTGACCAAAAATAAAAAATCATTCAGGGACAGAATATCCTTTACTCCTGTTTTGAACAGATTAAAAGAGTGGTCAAAATCCAGCTCATTTCCCGGATTCGAAGGAATCCCGATTTACGATGTCTTTGTTTTCCTGATCAATGAAAGCAAGCAGGATGATATCAGAGCAAGGTCAAATTCTGCAGCTTTTAGTTTCTTTTTGGCATTATTTCCGACCTTGTTGGTGGCGATTGCAATATTGCCTTTAATACCATTCGATAACCCGGTAGAGGCCATTCAGGAAAATCTGAACACCATCATTCCCTCGAGTGCTGAAGTCTTCATTTTTGGAACTTTGAAAGACTTACTGGAAATTCAGCGCAACAGTTTACTCTCTGTAGGTATTGTTTTGGCTATTTTCTTCTCTTCCAATGGAATGATGTCATTGATGAGAGGATTTGATAAAAGTTATCCAAAACTTTTCAAAAAAAGAAAATGGTGGAAAGCCAGGCTAGTAGCCATAATGTTGACTGCTCTGATGGGTGTACTCCTGGTCATCTCAGGGGTGCTGGTAATTTTGGGAAATCTGATTCTAAACTATGTTTTTGACCTTCTGAGTGTAGATACTTACTCAAGATATGCCATTGAAATGCTTAAATGGCTGATTGTTATTTCACTTGTATACAGCATTATTGCCACTGTTTATTATGTCGGTCCTGCTTATGTCAAGAGGTCCAGATTTTTCAGTCCCGGAGCAACGATGGCAACAGTTGCTTCTTTATTGACATCGGTTGGTTTTTCTTTCTTTGTCAATAGTTTTGGTACTTATAATAAAATTTACGGATCGATTGGAGCTGTCATTGTTCTGATGCTTTGGTTACAAATCAATTCATTCATCCTGCTTACCGGATTTGAATTGAATACCAGTATTGCTGTCAACCGGGATTTGAAAGATGAGAAAAGTAACCCGGAAGAAGTCATTTGAATTTGAAATAAAATTGAGCTTAAGGTAATTTATTTAGATCGGAAGGTTGTTTTTTTGTGTTTTTGCCGGAATTTTTTCGGAAAAAGGGAAAAATTCCCCCCCACACCAATTTTTGGGTTTTTTCCCCCCGGGGGGCCCCCGGGGAAAAAAGGTTGGGCCCCCCCGGGGGGGGGGCTTTTTCCCTCTTTTTGGTTTTTTTTTTTTTCTGACCAACACCAACTTACTAAATCAAATGATAAAATATACAGAACAAGACTCCCACTACCGGCATCTGGAACAGATGGAGGTAGAAGCCTTATTACAAAATATCAATACAGAGGATATCAGTGTAGCCCATGCTGTCAACAAAGCAATGCCTCAAATCACAGCTCTTGTTAAAAAAACAGTGGAGTTGCTGAAAAATGGAGGAAGGCTATTCTATATCGGTGCCGGGACAAGTGGTCGACTTGGTATATTGGATGCCTCGGAATGTCCGCCAACCTTTGGAGTATCTCCGGATTTGGTGGTGGGGATTATTGCAGGTGGAGACAAGGCAATTCGAAAAGCTGTTGGGAGCAAAAATTTCAACGGGATGCATCACGTGCAATCCAGGCAGTCCGGTCACGGATCATGCCGATTATCCTGTGGAGGTATTGACTGGTCCGGAGTTTGTTACCGGAAGCACGCGCATGAAAGCCGGAACAGCACAAAAAATGGTATTGAACATGATCACTACCGCTACCATGATTTCACTGGGATATGTCAAAGACAATAAAATGGTGGACATGCAGATGAGCAATCAAAAACTCAAAGAGCGGGGAGCTTTGATTATAGCGAATCAGCTTAATATTGATTTTGACAAAGCGAAAGAATTGTTGCTGAAATATGGGTCGGTAAGGGCGGCTTTGGAGTCGGGAATTATGAATTATGAATGTTGAATTATGAATGAAACAGCCAGGATCGTGAATAGTGAATAGTGAATAGTGAATAAAAACAGCTAGATAGCAGCCGTCAATTACACAATATCTGAGTTCAGCGCTGCGATGTAGGGACGCAATACATTGCGTCTTCTCTCTACACAAACCGCCCGTTAGGAATTATAAATGTTGAGTGTTGAATGTTGAATTATGAATGCAACAGCAGGGAGGAGGAATGGTGAATCGTGAATAGAAACAGCCTGATAGCAGCCGTCAATTCACACAATTATCAGGTGAAAAGTTGCAATTAGGGGCGAATTGCAATTCGCTGCAGACACAAGACAAACAACCTTAGTGTGTGATGAATGATGTGTTTAACAGCCTGTTCCTCCCCGTCTATTCACACGACATCTGATTCAGGGCTGTAATGTAGGAGCAAATAAATATTTGCCCTTCATTTTAAGAAATCATTTCAGCCTTCAGGCTTTTCCGGCTGTTTGCCAATAGCAAAGGGCTATAAGCTAACAGCGGATGTTCAGGCTGTTCTGCCAAAAGCCGGGAGCCAAAAGCTAGAAGCGGCTGTTCCACTCAGCACACAAAAATCATTTTCAAAAATAACATGGAACTATCCGGAATCCGTGTATGTTTGCACTCTTGAATTGGGGTTGAATGGAATCGACAGGTTGGTATATCTGTTGAGTAAGCATGCCGGAGCATGATGGGACACTCCGTTATCAAATGACTATCAAACCATAATCGGCGAATCTAATTACGCCTTGGCTGCTTAATTCTAGGAATTATAGCGCCTTTATGCAACTTGCTTGACGCCTGATATAAAGCGATGTTGCATATCATAAAAACGCAGGCTGGCCGGAGAGGATGACTTTAATTGAAGGCGAGACACCAAAGTCTAAGGAATAGAAGGTTTGTTTTGGACCAAATCTTTTCCCGACAATTTAACCAAAAACTAAGCATGTAGAAGGCTCCGCAGTGCTTTCTCTGGACGGGGGTTCGACTCCCCCCAGCTCCACAAAAAGACACAACTTAATGTTGTGTCTTTTTTTATGGAATACAAGTCATCCCATCCAGATATCCAACTATACTTACATACTTTAATGTGATAATGGTTCGACAGGCGAGGCAAAGCTTAATACTGAACCATCTGTCTTCACTATTTATCCTTTATAATCCAAATTCAATTTATTGTTGCCTTGCTTTGCTCGCCTTCGCGGGTAATGCTTTTCAATTCCTTTATGAGCTCCAGATATAATAGTTATGAGATGTCATCTTGATGAACAGCTAGCATTACCTCGCGATCCCCCAGCTCCACCAGAATCAAAGAGATACATCGAAAGATGTGTCTCTTTTTTTTTAATCAATCACCAAGTCCGAAAAAACACTCATTATTGAATTTTAGTCAATGTTTGTAATTAAACATGTTACATAAATTTTAAAAATCCATCTTTATGATATATCTTTATTTATCAAGTTGACTCCAGTGAAATATTTTCACCACAAATCAACTTTATATTTTTTCATCTCGCTTGTTTTTGAGTTCAAATCCAATCGCTTGACTGTTCCCAGTAGAACAGCGGTTCAATTTTTACCGAACTTTCTAACAAAAAACTAATGAAAATCACTTCCAAACTACTTCCTTCTACCCGCACGTTCTGCATATCAATGTTGATATTTGTATTTGCCATAAGGGCGGGCTATTCTCAAAACTCAGAGAATAATTCTTACGTCGGCGCAATCAAGGCTGATGTAGAGACAGTTATGAAAGCATCAAAATCCCTTGAAAAGTATCTTACTACTGATAAAATTAATAAAAATAGAATTGACTATTTTACCTGGGTAATAGTTGAATTTGGTTCTGTTTCAGAAGCAAACTCTATATGGAATAGATTGCGAGCCAACACTCAACAGCATTTTAAGAGTAACAATAAAGCAAATATAGGCGGAAATGAACTGAAAGAATTCTATCTGGAAATCTCAGGAATCATTAGAAAAATTGAATCTTCAGGAACGATTCCTGGTCCCACATTTTGCTATGACAAATATGTGGAGGATAATTATTTGGCACTGGCAGAATCAATTCTGGCAGGTTCAGCTTTAGGGGGTATTGCAGATGGAGTTGAGGTGCATATTGTTGCATGGGAAAAAGCAAACGCAAATTTCGAAAAATGTATGGAAGTAAATTACTGATATCAAAAGGTAATTACAATAGAATTTTTATATCAATAAAACTGAGAGATGCAACGGATATGTTGTGTCTCTTTTTTATTTAAAATACTTTGAAGAAAAAATTAATATCTCCAGATATCATCAAAGCCCTGTTTGACAAGTTGTAACTGACTCTTATCTACATAGCCAATCTTGCTGATCAAACGATCCTTGGTGATCGATCGAATATGAAATGTAAGTATCTCTGAAACATCAATCAATCCATTCACGGCTGGGGGCATTAATACTACGTTGCCTCTAAAGTTTTTAACTTTTGTAGTAAGAGGGCAACAAATTACCATGTTCAGGTGTGAATTGGCAAGGTTACCGCTCACTATTATTACGGGCCTTAGTCCTGCCTGCTCATTTCCTTTTACAGGATTGAGATCAGCATACCAAATCTCACCTTGCTTTACAGCTTTCATTTGTCTTCTAATTGTTGGAGATAATCCTCCATTCCTTCTTCTGCGATTTCGAGTAAATCTGTATCATCCGCCATTTGCTTGTAGGATTTCACATATTCAGCACGATTTAGGTGATCCAAATATAGGCGTAGTGCCCTTTCTATAAGCTTGTTTTTAGGAGTTGAAAGTTTTTTGGATTTCTCATCTAACAATTGCAATAAGCTGTCAGGTAGTGTACTAGTGAAAGTTGCCATCAGATGTTTATTTATAATTTACAAATATAATTCATATTTATAAATGTTACAACACCCATCAATGACGCTAAGCATTTAATTTAGCAGACTACGAAATCATCTAAGAACATTTTCTATACTTAGCTTATATAGATTCTATATGATGTAAATCACTTTGAAAACCAACAATTATCACCCCCTCCTGAGACTCCCCTGTCAATCCCTCTCCCCATATTTGTACAAAAAACAGTTAATCATGTCAAAACTAGACCTCAGCAAAACTTTCAAGGCATACTATTCCGCAAAAAATAAACCCGAAATCATCGACATAGAAAAAGCCCAATTTTTATCCATCGAAGGCAAAGGAGACCCATCTGAGAAAGCTTATTCAGACAAACTTCAGGCATTGTACGCCACTGCCTATACCATTAAATTTATGAACAAGGCGCTGGATCAGGATTTTATTGTAGCCAAACTGGAAGGCCTCTGGAGATTCGATGAAGAAAAGTACAAAAATATAGGAATTTCGGAGGCTCCAAAACAGGTGCCCCGAAGCGAATGGGATTATCGCATGATGATCCGTATGCCGGATTTTGTTACACAAGATCAGGTTACTGCTGCGATCAAAAAAGTAGTGGAAACCAAGCAAATCACATTAGCTGCGGATATCACTTTATTTGTAATGCACGAAGGAAAATGTGTTCAGATGATGCACTCCGGTCCTTTCAATACAGAACCGGAAACCCTTCTTATCATGAAGACTTTCATGGATGCGCATGGATTTCAAAGGAACGGTCATCAATTTAACCCTGATTTCAACACACCCAACACTCAATTTTGATGAAGTTTGAATAGTGAATCACGAAATTGCTAATGAAATGTTTTGAAATGCAAAATTAAAAAGCAAAATGGCTGAACCCTGAAAGTGAAAACTTCAGAAATGTCAAATGCAGAAGATGAAATGCATTGAATTTTAAATGCAAATAAGGTTGAATGTCGAAATTATAATTCAGTAGCAAATAGATGATATTAGAAAAGCAATGACTTCAAATAGTCTTGTCAATTGCCATGTAAATACAAAAAAAAACAAAAAAAAAAAAAAAGGCAGGCTAAGCACGTATTGATCTGCACGGTATTCATTCTTAATATTGGAAGTTTGATACAAAATAGAACCTGAGGCTAAAACTATCATTCCTACGCTGAACCAAAGACCCAGGTTGAATCCGAATAAAATTCCAGCGGTTATGAGTCCTAAGGCGATGAAAGAGCCTACTGTAATTATAGTTCGTAAAAATGAGAAGTCCTTCTTCGTCAATAAAGCAACAGCAGTTAATCCGGTAAATAGAGAAACCGTGAGAAGTGCTGCCTGGTAAATAATACTACCCGCTCCATCTGAATAGTACATCGCAATAAATATCAGAGGCACAAAAATGAAGGCTTCTGCAATGATGAAAAGCAGCATTGCCAGATATTGTTTGTTGCGATCTACTGCATTTCGAGCCATATTCTGTGCGAAATTCGTGATAAACATAAATCCTCCTAAAAGTAATAGCCAGGTCCAACCACTGGCGATGGACAATGCAACCTCCACTATAAAAGGAGTATTTAAAAAGATAGTTTCCACAATTATAAAGGCCAAAACCGCCAGGGCAATATGGGCATATGTCTTTCTGAAAAAAGTAGCCTGTTCTTCCTTAGTCAGAGATGAGACTGGTATTTGCTCGATTTGCTCTTCCATTTAAATAAGAATTTGCGGGTTATAAATGAGTATCGTAAAATTAATAAATATTACAATATTTTTAAATATTCCAAAATAATTAAAGTTGGTGACCTATTTGTTGATGTAAAAATTTCGTCCCATCTAAGTTTGAGTATTCCAAAATCTTCCATATCTTAAGTAATGAACCCAATATCTTTGCCCAATAAAAAACAATCATGACACAACAATTTGAAATTACAGGAATGACTTGCAGTCATTGCGTAGCAAGAGTTAAAAAAGAAATAGAAAATCTGGAAACAGTAGAAAAAGCAGAAATTAGACTTGATTCCCCGCAAGCAACTATTACGTTGAAGGACAATATCAATATTGAAGAATTGCAGGCTGCAGTCCGTAATGCCGGTGATTACGAAATTCACGAAATTGCTAAAATGTAAAAACTCAGAGTTTGGTCATCTCTACATGAAAATTCAATCAATTCCTGAGCTCTACGAGCATTTACCGGAACATGAATTAATCATGGTCGAGGTACTGCGTCAACTTATAAAAGAACAATTACCTGACTATTGCAAAGAGAAAATCTCCTACAATGTTCCATTCTTTTACGGCAAAAAAGGAATTTGCATTATTTGGCCGGCGGCTATTCCACGAGGAGGTGTAAAGTCTGGTGTATTACTGGGGTTCTGGCAAGGTTATAAATTAATGGATACAAATCAGTATCTGACTCATGGCACTAACAAGAAAATATTCTACAAAATCTATCCATCTGCTGACTCAATAGACGCTCAAGCTATTCAAGATCTTCTCCACGAAGCCATTGAACTGGATAAAAAAAGCTGAGCTTTTCCCCTCAAGCAGTTATAACAAATTCTCACATTTTTGTAATACTTCATCCCCTGATTTCATTCAATTTTGCAATGAAATAAAATGTATTTGTCATGGCAAAGTATTCAAAAAATGCACAGGATAAAATAGCTGAAGTAATGGAAGAATTCAAAGAAGGTAAATTGAAATCCGGCCCGGAAGGCAAAGGCGGTAAAGTGAAGAGCAGAAAACAAGCAATCGCGATTGGTCTAAGTGAAGCCAGGAAAGAAGGTGTTAAAGTTCCCCGGAAAAAATCAAAGAGCGAATAAATGCAAGACAGCAGCTCAAAGAAAAAAATCCATAAACCACAATCCCAAGCTAAACAACCGGGATTGGAACATAAAATGGAGCCGAATCCTGATTTTGATAATGGCCGTCATTCGGGTATTAAATTGCTCCATAAAAAATGTGTCATCACTGGAGGTGATAGTGGGATTGGGCGCGCTGTAGCGGTGGCATTTGCAGCTGAAGGTGCGGAAGTAGCCATTTTGTATATGAAACATGAACAAAGAGATGCGGATGAAACAGTCAAATATATCAAGTCGCAATATGGACAAAAATGCATTTCTATACCAGTTGATATTTCAAAAGAAAAAAATTGCATCAGGGCAATAGAGAAAATCACCAGAACATTTACTCAAATTGATGTTCTGGTAAACAATGCAGCTGTCCAATACCCCGAAAAGGATATCACCAAAATTACAGATAAACAGCTCAGAGAAACCTTTGAGGTCAATATCTTTTCCATGTTTTATCTGGTAAAAGCATCCCTACCGTTTATGAAGGAAGGAAGTGCAATCATCAATACCACATCAGTCACCGCATATCGTGGAAGCGGTGGTCTTTTAGATTATAGCGCAACTAAAGGAGCAATAGTTTCTTTCACCAGAAGCCTCTCAGCAAATTTGATGGATAAAAAAATCAGAGTGAATGGAGTCGCTCCGGGGCCTGTGTGGACTCCCCTGATTCCTTCAAGTTTTGATTCTAAAGAAGTATCCACTTTTGGCTCTGATTCCCCTATGGGCAGACCTGCACAACCTTATGAAATTGCTTCTGCATTTGTCTATCTGGCCAGCGAAGACGCCAGTTTTGTGTCAGGCCAAATCATTCATGTCAATGGAGGCGAAATTGTGAATGGATAAAATTGTGGCTCAGAATTGAAAGCTTTCTCAATTTCTCTTATGTTCATTTCGTTTTTTCCAGTAAATTGTTTTTGAAAATCAACGCAAAAGCAAATGGACAAGTTTTTTGAAGAGGCAGTATCTCAGGCAAGAAAAAGTTTTGAGGAAGGCGGCATTCCAATCGGAAGTGTCATCGTATATAAGGGAGAAATCCTGGGTAAAGGACATAATAAACGTATTCAACAAGGCAGTGTCGTTCTTCACGGAGAAATGGATGCTCTTGAAAATGCAGGCCGGCAAACAGCTGAAGTATACCGGCATTCCGTACTTTATACGACACTCTCTCCTTGTCCCATGTGCACTGGTGCCATTCTTCTCTATGGAATTCCTAAAGTTGTAATTGGTGAAAACAAGACTTTTCTGGGCTCAGAAGATTTGTTAAGAAGTCAAGGCGTCGAAGTTGTCGTATTGGATAACCCGGAATGCATTAATCTTATGAATTCTTTCATTGAGCTTCATCCGGATATATGGTATGAAGATATTGGAGAGCAAGATTAAAATAATATTTAATATTGGATTATGATCATTTTACAAGCTAAAGGAGGATTGGATTGGCAGCGACTTTTACTCGGTGAAGAAGAGTGGAGTTTCCTTTTGGAAACTATGCTTCGTACCGGAGTAATGTTTATCATCATACTAGTAAGTCTTAGATTATTAGGGAAACGGGGGGTAAAACAATTATCCGTTTTCGAACTTGTAGTTATCATTGGTCTGGGATCTGCTGCGGGTGATCCAATGTTTTATAAAGACGTAGGATTATTGGTGGGATTCGTAGTTTTTTGCGTGGTGATTGGGTCATACAAATTGATCAATTATCTGATTGCCAGTAATAAAAAATTTGAAAAGGTAGTAGAAGGAATGCCTGTCTGCCTTATAAAAAACGGAGTATTCAAAATTGAAAACTTCAAAAAAGAGCCATTGACAGAAGATGAGTTCTTTGCTGAATTGCGCCTGCGGGGCGTGTCGCAATTAGGCCAGATAGAAGAAGCAATCGAAGAAAGTAATGGCAATATCAGTGTTTTTTACTTCTCTGACAAAGAAGTCAAACCCGGGCTTTCGGTTATGCCGGGAGCTTTGGATCAATATGTAAGGGCGATCAAAGATCCGGGTTTTTATTCCTGCATCTTTTGTGGATTTACAGATGAATTAAAACCAGCAACTCAGCATACTTGTCCCTCCTGTAAAAAATTAAAATGGACAAAAGCCAGTCATAGGAAGAGGATAGTATGACACATCTGATTATGTATAATTAAAATTGAGAAAAATAATGCCCGGCAATTGTAATGTTAGGCAAAGAATTGAATTATATTTGGCATAATAATTGTTTACTTGTAACTGATTTACACATTATATAATATTTACATGTATGCTTACATTAATACCCCAACCTGCTTTAATAAAACGTGCATCAGTTCTAATACTGATTTTGTTTTCAATCATTGGAACATTGAGAGCTCAGGCACCGGAAATTTTGTATTATAAATTTGACGGAACAGGAACGAGCGTTCCGAATGAAGCATCTAATCCTCCTTTGGGTACTGAAACCGCAACTATACTGGGTGATCTGACACAAGGATCAGGAGGCAAATGTGCAGGTGGCTTGATCGGCACGGGAAGTACAAGTTCTTCCAATTATGTTAATACAAACTGGGTTCCTAACTTAAATGGAGTTGACTGGAGCATCCATTTTTGGATAAATAATGTATCGAACTATTCCTTATTGTGGTATATTTTTGGAGACGTCAATGCAAATAGCTTCAGATGTTTTACTAATGGAGTGGCCGGTCCTGATAATTATTGGCTTAGAGGTGGTGGGTTGACTGACATCCCTGTCAACGGGGGAGCGGCTGCAGGCTTACAGCATATTGTGTTTGTTTATGAGTCTGCAAACAATCAAGTAAAAGCTTATTTAAATGGTGTTCTGGTCAATACTGTTGCTCAGGGAGCGGTTAACATTACCGGAACTGGCCCTTTTAAAGTGGGAGGCTATAGCACTAACAGCAGTTTAGCTCCAGGTTCCATAATGGATGAATTTGGATTTTACAGCAGAGCGCTTTCTGCTTCAGAAGTTCTTGAATTATATGAAGCAGGGTGTCTTCAGTGTTATACAGATGCAGACGGAGATGGGTTTGGAGATCCTAATTCTGAACCTATAGAACCAAGCGAGAATACTTGTCCAATAGGATATGTAGATAATAACAATGATTGCAATGACTCAGATGAAAACGTATTAGGTATCTCAACCTGGTACCTTGATGCTGATAATGATGGGTTTTATTTCGGAGATTCAATAGTTTCCTGTAATTCACCCGGTGTAGGGTACACAGATGCAGAAGGTTTGCAAGCAGGAGATTGTGATGATAATAATGAAAACATCTATCCGGGAGCACCTGTAAATTTCTGTAATGGCCTTGACAATGATTGCGATGGAATGATTGATTCAGAAATTGTGGAAGCTTCTGACTGTGGTACATTTATTGGATTTTCACCTTTCCAGGATTCACTGTGGGTAATCGATACTATAAATAGTTTTGAGATTATTACCAGAGCTGCTCCTTTTATTCAGGGATTTACTGTTACAGGAATTAATGGAGCTTCAATGAATCCAATCAACGATTCTATTTATGTAATTTGTAAAGTGAGCGGAGTAAGTGGTCGTGTATTAGGAACAATTGATGTTGAAACTTTTGAAATAACAACTAAAGGAAACCTTGGCGATAACTTCTCTTCTATCACATTCGCGCCTGATGGTACTTTATATGGGGTGACTGGAGACGGGGCCTCTGTACCTGAATCATTGTATGAAATCGATCCATCAAATGCAAGCAAGACTTTATTGACTGCTCTTGGTAATGGCGCTGATGGTGAAGTGATTTGTTATAATCCGGATGATAATCATATTTACCACTGGTCAGGAAATAGTACAAATGTTTATGAAAAGATTAACGCTGTCCCTCCTTATACGGTCACCGGAATACCGGGAAGTTATACAGGTGGTGAAGTTTTTGGCGCTGCATATGTTGGTAATGGAAGATTTTTAACAAGCAATATCAGCTCCGCATTTTCATATTATGAAGTGGCCGGAATGCAATCAGCGATATTTGGATCCAATCCTGATGATTTAAGAGGACTTCCATTTATCAATTGCGATGTTCAATGCTATGCAGATGCTGACGGAGATGGATATGGAGATGCATCCCAACCAGCCATCTTCTCAGGCAACTGCCCTGAAGGATACGTTTCCAATAATGGTGATTGCAATGATAATCCGTTGGCTAATGGAGCAGTAATGAACCCATGTGCTGCCGAAGTATGTGATGGACTTGACAATGATTGCAATGGTCAGATTGATGATGATGCAGAAAATGCTTCCGGATGGACACAAACAGACATTGGCCAAAGCAGCGGTGATTCAGAGTTTCCAATTTGCAGCTCTGAAGGCGGAGATACTATAAGTATTTCAGCAAATGGTTATAGTACTTCCACTGTTGATGGAATGCAATTGGTTCATCAGGAGATTTGCGGGGATGGCAGCATAACTGCCCACATTGGCCAAATGACAGGCTTAGGCTGGGCTGGAATTACATTTAGAGAGACTTCAGCTCCGGGATCTAAAAAAGTAGTTTTGAAAATGCAAATGAACGGTAACATTCGCAGAGAAATTCGAAGTACCACAAATGGAGCTACGCAATTTTTAAGTATGTTTAGAAATGGTCATACCTGGTTGCGAATTGTAAGGCAAGCAAACAACTTTACAGGATTTACTTCTACTAACGGAAGCACCTGGGTATTCGCATTTACAGCCAATGTAAGCATGAGTAATTGCGTACTTGTTGGTTTGCAGGTTGAAAGCATTAACCAAAGCAGTACTACAACAGCAAGTTTCGATCATGTAATCATTACAGGTGATAAACCTACTGTCATCACCCGCCCTGGTATAGAAAATGGGCTTCCGACTCAATCATTAACGATATTTCCTAACCCAAGCAATGGAGATTTGTTCTTTAGCAATAATGAAAAGAATGTTGATCACTTAAATTTTATATTGTCTGATATTCATGGTAGAAATGTTTTCAATCAGGAATTTGAAGGGCTTGGCACGGGAAATCATGCACTATCATTACCAGGCTTGGCAGATGGAATTTATTTAATGCAGATCTGGAGTAAACATGAATTGATCCAAACAAATAAGATAGTTATTCTCAATAAAGGTCTGTAAGTTCCGGCCTTAAGAAATTCACTTGAGAGCAGCACTGAAAAGTAGCTGCTCTTTTTTATTCCTAACTGAATTTTAGCTCTGGATGACATATCAATTTTTGTAATTACTTTAAAATGTCAGATCCTTAATCTTATGGTGGATTGAATCCTGAAATTTTGGAATAAAGCATAATTTTGACTATATAAAAAAGTACAATGGTTGATACTCGCATTCTTACGTCATCCTATGTAAAGGACTTCATCCAACTCTTGCAAATATTTGACACTGAATTTGAATGGAACGATTTCGTAATTCCACCCATTTCCCGTTTAGAACACTTGTTGGGAAGTAATAATTTTTTTGTGGTGGCCGCTAAGAAAGGAGACATTGTGGTTGGTGGATTAACAGTTTTTGTTCTCCAACATTATTCCACAATTAATCCCATCGCTTACTTATATGATCTTGCTGTGTCAAAATCGCATCAGCGGGAAGGTATTGGCAAAAAATTAATTGAATACACGACAGAATATTGCAAAAACCTTGGCTTCGAAGAGCTCTTTGTTCAGGTTCATTTATCAGATACTGAAGCAATTGAATTTTATAGAGCAACTAAATTTGACGATGAACAAAGTGTATTGCATTTCACCTATCAATTGGGAAGCTAGAATTATGCATTCAGAATTAGCTTTCATGCATTTTGAATACTAATTGTAGTGGGTTTAAGGTATTTTTATAAAGAATTTGAGCAGGATTATACTTTTACTGAAGCAACCTTTTTTCAATTTCCTCACTAAGCCACAAATTGATATGAAATCAATTAGACCCCAATTTATTCTATCAGTATTAATTTTATGTTTCAGCCTTTCAAGCATAGCAGCTACCAGATATGTTACAGTATCCGGAGCCGGATCTCTGGATGGTTCTAGCTGGGCTAATGCTGCTCCCGGCTCTGCATTACAATTTATGGTAAACACAGCTGCTCCCGGCGATGAAATTTGGGTGGCTTGCGGAACATATGTTCCGACCACTGACAACAACAGATCCATATCATTTTCTATGCGAAATGGGATAAGCATTTATGGCGGATTTGCGGGGACCGAAGCTACTTTGGAGGAGCGTGAATTCATCTGCGGAACCTGCAGCATATTGAGTGGTGAGATTGGCGCAGCGGGAATTACTGATAATTCTTTTAAAATTGTGTCGAATGAAGAACTGAACAATACTGCAATTTTGGATGGATTTGAGATTAGGGATGCAAATGATAACAGAGCTCCGTCCAATGCCGGAAATGGACTGGGTGGTGGATTATATAATCATGGTTTTGGTTCTACTGGTTTTTGTAATCCTGTCATCCGCAATTGTTTTTTTACCAATAACAGAGCTTCCTGGGGCGCCGGGGCCTTCAATAATGGATATGCAGGTGGCAATGCTGAACCGACTTACATTAACTGCATCTTTTATCAAAATCATGCCTATATAGAAGCCGGAGGAATGGATTCTTATGGTGTTGGAGGTAACGCAAGTCCCACACTTTATAACTGTATTTTTGACAGCAATACCTCAGCAAGCAATGTAGGAGCGATGTATGCCTGGGGAGGTAATGTGGGAGGAAACTGCCATCCGGTTTTAATCAATTGCATTTTCACAAACAACTCAGCATTGAATGGATATGCCGGAGCATTTATAGCAGATAATCTTAATGAAGTTGGCGGAGGTTCTTCAGGATCTTGTACAGTGACACTCCAAAATTGTATCGTTAGAAATAACACAGCAACCGGAGCAGGACCGCAATTTTGTGTGAGAGGAAATGCAAATGCACAGGTGCTTGCAACTTATTCTAATATTGACTTAAGCGGGCAAAATGGTATGCATGTTTTATCAGGATCTACAATTGGAAATATTGATTCAGATCCTCTATTTCTTGACATTTCCAATGCAGCCGGTGATGACTTTTGCTGGTTGACCATGGACGATGGATTAAGAATGACAAACTCTTCTCCAAGTGTTAATTCCGGATCCAATACCGGAGTGCACACTGAGGATATTACCGGAGAGAGCAGAATAAATGCAGGCACAGTTGATATGGGTCCTTATGAAAATCAATCTCCTCTGAGCGCAGCATTGTTATCCTTTGAAGCCTTGCCTTTTGATAAAACTGTGAAAATCAATTGGACAACAACAATAGAAGGTAATACGGAATCTTATACAATACAAAAAAGCATGAACGGAATAAGTTGGAAGGAGCTGGAAACAATCTCTGCTGCAAGGACTGGTTCTGAACTGGAAGAATATTATGTATGGGATTACAATCCATACCCCGGGCGCACCTATTACAGACTTCTTCAGAAAGATTCGGATGGACAACAAAAATATTCAGTTGTTAAATCAGTAATAACAAAAGAGGATATTCGGGTACAAATCTACCCCAATCCTGTTGCTGATAAATTGAATATTATTTTCAATGATTCTGACCTTCATCAAATCGAAATACTTGATTTATTTGGCATAATTCAATATTCAGGAACTGCTGATCTGGACATTAAGATTGATCTGAATAGTCTGTCCAACGGTCTTTATCTCTTAAGAATTGACAGGGAAATGGTAAGGAAAATAATAAAGGAATAATTAGAGTTTACTGCTTATTTCTTATCCTGAGTTTCGTCCCTGCAATGTCTTCCCAGCGATAATACTGAAAAGTCTTGTCATCGCTCATTGCAACAAACAATCCATGTTTAAAATCTTCATTTAGAGGAACAGAAACTGTCTCAGATCCGTCTGAATTATTGGTTGAAGTTTTAACAGTTGTGATTCGTACATGATCATGAGCATTTGATTGACCTTCTCTGCTATAGATGTGAAATTGATTTGCTGCCTGATCAGAAACAAGAATATAGCCGGTAGAATCAGAATCCTTGTAAATTGAAATTCCTTCATTATCGTCCAGATATTCACCCTGACCAAAAATTGCTAATTCTTCATTTCCTTTGGCTGGATCGGCATAGTATTTTCTAATTCCAAACTGCTCGTCAGAATAGTAAATATATCCCAGCTCATTGTCCACTGCAATTGATTCAATTTCTTTCTTTCCACTGTACTGACCAAATTTTCTCACAAGGCTGGCCTTAACCAGTCCTTTCCCATTATCTTCCAAAAGGTATTGCCATAAATAAGTTCCATCCGTTGGACCTGATTTCCTGCCCGCAATTACATAAATTTTTCCTGACTTATCAGTGTGAAGACTTACCCCCATTAAGTCCCTGAACATCTCTCCTGTTTCAGCTTCATACACCGGAATTCCTCCCCCATCTATAGCTTTCATATCCGGTAAACTAAAAATTCTCAGATTTTGAGTCATTCTTTCTGAAGTCACGGCAATATCCACAGGTTTTCCATTTAAGATTAATCCATAAGCCACGTCCACATTATTTGGACGCTGGAGGGACTTCACTGTTTTTGAAACAATCTGTTTTCCTTTCAGATCATACACATACAATGCACCATTTTCATCTTTATCAGTTCCTATTACAAGAGATTGAGACGGATCTGTCTTATTTATCCATATAGCAGGGTCATCTGTGTCAAATTCCACAGGATCAGTTCTATAAACTGGCTTTAATACTGCGCTGTCTTTTTCAGAAATTGCCGAATCTGATTTTTCTGCTTCTACCGTTTTATCAAAAGAGCATGCTGTCATGAACAGCATAAAAATTATTACTACTGCTTGATAATTAGCTATTTACATATGCATATTATTATTAATTTAAATAATTCCAATGAAGTGTTCTTAATAGAAGGTAGGAGAACTTATTGTTACAAAATTAATATTTGCAGTATGAATCAATTACTATGTCACATAAAAGCCGTTAACTCTGCATTATCATTCAATTAATTTATTGTAAATAAATTACAATAAATTGTATATCTATTATTTATACATTACAATATTCTAATTAATATTAACTTGCCGAATTTGCTGGATTGATAATTGCTTTACTTTAGTATTTACAAAACTGCTCGTAAATTACACACTGATTAGAATAATCTTTCACACTTTAATCTTCACACATACTTCGCACCACCAGCAAATAAATCAGAATAAAACAATCACATATGAGATCTATTTCTGCATTCAACTTTCTAACGATCAATGGCTTTTACAAAGGAATCAATGAAGATATCAGCTGGCATGTACACGGAGAAGAGGGTAATCAATATTCAATAGACAGGTTGCAGTCGGGAAATATTTTGCTGTTTGGCAGAGTTACTTACGAAATGATGTACTCTTTCTGGCCTACTGAAACAGCTTATTCTTTATATCCGATAGTAGCTGAAAAAATGAATTCAGCAGAAAAACTAGTTGTATCAAATTCACTCAATTCTGCAAGCTGGCAAAATTCAAAAATCATCAGTGGGGATATTATCAGCCAAATTTCTAAGTTGAAAAATAGTCCCGGAAAAAATATCTCCATCCTCGGCAGTGGAACACTAATAACATCACTTACAGATGCAGGTCTAATAGATGAGTATGAATTCCTGATTGATCCGCTTGCCATCGGAAAGGGCACACTTATTTTTCATAATATACAAAACACTCTACGTCTTGAATTAACTGGCACAAGAGTATTCGAAAAAAGTGGCTCAATTCTGCTGAACTACAACAAAATTTAACAGCTAAGGACCACAAAGAACCGGCTGTATTCTTTGCTTTGAAGCAACTCAGAATGAGCCTTGAGTCGTTACACATTGAGGCAAGGGATGCTACTATTTCCGGGGATTTGTCCATAGTGGGGTGATGTCTTTCTGCGCCTTTGGCTGGAAAGGTGATGTCTTTTCATGGAGCAAGCCATGAAAAGGTGATGTCTCCGAAATAAATTGGCTGCTTAGCATCTCAATTTATTTCGGAGGTGATGGCTGACTCGAAAAACAACAAGGCAACTTCTTCCCGGCTGTTCCTTTGAAGCTCGCGGCTTGAGCTTGAGGCTTGTAGCTTGTGGCTTCTTCACGGCTGTTCAATTGGATGTTTCATTCAACAATTCAGCATTTCGACAATTCGACAATTGGCTGTTCCAATAAACCACCTATCTCCTCTTTTGTTAGTACCTTCGAAAGAAATAAGCAACACCCGCTTCGTACCTCACAAAACGACCATTATGAAAACCTGGATTATCTTTTCCTGCAGTACTTTTATTTATATAATTTTTGGACTCAGCCCCTGTTCCCCTCCTAAGGAAACAGCTGAATTACCGGATGTAGTTTCTCAGCATCCTGCCGCAGCTAATTATGCCCTTTATTGTGCCGGATGTCATGGACGTAATCTGGAAAAATTTGCAGATAAAGCATGGATGAGTGATAATAGTAAGGATGCAATAATAAAAAGTATCAAGTTTGGATTGTCAGTTGATGGTATGCCTGCCTTTGAAAAAACCTTCAGCGATGAAGAGATCAAATCATTAGCAGATTTTGTCCAAAAAGGAATCCCAAAGGACAAATCACAGTTGAAGAAACCCGACACAAAAAATCCGATAGTCAGTTCTGAAGAGTTCAAATTTGTAGTGGATACAGTAGTATCAGGATTGAAAGTTCCATGGGGATTAGTTTTTCTACCGGGGGGTGATATGCTTATTTCTGAAAGAGCAGGTACGCTTAACAGATACTCCAATGGCAAACTATCCGCACCTATTGAAGGACTGCCGGCCATTTTAGCACGTGGACAAGGTGGCTTGCTGGACTTGTGTCTTCATCCAAAATATGCAGAAAATGGATGGATTTATATTTCATATTCTTCCCCGGCGAAGGATGGCAGTGGTGATAGTAATACTGCAATAATGCGAGCCAGATTGAAAGGCAATCAGCTGACCGATCAACAGACAATATTTGAAGCATTACCGATGGTCAGTACTCAGCACCATTATGGGAGTAAAATGGCATTTGACAGGGAAGGTTATTTATACTTCGGTGTGGGGGATCGCGGAGAGCATTTTGAATTCCCTCAGGAACTCAATAATCACAACGGAAAAATCCACCGGATCAAAGATGATGGAAGTATTCCTGAAGACAATCCATTTGTAAAGACTAAGGGTGCAATGCCTTCCATTTTTAGCTATGGCCACAGGAATCCTCAGGGAACAGCTATGCATCCGGAAACCGGTGAAATATGGGAATCAGAACATGGACCAAAAGGGGGAGATGAGCTAAATCTCATCAAACCCGGACTCAATTACGGTTGGCCAGTCATATCTTATGGTATTAATTACAATGGGACTGTGCTCACAAAACTTACTGAAAAGAAGGTATGGAACAACCTGTTTTCTATTGGAAACCTTCTATTGCTCCATGTGGAATGACCTTTGTGACAGGAGACAAATATCCAAAATGGAAAAATAATGTTCTTCTTGGCTCACTTAGTTTTGAATATCTTGAAAGAGCAGTGCTGAAAGAGTACAAAGTCACGCATCGGGAAAAACTGCTGGAAGATATCGGCCGGGTAAGAAATGTAGTGATGGGTCCGGATGGATATATTTATGTAGCCATTGAAAATCCGGGGAAAATCCTGCGAATCATGCCACTTGATTGAAGATACCAATTGTAATTTTGGCCAAATAATCTCCTAACATAATTACTCAAATCACATTGAGAATATTTTGCCTCATACAGTTCTTTGGGATAATGATACTTCAATGTGCATCGGCTCAATCTGCGCAGGATTCAATTATTCTAAATGACACGTTAATACAAATTGATACTGTCCATATCGGAGCTTATCAAATGAGAGGGTCGGAATTTAAAACGCCTGGCAGTTTATCAACACTCTCCGGAATCGGGCTGAACCTTTCTGACAATACCAATCTGGCAAATGCTATTAATACTTTACCCGGTGTGAGCATGCAAAGTGGTACATATGCCACCAACCGGATTGTAATAAGAGGTATGGGAAGCCGCACACCTTTTAATTCAAACAGAATAAGATCTTATCTGAATGACATTCCGCTTACCACAGCTGATGGTGTTTCTACTCCCGAAGAAATTGATCTGCAGGGATTAGGGCGAATCGAAATCATCAAAGGTCCGGGCTCAGCATTGTATGGCTCAGGTCTGGGAGGAACGATCAATATTTATACTCCAGGAGTCAAAGGATCGGAAGGAAATCTGATCAGCCAATACGGCAGCTTTAATACATTCAGAACAAATCTGTATGGAACGATTCAACATAAAAAACTAAATATCTGGGGCAGCGCAAACCACCTGCAGTCTGACGGTTTCAGGGAAAATAATCATTACCGAAGAACTTCTTTTCTTAGTAGTGCACAATGGACAGAGCGCAAGTGGGCAGTTAATGCAACTTTACTACTTATGGATGTCAATGCAGGAATTCCAAGTTCCATTGGTAAAACATTATTTGAATCCAATCCTTCGGCTGCAGCACCGAACTGGCTGGCCATTAAAGGATCAAAACAATATCAAAAAATCATTGCAGGAATTAGTCTCCTCAACAGCTTTTCAGAGAATTGGAGCAATCGTCTTACAGTGTTTGGCCGATGGAATGATAATTATGAAAATCGCCCGTTTAATAATCTGGATGATCAGTCAAAAAGTGCAGGATTGAGGAATAAACTTAGCTACAATTCTGATAAGCTGGATGTAGTTCTGGGCGCAGAATGGATATTGGAACAATATGAATGGGAGCTGGACATTAATGACAATCTGATCAATCACAATCTGGAAAATCGAAATCAGCTTAACCTATTCGTAATGATGTACTATCGACCTGCAGCAAAATGGAATATTTCCCTTGCTGCAGCGCTCAATAATATTCAATACCAATTGAAAGATCTGTTTCCGGGAAATGGAGATCAGTCCGGATCCAGAGATTTCCCTTTAATGTTTTCCCCAAGGATAGGTATAAATTACTCTCTTACTGAAAACTGGGCTTTATACTCTTCCGCAGGACATGGCTTCTCTATGCCCTCACCTGAAGAAACATTATTGCCTGCAGGAGATATTAATCCTGATATCCGGGCAGAGCAGGGATGGCAATATGAAATAGGAACCCGATATAAATGGCCGGCAATTAATCTGGAGCTGGATATTTCTGTTTACAGGATTGAGTTAAGAAACCTATTGCTGACAAAGCGACTTACTGAAGACATTTTCACCGGAATCAATGCAGGAAAATCACGGCATCAGGGACTTGAACTTGCTCTCAGTTCAGAAATATTTTCCTTTCCTGATTTCCCTGGAAGCCTTAACCTTAATCTGACTTACTCCAATTCTTTCAATCAATTCATTGACTTTACGGACGATGAAAAAGTTTTTGACGGAAATCATTTGCCCGGCATTCCAAATCAAACTTTCCAATCCATCCTGCAATGGAAAATGTTTTCATTTTTGGAATTGATAACCCATATTCAATACACCGGTGATCAATACCTGAATGATGCCAATAGTATTCACTACGATGGTTTTTGGACTTCAAATATTAAATTCAATGTGCCTCTGGAGTTTAGTAAAGCTAGATTATTAAATATGTATTTTGGAGTAAACAATATTACGAACACCCGCTATGCTTCCATGTTAATTGTCAATGCTATCGCTCCCGGGAATACTGAACCGAGATATTATTATCCCGGCATGCCAGGGCACTTTTATTTCGGTTTACATTTCCGCTTCTGAATGGTTTTCTTCATTATTTTTGAAAGAAAAAATATAAAATGAACTTACCGCAACACCTTGCCAGGCACTTCAGAGAAGCTTATTTCGGAAAGAATTGGACATGGGTCCATCTAAAGGAACATCTAGATACAGTCACATGGCAACAGGCTACATTGAAGTTTCAATCCCTGAACACAATAGCAGCTCTTGCCAATCATATTAATTACTATGTATTGAGTCAAATTAAAGTTCTGGAGGGAAAACCATTGGATTCAAAAGATGAATACAGCTGGGACCACCCCCCTATTCATTCCAGGGAAGATTGGGATAATTTCTGCAACCAAATTTACAAAGATGCTGAATATCTGGGCAGCCTCATTGAAGCACTTCCTGAGGAGCGTCTTTGGGAGATCTTTGTCGATCAGAAATACGGAACCTATATTAGGAACATACAAGGAATGACAGAACATGTTTTTTACCATTTAGGGCAAATTGTCATTATCAAGAAGCTTTTGATTACAATTTGATTTGGCTTTCTTTTAAGACCCGACTTTGGTCTTGCTAATTTATTAGCACCCATTTGCTTTTTTAAAACCCTGATTCAGCTTTTTACCTGCTGACGGACTCTGCCAATAAATTGGCAGAACCAATTAAGAACTAAATCTAAAACAATCTCTTTGCTAATTTTATTTAATTTGGAGACCTCATAAAAACCCTTCTGACATGTCAAACATCCAGCTCATCATAGAAGAACGAGCCACTCAGATTGGAAATTTCATGGTGGGAAGACTCCTTCCATTCCGCCAAAAAAGAATGGTCGGACCATTCATCTATATCGATCATATGGGCCCTGTTGAAATGAATAAAAGAGAAAATTTTGACATCCTACCCCATCCTCATATCGGACTGTCAACATTGACCTTTCTTTTCGAGGGAAGCATCATGCATCGGGATACTTTGGGGAATGAAGTCGAAATTAAGCCTGGTGCTGTGAACTGGATGACTGCAGGAAAAGGTATTGTCCACTCAGAGCGAACCCCTGAATACCTGCGGGATTCTGCTAATAAAATGCATGGATTACAAATTTGGGTGGCACTGCCTGCACATCTGGAGCAAATGGATCCTGAATTTTTTCATATTTCAAAAGAAGAAATTCCTTCCTGGACTGAAGGAAATCTGGAGTTTCAATTAGTTGCAGGAAATGCCTTTGCCCGGAAATCTGCAGTTCCTGTTTATAGCCCCATGTACATGATTGAAATTAAAAGCAAAAGCAGACAATCTGTCAATATCGGCAAAGATCTTTATGGGGAATCAGGCCTTTACATTCTGGAAGGATCAGTCGAAAGCGATGGAACTGTCTACGGTTCCAAACAATTATTAGTTTCAACAGACAGCTCTTTGTGTGAATTTACTATTCATGAAAATAGTACTATTTATATTTTTGGAGGAGAACCATTTCCAGAGGAGCGCTTCATAGACTGGAACTTTGTTTCTTCTGATAAGACATTGATTGAAGCTGCAAAACAAAAATGGATAGAAGGAAAATTTGGTAAAATAAAAGGCGAAGAAGAGGATTATATACCTTACCCAACATTCAAAAAAAACTAAAAGATGGAGCCATATAAAATCCCCGCCCAGACCCGTATAGGTCATATACATTTAAAGGTAGCAGATCTTGATCGATCCCTCAGGTTTTATAGAGACCTCCTTGGTTTTGAGGTGACAATGATGTATGGGGATCAGGCTGCTTTTATTTCAGCCGGAGGCTATCATCATCATATCGGACTCAATACGTGGTACAGTAAAAATGCTCCTAAAGCTCCTAAACAGAATGTAGGTTTATTTCATACGGCCATTCTCTACCCCGAAAGAAAAGATCTGGCTACAATTTTGCAAAGATTAATAGATGAAAATTATCCTTTAACCGGTGCCAGCGATCATGGTGTATCAGAAGCATTATATCTGGATGATCCGGATGGAAATGGCGTCGAATTGTATTGGGATAAAGCACATGATCAATGGCCGACACTTGAGGACGGCACATTGAACATGTATACTAAAGCTTTGGATCTAAATAATCTTCTTCAGGAAATCAATCAGGGTTGAGTTCTGGCCCGATTCCATCCCATTGCAATGGCTTTCATTCGCGTGCCTTTATCAGGGTGTGTATGTGTAGGACTATTAGCGCCACTGATAGCAATAGCCAGCATTGCTTCTTCTCTGCTTGCTCCCAGCTTACCGAGAACAAATCCTGAAAACTCATCGGCCTCCAGTTCACATTCGTGCAAAGTTTTTTTGCTGCCAATAGTATGTCCGTTCAGGTGATGCCCTATTTCATGCGCCAGTATACTGTATGTTGTCCACTTTGTACCTGCCTTTTTGTAGACTGCCTGCATAAACTGAGGATTGAAAAGCACGTATCGCTGTGAACCATAAATCATTGCTGCTGCATTATTGATATTCGCAACCTTTACATTGAAGTTCCCGCTCAATCCCACCACATTCAGTATTTCATTGATTCTGTCATCTGCTCCGTTTGGAGCCTCACTCAGTGTAATTGTTTTCATATTACTCCTCCCTGCATATTCACACAAAATTTCTTGTGCAGACAGAGCAACAGAAAATAGCCCCGCAAAGAACAGGACAAGGTTCATTCGAAATATAATTTGTTTTAGCATTTGCTGAGAACGAGGCCGATTTCAATTTTATTACTTCCGGGTTGTTAAGTGCAACTTAAAAGATATTCGGATATCATAATTGTAAGTTCATATTAACTTGAATTCTTCCGATTTTTAGTGAATGCATAAATTGAAGTTTAGAAGTATTTGTATGTTTATTTTTCATTAAGGTAAAATGGAAGAAAAAACATTTAGGATCACGGACCACTTTGGTGCTAATCTGGCAATACTTCTTGCAAATAAAATTATAGAGATCTTTCCGGAATTTAAAGCAAGGTCATTCATTTCCGAAGTAGAATATTATTGCACTGATTTGACCTTAACTCAAAGAGTTGAGCTGATTGCAGATCAATTGAAGGAATTTTTGCCCTCGGATTATGCCCGGGCTATCCAAATCCTGACAAAAATAATGGGTCCTGAAAATCCAGGAGAAACAGGCATGTTTACACATTATTACTGGTTGATGCCTGTTGGAAAATTTATAGAAAAATATGGGCTGGAACATTTTGATATCTCCATGCAAGCCATTGATCAGCATACGAGGAGAAACACAGGAGAATATGCTATTAGGCCCTTCGTAAGAATGTATCCTAAACAAGTTTTAATGCAAATGAAAATTTGGGCTCAGTCAGAAAACTTTCACCTTAGAAGATTGGCTTCTGAGGGTTTGAGACCCAAGCTTCCCTGGGCTGCCAGGTTGGATCTCTTCATAGATGATCCTGCTCCGGTCTTTGAAATCCTTGAACACTTAAAAGAGGATCCTGTCAAATTTGTTAAAAAATCTGTGGCTAATCACCTGACTGATTATATTAAAGTCAATCCTCAAGCTGCCTTCAGTCTACTTGACTCATGGAATGATACAAATAATATTCATACGCAATGGATTATAAAACATGCCACAAGAAAAATTACAAAAGTTAAATAGTATTGTATTGCTTCATTTTCAAATATTATTTAACTTAACATCTTGATCTTATAGCTTTTTAAGCGCTGTACGCTTCAAATAGATTCTTCAACTGCGGGGTCGGTTGAATATCATCAGCCCATATGATTTATGTCATCAAAAATTACCCCCAGGACACAGGTATCTTTCATCCAAAATAATACAACTTATACCATGCTAAAAAACATTCGATTCAATATGGCGCTGGTGGTCATTCCGGTAGCTATAGTATTGGCATACTTCATCTATCACAAAGTTTTTGGCAATCCCAGTAACTTTGAGGATGGATTGGCAAGGAACGAACCTCTCAATGGTAATTGGTTAGGTATAATCTACACAGGTGGGCCACTCGTTATTTTGTTAATTACTTTTCAGCTAATAATGGTTGCTTATGTTGTGGAGCGTTTCATTGCCATTAGGTACAGTGCAGGAAGAGGGAATTTATCCGAATTTATCATAAAAATCAAGCACGGATTGGTAAATAATGATATCGAAGGCATGATCAAAGCGTGCGATAAACAAAAAGGTGCGGTGGCTAACGTTGTCAAAACGGGATTAACCACCTATCTACGACACAAAAAATCAGAAACAGCCGATCAAAAAGATATCTACCTTATACAAAAAGAACTGGAAGAAGCTACTCAACTTGAGATCCCTTTGCTGAATATGAATATGTTCATTCTTTCCACCATTGCTCAAATTGCTACTCTGATTGGACTTTTGGGTACGGTAACCGGTATGATTCAGGCATTTGCAGCGCTTTCAAAATTAGGAGAGCCGGATGCAGTTGGATTGGCGGGTGGTATTTCTGAAGCCCTGGTGACAACAGCGTTGGGCATCAGTATTGCTGCAGTGACGATTGTTTGCTACAATTATTTTGTTAATAAGATCGAGCGCATTGTATATGCAATTGACGAGGCGACCTTCAGCATTGTACATAGCTTGAAGATTAAATTTTTTGACATAAATGAGTAGCAATAGAATAAGCAGACATGCCTCTCCCCAATTGGATATGAATCCAATGGTGGACATGGCTTTTTTATTAGTGACATTTTTCCTGATGGCAAGCACCTTCAAAACTGCGGAGGCTGCGCGTGTAGTCGTACCCCGATCTGTAACAACTTCCAATCTACCCGATGAGCGGTTGATCACAATCTCAATTGCAATCGACGGCCGGACTTTCATCGGATTAAGTAGTCCTGAAGCGCGAAAGATGTGGTTGGACCGATATGCAGCCCTGTATGATTTAGACTTTGATGAAGCTCACAGAAATACCTTTTCTTTGATTCCCGGCTTTGGTGTACCCAGGGAGAGGTTGAAAGAATTACTTAGTATGCCGCCTCATGAACGAAGCAGGTTCACCCAACCCGGCTTACCTATGGACTCGCTGTCAAATGAATTAGCAGACTGGCTGGTATTGGGCCGCACTGTCGTTCCCAGAGCACGGGTTGCCATCAAGGCGGACAGAGGCACACCCTATAAGCATGTGGATCATGTTATACAGACACTCACTGAAAATAACATCCTGAGATTTAATTTAGTCACTGATATAAAAAGACTGGACGATGATAGAAGATGAAATGGACAACCCCATTAAAAGGGCACGTCAAAACAAAAAATCAAAAAATGCCGGGATCGTTATGGACATGAATGCAATGGTGGATTTGGCATTCTTGTTGCTCACATTCTTCATGCTGACCACCACCATGCTTAAGCCTAAAGCTATTGAACTGGTAATGCCTGTACCCGATGGAGATGACCAATCCACGGAAGTATTGACAATTAAAGAATCAAGAGCAATCACGCTGATTCCTATGCCTGATAATGAGTTGTTTTATTACCAGGGTTTTTAGCGAAGCGGTTGCTAAGTCTCTACTTATGGCGCCTCGGGAATCAGAGCGGTATTGCTCGAACATCGGAAAACAACAGACAAACCGATCATCATCATTAAAGCCCATCCGAACAGCTCTTTTGAAAACCTGATAGAACTGATCGACGAAATGAATATCACGAGAATTGAACGCTATGCCATCGACCAGTTCGGGCCTAAAGAAGAACAACTGCTGGCAGAAGCCGGCGCCAATCTACAATAAATATGGCCAACCAAAAAGACTTGCACGGGGTAATCGAACAATCCATCTTTTACGGTAAAAACAAGGAATATGGAGCTTATGTCCACCGTCAAAAGATAAACAGTAACATGCTTAAAGGCTTGTTTATTGGAATGGGATTATCAGCACTACTCTATCTCCTTCCTATATTGACAAAAAATAACGATAAAGATGTGTCGAATGATATCATTCAAGTTCAGGCAGAAATCACGCCCTACTCCGATTTGATGGCACCTCCCCCCTTGCCGATAGATGAAAAGCCAGCGGAAGCGGTATTAGAGGCACCTAAAGTTGCTACCCAAAAATACGTGAAGCCTGCCCTGAAACCAGATAGCGAAGTGCTTGAGGAGGAACTTATTCCTACCACTTCCGAATTGAAAACCGCCAATCCTGGCAGAAAGACACAGGAAGGGACAGGCGACATACATGCAGATTATAAGCCTGTTGTTGTTGCTGATGCACAACCTAAGCCTCAACCTACACCAACACCTACGCCTGCAAAACCTCCTCCACCCAAAAAAGAGGAAATATTTACATACGTACAGAGGTTCCCCCAATTTCCAGGAGGTGAAGATGAGATGCAAAGGTTCATTGGAGAGAATATTGAGTACCCCGTATTGGCTCTTGAAACAGGTATTGAAGGTGTCGTTATTGTACAGTTCGTCGTGGATACAAAGGGGAAGATTAATGATCCTGTGGTGGTTCGGGATATTGGAGGAGGTTGTGGTCAGGCAGCTATTGATGTAGTGAACAAGATGCCAACATGGGAACCCGGTGAGCAAAACGGCCGGCCAGTGTCAGTTCGATACACCATGCCTGTCAGATTTAAATTGATTCTTTGATATGCTGAACAGGAGATACACAACTTTCATTAAAATTTTGATTTTCCTGAGTCTGGGATTCTTTTTTCTCTTTAAAGGAAAAGAGTATTTTGATCTTTCTACAGGTGTCAGAAAGATTCTGATAGTACTGTTTTTTTTGTTTGCTTCTCTGAGAATATTTGAAGCATATCAGATGTATAAAACCAGGAGGGAAACAGAGCGAATGAAGTTTTAGTGCCTGGCTAATAGTAAATTTGGAAGACCTTTTCAGGCTTTACCGATGCCCTTAAACAAACCAATAATATTCATGCTCTCCGGGTACATAAACACGCTATAGGAATTTTTGCATGCGTGTAATTATCTTGTTCACTTTAATAAATCATTTCTATATTTGGCACCCATATTAGAGGCTCAGATGCTGCGCCTTGAAAGCATTGTTCACATTTAAAATTTAATTGACTATGCTACAGTCCAAAGTATTAATAGTTGTCCTGATTCTATTAAACAGTATCGTTCTTCTGGGGCAAGTTTGGCCTGAAGGAGCACCCCCCTTCGCCCACATTGTCAATATTATTTTTTTATTCCTTAGCCTTATATATTTCATTTTTGCATTCTTAAAAATGAGAACAAGTAAATGATATTTTAGGTAAGATCAAAATCTTTCACACAACATCAAAACACCACTCATGACAACTGTAAATGTATATTTGACATTCACTGGTAATTGCGAGGAAGCTTTCAACTTTTATAAGACTGTATTCGGTGGAGAATTTCCTTATGTAGGAAGATTTGGTGACATGCCTGATGTAGAGGGAAAACCAGGTTCTTCCTCAGATAAACAAAGAATCATGCACATATCCTTACCTATAAGTGCAGAAACAATGCTTTTGGGCAGTGACACAACACAGGAATATGAGGCACATTTTTCACAAGGAAATAACTTTTCTATTTCTATCACTACAGACTCCAGAGAAAAGGCAGATCACTTTTTTAAAGCTCTTTCGGAAGGGGGACAGGCAACTATGCCTATGAATGATACATTCTGGGGTGATTATTTTGGCATGCTCACAGATAGATTTGGGATCAACTGGATGATCGGCTTCAATCAGGGACAGCAGGGATAAGTTAAGAAAGCAGACTTTATTTACAATCCATCCAGACTGCTCTTATATGTCCTTCCAACCGGAAGCAAAATTCCGTTGACTTCTACTTCTTCGGATGTAAATGATTGAATCTTTTTCACAGCTATAATAAATGATCTGTGAATTCTTCTAAACTGATCTGATGGAAGGAAAGCTTCAATTTCATGTGTACTCATCTTGGTCAGATATTCAGTATTTGAAGTGACAATTTTAATGTATTCACGCTGACTTTCGATATACATAATATCCGATAGTGAAATTTTTACATTCCTTTTTTGAACACTAATGAAAAAATAATCTTTTGCGGGTTCTGCATTCAAACTTTGAGAGCTCTCTCCCATACTTTTTCTGACTTTATTTATACCTATGAGAAATCGCTCAAAGTCAATGGGTTTCAATAAATAGTCAATCACATTTTGATTAAAACCCTCTACAGCGTATTGATGGTAAGCGGTTGTGATAATAACAAGAGGAGGATCGATTAGGGATTTCAGGAAAGCCATACCCTTTAACCGTGGCAAATGAATATCTAAAAACATCAGATCTACTGTGTTTCTTTGCAAATAATCCAAAGCCAGAATTGCATCCTTAAAAATCCCTTTCAAATCCAGAAATGGAAGCTGTTCAATATAATCCTTCAACACTTTTGCTGCCAATGGTTCATCTTCGACTATAATACACGTGATTTTAGACATGGCTTCCCAGATTAATTTTCAAGTGAGCAGTGAATTCATTAGCAGCGGACACTCAATTCAGACTATAATCTGTGTATAAAAGCTCTAGTTGACGCCGCAAATTAGAAATGCCTATATTTTCTTTTACACCGGTATCCGGGATATAACTCTCAACTGAATTTTTCACAATAAAACTCAATTGGCGTTTTTCAACGGTCAAATGTATATCAACAAATGGTTGATTCCTTGTTTCTGAAACACCATGCTTAAAGGCGTTTTCCACCAGCGGTATCAGCAGTAAGGGGGGCAGCGCTTGCTTCATATCTTCAATATTGTAATTGAAATTCACATGAAGGGAATCATCATATCTCAGTTTCTCCAATTCGAGATAATCAGTCATGATTTTCAATTCCTGATCAATTGCAATATATGCCCCGCTCGTCTCATAGAGCATATAGCGCAAGATTTTTGACAGCCTTAAAATAGATTCCGGAGCCAGATCTGATTTATCTCTTGACAGTGAATAAATATTATTCAAAGTATTGAAGAGAAAATGTGGGTTGGTTTGTGATTTAAGAAAATTTAGTTCTGCTTCCTGTTTTTCAATTCGCAGCTGTTGAGCAGTTTCTTTTAGTGTTCGCAAATCATGAGTATATTTCACCACACCAAAGAATACCACAGAGATCAATCCGTATGGAATATGATTTTCTATTCCTTCTTCTACAGAATCATAAGTTTCGAATGCTGTGTAAATGTGGAGCCCAATTCCTATTAGTCGCCAGGCATAGAAAATGAAAGAATAGATGATAATATGCCCAAAAACAAGAAATGGTAGGGCCAATAATCTCTTCCATTTCAACTTTACAAAAGGAATAGTAAATTCAAATAGTATATAGTTTGCAACAATCAGGTAAATAATCAGCCAAATATTATTCAATGCTCTTTGAAAAAAGGTTTCATGATTACTCACCAATGCAATGAACAACCACATTAATAAGTACGAAAAAGCTATTTTTAAATATAGCCCCCATCTTTCTTTGTTTAATAACTTATTCATTGCTGTCATTGCAGGTTAAATGTAGATAAATCTTCGTTCATCATGAAGTTTGGCTACGAACTACCCGGATTAAGACACCAATCAATGGATATAGTAAATGAGAAGATTTCACAATGCTCTAAACATGAGAATTTAATCATTTTTGCCTTCTTCCTTTTGTCGTTTGTTGACGGCCAGCAGTTGTTCATAGAAACTGAATGCACTCTGCTTCATATTACTATTACTATTGGTTAAAATTCAAAAACCAATGAAACAACTATTCTTGATTGCTGCATATTTTTTATGCTTATCCCTCCATTTATCAGCACAGACAGAGCCCTCTGCAGGCACCTGGAAGACCTGGTTTATTGATTCACCCAAAGAATTCAAAGTTCCTGCTCCTTCCGATTATCGAAAAGAAATTTCTGAAGTACTGAAACTCCAAAAAAATATTGATTCTTCCACCCTTCAACAAATACAATACTGGAATGCGGGAGCTCCGAACTACCGATGGATTCCCATGGTGAACAAATTATGGATGAGCACCCCTACTTCCAATGGTATTTTAATGCAAATGTTAATTCATGTCGCCATATATGATGCAACAGTTGTAGCATGGGATGCAAAGTATAAACACAACAGACCCCGCCCATTCAAGGCTGATGAAAGTATTCAGCTTTATATTCCGGATCCCTCAAGTCCCTCTTACCCCTGCGAGCATTCTGTGGCAGCCGGAGTGGTATCCACAATTATCGCTCATTTCTATCCAGATATGGCAGATTCTTTGGCAGGTCTATCCAATCAACTGATGACTTCAAGAATTATGGCAGGAGCTGCATTTCCCTCTGATACGAAAGCGGGATTTGAACTTGGAAAAATGATTGCGGAACAAGCAATAGCAAAAACTTTAGATTTCACGCCTAAAACTCCATGGCAAGGGACAGTACCTGATAAACCCGGACAGTGGAAAGGTCAGCCCATGCTCCCTGATGCAGGTCAATGTAAAACGGTAGTTCTTGAAAATGCCAGTCATTTTCGCCCCGGGCCTCCTCCTGATTTTGCAGCAGAAATGGAGGAATTACGCAATTTCAAACCCACTTTTCGCTCTGTCGGTAATGCCTTCCATTTTGCATATCAAACAGAAGATATTTTGAGTAAAAAGATATTTGAGTATAATATTCATCTCAATCCGCCCCGGGCTGCAAGAATGTATGCGCTTGAAGCTATCGGTATGTATGATGGATTTATATCCTGCTGGGATGCCAAATACACTTATTGGGGAATTCGTCCCGAGCAGTATGATACAACATTCAAACCTGTGCTCTTTGCAAGCCCTCCCTTTCCCGGCTATCCTTCCGGACATGCAATGCTGGGCGCAGTCAACTGTGAATTATACTCTTATTTCTTTCCAATGGATAAAGCCTTTTTTGAGAAAAAAGCAAAAGACGGTGCAGAATCACGTTTTCACGGTGGCATTCATTTCAGATCGGATAATGAAGTAGCACTGGATATGGGCAAAAAAGTAGGAGCGTTGATTGTCGAAAAGGCAAAAGAAGATGGAGCAGATAACTCATCAATTTCCACAATTAAAACTAAGGTCAAAATTAAAAAGCGAAGTAAATAACCCCGATCTTGCAAATCGCTTTTTTTGTCAATTGAATCATCAGATCAAATTTTGCATATATTCAGGCAGTGAATTTGATCTGATGCTTTATTCATTTTTGTTTTGTAATTCATGTCACTCAAGTTTTTATAAATTCAATTCTTCCAATTTGAAGCTCAATTATAATAAGCGTTACAATTCATGGAGACAAATCCAATAATTGAGATATTTTCGCGAGTGCACCCATTGTCTTATGAAGCAAGAAAAGAATTTATATCCATATTCCAGCACCGCTCATATGCTAAGAAGGTAAAATTGCTGGAGTATGGACATGTAGCAGATTCATTATTCTATATTAAGAAAGGTTTGGCAAGAGCATTTTATAATCGCGAAGGAACAGAAGTAACATATTACTTTGCTATCGACAATCAATTTATTGGAGCTGTACCAAGTTTGTTTGACAAACAGCCATCCCACAAGGCTATTCAATTAATTGAAGACTCTGAGGTGATTCAATTTGCCTATTCTGATTTTGAAAGATGTTGTTCGCAGCATCAGGATCTGGAAATTGCTGCTCGAAAGATATCCTCACTTATAATTCTCAGAGAACAGGAACGAAATGAAAACCTAAGATTTTTTTCTGCCCGTGAACGCTTTGAATTGCTTGAGAAGCAATATCCCGGCATTTCGAACAGATGCCCACTTAAATACTTAGCTTCTTACATTGGAATAAGTCCAGTAAGTCTTAGCAGAATTCGCGCCGGAATCCAATAAATTATTATTTAACACATGTAAAGTAAATTACCATAAAAGTGCCTGACTTTTGTGCATTAATTCCAAATTATCAGAAATCACAAAATGGTAATAAAAGCAATTTCATATTTTAAAAATGCGGAAACAGATTGTCAATATTTCCAGGATTGGGTCATCCAATTGGAGAACCTCAACGGCAGAAAATATGATGCATTCGAAATTACTTCCTCATTGGGTAATACAAAGGTGTATGGAATAAATACAAAAGAATTACAACTCGAAACCCTAATTATTTTTCCCGGTGCCAGAACTACCTCGCTTATTTGGGATTTAGACAGAGGCCTGGATAAGCTCGGTCAAAAACTCAGGATTTTTCTGGTAGAAACTAATGGATTGCCTAATCTCAGTGAAGGAAAAACACCAGATATCAGAAGCCTGGATTATGGACATTGGGCCAGAGAAATAATTGACAAATTAAGCAATGAGAAAGTCTTTATCGCAGGTGCATCCTTGGTTTCTGGACAAAGCGATTTTCAATAAACCAAACCATAGTCTCTCCTTAAAAGCTGAGAAATTATTGATAGATTATGAAGTTTTTGCATTGCGGAGGTATAAGGATAAGACACAAAAGCCATATTTTATGGATAAGGAATTAGTTAATGTCCAGGTACCCACATTTTTGATTCAGGGAAATAAAGACTTGCTTTTCCCTTTTAAAAAATCAATTTCTAACGCCAGGCGGTTAATAAAAAAACTTCAGGATGTCAAAATTTTAGACCAGGTAGGGCACGGTATTGAAACCCACACGGATGCAATGAAATATATAGGATTAAAGATCAGGACTTATTCAAATTTACATGATAGCATAAGACACTAAAAAATAATCAGGTCATGCCTCCATTGTAATAAAATTTCTAGTTTTACAAAATGGAAAACTTGAACATACAGACTGAACGCCTCCTGATCAGAAACCTTCTTTTGAGTGATCTTCATGATTTTCATGCCTACAGGTCGAATCCGGAAATTGCAAAATATCAGGGATTTGATGTTATGAGTTTAGAGAAAGCAGCGTCATTTATTGAAGAACAAATGGATAAACAATTTGGTCAGCCCGGAGAATGGGTTCAATATGGCATTGAAAATATTTCGACCGGTAAAATCATAGGAGATTGTGCCATTAAGCTTGATAAATATGATCCCAGAATAGCAGAAATAGGGATCAGTATTTCACATCTGGAACAACAAAAAGGATATGCCAGAGAAGTGATGCTTGGAATCTTATCCTTTCTATTTGACATTAAAGCGCTTCACAGAGTTGTGGAAATTGCTGATGCAGAGAATACAGCCTCTATCAGATTACTGGAAAGTTTGCATTTCCGCAAGGAAGGTCATTTTATTGAAAATATCTTTTTCAAAGGTAACTGGGGATCTGAAGTTCAATATGCTATGCTGAAAAGGGAATGGGATGAGCGGAAAAACTTATGAATGAGACAGGATATTGTCCGTTTTAATTGATTAACAGGAATCCTGCAATACAAACCCGTAAGAATATAACGCGATCCAAAGTAAATACTATAATCTTGTTCCTGCATCTATGAATTTTTGCTTTCGACAGGTCTTTTGATCTGAATTATAGGCGAGTCTGAAAGATGCACGAAAAACTAATCAAAAACTTATAGTATGAATCTCAAGAGAATTTTTGGAGGAATTTTAACTGTCCTGGGGATTGTTGGACTGATTTACTGTGCCGTAATCTTCAGTCAGTCCGGAGCAAATAATCAATCTTATAAATCACTGCTGGTATTTGGTATCATAGGATTATTGTTTTTCTTTGCAGGAATTAGTCTGGTAAGAACAACAAAGGATGAAGCATAAGGTATTTGTTGTTGTATAAATGAAAATCTAAATTTTCCACAATGAAATATTTTATTGCCTTCTTCATATTTGCTTTACTTGCATGCAACTCCGGCGAAAATCAATCAGATACGGAACAAATAGATACTACGAATACTGAAGTGCCAATGACAGACATTGATTCGATTGAAGAAAATGGAATCCCTTCCGAGATTTATACGAATGAACGCTTCAGGGAAGTTACTGTCGAAAAGACCGGGGAAAATTCATATACCATCCGTGGGAAAGCTCAGGTCTTTGAAGCAAATATAAACTGGGTGGTTGAAGATGGCCACGAAGAGCTACTTTCCGGTTATCAAACTACAAGTGCCGGAGCCCCGGAATGGGGAAGTTTTGAATTCACAATTGAAGTCAAAAAAGTAAGAGAGAATTCAACTCTTAATTTAATTCTATATGAAGCGAGTGCAGAAGATGGAAGCAGAAGATTTGAGCTGCCTGTAGTACTTCAATAATGTCTGCAACTAGCCTTCAATTTGAGTTCCAATACTATCATGGACAAAAGCCAAATCATCCAACAGACCGCTGATTTTGTAAAAGAGCAATTGGCAAATGCAGAGGGAGGCCATGACTGGTGGCATATCTGCAGGGTCTGGCAAAATGCCAAAACAATTGCAGCATCTGAATCGGCCGATTTGTTTGTAGTTGAACTGGGTGCCCTGCTTCATGATGTTGCTGATTCCAAATTTCATGATGGTGATGAAAAAATAGGTCCAGCTATCGCAATCGAATTTCTCCTAAATCAGAAAGTGGAGCAAGAAGTGATAAATCATGTAGTCAATATTATTCAGCACATTTCATTCAAAAGAGCTCACAATGAGGGCCAATTCAAATCCACCGAACTGGACATCATCCAGGATGCTGACAGATTAGATGCTTTAGGAGCAATTGGTATCGCCCGAGCATTCAACTATGGTGGTTTCAAAAATAGAAAAATTTATGACCCCACAATTCCTCCCAATCCTCATCAAACAAAGGAAGAATACAAAAACAGTACTGCCCCTACCCTCAATCATTTCCATGAAAAATTACTGCTGCTAAAAGACCGTATGAATACTGAGACAGGCAGAAAAATGGCGGAAAAAAGACATCACTTTTTACTGACTTATCTTGAAACATTTCATCAGGAATGGGGAAGTTTGGAGTGAAAATTACTCCCCTTTTTATATGAAATTCAACTTTAAATAGCTACAGTCAGTTATAGATTAACATGTTTTTAACAGCTGTCCACCATGAATAAACCTGCTGGTTCCATCAATGCCCTTACATTTGTAAATGAGATACCGGGCTAAAACAGCCTGCGTCATTATTCATTAAATTGTCAGGCTATGCAAAAGCAAGTAATGAAGTATTTGTGGTTATTATTTTGTGCTGTTTTGTTGAGTTCTTGCAAAGGAACCCTTCGGAATATACCTCAACAGATATATGATGACAGCTACAACCGCCAATTCTGGACTGCTGACTGGAGTCCGGATAATAAGCTAATTGCAATTGGAGGTGTTGACAGCATTCTACGAATTTATCACAGCAATAGTCTTAAGCTTCACTCTGCTCATCAACTCGATTCCTGGATTCATGTTGTCAAGTGGCATCCTTCGGGCGACAAACTGGCTTTCGCTACACTTGAAAAATATGCAGGATTTATAGAGATGCCGTCCGGTGATGTAAAATACCTGGATAGTATAGGTGGATCACGGGCCATTGGCTGGAATCATGATGGAACTCAATTTGCTGTGGCAGATCTGGAATCCGGAATTAAAATCTGGAATGAGGCCGGCTATTTGGTAAAAGAGATTCAAGTTCCGTATGATCCGGAAATACCCGGCAAAGCCTACCTGAGCCTTGACTGGCACCCTTCAGAAAATATTTTTGTGGCCACTAATTTCCAGATTAATCTTTTCAATTCAGACGGAACAGTATTAAGTGTAATGGAACACACAAATCCTGCTGCCATTGTACTCAGTACCAGCTGGCATCCTTCAGGATCTTTTTTTGTGATAGGAGATTATGGATACAATGGTGAAGGAGAAAACGTGCCCTCATTATTACATTTTTGGTCAAAAGAGGGTACACATATCAGAAGTGTAGCAGGTAGTGATGCTGAAATCAGGAATCTAAGCTGGAATCATAATGGGAGCAGACTCGCTTCTGCCAGTGATTTACTGAGAATCTGGTCTGACACAGGAGAATTGCTTTACGAAGGCGTAACGGATGCAAATAACAAATTATGGGGAGTAGACTGGGATAATAATGGTGAAAGAATAGTCACATCCAGCAGATTCAAAACTATTGCTATTTGGGATAAAAAAGCAAGATTAATTAAACGAATACAGGTTCCGGAGAGCAATCAATGAACATTCTCCCTGGCAAGAACGTCCAAGATGGGCATAAAAAAACGTATCTCCCAAAAATCATATTAGCTGCAATTGTAATATTTTTAAAATACTTAGATACTGAAATATTATTTATACAAATTATTGATTTACCTTTATACCGATTTGTATCCGTGCAGCAAAAGGAAATTTCTTTTGATTCATCCAAATCAAACTAAGCAATACAAGACCGAACCTTATGTTTAAATGCGTTTTAATTGATGATGATGCAGCGACCCGTACTCTATTGGCCGCATTAATTAAAAAAGAACTCCCAGAGCTTGAAATTCAGGAAGTATTTTCGGATGCTGAAAGCGCATTAGCAAAAATCTATACTCTTAAAACAGATATCATCTTTTTGGATATTGAAATGCCGGGCATGAGTGGGATGGATTTCCTTAAGGAACTCAGTGACGAACATCCGGAAATAATTATCGTGACAGGTCATGAAAATTATGCTATTAACGCATTGAAAATGAGCGTGGTGGACTACCTTTTAAAACCGCTTAACAAAGAAGACCTTAAAGCTGCATTCAACAGATGCAGAGAAAGACTCAATAGTAAAAAGAATTGGAGCGATACAGAGCATTGGTTCACAATATGAAGACAGAGAAATCTCAAAATCATAAGCTTGGATTGACCCAACAGGATGCAGTAATATTTGTGGAAGTAAAGGATATCATCAGATGTGAAGCTTCGAGTAACTACACAATAGTTGTGGTGAATGGAGCCAAAAAAGTTATGGTAACAAAGACATTGCGTCAATTTGAAGAAATCCTGGAACCTTACGGGTTCATTAGAGTTCACCGCTCACATTTGGTTAATCCTGAACATGTAATTAAGCTCAATAAATCGGATGGCGTTCAGATCGAGATGTCCGATGGGGTCCTGGTAGATGTCGCCTCCAACCAAAAAAACTTCTTTTTGGAGAGATTTCTTAAACTCTAAGGGAGGCTTCACTCACTATTACAGCACTTTCACACAAAATAAAGGCATGTCCAATAAAGCCTTAATCATAATATAAATGTGAAGCATATTTTTGTGTCATATCTGATTCTATCGGGTATAACAATTTGTGCGCATTTTTAAGGTTGCAATGGTGTTTCATGATGATGAAACACCATTACTTTTTTATAGCGGTTCCTTTGTCTCTTTGTTATCCCCAATGCTTCTTTTACTATTCAGTAGTTCCGCTACTACCTCGTTCAGGTTAATTTTCCATTCTACCTGATAAAAATTACAAATTAGCAGTACTTCACCCAACCCTATGCGACGCATACTGGTTTTGATATTGTAAGCAATTGATTCAAGTCCAAAGCGTATATATAAATTTTGAATATTAGCGGTCCGGTGCAAATGGATGTGGTGTTTTATTTGGCAGGGGACATATTTATTCAGTAGTAAAACTCGTTTGAAAATTTGAATGGTTGTTCAGGTTTTTATTAATATAGTATGTTGATTGAAAGGGCCTGCCTTCGCGGGTGGGCTTTTTTTTACTGCTTATGATAAGTGAAGAGCTCATAAATCGCTGTAGAAACGATGATCGTAAAGCCCATCATGAGCTTTACAAGTTATGCTTTGGCATTCTTATGTCCGTGTGCATCCGGTATCGCAAGAATCAGGATGATGCCGCCGAACTGATGAATACAGGCTTTCTAAAGGTATTGCGGAGTCTGAAGACATATCGGATCGATATACCATTCGATGCCTGGATAAGAAGAATCATGATCAATACGATTATCAGCGATTATCATAAGAATAAAAAATATAAAGAAAAGATTGATTACAACGTACAGGAATTTGACAGGATATCGAAAGGCGCAGATCAGAATCTGGGTGAGTCCAATATGCAAATAGAACTAATCATGAATGCTATGAATCATCTTCCGGATACTGCGCGTAAAGTCTTGAATTTATATGTATTTGAAGGATTTACCCACGATGAAATTTCAGGCAAACTGGGAATTAGTCAGGGTACGTCCAAATGGCATCTTCATGAAGCCAGAAAAAAATTGCAGGTGTTTCTAAAGAAACTATCGGTATAGACATTATTATCTTTTTATATGTATAATTACATCTTTTACAATGAAATGATTTTAATAATTAAATGTATTTAATGCGAAGATTTTTAAACTGAAAGCAAGATGAATTTTGAGGAGTATATTAAAAAGCCATTTGAGGACCAGGAGTTCGAATTCAAAGAGGCTTATTGGCAATCAGCTGAGAAACTGATTGACAATCACTATAAACGGGTCCGTTGGATTCGTGCAGGCATTATATGCAGCGTATTGATCGCTACATTTATTGCCGCCTATTTCTTTTTGCAAACAAAAGAAACTAACATTCCTGTAACAGCTCTGGCTCAGGAGCAAAATTTAAATCCAAATAACAAGGAGCAGGAAAATTCTACAAAGAACATTCAAACCCCCACATCTGAAGAAAACCTTACACCTTTAAATTCTGATTCTGAAACTTCAGGATCAATCTCCGCTAAAACCAATACTGAAAAGATTCAGGATAAATCTGAAGATTCAGGATCAATGGCTTCTGCTTCAATTGCAAATAATTCAAAGAATTCAATTCCTTCCAGGGAAAGTGATTTCAGCAACAAAGCTAAAAGCAGAACAAGCGCATCATCTAAAACATCATCAAAATCCACTGGTTCAGGCTCCAAAGCAATTGTTTCTGCTAACAATAGCTCATCTAAATCTGATATAAATATTATAACACCGAATCCAAGTAATAATAAAGCTTCAGTAGGCCTTACAACTCCGGCATTTGCAGAAAAGGTTCAGGAAAAGATTCCAAATGAATCAACGCCCTCCAGCACGGAAAGCATCAACACAGAAACAGCATCAGCTTCAAGCATTTCTCAATCAAAAAGTACTTCTGCACTGGACTTACCTTTCAGAAATATTGAAGTTTCAAACAGTTTACAATTATTGGATTTCCCATTGCATCTGGATTTCGCGGCCAAAAGGCCTATTATTGCACTTCCCAGACCATCCAGATTGTATGCAACTGCAGAACTGCTGATGTACCCATCAGGTAATTCTGAAGCATTTAAGTTTCTTGGATTCAATGCAGGTTTTGGATATCAGCAGCCTCTTGGCAGAATGGCATTCATTGATTTCGGAGTTAGTGGATCTTTCAGAAGAGGAAATTTTGCACCGTCGATTGTATCTACTCAGCTGAATTATGATTTTGGTCCGCGTTCGGATGCGTATATATTAAGGCCTCAGTCATTATTCAGCCTTCAGGTTCCTATTTTATTCGGCATCGAAAGTGGCAGACACATGGTTTCAGCAGGTGTCAAACTCGGATTCCTAATCGGAGTAAGAGGAACTTCAGAATATGCCAATTATACCCATGCATTCGAATCACCAACAGGTAAAGAATCTTATTCCTATGACGTAGTGGATGAAGGATGGATAGAGTCTACAGGATTCAAGAAATTTGCGTTGGCTTATGCTCTTAAATATCAATACAGATTGAGTTCCAGAATCATGATAGGAGCAACTCTTCAATATTTTACTTCAGACTGGACAGCTAATGATTTTGGCCAATTTTACAATTTCACATCCAACGAATATCAAAACCCGACCGGAAATCCGGCACAGTTGATAGAGAGAAACTGGCTTTTAGGTGTAGAACTAAAGTATGTGCTTTTCTCTAAATATTAATCTTATGAACAAGTTAAACTTACTATTACTCATTGCTTTGGTAGCCTTCGCAAGTGGCTGCCGAAAAGTCGAACTTCCCGATCCAAAAGTGGAAGAAGCTGTATTTGGTTTTTGGTCAGGACAAATAGGTGAAACACCCATGGTAATGAATAATGATTCCATGTATATGTCCACCATAATTACAAATGATCCATTGATGAATATCAACACTTTTGAAACTGCTTTCACTGTACTTGGCAGTACCCAACCAAGATGGATACTAAAATACATGGATTCTAAAAGCATGCGTACGAATGCTGATACTTCGGATTTATTTTATATAAGTGATTCCAGATATTTGAAAGCTAATCAAAATGATACGGATGTTACAGTGGTAACTCATTCCCTGAATGACATTAAGCAAGGTCATGAGGTTATTTGGGGAGACCTTTCAGAAAACACTTTCAGAGGCGGACGCCATTTTTCATTTGAAAGAACTTCAGCTGGAGGTGTTAATGTGGTTAAAGCAAGTATTTCAGATCAGGGGAAAATAAATAGTATAGAAAAAAGATTTAAACCTGTAAGGCGTGACCTCAGCATTCAAGATGTAACTATTTCAGACAATAAAATTACAATCATTCTTGAGTCACATTCACAGGGTAATGTTGAATATAAAATGAATGGTGTATCTTATGGCAGCATCAGTACATTTCCAATACCAACTTCCGGTGAGTATAAAATAGAAATATCAGATACTGCAAAGGAGAGACATTTGGAGCTTATAATGAATCTTGAACTTTCAAATGGAACTCTAAGAAAACCCATATTGCCTCTATTTACTTCTACCTATAATCAATATCCAAAACTTCCCAACTTCTCAAAAATGGAAATTATCTATTTTGATGAAGATGGAAAAGAATATAGTACGCGCTATAGTGAGCAGCCCAAGCCATTTATTATCAAGGAAATTGAGACCTTTCATAAGGTAAATCAGCTAGGCCAAAAAGTAAAAAAATTAAACATAGAATTCTCCGTGAAATTAAAGACTGCCAATGGTATTGATTCATTGGTGTTCACCGGAGTAAAAGGAGATATCGGATTTGCTTACGAATAAATAAAGCAATTGATTATGTTCTGCAAACTAAGGCTTTCTATTTTCCAAAATAGAAAGCTTTTTTTTAGCATTGTCGCCAGTTAGCAAGATTTCTGCAAGCGTTGATCTGTCTAAACCATGAAACAATCAGGATCGCTACCTTTTCTTTATCCTCTGAAGCCCTGCCTTTGCTTTTTGGTGGATTCCCATTCTGTAGTCATCTGATTTAAGACGCAAACAAATTCTGTAATATTCCGCTGCTTTTTCTTTCTGGCCCTCTGCTTCATATAATTGAGCACATAGCAAAGCAGCATTGCACACATAATAGGAAGTAGATCCGGGATTTTGCTTTATCAAAGTCAAAAAAGCCTGGATTCCACTATAGGGTCCATCCAATTTTTCGGTGACCCTGGCCTGACGATATTTAATTTCCAATTTCTGAGTTGAAGACAGTTTGGTTTCTGATATTCCTGAAAGCACTTTCCTGCAAGCTGAATAATATCCACCATCAAATAATAGTCTCGCTTTAAGTAAAATCGGATGAGGAGTAATGCCGGATTCCGCCTCCTTTAAAGCACTTTTATCCTCATCTATCATTTGATAACCATGAGCCACGACATCATTCATGTAGCTGTTATATGCAGTTTCATTTTTAAAAATTAAGCCATGCCAGGCAAGTTTCTGATAAGTTTCCTTGATGTAGTTTCGGCCATTATAGTGTTTCAGAAAGCGTTTGAGATAGATGTCTGCATCCTTATCCAGCTTGCGAAGCCGGCAGTCTCCTTCAATAAAATCAAGAAATGGGAATGGAGGAGTTCCTGAAGGAAACTTAGCATTTTGAAGAATACTTAATGCCTTGTCACTTTGACCGGATCTTCTGTACATATTGGCTACTAAAAAGACCAATAAAGGGCTATTGATTGCTTTCAGCTTTGGATGCTGGAAAGTCTGTATGGCCTTCTCCGGTTGATTATTTAAGTAAAAATGTGTCAATCCTATAGCGGCATGAACTTCTTCCTCAAAGAAAAAAGGTTGATGCTTTTTCACTTTAAGAATCCGCTCCATCATTTTCAGACCTTCGGGAATACTTCCCTGCAGACCAATTAATTTAATACCCCACTTGTACTTGTCAGGAACTGTTCCAATGATGGCACTTAGTATGCCTTTATTCTTGAGTGCAGGTGCAAAATCCGGGTCTTCATCCAATATATCATCGAGTAATTTGTAAGCTCTGCTAATATCTCTAAATGCAATAATATACTCCTCGAATTTCAGTCTGACAGCAGACCATTGCATCAGGACATCTGCCTGCAAATATGCATGATAAGGATCAGCAATTGGAAGCTTAGCGAACCGGTTAATTCTCAGGGATTTATTAGCCTTATACTTTTTGAACAGGGTATTATCCTCTGTGACGAAAATCTGAAAACAATCAGCATAATTTTCCAGATGATCTATTGCCAAATTATTAGGCTCTCTGGTTCTTAATCTCTCCAGACTCATCCTGCTTTCTTCAAATTTGGATTCCAGGATTTTAAGATAAATATGCTTAAGTTCAGGATGGTACTTTACATAATATGCACCATCAGTTGCCCACAAATTAGAGCACAGCAAAATTAGAATAACATAAATTAAATGGAGTAGATACCGCTGCATATTGATAGTAGGAACGTATTAAAATGCAAAAACCGGCGTGAGAGCCGGTTTTTAATCTTATTCTTCTGCTTCTACAGTGACTACTTCCACCTGGTTGATGATAACCGGATCTACGAGCACTCGCCCGCAATGTTCACAAGCAATAATTTTCTTGCTAAGGCTAATCTCCAGCTGCATCTGAGGTGGAATCTGATTGAAGCAACCACCACAGGAATCTCTTTCTACAGTGGCAACAGCAAGCCCATTTCTGTAGCTCTTGCGGATTTTATCATAAGCTTTCAGCAAACGATCTTCTATTTTCTTACGAGCTTTTTCTACTTGTTTACGAAGTTTTTCTTCGTCTTTCTCAGTCTTTTCTGTGATTTTCTCCAGCTCGATTTTTTTATTCTCAAGGTCTCTGAATTTGATTTGAAGTTTCTCATCTGCTGCTGTTACAGATTCTTCTTTCAATGTGATCTGACCTTTAGATTCTCTGATTTTTTTCTCAGACAACTGTATCTCAAGTTTTTGTAATTCAATTTCCTTATTCAATGCATCATATTCTCTGTTGTTTTTCACGCTATCCAACTGTTTGTTGTATTTAGTGATAAGGTTCTCAGAGTCCTTAATATTTGAATTGTGACGGGAAACTTCAGTTTCCATTTCTTTTACACTTGCTTTCAATTTGGTGATACGAGTTTGCATACCTGCAATTTCGTCTTCAAGGTCACTTACTTCTACAGGAAGTTCACCTTTCAGTACTTCGATTTCATCCAATTTTGAGTCGATTTGCTGTAAATCATGTAACGATTTCAGTCTTTCAACTACACTTACTTCTTTCTTAGCCATCGCCATATTATAGATAATTTATTGGGTTGGTGCTTACTTTTGTCAAATAGGACGCAAAATTACTAAAATTTTCTGTAATTAAATCATATAAAACCTGCATAGTATATTGTTCGCTTTCAAAATGTCCGATATCAGCTATCAGAATCCGGTCATTTGCATCGAAGAATTCATGATATTTGAAATCCGCAGATACGTACACATCAGCATTGTGAGCCATAGCAGCAGGTAAAAAGCTGCTTCCGGATCCACCACAAATGGAAACTTTACTGATAGTGTAGCCGATGAATGCGGTGTGTCTTACACAAGATGCCTGCATTTTTTCTTTAAGTTGAGACAAGAAAGATTTCTCATCAACAGGTTGCTCCAATTCACCGACGATACCGGTGCCAACGGCATTACCTTCCTTGTTAAAGACGGGATGTCCTGAACTAAGTGATTTGGGAATCATCATTTGAAGATTGTGAAGACCAAGAATTTGAGCAATCTTTTGATTGACACCGTGATATAACACACTATCCAGATTAGTATGAATAGCATATAGCGCGACTCCATTGCGAATGGCATAAATGATGGCTTTCTCTACATAATTATACCCGTTGATCCTTCGAAGTCCTTTAAAAATGATGGGATGATGCCCCACAACAACATTGCAACCTTTTGCTACAGCCTCCTCTATTACCGGCAATGTCATATCCAAACATATCATTACTCCTGTAATTTCCCAGGAATGCTCCCCGGTTATCAGACCTGCATTGTCATAAGATTCCTGAAGATCCAGTGGAGCAACTGATTCCAATAAATTTGTGAGTTCTCTGATCTGCATATTGAATATTTGAAAAAAAATGTGAAAATTTTCAGAGAAGTTATGATGCTATCTGATTTTACTTATTTGCCTTTCTCAATTATCGCACTTGAACTATATCCTTTTGTAAAAGGCAATGTCAAAACATCTCCACCGTTTTCGATGACAGTCTTATAACCAACGATTTCTTCAGCTTTATAATCTCCCCCTTTCAGCAAAATATCAGGTAACAATTTTTCAATCAAGTTCAAAGGCGTATCTTCTTCAAAAACTACAATTAATGATGTGCTGCTCAATGCTGCCAATAATTCGCATCGATCATTGACATTGTTCAGGGGTCTTGAATTCCCTTTAAGTCGTCTGACACTTTCGTCACTATTTACTCCGACCACAAGCGTACCTAATTCAGCTGCCTGGTCCAAATATCTTACATGTCCTTTATGGAGTATATCAAAACAACCATTTGTAAATACTACGGTACCACCGGCATCCTTTATGCGATTAAGGATCGCTAAAGCTTCTGGCAGCTCCTTTATTTTATGAATAAATGATGGTGTACTCATGATTTAATTACTTGAGAATGATCAGGAACATACCCCCGGTTTAAGATCGGCAAAGCTATTAAAGCAATAATTCCCAATAATATGCTGCAGCCTATCTGTACGGAGAAGAACAGGATATTTGCAAATGAAAAAGCATCATCACCTTTTACTCCATAAAGTGATAATCCAATAACTGCCAATGCATGAAATGTCCCCATTCCACCGGGAGAGGGAACGATCACACCAAAAGTCCCGAAAACAAATACTATCAATCCCGCCATAGGCCCGAGTGAAGAAGTAGGCTCGAATGCAAAAAAACACAGGTAAGTCATCAAAAAGTACATCCCCCAGATGACAACACTATGAAATATAAAAGGCAAGGGCTTTTTAATTCCTCTGACGCTGCTTAATCCGGAAACAAATCCCAGCAATAATTGCCTGATTCGTTGCACAATTTTTATTTGTCCCAGCCAGTTTCTAAAAACGTAACCCAGCAATAACAATACAAATCCTATAACTGCAATAAATATTAAAGCTGAGGAATTAAAAGATCTCTCACCTAATTGTTCTGAAATAAAACCCCATAGAATATCGTATTGTAATGCTATAGCTGCTACAACGATCAAACCAACGCTCAGTAAATCTAAAAGCCTGTCCAGCACAATCGTACCCATGAGCTTGTCCACTCTTATTTTTTCATATTGAGAAAAGGTCGTTGCCCTAAGCACTTCTCCCACCCTTGGAAGCCCCAGATTCGCAAAATAGCTCAGCATTATAGTAAAGAATGCATTGTGCAACTTGATCTTATATCCCATTGATTCAAGCATCATCTTCCAGCGCATGGCACGTGAGACATTACTGATATTGAAACAAAGCATCACGATCAGAAGCCAGCCGACTTTTACCGATTTCAGATCTTGCCAGACTTTGTCAACAAGACTGCATTGATCAGCCGGAATGCCGTCCAGAGCGCATTGCTCCTGATAGGCGCTGTTTTGATTTTGGTAAACGAGGTAGAGGATTGTGAATCCAACACCGAAGAACAATACTATTTTGAGTACGTCTATGATTTTCTCCTTCAAAATGTCAATTTATCTTGTTGTGCTGATCGGGAAAAACAATTGCCGGTTTGAATGATGTGGCTTCTTCTGAGCTAATCATAGCATAGGCAATAATGATGACTATATCTCCTGGCTGGACTTTTCTGGCAGCTGCCCCATTAAGACAGATCACTCCGGAACCCCGCTCTCCTTTGATGACGTAGGTTTCGAGTCTTTCCCCATTGTTATTGTTGACCACCTGGACTTTTTCACCTTCAATCAGATTGGCAGCATCCATCAAATCTTCGTCTATGGTAATACTGCCGACATAATTGAGATTAGCCTCTGTTATAGTGGCCCGATGGATTTTTGATTTGAAAACATGTATAAACATGGCGCAAAAGTACTAAGGCATAATGATAAAAGCTGCTGCAAGGGAATCATTTGAATAAAAAAACCTCTGATCAAACATGATTAGCGATAAAATGTAGCAATTTCATCTAACTTTTTCCTTTTGATATCAGGAACTAAGGCATGTGGTGAAGGATATCCTACTGGAATTAATAAAAATGCTTTCTCTTCTTCCGGTCTATCCAGAATTTTATGCAAAAAATTCATAGGACTGGGAGTATGAGTCAGGCAAACGAGACCTGCTTCATGAATTGCCTGAATCAAAAATCCACAAGCAATTCCTACAGATTCTGAGACGTAATAATTTTTAAACTTTTGTCCATCGCGAAGATCGAATGGTCTTTTGAAAACGACAATAAGCCATGGAGCGATTTCGAGAAACTCTTTTTTCCAATCTGTTCCAAGTGGAGCCAGATCGCGAATCCATTCTTCAGACATTCTGCCATTATAATTATCAAACTCTTCTTTTTCTGCAGCTTTTCTGATTGCCTTTTTTAATTCCAGATTACTGACAGCACAAAAGGTCCATGGCTGCTTATGTGCACCTGAAGGGGCTGTGCCTGCTGCAAGGATCAGGTTTCTGATCACTGTTTCCGGCACTGGTTTATCAGAAAAATCGCGCACACTTCTTCGTTGGTTCATGAATAAATAATTCCCCAGAGCGCTCTGATCGGGATTCAAAGTCTCATCTGCGGTATGAATGTAAGGAATGAATGGATTTTGAGTGGCCATAATAATTTGTGGTTATAGGTCCCCTAACAATGGTCTGATAATGATTTCTTCCACAACAGCAGTTGGATGAAGCTGAGCCGTATCAAAAAGTATACTCGCTATTTCTTCAGCCCGCATCAGGCGTTCTTCCGGAAATGGAGCTCCGTCCCAGGAAGCCGACCATGTCGCACCCGGCATGACAGCGGTTACTTTGACATTCTGACCCATAAGTTCCGCCCGAAGTACTTTTGAAAAACCCAGCAAAGCAAACTTTGTTATAGAATAAGAACCTCCATTGGGATATGCCATAAAACTGGCAATAGAACACATATTGAAAATCTGGCCATTGCCAGTATTTTTCAGTGACCCTATGAGTAATCGGGTGAGATGATATGCAGAGTACAGATTGGTTTCCATCATTTTTTCCAAATGTCCATCCGGTTCTTCAAAGATGGGACCCGCCAGAAAAATTCCTGCATTATTTACAAGGATGTCCACATTCTCCCATTTTTGGAGCACTGCATTTCCGAATGCCAGAATATCCGATTTAATGGATAAATCAGCCCCCATTCCTAAAGTTTTTACACTATATAAAGCAGCAAGTTCAGCTGCAAATGTGGACGCGTCATCAGCATTTCTGGAGCAGAGTGCTATATCGTATTTGTTTTGTGCAAATTTAATTGCCGTTGCCCGGCCAATACCTTTAGTCCCTCCGGTTATCACTATCAACATTAGTATTCCTTTTTGTGTTTCGCATACGAATTGTCAAAAATAGTCTAATTTTGGCGTTTTAGGAGAGATTCAAAATATCATCTGCGAATGAATAAGAGGTTTTTCCAACACCTTGGTGCATATTTACTGATATTAAAAGAAGGGATGGGCCGTCCTGAGAACTTCAGGATGTACTGGAAAGAAACCATCCGCCAGATGTATGACATCGGGGTAGGGTCTTTAATAATTGTAGCACTGATTTCTGTTTTTATTGGGGCAGTTACAGCCGTTCAGTTTTCATATCAGCTTGGAGGCACTCTGATTCCAAAATATTATATTGGATATATAGTAAGAGATATTACCATTATCGAGCTGGCACCGACTATTACCTGTCTTGTTCTGGCTGGTAAAGTGGGTTCGAATATAGCTGCAGAAATTGGTGGAATGAGACAGAAGGAGCATATAGATGCTATGACCGTTATGGGTTTGAATACTGCCAATTATCTAATAATGCCCAAGTTGATTGCAGCATTGGTCATGATCCCGATCCTTGTTACTGTTTCTGCATTTGTAGGAGTAATCGGCGGATATCTTGCCAGTGTGCCTACCGGGATTATTACTGATGATTAATATGTGAGGGGAACACGTTCATTCTTCAAGGAATTCAATGTTTTCATGATGTTAGTGAAAGCAGTGGTTTTTGCTTTCATATTGACCACTGTTTCCAGTTATCAGGGATATACGGTCAAAGGCGGTAGTATAGAGCTCGGAAAAGCAAGCACGAATGCTGTTGTTTACAGCGATATTTTGATTTTATTATTTGACTACATTATTGCAGTAGTACTTACAGGATAGCATGCTATGATCAAATCAATAAATATACATAAATCATTTAACGGTACTCAGGTTCTGAAAGGCATTTCCGTGGAATTTGCGACCGGCAAAACGAACCTGATTATAGGAAAATCAGGAGCTGGCAAAACTGTATTGCTAAAAATTCTGGTTGGTCTTATAGAGCCGACCGTTGGTGAAATTTGGTTTGATGATATCAACTATTCTGCGCTAAGCAAGAAAGAAAAAATTGGAATCAGAAATCAAATTGGAATGCTTTTTCAAGCATCAGCATTATTTGACTCTATGTCGGTGGAAGAAAATCTGGCTTTCCCGCTGGAAATGTTTACCACCATGACCCGTAAAGAAAAAACAGACAGAATTAATCACGTTTTGGAAAGGGTTAATCTGGAAGGCATTAACAAAAAATACCCATCTGAAATTAGTGGTGGTATGCAGAAGAGGGTTGGAATCGCCAGGGCTATAATTCTGAATCCAAAGTATCTGTTCTGCGATGAACCTAACTCCGGATTGGATCCTAAAACTGCCATATTAATTGATGAATTGATCAAGAGCATCACAGTGGAAAATAATATGACCACTATTATCAATACCCATGATATGAACTCAGTGATGGAAATAGGTCAGAATATTTGTTTTCTACACGAGGGTAAACTGGAATGGTGGGGAACCAGGCACGAAGTACTAACTTCCAAAAATGATACACTTCAGGAATTTATTTTTGCATCTCCTTTCCTGCAGAAACTGCGGGATGCGGCCATAGCACATGGTACTAAACTAGATTGAAAATTTCTATTTTCACATGAGAACATACCAGGAAACTCTGGATTACCTGTACTCCCGCTTACCTATGTTTCAAAGAATAGGTCCGGCTGCCTATAAAAAAGACCTGACAAATATCACTGCGCTCTGCAATGCACTTGGAAATCCTCAGGAATCGTTCAAAAGTATTCACATCGCCGGAACCAATGGCAAAGGAAGTGTCGCTCATATGCTCTACGTGTTCATGATGGAAACAGGATATATCACAGGAATTAGTACTTCCCCCCATTATAAAGACTTTCGTGAGAGAATTAAAGTGGAAGGCTCCTATATCACTGAAGATTATGTCGTTCGATTTGTGGAAAATCATAAAAAACTGATTGAGGATATACAGCCTTCATTTTTTGAATTGACTACAGCAATGGCTTTTGATTATTTCAGATCTGAGGGTGTGGAATGGGCTATCATCGAAACCGGACTTGGCGGAAGACTGGATAGTACGAATATTATTAATCCGAAATTAAGCATTATTACTAACATTTCACTGGATCATCAAAATATGCTGGGCGATACCCTGGAATTGATAGCCATGGAAAAAGCAGGAATTATTAAAGAAGGGGTTCCGGTTATTGTCGGTGAAAGACAGGAAGAGGTGGCACCCGTGTTTATAAGGCAGGCATTAAGCAAGAAAAGTGAAATAGTATTTGCATCCGATGACGTCAAAGTAGAAGCCCTTTCCTTTTCTGAAGAGGGTATGCAAATAAGGGTTACCCGCTCTGGTACGATGCTGTATGAAAGTTTCATTACTGATTTACTGGGTAGTTATCAACTCAGGAATATTGGCACCTTTATAAGAGCGTGCGAGAAAATGGAGCGGATTGTTAATATAGAAAATCTATTTGAACTCTTGCCACAGGTACTGAGTAATGTCAAACTTGAAGGCAATTTGATGGGGCGTATGGATATTATCGGCAAAGAACCACTTTGCATACTTGACAGTGCCCACAATGAAGCAGGCTTGAAGTATTTGTTTGAAGAGTTAAAAAGATTTGAAAAAGACAAATGGCATATTGTTTTCGGCACCGTTAATGATAAAGACATGAGCCCGATATGGCCCTTACTGCCAAAGGAGGCTATCTATTATTTTGCCAAAGCAGATGTGCCAAGGGGAATGGATGCGCGATTGTTGCTTGAATCAGCTACTAAACTGGGATTAAACGCAGAAGCATTTAGTTCAGTTTCTGAGGCTTTTGAAACTTCAAAAAAGACAGCAGGAAAGGATGACCTGATTGTCATTTGCGGGAGTATTTTTGTTGTGGCAGAAATACTGCCATAGGTACTTAGATATTACAAACAGGACGTTAATTAAATAGAGCAATTCCAACTTGTTTTGTTGAATACTGTTTAGATCATTAAATTCTTGTACATGAAGAAACTGGTCGTAGGAATAGCTGGTGCTAGTGGCAGTGTTTATGCAAAATCGCTTTTAGATACATTGTTATCATTATCAGATCAGTGGTCAAAAGTAGGCATTGTTATGTCTGAAAATGCCATTGTTAATTGGGAGTTGGAGATTGGTACTTTTAAACAATCAGATTATCCTTTCGACTTTTATGAAAAGCGGGATTTCAATGCTCCGTTTGCCTCCGGTTCTGCGCAGTATGATACTATGATTGTAATTCCATGTTCTATGGGAACCCTGGCCAGAATTGCCACCGGAGTTTCCGATGATCTCCTGACCAGAGCAGCTGATGTAATCCTTAAGGAAAGGAGAAAGTTGATCCTTGTGCCACGTGAGACTCCGTTAAGTTTGATCCATATTGAAAATATGCTTAAAGTCACCCAGGCAGGAGGGATCGTTTGTCCTGCAGTGCCTTCCTTCTATAATGAACCTAAAACGATAGCTGACATAGCAGCGACGGTAAGCAATAGGGTGCTTGATCTGGCAGGATTCAATACAGGATCATACAGATGGAAGGAATAATTGTCGATTTGATAACTTGAGATAATCACTTTTGATTATGGAGAATGAAATGAATTTTCACACACGAAAATGGGTAAAACCGGAGGATCTAAATCCAAACCAAAGTTTATTTGGTGGCAGACTGCTTCAATGGATTGATGAAGAAGCGGCATTATACACTGTTATACAACTTGAAAATAAACATGTTGTCACCAAGTTTATGTCAGAAATCGATTTCATCTCAGCTCCAAAGCAGGGAGACATTATAGAAATAGGGATAATGGCCACACATTTTGGCAATACATCCCTGACCTTACGCTGCGAGGTTCGCAACAAAATCACCAGGCAACCTATTCTTCGGATCGAAAGAATTGTCTTTGTAAATCTGGATCAGGATGGAAATCCTATTCCTCACGGAAAGTCTAAGATTAAATATGTCCAGGATTGGCTTGCTGCAGAGTAGCATTCCTGCTTAACATTTTGGCAAACTTTTGCTGAGCTTTTCCTTTTCTGCCCGGTGGAAAATCGAACTTATTTCAATGTTTTCATTACGATGAACATAAATTAAATCAAGTCCCAATTAGTCCCCATAAACTAATTTTTATCGACCTTATCAGATCAGGCCAGATAAGAATGCAGCATCCACAGAACTTTCTCCTGTTGTGTGATATAATCGCTTAGCAAAGTTACCGTACCTTCATCGCCTGCCTCAGAAGCTTTCTTCAAGATTACGCGCTCTTTTTTCAGCAGTACAGAAATGTTTTCAGCAGTGATTTTTACACCTTCCTGACCAGCATTAACGTTTTTCGCTTCCTTGATCTTGGAGTCGGCGACATAATCACTCAATGTATGAGATGGTGTAGCCCCCAATGTCAGAATACGCTCAGCTATTTCATCAATTTTGAGGCGGGCATCATTGTAATATTCCTCAAATTTAAGATGTAATTCAAAGAAGGAAGCACCCTGGATATTCCAGTGAAATCCTCTTAAATTTTGATAATAAATTTGATAATTTGCCAACAAATCATTTAAATCATTAGCCAGTTCATTGGCTGACTTTTCATCCAAACCTATAAAATTCTTTCCTTTTGCCATGGCATTTAAACTATTGATTTATTGGTCTAACAAGAATTTCAGTCCAAGGTTTTCATGATATTTGTCATGTCAAAAATGACAGTGCAAGTAAGCTCCCGCATCCATAAAATCAACAATCGCCAAACTTTCAAACTACTAATTCCTGATAATCTTCTTAAACCATGTCCCGGCTTCATTTTCAAGTCTCAAAATATATAAGCCGGCTGCTGCGTTGATTTTCATTTCAAGATTTCCGCTATCGTTGAAAGTCTGTTGAGCAATTAATGCGCCATTGGAATTTAAAATGCTCAAAATATGCTTTCCTGAAAGTCCGGAAGAAACTGTGAATAATTCATTAACAGGATTAGGAAATACCTGCACTTCAGCAGGCCATGAATATTCTGATGTACTGCTTGCAATTACATCCAGCGTATTAGAGCTCAGATTACATCCCTTAGGGTGGAAAATGTCTGCTCTATAATTTCCCGATACAAAAGGAAAGAGTGTTCCTGAATCTGCAGCTTCAACTTCTACATTATCCAGAAACCAGACGATCCTCACACTGTCTGTGCTAAGGCCCGAAGCAAGAGATAATTGAATGTGATTATCTACTATGTCAATTGTGGGCAGAATGGTAGAACAAAATTCAGTTACCCTATAAATTGCCGCATCACCCCGGGCAGCCATAAATAATTCATTATGAACATTTTCTCCAAATGAGGTAATTTGTCCACCTCCAAATTCAAGAATTCTCTCCCCTGTCCAATCATCTCCATCCGGTCTCACTGTAAACATTTGACCGGAGACAAAATCTCCAAAAACATAAGTACCTTGTAATAAGGGATAGTCTTCACCTCTATACACATATCCTCCGGTAACAGAGCGATCTCCCTGATTCTGACTATATACATATACCGGAAAAGTGTATTCATCATTCGGATTACACTGTGACATATTGTAAGGCTCGTCACCTTCATAACATCTCCAGCCATAATTGATACCGGCAGCTCCAGCTTCAACAAAATTGATTTCTTCAAATTCATTTTGACCCACATCACCGATCCATAAATCACCGGTAGCAGCATCAAAGCTGAATCTCCAGGGATTACGCACTCCGAATGCCCAGATTTCTTCCAGCGTATCCGCTCTCCCTGCCCATGGGTTGTCAGCAGGAATGCCATATGGTTCCCCATTATCAACATCTATTCTCAACATTTTGCCTAATAAGGAAGTGGCAGTCTGGCTGAGGTTCATAGGATCTCCTCCTGATCCGCCATCTCCCATTCCTATATACAAATAGCCATCGGGTCCGAATTTGATATCTCCTCCATTGTGATTTGAAAATGGCTGCTCTACTATCAATAATATTTTTTCTGAAAGAGAATCTGCTTTGTTGGGATTATCCTGAGAAACGGAAAACCTGGAGACTACAGTCGCGCCATCTCCTGCCTGGGTATAATTCACATAGAAAAAACCATTCTCTGCATAATTTGGATGGAATGCCATGCCCAACAAACCTCTTTCACCTCCTGTGGAAATTTTATTTCTGATATTGAGAAATGGATTGGCATTGACAGTGCCAGCTTCATCTATTACCATGATGCGGCCATTCTGACGAACAGCGAAAAGTCTTTCATCACCAGCATGTGTAATTCCCAGAATCTCACCCAAATCGCCGCTATAAGCTAATTCCAGCTCAATGACCGGCTGGCTGATACCCTGTGGTGTACCAGTTAAAAAGAACAATAAAATAATTGGGAAAAGTAGAGTTGTGCGCATGTTAGAAAGTTGGTTTTATAAATGAATGAATGATGGAAGGTAAAATAACAAAAATCAATTTCACAGATTAACTACTATATTATCAAAAAGGTTGAGGAGTAAATATGTAGGTTATTCTATTAAATTGTTGTGAGGAGCATGATCTATACCGTCTTTTCTATAAGCAAGTCTTCATAAGCTGCCTTCAAATCCCGGCTAATTCTTTCGGGATTATAATATGTATGTACCCAATTGAATCCATTCATGGCAATATTTTTTGCAAAACCCAGGTCCGAATGGCATTTATACACAGCCTTCATAAAAGATTCACCATCATGAAAACTCATGAAATGTGTTTCATCTGATATGGGAATTCCCTCAACACCCATTCTGGTGCTAAAAACCAAATTTCCTAAAGACAAAGACTCAATAATCTTTGCGCGCATCCCCGAGCCTGATAACAAGGGTACAATGGTGAATAAAGTTCTGCTTAAAAAATCCGCTGCATTATCAACTTCTCCCACAAAAGTAACACCCCGAATCTTCAGTTCATGAAGCCAGTCCGGAGCATTCCTTCCTGCAATGTCAAACCGGGCGGAAGAGTATTGTTCCAGAACTTTTGGCCACACATTTTTCAAAAACCATTTCAAACCTTCCTGGTTGGGAAGCCAATCCAGAGTGCCAATAAAAGTAAAATAAGGTTCCGGGTGTTCAGGATGAGATGTCATACGAGTGGAATTACTGTTTCCACTGGGAATTATAGGGCAAGTATGCACTGGTCCTTTATATCCCATTGATCGGAAAAATCTATTGTCATCATCACTAATTGGGACCAACATATCAATTTCTTTCAAAGTCTTCAATTCAAATTTTTTAAGTTTTGTGGCTGCAAGTTTCAAGTATAATTTTTTAACAGGATTAGATTCAGTTTGCCCCAATCGTTCCCAGATGAGATATTCTACGTTGTGTGAACGAAGTACAATTTTAGCCCCGGAATATTTCCGGATAATTGGGATATAAGCAGCAAGAACCAATGATTCAAGCTGAATAATGTCATAATTTTTTACCCTAAGCATTTCTTCAAGCCCTTTTTCAAATTCAGGAGTTTGAAATCTGCTTATATGATAGGATGATTTTTCAAATAAATTCAATATCATTCCTGAGACTCGCAGCCTGTTGTCTACAGGCACGATTGCGATTTTATTATAATGAGGCAGTTCCTTTTCTATTCCAGCCGGTTTGACAAAGTGTTTGAAGGTATTCATACTAATGAGGTCCATATGAATACCTTGATTCACTAAAGATTGACTGAGATGAGTGATAGCAATTGCTTCCCCATCTTTGAGTGGCCATGGAATTTTCTTACAGACTTGCAGAACTTGAATAGGTGATTTTGTCAAAATAAACGGCGTTGAAAGACTAAAGGAGCGCAAATTTAATCATTTTTGCCCTTGCATGTTGTAATGAAAGTAATCCGCAAAATATGATTCAGGTAGATAATGTTACAAAATCTTATGGCGCCCTACAGGTTTTAAAAGGGGTAAGCTTGCAGATTGCAGCTGGCGAAATTGTGGCAATTGTCGGCAAATCTGGTGCCGGAAAAAGTACATTACTACATATTGTTGGCACTTTGGATGGGCCTGACAGTGGATCCCTGAGCATAAATGGAAAGATTATAAAAGACTTAAAAGGTAATGAGCTGGCAGCATTCAGGAATACAACCATAGGCTTTGTATTTCAATTCCATCATTTGCTTCCCGAGTTTACCGCTTTAGAAAACGTCATGTTGCCGGGTCTGATAGCTCATGGAAAAAAGTCAAAAGCGATGTCAGAGGCCAAAGATTTACTGCATTATATGGGATTGGCAGACAGACTGGAGCATAAGCCCACTGAACTATCAGGGGGAGAACAGCAAAGGGTAGCCATTGCCAGAGCATTGGTTAATAAACCAAACATCATTCTAGCAGATGAGCCTACAGGTAATCTGGACACTGCTACCAGCAAGGAATTGCATGAGTTGTTTTTGCAATTGCGAAAAGATTTCGGCCAGACTTTTTTAATAGTGACGCATAATCCGGAGCTTTCCGGATTAGCGGACAGATGTTTGATTATGGGTGATGGTCGCTTCATTGAAAAAAGTGAATTGTAATTCAGACACGAATGAAAATTTATAACCCGGTTAAATATCGTAAACCAATTCTGTCTATTTATGTGATTTTGCTCGGCATAAGTTTATACTTTGCCAGTACCTTAAAAGTACATTATTTATTCGAAAACTTCTTCCCTAAAAACGATCCGGTTTACATCAACTATGTCCAGTTTCGAAATGCTTTTGATATTGACGACAGGGCGATTTCAGTAGCAATTAAAGCTGATAGTGGCGTATTCAATCCTGGCTTTATTTCACGAACCACGGAAGTAGAAAAATTCATTAATGATATTCATGGAGTTGAAAAAACTACCAGCCTTAATAGTCTGAGAATTCCTATAAAAACTCCTTTAGGGTGGATAAGTACCCCTGTACTTAGTAAAAATCCAAATAATTTAAGCTCGGATAGTGTTCGTCTTGTGGCTAATAAAAGTGTTGCCGGACAATTCATTTCAACAGATGGAAAATTTTTCGCCATTCAAGTATATCTAAAAGACTCACTTTCTGACAAAGAAAATCGAATTCTGGTGGAAAGAATTGAAGCAATTTTAGATGAAGAGAGTCTCGAATATAAAATGGCGGGATTTATCAATACTCAGGTTAATTATATAAGAATGCTGGAAGCGGAAGTTCCGTTTACTTCACTGCTGGCAACTTTGGGCTTAAGCATCATTTTATTTCTATTGTATCGATCTCCTAAGCAAGCGCTTCTCATTACCTCAGTTGTGTTTACTGGTTTGATATTATTTTTCGGGTATTTGGGTATGATTGGCAGACCTTTGAGTGTAACTTCCACTTTATTCACTACAATAATGGTGTTTGTAGGAGTATCTGATCTGATTCATTTACAATCCTATTTTCAAAAATACCTGGTAAAAGGCTTTTCTGAAGCTGATTCAATCTACAAAGCCTTAAGTGAAACCTGGGTCAATTTGTTTATGACTTCTGCCACTACTGCAATTGGTTTTTTAACTTTCATGAGTTCATCCATTCCGCATATACAAACTTTTGGGTGGGATGCGGCGATTGGAGTATTAATTGCATTTGTTGTAGTTATCACTCTGGCCCCTGTTTTATTGTTCTACTTTCCACCCAAAGGAAAGGTTTTGCAACGTCTTCAACAAGAAAGACGTTGGGATAGATTTTTATTCAATTTGTACAAAATCGGAAAGAATAATCATTACCTGATCCTCATTCTTACCGGAGTGATTTTATTAGTCTCCATTTTCTCCATCAGTCAAATTCAGATCAACCAGAAATTGAGTAGTAATTTTTCAGATGATGCCCGGATTAAACAGGATTTCGACTTTTTTGAAGAGTATTTCGGAGGAGTCAGAGCATTCGAAGCGACGATCGTGCCTAAAGCAGGAAAAAAAATACTTGACTTAGAAGTGTTAGAGGGAATTGAAAAGTTGGAGAAGTGGCTTGCTTCGAGGGAATCACTTAGTACAGTAATGTCCCCTTCCTTTTGGGTCAAGTCTCTGAACTTCTCAATTTCAGCCGGAAAAGATGGCAGTTTCAAATTGCCCGATGACAAGGATAGATTAAGTTTTGTCTTAATGAATGACAGGAGTGACAATAAAAGAGCCTTTGTAAACGAGGAACAAAATATAGGCAGGTTTACTGCCAGAATGCAGGACATTGGTCGATTAAAAGCAGAAGAGCTTAATGAGGAGGTGATTACATGGATTGAAGATGATGAGAATAACATTCCCTTTGCTTTGAACATTACCGGAAGCGCAGTGCTTATTGACAAAAACAACAGTAATATAACTGATGAGATGTTCTATAATCTGGGACTAGCTTTTATCATTGTAAGTATTTTGATGGCCTTGCTATTCAAGAGTTTTGGGATGGTAGTAATTTCAATTATTCCGAATCTGATACCACTAATTGCTGTTGGAGGATTCATGGGAATTACAGGAATACCATTGAATGCAGCCACGTCCTTAATTTTTACAATCGGGTTTGTAATTGCAATAGACGATACAATCCATTTCCTTACCCGATTCAGAAATGAAATGCAATCCTCAGCAAATATTGAATTGAATTTAAAAAATACTATGATGTATACAGGAAGGGCCATCGTCCAGACTTCATTGATACTTTTCGTCGGCTATGGGGTGATGATGTTTTCAAGTTTTAGTGAGATTGCTTATCATGCAATTTTGGTTGCATCTACACTGGCACTAGCTTTATTAGGAGATATTTTTTTACTCCCTGTCATTCTTAGATTGGCTTTTAAAAAAAGGAAAACCTGACAAAAGACTCCATAAAGATTGGCATCAAAATTGAATACAGATAAGTAACTCAATTGACTTTGACAAATAATAGATTGCAGATTATAATCTTTGCTAAAAAAAACAAAATATTAAATTAAACAAACTGAGTTATGATAAATAGTATAATGATTACGTAGTTGACCATGAAGAAAACCATACCTTTGGCACTCAAATGTCATTGTTAGGCATTAAAAACCTTATCCCCTGAATCTTTAAATATGCATAAAATGTACAAATTTTTACTCCCGATTATCTTGGTTATCATATCTGGATATGGGTTGAAAGCTCAGAATTACTCGATCACGACTACGGCGACAAGTATTACCATAACAGATAATTCTGGTAATGGGGATGAATTAGTAATTACAGGAGATGCCATAAATATTAATATAGTTTCAAACCCATTCAGGACATACTCATTGAATGGAGGATTGACTATGGGCTTCCCGGTTGCTCTTCCTCTTGCAGGAATAACGGATATTACAATTAATGGCCAGGCCGGTGCTGATGTCTTTAATTTTGGGTTATTCAGTGGAGCTATGCCAAATCTCACAGTGAACGGAGGAACTGAAAATGACCTTGTTCTTTTTAACCAGGATATTACTTTCCTGACGAATTCAAACTTAAATCTGGATTTGCAAAATGATGTTGCAGTTCCCGGAACTGATCGTATCGATTTACGTCCGGGTGTAAATTTAATTCTATCAGGTACAGGTGCTGCAACTCTAAGAGCCAGCCGTGATATTCAAATGAATATCGGTAGTAGCATAGAAGTCGTAAACGGGAATATAATCATGGAAGCGAATCAACAGGCGGTACCAACTGCAGTTGATTTTGTAGGAATAGATGTAGAAGGCGCAACTATCATTTCAACAGGTTCGGGCTCAATCACTGTAAATGGTAAAGGTGGAAATACCAGCACTTACAGACACGGTGTTCATGTCAGATCCGGTGGTGATATAATTGGTGGAAACTCGGGAAATGTAACTATTAATGGAACTGGAGGACCTACCAACTTCAGTGTAGGAATAGTGGTTTCCGGCGCAGGTTCTACAGTTAGTTCTACCGGAGCAAATGTGAGTTTAACAGGCTTAGGCGGTGCGGGTTCTCAAAACAACCATGGAATTATAATAGATATGGGAGGGCTTGTTACAGCCGGAGGAAATGGGGCGGTTAGTGTAACAGGTACTGGTGGCACTGGTACCGGAGTTTTCAATACAGGAATATTCTTATCCGGTTCAAGCTCTCAAATCAGCTCTTCCGGAGGAAGTATTACAATGCTGGGAAATGGTGGAGGTACCGGAGCTTCGACCAGCAATCTTGGAATATATATGTTAGACGCTGACGTGTCGGCAGGTGGTCCGGGTAATATTAATATAGAAGGAAATGCTGGGAGTACCGGTGGAGGGGCGATAGGAGTTTACATTTCAGGCGCAACAGCCTCCGTTACTTCAAACAGCGGAAGTATTTTGATTGATGGTTCAGGTGGAGGATCTGGATCAAGTGCGGATAATTATGGGGTTTTCTTAGATAATGGAGTGGATATATTGTCCGGGGGTTCCGGAAATGTAAGCATTATTGGCTCAGCCGGTCTTACAAGCGGAAATGGTAATTATGGTGTTCTGATTGAAGACGCAAGTACCACGATTATAACTTCAGGTGGAAATGTGAGTATCACAGGACAAGGTGGAGGTAGCGGAATTTCAGGTAGTAATTATGGAGTTGTTGTCAGATTAGCTGCACAAGTCTCAGCAGGATTGAGCGGAACTGTTATGGTAACAGGTACCGGGGGACTCTCAAGCACAGGTGGAGGAAGCACTGGAGTTGTTGTAGATGGAGTAAATTCAATCATTACCTCATCAGGTGGAAGTGTTACCGTTATCGGTCAGGGAGCTGGTACTGGTGCATCTGCCCAGAATTATGGGGTGTGGGTAAATGCTGGAGGAAGAATTTCTTCAGGTGGAACTGGCACTGTCAGCGTTACTGGTACAGGAGGACTAACATCAGGAATAGTCAATGTAGGAGTATATGTCCTAGGATTAAATTCAACAATTACATCTGCCGGAGGAAATGTCAATATAGTTGGGACCGGAGGAGGAAGCGGGGCTAGTGCATTTAATGTAGGTGTTCTCGTTCAGACTAATGCCTTTATTACAGTAGGAGGAAGCGGAACATTAACTATAATGGGAACAGGTGGTATAAATGCCACATCAAATTTGAATCTGGGTGTCGCAATACATACATCAGGTACTATAACTTCATTAAGTAATGGAAACGTGATAGTCACAGGCATTGCTGGTGGTTCAGGTGGAGGCATGGAAAATAACGGAGTTTGGGTGTTTGGAAACTCATTCATTTCAGCTGGAGGTGGAGGAACGGTGACCGTTAACGGCACAGGAGGTTTAAGTAGTGGAGGATTTAGTCATGGTGTTAGCGTAGATGGAGCTGGATCCACTATTACTTCTGCGGGAGGTTCAGTTAGTGTCACTGGTAATGGTGGTGGAATTCTTACTGCTGCGAATAATTATGGCGTCCTGGTTCAGAACGCAGCAACCATATCTTCAGGCGGAACAGGATTACTAACTGTCAATGGCACAGGAGGATCTACTACCGGATTTTTCAATTATGGAGTATTAGTCAGTGGCACAAATTCGAGAATCAATTCAGCCGGTGGCAATGTTTCTGTTACAGGAAATGGAGGAGGAACAGGTATTTCTGCAAATAATCATGGAGTCTACTTAATTAATGCAGCCTTGATCTCAGCCGGAGCAACCGGAACTGTAACTGTGCTTGGCCAGGGCGGTGCAAATACAGGAGATTCTAACTATGGTGTATTTCTTGAACAGAGTAGTGCAAATATCACCTCATCCGGAGGAAATGTTTCAGTCACAGGAAATGGTGGAGGATCATCTGCCTCTTCATTTAATTATGGTGTATATGTTTATAGTTCAGCATTTATTTCAGCAGGTTTAAATGGGACAGTAACAGTAGCCGGAACAGGAGGAAATACTACCGGAAACTTTAATCTTGGTGTTTATTTATCTCTTTTAAACACAAGAATTACCTCAACTAATGGTAACGTGAGCGTGACCGGTACTGCAAATGGTACCGGTGTTTCTGCCAATAACAGGGGAATCTGGGTACAAAGCACTGCATTTATTTCTGCCGGAGGAAATGGAAACCTTACAGTAATAGGCAATGGTGGTTTAAATGCAAATGGAAATAATAACCATGGAGTACATATTGATAATGCGTCTGCAACAATAAGTTCGAATAATGGGAATATAAATATTACCGGGATTGCAGGTGGCACTGGAACATCAGCCAATAACGTAGGTGTCTTTGCTGAAAGTTCAGGAAGGATCTCTGCAGGCGGTACAGGTGATGTCACGATCAATGGAACAGGAGGATTGGGAATGGGAGGTAATAATCGTGGTGTATCCATTTTCAATGCCAATTCATTTGTTCAAACAGCAAACGGAGATATTAATGTCACAGGAACGGGCGGGGGAACAGGTCCCGGAGCTGATAATGCAGGGGTAAATGTTTCCGGATCCGCGAATATAATTGCAGGTGGTACAGGAACCGTTTTTGTTGAAGGATTTGGAGGTACGGGAGGTTCAGGTAACTCCAATGTAGGTGTTCTTGTTAGTGATGCCATGTCTATTATCAGCTCTACAAATGGTAATGTAGATGTGATTGGTACAGGAGGAGGTGCTGGTGCATCCGTAACCAATGCCGGTGTTTTTGTTTTAGGACTTGCTACAGTCTCAGCTGGTGGTTCCGGATTATTAAATATCCATGGAACAGGAGGAGGATCAAATGGAACAGGAAATGTTGGAGTATTAATGGTAGGAAGCCCTGTTACAATTACTTCCGGAGGAGGCAACATTAGTATTACAGGAGTTGAAGGCAATGGAATACCTACTCTGGGAATTTTTACTACAGGAACAGTAATTACTACTGCCACTAATGGTGGAGACATACTATTGGTTGCAAACAGCATAGATCTTTCAGCTGCAACGGTGATTAGTACAAATCTTGTAAGCAGCGTGACGATTCTTCCATTGACTGCAAATGTTCAGATTGATTTAGGCTCTGCTTTGAATCCAATAGGAGGACCACTTAGTTTATCAGATGTTGAACTGGATCTCATCACCACAGGTACTTTAATAATTGGAGATGTAAATACTGGTGCAATAACAGTGAGCACTAACATTACAAGAACAGGATTAACAAATGTTGAATTATATAGTGCAGATGATATTAATGTCAGCGGTGGAGGAATAAACACGGCTGGTGGAACCCTCTTACTGGATGCAGGAGATTCTCCGGCTACTATCAACCCTACCTTTATTGGTACGGATGCAAGTATTAGTACATTGACATTGGCAGGTGACTTATCCATTGTTATCAATGGAACTACACCAGATACAGATTATACTCAGCTTACTGTTGCAGGATCTGTAAATCTGAATGGAGTCAATCTTGTCATCAGCGGAACACATGTTCCAACTTTTGGTGAATCATTTATCATTGTTGACAATGATGGAGTAGATCCAATAATCGGAACTTTTGCAGGGCTGCCTGAAGGAGCTGTAATCAGTAATTTCATGGGGACTTTGTGGAGTGCTATGATTTCATATGTTGGAGGAGATTTAAATGACGTTGAACTAACAGTCTTTGCTCCATGTCCGGGAGGAAACCATTACTTTGTAGATGTTGACGCGACAGGTTCTAATGATGGAACTTCCTGGGCAAATGCATTCAATGATCTTCAGGATGCTTTATTCCTGGTAGTAGGTTGTCCACTGGTTACAGAAATCTGGGTGGCTGAAGGCACATACTACCCTACCCCTGGTACAGATCGCACTGTTTCATTTAGCATGAGAAACAATCTTGCAATTTACGGTGGATTTGATGGCACCGAAACTTTATTATCTGAGCGGGATTGGGCCACAAATGTTACCATTTTGAGTGGAGACATTGGTATCGGCAACGACAGTACTGATAACTCATACCATCTAATATCCAATCTTAATCTTGATAATACGGCAATTCTGGATGGTTTTACAATAACTGCCGGAAATGCGGATGGAGTTGCTCCTAATGACAGAGGAGCCGGATTGTATAATGTTTCAGCTGATATTACTTTATCACACTGTATTTTTGAAGCAAATGCTGCATTAAATGGCGCAGGAATATTCAATCAACAATCAGATATCAATGTAGATAGCTGCTCATTTATTACAAACACCACTTTCCCGAATGGATTCGGGGGTGGAATGTATAATTCTTCCAGTAATCTGACTATAAGTAATAGCAATTTCGATAACAATTCAGCAGGATGGGGAGGTGCAATCAATATTCATGCGGACGCTGGATTTACTTCTAACCATAATATAACCAATTCTACATTCTCAAATAACCTGGGAACGGGAGGCGGAGGAGCAATAAATAATGGTCTACCTGGCTCAGCAGGAACTGCATTATTCAATTGTATTAAATGTCAATTTATTGACAATATCTCCTATGATGGAGCTACAATTGGTGGTGGTGGAGCCTACTTTAGTGAAGAAATTGGATTCAATGGATACTTTGAAAACAACCTTTTCGATGGAAATCAGGGTTTAGGTGCAGCAGATTGGGGCGGAGGGGCTTTTCTTATCTTTCGTGGAATTGCAACAATTGTAAATTCCACTTTAGTAAATAACATTTCCGCAACTGATGGAGGTGCGATCAGCATTTATTCTCCAACAGGATCTGTAATAGTACGTAACAGTATCTTGTGGGATAATGCTGCTGCCAATCAACCATCAATCTACAATGGTCAAGGTGGAAGTGCATCCATTGAATACAGTTTGATTCAGGATGCAGCTTGTCCTCCGGTAGTCACCTGTGGTGCCGGAATGATTTATAATATAGACCCACTTTTTGTAAATGAAATTGGTGGAGATTACCGTCTTCAGGCTTGTTCGCCTGCTGTGGACGCAGGAACTACTACCGGAGCTCCGGCTGATGATTTGGATGGGAATCCAAGACCAATGAATGCCGGTATCGATATGGGTGCATATGAATATCAGGGCGCACTAACCCCAACTATTGCTTTATGCCAAAATCAGAGTGTTTACCTGGATAGTTTAGGTTCAGCTACAGTCCTGGCAGAAGACGTGGACAACGGAAGTTCAGGATGCGCGCCATTGACATTTGAAATTGATGGAGAACCTTCAATTGTTTTTGATTGCGATGAGACCGGAGATAATGTTATTACCATGACAGTTACCAACAGTTTAGGACAGCAAAACTCCTGTACAGCTACAATTACTGTTATTGACAGTATATCACCTATATTATCTCCTGCAATGGACATGACAGTTGAGTGTAATGACGATACAAACGGAACAAGTCTTCAATCATGGCTGGATATTCAAGGAGGCGCAACTGCCACTGACAATTGTGCTACTATCACATGGACAAATGCATTGATGGATGAAGTGCCTGGTTGTGGAAATACAACTTGCTACACATATAATTTTATTGCTACGGATGCTTCTGACAACAGCTCATCCAGTACTGCGATGTTCTGTGTTGTAGATACTACAGCTCCTATTGCAGTTTGCAGAACGGACACAGTAACAATTGAATCAAATGGAACATATTTCTTCACTGCTGAGGATGTATTGAATACTGACTTGTCAAGTGATAATTGCGGAACAGTGACTGTGACTGATATATCACCGGCAAGTGTAGACTGCGAGGATATGAATCAGTATGTTTTAGTTACGGTAACTGTAAGTGATGAATGTGGAAATACTTCTCAATGTACTGCTAATATGTATGTTGAAGTCGGAGAAGGTCTTCCTTCTGAATGGGAAAGCAGTCATGTAGGAACTGGTTCTGGCGATAGCGAATTTGATCCATGTGAAGAGGATGGCGTATTTACTATTAGTAGTACGGGATTTGCTTTTGGAACTTCTGATTCGCAACAATTCGTTCATCAGACAATTTGTGGAGATGGCAGCATCATTGCAAAAGTCACTTCGATCAGTGGTGGCGGTTGGGCTGGAGTTCAAATCAGAGAAACGCTTGCAGCAGGGTCTAAAAAAGCGGCTCTCAAAACACAGCTTACGAATCATGTGCGCAGAGAGATCAGAGCGACTACAAATGGAATGGTTCAATCCCAAACAATTACAGCTTTGAATAGACCTTGGATCAGATTGGTGAGAGTAGGAAATACATTTACTGGATATCATTCTACAAATGGAATTAACTGGCAATTTGCATTTAGTGCTACAGTTGCTATGAATTCTTGCGTAGAGATAGGTTTAATTGTAGAGAGCATTAATAGTTCCACAGTTACTACCGCTACATTTGAATCCGTTGAAGTTATCGGTGGAAATCCTTTAAGACCTGTAGCAAATATCGCTTCAGAACTAACAAATGCATCAGATGTTATTCTATTCCCTAATCCAACAAACGGTCAGTTAAATATTGATCTACGCACGCATGCTGGTAAATACAGCAAATTTCATGTTGTGAATGCTTTGGGACAAATAGTGGATACAAAAGAATTGAGTCTGGATAGATTCTATTATTTTGACTTAAATCTAGTTCCGGGAATGTATACTGTAATCTTTGAAGAAAATGGCACAATAAAAGGTAATAATCGCCTGATAGTGCATTGATTCTTTAGTGAAATATAAATTTAGGATAAAAGACCGGTGGCGAGAGCTGCCGGTTTTTTTTGTGATGATGGTACAAATCAGTCAATTCTTTGGAGTGGTTTCTGGTTATAATTCAAAGTAATAGTATACCTATGGAATGATTCATATAAAAGGGGGAAGTTTTTTGAGATTGAATTCGAACAAAAAAATGATAGTTGATACAGTTGGGAAGCTTATTTTATTTTGTTCTAATTTAAATATTTATTAATTTAAACTAAAATTAATGTCATGATACCCAATGAATTTTCTGAATATTTTTCCGCAAGAGATACAGATCAGCAGCATCAAATTATCGATGAGTTGCTGCAAATGGTTATGCAGCATGAAAATTTACCCGAAACCGAAGATAATGTGATTATTAAATGCCCTCACTGCAGAAGTAGTGATGTAAGAGGCAATGGCAAGTTAAAAGCAATGCACAGATATGTATGTAAAGAATGCAGCAAACACTTTAGCCAGTCAACCGGAAAGTTTTGGTATGCATTAAAGAAGCGACAGCTCCTTAATAAATACATGCACTGCCTGGTCGTTGGATTTAGCATTCGTAAGTGTGCTGAAGTCACAGGAATTTCTGTTCAAACCTCATTTGATTGGCGTCATAAATTGCTCACTAGTTTCAAAACAGTTTTTCCTCTGAGTTTTCAAGGAATAGTGGAGATAAACGATTATGCCTTTCAGTACTCTGAAAAAGGAAAAAGGCATAAAGACAAATCAGATAGAGTTCCTGGTGAAGAGCAAGTTAAATCCTCAGAAAGCAATGCACCGATAACAGTTGTTGCCACATGTGACAGGAGTGGTAGGGAGGACTTGCGTGTCATAACTAAAGGCAATCTCGGCATTGAGGATCTCACAAGTGTTTTGAAGGGTAGGCTAGAGAATGCCGAATTACTTGTGAGTCAGTACCATACAAATTATATTTCTTTAGGAGAAAAGATAAAAATTGAACACAAAATATTCGGAACGTCTGTAAGGCAGAAGAAATCTGAAAAAATATTTCACATTAAAAATATTAATAATATGTATAGTAGATTAATAACCTTTTTGAGTCCTTTTCATGGAGTTGCCACTAAGTATCTTCAAAATTATATGAACTGGTTTTTGATGCTGGAAAAAATACAAGATTCGACTAGAAAAATTGCCACCATAGCCAGGATTGCTTTATCTACAGATCGAGCCTGGTTCGATTATAAGAATAAAAATGTAAATATCTTTTTTAGAACATAAATTATTTCCTAATCCATCTGACCTACCCCTCCGATCAACTTCGCAAATAGCCAATACAATTTCTCACTAATCTGACCCTTCAACACCACTCCCCACCCTCCCTCTCTCCCACCCACACTGCCTCAGGGATCGCAGCGAACACGAGTAGAGACGCATATCTATGCGTTTCTGCGAAGTAAAGCGGAGAGCCCGACCGTGGTCGGACGCTGCACGGGCATTGCTTGCAAAGTCTCTAAACCGTCCGACCACGGGGAGGCCCAAATAAAAGCAGGTCGCGATTAGGTGCCTGACCTGCCTTGTATAGAAACCCCATTAAAAAAGAAACTTCAATCAATCCATAATAATCATCTTTTTCGCAGCTGTGAAATCGCCCGCTTCGAGCTGATAGTAAATTACACCTGCTGCCGGAATATCAGATTTCAGTAAATTGATTTCATTCATTCCTGACTTGAATGCACCTGAAATATGGTGTATTACTTTTCCGCTGGTATCGTAGAACTTAAGTGTTGCATCCATGGCCTCAGGCAGACTGAAACGGATGGTAGTCTGCTCTTTGAATGGATTGGGTTCGTTTTGATAAAGTGCATATAACTCCTCAGAATTTCCTGTCGACTTTTCAAATTCAAGTGTCAGAGGAATGGTTTGCAAATCATGTGTAACAGCCTCCGCTCTGATGCGATCCGAATTAATACCAAGAACATCTGATAATCTCGAATTCTTTCTCGCGCGATATTTCATTTTAAACAGGCCATTTTCTGAATTGGTCAAAACCGGTTCCACAGAGTGCCAGCTTGATGTAATGCTTCCTGACTTGATGCGGGTCAATCCAAAGTTCTCATCTGATACTTGTAGCTGTTCGGATCCAACCTCACTTAACTCCATCTTTTCAGGATCGAAATTCATAGTAAATTGGAAGCCGCGAATATCGGACATGGAAGGACCTCTGAATGCGATCTCATATTCTTTGCCTTTGCGTAAATAAAGATCTTCCGTGAGCAATTCGAATACTCTGCCTGATCTGTTGTCCAGGTTGATAAACGATTCGCTATTGGAAAGCGCATTTCCATTGACATCACCCACCTTGATTGCTATAAAATTCTCATCCGTCACCTGCATGAGTAGTGGACTGACTTTGCTGAATTCAGGGAAATTCTCTGCTTGTGCCTTGTCAGGTGTAATGAACTGATATCCTGATTCGACAAATCGCCAGGAACTATTGTTTTTGAAATTATCAGTCTTGCCCAGAATAACTTTTCTGATTTCGACAAGGTCAATGGCGTTGATACCACCTGAACGGTCAGCATCCGCTGCAATCAGCTTGTAAGGACTCTCTAGCGCTGTGTTTCCCAATATATGACTATGAATCATGAGGATGTCTGTCGTAGTTACTCCATTTATAGGATCGTCATTTCTGAATGGAATGATACTGTAAGTATTGAAAGCCGGTAAATCAAGCGAAAATACTCCATCCAGCAATGTTGCTGTTGTGAAGCTTTGATTACCAGCATTCCTTGCTGTTAAAGTAACAAATTCAACATTTTCAAAATTGAGAGCATTTTGGATTTTACCAGCAACTTCAATATCCTGAACAGAAGAACAAGGAGCCCCCATATTGTTCTGAACATAAATGAATGTCTCGCAGAAATCCCAATTGTTGTTTTCATCTCCGACCCATAACCTTACATCTACTCTTCCCAAATCATCACAGTCAAAGACAATAATAGTGTCTCTTTCTGCAGGGAGCGTGGATCCATTTCCGGAAGAAAGTCTCTCAACCCTGAATTCCAGGTCAGGTTGGATAGTACAATTATCAAAAGATCCTGCATCCCAGAAGTCCGCTCTCAATGTAACTTGCGCTGCGGATGGCATCAGATCTGCAGATAATCCCGAATGACAGACCGGTGTAGGTTTCTTGCAATCATTGATTCTAAAAGTAGTTAAATGCACCGTTTTGTTGCCACATCCATCTTCTGCGATGAATTTGATTACATGTGGTTCATCATCATGCCTGGTAACAGGGAATACTTCAGCAACTATAATCGAATCTCCTCTTAATTCAGGACCGGCATATGTAATAATTTGGTCTATATCATTAAATGGATATACTTCCCAATCCCATCTGATCTCTTCACCTGTAGAACACAGATCTTGGGCGTATGCAACAAGAGGGAATATTTGAGAAATAGTTTCACATTCATCCTGGAAACAGAATTGGTAAGGGCCAGCTTGCACTTCAGGACCAGTAGTATTAATCACTTTTATCACCTGATCCCATATCCATGGATCCAAAACTGATTCCTGCTGGCACCAATCGATAATCTTCCATCTTCTTATAATGGTATTGCAACCGGCATCGAAGTCGAAGTCCCATTGATCATATGTAATTCCAATATTGGAGCAGTGATCCTCCCGAACAATATATGGTCTCGACCCAATAATGTATTTTGGATTTGCAGCTAATTCATCAGGAGAAGTGCCTTCTTCACAAACATCGATCTCAAGATCTGCAGGCCAAATGATATCAAATCGGGAATCATATTGAGGTAATGTCGGTCTGATGCGTCCTCTGATTTTACCATCAATTCCTTCTGCATTGAAAGCATCTCCCAGCTGTGTACTCATTTCAAAGTGACCTAAAGGATAGTCAGGGTAGGAAGAGCTCAGATCTCCATTTGGCAGTCTTACCTGACGATGAACTCTGTAAAATCCGGCATCATGTCCATTTCCAACCTTTACTATGCCAGGACCATTATAATCATTGAATGGTGCCTGATTGATCAGCGTGATTGTCTGGGTGCAGGCTGCTGAATTTCCTGAAGCATCCGTAACAACAAATGTTCTGAAAATAAATCCTACACCACATTCCACTTGCTGGTTGAATCTTGAAGTAAGGCCCAGACTGCAGTCTGCTTGAGCTGCTCCTCCAGTAGGATAACAATTATCAAAAGCTTCTCCATCCAAATAAACCGCAGGGGCAGCAGGGATATTGCCCGGATAGTTCATATTGCGATTGCACAAATTAGCTTGTGTGGCATCTATGAAAGGATTTGCAATGCCTATTTGTCTTCTAATCTGATTACCGGTGGCCACGGTACCAAATAAAGTTGAAAGTGTGGTACTATCCAGATCAAATGTCAATCGGCAATCAACAGTAATATCCGGAGGTGCCACCAAAGTCGGTAGTAATTTATCCTGAACTTCTACCCTTACCATACAGGTATTAGAATTTCCTGCCTCGTCAGTAATACGGAATAAGACTCTTCGCTGATCTTCGCTTGCAAGTATGTCTTCACAGCAGAAGCTAACTGAATCTCTGAAAACCAAAGCAGATCCTGCTGGTGAATAACAATTACTTGGTAGCATTCTTGCCACTTCCATTTGGGCAATACCACAATTATCATAGGAACCATCATCAAATGATTCAGCAGCAATTTTTGCAGTGCAATCTGTACCAAGAGATACCACTCTTACCGTTTCACAGACCGGGATAGGGTATATATCATCTCTAACTATAAGATTAAGCGTACATGTACTCTTGTTGCCGCAACTATCTGTAGCTATGAATTTGATTGTATGAATACCTACTTCATATCTGTCGAATGCCCTTGGTTTGATCACCTGGACTCTAAAAATTCCGCTACATTCGTCTGTAATTTGAGGAATATTATTTTCTGCAATCCAGGTAGCTCTGCAGGTAAAGGGATCTGTACTGACTATGATATCAGGAGGGCAATTCCAGACAGGAGCTGTTTTATCGAGAACCTTAATAATCTGGACAAATGTTACAGGATTGACTCCTTCCTCTACCGGTAAACACATGCTTCGAACTCTCCATGTTCTGAGAATTTCATATGAATTTCCACAAATCTCATAAATATGATCAGAGTAGTTTAGGCTTGACTCACAATAATGAATTCCTGTTACAGACAAGCCATTAATATCCGGCCGTCCTGTGTTGTCTGGATGTGTCAACAAAGGATTTGCTACAACCTGTGCACAGGAGAATGCAGGATTGTCCACATTATCAAAATGAGAAGGGAAATTTACATCTGCGAGATCAAAAGATTTTACAAAAATCTGCTGGACACAGCTTGAGCTATTGCCCAGACGATCGATGACGGTCCAGGTCCTTGCAATAATGGCTCTGTTGACTTCACATTCCGCAAATTCCTGTAATTCATCCTCATAGATAATATGAGCATCCAAAACGCAGGATTGCATGATAACCGATCCTGTAAACAATGGATCTGTATCCTGATTACATGCTATTGTAATATCATCCGGGCAAGTAATTTCCGGAACAAGTTTGTATTCCACATTGATCAGAGACGTACAGGTAGTTCCGGTAGCCGGGTCAAATATGTTTACAGAAATTGTCTGGCCGATATTGCTTTCATCCACAAATGGACTATTAGGTAAGATGACCCCATTTTCATCTGTTAATACAACTTCCATATCATCGAAGCAGGCATACGAGTTTCCTATCAGACATAAATCCGGAGTAATCTCAGCGATGCAGCCGGGAGGTAAACTAAAATTGAGCAAACCTACACAAGCCAGAGGTTGTGGATTCTGGATTCCCTCAACAGTTATATTAAAAGTACATGTGCTTGTATTCCCGGAAGCATCGGTTGCAGTAACCACTACTGATGTAGTACCAATTTCAAATACAGATCCATTCTCAGGTACACTGCTGAAAGTGGTACCTCCGCAATTATCCTGCAATCCGGCAAGGAATCCAACGCTGGTACTGCACTCTCCTGAACCCAATTGTACTGTCATATCCACAGGACATGTTATAACAGGAGCAGATATATCATTTACAATTACCGTGAATCCACATGTAGTGGTGTTTCCGACTGCATCTGATAATGTATATTCAACAAAGGTAGTTCCTACCCTGAAGTTAGCGCTGGCTTGAGAACCCGCAACTACAGGTCCGCTAACAGGGAGTAAAATATTGTCATTGGAGCTATACTCTACTGTCACGATGCCACCCAAAGAACAATTATCAAATATTTCCGGATGTGTCCAGGAGAATGGAGAATAACATTCATCAGGCAGATTATTAAGCGTTACATCAGACTGTTGATAAGGCACTCGATGTCCAAGATTCAATGTCCAGCCTGTAAGTTCTCCAGATCCTAAAGAACCCTGATTAATAATTTCAAGGATCCAGATACCATTGGATGATTCTCCGTTAAATACATGCAGTGGTGATTGGGGCAAAAATATTGTTCCATCAGTCATCCATATGCAGGGTGCATTACCAATAGTATGTGCAGATCTGTCATCCAACACCAGATTAAAGCTTGAAGTATTGGGACAAACACCTCCGAACAGAATGACTTGAGTCCCAGTTGGACTGCTTAGTCGGAAAGTCAAATCTGCCAGACTGGTGTAAGTGCCCTGAAGGCTAATGCTTACTTTACCAATCTCAAATGCATCAAGGATATTTAACAAATTTGTATTGACAATTCCAGTCTGAATAGACATCGGCAAAGAGCCATTAGCTACATAATCATTGTGGTCAAGTGATCCGCATGTTGGGGCATCAGTATCCATGACTAAAACCGAAGTGGAACATTCGGCCTGATTAGGAGTCTGATGTTGTAATGAAGTAGTAGCACCGTTTGATATCGCGGGAGGAAACTTAGTGTTATAAGAACCAATGGAAGCAGGATAAGCCACATTGGAAATATCCCAATCGGCTGCGCTGTTGGTGTCCCATACTCTATTTCTTTGAACGCTTCCCTGATTAGAAAGTACTGGAATTGTGCCATTCCAATCTGAATCGCTGACTACTGCAAGGGTCCCTTGTCCTTCAGGATCAAAACCATTCAATGCTACAACATCCACCACACGTGCCTTCAAACTTATAACATAGCCGGAGGGTTCGTTTGGATTAAGGTCAATAGCATTTGGCAAATTGAAATAATGATTTGCAGGATCATCAGTTCCTGATCCAAAATGTAAAACCAAGACTTCTCCTGCTTGTAATATAGTTGCAGCTGGAACCATAAATGTTTCGTCAAGCGGATTACCCAAATTGCTAATCCTTTCTATAGCTAAACAACTGATATCGAATGCTGCGGGACCGAAATTCGTTATTTCAAGATAATCATCTCCACTTAGAGCCTGAATATGTCCTGGCACAGGATTTGTTCCACCATTTATAGAATTTAAAGCATGAGTTGCCTCAGTTATCAATAAAAGAGGCTGATCCTGAACTCTGTAATGAACTTCCGAAACACCCCCATTGAACATCGATCCACTTGCTGAACCCAGTCCTGATTCAACAATAATTCCTGATTCTGCAGGATACTCAATGGCATAAATAACAGAAACATTGTCTGCACATAAATCGTATACAACTGGATCTAAACCATTTACTATTGCTCCACATTCTCCCGATCCGTTGTCAACTATAATATTTGGGATGCAAGTAATGGAAGGAGGATTGTCATCATTAACATAAATATGAATCTCACAGATGGTGATATTTCCCATACAATCTTCAGCCTCCCAGACCAGAGTAGTCTTACCAATAGGGAAGAAGTCACCACTTGTTAATCCGGTTTGATCAACTTTAGTGATCATAGGCAGTAAATCACAATTGTCTACAGCTATAGGAAGCGAGAAGTTTACAAAATTTCCGCACATCCCAGAATTGCTTTTCACTACGATATCTGGTCTTGGGCAATTTAGGAATACCGGCGGAGTTACATCCTGGTTTCCGAATCTTAAGGTGATTGAAGAACTATTGCTACACTCATCAGTTGCTGTAAATATCACATCAATATATCTGATATTATTGCAACCATCTACCCAATTATTAGCGTTAAAATTATTTGACCAGAAAATCAAACCTCCACAACCATCGGTAGCCACAGCCCCTCCCCTGTTATTTAACCAGGACAAGAAGTCATTGTCATTTCCAGCTCCGCCCAATACACATTCCACTACCTGGTTTTCTCCACCAGTTATTTGTGGCCCGGTAGTATCTGCGATTTGAACATTTGCAAAACAAACTGAAGTGTTCCCTGAATTATCTGTTGCAACGAATTGATATAATCTGCTCTCAGAAGCGCCGCATTGGCTATTGAAGCTAAATATAGAAGCAGTGAAGCTTACATCAGACCCGCAATTGTCGGAAGGAATAGCAGATTCAATCCATGCCTGAATGAGCATACCATTGGATGCATCATTGCATTCTATTGTTATATCTGAAGGGCAAATTATTGAAGGTGCCTGAGTATCAGTGATTGTTACAGTAAATGAACAAGTCCAGTTTTGACCACTCAATGGCTCTGTAATAGTATAAGTCACAACAGATGTTCCTGCTTCAAATGTGTAACCGCTAACATCCAAAGTGCCATTGCTTACGGTTGCATCAGGATTGAGTACGGACCATGTAACATCGAATGGGCAATTGGATACAGCTAATAAAGGAGTAAGAGATCCTATTGGACTTGTCCAGGTACATTGACCATTATCCGTGTTGTTGATGAAAATATTCCCAGGGCAAACAACTACAGGGTCCTGAGTATCAATTACATTGATGAAGAATTCACAAGTAATTGTGTTGGATGATGGATCACCCGCTGTGTATTCAATGCGGTAAATTCCGGGAGCCAGCAAAGTACCGGGTGCCGGTCCTGCGGTTTGCGTTACAGATATAAGGGCACAATTATCAGATGCAATTGGAACACTCCAAATAGTGGAACCTACACAAGCGCCTGGCATAAGGCTGATTGTCAAAGTATCTCCATCCGGGCAATTTACAAAAGCTGGAATCTGATCATCATCTACTATTATATCATAACTGCAAGTAACCACATTTCCAGACTGATCGATTGCGGTCCAGACCACGGTAGTTGTTCCTGCAGGGAATCTCGCTCCCTCAAGGGAGTTTGGATTCCCCCAGGCTCCATAATTATGCGTCACACTTACTACTCCACAATTGTCCGTTGCTATGGCATCTAAACTATTATCAGGCACCAAGTATCCGCATTCGCCAATTGTATTCATAAAATTAAAAGGAGAACCGGCAGGACAACTGATAACTGGATCCTGATTATCACGGACTATGAATACTGCCGAACAGCTAGATGTATTGCCCGCCTCATCCGTCACTGTCAATGTCGTGATATTGATCCCCAATTCAAAAGTGTGCGTGATCACTCTCGTCGTATATGTTGTCAATAATCCATTCTGATCCAGTACCACAAACTCATATCCTATATTATTATCTATTGTGCAATTATCTGATACCACCGCTCCCAGATTTCGGGTTTGCGTATTGGTACAAGTTCCGGGTTCAGCATTTAGATTAGTTGTCACACCGCAGAATAGAGAATTGATCGAAGGTGATTCATCATCCACTACTGTGACTGTAAAGCTACATTCTACCGTATTTACTCCATCTGTAAGTGTATAAGTGATTGTACTTGCTCCTATGTTGAATACTGTAGCCGGAACCGCCCCATTCCCACTGGCTGTAGTTGCTCCAGTGATCGCATAGGTCAATACCTGATTAGGGCAATTGTCCACTGATAATAGTGGATTCAATTGATTAGTCGCAGATGTCCAACTACACACTCCATTTGCAGTCCCTATCGTAAACGATGGCTGACATACCAACAAAGGATTGGTTTCATCCACTATTACTATTGTAAAGTTGCAAGTAGCTGTATTTCCTGCCAAATCTGTCGCCGTGTATTGGATCGAATATGTTCCAGGTACCAATTGTAACCCCTGAACAGGGCCTCCTGTTTGCATTACTGTTACTTCACAATTGTCCTGTGCTATCGGGATACTCCAGATCACTCCATTGCCACAATTGGCATCTACTCCTATGGTAAATGTCACATTATTCGGACAGTTTACAAAAGTAGGATCCTCATCATCCGTCACGGTGATGCTGATTGAGCAGCTACTCGTATTGCCTGTAGCATCTACGGCTGTCCATACTACTATCGTCGTTCCTACAGGGAAAGTCGCTCCCTCAAGGGAGTTTGGATTCCCCCAGGCTCCATAATTATGTGTCACACTCACTGCTCCACAATTGTCCGTTGCAGTAGCATCTAAAGTCGTGCCCGGCACGATATAACCGCATTCGCCGGCTGTATTGCTGAAAGTAAAGGGCGATCCTGCAGCGCAGGTGATAACCGGATTCTCATCTTCAGTAATCGTTACCGATTGGAGACAAGTGGTAGTATTTCCGGCTTCATCAGTTACCGTCCATTCCACCTGACTTATTCCTACAATAAAAGTGTAGGTGTTATTCACTGAGCTAAAGAATCCACTTATGCTATTATCAGGCCCAAATACCCTATAAGTGGTAACTAAATTTGGAGTAGTAGTACAATTATCTGACACCACTGGCAAGCTTAAAGCTATTTCAGCTGTGCATTGTCCAAGGTCTGTGCTCTGATTAATTGAAGGTGGACATACAATACTTGGTGCTTCCGTATCATTAACTGTCACCGTAAAGGAGCAAGTCCAGGTTTGTCCACTCGCCGTTTCAGTTATTGTATATGTAACCGTACTTATACCCAGATTGAAAGTCTCTCCACTAGCATCATCCATTCCATTTGCAATAGTGGCCCCAACTATATCATATGTAATTGATGCAGGACAATTACTGCCTGCCAATAACGGAGTCAGGCTGCCAGCAGGTGCAGTCCATGTGCACACTCCAGGATCAGTTTCATTAATTACAACATTACCAGGACAAACAATAACAGGATCTTCTGTATCGATAACTTCTATTACAAAATTACATGTAGCAGTATTTCCAGCTGCATCTGTTGCAGTGTACTGTATATTATATGTCCCTACTGCAAGAATTGTTCCCTGCAATGGTCCGGACGTTTGACTCACTATTACTCCACAATTGTCGGTAGCCAAAGGTCGACTCCAAATAGCACCTCCTTCACAATCCTGACTAAATAATCCTACTGTAAATGTGGTTCCTTCTGCACAATTCACAAAAGTAGGATCCTCATCATCCGTCACGGTGATGCTGATTGAGCAGCTACTCGTATTGCCTGTAGCATCTACGGCTGTCCATACTACTATCGTCGTTCCTACAGGGAAAGTCGCTCCCTCAAGGGAGTTTGGATTACCCCAGGCTCCATAATTATGTGTCACACTCACTACTCCGCAATTGTCCGTTGCAGTAGCATCTAAGGCCGTGCCCGGTACGATATAACCACATTCTCCTGCCGTGTTGCTTAAAGTAAAGGGCGATCCTGCGGCGCAGGTGATAACCGGATTCTGGTTGTCATCCAGTATGAATACTGCCGAAAAGATGGTTGTATTGCCCGCCTCATCCGTCACTGTCAATGACGTGACATTGATCACCAATTCAAAAGTGTGCGTGATCACTCTCGTCGTATATGTTGTCAATAATCCATTCTGATCCAGTACCACAAACTCATATCCTATATTATTATCTATTGTGCAATTATCTGATACCACCGCTCCCAGATTTCGGGTTTGCGTATTGGTACAAGTTCCGGGTTCAGCATTCAGATTAGTTGTCACACCGCAGAATAGAGAATTGATCGAAGGTGATTCATCATCCACTACTGTGACTGTAAAGCTACATTCTACCGTATTCACTCCATCTGTTAGTGTATAAGTGATTGTACTTGCTCCTATGTTGAATACTGTAGCCGGAACCACCCCGTTTCCACTGGCTGTAGTTGCTCCAGTGATCGCATAGGTCAATAGCTGATTAGGGCAATTGTCCACTGATAATAGTGGATTCAGTTGATTAGTCGCAGATGTCCAACTGCACACTCCATTTGCAGTCCCTACCGTAAACGATGGCTGACATACCAACAAAGGATTGGTTTCATCCACTATTACTATTGTAAAGTTGCAAGTAGCTGTATTTCCTGCCAAATCTGTCGCCGTGTATTGGATCGAATATGTTCCAGGTACCAATTGTAACCCCTGAACAGGGCCTCCTGTTTGCATTACTGTTACTTCACAATTGTCCTGGGCTATCGGGATGCTCCAGATCACTCCATTGCCACAATTGGCATCTACTCCTATGGTAAATGTCACATTATTCGGACAGTTTACAAAAGTAGGATCCTCATCATCCGTCACGGTGATGCTGATTGAGCAGCTACTCGTATTGCCTGTAGCGTCAACTGCTGTCCACACTACCGTCGTCGTTCCTACAGGGAAAGTCGCTCCCTCAAGGGAGTTTGGATTCCCCAGGCTCCATAATTATGTGTCACACTCACTGCTCCACAATTGTCCATTGCAGTAGCATCTAAGGCCGTGCCCGGTACGATATATCCGCATTCGCCAGCTGTATTGCTAAAAGTAAAGGGCGATCCTGCAGCGCAGGTGATAACCGGATTCTGGTTGTCATTCACAACAATTATTGCAGAGCAACTTGATGAATTCCCCGCCTGATCGGTGATCGTCAGGGTGACTATATTCACTCCTATTTCGTAAGAGTGTGTTACAATTCTGGTATTATAAGTTGTTAAAGCACCGCTTTCCGCCAAAATTTGTAGTTGATAACTCATATTCAGGGATGAAGTACAATTATCAGAAGCAAAAGTACCCAGATTACGAGTCTGTGTATTGGTGCAGGTGCCTGCCTGGGTATTCAAATTTGTTGTAATCCCACAAAACGCGCTATTGATTATTGGAGAAACATTATCAATTACAGTCACTGTAAAGCTACAATTCACCGTATTCACTCCATCTGTTAATGTATACGCAATTGTATTAATTCCTAAGCCAAGAATTGTTCCGGCAGGAACTACACCTGCGGCTGGTGCTCCCCCATTGACTGTATGTGTCAATACTAAACCCGGACAATTATCCACATTCAGCAAAGGAGACAAACTATTAGCTAAACTGCTCCAATTGCAAGAACCGGAATTTGTACCGATGGTAAAACTTGGAGGACAAACCAACAATGGACTACTGTCATCCACAATGGTAATTGAAAAATTGCATGTTGCTGTATTTCCAGCTGCATCTGTTGCTGTATATTGAATGTCATATATGCCGGGAGTTAGTTGACTTGCATAAAAAGGTCCTCCAATTGAAGTTTCAAGTACCGAAATCACTCCACAATTATCATCTGCTAAAGGGATACTCCAGATCACTCCAGTTCCACAATTAGCATCTGTTCCGATAGTAAATCCACTAGTTGGACAATTTACAAAAAATGGATCTTGAGTATCATCAATAATGATGTCAAATGTTGTTTGACTTGTACACCCGTCCAGCGAAGCCTCAATGGTGACAGTAGTTGTACCAAAACTATTGCTTGCTGTGAATGCCGGAATGAAAGGATTTAATCCAGTAGTACTTCCATCAGGCAAACCTGCTCCTGCTCCACCTGTCCAGGAATAAGTAATATTTGGATTGTTTGGAACAGAATTTAGTATAATATTATTTACATCAGCACCCTGACATAATGGACCAATGTCCGGGATATTTCCTATTACTAATGCGCCTGAAGATGCAATTGTGACACTTGCAGTGGAGGTACATCCATTTGCATCGGTAACCGTTACAACGTATGTCCCTGCGTCAAGATTGAAGGCGCTCTCAGTAGTTTGGCTTCCCGCACTTACTGGCCACAGATAAGTATAAGGAGTTGTACCTCCTGTTGCTATGACCATTGCAGATCCGGTACTGGCACCATCGCATGAAATGTTTACACTGGATCCAATCGATGATATTAACAAGGTAGGCTCCGTAATATTTACTATGGCTACTGCACTACAATTATTTGCATCTGTTACAGTTACACTATGTTGACCTGCCGGAAGGTCTGTCGCTATAGCCGTCGTTTGATCTCCTGCACTCGTTGACCATAGATAGGTATATGGACTTGTCCCTCCCGTTGCAGTCACCGTCGCTGTACCTTCTGCATCTCCAAAACATTCATTATTGCTGCTCGATGTAATCGTAGCTGTAATGCCTGTCGGATCACTTAGTAATATTGTGGAAACCGATGTACAGCCATTCATGTCTGTCACTGTCACCAGGTAAGTGCCAGCTGTCATTCCTGTCGCCGTAGCCGTGGTCTGACCATTGCTCCATAAATAGCTGTATGGACTTGTTCCTCCAGCAGCTGTAACCGTCGCTGTACCCATAGTGTTGCCTTCACAACTTGGATTCGTGCTGGATGTAATCGAAGAGCTCAATGCAGTTGATGGTTGAGTAATAGTCACCATACTTGTCTCCGTACAACCATTGGCATCAAATACTGTCACTGTGTAAGTACCTGCTGTCAAATTTGTCGATGACTGATCGGTCGATCCATTGCTCCACAAATAAGTGTATGGACTGATTCCCCCTCCAGCTGTGACTGTTGCCGCTCCTGTTGCCGCTCCAAAACAATTTACCTGATTTATTGCTGATGCTAATGCCGTCACATCTGTCGGTTGAGTGATCGATGCACTTGCTGTAGATGTACATCCATTCGTATCAGTTACTGTCACTATATAGCTACCCACTCCCAGGTTCGTTGCCGTGGCTGTCGTTTGACTTGCTGCACTCACCGGCCATAGATATGTATAATTTGTCGTTCCTCCCGTCGCATTCACTGTCGCAGTTCCATTCGTCAATCCATTACAAGTGATATTGGAAGTTTGTATGATTTGAGCTATTAACAAGGTAGGCTCTGTAATATTTACTATGGCTACTGCACTACAATTATTTGCATCTGTTACAGTTACACTATGTTGACCTGCCGGAAGGTCTGTCGCTATAGCCGTCGTTTGATCTCCTGCACTCGTTGACCATAGATAGGTATATGGACTTGTCCCTCCCGTTGCAGTCACCGTCGCTGTACCTTCAGCATCTCCAAAACATTCATTATTGGTACTCGATGTAATCGTAGCTGTAATGCCTGTCGGATCACTTAGTAATATTGTGGAAACCGATGTACAGCCATTCATGTCTGTCACTGTCACCAGGTAAGTCCCCGCTGTCAATCCTGTCGCTGTAGCCGTGGTCTGACCATTGCTCCACAAATAACTGTATGGGCTTGTTCCACCAGCAGCTGTCACCGTGGCAGTACCCATCGTGTTACCTTCACAACTTGGATTCGTGCTGGAGGTGATGGAAGATGTTAGCGCAGTAGCTGGTTGCGTGATGGTCACTCCACTTGTCTCTGTACATCCATTTGCATCAAAAACCGTAACCGTATAGATTCCTGCAATCAAGCCACTTACCGTCTGACTTGTCGATCCATTGCTCCATAAATATGTATATGGACCTACTCCTCCTCCCTGATTTACAGTCGCTGTTCCTGTTGCAGCTCCAAAACAATTGACTTGATTAATAACAGTCGCTGCTGCATTTACATCTGTCGGTTGTGTAATCGTAACACTTGCAGTTGAGGTACATCCATTCGCATCAGTTACTGTCACTATATAGCTACCCACTCCCAGGTTCGTTGCCGTGGCTGTCGTCTGACTTGCTGCACTCACCGGCCATAGATATGTATAATTTGTCGTTCCTCCCGTCGCATTCACTGTCGCTGTTCCATTCGTCAACCCATTACAAGTGATATTGGAAGTTTGTATGATTTGAGCTATTAACAAGGTAGGCTCTGTAATATTTACTATGGCTACTGCACTACAACTATTAGCATCTGTTACAGTCACGCCGTGCTGTCCTGCAGGTAAGTCTGTCGCTGTAGCCGTTGTTTGATCTCCTGCACTCGTTGACCATAGATAAATGTATGGACTTGTCCCTCCCGTTGCATTCACTGTCGCTGTACCTTCAGCATCTCCAAAACATTCATTATTGGTACTCGATGTAATCGTAGCTGTAATGCCTGTCGGATCACTTAGTAATATTGTGGAAACCGATGCACAGCCATTCATGTCTGTCACTGTCACCAGGTAAGTGCCTGCTGTCATTCCTGTCGCCGTAGCCGTTGTTTGGCCATTGCTCCACAAATAACTGTATGGGCTTGTTCCACCAGCAGCTGTCACCGTGGCAGTACCCATCGTGTTGCCTTCACAACTTGGATTCGTGCTGGATGTAATCGAAGAGGTCAATGGGGTTGCTGGTTGCGTGATGGTCACTCCACTTGTCTCTGTACATCCATTTGCATCAAATACTGTCACCGTATAGCTTCCCGAGATAAGGCCAGTCACTGTCTGATTAGTCGATCCATTGCTCCATAAATAAGTATATGGACCTACCCCGCCTCCCGGTGTTACTGTCGCAGTTCCTGTCGCCCCGCCAAAGCAGTTTACCTGATTGATAACTGTTGCAATTGCTGTCACATCCGCAGGTTGCGTGATCGTCACACTCGCTGTTGAAGTACAAGCATTCGCATCTGTCACTGTCACAATGTAAGTTCCTGTGGCAAGATTTATTGCAGTTGCTGTCGTCTGACTACCTGCACTCACCGGCCATAGATAGGTATAATTTGTCGTTCCTCCTGTCGCATTGACTGTGGCTGTTCCATTTGTCAACCCATTACAAGTGATATTGGAAGTTTGTATGATTTGAGCTATTAACAAGGTAGGCTCCGAAATATTTACTATAGCTACTGCACTACAACTATTAGCATCTGTTACAGTCACGCCGTGCTGTCCTGCCGGCAGGTCTGTCGCTATAGCCGTCGTTTGATCTCCTGCACTTGTTGACCATAGATAGGTATATGGACTTGTTCCTCCTGTTGCAGTCACCGTCGCTGTACCTTCAGCATCTCCAAAACATTCATTATTGGTACTCGCCGTAATCGTAGCTGTAATGCCTGTCGGATCACTCAGCAATATTGTGGAAACAGATGTACAACCATTCATATCTGTCACTGTCACCAGGTAAGTGCCTGCCGTCATTCCTGTCGCTGTAGCCGTGGTCTGACCATTGCTCCACAAATAACTGTATGGGCTTGTTCCACCAGCAGCTGTCACCGTGGCAGTACCCATAGTGTTGCCTTCACAACTTGGATTCGTGCTGGATGTAATCGAAGAGGTCAATGGGGTTGCTGGTTGGGTAATAGTGACATTCGTAGAGGCTGTGCATCCATTTAAATCTGTTACAGTCAAAACATAATTTCCTGCAACCAAATTAGTCGCCATTTGGTCAGTCGAACCATTGCTCCATAAAAAAGTAATCAATCCGGTACCACCTGCTGCAGAGGCACTTGCCGAGCCAGTATTCTGACCGAAGCAATTAACATTAATACTGCCTGTAAGGGTAGCTATCAACTGAGCTGGCTGAGTGATTGTGGCATTGGCAACTGCAGTACATCCATTTTGATCTGTCACAGTAACAGAATATGCCCCAGGCGCTAATCCTGAAATAGATTGAGTTGTTTCAGCATTACTCCAAAGATATGTAAATATGCCAGATCCACCGCTCGCGTTGGCAAAGGCGATTCCATTATTTGCACCAAAGCAAGTTACTGAAATGGTTTCAGTCTGTGCAACTAATAAACAATCAAAATTGACAGGTGTAGGAGACATATCATTATTTGGATTGCCATCCGGGGTTAAATCCGGATCTGTACCATTGACAGACTCATCCGTAAGAACCAGATCATATGGAGTTCTACCTTCTACGGTAGCCATATTATTAAAGGGTCCTGTCCCATCGCAGTCCATTACTCTTATTGTGAGTTGTATCGATTGTTCTTCTCCGACACTCAATGTATTAGTGAGGGGTGCAGGGCTTGGGTATAAAAGTAAATCAACATCTGTCAAGCCATCATAAGCTGGATTAATAGATAGTCCGGAGGCTGTTAAAGTTACCAGCTCAAATGTGCATGGAGTGCCGAAGGTTGTACTTAAATCATCTGTAACAGTTATCGAATCAACCTGAACATCTCCATAATTTCGAACTACAAATTCGTAGCTGACATTATAACTTCCATCTCCATTATTTACAACATCTACAAGGTTTTTAGAAATACCTATTATTGGGTTTAGGTCAAAATCTAAAGGAGTAGGATCATTATTCATTTCTGGACCCATTCCGTCAGGATCCGGATCATTACCATCCTGTGAATCATCCTCAGTAATCATGCTATTAAAAATTCCTCTTGCTCTTACCTGATTGATGTATGTGCCGGTCGAAAGAACTCTTACATGAATCTGAACGATGCCAAAACCTCCAATAGGTAATGTATTTCCTGTTGCACTTAAGACTTCAATATTTGTATTACCATTAAATGAACTATTCAAAATGAATGAACTGCTATTGACTCCAATCAAGGTAAAATTACCCGCACCAAATGTCGCTACCAAATCTTCTGTCAATGTTACATTGTTCAAAGGCACATTTCCGAAATTCTGTATAAGAATAGAATATGTAGCATTGGCTGTACCATCAAAATTATTGACTAAAGAAGTTACATTTTTTGATACTCCAATTTGTAAGTCACAATTAACCACTTCAACCACTAAGCTAAACGGAAGTCCCACACAAAATGTCGGGGCAGGTCCTGTTGGCGTAATAACGTAAGTAACTGCCCCATTTGCTGGACCGAGGTTACTAAGGATATCATTGATGGGACCACTTCCCGATGGAGAAAATCCAACCACTGTGCCCACATTATTTGTCGCCGTCCAGGCAAAAGTAGTTCCAACAACATTTGAAGTTGGATTATAACTTACCTGATCTCCACTACAAATTGAAGTTGTTGATGCACTTGTAACTATAGGAACAGGGTAAACAGTTATCATGAATTGTTCTGCAGGTCCGGGACAACCTTCAAAAGTAGGAGTTACTGTAATGGTGGCAACCACTGGTATTACTCCTGTATTGATTGCAGTAAAGGAAACAATATCCCCAGAACCATTAGCAGGAAGTCCTATTGAAGGTGTATCATTGGTCCAGGAATATGTAGTGACACCAGAAACTCTGGTAGTAGTGAAATTAATCACCGAGGTGTTTTGGTTGCTGCAAAGCTCCTGGTCGCTAATGGGGTTGACTTGACCAGAAGGTTTTACAATGATTGTAAATATTTTACTTGGACCAGGGCAATCTTGTCCTGCATTGCTAAATGTTGGAGTAACCTCAATAGTAGCTGTAATCGGAGCATTAGTAATATTAACTGCAATAAATGAGATATTACCACTGCCACTCGCTGAAAGCCCAATTCCTGGTGTGTCATTGGTCCATGCATAAGTGGTAGTCCCCCCTGTATTTATTGTAGCAAAATTTGCCGTTGTCAATTCAGCATTGCAAACTTCCTGATTGAGTGGTTGGACTACCTGGCCTGTTGGATTGACAATGATGGTAAATTGCTGTGCAGGCCCGACGCAACTTTGGCCTGCATTTGTAAAGGTCGGCGTCACGGTTATGGTTGCAGTAACAGGTGAAGTACCTGTATTGATTGCTGCAAAAGCCGGAATATCACCCATTCCATTTGCGGCTAAACCAATCGAAGTCTGGTTATTAATCCAGGAATATGTTGTTGTCCCACCAGTTCTGTTTGTACTAAAAATAACATCAGTAGTATTTTCGGTATTGCAAACTACCTGATCAGCAGGATCATTGACCTGTGCACTTGGGTTTACAATAATATCTACCAATATTGGAGTACCGGTACATGCACCAATCGCTGGAGTAATGGTGTACCTCACAGTTGCTGGTTGAGAGCTATTGTTGGTTAATGTTTGAATTATATTGTTTCCCGAACCCGAAGAAAACCCTGAAGCTGTTCCACTTTGGAGCGCTGCTGTCCATGAGTAGGTGACTGTTGGCCCAACAATGTTTGTACTGAAAGCAATGCTAGTTGCAGATCCATTACAGATGGTCTGTGCCGAAGGAGTGGCCATTACATCAGGAGTAGGATTAATGGTGACATTCAAAATAAATGCTGTACCTATACAAAATGTTGGCGAGGGCCCCGTTGGAGTTATAGTGTATCTGACAACAGCAGTGGTATTAGTTGCATTAGTCAGGACTTGAGAAATAAGTGGTCCTGATCCATCAGAAAAACCTGTTGCCGTCCCGCTTTGAAGAGCAGCAGTCCAGATGAACGTACTACCAGGCACTGTTGAGGTTATAGTATAATTGACATTTGCCGCATTACATATAGTTAAAGAGGAGGCACTATTTACTGTAGGTATTGGATTTACAATTACAGCAACAACATTTGAAGTAGTACTGCAGCCTGATTGAGATTGAGTTATTGTTACTCTGTAAAATCTTGTAGCTGTCAAGACATTTGTGGTAAGAGTTGCTGAATTAGTACCAGTGTTGGATCATCCTGACGTCCCATTATTACTTATTTGCCATTGGTATGCCAGAGCACCTGGTGGCACATTTCCAGCAGCAGTTACAGAAAGCATAGTAGTAGTGCCTTACATATAGTAGTACCTATAGGTTGTACAGAAATAGTTGGATCATCATAAATATTCAGTATGGCAGTATTTGATATTGCCTGATTACAATCCAATCCTGCTGCATTTACTAAAACCCTGTATTGATATGCTCCAGCTATTGAAGTACCATTATTAGTAGTAACGGTCATGGAGGCGCTTGTAGCATTGGTATAAGTAATACCCACTGGCGTTGCATTTACCACATCATTCCAGGTCAATCCATTGAAGTACTGCCATTGATATGTCAAAGAGGGTGTTCCTCCTGTAGCTGCTACTGTGAAAACCTGACTACCTCCTCTACATATATTTGCAATGGCTAAAGGATCTGTATTTATCATCGGATCAGCCACCACTGTCACAGTGACACAGCGGGAAGTCACGGGCGGGCAAATTCCATTCACATCTGTAATGATGACCCTGTAATTATATGTTCCAATGGTTAAGGCTCCTGGATTGTAGGTGTCGGACATGGCTCCAATAATGGTATTCCAGGTACCCGCACACCCAGTGGTACTGGCTTCCCATTGATAAGAATAAACACCGGATCCTCCACTTGCCACTACGGTAAGTGTTGGTGCAGCTCCGTCGCATACACTCACATCAGCAGGTCCTGAAGATATCATAGCAGACCTGTTTATAATAGTCACTTCATCTGAAAAAGGAGTACAAGCCGGACCATTTGATATTCTCCATCTAAACACATAGGTGCCGGGAACTGCTCCTGTGACAGTGGTAGCAGGACTAAATGGATTAGTTACCGTACCAGCAGGTCCGCTTACTTTAGTCCAAACTCCGGTTCCTATAGCTGGTGCATTTCCTGTTAAATTGAATGAGCTTACATTACATAAATCCAAATCAGAGCCTGCATTAGACATACTTGGCTCATCCCAGACACTTACATATATAGTGTCAGAGCTAAAACAAGGTCCTATGTTTATAGTCCATCTAACAGCATATATCGCCGGAGAGCCTGAAACTGTAAAACCTGATACAGTTGCAGTATTATAACTACCAGGATTCGAAATCACAGCCATGCCCGCGCTTAAACCAGGAATAATTTCCCAAACTCCGGTTTCACCCACTGCCGGTTCATTCGCCAACAAAGCCAATGGGCCACTGGTGACACAAAAATCTTGGTTACCCATTAAAATTTGCGCTTGAGTAGGTATCGGATTAATGGTTACTGTGACTTCGTCAAATGAATCTGTACATCCCGGAGAAGATATTGTCCACCTGAACGTATAGCTTCCCGGAACAATTCCAAACACCATAGTACTGGCATTCATTGGATTGAGAATAAATGGATCGGGGGCACCCACCGGTTTTGCTGTCCAGGTCCACAAACCTGTTCCATTAACCGGAACATTACCAATCAAATTGACACCTTCAAAGAGGCATAAGGAGACCGGAGTGGCACTTGCATCTGCTACTGTGGGCTGTTGAGAAACAATGATACTCATTTCATCAAACGTAGAACAAATACCATTGGTAGTCGTCCATCTCAAAACATATGACCCTAATTGCAGATTATTTATAGTTGTTGAAGGATCTGAATCATCTGTAAATATTGCTCCTCCCGGGCCACTTATGATGGTCCACATACCTGTACCCACCAATACCGGATCTGCAGCCAGTAAGGTTGAAGTCGGAATTACCATTGGACATAAAGCCTGATCGTTTCCAGCTACTGCCTGTGTAGGGTTTGCAGTGACGCTTACAGAAACAATGTCTGAAGAAGGAGTACAAATTGTTCCACTAGAAATGGTCCATTGGAATTGATAAACCCCAGGTTCTAATCCTGCAAGGGGTGAATTATATAGTATAGGATTCAATATTTGTGGATCCGGAGCCCCAACTGGCTTCGAGATAAATGTCCAGTTGCCCACACCAGTGACAGGATTATTGCCATTCAAAATAGCAGTTGTTCCGCAAGCATCAAAATCTGATCCTGCATTAGCCATCGAAGGAGCAGGGAAATTATCAATTCTTACTCTATCAGCATTTGTGCATTGATCATTAGATATGGTCCACTCGAAAAGATAAATTCCTGGCTGAGCGCCGGTAAATGTTGTGGATGGATTATTTGGATCCGTAAAGGTACCTGAAAGTCCCATAGGGAAAGTAGCTAGAACAGACCAGGTACCTGTTCCGAAAACAGGTGTATTTGCTGAAAGATTGAATATAGTTTGATCGCACAACTCCTGATCAGTCCCGGCATCTGCTACTGTAGGAGGGTCTAATAAAACCACAGTCATTTCATCAAATGATGTACATGGATTCATACCAACCGGAGTATTTATGGTATACCTGAAAGTATAAACACCTGGCGTAAGTCCTGTTGCTGCGGCACTATTTTGTCCTGTTGGAGTGATCGTTGCCGCAGGACCACTTTGTTGTGTCCAAACCCCAGTACTCGCTGCATTTCCAGTCAAACTTACAGTAGAAACCACGTCACAAAAAAATTGATCTTGACCCGCATCTGCAAGAGGAACAACAAATATTGTCATTTCGTCAAATAGGGCAGGACAAAATGATCCTCCTACACTATTCCAGCGGAGGACATAGGTACCCATTATTAGGTTACTTACTGTACTTGTCGGAGAGTTGAAATCACTAAAAGAAGGAGAATTAGGACCTGAAACCACTGTCCAATACCCAAATGTGACAGGCAATGCACTAAGTGCTAGTGAAGTTCCACCACAGGTACTCAGGTCTGGCCCTGCATTCGGTGCATCTGCCGGACTGGAGGTAGCTACAATTACTTCATCAAAACCAGGTGAACAACCATCATTGGAAATTGTCCATCTAAAAGTATAAGAAGCATTGGGTAGCATTCCTGTGATCTCCGTATTTGGGCTATTTGGCGATACTATTATAGCTCCACCAGGGCCAAAAGTCTGAGTCCAGGTCCCTGTTCCAACCAGCGGACTATTGGCATTCAGGAAAGTTTCTGTCCCGCAAATTGCCTGATCTTCACCCGCTGCTGACGGAGTTACATCTGCAGAAATTGTTACAAACAATGTATCCCTTGTTGGCGCACAACCCACACCACGAGCGATACTCCATTCAAATGAATAATTACCATTGATGAGTCCGGTGATGGTGGTAGTCGGGGAATTTGGGTTGGTAATAGTGGGCGTGTTTGGACCAGATATAAGAGTCCATGTACCTGTCCCACCCATGGTTGCATTAGCAGACATAGTGGTGGAGGTGGTACCCAAAGGCAAACATTGGTCTGCCCCTGCATTAGCTTGAACAGGCCCCTGTGTGGCATTTGTTGTGATAATCACTTCATCAGATGCTTGTGCACAACTATTCACAATTGTCCAGGTAAATGTATAGGCAGTATTGGCTACCATACCTGTCACACTTGTGTTGGGTGCATGAATATCGTCAATCATTACTCCGGTAGTAGGAAAAACAGTCCAGGTGCCAATCTCATTAAGGGCTGGCGTATTTCCTTCCAGGTAGATTACTGTTCCGAAACAATAGATTTCATCCATACCTGCTGTCACAACATCCGGATTGACATTTGCTACTCTAACGATTACATCATCCTGATTTGGATTGCAGAAGCTTCCGTCTGAAATAACCCATCTAAAAACATATTGGCCATTAATCAATCCATTGATATCTGTATCAAAATCATGAATGTTGACAATATTGGCTGTATTTGGGCCAGAAATCTGGTACCATGTGCCAGTTCCCAGACCACCCCCAACACTTGGATCATTTCCGGCAAGCATAGGTTGATATATATTACAGCCTAAAAGTTGGTCTGTTCCGGCATTGGCAAGCGCTCCTAAACCTGAAGTAACAACTGTGACTACATCTGTACTTATGGGGCATTGATTCCCTGTGGCAGCTTGTCTCCTAAATTCAACCACGTAAGTTCCTGATTGAAGTCCATTGATCAGATAGGGTGATCCTGACCCAACTAACTGGTATGCGGTAGGTGAAGGTATCCCAGGCCCACTCAAAAACCTCCAGGAAGTAACTCCCACACCGGTCTGAGTATAGGGAATATTAACAAAGGTCTGGCTACAAGGAAGATTAATAAGATCAGGAGTAATACTTACTGTCGGTGCCACTCCAAAAGTTAGCGTCACATTGCTTGTTGAGGAACACCCAATAACTGGATTGGTGATTGTGTAAGAAAAAGAATAGGTACCGGGTGAAGTGAATCCATTTATTGCTGTAACTGGAGAATTTGGTGATGCTATAGAAACTGCAGGCCCGCTGGTCTGGATCCAACTTACTTGTTCATTAATTAAATCCGGAGTGCTTCCATAAAGCGTGACAGAGCTTCTCATATCACAAAAAGTTGTTCCAGCAGCACTAGAAATAGCAGCATTAGTCACCGTCCCTCTTGGTGGTGGTACAACCAAGGTCATGAGATCCGTGCCATTTACACATGGGCCTGATACTGTCCATCTAAAAACATAAGTGCCTTCTATCAAATTGCTGAGTCCTGTATTGTTGGAGCCAGGGTTTGCTATATTAGGAACATTGGGACCACTTACCACGGTCCACATACCTTGCTGTCCACATCCATTGAATCCTTCAAGTGAACCACTCAAGGTGGCAGTGGTGCTAACTAAATAACAGCCATTCAAAGTCTGGTCAGGACCAGCGTTAACCAGACTGTTTCCTCCGCAATTAGTAACAGTAATCGGATTTGAGATCGCTGCACAATTTGTAATATCATTCGTTACCGTCCAGCGCAAAGTCGCTATACCGCCATTTCCGGGGCTCAAAGTAACAAAGGTATTTGGATTAGTTACATCATCTATAGAAACACCGGTGCCAGGTGGTGTGATGGACCAAAGTCCTGTTTCACCCGGATTGGGTGTGTTGCCTGTGATACTATAAGAGTTACCTGCACAGGCAGCTGGACCTCCCCCACTGGCTATTGCTTGTGGTGTTTCCAATATTGTGTACACTACATCATTAAATACAAAACTACCATCCGAGCATCGGGAAGAAATTCTGAAGGTATAAATACTACCACCAACTGCGCCAATAATGGTAGGGTTTAAAATATTTGGATTGCTAATAATAGCTGAAGGTCCACCGACCTGGGTCCACAGCAAAGTTCCCATTTGTGGCAATCCCTGGACAGCACCAAACAATTGCACTGTTTCATTAGCACAAAATGATCGGGGTATTCCGGCATTCACGGTACAATTTTGAGCATTGAGATTTGTTGTGCTCAAAAGAATGTTGATATAAAAAATACCAAAAAGGATCGGGAAAGTTGGGCGTATTTGAGCTTTGCCTTTAGTGAGACCTTGTAGATTGAGATGCATAGTCTAAATGTGAGTTAGAAGAATATAAAACACTTAAAATTCGCCAGATTCAGATCTATTCTTTTGACAAACAATCACTTGCCTTCCCTTCTCACCTTCACTTATCATTAAAAAGCCATCTATTAGATAACTATAGTTAAACTTTTTATGACCTATTTATTGTTGTCATTATCAATGATCTTCATATAGCAAAAAAAACATATGCAAAAGTCCATAAATATGTTTATTCACTCTGTAGTATATACCTTATATTGGCGTGGCATTTCAACTACACTGATGTTCCGTTGTTTTGATTTATTTTGTTTAGAATATGAAATGGATAATTCCCTGCCAGTTTTTACAATTTGTCCCTCAAATAATCCTGGCACTGTCCGGTATATTTGCATTACCTGTTAATGTTAAGGCGCAAACCCACCCCATTAATCCCAATACTCAATCATACAGAGTTCAGTATTTTACTAACGACAATGGACTCCCTCAAAACAGTATAAAAGGTCTGGCTTTTGATGAACTTGGAAATCTTTGGATCGGCACTGAGGGAGGAATTGCATGCTATAATGGACAGGAGATCAAGAAAGATTTTGAAATTGAAACTTTCAAAAGAATTGCATACGTCAAGTCAACTAAAAATCGAATACTATATATTCTGGATGGTGCAGGTAATACATTCCGGATAAATGGCAAGAGCCTGTCACTTTCAAAAATTAGCCCGGGCAGCAATGATCCATATGCCTTTTACAGTCACATCAGTTCGGATAAAAGTAAGTTGGAAATTTTAAACAAAGTGTATAGAGCTGACAAGCATTTTCAATACATAATTATTTCAACCGCAGGTGAAATTTATCAACTTGGTGATAATTATGATTTAAACTTAATTGAAAATGAATCAATAAAAATCAACCTGCCCTCCGGTAGAAAAAAAATAACACAATTTTATGATATGGTAATGGCAATTGATAGCTTTCAATTCCATTTGATAAAAAATGATAAAGTTCTAAAATCAACAAATTCACGAAGCGGGGATCTACCACCTGATGTGAAAATGCCGGAATTGTTAAATGCTTTTTACTTTCAATCTGAAGGAAATACTTATGCAGTTTTAAGGAATACGCTCTTTATTTTGAGCTATAAAAATAATGAATTAGACTTTAAAACAATATTCACTGGTTTGCCTGAATTGATTGGAATTAACTCCGCTGTTTTTTCCACTGCAAATGAGATGCTGATTCTGGGCACTTATACCAATGGAATGGCAGTCATTCAGCCGAGTCCATTTAAGAGCATAATTGCCGGGAATGTTATTCTAAATCCTGGTTCAAATACAAACATTTCCAATAATATTATGTCACAATTATTACAGGCTGACACCAGTATTATTGCTTCCAATGGTTTACAGTATAAAAAAGATGGTTATACCCAAACAGGCTTGCCAGAATTATTTCCATACCACCTTTTTAATGATACTAAAAATAACCTGTGGTATAGTCTTAATCATAAATATACACTTGTCCGTCAAAATCCCACTGGTGATATAACATGGTCAAGGAAGTTTCCCTACTATGTATTCGACATAAAAGAACTTCCTGATAATGCCTACTTACTTGCAGAGAGCACGGATCTATATTTGCTGGATAAAAATGATTCAATCAAGCTATTAAATTCCATCAGTAAGTTTGGCAAAATGGATATTTATAAGGTATTCGACTTTTCTCCTACGCATTTTTGGATAGCCACCGACAGAGGAATCTATACTTTTGATAAGAAAAATTATGAACTTGAGATTATCCCTGAACTGGAAGGAAAATATGTCAGAACTATGCTCAGAACTGATGATCAAAATATTTGGATTGGCACTTATGGTGATGGGTACTACCTGCATTATCAAAATCAATTCCATAAAATGCCTCTTGACAGAAATCAATCATTATTATTCTCACATCACTTTGAACCAGATTCAAAAGGATATTTGTGGATATCGACAAACAATGGATTATTCCAGGTTCTTGAAGCTGATTTGGTAGCCTACGCACAAAACAAAAACTCGAAGATTTATTACCAAAACTATGACAAAACATACGGATTTTCTACAAATGAATTCAATGGAGGAGGTACAAATCCCGGTCTGACCACTCAGGATGGAATGATCAGTCTTGCCTCATTAAATGGATTAGTTTGGTTTTATCCTGAAAATGTGAAACCTGTTTTACCTGATAAACCAATCTATATCACCTCATATGCCATTGATAGTATTGTTTATGATTCAGTTCCAAAAACAATAATTTTAGAACCGGATTTTCTAAGAATTGCCATTAGTGTTAGTACTCCTTTCTTTGGAAATCCATTGAATCTTTCCATAGAGTTTAGATTAATTGGACAGGATACTACCTGGAGACAACTTGATGGAGATAAAATTATTAAATTTAATAATCTGCGACATGGAAATTATATGCTGCAATTGCGCAAACAAAATGGATTTGGCATTAACAATTATAGTTACCTGGAGCAGGAAATCATTGTAAAGCCACATTTTTATAATACAGCGCTGTTCTACTTAATTGTGGCAGGACTTCTTGTTATTATTCTTGTCTTTACATGGAAAAGAATGATCAGACGATATCAATCACAAAAAGATAAACTGGAAAAAAATATCATTGAAAGAACAGAAAATCTTGCGATTACTGTAGATGAGCTAAAGAAAATTACTCAACAGAATGAAATGCTGCTAGGAATATTGGTCCATGATGTGAAAGCTCCACTTTCCTTTACTCATGAATTGATTAAAAATCTTGATTTCTATTGGCATGATATCAAGGAAGAAGAAAAGAGAATGTACATTTCTGAGCTCAGCAAGAGTACATTGAAGCTAAGTATTTTCATGCAGGAGTTTTTAACATGGATGACACTTCAGCAGGGGGTAAATATATTTGCCGGCAAAAATCCTGTCTATATCAAACATGTATTGACAAGTGTTACAGAGTTTATGGAAATGACAGGGGCCAATAAAGAGAACAGAATTATACTTGAAATGGAAGGCAACCTGACTGTAAAAAGCAATACCCAATTAGTAGAAATCATTGTGAGAAATATTGTGGAAAATGCTTGTAAATACACTGACAAAGGAGTCATTTCCCTTTCTGCCATTCAAATTGAAGATCAGGTCTGCATCATATGTGAAGATAATGGTCAGGGAATTACAGCCTCAGAAATTCAGACATTACTCGAACAGAAAGGCACTGAGGCTGATTTCTCAAGTAGTTTTAAGATGGGATACCAGGTAATCATTAAGATATTGGATCGCCTGAATGGTAAAATTGAAATTACAAGCCAACTGGGTGTCGGGACTAAAGTCAAAATATTTCTGCCGGTAGAATAATAACCCTGGAACGTAACTTGATCAAATATCAAAATGATACAAAGTCGCCAGATTTTTTAGGTCAATAATATTTGTGATATCCAGCTTTTCCATGATTCTGGTTTTATAAGTCCCAATTGTTGAAGTATGCAGGTTTAAAATTTGACTCATTTGTTTGGAGGAATATCCCCGAAGGAGCAGTCTTGTTACTTCCACTTCACGATCACTGAGGAGCTCGAATACATTGTCAGAATTTTTGACGCTAATTTCTCTAAGGATTTTTTGTTCTACCTGATTACTTACATATTTTTTACCCTGTAATAACAGATCAACTGCACGGATTAATTCCTCATTAGGCGCCTCTTTGGACAGATATCCTGCAACACCCAACTTAAGAAATCGCTTGGCATAGTGGTCTTCGCTATGAGTAGAATATATCAGAATATTTGTGTCCGGTCTGTGCCTCAAAATTTCTGAGGTCAAAGATATAGTATCCACTCCGGCCATATTAATATCTAAAATAATCACATCGAAATGCTTTTCAGAAATGAGTTTCAACACCTCATTTGCATCACTTAATCCTTCAACTACTATATCAAGAAATTTTTGCTTCAGTATCAATTTTACTCCTACGATCACAATAGAATGATCATCCACAATCAATAGCCTTTTGCTTTCGATTCAGTCACAATACCTCCTGTTTTAATAATGTCCCTTTTGTTTTTTCAAAGAATTGAAAAATCAAGCTCTGTAAATGTTTATACATACTGCGGAACAAATGTAACAAGGTTCTGATTAATGCCACCACTAAGCCCACAAAAATAACGACTTATACAGTTTTTTTATTTGATTATATTAGTTGGGACGCTTAAGACATGTTTGAAACCTTCACCATTCTGTCTTCTAATTCCTGAACAAGCTGAACAAATTTTGCATCCTTTTTAATTTCCCTTGTCCTGTAAAAGGGCAAATCTACCTGCATATGCTCGACTATTTTTGAAGGCGGGGATTTCATGATATAAATATCATCACCTAAATATACTGCCTCAGCAAGGTCATGAGTTACAAAAACGATAGTCAAATGGAACTTCATCCAAAGTTCTGATAACATATCCTGCATTTGAAGTCTTGTTTTGACATCCAATGCACCAAAAGGCTCATCCATAAGCAAGACCTGAGCATTTGCAAGTAAGCTTCTGGCTATTGCCACTCTTTGCAGCTGACCACCTGAGAGCGTCGGATACTGGGCGTACTTGTGCTGATGACCATCCAGGCCTACAAGTTTGATCATTTCCATTGCTTTTTCCTCCCGCTCTTTCTTATTGACTCCTTTATACTCAAGGGCCAGAGCTACATTATCCAATACTGTCAGCCATGGCATAGAGGAATATTGCTGAAACACCATACTGACTCTATTATCTCTTCCCACAGGTTTACCATTTAGCAATACAGTTCCACTTGTAGGTTTCTGTAAGCCGGCAATATATCTAAGGACTGTAGATTTTCCGCAACCGGACATACCCAATAGTACCACAAATTGTCCCTGGGCAGGCTTATCCTGTACTATTAAATCCAGGTCTTTAATGATCACTGTTTTGCCCTCATCATACGTCTGAGTAATTCCTCTCAACTCAATAATATTTCCTTTGCTTTCAGTTTCCATTACATTATGCTATTTACCCGGAAGATGTTCTTCCAGCCCATCCCAAAATAATATCTCCAAATCAATAGCTCTCCTGGCTCCATGGCGAACCCATCCACGAGCTTCATCAGTGGTCATCCATGGCCTTATTGCATCGCACATTTCAGAATAATGATGGTCGTCCAGTGAAATATGGACTGTCCAAAATTCCAAATCTGCTTCAGTGAATCTGCCATACTTTTTGAGTCCCGTTGCTATCCGGGCATATTCATCGGAAGTAAAATACTCGGTACCCGGACCCAATGCTCCCATAGACATTAAAAAATGGCTATCCTTCGACATTGCGAACAGGTTCTCTACACAAATACTTGTAGAATATAGTGGTTGTACATTGTATAGTTCATCATGAGTCAATCCGAGCGCAATTGCAAATTTTTCAAGCAATTCTCTGTGCGATTTACTGACATCCCCTTCACCGTGTTCTTCCCATAAATTTTCTATAATGGGCATTCTGGTATGATCATCAGGAATATTTGCCGCACAGGCAGAAAGAAAACGTACAAAATAATTGCAATATATATTGTATTGTTTAACAAAATATTGCAGTTGTTTTTCATTAAGCCAGGCGTCTTCAATTCTCTCTATAAAAGGGTGGTTTAGTATTTTATTTATCCCCGGCTCCAGCTCTTCTTCTAATTGTCTTATAAAATCCATATCAGGCTTGTATTAAGGTATGTTTCGGGAAAAATGTCTTTTTCAATTTATATGCCAAAGCCAGGAAAAACACAGTATTGATTGACCAAATTGCTTCACCAAATAATTGACTCCAGATATGGAACCCTCCCAATATCTCAAACCAATCATCCAGAAGAAGAATCAGGTAAATTCCCAAAGCTATCCACAACACCCAATATAAAATCAAACCAAAAAATTTATTCAGGGAAGTCTTCAATTTGCCAGCTTTGGCTTGCTCCTGTTTAAGTTGTTGGTATTTGTGTGGGAACAACTCTTTGTCCAGGTAAGTGAACACTTTATCCTGTAAAAAACCTATCACTATAATCAGGAATAAAAGTGCGAACAGCGCATCTACTTTACCCTGCCGCTGGCCCAATCGCCAGATCAAAGCTCCAAGTCCACCTTCATTTCCCAAACTCTCAGCAATGATAATGTATGTCCATGAAATGGCAGTTAATACCCTGATATCATCCGATAATTTGGCAAGAACGGCAGGCATAAATACGGTTCTGATAGTCTGCCAGTTAGTAGCACCCAGTGTATAAACAGTCTTGACAAAGATATCATCTACTTCATCTATCCTTGCTACCACTACCGGTAGTAAATAAATCAAAATACCTAAGGCCAAAAAATGAACCTTCATATCCACTCCCAGTCCAAACCACAGGATAAACAAACCTGTTACGGCAGTTAAAGGGACATATCGGAATGCATCTACGGGTCGTTGAAAACTACCTCTGAATAAAGGGAAAAGGCCAATAAGAAACCCTGCCGGGACAGCTATTGCCACTGCTTCAATATAACCAGCGAGATTGAGCGCGATAGATCTGCAGGTATTAATCAGCAGATTGTTTTCTGCAACCATTTTGGGGAAAGCAGCCAACACCTTCATTGGATGAGGGAAAATGGATGGAGGCATGATTGGTTGAGATCCTGTTGTCAAACCAAACCAGGCCAGGATCAACAAAGCAATGCCTGCGGCCTGAAGCAATAATCGCTGTCGTACAGGGAGGATATGTCTCAATCTGAATAAATTCCCCATTTCAATTTAATTAAATTCTCTAAAAAAAAATGGTCTACTCCGACGTGCAGAATAGACCATATGGTATTGACTGAATGGAATATTCGTTACTCAGCTATCAACTGAAACTCAGTACGTCTATTCTTAGCTTTGCAATCTTTACTTGCGTTGGTCTCGCAGCCTGCAACAGGCTTATCAGGACCATTTCCCACGATTACAAATCTATTTCTGTTCATATTATATTGTTGTTCAAGATACCGGGCAACTGATTCTGCTCTTTTTTGGGAAAGAGCAACATTGCTGGCTCTGGAACCGACATTGTCAGTGTTTCCTTCTATACGTATTCTTGAATTTGCAAATGCTTTCGCAATCTCAGAGAATTGTAAATCAATGATTGTTTTTGCGTTTTCATCCAATTGAAATTTGGCTGTTGGAAAACTTATACTAATTGGTTTACTAGCAATGGCAGGAGAAGTTTTAGCTTCTTCCTTAGCAGGCTCAAAAGTTTTCTGGCCTTCTCCATCATGCTCAGCACCACTCAAATTTGCCGCACTGATTGCTCCCGGATAGGCAATCACTCTCCAGGCAGATCTTGAAGCCGGAGCAAAACCTAATTTTTCATATTCGTTACCCATTTTTGTATAAAGAGCCTCTCCTGTAATCCCTTTATAGTTGACATTACGGCCGAAGAAATTAAGATTATCCCCATGAGTACATAGTCTAACATTTCCGATTGCAGCTTTAGCATCTTCAGGAGTAATCCCGGTTCCTGAAGCCATAATTTTTGCAGCTTTTTCCAAATTGGCTTCGGATGCGTTTATTTCAGCTGCCCCTTTCATCCAGCCTTCGTAGAATGCATTGATTTTATCTCTATTGGCGTCTACAAAAGATTTCTTAGCAATGAACACATCGGCAATAATATGTGATGCATCTCTTGTACTCTGAAGAATCTTGGAACCGGCAACTTCTCTGATAATAATTTCATCATCGGGACTCCACACTACCGCCGCATCCACTTTGCCACTCTTAAATGCAGTGGCGGCATCAATCGCAGTAGGCACTTCCACCATTTTGATATCAGCTAAAGTAAGATTTGCTGCTTCAAGCATATAAATCAGAAATGTCATTGATGGAGTCGAAGGCGTAACAGCTACTTGTTTTCCTTTAAGATCATTGAAACTGTTCACTCCGCGGCGTGCAACAATTGCATCACCACCTCTTGACCAGTCCACTTGAAACACGACCACAGGTTCGAATTCCTGAAGGCCTTCCATTTCTGTAGGAAGTGCATCAGCAGTCGTTCCCAACAAATGAACTTCACCTGCTTTCCAGGCCTGACGGGAAGCATCAAAATCATCAATAAGCATGAAGTCCACATCCAGGTTATAATCCTTCTTATAACGTGAGTTTGCGGATGCACCAAATCCCTCATTGAAGTACTGGCCGGGAGCATATCCTCCCCATGTAAAAACCTGTACTTTCAGAGCATCTTTGTTATCAGAGGTAGTATTATTGGTCGTAGTACTTTCTTCCTCTGCCTGTGACTTTAAATTTTGGCCAAATTCAGTCTTATTCAAAACCATATATCCAACTCCGGCAATTGCACCCAGAATTAAGACGGTTATCACAAACTTAGCAAATGGGGTTAATCGGCTTTTCATAGTTTATTTACAATTTCGTTTTATTCAAAAAATGAATCATACTGATTTTTGTGCCCTTGCACTCTCTCCGCTTTTTTGATCGGGGTATTCAGGTCCAGAACATCACTGTCATTATTGGCTGCCATGAGCAGAGATTGTTTTTGCTCGCCCAGAAGTAAGGATACTCCCTCGTTCTCCCATTTCTCCAGCATGCGTAATCCTTCTTCTTCGAATACGCCATTTTGAAGATCTACAGAATTCATGAAGTTGGAAGACATTTCCATGAAACGCTCCATCTCTCCTACTTTCTGGCTTACATCATCAGCAATAGCTTCGAGTGCCATGTCAAACATGTAACGCTGATCTTTATTACCCGAAATAATATTCATGGCCGATTTCATGGCACCATGACTTGCACGGATAGCCTTGCGCTCCTGCTCTTTTACTACCACCTGATCCTGGATATCTTCTAAAAGAATCTCAGAGTTTTCATACATTTTGGTCAAAACCCTGTAAAGGATTTCCATCTTTTTGTAAAGGTCTTCCAGTCTGATGTTGGAGTCCTGCAAACGGCCGGCTTTACGTGATTTCAGGATCATCATAGCCTGCTTGTTGGTCTCTTTAGCGCGGCTTGCCAGATTGAGATTAGTCTGAATCTCACGCTGATTATTGATAATGATTTCTTTCAATCTGTGCATCTGACCTCTCAGTTTGCTGATCTGTTGATTCATTTTGCTCAAATTGCTGCGCAAATCTTCTACATAGGTCTTCAGGATGCCGATAGGATCAATCTGGACGAAAAGTCCTGTAATCCATCTCATTACACTCTTGTAACTATACCAAACAAGATTTCGCATCTTAGGATCCAATATCATATAAATGAGAGCCCCCAGGACAATTAGCATACCACTGAGGTAAAGCAAATTTGAGGCAAGTGTAATGAGGTAAGGTAATGCCTGATACAATAAAAATCCTCCTCCTATCACTAAGCCTGCTATAACGAGTGTTCCAGTGACCCCTTCAGGTCTTTGCCAGAATGATTTTGGCTTGAATTCTTGTACTTCCATGTTTTATATCTGTTTTCTGATTGTCAAATGTAAAATATTATTTCAGGAATTGTTTTATCTTCTCGATATCATCCTGTATTTGAGCGACTAAATTATTATAACTGGCAATAAAATCATTTTTTGTAGTCTCTATTTTTCCCTGAGATTCCTCCAGTTGCGTCTTCAAAGTTTCATGTTGTTGCTGATGGACCTTTATTTCTTCAGTCAGTTTGGTGATTTGTTCCGATTTTGACTTAATCGATGCTAATTCTTTTTCAATTGCTTCTTGTCTTCCCTGGATTTGATCATTATATTGGGTATTGAGAGCTGTTCCAAATTTGTTTTCCTCCTTTTGGAGCACACTAACATAGTATTGGGCGGATTCAATGAGTTTTGGAGCAGTGGCACCCATGCTCTGGGCCATAGCGAATGCGGAATGGAATTTCACCTGCTCCTCCATGGGCATTTTTTCGAGAGACTGAAGGGATTGTTTGAACTCCAGATAGTCGAGCCCACTTTGATTATTATCTTCTAATGCTTTGAGTAAAATCTCTGAAAAGCGCTGATTTACCTTACCACCATCCTGTTGTTTTCTGGCATCCGGTGCATCACTCTGAGCTGGAGCCACATTTGCAGAAGTCTCTGCAGTTGTTTCTTCTTCTGCTGCTGTAGATGCTTCTTCTATGATAAAAAGGCTTTTAAGTCCTTTGAGAAATTTACTCATACGGTTAGGTTTTCGTAAAGATACACATTCCATAGATTCCTGAAAAAAGTAGGGGAAGAATTTCGATGCTAGTTGCTGGTTGCTGGTTGCTGGTTTGAACAGCCAGCTGTTGGCTTTTGGCCTTTAGCTTTTGGCGAGCAGCCGGTTAGCGTTGTGAGAGAGGGTGTAGGAATACATCTTGCTGAGTTGCTGGAAAAGCCGCTTCTGGTCGCAGATAGAGACCGAAGTATGAGTGTCTCTGCTACTGACCTCTGGCACCTGGCTCAGCAGCCGTGGAGAAGCTTCAAGCCTCAAGATTCAAGCTTCAAGGAAACAGCCGGGGTTTGAGTCCAGAGTTAGTTGTGTGAAAACTCACACCTCTAACTGACTCAAACACAAACCTCACCACTCAATCGCAAGCTCCGTAGCGAGGCTGAGCTCGCTATCCCGGGGACTTGCACATCACCTTTAAGCTTTTGAGGCGCAGCAGAAAAAGCTTAAAGACATCACTTTTTCATGGCCAGCACCATGAAAAAACATCACCTTTCCAGCCAGAGGCACAGAAAGACATCACCTATTGACGCGTATATCTCCTTCATTGCAGTTACATCCATTCCCTGAAAATGCAAAAAAGCCCGGACACATCAGATGCACCCGGGCTTTCAATATATTTATACAAATCCGCAAAGCGGAATTATACGATTTTCAATCTAAACGTATGAACGCTTTCTTGGTGATGATCCGTAAGTATTTACATTCGAAGGAGATCTGCTATCCTGAAATCTTCTGGCAGCAGGCTGATGCGTACGCCCTTTCTGAGCAGGCTTTGCAGCAGGCTTAGTGTACGTATTTCCTCCATGCTCCATCGGGAAAGGATGATTCTCGACCACCGGAATTTGTCTGGAGATCAGTTTTTGTATATCCTTGATGTATGCCATTTCTTCTGCATCACAGAAGGAGATCGCCATACCGTTGGCACCTGCTCTTCCCGTTCTGCCGATTCTGTGGACATAAGTCTCAGGAACATTCGGAATTTCATAATTGATTACAAATGCCAGTTCGTCGATATCTATACCGCGGGATGCGATATCAGTAGCGACAAGAACACGTGTGGAATGATTTTTGAAATTCTTCAAAGCATTCTGACGTGCGTTCTGAGATTTGTTACCATGGATAGCTTCTGCTTTGATGCCTTCTCTTTCGAGCATTTTCACCACTTTATCTGCACCGTGCTTGGTACGTGTAAATACTAAAGCTGTCTTGATCGACCTGTCAGCCAAAATGTGGAGTAACAAATCTTTCTTTTTCATGTAATCCACATAATAAAGTGCTTGTTGCACAGTATCTGCTGTAGATGAAACAGGAGTCACTTCGACTTTCTCAGGATTTGTCAGGATACTTGCAGCTAATCCCATGATGGAATCAGGCATCGTAGCTGAGAAGAAAAGAGATTGTCTTTCGTAGGAATCAAGCGGATGATTTTTTCACATCCACTACAAAACCCATATCCAGCATTCTGTCTGCTTCATCCAGTACAAAAATACTAAGATCACTCATACTGATATATCCCTGCGCGCAAAGATCCAGCAATCTGCCGGGAGTAGCAATAAGGATGTCAACTCCGGATCTCAGTGCAGTCACTTGTGAATGCTGAGATACACCACCGAATACGACAGTGTTGCGAAGGCCGGTTCCTTTGCCATAGCTATTAAAACTTTCACCAATCTGAATTGCAAGTTCTCTTGTAGGAGTCACTATCAGTGTTCTGATTTTTCTTGGACCTCTCTCAGGCAGATTTGCTTTCAGATTATGCAATATTTGAATAATCGGAATGGCGAATGCGGCAGTTTTGCCGGTACCTGTCTGAGCACAACCTAATAAATCCTGGCCTCTCAATATGATGGGAATGGATTTTTGTTGTATGGGAGTGGGAGTTGTATAACCTTCGTTTTTAAGAGCATTTAAGATCGGCTCTATAAGATCTAATTCATTAAATAACATAAAGATTTTTTGATATCTGGCTTCTGGTCTGAATGACGCCGAAACCTAAGGACGTGTAATTTAGACACAAAGGTACGAAAGTATTGATTCGCTAGTTTGTTTTCGGGAGAAAGTAGGAGTTAATGATTGTTAAATGCTAAAATTACATTTATGTAAATGATTCATTATCATTAGTAAAAAGCAAAATACGTATGAAGGAGAGAAGGAATATATTTAGAAAAAATTGAATATGTTGGGCATGTCTGATTCCGTATACTTTAATCTTGTAGAAACTCACACTTTATACCCCCCACACCCACACAGCATGAGGGATCGCAGCGAACACGAGTAGAGACGCATCACCATGCGGCTCTGCGAAGTAAAGCGGAGAGCCCGACCGCGAGTATTCTGAAATTGCTTATTTTAAAATTGCAATTTCAGAATACCTCGCGGGCATGCCCAAAAAATGATTTTTATGATTTTTCTTTAAATCCTCGCCTGTAGGCCGGCGTAGACCATAAACCTTGCGAATGCACCTTCTCCATGACGAACGGTTGAATTCTGCAATGAATATGCTCTGTCCGGATTGCTCTGATAGCGGGTCTGGAAATACACATAAGGAATGGTCACGTAGAAGGAGAAATCTTTGGATTGCACTGTGACACCATTCTCCCAGGTAGTGGCAAATCCTGGTCTTCTGAATCCACTGCTTTTTCCTATGAGATCATTAACAGGAATGCCGTCGATGCGGATACCGGAATTAAGAATCAACACTGAACCCGGCACTCTGAGAGAAACTCCAATACGACCCATGAACTGATCAGGAACTGATGTAGATCCTTCGTTATCGTATAAATTTGAAATTGTATTTCTAAATGTGGATACTCCGTTCGTGTCCGATGGAGTAGCAAGATATTTTGCTTCACCGTACGCTCCAAGCCAGTCAAATACCAATAATGAACCACGCAAGCCCAATAATGCTCCCCAGGTACCGTCACCCGGTTGAATAGCAGGATCTACAGGCCTGATCACGTCTGTGCGACCGGGACCAACGCCCTGCCAACGATCTGTAACCTGATAATCTCCTGTTGGAATTTTGACTGCGGCAGTTGCGGTAAGGCTTCCAATCGTATTAGTGCTTCTGTTGGTAATCTGGTAATCTGTACCGACAAATAAGTCTCCGATCCCAATCGCTTCTGTCACTCTTCTCTGCAATCTGATCACATTGTCATTGACAATACTGTGTTCCTGTACGGAAGATTTTTGATTCCAAACGAGCGGAAGTGCAGCAAAAAAACTCCAGCGCTTATTCAGCATGTATCCTACATTGAGGCTGATCGAATGGCTATTGAAAATATCATGGGTATTGGCATCTTGTTTGAAACAACAAATATACTGTGCTCAATGGGTTCTTTCCAACAGCGATCTTGCAAATTGCTTCAGTACAGTCTTGTGGGCTTCTGTAATATTGACCTGATCCAGTGATTGCATAGCCTGATTATAATAATACTCCTGCACTTGTTGTGTACCGGAATCCACTTCATATTTTAAGTATAATCTAATAACTCGGCTGATTTTCTCAGAGTTTGAACCCTTATTTGAAAAAATTTCTGCCTTTTCTTCTGCGTTTGCCCGGGCAAGGCACCTTATCATGAGCAATGTTTTCTTGTTCTGTATAATATCACCTCCCGTCATTTTGCCGACTCTCTCAGGATCTCCGAAAGTGTCTAAAAAATCATCCCTTACCTGAAAAGCCAGACCTACATTAAGAGCAAACTGATACATCAAGCCGGCATCATATGCAGATGCTCCACCCATGAGTGCACCGATCTCCATAGCTGCTCCGAGCAAAACTGCAGTTTTGTAGGCAATCATTTTGAGATAAGCCTCTTCACTGACTACTTCAGAAGATTCAAAATCCATATCCATTTGCTGACCCTCACAAATTTCTATAGCGGCTTTGTTGAAAATCGTCAATATTTGTAAAGGATCCGCCTGCCCGGGATTTTTAAGCAGCAATTGATAGGACTTTATTAGCAGCACATCTCCAGCCAGAATAGCAACCGGGAGATTATATTTTTCATGTAAAGTTGCCTGACCTCTGCGCAGGGGTGCGGCATCCATGATATCATCGTGCGCAAGTGTGAAATTGTGAAATACTTCGATGGCCATCGCTGCATCCAGCGCTTGGCTGAGGTCCTCATCGAATGCGTGATAAGCCATCAGCAGCAATACCGGGCGCATCCGCTTTCCTCCCAATTGCAATATATAATTGGCAGGATCGTATAAGGTGGAAGGCTCTCCTTCTATTTTGTTTTCAGAGAGATGTTTTAGAAAAATATCCTGATAATAAGCAATGTCATTCATAATCTGTGTGATCCTAATTTGTGAGCTCCCTTAAAAGCTTTCGGGCTGCAAAATACTGCGTATTTCGGTTATTTTTTTTGGATTTACGGGTATAGTGATGAGGAGTGCTGAAAGGTAAGCGTCGAAGCGAGGTGATGTTTTTCTGCGCCTGCGGCTTGAAAAGTGATGTTTCTTCACAGCTATGCTGCGAAGAAGTGATGTCTTACTTCTATTTTCGGCTACGCCTCAATAGAAGTAAGGTGATGTGCGATCGGAGATCGCGATTGGGTTCAGGGTTGAGAGTGTAAGTTTGTGGGGGTGAGGAGTTGACTAAAGTAGCTTATCTCGTAGCGAGGTGATGTCTTGCTGCGCCTGCGGCTTGCAAGGTGATGTTTCTTCACAGCTATGCTGCGAAGAAGTGATGTCTTGCTTCTATTTTCGGCTACGCCTCAATAGAAGCAAGGTGATGTGCTCGCGAAGCTCGCGGTTGGGTTCAGGGTCGTGAGTGGGGTTAACAAAACTCAACACACGAACAGACCCAAACCCAAAAACTCTCCACTCAACCGCAAGCTCCGCTTGCACATCACCTCCGCAATAAATTGACTGCTAAGCAGTCAATTTATTGCGGAGACATCACCTTACGAGGCGAAGCCGAAGGAAGACATCACCCCGGCGGAGCGCAGCACAGCCGGGACATCACCTTCCCCGTTGTAATCAAACGGCTTGTGGGACAATAAACTTCTCAGAGTGCCATCCGCTGATTACTTTTGCTTTCTATATGAACTTAAGGCGATTTTTAAAGTCAAAAGCATTTTGGGCAATCAGTATTTTCCTGGTTCTGCTGATTGTTTATTTATTTTCTCTGCCCCGACCCTTGTTTAAAACTCCATTGTCATATGTGTTGGAATCATCAGACGGGACACTGCTGGGAGCAAAGATTGCAACTGATGGTCAATGGAGGTTCCCCTCCGATGGAGAAATTCCTGAAAAATATTTAAAGGCATTGCTCACTTTTGAAGACAAGCACTTTTACTATCACCTGGGAGTAAATCCTGTGGCCCTGATCAGAGCCATGTATAGCAATTTAAAAGCCGGCCGCACTGTCTCGGGAGCGAGCACTTTAACGATGCAGGTTGTAGCTTTGTCCCGTGGATATAAGTCCGGAAATATATTTGAGAAATTCACTGAAATGCTACTAGCCAGCAGAATAGAGCTCAGCTACAACAAGCAGGAAATACTGGATTTATATGCATCCAATGCTCCATTTGGGGGTAATGTGGTTGGGCTGGAAGCAGCCTGTTGGAGGTATTTTGGGAAAGACGAACATTTATTGAGTTGGGCGGAAGCAGCTACTCTGGCCGTGCTGCCAAATAGTCCGGCTTTGATTCACCCGGGGCGCAACAGGGAAAGGCTATTAAAAAAGCGAAACCGATTACTGCAAAATCTTTTAGAAAATAAAACGCTTGACTCTACTGATTATGTTCTGGCACTTGACGAACCTCTGCCACCAAAACCTTTCGATCTGCCACGACTGGCGCCTCATCTTCTGGAAACTGCCAAACAGGAGTCTGATAAAAATGAAGATAAGGATTATAGAATCATCAGCACAATAGATCCTGCTCTTCAGACTCAGCTAATGGAACTTGCATCATACAAATCCCGGATTCTGCAGGAAACTAAAATAAATAATATTGCCATTCTAATAGCCTCAATTCCGGATGGTGAAATCTTAGCGTATGTTGGTAATGCTCCCGGAACGGGTGCAATCAATAGTGAAGATGTGGATATTATTCAGGCTCCAAGGAGTACGGGAAGCATATTGAAACCATTTCTTTACAATTGGATGGTCGGGCAGGGGGAGCTCATGCCTGATGAGTTAATTCCGGATGTTCCAACGACACTGGGTGGCTTCCGCCCTGAGAATTTTCATAAATCATTTGACGGAGCTGTTCCTGCATCAGGGGCACTGGTACGATCTCTTAATATTCCGTTTGCACTACTGCTGCAGAGATATGGGGTGGAGCGATTTTTATATCAATTGCAGCGCCTGAACCTGAGGCATATGAATCAATCTTCAGGGCATTATGGTCTTTCCCTCATTTTGGGAGGGGCAGAATGCAGCCTGTGGGATTACTCTCAGGCTTATGGAGAAATGTGTCTTTCTGCATTGGATCAGAAGAAAAATTATCACTTGCATTACAGGAAGGATAAAAAAAATTCTGAAAAATATGTTCCACACTTTAATCCAGGGGCGTCCTGGATAACTGTAAATCAATTGCAGGAATTGGAACGACCGAATAAATGGGGAGAATGGCAACGATTCGGATCTTCAAAAAAAATTGCCTGGAAAACCGGCACGAGTCACGGACTGAGGGATGCCTGGGCGATCGGTGTGACGCCTTCACATTTAGTCGCAATTTGGGTGGGAAATGCCAGCGGTGAGGGCCGGCCAGGGATCATTGGAGTAGAAGCAGCAGCGCCCTTGTTATTTACTGTTTTTGACATGCTGCCGGCTGCAGCGGAGTGGAAAAAGCCTTCAAGACATTTGAAGACAATTAAAGTATGCCGAATCAGCGGTCATCTGGCTAAAGATATATGTCCCGAAAAGACTACAGACATTCCGGCTAATGCGCATCTGATGACACTTTGCCCCCACCACCATCTGATCGGAATCGACGCTATGGGTAAAAGAGCTTATCAGGATTGCGCGGAAACATCAGTTCAGATGAAAAGCTGGTTTGTGCTCCCACCTGTTCAGGAATATTATTACAAAAACAAAAATGCTGATTATCAATCTCTTCCTGGATGGACAGAATCCTGTGCAGAAAAAATTCATTTGGATCGCGTCATGCAATTTATTTATCCTCAGCGAAATACGATCATTACTATCCCGAAAACATGGCGGGGAGAAACAAATAAAACTGTCCTGAAAATAGCACATAAAAAGCCGGCTACACGAGTTTTCTGGTTCCTGGATGATGCTTTGATTGGAGTCACATCTGAATTTCATGAACTGGAAATCGCTCCTTCACCCGGAATGTACAGACTCTCTGCTACAGATGAATTAGGAAATACTATTGAGCAGAAATTGGAAGTGAAGTATGAATGAAACAGCTGGCTTTTAGCTGTTTGCTATTGGCTATTGGCGAACAGCCAAAAAAAGGTGGCTTCTGGCCTATGGCCTATGGCTGAACAGCCGGGAAATAAGCTGCGAGTATCATTTGCTGCGATCTCCGATTTGCTCGTAGGGCGCACGGCCGTGCGCCCCCTACGAGCAAATCTACACGAAAGTCACCCTCTATAAATACTTCTCAAATCTGCCAAATAACCAGGTACCGGCAATAGCGCTTAGCAAGGTAACAATTATGACAGTAAATCCGCTCCCTATCTGGGCAAATAAAGGTCCCGGACAAGCTCCCGTAATGGCCCAGCCCAAACCAAAAATCAAAGATCCGTAGATTTGACCTTTCTGGAATTTTTTTGGCTGGATGGAGATTACTTTACCTTGAATTGTCCTGATCCGGAATCTCTTAATAATCTGAACTGATATAATTCCTGTAAGCACTGCAGAACCAATAACTCCATACATATGAAATGATTGCAATCGAAACATTTCCTGAATACGGTACCAGGAAATAATCTCCGCTTTCACAAAAATAATTCCAAATAGTATCCCAATTATCAGATACTTCAAAAGTGAGAAAAATGAATCAGATGAGGGATTATCGCTTATGTTTTTAGATGAGTTCATGTTTCAATGTTTAAAAGCCCAGCCACTTGAATAAATAAGGAAAAATAATCCAGGTCATGAAAAACCCACCCAGCAAAAAACAACAAGTAGCTACCAAAGATGGCCACTGAAGATTGCTTAGTCCCATTATCGAGTGACCGGAAGTACATCCTTCCGCCCAGCGAGTTCCAAATCCAACCATCAGACCTCCCATCACAAAAAATACCAAACCAATGGGTGAAAAGAGATTCTCCCAGCTGAATATATGCTCAGGCATCAATTGATTGTCCACTATGACACCAAGATCAGTCAGATCACGGACAGTAGATTCAGCAATTTCCACCCCTTCCGGATTGACAAAAAACATTCCTGCAACCACACCACCAATTAGAATTCCTGCTACAAAGAAGAGATTCCAGGCTTCTGATTTCCAGTTATATTGAAAGAAAGGGATTCCTGCCGGAAGACAAGCTGCACAAATGTGCTTTAGTGATGATGAGACCCCGAAGGCCTTATTTCCAAAAATCAATAGGATTGGGACAGTAAGACCAATTAATGGCCCTGCAACATACCATGGCCAGGGTTGGCTGATAAATTCTTCAACAGCATTCATTTTGAATCATTTTTTGATTGAATGAAAAAGCAGTTGATCTGTGAAATTTTGGTGAGTCGAATTGCTCTGAAAATTTCAAATGTTGACAGCCTTTTCGACTATACGAAAGTACGCTAATTTGTGATCTTTTTCTGCTCCTACGACTTGAAATGTGATGTGTTTTCAGGGGACAAGCCCTGAAAAAGTGATGTCTTCGCCATAAATTGACTGATTCTCAGTCAATTTATGGCGGAGGTGATGTGCTTCGCGAGGAACTTTAGATGGTTAAGGCCGCTCAAAAAGACTGATTCTGTAGAGACAGGGAGAATTGCGATTCGCCCTCTCGAGTATGTCCATCCCGGCTGTTTGTCTTGAAACGATTCAACACTTAGCCGCTTTAACGAGGCTGTTTTAGCTACTACCCAGCTTGTTCACTCTTAACCGATTCACCAAATAACCGATTCCCGGCTGAGTCTAATGTGCATATTCCCTTCAAAGCTAACACGTTGCATGCAACGTGTCTACAGCATCTTATATTGAGGCTGTATTTTTAAAGACGATTTAACTGCCTGTTCATAAACTTCTAAACTTTTTATCTCCTCAACATTTCGGCTATTCTCCCGGCCGTTTGTCTTTAAAAGATTCAACGCTTACACGCTTCACCGCTTTAACGAGGCTGTTCGGCTGTTACCGATTAAACCTTAACCGATTCCCGGCTATTATCAACCGCCCATTCAAAACTCTCATCAATCGATCTGTATTTGATAAGACCCGAGTCAACTGATTTTTGATTATTATATTCAAAGCGCGACCCGGCAAGTTTTAGTGCTTCATGTGTTAGAAGGCCATTTTTTTTACCAGCTCCCATTTGAAATAATGCATTGAGGCTGATAAGAATTCTGGTAAGAAAAACCGGCACTGGTTTAGACGGGACTTTGATCCCCATGATGGATGCTACTTTAGAGTAAGCCTCCCTGAAAGTTAAATTTGCTGCGTTGAGAATATACTTTTCCCCCCAAAGACCTGCAATTGCAGCATTTGTGCAAAATGACGCTACATCCCGGACATCTACAAAACCTCCTGCACCTGATGGAAAATAACTATGTCCTTGTTTAATTTTTTGAATAATCTGATTGAATCCTTTCTCAGCTCTACCCTGCCCGAGCATTACAGAAGGTGCAAGAATCAAGACATTAATTCCCTCTTCTTTGGCACGCCAAACTTCGAGTTCTGCCATCCATTTGCTGCGGCTATAATCTGATGCATCCTTCATATTTTGCCAAATCCCGGATTCACTGATGGGACCTTTGTCTATGTCCCTGCTTAGAGCAGCAGTCGAACTAATGAAAACAAAGCCTTTTATATTGTGAAAAATAGCAGCATCCACAAGTTGCTGGGTGAGAAGGAAATTACATTTGATTAATTCTTTTCTATCGGATGCCCTGTAGGATATTTTCCCGGCTGCATGGATTATAAAATCATGTGAAAGGACATAATTATCCAGGACTCCCAAATCCATCAAATCTCCTGATACCCAGTTGACTTTCAAATCGGGCCACTTCTTAATAGCCTGATCCGGATTCATTCTGGAATGAGCAGTAATTTGTTGAAAGCCTTTATCCAACAAATCCCGGAGGATGTATTTACCTAAAAATCCGGAGGCACCTGTGACAAAAATTCGGTCAGTATTGTTCAAAAAGTAATTGATTTGTGAATCTTGAAACTTTCTTGAAATTTCTCATTTTAAACATGCGAATATAAAGGAAAGTTGAACGTGACCTACATTCTACATCAAGTTAAGAGAGAAACTTAGATTATCAGGTCCTGAATGGCGGCAGGCAAATAAATTGCACCACCTGATACATCAACTCTCGCCCCTGTAACGCTTTTAAAAAAATTAGGCCTACCCTGCAAACGCAATAAGCCTGTAAGTGCTATCAGAATTGCTTCTTTGAAATCCACAATTTCAGGTTCAGGAATGTAAACATCAGAAAAACCGTGCTTCTGCATCTGTACATTTATTCTGGCAATCCAGCCAGGATGATGTGCCCCGCCTCCACTTATCATGAGTGAATCTCTATTCAAACCCGAATGCTCTTTCATTGCCTTAGCCAATTCTATAGCAGATGCCTCCATTGCCGTTACCAGAAGATCTTCAACACTAAATTTCTTTGGATTGAAAATGGGAATCACTTCCCTGCTCACCCAGTCATTTGCAAGGGATTTGGGAGCTTTGAGTTTGAAATACTTAAGATTCAGGTATTGATTCAATACTTCAGCGATAACTTCTCCAGATTGACTCAGGCACCCATCTCTGTCAAATGCTAAACCTTTGAATTCAGCGAGGTAATTCAATAATTGATTGCCGGCACAAACATCGTATGCAATTACTTCAGTCTCTTTATGAAAAGCAATATTTACAATACCTCCCAAATTGACAAATTCCTTAAACTCCGGCCAAAGTAGTTTTTCAGCAATGGGAATCATCGGTGCACCTTGCCCTCCGTATGCAATATCAGACATTCTGAAATCTCCCACAACTTGTATTCCGGTTTCAGCTACTATATGGGCGGGATGTCCTATTTGGGTTGTGTAACCTGATCCAGGTTCATGAAAAATCGTGTGCCCATGAGAGCCAATAAAATCTGCTTGAATGTTGTTTTTTGTAATAAATTCTCTCACTACTTTGCCCATCCATTTTCCCAAAATCGCATCGCAAAGTGCAATTTCCCTTGCTGATCCTTCAGGCAAATTTTTAATTTTCAATATTAGGTCTGAAGGGAGTGGAATTGTTTCACATGCCAGTAATCTGTAAGAAAGCGTTTGAGCCTCTTGCTCGTTAAATTCACAAACTGCAATATCCAGACCATCCATTGAACTTCCTGACATAAGTCCAATGCATATTTTTGCAGCTTTATCTGACATGATTATTGTCTGAACTTTTCCGTGTATTCAGCAACAGCACTGATTTCCTCAGGTTTTAATACTTTCTCAAATGCAGTCATCGTGTTTCTTCCCTTTGTAATTACTGCAATTTTTTCTTCCACACTTAGCTTGGTTTCACGCAAATTAAACGCTCCATTTGAACCCATTGAACCATCAATACCATGACAAGTGATGCAATACTTTTTGTACACCTTTTCTCCCGGGTGTGCTGCTTCTGCAGCTACTTCCTCTTCATCCGATTGTTCCGACTCTGATCCGCAGCTGATTAAAAAGGCTGTAAATCCAATCATTAAAAACAGAAACAAAATGCCTGTTCTTGGGAGTAAATTGCAGATTCGGGGTATTCCTGGTATATCCATATTCATACTCTTTTTTCAATTAATTTATTAGAGTAGCAAAGTAGTGCAATCAAAAACATTTATCTATATTTTGAATGCACTTTTTCTTTTACATCCAATTTTAGGAGAAAATTGGGACAAAAATAATTCCGGATTTTGAAATGATTTGCTTCATGTATTTTTCTATTTCGCATAATAATTGCAAAAAATAAAATTAACCCAGGATCACTGAAATCGTTTCTACCAAGATATTTCTAAACAGCTTAGATACAGAGTCCGCATTTTATTTTACCTTTCGTACATAAATATGGTTAGCCATATGGATCAACCGAAAAAATCTCATTCTGTCGCACAGCTAGATATCCTCGCATGGAAATTTCCCATTCTATTTTTTCGATACTAAACCAAAAACCGGTTTTAATTTGGATGAATAAGACCGGAATGATTTTACAGACAAGTATTCCTTTACCTAAGCCTGCGTTTTCATCCGAAACAGAAGATGAAAGCAACTATGGAATAGAGCAAGTATTACCGGATGATATCACCCACTGGATCCAGTCGATCAATAAAGACAACGGATTTGTTCAGGCAAAAAATCGATTTAACTTAAGAAGATTCCCTGTGAATATCGATGTGGATGTGCAGGTGCTGGCAATGGAGGATAATCACTTTACTATTATACTGGAGAAAGGTTCAGAAAAACAATCTTCGCAATCTACAGAGCATCAGAAAACAGAGATGAGCAGATTATTGATGCATCTGGCCAGTGATTTTATGTCTATTGATGAACAAAAACTTGATTCTAAAATCCAGGAAGCATTAAAAATGATCGGGCTTTTTGCCAGAGCTGATCGTTCCTATATTTTGATCCATGACCTCAAAAACAATGTCTCCAGAAATACACACGAATGGGTAGGACCAGGTATCCGCGCTGAAATTGAAAACCTTCAGGAAATTAAATTAGATCCATTCGAAGAATTCCTTGAACTGCAGCGAAAAGGCAAAGTTTTTTACATTCCGAGCATTGATGCGTTGGGAAATGACAATCCACAAAAAGCACATTTTCAGGCGCAGCAAATAAAATCATTACTTGTGCTTCCTTTATTAGAAGGCAATGAACTGATTGGTGCTGTAGGGTTTGATGCGGTGAATAAAATTACATCATGGAATGCAGATGAATTAACTGTTCTGGAATTTTTTGCATCCATCCTCAGCAAAATATTTTATAATCGTTCAATCACACAATCTCTCAGAAAAAGTGAAGAGCAATATAGAATCCTTGCGGAGAACATGCAGGATCTGGTCAGCTGGCATGACGAAAAATTTATCTTTCAGTATGTAAGTCCTTCATTCCAGCGAGTACTGGGGTTTACTTCTGAAGAGTTACTGAACCAGCCTGCGGAGCTATTTGTACATCCTGAAGATTTGATTGAGTTGCGAAAATCCGTGAAGGAGGAGATTGACAGGGAAGGCAGCGCATATACCGAATACAGGCAACTAACCAAATCAGGTGATTACATTTGGCTTGAAAGTATTACCAAAAGAGTAGAAGACAATTCCGGTAATCTTATTCGGTATCAAACAGTCAGCAGAGACCGGACCCGACAGAAAGAAACAGAACTAGCTCTCACACTTACCGAAGATAAATACCGCTCCATCTTCAATTCGATTCAGGACATATATTATGAAACGAACAGAGAAGGATTTATCACCGATATTAGTCCCAGCATAGCCAGGCATAGCGGGTATGAAGTCAGTGAAATCCTGGGAAAATCTTCCTTCTTCTTTTATGAAGATTCGACCATATTTGAAAAACTTATCAATACCCTTAGAATACACAAGGAAGTCATTGATTTTGAAGTTCAGCTTAAAACCAAAGATAATAGAGTCATTTATGTGTCTCTTAATGCTCAGTTAATTTTTGGACCCGATGATGTTGTGACTGGTACCAGAGGCACGATGCGGGATATTACTGAAAGAAAACTGGCCAAACAAGAGCTTGAATGGAGTGAAGCGAGACTAAAACAGACCCAGATTACAGCCAAAGTAGGCAGCTGGGAATTAGATCCTCAAAGTATGCTTATAACATGGTCAGACGAGTTATATGCTTTAACAGGAATTGAGAGAAAATCTGAAAGTATAACTTTAGATCAGCAACTTGAAATAATATTTCCTGAAGACCGCCCGGTGGTGATTCGTTCACTTAATCAAATGATGAGTCAAAAGGAACAGATGATGGCAGAATTTCGTGTGCATCTGCCTAATGGTAAAAACAGATATATAAAAATCCTTGCAAATCCAATTCTTACTGAAAATGACAAAATGATACAAGTACTGGGCACAGCAATGGACATTACAGAAATCCGAACTGCAGAAAAAGCACTGCAGAAAGAGAGAGATTTATTCTTAGCGGGGCCTGTTGTAAGTATGGTCTGGCACAATAAAAAAGGCTGGCCATTTGAATTTGTATCCAAAAATGCAGTTGCCCTTACCGGATACAGCGCCGAAGAACTTATTCAAAATATTGAAAATTATGAAAACCTGATACATCCTGATGATCTGGATCGTGTTCAGAAAGAAACGAAAAGCTTTCTGGAAGCAGGCAAAAAAAATTGGCAGCAAACTTATCGCATCATTCGGAAAGATAGTAAAGTGAGATGGATTACTGATTATGTAATCGTTCAATCTATCAGGGAAGGAGTCATTCTTAAAACGCGCGGATATTTACTGGATCAGACTGATAAAATATTAACAGAGCAGAAACTGGCAGCCAGTAACCGATTGTTAAAAAAAGTCACGGATCATATTCCCGGTTTTATATTCCAATATGTTCTAAATCAGGATGGCAGCAGCAGATTTCCATATGCAAGTGAAGGCATCAGGGATATTTATGAATTATCACCTGAAGATGTTAAGGAAGATGCAACGATCGCTTTCCAACTAAAACACCCCGATGACCTGGACAATCTGGTTGCTTCCATTCGGGAATCGGGAGTGCAGCTCAAAACCTGGAATTATGAGTACAGAGTAATTTTGCCTTCAAAAGGTTTGCGCTGGTTGAGGGGCAATGCAGCACCGGAGTTGATGGAAAATGGATCTGTCCTTTGGCATGGATTCATCATGGATATTACGGACAGAAAGGCTGAGGAAGAAGAAATTATCCTTCTCAATAAAAGATTGACCCAACGCAATAAAGAGCTGGAACAATATGCTTTCATGGCCTCTCATGATCTCCGTGGTCCAGTTTCAAATCTTATGAGTCTCGTAAAATTATTCAATCGCATCAATCATGATGATCCCAGAAATTCAGAAATTCTGGAAGGAATTGATATATCAATACATCAGCTCAATCAAACCCTGCACAATATGCTGGAGGTGTTAAAACTCAGACAATCAGCTGATGTCCCTATGAAATCTTTGGATTTATATGACATATATCAATCTGCCACACTTAATTTGCACACTCAAATAAAAGAAAGCAACGCCAATATCAAGGTGAATTTTGAAGTTAAAAATCTATTTTATGTACATTCACATATCGAAAGCCTTTTTCACAATATGATTTCAAATTCGATCCGGTATGCCCACCCCTCCCGCTCGCCGCAGATCGAAATACTAAGTGAACAACTTAAAGATGAAGTTATTCTCAAATTTAAGGATAATGGTCTCGGGATCAACCTTGAAAGACACAAAGACAGAATATTTGGCATGTACCAAAGATTTCATGTTCACCCTGATAGCAGAGGTCTGGGTTTATATATAATCCATTCACAAATTCAATCACTCGGAGGTCGAATTGAAGTCGAAAGCATTGAAAATGAAGGCACTACATTTATTATTTATCTGAAACTCCCATCCTCCTATGAAGGTGCTGCTAATTGACGACGACCCGATCTTCCTCATGATTTGTAAAAGATATATGGATATCTGCTCTTTTGCAGATGAAATTATAGCTTGTGAAAATGGCCAAAAAGGACTTGATTGGCTGAAGAATTGCCTGCTCTCCGGAGAACAATTACCGGACTTTATTTTTCTCGATATCAATATGCCGATAATGAATGGATGGGATTTTTTAGAAGAAGTCACACCGCTATTCCCTGATTTTAAAACCCAGGTATATTTAATCATATTATCTTCTACCGTAAATCAGGCTGATTTTGAAAAATCCAAAGCCTATCCTATCATCAAAGAATTTTTCACCAAACCGATAACTCTTGAAATGTTTATCGAACTGAAAAACAGATGGGTGGAATCAAATTCTTCTAATTCATAGAATGCTCTTTATTTACCTCCTCATGTGGCAAAAACAAGGTGGCACTTTCTTCCCGGCTTTATTCTCCGTTTGTTGCAACAACCATGGGAGCTGTGTCGTAGCACAGTGACGCCCCGGCATGGCTACGCCAAGTCGGGGTGACGCCTTTTTGCTGTCGCAAAAAGGTGACGTCTCCGAAATAAATTGACTGCTTCGCAGACAATTTATTTCGGAGGTGACAGCTAGCGCATATTACAAGCAGGCAGGTCTCTGCTCTGGACAGAATCTTAACGATTTACTGGGCTGTTTGCCAGAAGCAAGAAGCTAGAAGCTAGAAGCCTTCCCCAGATTATATCCAATGTCCGAAGTTTACAACGAACTCAAATACTCAGAAAATAATTTAAAATTACATACAGAATAATTATATATGTATTGATTCATATATTAACTTTGTAGATAGATACCAGAGATAAATGTCGATTTGGTCGTGATTTGTCCTGAATAATGATGATTAACTACAGAATAAGGTCTCAAAATATTTCTTTGAACCGCTCTCTGCTTAGGTTATCAAAATAAAAACTACTATGAAAAACGTCTTTTTGACAATAGCCGCTATCACTTTCGTTTGCACTTCTTTACCGGCACAATTAATCCTTACACAGGAAAGTCATACCGGTGTCATACCATCAGGCCCTGCGCTGGAGTTGAGTTCACTTAAATTCATGCAACTTTCTGAAAAAGGAAGCTACGCATCCCCAGATGTGGCCACTACTGTTTCATTTCATTTGAACAATATGCAGATGAAAGCAGATGGTGTTAAGGAAGTTCTCAGCTTTGGAACATCATACAGAGAGACCATGAAATGGCCCACATCCGAACCTGTTTATCAGCCCATGAGATCCATTGGAAAATCTCTCAGCAAATGGTTCAATGAAGCAGAGTCAGAAGAAGGAATTATTTCTGTAGGGACACAGCATGGAGTGTTTGCATTTGCTTCGATCAAACATCTGTCCAATAGTCACAATCCAAAAGCCGGGGAAAAGATTTATTACGGTGACATGACTATCACTTTCAACAGGCCGGTTTCCAATCCTTTGCTGCATTTTGCAGGACTGGGTGGATTGGTGGAGAAAGATGGTGTAATCCGCGGATTTTCTGTAGAGATGGAGCTCATGACTCCTTCCGCATCATTGGAAAGAACAGCAGGAACAGATAATTTCGAAGTGCTGCCCAATTATATAGGCAATTCTCTGGATCTTCTTTCCCCCTACTGTGGAACAGGAGCTGCTTGCGGAACTGCAAAAGTTCTTGGAAAAAATCTGGAAACTTTACAGTTCAGAGTTTATCTCAAAAGAGACTCCCGCGAAGATGGATACAGAAAAAAATGGCCGCTGATGCGCAATATCCATTGGGGGGACGGATGGGTGATGTCAGTTTCATTTGAAGAAGATTTGAATTTCTCGGGAGAGATTCTTTTTGCTGATAATAACCCAATCAGAAATAAAGCTGAAGGTCAGTTACTTTATGTAAACCTGATTGACCCTTCCACAAATATTACACTTGCCACTCAGGCAATTGCAGCAGACGGTAGTTTTAATTTTTCGGGGCTGACCGGACAACAGTCATATGAATTGCAATTGAGCATCTTACGCGGTGTGCCGGGCACAGCTTCATTTCCAGCTAAATTACCCGAAGCCTGGACCCAGGAAGCAGCCGGCTCATTGACATCCCAGTTCAATTCTGGCACCCAATCATTCCGGATTAAAGTACAGGATCAGGATATTAGCAACATTCAATTCCTGCTGCATCCTAAAGAATCTTCAGCGGAAAACATGGCAATAATTGATAAGCAGGAGCCTAAAATCGATACCGAAAACCCGGCTATCATCAGTACAGAACAGGCACCAGTGATTACCATTGCTGAAACCATAATTGAGCCGGAAATCACTCCCAAACCAATCATAGTTGCAGAAAAGGAAGTAATTATCGCACAGCCGATAGCAGAATCAGCAGTTTCAGAGGTAGAAGTTCAGATTCCTGAAATTGTATCTGAAATAGAGCCTGCAGTAGTTGAATCCAGACCTGTTCTGGCAAGCTGGCAGGAAGAGAAGATGGCACTCCAGGAGGAGGATTGCTTTGTTATTGTAGGTTCATTTATAATGGATTATAATGTCAAGCGCATGGAACAACGTTTGGTAGATGCAGAATATGACACCTATGTTTTGCCTGGTCCGCAGAAAGGATCCAACAATTTTACCCGCGTAGGTTACAAGATCAAGTGTGAGGATAAGGACAAGAGCCTGGCATCAGCACGGCGCACATTCGACCCGCAATCCTGGTTTCTGCAATATGAGTGGACTCCCAGTTACGGCATGCACTATCAGCCAAAAAGTCTTTGGCACTTCAACATCATCACTTCCGGTATGGATATTGACCCGAATGAGTTGAAGAGTATCATGTCGAGTAAGCGATAGTATTTCCTTTTTTAAAGAATTGTTTGGGCGCATCCCCTTCCTGCGTCGGGGTCGCTCCCTTCCAGGCTCGCTATTCGCTCGGCCCCTTCGCAAGCTTCGGGTCTGATCTCCTGCGTCGATCCCCTTCCAGGCAGCTAGCGCGGGCTGAGGAGTATTTTTTAGATCGTGCAAGACTTATCCGTAAGAAGAAATCAATAATATAACCTAAGTTCAACCAAGATAAGTGAGATTGAAAAATTTATCAAAAACCCCGAAAAGGGGTTTACCAATGGTTAGCCCCGGATGAAAATCCGGGGTGGAGTGAAAGAAATGAATCGTTTTGGCGACATTTTTGCCTAAAAGAAGCAAAAATGGTGACAAAACGAAAATGCCTCAGAATCCGTCGAACTCACGTTAATATACAATCGCCGGAGAATTCACCTACGTAAACCCCTGCACTTCTGTATCCCATCTTTCTTAAAGCATTAGGCAAATCTTTGAAGCAGGTGGGCGAATTTAAACAAATAGCTAAAATGCCTATCCATATTCAAACAATCCCAGGCCTATTCAGCCGTTAAATAAGCGATTCATTCTGGAAAAAAGAAATTAATATGGCTCCAAATCCTACACGAAAGTCAGTATGCATTTTTATCTTTTTCTATCTGAGCATGACGATACAGTCATATTCTGCAAATGCTCAGGCGAAAGAAAATCCACTTTCATTTGATGCTTCTATGGGAGCCAGCATTCTTAAGGGACCCATCAGAGACTCAGGATTTCCATTTGGGCTGGCAAGGAATGGATATTTTGTGAGAATCGGAGCGCATTATTTACTGATGAAAAATGCCGGAATCAGTCTCAATTTCTCCAATTCCCTGCATCCCTATGATATCAATGCAGCTGCCAGTTACTTACTGGAGCAGGATCCCTTTGCATTTTCACTCATGGTGAGATCCGGAGATTACAGTATTTCCATACTTACAAGCGGGATCTTTTATAATGTGCAGCTTGCACCCAAATGGTCTGTACAATTGACAGGAAATGCTGGTATTGCCATTGTCCAGACTCCAAGAATCAGAGCGGATCTGCTCACAGAACCCAATACAAGCCTGAGGTATGAAATCGGCCGTGCATCTGCATTTGCATGGAGCCTTGGCCTTCAACCCAGATTTCAGATGAATGATAGAATGAGTTTCCAGCTTAGCTTTGATTGGTCGGCATCTAATCCTGTCATATCAGGATTTGATCAGCAAAGGCGGGCATTTTCTTATGGAATTGGGTTCCAGCAAATGCAAATCGGGGCTGGGATAGTGTTTCATATTCAGAAGCAGGAAAGGCTGTGATGTTTTTCTGCGCCTACGGCTTGAAAAGTGATGGAGTGATTCGCTGCGCTCACCCGCCACAGGTGTTTTTTCAGGGGACAAGCCCTGATAAAGTGATGTCTCCGCAATAAATTGACTGCATAGCAGCCAATTTATTGCGGAGGTGATGTGCTTCGCGAATTCTTTAAGATAGATCCGGCTATAAATTCCTTAGAAACCTTTTCAGTGCAAGTCAGAGACTTTCCAACACAACGTTTCGGGTCAGAGACCGTGAAACGATCGAAGAAGAAGGGTGTGTTTGGCAGTTAAACTGGCTGTATGTGTTCAGAGTTGGCGGATGGGCAATTCGCCCTAAAAGCAGGTACTATACGGCTGTTTGCCTTTCAACGCTTCTACGCTTACACGCTTTAACGAGGCTGTTCGCTGCGCCCGGCTGTTTGCCACGCCTAAACGTCTCATCGCCTTAACGAGGCTGTTAACTGTACAATTAACCAAATAACCGATAACCGGCTGTTTGACTTTCACAGTAACCTCACATCATCCCTGCCAATCAAAATGGGTTTATCATTAATCCTGTCCTGCTCAGGGCCATTTTCTAATTTCAAAACTCCTCTGGGGCATACCGATGAACAAACACCACAGCCCACACAGGAAGAGCGAACAATATTTTGACCACGCTGGGCATACCATCTCACATCAATTCCCTGCTCACAATAAGTAGAGCAATTTCCGCAAGAAATACATTGTCCACCATTTGTAGTTATTCGGAATCTGCTCTTGAATCTTTGAAAGATGCCCATGTATGCTGCCAGCGGACATCCAAAACGACACCAGACTCTGCTACCAAGCAATGGATAAAATCCCACACCAATTACTCCTGAGAATGCAGCACCAATTAAAAAACCATATGGCTTGCGAAACCAGGTATAAATATCAATCCCAAAAATCTGGCTTTGATTGCTGAAATAACCATACAGCACAACTGCAGTGACTACAAAAATATAAACTAAAACACCATGAATCAGCCACCGCTCCAGCTTCCAGGCACTTAATCGTTTGTCAGAAAGATGACGAAACGGATCGCCGGCCGTTTCTGCAAGACCGCCACAACCACATACCCAGCTGCAATACCATCTCTTGCCAAGGAAGTAAGTAAGAATTGGGGTTACCAGCAAAAACAATGCGATGCCCCAAACAAGATAAAACATGCCCATACTACCTCCTTCAGCCATCGCATTCAAATGCCAGTCCTCAAAAAAGTAATAATTTAATGGCCAGAAGAACTTTAGATCCTTAGCAAAATATGCCTGCTCCTGATTCAATCCCTCCAAAATCTCAGGTATCAAAAAAGCCAAAAAAAGCTGGCATATCATAAGTACAACTGTCCGCCAGATATGATATCTGCTATGCCTGTATTTCAAAATAAACTTAAGACCCCATAAGCAAACCATTGCGACGCCACTTTGCCTTTCAGGAACAAACTAAGTGGATCAAACATTGCTACAAATCCGCGATTCCCTGTCCCTTCAGTTCCCAAACCAATCAATGATGGGAACCAGTATAGAAGTATATAAAATGTAGTAAGTATAATCCCAACAATCCAGGCCCAGGTACCGCGATTGGACAAGTCCTTCATCCAGACTCTGTCATTTTTTATTCCTGGAGATTGCCACATGTACAAGCCATAGGCATACGTTCCGGTACCAATCAAAATAGTACTCAGAGAGATTCCTAAGTACCATCCTGAAAAATCTGAACCACCCGAACCAAAAGAAAATGCAAGCATAGCCAAACCGACAGCAACAAACGCCACACCCAGTTTTCTCAATCCACCCAAATTATCGGGATGGGGCTGAGAGATAGAAAAATTGATCTCAGTGGCCATATGTTGCACTTTTAATGTGGGATAGAATTCGTTTCCAGGATTTCGTTTCTACTTTTAAATTGGAACCAATTTTCTGATTGAATGCTGCAATGATTTCATGAGAATAATTCTTATGAAACTCCGGCTCGAACCAGGCATCTCTGAAATGAGTCAACACATATTCAATCGTTTTTTGCTCCTTTATCCACTGCTCCAGAACTGCATGTCTCAGGCGAATTCCAAATGAGTTTATACCGCTGAATACCTCAGATTCCTTTTGAAAAACAAAATGCAGAGAAGCTTTTTTCTCTGGATGCTGCCAGTAAAAATCTGACATATCATTCGGCAATTTCGCTGGCACTTCGCCATAAGTTTGATATTCAATATCAAAAAACTTTGCGCTGTTGAACCAAACTCCGGGAATGTAAGGAGTGCTGATACCTGCAATTGTTTCACCCAGACATTCTCCCATCATCCTTCCAGTGTACCAGACCTGCTCTACTGCTTTCCTGCCCGCCTGAGGGTTTCTGTGCTGTACACAATCGCCGCAGGAAAAAACATCAGGGATATTTGTCTCAAGAAATTCATTTACCAGAATACCTCTTTCTATCTCTAAATCCGAGTTTTTCAGGAATTCAACATTAGGCCTTACTCCAACAGTAATCCCCACTAACTCACAGGGAATTCTTTCACCTTTTGTGGTGCCGACAGCCTCAACCCTTCCATTTGAATCAGAAAAAATCTGCTTCAATTCTGAATTAAGCTGCAAATCAATGTGATGATCCTGCTGCATATGTTTGGATATCATCTCACCCTCCTCAGTGGGTAAAATATTTGCCCAGAAATAAGGTTCTCTCACAAGATATGTAACTTCAATATTGCGGGTGCGAAGCATTTCCGCTAATTCTATTCCTATCAATCCTCCTCCTACTATAACCGCTCTCTTAGTTGTAGATGAATATTTTTCCAACAATTCCAGATCCTGCAAGCCATATAATGAAATCACCCCATTTGCTTCCTGACCCGGCCAGTCATAGCGGTTCGGAACACTACCAGTGGCAAGCACCAGTTTATCATAAGTCTTTGATTGTCCTGAGCGGAGCCGGATAAGTTTATTTTCAAATTGAATATTTTCAACATGGTCAAAACACAGATCTATTCGGTTTTTTTCCCAGAACCAATCCTCATAAGGCTTTGTATGCTCAAATTTCATATGCCCCATGTAGATGTACATCAGTGCTGTCCTGGAATAAAAATGCTTGCTTTCAGAAGAAATTACTGTAATGCTGCAAGCTGAATTTTTCTTTTCGGAGAGTTCTTGCAGTAGTTATTCCTGCAATGCCGTTACCGATAATGACTACATGCATTTATTTATTCATTGAGGTTCCAGTTATATGTCAAATAAGAAATTTTGGCTTTCTTATCGAGCTTGGTTTTACTGTATTTATTCACATGGTCAATGATCGTTTTGCCACCCTTCTTGAAATCTCCTCCATACCAGTCCATGATTTTTGAAAGAGCAGCTTCTTTGGAGGAATTGATTTTATTCCGGCTGGAATCATTGAAAAACAATTTGCCCTGATCATCCAGCTGACTATTAAGTTTGGCCGCAGTATAAGCTTCATTTCGCAGAATAGGACAGGAAACAGAGGCGCAATTTACTGCATAATGGATACGCGGTTCTTTGAATTCTTTTCTTAAAATGCCGTGTTCGACATTGTTTAGATCCATAACTGTTCCGCCAATATTGATAAACTTTACATCCCAGGTGCTATTGACAAATGGAATTTTTCCACCAATTTCCTGGATACTTTTAAGGGGATAATGTCTGATAATTAATTGCACAGTGAAGGCATTATATGCATTGATCCAGTAAGCAATTTGCTCTTCATCAGACCATTTTTTTCGGTCAGGGGCATTTTCAGAAAGCAGTTTCAAGTATTCATTGAGCTCTGAGCTGTCCTTAATAAAACCCTTATAATTAACGATACCGGATTTGCTGACATACTTTTTAAGCAGATCATCCCATTGATCATGTTTGGGGGCAGTCGCTGATGATTTTGGAAAAGCTTTCTGGCTATCACATGATAGAGTGCTAATGGTGAAGATTAAAACAAGCAATGAAATACGATAGAGAAACATAATGTACACGTTAATGAGAAAATAGATTGCAGAAATATAAGCATTGCAATGCAATGTCAGTGTACATACGAGTTAAAATCGTGTTTGACTTTTAAAGGAGTGTTAAGAATTGTTAAACGAAATTGACTTAATAAAAACAACTTAATTTATTTTATCATCCAAGCTTCGCAATAATCGCTTCTGCTGCCAGTCTGCCTGTCTGTGCAGCACCATTCATATAGCCCAGAAACTCTTCGCTGCATTGCTCACCGGCAAAATGTACATTTCCGACAGGTTCAAATGCTTTGTCTCCAATGGTCAGCCATTGTCCTGGTTTAAAGCAGGCATAACTTCCCAGAGTGTATGGATTGTTCGGCCATAATGCTGCCTTATTTACACCGGTATAAGAAGCTTTGAATCCCTTGAACACCTTATCCATCTTATCCAGATATTGCTGCACATAAGTATCTGGTACTGAATCTCGCAAACCTGCAACTTTAGCAGCCTGTGCCATTTGAATGGAACGTGTACCACCTAAAAATATCGTATATCCGGCAGCACCGGTATTACCATTTTGCATCTGCGAATTGTCCCAGCCGGTATGAACATCATTATTTGTAAGGAATCCGGCTTTGGCGGGTTTTTCATTTCTCCAAACTCTGGTATTCATTCCAAGAAGCAGTTTACTGTTTTGCCCATAGCCCATTTCATCTATGCATTGCTTTTTGATTGGGTCCATATCAGTTAATTGCATATCTACCAGCCTAAGGGTTGTGAAAGGTATAGCAAGTACAACATAATCTGCCTTAACCTCCACTTTCTCATTGAATATCAGGGTGTAGGAATTGCCTGTTTCTCTTAAGGCAGTCAGACGATGTTCCTTGTGAATCTGATCTCCAAGTTTTTCTGCCAGTGCATCCACGATTTTCTGATTGCCACCTATGACCTTATAACGCTCATCACTCTCCCCAAATATTTTAAATCCATCTTCCAGATCAGTTCCTATCAGATCCACAAAATTCAGTGCAGATTGTTGGGAGGCATCCAGGCCATATTCGCCGACATAAGCAGCGATCAACATATCCTGGAACCATTTGTCAGATTCCAAACTCCGAATATATTCCTCCAGATTCATTGTATCCAGGCCCGATGCTTGTGGTGTATCGTACATGGCGCCACAGGATTCCAGATCAGACGCTATTCTTGTATTTACTTTTCTGAATGAATTGATTATATCTTCTTCTGTGTAAAACCTGTCTCCTATGAAGCAAACTTCTCTGTGCGCTGTATCCGTGTAAGTATCGAATGTTTCTAAATTGAATTCACTTACCAGATCAAACATATCATCATGATCTGAATCCAGAAACTCTCCCCCGAATTCAGCCCATAATCCTGTCCCAAAATCTTCCTGCCTGCTGTACATCCTACCTCCGGTACGTTTGTCTGCCTCATAAACCTGAGCAGTAATTCCGGCTTTCTGTAAAACATATGCACATCTCAGTCCTGCTATTCCGCCACCCACAATTGCAATTTTTACCCCATCATGTTTTCCTGCATCTTGGGCAGTTGCTTCAGCTTTCGGCTTGCAGGAACTCAATGGAAGTGTGGAGAGTACTCCTGTAACAAGGGCAGCTTTACTGATTTCGGAAATAAATTTACGCCGACTCCATTCATCTGAATTGCTGAGATCAAGCAAAGTTCGTGTATCTATTCCCGGATGTTTTTCAGCCCATCTTGCTTTTTGAAAACTGCGAATTAATTGCTGTAAAAAAGGGGTTCTGGCTTTTTTCATTTGACAATTATTTGGTGGAGGATAATCGAAAAACGAATATGGTAAATTTTAGCCAAATTGTAGAAAGAGCATATTGAAAAAATGCATGAAGTGCGTGGCTTTTAAATTGTATGGGATATTATGAATCACCCAGAAGCCTTTTGTGTCAGCCTGATTACTGATCAATTGGCTTTTTATTCAAATCCTCAAACAGAGGTTTGATATTAAGTGAATCTCCTGTAAAAGTAGTATCAGGCAGATTAGGCTTGATCGGTTTTGTAGGAAAGTTTTCCTCCAATCTTCTTTTATCGAGCGCTTCTTTAATAATCAAAGAATCGACAATAATTTCCGCATCAGCAATGGCCTTCAGACGGCAATCCTCCATCCTTTCTATTACCATTTCTTCAATTCTCCGTTCCAGCGTTTTCTGCGCAAGAGGAGACAATTTCTGAGCAGATTCCTGCCCTACGATAATGCCTGCCAGTAAAATGACTGCCAGCATCGCAAAACTTATTTTGTTACTTCTGCGTGTCATAAGTTTTGATAAATTGAATTTCACTTTCTCTTGTCTGATATATAGAATCCTTCGCTACTTCCAACCAATAAGCATAAATGCTGTCACATTGAATTTTGTAAATACTATCATTTGCTAATAACTCCGCCCTCGCTAAAGTCTCGATCAACTGACGGGTAGTTTTGTCCAGTTCGGAATCAGATTTACCACATGCCACCAGCATCACCAAGGCGACGAGTCCGAAAAATGTAGAAAATTTATTCCTGCTCTTCATGGATGTCGATTTGCTTTTTCTTTAACTCAAAGTTTTTGCCCAGATATACCTTGCGAACAATTTCGTCTTCTGCCAGCTCTTCCGCAGTACCGGCTCTCAGAATTTGTCCTTCAAACATCAGATATGCTCTGTCAGTGATGGATAATGTCTCCTGCACATTATGATCCGTGATCAGAATGCCGATATTTTTAGTCTTCAGTTTAGCAACAATATATTGAATGTCCTCCACTGCAATCGGATCAATACCTGCAAATGGCTCATCCAAAAGAATGAACTTTGGATCCGTAGCTAATGCTCTGGCAATCTCAGTTCTTCTTCTTTCTCCTCCGGAAACAGTATCCCCTCTATTTTTCCTAACTCTCTGCAATCTGAATTCGTCCAAAAGACTTTCAAGCCGCTCTGCTTGCTCAGCTTTACTGTAATTTGTCATCTCAAGTACGGCTCTGATATTATCTTCCACACTTAATTTACGAAATACTGAGGGTTCTTGCGGCAGATATCCGATTCCTTTTTGCGCCCGCCGGTACATGGGTTCCTGCGTTATCTCTTCATCATTAAGATATACTTTACCCTCATTGGGTTTGATAAATCCAACAACCATATAAAAAGAGGTAGTTTTACCGGCACCGTTCGGACCCAATAAACCCACGATCTCTCCCTGGTTGACTTCAACGGAAACGTCTTTTACCACAGTTCGTTTACCATAAATTTTATGCAGATGTTCAGCTCGTAATTTCATATTCTATTTGTCGTTTTGGCCATCATCTTCTTTATCTTCCTTTTCTTCCTTTTCAGAATTCTTGTCTTCCTCAGGAATTAAAACCTGTTTTTTATACCAATCAGAAATGGACAGTTTCTGCTCCACATCCCAGTTGGCTCTGAGTGGGTCCATTTTAAGGACTCTTTGGCGTTCCGGTGTGCGCTTCTGCAAAAAATTCCCTTTGTCAAGCCTTCCGTTTCTATTGCTATCCTCTATTACCCTCAGTTCATATGAATCAGGTAACAATGATTGAAACGATCGAATCATCATTTCGTTCCCACTGTGCTGCCATTCTGCAATTACGAGATCCTTTTTGAGCAAAGTCAGAATATAGTTCAGCTCTGGATTGAAACCAACAACTTCCAATTTGAGGTTGCCAAATGCTGCTCTGTCCAAAATTGTGAATGAGATTTTAATCAAACTATCATTCATTCCACCATAAATGTCTTTCAGTGAAGCAGAATCAATCTCAAGTGTATAATTACCTGTAGCCATTGGCTGAAATACCAGTAAAGTACCCGGGACTTCACTCTGAGCAGGAGCAAGAATTGGAAGTTCTACAGAATCTTTATACAGCCTAAAACCCTCTGCTTTGATACTTGCCAATGGCAGACTTGACATTAAATAAAATAGTGAATCGGGATGCTGCGTCTGATTGCTGATACCCCTGCTACCGAGGGTCAGTGGAGCCTGAACCATGCTTGTGTCTAATGGATAGGATCGGATATTGATGGAATCTTTTTGACCATTTGCCTGCTCAACATATAATTTCCAGGAGAGCAAACTATCTGCCTGATGGAAGATGGTAATACTCGCTCCGTTCCAGACCCGATTCATTCTAACACCATTGTCAGACACACTAAATACGGGTTGAATTAGCGGCTCAGAAAACTTAATATTCACACGTCCTTTCTGGGTAGAATCTACATCCTGTATGAGTCGTTTCTTTTCTTCTTCAAATACTCCAAGACTGATTCCTTTGATGTTTTTATCAATTGTAATTAAGGAATCCAGAAAACCAATTTGCTCTGTGGGATTGTCAAATTTGTAATTGTTATTAGCATCTTTTAATGCTACCATCTGATATGTTCCTGCCTTGACATTTCTGATAGTAAAATTGCCCGACTTATCAGACTTGCCAAAATAATATGGTCTGGATAAGTACACAATGGAATCAGCCGGATCATCGTACAGCAAAGCCCATGCATCTGCGACTGGTTCATTCTTATCAAGCGAGGTAATCTTTCCGGTAATCTCCAGTGAATCAATAATATCTCCGGTAGAAAAAACAAAACGAAGGTCTTCCGCAGGATTATTCTCTGTGATATCTTTAACAGCATTCCCAAATTGAATGGTGTAGGTAGTAGAATCCCTTAAGACTTCCTTTTCATTAAATTCAAAAATCAGCTTTTTGCCGCGTAATTCAATTTTTGGATTATAGACAAGTGGAGGTGACACAATTACCTGATTGAAAATATCATCCACTTTCACGTATTCATCAAATTCCAGATAAAAAGTTCTACCCTTAAAATTCAAGGATTTATCCGGAGTAGATTCTTCTACAATCACTTTTGGGGGAACTTCATCATTCTCGCCACCTGTCAGTACACCCTGCGCAGCACAGGCTCCCATCAGCAATATGATTATGCTCAATAGAAGCGAATAATAAAGGTTTGAATGCGTTTGAATCTTGTTCACGGCTGCAAATATACTGAGTTCCCCGTACCCTGTGAATGCAATTCAGGAAAGGGATGCTTTTCTTTGATTTCTTGGATGAAAGCTTAAAACTGTTTCCCGCAGGTATGCATTGTCCAGATGCGTATATATTTCTGTCGTAGTGATAGATTCGTGGCCCAGCATATCCTGCACAGCTTTGAGGTCTGCTCCTCCTTCGACCAGATGAGTGGCAAAAGAATGTCTGAATGTATGGGGGCTGATGGACTTGCGGATTCCCGATATTTCACAAAGGTTTTTGATGATGATAAAGACCATTACCCGGCTCAACTTTTTTCCATTGCGGTTGAGAAAAAGAAAATCCTGCTGGCCGGGCTTAACATTCATCATAGCATTTCTATAGCCCTCCAGATATAAGTTGATAAAATGAATTGCCTGCTCACCTATTGGAACCAGGCGCTCCTTATTATTTTTTCCAATAACTCTCACAAATCCCACATCCAGATACATGTAGGAAATTTTAAGATTGATCAGCTCAGTCACACGCAATCCGCATGCATACAATGTCTCCAGCATTGCCCGGTTTCTGTGTCCCTGAGGGTCACTTAGATCAACATTGGAAAGCAAAGTGTCAATTTCTTCAATGGATAAAATATCCGGAAGATATTGTTCCAGCTTGGGGCTTTCTACAAGTACAGTAGGATCTTCAACCATGACCTCATCCATGATCATGTAATGATAGAATGCTCTGATTCCGGAAAGCATCCTTGCCTGTGATCGTCTGGCAATGCCCAATTCATTCATAAAGGTTATGAATCGGGTAAGATCATCGTAAGCAACTTCTGTGGGGCCTTTTGCAATTTTGTGAATTTCAAGATATTGTCGTAGTTTTTGGACATCATTCAGATAAGCATCAATGGAATGAACTGACATGCCTTTTTCAAGCCTCATGTACACTTCAAAATTCCTAATACTCTCCGTCCAATTCATTGTTACTATATTTGAAGTGTCAAAAATAGTAATTTCTAATCATATTAATTTTTAATCTAATCTGAAATGCATTGTAAGTCAACATCTATTCAGATAAAAATGTGGATAATTTTGGTGGTGGGCCTTCTAATAAATGTTGCCCCTCTGATAGCTCAGGAAGCAGATCTTTCTTTGAGAAGTCCATATCATACGATTAATGCATTTTTGTATTATCAGGAACCTGACAGCTATAATCCACAAACCTCAGCTCTCACGCTTCACTCGGATGAATCTACATCAGAGAAAATAAATAAAGCCCGGCAATTGAAAATGGTGCTGGATGGGGGAGGATATTTCATTCATTTGTCAAAACTTCCAAGGGAAACGGACTATGTGGACTCCACAAGCAACAGTAATATATATGTGCTTTTCCCTGACAGATTGCCGGAGGTATATGTGGAACTAATTGATGGTAAATGGCAATTTTCTGCCAATACTGTAGATATGATTCCTCAATTATATGAGAGAACATTTCCATTCGGCTTGAGTAAATTGCTGGAGATGCTTCCAAAGTCAAGTCAGAGGAATTTTTTAGGGGTTGAGGTTTGGAAATTACTTGCCCTATTAATCGCGATCTTTTTTTATTGTCATCTTTTATGTTTTAGCTTTTTTACTGCGAATGGTTTTGAGCGTCATGGCGAACAGATATATCAAACATCTCAGAGGAAAGTCAAAACTCAAGACCAGATTAACGCAGTTGTTTTCTGTCTATGTGTGCCTGTGGGCTTTGACACTGGCGCTTCCTGTATTGCTATTGCCTGCCAAATTATTGTCAGTATTGCTCACACTCATTACGGTGACACGTACGATTCTGATGGTGTTTATTTTGTTGAGAGTCGTTGAAATTCTCTTTCTGTATGCTAAGGATTATACGAGCAAAACTGCCAGTAAAATGGACGATCAGCTATTTCCTATTTTTGAAAGAGTCGTAGTAGGACTTGTAGTAATAGGGGGTATTCTGGGCATACTTCAGACATTCAGCGTCAATATCACAGCCCTGATTGCGGGATTATCTATTGGTGGTTTAGCGCTCGCACTGGCAGCTCAGGATACTGTCAAAAACTTTATTGGATCTGCCATGATTTTCATTGATAAACCTTTCCAGATTGGCGATAGTATTCAGCAGGGAGCGGTAGAAGGTACAGTAGAGGAAGTTGGTTTCAGATCAACAAGAATTAGAAATGTAGATAAATCACTGATCTCAGTACCCAACGGTCAAATGGCCGATGCCACAATAGTCAATCTGGGATTAAGACCTGACCGGAGAATGCAATTGAATATAGGGGTAATGTACAACACTCCGGCAGATAAGCTGGAAATATTCCTCCAGGGTTTACGGCAACTCATAGAAAAACATCCACATGCTTCGAAACAGGATTATGTAGTGCGGCTGCACAATTTGGGTCCTTCTTCCATGGACATACTTTTCAGAGTATACCTTGCAGCTGCTACTTTTGGAGACGAGCTTAGTTTCCGGGAAGATTTATTGTTTGGCATTATCAAACTGGCAAATGAACTGGGAGTTGAATTTGCATTCCCGTCTACCTCATTGTATATCGAACAAACAGAAGCACCTGCTTCAGAAACCGACCCCAATCAGAATAATCTTTTAACCATGCAGGCTTTCCTTGAGCAGTTTGAGAAAAAGATGCAGGATAAATTCAGAGAAACGGAGGATCATTCCATATAATGGCACATTAAGGATATATTTATCTGATCAAAAAATAACGGGCATGTTAAATAAATCAGCTAAAGTATTTTCGGGATATCAGGGTTTAGTAGTACTGATCTTTCTAATGAGTGCTTGTGGTGGCACCAAAAAACAAAGCTTGAAATTAAACCCGGGAGAAACCTATTCCTTGATTGCTGAGGTCCAATACGGTAGAATACTGGGAGCGGATTATAATGTATTACACAGCGTAGAAGGTACTTTCCGTACAGATTTTAAAGTTGCCGCTGATGGAGTGGATGGCAAAGTTAAGGATGTGAATTACAGTGATATTGATATTACAAAATACGATAACAATTTTGCCCAGGATTTACCTGATATGGAAGGTCTGGATGAATATGTAAGCGAATGCCTGGATAGTACAGCTCCCGAATTGAAGAAGCTAGAAATAAAAAGTGGAAGTGAGTATATTGCAAGAGCATATTTGGATCCGCTCGTCATCATAGATAATAGTTGTCTCCTGTTGAATTATAAAAAACGTTCTGAAACCTTAGCAGACAGTATCATTGGATATGTACTCAGACAAGTTTTATCTGATATTTACCCGCCTGAGAACATCATGAAAAAAGGCAAGTGGGAGCAATCATTTTCTATTGACCCCGATAATCCTGAAGCTACAAGTACGATTGACTGGAGCTATGAGCGGGACGATAAAAAGCATGGCCGATATTATTATGGCAAAGGAAATTATGTAAATTATGTTCAAAACACAGATGAATCCGATGCTGAACCCACTGAAGAAAATAAGATTATCAAATGGAAAGGAGTGATTCAATTATCCCTTTACATAGACCCCGAAACCAGATGGATCAATAAAGGTATGATTGAATGGAGACAGGAAGTGCCTGTTACAGAGCCCAAAGTTGGATTTCCGCGTACCTCTCAGACCGAGAATTTGAAGGTCAAATTTTTGCCTGTCGGGAAGTAACAGCCACGTTAAGGCGTTTAGGCGTTATCAGCCGGGAAAGCAGCCGAAACAGCCTCTTTAAAGCGTGTAAGCGTTGAATCGTTTAAAGACAAACAGCCAGGGGAAAAGCCGAAACAGCCTCGTTAAGGTGCTTAGATATCTGCAAATTCACAACTGGCCCCAGCGGGGCCCTACCTTCGTAGCTACGTGCAAAGAAAAGAAACCAGCCCCAGAGGGGCTGAACAGGTAGCTGGCTGTTCCGCCAACAACTAAAAGCAACAAGCCAACAGCGGCTGTTTTCTCGGAGCTTGTGGCTTGCAGCTTCTTCCACACTCACACTGCCTCAGGGATCGCAGTGGGCACTAGCGACGCAGGAGGGATGTAAAGCGGAGAGCCCGACCATTACAGATAATGTAGAGACGCCCAAATTGGGCGTCTCTACATTATCTGTAATGGTGAGGCCCAAAAAATTCTTCAATCCAAATTCCTCACCTCATTGATCAATTCCTGCAACATCTTCTTGCCATCACCGAAGATCATGGAAGTTTTGGGATGGAAGAAGAGTTCGTTTTCAATGCCGGCGTAACCGGGTTTCATGCTACGTTTGTTGACAAAAATAGTTTTGGCAGTGGAGACATCCAGAATGGGCATACCGTAGATGGGTGATGAGGGGTTTGTTTTTGCGGCGGGGTTGACGACGTCGTTTGCACCCATGATGAGCACAACATCAGTGGATTCAAAATCTTTGTTGGCCTGATCCATTTCGATGAGATTATCATAGCTGACATCTGCCTCTGCCAGAAGTACATTCATATGACCGGGCATCCTTCCAGCTACAGGGTGGATGGCATAAGTGACCTGAACGCCTTTTGCTTCCAGGAGCTTTTCCAGCTCATGACAAGCATGTTGTGCCTGAGCAACTGCCAATCCATAACCTGGAACAATAATAACTTTTTGAGCATATGAGAGGACTACAGCAGCATCACTTTTGCTGATTTCCTTTACTGTTCCCTGAGCACCCGGACCGGCATCTGCGGAACTTCCTCCAAATGAGCCCATCAATACATTGATCAGAGAACGATTCATAGCTTTGCACATGAGCACTGTGAGGATGGTGCCGGCTGCTCCTACCAGAATTCCACCTACAAGAATTACTTTATTGTCATATAAAAATCCACTGGTTGCTGCTGAGAGTCCGCTGAATGAATTGAGCAAGGAAATAACAACCGGCATATCTGCACCCCCAACCGGAGTCGTAAAAAATACGCCATACAACAATCCCAAAATTGCAATTACAATAATCCAATATGCAGGTGTTGTCTCAATATTAATAGTCATCCACGCAGATATCAATATGGATGTCGCCAGGATAATTAAATTGATGATATGCTGCCCTTTGAATCCAAAATCATTTATCCTTCCACTCAGTTTTCCCCAGGCAACCATGCTTCCGGAAAATGTAATTCCTCCGAGGATCAATCCTGAAAATAAAATGCTCATAGTCCCTCCTGAAACATAGGCAGGAACTCCACTTTGGGTATCCGCTGTCATGCCAACTATAAAACCGTTTTCAGCTAACTTCATTAGTTCTACAATGGAAATTAATGCTGCGCTGGCTCCTCCGAGGCCGTTCAGTAAGCTTACCATCTCTGGCATGGCTGTCATTTGAATTTTCTTTGAAACTACCAAACCTATGACTGTTCCTACAGCCAATCCTCCTATGATCCAAATTTGGTTTTGGAGACCTTGCCCGGCTTCGTTGCGGTACATTAACAAGGTAGCCAGGATAGCTGCAATCATCCCTGCTCCAGCCCATTGATTGCCGGCGCGTGAACTGGATGGCTGATTCATCATTCGCAAGCCAACGATGAAAGAAACGACTGACAGAATATACACTATGGATAAAATACTATTCATACAGTTTGATTTGGAAGGGGAAAATCGGTTAATCGGTAATAGGTTAATCGGAGTGTGGAAAGCCGCTTTTAGCTATTGGCTATTGGCTATTGGCGAACAGCCGGAGTGTGGGTGTGAGTCTTGGGTGAGGAAGGTGATTTGTTGAGGCCTTCCAGGCTTTAAATCGTTAGCAGCCGGAAAATCTCCGGGGAATCAGTTAGTTGTGAATTATTTCTCTGCTTTGGGGGCTTCCTTTTTTTTGAACATATGCAGCATTCGGTCTGTAACTGCGAAACCTCCTACCACATTTACCATACCTGTGACGACTGCAAGAAGTCCAAGTCCGAGAGCCAGATAATTGTCTGCTTCCACCTGACCCATGACAATCATAGCTCCAATAATGACCACTCCGCTAATGGCGTTAGCATGGCTCATTAGCGGAGTATGCAGAACAGAAGGCACCTTATTGATTACAGCGAACCCCAGAAAAATTACCATGATAAGTATATAAATCATGGACTCATTTGCAATTAACCAATTCATAATCAAAATTTTTAATGAATAATTCTTTAAGCAGTGTCATATATTTTCCTCAAAAACTAAAGCGTTCATTGACCATTTTTCCTTCGTGTGTGAGACAAGATCCTTTAATCAGCTCATCTTCCCAATTGATGTTCCATTTGCCCTCATTATCCAGCATCAGACCCAGAAAATTCACGATATTTTTGCTATATAGATAGCTGGAATCAGCAGGAACTCTGGATGGCAGTGAGCTGTCTCCGATGATCTGTACACCATGTTTGAATACTGTTTCTCTATTCACAGAAAATGGTGTATTACCTCCGGTCACTGCAGCCAGATCAATAATAATGGATCCTTCGCGCATGGATTGTAACATAGGCTCATCAATCAAAATGGGAGCTTGTCTACCCGGAATTTGTGCTGTGGTGATGACAATATCCGCTTTGGCACAGTGTTCAGCGATTTTGTTTCTTTGGCGGGTTTGATAATCCTTGTCTTGTTCGACTGCATAGCCACCGGCGTTAGAAGCATCTGCTGCGCCTTCTACTTCAATGAATTTTGCGCCGAGACTCTGGACTTCTTCCTTAACTGCGGGACGGGTGTCAAATACCTCAACAACTGCTCCCAATCTGCGTGAGGTAGCAATAGCCTGCAATCCTGCTACTCCTGCTCCAAGAACAAGGATTTTCGCCGGTTTCGTTGTCCCTGCAGCTGTGATGAACATCGGAAAACATCTGGGATACAAATCAGCTGCCAATAGTACGGCCTGATAACCTGCAATGTTTGCCTGGGAACTCAATACGTCCATGGCCTGGGCTCTCGTAGTCCTGGGTAACATATCGAGAGAAAACATTGTAATTCCCTGATCCATGCAAGCCTGGACAAAATCTTTATTGTTAAATGGCTGAAATTGTCCTATTAGTATTCCTCCTTTCATGGCTAGCAAATCATCAGATTCGGGTGGATGAATTGCAAGCACAACTGTTGAATGCTTCAAAACTTCAGTCCTGTCCATGAGCTTGCAACCAATTTTGGCATATGCTTCATCTTCAAAGAAGGCAGATTTCCCTGCTGATCTTTGAATGAGGATATCAGTGTGTTTTTGAATGAGATTTCCGGCCAGCTCCGGTACCAGAGCTACTCTGGTTTCGGGCTGTGGTTCTGTGAGTACGCCTATAGTCATTCCGATGCTTATTTCTTGCGTCCTAAGTTATTGGAAAAATGAATTGCTTGTATAGAATTCATTCAAATTCAATGATACTTAAACTCTCCAATGGGGTAAATCAAGTACTAATACTTCAAAATTTGCAGTAATTCTACTTGAAAAAGCAACAGAATTCTAAATGATATTTGTTCTGTCATAGCTTGAGATCGTCCGACCAAATCCAATCTTTATTATATACTAAAAAGCAACATCCAGAGGGGTTCAGATTTCACTTTTGTGTAATCAGGAGGAAATATATTACCCGATTTCATTTTTTTTATAAAGCTATGATGCTCTTATTTCAAAACCCTTTTCATAAATAAATCAAAGCAAAAAACATAAGTATATGAATCAGCCTGAAGACCCAAATGCAATTGAAAACAGTAAACTCCAACTTGAAAAATGGAGAATAATTATGGATACTCTGAAGTGGCTCCTTGTTAGTTTTGTGCTGGCTATAGTGGCCCTTGTTATAGAATCCAGATTCAAAGACAGAAATACCGGATTGCAGGAAATGGAGATTTATGATAAATATGTCCATCTAATCCTGGATCATAATGAGGTTCAAAAACAATGGAATTTAACACGGTATTTTATCGCTGTCACCCCTACAGATCGCCTCAGAGATAGATGGATTGAATATCAAAAAGTCATTGAACCTGAATATGAAGCATACAAAGCATTACTGGCAGAATTAGAGTCCAAAGAAGAGAAAATAAGTGAGATAAATTTGTCAGATACAATCAGAAATAATGCTCTTAAAAAAGAAGTAAAAATTATTGATAAAGAAATAGAAACCATTCAATATAAAATGGAGAAAATAAACAAGAGAATACCAAGTAATAAGACCTCGCTTTTAATCTAAAAGTGCCATCACTTGATTTTAAATTGGTGGATAAAAAAATCAATTGATCCAAGACAGGTATTCTTCATTTTTATAATTATGATTAAGGACATCTCTAAACCTGATCTAATTACCCCTTTTAACTTATCATTATGTTCGCTTTGTCCAGTTTCATAGATTTCATATTTTCTGTGATAGTATTCTTTTTTGTCGTGAGTTCTTTGGCAAGTATAGTAACTGAGATTGTAGCAGAGCAATTAAACTGGAGAGGAAAGTTATTATACAACGAGGTGAAGAAAATATTCGAAAACAAGAATAGTAATTTACCCAACCTGGGAGAAAGAGTATATAAGCACCCATTAGTATTGGGTTTAAAAAAAAGAGCAAACAGATTGCCTGAAGAAATTCCCGCTGATATTTTTACTCAGGTATTGGTCAATGAGATAAATGAAGTTATAAGTAATAATGAAAGCCAGAAGGAGCCGGAATCCAAGTCTACAATGCAATCTGTATCAACTGATAATATTAGCTCTTTTTCTATGGATGTTCTTCCTGATAGTAGTTTGAAAAAAATTATTAATACTCTTGGCCTATCAACAACGACTCATAGAATTGAAAATGATCAGCCCGAAACCTTGAATTGTGCTTCCGGAGTTGAATCATGGTATACCTCTTTTATTGGAGTCCTCAATTACAAGTATAAAGGCCAAATCAGATGGTCTCTTTTTATTGCAGGGGCGATCTTGTCATTCATTATGGGCTTGGGAACCATTCATTGGATGGAAAAACTTTATAATGACGAGGTAACCAGAGCGGCATTTGTTCAGCTTGGAGATGAGATAGGCTCAGATACAGAAGGGAAATATGATCCGGCCATAAATGGAAAAACACTATTCCCTCAGTATATCCGAATGCTGTCAAAAGATACAGCCAAAATTGCAAAGCTTACATTGTTATTTAATACACTTAATGAATCTAATAATGACAGTTTAAAAAGGGCCTCTACAATAGAACTTTTACAGGATACATCAATGCAGACATTATACAGAGACTTGTTGATCCAGACGAAAGCTTCACTTGTTGATACCAGCAGTAATTCATTTTACAATCTTCAGTTTCCAAAAATAAAGCAGTCTGGCGCTGAAAAAGGAACACCCTGGTTTAGCATAATATTTCAAATTCTCGACCATTTACTCACAGGCTTTATTGCAGCTGCCGGAGCTCCATTTTGGTATGATCTTATCCGCAAACTATATACTGTCAGAAAAAATAAGACATAGGTAACGTGAGTTTGACAAATCAATTCTTTCATTGCTGATTAGATTTGAAACTACCCCGAATGGGGTAAAATATGAATAACCCTGTGCAAGCAAAGCGCAGCCCGGGGTAAAGACAAACCCAAACGAAGTCTGAAGGTGTTCACGAATTCAATCGATGGAAGTTCTACTCTTATATGTATCACTATCATTTTACTAAAAATTCCCGTAAACATATTTCCTATCTTCTGACTCATACTCCGAAGGAGTTAAATATAAATAACCCCGGGCAAGCAAAGCGTAGCCCGGGGTACATGACAAATCCAAATGAACTCCGAAGGTGTTCAACTAAAAGGCTCAAAAAATGGGCATTATGATCATGTGACATGCAGAAGGTTTTGAGCCCGTTACAGCATTTGCATAATCTTATTTTTCAAAGTTAATTCAGTTCAATCTTTACAGAATTATCTATCATCTCACATTTAACCTATAACTTTATCGTTTAATTCGTGTTTATCTGCATCAGTGAAAAGTCTTTACTCCATCAATAAATATTTCTATCGCTATCGGTGGCGCTTGCTGATAGGAACCCTTTTTGTTATTGCTTCCAATTACTTCATGATTCTGCAACCGCAACTCATACGCGATGCGCTGAATATGGTGGTTGAAGATCTGAAACTCAGTCCAGAAGAGCTTGCAGCTCAGGACCAAAGCATGACAACATCTCTCATGATTTTTGCGGCATATGTTTTTGGCGCAGCTATACTGATGGGGATTTTTATGTTTATGATGCGGCAGACAATCATAGTCGTTTCCAGATTGATCGAGTATGATATGCGCAAGGATATTTATGAGCATTATCAGAAGTTGCACCTCGGATTTTACCGTCAGAATAAAACGGGAGATCTTATGGCCCGAATCACTGAAGATGTGTCCAAAGTAAGGATGTATCTCGGTCCAGCGCTTTTGTATGCCATTAATATAGTTTCCTTATTTGTGATGGTCACTTATGCTATGTTCAGCGTGAATACAGAGCTAGCGATCTATAGTTTACTGCCATTGCCAATACTATCTGTCTCCATTTACTTTGTCTCAGCTATTATCAATAAAAAAAGTGAACTGATCCAAAAGCAATTATCTGTGCTCAATTCCACTTCTCAGGAAGTATTTTCCGGGATTCGAATTGTAAAATCATTTGTGCAGGAGAGGCAAATTGGACAGCGTTTTGCGGATCAGACAGAGGTTTATAAAGAAAAATCGTTGGGGCTGGCCAAGATTGACGCACTATTCGGACCATTAATGTTATTGATTATCGGAGCAAGTACAATCCTGACGATATACTTCGGAGGCAAGCAAGTAATTGCCGGAACGTTGCAAGCAGGGAATATTGCAGAATTTGTCATCTACGTCAATATGCTTACCTGGCCTGTAACTTCCATCGGATGGATTGCATCACTGGTTCAGCAAGCGGCAGTTTCTCAGAGAAGGATAAATGAATTCCTGGATACAAAACCGGAAATTATAAATCACAATCATGAGGTTTATCCTATCAACGGTCATGTCGTATTTGACAATGTCTCTTTCACTTATCCGGATACCGGAATTAAAGCTATCCGCAATCTGAATTTGAATATCCAGCCAGGAGAAAGAATTGCCATTGTTGGTCGAACAGGATCAGGGAAAACTACTATTGCAGACTTGCTTTTAAGGATGTATGATCCGGATTCTGGAAGCATTTTGATTGATGAAAAGCCCCTGGAAAAGCATAATCTGGCACATCTGAGAGAGAAAATCGGTTATGTTCCGCAGGATGTGTTTTTATTTTCTGACAGTATCAGTAACAATATAGCTTTCGGAACTGAGGGAGCTGATCAGGAGAAAATTGAGAAATTCAGTCAGCATGCATTGGTTTACGAGGATATCATTGGGTTCCCGAAAACTTTTGAAACAATGGTAGGCGAGCGTGGTGTAACATTGTCGGGAGGACAAAAGCAAAGAGTTTCAATCGCCCGTGCATTGATCAAGGATCCGGAAATCGTCATCCTGGATGATTCACTTTCAGCAGTTGATACCACGACAGAACAAATGATTCTGCAATACCTGAATACGGCGCTGAAAGGCAAAACAGCAATCATCATAACTCATCGTATTTACGAGTCCATGGATTTTGATAAGATTGTGGTTTTGGAAAATGGAACGATCGTCGAAGAGGGCACACATGCCGAACTACTTCAGAATCAAGGGTACTATGCCCGGATGTTTGAGCAGCAAAAGACGCATCCTGCAGATTAAGCTTCTGATTATTAGTTTATTACAATTAATTCTAAGGAATAGTAGCCATAAAATGAATTAATAAAATAAATTCCCCTGAGGCACATTTATAAAAATTAAAATTTACTTTTGTGTAGATCATAGTTGATCCAATTTTCCATTTGACAAACAAAACATCACGAACAGTGGACAGTGAGAGAAACCAACACAAAACGGATAGTGTATATTCAAACAAAATCAAAGCCGGAAAGAGGCGTACATACTTTTTTGATGTGCGTCAAACCAAAGGTGATGACTACTACATAACGCTCACAGAAAGTACTAAAAATTCAATGGAGAGGGTTACGAGAGACACAAATTGTTTTTATACAAGGAGGACTTTAACCGATTCATCAGTGGATTGGAAGAAGTAATCAACAAGGTAAAGACAGAGTTCATGCCTGATTACGACTATGATGAGTTTGAGCGCAGGCAGGAAGAATGGGAGGCGAAGCAGGAATCCGGAGCATTTGAGATGGATGGAGTCAATAATCGCAGAAAAGAAGAGTCCGCAGAGGGAGAAGAAATTACCTGGTAATTTCAGAACAATATCATCAAGACAGAATACAGTCAGAAAGCAGGAGTAAAACTGCCGGATGATTTTTTTAGATACAGTAGCATTCAGTGGATCACATGTTTATTTTTCAATTTTTAAATCAATCTCACTTATGAACATTTATGTCGGCAATCTGAACTTCAGATTGGCTGAACCGGATCTGATCAAGATGTTTGCCTTATATGGCGATGTCACAAATGTAAAAATTATCAGAGACCGCGAGACCGGCCGTAGCAAAGGATTTGCATTCGTAGAAATGCCCAATGACGAAGATGCGCGCAGAGCCATCCAAAGTCTACACGATACTGAATCAGGAGATCGCAGGATCGTAGTGAATGAAGCTGCTCCGGCTGGTACTCAGGAGAAGAAGCCATATTCCGGCGGCGGAAACAGCGGTGGCGGAGGTGGTGGATATAATAAAGGAGGTAACTTCGGTGGTGGCGGAGGTGGTTATAAAAAACCATATTCCGGTGGTGGAGGCGGAGGCGACAAGCCATACAGATCAGGAGATCGTCCACCTGCCCGCAACAACAGTAATGAACGCTACGATCGCAACAAATCCGGTAATTCCCAAAGACCGAACCGCGATGATCAACCAAGAGATGATTGGAGAAATAGAGATTAATCTCTAATCACACGGTAAAAATATAAAAGGCAATCGACGTAAGTTGGTTGCCTTTTTTTTGCGATTAGATCCTTTAAGTAATATGATTTGCAAGGATATTTTCCACAAAAAGCAGATTAAAATATAGATAGAAACAAAGTAAAAAAACTGGCTTCCCAAAAATCACTTCCGGAAAGCCAGCCTTCAATATTTATTGTTTATTGCTTTATTACTCTCTTGGTTACGTAAGGTAAACCTTTTGATTTCACCCTTATTAAATAAATGCCCGGGGTAAGTCCGGACATGTCCAACTGTTGTATGGATGCAATTACTTCAGTTTGCTCAGATAATTTCAGCAATTTGCCTTGCAGACTATATACTTCAATACTGATATCTCTACCCTGGTATTGTGTCAGATTTATATTCAACTCTCCTGAAGTCGGATTTGGGTAAACTTCAATGTCTTTTAATATTGAAGCATTTGAAATAACAGGATTGGAGCCAGAAGGGACTTGAGTATTGCCCGTAGTGCTCACATTGGCGAATGTGGCTATAACAGTACTATTGGCTGAATAATTGGTAGTTGCCAGTCCAAATACGATACAATTTGACATCGGGATTATCTGAGAGCCCGCCGGAAACCAGTTAGTTCCGTTTGATGAGACATGCATCGTGAATTGGCTACCCGACCTTGTGACTCTTAGCCAATACCTGTTTAGGGATAAAAATTGCTGTGGATAGGATTGTCCGTTAGTGATAGTCCGGAACTCCCTACGACTCAAATTACTTAGGTTGGTCATCAACTGAGCTTTTTTGGCACCGGGAGTATTGCTTTCACGCATGACTACTCCTGCCCATCCAAGACCATTAATGCCGGTGACCTGCGCAGTGATACTTCCATTTCCGCAAAGTGTACTTTGGGCAAAACCAATTGCATCAGATGTAAATGGTTGATCATAGTAACAATTGGTGCTGGTATTAGTCCAAACACCTGAAGAAGTATTGAAATTTACTTCATTCCCTCCTTCACAGCCAATGCCATTCAAGGATTGAGCCCATGAGCAAGGTAGCCCTGTCACGGTGACATTGCTCATGCAAGTAGAAACAATATCGTTAACATTTGTTACTGTTATCAATACTGGCACCGTTTCTCCTACTTGAGCACAATTGATGAATGCGGGATTTGCGCTTATATTTTTGATAGGGCAAGCGCTGTTGATATTGACCAGGCTTGCAGCCACTAATGATATACTTTGCTGCCCATTGAATACCACTGAACCATTCACACAATTGATTTCCAGTGTTTGATCACACACTGCAGGCATAGTAGATATACCTGCAGAGGCAGGACTAGACACTTCTGAGTCCGTATCGCAAAGACATCTTGTTTGAATCTGTTGTGAGGCCATGGAGGCATTGTAATCTGGTAAAGTAGTGGTCCATTCTCCGTTATTGACACTGTACTCAAGAGTACTTCCTTCCGGACAAACTATCAAAGGTGCAGATATCATACCATCAGTAATGCTACATTCCAGAGTACACACACTATTTGTGATCTGTACCTCTCCAGGAGCTGATGTCAGGTCCGGACAGCTGCTGCCACAGTTGGAGCTTCCGCCACATAGTGCAAAAGCAAAACCACCAGTTGGCTGACTTGTAGTAGTCCCAATCCATTTAGCAGGAGCACCAGTTGCGGCATTGGTTGTTTGCCAAAATAACCCGTCAATGAAATTTGCTACAGGTCCTGTTTGAACTTTTAGCCAGTATGTGCCAGGGCTTAAATTGACAGTGGAAATAGGTATTGAAATTTGATAATGAACACTAGTATTCCATGGAGCTGGAGGGTAATTATAACAGGTTCCTCCGGCAGGAATCACTTGAGTGCTTATCTCTGTACCCAATTCTCCGCCAGCATCTGTATAAAAAGAAACATGCAATTCAGGTGAAACCTGATCCACAAAATCAATTGCTGTAATGATTACCGTGTTAATGGAGGCCGCTGTCGAAAGGGTGAAATCATCCGCACCTGCGTTTGGTGGGGAAATATTATAGCCAAAGAAAGTAAAAGAAATTAGATCAATATCCTGATTAAATACTATCCCATTGCAAACCTGGGCATTGCTGGTCAGATCAGACATTAAATTTCCCTGTTCCCGCGTTTTTTCCAATTGCGTAGCTTACTCCATCTACTACATGAGTGACTTGAGACCAAAGCCCCACTGCCAGCAATTGCAATGCAATTGTGTAAAATATTTTTTTCATTGTCTAAAGTTTAAAATCTGCTTTTAAAAATAAACGTGTAATAAAAGCAATTAAACTTAGATTACAAAATAATAGATTTTGTGTCAGTGATTGATTGCCATGATGTTACAACTATTCATGTGTTTAAAAGCCCTAACAAGAACTAGTTAACGCCAAAGGACAAGAACCAATAAAAAATTCTTATCTAGCTTATATCATGTAGATTACCTTAACAATTCAAAAAAAAATAAACAAGAATATTACTCTAAGATTCCATCCTCCTCTTCAACTCTTCATTTAACTGTCTGCTTACTGGAATACGATGATCAGTGCCTGTTAAATGAAGGCTGTATCCCTGTGCATTACCACTGACTTTTTCTATATGTTGCATATTGACGATGTAGCTGCGGTGACAACGCCAAAGCTCAGAGTGTTTAGTCAGCATTAGGTCTATATTTTTCATTGTGTTGCGCATGAGCAATTTCTTCAGCTCAGTTTCCTTTTTGAAAAATACTTCCACATAATTACCCTCAGCCTTAACAAAATAAAAATCCGTTGATTCGATTTCAAGTTCGATCTGACCGGATTCAGAAGGAATGGACAAAATAGTACTTCTTGTATGCCTCACATTTTGGGAAGCAGAATCAGATTGAACCGAGTTGTTTATTACCTCAGACGCTTTTTCATATTTAGTATGCAGTCGCTTTTGATTGAGGAATATGGTGGCGGCAATCGGAAATATGCCAATCAAAACCGTATAAATAAAAAATATGAATATGCTTAGTGTACTCAGGTCAAAGACACCTACCAAATCTGAATATACAGCATTGAAGAATGCTACGGTCGAAAGATGAACCAATACCCATAGAATTTCTCTGCCTGTGTTCCATTCTTCCTCATCAAACATGGAAGGAATCAACTCAGGGATCGTAAAATTAACAGCCAGCATGGCCAAAAGGCAAGTGACTCCATATCCCAATATGATTGCATTTTTGTGGTTTTCAATAGCATGTAATTCAAAGGGCTGGAAAATCCAAAGGAACACTAATACAAACCCACTGATGATCACGCTGGAGCCAAACCTTTCTATAGCAGCAGTAGGAAACGGATAGGGTTTTTTTAGGAAGGAAAGCATGCAACTGAATTGAGCGACAAATGTACATACTCTCATTCAATCTTTGCCTATCCCTAAAATACATGCGGTATTTAATGCTTAACCAGCTGATTCATAGGCCTTCCGGATCCATAAATTTAGTTCCTCGCCCAATGTTTCTTCCGATTCTACTCTGATTCTATGGGTACACATGGCATTCCAGGAACTTCCAGCTTCTGCGATTCCTCCCGGCGCTTCATTCTTAAGATTAATCCCTACATCCAGACGCGTCTTGGTCGAGGGCTGAATGATGGCAAATTGTTTTTTTCTTCTAAGGCTCACGTATGCTTTTTTGGGAGCAATTTCAATATCTGATCCTAAAGAATGGATAAAGCTCATGATTTGATCATACCATACTTTTAGCTCTGGCTTATCTCTATACTGTTCGCTTATCCAATCTGTGGAATCTTCCGCAGCACCTGCATGACTTTGTTTGGCATAATGTACGAGCAAGTTGGCATTTCCGTGTCCCAATTGATAATCAGTTTTTAACATATTAACTAATTCTCCATGTTTTTCCAGGGTTGAATTTTTGACAATTTTCACCCATTCTGCAACAGTTTTGCCAGACGATTTTTCAATATTTGAAAGCTGATTTAAAACAGGATCATCGCTCATATTTTCTACATTTTTTTGATAAAATAAAATGTTGTAAACGCATAAATTCTGCTTAAAAGTAGCAATTTTACCTAGTTCAGTTAGGCAAAATATGTTTAAATATAAATTTCAGGCAAAAGGACTGATGATTTATTAAACCATGCATGTATTGATTTTGTTAAGACCGCATAACTTTCTGTTGAAAAACCAATAACAATATGAAAATATTTCCTCAATCACTACTTATCACATTGATACTTAGCTTTATAATGGTATCCTGTGGTGAATCACAAATAAATTCTAACGCTAAAAAAGTAAATACTATGTCCTTTACACTCCCAGACCTACCTTATGCTTACAATGCGCTTGAGCCGCATATCGATGCCCGCACAATGGAGATACATCATACGAAGCACCACAAAGCTTACACAGACAATCTCAATGCGGCCCTTGAAGGAACCGATCTTGCCGGAAAATCTATCGAAGAAATTCTTGCAAATGTAGCATCTGCGTCTCCGGCTATTCGCAATAATGGTGGAGGTTTTTACAACCACAATTTATTCTGGACAGTCATGTCACCTAATGGCGGTGGTAATCCTTCCGGTGATCTTGCTGCAGCGATCAACAGCAAATTTGGATCCTTAGATGAGTTCAAGAAACTCTTCAACGAACCTGCAACAAAAAGATTTGGTTCAGGATGGGCCTGGCTTTGCGTTAATAAAAGTGGTGAACTGGAAGTTTGCTCTACCCCTAACCAGGACAATCCATTAATGAATGTAGATACCAACGGTTGTTCAGGAACACCTATCCTCGGACTGGATGTTTGGGAACATGCTTACTATCTGAATTATCAGAATAAGAGACCTGATTACATTGCAGCATTCTGGAATGTTGTGAATTGGGAAGAGGTGTCTAACAGATATGCTGCGGCGAAAAAATAATTCAATTTATATTTGAATGTCGGGCCCTGCTGATTCATATCGGTGGGGCTTTTTTAGTAAATGGTAAATAGTGAATTGTAAATGGTAAATAGGCAGAAGTGAAATGTGAAATGCGAATATGAATGGTGAATGGTCAAATTTGAAATACGAGTAAATAGAAAATGGTGAATGGTGAATGGTGAATGGTGAATGGTGAATGGTGAATGGTGAATGGTGAAAAGTAAAATGGGAAATGGGAAATGTGAAATGTAAATAGTGAATGGTAAATGGTGAATGGTGAAAAGTCAAATCCGAAATGTGAAAGTTGAAACTTGAATTTGATAAAGGACAAAGCATAATTGTTAATTGTTATAAAAACATGCTTTTAGCTTTTTCGGCTGATCGCCAGAAGCCAGAATCTAGAGGCTATTAGCTAATCAGAAGCTAATAATGAAATCTCCTATATAACACTTTTGCAGAACGCTGATATTCAAGTCCATATAAAAATAGAATTTCAGATTAGTATTCAGAAATTCCAATTTAAAAACGGTTCCTAAATGGCTGTTTGACAAATCTGAAATCTGAAAACTGATAGCTGAAACCTGAAATCATTTGCTATCTTCGTACTGATCATTCAGCTTTATTTATGGCTATCACGATACATTACAAAGGAAAAATAAAAGATATCACTCAGAGGGATGCAATGACTGAGGAACTGGAAGATATTTGCAAATCCCTGGGTTGGAAATATGACACAATAAAAAGAGGAACAGAAACTTGTCTTTCTTATCAATATACAGATGAGCACGATGCGCAAGGGGAAAAAGTGGATATAAAATTCAGCGGAATTGTGTTCACTCCTCCCGGTTCTGAGACAGTAGTCATGGTTATTTCAAATGGAGGCTGGATAGTCAATCCCTTAGCTTTAAGTCATTTTGGAAATGATGCCTCTAATGAATTTAAGGAATTTGCTTATTCACAATTTGTCAAAACTCAGTTTGCCGGCCCGGAAATCCATATTGCATTGATCAAACTTTTCAAATATCTGTCAGCCAAATATTTTGATTTTTTTGAGGTCCGCGATGAAGCTGATTATTGGGAGACAATGGATAAAGATATCCTTTTAGGTAAATTTAAATACATGGACAACTTACTCAACAAAGTTGAATCCTGGCTCAATTCTGAAATTTTCTCAGATGCTAATAATTTGGAAGATATCGTGGACAAAATTGAAAAGCTTCCCCTTAGGGGAAGAGGGGGGGGGGGGGGGAAAGGGGAAAGGGGAAATGGGTAATGGGTGGCGGGGGTAATCGGTAATCATCGGAATTTGATCAAATTGAGAAAGCTTCTAAAATCCAGTCCGAAAGAGTTTAAAGCTGGATGCAAAGTTAAAATCAGGTATATGAGTAATCAGGTGCAATCCAGTAAAGTAATCAGTAATCGGCGCAAAGGTTGGGAGTTTAAGAGGTTAGAAGTTTAGCAAACTACTATGTTGTATTCAAACTCCGGAGGAGTTTGACGTGAATGCCCCGGTGCAAGTGAAACGCAGCCCGGGGTACAACAGCAAAACTTCCCGAACTCCGAAGGTGTTCAACAAAATAGGCTCATGACAAAGGCGGTAAAAAATTCCACTTTAAAAACTCTCAGGCAAAGTATTATTGATCGCAATGTATTGGTCCAGGTCAAGCAAAGATTTTCGGGGCTTTATGTTATTATTCTTTGCCGTCTCTATCGTGTGTCTTATCAGCTCCGGCTTTCCCTCCCTGAATAAATAATAAATCAGCATATACAATTTCACTTCCGTATTTGGATGAATATAATGCCGGTCAAAGAAATTTAAAGCATTGGTATGTTCGCCCAGTCGCAGGTAAACTACAAGTCCGAGTTCTGCCAATGCATTTACCTTATTATTGTAGTTACTCTGATAATCAGAACGCATTTTGGTAAGGCTGGATGCTTTTGAGTTTTCTTCATACAGCCCCGTCAGAAGAGATTGAATTTTTTCTATCGATTGCTCATATAAATCAGGAATGCTTATCAGCAAAAGGAATTCATCTATTAGGTGAGTAGCTTGTACTTTTCCATCACTGGAATGCAGCATCAGTGGGATGCCTCTGTTGATCACGTCAGACTTCCCGGCAGCTTGCTCCAAAAGGTCAAGCACTGATCTGTAAAACTTAGTTTGCACCACATTGATGGCTTCAAAAGGCTCTGCAGAAGTGAAAGTCTTGATCCTTGTTCCCCGATGTAGCAAAAAGTAAAGCTGAATTAATAATTCAGATTGTCTATCAAGGTCAGCCTCGGGGCGGTTGGTGCTGGTAAGCGCTTTGTACCAGGATTTCAGAGTTGATCGCCATGCTTTCCGTGCTTTCCGGCTAACAACAGTATTATATCTGATATAATAACCTGATTCGGCATGTTTGATAAATTCTTTTATTTTGTGCTCCATATCAGCGATACTATCAGTGGAGCCTTGAAGTTTAGGAGGTTTGGAAGCAGGATCAGGTGCCTCTGTCATAATATCGAGCTGATACATTTCCCGTTTGGCTTTTGGGATCAGTTTATAAAATTCAACGGCCAGATAGACGAGTTCTTTTTCACTCAGACCAGATAATTTTTCTCGAAGCTCGGGGATTTTCATAGGATCAAATATGTGATAAAAATCATGAAAAAGTCGTCCGGGCTGAAAATAGTTGATAGCCCAACCTACTTTTTATACGTAAATAATTAAATGAACAAAAATTGCTTTCAAATGAATGCAATGATCAAGTTAAATATCGAAATGTCATTTAAAAAATCCTTTTTATCCATTCTGATCTGTTTTCTATTCCTGAGCGAAGGGTTTTGTCAAACTGATTTCGATGGAATAAAACCAAAACATAATGCTATAGTAATTTCCTTGATTGGAGATGGCATGTTGGGGTCTCTGACGTATGAGAGGCGATTTTTCAATTATAATTTTTTCTTCCTGACAGCAAGAGCAGGTTTCGGTATGAATGCAGATCCCGGGTTTTGCTTTCCTCCGCCTTGCCCTGACTATAAGAAACCTTTATTTGCATTGCCACTTAGATCCACCCTTAATCTTGGTTGGAAACAAATATTTCTTGAAGGGGGTGTGAGTCATACCATTTTTGGAGGCAGGGGTGTTGGGTTTGACATGACTTTTCTTGTTGCCGGTGTAAAATACTATCCAGCCTGGTTTTCCAGAATAGCACTCGGAGTAGAAATGAATTGGGTACTGCGACAATCGGAACCAAATTTAAGGATGCTTTACTTTCCTTACGGGGCTAGTTTATTGTTGCGATTTTGAAAACCCCGAAACGACCTGCGGTTCGTAATTCGTAATTCTCTTCCGGCTGTTACCGATTACACGCTTCATCGATTTAACGAGGCTGTTTACCGGCTGTTCAATTCTCCCACCCTCTGCTTCCCGTAGCTTCCAGCTACGGCACTCAAACACACACACAAGTACGAAGAAAGGAACTTCTAATGTCGTAGCTGAAAGCTACTCTGAGCAACATAGGAACCGGAAGTGCCCCGCCTCTCAAGAGCTTGTACGCACACCTCCAGCCCGGCGGTTCAAACAGCAACTAGCAACCAGCAATGGTTGTTAATTCGGCTGTTTCATTGGCTATTTCATTTTCAACTTTCAACTTTCAATTTTCAACTAAATAAGGCTGTTCCAATCGTAATTCGAAATTCGTACTTCTCTCCCGGCTGTTATCGATTACACGCTTCACCGCTTTAACGTGGCTGTTAACCGGCTGTTCAATTGGCTGTTCTATTCGTATTTCGTAATTCTTAATTCGTAATTAGTAATTTACTCCCCCAGCACCCGCTCCCTAAAATACCCAATCGTCTTCCGCAGTCCTTCTTCCCTACTGACTTTCGGTTCCCAGCCCAATAATTTTTTAGCTAATGTGATGTCAGGTTGTCTTTGTTTAGGATCATCCTGAGGTAATTCCTTGTAAATGATATGAGCTTTCGGATTGCCTACCAAGGCCAGAATCTCATCTGCAAATGTCTTGATCGTAATTTCAGATGGATTTCCAATGTTTACAGGATAGCAATAGTCGGACATCAGTAATCTGTGAATTCCTTCCACGAGGTCATCCACATAACAGAAGGACCTTGTCTGTGATCCGTCACCAAATACAGGTAATCCCTCTCCCCTGAACGCCTGTGAGAAAAATGCAGGAAGTACACGTCCATCCTCAAGTCTCATACGGGGACCGTATGTATTGAAGATTCTGACAATTCTGATATCTACTTTGTGAAAAGTATGATAAGCCATAGTGATAGCTTCCTGGAATCGCTTGGCTTCATCATATACTCCGCGTGGTCCGATTGGATTAACATTTCCCCAATAATCTTCTGTCTGAGGATGCACCAGAGGATCTCCATATACCTCAGATGTACTGGCGATCATGAAAGTAGCGCCTTTTTCCTTTGCCAATCCCAGCAAATTATGTGTACCCAGAGATCCTACTTTCAGTGTCTGAATCGGCATTTTCAGATAATCTATTGGGCTGGCAGGTGAAGCAAAATGAAGTATATAATCCAGAGGTCCACTCACATGGACAAACCTGCTTACATCGTGATGATAAAACTGAAATTCAGGTAAAGGGAATAAATGCTCCAGATTGCGCATATCACCTGTAATGAGATTGTCCATTGCCACCACATCCATGCCTTCCGCGAGCATTCTTTCACACAAATGTGAACCTAAAAATCCGGCAGCTCCGGTGATGAGAACACGTTTTTTCAAAATGAATCGTTTTGGGTATTACAAAATTGGCGCTAACGCCCGCCAAAGATAGGAGTAATTCACAATTTGAACCTTATTGTCTACTTTTGCCATATGAAACAAAAAAGTCTACAACTTATACTTTTATTCTGTGTCCTTTCTGCTTCAATTATCAATGCTCAGTCAGGCAAAGGGATCGACTACGATGCGTTCAATCTCCATTTCAGCTATGGCGGACATTTACCCGGAGGAGATCTTAAAGATAGATTCGGTGCATTTTTTTCTATAGGTGGTGGTGCTGAATTCCTGCTGGATAAGGGAAACTGGATCCTCGGTGCAGAGTCTTATGTTCAATTCGGAGGAAACATCAAAGAATCATACATTCTGGACAATCTCTTATCCAAAGAAGGTGAAATTATTGGCAATGATGGGACTTTCGCCAGTGTGGTTTTTCGACAAAGAGGGATGTATACGGGTTTAGTTTTAGGGAAACTATTTCCAATCAGTTCCGCCAATAGAAAAAGTGGAATCAGACTGACTGTAGGTGGTGGGTATTGGTGGCATAAAATCCGGATTCAGGATGATTACGAATCCGCCTCTCAATTATTTGGTGATTATAAAAAAGGATATGACAGACTTACCGGAGGAATTGCTATACAGGAATTCATCGGGTATCAGCATCTGGATAAAAACCGCAAATTGAATTTCATCGCTGGTTTTGAATTTGGACAAGGATTTACCAAAAGTATCAGAGAGTGGAACTTTGACACCATGTCCGCACCAACGAAGAGCCGCCTGGATATTTCTATTGGAATCAGAATTACGTGGATTCTCCCATTCTATATAGGTATGCCTTCAGAAGATATTTATTATTAAGGCGTAAGGAATAAGGCATAAGGCGTAAGTAGTAAGTAGTAAGTAAAGTAAAAGTAATAGTGAAGTAGTAAGTTGAATGTTGAATAGTAAGATGAAAGTTGAAAAATGTAAGTTGAATATGGTTATTTGTTAGTTTGATTCACACTCAGCCTCAAAACACCGGCTGGGAGAAGCTTGAAGCAGATGCTAGCAGCCAATAGGTCACACACCGGCTGTTCACCTTGCAGCTTGCAGCTTGTAGCTTGAAGCTTTTTCACCGACTACTCGCCAATAGCTAATCGCCAAAAGCCAACAGCATCTTTCCTTGCTGCCCAATCGTAATTCGTAATTCGTAATTCGTAATTCATTAATGCATTTCATTTCTTCCAAAATATACGACGGGATCATTCATTGTATGACATTCGGAATCAGACTTTATGGTTTTCGCAATAAAAAAGCTGCGCTATGGATTCATGATAGAAAGGTGCTGAAAAATACGATGTTTGCTCAGCTGAGAGATTTATCTCCTGAAAAACCGGTTATTTGGTTTCATTGCGCTTCCTTAGGTGAATTTGAAATGGCAAAGCCAATCATAGATGAGATTCGTGAAAACAGATCATATTCTGATTCTATTGTTGTTACTTTTTTCTCGCCTTCCGGATACAGGAATGCCCTTAAATATGACAAAGTAGATGTCTATGCTTATTTATATCCTGATACCTCAACAAATGCAAAAAATTGGATAATATCATTACGACCTGATACAGTGGTATGGATCAAATATGAATACTGGGCCCAACATTTATTGGAAGCGAAAAAATCAGGCGCCCGTTTGATTCTGGCAAATGCACATTTCTCTGAAAAGAAGATATATTTCAGATTTTTAAAACCCTGGTACATACCCATTTTAAAATCCTTTGAAAAAATTTTCACCCTGGACATTGCTTCGTCAATTGTTTTGAAAAATCATGGTCTGGAAAATTCTCGGGTTAGTGGAGATACCCGTATCGACAGAGTCCTGGATAATGCCGGATCAAATTTTGAGGATCAGCGCATTATTCAATTTGCAGCGAAAAGACAAACCATCGTATTGGGATCTGTCTGGCCAGAAGATATGGAGATAATCAGTGCGGCTATACCTTTGCTTTTGGAAAAATATAATTTCATCATTGCACCTCATGAGATTTCTGAACATCACGTTGCATCACTCATCGCATCTCTGTCCACTACTGCATGCAGATATTCTAAATTAGAACCTGATACTAATACGGCTGATTTTCGAATTATGATCATTGATAATGTCGGTATGTTGTCAAAAATATATAGAGTGGGAGTTATGGCTTATGTAGGAGGGGCTTTTGGAAAAGGGCTGCATAATATTCTGGAACCTCTTGCTTATGGCATTCCTGTAATATTTGGACCAAAAATTTCATCAAGAACCGAGGCAATGGATTCAATCATTGCTGGTTTTGGAAAATCAGTGAGGAATTCTGATGATTTTATTACGGCTGTAGAAAGCTTTAATAAAAACATAGAGCTAAAAACCCGAATTTTAACATATTTGCAGGCAAATAAAGGGGCAAGTTCCTCCATAATTCAATATATTTTTAATCAATGACTCCAGTTAGCAGAAACTTATGGACAAGATCATTACTGGATCGATTCAAGAATCTCCATGTATTAATCATAGGAGACATAATGATTGACAGATATTTATATGGCCATGTGGAGCGGATCAGCCCGGAAGCCCCGGTGCCTGTCCTGCAATACGATCATGAAGAATGCAGACCCGGCGGAGCGGCTAATGTAGCACTGAATGTGCAGGCCCTGGGAGCCCGAGCTTCGGTGATAGCTGCTATGGGAACAGGTTTCTATAGCAAAATGATGAAGGATATATTTGACACCAATTCCTTAAAGTCTGACTATTTACTTTCTGAACCGGGCAGAATGACAACAGTAAAAACAAGATTGTCTGCAGGTGGTCATCAGTTGATGCGTATAGATCGGGAACAGACTGATTATATAACTAATGAAACCAAAAGCCAAATCATGTTTCATGTGGGGGAGATCCTGGCAGGAGATCCGCCGGCTGTTGTAATTTTACAAGATTATGACAAAGGAGTTTTATCTCCTGAATTGATACAATATGTAATAAAAATCAGTCGGGAAAATGGAGTACCTGTATGTGTAGATCCCAAGAATAAACACTTCTTTGATTTCAAAGGCGCGAGCTTATTCAAACCCAACCTAAAAGAACTTTCACAGGCACTTAGTAAAATAATTACAAAATCTTACCAACCAATTTCTGATGCTGTTGGTATTATGGATCAGAAGTTAGAGGCAGAGAATTATCTGATAACTCTTTCTGAAGCCGGCATATATTATAAGTCTAAAGAGACCGAAGGTATTGCACCGATTGATCGGCCGGTAGCTGTTGCTGATGTGAGTGGAGCAGGAGATACAGTGATAAGTGTAGCAGCATTATGTACCGCTATAGGTATCCCTCTTAATGAAAGTGCTCAGCTTTGCAATGTAGCAGCTACTCAGGTATGTGAAAAACCGGGTGTGGCTTGCGTTGACATAAACACTTTATTACAAAGAGATTAGACAATTTTAGGAAAAAATAACAAGGCAGAATTCAATATTTTTGAACTGCCTGTTTGCTCAAATGACAAATTTTTTACTAACTTCGTCTCTCTATTCAAAATCTTATTTTTAAAAAACAAGCGTGGTATGAAAAAAAATTACTCAATTTTATTGACCATGATGCTCTGTTTCTTGGGTGTCATGCAATCTTTCGGACAAGCAAAATATCATGTACTGGTAAATTCACCTGTTGCAGGTGAAATCCCGGTAGTAGGTGTTGCAGCAGGATGGGGTACACAAGTATCTCCGGATGCTCCCTTAACTGCAGATGCAGTTCTTGCTAATGATGGCTCAGCTGCTCCGACTCTTGGATGCCAGTATTCTGGAGATGGTGCCTATACGGGCAAAATAGTAGTTATAAGAAGAGGTACTTGTGGATTTGTTGTTAAGGCGAAACTTGCACAAGATGCAGGTGCAGTGGCAGTATTCATAGTAAATACCATTGATGGTGTTCCGGCTGATATGCCAATTGTGACCGCAGCCCCTCCAACTCCCGGAACTTCTGAAGTTAATATTCCGGTAGTAATGCTTCCTTACACAGAAGGTGAAGCTTTAATAGCTGGTCTTGGAGTTGCTACTGTAAATGTATCTTTAGTTCGCGAGCCAATTGATCCGGGTAATATCACCCTGATATGGGGAGGTCCTGGAATACCAACCTCAGAATTTGACGGAGGATTTAATGACTGGACAGCAGTTGGTGTTTCTTGTAGCCCGGCTTTAAATGGTGATCCTGTTGATGGTGCAAATGCAGCATGGCAATGGGCGGAATATCCAAGATCAATCGGAGGATATGCAGGACCAAGAGGAACTATCCACTCGCTTTCTGCTTATAATGGCGCCGTACTTTTTGACTCTGATTATATTGATAACCTTGGTACGCAAGGCGCTTTCGGCGTTGGCCCCTGCCCTTCAGCTCACAGAGCAGAGCTCATTTCTCCTGTTATTGACTTAACCGGACAAACTAGCGTAGCTGTACGATTTAATCAATACTACAGAAGATTTGGAGGTCCTGGAAGTGCACAAGGTACTCCTGGTACTTTTATTGAAGTTACTACTGATGGAGGAGCTACATGGACTCCTTTTACATTAAACGCAAACATTGCAGTAAATGCTTTCTCACCGATCAACGATGTTCAACTTGTAGATATTTCTACTGTTGCTGCTAATCAACCTGCAGTACAGTTCAAATTTGTATTTGATGGCGATTATTACATGTGGCAGATTGATGACGTTTATCTTGTTGCTCTTCCGGAGAATAGCATTGGTATCAACAGAGCTATGTACCCAATAGTATCAAGATATACTCCTGCTGCTTTTATTGGTTCTGAACAATCATGGCCTTTCTCTGCGGCAATCAGAAACTTTGGTGGGAATACCATTGAAGATGCTATATTGAGAGTTGAAGTTGTTCATGTGACTGGTGGAAATGCAATTGTGCATGAAGACAATCTAGCTGTAGATCCTTTTGCGCCATCCGCAGATGATTTCGTAGTACAATTCCCTGATCCATTCCTGCCTGCAGGTTTAACTCCCGGTGAATACAGAATCAGTTATTCAATATTACAGGAAGGAGTCGAGGATTTCGATCCAAGCAATAATACTCTGAATTTCACATTCTTTGTAACTGACAATGACTACTGGCAGTCAGGTGAGCCAAGAACTACACTTTTGGTGGGCGGCTTAACTTCTGAAACTTGGGGTTATGGTGCACTATTTGAAACCTCTGCTGATACTCAGGAGGATTATAAAATTACATCAGCTGAAGTATTTGCTGCTGCTCAGACTGGAGGAGCTCCTGCAGTTGAAGGTGTAGAATTAGTGTTCTATATGTTAAAACTCATAGGAGATGGCCCAATTGCCGGTTCTTTATTAGGTGACGGTGAAACAAATGATTTTGCTGGATTTGGCTCTCATATTATGACAGCTACAGACAACAATACAATAATTGAACTTGCAGTGTTAGATGATGCCGATGAGGAAATGATTCTTGAAAATGGTACAAATTACTATGGAATGGTATTTGTTCCTGCTAACCTGAGAATCGGATCTGATAACCAGGCAGTTAACTATCCTGTCACATTGGAAACTACAAGCGTATTATTGTTTTCCAGAATTTATTTCAATGGAGGTTTTTCTTCTACATTTAGAAACACCACTCCATATGTAAAATTGAATCTGGCACTCGTAGTATCTACAGATAACAATCCGCTTCCTGAAACCGCAATGACAGTTTATCCAAACCCAGCAAATGACTATATTTTAGTTGATCTTGATATGGATAAAATGACAAAAGTGACTATTACCCTGGCTGATATCAATGGCCGTGTAATTAAGTATGACAATTTCCAAAATGTAACTACTATGCAACACAGATTTGATACAAGCAATCTGACTGCAGGTACATACCTTGTAAGAGTAGCTTCACCTGAAGGAACTTCTACTAAGAAATTGGTTGTGACAAAATAATTTTATGATCTGAGTAGTTATACTCATATCGAAAAGCCCTTGAGGATCTTGCGATCTCAGGGGCTTTTCAATTACGTAAATCTTATATGACCCAAAACTGACAACGCGATCCACTTAAATATTTATTTTTAACTTTTATTTTTTTACACCATAGCGATTTTTTATGATGAACAAATTGATTACAATTATGACTTGTGCTGTCCTGGCTTTTGCAGGTACAGGCCTGATGGCACAGACGATCATCTGGGGAGGACCCACTGATCCAAACTCTAGCTTCGCAGGAGGTCTCAATGACTGGACTGCGGTAGGTGTGACTTGCAGTAACAACTCTGGAGGCACGGCAGTCCCCGGATCTAACGCAAGCTGGGAGTACAAAGCTGATGCAAGTCCTGCAGGAGGAGCATATGCTGGAACTGAACCAATGCTTTCTCCAACAGCTGCGAACGGTGCCGCCATCTTTAATTCTGACAGGTTAGACAATAATGGTGTTGTGGGCGCCTTTCTTACCGGTGCCTGTCCCTCACCTCACAAAGGTTACTTAGTGTCTCCTATTATTGACATGAGTGGTCAAAGTACAGTTATTCTAACCTTCCACCAGTATTACAGAAATTATCAGGCACGTACTACAGTTGAAGTGTCCGGAAACGGAGGCCAAAACTGGACTGAGTTTTTAATCAATGAGGAAATTGAATTAGGTGCTTCTACACCCCGCGATTCTAAAAAATCAATCGATATTAGTTCAATTGCTGCCAATCAGAATGATGTACAAATAAGATTTGTATTTGATGGCGATTACTATTTCTGGTTGATTGATGACGTGGTACTGGTGAACTCGTTCGCGCAGAATAGCCTCAGCATGGACCGTCACTTCTATCCTGTATCCAACTTGTATATTCCGCAGGGTTTAGCTGCAGGAGAATCTTATAGATTTTCTGCCAGAATATCTAATGAAGGTGGTAATGAAGTGACAGATGCATTCCTGAAAGTACAGATAGTTGCTGCTGTAGGTGGTGCTATTCTATGGGAGGACAGCTTAGCACTGGATCCTATTCCTGCAGGAACTACTGGTCTGGTTGTTGAGTTTCCTGAAGAAATTACTTATTCTCCGGCAGACCTGGCTCCGGGTCAATACTTCATCAGATATACTGTATATCAACCAGGTATTACAGATAATTTGCCAAGTGACAATGTGCGTCAAAGTACATTCTATATCACTGAAGACGATGATGTATGGCAGTCAGGTGAATTACGGACATATACCAGACCGTGTTTCGATCAAGACTGCACAGGAACTGCTCCATGGGCTTGGGGTACATTTTTCTTTGTTCCTGAAGAAACGGTGGAGGAATACAGAATTGGATCTGTAACTACTTCTGTAGCCGGAGAAACATCAGCAGCTGATCTAAGTGGCAAGTCTGTAGATTTCTTCATGCTGGAAATATTAAGTGAGGACTTCTTTGGAGATGGCGTAACTCCTGAAGATGGCACCAATACATTTGTTGGTTTAGGATCTACTGAGATCTCCGCAGAGGACGATCAGGAAGAAATTGTTATTCCTTTTGAAAATATTGATGAGGAAGATTTCATAGTTGAAAAAGGGGTGACTTATTTTGGATATTTAAGTATGCCTGAAGGCTTGTTGATGGGTTACGATAATCAGTATATAAACACTCCATTAAGTCTGACAGAAGGTCAGGTAATTTTTACTTCACGTCTGTTTTTTGATGGATCTTTCCAGTCAACATTCGGAAATGCAATGCCTTATATTCAGCTCAATTTGTTGATGACGGCTGTTGACAATACGCCTCTTCCAGAATATGCTGTAACGCTTTTCCCGAACCCAGCCGGAAACTATACAACTATTGATTTGAAATTGGATCAGACAAGCGATATCACAATTACGATAGCAGATCTCAATGGAAGAGTAATTAAATTCCAGAATTTCAAAGCTGTTCAGAATATGCAACACAGTTTCGACACTACAACGCTTTCAAATGGAGCATATTTAGTGCGTGTAGCTACTGAACAAGGTACATCTACAAAGAAATTGATGATAGCGAAATAATTAAATTGCTACATTAATAGCTTATAGTCAGCCACCATGATCGCAAGTCATGGTGGCTTTTTTTTGTACATATGTTTTAACTGTACCCGATTAGGGGCTAAAGTACCAGAGATAGTGACGTCTTGCGTCGCTGCGCTTGCAAAGTGACATCGTCTTCACAAAGAAAAGCTATCTCAAATACACACCCATAACTCACAAACTGGCTGTTTGCCAACAGCCAAGAGCCAAAAGCTAATAGTTGCTGCTTTCTCCAATCTCCCTTAAAAAGACTACCTTTAATCAATGAAATTTTACAGCATTTTCCGACACTTATTCCTGCTTTTCGTACTCCAATTTACATTTCCTCAGTTTTCAGCTGCACAAAGTCCAGCCATTAAAGACTCTCTTGCTATGGATATTTTTTGGCAAAGACTGGAAGCCTTATGTAGTAAATCTTTCGAAGGTGTTGTCACACATGCCCCGGCAGGTGATACTGCCTTTACAAATAAAGTATTAGTAATGGAAGTTCGAAAATGCAGTGAAAATGAAATCAGAATTCCGTTCCATGTGGGTGAAAACCGGTCACGCACCTGGGTCCTGACAAAACAAAATAATAGATTACTACTCAAACATGACCACAGGCATGAAGATGGTTCTGAAGAACATATCACTCAATATGGAGGTTGGACGCCTAATTCAGGTCAGGAAGGTTCTCAAATTTTTATAGCTGATCAAGCGACAACCGATTTGCTTCCACCGGCTTCTCACAATGTTTGGATGATTGAGATCGACCCGGGAAACATTTTTGCTTATTCACTGCGAAGACAGGGAAGCGACAGATATTTCAGAGTATCCTTCGATTTGAAAAAAGAAATAAAAGCTCCTCCCGCTCCCTGGGGATGGTCTGATAAGTAATGCATGTTAGGTGGTTGAGAAATCCAAAAGCCACAGAAATCTTCCGATCTCACAATTAATCGGCACAGTTGGAAAACTTAAAATGTAAAATTTAGTAGGTTTGAAGTTAGAATATTCGCGCCTTTGAGAATAATCCGTAAAAAATGGTTTTGAGTATGAACGACGCAGAAAGGTGCTAAATCGGGGGCTGGTGTCGGGGGGCGCGGGACCTTTAGATTTGTATTTCTAAATAAATAATAAATTGTAGAGGGGTCGGGGGAGTGTTAGTAAGTGTTGTTTTGTGGAAAACTTGAGGCAATGTGTGGCAAATTATATGAGCGCTAAAGACTCCGCGTTTTAATCACCTTTCTATCAGGTCCAAAAGCCAGATAGAAAATTAGGGAAGAACCCATTACAAGGTCTTGGTTTTCACCTGTTCTCAACAAATTAATTAACATCAAATTTGAAAACAATGGAAAAATTCATCGTGGGTGGAGATATCTCAAAGGACAAAATCAATTTTGCTGTTCAGTATGGCAACCAGATAGTCCATGAATGCGAGATAAAGAATTCTTATGCTACACTGAAATCTTTCTCAGGAAGTGCAACAGATCCATCGGGGTGATTGCTTTTTGGTGGTCTTACTAGGGTGCTGTGAGCGGATTTGATGCTTTTGTTTGCTCTGGCTTAGCAATCAAAAATGCCTCAGGATTGATCCGGGGAAAGAACGACAAATAGTGCTGCCAGGATTGTTGATGTAATGCTTTATCAGCTAAAATAAGACAAGGGCCAATTATAATGATTACATTAGTGTGAATCCAAAGGGGCTGAAAAAAGCACATGAGATAGAAAAGAGTGGGTAATGATAAAGATGGGGGACTAGGGTGGAATTACGGATAGCTCTTTTGTTTCCAATTTTCCCTGGGGTGTGGGCAGCTTCAGGCAGATACAAGGAGGGAGGCAAGCTAAACTTTAAACTTTGTTATTGGGGGTGGCAGCCTATTTGAGAAATCATTTCGTTATACTTAAAATAAATTGTGAAACCAAAACGGGAAAGGTGCTAAATGCACCTTTTAAGGAAGCGAACCGAATCCCAAAGTGAGCTCAGTCGAACGCAGGAGTGAGGCTACTCCAGATTGCCATCTCAAAAAGTAAGAGCCCCACCGGCTCGAGGTTAATTAGAAGTGATCAATTCGAATAAATTTTATTGATACTCTAAACCTACTTTTTCAAGATTAAGAATCGTAAAGTTGTCTTCAATGAGTAGCATAATTACTACTTGTAATTATTTCCTTGCAGATAACTACACAGAAAATGACATAATTTATTGAATATCCAATAAAAATACTTACCAATTAGGCTCTAAAGAAGTAATTTCCATGCAAAATAAATTCTTTCATCAGCCAAAACTTTGCATTAGTCTAGAATCTGATAATATCAACGGTAACAATATAAACGGACAAGCGTTTTATTGATAATTTTGTATATCTCAAACCAGCCACAGGAGTTTATTTTTTGCATAATTTCATTATTCACTTTTCCTATTCTATATTAATATGAAGTTTCTTCACGTCTGTACCTTTCTGCTATTTAGCATCTTAGCCTTCTCTCAGGCGAAATCAACATCGATTCCGATAAGTAGTGACCGTGAATTGGTGGAACAACATATCCGCTTTTTGGCCTCAGACGAACTGAAAGGCCGTAGAGTGTTATCTGAGGGCATCGAAGTCGCAGGACAATATATTGCAGATTATTACTCTATGAATGGCATTAAACCCCTTGGAGAAGAAGATACTTACTTTCAAAAAGTGCCGCTTAAAATCTCCCAACCAGCAGGGAGTGGATCTATGAGTGTAGGTAAAGAATCGTTCGAACTTGGTAAAAATTTAGTGATTCTGTCAGGTAAGAAGGTTGATTTGAAGCAACACGCTTCTATATTTGCCGGACATGGATGGATAGATTCTACCAGGAATCATGATGACTACAAAAACCTGGACATCAAAGGGAAAATTGTTTATGTACTCCCGGGCACACCTGAAAGCAGCAGTCCAATGGCCGTATTTGAAGCGATGGCCTCCAAACAAGCATGGGCAAGTGAGAAAGGTGCAGTTGCACTGATCGAACTATACCGCCTTAATAATTTTCCATTCCAATTCTTCGTGAATTACTTCAATAAGGAACAAATCAGTCTTAGCAAGGATGGTAAGGAAAATTCTGATCAAATGACATATGCATGGATCAAAGAAACGGATTTGGAAAACATTAATGCATTGAAAGGAAAAGCTTCTTTCTTATCAGATTTAAAACATTCAGGAGTTGAATCCACTATAAGTATTTGTCGCAATGTAGTAGGTCTTATTCAGGGCTCAGATCCTGAACTTTCCAAAGAGTATATTCTTGTTACGGCACACTATGATCACGTGGGTGTTGGAGAGCAAGGTGGAGCAGCTTATTCTGAAGAAGACAGTATATTCAATGGAGCCCGGGATAATGCCATTGGAGTATCCGCATTGCTAAGCACGGCGAAATTACTGGCAGAAAATCGTCCTCAACGCTCTATTATTTTTGCTGCTGTCACTGCAGAGGAAGTAGGCCTCCTTGGAAGCAAATATTTCGCAGATCATACGCCAGTTCCAATTGAACAAATCATTTACAATATTAATACTGATGGGGCGGGATATAATAATACAAATGCTATATCTGTAATAGGATTCGGACGAACCGGGGTTGATGATTTGTTGTTCAAAGCGAGTAAAGAAAAACAATTGGAAATCATTCCCAATCCCGTTCCGGAGCAAAATTTGTTTGACAGGTCAGACAATGTTTCATTTGCAGTGAAAGGAATTCCTGCCATATGTGTAAGTCCGGGCATAACAAGTTTTGATGCAGTACTAATGAAAAATTACCATCAGGTATCTGATGAAGCTGATACTATTGATTTTGATTATGTCACAAAATACTGCCAGACTTTCGCCCAGGCAACTCAGCTCATTGCAAACTGGACTCAAAAACCATTCTGGGTCACAGGAGATAAGTATGAAGATGCGGGTAAAAAGCTATATGGCTTAGAATAAAGTTGTCATTCTTTCGGGCTATAGATGTAGAAAGGGTGACATCTTGCTGCGCTGCGCTTGCAAGGTGACGTGTTTTGCCTACGTCAAAAGGTGACATCCTGGCTAGCTTCGCTATCCAAGGTGACGCTTTTTGCTTATGTAATAGGCGCATCTTACGATGGGGATTTAGTGCGGCCTTTCCTGTTGTTCAGCCAAAAGCTAGCAGTTAGAGGCAAGAAGCCAGATGCGGCTGTTTTCTAGAAGCTTGTGACTTGAGGTTGCTTTTCACTCCGGCAGTTTGCCAACACCCAAGGGCCAAAAGCCAACAGCTGGCTGTTCAGGCTGCTTGCCAGAAGCTAGAGGCCAGAAGCCAGAAGCGGCTGTACTCTCGAAGCTCGCAGCTTCTGAAACTACCCCAACAACAGTGTCACCAACTCCGTCACCTTCCCAAGCGGATGCAGTTTCAGCGTTCCATGCGAAGCACTAATTCCCTTCATATTATACTTGGACACAACCATATTCGTGAATCCAAGTTTAGAAGCTTCCTGAATCCTGGATTCAATGCGGTTTACCGCTCTGATTTCTCCGGAAAGGCCGATCTCTCCTGCAAAACACCAACCTTCCGGTATGGCATTGTCTTCTAATGATGAAATCAAAGCAGCAGCAATGGCTAAGTCAATAGCAGGATCATCTACCCGAATCCCACCTGCAATATTTAGAAATACATCCTGTTGAATAAAATGAACCCCCGCCCTTTTCTCCAGGACTGCTAATAGCATTGCCAGTCGTCTCAAATCAAATCCGGTTGCAGACCTTTGCGAGGTACTGTAAACCGACGAACTGACCAGGGCCTGAGCTTCAATCAGCATAGGACGTAAACCTTCTACTGTGGCAGCTATAGCACTTCCACTGAGATCCTCATCTTTCTGTGAAATCAACATTTCAGAGGGATTGTCCACTTGTCTTAAACCAGTGCCTCTCATTTCATAAATTCCAAGCTCATCTGTCGAGCCAAATCTATTTTTCTTAGTTCTCAATATACGATAGATATTATTATTATCTCCCTCAAACTGGAGCACTGTATCTACAATATGCTCCAATAATTTAGGTCCGGCAATATCTCCTTCCTTGTTGATATGACCGATGATAAAAATCGGAATACCGCTTGTCTTTGCATATCTCTGAAGTGCCCCCGTACATTCTCTGATCTGCGAGATGCTTCCGGGTGTACTTTCCAGGAGGGGAGAATATGCTGTTTGAATAGAGTCAATAATAACCAGTCCCGGCTCCAGCTCGTCGATAGCCTGAAAAATCAGATCCAGATTAGTTTCTGTAAATAAAAAACACGATTCAGATGATTGACCAATACGATCGGCCCTAAGTTTGATCTGTTCTTCACTCTCTTCACCTGAGACATATAGCACTTTCAGACCGCCCTCAAGAGCTAACTGAAGTAATAAAGTTGATTTTCCAATCCCAGGATGTCCTCCAATAAGAACAATAGATCCGGGAACAATTCCTCCTCCAAGTACTCTGTTAAATTCCATATCCCGGGTCACAAATCTGGTTGTTCCTGAAGACTCGACCTGACCCAATAACTTCGGCTTACTCGCAGACTTCCTGCCGGCCTTTCTGCTGAGTGGCATATCTTCATTATTGCGGATGACTACTTCTTCCTGCAGGCTGTTCCAGGTGCCGCAAGATGCACACTTTCCTTCCCAACGAGCATAAGAAGTTCCGCAATTTGAACAGACATAAGAAGTTCGGACTTTAGACAAAGTATTGGAGTTTTAGATGAAGCTTAGTGGCTGAAAGGTAGGAAGTTCTTATCTTTGAACCAAATAACAAATATGGATTGGACCAAAAGGCATATTGAAGCGCTGATTTTCACAGCACAACAACCTATTTCAATCGAAGAAATTCAGGGTGTTTTAGAAGAAAGTCTGGGTCATTCCATCGATATTGCCTTTTTAGAAGCTCAGATTTGTGAGCTGATGGAATCTCATCAGAATTCTGAAAGCAGCATTGAAATACAGGAAATAGATGGTGGTTATCTGTTCCTGACGAAATCCGAATTTCATAATTCCATTCAGGTGATGCTCAAACAATCCAGTGGTAAAAAGCTGACAAATGCTGCACTGGAGACCCTGGCCATTATAGCTTATAAGCAACCCGTTACCAAAACTATGATTGAATCGATCCGCGGAGTTCAATCTGATTACCTGATTCAGAAGCTTTTAGATAAAGATTTAGTAACGATTACAGGCCGGGAAGAATCTCCGGGACGACCTTTGCTCTACGCAACCAGTGAACGATTTATGGATTATTTCGGTTTAAAGGACATTAAAGATCTGCCTAAACTGAAAGATTTTAAAATGCCGGAAAACACCATCGGGGTGTCTGATTTGGCTATGGAAAATTGATTTACCGCTCTGTTGATTATCAAATATGCAAGAAATACTAGTAAATAAAGTCGCTCAAAGTGGTTTGATCACAATAAAATTGGAAGATTGGTTTCCAAAACAGGATATGCTTGAACTGGACATTAAGCAATTCTTGTTTCACGGGTTAATTTTGAAAGAGAAAGATTATCGGGAATCAATGGCTCAGCTGGATTGGTCACAATACCAGGACAAGGTTTTATGCGTTTACTGCTCTACGGATGCCATTATACCTGTATGGGCATATATGCTGATTGCAGTGCACTCAGAAGCTTTTGTTGATTCCGTATATTTTGGGACGAAAGAATCGTATATCAGACATTATTACAGTATTCAGATTGGACAATTAGATGTAACACCATATGTTGAAGGCAGATTGGTGATCAAAGGTTGTGGTGATTTACCCGTTCCGGCGAGTGCATACATGGACCTAACGGCACGATTGGTACCAGTTGCGAAGAGTATTTTTTACGGTGAGCCCTGCTCGACAGTTCCCGTTTTCAAACAAAAAAAGAACATTTAAAATCATATCATTATGGGAAAGCCCGGCGCTATTTATTCATTATCAGTCATCGCATTCGTTACGCTGGCTCTGTTTGTTTCATTAAGAGACAAAGCTCCAAATGCAGAGGAAAAAACTGCAATGGCAGAAAATAAAACGTCTCTGCCTCAAGTGATAAAAGCTATAGATCTCAACAGAGACTTTGATTTTGCAGGTGAAATTCTCCCAATGGATAATTTCGATGTGTATGAGAGATTAGATCGCGAGATTCTCGTCAATGCTTATACACATGCCACGACACTGCTGAATCTTAAGACAGCCCAAAGATATTTTCCTTTATTTGACAGAATTCTGGCTGCAAATGGCGTTCCGGAGGACTTTAAATTCCTGGCTGTTGCAGAAAGTAATTTTAGACATGGCACATCTTCTGCCGGTGCAAAAGGAATCTGGCAATTCATGCCGACCACTGCAAAAGGATTCGGACTTGAAATTACTGAAGAAGTGGATGAACGCATGCATGTTGAGAAATCAACAGAAGCAGCTTGTAAATTACTTCAAAATTATAAAAGAAGATTTGGAACATGGACATTGGCAGCTTCCGCTTATAATTTTGGTGAAACCAGAATGGCAAAGGAAATAGCTGCTCAACAAACCACATCTTTTTACGAAATGAATTTGAATGTTGAAACATCCAGATATATGTTCCGTCTGGTTGCTATTAAAGAGATCATGACATTTCCTGATCATTATGGATTTCAACTGGACAAAAATGAGTTTTATCAGCCACTCGTAGATTATAAAGTCGTAGATGTAAATAGCTCTATCACGAGCCTTGCAGATTTTGCAAAAGAGAACGGAACTACCTACAGAATGCTGAAACTTTATAATCCCTGGTTGATAGCTTCAAAGCTCACCGTGAAACCCGGCAAGTCATATAAACTAAAAATTCCAGCCTGATTTTATTTTAATAATTCATTTATAGTGAATCAAAATATTGCGAATCTGTATCTTACATATTATGTTAAATAATATTTATATCTTGTATCTTGGTAAGTTCGATGAGCAAAATTAAAATTTAAATTGTTGAAAAAATATTGCCCCAGAGTTGGCAAAACCTTTATAACCCTGGATGCAATCCAGGGTATAGAAACCAGAACACCGTTTTGGCGAGAATTTTGCCTTCTTTCAGGCAAAAATTCATTCCAAAACCAAAAGCCTCAGAATCCGCCAAAATCAAATTAAATTAGTGAATTAATCCTACTAACAAATTTTTAAATCCTGTAAAAACAATCCAGATGAACCATATAGACTTTAAGGGAAAAACAGTAATCATGCGAGTTGATTTTAATGTTCCACTGGATGATAATTTCAAGATAACAGATGATACCCGCATCACCTCTGCAATACCGACCATTAAAGCCATACTGGAAAAAGGAGCCTCTGTCATCCTGATGTCGCATCTGGGCAGGCCCTTGAAAAAATTGAAAGAAGATGGAAGTATCAATGTGAAAAAATTCACACTGAAGCATATTATTCCTGTGCTTTCAGAGCATCTCGGCCAGGAAGTGGCGTTCATTGATGACTGTCTGGGTGAGGAGGCAAAGAAAAAATCTGAACAAATCAAAGCAGGTGAAGTGGTGTTGCTTGAAAATACAAGGTTCTATCCGGGTGAGGAAAAGGGAGATAAAGACATGGCCCAAAAGCTTGCAGATTTGGGAGATATTTATATTAATGATGCATTTGGTACTGCGCACAGAGCGCATGCTTCAACAGCTGTTATTGCCCAGTTTTTTACAAAAGAAAACAAAGGCTTCGGTTATCTGATGGATTCTGAATTGGAGAATGCAAAGAAAGTAACTGACAATCCTGAAAGACCATTCACAGCCATCATTGGAGGAGCCAAAGTATCTGATAAAATGTTGCTTCTGGAGCGCTTATCAGAAATAGCTGATAATGTGATTATTGGCGGAGGAATGGCATATACTTTCATGAAAGCAAAAGGGGGAAAAACAGGCAATTCTTTAGTTGAAGACGACCGAATTGAATTAGCAAAAAAACTATTGGACGCCGGAAAAGGCGCTACATTTCATCTGCCTGAAGATTCTAGCTGTGCGGATGCATTTTCAAATGATGCGAAACGAGCCACCCATAACAGCATGGAAATTCCGGATGGCTGGATGGGTCTTGACATAGGGCCGGAAGCAATCAAACAATTCTCTGAAGTGATTTTGAAATCAAAAACTATACTTTGGAATGGACCAATGGGTGTATTTGAAATGAGTCATTTTGCACAGGGCACTAAAAGTGTCGCTGAGAAAGTGGCAGAAGCCACTAAAAATGGAGCTTATTCTCTGGTAGGAGGAGGGGATTCTGTCGCTGCTGTAACTCAAATGGAACTTGCTGATGATGTCAGTTTTGTAAGTACCGGTGGCGGAGCGATGCTCGAGCTTCTGGAAGGAAAAGATCTTCCCGGTGTAGCTGCAATCCGTGATTAAGAAATGAAACCGGTATGTAGGGCGCGATTCATGAATCGAGAGATACAAATAAAACAGAGTTGTGGTCTGCTAATGCACACTAGCCTTTAGAATGCTATTGATACTGTTATTTCCGGTGATTTGTTCGTAAAGAGGTGATGTCTTTCTGCACCTCCGGTTTGAAAGGTGATGTCTTTTCGTGGGACAAGCCACGAAAAGGTGATGTCCTACAACTTTTTTCAGCTTCGCTTCAAAAGTTGCAAGGTGATGACTGGTGCAAACTATAAGAGGTTACCTTTTTTCCTTCCTGGCTGTTTAACTAACTTTTTGTTTCCAAACAGACGTATGGAATTGCGTCTCAACTGGCTCGTTCCCCCGGCTTTTAACGAATTAACGCCTCAACGCCTCAACCTCTTAACGCTTTAACGAACCACACTCCAACCTCGATTAACCGCATAACCGAATAACCGCTTCCGTGCCAGTTCATGGGCTGTTCACTTACACCTTATGCCTTACTACTTACGCCTTTTACCTACACGGCAGCAAACTTAATTGCTCCTTCATCCCATTCAGGTGCAGTATAAATCGCAGGTAAAACTTCCTTACTATCAGAGACTATAGTCCACATTTTAAGATGTTCCGGGGCCATAAAACGCTCTTCAACACATCTTTCCAGCATTTTGATCAAAGGATCGTAAAAGCCATCCAGATTGACAATTATAATAGGTTTGACAAATAATCCAAGTCGCTTGAGGGTAATAGCTTCCAGCAATTCTTCCAGTGTGCCGCAGCCTCCAGGAAGTGCCACAAGAGCATCAGTCCCATCCAAAAAACGCTTTTTTCGTTCATGCATATCTTTCACAAACTTAATATCATTGACACCTTTGTGTGCCCATTCTACATCTTTCATAAATTGAGGCATGATGCCTATCACTCTTCCCCCTGATGCCAGCATTCTGTCAGCTAGTCTTCCCATAAGCCCAACACTTCCGCCTCCAAATACCAAAGTAATATCTTTGGCTAAAAATGATTCTGCCAAAGCATCTGCATCCAACAGATATCTTTCATCTATCTTTTTGCTGGAAGCACAATACACACAAACTTGTCTGATAATAACACTGGATTTCATTTTTCTTTATTGTTTGTGAAGAGAAAAGACCCTAAGTTTTGGATGACTCCAAACTTCTTCTTTGAAATAAATCTGTAATTCCGAATTTTCACAAATTTCCGGACTGTCGCAAACCAAATATTTTGCACCAAGATCAATCATAGCATCAAGCTGCGAAGCACTTAGAATATTATCCGAATAAACCCATCCTTTTCTATCAAGATAGTACAAATTAATAAATGTCGAGTAATCATTGCCAGTAATTACGAGTGCATCTTCTGGTATAATACCCCGCAGTGTTTCCTTGTGATCCACGAATACAGGATTAAATCCAGGATCCTTTTCCAAATTCCAGCGTTGTTGGATTCTCAGGTATGCAAGTAGTGGTAGAATTGATACCAGTATTAAAGTGAATATTCTCCATGTTCGCTTTTTTTTACTCCAAAGTGTTTTTATACCTATGCCAACTATAAGAAATATGAATGGAAACATTGGAAACAAATAATAATCATGCACTTTTTTGATCATATTTAATTCAAACAGGAAGTAGACAATCGTCCCAAGTCCTGTCCAAAACAATGGCCAGAAATAATTAAATGAATAACTTTTACGATAGAATATAACTATCAAGCCTGTGAGAAAAAACAAAACAGACCCATAGTTCAACACTAATTCAGGCAAAACGGAGATTGTATTATGAATCAGATATTCTGTCCAATCACGTAAGGAATAATCACCACTTAACGCTCCCTGGACAATTCCATTTCCTTTCCAACCGGGAATGACGCTTACATACCACAAGAAAGCCGGAATAAGTCCGGTGAGCATTATTAAAGCATTTATTGCAAAGTTTGAAATTCCTTTATTTTTTCTGGATTCCTGAATAATTAAAATACCCGGGTAAATGAGAAAAAGAACAAATGGCAATTTTACCAGAGTAGACAATCCAAATAGCATCGCAATGAGGATTAAAAATATCCTGGAATTATTCTGACTCCACCGGGTAACGGCCCACAATCCTGCCACTCCAAGCATCAAAGCGAAATTGTCAGGCATAGGACAAACCAGATAATAATAAAAGCTGGGAGAAAATGAAAAACACCAGGTGCCAAGTGCTGCAATAAAAGAATGCTTTAAGAGAATTTGAAACCATAGAAAAATAAAAAGCAAGGTTCCTATACCAATTATAAAGCTCGAAATCCTGGAAGATGCTATCTCAGATCCTGTCAGATTCTGCGTGCAGGCAAATAACCATTGCATCAGCGGAAATTCTTTCCGAAGACTTCTATTCTCGTAACCCATATTATTTACTCTCGGATCCAGCAGGGAACCGTCATCGTCAGCAAGGTTATTGATGACTGTCTGCGTTTCCGTTTGACGCCAAACGTGAAATCCAATCAATTCAGTTTGGAATACATTAAAATGCATAACAAAATGAATGCATATCATTAAAATGAGTATCACTAAAGGAGCAGAATTCTCAGATTTAATGAAATACTGATTCATTTAAAATGTAGCTAAAGGATTTTTGATTTATAAATCACTTGCGACAGTCTTGACTTCATCAATTTCTGTTTCAGAATCATTGTTTACCGAAACAGGCTTCTCCAAATATTGGCTGATCCATAAAAAACCGGTAGCCACTAAAACTGACATGCCACCCAAGGTCCACCAGAAAACATCAAATCCGTATATCTCTACAAATCGCGTGCCTGTGAAAGGAGCCAGAACAAAAGCAGAAGCGTATGCAAGCGAATACATCCCCATATATCCTCCCATACTGTGCTCTCCTGATCTGTTGACCGCCATCGTTGACATATAAGGCATGGCTAATATCTCCGAAAAACTCAGTAGTATCATTGAGAATATTAGTATAGCCGGTGAGTAACCCAAATTAAGACACATATAAGCAAGTCCCATGAGTAAAGTACCCCAAAATATTAATTTGCCAATCCTCCAGCGTTGTCCGATCAGATACACCAGTACCATTTCGATTGCGAATACAATCAAGCCATTCAGTGCCAACAACCCTCCGATAGCCTGTTCTGACAATCCATACACATCTCTGTAATAAAGCGGCAGGGTCATAAAAAGCTGAAAGAATGCAATTGCGTAACACATTACCATTATTACAAATATGATATATCTCCAATCTTCATAAGGTGATTTTTTGAGGTGCTTATTCTGAAGATTTTGTTCTTTTCTGAGCGCAGATCTGATCTGTCTTTTGCGGAAAAAGAAGTAAAATAATATCCCTGCTCCAATACAGGTTAGTCCATCAACAATAAACAATGCCTGAAAAGATATTGCTGCTAATAAACCACCCAGAGCAGGCCCAATTGAAAAACCTAAATTAATAGCCATCCTGTTCAGGGAGAATACCCTTGTGATGTTTTCAGGTCTTGAATAAGAGGCAATTGATGCTGAATTTGCCGGCCGCAAACTTTCAGTAATACAACTCAGGAGGAATAACCCTATAGCTAAAGTCCAAAAAGTAGATAATTGCGAAACAAGCAGGAAACCAATTCCTCCCACCACCAAACTCCCTACCTGCACTTTGAATTGACCCAATTTATCTGTAAGATAGCCCCCAGGAATGAACCACCCATGGCTCCCAGACCAAAACAGCTCATGAGAACACCTGTATCCTTCAAAGAAAAATCCAGTCCTTCCTTTAAATAAACGCTCAAAAAAGGCATGACCATAGAACCTGCTCTATTGACAAACATAATAAAAGCAAGCATCCATGCAGAATTGGAAAGTCCTCCATATGCATTGCGGTAAAGCTCTATGACTTGTTTAATGAAGCGTTTCACAAATATTATTTTATGAAATTAAGCTGTAAATGTAAGAGAATCCTCGGGTAAGCTCTATAAAATATTGGCATTGATCCAAAGATTATAAAGTATCAGATTTTGCAAATGACTCATGATCCATTTTAGGACCAAAGTGTAAAGGTTTATCTTGAGTACCGTCCGGCTTTTGGTGATATCCTTTAGCATGCCAACAGTAATTTTCGTGGCGGTGAGTAATTGCAATGATGAAAAGGCTTCCTATCAGCAAGTACCTAAGCATTCGATTAGTAAAGCTTCTTTTCATTTCAACGCAAATATCCGAAAATTAAAGGGAGTAGCGAAGACGAATGTTTATTTCCCAGGAGGTAGTTTTTCGAATAACATCCAGTGTTCTGATCCATCTCTTAAGATTCCAATTTGAGTCATTCCAATTTTTTCCAAAACTTTGTGAGATGAGATGTTCCCGGCTTGAGCTCTGCCAACAATGCGTGAGATGCCTAAATCTGCAAAACCATAATCAATACATACTTTTGCTGCTTCGGTGGCAAATCCCCTTCCCCAGTATTCTCTGTGCAATCTGAAACCAATGTCAGATTCTTTCTTTTCAGGGGAATACTTTAGTCCGCACCAGCCCAGAAATGCACTTGATTCCTTATCAAGCACAGCCCATCTGCCATACCCATATTGCATGTAATGATTATATTGAAGAATAAATTCCGCAGCTTCATTTACATCTTTGAATGGGACATCTCCGGTATATTGTAATACCAATGGGTCTGAATTTAATAAATACAGTGATGAAGCATCCTCCGCAGCGAAAGGGCGTAATAGCAATCTAGAAGTTTCCAGAATGAACTGTTGACTCATAAGACCTACAATTTACCAGGCATTGCTGAAAAAAGCATTTATCTGCTTATCTTCTCTTAGGTTTTCCTTTGTCCTTTCCAAATGAGGAAGAAGGAGCACCTTTAAATTTGCCTTTACTCCAGGGTTTGAAATCTTTGCGATCTTTTTCCCAGGTTGGTTTACGCTCGATCTTTGTATGCGGAAGTTCAGCAACAGGCTTCGGTTTTGTAGGAATCGCCGGGAAAACAGTTTTCAACAAAGCAGCAGAGAGCTGACGAACTGTCAGTCCACCTTCTTTCGTAAATTCGTCTACAATATTGAAGTAAGCATCTAATTGCTCGGTTGTTAATGACTCAGCAAGTGCTGCCAGAACATTTTTTTTCTTTAATTCGAATACCTCAAATTCTGTAGGAACAGCTCTGCGCTCGATAGATGATTTTGAATAGCTTTCAATCAACTTAATTCTTCTGAAATCATTCCGCCCGGTAACAAAACTGAAAGCTCTTCCGGTTTTTCCGGCGCGACCAGTACGACCAATTCTATGCACATAGTATTCAGGGTCGTGAGGAATATCATAATTAAATACTGCATCAACATTGCTGACATCAATTCCTCTGGCAGCTACATCAGTTGCTACCAGCAACTTAGCGTCGCCCTTGCGGAATCTTGTCAGAACTTTATTTCGTTGCATCTGATTGAGATCTCCATGGATACCATCCGCTGTTAGGCCCTGATTCTGAAGTACTTTCACGAGATCATCTACCATCGCTTTAGTATTGCAGAAAACAATCCCCAACTTAATATCATATGCTTGAATCGCAAGGCCAATTAACTCAGCTTTACGATCATTGGAAGTTTCAAAAAATATTTGTTCTATGGAAGTGGCTGTCAGTCTTTCCGTGGTCACTTTAACCAATTGCGGATCCTTCTGAAAGCGTTTGGCAATATCCATGATTGCCTTAGGCATAGTTGCCGAGAAAAGAACAGTTTGTCTTTCGGTTGGCATATGGCTCAGTAAGATTTCAATATCTTCTCTGAATCCCATGTTCAACATTTCATCTGCTTCATCCAGAACAATCATTTTGACTTTATCAAATGAAAGATTTCCACGATTCAGGTGATCCATTACTCTACCCGGAGTTCCTACAACAATTTGCACTCCTTTTCTGAGTTCTCTAATTTGAAATTGCATCCCTTCCCCACCGTAGATGGGAATTACAGTGAGGTCACGTCGGAAACGTGCCAACTTTTTCAGCTCTTCAGAAACCTGGATCGCCAGCTCTCTGGTAGGACATAGAATTACAGAAGAAATGACTTTGTCTCCCACTGCAATATTCTCAATCATCGGAATTCCAAAAGCAGCGGTTTTACCAGTGCCTGTTTGGGCTTGTCCTATTATGTCTTTGCCAGCTAAAAGATGCGGAATTGTTTGGGTTTGGATGGGAGATGCCTGGGTAAAGCCCATTTCCTGAATTGCTTTTTGCATTTCAGGGCTCAGTGATAATTCACTGAAAGAAAGTGTATCCATTGGTTCGAATATTTATTATTGGGGCCGTAGGGATCACACATGAACTAAACGGGAAACCCAACTGACTAGATTGGATGATAATTACATCCAATATTAAATTAAAAAAAACATAGCCTGCTTTATTAAAAGACAGGCTATGCTTAAGCATGAGCTATATTATATAATCATGTCTAAAATCTGTCAGACAGATCGTAGACAGTATATTACATGATTAGTAGTCTCTGCGGAATCCTCTGTTTCCTCCATTACCACCGCCGTTTCCACCACCATTACCACCTGAGTTGTAAGGTCTTCTTGGAGGACGATCGTTAGAGTTAGTACGTGGCTTAGCCTCGTTTACAACAAGATTTCTTGTTTTGTATTCGGATTCGTGCAAATCTTCGATAGCTTGACGAGCATCGTCATCATTAGCCATTTCAACAAAAGCAAATCCTCTGGAGCGTCCGGTCTCACGGTCTGTCATGATTTTCACTGAAGTCACTTCACCATAATTTCCAAACAATGCTTCCAGCTCTTCTTCGCTAGCCTGGAAGCTTAAGTTACCAACATAAATATTCATTGTCCTGAACGTTTATAATAATTAAAAAAAAATACTAATAAAAGCAGACTACAGATGACTTGTATTATAAACACACAGAACAAACCGAATCGCTATACCCCGCAAATATAGATCAAGTACTTGAAATAAACAACTGGAAATCCTATTTTTAAGTAAAATAGATCAAAATACCCTCTAAATGCCTTGAAATAAGGCAGATCGGCCTGATATTTTATTTAAATTAAATTAAAAGTTTCCTTTTTTATTCAGATGAATTCCTAATTCCGGATGATCTTTCCACAACTGATCAAGCATATTTCCACTTTCTACAAAACGAATTTTATCGCCAAACAATCCCGGAGCTTTTAAAAATATTACAGTTGTAAATGAAAAGAAACCTGAACTTCTCTTAACATGGCTGATATCTTTGAACGGATATCTGCTCGCTTTCAGATAATCGGTAACATATAAATATTCTGAATCCATGTCTACTCTCTTCCACTGCCAGCAGGTGAAGTACATAAGTACGAGTCCTGAGAAATAATAAACTAGCAGGCCTGCCCTGAACCAAATATTATTCAAAGGAAAGGAATCTTTGTGAATAGTAAAGAAAGTCACAAAAATCAGAATACCCAGAAATACAATCCAAAATGTGGGCACAAAAATCCTGAATATCAAAGTTACATTGCTTGAAAGTCTTTGCATTGATTAATCTTCTATGTTTGATTTCAGATAATGCTTTTCTGCACGGGCAGAAACCACAATACTCAATTCATATAAGCCATAAAGAGGAATGGTTACGATCAGTAAAGTAATCGCATCGGTTGTAGGAGTAATAATTGCCGAAACTAACAGAATAACAACAAAAGCCATTTTTCTAGATTTCTTCATGAGTCCGGGACTGACAAGTCCTACCCTTGAAAGAAAATATATGACTATCGGCATCTCAAAAACCAAACCCAAAGGGATAGTAAACATGGCCATATAATTGACATAACTCGATAATGTAGGAGTCGCCTGTATATCACCTAATTCATATCCTGCCAGAAAGGATATAGAAAATGGGGCAATTATATAATATCCAAACAGGACCCCGGAAAGAAATAATAGTGAACAGATAAAAACTACACCGGTAGCTGCTTTTGTTCTTTTTCATAAAGTGCAGGTTTAATAAATCGCCATATCTCCCAAAAAAATGTATGGAAAGGATAGTACAAATCCTAAAATAAAGGAGGATTTAAAATGAACCATAAATTTCTCAGCAAGGTCCCTTGTAATAATCTGGAATGCAGGTGGTTGAAAACAAATTGCATCTGAAATGGAACAAAAAACCCGATAGGTAATAAAATCAGGATTTCTTGGCCCAAAAAGGATAACATTAAATACAAAATCCTTGGCCAGAAATGTTCCAATAGCAATTACTGCAATCGCAATCACAGACCTTACTAAATGCCAGCGCAAGGCCTCGAGATGGTCTAAAAAAGTCATTTCTCCGGATAGCCCCCGCTTTTTTGGCGGTTTATCTACATCTACCTGGTCAAGTGCCATGCTCTTATACTTTTTGAAAAGCCAAATGTACAAAAACGATTAGGTATTGACCCGGGAAATATCATTTCTCATAGAAAACCTGACAAGGATATGGCTTTTAGAACTTCCTTCAGAGCTAACTCCACTCATGTCTTACCTCAGCTCACATGAGTTATGTCAAATATGTTTACTTTAGCGGCTTATGAATACCTTAAAATATGTATGAAATTGTCTTAAATCTTTTACTATTTGCAGTAAGTTTAGCTGTGTTACTCAAGGCTTCCGACTGGTTCATATATGGTGCTGAGAGAATTGGCCTATCTTTTGGAGTAGCACCTTTTATCATAGGGGTTACTATTATTGCCTTTGGAACCTCGCTTCCGGAATTAGCTACCTCCATTGCCTCCGTGCTGGATGGTAAATCAGAAATAGTAATAGGAAATATTGTAGGAAGTAATATTACAAACATTGCACTGGTGATAGGGGTCGTAGCAGTAATTGGCAAAGAAATTAAAATTGAAAATGATATCATGAATATTGATATGCCAAAATTATTGGCATCAGCATTATTGCTATGGTTTATCTTACAAGATCTTCAGGTCACCCTGATGGAGGCAATAATTTGCATTGCAGGAATAGTCATTTTCGTACTCTACACTGTCAGCGTTGACAGAGAGATAGATAAAGACTTGCTTCCAATTGCCACATGGAAAGATTATGCATACCTGATCGGAGGTGGGGTTCTGGTATATTTCAGTGCAGGGTATACAATTGACTTCGTGAGCGCCTTTGCAATAGCAGTGGGCTTGCCGCTTAAAATAGTTGGACTTTCATTGGTCGCACTTGGTACCTCTTTGCCGGAATTAATCGTAAGTGTTCAGGCGGCCAGAAAAGGAAAGACAGGAATTGCAATAGGAAATGTTTTAGGCTCAAATGTTTTCAATTCATTTTTTGTACTGGCAATCCCCTCCTTCTTTGGGCCACTTACAATCCCTCCTGATACGCTCACATTTAGTTTGCCCATGATGTTGGGCCTTACTCTACTTTTTGCATTTATGTGCGTTACCAGACGTATTTCTCGTTGGGAAGGTTTAATTTTGCTTCTGATCTACGTATATTTTATCAGCGAACTATTTTAAAAGCAACACCTTATGTTTGGAGATTTGTTAGGAAACATGGAAGAGAGACAAGCGGAAATGAAAAAGAAGCTTGCTACCATTATAGTTGAGGCTTCATCTGGTGATGGTGTCGTCAAGGTCTCAGCTAGTGCTGCCCGACAGTTGACAAACATTCAATTTGATCCGGAATTTCTAAAAACCGCTGATCAGGAAGAAATTGAAGACCTGATTCTGGTTGCCGTGAATGAGGTCATGGAATTAGCTGCAGCAAAAGAAGCTGAAGAAGCTCAAAATATGCTAAAAGATATGCTCCCACCGGGACTCGGTGATATGGGTGGCATGTTTTCATAAAATTTCTTATATTAATTTTACGTTCATGATCTGGAGCAGAGAATTTCTGTCTCTTGTACATTGTCGTCTTTCATTTCAAATAGTATTTCATGAAGCATTTCGGATCCATTCTCCTCTTGCTGACAATTGTTTCTACTGCGTCCTTTGCGCAGACGGATCTTGCAGGTAGAATAAATTTTGACAATTGTATTATATCTGATCCTTCAGGTAATATTGATTCTCTAATTGCCGGATCTGCTGCAGTGTGTGATTGTGGGCTCCAGGGAGACGCACTGTTTTTCAATGGCAACGATCAGTTTTTAAGGGTCCAGGATTCAACACTGAACTTTTTATTTTCCAGATTACCTTTTGCAATAAGTTTTTATTTTAAGCCCGGGACTGGTACAGGGCTTATGCCATTATTTTCAAAGAAAGAAGATTGTCTGGGTCAGGTGGGATTCTATATGAAATACAATGGCGCAACTCAGCAAATCATAACAGAGTTCTCGGAGTCAGGAGCCAACCGGGTATTGATTACCCAGGCAATTGATACCGACAGATGCTGGCAACATGTAGTTATTATGAGAGGCGGTACCACGGTTCGACTATATATAAATGGCACACTGCGGGAAGAAAATCGAAGCGGTCAGACCATCAATCTGGCGAATAACAGAGAATTGGAAATAGGAACAGGACCTTGTGTAGGAAGTACAGATGTTCGATTCAACGGTCATATGGAAGATATTCGTTTTTTCAGCAGAGACCTTACAATATTAGAAGTACAGGATTTATTCATCAGGCACGACAAAGTCAACAATAGAGACACTACCATTTACCTGGGAAATTCCGTTACAGTTCGCCCGGAGCCCAACTGTGCAAATGCCTATATTTGGTTTCCTCAAAATGGAGTCAGCAATCCTAATATTGCGGATCCGGTCATCACCCCGGATACAAGCACCACCTACTTTGTCAATTTCAACTATGGAACTTGTCTTTCAAGAGACACCCTCAGAGTCACTGTGATTGATCCTTCCCAGCTTGATTGCAATATTCTTCCTATGCCCACAGCGTTTACACCTAATGGGGATAACCTCAATGAAGTCTATGGAATCAGTAATCCTTTTTCCTTCGAAGAATTAATTGCATTCGAAATTTTCGACCGTAATGGTTCAAAATTGTTTTCGACATCCAATGCATTTGATAACTGGGACGGTCAGTTTCATGGCGATCCCATGCCCAATAGTGCTTACTTATTTCTTATAAAATACAGATGTAAGGGTGAGGAAATAATCAAGAAGGGAAGTTTTCATTTACTTCGGTAGATGTTTAATACTATGTCCGAATTAAGCACTGGCAAAGAAAAAATTTATGGAAAAATATTGCTTTTCGGAGAATATACCATCCTATTAGAAGGCAATGCACTGGCAATTCCACTTCAGAATAATTCATTTAGCGGGGTTCTGAATCTAGAAAAACCGGAAAAACAAAATCCTGTTTGGAAGGAATGGCTGAAGTACCTGCAAAACCTCAGGTATTCACAATTAAATGAACTTGCCTTTGATTGGCATAATTTTGAAAGAGATATAGATGCAGGGTTAAACTTTGAATCCGCTCTTCCCATCGGGTATGGTCTGGGCAGTTCAGGTGCATTAACAGCTGCTGTTTTTAAAAAATATATTTCAAAAAATCAATTGGATATATTGAACTCCGATTTGAATAAACTGCAGAAAACGCTGGGCATATTTGAATCATTTTTTCATGGCAGCAGCTCAGGTCTTGACCCACTTGTCTCTCTGCTAAATGTTCCTATCCAAATTACAGGGTCAAACACATCATTACTTCCAAAACTGAAACATGAAAGTAGTCGATATTGGTTTATAGTTGATTCCGGTCTTCCAAGACAAACAAGTCTGCTGGTAAATAAATTCAGAAAGAAATTAGATACAGATCCAGATTTTGAGAAAAAAATGCAGGAACTCAAAAATGTAAATAACGGGACTATTCAGAATTTTCTTGAACATAAAACTGGGCAATTGAAAGTTGGAATCCGGAATATTTCCAGTATCCAATTCACGGATATGGAATGGCTGATTCCTGAAACTATTAAATCAAGCTGGGAGAAGGGGCTGGAATCCAATAGATTCTATTTCAAATTGTGTGGAGCCGGAGGCGGAGGCTTTTTTCTGGTTTATATTCCTGAGAAGGAAGATCAGCTAATACTAAGTCAGACATTAGGTATAATGAATTTAGTACCATCTGAATAAGAAGGAAAGTCATTATAAATCAGAACTAACTTTTTTTGCAAACAAGCACCCAGGCTGGAGGAATGTTGATAGGGACAAAGTGCATATCACAATTTCCAAAAACTTTTAGATATCGTTTTTTCTCCATCATATTATAGTGCATCTGAATGTATAATCCATTCGAAATTAAAATATCACGTGCATTTTTTATAATGGATGTAGCTAATTCTGGCGGTAAAACAACGAAAGGAAGTGCTGAAACTACATAATTGACTTCATGTACTCCATGAGCGTGCATTTCCGGAATCAGATTTTCTGCTGAATAGGGCATTAAATGAAATCTTGGATCCTTTATCTTTTTTAGCTGCTCACAAAACTGCTCATTTATTTCAAAGGAATATAAGCGCCCATGCTTGCCTAATCTCTTCAAAATATGTTTTGTGATCCTGCCGTCTCCCGCGCCTAATTCTACCACCACTGCGTCAGATTGAGCTGGAATCTGTTCACTCATTTTCTGACAGAGAAACCTGGAGCTTTGGACAACGGTGCCAGTAGTCTTCAGGTTTTTTATGCTTTCAGTAAAGAATTGAAAATGGTTCATGCAAAAATTATCTAATCAGTAAGGCGTGTGTAGTTCTTTAAATCAGGATATTTTTCCAGCAATTCAGGTACAATATCACCTCGTTGCAATCTAATCCCATCCAGATAAGGGACAATAAAGGCATCATTAAAACCATCATTTCTGGCTTGAGTCCTTATGTTAATTGCCTCAGAAGTTCTTTTCACCAATCCTATCGAATATTGCATAAATTGATTTGTGCCCCTCCATTCAATACTTCCATCAGTATATTTCTCCATCAGGTCTCCTGCATACATTTGTCTCAATGATGCAAACTGGACTTTATAGGTGACTCCTCTCAATTTTTTGATGTAATCATACCCGGTATTGTCCCGCATTGTTTGACTGACTTCAGGAAAATCATATTTTAAATCAAAATTAGGATCCTCTCCATGAATAACAATTTCAATCCTTTGGTTCAAAGATTGGGCTGAAGGATTTGGAAGGCCATCAAGATTTACCAGAGCTATAGGATATTGATTTCCCAATCCTTTCAAGATCATTTTTTCTTTTGAGACCCCTTTCGAAACAAGATAGTCCCCATATTTATTAGCTTCCTGAAGAGAATTATAGAGCAGAAATGTTTTTGTACCTGAATCAAATACATGACCTCTGATTTCAATTTGCAAATGAGGAAAACGGATCAACACTTCAGCAATTTCATTTAACTTTATTTGATGTGCAGAAGAGATTCCCAAATCTGCATCCCGTATAAAAAATGGTTCTATTATCAAAGACATTTTCTCAGCTAAGCCTGAATTAACCGGATCTACCGGTAGCTCAGTTTTCTCTTTTTCACGCTGATTTTGTAACAACTGTTCTCTATATGCCGGCACATGCGTGAATGCTACAGGAAATGATGCATTAAATTGTGCTTCTTCACGATTGCGTAAGTGCCCAATATAAATATCCTTTCCTCCAAGTCCTCCTTTTCTATTAGAACTTAAATATGCCTTGGTTCCATCCTGTGCAACTCTGAAATCAATATCATCCATCGGAGAATTGACCGGTGGAGCAAGGTTAATGGGTTCAGACCATGAAGTATCCGCATCCTTGTATATTGACTTAAAAACATCAAACCCACCGAGGCTTTTTCCACTATTACTACTGAAATATATGGTCCTGCCATCTCTGCACAAAAAAGGTGAAACTTCATCAAATGCAGAATTTAAAGTGGCGCCGAGATTCCTTGGTGTAGCCCATTCATCTCCCTTCTTTTCACTCACATATAAATCAAAACCTCCATATCCGCCGGTTCTGCGACTAGAAAATATAAGAATACTATCATTAAATAGTTGAAGATCCCTATCCCCCCGTTCCGTTATTGCCGGAGAATTTTGCCAATAAGCCACTGCTTTATCCGGAGCTCTGAATTCCTGAAAGGTATCAACCATCATTTTTCCAAACTTATCAGATTCACCTCTGAGAAATAGCATAACTGAGCCATTAAAATTAAAATCCTGGAGAATCTCATTTGCTTCTGTATTCAGGTGCTCTGGAAGGTATCCGGAGTTTTTAAAAGAACCTCTCTCAAGAGTTGAGCTAAGCATCATGAATGCAGTCTTCCCATTCTGGATCGGACGATCACTACTGTAATAAATTTTTTCTGTGTTGTTTGGGCTGACTATTGGTCTCCTATCTTCCCCTTTGAAATTTATAAATTCTCCGAGATTTTCAACCACTGCGATTTTCTCGGCATATTGTAGCTGAACTCCCTGATAACAGCGGAGGACTTCGTTTGACACTGCATTTCTTCTCGGATCCTTCGTTTTAGCAACTCTTAAAAAATGCTTATAAGCAGCGGCTGCTTCCTTATACTGCTGATCTGCATGGAATATCTTTGCTTGAAGCAACACTATATCAGGTTGCTCCTTTTTCTGTATAGATCTAATGTAATTGAGCCTTCCGGCTGCAGAGCTGTATTGTTCGAGCTCGAACTCCACTTTTACCATCTCCAATTGTACTTTCCAATCGCCAGGTTTCCTGTCAATATATTGCTGATAAAGTTGGGAGGCTTCAATATACTTTTTCTGCCTTGCCAGCACTTCAGCCTGAGATTTAAGAGACGATAAGGAGGATTGGGCTACAACAGTTTGTTGACCCAGTGATAAGCTCAGAAGGAATATTACTAACCCCATAAGGCTTCGTGATGGGTGGGTATTCCTCATTTTTATATGTTATATACCTTGATTGAAATCAAATCTCTCCAGATAGTCTGACACCCGCTTCAGGAATGAGCCCCCTAATGATCCATCCACTACTCTGTGATCATATGACAGAGATAGAAACATCATCTGTCTGATTGCAATCACATCTCCAAATTCCGTCTCTAAAACAGCAGGTTTTTTGCGAATCGCACCTGCGGCCATGATTGCTACCTGAGGCTGATTGATGATGGGCGTACCCATTACGTTTCCAAAAGTGCCAACATTTGTCAATGTGAATGTACCATCCTGGATTTCTTCAGGCTTTAATTTATTGTCTCTCGCTCTGTTCGCAAGATCGTTAACTGCAGTTGTCAATCCAAGCAGGTTCAGATTATTGGCATTTTTGATGACAGGAACTATCAGATTGCCTGAAGGCAAGGCAGCTGCCATACCAATATTGATATTCTTTTTCCTGATAATCTGATTTCCTTCAACTGAAATATTAATCATTGGAAAATCTGCAATCGCTTTTGCAACCGCTTCAATAAATATTGGTGTGAATGTTATTTTTTGCTGGTACTTCTTTTCAAATGCGGATTTGACTTTATTTCTCCACTCCACCATGGCTGTTACATCTACTTCAACAAATGAGGTAACATGAGGAGATGTATGCTTGCTCCTTACCATGTGATCAGCAATCAGCCGGCGCATTCTATCCATTTCTATGATCTCAACATCTCCACTCATGGATGAAGAAGAAGACCGCACAGCCGGTTCATTAGCAACAGATTTTTGAGCAGATTCCGCAGCGGTAGAGACAATTGCGGGCTCATTGCGGGTCGCTACGTATTCTAAAACATCCTTTTTAGTCACTCTGCCTCCAAGACCTGAACCTTCGATTGCACCAAGCTCAGAAGAAGTAATATTTTGATCTTTGGCAATATTGCGTACCAGGGGAGAATAAAATTTGCTCCCTCCATTAGAAGGTAACAACTCCGCGGTAGAGACAGTGCTGGTTACAGGAGCCTTAACCTGGATAACTTGTACTGGCTCGGTTTGAGGAACTGCAGAAGAAGTTGCCGGAGAGGAAACAACCGGGGACTCAGAAATACTGGCATTTACATCCGTCTCGATCAATGCAATAACCTTTCCAATTTCTACCACTTCATCCTCCTTAAATAATATTTTACTGATTTTTCCTGCCACAGGTGAAGGAATCTCGGTATCAACTTTATCCGTAGCAATTTCAAGGATGGTTTCATCCAGAGCTACCATATCACCAGCTTTTTTTACCCATTTAAGGATAGTTGCCTCCATGATACTTTCTCCCATTTTGGGCATAATCAATTCCACTTGAGCCATGTACTTATCTTTTTGCGTGGCAAAATTACTTCAAATAAACGGCTATCAAAAATTTTCGAATCATATTCAAGGCTTGCACTGCAGCATATTGTATATTCCGTTCTCTATCTTTCATATATAAGAACGAAATAGTTTTAATTTGTTGTTTATTTCCTACTGCAATCCAAATAGTGCCTACGGGTTTCTCCTCAGAACCCCCATCAGGTCCGGCGATTCCTGAAACTGCCGCTGCTATATCTCCTTCCAAATGATCCAATGCACCCCTTACCATTTCAGTGACTGTTTGCTCACTAACCGCCCCGTATTGCTTTAAAGTCTCACTTTTCACACCTAAAACTTGCATCTTATGCTCATTGGAATACGTAATAGCTGCTCCTTTGAAATAAGCTGATGATCCTGGAATACTTGTTATTTTATGTGAAATCAATCCTCCTGTGCAACTTTCTGCAAGCACTAAACTAAGGCCATTTTCTTTTAATAATTTACCCACTACTGACTCAAGCGATTCACCGTTCTCACCATAAGTCCATTGCTGAATCAGTTTACCCAATTTGTCTCTGTTATTTTCAAAAGTAACTTTCAAACCACCTCGCTGAGAAATTCTGATCCTAACCTGTCCTGTACCTGGCAAATAAGCAATGCCCGCCTTATCGCCCAATGAATCTTCAAAATCCTGAATGTGATCTGCAATTACCGTCTCCCCTGTTCCCACTGTATGAAATGTATGCTCAAAGTATTCATCTGACTGAAACTTACTGATCAAGCCTGATCGGACATGCCTCTCCATCAAATGCTGCATCTCATAGGGCACGCCCGGCAACATAATGCAATGTTTTCCCTGCTTTTCCAACCACAATCCCGGAGCAGTTCCCATTCCGTTTTCAAGGACTTCCGCTCCATCCGGCATCAGACATTGTTCACGATGCTGTTCAGAAATGGGGATATTTCGTTTTGTAAATAAATCCAGTATGCGGTCCCAGGTTTGCTGATGAAAAGTCATCCCCAGGCCAAAATAATCTGCAATTGCTTTTTTACTAATATCATCCCTTGTGGGCCCCAGTCCTCCCGTAGTAATGACCAAATCAGCTGATTCAAAAGCAATTTTCAATGTTGAATATATTTCCTGATGAGAATCACCAATGGTAAATGTGCAATTGATATTGAAACCAAACTGATTCAAAAACTGGCCAATCCAGGATGCGTTGGTATTGATCACCTGGCCAATCAGTAGTTCATCACCGATACAGATCAAATTAATTTTCATATAGCAAGGTTACAAATATCAAATGAATATAAATTGGATGTCAAATGCCAGTAATAATTGAAATGTTTTGTTTCCCCCGTACTAAATTGGATGAAGCAATTTAATTTCTTTAAAATTATAAAGCAACTCCTCCCCTTTTCTGTCCCTTAGGATAAGTCTGCCGTCCGATTTTACTCCCTCCATATACAATTCCAGATTTAAGCCATCTACATCCAGGTAAAGTGCCCATATATTGTGCAGGTACAAATTATTTTCAAATTCATTCAAGATGGAAGATAAGGTACTGGGATCAGGGTAGTGTTTTTGCAATCTCTCATACTCTTCATCAAGGCAATGCAGGATTTCACTCATCACCTGCGATCTGGGCACTGATTGATTTAAAAGCAAATGAAGTGAAGTAGGACTTCCTATATCCAAAGGAAAATCTACTTGATTTACATTGATCCCTATACCTATCACTGCATAATCCATATAATATCCACGTACTGCCGTCTGTATAAGCAAGCCTGCAAGTTTCTTACCTTCACCAAAAAGGTCATTTGGCCATTTGATTTTCAGATCCAAAGTGGGAAAAAGCCTGGAAATTGACGTTTTCATAGCATTACAAACAGCCATCTGAAGATAGAATCCATGTTCTGCCTTCAAAAATGTGGGGTAAAGTATAATAGAGAAAAGGCAGTTTTTAGCATATTCACTCTGCCATTTACTGCCAATTTGTCCTACACCAGCAGTCTGTGCATCTGCCGAAATGACTAAACCTTCCTTTGGTCTGGCTTTTGCTATTAGCTGCACTGCAGCAAGATTAGTGGAGTCAAGTATTTCAAAGTGCTGATGTGAACTTCCTATTAAATTTGTTGACAATAATATATTCAATATATTTATATTATGTAGATGTTGTATATTTACTTTCAACAAGCTGTAACGAAAACTTGTAAATTTACGTTTATCAATTAATTATCAATCAATAATAAAATAGCATTTGAGCACAAAAGCAATTTCAAAACGCAGTAAAGTTGCGGAATCTCCTCTAACAGACCTGATCATCGACGCTATTCAGGATATCAAAGGTAAAAATATTGTTAAGTTAGATTTGAGACATTTATCAGATGCGTCAGTAGATTTTTTTATTATTTGCACAGGTGATTCGACCACACAGGTAAAAGCCATTTCAGAGCGTATTCATAAGAAAGTAAGAGATTTAGTCGGAATAAGTCCTATAAACGTCGAAGGAGCTAAACAAGCACAGTGGATTTTGGTTGATTACTTTGACATTGTCGTGCACGTCTTCTATCCTGAAACAAGAGCATTTTATGATCTTGAAGATATGTGGAGCGATGGTAAAAGAACCGAATACCAAAATTTATAAATCTCTAGTAGAATACTGAAATGGAAAATCAAGAGAATTCAGAAAAACCCAACAAGAACCCCATCAACCGATTTGGTTCTTACTGGATATATGGTCTGATTGCGCTGATTCTGATTGCACTGAACATGGTCAATATGGGCAGCGACACGGAAATTAGCAGCAATCGCTTCGAACAAATGGTGCAGGAAGGTGACGTTGAAAAAATCGTTGTCGTCAACGAAGAAGTAGCACATATCTACATAAAAGCAGACAAAGCCAAGAGTGACAAATATCAGGACGCTGCTAAAAACAGCTTCGGTAGCGCCCGCGCACATTATACATATAATATCGGCCCACAAGAATCATTTGGACGTCAAATAGAAAAGCTATTCGCAGACCTGAACACGGAAGGTTTGGCAATGCCTATTTTGACTTACGAGAAAAGGCAGAACTGGCTGGGTAATCTTTTGCCTTACCTTTTACCTTTTGTTTTCCTGTTGATCCTGTGGATTTTTATCATGAGAAGAGTGAGTTCTGGTTCATCAGGACCAGGAGCGCAGATATTCAATATAGGCAAATCCAAAGCAACGCTGTTTGACAAAAACACAAAAGTAAATGTCACATTTGCTGATGTAGCAGGTCTGGATGAAGCAAAGGAAGAAGTGATGGAAGTCGTAGATTTTCTCAAGAATCCAAAGAAATATACTTCCCTGGGAGGGAAAATTCCTAAAGGTGTACTATTAATTGGCCCTCCGGGTACAGGTAAAACTTTGCTGGCGAAAGCTGTTGCAGGTGAGGCGGCAGTGCCATTCTTCTCTATTTCCGGATCTGATTTTGTCGAAATGTTTGTCGGAGTAGGTGCTTCCAGAGTGCGTGACCTTTTCAAACAAGCTCGTGAAAAAGCTCCTTGTATCATTTTCATTGATGAGATCGATGCCATAGGTAGAGCCAGAGGCAGAAATAATATCCAGGGAGGAAATGACGAAAGAGAAAATACGCTGAATCAACTCCTTGTAGAAATGGACGGATTCAGTACTGATAAGGGTGTAATAATCATCGCTGCTACTAACAGACCTGATGTATTAGATACTGCATTGCTAAGACCGGGTAGGTTCGACAGACAAATCAGCATTGATGCGCCGGATCTTAAAGGAAGAGAGCAGATCTTCAATGTACACTTGAAAAATATCAAGATCAGTTCTGAAGTCAAAGCATCCATTCTTTCTGAAATGACTCCTGGCTTTGCGGGTGCTGATATTGCGAATATTTGCAATGAAGCAGCATTGATTGCAGCCAGAAGGAACAAAACAGAAGTGGATCTGGATGATTTCAATTATGCACTGGACAGAGTCATCGGAGGATTGGAGAAAAAGAATAAACTCATTTCTCCTGATGAGAAAAAGATTATAGCTTATCACGAAGCCGGCCACGCTGTCTGTGGATGGTATCTGGAGCATGCATCTCCTTTGGTGAAAGTAACTATTGTACCAAGAGGAATCGGCACATTAGGATATGCACAATATTTACCTAAAGAGGAATACATCATTCGCACAGAGCAATTGCTGGATAGAATGTGTATGACATTTGGAGGTAGGGCTGCAGAATCCATCGTCTTTGATAAAATTTCTACCGGTGCACAATCTGACCTTGACATGGTCACCAAGATGGCATATAGTATGCTTACAGTGTACGGTATGAATGAAAAAGTAGGCAATGTTTCTTTCTATGGGCTTTCTAAAGATCAATTCCAAAAACCATACTCAGAAGCAACTGCTTCTATGATTGACGAAGAAGTCAGAAAGATCGTAGAAAATCAATATCAGAGAGCCAAAAATTTGCTTCGGGAAAAAAGAAACGAATTGGAGATTTTAGCCAACCGTTTGCTGGAAAAAGAGGTATTACTTAAATCAGATGTGACTGCTCTTATAGGAACAAGACCTTATGATGTGAGTAGAAGTGAAGACGTAGAGGAGACTGCCATTCCTGATGCAAGTGGTTTCGCACCAGATAAAAGAGAATTATTACCAGATAAGCTGGAAGAAGAGAAAACGGAAGAATAGTTTTTTATAAATCTTAGTTACAAGGCCCTTGGATGTGTATTCGTTCAAGGGCATTTTTTATTGGGTGAGGTAAATGGAGAACGGGTTGCGGCTACCCGAAGGGCAGGCGCTTTCAGAACACTTTTCTAATCTTTAAGCACAAATATTGATAGTAGCACCAAGATTGATTTGACCAGTGAAACGCTACTTTTGACTTGGAGATGTTATACGTCCGGCTTTCTTTTTTGTCAGGCTAGTTTAACAAAGTTGTTTTCAAGCTTTACGTTAAAGTTTATCTCTGCATTTAGTGCCTTAAACACTTTCAAAATGGTATCAATTGTCGCACTGTTAGCACTACTTTCAATCTTGGAAATTTGAGCTTTCTGTACGCCAACAAGTTTTCCAAGTTGTTCTTGAGTCAAGTTTCGTTCCTGTCTTGCGGACTTTATCATTTTTCCCAAAACGTCCATACGCAGTTCATATTCATATTCATCTCTGTCAGCCGTTCCAACTTTGCCGATATACTTATCTTTCATTTCGGCAAGCGAATAACTTTTAATTTTTTTTGTTGCCATATTCTTGCTTTTTATTTGTTGTCGAAATATTCATTCTTAATTCTTATTGCTCGTTCAATTTCATTTTTTGGGACTTTGTCATCCTTTTTTATGAAACCGTGGGTTGCAAATATCAAGGTTTCTTTATTGTCTGTTTTATCCCAAAATGCAAGGAGTCTGATTTGAAGTCCTGCGAACTTTGTCCGAAACTCCCAAATGTCATTTTGAAGTTTCTTAAAAAGTTTTGGGTCATTGGTTTGTTCAGCAAGGTCAATATTGTAAAAGATTTTTTGACAGTCTTTGGGTCAAGTCCAGCAATGAATTTATCTGCTTCTTCTAAAAATCTTGTTTCAAAATACTTCATTTAGTACGTCTTGTTAAACGTCTCAAAGATTAGTAAAGTTTCTAAATATAGAAACAACAGGTATTTCTATTGGTTTTTTCTAGGCTGACGCAGAGCGGTGTCGATGGAATTTACAAAAGTCAATGGGATGCGTTAGTGCAATTTTGTTGTCTGCATTGGTTTGATTACTGTAGAGTCATTTTTCTTTGCTGGAGTTAGTTTTTTCTTGATTTGGAGTTGGCTTCTTTTGTCTGTGTTGTTCCCCCTAGGTCGTTTTTGATTTTGTCGAAAAACAAGTATTTGGGAATTTTCTGTTTCCTAATTTGTCAACAAAAGAAGTATAGTTGATATTCTGTCAGTCTCGTACAAATTAATTTGGGGGTCGTGAGTCAACGTTTTCAATCTATTCGCTTTTCTTATCCTAAGTACCTTCAATTGTTAGGTATAAAAATGGTTTACGTGTCGAATAGCTGGAAACATGCAAGAATAATAAAGTTGAAGGGATATATAAAATTAGCGGAATTATTGTTGTTAGAAGTTTTGTCATAGTTGTCTTGTTAGAAAGGAAAACCAATATAGCTCAAGATGAATGGGTATCCCAAAAACTAAAAGTAGAAACTAATAACGCAACTGATAAAGCATTGCGTTAATGTTAGACCAATGTAAAATGCTATTTTTTCAAGATGTCTCTATTGGTTGCTATGTCTTTCAATAGTTGCCCTAACTCTCTAATACACGCAATTATCAAATCTTTTTCCATTTACCTAATATCTCCAACTAGTCAAGTCTGCATCGGAAGGCGCTGATTTTTGAATTCGATCCATGATCTTAGGTAAATAAAATGTGTTATATCTTAAACGTGAAATCCAAATAGGATTCTCCTGATCCCCGTTCCAGCAATGCTCTGCTCTGTCTCCGTAATCTACCTCGCCATCGAACGGCGGATTTTTCGTTGTTTCCAGGAAATCCTCCATCAGATATACTGCATTGTTCAGATAATAATTATCCATATCACCGCAGTAAATATTAATCTTCCCTTTCAACTTAGGTCCCAATTTCGCCCAATCTCTTTCCAGAATATATCTAAGATCATAGTTTTCTTTCCAATAAGCGGCGACATCAGGATCAATCTCTCCTGTGTATTTATCCCACAAACGTTTGGGATATCCATCGGATCCCTGAGGTGAGTAAACTGCTTCCCATATATCCCATTGTTGACCAGACCTTCCTTTAGTGCCTAATGCCAGTTCCTTATAATTCATGGATCTCAGAGTTGCACTCACTTGACCAAGATTATTTCTAAATCCGGGACGTTCCAATTTTTTATGTTCGCTTTCGTAGAAATAAGCATTTTTGTCTTTATAAATATCCACGAGGCAATATGCCCTGAAATCAATCGGGTCGGGACAAGCTGCAAAGCATCCATTGTATTCATCAGGATAAAACATTTGAACAGCTAATGCTTCCCACCCGCCTGTCGAGCCCCCGTAAAGAAACCGGGCCCAGCCTTCACCTATTCCCCTGAATTGCTTTTCAATATGCGGAATCAATTCATAGGTTATAGCATCTCCGTATGGTCCAAGATTCGCAGAATTAACTGCATAGGAATCATCATAATACGGATTTGCATGCTGGATCTCAACGATGATTACTCTGGGAAATTCAGGGCTTATCCATTGACGATAAAAATCATACGCTTCTTGTTGTTCTACAATGTTGTATCCTTCGACCCCAAATCTATCGCTATATACCGGTTCCATATCCGCGTCCGGTGGAGTGGTGCGGAAACCACCAAAGTCACTGGGAAAATGTCCGTGAAAAATAATCACCGGATACTTTGCTTCCGGATGCTCATCAAATCCTTCAGGCAATAATACATGCGCTCCCAATTCTACCGGCTCTCCCCAAAATTTGGAAAGTAATTCACTTTTCATCTTTATATGCTTGATATACTTAGTATCCTCGGGGGCAGGTATGTCTTCGATCACTTTATCCATATGAATAACTATAGCTTCACCGGAATGCTTAATCGAAATCTTTTGAACAGCACTATAAAAGTTGCCGGGTTTTTGATTCCATTGCTGACCTTCTCCTTTTTCTGGAGGAAGTAAGACAGCATGTCCGGTTGAGAGATTAAAAGTTTGGTAACGATTTAATAAAGCCTGCACATAATATTCGCCTTCTGGAAGATCAGCTAACTTTTCATAGGGATAGCCAAAAGCCTCAGAACCAACTACAACGGTTTCTCCTGAATTCCAGTTTTCTACATCCATGCCGAAAACAATCTGTGTATCATGTCCGTCAGTAATTTGAAATCGGGGCTCTTCCTTACTATTTGTAGATAAAAGTATAAGAAGCCGGCCTGATTGGGGCGCTTCAGCTAAACCGTCTTCCCAGGTAACTTGAAATTCCATTGTACTTTCTTTTTCACTTTTAGATGTACATCCTGTGATTGCAAAACTTCCAAATAGCATGAATAGAAGAGCTGTTCGCATGTTGATGGATCATTTATGGTGGATAATTTTCAGCCCGATGTTTAACAAAACACAGGCTCTAAACAATGGAAATGTAATGAATTCTTTGGAATAGCACAGTGTAAATAAAAGTAGAATTAACTTTTATGCATTTCTCAATCGCAATTGACAGTTTTAACCTATTAATTTACAAATTTGTGCATATCCTGGAAGTATTTATGGCTGTTCCAAATCTAAAAACTAAAACCTGAAACCTGAAATCTTTCCCCGCCTTGTCATCCCCCATCTGATACCAACTCTTTACAATGCAGAGACTAAATCCATCAGATTTCCACCAAACTCAGGAAAGTGTAAACTCAAATCAAATACCCCAGACCGCCACAAAATGGCAAGCGGTCCCACCCAATACAAATAAATGCCAGATTGCATGATGCAAAGGCTTGTGATCCCTTGCAAAAAAAGTATGTACCAGCAGTATAAAGTAGTCCACCACCGATGAGCCATAGAACACCTTGAATTGGAAAAATTTGCAAAAATTCCCTGATATCAAACACTATCAACCAACCCATAGCCAGATACAAAAACAAGGAAAAATTAGGCCAGCGTTCGAAAAACCAAATCTTATAAATTAAACCGATCGCTGCTATACCCCACACAGTAGCCAGTATGCGATATCCTGTTCCAGATTCAAATAATAGTAATGCAAATGGCGTATAGGTGCCTGAAATCAATATATAAATGGCTACATGGTCTAACTTCTGTAAGACCTTCTTCCTGGACTCATCCCTCACCCAATGATAAAAGGTAGATGCTGAATATAGCAATATCATACTCATGGCAAAAATCCCCAATGCAAAAATAATCCTGGGATCCCCGGTCTGAACACTCCGGTACATTAGTACTATCAATCCCAGCAGCGAAAGCAGCATGCCCAAAGCATGAGTAACTGTATTCCAAAATTCTTCCCTGTTCAGCCGGGCCGTTTGCATCTTATGTTTTTCTATAAATCGAAGAAAAGGGAATTTTGTTGCTTGATTCGGAGAACGAATAAAAATTTGCAAGTTTTTCTATTTAGGCAGCAAGTTACCTCAGTCAGTGGAGAGGCCCATCTTGAATTTGACAAATAAAAACTGGCAAATTTCTACTCCATCCCCCTGTAATTACTCCACACACTCCACCTCAGCACCCAAAACCGGCTGTTTGTCTTCTAATGGTATTGCTACTAACAGGCTTGGGTCGTATAGAAAGTGACATCTTGCGGCGCTCCGCTTGCAAGGTGATGTTTCTTCCCGGCGTTGCCGTGAAGAAGTGATGTCTCCGAAATATATAGGTTGCTTTGCAAAATATATATTTCGGAGGTGATGTGCTCGCGGAGCTCGCGGTTGAGTAATGGGTTTTGAGTAAGGGTTTCGTTTCCAGCTTTGAAGCATGTGGCTTGTAACTTGCAGCTTCTTCCCGGCTGTTTGCCAGAAGCGGCTGTTTCTTACAACTAAAATCTAGGGCCTCTCCTTCTTCCGGCGGCAAAACTCACACCCGACCCCTCTTTTGAAAAGTAATCATCCATTGAAATTGGAGTAGCCGAGTAGGTTTGTTCGACGGGGCTCACTTCACTACTCGGTTCACTTTACAAAAAAGGTACGTTTAGTACCTTTTTTGCTCGTTCATCCTTCAAAAGGGAAAGGCCGGAATAGGGTTCATACCCAAAACTCACAACCCCCACAGCGGCTGTTTTGGCTGTTCCGCCAGAGGCCAGCAGCCAGGAGCCAGAAGCGGCTGTATTACTTGCAGCTTGAAGCTTGCAGCTCTCTTCTACTGATACAAATACATCGACCGGTTCCTCTCCAATTCTCTGAAGTAAGGATCCCTCAGGTCTTTAATGAATCTGATCGCCTCTCCTGTAGATTTCATCTCTGGTCCAAGGCGTTTATCTACATTCGGGAATTTGTCAAAACTAAATACAGGCACCTTGATGGCGTATCCTTCCAGCTTCTTCTCGATTTTGAAGTCCTTCAGCTTGTGAGTGCCCAGCATTACTTTGGTGGCAATATTTAAAAATGGGACCCCATATGCTTTGGCAATGAATGGAGTAGTACGCGAAGCCCTTGGGTTGGCTTCGATCACATATACTTTTTCGTCTTTGATGGCAAATTGGATATTAATCAATCCTCTGATATTCAATGCGAAGGCCAGCTTACGTGCATACTCTACCATTGTCTGAACGGTTTCCTCGGACAAAGAATAAGTAGGTAATAATGCTGCACTGTCTCCTGAATGAATTCCTGCTGGCTCGATATGCTCCATGATACCCATGATATGCACCTCCTCCCCGTCACAGATAGCATCTATTTCAGCCTCCTTTGCTCTTTCAAGAAAATGGTCGATTAAAACTCTGTTTTCAGGGAAATGCTTGAAAATATGCAGAATCGTTCTCTCCAGCTCATTGTCATTGATCACAATACGCATAGATTGACCACCCAAAACATAGGAAGGACGCACCAGTACAGGATAACCAATTTCTCTGGCCAGATCCAGGCCTTCATCCGCATTTCTCGCAACACCGTATCGTGGATAAGGAATATGCAATGCCTTCAACAAATCAGAGAAAGATCCTCTGTCTTCCGCCAAATCCATGGAAGCATAATCCGTTCCTATAATTTTAATTCCATGCTTATGAAACTCCTTCGCCAGTTTCAATGCAGTCTGGCCGCCCAATTGTACGATTACGCCTTCAGGTTTCTCCAGCGCAATGATCTCCTGGATATGCTCCCAGAATACCGGTTCAAAATACAGCTTATCTGCAATGTCAAAATCCGTAGACACAGTTTCAGGATTGCAATTGATCATGATGGACTCATATCCTGCCTCCTTCAATGCAATCAATCCGTGCACACAGCAATAGTCAAATTCTATACCCTGACCAATACGATTGGGCCCTGATCCCAATACTATTACTTTCTTGTTATCTGATGGAATAGATTCATTCTCTGTCTCAAATGAAGAATAGTAATAAGGTGTCTTCGCCTCAAACTCTGCGGCGCAAGTATCTACAAGTTTATAAGTCCTCTTGATTCCCAGGCTCATTCGCTGTCTGGTCACCTCCTCCTCTCTGATCCTCATAAGCCATGCAATCTGTGCATCAGAATATCCGCATTGTTTCAGCTCGATGAAAAATTCTTTTGGAATATCTTCAGCTACATTATATCTTATTACTTGCTCCTCAAGTTGTACCAGGTATTTTATTTGTCGGATAAACCAGGGATCTATATGCGTCATTTTTTGCAATGTCTTCTCCGGCACACCCAGACGCAGCGCGTCTTTCAGCCGGTATATTCTGTCATCGCTAGGTATCTCCAAACGGTTCAGAATGTCCTCTGTTCTGATCCATTCCTTCATATCAGCGCCCAGACCCATTCTGTTATTCTCCTGCGACTGACAAGCTTTTTGCAATGCCTCCAGAAAACTTCTGCCGATCGCCATCACCTCTCCCACAGATTTCATCTGCAGACCCAGAGTATTGTCAGCTCCGGGAAACTTGTCAAAATTCCATCTCGGCATTTTGACAATCACATAGTCCAGGGTTGGTTCAAAAAATGCAGAGGTGGTTTTGGTGATTTGATTTGGCAATTCATCAAGATGATATCCAATTGACAATTTTGCTGCAATTTTCGCAATTGGATATCCGGTAGCCTTACTTGCAAGAGCTGAAGACCTTGATACACGAGGATTGATTTCCACAGCTATCAGTTCCTCATTCTCCGGATTCTGCGCAAACTGCACATTGCATCCCCCTGCGAAATTACCCAGAGAACGCATCATTTTGATCGCATCATTTCTCATCTGCTAATAAGCCGTATCCGACAAAGTCATTGCGGGAGCCACAGTTATACTGTCTCCTGTATGAATTCCCATTGGATCCAGATTTTCTACCGTGCAAATAATGACAACATTATCATTTAAATCACGCAATAACTCCAGCTCAAATTCTTTCCATCCAAGTACCGCCTTCTCTACCAAAACTTCGTGAGTCGGAGAAGCATTCAATCCTCTCTTCAGGGCTTCATCAAATTCAGAATCCTGAAACACGAATCCGCCCCCCGTTCCGCCAAGTGTATATGAAGGCCTGATGACCAGTGGATAACCCAGCTTCTGAGCAGCTTCCTTTCCTTCCAAAAATGAATTGGCAATATATGAAGGAGCCACCTGCATCCCGATTCTACCCATCAATTTCCTGAATTCCTCACGGTTCTCGGTGAGCTCGATAGCATCAAGATCCACACCGATCATGCGAACATTATATTTTTCCAGATGCCCTGTTTGCCGGCTTCGATAGCCAGATTGAGCGCAGTCTGTCCGCCCATAGTAGGCAATACAGCATCGATCTGTCTTTCTTCCAGAATCTGGATCAGACTTTCAGGTGTCAAAGGTAGCAGATATACATGATCAGCAGTCATCGGATCAGTCATGATCGTCGCAGGATTGGAGTTGATCAGGGATACCTCGATACCTTCCTCGCGGAGCGATCTCGAAGCCTGCGATCCCGAATAATCAAACTCACAAGCTTGCCCAATAATGATAGGTCCACTCCCTATGATGAGGACAGAACGGATAGAAGAATCTTTAGGCATGGGGGGCTTTTTCTTGAATTGCGGGCAAAGATAATCATTCAGCATAAAAATATATATAAAAAACATCACCTTACCTCTTTACTCAGTTTTAGCCATACTGGTACCTTGTTATTTAGGGAATAAAAATCATTTGGGCGTCCCCCTCCTGCGTCGGGTCGTTCCCTTCCGGGGTTCCGTCCCGTCGCTTTGCTTTGGGGACTGCTAGCTGCGCTCGCACCCTCCAGGCAACTGACGCATTGGAGTCAAATTGGGTGGTTCCGTAATATTTGGATTTGATGCTTCGATTGGCTTTTCGCGAGGGGCTTTGCCGCCTCGCTGGTATATGCCACCCCTTCAGGGCTTATACCGTGTCATTCTAGAGGGGCGGCATATTTAAAAGTTAAGGCTATGCTTTATCTTGTTTCATACCACATAATCAAGCACTGGCTGTTCCCTGCCAGCTCATATTGTCATCTCTCATCTCTAATATCTGGCTTTCACTCGTAAATCGTAAATGGCTGTTAATTCGGCTGTTCAATTGGCTGTTCGGCTGCTTAATTTTCAATTTTCAACTTTCAACTTTCAACTTTCAACTCCCACCCGGCTGTTGTCATCTTATCTCTCATATCTCATATCTCATCTCTAAAAAATTCCTACCTTTGCATGTCAGATTTTTTATATACTTTCTATTTTAATATGGAACCAACTACAGGTCAGGACCCGGATAAGCTCAAGACGATGTCCGTGTTGTATGAAGACTACTTTCTCGACTATGCCTCATATGTAATTTTGGAAAGAGCGGTGCCCGCTTTGCTGGACGGACTTAAGCCCGTTCAACGGAGAATCCTGCACAGTATGAAAGAAATGGATGATGGCCGCTACCACAAAGTAGCTAATATCATCGGCCAGACAATGCAGTACCATCCACATGGAGATGCAGCCATCGGAGATGCACTCGTCAATATGGGTCAGAAAAATCTGTTGATCGATTGTCAGGGAAACTGGGGAGATGTTCGGACAGGGGACTCCGCAGCTGCTGCGAGGTATATTGAAGCACGTTTGACCAAATTCGCCCTGGAAATTGCCTTCAATGCACAGACAACTGACTGGCAGCTTACGTATGATGGACGTAAGAAAGAACCCATTCTTTTACCGGTCAAATTTCCATTGGTTTTATCAGAAGGTGTAGAAGGGATTGCCGTAGGACTTTCCACCAAAATTCTTCCCCATAATTTCAATGAATTACTGGATGCCGCGATTGCCATATTAAAGAATGAACCATTTGTAGTTTATCCTGATTTCCAGACCGGAGGATTTATTGATGTGGCAAATTACAATAAAGGAAAAAGAGGCGGTAAGGTCAGAATCCGTGCCAAAATAGAAACGATTGACAACTGGCTATCAAGGAGATACCTTATAGTACTACTACAGGCTCACTCATTGAAAGCATTCTCAAAGCCAATGACAAAGGCGTTATTAAGGTCAAAAAAGTCACCGACAATACCGCCAAAGATGTAGAATTGTTGATCGAACTGGCACCCGGTGTTTCACCGGATGTGACCATTGATGCGCTTTATGCATTTACAGATTGTGAGATTTCTGTATCTCCTAATGCATGCGTCATTCTGGATGACAGACCATACTTTATGGATGTGGATGAAATTCTTCGCATTACCACAAAGCACACCAGAGAATTACTGGGCAAGGAGCTTGAGATTGAAAAAAATGCACTCGAAGAAAAATGGCATTTCGCCAGCCTTGAAAAGATATTCATAGAAAACAGAGTTTATCACGAAATAGAAGAATGCGAAACCTGGGAAGCTGTCATTTCTACGATCGACAGCGAGATGAGACGCTACATCAGAGAGCCCCAGGAAGAACTGCTGCCTAATGATAACAGATTGCTGCTGACCAGGAAATTCACAGAAGAAGATATTCTAAGATTGACTGAAATCAAGATTAAAAGAATTTCGAAATTCAATGCCTTCAAGGCAGACGAGTATCTCAATCAATTACTTGCAGATCTTGAAAAAGTCAAGTATCACATTGCACATTTGACGCAATACACCATTGATTACTACAAAAAACTGAAAGAAAAATACGGTAAGGATCGCGGCAGAAAAACAACAATCGCTGTCTTTGACAATATAGAAGCCACTCAGGTGGTCGCCAACAATGCCAAGCTTTACATCAACAGAGAGGAAGGCTTTATTGGTATGGGCATCAAAAAAGAGGAATTTGTAGCTGACTGTTCTGATATTGATGACATCATCGTATTCAGAAAGGACGGTAAATGCATTGTATCCCGGATTGGAGACAAGGTATTTGTGGGCAAAAACATTATCTATGCCGCTGTTTGGAAAAAAGGAGACGAACGCACTACCTATAATATGATTTACCATGATCAGAAGACCATGAAATCATTCAGCAAGCGATTCAATGTCAATGCTATCATCCGCGACAAGGAATATGATCTCACTGCCGGCAATGAAGGATCTTATGTTCATTACTTCTCCGCCAACCAAAACGGAGAAGCAGAAATTGTTCAGGTGACATTGCATCCAAGATCCAAGGCTAAGATCAAGGTATTCGATTACGATTTTACGCAATTGGCAATCAAAGGCCGTGCTTCTCAGGGAAATACTGTCTCAAAGTATCCGGTCAAAAAGGTAGAACTTAAATCAGCAGGAAAATCTACTTTAGGAGCCCGCAAAATCTGGTTTGACGATATCACAGCCCGACTCAATACCGATGGAAGAGGAAGATTGCTGGGCGCATTTGATACCGGAGATAAAATCATTGTGCTCATGAAAGACGGTACCTATGAACTGACCGACTATGAATTGACCAACAAGTACAATATGGCTGAGATCATCAGCATCAACAAGCTACATCCTGATCTCGTCATTAGTGCCATACATTTTGAAGGAGAGAAAGGAATTACTTTAGTGAAGCGCTTCAAAGTGGAAACTACTTCACTCGGTCAAAAATTCAGCTTCATAATGGAGCATCCAAAATCAAAACTCCTCTACGCTTCCACTCATCCCGAGCCACAAGTAGAGTATCAGATCAAAATCAAATCCAAAACCTTCGATGGCACATTGAATCTGGCAGAATTCATTGAAGTGAAAGGCTGGAAAGCATTGGGCAATAAACTGAGCGATCAGATGCTGACCCATATCAAGGACATCTCTGCTCCCGTAGAAGCCATTGTCATTGCAGAACCAAGTCCATCTTCATCTCCTTCTACAACAAATGCCACCACAATTCAGGAGCCTGATTTACCTTCAGAAGATGAAACTATTGAAGACTCTTCTGAAGAATCTCAAACTTCAGAACCCGACAAAACTGCAGGATCAGATAGTGACAATAATAAGCCACTGAAGCCGGGAGATACAATTGATTTTGATGTAGACGGGCAGGGTAGGCTGTTTTAATTATCAACAATAAACTGGAGGTCGACAGTTTCAATAATGGAAGTGTTAATATAACCCCGAATAGGGGTTCACCAATGAGTAGCCCCGGATGAAAATCCGGGGTAAAAAATAATAAATCAATTGTTTCGGCGTGATTTTTTGCCTGAAAGAAGCAAAAATCATGACAAAACAAACATCCACAGATTCAGCAAACCCCAAGCTCAATTCTTAATATTAGAGAAATATATATTTGTCATTTGCAATAAATGATACAAATGCTTATGCGCATTGTTAGAGCTTTGCGTGAGAAAATCCAGAAATCCAGAAATTAAGATATCAGGTTTCAGATATCAGGTTTCAGATATCAGGTTTCAGATTTAAAAATCTGTAAATCTTTTCAATACAAATCCATGATATATATAATATAAGGGTAGCTGTTGTTGCTGGAGATACAAGCATGGAAATGAAAGAGGGCAAATTCTTGGTTTACAATTTCAATATTAAGAGTTTGTTTTTTACTCTTTTAAGTGCAAGTCAGAGGCTTGCAGACGCAACGATTCGGGTCAGAGACCGCGAATCGAGCGAAATAAAGAGAAAAATCAACTCAACTCGCCTTTTCTTCTAAACTTCTAAACTTTTCAACTCCTCCACATTTCTACAAATCTATAGTATGGGCATAAAAAAAGGGAGCTCAATATCATACGATACTGAACTCCCTTAGTATAAATTTGTTGGCAGTGACATACTCTCCCACCCTTATGGGGCAGTACCATCAGCGCTGAGCGGCTTAACTTCTCTGTTCGGAATGGGAAGAGGTGGGACCCGCTCGCTATTTCCACCAACAATTCTTAGTCAGATTCGATGCTCCACTGGAGTATCTTATCTGCTTTATGTCGTTTGACAGGCTATCAACAAGGAATGTTAGAAACAAGTCTTAAGCTTAATTTTAGTAGTTTTTGGTATCGATCAGTTTCGGTTGATCTGTCCGTATAATATACCTTTTGCTGCACATTATACTTCGTAGTTCTTAGTAACTCCTCCTTCCGGATTCGTAAAAATTAAAGGAAGCTTTCGGGCAATTAGTACTACTCGGCTACACACATTACTGCGCTTCCACCTATAGCCTATCAACGTGGTCATCTCCCACAGCCCTTCTTCTCTTTCGAGAATGGAATATTCATCTCAGAGATGGCTTCGCGCTTAGATGCTTTCAGCGCTTATCCGTTCCGAACGTAGCTACCCAGCGGTGCACCTGGCGCCACAACTGGTACACTAGAGGTTCGTCCAACACGGTCCTCTCGTACTAGAGTCAGATCCTTTCAATATTCCTACGCCCACATCAGATAGAGACCGAACTGTCTTGCGACGTTCTGAACCCAGCTCGCGTGCCACTTTAATGGGCGAACAGCCCAACCCTTGGGACCTTCTCCAGCCCCAGGATGTGACGAGCCGACATCGAGGTGCCAAACCTCCCCGTCGATATGAGCTCTTGGGGGAGATCAGCCTGTTATCCCCGGAGTACCTTTTATCCTTTGAGCGATGTCCCTTCCATGCGGAAACACCGGATCACTTTAGCCAACTTTCGTTCCTGCTCGACCCGTCAGTCTCACAGTCAAGCACCCTTCTACTAATATGCTCTGCGCATGATTACCGACCATGCTGAGGGTACCTTTGCAAGCCTCCGTTACTCTTTTGGAGGCGACCACCCCAGTCAAACTACCCACCATGCACTGTCCCCCTCTCAGGGTTAGAATCTAAATACACAAAGGGTGGTATTTCAACGACGACTCCATCTACACTAGCGTGCAAACTTCAATGTCTCCCACCTATCCTACACATTATTTACTCAAAACCAATGCAAAGCTATAGTAAAGGTTCACGGGGTCTTTTCGTCCCGTTGCGGGTAATCGGTATCTTCACCGATACTTCAATTTCACCGAGCTCGTGGCTGAGACAGTGCCCAGATCGTTACACCATTCGTGCAGGTCGGAACTTACCCGACAAGGAATTTCGCTACCTTAGGACCGTTATAGTTACGGCCGCCGTTTACCGGGGCTTCAGTCAAGACCTTCGGATTGCTCCTAAGCCCCTTCCTTAACCTTCCGGCACCGGGCAGGTGTCAGACCCTATACTTCATCTTTCGATTTAGCAGAGTCCTGTGTTTTTGTTAAACAGTTGCCTGGGCCTCTTCACTGCGCCCTGATTACTCAGGGGACTCTTCTCCCGAAGTTACGGGCCCATTTTGCCTAGTTCCTTAGCCACGAATCACTCGAGCGCCTGAGGATACTCTCCTCGACTACCTGTGTCGGTTTACGGTACGGGCTCTATATACCTAGAGCTTAGAAGCTTTTCTCGGAAGCCTGCTCACAGCCATTATCACTTCGGCCTAAACCTCCGTGTACTATCGGGTATCAGCTCTCATAACGGATTTACCTACCATGATCAACGCCTACACCCTTTAACGCACTATTCCGTCAGTGCGCAGACCTTTCACTCCTCCGTCCCTCCATCGCAATTTATACAGGTACAAGAATATTAACTTGTTTTCCATCGGCATCGCCTTTCGGCTTATCCTTAGGACCCGACTAACCCTGATCTGATTAACATAGATCTAGGAAACCTTAGTCTTACGGCGGACGGGTTTCTCACCTGTTTTATCGTTACTCATGCCTACATTTGCTTTTCTAACCACTCCAGCAAACCTCACAGCTTACCTTCAACGCTGTTAGAATGCTCCCCTACCGCTTCCATTCTTATCGGAACCCAAAGCTTCGGTGATGAACTTGATGCCCGATTATTTTCCGCGCAGGAACGCTCGACTAGTGAGCTGTTACGCACTCTTTAAATGAATTGCTGCTTCCAAGCAAACATCCTAGCTGTCTGTGCATTCCCACCTCGTTCTATTCAACTTAGTTCATACTTAGGGACCTTAGCTGTTGGTCTGGGTTGTTCCCCTCTCGGCCCGTGACCTTATCACCCCGGGCCTCACTGCCAGTACTATGTCATGGCATTCGGAGTTCATCAGGGGTTGGTAGGCGGTGAAGCCCCCTAGCCCTATTGGTAGCTCTACCTCCATGACACATTCCCTAACGCTGCACCTAAATGCATTTCCGGGGAGTACGAGCTATCTCCAAGTTTGATTAGCCTTTCACCCCTACCCACAG
>JADJJU010000001.1:335000-570402 GCA_016706365.1 Saprospiraceae bacterium
TCTCAAAAGGAGCATCAAAAAACAAGGTATGATGCTGGATATTCTTCAATTTTCCTTTTACACCTATATAATATAGTATACTTGAAGGGGCTAATACTCTTTTATCCCAATATGATTCGCTGTACATGCGAAACGGCGCGTCCAACAAATGTTGTTCAATATGATGATAATCTGCACCTCCAACTACTATATCTGCAACAAACTCACTTGATTTGGTCCTGACTTTTTGAATGTTATTTCCATTCATGATGAGCTTTGTGACTTCCTGATTGTACTCAAACTTAACTCCCAGCTCTTCAGCCAGAGAAACCATACCTTTTACGATAGAATACATGCCTCCTTTTGGATACCAGGTACCAAGAGTGATATCAGCGTAGTTCATGAGACTATATAATGCCGGGGTATTCTGAGGAGTTGCCCCAAGGAATAATACAGGGAACTCCAACAGTTTAATCAGTTCAGGATGTTTGAAATACTTCCGAATATACTTTGCAATGGATTGAAACATGTGCAAATTGAAGACGCTTTTGATCACTCTGGGATCTATAAACTCAGCTACACTGTTGCCTGGTCTGAATACAAAATCTTTGACCCCCACATCATACTTATAAGCGGACTCTTTCAAAAATTTTCTAAGCCTTACACTGCTGCCAGGCTCATACTTTTCGAACATGGCATAAAACTCATCCAGATTTGCTGGAACAAGCATCTCATTATTCTTACCGAAGAATATAGAATAAGAAGGATCCAGCCTGATTAATTCATAATAGTCAGATGTCTTTTTTCCAAACTGCTCAAAATACCTTTCAAAAATATCCGGCATCCAGTACCAGCTTGGTCCCATATCAAAAGTGAAACCGTCCCGGATTAATTGACGTGCTCTGCCACCGGGTGTATCAAGCTTTTCAAGGACAGTCACGTCATATCCGGCTTTAGCAAGAAAACTCGCTGCGGATATTCCTGCAAAACCGGAACCTATGACTATGACTTTCTTATTCGACATATATATATGTACATGTATTGTTTAGAGATACAAGTTGCCGAACACAAGTACCTGAGGTTTTGTTTATACTTTATCTTCAAATTAAAGCAAATTGTTAAACAAAAGCAAGACTTTATTCAATTTAATCCAATTTTTAATCCAATTTCTATTCCCCCATCTGCTGAAGTATGGAATGTAGGCAGAATTTGATGGTTGAATTTTCTGGAAGTAAAATATGCAACAAGGTCAAATACAAACAGGAACGCTCCTTGCAGGACAATAGATTTACCAAATCCCCGTAACCTATCAGGCTTCAGTTCTCTATTTGATCTTTCTATCAAATATATACCACCTACTATATACCCCCCATCAAGTCCGGCATTGAAAAGCAGTGCCCTCTGAAATCCTTCCAGCTTTTTAACTGAACTATTAAAATTTGAAGTTTGAGATTTCTCTTTGAGTGAACGAAAAAGGCTAAATCCTGAAATCCCGGCATTTACAATATTCCAGCCTGCATTCATCTGATGAAAATATTTCAGTTCGCCTTCAGACTTTGATTGCAGAATAAGTCCACCTGCTATATTAATTGCTGCCCATGAACCCAATACAGTCATGGCTGCATTTTGATGTTTTATCCTTGAATCATTCCAAAGCTGGAAAGAATCAATTTGGGACCAGACTTTTGATGTCAGTAATAAAAATAAGAGTATGAATGTAAATGGCCTCATTGATTGCCTGAGTTGTTGCATTCAAATCTACGCAAAAATAAGGAGCTCAAATTATTTGAATTAATTGACAGGCAATCAAGAATCATTTTGAACATATCATGGAAAGAAGATTAAATCAATTGCCTCAACACATTACTGGCTTTTTATTTGAGATAGAAGCAAAGATTATTGGAATTAATCCGGGAGCTATTATGATTCAAAATGATTCCAGCCCTGCGCTTTGAGGATGTGAATGTTTCCGCCCTTCGTGCGCAATTTTATACCATATTCAGGTTCTTTGATTTCACCCATAATATAGATATCCTGCATATGCTTTACTTTCTCCTCATCTTCAGGACGCACGGTGAAAAGCAATTCATAATCTTCGCCACCATTAAGAGCACAGGTTATGGGATCCAATTGAAATTTGAGGGCAAGCAGCTGAGCTTCATTGTGAATTGGAACACCCTCTTCCTCGATAAGTGCACCTACTCCGGATTGCTTGCAGATATGAAATAATTCAGATGAAAGTCCGTCTGATACATCAATCATGGAGGTAGGGACCAATTTAAGGTTTCTAAATTGCTGAATGATATCTACACGAGCCTCAGGCTTAAGATGTCTTCCGACAACATACTGTTGTTCTTCAAGATCCGGTTGCAATTCCGGATGCTCCATCCAGATTCGTTTTTCCCTTTCGAGAAGCTGCAAACCAAGATATGCGGCACCAAGGTCTCCACTGACACAAATAAGATCCCCGGGTCGGGCTCCATCGCGATAAGTTGTATTTTCTCCATCGGCAAAACCTATAGCAGTAATGCTAATGACAAGTCCTTTAAGGGAAGAGGTAGTGTCTCCACCTACCAGGTCAACATTATATTTTTTGCAAGCTGCAAGGATTCCTTCATATAGCTCTTCAAGGGCTTCCACTGAATATCGATTGGAGAATGCAATGGAAACTGTGATCTGAGTAGGTGTACCGTTCATAGCATAAATATCAGAAAGATTCACAACCACAGCTTTATAACCCAGATGTTTTAACGGCATGTAGGCGAGATCAAAGTGAATTCCCTCCAGAAGCATATCAGTTGTAACCAGCATATTTTGTTGCTGCCCTGCCAATACGGCTGCATCATCGCCCATTGCCCGAAGTGTTGACAACCTCGTAACAGGGAAGTTTCTGGTCAAATGCTCTATGAGTCCAAATTCACCCAATTCATTTACATCAGTACGTTTGATAGGATCTTCACTCATTGGGAATAAATTTTTCAAATGCTTTCCAAACAGGTTCATCAGGAACAGGTGCTATGATTCTCTCCAGCTGACCACTGACAGGATGTTTAAATTTCAGCTCAAAGCTGTGTAATTGAATCGACCGATCTTTATTTCCACGTCTGAAACCATATTTAACATCACCACGAATAGGTGAACCTATAGCAGCTAATTGCACCCTGATCTGATGCTGTCTGCCCGTATGCAGCTTCACTTTCAGCAAAGTGTAGCGATCACTATGGCCGACAGTCTCATAAGAAAGAATTGCTTCTTTTCCTTTTTCTTTATCTTCCGTTATGAAAGCTTTATTGACTTTCAGATTAAATTCAAGATAATGAGTCAGTGTAGCTGCGGGAATTTCCGGTGCTTTCATCACGATTGCAAAATAGGTTTTCTCTACCTCTCTCTCAGCAAACTGCTCATGCATGGTCGCTACTGCGGTTTTGTTCTTAGCATACAGAATCGCTCCGCTGGCCGGCCGGTCCAATCTGTGAACAACCTGCACAGGGTGCCCGCAAAATATAGATGCTAATTCGTCCAAAGACTTGTCTGCAGAACCATCTGTTTGGGATGTGATTCCACTTGGTTTATTGAAGGCGATAAGCTGATTGTTTTTGTACAATACTATATCACCGATCCGGAATGTATTCATTTTATTTCTTCGTAGTCAATATAATCGTCCTTAGCTTTTTGATCCGGCTCCTTTTTAATCTTAGGTGGAGTGGTATCTTCGCCTTTGGCAGCTTCCAGCATTGGAACTATCCAAAGTCTGTAGGCAAAAAAAAGTACAGCTCCAAGAGCAATAAGTTTTAACATATTATAATTAAAAGTTAGTGCAAAGGTAAATAAAAAATCAAACACCATGAGATCCGAATTTGTGCTAAGAAATCAGGCTTATTGCTCAAGAATATTGGTTTTTGGATTTTTACACTAAATTTGGGCTTCATTACACTATTTACACACTCACTAAGCAATTTCAAGCTACATGAATTCATTTAAGAGAGCAATTAATCTCAGTGGTTGGCTGGTTTTCGCCATTTCATTTATTGTATATGCATTTTCTGTAGAGAGCACAGGCAGTCTTTGGGATTGTGGTGAATTTATACTCGGAGCTTATAAATTGCAAGTAGTTCACCCTCCTGGAGCACCATTATTTGTATTAATCGGAAGATTGTTTGCAATGATAGGAGACGCAGTCTCAGAAAATCCATCGGGAATAGCTGTTGCTGTGAATTTGTTATCCGCGATGAGTACTGCATTTGCTGCCATGATGGTATGCTGGGTAGCTATGATTCTTGGAAAAATGTCACTTGTAGGGAGGGAAAATGAACCAGACAGTTCTACTTTGCTGGGTATTTCTATGGCAGGGGTTGTAGCTGGTTTGACGACCGCATTTAGCACTTCCATTTGGTTTTCAGCAGTAGAGGGTGAAGTTTATGCGATGTCCACTTTCTTTACTGTATTGACATTGTGGGCTATGATTAAGTGGTACCATCTGCCTGATGAACCAAAAAACGACAGATGGGTATTGTTTGCAGTTTATGCTGCGGGGCTATCTATAGGGGTTCACTTACTGAGTTTGCTGACTTTCCCGGCTTTAGCCTTGTTTTATTATTACAAAAAATTCAAAAATCCAAACCTGAAAGGAGCAATCATTGCTGCTCTTCTGGGTGTGGTTTTTATTGCAGGGATTCAAACTCTCGTTATCACGGGAATTCCGGGATTATTAGCAAGTTATGAAATCATGATGGTAAATAGTCTTGGAATGCCATTCCATTCAGGCTTGATTCCATTAGTTATCACCATCGGACTGGTGTTGTTCTTTGGGTTCAGGTACATTCATAAAAAGCAAAATGGAATTTTTCAGCAAATTCTGGTTGCACTATTTTTATCATTTGCAGGTTTTTCCACAGTAGGAATCGTAATGATTCGTGCAAATGCCAATCCACCTGTCAACATGAACGACAATTATGATGCTGTCAGATTGCTGCCATACCTGAATCGTGAACAATATGGTGAAAGAGCATTATTAAGGGGACCATTCTTTGATGCTGAGCCGATAGGTACTGATATCAGTGACAGATATGGTCGTGTGGGAGATAAATATGAAATTGTAGATTACAAAATAAACTACGAATACAATAAGGCTGATGAAGTTCTTTTCCCAAGGATGAGCCATTACGATGAAAATAGAAAAAGATTGTATCGCTACTGGATGGATGGCAAAGAAGGCAAACCAACTATGAGTGATAATATCAGCTTTTTCTTCAGGTACCAGGTAAACTGGATGTACTGGAGGTATTTCATGTGGAATTTTGCAGGAAAACAGAATGGTCAACAAGGATTTTTCCCCTGGGACCCAAGTATGGGGCATTGGATTAGTGGAATTCCATTTATAGATAAAGCCCGATTGTATGACATGTCAGAATTACCTTCAGCATTGAAAAACGACAAGGCGAGAAACACTTATTATCTATTGCCATTGCTATTCGGAATTCTGGGGATACTATTCCATTACAGGAAATCCCGAAAAGACTTTTTTGCCCTACTGGCATTATTTGTTATTACCGGTTTGGGTATTATTGTGTATTCTAACCAGCCACCCAACGAGCCCAGAGAACGGGATTACGTGTTGGTCGGATCCTTCTTTACATTTGCTATTTGGATAGGATTGGGAACGCTATATGTTTTTGAATTTATAAAAAATAAAGTAAAAGGACTTGCCAAATTTGCAGCTCCTATTGCAGGTGCTATGGCATTAACGGTCCCGCTAATAATGGGTTTCCAGAATTTCGATGACAATAGTAGAAGTGGTCATACGGGAGCAAGAGATTATGCCTCTAACTTCCTCAATTCATGCGAACCAAATGCTTTGATATTTACATATGGTGATAATGATACATACCCACTATGGTATGCTCAGGAAGTGGAAGGGATCAGGACGGATGTGAGAGTTGTGAATCTGAGTCTTATCGCTGTAGATTGGTATATAGATCAGATGAGAAGAAAGGTCAATGATTCGCCTGCTATTAATTTTAGTATTCCATCTGAGGAATACCGCGGATTTAAGCGTAATCAGGTGTTTTATTATTCGCCTGACAATCAAAATCCTGAAATGTCTCTCAATGATGTTTTAAAATTCATTGGTGAAAGTCACCCGCTTAGAGGAGGGACCAGAATGACTGAGTCTTATCTGCCCACAAAGAATATTTATTTGCCTGTTGATAAAAATCGCGCAGTCAGTGCAGGTTTAATTTCTGCAGATGATCCTGACTATACTGACAGATTGAATATTCAGATTAGCACCAATTACATCACAAAAGACGAACTGGCAATACTGGATATTATAAATTCAAATTTCTATGATCGTCCAATTTACTTTGCTGTTACTTGTCAGGAAGATAAATTATTTGGGCTGGGTCAGAATATGCAACTGGAAGGTCTTGGATTGAGGTTATTACCTACAAAAGCCGAAGGTGATAAATCATTCAGAATATTTGGTCTGGGAAGAGTAGATACAGACAAATTCCTTGAAAATGTTACTACCAAGTTCAGGTGGGGTAATTTTGATACTCATCAGACATTCATTGACAAAGCGTATGGACCAAGTATTTATGCTCACAAAATGATTATGCTGAGAGCTGCATTTGACTTACTCAGAAAAGGAGATAAGGCAGGTACCATAAAATTGCTTGATCAGCATTTTGCGGCTTTTCCACATTACAATTTCCCGTATGATGGCACTACAATGGCCTTTATCAATTTGTATATAGATGCCGGTGCCTATGACAAAGCAAAACCACACATGCAAATAATGGCGGAGCATACAAGAGAGTATCAGAAATTTTTCAAAACGCTTGACCCTGCCGATATTGAAGCTGGGTACAAAGCAGACAAGGATGAAATGGACAGGTTTATGACCGATCTCATGTCTATGGCCGCTGAAAATAGTGATGATGCCTTCGTGAATGAATTAGCTGAGATATTTTCACCTTATGTTGATGTTGAAGCAATCAAGCAAGAATTAAAAGGTTTAGGTATAAAGGATTCTCTAATTGTTGAATAAAAAATCCATGGAAAAGTCAATTTCGATAGGAAGTGATCATGCAGGATATGCTTATAAGCAAGTCATCAAATCCTTCCTTAGTTCTGAAGGTTATGATGTTCTTGACATGGGTACTGACTCCGCAGATTCAGTTGATTACCCAGATTTTGTACATCCTGTGGCAGAATCGATCAAACTGAAGCAGGCAGATCAAGGTATAGTACTCTGTGGGAGCGGAAATGGTGTAGCAATTACGGCCAATAAACATCAGCATATCCGTGCGGCGCTCTGCTGGACAGATGAGATTGCATCACTGGCACGTCAGCACAATGATGCAAATGTGCTGGCTATTCCTTGCCGTTTTGTGTCTGAAGAGCTGGCCATTCAAATGGTGAAGACTTTTTTAAATACTGATTTTGAAGGAGGGAGGCATCAGAAGAGAGTTGAGAAAATCCGGTATTGTTAATATATATCTTCATTTTTTATGAATAAATTAAGGCTAACATTTAGCGTAAGCGGCGTTTTCGCATGCTGCTTTATATTATTATTGGCATTTTCTACTAATGTCTTTTCTCAGAGTCAGACTTTGACTATTTCTGTTCCTGAGGCTGATAAAGCTGATATTCATGCGGTCCATAAAGACAATCTTAAGAGGCACCTTAGCATTCTGGCTTCCGATTCATTGGAAGGACGTGAAACAGGATCTCCCGGAATTAAAAAAGCTGCCGAATATATTGTTTCTGAATTCAAAAAATATGGGATTAAACCAATTTCCTCAATCGGTGGATATGAACAGAAAGTGGCATTTACCTGGACATCATGGAAAGAAATTGCATTAAAAATCAATGGGATTGAATATAAGCATCTCTGGGATTTCATTGCAGTTTCAGCCGAAAACAACTCTATTCCTGAGTGGAAGTCTGATCAAATAATTTTTCTGGGATATGGGATTGATGATCCGAAATACAGCGATTATTCCGGAATAGATGTAAAAAACAAAGTTGTTCTAATCTATAAAGGAGAGCCTGTCAGGAATGATGGTACTTCTTGGATATCAGGGTCTGCTGTTCCATCAGACTGGAATAATAACATTGGCAAAAAAGCAGAAGCTGCCTATAAGAATGGAGCCAAATTAGTTTTAGTGATAGAAGATGATATTAAAAAGCACCTTGAAGCAAACAGACGAAAAATTTTAGGAAATGCTATGAGTTTGGGCCTGCCCGATGATAAACCTATGGCAAGAGCAAATGTATTCCAGATTTCCACCAATATAGCAAAGGACATTATTGGAAAATCATTTAAGAAATTAGTCAAGAAAAGAGACAAAATAAATAAGAAAGGAAAGCCGGAAAACTTGATGCTGACTGCTCCATTGGAAGCAAAAATGGAAAAGAATATCAAAGTACTGGAAGGCTCAAATGTCCTGGCATATATAGAGGGGGAAGATGAAAAATTAAAAGAGGAGCTTGTTATCGTTACTGCTCACTACGATCACCTTGGCAAGAAAGGCGAAGATATTTATAATGGTGCAGATGACAATGGAAGTGGTTCGGTTACTGTTATGGAACTAGCCAGGGTATTTTCCAGGATGAAATCTGAAGGGAAGGGGTCAAAAAGATCTATATTATTCATGTTGGTCACCGGAGAAGAAAAAGGTTTGCTGGGATCTGAATACTATGTCAATCATCCTATTTTTCCACTAGAGCAATCCATTGCAAATGTCAATATTGATATGATAGGCAGGATTGATGAAAAGCATGCGGATAATCCGGACTATATTTATGTGATTGGATCGGATCGTCTGAGTACAGAGCTTCATAATATCAATGAAGAAATGAATAAGCTTTACACCCATCTTGAACTTGATTACACATACAATGCTGAATCTGATCCAAACAGATATTATTACCGTTCGGACCATTACAATTTTGCGGAAAGAGGTATTCCTGCTATATTCTATTTCAGTGGAACTCATCCTGATTATCACAGACCAGTGGACTCTGTGGATAAGATCAATTTTGAAAGAATGGAATCTATTGGAAAACTGATTTACCACGTTATTGGGAACCTTGCTAATCGTGATGAAAGAATCAAAGTAGACGTGGAAGTCAAGTCAAAACCATAGAGGAAAATTCGCCTTTTCGGTCATAAATTGGAATTAAATGGCTCATAATACTCCTTTTACGGTAAAAAGGTCCGTTTAACACTATCCTTGGATATTTAATTACGTAATTAATTCTTAAAATTGCATAATTATTTCATCTAATCCGGTTCTAATGAAGAGTTTTCTATTCACTTTGGTGGGTATTGCTTTGTTTTTTTCAGCAAATTCTCAAAATAAATTTACAGCGCATCCATCTACCCCGAGTAAATCTATTAAGATTGAAAATTTTCTTCAACAAAAGCTCGCTGAATTCAAACCTTATATTGCTGAAAATTTATTTGTTATCAACACTAGTTTTGATTCAAATGGCTCATTAAGAAATCAGGTAAATGGATCCGTTTTCGTAGAAATAAACCAAAGCGTCAGAGAAGAACTAATTTCCAGTAAACATGAAGTGCTTACTCTGACAGTTCCTTTTGGCGATAATGGACCGTTAATCATAGACCTTTTTAAAAATAGTCCTTTCACTGATGATTTAATAATCAGGACATCAGATGGTCAGACGTTCACTTCAGGTGATCATGTTCATTACCAGGGGGTAGTGAGAAATCTGGAGGGATCTACAGCCGGTATTAGCATCATGAAGAATGAAATCATTGGTGTGATCAATACAAAGGAATTTGGAAGCATCACAATTGGAAAAATGGAAAACGACGATGCTATCCATGTCATTTATGAAAGCGATGAACTTCCTTTGGAAGTTCCCTTTGAATGCTACACTGAAAATGGAGAGTACGAAGCCGAGTCTGAAGAAGCAGGACACCGTGGCAGCAGATCACCGGGGGATTGTGTAAGAATTTATGTTGAATTGGATCACTCACTGTATCTGAACAGAGGAAGCAGCATACCCAATTGCGAAGCCTGGGTGGCAGGAGTATTCAATAATGTGGGAATAATTTATACGAATGAACAGATACCAATTACGGTATCAGAAATTTTTGTTTGGACCACTCCTGATAGTTATTCTACAACTAGTGCCGGCACAGCATTAAGTCAATTCAGAAATCTTAGAAACACTACGGGAATCAATGGAAATCTGGGCCATTTATGTGCACGCGGCGGAAATGGACTGGGAGGAATTGCGTACTTAAACTCTATGTGCACTAATAACCGGTATGCATACAGTAACATTAATGTGGGATTTAATAATTATCCGGCTTATTCCTGGACCATTATGGTAGTTTCTCATGAAATGGGACATAATATTGGATCTCAACATACTCAATGGTGTGGCTGGCCGGGAGGAGCTATTGATAATTGTTATGAAACTGAAGGTGATTGCCCACCCGGCCCACCGGCCATTGGGGGGGGTACAATCATGAGTTACTGTCACTTAACAAGTGTAGGAATCAATTTAACAAAAGGATTTGGTCCATTACCGGGCAATAGAGTTCGGGACAGAGTAAATCAGGTGACTTGTCTTGATCCCTGCGAGGAACCGAACATTTGCGCAGGTTTCAGTGCTGAATTATTAGTTGAAAATACTTCTTGCGGAGAATCAAACGGCAGCCTTGAGTTAAATATATTTGGAGGTACAGCACCATATATAATAGATTTTGGTCAGGGTCAGGGCTCGAATACTTTCAGTTTGGGTTTACCCTCTGGCACATACAATGTGAATATTTTGGATGATAATGGATGTTCTTTATCATTTTTAACTGAAATTGCTGAATCAGAAGGAGTAGCTTTTGATCTGAACCACACGACAATAGTTTGTGAAGGAGGAACCGGTGAAGTTGAAATGATTACGACCAGTGGTATTTCGCCTTTTACTTACGATATTGGTTTGGGACCGGTTAGTGAAAATACTTTTCAAAATCTTATACCCGGATTTTATACTGCTATAGTTACAGATGCCAATGGATGCAATTCAGAACAAACATTTTCAATTGATGAACAAATTCCTATTGCCATTGGATATGATCTGGAACATACTACATGTGGGTTGAATAATGGTATTATTTCATTTGCACTCTTCGGGGGATCAGAACCATTTCTTATTGATATCGGTCAGGGATTTTCCAATGAATTAGTATTTTCAAATTTAAGTCCGGGCACCTATAATGTCGATGTTATGGATGGTTTGGGTTGTAGTCAAAGTACCACAATTGAGATCGATTCCTCTCTTGCACTTTCAATGTCTACCAATGCAATTAATACTACCTGTGGAATGAACAACGGCTCATTAAGCATTCAGGCTGCAGGGGGAAGTGGCACTTTGAGCTACACATTAAATAATCTAACTCAACAAAACAACATTTTCAGCAATCTTTCGAGTGGTACATATACGGTTGCAGTAAATGATTTATCTGGCTGTACAGTCAGCAATAATATTGTCATTCAGAGTTCTACGCTTCTGTCAGCTTCCATTCAAACCAGCAATGGATGCGCTCCCGGCACTGGATCATTGACGGTTCAAGTGACGAGTGGATCACCTTCTTACACCTACAATTTTGGAAATGGCCCTGGAAATATTAATGTATTAAATGGTTTGAATTCAGGAAATTATACAGTACAAATTACAGATTCACTAGCGTGCTCAATTCAATTAAGTGCCACTATTACTAATCCTCAGGCAATTGTAATAAATGCCACAAGCACTCCTGCAAATTGTAATGAAGAAAATGGGAGCATTCAGATCAATGTAAATGGTGGACTTGCTCCATATACCTACAACCTTGGAAATGGACCACAAATCAACAACACCTTTTCCAATCTTTCTGCAGGAAATTACCAGGTATTGGTGACAGATGCCAGTGGTTGCTCTAAAACACAGTCCATTCAAGTGGATTCAGAGTCAGCACTTATTGCAAATGCCAGTGTCACTCCCACTTCTTGTGGCAATTCAAACGGTAGTGTACTTATACAGGTCAACGGAGGACAAGGTCCTTTTACATATCAGTTAGGAGCAATTTCTCAAAACGAAAACTCATTTACCAATCTAGCTGCAGGTCAGTATAATGCAATAGTAACTGATGCAAGTGGATGTTCATTTGCTGTAGGGTTCCTGATTGCAGGCTCTCAATCTCTTGTTCTTGAGCCGGAAATCGTAGCTACCACCTGTGGGTTACAAAATGGCCATGCTCAAATTGCACTTCAGGGAGGAGCACAGCCTTATAGTTATATGCTTAATGGTATTCCTCAAACAAGTAGTAATTTCACAAATCTCACATCAGGCCAATATGAATTTGTGATAACAGATGGGGCGGGATGTGTAGTAGAGTATGATTTCCAAATAGGAAGTTCTACAGCTGTAAGTGCTGGTCTTATTCAGGTAAAAAGTACCTGCGAAGAAGAAAATGGTTCTCTCACCGTAATTGCAGCGGGTGGAAACGGCAATTATCAATATACTCTGAATGGCCTGCAATCCTCTCAAAATGTGTTTGAGAATTTAGAAAGTGGAACATATAATCTGGTAATCGCTGACTCTCAGGGTTGTAATTATAGCACCCAGGTGAATATTGAAAATATAGGGTTCATCCCTGATGCGGAATTTACTGAAAAGCAGCACGGTAGAAAAATCAGATTCAATAACAAGTCTCAGCATGCCGTTTCCACATTGTGGACATTTGGTGATGGTAATACTTCCACAGAAAATAACCCATCTCATGTGTATGATACAGAAGGAGAATTTGAGGTTTGCCTGATTACTTCCAATGAGTGTGGAATTGATACACTTTGCAGGATGCTGGAAGTTTTTGGATTCGCTCCATGTGTTGAAATGGATTCTCTTTATTTGGTGGACGTATTTACAATAACTTCCGGTGATCTTTGGGAGCAAAAGTGGAATCTGGAATCACCATATGATCTTTGGGAAGGTTTAAGCTTCAATAAATATGGCTGTCTGGAAAAAATCGAATTGCCAAATAATAATTTGACAGGTGAAATACCTGAGGTAATCAAAGAGTTTTCTTCACTGATTACAATGGATTTAAGTGGAAATCAACTGACCGGCAATATTCCTTCCGAACTCGGCGACGCTGTTTCATTGGAATACCTGAATCTTGGTAAAAATCAGCTCACTGGTACTATTCCCGGAACTCTTTCAAAACTTGAGAACCTTAAATCAATTTATCTCAATGATAATAAACTGGAGGGACAGGTTCCTGCCTTTTTTGATCCCATGAAACTTGAGGTTCTTTGGATACACAATAATAACTTCAATGAACTGACAACATTGACACATATTGGGGAAGTCAATGATTCACTTGCTAATTTCCGATTTGAAAACAATCGATTTAGCTTTGAAGATATTTTACCTAATATCACATTATTTAATAGTAATGATGCTGAAGTCATTTATGCACCTCAACAACCTTTTTACAAAGACACGACAGTAGTTGCAGCCCCTGGTTCAGATATTTCATTAACGATAGAAATTGATCCTAATGTTAACAGCAATATATATAATTGGGAAAAGGCTGGAATTTTATGGAATCAGGTTCCTTCAGCGATGTTAGAAATTTTAACAGCCAATCCTGATGATGAAGGTGTATACCAATTATTTGTAACAAACCCATCGGTACCCAAACTTACCCTCGAAAGCAAATTAATTACTGTTGTCGTTGGAAGCACAAGTACTTTGGAAATAGAAGGTTTTTCTCTGAATATATATCCAAATCCTGTGCCCGTCAATCAAAGTGTCATACTTAATTGGAACAGCAATTCGGTTTTCAAAGGAGAATTACGCTGGATTGGAATCAATGGACAAATACTCGATTCTGAAAAGATCAATACAAATTCCAGTCAGGATTTTCTACAAATTTCAGCTCCCTCTACTCCTGGATTGTACATATTGCAATTGAGTTCTGAGACGGGGCAGCAAAATCATTATAAGATTGCTGTTTATTAAAATTACAATTTGAGATTTTCAGATTTCTTGACTGAAGCAATATTTTTGAATTCTAAATTGGGCTGCATCCCATAAATATTACATCTCTGTGACTCGTTCAAAAGGATAAATGTCTTTGAAAAGAGTTATCATTGCCGGATGCAATTAACATTGGATAAAGGAAAAATCGGATGTCAATATAACATTCGATCAGTCCAAAGCGACGTAGTAGCTTCCAAGCTGATGGCTATGGGTGTTAGAGCGGGCGCTACCCTCAGAATCCTGCGAAAAACCTGGCTAGGAAGAGCAATTTGTATCAAATCTGAGGGAATTGTTATAGCGTTGCGTCATAACGAGGCCTCTGTTATTATTGTTGAAATATTGTCAAAATAATACATGAGCTCTACCTTTAAAATAGCATTGCTTGGTAATCCGAATTGTGGCAAGTCGACCATATTTAACTTATTAACAGGACTGAATCAAAAGGTAGGTAACTTCCCTGGTGTTACTGTTGACAAGAAAACAGGGAGTTTTAAGGCTTCAGATAATAGCACGATACAAATCATTGATTTACCCGGCACTTATTCTTTATACCCTAATTCTGAAGATGAGAAGGTTGTTACTGAAATTCTGAGCAATCCCGGAGGTCCCGATTATCCGGACCTTTTGCTATACATCGCAGATGCATCAAATATTGAAAAGCATCTTCTCTTATTTACTCAGGCTGTTGATTTGAATCTGGACGTTGTGCTATTGCTCAATATGATAGACGTTGCTGATCATAAAAACATTAAAATCGATAAAGCCAGGTTGGAGGACGAGTTTAAAGTACCTGTGTTTCCAATAAATGGCCGAAATTCAGGCGGCATTGATGAGATTAAAAACTATGTAAATCAGTTTAAAGCCGGTAACCACAAAAGGCTGAAAGCCACGACTTATTTCAACTATGCCGCCCATGGTTCAAATATCATTGAAGAAGTTTCTTCTGAGATGAAAATTGAAAATGCATATTTAAGTAAGCTCTGGCTGCATCATTATTCATGGTTACAGCATCTTTCTCCTGAACAAAAAGATAAACTTGATAATATAGCATTGTCAGCAAAATTTGAGAATGTAAAATCACAAATAGAAGACACACTATCACGGTTTGACAGAATCATTCCCATAGTAAAAAGATGCGTAAGCCAACCTGCTACTGAAGGTGTTACCCGCTCAGAAAAATATGATAAGGTACTTTCTCACTATTTGTGGGGTCCAATTATCTTCTTCAGTATTATGTTTTTGGTTTTTCAGGCAATTTATACCTGGGCTGAGCTGCCAATGACCTGGATAGAAGATGGATTCATTGCACTATCAAGTGTGATTCAGGAACAACTTCCATCGGGCTGGGCTACAGATTTGTTAACTGAGGGAATTTTGGCAGGATTGGGAGGCATAGTGGTTTTCGTTCCTCAAATTGCCATTTTATTCCTCCTGATAAGTCTGCTGGAAGAGAGCGGATATATGGCACGGGCGGTGTATATGTTTGACGGATTGATGCAAAAATTTGGTCTCAACGGACGAAGTATTGTCGCATTAATTTCCGGTGGAGCTTGCGCAATACCTGCTATCATGTCCACAAGGACTATTGGAAACTGGAAAGAAAGGATGATAACCATAATGGTCACTCCTTTGATAAGCTGTTCAGCCAGAATTCCCATTTATACAGTTTTAATTGGACTCCTGGTATCATCAGATTCAAAATGGGGGCCCTTCAATTTGCAAGGTGTAATTTTTATGGGGCTGTATCTTACAGGAATTATTTCTGCTCTGGGTCTCGCCTGGATTATGAAGCTTTTTCTCAAGTCAAGAGATGCTTCGGCACTCATGCTCGAACTTCCGGAATACAAAACCCCTGTAGCAAGAAATGTCTTTTTCACCGTCAAAGAAAAAGTATACACTTTCGTTTCAGAAGCGGGTAAAGTTATATTAATCATCTCTGTTGCTTTGTGGTTTCTGGCTTCTTACGGGCCTGCCGACAAGATGGCTGCAGCTTCTGCTCAAGCCCGGAATAAGGCTGCACAAAATAATTTGAATGAACACGAATTGAATTCTCTGGAAGCCAGTCTTAAACTGGAAAGCAGCTATGCCGGTATATTTGGCAAAAGCATTGAGCCTGCTATTGAGCCTTTAGGATTTGACTGGAAAATTGGTATCTCTTTGCTGACTTCTTTTGCAGCAAGGGAAGTATTTGTAGGAACAATGTCGACAATTTACAGTGTCGGATCAGAGGATGAATCAAGTGTAAGACAAAAATTAGCTGAAGCCACCGATCCACAAACCGGAGTCAGGGTATATACATTTGCCACGACCTTATCCCTCCTGATCTTTTACATTTTCGCGATGCAATGCATGAGCACTTTTGCAATAGTCAAACGGGAAACTAAAAGTCTCAAATGGCCGGTTTTTCAGTTTGTTTTATTTGCTGTAATGGCTTACACCGGAAGCTGGATAACTTACAGTGTTTTGACTTAGTTTGACTTAAGATTTATTATCAAGAAATTTATCAATCCTGTCTACCAATTCCTCATAGTGCGCTTTTAATAACTGATCTTTCTGTCTGAACATATTACCCTTGAGCATTGCCTGGATTATTTTCAACTGGCTCCTGCTATGTGCCGGGATGTCAGATTGTCTCACTTTGGGATCAGCTGATTGGGCATGGCTTATCAATAAATCTATATAAGCTTTCTGCAGATTACGTCTGTATGGATCTACCATGGTGCCTAGTCGCACCTCCGCAAAGATCTGAGCTTTTACATCCTCATGTAACTCACCTAAGGAATAAGCTTCTTGTCCAAGCAGATATTCCCCTTCGAGCAAACGATATAATCTTGTAGGCGCAAATAAATTATTTAAAGCTCCCACCTGAATGCCCCTGATACGATCTACCATACCGGACTCTTCAATTCGGGACAAAATATCTTTTCTGATCAGCCAGTTTGGCGTTGCGAAGACCTCAGAATTAAGGAAATTCACTGCATTTTTTTGAACAGCTTTTGGGGTATAAGAATATACAGGCTCTTTTTGATCACTTGACTTGTAGTCCTCATATACACCCCCAACATTATTCAATACATGTCCAATATATCGGTTGAACTGTGTTGTCACCTGACCATATAACTCTTCTAATTCTGCATAGCCTTTTGCTTCTTCACTAGACCAAAGAATAAGGTTGTCCAGTATTCTGTTCAAATTTTTAATACCATACTGACTTGCAAGAACTGCATCGTCGCCGAGGTCTTCAGTTTGGGCTCTCGGATCCAACACCATACCTCTTTGCTGGCCAAAGCGATAAACGGGATTTACCGCTCTTTCTTTGACCCACTGATTAAGAACAATTGATTCTTCATCCAAAGACTTCATATCATCAAAGTACGAATATCCCCACTTAATGGACCATTTATCATATGGGCCCACCATTGGTTGCAATGCCACGCCTTTATCATCCGGTTGGGCCACATAATTAAATCGGGCATAATCCATAATTGAAGGAGCCGTGCCCATTGTAGCAGTAAAAGATGCTGATCTTAAAGAGTCTACAGGATATGCAGAACTTGAACCCATGTTATGAGGTAAGCCCAATGTGTGTCCTACCTCATGCGCACAAACAAATCTTATTAATTCACCCATCACCTCGTCTTCGAATCTTACTGATCTTGCTTTCGGATTCACCGCTGCTGTCTGAATAAAATACCAGTTGCGAAGCAGGTTCATCACATTGTGATACCAAAGAATGTCACTTTCAATGATTTCACCAGTCCTTGGATCATGAACGTGAGGGCCTTGCGCGTTTTGTATTTCTGTGGCAATATATCTGATAACTGAATATCTTACATCTTCCGGGCTCCAATCCGGATCTTCCTCAGCTGTAGGAGGATCTTTTGCAACTATGGCATTCTTAAAACCAGCCGCTTCAAAAGCTACATTCCAATCTTCTACACCTTGCTTGAGAAATGGCCTCCACTTCATAGGTGTAGCCGGGTCAATGTAATAAACAATTTGTTTGACAGGTTCAGACAATTCACCTCTTTTGTAAGCTTCCAGATCTTTAGGAACCAGGTTCCATCTGGTAATATACCTGCGCTTCGCAGCCCGCTGCTCTTCTAGGCCATAATCCACTTGTTGAATAGAGAAATATGAAACTCTGTTGTCAAACAAACGAGGGCGCATAGGAATTTCAGGAAGCAATATAAAGGACTGGTTCATCTCCAGCGATAATGTGCCTGTCAGCTGATTGTCGGGCAACTTATTTCCCTTGTATGTTAATATGTGTTTCACTTCCACATTTTTCGGAAAACTCCTCATCCCAACAATAAGACTTCTGGGAACTTCCAGCGAAGAAATTTCAAATTCTTTTCTTTGCTCAGAGGAAATCGCTCCTATCATAGGAACATCTGTTGTAAAAAGGGGTGCAATATCAATTACATATGAACTGTCATCTGATCTGGTCGCCACATCAAAAGCCATAATTACCGGTTCAAAATTATTGTTCCTTACTGAAACAGATATCGGATTTTCATCACTTGCAACACTATTATAAGAAACTGATCTAAGGACAACTTTTCCATTCATCTTCTGAAACCTGATGACTTGCTGAGGCCTTGAGGACATACCAGCGCCGCCAAAATTGAGATTTTTTACAAATCCTGATATTCGGCTTACAATTAAAATTTGTCTGTTCATTAAGGAATCAGGAATTTCAAAATAGTATTTGCCTTCAACCTGATGAGTAAGGAATAGCCCTTTACTTGTTACAGCTTTATCAGTAATAATGTCCGAGTATTTTTTCTTTTCGCCATCCTTCTTTTTGGGCATTTCAGGTTTTATTGTATCCTGTACCTGAGACGTCTGTGATTTACGTTTGAAAATTTGTGCATTCATATCATTTGAACACAAGAAAATAAAGCTCATTACTATAAAATAATGGCTGGCCGGAAAAGAAAATTTTTTCATAATTAAGGTCATTGCAAGTACGAATAAACGACACTAGTCTCAAAAGTGCAGTTATAAAAATATATCAAACTAATTTACTACTTGATTCCGTGCATCCACTTAGTGATCATTGGTGATAATAAAATCAGTAGTACTCCTGCTCCGAGGGCAAATAGTCCTACGTTGTTAAATACAGCCATGGATGCCTGAAGTGTTTCTTCCGTTGTTACATTTTCACCTGCTTCTACTGCTGTATATTTAGCAATGAACTTTCCCGCCTGGTGAGCGATGGAAGATGAGAGGAACCAGATACCCATCATGAAGGCAACGATCTTTACAGGAGCAAGTTTGGTAACCATAGATAAGCCTACCGGAGATAGTGCCAATTCCCCTAAAGTATGCATTAAATAAAGTAATACAAGGAAAATTGCCGCTACCATTCCGCCTACAGCTGAAGCAGTTCCCAAGTTTAATACCATAAAGCCTGCACCCAACATCAACAAACCAAACGCAAACTTTAATGGCGCGGCCGGTTCACGATTAGCTCTGGCTAATTTTATCCATATCCAGGAAAAAACAGGAGCAAATAACATGATGAATAATGGATTGGCAGACTGGAATGAACTCGTAGTCAATTCCATACCAAATAATGTTTTATCCACATTACGTTCAGTGAATAAGCTTAATGCACTTCCTGCCAATTCAAAGAAAGTCCAGAATATTGTGGTGAATAGTAATAATATTACCACGACCCATATCCGCTGTCTTTGCACCTTTTCATACTCGAATGAATGGTATAACAAGTACCCTATAATACCACCTCCTACGATCAATAATAAATAATCCATTATGTCATACTGACGGATTAATAACCAGAGCACCGGAACCAATAAAATACTGATTACATATGGGAATAATGTAGGCGAAAGACCTGCTATTTTAGATGTAGATGCTTCTTCCGGTTTAAGTCCATATTGCTCAAAAATATTAGCTTTCTGTGCCCAAATGAAGACTGCCAGTCCAATTAGCATACCTATACCTGCTGCAAGAAAACCATAGCTCCAGCCAACTGTCTCGGCTATAACACCACATGTCAGAGGAGCAAGGAATGCCCCCATGTTGATACCCATATAGAATATAGTGAATGCGCCGTCTCGCCGGGGATCACCGTCAGTATAAAATTTGCCCACCATACTGGAAATATTTGGCTTGAAAAAGCCATTTCCGATTACCAGAAATGCTAAACCAACATAAAACAGGGTAGGATGATCCACAGCCAGCACAAATTGCCCACCAGCCATCAATATTGAGCCCCAAATGATGGCTTTTCGGAATCCCATCATTCTGTCTGCAAAAAATCCTCCAATGATAGGTGTTAGGTAGACAAGAGCCCCATAGGCAGCATAAATTCCATAAGCTTCTGCATCTGCAATACCCAATCCACCCCGAACAACTTCAGCTGTGATATATAAAATCAAAAAAGCCCTCATCCCATAATAGCTAAATCGTTCCCATAATTCAACCATGAATAAGGCAAACAGTGCTTTCGGATGAACCTTCTTGTTGGTAAGGATCACAAAAAATACCCAGGCCAACACAAAGCCCCAGGCAAGCAACATCGTACTGTAAATTGGATTCATTTATTTAGTATGTGGTTAAAGTGAAGCGGTAAAAATAAAATATTTGAACTGCTTTGATGCGTTTTGCCAAGTTTAATTTCAAACTAAGCAATCTTGACACACATAAATAAAACTTAATCCCTTCAAAACCAAATAAATCCTAAGCCTGGCTTAAGCATATTTTGACATGGGAGTTTAGGAATCAGAACTGCTGAATATTCTTTAAATTTTGCACTAAAAAATATACAAGTAATTATCAGTCAATATACTTGACGATAATTATTTTACCTTCAGCATCTTTTTTGCAGGTTGTCCAAATTTTTCATTTTTGAAGTATCGGAGTTGATGATATGATACTTACCTCCCATCCTCCATTTTCAGCTATGCTTTGTACTATCTCCAAAAATTCTACAGATTGATCAGTTGATTGCTTCATGAGGTCACTTTTCAAAGCAATTGTCTTGATGAACGCTTTTGCCTTTTTCTGAATGGCATTATAGTCACTCTCATTAAATGTGTTAAAGGTGCCTTCACTCAGGTCATAATAATCTAAATCAGTATCGATGGAAAGAATTTCAGGTGCCGGACAGCAGTATATTTTTATGGATTTTTGGTCTTGATCCATTTCAATTTTTAAATTTTGAAGATCAATACCAACAGACACTTTGGCTTTAATCCTCAACAATACTTTCTTACGAAGCGGATTAATATCCCAGTAATAGTAATCCTTGTAACTATAGATTTCTGTAAAATAGCCTTCCACTGTTATCAGCTTAGCGACTTTCTTTATTTTTTCCAGGATCACAGTCTTATCTTCCTGGATCTGCTTTTGATTCTGCCGGGTCATAAAATACCAAAAACCTAATCCTCCGGAAAATCCGACCAGCAAACAAATTAAAATAATCCAGAAGGTTTTATGCATCCTATTTTAATTTCGCTGCAAGAGGATGTTTTAATCCTTTATAGTCTGACAATACAGCGCGAATGGACCCCACAGAAACGGGAGATTCGATCATAACTGGTACTTTATTATTGTCATCACTGACCCATACATTCATTTTAGTACCCTCTTTAAACTGAGCACCTGCAATCATTTGCGGCGAAAATTTTAGGGTGTTGTATTTATCGCCCCCTTTAATCTTCACATTTTTTTCTTTGCCATTGTATGTAACATTCACCGGCCAGCCTTTACCATCAAGGAATATTTCTACCGGAAAATTCTGTTTTGGTTTCAGGTAAGCGTAATCCACATTTCGCAGGTAATATACTATTGAAAGCATATCGTGCATGCAATTAGAGAATGAGAACTCTTCTCTTTTCGTTGAATTTTTATCACGACCCTGATAAGAAACTGCCTTTCCATTTTTTTGATCAAAATTGATTCTGTTGTACAGATAAAATTTACCTTCTTTAATGTCTCTGACAAATGATTTTGGGCGTAATGTCTTTTTGTCTAAAACTGTCTCGTAGTAGTCATCTACTTTGAAAAACCACTCATAGGAAGAATATGTTTTTCCAACAGCACTGATATGATATTCGGTCTCTTTCTCCTTAACTTTAAATACCACCTCACCAGCCGGCAGCCATACAAAATTCCAATTGTAGTATAATTTATAAGTAATTTGCTCTCCGTCTTCAAAAACAGTATTGGAACCCAGGCAAGGATCTATCTCGGATGATTTCATTGCAGGTTCCACCAGTGTTTCCTGATTATTATGAGCAGGAATCAATGCTAAAAGTGGAATCAATAATCCCGAGACAACAGATATAAAATTAAAGCGACTAGTCATTATTTTCCTTTTTAAAATAAATCAAATTAAAAGCACCAAGCAAAGCTGGTATTCCAAGATTCATCAACCAAAGCAAATATGAAGCAATAAGCGGACGAAATCCCGGGTATCCTATCAACGACCACACCTGCATTGCAATGGAACCCCTAACAACTAACGAAAATAAAGGTGGCAGAGGTACACCTGCCTGAATGAAAAAGAGTAAATAGACCGCCCCAAGGCTTACCCAGTTGAGGGCCGGTTGGCCCAAAAACTCAATTAATAAAAGCAACTGGCAGGTATATACCAGGTATCTTAAAACCGTAAGAAAATACAAATAAGCAATTTCCGGATTCGAAAAGCTGTTGATCACATGAACACTTTCCAGCCATTTTTTCAATTTACCTTTCAAAGGAATCCTGGCGGTTAATGCTATAGTCCATCTTGTCTTGAATATTCCAAAATTCAATAAGATCAAAAAAATAAAAAAAACAATTAGTGAGGTGACTGTATAATAATTGAGCGGGAACCATTCAAAATAGGTATTCAACCATAAGAGACTGATTCCTCCTATCAATAACACTACAGCAATTTGAATCATCCCTCCTAATATTTGTACAGCAATCAGGCGGGGAAAATTATTAGCATTAAAACCAATCAGGCGACCTACAACGTCGCCCAACCTTTGTGGCGTGATAATCGACAATGCTATTCCGGACAAAACACTTCCTAAAGTCCGTTGATATGATAGCTTCTCTATCCTGCCTGATAACTGACGCCACTTCATGCACTCCAACAATATGTTGAGACAGAAACCCAAAGATGCCAGAAATAGCATACCCCAATTAATGTCGCTCCAAGTTAAGCTGTTTATCTTCCACTCTTTCACCACATAACTGACCTGGCTATAAATAACCGCGCAGATTGCTGCAAGAATCACAATTTTCAGAATCGTAAGAAATCGGGATTTGTATTTCACAATATTAGAATCAGAATCTGGCCGAATTCGATGATGTCATTAGAGTAACGTATACCGGATAAATGTTGAATATATAAATAAAATGTAATTTGTGCTTAATTTAGAACAAAGCTTCATGACAATCCCAGTGAAAATACATTTCGAAAAAATTATACTTGGTATAGATCCCGGTTCCAATATTATGGGTTTTGCGATTATTGGAATCAAAAAAAACGAAATGCATTTGTTAGAATTTGGTTACAAGACAATGGCTTCACTGGAAAATCATATTGAAAAATTAAAATCTATAAGTGAGCATATTGCCATTCTTATCGAAAAGTATAAACCGGATGAGATGGCCATTGAAGCACCTTTCTTTGGAAAGAATGTTCAATCAATGCTTAAATTGGGAAGGGCTCAGGGCGTCGCAATGGCAGTCGCAATTACAAAGGGAGTGAGTATTACAGAATATTCTGCCAAAAAAATAAAGCAATCAGTCACCGGAAATGGAAATGCGTCAAAAGAACAGGTTGCAGGGGTCTTAGAGCATATTTTGAAACAAAAACTTGACTCAAAAAATATGGACGCCACTGATGCTCTCGCCATCGCTGTATGCCATCATTTTCAAAAAAATAATCATATGGCTCAGGGACCTAAATATTCAGGATGGGATACGTTTCTGAGCAATAATCCTGAACGGAAGTTAAAATGATGCTGTCAATAGATTAGGGTGAGCCGACTTAGATCAAACTAAGCTTACCCTGCTTTTAATTTCGGCGGCCAGTGACTCCATTTCTTCAGGAGTAAGATCCGGGCTGATATTATCGAACCTCAAATCTTTAACCTGATTAATAGGAATCAGGTGGATATGAGCATGCGGCACTTCAATTCCAAGAACTGCAACACCAATACGCTTACATGGAATTACTTCCTTAATTGCATGAGCAACCCTTTTTGCAAAAGGCAGCATTCCTGATAAAAGCTCATCGTCAATATCAAAGATGTAGTCAATTTCCTTTTTAGGAATAACAAGAGTGTGTCCTTTTACCTGCGGCCTCACATCGAGAAATGCCAGATAATCCTCAGATTCTGCAATTTTGTAACAAGGAATCTCCCCGTTTACAATTTTGGTAAATATACTTGACATAACTTAATCCAGTGAAATGTCCAGAATTGTGAATTCGAGATTACCTGCCGGGGTTTCAACAGCAGCAACATCTCCAACAGCTTTTCCTAATAAGCCGCTGCCTATAGGCGAGCTTACAGAAATTTTGCCAATCTTTAAATCTGCTTCAGACTCGGAAACGAGCATATAAGTAAACTCTTTTTTAGTCTTATTATTCTTAATTTTTACTTTTGAAAGCACAGTCACTTTTGAAGAATCCAGTTGAGATTCATCTATAATTCTGGCATTGGCAAGCGCCTTCTCCAAATCATTTATCTTAAGCTCCAGCATTGCCTGAGCATCTTTTGCTGCATCATATTCAGCGTTCTCAGACAGATCCCCTTTTTCTCTGGCTTCCCCTATAGCTCTGGATACTTCCTGACGACCATTTTGTTTAAGATCTTCTAATTCCCCTTTCAATCTCTCATACCCTGCCTGGGTCAAATATGTATATTTACTCATAATGTATTCTTTAAAACTTCTCAACTATGAAAATTAATCACAAAACCTCTTAAGCAAAAAGTTCATCACCCGAATGAACTTTCCATCTAATTTTCTGAAAATAGACTTATTAGGTTTGAATTGACTATAAACGTGTAAAACGCTTTTACCCAGTAGGCAAAAACGTTTTACAACTATAACTTAGTATAAAGATATAAAAATCTTTACAGATTAATGCGTACTGCTAGATTGTGTGTTCCATTAAAAGGATTGGTAGCTCTGTAGGCATAGTCAATACCAAATTTTGTTTCACTATCTCTTCCAAGAGGGAACTCAAATGATATACCGGCAGAAAGACCTGTATAGGCTGTTCTCGTGGTAATATCTGAAGCGCTTGAACCTAAATCATACAAGTATCCTGCTCTTAACATGAACATTTCTCTCAATGAATATTCAAGTCCTGCGCCGACCTGATCTCTGGAAAAGGAATTACTGGTGAAATTACCAACAGTGGTGATTCTATGATTTTTACCTGCATAGAAATCATATGACACACCAATGTTCAATAAAGACGGCATTTCAAATGATGCAGCTCTAGTGTCATAAGTTACCTGATATGGAATTTCATCATTCCCTGGATTTGGACGTCTTGTTGATAAACCCTCTCCACCAAATCTCATTCTGGATCCCACATTTCTCAATGCAATTCCAAATTTAAAATTGTCATTCTCTCCAGTAACATATTGGACACCCGCATCAATTGCTATACCAAATGAACTTAGCTCTGCAGTTGATTGTGAAATCCCTCTCACTAAAATACCAACAGAGACTTTATTGTCAAATGTATGGGCATAAGAAAGACCAATATTGAAAAAACTTGGAGAATAGGTAGCACCATTTCCTTCAGGAGCATCAGTTGTTGTTACCTGAATATTTCCCAGATTCATTGCAACCAGACTCAAACCAATAGTTCCTTTACCCATTTTGTGGGCAAATCCGAAGCCGTTGAGGCTTATTCCTGTGCCTACAAAATATTGGGTATTACTGAGTACAAATTGGGTAGAATTGATCCTGCCCAAACCTGCAACATTGATTTGCATAGCTTCCACTCCACTTACCATAGATGTAGTGATAGAATGCAAGCCTGCTGATCTGGCCCATGGGTTAATCAACAACTCATATGCACCGGCTTCACCTTGTCTGTCAGGGTTCCCGGCAAAAACTTGCGTTGAAGACAGAACAAATATAAATACTAAACTGGCGTAAATTTTATTCATAGCTTATCCTTGAAAAATTGAAAGGAATGTATTTTAAAAATTGGCAGGTGAATTGAATTCACCTGCCTTATTAATATCTATTATAAACCTGATGGGTCAAACTGTCTGTTAACTCCAAACCACTTGATGACGCGTTCACCCATATCACCTGCATTGACGTGAATCAGATACACACCACTGGCAATCGGAATATTTTTGTTGTTGCGCATATCCCATTCCAGATCCGGCACTGTCTGCATCGTTCTGGAACCAGGATTTGATCCGGTCTTAACCATAGGAGATTCGTTACGATTGTACTGCTTGATGAATTTGCCATCCATAGAATAAATTGTAACGGTACATTTATCCGGTAGGTTAGTAATCTTAACGGTATTCGTAAACTGGGAAATCTCGTAGGATGAATATCCATAGTATGGGTTAGGAACTACATTTATCGCATCCAATGCATTTTCAATTCCAATTTCATCCAGTGCTTTTGTCTGTAATCCATTGATTTTTATACGGTATGCAGGTAAGCCACCATTGAAGGAGCTGGCACATTCATTGCGATACTGAGAATTAACTCTAAGCTTGATAATTGCATCGTTAGGTATCAATCCCTGAGCCAATGGCAGTAATTCTGTTCCCGGAAGCAATAAAGGAATACCTGCCCATGCAAATTCATCAAATGCAGTTCTTTTGAATAAAGCATTTCTTGCAGGGTCTAATCTTGAATGAATAAACGCACAACCATCATATACCTGTTTAGTCACATAAATGTGATGCTGACCACCCAGGAAGAATAACAATTGAGGAATACCGGCTATTTCTTCACCTTCAAGTGATAGTTGAGAAGATGGATTCCAGAGCATATCATTTGTTATTGTCTTTTCATTATCATAGTATGACTGATAAGACTCATCAAATGCTGAATTTTCACCAAAGAAAATGTTCACTCTCGTACCACATTCTACATCAATGGCATATCCGGGGAACCAACCCATACCAAGCGGTGCTAAATAATTAGGATCATCCGGATTCTGGGAAATTGTAGTTAGCCTGGTTCCTCCAAAGGTTCCGTCTGATGTAGCATAAACGCCATCCTTATTAACTGAAGGAGCTTTTCTATAGTCAAAACTTTCTGTACCATCTGCAGTAGAAAATCCACCCTGTGCTCCATAATAATGTGGACTGGCTGTTTGAACAACAACGCATCTACTCCATTTGCTTTTATCGGAAGTCAATATAATATCTACATTAGGAGTCAAAGCAGGATTTATTCTTCCTCTTACGGATGCACCAAAATCATTGTCCATCATCATAGGAGAGATAAGAAAATCTGTTGCAGTGAATCTGAAATCCTGTATGAACATAGGTGAAAAAATACCTTCTCCTATTCTTTGCAGTCTTTGTGTTGGATCTAAAGCAAAATCAGGTTCTGACGGAGCATTCTTAATATAATTCAACGGTTGAATACCTCGTGGTAATCCGGTATTAGGATCAATTATGAATAATAATTGTGCATCTGTATCAGGAACTCCACTGAACCATGGATTTTCAGGATCTGCATATTCAATTGAAGCACCTACAGCACCATTGCTCTCATTAGCTGTGAGGTCAGTACCTCTGGAGCCAAGGACGTCTACAGGTCCAAGAGTTATTGACACACCGTAGTCCTGCATTATCTGCTCATTCAGAGATGCCATCGTAAGATCAGAATACACTTCTTCTCCAGTCTCAGTATCGGTTACAAACCATCTGGTACCAGCATTTACAGTCGTGCTACCATCTGTATTATACATTCTCAATTCAAGTTCTGCATCCCTTACTTCAAGTGGATTCACCACTTTAACATTAAGAGGTCCGCCACCTTTTTTATAAGGAATTTCACCTGTAAATGTTCCATCTAAAATACTATCATACACACCATCTTCTACTTGCAGAAATGCACCGTAGTTTCCTTTGCCGTCTAATCTTGTGATTTGTACTCCATCACCATATCTGGCATTGGTGTATTCCGCAATAATAGGTCTTGGAATTACTGTGTATGTATTCACGTTATTTCTTCCTTCCAGATAAGTTCTTCTTTGACCTACACCAGTTGAAGCATCAAAACCAATTTTCGTTGTATCCCCTACCGCATATTCATAATCATTAAATGCATATGCGACAACAGTATAATAATACTTTTTGTGGTTAATCAAAGTCTTATCTGTCAGTGCAAACTGATCCTCAGTCAAACGGAATGAGTGAGAAATTCCTACATCTGCACCTTCAACCTGGATTTCCGGGATGAAAATATTTGTATTCTCATTTGGATCTTCAATAGACATCCAGTTGTATAAGGTATTAATACCATTGCGTTTATCAGCCTGATATACCAATCTCGCCTTATCAGGATTATTCAATTCAGCAGGTCCAACCTCAGAGCTTCTAAGTTGGTACACTTTGTATCCTTCAAAACGATAAACTGAATCTTCAATCCCAGCCGGAGCTTGCAAATCTTTACCTTCATATGCTTCCAAATAGTTGTTGGAAAATGCATCATTAGTCAATAAACCAATAATTTCTCTATCCAACTCCACAAAACACATATCAGGTGCATCAGGTCCGTCGGTAATTTCAAAACAGTTATCAAAAAGAGCCTGTGCAATATCATCTACAGCCTGAAGAGGGGCAATACTTGGGCAAGGATATCTTTGAGAAGGTAACCATACCACCCCAATAATCAATTCATTTACATCGCCAGGGCGAAGTCTGAATGGCCCTGAAGCCTGCACTGTACGGCGGTCTCCAAAACTCAGGTTGGAAGAACACATAGACCATGCGGTTGCCGCCTGGGAATTAGGTCCATCAGGGAATACATACTTTACTGTTTGTGTGCTTCCGACATTATAACCTGTTCCACCTAATGTAATAGGTGTACCGTCTCTCCAAAATCCGGATAAGTATCTGTAATACTCTATGGCTTGTGATGGATCTGCAGTAGCCGGTGAAGCTCCTCCGATACCTCCATTATTGTAATATACAAATGAAGACATTCCAATCTCTGTCGGATTTCCCAGTGAATCAAGGACATCACGATCCAAAGGTCCTCTAAAGTAATCTACACCAAGAATAGGAACATTGGTGCAATAAGTAGGCGTACCAGCGCAGTCACAACCACTCAGTCCATCTACCTGATCTTCATTATAAACATACATTAAACTTCTTGTAGAGTCGCAACCTACATAATCATCCTGGTAACATCCTAGATCAGGATCCACCCACATAGCGAAATAAGTTCTCTCAATTATATCAGTAGCACGGTTGATCAATTTATAACGCTGGAAGGTCATATCATTGATCTCGTCATTTGTCTTATATGCAAAGGCCTGAACCTGGACTTCCATTTGAATAGGAAATCCTCTTGAACTGGTGTGAATATTTCCAGCATCATTGTATATCCAGAAAATCATTTCATCCGGATATTGGGGCTCAGGACAACCTCTGATCTCAATGATAGGATAATCTCCATTAACAGGATCATAAGCTCCATCCCCATCTTCGTCATGGAAACCAGCCAGACCCTGTGATGTGTTAGGCAGTGGGAATCCATTAAGTCTTTCGAAATGCGGGTTTCCAAAACCTGGCCAACCCAATACATCATTTGGAATTAACTCTTCATCATATTGTGAACCAGTTGCTAAAGCAGCCTGATATCCCCGAATATGTGTTGTAATATTTTCTCCTAATACTTTAAAGAATTTATCCCAACGAGCACATTCCTGCTTTTCAGTCTGACCTTCCTCATTAAGAGGACCAGGCCAGAAATCATTACTGGTTTGGCTTCTGAAAGTTTGTGCAGCTACTTTAAGATTGTCAAAAGGGTCATATCCTCCTAACCATACTGCTCCTGCAAAAATTGAAGATACACCCAGTACCCCGCTACCTACGACGGGCTTAGGAACCACATATCCTCCGTCATTTCCATTTCTCCATACATCACCACCTGTGGTAAGTCTGGCTCTTACATTATTAATGGCCTGATCGGTCTGAGCTCTCGCTACAGCACAATCGGATCTGTATGAAATCTGATCATTCAGCTGGCCCTGCCCTTCTTTTTGAGGATCCTTAGCCGGTGGTTCCTTTGCGAGAGAAACCTGAATGGCAAATACCAGCAAAATTGATGAGAGTAAAAGTTTCTTAATATCCATAACTACACTGTTTAAAATACTAATTAAATTAGAAATCAAATAAGGCCGCAAGGAAAATCCTTCTTGGCAATGAGTAGAATCCATTCTGAAGGTTTGACCAGGAATAAGAGTCCAGGTATGCCTGACTATTTACACCGGCTGCAACCAATGCTGCTCCTCCAGAATCCGCTTGTCTTACGACAGCAGCTCCATCTGAAGAACTTAAAAATCCGGAATCCTCAGGAGAACCTGTAACAGAATACACTCCTCTGACATTTCTTGCATCAAATAAATTCAATACTCTTAAGGATAACGTCATGTTAAGTGGTTTCGCTGCCTCAGGGCTATTCAATCTGAATGATTTTTCTACTCTGACGTCCATCGCATAATTCCAAGGTAATCTAGCGCCATTGATAGAGCCTTCAAAACCATTTCCACCAAATGCTGTCGCTCTTTGTCTGCGAGTATATGGTCTTCCGGAAATAGCATTAAACTGCAAATTCAATCCTGAATTGGCCAAAATATCTTTTCCGAATAAACGAGGACCATTATACCTTTTGCCTGAATCATATCTGAAATCAAATACACCTTTCAAGGCATGGCGCTCATCTCTGCTGAGCGGAAATAAAGTTCTGAGATTTCCTCTTTGTGAAATACCACTCTGTGAATTGGCATCAGAGCCGGTACCGTCAGCAAATTGTAAAGTATAGTTTAGAACTAAAGAGATATTTCTTGTTCTTCTTAATTCATATTGGAATTGAAATCCTTTCACTGTTCCAAAGTCAAGATTATCATAGGTAGCATATGTATTCACAGGCGGGGCTGCATATAGAATTTGTCTGATTTGAATCATATCTCTAAGCTCGCGATAGAAAGCTGACATCTTGATTGCAGATGACGAAGACAAGCGCTGTTGGAATCCCACTTCATAATCTATAGTGCGTTCAGGTTTTAAAGCAGGATTATTACGAGGATTTCCCTGACCAGAAACAAAATCTTCAAAATAGTAGTATCCAAGTGCAGATTCAAATGCATTTGATGGAGGTCTTTGTACAAGGATATCATAATGTGCAAAGAAGTTGGCTTCATCAGAAATCGGAAATGAAACTGCAATACGCGGCATTACATTGATCTGCGGCTCATAATCCACAAATGATCTGTCAGGAGAAAATCTGTCGTCCTTAATATTATTGATCAGATCATCATAAAATTTAGGAGTAGATAATTCAGATCCCCAGATCAAAACCCCGTCATTAACAGGAGAACCAGCGGCATCATACCACTGATCGCCTTGTCTGAATGCTCTTACGCTAGTACTTCCATCACCATCCACATAAACTTTGAAATCATCACCTACATTATTAGGACGATTACCTCCAAATTGATTATAAAAGTCATCAGCTGTCATGATATCATACAGTGAATATTGATCTTTTAATATTTTGGTATTGGCATCATATCTGTCTACCCTCACTCCTAAACGGAAGATGATATCTTTAAAAGTAAATTTATCCTGCAAAAATATCGCAGAGTAGATGGGTTGATTAGGCGCGACAAGGAATTGACGATTACCGTCTCTGTCTTTTGCAGTAAAGAAATCGTTGAAACTTGCATTTCTATCTACCTTGTTTCCAAGATAATCATACCCTGAGAAATCAATTATTCCCTGATCAGTTAATTCATTAGGAGAAAAGAGATCCAAACTCAAATCATTCGGATTGATTCCATCCACATTGAAATGCTGATTAAGAGGAACATTAAATCGCTCTCTTACTGATCTGTAGAACCTAGATCCGGATGGTTCTACTATTAATTTATCATATTCAGGATACTCAACATCATTGAAAATGAAAGTTCCTATAATTGCACTTGTATCTACTCCATTGATATGAATATTAGACTGAAGTCTGGCAATATCATACAACCTGAATGGGGCAACGCTATAACTTCTGTCTACTCTCTGCTCATGTAATAAGCCAAACTGAATGGAATGCCTGCCTTTTTCTGAACCACCTGGTAAAAAGTCAAAATTCAAAGTAGCATTGGCATTGAAAACATTGTTTTCTGTTTTGAAGTAAGAATTATACACTGCTCCTACATTTGAGTTAAAACTCCATGCTGAAGTAAATGCATCACTCACAAATCCATTTGTCGCAATATAATTGTCTGAATTGGCTAATTGCTCAGCTGTCAAAACATTATTGTAATTAGCTAAAACCGGATTATTAGAACCCGGAGTATAAGCGCCTTCTAAGGTTCTTGTCCAACCTGCATGGCCGAAATCCAATGGTGAAGGAAGTTCTCCTGGAACAGGTTGCCATACGTAATCAAACTTCCCTATGTAGCCATAACTAAATAAATTATCCTTGTGAATAGGATCCTGAGCTGATGAAAATCCTCTTTCAAATCCAAGCTGGATAACATATGCAGCATTTTGTATAGTCGATGACTTCTTAGCTCCTTCTTCTGCATTTTGCGAGAAATTAGAACCTCCCAGACGATGTCTCAGTCTAAAGTTAGTCCTGAAGCTCTGCGTCACATTTGTTGGATTTCTGGTCCAGTTAAATCGTTCTGCATTAACATTACTATTATTAGAAAATCCAAATAAATTAGTTCCTGAACGGTAAGAACCAGAAAGCGAAACGTCAATCGCATCACTTAATCTGGCATCCAATCTTCCAGTTAAATCTGTAAATTTTTCTGTTTCGTTGGGTCTGGCGTCCAGAAGCTCCATTTGGTCAGTAGTAATAGAACCGATGCGGGCATAAGGCGTCCCATCTGCTAGGCCAAGAGGATTGGCTTCCAAATCTCTGATCAGAGATTCAGGTGCACGATAGTACCCTAATGCTCCCGGGTTGTCCTCTTCTCTGACTCTGTATCTACCTGATACTCTGAATCCAAGTAATGATTTATTGTCTCGTTTAATGATTGGACCCGAAAGATTCAGGTTCACTTCCGAATATCCGAAAGCATCCAAAAATTTAGATGTTTCCACTTCGGCTCCTCCACCAAAAGTAGGTGATGGTCCTTTAGTCGTAACAGAAATGACACCTCCGGTCACATCACCATAAATGGCCTCAATACCACCGGTAATCACCTGAAGTTGTTCAATCTCGAACTGAGGAACCATAGCTCCCCTTACCCGGACACCATCAATATAATAGTCAGTTGCATTGGATCTGGAACCTCTCACAGACACAGCTTCATTATCTATAGAAGAGATACCTGCTGTAGAAGATGCAATAGAGTTAATATCCTTCAGAGGGAGCGCTTTAATGTCTTCAGAGGTAATTGTTCGACCCTGCGTGGTATTATCCTGCTCAATAAGTGGTACTTTATATGCAACAATTTCCACTCCTTCAAGCAATACCCCGGCGCTAATCTTAACATTCAGGGGTACGACTTTACCTGCAAAAATTCTTACTCCTTCGATCATTTGAGTCTGATAACCCACGTAGGATATTTCGACATTATAATCTCCGGGATCAAGGTTCGCAACGCTGTAGTTTCCATCAATATCTGTCTGAACGACAGCCGCCTGGGCTCCACCTTTGAATAAGGTTACCGGGCCAAAAATGATGGGTTCTCCTGTTTCTGCATCAGTGATTTTACCTTGCAGGGTTCCAACGTTTTGCGCAAAGGCTGTAAAAGTGGAAGCCAGGAGAATAATAATCAACAGTAGATTTCTACTCATAAAAGCTTTACATTTAGATGATCGAACAATAAAGGTGCAATGTTAATAAAATACAAACAGACTACAAAGGAATTATTAATTGGCAAAAACTTAATTTCTGCAAATTCTCCCCTGTAAAAACCCGACTCTGGGCATATATAATTTTAAACCGTCCCATCTTATACTCTAAATATCAATAGATTAAGTCTAATTTGTAACAGGTTAAAAATTATCAGAATTCCTTGAATTCCATTTGGTCAAAATAGTGTCAGCAATTTTGAATTTTGATTCATGCGTCCATCCGGCGACATGTGGTGTTAATACAACGTTACTTCTGCGATACAAACGAGAGTAAAGGTCGATTTCAGATTCAGAATAAGTTCCTGTTTGTTCATTTTCGAAAACGTCCAGACAAGCACCTCCCAGAAATTCACTTTCAAGTGCTGAAACAAGTGCTTCAGTATCAATAACTTTTCCTCTTGAAGTATTTATCAGTATAGCCCCTCTTTTCATTTTGCCCAGCAGAACTTTATCCACTATACATTTTGTCTCCGGAGTGAGTTGCACATGTAAACTAAGAATATCTACCACTTTCACCAAACTTTCAAGGTCATCATGGAATACGATACGATCATTTTTTTCAGTTCGCTGCACGTACGGATCATAAATATGTAAAATAATTGAAAATGGCTCCAGAAGTCTTGCAAATGCCTTTCCTGTATTACCAAATCCAATAAGTCCTACTTGCTTTCCCATAAGTTCAGTCCCACGATGTGCTTCCCTTTGCCAGTTAAACTCTCTGAGTTGCTTATCTGCTGAAAGAATTTTATTTAGTAAACATAATAACATGCCCAGGGCGTGCTCTGCAACTGACTGTGCATTGCCTTCGGGTGTGCTGATCACTTTAATTCCAAATTCCTTAGCCGCATCCAGATCTATATTATCCAATCCGGAACCCAAACGGGCTATTACCTTCAACTGTGGAGCTTTCAAGAGCAATTCACGATTTGCCTTTATTTTAGTATTAATTACAATACCGTAATAAGGTGAAATACATGCATGCACCTCTTCCAAAGATATTTCAGGCCTGTAATCAACATCATATCCCATGGATTCAAATCCGGAAATCAGGTGTTTGTGTACATCGTCTGTTATCAAAATTTTAGGGGTGCTCATTTTAATAGTATTGGGGCTGACGAATTGACATGCGATATTAATAATTTACTGAATATATGTCAGATTCAAAGCTGCAAATTTACAATGGTCTTTTAATTGATTGCATTATATTCGTTCATTGACTCTTAAAAAGACAAATAATATATGACACTGGATAATTTCACCATCAAAGCGCAGGAGGCCATACTTAAAGCGCAGCAAATAGCAGCAGGACTTCAGCAACAAACAGTTGAAACAAGTCATCTTCTGAAAGGAATCATGGAAACAGATGAACATGTTTCCTCTTTTCTGCTTCAAAAAATGAATGTAAATGTTCCCGATCTCAAGAATAAGCTGGATCTCATCATACAAACCACGCCCAAAGTCCACAACACAGACAAGCAATATCTGAGTAATGATGCCAATCAGTCTCTCGCCAGATCCAAGAAAATTTCCAAGGATATGGGGGATGATTTTATCTCTCTCGAATTAATGATGGCAGGTATATTAGAAGGGAATGATAAGGCAGGGCGATTGATGAAAGAATTAGGAGCCACAGACTCCGGGTTAAAAGCTGCTATTCTTGAATTGAGGAAGGGTAAAAAAGTCAATGATCCGGGTACGGAAAATCAATATGGGGCGCTCAAGAAATTTGGTATTAATCTGAATGAAAGAGCCGCAGAAGGCAAGCTAGATCCTATCATCGGAAGAGACGATGAAATCAGACGTGTATTACATATTTTATCCCGCAGAAAGAAAAATAATCCAATCCTGATCGGAGATCCGGGTGTGGGAAAGACAGCAATTGTGGAAGGAATTGCCTGGAGGATTGTAGAAAAAGATGTACCAGAGAACCTATTAACCAAAAGTATCTATACGTTGGATGTATCAGGTCTAATTGCAGGGGCTAAATATAAAGGCGAATTTGAGGAAAGACTGAAAGCTGTCATCAAGGAGGTGACGGACTCTAATGGAGAGATTATTTTATTTGTAGATGAGATTCACACATTGATCGGAGCGGGTGGAGGAGCCGGTGCCATGGATGCAGCGAATATCCTTAAGCCTGCCTTGGCCAGAGGTGAACTCAGAACTATCGGTGCAACAACATTGGATGAATACCAAAAATATTTTGAAAATGACAGAGCCCTGGTCAGAAGATTCCAGACAGTGTTGATTGAAGAACCAAGTGTGGAAGACACTATATCTATATTACGCGGACTCCAGGAGCGTTATGAAGTTTATCATAAAATCGATATTCTGGACGAAGCTTTGATTGCAGCAGCCGAATTATCTCATAGGTATATTGCTGACAGAAGCTTGCCGGATAAAGCAATTGATTTAATTGATGAAGCCGCTGCCAAGCTAAGATTGGAGCTTGATTCCGTTCCCGAGAAAGTGGATGAACTCCAAAGAAAAGTCAGACAACTGGAAATTGAAAAAGAGTTTATCAAAAGAGAAGGCGACGAGAAAAAAGCTAAGTTAATCGCAGAACAACTTGCAGAGGCGAAAGAAAAACTGGATTCAGTAAAGGCGGCCTGGCAAAACGAAAAAGAAATTGTAGATACCATCCAGAACCTGAAAAAGGAGATGGAGATATTGGAAATTCAGGCACAAAAAGCTGAACGGGAATCGGATTTTGAAACAGTTGCAAAGATCCGTTACGGTGCTATACAGGAAAAAGAAGCGATGCTTCATGTAGCCGAAGAAAAACTGGCTCTGCTGCCAATAGATCAACGATATACAAATCAGCAGGTCACTGCTGAAGATATAGCATCAGTGGTATCACGCTGGACCGGAGTGCCGGTGAATAGAATGCAGCAAAGTGAAAGAGACCGATTATTAAATCTGGAAGCTGAAATTGGAAAGAGAATCATAGGCCAACATGAAGCTGTTACTGCAGTTTCGGACGCGGTAAGAAGAAGTCGTGCAGGGATGAGTGATGCGAAGCGGCCAATCGGTTCATTCCTCTTCCTGGGTCCCACGGGTGTTGGTAAAACTGAGCTTGCTAAAGCTCTGGCTGAAGTGCTGTTTGATGATGAAAAAGCCATCACCAGAATAGATATGAGTGAATACCAGGAGAAGCATACGGTGTTCAGACTTGTCGGTGCCCCTCCGGGATATGTAGGTTATGATGCTGGAGGGCAACTTACAGAAGCTATCCGTCGAAGACCTTATTCCATTATATTATTGGATGAGATAGAAAAAGCGCATCCGGATGTATATAATATATTGCTGCAAGTGCTGGATGATGGTCACCTGACTGATAACAAAGGCAGGCAGGCAAATTTCAAAAATACCATCATTATCATGACATCCAATATGGGATCGGATACCATTCTGGAGAATTTTGAAGATTTACAGGAGTTGGGTGATACCAAAAGAGCAGAAATATTGGAAACTACCAAGTTGGAGGTTTTTGAATTTCTGAAACAGAACATAAGACCGGAGTTCCTGAACAGGATCGACGAGCAGATCATGTTTTTACCACTGACAAGAGAGGAAATCCGCAAAATTCTGGAACTTCAATTAATTCAGGTCAATAAAAGACTTAAGAGTCAGGAAATCCATCTGGAAATGACAGAAAAGGCAATCAAGCTTTTGAGTGATCTTGGATATGACCCACAATTCGGAGCAAGACCTATGAAAAGAGTGGTTCAAAGAGAATTGGTCAATCCATTGTCTAAGTACTTGCTTTCAGGAACTTTCGGACCCGGGGATACTATATATGCTGATGGAGATTCAAAAGGATTGTCATTTTCCAATATGCCTTCGCAAGGTCCGGCTGTGATTGCGGATCTTGTAAGCTCAGTAGCTGATCCGCATATTGAAGGTGAGGATGATGCGGATGAAGATGAGTAATATAAATTGAAGTAAGAGGTCAGAATTTAGAATTCAAATATGTATCAACCATCAGTTAAAGTGGTTAAACACTTAAGCGTTTAATGGAAGTGAGAGTAGAATGTTGGAGTGCGGAATAATTAACTTACCTCGCTTGCTGTCCTGTAATTACTTGTGAAATCAGTTGATTCAACAAGAGTTTGCCAGAAGGAAAGGAAAATTTGGAATAAGGGGTGAGAAGGTTTTAAAGCTTTTTCACCCTTGTTTAATAGATTAAATCTCTTCTACAAGCAGCTTAAAGCTCAGGTAAGTCTCCACAAATTCCGGAGTAGTATTCCGTAATCTTAATTTAACCCTAAGATTAATTTTGTCAGTCTTGAGCAATGATTGAATGTCAGCCAAAGTGGGGACTAAGTCAAGCGAGGGACCCTGATTCATGGGAACCGGGTTTCTAAAAAATAACTCAAGATTCAGATTTGGTTGTTCTTCCGTAAAAATGACTACTGCAGCTTCTTCGATAAAATTGTAATCGACACTTCCAAATACTGATTGCAAGCGGGCTGCATGGGGTTTAATCCGCCATTTTGTCTGGTCAGTAACATTATTTTGCTCGAAATAAAAAACCTTATTGAGCGGAATATCCCTCAAAACAAAATAGTGAATTTCAAAAGGATTCAATCCCGCCGGCATGGTAAACAACAAATTATCATATGCCATTTCAAAATTGCGGCCATTATTTTCCTTAACGCAAGCAGGACTCAGCAGGATTGCGGACAACAATAAACTTAAATAGTATTTAACTTTCATAGGCATTTGCAGAACGATAACTCAGGATCGGATATTGTTTCAAAAAATCCAGTGGATATCCTTCTATTGTTCATATGACTGAAAAAAATAATGTTTTGCCAGGGATATTATTAAATAATTGCATGAAAGATACTTAGCTAACAATTTATTTTTAATTTGCCCCTCAGTAACAAAGATAAACATGAGCACAGGAACAATACAACAATTAATATCTTCCGACGGCAAAAAGAATTTTCTCAAGTGTCTTATGAAAGACCTGAGAGCGATGCACTATATGCTGGAGAATGATTGGTTCGAAACAGATATTACCAGAATAGGAGCTGAGCAGGAAATGGTGCTTGTGGACAGAGAATCATACAGACCTGCATGTATTGCTCCGGAAGTTTTGGCCAAAACTACTCACTTGCCCTACCTGGGTGGAGAGCTAGCCAGATTCAATCTTGAAAGCAATTTGGATCCACTTGTTTTTGAAAAGGATTGCTTCTCGGTGATGCATAAGGAATTAAAACATCAGATCAGTACCATTGATCAGATACTAGAGGAGTTTAATGCCCGAATTGTATTGACAGGAATATTGCCAACTCTTCAAAAGAAAGATCTCAAAATTGAAAACCTGACTCCAAAGGATCGCTACTATGCTCTTGTTGATTCGATTAACAGAGAGTTGAAAGGCAATGCTTATGAGTTAAGATTATCGGGCATAGACGAATTAATGATTCGCCATGATTCACCTCTATTGGAGGCATGCAATACTAGTTTTCAGGTGCATCTGCAGGTAAGTCCTGCTGAGTTTTCAAAGATGTATAATATGGCACTGGCTTTAACGGGGCCGGTTTTAGCAATAAGCGCCAACTCATCTCTTGTTTTTGGAAGAAGGTTATGGCATGAGAATAGAATTGCTCTTTTCCAACAATCCATTGATACCAGAACTTCTCATGACCATTTACGGGAAAAAAGTCCGCGGGTAAACTTTGGAAATGACTGGGCACATAATTCTATAATGGATATTTATCGTGAGGATATTGCCCGATTCAATGTGCTGATGGGATTTGAAATAGATGAAGATTCCATTGAAAAAGTAAAAGATAAGGTTGTTCCGGAATTGTATGCATTGAGAATGCACAATTCTACAGTATATCGCTGGAACAGGCCTTGCTATGGTATAAGTGACACAGGAAAGCCGCACTTAAGAATTGAAAATCGTGTCATTCCATCCGGACCGACCATCATAGATGAGGTAGCAAACGCAGCTTTTTGGTTGGGAGCAATGAAAGGGATGGATCTTGCATATGACGATATGAGAAGATACATGTCATACGAGGATGTGAGAGACAATTTCTTCAAGGCAGCAACGCATGGAGTTGATTCCAAATTCAACTGGTGTGGAGACAGCAAAATAAGCGCATGCGATTTGATTCTTCAGGAAATTCTACCCCTGGCTAAAAGTGGTTTAAAACATATGAAGATCAATGAATCAGACATTGATACTTACATGGGAGTCATAGAAGAGCGGGCTAAAAAACATACAAATGGTGCAAGATGGTGTCTCAGAGCATTTACAGCCTTGAAAAAGATATCCTCTTCAGATGAGGCTTTGACTACATTAACAGCCACCATGGTTGAAAATCAAAATATGGACACTCCTGTATCCGAGTGGCCTATGCCATCATTAATCAGAACTGATAAATACCAACCTATTCATATGCGTATCGAACAATTCATGGAGACTGATCTCATTACTGTGAGAAAAGATGATATCATAGATCTGGTAGCTGAGATCATGGACTGGAAACGGGTGAGATATCTTCCGGTAGAAGATACCAATGGTCAGCTTGTAGGATTAATGACTTCCAGAAGAGTACTTAGATATTATGCTCATGAAAAAATAAATGAGCTTCCCGTAGCGGTTGAGGATATAATGATTAAAGATCCGGTTCATGTGAATCCGGATCAAACTATCCAGGAGGCATTGGAGCTGATGAAAGCAAATAATATTGGTGGCCTTCCGGTCGCAAAAAATGGCGAACTCATTGGCTTTGTCACAGAAATTCAATTGCTCAGAATTTTGAGCAAGTATTCCTGATTTTTTGTTTTACTCCTAATTTGGTTGAAAAAGAAAGGCAGGTCAATATCCCCCAATATTGCCTGCCTTTTCTAAATTATTCAAAGACAAAACTACTTTTTGTAAAACGGAAATTAATGAATCATAATAGTTTTCACAATTGGATTTGAATTTGATTGCTTTGTTTCCAATTTCAGAAAATAAATCCCGGGTGTCTGATTGGATACATCAATTGTTGATTTCTGAAGATCCTCCAACTCACCTGATTGAATGATTCTCCCTTTTGCATTAATCAAAGTGTAATTATCAATTTCAATATCTTCCGCCCATTGAATAAATACCTTTCCTTCTGTGATTGGGTTGGGAAATATCTGAACTTTTTGTGAAAAGTGCTCTTTTGAGTTTGAAGATAATACCACTGCTTCAGAAAGAGTCATCTTAGTATTACTGGCTCCATCACCATCGGAAGAGCTATTTTTATTGACACCATTACCCGCTGCATAAAAACTGACATTCCCGGTTCCCTGAGCAGGAGCTTTCCATTTTACTTCAAAAGTATTCAGGCTGTCTGCCCTTTTATGTTCGGCATATGTGCGGTTATTGAATGAAGTTGTTGCAAGTTTTGTATTGATTGATGGAGAAGAAAATCCTTTGACATCCAGACTATCAGCGTCTTTTATTCCAATCAACTGAAACCCATATCCTTTGGGACTGCCTGTCGATGTATTGACAGAAACCCTGATAGTGTAATCTGCACCAGGCACATATGAATTCACCTGAACGCTGTCGGCATCCAATATGAGAATAGAGGTATTTGTTACAATTGAGTTGCCTGTATGACAAAACTTGCAGGTGATAGAGGTCGAACCAACCATTTCATCTCCGGGAGCTCCTGTATTTCCGGAACCATTTGCAGCCCTTCCATTGGAGCTTGAGATAAATAGAATAAAAGCACAAATAAATCCCAGGTAAAGTAAAATTCTCATAAGCAAATAAATATTTAAGTAATTAGATTCCAAAACTCTGTGCAGGATTAAACCCTTTGACGCCTTTGAAGTAATTATTTATCACTTCAAAATCTGCGGATTCATTGTCCGATGGATAGAATGGTTCTCTAAACTCAAATATTTTATGTTCGTAGTCAAACTTAACAAGGATAATCGGCACATGCGCTTGTTTAGCCATGTGGTAAAACCGGTCTTTAATTTGTTCACTTTCCTTCTCGTTCCTTCCGGAGCTAAAGCAATTGCGAAAGTTTCTTTTTCATTAAAAATCTTGACAACTGCTTCAACAATATTAGCTGATTTCTTTCTGTTGACAGGATATCCACCCAGCCAATAAAAAATGAATCCATAAGGAAATTGGAATAATGTATGTTTACCCAGGAACTTAATATCTCTGTTCAAAGCACTTCTAACCAGAATTCCCATGGGGAAATCCCAGTTTGAAGTATGAGGCACTACTGCACATATGAACTTCTTCAGATCTGCCGGAATTTTGCCTACAAATTTCCACCCCAACCATTTAAGTATCCAGGTACTTATTTTGCTCATCAGGTTTGATTTTGAATACTGCGAATTTCGCGCTTCAATATTACAAAAACAAAGCTTAATTGACCTGAAAAAAACCTGATGCGAAATAGTGGGATGTCCTTTCCATATTGCATTTTGATTAATACGCAACATTAAATAAAAAGCAAGTCACATCTGATAAAATTTTACAATGCATTCATTGCAGCATTCAACTTTTGACAAGCCAGTCGAATTTCGTCGTGTGTAATTACGAGAGCCGGGGCTATTCGGATGCTTTTGTCATTGAATAAAAACCAGTCCAGAATTAATCCTTCTTTCAAAGCGCCTGCAATGACTTTTTGAACAGTGAGGGCATCTTTAAATTCAATGGCCAGCCATAATCCGGAACTTCTGATTTCTATAATATGATCGGAATGCAATAGGGACTTGAAAAGTGCTTCTTTGTCGGGAATCTCATTTAACCATGTATTTTCCAGGATGCTATTCAAAGCTGCTAATCCGGCAGCACAACATACAGGGTGTCCTCCCAGGGTGGTAATATGACCAAGGACAGGATTGTCAGAGAGATCAGAAAGTATAGATTTTGAAGAAATGACAGCAGATAGTGGCATGCCCCCACCAAATCCTTTGCCTAATAACAGTATATCGGGCACAATTCCATATCGCTCGAATGCAAACATATAGCCAGTACGACCATATCCAGATTGGATTTCATCAAAAATGATAAGCACATCATTATCCTTACATTTTTTCTGCAATGCTATTAAAAATGACTCTGAAAGTGGGTAAATCCCTGACTCAGCCTTCACAGGTTCCACTATGACTGCTGCCGTTTGTTCTGTGATCCTGTCCAGAGAACTTTCATCCTCAGCAATTAACCAACGAATTCCAGGGACCAGGGGCCGGTACGCTGAGGTGAAATAATCGTCGCTCATCAATGAAGCTGCTCCCTGGGAACTCCCATGATAAGAGTCTTTAAATGCACAGATTTCATATCGGCCGGTATGGCGCTTGGCAAGCTTCATAGCTGTTTCTGTAGCTTCAGTGCCGGCACTCAGAAAATACACATTATCCAAATTCCCGGGTAAAATGCTTGCTAATTTTGAAGCAAGCTGCACTTGAGGTGACAGAATCATTTCTCCGTAAACCAATGTGTGCAGGTATTTGTCGGCCTGCTCTTTAATTGCATTTACGATAGGAGGATAGCCATGGCCGAGTAAACTGGGACCTATACCGCAAATCATATCCATATACTTTTTGCCTTGCTTGTCCTCCAGCCAAATACCCTCAACAGAGACTATTTCCAGGGCCATCGGAGCAGGGCTTGTTTGCGCTACATGTTTCAAAAATAAATTTCTCATGGCCATTTCATTATCCGTTTAATAGCACAAAACTAATTCCGCCGGGATAATTCTAAGAATCAAATATTTAAGTCCGATGAATAAGTAGCAATAGTTCCTTAATTTTGCCACGAAATTTAATTGAACCAACAACATTTAATTCTCATGAAAGTTAAAACCCAGCATTATATGACCCGCATTATCGCAGTCCTTTTCTTTGTAAGTGCCACTATAGCTTGTAGTAACAGTCAGACAAGTCAAGGCGGAGCAAGGAGTAATGAAGATCTTCTTAAAAATATAGATAGTTTGGAGCAATTCATCAATAAAGAGGATTTTACATTTGAAAATGATACTGCAGCACGGGAATTGGTAACAGCCCTGATAACTTATGTGGATCAGAACAAAAAAGATGAAAAAAGTCCTTCCTATCTATTCAAAGCAGCCGGCTTAGAAAAGAATCTGGGAAATCACCTTGAGGCTGTTTCGTATTTCAACAGAATCTGGAATGAGTATCCCGATTACCCAAGAGCCCCCGACGCATTGTTTCTTGAAGCATTGATGTATGAAGAAGATTTGCAGGATAAAGAAAAAGCAAAGGAGCGCTACAATAAATTTTTGGAATTGTACCCTGAGAGCGAATTTGCTGAAGGAGCAAAACAAATATTGTTATTGATCGATAAGAGCCCTTCAGAGCGATATGAATATTTAAATGAGCAGGATCAGAACTAAAAGTTAGATGTTAGAATTTGATACAGCTTCAAGTTTATAAAACATTTTTCTTTGTCAGACGTATATAAAGACTACTTTGGTTTAAATCACATATTGATTATCTAGAAGATCTGATTATGAAATATTTATTAGGACTTATCCTTATTCTTTCTCAGTTTGCGGCACAAGCTGAAGGTATAGAGTTTTTCAGTGGGACATTTGAGCAGGCAAAGGCAGCTGCTCAGGAACAGGGCAAAATTATATTTGTGGATGCCTATGCAGTCTGGTGTGGACCCTGCAAGAGAATGGCAAGTTCTGTCTTTCCTGATGCTTCCGTGGGCGAAATTTACAATATGAACTATATCAGCCTGAAAATTGATATGGAAAGAGGAGAAGGACTCACATTCAGAGAAAAATATCCCGTTACAGCTTTTCCAACTTTGTTTTACCTGGATGCAGAAGGAAATATATTGGAAAGAGTGGTAGGTGCACAGGGAATCGATGGATTCAAAAATCTGGGATTGAAACATGCAAAATCAGTGACACCGGGGAAGAATTTTGCTGCTGAATTTGAAAAAGGTTCCAGAGATCCTGAGCTGGTTTATCAATATTTAACAGCTCTGAATAGTGCTAAAAAATCTACATCGACTGTAGTAAATGAATTTCTTAAATCACAGCCTGACCTGGATAATCAGTTTACACTTCAAATTCTATTTGATGGAAGTGTAGAAGCAGATTCTAAGGTTTTTGAAATGATGTTGGATAACAAAAAGAAAATCGCCCAGCACTACACCGATGATGAAATTGAAGAAAAAATCAGGTTGGTTGCCCTCAATTCAGTCATTAAAGCAGCTGAATATGATTATCCCGAATTAGCGGAGGAAGCTAAAGCGATTGTAAAAAAACATAGCCCCGGGAAGTCGAAAAAATTTAATCTGGAAGCTGATTTGATTTATTTCGCTGCTGTTCAAAATGCGGCTTCGTTTCAGAACACTGCCAGAGATTACACAAAAACTTTTGGAAATGAACCTTACAAGCTATTCGAAGCTGCTGCTTTAGCTGAGAAGAATTTCCCTAAAGAACTGAAGGTTTTAACTGAAGCAGAATCCTGGATTGCAAAAGCTGTCAAGCAGGAATCCAATTTCAGATACTTCCACTTACAGGCATTGATCCAGGAAAAACTTGGTCAAAATGCAAAAGCAAAAGCAAGCGCCGAACAAGCTCTAATCCTTGCTAAAGAAAAAGGAGAGCCTACTTACCAAATTGAAAAACTTTTGAAAACACTATAATCCACTCACATAATGAAAAGCATTCTCAACATACTAATTGTGATTTTGGCCCTGGGAACAGTACTAAATGCACAGAAAGCCGGAATTCAATTTGTATCCAACACATTGACTTTCAAAGAGATTCTTGAAAAAGCTCAGAAAGAAAATAAACCTATTTTTATCGATGCTTTTGCTGAGTGGTGCGGGCCTTGCAAAAAAATGGACCGTGAAGTGTTTGTAACTTCTTCAGTTGGAGAAGTTTATAATGCCAAATTTATCAATGTCAAAATTGACATGGAAAAAGGTGAAGGACCTGAATTGGCTAAAAAATATGGCATACAAGCCTATCCAAGCTATTTATTCCTTGATACAGATGGTGGAATGTTGCATAGATCTGTGGGATTTCAGCAGCCGGATATGTTTATTGAGCTTGCTAATGTGGCTACAGACCCCGCTAAACAACTGGGTTCCATGTCCCGTCAATATTTCAACGGGAACAGACAGCCTGATTTCCTATACAATTATACCGTTGCTCTGATGGATGTAATGGATCCAAAAGCAAAAGAAATTGGAGGAGAATATCTTAAAACTCAGACCGACTGGAACAATGACAATTCCCGACAATTTCTGATGAATTTTATTGACAAGGCCGATGGTGAATATTATGAATACATGATTACCAATCGTGCTGCATTCATAGATCAATTTGGAAAGGAGTCATATAATAATATTGTATTAAGAGCAGTAAGTAATAAGCTGGGATCAGAAGATGCCATGGACCCTGAGTATGCAGGCAGATTGTTCAATACTGCATATCCTGAAGAGGCTGCAGCCTTGAAAGCTCAATACAAGATGATGTACTATCAAAGGCTTAAGCAGTTTGATGCTTATGCCAGAGCGGCGATTGAGCTTAACACCATATCTCCCATTCAGAATCCATATCAATTAAATCAAATTGCATGGACATTCTATGAGCAAGTTACCGATAAGGGACTTCTCAAAGAAGGACTTAAAATGGCAGAAAAATCTGTATCCATCAGCAAAGAATATGCGAACATGGATACTCTTGCTGCACTATATTTAAAGATGGGCAAAAAGAAGCTGGGCAAAAAAACCGCTAAGGAAGCAATCGAAATTGCAAAAACAACTGGCGAAGATTACTCCGGAACCGAAGAACTTCTGAAGAAGAAAAAGCACGGAGTACCTGCTCAGAGCTGATTTACCCGAGTTGCTTTCTCAAAATTTTGCTTCTTATTTCAGAATTGCTTCAAAAGAGGTAAAATAACTTGAGTTCGAAGGTCAATATCTGAATTGGAAGAAAATATTTGCCACAGAGTGGCAAAATCTTTGTAACCCTGGATGCAGTCCAGGGTGAGGAAACAATAAAACACAGTTTTGGCGGGAATTTTGCTTTCAATGCAAAATTCATGACAAAACAGGCAGTTAAAGAATCGTTCGCTCACATGAAAAGACTGTCCTTGAACTAATGTAAAAACATATACAACTTTGGACGGTTGAAACATCTATGGTTCAATAATCGTAGATTCGCAGCGCAAAACAAAAAGCATGAATTATCTTACACTGGAGCGGGTCTCTAAAAGCTATGGAGAGAAATTGCTCTTCAAGGATCTCACTCTATTTATCAATAAAGCGGAGAAGGTTGCCCTGATCGCCAAAAACGGAACAGGCAAGACTTCCCTTCTCAATATCATAATCGGAAAAGAACGCTCCGAAGGTTCTGAGGGCAAAATATATGTAAACAAAGATATTCGCATCGGATATCTGGAACAGGAACCTGAACTCAATCCGGAAAAGACCATTTTTGAAGAAGTACTGGCAGTGGAAAATCCAATGGTCAAAGCTGTCAAAAATTACCTGGAAGCACTCGAAAATCCTGATAATCCTGCACTACTGGAGGAAGCAGGACATCAAATGGAAGAATTGCATGCATGGGATCAGGAGGCAAGGGTCAGAGAAATTTTGTCCCGATTAAAAATAGATCATCTAAGCCAAAAGGTAGGGTTCCTTTCAGGAGGCCAGAAAAAAAGACTCGCGCTGGCTAAGCTCCTGATTGACGAGCCGGAACTGCTCATTCTGGATGAGCCTACCAACCACCTGGATCTGGATATGATCGAATGGCTGGAAGAATACCTTCAACGTCCCAATCTTACTTTGCTGATGGTCACTCACGACAGGTACTTTCTTGAAAGCATCTGCGATAGCATTGTAGAACTAGAAAGAGGCAGTCTGACAAAATTCAGCGGAAATTATTCTGCCTATCTTGAAAAAAAGGCTTTGCTTCAGGAAAATGAATCCATAGAATTTGATAAGCTCAAAAAATTATACAGCAAGGAATTGGACTGGGTAAGAAGGCAACCCAAAGCAAGAACTACCAAGGCTAAATCCCGGGTAGATAAATTTGATCAGATCAAAGATCAGGTCTCCGGTAGAAAAGTGGATGAGGAAATGAAAATGGAAATCAAGGCTCAGCGACTTGGATCCAAAATTCTGGAGGCACATAATATCAGTAAGAAATTTAATGATCAATTGCTGGTTGACAGCTTCAGTTATAAATTCAAAAAAGGAGAAAGAGTAGGTATCGTTGGTCCCAATGGAGCCGGCAAATCCACTTTTCTAAATATGCTGATTGGTCAGCTTGCTCCGGATACAGGAAAAGTAATTGTCGGTGAAACAACTGTCTTCGGCTACTATACCCAAAGTGGAATGAATCTCCGTGATGATAAGCGAGTCATCGATGTGATCACAGATATCGCAGAAGTCATTCCATTGGAGAAAGGCAAGCACATGACTGCCGCTCAGCTGCTGGAGAAGTTTCTTTTCAGCAGACCACAGCAACAGGTTTACGTGAGTCAGCTATCAGGAGGCGAGAAGAGAAGATTATATCTGCTTACCATTCTCATGAATAATCCCAATTTCATGATTTTGGATGAGCCTACCAATGATCTGGATATCATGACGCTGAATGTACTTGAAGATTTTCTGGAGGATTTCCCCGGATGTCTGATCATTGTATCTCACGACAGGTATTTCCTGGATATGTTGACAGAACATTTGTTCATCTTTGAAGGGAAAGGAGCCATCAAAGATTTCAATGGCAATTACACAGAATTCAGAGAGTGGCAAAAAGCTGAAGCGAAAGCCGCTTTCAGAAACTTCGAAACCTGCTGTTGTCGCAGCGGTCCAACAAATCTCAGCAGGCCTGAATGACAAAGAGCGCAAAGAATTGCACAATCTTGAAAAAGATATTGCCAGACTGGAAAGCAGAAAAGCCACCATTTTCTCCACTTTGAATGATGCTTCAATTGATGCTGATCAAATGACAAAACTCTCCGAAGAACTAGGCACTGTCCAGGAGCAATTGGACGAGAAAGAAATGCGCTGGCTGGAATTGGAGGATATCAGGCAGGGGCATTGAAGTTGAACAGCCGGGTTAATCTGTTAATCGAAACAGCCGGGTGAACAGCCGTTAAAGCGTTAAAGCGGAACAGCCGGAGAGTGTAGGAGTTGAAGAGTTAAGAAGTTAAGGAAACAGCCAGGAAAACAGCTGGATGAAGAAAAACAGCCTTAGAGTGTATCAGTTTAGGAGTTGAGATGTTTAGGAAACAGCCAGTATATCAGCCGTTAGCAGAAAAACATGCCCCACCCGACACATTCATAATTTTTAAGGTGCGCTTCAAAAATTATGAAGCTATCAAATTACAAGACATGTGCCAAGGAATTCATCGCCCTTTCTTTGCTTCGCAATGAAAGGAATCCCCTACTTCTTTGCGCTCAATTTACGAAGTTGCTCTTCCAGCTCGATTTCATCACCGGCGATGTAGCCATTATGTGAATACACAACTTTTTTGTTTTTGTCCAGGACGAATGTCTGTGGGATGGTCTGGAAATTAAATGCTTTGAGCATGTCTTGTTTTTCATCCAGGTAGATGGAGTACTTCCACTTCTTCTCTCCTACCATCGGCTTCACCTTGCGCATACTGCGTGTGTCGTCGATAGAAATTGCAATGAATTCAACATCATATTCCGTTTGCCATGAGGCATATAGGTCTTTAATTGTGTCCAGTTCTTTTTTGCATGGATTACACCAGGTAGCCCAGAAATTAAGAACTGTGATTTTTTCTTTGCTAACTACATCTTCCAGCTTGACAGTCTTACCCTCCAGAGTTTTAAGTGAAACATCAGGCAATTGACAGAAAGCTGTTGATGACAATGCAAAGATTAATATCAGGGAGAATAGAAATTTCATGTTATAGGTAGATTTAAGGGCACAAAGAAAAAGAAATTATTCCCCGATAACAAGTTCGGCAAAATAATTCATTGGTAAATGTTCTGATTTTAACGTATTATTTTGAGATTTGCGTACTCGAAGTAATTACCAAGAACAAGAAAGATTGATGAGACATATTTTATTACTCCTATTTATAGGAATTTGCTTTCATGCGGCAGCTCAGGAAGGTTCTAAAATCAGTGGAAGTATTCAAGCCAATGGCAATATATTTATCCGTGATTCTCTGATTGGCGCTGCCAATATCCCACAGTATGACCGACAATTATTTGGAGGTGAAACATGGCTCAATCTCAATTATTCCAACTGGGGTTTTGACGTGGGCGTTCGTTTCGATTTATTCAACAATTCAAATTTGTTAAACCCAACTGACTCTTATACTGCAAATGGCATTGGGAGATGGTTTATCAGCAAGAAGATACAAGATCTAAGTATCACAGCCGGATACATCTATGATCAGATCGGAAGTGGTATGATATTCCGGGCATGGGAGGATCGGCCCTTATTGATCGATAATGCTTTGGTAGGAGTCAGATTACAGTATGATATAACTCCGAATTTTTTTATTAAAGGATTCAGCGGAAGACAAAAAAACTTATTCGGCCAATATGGTTCCGTAATAAATGGGCTAAATGCAGAGGCTTATTTTTCGTTTGGGGAAGAAAAACCCTGGAGTATAAATCCGGGAATAGGACTTGTTCATAAGAATATCAATGATCAAACAGTAGCTTCTTTAGTGAATGTATTATCTACATATAATCCCGTAGACAGTATTGGAGCCAGATACAATACTTTTGCGCTCTCGCTTTACAATACACTAAACTTAGGTAATTTTACATGGTATGTGGAAGGTGCCTACAAAACGCCTGAAAACTTCTTCAATCCATTGGCAGAAAGAACTTTGTTTAATGGTGGTACCACTTTAGGAAAGTTTGTTCTTGAACCCGGTACAGTTGTTTATTCAAGTCTCAGCTATGCAAATGAAGGACTTGGAATTTCACTGGAAGCAAAAAGAACAGAAAACTTTACTTTCCGTGCCGATCCATTTGTAGCACTCAACAGGGGGCTTCTCAATTTTCTTCCTCCTATGGCCAAGCTGCATACATACAGACTTAAATCCAGATACATCGCTGCTACTCAGGAATTAAGCGAACAAGCCATTCAATTTGAAACACGTTATAGTCTTAATGACAAATGGACTTTTGGTGTGAATTTTTCTAATATTACCAATCTCGATCAATTGTTACTTTACCGCGATATTGATTTTGAATTCAATTTCAAACCCTCAACAAAACTATTCTTCTTGTGGGGCTTGCAGATGCAGCGGTATAATCAGGAGATTTATGAAGAAAAACCGGGAGTACCTATTGTCGAGACCATTATACCATATGTTGAAGTTCTTTATAAAGTAGATCGCTACAAATCTCTTAGATTTGAATCTCAGTTTATGCATGTTGGTAATGATGTTAAGGCTAATTCCAGACAGGATTATGGAGGCTGGCTATTCGGATTACTTGAATTTAGTATTGCTCCTCACTGGACATTTACTGCTTCTGATATGTTCAATATAGCTCCTGGCAAGAACTCTCCGGAGGATAATGGTGAAAAGCTGAGCCTGCATTACCCAAGATTTGATATATTTTACAATATTAAGAACAATAGATTTTCCTTATCTTACGTCAAGCAAGTTGAGGGAGTCGTGTGCACAGGAGGTATTTGCCGGCTGGAGCCCGCATTTAATGGTGTCAGATTTACAGTTAATTCCACATTTTAAAAGACAAAGCCATGCAAAAAAATATCTTGTACATTTTCTGTATTGCCGCTATTCTTATATCCGGAGGTTGCAAAGAAATCAGTCCTGAGTACAGATTAGTGCGTCCTCAGGAAGGTCAGCGCAATATTCTGATAGAAGAATTCACAGGAGTACAATGTGTCAATTGCCCCCAAGGCACTGATGAGATTATTAATCTTCAGGGTTTGTATGGTAAAAATCTGATTTCAGTTGCCATTCATGCAGGATTCTTTGCTCAGGCACCCTACTCTGACAGCAAGTACAATTTTCTCACACTGCCAGGTCAGGCTATTGAAAATTGGATAGGACCTCCTCTTGGATATCCTTCAGCCGTTGTGAACAGATCAAAATTTTCAGGGGAAAATTCATATCAATTAGGGCGTCAAAAATGGGCTGCTTATGTCGGGCAACTTGCACAATCGCTCCCATTGTTAGATGTGACTGCAAACACAAACTTCAATCCGGTTACAAGAGAGTTGGAAGTTTCGGTGACAGTTGAAGCATTTGCTGACATTAATGAAGATATCAGAATCAATGTTATGCTTACGGAAGATAATATTATTGATCCCCAGGCAAATACTTCAGCTCCCAATGGCAGGACAGTTGAATACAGACACAGACATGTATTAAGGGCTATGCTGACAAATTTCGATGGTAACTTCCTGAGTGCAAATATGAAATTTGGAGATAAATTAACAAAAGAGTATTCATTTACTCTTCCGGCTGAAAATGGCTGGTGGGATGCTGACAATGTGCATATAGTAGCTTTTGTTACGGATGCAAGTACTAATGCTCCCGGTGAAGTACTGAATGCTACTGAGGTAAGCATCATAAAATGATTATGACCCATTGGCATAAATCCCGTAACATTTGCCTTTCAAGTTCGTGTGATTGAAATAATTTTTATGAAGTGTAATGCTGCACTCATATTGTCTAATTGATTTTTCTCTTTAAAATAAATGATTATGCTCCTTCGCTTAATTCCATTATTGCTGGTCTTTACTTTTTTCACTCAAGTCCAGGCTCAGGATAAGCTGAGTGCTGACCTGATGATGAAAATCCCCCGTATAGCTGAACCCGCAATTTCACCTGATGGAAAAAATGTAATTTATACTGAACGCATAGTTTCAGTCGAGGAAAATAAAAGTAAGCCAACTTTGAAGATTTCAAACATGGCCGGTCAAAGCACAATTATCGAAGTGGGAGCATTCTCTGCCCAATGGCTCAATGCCACAAAAATTGCCTACATGGCAAGTGCCGACAATGGAGTTCAACTATGGGAAAAAGATGTTGTTTCAGGCAAAAAAACAAAAATCACTAACAGAACTGATGGCATCAGCGGATATGGATACAGTCCGGATGGTAAGAAAATTTGGTATAGCGCCGACGTAAAAGTAAATGAGTCAGTTGTGGATCTTAATCCTGACTTGCCTAAAACCGGAGGTGCAAAATTAATGGATGGTCTGATGTATCGTCACTGGACAGCCTGGGATGACGGGCACTTTAGCCATGTATTTATAGCTGATCGCACTGACAGTCTTGTATCAAATGAAAAAGATATTATGTCCCGCGAACCTTTCCACAGTCCACAAAGACCATTTGGCGGCTCCGAAGAAATAAGTTTCAGTTCAGATGGGAAGTATCTTGCTTATACATCCAAAAAACTAAAAGGAACAGCTTCTGCCGTCAGCACTAATGCAGACATCTATCTATACAATATTGCCACCGGAACAACAGAAAATGTGACCACATTTAATAAGGGATATGATGTTCAGCCAAAATTTTCGAAGGATGGAAAATATATGATCTGGTTGTCTATGGCCCGCGATGGATATGAAGCTGACAAAAACCGGCTTATGCTGATGGATCTGGCCACTAAAAAAGTTGTAGATCTAAGTGCTGATTTTGACAATAATGTTGATGATGCACAGTGGGATCCTTCTGCTCCGAATAAAATCATTTTCAATGCCGGAGTAAAAGCTACAATGCAATTACATACTTTGACATTTGATTCAGCGTTGAAACCCACCATAAAAGCAATAACCTCTGATGTAGCAGATTATCAGAGCTTTTCAACGACTGTTGTGAATGGAAAAACAAAAATCGTTGCCTCCAGAATGTCAATGTCATCACCGACTGAATTGTATGAGGTAGATGCAACAAGCGGAAAGAGTACTCAAATTACCAGTGCACTAAAATCTTCTCTACCGGATGTTAAAATGGGTAAAGTAGAAAAACGAATGGTTGAAGCTACAGATGGAAAAGAAATATTGACCTGGGTAGTATATCCACCGGATTTTGATCCAAATAAAAAATATCCGGCTTTGTTATATTGCCAGGGGGGACCGCAAAGTACCGTGAGTCAGTTCTTTTCTTACAGGTGGAATCTGCAATTGATGGCTGCAAAAGGGTATATCGTTGTAGCTCCAAACCGTCGCGGACTTCCTTCATTCGGTCAGGAATGGAATGAGCAAGTTTCAGGTGACTGGGGCGGGCAGGCTATGAAAGATTTGCTTTCTGCCATTGACGATGTTGCAAAAGAACCATATGTGGATGCAGATGCTCTTGGAGCTGTAGGAGCCAGCTTCGGTGGATACAGTGTTTACTGGTTGGCAGGCAATCACAATAAGCGATTCAAATCTTTTATTTCACATTGCGGAGTGTTCAATCTGGAATCTATGTATGGTACTACAGAAGAAATGTTCTTTATCAATCATGATCTCGGAGGCCCTTACTGGAATAATAACAATGCTGAAAGCTATAAAAACACTCCCCTCATAATTATGTGCAAAATTGGGATACCCCTATCCTTGTTATTCATAATGAACTGGATTTCAGAGTACCTGTCTCTCAAGGTATGGAAGCATTTAATGCTGCTCAACTCCGTGGTATTCCAAGTAAATTTCTGTACTTCCCTGATGAAGGACATTGGGTCAATAAACCTCAAAATTCTCTGCTTTGGAACCGCGTCTTTTTTGAGTTTTTGGATACCCATTTGAAGAAACCGTAGAAGAGTTGCTGGTTGTTGGTTGCTCTGGTTGAATGGCAAACAGCCGCTTTTAGCTTTTGGCCATTAGCTGTTGGCGAACAGCCGGGAAAAAGCTACGAGCGTCGAGAAGAAACCACCAGTTTAGCAGAGTGGAGTTAAGTTGGAATAGATGATGCGTGTACAAGTTGAGTAGTTTAGTTAACAGCCAAAAACAGCCGGAGAGAAGTTGCAATTCTTACTTTGAATTCTCTTAAAAAGTTGCAGATGGTCCGGGTCTCCTGACCCGGATTAAATACTCAAACCCACGACTCACACTCTCCACATACTGGCGTCTCCTGACGCTTTATACGCAGTCAATCTATACTGAAAAGATCGGGCGAGTTAATCCTCTATTAGAGCCTGTCGGGAATAAGTTGAAATAAAAATCCTCTTATGGTCTATGGTCTTCGGCTCTGGCTCAATAGCCTGTGTGAGAGTTGGTTAAATTTGCCAGTTTTGAATTTCAAATTTGGGCGTAGACTTTTGGTGTTGTGTGCATTTCTTGCGCCCATTTAAGAAAAACTTGCAAATTGGTTTGTGTAAGGAAGCTGTCGACCTCGCGAAGCACATCACCTTTTCATGGCTTGTCTCACAAAAAAAACACTTGTAGCGTAGTAAGCAAAGCGAACCTCGCTGTCACCTTTTAAGCTGTAAGCGCAGAAAAACATCACAGCTCCAATTCAAGGAGCGAAAACCTGTAGAGTCCCAACAAAAAAGCGCCGCACGGGATATCCGGACGACGCCTGCTTTTATATACGAACCCCTAATTATTTGCTCATAACAAGATTCACTGTCAAATCAAATTCATCATAGATTGCCTTGTCACCAAGGTTTTCAAAGAATTTACCTGAACCATATCTTACATCATATTTAGTTCTGTCCACTTTGATTTTAGCTACAGCACTCACATCAGGAGTAATAGTTGCATTGAAAGTGATAGGATGAGTGATTCCTTTGATAGTCAAATCACCTGTTACCTCATATTCTTTGCCTTTTACCTGCTTAGCTTTTTTGATTACAAATTTTGCAGTATTGTATTTCTCCACACTGAAGAAATCGTCAGACTTTAAGTGTCCTGTAAGTTTGTCTTTCATACTACCTGTCAAATCAGTCACAGTAATGGAGGTCATATCCATTTCAAACTGACCGCTTACTAATTTTGCTCCATTGAAATTAAGATCTGCACTCTTAAGATTCACTGTTCCTTTGTGAGCACCAGTTACTTTAGCTGCATCCCAAACTATTGTACTTTTAGTAAGATCTACTTTTACCGGCTTAGGAGCAATTGGGTTAGCTACTGCTACCAATGTGAATGCTGTCATAAGCATTGAAAAAAAAGCTGTTTTCATAAAAAAGAGTTTTTGTGTTTACAATTAATGAATACTATAAAAAAAATTAAAATATTATCCTCTGAATCTGTCCAGCAGATCACTTAAAATTCCTGCTTCCTCTTCTGTCAGAAAAATTTCTTCTGACCTGCTTTTTTGCATTTCAGCAGAAGCTTTTACTAATACATCCATACCTTTTTCAGTGATGGATATCTCTACCTGACGGCGATCATTAGGGCATTCGATTCTTTCTACCAGTCCTTTAGCTTTTAATTTGTCGACCAGTCTGCTGGCATTTGACATTCTGTCAAGCATTCTCTCTGTCAGGTACTTTATACTTGCAGTTTTAGGATGTCTTCCTTTCAAAATCCTCAGAATATTATATTGCGGCGGACTTATTCCATAAGGCTTTAACATCTGAGTAGTTGCTGCATCAATAACTGAAGCCGTATACAATACATTTACCTGCGCTTTATGCATGTTACTTTGAAATTTTAACTGTTGAATGGCTTCCTCAATTGTTTGCATGACACAAATGTATGTATATACATCTAATGTAACAACAAATGATGTATATATTATGATTTATTTAACAATTGAGTAAAAGTTATATGCCTTCACCTGCATATATCATAGAGTAAGACTCTGTGATAAACGAATCCTTGTGAACGATGATGCATTGTTCACAAGGATTAGAAATAAGTAGATTTTGAAGTCAATCAATAAGCCCTTGCAAAAAGGACCCTTTGTGTGGAAGGCTCTCCGGTAAGTACGCATTTACCAGCCTCTGGCTTGCTATCCAGTGGTATACATCTCGCTGTTGCTTTGCTGAGTTCTTTGATGCGCTTCTCTGTTTCTACTGTACCGTCCCAATGAGCCAGTACAAAACCACCCTTCTCATCCAAAACTCTTTGAAATTCATCGAAGTCATCCACAGAAGTGATCATCTCATCACGATATTTTTTAGCTTTTTCAAACATGGAAGATTGAATATCAGCTAAAAGATTCTCTACATAATCACCGATACCATCCAATGATACAGAAGTTTTTTCTTTGGTGTCTCTTCTCGCCACTTCAACCTGGTTCTGTTCCAGATCTCTCATACCTAGTCCCAGACGGACCGGGATCCCTTTCATTTCATATTCAGCAAATTTGAAACCGGGACGGTTTCTTTCATCTGTATCGTATTTTACCGAAATTCCACGGCCCTTAAGATCCTTGATTATTTTATCCGCTGCATCTGCCAGTTCAGGAGTTGGTTTTGGTATTGGAACTATCACTACCTGCAGAGGAGCCAGTTTTGGAGGCAGAATTAGCCCTTCATCATCTGAGTGCGTCATAATCAATCCACCTATCAATCTGGTGGAAACGCCCCATGAAGTAGCCCAAACCAACTCCTCAGTATTATGCTCAGTCATGAATTTTACATCAAATGCTTTAGCAAAGTTCTGACCCAGGAAGTGAGATGTACCTGCCTGCAATGCCTTTCCATCCTGCATTAATGCTTCAATTGTGTAAGTATCTTCTGCTCCGGCAAATCGTTCATTGGCAGTTTTAACACCTTTAATAACAGGCATTGCCATGAATTCTTCTGCAAATGTCGCATAGATATCCAGCATCTGACGGGTTTCGATTACTGCTTCTTCTGCGGTTGCGTGAGCGGTATGGCCTTCCTGCCACAAAAATTCTGTTGTACGCAAGAACAGTCTGGTACGCATTTCCCAGCGGACGACATTTGCCCATTGATTGATCAGAATAGGAAGATCGCGATATGATTTGATCCAGTCCTTATATGCATCCCATATAATAGTCTCGGAAGTAGGACGGACGATTAGTTCCTCTTCCAGCTTAGCCGAAGGATCAACAATCACACCTCCACCGTTTGGATCATTCATCAATCTGTAGTGTGTAATCACTGCACATTCCTTTGCAAACCCTTCGACGTGCGCGGCTTCTTTGCTTAAGAAACTCTTCGGTATGAAAAGTGGGAAGTAAGCATTCACATGTCCCGTTTCTTTAAACATCTTATCTAACTGATCACGCATATTTTCCCAAATGGCATATCCATGAGGCTTAATAATCATGCAGCCTTTAACAGCTGAATGATCCGCCAAACCTCCTTTGCGAACCAGGTCATTGTACCATTGTGAATAATCTTCAGATCTGGAAGTTATCTCCTTAGCCATTTGTATTGATGATTGTTATGAATGAAACTATTTATGCTTGAAATCGTTGAATTAATAAGGACTTTTAGGGATTATGAAGAACTTTAACATAGCGTTTTTCAACCTTAAGCACCTATTAACAGAAAAAGCGACCCAAAAGTAGTAATTTCGAACTATGTTAACTTAATAAATTACAGAACACTTTAAATAGTAGTAATATGCGGACCATAATGAAGAGCAAAAAGATTGGAGTGATGTTGGGGGTCATTGGTATGTTGAGTTTTCAGGCTGCAGCCCAGTTTGATGATTTATATTACAAACCCGGCAGCACAACTACCACCACAACTACCACAACTACAACTTCGAGTTCGGGTTTAGGTAACAATACTGATAATGGATATGATTCAGAATATTTTGATTATGATGCTTATGAGTCTCAGGATTTCGAATATTCTTCACGTATCAGAAGATTCCAAAGACCTAATCCGGGATTTGGATTTTATGATCCATTCTTTGTAGACGTTTATTACTATGACCCATTCTTCATGGGAGCCGGGGACATTTATGCCTACAATTCATTTTACAATCCCTGGAACAGATGGAACCGTTGGAACCGCTGGAATAGTTGGGGAGGAGGATGGGGTATGAATCCCTGGATGTCACCGTACTATGGTAGCCCTTCGATGGTCATCATCAACAACTACGGCTGGGGTGGTGGATGGAATAATGGTTGGGGTGGCGGAGGATTTGGATATTATGATCCATGGTGCCCCGGTTATGGCTGGAATGGAAACAATTATGGTGGATGGAACAATGGCTGGGGTGGTGGATGGAGCAATCCAATTGTAGACAATGGAGCGGGAGGAAGAGTATATGGCCCAAGAAGAAGTGGAGCAGTAAGCACAACTCAACGTTCAACTATCAGAAACACCTCACCTGCCCGTGATCCCAGAACTGGGTCTGTAGTGAATGGCATTAACACCAGAGAAAAACAAGCAGAAAATGTAACTGAAAGAGGTAATTCAAGATTCCTTGACCGTTCAGGAAATGCTGCAGAAGCATCAAGTGGTACCCGTACTAATCCCGTAAAGGAGTCAGCTTCAAACTCAAATGAAGTACCTCAAAGAAAATTCTTTAATGTGGAAAGAGCTAATCCTTCCAGGGAAACGACATCACCTACTAATAGAACACCTTCTAATACAAGACCTACTGAAGGAAGAGAGCCTGCCAATACCAGACCGAATACAAATACGAGAAGAAATGATGTGCCTTCAACCAGAGAGCAGCCTACACGCAATAACTCTAATGAACGTACTCAACCTTCCAGACAACAAAGACAGGAGAGTCGTCCAGAACCAAGAGAATCTTCTCCAAGAAGTAATTCCAGAGGTGGTGGATTTGATTCAGGAACTTCGCCTTCCCGCAGCAGCAGCCCTTCATACGATAGCGGTGGAAGCTCAAGATCATCCGGTAGTTCTTCAGGGTCATCAAGTGGAAGTTCCAGAAGTAGTAGCGGGTCTTCATCCAGCGGAAGCTCAAGGTCAGGTCGCGGGGGATAAAAAATAGAAAAATAAAGCAAGTTTGTTTGAAATATCAGAGAGGGGAAGTACGCATTTTGTACTCCCCTTTTCTTTAGAAAGAAAGGATTTATCAGGAAAAGAAAGGATTAGTAAAGAGATTTATATTAACAATGATTTACGTAACTCCTTTGAAACAGCAGAAATAATGAATTTTGATTAAGTGAAATTAACCATGAACAACATGAAATATATAATTCTGATTTTAAGTGTGTTTAGCGGCATTACATTGAGTGCACAGACATTTGTAGATGCATTGAGGTACTCTCAATTTGATTTTGGAGGTTCAGCCAGATATCAGGGAACGGGAGGGGCTATGACAGCTTTGGGAGCTGACTTCACATCAATGTCAACTAATCCCGCAGGTTTAGCTGTTTTTAGAAAATCTGAACTCATGGTAACACCCTGGGTTGTTGGAACTACCACTTCCAGTACATTACAAGGATCAGGAAATGGCAGCCTTACTGAGGAAGTTCTCAATTTCAGATTAGGTAATGCAGGATTAGTAATTGCAAGTAATCCGGGTGGAAAATGGACAACAGTTAATTTCGGAATCGGGCTCAATCGCACAGCAGATTACCAGCAAGAATTTTACTTTAATGGCCGTGGTAACGGCAGTATTGTAGATAGATTCACTGCTGTTGCGGATGGATTGCAGCCTAATGAACTGGATGATTTTGAGGGCGGATTGGCGTTTGATGCTGCAGCGATATATGGGCCAGATGCCGATGGCTTCTATTTTAGCGATATGAATTCTAATGCAAACCAGAATTATTCACTGACGAAATCTCAATTTGCGCGGCAAACCGGATATAGTAATGAACTGTCTTTTGGTCTGGCAGGTAATTACAATGAGAAATTACTAATAGGTGTTTCTCTAAATGTGCCATTTGTAAGATTTACTTCAAACAAAGAATACATTGAAGAAGATCCAGGAAATGAAGTAACAGCCTTTAATAATTTATCCTTTGAAGAACAACTTACAGCCAGTGGTTCAGGATTCAATGCAAAGCTGGGACTAATTTATCAACCCATTCATGAAGTAAGAATCGGAGCAAGTATTCATACACCTTCTTACCTGAAATTCACTGAAGCATTTACAAACAGTCTTAGTTATTCTTATACGGAAGAGGGGGGTTCACCTACCCTTGGCTCCGCAGATTCACCTGAGGGCTTTTTTGAGTACAGATTGCGTACACCCTGGAGGTATTCAGGAGGAGTGGGTACTATCATTAAAAGTTTTGGGTTTATTAGCGCAGATGTAGAATATGTGGATTATGGAAGCAGTTCTTTCAAATTCGTCAGCAGTAACATTGCAGATATTGAATACCAAAGAGAGTTGAATGATGCGGTGGATACAAGACTGCAAGGAGCACTTAATTTAAGACTGGGAGCTGAATTAGCTCTTGACATTTGGAGAATTCGGGGGGGATACATGATGTACGGAAGCCCTTATGAAGGAGATTCCAAATTCAATACAGGATTTAGTCTGGGTGCAGGTTTCAGAGCTAATAAATTCTATGTAGACCTGGCATATGTAAGAAGAGGATTTGATCAGATTTATCAGGTTTATCAAATAGACGATGTCAACAAACCCAATGTAAATCAAGACATTGTAAGAAGTAATGTTGCTTTGACTGTTGGATTTAAAATATAAGAACAGGATGGATTTCGCTATTCTGGAACTAGTCTCTCACAAAAATAGATTTTGTGAAAACGGAATTTTGCAAAATAATTGATTTTGGTAAAAATCAAATGTAATTTTGTGCGAGCTAATAAAACGCACTTATGCACTATTATTCATTAGGCCAAATTCCTCCAAAAAGACACACTCAATTCAGAAAATCTGACGGCAGCCTTTATCAGGAACAGTTATTTTCTACAGAGGGATTCAGTGATTTATATTCACTTATTTATCATAGCAACCCTCCAACTCAGATCGTTCAGGTAGGTGATCCAATATCTGTTGCTCCAAAGAAAATCCACGACAAACAGCTAAAGCATCGTTGCCTTAAAGGTTTTCAATTGACGACTGAAAAAGATTATCTCAGCAGTCGCAAACCTGTTTTGGTTAACAATGATTGTTATATCAGTCTTGCCGCTCCGGAATCCGGTACAGGAGAAATATTCTTCAAGAATGCAGATGCTGATGAAGTTATCTTCATTCATAAAGGAACCGGAGTACTTAAGACAATGTACGGGCAGATACCATTTGAATATGGCGATTATCTTGTGATACCCAGAGGAACAATTTATCAGATTGATTTTGACGGAAAAGATAACCGTCTGTTAATAGTAGAATCAACTTCTCCTATCCTTACCCCAAAGAGATATAGAAATCAGTTTGGGCAATTGGCAGAGCATTCGCCATTTTGCGAGCGGGATATCAGAAAACCTCAGGATCTGGAGACTATTGACAAGCAGGGAGAATTTGAATTGCATATCAAAAAGCAGGACAGCATTTATCCATATGTCTACCTCAACCATCCGTTTGATGTGATTGGGTGGGATGGTTTTTTGTTTCCTTACGCCTTTTCAATTCATAATTTTGAGCCAATTACTGGCAGAGTGCATCAACCACCTCCGGTTCATCAGACTTTTGAGACCCGGGGTTTTGTTATTTGCTCATTTGTGCCAAGACTATTTGATTATCACCCACTTTCAATTCCTGCACCATACAACCACAGCAACATTGACAGTGATGAAGTGTTATACTATGTAGATGGTGACTTTATGAGTCGCAAGAATGTAGAGCCGGGAATGATTACTTTACATCCCGGGGGAATTCCTCATGGTCCTCATCCCGGAACAATTGAGAAAAGCATTGGTCAATTGGAAACACGTGAATTAGCAGTCATGATAGATACATTCCGACCTCTGCTTATGACAGAATATGCAGCAGGAATCGAAGATCCTGATTATTACAAATCCTGGTTAACTCATTAATTTAAAATATTTTTCATGGATACTATTGTTCAACCTGTGGTTCAATCCAACACAGATACATTCCCTTTAAACGGAACAGATTACGTAGAATTTTATGTAGGAAATGCAAAGCAATCGGCATTGTATTATCAGGCATGCTTCGGCTATGAGCTGGTGGCTTACAAGGGCCCGGAAACCGGCTCCAGAAATGTAGTTTCATATGTCCTGCAGCAAAATAAAATCAGGCTTGTACTCAGCAGTGCCCTTCATTCTGATCACGAAATTGCCCGGCATGTAGCATTTCATGGAGATGGTGTAAAAGACCTTGCCCTTTGGGTAGATGACGCTGAAAAGGCTTATATGACTGCCCTGGATCGCGGTGCAGAATCTGCCAGACCCTTTGAGGAGATCGAGGATGAATTTGGAGTCATCAGAAGAGCATCTATAAAGACATATGGGGAGACGATCCACACTTTTGTTGAAAGAAAGAACTACCATGGGGCCTTCATGCCCGGCTTTGCGGCCAGATCGAGTACCCGTAAAGTAACACCTGTAGGTTTACAATTTGTAGATCATTGCGTTGGAAATGTGGAACTGGGTGATATGAATAAATGGGTTAAATTTTATCAGGATGTAATGGGATTCAAACTATTAATCACATTTGACGATAAAGACATTTCAACAGAATATACAGCTCTGATGAGTAAGGTAGTTTCTAATGGTAATGGATATGTAAAATTCCCAATCAATGAGCCGGCGAAAGGATTGAAAAAATCGCAAATAGAAGAATATCTGGATTTTTACAAATGCGGAGGAGTGCAGCATATAGCTGTTGCTACCAATGATATATTACACACTGTCTCCACGCTTCGTGAGAATGGAGTTGATTTCCTGTATGTGCCTGAGAATTACTATGAGACAGTTTCTGAAAGGGTTGGGCCGATTGATGAAGACCTGGAAGCATTGAAAAAAATGAACATTCTGATCGACAGAGATGAGGATGGATATCTGCTTCAAATATTCACCAAGCCTGTTCAGGACAGACCTACAGTATTTTACGAAATCATTCAAAGAAAGGGAGCAAAGTCCTTCGGTAAAGGAAACTTCAAAGCTCTTTTTGAAGCTATTGAGAGAGAACAGGAACTTAGAGGTACTTTATAAATCTACTTTTGATCAAAAATAAAAAGCCCGATATTTCTATCGGGCTTTTTTATTTTATAACTCAAGGCCTATCTGGTAGCTTTACCATTATAAGTAACACTTACACTCGGTGAAGCAATACTGTATGTGTAAGTGAGTTCATCGTCATCAATAGAACCGGTGCCTGCAAAGGTGCCATTAACCCCGTTGACGGTAATATTGAAAGACGGTATTGTAAAATTACTTCCACTTACATTCGCTTTAACCGGATCTCCGGATAATTCTCCAAATCCCGCAATTAATATTTCATTTTCTGCGCTCGGAGATTTGGTAACTGTGAATTTATAAGTTCTTGTAATGGTAGTTCCATTGAGATCAACATAAGAATCTGATGCATTCCAGGTTCCTTCAAAATCGTCTCTTGTAACATCCTTTTTGCATGACACCATGGTGATCACAGCAAGTGGCAGTATAAACATCAATAAACGTTTCATTTGTTCGTATTTAAGGTGAAGAAAAAATGAGCCTGAAATCAAACTCATTCATTTTTAAAAGCCTTAAACGCCCATCACATTAGAAAATTATGGAAGATGTTATATATATTTAAATGGCAATTGACCTACTATGCAGGTACTATTCACTAAAAAATGCCCTAAAAAACCTTTTTATCGCACTGCTGATCCAGTGTACTCCCTGTTGATACCGGAGCCAACCATACTGTAGCGGTATGTCAATTTTTGACTATTTATTTCTCCATTAGCCTCAAAATCAACTTGCAGATTATTGATACTAGCTTCTGTGTTGGTTATTATGAATGAATTTGAACTGACCTTAGCCGACAGATCAGTTAAACTTAAATTAGCAAATCGATCCAGCAAAATAAACTCAGCTGAATTTAAATCAAGATCTATGTTAAAAGTATAAGTCTGAGTCACTATTGTTCCATTGGATTCAGTAAAACTATCGGTCGCCTTCCAGCTCCCAATGAACTGTTCGCGTGGATCCTTAGGTTGCTGTATGTCTGATTTCTTACAGGAAGGGAGCACAATGAAAAGCAGGGGAATTATTAAAAAATAAAAGCTCTTCATTGTTTTGCATTTTTATATGGTCAACAAAATAGTATTATAGACTCATATTTCAATTATTTTACCTTGCAAATAATGTGATTTTTGACTTAAATTAAGTGGTCAGATAATTTTTGACCGATAACATTCTCCATACAACAATATGTATTTTTGCTGAACAAAATAATTACTTATGGAAAAACCATCAATTCATCAAACAGTAATGCCCTACCTCATTTTAACTGATGTAGAAACATTCATCGCATTTACCAAACAAGTGTTTGATGCAGAAGAATTATCAAGACACCCGGATGCGGAAGGTGCTATAAGACATGCTGAAATAAAAATTGGCGAATCAACTATCATGATGGGTCAGAGTACTGGTGACTATCCTCCTATGCCTGCGGGATTGTTTGTGTATGTAAAAAATGCTGATGAATGCTATCACAAGGCTCTGGAGGCCGGGGCTAGTTCTATCAATGAATTGTCAGATCAGGAATATGGACGAACTGCAGGAATCCTGGACCCTTGCAACAATACCTGGTGGATTACATCGGTAGAACATCTGTAAATTTCAGATTTCAGCTATCAGTTTTCAGATTTTAAGTTTGAGAACAGCCAAAAAGCCTAGAGTTAACAGCGAGTTAAAACTCATTCTTTTCAATCTTCATCAATCCTTTCAATCTTCTAAAACACGTACACCATATTCTCCACTCAATCACATCAATCTTTTCAACCTTCCCACACTTTCTACTCAAGGCCCTCACCCCCGCAACAATCCGATCAATCTTTTCAATCTTATCTGACATTAGTTTTAACTTTTCGTACCTAACAATTTTTATTAAAATGGATTATCAATTATTAGCACAGCAACTGAGGAAACCCAGTGGAGAATACGCTGAAAAAGTAGCTGAAAGCATGAATGAAAGCAACAAATTCATGACACTGAATAGCATAGAATTGCTGGATATCCAGGACGGAGAAAAGGTTCTTGAGATCGGTCCCGGAAATGGAAAATATGCTGAGATTGTCATTGCTAAAGCTAATGGAGTAAGTTATCTGGGCATAGATTATTCAGCCGATATGATCAAAATAGCTAATGATATAAATGCACAATTGCTGGAATCAGGAAAGGCAAGATTCATCGAAGGAACAGCAGAAGCACTTCCTGTGGAAAACAATTCCATTGATAAAATATTCTCAGTAAATACCATTTATTTTATGGAAGACCCCGGAATTTGTTTCAGTGAAGTGAAGAGAGTCTTAAAACCGGGTGGTGCTTGTTGTATTACGTTTGCTGCAAAATCTTCTATGCTGAATCTTCCTTTTGTACAATATGGTTTTACCATGTATGAAGCAGAAGAAATTTCATTTATCATCAAAGAATCCGGACTACAAATTGAAGATATCATTTCACACAAAGAAGAAATAAGACAAGTAGAAGGAATGTCAGTTCAACGGGAAATCAATTTCATTCTTGCTAAAAGATAGAAGAATAAATTGCAATGTAATCCTTCACATTTATCCGGCCAGCCTTTTGAAATATCGGGAATGAAAGACATTAATATTCAGTAAAATAAAGTCAAATTCCTCTGTAATCATCAGGTCCATTTTTCTGAAAAAATAACTTTTATCCGAGAGCTGGAAGAAAGTTCTGTGTCCTGTTTTTATTAAAGGTTTGTAAGATAACAAGTAAATCAAACGCTCAAGTTCAGGAACTCTGCTATTCGGAATTTTAATAACTACTCTGAAAAAGAGGCCTTCAACAATAGCCATCACGAAGCCTGCAATGAGGGTAATCAAAACGTAATAAAGAATACCCTGGACCGTATTCCGGAACAAATCAGTAATCACAATAAACAACAGGACAAACAAGCCATATGACATCCATACTTTCAGAAATGTATGTTTAAGATAGTGTAGTTTTTCATTATGAACTGTCATGCTTTACCAAATTTTGAATGGGCTGTCATTCCAGAGGAGTGCATGAATTAAAAAACCTAAAATGAGCAGAATAACAGTAAAATAGATGAACCAATGGTAAGAATTTCTTTTTGTTTGCTGAATGTCCGTACTCAATGAAATATGACCATTTTCAAGGTCCAGCAACAAATCATCTTCTGTTATCTCAGGAAGCTCCTGCAAATCCAAAAGCAAACGCTCCACTTCTGATTTATCACTTTTATAAATATGCAGACCTATTCCCCCCTGACCAAAAGGAATCATCTGGTTCATATAAGTATTGGACAAAAAATTAGGAATACCTGCCTTTCTTAGATAGACAGAAATTAGTTGCGCTTCAGATTCTATCATAAAGCGCTTTATGACAATCGTTTGATCCCGATCTTCTGATTTAGAAAAAAGATTTGCCATATTAAGTAAACATTTGCCGGGAGAAAAGCTAAAAAAAGTCCCGGTTAACAGGACTTTTCTGTGCATTATACAGCAGTAGCCGGTGCCTTAGCTGCCTTTTTATTGATTTCTTCCACTTCTTTATCGATATAATACAGACATTGAGGACCGTCTCCGATAAGTTTAATCCTGTCAAGAATGAAACGCATCTGTGCCTCTTCTTCCCTTTGCTCCATGACATACCATTGAAGAAAATTCAGTGTAGTGTGGTCGTTTTCTTTAATACTAAGGTCTACCAAATGATTGATGGCAGCAGTGACTTTTTGCTCATGCGCAAAGACCATTTCAAAAAGCTCAACTATAGATTCAAATTCATGAGGAGGTTGCTTGATCTCGGGAGAACGTGCAAAACCATCTACCTCTGAGATATAGTGAAATATCTTTAGCATGTGAACGCGTTCTTCATCTGATTGACGATGCATAAATTGGGCACATCCGGGCAGACCTTTATGATCGCACCAGGATGCCATTGAAAGATATAGGAATGAGGCATATCCCTCCAACACAATTTGTTGATTAAGGGCATCTTGCATTTGAATTGAAATCATGAGTTTTTATTTTCCTAACAGTTAATGAATGGGCTTAGTTGAAAAAAAATTATTATTCGCAGACAAAAATATATTTATACCTTGAATTCCTGACTCTACTTATGTAGAATGTAGCTATATCTATTTAGACAAATTAAGAGTAGAGTATTTATAGCATTTACAAGCCTTTAATCAAATTTGATTGGCCTGGAAACCAAAACAGCTCTCTCTCCAATTCGCTTTATCAGTTCCTCAGTTATTTGAATTCCATTTTCTAAAGCTACAATTGGGACACGCTCATTTCTTGCATGTACTGTGCGAAGAATCTGAGGAGTTAATAAAATGGGGACAAAACAATATACCGGGTAACCTTTTTCCCTAAAATAATTGCTGTCAATTGTAGCTTGAAGCATCATTGGAGCGACTACAGCATCACTATACACAGAGTGAATAGACTTTTCAATGCTTCCATACAGGAAAACATCAGGTTTGGTGGGTAAAGCATCCGGAGTTTCCAGGACCACTTCCACAGTTATATTTTTGTTTTTCAGCTGCCTTTTAATTTTATTGATAAAATCTTCCGTTTTGATTCCCGGCAATAATCTGCAATCCAGCAACGCTACAACTTCATTTGGAATAGAATTATGAGATAATCCTTCATTTTGTATTCTTGTCAAACTGATTGTATTCGCAAAAAAAGAAAGATAAAGCGGATTTTTTCGGATGATGGCTCTGGCGACGGGGGTCATCAAGTGAATATTTTTTAGAAAAAAGCCTTTTGTACCACCTTCCATGTCGCCCAGGAGATGCAAAATAGTTGTATTCAATTCATTAAATTGAAGTTTCTCTTTTGATTTTAAAACTCTGTTGACAGCGGATACCATGTCTTTATTGGGATAATGCAGGGGAGGTGTAGAACCATGACCGGAGCTTTCATAAGCCAACTTTAGCTTTAGCCAAAGAGCTCTTTTGTGAGCCAATGCAACTGAAAATACTTTTTCTTCAGATTTACGGGGAACCACTCCCTGCAAGCCTGCCGGACCTTCACCAAAAAATGCGGCAGCGTTCAAAGTTTCAATATGATTTTCGGCGACAAATCCTGCTCCACCGGGAGAAAATACTTCTTCTCCTGACATACATAAAAGCGAGAAATTTACCGGCCAATTTTCAGATCTCGCTCTTTCTGCCATTCTCAGGATAGCCATAAGCTGGACGATGGCTGCACCTTTATTGTCATAAGCTCCCCTACCCCAGACCTGACCTTCTGCGATCACTCCATCATAGGGCGGGTACTTCCAATCTCCGGCAGCGGGCACGTCTACAACATCTGCATGATTTAAAAAGATATAATTGGGTTTGCCACTGCTTAATGGAAAAACAGAGGCTATAAAATTTCGCGAGCCATCCTTCGAATTCATTTCAAAAATATACAGCCCTTTCTCTTTACATAAGTTCTGAAAATAATTCACTGCATTTGCTTCTGATCCACTTAGCGAAGGATATCTGATATACTGACGCAATAAATCAGCTGATTCAGGAATCACAAATTCGATCTCACCAAGCTTTATATGAGAAGGAAAAAAAGGTCTGGGATCATTACTATGATCTAAATTAGATACACAGTAATTTGAGGATAATTGTGCAGCCATTTCTGTATGTAACATACAAAAAAATAGCATTAAAATATTCAGAAGCCTTAAGTAAGAGGAACTCAAATAAAACATTTAAAACAAGTATATCTTCACAAATTTACTAAATTTACCACATCAGCTGCCTTCAAACAACCAATACAATACTACAGCTAATTTAATCATCAGTACATTCTGTGACATGGAAGTTTCATACCAAATCAAATTTTTTGAACGGCTTCAGGAATTTTATCCCAGAAAAGGTGAAATAATTGACAGGCTCAGTGAGCTTTTGCACCTTAAAAAAGATGGGATTTACAGAAGAATGAGGGGTGAAACGATTCTCAGCGTGGATGAATTAATGGTACTCGCAAAAGCACATAGAATATCGATTGACAATTTATTGGATATACCAAAAAACGATGTTGTATTTACTTTCAATTCTTTTTCAAACAGCATCAAAGAGGTGGATGATTATGTTGAAAATCTGTCCGATCTGCTGAAAGAATTTTCCAAGTTTGGTAAATCTCAGCTTTATTATGCTTCCTGTGAAATTCCCATATTTTATTACTGTTTAGTGCCGGATGTTTTTGCATTCAAATTGTATGTTTGGGCCCGCACTGTCTGGAACCTGGATTATTTTCAGAATGTTTCGTTTTCTCCGGATATGATTTCGGCAGATACGAGATTGCATGTTCCCGAGTTGTTCAATTTGTACAAGCAGATACCAACGCTGGAATTGTGGAGCTACAATATATTTGATAATACACTAAGCCAGATTGAATATCACTTTGAGGGTAACATGTTCAAGGATGGCCAGATTGCATTGGATCTGTGTGATGGTTTGATGCAAATCCAGGAAAGTATGCGACAGATGGCAGCCCACTCTGCTAAATTCGGAAACAATGGAAGCAAAGAATCAGGATCTGAACTGCAGCTCTACCATAACGAGATGATTTATACCAACAATACTTTGCTGTTTCATCACCCTTACGGTAAGACATTATTTACTACATTTTGCAATCCGAATTTCATCATGTCCAATGATCAGAGAATAGCGGATTTTTCAGAAAACTGGTTTAAAACTATCATCAACAAATCCAGTCTGATAAGCGGGCAAAATGAAAAAGCTAGGAATAAGTTTTTTGATAGTATTAAGAGAAAGATTGAGCAATCAAAGAACAGGATTATGATTTATATGGATCAGTATCATTGAATAAATGTCACTCTGTTAAATTCAGTGATATAATTTTTGCATAACCACAATAGCTGGAAATTCCCGTTTTATCAATCTTTTTGTCATTTCATTTGTTACTTTAATTACAAATGTCAACTCAAAGTTGACTTAAATTTGACCCATAAACAATCAAGTAATGTCCATATTCAAGAAGGGAAGTAAAGCATATTCCATTTTTAATCAAAAATGTCCCCGTTGTCACGAAGCTGATTTATTTACAAATAAGCTCAGTTCCATGAAAGGTGTATTTTCAATGCCGCACAGATGTCCAAATTGTAATCAGGACTTCATCATTGAACCGGGATTTTACTGGGGATCTATGTACGTGGCTTATGCGCTTAGTTCAGGCATAATGCTTTCGGGATTTGCAATTTTATTTTTTCTATTCGATCTGGAACTGAAACTTGCCTTTGGGATAGTTCTTGGAATTGCACTTCTGCTGTATGGCTGGATTTTCAGACTGTCGAGAGCAGTTTGGATCAATTTGCATGTTCACTATAAAGCTCCTGCTATTCCTTAGGCACTGACCATTCCGGTGATGAATCCGCTACAAGCTTCATTCAGCAAAGTGAAGACACGCTGAAAGCCGCCATCATAATATGGATCGGGAACTTCATTAACAGTATGGTTTTCTGCAAACTCAAGAATCAGATGCACTTTGGAGGCCAGCTCAGGCGAGGACACACCCGAAGGATATCGCTGTAATTTTTCTGATCCATGGCAAGAATAAAATCAAATTGATTTGAAATCTTCTGGTCTCAACATTCTGGAGCGCTGATTGCTGATATTGATACTATTTTGTTTTGCAATAGCAATTGCGCGGCTATCAGGTTTTTCACCGGCATGCCATCCACTTGTTCCGGCGGAATCGATTTTCCAATCCAATCTGTTGCGTTTGACCTGTGCTTCCAGAATGCCTTGAGCAAGTGGGGATCTGCAGATATTTCCTAAGCAAACCATTAAGATTTTCATATGCCTGATATTTGTGCTCAAAGCTAAGAATATTATTACACATTATAATTATTTTACATGTGTAATTATTTTAAAAATAATTACTTTACGAGGATTTATTCACTACTCTCTACAAAAGGAGAACGAATAAAACGCCAAAAAGATACATAAACGAAGAGATTGATAAGATTGGTGTGTGAGAAGTGTTGTGTTGAGTCCAGGGTGTGGGAAGATTGAGAGGATTGATGTGTAAGTGCGGGTAGTGAGATGTGTGTGAGGGGAGATTGTTGTGTGAGAGGGAGTTTAGAGTGGAGAGTGTGAGGAGATTGATGGGAAGGTGGCGGATGTTTTTGTGAAAGGGTGTGGAATTAGGATGGGAGTGCAGGGTCAGGTCTGGGAGTGAAACATGAAAATCCGGTGTAACTTTACGCTGATTAAAGTGAAAATATGTCCATTGTTTTGTCTGATACTATTGTTGCCCTCGCCACGCCACCGGGGATTGGGGCATTAGGAGTGATCCGGATTTCCGGACCCCGTTGTTTTGAAATTTTTTCAAAGATGATGAATAGAACATCATTTAAAAATCCGCAAAGCCACAAAGCATATTTCGGTCGAATTAAAAATGAGTCAGGAGAAGTGCTGGATGAGGTAGTGGCAGTTGTATTCAAAGGCCCGAATTCATTCACAGGTGAAGATACAGTCGAATTTTCATGTCATGGATCTCCCTTCATTTTACAGCAAGTGATAGAATATGCGATGAGACTTGGCTGCAGGATGGCAAATCCGGGAGAGTTTACGATGAGGGCCTTTCTCAATGGTAAGATGGATCTCACTCAGGCAGAAGCAGTAGCGGATTTAATAGCCTCTTCCGGAGAACAGGCTCATAGTCTGGCTATACAACAATTGCGGGGAGGTTTTTCCAAAATTGATCAATGAGCTGGAGAGAAAGACTGATAAAATTTGCCAGTTTGATCGAATTGGAATTGGATTTTGGAAGAAGATGTAGCATTTGCTGACAGGGAGGCACTGCTGGCTTTGATTAGTGAAATCCAAAATGTAATCAGACCCTTGATGGATTCCTTTCACTACGGTAATGCTATCAAACACGGAATTATCACTGTACTGGCAGGAAGACCAAATGCAGGAAAATCCACTTTGCTGAATGCACTGCTCAATGAAGAACGCGCTATCGTAAGCTCCATAGCAGGGACGACCCGTGACACCATAGAAGAAAGTCTGTTCATCAGAGGAATTCAATTCAGGCTCATCGATACAGCAGGCATCAGATAAGCCACAGACCAGATTGAAGCCATAGGTGTCGAACGTACCATGGCCAAAATCAGTGAATCATCTCTACTTATCTACATATTTGATGTTACAGAACTCAGCCCTGAAGCACTTTGGAAAGACCTCAGACAATTGATAAGGGAAGGACTTAGTTATATTGTTGTTGCTAATAAAATGGACCTTAATCCTTACACAGAGCCCTCTCATTTTCTGCATCCAGAACTACTAGAAAAAGGTCAACTCGTCACCACATCTGCCATTCACCAGATGAATATTGAATATCTTAAAAGAGAAAATGCTTGAGATTGTTCTTGGGGGTCAAGTTCAGCAGGATCAAACCATAGTCCACAACGCACGCCATGTATCTGCTTTAAGCGAGACTTCAGAAGCTTTGCAAAGAGCAGAGAATAATATTAAGATTGGTTTGTCTCAGGATTTGATTGCAATGGATATCAGGCAGGCATTATATTATCTGGGCACTATCACAGGAGTGATCAGTACAGAGGATCTGCTTGAGTCGATCTTCAGAGACTTTTGTATCGGTAAATAAAACATGCTGCAATATGATACGAAGATCACGATAAAACTTCAGTATCTTTTTGCAGGAAATACAAATGAATTTAAATGAGGTTACTAATTGTTGAAGATGAAGAAGGAATATCAGCTTTCCTCAAACAAGGCCTGGAAGAGGAATCTTACGCCGTAGATGTGGCCAATAATGGTAAAGCCGGACTCCAACTCGCTTTATCAGGAGAGTATGATCTGCTCATCCTGGACTGGATGCTTCCAGGCTTAAGTGGAATTGAAATATGCAGACAATTTAGAAAGGAATTTACAGATACTCCAATCATCCTGTTGACAGCAAAAGATACAGTGGATGAAACAGTGTTTGGCTTACAATCCGGTGCTAATGATTATATCAAAAAGCCATTTCATTTCGAAGAATTGCTGGAAAGGATTAAAGTCCAGTTGAGACCAAAATCCGGGGAGCATTCCATTTTTGTTTTGGGCAATATTACACTCAACACTGCAACTCATCAGGTTCATAAGGATAAGGATGAAATACACCTGACTCAAAAGGAATTTGCATTGTTGGAATTCCTGATGCGCAATAAGGGCAAGGTATGCAGAAGAAGCAGAATCATTGAAAGTGTTTGGGATATACATTTCGATTACAACACCGGAGTAATCGATGTTTATATTAATGCTATCCGAAAAAAACTCATGCTTTCTGAAAACGAGAATTATATCCAAACCATCAGAGGAGTCGGCTACATTGCTAAGGAATTATGAACTTTAGTTATAAAAATAGAATCGCTTTTTACTATATGATTGCTACGGCAATCATTATGGCAGTATTTTTTAGTGCTACATATTTTGTTGTGCACAAAACGGTAATGAATAAATTGGATGAAGACTTATCATATGAGGCTGAAAAGCATACCAGAGAGATTAAAATAAAAGGCGATAGCATAGTTTTCATCAATAAATCTGAACTTGAAGAGAGGGAACACCAGGAAATCCAGGTCAATCCTGTATTCATTCAGTTGATTGATAAGAAAGGACAAATCATGGATAAATCACCAAACCTGAGAAGTGACAACCTGAAATTTAACCCTGTGGCTTTTGAAAGTCACTTTAATTCATTTCTTGGCAATAAAGCTATTCGGCAGGCTCAGATTCCCGTAGAACAAAATGGTAAAATAGTAGGATATATTGTTACTGCCATGTCTTCTCAAGCGTCGATTTCAATTCTTATGAATTTGAGAAACGTATTAATCGTTTCATATTTAATAGTTTTATTTGGCTTGTACTCTATATCGCGCTACCTGGCAGGAAGAAGTATTCAGCCTTTGCAAAATGTCACAGAAACTATTTTCCGTATCTCAAAATTCAACTTGAAAGAAAGAGTAATCTTGCCTCAAAATAGAGATGAGATTTATGATTTGTCATCAAGTTTCAATGCACTTCTGGAAAGAATTGAACTTACTTTGGACCGGGAAAAGCAATTCACATCAGATGCTTCCCATGAATTAAGAACTCCACTAGCCACCCTTAGAGGAACTCTGGAGGTTTTGATCAGGAAACCGAGGAATACAGCAGATTATGAAGAAAAAATCAAATACTGTCTGAATGAAATTGACAGAATGAGTTCAGTTCTTGATCAGTTACTACTATTAGCCAGATTGGACAAAAATAGCAATCAAAATGAAGCAGCACTCAAACCCCTTTCTATTCTGTTGGACGAATCAATTACCCGGGCAAAGGCTCAACTTCTGGATAAAGACATGAGCATTAGTCTGGTTGATGATCAAAAAAATGAAAAGCTTGTACCTGAATTTTACACCAATCTTATCATAGATAATATTCTGGGTAATGCCATAAAATACTCGGGTAATGGCTCTAAAATTTCGATAAAAATAGAAGAGATTGAAAACAAAACTCATTGCTCCATTCAGGATGAAGGAATCGGAATTAAGGAGGAAGACCTGGCTCATATTTACGAGAGCTTTTTCAGATCAGATTCACTAACTCACAAACACATTTTCCGGAAACGGACTTGGGCTTTCAATAGCAAAAAAATGTGCTGATGCCATTCAGGCAAAACTCAAAATCACCAGCACAGCAGGAAAGGGCACTACACTTACCATAATATTTTAAGCCAACCTTAAGAAAAGGCAAAGACATTCATAATCCATTCTTACTGAACTTTGATAAATAATTGAGGCTATCTGCATCCGGATGTTTTCTTCCAAAGCAGATAAGTTTTTTATTCATTATCAATCATAACAAATGAAGCTGTCTCTTGCAATCTTATTCGCATTTTATAGCATTTCCCATGCAAATGCACAAAATCCTGTAGCAATAATTTACTCTGATTATGCAGAAGCTAAATCAGTTGCCCAGACAAAAAATATTCCCATTTTAATGGTCTTTGCCGGCTCGGATTGGTGTAAACCATGTATTCAGTTTAAAAATAGTATTCTTTCCAATGAATCATTTTTAAACTATGCTGAACAACATCTGGTAATCTTATACCTTGATTTTCCACTGAAAAAGAAAAATCAATTACCCGCCGCCATGAAGGCCCAAAATGAATCACTAGCTGAAAAATACAATGAAACAGGGGTATTTCCCAAAATTATAATGATTGACTTCAAAGGGAATATTCTCGGAGAAATAAAATTCCAGAATCAATCCCCTGAAACCTTTATGTCAGTTTGTAATTCTTTAAGCCTGTAGCTATGCGCCAGTTAATGCTATTCATAGTTTTTCTCCTCCTATCCTTAGTTGTCAATGGTCAATCCAGGACTACTGCAAAAAAAGCAGTGAAGCTTATGGGCTGTGGCTTCGAATTAGCAGCTTATGGGGAGACTGACACGATGGCCTGGAATGCTGTGGAGGCAGGAATAAAAGAAATTGTGAGAATTGAAAAGCTCATTTCAGAATGGGACTCCTTTTCTCAGACAAGTGAAATTATTAGAATGGCAGGAATCAGACCTGTAAAAGTGGATAAAGAACTATATGATCTGATTTATAGGTCAGGCAAGATTTCCCAACTAACGGACGGAGCATTTGATATCTCATTTGCAGCTATGAATAAAATCTACCAATTTGATAAATTGGAAAAGCCAATGCCGAATGATTCAATTATTTCAGCAGAACGCATGAAAATCGATTATAGAAAAATCATACTGAGCCCTCTCGACACGTCAGTATATTTGGAAAAAGGGATGAAGATCGGGTTCGGTGCTATTGGTAAAGGCTACGCTGCAAATAAGGCAAAAGAAATCATGTCTAAAATGGCAGGAGTGAAAGGAGGTGTAGTGAATGCCAGTGGAGACCTGATTTCATGGGGTGAAAGTGAATCTCATGAAGGCTGGCGTGTCAATATAGCTAATCCCAAAAATAAAGATCAAGCTCTTGCATGGTTCTATACTCATGATCTTGCTGTGGTTACATCAGGTGATTATGAAAATATTTCATTTCCGATGGAAAAAGATATTCCCATATTATCGACCCAAAAACCGGATATCCTGCGACAGGTATCTCCAGTGTCACCATTTTATGTCCTGATGCTGAACTTGCTGATGCGCTGGCAACCTCAGTTTTTGTATTGGGTACAGAGAGAGGCATGGATCTTATCAACAAGTTAAACAATGTGGAAGGCATTATTATAAATGATGATGGAATTATCCTTCAATCTAAAAATTTACAAATTAACTATTATTAGCATGAGAAAGTCTCTGAGAAATATTGCCTTATTCTCAATTTTAGCTAGCATGAACAGCTGCATTTCTGTTAAATCATATCAGAAAATGTACCTCAATGATTACGAAATGGCACTTGCTGCTAAAAAGCTGGAAGTCTTCGAAATCAATTTTGAAACATATCGCGAGGGCGCTTCCGGGGCCAATGGTGGAAAGGTAGGCGGCGGCTGTGGTTGCAATTAATCCATAAACATGAAAATTCAAATCCTGTTATTGAGTTTGATTCTGTCATCTGGCACTTTGTTCAGTCATATATAGATAGCTATACGTCCTCAGCTTCAAGTCAGGATGTCAGAACATTTGCTACAATATCATACAACAGGAAAAACCTCAAAGCAGGTGAAACTTATGGAATTCGTGCAGGATTTTCTACAGAGTATGACTACAGGTCATTTTCGGCGGGCTTATCCTATACTAAAGAATGGAATCACGGTAATTCAGAGCTCAATTTGACAACGCAGGCCTTTTTCGATGACTGGTCTATCATTTACCCCTATGAACTTCGAGGTAAAGTCACACTTCCGGGCAGTGCCAGAAAATCGTTGAATGCGCAGGCCAACTTTTTTCAAGTGATCAATAAACGATTGCAGCTTGGAATCTCTGCTGAATTGATTCAGATGTCAGGACTACTTTCTACACCCTTTCACAGGATATATTTCAAAGATATTTCCATTCCGGATATTGAAAGATTACCAGACACAAGACTTAAAGTTCCTCTTGGGATTCGTGTCAATTACCATCTCAGAGACTATATGATCGCACGTACATTTTACAGATATTATTGGGATGATTTTGGCATTTACAGCAATACATTTGAAATTGAACTACCTGTCAAACTCTCCCTAGCTCTTACTATGGGGCCATTTTATCGCTATCATCGTCAAACAGGTTCAAAATATTTTGCCCCATTTCAAACTCATCTCTCAACTGAAATATTCTATACCTCAGACTACGATCTTTCAGCTTTTGAAAGCCACAAGTATGGTCTGACCATTAGGTATAGCCCACTCTTGGATTATTTCGTACCGGAAAAATCCCTGTTGTTAACCGGGTTTTCATGATGAAATATATCGAATCCAGAATTGGGATATATAATAGAAGCACAGGGCTTAATGCCTTTTTTGTGAGTATCAACCTTGGATTCAGTTTGTAAAATACCTGAATTAAAAAAGGACAAATCAAAGATTGGCGATTACAAACAACTGAAATTAACCATAATAAATAAATAATCATGAATAACGCACATTGGCATTTGGTACTCAATCACCTTCCGGTGGTAGGTCTCCTGATCGGAACTCTCATTCTTATAGCAGGACTAATTATGAAAAAACCAGAAGTAAAACTGACTGCTCTTGCTGTTTTGGTATTTACAGCCCTGACATCTATTGCAGCTTTCTACACTGGTGAAGGTGCAGAGGAAGTGGTGGAGAATATTGCAGGGATCAGCGAGACACTAATACATAATCACGAAGAAGATGCTGAATTATTTTTCACTGTCACATTAATTCTGGGTTCCTTATCCTTACTAGGATTTATCATGGAATTCAAAAAATTGAGATTTGCAAAATATGTTATTTACCTGGTCTTATTGATGGCATTCTCAGATGGAATATTAGCTAAAAATGTTGGTACCAGTGGAGGTGAAATCCGACATTCTGAGATCAGGGATACTGCAAATGTCCTTGAACTTGGAAATGAAACAGAAGACTAAATGGAACTTCAGAATTTCTATAACTTTCCTGCAAATCTTGTAATTTGCATCTGAGAAAAATTCCAACTGTAAGTAAAAGCATCAACTATGGAAGCTGTAAAAGATAATTATTTAGCCAATCACTTTATCCATCGGAGTAATTGGCTGAGAGCAGCCGTCTTAGGTGCAAATGATGGTATTTTGTCAACAGCGAGCTTAGCGATTGGTGTATCAGCTGCAAGTGATCTAAGGGAGCCTATTATTGTAGCTACACTTGCTGGATTAGTGGCAGGGGCACTTTCTATGGCTGCAGGTGAGTTTGTCTCCGTAAGCTCTCAGACAGATGTGGAGAAAGCCGATATTGAAAGAGAAAAACTAGAACTCAGTGAAATGCCGGAGATTGAGTTACTCAGACTTTCAGAAATCTACGAGCAAAGGGGGCTTACAAAAGAAACTGCATTGAAAGTAGCTACAGAATTAACAGCTCATGATGCTTTGGGCGCACACATAAGAGATGAATTAGGTATCAATGATGTCAGCCAGGCAAAACCACTACAGGCAGCCTGGGCTTCAGGTGCTGCATTTAGTGTAGGTGGAATCCTTCCTCTTTTAGTGACCCTTTTTGTGCCCTTGCCACAAATGGAGTATTATTTATATGGATTTGCGCTTTTCTTTCTGATTTTACTGGGGATTGTAGCTGCGAAAACAGGTGGCTCCAGTATCTCAAAAGCTATCCTTCGTATCACCTTGTGGGGTACAGTAGCGATGGGCTTAACTGCATTAGTTGGATACCTTTTTGGAGTGAATCTGGGATAAAAAATCATAAGCAAATCTTAAGAAAGACTTGAGAAAAGCCTTAGGATAACTCCCCTACTTTTGGTGTGCAATCAAGCCATACCATCGATGTTAGAACGAATCATTCAGTACAGTATCCATCATAAGCTAATAGTTCTTTTATTTTCATTAGGAATCATCTTCTTTGGACTGTATTCCCTCTCAAAGATTCCAATTGGAGCTGTTCCTGATGTAACTAATAATCAAGTTCAGATTATTACCACTTCCAGGAATTTAGCAACAGAAGATGTGGAAAAATACCTCACCTACCCGGTAGAACTGGAGATGGCCAATCTTCCCGATGTAAAAGAGATTCGTTCTGTTTCAAAATTTGGTTTATCAGTTGTAACAGTAGTGTTCAATGATGAAATAGGGACCTACTTGCCAAGGCAACTTATCGCAGAAAAAATAAAGATTGCCGAAGAAAAGATTCCTGCTGGATTTGGCAAGCTTTTATGGGACCCATTAGCACAGGCTTAGGAGAAATTTATCAATATACAATCGAAGTTGACTCAGCTCACAGAAAAGATTATACACTATCCGATATCAGAACAATTCAGGACTGGATCATCAAACGCCAGCTTTCAGGAATTTCAGGGGTAGTGGAAGTGAATACCTGGGGTGGCTATTTAAAGCAATATGAAGTAGCCGTCAATCCTGAAAAACTGAGAAGTTTAAAAATATCTCTGGCTCAAATGTTTTCTGCCCTTGAAAGAAACAACAGTATTGCCGGAGGAGGTTATATAGAAAAATCAAATCAAACATATTTTATCAGAGGAGAAGGTTTAGTAACTACTCTTTCAGATATAGAGAATATAGTCATAGAAAACAGAGGCGGAACACCGATCTTCATCAAAGATATTGGAACTGTAGGCTTTGGTCACGCTACGCGTTTTGGGGCCATTACAGGAAATGGTGAAGGTGAAAAAGTACTGGGCCAGGTCATGATGCTGAAAGATGCAAATTCAAAAGCTGTAATTGAGGCAGTAAAAGAAAGGGTAGCCAAAATCCAGTCAACACTTCCGGAAGGTATCAGCATTAATCCATTTTTAGAACGAAGTGAATTAATTGCCAAGACAACACTGACTATCGGAGAAAACCTCATTCTGGGCTGTTTGATAGTAGTTTTCGTGGTGGTGCTTTTGTTAGGGAATTTTCGTTCCGGCCTGGTAGTAGCCTCAGTAATTCCTATGTGTTTGCTTTTTGCATTATCCCTGATGTACATTTTTGGTGTAGATGCCAATTTGATGAGTCTTGGAGCTATTGATTTTGGAATTATAATTGACGGAGCGGTCATCATTGTTGAATTTATTGCTTTTAAGATCACTGCAGAACGATCTCACTTATTGCAATTGCCTAAGGCGGAAAGACAAAATTTCATCGACAATATCACGCATGCCGGCGCGAGTAAAATGATGCATTCCGCCGTATTTGGACAGCTCATAATCATTATAGTTTTCATACCAATATTATCTCTTGTCGGTGTAGAAGGCAAAATGTTCCAACCAATGGCTCTTGTGTTTTGCTTTGCACTTATCGGAGCAATGCTGATGTGTTTTACATATGTTCCTGTAATGGCTTCGCTATTCATCCGGCCCTCTGACCCAGGTAAGAAAACGATTTCCACCAGATTGATCTCAAAGCTGGAAAGTATTTATGAACCTGCAATCGTGTGGGCACTTCGCAGAAAAAATCTGGTCATCAGTGCTGCTATACTTCTGTTAATTGCAGCAGGCTTTTTATTTTATCGCATGGGAGGAGAGTTTGTACCCACTTTGGATGAAGGCGATTTTGTAATACAGCCCGTATTAAAAACCGGAACCTCGTTGAGTAAAACAATTGAAGCGACTACCAGAATAGAGCTTATCCTCAAGAAGTTTCCGGAAGTAGATCAGATAGTTAGTAGAATTGGAGCTGCAGAGGTACCGACTGACCCCATGTCCATGGAGGAAAGTGATATTATCATAAAACTTAAACCAAAGAAATACTGGAGTTCTGCGAAAAATAAGGATGAACTTGCAGACAAATTCAAGGATGCATTGTCATCAGAAATCCCGGGGGTAGATTTTGAATTTACACAACCCATTGAGATGCGTTTCAATGAGCTGATTACCGGAGTCCGTGCAGATTTGGCCATAAAAATATTTGGTGAAGATCTCGGATGTCGGCGTAACATTGAATACGAAGTGGAGAAAGCCATTCAACAAATTGAAGGGGCTGCAGATATTTCTGTTGAAAAAGCGGCATTTCTTCCTCCAATGTCTGTTAAATATGACAGGCAAAAGATTGCAAAATACGGACTGAACATTTCCGACCTGAACAACTTAATAGGATTAGGTTTTGCTGGAATGTCTGCTGGAACAGTGTTTGAGGGCGAAAAGCAATTCGACCTGGTTGTTCGGTATGATGAGGAGCATCATCAGAATCTTACTGATATTGAAAGTGCGAGCATTCAAATTCCCGATGGTCGTCAACTACCGCTTAGCGAATTCGCCAGTATCACTAACACAAAGGGGCCTGCTAAAATCTCCAGAGACAATACAAAGAGAAGGATTGTTGTGGGAGTGAATGTCAGAAACAGGGATCTTGAGTCAGTAGTAAAAGATGTGCAAACTGCTATTGATCAAAAGATTAAACTGCCAACAGGATACTACATTGAATATGGGGGTCAGTTTGAAAACCTGAGAACAGCAAAAGAGAGACTCATGATTGCGGTTCCGATTGCGCTCATCCTCATTTTTGTTCTCCTATACTTCGCCTTCAATTCTGTAAAGGAAGCCCTCATCATTTACAGTGCCATTCCGATGTCTGCTATTGGAGGGGTTATTTTTCTTTATTTGAGGGATTTGCCATTCAGTATCTCAGCCGGAGTGGGATTTATTGCACTCTTTGGAATAGCGGTCTTAAATGGAATTGGTCTCATTGAGGAATTCAAGGAATTGAAAGCACACGGCATTCATGATATAAATGAGCGAATTCTGAAAGGTACCAGCAATAGATTGCGCCCGGTCTTGCTAACCGCATCAGCCGCGGCACTTGGGTTTTTACCTATGGCTATTTCAAGCTCAGCAGGAGCTGAAGTTCAAAGGCCTCTGGCTACAGTCGTGGTTGGTGGCTTGATATCTGCGACCCTGCTTACGCTTATTGTCCTGCCAGTTTTGTATGCCATATTTGATAGAAAAGGCCATGGAATCAAAAGAAAAATTCCTGTGATAACTGTCGGAATATTTATACTCATGGTTTTTCCTGTCCCTGGATATAGTCAACAAACTGAAATAACCCTTGATCAGGCAATCACTCTGGCCTTGTCTAATAATAAAGGATTGAAAGCATCTGCTCAGAGAATGGACCAAAGCAGTCAATTGATTAAAAGCGGATATGAAATCGATAAAACTGAAATTTACTACAACAGAGATCAAAACAACATTGCACCCAATGATCTACCCTTGAATGTTTGGGGGATCAGTCAATCATTTTCATTTCCAGCAGTGTATGCAACCCGAAAAAAAATATTGAAAGGTAAGGCATCGCTTGTCGAACAGCAATACTCATTGGATCAAAGAAATGTAAAAAAAGCGGTATCTAAAGCATATTATGAAGTAGTGTACTGGCAGGAGATGCTCCGAAGCTACACTTATCTGGATAGTCTCTATGCCACTTTTCAGAATGCTGCGAACAGAAAATTTGAGCAAGGGGAAACAAAATATCTTGAAAAGCTAATCGCAGAATCGAAGAGAAGTGAGATCTCCATGCAAGTCAATAAAATAAGTGAAAGCCTACAAAAGGCTTATATCAATTTCTATCAATGGCTTCAAACTGATACAAAACATGTCATAAAAAATCAGAACCTGCAGAGACTTCCATTTTCAAATCCCGATATGCTGAATCATCCTGGTTTGATCTTTTTTGATAAATCAGCGGCTATAGCAATGGAACAAGTGAAATTAGAAAAGCAACAGTTGCTCCCTGATATAAATCTGGCCTATTTCAACGGGTTCAATTCAGGATCCGGCACACGGTTCTATCCTGGTTTCCAGGCAGGAATTGCTGTCCCTTTGTTTTATGGAAGCCAAAAGGCAAAAATTGATGCCGCCAAAACTGACATACTAATCATTAATTCCGAAGCTGAAAATTATAAAATTCAGCTTGCATCAAAATACGAGTCATTGCAGTCTGACTTGAGACAATATGAGCAGGGTCTCGATTATTACCTGACTAAAGGAAAGGCGCTTTCAGAAGAGATACTGTTTCAAGCTAATAGTTCATTTCAAAATGGAGAAATTGATTTCATGGATTATATCATACTTCTTGAAAACTCAAAAAATATTGAGCTGGCTTATCTCTCTTCTCTATTCCAGTACAATATAACAGTGCTGGAGGCAAATTATCTAATGAATTGACAGTGAAAACTGATTAAAACAAAAATTGAAGATGAAATATTTAAAGTTGATTTCTGTAATCTGCGCTGTAATAATAGCTTCCTGCACGACCCAAATGGAGCCCGAATCTGAAAAAATATCTGAATCAAGTTCAGAGTCTCAAGTCCTAACAATAACAGACATGCAATTCGAATCTTCCGATATGGCTATTGGAAAATTAGAAATGCATGAATTCCATAAGGTATTGAATACGAATGGCATACTGGACGTTCCTCCGCAAAACCGGGTATCGGTAAGCGCATATTTTGGCGGATATATAAAGCAAATGAAGCTTTTGACCGGAGAACAAGTTAAAAAAGGACAGACTCTTTTTGTCTTGGAGAATCCGGAATTTGTGCAATTCCAGCAAGATTTTCTGAAGCAAAAGCGCAACTGGCATATTTGAAGTCTGACTATGAAAGACAGAAAAACCTGATTCAGGACAATGTCACCTCTCAAAAAAATTACCTGAAGGCTGAATCAGAATATATGGTAACCAAAGTGAGGGAACAATCGCTTAGAAAAAAATTGATCCTTATGAATATAGACCCGAACACATTAGATATGAGCAATATGAGAACCAGCATAAATGTAAATTCTCCTATTGATGGGTTTATTACAAGTGTTAATTTCTCGGGCGGGGCTTTTATTAATCCGGAGGAGGTAGCACTTACCATCATCAATACAAATGCCTTATTAGTGTCTTTAAATATTTTCGAAAAAGACCTGAGACACGTACAAATTGGACAACCTATCAAATTCAGATTCCAGGATGACAACAGCACTGAATATCAGGCTGTAGTGCATCTGGTAAACAAAACTGTTGATCCTGAGAAGAGGACGGTCGGGGTGTATGGGAAACTCACAGACAAACTTATAGCTAATAAACTGAATGCAGGGATGTATGTTGAAGCTGAAATTTATACTTCTTCTGAGTCCGGAGAATCACTCCCTCTGGACGCAGTCGTGGAAGCAAATGGAAAATATTATGTACTTGCAGTCATAAATAAAACAAACACGGAGTATTCCTTTGAGCAAATAGAAGTCAAAGTTGGTGCTTCTAATGATGGCTACATAGAAATACTTAATGCAGCAGAATTTATTGGCAACTCAGAATTTCTTGTTAAGGGTGCATTTAATTTAATTACTGAATAATGATGAATTAGTCATTGCTATAATAGTTTTCCTTCCATGTCTAATTGAACTTTATCAATTAGGATATTATAAGATATTAATCCAAAGTATTCACGAAAAAAACTTTAAGTCAAGCTATTACTTAACATTATTCATGCTTTGTTAAGCGATAACTTTGCTATTTACTTCTTTTTGTTAAGTATTAAGAGTTATTCTTTATTCCTCAATAAAAAGAGGACCAATCGATTCTAATAGTTACAATGCATTTAAAACAAGTATATATGGAGTATTAATCTTTCCTGGATTGATGCACATAGTCCCTACCACTTCAACATTTTCTCTACCTTCGCCCCCTGAAAACGAAAACATCATGTCCCTTTTATCGACCGAATTGACTCAGAGATCAGGCTCCATCTGTGAATTGTGTGCCGCCGAAGGAGAATTATTTCCCTTTGTAGTAGCACCAAAAACCGGAAACCATGTGGATGATCAAGTCGCTGTTTGTTCTGTATGCCTTGATCAGATTGAAAATCCGGAAAATATAGACCCTGAACATTGGAGATTATTAAATGACACAATCTGGAGTCCTGTGCCTGCCATTCAGGTACTCTCTTACAGGATGCTGCATAGATTATCTGATCAGAACTGGGCACAGGATCTGTTCGGTATGATGTTTATGGACGAAAGTACAACTGAATGGGCTGAATCAGTTAGCAGCGGAGCACTGGTTCACAAAGATTGCAATGGTCAAATCCTACAGGCAGGTGATACTGTGACACTCATCAAAGATCTGGAAGTAAAAGGAGCTAACTTCACAGCCAAGCGCGGAACAGCTGTGAGAAGAATCAGTTTGGTACAGGACAATCCGGGTCAAATTGAAGGAAAAGTAAATGATCAACAGATTGTGATTTTGACGCAGTTTGTTAAAAAGTCCTGAAAATTACCCTTGACTTAAAAGTCATACCACCAGGTCTAATAAATTTAATCTGACATCCATTTAAGATTTAAAACAGTACTCTTTATATGTGCAATTGACTAATTAGTCGATTAATGAGTATTTAGAAGCTGCAATCCAGTACATTTAAAAATCTTAAGATTTTAAAATTCAGCATATGACCCAATTTATTCTCCGCATTTCAATCAGCTTATTTTTCGCAGGAATTTCAGGTGGTAATTTATTTGCACAGGCAGCTGAACATGACGCTGTCAAGCAAAAAATTGATTCCTTTTTCCTCGCTATGACAAATGCGGATTCAGCATGGATGAATTCTAATCTTCTACCGGAAACTATTCTCACTACGGTGAAAGGAGATGAATCAAAAAACATGTCCATCACAAAGCAGGAATTCATTCAAAGTTTGTTAAAATCAAAAGATGCTAAGGTAAAAATTGATGAAAGACTGCTAAATTATAGCATCCGTGTAGATCAGAATTTTGCCATTGTTACAACTGACTATCGTCTTTATGTAAATGATAAATTTATTCATTGTGGTGTCAATTTGTTCACCCTGGTAAAGACAACAGATTCCTGGAAAATCATGAATATTTCTGATACCAGACGTAAAGAAAATTGCAATGAAAATCCTGTTGCAGACATCAATAAATTTATGGACGACTGGCACTTAGCAGCTGCAAGGGCAGATGCAGATAAGTTCTTCGGCTCTATGACTGAAGATGGAATTTATATCGGTACAGATAAGACTGAAAGATGGTTTCGGGATGAAATCAGGGAATGGAGCAAAAAATATTTTGAGCGCAAAAGTGCCTGGGATTTCAAGCCTCTTGAAAGACAAGTTCACTTATCTGAAGATGGCCAATATGCATGGTTCAATGAAACACTGGACACCTGGATGGGCATCTGTCGCGGTTCCGGCATTCTTGTGAAAAGTGCTGATAGCTGGCTGATCAAACAATATCACCTGTCTGTAACAATTGACAATGATAAGATTGATGGGTTTTTGAAGGTAATTGGGAAGAAAGAGTGATTTTTGAATTTAGAAATCAGAAGGTAGAAGGTAGAAAGAAGTATAGGGATATTAGAAAGGATAAAGTACTCCCTCTACCTCCGACGTTCACCGTTTAATTTATATCCTCTTGCATTATGCCTCTTACTTTTTTACCGTTCGCCTTATCCCTTTCTGCTTCTTCCTTTCACATTTTACCTTTCACATTTTACCTTTCACTATTCACAATTCACAATTCACCATTCACCATTTACCATTTACCTAACTCAGTCCCATTTCCTACCTTTGCCCCATGTATTCCCGACAAGAAGCTTCCCGCATTCGCAAAGAATTTTGGACCCGTCTCGGTCAATATTTAGCACCCATTCCAGGAGCTGATGGGCTGAAAGTCAATTGGCTCAATTACAAAACAGGGTATAAAGGTCTATACTTTCGAATGGACGCTGACCAGAAAAAAGTGAGTATTTCGATTGAAATGGATCATAGCGATCCCGACTTGAGACAGTTATTCTTTGAGCAATTTTTAGAGTTGAAATCTGTGCTCCATTCAACTCTGAATGAGGAGTGGGATTGGCAGCCGAATGCTGTAAATGAACTGGGACAGACCATCAGCAGGATTGGAAAATCGATCTCTGGAGTCAATATTTTTGATGAGAAGACCTGGCCTAAAATGATTGGATTTTTAAAACCCCGGATCATTGCTTTGGATGAATTCTGGAGCATGGCGAAGGATCATTTTGAAGAGTTGAGATCATTGTGAATCATTCAGCTCAAGCCAAGGCCTCCATCCGCTCTAAAAATTCAATTCTTTTCTTGGGCGAGATACTCAGTTCTGCTTTATCATTCATCACCACAAAACCACCATCAGATTTGACAAATTTGCGTACTTCATGGAGATTGATCAGATAGCTGTTGTGCACCCGCATGAATTGCACAGGGTCAAGTAAATTCTCATATTCCTTCAGATTTTTGCTTACGATTATTTTCCGTTGTCCGGAAAGGTGAAAATTAGTGTATGAGCCATTCGCTTCACAATAAAGAATTTCAGATGCATTGATAAACTCCAGACCATCCGAAGTAGCCAGACAAATTTTCCGGGGAGATTTTTCAATAGCTTTAAAATGAGAAAACAGGACATCCATCTGGGCTTGCTTCACCTCTTTGGTTTTCTTTACCAATGCACGCTGAATAGCAGATTTGAGCTCTTCCAGATCAATAGGTTTCAGCAGATAATCCAGCGAACTGAATTTGATTGCTTTGATGGCATACTGTTCAAATGCAGTTGTGAAAATGACCTCAAATGCCATGTCCTGCAATTGAGCGAGGATATCAAAACTTGTTCCGGTTTGCAATTCGATGTCGAGAAAAACCAAATCCGGCTTAGTATTCCTAATGAGCGGAATCGCCTGATCTACAGACTCCGCCATTCCTGAAACAGTCACTTCAGGACAGAATTCTTCCAGCAGGTTTTTCAATGTTTCCCGGCTGTATTTTTCATCTTCAACTATAATAGTATTCAACATAATATTTCTTTAAACAGGTATTATTTTAACTAAAACCTCTGTTCCCAGAGCTTCATTTTTGTCATTTTTCAAATCAGTAATCTTAATCAACTCATCCAGAGAAACATCAGGATTCAACGCACATAATCTCCTGCCTGTCACCTCCAGACCCCGCGATGGAATCTTAAGGGAGCGGCTTGCATTACTAATTCCTGAAGCCACTCTTCCTACTCCATTATCAGTGATTCGGCAACAGAGCCAGTTATCATCCTGAAAATAATGGATGTCAAGTTTACGATCTCCGGTTTTCGGTAGCAAGCCATGCAATATGGCATTTTCAATAAATGGCTGAATCAACAAAACAGGAACTTCAAGATTATAAATATCGAGCGAAGGATCAGTAGATATCTGATAAGTAAATCCATCTTCAAATCGCAAAGCCTCCAGCTCGAGGTAAATGCGCAAGAGCTTCAATTCCTCCTCCAACACCAAATTATTGGTCACCGAATCTTCCAGAACCTGCCGCAACAAGCTGGAGAATTTGGACAAATATTTCAATGCAGACACTTTTTCATTAGAGGTGATAAAATGTTGAATAGATCCCAATGAATTAAAGATAAAATGCGGATTGATCTGTGCCCTTAGCATTCTGCTTTCCAGTTCTTTATTTGCGGCTTCAATTTGCTGGTGTTGCTTTTCGATATGCTGATTTTTTTCAAGCAATAATTTATTGGTCGTATGTCGAATCTGATAGCGCTGATAGAAAAGCCAGCTTGAAATTCCCACTAGTATCAGAGCCAAAGAAAGCAACCATTTCACCAAATTATCTCTCCTTATCCTGTCATATAAACTTTCAATTTCAGTTGTTTGCGCTTTTAATTTTAAATCCTTTTCATACATCTCAAACCTTGCCTGCCATTTTTGAAATGCATCTGCTTTTTCTTCTGCATATAACTGATCCTTTAACTTTGAGGCAGCACTTGTATGGGTCAGAGCATCAGATAATATTGCCACTCTTCACAAAATATTCTGCCAACTTTTCATGTGCATCTTTTTGCTTTTGCAAGCTTTCCATTTCTAAGGAATATTGCAAATGACGTTTCATATATGAAATGGCCTGAGAATAGTTTTTATTCATATAATTTAAATCCGCAAGATTATACAGTGCATCCACCATCCCTTCTTTCAGATTCAATTCTTCACTCATGTTGAGACTCTCCAGGAACAGCTCATTCGCCCTTTCATTTATTCCTTTTGAAAGATAAACCTGTCCAAGTGTATTCAAAGCCGATGCTTCACTGATCCGATCACCATTATTTTTAACAAATTGCAAATGAGTGCTCAAATATTCCAATGCCTGATCGAGTTTTCCCTGGTTTCTATAAATAAGACCAATGCTGTGGTAAGCATTACTTTGACCTATGGAATCATTCAGTGACTTATAAATATCGATGACTTGCCCGAAATATTCCAAAGCTTTTTCAGAATCGCCGGTCATATCCAGAATGGTAGCAATATTGTGAAGTGCAGATGCTCGGCCGGCCAGATTTCCCAAAGAATCCTGTATTTGCAGAGATCTTAAATAACAGGATTGAGCAACTGTATAAGCGCCTATCCGCTTGTATACATTACCGAGATTGTTGTGTGCATCAGCGATATATTTTCCATTTTTGAGTTCTTTATGTAATTGCAGACTTTTAGAAAAATACTCCATAGAATTGGCGTATTGCCCCATAATACCATAGCATATACCTATGCTATTTAGAATTTTTGCCTGCCTGCTTTTATCAACATATTCCTCTGCAAGACTCAACGCAGAATGGAGTACATCAATAGCAGATTCAACATCTGATTTTCTTAATTCACTACCATACTTTAACATAGCATCCATCTTCAGTGTATCAACTGTCGCCTTTTGCATTTCCATTTTTAAGCTATCCAGTTTCGATTTTTGAGCATACACAGAAGTTTGGAGAACGCAGATGATGATCAGCAAACAAAGAATGCATTTAATATTTAATGTGCAAAGCTTCATTCTACAATGGGTATTTTGAGGTAGATATGGAGCCCGGTAATATTCAGGTTCTCATCGTATTGATAAGAAGATTCTTCGGTGATTTTGGCTGAATTCAATTCATTAAGTTTTTTTAGATGATGCTGCCAGGGTATGATCTGATCTCTGTAATTAAGCCATCTGCCGGGATTAGGATCATTTGGATTTTGGATATTGTGACGAATCTGCCAGTGTACTTTTTTATCTATTAATTCGATAATCAGATCAAGATGTCCACCCGGCTGGTCCAGCATGGTACTTTCGACGGCACTTTCCATCACTATGGGAAGTATCAGAGCAGGAATTGAAATATCCATATTTTCACCAATCGTAGTATTGTGAATGGCGTAAGTAAATTTGTCTCCATACCGCAACTTTTGAAGCTTCAGATACCATCCCAGCACTTCCATTTCTTTACCCAGCAGCATTGTTTCGTCCTGGAAATGCTCAAGACGATATCGGATTAATTTGCTGAAAAGCGATAAGTAAGCCAGCGCAGAAACTTTATCATTTGCTGTAATGAAATACTGGACTGCATTCAGAGCATTGAACAAAAAATGTGGATTCATTTGGGCTTTGAAGGACTGTGATTTGAGTTCTTCCATTTCTCTTTGTGCACTCATTAATCTCTCTTGCTCAATCTGGACGTTTTTATCCGCTCTGACCTTACTTAGTTTGATGGCACACAATGATGCAATTGCAGTCAGGATGCGAAGGTGTTGTGGCTGAAAAAAATATTTGTCCGGATGCTCACAATCAATAACTCCTATGACTTCTTTATTGAGGATAATCGGAACCGCGATCTCTGAAGACCGCTGTTCATCGTCCATAATATACCGGGAGTCAATGCTGGTATCAGCTATAATTTCGGCAACTCCCGTAAGAGCAACATTGCCTGTAATACCCTTTCCCAATGGAATATCTATTGGCTGTAAAATGTCTTCTCCTTTCGGATTTTTAGGTCCGTGGGCTGCTTTCTGTTTCAGTAATCCACTTTTTTCATCCAACAAATAGATGACACAATCCACAAAATGTAATTGAGAAATACAGTTCCTGACAACATCCCAGACCACTTCTTCTTCTGTATTTTGCTCCAGGATGGACGCAGAAAAGTAGATCAGAATTCTTTCTAGTTCTTCAAAAGTATATGGTGCAACCGGTAATTTTGTCTCCATGAGAATTTTCTTCAAAGTAGTAGATCAGCGAAAATCAGATGAGGCAGAAAATATCTGACAACACTTGCATTTCACATTACAATTTAATCAAGTGTTTGGTAATTACTTTATTGTCAGTGCGTAACTCTACAAAATAATTTCCAGATCGCAAGTGTGAAACATCCAGATTTCGGGAAATTTTTGAATTCAAATATTCACTGAATACAGTTTTGCCATTAATATCTCTGATATCAATCTGTACATTTTCCTCTTCATCTTCCAAATTTATAGTCAACATGTGTCTGGCAGGATTAGGAAATATTATCAATTCAGTATTTAAATTCAAATTGACACTGACAATTCCTGAATATTCCGTTTTCCCATCAGTATCGTGTCTTTTCAAGCGATAAAAAGATTCACCATTGAATGGCTGATCATCCAAGAGCTCATATCTATTTCCGGTATTTGCATTTTCTGCATTTATGCTTCCAATTTCTTTCCAGGACTTTGCGTCAATACTTCTTTCAACATAGTATGATTTTACGTCAATTTCATTTTCAGTGGTCCAGTAAGTCAATACCTCAGTACCCGATGGGAATAGCTCCGAATTCCAGTAAATCTGCACTAAGAGGTCCTAATTCTCCAAATATTCTCAAATTAAACATTCTGTATAGCAACTCATCGTCGGTTGGAGCATAGTCCTCAGGATTCCAGGGATGTTGCATTCCACCTATGATTTTCATCCACACAACTCCTGCTGACTGATCATGCCAGTAAACTGCTTCTCCATCTGAATCTCTGACAGCGTTGAAATCAGTTACCTCTTCAAATACTGTCTTATAGGCATATGAATTGGGAATATTCTCGTGATTATTATCCATATAAAAATATACCGTCGAGGTATACACCTGAGTGACATCAAAGTCTGCATCGTATTCAATCCCGATTATCAATGTATCATTTACAGTAAGCATATTTTCAACAGCCAGACCCACATCAGATACTTCATCAAAACCTGGAAAATCAAGCAAGTAATATCCCGAAGGATGAGCAGCAAAATGTCTCATATGAGCCAGAAGCCAGCCGGGTGAGGCTTGATTTACATTCCATTCTCCCACAGTTTGCATAGCTTGATTCAAACGTTTTACTCTGATCGCCATCAGATCATCCCATGATAAATTCCCCTCATTAATTATAAAATCATTGAATCCATAAAATGGTCCTTCCAATAAAACGCCACCGGTAACATTTGCAGGTGGAACTGTTTGAGGGGTTTGTCCATGTGTATAAAATGGAGTATCGTAAACCAAATAATTATCCTGTGCAGGAGAACCTCCCCAATTGTCATGCGGATCCCATAAGGCTCCAGCCAGTGCAAAATGCGGATAGCTTGCCATGAGCTTTACACCGGGGTGTGACTCAATCATCAAATTATTCTCATTCCGCATTTGCCCTTTATCTACTGCACGGATATAATAATCTTCCGTAGCAAAAACCCCGCTTTTAGTATTAGCTACAGCAGGAAAATGCATTACAATATTGTCACGGATATCGAATGTACTGTGATATGTAGCGAATCCTGCTGGTACAAATTCTCCGGTAAAATTAGGCCTGCCCGTACCATTCATCATATGATTCAGGCTCGTTCCAACCACAAGACATCTTTCTATAATGCCATCCACACCAGCTCCGGCAAAAAAGCGACCACAATTGTCAGCAGAAACTGCTTCATAGTTATCGACCCAGGTTGCCCTATCCCAGATTCCCATCGCCCCATTTTTCCAGGTCTTATATCTTTCCAAAGCGAATCTTCTAAGTGTGCTGAATGGCCATTGTGGATTCTGTCCATCTGAAGTAGAATAATATTGAAATGGAAAAGTATTTCCCGCATTGTCAATCTCGACATTGTCCAGCATGATTCCTTCCAGTCTGTTGGAATGAGCAGTATTATTATCAAAAATCCCAAACTCAATACGACTTGGGTTGATCGGTACGTTGATACTCAGACCCCAGGGATGGGTTGGAAATGCCAGCCAAAAACCATTCCCTATGCAATCTGCTGCTGTATTGTTGATTATAGTATTATCCGGATTGCTCAGCCAAAAACCAGATGCACCGCGTTCATTTGTTTCATGCTGCTTAAGCGGAATAACTGCATTTCTTACACGAAGCACGAGATTGTTGTCGATTAAATTGCGGCGTTCTGAAGCATCCTCAGTAAAGATTCCATGTCCTCTGATGTCATATACCACATTATTGCTGACTTCGACTCCATTTGTTCCATGAATTACAATCCCGCGATGGGCAGATCTGTTGATGCTGGAGTTTCTGATATACTGACCTGATGCATCATTTAAGGTATTGCTTCCTTCATAACTCAGCATATGCCAGTGAAAGGGATATCGTCCCAATAGTCCGCGCTGACCTCCCCGTCTGATCTCTACACCATTGACATGAGCAACGCCGTGATTATTACCCATACGCATTATCATGACATGACAACCAAAACCCTGAGACTGCCAAAGTGCATCATCAGGCGCCTGAATTATAATATTCCTGCTGAGATGTCCGACAGGTGCTCTTTCATCTAAAACAGTAGGTGTAAATCCAATGCCAGGAGGATCCACAGCGGGGCTGTTGTTCAGACTGATCCCATTTTCAGTGGCGTATTGCAATACCCCCCAACGATGAGCATTCAATCCGGTTTGTAAGCCTATCTGAGCGCCATTGACGGAGCTGATCAATACATTTTGGGACACAGAAGCTCCATTTCCTGCCTGATAAAAATCTGTTGGCCCGATAGCAATTTCATCTCCTGCCTGCCAGTCCACAGGCTGGACCAAGCTCAATGAAGAGCTTCCGCTAATGGCTGATTGACTGATTTTGGTCCAGGGAGTTTGAGTTGGATTACCATGCAATTCCAGGGTACCGCCCATAACCATCAGTCCGCGGGTACCCATGTTCATGATATTTTCGGATGTATTATCAGCTGTCAGTGTGATAATAGCTTCAGACGTGAAGGGATCTGCTTCCGTGCCAATTTGCAAAGTTCCCATGAGCATAATCCAGTCAGCTGTGAGTGAAAGATTTTGATCTTCAAATTCAAGACTGCCATTAATAGTCAGACCTCCCAAAGCGGGTGTGCTTTCATCCAGGATGACCTGCATTCCTTCCGGTATCACCACATCTTGTCCGGCAATAGGCTTGATTCCACCCCAGGTTGCAGGATCAGACCAAAACATAGGCATCATCCCCTGAAATTTGACTGATTTGCCTGAGCACATATTCATGGTTTCAAGCTTTTGATTCTCTCCGGCAATCATGGTGTTATCGAATTTCAATTTCTTGTGAGTAAAACCGAGCAACATAATTATTGATGATATTAATGCCAGCCAATTAATCAAATAATAATTACTTGTGGGGGTGCCATTCTTTTCCATACCTGAATGTTTTTGAGTGCGCAAATTCGGCGATTACATAGAATATATAATCTGACTAAATATACCCAGCTGCAACAAAAAAAGTCAGGAAAATGTATGGAAACTTATTCCCAATGTATAAAAAGTGGTTTTGAATGGACAGAATGAGAAATCGGTCAAAAAAGGCCCGCAACATTTAGCGGGCCTTTAATAGAAAGATTCATGGGGTATGAATAATGTTTTATTCTTTTATGAATTTCAATACCTGAATATGTCCGCATTTTGATTGAAGACGGCAGATATACATTCCTTGTCCCAAATTGCTGACATCCAGATGGATTTGCTGAAGCCCCTCACTGAACGATTGATATTTCAAACTTCTTCCATTCAAATCCAGTATTTCCACACAGATATCCAATTCAGCCATTTCATTTAAATTAATCCAGAGATCGTCTGTTGCCGGATTTGGAAAAGCAGCTGAAGGTAAATCCGATTTTACATTTTCAACATTTGTCACGACATCATTAAATCCTGAAATATCAGGTCTTGCTGCCACTCCACCACTCACGGTTACCTCATCGAAAATGGCAGTTGCTTGTGTTGGATTGTTTATACTCTCAGTATAAATTCCCATCAAAACGCATTCCTGAAGTACTAACTGAGATGCTCCTCTGAACTGCCAGTTGATACCGTCTGAGGAAGTATATAAATTAAACATGTTGCCTGTTCTGTTGATTCTCAGCCAAACCATTCCGGGCATTATCGGCCACTGAGTGAGCATGGAATTACCATTGACTATGGATCGGATATCTCTTCTGATCACATTTGATAGTGAACTTTCCATAGCCATTTTACGGGAACCGGGAGTCAAATCTTCTCTAACCATCAGTCCTCCAATTGCACCTGCAGGCAATACTGAGTTAAGCCTTGCGGTTATCTCGCCGTCACCACACATTTCTACGTAGACGAAATGTGCAACATCACTTTGTAAAGTCGAATAACCGCTTGACCAGACATGAAACTCTTCATCACAGACATAATGCAGCGCTCCTCCATTGGCAGTTGCTCCAATGTCAGATTGCTGGAATGGTGGTTTAATGCTAAGATCTTCTGTTACTTCCTTTATAGCTACAACCACAGTTGAATTGCCGCATTCATCCTCCACTTCTATTTCTACCGGAATAAACATTCCAAGCTGCTCACAGGTAACCATCGAAGGAATAATAGAAACTACTTTCAGCTCATCACTACAATTGTCATAAGAAGTATTGATATCTATAAGATCTTCCAATTGAAATTCATAGCCATTGATATCAGAAATCGCTACAGGTCCATCAAGGGCAACAACTACCGGCGCAGTATTGTCATAAACTGTAATAGTTTGACCATAATTTCCACTATGATTACCACATTCATCAATTAATCTCCATACCCGTTCATGGGTGTATGCATTTGGACAATCAGGATCAGGTGTGATGATGTCCCAAAACAATTCCAGCTCCACTGATCCGCAATTATCTGTTCCTGTAGGTTCAGCTGAAAGAGCTGCGGCAATACCGGCAAGATCGGAACATTCCAATGTCGCATTTAATGCGTTGGGGGCTGTTGTAAAGACAGGATCTTCATTGTCATACACGGTAATTGTTTGGTTGAATACTGCAAGACTTTGGTTGCTACATTCATCGACAAATCTCCATGTTCTTATTCGAAGGTATGCATTCGGACAATCCGGATCCGGTATGGTAGAATCTAATTGCAATACTGGGGTTGCGGTACCACAAGCATCATACCCTACAGGTACTTCTCCCAAAATAACTGCTAAAGCGGCTGGATTACTGCATGAGATATTTATGTCCATGGAACCTACTGGAGATACTACACTTGGAGGCGTATTGTCGGTGACAGTTATAGTCTGTGTAAAGGAGGAACTTTGATTCCCACATTCATCTTCCAGTATCCAGGTACGTGTTCTTGTATATGCATTTGGACAGCCTGGTTCAGGAACGGTATCATCGTCTGTCAAAATCAATTCTACATTACCAGAATTGTCTGAACCTTCAGGCTCATCAGCCAGCGCTGCTGCGATTGCAGCAGCATTACTACAGGATAAACTGGCATCCAGGCTTCCTGCAGGTGTAGTAAAAACAGGAGTAACATTATCTGCACATGTAAGCGTAAAATGAAAATGGTACAACATAGAACTAGGCCAGCCTTCTGTGTCTATTCTGAAACTATACCATGAATTTCCGGGAAGAGAAGCAAGTCCAAACAAAATGCTTGGCGATAGATTTCCGGCATCAGTATTGGCTCCATAAACTCCACCTCCCAGGTCAGGACTTCCGAGAGGAGAGCAATTATCACCATACCACAAATCCATCCTTAATACTGTACCATCAAAAAATGGCTCACTCACATATCCCATCTGAACAGCAGAAAGCTCATATCCCTCAGGAACAAATATCCTGAAAAGATCATGGTAATCACCGTCTGAAGGGGCCAGACATCCGTCGAAAAAATAGTGCGCCTCAGACCCACTCACTGCACCAATTGATATAATGTCTGGATCACCTGCACTTGTTACTCCTCCCAGATCGCTTGAAAAACAGTCAGCCACAATTTCGGTCTGCCCCTTCGCAGTAAAGTTTGGCAATAAATAAAAAATAAGCAGGTAAAACCAAAAATACATTTTTGTCTTCATCATTAAATAAATTAATAGTTTGAGTTAATCAATTTTCAGGAGATCAAATTACTTGGGGTATATTCTACTTCCTGATTTCGAATGCAAGATATGGCTGCTCAGAAGCGATAAATTTGGAGGATTGACCATCAGGTCTGATGAATTGACCGAAACATGATTTCAGTCCATGGAATAGATTTACTTTTCCAAGAATCAAAGTGTTATTAAGGAAATTGAGTTGATAGAATACTTGCAATAAGATGACAGGTGGAAGCAATCGATTTAAGCCATGTACTACTTACCTTTGAGTCAAAGTTTCACAGTATGTATTCCGGATTATTGTTTACTCACTCATGCTTAAGATGGCTGGTACTTATTATCCTTATATACAGCATTTACAGATTTATTATCGGCATCATAAAGCATCGTACATTTGATAAGACCGACAATCTATTGAGCCAGCTGACAGATAAAATTATCCAGTTGCAACTTGTCATTGGAATTTTCTTTGGACTTGCTCTTGTAATAATATTACTCGCTATCCCCTGGCCATTTTTGCCATTATCTCACAGACCATATATTCGAACATTTTAATCATGCAACAACTTATCAAAACCAATCTGGGAAGACTCCGCATCCTTGCTTTCCTGGAAGGTATGTCTCTTCTGGTCCTTGTATTCATTACTGTTCCCATGAAATACATTTGGGGAATACCGGAAGGTTCACAAATAATTGGGCCTATTCACGGAGTGCTGTTTGTACTATTTGTGATCAATGCTGTCAGTGTGGGCATTGAATACAAATGGACTTGGTTTCCTAGAATTGCACTCATTATTCTATCTTCATTTATACCTTTCGGATCATTTTACATAGATAAAAAGTTCTTAAAACCGGCTCAAGTTGTATAAGCCAATATTATTCATGTCTTTATTCGTTTCTTTTTGTGTAATTCATGGACAAGAAATATTCATCCACTAATTACACGAATTTTCACGAAGGCATTCAAGGGAACTACCCATGAGATTTTTAGATTTATCATTCTAGTATTTGAAGCAAAATCGTCCAGGTGATTCTCCTCATTATACCTGCCTTTATTCGTGTCTTTTTGTGTAATTCGTGGACAAGAAATATTCATCCACTAATTACACGAATTTTAACAACGGCATTCAAGGGAATTACCCATGAGATTTTTAAATATATCATTCTAGTATTTGAAGCAAAATCGTCCAGGTGATTCTCCTCATTATACCTGCCTTTATTCGTGTCTTTTTGTGTCACTCGTGGATAAGAAATATTCATCCACTAATTACACGAATTTTCACGAAGGCATTCAAGGGAACTACCCATGAGATTTTTAGATTTATCATTCTAGTATTTGAAGCAAAATCGTCCAGGTGATTCTCCTCATTATACCTGCCTTTATTCGTGTCTTTTTGTGTCACTCGTGGATTCAAAAAAAATAATTCGAAAATAATTAACCAAAAATTTGTCGCTTTCAAGCATCCATCGTAATATTGCAATATAATATTTATACAATGGGAATTACGAAGGCAGATTTATTTACAGATGCGCAAAATGAACTGGCAGGAATTGCCAAAGCACTGGCACATCCGGCTCGTATTGCCATCATCGAACATCTCATTAAATCTAATGCCTGCATCAATAATGATCTTGTTGAAGAGCTTGGACTTGCTCAGGCAACGATCAGTCAGCACCTCAGAGAACTGAAAGAAATTGGAATCATTCAGGGGACCATTGATGGCACAAGAATGTGCTACTGCATCGAACCAGGCAAATGGCATATGATCAAGTCCCTCTTTAATTCTTTATTTAATCAGATAGACGAGCAAGGCCGTCCTACCTGCTGCTAAAAAAAATTTATATACAACTATCGTAATATTGCAATAATTCATTTAATTTAAATCAACATGGAAAATACAGATTCTATTAAAAAACTTGTTCAGGAAAAATACACAGAGATTGCTGAACAAAGCGGTACAGCAAACCAGGCTTCCTGCTGCGGAGCAACTAATTGCTCTACCGAGGTTTACAACATCATGACAGATGATTATACTGCTCTGGAAGGTTACAATCAAGATGCTGACCTGGGACTTGGCTGTGGCTTGCCTACAGCATTCGCTCAGATTGAGAAAGGAGATACAGTGATCGATCTGGGTTCAGGTGCAGGGAATGATTGCTTTATTGCCAGACATGAAACAGGTGAAGAAGGTAAAGTTATAGGAATAGATTTTACCCCGGCTATGATTCGCAAAGCAAGAGAAAATGCAGCAAAACTGGAATACAACAATGTTGAATTCAGACAGGGTGATATTGAGGAGATGCCGGCGCTGGATAATGAAGCAGATGTCATTGTCAGCAATTGCGTTCTCAATCTGGTACCAAATAAAAAAGCTGTAATTAGTGAAATATTCCGCGTGCTTAAACCGGGAGGGCATTTCAGTATCTCAGATATCGTACTTCAGGGCGCATTACCGGATGCCATTCTCAAGGATGTAGAAATGTACGCCGGATGCGTAGCAGGCGCTATTCAAATGGAAGATTATATGCAACTGATAGAGGATGCGGGATTCGAACAAATCACTATTCAAAAACAAAAAACGATCGAAGTTCCGGACGATATTCTGAGCCGATACCTGGACCGCAACGCACTTGATGCGTTCAAAGCATCAGGTACGGGAATCTTCAGCATTACAGTTTTTGCAGCTAAGCCGGGAAGTACTCCGAAAACTGAGAAACGAAAAGTCAAAATCGCTGAAACCCTTGCCTGTTGCGAACCAGGCAGCGGTTGTTGCTAAATAAATCTCCAGTCAGACAGGTGTGAACTTGTCTGACTTTTTTAATTTTAACCCAATTTATCATTTGAATGAACCCTTACCCCGCACTCAACAAAACCATCGAATATTTTCGAAATCACATCGCATTTATTCCTCAGGAACGAAAATCCGTTTTAGAGAAATTAGCCATCGGAATAAAATCTTTGCTCCTGTATTCTGAGCAAGCCGATCTCATATTCATTTGTACCCACAATAGCAGACGCAGTCACTTTGGACAAGTATGGGCACACTTTGCTGCAGCTTGTAATGGCTTGGCAGACAAAATAAATACTTTTTCAGGTGGCACTGAAGCCACTGCATTTCATCCCAATGCCATCGCTTCCCTGGCAGGTGCCGGATTTCAAATTGAAACTGAGGAAGGCAAAAATCCAATCAGCTTATTAAAATTCTCAGATGATGAGCCTGCGATCACCTGCTTTTCAAAAGTGTACAATGATCCCTCCAATCCCCAATCAGACTTCATCGCAGTCATGACCTGCTCAGATGCCGATGAAAACTGCCCTTATATACCGGGAGCCACCCAAAGATTTACAGTCACTTACGAAGACCCAAAAATCTCCGATGGCACCCCTCTCGAATCTACCACCTATGACGAACGATCCCTTCAAATCGGCACTGAAATGTGGTATGTAATGGATGTTCTGAACTCAAATCGAAACCAATAACTCACACCCGGCTGATTTTGTAGGGACCAGACGCAATGCATTGCGTTTCTACATTACAACCACGAACCTGAATATATGTGTATAGATGCCTGTAATTATTTGCTCCACTCTAAACTCATCACTCACTCCCCGGCTGCCCAGCCAGACGCTAGAAGCCAGCAGCCAGAAGCGGCTGTTCTGGCTACTCACTCATCATTCATAACTCATAATTCATAACTAAAAATGTCCACCCCTCACATCGGTTTCTTCGAAAAATACCTCACTCTATGGGTATTGCTTTGCATCGCAGCAGGGATCCTCATCGGTGAACTTGCCGGTCCTCGGATCCGGGTGATATCTGACATGGAAATCAATCATGTCAATATTCCGGTCGCCATACTTATCTGGATGATGATTTTTCCAATGATGGTGCAGATCGATTTCAGTTCTCTCAAAAAAGCAGGAAAAAATTTAAAAGGTCTTGGCCTGACTGTGGTTGTGAATTGGCTGATCAAACCTTTCACGATGGCATTTTTTGCATGGTTGTTCTTCTCGCAATTATATCAGGCTTTCCTGAGCCCGGAATTAGCAGATGAATATATTGCAGGGGCGATTTTGTTGGGGGCAGCTCCCTGTACCGCAATGGTATTTGTTTGGTCATACCTTTCATCCGGTGATCCCAACTATACGCTTGTCCAGGTAGCAGTCAATGATCTGATTCTGCTTGTTCTATTTATCCCCATTGTTCAATTGCTGCTGGGAATCACAGCATTTTCGATTCCCTATCCCGTCTTAGTAACTTCAGTTCTCGTGTTTGTAGTAGTTCCTTTAGTTGCAGGCTTCCTGGTCAACAAATGGCTGATATCCTCAAAAGGAGAAATATGGTTCAAAACTAAATTTCTTCCTATTCTTAAGCCTATTTCCATTACAGCCTTACTAAGCACACTTGTTTTACTCTTTGCTTTTCAGGGCTCCAAAATTTTGGAAAACCCATTCTATATCTTACTGATTGCTATCCCTTTGGCCATCCAAACCTACTTTATCTTTTTTGTTAGCTGGGCCGCTGGAAAATGGCTAAAACTTCCATACACAATTTGTGCCCCCGCAGCAATGATAGGAGCCAGCAACTTCTTCGAGCTATCTGTTGCAGTAGCGATTGCACTATTCGGACTGGAATCCGGAGCTTCTCTTGTGACAGTAGTGGGAGTCCTCATTGAAGTCCCTATCATGCTTTCCCTTGTCCGTATCGCCAATCGATGGAAGTATCCTGAGAAAGTACGAGCTTGATGAGTGGCAATATGTATCGAGTTTCCCGTGGCAGGGTCGTAATGAGAATTGGAGTTGCGCGCCCAGGGCGCGTTAGTGTGTAGCTCCTCGCCCGGTGTGCTGCCTGTGGCCTGCGGCCCCTCGGGATGTGGTTCACTTCGTTCACGGGATGTGTAACAGCCATTGATCGTCTTTGACGATCAAATTAAGAAGGCAACAAAACACACTTTCGTCATTTAGGCTGTTCGCCAAAAGCCAAAGGCCAAAAGCCAAAAGCCGGCTGTTTCTCACACTCACCACCCACAATTCATCCCGTGAGCTGAGCGAACCACATCCCGCAGCCGCTGCAAAGCATGCGGCTGCACACACGGAGCGAACGCAGTGAAGCTCCACACACGATCTCTACTCCTATCACGCAGGCGCAGCCTACCTCAACCCGGCTGTTGAGCTAGAGGCAAGGAGCCAGTAGCTAGAAGCGGCTGTTTCTCGTAGCTCAAATCTCGTGTCTCAAAGCTTCTTCCCGGCTGTTTTCTCGCAGCTCAAAGCTCGAAGCTCGGGGCTTATTCTTACATTTACAACTCAATCCGAATTCACAATCATGAAGCAAATAGATAATTATATCAATGGATCATATATCCCTCCAGTCTCAGGAAATTACCTCGAAAACTTCGAGCCCGCTACTGGAAAACCATACAGCCAGGTTGCTGACTCAGGACCCAATGATGTGGAGCAGGCTTATCAGGCAGCTTCCGTGGCATTCCCTTCCTGGAGCAAAACATCTTTGGAAGAACGGTTCCTTATCATGAATCGCATCGCTGAAGGAATCGAACGCCGAATGGAATTGCTCGCTGTGGCTGAATCCATAGATAATGGTAAACCCGTTTCACTTGCCCGCAGGATGGATATTCCGCGCGCTGCCGCCAATTTCCGGTTTTTCGCGACTGCAGCTATGCAGTTTGCCAGTGAATCTCACGAAATGCCCGGCACAGCTATCAATTATACACTGCGTCAACCGATCGGAGTAGTCGGATGCATTTCCCCATGGAATCTTCCTCTTTATTTATTCACCTGGAAAATCGCCCCCGCCATTGCCACCGGCAATACCGTTATTGCCAAGCCTTCCGAAATGACCCCCATGACTGCCTATTTATTGGGTGAGATTTGCACAGAAGCCGGATTACCGGCCGGAGTCCTCAATATTGTCCAGGGATTGGGACCATCTGCCGGTCAGGCTATCGTTAGTCATCCCGGAATCAAAGCTATATCCTTCACTGGAGGAACCTCAACAGGAGCACATATCGCTGCCACAGCAGCTCCGGTTTTCAAAAAACTATCCCTTGAATTAGGCGGCAAAAATGCCTTCATAGTCTTTGAAGACTCCGATTTTGACAGAGTTGTAAGCGAGGCCGTTCGCGCTTCCTTCAGCAATCAGGGGCAGATTTGTCTTTGTGGCTCCCGCATCATTGTTCAGGAATCCATTTTTGAAAAATTCACTGCCGCTTTTGTGGAGAAGGTCCAACAACTCCGCATCGGTGATCCTCAGGATGAAAACACACAGATTGGAGCACTCGTCTCAGAAGCCCATTTCCACAAAGTCAGCAGCTATATTGCTTTGGCGCAGTCCGAAGGAGGCAAGATTCTCACTGGAGGTAACTCCGTTAAGTTATCCGGCCGTTGCACTGATGGTTGGTTCCTTGAACCCACGGTCATCACTGGCCTCTCACAAAACTGTCGTACCAATCAGGAAGAGATCTTCGGCCCGGTTGTCACGATTCAATCCTTCAAAGACGAGGCGGAGGCACTTGTCCTCACAAATGACACCCGTTATGGACTTGCCACTTCCCTTTGGACCCGCGATCTCAGCCGCACCCATCGCATGAGCGCAGCTATTCAAAGTGGTATTATCTGGGTCAATTGCTGGTTGCTCCGCGATCTCCGCACCCCGTTTGGAGGCGTCAAAGACTCCGGCGTAGGACGCGAAGGAGGCTGGGAAGCTATGCGCTTTTTCACTGAAGCAAAGAATGTCTGTATTGCTTATTGATTCTTTCAAAAATGATTTCCATGGGCGTGACCGATATCCATTAAAACTCATTTCAGACTTAGATGTCCAAAATTAAATCCCAAAACTTTTCACAATCCCTGAACGGATATCGGTCGCTCCCTTACATGGTTCACTTCGTTCCGTCCCTTCACATGTTGCGGGACCTGTCGCTACGCTCCAGCATTCCAGGCAGCTCACGCAATCGCAACTTCTCATTGGATCTTTCACAAATTATAAGCTTAATCTCTCAGTCAAAAATGATACACTTATATAATCCCCGTGAGCAAACCACGTAAAGGGTAAAATATGAATACCCGGGATAAACCTCTGGTACAAAAGACCAAAACAAGATCCGGTAAACTTCTGACTTGGACTCACAAACAATTAGCTATCAATTGCTCAAATTCCTAATATTTCTAAAAAGAGTTGACACACCCTTTTGTAAGTAACTTGTTTTCAATAATTTACACCCATTTATCCCGCAGCAATATTGTTTTTTATTTTTCTCTGTCATGAAATTGTCATAAGCGATAAATCAAAATCCGTAGGATCAATGCCTGCGTTAGTAATGGCAAATCAAAAAATTCAATATTATGAAAACCAGTTTATTTATGGCAATCGCCATCCTTTTCAGCACTATGACACTTTCTGCTCAAACAGTAATGGTAGGCGGAGAAAAAATGTATGCAAACAAAGACATCATTGACAATGCTGTCAATTCTAAAGATCACACAACATTAGTTGCAGCTGTAAAAGCAGCGGGATTGGTAGAGACATTAAAAGGTAAAGGCCCTTTCACCGTATTCGCACCGAATGATGCAGCTTTCGCAAAACTTCCGGAAGGAACAGTAGGAACACTTGTAAAACCTGAAAACAAAGGAACACTTACATCAATCCTTACTTACCATGTGGTTGCCGGAAAATACGATTATGACACTATCGCTAAAGCTATCAAAGATGGTAAAGGTAAAGCTGTGTTAACTACTGTGAACGGTGGAAAACTAACAGCCTCAATGAACGGACCAAGAAATGTAGTACTTACTGATGCAAAAGGAAACACTTCCAATATCAGCACTTATGACGTAATGCAGAGCAATGGAGTAATCCATGTGATTGATTCAGTTGTTATGCCGAAGTAATCTGGGGTTGTACTTCGGTGTCGGGCCGGTTGGTGCATTGCATCTTCCGGCTTTTTTTATTGAGTTTAGTGGTTTAGTAGTTTAGTTGTTCACTCATCATTCATAACTCATAATTCATAGTTGGCTGTTCATCTCATCTCTTATATTTTATATCTCATATCTAAAAATCTGATCCGCTCATTAAACTCAAAACTGCATCTGTTTTTACACTTTCGCTTCTTGTAATTTTGTGCCTATATTTATCCTGTAAATAAATACCATTCATGCACACTTCCATTAGCATCGGGCCTTTTGAAAATAAGTACGGATCTCATTTTGAAAGGTTAAACCGGATTTGGCTGGAAGGATACGGACTCTTTGAAGATATTGATGCCATTGTGCTTTCAGATCCTGAAAAACACATTCTTGAACCAGGAGGAGAAATTATTTTTGCATTTGTTGGTGATAAAGTTGCCGGAACAGTCGCCCTGGTTCCAATGCAAAATGGAGAATGGGAGCTCACCAAACTCTCAGTAGATCCTGCATTTCATGGAATGGGTATAGGAAAAGCTATTATGCTGCATATGCATCAATTAGCTAAGGAAAAAGGGTTGGAAAAAATCATACTCTACTCCCAAACAACTTTGAAGGCCGCAATCAATCTTTATAGAAAACTGGGATACTATGAAGTTCCTGTTGATCAATTGAAATATGCGCGTTGTGATATCAAAATGGAAATTCCACTCAGCAATACATTTTCAAAAGACATGCTGGAAGTCTGGAAGAAAAGATTTTCAGAAGGCCCTGATTTATTGGAAAACACCTTGTCAAAAATTCCAAAGGAAATCTACAACTGGCAGGGCCCTGACGGAAAATGGACCATACAACAAAACCTCATTCACCTCGCCGACTCGGAAGCCAACTCGTATATCCGCTTGAGAAGGGGATTAGCAGAATCGGGTAAAGCGGTGCTCGGATACGATCAGGACGCCTGGGCTTCCAGTTTGTTTTATGAGAAACAATCAGCCGAGGACGCCATCCAATTATTTCGGCTTTTGAGGAAAATGAGTTCAGCCTTGATTGAAAATATCCCTGAGGAATGTTGGACACAAAACAGCATTATGCATTCAGAAAATGGCCAGATGAGCCTCTATGATTGGCTCAGAACTTATGCACATCACAATCATGCCGGTCAGATCATCAGGGTGTACAATCTGTGGTCTTCTCTGCAATGATAATAACTGTAAGCTTCACCCTCACACCCTTTACCCACACCTACCTAAAACGGCTTTTAAATTGGCAGCTCAATCGTAATTCGCTAATTTGCTAAATCGATAAATCGCCAATTTCTTACACACTCTCACCCTTGCCTCACACTTCGCTTAAACAATTCACCGCTTCATCGGCTGTTAAATTGGCTGTTCAATGACTATTCAATCGTAATTTGTAAATCGTAATTCGTAAATTTCTTCCGCACACTCACACACTTTCCGCTCACTTCGCTTAAACGCTTAACCGATTCATCGCTTTAACGGCTTTTAATTCGACAATTTCTTCACCTAAAACTTTAAAAAAGTATGTTCACACTTGACGCCTTCCAAATCACAAAAGTCCCTGAATCAAGACTAAAGCCTGGAATGTTGGATCAACCTGTATTTGGTCAATTACCAACCGACCATATGTTCATGGCAAGTTATAGGAATGGCCAGTGGGAACAAGGAGAAATACTTCCTTTTCAACCTATTCAGTTAAGTCCTTTTACCTCTTGTTTGCATTATGCGCAGACTGTGTTCGAGGGAATGAAAGCATTCAGAATGAATGATGGCAATGTGAATATCTTCAGGCTGGACAGACATCATACCAGATTAGAATTATCATTGAATAGAATGGCTATGCCTTCATTGCCTCAGGAACTTTTCCGGGAAGGCATTCTTCAATTACTGGATCTGGACAGAAATTGGGTTCCTGATACAGAAGATGCTGCTTTATATGTGCGACCTTTTGTGTTTGCATCAGAGGCACAGGTTGGGGCTAAACCCGCGAACGAATTTTTATACATGGTCGTTTGTTTTCCGGTAGTTCCGCTTTTTCAAAAAGCGATCCGCGTTAAAGTTGAGACCCACTACAGAAGAGCTGCTCCTGGTGGTACCGGTGCGGCAAAATGTGGCGGCAACTATGCAGGTTCATTTTATCCGACCAAACTGGCACTCGAACAAGGATTTCAGCAGGTTATCTGGACGGATGGCAGCCCTGAGTTTCATGTGGAAGAATCAGGAACTATGAATCTGATGTTTGTAATGGATGGAAAACTGGTCACTCCGCCATTGTCCGATACTATTCTGGATGGAATCACTAGAGATTCACTACTGCATATCGCCAGAGCTGAGGGTATTCCGGTTGAAGAGCGTCAGATCACAACGGCAGAGCTATTTGAAGCGTTCGAAAAAGGAATTTTAGAGGAAGCATTCGGTGCGGGAACTGCAGCAGTTGTAGCTCCGATTAGTGAAATTGTTTGGGATGAACGTAGCATTAATTTACCTTCCGTCACAGCAAACAGCATTCAGATGCAACTGAAAAAAAGCCTGGAAAATATTCGTCGCGGGTACATTGAGGATCCATTTGGTTGGAATAATATTGTTTGATCAAAATAAAAATAAATGGAAACTCTCTCATCCAATTACCTTGAAAGCATCCGAAAGCAATTTCAATACTATAAAAAGCTGGCTGATCAATCCATTCATCGCCTGAATGAAGAACAACTGAGTTGGCAATTCAATCCGGAAAGCAACTCTATCGCAATCATTATGCGGCATATTGCAGGGAATTTGCATTCGCGATTTACGGATTTTCTTACAAGCGATGGAGAAAAACCATGGCGCAACAGAGATCAGGAATTCGAAGCAACTTTACTTACTTATGAGGAATTGCTGGATTATTGGGAGCATGGATGGATACGACTTTTTGAAGCGATTGACATATGTAAATCTGAGGATCTGGAACGACTGGTTTATATTCGCAATGAAGGACATACTATAATGGAAGCCTTCAATCGCCAATTGGCACATTATCCTTACCACATAGGACAGATTGTGTATATCGCAAGAATGATTCTGGGAGAGTCCTGGCAAAGTCTCTCCATTCCCAAAAATCAATCAACATCCTATAACCAGGAAAAATTTGATCAGGAAAAAGGAAGGAGACATTTTACGGATGGAGTGTAAATTAAATAGGTAACCTTCAAGCCAAATACTCCCTCACCTTCCCCGAAATAAAAGCTTTCACACTCTCCCAGCTTTGGCCTTTCAAACTGATAGGATCTTCACTTTCATCTGCATCGACAAAGTATGTGAGAGCCTGAGGCACTGAGATAAATAGATTTTGTGTGAAATATTTTTCCTTGTGAAAATTTACAAAATCTGCTACAGTAAAATGATGCAATAATTCAGCCACATCCCAAAAATCTTTTTTCTTTCCTCTACCTAAAATTGCCTGGACTTTCATCGCGATAATGTCCTCTGTGGAGAAAAAGCGAAGCTTATCAATAATGTTTATTTCTCGAATAAAAGGGTGAGGGTGTTTAATGATGTCCACTTTTATATCATCAATGTAACAAAACAGGCCAAAAGCTTGTCCTTTATCTTCCAGTATAAAAGCAGATTTAAATTTTACTTTAAATGAGTTGATAAGAATATCTCTGTTAAAAGAAATATTTGAAAATAGGTCCAAATCTTCTGATATTCTATGCCCGTATAATAATGAGAGAGCAGTTCCTCCTACTAGAGAGAAATCTTGCATTTCAGGCATTTCCATAATTTGATTTAATATGGAAAAAGTGTTGGGTTCGACTGTCTCAAGGTGTAGCATCTAAAATCTGTTACAGGGCGACTAATGACTGCAGCTGCAAGATACATTCTGGTTTCTGACAAAAATTTGGCGTTCAATAGCACTTCTGCTACCTTTTCATCTCCATAGTATCTCCTGCAATTTCGGATATCCGGAACATCGCCTCTATCAAATACCCGCTCTATCACAAAGTTTGCCTTTGCATCATAATCGAGTTTTTCAATATCCACGTCCCAGAATATCCGTTTGTGAAATATCGGTTTTGCCTTTTCCTCCATCATTCAAAGTTATGCTATTAATTTTAAATACAATTTATGCCCAAATCAAATTCATTAACTTTAAACACAATTCACCCTGAGAAATTTCGTACTTCAATGAAAGAAATCCTACATACATTATGAAATCTTCCAACGCTAAGCCAAAATTCATGCATTTTATCGCAACTTATTTTTGCTTGCTACCTCTATTACTCCTGGTAAATTGTAAACAAGATCCTGATATGGAGCCTGATCCTGAAGTTATTCCCAACATTCTTGTGTTTTCCAAAACAGCTGGATTCAGACATGCATCCATTCCTGAAGGTGTCAAAATGTTTAAAGAGATGGCAGCAGATAGCAGCATGACTATCGTTCATTCAGAAGATGCAGCAATATTCAATCATCACTCACTTTCCGATTTTGATATAGTTGTTTTCCTAAGCACCACAGGCACGATTCTTAATGCGGATCAGAAAAATACTTTTCAACAATACATCGAGGCAGGCGGAAAATTTCTTGGCATTCATTCTGCAACAGATACTGAATATGACTGGCCTTGGTTTGGCGAAATGATAGGTGCACGTTTCAACGGACATCCTCACATTCAGGAAGCTAGATTAGAAACTACCAACAATCAACATCCAGCTATCATGGGCATGCCTGCAGAGTGGAACCACACAGATGAATATTATAATTTCAGAGATTTACAAGCAGATAATACAACTCTCGTTCTGGTAGATGAATCGACTTATGAAGGTGGAACCAACGGAGATTTTCATCCGATATCCTGGTGCAAACCAGTCAAGGAAGGCAAGATGTTTTACACCGCTCTCGGACATACAGACGAATGTTTTTCAGATACCTTATTCAGACAGCATATAAAAACTGCTATCGCCTGGCTGCTGAGTAAATAATCATTTCGGGTTTCAACTGCATTTACTTAACCTGCCATCAAATGATAACATTAACGTTTTACTGTTGTTGTCCATTTCAGAGTTTCCTGTTTTACTTTTATAAAGCTTAGTAATTCCTATTCCTTACATTTGCCCGATCAGGAAAAAAATCTTTATTCCATGAATGAAACTGTTGAAAAAATTGAATTGCGCAATTTGCGCATGGATGATTATGAAGAGCTTAAGACTATTATGGTGGCTGCCTACACAATGCGGCCCGGCGCTTATTGGAAAGAGCATCATATCCAAAAACTTATAAATGTATTTCCTCAGGGTCAAATTGCATTGACAGTAAATGATATTGTAGTGGGCTGTGCACTGACTATCATGGTGGACTACAGCAGGTTTGGGGATGAACATACTTATAAGCAGGTCACAGGAAATTATACTTTCAGTACTCACTCAGAAAATGGGGATGTATTATATGGCGTTGAAGTATTTATCAGGCCGGAATATAGAGGAATGCGTATGGGCCGCAGATTGTACGATGCGAGAAAGGAGCTTTGCGAAGCACTCAATTTGAAAGCAATCGTTTTCGGAGGCAGAATCCCTAAATACCATGAATATGCTGATCAATTTTCACCAAAAGAATTTATCTCAAGGGTCCGTGGTAAAGAAATTTATGATCCGGTACTGACCTTCCAGCTGGCAAATGATTTTCACGTTAAGAAAATTCTCACCGATTACCTTCCCGGAGACAAGGAATCCAAAGACTATGCAGTGTTGATGCAGTGGGATAATATATATCACACTCAATCGACTAATAATATTAACCGCAAGAAAACATTTGTCCGCCTCGGATTGATCCAATGGCAGATGAGGTTATACAAATCATTCGAGGATGTTATAGAACAAGTTGAATTTTTTGTTGATGCTGTTTCTGCGTATAAGACCGACTTTGCATTGTTTCCGGAGTTTTTCAATGCTCCGCTTATGGCTGCCTACAACGACCTCAGTGAGTCAAATGCAATAAGGGAATTGGCTCAATATACTCAGGCATTCAAAGAAAAATTTTCTGAATTAGCGGTGGCTTACAATACCAATATTATCACGGGAAGTATGCCGGAATTAATTGATAATGATTTGTACAATGTAGGTTATCTCTGCCGCAGGGACGGTACAGTCGATAAATTTGTAAAAATACATGTAACTCCTGACGAGTCCCGGGCATGGGGATTAAAAGGGGGAAATGAAATCCAAACTTACGATACAGATTGTGGTAAAATTGGAATTCTTATTTGCTACGATGTTGAATTTCCGGAACTGAGTCGACTCTTAGCTGATGAAGGTATGCAAATACTTTTTGTGCCTTTCCTTACCGATACTCAAAATGGTTATTCCCGCGTCAGGCATTGTGCGCAGGCAAGAGCTATAGAAAATGAATGCTATGTTGCGATTGCCGGGTCTGTAGGAAACCTACCCAAGGTCCACAATATGGATATTCAATACGCTCGATCAGTAGTATTCACACCCTGTGATTTCGCATTCCCAACGGATGGAGTAAAATCTGAAGCAACTCCAAATACAGAAATGATCGTGATAGCAGACGTGGATCTTGATGATTTAAAAGATTTGCATGAGTTCGGATCAGTCAGAAACCTTAAAGACAGAAGATCAGATGTATATAAAGTTGTGAGGCAGTAAATGTAGAACCAGCGAAAATAAGTATTTGCTGGTGTTGAAATCCAAAACATGCAGAGAATGCGTAATATTAGTTTTACTAAATAACAAATCAATTACATGAGAGCTGTAGCATTCTATACATACAACGATAATTATATCCTTTCTAACAGTCCAACTAAAGATTTCCAGGGAAAGAACTGCAAAAGCAGGTTTCCCGTCAAATCGAACAGAAAATTTCATACCTACATTAAACGGAGGAAAACACTTGATGAAAGAAAGAATTCAGAAAAATTGAAATTTAAAAATCATGAGCTATTCAAAGTTTCTCAGGGATTTGAACAAATAGAAGAATGTGTTTTCTACTCTCTTAATGGTATCATTCATATGGCGACCTTACCAAAATCAGACAATTAAAATTTTCCCCACTTATTTAAAGACCTGCATGTGGCGCCATTAGTCCGAAAGTTGCAATCAGAGCAATGAAAGCTTTTCGTGCTGCACTCCATAATATTCCCTATTTTTGCGGCTCAAAATAGATTTCAAATGGAGTTGGATGCAAGATATAGCCCTCATGAGATTGAGGGAAAATGGTATAAATACTGGTTGGAAAACAAATATTTCAAATCAGTTCCGGATGACAGAGAGCCATTTACGATTCTGATTCCTCCGCCCAATGTGACCGGCGTATTACACATGGGGCACATGCTAAATAACACAATTCAGGATGTCCTCATTCGCCATGCCCGCGTAAATGGTAAAAACGCTTGTTGGGTTCCCGGTACAGACCACGCATCTATTGCTACAGAAGCAAAGGTGGTAGGCTTGCTCCGCGAAAAAGGGCTTAATAAATATGATATTGGTCGTGATGCATTTTTGGAATATGCATTCGAATGGAAAGAAAAATACGGAGGAATTATCCTGGGGCAATTGCAAAAACTGGGAGCTTCCTGTGACTGGGATCGCACAAGATTCACCATGGAGCCTTCACTTTCAAAGGCCGTGACAAAAGTCTTTGTAGATCTGAACAAAAAAGGGAAATTGTACAGAGGACTTCGCATGACCAATTGGGATCCGGAAGCCAAAACTGTTTTATCCGGTGAAGAAGTAATTTACAAGGAAGAGCAAGCCCAATTATTTCACATCTTTTATCCACTGGTAGGTGATCCTGAGCAAGGAATAACAATTGCTACTCAGCGTCCTGAAACAATCATGGCTGATGTTGCTATAGCTGTTCACCCGGATGATCCGAGATATCAGAGTTGGGTCGGAAAGCAGGTTATGATCCCATTAATCAATAAACCTATTCCTATTATTGCTGACACTTATGTAGATATTGAATTCGGAACCGGGGCTTTAAAAATCACCCCTGCTCACGACCAAAACGATAATGAAGTAGGTCAAAGACATCAATTGCCGGTAGTAGACATCCTGGATGAGAGCGGAAAACTAAATGAAGAGGCTCAAATTTTAGTAGGTGAAGACAGATTCGAAGCCCGCAAAAAAATCAAGACCCTGCTGAAAGATTCCGGAAATCTTGTCAAAATTGAAGACTACCGCACCAATATAGGCCGCTCCGAAAGAACCAATGCAGTTGTAGAACCAAGACTCACAAAGCAGTGGTTTCTGGATATGAAGTCATTTGCTGCAACTGCTTTATCTGCGGTCAAAACAGGAGAAGTTCGCTTCTTCCCGGAGAATATGTGGAATATGTACACTTCCTGGCTCAATGAAGAAAATATCAGAGACTGGTGCATTAGTCGTCAGCTTTGGTGGGGGCAGCGAATACCCGCCTGGTATTATACTGACATTCTGGGTAATGATCACACCTTCGTTGCTGAAACTGCAGAAGAGGCTTTAGACATTGCCAGAGAAGCACTTCAGTTGCAGGGATTGCAACTCTCTGATCTGAATCAGGACCAGGATGTGGTGGATACATGGTTTTCATCCTGGTTGTGGCCAATTTCAGTATTTGATGGATTTGAAAATCAGGAGGAACTTAAATATTACTATCCTACAAATGTGCTGGTAACAGGCTGGGATATCATGTTTTTCTGGGTAGCCCGTATGATTATGGCAGGTTATGAATGGTCTTATGGATTGCTCGGCCCTGAATTATCCACATTAAAGGGAAAACAGCCATTCCATGATGTGTACTTTACAGGAATGGTGAGGGATAATAGGCGTCGAAAAATGAGCAAATCGCTGGGAAATTCACCGGATGCTTTGTCGCTTATCGAGACATATGGCGCTGATGGTGTGCGTTTTGGAATTTTATCTTCCGCAGCCGCAGGTAATGATATCATTTTTGATGCGCCTTTTGATCCTGCTACCGGACAGATCAGAAATGAAAGTAAACTTTGCGAACAAGGCCGTAATTTCTGTAACAAAATCTGGAATGCATTCAGATTGATAAAGGGTTGGAATGAGGATGCAAGTCTGGTTCAAACTGATTCAGATCTTGCAGCACAATCCTGGATGGACAACAGAATCAGAGAGATAGCAGTTCAACTTGAGAATTTGTACAGGCAGTATAGGCTATCTGAAGCCATAATGGAATTGTACAAATTGATCTGGGACGATTATTGTTCCTGGTATCTGGAAATGATTAAACCGGCTTACGGAAGTCCGATTCATCCCGAAACCAAAGCTGTTGCTTTGAAAAATCTGGAAACATTGCTTCAATATCTGCATCCTTTCATGCCTTTTATTACTGAAGAGATCTGGCAGCAGATTCATCAGAGAGGGATCAATGAAGCACTATGTGTATATCCTTATCCTCAGCCTGGAGCAGCTGATCCGAAACTATCCAAAGACATGCAGATCGTCCTGGATATCATCAGCCAGGTGAGGAATCTGCGCAGCAGTCGCGGACTCAGCCCGAAAGAACCACTACAACTTAGTATCAATTCTTCTCAGCCGGACTTATATGCAAATTATGGAAGTCTGATCATTAAACTGGCATATTTGGAAAGTTTGAATTTATCAGCTGAAAAACCTGAGAGCAGTGTTACATTTCTTGTTCATACAGAGGAATGCCATGTGGTTCTTAAGACCATGATCAATGCAGAAGATGAACGTGCGAAACTCACTGAGGAGCTTGCTTATCTTGAAGGTTTTCTTGACTCAGTTAATAAAAAACTTAGCAATGAGCGATTTGTACAAAATGCAAAACCGGAGGTCGTCGCTACGGAACAGAAAAAGAAAGCCGACGCTGAATTGAAGATCAAAGCCATCAAAGAGAATTTATCAAACTTGTAAGCTACAAATTCAGGTAAAAATTTAGGAACCCCGAACGGGGTTCACCAAAGAGTAGCCCCCGGATTCATCCGGGGGTAAACAATATGAAAGAAACAGTTTTGGCATGTATTTTTGCCTTTTGCAAAAATCATGACAAAACCAAGCCCCTGGATCCCGAGAGAATGAGTAAAAACAAACCTAAATATTACGTAGTCTGGGTCGGCGCCAAACCCGGCATCTATCTCACATGGGAGGATTGCAAAAAACAGATTCACGGATATCCTCAGGCCAAATATAAATCATTCGAATCCAGACCTGCCGCCGAAGCAGCTTTCAAGGCAGGAACTCCTACCTATTCTCAGTCAAATTCAGGTGTCAAAAAAACAACTTCTCCAAAACCAGGTACTTCGGCTGGAATCATCAAACAAAGCCTCAGTGTAGACGCAGCCTGCAGCGGTAATCCGGGAGATATGGAATATAGAGGTGTTGACACTGCAAGCGGAAAGGAATATTTCAAGGTTGGACCTCTAAAAGACGGGACAAATAATATCGGGGAATTTCTGGCAATCGTTCACGCCCTGGCATTATTGAAAAACAAAAACCTTCCCAATTACCCTATTTACACTGACTCCAAAACTGCCATCGGATGGGTGCAGAAGGGTAAATGCAATACTAAATTAGATCATACAGGAAGGAATGAAGAAATTTTCGAGCTAATCCTGCGTGCTGAATCCTGGCTTGCTCAGAATAAAGTAACTAACCCCATTCATAAATGGGAGACTAAATATTGGGGAGAGATTCCTGCTGATTTTGGAAGGAAGTGAGAACCTTTTCTTGTAATTATTTACCCCACAAACTTCATCCGATAATCCACCTCCACTTGTCCTTTGCGGATAGCGTCCAGCTTCCTTTTTATTAACTGCTTTTTGAGTGGTTTTAATTTCTCAATAAAAAGCAATCCTTCGATGTGGTCGTATTCGTGCTGAATAACTCTGGCATTCAAGCCTTCGTAGGTTTCAATATGCTCTACAAACTGTTCGTCCAGATATTTGATATGTATAATTTCAGGTCTGTCCACATCGCCGCGAATCTGTGGTATACTCAGGCAACCCTCTTCATAGGGCTTGATTTCACCTGTCTCTTCGATTTTCTCCGGATTGATAAATGCTTTTTTAATGCCTTTTTCTTTCTCACCTTCTTCCATTACCTGCATAGTGTCCATCACAAACAGACGAATGGAGAGGCCTATTTGTGGTGCTGCCAAGCCAACTCCATGTGCATGATACATAGTTTCATACATATTGGCAATCAGGCTGGATAGATCAGGATAATCTGCATCAATATCCAAAGCTTTCTTCTTTAATACCGGCTGCCCAAAGGCAAAAATGGGTAGAATCATGTCTGATTTTTTCAAAAAATTGTTGGCAAAGATACATTTCAGGATCTAATTAACCTATGCAGACTCAGAGACGTTCCATAAACTCCTGCAATATCAGAACTGCGCTGATTTTATCCACGAGTGATTTATCCCTTCTTTTCTTTTGGCCTGCACCACTTTGCAGAATGATTTCACGGGCCCGGATTGAACTATAAGATTCGTCCATTCTCTCAATTGTGATAGCAGGAAAATGATTTTTGAAAAAGGAAATTAGTAGCTGAATATCAGCTTCAATAGCAGTTGGTGTTCCGTCAATATGGGCAGAAAATCCAATCACAACAATATCAACTGATTCCTTGCTGAAATAATCTTTTAAGAAAGCATGAATTTGATTTGTTTCCATTGTCGGCAAGCCATTTGCAGCAATGCGCAGCGAATCTGTCACTGCAATTCCTGTCCGCTTTCTCCCGTAATCAATAGCCATGATACGTCCCATAAACTTGCCTGAATTGATTAATTTATGGAATACCTACCAGTTTATGTGTCTGCACACTCAGTCTCCATTGAGGATGTGCTTTGCAATACTCTACAGTAGCAGCAATGTTTTCAGCTTGCTTAGGACTATCCATCGGCTGGAGATAGAAATGCGTGAAATCAAGATTTTCAAATAAGTGTGGCTCCGCTCCGCCTTGAGGATATACCAGTTTCAGCTCATTCCCATGTAATTGAACCAATTCCGATCCTGCTTTCGGACTGACACAAATCCAGTCAATAATTTCCAACACCGGGATTGTCCCATTGGTCTCAATTGCCACTTCAAGTCCTTGTTCATGGAAAGCTTCTACCAATTCATCATCCATTTGTAGCATTGGTTCACCACCGGTACAAACTACGTATGGCTTCCCGGCTGTATCTGCAGGCCATAAAGATTTCACTTTCTCTGCAAGGGATTCCGGAGTAGAATAATGTCCTCCATTCAATCCATCGGTTCCCCAAAAATCTGTATCACAAAATTGACATATAGCTTTATGCCTATCTTCTTCCCGACCTGTCCAAAGATTGCATCCTGTGAATCTGCAAAATACAGCAGCCCTGCCCGTATGAGCACCTTCTCCCTGAAGTGTGTAATAGATTTCCTTGACTTTATAAGCTGGCATGCGCGGCAAAGATAGGCAGGATTATTTTTCTTGTATGAATGACTCTGTATGAAACCATTTTATCTAAACCAAATCTCCCGCTGTCTGATATTGCAAGCTTGCCAGTCTTCTATAAAAACCATTTTCAATCTGCATCAATTCATCATGGGTGCCAGTCTCGATAATCATACCCTGATCCATGACATAGATTCTGTCTACTTCACGTATTGTAGCTAATCTGTGGGCGATAATAATTGAGGTTCGGTTTTGCATCAAAGTATTTAAAGCTGCCTGAACCACCTTTTCTGAAGAGGCATCCAGCGAAGAAGTAGCTTCATCCAGAATCAGTATAGAAGGATCTCTGAGGATAGCTCTGGCAATCGCAATTCTTTGACGCTGACCACCTGATAATTTGACACCGCGCTCTCCTACTATCGTTTCTAATGCTTCCGGGAAAGTGCTGATAAATTCCCATGAATTGGATTGCTTTGCTGCTTCAATCACTTCTTCTTCAGTAGCCTCAGGCTTGCCGTACAAAATATTCTCGCGGATAGTTCCTCCAAACAACATGACTTCCTGAGGAACAATAGCCATATTGGACCTGTAGGCACTCAGGTCATAGTCATAAACGGATTTACCATCCACAATTATGTCTCCAGAATTTATTTTATAAAACTGTAGTAAAAGCTGAACAATTGTCGACTTACCGGCCCCGCTGGAACCCACTAAAGCTACTCTCTCACCTGCCCGGATATCAAGATCAATACCCTTCAAAACCGGTACGTCATCTCTGGTTGGATAATTAAAATGCACATTCTTGTACTGAATATTTCCTCTGAGCTGGACTTTTTCAATGCTTTTATTTGCCTTAACACTTACTTCTGTATCCATTTTTAAAATCTCGCGTATACGTTCAGTTGCACCAATTGCTCCAATGATTTCTGTATAAAAATTACCCAGTCCAGCTATAGCTCCTCCTAAAATTGCTGTGTATGCTACAAAGGCCACCAGTTCACCGGCTGTAATTGTCCCATTGGAAACCATATTAGCCCCTTCCCAAATAACAAAAAATAAAGAACCAAATAGTACTGTCACAATAAATGCAGCAAATATGGCTCTGCCTTTAGCATACTTCAGTGAAATTGTCACCATTGTAGCAATAGATTTGCCATAACGTATGCTTTCAAATAATTCATTAGTAAAGGCTTTGACAGCTGCAATACTTTGCACCGTTTCATTGAGAACAGTATTGGTTTCAGCTAATTCAGCCTGTCTTTGTTTGGATAGTTTTCTGATGAATCTTCCAAAAAACATAGCTCCCACGACTATTACCGGAAAACTTGCGAGCATGATCAATGCCAGCCTGGGCGTAGTTACTCCCAAAAATATAACGCCAATTATCAGTACAAGAATTTGGCGGATAAACTCTGCAAGGGTGATAGAAAATGCGCTGTACAATTTTTCTATATCAGATGTTACTCTGCTGACTATATCTCCTACTCTGTTTTGTTCGAAGAAAACAATAGGCAAAGTAATCATCCTGTCATACACAGCTTTTCGCACATCTGCAATGCCTCGTTCACTTACCTGAGCAAAAAGCATTACTCTGGAATAAGCAAGAATCCCCTGAACAATGAGTGTCAAAGCCAATATCCAGCCAATATTCCCTAAAGTTAAATCTGTCTCTGCAGATCCCTGTGCTACATCGATCATCAAACCGGAGAGGTAGGGAAATACCATGAAAAACCCCGTGGTAAAGGTCAGTAAAATCAAACCTATGATCAGCGACCACTTGTATGGCTTGATATACTCAAATATCTTGATTGCCTCTTTAAAGCTTTCTTTTTTAAATACCGGTTTGGGCTGATCTCCGCTTTCTGTAATAGCTTTTGCCATGAAATATTATGCTGATAAGGATGCAAAATTACACCCATATCCGCAATTAACACATTATCAATTGTAAGGTTTCTGTCTGCGCAGCAATTTCAGATGTAAATGACTTTATAATCTGCAAAAGAAAATCAAAGTTCAGATCAAATAGTTTGGATATCGTTCATTTTGCAAATCCAGCTAAGATGCCCCGTATGCAATCCCTCATGTCGTACTGCATGCATAATGGCGGAACGAATGCTTCCATCAGTCATGAAATTGAAACCATTGACAGTAGGAGCATTCAATTGTTCATCGGATAGTCCACTGACCCATTCCAGACAAGTTTTGTGAACCATTTTAAATGTCTCCCAGATTTCTTCGAAAGGAGGAGCCGACTCAGTGGAATTACCTGTACTTCCCAGGCCATAATCCCGCGCCCATGGAATAGTGATTTTTGGACCACCCGAACATCTTAGTACCAGAAAATTTTGTGTCACAGCAAGATGAGCTATGACCCAAAATGCAGAATTTAATTCTATCCCTTCTTCGGATTTGAATCTTCTGTTGATATCTGTTTCCCTCAATAGATTAAAATACATTTTGCTCATTTCCCTGGCACTAGCCAGAAAATCCGATATGATGATTCCTTCTGATTTCATAATATGTTGCAACTTCCGTTTAAAAGATTCTAGATATAAAAAAAATTAAATGCCTGAACAAACTTAACCTTTTTAGCTCATTCGGGTTATTATATCTTCAGTATATACTACTTAGTATAATTCAATATTTCATCAGCTTAATATCTCAGGAGATTAGCATACTTTTGCACTTGCATATCTTTACTCTAATTAAATGAATCATAAAAAGCAATATCAGTTTCCTTCTTTTTGGGCTACTGTAATTTGCATACTGTCATTTTGCTTTTTTTATCAGATATACAATGCTGATAAATTTCCCCTTTCACAAAGTAATTCTGAGGCAATCGCTATTACTGAATTACAAGTCCTACCAGTATTAATTCCCGGACAGGTCGAAGGTACATTTCAACATATTGTCATTAGAAACCTTCCTAAAACAACCTTACAGAAAGCTACAATTTTCCCCTCTTTGAAGGATAGCTATTTCTCAGAGCTTGTTTTGAAAACCTCTCTAAGTTCACGGTCAGGAAATTACTTTTGTAAGATTTTCTACTCCTCCATCTTCAGTAATGCTCCCTGAAAATTTGGTCTTTAGCCTACATCCTGATAAAATTTGTATGATGGTCTTATATCAGAATGGACATGTTCTTTTAAATGGATGTCCCGATCAATGAGCCATTACAAAAAATAATACATCAGGTAAAAGTATAAATTCTGACTCTTTCAGGACAAGGAAGGCATAGTTAGCTTTTCCAGCTATCATTTAACAATTCATTTTTTAACGATTGAAGACAGTAGGAAATGCTGCTTTCTAATTCAATCCATCCCGATTTTCAGCTGTAGTCATTCAGATGAAATATTAAATACAAATAAAATCATTATATGCTTTTTGACACGATCTTACATACGTTCTTGCTGCTGCCTGCGTGGCTGCAACCGGAATATTTACTTGTTTATGGGGGAATTTCACTTCTCCTTCTGATAGTATTTATTGAAAACGGAATGTTTTTCGGGTTTTTCTTACCCGGAGACTCTCTGCTCTTCACTGCGGGATTATTGTGTGGAACAGAATTTTTACCATATCCACTCTTATTAATAATTGTTCTGTTGATTGCGTCTGCTGGTCTGGGCTCCTGGTTTGGCTATTGGTTTGGAGGGAAGTTTGGCAGTCGCATCAGGAGAATGGAGGATGGGAGGTTTTATAAACAAAAATACCTGATTCAAACAGGGGAGTTCTATAAAGAAAGAGGCTCTTTCGCTTTTATTATCGGAAGGTTTATGCCAGTAGTACGCACATTTATTCCAATTCTGGCAGGTCTTATTCATATGCCATTCAAGAGATTTTTTCTATTAAGCTGGGTAGGAGTAATTATATGGGTTACTGTAATGACATTATCGGGATTTTTTATGGGGCAAATCTTTCCCAATATTATTGACTATTTGGAATGGGTGATTTTGACCATAGTCATTGTATCGTTTCTCCCTTTAATTAAAACATGGATATCCAGAAAGACTGCTGCCATTAAGGAAGCTAAAAGGCTAAACCCAGTTAAGTAACTTTAAAATTGTCCCAATATGGATAGCCTGATTTGGATAAGTTTTATTGGTTTTATACTGTCAATGCTGGCATTAGACTTATTTGCTTTAAATAGAAAAGCACATATTTTATCACTTATTTTTCCTGATGAGAAGAAAAATATGCAGACTTCCTAAGGCTAAATGATAAAGGATTAATCTTATCAAACTGAAAAAATCAATAAAAGGATTTACAGGCTTTTCATTTCACCTAAGAACCAACTTGGTTTTTTAGTTCTCAATCCAAATTTATCAATAGCATGTTTTTTAAGGTGTTCCACCGCTTCATCAATATCATCTGTGAAAAGCAGTAAATCCATGTCCTTTGGGCTGATTGTACCCTCATCCAGCATTTTCTCAATCATTCTGATGGTATCCTGGTAGAAATCTGTTCCCATCACAATAATGGGAAAATTACCCATTTTACCGGTCTGTATTAAAGTCATGGCTTCAAACATTTCATCCATAGTTCCGAATCCTCCCGGAAAAGTGATGAATGCATAAGAATACTTGGCAAGAAGTACTTTTCTGACAAAAAAGAACTCCATATCGACCCATGAATCAAGATATGGATTTGGTGCCTGTTCGAAAGGGAGTATGATATTGCATCCAATTGACCTTCCATTGACATCCTTAGCCCCGCGGTTGGAAGCTTCCATGATTCCCGGACCACCTCCTGTCATGACAGTGAAACCAAGCTTTGCGACCTCGGCGCCCATAGCTCTCGCGAGTTTATAGTATCTGTGATCTTCTTTGAATCTCGCCGATCCAAACATAGTAACGCATGGACCTTTAAAATGCAAGGCCCGAAAACCTTTAACAAATTCCGACATTACTAAAAGTGAAAACTTAAATTCCTGCCATCTTGATCTAGGTCCTTCCAAAAATTCTATCTCCTTGATTACTATTTCTTTCTTTTCTTTATTATCCATTTTTATTTAAATTGAAATTCTATGGCTATAGCCTATGTTAGCCTTTAGAATCGTAATTTTGCAACTTCATTCCGCTAAGGAATGTTGTAAATATAAAAAAATTATGTTCTTCACCGTCGCTTTATTGTCTGTCGCTATTATTGGTCTTGCCTTTGCACTATTGGCAATTCGGATTCTATTAAAGAAAAATGGAGAGTTCAAAGGCACATGCGCAAACAATAATCCATTCATGCAAAAAGCAGGAGTAACTTGTGGTGTATGCGGAAAAACCGCCGGAGAAGATTGTAGGAAAGAGGATCTGCCGGAAGTTCAAATCAGTAAATCCTGATTATTCAAATACATCTTCAAGAATATACTTTTGAAATCCAGGGGTCATATCTGCATGTAAAGCTCCTTCCTTATCACTATATATAAAATAGGCTTCTAAAGACAAATCCTTCAGAAGCTCTTTTGATTCATCCAAGCCAAGCACAAGAAAAGTGGTCGCCCAGGCATCCGCAGACATACAATCATCAGCTAATACTGAAACGCTCAATACATTGTGATTTACTGGGTATCCATTTCTTGGATCAATAGCATGTGAAACCTTCCTACCCTCTATTTCTTTAAACTTGCGATAACTCCCCGAAGTTGCCAGAGCTTTATTACTCAATTTTAATATGACCTGCAGTGGTCTGTTTTCTGAAAAAGCTACAGGTTTGTCAATACCTATTCTCCAATCTTTTCCCTCAGCATTTTTGCCTCTGGTCAACACCTCTCCTCCCAGCTCGATCATGTATTGATTGATACCATTAAATTCCAATAGGTCAGCCAGGACATCCACAGTATAACCCTGAGCTATCGCATTAAAGTCCAGTTGCATTCCTTCCTCTAGAATTTCAATTTATTGGACTCAAGGATCACCTTATCAGTTCCAATTAGGTGGCGCAAGCTATCTACGTTGTGCTATCCAGCCTTTCCATTCCTTGCTTGTATCCAAATCCCCATGCATTTACAAGAGGGGCAATTGTTACATCAAATACTCCGGCACTTTTCTCAAATATTTCAACTGATTTGGTCCAAACCTTTAGAAAATGATCATCAAGAGTCACATCTCCACCATTGTTCACAGCGGAAATAATACTCGTTGAATCGTAGGTAGACATACTCTTGTCGATAACCTTAAGGAGAGAATCAATAGATGTTTGGAAATCGCGCTTTTCATTATCGACATAGATAACAGAATATGTGGAGCCCTGAGCTTCTCCATATAATCTGACGACTTGCTGTTTCTTAGAATTGCAAGAGGCCAGGATCAACAGAATCCCGGCCAATGCAAAGATATTTTTTCTCATTTGAATGAAATATTCAGATCAACCACCGAAATCATCAAATGCAATCATCTCCGGAGGTACACCCAGATCATCCAACATTTTGAATACTGCTGCATTCATCATCGGTGGTCCGCACAGGTAATATTCAATTTCTTCAGGTTCAGGATGCTTGCTTAAATAATTATCCAAAACAATCTTGTGAATAAATCCAACATATCCCTCCCAATTATCGTCAGGGAGCGGTTCTGATAGTGCTATATTAAACTTGAAATTAGGGTGTTTTGCCTCAATGTCGCGGAATTGTTCCTCGTAGAAAATTTCGCGCTTACTACGTGCACCATACCAGTAGGAAACTTTTCTGTCTGTTCCCTGTGTATGGAACAAATGGAAAATATGTGAGCGTAATGGAGCCATACCGGCACCTCCACCTATATATACCATTTCCTTTTTTGTTGGCTTAATGTGAAACTCACCGTATGGTCCGGAAATCATTACCTTATCGCCCGGTTTACGGGTAAAAATATAAGATGAGCATAGGCCAGGTGGCACATCAGCAAAGGCATTCTTAATTCTGTCCCAGGGTGGAGTAGCCAATCGAATATTCAACATAACAATGTTACCTTCTGCAGGGTGATTAGCCATTGAATAGGCCCGGAATACCGGTTCATCTACTTTCAGCTTGAGATCCCAGATTTTAAATTTGTCATAATCATCTTTGAATTTCTCCGGGATACTATATAAATCTTTTTTGAAGTCAAGATCTAATTCAGGAACATCAATCTGAATATATCCTCCGGAATGAAAGTCAAGGATTTCGCCTTCAGGTAATCTTACAACAAATTCTTTTATATAGGTGGAAACATTATCATTCGAAATGACTTCGCACTCCCATTTTTTACTCCGAATACCTCATCAGGAACCCGGATTTCCATGTTTTCTTTAACCTTGACCTGGCAGGCAAGACGTTGCTTATCTGCCACTTCTTTTCGATTGAGGTGATTCGTTTCAGTTGGTAAAATTTCACCTCCACCTTCAAGCACCTGGCAAACACACATGGCACAAGTTCCCCCACCACCACATGCTGAAGCAAGAAATATATTTTTTTCTGCCAGAGTTGTCAGGAGTGTACTTCCGGGCTTCACTGTTATTGCATTCGCAGTATCACCATTGACTACAATCTGGACATCACCCTGGGGCAACAATCGTTCTTTAGCCTGAATAATCAGGAATACAAATATCATAATGATCAGAATGAAGACAATTGTACTGGAAATAACGACTGGTATCATAATTTATATGGTTATAGATCTGAGTCAATTAAACAAAATTTAGTCAAATCCTTATTGTCAAAAAGTGTTCTAAGCCAAATAATAATTATTACAATTGAATTCCGGCAAAGCTCAAAAATGCCATTCCCATTAATCCTGTTATTAGCATAGCTAGTCCCAATCCTTTCAATGGATCAGGTACATTCGAGTAAGTAAGCCTTTCTCTTATAGCCGCCAATGCCACTATCGCCAGAAAAAATCCTACTCCTGATCCTCCTGCAAAAACTATTGTTTCGGGTAAATTGTACGCTCTTTCCTGCATAAATAATGAGGAACCCAAAATGGCACAGTTGACTGTGATCAATGGTAAAAAAATTCCCAGCGAGTTATATAAGGCAGGAAGAAATTTTTCAACTATCATCTCAACCAATTGCACCGTACCAGCGATAACTGATATAAAAAGTATAAAAGCTAAAAAGGTAAGATCAATTTCAGCAAGGGAAGGACTTATCCAGGCTAAAGAACCCTTTTCCAGCAGTAAGCTAAGCACCAGATAATTAAAGGGCGCAGTAATTACGTTGACAAAAATAACTGCGATTCCTAAACCGAAAGCCGTTTTTATTGACTTTGAAACTGCCAAAAAGGAACACATTCCCAAAAAGAATGCGAAAATCATATTTTCTATAAATACGGCTTTAATAAACAGGTTGATATATTCTAACATGATAATTTTTGCATTAAAGTTTTAAGAAACATTCACCAGACTCTTGTTAAGGCTGCGCTGAATCCAAATGTAAATACCTATGAGAAATAAGGCAGCCGGGGGAAGCATCATCAAACCATTGTTGACATACCCCATATCATAAGCCCACTGAGGTACTATCTTATAGCCCAAAAGTGAACCTGATCCAAAAAGCTCCCTGATTACTCCTACAAAAATCAATACTAAACCGTACCCTGCTCCATTTCCTATTCCGTCTAGAAAGGACGCCCATGGTTTCTTTTGCATAGCAAATGCTTCCAATCGTCCCATCACTATACAATTTGTGATAATCAAGCCCACAAAAACTGAAAGTTTTTTACTTACTTCATACACATAAGCCTTCAACACCTGATCGACTAAAGTTACCAATGTTGCAACTACAACTAATTGGACGATCATTCTGATTCGGGTAGGTATTCCTTTTCTTATTATGGAAATAATCAGATTGGAAAATGCCACAACAAAAATTACACTGCCGGCCATAATCAGGGAAGGCATTACCTGGGTAGTTACAGCCAATGCTGAACAAATTCCCAATACCTGCACTGTCACCGGATTATTATCACCCAGGGGATCCTTCAGAACTCTGATGTTCTTATTAGAAAACAATGGCTCAGCAGGGGCCTTAATCAAATTTGCTGATTGAACTTCAGTACTCATATGTTCAATTTAATTTTATTATTAATTTTCAAGAACTCCGGAAGTATCAATGGTAGTACCTCCTGAATTATCCTGATCACTCCCCTGAGGAATGATTTTGGTTTTCAACTTTCCAAAATAGGGTTGGTACAAAGTAATGCAATCCCGAATCATATTGCTGGTTCCTACAGTGGTAATTGTTCCTCCGCTGATTCCATCAACTCTGTATTCCGCAGGAATATTTTTACCTGTTCCAAATTTCACAACTTTCAAAGCCACATCCTGTGATTCACCCTCATATAATTTCTTCTCGGGAAACTGCTCAGAAAACATGGTTGTAGCAATTTCCGCTCCTAAACCGGGAGTTTCACCTTTATGGTCAAAATTGGCACCATATACTGTATTAAAATCATCTTCTATTGAAATGAATCCCCAAATCGGGCCCCAAAGACCGACTCCATGCAATGGCAGAATATAAATTTTCTTACCATCTTCTTTTTTGAATACATATAATGGCAAGCTTCTTTCTGCATCCGGCTTTGCCAGTTCATCTTTCAAATTGAGATCAAAGGCCTTTAGACCATCTTTTGTATTTCCTTCTGTGTCAATTACCACTTCTTCCACGCTACTGTTGTACAAATCTCCTAGTTTGGACTTGTCTGACACATCGATTCTTGCAGCTTTAAGAATGTTTGCTTTTTTCTCCAGAATAATATTAACCTGCTGAGTTGATTTCAGACCTTCTGAAGCAAAAGCCAGCAGTAGTGCAGCTATGATTGTCAGTACTGCAGCATATATAAATGTGTATCTATTGGTATGCACTTTTCATTCTTGTTTTGATGTGTCTCTGAATGACTATATGATCAATCAGCGGAGCAAACACGTTAAAAAATAAAATACTCAACATCATAGCTTCCGGGTAAGCCGGATTGAAGACTCTCAGTATCACTGTAAATCCTCCGATGGCCAAACCATACATCCATTTACCTCTGTTTGTCTGTGCCGCAGACACAGGATCAGTTGCCATAAAGACTGCACCAAAAGCAAATCCACCCATAAGCAAGTGATAATGTGCCGGTACTTCCATAGCGGGATACGCAGAACCTGCAAGAAGATTAAATAATAAACCCATCAAATAACCTCCGGCAAATACAGCTGTCATAATCCGCCACGATCCCACTCCTGTATAAATTAAATACAATCCGCCCAATAAAATTGCCAGTGTTGAAGTTTCGCCTATCGAACCTTTAATGGTTCCAAAAAACATATCGGTTGCGCTGATATTCTCATTCATTGAACTTAGTCCTTCATCGAAATAAACAAGGGATGTAGCGCCTGAAAATCCATCCACTAAAGTCTTGTCAGCGTCCATTGCGACCCAGATTTCTCCACTCATATATGCAGGAAAAGCAAAGAACAAAAATGCCCTTGCCAGCAATGCAGGATTCATTATGTTAAAACCGGTCCCGCCGAAAACTTCTTTTCCAATGATTACTGTAAAAGCACTTGCAAAAGCAACCATCCATAAAGGGACAGTTACAGGTAATATCAAAGGAATCAACATCCCTGTCACGAGATAACCTTCATTGATGCTGTGGCCGCGCATTCCTGCAAACAGAAATTCAATACCCAGACCGACTCCATAAGATACAATGATAATAGGTAAAACTTTAATGGCTCCAAAAATCAGGTTATCCATTAATGTTGAAGTTTCACCATACGCTGCATAATGCTGGAATCCTACATTCCACATTCCAAAAAGCAATGCAGGAATCATAGCTATGATGACAGTAAACATGGTTCTTTTCAGGTCGATACCGTCTCTCACATGCACCCCATTATGGTTGGCGTGCTTGGGTACAAACAAAAAAGTTTCCAGTCCATCAAATACAACCCAAAATTTCTCCAGCTTCCCTCCTTTTTCAAAGTTGGGCTTTATCTTATCTACTAATGATCGTAACGCTTTCACTATACTTTCGAATTTTATGATGAATTATCCTTCTTTTCTCATTAACTCCAGACCACGGGAAACGATTTGTTGCACAGGCATTTTTGAGGTACATACAAACTCGCACAGGGCAAGATCTTCTTCGGAGATTTCATATATGCCCAGCTTTTCCATCATCTCAATATCCTTTGCTAAAATTGCTTTCAACAATTGTACAGGCAGGATATTCATTGGCAATACCTTTTCATATTCACCGGTTACAACAAATGCACGCTCTTCTCCATTCTGTGAGCTATTAAGTCTGTATTCCTTGTTTTTATTGAGCCAGGAGAAAAATGTCCTGGATAAAGATAGCTTATTAAATCCCGGCATTAACCAGCCCAAAAATTCTGACTCGCTGCTCTCCGGAATGACAGTAATTTGCTGATCATAAAACCCAATGAATCCTTCAGCTTTGACATGTTGTCCTGTCAGCACATTACCCAGAATATATCTGTTATAACCTTCATTGACATTTCCTTCTAAAATTGCATTATAAGAATTCCCGATAATGGTGCGGTAATATGCTGTTTCCTTTACTTCAGACCCGCTCAACGAAACAATTCGCTCTGGTTTATAAGATCCGGAAGTAAATAAGTTACCAATGGTAACTACTTGTTGCGGATCAAGGTACCAAATTACATCTCCGGGCCTGATCGGACTGATATGATGAATCTGAATACCGACATTCCCAGCGGGATGAGGACCTTCAAAATAATGGATTTTAACACCTTTGACAGAGTTGAATACTTCATTGCCCGTCACATTATTTCTAAGTGATAAATGGATCGGAACATTGAATGCCTGAAGTACACGAATCCCGGTTTCAAATGCATCCTTATTTTGCAAAATGACCAGATTCAAATCAGGAGCCAGAGGGGCGGAATCAAAGCATGAGATGAATATACCTTTTGGATTATCGTCTACTTTTGCAATGGTGGAAAAAGGTCTTTGTCTGATCATGTTCCATGCACCACTGTCCAGCAATACCCCGGTCACAGAATCGCGGGTCCATGGCTGGCTTATACCCGCGCTGAAATCACGATACTTTTGTTCCTTATCTGCCAAAATTCTAACTTCAAGAATCTTACGTTTCTCTCCTCTGAAGATTTCCACTATTTCTCCACTTACAGGCGCCGTAAACTTAAGTTCGGGACGATCTTTTTCATAGAAAAGGTGATCACCTGCTTTTACTTCATCTCCGGTCTGAACCAGCATTTTCGGTATTACTTCCAGAAAATCTGTTGGTTTCACTGCAACGATCTCAGAAAGGGGTAAATCTTTAATGACAGGATTGGTCTTGCCAACCAATTTGATGTCAAATCCACGCTTAATCTTGATAACTCCGTTTTCAGACATCTGTACTTAAATTATTGTATAAAAATAGACTTCGATACTTCTAGCATTTAGAATTGGCAACTCAAAATCGAAATCGTGGCTATCGGATTGCAGACCAAATTTAACAGAATATACCATACAACATAGCCGGCTGTTCGAACTTGATGGCTTAAAGATTTTAAAATTCAAGCTTATATCAAAGTATTGCAGTCAATAATCTCTCAAAAAATTGGGGAGCTCAGTTCTGCTATGATATTTATTCTGGAATAATTTTATAAGAAACTATCAAACGGCCTTGATTTAAAACAATTTCCCGACATCGTGTTGGTTGAGGCCAGGCCCTGCTTTTCAAAACTATAGGTTGTATGACCAATATAGTAATTTATAGTCACGGCAATTAAACCTATAAAGACTATATGAAGGTGTGTGGATTGCTCACTGTACTGGTTTGTATTTGTATTACAGTTCTGGAGTATTTTATTTGATGCCAATTCCTCACCAAATGAGAGCCTGATGGTATAGGCACAAAAAAAAACAAGTCATATTGCATTCAATATGACTTGCCCCAACAAATTATAATCCCATGAACATATCCAAAACTAAAAGCTAAAATATATATTAAACGAGCTTTACTTCTTCTTGTGTAGTGGGGAGCCATAATCTTTTTTACGGCTCCCTACTCTTAAATTTTAATCCCATGAACATATCCAAAAACAACTAAGAAATTCTGTCACTTGACTGTGAGAGCTTCTATAGCTGAATTCACAATACAATAATCTAGCTTTTCTATGCAGCAAACAATAACAAAAAAATGCCCTTGTTACATATAAATATTTGTAATGTGTTGCGGGGCTTCCGGAGAGTGTCTATTTTCAATATGAAGAGTCATAAATCAAGAGGACACATTACCACCTCTTGTGAAAATAATAATAAAATAAATCAATTTTTGCTGAAAAAAAATCTCATTTTTCTTCATCTTTTTTCTTCAAAAACTGCTTTTCAGGCAAAAAAAATGATAATGAGAGTCAAAATGAGTCAAAAAATTTCTCAGCGCTTCCATTCAAATAATGGAATTGATGGGATAAATGTATGATTTCTGATTGGAATAGGCTGGAATGGAAGAACATAAATTATATGTTGTATTGTCTTTAATTTATTTGTGGTTCATTCAACTTAAAATTGTCTTTTATTAAGTGCATAATTCATGGCATTCCGAATGATGATTTTAAGGTACTGCTTATTCAATGCTTTCTCTACTTTTGGCTTGATCCAAAAGATACTATGTTGCTATCCAAATTATTTCTGCAAATTTCTCTCTTTTTTTCTATATTTGTTCTGACCAAAAGAAGGCTTCAGTTGATTCTTTCTACCGAAGTCTATCTAGTGCGGAGCGACCGTCGCTCCGTTTTTTTTTGACCAAAAGAAGGCTTAGTCTCCTCTTTTCCCGATGTATTATTCCAAGCATAATTTTTGTCAAATTCCTCGTCTTTTATCCAAATTACGTAGCTCAGAATTAATAGTTTACGCATACAGGCTACAATTGATTTCCTCTTTACATTTGGGTTCTTCTCATTTATTCTGTCACTAAATTGTTTCATTTTTTCATTGCTTCTTATTGCTGCCATTGCCGGCATATATAGTGCTTGCCTTATTCTTCGATTCCTTTTTACTTATTTTAGACTTGCCTTTGTACATTCCTGACTCATTATGTGATACGTCTAAACCAGCATAACTCACAAGTTGTCTTATGTTTCTGATCAACTGGAATCCATTGGTCTCACTTACCAGTATTATTGCTGTTTCCAGGCCAATTCCTGGTATCGTCTCAAGTTTCTTGATCTTTTTATATAGGTCACTATCCTGTTTGGCAATGCTTAAAAGTTCTACTCTTAGCCTTTGAAGCTGATGTTTATAAAACTCTATTTGCTCTTCTTTCATTTGCTTCATCATCTCACTTAATCCTTTGGAGTACTTGAGTGCATGAAGCTGATTCTTGGCCCTAGTGATCTCTTTCTTAATAGACATCGACTCTCTGGCCATATCTCTTATTTGTCTATAATTGCCCGACATTGGCTTCCATTTTTCAACGTTTCTTTCAATACCATATTCGGCAATTACCTTACTGTCAACTTTATCTGTCTTGGTTTTTACATTAAAGCTCCTCATGTAATTTTTCATCTTCATGGCCAGGATTACTGCCACTTCCTGCCCACTTTCGTAGAGAAAATAGGCAAGATTTTCATAGTATACACCGGTCGCTTCCATGACATAGTTAACTGAAACGTCTTCTCTGTTTTTCTTTTCCACCCATTTCACCAATTCCATTGCCCCAGAATCAGTATTGTCAAAACTTGTACTGCCTAAAACCTTAGACTCCTTGTTCTCCAATTTGAGCATAAAGCAAACGTGAAATATTGCCTTTGAAATGTCAATGCCAACTACTCCTTTCATGATAACTCAGTTTGTAAAAGGATTTCTTCTGTAAGCTTTACTCGTCTACGCGGGATATAACTTTATAAATTATTCCCTAGATACTATTCAGCATTTGAGAAGAATAGGGGTAAGCGCAATCTCTTTTGGTCGAAATACAAGAATGTTTTCTGTAACAAAATGCTCTTCTTACCCCATCCTTTCTTGTTAATGAATATGAATGAATGAAATTCAAAAATAAGTCATCACAAACGTACGAGTAGCAAAAGATCAAGGCTGTTTAAAATTTCCTTGTTTTCTACGCTGCTCTTCACCCAGCTCATGCAAAGCCGCTCGCTTATTGAAAAAGTGATAATTGCACAAATTCCACGTACTAATTAATTTGGAATAAATCCGGCTTTCACTAATGCTCGGCTTCCGTGCCTGCTTGCTTTTCGTCAAATTCAGCTTGACAACTGTGTTTCAAGCAGCTTGAAAAGCTACGGAAATTTTAAAAGGCCGGGACTAACAGCCAAGCAGCCGAAAGAAAATCAATGAAATATTGTCGATTAACCACGTGACACACAAACTCCGAAGGAGTTTAACATGGATAACCCCGGGCAAGTGTAACGCAGCCCGGGGTAGACTAGCCCCCACAAAGAACTCCGTAGGTGTTCAACTAAGAAAGGCTATAGAAAATGGAATAAATTAAAATGCGGGCAGAAAATCCGGATTTTCGTCTGTGTTGTTTGCAGTGAAAGTTTTTACTAAGCCCGATGTGTATATTTAATCCGGAAATATCTTCCCCGGATTCAAAATACCCTTCGGATCAAATACAGCTTTTATTCCTTTCATCAGATTCAATTCCACCTGATTAAACATGATAGGCATATAATTCTTTTGAACATATCCGATACCGTGTTCACCGGAGAGGGTTCCATTCAAAGATTTAACTACCTGGAAAATTTCAGTAATTCCATCCCGGATCACATTATTCCACATCTCTTCTGAGAGTTCCTGTTTCACGATATTGACATGAAGATTGCCATCGCCTGCATGGCCATAACAAACAGAACGGAAACCATACTTTGCTCCGATTTCTTTCACAGCGCGCAACAGCGTCGGTAATTCCGCCCGTGGTACAACTGTATCTTCTTCCTTATAAATGGAATTGAGCTTGACAGCATGAGCTACATTCCGCCTTAAACGCCATAGCTCCGTTTTTTGAGCATCATTGTCGGCGAAGAGGATTTCACCACATCCAAAGCCTTCAACAACTTCAGTTATTTTCTCACAATCAGAGAATAGTTGATCCATGTGATTTCCATCTACCTCAATCAACAAATGAGCCTGCACATCAGGACCTATTTCCAATTGAACATCTTTTAGATAAGCCACAGCCCAATCAATAGCCTCCCTCTCCATAAACTCCAGCGCAGAAGGAATCACTCCTGCTCTGAATATTGCAGACACTGCAGCACAGGCATTTTCTGCTGAATTAAAGGGAACCAATAAAAGCAGGTTGAATGGCGGAGCCGGCAGTAGCTTTAAGACTATTTTTGTAATAATGCCAAGCGTTCCTTCACTACCCACCATCAGCTGGGTGAGATTATAACCAGTAGAATTTTTGAGGGTATTGGCGCCTGTCCAAATGATTTCACCATTAGGCAGAACTACTTCCAGGTTTAAAACATAGTCTTTAACTACTCCATATTTTACAGCTTTAGGGCCACCTGCATTGGTAGCTACATTTCCTCCGATAAAACAGATGCCTCTGCTGGAAGGATCAGGTGGATAAAAGAGACCAAATTCCTTTACTTTATTTTGCAGAACCTCTGTGATCACTCCAGGCTCGACGGTGACCTGCAGATTTTTCTCATCTATCAGAAGTATCTGATTAAATTTTTCCATTGAAATCAACAAACCAGCCATTACCGGTAAAGCCCCACCCGCTAATCCACTTCCTCCACCCCTGACGGTCACATATATATTATGTTCATTGGCATATTGCATTACCTTGCTCAGCGCTTCAACTGTATGAGGTATGATGACTGCATCAGGAAGAAATACAAAATCCTCCGTCTCGTCATGGCCGTATTTTGCCAGCGCTTCAGGATCTGAATAAATAGTAATATCTCCTGAAAGTTTTAAGACTTCCTGAAGATCCGGCTTAATAGAAAGGGTTTCCAGTGTAGAATTCATAGCTAATTTGCTCAAAACTTGCAGTTATGCATCCTGATTTAATGATTTAATTTCAGTGCAAAGTTAAGCTATAAAATAATGTCTTACTGTTCAAAAGGATTTTTGAATGCCGGATTATTGATAAATTCGGTATCAGTAAGGGTATTTAGAAACTTAATTAATTTATCCTTTTCGGAAGCTGAAGTCGGAACTGCACCGTGCTCGGGAATCAATCCATCAACATTCGTTGAAGGTACACCTCCTGTACTGTAATGCTCGATTACATCATCAAGAGATGCCAGACTGCCATCATGCATGTAAGGCGCAGTCAGAGCAATATTTCGAAGAGACACTGCTCTGAATTTTCCCATGTCTGAATTAAAGCCGGTGACATTGAATCTTGTCTGCGTCATAGCTTGCTGCGCATCGGTAAGCAAACCATTATTGAAATAATTGTCTGCTGTAAACAAAACTGGACTGTGACAATGTGCACAACCTCCATCTTTCAGGGCTCCACCGGAATTATCATTGAACATGCTCATGCCTTCAAATTCATCGTTGTCCAAATCAAGGATTTCCTGCCGAATAAATTTGTCATATTTAGAGCCCGCACTTACCATGGTGCGCTGAAATTGGGCCAGAGCTTTAGCCACCATTTCTTTTGTAATTTCCTTATTGTTTTTTATGCCAAATGCCTTTCTGAACATTTGCTGATAAGTCGGATGAACCTGCAATTTCCTAATGACATTCGGCCATTTCTCATCCATCTCATTAGGATCCTCCACCGGATGCAGTGCCTGAATCTCCAGGCTGGAAACTCGTCCATCCCAAAATAAACCCCTATTGGCAAATCCAATATTAGCCAGACTCATGGAGCTTCTTTTACCTACTTTTCCATCAATTCCTATGCTTTTATCAAGTCCATCTGTGAAAGACAACTCCTGCTTATGACATGTAGCACATGAAATACTGGAGTCCCGGGACATAATAGGATCATAAAATAAAAATCTACCCAGCAAAACCCCTTCCTGAGTTGTAGGATTGTCAGCCGGAATTACCATCTGAGGAAATAAGGGAGGAATTGGTATAGTATGTGCGGAAGGATTATAGGCAATATTTTGCAAATCAACAATTGGGTCATCAACCTGTGGGTCATCTTTCCTGCATCCGGAGAAAGCAATTAAAACAGTAAAAAGCAGTATGATACAACTTCTCATTTTAATTCATATTTGACTGCAAGCTTCATATTATCAGCTATAGCATGCGCTACGGCTATCTGAGCACTGGTATGGGAAGAAAGATTGTTCTTAATGTCATACACTTCACCATCTTGCACAAATATTTTTTTATAGTCTATATATATGATGATTTCTTTTACTTCACCGGCCTTCAACTCAATATTTTGATTCCATTCCAATGCCCTGGTAAGTATATCTCCACCTGTGTGGTAACTAAAATCATATGTTCCGGATTCAGTCAGCAATTTTCCGTCAGTGCGGGAGAAAATATAACTGTTCCAGCCGGCCCAGTAAAGTTCGGCATTACTCAGAGGATGCGGAAATGTATAGTTAGCGGGTGTACTTCGATTTTGAACCTGATTCAAGCCAATATTCCAGTAAAGAGAAGTATATACTCCGGGCTCTACATCGTTAAAGTTGAAAGAGAATCCTTCTTCAATTTTAGATGGATCTGCATTTTTTTCTGAAAAACCTAACCACTCAACCTGACTGAGAGAAACATTCTTCGAATTGCCAATACTAATATCAGAAATAATTAAGTCGGCTCTTTGAAAACGTATACTATCACCATTCATAAACTCATAATTTCTGGATAATAGCAAAGGTTCAGAATCATAAACTGCTTTGAATGTTAGTTTAAGGCCAGCCTTTTCAACTACCATTGGCTCCTTTTCACAAGCACCCAATAAGACAATCATTGATATTAACAAAGTAGCAATTCTCATAATTTTATGTTTTCATGCATAGATACGCTTATAACGCATCCAAAGTTCAATGTTATATTGATATGAAGGAGAAATAACGGTAAAAAAAGAATGAAGAGATTGAGATAAATCAAGTCATTTGATATGGATCCAAATGCATTCGGCAGATTCGGCTGCTTAATTGGCAGTTTAATTCACCCATTCACTAATTCTCCTATTCGGCTATTTCATTGGCTGTTCAGTGGCTGTTAATTTTCAACTTTCCACTTTCCACTTTCAACTAACCTTCACTCCTCAACACTTATAAACGCTTCAATATTATCATGCAATTTCTCAGAAATCACCTGGTCTGAATCTACATCAAAATCAATCCCAGCTATCAGGTCTTTGAAATTCAACTCTAATACAATTATCCTGTCTGCACCCCGGGTTGTAGTAAAATTTATATCCCTTTCTAAAATGAAACTATTGAGATCGCCTTTGACAGTGAAAGTTCGTTCGATGTCGCTTACGGGAAAATATAGCACCAGCTTTAGAAAGGTATAACCTTCTCCAGGAGTCAAAGTGTGCAAAGAGTCTGCCTGAATACCCAGAACAGAACCTCTTGGAAAATCTTCGACCGGGCTGCTATTGAGCTCAGGATCAAGACCAAATCTGAAACGCAGCTTTTCAAACATACCTGTATATGGAAATAATCCTGCACTGGATGAAGGACTACCTCTGCGGACGATATTGATATTTCGAACCTGTATACTGGAATCCAGATCTGGACTTCTTCTATAAATCTTCAATGAATCTTCACCGATAATAAATGTTCCATTTTGCACCAGGCCCACGTCAGAAATATACATGGCAAAGTTTCTGAATCTGATAGAATCGCCATTCTCAAGTGCATAATTGGTCTCCAACTGGAAATTGGGAGTTGTGTCATTCTCGTAAAAATATCTATAGCTCAAAACCAACTGAGGATATGAGCAACAGCAATCCTCATCAGCAGCAGCGTCAAAATTTGTGGCTTCCAAATCCAAACAGCCTTCGCTTGGATCCTGGCAGGCCGCCACGGCGAATACCAGAAAAATTAAAGAGAAGAAACTATGCTTTTTTATGCGCATCCTCATATTCCTTAACCAGCTTTTTAACTGCTTGTTTTACCTGTTGTGAAAATTCTTTTTCAAGTATCCAATAATAATATTGTTTGTCTTTGGCCAACGATTCCGCTACAGGGAGACCATTGTATTTTCCGAAATTAAAAATGACTACACCATTCTGATCAAACTTCAATCTTTGAGTCGCATCAATCATATTAGGATCACATGTGAATTCATAAATTGCCTGCATATCATTCTTAACAGGTTGAGGAACAATATTTCCATCTTCATCTACCATATCCACATTCTGATATTTTTCTAACTGACCTTTGAACACGTCTATAGTAGCTTTGACATCGGCCAGAGCATCATGAGCATTCTCCATCTCCTGATTACAGTAGAACTTGTAGGCTGCCTTAAGTGTGCGGGGCTCCATTTTGTAGAAAATACGCTGAATATCTATAGTCCGGCGTGAATCAACATCAAATTCAATTTCAGCTCTGTGAAATTCCTCCAGTAGCATTGGAATATCGAATCTATTGGAATTGTATCCTGCAAGATCTGCATTTCCAATAAAATCAAAAACCTTCTGAGCTACCTGAATAAATGTTGGCTTGTTAGATACCATCTGCGGAGTAATTCCATGCACCGCCATAGCTTCCTCAGAAATCGGAATGCCCGGATTTATGAGCGTATCAAATTCTACAGGATCGCGGCCATCTTTGAAATATTTGATCATACCAATCTGCACTATTCGATCCCGCAATACATGCAGGCCTGTGGCTTCCAAATCAAAAAACACCAAATCATTGCTCAGATTAAATTGCATAATTTACTTTTTGATGAGTGCATCCACACTCCATTTACCCGGACCGGAAAAAAGCAAAGCTACGAAAATCACAGCATACATGACGGCAAGTTCAATATCCCCGATGGGGTCCCCTGCATGAACTACGAATAAAATTACGAGCATTGTGATGATCAATGGTATGAGAGCCAGCCGGGTAAATAATCCCAGGATGAGTAGCGCCGAGCACAAAAATTCAGAGAAGATTGCGAGCAGAAGAGAATTGAATTCACCTATACCGAGGGGGTCACCAAATTTGATAGGTCCATTTCCGCTCAATTTCATAAGCTTTGGATAACCATGTTGCATCATCATCAATCCCCCGCTGCTGACTCTAAGTACTAATGCAGCCATGTCCCGACTTAATGGTTGAATTCCAAGCACAGAATTTTTTCGCTTTGCCATCGATACAGATTTTAATGAAGAATGCAGATTGTAAAATTTCAATACGAACTTAACCTTTTGTCAATTGAAATGCTCACTTATGTAAAATTTATTTAATGTTTAAGTGATTACCAGCCCCAAAAATTCCAGATTCTATTAAACGATTTTCATGAGTTTCTTATTTGCAGTAAATTCCGAAAATAAAATTCATCTTTCTACAAGGGACAACATCAGCCAGTGACTTTGAGCATTATCCTATTTTTCAATTGATTAAATACTATAAAAAAATTGCATTTAATATTGGATCATCAATACTTCGGGTAACACATTAATAGTCAATGTAATATGAAATAAATGTAGCATCATTATTGCTGGACTCCCGATATAAGATGTGAAAAAACTAATTAGTATGAAGTTTGATTTTCTACCCTATACACTGACCCGCGAGGATAGAATTGCAGAATGGCTGGAAGATAAATCCATTCCCTTCCTGAGACACGACGGAATCATATGGTATAAAGAAATGAATATTGCCCAACCTCTGGCACCATTTTCTACCAGGATTCAACTGGATCCGGCGGATAGTACACACATTCTTCAGAAGCTGGATGCCGGAACATTGCGCTACACCACTAAACTCAGTCAGTCTACCAAAATTAAAAACACATACTATATAGTCAGTGCACTTCAACCGATATTTCTGGAAGATTTGGATCCTGCCTCCCGAAAAGAAATAGAACTGGGGATAAGGCTGTGTACTGTGCGAAGAGTAGAATCAGGAGAAATAGCAAGAAATGCCTGGCTTATCCAGATGAGACATCAGTCAGCTCTGAATGATTATCGATCATTGCTACACTTTAAAAACGAGGAAGATTTTGTAGATTTTGTTCTGCCTGAAACCAAATACGATGATATCATACACTACTTTGGAATTTATTACGGTTCGCGTATGGTAGGATTCAGCAGATGCCTGAATCTCCCATCCAATGAGGTGCATATCACCCATATAGCCATAGATCCGGCTTATCAGGGCTACAGATCAATGGAAGCACTCAATTGGTTTATGATTCAGTATTATATGGAATGCAATGATGTAAAGACAATAGTTTCCTGCGCAAGACCATTAGACCCCACATCAACTGAGCAGGATTTCTACATTCAATCGCTCAATTTTGAAAAAATCTCACTGGACTTAAAAGTCGTTTTTAGAAGAAATCTGGCCAGACAAATCCCTTTCAGCATTCCTTTTAAAAAAGTCAGTACCAGAATTCATCCTTCAATGCATACTATCACACCGGTAAAAATTCAGAACAGCTAAAAATTCCAGCCTGGATAGTTATATATGTACCTGTAAATCTGTTCATTAGGCAACTATTATTCAGAAAAAAGAAAAATTATTGGTGGAGCCACTAACAATATTTCATTACGTTACGTCATTTTGTTAGTTGACCCGATATCAATACTATCGATGTTAGATCTACTTTAATTTTTTCTATTAGAATACTCCTACAACCAAATTTAATTTCAATTTGTAAAAGCTGAGATGACATTCAGCTTTCTGGAATACTTATTTTTATTTTAAAGTAAATAAAAATATGTAATATACTGTTGATCAATTAAATGAGATTTTTTAGCAAGAAAAAGATTAAAATTTAATCAAGACATGACAATAAATACATTTAGACTTAACGTTAATACCATAGATTTGATTTAATATTATTTAATTAATCTAAATATTTTATTCTGCCGATTATTCAAAATGATAAATCAAATTCTTTAATCGATTAAAAACAACATATTTAATACCCTTTAATTCGCACAAACCAAACTAAACCTAATTATGAAAGCACAACTGATCCTACTCATTTTTCTCCTCAGCAGTTCCTTTATGGCATCTGCTCAATGGCAACTAGGAATTTCAGGAGGTCCTGTGATGGGAAACTTTAATGTATTCCGCAGCTCTGACGATAGCCCAATTGCAAGTACAGCAGTTTCAACTACTCCTGGGACAGGGTTTCAATTCAACATGCCAGTTCAATATTCCATTTCAAAGTATATAGCCGTTCAGGCAGAAATTGGATACCAAAGACAAGTAGCCGGCATAAACAGAACATATTATACAAAAGATCAGCTTCTCAGGAAATATACGACTGAGGACAGATACCAGATGAACCAATTCCAAAGTTCTCTATTGCTAAAAATTAGCACGGGAGGTTCTAAATTTCAACTTTACGGAATGGCTGGTCCCAGTATGTCCTACTTTCTGGGTGGAAACAAAGAAAGAACTGAAATATCTGAATACCAAGGTGCTGAAATGGATAATCACTGGTATGCAAGTCCTATTGATGCCCGGAATGAAAATATGCAAAAAGGTGTATTCTCCTTCACCGGCGGCATTGGAATGAATATTATTCTTCCGGCTTATACTGTATTTGTGGAAGGCAGACAAAGTTTTGGCACAAAGAATGCAATGAGCACTCCCACGGAGACTATCAAATTCAGAAACAGAGCTTTCCAGGTAGGAGTGCTTTTCAATCTGAAATAACCATTCTATTTAAGAGCTTTAGCGGTTTTCTTCTGCGGTTTAACCTTCTGAATCGCCGGAGGAATCATATCATGAAGCGCTAATTCCCTTTTCAAAAAATTTCCTGTGTAGCTGGTCGCATGATCAGCTACCATTTCGGGGGTTCCTTCACAAACAATATTTCCTCCCCCTGATCCACCTTCCGGACCCAAATCAATGATATGGTCGGCTACTTTGATTACATCCATATTGTGCTCAATCACCACAACTGTATTTCCTTTGTTGACTAGTTTATGCAATACATCCAGCAAATGGCGGATATCTTCAAAGTGTAAGCCCGTAGTGGGTTCGTCCAGAATATAAAGTGTTTTCCCTGTATCCTTTTTTGAAAGTTCCTCAGCCAGCTTCACACGCTGAGCTTCTCCACCTGAAAGTGTTGTAGCCTGCTGCCCCAGCGTTATGTAACCTAATCCTACTTCCAGAAGCGTTCTGACTTTCCGGTAAATGGATGGCACATTTTCGAAAAATGTAGCTGCCTCTTCTACTGTCATATCAAGCACATCACTGATAGATTTTCCTTTGAAGAGTATTTCCAGCGTTTCTCTGTTATATCTTTTTCCGAGACAAGATTCGCAGTCGACAAGAACATCCGGCAGGAAATTCATTTCGATGACCCTTTTTCCGCCACCTTCACACATTTCGCATCTGCCGCCTTTAACATTGAATGAAAATCTGCCCGGCTTATAGCCTCTGATCTTTGCCTCTGGTAAGTCCGAGAAAATCTTTCTGATATCACTAAATACATTGGTGTATGTTGCAGGATTCGATCTGGGGGTGCGGCCGATGGGCGACTGGTCAATTTCCACCACTTTATCTATATGTTCAAGCCCATGGATTGCAGTAAAAGGCAGAGCCTCCTGAATGGACCGGTAAAAATGCTTTCTCAGAATTGGGTATAAGGTATCATTGATCAATGAGGATTTACCACTTCCGGATACACCAGTAATACACATAAATGTACCCAGAGGAATTTTTAAAGTTACGTTCTTCAGGTTATTGCCTGTGGCTCCTTCAAGGATCAGATATTTTTCGATATCCGTTCGTCTGCTCGCGGGCAATGCTACCTGCTGTTTATTGGACAAATATTCCGCAGTTAATGTATCCAGCTTAAGAAATTCCTCTGGTGTGCCCTGGCCTACCAATTCACCTCCATGAGAACCCGCCCCCGGTCCAAGGTCAATAATAAAGTCAGAGGCAAGCATTATATCCTTGTCGTGTTCTACTACTATGACTGAATTACCGATGGATGTAAGATTGAGCAGGGATTTGATTAGTTTTTGGTTATCCCGCTGATGCAGTCCAATGCTGGGCTCATCCATGATATAAGTGATACCTGTCAGTTGAGATCCAATTTGATTGGCAAGCCGGGTACGCTGAGATTCACCCCCCGAAAGTGTTCGGGCTTGTCTGTCTAATGTAAGATATTCCAGTCCAACATCGAGTAGGAATTGAAGTCTCAATCTGATTTCCTTGAGAACGTCTCTTGCTATTTGTCGCTGCTTCTCGCTTATTCTATCTTCAAGTCCTGTCAGCCATTTCTGAAGGACATCCAGATCCATCTGAGTAAGCTCAGAAATATTTTTTTCATCAATACGAAAACTCAGTGATGATTGCTTGAGTCGAAGACCTCTACAATCAGGGCAGGTAGATTGATGCAGAAAATCCTCCGCCCAGGATCTGATTTTCTCTGAAGAAGTATCGCTGTACCATTTATACAGCATCTTATTGAGACCTTCATGCAGCAAATTATATCCATATTCAGATTTCGCCAGATTCAGCGTCGCATCAGCCTGATCACCTGCTCCATTCAGAATAATATCCATAGCTTCAGCCGGGATTTCTTTGATAGGAGTGGCAAAAGAAAATTTGTATTTCTTGGATAATGAGCGCAATTGGGTAAAAATCATATTGTCTCTTGGCTCACCCAGCGGAACAATCCCTGCATCATTGATAGATTTGCTGTCATCCGGAATGACTTTTTCCATATCAACTTGCTGAATAAGGGCTAACCCATCACACGTAGGGCAAGCACCATAGGGAGTATTGAATGAAAAGGAATTTGGATTTGGTTCTTCATATGACAAACCATTTTCTGCATCCATCAGATTTTTACTAAACCAGGCAGACTCATCCGTGTCAATATTGGTAATCATGAGAATACCCTCACCCATTTTCAAAGCTGTTTGCAAAGATTGAATCATGCGTTCTTCTTTTGCGCGCTCTGCTTTTATGCGGTCTACTACTACTTCTATATCATGTGTTTTGTACCTGTCAGCCATCAATCCGGGCTTCAACTCCAGCCATTCGCCGTCTATCCGCACCTTAGTGAATCCTTGTTTTCTGATAGATTCCAACAATTCTCTGTAATGACCTTTACGACCTTTTACTATAGGTGCCAATATAGCAATCGGCTTTCCTTCAAATTGCTGCCAAATCTGATCGATGATTTCATCCTCAGTATATTTTACCATTTTCCTGCCACTGAGGTAGGAATAAGCATCTGAAGCTCTTGCAAACAACAGACGCATGAAGTCATAGATTTCTGTAACTGTGCCGACGGTGGAGCGGGGATTCCATCCTGTAGTTTTTTGCTCAATAGAAATAACAGGGCTAAGCCCATCAATGCTTTCGACATTTGGCCTTTCCAGTTTTCCAATAAATTGTCTGACATAAGCAGAGAAAGTCTCCATATACCGGCGCTGACCTTCTGCATAGATGGTATCAAAAGCCAGCGAAGACTTACCTGAACCGCTGATACCGGTAATTACAACCAACTTATTTCGGGGAATTTTAACATCGATGTCCTTGAGATTATGTTCTTTAGCTCCAATGACAATAATGTTATCCAACGATTCTTCCAAATTATTCATTTAATGTAGTCTATCTTAAAGTTAGTTCAAATGCCTTATTGATCAGGCTAGTTTTTGTACGAGATGCTGAATGACCCGGATCGCCTTATGTGTATTTTCCTTCACTACATTGACTACATCTTCTCCTGATGTTTCCTGAATACGATCTGGTGGATAACAAACATTGCTGATAACAGATAACACAGCTAATCTGATTCCTGCATGCCTGGCAACAATCACTTCCGGAACGGTGGACATACCTACAAGATCACCCCCAATCCTGTGTAAAAAGTCATACTCTGCCGGGGTTTCAAGATTAGGCCCCTGAAGTGAGACATATACTCCTTCATGGATTCTGATATTCTCAGATCGGGCAAATTCTAATCCCAATTTTCTTATTTCCTTATCGTAAGCATTTGTCATATCAGGGAATCGTACCCCTAACCGCCCATCATTCTTCCCGCGAAGCGGATGTTCCTGGAAGCAGATTTATATGGTCTCTAACCAAAACCAAATCACCCATTTCAAAATTTTCATTTGTACCACCGGAAGCATTGGTAATTAAAAGTATTTCTACTCCCAATTGCTGCAATACCCTCACTGGAAATGTTACTTCCTGCATAGTATAACCCTCATAATAATGAAATCTGCCGGCAAGAATGATAACAGGTTTTCCCTCCCACAAGCCTTCCATATAAGCTCCCCGATGTCCTTCAACAGTCGACTGCTTGAAGTGCGGAATCTCTGTATACGAAACTTCAAAATGTTTTTCAAACTGAGAACTGAGTGCATCCAGACCGGTCCCCAGCACAATAGCAAGTTTTGGTTGAAGTGTACTTCGGGTCCTGATCCATTCCGCAGCTGTCTTTGCCTGCTCAAAAATATCCTGTACCATATATTTATTAATCTACGATCATTGTTGCGTGATCAAGCTGTTGTTGTTGAATAGAGACCGGAATTTCTCTTGCCTCATATTGTTGTGTTCTTAATTGAGGCTGGAATCCTGCATCTTTGATGGCAGCCTGAATACCATCAGCCGTGAATCTGAATGCCGCTCCTGCAGCACTCACCACATTTTCTTCTATCATGATACTGCCAAAATCATTCGCCCCGGCATGGAGACAAAGTTGTGCAACAGGTTTGCCCACTGTCAACCAGGATGCCTGTATATTAATGACATTGGGAAGCATGATTCTACTCATAGCTATCATACGAACATACTCATCCCCGGTGCAGGTGTTTCTTGCCCTTTTCAATTTTTTCAAGATAGTATCCTCATCCATGAACGGCCATGGAATGAATGCCAGAAAACCTTTTGAATCCGCTGGTTTTTCTGATTGGACCTGTCTCAATGCCGCGAAATGCTCCATTCTTTCCCGATTCGTTTCAATATGCCCAAACATCATTGTTGCTGAGGTCGTGATATTCAATTGGTGAGCTGCGCGCATGACATCCAGCCACTCCTGTCCCCCACATTTACCTTTAGAAATTAATCTCCTTACCCTGTCGGCCAGAATCTCTGCTCCGGCTCCCGGTAGGGAATCCAGACCTGATTCCTTCAATGCCGCCAGCACATCGTAATGCGACATATTTTCCAGCTTAGCTATATGAGCGATTTCAGGAGGACCAAGGGCATGCAATTTGAGAGCTGGAAATTCTTTCTTTAAATTGGAAAATAATTCCGTGTAAAATGAAAGCCCCAGATCAGGGTGGTGCCCGCCCTGCAATAATAATTGATCTCCTCCCAGCTTAAAAGTTTCCTCAATTTTCACCCTGTATTCTTCCATGCTGGTGACATATGACTCTGCGTGACCCGGCCTCCTGTAAAAATTACAGAATTTACAATTGGCGATACATACATTAGTGGTATTGGAATTTCTATCAATAATCCAGGTAACAGTATTTCCCGGAACATGATACTGCCTTAGTTTCCAGCCTACTTCCATCAGAAGTGCTGTCGGAGCATTTTCGAATAAAAAAAGACCTTCATCCACAGTGAGCCACTCCAGCTTCAGGGCTTTTTCCAGCAATTCATTAATGAGCATAAACATTCATTTCAGTGAAAACAAAGATAGTACATTTGAGTTTAGGGCATTCAATACATTCCAGAAACCTATAAATTTGAACGCCTCTGTTACTTCGGGATATCGTCAATCCTAATTAAGTGTGGGATAGAGAACATAATATGAATACCAGTTTTTAGGGTATGTCCTCCAGTCTTTTTTACAGACGGGCTGTTGAATAGTCAGGAGGTCGCTATGCTTCATGGCTCGCTATTTGATCGCCGGCCCCCAACGCTTTGGTGGGATTTTGCGGATTTCGGAGCAAGCACCTCACCATTTCGCAACGCTCTTGCCTAAATCTATCCGATTCAGATTTGGCTCGTAATTTTTTGACAGGTCACAATCAAAATACTGCGAAACGAAGTTTCCCTGCCATAATTTGAGCACTCCAATGTTTATCAAATATTATTTCAATGTTAACACATATTAATTTATTTATATGTGTTCATGTTTGATTTTCAACTATCTAACATATTCGCTAAAATTAATTATTTATATTATTTATCGAATTAATGTATATATAAATAACATTCAATGATTTATGACAAACCCACAGAATTGCCTTTCTTTAAATTAATGTAAAATCAATGTATCTCTGGCAGGCATTACTTCACTATTTCTTAATCCGCTTCTGAGCGCTTACTAGTCTGAGCGAAGATACTTTTGCCCTTTTAAGCATTTAAATATAATAATATGAAAGGCAAAAATCTACTTATCCTTGTATTTCTCATGAGCATGATGAATGCCGGTGTGACCGGAGCACAAACGCTTATTCACTACTGGAATTTTAATGATAACAGTACAGTAGACAACTTGCTGCAGCCCAATACTTCGATAATTCAGGGTGCATCTATCAACCATATCGTTGGGGGGATTAGCGAAATAGCCCTAAACGGAACAGGTCAAAACTTTGACTTAGAAAATCTTAATGCACAAAACGGGGACCCTGCAGGAACTCACCTAAGATTCAATGATCCTATTGGAGGAGAGCTTGAATTTTCTTTACCTACAACCGGATTTATCAATCCCATAGTTCAATTCAGTACCCGAAGATCGGGCTCAGGTGCAGGACTCCAATATTGGTCATATTCATTAGATAATGGACTCTTTTATATAACCTTTGACACTATTGCTCCAAATGACGGTGATCCCGGATTAGTAACATTTGATTTTTCTGATGTAGATTTCGCGGATAACAATGCTGAATTCAAACTTAAAGTATCGTTTGCAGCAGGAAGTGGAGGTTTGGTTGGTAACAATCGTTTTGACAATTTTACTCTTAATGCTTCCGTCCTTCCATCCATAAGCCTTATACACTACTGGAACTTCAATGACAACTCCTCAGAAAATGCCCTACTGACTCCTTCGTATACCACTGTAAATGGCGCAGCCATTTCTGTCAACTCAGTTGGAATTTCAGTCATAGACCTAAATGGAACAGGCCAAAACTTTGATACTCAAAACCTCAATGCACAGTTTGGTGATCCTTCAGGAACCCATTTGCGATACAATGATCCTATAGGTAGTGCACTTGAATTTCAGGTTCCTACATCAGGACATTCGGATATTAAGGTTCAATTTGCTACCAGAAGATCTGGTCAGGGTGCTGGTAAGCAAACATGGTTAGCTTCTTTTGACGGAGCATCAAATTTTGAAATAATAGATAGTGTTTTTCCAAATAATGGTGATCCTTTGCTTACTGAATTAGATTTATCAGGGTACCCTCAGGCCAATGATAACCAGAACTTGTTATTGAGAGTTGAATTTGAACAAGGACCCGGCGGTACAGGTGGAAATAATCGTTTTGATAACTTAACAGTTTCCGGTATTTCAAGTGGTGGAGATACTCAGGTTCCCGTGGTAAGTTTCAGTCCTGCTAATAATAGCACACTGGTACCTACAGATGTACATCCTGTGATAAGTTTTAATGAACCCATTCAAATTGCAGGCTCCGGTGATACCATCAATTCTGAAAATGCGCTGGATATTTTCTACCTCAGAATCGGAGCTCCGGATGGACAGGACATCGCTTATAGTGCTGATATCCAGGGGAATTCAATCGTGTTAACACCTGAAAACGCGCTCTTAAATGATCAGGTATACTATATCGGATTAAAAGCCAATAGCATTTCAGACTTTAGCAATAATGTAATTGATGCCGAGATCAATGCTGCTTTCACTACTATTTCACTTCAAACAGAATTTGAAGCAGGAGACATGGTTATTGTTGCCTACAGAATGAATGCAACCGCCACAGAAGACGAGATAGGTCTCTTGACGTTTAAGGATATACTGCCTGGTACTATCGTAAGAATTACTGACAGTAAATACACACAAAACGCACAGCCTCAGTGCAATGGAGGAATTCTGTGGACCTCACCTTCCAATGAGTGCATTCCGGCAGGAACAGTTATTTCAATCCAACCTGACGCAGGTATAGCCAGTCCTGGAACGATAACAGGCTCGACTTTTGGTTTATCCTCCGGGGGAGACCAGGTTATTATTTATACAGGCACTGCTGATAATCCATCATACATTACTGCATTATCCTCCAATGAATGGTTAACACAAAATACATCCTGCAGTGGCAGCAACTCTATGATTCCTGCTGGTCTGGAAGATGGTCTGAATGCTATCAACCTCAGCACCGCTCCGGGAGCAGTAAACAACAATTCTGTGAACTCATATTATACTGCTACACAAACCGGGACAAAAGAAGAATTACAGGCATCCATACTGAATCCTGTGAACTGGATTTCTGAAGGAGCAGGCACTGCAGCTCAGGAATGGCCGGAATGGGTATTCCCGGGGCCACCGGCAGTAATTGATGCCAGCTTGCTTGATCCATATACTATTCAGCTTATTTTCAATACAGAACTCTCTATAGGCTCAGTACTAGGAACAGATAATTATTCCGGAATAGAAGGGCTACTAAGCATTGGATTATCTGATACCCAGAGTGGCAATGATACGATTAAACTGAGCTATAATGAGCCTTTCATGGGGAATCAGACCTACACGCTGGTCGTAAGCGGAATCGAAAATGAAGACGGCATTGTTATGTCATGTCCATTCAATTTCACATTCAGCTACAACACTTCCATCACGGCTGAATCCAATTTTATAGTAGTAGAAGAAAATCATGGTATTTTAGAAATAAGACTACTAATTGAAAATCCATCCATTGCAAGCTTTGATTTAAATATACTGCCTCCTGCATTCAACACAAGCGATGCTGCTGACTACGAATTTGAGAGCCAGACAATTTCTATTACTCCTGATTCCGGTAATGAAGTCGTAATTCAAATCAATATTACTGATGATCAGGATGAAGAGCAACATGCTGAATATTTCAACTTAATAATAAGTAATCTCACAGGGACCAGTCTTAGCGGAGATTCTTTGATTACTATTTACATTAGAGATAATGACAGATTAGCACCTCAACCTACTCAGGATGTGGAATTACATTATGTAGGAAGCTTTGACCCATCAGGTTCAAATAACAGCACCTGCGAGGTGGTTGCATTTGATCCGGAAAGTAAGAGATTGTTCTCCACCAGTGCCATCAGCAATGTTTTGGATATCATCGATTTTTCCAATCCATCTTCTCCGACTACTATCAAAAGTATTGATATGACACCTTACGGTGGATTAACAAGTGTGGCCAGCCAAAATGGTTACATTGCTGTTGCCTCTCCTAACGAAGCAGCAGAAATTCCCGGCTCGGTGGTTTTCTTTGATATCGATGGAGAATTTCTATCACAAGTGACAGTAGGTGTTCTTCCTGATATGATTGTTTTTAGTCCGGATGGAAGCAAAGTCATGACTGCCAATGAAGGACAACCAAACAGCGATTACAGTGTTGACCCTGAAGGATCAGTTTCTATAATTGATATTACTGCCGGTATTGAAACCCTAAGTAATGCACAGGTACAAACGCTTGAGTTTACATCTTTCAATACTTCCGAATCAGAACTAATCAACGCCGGAGTGAGAAAGACAAAAAAAGAATCCACACTTTCACAGGATTTGGAACCTGAGTACATCAGTATAGACATAGATTCCAAAACTGCCTGGGTGAGCTGCCAGGAAAACAATGCCATTGCTGAAATCAATCTGGAAACAGAAGAAATTGTAAAAATTTGGGCAATGGGAACCAAAAATCTGATGTTACCAGGCAACGGAATCGACGCAAGCGATAATAATTCTGAAATTTTGATCTCCAACTGGCCGATCCATGCATACTTCATTCCGGATGGAATTGCATCCTACAATGTTGGTGGAAAAAACTACATTATTACTGCCAATGAAGGCGATGAGAAAGAATACGACGGACTGAACGAAAGAACATCTGTAGGTGCCGGCAGCTATATCCTTAATCCGGAAAACTACCCTCAATCTTCAATGTTAAAGAAAAGCTACAACTTGGGAAGAATGAGAGTGACCAACCTGAATGGTGACTCAAATGGGAACGGAGATTATGACCAGATCCACTGTTTGGGTACGAGATCTTTCTCGATTTTTGATGCTGAAAACGGAGAATTGGTATTTGACAGTGGAGATGATATGGAATTTTATATTTCACAGCATCCGGATTTCTCCAAAATATTCAATGCAGATCATGAAGAAAATACCCCTAAAGCCCGTAGTCGCTCAAAAGGTCCTGAGCCTGAAGGAGTGAGTATGGCAACACTTTCCGATAAAAACTATGCCTTTGTTTCACTGGAAAGAGTAGGTGGTGTAATGATTTATGACGTTACAAACCCTGCTGAACCTATTTTTGTAGATTATTCCAATACACGAAGTACCAGTGTATATGAAGGAGATAATGGAGCGGAGACCAGCGTGTTCATTCCATCAATTACTTCACCTGATACAAAGCCTTACCTGATCATTGCTAATGAAATCAGCGGAACATTAACCATTTATGAAGTCATAGACAATAATCCTGTTTCTGTAAATAATTCAGAAGGTAAAACCATCAGAAGCTTAAATGTTTTTCCAAATCCAGCTACTAAATCCAGCCTTGTTTATTTAAACAGAATAGCAGATATATCGGTGTATGATCTGAAAGGAAATATAGTATTCCATGGTGAAAATGTAAGCATTTTAGACCTGAACAACTGGCTGCCGGGTACATACATTATTCAATCAACAGATGGCGCCAGTGCAAAATTGATTGTTGCCGAATAAAAGACATTACCACACTCTTTCTATAAGGCCTCACCCTTTCAGTTGGGTGGGGCTTTTTTTTGTAAATAATAAATTCTTCCACCCTGAAATTTTAAAATTTACAGTTGAAATTTGCCCGCATATAATAAACCCTAACTTCAGTCGATCAAGATTTTATCTAATATTTATTGTAAGCATTTTGCATTCAGAATTAATTAACATATCTTTGCAGCAGCAATCAGAAAAAAGGGGGGAACCGGAGAGGTTCCCCCCTTTCAATTATATGTGTTTAAGGTATTATCGATTTGAATCAGGTAGAGGAAAAAATTAAAGCTTTATTAGATGAGAAATGGCTGGAGCCGGATTTCTCAGATTGTTTTCTGGTAGAAATCATTCTCAAAGGCAATAAGCTGGAAGTCTATCTTGATAGTGATACTGCCATAACATTTGAAAAGTGCAAAAAGGTCAGCAGAGTATTGGAAGCATATTTGGATGAAACAAAAGTCCTCGGAGCAGAATACACACTTGAAGTTTCATCAGCAGGAGTAGGAAAACCACTCTTGATGCCGAGACAATTTGAAAAAATAAGTCGCGGGAGCTCGAAATACAAAAAGCTGACGGAAAGAATCTCAACGGTATATTATCTGATGTTACAGAAACACATATTGTTGTGACAGAATCGGTGAAATTAAAGGAAGGTAAAAAACAAGTGAAGAAAGATCTCACTCATGAAATACCCTTCCGGGAGATAAAGAAAGCAATTGTTAAAATAAGATTTTAATACATAACAACTATGAATCTGGTAGAAACCTTTGCGGATTTCAAAATGGGGAAAGACATAGATCGTCCCACGATGGTCCGGGTGTTGGAAGACGTATTCCGGACACTCATCAAGAAAAAATTTGGTTCAGACGAAAACTTCGATGTGATCGTCAATACCCAGAAGGGTGACCTTGAACTCTGGAGAGTTCGTGCGATTGTCCCTGATGGTGAGGTTACCGATGAGAGTGCAGAGATATCAATTTCAGAAGCGAAAGCTATTGATGCTGATTATGAAGTAAGTGATGAGTGCTACGAACAGTTGCACCTGGAAGATTTTGGCAGAAGAGCCATTATGGCTGCAAGACAGACCCTGATTTCCAGAATCATGGAATTGGAAAAAGACGAAGTATATCGCAGATATATTGATCGTGTAGGTGAATTAGTAATTGGAGAGGTGCAGCAAATTCTGAAAAAAGAAATATTGATCCTGGATGATGCTACCTCCAATGAATTGATTTTGCCTCGTACAGAAATGATTAAAGGAGATTTCTTCCGCAAAGGAGATATGGTAAGAGCCGTGATCCGCAGGGTAGAAATGAAAAATAATACCCCGGTAGTTATTATATCAAGAACTGATAATACATTCCTTGAGAAATTGATGGAGCAGGAAGTTCCGGAAATTGAAGATGGATTGATTACGATCAAGAAAATAGTCCGTATACCAGGTGAAAGAGCTAAAGTAGCTGTTGAATCCTATGATGACAGAATTGATCCTGTCGGTGCATGCGTTGGTATGAAAGGATCCCGTATTCATGGTATCGTTCGTGAATTGCGCAATGAAAACATTGATATCGTTAATTTCACTACTAATGATACACTGTTTATTCAGAGATCATTGACACCGGCAAAGATAAGCAGCATTAATTTGGACAGTAATACAATGAGAGCTTCAGTATATCTGAAGCCCGACCAGGTATCACTTGCAATCGGAAAAAGTGGATCAAACATTAAGCTTGCGAGCAAGCTGACAGGATATGAAATAGATGTATTCAGAGATACCGAAGAATTTGAAGTGGATGACGTAGATCTGGATGAATTCAAAGATGAAATCGAAGAGTGGATCTTGAATGAACTCAAAGGCATAGGCTGCGATACAGCTCGTAGTGTATTGGATTTGAGTGTAAATGAATTGGTCCGCAGAACCGACCTCGAGCAGGAGACAGTAGAAGAAGTTCTTCGAATACTGGCATCTGAATTCGACGAAGAAGAAGAATAAATATGGGAGATACAGCCTGTTAGTAGTCTGTATCTCTTTTTTGCATACATTTGCAGCGTTTTCAGAGATGAAAACAGATAATTTAAAGTCAAAGCATGGATAGACGCTTAGTCAAAGTAGCGAAAGAATTAAACGTAGGTACCACCACAATCGTTGAATATCTCACAAGCAAAGGCTACGAGATAGACAATAAACCTACAGCCAAAATTGGCGACGATATGTATCTGGATCTTGTAAAAGAATTCCAGGGCTCTATTGACGTAAAAGAAAAAGCTGATCAATTAATTATAGGTAACAGACCTGCTACAAAGAGAGATGGTGAAGAAGAAAAATCTATCTTCCACAGACCCGAAAAAGTAGTGGAGTCTCATGTGCCCAGTCCTCCGGTTGTTCCTCCTGCACCCCCTTTGGTTGTAAAGGAGCCTGAACCTGAACCTGACAGAGTACCGGAAGAAAGCAAACCCAAACTAAAAGTTCTGGGCAAAATCGATCTGGATGCTGATAAGAACAGGAAAAAAGTAACTGAAACTCCCAAAGTTGAGGAAAAACAACCTAAAAAACAACCTGATCCCGAGCCAGTAAAAGAAGAAGAAAAAGCGGCAATTGAACCAGTTAAAGAAAAAACTGAAAAGGAAGCCAATGCACCCGGTTTTGACGATCTGACAGAATATGCTGGTCCGCTTGAAGATATGGTGAGAGCTGAAACACCGACATTGAAAGGGTTGAAGATTCAGGGTAAAATCGACATCGAAAAATTCGACCGCGCCAAAAAGAAACCGGAAGAAGCACCTAAAGTTGCTCCAAAATCCGATGCTACAACCTTATCTCAGAGTGAAGCTAATAAACGCAAACGTAAGAGAAAGAAAGTTAGCTCTGATCAGTTAGCTCAAAGCAACCGGCCCGCCAATAGCGGAACCGGTGGCCAGGGTGGACAGGGAGGTCAACGATCAAATCAAGATCCCGCCAAGAAGCCGGGTGTCAGACCGCCGGAAAATAAAGAAATATCCAAAAAAGAGGTTGAAGATAAGATCAAGGCTACTATGGCCCGTCTTAATGTTGGAACCAAAAATAAAAGAGGTAAAATCCGTCGCGATAATCGCGAAAGAATACGTGAAAAGCAGGAATTGGCCATGGATCATGGCGATAACAACAAGCTACAGGTAACTGAATTCATTTCAGTTTCTGAGTTGGCAAGTTTGATGAATGTTCCTGTTATCAATGTGATCACTACATGTATGAATGTTGGTGTAATTGTATCGATTAATCAGCGTCTTGATGCAGAGATCATAGAATTGGTAGCTAGTGAATTTGGATATGAAATTGAATTTATTGGTGCTGATGAAACTATAGTTGAAGAGGAAGAAATCATTGATGCTCCTGAAGACCTGGTCCCAAGAGCACCGGTTGTCACAGTAATGGGACACGTCGATCACGGTAAAACTTCTTTGCTGGATTATATCCGCAGTGCAAATGTTGTTTCTGGTGAAGCAGGAGGTATTACTCAGCACATTGGAGCTTATGAAGTAATAGTAAATGGTAAGCCGATAACTTTCCTTGACACTCCTGGTCACGAAGCCTTTACAGCGATGCGTGCAAGAGGTGCCAAGGTAACAGACGTTGCGGTGATTATAGTGGCGGCGGATGATAATATCATGCCTCAGACTAAAGAAGCTATCAGTCACGCCCAGGCTGCAAATGTACCTATAGTCTTCGCTATCAATAAAATTGACAAAGCGGGTGCAGATCCTGAGAGAATAAAGAATGAACTAGCCCAGTTGAATTTCCTTGTAGAGGAATGGGGTGGTAAATATCAATCGCAGGATATTTCAGCTAAAACAGGCTTGAATATCGATCTCCTTTGTGAAAAAATCCAGTTAGAAGCTGAATTACTTGACCTTAAAGCCAATCCTAAAAGGAATGCACTTGGTACAGTCATTGAAGCATCTCTTGAAAAAGGTAGAGGCTATGTAGCCAAAATGCTCGTTCAAAGTGGAACGCTCAAAGTAGGTGACATGATGGTCGCCGGGGAATATGCCGGTAGAGTAAAAGCCATGTTCAACGAAAGAGGTAAAAAAGTTAAAGATGCCGGACCGGCTACTCCGGTTCTGGTATTAGGTTTGAGTGGTGCACCTCAGGCTGGTGAGATATTTAAGGTAACGGCTGAAGAAGGCGATGCTAAAATTCTTGCAGCAAAAAGGGCACAAATTAACAGAGAACAAGCTACCAGAGCCAAAAAACGTATTTCACTTGATGAAATTGGAAGACGTCTTGCATTGGGAACATTCAAAGAATTGAACCTTATTGTAAAGGCAGATTTTGATGGATCTGTTGAAGCTCTTTCTGATGCGCTTATCAAACTATCAGTAGAAACCATCCAGGTTAATGTGATACACAAGGCAGTAGGTCAGATCATTGAATCTGATGTATTGTTGGCTTCAGCCTCAGATGCGATCGTCATTGGTTTCCAGGTAAGACCATCCACCGGTGCTCGTAAACTCGCTGAAAAAGAAGGAGTTCAGGTCAAACTTTATTCCATCATTTACGAAGCCATTGAGGAAATCAAAATGGCAATGGAAGGGATGCTTGAACCTACCAAAGAAGAGAAAATCACATCACAAGTTCTTATTCGTGAAGTATTCAAAATCTCTAAAATTGGTAGCGTAGCCGGATGTTTCGTGGAAGAAGGTAAGATCTCTAAAAACTCAATGATCCGTGTGATCCGCGATGGTATTGTTATTTACCCAACCCGTGAAGGTGTCAATGGTGAATTGAGTTCACTGAAACGTTTCAAGGAAGACGTGAAAGAAGTCAGAAATGGATTTGAATGTGGTCTGACAATCAAAAACTTTAATGATATCAAAGAAGGAGATATAGTTGAAGGATATGAAATCACTGAAGTGAAACAAAGACTCGAATAAGCAATCAGAGGAATTAATTTTCCTTTCATCATTTTCCCGCATAATTAAAAAGCATCCTATAGTTTGAAAAACTGCAGGATGCTTTTTTATTTTCAAGTCCACTTGCCTGAATTGTCATACCTAAAAGTATGTTCAGTTCCCTTGCTATCAAACAAAATCAATTACTCAGTAAAGTGGATATGACTGAGGAAATTTATAAACTGCCTTCAGGAACTATATTTAAATTTCAAATAGTATTGAATCTATCCCTCTCCGGGTGAGATCGCTCCGATAAGACAGGAATGTTTTAACCACATTTGAATATCCTGATTCTTTGACACTTTTTATCAAGGAGAATAACTTTTAAAGAGAATACCTTTAATCCATTTCCAGAGGATCATTCAAAAGTATCTCCCAAAAAAAACCCTCCCCGGTCTATACCGGAGAGGGTCAACATCCCAAAAAAACAGTAACAGATTTTACTGAGTCTGCGTCTTAGTTAAGAAGAACCATCTTCTTAGTCGCTGTTGCGTAAGTAGTTTTCAGTTCATAGTAAAGTACGCCTGGAGTAGTACCCAATTCCGTAGAATTTACCTGAACTTCATTGTATCCGCGAGCAAAGTTATTATCGATTACTCTGATAACTTTACCTGTCATGTCATAGATAGTAATAGTTGCATTACCTTCTTCCGGAAGATTGAATCCGATAGTAGTGTTAGCATTGAATGGATTCGGTTTGTTTTGGAACAGTTCGAAACCATTGCTTGCAACTCCACTGTTTGCATTCTGGAAGTTAAGGTTCACACCCATTACCGGTGAATTTACATCTGTGTAAGCTTCAGCTCTGGTGTATTCTGAGTTGATGCTAATTACATCACTCAATTGAGCTGCCTGATTAGCTTTGAAAGTCAAGCTGAATAACACATCATCTGCACCAAGGCTAATCGCCTGGATATCATTCCAGCTAGTTGTAATGACACCTTCCTCAAGTCTCGCAAGACCAAAGTTGCTATCATTTACTCTCAATGCACCTGGCTTAACATCTTTCAATGAAACCACTGCAGGATTGAATTTCAATGTAAACTGGTAACCTGCGATTTGTTGGAAGTCAGAAGATCTGAAATCAACAGTATACTCCTTACCGGCAGCAAGCTGAGTGTCAGTCACGTCAAAAATCAGAGAGTTTGCATTTCTGTTTTCAGCAGTACCTGTAAAACTGTTTGCTTTAACACTACCGTTCATGTCACCCACTTTGATCGCGATGAATTTCAACATTGGCACATTGCCATAGAAATTCGTAATATCGATTTTCTCAGTGAAGTTTTCATCTAAAGGATTTGCAGGATTGACGAAAGTATATTTCTCATCCACAAATCTCCATGATGTGTTGTTGCTGAACTCAGGAATTGTAGCAAGAATCAACTTACGTAATTCAACTAAATCCGCTGCTGACAATCTCTCATCATGGTTAACATCCGCACCAATGATTTTATATGGAGATCCAAGCTGTGTATTACCAAGAATATGGCGTTGGATCATCATTAAGTCAATGGTAGAGATACCGTTCTCATGTAGATCATTTCTCTTAGGAGTAACTGTAAAGTCAGTTCCAAATAATAAGCTGCTGAAGTTGAAGTTACCTTCATTTCCAGTCATCCAGTAGTTGTTAATGTCACCCGTAAGTTTTACTTCTACTTTTTCTACTTTTTCAGTAGATTCAGTATAAACAAGACCTTCGATACCACCACCAGTCACTGGAGGACAATCTGCACCCATATTGTTTTGAACAACCATGAATGTCTCACAGAAATCCCAGTTGCCGTCTGCATCACCGACCCACATTCTCACTGGTACTGAACCTAAGTCAGCACAAGTAAACAGGATATTAGCAGCATTTGGACCAGGAGGGTTGATTCCGTCTCCTGAAGAAAGTCTCTCTACGCGGATGATCAGATTTGCATTTGCTGTACAATTATCAAAAGAATTATTATTCCAGCGAGTCGCAGGAACAGTAACCTGACCATTGCTAGGCATAAGATCTACTGAAAGACCGAAGAAGCAAATTGGACTTGGTTTCTTACAATCTCTTACTCTTACTATTGTAGTACATGCGTCAGTATTGCCGCACTTATCTTCAACTACGAATCTTAACACATGTGTACCTACCGGGAAGTTTCTTGCTACAGTTGCACCAACACCTACAACTGTTGGAGTTGTACTTGCAGGAACAAAAATATCAGGATTTGCAACATGTGCAAATAATTGCCATGTCCATTGGAAATCTGCAGCATCTGTATAGTCATCAGTTGCAGTTGCAGTTAAAGACAGGAATTCTCCTGTTGAACATATTTCTCTGGAATGAACAAACGTTCACATCTGCAGGGCAAGTAATTACCGGATCAATATTGTTCATGATCTTAATCACCTGAACATCACGATAAATGTAATTCTCAATATTGGAACCCAAAGCACCACCTTCATAAGCGCACCAGTCTACAAGTTTCCATTCTCTTAGGATTTTGTAACATGCACTATCCTGAATTTCAAATACATGGTCTTTGTAAGTAACACCTACTTGAGTACATTCATTATCCAGGAATCGTGGTCTGTCGTAGAAAGATGGAATTCCGATATGGCAAGACACTCCTGTACCATTGAATTGTTCCAACACATCTGGTGTCAACTCCAGTTCAGGATTTACCACACAGAAGTTTGTTAATGTTAAATCACACGGCCATACTATGGAAGCAGGTAATACATCTACATCATTGATGACAGTAATTCTTTGAGTACATCTTGCAATTGCAAGGTTTCCTGAAAGTGCTCTTGCTTCAAAGTATCTTTCAACATATCCGGCTCCACAAGAATTCAAACTTATGAAAGGAGTTACCTCAACAACTCTCAAATCACAATTGTCAGCAGCGAATCCATCAAGGAACTGGAACACACCACCAACAAATACACTATCTCTCGTTTCACCATTGTTCAGATTCACAATTTTGCCGAATACAGTCAAATCGTCCAAATCAAATCCACAATTTACAGTAAGGTTGGGCAGGCATGAGATTGTTGCAGGAATTTTATCCTGTACTTCAAGTGCTACCATACATTCATTTGTATTTCCACTTGAATCCCATACTCTCATGATCACAATCACAGGTTCTCCGGTATCATCACAGCAAACCGGTACATAGTCACGGAATACAGGAACAGGATCACACTCCTGGCTTGGAGTCATTCTTCTTACTCTGATTGAATCAATACCACAATTGTCATAACTTCCGTCATTGAATGAAGGTACATAAACTCTTGCAGTACCGTCCAAACCTAATGAAACAGTTGTGTTAGTCTGACAAACCGCAATAGGTGCGATTTCATCTGTTACAGTAATTACTCTTGTACATGAAGAAGAGTTACCGCATAAGTCATAAGCTCTGAAAGTAATTAGATTAGGACCAGCTTCAAAACCGGTAACTGTTCCGCCCTGGAAGTTATCATAGAAGCCAACACCATTTATTGTCAATGTTACTCTGATAGTATTCGCAGCTGTGCAGTTATCTGAAACTACAGGCTTAGCGATAAATAAATCGCTTGAGCAAGAATAAGGATTTGTAAATACTGTCTGAGCTCCGGGAGCACAGTTGATCACAGGAGCAACTTCATCCACAAGAGATATCATTTGAGAACCTACAATAATATCTATCAAAGTTCCGCAGTATAATTCTGAAATTGTCCAAAGACGCATGATCTCTCTGGTTCCACCACATCCACCGGTGAATTCCATATCTGTATACTTGATCAACAAGTTACAAACTAAAGCCGCATTAGTAGGATCCAATTCAATAGATTCAGAGCCAGCAAGATATATAGGATATCCTAATGAATCCGGATGTAATTGAGCATTAGTTGCATTGCAGGAAAGTTCAGCGTTTGCCGGCATTTGATAGTCAGCCATATCTTGAGAAGCTCTTCTTACCCAGATAGTATCAATACATTGAGATACATTTCCGAATATATCTGTTAATCTCCATGTTCTTTGAATCAAAGAAGTGAAATTAACTTCTGCAGGATTTAAGCAGTTTGCAGGACGAATCGTTTCGTCGATTAACACATTAGTTACATCCTGGCAACCATCGCACATCTGAGAAACTTCACCAAGGGGAAGCCAATCTCAAGTGCTTCAAAACACTCTAATGTGTCACGTCCACAAGAAAGGAACAATGTTCTCTTATCCTCAACAACTAAATTACCCCAACAAGGGCTAAATGGAGCCACCACACCTGGAGCTAAAGTAATCATATAGGTGTAAGTTCCACAGGATGTGATTGAGTTTGTAACAACACCATCTATCTGTATCACAAAGTCACCAGCATCTAAACAACCGAATGAACCATTCAGGAACATTGCAGGAGAAAGTTCAACTTCGCAGTCATCGTTCAGTGATGTGTTAACATTGCCTACGCAAGCAAGTGATACTGGAGGCACATTTGGCACTGCAAAATTCACCTGAATTGCAGGAGACGCATCAATGCCAAGATAAGAGATAACCGGGAAGAAGGTTCCTGCAGTAACATTTCCTGCTACTTCAAAATATACAGCATTACAAGGTAATCCTGCACAACCTACTGCCTCTGTGTAATAGAATCCACCACCATTTAGATTTGGCAGACCTGAGCCACCGCCGTTGAACTGTACTTGTGAAATGTCAATTGGCGCACAATCGTCAACAATTGTGAATCCATAAATTGCAAAAACAGAAGTTTCACAGAAAGGAATTACATATTGAGCGGGACTCGCATAAATAATTGGAGGAGCATTAACACTGGATGCTACGACCTGTACAATGATATCCATAAAACCTACATTACCCCATGCATCAGTATATGAAGCTGAAAAAAGGTAGTTTCCAGGTGCATTAAATGTAACGAAGAACTCTCTGTAGTTGTTACCTGTGAAATTCACAACAGCAGTTGCACCACCCCAGTTAACGACCAGGTTTGACCAATTTACAGCGCCCTGATCACAAAGGTCATCTACCTGAACTGTATACACACCAGTTACACTAGTTTGGCAATCAGCAAGTGAAACTTGAGTATTACCCAAAATAGTAACTACAGGATCAGTGTTGTCAAGTACATTAGCAATCAAACGAAGACCGAATGGAGCATTAGCTGTGTTTCCACTTGAATCAGCGCCAAAAATAGATAATGTAGTTTGACCTACGCTCCAGTTCACATCGATTTGATAAAATCCAAATCCATCCGGTGTTACAGTAACCTGGGTTGGAGGATCAATCGTTGGTGGAATAGTAACTGCACTAGCAGAAACTGCATTAATTGCATTGATGAAACCATCACAATTATCGAATCCATATGCAAGGAATGACTGTTGTAAATTACAAGAACCTTCCGGTATAACTACATCTCCAAAATTGAAAGTAGTCGGAGCAGGTGTTAATGGGTCATTGTCAACTATTATATTACCTAATAAGTCAGTACATAAAACGTCGGAGCAACAGCATCTGTTCCATCTGGAACACATACTTGAATCACGGTTGGTTCCGTCGCAAGATTACAAGTAGTTGTCTCAGTTACAGAAACATTATAACATCCTGCACCAGCATTAGCAAACAGGAAATTTTGTGCAGGAAATCCAATATACGTTGTTACCGTTGTCGGAGGAGGAGTAGATCCACCCGGACCAGAACCCACAACCGGAGTTGCCATAACAGTATAAGTTCCTACGCATGAGCCGTTAGCAACGTTAATCGTGAAGCTTCCGTTTGGTGCATAATTAGCTGAACCGAAAGGACATGTAGGTGGAGTGACAAATAAAGGTGTAACGGTAATAGGTGTATCAAATGTAACGAATGCTCCAGGACCTGCACAAGCAGACACATTGTTTGGAGGAGCAATTCCTGTACATTGTTCACTAACGTAAAATACCAGGCTAGTGCCCGGAGGAAGACCATTTGCTACATATGAAATGACGTTACCAACCCTGGAAAATCCAGGTGAAAATTGATTAACAGTCATTACAATTACAGATTGTCCTCCTGAAGGACAGTTTGAACCATCTGTAAGAAGGCCTACACCTCCAATAGTAACTACCCATTGATGGTTAGTTGCCGGTGGATTAGTTGTAGTCCAGTTCAGTGTAGCACTTGTAGTACCGATGCTTGTTGCCGTGAGGGCAACAGGTACAGTACATTGTGCGTTCGCTTCAAATTGCCCGAAAGCAACAAGAATACATGGCAAAATTAAGAGTGTCATAAACCTCTTAAAACTACCATTTGTCAGGCTGGTAACCCGACAAAGCGACTCAGTAAAAGTAGTTTTCTTCATGAGATCTTAGTTTTAAATTAAAATAGGTAAAATAATAAGGCAAAAAAATACTATGACAGGGCATGGATCACGAATGATCCTGCTCGGAATAGCCGAATGCCAGGCAGACAAACAGAATTTCTGTAAGTCAAATCTTTAAAACTTAATCTCAGGAATAATCAAATAAGGGAAGCAGTTCAGGTTCTGGCTTCCTTCGGTGGGTTCTTAATTTATATCAGGTTGGCGGGTTCAGGTTCGTCATAGGAATAATTACAACTCACTAGAATTATTACTTATGACAGGACAAATATACATGTGTAGTTTTTTTAATATATAATTTATATGATATTTTTTTTATATTTTTTTTACTGTATATTTAGTAAATTGATTATCAAGCTTATATATAATTACACATTGTTAATAAGATACTTTAAAATCTGCGTAAATTAATAGAGAAAGGGGCTGTTTCCATTGAAACGCCCCTTACCACGAACTAAAACTAAATCTCGATCAAAATTAATTTGCTCTTATTCACCCATTTTCAGCATTTTTTTGTTGCTGAAAAAAGCTTCAGTTTCTATTCTATACAGATACATACCTTCAGACAATTCCTGGTCCAAATTCAACTTTCACAGCATGTTTACCTTTTAAGCAAAACTGCTTTTGTTGATGAACAATTTTTCCAGTCAGATCAGTAACAGTAATTGTCACCATTTCATCTACCGGTACTTTGAAGGTAATCCAGGTTTCTTTGCTGAATGGGTTGGGATTGTTTTGGAATAATTCATAATTATTAGATTGGGTATGATTTTGATTTTGAATGGAAATGACAGGAATCTTTTCATTATTTGTTCCGAAGAACGATAATGCCTCAGTAATTTCATCCGTAATCTCAAAAACTTCACCCAATCCTGCAATGTTGACCTTCGGCATTACAACCAAAGTAAAAGCAGGTTCCCCTTCACTCAATCCTCCATTCTCTCCAGCCCAACAAACTGTCAACATACCATCAGTTTTGTGTCTGGTACTGAAGTTCGCAGCGCTCATTCCTTTGCCTGGAATTAATTCTGTTATTTGCATGGCCGAAGGATCCCATTTAAGAGTATATTGGAATGCATTTAATTCTTTTGCTTTATCCGCATACACAGGAATTTCCCGGATTGGCCGATATTTAAAACCTGGTCTGCAATTAACCATTTGTGTTTAGGAATGGTATTGCGATCTCTTGTCAGGGATAGTGTCTGAATATATAATTTACCAAGCTCAACAGCCTTGAAATCATTTTTATTCATCAATCCTGCCTCTAATAAAGGCACATCTATAAATTCAGGTTTGTTCATCCAGTCATCCGGTCCATGAAATAAATCCGTTATTGTCTTAGGTATAAATTTCCAATTTCCGGCTTCGAACTGACTTATCTCTCCCAGAATCAAAGCTCTGATCTGGAATAAATCCTGGTCGCTCAAGACGCCTGATTTATCCACATCTGCAGCAACTCTTCTCCATGGTTCCTGCATTTGGACACCTCCATACAGATGTTGGATCAACAGATTCAAATCTATAGCATTTACTTTATTCTTCCTCTTGTGAGTAGCTGATGGTTGAATTCTGATTGATTCTTCCGCAGGCGATACACTAAAATTATACTGACCACCTTGATTAGTCATGACTGACATTGCAATCCTGCTATCTCCTACATTAACAATGGCGGAATTTAAAGGACCATTATCAGCATTGTCTGAAATTTTTCCTCCAACTACAATCGGTGAAAAATTCGCATTTATCAAAATCAGCTGAACAAATGTCCCAACTACTACTCCACTGCATAAATTGGTGGCAGTCCAGGTTCTCTCTATTTCCACACAATTATCAACATTAATTACCGGGTCAGGGATTTCATCCTGAAATGTAAAAGTAATATTAAGGCAATTATAAGGCTCCGTTAATGTCGGAAATGAGTTAAGTGCTTCCGGCGTTGTAGTAGCACCACAATCATTCAAAGTGACAACAGCTTCCGGCCAATCAATATCATTAGGATCAAAAAACTGAACTCCTCCAGTTACCTGAATGGATCTGGTACATGATGCACCATTATTTCCTATGTCTACTATTTCCAGTGTAACTTCCAGCGTTCCTACACCACAATTACTTAGTCCGGATTTATCAACTGTAATGATTGTATCATGAGGACATGCTTCAGTTACGACGAAGACCCATCCATTAATAATAGCATCCAAATCCGCAGTACATGGCACACTGGCAGGAAGATCATTACATATCACAGCTGGTGAAATTAAATCTTCAACAGATACTATTGCTTCTTCCGTAAATAGTATCCCGCAATTGTTACTTATAGTATATGTGACTACGGTCACACCTACAGGATAAAATCCTGAAGCATCAGCTCCATTCGGAGTGAAAGTGTTCTGTATGACTACATCCGGAGCACAATACTCAGGAAGAGGGAAATTCACATCCACAAATACCTGGCAATCAATTGGATCTGCTTCTTCCTGATACAATGTATCATTAGGAATTAATGCCGCTATCTCAGAGTAATCAGCAGGATAAATAAGTTGCTCATGAGTAAATATTCCCGATCCCGGTACACCTGGCATGACTTGACAGGTGTCAGTCACAGTCCAGAACCGGGTAAATACAGGACAACCGAATGGATCCAGCGTTATAGGACCATCTAATCGTGTAGTTCCAATCTTACTACAATTAGGTTCGAATAATACTAAGCCGGTTGTAACAGGATTAGTAGTCTGATTACAAGATAAGAAAAAGTCAGCCGGCCAGTTGATATCACTTTCTTCAATCAAGTTTGGTAAGAACTCAAGAATAACCTGGCAAGTTCCAGTATTGCCGTTAATATCAGTTACAATAAAATTAATTGGGAGCATCCCATTTCCACAATCATAGTCAGGTGAGAAAATGATAGCTTGTGAACTTGATATTCCACATGCGTCCGTCGCATTGATAGTCAGGGTAGATACATATAAAGTAACGTCTTCAGTACAAAGTAATGGTTCTGTATCAGGACAATTGAACACCGGAGGCGTCACATCAAATACATTCACAGTTACTTGCACAGTGGCCATACCACCACAATTATTTGTTACGGTAAACATGAATAAAGTCGCTCCAACCGGATATATGCCTGAAGCATCTGCCCCATTGGAATTGGCATAGGGAGAGTTATTAATGATCGTCACACCTCCGGCACAACCCAAAACTGCAAGAGTGGAATATTAACCTGAGCTTCACATGCTATAGCGGGAGCATTGACATTATATACAGGAGCTATACCAGCAATATCTATTCCAGCTGAAGCAATAGTAATTATTTGAATATCTTGAATTGTAATATTATTACATGCTTCAAATATGGTCCATGTTCTTTGAATTGTTGTACATCCTGTTCCTGGGTCCACTGTTGTGACATCATTAGATGATACTGTAAAATCGGCACAGAATGATTGTATTAAAATCTCGGGAATACCTGTGATATCAGTTGTCGCTACTCCATCACATGGCAAATCAATATCTGCAGGAAAACTAACATCACCAGCATCAAAAGTAAATCCGGGATCTGCACTTACAGTTATCACTCTTTCACAAGTTCCTGTGTTTTGACTTTGGTCGGTAGCAATAAAACGTACAGTAATTGTTCCAACTCCACAATTACTAAGGTTAGGAGTTATAATGGTATCTATTGTAAACGGACATGATTCTGTTATATTAACCGTAATCAATGCAATCAAATCTTCCAGATTGTCACTGCATAATCCATTTGCATTCGATCCACAAGCCGCTATCGGACTCACAAGGTCTCTCACTTCTACCTCAATAGTATAGGTGGACATTTCTCCGCAAGAATTCGTCAGTGTAAAAACCACTTCTGTAATTCCTACCGGATAAATTCCACTGGCATTGGCGCCTCCGCCATTGAAATTATTTGTGACAACAATATCAGACGCACAAGCAGGTCCTGTAACAATAGCCAGCATAACCGGCGCCTGACAATCACCCATAGGCGCATTAACAGAGGTAAATAAAGGTGGCCCACTCTGAACTGGTAGACCAGGGATGGGTCTTGTTATTATTTGAGTATTAACCTGGGTTTGATTCCTGCAGGTTTCTGTGACCGTCCAGGTCCTTTCAATTATTTCACATCCATTTAAATTAGGATTAATAATAGCATCTACAAAATCGAAATCAAATGTGGAACATGAAGGAGGAACCGGTACCGTAGGCGAACCCGTCAAAAGCGGATTTATATCACTGCAATTAGAATTGAAATCTGCCGGCCACACAACATCTGCAAATTCGAAGTCGTCAGCAGGGTCAATAATTATGCTTACAACAGTTTCGCAAGAAACGAGATCTCCATTACTTGCTATTCCCGTGAATGTGATTGTAATAGTTCCAGTTCCACAGGCATTTATATTTTCAACAATATTAATTGTTGTATCCTCAACGCAGGCTCCCATTTCCATGAAGCGTAATAAATAAACTGCGTAGAAATCAACCAAATTAGTCTCACAGAATATAGTGGTATCTACAGGACATTCGACTTCGAATTCACCACTCTGACCAACTGTAACAGTAAAATCACAGGAAGCCGTTCTGCCGTCGCAAAGTGTTGCAATTGCAGTAAAATTATTTTCTCCGACATCTTCACAATCGAAATTTAAAGTCGGTGGCAAATTGAGTGTGAAACTCATATTGCATGCTCCCGTAAATGCAGCTACAGCAACATCGTTCAGGTCAAGTGATGTCATCCCGGCCATATTTACCATCAGTGAAATATCCTGACATACTGTAAATATTGGGTTGATGTCATTCACAATTGTTACATCCAATGTACAAACAGCGGTATTTCCTGAAACGTCTTCAGCTTCAAAAACAGCGCTGTACAATTGAAGTCCCGGATCGGGATTGACACAAAAGTCTTTATCGTCAATAATATTCAAAAAGCTGATTGTTGGATTTGGATCACAACTGTCCGATGCCTGAAGATTATAAGCTCCGGGATCAGTTGGATTGCAGTCCGCTAATGTAGAATGCAGAATAATCCTCGGGGCACAATTCACAAAAATAGGGTCAGTCGCATCCACCACCGTCACCATTACATCACACATGACAGGAATTGTGCCTTCCAAATTGACAATAATATTTATAATAGTCACGCCGACCGGGAATGGATCAGTTAAAGCCAGACCATCGTCGCGAGTGATAACAGCGTTTGCATCACAGTTGAAAACGACATTTGGATTGAGGGCTAATATCTGAGCAGGGCTTAGGAATGCTACACAATTTGCGTCTGCCGGCAAAACAATATCTCCGGGACAAGTAACAACCGGAACAATTGGATTCGTAACATTGACTGTCAGATTGCACACTGCGGATGCTCCAGTACAAATTGAAGCTGTTACAGCAACAGGATTCAAGCCAATATCCTCACATTCAAAAATCAAATTCACCGGAGAATAACTCACCGGCAATGCACATAGTCCCGGATCAGATGCACTGACATGTGTTGCTGCATCAAATACGGCTATACCATTAATATCCAATTGCAAATTAACCACAACAGGACAAACAGTGAATACCGGAGCAGAAGTATACTCCACCGAGATACTGAATTCACAATTATCTGTATTACCACTACCATCATCTACCACTGCTTCATAGTTCAAGGTTGCCTGAGCAGGGAAATTTGGATCAGTACAAATATTTACTGTCCCCGGCAGCAGATTCAGTGTTGTGCTGAACACAGAGGCGCAATTGTCAGTAGCATCAATATCCAATATGGCCAGATTGTTTTCTATATAGATCATTACATCATTCAGATCACAAGAGCCTGCATCATTAAAGTTGATACTGATATCATTGCAGGTAGTTATGACCGGAGCAATATTGTCTTCAACTTCTATATTAATTTCGCAAGTCCCAATATTACCGCAATTATCCGCCACGTCAATTATAAACACATTGGCGCCTATATCAGAACAGTCGAATACTGGATTTGCATCTAAAAATACAAAATTATTTACCGTGCAATTATCCGTGATAAGCACTATTGCAGAATTTAGAACAGCTGTGCCGTCGCCTCCGGCATCCAATGACACTGTGATATCCTGACAAGTTAGTACAGGTATATCGTTATCTTCTATGGTGATAATCTGCTGACAAGTATTACTATTCCCTGAAGCATCAGTAACTGTAAAAGTCCGGGTTAAAATACCACAATTGATATTTGCCGGTAAAACATCTGAACTGGAAAGATTAAGACCCACCAGACAATTATCAACAATTGTTGCATTTCCTGTAACGGACACATCGAGAGAAGTACCGCAGTCTACGATAATTTCTGCAGGACAAACAATAGAAGGAAGTTCATTATCAGTTACGCTTACTTCAACCACACATGTAGCAGTATTTCCGGTACACAGAGTTGCAGTAAAGGTCACGTCAACAGGTGATATTAAGGCGTCAGCACAAGTGAAATTTAAAGATCTGTCAGGAGTGACATTCAATGTTGCATCAATTACTAAACAATCAAATGGGAAGATTGCAACAGCAACATTCGATTGAATGATACTTGCCTGACCATTTGCATCCAAAATTACTGCAGCATTTGCAACACATGTAGTAAAAATAGGATCCACGTCATTTTCTACTGTAAGTGTAAATGTACAAGTGGATATATTTCCTTCACTGTCAGAAACAGATAATTCTACTATACCGCTGGCTTCGTTGGGAGCCATTGGGTTTGCACAAAAATCTTCAAATGAACCCGGCTGGAAAACGCCAAGTCCGATAGTCAGGATATCATCGCAATTGTCAGTGGCTGAAATTCCATATGTAGCAGGATCCAAAAATGTATCAGGATCACAATCAGGAAGGCTGCTTAAAAGTATGTTGGCTACAGGATTGCAATTCACAAAAACCGGTGCCAGATTATCTACGATTTCAACATTTACAGCACAACCGGTTGCATTGTTGCATTCATCTGTTGCAGTTACAGTGAGTATATTTATTCCCAGATCGCCACAGTCATATGCCGGAGGGTTGAAATCTAAACTTACATTTGAGCAGGCATCATCTGCTGAAACCACTACCTGATCAGCAGTGATTGTCGCCTGACCATTGGCATCCAGCTCAATCACCACATCAGGTTCACAAACAAGAATGGGTGGGTTAGTATCTTCAATTGTAATCACCTGCACGCATACAGCAGTATTACCCATTTGATCCGTAGCAGTCCAGGTTCTGGTGATCACTCCTGTATTAGGACAGTCAGGAACGAAAACAGGCACATATGCTATATTTAATGCTCCGGGGCAATTATCTGCGAAGACCGGATCTACTACTGGTGGTGTAGTTCCATCACATTCAACTGTTTCATCTAGAGGACAAAACACTACTGTTGGTGCTAAATTATCTTGCACCGTAACAGTAATCATACAAGTATTCACATTGCCTGCTGCATCACTGAATTGTACTACCAGCATATTTTCCCCTACTTCACTGCATCCATATGTTACAGATATCCCAAAGACTAAAGGGTCAGCCATTTTTGCTATCAGAACTTCAGTAACAGCACAATTGTCAATATAAATATTGGTCAAATCTGTCACATCTAAAACCGCTTCGCCACTGGCATCGAGAGCTACTGTTATATCATTGCATGTCGCAGTAGGTGCTTCATTATCTATTACAGTGATCATTTGCTCACAGTTGCTGAAGTTGCTGCATGGATCATTGGCTATGTATTCTATTATATTTATGCCTCCATTCAGAACAACATTTGTTCCGGGTAAAGCCGGAAAACCATTTACCAAAACCAATAAATCGATGCTTGCAGTTGATGCACAATTGTCAGTCATTACCGGTGTTGGGATCGTATACAAGGCACTGCACAAGCCAGGAGTGTTAGGCAATACCAAATCTGCAGGACAAGTGATAACAGGGGCTATATTATCTACAACTTGTACAAGCTGCACAAATGCAACTGCTCCTCCCCCACAAACATCCACAACTGTCCACATTCTATTGAAAGTTTGTGACCCTTCGCAGGTGATAAAATTCATATCCATAAAAGTGACACTGAATCTGCACAGCGCTGTGATAGGCATTCCATTCACATTGGGAAAACCAAGGGCTTGTGGACTTAGATCAAGATCCGGCCCACAATTCAGAACCACATTCGCAGGACCTACAATATCTGCTAAAGCTGGTCTGGCAAAAAATATGGTATGGCTGCATGTGCTTGAATTACCCATCCAGTCTGTAGCCCTGTAAGTCCTGGTAATGGAAGCCCCGATATCAGGGTTACAAGCCGCTAGAGTCAAAGGACCTTGTGCGATAAGCACCACACTTGCTAAGTCACAATTGTCTTCTACACTAATAAATTCATCGGGAGGTAAGGCAAAAATGTCTGTTCCACAAAATATAGTGGTGTCACTACAATTAAATAATGGCGCAGATTTATCTTCAGGTCTTACATTGGCCCAACAAGAATTGTTCCTGATCGGGTCTGTTACTTTTACCATAAAAATCTGCCCAACATCCTCACAAAATAAGGAATCGGCAGGTTTACCTATAATATCTATTAAAAAGGTGCTGTAGCATCTGTAATTGCCCAATAAAACCATATCAGGTGTTATCACAATATGTCCATCCTGAAGTAAACTCACATTAATGTCTGTACATGCCAATCCACCGGAGTAATTCGGAAATACATCCACAAAAATTGTATCTCTCTGAATACAACCTGGCAAAGTATCATTAATTGGGTTAGCATTAAATTCAAAAGCCACCTGGTGAACGCCCAGTCCCAGAACAGCAGGGTTAAATTGTGTAGCCGGAATACCATTTATTGTTGCAGAGAATGTGCCTGTATATGGTGGTGCAGTTACTGCCAGATTAATCACCGGATGATTAATACAGTAATCAGTAAACAAGTTGATAACAGGATTAGGATAGTAACATCTATTGCTAATGCTTAAAGTATCTGTTCCATTCGTGACAACTAAAGAGTATCCGGTAGCATCCACATGGACACCCTGAAGCTCATATTCAAAAACATTGATTCCTACTGTCAATAATGTACCCGGTAAAATCAGGTCAGCAGGAGTGGCCGGGACTGAAGCTCCGATTTGATATAAACCGCTGGCACTTACAACCTCCCAGGTTTCTCCCGGTAAGGAAGTAACAACAACGGTTTCTGAGAATTGACCGTTTTCAGTTGAGCTTGCATTATTTAAACAAGTACATGGATCTTCAATTCTTGCCCCACAATCATAAATAGTGGGTACCACAGATGCTGCTCTAATTAAAGAATCAAGTGGACAATCCTGGTCTTTGTACACAACCAAAATTCTTCCTCCTATATGACTTGCATCTATCTCGAGGGACAATAAAGCACCAGGAACGAAGGCACCCGGGCTAATGTTTTGAATAAATTCCAGAGGGTCTGCATTTCCATCCAGATCCGCATCCCAATAGAAATCAAAGCTTGCATTTACAGGTGTAGCAGTAAATGAAGCAGCATATCTGGCAGTATCCCCTGAACAAAATGTTGTCGCAGAATTTAGCTCTATAAGCGAAGTATTTCCAAGGACAGGGCATACCATAGGGGCCCCGGCTTTCAAGGTATACAGCGAAATAAACAGCAAAAGACAAGATATACTTATCCTGCCTGCAAGTTTGTTACTCAAACGTAATGTAGTTTTCATTTTAGACCAGATTTAGTGATATATCCGTTTCTTATATTAATTGGATCTCTTAGTTCGTTTTTTAAGAAAAAAATTCCGAAGGGTTGACACTTTTGCCCCCCTTCAGAGCCTTATTACTACTCATACCTATTTGTCAACTAAAATCATTCTTTTGGTTTCAGCATAGCCCGGGGCTTCCATTTTATATAAATAGACACCCGGTGCCCCTAAGTCCTGGCTTTGAATATTGACCTGACTTTGTCCTTTCGGATATTGTCCTTTTGTCTGCCATACTGTTTTACCACTTAGGTCGCTTACCGTGATTATTACTTCTGATGCTTCACTTACAAAGAATGAAAGCATTGTAGATTCTTTAAATGGATTGGGCATTAAGGAAAGCATTCTCGTCTGCTCATGCTCAGCATTTGCTTGTCTGAAATTCAGTTTCAATGTTCCATTAAATTGCCCTGCTATTGCTGCTTCATTTTCAAGCAAACTGCTATTGATTTCTATCATTTTACTGATGTTAGCACTTTTAAGAACTTCAATTCGCAGATAAAATATTGGTACACCCGCTTGCAGGCTTACCGGCTTGAAGTGGTACCAGTTGAATGGCACCTGACCATTATTTCCACGTTTCAGATTGAAATTTTCTTCTGTCCAATTTTCAAGCTCAGCTTTCTCAATCCGGACTAATTTTCCATACTCAGGATTGACCTCCAGAGTAGCCTGAAAGGCCTCTACATCTTTAAAATTCTTAGCCTCTATTGGGAAGTAAACATAGGATCCTGCTTCTGCCCATATATCTTCTACTGTTAATTCTACCTCAGGCCCATTGGATCGATTAGCAATATTGTGAGAAGCACTTACTGAACTGCTCATGTTGATATCACCGGATTTGATCCCAATAAAATTCTTCCTGATATCAGTATTTAAGTTATTGATCGTGTATGATTCAGGAATAGCAGATGCCATCGGATTTTCAATATCATCAAATTCAAAATCTGCATCGACAAATCTCCAGGAAGGATTAGAGGCAAGTACTTCAGTTTTTCCTAACACAAGTCTTTGAATTTCAAGCATATCTACCGCACTCACTGTACCAGAGCGATTGACATCAGCTGCCAGATATTTATAAGGGGAATTAAATTTTTGAATTCCCAGCACATGTTTTTGGATCAACATGATATCTATAGTTGAGACTCCATTTTTATGATCCGAATCTCTTCCGGGAACAAGTGTGTATGATCTATTTGCAGGTACATTTTCAAAACTGTATTCACCATTAGATGCTGTTATCGCAGGATTGAATCCGCTATTCTCCAATTTTACTGTTGCATTCTCAATTAGCTCGTTTTTCTCGTTTAAAACTGAACCTTCTATCACTTTATAGATAAGCCCGTCCGGACATTGATCATGATTATCAGTGATCAGAATATTTGCTACTCCTATATCAAAGTTTCCTGCTTCATCCCAGACATAAATCTCAACAGTTCTTATTCCCAGTGAATCACATGTAAACACAAGAATGGTGTCATTCGGATTTGCCGAATAAGAAAACTTAAGATTTCCAGCTGCTGTACAATTGTCAGTACTTCCATTATTAAACACAAATGCCGGAATCTGAACCATTGCCATCATTGGCATCAAAGTGCTTGATACAAATTGTAAAATGGGCGTTGGAGGCTTAATGTCGTTTATCAGCACTTCTACAAGAAATTGAAGCGTACTTATATTTCCACACAAATCATCAATGGTAAAGCTGACAAGGTTCACACCCACCGGATAAATACCGGAAGCATTATTTCCAATTAAAAGCGGTGTATCAAAACTTCCATTATTTCCATAATCTATTCTATAGCGATATTTTATGTTTGCAGCATTGGTACAATCTATTGCCGATACATTTGGTAATGAGACATTTGCACTGAGTTGATCACAATCGTCGTTGTCCACATTTATATGAAATATTTGGTCCGGTATTGGAGTTACTACTGGTGGTTCAGTATCCATCACCTTGATGATTTGATAGTGAAACCAATATCCGGTGCTGTCAGTGATATCATAAATACACGAGTCAATAACTTCCCATTTACGCAGCACTTTGAAACAGGCATTATCACTTGAAACAGTATACACTTCATCTTCAAAATCCACGTGTATATCTGTGCATAATGAAGCTGTAATAACCGGGACGTCGTATGGAGGAACCAGGGATCCCGGGTCCAGATTTCCTGCTTCGCAGGATGGCAAAGTCAAATTTTCAGGCCAGTCAATCATCACTCCTCCTGGGATGGTGATGTTAGCCACTGTGATATTTTGATTACAGATAATTTCATTAGTTCCATCTGTGTAGGCAATTGTTCTTACGACAACACCAAGATTACAAGCACTTAGGCCACTGGAATCAAGACTCACATCTGTCAAAATGTTTTGACCACAATTGTCAGCAGCGGAGGGTATTTCATTATTGAGATAATAATTCAAATCAAAACTGCAATCAACTGTTACATCAAGGGGACATGTTACGAGCGGTGCTATTTTATCCTGCACGATTACCTGGACCATACATTCATTATAGCGTCCAGGAAATTGACCTCCTCCTACTATCCCGGGGCCGGGGTTAATATCGTAAACTCTCAGAATTACTATAATCGGACTTGCAGAAACATCATTACAGCAAAATGAAACCTGATCATTGAACTGGGGATTGGGGTCACAGGCATTGGCTGTCATCCTTCTCACTTTGAAAAATACAGGACTGCAATTATCGGAACTTCCATTATCAAATGATGAGGCAGGTATTACTGCTGTTCCCAGATTATTGAGAGGGACAGTCGTTGATGTTTGACATAATTGGTTGGGAGGAGTGTTATCAGAAACATGAACAGTTATACTGGCCTCAGCAGTAAATCCGCAGGGATCAGTGACCCTGTACACTATTATATGACTCCCGGCATTCACACCTGGTACTAACCCTCCATTACTAAAAACAACTCCATTGGGTGTTGTCATTTGCACAATCAGCGAACCAGTGGATGCACAAGCATCACTTATTGTAGCCACCGGCAAATTAAAACTGGCTGAGGTACATGTATTTCCAACTGTATTCAGGTTTATAGGACCTGGAGGTAGGACGATTGTTGGATTTCCGGTATCTGTTATAGTAAGGGTTTGAGTAAGAATATAAGGACCAGCCGGAGGGTTACACAGGTCGTTCACTACCCATGTACGCTCAATAATTCTTGAGTTACCACAAAGAGTTATAACATTATCTGTCGGCGCTGCTAATGCAATATTGCAAAATAGTCCTACCTGCAGAGGCACACCTCCTAGTGTAGGTACTCCCTGCGCTGCCGGTGAGATATCCAGACCAGCAGTACATGTCAATAACCTATCAGGTGGAGCAGCCAAATCATTCGGATCAGACGGAACTACATTATATAAAACTGTGCATGTAGTGGATCTCCCTGTATTGTCAATATAAGTCCAGGTCAACTCGACTTCTTGAATTATATTAATTGCGCAAGCACCATTATTTGAAATTACATTTACCACCGGTCCAAGAACCGATGCTATTCCCGAACAATCAGTTGCAGGAGGTGGTATAATTGAATTAAAACTTACTCCACAGGGTATATCTATTGGTCCTGCCGGACAGGCCACTAGCGGGGCATTCTCATCAATAATTGTGATATTTCCACCGCATGGGGGGAAACCCGGATACGAAATCATGTAAGGAAAAGTTAATCCTACATCTGCAGAAGTTACAAAAGGTGGCGATGGAACACCATTTCGCATTATTACAAAATTATATACACATCCCGGAGCACCTCCTATAAGAACACTTGCAGAAGGGATCATATCTGCGCATGAATTAGTAATCCCATAATTTACATTTGCAGCACAGCTGTAAACATTACATTGCCCGTTAGCTGAAAAGCTAAGCAGGCAAAGAGTTACCACTAATTGAATGATTAGCATGTATAGGAAAATAGTACTTTTAATCTCTCTTCTCATGGTTGATTGTTTATCCATAAATGATTGACAATGTCTTCATCAGTCATCCAAAATGGACCGATAAAATAGTGCACCGGACGACAAGCGCCCGGGCACAAACTACTGTTTATGGGAAAAATATCTTGGTAAGTTTGGCTGAAACAGTGTATTTATTCTAAATTATTTGAAATAATACACTTTAAATCGATATTATTTTCATTGCATAGAATTTTACAAAATAATACAACGAAAATCTATATTTAGACGACATGAGGACAAAAGAATGACCTTGCAGTTGGCCGACTGCATTAACACTCAAGTGTTCAAAAACTACATAACTAATTGATAAACAATATGAAATAAAACATTTATTCAATATTGTCCACAATAATACAGGTTCGATTTCTCAGGTGGAACAGTTGCAGGTGTCCACTGGAGTGAATATCAAAACTCCCGTCTCATGTACGTCATTTCTTTGAAAGAACTAAATTCTCTTCTTGAAATAAATCCTTAATTGATAAATTGAATTTGAATAATCAGTGAACCAATTCCAACAAATCTAGAATTATACTTTTCAGTAAAATTTTGTTGAAACTTATTCATTAGCCGTAGCAAGGTAAACTGATAATTTCGGTAGGTAAGTTTTGGAAGATACAAATTGCTTCTCTGCATCTGATTACAAATATAATATAATCGTAATATGTTATCCAAACTTTTGGCTCATTATTTTTCAACTATTTTATTCAAGGGGATATATTTTAAATTATAAATACACAATCAACTAATAGCCTATACATTATACATCAATTTGTAATATATCATCCAATAAAAATTATTACATTTTACTAATCACTCTTACTTCCAATACACGGTCACCATGTATTATCACTACTATATATACAGTGTTAGGACTTTCCATATAGCTTGCTAACAGAAATATATATCACTTTCACATTGACACGCGGACAGATGCCTTTTAAATGCTAAATAAGAGGAATAGAGAGGCCCGGAAACGCAAATGCCAATATGGATGACTCAAAGAGTATTTAAAGGTCATACGGGGCTTAAAACGGATACGATGTGTTACAAATATTCATTCACGCTGGAAAAAGGCAATGACGGATGAAAACTTCATTTATTTGAAAAAAAAAGCCCCTCCTGAATCATTTCCAGGAAGGGCTTATATTACTTTTCATTAGTATCAGTCAAGAACAATAAACGATTTTGTCATTTTTTGATTGCCGTCAGATAATGTCAGCCAATAAAGTCCGGCTGAAGGCAAAGCAGTTCTATTCAGTGTGAATTGGTTCATACCTTTATCAAATGAAGTTTTTTGCTGGAAAATAACCTTTCCACTATTATCAGTAACCTGAAGATTTACTTCTTTTTGGGTTTCTAATGTAAAACCAATTCTACAATCATTCACCATTGGATTTGGTGCTATATTTAGATTGAAAATATTAGTATTAGTTGCAGAAACAAAGTTTGAATTTATGCGATTCAATTCGATTGCAGCAATTTGAAGATCAGCATTGTAAGCTTCTGCATTAATAATCTGATCATTAACAAACACTTCCTGAGTATTTCCTGCTTCAATGGCTTCAAAAACAAATGCTAACAAAAGATCATTTTTGTCAATTTGAACAGCACTTAATTCATCCCATGAATAAGTTACAATACCTTCTTCCAAACGATTCAAACCAAAGTTTCCGCCTTGTAATTTTGAATCTTCTGACAAGCCTGTAAATCTTAATGTTGCAGGATTAAATTTCATGGTAAACTGAACACCGGTGATTGATTTTGATTCAGCAGCAATAACAGGAACTGTCACTTCAGAACCAGAATTAAAATTCGAATCTTCAAGAGTCAACTTCCAATTGTTAACAGTCCTGCTGGAAACAGAAGTGGCATCATCTGCAGGCGCTTCATATGCGCTACCATCCAAGTCTCCAATTTTGACGCCTACAAAGTCAATCGTCATGTCTGTCTTGCTATGGTTCTGAATATTGTAAATTTCTCTGAATGCTTCCTTCAAAGGAGATTGTGGATTCTCAAACTGATAAGCTTTGTCTACGAATCTCCATGGCTCAACACCAGGGAATGCTTCCAGATTTAATAACAACATCATTCGAAGTTGAAGTAAATCCTGGACATTTAAATTATTGTCTCTGTTTACATCAGCTGCAATAATGCTGTAAGGATTATCAAGTAATTCTTCACCAGTTAAATGTCTGCGCAGTTTAATTATATCCACAGTAGATAATCCAGATCTGATACTGCCTTTCATTTTAGGCATAATCTGATAATTTTTACCTTCTACTGTATTATCAAGAAGGTAGTGGCCATTATTATCTGTGATATCAGAAGGCAGGGAATCATTTTGTCTTAGATATAATGATACTCCCGGTATATCAGCTTCATTTACATAAGCTACTCTACCTCCAATCAATCCTCCTGAAGTATCCGGAGGACACACATTCATATTATCCTGAATTCTTACAAAAGTAATACAGAAGTCAGTATTACCGGATTGATCAGTTACTACCATTCTAACCTCTTTCTGGCCTCTATCCGCGCAGGTAAAAGTACTTGGGAATATATCAAACCTTAGATTTTGTCTTGAGGTACAATTGTCATAGCTGCCGGCATCAAACATCTTTGCTTGTAATTGAACCATTCCATTCATCATAAGAGTAGTACTTAATCCAAAATGGCAAACTGGTGTAGGTTGCTTCAAATCTCTTACAACCACTCTTACATAACATGTATCATAGTTACCACAGTAGTCATTAGCAAGAAAACGCACAATGTGGGTGCCTAAAGGATAAAATCCGGAAGCATCTCTTCCTTTCAAGGTGGAATAAGGAGAGTTGTTTGTAATTCCTACATTCTCAGTACAATTATCAATAGCTACAGGATGAGGGAAATCAACATAAGCCCCATTACAGTTATTATCAAATGTGCCGACTGTGAAATCCATAGGACAGACCACAAACCTCGGAGCAACATTATCCATTACTTTAATAATTTGAGTATATGTCCATAGACCAGTTCCATTGTAACTGTTGTAAGTACACCAGTCAATAACTTTCCAGGTTCTCAATATTTTTTTACATCCTGCAGGATTGAAATAATCACCAAAAACAAAAACAGCATCCTCATACGCAATACCAATCATGCTGCATGGTCTGTTATTCCAGTGAGGTTTATTATATGGAAAAGGTATTTGATCCGGATTTAGATTGTTATAATGACATTCAGTAACAGTATAATCCAGGGGCCATTGGATATCATAATAAGAGAAACCTCCTCCTGAACCGGCAATGGTAATTCTTTGAGTACAATAGTATGTACCAATAGGGGTCGTAATTATCCATCTTCTAATGATGTAGCCTATTCCACAATTATTTGTATAATCTTCAATTGGTTGTTCCTGAATCACTACATTTTGATAATGCGTGTTCACCGTAGGCTGACCATAACTGTGGGGATCACCATTGTATGTGGTACATGACACGTATACATCATGCGGACAATTAACAAATAGTGTGTTAGGGTCTTCAACTTTCATCACTGCATTCACTTCTTTATCCAGCCCAAGGAAGGAATAAATATTAGCATTCAGCGTGCAGGTGAAGGAGAAGGAAATTAAAAAAACGAGGGAAAACGCCAGACTTAAGGGGCGCTGTGAGATCGGGGGTACAGCTAGTTTCATAGTATGTTTAATTTAGTTCGTGTTCAGGGTATTCCATATCACGCACTAATGTACGTATTTTCATGAATTTCAAAATGAATCTATAAAATAAGTTTTTCAAATTAAAAAAAATACCTTGATTATATTAAGATTTTTTAACAAGTGAGAGTCAATTAAGCACAATTCTTCTCCTATAACATATTTTTCTTTACATGTCTTAACAGAACCATTCTTGTAAAAAGACAATAAAAAAGGCCCCGGGTAAAACCCGGGGCCCATATAAAGTCAGCTATGACTGAAATTAATCAATAATGACCATTTTCTTAGTAGCCTTGAAGTCACCTGCCTCCAACTGGTAGTAAAGTACACCAGCGTTTGGAAGATCAGATTTCTTAACGATAACGTTGTTTAGACCTTTTGCGAAGTCACCTTCGATCAATCTTACAACTTTACCAGTTACATCGAACACACGAATTGATGCGTTCATTGCTTCCGGTAGGCTGAAGCTAATCTTAGTTTCATTTGCAAACGGGTTAGGCTCATTCTGGAACAACTCATAAGTTGCAGCAGTAATGGTACCATTACCAGTGTTGAACACAAGACCTAAGTTAATTGCATTGATCTCAGTAGTATAAGCTTCTGCAGCGATACGGCTGGAGTTGATGCTTATTGCTTCGCTCAATGTAGCGTTAGACTTAGCTCTGAATGTCAATGTGAATAGTACGTCGTCAGAGTTCAAATCTAATGGAGCAGTTGTGTTCCAAGAAGAAGTGATTCTACCGATGTCAAGTCTTGAGAAACCGAAGTGTTCTTCAGTTACATTCAACTTGCCAGCTTCGAAACCAACGAAGTCTAACATATCAACATTGAAGTTCATTGTGTACTGGTAACCAGCGATATCAGCGATGTCCGCAGCGCGGAAGTCTACTTTGTATTCATTTCCTTTCTTCATAGAAATTTCATCTACAACGAAGTCAAATGATACTCCTGATCTGTTAGTTCCACCGTTGAAAGATGAGCTATTGTAAGCAGCAGAGCCGTTTACATCACCCACTTTGATTGAAGTGAAGCTTTCAGACATCATATCAGTCTCCAGCGGATTAATTTCTCTTGATTCAGGGAATGCAGGAGTGAATGGATTCGTAGGATTCTCGAATTCGAACTCTGTAGGTACAAATCTCCAGGACTTATTAACTCCAAACATTGGAGCTTTATCAAGGATTACTTTACGGATGTCAACAAGGTCAGCAGCAGAAATTCTACCGTCACCAGTCGCATCAGCAGCGATTAATTTGTACTCATTTGCAAGAGCACCGTTTCCAAGAATGTGACGCTGAATCAAAGAGATATCAGCAGTAGTTACACCATTCAATGCGTTGTCGTTTCTTGAAGGCTCAATAACATAAGTTCTGTCTGTTGGCACAGTAACTGTATAGTTACCCTGAACATCAGTATTTCCAACATATATGTTACTTGCAGTTGTAACTTTTACTGTTACAAACTCAACACCTACAGAAGTAGTTTCAGATAATAATGCACCAGCGATATCTGCAACGTCCTCATCAGGACAAATAGCACCCATGTTGTTTTGAACATTGATGAATGTTTCGCAGTAATCCCAGTTTCCATTCTCATCACCTACCCAAAGTTGGATAGAAACAGTACCTAAATCAGCACATGTGAACACTAAAGTAGTGTTACCAGCACCTGGTACATCACCGTTAGGATTGTCAGCACTTCTGATAGCTCTGAATCTTAGGTTTTCTTCTAAGGTACAGTTATCATAAGAACCAGCATCCCAAAGAACTGCCTGAATTGGCACCTCACTTGTAGCAGGCATCAAGTCTGTAGAAAGACCGAAGTAGCATACAGGAGTAGGTTTCTTGCAGTCACGGATACGGAATTCTACCTCAAGGATAGCTTTGTTTCCACAACCATCTTCTGCAATCCACTTAATGATGTGTGCAGGACCATTGTCCGGTGTAGCAGGCCATACTCTGTCAACAGTGATTTCGCAACCTCTTGGTTGGTTATTCGGGCTTTCACCAGGAAGATCAATTCTTCTGATTGGTGAAGTACGATTACCAAATGGGAATACTTCCCACTCCCAACGAATCTCGTCACAGTCAGCACAGTTGTCTGTAGCTGTTGCTCTTAGAGGGAACGTTTGAGTCTGAGGATTACAGCTTCCTTCGAAGCACTGAGTACCTGGGTTAGAAGTGATAACAGGTTTCTCATTATCAATTACTTTGATAATTTGATCCCACATCCATGGGTTCAATACTGAGAATTCCTGGCACCAGTCGATTAGTTTCCAACGACGGATGATTTTCTTACAACCAGCGTCGAAGTCAAATTCCCACTCGTCGTATGTCATACCTACCTGAGAACACAGATCCTCTCTGTAGATATAAGGTCTGGCACCTACAACCAATCTTGGATTTGCAGCCAAAGAATCAGGAGTAAGAGCAGAGCCACACACATCAACTTCTAAGTCTGCAGGCCAAACTACATCAATTCTGTTACAGTTAGGGTAAGCAGGGTTGATAGGACGTAGTCTGAAACGTCTCTTACCATCAATACCAGGACCATTAGATCCAAGTGGAGTGATGCCACCCGGAGGATCGCAAGACAGCAAGAACTGAGGTACAGTTGGAAGCGGACCTTCGAAAGGACCACGAACCGGGAATGTATAATTGTCTACATAGTTAGATTCGTAAGTACCTGAAACACCTTGAATCTGACGGTATACTAAGTAGAAACCTCTGTCAGGACCATCACCCTGGTAAACAATACCAGGAAGATTTTCGCCAGAGTTAAACGGATACAAGTTAGTAACTGTGATCTGTTGAGTACATCTTGCGATGTTACCATAGTTATCAGTTACTGTAAATACTCTCAAGATTGGACCATTCACACTTGTACGGCAAACCAGGTCACCAACAACAGTTTCAGTAATTCTAAGAGCACATGTCATCTGAGGGTTTTCGCTCATTGGAACAATAGGGAAACAATTGTCAAAAGCAGCTCCATCAAGGAATACCGCAGGAGCACCTGGGTTGTTACCTGGATAGTTCTGAACTCTGTTACATCTGTCAGCCTGTCTTGCTGCAACGAAAGGATTCGGACTAGGAAGTAATCTTCTGGTCTGATTTCCAATAACTACAGTACCAAACTGAGAAGCACGTGAAGTTGAATCAGTAAAGTCGAAGTGGTAACGGCAGTCAACAGTGATATCCGGAGGAGCAACCATTGTTGGTGGAAGTTTGTCTTGAACTTCTACTTCTACCATACAAACGTTACTATTACCAGCAGCATCAACTACTCTGAAGAATACGATGTGTCTGTTACCTGAGTTTGTCAAGTCAGCACAGCAGAATTCTACAAATGGACCGAATCCACCACCAAAAATTTGAGTAGAATCGATTGCACCAGGAGCGCAAGGTGAGTTAGGGACACCTCTCTTTCTAGCTACTTCCATTCTTACGATTTCACAATTGTCATATGAACCATCGTCGAATGCCTCAGCATAGATACGAGCTCTACAGTCACCACCAAGAGTTACAACTCTGAACTTCTCGCAAACAGCGATCGGAGGAGTGATATCTCTCAATTCAAGTACTCTTTCTAATGTTGTTACGTTACCGCAACCATCAACAGCAGTATAAGTAATCGTGTGAACACCTACAGGTAGTACACGGAATTGATTAGCCTGAGCTGGGAAAAATCCACTAGCAGGGTTGAATGAACCAGTAAATGTACCACCAACGAAGCTAGGGCTGCTGATTGTAACACTTACTACTCCACTACAAGCATCTACTACTTGCGGTGTAGCAAATTTGATTTGATATTCGCAAGCATAATAGTTAACTCTTAAGCTATCAGGATTAACTAAAGTAATAACAGGACCATTGTGGTCAGCTACTTTAATTAACTGCGTACATTCAACAACCTGGTTGGAAGGTAGACACCAGTCAACGCAAGTCCATCTTCTAAGGATCTTACGAGCTGTACGCTCACCAAACTCTCCACAAATTGGAATGTTGATATCTGTGTATGCACACTGAATGTTACAAGATTGGTTAGCAGGTGAACCAGTACCAGCATAGTTGATACTTGGATCTGCTTCCGGACGTGGGTTGCTGTATGGACTTCTGCCATCACCTCTCCAACCACCGAATACACCTTATTCGTCACATTCGAATCCTTCTAGATCCAGATTATCATAGTTACGAAGATTTCCGCAAACTGTTTCAAGAACATCATTCTCAACCAATACCTGGCGCTCACATGTTGCAGTATTACCACAAACGTCAGTCGCACTATAAGTGATAGTTAGGAATCTGTCATCACAAACATCACTTGAACTTACTGCAGAAACTGTGAAAGTAACACCACCAGCTAAACCACAATTATCAGTAACTGTAGGTTCATTGATACCTAGAGCAGTCAATTGAGCAAGAGTAGTAGCAGCTTGTAATTGTGCTATTTCAGTACATCCGATAGTACATTCCTGTGCAATAAGATCGCTCAAGAAAATCGGAGGAGTAACATTAAACTGGTAATAGAAATCACCAAGTCCAGCAGGGTTTAATGCACCCCATGATGTATAAACAAGTACATAAGACTGACCAGCAACTAAGTTGATGTCAAATAATGGTTGCAATGCACCAAAGCCCACGATTGCTGCTCCATCATCACCTCCACCTACAAGGTTTTGGCAAGGGTTAGCAGGGTTGAATGAACCAGCATAGATCATCGCAAGACCATCGATCCACATGTTTGAAGTAGGTCCAAACATAGGTACGATAACTCCAAAATAGTCAGCAGAGAAATCAAATGTGTAAGTTGATGTAGTAGGGGCTATGAAACTCATTTCATGTACCCATCTAGTTCCAGCAGGTGGATTACCAGCACCAAAGTTCAAACAAGTACCATTATAAGTCATCTGAGTACTTGAAGAATTGAATGGACCGCCAATTACTATAGTTAAATGACAATGCACCCGGATCTGTAAATGCAATCGTTGCTGAAGATCTAAGGTTTGAACAAGCTGCACCATCAGGACTTGTAAGTGTGATTGTCGTAGGAGTTACTGTAGCAACTGCATTTGGATAACCAGCAGGAACAGAAGTAGTCCAGTTTGCAGGAGCAAAATCACCTGTAAAGCCTGAAGTAGTGATAGGATCATTAGGCTCGCGAATCATGTACTGATAAGTGCCACAACCTTCAACAGTGTTAGTAACAACACCGTCAATTGTAATTTCGAAATCTTCATTAGTTAAGCAACCGAAGTTACCGCTCAACAACATCTCAGCTGTAATCAATCTTTCGCACTCATCATCCAATGTGATGTTTACGTTAGCGATACAAGCAAGATTTGTTTGAGGAGCAGGAGCCTGAGTTACAATAATTCTGAAGTCTTCCTGTCTAACATTACCTGCACCATCAGTTGCAGTCAATACAATTGTATAAGTACCCGGACCAGCCGCAACTTGTACACGTGCACCACCTAAACTTGGAAGGATTACGGCACCACTAACAGCAGGGTTAAATCCAACAGTAAATGCAGTAACAGAACAGTTATCAATTGCAGAAGCTTCAAAAGTTATGATAGCTGTTGGAGGACCACATGGATCCAGGTCAACAATAATATCCTGAGCAGGATATACTATAACAGGAGCAACCAAATCAGGTTGACCAATTGTAGTAATCACAGCAGTAACAGTACGTCCTCCGTAGCTGATTGTCGCAGTTCTTACTCCGGCAGTCAATGTCAAAGGCCATGAAACGTTAGCAGATGTAGGGCCAAGTGGAGTTACAGTAGGAGCACCTACAGTCACACCAGCAGCCGGGTTGAAAGAAATTGTTACACCAGCAGCGTTAATAGGCTCGCAATCATCGATTATAGTAACATTGTAAGTGATTTGACCAGATGTAGAACACTGAGCCAAAGTCAATTGCGTAGAGTTAGCTATAATGATTGGAGGAATATTAGGCTCCTGAGTGATAGTAATCAAAGTATTAGCATTAACACCACCATAGTTGATATCAGCTAACCATGCTCCAGGAGTCACAGCAAGTTCATATTCAAAATAACGGTCATTAGTACCAACTGGAGTTGAGAATGTTCCCAATACAGTTACACCAGCACCAAAAGTAACATAGTCACCTACAGGAACTGCTTCACAATCATCAAGAATAGTAAAGCTAAAGTTAACCGTAGCGGCAGGAGTACATGCAGAAATTTCTGCTGCATATGCGTTAGCTATGATTGTAGGAGGGTTGTTAGGTGCAGCAACATTTACAGTAATAGTAGGGTTAGCAGTCACCACATTACCACCACCATCAGTGTAAGTAATTAATGGGAAGAAAGTACCTGCAGAAACTGTACCTGAAACTTCAAAGTACATTGCATTACAAGGAGTACCTACACAGCCAACAGGATCAGTAAAGAAAAATCCTGCTCCGTTCAAGTTAGGTAATCCAGAACCACCACCATTGAATACTACATTTGCAACATTAACTGGAGCACAGTCATCAGTGATAGTGAAACTGTATACAGTTGGAGTTGAAGTTGAACAATGAGGAATTGTAACATTAGCCGCATTTGCATAAATGATCGGAAGATTATCGATATTGCTAGCAACAACGTTAATAATCTGATCTATAAAACCAATATTTCCAAATGCATCAGTATATGAAGCAGATATCAAATAATTACCGGTAGCAGGAAAAGTTACAAAATACTCACGGTAATTGTTACCTGTGAAGTTAAGTACTCCTGTTGCACCACCAAAGTTAACTATCAGGTTTGCGAAATTAACAGCATTCTGATCACATAAGTCATCAACCTGAACTGTTATTACACCAGTAACTGAAGTTTGGCAATCACTGATTACAAACTGAGAATTACCAAGGATAGTAACTACTGGATCAACGTTATCAGGAACAGTCATGATCATTGTTAGTACGGTAGTAAGCCCACCTATATCACGACCTGTTACAGTAACAGTAGAAGTTCCTGTAGACCAGAATACATCAACAAGATAAAATCCGAATCCATCAGGAGTAACGGAGACAGTTGTTCCAGGAATTATAGTAGCAGGAACTGTAGCTGCTGTGGCACTTACTGCATTCAATGCATTAATGAAACCATCACAGTTATCAAAACCATATACATAATATTCATCCTGGCGACCACACTCACCTTCAGGAACAGGATTGTTACCAAAGTTAACTGAAGTACCTTGAGGAGTTAAAGGGTCATTATCAGCAAGGATATTACCCAAAACATCTGTTATGTAGAAAACAGGAGGAACTACGTCCACACCGTTCGGCACAATAACCTGAATTACTACAGGATCTGTTGGAGGAACACAAGGTCCAGTTTCAGTAACTGTAACTGTATATGTTCCAGCACCTGCATTTCCAAAGAAAAATGCGCCGGCAGGAAATCCTATGTAAGTAGTCACTGTGGTAGGAGGAGGAGTTGAAGCTCCTGGGCCAGAACCAACAACCGGAGTTGCATTTACAGTATAAGTACCTGCGCAGGAAGACCCATTAGTAACAGTAATAGTAAAACTACCGTTAGCAACGTAGCCAGGACTTGCGAAAGGACAAGTTGGAGGTACTATTGATGTAGCTACAACTGTATACTGTGCATCCAAAGTCTGGAATGGTGCACCTGCTGTACAAACGGAAACGTTGTTTGGTGGAACACCATTAGAACAAGTTTCAGAAACATACCAGGTAAGTGCAGTACCTACCGGAAGTCCAGTAACGGTAACAGCAATAGCAGCGCCTGTACGAGTTCCGGTAACCAGAGGGTTACTGGAAGTAACAGGGCCGTTGCCAGCACCTACTGCACAAACTGTAGCCTGAATAAGAGCCTGGCCACCTTGAGGGCAACCTGAGGCTTCTAAAGTCATTCCAACACCACCTACTGTTACTACCCAGCAATTATCGGTAACAGGTGGATTATTGGAAGTCCAGTTCAGAGTAGCAGAAGATTGGCCGATAGCAGTAACTGCGCCCGTAGTGGGAGCAATACACTGTGCGACCGCACTTTGCACTCCGAGGACCATCATCAGTACAGTCAGTACTGATGCAAAGCCACGAAAAGCATTAAAAGTAAAGTTCGTCTTTTTCATGTGTTAGGGATTTGGTTAAATAGATTATTTAACTTTTTAAAAAGTCGGTTATTTCATTCTTCAAAAGATCAGCTGCCGCTTTGGCAACTGCCCCCGGGTATTTAGCAGTTAAGCGATTGTATGAATCGTTAATTGCCTGAGCAGTAGGAACTGGGTTACTACTTGCTTGTTTTGCACCTCCGGAAAAGGAAGTATAAACATCTGTGTAAAACTCACATCTGAGTTGGTTGGCCTTGTTAGCAATTTCAGTTGTAGTACCAGAAGGAGCAGCCAATACACAATTTACATTCTGTAGTTGTTTGATCCTTGGTTTCAGCTTAGTTATTGCTGCAGTCCCTTGAACAAGACTCTGAGCTGAAGCTTCCTGAGCACTGAATACTAGCATAGCGCAAAGTACCAGAGCTGTTCCAAAGCCAAGTTTCATCATCTTGCCAATCTTCGCTAGAAGATTTTCGTTCTTTGCAATCATAGCTTTTAGTTTTGGTTAAAAAATTTGCAAATAAAAAATTAATAAAAACACTATTAGGACGTGTGTAAACACGACGAAATACAAAATTCACTGTAGTTTTCTTTACGAGGCCTTGAGTTAGGTATAGACGGACTGATCGTAATAAGGCCCGAAGGTAGATACTTCGAACAAATTATACAATCTTTATATCAATTAAATTTTAAATATCGAAACTTCAATCATTAGTTTATTTTATTCCAATATCTTTTACATTAATTAAATACTTAATATGTCTAATCCTACACCACTTTCGTGGTAGCTATTGTTTAAATTCAAATATTGTGCCAAAAACACATCACATGAGAAAAAGCTGTAATTTATTTTTTGAAGCCCTGTATATAGCATTCAAAATCAGGCACTTCGGAGTGGTGAGCTTTGTTCATGAGTGGTTATTGCCTGGCAAATATAAGCCTTATTCGCTGTCATCCTTCAGGAACTACGATCTTTTTCTGTTAAAGTTTAAAGTATTTCGCACCCAAAATTCATATACAATTTTTTTATTCTATCTAAATACCTGAAAGTAAACATAATCTAAATTTAATATCTTGAAAATTGGGATTTTAGGGCGGCCAACATTATTCCATTTAATACTATTAAAGCTTTCATTTATTATACAAAGTTCAAACAATTACTTCCAATCTGAAGGGTTTGACATCAGTAAATTTAACATGCAGGTCTGTATCACAAGCCCAGCAACCTGCATTGTTGCTCATGATCAATTTATATGGAACTCCTGCTTGCACTTCAGAGAGTTTGTAACGCTTTGGAGATTCTGAATCTTCAGTTTCCATTGGAATGAATTCAAAAAATAATCCACTATTGACATTTAGTAATACATCATCAGAAATCAATTGATCCTGAAATGCCCAACACCCAACTGCTGACACATACATTTTCAAGCAGGCAAGTCCATCCACCTTTTTGAAGGTTTCTATCATTGAATTCTTCGGGGCACCTTCCTGGCTGATTACAACTGTCGAAAGGTTTGAGAAAACTTGTTTAATTGTCGTGTTCCCAGTGTGTCGGAGGAGTTCTTGATTGTATAGGTCTAGTAATTCTGCCGATCCTACTATAAGTCTGATATCCTGGTTAAGAGTTGTGATTACTTCATTATTTAGCTTTGTAGAATCAGAGAACATTTCTGCACGGATTACATTACCTTTTAGCCAGGCCGGTATTTTTTGAGTATAAATCCAGTTGAGTTCCCCAGTCTGAATTCCTCCAGATTTGTGTGGATGGTGTGGAGTGGTAAGGAAGAGAATTTTACCTTTAAATACTTTATGTTTATCAATCCAATCCACCTGGTTGAATAAAAGCATTTTCAAGCCATCTAAATATCCTGAGAGACTTTCACGGGTGACCGGGATGAGATCCTGGCTATTATTTTCTGAGTGAAGCAGGTATTTTGGTCGCCCCGGCCACAAAATATCTTTACCTCCTTTTTTGATTTGCTGAACATATTCCTGCAAATCAGAGACCCTGTTAATCGGTATCAGATGTCTGAAATCATAATATGTGACAATCTTGTGAAAATTGTGCTCCTTGCCAAATTGGGTGAGAGACGCTTTATCCACCAGCAACTTCATCATTTTATCCTGTGATTCCAGCGCATGGTGGCTCCATTGTGCTGTGTATCTTGTAACGCGGCGAGCATAAGTCTTTATGATGGCTGATTTAATTCCCATTATATTGTATTTGAAGATCAACATCCCCAGAAAGTCAATTTTGTGACATTTCTAGTTCATATTAATTCTTTTGTTTACTATTAATTTTGAAAAACATTTACCCATGGAATATACTGTTCAGTTATTTTGAATAATTGATTTACACAAATATAGTCTAAGCTATGAATTGAGCAACAATCATTTCATTTATTGGCTGAGTGCCAATTCCTCCAGACGGGAATGAACCATTTCCAAAAAGTTGCGGGCTTGCTCAATATTGCGAACACCATCCTTGACCAGGTAAAGGATCTTATTATTGTTTTTCAAAGTAATTCCCAACCTTTGTCCATCAGTTGCAAAGAATGACATCAGCTGATTGAAATATTCAGATTCAAAGAATGGTGATTGTGGATTATTGACAAAATAACAAGCAAGTTTCCGGTTTTTTAGCAGAACTCTTTCAAATGCCATTCTTCTTGCAATCCATCTCAATCTCAAGCCTTCAAACAAAGCCAAAACCTGAGATGGCAATGGTCCAAAACGGTCTTCCAGTTTTTCTGCGAATGCAGTGATACCTTCCTCCGTTTCAATTCCGTCCAATTCCGAATACAGACTCAATCTTTCCTGAATACTGGTTACGTAGAGATCAGGTATATGCATCTCATTGTCCGTATCTATTTGAATATTCGTCACATATTTTCTATCCTTTTCAATTTCTTCTTTGAAGAGGTCTTTATATTCGGTTTGTTTTAATTCTGTAATAGCTTCTTCCAGGATTTTCTGATAAGTATCATATCCCACATCTGAAATGAATCCACTTTGCTCACCTCCCAGCAAATTGCCAGCTCCTCTGATATCCATATCTCTCATGGCAATATTGAAACCGCTACCCAATTCGGTAAATTCTTCCAATGTCTTTAATCTTTTTCTTGCCTCCTGGGTAAGCACAGATAATGGAGGGCTGAATAAATAACAGAATGCTTTCCTGTTGGAACGCCCGACCCTCCCCCTCAACTGATGAAGGTCACTTAGTCCAAATTGATGAGCATTGCTTATTATTATTGTATTAACATTGGGTATGTCCAATCCAGTCTCGATAATATTGGTACATACCAATACATCATATTTTCCCTCAATAAAATCTACCAGAGTGGTTTCTAAAGCTTTGGGGTCCATTTGACCATGTACAGTCACGACACTTACATCGGGGCAAATCTTTTTAATCATTTCTGCCATTTCAGCCAATGACTTTACTCTGTTGTGGACAAAAAATACTTGTCCTCCCCTATTTACCTCGTAATATATGGCATCTCTCACGACATCATCATTGAATACTCTAACTTCTGTCTGAATGGGTTGTCTGTTAGGAGGCGGAGTTCTCATAATGGACAAATCCCTTGCAGCCATGAGAGAAAATTGCAATGTGCGGGGGATAGGAGTCGCAGTTAATGTAAGTGTGTCTACGTTGATTTTAAAATGACGCAAGCGTTCTTTAGCAGCTACTCCAAATTTCTGTTCTTCATCAATGATTAACAGACCCAGGTCTTTGAACTGCAGCTCTTTATTGAGAATGGCGTGAGTGCCGATAAGAATATCGACTTTTCCTTCTTTTGCAGATTCGAAGCTTGCCTTTTTTTCAGCTATAGAACGAAATCGATTTACATAATCAACCCTGACGCCAAATTCTTTAAGTCTCTCATTAAAGGTCTTGAAATGCTGAAGTGCAAGAATGGTAGTAGGCACCAAAACCGCTACCTGCTTTCCATCTACAACTGCTTTGAAAGCTGCACGAATAGCGACTTCTGTTTTACCAAAGCCAACGTCACCACAAATCAGGCGATCCATCGGATAAGGCTTCATCATATCATCCTTGGTATCATTTGTAGACTTCAATTGATCCGGTGTATCTTCATAGATGAAAGATGCCTCCAATTCATTTTGCAAATATCCATCCGGAGAAAAAGCAAATCCTTTCGAAGCTCTTCGCTTTGCATACAATTTTATCAATTCAGCTGCAATGTCCTTTACTTTCTTTTTGGTGCGGCTCTTTAGTGTTTTCCAGGCGTCTGATCCCAATTTATGCAACTTGGGTTCTGTGCCTTCTTTTCCTACATATTTTGATATTTTATGCAGGGAGTTGATCCCTACATACAAGAGATCATTGTTTTGATAAACAAGGCGCACCGCTTCCTGAATCTGGCCATTAATATCCAATTTTTCCAAACCCGAATATCTTCCAACACCATGATCAATGTGAGTGACGAAATCACCGGGTTGTAATTCTCGCAGCAACTTCAAATTCATTGCGAGTTCTCTGCTGAATCGCTTTCGCAATCTGAAGGTATGGTATCGCTGAAATATCTGATGATCGGTATAGCATGCCACTTTGATATCTTCATCGATAAAACCCTGATTGATAGAGATCATAACCGGCTTCCAGGAAATATCAGCGTTCAAATCCTCAAAAATGCTGTAGAATCGTTCTATCTGACGGGCATTGTCCGTAAATATAAAGTTGTGGAGGCCTTTCTTTTCATTTGATTTGAGGTCATCAATCAGCAAATTAAATTGCTTGTTGAAAGTAGGTTGAGGTTTGCCGCGGAATGTGATAGTATGTCTGACCGGAATGGCAGATGCAGATTTATTCAATTGAATAATCGAAAAATCGTTGATTTCACTATGAAGTTCGCCGGGCGTCACAAATACTCTGTCTCTAAGAATTTCCTTAAGAACTACATCTTCCACAAGTGATAATTGATCTGCAAATTGAGAAGCAGACTCAAAGCAAAATTGCAAACGATCCAAAATAAAGTCATAATCCTGCATCCAAATTGTCGTGTTGGGGGACATGACTTTGAATAAGGAAACTTTTTGATCTCTGGAAAATTTGGTGTTGATATTTGGCACAATCAATACACGTGCTATATTCCTTTTTGAAAGCTGATCCATTGGATCGAAAAGTCGAATTGTTTCAACTGTTTCATCAAACATTTCAACTCTGTAAGGCCATTCATTTCCAAAAGAAAAAATATCGACGATACCCCCTCTGATAGAAAACTGGCCTGGCTCATAGACAAAATCTGTTCTTTCAAAACCATACTCAACAAGGATTTCAATCAGAAAATTCAGATCCAGAATTTCACCCGCTGCTATCTCAATCCGGGATTCATTTAGTACTTCAGGAGAGACGACTTTTTCAAAAAGTGCCTCCGGATAAGTCACCAAAATTTCACCCTTGCTCAGGCCTGATGTCATATGATTGATCGCCTCAGTCCTTTGAAGAACGTTGGTATTATTCAACTCATCAAAAACAGATGGTTTTTTAAATGAATCCGGGAGAAACCAGACAGGTCTGTTGACCAGAATGCTTTCCAGGTTGTTTTGGACGTAAGCTGCCTGTTCTTTGTCATTTGCAATATAGATGTGAAAAGCCGGATTCGCTTTAAAAAGGGCAGAGATGATGAAGGTATCCTGAGCACCAACTGTGCCATTTACCTGAGCCCTAAGCAAGTTTTCATTTTGCAACAAATTCTGAATTTCCAGAAGAGGTTTACTTTTCTGAAAAGCGTCCAGTATATAATCTAATGTCTCCACAAAGACTGAAAGTTAGGTCTTAATAAAGATGAAAATTCCAAAGTGAATGATCAATCCTATTGTGAGGGAATAAAGTGAAATCGCAAATAGAAACCAATCACAAGCTAATAAGTTCCTGTTTTCAAATTGCTAAAAAATTTCCAAATAGTGTTTAGCCAAAAATAATTCAAAGCTTGTCGCTTGTCTGATTCTGGAATTCATTCCAGGCCAGAATGCCTCCTTTCAGGGAGTAAACCTGAGAAAAGCCCATAGTGCGCATGACATCGCAAGCTGCGATACTCCTTTTACCGCTGCGACAATGGACTACAATAAAATCATCTTTAAATTGATCCAATTCTGAAAGCTTGTCCAAAAGTGTAGACAGTGGTATCAAACGTCCACCCATATTTGTTTCCTCAAATTCATGAGGTTCACGAACATCAATAATAAGACAGTTTGGATTTTTTTTCCAGATGATCCTTGAGTTCTGAGACTTCAATTTCCATTGCGGCTTCTATTAATTTAGCGCAAAAGTAATAATTTACCCTGACCTAGCATCTGTTGATCAGCATTGCGGACTATGATCAGATAAAATCCTGCATTCTCAGAATTGAATGTATGGGTATCCTGTAATGGCTCTTTATGGATCAGTTGACCAAGGGTATTATACACTTCTACCCACTTATTACCTTCTTTCCAGTTTTCAGAAGGAGCAATTTTAAATGAACCTTTAGAAGGATTCGGGTAAAATTGCAGGGATTGCAAATTGTGAACCGGGTCTTTTGTAGAAGTTGGCAACTCCACCATTCTGTATGAAGGTCTGATCATGACAGAGCCATCAATTTTATTGGCTGCCTGATTGAGCGGGCTCCAGTCTCCTCCGGCATTGAAGAAAATATAGTCAATTCCATGAGGGGTGTTTCTATCATAACCTACAGGAATGTCATTCGTCGCTATTGTCACCTGTTGCCATCCAATGTAAAAATCTCCTGCAGGGATAAAAAGTGGACTGAGTTCACCGGTGTTGTCATCTATCAAAGGGTAAGAAGTAAATCCCTGAAGTGTATCATATAATCGGTCCGGGTAGCTTGGTTTTTGAAAAACACCCGTATAATCAGCTTCAGGTTTCAGCGAACCTATCCACACCTTTATGTTAAATAACTGATTGGAAACATCTTCATTGATATGCGGAAAATGAAACTGAACTGCATGAAGTGAATCATCTGTTATAGAATTAAATTTTACCGCCAGCTGAGCGAGATTACCCGGGTTGCTGTGGACACTTATGGCCAATTCTGCTGTACCGTCATCGTAAGCGAAATAGTCCTTTACAACCGTTTCTCTGCTCACTTCATTATTACCAAGTACCTGTGGATCATTTTCCTGATTAAAACTTGCTCTGTAGGTAGTTTTCAGAATCATACTGTCATTAGAAATTCCACTGATAGTCTGAAGTCTGTTTATCCAGGTATCTGATCGTGTGGGATTGACAAAATGGTGTAAGCCCGGTTGTAAATCCCGCTGATTTTCATTCACAATAGGAGGTAATTCCAACAGGCGAAGATCATCCACAACTGTATAATCACGATAAACTTCTTCGAGAATAAAAAAGCTTTCATTCTCACTCATGAGTGCATTATGCAAATTTCGAATTGAAATGTACTGGAAGGGGTTCAGATAACTCTGTTCATTGAATTTGAGCTGATTGATAGGAATAGCTGAATATGGAAAAAATATGCTTTCAGGAGTCTGTGTAAAAGCAACATCAAGATTGTGTTCATCAGGCATAAATCCTTCTGTAATTCTGATATAATCCAGATGCCACAGTTCCCGTACGCCTGTCCGTGAATTTATGTTGGAAAATCTGAACTGAAAGGCGGGATGCAGGAAATCCTGTGTTAAGCGAACAAAGAAAAACTGAAATGCAGGTGAGGTATCCTGCGCAATTGTTCCAGAAACACCAGGATAATCTTTGACTAACTTCCATTCACCTGAGGAATTAAGAAATTCCAGTCTTAAAAAATCTTCTGCACGCGGTCGTAAGCCATAGCCTTTAGGTTGTATGAAAAAGCTCAGGAATACATCATCATTTTGGGTATAATCCTGCAGGTCGAAAAAGGAAGAAGTCAGCACATCTGCTATGCCCTTTGATCCACCATAGGGAGATCCGCTGGCATCCAATCCATCAAATGTAGCCACACCGATCGTAGGAGGGTCATACCCTAAAGTATTGTTTACAAATACGCTGTTATTCACCCATCTGTTTTGATTTGGGTAAATTCCTCCCTGTGAGAAATCTTCCAGAAAGGGAATAGACTGGGAAGCCCTGACTCTGACAATTATCTCATAGGACTCGCAGTCATTATCCTCGTTGCAAAGTTCGATGCAAATCTTGTCTGTTTCCAGAAGATTTACGTCGTTAGCCTGAAAATTGATACAAGTGCTATTGAAAGTCGCGGTACCCCAAATTAGGGTCTCACAAGAAAGATTATTTACGCTAAAAACTGGATTGTTATTGATTAATATATCATTGAAACATAGCTCCATATTCCTTCCGGAAGGCACATCCAGGTAGATTATCCCGTCTGAATTCCTGGCAATTTCATCTGAAGAATTTTGTAAAAAATGTCTTTCAAGAAGCCTGTTGTTATCTACTTCAGACCAACGAATCTGAGCATTTGAATGAAAAACAAACATGAAGATAAGAGCAGAAAATATAGTAAAACGAATCATATAATTACTTTTGAATCAATCAATGAACGAGAATTTGGGAGGCTTGTTGCATTGTTAAACTTATTCGTCATTGTTCTGATCTCCTGCTTCCTCTGATGTTTCATCAACACAAAAATCCGGCTTAGTTGGTTTGAGCGTCAACAAAATAGTATCTCCCATCACCACTTTAGCATCAGGGCTGAATGATGGTATTTGAGCATGTACAAATGCCTCAAATTTGTTTTCACCTTCCTGGAGGTCATCCCGGATAAACAAATTGAGAGATCGGGCCAGGAATAAAGCTTCACTGTAAGTTTTACAGACCATGTTTGGCATGCTGAGTTGAGCGCCTGTCGACTTGGACAGTACAAATTCAAGGACAGCTCCTTTTTCAATCATAACGTCAGTTTTTCTTTCGGTAGCTGATACAATAGTGTCGCCATTGTACAGAACTGCAAGCACGTAATCTTCAGGTCCTGCATCAAACTCATAATCAACGATTTTACTTGATAGTTCAAATCCATTTTTTAATTCCCTTGACTTTCGTTCATAACTTTTTCCGTACAAAATGGGTAATCTTCCTGATGAAATTTCATCTGGTTTTGATTTTGTAACGGTGACATAAATTGTCCTTTTTCGTTTCACAAGAGAGCCAGCAATGGGAGTTTGGCTCAGGATAATTCCTCCATTTTTACCAACAATAAAAATAGAATCTACTACAGACATTCTGAAACTTTGATCTTCTGCTTCCTCCATTGCAATATCAAGAAACTCACCAGTGTAATCAGGCAATTCTCTGTGTTCACCGTGGTGAGTAAACCATTTCAGAAGAAGTATAACTATTAGAAAAAAACCAATAAGTGCAGCCAGCATATATCCAAGTTGCCTGAGAATATATTGGTTTCGTTCTACAAATGATTGAAAAGCTGAGCTTGCCATAGGTGTCAAATTTTCATTGAGTTTTTCATACTATTGCGCTTAAAACCATAATCCAGAATGCTGTCAATGAATTCGTAAGGCTGGTATCCATTGATGGCACTTTGGTGGAAAATACAGGTAGCAGGGGTCATTCCCGGCAGTGAATTTACTTCAATAATGATTGTTTCTACCTTTGCATCATCGTAGATACGTACAAAAGCATCTATTCTGCAATATCCTTCAACCTGCAATATTTTCGCAGCAGATTCAAGGGTATTTCTAACTTGCTGTGAAATCATTCTGAATTCTTCCGGATCTTTGGAGAATCTTGCAGGGGTAATATTCTGACCTTCTCCGGCCAGGAATTTCTCTTCAAGACTTAGAATTTCTCCTCCCGCTAAAGCTTCTGAAGGTTCGAAAACTTCGAATTTTAACTCTCCATTTTCTAAATGAGTCAGCATGCCTCCGGTGACTTCCAGGAAGTGCTTTGCGTCACCTTTTTGAATTAAGGTTTCCAGCAAAACAACGTTCTTTTGAGGAAATTCTTCCTTGGGCATGAGTTGAATTTTCAGTCTGCTTTCAGCATCCAATTCAAAAGTGTTTCTATAAATTGCTTTTAAATAATCAATTAATACAGACTGATTTTTAATCACTTTTACCGCCGAACTGCAGCCGTCATCAACTGGCTTAGCGATGAAAGGATAAGTAAATCTTTGTTCAATTTCAGCAATTACTCTTTCCTGATTTTGTTCGAAAGCCGACTTTTCCACAAGCATCTGATCTGCTACAGTGAATCCGTTTCTTCTCAATGTCTGAAGCGTCTCGTATTTGTCGATCGTGATGGATGAAGATGCCACTCCGGAGCCGTTGTAAGGTAAGCCAAGTTTATCCAGCTGCTCCTGAACAGCTCCATCTTCTCCCGGGCGACCGTGAAGCGCAATAAATGCACCATCGACCATTTGTCCCAATTGCTCATAAGTAAGCTGTTGGGGCTCAAATATGACGTCTGCAGAGGCAAATTTCCGAATAATCTCAGTGCACTCTTCTCTAATTTCGGCAATCAGGGAATGTTGCTTGAAATGTTTGATTTTGTGACGGATATCGTCCGCATTGTCTTTCAGGAGAAGATTGACAGGGAGTTTGTATAATTCATGCTGCCCTTCTGAACCTGTGAGAAATACAGGCACAGGATCATACTTGCCGGAGGAGGCCAGTTTTTCATAAATGTTGCGGCCACTTTCCAGAGAAATATGTCTTTCAAAAGAGTAACCTCCGAGAATGACAGCTATTTTTTTCTTTTCATGTTGAAGGTCTGAATGCAGGAGATGCAGCTTTTCATCAAGTTCGCTCAGTAGACTCAAATAGCGCGGAAACTCATTGGCATCTCTGATTCTTTCATCCAGCGATGTGCGGACAATAAAGGTCAAAAACTGTGAAGGATTCAGACCGATTTCTGCAGCCTGATGAAAGAAAAATGAGGATGGAAGCATCCCTGATGTAGTGTTGGGATCATTGAGAAAAATATTTCCCTCCGCAGTGATAAAGCCATCAATTCTGGCATAGGTTCTGAATTCCAGGAAATAAAAAAGCCGCTCGGTTTCTTTGCGAATTCTTTCAATATCGGAATTGGGCAGATCAATCGGAGTCTCTTTTCTGGAAAGTCCCGGAAGATATTTGGAGCGGTAATCAAACACCTCAGATCCTTTAATAATCTCAGTAGGAGGAAGCGCTACAGCTGTCCCATCAGGATGTCTGATGACTATACAGGAAAATTCCTTTCCTTTAATAAAGCCTTCCAGAAGCACTTTATTCTCAGAATGATGACTCTCCAGATAAATCTTTTCCTCAGCTGGTTTTTGTGCCCATTCTTCCAGCCATTCGAGCAGATCAGAAGGATGGTAAAAAGTTTGCTCATTAATATTCAATGGAAATCCAACTCCGTCGCGAATATCTGTCCAGAGTTTTAATTGTGCAACCCTTTGTTCCGTGCTTAATTTTTGCCATTCACTTCGAAGCAAGGGCATTCTAAAAAAGGCTTTGTCCACAGCATTAACAAATGCATCGAAGTCATCCGGATTATGTAAAATAGCAACGCCAATAGACGATCCTTGATTAGCTGGTCGAATCACTAAAGGAAATCCAATTTCCGAATTGGACATTTCCCACCATTGTTTTGGATCCGAAGATTTCCAGGCATCTCTGGGTATAAGTACAATGGGTGGTGAATCAAATCCACCGGCTTTCATTAATTTTTTCTGAACTGCTTTGTCCATACCGATGGCACTTGCCAAAATCCCACTTCCGGTATAAGGCATTCCCATACTCTCCAGTAAGCCTTGTACCTGACCATCTTCACCAAATGTCCCGTGTAAAGCAAGGAATGCAAAATCAATTAATTGGGGTAATTCATTCCATTCCAGCTTTTTCCCGACACTTTCAATGGCGGCATTATATTCATCATTTTCTGATTGAAAAAGACTTTCAATATAAATTTGAAATCCATTTTCATCCGGCCTTAAACTCTGTACAGGTGGGTAAAAATCCCTGATGGTTCCTTTATAAATGTAGGCCCAATCCAGCAAAATCGGCTGCAATAAGCTATCGACAAAAATGGGGACAGGTTCAAAAAGGGTCTTATCGAGATTGTCAAAAACAGTTCTGCCTCCGGCGAAAGAAATTTCCCTTTCCCGTGAAGGGCCTCCAAACAGAATTCCTACTTTCATTCTAGTTTTCTATTCATGATACCGAATGCACATCCTGTGATCCGGCAGATAAGCTGCAAAATTAATGTATTATTCCTGTCAAAGCACTACAAACGAAAATTTGGAGGGGGAAATTTCAAATGAATCTCATTGCCCGATCATTAAATAGCTGCTTTAGCTTGAAAGTTATCTTTATTTTTAAGATTCAGACTCGCATTTGAAGCTAAAATATTCCCACAAGATGCTTTCAGAATTGTTAAAAATAGCAAAGACGCAATAAATAGTTTATTAATAAAAGCTTAAGCACGAAACCACCCTACCCAATTTTACGTCTATTAGTTATATTTGTATCTGATTCCGAAAAATCAATATCATCAAGCTATGCGAACGAACCTTTACTTATTATTTTTAATAGTGCTGTCCTACTCCCCCATTTTTGGTCAGATCACTGTTCAGAATATCACTATTCCGAAGGTAGGGGATACTTTGCGCACGGCTACTGACAACCTTCCTTCCAACATAAATATTACGAATCCGGGGCCCAATCAAACCTGGGATTTTAGTAATCTTGTAGCTCCATTTGTGACAGAAACAGTTCTTTTGAATCCCTCAGAAGGTATGTCATCTTTTCAATTTCCTACAGCTACATACATGATCAAGCAGACGGACAATGCAGAGTTTTATTTTCGCAATACAAATAATCAAACGCTGCAGCTTGGATTCACAGGTGAGGCTCCGGGAGGATTAGGCATCAATATTTTGGCAAAGTATGTGCCCCTCAAATCGACAAACAGACCCCGATGAGTTACGGAGATCAATTGGTTCGAGCACTTCGATTGATATTCCATTTTCATCTACAATCATACCGGATTCAATACTCAATCAACTACCTATCAGACCTGATTCTATCAGAATATCAGCAACATTTAACATTGAAACAAATGTCGACGCCTGGAAAATTGACAATACCAGGCGGCACTTATGATGTGCTGCGACAGAAAAGAACAACAATCGCCAACAGAAAACTTGAAATCAAATCCAATGCCCTTCCAGTCTGGATTGATGTCACAACCGCTTTTCCGCTTCCCGGTATCACCGGTTTGGATACTACTGTAGTTTATGAATTTTGGAGTAATGTCGCTAAAGAAGCAATAGCTATTGTGAGCGTGGCAGGAGTGCAAAGTATGTGGTTACGGAGTTACATTCAAAGCGGATAACAATGTTATAACATCTGCTTATACAAAGCCGACAACAAAAGCAGGCAATATTCACGCATATCCTAATCCTGCTATCGGTTCTGTCAGGTTGGATCTGGTAGGCTTATCCGCAGGAAATTATACTGTTAAAATCATCAATATATTGGGCATGGCAGTTTGGTCAGAGAAATACTATGTCAACGGCAGCCGGACAATCCGTGTAGAGCTGGATGATTTCAAGAGAGGAACCTATTTGTATGCTTTGATTAATGATAAAGGCAGAACCATTACTACGAAACGTTTGATTGTTTTGAAGCCATAATTATGCAAATCCAGATTTCAGTTTTCAGTCCCGGACAAGGAATGTTGCCATTCGATGAGAGATAACACGGGGGCACTGATTTCAGGTTCAGCTATCAGTTTTCAGATTTCAGATTTATCAAACAGCCAGTAAACAGCCGTTTTTAAAGGAATTTCGGTTAAGCTGAAATTCAATTTTTATTGGACTTGAAAATCAGCGTTCTGAAGGTGATAAGGAGTTTCCAGTTTTAGTAGTTTCAGTTTGGAACAGCCAAATGCAGCCAATTTTAAATTGGCAAAATAGTAAATGGAGGAGGTTTCAAGTGTTTCAATTTCGGCCAACTTCAGCCTCTAAATTGATGAAAATCATCAGATTACCTCCATCATCCTTGTTGCCAGATACTTGTGAATGGTATTTGTTGCCCGGATACTTGAATCATCCATATGGTATTGGGAATAAGCTGTGGAAACTGGAAGGAACGATGGCAGATTTCTTTAAATCAGGAAAAAAAGAAATCATATCATTTGGGGGAGCTTATTCAAATCATCTTCACGCATTGGCAGTGCTATGCAATGAAGCTTCCATTCCATTTACAGCAATAGTTAGGGGAGAAGAGCCTGCTAGTCCGGGCTATACGCTCAGATTTTTAAAGGAAAACAATGCAAAGGTGGTTTACCTGGATCGCTCAACTTATCGTGCGTGGACTCAGAATTCTGATTATTCTGAAATAAAAAATAAGTTTGAAAATGCATATATTATTCCCGAAGGTGGAACTTCAAAATTAATTTTTTCGGGATTTGAAAGTGTAGCAGGAATCGTGAAAGCTGAGTTTGAAGAAGGAAATCTTCAGCATATCATTGTTGCAGGAGGAACAGGAGGAACGGCGGCCGGCTTAATTAGTACGGCCTCAGTGAATACTCATATCCATGTAATAAATGTGCTTAAAAACAAAGGCCTTGATGACAATATTACAGAGTTATTGAAATTAAAACAGCATATAAAACACGGCCCCTATTCCATCCATCACGATTTTCATTTTGGAGGTTACGCAAAGTTTGATCAAAACTTAATCCAGTGGATCAATGATTTTTATGAAATATATGGGGTTCCCCTTGATCCTGTGTACACAGGAAAAATGATTTATGCTGCTGCTAATCTGGCAAACAAATCTAGTTTTAAGAAGAATGAAAAAGTGCTCCTGATCCATACTGGAGGGCTTCAGGGTATCATCGGATTCAATGAAAGATATGGTAATATTCTAAAAATACATTCTATTCTTCCACTCTGAATCCATCCGAGTACTTTACAACGAAAGCATGCTCAAACCCTTGTTTCCAGCAAAGATCCAAAGCAGATGATGCAGCATCAAAGCTTACGAAATTACCCATCATCAATCTGGTAAGAGACTTATTCAACAAATATTCCGGATAAATGTCTCCAAACCTGCTTAGCGATTCTACGACCGGTACTTCTTCAGAGTAACCTCTGTTAACGTCCAGTTGAATTCTATAAACATCTCCACTCAATCTGGGAGCTACGGTGCAAAGATCTTGTTCGCCAATTCTGTATGAAAAAGCTTCAGTATGGTTAACAGCTTTGGTGCTCAGGGTTTTCTTAGCTGCCGGCTCTCCTGCCAAAACAGAAGTTTTGTACGGAATAGTAAGGGCAGCCATTTCCTGGCCTATTGCATTGCAAAACAGGGAAATACAAAATGCACAAGTGAAAATTGTTTTCATGACAATGTAGTTTTAATTTTGATCCAACCTTAATAACGCTTCGACTATAGTAGCAAAATACTTATGTTCCAGTTGTAGCACCCTCGCCTGAATTTCCTGCGGATTATCCTCCGGAAAAACAGGACATGATGCTTGAAATATGATATCACCGCTATCATAATGGTCATTGACATAATGAATGGTGATACCTGTTTCTGTCAACTTATCTCTCCATACTGCCTCATGTACATTCATTCCATACATCCCCTTCCCTCCATAATCCGGAAGCAAAGCCGGGTGAATATTGACTATCCTGTTTGCAAATTTTTCAATGATAACTTTTGGCATCAACCATAAAAAACCTGCTAAAACAATCCAATCCAATTCGTAGCTGTTTATCTTATCAATAATAGCATCAGTCTTGAATGTTTCTCTGTCAAATATTTCAACCGGAATATTCCTTTCTGCTGCTTTTTCTATTATGCCCGCTTTCGGGTTATTACAAAAAACAACTACCACTCTTCCTTCGTGAGAATCAGCAAAATATTCGATGATTTTCACTGCGTTGGAACCGGATCCAGATGCAAAAATTCCCAGTCTTTTCAATACATTACGATTTAATACTATTTGAATAGACATGATAACATGGTACAAATATATTATATTATTTTATAATGTTTAACTCATTGCATATTTTTTTGCAAAATTTTATGTATATAATTTAACCTCAATTACCAGGAGGCAACGAATAAAATGTTCTTAGAAAATAGAATAAGGAAAGCATCAAAGAAACATCAATAAAATATCAGCGGGTGGCTTTGATTATATATTGATAATCGAGTGTCGTATCGTTGGAAGAAAATATCTTAAATCCTGCAGCCTTCAGTTCCGATTCCACCACAGACAGATCCACTTTTTCATCCAGCGGTGGGCCAATAGGCATTGATTTCTTTTTGAAGTCGATGATAATGATCTGGCCACCAGGTTTAATCATCTCTCTCAAATTATTAAGGTATGAAACTCTATCTCCCAAATACATATATGTATTTACCAGCAACACCGCATCCACTTCTGCCGGTTTCATTCCTGCATTCCCGGTGCCTACCAGTCGTAATTCAAGCTTTGCACTAATTTCATCCGGCAGGGTGGCTTTGATGCTATCCATGTAGGAAATAGCACGGGGATCAATATCCAATGCCAAAACTTTTTGCGCAGAAGGTAATAATCGGAATGCAAAATAGCCGGATCCTGCTCCCAGGTCAGCGACTGTTTTATCTGAGAGATCACCCAAAAGGTCAATCACAACTCCGGGCTTTTGCCAGATGACACGATCTTCATTCTCGTAATCAGAAATCAAAATATCGAAACTGTCAGTTTTAAGATCTTCCTGATCAGACTTATCGTTGACTTCTGTTGGAATCGCATTTCCATTTTGGGCGGTATTGCAACTCCACAGGCAAATACACCCGAATAGAAAACAGATTAAGTTGGAGTTTATTAGTCTCATGCTAAGAGTTGGAAACTCAAATATACTTAGAGTAATGCGAGCTCATACACAATTGCTTCAATTTTCTTTCTGGCTTCCCCGGAGCTGCATGAAAATTGATTAAACATGACTGTAAAAGACAGTTCTCTGCCTGTTTGAGTCTTCAAATAACCTGTATAGCAGCGTACCCGACCGAGCGATCCGCTTTTTGCAATAACATTTGTTTTGGGTGGTAAGGACAAAAAAGTGCTGCGCAAAGTGCCCTCTTTACCTGCTTGCGCCAGTGATTTTTCCAGGTAACCAAAATAAGATTTCTTTCGCAAAACACTCATTAGTTCAGTCATTGCTTTAGCAGAAACTGCATTTTTGGAAGATAGACCTGAACCATCTTCAATAAAGAAATTCTTTTCGGAAACACCTAACTTCTTTAACCATTCACGAATTACATCCGGTCCCTGGTAGAGATATTTCCCTCCTTTCAGGCGAATAGCCAGTTGCTTCAGAAGCGCCTCACAAATGAGATTATTTGATTCTTTATTTGCTACTTCTACCAGCCTGAATAGTGGGGGAGATTCTACGGTTACAAGTACAGCTTTGAAATTTGCATTTAAGCTTTCTGCACTTAGGTCCCTGTGAGTTAATGGCAGCCCTGATATGATTATCCCATTTTCAGAAATAACTTTATGGAAATTAAACGCCATAAATTTTTCAGGATCGGGAAGACTTCCTTTTATTGTAAAAACACCTTTGCCAGCTGGAATAGTGCCCCGAATAAATCGTTTGCCCTGAAAAGGACCACCGTAGAAATATGCATTATCTCCTGTTCCGGCGCCGGCTGTAATAATCTCATTTACCAGGAGCAGATCAGGTACAGCAGGTTCAATTTTGATGATCGGTGGTATATCCTGCAGAATACTGCTTTGCTTAAATGAAACCTCATAGAGATTGTCGTTGATATTAAATCCCCAGGCACCTGAAGCATAGTAATTGCCTAAATCCATCCAGGACCATGTAGGCTGCTCAGGGGGAAGTGAATAATAAGAACCATCCACAATCACATTTCCTTCAATTCTGCGTATTCCTTTGGATTTAAGTGCCCCGATCCATTGATTCTGAAGCTCTATCATACCGGGAATTTCTTTAAATGCTTTAGAGCCCAGGGAGGGATCACCATAGCCTTTCAATACGACATTTCCTTTGAGAATACCATCTTCAATTTCTCCTTGTATAATCAGTTCTGTTTTAAATTTAAACTCGGGGCCCAGATGTTCCAGTGCTGCTGCTGTAGTCAGGATCTTGAATGTAGAGGCAGGAATGAGCATCCTGTCTTCATCGTAAGCTGCTACTTTCTTACCCGTCTTCACATCTGCCACAAACATGCCTGTTGAAGCGCCACGGAGAAGGGAATCCTTCATAATTAAAGCAATCTTCTGATCTATGGACTGTTGTGCTGACAAGGGCGATAAAACACTCAATGCACAAAGAATTACAAAGAAAAAGATTGAATTACAGAGAGAATTCATATGCATAAAAATTTGAATATGACAAAGGTACACAAAAATGAATTCGAAGTGACCGTGCAGTGAATCACAAGTTCAAACGTCCAGGAATGCATTTTGAATTTATTCGGAATGTGAATCGGATAACGCTTCAGGATATTAATTTTCATTTATTAAATGCAAGATGGTATAATGCATCCCCGTGATTGACAACAGCTGCCTGATTGTGGCCAATCAAAAAACCGTCTTTGGATGCTACCACCGAGCTTATCTGCTCTCCGAAAGGATCTGAAATACTTCCAATGATTTCAGATTTAGCAACATGCTCTCCTGAGCTTCGGTATGAGGTAAAAATACCTGCTGAAGTAGCTCGAATCCAGGCAGTATGACCAAAGTCCAGGTGCTCAGATTTTTTTATATCCTCATGTATCATATCAAAATGAGATAGGATATTACTAATACCTGTTGCAGCAATCTTGTTTGAATATTCATCTAATCTCATTGATTCCCCACCTTCGAATACTACTATTGGTTTGTGCATGAGCCGGGCTGTTTTCCTGAGAGAATTGGAAATAGTAGCCATTGGAAACTGAACGGGTGCATTGAAAATATCAGCTAGTTCCTTACTCTTAGGATCAGATTTTGTGTATCTGACTTGAGGATAATTGTATCTTAGGGAGGATCCTGTATGAAAATCAATACCGAAGTCTATTTCCGGCAAAATTCTTTTTGTCACTACACTAGCCATGCGGGAAGCGAGAGAACCTCTTGCATTCCCCGGAAAGCTACGGTTGACATCTTTTCCATCGGGCAGGTCTCTTGAAAAATTTAAAAAGCTATAAACATTTAACAGAGGTACTACTATCACAGAACCCGCTTTTAACTGGTGAAGCATTCCATTTTCCAATATATTTTTCAATGTGAATACTCCATTTATTTCGTCACCATGAACGCCAGCCAACAGCAATATTCTGGGTCCCGGATTGGGAGAGTGAAAAATATGTATTTTAATACCTACTTTTTGACCAATCGGTAGTTTCCCGACGAGAAATGTAACAGTTTGATATTCACCAGGCTGTATCTGGACTGTACCCATCTGGATATATGGATTTCTGTCCGGACTCATGTGTTTTTCTTTCATAATTGTTCCTTTCAATAAATGCTTCAAAGTAGGACTTACAAGATCAGCGCAGGCTTTGTCTGATCAATGCTAAGAGTTATTTTGAGGAAGACTCTTTTCCACAAATTGAATAATACTTCCAGCTATGTCTACTTTAGTTGTGGTTTCAATACCTTCTAAGCCGGGCGAGGCATTTACTTCTAACACCAAAGGACCTCTTTCGGATCTCAGTAAATCCACTCCAGCTACGTGCAATCCCAATATCTCTGCTGCGGAAATAGCAATTTTTTCTTCCTCCGCACTCAATTTTTCAATCGCAGCACTTCCACCCCTGTGAAGATTTGACCTAAAGTCACCTTCAACTGCCTGTCGCTTCATGGAACCAACTACTTTACCATCTACAACAAATGCCCGGATATCTGCTCCTTTAGCTTCTTTTATAAACTCCTGTAACAAAGTATCCTGATCCAATTGATGAAATGCTTCCAGTGTAGACCATGCATTATTGTAACTATCAGACAAAATTACTCCCAGGCCGTGAGTGCTTTCCTTTAGTTTTACGACAATGGGCAGATCAAGATATTTTTCCAGACTTTTCGCCTGAAAACCGATTTTGTTAGCCATGATAGTCTTCGGCACAGGAATTCCGGCAGCAGACAAATGTTGGATACATCTGAATTTGTCTCTTGCTTTTACCAAAGCTTCAGAGCCAGTTACGGAAAACACTCCATTTAATTCGAATTGTCTGATTACCGCAGCTCCATAAACTGTAGCGGTTGCTCCTATTCTGGGAATAATGGCATCTACATGATCCAGTTTAATACCATTATACAGCATTGTCATGCCCTGGCTATCCGCCATCAAATCAAACTTTTGGTGATCAAGAACCAGCACCTGGTGTTGCTTCTTTCTACATGCGGTTACTATGCTTTGAGTAGAATACAAATGTGGATTGCGGGATAAAACAACAATATTCATATATAATCAGGAATTAATGTTTGAACGCTGAAAAGCCTGAAAGCTACAGATTATTTGCAAAATAAATGCGTATAGTACCACCCGGAAGAATTCAAAGGATCGCAGAACACAACAAAATAATATCAATTGTATAGTTTGAATTGCTTTTTAGAAGTAAATACTCCCCTCCGAATACTTTTTTGAATGAGATTTCATTTTTTGTGCCCGTATAAATATCTGATTTGTACAAAATAAAAATAAATCTTGCAACTCCAATTTTGAATTATCATCTTTAAGCAAAATACCCCAGAATGTCCGAATCCGCTGTAGCTCCCAGATATAGTAATAAAATCATACACAATGCCTGGGCTTTATTTGATAGTGCAAATTCTGCCCATGCGCTGGTGATTACTGCAGCTATCTTTCCTGCATATTTTCTCAATGTTACAGATGAAACGCTGCAATTTGCCGGCATATCTATGTACAATTCCACTCTGTATGCTTTTTGTATTTCTGCAGCCTTTTTGGTGATGGCAGCCTTATCTCCACTGTTATCTGGTATAGCAGATTATGGAGGACGACGAAAGGCATTTATGAAATTTTTCACTTATTTAGGTAGCATATCCTGTATGCTATTGTTTTTTTTCGATGGGATGGCAACTTTATACTTAGGAGTGTTTGCCTTTATTTTTTCGGTAATTGGTTTTACAGGTGGCCTGGTTTTTTATAATTCTTATTTGCCATTGATTTCAGAAGAAGCAGAGTATGACCGATTAAGCGCCAGAGGATTTGCTTTTGGATATATAGGAAGCGTGATTCTGCTAGTCGTGATTTTAGCAGCAATCATCAATCCTCAGTGGGTAGGGCTGGAAGATGTAGGTCTTATCACCAGATTTGGATTTTTACTCGTAGGAATCTGGTGGATGGCCCTGGCTCAGGTACCATTCCGATATTTACCAAAGGACAAAAAAAGTCATTTTACCCCAAAAGCTCTGAAGATGGGTTATCTCAAAATCATCAATGTATGGAGAGAATTGAAAACACTTAAGAATGTAAGAACCTACCTGATGGCATTTTTCTGTTATAGCCTTGGAGTTCAGACCACTATTATGCTTGCAGCTACATTTGCGGAAACAGAAATGGCATTTGAAACATCAGAATTAATTTTGTTAATATTGATTATTCAACTGGTTGCAGTGGTAGGGGCATATTTATTTGCCTTGGTTTCCGGCTGGAAAGGAAACAAATTTGCTCTCATTTTCCAGCTATTTCTTTGGGTTACGATTTGCATTCTTGCATATTTTGTAAGCACAAAAATTAATTTTTATATGGTTGCCGGGCTAGTAGGGTTAGTATTAGGAGGTATCCAGTCACTTTCGCGGTCTTCGTATGCCAAGTTGATAGCAGGGCACTCAAAGGAGAGTACATCTTACTTCAGCTTTTATGATGTTCTGGAGAAAATGGGAGTCGTATTAGGGACATTTTGCTTTGGGCTGGTCTCTCAGCTGACCAGTAGTATGAGAACAAGTACACTGGTACTTGCATTATTTTTTGTCATTGGATTAATCATCCTAAGCAAAGTGGATTTCTCCCATTCAAAAAGTGAGGCTCACTCAACAAATTCATAACACCCTGCATCCGGTACAGGTTTGCGTTGATTCCCTTTGATGTCTGTGAGTAAATTCCCGAGAAACATTGCTTTGCCTCTGGCCAGGGACATAGTATCCAGACTGTAGTCCTGCATCTCAGCATTAAGAAATAGGGTATCCGTTCTGGAAATGGGAACACAATTGATGCATCTCTCATTGAAATCTGCGAATCGTGTATTTTTTAGTAAATCCTCTACTCTGACAAGTGTATGAGAAAATTGATATTGAAAAAAATCAGCTTGCTCTGGTTTTGCATCAACTAATGAAACAAGATCTTTGCCTGCACCCTGAAGAATTGAATTTGTCACATTCAATGTAATAGGAAAAATATCACCTGAGGAGCAAATTGGTGGGTCATAGCAAATAAAATTTTGAGCACTTATGCCTTCTTCGACTATTCCAATATTAGCAAATGTACAATAGGTGAAATTATAATTTCCCCCGTAAACCAATGCTGCTCCGCCACCATAACAATTGGCAAATAAACAGTTAGTGGCATCAATTCTGGCCCGAACACCGGCTATTCCTGCAGATGAGCTGTTATGTACCTGCACTCTGTCCAGAATCACATGGCTGGCAGAGTCTGCATAAATGCCCAGAATAGGATTTCTAATAATCACATTGTTGAAAATATGAGGACCTTTACTATCCTTTCCCAATCTAATTCCTGACCATTGTCCGGGTACATCCCTGAATTCAGCTTCAAGCCGATCGCCTTGTATCAGAACAGGAGCTTCGACTGTTCCTTCCATTCTAATTTTGCCTGCAGGCAAGGTGAATAAAATGCCGTCGTTATAAATGACTTCAGGATCTGGTCTGGCTATTCCACCATGGAAATAAATTTTCGTTCCGGCCGGAATCACCAGGGTACAGCTATCAATAAATACCACGCCGTAAATGACGTATGGCTTCGGATCATCCCATACCACCTGATTCAAATCACACGATAGCAAAGACTGTTGGCCCTGTGCGTTGTTGTTGGGTATATAATTTGCATTCTGCCCCCAGGCTTGCAAAAGGACTTTCTGCTGATTACCATTAAGCTCAAATAAAATTTGATTTTCAATTACGTAAGGGCTGGCGGACAAAGGCTGGTCAGGATCAATGGTGACCTCAACAAATACATATAGACTATCATCTGCGGCAATTTGTATTTCTGATTGCTCATTTCCCGCCAATCCATCCACATTTAATCTAAAAGTTGCATTATTTCCTTGTAGCAGTTTAATACTATTGATCTTTACCGGTTGAGAATGTCTGTTATAAACTTTTAAAATCCGGGTGGCGGAACCCTTAGTAGTAAAAACTGTGTCGAAACGGAGTGTATCCGTGGAAAACTCCAGCATAGCTTCCGGATCAGTCAAAAAATTATCTTTTCTGCAAGAGCTCAAAATCAGATACAAACCCAGAAGGATAAATAAAACCGTATATTTCGTCATTGACTAAATTTCTCTATCTATAAAAATGAGCTCAAAAATAGCATTATCAGGCATGTCATCCCCTTATATGCCGGGTTTATGATAACGAATTTTCAAAAAACTTGTTTCCTTTGCATTTACTTATGCCGAACATAGTGTCTATCCAATTACATTTTTATTTTCTTCAAGGCAAGTTTAAGCCAATCTTTACAAGCTAATTTAATGTATAAAAACCACAGGATAGCGGTCATCATTCCTGCTTACAATGAAGAAAACAGCATTGCAAAGGTAATCCGGGATATTCCAACCGGAGTAGTTGATCACCTGATTGTTGTGAACAATAATAGCCGGGATGATACAGCCGCGGTGGCTATGGAATCCGGGGCAATTGTACTCGATCAGAAATTGCGGGGCTATGGAAATGCTTGTTTGATGGGAATTTCATATGTTCAGAAAATAGACGAAGTAGATATTGTTGTTTTTTAGATGCTGATTATTCTGATTATCCTGAGTACTTAACTCCAATGCTCGATCAAATTATCGAAAACAATGTCGATTTTGTAATTGGAAACAGAGCCTCAAAATTAAGAGAAAAAGGTTCTATGACATTTCCGCAGATAGCCGGGAATTGGTTCGCTACATCACTTATTATCATAATTTGGGGTTACAAATATCAGGATCTTGGTCCATTCAGAGCTATCAGATATTCTGTGCTTCAAAAATTACAAATGAAGGACAGGACTTATGGATGGACGGTAGAAATGCAAATTAAAGCAGCCAAACTGAAAATTCCGTTCACAGAAATCGCGGTTCCATATAGGAAAAGAGTTGGAATTTCAAAAATTTCCGGCACTGTGAGCGGCACAATAAAGGCAGGGTATAAAATTTTGTGGACTATATTCAAGTACCTGTAATAATGAACATACTACCCGAAACACTTGCACTAGTCATTTCCTGGATCGTAGTTACAGTATATGTTATTTCGGTTGTGCTTATAAATGTTTATTGCCTTATTCAACTCTGGTTGTTCCTAAAGGGAAGAGGAAATAATATTCAATATTCAGTTTCGATTCCATCTGAATGGCCATTGGTTACAGTGCAATTACCTGTATATAACGAAAAGTATGTTATCGAAAGGCTGATTGATAATATAGTGATGATCGATTATCCCTCTGATAAACTGGAAATTCAGATATTAGACGACTCGACAGACGAAACATCTGAGTTGATAAAGCAAAAGCTTTTACAATACAAACATACGGGTATCCTGCTAACACATCTGCAGCGAAAGGATCGGAGCGGATTTAAAGCCGGCGCATTAAAAGCCGGTATGAAAAGTGCAATAGGAAATTTCATAGCCATATTCGATGCCGACTTTCTGCCCCGTCCTGATTTTCTTAAGCAAACTATTCCATATTTTTCGAATTCCCGAACCGGGGTAGTTCAGACAAGATGGGAGCATATCAATGCAGATTATTCCTGGATGACAATGATGCAGGCAATGCAATTGAATGTTCACTTTATGGCAGAACAGTCAGGGAGGCAATCTGCCGGTCTTTTTTTACAATTTAATGGAACAGGTGGGGTATGGCGCAAAGAAACGATCCTGGATGCCGGAAATTGGGAAGCTGATACTCTAACCGAAGATTTAGATTTATCCTATCGCGCCCAAATTAAAGGCTGGGACATTCAATATTTAAAAAATATCGGTTCTCCTTCTGAATTACCTGTGGAGATGAACGGTTTCAAGGCACAGCAATTCAGATGGATGAAAGGGGGAGCAGAAACGGCAAAAAAATATTGCCCCAACTTTTCAAATCCAGTCTCCCTTTATCTACAAAAATTCATAGTGCCATTCATCTTCTTAATAGCTCTGTATTCCTAATCTTGATGAGCTGCATGATTAGCAGTTTATTTATCACGGGTGCCACGGGTTTTCTTGGAATCCCAATTAATTTCTTAGCATGGCTACCTTTGGGATTACTGAGTTTGTTCTTTGTTTATTATTCCTGTAATAAGCATATTCTAAAATCAAAATATTCTGTTCTGAGAATAATATCTTTCTTTCCTTATTTCCTCAGTTTCCTGGCACTTTCTTCAGGACTTTCATACCATAATGCGCGGGCAGTGTGCCTGGGGTACATGGGCAAAAAAACAAGTTTCATCCGCACACCCAAGTTTAACATCCTGAATAAAGGAGACAGAATTAAAGAAAATTCATATTTAAACAGAACTGCACGCTTTGTACTTTCAATAGAAATCCTCATAACTGCTGTATTGTTATATTCTTTGATCCATCAATTATCCAATGGCGTATATTATTTTCTTTATTTTCATCTCATGCTTTTTTTAGGGTATATTGGTATCATCTACTATACACTCAAGGATGCCCACTCCAAACATTAAGTTAAGGAATATTGTCTGGTCAGTATTAATGATCGGGACGTATTTCACAATGCTCCACCTTCTGCAGAGAGAAGCCTTTCTTTTACAATTCTCCCTATTTTCAGCCGCCTTCTTATTCCATTTATATCCTGTTTCCGGCTGGAGTCAATACAGCAAACCAATCCTATATATTGCAATCGGCTTTTTCATCAGGCTGATGGCAGTCTCTGCATTTCCCTCTTTATCAGAAGACATTTACAGATATATATGGGATGGGTATCTCAGTCAGGTAGGAATTAGTCCGTATGCCTTTACTCCCGAAGAATGTGTACAATTTTTTTCCAGGGAAGAGCATCCGCTAATCCATTCCCTATTTCCATCCCTAAATTCAGCTACATATTATTCTGTTTATCCTCCGGCAGCACAAACTTTTTTTTCTTTTGGAGGCTGGTTAGCAGCATCCTGGGGCATTCCCACTGCAGTTACGGGATTGAAATCATTGTTTTTACTTGTAGAGCTTGGGGGCTGGTATTTTGTTTACCAATTATTTAAAACACAGAATATTGATCAAAGATGGTTCTGGGCGCTTTGGCTGAATCCTTTACTGATCTTGGAGTGGAATTATAGTGGGCATATAGAGTCACTAGCCACTACATTTCTGATTATGAGTGTATTGATGATGAAAATGAGGAAAAACTATTTGAGTGGGGTGCTACTTGCCTTTGCAATACTTGTTAAACTTTGGCCTTTGATTTTTGCTCCATTTTTCATAAAATATATCAATTCCAGATCAGAAATCTTAAGATGGTTTTTGGCCTTTACTTTTACTGTGGTATTGGGGTCTATATCTTTATTCCTCCAACTTGATTATTTTCTCCACTTCAGAAGCAGCCTTGATTTATACTTCAGAACATTTGAATTCAATGCTTCAATTTACTATTTATTCAGAGCCATCGGAACATGGTGGTGGGGGTATAATCCTATCCACATTCTAGGCCCTGTCTGCACTATAATCATGGCAGGCATAAGCATCTGGCTTTACCTGAGTAAAAAAGTATTAGAAATCCACCACTTAATTGACACAATTATTATCTCTGGCATCATATATCTGTTGTTTGCGACAACTGTACACCCCTGGTATTTGAGCTTGCTTATACCATTTGCCTACATTAATGGCCGTTGGAGTATTATACTTTGGTCCTACCTGATTTTTGCCTCGTATCATGCATACAGGTACATACCCACTACAGAAAATTATTCAATTTTGATATTTAGCTATTGCGTTATTATTCCGGCTTTGATAATTGACTGGAAGGTCTTCAAAAGAGTCCAATTTTAAAACAAATTCCTCTCCTGCAGGAGAAATACATTTAAGCATATTCTTAGAAAATTTAAGCAAAAAAAAGCCGGTCATTCATTGAAGAATAACCGGCTTTTGTATTTAAAGATTTTCCAATCCTTAGTATGACCAAAGATCATGCTCGAAGTTGAAAATTTCTTGTTTGATTTTCTCAGATTCCAATAGAAGATTTACCCCACTTTCTTTCAAAGATGGATAATCCACTAATCTGAAATCCTGAACGTTAGAGGACTTAATTATAAAACTGGAGAATCTGCGCATTTGAAATACGTCATCCCAGCTAAGAGGGCTTGCATCATTCAATGGATTGAATGCCAATGAACGGGAGAAAGCTTCTCTGCAATCGGGATAATATAACCAGAATAGTGCTCTAGGAGGAATTTCAGTGCCGTTACCAAATTCATCATAGATAGTCTCAGTGTACAATGGTGCTATTCCTAAAATTCTTACACGCAATTCAGACGCTTCAGAATCGAAGTACCAAACTTCTTTTACTCTGAACTGAGTAATATTGGTGTATCGGGCAACAGTGTCTGAAATTATTTTCAGTTCATAATTGTCCGGATCATCCAAAAGTGGTACTGTAATAGTATCATTTTTCACAAATACGGCATCTAATTCAGAAGGAGATAATCTTACTTTAAATTGCTCATCATCGAATGCTCTGAGCTTTCCGGAAGCGATTGCTTCTGTAATAACTTTAAAAAAAGGAGCTTCAGGATAGACAAAGGTTTGATTCATCTTCTCACGAACATCGATCACTCTCCACACTCTTCTTTCCCAAAAAATATCATGTTCACGAGGGTAGTCATACGCAAGAATTAAACGTTCCTGCAACAATCTCTTCTCGATGACATCATCGATTGGAGCTGAATCCTCATCATCCAAAAATATATCATCCGGATCACTTGATTCCGTGATAATATCTTCAGGGACTTGTGCTGATACCTGGACAGTAGCTACTGAAATAAACAGTACTGCCAAACACCAAATCTTTACTAATTTCATATCCTGAAAATTTAATTTAATTTATCTAATCTGGAATGCCAGCGAGTTCAGTGGTCTGGAAGCTGCATCACCCGGACATTTTCCTTTCACATCTGTTAAAATGTAATTGTCACCAGGTCCCGCATCTTGCACCAATCTGGCTGCTTCTCCATTAAATCCTCCTCCACTGTTATTCGCAACTCTTGGATCTTCACCTCTTCTGATTCTAATAATTCTGAATGATTCAATTGTGCACTTAGCTTCAAATTCAAATCCTTCCAGAGTTGGTATAATACCAGGTTGCACTTTAAATTCACCGGCACTCATAGAACCACCGGCTAAACGGCCAATTTTTGCAACCGGATCCGGAATTCTCTTAACACGATAGTTGAAAGTACTTGAAGTTAATCCACCTCCGGAAAGCGTTATTGTAGCTTCACCAGGCTGAGAAACATTCACAATATACTTGTTAGGCCCACTGGACCTAAGCTTGATACCTCCACCTGATCCGTTTACTTTAAGATCATTACTGGATACACCGGCAGCAGATACAGAAATTGGGTTGTCTACCCCAAGGTAAAATACATTCATTTTATCGAGCTGAATAGATGCAGAACGACGTCCTACCTCATATTCAAAGCTTCCATCATAAGTCTGAACTTCTCCGGTAACAGGGTTTTCAAAGTAGCCTTTGCAGTATACTTCTTTACACCTGTTTCGCCTGTCTTGACAGAATATTTAGCGACTCCATCTTTTACACTTGCAGGTGATCCATTGATTGAAATGGACATACCATCTGTGTTCTTAGATGCGGCACTAAGGAAGATTTCAGCTTCAAATGTTTCTCCTGCAATGACATAAGACTTCTTAGTTGAAGATACTACAACAAATTTGTCGAAAACAATATCCTCACCACCCACCTTACCGGCCAGGTAGTTAAGAATTGCAGCTTCAGAACTTCTCGCGTCATTTTCAATCTTAGTCAAAATTGGCATTGTAGCCAACAAAGGCATTTGAAAGAAATTAAAGTGCGCCCAATTCTTCTTATTTTTACTGGTAGTGTAAGCACTATCAATTCTTACTGTAATAGAAGAAGCAACGGTTGGTTTATCTTCAGCATCTACTAATGCAAGGAATTTGTCATAAGTTTCCTTGATTTTTGCTTCAAGTTCACCGCCTTTCCCCTGATTTTTTGCAGGCTCTTTTCCAACTAGATATCGTGTTGTAATATCCTTGTCTTTATACCCCTTAGGCTGACCTTTTACAGTATCCATCCCCCCTGTTTCTGCAATCATGTGGTTTTTGATTTCCTCCACATATTCTACAAATTCTTTAGAGATTTTGCGTGCTTCATTGGCACTTGTAATATACTTCTCATATTTAGCCGGATCCTTTTTTGCTAATTCAGCAATTCTGCCAGGAATCTGGCTACTGGTTTCTTCCAGTGTTCTATTGGATTTCTGCAATCCATTATCTACCAATTTGAAGGCATTGAAGATCTCTGCGGATACATTCAGTGCTAACAATGCAGTTAGTACCAAATACATCAAATTGATCATCAGCTGCCTGGGCTCCTTAGGAATAGACATTTAACTTTATTTTATATTTATTAACAAATGAGTTGGAGACAAAATAGCGCAAGCTATACGGACGAATCTTAAGATTTGCCCAAATTGGTCATGGCATTTAACATGTTTCCATACACATTATTCAGGCTCGCAAGATTCGTATTCAAGTTACCCAAATGTTGTCTGTATAATTTTGTGTCTTCTACAGTGTTGTTCAATTCCAACATTGCACTGGACATTTTCTCATAGAAGTTGTTCATAGACTTAATTTGATCACCAGTTTTAGTGAAATCAACCTCCTGAAGTGCTCTTAAAGAACCCAAACTCTTAGACATAGCCTGAAGCTCTGTAAGCATGTTGTTTAGATTTCCTTCTACTGCATCACTGTTAAGTGGTCTGTGAGTAGCAACTTTAGCTGTAGGACCATCAGTCAATGAATTAAGGTTGGCATGATAATCATCCAATCCCGGATAAAGTTTTTCCCAGTAGTAATCCTTTTCAGGTGGAATAATACCCAACATGGTAAATAGAAATGCTTCTGTGAAGAGTCCAATCATCAACATGAAGTCAGCACCTTCCCAGGATAGGATTTTGAATAGTGCACCAATCAATACTACGGCAGCACCTAATCCGATAATCAAGTTCTTAAAGTACTTGAAGCTATTTGTTTTTACGAAGCTCATCTTGTAATCAAGGAATTTTAGGGTTAGATAAAATAAAAATCAAATAAAAAAAGTAAATAAATAAATGAACAATCGATGTTCAATTAAATAGTAAAAACAGTATTAGAAACTATAAATCTTATAGGTAATAATCATTAGAAATCATTCATTGATCTTCCAAGGTGAGGCAGCACACAACGGAAACCAACATAGGATTTTGCTGAATCCTGATATTCCCAGTGTCTGACATCTGTTCTTAGGAAGTATCCGATGTCCTTCCATGAACCGCCACGAATTACTTTTCTCTTATAAGAAGCCGGATCATCAGTTGTAGCGTCATAACGAAAATCAGGGTTCATGTCATGGTAAAATGAATATGCATTTTCAGCAAATGCAGTTCTTGTCCACTCTGCAACATTTCCTGCCATGTTAAATAAACCATAGTCATTAGGAAAGTAAGCGTCAGCTTTCACAGTATAGTGTCCGCCATCTTCCGGATAGTTTCCTCTTCCCGGCTTGAAGTTGGCAAGAAGGCATCCTTTAGTGTTGCGAAGACCATATCCACCCCATGGGTAAGGAGCCAATTCGTGACCGCCTCTGGCTGCATATTCCCATTCAGCTTCGAAAGGCAATCTGAAACCTTCAGAATGGGATTCTTCAGGTCTGTACTTATTCCAGATCAAAGTTCTCCAACTACAGAAAGCATCAGCCTGAGCCCAGGTAACACCTACTGCCGGATAATTATCAAATGATGGGTGCCAGAAATAATTACGCGCCATTGGCTCATTATAAGAATACGCAAAATCTCTCACCCACACCAAGGTATCAGGATAAACTGATACTACTCTTTTCTGGATAAATTTATTTCTGGGGCTTTGACCTCTGTCTGCAGCTGCAGCAGGAGTGTCAAAGAAATCATAATTATAGTTTAATAAGGAAGTATTAACTTCAGAAAAATTGCCATTGTATACATCATCTCCTGAGTAATACATATCAGCTAATAATTCATCTTCCCAATCAATAGGTAATTCCCAATCGATAGATTGATTACCGTTTTCATCTTCTATATAATCTTCCAGCATTACGTGTGCTATTGAGTCTCTTACCCAATACACAAATTGACGGTATTCATTATTAGTGATTTCCGTATCATCCATATAGAATCCAACTATAGAAATTGACTTAGGTCTTTGGAGATAAGTGTTTCTTAAATCCTGATCACCTGCACCGATCGTTAATGTTCCTGATGGAACATAGACCATTCCGAAAGGATTGATGCCTCTCCAGGAAGGTCGATCTTCAACACCTATTAATTGTCCTGATGTACGGTTTCCTTTACCGCATGAGGAAATAAACAAGCTGAAGGTCAATAATGTGAAAACGAAGACTACTACTCTTTTCATAACTTACTTTAATAGAATAAATTCCCTTAATGCTTTAAAGACTAAAACGGGCGTAAAGATAATTCTTTGGCTCGTTTTCAAAAACAAAATTTTTAAAAAATGTGACTCAAGGCTAATTCGAGCACAATTTTAACACAATCTTCCGTCAATTACTCTTTAATTTGGTTGAAAAGAAATATTTTATTTTGTTTAATATGATTTTCAACTCTTCCAAAATATTTAAAGTAAGCGTGGATTATAAATGATCTTTTCAGGTATACCAACGCCTAAAGCCCGGTCCAGCCTATAAATTATCATGATTTCATGAGTGCCGGAACTGACAGAATTCAATGCAGAAAGTGTTATATCAAACTATAACCCAATGTAAAATTTGGCGTAAGTCTGAGGCCGCCAAATAAAGTTAACGCATCAATGCTTTTTTGATCGTACCCCCTAAACGAGACCCCTCCAAAAAAATTGTCTCTATATTTTACATTTAACAAAACATCAAATTGTGTCTGACTCAGATCGGTCTTTAAAAGAACCGCAGGAGTAAACTCCCACTCATCATCATACAGTATTTGATATTCTCCATGCAAATAGAATGCCCGTTTTAAAGAATAACCTCCGGGTATCTCCTGATTGAGTGCAATCTTGTTATTTAAAGCATTGACAACAGAAATTCCTCCCTCAAATGCACCATATGCTACAAAAAGTCCGGCACCGATATTTGGAGCAAATCCTGATTCAAGTGACACGGGAAGTATTGGGTCATTGTGATTAACCCCTCCACCCCCATAAACTCCCTCCGGTGAAATGAGTCTGCTTCCATCTAATACTCTCTGTCTGACACCGGCAAATGCACCCGCTGAAATCAATAAGTCATTTGTCAGATAAGTAACATAATTGTAAGACAGCTGAAAATAATTGTGCCTGTGTACACCTGCCTGATCGCTCCCACCCTGAAAACCCATCCCTCCACTGATGCGGTAATAAGGTGCATGTGCGTTCAAATGCACTGAAGTGGGATTACCCGGCAATCCCTGCCATTGTGATCTATATACCCCTGTAGCCGTGATGACACCATCCATACCTCCGTATGCCGGATTAAAAGCATATTTGTTTAAATGAAACATGGAGAACTGTGCCGGCTGTTGTGCCCATAACAAAGCATGTAAAATCACCAGTCCAAGTATGTATATATATTTTCTCAAAAGATTTATTTTAAGGCATTTATCAATTCTTCAGGAGTGCTCAGGGGGTTAGAGCAAGCTGCCTCTGAACAAACGATCGCATATGTGTTGTCAGTATGCTGAAGTAGAGATCTATCCACTGATTGTGAAAGAAATGATGCTTTTTTTATTATACTGCCCGGAAGAAAATGACTATGAAAAGCCGATCTAAAACTTTGATCTCCTGATCCGATTATTTCAACAGATCTAAAGTCATTAATAATTCTCAGTCCTGCTCTCAACCAATAACTGAAGGACAGCGGATATTTCGTGATGCTGATCCACATTTTTGATAACATGTGTTTGGCTTTGTCCCTGTATGATAATTCATCGATGATCCAACCCATTAACCACAAATTTTCCATCATTACTGCATTGGAGGAAGGCGAGCTTAGGTCGTACAATTCCTTTACCCGAACAAATACATCAGAATTATGCTCAGGAGTCATATAAAACAAATCATCTGCAGGGTCATTGAATTCAGTGAGGACTATCGCTGTCCACTTAACAGCATCTGCCAGGTAAGTTGAGTCTCCTGTGAATTGATGGAGCTCAATGGCTGCCCTTATCATGTAAGCATAATCATCAAGATTACCTGACAAGCGCGATTGTCCATTTGTGTAAACTCTGCTGAGATAATAATCCGGATCAGAGAATGTAATTTTTAACTGATTATAAAGAGTTAGGGCATTTTGGGACCATCCTTTATCCGTATCCAATGAGGCCCATTTTAAAAATGCCGGAATCAACATAGCATTCCAGCTCAGAATAATCTTATTGTCCAAACCCGGCCGTATCCTCTCTTTTCTCCTGGCAAGTAAGGCCCTTTTAAATTCCAGTATTGATTCTTCCCAGTCAGATAAATTCAATTCATTTTTCTGAGCAAAGGCGACAGCGTATTCTGTTGCGTATAAAATATTGCTATGCTCCCAATTGCCTTCAGGCAGGACATTGTAAAAAGAAAGCAAGTGATCAATATTACTAAGATTTAAAGATTTTAATTCCTTGTAATTCCACACATAAAATTTTCCTTCCACACCTTCCGAATCTGCATCCAGTGCAGAATAATACATGCCACTATCATCTTTCATTTCCCTTTGCAGAAATTCTAGCGTCGCAGTAGCAGTTTCTTTGTAGTAAGCATTTGATTCATTTTGGCAGGCAAGTCCTAAAGTTTCAAGAAGCAAAGCATTGTCGTACAGCATCTTTTCAAAATGTGGAATATTCCAGGCTTCATCAGTGGCATATCTTGAGATACCTCCACCAACCTGATCATAAATCCCCCCCAATAACATTCCATCGAACGATGTTTTTACCATCTCAACTGCCAGATTATCCTGATAATAAAAATGATGATGCATTAACCCTGAAAGTGCCATGAAGGAAGGAAATTTGGGAGCATGTCCAAAACCTCCATGATCTCTGTCAAATTGTGCGCTCAATTTAATATAAGCAGTATTGATATCATCCTTGTAAGAATACTTTGAAAATAGCGCGGGCGCAATGGCGTCTTTTATTAAAGCCACTTCTCCTTGCTGAATCAGCTCTGCAATTTTTTCAGCCTGTTCAATCACTACCTGCCTTCTGCTGATCCATGCATCTCTGATATTATTAAGTACATCCAGCCAGGAGGGCATGTTTTGTCTGCGGAATGGCGGATAATATGTGCCCCCGAAAAAAGGTCTTTTATCCGGCAGCAGGAACACATTCAATGGCCAACCTCCATGCCCCTGCAAATATTGTACGGCTTCCATGTAGATCTTATCCAATTCCGGAAATTCTTCTCTGTCCAATTTGATGTTGATAAAATGTGCATTCATGAAAGCTGCGGTCTCTTCATCTTCGAATGACTCCCGCTCCATGACGTGACACCAGTGACATGTAGAGTAGCCAATACTCAAAAGAATGGGTTTATCCTCCCCCTTTGCTTTTTCCAAAGCTTCACTTCCCCAGGCAAACCAATTAACCGGATTGTGAGAGTGTTGAAGCAAGTAGGGACTACTTTCGTGAATTAAATGATTCATTTACAAATTGATTTGCAGACCATCATAAGCCAGTTCAACTCCATCCGGTAAGGTCTTGCTTACATCTGAATGTTTTCCCATTTTATGACTGATATGAGTTAAATAAGCCTTTTGGGGTCTCAGTAATGTAATCAGCTCTAATGCTTCATTGACATTTAAATGTGCAAAATGTTCATGATGATGCAGTGTATTAATAATTAAAACGTCCAATCCTTCCAGTTTTCTAAGCTCTTCATGAGCAATGAATTTTGCATCAGTGATATAAGCGAACTTACCAATTCGAAAACCCAGCACTGCAATATTTCCATGTGTTACCTCTACCGGGATAATTTCACGACCCCTGATAAAAATGTTTTGATCTTTTTGAATGCTTTTAAAATTAACTCTTGGAGCTCCCGGATAAGGATCATTATCAAATACGTAGGAAAACCTTTGCCTGAATTCAGATTGCACCGCAAGCGTCGCATAAATATTCATCGGTGCTTTTGAAATAAAATTAAAGGGTCTTATTTCATCAAGACCTATAACATGATCATTGTGTTCATGTGTTATAAGTATCCCTTCAAGGTGATCTACCTGAGCCCGAAGCATTTGTTGTCTGAAATCCGGGCCAATATCAATTGCTATGTTGGTTTCATCCCAGGATAATAATGCTGATGTTCTGGTTCTTTTATCCTTTATATCATCAGATGTACAGACATCGCATTTACAACCGACTATAGGCACGCCATGTGACGTCCCGGTACCCAGAATAGTGATAGTGAGATTGTTTCCGGAATTGATTGTCATTATTCTGATTCCATTTTTTTATACAGTGCTTTATTAGCTTCTGTCCATGCCTCATTTGGGATATCCAATAAGGGCAGAATGTCAATCAGAGTATTGATTCTGCCTTCTAAATCAAAGAATTTATTCAGTACCACAACTTTTTGTTGCTCGACAATGCAATAACCTGACTGGAAATTTCCTTTTTCATACCTTACCTTGTACCCTGCATCCTGGCAAAACCTTTCAAGTTTATTCAGGTTTGTTTTAGTGAACTTCATGATTGATATATTCCTTAGTGACCGGATCAAAATTACACATATGAATCGAAAATATACATTTAAACTTATAATCTGCATTTGGGCCATTCTTGGCGTAAATGGCGTTTTGAGTGCCCAGAGATTTGGAGGGGGTCTGGAATTGAGTGCAAATGCTTCGCAGATTGATGGAGATTTTTCTGCAGGATATAACCGAATTGGTTTTAATGCCACACTAGTTGGAATTATTCATATCAAGACCAGAACAGATCTGCATGTCGGACTGAGCTACAGCACAAGAGGGGCATTATCGAGTTTTCTTGCCTATAATCAGGAACAGCATACACATATTTCTCTCCAATACGTGGATGTGCCAATTACAATTCATCTAAAAGACTGGCTCCAGGAAAGTGAATATTTCAAAATTCACTATTATGCAGGAGTTTCTATAGGCAGACTATTCAATTCTTCCGTAAGAACCGGTGGATTTGCGATTCCAACAGAAGGTTACAGGCGAACTGATCTTGGCTGGCTGGCTGGAATTTCATATTTCTTTAACCCACAAACAGCTTTGTTTATTCAATACAATCGCTCATTCAATCTATTGTATAATAAAAACAGCACTCCCGGAGCAACTTTCAGCTCCATGAGGGGCTATTATCTTTCAGTCGGAGTGCATGTGCAAACTAAATCTAAGTACAATGAGTAATCAATTTTACCCATTTGTTGTAAAACAGCCATTACATTTGTCATCATCCATCATAATATAGTATTTTACTAGTCCACATTATCATTAAGATTCAAATTAATAATTATGAAATCAAGTTTATTCCTTTTGCTATCTCTTTTATTTGCATTCCTCAGTTGTTCAGATCCAAAAGCCGAGCCTGCAAGTGCAGAACCTGCTGCTCCTGTACAAACACAAGAGAATTATCTGCCCGACCTGCCTGCAATGACAGGTGAAGATTTTAACTGGTTTGTTGTCAATTGTACCGGCATTGACTATATCATGAGCTCTCCTGATTTTAGTATGAGTGTGAGTGGCCAAAATGATGTAAGAGGAGATCTGGGAGGCATCAGCCAGAACCCTGTCAGAAGACCCAAAAGCTGTAAGTCAATTGGAATAATTATCTATAAAAGTGGATCAGACAGAATGTTTTTGGGAGACTTATATGCGGATGAAAACTGCCAGTACATTGTATTTAGGAAGGATGACAAGGAGTTGTATGCCAATGCACTTTCGGCTGAAGGTTATCAAAGATTTGTCAATGTATTTAACCAGTTAAAAAATATGAATCAGCCTAAATAGCCGATTCTCCAAGCTAAAAAATGGATACTTCTCTCAAAGCGGTTATTGATTTAGGTACTAATACTTTTCATCTTCTGATCGGAAAAGTAAGGGTAGATGGAACAATAGAGGAAGTATATCGTAAACGAATCTATGTAAGGCTGGCAGAAGAAGGAATCAGTGTCATTGCTGATGCGCCTTATCAGCGGGGTCTTCTGGCACTGGAGAAATTTAGAACTGTACTTTCTACTCTGGGGGATATACATGTAATAGCTCTCGGAACTGCCGCACTGAGAACTGCAAAAAATGGCTCTCAATTTATTGAAGAAGTTAAGTCAAAATATGACATTGATATTCAATTGATTGATGGTATGATGGAAGCCAATCTGATTTATGAGGGTGTCCGGCATGGAGTTGACCTGGGGTCTGAAAATTCATTAATAATGGATATTGGAGGAGGCAGTGTAGAATTCATTATTGCAAATCAGGATGGCAAATTATGGTCGCGAAGCTTTCCATGTGGAGTGGCTGTTCTCTATAGAAAGTTTCATAAAACAGATCCTATAAAACCAGCTGCAATAGATGAAATGAATACTTGGCTAGATGATTTATGTATGGATTTATTGAAAGCTATTGAAGTAAATCAGCCGAAATCTCTTGCTGGAGCATCAGGGTCATTTGAGGTGCTGGCCGCTTCTGAAAGTGAAGAGCTACTCTCTCCTACTGAAGTCAGTTCAGATTTCTTTTTTCAAAGATATCATGAAATCAAATATCTTCCATTGTTTGAAATTGAGCAAATAGCCTGGATTCCAAATGAGCGAAAAAAACTTATTGTTGTCTCTTTTGCGCTAATTGACTGGATCATCAGTAAATTGCATTCAGAAAAAATAGTCATTTCGCCATATGCATTGAAGGAAGGAATATTTTTTACAGATTTGTATTAATGTGAATTAGATAACCCGATTTCCAGCCAAACAAAGAAGAATTAAATGGAACAGATTATTGAAGTTTTTCAATATCCGTGGGCGCAAAGAGCTTTGCTGGCAGCTGTTCTGGTAGGAATTACTTGTGGAATTCTGGGATGTTTCATTGTTTTGAGAAATATGGCATTATTTGGAGATGCGCTTTCTCATTCCATTTTACCGGGAATTGTGCTGGCATTTTTAGTCACCGGATATTCCAGTCTGGGATTCTTTGCCGGATCAGTTCTGGCGGGTCTGCTTACAGCCGTAGCAATTATTTGGATTCAAAGAAAATTTGGTACCAAGGGAGATGCAGCCGTGGGAATTGTGTTTACGACCATGTTTGCTATAGGTGTCATTGGAATATCATTGATCAGCAGCAGACAGGGAGTTCACCTGGATCTGAAAGATTTCTTGTTTGGAAATGTGTTAGGAGTATCCAATGAGGACCTGACTTTAACCGGTCTTGTTAGCATTTTTACTTTGTTAAGTGTGACAGTCTTTTACAGGCATTTGTTTATCACTTCCTTTCAGCCTGTGGTAGCCGATACAATTGGAATCTCATCTTTGGTTGTTCAATATTTTTTAATGCTTTTGTTATCTTTTGCAGTAGTTGCATCCTTGCAAATGGTCGGAGTTATTTTAGTGGTTGCAATGCTCATCACTCCCGCAGCAGCTGCCTTACTTTTGTCCAACAATCTCAGATGGGTATTATTCATTGCAGCTTTAATAGGTGTTCTTTCAGGAGTTTTAGGATTGATTGCCGCCATTTGGCTTGAGATAGCTCCGGGTCCTTCCATGGCAGTGGTAGCGTCAATTTTTTATCTGGGTGCAGGGATTTTATCGCCTCAAAGAGGAATGTTTGCAAAATGGAGAAATAAACTCCTTCATCGCTACAAAATTGCTGAAGAAGATTTGCAAAAATTCATGTTAAAAAGAACAGAAATTTCAGGCGAAACAGGTATTCCAAAGAAGATGCTAAATGAAGCGCCAATCAGAAATAAAAAATTCATCCTGCAAAGACTAATCCTGAAAGGATTGGTGAGGTCAGATGACTCTAAAATATATCTCACAGAGACAGGAAAACATCAGGCAAATTTGCTGGTTCGTGCTCACAGACTCTGGGAAACTTATCTTGTTAATCAAATGGGGCTCACAGATCTGCAGATTCATAATGATGCAGAGAAACTGGAACACTTGCTACCGGAAGAGCTCCTGGACGAGGTGGAAAGATCACTGGGTTATCCGGAGCTGGATCCACACGGTTCGCCTATTCCATTAAAAGGTAGAATTGAGGGGTTGACACTCTGTGACCTTCAGCAAAATGAAACTGCTACAATTAAGTACGAGCAAATGAGCGAACATATTTCTGCTGAGCTGTGGAGTCTGGGTTTAGTTCCGGGGGCATTGATTGAGGTAAAAGGTATGGGCCTTGATTCGATTACTTTGGCGCATGGCGAGAGGATATTTTCTTTGAGTAAAGGATTGGGTAGGGTGGTAAAGGTGGAGAGAAATGAGGTTAATCGGTTAATTGGTTAATTGGTTAATTGGTTAATCGATAACACCCAGCAGACGGTTAAACCTCGCAGGGCACATCACCTTTTTGTTTTAACAGCGAAGCTGAGGAAAACAAAAAGACATCACTTTTTTATGGTTTACTCCATGAAAAAACACCTGTGGCGGGTGAGCGCAGCGAATCACTCCATCACCTTTCAAGCCGTAGGAGCAGAAAGACATCACTCGCAAACCTGTTACCAAATAATGAAGACTTATTTTTGTCCCCTATTCAGCACGGGAATTCTTTTTAATTTTAAATTCAAAAATATTAAGCAAATGTCACTTGAAGTTCAAATAGAAATTACGGGTAACAAAGGATCATTTTACATACAAGTAGAAAATGAACGCCTGGCGGAATCCACATTTTCCATAGCAGGAGAGCATATGATAATAATTGATCACACAGATGTTCAGGATGCGCTGAGAGGAAAAGGAGCTGGCAATATTCTAATTGAATATGCAGTGAACTGGGCGCGGAAAAATAACAAAATGATTTTACCGCTCTGCCCATTTGCCAACTCAGTTTTTCATAAAACTCCTGAATATGCAGATGTCTGGAAACGCTGAAATAAACACTATCTTCAAGCTATAAAACTCATTCATTATGCAAAAAATATTGATACTCCTCTTTGCTATTGTAGCTTTCTATAATCCGGCAAAAGCACAATCTTATTCTGTTGAAAGATTAGAAAACTCTCCGCGACATCACGAATGGGTTGAAATAAAATTAAATGGAAAAGTGCTTCATGCTTTTGTAGTGTATCCGGAAAAACCAACAGCCACTCAGGCAGTAATTGTTATTCATGAAAACAGAGGTCTGAATGATTGGGCGAGATCTGCTGCTGATCAATTCGCAGAAAAAGGCTACCTGGCAATTGCTCCGGATTATCTTTCTGAATATAGTGCTGAACATAAAAAGACCTCCAATTTTGCTAATCAGGATGACGCCCGAACAGCCATTTATGAGCTGAAACCTGAAGATGTTATAGCTATGTCAGATGCTGCATTCCATTTTATCAGACAAGACAAAGCTTGTAATGGCCAGGTATCTGTCGCTGGATTTTGTTGGGGAGGAATGCAGTCGTTTAATTATGCTATTCATAATGCTGAACTTCACAAGGCACTTGTATTCTATGGCAGTGCCCCGACGGACGAAGAGGCAGTGAGTAAAATCGCCTGTCCGGTATATGGTTTCTATGGAGAGAATGATGCCAGAATAAATGCAGGAATTCCGGGCATTCAGGAATTAATGAATAAACATGGGAAATTCTTTGAGCCGGTCATCTATCCGGGCGCCGGACATGCTTTCATGAAATCTGGTGATGATCCTGATGGCAGTGCAGCGAATAAAGAAGCAAGAAATGCAGCATGGGAGAGAATTGCGAAGGTGTTGGAGTAGTAATAAAACAGCCAGCTTCTAGCTTCTGGCCTCTGGCTCCTGACTCCAAAACCAATAAAGAAGATGCAAGCCTCAACCAAAAGATTCAATAAATAACAGGATTAATGTCACTCCTTTCATTAACTCAAAACTAAAAACCCTATTCTCAACTTGAAGCATCGTAGCGAGCCTGTGCTCCCTGTTTAGGGACTCGCTCATCACCTTACTTCTATTGAGGCGTAGCCTAAGTTTACAGCAAGACATCACTTTTTCATGGCTTGGCCCATGAAAAACCATCACCTTCCGATGCGTAGCCGAAGGAAGACATCACCTTTCCAGTCGTAGGCGCAGAAAGACATCACATATCCTGACCGAAGCTACGAAAATACAACTCCACACATCACATATCCAGTCGCTCCCAGTAATTCTGATCTTCTATCTCGTCCAGAATCTGCAGATAATTCTGATACCTCAATTCGCTGATAGTATAATTTTCAATGGCCTTTTTAACAGCACAACCCGGCTCATTTCGGTGTGTGCAATTTGCAAATTTGCAATCTTCAGATTCCCGAAAAAACTCTTTAAAGTTGTGGGCCACATCCATGACCTCCATATTGTTGAAGGAGAGCGTTTTGATACCCGGAGTATCAATGATGTATCCCCCAAAATCAAGTGGGTGCATCTCTGCAAATGTGGTGGTATGCTGCCCTTTGCCTGAATAATCTGAGATCTCCTGAGTCTTAATTTCTAATCCCTTACTGAGCACATTGAGCAGTGAAGATTTTCCCACTCCGGATTGACCACTGATGAGTGAAACTTTATCTTTTAGTTTTTCACGCAATGTATCAAGGTTATGGTGATTGGCCGCGGAGACCAGCAGCGTTTCATATCCGATTTTATTATAAATATATTCCAGAGCTGCATAAGTCTCAAGCTCTTCTTCACCGTAGAGATCAGATTTGTTGAATACAATAATCGCAGGAATATCGCGGGGTTCTGTCATTAGGAGGAAACGATCTATAAATCCCGGCTTGAGATCCGGATCCAGGATGGTCACAACAAGAATGGCCTGATCCACATTACTCGCAAGCAGGTGCAGGTCATGTTTCTTGCGAGGGGATTGACGGGCTACATAGTTTCTTCTGGGTAAAATGTCACGAATGATGTATTCGCCTTTGGTTTCTTCTACAATTACCTCATCGCCGACTGCTACAGGATTGGTGATTTTCTTGCCTTCCAGTCTGAATTTTCCACCGATGCGGGATTCTACAATTTCTCCGTTTTCCAGTCTGACAATGTACCAACTTCCGGTAGATTTGATGACTATGCCATTGCTTTTACTACTCATCAGGAGAAACTCAGATTTAATTCACGAACCATTGCAGTCATTTCTGCGATGAGACCAGGTTCGGATTCGATAGCATTACCAACGACAACGATATCTGCCCCTGCCATGAGTTTGTTTTGCAGGGCCTTGGCTTCCCGAATACCTCCGCCTATAATTAGTGGCACATTTACATTTTCACTCACAGCACTTATCATTTGATCAGAGATAGCATGTCGCGCCCCGCTGCCTGCATCCAGGTAAAGTGTACTCAATCCCAGCATTTCACCAGCCATGGCAGTACACACTGCAATATCCGGCTTATTGGATGGAATGGGAAGGGTATGACTGATATAAGACGCCGATGTCAGCGATCCCCCATCAATGAGCATATAACCTGTAGAAATGATCTCAAGCGGGCTATTTTTCAATATTGGTGCTGCCAATACTTGCTGACCTATTAACAATTCAGGGTTTCTGCCACTGATAAGTGACATGAATAAGATGGCATCAGCAAATTCGCTGATTTGATAAGTGCTTCCCGGGAAAAGTATAATAGGAATGGACGTAGATGATTTCAATGTCCTCAGGCAATGATCCATTCGATCATGCATCACCAGGCTTCCTCCCACAAAAAAATAATCCACCTTATGAACCCGGGCCATTTCGATAATTCTATCCAGATGCCTTATTCTAAGCTCGTCGGGGTCAACCAGTACGGCAAGTGATTTTTTTCCGGAATTCTTAGCATGTACCCATTCTTGATAGATGGATCTCATTTTTTTTATTTCAAATATACGCGGAAAATTGAAAGCTGTAAGCAAAAATGAAAAAGCCTCCCTGAAAACAGAGAGGCTTTTATGTTGACCCCCAAGGATTCGAACCCTGACAAACAGAACCAAAATCTGTAGTGCTACCATTACACCAGGGGTCAATTGCTATTCGCGGGTGCAAATTTATAATTTTTTTAATCTTTACAAACACAGAATGCAGATAATTTTTTTGAATTGCGGAAGATTAAATGCTGACATGTCCCGCATCAGGGAATTTGAAGCTGCAAAATGTCTGAAAGGTTTCTGCCCAATCCATCGTAATCCAGCCCATATCCCACCACAAATGCCGGAGGAATCTCAAATCCCACATGATCTATCTGGACTTCATGTACAGTAGCTTCAGGTTTGTGCAACAATGTTATGACTTTTACAGAAGCCGGATGCTGGGCCCATATTTTTTCTAAAAGGACTTTTACTGTCAATCCTGTATCAATGATATCCTCCACCAAAAGCACATTCATTCCTTCTAGGGATTTTTCATCGGCATTCATGACTTTAACAGTTCCTGAACTCTCGACGCCTTCATAGGATTTGGCTTTGAGAAAATGTACAGAAACATTGAAATCACACTGTCTCAACAAATCAGCCATAAATACAAAAGCACCATTCAGTACTCCAACCATTAATGCATCCTGACCTTTTAATTCTTCAGTTAGTGAAGCTCCTATTTCTTTGATTCTACTATCAATTTCCGCAGCTGAAATGTATGGAACAAAAAATTTATCGTGAATCTGAATTGCTTGTGAGCTCATTATAATCCGTATTTATCAATCAAAAAAATTAGGGCTGTCATAGATGCAGCTCCCATCTCGAGCTCTCTCTGATTTACCGCTGAAAAAACATCGGCCTCAGTGTGATGGTAGTCAAAATATCTGTGCAGATCCGGCTGAAAACCAATCAATAAAGTCTTCTGCTCCTTTAGTGGAGAAATGTCAGCTCCGCTTCCGCCCGGATTAAAACTCAATCCATATGGAGCAAGGATGTCCACAAATGCAGCTGTTTTTTTGAATTTTTCTACAAATATATCCGGATGACCTTCAAAATTGAAACCCCTCGGAGTGAATCCACCACTGTCAGATTCCAGGGCAGCAATATGTATTTCTCCTTTACTTTTTGCCTGAGCAGCATATTCTGTACCGCCTCTGAGTCCGTTTTCTTCATTAGAAAATAATACACAACGTATGGTTCTTTTTGGTTTGTAACCCATTGATTGCAAAGTATGCAGAACCTGCATGGATTGAACACATCCGGTACCATCATCATGTGCTCCCTGCCCGATATCCCAGGAATCCAGATGTCCTCCGATAATTATAATTTCATCCGGAAACTCGGAGCCTTTGATTTCGCCTATTACATTGTAAGAAGGTTTATCAGAAAGCATCTTGCTGGTCGATCTCATATATACTGAAACAGGCCCACTTTTGAGCAAATCACTCAAATTTTCTGCATCCTTAGTACACACTGCAAATGCAGGAATATTAGGTCCTGCAGGAAGATATTGAGTACCTCCAGTATGTGGAAAAGTATCTATTTTGGTAGTCATAGATCTCACAATCGCCCCTATCGAGCCCAATTTTGCAGCTTCTGTAGGCATAGAGTATCTTTGATCTACAGCTCTTCCATAGGCACTCATTGTTCTAACTATTCCCCGTTCCATAGGGCGGTTAAAGAACACGATTTTACCTTTCACTCCTTTTTGTCCTAATTGTTGCAGTTGTTCGTTAGACAATATTTCTATGATTTCAGCCTGAATTCCTTTTTCACCAGTCGCTACCGAGCTACCCAATGCGAGTACTCTCAAATCATAAGATCCTCTGCTGGAATTAACTACTCTCGCGATTTCCTTCTCTCCTCTCTCCCAGTGAGGAACCGTAACAGGCTGCAACCATGCTGAATCAAGACCTATTGTATCCAGCACTTGCCTTGTGTATTCTGCCGCAGCCAGATATGCAGGAGTTCCACTAAGTCTGGCTCCGATTTTATTGCAGAGATAGTCCAGCCAATCGTAACACTTTCCATTCGTCAAAGTATATTGATAAATAGCTTCAACAGTGGTGGTATCATTTGAAAAATCTACTTTTTGCGCTCGTAAGGTTGAAGCACTAATAAGTAAGATGAAAATGAGGCTTGAATTGATTTTGAAAAATACTGTCATATGGTTCTGATTCCTGATTCCCAAAAGTAGGGTAATTTGAAAAGCTTGAGATATAGCTTAGACTCAAGTTATAACTGCGTCCTGTTTTTACAATCTTCTTTTACTTTTGCCTTGATGCAAAAGTAACAAAAAATCAAGGCTGTTTAAACTTTCCTTGTTTTCTACGCTGCTCTCCACTCCGCGCATGCAAAGCCGCTCGCCTACAAAATTGGCAAATTGCACAAGCAGAGTACTTTTTTAATTATGAAGTGGTGTAGGTCGAAGCTTTTCTTTAGCTCGACTTCTGTGCCTGCTTTCTTGTCGTTAAATTCAGCTTAACAACTGTGTTGCGAACAGCTTGAAAACTACGGAAATTTTAAAAGGCCGGGTCTAACAGCCAAACAAATAAGAGGCATCGACAATTCCGAATTTAATGGAGTAATCACCGATCCGCGAATTCTCTCCAAACATCCTTGAAATAACAACCTTCCTCCACTCGCTTTTTTGAGATTATGAATCTGCAACGAGCACCGGCTTATCAATCGTAAATCGCAATTGGCTGTTTCCCTCGTTGTTAACTAAACTCTACAACTCCTCCACCCGGCAGTTAACCAGCAACGACTGTTCAAATGG
>JADJJU010000002.1 GCA_016706365.1 Saprospiraceae bacterium
TTACAACAATGGTACCATCATCAAAGGTTTGGTTGTTTCCAAAACTAAGGGTGGTTTGATCGTAGACTGCAGCGGATTGGAAACATTCCTGCCAGGTTCACAGATCGATATCAAGCCTATTATTGATTACGATCAATATGTAGGAAAAACCATGGAGTTCAAAGTAGTTAAGATCAATGAAGTAATCAAAAATGCTGTCGTATCTCACAAAGCATTGATTGAAAGCGATCTTGCTGAACAAAGAGAACAAATCATTTCCGGACTTGAGAAAGGTCAGGTATTGGAAGGTATAGTGAAAAACATCACTGACTTCGGAGCCTTTATGGATCTGGGTGGAGTGGATGGTTTACTATACATCACCGATATTTCATGGGGTAGAATCAGCCATCCAAGTGAGGTGCTGGAACTGAACCAGAAAATCAACGTTGTAGTACTTGATTTTGATGAGAATAAAAAACGTATTTCTCTTGGTCTTAAGCAACTACAATCACATCCATGGGATGTACTTGATACAACCATCCTTGAAGGTAGCACAGTTAAAGGTAAAATCGTCAATATCGAAGATTATGGCGCTTTCCTTGAAATCACTCCGGGCGTAGAAGGTCTTATTCACGTGTCTGAAGTATCCTGGAGCAACCAACCGGTTAATGCAAGAGAATTCTTCAAATTGCACCAGGAGTTTGAAGCGAAAGTGGTTACCATCGACCGCGATGAGCGCAAGATGTCACTGAGCTTAAAACAATTGTCACTTGACCCATGGAGTGCGGTTGAAGCTAAATTCCCTGCCAACAGTCGCCACACAGGAGTTGTGAAAAACCTGACTCCATATGGTGTATTTGTTGAACTGGAAGATGGAATCGGAGGTATGGTTCATATTTCTGACCTATCATGGACTAAGAGATTTTCACACCCATCTGAATTCGTGAAAGTGGGTGATAAGATTGATATTACTATTCTTGAAATTGATAGCGACAACCGCAAGTTGGCTTTGGGCCACAAACAATTGGAAGAAAACCCTTGGGATACTTTCGAAAATGTATTCCCTGTAGGATCTTACCACGAGGCTACTGTTCTTCGTAAAGATGACAGAGGTGCTATCGTTCAGTTGCCTTACGGATTGGAAGCATTTGCTCCTATCAAGCATATCAAGAAAGATGACGGATCCAACGCGGATATTGAAGAAATCATTACTGTAAAAGTAATCGAGTTCAACCGCGATGACAAACGAATTTTGGTTTCTCACCTTCGTTACCTGGAGGACATCCGCAAAGAAGCAGATGAGCAGGTTAAAAAAGAGAAGGATGTAGAGCGTGACACAACTCGTAAAGCAGTTAAAACGCAGCAGACCAAAATCGAAAAAACTACTCTTGGTGACATGGCAGCATTTGCTGCCCTGAAAGTGAAGCTGGAAGGTGGATCAGCTGATGAGGCTGATGAAATTGAAGATGAAACTACAGAAGTAGAAGCATCTGCACCTGAGGCAACACCCGCAGCAGCTCCTGAAGCAGCAACTGAGGCAACTGAAGCCCCGGAAGCAGCAGCAGTAGAAGAAACTCCTGAAGCAACTGCTGAGGAGCCTGCTACTGAAGTAACTGAAGAAGCTCCTGAAGCATCAGCTGAAGAGGCGGCACCAGAAGCAACTGAAGAAGCTGTAATAGCGTCCCAGGAGGAAGAGTAAGCAGATTTATTCTGACGGAGATAGAAATCGGGCCCGCAGGTATCAATGGTATACGCTGCGGGCTCTCTCTTTTTAGAAGAAAGCTGTTGGCTTTTGGCTCTTAGCTGTTGGATGAACAGCCGCTTCTGGCTCCTGGCTACTAGCCTCTGGCTAACAGCCTGAACAGCCATCATATCTGTAAGCAAAAACCTGTAAGAAGCTGACGCTTCTTACTCAAAAGCACCTAAGAACGCCTTAGCTTGTGAGGGTCTCCGACCCGAAACACATACTCACACTCAATACACATATTCACAAACTCGCGTCTCCCGACGCAGAGAAAATAGATAGACGCAAACAAACAGTTGCTTGGGGGACGGTTTAACCGCCACATCCCAAATTCTAGCTCTGCACTAATATTTAAGACCCGCGCAGCACATCACCTCCGAAATAAATTGTCTGCTTTGCAGTCAATTTATTGCGGAGACATCACCTTTTTCCATGGACCTATGGAAAAAGACATCACTTTTTCTTTGCGAAGCAATGAAAAAACATCACCTCAGGACGCGAAACTCCCAGCAAAACTCCCAACAAAACACCAACACACAAAAAAAACAAAACAAAAAAAAGCCGCTCCGAAAATCAATTCCGAAGCGGCCTCTGCAATGTATAAGACTGTTCTATGTCATTCGATCCTGAATGTCAATTTTTTCTTTTTCTTGTTTCTTTTCAATTCAATGGTCACATCTTCACCCACATTATCTTTTACAAGACTCTGCAGCGTTTTGGTATCATTGACTTTCTTGCCATCAAACTTGACAATGACATCATGCAACAAGATTCCATTGCGCTCAGCCAGTGAATTAGATTCGATACCGATAATTTTCAAACCATCGTAATTTTCCATTTCCTGAATGGTGACTCCCAATCTTGGACCTTTGTTTTTATCTCTGCTAAACCAGCCATCCTGATTTTCTCCTCTGGCCTCCGGATAAACTTCGACTCTGGGATTTGGAGCAGGAAATCTGCCACCACGCATTCTTTCCACTTCATTCATATCCATGAATCCAAACTCGTATTTTCTGGTACCCAATTTTACTGCCTGTTTCATTGAATTACCATTTCTAATGATTGTCAGCATAACTTCCTGATCTACATCTTTATCGCCCAGAATTTTTGTAAGCTCTTCCGGTGAATTAACAGGATTTCCATCAACTTCAGTCAACACATCATCTTTCATTAACCCGGTTGATGATGCAGGAGAATCTTCTACGATTCTGGATATACGCACACCTTTGCCATCATGCGATTCTGTATAAACACCCAAAAAAGGTCTTTTAGAAACTGTGAAATTCGGCATACCTTCAGCATAAATATCTTCCCAGTTGATCTTTGGAATCATCTCATCTATAGTAATATTGAGTTCAGGCATCTCAATTTCTAAATTTTTCAACTTTTCCTGAAGCTCTTCCATTTTTTCTTTACTCAGACCTTCCAACTCTTCCAGTCGAATTACGATATCATCATTTAACTCTTTCCCATAAGCCTTACTCATAACGTTATAAGAAGGCTTAGATTCCCAGTTGTAGTTGCGTTGCTCGATAGTGCCATCCGGATTCGTAATTTTAGCAGTGACTGATCTCTGGCTCACACTGGATTCTTTTTTACCAGCTGATACTATTTCCTCAAGCTCTGCTTCTGTGAATTTTCCTGATTTTTCTGATTCAGATGTGACGATAGTGCCATCATCCATTTTTTTACTTTCCTGGATACGAATTTTCATATCTTTCTTTTGCTGAATATCCTGCGCTATCAACTGGGTGTTGTGCAGGAAGAATACCGCTGACAAGAGTATCAAAGACTTCAATAGCTTGTTCAAATGCTTTTCCATGTGGATTGAATTAAATTGTGAAAAATGTTTTACTGCATAATTGGAGAAGACAGAAACTTGCACCCTATTAACTATTCCTTTTAGAAATTAGAGTTAAGTCACTGTATATGCATCCTGTTTTAAAAAAGTATACGCTCCGGCAGTAAGACAATAATTGGGCAGAATTATTCAGTCCTCAATTATTTTGTTGAAACACGTCTATTAGACGTCATAACTCCAAATATAGTGTAAATCTGTGCTAATCAATTACTAATTGAACTGTTAAATTTAAGTTAAGACCCTGTGTATTTGAGTCGAAGAATGGATTAAAGAGTTTATGAATGCAGATAACAATGGGTGCAATTCATCTTCATTTCAATTAACAAAGCAGAAATGTTTATTTTCACGGCCATATGAACAAGAAGGCAATTCTGGCAATCATTGTATTGATGAGCGCTGCGCTCGTGGGCATCGCACTGATCCAGGGATACTGGGTGACCCGCTCTGTTCAGTTGAATCGCGAGAAATTTGATAAAGATATTTTTGAAGCACTCAATGAAGTTGCTGAACGCATCAGGAGGCGTGAAGTCAATAATGCCCTTGAGCGATTGCCACAGAATCAGGATGATATCGGCATCCTTGAAAGACCTGCATTTTCTAAGGTCCAATTAGAAGGGGATATCTCCAGAATGTCTAATACTCCCCTGGCGGAACGGATCGATCTTCCTGCCCTTGATGCATATCTGAGACAAGAGATGAATAACCGGGGCATCAAGCTGGAGTACAATTACGGCGTCTATTCCACCATGAGCAGAAGCTTTGTGATTCTGGATGATTATTTCGTGTTTGAAGAAGACCTGCCGGATGTGGTGCATACCGGAATCAATAAAGGATTGTTTGAGACACCCTATCGTGTGGAGCTTTTTAAAGATCCGGACAAATTAGTGGCTCCCGGTATTCTGATGATTTATTTTCCCAAAGTTACCAGAGCAGTTTGGGAATCGGTATGGCAAATTCTGGCCGGCTCGTTTTTATTTACGGCTATTATCATGTTTTGTTTTGCCTACACTATCCATGTAATTTTCAGGCAAAAGAAGCTGTCTGAAATGAGGACTGACTTTATCAATAACATGACGCATGAGTTCAAGACACCAATAGCGACAATTTCATTGGCTGCAGATTCTATTACCACTCCGATGATCAGTGAGAATAAAGAAAAAGTGATTCGTTTTGCAGAAATCATCAAGCAGGAAAACAAGAGAATGCTTTCCCAGGTAGAGAAAGTATTGCAAATTGCCCAGATCGAAAAGGATGAATTAAAACTGAATTACAGTGATGTCATCATACACCCCTTAATTATTCAAGCTGTAGAACATATCAATCTGCAGGTCGAAAGAAAGGATGGAAAAATAATATGTGAATTGAATGCACAGAATGATCAGATCTGGGGAGACCCGACGCATGTTTCGAATATGATTCACAATTTGCTGGACAATGCAAACAAGTATTCTCCTGAAAAGCCTGAAATAATTGTTCGTACCAGAAATATCAGTCAGGGAATTGAAATAGAAATCAGCGATAATGGCATAGGAATTTCAAAAGAACAAAGAAAACTTATTTTCGATAAATTCTATCGCGTACATACAGGCAACCTGCATGATGTGAAAGGTTTTGGACTGGGTTTAAGTTACGTAAAAGCCATGATTACAGCACATAAAGGATATGTGGATGTAAAATCTGAGATAGGAAAAGGTTCAAGTTTTACCCTATTTTTTCCATTCAATTACAAGCTCAATGGTGATAATTCTGCCTAACTGTGAATTATTTATTTCGCAGCTTATAATAAAAAGTAGAAAAACGCATTTTTACTCCAAACAAGAGAGGGAAACATGAACACACCAAATTACAAAATTCTACTAGTCGAAGACGACCAAAATTTCGGAGATGTACTCCGTTCTTACCTTGAAATGAACAATTACGATGTCATACTTGCCACAGACGGAGTATTGGGTTGGCAAGAATTTCAGAAGGGTCAATTTGACTTATGTATTCTGGACGTCATGATGCCCCGAAAAGATGGATTTACACTGGCTGCAGATATTCGAAGCAAAAACACCGAAGTTCCTCTAATCTTTCTGACAGCAAGAACATTGAAAGAAGATATTTTGCAGGGATTCAAAACCGGTGCAGATGACTATATAGCCAAACCATTTAATTCAGAAGAATTGCTTGCCAGAATCAGAGCAGTGCTGAAACGCAGCTCTCCTAAGCATGACAAGTCCAATGAAGAAAAAGAATTTCATATTGGTGGATACCACTTCAATTATCCACTCCGTTTGCTGACCTATGAAAATGATATTTCCACACAGGAAAAACTTTCACCAAAAGAAGCTCAGTTGCTCAAAATGTTTTGCCAGCACAAAAACGATGTTGTTTCCCGATCAGAAGCACTTACGCAGATTTGGGGAGAAGACAATTATTTCACTGCACGCAGCATGGATGTTTTCATCACAAAACTCCGCAAGTACCTTAAGCTGGACAGCAACCTTGAGATCAACAATATTCATGGAAATGGATTTCAGCTTTACATTAAGGAAGAGGTGAAGGCTTAATAGTGGCTTGACGTTGTTGAAGCTGGAAAAGTTGAGGAGTGTAGAAGTTGAGGGGTTTAGTAAACAGCCGTTAAAGCGTTAAATCGGTTATACGATTAATCGTAAACAGCCAATAATTACCTTATATCTCACTTTTCTTTGCTCGATTTGAGGTCTCTGACCCAAATCGCATAGACTGCAAGTCTCTGACTTGCATTGGAAAGAATGAGGGTGCTCAGTAAATTCCAATTTATCAGAATACCCTTTTTGGCAACCTTTATTTCCGTATTGTATTTTGATGGTCGTAACCATGCTTGGGGGATGATCCTATAATTTAACGTGAGTTCGAGAGATACTGTGGTTCTCGTTTTGTCGCGATTTTGCTTCTTTCAAGCAAAATTCATGCCAAAACGGTTGATTTGCATTTACCCCGGATTTCATCCGGGGCTTTTGGAGAACCTTCGGGGTTTTGGGAATTACTTTCTAAGTTTTTATTTCCGTCGAACTCACGTTAATTTATGAATTTTTAATTCATGAGAGACCAACAAAGTTTTAAGGACTACATAAATCTACTCATACCTCAACGACTCGATCGGATCTAAATTCGCGGCTTTCATAGCCGGATAGATTCCTGATACAAGTCCAACCACAAGGCAAGCGATGACGCCAATCGTAATCCAAAGCCATGGAATGATAAATTGTCCACCGGTGAAGAGCGAAACGGCATTGCCGGCGAGAATGCCGAGAATGATTCCTATCAGCCCTCCGATCTGACAGATAACGATGGACTCGGTGAGGAATTGAAGTAAAATGTTTCTTTTTGTTGCTCCAATTGCTTTAGAAATCCCGATTTCTCTGGTGCGCTCAGTCACGGATACGAGCATGATATTCATAAGGCCGATAGCAGCGCCTAAAAGCGTAATCATACCGATAGCAATCGTGGCGATTCGCAGTGTAGCCGTATTTTCCTTCAGGATATTCAATATTCCATCGCTTTTGTTGATGGCGAAATCGTTTTCAGCTCCGGGGGCCAATTTTCTTACATTTCGCATCAATCCGGTGGCAACAGAAACTGCTTCATCCACTTTTTCAGGATCAGTTACGGCAACAGTGATCGGATAGTTTGTAAATGCGGATCCATACAATGTCCTTGCTGTTTGCAGAGGGATGAACACCCGTCTATCCGAACTCTGGTTCATGCTGGAACCTTGTGATTCAAGCACACCGATAACAAGGTAAGGTGTACTGTTGATGGTGATAATCTTGTCAAGTGCCTTGGAAGCATTTCTTTCGAAGAGTTTGTCGATAATTTCTTTGCCGATGAGAGCTCTCATAGCTCCATTTACCACTTCCGTTTCTGTAAATGGACGTCCCAATTCTATATTCATTCCTGAATTATCGAAATAATTGTCATCGACACCTATTACCTGAACAGTTGGGTTGGTTTTTTCTTCTTTGTGTTTGATTTCTGCATTCCAGGTTCCTGTGAGATACATGGAGATTTTTGCATCGTAATCAAATCTTTCTTTGAATTCCATAGCCTGGCGATATGTAATAACATCACCTCTTTTTTGTCTCCGTCCACCGTTACCTACTCTGATTCCACTTCCTGAGCGGACAATGTTGAAGGAATTTGCACCCAGGCTGGTAAAATTGGAACTCATCGAATATAGAATGCTATCAATGGCTGTGAGTATTCCGACAAGTGCCATGATACCAAACGCGATGATCATACATGTCAACATAGACCGAAGCCAGTTCGAGCGAACGGAACGCAATGCCTGTCTGATGTTTTCCAGTGTATTCATACGATAATTTGACAACTTTGCTAAAAGTAGCAATGCTTCCTCCACTAATCAAAAGACTTCGATCAATCAGTTTGAATTTCAGACTAATCTACTGATAATGAGATTTGACTTTGCATGGATTGGATGATATTCAGAGCAGTATCATGAAGATAAGCATTTCCTGCAATTACTTCCTGACCTGTTTCATAGGAAAGATTTCCCTTCATATCACTGCATAATCCTCCTGCTTCTCTCACAAGTAACATTCCCGCAGCCGTATCCCATTCATTCAAATGATACTCGAAATATACATCAAATATTCCGCAAGCTACATAAGCCAGGTCAATAGCTGCAGATCCCAATCTCCGCACCCCTCTGGTGTTTCTTACAAAATATTCTACCATTTTCAATTGGCCATCCAGCTTGTAATCTGCATGATAAGGAAAGCCCGTAGCAATCAACGCATCTGAAAGTACTTTCCGTTGGCTCACATGAATTGGAACACTGTTATTAAATGCTCCTCCATCCTTCGTTGCACTAAACATCTGTCCACGAGTAATATCCAGAACGATCCCGAGAATCGTTTCTTCATTCTCTTTCAATGCGACACTCACAGAAATCACAGGAACACCAAATAAGAAATTAGTTGTCCCGTCAAGTGGGTCAATGATCCATGAAAGTGTCTTTCTTTCCTGGAATGTCGTAGATTCCTCTGTGATAAATCCGGCTTTAGGGAGAATTCCACCCAGGCTTTTGACCAACATCTCCTCAGCTGTTTTGTCAACAATACTCACAAGACTATTCAGGCTTTTTTCATCTGCATGCTGGATGCTGATTATACCGAATTGACTGTGGATATAATCGCCAGCCTGCTGAACTGCCGATTTTGCTGATTGCAATACTTCGTGTAATTGTTCCTTAGTTAAACTCATAAATGCTGAAAAGGTGAAACCGAAATCGGTTTGGCTGTTTGGCTGATCCAAATCTAAAACTACTAAAACCTGAAACCTGAAAACTGAAATCTGATTTCCTACGCCATTTCCTGGACTACTTCAGTCACTTCCGGAACCATACGCTTCAACATTCCTTCAATTCCTGCTTTCAATGTGACCGTAGAAGAAGGGCAACCACTGCAGGATCCCTGAAGGATCACAGACACAACTCCATCCTGGAATGATTTAAATTCAATATTTCCACCATCCATTTCTACAGCTGGTTTGACATATGTATCGATCAATTCTTTGATGCGAATAGAAAGCTCGCCCAAGTCTCCGCTTTCAGATAGCTTAGCTCTGCGCTCTGCCATCATTTGTTCCTGGACTTCTTCATAGCCTTCTTTGACGACGATCTCGTTTTCTGCCAACCAACTTTTGATGAATTCCTTTGCCTTCAACATGATATCCTCCCATTGATAGTTCATCTCTTTGGTGATAGTAACAAAGTTGTTGCAGATGTACACGCTCTTCACAAATGGAAGCTCGTACAATGCCTCAGCAAGTGGAGACCACGTAGTAGCTAGTTCCTGAGTGTCAAATTCTGCAGTTCCGCGGAATAGCATCTTATTTGTAACGTATTTCAGGGATTCAGGATTGGGAGTTTGCTCAGTATATATTAGAACCGGTGGTTTGGTGATAGTGCTCATGAAATCTGACTTTTATTTATATCGGGTTTAGGTGACAAAATTAATTAGAATAATTCTATTCAAGCAACATAACAACCTATATCTGATTTAGATTCAGAACTCAGTGAAATAATGAGATTAATAAATGTTCATTTTTAGATAATGCTCCATTGAGAATGGCACAATTTTTATATAAACCTGCTGCTTGATACGAAGTCAAACTGTCATTCATTCAGGCCTTCTTCTGTTGAACACCTACGGAGTTCTTTCAAAGTGTGTTTTTTACCCCGAGCTGCGTTTCACTTGCACGGGGATATTCATATTAAACTCCTTCGGAGTTGGTGAGCCAAAGAGCAATTCAATGTAATTGGTAATTCTGTTTTAATTCCGGCTGTTCTGGCTGCTAAACCCGGCCTTTTAAAATTTCTGTAGCTTTTCAAGCTGCTCGAAACACAGTTGTCAGTCTGAATTTGACGACAAGTAAGCAGGCACAGAAGACGAGCAAAGAGATAATCTTCGGTGCTCTTAAAAATAAATTTTGAACCCTATTCTTGTTTCAAGTTAACATAAAATAAGCGAGCGGCTTTGCATGCGCCGGGTGAAAAGCAGCGTAGAAAACAAGGAAAGTTTAAACAGCCTTGATCTTTTGTTACTCGTACGTTTGTGATGACTTATTTTTGAATTTCATTCATTCATATTCATTAACAAGAAAGGATGGGGTAAGAAGAGCATTTTGTTACAGAAAACATTCTTGTATTTCGACCAGAAGAGATTGCGCTTACCCTATTCTTCTCCAAATGCTGAATAGTATCTAGGGAATAATTTATAAAGTTATATCCCGCGTAGACGAGTAAAGCTTACAGAAGAAATCCTTTACAAACTGAGTTATCATGAAAGGAGTAGTTGGCATTGACATTTCAAAGGCAATATTTCACGTTTGCTTTATGCTCAAATTGGAGAACAAGGAGTCTAAGGTTTTAGGCAGTACAAGTTTTGACAATACTGATTCTGGGGCAATGGAATTGGTGAAATGGGTGGAAAAGAAAACAGAGAAGACGTTTCAGTTAACTATGTCATGGAAGCGACCGGTGTATACTATGAAAATCTTGCCTATTTTCTCTACGAAAGTGGGCAGGAAGTGGCAGTAATCCTGGCCATGAAGATGAAAAATTACATGAGGAGCTTTAATGTAAAAACCAAGACAGATAAAGTTGACAGTAAGGTAATTGCCGAATATGGTATTGAAAGAAACGTTGAAAAATGGAAGCCAATGTCGGGCAATTATAGACAAATAAGAGATATGGCCAGAGAGTCGATGTCTATTAAGAAAGAGATCACTAGGGCTAAGAATCAGCTTCATGCACTCAAGTACTCCAAAGGATTAAGTGAGATGATGAAGCAAAATGAAAGAAGAGCAAATAGAGTTTTATAAACATCAGCTTCAAAGGCTAAGAGTAGAACTTTTAAGCATTGCCAAACAGGATAGTGACCTATATAAAAAGATCAAGAAACTTGAGACGATACCAGGAATTGGCCTGGAAACAGCAATAATACTGGTAAGTGAGACCAATGGATTCCAGTTGATCAGAAACATAAGACAACTTGTGAGTTATGCTGGTTTAGACGTATCACATAATGAGTCAGGAATGTACAAGGCAAGTCTAAAATAAGTAAAAAAGGGAATCGAAGAATAAGGCAAGCACTATATATGCCGGCAATGGCAGCAATAAGAAGCAATGAAAAAATGAAACAATTTAGTGACAGAATAAATGAGAAGAACCCAAATGTAAAGAGGAAATCAATTGTAGCCTGTATGCGTAAACTATTAATTCTGAGCTACGTAATTTGGATAAAAGACGAGGAATTTGACAAAAATTATGCTTGGAATAATACATCGGGAAAAGAGGAGACTAAGCCTTCTTTTGGTCAAAAAAAAACGGAGCGACGGTCGCTCCGCACTAGATAGACTTCGGTAGAAAGAATCAACTGAAGCCTTCTTTTGGTCAGAACAAATATAGAAAAAAAGAGAGAAATTTGCAGAAATAATTTGGATAGCAACATAGTATCTTTTGGATCAAGCCAAAAGTAAAAGAAATATTTAACAGGCAAGAAAGTAAAATTTGCTGGCAATGCAAATTTTTCTTCCTTCACCTAATTCTGTTTTGGATCAGAAATTAGTACAAACGGAGGTATAATGACTTCAAAAGGCAATCCATCCGGCAATCTCTCCATAAGATAAATACCGTTCATTCTGCCAATTTCACTGACCAGCGGACACCATGATGAATACTGAAATTGCTCCCCTGGTGCAAGGACAGGTTGTTGTCCTACAACACCTTCTCCTTCTACTTCCTGCACGCCATTGAGAGAATCAAAAATATACCAGTGTCTGCGCAATAGCTTTACCGTCCAGGAACTCTTATTCTCTATTACTATCGTGTAATTGAATAATTGTTTTCCGGAGATCGGTTCAGAATATCTCATTTGATAGTGACATTCTACACTGATTTGGATTCCATGCGTGGTTAGTATTTCCATTGATGTAAAATTACACGTTCAGAAACTTATTAACAATAGCTTCTGCTTCCTTTAACGTAAATTTGAGATCATCGTTTTGTAAAATAATATCAAACTTATTGGCATAGGTTAATTCCAGGGAGGCTTTATCGATTCTGCGTTGCAGACTTTCAGGCGTTTCAGTATTTCTTTTGCGTAATCTTTCAATCAATATTTCCAGGGAAGGCGGGTGAACAAAAACAGTCAGACAGTTCTCCTTATATTTTCTTTTCAGGCGTAAAGCGCCGTTTACATCTATATCAAAAATGACACATCTGCCTTCATCATGCAGTCGATCGATCTCTGATCTCAGTGTGCCATAGTATTGTCCCTGATAAACTTCTTCCCATTCTGCAAACTCCTCTTCCTCTATTTTGTCTTTAAATTCTTGCTCTGTAATGAAATAGTAATCCACCCCATTTACTTCATAATGCCTTTGCTGTCTGGTTGCCGCGGAAACCGAAAAAGAAAGCTGAGGAAATACTGATAAAAGATGGCGGACTATAGTAGTCTTTCCCGCTCCTGACGGAGCAGTAAATACTAATAATTTGCCATTGGGATTTAATTCACTCATATTCTAGACGATGTTCGCCAATTGTTCTTTTATTTTTTCCAACTCATCCTTCATCTGCACAATCAAACGCTGAATCTCAGCCACAGATGCCTTTGCGCCAAGAGTATTGATCTCTCTGCCTATTTCCTGAGAAATAAAATTCAGTTTTCTTCCTTGTCCGGTTTCATCAGAATTCATCACTTCGAGAAAATAAATACAGTGTTGTTCAAGCCGCACTTTCTCTTCTGTGATATCCATCTTCTCCAGATAATAGATCAGCTCCTGTTCGAACCGATTCTTGTCAATCTGATCAGGGGTCATTTGCGTCTCCAGTAATAGAGTCAGACGTTCTTTTACTTTTTCAATTCTGTTTTGCTCATATGGGAGTACTGCCTCCAGGTTCTGACGAATGAGGTTAATTCTTGTTTCAAAATCATTTTGCAGAATACGGCCTTCCTCTTTTCTAAATGAAAGAAACTGAGTCATTGCTTCCCTGAAGGTGGCTTCTATCTCCATCCATTCTGTTTCATCAGAGGTATTACTATCTGCCTGGATGACATTCGGAATTCTGAGTATGCTGGCGAATACATCACCCGGCTCGACATTCATTTCATCTGCCAGGGATTTCAATTCTTCATAATACCGTCTGAAAAGAGGTTTATTAAGCCCAAATCCATTTTCCCCATAAGGTGAGGCAATGTCAATAGTCACATCAATCTTTCCTCTGTCCGCCTGATCCTGCAGCCATTTGCGGACTATCAGTTCTTTTTCCTTGTGATTATTGGGCAGTTTGACTCTGAAATCTGAGCCTTTTGAATTGACCGAACGGATTTCTATCTGAATGGTTTTATCTCCTATGGTAGCAGATGCTCTGCCATATCCTGTCATGGATTGCAACATGGAATGCTTAATTTAGCCGCTAAAGATAGTTGTTTTATGTTGGGCAAGTTCTATTAAACACAATCATTGATTTATCTAATACCCCAAAGGCATTGATAAACCTGAACAAAAGTTGGTAGCGAATTGTAAATCATTATTTTATCAGGATTCCAGAATAGCACACTGTGGAGAATATTTAGAAAATATCCAATTTGATCCTAATAAAAAAAGGTATCAGATTGCTCCGGATTTAAATTTTTAAAGAGATTGGGACCATTACAAATCTAAAATACATGTCCACGAATTACACAAAATGACACTAATAAATCCACTAACAATTTTTCAATCATTCCTTATGAAAAAATTCGTGTAAATATACTTCGTGGTTAAACAGTTATTGATAGAAATCGATTCCAAAATAGATACTTGAAGCTAACTTTTAATTTTTCATATGATTATTATTCCTGAGCAATTTAGAAGGCCTTGATAGTTGCGTTAGCAGACTCAAATTCATTATGGATTTTATATGAATAATATGAAAAGACACTGAAAAATCAGTAATATATCTTAAAGGTGCTTAGAAACTATTCGTGTCAATTTGTGGATAAACCAAAATTGATAGCACTTGATCCCAATAAAAAAAGGTGTCAGATTGCTCCAACACCTTTTAAAAAGTGGTACCTCCAGGAATCGAACCAGGGACACCAGGATTTTCAGTCCTGTGCTCTACCAACTGAGCTAAGGTACCTTTTTTTACTTGCCCTTCTTTAAAGGACTGCAAATATAGTTGTACCAAGTAATATTGTCAACCCCAAGCCTAAAAAAGTTATAATTAAAACCTGTTAGACAGTGAAAAATCTTCACAATATTGATAAAGTACAATGTGTAAATGTTTGTTCAACAGAGCGCTTAGCAGCAATTATTGCTGACGCTTGATCAGAAAAATAAATATTAAATATCGTTCCGGTCGCTTACCTTTTTACCCCCAAAAGACAGAATTGCGGAGAAAATATGTGAATAGCGGTTATTGCTGCTCTGACCCACATTGGACAATGCATAATCGATTTCCAGTCTTCCAAATCGCAATCCGATTCCAAAACTAGGTCTCAATGTCAAGGATTGTTTTGTAGGTTCTATGATATCTTTAACTTTTTGAAAGTTGCCGACTCCTGCCCTGATATAGACTGCACGATTGTAACCCAATTCGATACCCAATGCCGGGTCAATATTAATTGCTTTACTGCTGACCAATACATTCCTCTGACCGTCAAATGTCATTCTGGCCATCATATCAGCAAGTACACTGTATTTACCAAAATTCCACTGATATCCCACTGCCGGTAAAAGAGAAGGTCTTGTGATTTCTGTTGAGGCAAGATTTACTTCATTTCCGGTATTCAACAAAACTTGTTTTTGTTCTTCTGTAAATGAATATGTCCATCTGTTATAGGTTGTCGTAATATCTCTCCCCATGACGGCAAACATGAAGCCATTCTTCTGGTACAAAAGACTAAGATCTATCCCGATTCCAAATGCTTTTCCAAATGGACCTGCCTGTTGAAAAAGTACTTTTGCATTAGCCCCTACTCTCCAGTTCGGATTTTTAAGTGCACGGGCATAAGAAACGAAAATAGCATAAGAAGCATATGAGAATTCAGAAATATTATCCCGGTTGATCGTGCCATCAGGATCGTATAAATCAAGAGTATTCGGTATATTATCAATTCCATTTCTGATAACAGACACTCCAAGAAAGGATTTATTGAGGGTGTCAAGACTTTTTGCAATGCCAAGATAATCATGCTTGGATACTCCCGAAAACCATTCTGCGTGCATTGCCCCTACCTGAAGAGGTTCTTTAATTCTGGTAAGTGCAGCAGGATTCCAGTAGGTGCTGAAAACATCGGAAGAGCTGGAAAGTACACTCCCTGCCATCCCTTGTGATCTGGCACCAATACCGATAGAAAGGAAATCATTTTGATAAACCTGAGCAAAACCTTTGGAAGAGAATCCTATAACAAATACCGATATGATGAAAATTCCTGTAGAACGCTTAATCATGCTGAGTCTTTTGAATAAGTTATCAAACGGCAAGATACTGCAAAAATTGCCGTTTCCAGTAAGCTTTATTAAAACAGAATTGATCCTTTGGCGGCCCACCAGGGAACGATTTCAGCGAGTAATCTTCCCGCTTTCACGGCAGGATCCTGTGCAGCTAAAGCCTCAGCTTCTTCTGCTGATTTGACATTAAATATAAAAATGCCGATGAGGTCAGATTTACTCTCAGTAGGACCGGCGATGCAAAGCTTATTTTCCGCAGCCATTTTTTTGATATGCGCCATATGTCCCGCCTGAATTTTTTCAGCTTCTTCTTTAGGCTGATCTCTGTTGGGCCCTGATTTCAATAAGCACAAATAATATTTTTTCATAGTAGTGGACTTACCTTCGTCTTCCATGACAAAAATATCATAGCCATCAGCATCTTTTTGCTGAGCAAGACTGAAAACACTTATGAAACAGAATATTGTAACTGAAAGAAATTTGAAAAACAGATTGGCAGCGGCCATAATGATAATTTTTTTGTGATGTACAATTAATGTATGCTTCAAAATTGAGTGAATATATTTAATCCGATTTAAAGATTTTGTGAAGAGAACTGCTCCCTGAGGTCTTAATATGCAATATATAAATTGCAGGGAGGAGATCAGCAATTTCTATGGCAGCCAATTTGGTCTCATTTTCGGAAGATTGCGGAAATCAATTTCCCCTCCATAGAATATAATTCCCAGGATTGGATTAGATCGTCACTGTTGTTTGAATGCACAATTAATGGTCCATTTCCTACCGGATTCGGAAAAATTGTGATTCCGTTTTCCTGCATCACAGTATCAGGATCATTACAAATTGTAGAATGCAAAAGCTTAAATCTTGGCCCACTAAGTGCTGACAACATTTTTAGTTTTTGTCCGGCGGTAAACATGAACATGCAGGAGTCATTCACATAATCCATGTAATTCATGAATAAATCTTCTGATCCACAACTTGTCCGGGGATGCGAAGGACATCCAAAATACGGACCCATCTGCCTAGGAGTGTCGGAAATTCCATCGTCATCCTCACAATCCAATGCCGATCCCCATATATGATTCAGATCAAAAAAATGTCCAACTTCATGAGTGCATACTCTGCCCATTCCAAATTCAGGATCATTGTTGACCCCAAAATATTTTGAATTGATTAATACACCATCTTCTTGTGGAATCGCAGTGAATGGGGCGGAAGCAAATCCAGCTATTTCACCCATATCGCAAACGTAAATATTTAAGTATCTCTCAGAATCCCAGATTTCACTGCCTTCCAGCTCTTCGTAGAAAATATTTCTGCGCCCTCCTGTGCCTATCGCTGTTCCAATTCTGTTAATACTGGTAGGAACTCTCAGAATACCGTTGCTGAAATTACCGTCCGGATCTTCATTTGCCAGACAAAATTCAATTCCGGTTTTTGCGACCAAATGCTTGAAAACATTTGGAACATTGTTCAGATCCTCATTCGATCCTGAAAAATCCTGATTGAGCCTTTCAATCTGTGAATAAATACGTGTATCAGGTATGTTCTGCTCATCATTGAAATATACGACGTGGACTACTACCGGAATTATAATATTGGAGCGCAAGAGTAAATCAGTTCCCGAACTCACAGCGGAATGTTGTTCCCAGATTTTCCTTTGAGCTTTTAAGAAAGGATTATTCCATAATCTTTCTTCCTTCACTTCATCAAAAAGGCATGGAACCTGAGCTCTTAAATGAAAGCACTGCCCGATAGCAAGCAGACTTAAACTTAATTGTAAGGCAAAACGGTTCCAATTCATAACTTAAAGATACGGTAAGGAATATAATTCGTTGTACAACAAAAAATGCCCGGGAGTGCCGGGCATTGATGCAAGTTTTATTTTATCCTGATTTTGAAATTCTTTCAATTCCTGATGATGTCAAATAATTCATCCAGTTTTGGAGAAAGAATAATATCAGTTCTTCTGTTCAGTGACTTATTTGCTTCAGTATCATTGGGAGCTACCGGGTCAAAGAATGCTCTTCCTGCGGCAGTAATTCTGGCAGGATTCGCTCCTGATGAAGTTAGGACCTTAGTTACTGAAGTGGCTCTGGATACACTTAGATCCCAGTTGAGATCTGCCGAACCATCTGTATCTGTATGGCCTTCCACGTGAATATAGATATCGTCGTTAGCAGCAAGGACCTCTCCTAATTTGCTCAGAGCTTCCACACCTTTTTTATCAATGGTTTTACTACCCTTCGGAAAAAGCAGATTTTGAGAAAGTGATACATACACCTTACCATTTTTTTCATGAACGCTGAGGTCAGCAGCAGAGAATCCCAGCAAAGCCTGATTTACTTTATTTCTTACTTCAGCCAGCTTCGCATCCTGGGATTGCATTCTGGCTGTAAGTTCAGTGAGTTTCTGCTCACGTTCAATCAATGCTTTTTCAATAGCGCGGAGCTCCTGTTCTTTTCTATCCAGCAATTGCTGTTGATCTGACAATTCTTTCATCAATTGTTCTTTTTCACCGGTCGCATTAGTCATTATACGGCGATTCTGTTCCAGCAGGTCTTCACATCTTTTTTCAATGGATTCTTTCTCAGCGTAAACGTTTTGATAACTTGTCTGAAGACGATCGTGCTCCTTTTCAAGGAATCGCAACTGATCGTCAGATTGCTGTAAGCGGCTGATCAATTCTTCATTTAGCCGTATCCTTTTCTGCAATTGTTCGTTTTCTATTTCAGCACGATCTTTGAGCAGAGCGACTTCATTAAATTTTTTCTGGGATACGCAAGCGCCAAAAATCAATGGCAGGCAGAACAGGTATAGGTATATATTTCTCATTGTAGGGGAATTTTATATAAGGCAAAAAATATAATATTGACTTAATAACATACGATTTCTTTTGATATATTTGACGATTGTCCCAGTATTTTAATTTATATTTTAGAGTAAAAGCAATTGACTGAGTGATGAAAAATGCTATTTCGCTTATAGTTTTGACAATTTTGACTGCAAATGGTCTATTTGCTCAAACTCGTATTGATACTCTTGTTTCAGAAAAAGATCTTCTTAAAGGGGGGCTGGGTCCTGAAAGAACTTGTTATGATGTGTTGCATTATAGAATAGATATTGAAATAGATCCCTCAAAAAGAATGATTGATGGCAAAGTTGATATAGTTTTTAAAGCACTTGAGGATTTCACTGTAATGCAAATTGACTTGTACGACAATATGCAAATCCATGAAATTCTTCATGAAAATAAACCATTGATATTTGATAGAAAATATGATGCGGTCTTTGTGACCCTGCCTCAGATCAAAAAGGTGCTGAGCCCACTATAACAGTTGTCTATAGCGGGCAACCTATAAGCGCTAAAAATGCACCCTGGGACGGGGATTTGTATGGAAAACTGACAAGGATGGCAATCCCTGGGTAGGAGTGGCATGTCAGGGTGATGGCGCCAGCCTTTGGTGGCCTTGTAAAGATCACCTATCTGATGAGCCAAATACTACGGTCATTAAAATTACCGTGCCGGATACTTTGAAAGCTGTTGCAAATGGCAGATTGATCACAGATCGCCGGGAAGGCAAAGGGAAGCACTCATTTACATGGGCAGTTTCTTATCCCATCAACTCATATAATATCAATGTAAATGTTGGCAATTATGTACATTTTAATGACACATACACTGCAAACGATGGTGCTAAACTGGATCTGGATTATTATGTACTTCCATACAATCTGGAAAAAGCTAAGAAACACTTCAGGCAGGTGCATGATGTACTGGGCTGTTTTGAGGAATTCTTTGGCAAATATCCATTTTGGGAAGATGGGTACAAGCTGATTGAGACTTCTTATTTAGGAATGGAGCATCAAAGTGCCATTGCATATGGCAATCTTTATCGAAGAGGATATTTAGGGGATCGAATTCCGAAGGATATGAACTTCGACTATATTATTCTTCACGAGAGTGGCCATGAATATTTTGGAAATAGTGTGAGTGCAAGCGATCTGGCAGATATGTGGATTCATGAGTCATTTACCACTTACATGGAAGCACTCTTTGTAGAATGTCAGATGAGCTACAGTGCAGCTGTTAGATACCTGGAATATCAAAGGCCATTTATTAGAAATGAAGAACCTATCATTGGCGTCAGAGGAGTGAATTGGCATAAGCGAGTAACAACTTCAGATCAATATTATAAAGGCTCATGGATCTTGCACACACTCAGGAGTATTGTTGATGATGATGATCGCTGGAAAGCTTATTTAAAAAAGTTTGTACAAAGAATTTGAAATGAAGATTATCATTTCAGAAGATATCCTTGAATACACACAGGCGTATTTCAAAGAAATCGAATTAAAACATTTTTTCAGCCAATATCTATACCGCCCTGAAATACCGGTAATTCATTACAAATTATCAGAAACTCAGGACGGAATAAAAATGCAATATCAGATGCAAAGTCAGGAGTCGGATTTAAAGATTCCTATCAAAGTCAGAGTGGGCAATCAGACAATCAAAATCATTGCTGAGAACAAGCTAAAAAGCCTGCTACTCGAAACAGACAAGTGCTCAGATGTTCAAATATTAAAGAATCTGTATCTGCTGGATTTTGTCATCCAGCCTTAACCAAGATCTTTATTTACAGAGATTTGAACCAATCCTGGAAATACTTGCCTACAATCGGAAGTTCCTTTTCAGTACCACCAATTGCACCAACAAGACTGATAATCCAAAAAACCAGTGGTATAATCCAAAGGAATAAATTCAGAATGGGTATAATTGAACACACAACTCCCAGAAGAAATATTCCAAGCACTTGTCTGATGTAAAATGAAGCTAATTCTTCTTTCTTTTCATTTTGATTGAGTACCAGAGCTACAATCCAACCGATCAGGGTGATGTGCGCTACGATGGCTTTTGATTTTGCGTCCATTTTGTTTTTGTTTGAGTTTGATCAAATGTACTCAAGGATTGTACAATAAACAAGTGGCTAAGTACGAATAATTAAGAAAACTTATTGAAGTGTGTTTTATATTAATTAGAGTGGATATCGGAAGATGAGTCCCCGAATGCATAAAAACAAAAAAGCCCGAAATTTTCATTTCAGGCTTTATAATATTTTGAGGCAGATATAAATTATCTGGCCATTGATTTGTCTTCTTTGATACGAGCTTTTTTACCTACAAGACCTCTCAGATAGAATAATCTTGATCGTCTTACTTTACCTCTTTTTAATACCTGAATTTCCACTATATTAGGAGAGCTGATTGGAAGTATTCTTTCAACACCTACGCCGTTTGAAATTTTACGAACAGTAAAAGTTTTGGTTGATCCTGTACCTTTAATTTGAATAACATCTCCGCGGAATACCTGGATACGTTCTTTATTTCCTTCTACGATTTTATAGCTTATTGATACATTATCACCTGCACTGAATGTAGGGTGAACTGTCTTATTTGCTAATTGCTCCTGTACAAATTTAATAGCGTCCATGACGATGATATTTTCCTTTTTTAAAATGTGGCTGCAAAGATAAAATTTAATCCTTAATATTCAACTCAATGCACGAAAATTAATTTGTCAATGCAGTAAAGTTACAACACCTTTTACCTCCACTTCCTTCCCTCGTGGTTCTACGAACCTGATTAAATATGTGTACACACCTTCAGGTAAAAGTCTGCCGCTGTTATAATGCCTGCCATTCCATCCCGCTAAAGGATCTTCGGAAGTGTAAACCTCTTCACCCCATCTGGCCACAATCGTCATTGTAAAATTGTTCATATAATCCAGGATGCCTTTTCCTAAAAAATCATCATTGAGCCCATCTCCATTGGATGTAAATGCATTAGGGACAAAATATGTTACTACCGGTTCCACGTCCAATGTTTTGGAGATAGTATCCTTACACCCATTTTCATGTGTTACGATCAATTGTACTTCATACATTCCGGTATCTGCAAAAGCATAAGTCGGATTTTCAACAATGGAGCTGCCTTCTGTGCCAAACATCCAGTTCCATGATATTTCGTCCTCACTGAGGTTGGTAAATTGCGCTGTTTTGCGAATATGAGTTAGTTTATCCGGTGTCCAGCTGAAGTCCGCTCTTGGGCTGGGGACTATAGTTATCGCATTCGGAAAGCTAGCACTAGTTCTGCAACCGATAGGTGAAACAATCTCTACACTTACAGTATATACACCATCCACCTCATAAATATGAGAAGGACTAATACCTGTGCCTGTGTTGCCATCCCCAAAATCCCAGGTGATATCATAAGTTTCGTCAATCGGCTCTGATAAGTTTCAGGAACAAAATTCCAGCCGGTGAGCATGCCAGATTTTTATCGGGTTCCACAATCACTGTTGTAGGAACAGGAAAATAATGAATTGTTTTGGTAATGGAATCTCTGCAGCTATTAATATCCTGCACTTTGAGTTCCACATCATAAACTCCTGGATCCGGATATAATTCACTGTGTGACCGGACCTGTTTATTGACACCATTGCCCATATCCCAATCCCAGCGGGTAATTTGTCCGCTGCCTGAAGTGGACAGGTCTGTAAATTGCACTGCTTCTGCAACACAAGTATCGTAATCAAATTCAAAATCAGCATCAATTGCCGGATAAATGGAGACTACTATATCAGCAGAATCTGCGCATGAAAGTCCCGGATTAATGATGAGCCTTCCGACATAAGTGCCCGTATCCGGAAAGGTGATGGTGGCATTTCTTGTAGTGATTGAAGATGGGGTAGCGTCCGGAAAGGACCAGTCGTACGCACGAATAAATTGCTCGATTCCACTCCTGTTGTTGATAGTGAGTGTATTTGATCCGCAAGAAATGACAGAGTATCGCTGTTCGCCAATAACCTGATCAGATTCAATATCGGCAAATACATTTGGATCGCAGGAAGCTGTATTAAACTGAAAATCTCTGCGTAAGGTGCCCAGTAATTGCCCGGCCCGGTATTCATCCACACAAACTCCCACCACATACTGCCCCAGAATCGTAGGTGTACCGGAAATAAGCCCTGTAGCAGGATCTATTGTGATGACCGGATTTCCACCCAGGGGATTTGTAGGGGAGAATCCTCCAAGAAAAGTTACCGGATCGAAGGGCGGCGGACAGGAAGGGATTGGAATAATTCCATTACATCCATTTGGATTCTGATCCGGAGCATCAGGTCCTCCCAATAATCCTCCCCCATCCAAAGGGGCACAGAATCTGTAAACCAAAGAATCCCCATCTGCATCTATTGCGGAATGATCATATTCCAAAGGAAAGTCACTACAGATTACTGTCGGCGGAAATTCTTTGAAGACAGCACTATTATTGCATGCAGCCAGAGATGCAGCTGTTATTTCTGCGAAGAAAGTAGCTCCTGCAGTTCTTGGACTAAAGATGTTGGTAATAGTTTGATTCCTGCAGCAACGTTGATAGACAATATAGTAGTTTTCGGTTGTTGACGGTAATGTGATATTGAATCTATATACACCTTCTTCCACACAAACATTGGGAGGAATCAGACATGGATAATCCGGAGTGGGGATGTTAGTTGTACTTCCTAAAGGCACTCTCAGGTTTTGTATTAATACATCGCCCTGATCCAGAGTCCTGCAATTAATTGCATTTCCGCATCTGTACACACCAATAGCAGCCTCGGAATCAAAACTTGCACAGTTTGTACAATTACAATCCCGGTATATTTTCATGGTGATTTCAAAACTACCGGAACCCAGACATCTGGTTGTAACATCTCCACCTACAATATGGCCTGCTATCAAATCAGTGCTGGTAAGCAATGTCAAAAATAAAAATAGAAATATAGTTGTATGCCTTGTTACTCTCATGTCCGCAAATCTCATATCATTACCAGAAATTTAAAACAAAGTTCAGACCTAATACGGTGTTTTATTCCAAATTGATGGTCCGACTAGTAATTAATTACGCTTTTAAGATCAAAGAAGTATAAAGTAACTATTTTTTACTCAAAAAAGTGTTGAATCAATACCGCCAAATGTAGAGTTTGAATTTTTGTCTGTGATTTGATCCCTTTCAGCCTCATAATAATTTCCACAAAATTATGTCTCAAATTTTGCCGGATTAAATTGCAAATTGGATAATAAGCGTTAAATCTTCTGTGCAATATCAAATAAATATTAATTTCGCAGTTTTAGCGAATGCAGACCATTCATAATTCTACTGAATGATTGAGAGAGACAATTTGGAGGAGATTTGTAAATTATTATCAAAAGGCGGCGTCATTCTGTATCCCACTGACACAATTTGGGGAATAGGATGCGATGCTTTCAATGAAGAGGCAATTGATAAAGTCTACAAAATAAAACAAAGACCACGGGACAAACCCTGTCTATCTTAGTTGACTCCCTGGATATGCTCCAGGCAATTTGTTCCTGAGATCCATCCCAAGCTTGAAACCCTGCTTGCCTATCACGAACGCCCCATCACGGTAGTCTACGAAAAGGCCAAAAAACTTCCTAAGAGCATGCTTGCTCAGGATGGCAGTGTTGCTATTCGTTTAGTAAAAGATCCTTTTTGTGCCCAATTGATTCAATATTGTGGCTGTCCTCTGATCAGTAGTTCGGCCAATATTCATGGAGAACCATTCCCTGCTAATTTTGGTCAGATTAGTTCAGATATTATCAAAGAAGTGGATTATGTAGTCAAGCATCGTCAAAATGAAAAATCTGCCGGAGAACCTTCGGTCATGATACGCCTTTCGAAAAAGGGAGAACTAATCTTCGTAAGGAATTAATAAGAGATGACCAGAACTTAATTCTGCTATTTCAAGCTTTTTAGAGCCAAAGGGTCTTTTTCATAAATTTTCTGAATAGCCAGTAAAACTGATTCATCAGATTGATTTGTGAACAAATATTTTTCTTTCATACCTTTTTGCAATGAGATGAGACTTCCGATGAGTTGATTTTCCGCCAGGAAATTTTCTTCGTCTGTCCATTCTTTAGTGAGGTATTCATTGAACTCTGATTTAAAATTACTCAGTAATTCTTTCCCTAGCTGTTTCAAATAGTCATTGCCCGCAGTAATAACTGAGTTTTTATTATTCACAAAATATCTGAAAGCAGTTTTTTGAAAAGCATATGTAGGGTACATTTCGCTTGTGTCTTTCCAAAAGCTATAACCGGCAGTTGTAAAATCCGGCTCAATCCCCGCTCCCTGCATCATGGTTCTTCCTTTGTGTGTTTTGAATTCAATGCTATTATCAAATTTTGACCCATTTCTTGCTATTCCGGATTTTCCTTTGCCCAAATCATGAATAATTCTGCCGGAGGGTAAATTGTAATAGGCAATTGTCAATCTAAGACCTGAACCGTCTTTGAGTTGAAACTGTTCCTGAACCATTCCTTTTCCAAAAGTGCGCTGTCCAATGATAACTCCTCTGTCAAGATCCTGCAGAGTGCCTGCTACTATCTCAGATGCTGAAGCAGATTGTGGATCCACTAAAACCGCGATCTCATCCATTTTATAGAAATTCTTACCCGTGGATTTGTATTCCGTCCTTTTACTTTTTCTGCCTGAAGTAGACACAAGCAGTTTCCCTTTTTCAGTGAATAATTGGCTCAGAATATTAACAGCTTGTTGCAGATATCCACCGGGATTTGATCTGAGATCAAGAATAAGATTCTTTACTATATGATCTTTCGACATTGTTTCGATAGCGGTCATGAATTCATTGTACGTAGTACCGGTAAACTTATCAATCTTGATAAATGCAGTAATAGAATCCAGCATATAATAGACCGGGACAGTCTGGACGTTTACTGTTCCTCTGGTAATGGTCACTTCAGAATTCTGACTTTTATTCAAGGTCAATATGAGCCTTACTTCGGTTTTCCCCTCGCCTCTGAATCGCTTCATGCGGTCCTCTGTATCCCAATCAACTGAACTAAAGAGCGTATCATTTATTCCAATAATCTGATCTCCGACTTTGAGCCCTGCCCTATGCGCAGGGCTTTCCTCCACTACCCTTGTAATTCCAAATGTATCCCCTAACTCAATAAACTCAATTCCTATTCCTTCAAACTTACCATTCATTTGTTCGATTATATTCTGTAATTCATCACCCGGAATGAACACACTATGTGGGTCCAGGTATTCCAGCATAGAATCAACAGACATTGTACGCAAGAGCTCAATATCTACTTCTTCAACATACTTATTCTCAATGTATCGCAGTATCTCTTCCTTTGTTTCTTCACTGGAGTCAATTGTTGGAGCAATCCGAAAGAACGAAAAGTCTTCGGGTGCTGTCCAGAAACTGGCCAACAATACAAAAACTGCCAAAAAAAGGCTGATAAACAAAGGTAATGTCCAATGGATTCTTTGGGCAGAAGGTTTTGAATAAGTAGTCATGTAATATATTTCTCTACTAAAAACAGCTTCAGGGGATCAAATGTTGTTAGAGCAAAACTTGCTTAATAATAACACATCCTTCTCACTTTCGCCACGTGCTTGGCCAGACGTATTACCTGGCAGGTATATCCAAATTCATTATCATACCATACATACAATGTAATCGTACTTCCATCCCGGGACACAATAGTGGAAGGACCGTCGACCACAGAAGTGGCAACTGAACCTACAACATGACTGGACACATATTCTTCAGAGGTAGAAAACTGTATTTGTTCGACCAAATCTCCATGAAGGGAAGCATTCTTGAGCAATTCATTCAATTGATTTTTGTCAGTCTTGCTTTTTAAACTAAGGTTGATAATCGCCAGAGAGACATTTGGGGTGGGTACTCTTACAGCATTTCCGGTTAGAATCCCTGCGAGGTGGGGCATTACTTTAGCCACTGCTTCACCGGCACCGGTAGAGGTTAAGACCATATTTATTGCAGCTGCGCGGCCTCTTCGGGGTTTTTTGTGAAAATTGTCCAACAGATTTTGGTCACTTGTGTAGGCATGAATTGTTTCTAAGTGGCCTTTCTCAATTCCAAAAGCATCGTCAATTACTTTGATAACGGGTGCTATTGCATTGGTTGTGCAGGAAGCTGCACAAATGATGTTTTCTTCTGTGTAATTGAAAGCTTCGTGATTGATTCCATATACTATATTAGGAATATCTTTCCCCGGTGCTGTGAATAAAACATGGGAAACACCGGGTCTCATATGCTGACTGAGACTGGCCTTATCTCTCCACACACCGGTATTGTCAATTACGACTCCATTTTCTATACCAAATTCTGTGTAATCAATTTCTGCAGGACCTGCAGCATAGATGAGCATTACTTTATTGCCATTGATCAAAAGGGCGTCACCACCATCAATGACTTCAACCGTTCCCCGAAATGCACCATGCACCGAATCTGTTCGCAGCAGTGCAGCTCTCTTTTCAGCTTCCTCATATCTGTCTTTCATCTGAGGACGAATTACAATGGCTTTTAATCTAAGCTGCTCCCCGCGCCCTGTCTGGGCAACAATGCGTCTTGCTGCGATTCTGCCTATGCGACCAAAACCGTAAAGAATCACATCCTTGGGTGCAAGCACTGAATTACCATGGCCCACAAATGCAGATAATTTATTTATTATAAACTCATTCTCATCCAGATAAGTGGTCGATTCTTCCATCCACTCCACAACTAATTTGCCAAGATCAATTCTGGATGGCACCAAATCCGGAATTGCAGCAATAGCTTTCGCCATCATAAGACAATCGCTAATATTAATTGGCTTGTCTATATAATTTTGCGCAATTAATTGATCATTTAATAATTCTGAAGGTCTTGAGTCATAAATGTCTTTACGAAAAATCACAAGTTCAACTGACCTGTCAAATCGTAAAGATCCTATGAGGTGAAGCAGTTCCAGGGCTTTCTTTTCCTGTTCCCGCCAATCTTTGAGGTGGGATTCATATTGGTCATTGATGGGATGGTTATTGGAGGATATCATCGTTTGATCTCAATTTAAATAAAAGAATGGGGTAAAAATAAAAAAAAGCACCTCTTGCGAAGTGCTTTTTTCATATTATTATCCAAATTTTATTTGGGATTTCTGTCTGTAACTCAGCTAGTTTGAAAGAAAGTATTGAACATTCTTCAATTAGAACTTAGAGATCTGAATTATCCGAGGTAATGCTTCAACAATTTGCTTCTTGATGCAGAACGTAACTTGTTGATAGCCTTGTCTTTGATCTGTCGAACTCTTTCTCTTGTAAGTCCAAATTTTTCACCAATATCCTCCAATGACATAGGATGCTCCACCCCAATACCAAAGTATAGCATGATCACATCACACTGACGATCAGTCAAAGTGCTCAATGAACGCTGGATTTCTTTTCTCAGTGATTCTTTGTATTCCAATCCGGAATCTGTGTTTGGCGTGCTATCATTTTCAAGGACGTCCAACAATGAATTATCTTCGCCGTCAACAAAAGGTGCATCAACTGATACGTGTCTTGCAGCAACACCTAAAGTAGTTTCTACTTCTTCTGTCGGTAATTCCAATAATAATGCTAATTCTTCCGGAGATGGTTCTCTCTCATATTCCTGTTCCAATTCAGAGAAAGCACGATTGATTTTGTTAAGTGAACCCACCTTATTCAATGGAAGACGTACGATACGGGATTGTTCAGCAAGAGCCTGTAGAATAGACTGACGAATCCACCAAACCGCATAAGAGATAAATTTGAATCCACGCGTTTCATCAAAACGTTGGGCAGCTTTGATCAAGCCCAGATTTCCTTCATTGATAAGGTCACTTAGTGAAAGTCCCTGATTCTGATATTGCTTGGCAACTGAAACTACGAAACGGAGGTTGGCCTTAGTGAGGCGCTCCAAAGCTTCCTGGTCGCCCTGTTTTATTCTTTTAGCTAAATCTACCTCCTCTTCAGGAGTCAAAAGGTCCACTTTCCCAATCTCCTGCAAGTATTTCTCTAGCGATTGGCTTTCGCGGTTAGTAATGGATTTTGTAATCTTAAGCTGTCTCATTAAGTTAGTTTATGTGGATCAATATAGTTAGGCTCTTCCGAACAAATAGACTAGAACGAATAATTGTAACCGGAAGTTCCTATTTTACAACAATAATTTTGCCAGATTGCTTAATACTGATGCTTATTTATTCATTTGTTGGAACACTAAAATTTCGTGGCAAATTTCACAACATAATTTGTCAGTCTAGTTCCTTGTTCATCAGTATTTTAGAGCTGGAGATATTTTTTACAAATTAAGAAATTGAAGTGTATTGAAATCTAAACTTATTTATTGCGTTTATGTAAATCAGTCTTCGTTTATCTATTGCTGAAATATTTTCCGGGCAATAAAGTTTATAAGCTTGTAGAAATTGTATGACTTTTCGATCAGCAATTGTTCCTTTGCATATATTTTACACCGAATTTGAATGAGTTGATTAAAATAATTTGCCACATGCTTGGTTATTTTAATTTTTTAATTTTCTTTGTGCGATATAACCGATGACATTTTATTCATACGCATCTGAAGTACCATTAATGAACCGTATTACCATAGAAGTAGATTATTTACTAAAAGCTTCCCCGACCATAGTTTATACTTTTTTAACTACTCCTGCTTGTCTGGTTCGTTGGTTCTGTGACAAGGTAGACATTGAAGCTGACGAATATACCTTTACCTGGCAGGGCTTTGACCAGATGGCAAAACTTGTGGTTGATATTGAAGATGAGATTTTAAAATTTCAGTGGATGGACGGGGACAACGAGGGAGAATATTTGGAATATGTCATATCAGTATCTCCTGTGACGAACGAAACAATTCTTAAAATCACGGATTTCTGTGATGAGGGGGATGCTGATAGCCAAAGACAACTTTGGGAAAGCCAAATCAAGCAGATGAAGTCGGAAATGGGAGCGTAAGTTCTCTCTATATTTTTCAAAGAATATTATACTCAAAGTCTTAATTAGTTACCAATACAAATTTGTATTGATGCTTAATATATTTCACACAAGTCTTATATGACCCTAAGTTGCTTCATATAGTTTATGTGTTAAATTTGTTGTGATTACAATCAAATGAACAATCCATTACCTGATGAGTATCAACTTCGAATCAAAACTTCCCAAAACCACTACTACCATATTTACTGTCATGAGCGCTCTGGCACATGAACATCAGGCTGTGAATCTATCACAGGGTTTTCCTGATTACCCGGCCGATCCAGTTTTGAAAGATTTGGTGTGCCGGGCCATTCAGCAGGATTACAATCAATATGCTCCCATGGCGGGTGTGCCGGCATTATTGAATCAGATATCAAAAAAAATAGAACATTCATATGGCTGGACTCCGGATCCGCTACAGAAATTACCATAGCAACAGGAGCTTCGCAGGCAATTTGTTCAGCAATTTCTATGATGATCAGTCCCGGTGATGAGGCTATTATTATTGAGCCGGCATATGATTCTTATGCACCGGCGGTGATCATGAATGGTGGTAAGACCAGAGTATTTGAGATGCGTGCCCCTGACTTTAAAGTAGATTGGCTTGCCGTAAAGAACCTGATCAACAAAAAGACAAAACTTCTGATTATTAACAACCCCCATAATCCTACTGGCAGCATATTTGATGAAATTGATCTGGATGAGGTTGAAAAAATTGTTCAGGATACAGGTGTTTATCTTCTGAGTGACGAAGTTTATGAACACCTTGTATTTGATGGTCATAAACATCAGAGCATCCTGACTCGTCCCGGATTGAAGGAACGGGGCATGGCAGTTTTTTCTTTCGGAAAATCCCTGCATGCAACGGGTTGGAAAATAGGATATCTCATTGCCAATCCTTTTCTGAGTGCTGAATTCAGGAAAATACATCAGTTTACAGTCTTTAGTGTCAACTCCCCAGCCCAGCATGGTATAGCTGCTTATCTTGAGGGGAATGTTGACTGGTCCAAACTTTCAGGATTTTTTCAGCAAAAAAGGGACTTATTACAAGCCGGCTTACAAAATAGCAGATTCAGCCCATTAATTTCTGCAGGTACATACTTTCAATTATATGATTACAGCAATATTTCCGCGCAGCCTGATTATGAATTCGCAAAATGGTTAACCCGAGAGTATGGGGTAGCTACTATTCCTTTGTCGCCATTTTATACTTCAGATCTTGATCAGAAATTAGTCAGAATTTGTTTTGCAAAAAAGGAAGAAACGATCCTAAATGCTGTGGAGAGATTGTTGAAAGTATGATGGAAGCCCGGCAGTTCTTGTGCAATAGAAATACATTTTGAGGCTTCACATTCTGCTCAGCTGCCATCCCAGATAAGTTCCCAACAGTCCTAATATGACACTTGCACTGATGTATAAAAATGCATGAGGTAATTGCCCCTGTCTTATCAACGAAAGTATTTCCCATGAAAATGCAGAGAAGGTTGTAAATCCACCACATATACCGGATGCCAGAAAGAATTTCCAGTCTGAAGATAAATTGCCCTTTTCTGCCCAGCCCAGAATCATGCCAATTGCCAGGCAACCGATTATGTTGATTGTAAAAGTACCATAGGGAAACGACGAGGGGAAGCGATGGTGCATCCATTGAGAAATCCAATATCTGGCGGCACCCCCCAGAAAACTTCCTGCACCTACCAATAATACAATTTTCATAAGGGATTGAGATTTGATTGATCTGCCAAATTATTCTATAAAATTCAAACAAACAAATAGTCTATCCCCATTCACATTTCATGATATCATTCAAAATCCAGATATTCCGGTTCTCCATCCTCCGTGTTCAGCTCCTCCAGATCTTCTCCCAGATTTTTGACTGAAGAGTCAAAAAAGATGGTACTCGGCCCAAATCGTTGAACCAACCTGTTCCTGATCTGATCCCTCTGTCGATCTCCATCCTGGAAAGCATCCATTACTGCTTTGCGACTGGCTTTATATTTAATATCAGCAAGTGGGCCAAATAAGCGGTAATGAATGTTGAATAAACCGTTTTGACGTGCAGGAATGGGATCCAGGTCAGGATTGTATTTTTTAAATTTATTTACCAAAACCTGGCCTGCATTGATCATCATGTGATAATCTACATCCTGATTGAATTTATGCAAGCCATTGATTGTTAAATTCAGGGCATTGCTCTGAATAAACATAGCGGGAAGAATCACGGCTCCGTTCCTGATCTCAATCAGATTGTGAAGTGATGTAAATTTGATTCTTCGGAGATCGTCGATTTTGACAAATTTTGAGAAATCTTCCAACATTTTTAAATCCTTCAGCTCACCATCTTCTATGATTGCTGCAATATCCATTTTAAGCTTTTTCTCCTGCAAAATTCCAGCGGCATCCCAGAAAGCTTCAAATGTCATTTTAGAATCCAGATTCCCACTGAGGTTGTCTGACTTGAGAAATTCCTGACCAAAATTATCGCTTTGCTCAAAAAAGGTCTTGATATTAATCTTTTCAGTTGTTAAAGTACCACTTATTGAGGGTTCCAGATAGAGATTATAATCAAATTTAGATTCCATTTTTCCTTCAAAAGCCTCCATCAATACATCACCATGCATTTTATTATTGTTGACAGTAATCACTCCTTTAACATGATCAATATTCCATTTCTCATACTTAAGATTGTTGATTTCTACATCATAGTCAGCATTCCAGCCATACCAGTCAGGAACTTTGCTAACAACTTCAAGAGATGAATCCAATACTTCTTGTGAACTTATTTTCTTACCAATTGCCAACCATTCATCAATATTAATTTCCTCAACCTTTAGCTGTAAAGTAATCCCTGGAATCAACTTTGGATCAGGAGAAATGAGACTCAGGTAATTGTTGATTTGTCCATTACCGCTTAATTCCGTCCCGAAGCCATTCCACTCAAGCGCATTTACACTGAATTTGTCACTACTTAATGCTATGTCAATTTTATTCAATTCAAATGAGGAACCATCCAGACGACCTTCTATATCATCAGCCAAAATATTCCCTTTACTGACCATACTTGATGCCTGTCTGGGATTGCCTCTGACTGTTATATTATTAAATTCAACTGTACCTGAGCATCTTTCCAATAGTTCTCCCGTACCGGAACCAAAAATTAAAGCAGCAGGAAGATGCCCATTCATCGAGACATTTATAGCATTTTGACGACCCCATTGATAATCAATTTTGGTTTTAAATGGCTGATCCTGAATAGTACCCTGTAATACTTCAAATGTGAAGGATGATTGATTGGAATTTTGCTCGAGTTTCACATTTGCTTCGATATCTTTTGCATGGGTATCCAGTTTTCTGCTGCTCAATGATCCATCACTCAGGCTTGCGTTGAAAGTGATAACAGGTTGAGATTTGGGAGAAGAAGTCCCGACGATGCTTCCATTAAAATCCAGCTTTCCTTCAGGAGAAAACTGCTGGTAAAATGTAAAACCCGGTTCCGGCAAAATTGAAATAGCATTTTCCAGTGTTCCGTCCAATCCTTCAAATTGCAGGTCGATCTGTGTTGCCTTTTCCTCTAATGTGATTTGCCCTTTCAGATCTACCGGATTTCCGGCCAGAGTCATGTTTGCTTTGTGGAAACTATAGACTTGTTTCAGCAAATCAGCCTGAATATGAAAATCACCTTCGAATGGTTTATTTTGAAACATAAAGGAGCTATCAATCCCAAAGTAATCGATAATTGACTGATAGGAAGCCTTGATTTCCAGCTGTTCCTCTCCATACGCCAGATCCACCTGAGCTTTCAGAAGAAATGTAGAAAAGTCCTGTTTCTGAGTCCAGTCTTTATATTTTAATTCTGTCCTGTCCAGATATGCTTCCCGAATTGAAATAGACATTGCCTGATCATTGACTGTAGTGTCTTGATTTTTGAATATATCATAGCTCCAGCTACCGTCCGGGTATTTTTCCAGAAAGATGTAACCGTTTTTTACACGTAGGGTCCTGATATCGATTTTGGAACGAATAAGATTGAAAATACTAATTTTGAATGCAATGTCTTCAGCCGCCAGCAAGGTATCTCCTTTGGGGTTTTCAATGTACATGTCCTTTAATTTGATAGCAGCAGAAGGAAAGTATGGAAACATGGATATACTAATATCTCCCGCTTCCACCTTGGTAGTCGTCTGAGCTTGAAGTTGCTTTAGAACTTTCTCCCCTATATCTCCGGCAAAGACTTGCAATAGAATAAATAGCAGCAAAAACATTCCAACAATAGTCCCCAAACTGATAATTGCTATTTTTTTAAGCCGGGCTTTAGTAGACATGTAATTTATTTTGAGATTGTTATCTGCTGAATATGAAATGAGTACGCAAAAGTAGCCAATTTAGTTCATTCGACTTCAGCTTATAAATGATGTTTTTTGGTTTTTTATTGTAAAAAATTTGCTCAGTTTCAGTCAGGCATATATATTTGCAGCCGCTAACAGGGAAACCGAAAGCAAAAAGGGCGATTAGCTCAGTTGGTTCAGAGCACCTCGTTTACACCGAGGGGGTCGGGAGTTCGAGTCTCTCATCGCCCACACAGAAAAGGTTACATCATACGATGTGACCTTTTTATTTTACCTCAGTTAGAAAAGGCATGAAGACGGCTTGTTTTGTCATTTTTTTTGCCAGAAAAAAGCAAAAATAACGCCAAAACAGAGTGTAATGTTTTCTTGGCCCTGGATTGCATCCAGGGTTACAAAGGTTTTGCCCACTCTGTGGCAAATTATTGGCACGTTTTCAGTTTTTAATTAGTTCCGCGAACGCATGTTACTTTAAATCCTCTTGAAATTCAGTTTGAAATACCCATTAATTTTCCAGAAGTTTCAAAAACGCTTTACGTGATTCCTCTGGAATCGGCAGAGGATTTCCTGTTTCTTTAAGGCGGGCCTGTAGTTTTGCCATCAGCTTCTCCTTAAATCCGGACGGAGTTTCAGCAAATACTTTTCTTAGTATAGGCAGTGCAGATTCAAATGCCTCCTGATCCATAGTTACTAACCAATCATTGAGCAATTCCAAGAGAGCAGGATCGAACAACAATAGTAAATAATTGTCATATATGAAGCCCTGAATCCAGGCTGCCTGACCCATCGGATCATCAGAAGAGGAGAATATCAGCTGAATGATTCTTTTTTGAATTTCAGGATCAGAACCACAATAGTCCAAATAGATTCTGAAAGAAATCCCATGCAACTGATGTATATGTTCTGTCTCCTGGGATAGTTGATTGAGAGCATTTTTCCATGCCAACTGAATGGCTTCATTTTCCAGACTTTTTAAAACCATGTGGAATTTGGGGATATCGGGGAGAAAGATTTCAGCATCTTCCAACGGAAGCATTCTGCTCTGATGCGTATAAGAAGCACAGACTTCAATACTCATATTTTCAATTAAAGTCCTGACAATCAAGGGGTCCAGATTTCTGGCAGAGCCTCTGTCCAATACATTTCGTAATGCAATCACCGAACGCATTAAGAGGAATATATCACGACAGAGATTACTTTTTTCTGAAATGAGTTGCAGAAGCTTATCAGGTATTCCAGGCAGATCCGCATACAGACACCTGTCCAATAATTTGACCAATGCCTCGAGAGAAAGCGATTCCTGGCTCATTTGGATCTTTTGTAAAATGGCATCCACCATTGTATTCCCCCAGATGCCGGCTTCCAATATCTTTAGATGAAATTCCTGTTTCCAATGAAGCAGCCATTCTTCCCGAAATGTACCTGTATGTTTCACGCTGGATTCCTGCACTTTCCCGAATGGTATGTCCAACAACCATAACCTGTAGAGGAAAATGCTTGTCTGGCGATTAGCTTCTTTTCGCAGGTCAAGAATTTTATGCTGAGCTATACCTTCCTGCATTATTTTTTGGAGGCGAAGCTTTTTCATCTGGCTGAAAATATCTTTTTGAAGCGGAGTTTGATCCGCGGAGTCCGGCACTTCACCAAAAACATTCCCATAAGGAATGCCGCTCAACAGCTCATTGAATGAGTCATGATGACTAAGACCGTACACAGCCTGGATTGCATCTTTGAGATCCAGATATGATGGAACCGGATATCCACGCATGGAGGCTAAGGTACGGGCAAGAATAGACGCATCAATGGAAGATGCAGGCGGAATTTCAAATCCCTTTTGCCTGGCAGCCTGAGATACATATGCCATCCATTCCAAAACAGCTTCTTTTCTGTTTTTAAACAACATCTCATACCAGATCGGGGCCCGCACTCCGGAACGATATCCTGAACTAAAACTTAATTGCTTATATGTCCAGGGGATCCAAACGGTTTTAGTTTTGATTTTATCAGTCTCACTCAGGATGGATTTTATTTTTCCTGAAGGCTTTACAGGATTTTCTAATGCCGGGAGATGCCAGGCACCGCAAATCACAGCAGCTTTTGAATATTTATTGCTCAATTTTAGAATGGAACCGGCCATATATGCTTCACGAATCCTATTCATGGACAGCTGAGTACAATACGGCTGCTCATTTTCTCTGAAAGCTGCCATCAATTGTGAGACAATGGGGAAAATTTCTGGCCCTTCAAATGTTTCAAAATTAGCATCCCACCAGGATTCCCCATCTTCCCAGCCCTGATGGCTGGCAATTAGCTGAAAGGGATCCATATATGTTTCAGCGGATTCAAATTCCTCATCAGAAGAGCGCTTTAGAGACAGCGTTTTTTGAAAAGGTAAATCAATAAAATGAAAGGGAATATTATTTCGAACAGCATATTGCATGGCCTGCCATTCCGGAGAGAAATGTGCCATTGGATAAAAAATAGCATTTTGAGGCTGATCTATTTCATAAATCACCATTGCAACCGGTGGTTTGAGCTGAGGATCAGAGATCCAGTCCAAAGCCGCTTGTGCATCGGAAGGTCCTTCAATTAGAATGATATCTGGCCTTTGAATTTCCAATGCTGCGACCAGGCTTGCAGCAGAACCGGGGTCCATGATGACGTATGCCATAGTATCGGATATCTGCCGGAGTAGATTTCATTTCCGCTTAATATTGTTGGATCAAATCCATGCAGGCAGAGTACAGCTTTTTGTATTCAGGCCTTTTACGCATGACTTTGTCAAGATATTCTTTCCAAACAGGTAAATCTTTTTCTGTATCCTTCAGAATGGCTCCGGACATGGAAGCTGCCAAATCATATGGGTTCTCTTTTCCTGCACTAAAAAAGGATTGCAAAGTCAAAGTATTAATCATAACAGAAATGGCTTCTGCTGTGCTGAGTGTGCTTTGAGGAGACTTGATTTTTATTTGTCCATCAATACTCAAACCTTGTCGCAGCTCCCTGAAAATGACAACCAATTGCTCTATAGTATGCAGGGCTTTTTGCTCTGAAACAGTTGCCCAAAGATGGGACAATTCTGAGACTCTGAATTGAATGATATTTATCTCCTCTTCGATGGTAGCCGGGAGTGGCATCACAACTGTATTGAACCTTCGTCTGAGAGCTGATGACATTTCGTGAATACCTTTGTCTCTGCTATTGGCAGTGGCGATTAAATTGAAGCCTGAGATTGCCTGAACACTTGTATTCAGTTCCGGGATGGGTATCATTTTTTCTGAAAGTAAAGTAATGAGTGCATCCTGCACCTCAGAAGGGATTCTGGAAAGTTCTTCTATTCTCACCATTTTACCCTGTTCCATAGCCTTCATCACAGGACTGGGGATCAAAGCATCCATACCCGGACCTTTTGATATCAATAATGCATAATTCCAGCCATAGCGAATGGATTCCTCCATGATTCCTGCCGTTCCCTGTATCAATAATGTTGAATCTCCCGAAATTGCTGCAGAAAGATGTTCGGAAATCCATGTCTTCGCCGTACCCGGCACGCCGCTTAACAAAAGTGCGCGATCTGTTGCAAGTGTAGCAACAGCAATTTCAATTAATCGTCTGTGTCCAATGTATTTGGGAGAAATATTGGTTTTGCCTGATTTGCCACCCATAATATATTGGACAACAGATTCAGGTGACAAATGCCAGCTTGGCGGCCGTGAGCCACTATCCTGCTTTTTTAAAGCATCCAGCTCTTCTTTAAATGTTATTTCAGCAAATGGCCGGAGTATATTTTCCATAGATTCATATCAGGGGATGATGAAAGGATTATATACCCTCAATTGTGATGAGAAGCTGTCCTTTTTCTACTGTCTGTCCTGGACTGACGTGGATCTCTTTCACGATTCCATTTCCGGCAGCTTTCAGAATATTCTCCATTTTCATAGCCTCCAGAATGAGTACCGGATGCCCCGCTTCAAGCTTGTCTCCTACCTGCACATTTACTTGTCGCAGTAAACCCGGCATGGGTGATAAAATATTGTCGGATATTCTCTTGGAAACAATTTTCATTCCCATTTTATGGATCAATATATCCAAATCGTCCTGCAAAGTGACTGTGTGAAATGCTCCATTGACTTTGACCTGAAATGATTTAGAGTTAATATCTGCAGCTTCACAACTTACCTCGTAAACCTTGTTATTGAAAATAATACTTAGTGTATTTTCATCCAGCGGAACGATGCTGATTGCATCATTAGCACCGGTGGTCCACTCAAAATTGTATTCTTTATCAACTTGTATATTGTAATTCCTTTTCATTTTTATTTAGATTTTGCCAGCCGCATAAGGACCTGAACTTCAAGCACAGTAAAGATTATATAATGCACAGCAAATATTACTATGTAGAATTTATTCGAAGGTTGAATCATAAACTGATAAGCTGCAATCAAACCAATTGCGGCCAGCATTTTCACAAATACCACTCCTAAACTAAGATAAGAAAAGTACATTTTATTGCTGCTGGCGATGGATCGGACGCCCAGTTCATATACCCCCCAAGCCAGAAATGCGAAAAATAAAAAACTGATCACTGCAAAATCCTTGTATGGATTGAGCGGTGTCCAAATCAACATAAGAACGGTCAGAATAATTGCCAGACCTAATGTGATAAAATATTTTTTGAAAAATTCGGGTCTGGGCATAGAGAGGAGTTCAGCGTTTGAGATCTTTTATGAGGGCGTAAAGATAAAGAAAGATAGAAAGCAGGAGGCATAATGCAGTTAGATAAGCTGTTTCATTGCCAGCTTTTTTATCGAGCCATTGACCCAGGAAGTAAGCCAGAGTAATCAGGGCCAGTAACTGGAACACCATTCCAGAGTACTTGGAGTAAATCTGTAGTTTGGTTTTAGAAGGTCTGTCTTCTGCCATGATAATAGGTTGAACAAATATTCAGGAGAAGCTTTTGACATGAAAAGCATTGTACTTTCGCCAAATAGCAAAGGTACCTTAGCTGACAGGGTCAGCTTTTACATGGTTGCTTTGTTTGGCAATATGTGCATTGGTTGAATTGGAAGCGTTACTCCCCATATGACATTGAACATCGAATAAGGCTCCTGCCTGAACCATTAATTTGCCTGTAGAGATATCGCCTTTTATTTTTCCTGAATCCCTGACTTCCAGAAGTTCTTTTACCTGTAGGTTACCTGTAAATTGACCCTCAATGACTGCATTGATGCATTGGATGGTGCCTTCAAAATGCCCGGATGGTCCTATTATGACTTTTGCCTGGCAGTTGAGGTCTCCTTTGAAAGTTCCATCAATACGAATATCTCCTTCTGATTTAGCTTTACCTTCAAATGTAGTATCAGCTGCGAGCAAATTTACTGAAGAAGTGCTGGATGATTTATAATTATTATTTGTATCAGATTCCGGGCGTTTGGATCCAAACATAGCGGGGGATTTAGAGGTGAATTAATCGAAATTAAATATAGATCCATGGTCAGTAACGCTACTGCTATGCAATATAATAAAATTTCCAATTAAATGAGACCTTAAGTCCTTATGTAGTCCAGTGTAGAGTGTTGGTCAAATAGCGACTAGAATTTAGGGCAATATACTCCACGATCTTCAGGGCCGCAAATATTGTATATCAATGAAAATTCAAATGAACCATTTCCATTTGTGGCATCCTTCAAGGAAGAGGTATTAATATCATAACTGAATCCAAGACCAAATTGATTGAAATCAAATCTGGTGGAAACAATCAATGCGTCCATTAAGACACCACTTTCAGTTTTATTTGCAATCCTGCTCCAAAGACCCAGCTGGAAAGATTGCTCTTCAAATCTGTTTTGATTAAACATAAATCTGAAGGAAGTACCCACGTTTAACTGAAATGAAGGTCCCTGAATAAAGGTTACAACTCCGGGTAAAACACTCAGTTGATCTCCCAGGCTCAAGTCCGCACCTGCGTGCATCGTGATTTTTCCATAAAGAGGAATCAGATCTTCATCGGTAAATGACTGATTCGGTCTGTTAAGGTGATTGTATGCAATCCCACCGTAGAAATTGCTGTATTTGTCAAGGATAGAAAACCACAATAAACCTACGCCCAGATCGGCGAAAAGGAATTGATCCCGTGTGAATTCTTCCAGAGATAATAATGATGGATCTCCTGTTCCGGGATTTGTCGTCGAGTGTTGTGTTCCCCATAGCAGATTTTGCACGTTTATGCTTCTTTGTGCCATCCCTATACTTGCACCAATGACCAAATAATGACTCTTAACACGGTCGCCGCCCATACGACGACTGTAGGATCCTGAAAGACTGGCCATAGTAGTAGCAAAATTACTGGAACCTACCACATCTCCCCATAATGTACCGCCAATACCAAAATAATCATATCGACCTGTCGCGAATTTCTGATCATAGGAAGCAGAATAAGTATTGAATGCGTCACTTCTCCAGATGCTTGCCATTGATTCCGGTAATTACCCACCATACGTATCTTACAGTTCATCACTCCGGTCATGGCCGGATTGAGATTCAGAGGAGACATATAAAATTGAGAAAGTGTATATCTTGGGCAATCAGTCCTTTAGTTGCAAAAAGTAAGATTACGAAGATGCTAAGTATCAGTTTTTTCATAGTAAAAATCCCTGCTGTGTCGTGCGAAAAAATTATTAAGCCGTAAAAATAAGAATAAATCCAGTATTCAAAAGTTAAAATAACAAAGTATGAATTTCTTTTAAGGCAAAATAATTGATTGACTAAATGATCAAATGCAATATAAATGCCTCTTTTCAACGATTCTCCTTCCAAACAGCTTCATATTCTTTGACTAAAATATCATCAAAATAATCTGCTTGACGGAGTAATTCACTGATTAATCTGCTGCCGGTATCAACACGTAAATATTTATCATATATGAGAAGTGACAATACGATATCCTGACCATTTAAACTAAAACTCAATCCTTCAATTTCATAATTCTGTTTCAACAAATAAGTGTAAATTGGCTGAATCGCTGTTTTAGGAAGACTGCAAAGATATACATCACCAATAATCAGACCACTTCTTTCATAATAAGAGATACTTACAGTAGCCGATCCGTTGTCTATTTCCCAATTATTTGGTCCTACCCTTGCTAATTGCACATCAAACCCGAGCTTAACTAAAATATCTTCCAGTGTTTTCGGAATACCGCTGGTCTCGTAATTGTCCAATTTCCCTGGTAGAACGATAGCAGAGCCACAATTAGGACAATAACCACTGGACCCCTGAGATTCGAACACAACATTCTGACAGGAAGTACATCGTACAGCAGTCTCACCTTCATGGTTTTTATAGTCATTTAATGCCGGTAAAACATATCTTATGGGCAGAGAAAAACCCATATTTTCAGCATTATTGAGTATAAAAGTATTAATTCCGATGATTTCTCCTTCTGCGCTCACAAGCGGGCCTCCGCTGTTTCCGGGATTCAGTGAAGCATCATGCTGGATATAGCTGATATCATTTATTTTGTGAACTGCATTGGATACAATGCCTTGAGTTGAAGTAAATTTAAGTCCAAATGGGTGCCCCATGGCAAGTACTGTATCTCCTTCCTGCACCACTTTTTCAATTCCCCAACTGACGTCAGGAATTCCTGCATCAATATTATCGGCACTTAAAAAAGCAATATCAAATTTCGGATCTGTAAAGAGCACTTTGCTGACTTGCCTGGGATGCAGTTTCCCTTCCACTACGACTTCCTTATTTCCTCTCACAACATGCTCATTGGTAATAATGATCCCATTTTCTCTGCATAAAAATCCGGTCCCCGTACTGAAAGGGGTTGCTATCTGAATTAATGCAGGCTTGAATGATTCAATGATTTGGGCTGCGGTGCGATTCATTATTTTCTTCTGATATTAAGTTGACGAATGATCATCAGAAATGATCTGGAGAATGTCAGCATAGAGTCCAGTTTCAATTCCTGAAAAGGAAATTTCCAGGGCAAATACCTATCAGTATGCAAGGTCTCAATTTTTTCAAGTGCAGATTTGATTTGCCTTTTATTGAGTTTTCCATCCGGATCTACAAATGACATATTGAACCCGAGGTCATTAAAAAACTTCTGATTCGTTATTTCAAAATAGAGATGTAGCAATGCGATGTCAGGCTCAGGTACTGAGAAATTGAACATAGAATAACCCATTATATATCCGGGAACAGCCAGAGCTACGTCAGAATAATTATTATTTTCATACCAGTCCATATTATTTAATTCGCCATCTATGAAGGATTGCAGGCGATCGTGATTTACCGGAGTAGTTATTCCAAACGTGTAAGATGACTTGTAAAATTCCTTTCTCATTGCATCATCACTTCGCTTAAGAATGGTTTCGAATTCCTTTTTCATCAAAACTACGCGCTGTTCCAGCGGAAGCTCCTGCATACTGAAAAATATTCTGGTAACTTTTTCCAATTTTTCCAGTACAAATACTTCGGGTCGCAACAAATAATCAAGTCTGTATGCGAGATCAAGAAAAAGGTATGCTGCTGCTCCAGGCAGCTTAATCATATTGTACTCCGGCTTTTCCAGGGTGGTCATGATCTCTTCAATGGAGGTCCTGAGGTATTTGAGTTTCACATTGATTTCATGCTCTTCCATCAGCCTCACATGGCCGGTATTGACAGGCTTCAGTGAATCAAACTCATCCAAAAGCAAGTCATCATGTTTATCAGCATTTAAGGCCAGCTCCTTCAGGGCGTAATATAATTTATAGGGAGAAGCATCTTTGATTTGTGAATCAAATACAATGCAAATATCATTTTCGGGATCGAGACAGAACCTTGAATATTTCAATGCAAAATTCTGATCCAAAAGCCGGCGCATAAATCCCACATGAAGCTCTGTTGCTTTTGCAATTTTTGCCTGAGCTTTGAAGATAGTTTCGTTGGCATAACCCTGCAGCCATTTTGAACCCTGAAATATTTGAAACTTGAGGAGACCTTTGTCCAGAGTATAAGAAATATTTTGCTGGGAATCATCTCTTAAATATTCCAAAAAATTGACCAGTGAATCCATATACTTTTCTTTTTCAAAGCTTTGTATGGATTTGTCCCAGGCATCATAATTCTGATCTGTCTTGTGTGCATCGGTATATCTTCCAAACAAAACATCCGGTAAGGGCATTTCATCGGCAAGGTTTATTCCCAATAATCGTTTAATGAATCTCATAGGGTAATATTCGGGAAATCGAAGATAATAAAAAGTGTTTCATTAAGAACATTTTGCATCTTCATCAAAACTTTGAATAAAATGGAATGGCACACAGTGTTGAAAATTTCTGATCCTGGATTTTCAATTAAGCATGGAGATCAAATCCTGGCTTTGGGGTCATGTTTCAGTCAGGAAATTGGCTCATGTATGGAAGAAGCCAAGTTTGATGTAAACATCAATCCTTTTGGAACCTTGTATCATCCAGAGGCAATTGCCAGAGTGATGGAATATGGATTGGGTTTTGAACAATGGCATCCTGAGTATGCAACTAATCAACAGGATGTATGGTATAGCTGGCATCATCATGGAAAAGTATCTTCCCCTACTGAAGCAGGCCTGCAAGATCAAATACAAAAGATACATACTGAGCTTATTGCATCTCTTAAAGAGACCAGGATTATCATGATTACCCCCGGTACCGCATGGGGATATAAGCTAAAATCAAGCAATGAAGTAGTTGCCAATTGTCATAAAGCGCCGGCTCACATTTTCGAAAAAGTCATGATGTCTCCGGAATCCGTCAGTGATTGTTTTCAAAAAATGATATATAATGTAAGAGCTCAATTTCCTGAAATTAAATTTGTATTTACAGTCAGCCCGGTCAGACATTTGAGGGATGGATTTCATGAAAATCAATTGAGCAAAGCATCTCTCTTGTTGGGAATACAAGAGGTAGTTGAGCAAAATGAAGAAGTTTATTATTTTCCCTCCTATGAAATTATGCTGGATGAGTTGAGGGATTACAGATTTTATGCTGCTGATAAAATTCACCCAAGTGATGAAGCTATTCAATATATCTGGAAGCGATTTCGATCATGGTCAATGACCGAATCGACCGAATCGTTAATTCAAGAAATCCTTGGTTTACATGCGCAATTAAGACATAAAGCATTTCACACAGAAACAGCTAAATATAAATTCTTTAAAGAAAAGCTGCAAAATCAATTAGACAAGTTGAGGCTTGGTTATCCAGAAATTGATTGGGGGAAGGAGGTAAAAGGGATGAGTAAGCTTTAATTTAATGCTCATTCATTACACATGGGCGCCTGGAAGAGGCTGACTACATGGTGAAAATGCAAATCCATAGGCTGAAGACCTCTCATGATCAGCCAGATTCCTGTCAATGCAAGCATGATAGGAATTAGAATCTGAGCATTTTTAGAATGTTTTTGCATCCAATTTCTCAAGAATGGAAATCCTGCGAATACGGGTAAAGTACCGAGTCCAAATCCCAACATAACCAATGTAGGAGCGCCTGATCCCAGGGCAGCTGTAGCTGCGGCATACACCATTCCACATGGCAAAAGACCATTCACAGCACCGGCAGCCAAATAGCCAAATGGGTTTTTACTTTTGAAAGTCTTGCTCCATACTGCAGAAGCCCATTTTGCCGGTAATTGCCATTTGATATTATTAAATGTATTCCTGTGCTGTGTGTAATTCCAGGCCATGATAAGGAGAAGCATGCCGCTTAGTATGGAGAGAAAGCTTCCTAGTTTATGAACATTGGTCAGTAGTCCCAAAACTGCAATCAAAAGTCCAATCAACAGGTAAGTGCTTATTCTGCCCAGATGATACAGACTGTATGTCCACCAATTTGTAGTTCCATCCGCTTTTTTGAAAGGAAGGGACATAGCAATCGGTCCACACATAGCAAAACAATGCCCGGCTGAGCTTAAACCCATTCCCCAACCACTCAGCCAGGCAACCCACATCATCAGATACTCATTTCTTTGTCAAAATAATAAGGCAATCCATTCTCCATCCATTTGATCTTCAGATGATATTGCCCTTTATGAACTTGTGTCAGCGGAAAGGAAAAAGTCCTTTTAACAGTTGACGCTTCATTGTATTTAATATCGGCCGCAGGATTGGAAGCATTATAAATCCAGATTTCAAGATTCTTTAACTCAGCAGAGCCTGCAGGCAATTTGACTTCCAGAATATCTTTCAGCAATAAGATTTCCGGCTGTGCTGAGATCTTTTGAAGATTATTTCTCCCATCGATTACCTGCTGAAATTCGATTTCCCGCTGATAATAATCCTTAGAAACAAGATTTACATCCTGCTGATAACTGCCAAAAACCAGCGCTCCGATTAATAATATAAATGCGCCGTACATGGCCAATATTTTGTATCCCCAACTCATATTCTATTATTTAACAGGTCCAAGGAAATTAGTTTTAACTCGGTCAATCAATTTGCCATCAGAATAAATATTCATCCTGAGTTTAGTTTTTCTGGAGCTTAACTTCTCCGCTGGAATGGTCAGGAAAAAAGTTGCCTGAATCTGACCTTCTCCGGGCACTTCAATAGAATCTCTTCCTATCCACTCTATAGTGCCCAGGCCATCCGCATTGACAAGCTCAATGGATAGCTTTTCAAAGGTTTTATTAAGTAGTTTTATATTGTAAAGATTACTGATCTGCCCATCTTCCTTTTCCTGAAACAATTGCCCCGGAACACGGATGATAGTTACGTCCACATTTGTTCTTGACATTAGTAAAGAGGTCAAAACAACAAGTAAACCAATTAATACAGCACTATACGCTTTGATTCTCATGTTCCATGAAAATGGCTTTTTCTCAGCAATTTGTGATTCTGAGGCATATCTGATCAATCCTCTTGGTTTGCTTATTTTGTCCATTATACTGTCACAAGCATCAATACAGGCAGTACAATTGGTGCATTCCAGCTGAGTTCCATTTCTGATGTCTATCCCGGTAGGACATACTTTCACACAGAGATCACAATCAATGCAATCACCAAAAACCGGTTCTGCTGCTTTTGCTTTTCCTCTTGGCTCTCCTCTCACATAATCATAGGCCACAACTATAGAGTTCTTGTCCAGTAAAACCCCCTGCAATCTTCCATATGGACAGACAACTGTACAGGCTTGCTCTCTGAACCATGCAAAGACAAAAAAGAAAACTCCTGAAAAGACAAGCATAGCAGATAATCCTCCCGCATGCTGAGAAGGAGGCTCAGTCATGATCGCAAATAATTCATCGATACCTATTATGTAGGCGAGAAATGCATTACTTATAAGAAATGAAATGGCAAAAAAGACGACCCATTTGCTCAGCTTCTTTCTCAATTTCTCAAAATTCCAGGATGCTTTATCCAGTAATTTCTGTTGAGAGGCGGTTCCTTCTATCCAATATTCGATCTTTCTGAAAACCAACTCCATAAAAATCGTCTGAGGGCAAACCCAGCCACAAAATAGTCTCCCAAAGACCACAGTAAACAAAATAATGAATACAAATCCTGTGATCATGGCAAATCCAAAGAGAAAGAAATCCTGTGGCCAGAAAATTTTACCGAATAATATGAATTTGCGTTCAAGGATGTTAAACAGGAAAAAAGGATGCCCATTGACTTTAACGAAAGGCATAGCAAAAAAGAATATCAGAAAAGCAAAACTCAGCCAGGTACGGGCATTGTAATACCGGCCGGAAGGTTTGAAGGCATACACCCAGTTCCTTTTTCCGCTTTCATCGATAGAGGTGACTCTGTCTCTGAATGAATCAACATTTTCGTCCTTTTTTGACATTATAATTTATGTTCCTCTCTATTTATATTTATTTCCTTTTGGAAAAATTGTCCGATCACAATTTATCGGGAGTTTCGATTTTCATCGTATCATTTTGATTCTCAATTTCAGGACTTTCCTCTATCAACACACCCTGAGGAGCTTTTCCTCCCGGGAGATCAGTGCCTTCGAGTGTTTTGATATAATTGGCTACTTGTGCTATCTGAGTCGGAGAAAGCATTTCCTGCCATGATTGCATTCCTTTTTCAACAACTCCATATTTAATGACTTTGAATATGGAAGCAATATCGTTTCCGTGAAGCCAATATCTGTCCGTCATGTTTGGCCCGACAGATCCAATCCCGCTTTCCAGGTGACAAGCTGCACAATTCGCAATAAAAACTGCCCTGCCTTTTTCCAAAAATTCCGCTTCATTGTTGAGTGTTACGGTGGTTTCATCTACCAGACTGGCAGACTGGGCACGATAAACTTTCATATTCTCCTCTGCTTCTACCATTTCCAGTTCCAGTTCCTGAAGAGGCAAAGGTGCTGTTTGAGTAACATGATATCTCCACAGGTAAATCACGGCAAATACAATCGTTAGTATAAATCCCCATTTCCACCAGGGTGGAAGATCATTGTCCAACTCTCTGATTCCGTCATATTCATGATGAGACATGATTTCCTTTTCTCTTTCGACCGCAACTGATTTATTCATCATGGCCCAAATCTTAGCGAAATAAGGCTTCATGTTTAGTTGAAATCCGGGTCTCCTTTCTTGGACTTCAGCTACTGGTTCCATTGTTTTCAGCATTCTGGCAATTCCGTTGTAAATAAACAGGATGACCATTAATTCTGCAGCGATGACCACTATAAACAGCATCCAGGCTTCAATAGTGATATTGGCAGGAATAAATGTAGAGGCCGCAGCCTGACTTTCTACCGGCACGATCATCAAAGCTAATGCCAGAAGTCCTGCCCCTTTGCCTGCATTACCGGGCCAGGAAATGGTGGCATTGTTCATAAGCTTGTTGTAGATCCTAACCATTAGGGCGATGACCAGCAATAGCAACAAAGCAACCCCGATTAAAGTGTATTCTATCAATGATGAAGTCCAGTTGACGGCAGGCGCTGCTGGCTCCGCGACCTGTGCCGAGGCCATAAAGGAGAAACTTGCAGCCGCTGCGGTCATTAAAGATGTATAAACCCTTTTCATATTGTTATTCGGATTTGACGTTTTGTTTATATAATTTTTACCGTTCAATCAGCCTTTAGAGCAAAGGATCATTGAAACTGGAAGATGGTAAATTGTCTTCCAGTGGAATATGACTGATTCTGGCTACAGTGTTTTTATCCATAGCAAATACATAAATCAGCATAGCGGTAAAGAAGACCGTGAAAATGATCAGTGCTATCAGTGGAAAAATGCTGATACCTGTGATGGATTGTAGATAGTTTATAAATTTCATTTTGATAAAAAGCTTCTTTTATAAATTGAATTCTTAAATGATTTATTCTTTACTGTTTTGTTGGTAAAGATGCCGGAGCCTGATTCTTAATATCGGTACCCATCCTTTGCAAATAAGCTATGAGGGCAACAATTTCGCTGGTAGGGATAGATTGCAGCTTATCCTTTTCAAGATTGGCCACGATAGCATTTCCCTGAATCATGAGCTCTTCATTGGCTTTCAGATCGTATCCTTCTTCGTATGGAACTCCCAATGCCGTCATCGCTCTTATCATTTTCGGAGTGAGTGATGTATCAATAGTGTTGTCCAGCAACCATGGATAATTAGGCATGATACTTCCCGGAGAAATGGATTGTGATTCCAGCATGTGATTATAATGCCAGGAGTCAGGATATTTCCCTCCGATTCTGGCAAGATCCGGACCTGTGCGCTTAGACCCCCACTGAAATGGGTGATCATAAACAAATTCACCTGCTTTGGAATATTCACCATATCTGGCAATCTCATCTCTGAAAGGACGTATCATCTGCGAGTGGCATGTGTAGCAACCTTCTCTGAGATAAATGTCTCTGCCATGCAATTCAAGCGGAGTATGGCTTGACTGCTGCTATAGTAGGAACATTGCTCTGTATCAGAAATGTAGGAACGAGTTCGATAATACCTCCAATAGCAACAATGACTAAAGATGCGACCAACATCTGCACCGGACGTTTCTCAATCCACCTGTGCCAGTGTTCCCTCGTTCCAGATACTTCACGAGGCAAGGCAACGGGCACATGGGCGGCTTCATTAGCTACTAATACTCCTGTTTTGACTGTCCTGAATATATTGTAAACCATGATCAATGCGCCTGATAAATACATCAATCCACCCAGTGCTCTCAGAGCATACATAGGGACGATATTGGTCACAGTCTCCAAAAAACGATATTGTATAATTCCGTCCGCAGTGAATGATTTCCACATCAAACTCTGCGTAAATCCAGCCCAATACAGGGGTATTGCATAAAACAATATACCCAGTGTTCCTATCCAAAAATGCGCATTCATCAATTTTTTACTGTACATCTGTGTTCCGAAAATTCTCGGGATCAACCAGTACAGAATACCGAAAGTCAAAAATCCATTCCAGCCTAATCCCCCAACGTGAACATGCGCTACGATCCAGTCAGTAAAGTGGGCAATAGCATTTACATTTTTCAATGATAATAATGGACCTTCCAGTGTAGCCATACCGTATGCAGTTACTGCTACGACCATGAATTTCAGGACCGGATCTTCTTTCACTTTATCCCATGCACCTCTTAGTGTGAAAAGTCCATTGATCATACCACCCCAGGATGGAGCAATTAGCATGATTGAAAATACCACCCAGGACTGAGCCCAGTCAGGTAAGGATGTATATAATAAATGGTGAGGACCTGCCCAGATATAAAGGAATATCAGTGCCCAGAAGTGGATAATTGAAAGTCTGTATGAATAAATAGGACGATTAGCTGCTTTAGGTAAAAAGTAATACATCAATCCCAAATAAGGCGTAGTAAGGAAAAATGCAACCGCATTGTGCCCGTACCACCATTGGACAAGTGCATCCTGGACACCAGCATAGTAAGAGTAACTTTTAAATAATGCAATTGGATATTCAAATGAGTTTACAATATGCAGCATAGCTACTGTAATCCATGTGGCAATATAAAACCAGATAGCAACATAGATTACATGTTCTTTTCTTTTGACGATGGTCATCATCATATTCAATCCAAAAACTACCCAGATCAGTGTAATAGCAATGTCAATCGGCCATTCCAGCTCTGCATATTCTTTTCCTGTGGTGAATCCTGCCAGAAGCGTAACAGCTGCTGCCACAATGATGGCCTGCCAGCCCCAGAAATGTACTTTACTGGCCAGATCGCTCCACATTCTTGCTTTACAAAGCCTTTGAAGTGAATAATACACTCCCATAAAAATACCATTACCTACAAATGCAAATATTACTGCATTGGTGTGCAATGGACGAAGTCTTCCAAATGTGGTTGGAGCAAAATCAAAACTTAGCTGTGGCCATACCATCTGCAGTGCAGCATACAGACCAACCAACATTCCTACTACTCCCCAAAGGGCAGTTGCAAATGCGAAGTTTCTGACAATCTTATTATCATAGTAAATAGTTTGGGTCTCCATAGTTGATATTTTCCAGGGATTATTTGTTTTTTAATTTCTTGTTTTGATCAAAGAGGATACGGTGAGCGGGGGAAATGTCATCTTCAAACTGCCCGGTTTTGCTGGCCCAAATAAAGGCCAGCAAAAACCCCCCCGCCAGGATGATGCTGCATAACATCAAGATTATTATAACACTCATGGTTTATTTAATTTCTCGGAGACAAATGTAAATGCCCCCAATGATGACTTTGCTGACACCACTCATTACAAAGCATGATATATGTCATTGCTGATTTTTATATCGTTTTTGAATATTAATGAAGTCTGCCATTTGACCAGTAACCAGCTCAGAAGTATAATGCTCAGTGAGCTTGCCGGCATTATGATTGCCGCCGCCAAAGGCGTTAGAGTACCACTGACTGCCAAACTAATACCTATAACATTATACAATAGCGAATAAGAAAAACAAGCCTTGATAATGTTTCTGCTTTTTGCAGCGAGGAGGATATATTGATCTAATTTTGATAATTGATCTGCCCTCAGTATACCATCACTTGAAGGGGTAAATTGCTGCATGGATTGAGCAAGGGCAATTCCCAAATTACTTTTTTTCAGTGCTCCTGCATCATTCAGCCCATCTCCTACCATGATTACCTTACTTCCGCCAGATTGCAGCGTGCTGATAATTTCCAGTTTTTGTTCCGGTAATTGGTTGAAGTGCATTTCTGTAAGTCCAGAAGTAATAACATTCAGATCTTTTGCTCCCCTATCATTATCTCCACTGATGATTATTGTTTTACATATTTTTTCAAGTCTTTGAAATAATTGATGCAAGCCGGTCCTATAGCTTTGCGTGATATGGAAAGCACCAATATATTCCCCATCGATTTGAAGATGGACCACACTTCCATTAGACTTTAAAGCAAGTTTTGATTTGGTAAATGAAGCACTTCCAATCACTATTTGCATGCCATTTATAGTGCCGGTGATCCCTCTTCCGGGAGATTCATTAAAATATTCAGGTACCAGGTCTGTAAAGAGATCTGCATTGAGATGTTTAGCTAATATTTTGCTAAGAGGGTGTGAAGAGCGGGCAGCAAGAACTCCTATAGCTGATTTCACATATTCCGGCAAAGCTTTTCCATCATAAGTGATGAGATGTTCATCAGGATTAGTCAGTGTGCCGGTTTTGTCCAGCACTACAATATCCGGCTTAGCAAGAATCTCAAGATAAGCAGCGCTGCGTAAATAAAAACCCTGAGCAGCGAACGTGTTCAGAACAAATCCATTGGTAAATGAAGCAGTCAATAACAATGTGCAGGGACATGCTATGATTAATACAGAGGTGACGCTTTTCCAGATCAGATCGGGATCTGTTATCGACCAATAAGTAGCAGTGACTGCTGAAATTCCAAAGACAACCCATGTAAAATAAAGGCTCACTTTATCCAGCCAATGGTCTCTCATGGTCTTTTCTGTGGAGAAAATATCCCTATTCCATAGGCTTGTAAGATAACTGTGCTGAACAGATTGCAACAATTGAACCTCGATAAAATCTCCTGCATTTTTGGCACCGGCAAATACCAATCCACCTGGTTGCTTTTCTATTAAATCAGATTCACCCGTTACAAAACTGTAATCGAGATAAGCATTACCGCGGATCAATTGCCCGTCAGCAGGAAGGAGCTCGCCTGGTCCAATTCGGATCAGATCATTTTTTTGGAGATATTTTAATGCTTTAGGTATATAACCTGACGCTGCATAAACATTAACCGCAATAGGGAAATATGATTTGTAGTCCCGCTCGTATTTTAATTCTTTATAGGTCTTATCCTGAACATATCTGCCCAGCAACATGAAGAAAACAATTCCTGTCATGGAGTCAAAATATCCTCCGGAATCTAAAACAATCACCTCATAGATACTTCTGAGAAAAGTTACAGCAATGGCAAGGGCAATTGGTGCATCAATATTGACTCTTCCCTGCTGAATCGATGCCCATGCAGAATCAAAGAATGGTCTGGCTGAGTAAAAAACAACGGGAAAAGAAAGTACCAATGCAAAATACCTAAACCAGATATCAAGTGTATATGCCTGCTCAGGAGTGGCTCCAAGGTATTCCGGAAAACTCAGCAACATAATGTTTCCAAAAGCAAAAGCGGCAATTCCCAGACGAATGGCAGATGTTCTTCCTGGTGCTGGTTTTCCAATTTTATTTTCATCCATATCCTTGTGACTCAGATAGGGTTCGTACCCGATCTTTGCCAACCATTCTACTATCTTTCTAAGGTTGATTTGTTTATGGTCAAAAATTACTGTGAGCTCTTTTCTTGGAAAATTAAGCTCCGTTCGCAGGAATCCGGGATGAACTTTGTACATGTTTTCCAATAAGTAAATGCAGGAACTGCAGTGAATATTGGGAATTTGAAACAGGACCCGTGTCTGGGAGTTGTCTTGATACCGGATCAACTTTTGCTGAATCTCAGGTAGGTCCAGGTAAGCATATTTTTCTTTTTCGAATTTGACTTTATGAGCGTGCAGATTTTCATCCAGTTGATAATATTCACAAAGACCATTTGCAGAAAGAATGGAATATACAGTGGAGCAACCATGGCAGCAAAATTTGTGTTGCTCTAATTCAATAGGATTAACCGGTAAAGGATCGCCGCAGTGAAAGCACATTGTTTCTGGTAAAACTCCCTTAAGCTCAGATTCCTGTAAAATGTTGGATTGCGTTGTGGCCATTCTGATGTTATATGAAATATATGAGTTTCGGGTTAGTATAATCACACATCCTCGGAGGAGGAGTGCTCAATATCTGAGTTAATGGCATTGAGGATTGAAATCCTCAATTGCTCCACCTCAGGAATACTATTTTGTGCCAGTGGAATATTGTGCAGAAATAAAGCTGGGACAGAAAGTGCACCTGAGGACACTATTTCATCTACATCATGAATTCTTTCTACTTTATAGGTTTCGTAGATTTTTTCCATAGCCTCCTCCAGCCTCAGCAGAAGCTTGTAGTATTTGTCGTTTTGTATGCCATATATTTTGAATTCCAACATGCCGGATTTTGCATTTGTAAAAACTATGATGGAAGTCTATTTTAGTCCTGTGTACATTATAAGAATTTCGAAGAAGACCTTTGAATAATTTATGATAATTTGATCAAAGCTTTCCCTGAATAAGCGCTGTTATGATCATGAAATGAAATCCAAAAAACGCTGACCAGAAATATGATGGAAATAATAAAAATCATTGCTTCTATAAATTAATAGTGTTTGGAATATTGCCCAATTAAGTTGCAAGATGGGGTTATGCTAATTTTAATAAAATGACCATTATCATTTACAGATATGAAATTTGTCATGTCAGAATACAGTGCCCTGATATTAAATTTGAACATGAATAGGAGATAAATCCCTTTCTCCGTTGAAAAAAGGATATTTTAGCAGATCATTATTGGACAGATACCTTTATGGATAAGCGGATTTTTGAACAGGGACAGACACTTTGGTCTGTACTTGATACGGCTATAGATGGGATTATCATCATTAATGAAAGAGGCATTATTCAGATTGTGAATCAGGCGGTTGAAAAAATGTTTGAATATCCTGCACAGGAAATGATTTCAAATAATATTTCAATGCTGATGCCATCCCCTGATCATGAGAGACATGACAGTTACCTTGCCAATCATATCAGAACGGGAGAAGCAAAAATCATAGGAACAGGAAGGGAAGTTACTGCACTCACAAAATACGGAAAAAAATTCCCCATTCGTCTGGCGGTAAGTGAAGTATTTATCAATGAAACCAGATACTTTACAGGTATTCTACATGATTTGAGTGCTCAAAAACATGCTGAAGAACAGTTACTAAATCTTACCCGTGACCTGTAATCAAAAGTTCAGCTGCGGACAGAGGAGTTAGGAGAAGTAGTAAACAAATTGCTGAGTGTCAATCAGCAATTACAGACAGAGATAGCAGAAAGAATAGAAATCGAGCGCGAATTGAAAATCAATGAAGAGAAAATGCAAATTCTTCTCGATAGAGAAAAGGAACTCAATCAAATGAAATCCCGCTTCGTTTCCATGGCTTCTCATGAATTCCGAACGCCATTAAGTACGATTCTTTCATCAGCGGCTTTAATAGACAAATATTTGCTGGAGGGTGAGCAGGACAAACGCAGCAAGCATGTGCACAAAATAAGGAATGCAGTTACGAATCTGACCAATATTTTAAATGATTTTCTTTCTTTGGAAAAACTGGAAGAAGGCTTGGTTGGAACAAAAATGGAAGTTATCCATGTCAATGCATTTTGTCAGGAATTAGCAGAGGAAATGAATTCCATTATTAAGACAGGGCAAAAAATACAAGTAAGTTGTCTTGATAATGAAATGGAAATTGTCTCTGATACCAGATGTCTGTATAACAGTCTGATCAATCTTCTTTCCAATGCCATTAAGTATTCGGATGAAAATCAATTGATACAGTTTGACATAAGCATCGAAGATGATGCTGTTAATTTTACAATAAAAGATGATGGAATCGGAGTTCCTGCAGATGAGCAATCTCAGCTATTTACACGATTCTATAGGGCCCGAAACGCGACTAATATACAAGGTACAGGTCTTGGATTGCATATCGTGAGCCGATACATGGATTTGATTGGAGGTAAAATCAGGTTTAAGAGTGAAGAAGGAGTAGGTAGTGAGTTTACATTGGAAATACCGTTGTAAAGTTGCTAGTTGAACAGATGGGAAGAAGCTGTTGGCTTTTAGCTGTTAGCCTTTGGCCAAAAGCCAAAAAAAAGCTCCGGCCACAAGCTAACAGCGAGTGAGAATTAGGTGAACTTCCTGCTTGTAGTTGGCGCTAGCTGTCACCTCACCTTTTTGCGAAGCAAAAACACGTCACCACTTTCATGGTGAAGCCAGAAAGTGGCGTTACCGTAAGAATACCGAAGCCTCATTGATTGAGTTACGCCTGATTAGAGAAATAAAAGTTGATAACCAGAAAATTATTGGAATGAAAAAGATTTTAGTAATAGAAGACCACACTGATGTCCGCGAAAATATTGCAGAAATACTAGATCTAGCCGGATATTATACATTTCAGGCACCACATGGTAAGGAAGGCGTACGCATTGCTGTCCAGGAGCATCCTGATTTAATTATTTGCGATATCATGATGCCTGAACTGGACGGATATGGAGTGTTGCACATTCTAAATAAACGCACTGATACATCACATATTCCTTTCATTTTTCTGAGCGCCAAAGCTGAGAAAGATGACTTCCGCAAAGGGATGAACATGGGCGCAGATGATTATCTGACCAAGCCGTTTGATGATAAGGAACTGCTCCAGGCCATAGAATTGCGTTTATCCAAAAGAGTTGCACCCATTGCAAGTGCTGAGAATAATTCAGAATCTCATTTGAATTCCGAATCTTTGCTCAAAGTGGATTTACAGCAATTATTTGATTCGGCAGATAGACGCAGCTACGACAAAAAGGATATCATTTTCAATCAAAAGGATCGGCCCCGATATTTATATCAATTGAAATCGGGTTCTGTGAAATTGTACCGTACCAATGAAGAAGGCAAGGAAGTGATTTTGAAATTGGCCAAACCTGGAGAATTTTTCGGGTATTTATCACTATTCTATGAAGATGAAATGACGGAGTCAGCCGCAACCATGGAGCGATCAGAAGTGCTGTTAATTCCCAAGGAAACTTTTTTCAAGGTTATGCATTCCAGCAGGCAGGTCACCTCACATATGATCCAGTTACTTGCTCAGAATGCAGCAGAAATGGAGGAGCGGCTTCTCAAAATGGCTTATAATTCCGTACGCAAAAAAGTAGCAGAAGCACTTCTGTTCGTCTATCGTCAAAAAGCAAATAATGATAATACAGAACCTCTTTTGCATATTCAACGGGATGATCTGGCCGGTATCGCAGGTACCGCCAAGGAAACAGCTATCCGCACGCTTGCTGATTTCAAAGAAGAAAAATTAATCGCCATCGAGGACAGGAGTATCCGGCTGTTGAATGTGAAGAAGTTAGAGGAATTGCCGAATTGATGATTCAGTAATTTTATTCAATCTCCGATCGCCACTTTTTCTTTTCTGAAATGCGTTTTTTCTCTTCCAGCCTTTTTTCAATTGCTGCTTTGGATGGTCTGCTGACTTTTCTGGGCTTCTTCTCTTGAAATGCCTTTTCAAGCAGATTATAGAATTTGTCGATCACCACCGTTTTATTTTGAAGTTGGGTTCTCTTTACCTGAGATTGCAGGATGAGGATTCCTTCGGTGGTGAGTTTATTCGCCCATTTTTGCAATAAAAATTCTTTGGCGTCTTCAGGGAGGAGATCAGACTGAGCAATATCAAATCTGAGGGTCATTTTGGTGCTGACTTTGTTCACGTTCTGTCCGCCGGGACCACTGCTTCGGGAAGCGCTCAGGTCCAGTTCTTTTGTGAAATCAATATCTTTGACAGAATTCCAGATGCTCATAATGGTGTGATAACATTACATGAGCCCAATGGATTCCGCGGCTTCTTGTTTTGTCATGATTTTTGCATCTTTTGGGCAAAAATCACGCCAAAACAGATAATTGTTGTGGATTTAAAACCGGATTAAAATCCGGGGCTAATCGTTGGTTAACCCCATTCAGGGTTTTTATAATTGATAAATGCCCTGAATTTCCATTTCGGATGCACGTTGGTTATAATCATTCTAATCCTGGGTTTTCATGCCGGTTTAATAGTTGGCACACCGCATTCAGAGTATTAATTATTCCATTTAAACTCAGGTATTTTAGTAGATGAGTGGAGGGCAAATTATAGAATTACCTCGAAGTTCAATTGAGCAAAAACAATTGTTTTGAGCAATATAAAACAATCAAGCTAACACTTTTGTCTATTTTTGACGTTATGGAGTGGAGATTTTCCGGCAATAAAGAAAAGTGGATATGAGATTAAAGACATGGATTTATGTGGGCTTGATGATGATCATGGTGCAGCAACTACAGGCTTCTTACCTTTTACTTCCAATGGATGAGCGACAGGCCAATCACCTGAAAGCTTACGGCATCACTTATTTAGTATTGCAATCAGGAGCTGAAGCTTATTGGTTGCTCAATTACAGAGGGGGAAGTTTTGCGATATCATACAGTAAGATTATAGAAAAAGAATGTCTGCTGAGGAATGTCTCCTTCGAAGTCATAGCTGATGGTCAATTTGCTCAGATTCAATCTGAAATCGCAGATCCCGAAGCTAATATGGATGTAATAAAGTTAGAGAAAGCACCTAAAATAGCTGTTTACAGTCCGGATTTTGACTCCAAAGGAGCTCGAATACAGCCCTGGGATGACGCTGTCACAATGGTCCTGACCTTTGCAGAAATACCGTATGATGTTGTTTATGACCGGGAAGTAATGGAAGATAAACTGGCACAATACGATTGGTTGCACCTTCACCACGAAGATTTCTCCGGACAATACGGAAAGTTTTATGCAAGCTATGGCACTCAACCATGGTACAAGGAAACCCAGCGAAGGATGGAAACAATGGCAAAAGAACTTGGGTTCTCCAAAGTGAGCAAACTAAAGTTGGCAGTAGTCAATAAAGTCCGTGATTATGTAATCGGTGGTGGATTTATGTTTGCCATGTGTTCTGCTACGGACACATACGATATTGCCCTGGCAGCAGCTGATACCGATATTGCAGCAGATATGTATGATGGAGATGGTATGGAGCCCAATTTCAATATGAAGTTGAGATATGATAATACCTTTGCATTCAGAGATTTCAGATTATCTACAAATCCAATGGAATACAGATATTCAGATATTGACGATAAACGCAGAAGTGTTCCTCCTGCCTCAGATTATTTTACACTCTTTGATTTTTCAGCAAAATGGGATCCTGTTCCTACAATGCTTACCCAAAATCATACCCGCACGGTGAAAGGATTTATGGGTCAGACAACAGCATTCAAAAAAGATCTGGTCAAACCCAATGTCATAGTTCTCGGAGAAAACAAACCAGCTTCTGAAGTGCGATACATTCATGGCACTGTAGGCCAGGGACAATGGACATTCTACGGTGGACATGATCCTGAAGATTATCAGCATTATGTGAATGACCCTGAGACTGATCTTTCTTTACATCCGAATTCTCCGGGGTACAGATTGATTTTAAATAATGTACTTTTCCCGGCGGCGAAGAAGAAGGAGAGGAAGACCTAAGAACAGCCAATTACGAATTACGAATTACGAATTACGATTAAACAAGCTGATTTCGTTGCTGGTTGCTGGTTGAACAGCGAATTGGCGAATTGTTGAATTGTTGAATGAAACAGCCAATCTTACAGCCACTTTTGTTGCAGGTTGATGTTTACTAGTTGGTGGTTGAACAAGCTGAAAGCCCTTTTTCTTAGCTCGTTTTGGGATTTCTGATCCGAAACGCACTGTTTGGAAGTCTCCGACTTGCACTGAAATGATTTTTACATATAAACCATCGTTCAGGTTGATGGATCACCTTTCATGTATGTTCTCATTATCGGGAATGTATAGTGCGCTACCTGCGTGCTTGTTATTTGCGCCAGCTGACACCTCGAAATCAATTGAATGTATGGCAGTCAATTAATTTCGGTCACCTTTTACTGCGTAGCAGTGAAAAGACGTCACCCCGGCCAGGCGCAGCAGTGCCGGGGCGTCAAGAGGCTACGAGTAAAGCCCGTTAGCATCCATCCCCAAGCTGGCTGAACCCAACCAATACTGCCTCTCTGCAAAATTTTAATTGGATATCAGTCGATTTTCCTTACTTTTAGTTCAAACTTTATAAAAATGATTAGAGCTAAAATAGGAGGAATAGGCCATTATGTGCCGGAAAGGGTGGTCACAAATTTTGATTTGGAAAAAGTGATGGAGACTACCGATGCCTGGGTTCAGGAAAGGACCGGCATTGTGGAGCGCAGGTATGGAAAGAAACATGAGGAAACCACGACTACTATGGGTGCAAGAGCATCCGAAATAGCGATAGCCCGGGCGGGAATTTCCAAAGAAGACGTTGATTTTATCATATTTGCGACATTGAGTCCCGATTATTATTTCCCAGGCTGCGGTGTTTTATTGCAGCGTGAACTTGGAATTACTCATAATGAAATGGGATGTCTGGATATTCGCAATCAATGTTCAGGTTTTGTATATGCATTGTCAATTGCAGATCAGTTTGTGAAGACAGGGACATATAAAAATGTCCTTGTTGTAGGCGCTGAAATGCATTCAATGGGACTGGACTATACTACACGAGGAAGAAATGTGACTGTTATTTTTGGAGATGGCGCCGGAGCTGTAGTGGTACAGCCTGCCAATGATCCTTCCAAAGGAATCCTGACCTGTAAATTACATGCTAATGGCACACATGCAGAAGAACTGGCGTTCATCAGTCCCGGAGCGCATGGAGGATATCATGGACAGGAAGATTCGTACGGATTTCCGGATGATGAATCATTTGGCGGAATTTTTCTGACGCAAAAAATGATGGACGATGCCCTTACATTCCCACAAATGAACGGTCAATTAGTATTCAAAACTGCCGTTCAGAAATTCCCTGAAGTAATTATGGAAGCCTTAGCTGAACAGGGTTTGGACAAGAAGGACATTGATATGTTTATCCCGCATCAGGCCAATCTAAGAATCTCGCAGTTTGTGCAAAAATTATTGGGCTTGAGCGATGACAAAGTCTATAATAATATTCAGAAATACGGCAACACTACAGCAGCATCTATTCCTATTGCACTAAGCGAAGCATGGGAAGCAGGGAAGATAAAATCAGGAGATTTGGTTTGTTTGGCTGCATTTGGGGCAGGATTCACATGGGGCTCGGCGCTGATGAGATGGGAATAGAAACAGCCGGATTATCGGTTAAGGGTTTAAACGAAGTGGGGGTTGCGGGTTGGAATTAAAGTCGTATGACATAAGGCATAAGTCGTAAGGCATAAGTCGTAAGGCATAAGGCATAAGGTGGAAACAATATAGCGTTGGTGTAGATTTAATGACAGCAACTTTTAAAGACACATTTGGAAACGTAATAGGCTTGATTTACAATCCTCACTTTCAATTAAAAGATCAACCAATGGCATCCGACACAAACTTTGTAGATTTTGTATTAGAACAAATCAGAAATTCAGGAGAAATAACTGCTAAAAAGATGTTTGGTGAATACGGCATTTATTCAGATGAAAAACTATTTGGGCTAATATGTGACAATAAACTATTTATTAAGCCAACAAATTCTGGGCGTAAGTTTATAGAAAATGTTGTTGAAGCACCGCCATACGAAGGAGCGAAGCCGAGTTTTTTAATAAAAGACAAACTTGAAGACAGCGAATGGTTAAGTGAATTAGTTAGAATATCACTGAATGAATTACCAGCGCCAAAAATGAAAAAGAAAAAATGACAAAAACTGCTAGTAACTGAAAGGCTGTTACATCGATTAACCAGATAAGCGATTCACCACTCAAACGGCTGTTTTCAACGAGTAATAATATGAGATTTTCTTATTTACCGCTAACTTCGGTCTTGTTTTCAGTGTTTCGGTACAACGATACTACGCCTTTCTGCGTTTAAGGCTTCGTACGACGATCCGGGTACACCTGTTTAATATCAGCTAAAAATAATTTGCATTGAACGATATATCTTTTCAATATCCTGTCGGGTATCTTTTCTTGATAGCATTGGGGGCATTTTTGATCAGTTTTCTCTTGTATTTCAGACATCCGAAATCAGCTGAAGTGCCTTCATGGGCATGGTGGACCAAGGGAATTCTGAGATTTTTAGCTTTGTTCTTTATCGGATTGCTGCTGCTCAATCCTATGATCAATACCCGTAATACTGAAACAAAAAAGCCGGTAGTCCTCATTGCGCAGGATAATTCCGAATCTATTAAAGCTTCTACTGATTCAGCTTCTCTTCAGAGTCTGCAACAAAAAATGGATCAGATTGAATCCCAACTATCGGAAGATTTCGTAGTCAAAAGATGGTCATTTGATGCTCAGATTTCGGATAGCAGTAGCATCGACTACAAAGGGAAGGCAACTAATATATCCAGTGTTTTTGAATCAGCTTACAACACTTTCGGAGTAGAGAATCTAGCTGCAATCGTCATGCCTTCTGATGGAATTTTTAATGAGGGAAATCATCCTTCCTATATGCTGGATCGTTTGAAAATTCCCGTGTATCCTGTGCTGCTCGGCGATACTATCCAAAGAAAGGATTTGAAAATTCAAAAAGTATTCCACAATAAAATAGCTTATCTGGGAGACAAATTTAATGTTCAGGTAGATCTGCGGGCCTTCAATTCTTTAAACCAAAAGAGCAGATTAACAGTCAGTCACTTTGGAGGCTCAGGATCCCGGCTGATTGCTGAACAAAGCATTAATATTGATAAAGAAGATTTCTTCAAAACCGTTGAGTTCACCCTGGAAGCTAAGGAACCCGGAGTTCAGAGGTATAGATTTACTTTAAGTCCGGTGTCCGGTGAGATCTCAACTGTGAATAATACACGGGAGATATTTATTGATGTACTGGATGGCAGGCAAAAAATTCTGATACTAGCCTATGCTCCTCACCCTGATATTTCGGCACTAAAGCAGATTTTAGAATCCAATAATAACTACCAGGTTGAATATTCATTATTGAGACAATTTGCTCAGCCTATCACCAATTTTGACCTGGTAATTTTTCACCAGTTACCCGCAAAAGGAGCTGATATTAACTCCCATATAAGTAATTTGAATACCAAACAGATTCCCCGACTATTCATAGTAGGGCAGCAGACGGATTTGGCAGGATTTAATAATGTGCAAAAAGCGATCACCATTCGCTCCGGGACTGTAGCATCCAATGAAGTAACGGGGATTTTAAATTCGGGCTTTTCGCTATTCAATCTTGAAGCTGAGACTATCAGACAGATCGCTTCCTTTAATCCAATGACTTCTTTATTCGGGGAATTTGTTCCTGCAGGAAATACAGAAGTGCTGCTAAAACAACGAATAGGGAAGGTAGATACTGATTATCCATTGCTGATGTTCCATACCCAGGATGGAAGTAAAGTGGGCGTTCTGGCTGCAGAAGGTATCTGGAAATGGCGATTGTTTGATTACCTGCAGCACGAAAATTTTAATATCATAGAAGAAATTGTAGGAAAAACAATCAACTACCTGAGTGTAAAAGAAGACAAAAGACGATTCCGTGTATTCACTCCCAAGAATATATTTGACGAAAAGGAGCGATTGGTGGTTGGAGCTGAATTGTACAATGAAAGTTATGAACTGGTCAATGAGCCGGATGTCCATGTGAAAATCACCAATGAAGCCGGGCAGGAATTTACTTATGTATTCAACAAAAGGGAAAAGGCATATTACCTGGAGCCGGGGGTATTTCCTGTAGGTGCTTACAGATACAGCTCCTATGTTGAGTACGCCGGAAAGCGACTTACATTTGATGGCAGATTCTCCATTCAGGCAATTGAAAAGGAATTATATGAACTCACAGCAGACCATGGGATGTTAAGAGGAATTTCTTCTGCCTACGGAGGTTATTCATTTTATATAAACAATGCCGAAAGCATAGCAGATTCCATCAGAAATAATGATCGGATTAAGCCGGTGATTTATGAATTTTCAAACACCTTACCTCTCCTGAATTTCAAATGGTTGTTCTTTATAATCATCCTCCTGTTGTCGGCGGAATGGTTTATGAGGAAGTACTATGGGGGTATTAATTATCTAAAATCGGGTAGAGGCATTGGCTGCGACTGCAGGATACGAGTAGAGATCGTGTGTGTCGCTGCGCTATGCTTGCGCCGTGTGCTGCGCATTCTCCTTTGTCGATTTCGCGGGATGTGGTTCGCTCAGCTCACGGGATGAATTGTGAGTTTTGTGTGTGGTTAAACAGCCAGCTTTTGGCTATTAGCTTTTGTCGAACATTGTGGGACTCAGGGACTAGATGAATGCAAAGCCTCCCTTAAAAAAGTTTATATTACCTTGATTTTGATCGCCGGCGGCGATCAGGGCTGTTACACATCCCGTGAACGAAGTGAACCACATCCCGCGGGGTCGTAGGTCGCAGAGCAGCACACGAGCGAGGCGCAGCCAAGATCACACACCCCGGTTGTTGCAATCTTCTACGCGCCCGAGGCGCGCACGACTTACAACCGAAGACAACAAGCCAGGACGAAATTGAGAGTAAGATAGTAGTTCAAAACCACCGGGAACGAGCAAGTGTGAGGATCGCAGCGGGCACGAGCAAGTGTGAGGGATCGCAGCGGGCGAGCACGCAGAGCGTAAAGCGGAGAGCCCGACCCAAAATCTTCTTTTTCTAAGTAACTTTATTGTAGCTGATCATCTTCTGACGACTGCACTTGAACCGACCTTGTTCGTCATGGCTGAGTTTGAAATGCTTGGTGGCACGGCCCTGCACTCTGGCTCTCCATTTTCTCCAGCTGGCCGGCTTAAGTTCATTTCGCATTAAAGCAATTACTTCTTGTTCTTTAAGTCCAAACTGAACCTCGATTGCATCGAATGGGGTTCTGTCCTCCCAGGCCATTTCGACAATCCTGTCGATATCTATAAGTGTCAGCGATTTGTTTTTCATTACTACGTAACAAGCATAAAAAAACCCGGTTCTTTCGTTCCGGGTTTTTCTTGCTAATATTTTATAGTAAGATCTTTATTATACTGAATCATATCTTTCATCAGATGTAATGATTCCTGGAGATATACATCCTTTTTCAGATTGCTGATCCAATCATCATTCCTGGCAATTCTGGATGAGTCTACCTGAATGTATGCGATATCTTCTTCTAAGTTTTTCACATTGAAGCCCGGAATATTGTCTTTCATAATATTCTCAAATTGCTTGGCCTGCTTTTCTTTTTCTTTAATAAATGTATCATATGCATTCAAATTTAGTGGCATGGATACAAGTTCTCTTTGCTCCTTCAGTCTCAAAGCATTCTTCTCAATCTTTTGGAAGACTGTGTCCTGAGAGATTCTACTTTTACTTCTTTGTTGAATTCCCTGTAAGTTTTTAAGTTTGTATGCATCCTGATCGTAGCTCAATGCAGCGATTTCTGACCACTCCATTGGATATTCATATTCACGCTCACCTAATTCCAAATACATTAGATTGTCCGGCAAGATTACATCAGGAACCACACCTTCCAACTGTGTTGAACCTCCGTTTATTCTATAAAACTTTTGCATGGTCAATTTGACTTCACCCAAAGGTTTCAATTCCAAATTGCCTTTGATAAGTCTGTCAAGATCATAAAACCGCTGAACTGTTCCTTTACCAAATGTAGATTCACTTCCAACGATAAGAGCTCTGCCATAATCCTGCAATGCTGCAGCAAGTATTTCTGATGCAGAAGCACTAAAAGTATTGACAAGCACGATCAACGGTCCATTATATTGAACACGCGAATCTGCATCTCTCAACACCTGTGGTGCCTGATTTCTGGATTTGACTTGAACAATAGGACCTTCTTCGATAAAAAGTCCACTCATATCCACCACGTCTCTGAGTGACCCTCCTCCATTACTGCGAAGATCGAGGATGATACCTTTGACGTTTTGACGCTTTAGTTTTTCGATTTCTATAGCTACATCCTTAGCACATGAATTTCCATTTTCGCGCTCAAAGTCAGCGTAGAATTTAGGAAGTCTGATATAACCAATATTGTCAATCACATCAGATTGTTCTAAAATGGAAGATCTGGCAAAACTCTCATCCAAAATCACCTCATCTCTTTCAATAGTGATTTCTTGAACAGAAGCGTCAGCTTTTTTGACCTGTAGGGTAACTTTCGTTCCTTTTTTACCTCTGATATATTTTACTACATCATCCACACGCATTCCTCTAATGTCTACAAATTCAACTTTGTCCTGAGAAACCTTCATTATAAGATCCCCAACTTCCAGTTCTTTTTGCTTCCATGCCGGACCGCCGGGAACGATGCTTTCGATTTTAGTATATTCTCCTTCGTTTTGAAGTCTGGCACCGATTCCTTCCAATCTTCCGGACATTCCGATATCAAAATCTTCTTTTTCCTTAGGATCAAAATATGTAGTGTGAGGATCAAATAACTCAGAAACTGAATTTACATATTCATTGAATCTATCTGCTCTGCGCAATTTTTGCAAACGCTCGAACCAGTCATCAAATGTTTTCTTTACTTCTGCTCTGGTTTCCTCTTCCAGTACTTTAACAGATTTTTGCTCGCCTTCGAAGCCATCTTTTTTCTGGTCTTCAATTTTTTGCTGAAGCTTGGTCAGTACTTCATATTTCAGAAGCTGCTTCCAATAGACTTTCATAGCCTCTGCGCTCGCAGGGTAATCAACTTTTTCAAGGTCAATTACAATAGATTCATTTTCATTAAAATCAAAGGGCTTTTCAAGGAATTGAGGGAACAGATTTTTCGCACGTTCCACTCCGTTATCGATTAATTGGACTGATAAGTTGAAAAATTTAAATGTGCCCGCTTTAAATTCATCATCTATAGAAGTTTCATATGCTTTTAACTGTTTGACTTCATCGAGGGTTAAAAATCTTTTTCCACCATCCAGACTTTCGAGGTAAGCCTTGTATGCCTTTTTAGAAACTTCATCATCCAGTACAATTGGCTGATAATGCAATTGCTCCAGAGCACTGATTACTCCTCTGACAATCAATGCTTCCTTGGCATGAGGATCATCGCCATTGATTTGTTTTCCCTGAGCCGGATATAATGCCACAAAAAGTGAAAGCACAAAGCAGACACTCAATACTGAAAAAAATCTGATTTTCATCTTCTGGTCCATATGTTTAATACAAAAAATAAATGTTTTTCCCAAATCCGCAGATGCGTCCCAATATAACGACTGAAATCATTTCATGGCTTACAAAACTCCATTTTATATACGAGTATTGCATATAACTCGCTGAAACGACTAATTAGATGGATCTAATCTAGCAGGATGATTTTAATAACTACGACTCTGAAGCATTGAAACACAAATATAATAATTGTAGTTCAAAAATAAATTGTGATGGAGCTCTTGGCGAGGCTTGACTCGTCAGGTGACGTTCTGGTACTGCTGAGGAGGTCGGAAGGTGGGAGTTCCTCGTCAGGTGAGGCCTCGGTACAGCCGCGGGGACCTGGAGAAGGCGTTGCCAGTCACGGGTGACGCCCGGGTGACGCCCCGGTGCGGCTGCGCCTGACCGGGGTGACGTCTTTTCACTGCTACGCAGCAAAAGGTGACGCCTCCGAAGATAAAAAACGGCTGAGCCGTTTTTTATCTTCGGAGGTGACGTTCTGGAGTTAATTTTGCCCAAGGCAAAATTACGAGACGCTGGTAGAGAAGAGGCTTAGAAAATAGGATTCTTGATTTTGCCACAGGCAAAAATTGTATCTGTAGTCTGAATCTGAGTCTAAAATGTCGCTTAGGCCGGGGCGTCACTCATGGCATCGAAGATGACAAGAATGTCACCTTTTGCCGGAGGCAAAACACGTCACCCCATGATGGAGCAGCCGGCATGGGGCGTCACCCTCTCTACTCACATGCTCTTTAAGACACCAAAAAAAGCCGCCGTGAATGAACACGACGGCTTGAAGAAATATAATTTGTTGAGATCAATCCTAAAATTGAAAAGTATCTTCTTGTTGTTTTTGACCTAATTCCAGTTTTTCAATTGGCTCAATGACCGGATCGACCTGGCCGTGTGTTCCGGTACCAAATCTTTCGCCCAAAATCGGAGCAATAGTCAAACCTACCAGGCAAGTCAATTTGATAAGGATATTCATGGAAGGACCGGATGTATCTTTAAATGGATCACCCACCGTATCTCCGGTTACTGCAGCTTTGTGTGCATCAGAACCTTTGTATTCCATTTTACCATCAATCATCACACCCGCTTCGAAGGATTTCTTAGCATTATCCCATGCTCCACCCGCGTTGTTTTGGAAAATAGCCCACATTACTCCGGAAACTGTAACACCAGCCATGTAAGAACCCAATGCCTCAGGACCCATGATGAATCCTACTATTATCGGGATGAAAATAGCCATTGAACCCGGTAGTAGCATTTCTCTAAGAGCAGCTTTAGTGGAGATTTCTACGCATTTGGAATACTCAGGCTTGCCTGTACCTTCCATGATACCAGGAATTTCTCTGAACTGGCGGCGAACTTCCTTCACCATTTCCATTGCAGCTTTTCCTACGGAGCTCATAGCAAGGGCAGAGAATACTACCGGAACCATACCACCTATAAATAAAGCAGCCAATACATCTGCTTTGAAGATATTGATACCATCAATACCGGTAAATGTAACATAAGCTGCAAACAATGCCAGTGCTGTTAATGCTGCAGAAGCAATTGCAAATCCTTTCCCAATAGCTGCTGTAGTATTTCCTACTGAATCCAAAACGTCAGTACGGCTTCTAACTTCTTTAGGTAATTCGCTCATTTCAGCAATTCCACCTGCATTATCTGCAATGGGGCCGAATGCATCTATTGCCAACTGCATAGCAGTAGTCGCCATCATGCCGGAAGCTGCAATAGCTACACCGTAGAAACCGGCTAATTCATAAGCACCCCAAATAGCACCTGCGAACAAAAGGATCGGATAAAAAGTAGACATCATACCGGTAGAAAGACCTGCAATGATATTGGTAGCAGCTCCAGTTGCTGATTTCTGAACAATATCCTTAACCGGTTTTTTATGTAATCCGGTGTAATATTCAGTCGTATATGAAATAGTCCCCCCTACAAAGAGACCAACCAATACAGCCAGAAATACACGAAGTGGCGTTACCAGCTCCAGCTCTGCCTGTCCGAAGAAACGCATTCCCATTGTTTCAGGAAGCATCCAGTGTATAATGAAATAGGAAGAAATAGCTACTAAAGCGATAGCTACCCAGTTGCCCAGATTTAATACAAATTGCACTTTTGATTCAGAAGCATTATTATCATTGATTTTTACAAACCAGGATCCGATAATTGAAAATACTATACCAAGACCGGCGATTAATACCGGTAATAATATAGGTCCTATCCCACCGAATTGATCCTGAATGCTTCCACCCATATCCTTGATTACATAGTTACCCAGCACCATTGATGCCAATACAGTAGCTACATAAGAGCCAAATAAGTCGGCGCCCATACCCGCTACATCACCTACGTTGTCTCCTACGTTGTCAGCAATAGTGGCAGGATTACGAGGATCATCTTCAGGGATACCTGCCTCTACTTTACCAACAAGGTCAGCCCCTACATCCGCGGCTTTAGTATAAATACCTCCACCTACACGTGCAAACAACGCAATGGATTCAGCTCCAAGAGAGAAACCTGCAAGAGTCTCCAATACTCTGGTCATATCCACATTACCGGCAATGGTCCACTCACCGCCCATGAACCAGAAAAATAGAATGGAGAAAAGTAATGCCATACCGAATACAGCCAAACCAGCTACACCCAGACCCATTACAGTACCACCATTAAAAGAAACTTTAAGTGCTCTGGCAAGGCTGGTACGAGCTGCCTGAGTTGTTCTGACATTGGCTGCTGTAGCAACACGCATACCTATGTATCCCGCCAATGCTGAGAATACAGCACCTATGACAAAAGCTATGACAATAAACCAATGTGTAGTTTCTACAAGTGTTGAAAGAACACCGAGTGCTGAACCAGCAAGGATTACGAAAATAGCCAAAATTCTGTATTCAGCCTTTAAGAATGCCATGGCACCATCTCTGATGTGACCGGCAATTTCTCTCATTTTATCTTCACCGGCATCTTGCTTGTTTACCCATTTAGACAGGAAAAACATATACACAAGACCCACTATGCCAAACAGACATAAAAAGTAAACCATTGATTCCATATAGTATTATTTAGTGCTTCAAATTAACCCGAAAAAATATAAATATTTTACCCCTTTTTCCGAGGGCGCACAAAAGTACAGCTTCTGCACGAGTTGTGCAAAATATGCATTTAAATAAAACTTCCCTTTGAAATTTAGGCTAATCTCTTAATGGAGGTGGGGTTAATGAAATGAGCTAGAAAAAATTACTATAACTCCGAAGCATCTTCGAGGATATAATTGCAATGCTCTATGTCCTCTGTGTTGAGTTTCAGTCTGCCTTTGAGGACGACTTTGTCATCCATTTTGTATTTTTTGTGCTTTTTATCTTTGAATTGCACTTCAATGATAGTTTCAGGGCCGGCAGCTCCGCAAAAGAAACAAGAAGCAAATGGACCTTTGGAGAGCACAAAAAAGTCACCTCCGGGGTCCATCACCAGCATATAACCCGCAATGCTGATTTCTTTGCCATTCATGGCTTTTACAGTAGGGCCAAATTCAGGGAATAAGTAATAGGCGTCCACGCTTTTTACGAATTTCTCTTTGAACTCCACATCGGTCAGGTCTTCCCAGGTGATTTTCTTTTGAGAATAGCTCTCAGTTGCATTAAAAATTAAAAAGCTTATAATAAAAGACAAGGCTAGTCGCATAAATTAGTCAATTTTGTGACGATCAGAAGATCGCGTTTCATCAAGAACGTAAAAACGACACAAAATACTACAGCTTTCAGATAATATGGAAATACGGGGATGCATTTTTGACTTGGATGGAGTGATAGTAGATACTGCCAAGTATCATTATCTGGCCTGGAAACGCCTGGCCAACACACTTAGCTTCGATTTTAGTGAAGTTCATAATGAGCAATTAAAAGGTGTAAGCCGGATGAGATCTCTGGATATTATTCTTCAATTGGGTAATGTTGAACTGAGTGAGGAAGAGAAATTGAGATTGGCCGCAGAGAAAAATCAATGGTACCTGGAATACATTTTACAAATGGATGAGTCTGAAATTCTACCCGGAGTGACGGATTTTCTGGAAGAATTAAGAAGAAAGGATGTCAGAATTGCCCTCGGATCAGCCAGCAAAAATGCACAGACTATTCTCGAAAAAATAAATCTAAGCTCCAGTTTTGATGTCATTGTTGATGGTAATATGGTCGAAAAGGCAAAGCCGGATCCTGAGGTATTTATTATAGGCGCAGAATTGATGAGACTCGAACCCCATCAGTGTATTGTATTCGAGGATGCACAAGCAGGAGTAGCCGCAGCACTGAATGCCGGAATGTACTGTGTCGGAATAGGGGAAGAAGATGTGCTGGGCAATGCTCATATTGTCATACCCGGATTTCAGGAATCCATTTTTCTGAGATTGAGGATAAGTTGAAGGAGAAAGGCCTCTAGCTTCTGGCTCCTAGCTTCTGGCTTCTGGCAAACAGCCGGTGTGGGTGAAGGGGTTGGGCCTTATATAACTCAAACTGACACACACCCATACAAACCCGCACTCACATCACACCACCCAACCGCGAGCTCCGCTCGCACATCACCTCCGAAATAAATTGACTGATTCTCAGCCAATTTATATCGGAGACATCACTTCTTCGCTGCGTAGCTAAGAAGAAACATCACCTTTCCAGGCGAAGCCGCAGAAAGACATCACTCCTCAGACAAGCTATTTTTCAATAATAGGAACTAAATTGCATCTCGCTGCAACGTTTCATCCACATTTTGGCAATTGATAAAGTAGGATCCTGTTGACAACTATTTACTTTATTCAAACGCAAATAAAAATGACCAATAAGTATATTTTGCTTTTTCTTCTGGCGATGACATTTCTAATGAGTGCCTGCCGAAAAGATTTTGACAATACAACAATCACAACAGAGCCTGTAAAATTTATTCAGAGTTCTATCCATGGCGCGATTCACGATTCGAATAACCGGCCGGTCATGAATGCATTGGTTAAGAAAGGAAATCTTCAGACAGTAACTGATTCCAATGGTTACTTCTATTTGCTGCCTTCTCCCTGCGATCAGAATGGTGTTCCGGTACATATTAGTGCCAATGGGTATTTTTCAATTACAAAAACTGTCATACCAAGTGTTAAAGGTGGAACTCAATTATTTGCGGAATTAACTCCCCGAATATTGAATGCTACCATTCCTTCCAGTCAGGGAGGTATTGTAGAGGTCCAGGGAGCAAGTATCAAACTACCTGAAAATGGATTTGTTACCTCCTCCGGCCAGCCATATTCTGGTCCGGTTCAGGTCTATGCTACTTTTCTTAATCCCAATGATCAGAATATGCAGCTTCGTATGCCCGGTAATCTGACTGCGGTTAGAACTGATGGTAGAGCAGCAGTCCTTGCGACATTCGGTATGCTCGGCGTCGAACTCAGATCCCCTGCCGGAGCTGAACTGAATCTGGCAGCCGGAAAGGAAGCTGAAATCAGCATTCCACTATCCGGTGCATATGCTGCATCCGCACCCTCAGAAATTCCATTATGGCACTTTGACAATGCTTCCGGAAAATGGAGAGAAGAAGGAAAAGCAACAATGCAGGGTAATAAATATGTGGGTAAAGTATCCCATTTCTCTTTCTGGAATGTTGATATTCCATTCGTGACTGTATTATTGTCAGGAACAATTACTGATAATGATGGAATCCCTGTTCAGGGTGTTGTAGTTAAACTTACGGTCGTATCAGGAACTGCTTCCGGATTTCCTCCGGGATCTATGGCAAATGCAGTTACTAATCAGGAAGGTTATTTTAGTGGATTTGTACCGGCTAATTCAGAATTACTGCTTGAAGTAGTTTCTCAGTGTAATACTGTGATTCACAGTCAGAATATTGGAAGTTTTACTAGTAATACTGTACTTCCGAATATTGTTTTACAATCCGGTAATGATTTACAAGCAGTCGAAGGAAGTCTTGTGGATTGCGATCAGAATCCATTGAATGCGCCTTCTTACATCAAAATTGAAGTCGGAAATAAAGTGTTCTTTTTTAGTCCGGAAGCTGATGGCAGTATTCAAGCTATTCTTTCAACTTGCGGCGAGAACATCTTAAAAGCTTCAGGTTTTGATCCTATAAATTTAAAACAAAGTCAGGTTGTACAGTATAATATTCCCAATGATGGCAGCACTCTTGATTTAGGCCTAATAGAAGTTTGTGACCAATTGGAAGAATACATATCAGTTGTAGTGGATGGCTTTACATATACTTTTTCTGAAGTAGCCATACAATCAGCCCCATCCGCAGACATTATTTATGGAAATTCTTCTGACAGTTCAATTTTTACAATGTATCTAAATGATTTCGATGCACCCGCGCCTGCGGTTATCAACTTTTATACAGTAACCAGAGATATTGATAATGATGAATATTATAATGCCAGTTGTCAGGGCTTGACTTCCTGCTCTGAACTTGAATTGAATATCACAGAGAATGGGGGTGTGGGTGGCTTCCTTGGAGGTAATTTTAATGGAAGTTTTATGAATGGAACAACAACTCCTACTGAAGTTTCCGGAACCTTCAGAGTGAGAATAGAATAGAGGATTGTTTAGTTGAAAGGTGGGACACTCGAGGTGTCCTACTTTTTTCAAAATTTACAGGCAATGGAAGAAAAAGATTTAGTGATCTTGTGTATCGAAGGTAATCGATCAGCTCAATCTGAGCTGGTCTTTGCCTTTGCACCCCGATTGCTGAGTCTCATCAAGAGATACCAACCCAGATCACTAAGTCCGGAAGATATTTTACAGGAAGTTTTTATTGAAATATTCAGGGATCTTAAGTCATATAGTCCTGAAAAAGGAGCCCTGTATAGCTGGATGAAAACAATAGCCATTCGCCTAACTCTGAAAAAACGGAGGCTGGATCAGTCCTGGCTGGCAGATAGAACAGTCTCGATTGTGCATTCTGGAGCTGTGATTGAGTTAGATCAAATTTTTAATAAAATGAATACAGATGATATCATGAAAATGATCATATCACTGCCTGATGGATATCGCGAGGTTTTCAATTTAGTTGCAGTAGAAGGGTACACTCATGAAGAATGTGCCTCTTTACTTCATATAGCCATTGGAACCAGCAGATCGACTCTTAGCAGAGCCAGACAAATATTGAAAGAGCAATATGCTCAAATGAAAATATATTGAAAAAGACAAATTATGGAAAACCATAAAGATTGGAGAGAAAGATTGGATCAAAATGAAGCCCCAATGGATACCGGAAAATTCTGGGATTCTATTGAGTCAAAAATTCCTGATGCTCAGGCTGACAAAAAGAAGCGCAGATTCTTCTTTTGGCTACTCGTGTTCCTATTAGGATCTGGCGTTACAGTTGGCGGTATAATATTCATGAAAACCCAAAACAAGACTACAGACTTAGCTGCAATAACTCTGCAAAAGCCTGATATTTCTGCCATAAATGAGAAGGAGAATTCATTAAATAAATCAGAAAATGGGGAGTCTGAAAAACTAGAGGCATCAAGTGCTGAAAAAATTACTTCAAATAATACCTCAGTTGCATCATTGAATCATAAACGATCTGATCAAAACTTGCAAAATCAAACGAATTATTCCACCAAAAATAAATCTATTCCTATACCTAAATCAGATATTGCAAAACCAGGAGAAGTAATGCAGGATACACAAAATGCAAATTCCACCTATGCAGAGAATGATATAAAGCACAAAGCCATCACTCCCACATTAGAAAACACTCTGAATACAGATAGTGAATATCAAAATACTTTAATGTCTTCTGAAAAATCAAGTAGCGGGATTTATTCAGAGTCACTTGATTATTTGCCGGCACGTGCTTCCGAATTAGCATCAAAACCGAATTGGAGCTTAGGTTCTATGCCGACTTTTGATAACATTCAGAAAATAAAAACTAAGAATTCAGGCTGGCAATATTGGATGGATCTTTCTTATGGACTTGGAATGGCGCAAAACTCATTATCTACCTCTGATCCGATTATCCAATCATACCTTGACAATCGGGCAATGCACGAAAGCAAATTGGAATCCCGAATGGCGGTATGGGAAAACAAACTGGTTCATCCTTCCGGATTTTATGTTTCGACTGGTCTGAGGTATCAATCGCGTATCACTCGTTTTGACTGGTCGAGAGAGGAAACTAAATTGGAATGGAAGCTGGCAGATGGATTTGTGGAAGATGCCCAGGGAAATCAAATTGCAATTCGTGACAGTGCCTGGCAACAATATCGCGAGCTGAGAGAAATCAGGCAGCATAACACTATCAGCACGCTGGATATTCCACTTAATTTAGGATATATCATGCGTAAAAAACCAATTCTCACTTGAATTCGCAATAGGTGTTACTGCTAATATTGCACAATATAGTTCCGGTAAACAGTTAAATCTGGAAGGGCTACCTGTAAAATGGAATGATACAGCTGAACTTACCTTTAAAGAATTCAGCACAGGCTGGGAGTTTCTGCCATGCTGAGAGGGAGCTGGTATCCGACTGAATATCTGGGCATATTTATTCAACCTTCCTTCAGTAAAGACTTTTCAAACCGAATGATCTCCGAAGCAGGTTATAGGCACAAGATTGACTTTATTAGTGTTCAGGCCGGCTTGTCTTTTTTGCTTTTTGGGGAAGAGATGTAAAACGTGTGTGAAATATTTGGTACGCTTTTTTTGTCCACGAATTACACGAAAGGACACAAAGAAGACCATCGTTTTATGCGAATCTGCCGAAAGTTGAAGGACATTTTTGTTGCTACAGTGTATTGGTTTAGATGAGCTCTAAAACAATAAATTTAATTCATTTTTACCCGAATTTATCATTCGGGGTTAATCATTGGTAAATCACTTTTTTGGGGTTATAAATTCCTTCAAAATAACAAACATGTCGAATCCGGAATATTTTTCTGATTGAATTGCTTTCAAAACCATTTCGTGCACATTCGTGTAATTCGTGGATAATAAATCTTCGGGTTGTCCGGTTACCAGATAAAGTTGAATACGATCTGACCTAAATTAAAAAAGCAAACCTGAGTTTCCCGGATTCGCTTTTTATTGAAAGCAATAAATATTCAACATTCTTCTCTTAGGAAAGCTCCAGAAAGACCGGACAATGATCAGAATGCATTGCATCATTATCATGACCTGCACTCACAATTCTGTCTTTCAGAGAATTTGATACAGACGCGTAATCAATTCTCCATCCTTTATTATTCTTTCTGGCTCCCGCTCTGAAACTCCACCAGCTATATTCTACTTTTTCAGGATGCAGATGTCTGAAGGAGTCGGTAAATCCATTTTCAAACCACCTGTCCATCCAGGCTCTTTCCTCAGGCAGAAATCCGGATGAGTTTTTATTGCCTTTAGGATCGTGAATGTCAATAGGATGATTGGCAATATTCCAGTCACCGGCTACTATCAGATTGGGTCTTTCCTGCTTCAATTCCTGAGCCCAGGCAAAGAAATCTTCCAGAAATTCCATTTTAACATTTTGCCTGATCTCTCCGGTGGTTCCTGATGGAAAATAACAATTAAGAACGGTAAGATCACCCCAGTCTGTTCTTAGTATTCTGCCTTCGCGATCATATTTTTCAATTCCACAACCCACTATCACATGATCAGGTAAGGTTTTATAATAGGTAGCCACACCGCTATATCCTTTTTTCTCCGCTGAATGCCAGACAGAAAAATACCCAAGTTCTTCAAATATAGAATGCTCAATCTGATCCGGCTGAGCTTTAGTTTCCTGAAAGCAGAACACGTCCTGCGGATTTGCCTGCATCCAGTCAAGCAATCCTTTGCTCAATGCAGAGCGGATTCCATTCAAATTATAACTGACTAATTTCATTGGGGTAATTTGAAATCTACTAAATTAACAAATGCTGCCATACGGTCACTTATTTCAGGTACGGTAAGATTTCTGAGGCGATCCAGGCTGAATTTTTCAACACAAAAAGAAGCCATAGCAGATCCGTATATAATAGCCCTTTTCATGTTTTCGAACGAAATATCGTCTGTACTAGCTAAATATCAATAAATCCTCCGGCAAATGTATCACCCGCTCCTGTAGGGTCAAATACTTCAGCCAAAGGAAGCGCCGGTGCAAAGAAGATTTTATCTTCATGAAATAATAATGCGCCGTGTTCTCCTTTTTTGATCACCAAATAAGCAGGGCCCATTGCTCTTATTACCTGCCATGCTTTTACCAGTGAATATTCACCTGATAATTGACGTGCTTCCTCATCATTAATAGTCAGCACATCTACTCTTTTCAGGACCTTTTTCAAACTATCAAGCGCGATATCCATCCAGAAATTCATCGTATCCAGTACAACCAATCTTGGTTTTTCTGTCATTTGATCCAGCACGCCCATTTGGATTTCAGGGGTAAGATTTCCCAGCATCACATATCTGGCAGTTTTTGCAGCTTCAGGAACTACAGGATTGAAATTAGCCAGCACATTCAATTGAGTATCCAGTGTATCACGGGTATTCATGTTGATGTGATACTTTCCTGCCCAGAAAAAAGATTTTTCTCCTTTTACTATTTCCAGGCCATCGAGATTGACTCCTCTTTGCATCAAATTATCGAGTTCGTGTTGCGGAAAATCATCTCCGACCACGGATACAACGAAAATTTTATCCGTAAAATAAGATGCTGTCCAGGCTATATATGTGCAAGCGCCACCTATGACTTTTTCCGCTCTGCCAAAGGGTGTTTCTATGTCATCAAATGCCACTGTTCCAACTGTGAGTAAGCTCATAAATATGTTTTTAAAAAAATTCGCAGCAAATATTGCTTATTTCTGACGAACAAATATATATTTGCACTCGCTTTTTGAGGGTACAGCAAAAGTTTATCTATAAACTGCTTACAAAACAAAAAGAATCTCATTTCCCGGACCTGAAAAGCAGGTCTAATTTGAGAAACCAAAGATAAATGCCTCCTTAGCTCAGCTGGTTAGAGCACATGACTGTTAATCATGGGGTCGTAGGTTCAAGTCCTACAGGGGGCGCAAAAGGGGTAGCTACGGCTGCCCCTTTTTTGTTTAAGAAGGTTCGCTGGATTATTAGCAACACAAGTGAGAGTTTATTTAACAGGCATTTGCCGTAGCCCGGGTGACGCCACTTCAAGGCTTCGCCTGTGAAGTGGTGACGTGTTTTGGCTAAGCCAAAAGGTGACATTTTTGCCATCTACGATGTCAAAAGTGACGTCCTTTCCGCAATTTGTAATCCGAATAAAAATAAAATGTTCAGGTGAAAGCTGGCGCTAACTATGAGCAGGCAAGGTCTATCGCCCTTCTGATTGGACGTAACTCAAACCAAACCCAGTTCTCAAGACTCACACACCCCCTCAGCGTTTACTCGCTTTAACGAAACGCACCCTCAACTTCTCACCCACACACCCACCTCATTTAACCGCATAACCAATTAACCAACAATCATTACTGACTTACCATTATAACTACAAAACTCAATAGAACATATTCGGTAAATACCACGAATGTTGCATATTTGTTCAATAAAAAATTGACAACCAATCATCATGTCCACAGAGCAAACCACTATCCAACGCTGCGCCTGGTGCGGATCAGATCCCTTGTATGTTCATTATCATGATACTGTCTGGGGCGTTCCCGAATATGATGATCAGGCATTATTCGCAAAATTAATTCTTGACGGAGCGCAGGCAGGATTGTCCTGGATTACAATTCTCAGAAGACAGGATCATTATTACAGAGTATTTGACGGTCTGATTCCGGAAATAATGGCAGAATATGATGATGAGAAGATTGCAGATATCCTCCTGGATCCGGGTATTATTCGAAACAAATCAAAGGTAAATGCAGCTGTCACTAATGCCCGGGCTTATATGGCAATGAAAGAAAAGGACATCAGCTTTAGTAAATATTTGTGGGATTTTGTCGATGGAAAGCCGTTGCAAAACAACTTTACTACTATGACAGGAATTCCGGCCGCTACTCCCATTTCTGAACAAATGAGTAAATCCCTGATAAAGAATGGATTCAAATTCGTGGGTCCTACAATAATATATGCCTTCATGCAGGCCGTGGGAATGGTCAATGATCATATGGCGGATTGTTTCCGCCACCAGCAAGTGCAAGAAATCGGGAAATAAATTCCTACATCCAGTTCATTCCCTTCACAAAGTAGGTCAGAACAAATGGCAATGCCACCCAAAACCATGGTGTAGCCACAAAAAATATACCCAACATAATCGCCAGAGAAATCAGAAAGAATAGCCAGGCAGAAGTGCGTGACTCAGTATGTTCAGGAGTATGGATAGTTTCTGTCATGATCATTTTCTATTTGTAGGCACAAAACTAAAGCCTTTTGTGAAAGATACAATGTTTTATTTTTAAAAAGATTGATGAGTGTGAGTTGAGAGTGTAGAGCGTGAGTGTGGGTTAGATTGATAGGATTGTTGTGGGGGTGAGTGTTTGGAGTGAGAGTGAGGGAAGATTGATGGGTGTGCGTGCAGTGTTTTGAGACCTGAGTGTAGGTGAGATTGAGGTGTGAGTGGGTGTAAAGAAATTGGTGAATTGGTGAATTGGTGAATGAAACAGCCAATTTAGCAGCCAGTGGTAAGTGGGTGTTTTGAATTATTGTGTGGGAAGATTGAAAGGATTGATAGAGATTGAGGTTGTGAATGTGAGTATTTTGTGTAGAGCGTGTGAAAGCAAGCAGGGCTATTCGTACCTCACACACTACAGGCATTCCTGCCATCTCCCTTGTCAAAAGTGAAGTCTATTCCGAAAATTGATAATGTCCTTTCCAGTGCAAGTCAGAGAAGACTTGCAGACATTACTTTTCGGGTCAGAGCCCTCAAAACGAGCTAAGAAACAAGGGATTCGGCTGTTTAGTAGGTTATTTTATTCACCAATTGGCAGTTTCAGGCTATTAACCAGCAACCAGTAACTAGCAACCATCGGCGGCTGTTCCTTTGGCTGTTCAAATCTAAATTACTGAAATCTGAAAGCTGAAACCTGAAATCCAATGGGCATTCTAAATTCAAGGATGTATATTTGTTGTTTGAAACAATTATTTAATATATGACAGATGTGATCAGGTTGTTACCGGATGCACTGGCCAATCAAATTGCTGCCGGAGAAGTAGTGCAGAGGCCCGCATCTGTTGTCAAGGAATTATTGGAAAATGCCATCGACGCCGGTGCCTCAAAAATTACACTCATTATCAAAGAAGGGGGAAAATCTCTGATTCAGGTGATTGATGATGGCAAAGGTATGTCAGAGACAGATGCCAGATTGTCCTTTGAAAGACATGCAACCTCAAAGATTAATCAGGCAGAGGATCTCTTCAATATCCGGACTATGGGTTTTCGCGGTGAGGCTCTTGCCTCCATTGCTGCAGTTGCTCAGGTAGAAATGAAAACCCGGACCGCTTCCACAGAGTTAGCAACCAGAATTTTAATTGAAGCCACTCGGGTCATTGCTCAGGAGCCCTGCCAGGCCCCACAAGGGACTTCCATTACAGTAAAAAATTTGTTTTTTAATATCCCGGCAAGAAAGAATTTTCTCAAGTCAGATGCTCGCGAATTTTCCCATATCGATGAGGAATTTCTGCGCATCGCTATGGCATATCCCGAGATTGGATTTTCCTGTTTCAACAATGACAAGGAAATCTATAAGTTGAATCCCGGTAATCTGCGTCAGCGTATCGTGGCTTGTATTGGAAATCCTGTCAATAAATACCTCGTACCAATCGAAGAAAAAACTGATGTGCTTGAATTGTACGGTTTTATCGGTACTCCTGATATTGCGCGCAAGAGAAGGGGCGATCAATATCTTTTCGTCAATGGACGTTTCATTAGAAATTATTACCTCAATCATGCAATAGTCAGTGCTTATGAGCAGATATTGCCGGAGGATCATTCTCCATTCTATGCTATATTTCTCAAAATCGATCCCGCAAAAATTGATGTCAACGTCCATCCCACTAAGCAGGAAATCAAATTTGACGATGAAAAAATTATTTATCATTATCTCAAAGTTGCAGCCAGACATGCACTCGGTAAATATCATGTGACTCCTGTTCTGGACTTCGATCAGGAACCTGCCTTGCAAACAGGTATGCTGATTAATAACCCGACTCAGCCAAAAGACAATTCATTTTCCTCATTCACTTCCTATCGCAGAGAGCCAGGTGATCAGGATTTTGACTGGAAAAAATTATATGAACCCCTGAAAGGCCAGATTCTTCCTTCGGAAGCATCCAGTGATTATTCTTCAGAGGAAATTTCAGCTTCTCGACAAGGAATACCTTCAGATTCAGGTTTATTCAGGGATGAAGAATGGTCCACTCCCGATCCTTACCAATTGCACCAGAAATATATTCTCAGCCATGTGAGATCAGGAATAATGGTAATTGACCAGGCATCAGCTCATGAGAGGATTCTGTATGAGAAATTCCTGAGATTATATGAAAGCGGAAAAGCAGCCATCCAGCAATTACTATTTCCGGCTGTCCTGAATCTTGATCCATCGAAAGCCTCAATACTTAGTGAAATGTTGGCTGATATAAGATTAATGGGCTTCGATATTGAACCATTTGGCGATAATAGTTTTATTGTACATGGAACTCCCGCCGATTTGTCAGGCAAAATAGAAGGATCTTTGCTGGTACACCAATTGATAGAACAGTATCGGTCTGACTTTGAACTGAAGTTGAGCACTAAAGAGCGTATTGCATGGTCTGCAGCCCGCACCACCTCCATGAAAGGCGGTGTTAAAATGTCTGTAGAAGAAATGAAAGATCTGATTGATCAGTTATTTGCCTGCGAGATACCTTATACCAGCCCATCCGGAAAGAAATGTTTTTTCATGATGGACTTTGATGAACTTGATAAAAAACTTAATTCCTGACAACATGCCCAGAATTTCCGATGTGGTCAAACACCTCATACTTATTAATATCGTTTTCTTTATCGGATCCTTTTTAGTGCTCGGTGACTCCACCGGAATTGACTCTGCTGTTTTCAACCAGCTCATTTCAGGACAGGGTGATCTGATGGACTGGAAAAGAAATATGCTGGGGCTTTTTTATCCCACTTCGCCATATTTTCAGCCGTTCCAGTTGGTTACCCATATGTTCATGCATGGAGATTTTATGCATATTCTGTTCAATATGTTCGGGATATTCATGTTCGGTACTGCAGTGGAGTATTATCTGGGGCCTAAAAAATTCCTTGCCTTTTACCTGATTAGTGGATTTGGTGCTATGTTGCTGCATTGGTTGATCATGTATCTTCAATTTACATATGGTGACGCAAATCCTTTGCTTGCTAATATACCTATGATGGGAGCATCCGGTGCTTTGTTTGGCATTTTGGTAGGATTTGCTATGTTTTTTCCCAACACCCCAATGATGCTGATATTTCTTCCTATTCCTATTAAAGCAAAGTATTTTGTAGCTATTTATGCTGTGATTGAGCTGTTTTTAGGGCTGGGTAATTTTCAGAGTGGCGTAGCGCATTTTGCTCACCTGGGGGGAGCATTGGCGGGCTTTTTATTGATACTATACTGGAAATCAAGAGGCCAAATCGGCCATTAAATTGCATATTCTAAACATTGAATGAAATCAAAAGAGGCAATCAGTTTACATAGTGTTACTTTTGCCGAAGTAAAGATACAGAGACATGTTAAAGTCAATTTGGGAGGATCTTAAGAGGGAATATAATTTTGGCAATATGATCAGCAGACTTATGATCATAAATGTTTCTGTTTTTGTCATACTCAATCTCGTCAAGATAATCCTCTATGCTTCTAATGGTGGTCAGATTCCGGAAGTGTATAATGATATTTTATATTTCTTTTGCATGTCATCAGACTGGAGGCATATTCTGACCCATCCCTGGGTGATAATTACATATGCCTTTGTTCATGAGAGTTTCTGGCATATTCTGTGGAATATGCTTTTCCTCTACTGGTTTGGTCGGATTGTGGGTGATTTTATTGGTAATCATAGAGTACTACCCATTTACTTTTTGGGTGCAATCACCGGAGCAGTCATGTTTTATCTTAGTGCAAATTTGCTAAATTATGGCGGTGATTTCATGCTTGGTGCTTCTGGTTCAGTCATGGCATTTGTAGTAGCGGCGGGGGTCTTGTCCCCGGATTATATAATGCGCCTGATACTTATTGGAGATGTAAAGCTTAAGTATATAGTAGCAGTCCTGGTTTTACTCGATCTGATCAGTATAGCCAACAGCAGCAATACAGGCGGCCATTTTGCACATATTGGCGGGGCAATATTCGGATGGGTATTTGTAGCTTCTCTGAGAAATGGTACAGACCTGGCAAGTCCGATGAATTCATTTGCACAATGGGTCAATAATTTGTTCAGAAGAAAGCAGAAATCAAGAATGCCGGCACATCGCTCGCCATTAGTGGTGATCAAACATAGAAATGAATCCAGAAAAAGCCAGACCGCCGAGCAGTCTCCTATTGATGATGACTATCAATTGAAACTGGACGCTATCCTGGAAAAAATAAAAGAAAAGGGATATGAAAGTTTGTCGGATGTAGAAAAAGATTTTCTGTACAGAGCCAGCAAAAAATAGCAGTGAAAATTATTAAGAAACTCTTCTTTGTTGCTAACATTCTGCTGACGATCGTCACCCTGCTGATGTATCTTTCCCCCTATCTCAATCCAAAAGTATTTTGGTGGCTTGGCGTAATGAGCCTGGCCTATCCCTGGGTCCTCCTATTGCATTTTCTGATGATAATTGTTTGGCTTTTTTCTTCATCACGTAAATGGGGCCTCTTATCATTATTTACAATTCTTCTGGGCTGGAATTATTTTACCGGTATTGTTGGAATCCGTTTTTCAAAGCCCCAAATTGAAGAAACAGATTTGCTTGTGATGAGCTATAATATTCAGTCGCTGAAAGTTGTCCTGCAGCATAGCAAAAGTGCAAGACCTGCTATATTTCAGGAAATGGAAACTTATTTTGCACAGCTGGGGGGGCCTGATATTATTTGTGTACAGGATATGATCAAAGGAAATGAAGCATTTTTCAAGGACTATTTTAAGTTGAAGAATAAATATATTCTCAAGGGAAAGAATCTTAAAACAGCTATATTTACTAAATACCCGATTGTCAAAAAAGGTGAGATTTTATTCGACAATTCATTCAATTCAGCAGTCTGGGCAGATGTAAAAGTCAATAAAGATACTTTTCGGGTTTTCAGCGTTCATCTGGAATCCAATCGCATTACCGGAGATACAGAAGAATTGCTTCAGCAAGGTGATCCACAGGACGAAAAATCATGGCTGCAAGTGCGCAACATGTTTGCCAAATATAAAAGAGCTATGGTAAAGCGTGTGGATCAGAGTATTCTCGTTGCCGAACAAATAGCAGTCTCACCTCATCCTGTCATTATCGGTGGTGATCTTAATGATACTCCATTATCCTATGCTTACCGAACCATAAGCCGTGGAACGAATGATGCTTTTAGAAAAAAAGGACGCGGAATAGGCACGACTTATGCTGGATCTATTCCCGGTCTCAGGATAGATTATATCTTCGCAGACAAAAGCATAAAGATTATTGATCATCATATATTAAAGGATAAAGCCTTTTCGGATCATTATCCGGTCATGAGTAATATAAGATTACCTCAACCTGAGGAAAACCAATAAATATCGAATGAACAGGACACTTAAATTTTTCAATACGCTTACAAAGGAAAAAGAAGTTTTCAAGCCAATTGTTGACGGGCATATCGGTATGTATGTTTGTGGACCTACTGTATATAGTGATGTTCATCTGGGCAATTGCCGCACTTTTGTAAGTTTTGACATGATATACAGATATCTGCTCTTCCTTGGTTACAAGGTCAGATATGTTAGAAATATTACGGATGTAGGTCATCTTGAAGGGGATGTGGATACCGGTGCAGAGGATAAAATATCCAAAAAAGCGCGATTGGAACAACTGGAACCAATGGAAATTGCTCAACGCTATACCAATGGTTTTCATGAAATGATGCGCAAATTCAATACCCTGGATCCAAGTATCGAGCCGAGAGCTACAGGCCATATCCCCGAACAAATCAAAATGGTAGAGCGTATCCTTGAGAATGGATATGGATATGAAGTAAATGGATCTGTGTATTTTGATACCCTCAAGCTTTCAAAAGATACGGGTTTATATGGACAATTGTCAGGAAGAATCATCGAAGATCTGATGGTAGAGACTCGTGATGATTTGAAAAATCAAAGTGAAAAAAGGCATGCATCTGATTTCGCCATTTGGATAAAAGCTGATGATTCTCATATCATGAAATGGGAATCCCCCTGGTCTGTAGGTTTCCCGGGATGGCATTTGGAATGTTCGGCTATGAGTACAAAGTATCTGGGTGAGCATTTTGATATTCACGGTGGTGGAGGAGATTTGGTTTTTCCACATCATGAAAACGAGATCGCACAAAATTTCGGAGCTTGCAAATGTACTCCGGCAAACTTCTGGTTGCATGGAAATATGCTTTTGCTGAATGGAAAGAAAATGTCCAAGAGCGATGGCAACTCAATTACTCCTGTGCAGTTATTTACGGGAGATAGTCCGCATATCTCAAAAGGATATAACCCAATGACTTTGAGGTTTTTCATGTTGCAATCTCATTTCCGAAGCACCCTGGATCTGACAGACAATGCACTTCTGGCAGCGGAAAAAGGATATAACAGGCTAATGGAAGCCTGGCAAAAATTGCAGCTCTTAGAAGGTAAAGCGACCACTGAATCCGATCTGGACAAAGAAATAGCTCAGACAATCGAAGCTGCGTTTCAGGATATGGACGATGATTTCAATACTCCGAAAGCCATGGCCCGATTATTTGACCTGGCCGGTAAGATCAATAGCATCAACGATGGACACGTATCTGCCGATGCTATTTCGCAAAGTGCAGTTAAGCAGATGCAGCAATTCTTCCATGATATGATTTCTGAAATATTTGGATTGATAGAAACAGGAGACGCCTCTTCAAATGACGGTGTTGTAGATGGCCTCATGCAATTGATCATAGATCTTCGTCAGAAGGCCAGAGCAAATAAAGATTTCGCTACTTCAGATCAAATCAGAGATGCATTGCAGGAGGTAAATATTCAGCTGAAAGATAGTAAAGAAGGCACCAACTGGGTCAAAGCCTGAGTTAGGGACTACAAATTTTCATAGACCCTGAATGGGTCAACCAAAGATTAGCCCCGGATGAAAATCCGGGGTTCAATAGGAAAATTCCAAAGTTTTGGCGGGATTTTTGCCTTTTAGCAAAAATCGTGACAAAAGAAGGCTCGGGATCATCGTTGGAACAAGCGAATCTTACTTTCAACGATCAGGTCTTGGGATTATAGAAAATGATACAATTTTTGAAATGATATTCCATTACAAATACAGCTTTATGAAACCCACTTTTCGAATACTTTTTATGCTTGCTTTAATCATTTCTGCAATAGGCTGCGGAAGTGATAAGGAAACTGAGTCTGAAACTGAAGTTCCTGCTGAACCTAAACCTAAAGCAGTCATTCCTGCCTTCAATGCTGATAGTGCATATATGTTTATTGAGAAGCAGTTGTCCTTTGGCCCGCGGGTTCCCGGATCTCCCGGGCATAAGGCTTGCAAGGAATGGTTGGTTAATACTCTGGGACAATGGGCAGATGATGTCATCGAGCAGGATTTTACTGCCAAAAATATAGATGGAAGTAGCCCCACAGCAACCAATATCATTGCAGTCTTCAATCCGGATATCAAAGAGCGCATTATTCTTTCGGCTCACTGGGATACAAGAGCTGTTGCAGACTATGACAAGGATACATCCCGTAAAAATGATCCCATTCCCGGAGCGGACGATGGAGGAAGCGGGGTCGGTATTCTACTGGAAATTGCAAGAATTTTAAAAGAAAATAAAATAGATTTAGGAGTAGATATTGTCCTTTTCGATGCAGAGGATCAGGGAGCTGAAGGAGGAACTGATATGGAAAGCTGGTGTCAGGGAGCACAATACTGGTCAAGGAATCTTCATGAGAAAGGCTATAAAGCTTCCTTTGGTATTTTATTGGATATGGTAGGATCAGAAGGTGCACGTTTTACGAAAGAAGGAATTTCCACCAATTATGCAAGTCATATTGTGGAGAAAGTCTGGCCACTTGCCCAGGGCATGGGTTATGGCGGGTTTTTTGTTAATGAAAATACAGGCCCCATCACCGACGATCACTATTATGTCAATGTGATAGCTGGAATACCTATGATAGATATTATCAACCGGCCACATACTACCACTACAGGATTTGGCCATTACTGGCATACACACGATGATACCATTGATGTAATCTCTAAAGCAACGCTTAGAGCAGTTGGGCAGGTGGTGCTGGCTGTGACTTTTAAAACTTCGGACGGGACGTTTTAGGTAGTCGGGTGACAAAGCCACGAGCTGCAAGCTGCAACAAAAACAGCCTGATTGTATATTTTGTCTGAGTTGTGAATTTGAACTTCGCGAAGCACATCACCTTAGTTCTATTGAGGCTTAGCCTAAAATAGAACTAGGACATCACTTTTTCGTGGCTTGTACCACGAAAAAACATCACCTTTCAAGCCGAAGGCGCAGAAAGACATCACCTGTTTCCCTAAAAAACAAAATCCGGAAATAACTATATATCTCCGGATTCCTGTCGATCATTCATCGATCGCAATTACTGTTTTGAATTATCCCATTCAATCAGTTTTCACGTCAACTTTGATTCAATTCATTTGCTTGTTTTTGCACCACTAAGCTCTGACTTTTTACATTAGCTAAATGTTAATTGTATGTAGGTGGTCGATTTTTCATTTAAGTGGTCGAAAAACATGCTTTTTTGGTCAGTAGGTCTAAAAAATGGTTCTATATGTAGTTAAAAAGTTACAAAGCAATTACCAGCCGATCCCATAATCTTCACCATAATTACTTGAGCCACCCCACATAGTGCCATGAACTGTGTCAAAATAGATAGCATTTATCGGACCGGATGTCCTTTTGAAAAATTCTAATTTATACCCCATATTTTTGAGCTCCTTTCGGATCCAATCTGGCGTATCTTCATTCAGCGAGATATAACCCGGCTTACTTTCATGCTTGCCAAAGGATGTTTTCATCTGATAACTATTGAAGTTGGAAGCTTCCGCTGCTTCCTGTACAGTCATGCCAAACTCCACCATATTGAGAAAAAATTGCATCAAATTCTGATCCTGCGTATCTCCTCCCTGAACCCCAAATGCTAAGAATGGCTTGCCATCCCGAAATGCGAGTGAAGGAGTCAATGTCACTCTGGGGCGTTTGCCGGGAGCTACTACATTAAAGGGGCTTTCAAGACTATCAAGTACAAAACTTTGCATTCGCTGGCTCATTCCGATACCGGTGTTACCGGCGATGCAAGCCGGAATCCAACCCCCGCTGGGTGTGATAGAGACAATCCAGCCTGAAGTGTCCGCAGCCTCTATTGTAGTAGTGCCTCCATTGAATGTTTCTCTAAATGTCCTGTCAGGCATTCCTGTATCCGGTTTTTCGGGATTAATTCGATGCGAGAAAGGATTCTTTCTGTTTTCAAATGGATAAGGGTCGCCGGGCCTGACGTTTTCATCATTAACATTTGGATTTATTTTGCCGGCCATAGATTTAGCATATTCTTTCGAAAGCAGTCCTTTAATCGGAATTTCCGGATGTGTGTGCGTATCTCCATAGTAGAAATCCCTGTCAGCATATGCATAATTCATTGCCTGGTAAAGCGTATGAATATATTTGGCAGAATTGTATCCCATACTTTTCACATCGAAATGTTCGAGAATATTAAGTGATTGCAAAAGTGCTGGCCCTTGTGTCCAGGCATTTAATTTATATACTTCAATATCTTTATAGGTTGACATAACCGGCTCTTCAATGATAACAGACCAATTTGAAAGATCCTCCATCGTTATCAATCCTCCCTGTTCTTTGGATCCTCTGACAAATTCTGCTGCAATATCACCCTTATAAAATCTGGCATTGGCTGCCATGATGGCTTCCTTCCGGCTCTTACCGGCTGCCAGTGCTTTGGATTCAGCTTCAATGAGTTTTTGCAAAGTGATAGCCAGTTCTTTTTGTACAAATAATTCACCGGCTACAGGTGCATTGCGGGATTTATTTTGATGTGGCAACATGACAGCTTTGCTATAAGGCCATTCTCCAATTCTTTTTTTGTGTCGCTCCATAGCATCTGCAGTTTGAGCTTCTATGGGATAACCATTAGCAAGTTGGAGCGCTGGCGTAAGAACTTGCTTCAATGACATTGTTCCATATTCAGCCAGCATGACCATGAGACCTCCCGGAGTGCCCGGTGTCACTGCTGAAAGAGGTCCATATTCCGGTGGATAAGACATATTTTTTGATTTGAAAAAATCAACTGTTGCTCCCGTTGGTGCTACTCCAAGTGCATTGATGGCAATTACCTTTTTCAGTTTGGGATGATAAATTAAAGCCTGAGTTTCTCCGCCCCAACTGAGAACATCCCACATGGTACAGGTGGCAGCAAGCATGGCACAGGCAGCGTCGACAGGATTTCCACCTTGCTGAAATATCGTGGCCCCGGCAGTTGCAGCCAGAGGTTTTCCTGTGATGGCAATCCAGTTTTTGGCATGAATTACCGGTTTCTGAGTATTTTGACTCCAGACAGGAGAAGACAGAAATATCAGTAAGATGAGATTGGAAATGTGTTTCATACGGCTTTAAGTTGAAGAAGAATAAAGATACGTTCGTAAGTCAAAGATTTCAGATTTCAGCTATCAGATTTCATGTTTTGAACAGCCGCTACTAGCTTCTACCTTCTTGCCTCTAGCTAAAACAGCCACACGAATTGAAAAAACGTTTCATCGCCTTTTTCACCTTTCCTTAGCTCGTTTCGCGGTCTCTGACCTAAAACAATGAGTTTGCAAATCTCCGACTTGCACTAATCATACCACCTGGATCGGCTGTTTTCTTACGCCTTATGCCTTATGCCTTCAACGGCTGTTATCGATTAACCGCATAAGCAATTAACCGATTCCCAGCTGGCTGTTCAACTCTCCGGCCACTTAATCTTTTGCTGCAAATTATGTTTGTAAGTAGGACCGACAGGGATTTCTTTGTTGCCGATCTGCAAATGGGACTGCGTGATAGCTTCTACCTTTTCACTATTCACAATGAAACTTCTGTGGACTCTCAGGAATTGATCTTCAGGTAGCATAGCTTCCAAAGCTGTGATAGTATGTTTGGTGACAATCTGCTTATTGTTCAGGATGATTTTTACATAATCTTTCAGGCTTTCAACATACACTATGTCAGCTACCATTATTTTAATCATTTTCCTGTCCACTCTCAGATACAGAAATTGATCCTGCATGTGCTGCAGATTTTCTCTGGCCGGTTCATGAGTATTTTCTGCCTTAAGCAGTTTAGAAATGGATTTTAAAAATCTGTCAAATGAAACAGGCTTCAACAGAAAGTCCAGGACATTGAGCTCAAATCCATCGAATGCAAATTCTCTGTAGGCAGTAGTAAAAATTATATGTGGTCGCTTCTCCAGAGTCCTGACGAGTTCTGTGCCACTCAATTGAGGCATTTTAATATCCAAAAATATAAGATCAATTGATGAGTTTTGAAGCAAACTGAATGCATCTATAGCATTAGAGCATGTCCCCACTAATTGCAAAGCAGGAATCCTGTCTATATAGTTTTTTAAGACCTCAATTGCATAAGGTTCATCATCAACAACCAGGCATTTGACTACATTCATGATGATATGCTTTTAAAGCTTATTGATGGTGTCCCCTCTGAATTCAGCTCAGGTTTTAATTGAATATTTAGCTGAACAATAAACATCTCTTCTTCATCAAATATTTCGATTTTATGAGCATCCGGATAAATTAAATCCAGCCTTTGTTTTAGATTTTTCAAACCGATACCTTCTCCGGAATTAGAACTGAAGTTTCCCGGGAATTTACTGTTCAAAACTCTGCATTTTAATTGATCATTCTGAATATCGATATCTATAGAAAGCCATGGTTGTTCAATCGTTTCGCTTACCCCGTGTTTGAACGCATTTTCTACAAGAGGCAACAGTAATAAAGGGGCAATCCGATAATTTTGAATTTCCCCCCTGATATTGAATCGTAAATCCAGATTTTCCCCAAATCTCAGTTTTTCCAGCTCGATATAATGTTTGATGAATTGCAACTCTTTTTTGAGTGGAACAAAATCGGCCTTACATTCATACAGCATATATTGCAATAAATCACTGAGCCGCATCACGACTTCCGATGATTTACCTTCTACAGGCAAAGTCATTGCATATAAGTTGTTCAGTGTATTAAAAAGAAAATGCGGATGGAGCTGATCTTTCAGGGATTTGAGTTCGATGCGGGTTTTTTCCAGCTGCAGTTGTTGGAGTTCCTGTTTTTTGAAATACCAATATTTGACCAGTTTGATCGCAATAGCAAATCCACCGAAGGTAAGCCCTCCTCTGAAACCACCAAGAATACCAATCACGAAGTAATTTTGGTACTTCATTGGTGTCAAATTATTGATTTCTCTATAATATGCTACAGGATATTGAGCAACAATCTGAGAGAGAAGCACAGTCAGTAATACCACCACAACAGAACCCAGGACAAGCTGAATATATTTTCCTTTGAATAGGTAACGGGGGAATAAGAAATATATAATCGCATAAGTCAAAAATATATGTGTACTCATAAACATCATGCTTTCATAAGCAGTATGGGTATAAACGCTATGGGTAACTTCCTGCGTAAATGGAAGTCGGGAACTGCCATAAATCAGAATGTTGGAAATCAGTACACAGATCCAAAAAACAAATGTCTGCTCCACTTGTAAGCAGGTTCTTCCGAAAGTATAAATTTTTCCAAAAAGCGGATCATTTCAAATCACATTGATAATCATTCAAATATACAGTCCAAACGTCGTTTGAAAATGAAATCCACAGGTACTTTCTACCAAAGCTGTGAATTAGTATACCAAGGTGTTTTATCGTCGACTAATGTACTCAGCTCACTGGACTATTGATATAGACTGAAGAAGTGCTTGCCCGGCTACTTTGCAACACGGGCTTTGAACTTGTGTATAATTTAGACACATCAAACTAAAAATTATATACTATGAAAACACAGATTTTAAAGAGGATCTATATGCTGCTCTTGTTCTTCCCCGGATTTCTAGCAGCTCAGGATGTCCCTGCTCCCACTCAGTCATACTGGGTAGTAGAGCGAAATGAAAAAGGCAGCCACGTATATATTTATGATGCACAGCATCAGATAGTATATCAGGAATTCTTTAAAGGGAAAAGAATCGATCCAAAACGAAAATCCGTAAAGAAGAAACTGGACGCTGCTGTGGAGCAATTTGAAGATAGAAAACTTCTTGCTTCAAGATTCTAAGCTTGCCATAAAAAACGCTTTTAAATTTGGAAGCCGGGAGACACAATGGTGGATTTCGGCTTCATTGTTTGAACGTGAACCGCGTAATTCCAAACCTTCTTGTTTTGTCACTATTTTTGTTTCTTTCAGACAAAAATAGCGCCAAAACGATTGATTTAATTTATTACACCCCGGATTTTCATCCGGGGCTAACCTTTGGTAAAACCCTGTTCAGGGTTTTTTGATTCATTACAGCGGAGGTCTTCCTGAATGGAAATTATACAATTCTATGACTCCATCGCAACAATCATCGTCGTCAACCTGCTGATGCAGACCAGTTGATCTTTTTGATTATAAATTTTGATATCCCAAACATGCGTTTTTCGTCCTACATGGATAGGTGTGACTATGCCGTAAACCACTTCGCCGGGTTTTGCAGATTTGATATGATTGGCATTGATCTCCACACCCACAGGAATTCCCTGATTGATATCTTCGAGACACAGTGAAGATGCTACACTGCCCAATGTTTCGGCAAGAAGAACAGACGCACCGCCATGAAGAATTCCTGCCGGTTGGATTGTCTTATGATTAACCGCCATTTCAGCTTTAAGATAATCATCTCCGATTTCTGTAAATGCGATATCAAGATGTTCAATCGCAGTTCCTCTGGAGAAGGAATTAAGTGTCTCAATCGCGGGTTTGGTTTTCCAGATCATGTTGTTCATATTTGTGACAATCAGAACACATAGATATGGAAAATGATGTAAAAATCTGGCATAATCCCCGCTGTGGAACCAGCAGACTGGTTCTCAACACTTTAATAGAAAATGGTATTGAACCGAGAGTCTTTCTCTACCTGAAGACTCCGCCCACTACTAAAGCGCTGAAGCGGGTTTTAAACCTGCTTAAAATTCCAGCAGAAGCATTAGTCAGAAAGAAAGAACCACTTTATGAAGAATCATTTGCTGATGCTGAGAAAAGCGAAGAAGAATGGATAGAGATTCTTCACAAAAATCCACAAATCATTGAAAGGCCAATCGTAATAAAAGGCAGAAAAGCCGTTCTGGCCCGACCTCCGGAAAAAATCTGGAAATGGCTCAAAATCAGACCTTCTAATGAGGGTGATCAGTGTGAGATTACCTGAAGACGGTAACATCTTCATAAAATACCTCCCTTCGTCCATTGATGAATTCTACTTCTGTCACATAGGTAAAAACTGCAGGCTTCATATCCCTTCCACGGAAAGTACCATCCCAACCAATACTGTCATCATTCGGCGGGAAATTCTCTAAAAGAAATACCTGATTACCCCAACGATCAAATATTTTCAAAAAGACAACTCTGGAAAGTAAATTTTCTCTGGCAAAGACAGTAAAGTGATCATTTATATTGTCTCCGTTTCCCGGGGAGAAAATGTCAGGAATAAATACTCCACCCTCTGCATTGACACGCAAATTAGTAAAGGCAACATCTTCACATCCATTTTCATCTCTGACTCTGATTTCATACCTGATATTATTCAAAGGTGTTGAAAATGGATCCAGGCAAGTGATACAATCCAGAAAATCTGCTGGCGTCCAGACGATATTTTGAATTTGAGACAATTGAAGGTTCAATGTGGGTTCTAATCGAATACTATTTCCTAATTCCACTTCATGATTTGGATCGAGTTCTACACGAACAGGAGTGATTCCTACAATTTGTATGGTATCTCTCAGCGTACATCCATGCTCGTCTGTCACAAGAATGGGATATTCTCCCGGCTGCAACTGAGAATAAGTAAGTATTGTACCTGATTGGGCACCTCCATCTATTGAATACATGTAAGGTTCCTGACCTCCTGTAATACTACTAAATGTTATAGAACCTACTGATCTGAAACAGTCTGGCTGAACTACCAATAATTCTGCTGCCTGAATGGAATCCAGATTGGGCAAAATCCGGGCACTGTCAATACCGGTGCAACCATTGGAAGGATCAGTAATGGATAACAAATACCATCCATGTCTGTCTACAGAAGGAGTCAATGTGGTACTTCCCTGAAGGATATTGCCGGTAAGTGTATTCCACAATATTCCGGGATTTTGAATGGTCGAAATAATGTTTCCTGAAAGTTGAAGTAGCATCAAGGAGTGGTGCTAATGTATCAGCAGGAATAAAAATAGAATCGATGCTAACACAGCTATTAGCCTGGTCGGTCACCTCAAAATAGTACCATTCACTTTGAGTGGCAAGTGTGGAGATTAGTTGGGTGGGTCCGGAAATGTTACCCTGAGGAGAATTCCATTCAAAATCATAAGCACCGCTTCCACTAATTACCCGACCAGTCAATGTGACTTCAGTTCGGGAGCAGGTAATAGGCAAAACATTTTCTATCGTAATTTCAGGAAATTCCCTGTCTTCCATTACCAAGACCTGCCCATTGCTCACGCATCCATTCAGGATATTGGTGATCGATAAATTGTAATTCCCGGGTTGATCAATTTGTACAGTGCTTTGATCTGCCGGAGAGACTATCGGGAAAGTTCCGGTCCATAAATATTCAAAATCCGGACCCGTCGAAGAACCATTAGATGTCAAAGTCAGCAAATTGTTAACACAAGTTAGGACATCTGCAGGCTGCAATACCACAACCGGCGAAATGGTATCAATATCAACAAAAACAGAATCCGTGGAAATACAATGGTTAATGTTGCTTGTAATATTCAGATAATACATTCCGGGCATTCCCAGTACCGGTTGAGTAGATGTGGCTCCGGAAATGATGCTTCCATTGATCGTCGTCCATTGTGGTTGAAAATCTACTCCTGTATCGGAGCCTGAAATATCAGGGATGACTGTGGTTTCACTACAAGTTATTACCAAAGGCAAGCCTGCATCTGTTACCGGACTCAAGGTATCTATTTCTACTGTGACTGTCCGAATGGTTTCGCACTGGTTATCAGCATTTAATATTCTCAATTCATAAGTACCGGGTAGATTCACCTGTATGCTTAGAGGACTATTAATATTGACTATATTTCCATCGTTGGTAGACCAGTAAATTTCAAAAGGACTTCCGAGACTGGAACCATTTGCCTGAATATTTACTTCCTGATCCCTGCAATTTAAGTCAGCAGGATCTGCAATAAGTACCACCGGAACTCCGCTATCTACCAGCACTTCCACGCTGTCTGTTTGCGTGCAGCCATTATTGGTATTACTAACTTCCAAATAGTAAAATCCGGGTTGGTCTACCATTGGATTCAATGCATTTGTGCCGCTTAATATATTTCCGGTGATGGTTGTCCACTCGTACGAGTATTGATTACCCGTTGAGGTTCCATTTCCATCCAAACTTACGATCAAATTTATACAATCAATGATAGGTGATGTTCCTGCTTCTGCAATGGGCAGCACTCTGTCCACCATAACCTGAACAGAATCACTGGTCGTGCAGCCATTGATTGGATTAATCACTGTGTAATAATACCAGGCCGATTCGTTGGTTTGAATCGAGCTTAGCTTCGGATCAGAAAGTATATTTCCATTTAGGGTACTCCATTCGAAGGCAAATTGCCCGTTATTATTATTTGCTGTGATTTGAACTGAAACCTCATTGATGATACAATCCAATGTATCCGGTGTGTTTTCTGAAACTATGGGTACTTCAAAATCCGCGCTCACGGCGACCTGGCTCATGGCAGTACAGCCATTGATCGTATCGGAAACAATTAAAACATAAGTTCCTGCTGCTCCAATCTCCGGTGATAAAGTCGTTCCCCCCTGCAGAATTTGCCCAGTCGAACTGGACCAAATATATGTATGATGTCCTGTGTCAGATCCACTCCCATCCAGAGAATTTGTAGCATTGTGGCAATTGAGTTCGATCGAACTGCCGGCAGAAGCTACAGGAGCTTCAGTGTTTTCAGGAATGACAACATTTATAGAGGCGGGGCATCCTGTGAGTGTATTTGTCGCAATAGCAGTGTAAGAGCCACTCTCCATGCTCATGATAATTGTACCATTGCTTCCTGTAGTAAAAGGAAATCCATCAGCAGAAGTCCAGGTCACTGTTCCTGCATCGGAAAGCTGAATACTGACACTTCCACTGAGCATAACACAAGTAATGGTATCTATATCGAGGATAGTAAAATCAATACTGTCCGTATTTTCTATAATTTCAAATTCGAGGGTATCGCCACATTGGGTTCCATTGTCGAAAACAACAAACTGATAAGTACCTGCCTGATTAGCATTCATAAAATTTTGATCAGTATCACCGGTAATATTTCCGGTAGTAGTGGACCATTCGTATGTAATGTTTGGTCCTGCGCTTGATCCGGAACCATCAATTTGCACAGATTGATTATTGCAATTAAGTTCAGGAATAACGCCGATAATTGCATCGGGCCTTACCCCATCTTGTTGGATGATAAATAATTCGGAGCTTTGACATCCGCTCAGCAAATTTGTAATTGTGAGCAGGTAAGTTCCAGGTCCACCAATTTCAATGGAGCTTTGATCAATATCGGTCAATATGGGCCCTCCATCCTGCACAGCCCATTCAAATAAATCAGCATCCAGTGATCCGGAGGCATCAAGAATAGTCGTTTGATTTTGACAATCCAGTGGTCCTAACTGGAGCATCTGGATTTCAGGATAAATAAACTGAGCTACCACATCAAACTCAAGGGTCAATGGGCCGCATATAGTACTGCCTGATTCGTAAGTAATATCAACCAAATAGGTTCCCTCTTGATCTACACTTATATTATCCAGTGAGGGATCTCCATTGATCTGCCCACCATTATTTGAATACCAGAAATAAAACAAATTACTGAGGGGATTATCATGGAAAACTTGTATTTCAGAGAGGGGTTCATTACAATTAATGATTGGATCGCCTGTTATAATCCCTTCCAAACTGATGACTTCAAGATCCAGTACGACCAAACTATCACAACCATCAGCTGTGGTCAGAGGAATGGAATAATTTCCTTCTGCATCAAATGTCATTCCTCCTGCAGAAAATGTTTCACCATTACATATACTGGCAATTATCTCGGTATCAGGTATTATTGGGATAAAATCAAGCGTCGTATGAACTATTGAATCACAGCCGTTTGATCCGACATAAGTATCCGTGTACACGCCAGGTTCTGTCTGAATTCCGCCTCCCAATTCTACCGATTCACCTGCACAAAGAATCAATTCAGCGTCTACTTCAACAGGATCAAGATTTGTCAATTCAACACTTTCGAAACAAAGGGTTTGCTGATTAACTGATCCTCCTGTTGAAGCTGTCACTCCCCAGTGCCCAAGTGTTTGTCCGTTGAATACATCATTGATAATATCATAAGATATGGAAATCAATAAAGATCCATCAAATCTGACGGTAAATAACATAGTACCGGGATCCCATGTGATATTAATTTGATGGAAAGCTCCATCTTCTATGTTAGGTAAAGTGACAGGTGGATGACCGCCGTGCGTCATGTCTCCATCAATATTAATCGCTACGTGATCCTGCGGTGGATCTCCCTGATCCGAATTTTGCCAGGTATCGAACTCTACAATCCAGGAGTTTGGAATACCTCCTGCAGCGATTCCACCACCTGTTTGGCCACAAATAGGGATTCCATTAGTTTGGAAAACTATACAAATTCCATCTGCACCATTGGCATCAATATTTCCGAAACCCACATTAAAGTCCAATGAAAATGGCATGGAAAAATCCTGTGCGTCAGGATACCAGGCACAGCCGGCTTGATTAGTTTGTGCAGCAGTGAGTTGAATACAATTACTTGAGCCCGGAACCACCACAGGAATAGCAGTACCTGTTGTCACATATGGGTTCCCATATGGATTGCTCACTCTGATACTAAAAGATCCTCCTCCCCCATCCTCATTCCATACTCTGATATATACTGTAGCTCCTGCATCCAAACCTTCAAAAAAATACTTTGGCATTGGATCAGCACCGCATTGGTATGATTCAACACATCTAATCAGATCTACACCTCCACAAGAACCTCCGTATAAGGCAAATGCAGCATTTGTAACAGAGCCCGGAAGTAATTCTATGGCTAAAGAACCACTGGAAGGTACAGTAGTAACATACCATTCATCCGTGCCATCATATTCTCCGCAATCAGGATCTGCAGAGCCTGATGAAGTACCATTGATAAATTCATCCTGAAATGTGAGCATATTATTGGCAAGAGGAGTGGCTGAGCAAGGGTCAGCTCCTGCAAAAACATCATTAATACAAAAGAACATCCACCCACTGATGAGGTAGAATAATGCACGCTTCACCAAAGTATTAAAATTTAAGAGTCGGATTTCAGTTAGAGTCACAAATGTAACAAAATGAAAAGTAAGAATGAAGCCTGGAAGGCAATACTCTATTTGGCTCCGGCTTTATTTTTCAGGCAGCTCTTTGTTTTTTGTACCATTTAGCAAATATAAATAACAATAGACCTGCAAAAATAGCACAAAAATTACAATCAAATAATCGGCCAGGTTTTTAAACACTGCCAATGGTACTATACCAATCAAAAACAAAGTGGGTAGTTCATTATAAAGTCTGAACTGAAAGGAGCTCATTACATTTCTGCCTGCTTCCAGCTGCCGAATCATAACCGGAAGTCTGAAATGGTAGAAACTCAACAAAATCAATAATACTAACTTCATATGAAGCCAGCCCATCTCAAGGTAGGCAGGTTGAATTATTATCATGCTGATGCCTGCTATCCAGGTAATAATCATGGCAGGTTGAGTGATGATTTTGAACAGCCTTTTCTGCATAATCATTAATTGATCCTGTAATACCTGTTTCTCGGCAGGGCTTCGCATATCAGCCTCGCGGTAATAAACAAATAATCTGACCAGATAGAATAGTCCGGCAAACCAGGCTACGAAACTGATGATATGAAGTGATTTGAAAAATAGTAACCACATATGTCCTGACTTGAAAATGCAAATATGCAGATATTGCCTTAAAATATCTGCCCTGTACCTGGTAAGATTTATAGTGTTGAGAATCCGGGGAATGGAAGCAAGCGCAACTTATAAGCAAAAAAAAAACCCACTAAACTTTATTAGCGGGCTGGATTCTCGGAAAAACAATCTTTGAATTACAAGGATAGGATTCAATCGTAATTCTTCTCAAAGATGGTATTTCTTTGAGTGAGTAATCCGGACTATCTATTGAGCATGTCCTTTCATTGAGTGAAACATGCGTTTTTTTGAGTGAGATGCTATTTTCGACATGTGAAGTCGTAGATTAATAGATACCTGAAAAAGCATATTAATCTAAATTCAAGCAATTGATTTACTATATTTTATGAATATAATATTCACTAAATTATTGCAGAATTGTCATAGGGACCTATATTTTTAAAAAACAATTTGAGTTTCTGTGCCCACCGGTATCAGAATTTAAAGCTCATTTCCGGATTATATAATTTACAGATCTGATTTTGGGAAATATTATTCCTGCGGTTCCGGTGTAGGGGTCATAATTTCTGTTCTGTTGAGGATATATTGTCCGGCATCACTGCCCTGATAAGGTTGACCATTTTGGGCTAATTGTGTAATTTTATCTACACTTACTAAGTATTGAATAGAAGCAGAAGGTCCTGTTAAAGTAACTACAGTCCCGTCTGGATTCCAGGTAATCGTTCCTTCCTCTACCTGTACTTCATCGGTATCTCTTCCTAAATAAATGAACCTCTTCGTATAGGTGCTATCTTCCATTAGATGAATTACAGTCTGAATTCCTGTACAATTGCCACAAGGAAGAATGCCCTGGTATATTCCATAAAAAGCATGCTTCTCTTCGGAGACTCCAAGAGAATCAGCCGATGTTCCATCTTGAGCCACTTCTTCTGATGACTTATTTCCTCCACAGGAAATAATAAATACGGACAGCGTTAAAAATGCAAATAAGAACAAATGTTTTTTCATAGCCTGGTGCTTCATAAATATCGGGCGTTTAATAATTGGCTCAAAGATAATGAATCTGAAAGTCGATGCAAATATATTATAAATAATTGTAATGTGTATTATTGATTTAAATAAAAAACTCCTGTGATTAAAATCGACAGGAGTTTTTTTGTACCGAAGGTGGGAATCGAACCCACACGACATTGCTGTCACTGGATTTTGAGTCCAGCGCGTCTACCAATTCCGCCACTTCGGCAATTGAGTGGGGGTGTGAGTGTGGGTGTGGAGTGTGTGAGGGGTGTGTGAGGGATCGTTTTAAGAACGAGGCGCTCAGCGGGTGGCAAAATTATAATTAATATTCACTTTTTACAATAGCGACACCTATTTTAATTAAAAACTTAGCACTCCTTATTTATTAAAGAATCGGAATACATCCAGTCCATTGGCGAATAACAACAATCCAATCAAGAGGAAGAATCCAATCATAGTGGCAGTTTCCATGACCTTATCACTGACTTTCTTGCCTGTTACAACTTCCCATAATAAGAATACCACGTGACCTCCATCCAATGCCGGGATCGGTAATAAATTCATGAATCCAAGTATTAGAGACAAAATTGCAGTGATTCTCCAGAAGGTCTCCCAATCCCAGGTAGTAGGGAAAAGTGATGTGATGGAAGCAAATCCACCTAAACTTTCTGTAGCTTTAATATTTCCCTTAAACATCTGTCCGAAAGCTTTGATCTGATCAGCCAGGAAATTCCACCCTTTTGTAACACCTGCAGGCAATGCCTGTGCCAGTGTATAATCCTGTCTCTTCATTTCAAAGAAATAATCAGGTCCCATAGGAAAAATACCAATTGTTCCCAGTTCGGAAGTAGTGACTTGCTTGCTCAGCGTGTCCGTTTTGTTTCTTACAAGAGTTACAGTAATTTCCTGAGAAGGCATTGATTTTACCTTTGCTTGAAACTGGTCGAAAAACTCCAGGATTTCACCATTGACCGCAAGCAATTGATCTTCTGCTTTGAAATCAGCTTTTTCTGCCGGGCTACCATCTGCTATTTTTCCGGCAACAAAAGGAAGTCGGGTATTGAATAAGGAAACATTTTTATTCCTGGAGGCAGTTAATTCTCCCACATATTTTTCATCTATCGGAACTTCTACGACCGATCCCTGACGTTCGACAGTGATGCTTCTTGCATTATCCAAAGCGATTCCTCTGATCAATGTTCTGTCATTGAAGCGATCAAATTCCTGCTCGCCGATTTTTAAAATTTTATCCCCATTTTGCAAACCCATCTCGCGGCCCAGTGAATCCACCATGATACCATATTTTGCATTCTCTGCCGGTAGATATGCTTCTCCATATGACCACAAAAGCATCCCAAAAATGAAAAATCCAAGAATGAAATTCACAGTCACACCTCCCAACATAATGATCAGTCTTTGCCAGGCCGGCTTGGATCTGAATTCCCAGGGTTGTGGGGGTTGCTTCATTTGCTCTTTGTCAAAACTTTCATCTACCATACCTGAGATTTTGACATAACCACCCAGCGGCAACCAACCGATACCATATTCAGTATCTCCTATTTTTTTCTTAACAAGGGAAAACCATGGATCAAAAAACAAATAGAATTTTTCAACCCTTGTTTTGAAAAGCCGGGCCGGAATGAAATGGCCCATTTCGTGCAAAATAATAAGTATAGAAAGGCTCAATACAAATTGAGCAATCATCACTACTATATCCATAAATCAGTTTGAGTAAGCTCTAAAATTATTTCAAAAAAGATCTTTTCTGACGCTTTCTGAAGCTCGCCATAAAAAAAGAAGATGCAAATTTACACAAATCGATAAATAAGCATGCATGCCCTATTAACTTTGCAACCCTATGCAATTGTTCTACACAGACCAGATTTTCGACCAGCATGCCGTATTTGCCCATGAAGAGATGAAGCATCTTACACATAGCTTACGTAAAAAAGAAGGTGATACAATCTTTTTTACAGATGGTAAAGGATTTCAATATTCAGGCTTATTGGACGCAGTGAGCAGACATGAAGCAAAAGTCAATATCGTAAGCAGACTTTTTTTTACTCAGAATGAACCGGCCTTCCAATTGCTGATTGCACCAACAAAACAACACGAACGAATCGAACTCATTGTCGAGAAAGCTACTGAAATGGGCATTCAAAGAATCACTCCCGTTGCGGTCAAACATGCAGAGAGAACCAGTATCAGACAGGACAGACTGGAGAAAGTTGCGATTTCTGCGATGAAGCAATCACTGCAATATCATCTTCCGGTAATTGATCAGCTGACAGATTTTGAATCTATTATAAAAACGCCATTTGATGGACTTTCTCTTATTGGCTTCTGTGAAGGCGATGATCGTCAAACACTGTCCCAATCATTGATTAAAGGCAGCTCTGCAAGATGCTTTATAGGTCCGGAAGGAGACTTTACGGAGAAGGAACTCAGCAAAGCTTTGTCAGCAGGCTTTATCAAAATAACTTTAGGCCAAAGTCGTTTGAGAACAGAGACTGCAGCTATATTTGTCTGCTCTGCATTTAAACTTATTCAGGAGTTTTAAGCAATTGAAAACAAAAAGCCCCCTTTTAGCTGTTTACAATCATCTAATTGATATCAAGCATTTCACATGAAAATATTCGGTTTTATATTCATCATACTTCTAAGCCTTAGTAGCCAGTCAGATTTAAGGGCCAATGTGGCGCCACCTAAATTGAAAATTGCGCTTTTGAAATATGGCGGAGGCGGTGATTGGTACGCCAATCCTACTTCCCTGCCGAACCTGGCCAGATTTTGCAATCAATTTTTAAACATGGGTTTTGATCCTGACTATGCAACAGTAGAAGCCGGAAGTCCGGAGATTTTTTAATTACCCTTTTGTCCACATGACAGGCCACGGTAATATAGTATTTACAGATGCAGACGCAAGAAATTTAAGAACATACCTCATCGGTGGAGGCTTTCTTCACATTGATGATAATTATGGGATGGATCCCTTTGTGAGACCTGCCATGAAAAAAGTATTTCCCGAACTTGATTTCATAGAACTCCCTTTTAATCATCCGATTTATCAGCAGCAATTCAAATTCAACAAAGGACTGCCTAAAGTTCACCAGCATGATGGCAAAGCTCCAGAGGGCTTAGGACTATTTTGGGAAGGCAGGCTGGTTTGTTTTTATTCATACGAAACGGATTTGGGCAATGGCTGGGAAGACCAGGAAGTGCACGGTGATCCGGAAGAAGTGCGCAGACAAGCATTTCAAATGGGTGCTAATATTCTACAGTATGTGTTTACGCAGTAGAAAATCGGGTCTTGATTAAGAAGATAAAGCATTTGATAGAATGCTTCCCCAGGATGCCAATTATAGATTTGTAATATATTTGAAGACATGTGGAATGGAGATTAAGTTGCAAATTTGATTTGGGATTGTCGTAGTTGAATTAAAATTTCAAAATGTTCAGGATCGAAGTCGCTCTCCAATTCGTTGGGGACTAACATCGTAAAAAAGTGAACAGTAAATGTCTAAAAGTAATTTGGATTAATTACAAAACCGCTTTCATGGCAGTTCAATCGTAATTTGTAATTTGATGATGCTTAATCCCGCAAGAAGCTGGTCTTTTTGATATACTTTTTGATATTGATCCAAAAGGCGAGGAATAGATAAATAAGGACCGGAGAGCCCAGTGTAGCAAATGATAAATAAATGAAATAGGTGCGAACACGACCCGCAGAGATGTTTAATTTTTCTCCCAAATACTGACATACGCCAAAAGCGTACTTCTCAATTCTGTCCTTCACAAGTTCCATAGTGTGTCCTTATAGGACAGCAAACGAAAAAAGGCCTGAAATAGTTCAGGCCTTACCAAGGAATTGATCTCAGAAATATAAGGAAATACTACAAATACAAATTAGAAGAAATTCATGTTTCTGATGGCGTCAAAAATCGAGAATTGTTCGATATTAACCTGATGCACACAGATCGGAATCATAGTCTCTCCGGCTTTTGTGTACAATTTCAAAGTGAAATGTCCGCTCTGTCCATATTGATAATGGAATTTTCTGCCTAAAACTCTTCGGCTATTGCCATCACCAAGATCTACATAGTAGTCCATGGATTCATCAAAATGATCGATCATAAAAGTCAGGCGCTCCATTTGTTTGGCGCGTTCTCTGCCGACGATAGAAATATTGGTTTTACTCATACAGGCAGAAGCAGAGGTTTGAATATCCAAATCCTTCACCGATACCGGAACCTGAAAAAGCTGCTTGCTGCTCAATAAGTCGCCTCTGGCAATTAAATTAACTATTTGCATCTCAATGGATTTTGTACATGGGATTAAAATTTGTTAAGTCTATGTGGCCAACATAAATATGAATTTCTGATTCATTTCCACAGTTGGGCTGCGTAGTCATTAACAACGTGCAGCAAATATATTACAAATAATCGTAATGTGAATTATTGATCAAATATTTTTATTCTTTTTTTTCAATGATACTTGGCCTTGCAGTGATCTTTTCAGCCGCTGTCGGGTTTTATTCTTATTTTTCGGCTCTGATTATAAAATTTTAAAGACCTATCATGGAAGATAAGAATCAACAAAATGCATTGAATATTGAATTGTCAGAAGAAATCGCTGAAGGCGTTTACTCTAATCTGGCCATTATCTCACATAGTCATTCGGAATTTGTTTTGGACTTTATTCGTCTGATGCCTAATGTACCTAAAGCAAAAGTGAAATCAAGAGTAATTCTCACTCCTTCACATGCCAAAAGACTTTTAAAAGCCCTGGCGGACAATGTAAAGAAATACGAAACTCAGTTTGGTGTGATTGAAGATCCGGAGCCTCATGGATTCCCGCCTATGAACTTCAATACACCGAAAGCCCAGGCATAAGCCTTAATCTCAATATAAGTAAATATAGTCGGACAGGTTTCTCACAAAGAAATTGTCCGGCTTTTTTTATTTCCCATAATTTCTGATCGAATCCCCGCTAAATCACATTGGATTTAGTTAAAATTTCAATTTTAACAAACTTTAACAAGTTTCGATTTCGTTTGAAAATCAGTAAACAATACATTCGCTGAAATTAATCTCAGAGTCCGGATTGCACAGTCCCTCTCCTTTTTATTCATTTGCATAATTGTGCCTACTGGAATTTAAATTCATTTTGAAATTGCTTTGCAGGGTAACTGGCACCCGGATATTCTGAAGAGTTTTGAAGTATAAGAACAAGATCGCTTTTTAGTCAACTCAAATGAAGCTTTAAGGATGAAGTATGTCAAAAAGTATTTGCTGCCATTTATTGTCGTAGTGGCTATTGTCGGAGTGATTTATTACCTCGGAAGAAATCCGGAAAAAACCGAACAGACTGAGCAAATAAAATTCAAGATCAAGAAAGACAAGTTTGTCCTCAGCGTAAAAGCAACCGGTGAATTGCAGGCAAAAAACTCCAAGCAGCTTCGGGGACCTTCCACAATGCAGTCAGTAGATATATATCAGACTACTATCGATAATCTCATTCCTGAAGGAACCCTCGTGAAGAAAGGAGATTTTGTAGCTTCCCTCAATCGCAATGAGATAGCCAACAAAATGAAAGATGTCAGCACGGAGATTGATAAAATTATGACGCAAATGGAGCAGGCGCGTATTGATACCGCTATAGAACTGAGGTCACTCAGGGACGAATTAGTTAATCTCGAATTTAATAAAAAAGAAAAAGAATTATTTGTAGAGCAAAGCCGCTATGAACCCGATATGGTTATCAGACAAGCACAGTTGGATCTGGAAAGAACTGCCCGCGATTTGAATCAGACCAAAGAAAAACTTGTTTTGAAAGAACAGCAGGCCAAAGCAAAAATGGATGAGATTAACACGACACTTGTTCAGAACCAAAACAAAATTGCAAGGCTTTCCGAAACAGCGAACCAGTTCACAATATTTGCACCCGAAGATGGTATGGTTATTTATTCCCGCAGCTGGCGGGGAAAAGTCGCAGCGGGAAGCGAGATCAATGCCTGGGATCCCGTCATAGCAGAATTGCCGGATCTGACAGATATGATAACGAAATCCTACGTCAATGAAGTCGATATCAATAAAATTAAGGTGGGGCTGGATGCAACAATCAAAGTGGACGCTTTACCGGACAAATCTTTTGAAGGGAAAGTTATTCAGGTGGCAAACATTGGGGAAGAATTGCGGGGATTTGACTCTAAGGTATTTGAAGTAATCATTCAGATTTTGGAAGTAGATTCATTAATGAGGCCTTCCATGACAACAAGTGCAGAGATATTTTTGGAAGAGTTTCAGGACGTGATTGCCATTCCTATTGAAGGGCTGATGATTGATACTATCACATATGTTCACAAAGTGGTAGGAAATGGAATTGTTAAACAGGAGGTAATTCCCGGACTTACCGGAGATCTTAGTGTAGCTATTGATTATGGACTGGAGCCTGATGATGAAATTATGCTGAGCATTCCACCTGATGTGGACAAATTGGAATTTGTTCTGCTGGATCCCGCCCTCAAAACAAAAATTGCCAAAAAACAAGAGGAGGAAAAGAAAGCCAGGCAGGCAAAATATGCTGAGAAAGAGAAGGAGGCAAAAAATATATCTCCGCCCGGAGGACAATCCGGAGGTGGTGGAGGCATGATTATTTTTAATTAAGTTTTGCATCATTTAAGCTTAGCTCCCAGATGAACAGAATTCTTTTCAACTTTTTTTTGGCGTTGGATGGTGTTGCAGCCAATAAATTGCGTGCATTCCTTACTGCGCTGGGAATAGTATTTGGAGTTGCAGCTGTGATTACAATGATGGCCATTGGCTCCGGCGCCAAGGAATCCATCCTGGAGCAAATGAAACTCATCGGAACTAATAATATCATCATCAATGCCGGTGCTGAGGACGAAGGGGATGAGCAATCCAGTGAAGAAACTGCAGCTACCAGTACAGTTTCCGCGGGAAAAACAACTGTACCCTGGTCTCCAGGCCTCCAAACCAGTGACATAGATGCCATTGTATATGCAGTTCCAGGAGTTACTAAAGTAAGTTCCGAAATAGTAATACAGACTCAATCCATCTTCAATGGAAAATTGCGCAAAGTCAAATGCGTCGGCACTACCAATGATTTTTTCGATCTGAATAATTTAAAGATAGGTCAGGGCTCCTTTTTTCATCCCATTCATGAAAAAAATGGAGAAGCCGTATGTATCATAGGAAAAAATATTCAGGCTTATTTCTTTCCAAAAGAAGATCCTATTGGCCAATTGATAAAATGTGGTAGTGTATGGATGCGGGTTATAGGGGTTTTGGACAGAAGGATTGCCTCCAGTAACAGCCTTGAAACACTGGGTATCAGAGATTATAATGATGATATTTTTATTCCACTCCATACTGCATTGATCCGTTACGACAATAAAGCAACGATCAAAAAGAAGCATATAGGCCGCTCAAGAAACAATGAACCACTAAGAAATTACCATCAGATAGACAAAGCTGTAATTCAGCTGGAGGATTCTAAACAGCTGCTTGCTGCTTCTGAAGTGATTTCCAGAATCCTAAAAAGGCGGCATAATGATTTGGTGGACTATGAAATTGAAGTACCTGAATTGCTTCTGCAACAGCAGCAAAAAACACAGGAGACATTTAATATGGTGTTGGCAGTCATTGCAGGAATTAGTTTATTGGTAGGTGGGATCGGAATCATGAATATCATGCTTGCCTCAGTATTGGAAAGAGTTAAGGAAATTGGTGTTCGCAGATCTATGGGAGCATTCAGGTCTGATATCGTGCTTCAGTTTTTATTTGAAGCAGTGTTTATCAGCTTGATTGGTGGAGTTACGGGGATAATCTTAGGTGTCCTGGGTGCGAGGATTATTGCTTCTTATGCAGAAATTCCAACAGTGATTTCATCACTATCCATACTAATTTCATTTGGGGTAGCAGCAACGATTGGATTGATTTTTGGAATTGTACCGGCCCGCAGAGCTGCTCAAATGGATCCGATCAAAGCCCTGCGTTCCGATTAATTATTTTGATAAGATTATACAGCATGAAATATCCCTTTCTGACATTCCTTTTAGTACTGCTATTGATGATTTTTGTGCCACTATCTTCGAAGGCACAGGTGGTTTCACTAAATATGGAGACAGTTATTGCATTGGCACAAAGCGAAGCACCTGATGTATTGTTGGCAAATACAAGACTGAAGAATTCTTACTGGAGATTTCAGACATACAGATCTAATTACCGGCCTTCGATTTTTTTGAATGGTACATTACCTGAGCTCAACAGAAGCCTGGAACCGATTACCCTTAATGATGGGTCTGAGACATTCATCCAAAGATCCTTTATGAGAAATGAACTCTTTGTGTCCCTAAATCAAGCTATTTCGCTTACGGGAGGTACAATTTATGCTAGTTCAGGCTTAAAGATTTGACTTATTCAAAACTTCTCTTAATCCGGGATCTGAGTCCTTGTTTAGTTCGCCCATTGCTAGGTTGGTTTTTTCAACCGTTTTTTCAGTTTAATGGTTTGAAATGGGATAAGCTTACTGAACCATTAATTTACGATGAAGCAAAAATCAGATATAGTGAAGAAATGGAGCGAATTGCATATGATGCAGTAAGATTTTTCTTTGAAGTATATCGATTTCAAATCATTCTCGAAGGGGCCCAATTTGATAAAAATAATGCTGACACATTACTGGAGATATCCAAAGGTCGATTTGATGTTGGAAGGATAGCAGAGACTGACCTTTTGCAGATAGAACTGAGTAGTATGAATGCAGATGATGCTATTGCAGAATCCACTCTAAATTTACAATCTGCCACTGAGCAATTAAGAAATTTTTTAGGCTTGCAGAATGTGGTTTCATTTGAAGTTAAGATACCATCCGAACTGCCTGTTGTCATGATAGATCCTATTACTGCTTTGAACTATGCCCTTAAGAAACGAAGTAAAACACTTGAGTTTCAAGGAGATTGATTGAAGCTGACAGAGAAGTTGACAGAGAAATGAAAGAGCAATGGATTCAGTATTGGTATGGAAGGAAGATTAGGTTTAGCCAAACGGACCCTGCATTAAATAAGGCTTATCAGGATTTACTTGATCAGGAAAGATTGAGTATTGGACTTCAAATTCCCATCGCTGACTGGGGACGCGCTAGAGCCAGAAGAGAAACTGCCAAGTCCAATCGGGAATTGATTCAGATGAATGTGGAACAGGAGCAAATCAATCTTGAAAGAGAAATCATACTTCGGGTTCAGCAATTTGAATTGGTAAAAAACAGAGTCAATCTCTCCAAAAAATCACTTGACATTGCAGTCAAAAGACAGGAAATGACTCGTCAGCGGTATTTGATTGGTAAAATAGGTATTACGGATCTCAATATTGCACTTTCAGAACTGGACGCTGCACGTCGTGGATATATAGATGCTCAACGAGAATTTTGGGTGGCCTTATATGAAATCCGCGGATTGACTTTGTATGATTTCGTTGAAGGCAAGCCACTGATTCTGGAGCCCGAGACAAATTAATAGCAGCATCAATAACCGTATTCGCTTGGGGTTGTTGTGAATTCTGTTAATTCAGTATATTTACAGACCTAATTCTACCCGATATGAGATTTTCTACTTTCCTCATTGCACTCTTTGTTTTTGGAAATATTTGCTTGCAGGCACAAGAGACTATTTTACCAAAAGGTCTGACTGAAGCGGAAAAATTACTCCTCAAGGATTATGTTTTTCCTGTCTATGAAGGCAGATCAAGTATATATACTGCTCCTGAAGCGCCTGTTCGCGTGATGGCAGAGTGGGAAGAAGTACAGGCTATAGTCGTTACATGGACCGGATATCCGCTAGTTCTTGCTGAGATTGTAAGACATGCAAAAAAAGAATGCAGGGTAATTATTTTGACAAATGACACAGAAACAACCAGAAATTATCTGTTAGCACGGGATATTGATGATGTAAATGTAACTTTTCTGAATGCACCCTACAATACGGTTTGGGTAAGGGATTACGGTGCAAATGCAGTTTATTTGAATGAAGTAGATTCTCTTATTCTGGTTGATTGGATATACAACAGACCCAGACCGAACGATGATCTTTCACCTGGTCACGTAGCGGAATTATTAGGACTACCTTTATATATTACAGGTCAGGCTCCTTCTGATCTTGTAAATACCGGTGGTAATTTTATGAGTGATGGACTTGGTAAAGGATTTGCTTCTTACCTCGTTATGGACGAAAACAAATCCGGCAATTCGTTTGGAGTAAGCGCAAAAACAGAGGATGACATAGACAGTATCATGCAGGCGTTTATGGGTTTACACACTTATGTCAAAATGCCAAATCTTCCATTTGATGGGATTCATCATATAGATATGCACATGAAATTATTGGATGAAGAGACACTTCTTATGGGTGAATATCCTGATGGAATCTCAGACGGACCTCAAATCGAAGCTAATTTGCAATATGTTTTAAGTCAATTTAAATCAACATTCGGAACTGATTTCAAAGTCATCAGAATACCTATGCCTCCCGATGGCAATAACAGATACCCCAGTGGAGGCGGACGTTATCGCACTTATACCAATTCACTTATTGTCAATAAAACAGTTCTGGTTCCTGTATATGAGGAGAAATATGATACAACTGCTTTAAGAATTTACAAAGAAGCGATGCCTGGATATACCATTGAAGGAATTGACTGTAATGATATCATCAGAGCAAGCGGAGCAATACATTGTATCACTAAAGAAATTGGTGTTGCTGATCCCCTACTGATCAATCACCAACCCTTAAAAGATCAAACTGAAGATGAATCCGGTCTGACTTTCCATGCCAGGATTCGCCACCGTAGCGGAATTTCTACTGCCATTCTGCATTTTACAAGCGATACCACTCAAGGTTTTAGTTCTGTAGAAATGACCTTGACAGATCCCGAAAATCACATTTATGAAGTAGAATTGGCATCGATTGCAGGAAAAAGAAGCACGACTCCTTTCTTTTATTACATTGAAGCAACAGCTAATAATGGCAAAACAATCACCAGACCTATGCCGGGTCCTCAAGGTCCATGGAAATTCGAAGCATCATTGCAAACTTCTACAGCTTACACTTTTGTTTCGGATGTAAAAATGGAACCAGTTTTCCCAAATCCTGCTTCAGCAATTACCTTGTATTCCTGTATTTTCCGATAAAAATCTGGAAGCCAGTATCAGATTGACTGACATGCTTGGCAGAACACAGCAAATGATTTTCAAGGGAAATTTACCACAGGGTGAAAGCAAATATTTCATTCAGGCACAGGATTTTGCCCCCGGATTATATTTGATTACTCTGGAAACGGCAGAAGGGGCTTCTACTCAGAAGCTGTTGATTCGATGAGAACGTTTTGGTATTGGACAATTTCTTATCAAGGTGATGTCTTACTGCGCCTTCGGCTTGAAAGGTGATGTTTTTTCATGGAGTAAACCATGAAAAATTGATGTCTTTCTACTTTTTTCAGCTTCGCTTCAAAAGTAGAAAGGTGATGTTCTTCGCGAGTTCTTTAAAATTGCTCTGAATATTTAACTAGTGTTCCACTCATTACTCATAACTGGCTTTTCATCTTATATCTTATCGCGAGGCTCAGCTGCGCTATACTCGCGATCCTTCGGATATCTCATCTCTTACCTGCCCATCCCCTCTCCCAATCCATTTATAAGTAGTAAGCGCTTCCAATGCCATAGGTCCACGGGCATGAAGTTTTTGAGTACTGATTCCAATTTCAGCCCCAAGTCCGAATTCAGCTCCATCAGAAAAGGCTGTTGAAGCATTTACATACACGCAAGCTGCATCAATCCGATCAACAAACATATCGGCTTGTTCTTTATCCTCAGTAATTATTGCCTCACTGTGTCCCGAACTATATTCATGAATGTGTTCAATGGCTTCTTCGACATTTGCAACAGTTTTTATAGACATTTTATAAGACAAAAATTCTCTGCCATAATCAGATTCTGTTGATTCATGCAAGAACTGATCCCGATATTTTCCTTTCAATGCGCTATAAGAATTATTATCTGCAAATATTTCTGTGTTAAATTCTGTATCCAGTCTTTCTATTATTCTGTAAAGATTATCTAATATTTCCTCATGAATAATAAGACAATCCAGCGCATTACACACACTAACCCGCCGGGCTTTTGCATTGACAATTATTCTGGCTGCTTTATTCAGGTCGGCAGATTTATCCACATAAGTATGGACAATACCGGCACCAGTTTCAATAGTCGGAACTTTAGAATGTAATCGAACATGTTCTATCAAAGACTGACTCCCGCGAGGGATGATGACATCAATTAAGCCCCTGGCATCCAGGATGGGTTGCAACATTTCTCTTTCGGAGGGAGCAAGGTATACAGAATTCTCTAGACCATATTTAATCAGAACTTCCTGAATTACCCTGACAATCTCTATATTGGAAAAGTGAGCATCTCTGCTTCCTTTCAATACGCAGGCATTTCCTGATTTCAGGCACAATGCCACGACATCAAAGGTTACATTTGGTCTTGATTCGAAAATGATTCCTACAACTCCGAGAGGCACAGTAATACGGCTGATAAGGAGCCCGTCCGGTCTTTGATATTCTGAAAGTACTTTTCCCAATGGTGATTCCAATGTGGCAACCTGTCTGATCTGATCTGAAATAATCCGAATGCGCTCCGGAGTTAGTAATAGCCGATCATACTTTGGATCCTCAGTATCCATCCTTTTGAGATCTTCCAGGTTTGCAGCCAGAAGTGGTGCAATATGAGTGATAGCTGCATCCGCTATTTTATGAAGTATCTCAGTTCTGCTTTCCTCAGAAATGGAAGCAAGCTGAAAGGAAAACTTTTTACTTTTTGTAGCTCTCGAAATATGATTTGCTTCATAATTGGAAATTAATAGTAAAGATCGAAATTGTTCAGGTGTTTTATTGACACAATGACTGGTGCATATTTAGAATTGCGATCTTCAAGCTCGATGAAGCTTGCATTTGACTCAATTTTCGTAGTTATTATTAATTGTACTTAGTTTGCATGTAAGAAGTACCCAGGTATATTTCTGTATTTAATACAAACCTTTCATATATTACTTAAATTTAATAGGAAGATCTTGCTCCTTCTTTTAATCAGAGTGTAAATTTGATTGTTACAAAAGAATTAAAACCCCCCATCGAACCAAATATTAACTATACTATGCCCACAATAGATTTATCATTTGATCACTTTCTTACATATTTTCCCGAAGTGGAATTGCCGGTAATTCTTTCCGAAGAATCTCCCCATACATTTGACCGGCATAATACTCCATTTCCTGCACATATAATTGAAGCATTTTTAGTCCAAATAGATCCGGGAAACATTGACGAATTCACAGAATATGTTCCTTGCTTCAGATTACCTGATCAAGCCGATTTTCATGCCTTGATTTATTGGAAAGCAGGATTGCTGGATTATCAGTTTCATCTCGTGACTTATGATAAGAAAACTCTTAAATTGATCGATCATTCCACCCTCGCAGGAGTACAGTCTGTAAACAATAAATTGTCCAGGAGCGTTGCTACTATTGATGAGGACCTGATTATACACGTCGTCAAAGGTGAATCCACCGGAGAAGAAAGTCCTTATGATGCATCATCTACAATTTCTTACCATTATGAACTATTGCCCGGAGGCCAAATTATATCATCGTTAAGTTGAAACTATGAAAAAAAAATCACCAGAAAGCGCCCCTGCTTCTAAAAAGTTGGATAGTATAGCCCTTAAAGCTGAAGTAGCAAGACTTATGATCCGCTCACCTAAAAAGCTATATTCGGCCCGTCAGATTATCAAAAGACTCGATATTAACAATACAAAAGATTCAGTAGAGCAATCTCTTGTTGTGCTGAAGGAAGAGGGGTTGCTTGAAAAACTGAATGATGGTCGTTATGTCCTCAAAGATAAAAATGCACAAACGAGAAAGAAAACACTGAAAACTTACGAAGGGACTGTTGATATGACGCGTACGGGTGCTGGATTTATCAAGTGTCCCGATCTCAAAGAAGATGTTTATGTTCCTGCAAAATTCCTCAATGGCGCATTGAACCGTGACAAGGTCAGCATAGAAGTTTTTCATATGACTAATCGGCGCCGGCCAGAAGGTCAGGTACTGGAGGTCATCAAACGAGCAACAGAACACTTTATTGGTACAGTTTATATCAACAAACGCAGGATCATCGTAGCCCCCGATGGTTTGTACAATGATTTTGACATCTTCATTGATGAACAGCCAGAGATGCCAGTCTCAGCAGGAGATAAGGTAATAGTAAAAATTGCAATCTGGCCCGGCCCACGACGCGTGAATCCTGTGGGAAAAATTACAGAAGTACTGGGCAAGGCCGGCAGTAGTGATATCGAGATGAAAACTATCCTGATTAATCAGGGATTTGAGCTGGAATTTCCGCAGGAAGTCCTGGATGAGCTAAAAGGCATTTCTACAGAAATTCACCCGAAAGAAATCGCTCAACGGAGAGACTTCAGACAAATAACAACATTCACCATTGACCCTTTCAATGCAAAGGATTTTGACGATGCGCTTTCCATTCAACATTTGGACAATGGCTTGATTGAAATAGGAGTGCACATTGCAGATGTGTCTCATTATATTGAAGAAGGATCAGCAATGGATAAGGATGCCTATCATCGATCTACTTCCGTCTATCTTGTTGATCGGGTACTTCCAATGCTCCCTGAGAAAATTTCAAATGAACTTTGCTCGCTCCGACCTGAGGAATTGAAATTGACATACTCGGCAGTATTTACAATGGACTCCAATTATAGAATTACTGATAAATGGTTTGGGCGGACTGTAATTTACTCCGATAAGCGATTTACTTATGAGGAGGCTCAGGAGGTCATGGATACGGGACACGGGCCTTTTTTGGAGGAATTGAGGGAAATGAATACGATCGCTAAGTTCTACAGAAAACAGCGATTTGAAAATGGTGCTATTGATTTTGAATCAGAAGAAGTTCAATTCATTCTGGATGAAAAGGGAGTACCTGTGGATGTCTTTGTGAAGGAGAGAAAAGATGCTCACATGTTGGTCGAGGAATTCATGTTGCTCGCTAATAAAGAAGTTTCCAGGTTCATGGCTACCCGTTCGGAGGCAGGAGAAATTCCATTCATTTATCGTGTGCATGATACACCGAATATAGAAAAGCTTTCAGATTTTGCTGCATTTGCTGCGGAACTTGGATACAAAATGGATATCTCTACTCCTGATAAAATTGCCGAATCTTTCAACCTGCTATCCAAACGGGCAAAAGATAATGAAAATCTGCAAGTCCTGGAACCACTGGCCATCCGAACCATGTCCAAGGCAGTTTATTCAAGCGACAACATAGGGCATTACGGTTTGGCATTTCAGTATTATTCTCACTTTACTTCGCCAATCAGAAGATATTCAGATGTGATTGCGCATCGCTTGCTGGAGAAAAACTTAAAAGACATTTACAAGACTGACAAAGCTCTCCTGGAAGCACAGTGTATTCATATTTCCCTCCAGGAAAGGAAAGCAATGGACGCCGAAAGAGAGTCAATAAAATATAAGCAGACAGAGTACATTGAGAAATATGTGGGCAGTGTATTCGAAGGCCGAATTTCAGGTATCATTGACCGCGGAATTTTTATCGAGCTTATTGCTAATAAATGTGAAGGTATGATACCCTTTGACCGTATGTACGAGCCATTTCATATTGAAGAATCCAGACTGAAAGCAAGAGGCCTGGCTTCAGGCAAAATCCTGAAAATGGGAGACAAAGTGAAGGTGAGGATACTTGACACGGATTTAGTTAAAAGGCAAATTGAGATGGAACTTTTGGAGGAGTAAAGATTTCAGGTTTTAGGTAACGAAGCTTGGGGATCAGAAGCTTGGTTGAGGAGTTTAGGAGGTGGGAAGTTTAGTAAACAGCTAAATAACAGCCGTTTCGTTTAATAAAGCTGATATCTCGTAGATGAATTAAAAATTCATGAAATATGGGATCGAAGTCACAGACTTCGACCATCGGCGTTCTGATAATGGAAGACAAGGTGAAGGTGACAATACTGGACACAGATCTGGTCAAAAGATAAAAAGAGATGGAGCTTTTGGAGGACTGATGATTTCAGGTTTCAGTCCCCGCGACTAGGAATGTTGCCATTCGATGAGAGATAACACGGCGGGTACTGATTTCAGGTTTCAGCTATCTGTTTTCAGATTTCAGATTTGTCAAACAGCCATTTAGCAGCCGTTTTTAAATTGGAATTTCTAAATACTAATCTGAAATTCTATTTTTATATGGACTTGAAAATCAGCGTTCTGCAAAAGTGTTATATAGGAGCGTTCAGGCTTTAGGTTTTAGATTTGCAAGCAGCCATAAAAACATCTGGATTAAGCAGGAATTTGTGCTTTAATTTCTGTCGAAATTGCCATCAATAATTAGCAAAGGTCACCTTTGACAGTAAAGCTGGGAAATACGTCACCTTTTTGTTGAACAATAACGTCACCCCTTCCACTGCATAGTAGGGAAAGGGCGTCACCATGCTACGATTAATCCGGATTAGAAGTCCAGGGTAGCATAAAGCTTCGAAGAAGACCTTCGTGACGGGCGAAAGCGTACGTGATATCATACTTATAACCTTTTGCTTGATAAGCCGTCTATTTATGACTATTTTTGCCCTGTCAATAGTAAAAATTTACCCTTCATGTTCCGAATTACTTTGCTTTTCCTGTTGTTCATTTGTGTAGAGAATTTAAATGCTCAGACATTTTTTCGAACCGAAAATATGGATGTACTGAAGAAGGATCTCAATCTCGTACAGGGAGCAAGTGTGGATGGGACAGTATTGAGACTTACTAATGCTTCCAGTAATCAAAGCGGTGCCTGCTGGTTCAAGAAGAAGCAGTTGGATCTGGACAAGGGATTTGAAACAGAATTTACTTTCAAGATTCACGGTAATGATCCCATCAAGAAAGGTGGGGACGGATTCGCTTTCGTTCTGCAGGGTCAGGGCATTGATGTTATTGGTGGAAAAGGAGATGATATTGGATATAAAGGAATTAAAAATGCTGTTGTCATTGAATTTGATACTTATGAAGATGAATCTGACAACTCGAGAAATCAGATTGCGTTGATGCGGTATGATGCCAAGCAAAGTAAATATGTTAGAGAGGCTACTGTCCACGAAATTCGTGAGCTGAACAATGGGAAAGAGCATTTTGCCCGGATTGAATACAAGGATGGTATGCTTACATTTTATATGGACAGTTATCTTTTCCCTGTATTATCATATAAAGTTGATCTCCCGGAAAGAATAGGCAAAAATAAAGCCTGGATAGGATTTACCGCAGCTACAAGTGATGCTTATTCCTATCATGATATTTTGTCATGGAATTTGAGCGAATTCCTTCCCCCACCTGAAGATATTAAAGAAGAAGCCATAAAAGTATTGGAAGGTCAGGTAATCGAAGTCAAGAGCAGAAATGTGGTCATTAGTGTTTGGGATCATAATAAAGTAGATGGTGACATTATTTCACTGAAAATAAATGACAAATACATTGTCACAAAGTACACTTTAGAGGCTATTCGCAAGAAATTGAACTACCGGCTTACAGGATTTCAGGCACAGGTTATTCTGTATGCACACAATTTAGGGGATATTCCACCCAATACCGCGGCTATAGAGATTGATGATGGTATTACTAAACAAACCATCAAGTTGAAAGCAAGTCTCCAGGAAAGTGAGTCGCTTATTCTCCAGTATAGTGGTGAAGATTTATAAGTAATAATAAAAAGGTAAAGGGAGCAAAATGAATCAGTTTCAATGGCTTTCTATTATACTCTCCTGGCTATTTACAATAGTTCTGATCTACTGGATATTCAGACAGGAAAATCAAATTGATACCTTAAATAAAAGTATAGAGGCGCGGGATAAAGTGCTGGATTTTTATATTCGCTCTACCACTGAAGAACCAGAACGATTGATAGAAGAATTGAACGGATTCATGACCGAACATGATTCAGCACCGGAATTATTGATACACTTCCAGACTTTAAAAGACTATCTCAACCATAATTCCAGGATTTCAGATGCTGCAGATGCAGAAAAGCAGATCGATGACGAAACATTGAGTTCATTACAAGCTTTGAATTCAAATCCTCAGAGCTTACAAGATCTGGATGAAATCTTCAGTTCTATGCTAAGCAAGAATTTCCAGTTAATTGACTCGATGCAGAAGTATTCTGATAAAACTGTGGATCAGGAAATATGGACAGAAGCTACCAAAGCACTGGAAGAAGCCTCCATTCAGATAAGTAAAACCACGAATTCACAAAGCTGGAAAATGGCCAATTTACAAAACCCGGAAGGCAAAAACTATCGCTACGCAGGTGGAGTGAACAAAGAAGGGCTGCCTCATGGATTTGGCGTCGCTACTTATACTAATGGAGATATTTACAGAGGAGCCTGGGAGAATGGTTATCAGTATGGGTCCGGAAAATGGATTTACACAAGTGGAGATGAATATGATGGAAACTATGTGAAAGGGAAGCGAAATGGATTTGGAGTGTACACCTGGATAAACGGAGATATTTATACAGGTTACTGGAATGATGATCTTAAAAATGGAAAAGGGATATTAACTAAAAAGAAAGGAAAGCACACAGAGAGCGGGCAATGGAAAGCGGATAAACTGATTAAATCTGAAGTTCTAAAGAAAGAGCAATTTCCAGATAAATGAGTGAGTGATGTAGCTTATAAGAAGCGAATAATTCATCACTTTCTATACTTTTTGTGCTTGACTACTTTGCCATCTTTATATACAGCATAGCAACTAGGTTCCAATGAAGATTTGTTGTAATGATAAACTGTCCCTTCTCCATCATGAAAATCACCCTTTACCAGGGGTACACCGTCGGCAGAGAAATAATTATGAACTACTTTTAATTTTCCAAACGCATACACTGATTCAGACATTAGCTGACCATTTGGATAATATAAAAATGATATCCCATCCTTTTGGCCATTCAGGAAATGAACCCTGGATTGAATCGTACTATCCGGATAGTACATGATTTTCACTATACTATTATGGTTCCATTTTTTTTCTTTGCGAGTTACTTCAAATCTCCCATCCTTTCGATACTTAAAAGTCTCTGAAAAAAGTAAATCTCCGTGAGCAGAGTAGAGTTTTCGGGTGGGTTTCCCGTTGGATTTCTTCCGATATTCGGTGACCATAGTATCGGCTGAAGAGGGCACATTCATAAGAGGGTCACCAGGCAGATGGTAAGTATGTTTTGTTATTTGGCACGAGCCAATAGCACAGAATATAGCTGCGCTCAGAAATACATATGTGTATTTCAACTGCATTACACTTCTCCGGGTTTTTTCATAACTGATGCTGATTATCTGTTGAACCCTCAAGACATATGTAAATATAGGATAATACTTAAAGCAAGAAAAAAACAATCGCAAAATTCTTTAAATATGTCAAAAAATGTCTGGCAATAAATATCAAATTTTGATCATTCATTTTCACTCTTCACAGCCAGATAAGGTCTGATCTTCTCAATCCATTTTTCATCGAATGCCTGAATCTTGTTCAATGCATCTACATTCACATAATCACCATGATGCTGACGATAGTTCACAATTAACTGCGCTTGTTTCTTTGATATATATGGATGCAAATTGAGCTGATCAACTGTGGCAGTGTTTATATCAATTTGTTTTGCAGCGCTGTCCAGGGAAAGAAATGGAAGGATTTTCTGAAAAACAGAATCGGGCAAATTATAAGTTTCTGCTACTTGGTGCACGCTGATGAATCCTCCCAGATTTTCTCTGAATTGAACAATTCTTTTTGCATATCCCGGGCCGATGCCATTTATTTTTTGCCATTCGTCCGGATTTGCAGTATTGATGGAAATTGTGAAATACTCTTTTGTTTTGTTTTCAAACTTTTTCTCCTCCAACCTAGATTCCGAATCTAAAGGCTCGGATTTTGAGGACTCCTTTTCCTGAATATCTACCCAACCAGCAATTTTTTCCCATTGAGCTTCATCCATACCATAGATTTTTTTCAGATCTTCTGGTTTGCGAAAGATAGCACCCCTGGAGCGATAATTGATCAAGTTTTTAGCTACGAAAGATTTCAAGCCTGACTGTACCATGGTGGCGGAATCTGCAGTGTTGGGATCGAATGAAACCGGACTAAATTCCGCAGAATTCCTTTCTGAATGAAAAGTATTTTTCACATAAGCCGGTCTTTGATTATCCAGCTGAATAAATGGTTTCAGGCGATCAAAACTCTCTTTTGGTAAGTTATAAATTTTAGCCAGGTCTTCCGGTCTTTTAAAGCGACCACCTTTTTTCCTGTAATTAACAATACTCCGAACTGTTTTTTTATCAATTCCAAGTGCAAGCAAACTCGCTTCATCAGCAGTATTAGGGTTAAAAGGAAATGGTTTTTGAACACTCTTTTCTACAGTATTTTCAATTGCTTTTTCTTCAGCTTTCTCTACTGAGGCATAATTCACACTCAGCTCAAAAGGCTGCTCATATCCTGAAATGGATAATATTTTATAGGTGATTAACATGGCGCAAACTCCCAGTAAAAGCGCTATTCCTCTGCGTTCACTTTTGGAGAAATAATAAACTTGCTTTGAAGATATATGACTCATTTTCCTGATTTATTGTCCTGCTAAATAATTTTCTGTGCAGGCTTTCATCAATAATATTTTTCCATTCTTATTTTTCAAATCTATTTCTGTTGACCGATCATCAATAAATTTTAATTCTGCCACTTCAATTCTAGAATTTATACTTTTCATAGGATTTGATTGATTTTTTGAATGGATGTGTAGTACCCCATTCTTGTAGCTAAGCTTATTTGATACCCATTCATCATTTGGGTGCACAATCTTGCATGAATTCACTTTATGCATTATTCTGTTTTTGGTCACTGTCATTGAATAAGTACTTGAACTAGTATCCATATCAGTTACACAAATACAGTTCCTACCTTCATAGAAGTCTATTATCATGCCTTTTTTCACCTGGTATGATACCATTTTATGTTGATTTGCTCTCTGAATATCATCGGCTATATAGATTGTGAAGAAAATGGCAAGACAAGCCAGACTCCCTTTTAGGTATAGTGACTTCCATGGTTGAATAGCGCGCGCCATAAAAAGTATACTTGACATCAAGACAAGAGCCTGCAGGAAGCTAAGTGAAATTCCTTCAGTTTTTGCTCCTGGTAAATCAGCCGTCCAGGCTACTGATTGATTCATCAGCCATGTGCTGAATGAGAGCAAATATGCCGGAATGTTAGCTAAGAAATCCGGCGTTAAGTTCAATGCTATTGTTGCAATTCCCAGCAACATAATTACACCTGCAAGCGGGACAACAAAAAGTCCGCTCAACCAAAAATAGATCGGAAATTGATTGAAATAATATAATGTAAAGGGCAGAGTTCCTAATTGTGCAGCAATAGAAACGCTCATTAAATTCCAGATTTTTAATCCGGCAGAAGGCACATAGACAGCTCTGTAAATCCAGCTTTGAAAAAATATAATTCCTAAAAGTGCGGAATATGAAAGTTGAAATCCAATATCAAAAAGTATTTGAGGATTGCTTATTAGCTAATATTCACTTTTTTCTTCAGCAACAGCCTCGCAACCAATACAAAACTAAACATGATTGCCGCCCGCATAACTGATGGACAAAGTCCAGAAATAATTGCAAATGCCCAAAGAGCTGCAATAGCAGAAAAGCACTTTCCTATCCGAAATGACAGATCATTATTTTTAATCATTCCAAAAACCCAAAGTAACATACCTGCTATAATGCCTGTGTGCAGTCCTGAAACTGAGAGAACATGAGTGGCTCCTGTTAATGCATATTCTGTATTAACTTCATCGGGAATCCATTCTCTGTAGCCAAGTAATAGTGCTGAGGCGACTCCTCTTTCAGCCGGATTGGCAATTCTTGCAGAAAGTATTTCCAAACATGAACCACGGAGCTGGTTGGCCAGGCGCAGAATCATATTGCCTTTTTTTATTCCTGTGGATTCAAGCGAATCATCCCGGACATACAATTGGTGAAAAATCCCTTTTCTTGCCATGTATTGTTGAAAATCAAATGAATAAGGATTTTTCGGGCTTTGAATTTCCTGTAGATTCCCAGTAAAAACAATTTCATCTCCATAAGCTGGATTCTGCAATGTCATTTCCTGGGAAACATAAATAATAATCTTTCCCATACAAGGGATAAGCGAATCATGCTGGTCACAGCAGCTGAGTAAGCTAACTTCCAATTTTTGCTTTCCTGAGCCGGTCGTCCCCGCATATTCAATAAAGCCGGTTCCTTCAAATGGCTGATCCAATAATGCAATTCTTTGAAAATGGCTTTTATTCAATCTGTTGTCCGATAAGCTGAGCAGCATGAATCCCATGAATGAAATACAGCTCAATAGTAAAAATGATGAAACTGCTTTAATTCTGATCTCATCTCCTTTCAGGCTGAGGAGACATAAGCAGGTTACGAGGAGAGCACTTATTATTAATACATTCCAATTACCCCCCCACTCTTTCAAGAGAATTCCAAGGATAAGTGCGATACTGATTTTTGCGAATGGTATTTCTCTCCAATAGATCATGAATTTGTGCGCTTTTGATAGTGCAAAATTCTGTGTAAAATGAGCCCTGGAGTTTTAAATTTTTGTGTAGAAAATATTTATTTTTCTACAATATGAAGATTAATAGCGCTGTTTGAGCACCGTTGGTAGCATGATTTAATAAAATAGTGTTTCGAATAGTCACCCCTCGAAAACGTGGGATGTTAAATGAACACCTTCCGGTGTTTGTTTTTAGGAGCGGCCGCTGTTCTACTTTCTTCTGATAACAGCTCCAAGAGCATTCAATCTGGTATCTATATTCTGATAACCTCTGTCAATCTGATGAACATTGTTTATGATACTTGTACCCTTAGCGGATAATGCGGCTATTAAAAGTGCAACCCCCGCTCTGATATCCGGGGATGTCATTTCAATTCCTCTTAACTGGAATTTTCTATCCATTCCTATCACTGTAGCCCGATGTGGATCACAAAGAATAATCTGAGCGCCCATGTCGATTAGCTTATCCACGAAGAAAAGGCGGCTTTCAAACATTTTTTGATGAATCAATACACTTCCTTTAGCCTGAGTAGCAAGGACTACCATGATACTCATCAAATCAGGAGTAAAACCGGGCCAGGGTGCATCATAAATAGTCATGATGGACCCATCGATGAAACTTTGAATTTCATAGCTTTCCTGTGCAGGAACATGGATGTCATCTCCAATAATATCAAATTTAACACCCATTCTGCTGATGATGGGAAGAATATTTCCCAATTGATCTATCCGGCAATCTTTGATGGTAATTTCAGACTGGGTCATAGCAGCCAGCCCAATGAAACTTCCGATCTCGATCATATCCGGAAGCATGCGATGTTCTGTTCCTGAAAGGGTTTCTACACCTTCGATAGTGAGAAGATTAGATCCGACTCCGCTTATTTTTGCACCCATGTCATTCAGCATTCTGCACAATTGTTGCAGATATGGCTCACACGCCGCATTGTAAATAGTAGTTGTGCCCTGGGTTAGTACTGCTGCCATAAGTATATTGGCAGTACCGGTTACAGAAATCTCATCCATCAAAATGTACCCGCCTTTCATGTGAGACGAATCTATATAGTAGTTGCCCTTTTCACTATCGTATTCAAAACTGGCACCGAGTTTTTCAAAACCAAGAAAGTGAGTATCCAGTCTGCGGCGGCCGATCTTATCCCCGCCCGGCTTTGGAATGAAGGCCTTCCCCAGCCTTCCCAGCATTGGTCCGATTAACATAACGGAGCCTCTGATTTTCTTTGCTTTCTGCAAATATTCAGGGCTACTGCAATAAGCAATATCTATATTTTTAGCATTGAAAGCATAGGTGTCTTCACTGATTTGTACCACTTCCACTCCAAGCCCTCTCAAGAGGTCTATTTGAAGCATTACGTCCAGTATATTGGGAATATTGCTAATGGTAATTTTCTCTTTGGTGAGGAGCACGGCACTAATGATTTGTAATGCCTCATTTTTTGCGCCTTGTGGAACGATGGTTCCTGACAATTTATGACCGCCTTCTACTTCAAAGATATCTCCAACCATAATGAATATATGTAATCTGTAAGAAAATAATTTAGCACTAATAAGCTGCCTTAGCAAGCCGGACAAAGGTAAATATAAAAAAACTAATATGATATTCTTTCCACAAAAATTGAAAATAGTGAATGGTGAATGGTGAAATGGTGAAATGTAAAATGTAAAATGTAAAATGTAAAATGTAAATGGAACAGCCAGTTGGGTATAATGAATATGAGCCCAATCACTGACATGTCTGTACACATGAGTGTGATTGCTAATAATTACCAATACCAGAAGAAAAAAAACAGCACAAAAAAAGGCTATCCGGATTGAATCGGATAGCCCTATTGTTCATGCAAGATTCCTTGCAATTAGATGGTGATTATTTATTGATCTGAATCAGCTGTTTGTGTGCTGTTCCATTCTCAATGATTTGAATAAAATACATTCCATTTACAAGCTGACTCACCGGAATTTCCAGAATCTGGTCTTCCGGGCTACTGATAACATTTTCAATCATCAGTTTACCGCTGATATGCATCAAAGATACAGATGCTCCTGAATACATATTTTTCAGGGAAACATAAAGAGTGCTGGAAACCGGATTTGGCCATGCATTGAATGCAAATGCTTTTTCTGTTCCCGGATTGTTTCTTTGGCTCAGCAGTGTTCTGTCATCACCCGGTGTTCTGTCAGGATTGACAATAATTCCACCTCCATATCTGTTTACATCTACGGTAAAATTGCAAATTGCTGTATTTCCTGAGCCATCAGTTGCTATGAAAACATTGTGAGTAACACCCTGAGGGAATGAGCTTCCAGGTAACAATCCACTTATCAGATCGAGTGAAACCTCATTGCAATTATCTTCTACTTGTGGTAGTGAATAATTTACCACACTTCTATTAGTAATGATATTGGCGGGGCATTGAATTGCAGGAGCCAGATTATCAACTACGTTGACAATCACAGCTGCTTCAGCAGCATTTCCGGACAAATCGCTCGCTTTAAATGTAGCTTCATTTTCACCCAGAGAATTGCAAGTGAATACAGAAGGACTTACTGAAAGGATAAGTTCTCCACAATTGTCAGTAGTACCAGCATTTAACATCTGAGCATCTACTGCCGCATTGCCATCAGCATCCAAATAAATAGTAACTGCATTGGTAACGATTACAGGAGCTTCCTCATCTGAAGACAGAGTTGTCACGTTATAAGTTGCGGTGCAGCCTGACTCATCTGTGATGATAGCAGAATATGAACCATAAGGTACCATGATCTGATTGCCTGTTTGTCCGGTATTCCAAACTACGTTTAGTGCACCTGTACCTCCATCAACAACAATAACCAACTGACCTAATTCATCACTTGCTGAAGCGCATTCAAATTCAGGGATGACAGATGCAATTGTCTGAATTGCTTCCGGTGCTTTGATCTCAACAAGAATAGTCAAAGGACAGCCACTTTCATCTTCAATGATAACATTGTAAGAACCGGCAGCCAGATCATTTCTTATAAGACCGGTCAGCCCATCAGGCCAGATAGCATCCGCTTCAGCACCGCCGTTTTGAACATTAATTGTAACGGATCCGTCAGCAGAATCAAAGCATTTCGGCCCGGCTACAGTTGCAGATGCAGTAATGGCACATCCGGCATTTGAAACAGCAACATTAATGACTGTAGAACATCCATTTATATCTGTTACTGTGGCCTGATAAACTCCTGCACCAATATTACTGATTGTGGAAGTAGTCGCACCGGTACTCCAGAGGTAGGTGTAAGGTCCTGTTCCACCGGTAACATTTACGGAAGCTGATCCATCAGATGCCCCTGCATCCGTTTCATTTTGAACTGTTGAGTTTACAACGATAGGCGTAGCGGCAGGAACTGTATATGAATTAACAGTTTGGCATCCATTATTGTCAGAAACCGAAACTGTATATTGTCCCGGAGCGAGATTAGTAGGATTTTGTCCGCTCACTCCACTCTGAGCCCAGTTAAAGTTAAATGGACCGGTACCACCATTCACCTGAACATTAATAGAACCATTATTTTGGCCTGCACAGGCCTCAGGTGCAGTTACAGCTGTGACAGCAAATTCAGCAGCCTGCGTAACAGTTATATTTTGCTCTGTGTAGCAACCTGAACTCAAAAATTCAACCTTAATTTTATAAGTTCCTGCTTGAGTAACAGTGGGAGTAAGGGTATTTGCTCCACTTTGGATGATACCATTTTGTGTACTCCATTGTACAAAATATTGATTTGAAGTATTATTCACCTGTGCTTGTAACTGGACAGAAGCAGTTCCACATGGGATTGTAGGGCTGGACTGGCTAAAACTTACTTCCGGCTCATAAAAATCAGCTTCTATGATTACAAATGTCTCACTTGTACAACCAAATTGATTGTCCGTGACAATCAGGGTATAGGTGCCGGGTCCACCAACCTCAGGATTTAAAGTTTCAGTACCTGAGAAGAAAATGCCATCGAAAGTAGACCATGCAAAAGAAAACTGAGGGCCTGTAGATGATGCTGTGCCATCAATAGATCCAAAGATATTATTACAATCCAGATTGGCAACAGGAGCAATCACAGCTTCTGGAGCGGGTACACCTTCTATTTCAATTGTTTCAAATACAGGTCCGCAGCCATATGCATCATTAATTGTTACTGAATAAGTTCCGGCTGGTACATCCAAAATTGCAGAAATTGTTGTTCCGTTGCTCCATAGATAATTGTATGGTGCAGTACCACCGATTCCAAAAACGGAAGCTGAACCATTATTTCCGGCACAATTTTCGACGTTAACTTCACTGATTGCAGAAGAAAGAGGTTCTGTAGGCCCTTCTACTACCAGAGGTTCAGTTACTAAAACAGAATTATTACCTGCAGTAATTGTGCAGTAGTAAGTTCCCGGAAGAAGATTGGAAATACTTGATGCTGTAGAGCCCGTACTCCAGCTGTATGTGTAAGGTAAAATTCCGGTGTTGACTGAAAGGGAAATTGTTCCAGTAGCTTCACCAAAACAATTTGTTCCAACTATCTGATTATCATAACTCAGGATAGAACAATTTTCCATAAATGCTTGCAACCCGGAAGCTGGCAACTGCCCAACTTCAACCACTTTATAGTTTGGACAAATTCCATAGATAGTTGGAAAGTACCCAATCTGATAAGCGTCGTTGCTGGTATGATCATTGATTATAGGATATGTAGTGCCGGCTACCCAGTTACCCTGCGAAGAAGGGCAGTTGATATCAAACAAACATTCAAGAGCAGTTGCTCCGTCAGCCTCAATAAAAAGGACCATGGCTTCATTAGTGCCGTTTGGTCCATAAGTGTCATAAATTGTGCGTAAAGCATGTGTATTGTGATAGTTCCAGCATGGGCCGCACCAGGTAGCTGAAAAATCCAGAAAAACAGTTTTTCCCTGTTGCAAATAGGTATGCAAATTATGGACATTACCATTTATATCAGTCATGGTAAAATCCGGAGCATCTGAGCCATCGGGAAGTTGAGCATTGACATGATAAAACATTGAAAAACAAAACACTAGGGTTAGAATTCGTTTCATAGGGTTGCTAATTATGTGAAAGATAAAATCGAGACAGCAAATATAATTTTCCTTAATTCAAAAATCAAGAAATTAATGATTAAATATCACGATAAATTTTCCCTTTATAGCAAGCAGATTAACGCAATCGCCAAATAGTATTCCATATGAGGTCAAAATTAATTCAAATGCTTGTCAGAATTGGCTTAAACCATAATATTAATTTCCCTTTTGCATAGATTTTTGCATAGGATTGTTCTCATTATTGGCTCCTCTGATAGTCCTTTTTTCTTTGAATAATTCAAATCGGTCCATTCGAAATTCAGAACTTGGCCAAATATTATTCGTTTCATCAATATCTGCTGTTTCCCGATAAGGATCTATCTTTATGGTCAGCACTTGCTTATCTTTCATAAAGGTTTTTGTTACCTTATTTTCATTCTTTCTCCATATGTAAGCATGGATATACTCAGTCTCTGATGTACCATCCTTATAATTCCATTGTATTATGATGGGCATAACCATCCCTCCCTTGTTGCTGAAATGTAGTTCATAATAAAATTTACCATCATAAGGTGTAAAGGACTCATTTGTCCAATCTTCCAAAGCCTCATTTTTGTTCACCAGTGTATATGGAACATATGGATCATTTTCAGGACGGTAGTAGTAATAGAAGTCACGCAATGTCGTATCCGTATCCACGAGGAATTTTCGCCCTTCAGCCAGGTTCCTGATCTGTGATATATGGCGAAATGTGTCTGCTGCATAAGGCTGATTTCTAATAGTATCAGGAGCAGTGTTCCTAACACTTCCACGTACGAGCGTAAATGCTTTAACACTATCCAGAGAAATATCTACCGGTTCTATATCATAAAACCATCCTCTCCAAAACCAATCCAGGTCTACACCTGAAGCATCTTCCATAGTTCTGAAGAAATCAGAAGGTGTCGGATGTCTGAATGCCCATCTCTGAGCATATTCTTTAAATGCATAGTCGAATAATTTTCTGCCCATGATCGTCTCTCTCAGGATATTCAGTCCTGCAGCCGGTTTAGCATATGCATTGGGCCCAAACTGAATGATATTTTCGCTGTTGGTCATGATAGGCTCTAATTGCTCAGACGGAAGTTTCATATAATCCACAATCTGGGGAGCAGGACCTCTGGATGATGGGTAATTATTGTCCCATTCCTGTTCTGCAAGAAATTGAACAAATGTATTAAGGCCTTCATCCATCCATGTAGCATTTCTTTCATCACTGTTAATGATCATAGGAAAGAAATTATGTCCTACTTCATGGATGATTACTCCGATCATTCCATACTTAGTGTCGGCGCTGTATGAACCATCCTGCTCAGTTCGTCCATAATTGAATGCGATCATTGGGTACTCCATTCCATTGGCAGCTTCGACACTGATAGCCACAGGGTATGGATAAGGGACGGTGAATTTTGAATAAACTCTAAGAGTATGGGCTACAGCTTTGGTTGAGTATCGGCTGTAGAGGGCATATGATTCTTTGGGATAAAAACTCATACACATGATATCTTTGCCATCAATATTGATTTTCATGGCATCCCAGATAAATTTTCGGGATGAACCCAGCGCAAAATCGCGGACATCTTTTGCTTCAAACTTCCAGGTCTTTGTAGCTTGTAAAACCGGATTTGTTTCTTTGTTTATTGCTTCATTTAAAGACACTATTTCTACAGGCACATTACTTTTTTGAGCCTGTTGCCATTTGTCCCAATGAGTTTTGTTGAGGAGCTGTTTTAGGTTTTTGCATTCACCCGTGGCGGCGACTACATGATCTGCAGGGGCGGTAAACTGTACTTTATAGTTTCCAAATACAAGTGAAAATTCTCCACGACCTGTAAATTGTTTATTGTTCCAGCCCTGAAAGTCACTATAAACACACATTCTGGGAAACCATTGAGCAATCGTAAAAAGCGCATTTCCATCTTCAAACATTTCATAACCTCCCCTTCCGCCGGCATTCATTCTATCCGGAATATTGTATTTCCATTCTATATGGAGAATAGTTTTTTTACCTGCTTTTAATGTTTTGGGCAGGTCCACCCGCATCATTGTGTTGTTGATTGTATATGGAAGCGCATTTCCGGAACCATCTTTAACACTGATAATTTGTACACCCAGCCCTTTCAGCACTTCACGAATTCTCAATTGTTTCATTTGCCCTGTCGTTGCAGGGGTATCTATTTTGCTTCCATTAAAATGATTACTTTCTGAGTCCGGACGATGCTCATTTTCATCCAGTTGTAACCATAGATATTTTAAAGGATCAGGCGAATTATTGTAATAGGTGATTTTTTCTTTACCACTTAACATCAATTTAGCTTCATCCAAAGTTGCTTCGATTTCATAATCCGCTCTTTGTTGCCAGTATTGATGACCCGGAGCCCCTGAAGCTGTTCTGTATGTATTGGCATCAGGTAAGATTGTACCGAGCTGCTCAAATTTATTTCCGTGATTTGAGTTTGGATTGTTTTTGATGTTCTGCGAGGAGAGTTGTTTTGAAAACAGAATCAGGCAGAACAAAACAGATATTTTGATTACATTTTTCATAGAGATTCAATTAATGGGCTGATTCTTTCCAGAGCCATGATCAATGCAATACCAAAGGCAGCCGCGCTCAGGAAAAATTGCCACTTGTCGTGTGAAATGTTAAAGCCCTTTTTGAGTAAAAAGGATATTAGAATAATACAGGCAATGATAATTATCTGCCCGATTTCTATTCCAAAATTGAAATAAAATAGCGGCAAAACAATATCATCTGCGACTCCCAGCATTGACTTTAATAAATACGAAAAACCTAAGCCATGTATCAAACCAAAAAAAAAGGCAAAGCCAAAATGTAATCTGATAGATGCATTCCCACTCCCGGGTTTTCTCGTAAAATTATAAATACAAGTTGCTAAGATAGTTATTGGAATTAGAAATTCTACAATAGGTGTTGGAATATAAATTACATTAAGCGCAGCTGCTGCAAGCGTAAGACAATGGCCTAAAGTAAAAGCAGTCACAATAAGCAAAATAGATTTCCACTCCGATATCGTCCAGACTCCGCAAAGTGCCACTAAAAACAGAATGTGATCATATGCCGTTATATCAGCGATATGTTCCAGCCCACTTGTAAACCAAATAGAAAAATCACTCAAGCTTGTGTATTTTTGTTGTCTATGCTTCGCACCAAATATAATTTCTTTTTCCTTCTGGTTGCAGTATTTTTAATGCAATCTTTCCATCCGGGAGTCCAGGAGATTAAACATCCATTTTACGCAAGTGTCTCAGAGATAAGGATTGATGATCAAAAAAAGCAATTGACTCTGAGCTGCAAACTCTTCACAGATGATCTGCAGGATGCCTTATACAAGCAATTCAAATGGAAAGCTGATTTAAAAAATGAAAGCCCTGAGCAGGATTCTTTGCTGAAGTTATATATAAAGGAGCGGGTAGGCATTCAATATGCAGATGCTGATATTAAATTGAATTGGGTAGGGTATGAAATAGAAAAAGAAGCTGTCTGGTCCTATCTGGAAGGAACTTTCAGCCAATCAGGAAGAAGCATCCAAATGAACAATGAGCTTCTTTATGACTATTTGCCAAAGCAATCAAATATTATTCATTGTTATTTGAATAAAAAAAGGAAGAGCTACAAACTCCAGCAACCGGAATCGATAGCAAAATTTGAATTTTAAATAGTACCTGATGAAAACACATTAATCATTTGTAATTAGATACCTTTATTTTTTTCTGTACCATATGTGCAAAGTTAACAGAGCAACAAGTTCCCAAAGCTGTATTCGTAGACAATTGACTCCTTAAAAACTTCTAAAAAGTTGGTTTTGAACTCCTAATAATTCAATTCGAATTGATTTCTTCTAATTCACCTCAAGCCGGTTGGGCTCTTACTTTTTGAGATGGCAAAAAGTAAGCAAAAACCATTTCCGCTGTTGAGCCTAATCCTAAAAATGCGTTTTCACTTCGTTAAGCCCGCTAAACTCGCTGTGGCATCAAATGTTCCTGCTTAATGATCTCAGGTCATTTCCATATCTGCATGGCCTCGGTGTGTGCTCACACAGTACCGGTCTTGGCCCCTTCGTTCAAAACCATTTTTTACGGATTATTCTCAAAGGCGGAATTAATTCAACTTCATTCCTGCTATTGTTTTTCACTTGGGTGTGGAACAGAGGTCCTTAAATGCAAACTAAGGGAATAATCTCCCGTATCTGCGCGGGAATGGAATCGTTTCTCTTAGATGGTGAATTCCTGAAATCCATCTGACCATTCTTTCCAGACCAAGACCAAAACCTGAATGAGGCACAGAACCAAACCTCCTCAAATCCAGATACCATTCAAATGCTTCCATTGGTAGATTGTGTTCCTGTACTTTTCTTACCAGAATATCAAGATCAGTTTCTCTTTCAGAACCACCAATAATCTCCCCATATCCATCCGGTGCCAAAAGGTCCACTCCTTTTACATGATGCGGATCTCCTTCTACTTCCTTCATGTAGAATGCTTTGATCTTTGTGGGCCAGTTATAAACCATAACAGGAGCATCGAATACTCTTGTTAATACTGTTTCATCTGAATTACCAAAATCATTTCCATCACTGAAGTTTTTGGCAGATTCGATCCATTTTGGAATGTTTCGGATTTGCTCCTCCAAATCAGCTATGTCTTTGCGAAGTTGTAGAATTTTTGTTTCGTTATATTTTCTCTCACCTTTGGAAACACCGCTCGCAATTGATTTTTCTCTGTCAGCGATTTCTTCAGATTTAGTTTCCAGATCAGTTTTAGCTTTTTCTAAATCAGCTTCCTGTAAGCTGATAGCGTTTTTACCATCTACTTCTACAGTTCCTCTAAGGATTTTGATGGCTTCTTCATATGGAACTCGTGCAAATGCTTGCTTTACGTTTTCTAATTTGCTCACATCTCTGTCCAGTGCTTCCAACTCAAGCTTGCAGGAATCAATCACTCTTGTTACAATGTAGCGGATGAAATCTTCGATAAGATCCATGTTCATCTCATTATTGTAAAATGCCATTTCAGGCTCTATCATCCAGAATTCAGACAAATGCCTCGAGTATCTGATTTCTCTGCCCTGAAGGTAGGGCCGAAAGTATAGATTTTACCTTGTGCCATTGCCATTGCTTCACCATATAATTGACCTGATTGAGCAAGGAAAGCCGGCTGGCCAAAGAAGTCAGTTTCGAATAAGTCTGATGTACCTTCTACAGCATTTCCGGTAAAAATGGGTGAATCCATCTGAATGAATCCATGATCCTGGAAGTAAGTGTGAATGCTCATGATAATCTCATTTCTGATCCTCATGATAGCCCATTGACGCTGGGATCTAAGCCACAAGTGTCTGTTGTCAGACAAAAACTTTACGCCATGATCCTTAGGTGTGATTGGATACTCTGTTGCGATCTGGTAGACTTCCAGATCATTCACATGCATTTCGTATCCGCCGATTTGCTTCTCGTCCTTAACGACAGTGCCGCTAAGACGCAGGGAAGATTCCTGAGTAAGAGATTTGGCGAGTTCAAACAATGTTTCACCCACAGTATCCAGAGATACAACACATTGAGCAAAACCCGATCCGTCTCTGAATACTATAAAGATATTGGTCTTGCTGTCACGGATATTAGCTACCCAGCCTTTGACTGTTACCTCTTTTCCTTCCCATTGAGCAAACTGGCGTACGTATTGATGCATGATGATGTCATTTTTTCAGGGCGCGAAGATATTACTTTTCTTTTTGAAAATGAGGAGTGAGTTGAAAACAATCCTGATAGCAATGCTGATGTGCATTTGAAATAAAGCAGTGAAGACTTATAATTTTAAGCTGCTAAGCTTTTCAAACATACTTCTCTATCAAATCCTCCATCTGGCTGCAGGATTCCTGAAAGGGAGTAGTGATACTTAATGGGGCATACAGATATTGCTCGCAGCGATCCAGAAGTTGTCTGAAGGTTGTTTTATCGGCTTCAATTTCTATCTGATCTTCCAGGCAATAATTGACCTCTTTACGTGTGAGTAAGGCATGATCTTTATTTAATTTCTTACCTGCAAATCTGTAAATGATCCTGCTGATTTCCAGATAAAACAAATCTTCCTGACCATGCAATGGCTGCCTGAAATGAATTTTGCAGGCAAGTTTTTTCCAACTCTTTTTGTGTCGGAGCTTTTGCCTGGATAGCTTTCTGTTTTTGTTTTTGCCGGTATGCAATTCCACCAAACAACAACAGACATATTACTCCAATAGCCGAATATAAAAGGACCGGAGACTCTCTTAGAGAATCCATTATACCTGGTTCGACCGTGTCGAATCGCTCAACGACTGCTCCTGAAGGTCTGGCTACATTACCGCTGTTGAGTATTTCAAACTGATTCAATGAAATTTGAACTGAATCATATTGTTGAGTTTCCGCATTGAAGAAAACAAAATGATCAGAGATATCGTACAATCCGGGTTCGCTAGGTACAAGAGAATAAACGAATTCTTTGATTCCGGTTATGGATTCAGAGCCTTCCATATATTCTTCCCGTGTGGTTTTGACTCCGTAGGTCTCGAAAGTTTCCGGCCAGTTTATTGCAGACTGATTGATACGCTTGAGGTCTCCTTCGCCCTTGACACTCAAAACCAGACTGAGTGCTTCGTTACTGCTACCTGTTGAAACGATGGGTTTCAATTCGGCAGTAAACTTGCCGACTGCTCCGGAAAAATTGGGAGCTGCAGGGAGAGGCAATTCTTTGACTTCTATATTGATGGCCTGGGTCTGAGCAGATTCGTATCTGTAATCTTTGAAAAACAAACCCCAGGACTGTTGTCTGTCATCTGAATCATCCAAAGCGAATCGCATCCCAATGGGATTGATCTGCAATTCCCCGGTTTGTTGAGGGTATAAAGCATATGTACGCAAGATTTTACTGACATACTTCTGGTTGTTAACGAATACTTCTTCTACAGGAGACTGTGGGTTCTCAGTTTTTTGAAGAAAAACACCCTGTGCTGAAGGTTCATTCAAAAATTCATAGGAAGAAATATTGACTTTGGTATATAAGCGGCAATGCAACAGAATTTGCTGACCCGGAAAAGCTTCTTTAACATCAGTTTCCAGTCTTACGAAAAAGTCGCCCTCGCCTTTGGCAGTGCTCGTTTTACTTCGGTTTGTGTTTGCTGCCAATACTTCAGCCTCTGTAGCTGAAGTCTGCACAGATCCTGAAGTTGTGCGGATTTTGATAGGTTTAATTTTATATTTTCCGGGTCGGTCAGGAGCTTTTGCGGTATAAATCCATTTGGTACTGGAACTGCGTTTGCCATTAATGATGGATAAACTGGAACTGGTAGAAGGGCCCTGAACGATTGTGAAAGGGGATAAATCAGGATTATTTAAGTCAGGAGCATCCTGATTTTCGAGAACAATACTAATTTGACAGTATTCGCCAGCTACAATGATACGGGGTTCAATAATCACATATGCATTCCCGGTCTGAGCAAAACTCATCATCGGAAAAAGTAAAAGAAGGAGGTATAGTATTAGTAGTTTTCTGGTAATCATCACAGTTTGGTGATGGGTTTTTTAGGTTTAGCCTGAGGTTTTACTTCATCCCATTCGCGGTTGGAAGATCTTCCGCTTTTAGGAGTTTGAATAATTCCATCAGGATTTGGAAGTACTACAATTTGTATGGGATCTGTCTTAATCACTTCTTCTCCTACAAATGCAATAGCCGGATCTATTAAAAAAATTCCTTCCTCTTTCGCCTGAAGTACATAAGTGTATGAATGATGTTGAGTCATATTGCCATTTATGATACTGACGCTTGAGGATTGCGCGGGTCCGTTTATAAGTTCAAAACTTTCAAACGATGGAGGTTCTATTTTACCGGTTGTGTTTTCAAGTGTAAAAGTTACCTCCAGAAAATTACCCATCAATAGTGTATCAGCGCTGACTTTGGTATGAAAGCTTCTATCCTGAGAGTAGCAGACATGAGCGAGAAAAAGAAAAGTAAAAAGTAATATGTATTGTGCTTTGTTCATGTTTATGAAATTGAATAATCCCTGCAAATATACTGGTATAATTAATAAAAACTGAATAGTAAAATTCGTTTCATTAACGCTTGATTTTGAACTTTAATCTATCTAACAAGTATAAAAAGGTCAGGGTTCATAAGGTATAAAACTATTGCCCCGGAGATTTACCAGTTCTTTGAAGACCTGTTTGGTCTGGATTGTTGATTTCTTAGCTTCTGTTGAACGCGGCTCTCTTCTTCTTCCATAATCTTGAGCAATTGATCAGTGTTTTCCTTTTTGGTATCTTTTTGCTCCTCTTGTTTTTTGATCTTCAGGTTTTTGGTCCTTATTTTGATCTTTAGAAGGATCTTGCTTGTCCTTATTTTCAGATTGATTTTGTTGATCTTGTTGCTGCTGTTCCTTTTGTTGTTGTTCCTGTCTTGCTTTACGGGCATGCATGAGATTGTGCCGGGCTTCCTGATCTGCAGAATTTAGTTTTAGAGCTTCTTTATAAGCTTCTATGCTTTCCTGGTATTTTTCAGATTTATAGAGAGCGTTGCCTTTATTGTAAGCTGCTCTGGATTTAATTTTTGGATCCTCAGAATTTTGAACTGCTTCATCAAAATTTTTTGCTGCCTCTTCAAACTGCCCTTTCTGATATTGGCTATTTCCAAGGTTATATTTTGCAGTAGGAGTTGCTTCTTTAGCCGCCGCTTTTTCATACCAGGAAATAGCCTCATCATAAGCTTTGTTGTCATAACTCTGCTGGCCTTTTTCCATCATTTTAGCAGTTGATTGAGCCATCGACAAATTAATTGTGAATGCTAAAGCGGAAAACATGAGGATATATCTGAGAAAAAATTCATGTATATTTTATTTTTTAGCAATTCTATAAGGCCATATCACAAAAAGCACATAAGCCAGAATTCCAAGTAACAGAGGGTACTGGAAAAAACTATTATAATCGGCAAATCGTTTCCACTCAATTGTTTTTTTCTCTAATTGATCTATAAGAGAGCGAATAGATTTGACCACTGTGTTTTCATCATCCTGCAAATGGTGAAAGGCTCCGCGTCCTGCTTTTGCTATTGATCTCAATGATTCCGGATCAAATTTGGATATGACTTGCTCCTGATTTTCCTCAGAATACATTTGAACACCTTCCTGGCTGAAAGGCACCTCCCCTCCACTTTCAGTCCCCAGCCCTACAGTGCAAATCAAAATGCCTTTTTTTCCTGCGGTTTTTGCCAGATCTGATGTGCGGTTATCGTGATCTTCTCCGTCTGAAATAATGACAATTGCTTTACTTCTGTCATCCTCTTCTGAAAACAAAGAACTGCTGAGCTCGATTGCATCTCCAATTGCTGTACCCTGGTTGGTGACCATATCGGGATGGGCATTATTGATAAATATTGCAGCTGCCTGATGATCAGCCGAAAGTGGCATCTGCACAAATCCGCTCCCTGCAAAAAACACAAGGCCAATCCTCTCAGATGGAAGGGCCTGCAGTAGCGACAGTGCAAGTCTCTTAGCCTGTGCAAGGCGATTAGGGGCTATGTCGCTGACCAACATACTTTGGGAGATATCCAGTGCAAAAATGATATCACTTCCTTTATGCTCAACGGTTTCTTCTTTACCAGCTGTCTGAGGATTTAGTAATGACAGACAAAAGAAAAATAATGCCAGCAATAAAAAGATATTCTTTAATTGATCCACCTTTTTTCTGCCGGGTGGAATCATATATACCTGATTTGCTTCAGAGATAAAGGTGCGCATTCTGATTCTATATCGCCATCCGGCCCACAAAAGCGCAGCCATTACTACTACAAGCAGTAAAAATGACCATCCCCACACCGGTGCTTCGAGCCTGAACATTATGGCAATATTTTTAACCAAATCCTGTGAATCAACACTTCCAAAAGAATGAAAAACATTCCTGCCAGAAGAAAATAACGATACAATTCCTTGAACAATTTGATAGTCGTTGACTGAATTTTCGTTTTTTCCAGCTGATCAATTTCTGCATAAATTCTTTCAAGACTTTCCTGATCGGTAGCGCGATAATACTTGCCACCTGTGTCTTCTGAAATTTTTGTTAGCAAGGGTTCATCAATCTCAACTCTTGTATATCCAAAAATATATTCTCCGTCGGCTCTGCGGGTCACCGGAGATAAGGCTTCTCCCATGGAGCCTACACCAATGGAATAAACCCTGATACCGAGGTCTTTTGCCAGTGCAGCAGCTGTGGCAGGTTGAATGTATCCTGCATTATTGACGCCATCCGTGAGCAGGATGACGATTTTGGACTTGGCTTTTCCGGCTTTTAATCTGGCCACACCATTCGCAAGTCCCATACCTATTGCAGTACCATCTTCCAGATCTCCGCATTGTAAACCCTGAAGGCTGCTGATTAATAATTTATGATCGCTTGTCAGCGGTACCGGAGTATAGCTTTCTGCAGCAAATACAACCAGGCAGAATAAGTCATACATTCTCTTTTGTATAAACTGAGTTGCAACAATCTTACTTGCTTCAAGTCTGTTTGGTTGAAAATCCTGAGCAAGCATGCTGCTGGATAAGTCAACAATCAATGCGATTTCTATACTTTCAGCATCTATATTTTCCTCCCTGAGTGGCAATTGTGGCCTCGCTAATGCTATAATCAGGCAAATCACAGCCAGATATCGAAGTACAAAGCTATATTTCCAAATGATCAATCTTACACTGTTGACCTTTGGCAAAATAATTTCACTACTGAGCAAAGTCGCGGGTCTTGGCCATCTTTTTTGTAGCACCCAGATTAATGGCAATAGCAGCAAGAGACTTAGCAGCCAGGGTGTATTGAATGTGATATTAAGCCAGGCAGGAAGCATCATATCTTATTTGTTTCCTTTTTGACAGCAGTCTGATGAATAAAGTCCGTTGCGATACCTTTCGCCTGACGAATCATGTCAGATTCTGCATCTGCTTTCGCGAATTTAATCATGTCAGCAGCTTCGAAAAAGTATTTCATAGTCTGGAAAATTCCCTGACCAAATTTATCTCTCAGCCAATTCAAAAAAGTCTCACTTGTCTGATCCAATGCCTGAAACTGATGCTCTTCCTGAATGAATGTCTTTAGAATCTGAGTGATACCGGAATAGAATAATTTTACTGCATTCTGATCCCCTGCCTCGGGTTCTGTGAGGGATTGAATTGCTTGCAGAGCCTTTTCTTTTGGGGTCAGGATTATGACTGGGGGCTCCGGTGGAGTTTCTGCTACTTTCTTACGCTTATATGCTTTCCATGTAAACCACGCAAGTACCAGAAATGCAATAATTGAAAGCGCCATATAGACGTAACGCATCTTCGATTCGGGAATTCGTTCCAGGTCTTTTATAGGTAAAATATCCTCAGCCATTTGAGCAGGTGGCAAAATCCGGATAAATAGATTTTCTGAGCTGACAGTATCCCGTTGTTTGCCATCCTTATAAATCAAGTTCAGAACAGGAATCATTACAGTTCCGGTATCATAAACAGCCAACTGAACTTCCGTTGAAATATAAGTAGCATGCTCAGCAACAAGTGTGTCCCATGCTTTTACACCCAGCACTTCCAAATCTTTTTCATTTGTCTCCAATGGACTGAGATCGGGATGCGGAGGAGAAATAGATGGATCAAATGAAAGCTTTACTCTTAATGTGAAAGGGGTGCCTATTTCTATTCGCGTACTGTCAAGACTAGTCTGGAGAGACACCTGGGCCGATCCCATGCTCAATGTAAAAGCCAGACTGAGAATCAAGCTCAGCTTTTTAAATGGAAATGCACAATAGTTTTTCGAGCTGTCAGACATTTTACATTTTCCGTTTTGAAAAGAATTGGACAAGTGGATTAATGTAACTTTCGTGTAATGGTATGGTAACCAGATCTGCTCTTGATCGCTGGAACAAGGTATTTAAATTAATTTTCCGAGCTTCAGAGGCAGATTTATTCGCCTCCTGAAATGCCTTGCTGGAAGTGTCGACCAATCTTCTTTTACCGGTTTCTACATCTTCAACATAGATCAGTCCTACGTCAGGAAATTGTTTTTCAATGGCATCCAGACACCACAGACCGATTAAATCATGTTTTTGAGACACAATTTTTAAAGCACTGTCGAATCCCTGATCCAGAAAATCAGAGATCAAAAAGCAAATGGCTTTTTTCTTAATTACTCTGGCTGCGAATTCAAGAACTGAATGAATGGAAGTCGTTTTTTGAACAGGATTTACCTGAATTACTTCCCTGATAAGACGGAGAATATGTTGTCTTCCTTTTTTGGGAGGTATATATAATTCAACTTCTGAGCTGAAAAGCAATAAGCCCACTTTATCATTGTTGGAACCAGCCGAAAGCGCCAATAGGGCACACAGCTCGACAATCAAATCTTTACGCATCATCCCTGTTGATCCTGTAAAAGCGCTGGCACTTATATCGACCATGAGTAGAACTGTAAGTTCCCTTTCTTCTTCAAATACTTTGACGTGGGGTATACCTGTCCTTGCGGTCACATTCCAGTCAATAGAACGCACTTCATCTCCGGGGCTATATTCTCGCACTTCGCTGAATGACATTCCCTGGCCTTTGAATGCACTATGATAGCTTCCTGAGAATATCTGATCAGATAATCTTCTGGTTTTGAGTTCTACTCTTTTTACTCTTGCTATCAGACTGGCGACATCCATGAATTTATTTTTTGCGATATGCTGATAATTTTCTCATAACCCAGGAGGAGGGACTGAAATGTCTTTCGATAATTTCCTGAGGAATAGTAATAAACAAATGGCCGTGCATTGGATTGTGCTTTGTTGTAACTAACAAATGATCACCTGCAAACACCAATAATGTAAAATCTTCAGCTTTGACATGTTTCCAGACAGGCTCCTGATCATTCAATTTGAGTTTAATTTGCTCTTTTAAGAATGAGCCAAGATCAAGATTCCAGGCAGCGGGACTATAGATCCCTTCTTCAAGATTGATCCATCGCTTACTCTTTAAATCAATCAAAACTGGAAATGCAGCTTGATTGTGCAGTTTTTGGGCAGAGTAACTTTTGATTTGATAAACTCCACTAAGGACATCATCGTCAGCATAGAATGGTGAAAGAAAACCATTGTAATTAATCTGTCCTCTGTATTGATGACTGGATTCCTGTGGTATATTGATTTCGACTTGTTTGAATATAGAATCTCTATTTACTTCAAAATCAGCCATAATTCTTTTGTTGAAAGAAGCAAGACTGTATCCCCATTCAAAATGATGAAAAGAATGAGAGTTAACTAATTGGATATCCGATGCTTTTGTAAATTTAAAATGAATTGAATCAATATCCTTTCCTGAATAAAGCAAACCCCTGGAGGTTTCCAAATTAAGTTGCACTGAGGATGAAAGGACGGAATCATCCTGATGTATCTTCAGAAATAAATTTTTCCTTTCGCCGGGCCTGTAGGACGTAATATCATGCATACAACCTTTCTGATCAATGTAATAACCCTTGATCAGCTGATCTTCTTCCAATAATAAACTCCAGTTGCCGTCAAGTTTGCCTCCTGAAGATATAGCTCCTATCCATTGATGATACAATTCAGGTCTTTTGGGTGCTTCTTTTACTTCAAAAGCTTCAACCCTCCATTTGGTATTTTTTCTATAATTTTCCCAAAAACCACTGAAACCCAGGCTATCCATTCGACCTGAAATGCTTCCTGTCTCCAAAGAATCAGAATGCCATTCTTCCAGGAAAAATTGATCATTCTCCATAAATCCATCCAAATTGTAAATCTCCTTTTCTCCGCCGAATGTGTACCAACCCTTCAATAGTGAACCATCAAATCCCACTTCCATGAGAAAGGGATGATGATTATCCAGAGTGCCTGTATAAATTCTTTTCCAATGCAAAGTATCCGCTGTGAATAGCTCCTCTACAGGCCTGGGCCACAGAATGCTGTACTGTGCTTGTGTCAATGTTGAGACAAGGGAAAGAATAAATATTAAGTGGACCGATGTCCGATTTTTAAGACTAAGGAATTTCAACTGCATGTAATATTTGGTCAATAATATGTTCCTGAGTAATTTCCTCGGCCTCTGCTTCGAATGTAAGACCTATTCTATGTCTCAGGATATCAGCACTGATGCTGCGAACATCTTCAGGAATGACATAGCCACGTCTGTTTAGGAATGCAGTTGCTTTTGCTGCCTGAGCGAGGAAGATACTGGCCCGTGGAGAAGCTCCATACTGAATAAGGTGTTTAAATCCTTTCAGCTGATATTCTTCCGGGTTTCTTGAAGCAAAAACGATATCAATGATATATTTTTCGATTTTTTCATCCATATAGATTTTACGGATAATTTCTCTGGCTTTCAGAATTTCTTTAGGATGTGCTACAGCTTCTACTTTCTGCCCGAATGATTCCTGCTGAAGATTGCGCCGCATAATGATTTGCTCCTCAGCTTTATTTGGATAGCCCAATTTTACTTTGAGCATAAAGCGGTCCAGCTGTGCTTCCGGAAGAGGGTAAGTTCCTTCCTGTTCGATAGGATTTTGGGTAGCCATTACAAGGAAAGGCTCATCAAGCGGATAAGTGGAATCACCGATAGTAACTTGTCTTTCCTGCATGGCTTCCAATAATGCTGCCTGAACTTTCGCCGGAGCGCGGTTGATTTCATCTGCCAGTATAAAATTGGCAAAAATCGGTCCTTTTCTAACCAGGAAGTTTTGAGCAACAGGATTATATATAAGTGTACCAATAATATCGGCAGGTAACAAATCCGGTGTGAACTGGATTCTGCTGAATTTAGCATCTATTGCATTTGCAAGTGTCTTGATTGCAAGCGTCTTAGCGAGACCAGGCATACCTTCCAGTAGTATATGACCTCTGGTCAATAATCCAATGATAAGACATTGCATCATGTGTTCTTGACCTACGATGACATCATTGCAGGCATCATTCAACCTTTGAATGAATTCACTTTCTTCGAAAATTTCCTTGTTGAGAGCTTCAATCTCAGCAGCCGGTAATAACATGGGTGTATTTTTTAGTCAATTGAATTGGAGGCGCAAAAATAAAAATTGTATTCAAGATGTATCGCAGGAAGATTTAAATATGAGATTTTTGCAGACGTTCCCTTTATATTTGTCGTTCTAAGGATACCAAATGTAAACGAAAAGAAATAAGATGAGGTATATTTTGTATTTGTTGTGTATTCAGTTGTGTTTCCCTGCAATTTCATATGCTCAGGACGTTTCAAAAAGAGAAAGAGAAACTAAAAGTGTCAGGGCTATAACAGAATTACGTAAAGGGACATTAATTATTCGCTTTCCATCCTACAGAAAGAAAATTGAAGCACTGGAAAAAGCCGCGAGCTCCAATCCTGCTAAAGCAGAAATCCTTCAGACCAATATTGCTGAGATTGTACAAACAAGGGATCGGGAACACAAGGAACTGATGGCCGCTCTGGAAGCACATTATACATTTTCTAAAGTCCTGTATATGTATGATTATGAATCAACAAAATTATTGGACGGGGTGAGAAAAGGTATATTTCTTACTGAAGATCTAAGCCCTGATCCTTCGATTGCAATGGCAACGGAACATTTTTATGTGCTGTCATTTGGTTCAGCCGGTGAATCGGGAGTTGATGCTTACATTATCCATGGACCGGACCTGAAAGAGATGAGCCGTCCATTTCCCTACTATTTCAAGAAAAATAATTTCTGGAAAGTGTTGTTCAGCGTGGTGGATTCTAAGTCCGATACCCGGGCTAATCCGGAGAAAGTAGTGAAGAGAATACAGTCATCTTTTGAGGAATTCTACCGAAAGCATGGAGCGCTGGAATGGTGATAAGAAAAACAGCCAGCTATTAGCTTTTGGCGAACAGCTGTGACAGCAGCCTCTTTATTTTGCTCGTCGAAGATGATTACAGCTGTTTTGCACCCCGTGAACGTAGTGATTCCACAGCACGCGCAGCTAAGGCGGCATGCTCACATGAGTCAGACTTTGCCTGAGCTCACCAACCCGGAGGGAGCGACCTACTAAATCCATAGGCGCGTTCCTCCTACAATTCCGCACCCGACTAAATTTTTCCGGAGGCATTATTTTCAAAGGGTAGTGGATTCAATAAAAAATTACCTAATTTTGGCAGGCAAATAATTGATTATTTTAAATGGAATCATCGAGTTGTACTTACTGTGTTTTTTATTCAACTGACATACAACAGGTCTTTGCTGTATTTTTTGCAGCGCAATAGCAAGCATCACTCAGAAGCTTGCAGTTTTCCATTTATCCATATATCCTTTAGTTATCCTTTTTATTCTTATTTACTGAGTTTCCTGCTCAATGGGCATCCTAAAATACCTTATTCCTGATATGGATAAGGATATTTGAAAAACAGCAATTTTTTGACCATCGGGAAAAACCACAGCTCATGAATGATTTTGAAGAAAAAGAGCTCATCAAGCAAGACATAATAGAATCAGGCAACATCAAGGAGTATATCTCTGTGATGCAGAAGATGCCTACCGTAGAGGTTGCTGAAATCCTCTGGGAACTCAAAGAGGAGGAACTGGAAGAGGTACTGGTCCTATTTACAGCAGATCAACAGGGAGAGATCATATCTGACTTTGATTTTGAAACCAAATATTGGTTGTTTCAGCATATGGACAGGCGGATTTTTGCCGAGATGTTTGAACATATGCACTCTTCAGACAGGGCAGACTTTTATCGCGAACTCGAGAAACAAGAGCAATTATTGCTTTTGCCTTATCTCACCAAGACCATTAGAGAAGACGTTATCAAACTGAGCACCTACGAGTCTGATACTGCGGGAGGTATCATGAGTACGGACTTTGCAACAGTGCTTGAAAGCATGACTTGCGCACAGGCAATCGATAAAGTCCGCAAAGATGCTCCCTCCAAAAAAATGATCTATTACATCTATGTGGTGGATCAACAAATGAAGATGCAGGGCTTTGTGACACTTAAAAATCTGATAATTTCACCGCCTAATCAGCTGGTAAAGGACACACTTCATAAAGATTATATTTATGCCAGGGTTGAAGAGGATCAGGAAAGTGTTGCCAATAAAATTCAGAAGTATGACTTGGTTGCAATTCCGATTCTGAATGAATATGACCAGTTGGCAGGAATTGTGACGCACGATGATGCGATAGAGATCATTCGTGCAGAGGCGACTGAGGATATGGAAAAATTTATGGGTTTGACTCCCGGTGATGAAGAGTCAGATTATCTTGAAGATAGTGTCTGGACGCATTACAAAAGGAGAATTTTTTGGTTAATATCTTTAGCTGCCCTGAGTATTTTTTCCGGATTTATAGTGCATGCTTATGAAGATGCATTGGCAGCTTTAATCATTTTAGTACTATATATGCCCATGATGGCTGCCACCGGAGGAAATACAGGAAGCCAGGCCGCGACTGTGGTTATCACTGCCCTCTCTCTGGGACAGATAACCCTCAAGGACTGGATGAAGGTGGTATACAAAGAGCTGCGTATTGGATTAATGCTGGGAATTTCCCTGGGTTGCCTCACTATTTTAAAAGTGTATGTCCTGTCCTCCAATGCCGATCTGCCGGTGATGTATAATCTATTTAATGTAGCATTGGTTATTTCACTGGCAATGACTGTTCAAGTCATCACAGCTACTCTCATCGGTTCCGGTCTTCCTATTCTGGTAAAAAACCTTGGTGGTGACCCCACAGTGGCGGCAAGTCCGGCGATTACAACGATTGTGGATATTACCGGGTTATTGATTTATTTCGGGATGGCTACTTTGTTTTTTGATTTGCAGTGAAAAGGGAGATATAAGAGATAAGATATAAGAGATAAGATATAAGAGATAAGATATAAGATGACAGCCTGGTAAGAGTTTTGAATTACAAAGGCCGAATGTTTATCCATCCGGCCTTCAATTTAAATTTTATTATTTAGTCAATATATTTTTCTCAGTGTATCATCACCTTCCCCACATACGGCAGCTGATTATCCTGAATCAGTTGAATGAAATATATTCCCGGCTGCAATTTCACATTCACTTCTGTGCTTATTGTCTGATTCACATTTTGAGACCAAACCATTTGACCGGATAGATTTGTCAATTGAATGCGACCATTCATTGCAAGGCCTTTTGGATGCTGAATCAGGAATCGTCCATTATTCGGGTTCGGAGTAATAGCTATGATTTTAAGAGCTAATTCTTCATTTGTACTTGTACCAATAGTTTCAATAACTCTGAAAACATCCACACCTGCTTCTACGACATGACCGTCAGGTAGTACATCGCTGGCTTCGAAACGAATCTGCATCTCATCAGTAAGATCAATCAGAGAAGCAAGGTCAAAAGAAGGTGAAAGCACCCAACCGTTTTGATTGGTGACACCCCAGACTTCTTCCAGTAATATTTCTTCCAATCCATTGGATAAATAGACTTTGAGCGTATCATTAATGGGAGTATTACCACCACTATTGTGGTACCATCTGTAATAACTTAATGCTGGTAGTTCAAATTCACTCATATCAAAAAATGGTGATGTTAGAATCGTAGTTCCTTCATCCACGTCATGTGCACCTGCATTATTACCCGCCAAAGGTCCCGTTACATAACACTCGTTGCCGAAGTCAGTTAAAACATCAGTTGGCGGATTAAGGGATGGACCTCCCTGTGGTATAGCCCTTTCCCAGCGACCTACAATTGAATCTCCTGTGACTGTCCAGCCGTAATCAAATATAAAGTCATCTTCATATCCTTTGGACAATAAAATTGTGAAATCCTGGCTCTCAACACTGAATAATTGTTCATAATAATATTGATATCCCCATGCCCCGGCCAGAACAGTCGTTATTCCTTCATAAGCTGTCATTTCAAATGTGCCATCTTCATTGGCCTGAATTTCAGTATCCTGATGCTCATTTGTAATACTTAAAATAGCATTAGGAACCGGCTCACCACTATCAGCATCAAGAACTTGTCCGGCAAATGTAAATGATCTGGCAGGTTCCAATTCTACATTGAGTATAGTTACCTCACCATTAATTAATTCTGCTTCCACCCACAAAGTCCTGTATCCCTGTTTTCTAAACTCAATGGTAAACGTTCCTGAATAAGCTATACCGGTTTTATAGTTTCCACTAAAATCACTTTCTTCTGAATTTGGCTGATCTGATAGAATACTTACTTCCACTCCGTTCAGAGCCATTCCATTTTGACTGTTTGTAATGTTTCCTTCCAGATAGCTTGCGCGTACATATTCAGGCTGCAATACAAAAAGGCCGGTATTTATATCTCCGCCCAGAATCAATCCTGAAGGCAACCAGGGATAAGCCCCCCATGCTCCGTTGTAACCTCCATGTGCTCCGAGAAATGTATCATAAGAACCCACCTTTACTAAATTTTCAGGCCTGTTGGCATCAATTATTACTATTCCATCTGTGTACCAGGATATCACAAGGAATCCATCTTTAAAATGAACATTGTGAGGAATTAAACCTTTGCCCTCCGTTTCAATGGGCCTGATTCTATCTACTTTTCTGATATTGCTCAAGTCTGAAATGTCATATGCATCAATAAATGCATTGGCTCTTTCATCAGTTGTATATAAGTATTTACCATCATCTGACAACCATGAATTGTGCGTAAATCTGAAGGATGTTTCCTGTTGAACCAGCGTCACTGGAGCAGTTTTATCACTTACATCTATTACTGAAAATGAGCCAGCGCTAATGTCAGAACTATATAATGTATCCCCTCTTGCATAAGAATCGTGAGAATATCTGGCATCACAAGCGACCATAAATTCTGGTTTTCCGGGATTTGTGAAAACATCAATTAGCATTACGCCTCCACTATTCATATTACATCCGGATAGATAACACACACCATTTTCATCTATGTAAAGATTATGGCATCTTTCCAGGATCCGGGTCTCCCCATTGATGATGATTTCCGGCTTCCAAAGTTCCCAAGTGATACTGTCAGGAGCTCCTGACATATCAATTACTGTAAGACCGTCCGATCCCTCATCTGTGGTGACATATACAAAATGTCCCCAATTTTTCATGTCCCTCCAAACCGAATTGGCTCCGGGAATGAATAAAACTTCGACCGGGTTTGCAGGATCGCTTAAATCTATAATTGCAGTTCCGGTTGTTGTACCAAAAATGGCATATTCAGTTCCATCTTCTGCTACATAACCCCATACATCATTGCAATTTTGGGTATATTCTACCACAGATACCAGATCGACATTGAAATTTTGTTGGGAAAATATCTGAGAAGCGCCAAAGAATATCAGGCTAATACTAAAGAGTAATTGTTTCATACGTATAGGAGAAATGATTTTGTGAAAAACGTGTACAAAGATAATATAAATACGTACTCCATTGTTCAGATGAAAGTTTCATACTCAAAGAATTTAATTTAATTGCTCTGCGTAAATGAAAGAATTTATATTAATAATTCCATTCCCCTGAATTGTAAACACTTTCTTTTATTGGATGAATGATAACAATCATGTAGCCCACAGAGGCAGAAAATAATATCTATCACTATTATTGTGTGAAAATTGCAATCACTTTATCTTGAAGATATTGGTGCAATAATATTCAAGCAGCAATATTAAAACGAAAACAACTTTTCAGTTGTTAGTCTGACTTATGAAAATAGAACAAATTTATACAGGATGTTTGGCGCAGGGCGCATACCTGATTGAATCCAATGGAGAAGCAGCAATCGTAGACCCACTGCGTGAGATTCATTCCTATCTGGACAAAACATCCAGACATGGAACAAAGATTAAGTATATTTTTGAGACGCATTTTCATGCGGATTTCGTGTCCGGCCACCTGGATCTTTCTAAAGCTACAGGAGCCCCTATAATTTATGGCCCCAATGCAAATCCGAGTTTTGAAGCCCATATTGCTGAAGATAACGAGGAATTTAAAATTGGCAAAATAACAATCAAAACCATCCATACTCCAGGGCATACCATGGAATCCACCTGTTATTTATTGTTGGATGAAGAAGGTAAGCCTCATGCACTTTTCACTGGAGATACATTATTTATTGGCGACGTAGGAAGACCTGATCTGGCACAGAAACAGAACGAATTGACAACCGAAGATTTGGCAGGAATGCTGTATGATAGCCTGCGGAATAAGATTCTGGTTTTGCCGGATGAGGTCATTATTTATCCGGGTCACGGAGCAGGATCAGCTTGCGGAAAAAATATGAGCAAAGAGACTGTGTCCACTTTGGGTATTCAGAAAAAGCTCAATTATGCCTTGCAGGAGTCACTTAGCAAAGATGATTTCATTAAAGAATTGACAGATGGCCTTCTGCCTCCTCCTGCATATTTCCCTATGAATGTGCAGATGAATAAAGAAGGATATGAAAGCATTCACAACATAATAAAAAAAGGAGTCCATCCGATTCCTGTGTCTCATTTTGAAGATTTAGTTGAAGAAACCGGTTCACTGGTGCTGGATACCCGAAGCCCGGATGCTTTTGTAAGAGGATTTATTCCCAACTCTATTTTCATAGGATTGGATGGTAATTTTGCTCCCTGGGTTGGGGCATTAGTTCCTGTAGGGCAGCAAATTGTGCTGGTCACAGAACCAGGAAGGGAGGAAGAAACTGTAACCCGCCTCGCCAGAATCGGATATGACAATACGCTTGGTTATCTTGAAGGTGGAATACAGGCCTGGATTGATGCAGGCAAAGAGACAGATTCAATAAAGTCAGTAAATGCCCAAATTCTGGAATCTGGGTTAAATGAAAATCCACTTGTTTTTGATGTTCGTCGCCCTGCGGAATACAATTCAGAACACATGGAAAAAGCTGTCCTGGCTCCACTTGATTTTTTAAATGAACATCTCTCAAGTATTCCAAAGGATCAGCCTGCATTTGTTCACTGTGCCGGTGGTTACAGATCGGTTATTGCCATTTCAATTTTAAAAGCGAGGGGATGGAATAATCTCATCAATGTTGAAGGTGGATTTGCTGGTATGAAGAAAACCACAATTCCATTGAGTCAGGAGATGAACTCTTGCAGCAAATAGATTCAACAGATTTAACCATTTCTATTTTTTCAGAATACTGAGTCTTCTTTGACACATTACTATCATTTATCCAAAGTAACCCAAGGCAAACAAGATTTTCTTTTTGTTCTGCAAAATTAGCCTGAGTTAAGCCAATGCGACATTTTAAATGGCAAAAGCCAGGATTTTCCTATTTTCAATTGGCAATTACTGCTAAATTCATACGAAATGAAGGAGTGAGGGTCAGCTTGTATGCTGCAAAGGGCCTAAATGATTGAAAAAAAACTTATTTCGCATTTTTATATACAGGTGAATATCTATACATTTGCAGCGTTTTTGGACAGTGGCAGTTTTGCCAGGTACTTAACCCTAGTTGATCCATGTATAAATACTTGATTATCTTACTTAGTTTGCTGGCGGTTCAAGCAACATCTTTTGCCAGCCCGGAAGATTCAACTCACACACAAAATGCGCTGCATGAATCGGGTGATCATGGTCAAGGTGCTTGTGGAATAGAACAACATACTGAATTTGATGCCGGAAGTACTGCTTTGCACCATATTGCTGATGCGAATGTATATAGCATCGGACCATTCAATTTACCATTACCATGTTTTCTGTATGTCCCTACTGAAGGATGGCATGTATTCTCATCTTCCAAATTTGATATTGGACATCATGGCACAGGGCATAAAGCTATTAATGGTTTTGTTCTGGACGGCGGTACAGTGAGAAGAGTGGCAGATGAGTCCTTCCCTAAGACTGAAGTGCAGGTAGATGGTTTCAAACATAGTGAGGAGGATGGTAAATTTGTTTCTCATGTTTGTTACAATGGACAATTATACCTCACAGATGCAAAGAGTACTGCGGATTTCGGTGTGTTTGGTGGTGGAATTACTTCTTTCTATGATTTTTCACTCACGAAAAACTCCACGAGTCTTTTGCTGATGACTATTCTATTGATTTGGGTATTTCTAAGTGTCAACTCAGCTTATAAAAAGCGTAAAGGACAGGCACCATCAGGTCTTCAGAATTTTATAGAGCCTATATTCATATTTATTCAGGATGATGTGTGCAAGCCTTTCCTTGGCAATAAATGGGAAAAATATCTTCCATTTATCATGTCATTGTTCTTCTTTGTTTTAGTATTGAATTTCTATGGCCAGATTCCATTTTTTGGTGGAGCCAATGTGACAGGTAACCTGGCATTCACAATGGTACTGGCTATCATCGCATTTTTGGTAACCAATTTCAGCGGTAATGGACATTACTGGAAGCATATTCTATGGCCTCCGGGAGTTCCATTGTATGTGAAAGTGATTCTGGTTCCGGTGGAAATCATCGGTGTATTTATCAAGCCTCTGACATTGATGCTGCGTCTTTTCGCCAACATCACTGCAGGTCACCTTGTAATTTTAGTATTCATAAGTTTGATTTTCATATTCGGAAATTCCGGTGAAAGCGTAGGTGCTTCATTGGGAGCTTCCATTGGTTCATTTTTACTGACGATGTTTATGATGGCTATTGAGTTGATCGTAGCATTCGTTCAGGCTTTTGTTTTTGCCATCCTTACAGCATCATATATTGGAGCTGCGACGGAAGAGGCGCATCATTGATTTTTTTACATTTTTAAATATTTCAACATGACAGGTTCTCTAGCAGCAATCGGAATGGGTCTCGCGGTAATCGGTGCCGGATTAGGTATCGGAAACATCGGAGCCAAAGCTATGGAAGCAATTGCTCGTCAACCGGAAGCTATGGGTGACATTCGTGCAAACATGATCCTTATGGCCGCTTTCGTTGAGGGAGCAGCTTTGATCGCGATCCTTTTGTCATACCTTGTAGCATAATTATTATGGTCCGGTTACAGATCAGCGCTTGGCTGCTGGAACCGGACTATTTAATTGAAACATTCAGATCAAGAATATAAATAAATAAGCTATGTTGTTTTTAGCAGATTTCAGCCCTATTAAACCGGATTTTGGACTTCTTTTTTGGTCCACTCTATTCTTTCTTATCTTCTGGCTTTTAGTTGGAAAGGTTGCATTTAAAGGTATAGCCAATGGCCTAAAAGAAAGAGCAAAATCTATTCAGGAATCTCTTGATGAAGCCAAAAAGGCCAGAGTTGAGATGCAGAATCTTGTGTCTGAAAACGAGCAATTGCTTGCTCAGGCAAGAGAAGAACGTGCTCAAATCTTAAGAGAAGCCAAAGAAGCAAAAGATCAAATCATTGCAGAAGCCAGAGAAAGAGCAAAATCAGAAGGACAATTGCTGATCAACAATGCTAAAGAAGCCATTGAAAATTTAAAAAATGAAGCAATGGTGGATGTGAAAAATAAAGCAGGTTTGCTGGCATTGGAAGTGGCTGAGAGAGTGCTGCGCAAAGAGTTGTCAAATGATGATGCTCAGGTAAATTATGTCCAGACCCTATTAAAAGAAATTAAATAATAACCTGCATCTAAGGTTTCATTTAACTGTAACTTATGTCCATTACCAGAATTGCATCCAGATACGCAAAATCCCTCATCGACTTGGCTAAGTCACGGAACGAGCTGGAAGCTGTAAAAGAGGATGTGCAGGGATTTCAAAAAGCAATGGAAAGCAAGGACTTTTATCACATGCTGAAAAGCCCGGTAATTCCTTCCACTAAAAAAGCTGAAATTTTCAAATTGCTTTTTAAAGAAAAGCTAATCCTACCACTTTCGGATTCTTCAATCTGGTGATCCGCAAAGGAAGAGAAATGTATATGCCTGAAATTCTCAACGAATTCATGGCGAGTTACAGGAAAATGAATAATATCGTTTCGGTCAATGTAATCTCTGCTGTTCCTCTGAATGCAGCTGCACAGGATGCTATCAAAGCCAGATTGATTGAAGCCGGACTGATTACAGGATCTATAGAAATGCACACTAAAGTAAACCCTGATATCATCGGAGGTTTTCAGATTGAATTCGATCACAAGCTGATTGATACAAGCATTTCTCACGCTTTGGATAAAATGCGCCGTGAATTGGCGATCAACTTATACGAGTCAAAAATTCGTTCACTTTAACTAAAAATAACATACTACCATGGTAGATGTAAAACCTGATGAAATATCCGCAATACTGAAGCAGCAATTAGCTGGAGTGCAGACTGCTACAGAATTAGAGGAAATTGGAACTGTTCTCCAGGTGGGAGACGGAATTGCGCGTGTGTATGGCCTTACGCTGGCCAAAGCAGGTGAATTAGTAGAGTTTGAAACCGGCGTTCAAGCCATCGTTTTGAACCTTGAAGAAGACAATGTAGGTGTGGTACTTTTGGGCGCCGGAGATAATATCCGTGAAGGCTCTAAAGTTAGACGTACTAACAGAATTGCTTCCATCGAGGTGGGCGAAGGATTTTTGGGTCGTGTGGTAAATCCATTGGGTCAGCCATTAGATGGCCGTGGACCCATCACCGGTACAAAATACGAAATGCCCCTTGAGCGCAAAGCTCCGGGTGTAATCTATCGTCAGCCGGTAAATGAACCGCTTCAAACAGGTATCAAAGCGATCGATGCGATGATTCCGATCGGAAGAGGTCAGCGTGAGTTGATCATCGGTGACCGTCAGACAGGTAAGACTGCAATTGCACTCGATACGATCATCAATCAAAAAGAATTTTACGAAAAAGGTGAACCTGTATTCTGCATCTATGTAGCATCAGGTCAGAAAGCATCTACGGTTGCTCAGGTAGCACGTATTCTTGAAGAATACGGTGCAATGCCTTATACAGTGATTGTATCAGCTTCTGCTTCCGATCCTGCTCCTATGCAGTTCTACGCACCATTTGCCGGAGCTTGTATTGGAGAGTTTTTCCGCGATACAGGACGCCCAGCACTAATCATATATGACGATTTGTCCAAGCAGGCTGTTGCTTACCGTGAGGTATCCCTTCTACTTAGAAGACCTCCGGGACGTGAGGCATATCCTGGTGATGTATTCTACCTACACTCACGTCTTCTTGAAAGAGCGGCAAAAATCATCAACAACGATGAGATTGCAAAAGACATGAATGACCTACCTGAATCATTGAAAAACTCAGGCCTGGTAAGAGGTGGCGGATCATTGACTGCATTGCCGATTATTGAGACTCAGTCAGGTGACGTTTCTGCTTATATCCCGACCAACGTAATCTCTATTACTGATGGCCAGATATTCCTTGAATCTAACTTATTCAACGCCGGTGTACGTCCTGCGATCAATGTAGGTATCTCTGTATCTCGTGTGGGTGGTAACGCTCAGATAAAAGCGATGAAAAAAGTAGCAGGTACGCTGAAACTGGATCAGGCTCAGTTCCGTGAATTGGAAGCTTTTGCTAAGTTTGGTTCGGATCTGGATGCTGCAACAATGGCAGTATTGGATAAAGGCCGTAAAAACGTAGAGATTCTTAAGCAACCTCAATATGCCCCGGTTCCTGTAGAGAAGCAGATTGCTGTTATCTTCATGGGTACAAATGGTCTTTTGAAAAACGTTCCTGTAGAGAAAATCAAGGAGTTCGAAGAGATCGTTTTGATCGAATTGGAGCGCAATCACGCTGATGTTCTGGCTAACCTTAGAAAAGGTAAACTGGATGACAGCGATGTGCAGACATTGAAGACTTTGGCTGAAAAACTATCAGCACCTTATAAATTATAATTGACAGGATAGAGGAATGGAGCTTTTTTCATTCCTTTAAATGCAAACATAAGCATGGCTAATCTTAAAGAAGTACGGGAAAGAATCAAATCGGTGATGTCTACACAGCAGATCACCAAGGCGATGAAGATGGTATCTGCTGCAAAGTTGCGCCGTGGACAACAGGCTATTCAGAAACTACGCCCTTATTCGGACAAACTGAATGAGATGTTGGGCAATATCCTGAGCAATCTCGACGGTGATGCATCATCTGCCTACGGTGTAGAGAGAGAGCCTGTGAAAGTTTTGATCGTTTTGATCACTTCCAACAGAGGTTTGAGTGGAGCATTTAATACCAATATCAATAAAGAAGTAGCTGCATTAGTTAATGGCAAATATGCACCGCAAAGAGAAGCAGGTAATCTGACTATCATGCCAATAGGTAAGAAAGGATTTGATTACTTCAGAAAGCGCTACACTGATATAAAGCTGGACACCTCACATCTTTTGTTGAATAATACATTGGAATTTGATGCAGTAGCTGAGGTTTCTTCTGTGATTATGCAGGCATTTGCCGATGGCAAATATGATAAAATTGAAGTGGCATATGCAAAATTCAAGAATGCTGCTACTCAATTCCCTCAAGTGGAGACTTTCCTGCCAGTACCTAAAGTAGAAATGCCTGCAGGAACTGGAAAGAAAATGAAGGCTTTCTATATTTTCGAGCCGGGTGAAAAGGAATTATTGGACTACCTGATTCCAAGTATTTTGAAAATTCAGTTTCAAAAATTCATGCTTGACACGAATGCATCAGAACACGGTGCGCGTATGACAGCAATGGATAAAGCAACTGAGAATGCGGAAGAAATCATCAAGATGTTGAAAATCAACTACAACAAAGCCCGTCAGGAAGCAATTACTAAAGAACTTTCTGAGATCGTGGGTGGAGCAGCTGCATTGGGCGGATAGTTCTAGCTGTAGTTTTGATATAAAATAAAAATGCCCTGTTGAGCTTTTCAGCAGGGCATTTTGCATTATAAGAAACAAAATTCTTTTAAAACTTGACTACCTCGTCACCACCAATTTCTGTGCATGCGTTTTATTGCCTACCTGAAGCAGGACGATATACATTCCGGGCTTGTAAGAAGAGACATCCAGTTTATGAGTGTGGAATCCGGGCTGATGAAATCCGGATTGATAAATAGCCTCCACTAGATTTCCTGTGATATTGAGTACATTGAGTCTCACAGATGCACCCTGATTTAAAGTATAACCAATTACTGCCTCCTGATCTGCAGGAACAGGATAGATTGGATACAATTCATTTTGAATAGTGTGCAATGATTCATTCTCAAGGCTGGTAGTGACATCATCAAAATTCAGGTCTTCATCTCCATCGCGATAAGATACCCAGCTGAATGGCAGATAATACATCTCATCCTGCGTACGCTCTCCCAGGAAACTGCACGGGGTGGATTATTAGGATTGTAAGGATTATTGACAGTATTGTCATACTTGGCATAAGCATGCACTTTAGTTCCTGCCGGTAAAACGACAGGTTTTTGAAGGTGTAATTTCTGCCAGTTGAAATCCCAATCATTGACTTTGACTAGAGGAATTGTATCTCCCCCTGGTTTGATTGCATAAACTCTCCAGCTTTTACCCAAATAATGCATATGTGGAGAAATATTCAGCAAGCTTACTTTTTCAGTGAAAGTGTAAACCCCATGAAATTCTTTGACCTGATTTGCCGGTATGTAAAATGGACCATTTGTCAGCACTCCGGGAAGAGGGACCATGACATGGCTCCTGACATATCTGTTGACAGGTGTTTCAGCAAAAAAGAGATTGATACTGGAAGAATCCTTCTGATCAACAGGTGTGGGCGCATAATGTACCTGCAACTTGATATAGCTGCCAGCACGCAATCTTTGAGCCATTCCATGGGAATACAGAACAGGTCTCTGGCCCGGCACATAGCCTTGCAGTTGATCATTCAATTGATCTAATAAATCATTTTCATTGCCACTATATCCATATTCAGGATCTGCTGCATCTGCTGCTGCAGCGGCCCCTGTTATATCTTCCCAGGCAAGAGCATGGTGTAGAATTGACTTGTTACCCGGTCTGACCTCGAGGCCGATAAGGTCTTTGTCTTCGGTAAGTCCCGTCGGGATAGCAAAGTAGCGGTAAACATCCTGATTGATCCCTTTCTGAGTATAGGATTGAGCATAAGATAGCACCAGATCAGGTTCCCGAATCTGTGAACCTTCAGGGAATACAGGAAGCGGAGGTGCTAAGGAAGGATCACCCTGTGGCATTCCATTATCTACCCATGTGGCTATTTTTTGAATCTGATCATTGGTTAATACATTTTCTCTTAGGTAGGTCTGAAATGCAGGATCAGCCTTCCAGGGGGGCATGAATTTGATCGCAGTGACATATTTGATCATTGGTCCCCATGACTTAATTTCATTGTAATTGGTCAGTGCAAATGGAGCTATCTCGCCTTGCCTGTGACAACTCGTACAATGAGTGTAGATAATGGAAGCTATATCCTGGCTGAAATTCACACTCTGCGCATTTATTTTCAGCATTGAAAAAATAGATATACAAAAGAGAAAGTATTTTTTGACACTCATTTCAATGAAGTTTTTTTCATAATAAAACAGCCAACAGCTGTTGTTTGTGGGATGATGATTTCTTTGTTATCCAGAATCTGATTCAATGCATCCTTCAAATAAAACTCAGTGATGACTGATCTTCTAATTCCTACTCGTTCATACGAATTATCAATTTTACCCCTGTACAAGATTTTTTGATCCGCATCTCTTATGACTACCACTTCCGGAGTGATAGTAGCCAGATATTGCATTGCAATGACCTGGTATGGATCAAATTTCAGTGGAAATTTCAGTTGGTATTTTGTTTGAAAAGAATCAATTCCTTCCTGAGTACTGAATTCATTATTGGGAAATATTCCGATGAATTTAATTCCTGATTCTGTATATTTCTGATGAATATTGTTCAATTCGGCGGTTTGATTTTGACAAATTTGGCAGCTTTCCAGAAGGAAAACGTACACTGTAATACTATCTGATGCCTTGATCATAAAGGACATCAAGCACAATGAAAAGATCAGAAAAATTCCGCGTAATGATTTCATTTGTGTACGACTGGTAAAGAGCTCCAAAGTTTAATCCAAGAAATTATGAAAATCATTTCGGAATTAAAAATGCATTAATGCTTCTCAAATTTACTCATTTAAAAACGAGAATAGTTGATAGACATTGTAAAACAGAAAAATTGTATAATTGCGCCTTCCGCTCAAGCTCCTTTTTTACAGGCAAAATCTGCGGATGAAAATTATTTGGATTATTTGCACCTGTCTTTTTGCGAAAATCCAGCCCTATCAGGAATAGAAGCATATCCATGGAACGCTGTAAATAATCTTAGCTCAGCATATTATGTCCGAAATTTGATTATTATATTGTGTAACAAAATTGCTAAAGTATGATACAGCAAATACCACTTTGGTTAGATCTTGGATTCATTTTTACCACTCTATTGACTTTTTATTTTATCATGAAGGCGCTGCATTTTTCGAGGCAGGCATTGATCATAAGTTTTGTATTGCTGTTGGTTCAGGGGATTGCCGGTGCTTATGGATTTTATACTGTGACAGATACTATTCCGCCGAGGTTTCCACTTTTGATTTTACCCGGATTGCTGGTTATAATTTTTGTATTTTTCAGTAAGAGAGGAAAACTCATTTTGAACAAGGCCAGTCTGCCGGATCTCACATTATTACATATAGTAAGGATTCCGGTCGAAATAGTTTTGTGGGGTTTGTTTTTACATGAACAGATTCCTCAGATAATGACTTTTGAAGGAGCGAATTTCGATATACTTTCAGGCATTTCCGCACCCATTATTTGGTGGTATGCATTCAAGGATACAAAGGTGAAAAAGCAAGTTTTATTATTATGGAATGTCTTGTGTTTGATCTTACTTTTAATCATTGTAGTAATGGCGGTTCTGGCATCTCCGGTGCCATTTCAACAACTGGGTTTTGATCAGCCAAATGTCGCTGTGCAGTATTTCCCATATGTATGGTTGCCTGCTTATGTGGTCCCGGTAGTTTTATTTGCTCACCTAGCAAGTATACGACTGTTAATTCAGCGAAGTAAGTAACTTAAATCACAAAAAAAGAGTGAGCCATTGGCGGGACTCACTCTCTTCTAAACTAAAATTCTATTTTAATTAATGCGTAACAACCGGATCTAATGTTTTTGCGTGCTCAACCCATGATTCTACCTGAGAAGCAGAAGGCAGTGCTCTTACTAATTTTTTGGCTTCATTCACTTCAACCATTTTAGCGTGCAAATTTTCAGCATTTCTGGTTCGCAACTCCTTTACAGTATCCACTCCTGCAGCTTCGAGAAGTTCTGAATACTCTTCGCCTACACCTTTGATGCGAAATAGATCAGCCATATTGACCCACTTCAGGATTTTGTCATAGTCAATCCCCGTAGCCCCGGCGATTGAATCTCTTCCTTTTTTAGAAGCACCGGCTTCTAACAAAGCCGCTGTTGTTTTGATTCCGTTTGCTTGTAATTTCTCAGCATAAGCCTTACCAATTCCTTCAATTTCAGAAACATTTGCCATAACAGTTTATATTAAAAATGATTACATAATCTAAGCAAACAACAGGCTAAGACTAAGTCATGTCCTGTCTCAAAAACCTAAATATACTACTTTGCTTCCCATCTGAAAGTTTTCAGCATATGATTGATGTCATGTTTCATAAACTCCAGAACCGGGGCTATAGAATCCGGGTTGACAGTTTCATTAAAATACAGGGAAGCTTTGAAAAAATGTCTGGTGCTATCAGTTAAATAAAATTGAATTCCTGAAGCCGCCGGGCCTTCAATATTGAATAAAGTCCCATAAACGCTGTGTCCATTATCAATTAACAATTCTTCAATATAGTCAGCTTTTATAGTATGCTTATTGGCTATAGTATGTCCATCAGTGATAAATTTATCCAGTTCTTCTCTGTTTCTGACAGGGTAATAGCTGCAATATAATTGACCATTGAAAATGGGATATTTAATATTAATCCAGCAGTTATTGGGAGCTTTTTCATTAAAGAATACACTATCCTGCTCTACTATTGAATAGTTTGGAGTTTCAAATTTATAAGAACAATCTGAATGAACGAAAGTCTGGTATTGTCTTGCCGGAAATTCAACCCTTGGGTAGGTACGCGGTTTAGGTATGATGGCGGGCTCCTCACAAGCAGTCAAAAAAATCGAAGAAAGAACACAAGCTAAAATGGGTTTGTACATGAATTATGGTTTGGAAATCGTTACCTGGATTTTTTCGATCCTTCTTTTGTTAACTGAAACGACTTTGAAAATATATTGATTGTATTTGATCTCTGCATTTTTCCTTGGAATTTGTCCTATCATTTCCAGAAATAGTCCTGCAATAGAATCCGCATCTCCTCTTATGGTATCAAAAATACTCTTCTCGATCCGAAGAATTTTGCACATATCATTTATCATTGTCTTACCATCAAATAAATAGGTGAATTCATCTATTTGTTCATAAGAAATGTCCGTCTCATCGTCAAATTCATCCCGGATATCACCAATTACTTCCTCCATGATATCCTCCAGAGTTACAAGTCCGGCAGTACCACCGTATTCGTCAACTACAATGGCCATGTGCATTTTTTGCTGCCTGAAAGTATTGAGGACTTCATTAATTTTTTTGGCTTCCGGAACATAGAGCATATTGGTTCTGATCAATTCCTGCCAGTAAAAATCAGGACTTTCCTGAAAATGGCCAAGTAAGTCTTTAACGTATAGAATGCCCTTCAGATGGTCGAGATCATCTGTATAAATTGGAATTCTGGAGTATCCACTTTCCCTGACAACCTGCATAACTTCTTTGAAATCGCTGTCATGCTCCAGGCAAACAATATCCACTCTGGCTTTCATAATCTGCTTGACCGCCACTTCTCCAAATTTAATGATGCTTTTCAAGATAGTTTTCTCCTTTTCAGCATCTTTCTCATGTAGAACTGTCAAATCGATGGCTCTGTCAATTTCTTCCTTACTGGCGCCAAAATCCAGAGCACCATGCCGGTTGATTCTTCCTTCGATGAAATGGGAGGATTTTACAAGAACTCTGCTAAATGGTTTCAAAGCACTGTGCAAAACAACAAGCATTCCGGAAAGGGTCCTTGTAAGTTTAAGATTGTTGTGATTGGCATAGAGTTTAGGAGTAATCTCCCCAAACAATACCAGAATGAATGTAACCACTACTACAGTGATTATAAACTCCAATATGTTGGTCCATTGCTGAGCTTCTAAAAACGCAAACAATGAGACATTGGATATGCTATTACCCCAATAAGTGAAAGTAGTTTCACTGATCAGACCTTTAATCAAAAAGTCTGAAACAATGACGATGGCAATATTTATAAAATTGTTACCAATCAACATGCTGGCCAGCAAAGTTCTTGGGTGATCTCTCAGGAAGAGAATTCTTTTCGCTGAGATTGTATTTTCGTTTTGCAGTTCGTGAAAATCTTGTGGGCCCAGAGAAAAAAACGCTACTTCAGAACCGCTGATTGCGGCAGATCCGAGCAAGAGCATTATTAATCCTAAAAATGAAAAGAAAATCACTGAGGGATCCTGCATGGTCTGCAGTAGCATCAATGATTGATAATATAATTCGTGAGAGGGAGGTTCGGTGTCCAAAATAAGTGGAGTTGGTAAAGAAATAGACCTTAGAATGGTAAGTCATCCTCCTGATCGAATGCAGGTGGTGTGCTGGCAATATCCATTGGCTGCTGACCGGACTCATCTCCTGAATATTCCCTTTTCTCCATTGTTCGGATAGAAACGGATTTTACTTCAGTGATATACCTGTCATTACCTTCTTTATCCTGATATTTTCTATGCGTCAATTTTCCTTCAATGAAAACTAACATACCTTTTTTAAGCCATTTCTCAGAATATTCTGCCAGATTACCCCAGGCTACGATATTATGCCACTCGGTCTGTTTTTGCCATTCGCCGGTTTTATCCTTGTAGTTCTCATTGGTTGCCAATGTGAAATTTGCCACAGAGGAACCTCCTTCCAGATGCCTTACTTCAGGGTCTTTGCCAAGATTACCGATCAAAATAACTTTATTGATCATGATGGGGATTTTTAATTATGGGACAAAATACACGCTTTTGGGTGCTGAGCAAATCTTCAATAACCTGAATTACACAAATCCAGTTATAATTTTTGTCCACAGCCTGAATATCAGCAGGTTTTAAATTTGGAAACCAAGTATTCATCTTTTCTCTGGCACTAGATTTCACATTTTCATCTATATATGCTGCGATGGTTACAAGCCCAAAACTCAAAAGTCCAATATCGTCTGTATATCCGATGAGTGGCGCCAAATCCGGAATAGCATCCACCGGGGCCAATAAATATCCAAGTAAGCCAATAATTATTCTTTTTGCCCAAAGTGGCGTTTCTTTTCTTTTGAACGCATAGAAAAGCAAGAGCCCGGTATAGGTAGTTTGCGTACCTGCTTTTCGAACCACTGCCCCTAATTGTCCAATGAACTTAACCGGATGGAAGAAATTTTTGAATTCTGCTACGCTCTTCATTGACCTTATTTTGTTGTTATAACACCCACTTTAAACACAGTGTTCCATTTTTAAAATATCATTTGAATAACAAGTGTGCTTCCCCTGCTACTTCGAGTCCTGCAATATCAGCTTTACCTTCAAATAAAACTTGCTTTTTATCTCTGAATATCAGATCAATATGTGAAACAAGGCTTTCGTTGACTTTGCCCTTCATTTCTCCATTTATTGGTGATATCAAATCGCTGCCTTTATTTTTAAATGCATTTACTTGAAGCGTTTTTGAACCTTGCTTAATATCCAGCTCCACTTTCTGTTGGGTAACCATACCTGTAACTTTGGCACCCGTGTAAGTAGCAAATCTATGCAATTTGCCGTCCAACAAAAGACCGCCAAGGAATCCGTTGAAATGTGATTTTAACCAGGGAATATGTGCCAGTGAAAACATGAAGGAGCATTCTCCAGAATAATCAAAGTGATTGCTTTGCATCCAGATCCAACTTTTGGGAAAGGATCTTCCCCAATCCTTTTCAATGTATCCCAATCCTGATTCCATATCAAAAGTGCTTCCATTCCATTCCACTTTTCCGGAGAGAGAATGATTCATGCTAACAACTCCGTGATAACATTCCATGAAAGGAACCAGCGAAAACCAACCCATTACTCCCGGAGCTCCGATATGCTTTGGCCAGGGATAGGTTTTATGAATTTGAATGTCCGCCCTCAAAACAGGCAGAGCAAGCTTTACATGCTGAGGCGAAAAAAAATTATTTTCCAATTGAAGAGTAAAACCGCGGGCGGAGGGGATAAAGTCAGATGCAGGAAAATGATAATAAGCTGATTGTGCATGAAGTCCATCCAGAATTTGAATGAACGAATGGGAAGCCCCATTTTTGTCTATAGATATGCCGGGAATGACAGCAAAGGCAAGTGATTTGTCTTTGTTTACAAATTTAAAGTACCATCCCTCAAAATATTGTCTTTTTTTGCCTAACCATGATACATGTCGGGTTGAAACAGGGCTTTATATCTCAGTGCGAGATGCCTCATCCCTTATTTTCCCGGCTTTTGGCATTGTATTTTTTTCGATCCACCCGATAAGAAATATCAAAATCATCAAGTACCGTATCTAATACTCTGTCTTCTCCTCTGGTATACCCGTGCTTGAGCCGGTAACCATAAAAACTGCTCATTGTATTGTAAAAGAAAGCTGAACCAAATCCTTTGTGCTCTCTCAACAAGCTGTACATAGGAGTACTCAATTCCTTCTCAATCATCTTGATTAAAATTTGTCCCTGGGTCCGGGAGAGATTCTTGAGTGGTTCTTCAAATTCTTTTTCCAGTTCTTTCTGAAGCTGTCTTATATACTTCTTACGTTTTCTTCGGGAAAGGTCTTCCGTTTCTGCCTCCATTTCACGGAAGATTTTTATCGCTTGTCTTGCATAAGGATACACTTTCACTGCGAAAGCCCTGTACTTTAGATATCTTTTATATTCGGCGTCTGATTCAAATTCTTTGAGAGATGTAATAGTGTACATTTCCAGATCTGCAATGTAAACAGTGTCAGTCGGGGAAATAACAGCCAGGACGGGTGTTCCGTCAACTTCCATCTTTTCTGTACGGGTGGTAGATTGAGCCACTATCACACTTGCAGACAGCATCACACAGCAAAGAATTATCATTAATCTCATATTCTTAATTTCCTTTAAGCATATTAACGCTAAAATGGCTGCGCTAAGGTACAAAGAAGCAAAGAATGCTTAAGATTATGACATAAAAGAATTTTCCTCATATCCGGAGCTTTGAATGGTCCTGAAATTGCAAGGTCGGAGATGCATCCATCCCCGACCCTGTATTTCGGAATAATAACATTAAATTGTATGTGCAAACTAATGTCGGATTAAATATATGTCGGAAACAGCCCTATTTTCAAACACATTGATTTGAATCATAAGAATTCTGATGTTATATGAACCGGAATGATCAAAGTCACTTAAAAATCAAGTAAATGTGCATGCTTATTACAATTTACAAACCTGGTTCCTTATAAACGGGCCATGCTGCGATGATGCATCGAACAATGAAGTTTATATTATTCCAGTAACTGATTTGTAAAAACTAATCCTGTCAAATCTCGGGGCCCGGGGCCCGGGGCTCCAAGCTAAAAGTATTTAAGAAAATATAAAAGGGCAGCACAAACCAAAAAAAAGAGGCTGCCTTTTTGGGACAGCCTCTTTGATTTGAACTGGAGGTTGCGAGCGGATTCGAACCGCTGTACGAGGTTTTGCAGACCTCTGCCTAGCCGCTCGGCCACGCAACCCTTTTTAAGAGCACGCAAATATAGCAGGAATATTTTTTACTTTCCAAATATAAATCGAGAAGTTTATTATTCTTTGCTTTCCGGAGCCTGCATTTTATAACCCATCTGCTGCAGCATCTTTACACGATCACTGATCATGAGTTCTTCTGTAAGGAGTTCATTTTCAAGCTTAAACATGCTCATTCCATTGTAACTCACCACCTGGTCTGTTTCTGGCCAGAAACTGGCTGTCCAGTACACAGCGACTCCAGTTTTGTTAGAAATTAATTCTTTAGCTTCAATTTTGAACCTTCGCATATTTTTTTTGGAAAATTCATATTGTTGCAGCAATGCGTTCATGCCTTCCGAGTCAGCCACGCCACCTGTTTTTCTGGAAAAATCTTTTGTACAATATGTATTGAAAAGCTCAGGCTTGTTTTCATTCCATGCTTTGAAATATCCCTTTACCAGGGCTTCAGCTTTTTTACCCTGGGCAAATACTGTGCCCCACAAGCTTAAAGAACAAACGATCAGGAAAATTACTTTTTTCATAAATCAGTATTTTTTTGATCCTCTTCTGCATGAGGAGGGTTTTTCATCCATATATCCCTTTGAGGGAAAGGAATACGAATATCATTTTCTCTAAAAGACCTGTCAATGGCAAATCTGAGATCACTTTTGATGTTTTCTATCGGTATCAATTTGCTGGACCAGAAATGCAATTCCATTCCTAAAGAGTATTCTCCAAAACTAACAAAACGAACAAAAGGAACCGGTGATTTTAAGGCATCGGGATGTTCATGAGCGACCTTCAGTAATAATTCTTTTACTTTTTGAGTATCAGATCCATAAGCAACCCCTACCGAGACATTGAATCGGGCTTTATCATCATTATGGCTCCAATTAATCACCTGATCAACAATGAGTTGGGAATTTGGTACGATTACAGCCAGATTGTCCCTGGTTTCAATGATTGATGTACGAATACCTATTTTTCTGACAGTTCCGACCATTCCGCTGATTTCCAGTACTGAACCAACTTCAACAGTACGCTCAAACAATAAGATTATCCCCGAAATAAGGTCATTGAATGTCTGTTGCAAACCAAGTCCGATTCCGACTAATAAAGCAGCTGCCCCTCCCCATAAAAGAGTCATTTTGATCCCAAGACTTTCGAGCATGACTATGAAAGCCATTACAAAAATGACATAGCTCAAAATTTGATTGATGGCAAACTGAGAACTATATTCTATATGACGGACATTATAATATCTTTTGAGAATAATTTTAGTAATGATCCATACAAGCAATCTGGCTACAAGGAGAACAAGAATCGCTGAGAATAATTTTGAAAAATAGAAATCTACCTTGTCCTTCCCCTCATTGAAAGAAAACAGCTTGAAGTCAAGATTCAGTCCATGCAGTACAAGAATGGTTGTTACAGTATATATGATAAACTGAAGGTTTGTCCCAACTGAAAATCGTTTTCTTTTCTTATCGTATCTATTGGGATTTGGTTGCTGATCTCTTAGCAATACATAAGTGAACAACCAATCAATAAGACTGGAAAAAGACAAAAGGATGAGAATGAGCAGGATTGTAATCAGGCTAATATTGTACTTTCCAAAGTAAAAGAGGGGAAAATCCAAATTTAGCAACCACACCAGAAGGGTCACATTATTCAATACAAAAAGTGCAATCCATCTATTCCGTATCTTTCTCTTCTCTTCCGGCGTAGCATCTTTCTCTTTATAAACTATCGGCTTCAAAAAAAATCTTGTCAATAATGCGTATAGCAATCCAACCGCAATGACTGCAGCGAGACTCATGACCAACTGCTTTACATCAACTGATTTGTTTCCTAACTGAAAAATGATATCATCCCAGAAATTATTATTGCGATCCATACTTTCTATTTTCGAGGGGCAAATGAATGACTAAATTACTACTATTTCAACATTTGCACTCAATATATACAGACATACGGCGTGCAAATTAAATACGCTGAGTCAATCCATAAAGATTGGGATGCGTTGAGTCAAATTTTCACAAACGCTGATTTGTCTTATTATCTGTAATTTTGAGGCATGTCAGAAAATAATAAGCAGGATACAACTCTGCAGAATCTCCTTAATTCAGCGATAGCCGCTGAAATATTTGTTAAAGGTCTACTTAGTGTTCCTTCTAAAGATCAACAGTGGAACAAAATATTGTTTAAGCTTGTCGAAATAAAAAAGCAGATTCAACTTTCACTGGTATACAGGTATCCCACAAAAGATGAAACTAAAAATTATCCGCTTGAAGAGGCTGTGATTTTACTCAATGATTTGCTCCGTGATGGTAAATGTAAAGAAGCTTATATATATAATCAGTCAGAAACTATTCTTCTGAAAAGAAATAAAAAAGGAGAAATTCAACTGCACACACAAAAAACGGAAACCTCTACCCAGGTTGCAGGTATAAGTGAGCATGACCGCAAAAAGGATTATCTGATCCCTGCTGATCAGCCATTACTCAAACTACTGGGAATCAGCTCATCCAAAGGGGAAATTTTGAGCGACGGAAAGAGAAAGTATAAACAAATCAATAAGTATCTGGAGATTCTGGAGTCTTTGTTGAAAGATCAGTCAAAAAATGGACTTCATATCGTGGATATGGGCTCCGGATCAGGATATCTGACATTCAGCTTATACTGGTATCTAAGTAAATTGAAAGGTTGGAATATAAAAATGACCGGCATTGAACTCAGGGAGCATTTGGTATTGAAATCCAATGAGTTGGCACGGAGTTTAGAATTTGAAGGATTAAATTTCATAGCCGGTGATATTCAGACCACTGATCTGCCGGAAGGAACCAATGTGTTGATAGCCTTGCATGCCTGCGATATTGCAACAGATATGGCCATTGCGAAAGGTATAGAAAATAAAGTGGAGGTAATGGTTCTGGCTCCTTGTTGCCAAAAGCAAATCAGAAAGGATATGATTGTTGAGTATCAAATGAAACCTTTGCTGAAGCATGGAATTCTGCTGGAGAGACAATGTGAAATGCTGACAGATGGCATAAGAGCCTTGCTCATGGAGGCAAATGGGTATAAAACTTCAGTATTTGAATTCATAAGTCCGGAACACACTGCAAAAAACGTAATGATAACGGGAGTAAGATCGGAGCCCAGACCAGAGGCATTGGATGAAGTTGCACAATTGAAAAAGAGTTTTGGAGTTTCAGAACATTACCTGGAAAAATTGTTGTCATAAACAGCACGCAAAAATGATACTGTTAAATTCACATTAAGATATATATGTCAGGAATTAATATTTGTTTTTTTTATTATATTTGGCGGGTAGGATCACATAAATGCCGATCACTTGCCGACACATGCCTACATAATGAAAGCTAAAAAGTCCTTCGGGCAACATTTTCTCAATCGGGAGGAAATAGCAGAAAGAATCGCCAATAGTCTAAAGCTGGAACATACATACGAAGGTTTGCTGGAAGTAGGCCCTGGGAAGGGGATGCTTACAAAATATCTGCTTGAAAAAGATCTCGACTTTGTAGCCGTAGAAGCTGACAGGGATATGGTAGCATATTTAGAGCATTATTACCCAACAATGCGGGGTAAAATTATTTCTGAAGATTTTTTAAAGTTACCGCTTGATACAGTATTTGAGAATAATAAATCTTTTGGCCTCATTGGAAATTTTCCTTACAATATTTCCTCGCAGATTCTCATCCGGCTGATTCAATATCGGGAACATATTCCGGAGTTGGTTGGAATGTTTCAAAAAGAACTGGCCGAGCGAGTGATTGCAGGACCCGGAGGTAAAGATTATGGTGTGATCAGTTTACTCGTACAAGCTTATTATTCAGGGGAATATCTTTTCACTGTGAGTCCCGGCTCCTTCTCTCCTCCTCCCAAGGTGAAATCAGGTGTTATCAGACTCACAAGAAAGCCCGGTGATGATATAGGTTGTGATCCAAAGTTCTTCAGAACAGTAGTCAAAACAAGCTTCAACCAAAGAAGGAAGATGTTACGTAATACTATTAAATCAATGATTCAGGATGAATCCCTCCTTAAAGACGATTCCTTCAACAGGAGGCCGGAAGAACTTTCACTTGCTGAATTTGTTGAACTGACTAATTTTATAGAGAAAAACCAAGCAAAATAATGACCCTGGAAGAAAAAATCAATCAAGACCTGAAAACTGCCATGAAGGCTCAGGATAAAGGAACACTCAGAGCTGTTCGGGCTATCAAATCAGCTATCCTACTGCAAAAAACGGACGGGAGTGGGGAAGAACTGACAGCAGATAGAGAAATTCAGATGCTGCAAAAGCTGATCAAAACCCGCACGGATTCATTGGAGATCTATCGTCAGCAAGGAAGGTCTGACCTGGCCTTCGTAGAAGAGGAAGAGATTGAAGTAATCAGAAAATATCTACCGGCTCAGCTGGATGATGCAGCTCTGGAAGAAGTGGTGCAGGGAATTATTAATGAGACCGGTGCATCTTCCATGAAAGATATGGGAAGAGTAGTTGGGTTGGCTAATCAAAGACTGGCAGGTCAGGCAGAAGGATTGCAAACGGAAGCTTTTGAGCTGAAATCACTCTAAGTTAATTTAAAGTAACGTAATTGTTTCATCTTTTTTGAAGGCTGAAGCATTGTAACCTCTAATGAGGTTGCTTGGCAATAGCAGGTTGTTCAGTTTATTGTTTTATAGCTAGCTACTGAAATTTTTGAAAACCAGACCCACAGGACGATTTTAATCATCAAGGATAAGGATGGATTCATCTGACTTATGATGTAACACTTTCAGAAATATTCAATGGAATTCAACGCTGAGAGATTATTTAATATAGACAGCCTGCCTAAGCCCATACTTTGGACGAAGAAAGCCTGATCCAGGATTATTTCTTCGTCCATTGTCATTTCAGGTAACTCATGATCTGAGAGCACATAAACATGACAGGTAGAACATAAAGCCATTCCACCGCAAGTGCCTTTGACCGGTAATTCAGAAGCCTTACAGACTTCCATGAGATTGAGACTCATATCTGTAGGGATTTCAATACTATGTTCAATATCTTGTCTGTCTACAACTGTAATAAATATATTGGGTGATTCCATAGAATTTTACAGGCCTTCAATACCCGTGACGGTGGTGTATTTAAATGATAATTTTTTATCCGGATAGATATATTTGAATGCTGATGGCACCATCATCGTACCTTCATGGAATCCGCAAAGGATCAGTTTTAGTTTACCGGGATAGGTATTGATATCACCAATGGCGTATATCCCGGCACATTTGTGCTGTAATCCAGTGTATTGATAATTATAGCATTTTTATCAATTTGCAAACCCCAGTCTGCAATCGGCCCCAACTTTGGTGATAGCCCGAAAAGTGGAATGAAATGATCAGTATCTAATGTGATCAAACCTTGTTCATCATGTGTAATTTCAACTCCCTTAAGAATTCCATTGCCCTGTAGCCCGGTTACTTGTGATTGGGTCAGTAACTTTATTTTGCCTGATTCAGTAAGTTCAAGTACCTTATCAGCTGAATCGGGAGCTCCCCGGAAATCGCTCCTGCGATGCACAAGTGTCAACTCTGAAGCTACATCAGCCAGGAAAATAGTCCAGTCCAGTGCAGAGTCTCCTCCTCCGGCTATTACAATTTTTTTGCCCCTGTACATTTCAGGATCTTTGACTATATATTCCACTCCTCTGTCTTCGAATGAGGCAATATTGGAAATAGGAGGTTTTCGTGGCTCAAAACACCCAAGTCCCCCTGCAATTGCAATGACAGAAGCTATATGCTCTGTACCTTTAGAAGAAGTCAGTTTGAACCGGCCATCCTCCAGTTTTTCTATTGTTTCGGCTCTTTCCCCCAGGGTAAATCCCGGCTTGAATGGCTCGATTTGTTTCATTAAATTATGTACAAGATCCCCCGCCAGCACTTCGGGATAGCCGGGGATATCATAGATGGGTTTTTTGGGATAAATCTCAGTCAACTGTCCACCGGGAAGGGGAAGTGAATCTATCAAATGGCATCTGAGTTTGAGCAAACCTGCTTCAAATACTGTAAATAATCCGGTAGGTCCGGCCCCAATAATCAGTATATCCGTCTCAATCATGTTGAATCTATAATTGTTGTAAGAACCCTGCAAAGATACAGTTAATAGCTATTCTGAGGGTCGTCCATCTATTGATACTCATCATTCATCTCATTTATAAAGATGATTTCAGACATTCATCAACTAACAAGCTTATAAAGAGAAGGTTTTTATAGGAGTGTGACAGGCTTACTTTCCCTGAAAATTTGCTTTCCTTTTTTCCAAAAATGCAGATGCTCCTTCTTTGAAGTCCTCTGTTCCACTACAATTTCCAAATTGTGCAATCTCCATTTGAAAGCCATTGATGCCATCTTCAAAGTGACTATTAACACATTTGATAATAGCAGCAATAGCCAGTGGGGCTTTGCCTGCAATTTTCAGCAATAAATTACGGGAAGCTTCCATTAATTGATCAGCCGGGACTACAGCATTTACCAATCCAAGGTCCAGAGCTTGTGGAGCTTGAATCATGTCTGCTGTCATTAATAATTCCATTGCTTTTGTTTTGCCTATTAATTGGACTAATCTCTGAGTTCCTCCATATCCGGGAATAAGGCCCAGGTTGACTTCCGGCTGTCCAAATCTTGCATTTTCAGCTGCTATTCTGAGATGACAAGCCATCGCCAGCTCACAACCTCCACCCAGTGCAAAGCCATTCACTGCAGCCAGTACAGGTAAATGAAAACCTTCAATGGCATTAAAAATGGCGTGACCGCGATCTGCCATCGCCTGTCCCTCGTCCACATTGAGTCCTGAAAATTCTGAAATGTCAGCACCTGCAACAAAAGCCTTTTCTCCGGAACCCGTTATGATGACTCCTCTGATTCCGTCCCAGTCCTTGTACCCTTCAGTGAAGAAATGTCCAAGCTCCTTCATTGTTTCAGTATTCAATGCATTCAATACCTGAGGACGACTGATGGTCATCGTTATAATTTGTTCTGATGAGTCCAGTAACAGATTTTGATAATTGCTCATATTGGGTTTTATTTAAGGTCTAAGTTATTTATATTTTCTCAATACCATTTTGTTGACCAGATGGTTGAAGTCTGAAGATATTTTTCCAAAATAAACCAGTCCGAGGAAAACTAGAGAAACTACGGCTGCTTTCAATAATAAGTTTGCCAATTGACCACCAATATCCGGAATCCAGTTTGCTCCTAAAAATGCAATCCCTGCCATGACCAACAAATACAGCGTCTGAATTGTAAAAGGTTGAATATTGAATTTGATATAGATGAACAGAAACTTACCAATCTTGTAGAGCAAAATAGAAAGTGCGGTTGCTAAAGCTGCCCCCCAAATTCCATATTCCTTGATGAATATGAAATTGAAAGTAATATTTGTTAATGCAAGGAGGCCGACTGCATAAAAGTTGAAACGAAAGTGCTTAGAATAGCTTATAATTTCATTATTCACACTTGTTGCCATATCTATAATTTTGGCAAAACCAAGAGTGAGTACGACCCATTTGCCCATGTTGATGGCATTGCCATTGGGCATCAGATTGAATAAATGATCCAGGCATACTGCCATACCGGTAAAGATTAGTAATCCGGGTATGAGTAAGTTAAGGGATGCTTTCTGATATACTTCAGCTATTTTTTCCCGATCATTGGAGGCCCAGGCGGCGGAAAGGATGGGAGCTGCAATGGCTATAACAGCATTAGTAGGAATTGCTATAGTCTGAGCAATGGTGGATGTAATTCCAAAATCTCCGTTTTGCTCAAGATCCAGCAAGGTAGAAACCATGATGGAATCAATTCTGAAGGCGATCAAAGTGCCAAGACCTCCAAAAAGACTATACAACGCAAAAGTCAGCATTGATTTTAACTGAGGTTTTTTGATGAATGATGGGTCGAATTTTATTTTCAACTGACCTATTCTCCACACATATATAATATACAAAAGAACTACCAGCATAAAGCTCCCCAAAATTCCAAATGCAACAGTATCTGTATTATAGGTTATCCGAAGGAAAATTAAAACCAGAATAGGAAGGGTGATTTTAATGAAATTCTGCAGAATAGCTGGTACAGTGATTTTGTGAAAATTTGCACTGTACTGATTGAAAAGCCAGGCAAAACTCATACAAATAGTGATAGGTATTATCAACCAAACATATTGACTGATCATTGGGTCCGAATAGAATTTCATGGGACTTACTCTTTCCAGCCATAGGAGAATTTCAGATCCCCAAAACAATGAAATAAGACTCAGACCAATGCATCCCAGAATTACAGGAATAAATAGAAATCCAAGAAAGCCATTGTGACCATTTTTTTCATTCTTAAAGTCAGGAAAAAAACGAATTGTGACTGCCTCGAAGCCCAGTAGAATAAATGGATATAGAAAAATGGATGTATCGATCAGAAATCTTGCCAGGCCATAAGTTTCCCTGCTGAGCGGATATATAAACAGGGTGCTGATCGTACCGATTACGACCCCCACATAATTAACTATACTATGATTGATACTTTGTTTCTGAATGACACTCATACTTACTGTCTGCTAGCAGCTGCAAAGTAAGGATATAATTTACAGATGGAAGGAAGAAGTTATAAGGAGTAAGGAATAAGGCGTAAGGGAATACATATGGTGTAAGGCAAAGGTGGAAGGTGGAAGGTGCCACAGCCGAAGTGTTTAGGAGTTTAGTAAACAGCCGGGTTAATCGCTAAATTGGATAATCGGTTAATCGGTAACGGCCAGGGGGGAACAGCCCAACGGCCTCGTTAAAGCGTCGAAGCGTTGAGAGGTAACAGCCGGAAAAGACAACTTTTGAAGAGACGCAATTCATTGCGTCTACTCTCTACACGAATAGCATGTTAATCGGGTAATCGGTTAAGGGTTTAATCGATGTGAGGGAATTGGGTGATGGGTTAGTTTCGCTAAATAGCACATTTGGAACTTGCTGTAGTCACGATGCACGTATGGTGATATCTTTTGAAGGTGAATTACCCTTTTAAACAGGCGATTCTGGCAAAGAAGTCGGGGGGAGAATGGTTTTCTGAATATAGCGGTGCATGCACTAAAGATCATGAGAAGACCGGTAGGTGCACAAAAAGGAGAAAAAAGAGACATTTCCAATGTGAAAATGTCTCTTTCGGACGGCAAACATAGCCTGAATCCGGGCGTATTCAGAGCACTGCAATTAGGTTTAAGAAAAGTAAAATTGAGATTATAGGCAGTTTTAGCTAGCTACTTTCTCGGCATTGTAAAAATTGGTCAATGCTTTCACAGTTTTAATGAGTCTTGCGTAATCAATGCTGTAATGCACAAATTTTCCATCACGATCCGTATCGACGATACCGGCCATTCTCAATACCTTAAGGTGCTGAGATGTGATCGATTGTTCGATGTTGAGGGTGTTGTAAATTTTGTTGACATTGATCTCCTGGTGCTTGTCGATAAATTCAAGAATTTTGAGACGAAGCGGATGGGCAAGAGCCCGGAGCAGTTCAGAGGAATACTCTAATTTGTCGTTATCAAATGTAACCTTAGTCTTCTTCATGCAGAACGAATTTGTAGTTTCTTATAAATCTTAGTAGCCTTAGTGGGACAAATATGCGCTATTTCTCTAATATGCACAAAAAAATGCTGTAGGTTTTTTTCATAACCACAGCATTTTTTTTATCTTAGAAAGCCAATCTTAAGGTATGACTTGAAAGCAGAGATCTTAAATTGTTGATTTACAGCATATTGTCCATTTTTGATTAAACTATATAGCGAGCTCTTCGACCAGGCGAGAAATTTGATTTAATCTATCTTTATCTAAAGAATAGTAAATAAATTTGCCCTGACGATCGGTAATGACTACTCCAGCTCTTCGCAAGATTGCTAAATGCTGTGAAGCTACCGATTGCTCCAGACGTAATTTAATGTAAATGTCCGTCACTGTCATAGTTTCACTGTCTTCCAGCAAATCTACTATACGCTGCCTCAATTTATGATTCACGGCTCTCAAAACAAGGACTGCTTTTCTAAGCAAAGCATAGTCTAAGTGGATATCCTTATCCCCTTGCTTGAGCGTAACAGATTCGTTCTTTTGTTTTTTCATATAAAAGCTGTTTTGGATGTGTTCGTTTTATTACAAGCATAAAACATGCCAAACTCATCCATCCATTTACTTTATAAACTGTAAACTGCTATAATTCAGTTCAGTTTGAATGTTAATTTATGTAAATGTAAATATGTATATTACAATAAATTAATGCGTAAGACGCGGTTTGGGGGTAGTTATATTCGGTTTTTTTAAATATAATGGAACTGCAGAAATTATTGAAGAAAATTCATTTGCCTCATATCTCACATGTGCAGAATATGCCATATCCACTGCATTCATATTCACATCAATATGATGAAAGCCAGCGGAATTACAAATTGTCTTCCATTTATCACTTCCATTTCCGAAGTACAGGATATCCCTGTTTCCAGTTTTCCAGTCTTTGAAAGTCTCCGCTTCCAGTACAATTGCACAGGGAGCCTTCAATTGCTTAAGATTTGCATCGTATAAAGCAGCATATACTTCCATTCTTCTGGCATCCAGCATAGGCAAATAATGTACGTCTGGCTGGCCTGCAGATCTAATAGCGGCATTACTCATAATCTCCAGTGTAGGGACCAATATTAATGGTAAATCTATCCCGAAACAAATTCCTTTTGCAGTAGCCATGCCCACTCTCAATCCTGTATAAGAACCCGGGCCTTCACTCAAAGCAATAGCGTCGATCTGTTCTATTTGAAGACCTGCTGTCTGCAGGCATTGCTCTATTAATAAAGTGAGTCTAGCACTATGGTCAAAAACTTTAATGGCAGCTGCCTTTGCAATTATTTCGACACCCAATGAAATAGCTACACTGCATTTTTCAGTGGCGGTTTCTATAAGCAACAAAAAGGGTTGTTTCAAGCAGTAGCTTATTTTGGTTTTAGAATTTTAGCATACCTGTCTTTGTCTTTTATGACATTTACAGCCTCCAGCACTTCAGTATCATGCTCCAGAGTATACACAATCTTGCCTTTTTGATGATAATTACGGGTAATGATATCACGCTCTATCTCAGTGATAATAGCGGCTCTGTTTTTTTCTAATTCAGTCTGGAGATTCTTTTTGATTTTCTTCTCAAGCGCTTTCACATCGGCATCTGTCAATTTAGAATATTGATCAGTCTCAAGAGCTGCCTTGAGCGTTTCCAGTGCTTTTTCACTCTCGGAGACGAAATTTGGTTTTTTGTCAAGAATGAATTTTACAAATTCATCATATTGATTAAACTTGAAAACTTCCGGACTATCTATTGTCTTATTCTTCAATGACCAATCTGTTACATATCTAAAAATATAGAATTCGTCTCTCAAATATTGAGCAAAAGGAGGCAGTTTAATTTCTTCCAGAGCAACATCCGGGGTCACTCCTCCGCCATCCAGTACCTTGCGGCCATTTCTGGTTTTAAATGGAGTACGCATGTCATCCGCAATATCTACGGGTTCGCCATCTTTGTAGCTGACGCTTTGTATACAGCGGCCACTGGGGATATAATATTTAGCTGTCGTGAGTTTCACTTTTGCATTGTAGCCTATTTCTTTTGTATTCTGCACAAGACCTTTACCATAAGATCTCTGTCCAACCAAAATCCCTCTGTCCAGATCCTGGATAACTCCACTTACAATTTCAGATGCCGAAGCAGACCTCTTATTAATGAGTACCACCAAAGGAATCTGCTCATCCATAGGATTATTGGTGGTTTTAAATGATTGATCCCAGTCTTTCACTTTCCCTTTCGTAACAACAACTTCCTCATCTTTCGGGATGAAAATATTGGAAATATTAACTGCTTCTCTCAGCAAACCACCTCCATTCTCTCTCAAGTCAATAATAATCCCCTGCATTCCCGGATTATCACGCTTAAGTTCTCTCAATGCATTGGCAATATTTTTAGAAGCATCAGGAGTAAAAGTTGTCAGGTTGATATAACCCACGGCCGGATCTACCATTCCGTGGTAAGGAACATTCGGTATTTCGATCTCATTTCTCGTAACTTCTGCAGTAACCAGGTCTTTTTGACCCGGACGTTTAAGGCTGAGTGTCATTTTAGTATTGGGAGCACCTCTCAGGAATGTTCCGAGCTCTTCTATATCTCTGCCTTCCAGTGACTGTCCATCTACTGATAAAAGTATATCACCGGCTCTCAATCCGGCTTCAAATGCAGGGCTTCCTTCATGCGGTTCAACGATAGTGAATTGATTATCAATTTTATGTATAACCGCCCCTATACCATTGTATCTGCCTTCTGTCATATATCTGTAGCGCTCGATCTGAGATTCAGATATATAGTTAGTATAAGGATCCAAGGTACCCAACATGGCATCGACTCCGGTACGCATTAGTTTTCCAGGATCTATTTCATCCACATAATATGTGTTTAGCTCCTTAAACAAGGTATTATAGATTTCCAAATTCTTAGAAATCTCAAATAATCTTCCTCCTCCTGATGGAGAGAAAGCCCACAACGTAATCAGTAATAATAATGATGAAAGGAAAATGGCTAGTCTTTTGTAGCCTTTATTGCTTTGTTTCACTGCTGTAATTTTATCCATAATGCAAATTTCAACTTAAACGTGATTATTCTTTTAAAAATTCTTTGAGGATCTCAAATATTTCGGCCGGTTTCTCCGCATGTACCCAATGTCCTGCATCTTCAATTACCACAAATTGCGCATTTGGAAATAATTCTTTGATACGTGGTTTATCTTCCGGTAAAATATATTTGGACTTACCCCCCGAGATAAACAAAGTTGGACCCACAAAAGATTCCCCGGATTCAATTGCAGTTGAAATTTCGTCATAATGATCCACAATCGCTGACAAATTCATTTTCCAGGAGTAGTTCTTTAAAACACGATCGAAATGGAGATTTTTCATCAGAAATTGGATCACACTCTTCGGTTCATCAAGTCGTTTTGTAAGCTCAGCTTCAACCTCTTCTCTGGAATCTACATCATTAAGATCAATGTCTTCAAGTGCCTGCAGAATATGCTCATGGCCTCCCGGATAAGTTTTGGGAGCAATATCCACAATAACCAATTTTTCAACCACATCCGGATAATCCAGGGCAAATTGCATAACCAGTTTTCCCCCCATTGAATGCCCGATTAAATGGGCTTTGTGAATCCATTGGTTTTCCATGAAGGCCTTCAGATCTGCTGCCATTGCAGGATAATTCATTTCCGGAAGATGAGGAGAACGGCCGTGATTCCGCACATCAACATTGAAAACTGAAAATTCATCACTCAGTTTCTTTGCTACAGTAATCCAGTTATCAGATGTTCCCAGCAATCCATGAACAATGATAATAGGAAAACCTGAACCATATTCGTTAAAGTACAGATCCATATTTTTTCTTCATTTGCAGGAGATCATCAAACCCGGCCCAGTTTCCTTCCACTCCAACGACGATAAATCTTGCAAAAAGTTCTTCAGAAAACCAATCGTATTTTCTCGTTAATTGAATCGCTTTTTTATGCTCCGGGGACTGATAAGCAAAATGCTCCAGGTAATCTGCTTCAGCCCATATGCTAAATGTAGCCAGCTCCCTGAATGGAACTTCACCAAATCCGATTGAAAACAGGTCTTTTGCCATTGCCTGCATTTTACGGCTAATCCCTGGCACCATCCACCAGAATTGCAGGAGATTTTTCCATTTGATTGTAGCCCTGGTGATGGCGGCTACCCATTCTCCCTCAGGTAAAGGGTCTTCTATCCGAAAGGGTTGATGATTACTCCAGCTACCATGCACTTTGATGGGCTTTAGATAAGTTGTCCAACTCTCAGATGATTTTGACAGCCAATTCTGCCAATCGGAATTTTGCTCTTTAAATTTTTCAAAATGTGATTTGGACCCCCAGACATTCATCCAGCCATATACTCCAAAATTTGGTACAGCACTAAATCCATATCCTGCTCCTGTGCCTACTTTCTTTGAAAAAATTAATCCTTCAATCTTTTCCGGGTGAAAAGGCATTCCCATCTGAGAGAAGGCGAAGAAGCGGTTTTTAAATCCATTAAAACTGAAAAAAGTAATAGTGGTGAATTGCTCTTCCATATATTTGGATAAAAATAGCTCTATTTTAAGCTATAGTTTACTTAAATCATTTTGCGTTTGTTTTTGTTTGGCACTCTAGTATAATAAATACACATGGCTTTCAAACTAACATCTAATTATAAACCCACCGGAGATCAGCCAACTGCCATTCGACAATTGACAGAAGGACTAAATACCGGCGAAAAATTTCAATGCTTACTGGGTGTTACAGGTTCGGGAAAAACTTTTACAATGGCAAATGTCATAGAACAAGTGCAACGACCCACCCTTGTACTTACGCATAATAAGACGCTTACTGCTCAATTATACAGTGAATTTCGCGAGTTTTTTCCAGATAATGCAGTTGAATTTTTTGTTTCCTACTATGATTATTATCAACCGGAAGCTTATTTGAGTGTCAGTGACACTTATATTGAGAAAGACCTTGCTATAAATGAGGAAGTGGATAAACTCCGACTGCGTGCTACTTCATCCCTTCTGTCCGGAAGGAGAGATGTGATTATAGTAGCCTCCGTATCCTGCATATATGGTATGGGTAATCCTGACGATTATAAAACAGGAATCATCCGCATACACAAGGGGATGGTAGTCTCCAGAAATACTTTTCTTTTCAATCTGGTGCAAATTCTTTACTCCAGAACTGAGACAATTCTTGGGAGAGCAAATTTCAGAGTTAAAGGAGATACTGTAGATATCAATCTTCCTTACGTGGATTATGGATACAGGATCACTTTTTCGGAGATGAAATTGAAGATATCAGTATTGTGGACATAGAAACAGGCCGTCGTGGAGAAGGCCTTGATCATGCTGCTATCTTTCCGGCTAATCTATATATTGCCCCTAAAGACAGAATTCACGGTATTATCCGATCCATTGAAGACGAGTTGCATGAGCAACAAAAATATTTTGAAAGGGAAAACAAATACATCGAATCCAAGCGCATACAGGAACGTGTTTCATTTGATGTGGAAATGATGAAGGAACTGGGTTATTGCAGTGGAATTGAAAATTACTCCAGATTCTTTGATGGCCGTGATCCGGGAACGAGACCCTTCTGCTTGCTGGATTATTTCCCGGAAGATTACCTGACCATAATAGACGAAAGTCACGTAACCATACCTCAGGTAAGAGGAATGTGGGGAGGGGACCGGGCGCGTAAAATCAACCTTGTGCAGTATGGATTCAGATTGCCATCTGCTATGGATAACAGACCACTGACATTTGAAGAATTTGAAAGCCTGACAAAACAAGTGGTTTTCGTTAGTGCAACACCTTCGGATTATGAGCTTGACAAGACTGAAGGAGTGATTGTAGAGCAATTGATTCGTCCTACAGGTTTGTTGGATCCTCCTATTGAAGTTCGTCCTAGTCTTAATCAGATAGATGATTTGATGGACGAAATCCAGGAAAGGGTGAGCAGGAAGGAGCGGGTACTGGTTACCACATTGACCAAACGTATGGCAGAAGAGTTGACAAAGTATCTTTTAAAAATGGGGGTTCAATGTAAGTATATTCACTCCGAGGTGGACACTATGGAGCGAGTGGATATTTTGAAAAATCTTCGTCTGGGTACATTCGATGTATTAATAGGTGTGAACTTATTAAGAGAAGGGCTGGATCTTCCTGAAGTATCTCTGGTTGCTATTCTGGATGCGGATAAAGAGGGATTCCTGAGAAATGACCGTTCATTGACTCAGACTGCAGGTAGAGCAGCAAGGAATTCAGGTGGATTAGTGATTTTCTACGCAGATGTGATGACTCAGTCGATGCGTAAAACTATAGATGAAACAAATCGCCGCAGGGCAATTCAAATCGCATATAACGAAGAACATGGAATCACTCCTCAAACGATTTATAAGTCCAGGGAGGATATCATGAATCAAAAGTCAATTCTGGATGTCAGAGGAAGGAAAGAAGGGGTATACGTCGAACCTGCTTCGCCCGACATTGCTGCTGATCCTATCATTCAATACATGACAAGGGATCAATTGGAAAAATTGATTGCTGCAACTGAACAAAAATGAAAGCTGCGGCAAAGGATCTGGATTTTATTTCAGCTGCTCAATTCAGAGATGAACTGTTTTCCCTGAAAAAGAAATTGCAGGAGACGGTACTTTAAAGAAGAAGCTGCGAGCTGCGAGAAAACAGCCGCTTCTGGCTTCTGGCTGCTAGCTACTAGCTGAACAGCCAACTCCATCATGTTTTCCGTAGCTTTCATCTACGGATACTCTCACAAAGCTTTGTTTCGGCAAAAGGAATAGGTCAGAATCCCAAAATTATTCTCGTGATATCTTGTAATCAGTGAAGTCCCTTCTCCTTCATTACTTTATTCAGCCCTTTGAGCATTGCAAACAGCATAATTGCAGCGGCCATGAGCAATCCAAAATTGACCCAGAAGTACATTGCCTTGTCTTCATATGTATCCCACATACTGGCCAGGACTCCGCTGAGTTTATTACCAATGGAAGTGGAAAGAAACCAACCTCCCATCATCAATGAAGTAATCCCTGCAGGGCTGAGTTTACTGACCAGAGATAATCCCATCGGGCTCAGAAATAGTTCACCGATTGTGATCACCCCATAACTGGCTACCAACCACCAGACACTTACTTTTTCAGCGCCACTGGCACCAGCCATTACGGCTGCCACCATAACAAGAACACTTAAGGCTGAAATAAAGAGTCCGAATGCAATTTTTGTTGGTGTGGAAGGCTCTTTGCCGCGTCTGCGCAGAAATGTGAAGAATGCCACAATCAATGGTGTTAAAATGATGACCCAGCCTGGGTTAATACTCTGACTAAGGTTGGTACTCCACACACTGATGCTATCTCCTTCTGCAGGTAATTCATCTTGTGACTGATTGCGGAAGTAAACCGGATAATTCCATTCTTTAATTACTTCGCCATCCTGTTTTTGAAGGCGGAACTGCTCATCATACAGGGGTACAGAATCCTTTGTGTAAGTGAGTGTCTGAGATAGCTGAACTGTCTCAAAAACTGACTCAGCACCGCCATTCAGCGTTCTGTCAGTATAGCGGTCAGCCCAGGTGTTCAGTGCGGAACCGTTTTGTTTAAAAACTGCCCAAAACAATACTACAACAGCGAAAATAGCCAGCAATGCGCCAATAGGACGTTTTTCATCCGGTCTGGCCTTCATCCAAAGTGAAGTGTAAAAATAAATTACAGGAATGCAGGCGAAAATGAAAGCATCCGTGCTATCACTCCCAAATACGGAACCTGGAAGCATCCATCCAATGAATCCGGCAATGACTGATGGTGCCAAAATCAGTAATAAAATTCTCATCATCGACATATCTCCCTCCTGAAGAGGTTTACGAATATCAAATGCTTTATAATGCTTTGTCCCTAACAAGAACACGGCCACTCCAATAAACATTCCGACCCCTGCTGCAATGAACGCCGGGCCCCAGCCCAGTGTATTGTAGAGAACTGCTCCAAAGAAATTGCAAATAAAAGCTCCTATATTGATTCCCATATAGAAAATATTATACCCTTCATCTTTTTTATGAATGTATTCAGGAGTTGTGTAAACATTACCTAATAAAGTACTGATATTGGGTTTGAAGAACCCATTTCCGAAAATCACAAGAGTCATGCTGAGATAAAGCATGGGCAGTGAATGTACTGCCATGAGGCAATAGCCTGCACCCATCATGAGACCTCCTGCGATAATTGACCTCCGGTATCCAAGATATCTGTCAGCCAGTAAGCCACCCAGAAAGGGTGTCAGGAATACGAGGGCAATAAAAGTACCATACAGGTCACTGGCTTCCGCTTCTGTCATCGCAAATCCTGCCTTGACATCCTTGAGATAAAGGGTAAAAATCCCTATCATGAGATAATACCCAAATCTTTCCCACATCTCTGATAAGAATAAATATGGAAGCGCCTTAGGGTGTTTTGAGATTTTCTGTGTTTCTGACATAGTGGAAGTACTTTATTAGGGCTTCAAGATATATAATTATCTATGAACTGGAAATACAGATATGCATAAAATAAAAGCGGCTGCTCCTTTGACAGAGCAGCCGCTTGACTTTATAGTTATCTCAATTTTAATATCTGAGGAATACTTTGGTTGATACCTGATTTCCTGAACGAAGTTCTACACTGTATACTCCAGGTTTGAATCCTGAAATTACACTCATAATAGTGTGCGTTCCTTCCTGAAGATCTACTCTGTCAATACGAACCTCTTGTCCAAGCATATCAAGGAATCTTATAGTTCCTTTCTGAGCTTTGTCAGAAGTGTAATCCATATACAATTCAGCTTCTGCAGGGTTAGGATAAACCTGATCCAATGAAATTCCAGGTGCAGGTCTTCCTGCAACACCAGGATCTGTTGTAGGATCACACTGGAACTCAAGTTCACACTGAGTTGTACAGCCATTTGCATCAACAACCAGAACAGAGATTTTCACAAATGTGAAGCCCATTCCATATTCGATGCTGTTTGATCCCTGCCCTGCCTGTAACTGACAAGCTCCACCTACTACGTTCCAGTAGTAAGTATAAGGAGCAGTTCCACCTTGTGCATTCACAGTGATTACATTATCCAAAGTACCACATGATGGTATATTAAAGTTGCTGAAATCGCAAGTGAAGTTCACTTTCTGATCAATATTGATCGTCTGAGTATGAGTACTTGCATTTCCACAAGCATCAGTAGCAGTCCAGATACGATCCACTTTAGCTACACCAGGGATACCAGTATTGTGGTGAACTTCATTGAAGCTCATCTGAACATCAGATCCACAGTAATCAACTACAGTAGGATCTACTTTAGCAGGTAGTGAAGTACAGAACAATGTAGTGTCAGCAGGAGCATTCAGGAATGCAGGGGCTACATCATCGATATAGTTTACGCGGACCTGGAATACTGTGCTATTGCCACATGGGTCAGAAACTAACCACTTGTAATCAATCTGCTGAGAGAATCCTGATGTCTGACAGTTGATTCCTTCTACCTCAGTAGCAGTGAAATCTACTTCATAAGCACACTCATTAGTTGCGATCACATTTGACTCAAGGAAGAGACCGTCGATGTTCTCAAACTGGCTACATGTTAATGTAATCACTGAACCATTTACTGCATTGTTGAATCTATTATTCACCCATTGTAGAGCAGGTGCCTGGTTATCGTTACGATACAGCGTCTGAACAACTTCAGTGATATTTCCACATTCATCTTCTGCTTTATAGATTCTGGTAATAACCTGTCCAGGAGCGCATGGATTTGCAGCAACTGTCTGTGTCATCAATACCGGATATTCATTTCCTGTACAAGCGGAGATAGCTTTAGCAGTTCCTGCTTCATCTTCGCAGGCTACCAGTTTAATACCTTCAATTTCAGGACCTTTTGTATGGATATAGTGAATGATCTGAGAAGTTTCAACTGTGTTACCACAAGCATCTTCAGCTACCAGACTTCTCTGTACATCATATTCATTTACACAATCACCATTCCAGATCACTTGCTCTTCTGATATTAATACCTGAAGTTCTGTGCATGCGTCAATTGCTAATACCTCTCCAGCTTCGTCACCACATTCTACAAATAGTTCTGCAGGAACATTTTCAAAGGCAGGAGCAATAGTATCAATCATTTCAACAAATGTTGAGAATTCAGTTCTTCTACCGCATGCATCTACTGCCCACCAGGTAAGTACCAATTGTGCAGCGTAGCCATCAGTGATGCAATCTCCTGTGCTGATTACTTCTTCCTCAAAGTTTACAGAGAGTGGCTCATCGCAGAAGCTTACAAAGTTTATGTCATTGCTGGTAAATCCTGACAAGCTGTTTGTATTTGGAAGACAACCAACCTGCAGCGTTCCGTTACCTGAATTTGCTATTTCAGCTAAAACCGGATTTGTAAATTCATATGTAGGTTCAAGCTGGATATCCTCATTCAGGATTCTTTGCTCGAATACAGATACGTTTCCACAATCATCAGTTGCCTGCCATACTCTCATGATATCAGATGCATCAGTATCACACAATGAAGGAATGCTACTGTCCTGATAAACAAGATCCACAGTCTCGCTACAGAAGTCAAATGCATCAACTTCAGAAAGATCCTGGCTACAAGCAAAGTCCAAACCTTCGATTTCAGGACCAGTAACATCTTTCAATACAAGATAGATAGTCAAACGATCGTAGTTTCCACATTGGTCAACTACTGACCATTCAAGCGCTTTTCTTTCCTTGAATCCGTCTACTTTACAATTGGTACTCACAGCATCTACATATTCAGAATATGCATATTGAAGCTCACTTCCGTAGTTGCAGTAGTTTTCAACTGTAATATCTGAGTATGAGAACATGGATACATAGTCCGGTTGCTCAAGCTCTCCATTGGTACATTCGATCACAATCTCTTCACCGTCCTCCATTCCCAACAATAATTCATTGGTGAAAGTAGCTTCAAGGTTGTAATTGTTTATAACAGTAATCAATTGTGATTCGAATGTAGCATTACCGCAGTTGTCAATAGCAGACCAGGTACGAAGGATTTGGTAAGTTTCATCACAGGTTTGACCTATGATTAATTCATCAAATTCTACTTCAGCACATTCGCAAGCATCTTCAACTGTAACCAGATCTATCAGTACAGTATCATCGCCGCACTCACTTACAGCAGGAGAAGCTAATAGCTCAGTACAGCTCAGAACAACATCTGCAGGTACACCTGAAATTTCAGGAGCTGTATTATCTTCCACCTGGACGATAAGTACTCTTGTGCTAACATTATCGCAATTGTCAGTAGCAGTCCAGGTACAAATAAGTCTGTAGAAATATCCATCAGCTGCACAATCTCCATTGCCTTCAAGAACCTGAGTATAAGTTACAACAGGATTCAGGTCACAATTATCAACAGGTATTACACTGTTTTCGTCAAAGTTTGGCAGACCTGAAATCTGACTAGCTGTATTACATTCAGTGAAAACAATTGAATTCGTAGGGTATACTTCCCATTGCGGATCAATGAATTGGATCAATGGAGCCAGCGCATCTGTTACTGTGAATGTAGCAGAAACTGATGTTGTATTTCCACATGCATCGCTCACTATATAGATCGCTGTAGTGGAGGAATTACAACCTGTCAATACAACATTAGCCGGATTGAATGCAGAACTTACAGTGACATCAGAACAGTTATCAGTTGCACAGTTTTGAAGCGTAATGAGGTTAAATGCATGCCATGCAGCTAGTGCTTCCTCATTTCCTTCCTGTCCCTGACATTCTATTGTTTGATTCAGTGAAGGACATGCTGCCACTGAAGGAGCAGTATTGTCAACCACAGTAATTGTCTGCGTAGCAAGGCGGAAGTTTCCGCAGATGTCCGTTGCTCTAAATACTCTGACTATTTGGTAATTGTTTTCACATGAACCAGGGATTGTATCTCTGCTTTGTTCGATTACAGTCACCGCACCACCGCAGTTATCTATTGCTGTTGCATTACCGAAAGTCAACTGATCACTGCAAGAAGCATTGTAGCCAGCAGGGATAAAGTTGAACAATGGAGCAAGTGTATCTCTCACCTGAATGATTTGAATTACACTAACAGCATTTCCACAATCATCAGAAGCAGTAAATGTTCTTCTGATATCATAATTGTTAAGGCATGTACCAGGTAATGTGTCTCTAAATTCAGAAACTTCTACAGCACCACACACATCAGTCGCAGTTGCATCCTGATAAACAACAGGATCATCACAAGCTATTGAATAACCCTGAGGAACAAATGTGAATGTAGGAAGTGTGTTATCACCGGAAGTGATTGTCTGAGTCGCAGTAGCAGTGTTTCCACAAAGATCAGTAGCTGTAAAGGTTCTGATAAGCGTGTAGTTGTTTGCACATCCACCAGCTATTGAATCAACTGATACTGTAACGGCAGCAGTACCACAATTATCAGTTGCTGTTGCATTCTCCAGGATCACATCTTCATTACATCCTACAGAATAACTTGCAGGAACAAATGTGAATGTAGGATTAACTTCGTCAGTAACATTGATAGTTTGAGTCGCAGTAGCTGTATTACCACAAAGGTCAGTAGCTGTAAATGTTCTAACAATACTGTACTCATTTACACATGATCCAGGGAATGTTGTCTGAGAAACAGTCACTGCAGCAGTTCCACAATTATCAGTTGCAGTAGCATTAGCGAATATTAATGTTTCAGTGCAATCCGCAGAATAATTTGCAGGTACAAATGTAAATTCAGGTGCAGACTCATCAGAAACGTTGATGGTTTGAGTTGCAGTTGCAGTATTTCCGCAAAGATCAGTAGCTGTGAAAGTTCTAAGGATACTGAATTCCCCTGCACATACTCCTTCAGTTGTATCTCTTACTTCAGTAACAGTTGCGATACCACAATTATCAGAAGCTTCTGCACCAGCAAAATTAAGTACCTCCGCACAAGTTGAATTGTAAGATACAGGTACGAATGTGAATACAGGGTTTGTTTGATCAACTACATTGATTACCTGAGTAGCGGTTCTTGTATTACCACAAAGGTCAGTAGCAGTAAATGTTCTAAGTATGCTGAATTCATTTATGCATGATCCTTCTGTTGTATCTCTTACTTCAGTCACTACAGATGAACCACAGTTATCTACTGAAGTTGCAGGAGCAAATATTAGTACATCGCTGCAAGATGCAGTATAAGATACTGGAATGAAGTTGAATAATGGTGCTAAAGTATCTCTCACCTGAATGATCTGGACTGCAGTAACGGTGTTTTCACAATCATCAGCAGCAGTGAAAGTTCTCACGATATCAAAATTATTGATGCATGAGCCTTGAACAGTATCGCGAACTTCAGTCACCAGAACCTCACCGCAAGCATCAGTTGCAGTAGCATTTACAAAAACAACTTCGTCATCGCAAGCAATTGTGTAACCCTGAGGTACAAATGTAAAGATTGGAAGTGTGTTGTCTCCAACTGTTATAGTTTGAGTTGCTGTCGCAGTATTGCCGCAAAGATCAGTAGCTGTGAATGTTCTAAGTATGCTGAAACTACTTTCACAAATTCCAGGGATAGTATCTCTGACTTCTGTCACAGATGCCGATCCACAATTATCAGTGGCAATAGCAGAATCAAAAGTCAATTCTACATTACAACCGGCTTCGTAACTGGCAGGTACGAAAGTAAAGATTGGTGCTACCTCGTCCGTAATAGTAATTAGCTGTGTCGCAGTTGCAGTATTACCGCAAAGGTCAGTAGCGGTGAATGTTCTCAGGATTGAGAATTCATTGATACATGAACCATCCGTAGTATCTCTTACTTCTGTCACACTTGCAGAACCACAATTATCAGTAGCTGTAGCAGGAGCGAAATTTAACTCTGTATTACAAACCGCGCTATAATTTGCAGGCACGAATGTGAATGTCGGAGGCACTTCATCAGTCACATTAATAGTCTGTGTAGATGTAGCTGTATTTCCGCAAAGGTCAGTTGCTGTAAATGTTCTCAGGATACTGAATTCATTTGCGCAGGTACCAGGTAATGTATCTCTGGTTTCTGTAACAGTAGCGATTCCACAATTGTCCGTAGCTAAAGCTGTCTCAAGAATCAGATCATTGTTACAAACAGCACTGAAGCTGGCAGGAACAAATGTAAAGGTTGGAGCCTCATCGTCCGTGACAGTTATTGTACGGCTTACAGTTGCAGTATTACCACAAAGATCTGTTGCTGTAAATGTCCTGATAATTGTATACTCGTTTTCACATGTTCCCGGAACTGTGTCTCTAGCCTCAGTTACGCTTGCAGTACCACAATTGTCAGTGGCTGTAGCAGCTGTAAAGATTAGATCATCATCACATGCAGCGCTGAAGCTTGCTGGTACAGTAACGAATGTAGGAGCAACATCATCGGTTACAGTTATTGTCTGAGCTGTAGTAGCTGTATTACCACAAACGTCAGTCGCAGTAAATGTTCTGATGATGCTAAATTCATTCACACACGCACCTGGTAGTGTATCTCTTGATTCTGTAACTGTAGCGTTTCCACAATTATCAGAAGCTGTTGCAGGAGCGAATGTCAACTGAGTATTGCAAACTGCAGAATAGTTAGCAGGTACAAATGTGAATACAGGTATAGTCTCATCTACTACATTGATTGTTTGCGTAGCAGTTCTGCTATTTCCACATTCGTCAGTAGCGATGAATCTTCTGATGATAGCGTATTCATTCTCGCACTGACCTGGAATAGTATCTCTTGGAGCTTCTACCACTGTAGGTATTCCACAGTTGTCAGTAGCAGTTGCAGGAGCATATGTCAATTCATCTTCGCAACTGGCAGTATAGTTTGCAGGAACGAAGTTGAAGTTTGGTGCTTCTGTATCTCTAACAAATATAGTATGAGAAGCAGTTGATGAGTTACCACACTCATCAGTTGCAGTAAATGTTCTGATGATATCAAAATTATATACACAAAGTCCAGGTACAGTATCTCTCACTTCTGTGATAGTTACTACTGTACAATTGTCTACCGCAACAGCTGTCTGATAAATCACTTCTTCATCACACTCTGCAGTTACATTAGCAGGGACAAATGTGAATTCCGGACCTTCTGTGTCTATGATTGTGATCAATTGACTAGCAGTAGTTTCATTTCCACAAGCATCAGTAGCTACACAAGTTCTCTGGAGAATTTCAGTACAAGGTTCAGGGAATTCATTAAGGCATTCCAATTCAAAATTGAAGTCTGAAGCCACGCTGAATCTTTGATAAGATTGTCCCAGATATTGTATGTTTCCAGTGTACTTCATCCATCCACCAAAACCAAATGAGGTTGTGAATGCATTTCCACCGTATCCATACTGGAATCCATAAGTATAATTAGCTGGCATGTGAACAAGAGACAGGGATGAACCTGCGTATGCTCTGATACCAGTCAAAGTATTTGATTTAGTATCGTCCATCTCATAATAAAGCATGTCCTGGTAGAAATCTCCGGAAATGTGTTCATACTTATATGATCTCCCTAATGCTGACCACTCTTCCCATGTTCTTGCATTTCTGAACCATACATCGATTTCCCACGCAAGGTCAGCATTGCTGTGATGTGTCATGATACCAGTAAGATGAGCTGTTCCATCATTAAAACGTTCAAACTGTGCTTGTTCCACACTGAAATAAGCATCCGGTGTACCAGGCATATTCTGGAACCATCCGATTCTAGGTGCAGGTTCGCCAAATTCAGGATCAGCTGTAAAGTCCATATCTAGTACATCACAAACAGCATCACCAGGAAGTTCTTCCAGTTCTGTTTCTGTACATACTACTGTAGGGTCTCCACAATTATCTGTAGCAGCGAAAGGAACAAATTCAGGTAATACATCATTGCAATTGAATACCAGATCCGCAGGCACATCAATGAAGATAGGTGCAATTGAATCATGAACATTTATAGATTGAGTAGCCGTTGCAGTATTTCCGCAAAGATCTGTAGCAGTAAACGTTCTGACAATTGTAAAGGCATTTGCACATTCACCAGGAACTGTATCTCTGGCTTCAGTTACCGCTGCAGTACCACAGTTATCTGTGGCAGTAGCAGGAGTATAAACAAGCTGCTCTTCACAAGATGCATTGTAGTTAGCAGGAACAAATGTGAAAGTAGGAGCTACTTCGTCAGTCACATTAATAGTCTGCGTTGCAGTTCTTGTATTTCCGCAAATGTCAGTTGCAGTGAATGTTCTCAAAATAGAGAATTCATTTACACAAGACCCATCAATAGTATCTCTTACTTCAGTTACGTTTGCGATTCCACAGTTGTCTGTAGCAGTCGCAGCTGCAAATGTCAGCTCAGTGTTACAAACTGCAGAATAGTTAGCAGGAACAAAAGTGAATGTAGGGGCCACTTCGTCAGTTACAGTTATTGTTTGTGTAGCTGTTGCAGTATTTCCACAAAGATCAGTTGCAGTGAATATTCTCAGGATTGAGAATTCATTTACACATTGACCATCAGTAGTATCTCTTACTTCAGTAACAACTGCAGTTCCACAATTGTCAGTAGCAGTTGCTGCTGCAAATGTTAGTTCAGTATTGCAAACTGCAGAGTAGTTAGCAGGAACAAATGAGAATGTAGGTGCTACTTCATCTGTCACAGTTATAGTCTGTGTTGCAGTTGCAGTATTTCCACAAAGATCAGTAGCTGTGAATGTTCTAAGGACAGAGAATTCATTAGCACATACTCCATCTGTAGTATCTCTAACTTCTGTTACAGTTGCTACTCCACAATTGTCAGTAGCAGTCGCAGGAGCAAATACTAAAGTTGCACTGCAAGGAGCGGAATAGTTAGCAGGTACGAATGTGAATGTAGGATTTACTTCATCAGTCACTGTTATTGTTTGAGTTGCAGTCGCTGTATTACCGCAAAGGTCAGTAGCTGTAAATGTTCTCAGAATTGTGAATTCATTTGCACAGCTACCATCCGTAGTATCTCTTACTTCAGTAACGTTTGCTATTCCACAATTATCTGTAGCTGTTGCAAGAGCAAAAGTTAATACATCATCACAAACTGCAGTATAGCTGGCTGGCACAAATGTAAAGCTTGGAGCTACTTCGTCAGTTATCGTGATAGTCTGGACTGCCGTTGTAGTATTACCACAAAGGTCCGTAGCAGTGAATGTTCTTCTGATAGAGAATTCATTTGCACAATTACCATCTATAGTATCTCTCAGTTCTGTTACAGAAGCAGTTCCACAGTTGTCAGTTGCAGTTGCCGGAGCAAAAGTCAGTTCAGTATTGCATACTGCAGAGTAGCTCGCCGGTACAAAAGTAAATGTAGGAGCAACTTCATCTGTTACATTAATAGTCTGTGTCGCAGTTCTTGTGTTTCCACATAAGTCAGTAGCTGTGAATGTTCTCAAAATTGAGAATTCATTTGCACAAACTCCATCAGTAGTATCTCTCACTTCTGTTACTATTGCATTTCCACAATTGTCAGTAGCGGTTGCTGCTGCAAAAGTTAATTCAGTATTGCATACCTGAGAATAACTTGCTGGTACGAATGTGAATGTTGGAGCAATTTCATCTGTCACAGTAATAATCTGTGTTGCAGTTGCGGTATTTCCGCAAAGGTCAGTAGCAGTGAATGTTCTCAATATGGTGAATTCATTTACACATTGACCATCTGTAGTATCTCTCACTTCAGTGACTGCTGCTGTTCCACAGTTATCTGTAGCAAGTGCCAGGGCGAAATTTAAAGTTGTTTCACATGATGCTGTATAATTTGCAGGCACAAAAGTAAATGTAGGAGCTACTTCATCTGTCACATTTATAGTCTGTGTTGCAGTTGCTGTATTTCCACAAAGATCAGTAGCTGTGAATGTTCTCAGAATTGAGAATTCATTCGCACAAACTCCATCTGTTGTGTCTCTCACTTCTGTCACTGTTGCAATTCCACAGTTGTCTGTAGCAAGTGCAAGTGCGAAATTTAAAGTTGTTTCACATGATACTGTATAATTAGCAGGCACAAATGTGAAAGTAGGATTCACCTCATCAATAATATTGATGGTCTGTGTAGCCGTTCTTGCATTTCCGCAAAGGTCAGTAGCCGTGAATGTTCTTATAATGGTATATTCATTAGCACAAAGTCCTGGAAGTGTGTCGCTAACTTCAGTCACTACTGGAATTCCACAATTATCCGTTGCTGTTGCAGGAACCAGAGTAAGGATGTCGCTGCAAGAAGCAGTAAATCCACCAGGGATAAATGTGAACAATGGAGCTAATGTATCTCTTACAACTATCGTTTGAGTAGCTGTAGAAGTGTTGCCACAAAGGTCAGTAGCTGTAAAGGTTCTTACTATATCGAAGTTGTATAAGCAACTTCCTAAAATAGTGTCTCTCACTTCTGTAACCGCTGCAGTTCCGCAGTTATCGGTTGCAGTTGCATCCTGATAAATAACTGTATCATCGCATGCGATACTATAACCTGCAGGTACAAATGTAAATGTAGGAGCTACTTCATCTGTTACAGAAATAGTCTGAGTCGCAGTCGAAGTATTTCCACATAAGTCAGTAGCAGTGAATGTTCTCAGGATTGAGTATTCATTAGCGCAAACTCCATCTGTAGTATCTCTTACTTCAGTCACTGTTGCTGTTCCACAATTGTCTGTAACGATAGCCTCAGCAAAAGTTAATTCAGTATTACATACCTGAGAATAACTTGCAGGTACAAATGTGAATGTAGGTGCTACTTCATCTGTCACAGTTATAGTCTGTGTTGCAGTTGCAGTATTTCCACAAAGATCAGTAGCTGTGAATGTTCTCAGAATTGAGAATTCATTCATACAAACTCCATCTGTTGTGTCTCTCACTTCTGTCACTGTTGCAATTCCACAGTTGTCTGTAGCAAGTGCAAGTGCGAAATTTAAAGTTGTTTCACAGGATACTGTATAATTAGCAGGCACAAATGTGAAAGTAGGATTCACCTCATCAATAATATTGATGGTCTGTGTAGCTGTTCTTGCATTTCCGCAAAGGTCAGTAGCCGTGAATGTTCTTATAATGGTATATTCATTAGCACAAAGTCCTGGAAGTGTGTCGCTAACTTCAGTCACTACTGGAATTCCACAATTATCCGTTGCTGTTGCAGGAACCAGAGTAAGGATGTCGCTGCAAGAAGCAGTAAATCCACCAGGGATAAATGTGAACAATGGAGCTAATGTATCTCTTACAACTATCGTTTGAGTAGCGGTAGAAGTGTTGCCACAAAGGTCAGTAGCTGTAAAGGTTCTTACTATATCGAAATTGTATAAACAACTTCCTAAAATAGTGTCTCTCACTTCTGTAACCGCTGCAGTTCCGCAGTTATCAGTTGCAGTTGCATCCTGATAAATAACTGTATCATCGCATGCGATACTATAACCTGCAGGTACAAATGTGAATGTAGGAGGAACTTCATCTGTTACAGAAATAGTCTGAGTCGCAGTCGAAGTATTTCCACATAAATCAGTAGCTGTGAATGTTCTCAGGATTGAGTATTCATTAGCGCAAACTCCATCTGTAGTATCTCTTACTTCAGTCACTGTTGCTGTTCCACAATTGTCTGTAACGATAGCCTCAGCAAAAGTTAATTCAGTATTACATACCTGAGAATAACTTGCAGGTACAAATGTGAATGTAGGAGCTACTTCATCTGTAACATTTATAATCTGTGTGGCAGTTGCTGTATTTCCACAAAGGTCAGTAGCTGTGAATGTTCTCAGGATTGAGAATTCATTTGCACAAACTCCATCTGTAGTGTCTCTCACTTCTGTCACAGTTGCAATTCCACAGTTGTCAGTAGCAATTGCAGGCGCAAATACCAGGGTAGTATTACATACCTGAGAATAATTAGCAGGTACAAATGTGAAGGTTGGAGCGATCTCATCTGTAACAGTTATAGTCTGAGTTGCAGTGGCTGTGTTTCCACAAAGGTCAGTAGCTGTGAATGTTCTCAGAATTGAATATTCATTAGCACAAACTCCATCAGTTGTATCTCTCACTTCAGTTACAACTGCATTTCCACAATTGTCTGTTGCAATTGCAAGCGCAAAAGTCAAAGTTGTTTCACATGAAGCTGTATAATTTGCCGGTACAAATGTGAATGTAGGATTCACTTCGTCAGTCACCGTGATTGTCTGAGTAGCTGTAGCTGTATTTCCGCAGAGGTCAGTAGCTGTGAATGTTCTCAGAATCGAGAATTCATTTTCACACTGACCATAAGTAGTGTCTCTTACTTCTGTCACATTTGCAGTTCCACAATTGTCGGTAGCAGTTGCCAATGCATATGTAAGCACTTCTTCGCATGATGCAGTATAGTTTGCAGGAACAAATGTGAAGGTTGGAGCTACTTCGTCAATCACAAAAATAGTTTGTGTTGCAGTTGATGTATTTCCACAAATGTCAGTAGCAGTGAATGTTCTCAGGATAGAGAATTCATTGGCACAAACTCCATCTGTAGTATCTCTGACTTCTGTTACGATTGCAATTCCACAATTGTCAGTAGCAGTTGCAGGTACAAAAGTCAATACCGTATTACATACCTGAGAGTAGTTTGCCGGAACAAAAGTGAATACAGGATTTGTATCGTCAACTACATTAATAGTTTGTGTTACAGAAGTGCTATTTCCACAATCATCTGTAGCTACAAAAGTTCTGATAATTGTAAATTCATTTACACAATTTCCAGGGATTGTATCTCTTGGAGATTCAACCACAACTGCAGTTCCGCAATTGTCAACGGCTGTAGGAGTTGTATATGTAAGTACATCTTCACAGCTTGCAGTATAGTTAGCAGGAACATTCTGGAATACAGGGGCATCAACGTCTCTCACAGAAATTGTTTGAGTAGCTGTGTTTTCATTTCCGCACTCATCTACTACAGTAAATGTTCTTACGATGTCATAATTGTAAGCACAAGTTCCCGGTATTGTATCTCTAGTCTCAGTGATTTCAGCAAAGCTACAGTTATCTTCAGCAGTAGCTGCATCGTAAACAACAGCTACATCACAGTCAGTAGTATAATTTGCAGGAACATATGTAAATTCAGGTGCAGTTTCATCTATCAATGTAATAATTTGCTGAGCTGTAGATTGATTTCCACAAGCATCTGTTGCAACACAAGTTCTGATCAATAAATCAGCACATTCTCCTCTTAAATCATCACCGCAATTCATCTCAAAATTGAAGTCTGCTGCTACACTGAATCTAGGATGATTTTGGCCATTGTAAACAATATTGCCTGAATATTTCATCCATCCACCAAATCCAAAGGCAGTTGTGAAAGCATTTCCACCTTCGCCATATTGGAAACCATAAGTATAATCTGCCGGCATATGAACTACAGTAAGCGCTGAGCCTGCATAGTCTCTGATACCGGTTAATGTATTATTTTTTGTATCATCCATTTCAAAGTAAAGCATATCCTGGTAATAGTCTCCTGAAATCTGCTCATACTTATATGATCTGCCTAAGGCTGACCATTCAGCCCAGGTTCTTGCGTTTCTGAACCAAATATCAATCTCCCATGCAAGATCAGGATTGCTGTGGTGAGTCATAACACCTGTAAGGTGAGCAGTTCCATCACCGAATTGCATAAAATTAGCCTGTTCTACACTGAAATAAGCATCAGGTGTTCCCGGCATATTCTGGAACCATCCCATTCTTGGTGCAGGCTCCTGTGAATAGTCCATATTCAGAACTTCACATTCCTGGAATCCTTCTAATGCTTCCATTTCTGTTTCTTCGCAAACTACTGTAGGATCTCCACAGTTGTCAGTAGCGGTAAATGGCACAAATGCAGGAATGTCATCAGCACAATCAAATACAAGATCCGCAGGTACGTTAACAAATACCGGCGCTATTATATCATTTATACTGATTGACTGTGTAGCTGTAGAAGTGTTGCCACAAAGATCAGTAGCAGTGAATGTTCTAACGATTACATATTCATTTGCACAGGTTCCAGGAACAGTATCTCTGGATTCAGTAACATTTGCATTTCCGCAGTTGTCAGCAGCTGTTGCATTTTCATTGAGTAGCAGTTGCAGTATTTCCGCAAAGGTCGGTTGCAGTGAAGATTCTCACGATGCTCATCTCATTTGGACAATTTCCTGGGATCGTATCTCTTGCTTCAGTTATACTTGCTGTTCCACAATTATCAGTTGCTGTAGCATTTTCAAAAGTCAGTGTAGTATTACATGTTGCAGAATAATTTGCAGGAACATATGTAAATGTAGGAGCAACCTCATCCGTGATTGTAATGGTTTGAGAAGTCGTCGCAGTATTTCCGCATAAGTCAGTAGCTGTGTATGTTCTCATGATGCTTGATTCATTTGGACAATTTCGAGGATTGTATCTCACCTCAGTTACAGAAGCAGTTCCGCAGTTATCAGTTGCAGTAGCAGGTGCTAAGACCAGCACATTGCTACATACTTCAGTATAGTTTGCAGGAACAAAAGTAAATGTAGGAGCTATTTCATCTGTGATAGTTATTGCCTGTGTTGCAGTTGCAGTATTTCCGCAAACATCTGTTGCTGTGAAGGTTCTTACTATTATGTACTCATTTTCACAAACTCCATCTGTAGTATCTCTGCTTTCACTTACTAATGCATTACCACAATTGTCAGTCGCAAATGCCGGAGCATATGTAAGTGTTTCTTCGCAGGAAGCTGCATAGTCTGCAGGAACTGAGGTGAATGTTGGGTTAATTTCATCAACAAATATTAAAGTTCTTGTCACTGTTGTTTGATTTCCGCAAACATCAGTTGCAATGTATGTTTCAATTGCTTCTACTCCACAATGTCCTATAACAGATGGAAGAATTGTTTGTATATCAATAGGTCCATCACAGTTATCTGTGAATGTTGGTACATATACAGGTATGATATCACCACAGTTCACAATTACATTTGCCGGAGGATTTGTATTAACCGGAGGAGTATTATCAACCACAGTAATTGTTTGAGTGGAGGTAGCAACGTTTCCGCAAAGATCTGTTGCAGTAAAGGTTCTTACAATCAAATATCTGTTGGCACAGTTACCTTCAATTGTATCTCTTGATTCAGTAACATTGGCAATTCCACAATTATCAGTGGCAGTTGCATTTTCAAAAGTTAATGTCTCTTCACATGATGCAGTATAATTTGCAGGAACATAAGTAAATGTTGGAGCAGTATTATCTACAACTGTGATCGTTTGGTATGCAAATGATTCATTTCCACACTCGTCTACTGCTCTGAATGTACGAGTGATTACATATCTGTTAACACAGTTTCCTTCAATTGTATCTCTTGGTAATTCCGTTACTATTGCATTGCTGCAAGCATCTGTTGCTGAAGCTGTTTCATAAACCAATACATCCTCACAATCTGCAGTATAATTTGCAGGAACATATGAAAATACAGGAGCTACATCATCAGTGATAACAATCGTCTGAGTTTTGCTGGATGAATTTCCACATGCATCTGTTGCAACGCATGTTCTAACCAATACATCAGCACATTGAGGGATTTGCTCAGTACAGCCAAGGTTCAGGTTGAAGTCCGCTTGTACATTACTTCTGTTCAATGTTTGACCATTGTAGTGAATTTGTCCACTGTATTTCATCCATCCTCCGAAACCGAAATCAGATGTGAATACATTACCCCAATTTCCAAGTTGGAAACCTTTCATAAAATCACCAGGAGTGTGCGCAACTGTAAGGTTAGATCCTGCATAAGCCCTGATACCTGTAAAAGTATTAGCCTGAGTTGGATCCATCTCATAATAAGTCAAATTTTGATATGCATTTCCTCCGCCAGATGTCATATATGTTCTACCAAGCGCAGACCACTGTGTCCAGTTACGTGCGTTTCTGAAATGTACTTCAAACTCCCAGGCTAAATCTGCATTTGTAGTATGGGACATTACTCCTGTAATTTTCGCAGTACCATCTCCAAAACGGATAAATTCAGCTGATTCTACTTTGAAGTAATTGTTGGCTGCTCCCGGCATTTGCTCCATATAAAGAATCCGTGGGAAGTTCTCTCCACCGGCAGCCATATTGTTTACATCACAGAATTGTACACCTTCCAATGCTTCTATAGTTGTTTCTTCGCAAACTACTGCAGGATTACCGCAATTGTCTGTTGCACTAAATGGTACAAATTCAGGAATTGTAGTTGAACAAGTAATAGTCAATGATTCCTGGATAGCAGCGAATATCGGTGCCTCATCATCAGTTACTACTATTGTTTGTGAAGCAGTTGCAGTATTTCCACAGACATCAGTTGCTGTGAAAGTTCTTACTATGATAAATTCATTTGCACAGTTTCCATCAATTGTATCTCTTGATTCGTGTACCAGTGCATTTCCACAATTGTCAGTAGCGAATGCTGGTGCATATGTAAGTGCATATCATCGCATGAATGCTGCAGGTAACCACTCTTAAGTCAATGCAACCGGTAGCTTGATTTGTCCTTCCAATGTAGGATTCTGGTCAGTTTGCATCCAGTAAAGAACTTACAGTTCTGAGTTACTGGTGGTTTTGCTTCAAACATCAGTCTGCAAACCACAGGAAGCTAAATAAATGTTTCGGATTGCTTTAGGATCTCCGAATGTCCGATAAGAATTGGAAGGATTACAGTTCTACATCTACAGGACCATCGCAATTACCGTAAATACTGTTGTTTGCAGGTGATAAGGTATTACTCCTGGTAACTGAAGCTACATAGGAAATTTCATGGGAGGATTAGTGAAGTCTTACCGCGAGTGGAGTATTATCAACTACTAAGTAACTGTTTGTAGTACATGTATTTTGAGTAGGATTAGGCAACAGAACTTATTCAATGTAGCCTGGTGCAGGTACACTTGCAATTACAGTATATCTGTTAGCACAATTTCCGGAGGGCATGTTGATTACTGTTCCAGCTCAATTCATTAGCAATCCCGCAATTGTCGTGGCTGTGGCATTCATAAGTTAAAGTTTAACTTCACATGAAGCAGTGTAATCTGCAGGAACATATAGTTAAACTGTCGGACGCAGTAATTACGGACTTCTATAACTGAAACTGAAATTTTGATAGGCAAATGATTCATTGTCCACATTCATCCAACTGCTTTGAAAGTACGATGGATTTCATATCTGTTTACACATTCTCCATCAATTGTATCTCTTGGTAATTCTGTTACTGTTGCATTACTGCAGTAATCAGTAGCATCGGCAATTTCATAAACCAGTACATCTTCACAATTTGCTGTATAATTTGCAGGGACATATGTAAATACAGGAGCTACATCATCAGTGATGATGATTGTTTGTGTTTTGCTGGATGAATTTCCACATGCATCTGTAGCAACACATGTTCTTACCAATACATCGGCACATTGAGGGATCTGCTCAGCACATCCAAGGTTCATATTAAAGTCTCCCTGTTTGTTGCTTCTGTTGTAAGTCTGACCATTATAATGAATCTGACCACTGTAGAATACCCAGCCGCTCATTCCAAAAGTATTGGTAAATGAATTGGCTTTGTAACCCACCTGAAAACCCATGTTGTAGTTAGCAGGCATGTGGGACATTGTAATATTAGAACCAGCATACGCTCTGATACCGGTTAACGTATTGGTTTAGGTTGGATCCATTTCATAATAAGTCCATGTCTGATAGTCATTTCCTGACACACCTTCCATTTTATAGCTTCTGCCCAGTGCTGACCATTGGGCCCAGTTTCTTGCATTTCTGAAGTTTACTTCAAATTCCCATGCAAGGTCATCATTGCTGACATGAGACATAACTCCGCTCAGTGTAGCTGTTCCATCTCCAAATTGTACAAAATTGGCACTTTCTACTTTGAAGTAATTATTTGGTGCTCCCGGCATTTCTGTGAACCATGCCATTCTTTGCACATTCTCAGGTAAGTAATTCATATTCGAAACATCACTGAATTGAACACTTTCGAGTGCCTGGATAGTTGTTTCTTCACACTCTACTGTTGGGCTACCACAATTGTCAGTAGCACTAAATGGTACAAACTGAGGAGCGGCAGTTGCGCATGTGATCGTTATATTTTCATTTATCGGTGCAAATACCGGAGCTTCATTGTCTTCAATAGTTACAGTCCGGGTAGCAGTAGCAGTATTTCCGCAAACATCCGTAGCAGTGAATGTTCTTACTATCACAAATTCATTTGCACAGTTTCCATCAATTGTATCTCTTGTTTCATTTACAGTAACATTACCACAATTATCCGTAGCTAATGCAGGTGCATATGTAAGGATATCATCGCATGAAGCTGTCATGTTTGCAGGAACTGAAGTGAATGTCGGATTTGTATTATCGACATAAGTGATTGTTCTGGTTACAGTAGTTTGATTTCCACAAACATCAGTAGCTATATAAGTTTCAATTCCCTGAACACCACAATTACCCACTACATTTGGAAGGATAGTTTGTACATTAATTGTTCCTGCACAATTGTCAGTAAATATTGGAGTGTAAGGAGGAACAACCTGACCACAATTGATAGTCAGATTAACCGGAGGATTAGTATTTATAGGAGCTGAATCATCTACAACTGTTATGGTTTGGGATGCGGTTGCTGTATTACCACAGATATCAGTAGCTGTGAAAATTCTCACCTTAGTATATTCATTGACACAAGCTCCGGGAATAGTACTTATTGAAACAGTCACAGTAGCTGTCCCGCAATTATCAGTGGCAGTTGCATTTGCATAAGTCAGATTATCTTCACAAGAAGCTGTATAATTTGCAGGAACATTTGTGAATGTTGGAGGAGTATTGTCAACTACTGAGATGATTTGATATGCAAAGGACTCATTTCCGCATTCATCGACTGCTCTGAATGTACGATGTATTTCATATCTTTTAATACAGTTTCCTTCAATTGTATCCCTTGGAAGCTCAGTTACTGTAACATCGCCGCAGGCATCTGTAGCATCTGCATTTGCATAAACTAGAACATCCTGACAATTTGCTGTATAATTTGCAGGAACATAAGTAAATGTAGGTGCAGTCTCATCAGTGATTAGAATTGTCTGAGTTTGAGTTGCAGAATTACCGCATGGATCTGTAGCAACACAAGTTCTTGTAATGATTTCTACACATTCTTCGATTGGAGGCTGACATCCCAGATTCAGATTGAAATCTGCCTGAATGCTACTCCTGTTATATGTTTGACCATTATGAATAATTTGCCCACTATATTTCATCCATCCACCGAAACCAAAATCAGATGTGAACACATTTCCCCAATTTCCCAGCTGGAAACCTTTCATAAAATTGGTAGGAGTATGTGCTACAGTAAGATTTGATCCCAGATATGCTCTTATTCCTGTAAAAGTATTGGACTGCGTTGGATCCATCTCATAATAAGTCAAATTTTGATATGCACTTCCTCCACCATTTGTCATATATGTTCTGCCCAATGCTGACCATTGAGTCCAGTTGCGTGCATTTCTGAAATGCACTTCAAACTCCCAGGCTAACTGATCATTTGTTGTATGAGACATTATACCAGAAATTTTAGCAGTACCGTCTCCATAACGGATAAATTGTGCTGATTCTACTTTGAAGTAATTATTGCTGGCACCTGGCATCTGCTCAAAATAAGCGATCCGGTCATATGTCTCATCAGGTGCATTCATATTGCCAACTGCGCAAATCTGCAATCCTTCTTCGGTTTGAATAGTAGTCTCATCGCAAACTACATTGACATTTCCGGAGTTATCTGTGGCTGTAAAAGGCACAAATGGAGGGATTGGCGCTGTGCAATTTAATGTTAGTGTCTCAGTTACGGGTGTAAAGACAGGTGGGACATTATCTATGATTGTAAGTAATGCAGAGCAAGATGAAGAATTTCCACAAGCATCAGTTGCTGTGAAAACGATAGTATGCTCTCCGCAACCCAGAGTGCTATTATAATTATTGGTCACTGTAACACCTCCGCATTCATCATCAGCAGTAACACCGGCCAACCAGGCCTGGATGGTCTGATTCAAATTACCCTGTCCAGTTGTAACTACTAAATCTTCTGCACATGCCAGAGAAGGTGCGCAATCTAGTTTACCCAATTTGAATTTGAAAACCAGTTCCGCTCCTGTTGGCATGTAACCGGTCCAATCCATTTTGGCCATACCGGTAATAGTGAAACCATTCTGAAAGTCTGCTCCTGTCAATATCTCATTGATATATTGTGTATAGTTGCTATTATTTGCCTGTCCGTATACTTCATTTAGTGGAGTTCCATTAATTGCTAAATTATTAATCAACAATGTGCTGCTTTTCTTAATAACACCATACAGCCAGATTCCGTCAAATTCCAAAGGCCAATCATAATGAGAGGCCGGATTATACTTTAAAATTCTCTGAGTTGAACCATTCGTAACAGTGTAAATGAAACGATCTGCAGGGTTCGCAGCATTCGGATTATACACTAAGGAAAAAGGAACATCTACTCCTTTTGGCCATATAAATTGCTGATTCGCATAAGCAGTGTATGGACTAAAATTATGTATACCTAATTCATTTTCACCTGAATTTGTGTTATTACCAATTCTGCCATCGGTAACAAAGAAAAACTCATTGAATTCATTTATTACTTCTGTAGAATTGTTGAATGTAGTCGAATTAATTCCGGATGGCCAGCAATTATTTGAATTTCCACCCGCAAAGACCGGTGCTTCATCATCTACAACAGTGATGACTTGTGTACATGTTTGTGTTTCGTTGCAACTGTTTGTTACTCTCCAAACTCTTTGAATAGTTCCTGTATTATTACAACCATTCAGGGATGTAAAGTCTTCATATGTAACATTTGGACCACCTGTTGCGCTGCCAGTGCTGGCAGGAGTGGTATTGGTTCCACAATCTCTCGTGACATTAGGAGGACAATTAAGAACTAACGGATCACAGTCATCACAGTCTGAGAGATCCAGAGTCTTGGTATATGATGTCGTTCCATGCTTAAGAGTTACTTGCATTGTTACGATTTGAACCGAGGCATCCACTACAAATTCGAAAATTTCCCAGTCACCATTTTTGAATGAGAAATTTCCGGATTCAAATTTTATACTGTTGTATCCTGGCAGTCCACTATTACCCGTTGGGTTTTCAACATTATAATTTCCCAGATTTCCCTGATAAGATGAATTATCGTTTGGCGACTCAGCTTCTACTCCTGTTGGCAATTCAAATGCAGCAAAGGAAATGCTGTTATTACATGCCCCTCCATTACTGCTGGTTTGAATTTTGATCCTGTAGGTACGCAAACCACCACTGGTCGTAACATCCAATACCTTAATAGTACCGCAGTTGTAGGATACTTGCTCACAGTATTCAGTGAGATTTTTACTCAATGAATTTGCATGAATAAATGGGTTATTGGGGGAGCTCTTTGGTTTAACGTTGTCCAGAGAAAAGGACATAAAAGGCAAAAGAGTGACCAGGAGGATTGGGTACACCAATCTTCCAAAGGAAGCTGCAGTCGGTTTCATAATCTAGGGTTTAAGTATCCGTATAAGGTTGTTGATTAAATTGCTCGTCTGAAATTAGGTTGTTGTGCTGCTTATTAAATAGACCTTAATATTATCACAGCATGAAAGTAACACCACTATACAGATCAAACAGGTGCTCTTGAGTGAAGTAGTCCTTTTTTTTATTGAAGCCCCCCTAAACCTCTTGGGAGCAATCGATGCATTTCTCTAATAATCCCCAATACCTAAATTGTTGATTATCATTTAAATATTATTCAAAAATAATATGTGATGAAATGTATTGACAAAAAATCAAAAGGTATAATGCCCGGATTTTGAATAAAATAGAATCAGAATAAGCGATTTTTGAAGAAGAAAATCTTTTCGTATTTTTATTGGCAGGCAAGAATTACAATATCTTTCAGAGTAATTCTCCGAAAAAATACAATTTTGACTATCAGAACTTGCAATTCCAGCTTAAAGATCGTGGTAACGGTTCATTAATGGAGTTCGTAATCCGGCAAAAAACCATGTGAATGGCATATTTGGGCCGGGGTTGAGCACCAAATGTTTTTCAAATCGGAGCCTTATTCCGGCTTCAAACATTAATCCGGTGGAAAGATTGATAATGTATCCAGCAGACAGCTTGAAATTTCCTTTCCTGATTGAATTTCCATTGGGTATAAAATAACCGAGATCACCCAAAGGTCTGTCATTATAACTGGCAAACAAATCGTTGCCGGTATTTATTTGAGCGTTAAATCCAGCTTCCCCGAAATTGAAAAACAATTCAGAATACAATCTCTTGTATCTGAGTTGCGCATGTATCAGCCACTCTCTAAAGCTGGATCCCCAGGGATGGGCAAGTGGGTCATTGAGATGAGCGTAATTGGTGAGTGAACTTCTATGACTATAGACGAAAGGTCTGACAGTATTGTGCTCCAAAGTAACTGAGAAATTACCACGAGGGAATACTCCTGCATATTTTAATCCAAATTGCCATGCATACAAATTTAACCAGTTTCCTTCCTTCCATTCACGCAAAGCACTTATTTTAAAATCATCTATAAAAATCTGGGCATATGCCCTCAAACCCTTAGTGATGGTGTATCCTGTTCCTCCTCCCAACATAGCATTCCCGGTTGTGAATCCTGTGCTATACTCCAGAGTACGGTAGAAAATTATAGGATTAAGATAATGAAGATCCCAGTTTCCTGTGGCCCTGGTAGTATCACTTCCGAGTACGATGGTTTCAAAAACATTAATGTTCCACCGTTTTGTAATATTCCAGCTTAAAAGATGTGTTGCAGTATGCTTTCTGTAGTTAATTCCGCCAAATTGAGCTGAACGCGTATCATCCAAATGAGTGGACCAGATATTGATATATTTAAGACTTCCTATTGTTGTTTCTAATCTGAAAAACGTATAAGGCATTGCATTGTCGGAAAGAATCAGCGATCTGTATCCTTCACCTAAAAATTGTTTACTATGGCCCAGGGTGAAATTGAAATAATTATTGGGTGCATAGTTGATTTCTGCCATAGCCTGAGAAAAATCAAATCCATTATTTTTGTATCCTCTGGCCCAGCCCCAGCCTAATGCATTATGGGATCTTTGATATTTTAATGCATATACCTCGGGAACCTACCCTGGTTTTCTGTTACCATGGAATAAAAACTGAATTTTCCAATATTACCATTGACCCACAGTCCCCTGGTATTAAGGAAATTAGTATTCCAGGCTGCATTTCTCTCTGTGCCCAATTCCAGATTTAGAATAGGATTAATGCTGACATTGAATCGTTCATGTCGATTGTTTTTTGATTCCCGGAGCTCAATCAGGGATGAATTAAAAATCTTATTATGAAGTCCTCTTCTAAATCGGGATGTATGATTCCCGGACCAAAACTCAGGCTGTGCGGCTTCCATCACAGAGTCAGCCCCAGTCAGATAAAAATGCCTGAAAGGAGCAGCTGACCAATCAAATGATTGATCATCCCAGGTCATTCGATCCATCATATCATATCGGTATGGTTTGACCCCGAGATGGATTCTTTTATTCTGATCTCCGGCAAGATACACGCTCTGAACGTACAAGTCATCGAGATGTGTTAAAGGCATCGTTGCATATCTCGCTGTGCGAAGTTTAATTGTTGCTTCAGGCCCTCGGAATCGAGTCTGCCTGAGCAAATATATATAATGGATTTAAGAAGAAAACCAACCCAATTGCAAGGAATCTGATTATCATTATTTTGAGTTTGACCCTGACTTGAATAAATAGAACTTAACCCTTATACTTTCAATAATTAAATGTAAGCCCTTAAGTTTAATTAAACATAATGGGGCAAAAAATTAACGAAAAATGTATTTACCCGGACCCAATGTCTTTAGAATTAATTAAATATAATTATAGATAAAAGAGCACTCAATTAATGAATATTGAGTGAAAAAAATCAAACAGAAATTTTTAAAAACTGAGGAATTATTCCTGAATCGAGGAATCAAGAGTTGAAAATCTGGAATTGTTGGAAACGATCCGGGAATAAAAGACTTAAGTCTTCTGATTAGCATATACTCATTTTCTCCTTCAATACTGCGCTCCATTTCGCTCATAAACATTTTAACTTTATGGCGATTCTGAATCATTGTTTTTGCAATCAGGATTTGTGGGTGGTGAGTTGGCAACGTATTCTCTTCATTTGCCAACAATTCCTCAAATAGTTTTTCACCTGGCCTCAAACCTGAGAATTGAATTTCTATATCCTTATTCAATCTTAAGCCTGAAAGTCTTATCATTTTCTTAGCCAAATCAAGTATTTTAACGGATTCCCCCATATCAAATACAAATATTTCACCTCCATTACCCATCGCACCTGCCTCTAAGACCAGGTTGCAAGCTTCAGGAATAGTCATAAAATATCTCGTAATATCCGGGTGAGTAATAGTAACAGGTCCTCCTTTTTCAATTTGTCTTTTGAAAACAGGAATTACAGATCCGTTGGAGCCTAACACATTACCAAATCTGGTGGTAATAAACTGTGTCCCCACCATGGGTTCAGCAGCAAAAGATTGTACATAAACTTCTGCCATTCTTTTACTGGCACCCATAACATTTGTTGGATTTACAGCTTTGTCAGTTGAAACCATAACGAATTTCTTTACACCAAACTCAACAGCCAGATCAGCTAAAATCCTGGTGCCCATTACATTTGTCTGTATAGCCTCATATGGATTTTCTTCCATCATGGGAACATGCTTGTAAGCAGCCGCATGATAAATCATCGATGGTCTGTAACGCTTGAAAAGCTGTGTCATCCGTTGCTGATTGGTCACATCTCCTACCACCCATTTGATCTTTGAATGTTGTTTGGGGAACTGATGTTTCAATTCTATTTCAAGATCAAAGAGTGGACTTTCAGCTTGATCCAAAAGGATAATTTCTACAGGTTCATAATGAAGTAACTGTCTGGCAATCTCGGAACCAATAGATCCCGCTGCACCTGTAACCAATATAATTTTATTCTGAACTGAACGATTGATATTGACGCTATCCAATTTGATCGCTTCTCTCTCCAGCAAATCTTCAATTTTGACATTTTTTATCTGTCTGCCTGTCAGGGAACCCTGTATCCAACTATGAACCGGAGGCACCACGCCAATTCTAACCTCAGCTTCTAAAGCCATCTCAGCTACTTCTTTTCTTCTCTGAGGGTGTAAATCTTTGATTGCAATTATGAGTTCCTGAACATTTTGCTTTTTAGGCTTCCCATTTTTAAGGTAAGCTTCTACTGAATATACAGGGATTCCATCTACTTGTTTATTCCACTTCGCAGGATTATCATCCAGATAAGCAACAACAACATATTTTCTGGCATCATCTTTAAGGAGAGAATTCTGTGTAATTATTCCTAAAGTGCCTGCTCCATAGATGACTACATGAGTAGCTTCTACTTTGCTGCTTTTGCCAAAATATCTGAAAGTGGCTTTTATGGCAAATCGAAGGGCCAACAAGAAAAACAATGAAAGGAAAAAATGTATAAAAAGAACTGATCTTGACAATTCAAGCCATAAAGCACTGGTATTGAAAGAGAAGAATGATATTATTGTCCCAATAAATAGGGAAAGCATCGTGGCCTGCAATACTTTTAATGCATCATACAATCCCGTATGTCTCACAATTCCGGTGTAAGAGCGGGCAATCAGGAAGCTTATAAGGTAAAAAGAAGTGACAAAAGCACTTTGAAGGAAAACCACTTTAGGAAGTAGTGAACTAATTTCAAAATTGAACCTAAGCAAAACCGCAATGTGATAGCAAAAAAACACTATAAATACATCCAGGGTTAAGACTACCCATTTGGATACGATTCTGTTACTCAACCAGCTATATAGCTCGATGATCATTGTACGCGCGCATTATTAATGAGGCAAATATATGTCACATTTTTTAAAAACATCATATTATTTTTTAATCTGTTCAATCTCCACTAGTAACACGATATTAACTCATACCGTTGGTTCGGATGTTAAAAAATCAACAAATTGTCAGAAGTGGTAATTTTTACAGCAATAATTGGTCTGTTTGAATCATCGCAAAAAGTATTTAATCTTCAGTGTGGATGAGGGTATTCCTGCTGTTTCAGTTAGATAGCAAACCTGGATTTCCGGTGGTGCTTCCTTCTACTTACGTATGAACAGCGATTCCAGGTTAAGTAAAAAGTTATTAATTATTGGAAATTCCAATAATTAAGATTCTCTTTTTTAATTAGAATCCAGACTTAGCGTGAATTGTATAAAGAATATCCCAAATTCGATTGGCAGCATTTCCATCCCATAGCCTGGGAATCTTTGTTTGCTTCCAATTTTCATTTTTCATCCTATCAATCAATGCTGATAAAGAGGCTTGACTACCATCACTAAGTACATTGGTACCCATTTCAATAGTCTCCGGCCTTTCTGTTGTATTTCTTAAAGAAATGCAGGGCTTATTTAACATAGTGCATTCTTCAGATATTCCCCCGGAGTCAGTTATAACACCTTTACAATTTAACAATAGCATTAGAAAATCGAGATATGATTGTGCCTGCATAATCTGCAAATTTGCAGGAAGTTCTGCATCGCTGAAATCACTTTTCAACCTGGGATGTATTGGAAATATAATTTTCCAGGGGAATGCAGCCGAGGAGATGTTCAAGATTATCTGCCTAAGAATAGCAGTATCATCGACATTTGAAGCTCTGTGCAAGGTCAATAATAAGTAAGGATTTGAACTATAACCCCGTTTAGGGTTCATTTTGTCAATGTTAACCTTAAGTGTATCAATCATTGTATTTCCTACAAAGAATACAGTTTCGGGAGATTTTCCTTCTTTCAGGAGGTTAGCTGAAGCTGATTCTGATGTTGTAAAATGTAAGTCTGTTATACTATCCGTCAGAATTCTATTGATTTCTTCGGGCATACTCATATCCCGGGATCTCAAACCTGATTCCACATGGGCGACTGGAATCTGAAGCTTTTTAGCAGTAATAGCACAAGCCATGGTTGAATTTACATCTCCAAATACCATTACCAAATCCGGTCTGTTTTTCTGTAATTCTTTTTCGAATTTTATCATAATCCCGGCTGTCTGCTCAGCGTGAGTTCCGGAACCTGCCATAAGATTAATATCCGGATCAGGCAATTGAAGATCCTTAAATATGGCCTCACTTAATTTTGTGTCATAATGCTGGCCAGTATGAACAAACCTGATTTTAAACCAGGATTGGCCCATCATAATCCTGCGCTCAGCTTCTTTAATGATAGCAGCAACTTTGATAAAATTAGGTCTGGTTCCGGCGACGATGGTTATTTTCATGCGGATACAGTATTTACAAATGTAACACTAGTTGTCGTACAAGTCCTCTGCAAGTAGTTTATAAAGTTCTTCATAATAAAAATTTGCGCACTTGCATTTGCAGAACTAATATTGAATCCAAAATCAAAAAAATAAAAACTAACAAACCTTATTCATCAACACCCGGGTTGAAAAGAGTGTTAAAAATTGAGAATTTTCTATAATGAGCCAAAGCAATAACTTTCAACCACATTTGAGGAAACAATTTATTTATTTGCTGGCTTTTCTGGCATTAAGTGCCTGTCATTCAAAACGTATAAGTCCAACTCAATCCCAAGGAGTTACAATTATTCCGCCACCGGAAGAACTTCCAGAACTGAGTGGTGATCCCGAAAAAGGTTATGAGTACATTTTTTATGGTGATTATGTAAAATCAGGATATCCCCTGAAATTAGCACTTGGAGATGCTTATGATCCTGAACGTGTTTGGGACAGAGATACGATAAAAACAAAATATGGAAAGGCAGTGATCCTTTTCAAGGACAGACGTAATACATCTGTGATGAGCGGGTCATGCATGACTTGTCATGGGTCTGTATTGAACGGACAATTCTATCCGGGGTTGGGGGAGGCTTTTGGGGATTATTCAAAGAAGCCCGGCTGGAAGTTTAAGCTTACGGATAGGGTGGTAAGACGCAAACTGGGCAAAAGCTCTCAGGAATATAAATCTTTCAGGGATATCTGGCAATTTCAAAAAGAAGTATCTCCCAGAATTGTAACGCCATTTGTTGGCCCCAATCCTGCGTTCAGGTTAGAGGAAGCATGCGTGGCTTTCCGCGATCCGCAAAACTTACATTATACCTCCGAAGCTCAGTTTGAAATCAAAGGAGAAACTCCGGCTGCTGATGTTCCTCCTCTATGGAAAGTAGGTAAAAAGCGGGCGCTGTATTATAATGGTATGGGCAGAGGAAATTTTTCTAAACTGCTTATGCAGGCATCTGTACTTGGGGTGAAAGACAGTACCGAGGCCAGAGAAGTATGGCAGCATTTTCAGGATGTGGTAGCATGGGCTTCGCAACTAAAGCCACCGGCATTCCCGGCTGAAATAAATGCTGAACTGGCCATACAGGGAAAGATTATTTTCGAAAAAAACTGCAGCAAATGTCATGGAACATATGGTGATGAGGTTTCCTACCCCAATAAAATCATTCCGCTGGATAAAGTAGGAACAGACCCTTATTATGCTCAGTATTTTGCAACGCAATCCGGGCTGGCAGGATGGTACAATAAATCATGGTTCAGTCAGTCGGAGCCTGCTTCAACTCTTCAGCCTTCTCTGGGGTATGTTGCGCCTCCTTTAGATGGAATATGGGCCACTGCTCCCTATCTTCACAATGGCTCTGTACCTACTCTTGAGAATCTTTTGGACAGCAAGTCACGTCCTGTATTCTGGCAGAGAGATACTGTTTCTGACAATTATAATGTTAAAAATGTAGGTTGGAAATTCATCTCCCACACAAAGCCCAACCATAAAAATGTGTATGATACTTCTAAAAAAGGATTCAATAACAAAGGTCATACTTATGGTGATAAGTTAAGTGGAGAAGAAAGAAAAGCGGTGATAGAGTATTTGAAAACGCTCTAAGAAAAAAGCTACGAGCTGCGAGCTGCGAGCTACGAGAAAACAGCTGGTAGAAAAGCCACTATTGGCCATTAGCTGTTGGTGATTAGAAGTGTTGAGTTGCGGATGTGCTCGTACATTTTGCTCGTAGGGGCGCACGGCCGTGCGCCCCTACGAGCAAAATGTACCGGTTGAGCTTCGTCTCATCACCTTTTTGGTTTCGATGCGAAGCTGAGGAAAACAAAAAGACACTTGTAGCGAGTGAGGAACGAACCTCGTTATCACTTTTTCAGAGCTTGTTCTCTGAAAAAACACCTGTGGCGGATGAGCGCAGGGAATTTCGCCATCACCTTTCAAACCGCAGGTGCAGAAAGACATCACTTCATATTCCTGATCCACTCTTTAATCAGCTCAATTCCCTCCTGATGTGCAATTTTTCTTCCCAATTCAGGCATCATGATATCCGGTTCATTGGATTCCATCCGATATATAAAAATGGATTCATCCGGTTTTCCAGGTACAATGTCATACTTCCTGCCACCTGATCCTTTCCCTGCTGCAACAGGTGTTTTTCCCACTCCATAGGCCACCGGATTCGTTTCAGAAACCAGCAAATTGAGAGCTGAATTCTTTGCTGGCCCTTCAGGTCTGTGACAATGCGCACAATTGATTTCCAAATAAGCACGCGCACGGGAAATGAGATTTCCTGATGCAGGATTAGAGTAGTCTGGCAGAGGAATATGAGTGGTTGGATTAGGTATTCCTGCCAATAATCCTTCGTTGCGGTAATAAATTAACTGATTTTGACCACCGGGATATAATTCATTGGATTTATCCAATTGTCTGGCACTTGGCCCTATCAATGTCATCTCTTCGTTACGCCAATGACAGCTTTTGCATTGATTCAGGCTGGGTACTGAATAATTTACTTTCTGCGATTTGCCATTCGCATCCACCCATCTTACATCTATGTTTTTACCTGCAATTTCCAAAAACGCATCAGTCTGATCATCATTCCATACATAAGTCAATGCTTCCCATGTTCCTGACTTTCTGATCAACAATCGTGTCTCGATCATTCGCTTTGCTCCTGTCGTATCCGTCAAATTGAGAGGGTAATAGAAATTTTTAATTAATATAGCACCCTCCGGAAAATCAAAAACTTCTGTTGGATGATAAATCATTTTCCCTCCTTCGGGTAACACTATGAACCTGCTCTTTTCAGCGTAATCAGAAAATAACGGGGAATTTAATTCATATGGAATGAGATTTGAAACCGGATTTAACTGATGCATGGTTCCCGTGAAAAAGGCATATTCTGAGAGTTTTCTCAGTGCAGGATAATCATACTCCACTTCGAATTCTTCTTCTTTTAATATTATCGGTTTCGCTGACTCTTTCTCATTACATGCCATCTGAAAAAGCAGTAAAGTCCAAACCACTCCGACCAATGATAATTTTAATTGTTTGTACTTCTTCATCTTATTAAAACGGACATCAAAGGGTTGGAATATTACAGGAGTAATTTTTTATTGATTTATCTATATTTTCAAAGGAGCCCGGAGCGTCCAGATTGGCGAATCTTGTTTTTTCCTGATTTGAAATGCAAATATTCCATTCCTCATGAGGAGGTCTGAACCCATCCAGAAGGATATCCGGAGTTCTGAATGGAAATTTTAACAGGAACAGTTTGCCAAAATCACTTTTCATGGTCGGAAACCAATGCTTGTTTTTGTAAACATTATCGTGAATGTAAATATCGCTGTAATATGGATTGTATAAGGAATCCAGCTTATAATTGTTGTTTATGTTTGCAGCAGAACCAGCTGCTTCTTCCTCCTCTTTTTCCATAGCATTAACCAATTCGTAACTTACCAATGCAGTTCCTACTGTCCGATTATTTGTAATGGTATTTTCAAATATTTCGACTTTTCTTGTAGCCAGCAGCATGATTCCGGTTCCCGGAGGTACGATTCCCACGATATTGCCTTTGGGAGCAAAATTGACATGATTGTTACTTGTGACAGTATTTTTATAAACCTGAATATCTGATCCATATTGTGTTAGACCGGGCAGATCAAATACAAGGATTCCGCCTGTGTTATTTTTTGCAGTATTCTCATAAATTTCCACATTGTTGGAGTTTTCACTTTCGATTCCGGCCACATTTTCATAGACAAGGCAGTTGCGGATAATGACATTATCCGACTGACCTACATAGATTCCGGCGTCAGAAGCTCTGGCAGCAATGCAGGATTCAACTAAGACGTCCGTGCATAAGACGGGATATAATCCATAAGCCCCATTCGTCTCCTTAGCTCCTCCTGTCCAATAGGCCTTTACTCTGCTGAATGTAATTCCATCAGTATCTGTCACTTTAATATTGTCTCCTTTGGCATCTTCGATTGTAAAGTCCTGAAAAGTAATATTCTTGCAATTAGCTGCCCGTATTCCCTCAGCTCCTTCTTCCTGCCATTTGAATGATAATATAGTCTTATCAATTCCGGCACCTGCGATAGTTATATTCTTTTTGCTGTCAAGAATCAAACTTCTGGAAAATGCAAAGAATCCTTCCTCAAGGCGGATAGTGTCTCCTTCTTTTGCAGTTATAAATTTGCTCTGCAATTGTTTTTCGATATTGTTCCAGACGACTCCTTCTCTTTCTTCGTCAGAGCCGCATGCAGCCATGACAAGCAATACAATTGGTAAAAAAACTGGAATGTTATATTTCATCTGGACAATATTAAATCAAAGGTCACAGCAATGCTTTGCTCATCTGGAAATGCATTTGAATGGCACTAAATTAAATAAATGCTGGAAAACCTGAGCAGTATAAACGAATTCCGGGAAGAATTTTAAAGCAAATACTTCTATTCTATGGTAGCCGAAATAATATTTCCGATTACCTGGTCCAGTTCTTCTGCTGATTTTTCAAGGTATTGGTATACTTTGGCATAATCGTGATCCGGGGTACTCATTTTCAAAAACTGTAACAAGCCCATGATATTAGCTAATGGCTTTCGGATGACATGAGACTGCAGGAATGCTATTTCATTCAGTTTTTCATTTTGATGTTTGATCTTATTAAAGGAGAGGTCATAAGTTAATGCTACTCCTACCAGATTTTCATCCTGATCGTAAACGGGAAGAAATTTCTCTACTACCCACATGCTGGGATTACCACTAAATTCAAGTTTGATCTCAGATCTTAAATGTTCTCCTGAAATGGCACTGGATAATTTTTGCTGAAAATTATTTCTATTGTTAGTGTCTCCATATTCCATGATATCCTCTCCGAGCTTGATAGGTTTGTCCAGCAATTTGGTACCCAGCTTCTCTACCACAGAATTGAATCCCAGGATAATCCCCTGAGGAGACAGGAAGAAATGTGCTTCATCAGAAGAATCCAGTATTGTTTTCATCATCATTTCTGATCTTCTGACATTTGCCTCACTTATTTTTCTCAGTAATATCAGCATGGGTTCCGATCACCCTTAGAGGCAAAGCTGCTTCATCCCGTTCGGCTATATTTCCTCTTGTAAGCATCCATATATATTGACCGTCAGATTTTCTGATTCTATATTCGAGATTTAGTTGCTCTTGTGATTCCTTGTTTTTCAACCATTTCCTTATAGAACCGAATACAGAATTCTGATCTTCCGGATGTACCAGTGAACGCCATTTGTGATAAGTCACTTTGAATGACCCCGGCTCGCAATCAAGCATATGAAATACTCTGTCACTCCAAAAACTTTCCTTTGTATGTATATTCCAATCCCAAAGCCCATCATTAGCTGCGCTCAATGCAAGGGCTAATCTTTGCTCACTTTTAAAAAGATCAGATTGCTTCTTTTTCAAGTCTGAGATATCTATGAGATACCCGCGATGATAACTGACCTGGCCTTGCTTGTCTCTAATCATTACAGATGAGTCAAATACACAGATATATTCGCCTTTCGCATGCTTTATCCTGTATTCCAGAGAATAATAATATTTCTGTGATTCTTTTTGCGTTTTTATCACCTCAGTGATATGCTCCAAATCATCAGGATGAACGATGCTTTTAAATTTCAATTTGCCAGAAATAAATTCAGCAGCAGTATATCCAAATTGCTCAAAAACATTGGGGGATACATATTCTACAGGCCATTCTTCCTGACTTGTCCAGTTGAAAAGTACCGAAGGGCCATTAATAAACATTTGTCTGTCCCGGACAAGTGCCTCCTCTAATTGTTTCTGACTGCTGATATCTGTGCAAATTACGAGTGCCAAAACTCCGTTATGTTCATCTATCTGAATGGGTTTTGCAGTAATACTGCGCCAGACCCGGTTATTTTGCTCTGAATAATTGGCAATTTGACCCGTATACACTTTACCTTCCAGTATTACATTTCTGTGAAGGTACCTGGTTCCTTCTGAAGCCTCCACGCTTTTTCCATAAACCCAGGTGCCATCTTCCTCAAAAACACCCTGCAATATTCCATCCTTATCAGCATATGCATCCATAGCCTGATCATTGTGACTGAGAATATTACCGTATTCATCAAATATGAAAATGGCCTCATTCATGGCATTGAACAGATTACTCAGTGTATATAATGTAGGCAACTGATGTATAACTGCACTCTCCGTTGGTTTATTAAAATCAACACTTTCCAAAATAGCTGACCAGACCAACACAATCTTATCCTGTTCCAGGTGAACCGGATGTACTTCCCAGTCAGACATCAAACTAATTTCCCTTTCTGGTTTGACATGGAATCTGAAGGTCTGATGGACTCCAGTATTTTTTTTAAGCTGAGTTGACCAAATTTGAAACTCCGAAGCATGGAGAATAAACTCTGTAACGTTTTGACCGACCTGAATACTTTTGTGATTTGTTGCTAAAGTGTTGCGTCCAATGATCACCCCATTTACATCGGTATGAAGAATCATTAGTTTCTTGTCTGTACTTTCAGCAATGCTGAGCTGAGACTTTGGGATCATTATTAAAGTGTGTGCTGTGTTGTATGCTGCTGCTCCTCCTTACTTGTGAATTCTCTGTCAACTTCTCCCGATTAACTCTGTATTTACAAGCAGCAGCAAGGTACATATTTTAAATAATAATCATATGATAGGCCTTAACTTTATCACAAATTATTTACTTGGAAATGAATAGCTTGGGTGACTGGTATTGGTTGAATTTGATAACTTTTAAAAATCATCCCTTTAATTGATTGATTCCCTTTTAGTTATTTTATTATAATTTTGAGTTTGTGTCCTGAGGAGTTTATTTATAAAATCACTTTATGAAACCCTTTCTTTCATGTTGAATTTATGATAATAATCATTCCTGCTTCGTATAGATAGCTGTTTTCAATTCAAGGACGTAATTTCGTATACCATAAAAATAAATTAATGTCAGATCCAAAATATATCAGTGCCGAACAATCCATTGAACTCGTTCAAAACGGTAACCGTGTTTTTCTTCATGGAAGCGCTTGCACTCCGCTTGTTTTATTAAAAGCACTATTAGATCATGGTCAGCATCTGAATGATGTGGAATTGATGAGCATAAGCGCGTTGGGAGATATCGATCTGACGGAAGCTCTACATCGGGGACAGATCAAAGTCAATTCGCTCTTCGTGTCAAAGATGACCAGATATGCAGTACAAAATGGGTACGGTGATTATATTCCAGTATTTCTAAGTGAAATTTCCCGACTTTTTGAGAAAGGAATTTTACCCCTGGATCTTGCCTTTATTCAGGTTTCGCCTCCGGACAAGCATGGATATTGTTCGCTGGGAGTTTCTGTAGATGTGGCTAAATCTGCAGTCAAACATGCGAAAATCACTGTTGCTCAGGTGAATCCAAACATGCCCCGGACACACGGTGATGGAATGATTCATATCAGTCAAATAAATTATTTTGTCGAAGGCAACCAGGAATTGCCTGAAGTGGATTACAGGACCTGCATTACAGCAGAGGATACATTAATTGGGACGTATTGTGCTTCATTAATAGATGATAGAAGTACACTTCAACTGGGTATAGGAGCCATTCCGGATGCAGTCCTTCAGTGCCTGCACAATCATAAAGATTTAGGAATTCATACGGAGATGTTCAGCAATAGCGTGATTGACCTGGTAGAAAAGGGAATCATCAGCAATCGATTTAAAGCTAAACACAAAGGAAAGGTGGTGGCTTCATTTGCTATAGGTACCAAGCGACTGTATGATTTTGTGGATGATAATCCGGCTTTTGGTTTTCTGGAAGCCTCCTATGTCAATGACACCAAAGTCATCAGGGTACATCCTAATCTGGTGGCTATCAACAGCGCCATAGAAGTCGATCTGACCGGCCAGGTTTGCGCAGATAGTATCGGCAGTCTGCAATATTCGGGAGTGGGAGGTCAGATGGACTTCATTCGGGGAGCTGGATTGTCAGAAAATGGCAAACCCATCATTGCCCTTAGATCAACCACCGGATCAGGAAATAGTAAAATCGTCCCATTCTTAAAAGAAGGGGCAGGTGTAGTTTCCACCAGAGCACATATACATTATGTGGTAACAGAATATGGGATTGCCTATTTGTATGGCAAGAATCTCAGACAGCGGGCTGAAGCGCTTATTGAGATCGCACATCCGGATCATAGGGAGAGTTTGAGTGAAGCTGCTTTCGCGAGATTTGAAGTGAGGGGTTAGCAATAACAAACATTCTAGATTTCTGTTCTATAGCACTTTTAAAGCTGCGAAGTAAGCTCCTTTGCATAAACTGACAGTTTTATGCCTTATAAATTATACATTAGTGCCGGAGTTAAGCTCAACTTAACTTACGCCGGGAATTCCTTTTGTTCTATATCATTTCAATAAGATCAAATTTCATTGATTAACTAAAGACATATCACCATGCCTGCTAAATCCATGAAACTTTACTGGAAAAAAAATTTGCAATATCTGGCTATCCTGCTTGGCATCTGGTTTCTGGCATCATTTGGGATGGGAATTTTATTTGTTGATGAGCTGAATGCATTCAGGATGGGAGGCTTCAAACTTGGGTTTTGGTTTGCACAACAAGGCTCTATTTATGTATTTGTCATTTTGATCTTTGTCTATGTATATCTGATGAACAGACTCGATAAGTCATTCGAAGTGGACGAAAAATAAACCTCAAATCTTAATACACTCAGCCTGATGGATATTCTTCACTGGACATATATTATAGTTGGAAGCACATTTGCTATATATATCGTTATTGCCATCATCACCAGAGCAGATACGACAAAAGATTTTTATGTTGCAGGAGGCGGAGTCTCTCCTCTGGCCAATGGAATGGCTACAGCTGCGGACTGGATGTCTGCAGCATCCTTTATTTCTATGGCCGGATTAATTTCATTTATGGGATATGATGGCTCAGTCTATCTTATGGGCTGGACCGGCGGATATGTGTTGCTGGCCCTTTTGCTGGCTCCTTACCTGAGGAAATTCGGAAAATTTACTGTCCCTGACTTCGTAGGCGACAGATATTATTCACAAACTGCGAGGATGGTAGCAGTAGTTGCCGCCTTGTTTGTATCATTTACTTATGTGGCGGGACAGATGCGGGGAGTGGGAATAGTTTTTTCCAGATTCCTGGAAGTGGATATCAATACCGGAGTAATTATTGGAATGGTAATTGTTTTATTTTATGCGGTCCTGGGTGGAATGAAAGGTATCACTTACACACAGGTGGCTCAATATTGCGTCCTGATCTTTGCGTATATGGTTCCTGCTATTTTCATCAGTCTGCAAATCACAGGGAATCCTATTCCACAATTGGGGTTCGGCGCACAAACTTCTGATGGAGTTTATTTACTCGACAAACTGGACGGACTCTTGCTCGAGCTCGGCTTCACGGCTTACACTGCAGGAAGCAAAAGTACTATAGATATATTTTTCATCACAGCTGCACTTATGGTGGGAACTGCCGGGCTTCCGCATGTCATTGTTCGTTTTTTCACAGTTCCGAAAGTTAGAGATGCCAGAAAGTCTGCAGGATATGCCCTGATTTTTATTGCCATTCTTTATACAACTGCACCTGCTTTGGGTGCATTTGGAATCTACAATATGATTCAGACTGTCAATAAGGCTTCTACCAATGAGCTTCCTGTATGGGTGGACAACTGGAGCAAAACAGGTCTTATTAGCATAGACGATCGCAATAGAGACGGTGTTGTCCAATATCATTCCTCCGCAGAAATCAATGAACTTAAAATAGACAAAGACATAATGGTATTGGCTAATCCTGAGATAGCTCAATTGCCTAACTGGGTGATCGCACTTGTCGCAGCAGGAGGATTGGCTGCGGCACTTTCCACAGCTGCCGGATTGTTGCTTGTTATTTCTTCAGCTATCAGTCATGATTTACTAAAAAAGGGAATTGCTCGTAATATCACTGAGAAAAACGAATTGATTGCCGCCCGATTAGCTGCTGTCGCTGCGGTTGTAGTCGCAGGATATTTTGGAATAAATCCGCCGGGATTTGTGGCAGAGGTAGTGGCTTTTGCTTTTGGATTGGCAGCTTCATCTTTCTTTCCAATTATCATCATGGGAATTTTTTCCAAACGGATGAATAAAGAAGGCGCTGTTGCAGGTATGATAGCAGGTCTGGCATTTACCCTTACATACATCATTTATTTTAAATTTATTTCACCTGAATTAAACACACCTGAAAATTGGTGGTTTGGAATCTCTCCTGAAGGAATCGGCACATTAGGTATGTTGATTAACTTCATCATTTCTATCCTCATTTCACGATTCACCCCGGCACCTCCTGCTGATGTACAGGAATTGGTGGAGAATATTCGGATTCCTAAGGGAGCGGGAGAGGCGGGAAATCTGCATTAGGAAAAGCACAACCCGAATTCTTTAAAAACAAACTTAATATCCAAATTAGCTTTCAGGTAAGAAATTATCTTCCTCCTCTTCCAACTCTCTGAATTGAAGAGGCAAATTCTTGGTGGCTGCCGCCCCCAGCTTTTTAATTCGCTCAATTCTGCCAATTATAGTGTCACCCTTTTTGACTGAAGTCGACAATTTGCTCATTGCATTATTATAGTCATCCTTAGCTGCATCCATTTTGGATCCAACAGAACTGAGGTCCTGAACAAAGCCAACAAACTTGTCATACAATGCCCCACTTTCCCGGGCGATTTCAGCGGCATTTTTTCGCTGATTTTCCTGCTTCCAAATAAATGAAATGGTACGCATAGTGGCGAGCAGGGTGGTCACTGAGACCAGCACTATATTTCGCTCCAATGCTTTTTCAAATAGGTGAGGATCTTCCCTGAGAGCCAGAGTGAGGGCAGGTTCCATAGGTACAAACATAAGCACAAAATCCGGTGGCTGTATCCCATACAAAGAGGGATAGTTTTTATTCCCCAATTCCTGGAGGTGATTTCTTACATTTTGCAAATGAAGTTTCAATGCCAGATTTGCATCCTCAGGCAGCTCAGCATTATAATATGCTTCATATGCTATCAGAGAAACTTTGGCATCAATGATGAGATTCTTCTGCTCAGGTAAATGGATTATATAATCCGGCCGGAATATTCTGCCCTCAGCATCCCTGTGTGAACTCTGGGCACTGTAATGAATTCCTTTGTGCAGTCCGGCTCTTTCCAGCAACATTTCCAATTGAACCTCTCCCCAGTTTCCCTGCAATTTTTTATCCCCTTTCAGGGCACTCGCGAGTTTGTTAGTATCCGTACTCACTTGTTGATTGAGCAATATGATTTGTTCCAATTCTTTTTTCAATGAAATCCTTTCTCTTGTTTCTTCCTTGTGATTTTCATCCACCTTTTTCTCAAACTCCTGAATCTTATCCTTCAATGGTCGTAGGATATCGCCCACTTTTTGCTCATTGATTTCCACCATTTTTTTGCTTTTTTCCTCCAGCACTTCATTGGCAAAATTCTTAAACTCCAGACGGAAGTGCTCATTGATTTCCTGCAGCTCAGCTTTATTATCCATGAGCTTTTGCTGCATTGATTCAAGCCTGGAAGTGGCAGTGGCAAGCTGTGTACTTAGTGCCAGGACTTCATTGGTTTTCTGGACAGAAGCAGTAAGTGCATTTTCATACAAGTTTTTGTCCACGTATTGATTGGCCAGATCCTGTTTGATTTTTGCTTTTTGCTGCTCAAAGCGCATTCTTGCATAGAGCAATGAAATGACAATACTGAGGATTGCGGTGATTGCAATTGTAATCCAGTCTATATTTTCCATGCTATTTATATTTAACGTGAGTTCCGCAGAATCTGAGACCTTTGGTTTTGTCATGAATTTTGCCTGAAAGAAGGCAAAATTAACGCCAAAACTGAGTTTTGTGATTTCTATACCCGGGATTGCATCCCGGGTTACAAAGATTTTGCCACTCTGTGGCAATTATTTCCTCTAATTCAGAATTTGAGATTGAACTTCGAACTCACATTACATCATCAATGGAAGTTTCATTTAATGTTGGTATTTAACAACAAAATGAAGTTCAAGTATTTATCCTTCCAGCATTCCCCTCCGCAAATAATTGACCTGACCCAGATGATAGCTCAAATGAGTTATAAGTAATATTAAAACATGACCCACAGTCTTGTCTGTCCAGGTGAGATGTCCGGATAAGGATTACTTAAATCAGAATCTTTCAATGTGTCCAGCGCTGCATTACTTCTTCTTTTGCAGCCGCCAATCCATCCAGTATTTGCTGTCTTGTAGCACTCCGGTCTGCAAACTCTAATGGTCTGTTTCGAATATAGGAGGTATGACTTATTCCCATTCCTATGTAATGTCTCAAATTACCGGCGATATGCAGACCCAGGGTTCCAATTGGATTTTTAATATCGCCTTTTGTAATCCACAATTCAGATTCTACACACAAACAGATCTCCTGATATAGTGTATGCAAATCTCTGAGCAACATGTACTTTATATCTTCTACTATCATCTTGTTAATTTTATTATGTTCTCAAAGTACAAATATACTTTCGTTTTGTCGTCATAATAGGCTGTGGTTGTAGTACGGGTGACGCCCCGGCACGGCTGCGCCTGGCCGGGGTGACGTCTGTTGCCTACGGCAAAAGGTGACGCTTTTTGACAGCAAGCTGTCAAAGTGACGCTTTTGCATGCAGGATAGAATCAACTAATTAGAGAATTCAGCACTGAAAGAATGAGCAACTCAAATCAGCATTTGTCAGATTCTATGCTTTCCTCTTCAGCGTCTGGAGACGCCAGTTTGTTGTGAGTGCGAGTCTTGTGTTTGAGATTTTGATCCGGGTCTGGAGACCCGGGCCATCGGTAACTTAAATTTATGATTTAGAGTAAAAATACTCCAACTTCTTTCCGGCTGTTTACTTACTCCTTATGACTTACCCATTACAACTTGCTCCTTCTTCCCGGCTGTTCAGCCAGAGGCCAGAAGCTAGGAGCCAGAAGCGGCTGTTCCAACGAGCAACGAGCAACCAACAAAAAAAGCCGGACAAAATTGCTTCTGCCCGGCTTAGATATTATTTTGAAACAATATTCCTTATTGGAATATAATCTTCTTGGTAATGACTCCTTTGTCTAATCTTGCATGTAGCATATAAACTCCGGCAGACAGATCATTTCTGTGAACTGTAAAATACTGATTGTCCACATTTCTGTATGACTTTACAACTTTACCATTTACATCCATCAAAGTAATCTCACGAATTGGCTCAGCAGAAGTGGTTGCAACCAAAATTTCTGAATGAGCAGGATTCGGCATTGCCTTAAGCTCTGCATCCGGAAGAATAGTCTCATCCACGCTGGTAGCAAGATTAAGCACCACATAAGCTCTCGGTGCAAAATATCCAATGATAGAGTCAGCATAAAGCATAGCTTTGGCAAATGACATATCAGGGTTAGTCATCAATCCATTCGCATTATTTATATTAGTAGCATCCCACCAATCCCATGGAGCACTATCTAAAGGGAATGAAGTCAAAAATGGGAATAATCCTTCATATCCATCATTTCTTGAATCAGCTGTTTGGGTATACACATCATCCAGATTTGCAGCAACAAAAGCATCATTATTGCCATAAGCATTTGCTAATTGTTGCACAAGATACGACCCCTGGACTTCCACAACAGGAAGATTTACTCCAGGTACAATAACGATTCCTTCAGTGTAAGGTGCAAATGGATCTGTAGGAACCTGGTAAGAAATCATTGGAACCATACCCGGATCTATCCAGGACGTATCGCCAATGGCACCTCCAAGATTCACACTCAATTGAAAACTTGATGAATAACCAGCATGATTTGCAATATTGATAGGAGCTGTAACAGCACCCTGAGGATCGCCACTGATTTGCGAAATTACCATTGGTCTTGGATTTCCGGAAGTGTCTACACCAATGAATTTAGGTATTAGAGTTTTCTCATAAACATCCAATACTGCAGTATTCATAGAAATATATCCACCTGTACCGAATCCCCACAGCACGATTCTATCCGGATCTATTTTATACGGATTCCCATCCACATCGGCTGTTTTCTTAAAAAAACGAACAGAAGTATTAGCATCCTGTACCCCTCTATAAGCAGCATTGATCAACAAACTGACACGTTCTGCCTGACTGGAAGCAAGCGGATTCCATCCTAATCTGTATGTCGCAGAAGCCACCACATATCCCATTTTGGCTAATCTTTCAGCCATTGAAACCACTGCATTATCTGTTTTGGTACCATTTGTACTTTGATTTACAGGATAAGGCAAAAAGTTGCCGGAATGAAACATTATTATCAATGGTCTTGCAGTAACAGGATCCCCTTCCGGCTCATATATATCCAGTTTCAATTCTTGCGGTGCTGGAGCACCGGTAATCACAGTAATATTTGTTGCATATGTAATATCTGATGTGACTTTGACATTGTCGAAGATTTCGTCAAAGTAGCGTTCCTGAGCCATGAGAGTTGTACTCCAACTCAGGATAATTAATAAAATAATGTTGTTGATGTACTTCATAACTAATTGATTTTCTGTGTAATTAATTTAATTCAAACCGCCTGTTTAATTTTTCTACTTCTTCTTGAATTCATATAAAATGGAGAAATAAGCCATCCTTCCTATTCTAGGCCCTCCATATGTTTGAAACTGTTTATTGTTCAAAAGGTTGGATGCACCCAGCTTAAAAGTAGTATTCCATCTCTCTACTCCATAATTGATTTGAGCATCCACCAAATCATAGGTTGGGATCAATCCGGTAAACTGAGGTGAGCCTTCAAACAAAAATCCTTCTATCCATTTATAATTGATATTGAAACTCAGGTTTTTGACATGAATTCCAAAAACACGGAAGTCAAGATTCCTTCCGGAGAATCCCAGGTTAAATTTGTGTTCCGGCGTGTTGAAAGCCGGAATGATAGGATCATCTTCAAATGCTTTATTCAACTTATTGAAGGAATAGTTACCTGAAATCATATAGTTTTTAGCAAAGAAATAACTTAGCCCTATATTAAATCCCTGGGTAGTCACCTGATTGATGGAATTAGCTGAAATCCTGTATACCTGAATATCCGAAGGTAAACCCGTACCCGGGTCAATATCAGCTGTTACTCCTATATTATATCCCAGGAAGTCATTATAAATACTATAGTAATACCCTGCATCCAGAAATAATTGATCAGCTATAGTCGTACGATAGCCCACTTCAAATGTTTTTACTTTCTCTGGTTGTACCGGGTTTACGTTGAAATATTGGAGGGTATCAGCATTCAAAGTATTAATATAATCCCTGAAGGATTCAATACTGATAAGGTTTTGCCAGCCGTTCAGATTGCCGGATAGTATTGCACGTCCCACATTCAAATGTAAATATTGATCTGCAAGTGTAGGGTTTCTTAAGGCAGAGCTAAATGAAAATCTGATGAAGTTGATCTCATCCGGCTGATACACCAGGGATGCTGCCGGAGTAAAAATCCATTTGAAATTTTGATTTTTATCTGCCCGCAATGTAGCGCTGGCAGTCAGCCTTTCATTGAAAAATTTCTTCTTAATACCCGTGTACATGCCTATCTCGGAGTTAGTAATCCTAATCCCAGCTGTATCCGAGAAAATTGTCCCATCAGAATTTGGTCTATACAATCTGCCATTCGCTCCTACTGTGATCTCATCTGTAAAAACCGGATTGAATTTATATTCACCATGGATATGATATAAGGCAGATTGATCAAAAAATCGGGTACCGTTTTCTTGTGCATTGGATTTTGCCTTCCTGATCCTATTGAATTCATCATCGAATCTGGCAGTGCCTGGTTGATAAAAATCAGCTGATTCAGAATTCAATGGGTTTGCAGTATTTGCTGAAGCGGCTGCTAATGTATGCCATACCGTAAGTGAATCCTGGTAGTTAGCTACCCATCGGCTGGCGGAATCTCTGTCAAAATCAAAACCACCAGTCTCAGGATTAAATACCAATTGTGGGTATCCTAATCCCCTAATCTTACTATTAATATTCATGGACCAAAATGCAGCATAATCTACAGCCCAGCGATCATCCACTTTGGATTCTTCCTGCAATCTAAGTGCAGTAAAATATGGGTCATAAGAATCCCCTGCGTTTTCATGTGTAGCATATAATCTGACAAAAAACTTTTCGCGTTTTTTGAACTCTATTCTATTTTGAAAGAATAATATATTCCGCAGACTGAATCTGTTATCACCCTGATAGACAGTGGTTCCGCTTCCGAAACTGGAAGAAAACACTAATTCAGGAGACTGGAAACCTAATGCCGGATTCGTCCTGAAGTGCAAAGCTGCATTTGCTTTTATATTTTTAGTATTATAATCAACAAGATCTACTTCTCTATATCCGATTCTATGCGTTTGGCCCAGGACTAAAGGTGATACCCATGGGGCATTGCCTGAGAAATCCAATGCCGGAAAATACTCATCACCATAAATGTTTACTGCATCATACCTTCCAGGATTTCCCGGACCTGTTTCAGTTTCATAAACAGCATCATAATTATCCGCTTCCCAGTCATAGGCTTTCAGATAGAAGAAGTTGAGCTTATATCCGAATGATTCCTGACCTTTTTTGTTTTTCACCACATCAGCCCATCTCAAACTGGTTTCAAATAATTGACGTTCACCAACTTTAGTTTGGACTGAAAGGCCTTTCTGAAAAAATGGATCTTTTGTTTCCATACTGATCACACCATTAAAGGCATTAGGACCATAGAATGCTGAACTGGCACCTGCAATGATATCTACTTTGACTACATCCAGATCTGATGAGCCGAGAAAATTTCCCAGGGAAAAATTGAGTCCCGGAGCCTGATTATCCACTCCATCAATGATCTGTAATGACCTAACAGGAGAGGTAGAGTTGAATCCACGAGTATTGATAATCTTAAATCCAAGACTGGCAGCTGTGAGATCAACTCCTTTCAATGCTCCGAGTCCATCATAGAAATTATCAGAAGCTGTTTCTTTTATCGCAAGTAAGTCAAGTGATTCTACTGTAAGGGGTGCCGCTTTTTGCTTGTCAGATACTCTTTGGCCTTTTACAATTACATCTGCAATCTGTATGCTTTCTTCCTCTAAAATGATATTGATATTACCTGTGGCTTGTTGCAGTTCTAATTCCTGAGTGATATAACCCAGGTAAGATATTTCCAAAATAACCGGGAAATCCCCTGAATAATTGAATTCAAAACGACCATCGATGTCAGTCATTACACCGGTACTCGTCCCTTTAATTCCCACACTGGCGCCAATCATCAGCTCTTTATCCGAGCCAGAAGTGACTGTCCCGGATATAGTTTGCCCGTAAAGTCCCAGAGACAACAAGCAAAACATACAGCATAAAGTGTAAAACTTACAAGACATAATATTCTTTGACCGAAAAATAGCAAAACTTATTCCACACTATGCTTTAAAAGTAGATATTAATTTTGAGTGCGCGTACATTAACTCATATTAAATTTCATGTCCGCGGTTTAAAAGCTCCGCCATTTTTTCAATCTTTGACCCGCTTCAGAAATTGGATTCATTCCAATTTCAATTTCATATAATCTTTTTTCATGTTGACATCGAATCACTTAGACAGGAATGATTGGGTTTTTACCGGAATTCTCTTCTCATTGCTGTTGGTTTATATAATTGGGCTTCCTGTCGATGTGATGAATATTGATGCAGCTCAGTATGCAGCCATGGCCCTGGAGATGCAGCAAACAGGTTCCTATCTGCAGGTTTTCGAGCAGGGAAGAGATTACCTAGACAAACCTCCTTTATTATTCTGGTTGAGCGCCATCGCATTATCAATCCTCGGAGAATATGACTGGGTATACAAACTTCCATCTGTCTTATTTGCTGCACTGGCAGCTTATTCATTGTATCGCTTTGCCTTATTATATTATTCAAATCTGATCGCCCGGCTGAGTGTCATTGTGTTTCTAAGTTCACAGGCACTCTTTCTTATGAATAATGATATTCGTACCGATAATCTCCTCATGGGTTCCTGCATGTTAGCCATTTGGCAAATAGCTTCATATATAAAAGGATCATCGGGAAAAATGGCTTTGGTATGGGCCGGACTGGGGATTGGTTTAGGAATGCTGGCCAAAGGTCCGTTGGGTCTTATTTTTCCGGCACTTGCTTTTTTCCCGGTTTGGTTTATTCAAAGAAAGTGGTCATTGATATTCAAATGGGAATGGCTGATTGTTCTTTTGCTTGCTTCAATTGTGATATCCCCCATGTGCTATGGATTATATACACAATTTGATCTTCATCCCGATAAGGTAGTAAATGGCAAAACCGGTGTTTCCGGATTATACTTTTATTTCTGGGAACAAAGCTTCGGACGAATTACCGGTGAAAGTACCTGGTCCAATAATACGGGTCCATTTTTCTTTCTGCATACTTACCTTTGGGCTTTCCTTCCCTGGGTCTTTTTTCTGATCCCTGCCCTGATCTCCATTTGGAATAAGCGAACTGAGCAAAAAGAATGGTATGCCCTGAGCGGATTTCTCCTGATATTTCTGGCGCTTTCGATGTCCAGGTACAAACTACCACATTATATATATCTGACCCTTCCCTTATCAGCATTGTTTGTCGCTCGTTATATAGCTGAGAATAGCAATTCTCTTAAGTCCCGGTTTATTACCTTCACATCATATTCTTACCCGTTGCTGGCCTTTATTTTCTGTGGCATAATTTGGATATATATTTTTCCTCCGGAAGCTCTTTTCAGTATTTCAATTTTCGCTCTGTCATTAATATTGCTGCTTATAGTATATTTCAAATTGAAAGATCCAGTCTGGAATCCGGTTTTGCTTCTCGCCGGAATTTCTGTTTGTCTTAATATTGTGATGAATGCCTGGTTTTATCCTGAATTGTTGAAGTATCAATCTTCCAGTATGGCTATGAAATATGCAGTCGAAAATGGATGGAATAAGGAGCACATAAGAAGATGGAATACGAATGCATCAGCTTTACATTTCTATGCGGGAGGGCCGATTGAGGCTTTAGACACAATAAATGACAGAACTCATTTACCTCTTTTGGTTTATACAGATGAAGATGGTAAATTGCAGTTGGAGAAAGATTTTGAGACGGAATTGATTCAGACTTTTGAAGATTTTGCTGTGACCAGGTTGAATCCGGTTTTTCTTAGAGAAACAAGCAGGTCAGAGGCAACCAAACCCTATTATTTGATCAAATTAAATTCTAATTCATATGAGTGATGCAAGACCATGGCTAAAGAATTACCCCGGCGGTGTTCCGGCAAATATCAATCCCGATCAGTATGAATCTCTTTTGGACATGTTTGAAGAAACATTCAAAAAGTATAAAAATCTTCCTGCCTTTACCTGCATGGGTAAAACGCTTACTTTTAAAACTATTGATTCAGCAAGCAAGAATTTTGCAGCATATCTTCACTCAAGAGGAATGGAGCCCGGAGATCGTATTGCATTGATGATGCCCAATATGCTTCAATATCCTATTGCACTTTTCGGAGCTTTAAGAGCAGGATTGATTGTGGTCAATACAAATCCACTTTATACGCCACGTGAGATGAAGCATCAATTCATTGATTCAGGTGTTAAAGCCATTGTGATTTGTGAAAATTTTGCTGCTAATCTTGAGAAAGTTTTACCTGAAACACAGATCAAAACAGTAATAGTTACCAGCATCGGAGAATTGCTCGGAGGTTTAAAAGGCTGGATCGTAAATTTCGTTGTGCGATATATAAAAAGAATGGTACCCAAGTTTGATATTCCGAATACTGTTTCGGTCAGGGATGCTATTTCACAAGGAGCTAAATTTTCTATAAAGTCGTTCAAGTCTTCTGCTGATGACACCATTCTTCTGCAATACACAGGAGGTACCACCGGAGTCGCAAAAGGTGCCATGCTGACTAACAGAAATCTTGTTGCCAATATGCTCCAAATCAGAGCGGTGATGATGTTCAAATTGACCGAAGGAAAAGAGGTGGTTTTATCTCCGCTTCCTATGTATCATATTTTTGCTTTCACAGTAAATTGTCTGGCCCTGATGGGGATAGGCGCGCATACTGTTTTGGTAACGAATGCCCGGGATTTACCTTCTGTTCTGAAGGAATTTAAAAATCATTCTATCTCATTGATGACGGGTGTAAATACATTGTTTAATGCTTTAATGAATCATCCAAAATTTGCCGGATCCAATTTCAGTACATTGAAAGTGACTGTAGGTGGAGGTATGGCAGTGCAGCGCGCAGTTGCTGAACGCTGGCAAAAGTTGACCGGATGTCCTTTGACCGAAGGATATGGAATGACCGAAACTGCTCCTGTGGCGTCTGTAAATCCTATAGATGGAACAGGAAAACTAGGCACAATTGGTCTGCCTGTTCCTTCTACTGATATGAAAGTAGTCGACGAGGAAGGCAGAGAGGTACCATTAGGAGAAGTAGGAGAGCTGTTAGTTAAAGGTCCTCAGGTGATGAAGGGATATTATAATCGTCCTGATGAAACTCAAAAGGCTATGAGAGACGGTTGGATGTGTACCGGAGATATGGCCATGATGCAGGCAGATGGTTATTTTACTATTGTGGATCGTAAAAAAGATATGATCAATGTCTCAGGATTTAATGTTTATCCCAATGAAATCGAAGACGTGATTGCGGGACTAGCTAAAGTCCTTGAAGTGGCAGCGATCGGCATTCCAGATGAGCGTTCCGGCGAAGTTGTTAAAGTATTCATTGTCAAAAAAGATAATTCACTTACTAAAGAGGAAGTCCTGGCTTATTGCCACGAAAACCTCACAAATTACAAAGTTCCCAAACAAGTAGAATTCCGTAAGGAACTTCCAAAAACCAATGTAGGTAAAATTCTGAGGAGAGCGCTGAGGGATTCTTAGTCGTGTGATGTTTTTCTGCGCCTTCGGCTGGAAGAGTGATGTCTTCTTTCTAGCTATGCCTCAATAGAAGAGGTGATGTCTTTGAGTTTCTATATTTTGGTCTAAAACCATGCCTCAGGAATAAGACCAAGGTGATGTTTTTCGGGAGGCTCGCAAATAGGTTAGAGATATAAAGTACACAAGTTTATTGTGGATTGTGGGTTAGGTTGGGTGGGGTTTCAGATTCAAAGATTTTAACTAAACCCTTAATAAAAAAGAAAAAAAAGGTTCAGATTTTCCATTAAAAAAATTTATCGGAATCTTCTTTGAATACGTAGTTGTCTTGGGTCAATTTCTTTCCAGGGCTTTAGTCTCTTCGAATTAGAAAGAGTTTTCAACAAATTCTCACGGTTCCCCAGCCGATCAGGATTACAAGGGCTATTTTCATTGATCAGTCACTTTTATATCCTTCTTTTCAGTTGGCCTCTTCTATTGATTTCAATAATATTTCACGATTCTTACCTGAAAGCAGGTAATTTGTTTCTTTAAAAGTAATAATTCTTCTAAGGAGATTATTACTACATCCTTTTGATCTTTCCTCATGACTATCAACTCCTCCACATCATCCACCACTAAGTCCAGCCACTTCTTAAGGTTTAATCGCAGGTCAGTATAATTGATTACTTTCATGTCACAAAATTATAAAAAAATAACGTAAATACGTACGTTTTTGTTTCAGATGCTGCTGTTAAAGCGAGAACTCAATTTCCGCACCAACCCCATCAGTGCAGGTTCCTGCCTCAGTACAAATAAAAGAAACAGTCCGAATAAAACGGCATTGATCAAGAGTGTGAGAAAGAGATTGAGTTGTAGCCATTGATGCAGGAAGACGGAGATTCCATACACCGCTGATCCGCTTAGAAAATACGTGCCTATAAGCTTGAGATCATAAGGAACCTTGTAGTGTTTTTGTCCCTGGAGGTAACAAATAATCAGCATGACAGAATAGCAAATGAGGGTCGCGAATGCAGCACCCCAGTATCCGAAAATCGGCAACCACCAGATATTCAGCGCAATGGTGATGGCAGCTCCGGTCAGGCCTATCCAGGCTCCGGTCAATGTTTTGTCGGTAAGTCTGTACCAGATGGAGACATTGTAATATAGGCCATTTAGGAGATTTGCCAGGAGCAGGACAGGAATTACACCCAATGCCATCCAATAAGAATCATCCAGTATATACTTGAATATATCAAGGAATAGCAATGTAGAAAGGCATCCAACCATACCAAAAATGAAGTAATATTTCGTCACATCTGCATACAGTTCCTTTGCATTTTCGGCATTTTTTTTCTGGAAGAAAAATGGTTCGGCACCGTAGCGAAAAGCTTGCGTGAATAGGGCAAGAATCATGGTTAGTTTATAAGCGGCTCCATAAGACCCCAGCACCGATTTGTTTTCCTCTTCAGTTCCGGACAAGAGCCAGATCATTATTTTCCTGTCAAACATTTCATTGATCACAAATGAAAATCCAACGATAATTAGTGGAATTGCATATCGAAACATACGGCCCATCAGGAATCTGTCAAAATCAAATTTGAGCTTAAACCACATCGGCGAAAGCAGCACTACAGTCAGCAAACTTGCAACAAGATTGGCAATGAAAATATAGCCTATCCCGATTTCAGGATTGTACAGCCAGCCCCAGCCTTTGGCTACAGCATCACTGCCCAGCCAGTAAGGACAAAGCAGCAGGAAGAATAAATTCAGGGCAATATTGACTCCAATGGAAATCAATCTTACCGTTGCAAATCGCATGGCTTTCCCTTCGAGGCGAAGGCGTGATAATGGCAGTTCGGCTAATGCATCCAGAAAAAGTATTCCTGCACAGATTTGGATAATGTAGGCATATTCAGGATATCGGAACCACTCTGCAATGCTGTCAGCTCCCAGGAAAATCAGTACACTCCACAGCATGGCGGGTATTCCTACTGATAAAATGGCAGTATCAAAAGTCTTGTTCCGTACAGATTCATGGTCCGAAGCATACCTGAAGTAAGCCGTCTCCATTCTGTAAGTATAGAAAATAAAAAGTATGCCTATAAACGCGAACAAGTCCGTCATGACTCCGTAATCACTCTTGTCAAAAACGCGGGTATATAAAGGTGTCAGGAAAAAATACAGCAATCTTCCGATGATGGAACTCAAACCATATACTGCTGTTTGCCCTGCCAGTTTTTTTATGGACATATTAAAGAAGGGTTCGGCGCACCGGGAGGATTATTCCTTCGGGCAAAAAATTCAAAGCTATCAACAGCTTTGGAAGAATAAAAGTATGTTTCTTTGTCAAAAGAACAGCTTCTTTAACAAAACTTATCTGTAAAATGATCCGATCTACCCGACATGTATTGACAATTTGCATTTTGGCAGTTTGTTTATTTTTATTGAATTCATGTACTACATCTATATCTTTCTCAGGCAGAGAAAGGGGTATCAGTACATATATTTTGGTTCGGCATGCGGAAAAAGACACCAATGATCCGAAGGACCCTGATCTTTCTTCGGCAGGCAGAATCAGAGCGCTGAAGCTTGCAGAGCTGTTTGGCGAATGGCACATCGATGAATTTTATACTTCAGATTACAAGCGCACCCGTCAGACGATTGCTCCTTTGATGGAAATTCAGCGCAAACGAGCCAATACTTATGATCCTGCAAAATTGGAATCCTTTTCCAATCAGCTTAAATCTATGACTAACAAGACCATCCTTGTAGTGGGTCACTCCAATTCCACTCCGCATCTCGCTAATTATCTCGGAGAAAATGATCAATTCACCGAGTGGGCGGAGACTGAATATGGGAATATTGTGATTGTTCAGAGGGCAGCGGGGCATGAGGCTAAGGTGAGTGTGTTGAAGTATTGAGGGGGGGAGAGAGATAGTGAATTGTAAGCAAGTTAAATTCAATTTATCATTTCTAACAATTCATTTTTTGATACATTTAAGTTTTGGGCTACGCTTTTTAGAATATTAGACAAAGTACCTATTCTTATTGGGTTATGATCAGGGATTGTTACATGATGTTGTATGCCCTCAAAAACTCTCGTTAACCTGATATGGCTTCCTTTTTATCTGGTAATATTGTATCCGACTTTTGATAATTTAGCAATTAAAGTGTTTGCAGACTCATCTCTGGGAACTTTCATACTGCGATAAGCTCGTCTTTTACAAAATGCATTCTTACAACTCTTTGCTTTTCGTCATCAAAATGGCAGGAAACTGCTTCAATTATATTAACTTTTAACATTTCCCAGTCGTCAGCTTCTGTAAATATACTATGACCAAGAGCCTCAGCTTCATAGCCACCTTCCGGTGATTCACATATATTAAAAATAATTTCCTCCATTGATAAAGTAGTTTGAACAAATATAACCATTTGTTGAATACAATTGGTTCAATGTACATTGAGCTTGCATCTTCATTGCTCTGTCATTCAATATCATTTAAGGCATTTGTGGTAAATCTCAATGTATATCTCATAACCCCAAAAGATTCTTGATATCTTCAGCAGAGTTTAACTCAGTGTATTCACCATTATCGGCTTGCTTGAGACTTTCATTTATTCTTTTGACCATCTGATCATTAAAGTACAAATCATTCTTGTCAACCGAAGTTAACACATAGGATTTATCTTTCCCTCGTTGCACGATAATCTGCTCACCCTTATCTGCCTTTTCAAAATATAGCCGTTGATTTTGACGGAATTCTCTGCTGCTTATAACTATCATGATATATTTAATTTGTGTACCAATATGGTACAACTATTTGAATTTACATTTAGTTCCTTTTGTATTCAACTTGCAACTTATTGTAAACTCAATTCGCCTTCTGGTGTTCCACTCCAAACACCCCGCCTTATGTGGAAAGAAACCGATAAACAATTGACCCGCACTCTGACCTTCAAAAATTTCAGAGAAGCCTTCAGCTTCATGACCGAAGTCGCATTTATTGCTGAATCACTAAATCATCACCCCAGCTGGTCTAATACTTTTAACAAAGTAAGTTTTACCCTCAGCACGCATGATGCAGGAGATATCGTGACTAAGAAAGATCATGACCTGGCAGCCGCAATAGATCAAACAGCGAGCAGGTACGGAGTATAGGAATTTGGCTGTTGCCAGAAGCCAGGAGCTAGCAGCCAGAAGCGGCTGTTCAGCTAATAGCCGTTCTACTGCTTAATCACCTTGCTCATATGGTGGAAATTATCCGCCACAAACCTTATGTAATACATACCAGGTAACAGCGTGGAGATATTGATTTTCTGCTCACTATCGGAAGTCAGGAAGTAATATTTTTGCTTCAGAACTTCTTTCCCTGCCATATCATAGAAAGTAATATCCACTCGGGTGTCCTCCGTCGTTGTGTACAATGCAAATAATTCATTCTCAGCGGGAATCGGATATACGGAGAATATGATGACTGATGATAGACCATCACCTACCCTTCCATCTCCTTCGCGCTCCGGCACACAAGCCAAACTTACTTCACACGATGTAATGCAGCCGGCAGCATCAGTAACTCTTAAAGTAATATTGGTCAAACTGAATCCGATAGAATATACAATGCGGTCTGTTCCCTGTCCTTCCAGAATTTCGCAAACTCCTCCGCTGACAGTCCAGTGATACTGGTATGGAGGCATGCCGCCATAAATCATGGCTTGCAGCGAATTCCCTCCTGAATTACATGGTGGAGTTAAGAGTCCTGTAATGTTGCATTCAAAGGATGTCTCCTGAGTTGCAGTGACCAGCTGAGTAAATTCAGTAACATTGTCACATGCATCCGTAGCAATCCACACCCTTTCTAGTTCGGTTGTCACACCGCTTCTGCTTTCTGTCTCGCTGTAAGTCACCATAAGGTCAGAACATTCATCAAATATCGACAGATTCGGAGCAGTTGGAATAGTCTGACAGGTCAGTTCCAGGTCTCCCGGCGGATCCAAAAATACCGGCCCGGTAACATCCCGAGTAACAATATTGATTTGATAAGAACTGCTGTTTCCGCACAAATCTGTAACAATCCAGGTATAAGTTGTACGCTCTTTATTTTTGTCTGTAGGACATTGCGGTAGTTTTTGAATGTTTACATTGATTTGAGAGTCAAAAACACATTCGTTCAATACGTTGATATCTTCTGCCTTGAAAGGATATGACTGTGCAGTTTCCAGCTCTGTTATTTCTTCACATGTCAGCGTTCTCGATTGAAGATTCTGAATAGTTCCCAAAATGGGATGGTTAAATGCTAATTGAGGCGCTACATTATCCCCTAAGAATACTTCCTGTTGAATGCTATATACAATTCCGCAGTCATCTGTAGCCGTCCATGTTCTGGTTTGTATTGTACCTGTACCGCAGATACTGGCAGCAGTTGTCGTCGTCAATATTGCCGGGTATATTTTCCCTGTACAAGCATCTGTGGCTACAACAGTAGGCACAGGATTAGCAATACAAGTAATATCATTGTCCAATCCACTGAAAATAACTCTTTCAGCCCGGTCAACAATGTAAAAAAAGTCTTGCTCAGCAGTATTACCACATTCATCCGTAGCCCGGTATCTTCTGCGGATATTCCAGAATTGATCACAATCCAGTTCAGATGCATATTCTTCATCGATCAGTTCTATGACAACATCTGAGCAATTATCAGTAGCTTCAGGAAGAGTGAAATCCTGTCCGCAAGTTAGCATTACATCATTCATCGGGATGAACTCAGGTGCAGTCGTGTCAATAATATCAATGAATAAAACGAATGAAACAGCGCCCGCGCAGGAATCCTGAGCAGACCATGTGACTCTCCATCTTTCCAGATATCCGTCAAAATCGCAATCCCCTTGTAAGAATAAAGCTTCCTCAAAAGTAACGGCTAATTCCTGTCCGCAAACAGAAATAAACTCCACATCTGAAGCACTGAATCCAAAGTCCGGATCGGAATCGCCCTGACATTCTACCTGAATTACATCTCCACTTTGTAAAGCATTTAATGCCGGATTGTTTTTAATAACCGTCACCAGAACAGGATTCTGAGGATTTAAAATGCGCTGTTCAAATGTGCTTGTATTTCCACAATAATCCTGAGCTGTCCATAACCTGAGCAAATCTTCTGTTCCCGGCAGGCAAACTGAAGGAACTATAGCATCAGAATATGTGAGTGTGACATTTGAACAAAGATCCTCAGCATTCACTACTACCGCATGCTCCAACTTGCAAACCTCCGGAGAGCCATCAATCACCGGTGCCTGTGTATCCAGATAACTCACCAAATAAAATAACTCATTGATTCCCCCACATGCTTCTGTGACTGACCAGGATAAACGCCATTGTTTTACAAATCCATCCGTTGCACAATTCTCCCCCTGAATTTCGGTAATAGAGAAAACGATCGGATCATCCTCATCCACACAGTCATTCACTAATTCTACCAGTCCTTCATGAAGCCCTGCAAACCAGAATGGTTCATCCATGTATCCATCACATTCATATGTGATTTCTGCGCCGGGTTCGAATGCACTTAAAATATCGTGATTTATACTAAATCCGGGAGCTCCAGCTCTTTGAACAGTGATAATCTGAGTATCCCTTCGTTCATTTCCACAATTATCAGTTGCAATCCAAATTCTCAACAATTGATAGGTTGCTTCACAATTATCCACTACTATTTCTTCAGTCAACAGCGTAGCGCATTCACATGCATCCATGACTTTGATGATTCCTTCTTCACAACAAGTGCCATCATCCGGACATTGCTGGATAGTAGGCCAGGCAGGGATCTGATCACAACTGACTGTCACATCCACTGGAGTGCCCAAAATGGCAGGCGGGATAGTATCTATGATTAAAACATAAAACCACAGAGAATCAGTATTGTCACATTCATCTGTAGCTATGATTGAACATCTCAATCTGAAGAAAAATCCATCGTCCTCGCAATTGCCCACTGCCTCTACCACATCCACGATCTCTATCGTCACTTCTCCTCCACAATTATCGGTAGCATTAATCATGCTTTCTGTCACCCCAGATAAAACCCAATCCGGATCATTGGCCGCACATTGAGCAAAAAGTGTATCTCCATTGCTGATGTCTGTAAATCCATTTGGATTCCAGGTAATAACAGGTGGCAATGTATCAATGATAGATAAAACAGCAATGATACTCTGTTGAACTCCTCCGCATGCGTTCATGATCTGATAAGTCACTGTGAGTGATCCTGTCTCTCCACAGTCCGGATCAAAATTTGCCGGATTGAAATTGTGGTTGATTAATGCAACAGGTACACATGCTCCTTCCAGGCAGGTTTCCAAAGCATCCAAATTGTTTTGATGCCAGTTATTTGCAATGTTTATAAAATCATCTGTGCTGCACTCAATTGTATCATCCAGGTCCAGCACACAGGAAGATAGATCCGGATTCGATATAAATAGAATCGTCAATGTGGCGCTCAAAGTATCAGAGCTTAGCCCGCAGGCATCCAGTAGTATATAATTGACTACCAATGTTCCGGGCGAGGTGCAGCTAGTCTGCAGATTATCCGGATCAAAATTATGGATAATGGTATCCACTGCAGAACAAACTGTTTGAGCGCAATTACTTAATATCTCAAGGTTGTTTTCATGCCAGGCTTGAATCTGTGCAAGAGTATTGGATCCGTCGCATTCAATTTCTAAATCCAGATCAGGACAAAGTGAGATATCCGGCGGGCTGGAATTGCTGACAGTTGCAACAGCGATGATTGCATCTCCAATTCCTCCGCAAATATCCACCAATTGATAAGTTACTGTATAAGTCCCGCTACCTCCACAGTCAGGCTGAAATACAATATCTTCAAAATTGGAATTAATCTGAAGCACCGGATTGCAGCCATTGATTGCGCATTGTTGTAAAGTGATCAGATTTTGCAGATGCCAGTTTTGTACAGCAGTTTCAATGTTGGGATCCAGTACAATCCAGCTGAATATTTAGATTTCCGCATGCCACAAATTGAGGAAGCTGATCATTGATCACATTTAAAATTCCAGTTAGCGAAGTTGTAACTCCCGAACATGGGTCAGTAATATTATAAATAACCCCGAGCGTGCCCGCTTCACCACAATTGATTGCAAAATTATTCAGATCAAAATTATGAGTGATATTCCAGCTTCCACTGCAAGAGTTAGCAGCGCATGCATTCAACAATTGAAGGTTTTGCTGATGCCAGGCAGTTGCTGTATTTGGGAGATCAAAATCTTCACACGAAACAGTGAGGTTTAAATCACCGCATTCGGATGGGTCGATAGCTGAGAAGTCAGAGATTGTCAGGGTCGCAGTAATTAATGAACTACTATTCATACAGACATCCAACACACGATAAGTTGCAGTTAAGGTTCCTGTCTGTCCACAAAGCGTAATAAAATTATTAAAATTGAAATTGTGCGTCAGGAAGAAATTGTTGGAACAAGCATCCTCTGCACAATTTAATAATTGAGAAATATTGGACTGATGCCATTGTGTTGCTAATGCCTGAGCATTTCCGGAAGCGCAATCTACTGTTTCGTCCAGATTAGCACAAGCTGAAATATCCGGAGGAGTGGTGTCAATGATCACAAGGCGTGCTGTAATCGTTTGACTTTCATTACCGCATTGATCTCTCAGGAATCCCTGAATTTCATATGATCCACTTAGCCCACAGGAAGGTATGAAAATAGCCTGGTCAAAATTGCTGATGAACACAGGAGTTGAATCACATGAATCAAATCCACAATCCAGCACTCTTTCAGAAACCGATGACAACCAATTTGCAAGGAGTATATTGATATTATTACCGTTGCATTCAATTGTGTCCTGAATAGATCCACCATCTGATACCACCGGAGCTTCTGTATCTGAGACGAAGAATCTCTGTTCCACAAAATCCTCATTTCCGCAATCATCCGTGATCATAAAGAGGCGAACAACAGTGAAATTTTGAGCACAATTTCCATCTAAAGTATATTCGAGAACTTCAATATTCACTCCAGTGCAGCAATGATTTTCTATGATCGGTTCCTCATAATGAATTATGTCTGAGCAACTCAGGTCCATATCTGGCGGAATGTAAGTGTAAACAAACTCACTACAACAGGAAGGAGCTGTGGGGATTTCCACGGTGATCATTGCTGAGCACCCACTGGCATCTGTCACTAAAAGCTGATAAGTCCCGGCGCTAAGCCCAAACTGATCTTTCTGACCCTGTACGATCCCACTGCCATTAATAGTGGTCCATGTAAATACAAGTGGATCTACACCGCCGGCAGTATTGATTCTGACAAAGGCATCTTGTTGACCCAGGCAGGTTTCTCTGCGCAAAGTATCGACTTCCAGTAAAAATCCAGAAGTAAGAATTTGAATAGAGTCCAGATCCATACAACCGTTTTGATCTGTGACTTTTAAGCGGTAAATAATGTCTGCTGTGATATTGGCTATAGGTCTTGCCAGGAATGGATTATTCAAACCAAAAACCGGAGACCATTCATATTGGTATCCTGCAATCACTGGACCTCCTAACTGTATGGGTTGTAATTGACAAAAAGAAGTATCCTGCCTGCCATTGCCACCGGCTGTGGGAATATATTGATTGTATGTGTGGCCGAAGACTGGCACCCGATGAAAATTTGATTCTCATCTGAGACCCATTCTGCCAGTAAGCTGAAAATCCTGGAACTATCTGCAGGAACTGTTTGTAATGGATCATTAGGATTGGAAAATAACTCAGAAGGAGTCCATGTCAATTCAATAGAAAATGGACTAACTCCGATACCGGCATCCAGCAAAATTGTCGCATTCGAATCCAAACATGATGCATAATCCATGTCTTCAAGTATAGGAGCAGGTGCAGGTGCAACGGAAATATTATATTCAACTACCCTGCAATATTCAGAAAATGATACATCCGTTACTCTTAACGTGTAGTCTATTCTTTCTGTCGGAGCTGAAACTGTAGGATTAGCTATACTTGTGCTATTCAGCCCTTCACCTGGTGACCAATTATAAAAAAGTCCGGGCTGTGGAGTCACAGGCATTTCAAAAGTTTGATTTGAATTACAGAAATATATGATTTCAGGAAGTTCAATATCGGGCTTCGGTGATGAAATTACCTTAACTGTTCTCTGAGCTACAAAACTGCATCCACTTGGTAAATGGTTAAGAGTAAAATAGATGATTCCTGAGCTGAGCAATGAAAAAGTAGCTTCCACGCCATTCTGACTGATCAAAGCGTTTTGAGGCTCCCATTGAATTTCAAACTCATCAGGATTAATGGACAGCCCGTTGATTTCGATTGCCCCAAATACATTAAATTCTGCACCTGAGCATACACTGTCCGGTGCAAAAATATTCGCATTAATATCAATGACCCTGATGTTGATATCATCCACATTACTGCATCCTGTGAGGGGGTCATATACCTCCAGTTTTACATTATATTCTCCACCAATTGCAGGAGTAAATAAAGGTCTGGCCAGATTTTGATTACTTAAATAAAGAATTGGAGACCAGATATATTCTATTCCTGCCTGTTCAGTTGCACCCAGTTGTAAGCCCTGATCCACGCAAATTGTAGTGTCTTTCCCCGCATTTGCAATGGGAGCAATATTTTCTGACAATTGAAGAAAGACTGAATCTCTTATCACACAAGAATTAGCTGAATTAATGGCATTCAAAATGTAAAAGCCGGACATTTCAGGACAGATGATAGTATTTCCGGAGCTTGGATCGGAAACTCCTGTTACAGGATACCATTGGAATAATTGGAAATCCTGATCTGAATTAACGGAAATATCAATGCATCCGTTAGTGCATACGACTGCTGATTCTACATTTAGGTCTAAAGTGCCGGGATCACTGACAATAACATTCACTTCAAAAGTCTGCTTGCATCCATCCTTCTCAGCACTCAATTCATAGACAAATTCACCAGGCGTAGTAGCTGTAAAAACAGGATTTCTTATGCCCGCATCGCTCAGAAAGTCAGCCGGACTCCATTCAAATTGTACAATGATATCAGAGGATGTTGGACCTAAGGTGACAGATTCTCCGAGGCAGAGGCTATAATCTCTGCGTTCAAAAACAATCTCCAAAGGATTTAGTACTTCTACTGAATCTTCTGCAACGCAACCGAATGCATTAATTGCTGTCAAATAATAGGTAGTCGAAACTGCAGGAAACGCCATCGGCGAGGGATCATTTACGGATGACAATCCGAGTCCGGGCTGCCATAAATATACAGTTCCCAGTTCCGCGGTATTTAAGCCAATTTCTATGGAATCATTACAAATCGTTCCACCTTGCAAACCGGATAAATCAGGCAATTCCAAAACTTCTACAACAACTGTGTCCCGATAAGTGCAGCTTCCTATAGTGGCCCTTAGTATAAAAGTTGTCGTTACACTTGGATTTACTGTTGGCTGTGCGACATTAATTCCTGTCAGAAATGGAGAAGGCTCCCAGACATAACTTACTCCGGCTATTGATGGTAATCCAATTAAAACCACTTCCCCTGAACAAATCATCGTATCTCTCCCGGCAAGTAATAATGAGTCTTGTATTGTGATTTCAATTTCATCTGAACCAGTCAAACAATTAATGGTATCCACTACAAAAACAGAATACGTGATATTATCAATTATTGTTGCTACGGGTTGCGCCGCCGAAGGATCTGAAAGTCCATCTACAGGGGTCCAGGAATACACAAAGCCATTCTGAGATGGATTGCCTAATGTAATAGTTCCCGGTCCACACAATGTCTGGTCAGGTCCGATATCCACATTAAAATTGCCGGAAGCATTTACAGTAATCGTCACTTCATCAGCTGCCATACAGCCTTCCAATCCTTCGAGAAAAAGCGATAATCTATAAGTCGTAGTCTGTGTCGGGCTGGCGATTGGATTAGCAGAAAATGGATTATCCAGGCCAAGTTCAGGACTCCATCTGAATTTATATTCCGGACCATAGATAGTGGTACCTCCAAGCGTTGTTGTCTGACCTGAACAAATCTCTCTATCGGGACCAGCGTCAGCCAAAACATCATCAATAATTCTCAATTCAACCTGATCCTCACTCTGACATCCGGTAAGTGGATCTGTTACTCTAAGTGTGTAGACAAAAGTTCCTGAGCCACCCAGTATTAATAATTCAGGCTGTGCTATATTCGGATCGTTGAGAAAATTCGTTGGACTCCATTCATAAGTCAGCTCAGGATTTCCCGGTGTTCCAAGTACAGTAAAAATTCCACTGCAAAAATCACGGTCAGGTCCTGCATCGGCCAAAGGAGCTCTGATGTCTATGACAAGGCTGATAAAATATCGGCAATTACTTGGAATGTGGGTGGCAGCTAGTGTATATAAATTCTCTCCAGGTAAAAGCTGAGCCCAGTCAAGAAATGGATTGGATATATTACTGGCATTCAGTCCGGTTGTCGGTAACCAGGCGTAGCTGAAATCAGGCTCAGAAGGGATTCCGATTTGAATTAGAGGCTCTGTCTGAGTTGCAGGACAAATAATGATATCATCCAGATTGTCAGACGGAATGGCAAAATCAGGAGCCACAAATGTCACAGTACTGATACAGGATTGACCAAATAATTCATATTCAATTTGATAAACAGCGTCCTGAGTAATACTTTGAATCAGACAAATTTGAATTCCATCAAAAGTAACCTTAGCATCCTGATTGAGCAAAGTTGCAGTATAACCATTTTTTGCAGGAAGCATAATGCAAAAAGGAATCTGTTGAGCAAGGTCTTCACAATTTACAGGAACAGCCTGAGCTATATTATATTCCGGGCACTCGCAGAGTGGGACATTTACTGTGCTGCTGCATGATTTTCCATTGAAACTAACGGTAAGTCTGTAAATCGTGGGAGCATTTGGATTTACGAATGGTTGAGGAAGATTTGCCTGAGCACCCAAACTCGAAAAATCTCCTGATACTACTTCCCATTGATAAGAAAATCTGCCGCAACTGTGATCTTCAGTTCCTATTTGTCTTGGACCGCAAGCATCAGGACCAGCATCAGCAGATATGATGTCAATGTTAACTGAATCCACGGAAACCGGACATGCGCCTGATTCATTCTGAACACTTAAAATGTAAGTCACTCTTCCACATTCTGAAGAATTTGTCGCCAAATACTCCGGTTGCGCCTGATCAAAACCGCTCAGTTCAAATCGCGGTAACCAGCTATAAATAATACCCGCTCCAGCCGAAGGAGTTCCAAGGATCGCTGTCTCTCCCTGACAAAGAACTAAATCCGGTCCGGCATCTGCCTGCACTGGAAGATCCACTGATATCGTAACATTTTTCTGAAATATGCATCCATCCGGTCCTTCAACTTCCAATTGAAAAACAGTTGTTACATCAGGAGCAACAAGAGGGGCAGGAACATTTGAGCTGTTAACAAAAGCTCCCGCGTCTCCGCTGATAATTGTCCATTGATAGATTATGGCAGGGTCAGTAAGAAAAGGTGTATTTCCTAATCTTATGGTTTCTCCGGCACAAATAGCCCTATCTGCTCCTGTGTATGCATCAATAACAAAAGCAGGCACACTCTTGACAACCCTGCAATTTTCCTGATCTATGACTTCGACAGATAGCACTAAATTTTCCGATGCATTTAAAATTGGATTACTTATTTGCGAATCATTAAAGAGTGCGGAGGGCTCCCATTGAATACTGAATATTCCATTAGCTCCGCTTACTGTCGGACTCCCACCTACTGAAAAAGGAATATTGGGGCAATTGACATAGGGTCCACCCGGATCAACTATGGGCGCATCCAAATTTCTTGAAATTATTTTTACAACATCTGAAGTATCACAACCAATAATCCTTCTGTACCAGCGATCTTCTTCTGTTATTTCTGCCTGAAAATTCTGTTCTGTTGCTCCGGGAATATTCGTCCAGATGATCTGATCTTCACTGATCTGCCATTGATATTGTCCGGGCCTGGCACTTCCATCCTGTCGGTAAATGATACCATTTCTCAATAAGTCTGTAGTTCCTCTGTCAAAAATAGCCACCGTTCCTTCCAGTAATAATGGTGTACCCCCGCGACAGACTTCCTGTTCATCAGGGGTAATGGAATTTGTCACAGTTCCTGAACAGCAAGGTGTGAATCTAGTTACGAAGCCTATATCTGTATCATTTGGCTTGCGATTAATCAAAGCATCGACTGATACCGGCAGATCATCTGACTGTGTATTTCCCGAAACCACCAAATCTCCCTGGACAAAAACAAATGGCACAAATGATTCATTCCCTCTGCCTCCAAAGTAAGATGCACATTCAGGGTATCCATTTTCAGGATTAACTGAACTGATAAACAAATCATTGGCATCTCCCGGGAAAGCCTGCACTGCATGCGGGGAAGGAAATAATTCTTTACTTTGTGTGCGGCTCACTGTGTAAAGATGATTCTCTTCCAGGGCTATCATGATAAGATCATCCTCTCCCTGTGTATCTTCATTGGAATAATAAGTACTCCAGTTTTGCTGCCCATTCGTGGCTAAATAAGATGCAAGTATAAATTTTTGACCTACCGGAAATCCCGATTCTTCCTGAAAGGCAGCAGTCGACGTAGGAAAGTCTGCTGAACCCGTTTTTCCGGCAATGAATACATTTTCCCCATCATATGCCAATGTTCTGATTGAATGGAACGAGAATGCCATCGCTTCTTCGGCTGATCCTCCCAGAAATGTTGACCAGTTAATTTGTTTGCTTGATTTATTCACTGATGCCAATAAAAGATCAGTACTTCCACCCCCGTAAACTGGCTGGAAAGCTCCGGGAGAAAGAACAAATTGAGCATCACTCTCTCCGAAGAAAATATAAGAATCCTCTGCTGCTACAATTTGATTAAGTGTATATTCTCCGGCATTTTGTAAAAATGAAGAATAGCTCAGCGTACCCGTATTTTTTTCAAATGTTCCCCAAAAGCCACCGAAAGTCCCGGAATTAATCGGAGCTTGTGCGTCACTCGTCACCGGTAAACCCACAGGAGCAGAACCGCTTACAACAAGTTGATTACCATCAATCAAAGCATCCGCAATAAAAACCAGACTAAAAATGGGCTCTGTTGTACCAAAATATGTAGACCACACTGGAAACCCATTTTCTTTACTGATGCCAGCTAAAACAGGATTCTCAGACAGCCCTGTTGGGGTTTCCTGTAAAGCCCCGGGAGTCGTGGGAAAATCCTGAGAGCCTGAATATGCTAAAATGTACAGATTAGATTCATCCTGTAACAAGGTCCCTCCAAATTCAAATGCATCACCTCCCAGGTAAGTGCTCCAATCTCTGAGTCCATTGAATTTATTGAGCTTTGTCAGAATCAGGTTAGAGAATCCGGGCAAATCCGCCTGGAATGCTCCCGGACTAACAGGAAAATCGGCTGAGCTGGATTCGCCCAAAATATATACATGGTTTTCATCCACTATCATCAAATTGGCTGATTCAAATTCTGAGCCTCCTATGTAGGTAGACCAAAGTCGCTTACCCTCCTGAGTAAAACAAGCTACCGCGAGATCCTGATTTCCGGCCAGTGATGTCTGGAAGGCGCCAGGTGTAGTAGGAAAATCAAGACTGAGTGTTCCAAACAGCACATAAATAAATCTATCGTCTTCCTGAATATTGACAACAACGTCATTGTCCGTTCCACCAAAATAAGTTGACCACTTAATTGCAACCGGGTCAATAATCAGCATTTCGGAGGGATCAATATCGTCCTCATTAATGTCAAATCCTACTGCTCCATCAGGATGAATGATATAATTACAGGCAATCTGCTTTCTGATTCCATCTATTAATTGGTACACAAAAGGAGTCCCCACCATCACCGGACCAAGAGATGTCTCCAGTTCAAGTTCGCCTGAAGGAAGAACATTCTTGCTATTTACCCCTTCATACATCATCAAAATTTGACCCCAGTCCGCACCAGCTTTCAAGATATAGTCATATTCCAGATCTCCGGTTTCTGAAGAATAATATCGGATATCTATTCCATTGTACAATCCCATTTTCCATAATTCAGCATACGCAGCGCATGCGGGAGATTGTTTGTCAGATTTATAGCGATTAAAAATATCACTATAGGGGCGCATGGTTTCCCATTCTCCATTGTGCTGAGCATCTTTCCATGACATTTGAAAAGTGTGTCCGATTAATTCATCATTAACATTAAGGGGAGAGGTCTGAGATTCATATCTGCTCTTTATCTGAGCCAAAGATGATTCTATGTATGATTTGTAGTCCAGGCTGCGGTTTCCTGAATTAGTTCTGTTTGCTTGATTTGCAGATTCATAGATGGTAAAAATTATGGAAGAATCTTTAAATCTGATCAACTTGCCCGGGCCAGATAATTGATAACGGATATCTGAATCCCAAACACCTGCATTTGGTTCAAAATATAGTTTGTCTTTGAAATACTGAAGAGGGTCAGTGATACTATCGCCATCAAAATTTTCTGCCTGAACAGAACTAATAAAAAATATAGAGAAGAGAAGCAAAGACACCGATATTCTTGTGTATTGGAAATTCCAATGCCGGATGTCGAACTTATAGATACGTGATGATATACAGCACCATAAGCGCAGTACCACCTGTAACAGTGCGGTATGAGTATTCAATTGCTTGAATTTATAGTTTTCTTAAAGAGACCTTCCTTATTCTTGCGCTAATATATTAACATATAAACATATATACTATGCTTACATATAAATATTTTTGTTAATTTATTAAATTTCTCTCTTTGTAAACTATGCTAATCCAGCAATTTAGATATCCAATTATTAAATAAGAACTGCTTTTAAACACCACATTGTTAAAAGTAAACCAACGTGAGTCCGATGTAAAATCTCAATTTCTGAATTGGAAGAAATAATTGCCACAGCGAGGCAAAATCTTTGTAACCCTGGATGCAATCCAGGGAAATGAAACAATAACAAAATGATTTGGCATTAATTTTGCCTTCTTTCAGGCAAAATTCATGACAAAACCCCAAGTAGTTGAATCCATCGAACTAATGCTAAACCAAGAAAAAAGCCTCTCCTGAATCACTTCAGAAAAGGCTTTTGATATTTTTGAAATTGAGAGCTACATTAACTATAACTCAAATTTAATTCCCTGTGCAAGTGGTAGACTCATACCATAATTAATAGTATTAGTCTGTCTGCGCATGTAAGCTTTCCAGGCATCCGAGCCACTTTCGCGACCTCCGCCTGTTTCTTTTTCACCGCCAAATGCTCCGCCGATTTCAGCTCCGCTGGTACCAATATTCACATTTGCGATACCACAATCTGAGCCGTTTGCTGACAAGAAAAATTCAGCTTCCCGAATACTGTCTGTCATGATTGCAGATGATAGACCCTGAGGTACACCATTTTGCTGAGCTACGGCATCCTTCAAATCACTGTATTTCATGATGTAAAGAATCGGAGCAAATGTTTCTTTTTGAACAATAGGGAGGTGATTTTCAGCTTCAATGATACAAGGCTGAACATAGCATCCGCTTTCATAATCAGCGCCTTCCAGCACAGCACCTTCTACAAGCATTTTACAACCCTGAGCTTTGGCTTCATTGATTGCATTTGTATAAGCTTGTACAGCAAGTTTGTCAATAAGTGGGCCGACATGAATCGTTGAATCCAATGGATTGCCAATTCTCAGTTGAGTATAGGCTTTTGCAAGTTTGTTCTTGACCTCTTCATAGATCGAATCATGAATGATTAATCTTCTGGTGCTGGTACAACGCTGACCTGCAGTTCCCACTGCACCGAACACAGCTCCGATCAATACTGAATTCAAATCAGCATTGGGAGTAATTATTATGGAATTATTTCCCCCCAGTTCAAGCAAACTCCTTCCCAGTCTTTCAGCAACGGCTGAACCTACAATCTTACCCATGCGTGTGCTTCCTGTGGCAGATATCAGAGGAATTCTATGGTCAGTGGTCATCCATTCACCCACTTTGTAGTCACCATTAATGATGGCTGAGATTCCCTCCGGTAAATTATTTTCTGATGCAACTTCTTTCCAGATATTATGACATGCTACTGAACATAGTGGGGTTTTTTCTGATGCTTTCCAGATGCAAACATCACCACAAACCATTGCTATCATACTATTCCATGACCAGACTGCCACAGGAAAATTAAATGCAGAAATAATTCCCACGATTCCAAGTGGATGCCACTGCTCATACATTCTGTGCTGTGAACGCTCTGAATGCATAGTTAAACCGTATAGTTGACGGGAAAGACCTACCGCGAAATCACAGATATCGATCATTTCCTGCACTTCTCCATATCCTTCCTGCAGACTTTTGCCCATTTCATAAGATACCAGCTTACCCAGAGCGTCTTTGTATTTTCTGAGTTTATCTCCGTATTGACGTACTATTTCTCCTCTCTTTGGTGCAGGGATATTGCGCCAGTTCACAGATGCTTCCTGAGCTTTTGACATTACAGTTTCATACTGCTCATGAGTAGTCTGACTGACTGAACCGATGAGAGTGCCATCAACAGGAGAGTAAGAATCTATCCAATGTCCGGACTCCATCATTTCTAATCCCGTGCCTGTACCTGCATTTTTTGCCTGCAGGCCGAGTATATCTAAAAAGTCTTTTTGCATGATTTGAATTTGAGGTGCAAAAGTACGGAATAGTCTCCTATATATACAAATTTATAAAATGATTGAACGAGAATACCAGACTCATATTTCTTTTGGATTGCTGAATGAGAACTGCAATTTTCAAAGTCAACAAAGCTTATGGAAGGCAAGATTGAATGTAGGTTTTATTATGAATAAGCCTTTCATTGTCAATAACATAAGTAAAATGATTCTAAATAAGCATATTAATGACATAATTGACTCCAAAACTTGTTAATTAGTAAATAACTCAAGACTAATAAGAGCTGATTTCGTTATATTTGAAGGTTTTGCAGATTACACTTATGGCCGGAGAAGTATTTACAAGATCCTTTTTATTCATTTACATTATTCTGTACAGTCAATACTCCATCACTGCTCAGGATACATTGCCTAATTTAGTACCCAACTCAGGTTTTGAATTATTTACAAATCGCATTCCCAAAAATTGGTTTAATCTGGGCAGAGATTTTACTGAAGCGCTAAAATACTGGAGTTCCCCAACAGGCGCTTCCCCTGATGCATATGGCCCGGATATAAAGGTTCCGGATAACTGGGCAAACAAAGGCTTTGGAAAAGTAAAGCCCAAAACCGGAAAAGGAATGATCGGCCTCACCATGTATGGTTGTTTGGGTGGAAAGCCTCATTGCCGGGAATATGCACAAATTCAACTGATTGAAGCACTCGTTCCGGGTCAGAGATATCAGGTTGAATTTTGGGTGAGACATTTACCCAGATCATATGAAATCAATTATCTCGGAGTATATTTCAGCAATCGTTTTTATGATGTGCAAAGTGATGCATTATTGTTTTTCAAACCACAGGTCTTCTCAGAATATATACTTCACTGTGATGACTATTGGGAGAAAGTGTCAGGTTCATTTGTCTCAAAAAATGAAGCTGATTATATTATGATAGGAAATTTCATGCCGGATAGTCTCACACATATCAGAACAGTTTCAGAGGAACCTCTTGGGTTTGCCTACTATTATTTTGATGATATCTCTGTGCGTAAATTGCATCCCATAATTCCTGTGCCACCAAAAGAAAATGATATTCAAAAAGCAAATTTTGAAAAAGGTAATATTATTACCTTGCACTATATTTATTTTGAAACAGACAAAGCTGAGCTCCTTCCCCGATCATTTGAAGAACTGGATCAACTGATTGGTATCATGAAAGAAAATATTAATTTGAAAATAGAAATAAGAGGACATACTGATTCTCAGGGAAATGAAAGTTACAATGAAAAGCTATCTCAGGAAAGAGCAAAAGAAGTTGTAGAATATCTTATTGAATCAGGAATTAAAGATAGAAGATTAACTTACAGTGGATATGGCAGCAGGCAACCCATTGCCTCCAATAACAATGAAAAAGGCAGAAGACAAAACAGAAGAGTTGAAATCCATGTACTCGAAGAATAATTGCGCACCACTTGCATTGTTTCTGGAAGAAAATAGGATTGAAGCAGGTCTGGACGAAGCAGGCAGAGGTTGTCTTTCGGGTCCGGTATTTGCTGCTGCAGTAATTCTCGATCCTTCCAATCCCATTGAAGGTCTGAATGATTCCAAAAAACTAAGCAGAGAAGAAAGATTCGCCCTCAGAGAGCAGATTCATGCAAAAGCAAAAGCATATGCAGTTGCATCCTGTTCAGCTTCTGAAATAGATGAAATCAATATTTTGCAGGCTTCATTTTTGGCAATGCACAGAGCACTTGATCAACTGAATTGCAGACCTGCCCACCTTCTGGTTGATGGTAACAGGTTTAAGCCTTACGGTGAAATACCTTTTTCTTGTATCATTAAAGGTGATGGGAAAATGGCATCTATTGCCGCTGCTTCCATTTTAGCAAAAACATATAGGGATGAATGGATGGAATCATTGCATGAGGAGTTTCCATTTTACGGGTGGCAAACAAATAAAGGTTATCCCACCAGAGAACATGTTAAAGCTATTGCAACATATGGTCAGTGTGCTCATCATCGAATGACATTCAGATGGGACAAGAATATTCATCAGCTTGAGATGGAGTTTGATTCGGTTCAACAGAGGGGGCTTAAGAGTATAGAGGGGTGACGTCCTTTGCCGGCGACGCCTGGCAAAGGGTGACCCGATACCTTGCCTACGGCACAGGGTCCTAGGACAGATTCATGTCATCTTCGATGACATGAGTGACGTCCCTCCAAAAGCGACAAATTACCTCTGAATAAGATAGGCTGTACAATTTTTGCCTTCGGCTACCGCTATTCTTTTACTGGTTGAAAATCCTTTAAAACAATTTCGCTAGTATATGAAATTCAATACTTAATGAAATGTGAAATCTCACTATTCCATTCACAAAATCATATTTATTTCGGTAGTTATTTGGCTGTTCAATCTGAAATCTGAAACCACTGAAAGCTGAAACCTGAAATCACGCCCCGTCGTGTTACCAGCATCGAATGGAAACGCTCAAGGTTGCGGGGAATAAAACTGCAATTGGAATTATCTCAAAAACGGATTATGCATCTTCTCATACCCGATCGTCGTAGATGGCCCGTGTCCTGGATAAACCACAGTTTCCAGAGGTAATGACCACAATCGCTCTTTTATGCTTCTGATCAGGGTCTCAAAATTGCCTCCGGGAAGATCAGTCCTTCCAATACTTTCCCTGAAAAGCACATCACCCGCAATCAGGAATTTTCTTCTTTGCAGTAAAATGATAAACTGGCCGGTGAATGCCCCGGCGTAAAAATGGCTTCCAGTGTAATATTTCCAAAAGAAATTATATCCCCGTCTTCAATATATTTTTCAGGAAGGGGAGAAGGAGCACTCATCGGAACTCCATACATCTGTGCAATTTGTTCTGCGGCTTTCAATACCGGAAGTTCTCCGATATGCAACTCCGGCAATAATCCGTATTGCCTGTGAATGAAGTCATTTCCGTATATATGATCGAGATGTGCGTGGGTATTGATCAGTCGGACTGGTTTCAGTTTAGAATCGTTAAGAAAGGTTTTTAATTCCGTTTCTTCCTTGCTTAAATAACATCCGGGATCGAAAATGATGCATTCTCCGGAAGGACTTGAAAGCACAATTGTATTTTCATCGAAGGGATTAAAAGTGAAGACCGTAACAAGAGCCATATTTTTGCGTTTAAAGACAGATATAACAATCTATCTGCAGGAAATGGGGATTTTCTATTGACCAGCGACTCTTATGAGAACTGATTTGTTTAAATTTCCCACTCAATTAATTTAAAAAACAAATTACAATAGATTGGTCGAAAAGGTTTACATTGATCAGGTAAATGTATTGAACTTCATGAAGTACTCAGTCCTACTTTTTACATTATTCTTTTCCTTTCAGCTTGATGGACAAGTGTCTCAGGTGGAATTTGGAAAAAACAGAATACAGTATCACGATGATTTTGACCAGTGGCTGAGCTATGAAAGTCAGAACTTTATCACCTATTGGTATGGTAATTCCCGCAATGCCGGACACAAAGCCGTACAAATTGCGGAAAGTGTGTATGAAGACATCAACAGTCATCTGGAATACAGAATTAATGACAAAATAGAACTGATCGTATATGTGGATATTACAGATGCCAAGCAAAGTAATATCGGAAGTGAAGAAATCGTCATGGGCCGAACAGGCCAAACAAGAATAGAAAGGAACAAGATATTTGTACATTTTGACGGAGACTTCCGGAATTTCAGAAAGCAAATACGGGAAGGTATCGCAGCTGTTTTTGTGAATTACATGTTGTTTGGCTCTGAAATTCAGGAGATTTTACAAAATATAGTTGCTCTGGGATTACCTGATTGGTTTATTCAGGGGCTTACGTCTTACATCGGAGAACCCTGGAGCATTGAAACCGACAATGCATTGCGAGATGCATTATCCAAAAAAGCATATAAGAATTTTGATCAGTTTGCTAAAGCTGAACCCAAGCTTGCCGGTCAAGCCTTCTGGCTCTATATAGATCTGAATTTTGGGCGGGCAGAAATAAGTAATCTGCTCTATGTCATCAGAATCAACCGAAATCTGGAAAATGGAATTGCTTATGTCTTTGGCCAGAATTATAAAAGCCTTGCAGAGAATACCTGGATATTCATGCAACAACTCAATGGCACGGAACTGCCTTTAATAGATTCCCTGCTGCAAAAAGATCGTCTCCCAATCAAAAACAGGAGGAAAATACCTTATTCCCAGGTAAAATTACACCCAAAGGTTCCAGTGCTGGCCTATACATCAAATGATCAGGGAAGGACAAAAGTTATGCTGTATGACACAGAATTGAAAAGAAAGAAAACTATTTTCAGAAACAGCTATAAGAATACTTTACAAGCTACTGATTATAATTATCCCTTGATTTCCTGGAGCCCCTCAGGTAATACACTGGCCATTCTTTATGAGAGAAGGGATCGGATGTATTTGATTTTGCATGATATTAAAACAGGGAAAAGAGAAAAACAGGTAGTTCCCAACCGTTTCCAAAGAGTTTATTCATTGGACTGGTGGGATGAAAACAGTCTTCTATTCACTGCCGGAGAAAATGTGTTTACCGATCTTTACATATGTAGACTAAGAAACCGCCAATCGAGTCAGTTGACAGAGGATATTTTTGATGATCGATATGCTATTGCCGGGATGTATAAAAATCAGGAGGGTATATTTTTCTCGAGTACCAGAAGGACTCTTGTGAATGAAAAAAATGCAGGGGAAACAATCATCCCATTCAATACTTTCAATATTTTCTTCCTCCCATATGAGGAGCCAAGAGATTCTATGATCCGAATCACAACCAATGATGCCAGCGATCACACTCATCTTTCTTACACATCCAATGGAGCTTTACATTTTCTGAGTAATGAAAATGGCATTATTAACAGAATGAAACTCGATCTGATGTCAGGGGAAATGACGCCTGTCTTCCAGAGTGATTATCCGCGCAATATCATTGCCATGGATGCCAATTTTAACACAAATACACTTGTTGAAATTCTCAATTTTCAGGGCAAACCCATGATTCTGCAACAAAAACTGAGTGATCAGGTCAATCAAAATCCCGGTAAAACTGTATTCTATGAGCTCTATAAAGCTTCAGCAGGAAGAGCAACTAAAGGGATTGGAACAACTGCAATAAAGGGATTGCCATTTAAAGCACCGCCACTCAAGCCGATACAGATAGATAGCGTCATCGAGACAAACCCCGAGTATTTCTTCGTCTCTCCTTTCGGAGATATGCCGAAAGAAGAAAAAAGTATGACGCTGATTCCCGAATTTAAAATAAACGAACGGGAATCTACTTCTTCGATAGAACTACATCCACCGGAATCAATCCAGCTTATGAGCGGATCAATCCCTTGCGGGTCGTTCCATACAGATTGAGATTCAGAATTGATTATGTCACTACCAATCTGGACAATGAGCCTCTTTTTGGTGGCCTGGAATCTTACGCCGGACTCGGTGAAGTTCGTTTCAATAACCCAATGGGTATACTCTTTAAAGCCAATTTCAAAGATCTTTTTGAAGACTATCAGATGGAAGGCGGAATCAGGATTCCTACTACTTTCAATGGAGCAGAATATTTTCTGTTTCTCGATGATAAAAAATCAAGACTGGATAAGAGATATGCACTTTACAGAAGAACGAATGCCAGAAATGAAGGATTTATAGGCAATATTACTATTCGCAGCAGAACAGAGATTTTGCTCGGGCAATATCAGGTGAGATATCCCCTGGACGTATTCACAAGCATCAGAGCAATCGCAACATTACGCAGAGATAAATTTACTTACCTCGCTTCAGAACCCAATTCACTCAACGAGCCTCCTACTCAGGATCAGAGGTTTGGCGGCAGACTTGAATATGTGTTTGATAATTCAATGGCAGTCGATGTCAATATTCTGAATGGTACACGGTATAAAATTTACACCGAATTCGTAAAAAAATTCCAGATTCAATTGCTGGATGGTTTAAAATTTGATTTGGCTCAGGGATTTTTAGGAATAGTGGGCTTTGATGCCAGACATTATATTCCAATAGGTAAACACGGTGTATTTGCCATACGGGCGGCAGGAGCAACTTCATTTGGATCAGAAAAAATACTATACCTCCTTGGAGGATCTGACAATTGGATCACGCCAAGATTTAATAATAATATTCCATTGCCTTCAGATGAAAATTTTGCATTTCAAACTACAACTCCAAATCTGAGAGGTTTTGATTTCAATATCCGAAATGGCAATTCTTTTGCCTTATTAAATTTTGAAGCAAGGCTTCCCATTTTCAAATACCTGATCAACAGACCAATACGATCTACTTTTATCAGACATTTTCAGGTGGTTGGATTCTTTGATATGGGAACTGCATGGCAGGGACTCTCTCCTTTCAATCGTGAAAACCCACTGAATACTATATTCATAGAGAATCCACCTACTGTCTTTGTGAAAGTCAATTATTTCAGAGACCCCATCGTTATGGGATATGGAGTGGGTTTGAGAACGATGTTATTTGGATATTTCATCCGTGCAGATTATGGCTGGGGAGTCGAGACCAAACAAGTACTGAAACCTAAGTTTCACCTGGCACTGGGGATGGACTTCTGATTTACTATTCACGATTGACCATTCACCATTCACTATTCACTATTCACTATTTACCATTCACAATCCTTACTTATACACCACCTCTGCCTTATCATTCTTAACCCCAATGCCACCCAAAACGTGCGGCTATAGCCATGAATTTTATTGGTTTCTTTCCCGGATGAATTGATTACAGGATATCCCCGATTAACCCATTCGAAGATACTTCCATAAATATTATAGACATTTTTGAAGCCCATTTCCTGTAGCTTCTCAGTCATTTTCTCGCTTCGATAACCGATGGAACAATAGATTGCTACGGGTTTGTTTTTATCCAGTTTTTGGAGGGCTTCTTCATTCATCTCTTTATATCCCAGGAAATTCGCATTTTTCAAATGTGAAACATTGAACTCTTCTTTCTCACGAGCATCGAGAATCTGAAATTCAGAATAACGCTCTTTCAGTTCACTTACATCCAGGGTAGGAACAGTACCCTTCACAGTCTGCCTCACCATTTTGTCAAACCATTTGTTTTCACAATAGGGTCCATCCTTATTTTGTGCAACGCCACTATATCTGCAAGCGCTCCAGAGAAGCATCATCAAAAAAAATATTCTTTTCATTAGACTGAATTGAGTGTATTACATCTGCACAGGTCCCTCTCCCACTTTATCAGATATATAAACACCATCCTGACAATGCGGAACTAGTTCTGTAACAATGAAATCAGTCACCTGTTCATGTTTGTCGTCCGGATAAAGCAAATGAATGTTCGGCCCGGCGTCCAGACTGAAGTAAGCTGGAATGCCTGTGTCCTTTCTGTATTGTCTTATTTTTCTGATAAGGGTTAAGGTTGCAGGTTCCATCAAAATGTAAGATGGATTGGACTGCATCATCAACGCATGTAAGGTGAGGGCTTCCTGCTCTATGATATCTCCGACACGATCAATTTCACCTGATTCTAAAGCTCCCATTATCTGATGCAATCTTTGCTTAGCCTGCTGATATCGGGCATCTGCAAATGGATGATCCTGCATCAATTGATGTCCTGCACTGCTGGATACAGATTTTTCCTCCTGACTTACTATCAGAATGGCATTGTGAAATGATTTAAACACATTGTGAATCTTGCTTTCCATAGGAATCGCATACAAATCAGAAGAATCCGGCACTCCCGGGGTTTCGCCCCAGAGTGCAGCACTTCCATAAATCGAGCGACAGGCTGAACCCGACAAAAGCCTTGCAGCATAAGATGCTTTGCGCTCAAATTCTACATCATCAGACAAAGTACCAAATAATTCATCTTCTAAGCTACACAGGCAAAGTGCCAGTGCGCTCATGCTGGAAGCCGAGGATGCAATTCCTGCAGAATGGGGGAAAGAATTAAAAGTATCAACTATCAAACGCATCTGATGTAGAAATGGAAACATCTCCAGCAACTTTTGCATTCTGAGTTTCAATTCTTCCTCAAATCCTTCATGCCTCATCTGCTGGAAAAATAATTCCAGTTCGATTGTTTTATCAGTGCCGTCCTTGGGTCCCCATTCCAAAGTCATTTGTGTATAGGCCTGCTCCAGGGTCAGGCTGATGGAGGGATTACGTGGCATTTGCTGGCCATATTTACCCCAGTATTTTATTAATGCAAGATTAGAGGGACTCTGCCAGGTGATCATGCCCTGAGGTGTTTGACCACTTTCAATGACGAGCTGGGGATTGTTGTATAGTGATGATTTCATGATTTTTTGTTTTTTCAGTTCGTATTTTAAGTCCAAACAAGCTGATTAGTTTTGTCATGATTTTTGTCCTTTGGAACAAAAATCCCGCCAAAACTAATGGTTTTTATCTGATTTACCCCGGATTGAAATCCGGGGCTACCCATTGGTTATACCCCTTTCAGGGGTATGGTAATGAGCGAAATATTCGCTATTTCTCCTTTATTCTGGTCCTCCGAAACCCAGAGAGGACATCATCAGATACATTTCGCGACGCAAATTAATGATTTCTGTCCAACGGTGATGCCGATGCTTAAAAGTACCTGTTTGAAAAATGGAAGGAAGATCATGAATCAATTTTTTTCCACTATCAGGATGAACACGTAAAATCAGTGCCTCAATCCATTCAGATGTCATATTGGCCGGTTTCAAAGTCTCTGTGGATAATGTGCTGCTTACCTCCGATAAAACCGGTGTCAGATTTGCCGGAAGCGGAGACTCTCCGGCTTTGATCCATTGTATCAGACTTTTCTGTCTTTGTAGGATCCATCCTTCCTGATGCCAGAATCTTAATATATGTATATAATGTGCAGCTGGAATAGCCATCAGAAAATCCTGCATTTGCATTTCCCCCCAGCGACTGTCATTTTCAGCAGATTGAAATGCACTGTATATGGCATTGAGGAGCTCTTTTTCATCATACACAATGAGATTCCTGATCCATTGATCGCGATATTCAGGATAAGCTTCCATGAATTGCCACCACAGTTCTGAGTCGGGAAATAGATCCAGATTATTCAAATTAAAATGCATCAAACTCTCTTTGCTTGCCTTCCCAAATAGAGATAACTTCTTCTTCGCAAATCCATCCCAAATCTTTCTGAGTAAGGGTCGGAGATTTATTTACATCAGGATCAATAAATGGCTTTTTGACTTTGTACTTTCCATTCATTTGCCTCATAACTTCCAGCTGTTCCGGCACATACCGATGCAAAAAACTACCATCCATCCGATCCGGCAAAATCCCTGACTTGAAAAGCTCCGGCAACAATATTGGATTCAACTGCCATCTGTAAAATTGATGCAGGTAGCAAAACTCCGGCAGGAGTTCGTCGTACTGATTCAGTATATGTTTTTTATAAAAAAAGTAGCTTCGCTTTGGAGCAAAGGGAAATAATTTAGGTGATTCAGGCTGAGGTTCAGACATCATTACCCGTGGAAGCCTGGATTCAAAACTAAAAAGTGAAATGGCATCCAGCAGTTTTTTTTCCACAGATACATCCTGATTGAAATCAATACCGGATGCTTCCCAGAATTCCTGAGAGGGCTGGATGCGGGAGGTCCCCAGCATCAGGTAGCGGCAGAGTTCAGATTGGAGATGCAGCATTAAGTTCTTCGAATTCTTTTAAAACAGCCATCGAATCTTCTCTAACAAGTAATGATTCATTTTTCAACTTTTCTTCCATAATAAGATCAGGATAAAATTTGAGAGATAGCGTAAATATTCTGTCACGCTAAGGTAAGAAATATCTTTTTTTTTTTTTTTTTTTTTTTTTTTTTTTTTTTTTTTTTTTTGTTTTTTTTTTTTTTTTTTTTTTTTTTTTTTTTTTTTTTTTTTTTTTTTTTTTTTTTTTTTTTTTTTTTTTTTTTTTTTTTTTTGTTTTTTTTTTTTTTTTTTTTTTTTTTTTTTGTGTTTTTTTTGTTTTTTTTTTTTTTTTTTTTTTTTTGTTTTTTTTTTTTTTTTTTTTTTTTTTTTTTTTTTTTTTTTTTTTTTTTTTTTTTTTTTTTTTTTTTTTTTTTTTTTTTTTTTTTTTTTTTCCTTTTTTTTTTTTTTTTTTTTTTTTTTTTTTTTTTTTTTTTTTTTTTTTTTTTTTTTTTTTTTTTTTTTTTTTTTTTTTTTTTTTTTTTTTTTTTTTTTTTTTTTTTTTTTTTTTTTTTTTTTTTTGTTTTTTTTTTTTTTTTTTTTTTTTTTTTTTTTTTTTTTTTTTTTTTTTTTTTTTTTTTTTTTTTTTTTTTTTTTTTTTTTTTTTTTTTTTTTTTTTTTTTTTTTTTTTTTTTTTTTTTTTTTTGTTTTTTTTTTTTTTTTTTTTTTTTTTTTTTTTTTTTTTTTTTTTTTTTTTTTTTTTTTTTTTTTTTTTTTTTTTTTTTTTTTTTTTTTTTTTTTTTTTTTTTTTTTTTTTTTTTTTTTTTTTTTTTTTTTTTTTTTTTTTTTTTTTTTTTTTTTTTTTTTTTTTTTTTTTTTTTTTTTTTTTTTTTTTTTTTTTTTTTTTTTTTTTTTTTTTTTTTTTTTTTTTTTTTTTTTTTTTTTTTTTTTTTTTTTTTTTTTTTTTTTTTTTTTTTTTTTTTTTTTTTTTTTTTTTTTTTGATCAAGCTCTCAAAACTCTACTTTTTGAGCCCTTTCGCCAAAGAAATACGCATTATCAGGACATAAAACCGGCCAAAATTTTCTTTGTAAAGCAAAACTTCTATCTTTGCAGCGATTTTGAAAAATCCAATATTTTTATCATATTTTCATAGTATATAACATGGCAAACGTTGGTCATATCAAGCAAATTATCGGACCTGTAGTAGACGTAAGTTTTGCAGGTGAAAACAACAAACTTCCTGAAATCTTTTCCGCTCTGATAGTAAGAAGAGAAAACGGTGAGGAGTTGGTTCTGGAATGTCAGCAACACTTAGGTGAAGACAGTGTACGTACCATCGCGATGGACTCTACGGACGGTCTGACCAGAGGAATGGCAGTAACAGATACTGAAAGAACAATTTCAATGCCTACAGGAGAATCTATCAAAGGTCGTCTGTTCAATGTAATCGGACAAGCGATCGATGGTCTTCCGGCAGTAACATCCAAAGAAACTGCTTCTATTCACAGAAAACCACCTCGTTTCGAAGATTTGTCCACTGCGACTGAAGTACTTTACACAGGTATCAAAGTAATTGACCTTATCGAACCTTACTCCAAAGGAGGAAAAATTGGTTTATTCGGTGGTGCAGGTGTAGGTAAAACGGTATTGATCCAGGAATTGATCAACAACATTGCAAAAGGATATGGTGGACTTTCTGTATTCGCTGGTGTAGGTGAGCGTACAAGAGAAGGAAATGACCTTCTTCGTGAAATGATCGAAGCCGGTATCATCAATTATGGTGATAAATTCATCCACTCAATGGAAGAAGGCGGATGGGATCTTTCTCAGGTTGACATGAAAGGCCTTGAAGACTCAAAAGCAACCTTCATCTTCGGACAGATGAACGAGCCTCCCGGAGCACGTGCCAGAGTTGCACTATCCGGTCTTACTATTGCAGAATACTTCCGTGACGGTGACATGAGTGACCCGACAGGAGGAAAAGATATTCTTTTCTTTATCGACAATATCTTCCGTTTTACTCAGGCTGGTTCTGAGGTATCAGCACTTCTTGGTCGTATGCCATCTGCGGTAGGTTACCAACCAACACTGGCTACTGAGATGGGTCTGATGCAGGAGCGTATTACTTCTACCAAGAGAGGATCAATTACATCTGTACAGGCGGTATATGTACCTGCGGATGACTTGACTGACCCTGCTCCGGCTACGACATTTGCTCACCTGGATGCAACTACAGTATTGAGTCGTAAGATTTCTTCCCTGGGTATCTATCCTGCGGTGGATCCATTAGATTCCACTTCAAGAATTTTGGATCCGAAAATCCTGGGTGATGAGCATTACGGCTGCGCACAGAGAGTAAAAAATACACTTCAACGTTACACGGAATTACAGGATATCATTGCGATCCTGGGTATGGAAGAATTATCTGATGAAGATAAAATGATCGTACACAGAGCTCGTAGAGTACAGCGCTTCTTATCTCAGCCATTCCACGTAGCGGAGCAATTCACCGGTATCCCGGGTGTATTGGTTCCAATCGAAGAGACTATCAGAGGATTCAATATGATCATGGACGGCGAAGTGGATGAATATCCTGAAATGGCGTTCAACCTAGTAGGTTCAATAGATGAGGCTATCGAAAAAGGTAAGAAAATGATGGCGGACGTCAACTAATCATTCAACAGGTTAATCAATCGATATATGCAAGTCAGTGTCATTTCTCCGGAATCAGAATTGTTTAGCGGTGAAGCTTCATCAGTCAAAGTGCCCGGCACGATGGGAGGTTTTCAGATACTGAACAATCATGCACCGATCGTATCTTCTTTGACTGAAGGTACTATCGAAATCAAAACCCCTCAGGAAACATTACAGTTTAACATCAATGGGGGTTTTGTCGAAGTGCTGAACAATCAGGTATCATTACTGGTGACCGGTGCTGACCTGAAAGTCTGATTAATTCAATATAAAGGCTAATTATACAAAAGCCGGCTTTTCAGTGATGAGAAGCCGGCTTTTGAAATTTTACCCTGCACGATAAATTTTGTCTTTCAATGAGAAATAACACGGCAGGCCTTAAGATTTCAGGTTTCAGACTTTCAGATTTCAGTAATTTTAGATTTGAAACAGCCAAGAATAATACTGCCTTAATTCGAATTTGCGAATATCCAATCTGAGAATTATGTTCCTGATTCTTTCTAAATAATTCGTGTCCCTTAGTGTAATTCGTGGATGATAGCAGTGGGTTTTTTTACCCAGAAAAATGCTTCATCATAATCACCTCTCTCGGAGTAAGCGGTCTGAATTTACCTCTTGGAAGATCTTTCTTGGTGAGTCCGGCATAGTAAGTCCGGTCAAGGGTCTTCACCTCATATCCAAAATGCTCGAATATCCTTCTTACAATCCGATTCTTGCCCGAGTGGATTTCAATAATGATTTCCTTTTTTGCGCCATCTTCTGTATAATGGATGGCGTCAACAACTACCAATCCATCTTCCAGTGTGAGCCCGGACCTTACCTTTTCCATGTCGTCCTCCCGCATCTTGCGGTCGAGGCCAGCGATATATACTTTGGAAACCTTATTGGATGGGTGGGATAATTTCTGAGCAAGATCCCCGTCATTAGTAAGTAACAGCAAACCTGTGGTATGCCTGTCCAGTCTCCCGACCGGATAAATGCGTTCTTTCACTTGTTTCCCGACAATGTCCAAAACTGTCTTGCGGCCCTTTTCATCATCTGAGGTAGTGATGGTATCTTTGGGCTTATTCAGCAGAATATATACTTTATTGATTTCGGGACGAATTACTTTCCCTTCGAATTCTACAATGTCTTTTTCTTCCACTGTAGTACCGGGTTCTTTAATAACAACCTGATTGACTTTGATTCGGCCTTGTTTTACCAGTTCTGCCGCCTCCCTTCTGGAGCAGACTCCGCAGTGCGCCACAAATTTATTCAGACGCATTGGCCATTCGCTGGGCACTTCTTCCTGGGGCGTATTCTTTCCTTTGGTAGGTTTAGGCTTGGCTAAAAATTCCGGCTGATTCTTTTTTGGACCTGAGGATCTGGTCGATGTCTTCTTCTTTGGAGGACCGGCAGCACCTTTTCTCCATTGTTCTACAGGATTATCCGGATCCGGCAGAGTCGCTTTCTTTTTACCAAATATAAATGGAGTTTTCTTCCCGGGTGTTTGTTTTTTCATGCTTTTTAGAAGGAGATATCATCATCAGAATTCATTCTGGAGGATCTGGTTATCATAGATTGGCTGAATGGATCTCCTGTGACGAAGTCATCCCCCGAAGACCCAACAAATCCTGTATGGCCACGGTTTTCAAACTTGGCAAATTCTTTGGCAAAATGCAGCTTTACAGATCCTGTAGCTCCGTTTCTATGCTTTTCGATAATGATCTCAGCAACTCCTTTTGTAGAGTTTCCATTTTCATCTTCAAATATTTCGTAGTATTCCGGACGATAGATGAATGTTACGATATCTGCATCCTGTTCGATCGCTCCTGATTCTCTTAAGTCAGACAACTGAGGACGACGGGCATTATTACCCCGGGTTTCTACAGCTCTTGAAAGCTGAGAAAGTGCGATCACGGGAATATTCAACTCCTTGGCTAATCCCTTCAAGCCTCTGGATATAGCACTGATTTCCTGCTCCCTGTTACCTGTTTTTTTTGATTCCCCACCTCCTGTCATTAATTGCAGGTAATCGATGATGACCATCTGTATGTCATGCTGCTGCTTCAGGCGCCGACACTTAGCTCTGAGTTCAAAGATATTGATAGCCGGTGTATCATCTATGAAAATAGGAACTTCCGTGAGCCTTTCGATAGCATTGTATAATTGGATTTGCTCATGAGGCTCAAACTTTCCGTTTCTCAGTTTCGAGCCTTCGATTTCAGCTTCTGATGATATCATCCTGTTGACCAGCTGCAAACCTGACATCTCCAGAGAGAAAATAGCCACCGGTTTCTTAAAGTCTTTGGCCGCATTCTTTGCCAGAGATAATGTAAAAGCTGTCTTACCCATGGCAGGACGAGCTGCTACAATAATCAAATCTGAAGGCTGGAATCCACTGGTTATTCTATCGAGGTCTTCAAAACCACTTGGAACTCCCGTAAGCCCACCTTCGCGTGTTGCCAGCATATCCAATTGCTTCTGAGCTTTCACAGCAAGTGCACCCAGACTTTCGTATCCCCTGTTCAGGTTCTGCTGAGTAATTTCAAAGAGACCTCTCTCCGCATCGTCCAGAAGGTCAAAAACGTCCATAGTCTCATCAAAGGAATTGGTTATGGTAGCTGTAGATACCCGAATCAATTCTCTTTGGATATATTTTTGAGAAACAATCTTGGCATGGTATTCAAGATTGGCTGCTGAAGCTACTTTATTTGTTAGTTCAACTAAATATCCTGTGCCACCTGAACTTTCCAAATCGCCGGATTTCTTAAGTTCCTCATTGACTGTTAGTAAGTCGATCGGATATGACTTTTCGAAGAGTCTGCTCATCGCAGAATAGATCAACTGATGAGATGGCATATAGAAGGTATCCGCTTTCAGAATATCCAAAACGATAGCCATCGCATCTTTATCGAGCATGATAGCTCCGAGTATAATTTCTTCAAGGGGAATAGCTTGAGGCAGAACTTTTCCATACATCAAAGGAGACAAATCTCCATCATTGCGAATAGGCTTGAGCCTGTTGTTTATTGGTTTTAATGAGTTATTGGCCTCGGACATAATCAGCTTTCAGGTTTTAGTATTTCGTTTAGGTTTTGTTTCTCCAGATACAAATTTCCTTTGTAATTTCTGCTGCATGAACAGGAAATAATATTATAAATAATTCATGTATCACACTGCGTGCAAAAGTACACGGATTAATCATGTAAGAAAAATCACATACTTATATCCTACTAACATACCCATGTGAATAAACCCCTTTTCCCGGTGGAAAACATGTGGATAACATATGTATAACCAACATCATGCCAATAAAAGTTTACATTAAATACATATAGATTTATATTAAATATGAAAATTAACTTATGCGAAAGTTTTTCATATAAGGCACTTCATGAAAAAAGTATTTCATATAGAAATAATCTTAATGCTTAATTTGGTATCTGAGCAATATTTCAGAGAGAATTTCTGAAGGATAAATCTCAGCTACAATGTGGAAACAAAATTCATATATTTTTTTTCATTATGTATCAAAAAAATATATGTAATGTCTTTCTGATTGATTATGTGTCTTTTATCACAAATTTGACAACTTCTTTCTCAATGCCTCCAGCTTATCTTGCTGACTTTTAATCTGTTGTCTGGAAAGCTCCTGATCCTTAATGTTTTGTTCGATTTCAGCTTCAGATTTTTTGATTTTTTCCTGAGCATCTTCGATGTCTTTATGTAATCTTTCCTTGGACTTCTCAAGTTTTTTCAAATCAGATTCTTGCTTATTGTATAATTTCTCTTCGTCCTTAATGATTGCTCTCAGGTCTTCTCTTTTAACCTCCAGTTCAAAATGAGTCAATAGATTTTGAAGATTTTCCTGCTGAGATAGTAATCTTTCCTGAGTGTAGAAAGTACCATCAGGAGATTGAAGCCATAGAATAAACTGAACTGATGAGCCACCTTCTATTGAGGCAGCATACAAATTTATAGGTTCTGAAGAAATATTGGGCAGCATGACGCCTTCCGAGAATAGTTCTTTCGCTTTGCGATTCCATTTATGTTTACCTCCGTATTTTTTAATGTATTCCTTCCATGTATCATTGACAAGTTCTTCTGTCACACCTGCTATATCTGTGTACACCGCATGTTGAACTCCAGCGCTCATAGATTTTACACCATCACGCATTTCCTGTGCTACGGCAGACCAGGAGTATAATTGAAAGAAAGCTATAAATAGGATTAGTAAATGATTTTTCATTTTTGTGTTTTATAAAGATTAAGAAATCCAGACTCTCCAGATAAGGACGATGCCAAATACTATAAGTGTCAAGCCAATAAACTTCTTTAAAGTTCCAATATACTCGATCCTAAGATATTGACTTATTTTTTTAGCCAGCAATACTTTTAACAAGTCAAAAATGATAACTACTGACAGCAATGAAGCGAAGAATATACTTGCCTTAGATCCAGTTTTGGCACTGGTGGCTACGACCGTACTCATTAAACCCAACCAGAATATGACTGTGAAGGGATTCAGCACATTGATAATAAATCCTTTGACGCTAAGATTGAAATAATTCAACTTACTTAATTGAAATTTATCTTTCAATTCTATTGTTGAAGCTGGCTTAAACCAGGAAGCAAGTCCAAAAGCAATCAATATAATTCCACCTATACTTCCCAACCAGGGCCTGAACCCATCCCATTCAACTAATGCCAAAACATAAGACAATCCTAAAAATGCCAAAAGGATAATCAAAAAATCACTCAACCAGATCCCTGCACACATGGCAAGTCCGGCTCTGAAACCTTTTTCCATTCCGGTCTCTATCAATGCAAAAAACACCGGACCAATCAGAAAACTCAGGGTGAATCCTGCGATAGCCCCTTTTAATATAAGATCCAAGTTGAGGTTTATTTAAAAATTACAGTTGATAGTTTTGAACAAATATCTCCCATTCTGCAAATTGCTTTTCCTGCATTACTCTGGGGAATTTTGCCTGACCTCCGATTTTGCCAATGGATGCCATGTAGTCGTAAAAGACTTTTGGTGGCAATGCTACCAGCTCCGGATGATCCAATACCGCCTTTCTGGTGGCAGCATAATCGTCATTTAACAGTTTCAATTGTCTGTCAAGTTCTTCACAAATAATACGGGAATTGAATACAACAGGCTCTGAACTCACGTACCATTTGTGCATGTAATGTGTATTAGCTTTTACACCACATACTGTGAATTCTCTGATATTAATATTCAGGTTTTTTTGAACAGTCTTAATGGCTTCATTCATATTATCTACAGACAAATGCTCTGAACAAATACTGAGAAAATGTTTTGTTCTGCCTGTAATGATGATTTGTGAATTTGCCTTGTCGATAAATTTTACTGTATCTCCGATCAGGTATCTCCAGGATCCTGCGCAAGTACTGAGTAAGATTGCATAGTTAACATTTTCCTCCACTTCATCAATTGTAATCGTACCGACTCCGGGAAGTAAATTTCCATGGGCATCAAAATTCTCCTGATTGAATGGGATGAACTCAAAATAAAGCCCGCAATTATAGTTGAGCTCCATACCCGGCGCATCCATTTTACTTTGATATCCTATAAAACCTTCAGATGCCAGATAGCTATCCAAAAATTTAACAGGCTTGCCCATTAGTTTCTGAATCCCGCCTTTATAAGGATTGAAGGCTGTACCTCCATGTGCATACACCTGAAGATTAGGCCATATCTGATGAATATTGTCTATTCTGTTATATTCAATTATATATTCCAACATCATCTGAATCCATGAAGGAATGCCTGATATAAAACCAATATCCCAGTTGGGTGCTTCTTTGGCAATAGCAAGCATCTTCTCATGATAATCCTTAATACTGGCGATTGTAAGTCCCGGTTTGTATCTTTTCGTTAACCAAACCGGTAGTTTTTGAACCAAAATACCGCTCAAATCTCCATACAAATATCCTTTTCCCTGATTCAATTTTGTATTGCCTCCCAGCATAATCATGTGCTTGGAATAAGTCTTGATGGGAAGATCAGTAATCGTCAGACCGGAGTACATCTTTATACCTGCTGTCCGCATGGAACTGATCATGTCATGAGTTATAGGAATAAATTTGCTGGGTGCACCTGTGGTCCCGGAACTCAGCGCATAATATGGAACAGTACCTTTCCATGTTACATTATCTTCACCTGCAAGTGATCTGCTCCACCATTCAGCATAAATACTATCATAATCGTAAATAGGAACCCTTTCCGCAAACGCATGCGTCAATTCTCTTTCATTCAGAATTTTATTAAAACCAAAATGCTTTCCGAATGCAGTGTTGCATGCCTTATTCAATAAATTATAGAGTGTTCGTTCCTGAGAGCTTGAAGGGTCCAGGCCATTTGGATTCACTGTCCTGCTAATCCTCAGACCACTCTTGATTAAAGCACCGCTGATAGGATTACTCATAATGATAGCCAATTTAAAAGTATAAAATTAAACAGAACTACTCAATAATTGTAATTATAACAGTTCTCTTTCGACGTGCGTCTCTGAATTCACCGAGGAAGATACCCTGCCAACGACCAAGGGCCAGTCTGCCCATGATTATGGGAATCTGAACAGAACTCCCCATCAGAGCGGCCAAAACGTGTGCCGGCATATCATCGGGTCCCTCTTCTGTATGGATAATTCCCGGAAGATTCTCAGGAGCCAAATGCTTAAAATATAATTGAAAATCATGTCTGACATCAGGATCTGCGGCTTCATTGATACTTATTCCGGCAGAAGTATGCTGAATAAATATTTGTAAGACTCCGGTGGCCGGGAGATCCGGAATTTGATTTAATATCAAATCTGTAATTAAGTGAAATCCTCTCCCAAATGCCGGTAACTCAATCTTATAATGCCTGAGCATTGGTTAAAAAGTTGAAATTTCAGGACAAGGTAAATATCCGAAATAATACATGAAACCAAGCTTAATAAAGTTGAAGGAATCTCTGTCTTTGCTGTTACCTCTTTGTCTCCCCGGCTGCCCAATTTGAAATAGTTCGCGATCTTCAAGTGTTGATCTGTCAGATAATTCTACAGCTATCGGGCCTCTAAGGGCTAGAATTTCATCCTTATCTGCATACAATCCACTCACATCATCTAAATAATCAGTGAACAATCTTCTGGCAGAAATCTCTACATTAACTGACCATACATCATTCAAATCAAACTTAATACCTCCTCCGTATACAAAGGCTGGTTGAACAAGAAAATATTCATTCCCTGTGAATTGTCCTTCTGTACCCATATCTCTCAAGGCATATGATTCGCCTTCAAACACAGCTTTAGGATTAAAGTAAAATACACTCAGACCTCCAAACAAATATGGGGTGAATGGGAAATCATCAGAACCATGAATGTATGGCATGAAGTTGAACTCAAACTGGCCTGAAAACTCGAATATGTTTGAGCTGAAACTCAGATTCCTTGCCCGCTCAAAATCGTTTTTAGAAAACTGATCATCGGCAGAAATTCTGCCATAATTCAGATCAAACTTGGCGGAAAGTCTGTTGTTGAAATTGAATCTTGCTGATGCTCCTCCTGCGGGACCCGGTCTGGAAAGATTAAATGTTGTGTTTAAATCTCCAAAGTAATAACTGACTCCTGCCCATGCACCCAATTCCCAGCCTCTCTGAGCTTTTAATGGTAAGAAACTGATCAACAAGCCTGCAACAATAATAAAAATCCTCATATACCTTTTTTGACAATGCAAATCTACGAAATATTAGCCCCTGAACGTTCAGTAGATGCTTTTCTATATAAGTTTGAATGAATTTGACAATATTAACTGTCATCGACTCATGAACATTATAGTTTTTCAAGATCCTAGTTTGTTTTGAAGAGTAGGTTCCCACCTTGTAGAATAAGACGTAAAAAATGGTTTTGAGTGAAGCGACCAAGGCTGGCACTGTGTGAGCATTCAGAGAATCCAAGTAGATATAGAGATTGCCTGTAATCAATTAGCAGGAACAGCAAATGCCACGGCGAGTTTGGCAGACTTAGCGAAACGAAAGCGCATTTTTAGGCTTAGGCTACACAGTGGGCGGACTTTTTGCTTACTTTTTTGACTGCAGAAAAAAGTAAGAGCCCAGCCGGCTTGAGGCGAATTAGAAGTTGAAAATTCCAATTTAATTCAGATTAAAGCGACTTAATCTACTTTTTTGATCTCCAGCAAATCTTCAACATAAATAATCTTTGAACAAAACCACTGGGATAGTCTATCATAAATGCGTATCATGTTCTACTGAAGTAACCCAAAAATTATTCGTTCCTTCTCCCTGTATGATGTGAATCATCTGCAGATTGAGCAGTTCCAGCAATGCCAGGAAGGTTATTATAGCATGAATCCTGTTCTCCAGTTGTTCGAATAAAATAGCGAAATCTGCTTTCATACCGGGCTGTACTTTCTCCAGAATATAGTCTTGCTGCCCTTGGATTGAGTACTCATATTGCCGGATCTGATGCACAGTTTTTGACTGGTCCTGTTGAAAACGATTCATGACTTTCTCAAAAGCTTTCAGCAATCCGTACAAAGTGAGCGATTCCCATTCGGCCTCCAGCATTGCTTTCTGAGTAAGCACTTTCAGTTCGGCACTGATATTTCCCCGGGCAAATTTCTTTGCACGCTCTGCTTCCATTTCAGCCAGCTCATCAATTACCTCCCGATACTTTCTGTACTCAACCAGCTTCCTTGTTAGTTCATCTCTTGGATCTATTTCCTGCTGATGTTCGTCCAGTTCTTTTCTGGGGAGTAACATTCTGGCTTTGATCTTCATCAATGTCGCAGCAACTACAATGAACTCAGAAGCCAGATCAATATTCATCAGCTCCATCTGTCTGATATAATCGAGAAAATCAGCAGTGATCTTTGCAATCGGAATATTGTAAATATCGAGTTCATCTCTTTCAATGAAGAAAAGAAGCAGGTCGAATGGACCTTCGAATACCGGTATTTTTATTTGAAATGGCATTATATCGGTTGACACTTCTTCTCCAGCCATTCTCTCTCCTGCATTTCCAAATGCGGTCCGAGAAATTGCATGACTTTGACATGGTAATCATTTAGCCATTTCTTTTCGGCGGGACTCATTAAATCGACCTCAATAAGATTGGTGTCAATTGGAAATAGTGTGACCGTTTCAAACTTATTGAATTTGCCAAAAGTGGATTCTCCTGCCGGCTGACAAAGGACGAGATTTTCAATCCGGATTCCATATGATCCATTTACATAGAATCCGGGCTCATTGGATGTAAGCATTCCCGGTTCATGAGCTGTCGTTCCGCGCTCGTTGAGAGAGGCAACAAAACCTTGTGGGGGTTCATGCACATTCATAAAAAATCCTACTCCATGTCCGGTACCATGCCCAAAATTCAGATGACGCTGCCATAGATGCTGTCTGGCCAGCAAGTCCAATTGAATGCCTTTAGTTCCTTCCGGAAATACTGCCATTGCCAGTGAAATATGTCCCTGAAGAACCAATGTATAATGCAATTTTTGTTCTGCTGTTGGAGTGCTCAAATGGTGGGTACGGGTAGTATCTGTTGTTCCATCAAGATATTGTCCCCCTGAATCCACAAGTAACATTCCTTCCGGGCGAATCATGGCAGATGTCTCTTCATCAGGTTTGTAGTGAATGATAGCGCCATTTGATTGATAGCCGATAATAGCATTGAAGCTTTCACCAAAATAACCCGGCATCAAACTTCTGCTGTGCGCAATCTGTGCAGCGAACTCCGCCTCAGAAACCTCCCTGTGTGTAAGTGTCTCTTCCAGCCATCTATATGCTCTCAACAAGGCCACTCCATCCTTCACCATTACGTGACGGATATGTTGTTGCTCTGTGGCATTTTTCACCGCTTTCTGCATCGTTATTGGTGAGTCTCCCCAGATGATGTTGTGGGACTTCAGCAATTCACAAAGTGCATGAGAGGTCTTGCCTGCATCTACCAGAATCGGAAGATCTGTTGGTAAATTTTGTAGGAAATTATTAATAGACTCGTATGGTTCAATAAATATGTCCGAACCCTGCAAAATTCCTTTCAATTCATCATTGATCTTATCCGGATCCGTAAACAAAAACATATGTGTTCCGTCCCAGACTGCATAAGCGATAAATACAGGATTGCATTCCACATCCCTGCCACGCAGATTTAAAAGCCAGGCGATTTCATCCAATGCAGTAAGCAGCATTCCTTTTGCACCTTTTGCCTTCAATGCAGATTCCAGATCAGCTATTCTATGCGAACGATCCCGACCAACAATATCCGCACTGATTTCAAAAATGGATTCCTTCGGAAGAGAAGGTCTGTCTTTCCATATTTCAGCAAATGGATCTGCGTTGACATTGAGACTGATATTTTTTCATTCAAAATCTTCTCCATGCTTTTGATTTCAGAAGAAGAAAATAAATATCCATCGATTCCTGCAACACTTCCTTCAGGCAATTCTTTTGCCAGCCATTCAACATGATCTGAGCCTCCCTGAAGCGTTAATTTATGCAAAACTCCTCCTGATTCCTTTAATTCTTCCTCTGCCTGCAAAAAATATCTGGAGTCTGTCCAAAGACCGACATGATCCTGAGTAATGATTACAGTGCCCGCCGAACCTGTGAATCCGGCGATCCAAATTCTCATTTTCCAGTGTTCTGCAACATATTCACTTTTGTGAGGATCCCCGCTGGGTATGACAATAGCGTCCAGACTGCGCGATTTCATCCAATTTCTTAGTGATTGGATTCTTTCAGGTATAGTCATTTTTGATTATTTTGCGTTAAAGAAAAAAGGACAGAATCAGCCTTGAATTTGAGAGATCAAATAAAAAGAAAATAGCCCGGACTAAAAATTTATTTTGATAGAAAAATATATTAGATAAATTTGCAATGTGTTACGAACTCAGAAGGGGTGTAATACTCAGGTATTCATATGATCAAACAACAGTTAAGTCAAAAATTACTGCAAAAGCTTTCTCCTCAGCAAATACAGCTGATGAAACTGTTGCAGATTCCTACAGCCAGTCTTGATCAAAGGATCAAGGAAGAGTTAGAGGCCAATCCGGCACTGGAAGAAGGTGCAGAGGAAGATGAAATGGACTTCAATGAAGATCAGGAAGATGATGCACCTACAGATAATGATGAGGAATCTTTCGGTGATGACGAGGATACGCGGGATCCGGACGATGGTTTTGATCTGGACGACTATATCAATGAATACATAGAAGATGATCCTGGCTCGTATAATGCCATGGATAATAATAAATATGAAGAGGAACAGCAGCAAGTGCCAATGGTCATGGAAAATAGTTTTCATGAATATCTTGAAAGACAAATCGGACTTTTCAACATAAAAGACGAACGATCTATTGCGATTTTGGAGCAGTTGATTGGAAGTATTGATGAAGATGGGTATTTAAGAAGAGATCCACTGGCGGTGATCGATGACCTTATGTTTTCCAAAAGCATGATAGTCGAGCCACATGAAGTCATGGAGATGCTCAAATTTGTCCATAAGCTCGAACCTGCAGGTGTTGGCGCCCGTGATTTGCAGGAATGTTTGCTGTTACAACTGAATACAAAAATCAACCAAGATCAGACGGAAGCAACAGAAGATCCTGAAATTCTTCAGAAAGCTTGTTCTATTATCAGAGATCATTTTGATGAATTTTCCAAAAAACATTTTGCCAAGTTGATGCGTCAGCTGGAAATGGATGAAGAAGAACTCAGAGAAGTTATTGAAGTCATCATAAAACTCAATCCTAAACCTGCAAGCGGATATGCATCAGGAGGATCAGATGGATCAAATTATGTGATTCCTGATTTTATAATTCAAAATCGCGATGGAGAACTGGAACTGACACTCAATTCCAGAAATGCCCCCGAGCTTCGTGTGAGCGATCATTATCGGGACATGCTTCGCTCCTATTCCAGAAACAGAGAAGAAGGAAACAGAATGAGCCGCAAAGAAAGAGAGGCGGTCCTGTTTATCAAGCAAAAAATTGATTCGGCTCGCTGGTTCATAGATGCCATACAGAAAAGGCAAAGTACTATGTACAAAACCATGTATGCCATCATGCAATTTCAATATGAATTCTTTGTGACGGGCGATACCCGCAAGTTGAAACCTATGATTTTGAAAGATATTGCTGATGTCACAGGGCTGGATATCTCTACAGTCTCCAGGGTAGCCAACAGTAAATTTGTTCAGACTGAGTTTGGCACCAAGCGACTCAAGGAATTTTTCTCAGAAAGCCTTCAGACCCAGGACGGAGACGAAGTAAGTACTACAGAAGTCAAAAAAATTCTCTCCGATATTATTTCCGAGGAAGACAAGCAAAAGCCGCTTTCCGATGAGGATCTCAAAGAAATGCTCCAGGAAAAGGGATACACCATTGCCCGCCGCACAGTTGCCAAATACAGGGAGCAATTAGGTGTTTCTGTTGCGAGACTTAGGAAGGAGCTGTAAGACTGTTGCTGGTTGCTGGTTGCTGGTTGAACAGCCAAACAGCCGCTTCTGGCCTCTGGCAAACAGCCGGGAAGAAGCTTCAAGCCTCAAGCCGCAAGCCACAAGGAAACAGCCGCTTTTGGCTCCTAGCCTCTAGCCACTGGCAAACAGCCGGGTCCAAAGGATCGCGAGTTAAGCAAAGCGAAACCTCGCTAAAGAAACTTCATGCCTCAAGCCTCAAGCCATAAGGAAACAGCCTGAAAGCAGTCAACAAATAAAATTTTATGTGCATGGTGTTCTTCCACAATAGTGCTCCAGCTGTCACCTCCGCAATAATTTCACTGCTGAGCAGTGAAATTATTGCGGAGATGTCACTTTTCATGGCTTGTTCCATGAAAAACGTCACTTTTTGAGTGCTGAGCACTCAAAAAAAGTCACCGGGCGTACTCGTAATTCCATTTAAGTCGTATATTGCGACAATATTATGTCATAATTTACGACAATGGAAGAAATAACAAGTATCAAAGGCAGAGGAGCCCAATTCAATCCGGTGAATCCATTCGATCCAACAAGACATTTGAAAGATCCTTTAACTGATCCCGAGGAAAATATCAAGACCAAATACCTGGAAGTTGAAGCAAAAACCATAGTCAATCCGGTGCCAAGTGAAGATGTAGGAATGGAATGGAGCATGAATCCATATCAGGGTTGTGAGCATGGTTGTATCTATTGCTATGCCCGGGGCTCACATCAATATTGGGGATACAGCGGAGGATTGGAGTTCGAAACAAATATTCAGGTGAAGATGAATACTGCTGAATTATTACTGAGACATTTATCGAAGAAAAGTTGGGATGCTTCGCCCATTGTGATGTCCGGAAATACCGATTGCTATCAACCTGCCGAAGCAAAATATAAAATCACCAGAGCTTGCCTTGAAATATTTCGCGACCTGAGACATCCTGTGGGAATTATTACAAAAAATTCTATGATTCTGAGGGACCTGGATATATTGAAAAAGTTGGCAAAAGACAATCTGGTGCATGTGAATGTTTCCTTCACTACGCTGGATGAGTCACTCAGGCAAGTCATGGAGCCAAGGACAGCAACTGCTCAAAAGCGGCTAGAGGTTATACGGACATTAAGTGATAACGGAATTCCTGTCAGAGCAATGATCGCACCCATTATACCGGGCCTGACAGATTCAGAAATATTACCAATGATCAAAGCAGTCGCAGATGCCGGAGCCCGAGCTATTTCTCATATCATTGTAAGGCTGAATGGTGTGGTCGAACCGATATTCATAGATTGGGTCGAAAGAAAATACCCGGATCGGGCAGAGCGTATTCTCAACAGGATAAGGGATTGTCACGGAGGCGAATTGCATAATTACATCTCAGGAAAGCGAATGAAGGGAGAGGGAAATGTATCTGAAATGATAGCTCAACAAGTTGCATTAGGCAGAAAGCTTTATCTGCAAGACAGGGAAATCCCACCTTACAATCTGGATTTGTTTAAGGAATACAGACCGGGTCAGCTGAGTTTGTTTTGAGACATTTTATTGAGCTACACAATCCGCTTACAGGTAGAATCCTGATCAACTTTCCCTTCAGCATTCAACTGTAATAAAACCAGTCCGGGGGATTTTCCTACCTCAATAGTACCAAGTGTATCATCAAAACCAAGTGCCTCAGCTCCATTAATTGTTGCCCATTTGAGAATACTTTCGAAAGGGACATAAGACTGATATTTCTGCATAGTTCTGATTTCTTCAAATACAGATAATTGCCAGTTGGAGCTGAGCGAATCAGTGCCGATACACATTTTCACACCTGCCTCCATGAAGGTCCGGTAATTGGGCAGTCTGTTTTCAATGTACAGATTGGCATTGGGACAAGTGGCCCAATATATTTGAGAATTCCAGGCTAGGGCAGCCTTCAAATCGTTGGGAGTACATGTGGTATTATGTACAAAAATTGTCTTCAAATCCGGCCTCATAAATTGCAATGCATAGTGAATAGAGCGCTTCCCGATCGGCTTATAATCATCCAGAGAAAATCCAAAATCCTCAAAGAATTGTCGGAATGCTCCGCTGCCATCTATGAGGAATTGATTTTCTTCCGGTGTTTCCTGATTATGAATACTAATCGTGCTTCCTTCGGAATTTGAATCCTTTAACATAGAGAAAAGCTCAGGGGTCATTGAGTAAGGAGCGTGAGGCACATTGGATCTGCTGTCTTTGATACTTTCAGGTGCAAGTTCATATACTTCCTGATATTGTTTCCAAGTTTTTTCAGTCCAGGATTTCTGCATGAGATCGAAGTACTCCACAAAAGTGTAGTAGCGAATCGGACTATTTCTCTTAGTTTCAAAAGAATCAGTTTTATTGGAAATATCTCCAACAGCCATGATGCCCTGATCATACATATAAGCATCATTTTTCTGAATGGCTTCCTGAATGACATCTTCCGGAAAATCCCTGTATTTCACCACGGATTGTAGAAAAGGAAGCAAAGTCGTTCCAGTATGCACAAGACCTTTCATATGCGACAATTCAAGGTGGCAATGCGCATTTACAAATCCGGGAATCAAATCTCCTTTCAAAATTTCAACAGATGCTCTGTCATGCTCTGAGATGGGATCTATTGATTTGATTTGACCAGAATCATCCAGCACAATTACATGTTCATGCAGAATATCTCCTGAAATGGTATGAATGCGATCGGCATTTATTTTTTTCATAGAACATCTAATAAATAAATCCTATTCAGCTAATTGATTTTTACTTCTTTTCAAGGCAATGTTACTCTTTCTTAATAATGTTGATTTGGAGTGCAATGAATCAAAATTCATAAAGTATTGGATCGCAGTTATAAACTGCGACCATCGGTATTGAATAATGAATGTATTTTAAACAAGCAATATTCAAATGACTGGCAAACCACCATTTAAAAAAGCAGCCACTATTCGGCTGTTAAATCTGAAAACTGAAACGACTGAAAACTGAACTCTGAAATCTACAGGCCCGCTACACTGTCCTTCTTCGAATAGCAACACTTTTGTTGCGGGGGCTGAAATCAAAACCTATAGGCTAACAATCCATTCTTCATCCTCGGCTCAAACCATGTAGACTTGGGAGGCATGATCTGTCCGGCATCCGATATTTTAACTACTTCATCCATATCAACCGCATACAAACTGAATCCGGCCATATTAGGATTTTTATAGACCTTATTAAGAATACCCTCCAGTCCTTTAACTCCTTCCACGTAATCAATACGATTATCCACCCGCACATCTGTAATACCCAGAATTTCCTGAAAAACATGGAGGTCCAGCAAGTGGGCATCCAGACAGGCAACCTCGTCTTTGTAGAGATCCAAAATTTCTTTTTTCCAGCTAAGGCTAAAGGCTTCTCTGCCTGCCATTAAAATGATCTCAAATTTATGTGCCGGTTTGCGGGCTTCAGGAATAGGTTTGATGTCAAATTTTTCCGAGAGGCCAGCCATAAACTTCAAAGGAGAGATATCAGAAAAGATATCCACTACCCTGTTATAGTCCAGTATCTGCAATTCATCAAAATCAAAAAATGCCGCAAATAACATATCGTATCCATCCAGATGTTTTTTGCCCTTCATGCTTTTGTGCAGATATTCCGCTGTTGAACATCTGTGATGGCCATCTGCTATATAGCACCGGGGGACTTTAGAAGCAAAAATATTTTTCAGTATTTTAATTTGACTTCCTTCCCTGACTTCCCAAATCGTATGTTTCTCACCTGATTCCGGAAATTTCACTTCAAATAATGGTTTCACTTTATCCCTGTATTCCTGCATGAATTGCTGTAATTCTTCCACCGGAGGATAAGTAAGTAGCACTGGTTTGATCATGGACCGGCGCTGCAGAATCATATTCATCATTTTCTGTTCCTTTTCCGCCAGGGTGTTTTCGTGTTTAAGGATTTTGCCATCCGAATAATCCTGTATATCAACACAACTCATAATACCAAGATGTGTACGGGATCTGGTTTTTATCTGACAAATGTAAATGGCTTCATGGGGTGTTTTCTGATAAAATCCACTCTTGATGTAATCCATAAATTCCTCTTTCACAGAGGCATAAAATGTATCCGGAGAGGCGATCATGGTATGATCAGCAAAAATGGCTTGTAAGGGATGGATTTTCATTCAGCAAAGAACGGATTAATGTTTCAATCCGGCAAACTCGATTTTCACCTGAACAGTAGAATGAAAAATAGTACCAAAGCAAAAATGAATAGAGTGGGACATCTACTTCTTTCAATGAACCATCAAATTATTGGCTAGCTTTTTGGACACTGTCCTTTGTATTCCGTCGATTAAAATGACCATTGATTCATCAAATGGTATTATTTCAATCACTTTTATTTTTGTTCCGATAGTTATTGCCAGCTGTTCAAGATATTGTAGAAAAAGGGCAGATGTATCTCTAATAGAAGCAACCTGACATGATTGTCCGCTTTCCAATTCAGATAGTAAAATAGTTGCAATGGGCGGAATTTCTCCTTTTGCATTTGGTATGGGATCTCCATGCGGATCGAATTCAGGAAAACCCAAAAACTTGTCCAGTCTATTCGCTAATTCAGAATGCTTTACATGTTCCAGCTGTTCTGCAATTTCATGGACCACATCCCATGAGTACTCCAGTTTCTCCATCAAAAAAACTTCCCAAAGCCTATGCTTCCGGATTATCCCCAATGCTATTGAATTACCTTTATTAGTCAATTCAGCTCCTGAGGATTTATCGTAATTTATCAGCTCCTTTTCCTTGAGTTTTTTGATCATATCCACCACAGAGGCTGCATTAACTCCGATTTCCTCAGCTATTGCTGTAGGAGTGATTTTCATATCTCCTTTTTGAGATAAATGAAAAATCGCCTTGAGATAATTTTCTTCTGTAAATGAATGCATCAGGATAGTTGCTGAAGGAAAAGCACAAATCTAACAATATAAATTAAAGTAGTCTAATAAAAATTGTTTGATATTCCAAATTATTGCTTTACTTTGTACTGAAACAAATCCTGGGAAAGATGAAAAAGAAGCATATTCTTAGTATCATATTTTGCTCTGCATTGATCATAGTTATAAGTTCCTGCGAAAAGATTCTTCCAGGTTTGCCTGATGACAATTCTGTTTTAGACGGGCAGATGGAAGGTCTCAGTCCGGCGCAATTATCACAATTCCTAAGAGGAGATGTTGGCTTTAATGAGGTTTTCAGCGGACAGAATGGACTTGGATCCGTATTTGTTTCGACTAGTTGTGGAAGTTGTCATGCGGGGGACGGAAAAGGTCACCCTTTCACGACGCTAACCCGTTTCGGTCAAACTGATAGCACCGGGAATAAATTCCTTCATCTGGGAGGGCCTCAACTACAAAACAGAGCATTACCGGGATTCACCCCCGAACAAATACCTGCTGGTGCTACCTTTTCACGATTTACCCCGCCTGCAGTCACAGGACTTGGATTTATATCTTATGTCACAGATGCAGATATCCTTGACATGGCGGATCCGGAAGATGCAGACGGAGATGGTATATCCGGAGTTCCGAATTGGATCCATCCTCCGGCTTTCATTACGCCGGGCCCGGATGCGATTTCACAAAGTGGAAGATTTATAGGACGTTTTGGAAAAAAAGGGGCTGCATTCAGTTTGTTGCACCAAACTGTTAATGCATACAATCAGGATATAGGTATAACGTCACTCTTTAACCCTATGGATGCATTTAGCAGATTGGAAATTGACCCTGAAATTTCAACTCAGGTCATTAACGATGTGGTGTTTTATCTTCACACTTTAAAAGCTCCTATCCAAAGAAATGCATCTGATTCTGAAGTCATTTTGGGTAAAAATATTTTCAATCAAATTAATTGCTCAGGCTGTCATACACCAGTATTAAAAACCGGATACTCCCCGATTGAAGTGCTTTCATTTAAAGAATTCTATCCTTATACTGATATGTTATTACACGATATGGGACCGGGTTTGGATGATGGATATACAGAGGGAAATGCAAAAACTTCCGAATGGAAAACGCCTCCATTGTGGGGATTGGGACTTTCAGCCAATTCACAGGGGGGCAATTACTTTTTGATGCATGATGGAAGAGCCAGGAGCATAGAAGAAGCAATTTTGATGCATGGAGGTGAAGCAGAAAATAGCAGGATGCAGTACCAAAGTCTGTCTCAAACTGACAAAAATGCCCTATTCAAATTTTTAAATTCTTTATAAAATGGAAAGAAAGGAATTCATTAAAACCTGCGGACTTGCCTGCCTGGGAACTACAGCGCTTATGACTATGCTTCAGGGCTGTGCAAGCAGTAATTATTTTGCAAAAACAAGTACTTCAGGTAAGCTAATTACGATCCCCAAATCGGAATTTACGGATACAAGTAAAGATAAAGTCATCCAAAGAAAATTTGTTCTTGTAAGAGTTGAGAAATTCAATTATCCCATTGGTGTGTACCATTTAGGAGAGGGTGAATACTCGGCTCTTATGTTACAATGCACGCATAAAGGATGTGAGCTACAGCCAAATGGCGATTTCCTTGTTTGTCCTTGCCACGGAAGTGAGTTTACCAATACCGGAGTTGTACAAAATCCACCAGCGGAAGAAAACCTACAAACCTTCAAAACCTCCACAGATAATGAGAATATCTACATTCACATTTAATATTTCTATTGTCATTCTTTTGATTTGTTTTCAATCCTTTAGCATTGATGCACAAACGGATTCAACGAAATTTATTCAACGAATTCCTGCTGATACTTCACAGCAAAAATTGAATATGGATGCAGTGTATAACCGCCCGTTTCTAAGTGCAGGAAAGCTTCCTGTAGCTATCGGCGGGTATCTGGAAGCTAATACTGATTATAGATCAACGGATGGAATTACTGAAGGGCTTTCTTTTCAGGCAAGACGATTTACACTTTTTCTTTCATCGACAATAGCTCAAAGAATCAAATTTCTTTCTGAGATTGAATTTGAAGATGGAACTAAAGAAATACATATTGAATTTGCTGCGATGGATTTAGAATTTCACCCTCTTTTCAACCTGAGAGCAGGGATCGTAATGAATCCAATTGGGGCTTTTAATCAAAATCACGATGGCCCAAGATGGGATTTTGTGGACAGGCCTATTTCCGCCACTACCATCATTCCATCAACACTTTCTAATGTAGGATTCGGAATTCATGGCAAATATTTTTACCAGAGATGGATTCTGGGTTACGAAGCATACCTTACTAATGGGTTTGATGATGATATTATTTCAAATAGTATGAACCGTACTTCTCTTGCAGAAGGAAAGGACGAAAAAAGATTTGAAGAAAGTAATAGCGGACTACCAATGTTCAGCGGTAAGGTCGCCATTCGCAACAGAAACATTGGAGAACTGGGATTATCCTATATGACCGGGGTTTATAATAAATGGAGGAATGATGGATTGATTGTGGATGAAAAACGATCTGCAAGTGTGTTTGCTATTGACTTCAACACTACATTATTTAACAATAGATTAGACATTAAAGGTGAAATATCAAAAGTCTGGGTGGAAATTCCTGATACCTATAGTCAGGCATTCGGATCAGAACAAATAGGAGGATACCTCGATGTTATTGGTACTATTGTTCAGAAGCCTATGCTGGGATGGTCTAATGCAAAAATAAACCTTGGTTTCCGTCTGGAATATGCCGATTATAATCAGGGAACATTCAATGAAACAGGCGGTGAAATAGGTGATCATATTTGGGCATTCGTACCCACTTTATCATTCCGTCCTGTTGGAACGACTGTAGTAAGACTTAATTATCGGTTCCACCAGGAAACAGATCTTTTGGGAAATCCTCCTGCAAATACAGGAATTATACAAGTTGGCTTCTCTACTTATTTCTAGAATTTAGCTGCTTTAAAAATATACATTCATGCCCATTTTCTGCCAAAAGGATTTATTCCAACTCGACTCCGATGTCCATTACCTGAATGGGGCATACATGTCACCACAACTGAAGAGTGTTGAGGCAGCAGGAATACATGGCATTCATAGAAAAAATAATCCTCAACGGATTACTCAGGATGATTTTTTTGGAAGCACCGAGAATATTAAACGACAATTTGGAAAGCTTATAAATTCTTCGCCGGAGAGAGTAGCTATCATTCCATCTGTATCATATGGAATGGCAAATGCTGTTCGGAATCTTCCTTTGAATAATGGAAATGAGGCTCTTATAGTGGGGGAAGAATTTCCCAGTGATTATTATGCATTAGCAGATTGGTGCAAATCACATAATAAGTCGCTCAGGACAATTCCAATGCCCGCTTCTCCCTGAAAAACAGAGCCACTGAATGGAATGCTCAGATAATGGAATCCATCACTTTGGATACTTCAGCTATTGTAATCTCCAGCATTCACTGGGCAAATGGAATCATTTTTGACCTGAAAGCCATAGGAAAACGGTGTCAAGAGACAGATACAAGCTTTCTCGTTGATGGAACCCAATCCGTAGGAGCTATGAACATTGATGTTGATAATTGCCGGATTGATGCGCTGGTTTGTGCCGGTTACAAGTGGCTGCTTGGACCATATTCACTGGGGCTTGCTTATTACGGGCAATCTTTTGACAATGGCAATCCCATTGAACAATCCTGGATGAACAGAATCAATGCCAGGGAATTTTCAGGATTAACTGCCTATACTGATTCTTATCTTCCTTATTCTGCCCGATATAATGTTGGCGAATTTAGCAATTTTGTATTGTGTCCTATGCTGGATACTTCCCTGACTCAGATCATTGCATGGGGCGTAAATAATATTCAGGATTATAGTAAGGAATTGAGCTGGCCTCTTATTTCATTTCTGCAAAACAATGGATTTAAAGTTGAAAAAGAAGGTCACCGGGCGTCTCATATGTTCGGAGTTCAATTGCCATCTCATATAGATCCTATGCAATTGATGCAGACCCTTAGATCACAAAATATCATTGTATCAGTCAGAAATGGAGCGTTGAGGATCTCCATCCATGTGTATAATACTGTTGAGGATATTGAGGCTTTGATTCAGGTGATGCAGCGGGAGATATAAGAGATAAGATATAAGAGATGAGATGAACAGCCGTTATGAGTGATGAATTATGACTGACAGTTTGCAGCCACCCAATCAGACAAAATCATGTTAGAATCTGCTATGAAGAGACGCTATATATAGCGTCTTGTCTCTACACAAAATGCGGGTTTGGAGGTGCTTTAAGCGAAGCACATCACCTTGCTACTTTTGAGGCTTAGCCGAAAAAAGCAGCAAGACATCACTTTTTCAGGGCTTGCCCCCTGAAAAAACATCACCTTGCAAGCCGAAGGCGCAGCAAGACATCACTTTGATAAGGACTCACACCACTTTCGGTTGCAAACCAATTGAGTCGAATTTATTGATTCTTCATGGAATACATTGATTTTTCCTACCTTTGCGCATCTTTTCAAAAAAGCATCATGAATCTCAAACCGATACGCTCTGCGCTCATCAGCGTGTTTCATAAAGACGGACTGGAAACCATCGTAAGAGGTCTTCATAGTGAAGGCGTTATATTGTATTCTACAGGAGGGACAGAACAATGGATTCGTTCATTAGATATTCCGGTGGTTCCTGTAGAAAGTATTACCGGTTTCCCTTCGATACTGGATGGCCGGGTTAAGACCCTGCATCCCGCAGTATTCGGCGGAATCCTTGCCAAAAGAGAAGAAAGTCATTTGTCCCAACTGGAAAAATACAGCCTTCCTCAGATAGATTTGGTAATTGTGGATTTGTATCCATTTGAGAAAACAGTAGCTTCTACTGAGGATCATGATACAATTATTGAGAAAATAGACATTGGAGGCATTTCACTAATTCGGGCCGCCGCTAAAAACTTTGCTGATGTGGTCATTGTACCTGCACAGGCAGAGTATCCATATTTGCTGGAAATGCTTTCTTCTCAGGGAGCTTCTTCGGACCTGGAACAACGCAGATATTTGGCCAACAGAGCATTTCAGGTATCATCCACTTATGATACAGCCATCTTTCAATACTTCAATAAACTGAACGAAACTGAATATTTCAGTATTCAATCCGGACCTGCTCAGGTGCTGAGATACGGTGAAAATCCACATCAACAGGCGACTTTCTATGGAGATCTGGACGAAGTATTCGATATTTTAAATGGAAAAACACTCTCTTTCAATAATCTGGTTGACGTAGATGCCGGTATTCAATTAATAAGAGAATTTGCCGGATCAGATCCAACTTTCGCTATATTGAAACATAATAATTCCTGCGGACTTGCGACAAGAAGTACAGTACTGGAAGCATGGAATGCAGCTCTGGCAGGAGATCCTGTCTCAGCTTTTGGAGGGATTTTGGTTACAAATTCGACTATTGATATTGAGACTGCGAAAGAAATAGATCATCTGTTTTATGAAGTGCTGATTGCTCCTGAATATTCTGAAGAAGCTTTGGAATTGTTAAGTATTAAGAAAAATAGAATACTCTTGCAACTCAAGCCGTTTGAGACCCATGGAAAAATGTTCAGAAACCTTTTGAATGGTGTCATTGTGCAGGATCAGGACAGTAAAACTGAAACTAAAGATGATCTTAAAGTTGTAACTGAACAATCTCCTACATCTGCACAAATCGAAGACTTGTTATTTGCAAATATCTGTGTCAAACACTTAAAGTCAAACGGTATAGCATTGGTGAAAAATCAACAATTGATCGGAATGGGTTGCGGGCAGACTTCCAGAGTGGATTCGCTTAATAATGCTATTTACAAATCCCGCCAATTCGGTTTTGAATTGAAGGGTGCAGTGATGGCATCTGAAGCATTTTTCCCATTTCCCGATTGTGTAGCTATCGCACATGAAGCCGGCATTTCTGCGGTTATTCAACCGGGAGGTTCAGTGAAAGATCAGGATAGCATTGCAGAATGCAATGAAAGACAGATGTCCATGGTGATGACGGGTGTAAGACATTTTAAACATTAATATTTATATGCATCTTGTCATCGACATAGGAAATTCCAGCTTGAAATGCGGTGTGTTTGAACAGCAATCAGACGGCAACTTCGTTTTGACCAAAGTTGGCAGTAATACTGATGTATGTGTTGATACATTTATTCAGTTGGATGAAGAAATTGCTCCGGTTTCTGTTATGGTTTCTTCAGTGAGAAAACTGGGTACTGACATTTTGGATTGGTTCACTTCAAAAAAGTGGACATACTTGTCCTCGGAAACAAAAACAGGTATCAAAATAAGCTATGAGAGTCCGGAAACCCTGGGAATGGACAGATTAGCTGCAGTGGTTGGCGCCAGCTATTTGGCAGAAGGAAAAAACTGTCTTATTATTGATGCCGGGACATGTATTACCTATGATATACTTGAAGCTCCAAATCTTTATCAGGGAGGAAATATTGCTCCGGGTTTGAGCATGAGATTGAAAGCAATGAATCACTTCACCTCGGCCTTGCCTTTAGTGAGTCGAAATGATGATTTTGAATTAATTGGAAAGAATACCGAATCTGCCATCCGCAATGGAGCACAGACCGGTATTATCATGGAGATAAATGCTTTTATTGAAGCATTCAAAAATAAATATACTGATTTAGTCATTTTTATAAGCGGCGGAGACGCTGAGTATATCAAAACCCATTGCAAGCATGAGATGAAGCTGGAAACTCATCTGGTATTGCATGGTTTACATCAAATCCTGTTGCAACATGTGTAGAAGTTTTATTCTATTTGTATTTTCTATTTTGGTAAGTTCTGCAGTTTCGGCGCAGACTCAGGAAAATTCACCCTATTCCCGATTTGGTTTAGGTAATTTTGCTGACCCTTTCTTTGCTGCTCAGGGAAGTATGGGTGGATGGCAAGCCGGATTTACTGACCCTTACTTACTCAATTTTAACAATCCTGCCTCACTGGCTTCGCTACAAGCGACGACTTTCGATGTGGGTATGTATGGAAAATTTACCAATCTTAAAGATGGTAACAATAGTATAGACCAGTGGGGTGGAAATCTTAGTTATTTCGGTCTTGCATTTCCAATCAAAAATCCCCTGAACGATTTCCTGAGTAGAAAAAAGCGCAAATTCTTTTGGGGAGCAGGACTGAGACTGGCACCTTTTTCCAATGTCTCTTATAATATTGCCACTACAGAATATCTTGAAAATTTGGGTAAAGTGTCCCGGATTTACAATGGCAATGGTGGTACCTATCAGTTGCAGATTGGAAACGGATTTAAGTACAATGACTTTGCACTGGGAGTGAATCTGGGATGGTGGTTCGGTAAGTTGAGAAAAAATCAATCAGTCTATCTGGTAGACCAAAACAACTCGTTTTATGACAGAGTAGAAGAGTCTCAGGCAATTGGAGGATTCCTTTGGAATGTGGGAGCTCAATACACGATCTGGTTGAAGAGACCTGTAGAAGCAGATGTCAAGAAAGTGAAGCGGTATATTACATTAGGCTTAACAGGTAGTAATCAGACAGGGTATAACACAGAATTGGACCGAATTCACCTGATCATCAATCCCACGACAGAGGTACTGGACACCGTGAGCTCAATCCAAGGAGAGTCGCTTCGAGGCAGACTTCCCGGCACAGTTACAATTGGTGCAGCATATAATGATGAAGGAAAAATTCGTGCAGGATTGGACCTGAATTTAACATCCTGGAATCAATATAATAATCCCGTGGATGCTCAGGTTTTTAATAATACCTGGTCTGTTAATGCAGGTCTTGAGTATATTCCGGACATTACCTCCATTAGCAAATTCCTGAAAAGAGTGCGATATAGAGCAGGAGTAAGAATAGGTACGGATCCCAGAGTTTTCGGTGAACAACTTAAAACATTTGAAGTAAATGCGGGTGTTGGCCTTCCGTTTGTGGTCTCCAGAGAAATATCATTTATGCATATCGGCTTTACCTATGGCAGTATATATGGAAATATCCCCTTGAAGGAAAACTACTTCCGAATCAATCTTGGATTTTCATTTGTTGATAATACATGGTTTGTCAAACGAAGATTCTATTAATCGAAATGGGCAAATCTGTGTTTAATCTGCTCTGAAAATTCATTTTAATATATGAGGAAAGTAGGCAATCCCTGGCTCCTGGAATTGGTTTGGTGGATATTCACAGCTGTGCTTGTGATTTTTGTATTGTATCCTATATATCAGCAGATTCCTGAATATCCTTTTTGGACTATGAACTGCATTGCAATTGCTACATTTATCACAAGTGCCAGACTGATCTTTTTTCTGAGGTTTTCTCCTATTGCTTATATTCAGCCTTTAAAGGTAGTATTGGCTATTGCAATGATTCCCTTTATTTTTATTCTTGTAAGTCAATTTAATTTCTTTCAGACATATCTGGACGAAAACGGCATTCTTTCATTCTTAGGCCATCTGTCTCCTCCCAGAATAGATTCTATGGATAAGTACATCCGCAACGAAATAGGTTTCTTCAGTATTGGAGCCATAATCAGTTCTGCAATTTTGGCTATCAGACTGATCATTTCTGTTTGGCGGGTACGAAATAAAGGGACAGTTTAATTTAACCTGAGTTCGATGGTCTTTCTCAAAATCTGAATTGGAAGAAATAATTGCCACAGAGTGGCAAAATCTTAGTAACCCTGGATGCAATCCAGGGAAAAGAAATAATAACACACAGTTTTGGCGTGAATTTTGCCTGTTTTTAAGCAAAATTCATGACAAAACCGTAAGTAACTGGATTCATCGAACTGACGTTAATTCACTTTTTTGATCGATATTTTCTGCCAGTAAGTCAATCTCCTCCAGACCCATTCCAGTGGCCCATATTGATAATTTCTCAGCCAGAAATAGCTGAATACCATCTGGAATATCCAGATACCCGCTACTACAAAATAAATTTCATATCGTTCCAATTCCCCAAAATATCCAAACCCAAAACCGTAAAAAATGATGGTACAGAAAATAGTCTGTCCTATGTAATTGCTAAATGCCATTCTCCCTACTGCCGACAGCACATTAAATAGGCCTTTCAGGATTCCCGACTTCCAGATTAAAATGAGCAGTGACATATGTCCCAATGCTGTCAATATCCTTCTGATATGATAGGGAGAAATATAAGTTTCATCTGCAAACAAATGCCATTCAAAGTTGATCGCTATCAGACTCCTTATCTGCCACCAACCAAGAAAAAAGCCTATACTATAGGATATGATCAATAAAATAAGATAGCTTTTCTGACTCTTCTGTCCTGTCAACCATCCGGTTTTGAAAAGCCACATGCCCAATAACATTGCCAATAAGGCATCCCAAAACATGGAGGTATAAACTTCTGTTGTCTCAAATTTAAAACTGGTAGGAGCAATTTTTGAAAATGAACTGATCCATGAACCTTGTATTTCATCTTTTACTTTTGCAGCATCAGCACGAATACTGTCAACTGAGCTTTTATCCCGGTCTTCTTTCCATTCCTTCAGTGTCGCTAATTCCTCTTTGTCAAGAGTATCTCCCTTTTCCTGCTTGTCATTAAGCTCCAAACCGGCTCTGTATTCATCTCTGAAGCTGTACATAAACCCGGTATCCTTAATTGTAAGCAAGAGCACCAATATGATCGCTGCCCGCATGAGAAATTTAGGTTTCCAATGTCTGATTGGAAACAAAAACAATCCTACCATTCCATACAAATAGAGAATATCTCCAGGCCACTGAAGCAGGTAAGCATGGATCATTCCAAATAAAATCAGCCAAATCATTCGCCTGTAGTGAATATCAGCAGCGGAAATGGCACTGTCTTTACTCTCAAGTCGTATCATAAGGAGCAGGCATCCCGCTCCAAAAAGAATAGAAAAGAGACTCCTCATTGTCCCTTCAAAAAATCCATTGATTACCCAGAAAGTATAATAATTGGGCCCGGAAAATTCATCTTCAAGCCGCAAATCATACACTTGCTGATATGGCATGGAGAAGTAGGGAATATTCATGAGCAGAATGCCCAATAATGCAAACCCCCGCAACACATCCAATAATTGAATTCTTTGGGTATCTGGCGTAGGTGCAATTGAAGGAGAGAGGGGAGTATTTGGTTCCATAGTTCAATAGAGTTACTGAGCGATGATTAGTCACCTCTATACTCTTCACTCTTTCATATTACTCCCGATTTACCCCGGTATAGAGGCAAGTCAAATATAAACATCCAATACTGATCTTACATAATCATCTATATTTATTTTGGGTGAATGCCAAAATAAATCAAACTTAAATCATCCACCCTCCTCAGACTTAGTATCAATTCCGGATTCTTGAAGTGCTGTCTTTAATTCTTTTCTAAATAGAATATTTATCGATGAATTATCCGAAGAAGCTTGAAAAAAATCAACAAAATCCCATCCATATTGGCTCATGATATTAATAAATTCAGATGCTGATTTGACTTTAAGATATTTACCATTTTCATCAATTATATACTTATTCCAGTTCAACTTAAAAGGAATCCCTCCTTCTGTATCAAATTGCACAATAGAACTGAAATAGCCTGTTGAAACATTTGCCTGGCAGTATTCATATTTCCGCACATCCTGTGCAGATAAAAATGAAAAAAATCCCAGTACCAGGATTGAAATTATTGCAAATTTTTTCATGATGATGTTTTTTCAAATGTAGTTTGCATTCAGGCAGTTCTTTCATAATGATGAGTTAAGTTCAGTTAAGGTTAATTTAATTAATAATTCAGTCATCACTTCAGGCTTAAGTAGTTTTTGTAGTAATTTTATTCTCATGGAAAAAACACCCTTTAGCAAATACCAAATCCGATTCCCGGATTGCGACCCATTCAATCATCTTAATAATGCCAGATATCTGGATTACTTCATGAATGCCAGAGAAGATCATTTGATGAAATATTATCAGTTCAGCCCATACCAGCGAATAAAAGAAGCCGGAACGAGCTGGGTAGTAAGTGAAAACAGAATTGCCTATATCCGGCCCGCATTGCTCATGGAAGAGGTTTTGATCAGTTCTAGTCTACGAAGGTGGGGCGATAGTGATGTTCAGGTTGAAATGCTGATGTGGGACAAGGATCAGAGCAAAATCAAAAGTGTGTTATGGGCAAGATTCGTGCATTTTAATATCCGAACACAAAAGGTGGAGTCACATACTCCCGATTTAACAGAAAGATTTCAGGTATTGGAAAACCCTTTCCCATCTGTTATGAGTTTTGAAGAAAGAACAAAAGAACTCAAACTTTTATAAATAAAAATCCCGAATCAATTTGGAATCCAAACGCTTCGGGAAAAATGCTATGTTAACGAGATAATACCGCTTTATTGGAGACGATTAATCTTCATCTCCTGCTCCTTCTTCAAAAGGATTGACTTTTACTGTGGCACCAGCAGCAAATTTAGCTTTGATTTTTTCTTCCAGCTCATTTGCCAGTTCAGGATTGTCTTCCAGAAATTGTTTTGCCGCATCACGACCCTGAGCAATTTTTGTTCCATTATAGCTATACCATGATCCACTCTTATCGATGATATTGTGGTCAGCTCCCAAATCTACTATTTCACCTGTTTTAGAAATTCCTTGTCCAAACATGATGTCAAATTCCGCAGTACGGAATGGTGGTGCCAATTTATTTTTTACAACTTTAACTTTCACGTGCGTTCCGGTCATAGCACCCTCCTTATCTTTAATTGGTGTTCCGCTTTTGCGAATATCCAAACGAATAGAGGCATAAAATTTCAATGCATTACCACCGGTAGTAGTCTCAGGATTGCCAAACATGACACCGATTTTTTCGCGAAGCTGATTGATGAAAATGCAGCAACATCCGGTACGACCGATAGTTCCTGTCAACTTCCTCAAAGCCTGGGACATCAATCTTGCCTGAAGACCCATTTTCGAATCTCCCATCTCTCCTTCAATCTCAGATCTGGGTACCAATGCAGCAACTGAGTCAATCACAATAATATCTATAGCTCCTGAACGGATAAGATTTTCTGCAATTTCCAATGCCTGCTCTCCATTGTCTGGTTGAGAAATCAGTAAATTCTCAGTGTCTACGCCAAGCGCTTCAGCATAAAAACGATCAAAAGCGTGTTCAGCATCGATGATAGCAGCAATTCCACCTTTCTTTTGACATTCTGCAATTGCGTGAATGGCCAGAGTAGTTTTTCCTGAGGATTCAGGTCCGTAAATTTCGACCACCCTGCCCTTAGGCAGTCCACCTGTACCCAGGGCTATATCTAGTCCCAGTGATCCGGTAGAGATAGCTTCAACTGCAACTACTTGCTTGTCCCCAAGCTTCATTACTGTTCCTTTACCGTAGGTCTTTTCCAGACGGTCTACTGTAAGCTTTAGTACTTTTAGTTTTTCCTCTTGTTCCTTTGTCATGACTATGATATGTTAATTAAATTCAAATGAATGTATATAGAGGGGATAAATATATGGAAAAAAGCAATATTTAAGTGCAGGAATCTCCAATAAAACCTAAAGGATTTATTATATGTCCATTCTTCCATAAAATAGTGGAATGATGATCTCCGTCGGGCAAAAAAAAAGCTCAGCATGGGTGCTGAGCTTTTTTTCTTTTGGAGTCATTTTTTCAGATCGTATTGACCTCAGATTTTGCACTGTATTCCAAAATAGCCTGAATGCTTTTTTTGGAAGGTGAAAATTTGACTGCCGGTAATTGTGCTTTTGCAGCACTTAATTCTTCGTAAGCTTCCTGCAGTGACCAGTCCATTTGGATGGCTTCTGAAATTTCTATTTTTTCAATACTGCTGAGTTCCTGGTACAAAAAATTAACTAAGTCGATAGGTGTAAAGGTGTGCTTCATGTACAAAATTTGTGTTTGATTTAAAACCACCTTACTAACATTTTTCTGCAAATAATTATTGCATAAAAGCAACATAAAGTATCTTAAATCCACAATTTTAACACAATATCACTTCACCCGATACCATTTTTGCGTTCTTCCCAGCAATGAAAATCCCATATAACCTCTGACCAATAACACATCGGGTTTTTCCAGAGAAATTTTACAGCTGTATTCTTTTCCTTTTGCAGGATCAAGAATAGTTCCTCCATCGTATTCATCGCCATCCTTTTCAAGATCAGTTAAGAATACCATACCGACTATGGGTTTCCCTTTCTTATTGCCAGGACATTTATCACAAGTGGTACTGGCTGCTCCGGGTAGTAGCTTGATTACTTTTCCGTATAATTTACCTTTTTGCTCATATATTTCCACGATCGATTTTTCCTTACCTGTTTCGTCATCCACAGTTTTCCACTGTCCAACAGGAGTGGCTTTTTGCGCCAAACCAATACTGCTGATAGCCAAACCAATCATGATCAATAATATTTGCTTCATTCTTACTCAATTTTGTGATGGAAATTATTTTTAAATAGTAGTCCCAATATAATGGAATACCAGTATTTCAGAATACAAACGACAAATGTTTGCAAAAGTTACTTTACAAATATTCAGAAATGTGTATCCATGACTCTTAGCCCAATCAAATGCTATAGATTAGATTATCCTGGGTGCTGCATCTAAAATGTCCTGATTGGCTTTATCGGCAAATTTCTGAAAGTTCTTATTGAAATTTTTGGATAGAGCTGCAGCCTGATGGTCATATGCAGTCTTATCGCTCCAGGTATTTTTTGGATTCAGAATTTCTGATGGCACGTCCGGCACAGAGTCTGGGTAAGCAACCCCGAATATCTCATGCTCCGTAAACCCAACAGAAGCCAATTGTCCGGTCATTGCGGCGGTGATCATAGCTCTTGTATATCTAAGTTTAATCCTGCTGCCGGATCCATAAGCTCCGCCCGTCCATCCTGTATTGATAAGCCAGATGGATGTATTACTTTTTTGCATACGATCCCCCAGCATTTCCGCATATTGTGTTGGATGCAATGGCATAAAAGGTGCACCAAAACAAGCAGAAAAAGTCTCTTTAGGTTCAGTCACTCCCTCTTCTGTACCGGCAACTTTCGCAGTGTATCCGGACAAAAAGTGAAACATCGCCTGCCCTGGTGTTAATTTGGAAATCGGTGGCAATACTCCCCAAGCATCACAAGTCAGAAAAAATACATGCTTAGGCTGCTCTCCAACTGAAGGAATTAATGCATTGTCGATGTGATGAATCGGATAAGAAACTCGTGTATTCTCAGTCAATGAAATATTAGAATAATCGACGGTTCTTGTACCAGGGAAAAATCTGATATTTTCAAGAATGGCTCCATGGCGAATCGCCTTGAAAATTTCCGGCTCTTTTTCTGCAGTAAGATCTATGCACTTTGCATAACAACCACCTTCAAAATTAAAGACGCCATGGTCAGACCATCCATGCTCATCGTCACCAATAAGATCACGGGCAGGATCAGCTGAGAGTGTGGTTTTGCCGGTACCAGAAAGTCCGAAAAATAAAGCTACATCTCCCTCTTTACCTCTGTTGGCAGAGCAATGCATTGGCATAACTCCATGAACTGTGGGAAGTAAATAATTTAATACTGAAAAAATTCCTTTCTTTATCTCACCTGTATATCCAGATCCTCCTATTAAAATCAGTTTCTTGCTGATATTGATAATGGAAAAGTTGCCTCTGTTGGTGCCGTCAACAACAGGGTTTGCTTCAAATCCGGGTGCACAAATGATTTTCCAGTCCGGGTCAAAATTTTCCAGGTCTTTTGCTTCAGGCCGGATAAACATATTTCCGGCAAATTGATTACTCCATGGATATTCAGAAAACAACCTGAGTTTTAATCTGTAAGTAGGATCAGCACAGGCAAAAGCATCACGGACGAATATGTCTTTCCCTTCAAAATATGCTTTTATTTTTTGTTCCAGCCCTTCAAATTTTTCTATTTCAAAGGGCTGGTTAATGTGATTCCAGTCCACTGTGTCCCTTGTCTCATCGTCCAGGACTATAAATCTGTCTTTAGGGGATCTTCCGGTAAATTTTCCGGTTTCTATGCAAATGGCACCTGTATCCGCCAAAACCCCCATATTGCGTTTGATTGTCTCTTCAACCAACTCTTCAGGACTGAGATTCCACTTTATTTCTCCCACATTTTCAAAGCCCACTTCTTCCAATATTGCTGTATAGTTATCCAAAACGCTGTTCATTAGTCACATTTTAATTAAACAAATAATGATGAGGTAGCTAAAATGTTCATCAGAATAAGATTTGCTTCGTTAATCTTGTCATTATTCTACCTGAATCCTATAAGAATCTTTTCAATATTTAATCCTGAACATCCCCTATCAGCTTACTTTACAATCATACGTTTTTATAATTCAGAAAAGTTAATACGGGTAGATTTCAGGACGGCAAAATTAAGAATATAACCCGTAATCTCAGGAACTTATTTTTAAATATATTATATATTATTGTAATATTTAACTTAGTGTATAAAAAACAATAAGCAACTTTCTCTTTCTGTTTCAAGAGGTTGCGCAATAAAGTGTGCTTTGTGGCACATTTATATATGAAAATAAAAATATGAAGAGTAAGTCCCTTACATGGAGAATTAATATTGAGTCAGGAAAGGGACAGGATATTTGATCAATAGTTAGAAGCATATCAGCTTAAAGTTGATCAAATGATTTTTATTAAAAGTGGAGAAAAGATATGGCCTTTCAGAAGAAGGAATTTCTTCTGAATTCCCGTATATGCAGGATAGCTGCTATTGTAACTTTCGATATGCGAAACAAACACAGCAACAAATCTCAAGTACTGCAGATTCAATAAATACTTCAGCCGTGTCGGCTTAATTCCTCCGATTCTCTCTCATCTGCTTGATTTTGGAGGCAGTCTGTCGCACGATCTGCTCTCTGAATCCACGTTCTGCAGCCGGAAGTCGAGCCAATTTCTGAGCTGGAATCGCAGCCCGCAATTTCTTAAAATAGGTCTTACGGATTTCAGTTTCTTTTTCCTGCATTTCAAACATCTGCTGAATAAAACGGTCTGCCTCAGCTTCTGTCATACTTTTGGTATTGGTTTCAGGATCCACTTTTCTGCGATTTTTCATCTCTTCTGCTTTCCATTCATTATAGATAGGCCAAAATGCCTGTGATTCCTGAGAACTGAGCTCCAGTTCATTCGTAATGTAGGCAGCTCTTTGCGCTTCCAGCTTACCTTCCATTTTATCAAGCCGATCCTGAAAAGGACCCTGAGCCTGGGCCAGGAATGGCAACATAAGCAGGCTAAATATTATTGTTTTCAAAAAGCTGTTCATTATAAATTGATCTTTAAAAGTGTATGTATGTTTCATTGTAGTCAATTTTTTATTTGTTAAATTAAAGTTCTTCATTCAGTTCTTCCTCCATCATTTCTTCCAGTTCCTGTATATTCATATCATTGAGGAATTCCATTTCAGAAGAATTAAGTACAGGGTCATCTTCCTGTAATGCTGTCAATAAACTGAGCAATTTTAAATCAAATTCTCCTGCATGCTTATCTATATAAGCCAATGTGCCCAGGATTTCATCCTGCTGTCGGCTTGCATTTTGATTATAGATTAAATAGGCTACACTTACAGATAGAATAATAGCTAATCCTGCTGCCACAGAAAGCCATGTTCTGCGCTGATGCAAGCCAGGCAACCAACGCTGACCAGCTCCCTGATTTTTTGATGTCCTGACTTTTTGCAAAATCTCTGCCTCCAAATCCTCAAAATAATTTTCAGGAACTTTAAAACCCGCGTCTTTCCGGAGAGGCCCCCATTTGTCCTGAAATTCTTGTTCTATATTTTCTTTATCCTTCATATTGCTGAATAATTTCTTCAATTTTTTTACATGCGTGATGATAAGATGCTTTCAATGCTCCTTCGCTGGTTTCCAGTATCGAGGACATCTGTTGATAAGGCATCTCTTCAAAATATCGCATTTGGAATACCAATTTTTGTTTGTCAGGCAAAGTCTGGATCGCGCTGTGTAAATATGCCTGCATTTTATCCCCTTCAAACCACGTATCTGCTGACAGAGATGCTGCCGATTTTTCAGGATCATCCCAAACCATGCCATTTTTCTTTTTGCGAAGATGGCTTAGGCATTCATTCACAGCAATTCTGTATATCCATGTGAATAGACCGGATTGCTGCTTGAAGCGGGACAAATTTTGATAAATTTTGATAAATATATCCTGAACCAGATCATCTGCATCTTCATGTTGATGGACATTCCTTCTCACAAGCCAGTAAATACGCTGCTTATATTTACGCACCAGCATCTGAAATCCGCGTTCGGACTCATTAGCCTCCAAAATCAAATGCAATATTTGCTGATCCTCTTGTAACTGCACTTATCTGCTTTGGTAATTAAGATGATGATTCAGGTAAAAGGTTTAATCCTGTCAATTAATAAAAATATTTTTCCTCTGCTACTTTATCTGTTCTGCTATCTTTAACGTGAGATCGGAGAAGATTTACAAATTTGAAGGGTAAATAAAATCCCGTAAAGGGGTTTGCCATCAGTAGCCCCGGATTTTAATCCGGGATGAACCATTAAAACCAACCGTTTTGGCGTCATTTTTGCTTCTTCATGCAAAAATGAGGACAAACCAGAAGAGTGGTAATCCATTGAACTCCCTTTACCTTTACAAAAACAGAGCACCTGGAAGAACTCACACTATATAACATTTTACTCTCTATATTATTCGCAGTCAATGTAATATATTATTTGTTTTTCAACCTGATGGCAAGAAAAGCAATTCAACAGAAAATATCTCATACTGTGGCTTCTGAGCTTTCTGTTTCAGTCATCATTTGTACACATAATACTCTGAATACCTTACAACCCTTGCTGCATCAAGTGCTGGAACAGCAATATCCAACTTTTGAATGCATCGTAGTGGACGATGGTTCTACGGATGGTACTTCAGAGTGGTTGAAGTCTTTAACTCAAAATAACCCAAACCTAAAAATACTTTATCAAGACCCATCTGCGAAAACATTACCCGGAAAAAAACAAGCACTTGAAAAAGGAATTTTAGCTGCAAGTGGAGAAATTATACTTTTGACAGATTCTGATTGTGTAATTCCTTCCAGGGACTGGATTTCAAGCATGCTGAAGCCATTCAATCATAAAACTGATGTTGTCCTGGGCTTTGCCCCGCTTAAGCCTGCAGAAACAATGGCAGCATCAATGAGCAGTCTGGAATCTCTTCTCACTGCCATGCAATACGGTTCCTATGCCACAATAGGGATGCCATATATGGGTGTGGGAAGAAATATGGCTTACCGTCGCAGCTTGATTAAAGGAAATTCTCCCTTTGCCCTGCATAAAGATATTCCTTCCGGTGATGATGATCTCTTCATCAGAGATCTGCAATCTGAGGTCAAAATAAGAATTCAGACTGAGGAGGAATCCCTTGTTTATTCATACTCTCCGGATACCTGGTCAGGCTGGTATCGTCAAAAGTCCAGGCATGTACAGACCTCTCTGAGATATAGTTTTCGCCATCAAATAATACTTAGTTTGTTTGCTTTATCGCATTTACTTTATTATTTGATAGTGTTGCTGGGATTCATTTGTGGGTTTGTGATTCCTGCTCTGGCCGCTATGGTAATCAGATGGCTCATCTTACTTTTGCCATACCGGAATTGGGCCCGATTGATAAAGTTTGGACCCGGCTGGAAACTATATCCCTTTTTCGACCTATTTTTGAGCCTGTATTATATCATCCTCTTCCCCGGATTATTTTTTAAAAGAAAAACCTGGTAACACATGCAATCTGTCAAGCGGTATTTCCCGCAGTTAACTGATCATCAAATGAAACAGTTCGAAGCTTTAATTCCATTCTATGAAGACTGGAATCAGAAGATCAATGTGATTTCCAGAAAAGACATAGAGCATCTTGAAATGCATCACGTGCTGCATTCTCTTGCAATTGTCAAAATGGTATCATCTTTCAAACCCGGTACAACTGTCCTCGATTTGGGTACAGGTGGTGGATTCCCCGGGATTCCTCTGGCTATTTTCTTTCCGAAAGTGGAGTTTCTGCTGATTGACGGAACCGGGAAGAAAATCAAGGTGGTTCAGGCAGCCATCGACGAACTAGGCCTGAAGAATGTCACAGCAATGCAGAAAAGGGCAGAGGAATTGAAACAGAGCTTTGACTTTGTAGTCACACGGGCAGTAGCGGATCTGGATAAATTGTGGGAATGGTCACAGAAACTTATTCATCAAAATCATAAAAATGGTCTGCCCAACGGCCTGATTACTCTGAAAGGAGGCAAAATTGATCAGGAAATCAAAGCGCTTCCTAAAGGCACCTCCATTGAAAAAACTGCCATTCAATCCTGGTTTGATGATCCCTATTTTGAGGAGAAGTATGTGGTGTATGTGCAAAGGTAAGAATGCAAGATTTCAGATTTCAGTTGTTTCAGTGTTCAGATTTCAGATTTATAACAGCCATTCAGCAGTCGATTATGAGGTTTGATGGGTGATTGGAGTCAAGGAAGAGTGTAGGTGTTTAAGAGGTTAGAAGTTTAGTCAACAGCCAAATATTCACTATTCGCTAAACTGACAATTAGAAATTGCTAAGATTTAACATGCGGATAAATATTCAATAGCAAGCTCATACCTCCTCCCCAAAACAAAAACTGCCCGGCTTATAATGGCCAGGCAGCTTGATATACTCACTTCTTGTTCTCCCAATTATCTTCCCTGTAAAGAGCGATAATAGTCTTCAACCAGATTTTTGTAATATGGTTTCAATGAAGGCGAAACAGTTTTGAACATTTCTGTTTCAGCTTTTCTTTGCTTCAGGTAGGTGTCCATTGATGGTGGAAATGCACGTGGTGCATTCTGTGCCTGCTGAGCTTTGCGTTTCTCGTCCCAATCTTGTTCACGGGTGGCTTTTTCTGCTTCCAGCAATCTGGTCAAAATATCTTGTTGTCTTTTGATCATTTCATTGGAAAGGCGTTTGTTGACAAGGTCAATTTCATTTTGATTCATTTGATCGATGATCTGCTGAAGTCCTTTGTCACCTTTACCCTGCATTTGTTTTTCTTTTTGAAGACCTTCAAGTGCTTTGCGCAATTTGGCTTGTTGAGCAGCTATCTCCTGCAAATTCTTTGCTATCACCGCCTTCCTTACCTTCTTTACCCTCTTTTCCTTCCTTGCCTTCTCCTCCTGGCTTGCCTTTATCACGGGCTTCCTTCATTTTTTCATTTCCTCAGTCAGCTTTTGCTGGCCCTCAGTAATTTTATCCATAGGAACTTGCCCTTCTTTTCCGGAGCTTTGCCCGGGATTGGTGCACATCTGAGTGCCCGGCATCATTTGGGACATTGCTTGCTGCATCTGCTCCATTGTCTCACTAAGCATAAGAGCAAGATCATTCAGATTTTTCATGCTTCTCTGCTGATTATCTGCAGCTTCAGTTTTCTTTCTTTCTTCTAGTTTGTCGATTGAATGCGTAATATTTTTATTAATCTCATTCACTTTCTCTGTGATGAATGATTCCAATTGGAAAACTCGCTTGCTGATGGCCTGAAGACTATCTTCCACCAAACGGAAGTTGTTTTTGATCCTGTCCTGATCCTGAACCAGTCTGGTATAGGCCGGAGTATTGGAATTGACAGAGGCAAACTGATTAATCAACTGCTCCTGTTCAAGGGACAGACCTACTATATTTTCCAAAAGCTGACGCAGCGCTTTTATATCTTCCTGCATTTGATCCATCTCACCTGATTGCTGGCTCTGAGACATTTTCTTTGCAGCATCCTTCATTTTTTGAGCTGCTTTCTTCTGAGGTTTACCTGCTTTTTCTGGTTGATTTTTTTCTAATTGATCCTTTGCTTCATTTAAATCCGGTTTGATGCCCTCCATTTCATTCTGAGCATCATCTATATTTTTAGGACGTTCCAGTTCTTTATTCTTCTTCTCCATTTCATCCATTTTTTTCTGGATGTCCTTGAATTCTTTATTGATTTCTTCCTGTTTTTTGCTCAATTCCTCACTGTCAGTCTTCTTTTCGCCAGTTTCCTTAGCAAGTTCTTCTTGCTTTTCTGCAAGTTTTTCCAATGCTTCTGCCTGTTTTTTCATTTCCGCTTCCATCTCCAGGGTCTTATACAGCTCAAGCAAACGATCCATTTCCATTTCAGATTCCTTGCTTTCATTCTGCATATTTTCCATCATTTGCATGGCATCCTCTTTACCGAGTTCCTGCATAAGTTCTTTGATCTTATCCATCAACTCCTGGGTTTCTTTATCCACGACCTTCTCAAACAGTTCTTCCAGCTTTTCCTGTTTCTCTTTCATGGACTCATCCATTTGCTGGAGCTCTTCCTGATTTTTCTTGTTTTCCTGGAATTTATCTTTTGCTTCCTGAATTTGCTTTTCTATCTCTTTCTGTCTGTCAAGAAGCTTTTCAAGCTCCTTCTTGCGCTGCCAGTCCAGCTCTTTTTGTTGCAATACTTTTTCACGTAACTTCTGGAAATCTTCTTTCAGTTTCTTGGTTTCAGCCATGGACTTCATCAATGTTTCCTTAATGTCTTTGCTATTCTGATCCAATTTTTCCTCAAATTCTTTCAAGGTGGGTTTAGTAACCTGGAACAACTGAGTCTTGGTTTTCTTACTGCCGAATACTGCATCATTATCGGCCACTTCAAAATAATAAGTAATATTATCTCCGGGCTCAATATTCAGTTCATTCATATCCCATATGAAGGAGAAATCAGTCTGCTTACCTGCGACACCCTGAATCAATTTTGATTTAGTCTCACTCTTCTTGCCTCCAGCTTTTTGTATGGTGTAATGAAATGTCACTGTGCGGATTCCATAATCATCAGATGCTTCTCCCACGAAATAAACAATCTTGTCATTATCAGCGCTATCTATCATCTGATCCGCCTGAATGGAAGGATACAAATCCGGAATAGTGTGAATGGAATAAGAGAATGAATCTGCCCTGCTAAGCTGTGCATTCGACAAATAAATGCTGTAGCGGTCATCCGTCACAACAGTCTTAGTGAAGCTGAATTGTTGAGAACCAGAACGTACGGTAGAATCAACTTTCAGGCTCTTCTCAAAAGACATCTCCAACTGATCAGTGAAAGATGCATCAAATATCCAGGATACTTTTGTTCCTACAGGAACAGAAATATCACCGGTATTAAATAATGTCTCATTCTTGCGTCCTGTATATGCAGGATATTTCAAAATGGTCTGGAATCCGGCAATTGCTGGTTTTGCAAGCACATTTAACTCATATTGAGTGGAATTATAGCCGGAACCGTATAGTTGAAAAGGAGTATTACGCTGAACATTTTTGAAAATGTAACTGTATTCTGTGGCATTTTCTTTAGTCAGTCTATATTGATAATCAGCAATCTGAACGAAAACTTCTGCAGGAAGTGCATCTCCTTCCAGTTTGACTCTGAGTTCAAAATCTTCACTTTGTGGAACAATCAGATCTTCATTTTCAATAATGAAATCAAAAGGTGCTTTTCTCTCAAAAATGGTATTGTTATTGAATAGTCTATTGGAGCTTTCCGGAATCAAACTGGGAGCTGCAAATAATATAACCAGCAAAAGCAACATCGGAGGAAGTGCAAATCGCAGGTACTTTTTATTTTTTGTCAGGTCAATGGCGTTTTTGAAAGGCACCAACTTGATACTTTCTGATTTCTGCTCAATACTTGCCAAAACCAGTGAATTCTGAGAACTGGAAGCTTGATCATGCAATTGCAGAATGTTCAGTAGTTTATCTTCTACTGAATGAAAATGGGTACCTATAATCGTTGCAGCCTGAGCATGGGAAATGACTTTGCCAAGATTGAGAAAATGCATAGCCGGAATCATTATCCAGTATAACATGCTTCCCAGAGCAGTTCCTATAAATGAATAGAACATCAGCTTTCTGACCCCTGTTCCGAAATAAAAATAATATTCAAGGACATTGAAGGCAATGAACAGGAACAATACCAATCCAAAGAAATATAAACTCCCTTTAATCAATTGATTCAGATAATATTTTCTGATAAACTGGTCCAGTTTCTCAATTAAAAGGCTGTAGTTTGCTTGTGCAATAGTTGTCATAATGCTCACTTAAAATTCCAATTGTACAATATTAGACAAATTATAACCAAGTTTTGATCATTCCTGTTGCATATTAAGTAATAATTAACCGACGGTTCAAAGCGTGAGCCGGTATTAATGACGATGCACTGAAATGAAAGTTAATGGCTTACCAATTAATGGCATAAAAATAAAAGACTCCTGGCAGCTTTAAAACCAATTTTCTTAGCACTTAAGTTCATTCCTGTAAATCAAATTGAGTACATTTAGAACCTTGAGCCTATTTCTATTGCTAAAAAGTCATAGGTACGGACTAAACTGACTCTGTAAAATGTATAAAATTGTTTTTTATTAACTCCAAAATATCAGAAAAAATGGGACTATTTTCTTTCTTTAAAAAAGCCGGACCTCCACCGCCACCTGTTTCAATAACAGCTCCTGTAGTTCAAAGTGTGCAAAAACCCGGCATTCATCCTTCACAGTTGGAGGCTTTAGTCAATTCAATGGATCTCTGCGTAGACAATCTGGATCTTCATGTCAATGATGATACTGTGATTGTACGCGGCGAATGTGACACACAGGAAATCAGGGAAAAAGTAATTTTGCTTTTAGGAAATGTGAATGGAATTGCTTGCGTGGATGATCAGATGATCGTCAAAGTGCATGCTCCGGAATCGATTTTCTACGAAGTTAAAAGTGGAGATAATCTTTCAAAAATATCAAAACTTCATTACGGGACTTCCAATAAATACATGGTCATTTTTGAAGCAAATAAACCAATGCTTAAAAATGTGGATTTGATTTATCCGGGACAGAAGCTGCGGATACCGCCTTTGGACTGAAAAAGCTGATTCGAGTAGCGCGCCTAGGGCGCGTAGAAGGATGCAACTTGTCTGAGTGTGTGAGCGTCGGCTGTGCCTCGCTCGGTGATGCTTTGCGGTCTTACGAGAACGGGGATGTGGTTCACTTCGGTTACGGATGTGTAACAGCCTTTATCGCCTAAGGCGATCAAATTAACAGTGAATTCTCTCTGCTGGCTGTTCGCCAAAAGCAAAAAGCCAAGCAGGCTCTTCATGTTTTGACTTAGACTCAAGTTATAGTTTCATCCCGTTAGCTTCTGAGGATGATCAACATCTCCGCGAATTCGACGAAGGAGATTTCGCTCACACGGCGCAAGCGAAGCGCTGTGACACGCACGCTCTCTGCTCCAATACCGAAGGCGAAGCCTAAACCTCCACCCAGGCTGTTCCATTTCAACTATTAAAGCTGTTACCACTCTGCACTTGGGCAGGCGCAGCTCTACCTCTTCTCCCAGGCTGTTGAGCAGTGCAGCTTCTTCAAACTGTTAATAGCTGCCTCAAATCTTCAAGCGTATTAGCCTCCGAAGCAGGCTTGTCCTTTCTCCATCGCTTAATGCGGGGAAATCTAAGCGCAATACCGGATTTGTGCCTTTTGGATTCCTGAATTCCTTCAAATGCTAATTCAAAAACCAACTCTGCCTTGACGGAACGTACGGGCCCAAATTTTTCGAGTGTATTTTGATTTACAAATCGGGTCACTGCGGCAAATTCTACGTCAGTTAAGCCGGAATACGCTTTTGTAAAAGGCACCAGTTTATCCCCATCCCAAACGGCGAAGGTATAGTCGGTATATAAATTTGCTCTTCTCCCATGCCCACGCTGAGCATAGATCATAACTGCATCGACCTGATAAGGTTCTACTTTCCACTTCCACCAGTCACCTTTTTTTCGCCCGGATAAATATGGTGCTGAACGGCGCTTGAGCATGAGGCCTTCTGCAAAAAATTCTCTGGATTTCTCCCGGACCAGACTGAAGGACTCCCATTTATCCAAATCAATAGCCGCAGAAAGCTGCAAAAGCTGAGTGCTGTCTGCCTGCTCAATCAATTTGATTAATAAATTTCTTCTTTCCTCCAGCGGTAATTGCCTTATATCCTGCCCCTCAAATTCCAGCAAGTCATAAGCTAATATCATAGCAGGATTATCTTTCAACATTTTCGCACTCACAGCCTTCCTGCCCAGCCGGGTTTGCAGGTCTGAAAATGATCTGATCTGGTCGTTGACCGGATCCCGAATCAGGATTTCACCATCAAGTACTACACCATCTGGCAATATTCCTACGAGGGATTTGAATTCAGGAAACTGCTCTGTAATCAATTCTTCACCCCGGGACCAAAGGAAAACTTCGCCATTTCTCACAATCAACTGGGATCTGATACCATCCCATTTCCACTCTGCCTGCCAATCTGATGCCTCACCGAGTGCTTCCGGTGCTGTCTCCAGCGCATAGGCCAGATAAAATGGATATGGTTGTGAAAAATTGTCCTGCTTATCTGCAGTCATTATGAGAGTATCAAATGTTGTATTTTGAGGCTGCCAGGAACCCATAAGCCGATGAGCAAGTAAATTTTCATCCAGACCCGTAGAAATCGAAAGTGCCCGGGTCATGAGCTTCTGTGATACTCCCATTCGAAAACTGCCCGTTATGATCTTATTATAAACGAATCGTTCTTCCCTGTTTAAGGAATCCCAGGCTTGAAGTACCATAGCTTTCTTGCTGTCAATATCCAGCTTGTCCATGGATATTATTTGCTCAATCCAATAAGTAAGAGAGTGTTCGGTCACATCATTTGCATCAGGTAAAATTAGTGCTATGGTCTCTGCCAAATCCCCAACTACATGATAAGATTCTTCAAACAGCCACAAGGGAATATTTCCGGCACCTGATGCAAATTCTCTGAGCAGTGTAGTGCTGACAGTGCGCCTGGGCCTTTTATGTGAAAACAAGGCAATCGCCCAAAGCTTGTCCTGATCCCCGGCTTCATCAAAATAAGACGCCAACGCTCTGACCTTCTCATTGGTTTTATTTGTCTGATCCAATGCCAGAAATAATGATGAAAATCTTTTCATAACATTGATTCATTTTCAGATGCAGAAATGTTTTCCCTCATATTAGAAACAGCATTTTCCTGAGATGCCTTCAAATCATCCGCTTCAGCATTGAGAATCTCTTCCTGGTCAGAGCCATACTCAGTTTTTACGATATGTGCATCATAGCCTTTGTCCAGAAGCCATTTTGAAAATATATCCGTGTAACCATGCGTCACATAAACCGAAGTTGCCCCCGTAGCATCGATAGCCTGATTCAATCCATCCCAATCGGCATGATCAGAGAGGACAAAACCTCGATCTACAGCACTTCTTCTGCGGGTACCCCGCATTCCCATCCATCCGCTGGCGGCTGCTGAAACTGGATCTTTAAGTCGTTTTGCCAGGAAGAACCTATTGCCCCGGGTGGTGCAATTACCAGAGCCTGATGAATATCGGGAACTTCCATTCCCGGGGGCATTGGAAGTATCTCAGGTAAATCCCAGCCCTCTGTCTTCAATATTTCGTGAATGGAAAAAATAGCCCCATGGGCATACACGGGTCCTGGCCAATCAGAAGACAAGCCTTTCAAAATTCGCTGTGCTTTTCCAAGCGAATAAGCAGAAATAAGAGAAGTTCGTTTATCTGAAGCGTTCCTTTGCCACCATTCCATCATATCATCAAAAACCTGGCTTTGGGGTTTCCACTTGAAAACAGGTAAGCCAAATGTTGACTCTGTTATAAAATGCTGACAAGCCACCGGCTCGAATGCCTCAGAAATACCGTCATTTTCTACTTTGTAATCCCCGGAGACTACCCACACTTCTCCCTTATGTGCTACTCTGATTTGAGCTGAGCCAATGATATGACCGGCAGGATGAAAGCTGAATTCCACCCCATTAATGGAAAAAGTCTCTGCAAATTTTTTACCTGAAACGATAATATCACCCAAACGATGCTTAAGAATAGGCACTGATGATTCTACACAGATGTACTGACTATGGCCCCAGCGGGCGTGATCGGAATGACCATGCGTTATGAGCGCTTTAGCTACTGGCTTCCAGGGGTCTATATAGACTCCGGCAGTCTCGACATATAAGCCCTTTTCTGTGAATCTTATAAGCATATGGCGTTTAAACAGCTTGTATAGTGGATGGTTGAGATCATATGGGTCAGCGAACCGTATTCAATTACGAAAATCCATCAATTAGCAGATCCAAAAAGTTACGATTATTCGGATTACATTTGAGATGAAATCCACATGGGAACAAATGAGCCGCGAATTCCTGATAAATCTTATTTTCTTACTCTTCATCAACGCACTCGTAAAACCCGTGTACATTTTCTGGATAGACAGAACCGTACAAAATGTGGTGGGTCAGGAATATGGTATCTATTTTTCACTCTTAAGTTTCTCCTATTTATTCCAGATCATCAATGACTTTGGTCTGCAGAATTTCAATGCCCGTAACATCTCCCGGCACAGGTCTCTGGTGCATAAATACCTTCCCGGAATATTAAGATTAAAAGCTATTCTGGGAGTATTGTATAGTGGGGTAGTTCTCCTTGCAGCCTATCTGATCGGCTACGAGGGAGATTATATGGTATTGTTATTTTGGATAGTTATTATTCAGTTGATGACTTCATTTTTACTGTATCTGCGAAGTAATATAGCGGGATTGGGCTTTTACAGGATGGACAGTTTCCTTTCTATTTTGGATAAGCTATTGCTGATTATTATATGTGGAACGATGTTCCTGACACCTGCATTAAGAGATTCCTTTAAAATTGAATGGTTTCTGTACGCACAGATAGGGGCATTGGCATGTGGCATCCTGGTCGCATCGATGTATATCCTTCCCAAGGTGAAATTATCAGCTCATAAGGTGAAGTACACTTTCATGTGGCTTATTCTCAAGCAAAGTTATCCCTTTGCCCTGATCTACATTTTGATGATGGTATATACCAGAATTGATGCTGTGATGCTGGAAAGGATGCTGGAGGATGGGGTGCAGGAATCATTTACCTATGCTTCTGCATACCGCTTATTGGATGCTGCCAATATGATTACTTATCTTTTTGTGGGACTTTTATTGCCCATGTTTTCAAGGATGCTGGGACAGAAAGAAGCAATAGGACCTTTATTTGAGGTAAGCATTAAAATGCTGACTATCGTGACGGCTTGTATTGCACTGCCGGTTATTTTTCAAAGCGAGTCAATTGTCAAATGGCTGTACGATTATGGAACTGATTATTCAGCATCGATCATGAACTTGCTCATACTGGGATTTATTTTTATCAGCTTTGGTCAACTTTTCGGGGCGCTGTTAATTGCAAATGGGACTGTACTGCCCTTGAATAAAATTTATATTGGAGGCATCATTATAAATATCACTTCTAACTTGATTTTAATTCCACACTGGAAAGCATCCGGAGCAGCTTTGAGTACATTATTTACTGAAGTGTTTGTAGCCATTAGTCTTGGATTAATGATTTATAAAACATTTAAAGGTCTGTGGCAATGGCGTTGGGTTCTGAAGATATTGGGCTATAGTTTTTTGACCGGTTTTGCGATATTTACCTCCTATCAATACCTGGATTTGGATTGGAAATGGCATTATTTTCTTACTCTGGCAATGTGCGCCGGACTTTCATTTGTCCTTAGAATGATACCTAGTAAAGAAATGTTGAAAGTGCTTCAAATCAACCAAAGAATAAAGTCGAATGACTCAGAAATTGATAAATGACATTCGTTATTTTGACATGAAATGCATTGTAAATTTTCGACCAATTTTTCCTTATAACAAAATCAAACAACAGCTATTGCGTTTAGGCAGGGATTTACTTCTTTCATCCGAAAATAATGATAGGGTGCAAAGTGTCGAATTTGCTTACTTTTGCAGCTTAAAATCAATCTATGGAGGTCAAACCAAACATGGAAAATATACTTAAACCGCTTTACAGGCACAGGAAGAAAATAGGCATTGTAACCGGTGTTGCAGTCATCCTGACTATCATCATCAGTTTAACCTTGCCCAATTACTTCAAGGCTACAACCATATTTTATGTAGCGAGTCCGGATCTTTCCAAGCCTGAGCATTTATTTGGAAAATCACAAAAAGATACCGAATACTTTGGAGATGAATCAGATGTAGAAAGAGTAATGACCCTGGCCCGTTCGGGTGCAATGTATCAATACTTGATCGATTCAATGGATCTGATTAATTATTATGATGCAGATACTTCCACCTAATGCAAAATTCAGATTGCACAGGAAAATTGAACAGCGTTTCACTTTGGTAAAAACTCCTTCAGATGCTATCGAATTGAGTTTTGAAGATGAAGATCCAGTATTTGCAGCCAAAGTAGCAAATGGAGCAAGACAAAAACTTGATGAAATTACTGGTTCATTGATGAAAGAAAAACTATTGTCAGTTATCTCAGCTTTTCAATCAAACCTGGTACAAAAAGCAGATTCTCTTGGAATAATTTCTGACAGTTTACAGCAGCTCAGATCCAGATATAATATCATTAATACGGCCTCACAGTCTGAGATGCTTGCCTCTATGTTAACCGAAACAGAATCAAAACTAACGAGAGAGAGTGCCAAATTTGAAGCCCTCAAGGATGCTAAAAATGTTAAAAGGGATACCATTGAGCTTATCGGAGCGACTGTCAGTGGTCTTATCAAAGAACTCGAAATGCTGAAAAGTAAGGACCAGGATTCGGGAATAAGTCTGGATAGATTTAATGAAGGAAGGATTTTGATTGAGTTAATGGAAGCAAAATTCTATTCAGCCCGGGAATACCTTGGTTATGACGCTGAAAGATTAAAGATACTGACCGCTGCCTATGAAGCTCAAATTCCATCTATCCATCTGGTAGAAGTTGCCGCTGTTCCTCTGATGAAATCCAGACCCCAACGAAGTATTTATGTGATCATGGCTTTACTTATGAGCTTCATTTTTTCCTGTCTGGGTGTATTAATATTCGAAACATACAAACAGTTTGACTGGAAGAGTATTACAGAGAATTAATTCTGCTGTCTTTACAGATGGGAGAAATACTGCACTTTGGATATACCTTTTTGTAGTACTTGCTTCTATTTGTTTTTCTGTTTCTGCCGAAACTTATCTTCCATTAGCCCTTCCGGCAGGCCTATTATTAGTTTACTGGACTATTGTGGATTTGAAAAGTGTACTATTTGCCACATTTTTTACAATCCCCTTTTCAACTGAAGTGGAGTTGCCCGGTGGGCTGGGTCTGGATGTACCTGTAGAGCCTTTAACTATAGGTCTGTTATTCCTATTTATTCCATGGATCCTGGTGAACTTCAAAAAGCTGGATAGCAGATTCCTTCTGCATCCCATCGCTTTATTTTTACTTCTGCATTTGGCCTGGATGGGTATGACAACAATAAATGCTGCAAATCCACTTATTAGTGTCAAATTTTATCTGTCAAAAATGTGGTATGTAGGTATCTACCTTATTATGACTTTCTATTTTTTTTCGGCATAGATGATTATAAAAAATTATTCAGGCTGATATTGATTCCGATGTTAATCACCATTATCATTATCATCATGAGGCATGAAGTCGATTATGGATTCGAATACAGCGGTGTGAATTTTGTCATGGGCCCATTCTATAGAAATCATGTGGCTTATGCAGCGATTATGGTTGTTTTTGCGCCATTCTTATATTTTTTGTACAAATCGGAAAGGTTCAATGGCAAATCAGGCTGGGTGTATCTTGCAGCCGGCATCCTGCTGATTTTGGGAATATATTTATCCTTCACAAGAGCTGCATATTTTGCTTTGATTGCCGCTGTAGGTTTTGCCTGGATTGTCAAATATAAATTAACTAAACTGGTATATTTCTCAGCTATCGGAGCAGGATGTTTATTGATTTTGTTTCTGATTCAGAAAAATCGATATTTGGAATTAGCCCCCAATTATGAACGAACTATTTCTCATAATAACTTTGAGGATCTCATAAATGCAACATACCAATTTCAGGACATTTCCACTATGGAAAGATTATACAGATGGGTTGCTGCCTTCCGAATGATTGAAGAAAAGCCCCTTATGGGATATGGTCCCGGAAGTTTTTACACAGAATATCGTTCTTATACTCTGAGAAAATTTGAAACTTATGTAAGTGACAATCCTGAAAAATCCGGTATCCATAATTATTATCTTATGATTGCTATAGATCAGGGAATTCCGGGATTAATCTTGTTTCTGGCATTTATCTTCGTTGTTCTTATGATGGGGGAGCGCATATATCACGCCCAAAAAGATCCCCATAAAAAAGTACTGGCATTATCAGCGATTACAAGTATATTTGTAATCTTAGTGCTGCAGTTGATGAATGACCTCTTAGAAACCAATAAAATTGGGCCTTTCTTTTTCGTCAGTTTAGCTATACTTATTCATTTGCACCTGAACTCACCTGTTGTTGTCCCTAAAAATAATGCTGCCTGAACAAATTTGGGCTGAAGAAATGGACACGGAATTTACTTAATAATTTGTTTTAAAACTCTATAATTGCATGGATACCAGTTCCTTGAAAATATAATTTTTTATTCATATCTTGGAATGACCCGGAAGTTCTTTTAATAGTGCGAGGTATTATAGATAATAATTAATAATAATTCTTTACCTGCTGAAATCAATGATATTACGTACCTTTCTGTCAAATACATATATTATAAAAATCTTATTATAAAACAGTATTGTTGCACAGTCCATCATCATCTGTTTTGTCAATAGTCATAAAATGTTGTCTATGAAATACATTTATGTATTGTTCTTTTTTCTGATTTTATTTGTTGGTGTAAATGCCAGTGCTAAGGCTGTAGATGTGCCTACAAGAGAAGAGATCAATAAAACTTCCACAAGTGCCTGTGCCGTTTGCAACAGAATCTCCGATTCTCTGGCACTGCTGAGCCTATATCAATTCACCAATGGACCTGAGTGGGTAATACCATGGAATCTGGAAGAACCTATGAACAACTGGCATGGTGTAGTAATAAGTACCGAAGGCTGCGTCGGAGTATTAAATCTGGTTAATAATGGGTTGGTAGGATTGGTGCCTGATTTGAATTTGCCGGAACTTATTTTTCTGGATCTTAGTAGTAACGGTTTAGTAGGTGGAATTCCCAATTTTAGCCACCTCGAAATCGTGCAAACTATTAATCTAAACAATAATAATTTCACAGGATTCATTCCGGAATTCAATTTGTTAACTTTGAATAATCTGGATTTATCTGACAACCTTCTTATCGGCAGCGTACCATCATTCCATAACGTACCGAGCCTGGAGCGATTGAATTTAGGAGGAAATATGCTTTCCGGAAATTTACCACTACTGAATGGAAACTCACAACTTGAATCACTAGTTTTGTCTAATAATAACTTTGGGGGAAACCTCCCAAATTATTCATTTCTAAATTTGAAGTTATTGGATGTCAGTCAGAATAATATCTTTGGTACGATTCCTGATCTTGACAACATTCCAAATCTGGAAGTTCTGAACCTGAGCAATAATAATTTCTTGGGCAACATTCCAAATTTCCCTTCTTTTACAAAGCTAACTACTTTATTAGCAAACGATAATAATCTTTTTGGACCCATTCCCGATTTTCAATACATGCCAGCATTGAAAGAAAGGCTTTGGCTTCAAAACAACAGATTTACAGGAACAGCACCCAATTTTTCAAATATTTTTCAGCTGGAAGACCTTAATCTGAATAACAATCTTCTGGATTCTGTACCCCGATTCACATTTTTACCAAATCTTAGGACTTTAAGAGTTGCCAATAACAGCCTGACATTTGATGACTTACTCCATAATGTGGGACTCCCCTCATTTGCTTATGAATATGCTCCACAAACCAATATATTTCCGGATGATGTAGTTTCAATTGATTTGGGAGACGATTATGTTATTTCACTTCCTTTTGACAGGGGTCTCACAAATAATAACCATATCTGGATTCATGATGATGTTATTGTTCAGGAATCTACGGTCCCCAATTTTTCTATAATCAATGCAACCCTTGCTGACAAGGGAACTTATTATGCTGTTGTATCAAACTTTGCACTACCCGCCCTGGAAATAGTAAGTGGAAGAACCACTATCAGAATAAATGGAACATCCTTCAATGATCTGTGTGAATTTGCAACAGATCTGACAGATTCATCTGAAATCTGTAATGAGTTTTTCTTCTTTGATGTAGAACCTGATGCTACCGGCTCCACTTGTGGATTCACTCCCGACAATATATGGTTCAGTTTTGTAGCACAGGGACCAAGTGTTCTGGTTTTTCTAAGTAATCCTACAGATCCGGGTATGCGGATAGCATTGTACGATTTTGGAAATGCACCCTGTCAGGATGCGGATGGCGTCGAACTCGAATGTGGAAGTCAAATTGAGTACTCTGCACTGGTCACCGGAAGAGAATATTATCTGGCTATATATAGTAATGGAGATTTCAGTCAGACTTTTTCACTATGCCTGGTTAACTCCGCTTCACAGACACCCCCCTTGAATGATATTGCCTGTAATGCAGCTCCAATAGTCCCGACAAGATGTCAGGGAGGCAATACTGTCTTTGCCACCCAGGATCTAATTGGCCCGGGATGTGACGCATATTCTACAAATTCAGTTTGGTTTAAAACACGGCTATCTTCCGGGATGGATAAATTGAGAATAGATCTGACAATCAACACTATTTTCAATGATATTTCTTTGATGGTTGGCACATTTGAAAATGGCTGTAGCGGACCGTTCACTCCGGTAGATGGAGGTATTTTTTGTGAAAGACCGCGAATTTTTGAAATTTCAGATCTTGAAGCTGAAAAGGACTATTACATTAAACTTGGAACATCAGATCTGGGGGCAGGAAGCTTCTTAATGTGCCTGGAAGAATTGGGCAGGCTGGTTGTATGTGGTATCAATGATGATTGCAATGATAGCTCTGATAACGGGCCCATAGATATTCCTGTATTTACTAATGGCGGTGTTAGCTGTTATGCAGGATGCAATACCGCGGCCGGACCGGGCTATAATCAGAATGATAATTCCTGTTACTCATTCTACAATCCAACAGTCTGGTACACTTTTACAACGGATGATAAAGCCGACTTTCTGTCTGTCGACATCAATAGTGGTGCCCTGGTACGTCCATACTTTGCATTATATGAAACAGATGATTGTCTAAATTATACAAATGTAGTTTGCAAACTGGAAGGGAATGGGATCGTGACTTTAAACAGTCATCCAATAAAGGCAAATACAACTTATCATTTGGCTATTTCAGATTTCTATGGTTTGGAAGGAGACTTTTTATTTTGTCTTTCTACATATGAAAATACCAGTATCTGTAACGTAGATAATAGCCTGGAAGCCACTGCAACTTCCATGGGATCTCCATTGGAAGGTCCTTATCAATCTGGAGAAGAAGTTACTTTTTGTTACAAAATCAATACATGGCAATTTATATCCTGTAACTGGTTGCAGGGAATAGTACCTTCCTTCGGGCCATGTTGGGATCCTTCATCATTCGATGATGATGGTGAACCATTAATAATAAATAAATTCCTGGTACCTAATACAGTCGGAACATGGAAGTGGATCCCTTCTAATGTTGCACAATACAATGCATTCAATCCTTCCCAGGGGTACAATATTGGACAATTCCTTGGTGCGGGTTGGTACTTCATCAATGAGCTCACGGATCCGGTTCCTGATATGAATGACCCCAATACAAGCCTTGGAGATGGATTCCGCTGTGCTTTAGATAATCCCAACTGGGAGATTTGCTTCACCTTAAAAGCAACAGCAGAACCTGATTGTAGCAATATTTCAAACTGCAATATTTCTGTTAAAACATTTACCGATGGTGAGGTTGGGATACGTTCAAGAGCTGCTTGTCTTTCAGATGTAGCAACGTACTATAATAGTTCTTTGCAGTGCTGTAACAATCCTGATGCAGATTCTATACCCAATTATATCGTATGTAGTGGCGGGACTCTGACTGTACCTTTATTTTCCAGCGATACAGCCGCGACTTTCAATGTGCTTGTTAACATACATCCGGACATTGTAGGAGCTATCCCAGGTAATTTCGTGGATACATTGACACAGGTTCTCATCAATAATTCCACTGAGATTGTTACACTGGACTACACCGCCATTCCTGAATCAAGGGGTTGTCTGGGTGATCCTCTTAACTTCACAGTCTCTGTTTATCCCACACCTGTTATCAATGCCCAATTTGATGAAACCATTTGTAAAGGAGATAGCATTGAGTTGACTTATATTTTGGAAGGAGAAGGACCATTTACGATCGAATATAATGCCAATGGAGAGCCCCAGGCTGAAATTATATCTGATACTACAAGAATTACTTTAAAAGTCTCACCCGATAGCTCTACCACCTATTCCGTCACTAAAGTAACGGGCAGCCAGGGTTGTTTTGCTAATGTGAGTGAAGATATTTTTCTGGAGGTACGACCGACAACAGAAATTATGCTTACACCTGTAATTTGCGAAGGTGAAAGCTATATTTATGAAAATGATACATTAAGGGTGACAGGTGTATATCCTTATGTTTATCCGAATGCAAATAATTTCTTATGTGACTCTACTATCATTATAGATCTGACAGTTGGGCTCAATTATCGGGACACACTAGTTGAAAGGATTTGCGAAGGATCCTTCTTTACTGTGGGCAATAATAACTATGATAAAACAGGAACTTATGTAGCAGTTCTGCAATCCATATTAGGATGTGATAGCATCGTCGTCCTAAATTTGACAGTGAATGATTCCATCAGGGTCAAAGATCAATTGATCATAAATGATAACGGTACCAGTAATGGCATTATCAGCATAAATGTTGAGGGTGGAAGACCACCCTATTCCTACCTCTGGAATAATGATGAGACTACTCCATTGATTCAGAATCTGCCATTTGGAAATTATACACTAACCGTAACAGATATAGATAGTTGCCAGAGCGTATTTACCTTTGAAGTGAAAGATCTGACAAACTCTGTTCAAAATATTTTGAGCGGAATTAAAGCTGAAATAAGTCCGGTTCCCTCAAAAACCGGGGAAACAATCTTCCTTAATGTAGACTCCGATATTTCCTCCAATCTTCAAATTGACATTGGAACCACAGCCGGAACTCCGGTCTATCATGCTAAATGGCGTGTAAGTCCCGGTAATCAAAGGCTTTCATTACCCGGTTTGTCGGCACCTGGAATGTATTGGCTGAAACTGATGAAAGAAGACAGCAGTTTTGTTTTTTTAAAAATATTGGTGTATTGAATTTTGTTGCTTGATGCTAAATCTCATATCCTTGCCCAAAATGATGCTCTTAATGAAACGATTGTTAATTACTTTGTTTGTATTCACCGGCATACTTGCATGCGGTCCTGAAACTGAAGAAGCACCTATTGTCGATGAGAATATTCCGGTTATTGAAATGGCAAGTTCTTCCTACAAAACCGGTCCATGTGATGGTGAAAATCAACCCTGCTTTGAAATCAGCTTTAATCTTCCCGAATTGAAAGGCGGTTCAACAGAAAATATTCTACATTTCAATGCAACTGTGGATTCTCTGGCAGTGCTGTCCCTTCGTGACTTTACAGTGGATGCACCCGAGAGTGCAGGTAAGGAAGAATTGATAGATCTGTTGTTTACAGAGTACAATACTTTTTCGGAAGGAGTAGATGATAGTAGCGGTTTTATGACATGGGCCATAGAAATAAAAGCTGATATAGTTTATCAGAGCAAAGATTTGCTGAGCTTTTCTTTTGAAAATTATTCCTTTACAGGAGGAGCTCATCCCAATACATTTATAATGTATTACAACTACAGTTTTGCAGAAAATAAACTGCTCAGGCTCGAAGACATTGTAACTGACACATTAGCACTGACAAAGGTCGCTGAAAGTATATTCAGAACACAAAACCAGATTGCTGAAGGTCAGGATCTATCAGAAAAGGGATTTTGGTTTGATGAAGGGTTCAAACTAAATCAAAACTTTGTCTGGACAGGTAATCATATAATTTTCCGCTATAATCCTTATGAAATAGGACCTTATGCTATGGGAGCACATGAAGTAAAAATTCCGGTAGAAGCGGTTAAACATATATTAATCACGAAAGAAGAATGATATTCAGCCTATTTATTCCGGTTCAAATCCAAGGATAATGTTGAATGCTCCGTAATTCTTTAATGTGTTTGCAGTACCTGCAGGTAATAACTTGTCAAACCCTACTCCGTAATCAAATCCAAGCGTACCAAACATTGGTAAGAATACTCTTACACCTACTCCTGCTGATCTTTTAAGATCAAATGGATTAAAATTACTCAATCCTTTGAATGCATTTATCCCCTGAGCAAATGTAAGGACGTAAATAGATGAATTCGGATTCAATGTGATCGGATATCTGAGTTCCAGGGTATATTTGTTGAATATAGTAGCCCCTCCCACATCATTCGCTGCAATATCAGTAACTGCATATCCTCTGGAAGAAATGATTTCAAATCCTGTAATGGACTGGAATTGATTTGTCAAACCATCACCACCCACTCTATATCTTTCAAAAGGTACAGTTCCCAGATTGGAGTTGTAATTACCCAATATACCCAGCTTTGCTGTGGCACGGAATACTAATTTGTCCACTATTGTTTTATACCAATCCGCCTCAATTCTCCATTTATGATATTCAAGGAATCTGTATCTGGCTGCAGGGTCAATTTCTGAATAATCCTTTTCAGGCCCAAATAATGAGTATGGAAGGGTAAACTGACCTGAGATAGAAAATTTAGAACCTTCTCTTGGGAAAATCGGATCTGCAATTGTAGTCCGTGCTAAAGTAACGTTCAGATTGAAATTGTTAAAAGAACCTTCTCTAATTCGCTCTCCTCTGTCTGTGAAAAACTCTTCAAAATTAGAAACTCGCAAGTTTTGCAGATTCAATACAGCATTGATGACAAAGTTGTCATCCGGCCAGTTGAGTCTGGTTCCCAGTCCCAAATTCACACCTCCCTGAGCAAAAAATCCATAGAATTGAGAAGTGGGATCAAAACTGGAGCTTACTTTATTATAGTATCCTGCAACAGTAAAGGATGTTGGCTTTTTACCACCCAACCAAGGCTCTGTAAAGGACATGTTGTACGCCTGAAAGAATCGCCCATTGGATTGAATTCTCAAAGAAAGTCTCTGTCCATCTCCTTGCGGCAAAGGATTCCAGGACTCCTTTTTAGCTATATTCTTTAGAGAAAAATTATTGAAAGTCACGCCCAGCGTACCAATAACTCCACTAAACTGGCTGTAACCAGCTGATAGCTCAAGTTGATCAGATGGCTTTTCTTCCAATGTATATTCGATATCAACTGTACCCCTCTGGAAATTAACGGGAGTATTGATACCTAAATTTTCAGGATTAAAATAGCCTAGTGCTACTATTTGTCTTTGAGAACGAATTATATCAGACCGGGAAAACTTCTGACCGGGGAGCGTACGCAATTCTCTGCGGATTACATGTTCATTCGTTCTGTCATTTCCTTTGATGATCACTTTGTCAATCGTAGCCTGAGGGCCTTCGAAGATTCTCATTTCTATGTCAATGCTATCACCAATTACGGCAATCTCTGTAGGATCCACATTGAAAAACAAATATCCATCATCCATATAAAGTGAACTCACATCTCTGCCATCCGGGCTGTAGCTCAGCCTTGTATCAAGTAATTCCTGGTTATAAATATCACCCTTTTCAATTCCCAAAACTGTAGAGAGCTGTCTGCTTTCGTAAATAGAATTTCCTTTCCATGTAATATTTCTGAAGTAATATCTTTTTCCTTCCTTAATATCCATGTGAATCATGACATGGCCTCTTTTATTCCTCCATATAGAATCTTCCATAATCGCAGCATCCCTAAATCCCTGGGTATTATAAAAGGCGATGATGCTTTTTTATCGACATCATAATCACTCTTAACCAGTTTTGAAGAAGCCAATAGTTTCGTCTTCCTCTTCGTGTTCTCCATTTTCTTGCGGAGCTTCCTTGCCTTGATATTTTCATTTCCTGCAAATGTGATATTTGCAACTTTTACCTTTGAATTCCGGTCAATGTCAAATACAAGCTGGACACTATTTGCAACTGCCGGGTCGGGTGATTCTATGACTTTGGTTTCTACATCAAGGAAACCTTTATCTCTGAAAAATTTATTGATAGCAGCAGTGGCGCTCTGCTTAGTATTTTCAGTAACAATTCCTCCCTTTACAATGATTTTATCCAGTAGTGTATTCAGATCAGTATGGTAAGATTTCTTGATTCCTTTGTAAGCATACTTAGTTAGTCTTGGAAGTTCTTTTACTTCAATCTCCAGAAAAATCACATCACCAGCGATTCTGGATTGAACAATCTGGATATCAGTAAATAATTTCAGTTTCCAGAGTGCTTTGATTGCCTGACTGATATCGGGACCTGGAATACGCACTTTCTCTCCTACTTTCAAACCCGATATGAGTATAATAGCATTTTCGTCGCTATAAGATGCGCCAACCACTCTGATTCCACCAATTTCATAATCTTTTGGCTCCTCATAGTTCATTATAGAAGGATCATTTCCTACCTGAGCCTGGAGAAATAAAGGAGTAAAAAATAAAAAAAGAATGGGAGTGATGTAAAAAACTAACTTCTTCATATGTGTTCTTGAAATATTGTAATAGGGAACGAAATGTGATGTATGCTGTTGCATGGATAAATTTTATTAACAATGATATCCATGATTATGAATTTAATTGTTCGCTGATTTTACCAAACCTTCTTTCCCTATTTTGAAAATTGATAATGGCTTCATAGATATGTTCTTTATTAAATTCAGGCCAAAACACTGGCAAAAATAACAATTCAGCATAAGCGATTTCCCATAAGAGGAAATTGCTGACTCTTGATTCTCCGCTGGTTCTGATCAGCAGTTCAGGGTCAGGTATTCCATTAGTATTTAGATAAGATGCAAATTTATGCTCATCTAGTTGCTCCGGATCCAACATTCCTTTTTTAACATCTTCTGCAACACGCTTTGCAGCTTGTGCGATATCCCATCTTCCGCTGTAATTTAATGCCAGGACCAGGTCCATCCGATCATTCTGATCAGTTAAGGCAATGGCTTCCTTTAGTGCTTTTTTGGTTCCTTCAGGAAGCTTGCTTAAATCCCCAATTGCTTTTAATCTTACTTTGTTTTTATTGAGTGTCGGTATTTCCTGATGTATAGTTTCAATCAACAGTGACATCAAAGCATCCACTTCAGTTATTGGACGATTCCAATTTTCAGTAGAGAAAGCATACAAAGTCAAAAACTTGATTCCTAGTTCGGCACAGGCTTCTGTAGATTCACGTACGGCATTGACACCATGCTGATGTCCAAAAATCCTTGGTTGATTTTGGGTTTTTGCCCATCTGCCATTGCCATCCATAATGATTGCAATGTGTTTGGGCAGCCTGTTGATATCTATTTTATCTTTCAATTCTCAAGTTTACTTGCCTGTTCTACCAGGGCGCAAAGGTACATTCTTTAGATTCTATTTGAAGAACATAATTTGAACCAATTCAAATACAGCTCTTAACTCAGTTTTTTGATCTGAATACTTGTCGTCATTGTCTCATCTATTTCAATTATTTCATCCAAAGTCTGTTCACTTAGGATAAGATCATCTGCCAGAGTTTCCTGCTTTATATATGAGCAAAAATGCGCTATTGCATTTTCCAGCCAATCCTTATCTTCAATTCGAATACTGATTTTATCAGTCACATTTAATCCATGAGATTTGCGCAGATTTTGAATTCTATTGATTAATTCTCTGGCTACACCTTCAGCAATCAGCATTTCATCCAGACTCACATCCAGAGCAACAGTTAATTCGCCATCATTTGCAACAAACCATCCCGGAATATCCTCGGATGAAATGACTATATCTTCTGAGCTCAATCTGAATTTTTCTCCTTCAAAAAGCAAATCCAAATATCCATCTTGTTCCAATTGTTTGATAGCAGTCTGATCCATTTCTGAAATGGCGATTTGAGCTTCTTTCATATGCTTGCCCAATCTTTTTCCTAATGTCTGAAAATTGGGCTTTGCCTTTTTCTTAATCACCCCGCCATCATCAGTGATATACTCCAATTTTTTCACATTTACTTCTGCCAGAATCAGATCCTTGACGCCATCGATCTGATCAATAAATCGCTCATCCAACACGGGTAACATTATCTTGTTAAGAGGCTGTCTGACTCTCAATTTTTCTCTTTTTCTAATGGAAAGAATAAGAGAGGAAATCCGCTGAGCATAAGACATGCGTTGCTCCAGTTCATTATCTATGGCGAATTCCTGTGCCTTTGGAAAATCAGTGAGATGAACTGATATGCAATGCTCTTTATTAGTGACCTGATTCAAATTCTGATACAACCAGTCTGCAAAGAATGGTGCTACCGGGGCTATCAGTTTGGACAAAGTCTCAAGACATGTATATAGTGTCTGATAAGCGGCAATTTTATCATCTGAATAATCTCCTTTCCAAAATCTGCGGCGACATAGCCTGACATACCAGTTACTTAGATGCTCATCTATAAACACTTCTATTTTTCTAAATGCGTTCGTTGGTTCATAATCAGATAATGATTGCTCCACTTCCAGAATTAGAGTATTTAGCAATGAAATAATCCATCTGTCAATTTCCTGACGCTCATTGAGCGGAACTGAAGGCTCCAAATACTTGAAGCCATCTACATTTGCATATAATGAGAAGAAAGAATAAGTATTATACAATGTGCCAAATAACTTGCGCTTAACCTCTTCGATTCCGTTGATATCAAACTTCAGATTATCCCATGGCTGTGCATTTGTAATCATGTACCAGCGGGTGGCATCAGCGCCAAACTGAGCAATCGTACTGAAAGGATCTACAACATTCCCTTTTGATTTTGACATCTTTTGTCCATCCTTATCAAGTACCAATCCATTGGAAACCACATTTTTAAAAGCTACTGAATCAAAACACATTGTAGCAATGGCATGCAGTGTGTAAAACCACCCTCTGGTCTGATCCACTCCTTCTGCAATAAAATCTGCAGGGAAATTTCTCACAAATTGCTCCTGATTTTCAAAAGGATAATGCCATTGTGCATAAGGCATGGATCCACTATCAAACCATACGTCTATCAAATCCAGTTCTCTTCTCATGGGCTTACCTGACTCACTAACTAAAATCACTTCATCAATGAATGGTCTGTGAAGATCACTAAGGAGAGCTTGCAGAATTTGCTTACAAATGACTTTTATTTCTTCAGGTTGATCAGGTAAAGTGTCCCAAACAAGACCTTGTTCTGACATCAATTCTTTGTAATGAACTGATACCCGTACACACCAATCACGATTGTAAAGGTCTAACTGATCTACAGCCTTCAATGCTGCTTCCTTCAGTGAGTCAAGGCTTCCAATACATATTTCTTCAGTGCTGTCTTCTGTTCTCCAGATCGGCAAAGGAATTCCCCAATAGCGGGATCTTGAGAGATTCCAGTCCTGCAAATTCTCCAGCCAAATACCAAATCGCCCAGTACCTGTGTGAGCTGGTTTCCAGTTGATAGTTTTGTTAAGCTCCGCCATGCGTTCCTTTGCCTTTGAAGCAGCTACGAACCAGGAGTCAAGCGGATAATACAATACCGGCTTGTCAGTTCTCCAGCAATGCGGATAATTGTGCGCCTACTTCTGTACACTGAAGGATAGCCCGTCTGTTTTTAGTGTGCCAGCGCTGTCTACACCCACAGCTTTTAAGGCCTCTCCTTCGCTTTTATAATCTTTGACATAGCGGCCACCGAATTCAGGCATATCATCCAAAAACTTGCCCTGCTTATCAACCAGGGTTAGCGCCCCTATTCCATTTTGTCTGGCGACCCGCATGTCATCTGCACCAAATGAAGGCGCAATATGAACGATACCTGTTCCATCTTCTGTGGACACAAAATCTCCCATTAGCACTTTGAAAGCATCACCCTCTTCGGGAACAGCGTATTTCAGAAGCTGATCATAACGCATCCCTTCCAGACTGCTACCTTTAAATTCCTGCAAGATTCTGTATGGTACTACTTTATCCGATTTTGAATATATCATCTCAGCTTCAGCACCTTCCGGTTTGAACCATTGTGCGATAAGCGCTTTTGCTATAACCACAGATACTGCTGCTTCCGTATAAGGATTGAAAGTGCTGAGCTTGACATAATCAATATCCTTGCCCATGGCCAATGCGGTATTGGAAGGCAGCGTCCAGGGCGTGGTCGTCCATGCGAGAATACGAACATCCTCCTCTTCAGTATCCCACAAGAAAAAATACTTTTCTTCCTTAAGGACTTTAAACATCGCTACAACCGTTGTATCCTTCACCTCTTTATAACAGCCCGGAAGATTGAGTTCATGTGAGCTTAGACCAGTTCCTGCTGCAGGAGAATAAGGCTGTATTGTGTAGCCTTTGTACATATATTCTTTGTCATACAAGCGCTTCAGCAAAAACCAGACAGACTCTATATAGTCATTTTCAAATGTGATATAAGGATTATCAAGATCCACCCAATATCCCATTTTTTGTGTAATGTCATCCCATTTATCCTTAAATCGCATGACAGTCTCGCGACATTTGCGATTGTACTCTTCAACACTTATTTTTTTGCCTATGTCTTCTTTTGTAATTCCAAGTTCCTTTTCCACATTCAATTCGATAGGAAGTCCGTGCGTATCCCATCCTCCCTTACGCTCTACGCGCTTACCTTTCATTGTCTGGAACCTGCAAAAAAGATCTTTTACAGTTCTGGCGATGACGTGGTGAATTCCGGGCATACCATTTGCGGAAGGAGGTCCTTCATAAAAACATAGGAATTATTGATATCTTTTTCATCAATACTTCTCTGAAATACATTATTGGTTTCCCAAAATTCAAGTATCTCCCGGTCTATTGCCGGCAGGTCCAGTTGTTTATATTCTTTGTATTTCATTAAAATCTGATTTTCATTATTTGGTCGCGACTTCCTGTTCAACAAGGTCGTTATAATCGAAGTGGACAGAAAACGCGGCATTTTTACTACTATTCGTGAAACCCATTGCTGGAAAGGGTGCAAAAATATAAATAAAATATAAGATACGCTTCAAAATGAGTGAATTGCGCCCGGGAGAACTAATCGCAATAAAATGAACAAATTACCTTGACATTGAATTTTATATCTTTGAAGCCAATTCTGATGACCATGATGTTACAAGCTCAGGGACTTTCATATTCCTATGATACCCAAAATTCGATTTCATTACCTGATTTTCAATGCCAGAAAGGAGACAGGCTATTAATCCTGGGAAATTCCGGCAGCGGTAAAACTACCTTGCTGAACCTGATCGGTGGATTATTGAGAATACAAAAAGGAAGTATTACAATTAAAGGTCAGGAATTAAAGTCTCTGAATAATAATCAACTGGACGCTTATCGCGGTAAAAACATCGGACTTATTTTCCAAAAATCTCACTTTGTGCAGTCTCTCAACGTGCTTGAAAATCTGCTGCTTGCTCAGCAACTTGCCGATGTTCCGACTGACAAAGCAAGGGCCATGCATTTATTGAAAAGTCTAAACATTGAAGATAAGGCCCTGAAAAAACCAGCTTCACTTAGTATTGGAGAACAGCAAAGAGCTTCGATTGCAAGAGCACTTATCAATAAGCCGGCACTTGTGCTGGCAGATGAACCTACTTCTGCTTTGGATGACTACAATTGTATGGAGGTAATAAGATTGCTGGAAACTGCTGTCGCTGAAGAATCTTCCACTCTGCTTATTGTGACACATGATCAGCGCCTGAAAGATCATTTTCCAAATCAAATAGCTCTGTAAACCATGTTCAAAATATTTAAACTCGCTTTAAAAAATATCTTCAACAAGCCTTTGTCGCTAGCATTGAGCCTTGTGTTATTTGCTTTGGGATCCGCCTTGATTACTGCATTACTACTTTTAAACAGACAGCTTGAAGATCAATTTACAAGAAACCTGGCAGATGTGGAACTGGTCATCGGCGCCAAAGGGAGTCCACTTCAGTTGATCCTGTGCAACATGTATCATATAGATAACCCGACAGGCAATATAGCTCTGGCAGAAACTAAGCCATTTCTGAATCCCAAACATCCTTTGATAGCCAAAGCCATTCCTTTGTCCCTGGGTGATAATTACAAAAGTTATAGAATTACAGGAACTACTCCAGGGTTTCTGACTTTGTATAATGCAAGTTTTGAACAGGGAAGAGTATGGGAAAGTGATTATGAAGTAGTTATTGGAAAATCAGTTGCGGATCAGACAGGATTGAAATTAGGGGATGAATTTGACAGCTCACATGGATTCATGCAGGATGATGATTTAATTCATGAGCAACATATCAAGTTTAAGGTTGTAGGGATTCTGAATCCTGCCGGATCAGTTATTGATCAATTGATCCTTTGCAATAGTAAAACAGTGTGGCTTGTCCATGAACATGAAGAAGCTGAAGAAACGGAAGAGACTCAAACAGACAGCAATGCAGTGCATGATCACCATCACCATAGTGAAGAGCCTGTAAATCCGGTTCCTGTCCAATACACAGAGAAAGAATTACTTGATTTACATGCCACTGCAGTTCAGGAATTGATATCAAATGAAGAAAAAGACATCACTTCAATACTTGTTCAGTTTCGTGGCCGCAATTACCAGACACTTAACATGCAAAGGAGCATCAATGAAAACACAAACTTGCAGGCAGCTACACCGGCCATTGAGATCAATAGATTGTTTGTATTGATGGGAGTGGGAATTGAGGCACTTCGTGCTTTGGCGATCATAATTATGATTGTTTCAGGTTTAAGTATATTCATATCCATGTTGAATGCTTTGAAGGAAAGGAAATATGAACTGGCTCTTATGAGAGCCATGGGGGCTTCCCGTTGGCAACTATTGACATTGATAGTAGCAGAGGGAGCTTTTATTGCGATGGTTGGATATTTTATTGGCGCTCTGCTGGGTCATGCTTCAGTGGCTCTAATCTCAGGTTACATGCAGGACTCCTATCGATATGCCCTGGACGGCTGGGTGTTTTTACCGGAAGAAGGTATCCTTTTGGTCGCTTGTATCGTTTTAGGAAAGTTGGCTGCTCTGTTACCTGCTATTCAGGCATACAGAACAGATATTGCAAATACATTGACACAGAGGGGTTGAGTTTTCTTAATACAGATTTGAAATCAATTGAATGTTACAATCAATAAAAATATCTCTATTTTTTCTGGCTATCTTTTTTAGCAGTACAATGCTGCATGCTCAGGAAAGTGCCTGGAGAATACTGACCAAAGTACAGATTAAGAAACAATATGATGAGGAGTTTGGAATTGAAACAATCATTCCCACATTTACCAATGAGATCAGAGCAATGGAAGGGAAAGAAATCACAATTGGCGGATACATATTTCCTACTGCTGATAAGAGAGATCAAAGCCATTTAATGTTTTCCATGTATCCCATTAGTAATTGCTTTTTTTGTGGAAAAGCCGGACCGGAAACAGCCATGCAGGTATTTATGGCTGATAATAAAAAAGTAAGATACACAGAAGATAAAGTATATGTAAAAGGTAAGCTACAGTTGTCAGAACATGATCCAAGCGGCTTGATTTACACTCTCATTAATGCACAATTAATCGATCAATGAAATCTATATATTTCCCAACTCAAAGTATTTTAATTCTCATTTTTTGTCTGAGTGCCGGCTCTATATTTGCTCAGGAGGGTTCCTGGAAGACTTTGTCCAAAATCACCTTTGTAAAAAAATATGATGAGTTGCTGGGCTTCAAAGTGGACATGCCGGTTTTTGGCGATGAAGTAAGGAAGCTGGATGGCAAAGAGATTACTATCAAAGGTTATGTCATTCCTGTTGAAGGTTATAAGAGTCATAAAGAATTTGTTTTCTCAGCTTATCCGTACAGTATGTGTTTTTTCTGTGGAGGTGCCGGACCTGAAACTGTCATGGAAGTTTTCTCGAAAGAACCAATAAAATACTCCGCTGATCCTATTATCATCAAAGGAAAACTGAAACTTAATTCCGATGATATCAACCGCCTCATGTACGCTCTTCATGATGCTGTTCTGGTAAAAAAATAATCCAGCCTTAGCGCAGGATCGTATTACTTATTATAAATCTAAAACGGGTATTTGATAGTAATTTGTGGTCTAAGCTAACTCCTCATTGATAATTTGATTTGAATAAAGTACATTTATAGTACTAATTACGCTGTTATTATGGAAGCTTTTGCCACAGCTTTGACTTATGCTATTCCAGGATTCATTATTTTAATTTTGATAGAAGAATTTGCCGGAAGACTTGTCGGTGTCAAAGTTAACAGGGACATGGATACTATCTCCAGTATCAGTTCAGGAATCACGAATGTGATGAAGAGTGTGCTGGGCCTGACACTTATTATTATAAGTTATGGATGGATGGTAGAGAATCTGGCGATTTTTGAAATCAAGTCAACGCTTCTGGTATATATTCTGGCTTTTATCGGCATTGATTTTGCTGGATACTGGGCACACAGATTTGATCATGTGATCAATGTTTTTTGGAACAGGCATATCATCCACCACAGTAGTGAGGAGTTCAATCTGAGTTGCGCACTCCGCCAGCCAATCTCCACAATTGTTGCAGTTTATTTTTTCCTGTATATTCCGATGGCAATACTGGGAATTCCGGCAGAAGTAGTGGCTTTGCTGGCTCCCATTCATTTGTTTGCGCAGTTTTGGTATCACACCAGACTTATCGGCAAAATGGGCTGGATGGAATACGTACTTGTTACTCCTTCACATCACCGGGTTCATCATGCTATCAATCCTGAGTACATGGACAAAAACTTTGGGCAAATTTTTATCATTTGGGATAGACTATTTGGAACTTACCAGGAAGAAATAACTGAAATACCACCTGTATATGGAATCAAAAGACCTGCAGGAACCTGGAATCCGATTAGTATTAATTTCATGCATATGTGGTTACTTATAAAAGATGCCTGGCGGACAAAAAGCTGGTGGGATAAGCTGCGTATATGGTGGATGCCAACAGGCTGGAGACCGGCTGATATGACGGACAAGTATCCTGTTTATGCTATTGAAGATGTATATCAACAAAAAAAATATGATTCTAAGCCCGGTATAGCTTTGAAAATTTGGGCATGGGTTCAGCTGATTGTTCTTCTTGCATTATTGTATTACATGCTGTTGAATGTTGCAAATTATCAATTCCCTGAAATTCTGCTTTATTTTTCTTTCATAGCGCTCTCCGTTGCAGCATTTACAACACTAATGGATAAAAATTGGCTGGCTTTGCCTTTAGAAGTCATAAAGTTTACGGCTGGAATTTATTTGCTGTACCTGATGGATGGTTGGTTTGGACTAGACGATGTAATACCATTTGCATCCTATATTTTGGGCATATATTTGGTAGCCTCGCTGGGTGCTAGTTTCATAATTTTGAAATTTGAATTGACACCCAAAAGCGAAAGTCAATTCCTGCATGATTAGCTCAATTTTTGTGCGTCTTTATCAAAGAAAGCATTTTGTATCTTTGCATTGTATCATAAAATATAATTCCCAATTTAATGTCTATGCCGCTTATTTCTATTATTGTATGCACATACAATAGGGATCGGTTTTTACCTGAATGTTTGCATTCCGTAGCTGCACAAACAGTTGAAAGATCAATTTTTGAATTATTAATTATCGACAATAACTCAAATGATAATACAGCAAGCATTTCAAAAGATTTTATATCACAGAATCCTGAGTTGAATGCCAAATATATTTTAGAGCCAAAACAAGGCTTATCGAATGCCAGAAACAGAGGTATTGTTGAAGCAGGGGGTGAATATTTGGCATTTGTAGATGATGATGCCATACTTGATGCTGACTATCTTAAAAATTTGCATCAATTCATTTCTATCAGACCTGATGTAACAGGCTTGGGTGGAAAAATAATTGCCAGGTATGTTGATGGAGAAGAGCCTGATTGGATGAATCCATATAGTCGGGGCCTGTTTCTTAGCGAAGTGGATTATGGAAATGAAATCATAGAGCTGGATGGCTACAGGAAATATCCATTTGGCTGCAATATGATTATCCACCGCCGATTTTTCGATACCGGGTGGAGGTTTGATAGCACTTTGGGAGTCATCGGGAAAGATGGGGGAAGATGTGAAGAGAAAGTTTTATTTCGGGACATAGCCAGGAAAAAACACCTTATTTACTATTTACCGGATGCATTTGTACTCCACCAAATTGATGTCCAGAGAATGACAAAACCCTATATCAGAAAACTATCATGGGGTCTTGGAAGCAGTCTCAGGGTTTTATCTACCCAGGAAGGGTTTGGAGCATTTATTAAAAGAGGTATTGAAATCATAATTAAATTCATCGGAGCAATTTTCATTTCTATCGGATACCTTTTAAAAGGGAAACCTTCGGTTAGCAAACATTTGACAGGGTACAGATGGTTAGTTTTAAAGGGCTATTTTAAAGGATAATGCCGTATTTACTTTCTTTTAACCATCTCAAATGTTCCTGAATTCGACCCTGAGAGGTTTTGCCAAATTCCATCTATAAGTTTTCCAGACGGATCCAGAGTAGCAGTTCCAATCAAAGGATTTGGATTTTCACCTCCCACTACATTCGAAACCTGATATTTGAATGCATTTCCATTCAATTCCCAGGTGCCTAAATTAATTCTTACTCCATTGAACCATTGAGCTTCATTGGTGATTGTTCCATCTTTTTTTACAAGCAGATTCATATACTGTGGATCGATATCTGATCTTCCATGAATATTATATTCACCCTCCCAAAATCCAGTAATATCTATTTCCTCTCTCAGCTTCACTTTTTCATCACATGAGCACATTAAGGCTAAACTAATACATACAGAAAGGAAAATTAAATATCGATTATTCATAGGGCCTGGTGATTGGTTTACATGATTCAATAATAAACTTTAGTGAAATTCATTATTTCCTCTTAGTCATTTCAAATGTTCCTGAATTCGAACCTGAGAGATTTTGCCATATTCCATCTATAAGTTTCCCAGACGGATCAAGGATCGCAGTTCCCATCAAAGGATTTGGATTTTCACCTCCCACTACATTCGAAACCTGATATTTGAAAGCATTTCCCTTTAATTCCCAAGTTCCCACATTAATTCTTAATTCGTTGAACCACTGGCCCTCATTGGTGACAGTACCATCTTTTTTCACTAAAAGATTTACATATTGGGGATCGATATCAGGTTTTCCATGGACAGTAATTTCTCCTTCCCAAAATCCAATGATATCTTCTTTATTATTGCTTTGTACTTTTTCCTGACAAGAAGACAATAACAACAGATTACTAAGAACAAAAACCGAAATTATGAATCTCATATTCAAAGGCCCAATGTAATTGCTAACAAAAGAACATTTCCTAAACAATTGAAACTACATTTTTTATTCCCTTTTAACCATTTCGAATCTCACTGATCCCGTGCCGGAAAGATTTACGATACTTCCTTCCAACCTACCCTGTGTGTCAAATGTTGCAGTTCCAACTTGAGGATTAGGTACATCACCTCCATAAACATTGGTTACCTGATATTTAAAAATATCACCCTCTAAATCCCATGTCCCAATATTAATTCTGATATTAGACAGATAACTTCCTTCAGAAGTAAGGGTTCCATCACTTTTAATCAATAAATTCAAATATTGTGGTTCCAGCTCGGGGCGACCATCAGTAGTGTAAGTTCCTTCCCAGAATCCGACAATATCCACTTCTGTCTCAACTGTTTTTTTTATCTCACTTTCACAAGCACTCGCTAAAAAAAAACAACTAAGAAGAGATAATAAAAATATTCCTTTCATGAGATTTGATTTATTTAGATTATGGCCCGGGGATTAAAGTAATACAAATGTACCACCTTTAATAATGGTGTCATATATAGAATTATTATATTTTTAACTATAGTTTACTATAAACCTTATTATTCCCGGAGCCAATGCATTTGCCTATCATTCCGGACTTCAACAGAAAGGTTTTCTGAAAAATGCTTCAACCAAAGAAATCATTCGACCCTATGAGGTAGGAACACCGGGATCAAAAACTGTGTTCACTCCTCTGAGTTGTCGCTCTGTAAAGTTTGGTGGCAGTAAATCCGGATCCTGTAAATTTTCAACACATGTGTTGTAGGGGATTTAACCGCCACTAATCAACAGAATCCTCCCCTTCCTCTCATTAAAACTATAGGGAGTACATCCCGGGAAATCAAGTATATTTTAAAAATAAATATATAGTATTATACACTAGCAATAAGTAAATCATTTAAGTTTGATCTTTACAGCTCACTCAATGCAAGGAACGAATAATTACATAGTATCATTATCGGCTAAATCTTATACAGGTTTTCTCATAAAGATTATTAGGATTAATTTTCCTGTTACGAGGGGAGGTATATGATTTTTATAGAAGTAAAATGAACAGCAAAACATAGAAACCGCCTCCCGAAAAGAAGTGGTTTTTTTTTGCCCTTTTTCAATTGTAAAACCGCTGAAGCTTATGTACTATTCTGATGAAACCGTAGTCTTTCGTGATGGGCAGTTTATACCTGCACGCGATGCAAATACCAGCTTATATGATCAGTCATTGCATTATGGATATGCAGTTTTTGAAGGAATCCGATCTTATTCCACACAAACAGGAACCAGAATTTTCAAAGCAGAAGATCACTATGAGCGACTTATCCACTCCTGTAAACTACTCCATATTCCATTTAATTATGAAGTAACTCAACTGACGGATATTACATATGATTTACTCATGAGAAATGGACTGGATGATGCATATATCAGACCGATGGTCTATTGCCCGCCAAATATGACACTGATCAAAGCTCAGACTTCCCATCTTTTTATTGCAGTTTGGAAATGGGGAACTTACCTGGGAGATAATCTGCTTCGATTATGCACTTCAAGTTATAGAAGACCCAATCCGGATGCCTTCAAGATCGAAGCAAAAGCATCAGGACACTATGTAAATTCTATTCTGGCTACATCAGAAGCCAAGGAAAAAGGATTTGATGAAGCATTGTTACTGGATGTCAATGGGTATGTAGCTGAAGGACCGGGAGCTAATCTGTTTTTTGAAAAAGATGGAAATATAGTAACTGCACCTCTTGGTCATATCCTTCCAGGCATTACCAGAGCTACGACCATAGGCCTTTGCCAACGATATTCTATTCCTTTAGAAGAAAGATATTTCACTATTGATGAGTTGAAATCTGCAGACAGCGCATTCTTTTGTGGTACAGCAGCAGAAATTATCGGAATAAAGTCTCTGGACGAGACTATTTTTCCAGCAGAATGGTCTGGCACAAAGGGAGCTTTTCTGCAAAAAGCATATAAAAAATTAGTACTGGCTCAAGCACTCCCTGCACAATCTGAATCTTATTAAATTACAAACTACGTATAGAAGCCAGAAACAATATTTTCAGCTGGCTAATTAAGCTTTAGGTTCTGCAGAGTCATTTCTAAGCTCTTCATGATGATCAATATCTGAAGTTTCCTCACCGATGGACTCCTGAAGTGCGGGAGTTGTGACTTCAGGCTCTTTTTTAAAGAAGCTCCTCTGAAAAAGTAGTAAAGAAAACACGCCAATAGAAATAGAGGCGTCTGCCAGATTGAATACAGGCTTGAAAAACTGAAATCTTTCTCCTCCCCAAAATGGAACCCAGGAAGGAAGAACTGTATCTATCAACGGAAAATAAAACATATCAACAACTTTTCCGAACAGAAATCCGGAATATCCTCCACCTTCAGGGAATGCTTCAGCGATTCCCCCATGATAATTGGATTCAGAAAATATCAAACCATAAAAACAGGAGTCAATAATATTACCCATAGCTCCGGCCATAATGAGGGCAAAACTTACAAGTACACCTGTTTTTGCTTGTTCTTTGATCAGTCTGCTTATGAAATAAATTAAAAATCCCACTGCCACCAATCTGAATATACTCAGTGCCAGTTTTCCTGAATCCCCGCCCAGGCTGAGACCGAAAGCCATTCCATTATTTTCTACAAAATGGATGTACGCCCATTCCAATCCAAGGATAGGAAAGTCTTCACCATATGTCATATGTGTTTTCACCCAAATTTTCAACCATTGATCCAGGATCAACACCAGCAGTATAATGCCGGTAACCAGAGTAACTTTTTTGCTCAAAATAGGATTTGTATTATTCACTTTGTTCAACGCAAAAATACCTGAAGTATTACAATAAAAAAGTGCGCCTTGTCATAAAGCACACTTCCGATTTATGATTTCAAACAAAAGCTTAGTCTACCTGACTCTGCTTTGCTTCAATGCTCAAAGTAGCATGAGGGACAGCTCTAAGTCTCTCCTTCGATATCAGCTTTCCTGTTACTCTGCAGATGCCGTACACTTTATTTTTTATACGAATCAATGCATTTTCCAGATGTTGAATGTGTTTCTTCTGGCGATTGGCCATAGTAGTCAATCTCTCATTCTCCGAAGTGCTGATGCCATCATCCAATCCTTTAATTTTACTGTCCGGATTTTCAGATAGTTCCTGTAATTGAGTCAGATAAAAGATGTGTTGTTCTTTTGCTGATTCAAGCTTTTCATTTATCAAGGCTTCGAATTCAGCCAACTCCTCATCACTATATCTTGATCTTTGCAACTCTTCATTCATTTCTCCTCCATTTAAAATTGTACAATAATGTTGACCACCAATTGAAAAAACGCTGCAAATTTAAATAAAACGGACATACTTAGTCGCTTTTGAGCAGAATGTTTAATCAAAAGTTAATATAAGTCGGTTAAAATACGAAGCATTCGCTTGAATTTCTCATCAGTTCTATAATTTTGCAGCTTGAAATTTGAATATCAACAAACAAAATTTGGAATTCATGTCCTATTTTGTGGCACGGAATTTGGATTCCAAGCTTTATCGATCTAATATACTATTGACGACCCATGAACAACCGACGTATACTATTTGTACTGGCCCTCCTGTGCAGCTTGACTTTAGTGTCAATGAACAGAAGCCCGAAAGCAACTTTTATTGAAAATTATGCTCCACTTGCTATTCAGGAAATGGAAGAATATGGCATTCCTGCGAGCATAAAGCTTGCCCAGGCAGCCATTGAAACCAATTGGGGAACAAGTCCCCTCGCTAAAAAAGCAAATAATTACTTTGGAATTAAATGCAAAGAAAACTGGCCCGGAGATACATTTAAGCATATTGATGACGATACAGATAAAAAAGGAAATTTAATCCCTTCCTGTTTCCGTGCATATCCTGATATTCCCACCTCCTTTAAAGATCATTCGTCTTTTCTGGCAAACAGAATTTACTACAAAAATCTTTTCTTACTTGCAAAGGATGATTATATCGGTTGGGCAAAAGGATTGAAAAAAGCCGGGTATGCTACCGATCCTGAATACCATGTAAAACTTATAAATCTTATTGAACAATTCGACCTTTACAAATATGACCAACATGTTATGGTGACAAAGCCTAAGCGAAACTAATCAATTGGTAAAGAAGTCTCGTCCGCTTTTTCAGATTCCAGCTCTACCCGCTGCACAGCATTTGAAGTCATTTCATAGTATTCTTTGCGATTCCTCACCATGTCTACGGCAAGAAACAACGCTTTTCTAAAGGATTCAGGATCTGCCATATTTTTACCTGCAATATCATAAGCTGTTCCATGATCAGGTGAGGTTCGGATGACCGGTAATCCTGCAGTAAAATTAACCCCGGATGAGAAGTTTAAGGCTTTGAATGGTGCCAGGCCCTGATCATGATACATGGCCAGGATGCCGTCATACTTATTAAATTTGCTACTTCCAAAGAAACCATCAGCAGGAAATGGGCCATTGACCAAAAGTCCGGATTTTTTCGCTTCGGCAATTGCAGGCTTAATAATTTCATCGTCTTCTGAGCCGATCAATCCTTCATCTCCGGCATGTGGATTTAATCCCAAGACCGCAATTGTTGGCCTTTCTATTCCAAAATCTACGATCAGCGTTTTATGCAGCAAATTTATTTTATGCAGAAGTAATTCAGTTGTGATGGCAGCTGCTACAGCAGAAATAGGAATATGCTCCGTAACCAAACCCACCTTCAAAGTATCTCCCACCATCAGCATTAATGGTGAATGTGCGCCAAACTGGTCTGCTAAATATTCTGTATGTCCGATATGTCCGAATCCGGCTAAATGCATTGCATTTTTATTGATGGGTCCGGTTACGATAGCATCAATGAATCCCTGCTTCAAGTCTTCTACGGCCTTTTCAATAGAAAGCAGAGCATATTTGCCCCCGGTCGAATTCGCTTTTCCCAAAGAAATTGATACGTTTTCCTGCCAGCAATTTACGATGTTCAATTTATCAGCCGCGAGGCGATCAGCAGCGCGTAAATTTTGATATTGAAAATCCTCCAACTGTACAATATTGCGGTGATAAGATACTACCTTGGATGAACCATACACTACCGGCGTACAAACATCCAGAATCCTGCGATCAGCCAGTGTTTTTAAAATTACCTCCAATCCGATTCCATTGATATCCCCTACCGTAATACCGATTCTAACGTTCTCCATGATGTTCTTCATTGTGTTTAGCAGCGTGCAAGTTACTGTAAATTTTATAATACAGGAATAGACCATTGGGAATGAGGAATGCCCTGAAATAAATTGGAATAATTTAAATGAAAAACTGTTTCCACAATATTGGAAACCCTGAATATACTCAGAGGTATTTCTTCAAAAAATCAACACATCCAAGAACTTCGATCTCAGAATAATAAAAATCATTTTTGTCCTCAGTTATAATCACTTTACAATCAGAATACAGAGCTGAATAATATTTTATTCCGTCTTCAAAATCATGTACCGCAGGATTTTGAATAGCTTGTTGAACGACCCTGGAATCTGTGTTAGTGATTTTAATTTTTGAAATTAACAGGTTAATCTTTTCCTTGGCAAGTTGTGTTCCGCTTTTCTTCTCAGCAAAATAAAATGCAATTGCCAAACAAATCGGACTGGTAAATACTTCAAAGCGCGGATGATCACAGAGGCTGAGTACTCTGGAAGAGTAACTGAATATCGGAAACTCTTTATTCAGTACACTTACAAGAACATTCACATCCAGAAATATTTTCATTTGCGGGAATCGTAAAAGTCTTTCATGAGTGATTTGCGGGATCTCGGCTTAGTGCTGTACTCTGCCTGACCATCTGCGATGTCATTGACCCAGTCAGAAACCGGCAGCTCATCCAGCGTCTTATAATTACCGGAAGTGATCTGCCTGTATAAAAACTCAGTAAGCCTTGACAAGCTGATATTCTGTGAAGCAGCATAGGCTTTGCTTTGTCAATTACTTGCTTATCAAAAGCAAGCGTAATCCGGGAATCCATAATTGTAATTTTATACGTCAAGAAATAAATTCTTATACGTAAACTATTTTCCTTACCCCTTAGTTCCAATCAAAACAATTAGGACTAAATTTTGCGCTTAGCGTTCAAGAAAACTTACAGTTCCGCCCACCCAGTCGTGGTCTTCATTGTATCTCACACCAATCATAACACCTTTTGAGAGGCGGGTAAGATTGGCAGCTAAAACCGGATTTTCATCGCCCGGTGGCCAAATGTACATGAGCCGGATTTCACATTTTACCAATCCATTTGGGGCCTGAATTACTGGTTCATATACCACTTTACGCTGCATAATATAATCTTTACGTTCAGCAGCCGGAATTGCCTCTATATCAGCAGCTGAAACATCAAAGATTACACCTTGCCCTGAAAAGGAAAACAAAGGCTTGAGCACCCATTGATCCAAATCTTGAGGGATAGAATCAAAATCGCTCAAAAATTTTGTTTGAGGAACGAATGGACTGTTGAGGAATGGCATTGTATATTTTGATAATCTGAAAAACCAGTTTGGATGTTCTGCCCACTCAACATCCCATGGCTGAGTAAGATCCACACCTGGAGTAAAATCTTCCTGCTTCTCAAGATCATCAAAAATTACACGATTATAAAATCGTTTGATCCTGGTTTTGACACCATCTCTGTCATAAAAAATCTGATTTCCTTCAGCCCATATTTTAGAAAGGCAAACGGGTCTGACACCCAGCCATTTCTCAATTACATAAAAGTCAATATTTGTCTTTTGGATTTCAGGGCGAATCTCAAGCAGCACCACTTCTTCCTTCCGATGCCCGGCCAAAATAGCTCTGGAAAGTAAATTCAGATAAGCCTGATGATCCTCACATTCAATCAAAAATTCGAAGCCTTTTGGAATTTCGAAATGTTTTCTAAACATATCAGCTACCAGTGCTTGCCAGCCAAACAAAGAAGGAAATCCCTGAAATTCTATCAATTGGGGAATCAATTCTCCCTGTTCATCTCTGCAAATGGCAAAATCAACACATAAAAAAAGTGGATGAGCATCCTCATTTGGAACTCTAAGATGATCTGGAATGGCTCCTTCTGTAATGGCCTTAATATCAGGTCGTTTGACCACATCAATAATGGATTTTCCGGCTTCAATCAATCTTTGCTTCAGTACAGCCGGAACGAATACAGGTGTCTCGGCAACGCGAAACAGTATTTCCTTATTCACTTCGTCCTCTATTCCTTTTAAAAATTGCTGATACTTTTCTTTAGTAAACCCGGCATTATAGCGCTCACGTATCTCTTTAATCACAAGGCAAATATTTGTTTAAGTTAAGTAGCTCAATGATAATTAATATCAGGCAAGGAAAATCAATTTTCATTGGAAAAAATTTGAAATGTCCGATCTTAGATTTCCATTTCAAAAGCAATTATCTTCACCTTTTTATTATTATTCTTACTAATGGAAACTGCTATACGTACTGAAAGACTTCTTTTAAGAAAAATTGTAGCTACTGACATAGATAAAGTATATGAAGGATTATCACATCCACTGGTTATCAAGCATTATGGGGTCAATTATAAAACCCTGGAAGAAACAGAAGCTCAGATGGAATGGTATGCAGAAAAAGAGGAAAAGCAAACCGGAAGATTCTGGGCTGTATGCATTGCTGACTCTGGAGAATTTATAGGGACTGGCGGACTATATTTATGGTCAAAGCTACATGAAAAAGCTGAAGCCGGATTTTGGCTTCTTCCTGAATATTGGGGTATAGGTTACATGACTGAGGCAATGAATGCGATAGTGGCTTTTGGCTTTGATCAAATGGGATTGCACCGGATAGAGGGCTTTGTAGAATCAGACAATCTACTGTGCAAACGGGCTATGGACAAACTGGATTTTACCCTGGAAGGAACTATGCATGAATGTGAGGTTAAAAATGGAAAAAGAATCAGTCTGGACATCTACGCCAAAATAAAACCTTCTAATTAAATCAATGTTTGACCATGCAATAATTTCTGCTCCCAAAGAAATATGGTGGAGATTTACCGACAAAAAATTCAAATCATGACAAGTATAAAAGCAGATATTCTGGCTATCGGAGTCCATCCGGACGATGTCGAACTAAGTGCTTGCGGAATAATGCTTCAACAAATAGCACTTGGCAGAATTGGAGGCATTCTGGATCTTACTCATGGTGAACTAGGGACAAGAGGATCTGCTGAAATTAGAGCAGCCGAAGCAAAAGCTGCAGCAAATTTGATGGGCGTGTCTTTTCGTGAAAATGCCGGACTTGCTGATGGTTTCTTTGAAAATAATCCTGCTTCTGTAATGGCTATCATTCCCTTCATAAGAGAATACAAACCAGAGATTGTATTGGTAAATGCACCACATGACAGACATCCGGATCATGGGCGCGCAGCAAAACTTAGTACTGATGCTTGTTTTTATTCCGGGCTTTCTAAAATTGAAACTGTATGGAAAGGTAAGGTCCAAAAACCATGGAGACCAAGAGCTGTTTATCATTATATACAGGACGAGCAACTTAAGCCGGATTTTGTAGTAGATATAACTCCATTTATTGAGAAAAAAATGGAAATTCTAAGGGCATTCAAGTCACAGTTCTACGACCCAAATAGTAAAGAACCGGTCACCCCTATTGCCCAGAAAGATTTTATGGACTTCATGTATGCAAAAAATAAAATTTTTGCAAGAAGCATTCCCGGAGCAGAATATGCTGAAGGATTTATCTGCCACCGTATTCCCGGAGTGAAAGATATTTTTGATTTAGTTTAATTGAATTAGCGTGAATTATCCAATGAAATAGCGTACTTATTATCAATAAAAATTTATTTATTGTGCTCGCTATCAGGGAGAATTTATAGTAATATTTGTACTCTAAATCCAAAATTAATTTTGTTTTATTTTTCTTTATTATTGATCTACAGCCAATTAAACAATAATATTTCTGTCAAATTTTGAACTTGTTTGCACTAAATCTGCTTTAACATTATGTACATTAATTCAAATAAGATTACTTTTGCGACAGTTTCAAAATATGTATTTTTGGGACCCCTTCAGCCTAATCGAATTTACAACCAAAAACAAAAAAATACATGTCGTTAAAAACTGTGCGTTTCACGCAGCGAGACAAATCGGCGGACTTTCTTCCTACAGTGCGTAAAAGAGTAAATGAGTACTTTGAAAGCAACAATATATCCCGTTACGCCAATGCAGCTATGGTTTTCAAAACCATTTTCATGGTCTCCCTTTATCTGGTTCCTTATTTTCTCCTAATTACCGGAGTCATAACAAATTACTGGGTGGTTTATGCCATGTGGATATTGATGGGTTTTGGCATGTCCGGCATCGGTCTTTCCGTTATGCATGATGCCAATCATGGTGCTTACTCCAATAAGCCTATAATAAATAAAATTATGGGTAGTCTTATGTATTTGATCGGAGGTAACCCTGTCAATTGGAGAATCCAGCACAATGTGCTTCACCATTCTTTTACAAATATTGAAGGGATGGATGAGGATATTAATACCGGAGTTGTCCTAAGATTTTCACCCCACCAAAAAGTATATTGGATGCATCGCTTTCAGCATATTTATGCGTGGCCTTTGTATGGCTTGATGACGATTCTCTGGTCTACAACAAAAGATTTCAAACAACTTTTTCGTTACAGAAGACTTGATTTACACAAGACCCAGAATAGAACTTTTAACAGCCTTTTAGTGGAAATTGCAACATCTAAAGTTCTCTATTATGCAGTATTCTTTGTGATACCAATGATTTTCATTCCTGCTCCCTGGTATTTAATACTAGCTGGGTTTATCTCAATGCACCTCGTAACTGGACTTGTTTTAGCTTGTGTTTTCCAGCCTGCTCACGTAATGCCTACTATGGATTTTCCTCTTCCTGATGAAAATGGAAATATTGACAATAACTGGGCTATTCATGAGCTTATGACTACTACTAATTTTGCACCTACAAACAGATTGTTATCATGGTATGTGGGAGGACTTAATTATCAAATAGAACACCATTTGTTTCCAAATGTATGCCATATCCATTACCGTAAAATCTCCTCAATTGTAAAGAAAACGGCTGAAGAGTTTTCATTGCCATATTATTCTGAGCCTACATTCCGGGGAGCAGTTTACAAGCATGCAATGATGCTTAAGCAGCTAGGGAGACAAGAACAACCGGCATTTGCATAGTTGGATAAAAAAATTTAATCCTCAAATGGAGGAGCTCTATAAAAGCCCGCTGATTTACAGCGGGCTTTTTTTATGTCACCTCATTTTTATACGTGGCGAACCTTGGTAAAAAGCTTGTTTTAAATTAAGTTTACGATGTAGCCTTAAAATTCTAAACAAAACATTCCATCGTGAGCCAGGCATTAGATCCGGAGTTTGGAAAACTTCTTCTCCATCAATGGTTCCAAACCTTTGAAGAGTCTGATCAAAATTTAAAAGAGTCTCTAGCCAGATCTTACGAGCTACTCAATAAAGTGATAATTGAGATTACAGATCGGAGTGGCCTGCAGTTTCACACTATGTTTACAAGAATGGCTTTCATTGGAACCACTTTTAAATTGCCTCCAGCATTATTATTCAATTTGCATGTGATTCGTAAAGAGATTTCAGCTTGGTTGAATGCCAGCGAAGAGCAGAAACAGCATAGTCTGGCACTCTTAAAACGAAGCGGGGCAGACCTTATCTCATCTGTTTTCGGAAATAAACTTAGCAACGTTCAAGCCGATAAATTGCCATCCAGAGACGTCTATCTAAAGCCGGAATGGTCAGATACTGAACATATTGCACATGCCAGAGTTGAATTGACCAAAATCGATGCAGAAACAAAGCTCCTTTATGGCCTGCCAAGGAATGGTAGTGGAGAAGTCCGTATCCGCTATAATGTAACAGGCAAAAACGATCAATTTAACAGCGGGATTGAGATCTTGCAAAAGCATTTTCAGCTGCCCCAAAGCATCAGTCTGATTGATATTGAAGTAAGAGATGATGGCAGCTGGATTCCTTGTGCTATTATTATTTTACCGGATTATTTGCTCGATGTCACGGCAGTGGCTGAAACCCTGAAGGAAGATGGATGTCATACTGAAGGGTATCTGCTCAGAAAATATCTGCCATTGAGTAATTCCGTCCCAATTCTTTTGGGGAACATTGTTAATTTTTTTCTGGATGAACTTGTATCAGATCCTGAAAAATCTTTTTCAGATTTAAAATCCCGGCTTTTCAAACTGGCGCCTCTGACTTTTGCTACAATCAGTGACAGTGACCTGAGAACTTTTTTTGAAGAGCTACAAGTGCATTATCTCACTTTAAAAAAGCTGGCAACCGGAGGTTTCCAATCTCAGGGTATCATTCCGGAAAAATCAATTTTGGAGCCTACATTTTTTTCTGAAAAATATGGTTTACAAGGTCGTCTGGATATGTTCTATAGAGGAGAGCAACACAAAGGGGCTATTATTGAATTAAAAAGCGGCAAAATATTCAAACCCAATAAATATGGTCTGAATCAAAGCCACTATCTGCAGACCTTATTGTATGATTTGCTCATCCAGTCAGTCTTTGAAAATAAGATCAAACCGACTTCATATATACTCTATTCAGGAGATCCGGACAATCCCCTTAGGTTCGCACCGGTAGTGAAGGCTCAGCAGTACGAGGCGTTATCTGCCAGAAATGAATTGGTCGGAATCGAAAAACAAATTGCAAATCTGACTGATGAGACTGATCCTGAAACATGTGTTTATCAAAAATTGAAAGTACTGGATCTAAAGGGTTTGTATGGATTTACATTGAGAGATGTTCAAATGTTTGAAAAAGTATATCACTCCCTAAGTGATATGGAGAGAAGATATTTCAATGCTTTTGCCGGAATGATTTCTAGAGAGCATATTTTGGCGAAAGTTGGCATTTCAGGAAAAGAAGGCTCCGAGGGTCAGGCTGCACTTTGGCAAAAATCAGCGCATGAAAAGGAACAGGCTTTTGAACTGATGCGGCACCTGAGAATCGGTCTTAATCAGGCAGATGCGGAGGACCCTATAGTGGTCTTGCATCATACAGAGCTGACTAATCCTCTTGCCAATTTTAGATTAGGAGATATTGTAGTGATGTATCCCCAACCTGAAGATGAAGATACGGGTACATTTGATCAATTGATAAAATCTACAATTGTCGCAATGGATCATGAATCCCTTACTTTGCGATTACGGGCCAGACAGACTAATCTGCAGCATTTTGAGCGACATGACAAGTGGCATATAGAACAAGATTTATTGGACAGTTCCTTCATGGGTCTTAGCAGATCCTTATTTGAATTTGCACACGCTCCTAAAGAAAAACGGGAAAAGATTCTCTCACTATTGCCCCCCAATCATACAATAGAAGTGGATGTCCAATTTCCGGACGATCTGACAGAGGAACAAAAAAAGATTTGCTCAAAAATCATTGCTGCCCCTGATTATTTCTTGCTTTGGGGACCTCCGGGAACAGGGAAGACCAGTAAAATGCTCCACCATATTGTCCGTTATCTGCTTGAAAATACAAATGAGAAATTACTGCTCATGGCATACACCAACAGGGCGGTAGATGAAATGTGTGAGGCAATTGAATCCATTCATGCAGATGTCCGGTCTCAATATCTTAGAATAGGTTCCAGATATGGAGTAAGAACGGAATACCAGCCACGGCTCCTTGATACCTTAGCCTCGGGTTGTAAGACGCGACAGGAGCTCCTTGATATGCTTTCTCAACAAAGGATAGTACTGGGCACGGTAGCATCTTTACAAGGGAAGCCGGAATTATTCAATCTTATTCATTTTGACAGACTATTAGTTGATGAAGCTTCTCAAATCATAGAACCTTCATTGGCAGGTTTCATGACGAGATTTGAAAAAGTGCTGTTAATCGGCGATCACTTGCAGCTTCCTGCAGTAGTGACTCAGGATAAATCATCTACAATGGTAAAAAACCAGGAGTTGAAAAATATTGGTTTGAAGGATCTCAGAGACTCCCTTTTCGAACGTTTGTATCTGCGATGTCAGGCGATGGGCTGGGATTGGGCTTATGCAAGATTGAGTCATCAGGGAAGAATGCACGAAGATATTATGGCATTTCCCAACCAGATTTTTTATAAAGGAGGATTGAAAATACTCCCACTTAATTCCGATAATCATTTTCAAAAAAAAGCGATAGGTGTTAACAATAATCTACTGAATAATGAAAATCAACTCTGGAATTCAATCATTAATAAGAGAGTCAATTTCCTGCAAACTCCCATCGACAAAACTCATCTTCATGGCAAAATTAACCTTCATGAAGCCAGATTAATAGCCGAATTGATCCCACTTTTCAGAGAATTATATCAAGATAAACAGATCAGTATTGGAGTCATAACTCCTTACAGGTCCCAAATAGCTACTATATTGCACACACTTCAAAACAAAAATATTGAACTTGGTACTGTTCAGATAGACACAGTTGAAAGATTTCAGGGTGCTGCCAAGGATGTTGTCATTTTGTCCCTTTGTCTCAATAATAAGCATCAGCTTGCTAATCTGGTGTCATTGTCCGCAGAAGGAGTCGATAGAAAATTTAATGTTGCTTTGACCCGGGCACGTCAACATTTAGTAGTCCTTGGCAATCCGGAAATACTCAAACTGGACGAGCGATACAAGGCTTTTATGGAAATGTATGGATAGCTGGGTTCAATTATAATAAATCACTGCTCTTCATCCGGAGCTTCTTCCTGAATCTCAAAAATAGGATCTCCATTTTCATCATTCTGGATTTGATCTACTTTATCCCCCAAAATATCCCTGTCACTAGCTTCTGTCATCAAGTTCATTCCTACGTAATAGATCAGAAACCATTCATCACCCATTTTTGCGAATCGGCGTTCCATCCCAAATCTGGTTTTTTTGTATCTGATTATTTCTACAATGGTGTATTCGTCCAGGATAGTTATTTGTTGAATAAATTCATCATCCTCATCCAGCATTGGCTTATGCACTTCCCAGAATTCAGGGTACCATCTGAAACTATCATCTATTGGATTCTCCTCATTCAATCCTCCCGGCATTCCCTCCAATGGAAATAAAATATGCTCCATCTGATAAGCAGAATCATTGTGAAAACGCTCATAGAACACCTCAAAATCTGCAGGCAATTTGGGTTCTTTATTTCCACAGGCAGCCAGAACAAATGCTGCACTTGCTATGAATACGATTATTCTATAGATTCTCATTTTCAGAATTTTCTTTTTTACGGACATAAACAAAATAAATATCTCTGAATAATTCATAATGTACATCATACATCTGATGAAATGAATCCAGTCTGATATGAGCTGTAGTAAATCCCCCGCTCGGATTTATCTCAAAAGAATCAACAAACAAGTGCAATTTAAAGTCAATTTTTCTTCTTCCGTACGCTTTATAAAGCCCCTCTTTTGTACCCCAAAGAATATGCAAAGCTGCTATTTCATCTTCAGCATTCTCTACAATTGACATTTCATCATTTCCAACAAATTTCTTTTTAAGCCTTAAAATGGATGTCCAACGCTGTTGAATATCAACTCCTACCGGGTATGGAGCTGCAATTACGGCTGCAAATCCATTTGTGTGACTCATGGATATGAAAAACGTAGAATCTTTCAAATATGGTTTACCGTGCTCATCTTTTAAAATAGGGCCCCGAATCTCGCGCTCACTTAAAGTATGAACCAATTGCCTCACAGCAAGCCACTCAACACGTTTTCTTCCTTTGATTTGATCGAGTTGCTCCTGCTCTTCTGGCCAAAATGCCAACTGATCCAGAAAGTACTGTTCAGTTTCTGTAACTTCCCATATGCCCAGGATGCAATGATCTATTAAATTTTTTCTATAAACTAACGGCATCTGTCACGAATAAAACTGATTTTGTAGCAAAATCCAGTATGAAGGTTTCTCTTATACATACTTTAAGTGGACATGAGGCCGCAATTTACAAATTAATTCCGGGTCAGCGAGCAGGGACATTTTTCTCCTGTGGAGGTGAAGGGTATGTAGTAGAATGGGATCCACAGATATCTGAAAAAGGACAATTGCTTGCCAGGGATACTGATAGTCTCTATTGTATGAATTTGATTGGTCCGGACCAGCTCCTAATGGGGACCAAAAACGGAATACTCATTAGCTGTACTTTAAAGACAACTCAGGAGATCAGAAAATTGGATATCCATAAAAAAGGCATTTATTCCATCGCAGCAAATGGAGATTATGTTTTTACTGCCGGAGGAGACGGTTGGCTCAGAGTTTTAAACAGACAAACTCTGAATCTAATCTTCAGTATACAATTATCCGGTAAAGCTCTACGATCTGTGATCTTGATGCCTGATACCAATCAATTAATTGTTGCGGGGTCAGAGAGCAAAATATTTCTCCTGGATGCGCTCCGATTTGATTTGATTTCTAGCAATGATTCCGCCCACGACAATTCAGTCTTTTGCATGCTGATGAGCTCGCAGGATAAATTTTATTCTGCAGGGAGAGATGCCAGGTTGAACTTCAATAAGATAGGAAAAACCATTACAAATATAGCATCTGTGCCTGCACACATGAATACTATAAATGATCTGGCCCTTAATCAGGAAGCTTCCCTTCTTGCTTCAGTCAGCAGAGACAGAACCATTAAAATCTGGAAAACGGAGAATTTGGAATTATTAAAAGTTATCGATGGGCTTAAATACAAATCACATACCCATTCTATTAATACAGTCATATGGTTGGATCACGAGACTTTGGCGAGTGCAGGTGATGACAGGTTAATTAAGGTTTGGAAAATTGAAGTTTGATGCTTTGACATTTGTCAATACGATGTATGAGCCGGCTGCCCGATTAATCTTCTATATTTGCACTGTTTTTAAGGACTTAAGAATAAAAATAGACAATGATTTTATCTGACAAAAAAATACTGGAAGCCATTGCAACCGGTGAAATTGTAATCGAACCATTTGATCCAGCTTGTTTGGGAACAAATTCCTATGATGTTCACCTTGGAAAATATCTGGCTGTTTACAAAGACAGGGTTTTGGACGCTAAAAAGCATAACACAATAGAGCATTTTGAAATCGGGCCGGAAGGAATCGAACTTCAGCCGGGTACACTATATTTAGGAGTGACGGAAGAATATACAGAAACCCACAATTCCGTTCCTTTTCTTGAGGGCAAATCAAGTGTTGGGAGATTGGGAATTGATATACATGCCACCGCAGGTAAAGGTGATGTAGGCTTTTGCAATGCATGGACACTTGAAATATCCTGCGTACAACCGGTCAGAATATATGCCGGTATGCCTATCGGTCAACTCATATATTTCAGTGTAGACGGAGATATAGAAAATTATTACAATCGCAAGCCCGGAGCTAAGTACAATCAAAGATCCATACGGCCTGTCGAATCTATGATGTGGAAAAATCAGTTTTAATTATTCCACTTTCCTTTTGTTAAGAAAGCCAGTTTAGTGTGGTAAATGAGCCCTTCATTTGAAGGCTGCATTTGTCAATGGTAAGTCATTCTTTTTACCCTTCGTCTAAAAATAATTGTAATCATAGTGTTGTTCAAGATCTTAGATTTACTTTTGTGTTTTAAAGCGCGCATAAAATTGTTATATCATGAGACGTATAGCCCTTTGGGTTATAGGTGTCTGGATTTTGCAACCAGTTGAGGCACAAGTCTTAACATCTGCCATGGCTGACGATCAGTTACCGGCATATAGGATGCAACACTTTCCGGCATCATTTCATCCAGAAAAGATGAAATCTGACTTCCTCCTGACCGGGGGCTCGGCCAGTGTCTATACTAATATGTTCTACTTAAAGAACTCCAGTATATTAGACTTAAAGCAGAAGGTAGAACTACTAAGTACCATGCAGGAAGATGAAACTTCTGTCTCAAAAATGGATGCAATTGGTTTGGGGTTTCATACTGGTCGCTCCAGATATCAAACAGCAGTGCAAGCCACTTTTTATGGACCAGCTTTCTGGCACAGAATCAATCATGTTTGGACTGTGGGTTTATATTCCAGACTGAGCGTATTGGGTTCAGCCGCTGATACACCGGATGAAATAAATTATCCTGTCTATGATGCTAAACCCAGCAATCAAGCTTTTCAAATCAGATCCTTTTCAATAAGTGCCCTTAGTATGGCATCTTTGGGTGTACATGTATGCAGAAATATTTTTTTACGGGATTGGGAGCTCAATGTGGGTATGAATTTGCAATGGAATCTCGGTCTTGATATGCTGGGAATGAAAATGAATCAGGGTATAAATGCCTGGACCAAACTCCAAAATACCGGTGTTAGTATATCAAATGCATCCGTGCAATGGCAATACACATATCCGAATGAAAATCGGAATAAATACGCTTCACAAATTAACGGTCATGGTGCATCTGTCGATTTTGGCATTGCATTGAGACCCAAAAGATCTTCACTAAAATGGGAGGCGATACTGTCTTTAAATCAAATCGGATTTATTGAATTCAATAAATCAACTGAGATTCATGATATCCAATTCAACAAAGCAGTTGAATTAAATTCATCTGATTTTAGTTCCTTTACAAATTTGCAATCTTATTCTGCAAACCTGGAGGCAAAATTGGCAGGCTCAGATAGTAAATCTAATCCTTCAGATAAAGTAATGGTACCCACTAAAGGATCCATATCGGGATCGTTTCTGATACATATGGATTCTCATTTACAATTTCAATCACTCTTTTCTCTGCCTTTTTCAAATGCAGATCCCAGGTTAATGATGGGTATTCAGTATGCATTTCGTTACTGGAAAGTTTTTCCCTATGCAGCTCTCACCAATTGGCAGACCTATTCTCCAGGCCTCGCAATAAGAGCAGGGTATTTAACTTTAGGCTCAAATAATTTAAGTGAATTCTTTAACTCTGCCACATTGGACCACGCAGATTTCTACCTGTTGATCAGCTATAATTGGACAGAAAGATTAACTAAGAAGATCAGAAAGCAGAGGTACGACAAATGCTATTCTTTTTGAGAAAGATCTATTCTTTGCACTAGTTGTCAAATCTGGGTACAATCAATGCAGCCCGGGCATTATTTTTGGATCAGTGTAACATCACCTTTATAGAGTAATGTAGTGCCATCCAGGAACGTTATTTCAACAGCATAAACATACACTCCCGTCTCCATCATCTTACCATTGAATCTTCCATCCCATCCAACGCTACCAAGGGAACCAGGTTCAATGTTTGGATTTTCATACATCATATCTCCCCATCGGTTGAAAATTCTCATGTTATTGATAGACACGACCCCTTTTCCTGTAAAAACTGTAAACACATCATTGACTCCATCGAGGTTTGGCGAAAATGCATCAGGAATAAAGACATATCGGCGTTTAGAAACCTTAATTGTAATATTATCCGAGCCCATACATCCATTCTGATCTATTACAGTAAGTGTATAAGTTGTACTTCCCTGAGGGAAGGCTGTCGGTTCCGGACAATCATCACAAGTAAGAGTTGATCCGTTGTTCCACATGTATTCATCAATGCCAACAATAGATTGTATAATAGGAATCAGGGTAATGGAATCACCAAGGTCAATCGTAATTTCATCATCCAGATCTACAAGTACAGCAGGAGGTTGATTGACGATGATAGTTTCATCATATGTACATCCCTTGCTGTCAAATACGCGGATCAAGTGTTCTCCGGCCAGAATTGGTGTATTAATTCCCAATGGTGACAGAGGACCATTGTCCACATTAAATGAATACGGAGGTCCTGAACCACCGGATGCAGTAGTGACTGTAATTGAAGTTGTTTGTCCAAAACAAATTGGTTCGAGAGGGACAGGGATAGTCGCAATTATTGGCACCGGCTCTGTAACTGTGTATGAAGCTGTAGCACTGCAGCCTTTAATGTCAACAACAGTGACTACATATGTACCAGCAGCAAGACCGGATGCAACATTGGTTGTTGATACTGAAGGTGTCCACTTATAGTCCATAGGTCCTACATTTCCTCCGACAGGGATTACAGTGATTTGGCCATCCGTTGTCCCTGAACAACCCAAATTACTTGTTGCCAAAGAATCAATGTTTAGCTCTAAAAGCGCAGGTTCATTAATGACAATTATTGTATCGAAAATACATCCTCTCGTATCTCCCACATTGAGCAAATAACTACCGGCAGATAAATTAGTCAAGGATTGACCATTTGTCATAAGGACCGGCCAATCATAATTGTAGGGGCCTGAACCACCTTCTACTTCAACATTTATTGATCCATCAGAGAGTCCAAAACAAGAAACATCATTAATAATGGAAGCTCCATCTCTTAATCTCATCATATCAGGTACCGGAATATTTGCATTTTCTGTCTGAATACAGCCGTTTTCATCAGTTACTGTTGCAGTTACCTGTCCGGCACACAAATTTACAGCCGTACTGGCCATAACATCCTGATTACTTTGTCCTGAGCTCCACACTACATCAAATAATCCTCCTGAAACTGCACCACCTGATAGAGTCAGTGTAATGGATCCATCACAATCCGAAGCATCACAGGAAACCGCCTCCGGTATCCCAAAACTAAACATTATAAAAGGAGGATTAATAAGCTCAATGGAAAAAGTCTGCGGCCCGCAAGTGCTCGCATCCGTAACGGTTAGATTATAAGTTCCAGCTCTTTGATTATTCAGAATAGGGGTTGTTGCGGTAGTATGATCCCAACGATAAGTGTAAGGCCCTAAACCACCACTTACCATAATCTCTATAGTCCCATCATTGCCTCCGGGACAAGTCGGCGAAGCGTTCAATATATCAACAATCAGAGGAAGTGGTTCATCCACGAATACGGAATCTACTTTTGCACATCCGGAAGCGTCTGTGACTGTTATCACATGATAACCAGCCATCAAATTAGTAATTGTATTAGAAGAGGAAGAATTACTCCATAATATGGTAGCCGTGGGATCGTTTACAATTACAGTTGCAGTCCCGTCTGAACCTCCCTGACAAGTGACAGGGGTTGTGGTAAAGCTGATTACAGCTCCTTTTGTCGGGATTTCATAACTTGCTGTAATGCTGCATCCATTAGCATCTGTCAATACCAAATCATACATTCCGGCTGGTAAATTTTGGAGTTGGTTTCCGCTGTATGCTCCATTATTCCAATTAAAATCATAGGGCATAGTACCACCACCAGCTATTATTGTTATCGCCCCATCGTTACCTGGCCCGTTACAGGATACACTATCAAGCTGAAATACAAACAAGCTAAGAGAAGTCGGGTTGAGCAATTCAAAAATAGAATCAATTTGACAACCATCTCCATCACTAATTGTGACACTGTACACACCTGCAGCCAAGCCATTTATACAGCTTGTAGGAGATGTATTGACCGCAGTTCCCCCAGACCATAGGAATGTATACGGAACATTAGGAGGAGAACCACCTGCTTCAGTTATATTAATGCATATACTTCCATCTGAATCACCTCTGCAGGATGGTGAATCAAAACTGGTTGTGTTGAGAGAAATTACTTTAGACGCGACCAATGTTATAGAATCCTGATGACTGCATAGGTTGGCATCGGTAATAGTTACTCTTACCTTGCCTTCCCCAAGATTTAATTTCGTAGCAAGTGAACCGCCTCCACTCCATAAATAATTATAAGGTCCGTTTCCACCTGTCGGAGCCACTGTAGCAGATCCGTCATTAATGCCAGAACAGGACGGAGCAATCCCGGAAATATTACTGGCAATTCCAATCACTCCTAAGGTAGTTGAGGCTTCCGCCGAACAACCATTATTGTCTATAACAGTAACACCATAAAACCCGGCCGGCAGGGTAGTGATTTCATTCACTCCAAACTGTCCTGTGGACCATTTATATACATATGGCAGAGTACCACCTCCTACAGATGCTAATACCCGCCCATTCCTGTCCCCCACGCATCTGGGATTTGTGGGAGCTACATTCACAAAGATTGGTGCAGCCAATGCTACCGTAATATTTAAAATCGAGATATTTCCATCTGCATCCCTGACCTGAACCGCATATGTATCAGGCAATAAGTTATTTAGGACAATTAGATCATTTGCCGTATTAAAAACTCCTGATGCAATTACTCCTGCGCCATTGGTCAATTCATAAGAATAAGGTCCTCTGCCACCTGCTGCAGAAAAAGTAATTGATCCGGTATTGGTTGTAGTGCTGCAGCTGCGTCCGTATGTAGTTATTATAGTTGGATTGATTATATTTACTTTACCATTTATGGTTGTAAAAGTCGAAATTCCGTTTGAATTAACTACCTCAATAAAGCCCGGTCTGTCTGTAAATAATAAATCAGACATATTTCCGGGAAATCCTATTGCTGTAAAACATAGCTCAAATAATACAGTATTGTCAGGTAATGTTGCGGGGTCGAGATTATTATCAAGCCAAATGAAAAAGAGTTCACCATTGGGAGCATTTCCTAGTTGAAAATTATCGATTAGATTCATTCCGGCAAGAGGGGACGGATTAGGAATATTGGGTGCATTAAATCTGATAATTGTAGGATCCCAGTTGATTGAAAACTGAACTGATAAAGCATCAACAAGATTGCTCACGGTAACAGGAATGCAAAAGAATTCCCCGGGCGTTACATTTACAGTTGGCATTTGAAACTCTACCTGATTCCTCGGCATAGAAAAAGAAAATTCACCCGGGCATGATTTTCCATCCCTTACACGTACCCTATAATTTCCAGCCTGAGGGACTGTAAATTGCACTGTAGCTCCATGAGTGATGTTGGACGGGTTAGTAATAGTGCCTTTAATGGCGGGATTACTGATTAGTTCTATTTCAATAAAAGAATAAAACCTTCCGGGGCCGGTTTGATCAAATTGAGGAAGGCCACCACTAACGACAAAAGTGCCATTGAGTGCATTAGGTGCCGGCACTGATAATGAAGAAATACTTATTTGATTAAGATACACCACGCTAAATGCTGTGGCTACATTCGCATTGGTACACATTCCCGAAGGAGTTCCTTCATATGCTGCATTTGCAAAATCATCAACAGTAATCAAAGAAAACCAAAGTTGAATAGGATTTCCGCCATTAAAAGTATTTTGTAAAAACCCTGCGTTTATGAATGTTTGAGTTCCATTGGCATTCCCATTATTATCAATATAGAGACCCAAAGCAGGAGCTGGTGGCCCCTGGAAAATGCAGGGATCTGTAAGAATATCATTAAGGGAAGGGCCCGCAATTGTAGGCCTGCAACTATAAAAAGCATAACCAATTCCAGGAGTGGTAGCAGGCAATGGATCTCCGGTAAGATCCGCGTCATTGTTTCCTGTAAATGTTATTCTGTCATTATAGCACATGTAAATTGTTTCACCCATCCAGTCATTACTGGATCCCGTAAAGTTCGATCTGATGACTGTGCCCGCATATTGTTCATTGCAACCTCTGCTTCCATCAAGGTTTTCAGAGTTGGCTCTCTGAATAGAAATTGGATTTTGTGCACTTAAAATGTGCACTGAAAAGCAAAAAAATAAAAACAGACTATAATTTCGGATCATGGGGGATATTTCAATATGCATGGGGTGTAGTATTCTGTTCAGAGCGCAAAGATAGATCAATATTGTTTTATGACAATTTTTTTTAACATATTACCTTATTCATATACTGTCTTTTCTATACCCTGGCTTAATATTCAGTGTTTTAAAACAAAGATTTCAACATTGCCATATAGATACGTTTTAATCGACTTTTGTGGTATAAGGAATTAAGGACCGTAGAAAATCACACTCAAAAAAGCTGAAATAAGGTTTTCAGTCAGATTAACTAATCAAAAACGGTCCTGGTTGGCAGCTATTATATATTATATTGCTTTTTTACCGTTAATTCCCCTTTTACAATTACTGAGTGAATTAAGTCACTGCCAAATGCATAGGGAATATAGGCCAGAGATGTTAAGGCAGGTGTAATGAAAACACTGCCCCATTTACCTTTCTGGATACTGCCATACTGAGATTCCAGCTCCATAGCATAAGCGCCATTTATGGTTGCAGCGTTCATGGCTTCTTCAGGCAACATTTTCATTTTGATACAGGCAAGTGATACTACGAAAGACATATTGCCTGATGGAGTAGATCCAGGATTATAATCACTGGCTAGAGCGACTGGTAACCCTTCGTCTATCATCTGACGTGCAGGAGCAAACTCCATCCCAAGGAAAAATGCAGTTCCCGGTAGTAAAGTAGGCATAGTATTGGTTCCTTTTAAAGCATCGATCGCTGCCTGGTCCATTGATTCCAGATGATCTACACTAAGTGCATTGCAGGCAACTCCTGCCTGAACTCCGCCTGTGACGCCCAATTCGTTGGCATGAATTTTTGCCTTCATACCATAATTTGAGGCTGCATTTAATATCAGGATCGTCTCCTCAGGAGTAAAAAATCCTCTGTCACAAAATACATCGCAATAATCTGCCAAATTTTGGGAAGCCACTTCGGGCAGCATCTCTTCAATAATGACCCGGATATACTCCTCTCTATTTTGCTTGTATTGCAAGGGAATTGCGTGTGCCCCCAAAAAAGTTGTTTTTATATCAATCGGAGAACTCTCTTTTAGCCTTTTTATCACTTTCAGCATTTTGAGCTCAGATTCAAGGCTGAGTCCATATCCACTCTTAATCTCTACAGCAACGGTGCCCCTTTGGATAATTTCCTGAAGTCTTTGTTGGGCGCTTTCAAATAATTCATCCTCAGAAGCAGTTGCCATTTTAGCAGCAGAATTCAAAATACCTCCTCCGTTGGCAGCAATCTGTTCGTATGTCAAACCATTGATCCGGTCAACAAACTCTTGTTCACGACTCGCAGCAAATACTATATGTGTATGTGAATCACACCAACCCGGGAAAACCCAGCCGCCTTCAGCATCCAATACAGGTCCCGTTTCAGGAAGTAATTCTGCCATCAGTCCAAAACTTTCGATCTTTCCTGATCTAATTCTAAGCCAGGCGTGATCTATACATGGCCACTCCATCATTTGAGTTCCTGACAGAAATCCGCTTTGATGGTCCCTTACCTGATGCAGTCTCCCAATGTTAGTAATCAGCAAATCTTTCAAATCCGGAGAGAATTTATTATTGATTGATTTCCTTTACAAAACCTTCATAACCCTGCTCCTTTAGCAAGTTGACCAAAGGTTTTGCCGCATCATATGCTTTATATCTTCCAATCATCACTTTGTATATGGTCTCAGATCCGCTTTTCTCAATTTTTATATGAACTCCATCTCCAAATATTTCTTTAAACTCATTCCTTCTCTGATCCGCATTTTCAAATCTATTGAATGTTCCCACCTGTACGCTGTAATATTTTCCATCATCAGCTGTAGCGATGCTGGTTGAAGTATTCGTATTTGGTTTGGTTGGTGGCGTAGAATTGGCTACTGGTTTCTCTACTACAGGTTCAGGTTTTTTGGTTTCAGGCTCTTTTGTATTATTGTTTGCAACTTCTGTAGTTTTTTCGACCGGCTTTTCCGTTTTGTTTACTGCTCTTCTATCTACAGACTTATCTGCAGGTTTGTCAGCTGGCTTTTCTTTTACTTTTTCAGTTTTCCCAGCCACATCATCTTTTGCTTGAGTAACTGGAACAGACTTTGGTATTTCATCTTGCTTGGGAGAAGTAGGGATACCTGATAATTTGATAGCTTTATTAGCCAGATCAAAACGATGCCCCTGAATAAGTTCAAGGAATCTTTTAGGAGAAAGCGATTCTTCATATTTACCTAAAATTCCGCCTCCCTGGTCAAATACAATAATGGTAGGCAAAAACTCGACATTAAACTGTGTCCTTTGAGCATGCCCATCAAAATCATCAATATTAACCTTGACCGATAAATAGTTTTTATTTAAAAAATCGGCAACCTCTTTGTCTTTAAAAGTATTGTCCTCCATCCACTTACATGGCAGACACCAATCAGTATAAAAGAATGCCATATATAATTTGCCTTCTTTAATGGCTCTGGATTTTGCAGTTGTCATACCGCCTTTTATAAAGTCCACCTGGCCTTGACCTTGAGCGGCCCCGATCATGACAATAAACAGGCTCAAAGTCAATATGTATTTAGAAAAACACTTCATAACAATAAATTTGATTGAGGTCAATAGCCCAACAAAAGGCAAAGTTACACAAAGAAGATACATTCAATAAATTATTAATTCGATTTATTTCAATATCTATATCTTTTTAGGTCAAAGTATTAGATAATATCTATTCGATCAAAACCACTTTTGGATCCTTGAAGTCTGATATATGGATAATTAGACGTCTATTTTTTGGAATGTAGTACTGGTGCAGATAGATATCCACGTCAATACTAAATTTTTTCAATTGGCTTGGATTCGTACCTTTGCCGCCTAATTTGATCTATTTGTATGAAAAGAAGAGCTGCAATTACCGGAGTGCAAGGTTATGTACCGGATGATATTCTTAGCAATAAGGACCTGGAAAAAATGGTGGACACCAACGATGAGTGGATTACCTCAAGAACCGGCATCAAAGAAAGACGCATCCTGAAGACTCCAGGTATGACGGCATCTGATATGGGTAAGATCATGGTAGAAGGTCTTTTGGAAAAAACCGGCACTCATCCTGACGAAGTTGAATTGGTAATTTGTGCTACTATTACCGGGGATCTTGTTTTTCCTGATACGGCAAATACCATTTGTGATAAGGTGGGCATTCGCAATGCATTTGGATTTGATATCCATGCAGCTTGTTCAGGTTTTCTTTTCGGGCTAAACGTAGGATCCAAATTTATTGAGACCGGATACAAAAAGGTAATTGTCGTCGGCATGGATAAAATGTCCTCTATTATTGATTATACAGATAGAACCACTTGTGTCATTTTTGGTGATGGTGGAGGGGCAGTCATGCTAGAACCCAATGAAGAAGGTAATGGAATCATCGATGCTGTACTCCATGGCGATGGTGGTGGAAGGCATTTTTTGCATATGAAAGCCGGCGGTTCAGCATTACCTGCCAGCCAGGAAACAATTGACAAGCGACTGCACTATGTGTATCAGGAGGGAAAAACCGTCTTCAAACAAGCAGTAAAGGGCATGGTTTCAACTGTTCAGGATGTAATGAGCAGAAACGGACTTAGCTCAGCAGATCTTGACTGGGTGGTGCCCCATCAGGCAAACATGAGAATTATAACAACTGTCGCTGAAGATCTGGGTGTACCACTGGACAAGGTAATGATCAATATACAAAAATATGGAAATACAACCTCTGGAACACTCCCTTTGTGTCTATGGGAGTGGGAAGACAAACTATCAAAAGGGGACAATTTGGTACTTACAGCTTTCGGGGGAGGCTTTACATGGGGTGCAACTTTACTTAAATGGGCCTATAACGCGAAATAGTTCGAAGTATAAATCTTATATTTGCGCCTCATTACAAAAAATCTTTATGGCTTCAACATCAGAAATTCGAAATGGCCTTTGTATAGTTCACAATCATGACATATTCAGAGTTGTAGAGTTTTTGCACGTAAAACCCGGCAAAGGGGCAGCATTCGTGCGTACCAAACTTAAAAGCCTAACCACCGGAAGAGTATTGGACAACACCTTCCCTTCCGGACATAAAATTGATATCGTAAGAGTAGAAAGACGCACATATCAATACTTGTATGAAGAAGATAATGGCTTCAATTTCATGAATAATGAAGATTTCAATCAGGTGACAATTAGTAAAAATCTGATCGATAATGCTCGTTTTTGAAAGAAGGAATGGAGGTAGAAATTCTCTTTCATGCAGAAAAAGAAATACCTTTAACTATTGATTTGCCACCAAGTGTGACAGTTGAAGTAACTTATACAGAGCCCGGCTTGCGTGGAGATACTGCTACGAACGCATCAAAGCCGGCTACAATCGAAACTGGTGCAGAAATTCGGGTGCCTCTATTTATTAATCAGGGAGATATCATTAAAGTAGACACGACAAACGGAGATTATATTGAACGTGCAAAATAATAGCTTATGAATTTCAAAGAAATACAAGAACTGATCAGAATTATAGATCGCTCGAAGCTTGCTGAATTCAAATTGAAGGAAGGCGAATTTGAAATCACAATTCGTTCTCAGAAATATTATGAAAACAAAGGAGTACCTTCTTATGCACCGGCATATAATCCTCCTCCTTCATATAATCCTTCCCCTACGCAGAATCAGCAGACAGACCCTTCCCCAATGTCAAGTAAACCTGCACCTTCTGCAGAAAGCGCAGCCCCTCCTGTCGTTGCTTCAGGCTTATTGGAAATTAAGTCACCAATGGTAGGAACATTCTATCGTTCTCCATCTCCGGATAAGCCCCCATATCTTCAGGTAGGAGACACTGTCAATCAGGGCTCTGTGGTATGTATCATTGAGGCAATGAAATTATTCAATGAGATTGAATCGGACATCAAAGGTAAGGTTGTAAAAATAGTGGTTGATGATGCTTCACCAGTTGAATATGATCAAGTGCTTTTCCTGGTTGATCCCAATGCCTGATTGTCTAAGGAAAGATCCCTCGAAGTAAACTAAAAATATATGTTTAAGAAAATACTTATAGCCAACAGAGGCGAGATAGCTCTGCGGATCATCAGGACTTGTAAAGAAATGGGAATTCCCACAGTGGCTGTTTACTCGACCGCTGATAAAGAAAGTTTGCATGTCAGATTTGCGGATGAGGCAGTATGCATTGGACCGCCTTCTTCGGCTCAGTCATATCTTAGTATTCCTAAAATTATGGCTGCGGTCGAGATCACCAACGCAGATGCGGTACATCCCGGATATGGTTTCCTTGCAGAGAATGCAGACTTTGCAGAAGTATGCCAGGAATATGGAATCAAATTCATAGGTCCAACTCCTGAAATGATCCGTAAAATGGGAGATAAAATCACAGCTAAAGAAACTATGATCAAAGCCGGTGTGCCTGTTGTTCCAGGATCTGAGGGCTTGTTGAAAGACATTAAATCAGGAAAAAAAATAGCTAAAGACATCGGCTATCCTATAATATTAAAAGCTACGGCAGGGGGTGGTGGTAAAGGTATGCGTGTTGTATGGAATGATGATGAATTTGAAGAACAATGGAATACTGCCCGCAGGGAAGCAAAAGCTTCTTTTGGAAATGATGGAATTTATGTGGAGAAATTTATAGAAGAACCACGTCACATAGAAATCCAGATCATCGGTGACCAGCAAGGAAATGTTGCCCACCTTTCTGAAAGAGATTGTTCCATTCAGCGTCGTCACCAAAAACTTGTAGAAGAATCTCCTTCTCCTTTCATGACAGATGAACTCCGTGAAAAAATGGGTGATGCAGCTATTCTTGCCGGGAAATCTATTCGATATGAAGGTGTGGGCACAGTAGAATTCCTGGTAGATAAGCATCGCAATTTCTATTTCATGGAAATGAACACAAGAATTCAGGTGGAACACCCTGTGACTGAAGAAGTAATAGATCATGATCTTATCAAAGAGCAAATCAAAGTAGCTGGTGGGTTGCCGATATCAGGTAAAAATTACATACCTCAGCTCCATGCAATGGAGTGCAGAATTAATGCAGAGGATCCAAATAATGATTTCCGTCCTTCACCAGGTAAAATCACTTCATTCCACAGTTCAAAAGGACATGGAGTAAGAGTGGATACCCATGTGTATGCAGGATATACTGTACCACCATACTACGATTCATTGATTGCGAAGTTGATTTGCAAAGCGCAGACAAGAGAAGAGTGTATCACGAAAATGCAAAGAGCTCTGGATGAATTTATCGTGGAAGGCATCAAAACAACTGTTCCTTTCCACCAGAAACTCATGCGAAATGAAGATTTCAGGAAAGGAAATTTCCACACGGGCTTCCTCAACACCTTTGATTATAAAGATTGAATTGAATAAATAAAAGTTGAGCCGGGTTTTTCCGGCTCAACTTTTTTAGTCCAATATCATTTACTTTCGTGGTATGAAGATCATCAAACTGCATTACTATTCAAAGGATAAACCCTTAGTCAGCAAGTATTTTGATATCTTTAATCATTGAAATGGTTGACTGTCATTTAGTGGCACAAAGCATTGGCCTGCAGGCTATTATTTTCTGAAATTTTGCATGAAAGACTTATTCAAAATACTTCGATTACTAGTCCCATATAAGAGGAATGTTCTGTTGAATGCTTTGTGCAATCTCATGGTAGCATGTTTTACTATCATCAGTATTCCGGCACTCATCCCATTTCTCAGACTTCTCTTTGGTCTAGAAAGTGTAGATCAAACTGAGCCAAGCGGTCCTCTGACTACCAATAATGCATTGGATTATATGAAATATCAGCTGGTAGTCTGGATGGATTTGTATGGCAGAGAGACTGTCGTGGCCTGGATGTGCGTTTTTCTGGTTTCAGTTTTCTTTTTCAAAAATTTATTCAGATATCTTTCCCTGGTAGTGCTGGCCCCTGTAAGAAATGGAATCGTCAGAGATGTGAGGCAGGCATTGTACAGAAAGATTTTGGATCTACCCGTTGGCTTTTTCTCGGAGGAAAAGAAAGGAAACCTGATTTCCCGATTTTCCGCAGATGCCACAGAGATGGAATGGAGCATTCTGAATGTGCTGGAATCCATCTTTAGGTCCCCTTTTATAATCCTTGGCAGTATTCTTTATATGCTTTATGTGAGTCCTCAGCTCACCGTTTATGTTGTCCTGATGGCTGTTGTGATTGCTTTTTTAATTGGGACCGTTTCCCGCACCTTGAAAAAGAATTCTTCAGCAGCTCAGGGTCAATTAGGAGAAACACTTTCTATCGTGGAAGAAAGTATATCAGGCCAAAAGGTTATCAAAGCATTTCATGCAGAGGCATATCTATTCGGGAAGTTTCAGCATTCAAATAATACTTTTAAAAGAATGCTGGACAGAATTCTTTGGAAAAGGGATGCCGCCTCTCCTATGTCTGAATTCTTCGGGATGGTTGCTCTGGCTTTGTTGCTCTGGCTTGGAAGCAGAGAAGTCTTTAATAATGGCGTAGATCCGGCTTTCTTCCTGACATTTTTATTTGCATTTTTCAATGTCATAGACCCTGCAAAGCAATTGTCGAATGCGGTCTTCAATATCAAAAAAGGTATCGCAGCATATGACAGGATTGAAGAAATATTACAAATTGATACTAAACATCAACAAACAGGAACATTGCATCCAGCTCAGCCTTTTGAAACAGAGATTCGTTTTAAGGATGTATCCTTTGTTTATCCCGCTTCAGACAGAACTGTTATCAACAAACTAAATCTTACAATAAAAAAAGGGGAGAAAATCGCAGTTGTTGGACCCTCGGGGGCAGGTAAGAGCACACTCCTTGATTTATTGCCCCGATTCTATGATGTCAATTCAGGATCAATTTCGATTGATGGCAATAATATTCATGATTTGGATATGGGCTACCTAAGAGGTTTGTTTGGAATCGTAACCCAGGATCCCATTTTATTCAACGATACTATTTATAACAATATAGTCTTTGGGCAAAAAAACATTAGCCATGCCCAAGTCGAAGAAGCTGCTCATATGGCCTACGCGCACGACTTCATTTTGGAGGCAGAACAAGGATACCAAACCATTATCGGAGATCGTGGAGTCAAACTGAGTGGAGGACAGAAGCAGCGCATAACTATTGCGCGGGCTATACTTAAGAATCCTCCCGTATTTTTACTGGATGAGGCTACCTCTTCATTAGATACAGCGAGTGAAAGAATCGTGCAGGCAGCCATAGACAAAGCAATGGAAAACCGAACTGCTATTATCATTGCTCACAGATTATCTACAATTCAGCATGCGGATAGAATCCTGGTCATGCATCAGGGAAATATTGTTGAGCAGGGCACGCACCAGGAATTGATGCAAAGCAATACTGAATACAGCAAGCTTGTACAACTTCAGCATTTTTAGGAAAGCAGCAAGTAGATATCAACAGTTTATCTGGCTATCACAAATGCTTTTATTATAGCAAGGTCCTTACCCAGAATTCTCACAAAGTATGAACCAGTAACAATTTGATTCACATCAAGTGTTGCCTGCTTAGTAGCAATAGATAGTCTTTCCTTTTTAATGATCTGACCAAGTTGATTCAGTATTTGTACCTCAGAAAATTCTGCATTTCCTTTTATGAGAACATTCAATGTTGTACCAGCGGGATTCGGAAATACTTTGAAGTCATCGCTCAATTCTTGATTCCGGGTTGAAGAAGTAAAATCTTCATCGGTATTAATTTGGAATGTATTGATATCCAGCCAGCCTCCATTGCCATTCAACACCACAAAGTCAAATGAATCTTCTTCCTCTAAATCAGAGAGGTGTTCATAAAGTATTGAATTATTGCTGATCTCAGTCTGTGTAAATTCTTCTCCGATTGCTAAAATTTCCCCGTTCCGAAGCAGGTTTCCTTTCTCAGGCGTAGTAACAAGTATATATTTTATATCAGCTTCGGTAACTGATTGATCAGTTACCAAAAGGAAGTCACTATTTACATATCTCTGGTTGCCGGGTTTAAGCACCATCAAATCGTTCCGAATCAAATCCGGTTGACTGCTATTTACCGGACCACAAATTCCTAATCCCCATCCCAATAATCGACCGCCACTTGTGCCCCGGGTATCCTTCACGGTTAATGTCCAGTTTCCCGCAGATCTCTTTTCCTTGAATGTTGAGAATGGCTGGGCAGGCAAAGATTGCTTCATTTGATTGGGTGGACATAAGAAATCAGTAAGGCTCTCATCAGAAAACCCAAAGTTAAACGGTCCTGCTGCAGCACCGCATTTTCGCTGTACAAGTATGATCTCAGTCCCATCCGGTCCGGTAAGATAGAATTCCAATTCATTGAACCATGAGTGATTACCTCTTACTCCGGTAACAAAAACATCCGTCAGCTCAATATCATCTGATATCTCAATAATACTCGTAATGGTAGGAGTACCTGAAGTGGATATAGCAATGTCTACCGGTTTGTCAAATGTCTCACAATTCACAAGGGCAGTATAGAATGTACTGACCTTGCTCCATTCGGTATTACTACACTCATTAATTCCCCTGACTCTCCAGAAATAAAGGGTATTTTGCAATAACACTTCGTTTAAAAGTGAAGAAGTATCATCAACAGTCAGAAAAAATTCCGGGTTCTCAAAATTGGGATTAGTACTAACTTCTAATTCGTAAACAGATGCTCCATTTACTATTTCCCATTCAAAAACAGGCACTATAGTTACACCATTGCTCCCTGACTCAGGAGAAACAAGTGTCAGTTCAGAACTGAGCGCCAATTGGGTAAATAATTGTATTGGAAATATGATTGTATCAGCATCTTGTCCTGTCGCCATGATTTCAAATGAAATAGGTTCTGCTACTTCTCCGATATTAATTTCAAGAGCTGAATTTGAGCCCGGATTCAGAGGATTATCAAGAAAAGTAAAAGTAATATCATTTTGCACTGAGGCATTAACGACTTCTAATTTTATGGGATGCTCATATCCCATTAATGCCCTTGTTTCTATTGGCAGACTCAAATTATTTGGGACACAAATGAGTTCCGATGGAGATCCGGCAACTAAGCTAAATGTAGGAGCAATAGGATCGACGACTCTGAAATTTCCTGGATTTACATCGAAGAAAACATTTCCTACAGCTTTTATCTTTATCCTTCCCTGATTGGTAACACCCTCAGGTATGATAACAAAAGCTGAGCCTGAATTAGGTATATTATTAGCCAGGGTATCAGTAAAATTATTTCCTCCATTTCGCGAATACAGAATATCAACAAACTGGCAATTCACAGGTGCCTTCTCAGTATTGGCTACATCCCACTTTATCTGAACAATAGAACCAACAACTACTGTATCCGAGGACATTGGATTAATCACATGAAAAGGACCTGCCCCGGCTGTGCTATTCATGCTGAGTGAAGACCAGTGAACACCGCCTCCTTCTTCAGCAAAATCTCTGGCAATAAATTTAAAATTAAGAGGTCTGCTTGTTGTCGGCAGGACTTCCCTTGTAGTGCTTGTTCCATTAAGTACATGAGTTAATGCCGGAAAAATCCTGACAGGGTCAGGGCCTGGTTTAAGTGATCTGAATAATGGAGAATTTCCTGTTGGATTGCCCATAGTGCTGATTGGCCCGGTATCATATTGTTCCCAGTTATACTGAATAGTTTGAAGTGTATCATCTACTGCAATTCCTTCCAACTCAAATGGTGTGGAAATAGGAATGACTTTATTCCTTGGACTGAGAATAGTTGCAACAGGATCTATATTATCTGTAGGAATAATAGTAGCACAATTGTTACCACTGCCATTTCTTGAGAATGCAAATATTTCTTCCAGGGAGCCCACATGGAAATAATCATCTGACCTAAACTGAACATTGTTTTCGGCACCGCATATTCCTGCATAAGCCATAACGGTACTACCACTTCCAGGTTCAAAGGATGTGGGAGCGTTCTCATTCCCATCACAATTATTGAATGTATGATTCCCGCCAAATTGATGGCCGATCTCATGACACACATAGTCTATATAAAATGGGTCCCCTGTAGGGCTTCCCAGCCCGGTAACTCCCCTTGCTTTCCCATTTCCGCAGACACTTCTTAAAGCAGCAATTCCGCCTCCGCCGGTAGAAAAAACGTGTCCAATATCATAGTTTGCAGACCCAATTGTTTCGCTGATAGTTGTTTGATTTTGTCCCAACATTGTTTGCCCATTGTTATTTGTGTACGGATCAGTATTTGCGTCAAGATAAATTAATTGATCATTTCCATTAATGATGATTAATCTGACCGCCAGATCTCTCTCGTACACTGTATTCACTCTATTGATAGCAATGACCATTTCAGCCATCACACTGCTGACATTTCCACCGTGAAATTGGGCATATTCACCTGTACAAGCCAGGGCCAGACGATAGGTACGCAGGTTAACAGCAGCACTTCTATTCTGCCCCATGTAGAATGTTTTAATTTCCGGGTCTGAAGAAATTTCATTTAAAGATGGTAGCTCGTCCTTATTGTTTTCTACTTCACAGGAGAAATTAGGTGCTTCACTCCGGGTAAAATCCTTCTTGAAATAGACCAGATGCTCAGTGTCATTTAAATCGCTCAATGGATCTACATAATAAGTCTCTCCTGCGGACAAAAGCATTGCATGAAGTCCAAACTGTGTGATACTCCCTCTTCCCGAAAAAACTGGACTTTTCAATGTGAAAGTCACAATGTCAGGGTATTTGGATGCCAGATCCGACTCCATTATGGGAGAAAGTTTCAGATCAAAACTGATTAGTTGCCCTTCCGGATCCGGAAGCATAATTTCAATGCTTTCGTTTTTCCTGACATTTTTCTGCTCTACTAATACTGAACGCAGCCCCTGGATATTTAAATCCAACACTTTATATTTTGAAGGCAGGACTCTACTTTCATTTTCAGGAGATTCAGCAATTGATCCGGGTTTCCAAAAGTTGATTTGTGCATTGTGGGTTGATATACACAGATTCAGAAATAGCAGGCTCAGTATAAGCTTTAAGTACATATTGGAGTTGGCTTCGGTTAGTAATGTTTTATTTTGATCTGAAAAAGCTAAGAAAAACTATTGTCTGATGATTTTGATTGTTTTTGTATCGTTTGAATTTTCTCCATACTGGACCCGCATAAAATAAGCACCAGAAACTAAGTCAGGCATATCAATCCTGTAATATGCTTGTCCAAAGGGTTTTGTTCCCTGCAAAACTTGTCTTCCTGATAAGTCAAATACAGAAAATTCGAGATCCTCCGATAGCACATCAGAAAAAGTAAGATCAATAAAATCAGAAAATGGATTTGGTATGAAATCGTACAATTCTGTACCAACCAGATTTTTTCTGATTGCTATAGGATTTGTATAAAAACTGGCTTCATAATTACCATTAAGACTGAAGTTTTCTACATACAATCTGTAAAAATATAAATCCCTGTTTCGCTCTGAAGGGGTAGTATATTGGTAACTATTTGCCTGAATATCAAACAGATTTCCATTAACATAAGCTACATCTTCATAATCTCTGCCGTTGGATGATACTTCAACTCTGAAGCCCTGACAATAATATTCCGGCAGTGTTTTCCATTTAATATTAATTCTTCTGTCCTGCGTGAAATTGCCAGTGAATTCAATCACTTTCGTTAACAATTCAACATCAAGTTTTGAAATTTCAAAATCGTCTATGGCAAGTCCGGGAAAGAAACCAATTTCCTGACTTTTGAAAACGAATCTAAATGCCACATTCGAAAGTCCACTAAATTCAGAAACATTAAAGCGGAATTTTTTGAAACTGGATTGTCTGCCAGAAAAATATGAATCTCCCAGCGGATAAGCAGAAATATCAAGAGATGTATTGGTATAATTGTACCAGTCAGTTCTTTCATAGCCCAGCTTCTGCCAGGTCCGGCCATTATCAAGTGTGTATTCAACATGGAATCCATCCAAGCCTGTTCCTATATTAAACTTCGCATAAAAGCTTAGTTCATACATGCCATTGTCAGTAAAATCAAACATGGGTGTATATAGAACAGTCTCAGTCTGAGGTATGTAGTACTGGGCTGTAGGTGCGAGAGTAAATGCCAAATTTCCACTGTTTGTACCATTTTTTCCACTCATGCTTGAATTGCCCAATTGCCAGGGTGAACCACTGATGTCATGTACTGCGAAATGGCCGGAAGCATTTTCAAAATCACCATTATAGTTTGGTGTACCTTTTGTGTAAGGAAGAGATAAGGTAGGTAAGATATGAATCACACCCTGGTAAGAAAATCCTTCAGCAATCTCGAGCGTTACGGGATAAGTTCCTGCAGAAGGAAAGTTCACCTCTACGATCTCCTCCTGACTTTGAGCCAGGTCTCCAATTTCCCATTTACTGTATTGGCCATTAAGACTTTTATCCAAAAACAGAGTAGCTGCATTAATATAGTGAACTACAGGAAATATTGCTCTGGCATCCGGTGGTCTGTTTGCCAGACAATCTATTGCTTTAAAAGTGTTAATTCTGCCTGATCCAAGTTGATCTTCGTAGCCTGGATTTTTAGAATCGATCTCATCAGCGGTGGAAAGCAGACAATTCAATACATCATCTCGGGTCACATTTTTATGATAACCATACAGATAAGCCGCTAAGCCTGCAACATTGGGGCATGCCATAGATGTCCCACTTTGAAAACCGTAGGCACTTTGGGAGCCGGCCAGTGTCGCCATGATCCCGGAACCGGGTGCTGAGATATCAATCCATGGCCCATAATTACTAAATCCGGATTTGGAATCATCCGGCGAAGTAGACGCAACAGAAACTACATTTCGCGCCGCAGCAGGAAAAAATTCAAAATCAGTATCATCATTTCCGGCAGCAGCGATCGATATTGTGCCTTTCTCTGCGGCAAAAGTGAACAATCCGTCTCCCGTGCTGCTTCCTCCCCCACCTCCAAATGACATTGAAATTATATCGGCATTATTTGCAATTGCATAAACAATACCTGCATAAGTATTATTGAGTCCGGGTCCGGTGCTCCCATTCAGTTTGGTTTTAATTCCCATGATTTTACAATCATATCCCAGAGAAGCTACACCAAGTCCATTATCAGCGGTAGCTCCGGCAATTCCGGCACAGTGAGTGCCATGTGTAAATGGATTTTCACCTAAGGGGCTTGGGTCAGGTCCGTCGTTGGCTACATCATAACCATGAACATCATCCGTATATCCATTGTCATCATCATCGATGCCATTATCTGGAATTTCCCCGGGATTAACCCACATACTTCCTATCAGATCTTCATGATTAACCAGCACTGCATCATCAACAATTGCAACTACAATTTGTCTGTTGGCATTCCTGTGAATATCCCATGCCTGATAAGCCTGCGTAACCGCTAAAGTGTATTGTTGATCTATCCTGAGGTCATCAGGTCTGTAAGTTGTCCTGTGGTAAGGTACTTTATCAGCGTAAATTACTTCTTTCCGACTCTGCAGAGCCTTTATCAAATTCTCAACCTCAGCAAATTTTTCAAAATAAACCTCGTAAAGCAGATCAAATCTGGGATCCTTTAAGTGCTTTGAAATAGTCCTGAAAATCAGAAATTTTGTATTCTTTAGCTAAATCCTGAAACCATTGCTGATTCGCTACCGGCCTACTGCTTGCTCTATTATCTATACCATAGGCAGATAAATCTATTGGGCTTTTCAATTTTAGAAATATCCTGCCATCATGATAGTCACTGTTTACGGTTTGAGAAATCCCCGAAAAGGATAAGCAGAGAAAACCTGCCAGCAAAAAACCAAATCTTTGAAGCATAAAATTGAATATACAATTATGAAGAAATAACAATTTTCAAGGTTTTACGGTATGCTGTTCCAGGTATTTCAACTAAAACAAAGTAAACTCCGTGCGGCAATTGTGGCAGATCTAATCTATAAAAACCTGCTCCCGGAGTTTGTTCCTGAGATAGCACCTGTTTTCCGTCGGAACTGAATACCTGAAAACTTACCGGTTGATCAACAACTTCAGTAAAAATAAAATTCACAAAATTAGATGCAAGTGTAGGATAGGCATCAAATACTTCTAATCCACTTATATTCTTTCGGATTACGACAGTTTTGCTATAGAAATTATTACTATACCTTCCATCACCGCTATCGTTGATCACGTAAAGTCTCATAAAGTATAAATCCCTGTTTCTATCATTGGGGGTAGTGTACTGATAGTTTTTCAGTTCTACAGAAAACTGATTGGCAGCAACGAAAGCTACTGAATCAAAATCCCATCCATTCTCTGAAATCTCTACCCTGAATCCCTGACAGAAATACTCGGGACGTGTTTTCCAATCCAGTCTTAACTTTCGGTCATTTGTGTAAGTGCCCTGAATATCAATGATATTTGTAAGAAGATCTCCACTGAATTTAAGAATGCTAAAGTCGTCAATAGCAACTCCCGGAAATGATCCATTCCCCTGAGACCTGAATAGGAACCGGAATGCCACCTGACCGAGACCCCCTAGCTCTGAGAGATTGTATTTGTAATTTTTAAAGGAGCCCTGTTTACCGGAAAAATATGGTTCATCTCTGTCAAATGCTCCGGCATTGTTGTCACTGGAATAATTATACCATCCGGATTTCAGCTCCCCTACCGGAGTCCATGTGGATCCGCCATCCAAAGTATATTGCAGCTGAAAACCATCCGATGGATTTATATCAAATTTGGCCCAAAAGCCAACTTCATAGATCCCTTCCTCGCTAAAGTCATACATGGGAGTGTAGACCGTTGCAATTGAATTGGGCTGATATATCGGCTGATCAATATCCAGTACCCAGGCAAAATTTCCGCTTTTTGTACCGGATTTCGCATTGAACGTGGATTTACCCAGAGAAAATGTAGAACCCGCTATTGAGAATGCGGCAAAATCTCCCTGATTGTTTTCAAATGTTCCTGAATACCCCGGCTCACCCGGCGCATAAGGAGTTGATTTGTTGGGCAAAATTTTAATACTGACAGATGTTCTGATATCGTCTCTCAAATTAAGTGTCACAACATATGTCCCGGTATCCTGATAAGTATGAACCGGATTTAGCTCAGCGGATGTATTTCCATCACCAAAATCCCATACTCTTGAGTCAAAATCACCTACAGATTTGTCATTGAATGTGATAGGATAGTTGACATAAGAAATCCGTTGCTCTGTTCTGATCACAGCTCTTTCCTGAACAAAAATTTCACTGGTAAACAACCCTCTTCCATGAGTAGCTGCGATGAGGAAATTATCAGATTTTCTCACCTGGAGCATATCCACTCTTGTATTAGCAAGTCCGGATTCAGTTGGAAACCATTGAGTTAATGTCCCATTGACTCCTTCAGTCATCCAAACTCCCAGTTCGGTAGCAATGACTATTTGATTAGGGTCTTTCGGTGAAATAATTGCCCATCTTACAGGAATGTCAGGAAGGTTGCCTGTTATATTCACCCAGTTGGTACCTCCATTCTTTGTTTCAAAAATCTTTGGGCTTCCGTAATTACTATAAGTAACAACTATATGATCTTCATTTCCATCTTCAACAGCAATAGAAGAAATGAAACCGGAGCCATTTCTGATATTCTTTGCAGTAGAATTGGCAGTGTTTGCGCTATCGATCATAATAATACTTCCTGCATTTGTACCAAAGTAAACTCTGTTCTCAGTATTTGGAGCAACTAATACAGCCGTAACCTTAAGGAATGTACTTAATTTCAATGACGCAGAATCAACTAAATTATCTCCTCCCACATCTCTGATCATGGAGTACATTCCGTCCTTATAACTCCCATAAAGTGTTTTGGATTTGCTGTCATAATCTGTTGGATTAATAAAGAACCCATCACTTTCTCCAATACTTCTTGAAGTAAAACCCTGGTCCCAGGATGAATTTGTAATTCTGTATGCATTGAAAACATAACTGGAGATTTGAATATTGGGATTAAGTTCATCAATATGGACAAATGCTCCATCACCTCCGGTCACCTCGACAGTGTTGTTCATCCCTTCCTCTCTGAATAATTGGGTACCATTATCCTGAGCTCCTGCAAGGAACCAATCCCTGCCTTCTTCAGGGTGCACGGCACAGGCATAGAATTGGGTTACATTATATCCATCACTCACAAATCTGACATTTGGATTTAGAGCAGCGCCATTTGTAGTTCTATATATTCCTCCGTCATTAGTAAAATAAATCACATTGGAGCTTCCGGGTTGAAAAACAATATTGTGTTGGTCAGCATGAGCATATTGAAGTCCGTTGCCACCAAACCATTGTGTCAATTGATCCCAGTTTAGTCCTCCATTTGCGGAAACTAAAATATCTATTCCTCCAATAAATACCCGATCCGGGTTATTCGGGTCAATTCCTACAGATAAGTCATACCAAGCCTGACCACGAGCATAGTTTTCCATACCGGCAGCAGCAGGAACCCCTCTGGATTCCCAATTATCACCTCTGTCATTAGTTCTGTAAATGCCCATAACATTTCCATTAGGTCCTGCCAGTGTAGCATACAATACATTGGGGCTCTTTTCACAAACTGCAAATTCCACTCTGTTGAACCCTGTAGTAGGGAAACCATTGTTCATCCTTTGCCATGAACCAGATACTCCGCTTTCAGATCTGAATATGCCTGTACTATAAACTCCTGCATAGATCAAACCATCGGTTGCAATTCTCAGATCACCGACGCGACCATTCAATACATTTACCCAGGTCTGACCAGCATTTTCAGACCGAAAAACTCCATTATTGGTAGCAGCAAAGATGTGACCTTCATTATTGACTGCCAGGCGATTTACATATTGAAAATTAGCATTTCTTGTTGCGGTGATTAATTCCCAGCTTTGACCGGAATCAGATGACTTGAATATACCCAATCCTCTCACTGCATCAGCATTATTGAATCCTTCTCCTGTACCTGCATACATAATGTTATGATTTACAGGATCCTGAGCCAAAGAGGCAATTGCAATATTTTCGTAAAAATCTCCGACAGGCTGCCAAAAGGGACTGTTATCTAACATATTAGTTGTCTTCCATATTCCACCGGCTACACCTCCTGCCCACACTGTATTTCCTGATGGATCACTCAAATCAACAATAAGAGCTCTTGTTCTTCCCGATACATTATTGGGGCCTCTTTCCTTCCATTTGAAATTATAATCATTTCGTCGGGATGCCGTGGCTGCCAGCAATTGCTGGGTATATCCAGCAGCTGCGAGGAGTCTCTCTAGGAACTTCATTGGTGGACAGTTCTCTTGTTTTTAAAAACTCCAGCTCGAAGGAGCGGTTCATTCTCTCTTCCTTACTCAATTTGACAAAGCCATCGTCTGTGTATCTGACAAGCTCTGCCGTGGGAAAATAATCTTTCAGGAAAATACATCCGAAAGTGATGGCAATAGAAGATATTAAAATAATTATTGCGTGAAAACGTGTGATTTTCATACGATTAGGCGTTGAATTTAACGAAACAAAACATTGTGATCAAGGTCATTCAAATTCCATAAATTGGCAAAAAGCCGAAAATGGAGTATAAAGTTACTAAAAAATTTAAAAAGTAGCCCGTAGCTGCATTCTGGCAAGGTGCACAATTGCAAGTTCACCAGTTTTGCGTCCCTCATAGCTTACCAGTAGTTGAACATTATTGTACATTCTTCTTTCAAATTGAATATTCCAGAGAAGGTTGTTCCCGTTTTTCAATCCTTCCAGCATTGCAAATTCTAATGGTGAATTTGTTACACCATTAAATGTAATGTAGGAATACGTGCAACCTGCCCTTAAGGAAAAGCGATTTCCCTCATTTATTGTCATTTCTGTCTGAATTTCATATTGATCAGATATCTCATTCATATCTCCCAGTCTGTTTTGCTGACCCCTGTACTTCAACCGGGCGATACCCCTGATCAGTTGTCCTGGCTGAATAGTACTTTCCAGTTCAAGGCCCTGAAAATAAATCAGATAAGATCTGTTTTGAAATGCTTCAGAATCATTGACCTTAAAACCTTGAAGTGCTTTACTTACCAGGCTGATGCCCTTACCCGGGTTCCACCGGATATTGATATTTTGCTCGGTATTTCTTCTGCTTTCAAATCCGGTGGTCAGGAGGTTTCTGCTTCTCAGGGAGGTGAGATTAAGCTGCACTTCATAGACCGGGTCTGCCCTGTTGAAGAAAAAACTATTACGGGCTACGGAGGAAATTGCGATGATTTCAGGTATATCAAATCCAAGTTCAAATGGATTCCAGCGGGAGATATCAGCTTCTACTCCAGCTTTCCTAGTCAGATTGAGATTGCTTTGCCAGGACCATTTGCTTAAAAATCTTTTGAACCCCTTTTCATTGAACCACAATGGTTTTGCATCCAGAATTAGCTGCTGATTGAGAAGAATGTTATTGGTACGAATAAAATCGCTGGTCAATGTGGCAATTCGTAAAAAATTAGCCTGATCCAGAAAGGGCGCTACTTCAAATTCATCCAACTGCTGAACACCATCCCCATTCAGATCATTCCAGATATACTGACCTTCACCCTGTCTTACTTCGACGTAGGTAAATTCCAGACGAGGCTCCTGACCGGAACCAACTTCATAGCTTGTATTGGACCTCAGCGCATTTTTCAGAGCAACAAATTGATAAGTCAATCTGCCAAGATAAGTCTGCTGAGGTCTGAAACTGGTAAAAGAGGTATCAGGAACTTCCATGTTTCGGGTAGTCAGATTCCATTGCAATGATGACTTGGGGCCTGTTTGCCACGCTCCTTCAGCTCGAAATTCATTTGCACGAGTGGCCGTCTTGAATATATCCAAAGAAGGCAACCAATCTTCCTGTAGGTATAGCTAAGTTGATATCTGAATTTACGTGTCTGTTGATTCAATAGATAGAATCTGGCGATATCCCAGGAAAAACTTTGAGGGCTCAATTCGTTTGAATTAGTAGCTCTGGTCTCATTTCTTTCCCGTTCTCCATAAAACCCGATTCTTAAGCCGGACTTTTTTAAGCAGAACCTGATTAATATCGACCCTAGGTCGTGAGAAGCTAGTCTTTAGCAGAGCGCTTTCAGCCCTCAGTTCTGAACCATAAATTTTTAAGGCGAGTCCTTTGTAGGTTGTTGCCAGGTCGTATCTGTGTATCAATCCCTGATAGTTATCCTGTTGAATAAATCCTCCGATTTGATACATAGCAGACCCTAAAGTTCTGTGCTTTGTAGTCATTCCGGCAGAAAAATAGTGCTCGTCTGTCTTCACAAGTGGATCAATATTCCAGTCTCTCTGAAATTCTGCAGGTCTGTAGGGATTGACAGGGGTACAATCCCTCCCTTTAAATTCATAAACCAGAGATGGCTCAAATGACCAGTTGGAAGCAGTATCTCTTTGAAGTCGTTCCTTAAATTCCACAAATGCACTCAGACCATTGTCATCTCCGCTATCTTCTCTGGAAAATGTATTTCGATCCAGGGTACTTACACCCAGTTCAGCCCTGACAGTTCCTGTTTTACTGATTTTATACCGGCTGGCCATGGTCAGCATTTGTTGTTTTTTGGGGGTTATGATTCGCTGTTTGGGTTCAAAACGTCCCCGTGGAAGTCCGGTAACCGGATCAGGTGAAATCCATTCATATACCCTGCCATTGGCAAGACTATTGCCAATGATATAGTTGCAAACCTTCTCCAAGATCAGTAAACCCTGCAGTCAGCAATGCTTTTTCGACATCTGTATCGAAAACAAGTATATTTTGAAAGGTCAGTCCATTTTCCAGAGTAGTATCTCTTAAAGAATAAGTAATAGCATTGGTGGAAGGATTTTCATCACTAACTGGCCGAAAGCTATTTACGAATGCACCATCAAGACTATCTCTAGCTGAGCCAGCGAAGCTTGTCCTCATCCGTAAGAAATTGATTACCGGGTGAATTTTTATTGTCCTGCTCGCTGAATACATTGAAGTCAAGCTTCCAGCGCTCATCCTCATATGTGGACGATACAGTGTACATAGATCTCAGATAATTCTGATCCGTATATTCAAACTCGACTATGATTCTTGCATCTTTAGTGATCAGTCTTTTTGCAGTAAAAATGACTTCACCCCGATTATAATCTATGACATAATCATTTTCCAGACCTCTGTTCATTAGTGCACCATCCAGATACACTCTTTCTGTATTGGCGAGTACTATGATAAATAACTCAGAATCATTGCCGGTCAGCTTGTAGGGGCCCTGATTCCCTTCAATCTGCTGAATGAATTGACGCCGGAATTTACCTTTGGATATAGCAAAGCTGCCGCTGGAGTTCAGCATTTTTCCCGGTGCTAATTTGGTAACATTACTATACATGACGCCCTGACTCCTTTTAAAATAATTCAGAAAATAGGAATCGGGTCTTCCTATTTCAAAATCTCCTGCCCGAATGGTATGTTCGTCCTTGCTGATCTGGATGAATATACGATCGAACTCTTGTAACTGCTGCGTGTTTCCCTCGGGTTGTATCGGAATGGTGTTGTCAGATATAGCAGCTAAAATTTCAATATCTGAGCCCACAGTTCCTGATAATTGCAGATTGAGACTGGAATTGAGAACCAGATTCTGCCTGTTTCCAAATGATAATCCCCGTGAAAAACTTCCACTGTAGTCAATTCCTCTGAAATCTGCCAGTCCTGCCGCGTTTGTCTCCTGTTCATAGGCAAATCCGATGTAATTGATATCGCCTTTACGTTGAATGAGTGTAGTATCTACTCGTCTGAAGGGGTAGCGAAATTGACAGGCAATTTTCTGTATCGCAAAATTAAAGGTTTCGAAACATCGTACTGTGAAGCAAATCCCGCTTTGAATGTCAAGGAATTATGATCAAAAACTATAAAGTCCGATCCTATTAAATCTACTTTGGAATCGTAGATAAGTGAAATGGGAATAATCGAAACTGAGTCAATAATTATAACTGAATCACTATAAAAAACAGTCTGTGTTCTCAAGTTAGAACTAATTATCCGGGATTGAGCCAAAGCAATGCCAGGGCTCATGAAGCCGATCATAGCCAATAAACAATAAAGCCAGTCAACTTTAAAAGTTAACCACTTATGGGTATGATTTACAGAGGTGTACAAGTCTGTTGAACAGCTGACATAATTCTTTCACGCTTTAGACGGCAAAAGTTTTGTATTGTTGTATGCAATGTGATTTTATGTCAGGTATTGACCGATTTGTAAGCATTAAGCCTAAGACAAAAAATCAGACTGCAACATTATATTCTCGCAAGGCATTATTCAGGGAGGTCTTTTTATCAGTACTGGCGGTTCTTTTTCCAATGATAAGTGCACAAGGAACTCCATATTCACCAGCTGCAAATTTCTTGGGGTATGTGCCCGGAATCACCACTGATCCTGAAGGTACACGTCCTTTCATAACAAGTGGCTCAGACCCTGTGACATCAATGATATGTGTGGATAGGGTAAGAACAACATTAGCTCCCAGCACAGCTTCTTTCTCTACAATGACACCTTCTACTACAATACATCTTGAGCCAATGAAACAATCATCTTCTATGATAACAGGACTTGCCTGAACAGGCTCCAATACACCACCGATTCCAACACCACCACTGAGGTGAACGTTTTTACCAATCTGAGCACATGATCCCACTGTAGCCCAGGTATCCACCATTGTACCGCCTCCTACATAAGCTCCAATATTCACATAGGAAGGCATCATGATCACGCCCGGTTCGAGAAATGCACCATATCTCGCTATCGCGTGAGGAACTACACGAACTCCCTGAGCGGCATAATTTCTTTTTAATGGAATTTTGTCATGAAACTCAAAGATTCCCATTTCAATTGTGCTCATTTGTTGGATTGGAAAATACATTATCACTGCTTTCTTGACCCAGTCATTAACTTTCCAGCCTTCTGAGGTAGGTTCGGCAACCCGGATTTTTCCCTGGTCCAATAAATTTATTACCTGGCGTATTGTTTCTTTTGTTTCATTATTTGAAAGTAATGATCTGTCTTCCCAGGCAGTATGATTTGATGGATGAGCTCTTCCATGAATAGTATTTTAAAATCTGTATAAAATAAAAAAGGCGATTAATTGGCCTGCAATGCCTATAAAATATCCGCCCATAATTTCAGAAGGATTGTGTGCTTTGAGATATAATCTTGCCGATCCAGTGAGTCCGGCAAATATAAGGATTAAGGCGACTATGATGGATGAATGTATGATCCAGGAACCTATGGCAAACCCATAAGGGGCAAAAAATTGCCATATCAATGCAGCAATCACTATCATACCTCCTGCACCTGCTGCATGGAGACTGATTTTTGAAAATAAGTTAATCAAAAAACAAAGCCCAAGAACTATACAAATTCCAAGCGTAAATATTGTCAGGGGTTGAGAATATCCGGATTACTGATCATGTTTCTAAATGCCCAAATGTAAAAGACACCTGTCACAATCAACGGCCCGATACGATCCTGGCGATCCTGCATATGAATTGATTTGATCAATCCGAGACTTTTCATCATAACAATTGCTACCGCAGGCAAAAGAAATGTTGTGAAAAACAATGATAAAAAATGAACTTGTAATGCTTTTCCACTTTGAGCCCGAAAGAGGTATGGATTGGCCCAGAACACAAGGAGAGCCGCATAGGTCAGCATTAACAAAGGATGGAATAAATAAGATATGACTTTGAACAGTGTTCCTGACATGTGGCGTTGAATAAGCCGGCAAAGGTAAATAATTATGAGTTATGAATGATGAGTGAAACAGCCAGATATAGGGTATAAAGCATAAGATATAAGTATAAGGTAAATAAGATGACAGCCAGAGAGAAAAGGGATAGTGTAGGGGCAAATAAATATTTGCCCAACATTTTAAAATGACTAAACACTTATGGCTTATGAATGATGAGTGACACAGCCAGAGATAAGATATAAGGTATAAAGTATTAGGCGTAAGGTAAAGGAATAAGAGAACATCCAGTGAACAGGGATAGTCTAGAGGCAAATAATTATTTGACCAACGATTTAAAATGAATAACCATTGAATAGGGTGTGATTGCTAATAAATTATCAATTCCAATAGAAGAAATGGGAAATGGCTACCTTCGCCGGGTATAAAATATTAGCGCCTTGAGATTTTTTATTCATCTGGCTTATGATGGCCGTCAATATCATGGTTGGCAGCGGCAGATTTCAGCGATCAGTGTGCAGGAGACAATCGAGAATCTGCTCAGTGAGGTATTGAAAAAAAAGGTATTTGTGACCGGATGTGGGAGGACGGATGCATTTGTTCATGCCAGTCAATATTTCATGCATGTGGATATGAACGAAGATTTGGGATTTGATCTCAAATTCAGATTCAATAAGCGACTACCCATGGATATTGCAATTTTCGATATAGTGCCTGTTGCAGAAAATGCGCATACCCGGTTTGATGCAGTGGAAAGGACTTACAATTACTTTATACATACCTATAAAGAGCCTTTTTTGCATGGCTTGAGTGCTTTGTATGAATTTCCGGATATGGATTTGCAAAAAATGAGTCAGGCAGTGGCACTCTTGCCTCAGTACGATGATTATTATGGACTTTGTAAAACTCCGCTGAGACAAAACTTGACCATTTGTAAAGTAAGCTCAGCCACTTTATTCAGGAATGAAAAGGGAAACAGAATCCGTTTTCAGATTAAATCCAATAGATTTCTAAGCGGAATGATTCGAATTATTATGGGACAATTATTGCAAATTGGCCAGGGTAATTTAAGTGTGGAATATTTTGAATATCAATTAAAAAACCGGATTACACCGAATCCTTTGGTGCCTGCATATCCTCAGGGTTTGTATCTTACAAAAGTGATTTATCCATACCTGGACTTAGAACAGCAATCATTTTTTGAATCTATTCATCAGATAGAAACTGGCTGGATACCTGTGGAGTAATTGACAGATATTACATTTGAACCCTCTAAAAATAATTTATGAACTCAATAGAAATTGTAGAAAAGTATTATGAAGCTTTTAATCAGCAAAACTGGGATGCGATGCTGGCCCTGGTTCATCCGAACATCGCTCATGAACCCAATCAGGAGAAAGCAGATTAGGGAAAGAAGCATTTACAGTTTTCATGGCAGATATGGATCGATGTTACTCAGAAGAATTGAAAGATATAGTACTTTATAGCAGCAGCTATCCGGAAAAAATTGCTGCATCTTTCATGGTCCATGGAATTTATAAAGAGGGAGATGAGGGATTTCCTGAAGCAAAGGGGCAAAAATATGTCTTACCTGCTGCAGCTTTTTTAGAATTAAGAGATGGGCTTATCATCAAAGTGACCACTTATTATAATCTTCAGCAATGGATAAAACTGGTATCATGAGATGACAGAAGATGTAAAATCAAGACTTCAATTCAGAAAATACAAAGGAGCTGCGATTGCCCATGTATTTGATGATCTGGCTCAGATGAGAATGGATGTGTTCCGTGAATTTCCTTACCTGTATGATGGTGGAGATTTATCTTATGAGATGAAATATCTTCAGACTTACGCTGATTCAGACAGATCAATGGCTCTGACTGTTTATGACGGCGATAAAATCATAGGTGCCACAACTTGTCTTCCGCTGGCTGATGAAATCGCTGAAGTCAGAGAACCATTCGAAAAGGAAGGACCGGAGATGGAGAAAGTGTTCTATTTTGGGGAGAGTATCGTCTTGAAACCATACAGGGGCTTAGGACTGGGGCATCTATTTTTTGATGAAAGAGAAAAACATGCAAGCTCATTTGGAGAGTACGAATGGACTAGTTTTTGTGCTGTCAATAGAGGAAACATTCACCCTTATCAACCGAAAGATTACAGACCGAATGATGCATTTTGGAATAAAAGAGGATATACAAAAGTACCCGAACTGAAGACAACTATGAGCTGGGCAGATGTAGGAGAAAATGGACAAAGTGACAAGCTGATGGAGTTTTGGATGAGGAAATTGAGCTGAAAAGCATGGAAGAAGCTTCAAGCTTCAAGGAAACAGCCTGTTTAACAGTCCGTGATTGCTTTGGAGAAACTCCTCACTCCTACAAAACCCACACTCAATACTTTACACCCAGCCGCGAGCTCCGCGAGCACATCACCTCCACAATAAATCGACTGCGAAGCAGATAATTATTGTGGAGACATCACTTCTTTGTGGCATAGCTATGAAGAAACATCACCTTGCAAGGCGCAGGCGCAGCAAGACATCACACCTTAGTACTCCCAAGTACATTTCCCCACAAGTAAAACATAAGCCCCTAATATTTCGTTAATGCAGGGTATTTCCTATTTTTGACCCTTCACATGACGTTAAACTACATTTTATGATCGCTTACAAATCTGAAGTTGAAGCAGTTGATGCTCTGGCTCCAGTCATATAAAGACCTGAAAAAGAAATTGGAAAAGTAATTATCGGACAGGATGAAGTGGTTCGCGCTGTAATTATTTCATTATTTAGTAATGGTCACAGCTTGCTGGTTGGTGTACCAGGACTGGCTAAAACATTGTTGGTAAGTACTATTGCAGAAGTGCTGGAATTAGATTTCAAAAGAATTCAATTTACTCGGACTTGATGCCAAGTGATATAACGGGTTCAGAAATATTAGATGAGGACAGACATTTTCAGATTCAACAGGGGCCCTTTATTTTCCAATATTGTATTGCGGATGAGATTAACAGAACTCCTCCCAAAACTCAGGCGGCGCTGCTTGAAGCAATGCAGGAAAGATCAGTGACTGTAAGTGGTAACAGACATATTTACCAAAACCATTCTTTGTTTTAGCAACACAAAACCCTATTGAGCAGGAAGGTACTTATCCGCTCCAGAGCTCAATTAGACCGTTTTATGTTTAATATTCCTCTGGAATATCCAAGTTACGAAGAGGAGATCAAAGTTGTAAAAGATACCACTTCCAATATCAAATATGACCTCAAACACATTGTTACTTCTAATCAAATCATGGCATTTCAGGAATTGATCAGAAATATCCCTATCGCAGATAATGTGTTTGGAATAAGCATAACAACTAGTGGCAAAATCCCGTCCGAATACACCGAAAGCCACCCAATTTGTCAATGATTACATCTCATGGGGAGCAGGCCCGAGAGCTTCTCAATACCTGGTATTAGGAGCTAAATGTCATGCAGCCATCAATGGTAAATATTCTCCGGACATTGAAGATGTCAGAGCAATAGCCTCTTATGTCCTTCGCCACAGGATTGTTCGCAATTTCAAAGCAGAGGCAGAAGGTATCAGTGAGGATAAAGTGATTGAGAATTTGATGTAATTTTCTTCCTGGAAAATTGTTTCTTTTCTCACAAGAATTGTGATGTCCGGTCATTCCCATTTGACTTTTTAAGTTCCTAATTTGTAAATCAGATAGCGGAAACAATAATTCAAAGCTGTACTTTTGCAGTCTAAATCAACTATTGACCATGTCTGATATCATTTTTGACCTGATTGAAAAGGAATACCAACGCCAATTGAATGGTATCGAATTGATAGCTTCAGAGAACTTTGTTTCTCAGGATGTACTGCGAGCTATGGGAAGTTGCCTACCAATAAATATGCTGAAGGATACCCGAAGGCAAGATATTACGGTTTGTGAAGTAGTGGATGAAGTAGAGCAGCTGGCAATAGACAGATTAAAAGAATTATTTGGAGCAGCTTTTGCCAATGTTCAGCCCCATTCAGGTGCGCAGGCAAACGCAGCAGTTTTCCTGGCATGTTTGCAGCCGGGAGATGCAATTTTGGGGTTTGACTTATCACATGGAGGCCATTTATCACATGGGTCGCCCGTTAATTATTCCGGTAAAGTTTACACACCCTATTTCTATGGGGTAGAAGAAGAAACCGGATTAATAGACATGGACAAGGTGGCAGAAAAAGCAAGGGCCCATCAGCCCAAATTGATTATTTGCGGAGCTTCTGCTTATGCAAGGGACTGGGATTATGCCCGATTCAGAGCGATTGCAGATGAAGTGGGGGCACTATTACTTGCCGATATAGCTCACCCTGCCGGATTGATTGCCACAGGATTACTGAATGATCCCATGCAACATTGCCATATTATTACCTCAACTACACATAAAACACTAAGAGGTCCGCGTGGTGGAATCATCATGATGGGACAGAATTTTGATAATCCCTGGGGAAGAGTCACTTCAAAAGGATCGCCTATAAAAATGTCTGCCATTTTGAATTCCGGTGTTTTTCCCGGAATGCAGGGCGGTCCCCTGGAGCATGTGATAGCATCCAAAGCAGTAGCTTTTGCTGAAGCATTGCAACCTTCTTTCAAAGAATATGGTAAAAAGGTAATTGAAAATGCAGCTGTGATGGCGCAGGCATTCATGGATATGGGATACAAAGTTATTTCAGGAGGAACCAGCAATCACCTGATGCTCATAGACTTGCGATCTAAAAATATTAATGGTAAACTCGCTGAAGAGGCTCTGGGCAAAGCAGATATTACTGTTAACAAAAATATGGTTCCTTTTGACACTGCCTCCCCTATGGTTACCTCGGGAATCAGAGTGGGCACCGCAGCTATTACTTCCAGAGGTTTAGGCAAGAATGAATGCCTTCAAATTGTTGAATGGATGGATAGTGTGGTTCGTCATCATGATGATGAAACCTACTTAAGTAATCTGAAGCAGGATGTGAAGCAAATGATGGCTGCATTTCCATTGCCGGGAAGAGCGACTGTGGAAGCGTAAACTGCTTTTAGCTGTTGGCCTTTAGCTATTGGCAAACAGCCGGGAAGAAGCCTAAAGCTGCAAGTTGAACAGCCGCTATTGGCTTTTAGCCCCTAGCTGTTGGCAAACATACTTAAGCCGAGGCCTTCATTTTCTTTTTACTCTCACATTCTGCTGAGCTGCAGTGGCCGTAGAGATTTAATGAGTGATGGGTAATTTTAAATTCATCATTGTTCCCATGATGTCTTTGATCTGCTGAACTCTTGGATCACAGAACTCTTTGACCTCTCCGCAATCCACGCAAATTAAATGGTCATGTTGTTTGTATCCATAAGATTTCTCGTACTGAGCAAGATTTTTGCCAAACTGATGTTTTTTAACCAGATCACAGCTAACCAATAATTCAAGTGTATTGTAAACAGTAGCACGGCTTACTCTGTAATTGTTGTTTTTCATGTGAATGTAAAGTGCCTCGGCGTCGAAGTGATCCGTTCGATTATAAATTTCTTCCAGAATAGCATATCGCTCCGGTGTTTTTCTAAAACTATGTTTCTCCAGATGTGCTGAAAAAATATTTTTGACATCCGCTATCGTTCTCATTCTTGTATATATTTTGATAAATCTATCAAGTAAATAAAATAGAGCTTCTATTCTTAAGCCGGGTTCTGCAAGTTTAACAAAATTTATTCAACTCTTGTTACAGTAGAAATGCCATCCAGGCTTTTTATACTGTTGATTACCAGATTGAGCTGATCAATATTCAATACGATCAGACTTACCTTGCCTTCAAAATAACCCTCTTTACCTTCAATGGAAAAGGACCTGATATTATAACCGAGCGAAGTGGATATTTTATTTGTAAGTTTTTCGATTACCCCTGGTCCAGAATCCAGACCTGTAATGACAAGATCTGCAACAAATTCTGTATCGCTGGAACCGGCCCAATCTGCTCTCATAATTCTATAACCGTAATTGGCCATCATATTGGTAGCATTGGGACAGGTAGTCCTGTGAATCTTAACACCTGAAGCCGTTGTAATAAATGCAAAAATATCATCACCAAGCAGTGGATTACAACATGAAGCCAGACTATAATTGTACTGGTCACCGGGTTCTCCATTTATAAAAATTGATGGTTGCTTTTTGCCTTTAAGCTGAGCAGTTTTCTCTGCCAGAGTCTTATGCAGGTCCTGATCAGATTTGATAAATTCTCCTGGGATATGAGCATTAGTTTGCCATTCTCCACACTGAATTTTTTCATCTCATGAATAAGGTCGATATCCCCGAGGGCTATTGCATAATGGAGTTCAAACCTACTTTTGTAGCCCCAGAATTTGACAAGAAAATCTGTTCCTTCTTCATATTCCACCTTCATTGCTTTCATCTTGCGAATCAAAGCATCTTTACCATCTTCAGCTCTTTTCTTATTATCTTCTTTAAGAGCAGTCCTGATTTTCGATTTTGCGCGGCTGGTGACCACCATTTTCAGCCAGGCTTCATTTGGCTTTTGGTTTTTATTGGTGGTAACATGGATTTGATCCCCATTGTCGATTTTATATCCCATCGGGACCAGCTTATTATTCACTTTGATAGCGGAACAATGATATCCGACTTCCGTGTGAATATGGAATGCAAAGTCCAGGGCTGTCGCTCCTTTCGGAAGGATCTTCATCTCTCCCTTAGGTGTATATACATATACCTCCTCATTGAAGAGATTGGTCTTAAAATCATTGATGAAATCCAGGGCGTCCTTATCCGGATCATCTAAAATATCACGAATACTATCCAACCAATTGTCATAAACATTTTGCCCCCCGGGTTTGACCCCTTTGTATTTCCAGTGCGGCAAAACCTTTTTCTGCGATCTCATCCATCCTCTCGCTACGAATCTGTACCTCCACATATCTGCCCTTAGGACCAATTACAGTTGTATGTAATGACTCATAACCATTTGATTTGGCTGTAGTTATCCAGTCCTTCAATCTTTCGGGAATAGGGTGGAAAACGTCTGTGACTACCGAATACACTTGCCAGCAAGCAGATTTTTCCTGTTTTGTAGGGACATCTACTATAATCCTGATAGCAAACAGATCATATATTTCTTCGAAAGGGATTTTTTTGACTTTGATTTTATTCCAGATAGAATGAATAGACTTTGGCCTGCCGATAATTCTGTAAGGAATATTCAGGGACGCTAATTCTTCATCCAATGGGTTGATGAAATCATTGACATAATTGTTCCTGTCCTTTTTGGTCTCCTGAAGTTTCTGAGCAATTTGATGATAGGCATCCGGCTCGGTGATCTTCATGGATAAGCCCCGAATTCCGTTTTGACATTGTACAAGCCCAATCTGTGGGCAAGAGGGGCATATATATATGTAGTTTCTGCAGCGATCCTCAATTGTTTATGCCTTGCCATAGACCCCAGGGTACGCATATTATGCAGACGGTCTGCCATTTTAATCAGAACTACCCGCACATCATCCACAAGTGTACTCAGTACTTTTCGAAAGTTTTCAGCCTGGCTGATTTCAACATCATAAGTTCCGTCAAGTTTGGTCAGACCATCTACGATTTTGGAAACTTTCTCTCCAAACTGAACTTGATATCTCCCAGAGAAACGTCAGTATCTTCAACCACATCATGCAAAAGGGCACAAACCACTGCTGTGGGACCGAGTCCGATTTCTTCCACACAAATTCTGGCCACTTCAATCGGATGCAGAATATATGGCTCACCTGATTTACGGCGTTGTTTGCTGTGTGCCTGTACGGCTAGTTCATAGGCCTGGCGGATATTTTTCTTATCCTCCGTTGTCATTTTATCCTTCAGAGAACGCAGAAGGTTTCTGTAAGCCCGCTGAATCATCAGCTTTTCATCATCGTGTATAAGTAACTGCTCCGCCATATATATCAGTAAGGTAAGGCCTTATTTTTTATCAAAGCTAAATAACAAAAACCAATTGCGGAATCACTTCGTTCAAATAACAGTATCGTGAGATGATTTCTGGTGGAATTTGAAAGAAGGCTGCTAGCTTCTGGCTGCTAGCTTCTGGCTGAACAGCCGGGAGTACGCATGCCCCGAATGGGGCATCACATGAATAACCCCGGGTACAACCCGGGGTAGGTGCTAATACCTAAATCCAACCCGAAGTCCTTGTATGCCGCAGTGAGCAATGCGAACCTCGGCATGGGTTGAACAACATCCGCGTACAATGCGCTTTAAAAACCTCGTTCTAAATCTGCTATGAAAATTGCAGCTAAAATACTCGTGCTGGGGATTGCCCTTCTGTTGCTTTGGTACTCGAAGAAGGATTATGAAGCTACAATTGCTGAGTTGCGTTTTTTACATAAAATTCAGGACCCAACCGATGAAATTAATGGCTATCATTTGGACAACTATGTTACTATGGTAGTCCTCCTCAAAGATTCTGGGATATTAAAGTAGGTGAAGATTTTTACTTTAGTTATAGAAATGGTTGGTTAAATGAGTACATCAGCATACCCAAATCTGCCATCAAAGATGAAAAGGGTCATCTCACACTGATCGACACGTTGACAAGTGAGCGAAAAGAGATCGTGCTGGATTTGTTTTACAGCGACAACAAATTTTAAAAATACTTACCTTGAGCTTCCAAAAAATGCATAACAAATGAAAGGTATCATACTGGCAGGAGGATCCGGAACCCGACTTTATCCAATCACCAAGGGAATTTCAAAGCAGCTGGTTCCTGTATATGACAAACCGATGATATACTATCCCTTTCGATTCTGATGCTTGCAGGTATCAGGGAAATTTTGATCATCACAACTCCTGAAGACAATCCTCAGTTCAAAAGATTGCTTGGTAACGGGGAAGAACTCGGTTGCCGTTTTGAATATGCTATCCAGGAGATTCCCAATGGACTGGCTCAGGCTTTTGTGATCGGGGAACCTTTCATTGCCGGAGATGATGTTTGTCTGATACTGGGTGATAATATTTTCTATGGTTCAAGGCTATCTACCACTCTTCAAAATTGTACAAAACCAAGTGGAGGTATTGTGTTTGCTTATGAAGTAGCCGATCCTGAGCGCTATGGTGTGGTGGCTTTTGATGAGAAAATGAAGGCATTATCCATTGAAGAAAAACCCAGCCATCCTAAATCCAATTATGCAGTTCCGGGGCTTTATTTCTATGACAGTTCAGTAGTAGAAGTTGCGAAAAATCTGAAACCCAGTCCAAGAGGAGAATATGAAATCACTGATGTAAATAAATACTATCTGAAAAAGGTCTTCTTCAGGTGGAAGTTATGGATAGAGGTACTGCCTGGCTGGATACAGGGACTTTGATTCATTGCATGATGCTACTGAGTTTGTTCGTGTCATTGAAAAGAGACAAGGCCTGAAAATTGGATGTATAGAAGAAGTTGCCTACCGAATGGGCTTTATTGATAAGCAGCAATTATCGGTCCTGGCTAAAGCGCTTGAAAAGAGCGGGTATGGGAATTATCTGCAGCGGATTTTAGGATAGATCAAAAGCCCAACTTTATCTTACTGTCTCATGGACATCTTCCAGCGTCAGCTGCCTGGAATGCCGGAGCGCAGCGACGGGTCCCCAATCCCCAATGCTTGGCAGGGTCATTCAGTTATATAATTTATATATAGATATATTTTCTATAAGTTCTATCATCTCATTTACTCTGTTGCAAAATTTTTCTATAGCTTGTTTGATACTCTTGAAGCAATTTAGTCTGTAGATTGATATCATGATATTACGGATTAGCCCTAAGTTCGGTGCTCTTTTTTTGTCCTCAATCTGACACTTATCTTCCCCTAAAACTACATCTTTTACATAATTTAACTGATTCTCTATTGACCAATGTTGTCTTACAATTTTACCCATCTTTTTTGCATTGCAGTCCTTTTGAGTTGTTATATATAGTTTAGTTTCAGTTGTTTGCTTTTTATCCTTTTTGCGGCAATTTTTGTCATACCGATAAGATTCTAACTTTATAATCTGTTGTATACCTTGCCAATCTTTATATTCATTTACCTGTTCCACCTTATACACACTTACTCTTCTTTTCTCGATTCGACCTCTGTTTTTTTCATCGATTTCAAAGGTATCATCGGGTTGTTTTTCCTCCATCGTCTTAAAAATAGCTTTCTGCAGATTAGGAGCATTTCCCTTCACTTGTATTACATAGCCATTTCCTGAGGCCACGACAGCTTGCGCGGTTTTTTTTTGCAGTACAATGCATCGAAAGTCAATATAGCTCCCTTTAATTCAAGTTTGTCAAGTAAGTTATGAAAGGCTGCTACCTCATTGCTTTTCTTGTTCTCAAGGGCCTCTGACCCAATGACTACGCCCAGCTCAGCTGCATATAAGGTTACAATACTCACAAAATTTTGTTGAGAGGAATAAGTGCCAGACAAGGTAGACGATATAGATTTACCATCAACATTCACCACTTGACCTACTAAATCATCTCCAAGCACGTCATCCATCCATGCTGATAGAGCTGCAGATACTGCATTAAAATCTAAATCTTTTAAAAAATTGAATATCATTGTTTTACCAGGTACCCCCTGTTCAAATTGATACCTGTCAATAAAAAATTTCTGATGGTTCTTAATAAACCTGGAAATTGAATTAATTCCAAAATACCCAGACATCCCAGCTAAAATGATCATTTCTAACATCGGCACATATGCAAATCTTTTACCGTTTGCTTTGCGATGATCCGGAATCAGACTTAAATGTTGTTGCAGTGTTCTCATAGTTTGACCTTTTATTTTGGTCAAATATATGACAAAATATTGTTATATGTAATAATATATAATATTAATTCCAGATAGGTGAACAGCCCTGCCAAAGCTTTGGGGTGGGGACGGAACGAAGTGAACCATGGAAGGGAGCGACCCCGATGAGTAGTGAATTCAAGTTAGCATGATGGTACACCTAAATTGGAAATATTCACATTAAAAAGTAATCGGGGTGACGCCAAAATGATCGTTTTCTGAGCTAGAATCATCAGTACATGATTTGATCTAAACTTCTGGCTACATAAACGTCTAAACTCGCTGTTAGACACAAGAGATTACGGTCTAAACGGGAGTTCAATTGCGGATCAAATAGTTTTTTCGAATCTTTCACCAGATATTGAAGTCCGGCCACTTCATCTTCCGTCAGTAATCTCCATTGTCCTGCTTCAAGCGGCTCGAGCTTAATGTTCATAATACGAATGCGCTGCAGCGAGGTGACTTCATAGCCCAAATAATCGCACATACGGCGGATCTGGCGGTTGAGGCCCTGAGTGAGGACGATTTTGAAACTGTGATTGTTGATTTTTTCGACTTTACACTTTTTTGTATAGGTACCCAAAATCGGAATACCAGATGACATTTTGCGGATGAATTCCTCCGTGATGGCCTTGTGTACACTGACGAGGTATTCCTTTTCATGATTATTGCCTGCGCGAAGAATTTTGTTTACTATGTCGCCATCATTGGTGAGAAAAATCAGTCCTTCTGAGGGTTTGTCCAATAATCTCATGGGGGAATATCCGCTCTGGATATTGTATGTAATCAATAATGTTTCCTGGGATATTCTGATCAGTAGTACAAGTGATTCCGATAGGTTTGTTGAATGCTATATATTTGGCCGGAGCCTTGTCCTGCGCTGTAAGAGGTTCACCATCAATAAGTACGATGTCATCTGCTCCGGCGCGATTGCCTTTTTTGGCGATGACTCCATTGAGCAGGACCCGTCCTTCTTCGATCATTTTGTCGGCTTCACGACGGGAACAGCGGCCAGTGTCGCTGATAAATTTATTGAGACTGGTGGTCTGTTCATTGCTTTGAGGGGATTCTTCTTTCATGCGGCAAAAGTACAAATAATGAAGGAGTCATTAATAAACATTCAATCATGAAAATAAGCTGTGAGATGTATAAGTACATTCCATGATATTATCCATTTAATCGGGGTGACCGCCCTTAAAATAAAAAATTGGGAATCCTTATAATATCAAGCTGCTCCAATTTCACATGACTTATTTTTCCTATGAGAAAAGCAAAAAGCACGGAAACGATGAAATTCATCTGGTGTACAAACTCAAAAAGAATATGAAAAAATAAAACCTGTCAGATATTGATAAAGTCTTTTTGTTGAAAAAGAGCACTCATAGAATCAGTTCATGATGAACTAAAAAATATTTGTTGTGCCGAACACGCCAGACGTAGACCCTTGCATGGGTTTATAAACATTATAATCACAAGTATGTGCGCCTATCATTTCTTACTTAAAAAGTATTCCCTCAAAATCACTCCCATTTTTGATCAAATCAAGAAGTATTTCCTTTAGTCGCTTAGCATAATTCAGGTTAATTAACCTTTAAAAACCCGGTAGTAGTAACGTAAATTTTATTAAATTTTGTGTAGTATGATATTGATTTTCTGATCTTTACAAATTATATTATTAATTAATATTTTATTATTTGTAATTATTGTTAAAAATAAACGTTCCACAAATTTTTTATTAGGTATCGAGTTTGTAATTTTAGATTTAGCGGTAATATTCCTGTTTTTAATCTCTATTAATCTTCACATAAAATGTACTTTATGAAAAAATTTACACTTTTACTTTTATTAATGATTTGCTTTTTATTCCAGGCAAATGCTATTAATCTTCCTGCCAATCCTACATCCAATAATGGTTCAGGAGGTATTTTTTTACAGTTAACAACTAATTCCAGCCCTATTACTGTTACCAGTTTTAATACAATGTATTCCAGTACAGCTGGCACAAGTGTAACAGTACAGATTTACAGCAGGAGTGGTGCTTATGCAGGTTTTACTGCTTCAAATGCCGGGTGGACCTTAATAGGCACTGTAACCACTAACAGTGCGGGTACTACAACAGTAGCTCCATTGAATGTAGCCAGCTTAAATATTAACCTTGCGGCTTCTACCACCACTTCTTTTTATCTGCATGCTACCACTGCTGGGGGCGGAATAAGATATTTTGGAACAGGAACTGTTTCTATGACGAATTTCAGCGATGCTAATGTAGCACTCTTCACAGATGTAGCAAGAACAGGAAATGTTGCATTTGGCGGCACATCATTCACACCCAGAGCTTTTACGGATCGATAGATTATAATTTAAGTATTGTCATACCTATGTGCCCAACATTAACCGCAGCTGCTCCCTGCAGTTACAGTAGTGAATAGTGCATGGTGCAAATTGTTCTGTAACTACTGAACCATCACAGCTCCGACGGAACTTGTCCTACAGGATCTACATTACAATATTCTACTAACGGAGGTGGAAGCGGAACACAACCTTACCGACTTATAATCAAACCGGCCCGGCACAAACTGTCATGACACGCTGCAATTGCAATATCGACACCAATATTTCCAGCCCTTCGAGCAGTGTGACAACGGCACCAAGTGGTTGTCCATTACCTTCTGCACCATCCATCACTATCACTAACAACGTTTGTCCGTCTACGACAGGAAGCATTGTTGCTTCAGGTTGCGGCGCTGGGACGGTCTTAGAATATGCTACCTCATCAAATGGACCATGGACTACTACAGCTCCAGCTTACACAAATGTGGCATTTACGGTATTTGCACGTTGCCGCAATACGACAAGCGGATGCCTGAGTACAACAAGTTCAGCTAACACAGCACCTACTATATGCCCTGTTTGTCCGAATGTAAGTGCAGCAGCTCCTCCTGCTCAGGTAATAAACAGCTATTGCAATACCAATTGTACTCTAATTGCCGGCGTCATAGGTCAGGCAAACAAATGCCCGTCTGGTACTACAGTACAATACTCAACAAACGGTGGATCGACCTGGGCCAATCAGGTGCACAACTATCATGACTCGTTGCAATTGTAACATAGATACTTCTGTATCAAGCCCAACCAGCAGTGTGACCACAGCCCCAGCCGATTGTGCTACCTCCGCTGCTCCCGTTATCACGATTATTAATAACGTTTGCCCTTCTACTTCCGGTGTTATTTCGGCATCTGGTTGTGGTCCGGGATTTGTAGTAGAATATGCACGTTCAGCGAATGGCCGCTGGAGTACTACTCCACCGGCATACACAAGTACTCCATTTACTGTATATGCCCGTTGTCGCAATACTTCAACCAATTGTGTGAGCCCAACTGTTTCTGCCACTACTGCACCTACTATCTGTCCAGCATTTAATGGTGGGGGATTTGAGTCCAATCTTACATTTAATGTTTATCCTAATCCTGCTTATGGAGAAGTTAATATCGATTTAAGAGAATACATCGGCAAAAATGTCCAGATAGAGCTTTACAGCCTTGAAGGGAAATTGATGCAGATGATCCAGGTGGATGAAATCCAGCAGAATACACAAAAAATATCCCTGGATGGATATTCAGCCGGGATGTATTTTGTAAAACTGAAATCTGCCGGATTACCGGATGTTACAAAGCGTGTAATGCTTAATAAATAATTTCAAACAGGCTTCATGGTGATTTCATAAATCTCACAAGCCCGGAATTTTACAATATGAAAGGCCGCTGATTTTTTCAGCGGCTTTTTTTATAATAGATCACGCAAACCATACAAATGAACGAATATTTCAGTGGAATGCATTTTGTGAAATTAAAGTCGGAAGGATTGCCGGATGTGACTAAAAGAATCGTGCCCACAAAAAGCTGATTTTTCAGTTCCTTTTAATATCCATTTATAAAAGAAAAAATAGGTCTCCTGCAAACCTGCGACCTATTTTTTTAAACTAAAACAGGTTTGATAATTTAGTGATAATGGTCTACGAATAGTCCGAAATCATATTAACACAAATATCAATTGTAATATAGATAGGGCTTCAAGTAGTTTTGTCTGGCTATTCAGGTATGCTCCCATATCAGTATCAATGTGGCTTATTTCTGATTTCCCGCTATAACCTTAGGTTATAATTTGTAAATCCCGGAGAATTTATAAAGCACCTTTCGTATATAATTGGAATGGCGAAGTGTTCTGGTATGAATTTTTACATAACTTTTTAACAAACCAGAATTTAGCTATGAAATTTCGATTATTATGTTATCTTCGCAAAACCTGACTTTTATTTTTTAAACCATAAATAACTCAAGCGCATGACTAACAATTACTCTAAACTTAGTTTTCAGACCCTTCTTACCTTGTTTTTTGGACTGTTGCTACATTCCGGACTTTCAGCTCAGTGTACAGATTTAACACCTATTGTAGTACCTAATGCAAACACCAATACTGCAGGTACAGCTGTTTTTACGGGCCTAACAACAAATTCAGCCAGAACAAATCAGTTACTGATCAATTCTAACCAGCTAACGAATTTTGTAGATAAGCAATTGACAGGATTAACGGTTCGAATTCCTGACAATGCTACAGCAGCCTGGCCTACAGTTGCAGTAACTTATACCAGTTACGACATTTATCTGAGTACCTCTGTAGCACCTGCAGACCGCAGTCTTACATTTGTAAATAATATAGTCGGGACACAAACGCAGGTGAGAGCAGGAACTTTAACAATTAATCCCAATGCGTTTCCATTTGGATCCAGCCCCAATGCTTTTGGTGTAAATATTGTATTTGATTCTCCATACGAATATGAGGGGGGACACTTATTAGTGGAAATTCGCCATACAGGATTCACTGGTACCGGACGTACCAATGACGCGATTCCTGCGACTGGAGGCGGTCCATTGGGTTATGGCACAAACTTTAGCGCTGCTTGGGGCAGTGGTTACACAGCAACAACAGGTTCTCAGGGAAATTTTACAATAGTTAGATTTACAGCTCAGGACTGCGGACCTGTTATTGAACTTTGTCCGACCTTTACCGCTGCTCCTGCAGTACAAGTTGTGAATAGTTCATGTGGTCCATCATGCTCAGTAAGTGCAGGCAGCATAAGTGCTCCAACGGGAACTTGCCCTGTAGGTTCAACATTACAATACTCTACAAATGGAGGTGGAAGCTGGAGCACATCCCTGCCGACATATAATCACACCGGCCCTGCACAAACTATAATGACACGCTGCAATTGCAACGTTGATACCAGCATGTCCAGCCCTTCAAGCAGCGTGACTACTGCACCAGCAGGTTGTGCATTACCTTCAGCTCCATCCATCAGTATTACTAACAACGTTTGCCCGGCCACTACAGGAACTATTTTTGCTTCAGGCTGCGGTGCAGGCACAGTATTAGAATATGCAACTTCCTCAAATGGCCCATGGAGCACTACTGCTCCAGCTTATAACGGTGAAGTATTTACGGTATTTGCACGTTGCCGCAACACAACGACTACTTGTTTGAGTTCTATAAGTTCGGCTAACACCGCTCCGGAAGAATGTGATGCTTGTCCGGATTTGAGCTCAGCTGCGCCATCTGCACAAGTAATAAACAGCTACTGCAATACAAATTGCACTCTGGTTTCAGGGATTATAAGTCAGGCAAACAAATGCCCGTTTGGTTCTACAGTACAATATTCTACCAACAGCGGAGCGAGTTGGAGTACCACAGTGCCGGCATATAGCCAGTCTGGTCCACAACCCATCACGACGCGCTGTAATTGTAACATAGATACTAATGTGTCAAGTCCAACGAGCAGCGTGAGCACTGTACCGGGCGCTTGTGTTATTTCTGCAGGACCAACTATTACAATAATTAATAACGTTTGCCCTTCTACTTCCGGTGTCATTTCGGCTAGTGGTTGTGCATCAGGTTCGATTGTTGAATATGCACTTACAGTAAATGGCCGCTGGAGTACTACACCGCCGGTATATACAAGTACACCTTTCACCGTATATGCCCGTTGTCGATTTACTGCAACAAATTGCGTGAGTGTTATTTCTTCTGCAACCACCGCTCCGACAGCTTGTCCTCAATTTAACGATGGAGGATCTGAGTTAAACCGTACTTTTAACGTTTATCCTAATCCTACTTATGGAGAAGTAAATATCGATCTTAGAGAATACATTGGCAAAAATGTACAGATTGAACTGTACAGCCTGGAAGGAACTTTAATTCAAATGATTCAATTGGATGAAATCTTGCAGAACACTCAAACGATAGCCCTGGATGGCTATTCTGCGGGGATGTATTTTATAAAATTGAAATCAGCAGGATTACCGGATGTGACGAAGCGAGTAATGCTAAACAAATAAACTTAATTCGCCCGACTAGTTTTTTCAAAAAACTATCAGGCCCATAAATGCTTAATAAAAGAAGGCCGCTGATTTGTTCAGCGGCTTTTTTTATTATTGATACCTACTCTTATAGTCATATGCGTTTTGGTACTTTGACCTAAACTTCATGATTTTTCTCCCATTGTGCATCAAATCTTCACATTTGCAATATATTACAGACCTTACAGTTATTGAAATACGCTCTCCAAACACATGAAATGAAATTAGAATACTCCACCTTAAGGTGTTCAATACTACGAGGATCCATCAAAATATTTCTGATTCTGTGTTTGTTAAAACCGGGTTTATTGCATTCCCAGGTGAACAATCCGATCTTCTCCTCAACTTCAACGATCTCAGATTCTATTCTGACTTTGAACATTTCTTCTCTTCCAGGTTCAAGTATTTACTATACAATAGACGGATCGGAGCCCAATCGGAGCAGCAACCTTTATAGCGGATCTTTGACCCTGGGTCCATTGAATGACAAGCCTAATGTTATTTCTCTAATTCCTACAAATAATGTAGGACCGGGGAATCCTTACAGAGAAGAATGGAGACCACCGGCATCCAGTATTCAGAAGCTCCACCACCATGTACAACAGAGCAAAAGAACTCATGGATATTGATAATTTCATTGATTATCAGGTCCTCAATATATTTGCCCGAAATACAGACTGGCCCGGCAACAATACGGAATGCTGGAAATATTTAGATGGAACCCTTTCACCCGGAAGCTCACATCCAACGGACGGACGCTGGCGCTGGTTGGTTTTCGACATGGATTTCGGATTCGGGCTCAATTTTGACTATGTCCGTAACTCAGCTTCTAAATATGGTGAGAACAATGCCTTTCATCAAACACTCGAATTTGCATTGGAGCCCAATGGTCCGGGTTGGCCTAATCCTCAATGGAGTACTGCTATGCTTAGGAATCTGATGAAGAACCCTCAGTTTAAATCTGATTTCATCTCCAGATTTGCAGACCATCTCAATACCACATTTCACAAAGACAGACTGCTCTCTCTGCTGGATTCACTGAAAAACCAGTATGAACCGGAAATGGCTGAGCATATCGACAGATGGAGAGAACCGCAAATGGCATACTGGCAGGGACAGGTAAATGTAATGAAGACATTTGCACTGTTAAGAGCTGAACTGATGAGAATTCAGCTCAATAACTATTTTGATCTTGGAGGAAGAGATACCATAACACTGGATGTAGAACAACAGCATTAGGAAAAATAAAAGTAAATACGATTTTGCTTGACTTTAAACTGATGGGGTGTCTGAAGATACATATCCATGGAAAGGTGTTTATTTTAATAATCTTCCGGTCAGGGTAATTGCTGTACCAAATTCCGGATATGAATTTGTTCGCTGGGAAGGAGATCTTGCTTCGGTTGAAGATACATTGATAGTAGATTTGAAATTGGTAAAAAATTTAACAGCTATCTTTTCTGATGGATTTGTGTTTGAACTGCTCTGAATGAGCTCTGGAAAGATATAACAAACGATGCCGGAAATCCAATTGAATATGAAAGAACAAATAATCCTTCATCCCAAACCTTTGACAATATTAAGCTTCCTGAAGACGCTCTGAATAAATCATACGTGCAGCTTCAATGGAAATATTACTACACTGGCACTCAGATTACACAGGAATCAGGACAAAGAGATATGTTGAGACTGGATGATATCAGTGTCATTGGTACTAGCACCGGTATCACAGAGTATGGCCCGAAAATACAAGCCAGTCTCTTTCCCAATCCCAATACTGGAATCTTCTATGTTCAGATTTCTCAGGCAATAGCCGGACCAATTTTATTGCAATTAATGGATACTCAGGGTAAGGTTGTACTTTCTCAAATTATTGAAGGACCGATAAAAGCAAATTCGCAACTCCGATTGGAGTCAAGCTCCTTAAGAGAAGGAATATATTATTGCACCTTAAAAACTGCCAAAAACGATATGATCACTATTCCAGTTGTAGTGTTGAGGTAAATAGTCTGCCATTTCATCTTTTTCAATATTATTCTCCCAAATATATTCTATCATTTTTATCTGAATTTGGGATTTCTATTTTACGGTAATCATGAAATATTGTTGCAATAATTTTGATTACTAATGTGGAGTTTATTCATCTATTAAATTTTTAAGCTCAATTTTTGCCCTGTTTTTTAATAATCTTCTTGCAAGTTGATTAATTGTGTAATTTAGTCTTGGAGAATGTTTGAGACACGAGATAACTCATCTTTATATCATGATGGCCTTATAATGGCATATCTGATGCTTCAGGATTAGCTACTCACCCTTTAACATCAAATAATATGAAAACAGCTCTCCTTCTCCTTGCATTTCATTTTCCTTTATTAGCTTATACCTATCATTTTATACCGGAAGAATCCTGGAGGACAGTTTCAAAAGTGGAAACAAAAACTACTAATAAAGTCATGTGCACTATTACAGTACAATTTTCGGGCAGTCCTGGTGCTTGTAATGACAATGGTACTCCCAATGATATTAGTGATGATTTTTATACGCATAATATTCAGGCAAGCTTTTTTAGCAGGCCTTCTACGGGCAATCTTCAAATTGTTCCCGGCGGAGACGTAATTGGAACATATTCCATTGCAGTTAATCAAATTATTGGAAATTCACACATATTTACTGGTGTCCAATTTAAAGCAGATGGGTCTCCTTCAATTGTACAAATGAACTTTACAGATGAAACAACTTGCATTGATGAAGATACAGGTCCCACTATTGAGCCATGCCCTCCTCCTCCTTGTACAATAACTGTAGATTTTTCGGGCAGTCCGGGTCCCTGTAATGACAATGGCACACCCAACGATATAAGTGATGATTTTTATACTCATAACATTCGTGCAAGCTTTTTTAACCGACCATTTACTGGTAATCTTCAAATTGTTCCCGGCGGAGACGCTATTGGAACTTATTTTATTCAAGCCAACCAAATTGTTGGAAATGCGCACACATTTACGGGTGTCCAATTAAAAGCAGATGGATCTCCTTCCATCGTACAAATGAACTTTACAGATGAGCCAACTTGCATTGATGAGGATACAGGTCCAACAGTAGAGCCATGCCCTCCTCCTCCTTGTACGATAACAGTCGATTTTTCGGGCAGTCCGGGGCCTTGTAACAACAATGGCACTCCAGGTGATCTTACTGATGACTATTATACACATAACATTCGCGCCAGCTTTTTTAACCGGCCGTTCACTGGTAATCTCCAGATTGTTCCTGGCGGAGACGTTATTGGATCTTATTTCATTGAAGCCAATCAAATTGTTGGAAATGCGCACACATTTACGGGTGTCCAATTAAAAGCAGAAGGAACTCCCTCCATCGTACAAATGAATTTTACAGATGAGCCAACTTGCATTGATGAGGATACAGGTCCGGCTATAGGGCCATGCATATGCGATTTGGTAGTGAATAATATAGTGACAACACCTGAAATTTGTCCTGGTAGCAACACAGGCAGCATCACCGTAACTGCCAGCTCCGGTAGCCTGCCTATCAATTTTGCAATTTCAGGGCCAGTCAACTTAAGTAATGGAACAGGCCTATTTCCCGACATTCCAGGAAGCGCGTATACTGTGACAGTAACTGATGCAAATAGCTGTTCAGACACAGATAACGCAATAGTAAACTCAGGAATGGATAATACTCCTCCAATTGTAAGTTGCAATGGTCAGACACTTATTTTCAATGGTCAAAATAACTTGGTTTTGAATCCTAATAGTCTTGTTAGTACCACTGACAATTGTGGCTTACAAAGTATCACAGCAAATCCAGTCTCAATCTCATGTGACCAGGTTGGTCAGATTATCCCCGTAATTATCACTGTCACTGACCAAAGTAACAATACCAGTAGCTGTATTAGTAACATCACGGCTGAGGGGCTACCATGTGGCTGGAATCAAAACGCAAATGGAGTGGGTTGCATTGACGGAAACAGTATTTCATTTAATCCAACAACAGAAATATGGACTGCAAGCAGTTCAAATTGCTTTTATAGTACACCATTCACTTCAGATGCCATGGCATTTGGCCAAAAAACTTTATGTGGAAATGGCAGTATCACAGCCCAGCTGATTGGAATCAGCGGTCCAGCCTTGGGATGGGCCGGAGTGATTATGCGGGAAAGTAATGCTCCGGGAGCCAAAAAAGCTCAACTAACAACCAATATGTCAGGTAATCAAAGCCGCCGGGAATTCAGATTATCAAACAATGGAGCAGCTATCCCACAGAATTTTCCAACACAAAACAGATTTTGGTTACAGATTGTAAGATCCGGCAATCAGTTTACAATGTATCATTCTCCCAATGGAACTCAATGGTTTCTAGTTGGAGTACAAAATATTGTGATGTCAACTTGTATTGAGATCGGCTTGATTGCCACAAATTTTAATGCAAATAGCACCATTTCTGCAAGCTTTGCGAATGTGGCATCCACAGGAAATAGTCCGTTAATACAAGCTGCTATTGATAATGTAATTCAGGAAGCTCATTCTATTATCCAACCTGATTTCTATGTATATCCGAATCCTGCCTCAAGCTTGTTGAATTTCGATCTGAAAGAATATATCGATAGAAATGTACAGATTGAGCTATATAGCCTTGAAGGAAAGTTGAGGCATAAGATTCAATTCGATAAAATCCAGGAAACAACGCAAACTATTCGCCTCGATAACTTTTCAGGTGGTTTGTATTTTATAAAATTGAAATCAGCAGGATTACCGGATGTGACGAAGCGAGTAATGCTAAACAAATAAACTTAATTCGCCCGACTAGTTTTTTCAAAAAACTATCAGGCCCATAAATGCTTAATATAAAGAAGGCCGCTGATTTGTTCAGCGGCTTTTTTTATTATTGATACCTACTTTTATAGTCATATGCGTTTTGGTACTTTGACTTAAACTTCAGGATTTTTCTCCTATTGTGCATCAAATCTTCACATTTGCAATATATTACAGACCTTACAGTTATTGAAATACGCTCTCCATACACATGAAATGAAATTAGAATACTCCACCTTAAGGTGTTCAATACTACGAGGATCCATCAAAATATTTCTGATTCTGTGTTTGTTAAAACCGGGTTTATTGCATTCCCAGGTGAACAATCCGATCTTCTCCTCAACTTCAACGATCTCAGATTCTATTCTGACTTTGAACATTTCTTCTCTTCCAGGTTCAAGTATTTACTATACAATAGACGGATCGGAGCCCAATCGGAGCAGCAACCTTTATAGCGGATCTTTGACCCTGGGTCCATTGAATGACAAGCCTAATGTTATTTCTCAAATTCCTACAAATAATGTAGGACCGGGGAATCCTTACAGAGAAGAATGGAGACCACCGGCATCCAGTATTCAGAAGCTCCATGTGATCCGCGCCAGAGCTTATGATATTCAGGGAGATAGCAGTGACATTACTTCCGGCACTTATTTAATACATCCTGATGGTCAGAACAGATATTCTATGCCGCTGGTGTCGCTGATTACTGAAGCAGATAATTTATTTGGAGAAGAAAAAGGTATTTATGTTCCGGGAGCATCGGGTGAAAATTATAACATGACCGGGGACCAATGGGAAAGACCGGTTTTTATTGAATTAATAGAAAAAGATGGCTCCCTTGCAATTAGTCAAAATGGCGGAGTCCGGATTAATGGAGGCACTTCCCGTAACAGACCAAGAAAAGCACTAAGACTTTATGCCAAAAGTGAATATGGGCCATCATGGTTTGACACGCAGCTTTTTCCTGACAAAAATGTAGGTCGATATAAAAGATTTCTATTACGAAATGGAGGAAATGACTGGAGCGAAACGCTTTTTAGAGATGTGTATTTACAAAAGCTGGTTAAAAGGAATACTGACCTTGACATTCAATATTCCAGACCGGCAGTTGTATTCATAAATGGTGAATATTGGGGCATTCACAATTTCAGAGATCGATTTGATGACAGATATCTGGAGGCTCATTATAATGTGGACCCTGAGCGCATTACGATTATTTCTCAAAATGGGAATTTGGAAGATGGGAATGAAGAAGGAGTAGATGATTATTGGGAAATGTTTAATCATGTGAGCAAGCAAAACATGCTCAATTCCACCATGTACAACAGAGCAAAAGAACTCATGGATATTGATAATTTCATTGATTATCAGGTCCTCAATATATTTGCCCGAAATACAGACTGGCCCGGCAACAATACGGAATGCTGGAAATATTTAGATGGAACCCTTTCACCCGGAAGCTCACATCCAACGGACGGACGCTGGCGCTGGTTGGTTTTCGACATGGATTTCGGATTCGGCCTCAATTTTGACTATGTCCGTAACTCAGCTTCTAAATATGGTGAGAACAATGCCTTTCATCAAACACTCGAATTTGCATTGGAGCCCAATGGTCCGGGTTGGCCTAATCCTCAATGGAGTACTGCTATGCTTAGGAATCTGATGAAGAACCCTCAGTTTAAATCTGATTTCATCTCCAGATTTGCAGACCATCTCAATTCCACATTTCACAAAGACAGACTGCTCTCTCTGCTGGATTCACTGAAAAACCAGTATGAACCGGAAATGGCTGAGCATATCGACAGATGGAGAGAACCGCAAATGGCATACTGGCAGGGACAGGTAAATGTAATGAAGACATTTGCACTGTTAAGAACTGAACTGATGAGAATTCAGCTCAATAACTATTTTGATGTTGGAGGAAGAGATACTATAACACTGGATGTAGAACAGACAGCCCTGGGAAAAATAAAAGTGAATACGATTTTGCTTGACTCTAATACCGATGGGGTGTCTGAAGATACATATCCATGGAAAGGTGTTTATTTTAATAATCTTCCGGTCAGGGTAATTGCTGTACCTAATCCCGGATATGAATTTGTTCGGTGGGAAGGAGATCTTGTTTCTGCTGAAGATACCTTGATAGTAGATTTGAAATTGGTAAAAAATTTAACAGCTATCTTTTCTGATGGATTTGTGTTTGAGGGCGATAGTATGAATCCTGCAGCATTCAAACTGAGAGAAAACAATTTCTTTTTTGGGGATTGGAGTTCCACTATTCCTGAGGATAGTTTCCCATCTCATATGGTTTTCCTTCAAAGTAGTGTCAATGACCCCCGTCTTGAAACACCTATGACAAATCCTTATTACATTCCCTTCAACAATGCATCTGACAATGAATATCATGCAGATGATCAGGATAAATTCGGGTTTCCTTACATGCTTACGGGGCGAACCCGGCTTAGTGGTTTAGGAGAAGAGGGCATCAGTTTGATTAATACGGGGCGTGGGAGGGACCTTGGATCCGTGGTCCTCGCACTGGATACAAGAGGAGTTGTGGCTGCCAGGATAGGTTTTGTGGCCGGTACATTGCTGGCAAATAGCAGAGTATATCATATCCGACTACAATACAGGACTGGTCTGAATGAGTCCTGGAAAGATGTATTGAACGATGCCGGAAATTTGATTGAATACGAAAGAACTGCTAATCCTTCTCCCCAAACCTTCGAAGATATTAATCTTCCTGAAGAAGCTCTGGATAAATCATACGTGCAACTCCAATGGAAATATTACTTCACCGGCACTCAGATTACGCAGGAATCAGGACAAAGAGATATGTTAAGACTGGATGATATCAGTGTCATCGGTACAAGCACCGGCATCAAAGAGAATGTCCCGAAAATACAAGCCAGTCTCTTTCCCAATCCCAATACTGGAATCTTCTATGTTCAGATTTCTCAGGCAATAGCCGGACCAATTTTATTGCAATTAATGGATACTCAGGGTAAGGTTGTACATTCTCAAATTATTGAAGGACCGATAAAAGCAAATTCGCAACTGAAATTGAAATCTATTACTTTAAAGCCTGGAATATATTACTGTAAAGTGTCCAATAACCTTGAGTTGATCAGTATTCCAGTGGTTATATTGAGGTAAAATGTTGTCTTCTGTTAAGAAATAAATACAATATCAAACAATCTTATGGAAAATGGAGTGCTATTATATATAAATTATATTAATACGTATTAATATAATTTATAATACAATTAGAATAATATGAAGGATATAATATTTTTCTAAAAATAGAACCCATGCATTATAAAGTCTATTTCAAGTTGCTACCTGTGCGGATTATGAAATTGTCAAATTCAGTGCAAAACAGATGCTAGTGAATCCATATTCTTTATATTTGATCCATTGTCAATCATGTACTCCAACCTTTTCAAATGGTCTGATATTTGCACTCAACCTTCAGGAACAATACTATTAAAGATTTTTTATCAATATTTCAAGCACTAATTATGCACCAACACTACTTATTTGTTTCGTACATTTCAACTTCAGTAAAATACTCATTCAAAGTTTTCAGATATCCTGCTTCACTGGTATTACTTCTAATTTTGTCCGTGTATACTACAAGTTTTGGACAGTGTGTTTCCCTGACCACACTGGGAAGCGCTGCAAATCAGGACTTTAATACTTTATCCAATACTGCTGGAAGTACTACCAATAATTTAACTATTACCGGATGGTTTATGACGGAATCAGGTGGCGGTGCTAGAGACAATGAACAGTATGGAGTGGATACTGGTGGTTCAACAACAGGGGACACATATAGCTACGGTTCAACCGGGTCTACTGACAGATCACTTGGTGCTTTAAGGTCTGGTACACTTATCCCAATCTTTGGATCCTGTTTTACAAACAATACAGGAAGCACTATTGCATCAATTGCAATCTCTTATACAGGAGAAGAATGGCGCCTGGGCACTGCAGCCAGGACAGACCAAATGGATTTCCAATATAGCTTAAATGCAACCAGCCTCACTACAGGCACATGGGTTGATGTAAATTCTTTAGATTTTATTACTCCGAATACTACTGCCCCTGCTGGTGCTAAAGATGGAAATGCAATTGGGAATAAAACAGATTTGACAACCACAATTATTGGATTGTCCATCCCGAATGGTGCCACCTTCTGGATTCGCTGGAATGATGCTGATGCAACTGGTGCCGATGACGGCTTAGCAGTTGATGATTTTTCACTGACCCCTAATGGCGCCGCTTTGCCCGACTACAGTATCAACACAACTGGAAATAATATAATTATTACTGACCTTGCTGGAAACGGAGAAACAATAACAGTGTCAGAAAGTGGAGGAGACATCCGCTTTGTGGTTACTCCTACTACCCGCACCTATTCCATCAACGGCGGCGGCGCCACGGCATTTACCACCCCCGCCGACGTGGCACTGGCAGGAGCAACCTCTATCACCATCAACACCACAGCTGGCAGCGATATCATCAATGTCGGCGCTTTTACAACCAACCTTCCCAGCCTAACCATCAACGGTGGTACGGGCGATGACGCAGTGATTTTCTACGGCGACATAACCTTCATCGCCAATGCCAACCTCGACGTGGATTTGCAAAACGACGATGCGACGCCGGGGGAAGATTTAGTGGTCTTGGCTGCCAACGCCAACCTCATACTTTCCGGCAACGGGGCGGCGACGATAAAAGTGAGCGGCTATGTGCAGCTCGATAGCGGCGCCAGCGTCGAAACTGTTAACGGTAACCTGACCGTGGAGGCCAATCAGCAGGCCACCCCGACGCCCGGCAGTTTTTATGGAATTCTGATAAATGGCGGTGCCTTGAAAACAAGCGGCTCGGGTACTTTGACAGTTAAAGGTAAAGGCGGAACAGATGCAGTAGGGGGTCAAAAGGGCATTTACGTAGTCAACTCGGGTCAGATTAGCGGAGGAAACACTGGCGCCGTAATAGTGGAAGGTACAGGCGGACCCTCAGCAGGTAACTTCAACGATGGCGTATTTGTAGATGCCAACAGCATTATCACTTCATTGGGTGGCAACGTCAGCGTCAGCGGACTGGGCAATGGAACAGGGAGTTCTGAAACCCACTTCGGTATTTTCATACGTAATGGTGGTAATATTACTGCCGGTGGATTAGGCTCTGTAACCGTACATGGCACTGGAGGAGCTACTGCAGGCCCCAACAACCGTGGGGTTGTTGTTTTTCTTGCTAACGCGCGCATCACCTCTTCAGGAGGAAATGTCAGCGTGACAGGACAAGGCGGGGGTACAGGAAGTTCAGCCGCAAATTGGGGTATATACATGCTCAGTGCCGGAGAAATTACAGCCGGTGGTAGTGGTACTTTGACAGTTCAGGGTACAGGAGGAGCAACAAGTGGCAATGACAATTTCGGAATCTTTATTGAGAATGCAAACACCCGGATTACTTCCTCCGGCGGCGCAGTGTCGGTCACAGGAACCGGCAGCGGCAGTGCGGCCGATATACTTATGCAATCTGGGGCAGCGATTACGTCCAGTTCTGCAAGTGCCGGCATTACACTCCAAAGTACCAATAACGGCAGCTGGCCTAATACATCAGGCACAGATGTAAGTACCACTGCAACTCAAAAGACCTTATTCGGCACTGGATCCAAACTCAATATTGATATTGACGGTCTGACCGTCAATACCCAATACCAGCAACTCGGTGTTGTTGGTATGATTGACCTTAACGACGCTCTCCTGACTTTCACCGGCAGCACGTACACGCCTGTTTTGGGTAATGCTTTTACTATAGTAAACAACGACAGCGGAGATGCAATTATCGGCACATTCAACGGGTTGGCGGAAGGCGCCTTTATCCCTAACTTCCTTGGGAGCTCGATGACCGCAAGCATTTCCCTACATCGGCGGCGATGGAAATGATGTGGTGTTGACCGTACTCCCTAATGTAGTTTGTTACGCAGATACGGATGGTGATGGGTTTGGAGATCCTAACAGCATCATGACGTTTGGCGGTAGCTGCGGGATGGGATTCGTTGCAGATAACAATGATTGCGATGACAACAGCTCCACAATTAATCCGAATGCCACGGAAATATGCAATGGTGTGGACGACAATTGTGATACCGAAATTGACGAAGGTGTGCTTACTACCTATTATCAGGATTTAGACGGGGATACTTTTGGAAATCCATCAGTGACGCAGCAGGCCTGCAGCCCACCAGAGGGCTATGTGACCAATTTCAACGATTGCAATGATAATGATGCTTTGGCTCCAGCTGTTACCTTCACAAGGGACACTTTGGCCATTCAGGATTTTGAATTGACCCCTGCTTTGCCTACCTGGTCTTTTACAGGGCCTGTAATTTACAATAGTGGATTTTCAGGGGCAAACGCTGCACCAGACAACAGCCCCATCGGCATAAGTGGCTCCCGGGCTTGGGAAACAACCAGCAATAGCGGTGGATTGGCCTTGGAATTTGACAACATTAACATTCCCGCCGGCTATGACAGTGTCCGTGTACAATTCAGATTAGCTGCCATGAACTTGAATAGTACTGGCGGAGGACCAGATAATCTCGACTATGTGCTTACACAGGTCAGCTTAGACAATGGGACCACCTATTACTCAAGGCTAAGAATCAGGGGCGCTGTAGCTGACAACAGTTATTGGGCATACGATGCCACAGGGGTAGCTAAGGTATATTACCAACCACAAACTGAGGTGATGTTTCAACCCATAAATACCGGACTAGCTACAGATCTTGGATACAGCACCTGTGAAATATTGTTTCCGGGAAATGTATCTCAGGTCAAAATCAAAATCACAGGCCGATCCAGCTCCAGTACCGACACCTGGATGATTGACAACGTTTTGATAGCCGGAGAAATAATTAATCTTGATGCCGACTGCGACGGGTATGCTAGTGATACCGATTGCAACGATAACAACCCTGCGATAAATCCTGCTGCTACAGAAATCTGCGACGGAGTGGACAACGACTGCGATGGCTTAATGGACGAAGGACTTACCTTTGTTATTTACTATCCTGACACCGACGGCGATGGATATGGAACAGGTGCCGGAACTTCACTTTGTACAAATCCGGGAACTGGCTTTGTTACTCTGGGTGGGGATTGCAATGATTCCAACCCGGATATTAATCCCGGCGAAACTGAGGTCTGCGATGGTATGGACAATGATTGTGACATGCTTGCTGACGAAGGGCTAACTTTCACTACTTACTATACAGACGCTGATGGCGACGGATACGGAACAGGTGCAGGTCAATCACTTTGTGCAAATCCGGGAGTCGGCTTTGCTACACAAGCCGGCGATTGTGCTGATGGCAATCCAACGGTCAATCCGGGTGAAGAAGAAATCTGCAATAATGAAATTGACGACAACTGCAATCTCCAAATTGACGAAAATTGTTGCGATCTCCTTATAAGCAATACTACTTCCACAGCTCCTTCATGTCCCGGTGGCAGCAACGGTACTATTACAGTTAGTTCCAGCAGCTCAAGTGGACCTGTCAACTATGCTATCAGTGGTCCGGTCAATCAAAATAATCAAAGCGGTTTGTTTACTGGATTGCCGGCAGGTTTTTATAGCATCTCTGTAACTGATGCGGCAATGTGCAGCCAAAGTAGCTTAGTTACTGTGGCAGCTGGAATGGATTCAACTCCCCCGACCGTAATGTGTTTCAATCAAACCATTAACTTCAACGGAGAGAGTTCAATACTGCTCAATACTGCTGCGCTTGCATCTTATAGCGACAATTGCGGAATACAAAGCGTTACATTATCACCAAACAGCATTTCTAGCAGTCAGGTCGGACAAACAATTCCAGTCCTCGTGACTGTAACGGATAATAGCGGGAATACTGCAACTTGCACCAGCCAAATTACTGCGAATGGCTTACCTCCGGGTTGGAGCCAAAATGTAAACGGTGTAGGTTGCAACAATGGCAGCAACATACAGTATAATCCATCAACAGAAGTATGGACTGCCACAAGCAGCAATTGTTATTATAGCGCTCCATTTACCTCAGATCAAACCGCTTTTGCTCAGAGGACTTTATGCGGCAATGGCAGTATCACAGCTGAGGTGACAGGCATCAGCGGTACATCACTGGGATGGGCGGGAATTGTCATGCGTGAAAGTAATGCTCCGGGATCTAAGAAGGTACAAATCATGACCAATCTTAGTAACTTCCTTCGTCGCGAAATAAGATCGGTCACCAACGGTCCTGCTCAACCTCAACAATTTCAGGCATTTAACAGATATTGGCTGCGACTTACCAGAACCGGCTCTCAGATTGTAGCGCATAGTTCTTCTGATGGTATCAATTGGGTTCAGGTTCTTGCTGTAACTTTGCCTATGAACAGCTGTATTGAAATGGGACTCGTTGTTACGAATTATAACCAAAACAGCACAGTGACTGCCACATTTGAAAATGTATCCTATACAGGCTCCGGACCATTACCGGTCTCCCCGGTTTCAGGAAATGCTGTTATCCCTTATGAAGAGCAATACCAACCTAATTTCTCAGTCTATCCAAATCCTACTTCCGGAGAATTGAATATCGACCTGAAGGAATACATTGGTAAAAATGTGCAGATTGAGCTCTACAGTCTGGAAGGCAAGCTGATGCAATTAATCAGCATGGATGAAGTTTCGAAGAACACACAAACTATGCTTCTGGATAGATATTCCAGTGGAATATATTTTGTTAAACTAAGATCAAAAGGGTTGCCTGATATGACGAAACGTGTTGTGCTGACGAAGGGGTAAAATATCTTTTATAATTTTAATAAATTGGAAAGAAAAGAAGGTCGCTCATTTAAAGGCGGCCTTACTTTTCTAATGAAAAGATAGAAGCATTCTTAAAATTTGAGAAAATTAGCAGTATTTTCAAACATAATCTGAAATGAGAAAAATAATATGAATATTTACTGGAATAAAAAGTCAATAAAATTCTTATTTTATGGAATTTGCATTATTATTATTAGATATTTCACAACCTTTCTTAGTGCACTAATTTGAACAAGACATATTAATAAGTAAACTAGACCTCATGAAAAATCTTACAAAATTTCTAATGCTTGTCGCAATTTTTGCACTCAAACTCGATATCAATGCCCAAACCTGTCCCGGGAGTTTAGGCACTACCTTTAATATTGCTTCTCTGCCTTATAATGGTACCAGCCTGACCACGTGTGGTGCAGGCAATGATATTATGAGTACTAATGCTACAATTTGCGGCAGTAGTAGTTATTATGGAGGTGAGGACCTGGTCTTCATATTCACTCCGACTACGGGCGGCGAGATTACAATTTCACTAACAAGTTCCAGTTCCTGGGTCGGATTGATGTTGTATAATGGTTGCCCATTCCTCAGCCAGGGTGGTGCTTGCATTGGATCTACCCAAAACAGCTCAGGGTCCAAAACCTTAATTGTTACCGTTACTTCGGGAGTCACGTACTATCTTGTAGTAGATACCTGGCCTTCTCCGACATGCATCCCAAGTTTTGATCTGTCCATTTCTGCTGCACCTGTTTACGATCCGTGTTCGGGCATCACAACCCTTTCATGTGCCACGCCAGTCTCTGCCACAATTTCAGGAACAGGCATCTGGAACGTGACTGCCTGCGGATTCAGTACACCGGGGCAGGAAAAGGTGTACAGTTTCACTCCGACTACTACAGGTGTTCATAATATTCAAGTTACCTCTGTCTCAGGAACCGGATATATTGACTATTTCTACAAAGCTGCTTCCGGTGGTTGTTCAGCTACAGGGTACCACGCCGGTCACTGCCACACTTTCAGGAACAGGTGTTTGGAACAGCTCTACCTGCGGTTTCAGTACCCCTGGTCAGGAGAAGGTGTACAGTTTTACTCCGACCACAACAGGTGTTCACAGCCTTCAGGTCAATTCGGCTTCCGGGACGGGCTATATTGACTACCAGTATAAAGCGGCATCGGGCGGGTGCTCGGCCACCGGCTGGACCTGCATCGACGATATAAATTTCACAACTACTGTTACCATCGGGACGCTGACTGCCGGGGTTCCAGTACTACATTCTGCTTGATGCAGAAAGTACGGCTTCATCGACGCAAACCTTCCAGATCAACTGCCCGGCGGCAGTGGATCCCTGCGCGAGCATTAGCACCCTGGCCTGCGCCACGCCGGCCACGGTCACGCTCGCGGGGGCCGGTGTTTGGAACAGCAGTACTTGTCTCTTCAGCACCCCAGGCCAGGAGAAGCTATACAGCTTTACGCCGACCGTCACAGGTGTTCATAACCTTCAGGTCACTTCGGCTTCCGGGACGGGCTACATTGACTACCAGTACAAAGCGGCATCGGGCGGGTGCTCGGCCACCGGCTGGACCTGTATCGATGATGTTAACTTCACAGGTACTTTTAGCATCGGTACACTGACTGCCGGGGTGCAATATTATATTCTCCTTGAAGCAGAAAGCACAGCTTCATCTACCCAAACTTTCATCATAATCGGACCAGCAATTTGGTATGTAGATGCAGACGGTGATGGTTATGGTACTGGTCCGGCACAATCTTTTTGCGGAAATCCGGGAACAGGTTATGCTACATTGGGAGGCGATTGCAACGATGGAAATGCGGCCATCAATCCCGGTGCAACTGAAGTTTGTGATGGTATTGATAATGATTGCGACAGCCAAATCGATGAAGGACTTACTTTCCTTACCTACTATCCAGATCTTGATGGCGATGGCTATGGCACAGGAGCAGGACAGTCACTTTGCGAGGATCCGGGAACAGGTTATGCTACATTGGGAGGCGATTGCAATGATGGAAATGCGGCAATAAATCCCGGTGCAACTGAAGTTTGTGATGGTATAGATAATGATTGCGACAGCCAAATCGATGAAGGACTTACTTTCCTTACCTATTATCCAGATCTTGATGGCGATGGCTATGGCACAGGAGCAGGACAGTCACTTTGCGAGGATCCGGGAACAGGTTATGCTTCATTGGGAGGCGATTGCAATGACGGAAATGCGGCAATCAATCCCGGTGCAACTGAAGTTTGTGATGGTATAGATAATGATTGCGACAGCCAAATCGATGAAGGACTTACTTTCTTACCTATTATCCAGATCTTGATGGCGATGGCTATGGCACAGGAGCAGGACAGTCACTTTGCGAGGATCCGGGAACAGGTTATGCTTCATTGGGAGGCGATTGCAATGACGGAAATGCGGCAATCAATCCCGGTGCGACTGAAGTTTGTGATGGTATTGATAATGATTGCGACAGCCAAATCGATGAAGGACTTACTTTCCTTACCTACTATCCAGATCTTGATGGCGATGGCTATGGCACAGGAGCAGGACAGTCACTTTGCGAGGATCCGGGAACAGGTTATGCTTCATTGGGAGGCGATTGCAATGACGGAAATGCGGCAATCAATCCCGGTGCGACTGAAGTTTGTGATGGTATTGATAATGATTGCGACAGCCAAATCGATGAAGGACTTACTTTCCTTACCTACTATCCAGATCTTGATGGCGATGGCTATGGCACAGGAGCAGGACAGTCACTTTGCGAGGATCCGGGAACAGGTTATGCTACATTGGGAGGCGATTGCAAGGATGGAAATGCGGCAATCAATCCCGGTGCGACAGAAGTTTGTGACAATGAAGACAATGATTGCGATGGTTTATTCGATACTAATGACCCATCATTAATAGACAACACATCGCCAACCGTAATTTGCACTAATCAAACCATTAATTTCAATGGCGAGAATAGTATAACTTTAAATGCTGTCGAACTTGTTGTAGCGAGCGATGGATGCGGCATTCAAAGTATAAGCCTATTACCAGGCAGTATCTCCGGCAATCAGGTGGGGCAAACCGTTCCTGTGCTAGTTACTGTTACTGACTTTAATGGGAATACAGCAACTTGTACCAGTCAAATTAGTGTGAATGGATTTCCTCCGGGATGGAGTGAGAATGTGAATGGTGTAGGCTGTGCTGATGGAAATGATATTTCATACAACCCGACAACAGAAGTCTGGACAGCTACCAGTAGCAATTGCTACTATAGTTCACCTTTCACATCTGATGCGACTGCATTTGCACAAAGGACTTTATGCGGAAATGGCAGTATCACTGCTCAGGTGACTGGAATTAGCGGTACAGCTTTGGGCTGGGCAGGCATAGTCATGCGTGAGAGCAATGCTGCGGGAGCCAAGAAAGTACAGCTAATGACAAATCTTAGCAACTTCTTGCGCCGCGAGGTCAGATCAGTGACAAATGGTCCTGCCGTTCCACAGCAATTTCAGGCATTTAACAGATATTGGCTGAGACTTACCAGAACCGGCTCTCAGATTGTAGCGCATACCTCTTCTGATGGTATCAATTGGGTCCAGGTTCTTGCAGTAACTTTGCCTATGAACAGCTGTATTGAAATGGGTCTTGTGGTTACTAATTATAGTCAAAACAGCACTGTGACTGCCACATTTGAAAATGTTTCTTATACAGGCTCAGGACCAATGCCGATTTCCACGATTCCCGGAAATGAAGTTATGGCATCTGTTGAACAATACCAGCCTGACTTCAGTGTTTATCCAAATCCTACCTCCGGTGAATTGAATATAGATCTGAAAGAATATATTGGCAAAAATGTGCAGCTTGAACTGTACAGTCTGGAAGGTAAGCTGATGCAATTAATCAGCATGGATGAAGTTCTGCAGAACACACAAACTATGCTCCTGGATAGATATTCCAGTGGAATGTATTTTGTTAAATTGAAATCAGAAGGATTACCGGATGTGACGAAGCGGGTGGTGCTGAATAAGGGATAAAATTTCCAAAATAAATATTTTAAAAAAAGGCAGTTGAATAATTTCAACTGCCATTTTTTTTAACGGACCTGCTCCAACTTCTTCCCTTCCCGGTGTCAGAATTAGTATTCTTAATGAGCAATATCAACCTGACTTCAGCTTATATACAAATCCTTCATCTGGAGAACTGAATATTTACCTGTAGGATTACATCGGAAAATGTTCACATTGAATTTTACAGCCTGGAAGGCAAGCTTATGCAATTGATTCAATTAGATGAAATGCTTCAAAACACACAAACCATGCTCATGGACAAATATGCCAATGGAATGTATTTTGTGAAATTGAAATCAGGGGGATTACCGTATGTGACAATGAGGGTGGTACTATCTAAAGAATAAAAGGATTTCACCCAATTGAACAAATTTTAGAATTACAATTATTTCAAAACAAATTCAGCTTAATCGCAGCTGAATTTGTTTTGAAATGTAAAAAAACAATTTACTTATGTAAATAAATTGTTTAGTTTTATTGAAATAAATTGCGTTCTTTGCTATACGCGCAAATTTAATAGGCTTTTGGAGTTGGAACGCTTTGTTTTGTCAAAATCTTCTACCCTAAAATTTTAAAACATGTCAAAAATTTCATTACAATTAACCCGACAGATGCAATGGGCCCTGATTCCTTTGCTTCTCTTGGCATTGACCCAGCAGGTCTGGGGACAGTGTAACAATGCCTCTCAATACCCCTCTACCTCCATTGATTTGGCGGCGACCAATGCTTCAGGCGCTTCTACAACCATTACGACCTGTAATTTTTCCGGCGAGTATTCCGTACTTATCAATGCTGTCGCCGGTAGTTCCTATCGGTTTACCACTAGCATTGTAACCGATTACTTTACTATTCGTTCCGGATCTCCGGGCGGTCCGGTTGTGGGCTCCGGCACTCAACCCTTATCCGTCACTCCGGGAGTCAGCGGAACGCTATATGCGCATGTCAACTCCAGTGCTGCATGTCTTACGGACGTCAGCTGCCGCCAGACTGCGGTCCAATGTACCAGTTGTGCGGGAGGCGGCTGTATCAACAGCACCGTTTACCCCGCGCTCGGCATAAGCCTCAATCTGACCAATATGACCGGCGCGGCTCAACAGATCACGACTTGTCAATTTAGTGGGGAATACTACAGCGTGGCCGATGTGATCGCCAGCAAATCGTACATGTTCTCCAGTAGTGTAGGAACGGACTGGATCACAGTGCGCGTAGGTACTTTCAATGGAACCATTCTGGTCCAGGGCGCCGGCTCTGTGGCGGTCGCGCCTTCGACCACCGCCAACCTATTTATCCACAATAACGCCAATGCAAGTTGCGGCACCAATGCCACTTGCCGGGTTTCTAGCGTACAGTGTACCAACTGCGACCCGACGCCGCCCTGCATCCCAAGCCCGACCTTCCCGACCAACGGTTCTACTGCTTGTCCTACCGCGATGGTGACGCTATCCTGGCCTGCTTCTGTAGGGGCGACCAGCTACGATGTTTACTTTGGAACGACTGCTGTGCCGCCTTTTGTTGGCAATGTGATCCCGAATAGTATGACGGTCTTCACGCCGACTGTGGGAACTTATTTTTGGCGCATCGCCCCGAGAAATGCCAGTGGGCCAACTACAACTTGTACCACCTGGAGTTTTACCAGACAGGACATTACCCCTCCAACTATACAATGCTCCAACCAAACTATCATCTTCAATGGTGAAACGAGTATACCACTTGTCCAGAATGATCTGGTAGCTGCTACTATTGACAACTGCGGCATACAAAGTATAAGCCTATTCCCTAACAGCATCTCCAGCAATCAAGTTGGCCAGATAATTCCTGTTCTTTTGACAGTCACGGATATTAATGGTAATACTTCAACTTGTACCAGTCAAATTACAGTAAACGGATTGCCTTCTGGTTGGAGCCAAAACATTAATGGTGTCGCTTGTGCAAATGGAAACAATATAGCATACAACGCATCAACTGAGGTTTGGACTGCTACCAGTACCAATTGTTATTATGCCTCGCCTTTCACTTCAGATGAAACAGCATTTGCTCAGAGGACCTTATGTGGCAATGGAAGCATAACCGCTCAGGTAACAGGAATCAGTGGGACAGCACTCGGCTGGGCTGGTGTAGTTATGCGTGAAAGCAATGCAGCTGGAGCCAAGAAAGCCCAGTTGACAACAAATATGGCAGGAAATCAAAGCCGCAGAGAATTCAGGGTAACAACTAATGGTGCTGCTATTCCTCAGAATTTTCCGGCTCAAAACAGATACTGGCTGCGGATTGTGAGATCCGGTAATCAATTACTTTGTTCAATTCACCCAATGGAATACAGTGGTATCCTGTCGGATCTCAGACAATTACAATGGGCAGCTGTATCCAGATGGGGCTAGTAGCTACAAATTATTCACCTAATAGCACAGTGACTGCCACTTTTGATAATGTCTCGTACATCGGCAATGGTCCGTCGCCGATGTATACCATTCCGGGGGAGGGAGTGATCGAATCAGAGGAGCAATACCAGCCCGATTTCAGTGTTTATCCCAATCCTACATCCGGAGAATTGAATATGGACTTGCAGGAATACCTCGGCAAAAATGTACAAATAGAGTTGTACAGTTTAGAAGGCAAGCTGATGCAATTGATTCAATTAGATGAAGTGCTGCAAAACTCACAAACCATACTGCTTGACAGATATGCCAGTGGAATGTATTTTGTTAAATTGAAATCAGCCGGATTACCGGATGTGACGAAGCGGGTGGTGCTGAATAAGGGATAAAATTTCCAAAATAAATATTTTAAAAAATGGCAGTTGAATAATTTCAACTGCCATTTTTTTTAACGGACCTGCTCCAACTTCTTCCCTCCCGGTGTCAGAATTAGTATTCTTAATGAGCAATATCAACCTGACTTCAGCTTATATACAAATCCTTCATCTGGAGAACTGAATATTTACCTGTAGGATTACATCGGAAAATGTTCACATTGAATTTTACAGCCTGGAAGGCAAAATGACGCAATTGATGCAAATTGATGAAGTGCTACAAAACACGCAATCCTTAATTCTGGACAGATATGCCGGAGGGATGTATTTTGTGAAATTGAAATCAGCGGGATTGCCTGATGTGAGGAAGCGGGTGGGGCTGACTATAGTGTAAACTGTAAGTAATTTGGAATAATTAAGTAAAGAGAAGGTCGCTGGAAATCCGGTGGCCTACTTTTAAATAAGAGCAAAAGTATCCCCTTATCATATAATTAGTTTGGGAAAGCCAAACACTTCATTCGGAAAGCTAAACTCTTCATTCGGGAAATAGTACTCACAATTTTGACGGATTTTGCCAATGTTTATATCGGCAACATGGTAAACTCAAAAAGTTGCAATAGCAGGTATCTGAAAAGAAGTGTTCAATACCTGGATTCACAAGCACTTTAAAATTTCCAACAATATGAAAGTTTTCATTACAAAAAAAATGGGCAGCTGTTTCGTATGCATTGCGCTAACATGGGCAGCCCTGCTGCTTTTGCCCTGCGTTGGCTACGCACAGACCTGGACGGCACAAAGCTCGGGCACCACGCAAGACCTCTGGGGCGGCGTATGGGGCAGCGACGCCAACAACGTGTGGGCCGTTGGTGCCGGAGGCACCATCCTGAAATGGAACGGCAGTGTATGGTCGGCACAAAGCTCGGGCACTACGCAAACCCTCTACGGCGTATGGGGCAGCGATGCCAACAACGTATGGGCTGTGGGAAACAGCGGCACCATCCTAAAATGGGATGGCAGCACCTGGACGGCACAGAGCTCGGGCACCACGCAAGATCTCTGGGCCGGCGTATGGGGCAGCGATGCCAACAACATATGGACCGCAGGCACCAATGGTACCATCCTGAAATGGAATGGTAGTGTCTGGGCGGCACAGGCTTCGGGCATCACCAATAATTTTTATAAAATCAAGGGTGTCGATGCCAACAACGTATGGGCCGTGGGTACATTCGGCGCTATTCGGAAATGGAACGGCAGCATCTGGACGGCACAGTCATCCGGTACCGGCTTGGCCTTATTTGACGTTTGGGGCAACGCTGCCGACAACGTATGGGCCTCGACTGGCAATAACACCATCCTGAAATGGAACGGCAGCGCCTGGTCAATACAGAACTCGGGCACCACGCAACTCCTGCGGGGCCTCTGGGGCAGCAATGCCAACAACGTTTGGGCCGTAGGCAACAGCGGCACCATTCTGAAACAGAGCGGTGGCGGCAACAGTTGGTCGGTGCAAACATCGGGCACTACGCAAAACCTGGCGGGCATCTGGGGCAGCAATGGTGGCAACATCTGGGCAGTTGGTACAGGCGGTACGATATTGTATTCTAATAACCAATCGAACTGCATACCTCCCACCGTCTCCGCTCCCGCCGTCGTAGTGGCCAGCGAGAGCACATGCACCGCTTGTGTCCTTAGCGGCGGAGTAATAGCCCCGCCTACTACCACCTGCCCCACCGGCTTCACTCTACAATATTCTACCGATGGTGGTAGCAATTGGAGTAGCACGCTACCTACCTACAACCAAATCGCCTCCGTAACCGTGCTTACCCGATGTGTGTGCGATACGGATAACAATACAGTAAGCCCTGCAAGCAGTGTAACTACTGCGCCGGGAGCTTGTACGCCCCCTAACACCCCCGTCATCAGCACCTACTGCATCGACGGCAGTACCACTCTTGGCGTAGCTGAACAAGCAGGCGCTACCTACTGCTGGCAAAATACAGCTACTGCAACATGGGAAAACGTAGGCAGTGCCGGGTTTTCAGCAGATCAGGCAGATTTCCAAAGTTTAGCATTTGATGGCAGTACGCCTTATGTGGCTTATACGGATTATGGAAACAGTGGGGGAACCACGGTGATGAAATTTAACGGCAGCGCCTGGGAAAACTTAGGCAGTGCCGGGTTTTCAGCAGGATTGGCATTGTTCCAAAGTTTAGCGTTTGATGGCAGTACGCCTTATGTGGCTTATTGGGATGATGCAAACGGTGGCAAAACCACGGTGATGAAATTTAATGGCAGCGCCTGGGAAAACGTAGGCAGTGCCGGGTTTTCAGCAGGATTGGCAAGTTACCAGAGTTTAACGTTTGATAGCAGTACGCCTTATGTGGCTTATCGAGATGGAGGAAACGGTAACAGAACCACGGTGATGAAATTTAACGGCAGCACCTGGGAAAACTTAGGAAATGCCGGCTTTTCAGCAGGAGAGGCAAATTACCAAAGTTTAGCGTTTGATGGCAGTACGCCTTATGTGGCTTATCAGGATAATGCAAACGGTGGCAGAACCACGGTGATGAAATTTAACGGCAGCACTTGGGAAAACGTAGGCAGTGCCGGCTTTTCAGCAGGAGAGGCATTGTTCCAAAGTTTAGCGTTTGATGGAAGTACGCCTTATGTGGCTTATTGGGATGGAGGAAACGGTAACAGAACCACGGTGATGAAATTTAATGGTAGCACCTGGGAAAACGTAGGCAGTGCCGGTTTTTCAGCAGGAGTGGCATATTACCAAAGTTTAGCGTTTGATGGCAGTACGCCTTATGTGGCTTATCGGGATTTTGGAAACAGTGGTGGAACCACGGTGATGAAATTTAACGGCAGCAGCTGGGAAAACGTAGGCAGCGCCGGCTTTTTCAGCAGGAGAGGCAAATTACCAAAGTTTAGCGTTTGATGGCAGTACGCCTTATGTGGCTTATCAGGATAATGCAAACGGTGGCAGAACCACGGTGATGAAATTTGAAAGCCCTTGCATTGGCAGCAGCAACACCCTGTTGGTCAGTACCCCCGACACCTATACAATGGTGGTAAAAGATGCCAATGGCTGTGCGGCTACCGCTACGCCTGTGACGGTAACAGAAATAACCTGCTGCCCCGATTTAACCGCTGCCGCCCCCGTCGTAGTGAGCAGCGAGAGCAGCTGCACCGCCTGTATTCTTAGCGGTGGAGTAATAGCCCCACCCGTTACCTCCTGCCCCGCCGGCTCTACCCTGCAATATTCTACCGATGGCGGTAGCAATTGGAGTAGCACGCTGCCTATCTACAACCCAAGCGCCGCCGTAACCGTGCTCACCCGATGTGAGTGCGATACAGATACCAATACAGTAAGCCCTACAAGCAGTGTAACTACTGTGCCGGGAGTTTGTACTATGCCATCCGTCCCAACTGGAACATTGACTATTGTTAACAGCACCTGCACCAATTGCATGGTCAGCGGTGGCAGCATTGCCATCGGAACGGTGAACGGCACAGGCGGTACGTTGGAATATTCCACCGATGGCGGAATGAACTGGAGCGCCACACTACCGACCTACAACCAGACCGGCCCGGCGCAGACCATTTTGGCGAGTGTATTGGCGGCCAACGGTTGCCGCAGCAATTCCACGCAAGTGGGACAAACTACGCCCGGCACTTGCACCACGCCATCCGCCCCGACGGGTACTTTGGCCATCGTCAACAGCATCTGCACCAACTGCATGGTCAGCGGTGGCAGCATTGCCATCGGAACGGTGAACGGCACAGGCGGCACCTTGCAATATTCCACCGATGGCGGAATAAACTGGAGCGCCACGCTACCGACTTACAACCAGACCGGCCCGGCACAGACGATCATCGCTTCTGTATTATCCGTTAATGGATGCCGCAGCAGCAGCACCTCGGTGGGTGCGACAGTGCCCGGCACTTGCACCACGCCATCCGCCCCGACGGGTACTTTGGCCATCGTCAACAGCCCGCCCCGACGGGTACTTTAACCATCGTCAACAGCATCTGCACCAATTGCTTGGTCAGCGGTGGCAGCATTGCCATCGGAACGGTGAACGGCACAGGCGGCACCTTGCAATATTCCACCGATGGCGGAATGAACTGGAACGCCGCACTGCCGACTTACAACCAAACCGGCCCGGCACAGACGATCATCGCTTCTGTATTATCCGCTAATGGATGCCGCAGCGGCAGCACCTCGGTGGGACAAACTACGCCCGGCACTTGCACCACACCTGCCGCCCTGACGGGTACTTTGGCCATCGTCAACAGCATCTGCACCAATTGCATGGTCAGCGGTGGCAGCATTGCCATCGGAACGGTGAACGGCACAGGCGGCACCTTGCAATATTCCACCGATGGCGGAATGAACTGGAGCGCCACGCTGCCGACTTACAACCAGACCGGCCCGGCGCAGACCATTTTGGCAAGTGTACTGGCACCCGACGGCTGCCGCAGCGCTTCCACGCAAGTGGGACAAACTACGCCCGGTGCCTGTGTCACGCCATCCGCCCCGACGGGCACCTTGGCCATCGTCAACAGCACCTGCACCAACTGCATGGTGAGCGGCGGCAGCATCGCCATCGGCTCGGTGATCGGCTCAGGCGGCACCTCGCAATATTCCACCGATGGCGGAATAAACTGGAGCGCCACGCTGCCGACTTACAACCAGACCGGCCCGGCACAGACGATCATCGCTTCTGTATTATCCGCTAATGGATGCCGCAGCGGCAGCACCTCGGTGCCCGGCACTTGCACCACGCCATCCGCCCCGACGGGTACTTTGGCCATCGTCAACAGCATCTGCACCAATTGCATGGTCAGCGGTGGCAGCATTGCCATCGGAACGGTGAACGGCACAGGCGGCACCTTGCAATATTCCACCGATGGCGGAATGAACTGGAGCGCCACCCTACCGACTTACAACCAGACCGGCCCGGCACAGACGATCATCGCTTCTGTATTATCCGCTAATGGATGCCGCAGCGGCAGCACCTCGGTGGGACAAACTACGCCCGGCACTTGCACCACACCTGCCGCCCTGACGGGTACTTTGGCCATCGTCAACAGCATCTGCACCAACTGCATGGTCAGCGGTGGCAGCATTGCCATCGGAACGGTGAACGGCACAGGCGGCACCTTGCAATATTCCACCGATGGCGGAATGAACTGGAGCGCCACGCTGCCGACTTACAACCAGACCGGCCCGGCACAGACGATCATCGCTTCTGTATTATCCGCTAATGGATGCCGCAGCGGCACCCTCGGTGGGACAAACTACGCCCGGCACTTGCAACACCTGCCGCCCCGACGGGTACTTTGGCCATCGTCAACAGCATCTGCACCAATTGCATGGCCAGCGGGGCACCGGAACGGTGAACGGCACAGGCGGCACCTTGCAATATTCCACCGATGGCGGAATGAACTGGAGCGCCACCCTACCGACCTACAACCAAACCGGCCCGGCACAGACCATTTTGGCGAGTGTACTGGCACCCGACGGCTGCCGCAGCGCTTCCACGCAAGTTGGACAAACTACGCCCGGTGCCTGTGTCACGCCATCCGCCCCGACGGGTACTTTGGCCATCGTCAACAGCATCTGCACCAACTGCATGGTCAGCGGTGGCAGCATTGCCATCGGAACGGTGAACGGCACAGGCGGCACCTTGCAATATTCCACCGATGGCGGAATGAACTGGAGCGCCGCACTACCGACTTACAACCAGACCGGCCCGGCACACGGACTTTGCCACCACACTCACCGAGCATTGCCACGGAACGGTGAACGGCACAGGCGGCACCTTGCAATATTCCACCGATGGCGGAATGAACTGGAGCGCCGCACTACCGACTTACAACCAGACCGGCCCGGCACAGACGATCATCGCTTCTGTATTATCCGCTAATGGATGCCGCAGCGGCAGCATCTCGGTGGGACAAACTACGCCCGGCACCTGTGTCACGCCATCCGCCCCCGTTATTGACAATAACAATGGTCTGGCTTTGGACTGCAACAACCAGACCACCATGCTGAGCGTTGCCGCACCGGGTAATTACACCTGGGGACTCGATGGCAATCCCTTTGGTGTCGGCCCGACAATCACTGCCAGTATAGGGGGAACGTACTCGGCAACGATTATGGCCGCCAACGGCTGTACGGCCACTTCTTTTGTCGTAGTGACTTTTACCCCCGACAACACACCGCCGACGATCACTTGTCCGGCTACGCAAACCTTGGTGCTTGGCGCAAATTGCACGGCGAACTTGCCCAACTACACCAGCTTAGCCACCACGAGCGACAACTGTGGGGTTCAAAACGTAACGCAATCTCCGATAGCGGGAACCACAGTTTCTGCCCCAGGTAATATGATGGTAACGCTCACTGTCACGGATATCAACGGCCTGACCAACACTTGCAGCTTCACGGTAAGCAAGGTGGACAACACGCCGCCGAGCATCACTTGTCCGACCATACAAACTTTAGTGCTGGGCGCAAGCTGCACGGCAACGCTGCCCAACTATACGACCTTAGCCACAGCAGGTGACAACTGCGGGGTACAAGGCGTAACGCAATCGCCGATAGCGGGAACCACAGTTTCCGGCGCAGGTAATATGACAGTAACGCTCACCGTCACGGATATCAACGGCCTGACCAACACTTGCAGCTTCACGGTAAGCAAGGTGGACAACACGCCGCCGAGCATCACTTGTCCGACCACGCAAACTTTAGTGTTGGGCGCAAGCTGCACGGCCACACTGCCCAATTACACGACCTTAGCTACAACGGGTGACAACTGTGGCGTACAGGGAGTAACCCAGTCTCCTGCAGCGGGAACCACAGTTTCCGGCGCAGGTAATATGACAGTGACGCTGACTTCCACCGATAGCAGCGGCCTGACCAACACTTGCAGCTTCACGGTAAGCAAGGTGGACAACACGCCGCCGAGCATCACTTGTCCGACCACGCAAACTTTAGTGTTGGGCGCAAGCTGCACGGCCACACTGCCCAATTACACGACCTTAGCTACAACGGGTGACAACTGTGGCGTGCAAGGCGTAACCCAATCTCCGGCAGTGGGAACCACAGTTTCCGGCGCAGGAAATATGATGGTAACGCTCACCGTCACGGACATCAACGGCCTGACCAACGCTTGCAGCTTCACAGTAAGCAAGGTGGACAACACGCCGCCGAACATCACTTGTCCTGCTACGCAAAATTTAGTACTAGGCGCAAGCTGCACGGCAGCGCTGCCAAACTACACGACCTTAGCTGTAACGAGTGACAACTGCGGGGTGCAAAGCGTAACTCAATCGCCGGCAGCGGGAACTACAGTTTCCGGCGCAGGAAACATGACTGTGTCGCTGACGGTATCAGATGCAAATGGATTGTTGGGTTCTTGTAGCTTTTTAGTTGTGAAAGTGGACAATACGCCTCCGATGCTCAGCTGCTTCAACCAAACAATCATCTTCAATGGTGAGCCGAGCATAGCACTCGACCCGGATGACCTGGTAGATGCTACAGACAACTGCGGCATACAAAGTATAAGCCTATCTCCTAACAGCATCTCCAGCAGCCAAGTTGGTCAGATAATTCCTGTACTTGTGACCGTCACAGATGTGAATGGTAATTCAGATAATTGTACCAGCCTAATAACAGTTAGCGGATTGCCTTCAGGATGGAGCCAAAACATTAATGGTGTCGCTTGTGCAAATGGAAACAATATAGCATACAACGCATCAACTGAGGTTTGGACTGCTACCAGTACAAATTGTTATTATAGTTCTCCTTTCACTTCTGATGCCATGGGATTTGGTCAAAGGACTTTATGCGGAAATGGCAGTATCACTGCTCAGGTGACTGGAATTAGCGGTACAGCTTTGGGCTGGGCAGGCATAGTCATGCGTGAGAGCAATGCTCCGGGTGCCAAGAAAGTACAGCTAATGACAAATCTTAGCAACTTCTTGCGCCGCGAGGTCAGATCAGTGACAAATGGTCCTGCCGTTCCACAGCAATTTCAGGCATTTAACAGATATTGGCTGAGACTTACCAGAACCGGCTCTCAGATTGTAGCGCATAGCTCTTCTGATGGTATCAATTGGGTCCAGGTTCTTGCAATAACTTTGCCTATGAACAGCTGTATTGAAATGGGTCTCGTGGTTACTAATTATAGTCAAAATAGCACAGTGACTGCCACTTTTGATAATGTCTCGTACATCGGCAATGGTCCGTCGCCGATGTATACCATTCCGGGGGAGGGAGTGATCGAATCAGAGGAGCAATACCAGCCCGATTTCAGTGTTTATCCCAATCCTACATCCGGAGAATTGAATATGGACTTGCAGGAATACCTCGGCAAAAATGTACAAATAGAGTTGTACAGTTTAGAAGGCAAGCTGATGCAATTGATTCAATTAGATGAAGTGCTGCAAAACTCACAAACCATACTGCTTGACAAATATGCCAGCGGGATGTATTTTGTGAAATTGAAATCAGCCGGATTACCGGATGTGACGAAGCGGGTGGTGCTGACGAAAGGGTAAAAAGGGTCTCATTAACTTAACAAAATTTTAGAATTACAATTATTTCCAAATAAGGGCCGCTGCAAATTAGTGGCCTTTATAAATGTAAAAAAACAACGCACTTGCGCAATTTCCCGGTTTAATTTTAATGAAATAAATTGCGTTCTTTGCTATACGCACAAACTCAGTAGGCTTTTGGACTTTTTGGACTAGGTTGCAACTTTCAAAAGTACAACTTTGGTACCTGATTTTTTTACCCCGATTTTCATATTTTCTAACAATGGTTCTGTTTTTGGAAACGGATCCAAGTCCTTACGAAACGTCAATCATTTAATTTATGATCAACATGATGAACAATACACTCAATAAGCTAAACCCCTACTCGCAGAGTGCCTGCGCAACGCGCATTTTCCCAGTGCTTGCTCCGGCCTTTCTGAAAGGCATAGGGATGCTGCTGCTTTTGATGGTGGCAGGGATCCCGAAAAGCTTTGCCCAGGATTTTCTTTGGGCAAAAAGTATGGGGGGCACTCTCACTGAAATTGGCCTTGGCAACGCCGTGGATGGTAGCGGCAACGTTTACACCACGGGATATTTCGAGGGCACTGCAGATTTTGATCCGGGCGCCGGGACGGCCAACTTGACAAGTGCGGGTAGTTCGGATATCTTTGTTTCGAAGCTGGACGCAAACGGCAATTTTCTCTGGGCAAAAAGCATGGGGGGCACTTCATTTGATGCTGGCTATGGCATCGCCGTGGATGGCAGCGGCAACGTCTACACCATTGGATATTTCGGGGGTACTGTAGATTTCGATCCCGGCGCCGGAACGTCCAACTTGACCAGTGCAGGAATTGATGATATCTATGTTTCGAAGCTGGATGCAAACGGCAATTTTCTCTGGATTAAAAGCATGGGGGGCTCTGCCGCTGATAATGGCTATAGCATCGCCTTGGATGGCAGCGGCAACGTGTACACCACTGGATATTTCCGGGTCACCGTAGATTTTGATCCCGGCGCCGGGACGGCCAACTTGATAAGTGCGGGAAGTACGGATATCTTTGTTTCGAAGCTGGACGCAAACGGCAATTTTCTCTGGGCTAAAAGCATGGGGGGGGGCACTGGAGATGATATTGGCATTGAGATAGCGATAGATGGTAGCGGCAACGTGTACACCACGGGATATTTCGCAGGCACCGTAGATTTTGATCCCGGCGCGGGGACGGCCAACTTGACCAGTGCGGGAAGTGCTGATATCTTTGTTTCGAAGCTGGATGCAAACGGCAATTTTCTCTGGGCAAAAAGCATGGGGGGCACCTCATTTGATAATGGCAATTGCATCGCCGCGGATGGCAGTGGCAAGGTTTACTCCACGGGATATTTCCAGGGCACCGCAGATTTTGATCCCGGTACCGGAACGGCCAACTTGACAAGTGCGGGAGATGGGGATATCTTTGTTTCTAAGCTGGATGCAAACGGCAATTTTCTTTGGGCTAAAAGCATGGGGGGCTCTGCCACTGATAATAGCTATGGCAGCGCCGCGGATGGCAGCGGCAACGTGTACACCACGGGATATTTCGCGGGCACCGTAGATTTTGATCCCGGCGCCGGGACGGCCAACTTGACAAGTGGGGGAGTTCAGGATATCTTTGTTTCGAAGCTGGACGCAAACGGCAATTTTCTCTGGGCAAAAAGTATGGGGGGCACTGCCTCTGATATTGGCTATAGCATCGCCGTGGATGGCAGCGACAACGTATACACCACTGGATATTTCGGGGGTACTGTAGATTTCGATCCCGGCGCCGGAACGGCCAGCTTGACCAGTGCTGGAGGTCTGGATATCTTTGTTTCGAAGCTGGGGCAAGACCTTGTGGTTTGCCCTACCATCACTGCTCCCTCCGTCACCCAACCCACCTGCGCCATCCCCACAGGTACCATCGTGGTGAATGCCACCGGCAGCGGGGCGCTGGAGTACAGCATCAACAACGGCAGCACCTGGCAAAGCAACAATACTTACGGCGGGCAAGCCCCGGGGAATTACAACATCAAAGTTCGCCTGCAAGCCAACCCGACTTGTGAGGCCACCTACGGAAGCAACCCCGTAGTGCTGAACTCACCCTTCACAGCCTCTACCACCACCGACATCTGGACGGGCTGCGTATCTACCAACTGGGCCACACCCGGCAACTGGGCGGATGGCAGCGTGCCTACCGCTGCGGATGATGCGACGATACCCAATGTGGCCAATGACCCTGTCATCATGGGCAGCACGGCGGCGCTTGCCAGGTCGGTGCTGGTGCAGGCTGGGGCCATGCTTACTATCAACGCGATGGGGAGCTTGACGATCAATAACTCGGCTGTCCATGGCCTGGATAACTATGGCACAGTGGACAACAGCGGTGACATTATTGTGGGAAACACAACTGCTTTTGGTAATAATAATGGTGTTTTTCAACGCAGTGGCGCCCTATTTAGCAATAATGCAGGGGCGAGTCTGACCATTAATGCTGCTTACATCGGTATTCTTAATGCAGGTACAACTAACAATACAGGTACCATTGTAATTGGGAATATTTCCTCATTGATCCATGATGGTATTCAAAATGGCGGCATATTCAATAACAATATCGGGGTACTATCAATATCAACCGTACAGGGGGATTTGGCGGTGTTAACAATAGCGGTACGTTCACCAACGCAGGTGGCATCACCATAGGTGATGTAGCCATATCCAGTCAAGATGCCTTAGAAAATTATGGCACTTTTATAAACGCCGCCACCGGTGAAATTTCGGTTGATAGGGGGGCCAATGGTATTTGGCATATTGTTGGTACCTTTCAAAATAGTGGAAAAATCACCGTAGGTTCTATTGCCAATACTGGAACGGGTATTCTAAGTTTAGTTCCATTCACTAATAATGCAGGGGCAGAAATCCACATAGACCGGGCGGGTAGCGGCATAGTCAGTACCAACGCATTTACCAATGCCGGTTTGATTCGAATGGGAGAAAATGCGCCCTTGACGGGAAGTGGTATTGCCAACGTACAAGGAGTTAATGCGGTGTTCAACAACAATGCAGGAGGCGACATCAGTATCAAACAAACTGCCGTGAATGGCGTAATGAATGAGGCCAACTCCACCTTCAACAACAACGCCTGCGCCACGCTCAGCATCTTCGACAACCTCAACAATAGCGGTACGTTCACCAACGCGGGCTTGTTTACGGTAAATACGACTCAAGCACATACCAATTCAGTCCTCACCAACAACGGTATTATCGAATATCCGCAGGGCAACCCCATTCCGAATGTAACGAACAATGAGATCATCATTGCGCCCACAACGGCCAATGCCTGCGATGTTATCAGTCCTGCTTTCATTCTGGGCAGCCCGGTGGATTTCACCATAATGGGCATTTTTACCGATGAGGCCGCAACGATGTCGGCAGGTACTTATGTCACCGCTACCAATACCTTTACGCCCACAACCCTTCTAGTGGATGGCGTTCGCACTTATTATGTAAAAGTAATGGACGGCATTGGCGCTTGTACCCGCATCATCCCTTGGCAATTGACAACGGAGGACTGTTGTCCAGCAACCGGCGCTATATGGTATGTCAATGCCGCAGCAGCGCCCGGCGACAACGGCGCATCCTGGGATTGTGCGTTTCAGGATTTGCAACTCGCCCTCGCTGCCGCCAGTTCGGGCCACCAGATTTGGGTGGCAGCAGGATCCTATAAACCTACCTCCGGTACCGACCGGAATATTTCCTTCGTGATGAAAAACGGCGTGGCTATTTACGGCGGCTTCCCGAACTCGGGCAACCCCGGCTTTGGCGACCGCAACCCCGACCCTGCCACCAATAGCACCGTGCTAAGCGGCGATATTGGCACCGTTGCCGCAAACGACAACTCCTACCACGTTATTTTTAACAACTTCAGCTCCGGAAGCCCGCTCATCAGCACGGCAGTTATAGATGGTTTCACCATCACGGGTGGCTATGCAAATGGCACTGCGCAGCATACCAGTGGGGCGGGTATGTACAACGTGTATGCTTCCCCAACGGTGAGCAATTGTACGTTCTCTAATAACACAATTATTAGTAATAATATTGATTTTGCCTGGGGTGGGGGTATGTATAATTCCAACTCTTCGCCTGCCCTTACTGATTGTACTTTTTCAGGTAATTATGGAAGGGCGCCAGCCAGTATCTTGAGAGCAGGTGGTATTGGAATGTACAATATAGCGTCTTCGCCAACCATTAGCAATTGTACTTTTATTAACAATTCCGCGGAGAACAAAGATTATTCCTACGGAGGAGGGTTATACAACATCAACGCCTCGCCGGTAATAAGCGGATGTAGCTTTTTAGATAATAGAACGACATTCGGGTCAGGCATATACAACAGCAACTCTCCTCTCAGTATAAACGACTGTACTTTCACCAACAATCAGATTTTTACCTATCCGGGTGGGGTTAATGGCTCTGCCATTAATACAAGTGGCTCGACGGGTACGGTGTCGAATTGCAGCTTTTTGAACAACACTAGCGTAGGTGCTATTGGTATACTAGATGGTTCGGTCTTTGAGATAACAGATTGCTCTTTTATCGGCAACAATTATGGAATAGCATGTCAAGGTGCAGCTCCGATAGTTTCCAACTGCCTGTTTATAGGAAATATTTACGGTGGAATCATTAACTGGGTCGGAGGCGTCAGCTCTCCGCTTATCACTAACTGTACATTCTCAGAAAACCCGGGTTCAGTTCTTGGCTCAATAAGTAACTATGGCTTATCAACCCCAACACTAATAAACTGCATAATTTGGGGTGACGGAAAATCGGTTTATAATCAAAGCACCGGGGTTATATCTATTTCATACTCAATCGTAAAGCAAGCAAGCGGAGTTTTTCCTGGTATGGGGAATCTCAACGTAGATCCACTCTTTGTCAGCGTGACGGATTTTCGCCTGCAAGCCTGCTCTCCTGCCATAAATACCGGCAGCAATGCTGCCGTGCCAATGGGCGTCACAACCGACCTCGATGGCAACCCACGCTTCTTCAACAGCGGTGTAGTGGATATGGGAGCGTACGAGTTCCAGGCTGCGATTCCTTGCCTCACTTGCCCCACCGGCAATACGCTCTATGTGTCCGCAGAAGCCACCGGTGCAAACAACGGTACTTCCTGGGCCAACGCCTACACCGACCTACAAAACGCACTCAACAGCACCTGCCCCGACATCACCCAAATCTGGGTGGCAGCAGGCACCTACAAACCGACGAGCGATACCAACCGCTTCTTTGCTTTCAATATGAAGAATGGCGTGGAAATCCTCGGTGGCTTCCCCAACTCTGGGGACCCTGGCCTTGGCGACCGCGATTGGGCGACACACATTACTTCGTTGAGTGGAGAAATCGGAGCACCGGGCATGGCTGACAATAGCGTCAGCGTCATTTACAATATCAACATCGACAATACCGCTGTGCTCGATGGTTTCCATGTCCTGTACGGCAACAATACTGCCGGCAATTTGCGCGGAGGCGGTATAAACAATGATAATAATTCCTCGCCGACCATTCGGAACTGCACCTTTATGTCTAATTTTTCGAGTTATGGTGGCGCGGTTTACAATTTTACGAACTGTGCGCCTGTGTTCACGAACTGCGCATTTCTTGGAAATCAATCAGGGGACTGGGGTGGAGCCTGTTTTTCAGAATCTTCGTCCATGGTTACCTTCATTAATTGTTCGTTTTCAGGAAACATGGGCCTCCCAGGCGTTATTTACAGCAATGGAATGCCAGCGGTCATCAAAAACTGCATTATATGGGGCAACGGCACGCAAGCAATTGCGGGGCTGGCAACGATAAACAACTCCATCATTCAAGGGAGCTATACAGGCACGGGCAACTTGGATTTCGACCCGCTTTTTGTCTCACAGCCACCCGTTGGCCTCGGCACAGTGGGCAATTTGCGTTTACAAATTTGCTCGCCTGCCATTGACGCAGGCAACGACAGCGACGCGCCTGCAAATGACCTCGATGCAAATCCACGCTTCAATGCCCTCCCGGGCGGCAGTATTGCTGATATGGGAGCTTATGAATTGCAGACTGCGGCTACGCCGACGGTCGCCATTTGCCAGTCATCCGTGGATGCTGTCCTCGACAATATGGGCCAGGCGACCGTCCTTGCAACGGCCCTTAACAATGGTTCTACGGGTTGTTCGCCGCTCGTTTTTTCCATAAATGGACAATCGTCGGTCAGTTTTAATTGCAGCCAAGCGGGCAACCAAACCGTCACTTTAACAGCCACTTATATCAATAGGACATCCACCTGCATCACAACTGTAAATGTGATTGACAACACTGCTCCGAGCATCACTTGTCCTGCAACCCAAACTTTAGTGCTGGGCGCAAGCTGCACGGCAACGCTGCCCAACTATACGACCTTAGCCACAGCAGGTGACAACTGCGGGGTACAAGGCGTAGCGCAATCGCCGATAGCGGGAACCACAGTTTCCGGCGCAGGTAATATAATGGTAACGCTCACCGTCACGGATATCAACGGCCTGACCAACACTTGCAGCTTCACAGTAAGCAAGGTGGACAACACGCCACCGAGCATCACTTGTCCTTCCACGCAAACTTTGGTGCTGGGCGCAAGCTGCACGGCCACACTGCCCAACTACGCGACCTTAGCTACACCAGGTGACAACTGCGGGGTGCAAAGCGTAACGCAATCGCCGATAGCGGGAACCACAGTTTCCGGCGCAGGTAATATGACAGTAACGCTCACTGCCACTGATTTCAACGGCCTAACCAATACTTGCAGCTTCACAGTAAGCAAGGTGGACAACACTGCTCCAAGCATCACTTGTCCTGCCACGCAAACTTTAGTGCTGGGCGCAAGCTGCACGGCAACGCTGCCCAACTACACGACCTTAGCTACAACGGGCGATAACTGCAGCGTGCAAGGCGTAACGCAATCGCCGGCAGTTGGAACCACAGTTTCCGGCGCAGGTAATATGATGGTAACGCTCACCGTCACGGATATCAACGGCCTGACCAACACTTGCAGCTTCACAGTAAGCAAGGTGGACAACACTGCTCCGAGCATCACTTGTCCTGCAACCCAAACTTTAGTGCTGGGCGCAAGCTGCACGGCAACGCTGCCCAACTATACGACCTTAGCCACAGCAGGTGACAACTGCGGGGTACAAGGCGTAACGCAATCGCCCATAGCAGGAACCACAGTTTCTGCCCCAGGTAATATGATGGTAACTTTAACCGTCACCGACATCAACGGCCTGACCAACACTTGCAGCTTCACGGTAATCAAGGTGGACAACACTGCTCCAAGCATCACTTGTCCGGCCACGCAAACTTTAGTGCTGGGCGCAAGCTGCACGGCCACACTGCCCAACTACGCGACCTTAGCTACACCAGGTGACAACTGCGGGGTGCAAGGCGTAACGCAATCGCCGATAGCTGGAACCACAGTTTCTGCCCCAGGTAATATGATGGTAACGCTCACTGTCACGGATATCAACGGGCTGACCAACACTTGCAGCTTCACGGTAATCAAGGTGGACAACACGCCTCCGAGCATCACTTGTCCTGCCACGCAAACTTTAGTGCTGGGCGCAAGCTGCACGGCAACGCTGGCAAACTACATGACCTTAGCCACAGCAGGTGACAACTGCGGCGTACAGGGAGTAACCCAGTCTCCGGCAGCGGGAACCACAGTTTCCGGCGCAGGTAATATGACTGTGTCGCTCACTGTAACAGATGCGAATGGATTGTTGAGTACTTGCAGCTTTTTAGTTGTGAAAGCGGACAATACGCTTCCGATGCTCAGCTGCTTCAACCAAACTATCATCTTCAATGGTGAACCGAGTATAGCACTCGACCCGGTTGACCTGGTAGATGCTACAGACAACTGCGGCATACAAAGTATAAGCCTATCTCCTAACAGCATCTCCAGCAGCCAAGTTGGTCAGATAATCCCTGTACTTGTGACCGTCACAGATGTGAATGGTAATTCTGCCACTTGTACCAGTCAAATCACAGTGAGCGGATTGCCTCCGGGATGGAGCCAAAACATTAATGGTGTCGCTTGTGCAAATGGAAACAATATAGCATACAACGCATCTACTGAGGTTTGGACTGCTACCAGCACTAATTGCTTTTATGGATCTCCTTTCAATTCAGATGGAATGGCATTTGCACAAAGAACTTTATGTGGCAATGGCAGTATCACGGCTCAGGTAACAGGAATAACTGGTACCTCACTTGGCTGGGCCGGTGTGGTCATGCGTGAAAGCAATGCAGCAGGAGCTAAAAAAGCCCAATTGACAACAAACATGTCCGGGAATCAAAGTCGCAGAGAATTCCGTGTGACAACAAATGGATCTGCATTTCCCCAGCAATTTTTATCCCTGAACAGGTTCTGGCTAAGAGTTGTGAGGTCAGGGAATCAATTTACTTTGTTCAATTCACCCAATGGAACACAGTGGTATCTTGTCGGATCTCAAACAATTACAATGGGTAGCTGTATCGAGATTGGACTGGTTGCCACAAATTATAGCCAGAATAGTACAGTGATAGCAACTTTTGATAACGTATCCTATACAGGCAGTGGTCCGGCACCAAGTTCTACACTTCCGGAGCTTGGACTGCTCAGAGAGAATGAACAGTATAAGCCAGATTTCAAAATCTATCCCAATCCTACCTCAGGAGAATTGAATATCGACCTGCAGGAATACCTTGGTAAAAAAGTACGGATTGAACTGTACAGCCTTGAAAATAAGCTGATAAAATTAATCGGGATAGATGAAGTTTTGCAAAATACCGAATCCATGTTTCTGGACAGATATGCCGCAGGAATGTATTTTGTCAAATTGAAATCTGCAGGATTGCCGGATGTGACGAAGAAAGTAGTACTGACTAAAAGTTAATTTCAGAGTCCTATTTAATGAATATCTGAATGTGTAAATCGAGAAGGTCATCTAATATTAGGTGGCCTTCTTAACGTTTAATTCAAACTAATTTAAATAAAAATCTTACCGGAAAACAATTAGATAAAGCTACCTCCTGTATTGCCTCCAAATTGCGTTATTTTGTCGTAACAATGTTTGTTGAATCAAAATCTACTCATTTTGAGCGCTACTATTTTTCTGCTTACTCCACCATTTACCCAGCTCAATACCCCTTATCCGGCTACATCTTACTTGAAAGGATTCCTGAATACAAAAGGAATCAGTTGTTTTCATGCTGACCTTGGAATAGAAGTAATCCTGAAGATATTTTCCAAAAAAGGACTAACAGAAATGTTTGAACTGGTTCAGAAGCAGAGCGCAGCAAAATCCAAAAATGCCCGGCGAATAATTGCGATGAAAGATCAGTATATTCAGATAGTCGTAGCTGTCGTTTCATTTTTGCAAGGTAAAAACCCAACACTCGCCCACTTGATCTGTCAGGATGAATTCTTACCTGAAGCAAGTCGTTTTTCCCAATTGGATGATTTGGAGTGGGCTTTTGGAAGCATGGGAATCCAGGATAAAGCAAAACATCTGTCCACTTTGTTTTTGGAGGATCTGTCAGATTTGATTCAGGAATGTTTGGATCCACATTTTGGTTTCAGTCGATATGCTGAGCGTCTTGGCAGATCAGCCAATTCTTTTGACGAATTGTATGAAGCGTTGCAGCAACCTAATTCGTTTGTAGATCAATTTCTGGAATCATTACTTAGCATACACATTGAAACAGTTCAACCTAAATTAGTAGGTATTTCTGTTCCGTTTCCGGGCAATCTGTTTAGTGCCTTTCGATGCGCACAATGGATAAAAAATAATCACCCACATATCAGGATAGCTATGGGTGGAGGTTTTCCAAATACAGAACTACGATCTCTGTCAGAACCCAGGGTGTTTGAATTTTTTGACTTCATCACACTGGATGACGGAGAGGCCCCAATTGAGCATTTAATAGAGCATGTGGAAGGAAAAAGACCGGTTGAGATGTTGAAGCGAACATTTGCATTAACAGACGGACGAGTAGAATATTTCAATTTTAGTCTAAGTAAGGACTATCCGCAAGCAGAGGTAGGCACTCCGGACTACAGTGATTTATTACTGAATCAATATATTTCGGTCCTGGAAATTGCCAACCCCATGCACAGATTGTGGAGTGATGGAAGATGGAATAAACTCACTATGGCCCATGGATGCTATTGGGGCAAATGCACTTTTTGTGATATTTCTTTGGATTATATCAAAGTCTATGAGCCTATTGCTGCAGGAATCTTATGTGACAGGATAGAAACTTTGATCGCACAAACAGGTGAAAATGGTTTCCACTTTGTCGATGAAGCAGCGCCACCGGCACTCATGAGAGCTTTGGCTTTGGAGATCATAAAGCGGAAACTTGTCATTTCGTGGTGGACTAATATTCGATTTGAGAAGAGTTTTAGTGCAGATTTATGCAGATTACTGAAAGCCTCCGGTTGCATTGCTGTCTCAGGGGGATTGGAAGTGGCATCTGACCGATTACTTCAACTGATAGACAAGGGAGTAACTGTAGCGCAAGTGGCAAGAGTCACAAGAAATTTTACTGATGTAGGAATTTTGGTGCATGCTTATCTTATGTATGGATTCCCAACTCAGACGGAGCAGGAGACAATTGATTCGCTTGAAATGGTCAGACAGCTATTTGCAGCTGGATGTATACAGTCCGGATTCTGGCATCAGTTTGCCATGACTGCGCACGCTCCTGTCGGTATAAATCCTGAAAAATTTGGCGCTGTTTGCAAAAATGAGACTATCGGCACTTTTGCCAATAATGATCTGATACATGAAGACCCTACAGGCGCAGATCATGAGCTGTATAGTTTTGGACTGAAAAAATCATTGTTCAATTTCATGCATGGTATAGGTCTGGATTACCCGGCTCAGAGCTGGTTTGAATTTGATGTTTCGCCTCCAAGTGTGGAATCGGATTATATAGAATCAACTCTCGATGATGAGGAATTAGTTTCAGTAAAGCCAAGTACAAAACTCTCCTGGATAGGTCCTTTGCCTGAAATCAAAAAGTCAAAGAAGGAAATGGACCCAAACAAAGTCAAGCTTTCATTTCAGTTAAAAAAGGGAGAATTCAAATTGCAATTGGATATTTCAGAAGCAAAATGGCTGACAGAAATTCTACCTTTAATGGCAGCAAGTTCCGGAAATACCCTTACCTATGATGAGTTGAAAAAAAGTTATGAATCATCCGGAATGCAGGATTTTGGCTTATTCTGGCATGCAACGATGATGTATGATTTGAGGGATTGTGGCTTGCTGATATTGTGATGGGTGTTTTTCATCCTAACTTTTGGGCAAAATATTCTCCAACATTATTCCGGAAAATAAATACTCATAGCTTTGCCCCATGCTTGAAGTCCTTTACGAAGACGAATATATCATTGCAATAAATAAACCGCCGGGTATTCTCGTCCATAAGACCTGGATCAGCGAGGACAAGGTTTTTTTGCTGCAGATGTTGCGCGATCAGGTGGGTTATAGACCATATACAATTCACCGATTGGACCGGGGAACATCCGGTGTCATTTTATTTGCCAAGTCAACAGAATTATCAGGTGTGTTTTCTGAGCTTTTTATGGAGCACAAAATGGAAAAGAAATATTTGGCTATAGTCCGGGGCTGGCTTCCGGCTGAAGACATTATCGACTATCCTGTATCGGATCCAGAAAGTGGTAAACATGAAAAACTGGAAGCCATTACTCCATACAAATGCCTGGCTAAATCAGAGATCAATGCTGCCATTGGTCTTAAGTATAAAACTGCCCGATTTTCCCTTATTGAAGCGAACCCGTCAACCGGCAGGAGGCATCAAATCCGAAAACATTTTGCTCATATCGACCACCCCATCATTGGTGATAAGCGACATGGGGATGTCAAACACAATACTTACTTTCGGGATCTTTTTGAGATCAACCGAATGTGTCTTCACGCTTCAAGCCTGCATTTCGTACACCCGGTTACACAGGAAGACCTTTACATATCTGCAGACCACGATGATTATTTTGAACGTGCTCTGGAAATCACGAATTTGCATTTGTAAGTGAATTAGACCGTCTGATATTTTAAGTTAAGTATATTAGCTGTTGTGACTAAATTTCAAAAAGTAGCCTTATGAATCATTCTGACATAATTTACAAGTTCTATGATGCTTTTGCCGCTGCAGATGCAGAAACCATGTTGAGCTGTTACCATAATCAAATTGAATTTGAAGATCCTGCTTTTGGAAAATTGAAAGGGGATCAAGCAAAGAATATGTGGAGAATGCTGATCGGGAGAAGTAAAGGAGATATTAAAATCACTTTTGATAATGTGCAGGCCGATGAAAATTCCGGTTCGGCCCATTGGAAAGCAGTGTACAATTATGGACCTCAAAAACGAAGAGTGATAAATAATATCAGGGCAGAATTTGAATTCTCAGATGGAAAAATAATAAAACATGTTGATCGATTTGATTTATGGAAATGGTCCCGTCAAGCACTGGGCCTACCTGGATTTTTATTGGGTTGGACTTCATTTTTGAAAAATAAGATTCAAAAACAAACCGGCAAATTACTGAAAAGCTACAGCGACAATCGTATATAGGTTGTTAAGATTGATTTTTGAGCTGCGTTAATCAATATAAATGCTGCAGAAATGGCAGCAAAAGGCAGGAATCAAAAATTAATATGCTGCAGATTTGTGCAATGCTACATTAAGTCTAAAGAATTAAACTAAACCGCGCAATTTAAAAGAGCTATTTTATGAAAAAACATAGACTGATATGAGGCGGGTTTTAGTCACAGGTGCCACTGGAACAGTTGGATGTGAAGTGATAAAAGCAATTAAAGCTTTGGATTTTCCCATTCAGATCAAGGCCGGAGTAAGGGAACTTACCAAAAAACAATCCCTTTTTTCAGAGCATGATCTTCAATATGTTAAGTTTGACTATACCAACTTTGCCTCATTTACACCTGCATTGTTTGAGTGTGATACTCTGTTTTTGGTACGTCCACCTCAAATTGCCAATGTCCCCAAATATTTTTACCCATTAATTGATGTTGCAAAAAAAATAGGTATTCAACATATTATTTTTGTTTCTGTACAGGGTGTGGAGGAGAATCCGGGGATTCCTCATTTTAAAATTGAGAAATGCATAGTTGATAGCAAGATTCCATATACGTTTTTGAGGCCTGCATATTTTATGCAAAACTTCCTGACAAGCCTCAAGAGTGAATTAGTGCAAAAAAAGAGAATTTTTCTCCCGGCAGGTAATACCCGATTCACAATGATAGATGTGGAAGATATTGGAAGAGTGACTGCTAAAGTTCTGGAATCCCCGGAAAAGTACTTAAACAAAAGCTTTGATCTTACTTGTGATGAGAAGTTGAATTTCAAGGAAATAGCAGAAAAATTTTCAAAGTTGCTGGGCACGACTATCAAGTATATATCTCCAAACTTGTTGAGGTTTTATGTAACTCAACGTTGGAATAAACTACCTACCCGATATATTTTGGTTCTGATTTTATTGCATTATTTCCCCCGCTTCCAAAAAGAAGCACTCACTAGTCAATGGGTGAGTGAAATTACTCTTCAGCCCGCCGGAACATTCGATGCTTTCCTTGAAAGGAACAAATCACAATGGCTTTAATATCTCCCAGATGTTTTTTTGGTCAACCCTTAAGCCATTGAAAAAAAAATGACAATTCATTAAGAGTTTGTGTGGATTTTCTGATTTATTACGTTAATTAGATGAATCTTTCAAGGGCAATAACTAATTCTTAGCTCATTATTACTGCAGGGAATGTTGCTTTTGAACGTGAAAACTTAGGCAAATATATGCTACAAAGACTCTTTTATGTATTCTACTTTTTATCCATCACTTGTTATTTAAGTGCCGGTGTGAAAGCTTTGGATTGGAAAGCTTTGGAGAAAGAAATTTGCATTTTAGAACATACTTCCATTGATTGTGCATCAGAGATTTTTCCTGATATGGATCTTGCGGATAAGGATCCGGAAACTAAAATGCCTGAAGTTGGAATGTTTCATTCATCTATCCGGACCAACCTAACTTTTTATCCTAAAATCAAGGTCATGACGCCCGTGGTTAAGACAATAAATAGCTATTCAGGATATATTTATCTGGCAAATGCTCCCTAATTAGAAACCTTCTTTCGGTGACAAGCGCATAAATAGGCACGGCCTGATTTTCTGTTTTACACAAATTATCTTGTATTCTCTTGCAACTAATTTTAATAATAAAGCACTCTAAGGATAAACCCACGGACAGTATTGCTTAATTATCGAATTGAAATTATTGATCAATGTATAATAACATAGGAAATACCCCTCTCGTTTTTTCAGATTATTTATCTGATAAATATGGATGTAAGGTATATATCAAAGAAGATTTTCGAAATCCGGGGCGTCCTCAAAGGACAGAATTGCCTGGTACATGATTCATTTTGCTGAGAAGTCAGGACAAATAAAACCCGGTGGAATAATTGTTGAAGCAAGCAGTGGAAATACTGCTATCGGCTTAGCAATGTTATGCAGGCTAAAAGGATATCAGTGCAGAATTTATTTGAGCAAAAGTGGAGGTGAAGAAAAAGAATCAGTACTAAAAACTTTAGGCGCTGAAGTCATCAGATGTAAGACTTCCGGAGGGCCGGATGATCCCCAATCATCTCAATATATGGCTGCTAAATTCGCTCAGGAAACATCGAATGCTTTTTATTGCAATCAGTATTTTAATGAAGCAAACAAGCAGGCTCATTTTGAAACAACAGGACCTGAAATTTGGAAACAAACAAATGGTAAAATCACTCATTTTCTGGCAGGGGCTGGAACAGGTGGAACAGTAAGCGGCGTGGGCAAGTTTTTAAAGAGCCAGAACAAAAAGATACAGATTTCTGCAGTAGATCCGGAAGGTTCCGTACTAACCCATTATTTCAAACACGGTACAACAGAAGGATTTACCGGCCAACCTTATTACATTGAAGGAATTGGTCGCAACTTTATACCCGGGGCATTGGACAATAAACAAATTGATCAGTTTCTGCAAGTATCAGGACAAAAGAGCGCTGAAGCCGCATTTAAATTCAGAAACCACACCGGCACCGCACCGGGTTTTTCAAGCGGTGCAGTATTAGCTGCCCTCCATGATATCAGACATTCTTTAAAGAAGAATGATCATGTGGTTGTATTTTTTGCCGACAAAGGTGACAGATATACCGGCAAACTATATAACCCGGAATGGCTCGAGACTTATTTATTCTCCGCAAAAGATTGGCCATCATTTTTTAACAGATATTACAATTCCGCAGTAACTCATGCATAAAGAAGCTATGGCAATGGTCATTGCCTGGCCGGAAACAACAGCCAGAGGTGATGATCGCTGGTATTCTGTATTAAAGAATATGGGGCTGGTTAAAAATCTGAATTTCAAAGTCGGACATGCTGCAATCGTCCTTATAGATAAAGACACTGGTATCCTGTATTATTATGACTTTGGCCGTTATATCACCCCCCGTGGGAAAGGTAGGGCAAGATCCTGTGATACAGACCCAAAACTTGAGTTGACTACAAAAGCTACAATTGAAAATGGAAAAATCCTGAATCTGGAAGAAATTCTTCTTGAAATGGATGTGAAAAAAGAAGCAACACACGGATTGGGTCCCATGTATTTTTCTATAACAGATCATTTAGATTTTCGGCAGAGCAAGCAGGAAGCTGATAAATGGGTACTCATTGGTTCCACCCCTTATGGTGCACTCGCAAAAGGGAATAATAGCTGTTCGCGCTATGTATGGCAAGTTTTCAAAGCAGGTAAAACGAAAAAAACTCCGGATAAGTGGACCTCTTATCTGCCACATGAAACATTATTTCCAAGTCCGATGAGCAATGTGGTCAATGCTACAAGCAAAAGAGAATTGTTTATCTATGACAATAAAAGACTTAAAAAAATAGTGATGAACAGGTGGCGCTCCTTATTGTTTTTTATTCAACAAGTAGGACATAGTTTTCATCCTGTAAAATCTAAACAATTACCCGATGATCAGCATTTGGGGTATATAAATGAGCCAGTAAGGCCTGTGAATATTCCAGCGGAAGCTCAATGGCTGGGAGGAATCGGCGAAGGAGCATGGTATCATCTTGAAATTGAAAAAGGCATTTGTATTACCAGTAGATTCAATCACAAAGGTGAGCTGGAATATAAAAAAAGAGGAGCAGTCAAAAAAGATCATCTCCGCTATGATGATCATCAATTTCAATATGATAGTCATTACCTTTTCACGACCTTATCTATTAAAGGACAAATTGTAAGATTGCATAAAATTCACAGCAATGAATTTATTTTAAACGAACATTCAACCTAATTTTTACAACAATGAATCTTAGTATTTTAAAATCAAAAATCCATACAGTTAAAGTGACTGAAGCAAATGTCCGTTATAATGGATCTATCACCATTGATGCGGACTTGCTGGATGCTGCACATATCAGAAAATACGAACAAGTTTATATTAATAATGCCACTAAAGGTTCACGCATCATGACATATGTGTTGCCGGGAAAGAGAGGAAGTGGTGAGGTCTGTATGAATGGTGGAGCCGCATTACACGCTTCTGTAGGTGATACTGTACATATACTTAGTTTTTGCACATTGGAAGAGCATGAAGTAGATTCATTTATTCCATTGGTTATTTTCACTGATGAGAATAATGCGGTAAAATCGATAGAGGAATACGTTTAAAGAAGCTGCTAGCTACGAGCCTTGAGCTTCGAGAAAACAGCCGCTTCTAGCTGCTAGCTTCTTGCTCCTGGCTCAACAGCCAGCTCATATCCCTGCTTTCCGTAGCTTTCAGCTACTATACTCTCACAATCAAGCTGCGAGCCGCGAGCTGCGAAAAAACAGCCAGAAAGCCACAAGCTGCAAGTCAACAGCCCACTCACACAACCCGTTCATGCTTTCCATAGCTTTCTGCTACGGCACTCACACAAAAGAAAGCTGCGAGCCGCGAGCCTCAAGCTCAAGTGATCAGCCCTCTATAACTTATGCTTTCCATAGCTTTCAGCTATGGCCCTCACACAAAACTTTTACATTTTTGTGGTTCAAAGGCCTTTGATGGGATAGCTTTTGGCTGCTCGGCAAACAACCAATAAGGTGTGTAGCAGAATGTGTTTACCCCTACTACACCAAATCTAAAAATGGCCCCAGAGGGGCCCGACCATTGTAGCCGGGATATAAAATAAATATACAGCCCCAGCGGGGCTGAACCTGTCCCTAAGCTGAATTCCAATTTGAAAATGAAATCAAAAGGTTCACCGAAACCGTTAATAATTGGCTGTATTAATAAAGGCCGGGAAGAAGCAGGTGAAGGTAATTTTACTCCGATGCCTTATACACCGCATAATGCATTCTCAAACGATATTGATAATCGTTGAGTTTATTATTATCCATTGTAGGATAAACTCTATTTGAGAGAAATATAAAGGTAACCCCGCACTCTGGATCCACCCAGGCACATGTTCCTGTGAATCCGGTGTGACCAAAAGTGCCCGCAGAGGCAAGACCCGTAACATTTACACCTTTAGTACGGTCAAGTTGTTGCATATCAAATCCTAAAGCCCTTCGGGTTTCACCCGGATATCTGGTGGTGAAATACTCAATAGTCTCAGGCTTTAAATAAGATTTTCCAGCATAGGATCCTTTCTGGCTCAACATTGTCATCAGAATTCCCATGTCGTTTGCATTCGAGAATAATCCGGCATGTCCGCTGACTCCACCCAGCATAGCGGCTGCCATATCATGCACATAACCTCTTAGCAACTGTGATCTGAAATAATTATCATCTTCAGTTGGTATGATATGAACCGGATCGATTTTGTTTCTGGGATTAAACATAGTGTGATACATGCCCAGCGGTTTGTAAAATTCTTTATCTACATATTCATCCAATGTCATCCCGGTTACGTTGAAAACCAGTTTTGAAAACAGAATAAATCCAAGATCACTATATCTGTATGCTTTGGTAGGTAACAACTCACTGTCTCTAATCTGTGTCCAAATAGACTGCATGTAAATGGTGTCCAGGTAAATATTTTCTGCAACCTGAATATATCCGGGTTGCGGACTGGTTTTGTAAATTGTAGAGTCAAGCGTTACCTGACCTTTATCTGCAGTTAATGTTTTTCTATAGAATGGTAACCAGGGATATAGCCCTGCTCTATGAGCCATCACATCTTTTAATACAATATTTTCTTTATTGCTGCCTTTCAATATTGGCAGATAATCACCCAGGGTTTTATCAAGGTCAATTTTGCCATTCTCATATAATTTCATTAAAGCAAGTGTAGTGGATGCTACTTTGGTTAATGATGCGACATCATACAAATCATCCTGCTTCACCGGTCTGCTTCCATCATAAATATGCATGCCAAATGCTTTGTGATAGATAACGGTCTGATCTTTAATCACCATGATCTGACATCCCGGAGCTGCTTTTATTTTCATCATTTCCTGAGCAATGCCATCCAGTTTTTCCAATTCACGTGTACTGACTCCCATTCCTTCTGCAACCCCATATTTGAGTCTGTTAGTAGTTCTGCTGTCAAGACCTGACCTGAACTTCCAAAGATTCCCTACAGATACCGGCAATTTTCCGGTAAAACTTCTTGCCCCAAAGAGTGCCTGAACACACAGATCATGTACCATCGCATCATCTTCATAAGCCATCACCACAGTACTTAATCCCCCAAACATCTGGAGGGAATATGGATTGCCAAATACTGATATAATCGTCTTTTTATTTTTGTTGATTTGCTTTAGCAACTGAATACTTTGCTGCGAGATTCCAAATTCTTTACCGGCAAGTCTGCTTCCCGGATGCACCGAGACAAGCACATGGTCATACTCATCCAGTTTTTTCAAAAATTCATTCTTTTGACCCACACTGAAATCCATTTTAAGGCTCATAGTGTCAGCTGGAATATATCTCTGCACTGCTGTTGGAAAACCCTGAGCTACCGGTGAGCCTATAGAAAGCACAAGAGTCTTCTGTCCGCTTGTATATCTAACAGGAATTAGATTTGCGGTATCTTTTACAAGGGTCAGGGCATTAGCGATGATTTCTTCTTTGACCAGTAAACCATCACCATTGTTGAGATTCGCCGCAAGGTTTTCAAGAGAGGGTGGATTATTATGAGTAAGCCCTGTTCTGTATTTGGCTCTCAATATCCTTTTTACTGATTCTTCCAGTCTGTATAGAGGAATACTTAAATCTATAAATCCATCTTTCAGCGCTTTAAAAGCTACTGCAATATCTTCCGGCAAAAGCAAAACGTCATTACCCGCCATGATTGCGCGTGTGGCAATTTCTGCCTGCTCAAAATGCTTTGTCACACCCTTCATTTCCAGTGCATCAGTGAATACCAGCCCATCAAAATGCATTCTCTGTCTCAATAAAGTGTCTACTACAGATGGAGAAAGCGTCGTAGGAAGATTTGGTGTGGAATCCAGAGCAGGAATATGCATATGGGCAATCATCATACTCTGCAGACCATTGTCAGCCAGTAATTGGAATGGAAAAAGTTCGAATTGCTCTAAGCGGCGAATGTCATGATTCACTACCGGTAAATCATAGTGAGAGTCGACCTGGGTATCTCCATGACCCGGAAAATGTTTTGCGCATGCCATGACTCCCTCATCCTGCAATCCGATCATGTACATGTAGGACTTGGTGACAACATTATATTTATCCTCCCCAAATGAACGATCGTTGATTACCGGATTCAGAGGATTGTTGTTGATATCTACTACCGGTCCAAAATTGATATGGACCCCCAGTCTTTTCATCTGCTTACCAATTTCCCGGCCAAAATTGTACACGATCTGGTTATCGTCGATGGCGCCCATCATGAGCGCCCGGGGATAATTGATAACCGAATCTTTATTTAAACGCATGCCCAGGCCCCATTCTGCATCCATTGAGATCATCAGAGGAACCTTAGCTGAAAGGGCTTGATATTTCTGAGTCAATTCAAGCTGTTTGTAAGGTGTTCCCTGGAAGAAACACAAGCCTCCAACATGGAATTTTTGAATCTGATCTTCCACCTTTTTGATGTGCTCGGGCCCGAGGTTGGAGTGTGCTCTGATCATAAAAAGCTGTCCGATACGCTCATCAAGCGTCAGAGAATTGTACACAGAATCAACCCAGGCTATTTCTCTTACTCCGGGTGCTTTTAAAGCTCTGAAAGCCAGGGAAGGCATAGGTGTTACTGCATCAGGGACAGGTTTGCGATTGTCAGTGTGAGCTGATAGCATTAGTAAGCTACACAGCAATACTAGCAGGTGAAGGGGTATAGAGTGTACATATCGTGCACGATGGCTCATTTGCGTTGATTTCTTTCCAATACTGCAGGATCCATTTCTTTGGCTTTGGCATAAAAGTAATTACCTTTTTCAACATCTCCTGCACTAAAATAAGCAGTTCCCAGATTTAACCAGGCGTCAGCCAAATCCGGCGCTGCCTTTGTTGCTTTTTCAAAATACTCAATTGCCAGGGAATGATTGCCACTTACACCATTTGCGACCCCCAGCAATCTCAGGGTTTCATAGTCATCGGGTAGATAACGTATGGCTTCATTTAAATATTGAAGTGCCTTTTCCACATTGCCTTGTTTTTCTCCGTACATTTTGCCTCCTTCCCGATAAGCTTTGCCCAGATTGCCCTTCGCATCTTCATAATTAGGATTGATGGCCAACGTTTTAAGATAAGATTCTATCGCTTTGTCATATTCCTCATTGTAGAAATAAGCATTTCCAAGTAATAACCAGGCATTAAGGTACTGAGGATGTATGCTGATTGCTTTCTCAAGATGAACTTTTGCTGCTTTGATCCATTCTGTCTTCTTTAAAGGATCAGTTTCTTTGTTTGCCAGAACCAGCTTCTCCGCACCAGCTGCATTCAGAAGTTTGGCACTATTATCAGAGATTTCAACATCTGAAATAAATAGTTTTGAATTGGACTCCCAGACATTATTCCTCGTGATGGTCTTCAGACTGTAGAGTAACAGCAATACACCCATAATGCTAAAAAACAATGTTTGTTTGCCCTTATTCCACATTTCTGTAATCATCCAGTAAGCTGTCAATAATGCAAATCCAACTGAAGGCATGAACAAAAATCGTTCTGACATATTTGTTCCTACCGGAAAAAATACATTAGAAACAATGGACAATGTGGTTATAAAATAGATAAGGCAGAATGCATATACTGATTTGGATTTCCATTTCAACACTATAAAGGCAGTCATGGCAATATATAAAGCCAAACTCACAAGAACACCGGGATTGCTCCATGACATCATGGGTATATGCCTTGGATAATAATCATGGGTCAATGGATGCGGGAACAATAATAACTGAACATATCTTCCAAGGGTATAGGTAATCGTAGCCATTTTTTCGCTTAAAGTCATGGGTACAAAAGTGTCAGCGACCAGTTTCAAAAATGGATTATTTAATAACTCCATTGGCGGTTCTGAACCAAACCATTGTCCGAGAACCTGAGCTCTGATCATTAAAAATATCAGGGTGATAATCGTTAAAATGCCCAAAGGCATAATTGCAGATTTCCACTGAAACGATCTGAAGAATATGATAGCAAGGGGAATGATTGCCATAAAGGTGATCGCATTTTCCTTAGATAAGAGCCCAAGAAAAAATGTGCCTCCTGCCAGAAAATACCAATAGATTTTTTGTGTGTCGAGGCCTTTCAGGACAAATTTCAAACTTAACAAACTCAATAAAAGACATATGATCTCATCCCTGCCTTTCACATTTGCCACTGCTTCTGTGTGGATAGGATGAGCCGCAAATAGCAATGCAGCACTGAAGGCAATAAGTGCACTTGTTTCCCCCAAACCTATTTTTCAATAAAGTAAGTAAGCATAAATACAATGCAATAACACATGCCGCATACCATGCAATCGTTAGTAAGTGCGCTGCAAATGGATTGAGTCCGAACAATTCATATTCGACAGCAAAAATAATCAGGGTAAATGGTCTGTATCTTCCTCCGGCCACCAGATTGGCTTTGCCTTCTTCTTTGAAAAATCCAAAGAACGTGTCATACTTCAGTATACCGGAAATACCTTGTATCCCTTGTTGGGTAAACATATTGTCTGTAATAACGATCGCATCATCCTGAGTAAACTCATGATTCAGTGTATTTCCATATAAAAGAAAACAAAAAAGTAAAAGTGCGAAGGAAGTATTTCGGGAAGATTGCAAAAACGATACAAAGGGATGCAATGCATTTGGGGAATGCACCGGTATCGCAGTAGCGGTAGTTTTTCGAGACGGCTTAGCCATAATGGTATGTGTAGTTTTGTCTGGCTCCTGCAAATATGAAAAATATCTGCGAATTACATATTATAAATAATCATTATTTTTAATTTACTTCATATTTTTCCCGGTCAGCATTTTGAAACTACCAATATCTCTGTCATCATCCCCAAAAAAAGAGCCCAACATGCATTCATATTAGGCTCCCTTCTCGGATAAATGTTAACGTTTGCAAACAAACGTAAGTGACAAATTTAACGAATGAAACCTATTTTGCGTGAGATTATAAAAAAATACACTGATTTTAGTAGTGTCAATGTTTAGTTAATTTAAGCCATGATGGAGGGAAGGGAAAGAATACGCTTGTTACCTTTTTATATTCTTCATAATCAGGTCTGTTTGCATATTTTTTCTCAAGCATGGGTATACCGGATACAAATACAATTAAATAAGTAATTATTAAAGGTCCAATGATGGATGGCCAAACAGGAATAGAAGCTATGCAATAAAAATAAATCCCCACCACAGCACCACTTCACCAAAGTAATTAGGGTGTCTGCTATATTTCCATAAACCACTGCGTATGATTTTACCTTTGCTCGAAGGATCCTTCTTGAATTCTGACAATTGATAATCTCCGACAACTTCAAAATAAAAACCAAAGGCCCATATTGCTACACCTGTATACATAAAACATGATTCCGGCATAACTGTGCTATTGTGAAACATGGACACAGGGAGCGCAATTAAAAACAGAAAGAATCCCTGAAGCATATAGACTTGCAACCATGATCTTAAATAGAAATATTCCCCCCAGTCCGTTCTCCATTGTTGGTATCTGAAATCTTCGGGTTTATTATGGTTTCGTGAATAGATATGCCAGGACAGTCGCAATCCCCATATTGATACAAGGGTGGCGATTAAATAATTTTGAAATTCAAAAGCTTCTGATATAAACATAGCCGACCATGTCATTAAGACAAAGCCTAAGCCCCAGGCAACATCTGCAATATCATTTCGCTTTATGTAGATAGATAGAATAAAGCCAATGTTCATATAGACAAATAGTACAATTGCCAGCTGCAAATAATAGTTCATACGCCAAGCTTTCTTGCAATCCACCAGGTAATTATAGATACTGAACCCGAGAGCACCATTCCCCAAATGAGATCTACAATAACCACGCGTAGCGGCCAGCCTTTCAATGTGGCAAGATTGGTCAAATCATAGGTGGCATAGGTAATCAATCCAAAAATAATTCCGAAACACAGTGCATTGTGCCAGGAGCCTTTAATATGTGCAGGTGCAATCACAAAAATTACCATCCCTGCAAGGAAAATCAAATAGAATAAGATGGCAGCTGTCCAATTGACTTGTGGCCTCATGAGATGCCCTATTTGCTGATTATAGAAATTTTTGGCTATCAATCCCAGCCACAATAAATCTATTGCGAAGAAAACTGGCAGCGCTATCAGGTAGAGTTTATAATACATATGGTTATAGTTGTAATGAAATGACAATCAGCTTCAGCCTAAATTTACGGACTGCATTCCATAAGTGCTGCTCTTACATAATATTCTAATCAGAAGAAGGAAATAATTCATAAATCAGCCCCACAGTCGATCTTAGTCTATGAAAAGATATTAAGCTAAAAATAAATAATCAAAATTGTAATTAAGTTGTTATTTTTGAAAGGGATGCCGTAACATGGCATTTACCTAATAATAGGTAACATCGGATTGTTTTAAAATATCATTTAATTTAACAAATTTTGATAATTTAATTTTTAAATTTCATTCAGTGGCAAAAATATTGCATTTACTGAATTTGTGTAACATTAATGGTTGAAATTTGTTAATCTTTGATGTTGACTGTATTTAACTCAAATGGATTTGCACGTAAAACATATGATCAGCAGCAGCTGTATATTGATGGCTAAAGAAAAATTAGCTGAAATTGGTGTTATTCCACATGAGATTATTCTCGGTCGAATCACATTAAAAGAATTAAGACTGGATGATGAGAAATTAAAAAAAATTGAAGAAGTACTGGAAAGTCTGGGGTTTAAATTACTTGAAAATAATAAAAAAGTACTGATAGACAGAATCCAGCAAGTTATCCGTGAAATCGTACATCAAATGGAAGAACGACCATCCGGCAACTATTCAGAGTACATAAGCAAAGAGCTCGGTTATGATTATACTTATATTTCCAATTTATATTCAGTAGAAACAGGCAAAACAATCCAGCAAAACATCATCGAGCTCAAAGTTGAAAGAGCGATCGACCTCATGGATCAGGACATCAGTTTTAAGCAAATCTCTTATATTTTACACTATAGTAGTCTGGCTCATTTTTGTTCACAATTCAAGAAAACTACCGGGTATACCCCAACCAGGTTTAAAGAAATGGATGAAAAGGAGCGTGCAAAGGTTACCAAAGATTTCTATAGGCCGCTCTAAAAAAAGACATTTTCTTATCTTCTCCATGGCAATCAAAGTATATGTCTCCGCGGAGTTACACAACATTTTGGCAAAAATTATCATAAATTAATTGGGCAATAATTTGTGCAACCAATCAATTGCGTATATATTTGCAACCGATTGGTTTCGCGAAATATTTTTAATTCATTTGAGGAGAACGAAAAGCAATTAACCGTTTTAGTTTATCCTCTCCAGCGCTAAAAACATAAAACAATGAGTAAGAATCTGGCATTCGATTTTGTAGTTAATAAGAATGATAATACGATCATGATAACGCGTGAATTCGCAGCAGAGCGTCCTTTAGTTTGGGATGCTTATACCAAACCGGAAATTTTGGATCAATGGTGGGCGCCCAAGCCCTGGAAAGCAAGAACAGAATCTATGGATTTTTCTGAAGGCGGACATTGGCATTATTGTATGGTTGGACCTGAAGGCGAGGAGCATTATTCATGGGCAGATTATGAAACGATAAATGAAAGAGTCAGATATACTGGCCTGGATGCATTTGCTGACGCTAATGGGAATATTAAAAGGGAAATGCCTCAATCGAAGTGGGATGTTTCATTTTCAGACAAAGGGGAGCATACACAGGTGGATTTCATGATTACATATCCCGATCTGGCGCAGTTGGAAGCGACAATTGAAATGGGCTTCAAAGAAGGACTTTCAATGGCCATGGAAGGGTTGGATGAGTTGCTGGAAAAAATGAAAAAGTAATTGGAATGAATACCATTCTGTTATTTGTGGATAGACAGAAAGCACAAACAAAAAGGCTTCCAGAATTGGAAGCCTTTTTGTTTGTGCGGGCGGAGGGACTCGAACCCCCATGCCTCTCGGCGCTAGATCCTAAGTCTAGTGCGTCTACCAGTTTCGCCACGCCCGCATTCGGGAATTGCCTTTATTCAAAAGCGAGGCAAATATATAGAATCTGCATCGGTATATCAAAATAATTGAAGCAACTATTTTAAATTTAACTCAAATTGGATTTCTGTAGTAGCTTAAGTCCTAATATTTCTTTTATTTGCAAATATATTGTTACACCTTATCTTCAATATTTAACATTATGCAAATTACATCCAGAAACAAAAGTATATTTCTCGCTGATGATGATACAGATGATTGCCTTATTTTTGGAGAGGCATTAAAGGCATTAAATGAAGGTGTAGAACTTACTATTACATATGACGGAGTTCAGCTCTTATCCACACTGGACGAAACCGTACCCCCTCCTCCTTACGTTATATTTCTTGATCTAAATATGCCGAGAAAGAATGGGTTTGAGGCGCTTTCAGAAATTCGCCGGAACGACAAATTCAAAGATATACCTGTCGTAATTCTTTCCACAGCTTCAAATCCGGATATCATAGAAAGAACGTTTCATTTAGGAGCCAACTATTTTGTGAGAAAGCCATCTACATTTTCACAATTAAGTGAGGCTATAAAAACTGTTTTATCTCTTGATTTAACTCAATTACACACCCAGCCTGAGAGACAAAAGTTTGTACTATCGGCATGATAAACTGATAAGACATATGAAAATGAAATTTCCCATTGTAAAAGTCATTTTTATTCTGGCTATTGTTTTTCTGATCATTTTGTCAGTCTTCTCATTTATCAGAACGAACAACCTCATTACCTCATCAGAATGGGTAACTCATTCTACTCTGGTCAAGCTCAATCTTACTAACACACATTCCTCTATCCTCGCTATGGAGTCAGGACAAAGAGGGTTTATCATTACCAGGGACTCCAGTTTTTTAATTCCTTATGAAGCTGAACGAGAAAATCTGAGGCTGACTTTTAAACAGATGGATTCCCTCGTGGTAGACAATAAATCACAATATGCCCATATGATTGATCTTAAGGAAATGGTTTATAAGAGAGTGGGGTACCTGGAAAACATATTAAATGAGTCAAATTCTACATCCATTTCCAGAGAAAAAATGATGCGGGGAAAAATGCTTATGGATGACATTCAAGAGCAGATAAAGATAATGACTGGCGAAGAAGACAAGTTGCTAAAGGAAAGGATAGATAGACTGGACAGGGAAATATTTTTCTCTCCCTTGATTACTACGCTACTTTTTCTTTGTGCTACCTTCTTTATTCTGATTGCCTATTTTAAAATAATAAAAGATCTCAGAGATTCTGAAGAACTTAAAAATGAAATTCAGGATACAAATGTGATTCTTGAGCAAAAAATGAGGAACTTAGAAAGAGTGAAGAGCGATACCTGAAGATTTTTGATTTCAGTCCTGTTGCTATGACGCTGGCAGAGATCGGCAATAATCAGATCACATATGCAAATGAAAATTTTTATAAAACTTTTGGCTACAGTAAAGAGGAAATAATCGGCCGTACTGCCGAAGAGCTTAATTTGGTCTCTCCTGAAGAAAACGCACGATTGATCCAAATCATCCTGGGTTATTTGGATGACGACCGGCCATTGGAAGAATTGCAGAAATTGTCCCCGGAAGAAACCGAACAATTGCTGTTAAAGCTTCGCTTGAAAATGTTTAAGGATGGATTTGAAGTAAATTACTTACGCAAGAATGGAGAAAACTTTTATGCTCTTGTGTTTTTTGAAATAGTTGAAATTGGAGGGAAAAAGGTCACGATTTCATCTTATCAGGATATCTCAGAAAGAAAGAAAGCTGCGGCTCAGGTAGAAAAACAAAATGAGGAGCTGTTAAAAATGAACAAAGAGTTGGAATCATTCAACTACATATCCAGTCATGACCTGCAGGAACCATTGAGAAAGATTCAGATCTTTTCTAATCGCATCATGGAAACAGAACAAGAAAAACTATCAGATCAGGGGCAGGAATATTTCAATAAAATTCAGGCTTCTGCACACAGGATGCAAACCCTGATCCGGGACTTATTGGCATATTCCCGAATAAGTGCAGACGAACAGCCTCTTGTTAATACAGAATTGGAAAAAATTGCCGAACAAGTAATCACCGAATTGAAAGATGATATTGACGATGACAAAGCTGTAGTAGAGATTAGAAAATTAGACAGATGCCCGGTCATCCCCTTCCAGTTTCACCAAATGCTCACTAACCTTGTCTGCAATTCGCTGAAATTTACCAGAGATGGAGTCACTCCGCGAATTTCGATCGAATCCCGTATTGAGAAAGGAAGTAATCTTCCACACGAATCGCTCAAAGCTGATTCAAAATACTGCCATATAATTGTTCAGGACAATGGTATTGGATTTGAGCAGGAATATGCCGAACGTATTTTTGACGTTTTTCGTCAGCTTAATGTGAAAGGGAAATATGAGGGTTCCGGAATTGGACTTTCCATTGTGAAAAAAATTGTCGACAACCATAATGGATATATTAAGGCGAGTGGGGAGCCGGATGGAGGAGCAAGATTTGATATTTATATCCCGGTGTGAACAAACGAAACAGCCGCTTCTAGCTTCTGGCGATCAGCTGGTTGGCTATTGGCCTTTAGCTTTGGGCTATGGCTAGCAGCCGGTGTGGGTTGTGAGTCTTGTGTGTGAACCCTATCCTGGCCTTTCCCTTTCGAAGGATAAACGAACAAAAAAGATACTAAACGTACCTTTTTTTGTGAAGTGAACCGAGTAGTGAAGCGAGCCCTATCGAGCAAAACTACGAGGCTACTCCAAATTCAATAAGTACTCTATTTTCAAGAGAGGGGTCGGGGGTGAGTTAAAGCCACGAGCTGTGATGAGAGCCTCAGCGTTGAAGTGCGGGAATAAAGCAGGAAAGAAGTTGCCCTTGCTACTCCACATCACCTTCATTACACAACGATGGTCCGGGTCTCCTGACCCGGATTAAATACTCACACACACGACTCACACTCACCACAAACTGGCGTCTCCTGACGCATTGAAAAAAGCTTCTTCAGACTGAGGCAGATGGTATGAGTCGATCGTATTACGAGTACAATGTAGACTGCTAAGAGGTTATATATGATTAGCTGCCTCAAAAGGAAAATTTGCAAATTAATTGGCGAACAACCATTCTGCTACCCTCTAATGTGGCATAGACGGTCTACTCTCTGCTTTAATTACTTTTTTTGAATCCATCAATACTTGTTTATCATTATGCGATATCGCTGATTTGATATTAATTGAGAATTCAATTCCAAGGGCATCTTCCATTTTCGCCAAAATGTTCCAATTTGGTTTTTTGTCACCGCGGAATAATTGGGTGATGTATGAAGCAGAAGTACCAACTTTCAATGCCAGTTCCTTTTTTGACATATTTTGCTTTTCCATCTCATTATCAATCCAGGACATGAAAATTAAAGAGAGCAAGCTTGCTCTGTTTTCCAGCTTTTCTGCTTTTGGTAGTTGGTTAAAATCTTTGAAACCGTTGTGAGTTTTCATCTTCAGTCTTTTAATTGATAATTATAGGCAGCAACTCGTCGAATTATTTCCTTCTCCAAAATTGTTAGTTTTTGACTCTTCTTTTTTTCCAGAAGCTCAGCAGTTATAATGATTTGCTCATTGTCCTTTCTATGATGATGCTGGCAATATATCCTGGAATTTCGAATACTTCCCGGAAATGGCTTCATAGCAGTAACAAATTCACAGCCCTGTTCTATATTTTCCCGTCCATATATATCCCTTGTTGCTCCGGGAGGGTGCTCCAATAGAAGTTTAACAATGTGCTCAAACTTTTTCATCATGCCTTTTTCACTTTTTAAAAAGGTAAGAATCTTCCCTCTATTTTTATCATCAATATAGATTTTACGCTTTCCATCGTCAGAACTATACATCAGGGTAGCACTTCTATTAAACACAAAATTAAGCTATAGGTTAATTAATCAAATGTTTTTTACAATTTTTTAGAAAGAAACTCCCCCTTAGGTTTGGACCAGCTCATCAGCTCGAAATACATTGGTCCGTTGCTGGTTGTCATTCCCCCTGGCTTCTATACAGGTGTAAGAATTAGAATCCCCTACTTTATTGCTTTATAAACTTTTCACATCCGCTGCTTTCTCCGCTATACCGCAAGAAATAGATACCTGTACTTAGTGGGCCTATATTTATTTTGCCATCATAAGTTCCAGAAAGTACGAGCCCACCTAATTGGTTAAAAATTTGATACGCAATGGGTCTGTCATTAGCTGAAGCTTGATTATCTATCAGGTAAATTTCATCGCGGCTGGGATTTGGATATATTTTGAAATGTTGAGCATTTGTTTCGTGAACGGAGACAGTTTCTTCTTCGGTGTATATGTTTTACAATTTTTAGTGCTCACTTATATTAGTTTTGAAATCCGCCAGCCAGATAGAATTTTCATCAACACCAATTGCTCCTACATGCCAACGGGAAGGAGAGACAAATTGACAATTTTTTTATCTCCTGTCACTCCACACCTAATTATCTCTATTTGATTATCCGTGTTTAGTATTTAATTCATCTCGTCCACTTACTATATAAAGTGCATTAGCTGTTACAGCCAGACTATATCTTGTTTTAATACTATTCATTGAATCCG
>JADJJU010000003.1 GCA_016706365.1 Saprospiraceae bacterium
GAGCATAAATAATTTCCTGCCAACTGATGACCTGTTCATTCTTCAGCCTATGATGTGAAATATAGCTCTAAAGAAATAGTGAAGTCCGGAGATTTTTCCATTGAAAACTCTGGCTAATTTTCATGTTTATACATTATCTTGCGAGGAGTCTTGAAGCAAGCATGAATTGTAAAATTGGAATTAATAAATATTCTTCATTTTTCAAATTGAATGGTCATGAGAAATCTAATTTGGGTTGTAATTCTCAGTTTTTTGTCTTTATCCACTCTATCCTCTCAGGCACTAAAAGAAAGAGTTTTGAATGCAGAATTGTCCGAAGTGGCAGGCCGTGCATCAGAAATTTTTGAAACTCCACTGGCCGGAGAAATTTTGACTAATTCCAATTCATCAAAATGGGGGCAAAAAGTTTCATCTATTAGGATGAGGGAGCATGGAAGTCCTCAAGTGAGGGCAATCAAGGCTTCAAAAGCTGATCTTAAGGCCAATTCTTATAATCCGCAGGAAGAACAACAAGGTAGAGCATCTGATCCAATAATCGGTGCAAGTTTTGAGGCAAACTGGATGGAAGAGGGAACACCACCTGATGATGCAATGGCGATATCTAATGGAGGGAAAGTAGTGACAGCAAATAACGATGGAATAGAGTTTTACAATGCAAACGGGCAATTTTTGTCCACTACAAAATGGGCTGATTTTTTCAATGATGCAACACTAACCGGTGCCATTTATGACCCACGAGTTATCTATGACAGCGGAACAGACAGATTTGTTATAGCAATTCTGCATGGAAGTTCAGCCGCGACTTCGAAACTAATTGTTTGTTTCTCCAAATCAAATGATCCATCCAGCGGCTGGTGGTATTATAAGCTGTCAGGTAATCCCCTCAACAATAATTGCTGGTTTGACTTTCCTTCACTTGGTGTTTCCAATAATGAAATTTATGTTACAGGAAATTTATATACCAGCGGGAATGACACTTACAATCAATCCATAATCTATCAAATCAAAAAGGCTGAAGGATTTGCCGGTCAAAATTTAAACTGGCAGTATTGGGATCGCATTGCTGCCGGTACTGAGATTGGATTCAGTATAGTACCGGCATCCTATGGACATTCAGGCAATTATGGTCCGGGGATTTATCTGGTGAGTTCGGAATCAGGTGGTGGAAACACTGTAAAATTATGGGATATTACAAATGATATAGGAGCAAATCCTGAGCTTAAATCTTATACAATCACTACTTCTCAAACTTATGGCCCATCTCCTGACGGCGCCCAAAAAGGTAGCCAGGAAGGACTGGACAATGGGGATTGCAGAATGCAAAGCGCATTCTATTTAAATGGAAAAGTTCATTTTGTTTTTCATACGGATATAGGAAATGGATGGAATGGCATCTATTATCATAGATTGAAAGTAAATGATCTGACAATCAGGTCTTCTACATTTGGGCTGGTGGGCAGTTATGATTATTCCTATCCTGCTGTCGCTTCTTCCTCTGTTCAGACCACAGATGCTTCAGTATTGATTGGTTTTTTAAGAACGTCTGATCAGATATTCCCTGAAGTGAGGGTAGTAAATTGTGATAACGATATGCAATGGTCAAATTCGACCCTGATTAAAGAGGGTGAGACTTATGTCCGGGTATTTGGAGGCACAGAAAGATGGGGTGATTATACAGGTATATGCAGAAGACAAAATAGTCCGACAGGTCGGATTTGGTTCTCCGGGTCATATGGTGCCAGGATTGGTGCAAATACACCTAATTCTTACAAAACCAGAGTTGCGGAAATATTTACAAATCAAAGCACAGCCACTTATGAACTTGATTCAGAAATAATAGAATCAAAAGTGTATCCAAATCCTGCATCAGATCGTTTTCATGTAAATTTTGAAACCGAAATAAAAGAACTTGTGACGATTCAAGTTGTTGACATCAATGGAAAACTTGTGAAGCAACTTTATCAGGATATTCCCAAATCAACTAAAAATATTATAAGCTTCAATAAGGAAGCTTTGACAGCAGGAATTTACTTTCTCGTAATTAGTACATCAACAAAAATCTTATCCAATGACAAACTGGTTATTACTGATTAGCGCATCTACAATGATGATTTTCCTGCAAACATGTGGCCGAAAATCTGCTGATTCAGGAACATCCGCCGCAAAGCTGACTACTTCTAAGACTGTGATTGTCTATGATTCTATTACTAATGTAGTGGATACGGTTCGCTTGGATCCTCCAGGGGAACCACGGATACTTCCGGCACTGTTCCTGGCAAAATGAGCGGGAACCAAACCCGGTAAAACTGAGAAAGTTCCTGCAACAAATCCTGTGAAAAAAGATATCCCGGATCACAGAAGTCCTGATCAGGTTAAGATTGACAGTATCAAAAAAGCAAAAGAAAAGGAAAAGAAGAAGTCGGATAATGGAGGAGAGGAGGAGGATAAGGGGTAAATATTTTTATTCAGGCGCAATGATAGACGCTGCCATTCGATATTGCATAACACTGCGAGCCTATGATTGTTGTAAATTATATAGATGATAAATATGAAAAATTTATTACGCTTATCCCTCTGTTTTTACCTGTTAAATACGGTTGTTTTACATTCAAATGCTCAAACTATTCGAAATGAAGCATTTGCTCCGGACATTGAAAAATCACAACAGTTTATAAAAGAATTACAACTTAAGCTCGACATTCCCGGAATCTCTGTTGCTGTGGGGAATAGTAAAGAACTTATCTGGGCAGAAGGATTTGGAATGGCAGACTTGGAGAATCGTGTGCCTGTTTCGATTCATTCCAGATTCAGGATTGGGTCTGTTTCCAAATGTCTTACATCACTGGCTATTGGAAAACTTTATCAGGAAAATAAGATGAATCTGGATACTCCTGTACAGGTATATGTTCCCTATTTTCCGGAAAAAAAATATCCTATAACTGTCAGACAACTGGCAGGACATATTTCCGGTATAAGGCACTATAGATTTGGAGAACATAATCATCCGATGCGCTACAATTCTATCAAAGAAGGACTTAATATTTTCAAAAATGACAGTCTTTTATTCGAACCGGGAACAGCATCTTCATACAGCTCTTATGCATATAATCTGATCAGCGCTGCAATTGAAGGGGCGAGTGGGTCTGATTATTTGAGCTACATGGAGGATATTTTCATAGCACTGGAAATGTTTCAGACTGTGCCGGATCATAATGACAGTATTATAGCGCACCGGGTCCGGTTTTATGATGACAATGGAAAAGGAAATGCGAATGCATTCCTGGTGGACAATTCTTACAAATGGGCAGGAGGAGGATATTTATCCACCCCGTCTGATTTAGTGAGAATGGGGCAGGAACTGATCAATCCAAAAGTATTGACAAAAGAAACTGTAGCTATGATGCTTACTCCACAACTCTTGAAGGATGGAAAACAAATCGAATGCGGAATAACATGGCGGATTGGGAAAGATTCAAAGGATAGAAAAATTGTTCATCATGGCGGTACGATTCAGGGAGGACGGACGATGATTGTGGTATATCCTGAACATGATTTGATAATTGCAATTTGTACAAATAAGAATGTGAGAAATCAGATTGATCTGAAGGAAATGGAGTCGATTGCTTCTTACTTTTTTGAGTAATGACCAAGTTATGATTCGATTATCTTAATCAAAATAATAGATTTGGACTTAATGATTGAATTAATTGGAATTAACTATTTCTAATTCGCCTCAAGCCGGCTGGGCTCTTACTTTTTGAGATGGCAAAAGGATTCAGCAAGCCTCACCCCTGCGTTCGACTGAGCTCACTTTGGGGATCGGTTCGTTTCCTTGAAAGGTGCATTTAGCACCTTCCTGGTCACTCATGCTAAGCCCGCTAAACTCGCCTTAGCTTTTATGTTCCTGCTTATTCCTCTCAGGCAATCTCTATATCTGCCTGGCATTGTCGAATGCTCACACAGTACCCTTATTTACCTGTTCTTATACGAGCCATGCTCCTCATATTTTTGATGCAACAAGCCTCACATCTGCACTCGGCTGAGCTCGTTTGATGTTCGGTTCACTTCACTAAAGGTACATTTAGTACCTTTTTAGCTCGTTCATACTCAAAACCATTTTTTACGGCTTATTCTACAAGGTGGGAACCTACTCTTTTCAACGTTAAGATTCTTCTTTTTTATTTGTCTTTGCTTTATTAAGATACTTTATTCATTACTTCACCCTTAGTAAAAATAAAGCATTGAGGGATAACATTTTGGGTAAAAAAAACGTCATTGTGCATATTAAATCCAAACATTATGAAAGCCCCCTTTTTGATCATCTTTGTTTTTTTACTATTAGCCTTAATTTCTTGTAATTCAAGTCCTAATGAAACGATGGGTTCAGTAGCATCTGAAGAATCTGCTGCCCCCCCGGCAAGTGTGCAGAGTGGAAAAATGGCAGAGATGGATATGGCGGAGGATGGGGCTGCTGTTCGGGATGAATCAACAGTCGTAAACAATCCAAATCCTTCTACTCCGGGTCCGAAGAAAATCATCAAGGATGGTCACATGACTGTGAAATCAGCAAATATTGTAGAAAGTAAGAAAGCTTTGGATGAGGTTTTGAAAGGTTTAAAGGCTTATTATGAGACAGAAGAATTGCAAAATAATGACCATCAAACTTCCTTTAATTTACGAATCAGAATACCATCTGAGAATTTTGAGCAGTTAATTTCAGCCATAGAAAGTGGTGGAGATGAGATCATGCACAAAAGTGTTCAGACCAGAGATGTGACAGAACAGTACACAGACATAGAAACCCGGCTTGCCAATAAACGTGGATATCTGAAACGCTATAAAGAACTACTTGGAAAGGCGAATACTATTAAAGATATTCTGTCCATTGAAGAACAAATCAGACCACTAGAAGAGGAGATAGAAAGTCAGGAAGGAAGATTGAGGTATCTCAGTGATCAGGTAGCATTCAGTACTTTGAATATGACATTGTACACTGAAAAAGAATACATCTAAGCCCCAGGCTAAAGACAATTTTTGGGAAAGAGTTAAAAAATCTGTTAGTAGTGGATGGTCAGCAGTAGTTGATTTTGTGCTCTGGACTAGCCATCTGGCCATTTATTATCCTGATTTTGATTGTTTATTATATTGTCAAAAGAGTTAGGAGGAAGAGGAATATGAAGTAGGAATCGGTAGTACGACGTAATGAATTGGCTGGCTCGTGTGAAGGTGATGTCCCGGCTTCGCTGCGCAGCGCCGGGGTGATGTTTTTTCACAGCTATGCTGTTAAAAAGTGATGTCTTTTTGTTTTCTGCAGCTTCGCTTAGAAAACAAAAGGTGATCGCAGTGGCGGATGAGTGGTGGGGTTGGTGGGTTAGTTTTGGTGGGGCGTTTTGGTTCCAGGCACGTGAGACTGTTCAATTAACTGTGTCTATTAACTTTGTAATTATATGAAAGATAGCAAAGACATTGACAAGTTATTGAATGATGCTGAGCTGCAATCACAACTCAAAGATCATTTATATTCCAAGCGTCCGATATTAGGCCCAGATAGTCCATTTAGTGGCTTGTTGCAAGTGATGGTCAATCAGATGCTGGATGGAGAGATGGATTCTTTTCTAAAGCAGGAAGATGAAACTGGTAACATCAATAAGCGTAATGGTCGATCTAATAAGCAGATCATATCAGAAGCAGGCCCACTGAGTATTAGTACCCCTCGGGACCGCAACAGTGATTTTGAACCAGAGCTGGTTGGCAAGCGACAAAGAGAATTATCAAGTGGTTTGGATGAGCAAATACTGGCGCTGTACGCCCAGGGCAATTCTGTGGAAGATGTTCGTCGCTTATTATCCAGGATATATGGAATTGATATTTCAGCAGGCAAGATTTCCCAGATTACGGACAAAATTTTACCTAGCATTCAAGAATGGCGAGTTCGCCAGTTAAGGGGTTTTTATCCGATTGTGTACTTGGATGCTGTTCATTTTAAAGTACGTCATGAGGGTAAATATGACACCAGAGCTTTTTACACTGTATATGCTGTAGATTGGCAAGGACATCGAGATTTACTGGGATTGTACATTCAAGACAGTGAAGGGGCTCGTTGTTGGGGCCGAGTATTAGAAGACCTCAAAAGTCGTGGCGTTAAGGATATATTGGTAATGTGTACAGATGATTTAAGCGGATTTTCTGAAGTTATTGCAGAGGTATATCCAAGCACTATTGTACAAAAATGTATAGTACATCAAGTGCGTAATTCGCTAAAATATGTGGATGAAAAAGATAGGAAACCAATAATAGTTGACTTAAGAAAAGTGTATACATCCACAACCAGAGAGCAGGCAGCCACATCACTGGAAGTATTGAATGTAAAATGGGGTAGTAAATACAAATATATATATGATCAGTGGAGTAAAAACTGGGAAGAACTGATGGCATTCCTGGATTTCCCTGGAAAGGCGGAGAATAATAAAGATATACTGTCCATTGAAGAACAAATCAGACCATGGAAGAGGAGATAATAAAAGGAAAGACTCAGCGTCAGGAGCATTCAGTACTTTGAATATGATTAAACAAATATATATCTAAGCCTCAGGTATAATGACAATTCCTGGAAAGAATAAAAAATCTGGTGGAAGTGAATGTCAGCAGTAGTTATTTTGTGCCTGGACAATACCATCTGGCCATTTATTATCCAGATTTTGATTGTTTATTATATTGTCAAAAGTTAGGAGGAAGAGGAACAAGTAGTAGGAACCTGTCGACGACGTAATGAACTGGCTGGCTCTGGAAGGTGATGTCCCGGCTTCGCTGCGCAGCGGGGGTGATGTTTCCACAGCATTTAAGAGATAAAGTCATGCTAAATATTCAAACATGCTTTACTAAAAAAACGAATGGTTAGTCATCTAAGTGACACATATGATGATGGAACAAGTGTTTTAAACTTTGAGTGACACAGACTTAGTTAAATACAGATGGCACAGTCTATCTTACAGATCGCACTAACACACCCGCACCCTAACCCTGAACCCAACCGCGGGCTCCGACCGCACATCACCTTTGGTTTATGAGGCGTAGCCGAAATAGACCAAAGACATCACTTCTTCGTGGCGTAGCCATGAAGAAACATCACCTTGCAAAGCTTCTATTAGAAAAACACTGCCACATGCAACCTTGCAAAAAAGGGCGATCCGGGTGTAAAATGGATTTCCGAAACCGGCGCATTTTCATTAAATAATTTGCTTTCAGTATCAAACTGTGTTTCTTTCCATTTGGTATTGAACACATTTTGTACACTCAGACCCAGTTCCCATCTTCTTTGAGAATAGTTGAGTAACAAATCAGTTACAAAATAACCTTCTGCTATGACAGAGTTGTCTTCATTGGCAGGTCTGTCAGCCATGTATCTGTATCGGATACTCCCATTAAATCCACTTTGTTTTCTATAAGTCAAACCGCCTACACTGCTGAATCTGGGAGCAAGAGGAAGAAAACTCTCTTCCTGCGGCACATTTAATGCCCTGGGATTGGCTAATGTAATATCAAGATCTGCGTATAAGTTTTTGATGATTTCGATTCTGGTTGAAATGTCCAGACCATATCTTTGAGATTGCCCTCCTGCTTCTACAACTCCTTCATCTCCTACATAGACAAATTCCTGATCCAGCCATAGATACCATACTGCAGTCTGCAAAAACACTCTGTTGCCAAGTTTGAATATACCTCCCAAGTCTGACCCATAAGCCGGTGGAAGCACTTTCTTACCGCTTTGTTGCACAGCTACTCTGGTATCATTGCTATGGAATCCCTTTCCATTATAAAGGTAGAATTGTACTTTATCATTGACGATATAATTGAAATTAAGCTTGGGTGACAGAATACCGGATTTGGAAGACAGCATTTCTGATGTTAGGAAATCATCATACCTGTTGGTAAAAAAATCATACCTCAGACCAGCTGTAAGATCCAGTTTGGAACTAAGTGACAGCTTTTGTGTATAATATGCTCCGGCGTTCAATTCATTAACATGGCCCAACATAATTCTTTCTGACACTTCAGTTCTATTGATAGTGCGGGTTAGCTCCATATCTTTTACTTCATCATAGCGAATCTGAATACCCGCCCTGGTTTCAGTATTGAGATTACCAATCTTATATTCCTGCACATAGGTGCCATTGTATCCGAAAATATCTCTGTTTTCCTTTTGCTTGATTTGGTCTCCATTGATCGGGTCTTCCTTAAAGAATGTGAAATTGGAGTACAGTTCAAACTTGTATTTGCTGTAAAACAATTGATTGCTGAGCGAAGCTCCATTGGAAAGATAGGATAGCCATTCTGCACTGGCATTATATCTGGATGTAGATCCGCCTTCTGTGTCGTCAATTGATCCAAAGAAACCCACTTCGCCGGTCTCTATTGCGCGGTCTGGAATTTGGCCGGATGCATTCCATTTGCTGCTGAATACAGTCATAGTAGCTTTGAAAATATTATTAGAATTGATATTTCCACGATACTTCATGGTACCATTATACCGGCTAAAATTCTGGGGACTATCAAAAAATCCTTTGGTAAATGAACCTTCTCCAGCGATGTAAAGACTTTGATCACGTCTTTCAGCATTAGGATTGATAAGATTGATACCAGCAACTCCTCGGAATGTTCCGAACTGCCCGGCTTCCAGTTTGGCAAAACTATTGTCCAGGAAATCTTTGGTTTTGAATTCAACATATCCTGCTGTCGTAAAATTGCCTTTTTCAGCAAAATATGGGCCCTTATTGAAGTTGACTTTTTCGATCAATTCCGGTATGACAAAATGCAGGTCTGCATATCCCTGACCGTGTGCATGACTTACCATGTTGACTGGCATCCCATCTACGCTGATATTGATGTCCGTACCGTGATCCAGATCAAATCCTCTCAGAAAGATCTGTTCAGCTTTACCGCCTCCGGCATGTTGACCTATGAAAAGCCCCGGTACCATTCGCAATACTTCCTGTGAATTGATAATGGGTCTCAAATTGATATCCAGATCACTAATGGTCTTGAAAATACTGTTGCCGCTGCTACCGTTAAGGGTGACTTCCTCCAACTGAACTATTTTTTGAACCATTGATATGACCGAAGTGGAATTGTTGATTATTTCATTATTGAAGGCAAGATCCTGTGTTTCATAACCGATACTGCTGATTGTCAGGTGGAGAACAGGTTCGTTCGTGTTATTCAGATTGACAAAGCCATTTTGATCAGATACTCTAAAGGTATTACCTCCATTTAACTGAACAATTGCATTTTGTACCGGAGTTTTAAAATCAGAATCTATGAGATAAAATCCACTTTTTTGTGCACTCAGTAAATGAGTAATTAATAAAAAGCAAAAAATGGAAAGTGCAAGTTGTATATTTCTTTTCATGATGTAGCATAGAATGACCAGCTTCAAATGTGATCACACATTGACTCGGGTATTAGTAAAAATTAATGGAGATTGTAGAGCTGATTATTCAAATCATTGAATATCATGGCAATGCCAGATATTTTAAGATCAAAAATTAAGTATATCTGTGCATTTAAAATTGAAAATAATAATTCAACCTGTCAGATATAGAATAACTTTTTGAAGATATTTCCTGATTTAAATAACTAGAAAAGAGAGAACTCTTTTTAAGAATTAAACCTGATTTTTGGAGGTTGTTCAATTGAACAACTATAGTTGTCATCAATAGTCATTGCTGTGGAAAATGGATCTACGCTGATTGCGCTTATTTTGAATATGACTTTATTTGATATTAGCTCTGAAAAAAGGTTCCATTTTTCAAGCGACCATTTTAAGGTTTTTTGCTGATCCTGATCATTTTGCTGATGTATTTTCTTTATTTCAAAATGAACATGATCATTTCCGTGATGATGGTGATGATGATCGTGGTGAGCACTGAAAAAGAATGAGCAATAAAATCTGATACTATCGGCATGACCGGTCTAAGCGCCATGAAGGCGAAGACCGGAAGCATGAGGAGAATACAAATTTTGCTGATCGTTTGCATGTCATGATGTACGTGATATATGCCAACTTGGATTTAATACAATTAATTTTCATTTAAGTAAAGTGCATTTCGTGTCTGAATCACATGTTGGAGATAAATAGTTAATACAAGTAGAAAACACTTTATAATTTCCGCAATTTTCAGAGCACTCTTTAATTTCTGTTTTTTAGAACTTGAAACAAGAATGGCGGGATTTATTGAAATTTATCTTATATTTACGTTATAAACCAAAAATATGCAAAAGCAAATAGCCCATTCTGAAAAACAATCTGCTTCTATTTTTTCTTCATCTCTAAAACTTATCATTTGCATCGCCTTTATCTCGGCAATTAGTTGCAAAAAGGAGGATGGTAAGACAAATGATCCATTTGTGTCTTGCTGTACCTATGACGCTACCACCTATCAGGATGGCGATAGGAAATATGCAATTCCAACTGTTGTGACTGACAATATGGATGGGACTAATGATGTATTCGTGCTATTAACTAATGCTGTTACGGGTAATGATACAATAGTATCCTTGAGGATTTTGATGACAAGAACGTCCTGATTTTTGAATTATCCATGAAAGAAATAGATAATAAATCTTCTGTGTGGGATGGACAAATCACCTCAGGACCAAATATTGGAGCAAGGTATCGTGGGGGCTTTTACGTATGAATTCATTATCAGAGGTCCATCAGGACCCAGTATTACTCTGAATGGAAAAGCTTGTATAGTTGCAGATTATTGTGAGGTCAAGGAAGAAAATAGGAATAAATGTGTTTTGGGAACACAACATACAGGGGGAGGAGATTTCAACACAGATTTACCTGCCCTGGAAGGCTGTCAATAATATTAAAATATTGCGATTATAAATGTAAGGCAATTGCATCCATCAATAATTCTCTAATTGTTTCTATCTGAATATCGATTTCAGGATTTACTCTCAAAATTTTCATCCTCGATCTGTTACCGGTTTCAAGAGCAGGATGCTCCAGTTTTTGACCATCCGCCATTAATATGTAAGGCTGTCCGGTTTTTTTGTCAGTCCACAAATAGCAGATAATCTTTTTCTTGTAGCAAAAGCAAGGCATCCCATACTTCCTGGTTTCTATCATATGGCCATTCTGCGCTATAATAATTCTTTGCAGCGCAAGTAAACAGCCTTTTACCGGTTCTTCCTTACTCAAATAAAAATCTTCGGGATTCTCACTCATAATTAATTTCCAACTTTCATCAGTAAGGCCTAAAGTTAAGCGAAAGGCAAGTAGTTTGGCAATCATTACTAAATGAACTAAAGACTGAAGATGACAAGAATCATCTCAAAGTATAAAGTTGTTGATGATCAATTAATTATAGTGAGATAATCAAAAATTCCATTAAATGAATTCAACAGAGTTCAAACATTCCTCTTATTTTAGAGTTCTTGATTTTGAAAAAATTAGAGAATTAAACCATCGGGAAAATACATAATGCTGAGTGAATTAAGTCGTAATTGCTTAATTTGGCAGCCCCCACTGAATCATGCCAATCAAATACAATCAAGGAAACATAAAACCAATCAAATAAACTTATAATCAATAGTCAATGGAACACAATTCAAATGATGATGCAAAATTAGCTGATGTAAATGAAGGTGCAGCTAAGTGTCCGTTCAGTAGTGGATCTCTCAAGAGAAGTGCCGGAGCGGGACCCAGAAATCGCGACTGGTGGCCGAATCAATTAAGACTGGGAATTCTTCGTCAACATTCTTCACTTTCTGATCCGATGGGAGAGGATTTCAATTATGCAGAGGAATTCAAGACATTGGATTTGCAAGCAGTAAAGCAGGATATTTATGCGCTGATGACTGATTCTCAGGATTGGTGGCCTGCTGATTATGGCCATTATGGGCCTTTCTTTATCAGGATGGCCTGGCATAGCGCAGGTACATATCGGATCTCTGACGGCCGTGGAGGAGCAGGATTCGGAACTCAACGTTTTGCTCCGCTCAATAGCTGGCCTGACAATGCAAATTTGGACAAAGCAAGATTATTACTTTGGCCGGTTAAACAAAAATATGGAAGGAAATTATCATGGGCAGATCTGATGATTCTGGCAGGTAATTGTGCTCTTGAATCTATGGGATTCAAAACATTCGGTTTTGCCGGAGGACGCCAGGATGTATGGGAGCCCGCAGAAGATATTTACTGGGGTTCAGAAGGAGAGTGGCTGGGTGATAAACGCTACTCAGGTGATCGGGAATTAGAAAATCCGTTAGGTGCTGTACAGATGGGATTGATATATGTAAATCCGGAAGGTCCAAATGGCAATCCTGACCCTATGGCAGCTGCAAAAGATATACGTGAGACATTTGGTCGTATGGCAATGAATGATGAAGAAACAGTTGCTCTGATAGCTGGTGGACACTCATTCGGTAAAACGCATGGTGCCGCAGATCCAGCTGTTTATATTGGTGCAGAACCAGAAGGTGCTTCCATTGAGGAGCAAGGACTTGGCTGGAAAAACACCTTCAATAGCGGAAATGGTGCCAACACAATAACCAGCGGACTGGAAGGCGCCTGGACTACCACTCCTGCTAAATTCAGCCATAATTTCTTTGAAAATCTTTTCGGATTCGAATGGGAACTTACCAAAAGCCCCGCCGGTGCCCAGCAATGGACACCTAAGAATGGAGCCGGAGCCGGAACAGTGCCGGATGCGCATGATCCTTCAAAAAGACATGCACCATTCATGCTTACGACAGATCTTTCTCTAAGAGTAGATCCTGCTTATGAAAAAATATCCAGAAGATTCCATGAGAATCCTGCTGAGTTTGAAGATGCCTTTGCGCGGGCCTGGTTTAAACTGACGCATAGAGATATGGGACCCAGAGCAAGATACCTGGGCCCGGAAGTTCCAGCAGAAGTACTTATCTGGCAGGATCCTATTCCCGAAATAAATTATCAAGTGATTGATGCAGATGATATCGCCGGTCTTAAGAATAAAATTCTCGGTTCAGGTATGTCTATTGCTGAATTGGTTTCAACTGCCTGGGCTTCTGCATCCACCTTTCGCGGATCTGACAAAAGAGGCGGGGCAAATGGAGCCCGTGTTCGCTTGTCACCTCAAAAATACTGGGAAGTCAACAATCCTGCTCAGCTCTCAAAAGTGATCAATACGCTGGAAGGAATCCAGAGTGATTTTAATAGTGTTCAGTCTGCCGGGAAGCAGGTTTCTATTGCGGACCTTATTGTATTGGGAGGCTGTGCAGCTATTGAAAAAGCGGCTCAAATGGCAGGACAGAATATAACGGTGCCATTTACTCCCGGAAGAGCGGATGCGTCTCAGGAGCAAACAGATGTAGAATCATTTGCAGCATTGGAACCCGGAGCTGATGGATTCCGCAATTACTTCAGGCAAACACATTCTGCATCTGCAGAAGAAATGTTGGTGGATAAAGCTCAATTACTCACACTTACCGCTCCTGAAATGACTGTTTTGGTTGGAGGTATGAGAGTACTCGGAGCCAATTATGATCACTCCAAACACGGCGTATTTACCAATAATCCGGGTGCGTTGAGCAATGATTTCTTTGTAAACTTATTGAATTTCAATATCACATGGAGTGCTTCAAATACTAATCAAAATGTATTCGAAGGACGTGATCGCAAAAGCGGAGAATTGAAATGGACAGGCACAAGAGTGGACTTAATCTTTGGATCAAATTCTGAGTTACGTGCATTGGCAGAAGTATATGGATGCAGTGATTCTCAGGAAAAATTCCTGAAGGATTTCGTGGCAGCATGGAATAAAGTAATGAATTTGGATCGCTTTGACCGGAAAGGATAAGCAGCCGTTTAAGAGGTGAATCGGTTAAGCGTTTAAGCAAAGTGTGTGAGAAGAGTGGGAGTGTGATGTTTAGATGTTGGATATATAATAAAAAGGTGATTCTTAAACGGGTCACCTTTTTTGGATGTGGATCGTGGCTCTGATTACGGAGGTTAATAGACCATTCTTTTATTTTACCTGAAACTCAAATGAAAGGTCCTAATTTGCCTGTAATTAATTCTAATCACCTTTTTCTAATTGGAAAATAGTTTCAACACTGCTTCCGAATTCCTGAGCCATTTTCAACGCTAGAATGGTGGAAGGGACGAATTTACCTGTTTCTATTGAATTCACTGCTTGCCTGGATACGCCTATTTTTTCTGCCAGCTCTGCCTGCGTCCAGTTTTTCTTTGCACGTTCTACTTTAATCGTGTTTTTCATCTTCCAGGTTGTATTTGCGTTTTGAAATGATGAGACCAACAATATACAGAAGGAAAAAATATGGAACCAGGTGCCTGTAACCCCAATCTTCTTTTTTCAGAACAATGACAAGGTCAAGTAGTCCAAGTGTCATTAGCATTAATAATGAGAGTGAAAATGCAATAACAACAGCTTCCATTTGGACTCTGATCTGCACTTCGTCCATTGAAGCCACACCTTTAATAATGCTGTAAATAAAAAGAGCAAATGTTGTCACCGGAAGTAGGGATAAGATAATTCCTAATGTCGTACCGGGACTTAAATTCTTAATGCTCAATAAACAAATAGTGTAAGTCACAAACCATAGAAGGGCGAATAGGACTACTCTGTTAAAAGGAGAAATGCTTGTCTTTTTCATGATATGATATTTAAAAGTTTACCATACAAAGATAAGTAAACATTACAAAAAGACAACTATAATTGACAAAATATCAAGTTAAGTTGTATAATAGGTTTAATTAATCGACAAATTCTTTGACATCTCACTCAGGAAAATTGAATAATAATGTCAACTAATCAACCAGTATTTATGCTTTGGATCTATTGAGAGGCTTTCCATGGTAGGAATAATTCTGAATTGGAGCCGGGGCATTTGGATTTGACAGAAAAAAGTTGGAGGAAAATGTTAATATTGCTTATCATAAATTTTTGTTTATGGCAAGCATTAAGACACCTGACCAGCGCGTTCGAGTATTCATAAGCAGTACGATTAATGAATTGGCTGATGAACGCAAAGCAGCCCGTGAAGCAATTTTAAATCTGAGGCTGATACCGGTGTTTTTTGAAGCGGGTGCCAGACCACATCCTCCCCGTGATTTATATTCCGCTTACCTTGATCAAAGCCATATTTTCCTTGGTATTTATTGGAATAGTTATGGATGGATAGCTCCGGGTTCTGAAATTTCTGGCCTAGAAGATGAGTATCGTCTTTGTGGAAAACATAAGCCCAAACTGATTTATGTAAAGAGGACCAGTGAAATTCAACCGCGCCTCAAGCAATTATTGACAGATATTCAGAATAGCGATTCAGCCTGTTATCAGTATTTTGATGATGCCAAGGAACTTCAGAAGCACATTGAGAACGATTTATCTGTTTTATTATCTGAAATATTTGAAAATGCACTAAGTGATCAAAATCATTCTGATGATAAGTCTCATGACATTTCAGATTTGAAACCCACGCGTATAGAATTAATTCCACATATCCAATCTGAGATTTATGGAAGAGATGAAGAATTAAAAAGGGTATCAGAACTGTTATTGCAAGACAAAGTGAATTTGGTCACCTTACTTGGCGCGGGTGGGACAGGGAAAACTGTGTTAGCCATTCATATAGCTCAAAATATAAAAGATGCATTTGCAGATGGGGTAGCATTTGTTTCCCTCGCATCCATTTCAGATTATCGTTTGGTCGAAGTTACCATTGGCGATGCTTTAGGTTTGCAGGATAGTGGAAAGCAAGCAATGGAACAGACTATTGTTGATTATTTATCTGATAAGTCATTTTTGTTGGTTCTTGACAATTTTGAACAGGTCATTGGTGCCACTAAATTCATTAGTAACCTTTTATTGGGCTGTCAATATCTCAAAATATTAATCACCAGCCGCACATCCCTGCATATCAGAACTGAGCACATATTTAATTTACACACTCTGGCTGTTCCCGTGAAGAGTAATTTAACTGCTAAAGAACTATATGATTATCCCGCCACCCAATTATTTGTTGAACGGGCATTACAGGTAAATCCTTTAATTGATTTGAATCAGGAAAATGTAACAGCTATAAAAGAGATATGCGAACGTCTTGATGGCTTACCTCTGGCAATTGAATTAGCTGCAGCACGAACAAGGTTTTTTCAACCGGCTTTACTTATATCGCGAATTGTCAAAACACTGGATATGGTAAATAAGGGGCAAAAAGATTTACCTGAACGACAGCAAACATTGCGCGCTGCCATTGAATGGAGTTATAATTTATTGAGCGAAGAAACCCAATTTGTTTTCAGGCAATTAGGCATATTTAAGAGCAGCTGGACTTTGGATGCCGCAGATGTGGTTTTGAACGCAGAGAATATTGAGATGGATATTGAAGAAATGACCGAACGATTATTGGATGTTAGTTTGATAAAACAAGTTTCATTTAGTAGCAGTTCGGAACCTCGTTTCAATATGTTGCAAACGGTTCTTGAATATGCAAGGGAAATGTTGGATAAATCTCCGGAAGCAATTGAAACTAAACTGAGATTTGCTCAGCATTTTTTAAAGCTGTGTGAAGATGCTGATGGAAAATTGTGGGTTCGAAATGGCGAAGTTTGGCTGGATCAAATTGAAGCAGATTATCCGAATATTAGAGCTGCATTTTATTATTTTATTGAGTTAAATGATTATGAAAGTGCATGGAGATTTATCCCGGTTTTAAGTGGATACTGGACAGTCAGAGGGGGATTTTCAGACAGTTTCAGATGGATTGAGGATGCCGGTATCAAAAATACATCCCTTTGGTACTCGGAAAATATCAGCCCGGAAGTGAGGGGTAAGACTTTACTGTGGGCCGGATATTGTACTTTATTTCTTTTTGATTTTGAAATGGGATTTACAATGCTCAATGAAGCACAAGTAATATTGAGTAAGACCAGTGATAAATTAAGTTTGGCATTCGCCTATTGTTTAGATGGCTGCTATGGTTCCTATATGATGCGAAGCGGATCGTCGGAAAAAATTGAATTGACTTTTCAGCTTGCAGAAGAGGTAAAAGATTCTTTATTATTGTGCATGTTGTATTGCTGGTCAATAGAATATTATCGTCAGCTTGGTCAGTATGAAACTATGAGTGAAAATCTGGAAAAGGCTAGACGGATTGCCGCATATGAAGGAAATATTTATATTCTTGGGGCTATCTACATATTACAGCATGGACTGAATGTAATGAATGGAGATAATGACTATCACCAAACCTTGCAAGATGGGATAAATATGTATAATTTATTCCCGGAAAAAGGATTTATAGGCTTGAAATCAGCTGCCATGCAGTCTATAAGTTATGCATACTACAAAATGGGTCAATTAGATGAAGCTTATAAATATCTGTTGAGGGGGTATGAATATGGTCGTTTGTCAGGGGAAGTCGAGAGCTTATTCTATGGTGTGATGGATGGCAGCATTTTGTTTTTTTTGATGGATAAAAATGAAAAGGCTTTTAGACTCAGAGGAGCATTGGACAATTTTTTGGCAGTAAGCGGATATCCACTTACCGGGGGATCTCAGGTCCAGTATGACGAAATCAAAATACTTCAGATGCCGGTCTGGGATAATGCTTTGCATCAAAAATGGTACAATGAAGGTAAATCATTAAGCCTCTCAGAAGCTATTATTTTCGCAATGCATGACTAACTCGAAGTCACCAGTAAATGAAAACCTAATTATTGGGAATAAAGCACTTTTGAAAACAGAAATTATTCAGTTAAAATTTGATCGGATTTTATGATCGGTTTATGCTGCACAGTAAAATTGAGCGAATTGGCAATGAAACATAATTTATTGGCATTGTGATGAAGTTGTTCTGCCAATTCTTTTTTGGAAATATCTGATATCGTTACAATTGGATACAAAGTCACTTCCGTAAATTTTCCTCCTCCATCGGGAGTTTCTGTCATGATACCTTCTGCAGAATCTACATACTCAGTCACTATGATTCCTGCCTCAGCACATAGGTGCAAGTACCAGAGCATGTGACAACTGGAAATGGATGCGAGGAATAATTCCTCCGGATTGTGTTTGGTTTTATCTCCTCTGAATGCGGGGTCGGAAGAGGCGAGTATATCAGCTTTGTTGTCTGCACTGATGCTGTGACTTCTTTCATATTCTCTGTAAGCTGAGGTGCCGGTACCGGTATTTCCGGTCCATGTAATTGTCAGCTTGTATTGGTGTTGTCCTTTCATGAAATATTTTTAGAGGAAATTTCAGACTCAATAGCCCATTCTGCTGCTACTATTTTACCCTTTTCAAAATCATCCACAATGACGATTAAATTATTGGAATGATCGCTGTATTGAGTCAAAATATTTACGTTTGATTCTGCCATTCTTCTGCAAAATGTTCCTAATTGCCCGGCAACATCCTGTCGCAGCCTGGCTATGATCACTTCATTGATTTTGAGGACCTTAATTCCTGCATTTTCCAGGACTTTTTTGGCGCACAGGGCATCATCCACCAGAAAATGTGCGATACAAGTGCTCCCATTGTGAAAGACGCCACCTCCTTCCAAACTGATTGAATGTTTGCCTAATGTTTCACCCATGAGTGCCAGCATACCCGGCTTCTTTTCTAATTGTATTTCTAAGTCTTGCATGCATATATTCTTTTAAATATGTACTTATCTTTTTATTTATCAATTAGATACACATTTATTTCTTAAATAAATGCAAAGTTATCAATCCATCATTTACAGAAAGTTAGCACTTAATTATGGCGTATTATTTCTCAAAATCTAGGTAAATACAGGTTTTGCACTTCCAATAAATTTATCCGAATTGAGTACTTCTAATTCACCTCAAGCCGGTGGGGCTTTTACTTTTTGAGATGGCAAAAAGTAAACAAAAACCATTTCCGCTGTTGAGCCTAATCCTAAAAATGCGTTTTCGCTTCGTTAAGCCCGCTAAACTCGCTTTGACATCAGATGTTCCTGCTTAATGATTAAAGGTCATCTCCATATCTGTATGGATTCAGTGAGTGCTCACACAGTACCGGTCTTTGGGCTGCACTTCTGCTCGTTCATACTCAAAACCATTTTTTACGGATTATTCTCAAAGGCGGAATTATTTCAACTTCAATCCTGCTTTTGTTTTCCCATTGGAAGTTTAATATGAAGTCTTCAATAATTATTTGTGCAAAGTAATTTCAAATTATACATTTACACTTCATTTAAGAATGAACTATGGACGAGGAGGACAAATTTGTTTCTATTGTTTCTCTGATGTGCGAGCCTTCCAGAGCAAAGATAATGTGGAAATTGCTGGATGGAAAAGCTTATACTGCAGGTGAATTGGCGATTAGCTGCAGACATTTCAGTAACGGCAGCCAGTAATCATTTAAAAAATTATTAGATGGGAATCTACTTAAAGTTGAGTCGCAGGGAAGACATAAATATTTTTCATATTCCGGACCTGAAGTTGCCTATGCAGTGGAAGGTTTGGCCAATCTTGCAAGTCCACTCACGAATACAAACTTCAAAAATGAACCGGAAAAGAATGCTATAAAATACTGCCGGACTTGTTACGATCATCTGGCAGGCTATGTAGCAGTCAAAATCGTTGAAGAGCTGGAAGGCAGACAATATTTATTAAAATCTGAAAAAATCTACGGGGTATCTGAGTCCGGCTGGGAATGGTTTTCTAACTTCGGTATCTTACAAAATGAGGTTGACAATAGGCGCCGGCCATTGACCCGGCAATGTCTTGACTGGTCAGAACGCCGGCCACATTTAGCTGGACAACTCGGGGCTGTGTTCCTTCAAAGAATGTTGGAATGGAAGTGGTTTAAAAAGAAGGATTTTTCCAGGGAATTAATACTTACCTCAAAGGGCCGCGTAGAAATTCATTCATTATTGGGGCTAGATTTTGTGTGACCAGTTTAAAGTAAGATCTGATATTTCTATTTTTTTTCTTCTTCTGCTTTTGGAAATGGTTTCCCGGTATAGCTTTTGTGCACAATTTTCCAGGAGCCTTCATATTTTAACAACAGAAAATAGTCAATGAAAATTCTACGGTTTGGAATGACTATTTCTACCTTGGCAATAGCTGCATCTTGTTCGTAATCAATGGAAATGATCCGCCCAATTCTATTGGCTTTTGTACCCTCTTTGATATCGGAAATATATTTCTCTCCTGATCTTATTCTCAAGCTATCTTCTTCTGTGACAGTATACAAATTGAATTCCGGATGGAAGGCTTTTCTTAATCTTGCAGGTTCTCCATTCGCTGTACCTTCAATATAGTCCATCAATGTAGTTGTAATTTGCTCTATTTCAGATTTACTATTTTCAACTTGAGAAAATAAACTTACACAAGTAGATAAATTAAATAATAAAGAAAGAATTAGTACTAATCTCATGGCTGCATGATTTATGATTTCTGAAACGCTTTAAAAGTAAACTAATATATTACAATTTGGAAATCAATAGATAATCAAAGTTTTATAATCAAGCAAAAATTAAATTTTTTGCACAGCTTCATTAAAAAAATCAATTACTTTTTGGCTGTTTCAAATCTGAAATCTGAAAGACTGAAAACTGAAAACTGAAATCAGGTTTTGGTTTCATCTTCTTCGAAAGTAGGTAGATTTCACTCCGACCACACTGCAAGCTCATTTCCAGACGGGTCCAGAAATTGAAATCTCCTTCCACCCGGATAGGAGAAAATATCCACAGAAAGAATTCCGCCAGCTTGAATTACCTGGGATCGGATCGATTCCAGATCCTTGTGATACAGAACCACTAAAGCCCCATTTACAATATCGTCATCGGTTTTCTCAAAACCTCCATCCAAGCCGCTCTCGGAAAAAGCTATATAATCGGGACCGTAATCCATGAATTGCCAGCCAAAAGCAGCGGTATAGAATTGCTTTATCTGATTCAAATCCTTCGCTTTGAACTCAACATAATTGAGTGTTTTGGTGTCCTATGATTATTTTGATGTCCACCATTAAATATTTTTCAATGTTTAAATCACGAATTAAATCTCAAGCAATCCCGTTTTCCTGCAAAAAGGATCTCACAAAGTAACGACTCATTCCGGCATATTCTTCACTGTCCAAAGTAAATTCCACTACATTATCAAGTGCCAACTCAAATAATTCTCTTTTCGCATTATTTCCCTGGTCGGCATTATAATCTTCCAGGAGATGTTTTGCGATTGCCATTTGCTTGAACAATTTTATCATCTTTTTTTTTCTTTCCTGGACCAGGAATGGCCTTTGCAGGACAAAAACTTTTACGGATGTTTCACCTTTTTTGCTCAAAGGTATCATTACAGCATTTTCCTTTTCATATTTAAAATGTACTTCCGGTTTATCCTTACAAGGGTTGATCAGTAATCGCGCCCGTTCTTCCTTTTTTAAGTCAGCATGCGTATTAGCAGCGCGATGCGTTTCCGGATGGATAGGAAATTGATCTAATTTTCCATGACCTTCCAGTTCGGTTTCTCCCACCAGGACATGTTTTCTTCTCTGATTACAATGCTGACAAGCCAAAAACAAATTGTCCCAGTCATTGGCCAGCCAATAATATCCCGGAGTTTGCGGATTTTTTTCATTTACCTTTCCTTTCGGTCGAAAATGTTCCACGTCGCCATCATAAACCGCCCCATAGGTACTTTCACAATAGGCACATTTGAGAAAAAACTTTTTCAATTCATCTTTTAATCTCGTGTCATTGTACATCTCAAATTTAAAGGACGCAGGATTGACTGTATTGTAGTGTGCTATGGCTTCTTCAATTTCTTTCACCCATAACCCCTCCGGATCTGTAAGAAATGAAGGTGCCTGTGGTCTGCGAATCTTTATCATAACCAATTGAGGTTTTTAGTTTTAATAAATGATTTCACTTCATCTATAGTCTCCTTCTTGAGTGCTTCTTTCGTTTTAAATCCTTCCTCCCTAATCTTTTTTGCAAATGTTTCATTGATCACTTTGTACATTACCTGCTCATCCGGAGTGGAACCCAAAACTTCTTTTTCAGCGATCATATTTGACATCTCCCGGATTTTTTTCTTGTCGGCTTCCGTTTTATTTTCCTCCTTTTTGGCGAGCAAATTGTAATATTCCTCATAGGATTTCTCTGCTTCTTCATCCATGACATTTATGAGACCAAATAAATCAGAGGTCAGTAATTGTTCGATGCGCATCATATTATGGTCCGGGAGCAATTCTTTGTCCAGCGCTCTTATTTTTTTCTCATAATCCCTGACCAAAACGACCACTTCTCCGTGAGACAATCCTCTTAAACAAAGGGGTTCATGTGTAGTGACTATAAACTGTAGATTGGGGAAAGCTCTTCGCAAAGAAGAAACAATTTTCATTCGCCATCTTGGATGAAGATGATTTCCTATTTCATCAATCAATACTATTCCCTGGGCATTGTGATATCCGGCCATATCTACTGAGAGCGTTTTCATAATATCAGCAACCAGAGCTACCACTGTTTTATATCCATCGCTATTATCTTCCAGAGGATTAGAACTACCAAATTGGGTGATATTAATTTTTCCATTCTCCAGATACAGACGGTCGTCTCCTCTCAGTGCCAACACATCAAAAAATGCCGGGGCCACCCTGTCATTAAACTCCTTTTCATTGAGCTCACTTAACCACATATGAGGATCACAAAGCGCAATAGTATAGTCAAATAAATTATTAATATTCACATATTCCAGAAGATTATTGTTGCATTCTACAGGGCCCTTTGGCAATAATCTGGTGGAGCCATAAGCCATTAGAAAAGTGGGCGGATCTATGAGATCGGTATGAAATCCGGATGGATCGTAATGAAGTTCTATAGGCTCGTCCTGCTCATAACTACAAATTCTAACAAAGCCCGAATCTGTATGGTAACGTAAAAAATCCAGCACATCAAGATCCATTAAATCGAGTTGTTTTTTCCTGCCAGAGCCAGGGTAATCGCCTGTAAGATTGAACTTTTGCCAATCCCGTTATCACCAAGGAGAAGTAACCATGATTCCCTGCTTTCAAGATTTCCTGTTGGCAGGATTTGAATTGTGAGCTTGTCAATCGATTTAAAATTCTCGATTTCGATTGATTTGATGGAAAACCTTTTGATTTGAGATATCTGATTATTCAACTCATGTTTCTCTCTATCGGTGATATATGACTGAGCATTGGTTTTATTTGCTTTGTTGGCTTGTTTAGAAATTTTGCTGATGGAGGGAGCGGACTTTTGAGTCAGGCTATTCCAGAGCTCCGAATTATCCTTAAGCCAGGTAGCAAAGACTGTTCTTAGAGTGCCGGCATATTCTTGATTAGGATGATCAGAATGCAATTCACTAATGTACTCAAGAACATCTTTCGTTGAGGAGGAGGCCTCGTTTTTCAGAATTTGTAATTCACGATTAAATCTGTCTGCAGTCTTATGCCTTTCGAGTACTATATCTCTTCTGTTCAGTCCCAGAATGTCTATTGTAGTTTTACCTTTTTTCGTTTTACCCTCCAATACTCCATTTGCAGAAAAGCTCAGATGTTGACTGGGATCTTCTGAACAAGGGTCGATAAGCAATGGATTTTCATTTTTCAATTCTGATCCTGTGGCCCCGATAGCTGCACGATTCGACTCATTTTCCAAAGGAAAAAAATCTCTTTTATGCTTCAGGCATATCTGACATACCATTAACAAATTATCCCACTCATAAGCAAGCCACCAATAGTGATTAGGAGCATATTCTTTGCCCATTCCTCTGGCACCAGATGGAGGGCGAAAATGTTCAATTTCTCCGACACCGGTTTTACCTATTCCAGATTCGCAATAGGCACATTTGCTGTGGCACATTTTCATTAAATTTCCACGAACTTCCTCCAGGACAAATGCCTCAATCCGGACACGTTCCTGCCTTTGAATACTCTCAAAAATGTCTTTAAGATCCCCTTTTGCTGATTTCACAATTGTTGACTTCATAAATTTCGGAGCCGGACCTCTTTTAATTTTTATCATCAGACTGATCTTTAAGATTGTGAATTATTTATGGTCAAATGCAGAATGCTTATGCTGTACTAAATTACTTTTTATTCTTAAAACATCCGGGTTAATTCTTTGGAGTAACACGTAGATATTTGCAATGCATGGGAATGTTAGATACAGTCATTAATATTACTATAACTGACTTGCTTTCGTTGGCAAATTTTGAATAAGTTATTGGTATTGTAAAGCGTATTTATACGGTAAATTATATTAAATCAGAACAATATAATAGATGTATCAACTGGCCATTTATGAATTCTTACCTGAGATCTGACAAATCCCATCAAACCAATTCCCCTCCCGTTTGTTATCCCTTACTTAATTCCGAACCCGATGTGAGATATCGTGATGTTGAGAATAGTTTCGGAATAGTGATGTATAAAAATAGCATCTGCTTGTTGTTTGGAATTATTAATTTTGAATGAATCTTCTATATCTCAATCTGCATTCATGGAAAAATCGCTGGTCGAAAAGCTTCAATCATTCGAACAACTAAAAGATGTACCACCAGAGCAGCTGCAATGGCTGATTAACCATAGTACACATTATACCCTCCCTGAAGGTGAATATCTTTTCAAGTCAGGCAATCCTATTGACCATACTTACTTCATTCTGCAAGGTGCTTACAGGATTTTACTAAATACCAGCAATCAACAGATGGATCTCGGGGTCAATGAAGAAGGGGATATCACAGGGTATTTGCCTTTTTCAAGAGGAAAAAACAGCCGGGCATTTGGCCTGGTTATTCGGGATTTGGAAGTGCTTACATTTCCCAAAACACTCGAAAAGGAACTGATCGCAAATAACTATGAACTGACAGCGGCTCTAGTTCAGGCAATGACTTCCAGAGTGAGAGAATTTACGGCATTGCAAAAGCAGAATGAAAAAATGATGGCCCTTGGCAAACTCTCCGCAGGTCTTGCGCATGAGCTTAATAATCCTGCCGCTGCCATCGTCCGGGGATCCTCAGAATTGCGCAAACATCTCCAGCTTCAGCCTGAGGCGTTCAAGAAGGTTATTAATATAAAAATGACAGCGGAACAAATCGATGGGGTGAATGCCATTTTGTTTAATCGGCTGCAAAGTAAGCCGGCCCCGCTGAGTTTGATGGAACGCACAGAATGTGAGGATGAAATCATTGATTGGCTGGAGGATCATAATATTCCGCACGATGAGGACACTGCGGAGAATCTGGTAGAATTCGGATTTGAGGAGGAAGATTTTGATAAAATTTTGGAATTAGTACCTGAAGCAGACCTGGGTCCGGTGCTTAAATGGATTAGTAATAATCTGACAACAGAGAGACTGGTCGAAGATATACAGGAAGCCTCAGACCGAATTTCATCCCTTATCGGTTCTGTGAAAAGTTATACACATATGGATCAGGCCAGTGAGCGACATATGGCCGATGTTCATCAGGGAATCAGAAATACGCTCACCATGCTAAATCACAAAATCAAAAAAAGTAACATCACGGTGGAATACAATTTAGATGATAGCATCGGCGATATTCCAATTGTGGTAAGTGCCATGAATCAGGTTTGGACCAATGTCATTGACAATGCCATTGATGCCATGGAAAATACTCCTAATCCTGTCCTTCAAATCTCCACTATCAAAGACGGTAATTTTGCAAAAATTCAAATTATAGACAATGGCCCGGGAATACCGGATGATGTGCTCTCAAGGATCTGGGATCCTTTTTTTACAACTAAGGAAATGGGAAAAGGGACCGGAATGGGGCTTGAAGTGGTGCAGCAGATAGTGTCACAGCACTATGGGAAAGTGACAGTACATTCCCAACCTGGCAGGACACTTTTTGAATTCTGTTTTCCGAGAACCATTTAAATTCAATCCCAATATTATGGCTCAGTTACTCCCAATTCTAAAATAATCAATATGTCCACACCTATCATATTTTCTATCGATGACGACCCCCAGGTACTTCGGGCAATAGGGCGTGACCTCAAAAGCAAATTCAGACCTGAATACCGAATTCTAAGTACAAGTTCCGTGGATGAGGCACTCAACAGTCTTGTAGAACTTAAAAATAAAGGTGAAACTGTTGCACTCTTTATTTCAGATCAAAAAATGCCTGAAATGCAGGGTGTTGAATTTCTGGAGAAAGCAAAAGTCATTTATCCTGATGCCAAAAGAGTCTTACTCACTGCTTATTCTGACACGGATGCGGCTATTAAAGCTATCAATGATGTTCAACTTGATTATTATCTGTTGAAACCCTGGGATCCGCCCGAGGAAAGATTGTATCCTGTATTAACTGATTTATTGGAAGACTGGCATGCAAATGTAAAATGGACTTTAAGGGTATCAGGGTGCTGGTATATCAATTTTCACCCAGATCTCATGCCATCAAGGATTATCTTTCCGGAAATCTGTTTCCTTATCAGTGGCTGGATATTCAGAATTCCGAAGCTGCTGCAGAGCTGATTGAAATCAATGGCTTTGAAAGCAAAGATTTTCCCGTCGTTATTTTTGAAGATGGGTCATACATAAAGCAACCTTCATTAGTTGACATTGCTTCTAAAATCGGGTTGAATCATCAGGCTCAGTCAGCATTATATGATGTAGTCATCGTAGGTGCTGGGCCTGCCGGACTTGCTGCGGCTGTTTATGCTGCTTCAGAAGGTTTAAAAACATTGCTTGTTGAGAAGCGCGCTCCGGGTGGCCAGGCGGGAACCAGCTCGAGGATTGAAAATTATCTTGGTTTTCCCAACGGTCTCAGCGGATCAGAATTGACCAGACGGGCGATTACACAGGCCACCAGATTCGGAACAGAATTTCTGTCTCCTCAGGAAGTGAAATCAATTAGTTTTCAATACCCTTATAAGATTTTGACCCTCGGAGATGGAGCTGTGATCAACACAAGAAGTTTGCTGATCACGACAGGGGTCAATTACAGACATTTGGAAACAGATGGAATAGAAAAACTGACAGGGGCAGGCGTCTATTATGGAGCGGCAAATACGGAAGCTCAGTTTTGCAAAGACAAAGCAGTTTTCATAGTAGGTGGAGGAAACTCGGCCGGACAAGCCGCTATGTATTTGAGTAAATTTGCTTCGAAAGTTATCATACTTATCAGAAAAGAATCGCTGCATTCGACCATGTCTTCTTATCTTATTGACCAAATAGAGGGCACAGCAAATATAGAAGTTTGGGGAAATACACAAGTTAAAGAAGTCATCGGAGGAGATTCACTTGAAAAAGTAGTGGTGCAGTTTAATCTCAAACAAAATTGTGAAGGATTCGAAGCTGCTGCTTTGTTTGTATTCATTGGAGCACAACCAGTTTCAACCTGGCTGCCCGATGATGTGATAAAAGACAATAAAGGCTTCGTGAGTACGGGAAGAGAAATGAGTTCTTTGAAAGATTTCAAAAAAATTTGGAAATTGGAGCGCGAACCATACCTATTGGAGACAAGTATTCCCGGAGTTTTTGCTGCAGGGGATGTTCGTTCCGGTGCAATGAACAGAGTGGCATCAGCAGTAGGAGAGGGCGCTATGGCGATTAGTTTTGTACACAAATATCTGGCAGAAATTTAAAAATTATGATCGTTTACACACCGAATAAATATTGGATAAAAGACATTTCTCACTTGTTCAGATCCTGGACCATGACACGAATCGTACGTGCAGTGGGTTGGATAGGATTATTTACAATGATTGTTGCCCTTATCAGAGATTGAATTGATTGGACAAAATATGTTTCAACCCGGGTTAAGCATTTTTCTCTTTACTGGGAATAGTGCTATCCATCTTGTTGGTTTTCAGAACCAGTACAGCCTATGAACGCTGGTGGGAAGGACGGATGCAATGGGGTGCCCTGGTCAATCACAGTCGTAATCTTGCTGTATCAGCTGCGGCTATGTTTCCGGAAAAGGATTTAGAAAGTAAACACAGGATGGCAGTTTTGATAACTAATTTCTGTATTGCTCTGAAGGAGCATTTGAGAGCAGGTGTCAAAGTGGAAGAATTAGTTTTTCTGTCCGAAGGAGGACAAACAGGAATATTCTTTGAAAGGTCATATACCTGGTCATATCAGTTTACAAATTCATAGAGTGGTTGAAAAAAATGCATCGGGAAAAGAAAATAACTCAGGAAGATTTCCTGAATACCAAACCTCACACGCAGGCATTACTTGATATTCTGGGTGCATGCGAAAGAATAAAGAAGACTCCCATTCCCTTCAGCTATAGTGTTTATATGAAAATATTTATCACAGTTTATGGCGTATTACTTCCATTTGCACTGATCCCGGAATTGGGGTATTTGGCAGTGCCGGTTGTGATGGTAGTATTTTTCGCTTTCATCGGAGTGCAGTTGATGGCAGAGGAGATTGAAGATCCTTTCGGCCTTGATTGTAATGACTTACCTACAGGAGATATAGCACACAATATCAAGAATAATGTGTTTGAAATTCTGGAGGCAAAATCGTCCATTGGAAAGGAACATGTTTTGGAAGAGTATGAGAAAGTGTTTTGAAAAGTGAATAGTGAATGGTGAATGGTGGAATGTTAAATTTTAAATGTTGAATTTTAAATGTTGAATGCACACGATAGGAGGGAGTGTTTTGGATGTTTTTTAATGTTGAATTTAATGGCAAACAGCCGATAGTGAAAAGAAAGTGAAAGCCTTAGATGAGAAGAAATGGTGAATGAGGAATAGTAAATGGTGAATTTTGGAATGTTAAATTTTAAATGTTGAATTTTGAATGGCAAACAGCCGATAGTGAAAAGTGAAAAGTGAAATGCCTTTCTGGAGAAGGGCTATTTTATCTGAAGCTGAAACTAATAAGCTAATAATCCTCCCAAAAACGATATCCAATTCGTACTGTTAGTTAGAAAAAATCAGAAATAAATGAAGCTGGCCGAAGAATTTCATCGTATCCGTCAACATACAGTGCAACTTTGTAATCGATTAGAAACAGAAGATTATGGTCTGCAGCCTGTTTCATTTGTTAGTCCGGCAAAATGGCATTTGGCGCATACTACCTGGTTTTTTGAAACATTTATTCTGAAACCGCATCTCCTGGGTTACAAGCCTTACAATGATCAATTTCATTTTTTCTACAACAGTTATTATGAAGCTCTGGGAGCCAGAACACTTAGGGCGGAAAGAGGTCAGTTGAGCAGACCAACCGTAAGGGAAATCTACGATTACAGATCACATGTGGATGAACAAATGCAGCGTTGGTTTGAGCTGGCAGATACGACAGAATTTGAAGATTTGGTGATTCTGGGATTTCAGCATGAACAACAGCATCAGGAATTATTGATTACAGATCTTAAATATGCTCTTTCACTTAATCCGCTTTTTCCGGCTGTGCTTGATATTGCGGAACAGGAAAAAATTAGTTCAGTAGAAGGTTTTGTACATATTCCAGAGGGCATGTATGAAATTGGATTTGAGGGCGATGGGTTTTGCTTTGACAATGAGCTGGGCCGTCATAAGGTTTTCCTTCCTGAGTTTAGTATAGATGCCAATCTGGTGACTGCGGGTCAATACCAAAGTTTTGTTGAAGCAGGTGGTTATGAGAGTCCTGAGCACTGGCATCAGGAAGGATGGGAATGGGTCAAAAACAATCATATCTCTCATCCACTGTACTGGCACTATACTGAGGATAGCTGGAAGATTTACACTCTCAATGGATTAAAACCGTTGGAACTGAATGCTCCATTGGCACATGTGAGCTGGTATGAAGCAGCAGCTTTTGCATCCTGGAGCTGTAAGCGATTACCTACAGAATTTGAATGGGAAGTGGCAAGCCCCTTGTTGGGATTTGGATCCAGATGGGAATGGACAGGTTCAGCTTATTTGCCATACCCGGGTTATAAAAAATTACCGGGTGCTTTGGGTGAATACAATGGTAAATTTATGGTCAACCAAATGGTGTTGCGAGGTGCGTCAGTGGCCACACCTGAAGGCCATTCAAGGGCGACTTACAGGAATTTTTTCCATGCGGATATGCGATGGCAATTCACCGGAATCAGATTGGCAGAATAAGAGCACGTCGTTTGATTGCTTAAAAGTTTTGAAACCTAACATAGCTTAAATTCGTATCTATTTATAAAAATCAGCTCCACACCTCTTTCCGAATTTCAACATTCTTGCAGGACAATACACTCCATATGAACAGCATCAAAGAAATTTCCAGGCCAACAACACTCCAGTCCAGCTTTATGAAGGACGTGAAACTTGGTCTTACATCTTTCCCTAAATATTTACCTTCCAAGTACTTTTATGATAAAAAGGGAGATGAGCTTTTTCGCAAAATAATGGAGCTGCCGGAATATTATCTTACCAGAGCAGAATTCGAAATTTTGAAAAATTATGCAGAGGAGATTATGGGAATCATGTCAAAAAATGAAGCTTTCCGACTGGTAGAATTAGGTGCAGGAGATGGTATGAAAACAAAGGTATTATTAAAATTTCTGCTCAGGGCGGGGTATGATTTTACATATGTACCAATTGATATTTCAAAGAATGCACTCGATTTGCTTCAGGAGGATATAAGAGATGAATTTCCTTCTTTGCGTATTGAAACAGTTCAGGGTGAATACCTTGACGCCCTTTCCAGATCTTTATTTAAGGATGATCAGTCATCTTTCGTTTTATTCCTGGGTTCGAGCATTGGTAATTTTTCAATTGATGAAACGGAACAATTTTTTAATGAATTGTACAAAACACTCAAACCAGGGGATTACTTGTTGACGGGTTGGGACTTGCAAAAGAATCCGCACATTATCCTTGATGCATATAATGATTCCCAAGGAGTAACCAGAGACTTTAATCTCAATTTACTCCGCCGCATTAATAAAGATTTAGAAGCTAATTTTGATTTATCCAACTTTAGCCATTATCCGGTGTACGACCCGGAAATGGGACTGGCTAAAAGCTATTTGGTCGCAAATTCAGCAGCGACTTATAGAATCGAAGACCTGGAAATGACTGTTGATTTTGAAGCAGGGGAAGCAATTTTTATGGAAATTTCCAGAAAGTATACGCTGGATGATATTTTTAATATTGCTGATATCAGCGGGTTCAGACATGCTAATTACTGGCAGGATAAAAAATCCTATTTTATAGATACACTTTGGAGAAGAACATAATCAGATTCTTCTGTACTTTTGCAGCCCAAATTTTTTTGAATGGAACGATTTGCTGACACGGGAGTAGAGTTATCTGATTATGCTACACATTTTGTGGTAGAATGTCCCCGTTGTCATGGTAAAGCTCTTGTGACCCCAACCCAGCGATTGCAATGTACTTCTTGTCATCACTCAGAAGAAAAGGGACGATGGTATGGATATGCTACGGCATATTTATCAGTCAAATGCCGGGAATGTCACGAGCAAATCAGAGAAACTTACGTCTGGAAAAATGGCTCCAAAAGTGTGCACAGTGTCTGCAAAAACTGCGGAGATTCCACACATTATGATGCAAGTATCATGAGGCATCCCATGCACGAAGGACGCATGACAGATAGTGTATTCGGACTTCCACTCTGGCTTCAGGATACTTATCGGGACCATCATTTCTGGGCATTCAATTATGAGCATCTGGAAGCGTTAAACTCTTACATTCAGGCCGGTTTACGTGAACGGGGCATCGAACCAAGAAATACCATCAAGAAAAATTCTGCCATGTTCAGCAGATTGCCTGCCTTTATGACGAAAGGATCCAATCGAAAAGACATCGTGCGTATGGTCGATGACTTGATGAGGAAGTAGTACAGCTCACTTCTATTGTGATTCAACCTTCATAGGTGTGACTTTTTTTCTTTGCAAAGCAAAGAAAAAGTGACGTATTTCATGGATCAAGCCATGAAATGTGACGCCTTTATAATTTTTAAAGGGCCAGCCCTTTAAAAATTACAAAGGTGACGATATGCCGGGGACGGCAGCACTGTATTCCTTCTATAGTGCGTGCCGTGAAATGAAGCTAAAAAGGCACATACCTATCAACACGGAACTTGCTATTTGTTTTTTTTGGGATTTAAAATCTTCAAATTAAAACTATAAGCAGCTGTTTCACAGGCAACTTGCAGCATAGGTTATAGAGTTACATTCCGGCTGTTCGCCGGAAGCCAGAAGCTAGTTGCCAGAAGCGGCTGTTTCGCTTTTATTGAGAAAGCTACTTTGTATGCATAATTTATTTCTCTCTAAGTATGGGTAATCAAATTTTGGGCAATATATTTACACACATAAGATACTTTGATCCAAAGCCAAATTTTTAAATTACAATAACCCTAAAGATTACCTGACATGGAGAAAATGAGTGCCACCACAAATGCCATTAACTGGTTTGAAATTCCGATGACTGATGTACTTCGTGCAAAAGCTTTCTATGAAAGAATATTTGAAATTGAAATGATCTCTATCGATATGATGGGAATGCAGATGCATATGTTTCCTTCTGCTATGGAACCAGGCAAAGCGTCAGGTGGGCTTGTAAAAAGTGAAAATCATGTTCCTTCTCAGACCGGATGTGTTATTTATTTGAATGGAAATCCCGATCTGCAGGCTGTGCTCAACAGGATTGAACCTGCCGGAGGAAGTATCACAATGCCGAAGACTTTTATCGATGCTGATACAGGCTATATGGCATTCTCTTCATAGATTCTGAGGGCAACTCTATGGGCCTTCACTCCAACACATAATTGCAGCCTGGAAGCTGCAAGCTTTAATCCTGTCTCCATTCTATGATCCAATGGAATTCGATTGTTTCTTCTGTTTTTGAGGAAGTGAAACTGACTGTATCTACCGGTCAGGTGGCCGATTACATCCCGCAACTCTCGGGTATAGATCCGGAAAAATATGGATTGTGTTTGACTCCGATAAGCGGCGATCAGATATGCGCAGGTGACGCCGATGAAAAATTCTCAGTTCAGAGTATTTCCAAAATATATGCTGTAGCTCTTGCTATAGCCCTCAAAGGGGAAGACATTTGGAAAAGGGTAGGAGTGGAGCCTTCCGGTAATCCCTTTAACTCTCTTGTTCAGCTGGAATATGAAAAGGGAATTCCACGAAATCCACTGATCAATGCAGGGGCATTAGTAATATCGGACATTTTACTGACTTATCTCAAAGACCCAAAGCAGGTATTTTTGAACTTTGTCACAGCACTTTGTGGAGGAGATAAAATTCAGATCAATCCGGCAGTAGCTGAATCAGAGAAGTTAAGTGGTTTTAAGAACGCTTCCATGGCATTTTTCCTGAAGTCCTTTAATAACCTGGACAACGAGGTGCAGGATGTGCTTGATTTCTACTTCTTCCAATGCGCCATTGAGATGAGCTGCAGGGAACTGTCTCAGTCTTTTCAATTATTTGCAAAAGGTGGTATTGCTCCGGACGGCAAAAGAATTCTGACAGTGAGTCAGACGAAGCGACTCAATGCACTCATGCAAACTTGTGGATTCTACGATGAATCAGGAGATTTTGCTTATCGTGTAGGGCTTCCCGGCAAAAGTGGGGTAGGAGGAGGCATTGTCGCAGTTCATCCCGGGCAATATTCTATTGCCGTCTGGAGTCCGCCGCTCAATAAAAAAGGAAATTCAGTGAAAGGTATGCAGACTTTAGAGTTACTAACTACGAGGAGTGGGATGTCGATTTTTTGATTTGGGATATTGGGAGAGGGTAATTAGGACTATTTGTTGGAATTGGTCGAAAAACCGGTGACGTCCCGGCACGCGGTGCGCTTCTGCTACGCAATAGGTGACGCCTCTTTCATGTTTGCTACGCAATCAAAAGAGGTGACAGCTAGCGCTAAATACTAGCAGGCTCTTAATCCAAAACACACAATAATTGATTATCGAATTACTTTAAATGGACATCTATCCTTCAAAGTTAACCAGTTGAATGCAAAATGTCTACAGCAACTGATACCTGGCAAATTGTGTAAAAACGATTTTACCGACTGTTCTACTGGCTTTTCCTCAACTTCTAAACTCCTTAACTCCTCAACTTAAGGCTGTTACGATTATCCGATTCACCGAATAACCGATCCCTGGCTGTTCAACCAGCAACCAGCAACCAGCAACTCATTGTTGTTCGCCAACAGCTAATGGCCAAATGCAAAAAGCGGCTGTTTCTTATCAATTGCCAAAGCCCGCAAAAATTTCTTCTTGCGAGCCGGCACATCCACCTCAATTAAAAAACATCAGTTTTTTGAGGCTTTGTATTTTAAGTGTGGTATATACGGTTGACCAAATTGTCCAGTACGTAAGTTTCAATTTTTGCATGTAGCTTTTCATTGGCTTCCTGAAAATTATGATACATAAACATCAGGATCATGGAAAGAATCAATGCGACCAATGTAGTATCAAATGCAATATTCAAAAGTCCGGTAACTCTTTCAATTCCTGCAGCACTTACTGCTGAACTGGCTGCGCCGAGGGATGCTGCGATTCCGATCACTGTTCCAACGAATCCTATGGATGGGATAGCCCAGGCTGTGTAACGGATGATGGATTGCTCAGAGTCACTGTTGCGGAAGTTGATTTCAGCTTGCTTGGATACCATGTCCAGTGTTTCTGAGATAGAATAGCTGGATCTGAATTTTGTACAAGCTTTTTTAATCAGATTGACCAGGATGAATGGATGCTTGCGCTCTATTTCGATCATGCTCAGTTTTATTCTGGCTACATCTTCCGGTGAGAGCACCAATTGTTCTGTCTCGGGTAAAAGATCCATGGTGAATGACTTCTCTTCATTTTTGACCTTTTTGCTCATTTTCAATATTTCAAAGATCCCAAAGAAGAATAGAAAGTATGTCACTCCCTGAATAAATCCGCCCGGTAATTCTCCGCCGAGCATGACTATGATTCTGTGTCCGGTGCTTCCTGCCGGTAAAACCATGGCTACGAAAGCCAGAAGTACTATGATTGCAAATGCAATGAGTAAGCTAAACATGATGTTAAAATATCTCTCTTTCATGATTGTTGTTTTTTAAAATGCTTTGTTAAATCGAACTGTTTTGTCTGTTAATTCTATTGTTCCGAGTAATGTTCCGCCGCCGCTTCTATATGGTGCCGGAGAAGAGCTGATCTCTATTTGACCAAAATCTACTTTCATCGGATCTCCACCTTCGGGATTTACTGCGGTAAAACCTGATATAGTAGTTTTGCTGTTTCTAGGCTTATACATGTGTGCGTAAACCTCATACGTGCCAGGCTTCAGCTCTTTCTGGATGATGGCTTCATGCGGCTGTGTTATGAATTTCTTTGGCATTTTGATCCATTTTCCAAAGCTGGTACTTCTGTTTTGACCGTCACAAAATCTACCATCGCTTTTAAGATAAAGATCGACATCTGCTTTTTCGTCTTCCCAATTGACCAGCACTACGAAAGCGGGATTCAAACCAAACATAAAATCACCTTTTCCTGATACTTTAGTCTGTTCTTTAACAGGCTCTGATTGTGGAGTAGTGGGAGATTGAGAGGATTGACTCGTTTTTGCAATAGGTTCTGATTTTTTCGGTGTTGGCTGCGCTTTAGCTTTTTCTGCACTGGCAGTTTTCTCGGCCTGAATCAGCGTCCTTAACCTTCTATCAGCTTGAGAAAGTCTGTTTTGCAACTCCTCATTTTGTTGTTTGGTTTCAGATAATCTGTTTCTAAGCGTTAGTGTGGCATCTTCGAGACTGGATATTGTAGATTTCATTTCAGCTGCAGTTTGAATAAGAACTGCTATTTCATTTTCAGGCATAGTTGCTTTAAGAGTCTCAATAATGCTATCCAGAGTGAAGAAGTTTGATTTTAATTCAGTGATGTTTTGATCTGCGACCTGGCTTTGAATATCTGTTTTTGGAACGATGATGAACAGGATGATAACTGCTGCTAAAGCTCCTGATAACAGATCCAGGAATGACATACTGAATGCATTGATTTCTCTGCGTTGTCTCATGATTCAGGATTTAAATGGCTGTGAAGAAATACCGGGTTGAAGTTTTTTTCCACATGTGCTATTGTATTCCAAATGAATCCTTCTTTTTTATAAGCAGAGATACCATTGTTGAAACCTGGAAGAGGATCTGATTTTGGATATCCACTTTCGGATTGTCTTTCAGATGGAGTTGGAGTATTTTTTCTTCCCGGAGCTGGCATTTGACAAGTAGGGCAGTTTGTATCTGTGGATGAAACTGAAGTACCACAATTTTGACAGCTATGATGAGATTTTGTCGCTTCAGTAATTTCTCTTATAACTCCGTGTTTTTGTAAAGAAATTCTGCAAGATGGACAGTTTGTATCGGTAGTGGAAACTGATGTTCCGCAATTCAGGCATTTCATGTCGTAAAATTTAGAAAGTGAAAAAAGAGGGCCGACTATGATCGGGTAGATGAAACAGCCGGCCCGGGGCAACTATGAAAAGGAATTTATTATCTTAAAATCCTCCGCCTAGAGGGAACATATATCCTACTGATAAGCTAAGTCCTCTATTGGAAACCTCTTCTGATTCAAGGTTTGTATTCAACACATTTGAGGTTCCGTGATGGTAGCGTAAATCCACAATTATGCGGCCTGCATCCATTTCATAGAAAAATCCTGCGCCAAACATTAAACCAAAATCCGATTTGAGATATGTATCAAATGGTCCATCTCCAAGATTATAGTCAGATTTTTGGATTTCTGTAATGTCAGTGGCATCATTGGGATTTGTGAGTTTCCCTTTAGATTGTGAAGCACCCATCAGGAAGCCAAGTTCGACACCTGCTTGCAAATTCATTCCAAAATCCTTTCCTCTCAGATAATACTTGATAAATAAAGGGAAGTTGAGGTAATTCAATCTATCTTGATATTCATAAAATACCGGGATGTTAACATTTTCAAACTGAAGTGGAACTTTACTTTGAGTAAATCCTCCTTTTTGACTGTATAATGCATCCAGTGCAACTGAAAATCTTCCTCCAAAAGTGTACTCTACTCCTACACCGGCATTGAAACCGGGAATAAATGCACTGGTAAAAACCTGGCCTCCTTGTTCTGAAAGTCCTTGTCTGAATAAATTCACACCAAGTTTAGGACCTATTTGTAATTGTGCGAATGAGGCAAAAGTGATAAATGTGAAAACGGTGAGAATAAAAATCTTTTTCATGATGCTTGTTTTTGATGTTTTTATTAATGGTGAAATGTGCGTTTTGTATCGATCTGCAGTATCAGACACAACCTACTATAGGCAAGGACATCAAAAGGTCATCAGCTTTTTAGAAATATTTATTTCAAAATAAAAAGAAATACATGTAGCGCTACTATCGTATTGATCATCAGATAATTAAATCAATTTATTACCAGATACATATTCCTGGTTATCACATGATGAACTGCCGATATTAGCATAGAAATTTAAACAGGATCCTTAAGACGCATTATTGGAGTATTGTCAGCAAACAATTGCTCAGTGCATCAAAGGAGAAGCATCCTTCCTTGTGATTTACTGCGGCCCTTTTTGTGAATTCAGGAAAAATAAGAAAGGATGTAGATGGAATTCAGAGCAAAAAACTGGATAGCTTAATGGACCTGAGTAAAATTGTAAAAGGCCGCTTTCACTGAAGAAAGCGACCTTTATTTTACACCTAAAAAACGATTAAAGAATTATTTTTTTTCGAGAAGACTGAGTGCTTTATCTGCATCTTGTTTGAACATATGGTCAGATTGTTGGCTTATCTTCTCCAGCAGTGATTGGCTTTCCGCCTGCTGATCCACTTTGAGAGCCACAAGTGCCAAATACCATTCCCCTTTTTGATGTAGTCTGGTATCTTCAGGAGCGAATACTTTGAGCGTTTCATATGCCTGCTTGTATTTTTGATCTCCCAAATATGACATCGCGAGATAAAATTGCACACTGTCAGGTTTGATTTTGTCACGGCTCAATGTCAGGAATTTTATGGTTGATTTGCTGTAATCACCCATTTTGTAATCGACCATGGCATCATCAAACTCAAACTCAAGAGATTCATCCATTCTGGAAGGTAAGCCAGGATCCGCTTCATACATGCTTGCAAATACTTGTTCTGTTGCTGATGCAGGTTTGGTGACCCACCAGGTAAGCCCTATGCCTATCATAAGAATTACTGTGGCTGCGATGCTAAGGTTTCTGAAATCTAATTTCCTATCCTCTTTTTTAAGACGATCCCATTTCTGATCGATGTTGCTCAACTGATTTTTCAAGGTACCGACTTCTACCATTTCCATCAGCAATTTTTGCTCTTCAAGCTGACTTCTCAGTTCAGCACTTTGTTGTGTATCACTCTCGAACTGGGCTTTTTCTGTTGCGCTTAATTTGTCTGTCAGATACATATCGATCTTATCAGACCATTCTGGATTATTCATAAACTATCAATTTTAATTTGTGTACTCAATGATTTTAGTTTCTCCATACATCTGTATTTTTCATTTTTCACTGAAGCCGGTTGAAGTCCTGTCATCGCTGCGATATCCGCCATTGATTTCTTTTCAAAATAAAATGCTCCCAACAGATTTTTGCACTTGTCTCCCAGCTGATTGAAAACCGATTGTAATTTTTCAATTCTCTCCAGCTGATTTGATTGTTCCTCGGGATTGGAGTCCCAGGGTGCATCTATATCTTTTGTGAGCGGAACTTCATATTTAACTTTACCGGATTTAACTTTTTCATACAATCTGTATTGGACCATCCGAATCAAATATGTGCTCATTTTGGCGTTTTCCCGTACCTGATATTTTCCACTTTTGATATTCTGCCAGAGTGCGATGATAGCGTCCTGAAACATGTCTTTTAGCAATTCCGGGTCATTTCCCGGGCTCAGAAGAACTTTTTCAACCTGAGGTAAACATGTTTTATAAAGGTGTTCAAATGCTTTTTCACTACCATTTTGAATCATTTGATACAGCTCGTGATCTGTGAATGTTGTACTTTTCTTGTAAAGTGAAAATGATAAAATACTTCCCATGATAGTTGCCCTTTAGTTGATGAGAAAATGGGTAAATCAAACCGGTATGTGAAAAAAATTGTCTTTACCCTAATATGAAAGAAGGCCCGACCTTTGCCGGGCCTTCAGAATCATATTTTTATTTAGACCTTTTAGCTTTTGCAGCTTGATGAGCTACTATTTTGTTTTGCAATTTTCCTGATTTTTTGTGATCGATCAACATATTGCTGATTTCCTTTTGCGTATATGCATTGTAATTAGTTTTTGACATTTGTCTTGGTGAATCAAGTTTTGCACCGCTTACAGGAGCTGCAAGTTTACGTGTTGCAGGGTTATTGTCCTGGATTCCCTGCACTATTCCATTCTGAATATATACTGGTTCACCATATTCATTTCCCAAATAAAAGAAGTTATTTGATTCATCAGTTTCCTGGATGGCATCGTAGGCATCCGCTATTGCAACTAAGTAGTAGTAGCCTGTTATATTTGGCATAGTATAATCCCATGTTACATAGCTGTCTCCGAACAATTCTTCTGCCATTCCTGAACCTGAAGGTATATCGATATTATTCCACCAGTTGCCGGAGAAGCCCGGGCCACTTTGAAGTGGTCCATTGTCACCTACACTTCCATATTCATTAGTATAAGAGTCGTAGAGAATGATTCCGTAGTCGTTCGCATTGAATGCATTGTAGTATATGTAGCACATGTTCCATTTAGCTGATGCTCTTACTGCTTCTCTTCCAATGTTATAAATATTGTATTAAGCTGTGCGTTCTCTTTGATTGCCTGAACCAGAAAAATCATCGCTAACATTCCATGGAATCAGGTCATAATCACCTGTGGTTGGGCCTGGATTATCATCCGGATCAAAATCACCTTTTGTGTTGGTTGCTACACTCACCAGGAATCCAAATTCAGGATTAACAATAAAGTTATAGTCTACCCAAATAAAGCCCGTTGCTCCCCAATCGCTTCCCCATGAATTGTTCACTTTGAAGGCTCCATTAGGGCCTTTGGAATCATCATAGCCCACTATTACCATTGCGTGATTGGCATGTTGGCCTACCTGGCTGAAACCTGAATGACTGCTTAAGACTGCTTCTGAATTCCAGCTCATGAAATTATCTCCCAGTCGTGCTCCCAATACTACAGGTCTGTTCTGAGAGATATATGTTTTAATTTCATTTACGTTCAGATTAATCTTTCTGAAGCTTTCAAGTTTGTTGTTGCCAGCTTCCTGGGTCCATGATTGCTGTGGATTTGCATTGCAGCTCAGACTGGAAGTGTAAGGAGCAGTTTGTGCGGAAGCGGCACCTCTGTTGATTAGAATTTCAAATGCATCTTCGAAATTTGTACCACCACAATCCGTTCCTTTAGCTGCTGTAGGAATAGCCATCCAAAGATCCGCAGGGCTTGTTTGTCTGGAAGCATTGGCCAAATCTGATTTACTCCAGTTATTGTCCATTCCGTTAAGTGCAGTTTTGGTGTTGTATCCTACTGCCCAGGCGACACAAGTACCATATTGACCTTGATTACCAACCGGTGGAAATTTGTCTGTAAGATCATATTTAGAGGGTACTGTTGTATTTCCTACGCTGAGGTTAATGCTGGATGGAATTTTTGTCGGATCATCATCTCCGTTCAGACCGAGACTGCGTTGAGTTGGATCGACCGGGTCATTGATAATGTTGTTGTCTTTTTTACAAGCACCAAGTAAAAGAACTACAAGGAGCAGAGAAAATGCGGATGTGAAAATTTTTGAAGAAAGGAAAGTTTTCATGATGAAGAGGATTTAAGAAGTAGTGATTAATGATTAGGATAAAAGGAGTTTTTGAAAAGAGTGTTATTTAGTTTTTTTCAGTTCGGTAATATCAGGTTGTTTAAGACCTGTTTTTACACCCTCCAAACTGATAGGGCCATTTACAGTAGTGTCGTTCCAGAGAAGGGATTTTTGCATCCAAACATTCGTAAGATTCAATGAGCCTTCGATCGTAGAACTAAGTATTTCAAAACGATGATAAAATGAAGCATCCGTGAAATCCAAAGTTTTATGGCAATTTGTGTAGTTGAAAAATGCACCTTTTCTGAAAAAACACAGACTGGCGTCCCAGTATCCGAAGACTTCTGCGTTGCCCCATTGAGCATCTTCGAAGAAATCAGATTGTTGCATATTCAGAGTTCCGCCGACTTCAAGATTCATTGCCTGGAACAAACCTCTCAAACGACATTCCTGCATTTCAAAATTGCCTAAAAAATGAGTTTTAAAAAATGAGCACGTTTGCTCGAATTTTGATGCCTTCATTTGCATATGCTGCTCCACTATAGACTCACTCAGCAAAAAGTCATCAAAAAATATCGCATTTGAAAAATTAATTTCTGATTTGAACCTGCATTTGTGAAATTGAACCGGCTTTTCGAACCTGCAGACTTCATACATCTGATTTTTTACACTTTGTGCAATGATTTTGCCGTGAAAAATGCAGCTATCAAATAGTATGGTTGAAGATATATTAGAATACCCCGCCTGAATTCCAGAAGATTTGCGATCTTTTAATTTCGTGAAATCAATGTCGCCTTTAATTTCAGCGCCTTTGATATGTATATTCTTACCCTGATTAAGTGCTTCAATTATTTCTTCCCCGGTCCATGATCCTGAACTTGGTTTTTTACTGGCACTACTGCAACACAGTATGAATAAAAGAAATGGTATTAGGATATACAAAGTGGTTTTCATAGTTAGTTTTTCTGATTATAGGTTTATGTCAATAAATGTCATCAAAGATTTTGATGAATTTTTTTAAAAATTACTTCAAGCTATATTGAACATGTCATCTCATTTGAATAAGATGACTTAATTATACTTAATTGTATAGTGCTACCATGGAGATTTGAATAACGCTCACTTAAAATGTCATATTTCCTCTTATTTTAATCACAAAGAAAACCAGCAGGAGTAAGATCAAAATAACTAAAGTCCAGGGAAGCCAGGTTTTCCAAAAAGGGTAGGATTCAGGAATCCATGATTGGTTCTGTCCAATTAAAACTAATCCTCCCCAGTACAATGGATTGTGTACACTCCCTTTATTTTGATCCAGATATTCCATTTTTGCATTCCGCAATGATTCAGAAAAGCTCAGGCCTTGTTTGAGATTCTTATAGAAAGTCAATGCAATATTTGAACTGGCCTGATCATCCACAGACCATAAAGTCATCAATGTACTGGGGCATCCGGCATAATGAAAAGCATGCGCCAGAGATATTACCCCTTCTCCCGATTCGAATTTGCCGGAACCAGTCTGGCAGGCTGTCAAAACAGTAAGTTTAGCGGGAATGCGCATCCCATAAAGTTCGGCAGCAGTTATAAAATCATATTCTGATTTGTTTTCATTCTGATTGCATCCCATCACCAGTCCTGAATAAAGAGGCTTTTCTTTATTAGAGATGGCATGTGTTCCAAAATGCAGGATAGATGCTTCTTTCATCAGATTCAATACTTTCTTCTTTTCGACCTCCATTCCGGACAAATATTCACCATAGTACACTTCTTCCATTTCTTCAAGCGCCTTAGCTGCCCATGGCAGTCGGATCATTTTTCTCCCCTCTCCGTTTGTACATGCATTATTGTTTGAATCTTGTGTGAAAGGAGCAAAACCTGCAATTCCGTTTGACATTCGTTCAGATTCCGCCGGGCTGTCTGCACCCATTAGAATAGTAATAGAGTGACTCAACCAAATTTCAGTTGAATGAATTAAATAGGATTGGTTTTCAAAAAGACAGTTTTTATTCTGCTCCTGAGATTTTTGGGTTATGAGAATTTCCGGATTGAGCGTATGAAAATGCAGATCCGGTACCCAGATTATTTTATTTGGAATAAATGTTTCCAGGTTTTGAAAAAGTAGGTTGTATAAAAAATGTGAATTTCCGGTAAACTTCTTACAATCAACTTCCTGCATTCCAAGATGCATGTCTTCAATACATCCCTGAATCATATGGACAGGTCCAAGTGCTTTTATAACTGCAGTATCCCGCGTAATAAATAAACCATAGTACTCCGATCCGCCCACTAATATCTGGTAAATACCAGTACTTTCTTCCAGCAGGTTTTGCGTTTGTTGCAGGGTGATGGATGACAGATCATATCTAATGGCTGCATACTCAGGGTATTGTACTTTGATATAGGCTCTTATAGAGTCATATTCCTGTTTCCATACAGTATATTTATTATCCCAATCCACGGATTCGTCTTCCTGGGTTTCCTGCAGATAGAGATGAATCATTTGTGAAAGATGTCTTTCGCGATCGATGAGAGAATCAGGAACGCCATTAAAACTGGCGGCTTGATCTCCTCTGATGGCATCCCGCAAGTTAAAAGCTTTACTGTCTTCACTGAATGAAAATAATTCGCTTAAATGTTTAAAATCCTTGTCTCTTCTGAATTGAGAAACAGTAATATCTGTTAACAATGCAAAATCTTTATTCTTCTCATTGAGGAGGTCTTTCTGATTGCGTAAGCTTCCAAAACTGAGGTATCTTTCGTTTTGTATATTGATCCCGATTTTCAATGCATCTTTGGCCGATTTAAAAAATTGAGGATCATTTTCTTCCAGCCCTTTTTGATATAAAATTTTTGCTTTAAGATGCATAATCCTCCCGGCTAAAAATGGCATCATTTCAGTGAAATCAAGAGGATTTTCAAGTAGCGATGTATATTTCCAGGATGGCTGAAAACTATAAGCAATTGTTTCCTGAATTACTTTTAAAGCTTTGTTGTATTCTCCTTTCTGGTAAAAAATTTCAGCTACGTCAAGGTCAGATTCAATTGTAAACTTGTGGTGCGGCCCATATAAATCACTGTATATCTTAATTGCTTTATAAGCATTACTAAGTGCTTCGGTCCATTCATGCTTTACTTTGAATATTTTAGATATTTCTGAATAAATATGGCCAACCAGTACATCCTCCTGACCGATATTGTCAATTGTGATTTGTAAGGATTTGTGATACAATTCAGTGGCTTTTTCATGATTTAACAGTGAGGCATTGATATCAGCAAGATTGTAATAATACTGGGCCACAGCTGATGAATTGAGACCATATAGCTTCATTTTTAAAGCACCCGCTTTTTCAAAATTCAAATAAGCATCTTCTAATCTGCCGAGAAGGAAGTACTCACTCCCCAGCTGGTCATATAAATTTGCAAGTAAAGGGGAGTTCCGCTCGCTGTCTTTTAAAAATATGGCTTCAGCCTGGCGGGTAAGTTGCATGGCAGCTTCAAAATCCCCGATCGCCTGAAAATACCTTGCTTTATTCGTGTAATTAATAGCCAGAGAGCGCTCGTTTTTCAACTTTATATTATTCTCGATCGCAGTATTGAGAAAAAACAGAAAGGAATCCAGATTACCTTCTTCGTAATAAATGGATGATAAATTATTGTAGCAGGCAATATTGACCCGATGAGAAGGACCACTCAGACCGGTGGCCATTTTAATTGCCTTATAGTAATCCGATTTTATACTATCACGATGATCTGTTCTGGTAATGGCTCGTTGCACAAAATTGACAGCGAGATTAATATGATTTAATCCATATACTTTTTGCTTGATTTCTATGCTTTTATTATGGTACTGAAATGCAGTTTCATTTTCCTCCAGATAATAGTAAACATTACCCAGAAGTGTATAGCTCTTTGCAATCATTGAATCTCCCGGAGGAAGATGCCTGAGTTTAATGGCCAAAGATTTTTCTAATGAGGCAATTGCGGAATTATATTCATTAATATCATAAGCCAGATATCCTTCTTCATCCAGAATTTCAGCATATTTTACAGAATCACCTTTGAAGAACTCATTGTATAACCTTTTATATTGCTCCAGAGTGGCTCTTGCTTTTTCTGCATTGGCAAGAGATGACTCACTTCGCACATGAAAGCTCATCAAACCGAATTCCTCAGCTGCTTGCTCATTTTTTTTATACTCAGCACTTAGTAAAGTAATATAGTAGAGAGTAGAGTCGTATTTAGCATTGTAAAAGTGATCGACCACTTTCTGACGCCAGCCAAAAGGATCAGAATATGTGTACGATTGCCATACACTGAAAATGAATCCAATGGAAAGAATAAAAGCGAATCTTTTCATAGCTACTTTTGACTTTCTCAGTTACTAATCATCAGAATGAATGAAGCGCATTTTCAAGGAGAATAGTTAGTTGCAGATTAAACTTAATAAAACCAAAAAGAACCAAGGTACTTTATTTCATTTTTTTCTAAAGAACAACAAAACGATTAGTACCAGGACAGCTGCAATACCGATAGCAGGCCCAAAGGAAAATAATGATGATTTAGCCTCCATTAATACAACCTGATTTTCACCAATCATAACCATTCCTGCCCAATAAACAGGATTAGCCAGATCTCCCGAGTGCTTTCTGAGGTATTCCTTTTTTGCAGAATGCAGAGAGTTTGATATGGTCAGCTGCTGTCGCAAATTGTGATAAAAGTCGAGCACAATCTCGGAGCTGGCTCTGTCATCCACAGACCATAATGTCATAAGCAGACTGGGACAGCCGGCAAAATTGAAAGCTCTGGCAAGTGATATGACGCCTTCACCGGACTCAAATTTTCCTTTACCTGTCTGACAGGCAGTCAGGACAGCAAGTTTTGCATTTAATGGAATGCCATACAATTCTGCCGCACTCAAATTTCTCGCTTCCCAGGAAGGATCCTCCTGGTCACATGCTAACACTAATCCTGAACGCAATGGTTCTTCATTGTTCGTGATGGCATGAGTTCCAAAATGTAGAATATTGGAATTGCTTAAGTAGGTAAGCACTTCAGATTTCGTCGCTTCCTGACCGACCAGGAAATGGCCTTTATATTGATTGTTCAGTTCACTTAAAGCTTTTTCGGACCATGGCAGGCGAATGAGTTTCTTATCATTTTCGATACAGGCATTTTCATTATGAGTTTGGCTGAAAGGAGAAATGCCCAACATGGGATAGGTAGCTTTGTCCTTATCAATATAATCATACCATTCCTGAGTCAGTACAACCGAGTGATTAACGATGAATTCATAATCATGCAGTAAATAAGCCAGTTTAGAGAAATCAGTTCCGGAATCATCTGGAATCCTGCTTACCAGAATTTCGGGATTTAACTGATGGAAGTAAGCATCCGGAATCCATAAAATTGTTGAAGTTAACTTGTCGGAAATATCACTGAATATTAGCTGGTAGAGAAAGTTGGATGATTGACTGAAAGGCAGACTCAGGGCATCATTCATAGCAAGATACATTTCATCCACACAACCTTCAATCATGGATATGTGCCCGCATTTGGAAACTTGGAATTCATTTTTATTGATGAATAGCCTGTAGTAATTTTCGACTCCCTTCATCAATATTACCAGGGCATTCATCTTCTCCCAAAGTTTTTTGGGTTTGCTTTCTTGTGACTGGTTCCAGGTCATATCTTATATCAGCGTATTGAGGGAATGAATCTTTAATGATGAGTTTGATTTCATCCAGTCTTTCCTGCCATTCAACGAATTGTTCTTTATTCTCCTCACTTTCAGAATCATATTCATTTTCCAGGAATAGATGGATTCGATTAGACAGTTTTTTCTCTTCTTCAACCAGACTATCCGGAACGCCGGCAAACGATGCTGCTTTATCTCCTCTCAGGATATCTCTGAGATTGAATGCTTTACTGTTTTCTGAAAATTCAAATAGTTTATCCAGATAAGTGGTATCACCGCTCATCTGATAAAGTTCAAAACTCAAATCAGCTTTATATCTGTAAATCTCAGAAATACTTTCTACCAGGTCTTGTCTGTTTTGCAATCCACCCAATTCCAAATAGGATTTATTTTGTTCAGAGGTGCTGAGGTCTAAAGTTTGAAGGGCAGCAATTAAATAAATGATATTCTGAGTTCGTATGCCTTTTTCTTTGAGAATTTTGTGTTTGTTGATGACTATTCTGTTAAGAGAATAATTATTTTTGATCAAATCTATAGGAGGATTATCCAGGAAATTATCAGACTTCCATTTACCCTGTGTAGTGAGCGATAGACAGTCCTGCCATAGCGTTGCAGCAAGTTCTGTTTTTCCCATGGATCTGTAAACATCTGCAACGTTGGCCTTATCACCTATATGATAGCTATGGTACATTCCATAGTTTTCCCTATAAATGGAGCTGGATTGTTTGAAGTATTCAAGGGCCTTTGGAAATTGCCCCAGCATTCGGTAGCATTCTGCCATGTCACTTAAGCAATCAGCATAAAGGGGGCTATTTTCACCTAAAATTTCTTTTCGCAAGGCTGCGGATTTTGTATACCGCTCCAATGCCTCTTCCGGTCTGTTGAGATAGAACAGCGTTCGGCCCATATTATACCAATACTGTGCATAAGGCATTGACTCCAAACCAAATAACTCTTCTTTGTAATTCCGGCTCTTTTCAAAATAGAACATTGCTTCTGTGTAATGTTCAAATGCCTGATAAAACCCGCCTATTTGATCATATAGATTGTACAGATAGAATTTCTCTGCTTCAGCCTTTTCTTCGAATAGTGTAATGGCTCGTCTGCAATAATAAAATCCATGTTCTCTATCACCCTGTCCCCAGTAAAATCTGGATAAATTGGCATAATTGATGGCTAAAGTTCTCCTGTTTTTAAGGGGATCTTTTTCATTATTATTAACGGAAATCATGAGCGTTTTGATAGCATCGTCCGTTCTCCCGGAGTCGTAGTAAAGATTGGCCAGATTGTTATAACAAATATTTAAACCTTTAAAACCGTTGCCATGATGCTTTCTCAAAATCTCAATGGCACTCAGAATATCTTTTTCTGTTTCATCAAATTTGTCAAATCGTGTTCCTGCCCTCATCAAATAATAAACCCCCAGCATTCGGTCATCAGGAGCAGATGTTTTGAGACGTATTTCTATTGCCTTTTCTATTTGTTCCTGTGCTTTGACATATTCACCTTCATAACTATAGCTTTCTGCCAGATAAGCATGATTGATGGCGATTAGAGTATCATTCGGAGGCAGAAGTTTTTGTCGGATTTTAAGGGAATTCAGAAATATTTCCTGTGCCTCGTTTACACGGAATTCCTCGAGCAATATCATTCCTTTCTCGTCCTCAATGAGCATCTTAATGTAGATATCTGATGAATAGCATTCTTCAAAAATAGCCTGATATTTTTGCAAAATCTGGTTGCCTAATTCCATGCTTTGAGATTTGGAGGCAGCTCGGATATGAAATTTCATGATCCCCCAGATGGAATCATATAATTGATTTTCAATGTAATAGGTGAATAATGGCTCCACATACAGCCATGTAGAATCCGGTTCCAGCAGATTGTGGTAATGAATTGTTTTTTGTTTTAAAATGTGCTGTTTTGGCAAATCAGACGCAAGGGAAAGTGCCCATACTATGCATAAAATACAGGGCAATAACAGATATCTATACTTCATCCGGTCTTTCTCCAATGCGCTCTTCATCAAACTCTATTTACCAAAATAATGAGTTCAGATTCTAACTGAGGATAAGTGTACGCATTTTTTTACAGAGATAAAACTAAACTGATTACTGCTTGTTAACTACCTTCTTTATAATGGTATGGAATTATTTCACTGCCATTAATGAGTTATTGATATTCAGGTCTGGTAAATATAGATAAATGAACTTGTCATATTTTAATTACAAGCTTAAATAATTGATAGAAGGAAACCAATGTTTCAACTTTACCTCATTTCTCTACAAACCATCGCTGTTGAATTTTCCAGAAACTATCTCCATAAATTTGGGATAATTTTATGTAATGGAAAGCCTTGATTTTCTCCGGCTGTTTTGGCTGTTCAACCGGCCTTTTAAGGAACACAGTTGTCAATCTGAATTTAACGACAAGCAAGCAGGCACAGAAGTCGAGCTGAACAACAAGCTTCGACCAACTCTGGAATATATTTTGAGCTCAAAATTTAGTTCCAGATGAATACACCTCTAAGCGAGCGGCTTTGCATGCGCTGAGTGGAGAGCAGCGTAGAAAACAAGTAAAGTTTAAACAGCCTTGATCTTTTGTTACTTTTGCATCAAGGCAAAAGTAAAGCTTAGAAAAAACTGTGAGGCTAAATCATAGCAAATGCTAATTAAAGACAGCAAAAACCGTCCGAATCACTCCGGACAGTTCAGTATAAGTTCTGCAGTTTACTTTTTTCTCGTAAACTCGATATCATTTGTACCATCATTCACAGTAAGAACATCTGGCATCCCTCTTGCAATTGAGCAAACCGTGAGAACGGGTTCAGCACCTTCTGCTGAAGGACCAGTAAGTAAAAGTTGTGCGTTAGGTGCGTCCCATTGAGTAATAGTCAAATCAGCCATATTGATATTCTCGAAGGTTCCATTGGCATTCAAAGTGAATCCTTTCTCAGTACCATCTTCAGTAATCATTACCCAGGTACCGACCACCTGCACATCAATTGCAGATGCTTGAGTAGTTTCAGTAGCATCTTCAGTAGTTTCATTTATTGGAGATTCTGTTTCTTCAGTAGGGGTTATGCCACAGCTTAGAAATAGTATACTACCGGCAAATAGGATAGCGATAAGGAGTTCATTGATTTTCATAAATGAAATTATTTTTGAAATGGTAAAAGGCTTGAATAAGCAAATCAGATCATTTTTAAACAAAAAAAAACCGCCCGAATAAATCCGGGCGGTTCAGTATAAGTTCGAACTGATTACATTTTTTCGTAAGAACGATATCAGATGTACCGTCGTTAACTGTCAAAGTCTCAGGAGTAACTGCAACTACAGTCCATGTAGTAACAACTGGCTCAGCGCCTTCAGCTGCAGGAGCAGTAAGCATAATTTTTCCGTCAGCTGCAGTCCACTGTGTAGCAGTCAAATCAGCCATGTTGATAGCAGCAACTGTACCATCAGCGTTAAGAGAAAATCCTTTTTCAGTACCATCTTCAGCCATCATTACCCAAGTACCAGCAACTTGTTGGTCAAGAGTAGCAGTTTCAGTTGTTTCTGTAGCTTCTTCAGTTGTTTCTTCTACAGGAGTTTCTTCAGTAGCAGTTTCGCCACAGCTTACAAATAGCATGCTACCAGCAAATAGGATAGCGAAAAGGAGTGCATTGATTTTCATAAATGAAATTAAATTTGAAAAGTTAAAAATACGTTAAAGTGATAAATGCGACGCAAATGTAAGTTATGGTTTAATCACTTGTATACATTATAGCAAAAAATATTTGAATGTTCTGTGAATCGTACTTCGCTGTTTGTCAGCGATTTACTTCCTCCGGAAAAGTGCGGTTTTGCTTGTTTGACCTGAATACTTTGTTTATATCGCTTTCCCGCCCTTTTGCCAAATAATATTGCTCTTATCTATTATATCACGCACAAATCATAATAGGGCCATTTTTAGCAAGATTGCCGCTTTTAATGAAAAATAATTGAAAAATATTTTTGTAAAAAGTAGCTTGGGTGGGAGATTTCGGGGCGTTTCCTCTGAATTAGCTGCTATTAGCAGTTGGCTTTTAGCTGTTGGCGAACAGCCGAAATGATTTTCTCGTAGGGGCGCACGGCCGTGCGCCCCTACGAGAAAATCTTATGAGGTTTGGTCATCCATTGAAAAAAGCCTGCCTGGAAGTGGCGTGCGGAGTATTGAAATATTAGCAGCTTCAGAAGAAAAACATACTCAGACTATTTACTGAAACTCCTGCCCTGGAACTCAGTTTTGCCTAAACGCCTAAACGCCTAAACGCCTAAACGCCTAAACGCCTAAACGCCTAAACGCCTAAACGCCTCAAGGAGATGAAATTTCGTATCTGAAACTCTTAATTTTATTGATTATTTACAAACAAATAATTCCCTGAATGCGTTAAAAATTGGAACTCTAAAACCAATAAATTATGCGTTTCATACTATTTTCGCTGCTTGTGATTCTAGCGTTTTCCGCATCATCCTGCGCTTCTTCCCGTGAGTCGCGTGAAGTAGCAGTTCAGAAATGGATTCAATCTGCCCAACGACCTATTAAGGTGCAGCAGCACAGCAATTTGGAAGATTTTTCTACTACGCGAGGTCACACTTCGTATACACTGATTGACCAAAGTGGAAAAGTCTATTTTGCCAAAAATGTGCGCTTTAAGCTTCCTGAAGTAATTGAATAGTAATGATGGTAGTTTTCTAAACAAAACACCTCAAGAACTCAACTTCTACCTTCATAAATCGTTGGGCTTCAATGCTTCTGGCTGCTAGCTTCTGGCTTCTGGCAAACAGCCAGGTGTGAGTTATCAGTGTGGGTGTGAACCCTATCCCTGCTCTTTCCCATGAGAATGGAAATGGAATAGCCCTGCAAATAATGATGATTGGATCATAGGCCCCAAAGTGGGGATTAATCATAGAATAGCCCCCGGTTTATACCGGGGGAAGGGGAAGGTAAAGGTTTTCCAACCCAGAATTGGGTTGTCCAATAAGCCTGATGCGACGAAGTATTTTGATAAATAAGGAGTCTGTTATTTAGCAAAGAGAATCTGTACCTGGCTATTCAACAAACAACCAGCTTAATATTGTGTGAGTGCCGTAGCTGAAAGCTACGGAAAGCAGGAGTGGGGCTGGCTGTTGAGCCAGCAGCTTGAAACCAGCAGGCAGAAGCCGGCTGTTTATTGGCTGTTAATCTAAACTTCTCAACGCCTCAACTTCTACCCTAATTTACAGTTGCCTTTCATTCTCTACGACAGGCTGATTGGCTGTTCAACCAGCAACCAGCAACCAGCAACCAGCTTCACTCTTCCGACAACGCCACTATCTTCTCAAATTCCTCCTCCAATACCGGTTGCACAGATAATCTCGTATTATTTACTAAAACCATATCCTTTAATTCCGGTACGGTTTTGATAAATGATAATGGAACAGGTTTTTTGAGTTTTCTCAAGGGTTTGAACTTGACAGATGCCCATTTACCCGTATGATCGCTGGGGTCAGGGAAATGTTCTTTTGAAACTTCAGCGATTCCGACCACTTCCTTTCCGATATTGGAATGATAGATCAAGACCTTATCATGCATCTCCATGGCCATCAGATTGTTGCGGGCTCCGTAATTCCTGACTCCATCCCAGGTAGCTTCCTTTTCTTTTACCATATCATCCCAGCCGTACACATCAGGTTCAGATTTGGCCAACCAGTATTTCATACTTTATAGTTTTAGGAGCAATGATTTGAGATCCGTTTTCTCAGAAATGATGGCAGCAACTTTGTCGATGGACACTCTCTCCTGCAATAATGTATCTCTGTCTCTGATCGTCACTTGATTATCTTCCAGCGTTTCAAAGTCAACTGTCACACAGAAAGGAGTACCGATAGCATCCTGTCTGCGGTAGCGGCGGCCGATGGCATCCTTGTCATCATATTGGCACTCAAAAGACATTTTCAACTGATGATAAATCTCTCTGGCTTTGGTGGTCAGTTCTTCCTTGTTTTTCACAAGAGGAAGAATGGCACATTTCACAGGAGCAAGGGGAGCAGGGATTTTCAACACTATTCTGGTCGCATCTTCTCCCTTTGCATCCGGCACAGATTCTTCTGTATAAGCCTGACTCATCACGGATAAAAACATTCTGTCGCAACCCACGGAAGTCTCGACTACATATGGAATATAGCTGGCATTTTGCTCCGGATCGAAGTACATCAGTTTTTTGCCTGATAATTCCTGGTGTTGTTTCAGGTCAAAGTCAGTACGGGAGTGGATTCCTTCCAGTTCCTTGAATCCAAATGGGAAGTTAAACTGAATATCCACAGCGGCATTGGCATAGTGAGCCAGATTCTCATGGTCGTGGAAGCGAAGCATGCTCTCAGGAGTACCCAATGACAAATGCCATTTCATACGTTTTTCCTTCCAGTGGCGGTACCAGTCCATCTCAGTTCCGGGAGCGATGAAAAATTGCATTTCCATTTGCTCGAATTCTCTCATACGGAATATAAATTGGCGGGCAACGATTTCATTTCTGAATGCTTTACCGATCTGTGCAATTCCGAATGGCAGTTTCTGGCGGGTTGTTTTTTGAACATTCAGGAAATTGACAAAAATTCCCTGAGCAGTCTCCGGTCTCAGATAGATCGTAGAATCTTCCGCCGCCAATGCTCCAATCTGTGTGCTGAACATCAGATTGAACTGTCTCACCTCTGTCCAGTTGCGCGAACCACTCTCAGGGCAGGCAATTTCAAGCTCTTCTATGATGGCTTTCATGTCAGCCAGATCGGCATTGGTCATGGCAGTAGCCAGTCTCTGAGCGATTTCCTTTCTGCGATTGTCATATTCCAGCACACGGGGATTCGTGCTGCGATACATCTCAGCATCAAAGTTTTCGAAACGCTTCGCAGCTTTCTCAATTTCTTTATTGGCTTTATCCTCCAGTTTATCCATGTATCCTTCGATCAGGACATCTGCCCGATAGCGTTTTTTGGAATCTTTATTATCGATCATAGGATCATTGAATGCATCCACGTGACCGGAAGCTTTCCATGTTTTTGGATGCATGAAGATGGCGGCATCGATCCCTACAATATTATCATGCATTTGAGTCATGGCTTTCCACCAGTATTGCTTGATATTATTCTTAAGCTCCACCCCATAAGGACCGTAATCATACACTGCGCTGAGTCCGTCATAAATCTCTGATGAAGGAAAAATGTAACCGTATTCTTTGCTGTGAGAAATGATCTTTTTGAATAAATCCTCCTGATTAGCCATTTGCTTGTATGATTATTTGTATTAATGTCTTGAAAAACGCTGCAAGATTACAGTTTTTTGTTGGGAATGGCAAGAGGGAGCGGGGAGAAGTTTTTTTTTTTCTGCAAGCTTCAAGCCACAAGCTCAAGTTAACAGCCGGGACCCCCCTCCTTCGCCTTGGGGGCCCCCCCCCCGCCCTGGCCCCCCCCGGGGGTTTTGCCCGGGTTCCGCCCCCCGGCGTTTGCCCGTTTTGTTTTTGTGTTCCGCGGTTTCCCCCCCCCCTTTGCCGCCCGGCCGGCCGCCCCCCCCCCCCGCCGGGTTTTTTTGGGGTTTGGGGGGGGTTGTTTCCCCGGGGGGGCCCTTTGTTGGGGGGGGTGTTTGGGGGGGGGGGGGGGGGGCCCGCCTTTCCCCCCCCCGGGGGGGGGGTTTGGGTTCCCGGGGGTTGGGCTCCCCCCCCCCCCCCCCCCCCGCGGGGGGGTTTCCCGCCCCCCCCCCGTCCCCCCCCCCCCCCCCCGGGCCCCCCCCGGGGGGGGTTGCCCGGTGAAGAAGCTTCAGCCACGAGCTTCGAGCTTCGAGAAAAAAGAAGGAAGAAGTTGAAAGTTGAAGAGTGAACTGATGGAAAAGTCGATGCTGGCTGCTGGCTTCTAAGTCTACAATATTGCACATATTTTCATAATTTCAAAAGACTCAGTACCCTTTCCCCACCTGCCTTTTAATCATCCCCCCATTCACAAAAAACCAAACCGTCCCCACAAGTATCAAAAACAAAGGCAAAGCTCCCGGGTTCATCCTCCACCTTGATCATATAGATCAACAGGATAAGTCCTAAGACTATGGTTATGATAGAAAATACTCTGCTTATTTTGAGTGACTGACTTATTTCATTTTGCATTTTGTACATTATTTGTTTGTGAATTTGTGTGCTATTTTATATTTAAAAGCACTTTGAAATACAAAGTTAATTGAATAAATGGAAGCCGCAAATTATTGTGAGAATATTATATTACATGAGGAAAGGAGATGGTGTTCAGTAGCGTAAAGCTTATCTATCAGTCGTCAATCCTAACATTTATTGTCTTTCAGTCCCACTAACGACTATAAGTTCATTATATGATTTCATATTCGTTATAGCAAATTTTTCCGGCAAACCTGAACCGGAGAATTTCCATTTTTCAGTTTCCTTATCCTTTTTATAAACTCCGTCCCATTGTCCAGCTAAAAGGGTGTTGTCCGTTTTAATAACATTGAAAGTATAGAGCTCAGCAGGCAATCCACTTTGAATACTTTGCCAGGTATTTCCTTTATCAAATGAAGAAAATAGTTCGTTGTACATCATGGCATAGATACCTTTATCGTCCGAACTAATATTATGCAGCGCCCCTTCTGAAAAGATTTTCTTCCATTCTTTTTTTCCTATTGCTGAAGTAAATCCTCCCTGATTGCTAGCAATGTAAATACTTCCCTCAAATGTTGTAATGCCATTCGCCTGCATTGAGCTATTGCCATATTCTAATTCCCATTGATTGAGCGATTCATTATAGGAATATAGTCCGGAATTGGTGGCTGCATAGAGTTTGTTTTCGATAGCAGCAAATCTTCGATGCGTTTATCAGTTGTCCAGACCTGTATTCAGTTTTGTCCAGCTTTGCCCTTCATCCTCAGTATAGAAAACACCGGCAAATTGTTCCCGCTAGATACGGTCTTTGAAAAATAGTAAAGCTCCGGGATTACTTTCTATTAATTCCTTGTCTGTTGGGATGCTAATCCAGCTACCTTTCTGATCATTAAAAAAGTAGAGTCCGCAATCCTTGGAAAGCAATGCAAGTTTGTTTTCCGAAACAGCAATTCCGCCCAATCCAATCTTAACCTTAGGAGGCAAGCCAGTGCTTTCATTTTTCCATGTTAAGCCCTTATCGTAAGAAAAGAATACTATTCCCGCCGAATTACCGAAAAGGGGAATATCATTGTCCAAAACAGATTTTGTATTGTCCTGAGTTTGAGCACTACAAGCATGCAGGGTAATCAATACCAGGATGGTCAAATGTCTTATAACTTTTACTATTGTCATAAGTTATTTATCGTAAAGTTCCAACTTACCAGCATATCCACTTGATTTACAATTTCACCTCTCTACCTGGCTGTTCCTCTCAACGCATCAACGAGGCTGTTACCGGCTGTTTTCTTTAACGCCTCAACTTCTCATCGCCTTAACGAGGCTGTTTGGCTGCTATCCCGGCTGTTCAACTGGCTGTTTCCTCAACTCTTCAACGCCTATACTCCTATTCTTGCCGAATGCTCAATGTACTGCCAGACTTAAGCATACCAACAAATTTAGTATTCGCATGGTATTTAATTTAGATGCCGTTTGAAACTGCAAAATAGAAAATTCTGTGTCGTGTCAAAAGGAGTTATATGGTCTTCGGTAATGCACTTTATTTTCTCAAAGCCATTTTTGAGCTCTCTGCTCAGGGTGTCTTCAGTATATTGCTTTATGTCAAGTCCGCTGCATTTTTTGGGTCCATTTTCGCTGAAGGTTCCAATAGTAATAGTCCCGTTTTCTTTAATCGATTTCCGTGCTATTGAAAGATATTTTTCGATTTGAGGTTCGCTTGTCAGAAAATGAAACGCGGCTCGGTCATGCCAAAAGTCATAGTTGCCGGATGGTTCAAACGCTGTAATTTCACTGACAATCCAATTGACTTTTTCTGCTTTATCACCAAGTCTTTTTTTTGCGCGTCTCAGCGCTTCTTCACTGATGTCCAGTACCGATATATTTTCATACCCTTCCTCCAAAAGATAATCAACGAGCTTACTGTCGCCGCCGCCAATGTCAATTATATGGGCTTGTTTGTCTAAATGTGCAGCGTGAATAAAGTCAAGCGAGGTCGCAGGAACTTCCTGTGTCCAGCTTACTTCGTTTGGTTGTTTGGTAGAATAAATTTTCTCCCAATGATTTTGAGTCTCATTCTCCATTATTTGTTTTGTTTTTTTCTCTAAAATATAAGTAAAGGGGTAGTGATGAACTCAATCCAACTGCTTGTATCAAAATCATAAGAAAAATGTTTCTACCCCAGTTTTTTCCTTGGGATTCTGCAAACATAAAAACCCAGAAAACCAGGCAACTTATAAATACCTGCGAGCTAAAATTTGCTAGGGTTTGTTGCAAAAATTGCTTTCACAAATGCATTCGGCTCTAAACCATCTTCATTTAAAAATTGAATGAAAAAATAGCCTGGTACGATTGATCCTATTACAAAAAGTAAAAGATAAATTGCTTGTAAATGTTTCATTTTTTTACGACTGATTATTTGCTTGTCAACCCAGGCTGTTCCTTCTCAACGCCTTACGCCTTAATGCTTTAACGCCTTAACGTGGCTGTTCGGCTGTTTCCCGGCTGTTATCGATTAAACGATTACCCATTATAACGTGCTGTTTGTGTAGGGGCAGACGCAAGCGCAAGGCATTTCGTCTCTACAGGTGAGAAAACCCTGGCTGTTATTTTTCAACGCCTCAACGCCTTAACGAGGCTGTTCCTACCTAAAACCTCATCACCAACCTCGCCCCCGACCTCTCCCCATCAGTCACCCTCACAATAAATTGCCCGGGCCATACAGCATCAATAGAAAAATGTTCCATAAAAATGGATTTTTCCTTCTTAGCAAAAACTGTCTTTAAAACACGTCCATCCAGACTAGAGAATTCGATTTTGAGCTCACCAGTGAAGTTATTCTGAAGAAAAATTTGAAGCATATCATCTTTGGACAGTGGATTGGGGAATACATGAAAATTGCCCGATTCATTATCATTTCCCATTGAAAATGTGCCTACCGTGCATTCTTTTACCTCTATAGTTTTTGAAGTGATGGAGGAGCAAAGGTTTTCATCAGTGACAGTTACGGAGTAGGTTTTAGTTGATTCCGCCAGCAGCTCTATTTGAGAACCAGAATGACCGGTACTCCACACATAGTCCTGCCCTCCACTGGCTGTAATGATGATAGTATCCCCCAAACAAACAGTGTCCGGAGCATTGATCAAGGCATCCGGAAGTGGATGAGTCAAAATCAGTGCGGTACCTCCTGTTAATCCAATTCCCAATTCATTGGATACATTTACGAGTGAATAGGCGCTTTGAATATCCGGATTCACTTCGATCAGATATGGATTTTCAGAAGTAATGACCGTCGGCAAAGGTGTTCCATTTGCAGAAATTGTAAATGAATAAGGAGCTAATCCATCAAATGTGATTTTCAGCTCTGTACTGTCCCCCTGACAGATCTCCGTGCTTCCTTCCAAAAATGCTGTGAGGGGAACCTGACAAACAGATTGGATCTCATTCATACTGTTGCATCCAAATTTGTTGAATTCCACAAATGCAAATTTCCCTGAATTCAGATAGTCACAGATATTTGGTTGAGAACAGCCCGATAGTGACTCAGAGCCTGAAATTTCAAAAACAATAAGTGACAAAAGATTAATATTTTTAATACCATCCAGCTGAGTCAATTTGTCATTATCACTGATGAAAAAGACCTTGAGAGAGGATGTTACGTTGCTCAGTGCATCAAGATTATCAAGGACCGGATTTTGAAGTATACTGAGCTCTGTTCTGATTGTTTCAAGATTTTGAAGGCCCGATAAGTTTTTCAGTTGTCTATTTTCCCATAGCAGTAGGGTCGACAGGCTTTCCAGACCAGCCAAATTGTCGAGACTTTCTAAAGAATGACAGTCTAAAATAGCTAATTGACCGGAAAAAGTTTCAGCCGCCGATCCAATATTACTTATATTATCCAGGCCTTGCAGACTCCTTAGTGAGTCTAAACCCTGCAGCCAGACAGAGCCATTTATATTTTCCAGTTTTTGCAGGGAACTCAGATCAGCCAGAATAGGGGCAAATCTCAAGCTCAAATCATTTCCGATTTGATTAAGTGAATCAAGTCCGGACAGCGTACTGAGTGAGGTACTATTATAAACTGAAAGGCTTTTTCCTATCTCTTCAAGATTGTTCAACCCTTCAAGAGTTTGCAATTCATGATTGCCGGAAATTAAGAAATCGCCACCAACTTTTTTAAGCGATTCAAGGCCATTCAGGTCTGTGAGATTTGTTTCCTCAATTGTAAAATCTCCATGAATGTATTCCAGATTTGAGAAGCCATCGAGATTTTCCAGCTCCTGTGCTCCGGGAAGCATGCTTTGACGCATCGTGACTGATCCTTCTATCACTTTGCAAGAGGGATAGGTAATCGGAAAGAGATCTACCTGCCGCTGTTTAGTGTAATAAATATCAGTAGGGCAGGGGGGCGGTACGCTGAAACAAGTACCCGGATTGTCAAAAATGATGGTTTTGGTAATGCCGGCATTCATTTGATCCTGAATCGTAATAGTCACCTCACCTGGAATTGATGCACTTCCATCAGGTAAATAAAATGTGTCCGGAAACAAATAATTCCCTGTGTTCAGTTCATTTGGGTGACTAGCGGGTAATCCAAGATTAGAATTAAGAGAATATCCGGAACTGTTGTTGGAACCATTGTATCTCGCCGCATCTAATTCAAACTTGATACGGTCATCCGAGGGATCAGTAGGAGTGGAAGAATCGTCACATGTGGCTTTGAAGAAGTTTACCCCAATGGCAGTGGGAGCTTCCGGAGAGCAGTTGCCAATAGCCGGTTTATTGAATGCTTTTTTGAGGTCAGGATTATTCAAATCCCGAAATGAATATGATCTGGCGTTTGAAATTCCAGCAGAACCGGGGCTTAAGGTATAAGAAGCCATAAAGTCGTAAAGAAAAGTGTCCAGAGCAGTTTGAGCAAGCTCATCGTATAGTACATAGCGATTAGAGAATGCTCCATTGCCAATAGTTGTTACTTTAAAATGCAAAACCTGCCGATCATCAGTTGCGTCAAGGGGCGTATTGTTATCATCACAAGTGCTGTTATTAAAAATTGTTTGCAGTCCTTGAACAGGGGCAGGATACTCATTTTTCAACCATGAAATCCGGTGGTATCCTTCATTGTTTATAAGACTATCTGTGTTTTCTCCATACACTATATCCAGTCTACCATCTCCATCTACATCGTGAGGGGCTACACCGTAAAATCTACCGAAGTTAGGTTCATCATACATTGTCACCTGATGAGCAAAGGAGCTGTTACCAAGACCTCTGACAAGTAAAAATCGACTCCAGTAATTATCGCTTACAACTACATCTGTGATACCGTCTAAATTAGCATCGAACACACAAAAACGTGGAACAGCATATGACCCCTGATGAGCCATAGTAGCCAGAGATTTTTCCTGGCTGAATCCTGCTGTACCCAGATTTTGGAACCATGCCACTTTTGTCGCGGAGGTATTTGGGTGCAAAAAATATAATCTAAGCGCCCATCTCCATCCAGATTGCCAACATATCCTGATTAACATTGGCAGGAGATGGTGTACCTGCTGGAAATAGCTTTGTAGAGCTCGAGAAATCACCTCGCCCAGATTGAGGTATAGCCTGGGTGATATGCTATTAAAGAATAACATGCCAATATCCCAAAGGCCATCTTCATTTGAATCAAGCGGAAAGATTCCCGAACAAAATTGGAGACCGGTTTGAATTAAATGTTCTGTAAAATTTCCTGCTCCATCGTTTTCATGGGAGAAGCAGGGCGTTTCTCTGCGTATTGACCATTTCCAAGATTTTCCAATACAATGCCAACTGCAAAAATATCCATGTCGCCATCATTCTCTAAATCGGCACTGTGGATTTCCAGTGGAAGTCCGAGTTTACGGTTGTGCGTTTTGACAGAGGAAAAATTTCCTGAGCCAAGGTTTTGTATCCAACCTAATTGGCCACTTCCTACATAGTCACCTGTCAATATATCAGGTAATCCGTCCCCATTCAAATCCAGAATTTCTGAAAAGCGGTGATTGATGATAGAAGTATTGTGATTTATTGGCACTGTGTCAAACAATCCTGTGTTAGAATCGTAAGCAAAATATTTGGCGCGTTCTTGATTTATTTCTTCTATGCTACCTACGAACAGATCCCGATCACCATCGCCATCAAGATCACCAAGACTGGTTTCACCGAAATAGTATTTTGGCAAGGTTTGACGCAATATAGGTTGATCTGAAGAATCAAATTCATACCAGGAAATAGATCCTCTCACACCAATGAGCAAATCAGGTTTTCCGTTTGCATCAATATCGCTATGAGTAATCGAGGCGGGAATACCTGTTAATAATCTTATGGTATCAAATTGACTATTACCAAGGTTTTTGTACCAATAACAATTGTTATTGTGCTCGGCAATAAAGTCCTGATGCCCATCGGAATTTAAATCGACTTCTATATTGTAAATTTCGGACAAGACTGGTGTTGCAAGTATTTGTCTGGTAGCGAATTTACCCATTCCGAGATTACGCTGCCAATAAATTTTGTTATTGTCACGAGAAATTGCATCCTGCATTCCATCTGAATCCACATCACAGAGGGTGGCGAGACTGCCCGCCAGAATACTGGCCTGAGGGGCATAATCTCCATTCCCCAATCCTTTTCGCCAATATCGGTCAAATATCAGGTCCGGTAAACCATCTGCATCGATATCTTCAAATTTACCTCCAAAAAAACCAAGGTTATTGAACATGTTTGCAGCAATCAGCTCGTAATCGTTTGAAAAATTACCTCCACCCAGATTTTTGTACCATATCAAACTATTTTGATGGGCCACAAGAATATCTCCATCGCCATCTGCATCAATGTCTGCAGTCCAGATTCCAAGGTGGTTTGAATTGGGGCTTTTAGTAAGAACTTGGGGTGTAGTTCCGAACTGAGCTGTTGCATGACTCAATAGAAAAAGGAAACAAAATGATATTAACAATTTATCCATGAGAAAGGGCTTGTCATTTTATCTGGTAAATCTCTGCAAATGTTTTGTATGCGCATCATTTTTAGGATATTAAGTTATTGCAAACACCCAAGCTAATGCTTCTCGATGACTAAACGCCTTGACGAGGCTGTTACCGGCTGTTTTTTTCTTTACCCCCTCATCGCCTTAACGAGGCTGTTTTCTTTAACGCTTCGACGCTTTAACGCTTTACGGGGCTGTACGGCTGTTCTTTAGCCTCAACGTCCTAAAACCTCAACAACACCAACTCAGCCCTTGCCCCAGATCCCTCCCCATCAGTAACCCTCACAATAAACTGCCCGGGCCATGCTGCATCCATTCTAAATTGTTCTGTAAATATTAACTTATCCTTCTTCGAAAAAACAGTCTTCAATACCCGTCCATCTATACTTGAAAATTCAATTTTGAGCTCTCCTAAGTACTTGTTTTCAAGGGAGATTTGCAGCATTTCATCTTTTGACAGTGGATTTGGAAAGACCTGAAAAGTTCCGGAATCATTGTTATTTCCCCAGGAGAAGGTTCCTATAGTGCATTCTTTTACCTCTATAGTTTTTGAAGTAATGGCGGAGCAAAGGTTTTCATCAGTGACCGTTACGGAATAAGTTTTAGTTGATTCCGCCAGCAATTCTATTTGAGAACCAGAATGACCGGTACTCCACACATAGTCTTGTCCTCCGCTGGCTGTAATGATAAGGGTGTCGCCCAGACATACTGTGTCCGGAGCATTGATCATAGCAAGCGGAAGCGGAAGGACTCCAATGAATGGGGAGCCACCAGCCAATCCATCACCCAGCTCGTTGGATACACTGATTAGTTCATAATATATTTCAGAATCAGGACTGACACTCATACGGTATGGATTATCAGAACTGATGATTTCCGGCAATGGCTTTCCATTTTCTGCCAGCATAAAAGTATACGGAGCTAACCCCTTCAAATGTGATGATTAATTCTGTGCTGTCTCCCTGACAAATAAAAGTACCTCCTTCCAGATAAGCTGTTAGAGGAACCTCACAGACAGACTGAATTTCACCGGAGGTATTGCATCCAAATTTGTTGTACTCTATCCTGGCTTGACCTCCATTATCCAGATATTCACAGATATTTGGCACTGAACAGGCTGATAAGGACTCTGAGCCTGAGATCTCAAGCTGTATAAGCGAATCAAGTTTGATGTTTCTGATACCACTTAGATTTGCCAGTAATTTATTATCCTCTAAATATAAAAACTGCTTGAGGGTAGATTTTACATTGCTCAGCGCGTCCAAATTTTCAATTTGCGGATTATTCATAATCATTAAATCTTGCCGTATTGAATCAAGACCTTCAAATCCCGCCAAGCTTTTCAACTGAGTATTTCCCTGTAATATCAGGCTGGAAATACTTTTGAGCTTAGCTAAATATTCTATGTTTTCTAGGGAGGGGCAGGCTATAATCGCTAAAAGTCCGGAGAATAAATCAGACTCTGACCCTATATTACTAATATTATCCAGGCCTTCCAGACTGGACAGCGCTTCACAATATTGCAGCCATAGAGAACCATTGACGTTGCTCAAGTTGGCAAGAGCACTCAGATCATTTAGAGCAGGAACAAACTGCAAAAGCAAATCTACTCCAATCTGATTAAGTGACTCAAGGCCTGACAGGCTATTAATTTCAGTACAATCAAAGATAGAAATGGTTTTTCCTACTGATTCCAGATTGTTCATGCCTTCCAAATTTTTCAATTTGGGATTGTTGTAAATAGATAAATCACCCCCAATATTTTTCAGCAATTCAAGGCCTTTTAAATCTGAGAGATTTGTTCTCTCTATAGTGACATTGCCCTGAATATATTCCAGATTAGAGAATCCACTGAGATTTTCCAGCTCCTGTGCTCCCGGAAGTGTGCTTTGACGAATGGTGACGGATCCTTCAATCACTTTACATGAGGGGTATGTAAGCGGAAAGAGATCTACCTGCGTTTGTTTTGTATAATAAATTTCAGAAGGGCAGGGGGGAGGAATGCTCACACAAGTACCCGGATTGTCAAATACAATTGTTTTTGTGATGCCCGGATTCATTTGATCCTGAAGGGTAATAGTTGCCTGACCCGCAATAGCTGCACTTCCATCCGGTAAAAAAATGTCTCAGGATACATATAAAACCCGGTATTCCACTCATCCGGATGCTGGGCAGGTGTGCCAAGGTTTGAACTAAGTGAGAAAGTAAAACTATTGTTGGAATCCTTGTATATCGCAGCATTTAATTCAAATTTGATTCTGTCATCCGAAGGATCTGCAGGAGTGTATGAATCATCACAGGAAGCTTTGAAATAATTGACACCAATAGCAGTGGGAGCTTCCGGGGAACAAGATTCAATCGCAGGTTTGTAAAATTCCTTCTTCAGGTCCGGATTAAGCAGATCGCGGAAGGAATATGAACTGCTGATTGAAATTCCCGCAGAACCCGGGGCCAGGCTGTAAGTAGATAACAGGTCATAAGGAAAAGTATCCAGTGCTGTTTGAGTAAGTTCATCAAAGAGGATAAAGCGATTTGAAAATATCGTATTTCCTACTGTGGATACCTTGAATTGCAGGACCTGACGATCATCAGTTGCGTCAAGGGGAGTATTATTGTCATCACAAGTACTGTTATTGAGAACCAGCTGTAAGCCGGGAATTGCTTCAGGATACAGGTTTTTGAGCCAGGATAGCCGGTTATATCCATTAAAGTTTCCAAGATAATCTGTATCCTCTCCATACACTATATCTAATTTACCATCGCCATCTACATCGTGTGCAGCAACACCAAAGAAGTTTCCGTAATTGGGTTCATCATACATGGTAGATGCAGATGAAAAATTACTGTTTCCCAAACCCTGAATAAGCAAAAAACGATTATTGTGATTATCACATACCACAACATCCGTGCGACCATCCAGATTAGCATCAAATACACAAAAACGGGGAACAGAATAGCCGGGATGGTTTAGATTAACCAGTATTCTCTCCGGACCAAAACCTGATGATCCCAGATTTTGGTACCAGGCCACCTGTGTCTGGGTATAGTCCCGGGTGCAATAAACATAGTCGAGTTTGCCATCACCATCCAGATCCGTTAGCAAATCCTGATTGACTCTGGTAGGAGAAGGTGTTCCGCCGGGAAACAGACCGGAAGGAGGAGCAAAATTTCCACCACCCAGGTTGCGATATAATCTGGGGGAATCTCCATTAAAAAATAACAAAGCCATATCCAAAAGGCCATCATCATTTACATCTAAGGTAAATAAACCGGAACAAAATTGAATGCCGGTTGCCAGTAAATGCTCTGTAAAATTCCCAGAGCCATCGTTTTCAAACCAATAGAACCTTGCATTTACCTCTACTGTCTCCGTTCCATTAGCAGCAAATAGATCTATATCTCCATCTCTGTCCAGGTCTCCGCCTCCTACCTGCTTGCATGAGGTCACTAGTCCCGCAAGAATCTGTGCTCCTCCAAATTGCCCATTTCCCAATCCTTTTTGCCATGAAATGTGATCACCCAAAGGCAAGGATAGATCTTTAATTCCATCACCATCCAGATCCCCATAGAAGGACCTGCTGCCGGTTCCGGGAGAAGCAGGGCGTTTTTCAGCATATTGAGCATTTCCAAGGTTTTCTAAAACAAAGCCTACTGTAAAAATATCCATATCACCGTCGTTTTCAAGGTCGGCTATTTCTATTTCCTGAGGTAAATCTAGTTTCTTATTCAGGTTATTAACAGATGAGAAGCTTCCGGGAGCAAGATTTTTAAGCCATCCAAACTGCCCAGTCCCGGAGCCTATCAATACATCCGGGTTTCCATCCTCATTCAAGTCCAGAATTTCGGAATATGGATGATCTAAAATATAAAAATTATGGTTTTTTGCCACAGGATCAAATTGTCCCGATACAGCATCAAAGGCAAAATATCTGGCACGATGACTGGATGTCGTTCCCACCGAACCTACAAAAAGATCAATATCTCCGTCAGCGTCAAGATCTCCCAGACTTGTTTCTCCGGAACGATATGGATTTAATACCTGCTTTAATTTATGCTGCCCACTGGTTTCAAATTCATACCAAGCGATCTGACCCCCAACACCGGCTATCAAGTCCGGCTTTCCATTGTTGTTGATATTACCAACGGTTATAGAAAGTGGAATTGAATCGAGGAATTGGATTACTTCGAATTGATTATTTCCCAGATTTTTGTACCAAAAGCATGCATCGGAATATCTTGCGATAAAGTCTTGTTTGCCATCAGAATTAAAATCAACATGAAAGTTGTAGATGTCGGAGGCATTAGCTAAACCAAGAACCTGTGCCGGACTGAAACTTCCGGATCCGAGGTTTCTCTGCCAATAAATTTTGTCGTTGTCTCTAATAAGTGCATCTGGCATTCCGTCGGAATCCACATCACATAAAGCAGACAGGCTATTCGAGAGAATACTGGTCTGCGCTGCAAACTCTCCATTTCCCAGGCCTTTCCGCCAATATCGGTCAAATATTAAATCGGGCTCTGCGTCTGCATCAATATCCTGAAACTGTCCGCCTAAAAAGCCAAAAGAATTTGGCATGTCAGCAATAATCAGTTCCTGATCGTTGGAATAAATACCGCTGCCAAGATTTTTATACCAAATTAAGCTTGTGTGATGCGCTACCAATAAATCAGTATCTCCATCCCCGTTTATATCTGCGGTCCAGATTCCAATTTGATTAGAATTAGGGCTTTGAGTCAGCACTACAGGAGTATTTCCAAACTGAGCTGAAGCTGACCAAATTAAACTCAAGCAAAAAAATGGGATCAAAAATTTATCCATCCGATTTGGGTGTCATTTTATATGGTAAATGTCTGAAAATGATTTGTAGGTTCATCATTTTTAGGATATTAAATCATTGTGAAATGGAACCTTTTGCTTTTCTACTAAAAACCACCTTTATCCTTAACAAGTCTGTCCTCCTGGCTGTTAACGCCGTAGAGCTTCAACCCCTTAACAAGGCTGTTCCTGGCTGTTACGATTAACCGATTAAGTAAATAACCGATTACCCTTTTCCCCCGGCTGTTCCTGGCTGTTTTCTTTAACGCTTTAACGAGGCTGATCCGATTAACCGATTAATCGAATAACCGATAACCCACCTCCGGGATTCTCTATATTTCACCATACATAGCACTTTTCTTAATGTGTTTTATTAACTTTGCAGATTAAACAAAATGTGATGCAAGAGGTCCTTTATACAGAAGACAATATCAAATCCCTTGACTGGAAAGAACATATCAGGTTGAGACCCGGTATGTACATTGGTAAACTGGGCGATGGAACCACTCCTGATGATGGTATTTATGTATTACTTAAAGAGATAATTGACAATTCAATTGATGAATTTGTCATGGGAAATGGACGGGAGATCGAGATTAAAATCGATGACCATGGAGTCATGGTAAGGGATTATGGACGTGGAATTCCGCTGGGTAAAGTCATTGATTGTGTATCCAAAATCAATACAGGTGGAAAGTATGATTCCAAAGCTTTCAAAAAATCCGTGGGTTTAAATGGCGTAGGTACAAAAGCGGTAAATGCATTATCATCCTATTTCAAAGTTCAGAGTATCAGAGACGGCGCTACAAAAATTGCGGAATTCAACACCGGCGAACTGATTGAAGACAAACCAATTACAGATTCTAAAGACAAGACCGGGACAATCACGCTCTTCAGACCGGATGATACCATTTTTAAAAAATATAAATACAGACCTGAGTTTGTCGAACTTCAGTTGTGGAATTACGCTTATCTGAATGCAAACTTAAAGATTCACTATAATGGCAATACATTTTTCTCCAAGAATGGCCTATTGGATTTATTGTCAAAGAAAACGGCTGGTGAGAATCTTCAATATCCCATTATACACCTGAAAGGCGACGATATTGAAGTTGCCATTTCCCATGGTAATCATTACGGAGAGCAATACTATTCTTTCGTGAATGGTCAGAATACAACGCAGGGCGGAACCCACCTTGTTGCTTTCAGGGAAGCATTGGTAAAGACTGTGAGAGATTTTTACAATAAAAACTTCGATCCACAAGATGTCCGGTCTTCAGTAATTGCTGCGATTAGTGTAAAAGTAGAAGAACCGGTTTTTGAATCCCAAACCAAAACAAAGCTGGGATCACAAAATATTTCTCCGGAGGGTCAGTCCATGCGCTCATTTATCAATGATTTTCTTTCAAAAGAGCTGGATAATTATCTTCACAGAAATCAGGAAGTTGCTCAGGCGCTTTTGAAAAGAATCCTTCAATCTGAAAGAGAACGCAAAGAAATCGCTGGCATCAAAAAGCTGGCAAATGACAGAGCCAAGAAGGCGAATATTCACAATAAAAAACTGAGAGATTGCCGTTTTCACTTTAGTGAGACTGCGGGAAATCAGGAAGACAGAGATGGAACAACCATATTCATTACGGAAGGAGACTCAGCGAGTGGTTCTATTACTAAGGCAAGAAATGTGCACACACAGGCTGTTTTCAGTTTGAGGGGTAAGCCATTGAATTGCTATGGAATGACTAAGAAGGTGGTGTACCAAAACGAGGAATTTAATCTTCTCCAGCATGCGCTAAATATTGAGGACGGCCTGGACGGACTCAGATATAACAGAGTAGTTATAGCCACAGATGCCGATGTCGATGGTATGCATATTCGCTTATTATTGCTCACATTCTTCCTTCAATTTTTTCCTGATCTGGTCAGAAATGGCCACTTATTTATTTTAGAAACTCCTTTATTCCGGGTTCGCGATAAGCAGAAGACTTTCTATTGTTATTCAGAAACAGAAAAGCAGGAAGCTATTGAAACACTGGAAGGCAAAGCCGAGATTACCCGATTCAAAGGATTAGGAGAGATAAGTCCTGATGAATTTGGTGATTTTATCAGCGAGAATATTCGCCTGATTCCTGTAGTGCTTCCGGATGAAACCAAGATAGAAGATGTACTAGAATACTACATGGGCAAAAATACTCCTGACAGACAGGAATTTATCATTGCCAACCTGCGGGTAGAAAAAGATGATCTGGCAGAAGTCTCGGAATTTGTGGCTTAAGGGAATAGATTGTTGTTTTGAGTGGTGCGTGGAAAAATTACGAATTAAGAATTACGATTGAGCAGCCGTATAAAGCCAATTAACAGCCAATTTAACAACTGGGAGTGAGTGGGAAGTGAGAATGTGGATGAGATTGAACGAGATTGATAGAAGATTGAGGTAGATTGATATGATTGAAAAGATTGAAATGATTCAAGATTAAAAGACCCTCCTTTTTAGCAGATTCAACTGTTATTTTATGGCTGATGCGCCCAAAGCTTTGGGGACTAAAAATGCCCACTTTGGCGTAATGTTGATTTACAATGATTTAAAAAATCAAATTCCAGTATTTATACCCAAACTTCTAAATGAAGACGGCTGCTTTGGCGGTTCAATCTGAAACCTGACATCTGAAACCTGAACTCTGAAATCTAATCTCAGTCATTCTGTCTTATTGGCACATTATCTTCTTCCGATCAGACAATTTGACCAATGATACCATCGATTTATAAGATTTGCACGTTTATTGATTAAGTGCTTTAAGAAATTTAAAATACAATTGTCCCTCATTATATAAAGAGTAATCATCATATGTTTGAAGATATATTAATGACATCCAGTTTGCAGGAAGACGGAGAATTCATTCCGATTCTTACCATGGATGAAGATGAATCCGAAGCAGCTGACAGGAAGTATCCTGATTCAATGCCTATACTGCCGCTAAAAAATACTGTTCTCTTTCCCGGGGTAGTTATTCCCATTACAGTGGGAAGAGACAAATCTCTGAAATCAGTAAATTCCGCACATAAAGGCAATAAATATATCTCCGTTCACACTCAACTGGACGTCAAGACTGAAGATCCTACTGCAGATGATATCCACATGATCGGAACCATAGCACGTGTGGTAAAGCTATTGAAAATGCCGGATGGCAATACAACAGCCATTTTGCAGGGAACTGCACGCGCAATTTTGGAATCTGTAGAATCGGAGGAGCCTTATATCAAAGGTAAAATGACGCCTTTGATTTATGAAGAAATAGAGGACAAACTGGAATTTGAAGCCATGGTTTCCTCACTAAAGGATATGGCGAAACAAATCATAGAATTATCTCCCAATATCCCGTCTGAAGCCATCGTGATTCTAAAAAATATTGACAACAATATTTTTCTGATGAATTTTATTGCCTCCAATCTGAATGTGGATATTGCTGTAAAGCAAAGCATTTTGGAGAACAACAATCTCCTGAATAAGGCAAGACAGATACTTGAATTGCTGCATGGAGAACTGCAGTTATTAGAGATTAAAGGCAAAATAGAAGGAAAGGTTCGCCAGGATATTGAAAAGCAACAAAGAGATTATTTCCTGAACCAGCAGTTGAAAACTATACAGGAAGAACTTGGGCAAGTTCCCGGAGAAGAAGAGCTTAAAAATCTTGCAGCTAAGGCTTTGACCAAAAAATGGAACAAAGATGTTGCCGAAACTTTCGAAAAGGAATTTAATAAAATTCGAAGGATTAATCCTCAATTTGCAGAGTATTCTGTTCAGTTAAACTATCTGAATCTGCTACTGGATCTTCCATGGAATGAATATTCAACCGACAATTTTGACCTTGCGAGAGCAAAGAAAATTTTGGATGCTGATCATTTTGGTTTAGAGAAAGTGAAGGATAGAATCCTGGAGCATTTGGCAGTTCTGAAGTTGAAGGACAATATGAAAGCGCCTATTCTGTGTCTGGTTGGTCCTCCTGGTGTAGGTAAAACCTCTTTGGGTAAATCAATAGCAAGAGCATTAAAGCGTAAATACATTCGGATTTCATTGGGTGGACTGTATGACGAGTCAGAAATCAGAGGTCACAGAAAGACATATATCGGCGCAATGCCCGGCAGAATCATTACTTCTGTAAAGAAAGCTGCTACATCCAACCCTGTTTTTATCCTGGATGAGATTGATAAAATCGGAAAAGACTTCAGAGGAGATCCCTCATCTGCCTTGTTGGAGGTCCTGGACCCAGAGCAAAACAGCACATTCCATGATAATTATCTGGAAATGGAATATGATCTTTCCAAAGTGCTTTTCATTGCCACAGCAAATTCATTGACTACAATCCAACCAGCCCTACTGGACAGAATGGAAATCATCGACCTGAGCGGTTATTCTGTTGAGGAAAAAATTGAAATCGCAAAAAAACATTTGTTACCGGATCAGTTGAAAGAACACGGCTTGCAGCCTAAGCATGCAAAACTGGAAAAGAAAGTATTGGAATTTATCATTCAATCCTACACCAGGGAATCCGGAGTGCGTTCACTAGATCGAAGATTAGCGGCAGTAATGAGGAATGCAGCACGCAAGGTTGCTATGAAAGAAAAGTATAATGTACATTATACCATAGATGAAGTTCGTCAGATCCTGGGACCTGAAAGATATCAAAATGATCTGTACGAAGAGAAGCCAGTACCCGGTGTGACTGTAGGACTTGCCTGGACTTCGGTGGGTGGGGACATTTTATTCGTGGAAGCCAGTCTGAGTAAAGGTAAAGGTAAGATGACCCTAACAGGAAATCTGGGAGATGTCATGAAAGAATCTGCTTCTACAGCTTTGAGTTTTATTAAAGCGCATGCATCCAATCTATTACTGAAGCCTGAAATATTTGACGAAACAGATATACATATCCACGTTCCTGAAGGAGCAATTCCCAAGGATGGACCTTCCGCTGGTGTCACAATGCTTACTTCCCTTGCATCTGCTTATACAAAAAGACCTGTCAAACAGTTTATTGCAATGACAGGAGAAATTACATTAAGGGGCAAAGTTTTACCAGTCGGAGGTATCAAGGAGAAAATTCTTGCAGCTAAAAGAGCGGGTATCAAAGAGATTATTCTTTCCACAGAAAATAGAAAACATATTCAGGAAATCGAGCCTAACTACCTGGATGGATTGAACTTTGTATATGTGGACAGGATGGAAGAAGTGCTTCAGCATGCCATAGGCTTGTGGGATTTTTAAACACTGCGGCAATAAAATTCGTTAGGAATCTGTAACTAAATAGTAATTTAGCGAATCTTGTCGTTATTGATTATATCTAACTAATAGTTCTTCTGTGAAAAAACTTCTCAACTATACTGCTATTGTTCTTTTCATATTACATTTTCAATCCGGCATTTTTGCCCAAACTGAAAAAGATACTGCTGCCCTGGTGCAATTTTCAGGAGTTGTGGTTGTAGAGGAAAACAAAACTTTAATTCCGCTGCCATTTACAAATGTATTCATCCAGGGTTCTAACCGTGGTACCTATACAAATTTGGATGGTTTTTTCTCCATTGTAGCCAGAAAGGGTGATGTGATTGAGTTTACTTCAGTGGGATTTAAGACTGTGATATACAAGATTCCTATGAATCTGAAGGATAATCGCTATTCCATTTATCAGTTGATGGTGGAGGATACCATCAATCTTCCTGTTACCATGATTTATCCATGGCCAAGCAAAGAACATTTCAAAATAGAATTCCTGGCAATGGACATCAAAAATGCGATGTATGATCGCGCTCTGGCGAATATCAACGAAGATAGAATGGAAGAATTGAGGCAAAATTTGAAGGCAGATGGAGGAGAGACGGGCAGCCTTTACCTCAGACAACAAGCCAGAGAATATTATCATCAGGGGCAATTAAGGCCAATGAATATTCTTAATCCACTGGCATGGAGAGACTTCTTTAAAGCCTGGCAGGAAGGCAAGTTTAAGACGAAGAAAGACAAGTAGGGCAGAAATTAGAAATTAGAAGTCAGAAGTCAGAAGTGAAACAGCCATTTATAGCCGAATGAACAGGCATTTTGTTGCTGGTTGCTGGATGCTAGTTGTTGGTTTAACAGCCTGAAACAGCCATTTGAACAACGTTTGTTTGGTTAATCAGTTAAGCGTTATTGCAAAGTGTGAGGATAGAGTGTGCTTAGGTAATCTCTTACTGCAAAGTCATTTTGTGAATTAATGGAAAATTGGAGTGGTTGAATTGCAAATTCAAAATGTATGGGATCGAAGTCGAAGACTTCGATCATCGAAGTTGATAGCTGCTAATTCTAATTTCTAAATTCTAAAATCTACCCTTCTTCCTACCTCGCCGGCGGTCTTCTTCTCTTTCCTCCCTGCTGAATCATGCCTCTGTTTCCCGGTTTTATCAATGATCTGTTGGCCATTGCCTTATCCAGTTGCTTGATTTGATCTCTGATGGCCGATTCTGTTACTTTCAGTTCTTTTAACTGTTTCATTTGGATGGCTGCTTGCTGCCATTTATTGCGGGTAGCGTTGAGATTGCAAAGCTGAAGCAAGACCATAGCTTTTTCATTATCTGTGTTGAGGCCCACAGTTTGAGCCTTCTCCAACCACATCTCTGCCTCATCATTTCTTTTATCATTCAGGGCAATAGTACCTTTCAGCATATAGAAGTATGCCTTATTGGCTGAATACAAGAATTTAGGGAAATAGGTCATTGACAATCTTTGGTCTGCCTCTGCAAACTGACCGGTCTGAAGCATCATCGCTGCTGATTGCACGGTTCCCAGCAAGAAATATCCTACCGCGAAAAACAGGAAAGCCAGATAAAACACAAAGCCGTACCAAAATCCAAATGCCAGATGAAGCCATAAACCCAGCCCCAGTGTGGCAGCCATGAGCGCAAATCTTAGATATATATTGATTGAAAACATAAGCTATTTTTTTAGTGGCACAAAAGTACATGATTCATTTGCAAATTGCAGTAATCCGGGACTATAAATCCTGGCCAAATTATGCCAGGTAAATAATTTTCTAACTCTGTTTGTGTAATAGGCTTGATTACCAGGGATTACAGCAAGGACTGTTTGGTGAAAAGCATTTTAATTCCTGATCTTGAAAACAAGTGAGACATATTTAAGTTAATATTCCTTTATACCCATTCAAAACTTATCAAAAAATGAAAAGGAAAGCAACGGCCCACTGGCATGGAACAGGCAAAGAAGGTAAAGGACATCTTACTACCCAAAGTTTGGTGCTAGATAAAACACAATATTCTTACAAGACCAGATTTGAAGACGGTATTGGAACTAATCCAGAAGAATTGATTGCTGCAGCTCATTCAGGCTGTTTCACCATGAAGTTGAGTTTCAATATAACAGAAGCAGGTTTTGTGCCGGGTGCAATGGAAACAACATGTGAAGTAACATTTGAAAATGGTGCAGTAACAAAGTCTCACCTTACATTGAAAGCTGAAGTTGAAGGTATATCTGAAGAAAAATTTGCAGAACTTGTTAAAGATGCTGAGGAAAATTGCCCGATATCGAAACTATTGAATACAGAGATCAGTGTTAGTTATGAACTGAATTAATTTCGATCAGATATACTGTTCGTATTCGATGATTTTGGCAGCTAATCTGGATTCCAGATACGCGTTTGCTCCCTTAAGAGCTGTCAGGATAATTTGGGCTTCAAATTTATATTTCAGTCTTTTTACAGAATCCCAGTGAGCCGGTGGTTTCTGAAGATTCGTGATTCTGTCGGCTAGTTTTACTGCCCAAACTTCTTTGGGTTGGGTTCTTATCCGGGTAAGGCTATCCGACATTTTTTCATTCTTAGGCAAATTGCCATTTTTCGTGAGTGCATTAACTGCTATGGCCACTTTATTTCCGAAAGTCTGTTCCAATTCTGCTGAAGTTGTTGGGGTATCTTCCAAAGTGTCGTGCAGCAACGCTACCTGTATTGCAAAATTTGTATCAAAATCAAGTGTATTGCTGCCTGCTATCAAAATCTCCATAGCAACATTGCTTAAATGCACGAGGTAAGGCAGCTCTGTTCCGGGAAGTGTTTGCCCTGCAGCATGATGCTTTTTCGCAGCAAAAAGAATGGCCTTTTGATAAAGGGTATGCAGGTCGTTTGATTCCATAAATGTTTTTTTTATTCTGGTTCGATGGGAGAAAGTAAGGCTATTTCCATGGCAATTTCATACAGCATTTTGAATTGAGTTTGATTATACTTAGGCCGCATGGCTGCCAGCATGTCGAAGATGTTTAAATCTGTCCAATCCCAGAGCATTGTATCAAAATTGTATTTCATCATCTGAGTACCAACCAGATGTCGCCATGCATCCACCTCTTCCCGGGACAATCCGTAATTCGACAAAAATTGATAAGTTCTATGATTTTCTTCCTCACTAAATTCCTGATCAAGAAATGGCTCTAAAATGGAATTCCATATGTATGGCCGGCTGTTGACCGGGATATTGTATTCGAAAGATATCTGTATAAGTTCTTCTTTTTGGGATACAGGAAATCCTATTAACTCATTATTGACCAGTAGGGTAGGAGGGCCATGATTCAAATCAATGTTTTGAATGGAAGATATAGAAACAAACTTATCCTGAAAAGCTAAAGATGGCTCAAATGGATACTCAATAAAAACCAGATATTCTCCCTCCACGATAACAGGATTCCAGACCGGAAAGAATTGTTTTCTTTCAAATATTGTGGATCCGAAAAGACCTGTGCTTTTCATTAAAGGCTGATCAAAAAGCTTTTGGAAGAAACTCATTTTTTTGAGAAAGGCATTAATTCTGTTTCATGATTTTGATAAATTGCTTGTTTACAGGACCCTCAATTCCAAGCACATAAATTCCTGCAGGTAAATTATCAACAGGAACCTTTGTGATTCCCCCACTTATAAATTCCCCTAAAGAATATGTATATCCATTCATCGATTTGATGGACCATTGAATTGATTTGCCCTCATGAGCTGCCGGGAATTGAAGATAAATCTCAGTTGATGCAGGGTTGGGGTAAATTTCAACCTTAAATTCATTCTCAGAAAAATCATTAACTGATACCGCAGGACTACAATCAATGATTATTTCAAAAACCATGTCATCAGAATCGAAATGTTGATAAGGAGAATTTACCTCCACATTCGCCTGGTGTTCATCCAGTCCATCGCAATCTCTGCCCCATGCACCTTGCACCTGCAGATAAGTGCCGGCATCACATTGTCTGAAATACTCAGCATCTCCTCCAAGTTTTACTGATCCATGCAAGGTCGCTCCCCAGCAAAAGTATTGTGTTCCAAAACTGCATTTTCATAGACTTTTGTACCAAAAATGCAAACGTGGTCGCGGATCTCAGCATTACCACTGACTTCATTTCCGCCCCAAATTCTTGCAAAACCGCTCACTTTTGCATTACCAGCGATAACAGCATTTTCTCCGGCTAATACATAATCTGAAACGATAGCACTATCTCTTATGATCGCATTATGACGGATGACACCATAATCTTCTAGTCTTGCATTCCCTTCAATTCTTGCAAAATCCAACACTCTTGCATTCGGACCAATATAAGCCTCAGCTGAAGCAAAAGCAGTATTGGCAACAAAGCCTCCTCCGTTGGAATGAGCTGAGCCTGGTACCTCATCTTTTACTGTTTTGTATCCCGGCTGATGACCATCTGCAAATGCATGTATAAGAGAGAATTCATATGGATATCTGTAAATTTTAGGGAATCCAATTTCCCAATCGTAGTTGTGATGAGCAACAGGAGCTCCACTGACCACCAGATAAAGTTCTTTATCTTCTTCAGTCCATTCAAATTCTATTTCAGCATCTTCTTTGTAAACCTCGCCGTATCTGGGTGTTTTATTTTCATCTAATGCGACAAGACTATAGCGCCATCCGGCATCTTGATTTACGTCAAGCTGGCCTTTGAATTTGAGATAAATGTTTTTGTTTTCACAAGAATCAGGAATGGCCGGATGCAATCTGATGATATTATACCCATAATCCTGAGGAGCTCTGTGATCCTGAATTCTGTAATGCCCTGCGACTGGATCCACTAGATCAGGTATGAGCGTAGGATTCAATTTGAAAATTTCGGGTAAAGCAGCTTCTGCTTCTCTGAGTGTGTACCCAATTTCATAATCCCAGACAACATTTTTTCTGGCATAATCGGCAAATAAATCATTTAGTTCTTCCTGATTTCTGGATGTAAGCCTCTTCAAAGTCTCAAGGGATGTTCTCCAATGTTGGATTCACGCCACATGCGGTTTATAAGTTCGAGTCCTTCAAGTTCTTTAATGTATTGCAGGAAAACAAATGCCTGATAATGATGTCTGGTAGAGCTCCAATGAAACTGTGCAGTATTCATCCATCGTGAAATGTCAAATTGACGGGCAACTTCCGGATATTTTTTGAAGTGCCATGAACTCTGCATGAGATTCCCAAAATGAGCCCACATACGAATGATTAATGAAGCCATGCCCGGGATACATCATCCACGCATAATTCTGCAAAGCATGTGTAAATTCATGGGCCAGTGTCGGTCCATTAGATGCGGCATGCGGATGCATCCACATTGCTCCTGTAGTGCCATCATAATTGCCTCCAAATGCCCATCCTTCCAGGCCATCCCAAGTATGCAGCAATACAATAATCATTTTGTATTCTGAAATAAGAGGGCCATCTCCCGGCACGAATTTCAGACTGTCAATATAAAATCTGAACAAGTCCTCTGCTGTCTCCAAAATAAAGTCAGGATCAAATGCAATATCAGAAGGAGCCTGGCTGGGATCTTCACCTGCAAGCGGGCCCCAAAACATGATAAAGTTTTCCGATTCCATTGAGCGATCAAATGAATAATCAAGACTTCCTTGCTGCCACTCCTGTGGAATATACACCTGCTTTTGAGCATTCGTAGAGAGGGCTAATATCAGAAATAGGAAAGGTAAATACTTAGGCATGGCAAATTAATGAGCAGTTTAAATGGATTCAGATTAATCAGGTTTAAATGTCCCCGAATTAGATAACATCTATTTAATGATGCAAGATAGAGAATGTCCCCTTTTTGGCGCTCACATTAGGGACTAATCTAAAGGATTTAATCATTCATTTAATGATGAACGAATGCATGAAATATTGGAAAATTGAATTACTCATAGAAATCAAAGAAAAAAAAATAAGTAAAATGACTTGATTGTTGGTATTGTAAAGTATTGAAATTCAGATGAATAAAATCTATTAACCATTTGCAAACGACAACAAACGACTATAAACGAGACATAAACACTTATTAACCGAATCCCGGAAATCGACTCCTACATCTTTGCATCGTCAACAACGACAATCAAACATTTCATTTTTACTATTTATTCTTTATTTCATTTTTAAAATTTTATGCGTTATGAACAATTTGAGAAATTCTGTCAGATTATTTGGGAAAGTAGGTATGGACCCGGAAGTAGTCACATTCGAAAACGGCAAGAAAAAAGCCAAGTTATCGCTTGCAACAACAGAAACTTACAAAAACCAACAAGGAGAAAAAGTCAGAGAAACACAATGGCACAACCTGGTTGCATGGGGTGCTCAGGCAGCTACAATAGAGAAGTTTGTGGAGAAAGGAAGAGAGATTGCTATCGAAGGCAAATTGGTTCACAGAAATTACGAAGATAAAACAGGAAAGAAATGCTTCATTACTGAGATAGTGCTGAATGAATTCATTTTCACAGGTAGTCCCAATAAGGAGAAAGCTCAATAAGCTGAGCAGTAGTTTGTAGATCTTAAGCCGCGGGCTTCCTGAAAATGGAAGCCCGTTCTCTTTTTAGTGCGGTGAGATGTGATTGGATCTTACATTATTTTTGCAAGACTACCGGGAATCAGGATGTTCTTGCGAAGCCCTTTGGGCTGCTTCGCTGGGGGGGCGGGGCGGGGCGGGGCCGCCCGCCGGGGGGGGGTGGTTTTTTTTGGGGCTTCCTGGCGGGGGGGGCCGCGGTTTTGCCTTTCTGGGCCCCCGCGGGCCCCCGGGGGCTCGGGCCCCGGGGGTTTCCTTTTGCCCCGCGGCCTGCCGTTTCCTTCGGGGGCGCCCCCTCTTTCGGTTTTTGTTTTTTTTTCGGCTTTTTCCCGGTCCCCCCCCCCCCTTTTGGGCCCTCTTCTCTTCTGCCGGGGGGGTCCGGGCGCCCCCTTGATCCAACTTCCTTACCATGGTCAATATAGTAGCGATCGCCACAGTTTCTCCCGTTTCATCATATACATCCACCAGAAATTTCACTATTCCCTTTCCAATATCATCTGCATCTTTCTTCTCCTGATCTACCTTCTCCTTCACGGTGAATTTTACACCAATGGTCATTCCCGGGTAGACAGGCTTAGTAAATCTGCATTCTTCCAGACCATAATTGAGCAAAACCGGACCTTTAGCAGGATCTACAAATAATCCTGCCGCTTTTGACAGAATAAAATATCCATGTGCAACCCGTTGTTCAAAGATGGTGCCTTCCAGACTTGTCGCATCCATATGTGCATAGAAGTTGTCTCCACTGACATTTGCAAAATTGACTATATCAGCCTCTGTAACTGTATGCTTATGTGTGATAACAGTCTCGCCAACATTTAATTCTTCAAAATGCTTCCTGAACGGATGCACGCCGGGATCTTTGAATTTAGCACCTACCTGGAATACACCCGTAATTTCTGTAATGGAAGTTGGTGTTCCCTGAATTGCACATCGTTGCATATAATGGATTACACCGCGCATTCCACCCATTTCTTCTCCTCCTCCTGCTCTGCCGGGTCCTCCATGTACCAGCATAGGCAGCGGTGAGCCATGTCCGGTACTGACTTTTGCATTATGTCGGTTGAGTACAAGTATGCGACCATGATGTGTAGCTGTTCCCAATACATATTCCGTTGCAATTTTATCATCTCCTGTCACTATGGATGTACAAAGAGATCCTTTTCCCATTTTTGCCAAAATAATGGCTTCCTCTGTTGTTTTATATGGCATCAATGTACTGACGGGGCCAAAGGCTTCAATTTCGTGAACTTCCTTGTGTTGTAAAGGCTTTGTCTGGAGGAGTAATATTGGTGGTAAAAATGAGCCCTTTGATTTATCGGCTCCTATTACTTCGAAGGCATCTAAATCACCAAAGACCATGGAACTATTCCGCAATAATGCGGCAATTCTATCCTGAACTTCTTCTACCTGTTTTTTTCCGGCAAGCGCACCCATTCTTACTCCTTCAACCCTGGGGTCTCCCATTGTTGTTTGTGATAATGCTTTTGAAATTGCAATTTGAGCATCTTCCAAATATTTTTCAGGTACAAAAATCCTCCTGACAGCAGTACATTTTTGACCGGATTTGACAGTCATTTCTTTTCTGACTTCTTTGATGAAAATATCAAATTCCTCAGTCCCCGGAGCAGCATCCATACCTAATACAATGCAATTAAGCGAATCAGCTTCCATATTGAAAGGCACAGATTCATTGATGATTTGCTTGCTGGATTTTAACATTCTCCCGGTCTCCGCGGATCCTGTAAAAGTCACCACATCCTGATCTGACACATAGTCCAACAAATTTCTTGCTGAACCGCATATCAATTGCAAGGCACCTTCCGGCAATATTCCGGAGGCAATTATATCCTTTACCATGGATTCAGTAAGGTAGGATGTGATGGTTGCAGGTTTCACAACAGCAGGCATCCCTGCCATTAAATTGACTGCAATTTTCTCCAGCATTCCCCAAATCGGAAAGTTAAATGCATTTATATGAACAGCTACGCCTTCCTTTGGAACCATTATATGATGGCCAATGAAATTACCATCCTTGCTCAAAGACACAGCATCGCCATCTACATAAAATGGCTTGTCCGGAAATTTTCGTCTAAGACTTGCATTCGCAAAGAGATTGCCAATTCCTCCTTCAATGTCTATCCAGCTATCTGCCCTTGTTGCTCCTGTCTGATAACTGACAGTATAATACTTCTCCTTTTTTTCAAGTAAATGAAGAGCGAGTGCCTTGATCATTCTACCTCGTTCCTGAAAAGTCATCTTTCTCAAAGCTGGATTTCCGACTTTCCTGGCATAGTCAAGCATGTTTTCAAAATCTAATCCTTTTGTAGTAGCTGCAACAATTGGATCACCTGTGATGGCATGAAATAAAGTCTCTCCCTCACCATCACCCTGTATCCATTTACCCCCGATATAATTCTCCAACTTATTCATATATATATTTTTCTTTTATATAAATTTGATCTTAATTTGCCGCAAGATAAGGCTTTGAGAAAGATCTTGATGCCAATTTTTACCGCAAATCTGGTTTCATCGTATTAGATTACGGATTCATCCGATACGATTTGGTGGATATATGTTTTTGCAGGCATCTTTACATCAGAAACAAAATATCCGCGTATTAAATACGTAACTTAACTGACTGAATTTTAAATACAATTATAATGATTCGATTGAAAGCTGTTTTTGTTTCTGCTTGTTTGATAATTATTTCTGGTTGCTATTATGGCAATGAAGAAGACCTTTTTCCGGACTCCGGATGTGTGACCGAAAATGTTTCTTTTGATACTGTAGTCAAGAAAATTATCGACACGAACTGTATTGTCTGCCACAGTGCAGGTGCCAATCTTGGGAACGTAAATCTAAGCTCATATGATAATGTGAAAGTTTACGTGAATAATGGGAAACTATTAGGAGCTATCAGGAGAGAACCGGGATTTTCTCCAATGCCGCAGAATGCTGCACCACTCAGATCATGTGACATTGATAGAATTGCTTCCTGGATTACAGCAGGATCACCAAATAACTAAACATTTATGTCGAAGAGAACCATTCTTTTAAGTGCATTCCTATTAGCATTGGCTGCCGCCGTTGCAATTTATTTTCTTGTTTATAATAAACCTCATAAAGATGCAGCAGATCTAAAACCTGAACATGTAATTGAAGCCACTGAATTGTATGCCCAATATTCCTCCAATGAGGCTGATGCAGATGCATTATATCTGGGCAAGATGATTGAAATAAGTGGCACACTGGAAAAGATGTCAACTGATGAAGCCGGAGTTACTTCTTTGTTTTTATCAGCTGATTCTGAAATGGACAATGTGATTTGTGAATTGGATGAGATTTATAAAAAGGAAGTTCCTGAACTTAAAGAAGGGGATTCTGTCAAGGTGAGGGGCTGGTGCTCCGGAAGTATGGGCGACGTAATCATAAGTCGCTGTGTAATTATTGATTAATATTAAAAAAAATAGATATGAAAAATTTAATTGTTGTTTTATTGATAGCTTTTATTGCACCGACATTGAGTGCGCAAAGCAAGTATTTTACTAAAGAAGGAAAAATTTCTTTCTCTTCAGATGCTCCAATGGAAAAAATTGAAGCACATAACAGAAAAGCAAATAGTGTATTGGATCCTGCCAGCGGTAAAATGGAATGGTCAGTACTTGTAAAAGCTTTTCAATTTGATAAAGCATTGATGCAGGAGCACTTCAATGAAAACTACATGGAATCTGACAAGTTTCCAAAAGCAGTTTTCAAAGGTGTTGTTCAACAACATGACAAAATTGACTGGACAAAGGATGGTGCTCACAATGTCAAAGTTAAAGGTACATTGGAGATTCATGGTGTCACCAAAGATGTGGTTGCTGATGGAAAAATTACTATAAAAGGTGGTTCAATTTCAGCGCAATCTGATTTGACAATTGCGGTTTCAGATTATGAAATTAAAATACCAGCTGTTGTGAAAGATAATATCGCAAAGACAGTAAAAATTGACATAAAGGCAGACTATGCCCCACTTGTAAAATAAATTATTCCATGTTCTTACACCCATCATTTGATACAATTTCAGATGATGGGTGTCTTTGGTTATTCAACTACTGAAAAATGAAAAAGATACTCTACTTAATTTTCCTTGGCTGTACCTGTTTATTTCAAGTAAATGCACAGGACGATACTGATTTGCTTTCTATGCTCGGAGAGGAAGAGACTATTGATTATACAAGTGCCGCATTCAAAACCAACAGAGTTATCAATCTACACTCACTTGAAAATACAGCGAGAGGTGTTCTTGATTTTAAGATCTCTCACAGATTCGGATTTATAAATGGAGGAGCTTATGAGTTTTTTGGCCTGGATAATGCTACCATTAGACTGGGATTGGATTATGGTATAACAAATAATTTTCAAATAGGAATTGGCAGGAGTGGTTTTGAGAAAACTTTTGATGGTTATATGAAGTACCGACTTTTACGACAGAGCACAGGTAAAAGAAGAATGCCCATAACGCTTTCTATTTTGGCTGCTAGTGCAATCAGGGGTCAAAAATGGACAAGGGATGAGGTTGAATATCCGTTTTTTGCCAGATTCAATTACACATATCAACTAATACTGGGCAGGAAATTTAGCGACAATTTTTCTCTGCAACTCAGCCCTACCGTGGTACACAGAAATCTTGTACTTACCCGCACTGAAATGAATGATGTGTTCGCATTGGGGATTGCCATGAGACAAAGGATTACCAGAAGGCTTGCACTGAATGTTGAGTACATATATGTCTTACCTGATCAAATTGCTCCGGGGCTGAAGCATTCATTGTCTATAGGTTGTGATATCGAAACCGGAGGCCACGTTTTTCAGTTGCATTTTACTAATTCAACTGCTATGAATGAGAAAGGTTTTATTGCTGAAACCACCGGTGACTGGCTGAAAGGAGGCATCAGATTTGGATTCAATGTATCCAGAGTATTCACAATCGTCAAACCAAAGTTGGAGGATTGATTAGTTCCTTATTTGTTAGACATTATATTTTCAAATTTACTTCTTGATTCTAAATTTGCACTATCTATCTTTGGGCCTTTATTCATGCCTGGAATATTGATATTGTTATGTTAGATTTTTCTGCTGCCCGCGTATTAACTGCTTGCTTACATCGTATTCCTCACCCCGGAGGAGATGCCGCATTGATGTTGTCTGAACAACTATTGGATAATTCTGCGATTGCAGGATTGGAGGCTCATCTTGCTAAATTATTTAAGCCCTTTAATGTCATCGATAGACAGGCTTTTACTGAACTGGAAGAAAATAAAGTATACAATGACATCAGCAGAATTTTCAAGGATGTCCAGGCTTTGGTTCCATCTTCTTCAGAAATTGCTGAATATCTCTACAAGCTTTCTGACGATCCGGCTATTCCATCCGGAGACTTCTTAGTGGTTTATTTTCAGGATGTGCAGCTCGATGATGAAATGCTGGATGCCATCGGACTATATAAGTGGGAGAAAAAGCATGCATATGGTTCGATTAAAGCTTTCCAGGAATGGTAAGCATGGAAATAGGAGAGGGCATTGCTTTAGACAAAATAGACAAAGGTTGCATGATCTTCAATACTCTGGCGGATGAAGGTTATACAGTCTGTGTCACTGAAAAACCGCAGCAGGGGTCGCAGGAAGCTACTGGAAACATGGATTTTTGAGAGTTGCACCTTGTAATGACAATTTTCATCAGACCAGAACTTACCTCGAGCTAGCCAAACAATTTATTCAGCAACATCTTCCTGAGGAAAGGGGATTGAATAAAGCTGACGAGATATCTTATATGCAGCGAACAGCAGACTACTTTAAGGGAGAAGACACATTTGTCAGAAATGACTTCGCAAAACAAGTTTTTCAGGAGGATGATGTCATTGACTCTTTTCAAAATTTTGGTAACAACTTCAACTCAAACAGCAATATAGATCTCGAAGATCATTTTGAAATTTCAGATCAGGCTTTCAAAAAGCAGGCAAAGTTTTTCAAGAGCATTCTTAAACTGGATAAAAATTTTCACATCTATATTCATGGCAACAGGGAGATGATTGAAAAAGGAGTTGATGAGCAGGGGAGGAAATTTTACAAGATATTTTATCAACAGGAAGCGTAATTAAGGCATAAGGCGTAGGTGATAAGTTAACAGCCGGTTAGATATAAGTTATGAGAGATGAAATATAAGATGAAAGCCTAATATCCATTCCGATCATGGTTGCAATGTAGTGGTAAATAAATATCTGCCCTCGTTATTAAACAACAGCCGTTTATAGATAAGTGTTAAGTAATCAGTCAGAAAGCGTAAGTCATTGATTGTAAGGATTATAATTCATATGACTCATCCGACAATCCTTACAATTTTTATCAATCCCATCAATCTTCCCACACCCGCTGCAAATTACTCACACCCAAAACTTCAATCCTTTCAATCTTCTCACACACTCTTCAAAAAACTCAAACCCAATACCCCAATCCCATCAATCTTTCAATCTTAATGACACGTACTTAAAAATATGAAAATCATTGAACTGGAAATATTGACGGATGATCTGGAAGCTACTGCCCGCTTTTATAATGGAACCTTAGGTTTTCCCTTTCTGGGTTCTACACCTCAAACACGGGTATTTTCTATAGGTGATTCGATTCTGACATTCCGAAAATCAGAAAATCAACATCCTGTTTATCATTTTGCATTCAATATTCCGCATGACAAGCTCTATGAGTCACTGGAATGGATTTCACAAAAGGTAGATCCTTTATTCTTACCCGAAGGAGGTCATGTTGCAGATTTTAGCAGTTGGAACGCGAATGCCTTTTATTTCAAAGACAACAATGGCAACATTCTCGAATTCATAGCAAGGTATGATATTGCATTAAAAGAAAATAAACCATTTGATGATCAATCAATCCTTTCAATCAGTGAAATCGGAATTGTGGTAAAGGATCCGCTGAGCTTTGCCAATGATCTTGTTGTGAATCAAAATCTGAATTACTTTGTAAAAAGTAAAGCGGCTGAAGAGTTTGTAGTGCTTGGGAACAACGATGGTTTGTTTATAATTGTATCGCATCAAAGACCCTGGTATCCTACCTCAACTCCAGCCATTTCCTTTCCCATCAAAGTCACTGTGATGCAGAATGAGTTGATAAAGACATTTCAGTTTTAGTCAAATCAACCTATTTTGACATTCGATTTCTTATTGATTATTGACTGTTCACGATTCACCATTCACTATTCACTATTCACGATTCACCAGCATAATATCCTCAAAAAGTAAATCTCCCATTCTCATAGATTACAGTTCCGTCCGCTCTGATCACTCCACCCTGTGTCATATCTGAGATCATATCCAGGTGAATGGCCGATGTGTTTTTGCCTCCTGCCTGCGGATAGGATTGTCCGATGGCCATATGAATGCTACCTCCGATTTTTTCGTCAAATAGTATATTCTTCGTGAATCTGTTGATTCTGGTGTTTGTTCCGACGGCTGCTTCACCAAATCTTCTGCTCCCTTCAATGGTGAATATTTTATCCAACACTTCTTTCCCGCGTTGGGCATCCCATTTTACAATTTCACCTTTTTCAACCCAAAGCGTGATTCCTTCCATCTCATGTCCTTCAAATAAAAGCGGATAATTGAAATGTACAAAGCCTTCTGCAGATTCTTCAACAGGAGAAGTATAGACTTCTCCTGAAGGCATATTGGTTGTACCATGTGAATTGATCCAGGTACGACCTTGAGTATTGAACTTGATGTCCATCATTGGAGATTGATATTGAATCTCAGTTTTACTGTTAAGTAAATCCACAATATGCTGCTGATCTGCTTTTAATTGCAGCCATGAACCCGTAGGATCGGGATCAAATAAGCAACAGGCATTAAATACAAAATGCTCATATTCTTCCAAACTCATACCAGCTTCCTGAGCCTGACCGAGGGTAGGGTACATGCAAAATGTACGTTTCAATGATCTGTCACCGGCTCTGTCAAAATAATTTTTTTGCATCGGAGCAGTAGCTTTCTGTCTGATAGCTGATCTTTCAGGAGTCATGTAAGTCTGTTCCCTGAGATTGAATGGCGCTTTGATCAATATGTATGCGTCAAATTCTGCCATGGCAGTCTTTTGCAAAGTTGGAAGATGTTGAAGTTGAGCTTCTGTTTTAGCCTCTATGCTGAATATTCTTTCTTGCTCTCTTATACTGAGATTAAATTCAGGGATGGCTCCGAGTTGAAGGGCCTTTCGGTAAACTTCCCGGACCAAGGGCTCTCCAAGTGTCGAGGATTGGATATATACCTTGTCTCCTTCCTTTAGTTCTACGCAATAGTTGCATAGCAGCTCTGCATATTTTTCCAAAATGGACTGTGACATATGTTGGTTTTAAATTGAGGTAAAAGTAGGGATATGAGCATGGTTCCCCAAGAAACAATGTATTTATCGGAAATATTATTCAAATGGGAAGAAAGCATCTTTGATATGATGTATTTCAGGACCTTTTCCCGGCAATATTACAACTGAAATAACATCGAATCTAATTTCTCCATCGTACTCTTTTTCAGACATATATGAGCCAGCTGCATCCAGCATTAATGCTTCTTTTTGAATTGAAACAAATGCATCAGGAGTTCCATATTTTGTGGAAGATCTTGTTTTTACTTCTATGAAAATCAAGATTCCATCCTGCTCTGCAATAATATCAATCTCCGCCCGCTTAAATCTCCAATTGATATTCAAAATGGAATAGCCTTGTGATTGCAAGTATTTCATTGCCAGGGATTCACCATCCTTTCCTAATTGATGCTTATGAGGCATGTTATTTTTAATATCTTTAGCCGATCAAAAAGTAAATATATAAATATACCACATATATGATGCAAGAATTAATTGAGCGCTTTATTCCGCAAGTTTATGAAGCACTTGAAATAGGACATAAGGCAGTGATCCATCCGCACAGCTCAGAGATACAAAATGTATTTATCAGTGGAATGGGTGGCTCAGGAATCGGAGCTAATTTTGTTCAGGACTTTGTCAAAGAGGTAGCATCGGTTCCGTTACTCGTCGGAAAAGGTTACTCCATTCCATCCTGGATAAATAAAAATACGCTTGCAATTGTATCCAGTTATTCAGGGAATACAGAAGAAACTCTGGCTTGTTTTGAGCAATTATTGAGCACCGGAGCCAAAATAGTGGCGGTTTCTTCCGGAGGAAAAATAATTGAATTGGCAAAGCAACATAAACTTGATCATATCATTCTCCCGGGTGGATGGCCTTCTCCGCGTGCTTGTCTGGGATTTTCTTTCACACAACAAATGTGTATACTTGAAAAGCTGGGTATCATACCAAATGAACTGATTCAACAGATTCGCTCAGGTAATCAATTACTGGAAGCAGACTCAGAAAATATCCAGGAAAAGGCAAGGCATATTGCTCAGATTCTGCAGGATAAAATCCCTGTAATTTATACAACGGATAGGATGGAAGCTGTCGCAATCAGATTCAGACAGCAGGTAAATGAAAATGCAAAAATGCTCTGCTGGCATCATGTGATTCCTGAAATGAATCATAATGAATTGGTAGGATGGAGAAATCCTTATCAGCAAATGGGGGTAATTGTGTTCAGAAACAGGGATGATGTACCTAGAAATGCAGCGAGAATTGATATCAATAAAACTATCATCACGGAATATACCAATACCTGGATTGAAGTCTATTCAAAGGGTAATAATCTGATAGAAAAATCAATGTATCTCGTTCACCTGGGAGATTGGATATCCATGCACTTATCAATATTTAGAAATGTTGATCCGGACGAAATAAAAGTGATTGATTATTTGAAGGAAGAATTATCTCATCTGTGAGCATAAAAAAGTCCCGGGGTTCAGCCGGGACTCGTTCAGGTTGGTTTTGCTCATGGGAATTGGTAAGTTCCGTTCTTCGTCTAAAGTCGTCAATAATTCATATTAAAGTATATCCAAATATGATGCCAAACTTTCAATTTTATGCATTAAAATAATTTTAATTATATAAAATACAGATAATCAATTAAATAAAAATTATGGCTTTATTAGAAAATAAAACGGTGTTGATTACCGGTGGCTCAAGAGGAATTGGAGCATCGATTGTAAGAAGGCTTGCCTCAGAAGGAGCTACTATTGCATTCACATATGTATCAGAAGGATCTGAAGCTGCTTCTCAGGCACTGGTTGAGGAATTGAGTGCAACAGGAACGCAGATAAAAGCTTACAAATCTGATGCTGCTTCATTCCAGGAGGCAGAGCAACTTGTTCAATCTGTAATGGCTGACTTTGGCAAAATGGATGTCTTGATTAATAATGCAGGTATTACTAAAGATACACTGATGCTCAGAATGACAGAACAACAGTGGGACGATGTTATCAATGTCAATCTTAAGTCTGTTTTCAATCTTACAAAACATGCAATGCGCCCGATGCTGAAAGCCCAATCAGGTTCGATCATCAATATGTCCTCCGTTGTGGGTGTATTTGGAAATGCAGGGCAAGCGAATTATGCAGCTTCTAAAGCCGGTATCATCGGATTTACAAAATCCATTGCCAAGGAGGTCGGATCCCGACAAATCAGATGCAATGCCATAGCTCCCGGTTTTATTGAAACAGATATGACGCATGTGTTGGATGAAAAAACGAAGGAAATGTTTTTAACCAATATTCCCATGAAACGTCTTGGAACAGGCGAGGAGGTTGCTAATGCTGCCTTGTTTCTTGCTTCAGACCTATCGAAGTATATCACAGGCCAGGTCCTCAGTGTTTGTGGTGGATTGAATACTTAAACTCAAAGTTTATGCACCAGTTTAAATATTTTGCTTTTCTATTTTTCTGTCTTTTATTGTCAGCATGTTCACCCGTACTCAAGCAAGCTTGGCTGGATCCGGGTACTATTCTGGCATTACCGGCAGATAGTCTTGCAAAAATAACTCGTGCGACGGGGTTGTATCAATCATGCCTGGATTGGGAAGATTATGTACCTGATCCTGCATATATGAATCACCTGCCAATGCGCACGGTTCTGGTGAATGTTCACTTCATGAATAGCACAAGCAAAGCGCACAATTATGATGGTGAAGCCGGGCGGAAGGAGGCACGGGATATGATATACCATGTGAATGAAATGATGAAGCACAATAAGAAAATGCATCTCCCACTCGGCAATGAAACGCCTGTGCTCCCTGCCATGATCCAATATGAATTATCCCCTCAACCCGGAGTGGAGGGAGATGATGGTATTTACTTTCATTATGACGATGAATTATTTTTTATGGTTACCAGAGGTAAGGATCGCAATCTGACAGACCGAAGAGGCATAGATAAATATAAAATAAGAGATTCGGTGTTGAATGTATTTATCATGCCTCATCATCCGGACTCTGTAGCCTCAGAAACTTATAAGCCATATGGGTCCGGCATAGCATTGGGAACAGCTGTCAAATTATGTGGACTATTCGAGAATGGTCTAAGCACCTGGTATTTAAAAGGAACTTTTGCGCATGAGTTTGCACATGTGTTGGGTCTTGCACATTCCTGGAGTGGGTATGACGGGTGTGATGATACTCCCAAACATTCCAATTGTTATAATCACACTGATACGCCGCCTTGTGACAAAGAAGTATCAAATAATATGATGGACTACAATACATGGCAGGAAGCACTTACACCTTGTCAGATTGCCAAGATGCACATCACAATGTCCAATTATAATACCAATGTCAGAAAAATTGTGAAACCTGATTGGTGTGTGTATGATACAAGTGCCACTATCATTATTACAGATACTATAGTTTGGGGAGGGTCAAAAGATCTCGCAGGTGACATCATCATAGCTGAAGGTGGTCATCTCACTATCAAATGTAGGGTATCTCTGGCTGAAGGTGCCTCTATTATTGTAAAAAAAGGAGGTACTTTATTTCTGGATAACGCCTGGCTTCATAATAGTTGCGGTGGAACCTGGAATGGTATCCAAATAGAAACGCTCGGTAAGAGTGTCCCCAACATTCAAAAAACCGGAGAGGTCCGAATTGAAAACATAGTTCATCCAAATATCCGGGAAAATGGCACTAAACCCTGATCATAAATCTGAGCTGTATAGTCGTAAAGCTGATTTCATTTTTTTTGCAGGCCTGGCTATACTTTTGCTTATAATTTATGGCCCAACACGGCATGGGGGTTTCGTTACTGATTTTTGGGGCTGGCAAAAAGAATATGGAGCCTGTGGATTGTGGGAATTGTGGCAATGTGCCGACATAAAATCATTGCAACATTTTCAACATTTTTTGATTGCAGCATTTTATAAAGTATTTGGGATTTCGGGCTGGGCCTGGACGATTGCATCTGTATCACTTTTTCTACTTTTTCTGTGGTCTTTGCTCAAGTTTTGGAGGAAGGTTTTTGAATTCACAGAAAAGAAACCTCAACAATTTGTCATTTGGGCCTCCATTCTATTGGTAGCTATTTCGCCCTATAATGCTGAGGTTTTGGTGTGGCGAGTGTGCTTACACTACATATTAGCCGGTATATTCTTGCTCTCATCAGCTACGCAGTGGCTGAAATATTTGTCTTCCGGGCAAAAAAACGATTTTGGGCAGGCAGCCTATTATTTGCAATTTCACTTGGTACCCTGGAATTAAGTCTTGTGTATCCAGTTTTTATTTTGCCGATTGCCTGGTATATCTATAGATGTCATCACACAACTCTGACAGGCTTTAAAAGCAGGATGTATTCTTTGATCGCCATGAGCTTCTTTTTGGTCTGCAGCTTTTTTCTCGCTTCAAAATGGGCATTGGGAACCTGGATTGGCCATTATGGAGCTGAAACACATGCGGGTTTAAACGTCAATGAATTTGCGATTCATTATTATCAATATTTTATCAAGCATATTGCACTAGTCCGATTTCTTCCGCATCACATTAAAACGACAATCTTTGAAATATTCAGTGCCGGATATTTATATACTATCATTTTATTTGTAGTATTCGGAGTTTCATTATTGATGCTTCGCTCAGCAATTAAGAGACAATTTGCCCCGGAATGGATTGGGATTTGGGGCTTTCTCGTATTTCTTCTGCCGGTAGGAAACCTATATTTTATGTATCTGCAGTTGAATGAAAATGACAGATATGGATTTTTGCCGGCTGCGCTTTTGATGAGTGCTCTAGTCCTTTTAATTTCAAGGCTGAATAAGCAATTCAGTTATGGATTATTCGCTGTTATTTTATTTTTCAACGGATTTTATCTTTTGAAAATCAGATCTGTCTGGAAGCAAAATGGAGAAGTCTATCAGGCTTTGGTACAGGACTTCCGATGGTATGATGAAGATTTTGTCTTTGTATTGAATATTCCTGACAATTTTGAGGGTACCCCTATGTTTAGAGTCTTGAATTCTGATTCTGGTCTTAAGCAAGCATTGCTACATACGAGAAATGAACCATTCAGAGGTAAATTAGTAGAAGTAGCTATGTACAATATGATAAATGAATCTAATGGAGTCACAGCTTCATGGATCGACGAACAAACCATCTTTGTTGAAATGCATGAATGGGGAAGCTGGTGGTGGATGAATGGGCAGGGACTTGGGGATCATTCGAATGAGTTCTATGAATTTAAAACAGAGGGCAAAGGGTATAAGCTGATGATGAAGAATATTCCTCCCGGAGCAGTTTTTATCTATCAGGATGGTAAGCAGTGGAAGGAGCTTGCGAAGTAATAAATTGTTTGTTTCCTTTGTATGTATATCTACAAAATGCATCTTATTCATTTTTATGAAAAATAAATTCAATTATTCCTCATTATTTTTTTTCCGGGACAAACTTCAGACTTATATCTTTCGTAATAGCTGTACATAATCACTTTTCGGCATGAAGACTCCTTTACTTGTACTTCTCAGTTTCTCGTTTTGTCTTTTTACATCTCAAATTCCGGGACAATCTCCCCCGAAAAAATTAAGTTTTGCCTTAGAAACCAACACTCTAAGCTGGCTATCAGGTCATGGAGGGCCCGACCTAAGATTGGTAATTACGAAAGGAAAACTGGAAGGATATATTGCTGCTAAATATTCCTTTTATCATACATATCCTATGACTGGAAAGCCTGAAGATAATCTATTGTTTTACAGGCAACGCTTTTCCCGGGGTTTGGATTATACCGCAGGAGTAAGGCATGTTCTTAGTATTTACAGTATCGGATATTTTATTCATTTTGGAGAATATAATTACAATAATTCAAGGAACATATGTATAGGCGGACAGGAAATACTGACAGAAGAAGGTGATCACACGGGTTACTTTAAATGTGAATCCTGGGGAATAAATAACTTTAAAGAAAGAGCCCGGGTGTATGGAGCCGGTATAGAACACAGGATTAAACTCTACCAAGAGTCTAAATTATCTGTGTTTTTTGGGCTTACTGCTCAATTGGATGCAATTTTTACTGAGCATTCAGGTATAATAAATGAAATGGAGGAGAATGGTTTGCTTACAGGTTTTAATGAAACCAAACCCGAATTTCATAAATTTTCAGACAGGGTATGGTTAAATAATATTCCTATGTTTCATAAAACACGGAGTATTTCAAATCAGGAAAGAGCCTGGTTTTCTGTGAAACTATTATTAATGGCCAGATACACATTATGAAAAAAATATTCTTTAGACTGCTATTTTTATTCGTGTTAATGGGCTTCTCCTGCCCTGATATCGAAGAAGATGTGCTGAGCATAGTTGAAGGCCAGGTGTTCGATTGTTCTGGTGAGGCAAATCCGGATCCGATTTTGATATTCACACATTCCAACTTTGAATCCTTCCTTGCAGATACTATTTACCCGGATAACAATGGATATTTTATGCATCAATTCACATCCCGCAACACTATAGTTTATGCACTTCCGGGAGATTTTGACTGCAGTGCGGCCTCAGCAAGTCCACTGTATGGTCATAAAACCAGTGTTACGCTCAGGCAAAAAACTATGTTTCCGGCTTTAGACCTTTCTATTGAAATTGATTCGACGCAGACTGATTCTTTTCGTTTACAAATCAGGAGAATAGGGGAGGATGCGTATTATGATAATCTGTCCTTTGATTCAGGAATTACAAATAATTGGGATACACTTCAGAAGGTCTACCGGCTTTGTCAGGGCTGTAATTATTTGATGATTGCTACTATTCAGCCAAACTCTCAAAGCGCTGAGCACCAAATGGATACCTTGCGAATCCAGGATCAATTGATAGCCAGGACAATTAATTTTTTAAGTCTTGAGTAAAAAAAAGATCGCTGTTATAATAAATGCAAAATACACCATTAAAAAATATCATTACAATATCTGAAATGCCTTGGCTTGAATAATGAGAGCCTTTTCTTTTTTGGGTAAAATTGCATTCTGCAAGGATTAATTATCCGGTAATTTCCTCAAACTTTAAATTCAAAATAGAATTCCGCTTAGCTTTGTAAAGTCACATTGAAATCTTCAAGGACAAATGTTACTATCATGACAAAGGATTTTTTGAATCAAATTAAGGATGGAAATGAATCAGCATTTGAAGCTGTTTTAATGATTATTATGAGAGTCTGGCATACTTTGCTTTGAAATATGTTGGAAATGCTCAGGCTGCAGAGGATATTGTGCAGGAATTATTTGTGAAAATTTGGGCAAACAGGAAGACCTTGCAAATTGAGCAAAGTTTGGGTGCTTACCTTTATGGAGCTGTTAAAAATGCATCTTTGAATTATTTAAAATCACAAAAAATCAGATCAGAATATGCCTCAAAACAAATTATGACATCAGAAACTGACACTTTTATCCCAAATGAGATTGACGCATCAGATTTAAGTATACTCATAGAAACAGCCATTTATTCCATGCCAAAAGAGCGGCAGAAAATATTCAGAATGAGCAGGGAAGATGGAATGAAATATACTGAGATTGCAGAGATGCAAGCCATTTCAGTCAAAACAGTAGAAGCACAAATGGGCAGGGCTTTACAATTTATGAGGAGTATGTTGAAGGACTTTTTGATTTTTATTCCGGGAATATTTTTTTACCCGTGAAATAATTTTTCAATCCCGATAAGGGTAAAATCAAACTGAATTGTCATTACAAAACTGAAAAGAAGCATTATGGATCATATAGACGAAAATTTGATAGCCAAATATTTGGATGGTTCCACTTCTGTTCAGGAGAATAATGATCTGGAGTTGTGGATTGAAGAGAGTGAGGATAATAAACAGACTTTTGAAGAAATAAAAACGCTGTGGTTGAAGAGCCGGAATGTTCAGTTCAATGAAACAGTGAAATTTGACAAAGCTGCTGCCTGGAATAAAATACGACCATCTGCAAATTTACAATCACAAAGATCGCTCTGGAGCAATTGGATGCCCCGGATTGCAGCTACTCTTATAATTTTATTGTTAGGATTTGTGGCTTATCTATACTTTCAGGAAAATCCATTGCCTCAGGAATTTGTCGCAACGGAAGATAATAAAGAGCTTACACTTCCTGATGGATCAATCCTGTCATTGCAAGTGGGAGCAAGTGTCAAATATTTCGAAGATTTTGCAGAATACAGAACGCTGGAATTTAGTGGATTGGGTTATTTTGTTGTGGTTCCTTCAAAGGACTCTCCGTTTATTATCCACACTTCGGATCTGGAGGTCGAGGTAGTCGGAACAGAATTTTATATTAATACCAATCAGGATGATTATGGGGTGGGGGTAAGCTCAGGAATCGTAAGCGTAAAAGATAGAATAGGAAAACAAAAGTTTGAATTGAAAAAAGATCAGATGATTGCATATGATGCCATAGGGAAGAAATTTGGACCACTTGAAAATTTAAATCCGAATCAATTGTATTGGAGAAGTGGCGCATTGGAATTTACATCAACTCCATTGAGGGAGGTAATTTTAACATTAGAAGATTCATTTGGAACAGAAATAGAATATATTGCTTCTGAAGATGCACCCTGTCCATTTTCCGGAAGATTCAAAGATGCAACATTGGATGACATATTGGATCAGCTGGCATTGAGTTTGAATCTGGAAATTAGAAAGGATGAAAAAATCACAATTGTAAGCAGCAAATGCACTCAATAAAGAGCATATTTTTTTTGGTTTTGGGTCTTGTTTTGATCTTGATTAATGCTACGCAGGCACAATCACATTTGCCTCTAATTGAGAGAAAGTTGACCTTGAATTCTGAATCTATTAAACTGAATGATGCATTATTACTGGTTTCTAAGATATGTGACTTCAATTTATCCTATAACGCCAATCTTATTAAAGGTGATAGTCTGATCAGCGTTAAATCCCGGAATACGAATCCAATCAGACTACTGCGCTCAATCTTGCCTGATCATGTAACAGTTAAATATTCAGGAAATAATGTGGTGCTCCTTTATAAGCCAATTCCGCCCGGAACTAAGAAGGAAAAGGAAAAACTGTATGCTGTCAGTGGGAGAGTAATTGATTCGAAAGCAGCTTTCCCTCTGGAGTCTGCCACAGTACTCAATCTATCTAATTCGCGCTCAGTCAATACAAATATGGATGGAGCATTCACGCTCTTGTTTCCATCAAACACCAAGGAATTAAGCATTTCAATCAGTAAGGCAGGATTTCGGGACACAGTTATTTTATTAAATCCCGCTGATCATAATATCAGTATCCCATTAGATCTGATAAGAGAAAGAATTTTGGAACCGGAGCTGGAAAAAATAAATAACATAAGCCCTGAAATTGACAATAGCTCTATTAGTAAGCTAATTCTCCCTGAATTATTAGTTAGTAATTCAGAGAATATACAGGGGTATACACTCAGAGGATTCCAGGCTTCAATGACACCGGGGTTGAGCAGTAATCTTAAAATTGCCGGAGCAGTTAAAAATAAATTCTCACTAAATGTTTTAGGAGGTTATAGTTATGGGGTTGAGTTTTTAGAGATCGGTGGTTTGTTAAATATGACCAGGAGAGACGTATCCTGGGTTCAGATTGCCGGAGTATCTAATCTGGTGGGAGGAAATGTAAAGGGCACGCAGGTCGCAGGAGTTTATAATCACACCGGGGGGAACCAAATCGGGCTACAAATTGCTGGTGCTGCCAATATGGTGGAATTTCACCAAAAGGGTGTTCAGATCGCCGGAGCTGCAAATCTAAGTCGTGGCGATGTATATGGAATCCAGATTGCCTCAGGTTTGAATTACACGGGGGCTGACAACTTTGGATGGCAGATTGCAGCAGGAGCTAACATTATCCAGAAAAAATTAAAGGGAATTCAGTTAGCTGCCGGATATAATCAATGTAAAAGCGTTTATGGACTTCAACTTTCGGCGGGGCTAAATTTGACAGACACGCTGAACGGGGTGCAAATCGGTCTCCTCAATTTGAGTGGAACACAGAAGGGTTTTCAACTTGGCTTGATAAATATGATTGATTCAAGTGAAGGTTTGTCTTTGGGTTTATTGAATGTTGTAAGAAAGAATGGTTATCAATCAGGTTCACTCAGTAGTTCTGAGCTACATTTTGCTAAAACGAATATTCATTTTGGGACGACTCGTTTTTATAACATTTTTACAATTGGGATGGGTGGATATTATGGCCCCGGATTCCTGAGTGCGGGAATAGGATTAGGAAGCCGACGCACAATCAATCAAAACAATTTCATGCATTTTGAAGTATGTTTTGAATCAATTTTTCAAAAATCAAACACTGAAATAGTTAGAAGTAGTTTGCTCAGCGCATCTTTTAACTGGAGCAGAGAGATTTTCCCCAATTGGCATTTATTTGGAGGTCCGTCCTTTAATTTTCTTTTTAATAATGATGAAGTGAACTCAGATCCTGCTTCGCATCTGATTGCTCCTTACAATTTATTTAAAGACAAACCGGATTTACCGTTTGAGGGCTGGATAGGCGGAAGTTTGGGAATCAGATTTGAATGGAGTAATTATCCCCGTGGATAAAGATAAGCAATCTGCGAATTACACTAAAAGATACGAATAAGAACACAGATAATGCTGGAAGCGCTCTATTAAATATCTGATCCTTATTAGATTAGCAGTACAATTATTGCTTGATAAAATCTCATTTCAAAAAAATTTCAAAAATATTAGTAAGCCAGTAGGGGTAAATAAAATTTCAGTTGTCATAAGACCATAAATCAAAAACAAAAATCTTATGAAACTGCGAAAAAATTATTTGGTAATATTTCTCTTCCTGCTGCTGTCCGGTACTGTCACCGCGCAAAATAGAACCCAGACTGTAAAAGGAAGAATTCTTGATGCAGATACCAGAGTCCCTCTATTTTTTGTCAATGTTTACGTTCTGAATTCTGATCCTATCATAGGTACAATGTCAGATGATCAGGGATATTTCAAACTTGAAAATGTGCCTCTTGGCAGAGTTAGCATTCAGCTCAGTTTTTTGGGTTATGAAGAAAAAACAGTATCGAATCTGGTCTTGATTTCCGGAAAAGAAACTGAGCTGGAAATAGAAATGAGCGAATCAATAACTGCACTAAATGAAATAGTGATTTCCTCCAGGCAACATAAATCAGAGATTTCGAATGAGATGGCTCAGATTTCTGCAAAGTCAGTCCTGGTAGAAGAATCGAACCGTTATGCCGGCAGTTTTGGCGATCCTGCCAGACTGGTTTCTTCCTTTGCCGGTGTGAGTTCTGCTGCTGATGGGAATAATGATATCATTGTTCGGGGCAATAACTCCCGCTTTATCCAGTGGCGTCTGGAAGGAACAGAGATACCCAACCCTAATCATTTTGCTCAGGAAGGTATGACCGGCGGTCCTATCAGCGCATTGAACAGTAAAATGCTTGCAAATTCAGAGTTTTATACAGGAGCTTTTGCCCCGCAATATGGTAATGCTCTGGCGGGTATTTTTGATATGCGCCTGAGGACAGGAAACAGTGAAAAACGTGAGCACAGCATTTCTGTTGGAGCTCTGGGACTGGAGTTGAGCACTGAAGGACCTTTGTCTGAGAATAGTCGGGCCAGTTACTTATTCAATTACAGATATTCAACACTCGCATTGCTTGACGAGCTTAATCTGGTTGACTTCGGTGGTGTTCCCAAATATCAGGATGTATCTTTTAAGGTTGTGATTCCTACCAGACAGTTTGGCACTATTTCACTGTTTGGATTGGGAGGCAATAGCAACATTAATACCGATTTCGCAGAAGAGGAATTTCCTGACAAAATCCTTGAATCATACGGCCAGGAGAGTAGAGTAGGAGTCCTTGGGCTTAAACATAGCATCAATATTAATGAGGACGCATATCTCCATTCCGGTCTTTCTTTTGCCAACAACCGAAGTAAGCAGACAGGTAGCAGATTATATTCAGGAGAGGAGCTACAAGAGGCCTTGAATTCAAATCTTAATAACAATGTCTGGAGATTCAATTCCACTCTGAACTATAAATTGAATGCCCAACATCTGCTTCAGGGCGGCCTGATACTGTCCCATTACAATTTTGATTTCAATAACAGATACTTTGATCCACTTCAGGATAGAATGATTGATAATCAAAAACAAGCAGGTCAAGCCTGGTTGGGCCAAATGTTTGTAAGTTGGAAATGGAGAATCACTGAAAACCTATCTCTGGTAAATGGAATTCATAGCCAGAAAACCAGCCAAAATGCTGAGATCACTATCGAACCCAGAACTCTCTAAGAATGGCATTGGATAGCAGGCAAACACTTACAGCGGGAACAGGAATTCACAGCAGCATGAGTTCGCTGAGTAATTATTTCGCAATCATTCCTGATGACTTGGGGATTTCAGAAATGCCTAATGCAAATATGCAACTCTTAAAAGCAAGACATTATGTGCTTGGATATGAAAATAGAATGAACAAAAACCTCTTCCTGAAGCTGGAAGCTTATTATCAGGATTTGTATGATATTCCTGTTGAGGAGGGCAATAGTAGTTATTCCTTGATCAATCAAACAGCTGATTTTACAGACAGAAAATTAGTGAATGAAGGAAGAGGCAGAAACCTGGGGATGGAGCTTACGCTGGAGAGATACTTTGCAGATGGTTACTACTTTTTATTGACTGCCTCTGTCTACAATTCAGAATTAAAAGCCACTGATGGAAAATGGAGAAATTCCAGATTCAATGGCAACTATGTGTTTAATGCGCTCGCAGGAAAAGAATTTAAAATGGGCAGAAACAAGAATAATGTGCTTGCCTTCAATGCAAAAGCAAGTCTTCTGGGAGCAAGACGTGTACAGAATATAAAATTGGAGGAATCTATTGCCCGCGGCTTTGCTGTGTATGATGAAAAGAACCCTTTCGCAAACAGAGGTACCGATGTATTTGTCCTGAACTTTGCTGTCAGTTACAGATTGAACAAGCGTCGTGTCACACATGAGTTCAAGGCAGATATCCAAAATATGCTGAATAATCAGGCTACGATTGACTATTACTTCAATAGCACCACAAACAAAATTGAATCAATCAAACAATTGGCTTTACTGCCGGTAATAAGCTATACTCTGAATTTTTAATTTAATATAAAATAATAACGCCATGTATAAAGCACTAATAGTAAATTTATTGGTTCTATTCCTTTCATTTACTCTGCTTGCTCAGGATGACAGCATCCCGAAGACAGGATTGGCTCAGGTAAGCTTTTTTTATCCTGTGGGTAGTAATGGAGTCAAGTCTTATGAAAAATCAAATCATTTTTCGCTCAACATATTTTATGGAGTAAATGGAGGAGTGAAGGGAACAGAAGTTGGCTCTATTGCTAATATCAATAAAGGAAATGTGATGGGAGTTCAGGTAGCAGGAGTTGCGAATATTAACAAGGGCAATTCAAGCGGTTCCATTGTGGCAGGTGTCTCAAATATCAATTCGGGATCATTTGCCGGCTCTATGGTTGCAGGAGTATTAAACTTTGCCAATCTGAAATCGAAAGGAGTGCAGGTTGCTACAATAAATTTAGTTACTGACTCACTTCAGGGTGCTCAAATAGGCGTAATCAATTATGCGAAACAGCTGAAAGGAGTTCAGATTGGAGTCCTTAATTTGGGAGGATCTTGTGATGATTGTATCCCGATAGGACTGGTCAATATCTTCAAAAACGGTTTCCATGCATTTGAGATTACTACTGGAGAATTGATTTACGCAAATCTGCAATACAAAGTTGGAGTAGAAAAATTCTACAATATTTTTAAAGTGGGATTATTCCCATTTAGGGATGAAATGCAATTCACCTATGGATTTGGGTTTGGATCTTTTTTCAAGCTGAATGATAGGCATGGATTCAGTGCAGATCTGACTTCTAACGCTATTCTCTTCGATGGAAAATGGGACTCAGATTTGAATCTATTAAATAAGATGGATTTAAATTATAGATTAAATCTTTCAAATCATGTGTCGTTCGTAGCAGGGCCTACTTTCAATGTTTATTTAACTAAAGAAATAATTGATGGACAATATGGCACAATAGATATTCCTTATTCCCTCTATGATCACCAATGGAGATGTGGTAAGCTTAGCGGGTGGATAGGATTCAATGCAGGAATTTCATTTGTCCTGTAGATTGATTGAATAGACAAGTCACAAACTGAAAAGTGAACAATGGAATGCCCATTGTTCACTTTTTTTATAAAACAATCTCTCTAAATATTCTTTATTCCGCTTTGGGCTTAGCCGGCGCATCTCTGTTGTAGATATCACGGGAACACAAGTAAGTATCACCTTGTTTTACCCAGATAGCCATATATTTTCCGCTACTCACAACATTCCCTGCTGCATCTTTGTGAGTGGTTTTGCCTATTTCTGTCACTGTGTTTTCATCTCCATAAACTTCCAGTGTTTCGTATGAAGTGGTCAGACTGTCCGCTGTTGCAAAATCTGCTTCAATAGATTTTCTCATGGCATCTTTGCCCGATGTACTAGGTCCATCATTAGTCATGCTTATAGCATCATCGGTGTACATTGCAAGAAGTGCATCCACATTACGGGCATTCTGAGCATCTGCCCAGGCGTTTTCTAGGGCCTGAATTTCAGTCTTGATTTGAGATAAATCAGTGGTTGTTTCTTCTGTAGTTGTTGCTTCTGTAGTTGATTCTGCAGCAGGTTGGCAGGCAGTAAATGTAATTACAAAAGCTGCGATTAGATTCAAAAGTAGGTTGGTTTTCATGTCGAAGTTGTTTAAATTTTAAAAATGTAATACACCGAAAATAAATGTAAGAAAAATAATAGTACTATTTAAGTTAATTATTGATAGTCAGTTTTTTAAGCAATGATTTTGATGGCTTTCTCAATGAGGATAATGCAGTTAAATGAATAAAATGTAATTTAATCCACACTATTCAGACGTTTCATTTCTTCTTCCATTGCTCCCTTTGATCGTTTGGTTTCTTTGACTTTCTGGTTCCCAAATTTCCAGGTAGCGCCTGCCCCAAAGCGACGGGAATCAAATATTCTAACTCCGTCTATATCAAGTCCTCCATAATTTCCTTTATAGAAATATTGATTAGTAGTAAGAAATAAATCTGCACCAGTAATACGCACTTGTAGTCTCTTCTGGAAAAAGTCTTTTCGAAGTCCGATATCGACGGATTGGTTTCCTCTTACACGAATGGATCCCCGCCATATCCAGTCACTTCCTCGCTGATAACTCAGGTCCAATAAAATGTTCCAGGGTAATTTGATGTTATTTTGGATCCTTACATTCCAGGTAGTTTGTGACAGTTCTATTGCTGTGCCTTCCAGATTGCCATTGTATGTGGATCGCCCTGCATCAATGAATGTATTGAGCTCCCAGAATTTGAAAAGCTCCAGTGGATAGCTTGCAGAAAAACTTAATCGTGTTGACCTGTTCAAATTATATGGAATAAGAATGGTGCTATTATCACCTGTTATTTCGAATATTGTGGCAAACATATCTTTGGTTTCACTATACTGAGATGTAATGGTAAGCTTTTGTTTTAAGGAGTAGGTTATTTGATAGTTCATGATATAATTGGGTCTCAAAAATGGGTTTCCTTTCCATGCAGAAAGCTCACTTAGGGGAGATTCAAAAGGGTTGAGATTTTGGTAATTAGGTCGGGTAAGCCTTCGACCTATACTAATGCTTAGGGCATGGGAGCGATTATTATTGTAAGATAGACTGGCGGAAGGGAAGAAATCAGTATAATTCCTTGGCACATCAGTGTTGTCGATGTTTTGACTACTGATAAGTCGTCCCCTGGAAGAAGTTTGTTCTATCCTCAGCCCCGTGCTTAATTTAAAGAATCTATTAAGTTTAGAGTCCAGAATTGCATATCCTGCCAGAACTTGTTCTGTATATAAAAAGTCATTGCTTTTATTGTAATTCAACTCGGGGCCACTAGGGCCAAGATTGAAGAAATTGAATTGATTATCTGTTGATATATAGGTGATTTTTCCACCAGTAGATAGTGCGATTCGATCCCATGATTTTTCATAGTCAGCTTTTGCCGACCACATATCGATGTATGAATCTGCATTAAATTCATTGTTGGAAACATTTAACACAGTCATATTTTCAACTGCAAATAATGTGTTGGGTTGTTCTGTAAATCCTAATGAAATAAAATTGCCATATCCGGCATCAGCTCTGAAAATTGAAGTTTGGTCTATCTGCCACTGGTAATTGAGATTGAAATTCAGGTTGTTGAACGAGCCGTCCAATAAAGTCTATGAAACTAATAGTTTATCTATTTGGGTAGATACGGGGTACTAATTTCAGTAGTGCTTCTCAATAAATTATCACTTTGATTGATGATGGCTCGTGCGGTAAATCCCAATGAATGTTTTGATGATAGCTGAGCATCCATACCCAATCCAATATTGAATCCTGCACGTCGTCTAACTTCGTCTGAGTTCAGGTCCAACACAAAATTATTTTGTTTTCTTATGTCTATAAAATCGTCTTGTGTATTTTCTTCAGAACGATTGATATCCAGTGTAGCTCGGATACGCTCACCTCCATAATTGAGGGTCACCCCATTATTGTATCGAAGTAAATTTCCTTGCGTGAATGAAGCGATTATATTACCATTTAAACCCGTTGAAGGGTTCTTCTTTAAGCGTAGGTTGATTATCCCTGCATTGCCCTCGGCATCATACTTGGAGGAAGGGTTGGATATGATCTCTATCGCTTCGATATTGTCGGAGTTCATATTTTGTAATAGCGTAGCAAGATCCTTCCCTCGAAGTTGAGTCGGCCTTCCGTTAATATGTATTTGTACATCACCTTTACCGAGAAGAAGGATGTTGTCATCCATGTCAATTGTTACGCCAGGAGCCCTTTTGAGCAACTCTAAACCATTAACTCCCGAAGCGCTCGGGCTGGTTGACACATTGAATACGAGCATATCCGCTTTGACTTCTACCAATGCTTTCCCGGCTACTATTTCTACTTCCGCCAGCTCAGTAGAAGTAGTCAATTTGATATCATTTAAGGGTAAATCGAACTGGTCTTTATCTATCTTTAAAATGCCTGAGTTTATTGTTGTAAACCCGATCATACTTACTTCATAATAATAAGAATCCGGAGTTAAACCATCAAAGGAAAAAGTGCCATCTTCATTAGAAATCTCTGCTTTGACAAAACTACTATCTTTCGCATGGTGCAGCAGAACGTTGGCAAAGGCTAATGGTTCGCCTGTATTTTCTAAAATTCTACCGTGAATCCTGGATTGTGCATGAATAGTAACAGATGAAAAGGTACTAATGGCCAGAGCAAGCAGGACCCAATTAGTTCTTATTTCAAAAAAGGTCATTATTTTTTTATGATGGATACATTGAAACATAAAAACAGATTTTTCAGCAGAAGAAGATATTCTTGGAGCATATAATTAAGTAAGGCTTTGAAAAACCTTATTTAAACCAGAAGAGAAATAAAGACGAGTGCGCATCAATTATTGCCTAAAATTATTCAAGCCAAAACATAAATCTGAGTTGCTTTTCCGAACGATATAGATTACTTTCCGAATAGTCTGTTTGGTTCTCCCGGACTTGTGTTTTTGTTGAAACTTGATTGTGAAAGTTGTTCATATTCGATTGTGAGAATCCCCTGAGCTAAAGTTTACAATCTCGATTTTAAATGTCGTACATTGGTAATAACGGCTTCGCTTTTTCCAATTTATTCTCCTCAAGCCTGTCGATAGCTTTTAATTGCCTGGCTATTCGAATCAATCCAATAAGTATGATTGCAAGGATTAAAGCAAAAAGTACAATCGAAAAGGTGGAATACCAATTTAGATATTCCTTTGCATATCCGGCTGAAGCAGAGCCTCCCGATCTCCCAAGATTAGATATAGTCATATATAATGTAAACTGTGTTGCTGACACACGTTTCCAGCAATGTGACATACATACTGTGAAGCCCGCAATAGTAGTAAAAATGTAAAAAGAGGCAGCCGCAAAAACTATGAAGGAAATAACTGCACTGCTGAACCATGCAGCTTGATAGAACAGTAATCCACTCAGCGTCAGCAACCAAATTGTTGCATATATTATAAACATTTTCTTTTTGCCAAAAAAATCGACCAGGGCCCCTCCAACAAGCATGCCGAGTAGTCCACCGGTCATGTTTGCACTTGAGTATAGATTTGAATATTCGGCATTGGTCCATCCAAGTTCCTGAATGGTGAAAATCGGGATAATGGCATCAACATACGCAGTGACAAATCCTGTAAGTGCCATGACTACTATTAGGACAATGCTGGAATTCCGGGATGCTACACTATATGTGTCACGAATTATTTGGAACATATTCTCCGGTTGGAGTTGTAAAGATTCAATCGATGCCTGCCCCCGGGTCCAGGGTAATCGCCGCTCACCCCGTCTTTCCAGAAAAAACAATGGGACCAGAATGAGTATGGAGGTAAAAACTGCAGGAGCCAGCACTCCAACTGTAAATCCAAATCGATTAATCATATATGTACCAACTGCCAGAGAAATGGATATTCCGATAAGCTTGCTCCCCCACATTAATCCATTGGCCCTTGCCTGCTCCTTGATAGGAATGATATCAACTGCCATTCCATCCGTAGCTACATCCTGAAAACATCCGAAAAAGCTAATCATTAATCCCATAGCCATCAATATTCCAATATTTTCCACAGGGTCTTGCAATGTACTTAGCGTTAAAAAACTTATCACCAAACCTATTTGACCGAATAAGACCCATGGCCGCTTCCTTCCCATGGATTTGATAGTATACCTATCCATGAGTGGAGCCAGGATCAGCTTCAGACTCCATGGCAAAGTTATCATAGCGAGGTAACTGCCTATTATAAGAGGAGAAACATCATTCATAGCGAGAAAAGCCGGTATGGCATAGAAAGTTAGCCCCTCCGGTACTCCCTGTGCGAAATAAAGCAAGGAGAAAGAAAAGTACCGCGATGCAGGGCTTTCTGCCAAAACGGGATTGAGGTGGATGTCGGATTTTTTCGGAAGAAAGCCAGTCAATTTTCTTTTCATAGCTTTACTTCTTTAAATTCGATGTTGAAATAACTTTACTGCGCTTGTGGCGTATGTCGATCCACTTTCCATAAGTCAATTGCCGCCATATCCACTCTATAGGTCCGAACCGGAAGCTGCGCAACCACACTGTGCTGAAGAGTACTTGCCATGCAAAAATGAGCAGGGCTATAACCACCACGACCGAAAAACCAAAACGACCGGTAAAGCCTAAGCCAATGCCATAAAATATGCCGATGGCAACAAAAGTTTGAAAGAGGTAATTGGACAAGGCTGTTCGTCCAACAGGGGCCAGCCAAGTTAGCAATCGGGGTTTGGCTATGACCAAAAGTGCAATGCCTGCCGTATAGCCGCATGCCATCGGCACTACAGATAAGGCATAGAACAGGTGGTAGAGAAAATCCCATATTACACCATTATGGTCGCCAAACTCTACCACCGCCCGCAGCACACTGATGGGTAGACCAATGGCTATACCCCAGATCGCTACCTTCTTTAAAAAGTTTTTGTTTTCAAGAATATTCTTATCCAGAATTTGCCTTCCAGCCCAGATGCCAATCAGAAGAGAGAGCGAGTACTTTAAAGAAGCGACCTTACATCAATATCATTCCTAGCCTCAAAAAAGGAAGTTTTACCTGCATTTGAAACCACGAAGCAAAATCAGTCCCCGCAATTTGTGCCGCAGGACTAAATCTAGGACTGTCGGTGCCTATCGATTCTGGGGTGACCAAACCGAGTGTGGCGGCGTGCTCACTGATGTGGCGAAACAAGGCGGAAGGGTAGAATGTACCTGTAAGGTACATTCCGCACCAATGCAGCACGGGAAGTAACAACAGCACCGCTGCCCAACGCAGCAGACTCTTGTCGTCAAAATTGCGGAACAGGATGAGTACCAAACCCAGCAAGGCGTAAAGCGTGAGAATGTCGCCGGGCCATACAAATATCAGGTGAAAGCCACCGATCAGCAGCAGTCCGAGCATCCGTCGAGAGAAAAAAGGCACAAAAGAGCGTTTGCCCTTCATCGCATTGTTGTACTGCACTACAAAGCCAATCCCAAACAGGATGCTGAAGATGGAATAAAACTTCCCGTCAATCAGGGTGAAAAGAAAACTTCTAAAGCATGATCCAACTTAGCTGTAGCAAATGATGCTGCCAGTTCATCGCTATAAAAGGTGGTTCCTGAGAGGTGGGCAATATTGGCCAGAAAAATGAATAAGATGGCGATGCCCCTCAGAATATCCAAAAACAGGATTCGGTCTGTATTTCCAATGGGGACAGTTAAGGTATCTTTAGTGTGCATAAACACTTTTGTTTTTATAGTTTTTGATAGGGTTATTCTGCCCATTCTGCTGTAATTATTTTTCCAGTGCCAACTCCACTTTTGGAGCCGCCGGTTGAATGTCGCTTAATTTCTTACTGTAGGATCTGCCATTTAAGAATTTGCCAATAAATGTAGATCGTACAAAGTAATGATATGTTGCAAAGCATATGATGATGGTCGTACTCATCACAAACAAGAATTTCAGAACTCCCGGGATATTCCAATCAGCAATCAATCCGGGAATGATTATGGTTAATGGCAGGTGAAACAAGTATACCCAGTAGGAAGAATCGGAAACATATCGCATGCGCGCTGAATGATTACTGGCATATCGCAAAAATAGTCCGGTAATTCCAAATATGAATAGCCAGCATGAAAGCGATCTTATACTAATGATTAACCACTTGGCCATTTCACTTCTATCTAAATTGAAATAAAAAGTGTAGAGTACAAGACCAGCAATGGTGAAGGCCCAATCGAATTTTTTGAAACTGTCAAGAAGCTTTTTGACTTATACAAGACCCAGCCAAACATGTAGAAAAAGAAGTAAAAGATAAAAAGTATTAAGGTCAGGGACGAGACTTGTTGAAGTGTCGGCCCAGTTTCTGTTCATTAATAATAACATTCCTACAGTAAGCAGTGTAAACACAACAAGTCTCAATAATATATTATTAAAAATGGTATGAAAACTGCTATGAATTAATCCTGATAATTTGGGGAGTTTTTTGAATATTAATCCCAATGCAAATGACGCAAGCGAAAACATAATGAGATAATACAGAAACCACAAATGCATGGTTCTGTCCGGTATAATCCCAATCCAGGTTTTGAAAGGTGATAATGCATCTGACAAGGCATTTGGATTGGAATTAAACACATTGTCAGTGAAGTTCATTCCACCTACAACTGGCACAAATAAGATGACTACGAAAACAAGAAACGGGTATGTAATCCTGCTCATTCTGTTTTTGAGCATCCATTGTGCACCACGTTCATAAAACAAAAGCGAAGCGAAGAACCCTGCGACTATCATGAAAATGGGCATTCTGAAAACATGTATAATTGACGATATCCATTCAAGACCAGTATTGAAATTGTTGGGGTCTCTAATTCTCCACGCAGCATAGGGTTCACCACCTATATATGTCAATACTGAATGTAATACAATTCCCAGCATCATCATGATGGCTCTCAGGGAATCTAGTGCATGCAGTCGTTCTGTTTTTTGGGATAAAGTATTCATGGTAAATAAGTTTTAAAAATTACCTGTAACGTCAAATCCGATGCTGCTTTCCAAGAATACAATTGATATGAGGAATATCAAGCCTCAAGTTAATTACCTGCCACCACAAATTAATATGGTGGCAGGGTTAATATTTTTCACTTAAAAAAAATCAATGATGTAGTTAACTGATCATATTTCTTTAAGGCTTCGGATTACTCAATTCAGTGTTTAGTGTGAAAATATACGACCAGGAATCCAGAACTGTATCAAACCATTTTTCCCACATTTCTTCTGCTTTTTTACTTCCAACGGCATCAGTATAGATCTTCTGGGGTCTGTCTCTGGTTACGTCTAATTCTGCAAATGTTTTGTAAGGTGTTGAAACCATATAGTCAGGAGCATCAGCTCCGCCACCCTGAAATTCTCTCCAAATACTGCGCATTGTACCTTCCTTATCTTTCATAGCACCTATGACTGCGGTAACTACCTCTTTGAAAGCATTCCCATTTTTAACTTTATAGTAGGTAACCCATGCATGTTTTGCATCTTTTGGCCATGTTATGCTGATTTCAGGCATATTCTTGGCAATATTGAAATTAGTTTTTTCAACATGTGGCATGATAAAATTTAACAGAACTGCATAACATTCTTTGTTCACCGGATCGTCTTTGTCCATTTCAGCCCAGTTTGCTTTTGAACCTGTCATTACATAGACGTTGCCTTCGCCTTGTAGACGATGCCACATATTCCAATTTCCTTCGCCTTTGTTTTCCAAATAGCATTCTTTCCATTTTTTCACACCTTCTTTAAATTGTTCATGATGTCCACGTTTGACCGTAATTTCATTAGAGGTGAAAAGTACATTTTGTGTAGCTTGGGCGCTTAGCATACTGACGCTAAAAACAGCCAGGATCATTGTATTGATAATAAGCTTTAAAGTTTTCATGATTAGAATTTAAACAGGTGATTGAAATTGTGATAAAGTCTTACAAAATATTGATAATCAATGTATGGGCCGACTGTATAGTGCCGAAATGCTTGTTTTGCTTTCCGAATGACTAATTATTTTTTCCGAATATCAAATGGCTTCATTTTTTATTCACTTTGAAGCCTCACAAAGCACTGGCCCAGTTTGGCTGGATTGGACCGGCTTGAAGTTTCCCAGCATCATTGTTTATGTATTTATCCGTTTGCCAGCTATTTTGAATCCCACCAGTCTCCTGAGCAGGCTCGAGTTTCCACATAGCGCTTGCCCAATTGTTATCGATAGGGCCTACTTCGAGTGATCCATTTGAATGTGGAGTATTGATCCGGATACCAGCGGTTTTGGATTCGAACCCAGCCACTATGAACGGGAACAATTTTCCATTGTGCACTCCACCAGTTTGATTGAATAGATCCAATCCCAATCGTACCAGACTGATTGTTGATATAGGTGTCCTGATACCAGTTATTTTGAATTCTGCAGTATTGATCACGATTGGGTGTGTTATTGCTACTTTGTGTGTTATTTGTTTGTGGGCCAGAAGAAGTTGTTTGTTCAGATGATGTTGAGCCTGATGTATTTGGATCATTGGTGGAACCCGATGAATTTGAGGAAGCATTATTTTCTAAGGCAGAGTTATTACTTGTTGTACCAGCTGAGCTAATATTAGTAGTAGCTATTTTTTCTTGATTCACCTTTCGGCCCAGACTATGAGCAAGTATTTTTTGATAGATTGAATCCGGGATTGGTTGTGATGATTTGTATTGCTTTAATTCCGGAGCAATTTCTTCATCAATGCCATAAACTACTTTTGTTGTATTTACCCATTTAATTGCCGTAATAGCTGTATATGGCCAGTTTTTCCATCATAGGCGATTGTGGTTTTAGCCTTTTCTTCCTCCCATTCTGTGAAAAAGTATAAAACAGAACGATTCGGAATCTTTATTCTATCTTCGATCGAAGAATTTACAGCCTGGTTTTGGTTAGAAGTATTCGTTTGGCCTGATGCAAAATTCACATTGGCCCCAATAGTTAAAGATTGTTCAATACTAAATACCTCAGGTAGAGAATTGGCTTGCACCAATTTCGTTGCTTTGAGTTTTTTCCAGCTGATATCCTGCACTTTTTTCAATCGAATTGGTAATTGTTGTCTCCCAGTCATCATATTTACTTGTATTGGTCTTCATGGTGTATGTCCAGTAATTTTCCTTGATTCCTGCCTGATATTTGGTTACAATCCCTGGCAAGCTGCCCTTGACCTGAACCAAGTGAAGATGCCATTTGGGATATATCTGGCATTTACCTTTCCTTTATTGTTGGTTGGACTGAATTTTTCAAAGATTCGGGGATGCTGTGTGCTTTCTTTGAGTACGAAGCCGTCACCTTTTTCATTGATCGGATCCTCAGAGTATCTTATAGTGAAATCACTTAATCTATCCTGGCAGCAATCAGTCCGATTGTACCATAGCACCCAGACCACTCCCACAGAGTTCAGCATTGGTGCTTGATACGGAACCCAGATGAAAATTCCCTTCAGTATTTCCATCATTAGCCAGATTGGCGGGTGTATAACCTTCAAAAGTACTGCTCTGTCTGGCTGGTTTTCCCAAAGCGATATTATCATTTAGTCGTGGGATGGGTTCCCAAGTTCGCCATTAATGACTACTTCGCCAGCATCAATTGATCGGTCTTGTTCATTTGTACACGTATCGACCTTTCTTGCGATTTTTTGAATTGCCCCTGACCGGGTTCGTTTGCCCAGGATTGTCGACACCTTTGTAAGATTGGCCAACTGATGCGTGCAGCAATCTGTTCGATTGTGTAGTGTTATGTCAGTATTCATATTCCCAGCAGATCAATTTCCCAGGGATTATTTTCAAAAGTAGTATGAGAAACATGGCATTATTCCAATTGCCATTTGGGATCCACCACGCCCCCGGATTTATGGTCTGTACTGGACTGCTTGACCGGTTTGAATTGTGCAATGTTTTTCTTATCCCATTGCGGATACTGCTGGGCTTCCAGGTTGCTTTGAAAACCTAACATTATAACAATGCACATAAGTCTTGCTAATAAGTTTATAATGTTCCTTCTTTTTAGTTGGATGTCTCTTTGGGTGAATTGTTGCCCATTTTCATCTGTTAGGATGTTTAATAAATATTTACTTAAATTTAATTAGAGTGGTTAATAAATCCTTTGTTTTCAATTGCTTCAATGCAAACTTATTATTATTCCCAATCGGGATTTTCACCACTTTCTTTATGGTCCTTATCAATGTCCGGGCGGCATCATTTTCAGTACAAATGGTAAATTGAAATTTCAACTGCTTGCTAAACAATTACCCAGCCTCAGATAATATTCGGGCTTCTGTCAATTTGATTCCCCTTTTGAGGCTGGCAGGATCAAATGGCATAGTGATGATTGCATAGGGATTTAAGCGCAGCAATTGTTGAATGCTCAGCTCGCTGATATCAGCACTTAACAAAATCACGGGAATGTGGTAACGCTCCATCAGAGTCCGGGCATGAGTAATACTGGTCTCTTTATCAATATAATTTAGCTCAACAATTACGATATCCGGTTCTGTTTTTTCGACACACTTTAATACTCCCTCCATATGGTTTTGAATTCCGATGACTGGATATCCCATATTCAAAAGCTGGATATAAATATCTGATGCTATAATCAGTTGTCCTCCAAAAATCAGGATTCGGGGCAATGAACTTTTGTTGATTTTCATATAGCCGCAAGATAGGTTGAGCTTAGACTTATTTATCTTGTCACTTCCCAAACGCAGCTCTATATCTGCCGGGCGGTAGAATTATGCTTCCAGCTGGCTTGTTGTCAAATCATTTTTAACCGCTTTACTACCTGATCCTTCATACGCCGGCTAATTGGCACTTGATGAGTGCCCATGCTCAGATATTCCTGGTTTTCACTTATAGCGTCTATCTGGAAAAGGTTTACGACAAATGATCTGTGCACCCTTACAAATTGGTTGACAGGAATCTGCGCTTCTATATTTCGAAGCGGAACAGAAAGCAGGAATTTTCTTTCTGAGGTGTGAATTGTGCAGTAATTACGGTCAGCTTCAAGGAAAAGGATATCATTTAATGCGACCTTCACCATCTCTCCTCTGTGCCGGATAAATAATCGATCTTCCATGCAGGATAGATGATCAGGGCTTTCTTCTTCATTTTTTGTTTCACTTTCCACAGCAATTCGCAGTAGGGTAAGCTGTAAGGTCCTTTCCAGTTCCGATTTCTGAAATGGCTTTGCTATGAAAGCATATGGCTTAGCTGAGAGGGCATGATGAAATGTAGAATCATCAGAATTTGAAGTAAGGAAAATGACAGGAATTTGGTGTTCATGCAGAATGATTATGGCGGCTTCTATACCGTTCATTTTACCACTCATGATTTTTTATGCCGCCGATTTTTCCTGTCTTGGGAATCGAATTACAATAGAGGTTCCCTCTTCATTTGATTTTTCGAGCTGTCCACCCAGCTGTTTAGTGAGCAATTGAACTAGTAGGGTACCAAAGCCACCTTCATTCTCTTTGAGCTCTTTATTTAAAATAAACTCGCCATTGTCTGAAATTTCAAGTTGAATCATACCATCCGCGTCAGTGTGTAACTTGATCGAAATTTCACCTTTGCTTTGATTGGTAAATGCATATTTTAATGAATTTGTGATCAGCTCATTAGTTATTAATCCAACAGGAACCGCCGTATCGATATCCAATTCAAGCTTTGACATTTCTACATTTAAGGACACTTTTTCAGCTTTTTCTCCAAAACTCTCAATTATTGTTTTACCAATTGTTTTAAAATAGTCACGCATTTCAATTGCGGCCAAATTTTCTCCCTGATACAATTTTTGATGGAGTAATGCCATAGAATTAACCCGATTCCTGCTTTCCTGAACTGCATCCCATGCGGACTGGTCCTGAATGCTTTCTGATTGCAGGCTTAGCAGACTCGAAATGGTTTGAAGATTATTTTTGACACGGTGGTGAATCTCCTTTAGGAGCAATTCGTTTTCACGATTTTTTGTATCCAGCAATTGATTGGATTCTACGAGTAGCTTGTTAGCTTTTTGTTTAATACGGTAATTCCGCCAGCCTGCGATCAGCGTTAGGGCCAACAAACCTGCAAGTCCAATGATAAGCCATTGCACCAGTGCTTGTTGCTGTATTCTTTGATTTTGCAAGACGATAGTTGCAGCTCGCTGACCGGCTTCGTACTTGTCAGCGAGACCTTCCTGGAGTTGATTTTCCTTCTCCATATGTTGACGCTCCTTATCTTTTGCATAAAGCCATGTGTAGTGATTTGCATTCTCAAAATCGCCCAGACCTGCGTAAATGTTTGATGCATGCATATAATTTTCAGCCAGATTCCGGATATCTCCTGCTTTCGTTGACATCTCGATAGCTTTCAATATGTAAGGTAGTGCCTCTTCATATTTATTTTGCATGAGATATATGTGGCCGATATTTGCTGTACCCGCTACAACCCCTCTAATGACGCCGAGTCGATCTGCAATTTCTATGCTGCGTTCATAATCCGCAATAGATTCTTTATATCTTTCCAAAAATTTAAGAGCATTACCCCGGGAGGTCAAAGTTCTTGCAATATTGATTTCATCACCGTCGCTTTTTTCAAATATCTCCAATGCTTTGTCTGCATATTCAAGGGCTTTTTCATACTGCTCACTCAAGACATAACTGTAAGACACGTCATCCAGTGCATTTGCCAAAAGTGAAGTTTCGCCCAGGGTCTCAAATATTTGGATAGCCTCTCCGGCATATTGAATGGCCTTGTCATAATCATCCTGCATGGAAAACATGTCTGAGATGCTGCTGTATGTTTTTGCAATCTCTTTTTGCTTGTCGCTTAATTTCCAATTTTCAATCGCTCTGAAATAATACCGGGAAGCAACACTGAATTCACGATTACTTGCAGCGATATAACCTTTCCAGTATAGTACTTCTGCAACTCTGTTTATTTCATTTAAACTTTCAAAACCGGTCAATGCTCTATTGAGAAACATGTCCGCTGAATCTAGTTTTGTCATCTGGACAAAGGTCTTTCCGGCAATAAGAAAGGCGGTGGCGTTTAGCAGCTCTGATCTGCTCTCCCCGGCTAGTTTAAGCGCTTGAGCAGTGTAATTTTCGGCGCGATTTAAGTCAGAATATAAGTAGATGTTTGTCAATTCTTCCAGAAGTAGGAGGGAATCAGACGGATTGTTAGAAGCGGACAACTGAGCTTCTAATTTGGTCACGTTTTCAGGCTGAGCGTTTAGACCCCAATACTCCCCAAAAGCAAGTAGTAAGAACAAAAACTTTCTTAACATGATTGACGACTCTGGCTTTGTACAAGTGTAATATATTAATAATCATGCTTATTGCAGGTTTTAAATATATTTTTTTCAACACCCCGATTCTGCTTTGACATATTTGAAAAACAGTAGGTAGATTAACTTCCTTTTTTTCTGAATCCATAGAAGCATTAGATGGCACTTTTTTCCTCTTCAAAGAAATTAGTAATAATTCATGGTAAGGGTGTTGAATTATTTAAATCTGTGTACTTTGCACTACTTACTTTGGGCAGATGTTTAATTTTGAAATAAAAAATTTGGGTCTTATTTCCGGACTTTTCTTGTCCAAAGGCATCTCATCTTTTAATCTGGCAACAAAATTCATACATCAGTTACCTTATGGCCGCAATGCCAATAAATATGACCTGACCACAATTTTCATTGATCAATGTGGTACCTGCAGCACTAAGCACGCCATTTTAAAAGAGCTGGCGAATGAAAATAAGGTTTTTGATCTGAGACTCCTGATTGGCATCTACAGGATGAACGGTTCCAATACGCCACCTGCTAAGCCAGTTCTGTCCCATTTTAATCTTGATTATATTCCTGAAGCGCATTGCTACCTGAAGTATCAGGAATCAGTGCTGGACTTTACAAAAATCAGTGAAAAGCCCTTGGAATTTTTACCCGATCTGCTTGAAGAACAAGAGATAAGTCCTGATCAGATCACAGACTATAAGGTTGATCATCACAGGCAATACCTTTTTAAATGGTTATGTGAGCATCCTGACGTACATTACAATACCGAGCAGATTTGGTCAATTCGGGAAAAATGTATCCTGTCTCTCAGTGATTGAACAAGGTAATTGCAGAATATAGCAATCAATTCAAATTACTAAGGACAATTTTATTTATTATGATTCGGGTCACCTGTGCAATTATTCAAAAAGAAGGATTAATTCTGGCTTGTCAGCGAAGTACTATAATGTCAATGCCACTGAAGTGGGAATTTCCCGGTGGTAAGCTGGAAGAAGGTGAAGATGAAATAAGTTGTATCCGAAGAGAAATTAAAGAGGAATTAAATATTGAGATTGACATTATTAAAAGGCTGAGATCCTTTAAGCACGATTATTCAAATTTTCAGATCGAACTGATTCCATTTATAGCTGAAATACTTGGAGGAGAAATAGTTTTGAAAGAGCACCAACAATATGCATGGTTGGAGAAAAAAAACTTGCCGGCTTTAGATTGGGCTGCTGCAGATCTCCCGATAGTGGAGGAAATTCTATTGTAACAATTTTTATGATAAATAAATGTACATGAAAATTGTTAGCTGGAATTGTAATGGAGCATTTAGAAGAAAGTGGAGATTTCTTTCAGAATTGGAGGCTGATATTTATATAGTTCAGGAGTGTGAGGATCCTTCATTTTGCCTTGATTCTGAATATATATCGTGGGCCACAAATCACATCTGGATAGGAGATTCCAAGCATAAAGGGATTGGAATATTTGCAAAGGATGGAATTATTATTGAAATATTAGACTGGACCAATACGTATGAGGATCATTCTGTTAAGCATTTTTTGCCTTGCAAAATTAACCAATCTTTTAACCTGTTAGCAGTTTGGACGCATCAAAATAAGTCTCCCACTTTTGCATATATGGGTCAGTTCTGGAAGTATTTGCAGGTGCACAAGTCTATATTTGAAAATATATTAATCGCCGGAGATTTTAACAGTAATGTCTTTTGGGACAAAAGCAGGAGATGGTGGAATCATTCGGATGTAGTCAGGGAGCTGGAAGAAATCAATATTAAAAGTTTGTATCATTTATTTACCGGGGAAAATCAGGGGAAAGAAATAATACCTACCTTTTTTCTCCATCGCAGTATTGAGAAACCATATCACATTGACTATTTCTTTGGAAGTTCTGAATTTTGTGAGAAATTGACTTCATTTGAAATTGGAGGCAAAGACCAGTGGCTTGCTTTAAGCGATCATTTGCCAATTGTCTGCGAATGGACAATGAATATTTAGAGATGAATTTCAATTTATTACACTACTTCAGCATATACTCATGCTCCAATTTCTTATTTAAATATCCGTTTTTAGCCAGATACCATCCAGCCTTACCATCCATCCATCCGCCCAGAACAAAAAATATTTTAAATGCTTTTACCCAGGGCTCGATATTTCCGGAATATAAACTTGCTTTTTTGCCCCGTATGCGTCTTTTTTCGGCGTTCAATTTTGCATAAAGCAATGTTTTTGAGTTTAAACTCTCTAGAGAATCATAGGAAAAATGCCAGATAAGGCCATCTAATAATTTATAAGTGATTTTTTGCTGAAACTTTAATCTCTCATGAACCGGACTATCTGTCCAGCTTCCAATCTCTCTGTGAAAAAGGCGGGCAATTTTATATTTTATGGCTTTAATCATATCAGCATCCAGGACTTCATCCGCATCCAATGACAATATCCAATCATTCACCGCAAATTGCATCCCAATATTTTTAGTATTTCCATATCCTTTCCATTCCAGCCGGTGGACAATGGCTCCTGATTTTTCTGAAACCAATGCAGTATCATCTGAACTACCTGTATCGATCACAATTACCTCTGAACTGACCTGAAGTGCAGCTTTGATACACCTACTTATTTTTCTTTCCTCATTCTTCGCTACGATCACAGTTGAAATCATGTGTCTCTGTATTTTGTGATTTTTCCTATGGCAAGGAAATCAGGTTGAAGGAGATTTTCTTTATTATACTCCAGGGGTTTCCCTCTTTCCAGGTCCACCACAGATCCACCTGCTTCTTCCAATATTATTTGAGGTGCACAAGTATCCCATTCCAACATACCCGAACCTAACTTTGGATAGAAGTCATATATGCCTTCCGCAATACCCATTACTTTCAAGGAGCTCCCTACAGGAAATAATTCAGGTCTGTCAAAGGAACGAATGTATATCATCGTCTGCTCATTCATGTAGGATCTGGAATGTGCGATTTTTAAAAAAGGAGCTGTCATGTCTACTTCATTCACATTCAATTTTTTGATACTTCCCTTGTCATCACAAAATGCACCATGATGCCTCGCTGCAAAATATGTTTTGCCACTCACGGGAATATGCACGACACCCAGTATAGCTTTCCCTAAATGTGCAAGTCCAATATGAATAGCAAATTCTCCATTCCCTTTCAAAAACTCTCCGGTTCCATCTATTGGATCCACTATCCACATGGTGCTCTCTTCTGAGCGTTTTTCAAAAGGTACTTCCTGACTTTCTTCTGAAATGATTAGTATTTCAGGTGTCAATCGGCGTAATTCCTCCATGATGATGTCATGACTTTTCATATCGGCCTCAGTAACCGGACTTTGGTCCTCCTTAAACTTTAAAAATTCCGGATGAGTTGGCATATCATTGTAGTAATGCATTACTGTATCACCTGCAATCCTGGCAATTTTTCGTACTTCATTCAATAAATGTTCGAGAGATGGCAGACTACTAATAGCATTCATATAGTGTAAATGTAGAAAAATGATTTTCTTTAGGTAATAATTCAGTGTAACAATAATGAGCTCAAAAAGGATTTTAGTAACAGGTGGCTGTGGGTATATTGGCAGCCACACGCTGGTGGATTTGATCGGAAATGGTTTTGATGTTATATCTGTGGACGATCTGTCCAATTCAGATGATTCAGTTCTTCAGGGTGTGCAAGCCATTACAGGTATTCCTGTCGTTAATCACAAAGTTGATACCAGCGATGCGGAGGCCTGTAAATTACTATTTAAAAATGTTGGTAAGGTCGACGGAATTATCCATTTTGCCGCGCATAAAAGTGTCGGAGAATCAGTAGAACAGCCATTGAAATATTATCTTAATAATGTTAACAGTCTGATTAATCTACTTCAGGGAGTAAAAGATTATAAGATACCTTATTTTATTTTTTCATCCTCCTGTTCAGTATATGGGAATCCGGATTCCCTACCGGTAACGGAAGAAACACCAATGAAATATGCAGAAAGTCCATACGCATACACCAAGCAGATTGGTGAACGAATAATTCAGGATGTAGCTGCTATTGAAAATCAAACCAAATATATTTTGCTCAGATATTTCAATCCTGCAGGTGCTCATGACTCCGGAGTGATAGGTGAACAACCCATCAACAAAGCCAGCAATCTCGTGCCTGTAATCACCGAAACTGCCTTAGGTAAACGTGACAAAATGATGGTTTTTGGCTCCGACTATCCTACCAGGGATGGCACCTGCATAAGAGATTATATCCATGTGATGGATTTAGCTCATGCCCATACCCTGGCGCTTGTAAGACTAATTAAAAATGTAGATGCTCCATCCTGTGACATTTTTAATCTGGGAATAGGAGAAGGAGCAACGGTGAAGGAATGTATCGACGCATTTATGAGGGTTACAGGTAAACCATTAAACGTTGAAATGGCTCCCCGAAGAGCCGGAGATGTAGTCGCAGTCTATGCTGATAATACAAAAGCACGGGAAATACTTGGATGGCTTCCCTCTAAAAGTATTGATGATATTATGCTCAGCGCCTGGAAATGGGAATTGAAAAGAAGTGGGGGAGGGTAGGTGTAGAGTAGTTTAGAAGGGTAGAAGTTGAAGACAGTAGAAGTTTGGAAGAAGATGAATTGTCGAACAGTAGTGATGTCTCCTGCGCCTATGGCTTGAAAAGTGATGTCTGTCTGCGGCCGCGCCTTGAAAGGTGCTGTGTTTTCAGGAAACAAGCCCTGAAAAGGTAATGTGCTTCGCGAGGTCTTTAAGTTAGTTTCTACCCTCTGATTATGTTTTTTTGGCTGTTACTATGCCAGGAGCCAGTTCCCAAAGCTTTGGGGAAGAAGCGGCTGTTACCGATTCAACGCTTAACCGCTTTAACGAGGCTGTTAACGATTCACTTCTGTAGCTTCGCCTTTTCATCCAGTTTAAACAATTTTCCTGCATCCGTCATCATGGCATCTACCACTCCCGTCTGCGTTGCTTTCCACCAATAATTGAAGATAGATCGATCTTTATTGCGATCAAATTTAATTACCCCGACGCGAAAATTTTTGTTGGTTTTCAGATTCTCCTTATGTATAATGGCTTTAGCTGCTGCATTGGCAAAAAATGACTTCAGCTTACTGTGCTCATCACCGGAAAATAAGTCAAATTTCATTCCTTCGTATTCTAATTCGACTGTACCTGTAGCGTTATTTTCGTTAGCTGACATTTCGACCTTAATTCCCTTAACCTGACCTTCTGTAATCGTTACAGGCAGCACTCCCGACAAGATCCTGTTCATGTGAACAGCTTCAAAACCATTTGCTTTAGCGCTTAACGTAAATGCATCATTTTTACTACTCAAATCTATCAGGGCTTTAGCAATGATCTGCGATACACCCATGACATCGCCTTGCATATCGATTTCTAATATTGGTTGATCCTTTAGTTTTTTGGCATTATTGCTGATACCATAGCAGGTGGCAAAGGTATTTGCAAAGTGCACCCTGCCGGCATTGTCAGAATGTACGGATTTCTCGAAGTAACGTACATTTGAATTTTTAAGATAGAGCGTATCCACGTTGAGTTCCGTACTTATTTTTGCTAATAAAGAACCCCACAGCGGTTTGTGTTTGAAAGGTGGATCCGGCAATGTTTTATCTCTATAGATATCAATCTCTGCTGAATCAATGGTGACTGATGAAGCATAAAATTGCTTACTCTCTATCAAACGCTGATAGTCAAAATTATCCAGTCTTATCTTCCTTATTTTTATACTGAGCCAGTCAGTATGGTATTTATTATGCTTCTTATAGTCAGCCTGTGGATAAGGGGTAACAATACTCATCCCACTGATTTCCAGATTATTGCCGCTTATAAACTCATAACTATCAAAGTTGACATCCATATTTAGCAGTTCAGATAGCTTTTCTGAAGAAATCTCGACTACCTTTTCTTTCCCGTATAGAAAATAAGCCAGAACCAACACTGTCAGGATGATCAGAACTATTAAAATTAACTTTACTATGAAAGGAGTTGTTTTTTTACCTTCTTCAATTTGTTCGGTATTTTCAGAACTTACATTTTCTTTCATTAAAGGATGTTACTTATGTGGAATTTTCATTTGTGGGTACTAAACCAACAGTAAGAACGAGAATAATCGAAATTAGGTTTTAAAAAGGAGCATGACCAGTGGTTTGATCGGGCAAAAAAAACCCGATCTGTACACACTTGATCGGGTTAAGTCAAATTACAATGTAAAAACAAGGCTGTTTCTCAAGTCTCTGTCATTTACATTTTAGCAGGGTTGAGTTTTTGTCTAGCAAATTCAAATATTCCGGGCGCAAATTTAAGGGTTTACAATGGGTTGAAGGGGTAAAAAAAAGAGCCGTTCATGCATTCATTCCCGGCTCTGAAGCAGTATTTAAGACACTTTAAACTGAATGAGAAATGTAAGAAACAAATATATACTGTAGTATTTTATCTACATAATGTTTTAGAACTTATTTTCTTGCTTTTCAGAAAAAAAATCAAAATAGTTTTTTATTCGGTCGTACTGCCTCCTTTTATTCGGCGTCGGGCTGTCGCAATTCGCTCATACCTGCGGCTTCTTTACAGACTTTGTAATCACTCTCAGCTAGTTTTTCACATCCCTCACGTGGTGTGAGTTTTAGGGTGGGAGTGGAATTATGAAATTTCTTGCTTTACCCCGGCAAAAAAACCTGGCAATATCTGGCTCGAAATTCACTTAATGTAGAAAATTGGGGTCTCTAATTGTATAACAATTTCTACAAGTATTTTCAAGTGCAAATATTACTATATATATAATTATCAGATATTCAATTATTAATTAATTTGCTTAGCGATGGCATGCCAATCGCAGGTAGTGAAGTGTATTCATTTAAATCATTAATAAAATTTATAATTATGAACTCGAAAGTATTGTTTTTTATACTGTTTCTAGGTTTGGCTTCTTTTTCAGCAAATGCCCAAACTACGAAACCTGTCCAGGAAAAAGAAAGAACTGAAATGAAGAAGGACATGCAAAAGAATGACGAAAGATCAGAAGTAATTCAAAAAGATCTGCCTCAATCCATTCAAAAAACATTGTCTACAGACACTTATAAAGATTGGAATTTCAAAAAGGCTTACCGTGTCAAAACTGCTACCAGTGAATATTATGAAATTATGGTAAATAAAGGAGATCAAAAGACTACCTTAAAGTTGGATGCGAATGGCAATATCGTGCCGAAAGGCTTCTAATATAAATTCACTAGTTATATTTGTGTATCGGCCTGCATCTTTTTGCAGGTCGTTTTTTTTTGCCCTCTTCTTATTTGTTTTAAAACTGATCCAAGTTGCTATCAGATACGGGCATAGCAACCACTTCCAATATGGTAGAATCTTATTAGGTTCAATTAAACACAGCATTCGCAGATATGTGGCAAAATGTAGAACCACATACACCAATGTGTGGAATAAAATCTACAGTCACAGGATGAATATATTATATTAATCTTTATAAATGATACAATATCAATATATTACCAATTTATTAAATTATGGCATACTGATCGTATATCTATTAGTGCAACCATTCATTCATACATTCAATATCTCTTATGAAATCCGGAGTAATTTTTTTTCTAGCCTTTTTTGCCTTTGCAACTGTAACCATGAATGCTCAAACTACAGTTGTAAAAGTCGCCACAGTAAGTCAAGATAACAGAGTAGAAATTACAGCTGATCAATTACCTGAAGCTGTGCTGAAAACATTAAAAACTGATGAATATAAGGATTGGTCCATCTCCAAAGCTTATCACATAAAAGGTGCAGGCGAAAAAGATATGCAAAAAGAACACTATGAAGTAGTGCTAAGATCAAATGATCGCGAAACAACATTGAAACTGGATAAAGACGGAAATGTAATCGAGTAATCGATTTAAGATATACTTCTCACATCTTGTTCGAGCCGGCGCATGTCAAGTCATGGGCCGGCTTTCTTTATTTTTACCATTTTCATAATTATGCTTATGTATTATATACTTACTGCTTTTCGACCATTTAGAGTATCTTATGCCTGACAAATAAAACTATTATCTTTCAGCTCTTGTTAAAAAGCCTATGTCCAGGATATTAGTAGTTGAAGATGATGTTACTTTCTCCAGAATCATACATGTTTTTTTGAGTAAACATGGCTATGAGGTGGATGTCTGTCACAAAATGAAAGACAGTATAATTAGCCTTTCAGCTTCCAAATATGACCTCATGTTGCTGGATTATAGATTGCCTGATGGCACAGGTATGGATGTCCTGACCTGGAGCAAAGAAAATCTTGAAAAACTCCCTGTGCAATTTTTATGACAAGCCTCCAGGATATCCGAACTGCTGTTCAGACTGTCCGCTCCGGTGCTTTCAATTATATTACCAAACCAATCAACCCCGAAGAATTACTGCTGGTGATTGAAGAGGCCATTTCGAAGAATATTGAGCCTGCCAAATTTTTTACCCAAAGAAGTTACTATCACCGGTTCGGATTTTGTGAAAGGCACGAGCGAAGTTGCTTCAAGGGCATACGAGTTTGTAGATCTTGTCGCACCTACAGCGCTAAACGTACTCATTCTTGGTGAAAGCGGAACAGGTAAAGAGCATATAGCCAGGCGTATTCATGATTTAAGCACCCGGAGTAATGCTCCTTTCATCTCTGTTGACTGTGGCACTCAGTCAGATGAGTTGGCAGCAAGCGAGTTATTCGGGCACATTAAAGGAGCATTTACCGGAGCAAGCACAGACAAAAAGGCTTTTTTGAAATTGCTGATGGTGGAACTCTTTTTCTGGATGAAATTGGCAATCTGAGTTATGAGGTTCAGCTCAAATTATTACGGGCTATCCAGGAAAAGACTATAAATCCCGTCGGAGGAACCCGGAAGATTAAAACAGATATCCGCATTCTAGCTGCTACGAACGAAGATTTAGTAGAACGCGCTCAAAACGGATTTTTCAGATCAGATCTTTATCACCGTTTGAATGAGTTCAGTATTCAGGTACCTGCTCTGAGAGAACGGAGAGAAGATTTGGAATGGTTTATCCCTTATTTTTTAAATGTTTCCAATGCTGAATTGTCAAGAAAGGTACTTGGTTTTCATCAGGATGTATTAGACATTTTTTATGACTACGATTGGCCCGGAAATCTGCGCGAATTAAAGAACGTAATCAGACGGGCAGTCCTACTCTCAAAATCCGAAATCGCCGGACTTGAATGCATTCCACCTGAATTGGCTGCAAAGACTTACATGATGGTTGAAACTCCAGTTTTACTTTCAGAGCAAAGAGATGATTCTGAAAAGCAAATGATTATTCAGACCCTTCAAAAAGTACGGTTTAATAAAAGCAAAGCCGCTCAGGTTCTGGGAATTGATCGGAAAACCCTTTATAATAAACTGTCGAAATACGGTTTGAAATAAGTAAATTTCCAGCGCCGCTGGTTCTTTATTCTTTCGAACTCAAACTTTTCAATTCTTCCATTCTCTTTTCCAATTCTCCTTCAAGGATCTCACAATATTTTAGCAATTCTACTTTGTCAACCTTTGGGATGAATTCCGATGAAGTTGATTGCATGCGGAAATTGTATTCAAACCTTCTTAGATTCTCGAATACTTCTCTATACCCAATTTGCCCTAATCTGGATGCCAATTGATGCATAATTTCTGCAGCCACTGAAAGCAGAGAAGTGTTGTTTAACTGCTGTAAATCTTTTAAACTGTCAATAATGCAATCCATTATCAATGCATTCTTCAACTCTTCTTCCAGTCCATCGAGCATACTTCCGTTGAGATTATATTCGAAATCGGAAAACGCTTTATCTGGATTTAGAAAGAGATTGATAGCTTGCATCAATTCGATTTCCTTAAACGGCTTGTATAAAACTGCATCAAATTGCAATGCAAGTTCCTCTCCTGATTCCTTATCAATTCGCTGAGCTGTCATAGCAATGATGGGTACATTTCCCATATTTTTCATTTTTTTACTTAATTCCGGCCCGCTCATAAGTGGCATTCTCATGTCCATCAAGACCACAGAAGGCGGATTTTCTTTCAAAATTTGTATGGCATGATAAGGATCTGTTGTAGCAACATTCGGTATATTATGAGAATGGAGAATAGTAGTGCAAAGTTGAAGAATAAAAGGATCATCATCAATAATCAGTATAACAGGACTTGAGTTATTTAGAATAAAATCATGCGGAACTTCAGACTTGGAGGTATTATTCCATTCACTGAGTTTAAAGGTTAATTGAAATGAGAATTCTGTTCCGGTTCCGGGACTGGATTTCAAATCAATTTTGCCATCCCATGCATCGATAATTGCCTTGACAATGCTCAGTCCCAAGCCCGTACCCTGAATGTTTGCTTTGATATCAGATTCGATTCTTTCAAATTCAATAAATATGGAATTAAGATCTTCCGCAGCAATCCCCGGACCACTATCTTTGATTTTGCAAAATAATGTACAATATGTTCCATTCGATTGTACAGAACTATGCACTGAAACACCTCCTTCTGATGTGAACTTTATAGCATTACCTACCAGATTGAAAAGTATCTGCTGATATCTGAATTCATCTGAATCAACATATATTCCTTCCAGGGAGTCTGTAAAATGCTCCAGCAATATTCCCTTTGCTTCAGCTTGTGGTTGCAATATTTTGATCACATCCAAAGTGCTGGATTTAAGAGAAAACACCTGGTTTCGAAAGTTTAACTTTCCTGATATAATGCTGGAGTAATCCAATAATTCATTGACAATATGCAATAGATAATTGGAAGAAGTGTGAATCACCTGCAAATCTGCTTTGTCCGGCACTTCCTGCTTCTGCATCTGCTCTGAATACCCTATGATTGATTGGAGCGGAGTTCGAATTTCATGGCTTATGTTCGCTAAAAACTTTTCTTTTTGGCGGGATAATTCAAGTGTCTTCTCTTTTTCTTCAATCAATTGTTGCCTGTACCTTGAGCCTCTTGCCAGATCCACTAGAATAAAATAAACTAGTAATCCTATTATCAAAAGGAATATTCCGAGAAGAAGCGTGGACCTCAAAATTGAATTTCTTGCTATCGAAACACTTTCTGCAGTATTATCCTGAAGCTGTGAAACTGCAGTAGCTTCGAAGTGATGGAGAATTTGAAGAATCTCATTTGATAGAATGATGGTTGCATTCAGAAATGCCATTTCTTGTCTCAGCATTCTGGTATTCTGCTTTCTCTGATCTCTTGCCCGAGAAGAGCCTTCTTTTCTGATGATTTGTTGAATGGTATCCTTTTCTCCAATCGCAAGAGTATCCGTTTTAACAAGAATTTGCTCCTCCAAAGCCATTGATGGAGCCTGGGTAATAGTATCGAACGTTACTTTCTTCTTTTTGCCAAACATTCTCTTGAAAAATCCGGGATTTTCCTCTTGGGTAATGATGATAGAATCAGCTGGTAAGATAGTCGTGGATATGGTTCTGCGCTCCGAATGAATAATTTGAGTATCCTGTTGTTCGGCTTTATCCACTATTAGTTTTGATATAGACTGGATGCGTTCATTTAGATTTTTATTGTAAAAAAAATCTTTTCTTGCCCCAATAAATGCCTGATATAATTCCTCTCTTTGTTGAAGCAAAAACTTAATTTCTTTTATTTTTTGAAGCTGCAGGCTATCTGGTCGGGTGATATATTCAAGGCTGTCCAAAAGGTTGTTGAAGTCAGCAAAGTCTTTGTTCAAATCTTTCCGCAATGCTCCGGGCTGACTTATGGCAAGTTGCCTTTGCCTTTGATCAATCACCGTAAAAGTCTCATAGACTTCCCTGGATAATTCCAGTCTTGAATCCGGAGTAGCAAACTTCTCTACTTTTTCCAGCATTTCCTGAAACACCAATTGATACCCTATGTATGAGACTCCTGCAAATACAAGAATCAACAAAAAAGCAACAATGATCTTGCCCCTTGCTGATTTTAAATGCCGTCGTACTTGCTTGCTTTCGCTCATTTTTAAGTCATGTCTTGAAAAGTAACGGTATTAATCTGATTTAGGTACCATCGGAATTCTATTTGGAACATAAAGTGAATATATTTTTCTGGCATTATAAATGCCGTCAGGATGACTAAAATGGCTGTGAAACAGGCTATTTGTTTCAAGGTTGAGAAAAGGCATTGCACCTCTATGATCACGCAATCAACGCCTTCAGGCTTCAACTTAAATTCGCATGTTTGCGACTTAGCGAATAAACAGACTGTTCAACTTGCATCCTTCAACAAAGGAATCTTAACAACAAAAGATTCATCCATCTCTGCCGCCCATACAGGTTTGTCTGTGAGCAATGCATATCTGTCAATAATATTTTGAAGGCCCACCCCGGTGGAAATTACTGCCGAAGACCGGGGTTGGAGTCTGTTTGAAATGATCAGATTTTGTTCATCTTCAAGATAAACAGAAACGATAAGAGGCTCCTTTAATGACATTCTGTTATGTTTTACCGCGTTTTCAACCAGAAGTTGAAGTGTAAGGGGAGCTATTTTAAATTGGTCCAGAATATCTTCAGGGAGAGTAATCTGCAGATCAAATTTATTTTCAAATCGAATTTTGAGTAAAAATGCATATGACTGAATGAAAGTAAGTTCAGTTCTCAATGTAACAAGAGATTGTTCCTTTTGCTCCAGAATATATCTGTAGGATCTCGACAATTGATCAATAAATTTTTCTGAAAGTTCCGGATCTACATGAACAAGGGAAGACAGAATGCTTAGACTATTGAATAGAAAGTGGGGATTTACCTGAGTTTTGAGTAGCGCAATTTCATTGATAAGTTGCTGCTTGGACATTGCATCTGATTGCAGCTGCAATTCCTGGGATCGTCTTTTGAAATATAACATCCTAACCCAAACTGAAAGTGCCAATATAAAAATTCCCAAGACTGCAGCTAAAAGCAGTACAGCTGTCCTGTCTTTGCGATGGAGCTCTTTTTGATGTTGTAACTGAATAGAAAAGTTTTGGTGCTGTAAGGCCAAACTATCAGCTGTTGCCTGTCTGGCTATTTCCATTTGTTTCAGCTTTTCAGCTGTTTCACTTTGTCTCAGACTGTCCTTAAACTCAGTATACTTTTCAAGGTAAGTTAGAGATTTTAAGTAGTTGCCCGCGTTTTTATGTGCCTGGTAAAGACAATCACAAGCATCAAGTTGTCTCAGATTCAAGGTGCCAAGTGTATTACCGATTGAAAGCGCTTGTTCACACATTTCAATGGCCTGAGTGTTTTTGCCCTGAGCAATGTATATACCACCAATACCATAATAAGCATCTGCGATACTTTCCTGATCACCGATCTGTTTGAATAGGGCCATTACTTCTGCAAAATCTTTCAAAGCCTCATCATACCTTTTTAGATCCTTGTAAGCCATAGCCCTGTTGAACAAACAGGTAGCAATTCCAAATGTGTTGCCTACTTTTTGTTGAATAAGTAAAGACTTATCCAGGTAAATCAATGCATTTTCCAAATCATCTTCATTTAAATATATGGCAGCCTGATTTGCATAAACCACTGATAATCCCTCCTCGTTGTTTATCTTTTGATACACTTGTAGTGCTTTATCCAAATACTCCAATGCCTTTGCATTTCCATCGGGCATGGCGAAATATATAGTAGCAATACTCACATATGAATCAGCCAGTTTTTTCTCATTACCAATTTTTTCTGCCAAAACCATGGATTGTGTAATGCAGTCAATCGCTTTTGGATAATTTGTTTGTAAACGGTAGACATCTCCCATATTTCGGTACACTGTGCTCAATTCATCCATATTCCCAATTCGTTCCATCATGGATTTGCTATGAGAGTAATACTTCAGTGCTTCATCAAAGTGACTGAGAAAACGACTGGCCATCCCTAATCCATTCAGTGCTCTGCCTTCCCACACCGGGTAGGATTTTTGCCTGGCAAAATCAAATAAAATCTGCGAATAGAATTTTGCAGAATCGGGTTCATTTCGCGCCATATTGAGTGATAACCTGTACAAAGCTTCCATGCGCACAGTGTCTTCTACATTTTTATCAAGCCAGGTCGCCATCAGGCTGTCCTTGTTGATTTGTGCAAGCAGCAATGGGCATGTTATGCACATTAAAACCAGCAGGATTATAAATCTATTCATTCCTTCAGATCCGCTTTGATACGGCATTTTATGCTTACAAACATTATTAACTATTTTCCCAGCCATTCCTTGAAATCAGTCATTCTATCCCCACTGACGAAAACCTCCAGCTTAGCTTTTGGATTGAGATCGAGTTTCAACTTGCCCTTATAGTGGGTATAGACAGTTTGAATTGAATCAAAGCTAAGTAGAAATTGTCTGTTGATCCTGTAGAATCTTTTAGGGTCGATTATCTTACTGAGCTTATCCAGACTAAAATCAATAGGGAGATTTTGACCTTCTTTAGTAACCATAAAAGTTATTTTATCATCCGCATAAAAATAGGCAATCTGACTAGTCTCAATGCTCTTGATTTTTGTCCCCACTGTAATCATAAAACGGGATTTGTATTCTGGCTCCCTTTGTCCGATATATTGAAGAAGTGTATCAATATCCGGTTTCATGAGTTGTGATTTCAGAGATTTAAATTTATCAATAGCTGCAGTAAGTTCTTCATAATTGATAGGTTTAAGCAGGTAATCTATACTGTTGACTTTGAAAGCTTTGACCATATACTCATCATAAGCTGTAGTAAATATTACAGGAGACTTGAGTGGCAGCTTTTCAAATATTTTGAAACATAAATCATCTTCAAGGTGAATGTCCATAAAAACAAGATCAGGAGGATCATTTTTTTGAAGCCAGTTAATAGATTCTTCCACGGATGGTAGAATAGCTAAAATATGCATATTTGGATCATACCTGTTTAGCATTCCCTCCAATCTTTGTGCAGTCAGCGCTTCATCTTCTATGATGATGGTATTCATACATTTGTTTTTAGATGCTTAAAATTAATCTCTCATGATGAATATAGTATGGGTTTTTATGACGAATGACAATTTATCAGGGTGGAAATCCATATTTTAATGGTTGAGTGGAATTCTAATTATACATTATTCGATCAAATTCATACGGTAGTACCGGTGTTTCAAAGTTCTGTCTAATTTCAGTATTTTAAAGGCCTATAGTTATGGTTATTCAAGGTCTTTCAGCTAGATTTATCCTTGTCAACCAGTCTAAACTATTTTTTTATGACAGACAGAAATTATCTCAATTCCCTAAGGATACCAACTACCCATGAGCCTCTGAGAATCTTAATGAGTGCTTGTCTCACAGGCATTATGTGTGGTTACGACGGTTCTGCATACGGTACTTATTCTTCTGTATTTAAAATATTAGATTCTGACAAAATTAGTTTGGTAAAAATTTTGCCCTGAAGATTATTCATTTGGAACACCGAGAGAGATGTGCGATATTCATGGTGGTCACGGTTTGGATGTACTGGAAGGGAGGGCCAGAGTCTTGACAGAGTCGGGTAAAGATTGGACAGAAGGAATGATTAGGGCTTCCGAGAAAATGCTTCAGATTGCTTTGGATCAAAAGGTTGAACTGGCAATAATGATGGATGTAAGTGCGGCTTGTGGTTCACAGGTGGTATATTCCGGCAATAGATTCGCCGAACATAAAGTACATCAAATCGGAGCAGGAGTATGTGGAGCACAATTGATGAGAAATGGAATAAAAGTGATCTCTCAAAGGGACTTCGCTTCACTTGAAATAGTAAACTCTAAACTTGATCCTGAGTATATTATCAACAATGATGCTTTGGATCATCATGAAAATGCATGGTACATAGATTATTTTAAAATAACGTAACTGCCGGAGATGATCCAATTCCGGAATCTAAAAAGATTAGATCCTGCAAATTCTGCCTTATGAAATTATAAATGATCTGTGAAATTCACATTATATTCTTTCAATTACTTGCATTATGTTTACAATATGTCTGCGAGCAATGGAAATGGAATAGGTTCTCATCGGTGGCAACATAAGGCAGCAATCTGCTGTTTGCCATTCTTGAATCACCCAATACCTTCACGGCTTTTTGGCAGACAATGAATATTGGTTTGGGCAGGGATTCCAATTAAATCTTTCCTGAAAACAGAAGATCACAGGCGGGTGATTCTTCAAAATATAGCGATAATCAATGAAAAATTTACAAGTAATAGCATTTGATGCAGATGACACTTTGTGGGTAAATGAGCCATATTTTCAGGAAGTTGAAGAGCAGTTTTGTTCCTTACTCGAGGAATATTTACCCCGGCATAATGCATCAAAAGAACTTTTCAAAACAGAAATTGATAACTTGCCACTTTATGGTTATGGAATCAAAGCATACATTTTGTCCATGATTGAAACGATTCTTCGGGTCACAAATAATACAGCTCCTCCGGCTATGATTTCCAGAGCGATAGAGTATGGTAAGAGTATGTTACAGAAGGATGTAGAAGTAATGGAAGGGGTAGAGGATGTATTGAAAAATCTCCAGGGGAAATATCGCCTGGTTGTCGCCACTAAAGGGGACCTGCTGGATCAGGAAAGGAAGTTAAGCAAATCCGGATTACAGGAATATTTTCACCATATTGAGATCATGACAGACAAACAGGAAAAAGATTATCTCAAGTTAATCCGTCACCTCGACTGCCCGCCGGATCAATTTTTAATGATGGGAAATTCTCTCAAATCTGATGTATTGCCTGTTCTTGGAGTAGGAGGATATGCTATACATATACCATTTCATACAACCTGGGCACATGAGCACATAGATCATCAGATCGAGCATTCTCATTTTCTCAAGATCAATAGTATAAATGACATTATAGAAATTTTAGCATGAGCAAAAGTCAATTAATCGATCACGATTCCTGGAATAGAAGGGAACATTTTGATTTCTTCAGTAAATTTGAGGAGCCATTTTTTGGCATCACTTCCGAATTGAATTGCACTGTTGCTTACCAATATTGTAAGTCAAAGCAAATTTCATTTTTCCTGTATTATTTGTATCAGGCTTTATCAGCAGCTCAGGAAATAGAAAATTTCCGATACAGAATTTTAGATGGTAAAGTCTATCTGTTTGAGCAAATCAATGCCTCACCTACAATCATGCGCCAGGATGGCACTTTTGGTTTTTCTTATATGGACTATTCTCAGGATTTCGAAACCTTTTATGCGAATGCAATCCTTGTGAGAGATGCTGTGCAGGCAGGCACCGGCTTAATTCCTGCTGTTTCAGGTGAGAATGTTATACATTTCTCAACACTTCCATGGATCAGATTTACATCAGTTTCACATGCAAGAAGCTTTTCATTTCCTGATTCTGCACCTAAGGTCACATTTGGAAAACTTACAACTATTGAAGATCAGAAATTAATTCCTGTTGCTGTACATGCGCATCATGGTTTGATTGACGGATATCATATTGGCCTGTATTTCGATGCTTTGCAGGAACGCCTGAATCGTAATTATTGATTCCAGATCATTTTTCTACAGATTTTCTCTTAATTTTTTAGGCAGTTTTGCCTTAATAAGCTCATAAGACTGCCCAATAGCTTTCTTGATTTCACCTGGATCCTCAGATTGTAAATCAGATAATTGTATCCATTTGGCTCTAGCCAGATAAGGAGCAGGGTTTACCCCATCTCTGGAAATCCATTTTTCAAAATCCTCATCAGGAACTTTGAATGTTACATTAAGCTCACCCTTTAGATTCACTACACAAAACATTTTCTCTGCTATCAAAAAGCAAAGATCATTTTCCCATTTGATGTCCTCTCTGACTCCGGGTAGCGCCAGGCAAATATTCCTGATATCTTCAATATCCATCACTGTTTTGTTACGAAGTTACTCAAAGTGTGTTATTATGTGGTGATGTTTTTCATTGCTTCGCAAAGAAAATGTGATGTTTTTTCATGGGACAAGCTATGAAAAAGTGATGTCTTTCTGTATTCTTCAGCTTCGCTTTGAAAACAGAAAGGTGATGAGCTGAGGCAAAAACAGGTAGTCAACTTCTTCCCGGCTGTATTCCGTGTACACTCGCCTCACACCATCTTCTGAATCATTAGCCAACTTTTTTCTTTGCGTCAGGAGACGCCATACTGTGGTGAGTGTGAGTTGTGAGTGTGAGTTTTTAATCCGGGTCGGAGACCCGGACCATCAACTAGTAATTAAGGGGCATTTGAGTTAAAACCAGCAACTTCTTCCTGGCTGTTCCCACACAACGCTAAGCACCCAAACAGGCTGTTGAGCCAGAGGCCAGAGGCCAGAAGCGGCGAGGGTAATCATAACCACTGCAGTTCCCACACTCACACCACCCCCCTCATTTTTCATATATGATTAATTTCTATTTTTAATGCCATAATGATCTATTCGTTTGAAACTTATTGTATTTTCGCCGCATAAAAACCCCCAGGTCGATTATGTTGATGCCCCCAAAACGTTACACAATCACTGCAGCACTGCCTTATGCCAATGGTCCTTTACATATAGGACACCTGGCCGGAGCTTATTTGCCTGCTGATATATATGCCCGATTTCTTAGATTAATGGGAAAGATGTTGCTTTTATTTGCGGTTCTGATGAGCATGGTGCAGCCATCACACTCAGAGCCAGAAAAGAAGGACTGCAACCTCAGGAAATCATAGATAAATACCATCATCAATTTGAAGATGTATTTAAAAAATTAGGCCTTTCATTTAATATTTATCACCGGACTTCTTCTGAATTACATCACAAAACAGCTCAGGATTTTTTCCTGGAACTGTATAAAAATGGTGAATTTCTTGAGCAGGAAACGGAGCAATATTACGATGCAAAAGCTGAACAGTTTTTGGCTGACCGCTACATTATCGGTACTTGCCCCAAATGTGGATATACTGAGGCATATGGAGATCAATGTGAAAAATGCGGAAGTACACTTAGCCCTACAGAACTGATTAACCCAAGATCCGCTCTGACAGGTGAAACCCCAATATTGAAAAAGACTTCCCACTGGTATCTTCCTTTGGATAAGCATGAAAAATGGCTTAGGGTTTGGCTGGATACCGGATATCTGGATGGTGTTGAGGTGCATGAACCTCCGACCTGGAAGAATCACGTGCTCGGTCAGTGTAAATCCTGGCTGGACGGCGGTTTACAGCCCCGCGCCATGACAAGGGATTTAGACTGGGGAGTAGATGTTCCCAAATCTGTCCCTCATTCTGAAGGCAAGAAATTATATGTCTGGATGGACGCTCCGATAGGCTATATCTCAGCGACAAAGCAATGGGCTGAAGACAACAAAAAAGACTGGAAATTATACTGGCAAAACAAGGATACAGAGTTGATTCATTTTATCGGGAAAGACAATATCGTATTCCACTGTCTGATATTTCCGGCAATTCTGAAGGCACATGGGCAGTTTATTCTTCCAAGGAATGTCCCTGCTAATCAATTCATGAATCTGGAAGGTAAGAAAATTTCTACTTCCCGTGGATGGGCTGTTTGGGTGCATGAGTATTTGGAAGATTTTCCGGGCGATGAAGATGCATTGCGCTATTATCTGATCAAAAATATGCCCGAGCAGAAGGATAGCGAGTTTACCTGGAAAGGATTTCAGGATGCAAATGATAATGAATTAGTAGGGAATCTTGCAAATTTTGTGAACAGGGTCATGGTTCTGGTCAACAAATACTATAAGGGTAAAGTCCCTAAAGTGGACGAAGATGTCGAAATCATCGGTAGTTATGGCAACCTTATGCCTTCCTTTATCGATTCAGAATTGATGGAGCTGTTTGACAAAGTGTATGAAATGTGTAATTGTGTGTGGGAGCACGATTTCAGAGGTGGATTGACCTGGCTAATGAACATTTCAACCTGGGGGAATCAAATCCTGCAGTCTAATGAGCCATGGAAAAAAATTGAAACTGAAAAGGAAACTGTAAAGGTAACTTTGAATCTGTGTGTTCAGATTTGTGCTGCACTTAGTATAGCAATGAGACCATTTTTACCATTCACAAGTGACAGATTAAGATCGATGCTTAATTTACCTCCAATAAAGGATCACAGAGAACTGGTGGAAGTACAAAACAAACTGGCGGGTGGAAAATATCTGGTTAAAGCAGGTCATATCATTGGAGAAGCAGAGCATTTATTTTCCAGAATCCCAGATGAAAAAATTAGAGAACAAATAGATAAGTTAACACAAGCAATGGAACAACAACAAGCTGAAATAGCTGCTCAAAATGGCACTAAAGTCAATATATCATTTGATGATTTCTCCAAATGCGATATCCGCACTGGTACTGTTGTTTCTGCTGAAGCAGTCCCAAAGGCAAATAAATTATTAAAACTGGGCATTCAGATTGGACCTGAACTGCGCACAGTCGTATCAGGAATAGCTGAGCATTACAAAGCTGAAGAGATTGTAGGTCAAAAAGTAAGTGTGCTTGTAAATCTTGAACCGCGAACTATTAAAGGCGTGGAATCTCAGGGAATGATTTTGATGGCTGAGGATGCTGCCGGAAAACTTGGGTTTGTTAGTCCTCCTGAAAATTGGCCGGATGGATTTGTTATCAAATAAACCTTCATGAATCAAAGGTACTTTACGCTTGCTTCACTGGTATTGCTTGTCATAGCAGTAGTATCAGCCTGGCGCATGTTTCAATTGCCTTTGTGGGGGTATTTGCCTTTATTTTTATTTATATCGGTTTGGCTGCTTATGGCTGAACTCTGGTTAAAACGGAAGAAAAAATACAACATTAAAGCCATCCGCTGGCTGGGACTGGGTACCATATCTGCCGTCCTTTTGTCTCTCGGCTTTCCACCTTTTCCTTCCACTTTTACAATGCTGCTTGGGTTTGTGCCACTTTTGTGGATTGAGAAAGAAATTAGAGCAGATGAAACTCAAAAGAAACAAGGCCGTGCTATTGCCTGGTATGCTTACTATACTTTTGTTTTGTGGAATATTTTGGTAACCTTCTGGGTGACCAATACGGCATTAATAGCTGGAGTGGTAGCAATCTTTATAAATTCGCTTTTTATGCTGGTGCCCTTTATGTTATTTTCTACTTTCAGAAAAATAGTGGGAGACAGGACTGCATATTTTACTTTTATCGCTTTCTGGATTAGTTTTGAATATGGACATATGTCCTGGGAACTTACATGGCCATGGCTGACGCTTGGAAATTCTCTCTCTCAGTATGCCTGGTTGCCTCAATGGTATAGTTACACTGGTGTTTTTGGTGGATCACTCTGGATTTTGTTAAGCAATATTTATATTTTCGAAATTTTAAAACGCCGGCAAGCAAGCGGACTTTGGCATATTCCAAGAATATTGGGTTTAAGTTTATTTGTACTGATTCCGCTTACGGTTTCTCTGAGTATGTATTTTACTTATGAACAAGTCGGAGAATCTGTTGAAGTGGTCGTCGTCCAGCCGAATTATGAACCTCATTATGAAAAATTTACTGTTCCAGGACATTTACAGGCTGATCGGTTTGTCCGATTATCAGAGGATGGTTTGACCCAAAACACTAAATACCTGGTTTTTCCTGAAACTGCTTTCGATTACATACATCTGGACAAATGGAAGACGCATGTAGAAGTGCAAAAAATGGATTCGCTTCTGGCCAGTTATCCTAATCTCAACTGGGTTACCGGCTTAAGTGCATTTAACACATTCGACACAAAAATTCCCGGTAAGAAAAACCTCCGTCCAATTGAAAGGGATGGTGTAGCATTTTTTTGGGAATCATATAATTGCGCTGTACAACAGAGTCCTGGTGAAAGTGATTTACAAATATATTTCAAATCCAGACTTGTTCCTGGCCCGGAGATTTTCCCTTATCAGGAATATTTATTCTTTTTGAAACCCTTGATTGAAAAATTAGAAGGTACATTATATGGTCTTGGGACTCAGGAGGATAGGGGAGTTTTTATTGCAGGTAAAGACACCATCGCGCCAGTAATATGTTATGAGTCTATCTTTGGTGAATATGTCAATGATTACATCAATAATGGTGCAAATGCCATTTTCATTATGACAAATGATGGCTGGTGGGATGATACGCCCGGCTATATTCAGCATTTGAAGATTGGTGCATTGAGAGCAATCGAGACCAGAAGAGACATAGCGAGATCTGCCAATACAGGTGTGAGCTGTTATATCAATCAGCGTGGAGATATCCGTCTACCCACTAAGTATGAGACTGAGGCCGTTCTGCGGGATAATGTAAGCATGAATAGCACTAAGACTTTCTATGTAAAATGGGGAGATTACATTGGTCGCCTTGCTTGCTTTATTGCTATCTTCCAAATCCTGTATATCATCTTTGGAATTATAAAAAAGCGTTTAAAAATCCATTAATTGAGGATCCTGATAGAGAACCATCCTCCATTGGAAATAAGTCTTATCATATAACTTTGATATTCAGGTCTATACTGAACTCTATCCTGAATCCCAACAAAAATAAATGGATGAATAGCACAAAATAGGTGAAGATTATTAATTTTGCACCCACTTATTGGAGAGATGGCAGAGTGGTTTAACGCGGCGGTCTTGAAAACCGTTGACTGTAACAGGTCCGGGGGTTCGAATCCCTCTCTCTCCGCCAAGCCCAAATGCCTCTTGCGAAAGCAAGGGGCATTTTTAAATTATGGACTTCGCCAAACTCGTTTGAGCGAAGTCCATAATTTAAAAATGACAGGCGAAGCCAGGCATTTAGGCTTGAGCAGCCCCTCATCTAAGGGATCAATGCAATTAATCCCTCTACCACTTTTTCATTGAGCAGTGAGATGCCATATGCATTTCTGAAATTTTTAAACATCACTAATTCAAATTTATGCTGTTATGACCCTACAAATGCAGCGAATGAGCATATGGGCATCCATCGCGAGTGAAAAGGCCTGCCAAGGTCAATGAACCTCGCGACCCCTCATCTTAGGGAACAATGCAATTAATCCCTCTACTACTTTTTCATTGAGCAGTGAGATGGCATATGCATTTCTGAAATTTTTAAACATCACTAATTCAAATTCATGCTGTTATGACCCAACAAATGCAGCGAATGAGCATATGGGCATCCATCGCGAGTGAGGAGGCTTGCGAGAGCCGATGCACCTCGCGACCCCCTCATCTTAGGGATCAATGCAATTAATCCCTCATTAGCTAATTTAGGCTATGCCACCTATTGTATTTCCGGCTGAAAAAAAATTACATTTACTAAATTTTCACATATTTTCTTACGGCAACAAACGTTGACCTTGCGTTTCATCGTCCTCCCTTCAAACTTATAAAAGCTATGAAAAAGATCTTACTGCTCAGCATTTTTGCCAGCTTATTTCTTAGTTCCTGTATTAAGGACAAATGTACTGAAACCAGAACTTTGTTCGAATACAAACCTATCTATGTTAAAAAGGAAGATTTTAGAAATGCCCCAATACAAAATGTAGCCGCCAGGACTCTTCAGCAGCCTGGAAAAATTTACTTCTACAATAACTTCATTTTTATCAATGAACTAAGAAAGGGGATTCATGTCATTGATAATTCAAATCCTTCTCAGCCCATTCCGGTTACCTTCATTGAAATTCCGGGGAATGTAGATATAGCAATAAGCTATGGCACCTTATATGCCGATTCATACACTGATTTATTGAGTATCAACATCAGTGATCCTCAGCAAATACAAGTGATTCACAGACAAACTGATGTTTTTCCTTTATTGGGAGAAGATTCAAATGGAATACTGGCGTATTATGAGAAATCTGATAATGTAATGAAAATTGATTGTTCAGATCCCGAATTTGCCAATACATTTTTTAATAGAGGTGGTTTACTTTGGGCTTCTGCAGAATTTGATTCATCATCTGGGGCTGCTAATTCAGGATCAGGTTCCGGACCTGCAGGAATTGGCGGATCTATGGCAAGATTTACTATAGCAAAAGGACATCTGTACTGTATAGATCAGATGACTCTTAATACCTTCGCTTTAAATGTAAATGGTACATTAGAAAGTCCTGTGATCACGGAGATAGGCTGGGGGATTGAAACTATTTTCCCATATAAGGATAATCTTTTTGTAGGAGCCAGTAATGGAATGCATATTTTAGATATTAGCAGCCCGGGAACTCCGGTTTATCGCACTGCTTTCCAGCATGCAAATGCTTGTGATCCTGTAGTTGTTTATAATGATGTGGCTTATGTGACACTTAGAGATGGCAATGAATGCAATGGTTTTGTCAATCAATTGGATGTGGTGGATGTACAAAATTTAAACAATCCAGCTCTTATCAAATCATTCTCAATGGACCATCCGCATGGCTTGAGCATTTTTGAAGATAAGCTATATCTCTGCGAGGGCACCCATGGATTAAAAATATTTGACATCAAAGACAATACCAAAATAGACAGGAATTTGATCTCACACGAAAAAGGCTTTGAGGCTTTTGATGTGGTATTGATTCCGGGTGTTTCACTTTTGGTAATAGGAAAGGATGGTTTCAGACAATATGATTACAGCAATTCGAATGACTTGAAATTACTCAGTCTGATAGCTGTCCAAAGATAAACTGTATGAAAGGATTATTATTCTGTGCAATATTTGTGTTTATTCAGACCCTGGCCCCTGTGGCCGGGGTTTGTCAAATCTCAAATAATCAATATCATTACAGAGATAAGTTAGTATTAAAAAACAATCATTTGCTGGTAGGACAAATTGTTCAATACTCACAGGACACACTAATATTGGAACTTTCGTCAGGGAATCAAGTGACTTTATTAACAAATCAAGTCAAAAAAGTGATTCAATATGTCCAGGAAGGTGGCAATGTCACTCAAGGGAATCCAAAGCTTTCTGTGATGAAGAATCCGGCTAAAAAGCATTCTGTTGCACTTAGTCATGGATGGATGTTAGGGAATTTGGGAAATAATAATGATCCTGCTGTAGGTCAGGAGATTTCTCTTTTATATAAGTACAATACCCACAAGGGGCATGTGATTACGGGCGGAACAGGATTAGAGCCTTTCGATGTACTTGGCCCAATTACTTATGTGCCTGTAGTTTTGGGCTATGAATATCATATTCCTGTAAAAATGAAAAGTAGCCTTTATCTCAGTTTGAGGACAGGATATGCTTTTGCCTTTGTTGATGAAGCTGAAGGATTCTCAGATAATAAAGGCGGGTTTATGGTAAATCCTAACATTGGGTTGCTCTTCGCAACCAATGGCAAAGTTGGTTTCTTTATGGAGACGGGATTGAAATTCCAGGAGGCCAGTTACACTTTTGGTGATATTTGGTGGGGAACGAGTGAAGTGGATATTATCTACAGAAGATTTTTATTTCGATTCGGCATCATTTTTTGATTAACAACGGAGGCTTGCAATCTTTTAACTTAGATGAGCTTTTCAACTACTTAAACATGAATGGTTTGTAGATATTATTTGTGAATTGAAATATTTGAACTTGCACCCAGACTGATTAAACCAGGTATAAGTTTTTATAATTAAAATTATTTCCAGATTAGGATTTTTCTAGGAGCCTGGGCTAAAACATTAGCAAGCCAATTACACATTTGCTGAACGATGGTAGACAATTGAAGGGTCAGAACAATTTAATCGCGGATATTTATTGAGATTGGGCATTGTTTTCTAATTCTTTTGTGCAACTTTGTAGGAGATGTTTTTCAAAAAGTCATATACCGAAGATGACCTTGTAAAAGGATGCATCAGAAATGAGCGCAAGCATCAGGAATTGCTATACAAGCGATTCTTCGACACTATGTTTGCTATGGTGAATAAGCATTGCACAGACAAGGATGAGGCTATGGAAGTTCTCAATGCCGGTTTTCTTCGCGTTTTCAAAAAGTTGTACACTTTTGAATTTAAAGGAAGTCTGGAAGGATGGATACGGAGGATAGTTTATCATGCCATGACAGAGCATTTCTCCGAACAAAATAAGTATCACAAATTTATTTCTCTTGAAGAACCTTCCATTACAATTTCTGCTGATCAGAATGTACTGAGTGATCTTTATCAGCGGGATATTATTAGTGTAATGTCAGAATTGCCAGCGCAGTCAAGGAAGGTTTTTGAGTTGTATGCAATTGAAGGTTATACACACAAGGAGATTGCTGAAATTTTGGGAATAAGCGACAATACCAGTAAATGGCATTTAGCGCATGCCAGAAATATTCTGAAGGAAGCGTTGAAACTTCAGAGCGATGAGTTGATAAAAATTGGCCGAACCTGAGCGAAGAGTTATTATGAGTAAAAACTGGAAAGATAAAGGCTGGAATAACATGGCGTCTATACTGGACGAGGCCATGCCTGTCCGCAGAACTCCTTTATTTCCTCCATTCCCGGTTCAGCTTAGAATCGCAACTTTAGTTTTACTCATCGCAGGATCTGCATACTGGGGTTATAATTTAGTGAGTCAGGAACCAGATCAATCTGAAATTAGTGCCTTCAGATTTAATACGAATAAAGATTTGACAACTGCTGAACCGGATATTAAAGTACTTAAATCGACGGAACTGTCTGCTTCAAAAATGGAGACAACTTTTGAACCTAAGCTCTTTACTAAGAGGACAAACAATTCGTCTTCAGCTTTTTTTACTTCGAACACAGTTGGTAGTGATATTCAACAACCCTTACAATCCGGTATAGATAAAAATATTTCTTTGGCTGATATCCTGCAGGTTTCTGATGATGAAGCTGTGGAACAAGATATTACTATTAGTCCAGCAGCACCTGACTTAGAAGATTCTAAATTTTCAGAAGTTTCAGTAATCAATTCAGCTAATCAGGTAAATGCATCTGTTGAACCTCAACCTCATTCAATTAGTGATGAGACGGTAAGAACTGAAATTAAAACAGATCAATCAGAACTATTGCAGGCCGAAGCTTCTCCAATAGTAAAACCTAAGTTAAATACTTCTTTCTCGATAGGAGCCTCCGCAGGTAACTATACCTTTTCCGATCCTACTCTGTATGGGCAATTGCAATTTAATATGCATATTCCAATATCACAATCCCTAAATGTAACGGTCCTGGCCGCAACAGGGAAGGGGTTATTGTATCAAAATACAGAAGTTTTATTGGCGGAATACAACAACAATCCTTCTGATGGAACAGTGCTGGGAGCTGAGGCACCGGACGATGATCTTTCTGCATATTTGGATGTAAAAAGTGTATCCAATGCTTTAATCGGAACTCAAGTACAATGGCAAATCTCAAATAAATGGACTTTTGCAATCGGAGCTACTGCAGCATATTTATTTAATATTCAGCATCAGGCCATTCAGTCCACAAGCCTTGTACCTGTAGGTCAGTCACCTCAGCAAATCTATACTCCATCTGAGATTACGGAAAAGTTTGCTCACTGGAATGAATGGGACTTGAGAATGAATACAAGCATTCAATATCATTTGACCGGCAATTGGTCAATGTCAATGTCTTACAATCGGGGATTTGCAAATCTTCTGAAACACCCGATAAGTTCTGATCACAATATTCAGATGAATTCTCTGACTCTGGGTCTGAATTATCGTTTCTAGTAAATTAGGTGCAGTCTTCGCAGCGATTTACGGTGTTATTAGATGCCGGATAAAAAGGAGGGCCTGATGCTATTACCATCTCACAAATCACACCCACCATCCAAACTAACCACCCACTATTCACTATTTACTATTCACTATTTACATATACCCTATAAATGCAGCTTCTCTTTTCTGGCAAGCAGCGTTTCTTCAGCCTCTACATGATCCGGATCAGGAACACAACAATCTACGGGACATACTGCTGCACATTGAGGTTCTTCATGGAAGCCTACACATTCAGTGCATTTATCAGGAACTATATAATAATAATCATCTGAAACAGGATCTTGGCGAGTTTCAGCATCTATAGCTGTCCCATCATCTAAAGTATATATTCCTTTGATACTGGTGCCATCATGTATAGCCCATTCAATTCCTCCTTCATAAATGGCATTATTGGGGCATTCAGGCTCACATGCTCCACAGTTAATACATTCGTCAGTTATTATAATAGCCATTTACCTTAAAATTTACCCGCTTAACAAATTTGAATGAAAATAGTTAATTATGCTTCTTTAGCCCAGATGGTAGCCAAACGCACAATAACTTCAGTAGATTTCTGCATATCCTGAACAGACACCCATTCTTGTTTGGAGTGGAATGCATGTTCACCCGCAAAAATATTAGGGCAAGGTAAACCCATGAAAGATAGCCTTGATCCATCTGTTCCACCGCGGATACTTTGTGGTTTTGGTTTAATTCCGGATTCTTCAATTGCTTTCACCGCAAATTCAGTCACAGTTGGATGATGCTGAAGTACTTCTGCCATATTCCGGTATTGTTCAATAATTTGAAGGGAATATGAACTTCCCGGGTATTGTGCAGAAACAGCATTGGCAGTTTCCTCCAGAATTTGGGCATAATCTTTTAAGACTTCCGTTGCAAAATCTCTAAGAATAAACTGAGCCTCAGCTTTTTCTATTGTGCCTTTAATACTTACTGGGTGCAGAAATCCTTGCATGCCTTCTGTTGTCTCCGGAGACAGTGAATCTTTCGGTAATGCACTGATAATATCTGAGAGCATTTTAATAGCAGAAACTAATTTCCCTTTTCCAAATCCGGGATGAGCACTGATTCCTTCAACTGTCAGAATTGCAGCATCTGCAGAAAAAGTTTCATTTTCGATCGATCCTAAAGATTCCCCATCTATTGTGTAGCCATACTTTGCCCCCAAGTTTTGTGAGATCCACTTTCTCAACACCTCTTCCAATTTCTTCATCAGGGGTAAATAGAATTTTAAGAATCCCATGTTGTGCCTCCGGATGTGTAGTCCAGTATTTCACTGCATCCATGATTGCAGCCACTCCTGCCTTGTTATCAGCACCCAGAAGTGTGGTACCTGAAGCCGTGATGACATCATTTCCAATTTGATCTTTTAAATCAGGATGTTCGGCCATTTTGATAATGATTGATGGATCATCGGGCAGCACCAGATCTTGTCCCTGGTAATTTGCATGAACTATGGGTTTTACACCGGTGCCACTGGAATCAGGAGATGTGTCCATATGTGCACAAAAGCAAATTACTGGAACATTTTCACGCTCAATACTTGCCGGCACGGTGGCATATACATAACCATGTTGATCAAGATGTGCATCCTCAATTCCCATTTCCAGCAATTCCGCTACTAATACTTTAGCCAAATCCTTTTGTTTAGCTGTAGAGGGTTGCGTTTTAGAGGAGGGATCAGATTGAGTATCAATCTTTACATATTCCAGAAACCGGGCCTTAGAACTAAACTTATATTTTACATCAAAATCCATGATATTCTATTTTAAGGGCGCAAAGGTACGATTATTGAAGCACAATAGAATATTTGTAAATGCCTGAATTTAAAAATTCATCAAAGCAAATAATTCCTTAGGTCTGAATATCATGCTTTTGTAATCTGATAATCACAAGTTTTGAAACCGGAGTATTACTCTTTTCAGCAACACTATCTATGGGAACCAATACATTAGTTTCAGGGAAATAAGTGGCAGAACAGTTAGCTGGAATAGGGTAGTCTATGATGATAAATTTTCGGGCTATTCTCATTTTGCCTCCGCTTTCATTGATCAGATCAACTAATTGGCCATCCTGAAAACCAAGTCTCGAAATATCAGCTTTATTCATTAAAATCACCCTGCGCTCATTGTGAATTCCCCTGTAACGGTCATCCAGTCCATAAATGGTTGTATTAAACTGATCATGACTTCTGATGGTCATCATCATTAATTCACCTGGATTTAATTCAGTTTTAAGTGGAGTAGAAATTTGAAAATGAGCTTTTTTGCTCGATGTATTGAAACTACCATCCCTATTGCAATTAGGCAGATAAAAGCCTCCGGGAGTCTTCAATCTTTCATTATAGTTTTCAAAACCTGGAATCACTTGTTCAATTTCATTCCGGATATGATCATAATGCTCCAGATACTTATCCCATTTGATTCCATATTTATTACCTAAGGTAGCTTTTGCAAGTCTGCAGACGATGGCTGGTTCACTTAACATTTCAGGTGATATTGGCTCCAAACTCCCTTTTGAGGATTGTACAACACCCATTGAGTTTTCGCAGGAAACATGCTGAGCTTCAGTTCCGGTGCTATCAATATCGCTTCTTCCCAGGCATGGCAGAATCAATGCTTCATTTCCTGTGACCAGATGACTTCTGTTTAATTTTGTCGAAATTTGAACTGTCAATTTACATTTGGTCAATCCTTCCGCTGTGAATTGAGTATCGGGTGTAGCTGAAAGGAAATTTCCTCCCAAAGCAATAAACACATCAAGTTTTCCTTCATTCATGGCTTTAATAGCTTCAACTACATCTAAACCATGATGCTGGGGAGGAGTGAATTTGTAGAATTTTTCAAGACTATTTAGAAATGCCTGAGGAGGTTTTTCATTAATTCCCATCGTACGGTCGCCCTGCACATTGGAGTGGCCTCTTACAGGGCAGGTTCCGGCGCCTGGTTTTCCTATACTTCCTTTGAGCAGCAATAAATTGACGACTTCTTTGATGGTATCAACTGCATTTTTGTGTTGGGTCAGTCCCATAGCCCAGCAAACGATTATTTTGCTTTTATCCTTTAGAATTGAAGCGGCTTGCTTTATGAGTTCGGAGTCAATTCCACTAAGGTTCACTAGTTCATTATAATCTAACTTAGCCAAATGTTCCTTGAATCCATTGAAGCCTAGTGTATTTTCCTGAATGAAAGTGTGATCCAACACCTGAGCAGATCCTGCATCCATTTGCACTAATTCTTTTTCGATGGCCTGAAGCAGGGCCATATCTCCATTGATTTTGACCGGCATAAAAAGGTCAGTCAACTCAACGCCATAGCCAAGCATACCCAGCATTTGCTGAGGATTGTTAAATCCAATCAAACCTGTTTCAGGTAGGGGATTGATCGCAATAATTTTCGCGCCATTAGCCTTTGCTTTTTGCAGCGCTGTCAGCATTCGGGGGTGATTTGTTCCGGGATTTTGTCCTAATATCATAATCACCTCAGCCTCATAGAAATCTTCAAGCGTAACAGATCCTTTACCAATCCCAAGACTTTCACCTAATGCTACACCGCTACTCTCATGGCACATGTTGCTACAATCAGGTAGATTGTTTGTTCCAAATGCTCTTACAAACAATTGATACAAATATGCAGCTTCATTACTTGTTCTTCCAGAAGTATAAAATGCAGCACGATCAGGATGTTCCAAATGATTTAGATGATTGGCAATTAATGTGAATGCATCATCCCAGGAAATAGGAGCGTAGTGGGATGCTCCGGCAGCTCTATAGACAGGGATTGCAATTCTTCCTTTCTTACCCATTTCAAAGTCTGACCAGGCAGCCATTTCTGATATACTATGCTTTTTAAAGAAGTCTGCGTCCAATTTCTTGAGTGTGATTTCTTCAGCCACAGCACGGGCCCCATTTTCACAATATTCTGCATAACCCGCCCTTTCATCATCAGGATCAGGCCAGGCACAACTTGGACAATCAAATCCTCCCTTTTGGTTTAGATTCTTTAAAGCCTTAGCTCCTCTGACTATTCCAGCTTCCTCATAAACACTTTTTAAGCTCGAGACTACGGCCTTCAATCCGGCAGCTTTTTTTTGTATTTTGCTCCTTTTCAGGCCTGTCAGTGTTTCCGGATTTTCAGCCTCAGGATGTTCTGCTTTATTCTTTTTCATGTTTAGCAGACTTGATTGGGATTTTCATAATTGTCGGATTGATCATCTGTAGTCTCATCCAGACATACAAAGTCTTTTTCAACAAGTAAGAATAAGGAATTTCCATCAGGCAATGGCATCAGATTTTCTATTCCTACAACATCATTTTCATGCCAGACCAGAGCAAATGTTTTAGGAATATATACAGTTATTGTATCATCGTGTAACAATGCCTGCAAACTATCCTGGTTGCTTGTTTGTAGCTCATATTTAAATTTCCCCTTCCCAATTTGGGTGGTTTCAATAACATTTCCTGTTTGTGCTAATTTCTGAACATCTGATTTTGTCAGACGTAACCTAATGCTATTTCCCTTGATTCTCAACTTCATATATATAGTAGTAAATTGTACTTTTAACTTTAATAAACAAAGGGTAAAAATACATAATTTGTGTCGTGGCGCTGCTACAGATCTTTAATGCTATTCAATAATTCTTTGTTTGCCGGAATAAACATTCATTCTGTCAGATTTTAAAAAGCCAATTAAGGTCATCCGGGCATCTTTTGCCATTTCAACTGCAAGGCTGGATGGAGCTCCACTAGATGCAACTATTTTTATGCCTGCCATGTGTGCTTTCTGAATCAATTCAAATCCCCCCCGCCCACTTAGGAGCAAGATATAATTTTTCAGAGGCAACAATCCTTGAAGCCAACAATGGCCTATCAATTTATCTACCGCATTATGTCTGCCTATATCTTCAGTTAAGTACACCAATTCTCCTTCAAATGTAAACAGGGCTGCAGCGTGCAATCCTCCGGTCCGGCCACAATTCGTTTGGTATCTTTGAATCGATTCTGGGAGCTGCATTATAATTTGCGGTAAAATCTGAATATCATCTGATGTGGCATGGTAAGGACTTTGTGTTCTTACTGATTCAATACTGCCTTTGCCACATATCCCGCAACTGGAGCTCATGAAAAATTGCCTTTCTGATTGTATTCCTTCATTGAGCGAATTTTCATCAGATGTACTAAGACGGTTTGTGAATCAAAATTGAACTTTCTCAACCGTCTTTACTTCATTAAAATCCTTAACCAGACCTTCTGTAAAAAGAAATCCAGCGGCCAGTGCTTCATCCATCCCTGGCGTACGCATAGTAACTGCAATACTTTTTTCAATTACATTATCATTTTTTATATATGTCACCCTGATTTCAAGTGGTTCTTCTACAGTAAGGTAATCCTCTTTTTGCTGATTTCCAATCGTGCTTAACCTGTCTATCATTACTTTATGATGCATCTCTTCAGAAGCTGAATTATTGATCTCAAGTTGAATTTGCAACATTTCATCTATAGTATTTGCGTTTCGCATACTACTGAAATTTTCAGGAAAGAATGATCTGGCCTTCATTTTCTGTAAGAAGCGCTGCAGAGAATCATCTCCTGATTGAATCTGATCTTTTAAATCAGGATAAATATTTTGTGGATAATAAGCTAGCAAAGGCTCATAGTGCTTACTGTCAGTTGATTTGAAAGCTACAGTTTCATCTGGTTTTTCAGATATAAATGACAGAAAATTTTTAATTGAAATTTCATCTAGCAATGGATAATCGCAGGCAATTAATAGCCAATCTGATTCAGGAAAAGCTTCGAACGCACCCAGTAATCCACTAATAGGGCCATGCGAGTTCCATTCTCTTGAATCGAATAGAATATTTTGCCCAGTTAAATCTTGATTTCCAAATTCATCTTTAATCGAAATGTAAGATTCCAGGCCCATGTTTTTAAACAACCCAGCAAGATGGAGCACCTGAGGCTTTCCATGATAATTCAGGAAAGCTTTATTCCTTCCCATCCTTTTGCTCTCTCCACCTGCCAGGATCAAAACCTTCAGCTTATTTATCATACTTCAAATATACCGGGCAGGAGTTTGCGCACAACAGAATTGTGCAAAAAGATCCAAGATTATTTGCTATTGTTGAGTACATTTGCGGCTCGAAAAGTAACATTTATCTCCATTGCTTATTAAAAGTTGTAGAGTACAGATGTTTGGAAAATAAAACCCGGCCCCGTAGCTCAATTGGATAGAGTATCAGATTCCGGTTCTGAAGGTTACAGGTTCGAACCCTGTCGGGGTCACATAAAGCGCTGGTAACGGCGCTTTTTTTATACAGCCCATAAAAATACAATTCCATCTTTTCTATTTGAATTTTTTAATAAAAAAGGCTGCTATTTGGCTGTTTTAAATCTCAAATCTGATCCCAAAGCTTTGGGGACTGAAATCTCCTATATAACACTTTTGCAGAACGCTGATTTTCAAGTCCATATAAAAATAGAATTTCAGATTAGTATTCAGAAATTCCAATTTAAATACGGCTGCTAAATGGCTGTTTGACAAATCTGAAATCTGAAAACTGATAGCTGAAACCTGAAATCAGTCCCCGCCGTGTTATCTCTCATCGAATGGCAACATTCCTTGTCGCGGGGGCTGAAATCTGAATCTTTCGGATTTTCATGTCGTTTTGTCATATGATCATAGTTCTACCTGTCAGCATTTCTCTTTCAAACTACATTTTGTCAGTCAGATACTGCGCTCCGGCCAGTGGCACGCGAATTGAACTGTGAGTGTTATCAGATTAAATACATATAAAAACGAATAAAGATGAGTAAAATAATAGGAATAGATTTAGGTACGACCAACTCCTGCGTTGCTGTGATGGAAGGTAATGAGCCGGTAGTAATACCTAATGATGAAGGAAGAAGAACCACTCCTTCAGTCGTTGCCTTTATGGACAATGGCGAAAGAAAAATAGGTGATCCTGCGAAACGTCAGGCTATTACCAACCCTACTCGCACAGTGGCTTCTATTAAAAGATTTATGGGTCAGCGCTTCTCTGAAGTAGGTGGCGAAATTTCACATGCTGCCTATAAAGTAGCAAAGGGTGACAACGATACAGTGAAAGTAGAAATCGATGGAAGATTTTACTCTGCTCAGGAGATCTCCGCTATGATCCTTCAGAAAATGAAAAAAGTAGCAGAAGATTACCTTGGAACGACAGTGACCGAAGCAGTTGTAACAGTTCCGGCATATTTCAATGACTCACAGCGTCAGGCTACAAAAGAGGCTGGTGAAATTGCAGGCTTGAAAATTAGTCGTATTATCAATGAGCCTACTGCAGCTGCCCTGGCTTATGGTTTGGATAAAAAAGGTCAGGACTCGACCATCGCAGTGTATGACCTTGGAGGAGGTACATTTGATATATCAATACTTGAATTAGGTGATGGGGTATTTGAAGTGAAATCAACCAATGGTGATACTCACCTGGGTGGAGATGACTTTGACAGGGTAATCATCAATTGGATGGCGGATGAGTTTAAAACTCAGGAAAATATTGATCTTCGCAAAGACCCTATGGCACTTCAGCGTTTGAAGGATGCTGCAGAAAAAGCAAAAATAGAACTGTCTTCTTCAACAGAAACGGAAGTAAATTTACCCTATATAACAGCTGTTGATGGCGTTCCTAAGCACCTTGTGATGAAGCTAAGCCGCGCTAAGTTTGAGCAGATGGCTGATGATCTGGTTCAGCGTACATTGGAACCTTGCAGAAAAGCATTGAAAGATGCAGGTCTTGGTACCTCTGATATCCATGAGGTAATTTTAGTAGGGGGTTCAACCCGTATCCCTAGAATTCAACAAGCAGTTGAAGAGTTCTTCGGTAAGAAACCAAACAGAAGTGTGAATCCGGATGAGGTAGTTGCCATTGGTGCATCTATACAGGGTGGAGTACTTAGCGGAGACGTCAAGGATGTTCTTTTGCTGGATGTCACGCCGCTTTCATTGGGTATCGAAACAATGGGCGGAGTGTATGATGTGGTGATTGAATCCAACTCTACCATTCCAACAAAAAAATCAAAAGTTTATTCTACTGCCGCTGATAATCAGCCTTCTGTAGAGATTCATATTCTTCAGGGTGAAAGACCGATGGCAAGAGACAACCGTTCAGTCGGGCGATTTATTCTGGATGGATTACCCCCTGCGCAAAGAGGAATACCTCAGATAGAAGTGTCTTTTGACCTGGATGCAAACGGTATACTGAATGTTACTGCCATGGATAAAGGTACAGGCAAAAACAGAATATCCGTATCGAAGCTTCTACCGGACTTTCTAAGGAGGAAATCGAAAGAATGAAAGCAGAAGCAACTGCCAATGCAGAGACTGATAAAGCCACCAAAGAGAGAGTAGAGAAACTTAATACTGCAGATGCACTTGTATTCCAAACTGAAAAACAGTTGAAAGAATTCGGTGAGAAGATTCCTGCAGCTGAAAGAACTACTATCGAAAATGCAGTGAAAGATCTTAAAGAAGCGCATGCTTCACAGGATATCGATAGAGTTGACAAAGCTTCAGAAGTTCTGAACAACGCATGGCAGGCTGCATCTCAGCATATCTATCAGGCCCAGCAAGATGCAGGCGCAGGTGCGGGAGCTGATCCTGGAGCACAAGGCTCTTCAAATGGCTCTAATGCAGCTGAAGAAGTCACTGATGTAGAGTTCGAAGAAGTAGACGATAAGAAATAATTCTTTGTCAGTGAATATATTACAAGCCGGTGGTTCTCAGAATCACCGGCTTTTTTCGTTTAGGGAGAACCATGCAATTGGTTTACATGTTTTAGATGCCGTTCAACGCTTAAATGATGACTCAGCATGGATAAAGTTTCTTTTTTCTGGTTTAGAAGGGACCTTCGCCTGGAGGATAATGCTGGCTTATTTCATGCATTAAAAGGCTCCACGCCAGTAGTGTCGGTATTTATTTTGGACAGAAATATATTGGAAAAATTGCCTGTAGAGGATGCCAGAGTGACTTTCATACATAATCAATTGCATTCCTTAAAAAAGCAACTGCAAAATTTAGGCTCTGACTTGTTGGTTGCTTATGGTCATCCTGATGAAATCTGGAAAAAATGGACAGAGGAATTTCAGATTGAAATGGTCTATACAAACAGAGATTACGAGCCCTATGCAATCAAAAGAGATAATGCAATTAAGGATTTACTGGATGATAAGGGAATTGGTTTCAGGACCTTTAAAGACCATGTGATTTTTGAATGGAATGAGGTTTTAAAAGACGATGGTCAGCCTTATACTGTTTTTACTCCTTACAGTAAGAAATGGATGTCAAAGTTGCTGACAGAAAATGTTGGTTTGCAAGATTCTTTTTTTCTGAGTTCATACCCGACTGAGAAGTACTTTTCAAATTTGCATTCATACTCCGCTGATGCAATTCCAGAATTGGAATCTATAGGTTGTAAGAAGTCAAGAATAGCAATTCCTTCAACCGAAGTTCCCAGAGCGCTTATAAGATCATACGCTGAAACGCGGAATTTTCCCGGTATTCAGGGGACTTCAAGATTGGGAATTCATTATCGTTTTGGAACTATATCAATCCGTGAAAAGGCAAGAAATGCGCTGAGTTTGAGTCAAACATATTTGAATGAATTGATTTGGAGGGACTTTTACAGTCAGATTTTGGCACATTTTCCACAAGTGGACGGAAAGGCATTCAAACCTGCATATGACCGAATAGAATGGAGGCAGGATGAGGCGGAGTTTATTGCCTGGTGTGAAGGTAAAACCGGATATCCTATTGTGGATGCAGGGATGCGGGAATTAAATGCAACAGGATTTATGCACAATCGGGTCAGAATGATCACAGCCAGTTTCCTAACTAAGCATTTGTTGATTGATTGGCGTTGGGGGGAGGCATATTTTGCGGAGAAATTGCTCGACTTTGATCTTGCTAGCAACAATGGTGGATGGCAGTGGGCGGCAGGCTCCGGTACAGATGCGGCTCCTTATTTCAGGATCTTTAGCCCTGATGCACAGACTCAAAAGTTTGACAAGGATTACAAGTATATTTCAAAATGGGTTCCGGAATGGAAGAGTGAGGATTATCCGTCCCCTATAGTAGATCATAAATTTGCGAGAGAACGATGTCTTACTGTTTATAAGGCGGCACTGTCAGGGGATTAGCGGAGCTGATCTATCTTTTCGCGAAGCCATTTAATACTTGCAACACCCTCACTTTTATTGATGTCTGCTTCTAATTTATTTAAGGAAGTTTCATCGCCTGCATTGACAGAAAGCAATCGTCTGGTAAATTTGATCAGGTTTTGATAATTGGTGATTGTACTACTTGGAATCTTAGCCTTTTTTCTGTTTAAGAATACCTTAAAACTATCCAATAAAGAGTGTAATGGCTCGAATTCATCCAGCTCATAATATGTAGCTAAAAGCATTGACTTGGCGCCTAGATTGTAAGTAAGATCTTCGTATTCTATTTGCTGGAGGAGAGAAAGGACCTTGTTGAAATCTTTTTTATAAAAGTATAGAGTTGATAAGTTATAGGAAACTGTATTTTCTCTTTCCTCATCAGGAATCATATCTTTATACGATTCAATAAAGTATTCAATCCATGTATATTCCGCCAATCTCAATCCAATCACAACAATTATCTTAAAATTGTATGAATCTATTTTGTTATTGTAGACAAGCATTCCATTCACTAGGCCCTGTTGATACAATTCAAACGTTTCTCTTAGAAAGGTGGTGTCCCCACTATTAATTCTCCCAATCCCATAACTTACGGTTGCATCAAATATACTTTTGGCTTCATATGAGTCAAATTCGTGATAATGTTTTAGCAATGTATCTTTAAGCTTGTAGTAATGATCCACTTCTTCAGGATAGGAAATTGTCAAATATATGTAGTAGTACACTAGAATGGAGGGAACATTGTAGGAAGAATTATTTGCAATTAAATCAAGAATATTGTTGAATAAAGTGAAATTTGTAATATCTAAATCCCAGTTACGACTTAGTAAATCACACAATAATTTCAATTTTTCAGTTATATAAAACTTATCGAGTTCAAATATTATCTGATCTATTCCGCTTTCCTGGTATCGGACTTTATCAAAATCTTTTAAAATAAAGAGATTCTTTAATATTTGAGTGTTGTATATGTTAACAGAATTTCTTCTGCTAAAAAATAATGATTTATTTTGTTCATATCGATCTATTGCAATTTCTTGTAGGAGTGAACTATCGCGATTTTTACTATTTTCTAATAGAAGATGAGTTTTGACATTTACGTCTTTCTTTAATTGCTCAATAATCATAAATTCTTCAATTATCTTGATTGAGTCTGAAGCTATTTTGCGCAAATAATCATAATTAAAAGACTCTTTGGGGGAGATTTGGGCCCAAATGAAAGAACGTTCAAATTTAAGGTCATCATTGTTTGTATCATTGTCAATTGTTTCGATAAAGTGAATTAGTAAAGTTGATATCTTTTTATTGTGACAATGGTAAACTGATTGGACAAAAGATTGAAGTGATTTTCTCTCTGATTTTGTAAACTGTCTCAGTACTCTTAGTAATTTACTATTGTGCATATGAGATTAATTTGTTGAATATTGTGTTGGTAAAGATGAGAAATATTTCTAATTTTATGCCAGGAAGACAAGATCGACTAACTCAAGAACAATGAACAAAATTTTACCAATCATAACGTATTGGTTGCCTTGTATTTATGTATTGATGCTGTCATCATTCTCAGTACAAGGGCAACAAATAACTCCTTTTAAGCAACAGGTTTTGCTGAAGGATTCAACCAATACTTACAATGCCGGCAAGATATTTAACATTACGATCAAGAAAAATACTCAAAACGGCACGACCACATATAATATTCAACCGGATCAAAATTATTATTTTCACTATACTCCAGATACAGGATATGTTGGAACCGACACCTTGATATTTGAATATTTTAAAACGAATCCTCAGAACCAGATCATACTCCAATTTGCAACGATTGTCTATAATGTCAAACCCATGTTGCTGAGAGATGACTTCGTTAATTTAGCTAGCAACGATGCTAATGTCATTGTAGATTACGCGCAAAATGATATTTATCGGGCAGCGCCACTTACTCTGCAAATTTCATATGCTCACAATATTGAATATACCATTACAAACGATTTAGACTTAAATGTTACTCCAGGAAATCCAGGAAATGGATTCTTGAGATATGTTGTTTGCGATGAGGACGGATTCTGCAATAATGCCACCATTACATTTTCAATTTCAGTTGCTGCTTCGAATACCATAGATACTTTATACAGGTCTACCTTAAAAGCCACAGCGTTAGAGCTTTATTTGGGTTCATTTGAATCTGCTCTGATTATCGGCAATCCTACTGATGGTGAAGCTGAAATTGAAAACGGATTTTTAATTTACGCCCCTGATAATAATTTCTTTGGTCAGGATTCCGTGCGAGTAGAACTTACTCAAGAAGGGGTGCTAGTTCAGAAATTTTGTATTTCATACAAGTGATCAATTTCAATCCACCCAACATCATGTTGGTGGATGATCAGTTTTACACCACCAGTAATGAACCTGTCAGCTTTAATGTAAGAGCCAATGATATTATTAAGCAATACTCACTGACAATACCTAATCAACCTAGCAATGGTGTGTTGACTGTATTCTCTCAGGGAGATATGTCATATACACCAAATCCTGGATTTAAAGGTGTTGATGCATTCACTTACCGAGTCTGCACTCCAGGTACTCCCTATTGTGAAACTTCAGTCGTTAAAGTTGATGTAAGCAATAAGCCTCCCGATTTAAATACCTTTAGATTTAAGACAGCCATAAATACACCTTACGTTATCAGATACTTGATTCCACTAAGTAATTTTGAATACAATCAGATTTTAGCTCCCGAATTTGGTGTTCTTGAAATTTTCGCTGGTGATCAGACAATCGATATTGATGGTCAGGCAGTATCCGGGTTCAACATGATTGTATATACCCCCGGTTTTGGTTTTGTGGGTGAAGATGAAATGAGAATCCAATATTGTGCCGGAGGAGAGTGCAAGGAACTTAAGATATTTGTTGAAGTTCAGGACTATTTCCCTGATTTCCTTTGTTATGATGACTGTATTTGGCCTGGAGATATCAACAATGATGGTCGTGTAGATATGCAGGATTTGTTGCCCCTGGCTTATCATCTGGGAGAAGTTGGTTATTCAAGGAATACATCAGTTGATCACTGGACAGGAGAAACAGGTATGAACTGGGGAAACCATCAGGTAATGACAGGTAATGATCTCAAATATACCGATGCAGACGGGAATGGAATGATTGCTGCAGCTGATACCTCCATGATAAGTGAACACTATTTGAAATATCACAGATTAATACCACCAGCTCCAAAGGGACTTTCAGGGGTTCCATTCATATTGGATCCTATGGTGGATATTGCAGAAGAAGGGGACACTGTGACTTTTAATATTATTTTAGGTACTCAAGATTTTCCTGCACTTGAATATACCGGATTTTCATTTCAGCTTGATTTTCTTGGAGCAGATTTTATCGATACCTCCAGTATTCAATTTCAATTTGCAGACCAATCCTGGATAACTAACGGGGGACCTGCACTTCAATTATCTTTGAAACCAAATGGTGCCAGATTAGATGCTGGAATAGCCAGGGCTGATGGGAAACATACAAGCGGGTATGGTTTAGTTGGAAAAATGGATGCAATCATTGTCAGAGATATTGATGGGTTTCATATTGGTAAGGATTATATTGATATTCCTTTCAGAATGAGCAACGGGCTTTTAATGAGGTTAGATGGAACAATTGACAGATTGCAGGATACTCAGGCCTCAGTGCGGGTTTATCTTGAGAATGATGAATCAGAGCGTAAAAATCAGCTGATAGCTTATCCGAACCCGGCCAGATCTGAATTGACCCTTGCATTAAATGGAAATGCACAAATACAAGTAGTAGAAATATATTCAGTTTCAGGTCAAATGGCAGGAATGTTCACAAATGCCGGACTTGACAGAATGACCATTCCTATTTCTCAATTATCTGACGGATTTTATATCATAAAAGCAACTTCAACAGAAGGAGTGCATACTGCCAAGGTGCAGGTGCATAAATAATCCCATATTATTATAGAGTTTATTGTTCTTTAGAAACAAGCCGGTTAATGAGTCGGCTTGTTTTTTTTTATGTATACCTCCTCACAATCTTGGCAATATCAGGATAGTAGCTTCGTCCAAACATATTCAAATGAACCAGCAAATAATACAACTGATAATGTGGAATTAATTCCTTCCCCTTTCTGTCTACGTTGCTCATCTCAAAATACTCGCCATAGAATTCCGGACCAAATCCACCAAATAATGCTGTCATTGCAAGATCCACCCAGGGATCTCCATAGTATACTGCCGGGTCAATCAGAAATGTTTTCCCATTTTGATCTGTAAGCACATTCCCATTCCAAAGATCCCCATGCAATAATGAAAAACTACTGAGTTCTGGTAAATATGAAGTGATCTTAGAAATATAATTTTCTAAGTATCTTAATTCTTCTTTCTGGAGAAGCTTATTTTCAATGGCAAGATTTATTTGAACTAAGAGCCTCCTTTCCACCCAAAATGTTGGCCAATGGGTGTTTGGGTCATTGAATTGACTCAACTCTCCAACGTAATTCACATAGTCAAGACCAGCAAAATCCACCGTTATCTGATGTAATCCGGCAATTAGTTCAGCGGATGATTTATAAGATAGATTATCGGTCTTACCACTCTCTATCCAGGCAAGACAAAGGACAATAGCATCACAATGATCAGCAAGATCATCATAGATTGATGGAATAGAAGCCGGAAGAACTTCTGATAATAATTTCAAATCCGACAACTCAGCTTTTTGTCTCTGCAGAGCATAAGTGTCAGTATAATGCTTAATGCAATAGGAGCCTGAGCTCAATTGTAGCTTCCAGATATCAACAACATTTCCGGACTTGATAAGTCTACACGCTATGATTTCCTCCTCCAGTGAAGAGAGAAAAGCCGGAAACATGTTTTACAACTTATTATCATTGATAATACCCGTCAAATCATCGCGATAGTTTTTACCGACAGGAAGCTGTTTCACCTCATTTCTCTCTGTTACTTCTACCATATTTCCCACAACAGCATTGATCTTGTCAATATTGACTATGTAGGATCTGTGGATGCGCATAAACATGTTGTGAGGAAGCTTGTCTTCCAAACTCTTCATAGTCTGCAGCGTAATAACCCGTCCTGTCAATGTTCTGATTATGACATAATCTTTCAATCCTTCCACATAAATGATTTCGCTGTACTTGACCTTAACGAACTTCTTATCTGCCTTTACAAAAATGTAATCATGTGCAGCTTCTTCTGAATCCTGGCTTTGCTTTTTAGATTGATTAATATCAAGCTTTTCCATTGCCTTATTTACTGCCTTATTGAATCTCTCAAATGAGACAGGTTTCAGAAGGTAATCAAGTGCATTTAGCTCAAAGCCCTCAATAGCAAAATTTGGATAAGCAGTTGTAAAAACTACCAATGGTGGATTGGCCAATGTCTTTACGAAGTCTATTCCTGTTATCTGGGGCATCTGAATATCCAGAAACATTAAGTCTATAGAATGCTCTTTGAGCGCATCTCTGGCTTCCAGAGCATTTTCACATCTTTTGATCAGGTTAAGATTTGGGATTTGCTCAATGTAAGTTTCCAATATGTCCAGTGCCAGAGGTTCGTCATCAACAATAAGTACATTTATCATCTTCAATTTTGTTTTGGGGTTAATTAATAATAGCCCTCATCCATTGTGAGGGTGAGTATGATTTGATAAGTATTGGGAGTATTATTTACTTGTAATTCATATTTATTCGGATAGATCAGGTTGAGCCTTCTTTGCACATTCACTAGTCCGATTCCACCGCTTTTATTGTGTTCATTTTTCGGGGCAAGTGCCGGCTTTGAATTGATAACTTCGAATTGCAAAAACTGTTCTTCCACAATCATAGTAATATGCACAAATCCGTCCTGCAAAGTGTTTTTGACGCCATGTTTAAAGCTATTTTCTATGAATGGGATCAGAAGGAGAGGTGTGATTTTTTGATCTTTGATTTCACCGTGAATCTCAAAACTCATATCGGCCCCTTTACCCTGCCTTAGTTTTTCAAGCTCTATGTAGTTTTGCATATAAGCAACCTCTTTTGAAAGCGGAACATATTTTTCATTGCATTCATACAGCATGTAGCGCATCATTTCAGATAGTTTAAGCACTATTTCAGGAGCTTTTTCTGACTTTTTAAGGGTCAGGGCATATAAATTATTAAGCGTATTGAATAGAAAGTGGGGATTGATTTGGGATTTTAAAAATCTAAGTTCTGACTGCATTGTCTGCTTTTCCAACTCTTTTTTCTCCCTTTGATGTTTGGCCCAGTCTGATACGATTTTGAAAATTGTTGAGCCTCCTGTATAAATAAAATTAGTAATGAACATCCATTGCTGGAGACTCAGGATATATTGCTGCGATTCTTCATATCCGGAAAAGCGAAGATATAGTATAAGTATTTGAATGGGTGTCAATAACATCACTGCCAGAATGAGCAGCAAACAATAAAGCCAGAAGCGCTTCTCCGTGAGATAGACAGGAATTAAATAGTACAAATTGAAGTAAATCAATACTATATAAAAGAAAACACTAATGCCCTGGGTAATGAAATTGTCAAAATAGAACGTACCTTCCTTGAAGGTGAATATTAGCAATACTATTGTCCAAAATAATATATCAGACGACCAATTATATCGCTTAAGTGATTTAATAAAATGTGTGACTCCGGTCGATCTGTTTGGCATGATTAATATTCAAGACCAAATTAACAAACATTTTGTGGATTTGAATCAATATTTTGGATCAAGCGGTCTCCTGATCAGATAAACAAATGTGATTATTGCTGAAACTCAGAATAAAGCTTCTGACAGCTTCGTATTATAATTATGCTTAACTTTGCATCGTTTTTGAATAGCCTATAAGTATCTGGCTTCAAGAATGTGCAAAATAGAATCGAAATAACACTTGATGGTATATCTTACAAGGATAGAAAAATTCAATGCGGCCCATAAGCTCTGGGTTGAAAGCTGGTCTGAGGAACAGAACCAAACTGTATTTGGTAAATGCTCCAACAAAAACTGGCATGGTCATAATTATATATTGCATGTAACAGTAAAAGGCACTCCCGATCCTCTAACCGGATTTATAGTCGATGTAAAGCAGTTAAGTAAAGTAATCAGAGATGAAGTGATAGAATATCTTGATCACTCTAACTTGAATTTGGATGTTCCATTCATCCCCAAAGATATGATGCCCACTACCGAAAACCTTTGCATGGTAATCTGGAAACAGCTCGTAAATAATATTCCTGCCGGAACATTGCACTCCATTAAACTTTTTGAGACGGATAGCATTTATGCTGAGTATCTTGGTGAATAATTAATACCATACTCATGGAAGATCTTAACGAAAGAGGATTAGATGAAAATCTTACGCAACAAATAGCCTCTATGTATGAGTCTATCTTGGCTGCTATTGGCGAGGATTCTAATAGGGATGGATTGATCAAGACACCGGAAAGAGCATCCAAAGCCATTCAGTTTCTGACAAAAGGGTATCAGGAGGATCCGGCCGAAATTCTCAAATCTGCCATGTTTGCCGAAGATTATAGTGAAATGGTAGTGGTGAAGGATATTGAACTTTATTCATTATGTGAGCATCACCTATTGCCATTCTTTGGCAAAGCGCACATTGCTTATATTCCCAGTGGGTATATTGTGGGACTTAGTAAAATTCCAAGAGTAGTGGATGCTTATGCAAGAAGGCTTCAGGTCCAGGAGAGATTAACGCATGAAATTTTGAACTGCATTCAGGACACACTCAACCCACAGGGAGTGGCAGTAGTCATCGAAGCTAACCATATGTGCATGATGATGAGGGGCGTTCAAAAACAAAATTCCGTCACTACTACTTCCGCATTTACCGGTCAATTCAGATCAGGTGAAACAAGGACTGAATTCCTGCACTTAATTAGTGCCAAATTACATTGATAAGTATTAGCATTCAGCTTTCAAATTGTACTTAGAAGGTCGCCTTCTAAATTTACTAATTCACTGCCTAAGTCTGCTTACATTCAGGAAGATATAATTGATTTGCCTAATCAATTATTTTATTTAATTTTCCATCAGAAAGAAAACTAAATCCCTTCGGCAAGTCTCGAAAAGCCAACCAAAATGGAAAACCTATAAACCCTCAATCATATCTTAGGAATAAAACATATTCGATTTGACTCAATGACCTATGTCCTGCATTATAGAAATGGAAAAGTAAGTAAAGAGGGCAGAGGCATTTCATTCTTTTACTTTGCGCCCAGTAGCTCAATAGTGGCAATTCCAATGGGAAGTAACGATTTGCCTTTCATATTTAATGAAAACACTAATGACTATCAGACTGTGACCATCCAGGGTCAGATTTCTTACAAGATTTCAGATCCGAAAATCCTGGCAGATACCCTGGATTTCACATTGAACGATAATGGACAGTATAAAAAGAATGATATTGAAAAGCTCAATCAACGGATTATCAATGAGGCGCAGACAGCTACTGCAGCTTTTATACAAAGTATCAAACTGAAGGATGCAATCAGATCAGCAAAGTCGATAGAAGAAAGAATCAGGGAAGGCCTGACCTCCTCTCATCCGATTAGTATGCTGGGTATCGGGATTCTTGGAGCCAATATTCTTGCAATAACAGCAACACCTGAAATGTCAAGAGCACTGGAAACAGAAACCCGTGAAAAGCTACAACAGGAAGCTGACCAGGCAATATATGAACGCAGAAATTTTGCCGTTGAACAAGAACGTAAGATCCGCGAGTCTGAGCTCAATACTGAAATTGCAGTGGAGGAAAAACAAAAGCAAATCGCTGAAAAAAAGATGGAGACTGAGATTCAGAGATCTGACAATGAAAGAAAACTAAGGGAAATGCAATTGGAAGCTGATATATCGGTCGAAACTCAAAGAAAAATGTTGATCGAGCAGAAAACCAGCAATGATAAAACAGAAGCTGATACTCAGGGATATCTGGAAGCAATGTTAAATCCTTATAAAAATATGGACTGGAAAACGCTTACTGCTTTGCAACAGAATTCTGATCCCAGATTTAATATGGCATTGGCATTCAGGCTACTGGCGGAGAATGCTGAAAAGATTGGCAATCTGAACATTAGTCCCGATTTACTGGATTCTTTATTGCACAGAAGCAATGATGATAGATGAGTGTAGAATACGCTATTATCGTAAAGAATAAAACCCGCCTCGAGTCTTTAATTGAGCGATTTAATACCCGTGCTCAGGCTCGTTTTTATATAGAGTCAATGGGCGGATCTTTTGAAGACTATGAAGCAGAGCATGAAATATTTCACTCTTCTTTGTTGCACATTCAGACTCAATTATCTCAGGTAATTAAACACAAAACCGTTGAACGGAAATATGTTCCGTCCTTTTTATTCTCAGATAATCAGTTTATTGTAGTTGTGGGGCAGGATGGATTGGTAGCAGATACCGCCAAATACTCAAGAGGAATTCCGATTGTAGCTGTAAATCCGGATGTAGAACGGTACGATGGTGTTTTGCTCCCCTTTAATGTGCATAATTTTCGGGATGGAGCAGAGAGTGTTATTTCAGGGCGATTTAATTCCAGGACGGTTCCCTTCGCTGAAGCAAAACTAAATGACGGACAAAGATTACTGGCACTCAATGATATATTTATCGGAGCTTCTTCTCATATCTCAGCCAGGTATAAGATAACATTCAATGATGCTACCGAAGAGCATTCATCCAGTGGAATAATAGTTTCCACTGCTGCCGGATCCACAGGATGGCTCAGCTCCATTTTTAATATGGCTTATGGAGTAAGCAGTATGTTTACAGAAGACTTACAACCCTCTTCCATTGAACTGGACAGCTCAGAATTGCTTTTTGCGGTACGGGAGCCTTTCAAAAGCAGGCGTACGCAAGTAGATATTTGTACCGGGATTATTGAACAACGCAATGAATTGATTGTGGAGTCATTAATGCCTGCTTATGGGGTGATTTTTAGCGATGGGATAGAATCAGATTTCCTTAAATTTAACAGTGGATACATAGCGAGGATTGGAGTTGCGCACGAAACAGCATGTCTTGTTCAAAATCCAATTTGAAACAATAAAATTTAATAAAGCGTACCTCCACCAATGCAAAAGCCGAAGTTATTACAGCTCCGGCTTTTGTTTATCTCCTTCTAGGATGATTCTTATAAATGTATTACTTCACCGTATGCAGCCGCGGCAGCTTCCATGATTGCCTCACTCATAGTGGGGTGAGGATGGATGCTTTTGATGATTTCGTGTCCGGTGGTTTCAAGATTACGGGCTACAACTACTTCCGCAACCATCTCCGTTACATTGTATCCAATCATGTGAGCACCAAGCCATTCTCCATATTTTGCATCAAAAATTAGCTTAACGAATCCCTCTTTATGGCCTGCTGCTGATGCTTTACCGGATGCTGAAAATGGAAATTTACCAATCTTGACTTCGATTCCTGCTTCTTTTGCTGCCGCTTCAGTCATGCCTACGGAGGCAATTTCAGGGATGCAATATGTACATGAAGGTATATTAGCGTAATTGATTGGCGCAGGTTTATGCCCGGTGATATTTTCGACACAAATGATTCCTTCAGCACTTGCCACGTGAGCCAGCGCAGGACCCGGAACAATATCTCCAATTGCATAAATTCCCGGAACATTTGTTCTGTAATATTCATCTACAATTACCAATCCTTTATCTGTTTTGATACCCAAAGTCTCCAAGCCTATATTTTCCGTATTGGGTGTAACACCGGCAGCAGATAAGACTACATCACATTCAATTGTTTGTTCCTTCCCATCTTTGCGGTCTTTAACTGTTACAATACAATTTTTACCCGAAGTGTCCACTTTCTCAACACTTGAATTTGCAAGTGTTTCGATCCCTTTTTTCTTGAATATTTTGCTCAGTTCTTTGGAAATATCGGCGTCTTCTCTGGGCACCAGGCCTTGCTCCATAAATTCTACAATAGTAACTTCAGAGCCAATGGATTTATAAAAATATGCAAATTCAACTCCAATTGCGCCTGCGCCTACCACTACTATTTTCTTGGGTTGAGATTCCAATGTCATTGCCTGACGATATCCAATTATTTTTTTGCCGTCTATTGGTAAATTTGGTAATTCCTTTGCCCTTCCACCGGTAGCGATGATTATATGTTCAGCAGAGTAAGCGGTTACTTTCCCATCCTGATCTTTAACTTCCACCTGTTTGCCGCGAATTAGTTTTCCTTCACCCATCAGAACAGTAATTTTGTTCTTTTTCATCAGAAATTGAACTCCTTTACTCATGCCTCCTGCTACCTCTCTGCTTCTTGAGATCATTCCTCCAAAATCAACACCTGCTTTCTCTATCGTTATACCATAATCCTTAGCATGATTTATATATTCAAAAACCTGAGCACTTTTCAATAAAGCCTTTGTAGGAATGCATCCCCAGTTCAGACAAATACCTCCCAGACTTTCACGTTCGATAATAGCAACTTTTTGTCCGAGCTGAGCGGCTCTGATAGCAGCAACATATCCTCCGGGGCCACTTCCTAAGACTATAATATCAAAATTCATTTGTATGATTTTTATTGATTTTTTAAAAGGAGCACAAATATACTCAATCAGTTCCTTATAGAGAATCACTACCCCGAAAAGGTTATTTTGTTTAACTATTTGGGCCATATTATCCAAAAAGTATAAACAAAATTAATTGTATCAATGTTAAAGCTTTTCATTTACACTAATACAATGAACATAACACATTTGCTGAATGGACATCAGCCTTCAAACTCTCAAAGTGGACGTCTGCACAAAGAACCAAACATGGATACTCCTCTCAGAGAGGATGCTTTTCTACTTAGTGAAGAGGAGAAAATAGAAAAAATAACGCTTCATTTCTATGAAATAATGCATACGCTGGGCTTGGACCTGACTGATGATAGTCTGAAAGATACCCCACGTCGTGTAGCTAAAATGTATGTGAATGAAATTTTCAGTGGATTAAATCCTGAAAATAAGCCAGCAATCACACTTTTTGAAAATAAATATCAGTACAGGCAGATGCTTGTAGAGAGAAACATTCCCCTTCAATCCACCTGCGAACACCATTTTCAACCGATCATAGGCAAAGTGCATATTGCTTATATTTCTAGTGGGAATGTAATTGGACTATCCAAACTGAATCGGATTGTTGAATACTATGGCAGAAGACCTCAGGTTCAGGAAAGACTAACTGTCCAGATAGCTCAGGAACTTAAATTGGCACTGCAATCTAATGATATTGCTGTTTATATTGATGCTGCTCACATGTGTGTAGAAGCACGAGGAGTGGAGCATCATGGATGCAGTACCGTTACCTGTGCCTATCATGGTAAGTTTCTCAATGAGTCTACCAAAGCAGAATTTTTACAAGCCATCAGAAGCTAAATTAATCAAAATGGAAACGCTCTTTAAAAAGAAAGTATTGATAATAGGGGCTACCGGTGGCATTGGAAATGAGCTGGCAAAATTGATTAAGTCAAGTCAGGCTGATTTGTGGCTTAGTGGAAGAAATGATCTGAAGCTCGGTCAATTAGCCTCTGATTTGGGATTATCTTCAAGTCAAATATTCAAAGCTGATATTTCAGATCCATTGCAAGTCCAGGCTATGGCAGAATGGTCCGGAAATCCCGATATTATTATTAATTTGGCAGGAATCGGAATTATTAAACCACTAGAGCAATTATCTTATGAGGACTTTAACCGGACCATTGATGTTAATTTAAAAGGAACATTCAATATCCTTAAATCTTATCTCCCCGGAATGAAAGTATTCAAACAAGGATTAATTATTAACCTTCCAGGTGTATTAGGAAAAGTCCCGATGGCTGGAGCAGCCGCCTATGCAGCATCCAAGTATGGTCTGAATGGAATGTTGAAATCTGTGAGGGAAGAGCTTAAGCGAACTAATATCCGGATTACAAATCTTTATTTAGGAGGTACAGATACGCCATTCTGGGATCAGATTGACTTGAATGTGCAGAGAGACAAATTTGTACTTGCAAAAGAAGCCGCAAAATCTATTTGGTTTTTATGTCAGCAGCCAATATCGGGAGTTGTCTCAGAAATGGTACTTCAGCCATTTAATCATCAAGCAATCTAGAGTGATTTTTTCCGCTGCATATATTTAAGGTTTCCCCAAGCCATTTCGAACACAGCTGATCAATGCTATCAGTGGTCCAAAACCTGTCCATATTGTCGGAACCATTTCGAACTCTGGTTTGACTAATGCTGCCATATTTTCCTCTATTGTTCATATCGGAGCGGACCCTCCTTTATTGGGGATGATATCAAGGCCTGACGTCACAGATCGCCACACGCTTCGAAATATAAGAGATTCGGGAGTTTATACTCTGAATATGGTAGGATATGAATGGCATGAAAAGGCACATCAGACTAGTGCCCGATATCCGGATGATGTTTCTGAATTTGAGGCAGTTGATTTGAAAATTTCTTTCCACGAAGGATTTGATGCTCCCTTTGTAACTGAATCAAAAATTAAGCTGGGTATGAAATTGTTAAATGAATACCCAATACCTCAGAACGGAACATTTTTTATTGTTGGACAAATCGAATTGATGTTCATTAATGAGGATATCATTCAGGAGGATGGATGGCCGGATTTGCATGCTGCCAAAATAGCTGCTTGCGTAGGTCTGGATGGTTATTTCAAGATTCCGGAGATTATAAGATTACCTTATGCTAAGCCTTGATAAACTTCAGGGTATTTAAATGCACAGCTATTTGTCACATTATCGTCTCAAGGAGCACTTGTGTCGATTTTTTGCAACTCAGTCTTATTCTGATTGTTTAAATAATAAAATATAAACATGGAAACATCAGTCCGTCATAGAATTTTAGATGCCTATATTGACTATTTATTAATGAAAGGCAGTAAGCCTGCTACGGTGTACTCATTTTGTAAAGAGTTGGGAATTGAAGAACCTGAATTCTATTCACATTATGCTTCATTTGCAGCGATCGAACAAGATGTTTGGTTGATGCATTATGAAGATACTATTCATAAAATCAAGGCTCAGGAGCTTTGGCTGGGTTATTCCGTCAGAGAAAAATTCCTTAGCTTTTTCTATACTTATTTTGAAGGATTGCAAAAAAAGAGAAGCTTTTATCTCACCCAAATCAAGCAATCTAAATCAGATTTAAGGCTATTTACTCCTTCTTTTTTGAAAAAGGTAAAAGATGCATTCGAACATTTCAGTGATGATTTGGTGAAAGCTGGCATTGCGACCAATGAAATCAAGGACAGGTCAGGTATAACTGCCAGGTATAAAGATGCACTCTGGATTCAATTTATTTTTCTGTTAAATTTTTGGGTCAACGATGATAGCACCGGATTTGAAAGAACAGATGAGGCGATCGAGAAGGGTGTTCAGGTAACCCTGGATCTTATGGGTCACAGCCCATTGGATAATCTGGTTGAATATGGCAAATTCATATTCAAAAATGCCGGTAAAGCTTTTTAATCTGTCGGAAATTCATTTTCAAATTAATACATAATTCCTTCAGAGTCTAAACTCTGTTGGAGCTTACCATATATCCCATGAAAGAACAAAATAGCATGTCTGTTTCCAAAGTGGAGCGATCCATGAAATTATTGGGAACAGGATTTAAAGTCGGGGCAAATTATATCAAGCATTACTCTAAAAAAGTGGTTAATCCCGGGAAGGACAGAACTGATTTGGATGAGGCCAATGCTAGTGATATCTATGATACGCTCAGCCATTTAAAAGGCTCTGCACTGAAAGTTGCACAGATGCTGAGTATGGATAAAGGCATTCTGCCGGGAGCATATTCAGAAAAGTTTTCATTAGCGCTTAATAGTGCTCCTCCTTTATCTGGCCCCCTGATTATTAAGACTTTTCAAAGACACTTTGGTAAGTCACCTTTTGATATTTATGACACTTTTGAAATGAAGGCGTCTCATGCAGCTTCAATAGGACAGGTGCACAAAGCAACAAAAGATGGTGTTCATTTAGCAGTAAAAATTCAATATCCGGGTGTTGCAGATAGTATTTCTTCTGACCTTAAAATGGTGAAGCCTTTTGCGTTTCGTTTACTGGGAATGAGTGAATCAGAATTGGCTGTCTATCTGAAGGAAGTTGAAGATAAGCTTATTGAAGAAACTGATTATGTCAATGAATTGCAACAAGGCACATTCATCGGGAATGCTTGTAAAGAAATCGAATCCCTTCGCTTTCCAAAATATTTCCCTGAGTATTCCAATGACCGCATCCTTACCATGGAATGGTTGGAGGGTCAACCACTTCGTGATTTTATTGCTTCAAATCCAGGACAGGAGAAGCGTAATCAGATCGGTCAGGCTCTGTGGGATTTCTATAGTTTTCAACAACATGAGCTGAAATTAATTCATGCTGATCCACACCCCGGAAATTTTTTAGTTGATAATGAAGGCAATCTTGCAATCGTAGATTTTGGTTGTGTCAAGGAAATTCCTCAGGATTTTTATGAAGCATTCTTCGGTTTGGTTTATCCTCCGGCGGGAACGGGATTAGATAAAATGCAGGAATGGATGTTTCAACTTGAAATGCTTAGCAGGAAAGATGACCCTGAAAAAATTAAATTCTTTACATCGATGTATCTGGAAATGATAGGCTTATTTGGTAAGCCATATCTCAATGATACTTTTGACTTTGGTGATCCGGAATTTATAAATGCTCTGTACTCATTTGGTGAGAAAGCAACTAAAATTCCTGAACTGAGAGAGGCGCGCGGGTCCCGCCATTTTATATATGTCAATAGAACTAACTTTGGACTTTACAATATTTTGCATGAATTGAAAGCAGAGGTAAACACAGGGAAATTCTCTTTCCAAACAGGTGAAGTAGTGTAAGTTATGCAGTAAAACATTTGAAAATTAGCTTAAATGCAAGGATTGAAGATTCATCATCATATTTCCGGACATGATTTACCGATGGATCTTTTGTTTTTGGCAGATCCATCCCTTGAGATGATTGAGGGCTATTTGCATCAATGTGAAGTCTTTATTGCCACATTGAATGATGAAGAAATTGCATGTTATGCACTTTTAGCTCATAATAAATTCTTGATTGAAATAAAGAATTTATCTGTCAGGGAGTTATACCAGAGAAAAGGAATCGGCACAATATTGATTAATGATGCCATTGAAAAAGCCAGGGCATTGGGTTATCAAAAGATTCGCTTATGTACAGGTAATTCCAGTCTCAGACAACTGCATTTGTATCAAAAATTAGGATTCAATAAAGTAGAAGTTCTGGAAGGTTTTTTCCGGGACAATTATTCGGAGCCAATCTTCGAAAATGGAATGGAATGTGTGGATTTGATAGTTTTGGAGAAGATGATTTAATTCACCTTTATTTGTGGGTCGTGAATTTTTCTTTTATCATTGTTGTTGTATGTATTACGTGAAAAACAAACACAAGCCTTATATTCTCCGTGGGTTAATAACAATTACCCTGTTTGTTAATGTATTTCTTTTTTCTGGATTTCGGTCAGGAACCTTTCAGAATTCAAGGCAAGATGTTCAAATAGAATCTCAGTTTGATTCACAGTCCAATTCAGAATTTCAGACCTTCTCTTTTACCGGCATTAATTCCGGAAATTCAGTATTCATTCTGAACATTATTTCTGCTTACAGTTTGTTTCAATTAATTGACTTCAATTCCAGGATAAGCAGCTTTATCATTCAATTTTCAAAAGTAGAAAGTCTGCAAATAGCAGATTTATTTTTCTTGCCCAAAACGATTCCTCTATGCTCAGAAGAGGCAAAATATCTCACTTTAATAGGATAGAAATGTCCTAATTGCTGCTATCATAGCAGTCACTTTGTTATAAATCTTCTTGCTGTTTAATTGACAGTCTCATCTTTTTTATCAAACATATGAAACGTTTCAAGCGCGCTTTGAGACTATTTGGATTTATACTTTTAATCATACTGGCATCTTTTGGAATCGGTATAGGAGGAGGGGCTCCCATACCTCCATCCACCAGAAAGAAAGAACCGGCAGAGATAATTTCCGAAGAAGAAGATTCTGAAAAAAGCAGTGAATCAGAATCGCAGGTTCTCAAAGAAAAAGGCTAAATGATTATCCTGGATTATAATTGCAAAATAATGGGTCTGCTATCTAACGGCAGACCCATATCCAGCTTTTAATAATTATTCCATAAGTGATTCCTTCAATTTCTGTGGGGAACCCCCACTGAAACCCCAGTCAATTTTTCGTGATGTGTACATGATTGCAGCTAGAGTTATAAACAATCCAAAACTGCCCATTAAAAGTGACATTTCCTGCGCATGAATCACAATCGCAATGAAACAGAGTATAATACATTGGATGCCGCTCAATAACCAGTTGACCCGCTTCTTGCTCACAATAGAGTACATGTACAAGTGGATCAAAAGTATTGTTGCAATACTGGCACTGATGTACGCTCCGGTGAATCCTATAACTTCCGAGAGGGCAATCAGCAGTGCGTAGAAGACAATTATCGCAGCTCCAATAAGCAAGTACTGAATAATATGGACGTTTGTTCGTGTAATGGATTCATAAAGGAACAATGACATGAAAATAAGGATGATGACCAATACGCAATACTTCACTGCCCTCATTCCTAGTTGATATTCATCTGCCGGAACGACCATTTGGATGGCCATTGTTTCCTGTAATACAAGTGGATCAAAGGGAGACAGAAGTATTCCAGCAAAAGCTCTGTTGAAATGTGACACTTCATATTGCGCAGTAAAACCTTCCTCATTGATACTGTGGCTCATGGGTAGAAAAGCACCCTCAAATCCCGGATGTGGCCAATTACCGCTCAGCTCTGCTTTAGTGGATTTTCCTACCGGGATTAAGTTCATTTGATTTGTTCCTTTGATAGTTGCAGACAATTCAAAACTAAAACTGCCTTTGTTAGCAATTGCCGATTCTTCAATAGGAAATGATGCCTTCATCATTTTCAAACCCGAACTTACGTCATTATTAGCCGGGCTAAGTTCCAGTGAAGCTCCATTGACATTGAGTTTGGGAATACCCACAATCCCTTTCAGATCCTGGATTCCAATTACCATTTCTATGTCTTTCCAGAGGATAATTTCATTTGATTTTTTTATTTTTTCAATTTCTGCGGCAAGGAATTCTCCTTTGAAATCATTGATGGAAGTATAGACAGGCACATTATAAAATCCTTTTTTACGGGTTTCCGTTTCCATGGCCATATTAGCCTGGAATTTTTCAGGAAGGATATAATATGCACTCTGAATTTTGTGAAGTTCTTTATCGATCAACTCTGTTCTTTCAACCGGAATTTTTAGCATAGGGCCTGCTATAGTTTGAGCACTGGCCCACTTCTCAGTGACTTGCATTGTCGCTTCACTTTTATAGAATTCTCTTTCATGGATTAGATCGCTAAGCATGTTCTGTGGTATCAGTAAAAGCAAGATCAGAAACGCAATGGCTAGTAGTTTAAAGCTGGGAGCATTCCAGAAACGGGGAATGGAAGAAATAATGGGTGTTGTAGTCATGATTTTGTTAGTTAATAAATGAAAGAACTTTGAAATACAAAGTAAACAATTAATTTTGAATTTAATTGTGTGGGGATTAATTTATTTTTCTGCTTAGTCAATGCTTACACCCATTCCGATTATCAAATGAAAGGCAGATGTTGATCACAAGCATTAGCAACATTTTATTTGAAATTTGAGTCAGTATTAATAAAAAAGGATGTAACACTTTGTTATTAGAACGGAAGTTGAAACTATTGCTTTTGATTGTCAGATTGTAATAAAAACTCTTAGCCTTTTCTTTAAAGATGCGTATTAAGAGTTTTGAAATTTAACCATTGAAAATCAGGTATGACAAATTTTTGTAAAGTAATATGTTTCATTTTTATAAGCACAATTTCTATAGCGCAGAAGCAAAATAACCAATGGCGATTTGGAGATGGTGGCGGTATTAACTTTAACATTTTACCTCCGGTGAATGCTCAGGATGCGGCCATCATCACTGGAGAAGGATCTGCATCTATTGCCGACAGAAGTACGGGCGAATTATTGTTTTACACCAATGGAGTGTCGGTATGGAATTCTTTAAATCAATTAATGCCCAATGGTGCAAATTTATTCGGCGGCAGTTCTCAGCTATTGTCTTCCACAAGTGCAGCTGTAATTATTCCAGATCCGGGAAATACTGAATTATACTACATTGTAACAATTGATGAGCAAACATCGAATAATGGGATAAGATATAGTATAGTGGATATGAGCTTGAATAATGGATTAGGGGATGTTGTACCGGGTCAAAAGAATATTTTTTTATTTGATACCAGCTCTGAAAAATTGCATGTAGTTCCAATTTCCGATGGTTTGGGTTATTGGCTTGTTTCACACAATAGTCCCGGAAATAGTTTTTATTCTTTTAAAGTGACAAGTACAGGCATTCAAAATATCCCGATAGTTTCGACAATAGGAGGTGTTCAGGGAAATGGAGCCGGGCATATAAAAATCAACAAACAATTTAATAAGATTGCTTTAGGCAATATTTTCGATTCTACTATTGAGCTATTTGATTTTGACAATACGACAGGGATAATTTCTAATCCTGTGATCTGGAAATTTAATTTTCCAAATGCCCTGGTATATGGAGTTGAATTCTCACCGAATGGAAAGGTATTGTATGTTAGTAATTTTGAGAGAGTGATTCAATACGATATTTCTTTATCAGGTGCAATCAATATTGAGAACTCTGCCTATCAGGTTAGTTCGGGAACATATCAGGCCGGAGCATTACAATTGGGTCCGAATAATAAAATATACATTAACGCAGGTAGCATTGATGCCATTAGCTGCCCAAACAATTTAGGTCCTTTCTGTAATCTTCAGAGAAACGTAATTGCTAATCAATCAGGCGGAGGTGGATACGGCTTGCCTCAATGGATTTACTATTACGATGACAGCATAAGCCTGGCATCCAATTCAATATTATATGTGGATACTTGCCTTGGAAACGCTACTCAATTCCGTCTGGAAAATATTGAAGGCAATACAAATATTGAATGGGATTTTGGAGATCCCAACTCCGGTCCAAATAATTCAGCTAATGGTCCAATCGTAAATCATACATTCACTGATGCTGGGTTATATGACGTCAGAGCTATTATCAGGAACGAATGTGATTCTGACACTTTATTTTTACTTAATATATTAATAGAAGATTGCGATGATATTGAAACAAGTATCACAGGAATAAAAATTAGTGGAGACACTTGTAGCAGTTTGACATTGGATTTGCAGGTCATTGGTACAAGTAGTTCGGCTTACTTTTTTTGGAATTTTGGAGACCCCAATAGTGGCATCAATGATACTTTAACAATCACGGGAAACAGTCTGTCGGCCTTTCCTACGCATACGTTTAGTTCAGCTGGTTTGTATACTGTTTGTGTAAATTTTCAGGAGCCGGGCTTAGCTGTCTCGACTGTTTGCAGGACCATTTCCATCGGCTTATGTTGTACTGGAATTATCTCAGCGATTGATATCTGCGTTGAAAACAATATTCCATTTTCAATTGCATCAGGGGAACCCATAAGCAGTGTTTCCTGGAATTTCGGAGACCCTCAAAGTGCCGGGGATAATTTTTCATCTGCTTTAAATCCAACGCATAAATTTTCAACTACAGGTGTTTTTACAATTAGCGCCATCGTCAATTTTCCATGTGGTTCTGATACCCTGATATTCACAACTGCAATTGTAAATTGCGACACAATAACAGAATCTTGCCAGTTCTTTATTCCTACTGCATTTAGCCCAAACACTGATGGAATAAATGATGAAGTTAGTCCTTTCACTAATTGTGAATTTGAAGAGTACGAGTTTTCTATTTTCAACAGATGGGGTGGTTTACTTTACGATTCTTCCAATCCTCTGGATAAATGGGATGGCAAATTTAAAGGAGTTGAATGTCCGGTAGGCGAATACATTTATTCAATGACATACAAATTCCCTTTTCAGCAAACTGCAAAAGCTACCGGATCCCTGACTCTTCTGCGTTAAATTTTAAAAGTAATTATTGCCCTGGAATTAAATTTGGGTCTCTCAACTCATGTGGAGAATTGAAATGTAAAACTGCCATACTAAGCAAATGGATAATCATATTTGTAGATGCAGAAAAATATCAATAATGTCCGGCTTATTTCATTGTAAGCTTGTGTATTATAGTTGCAATGTCTGAGTATCCTTTCTCTAATGCCATATCCTCCGGCGTTTTTCCATTGTCCATCTGAGCAGTCGTATCAGCTCCATTTTGTATTAATAGCTTGACCATTTCTATCTGTCCATTATGGGCAGCAGAATGTAAGGGTGTAACTCCCTGTTGTTGCCGGGCATTTACATCCGCACCGTTCTGAATAATGAGTTTAGCAATTTCCAGGTTTGATATAGCACATGCAGAATGGAGAGGGGAGACCTTGAATGAATTTGCTGAGGCAATGTTAGCGTCAGCATCGTTTGATAAGAGAAATACTGCCACTTCGTAATGGCCAAAAAAGCAAGCCAATCCTAAAGCTGTAAATCCATCAGGTGAATAGCTGTTGATAAGCGTTCGATCAGAACGCAGGATCGATTTAATACTGTCTAAATCTCCCAGGCTACTCGCCTCAAATAAATTAAGCTGTGACTTGTATTTCTTTAGTATTTCTATTGCTTTATGATTTCTGCAATAAGCAGCAAATTGAAGGAGCGAAATTCCCTGCTCAGTATTCTGATTGCCAAGTTCGGGTGAACGATTTAATTGTATTGCCAGCTCTTCATTTTGGCCGGTTTGAATTAATGATGTGAGTAATGAAATGCCTTCCATGAGATATAGATTTCTGAGCAGGCGAATTTAATCAAATTGATTTTATCTCATATCCCCTCTACTTAATTTCTGTCACATATCATACGATTACTTCTGAGATACAAGAAGAACAGTTTTTCAATCCTTGCTTGAATTGAATTTTTGAAATACATTTCACTTACTTATTTATCCATCATCCAAATCACAAACTTCCTCAGGAATTTAGGAGGGTATTTATATCCTCTTATTGACATTCTTTTTCCCATTTCAAGGTATTCTTCCGGTTTTGCTTTCCGGGTCCCTAGTCCATCTACATATCGGTTAAACATGCAGAATGCTGCTGCGATAAGCACAGTATCATGAATTTCTTCATCACTTGCACCCTGTGATTTGCTATATTCGATATCATCAGGCTTCACTTCTTTTCCACTTATCTGAACTTTGGCCGCAATTTTGAGCAACGATTTCATCTTATCTGAAATAGGCGCTGAATTTAAATTGTATAAAATACTCTTCATGGTATCACCCTTATCCTTCAAATGAGCATTTGCAGCAGCAGTGTGAGATAGATGACAAAATTCACAATTATTCAGATTGGAGACATAGCCTGCTATCAACTCTCTTTCCCCCTTACTTAGAGTAGAAGGTCCATGAAGAATTGTGTGAGCAAGATGGGACAAAGCTTCTCCGGAAGCGCCTTTATAAAATAACAATTCAACGATGCCGGGCTGATTCACCCCGGTGTCAATATAAGCCATATTAATAAATTATATGTTAAAGTATATTATAATGTGTACTGATTTCAATACCCTCCATAGATCAAACTAATATGGGTTGAATGGCAAATGTACCATTTCAGGGAGTTTATTTCTATTTCTTCCTGATCATATTCTTGATCCATTTTTCTAGTTCCACAGCATGAAATACTATTAAAGAAAGTGCCAGACAGATTCCAAGATCTTCCCAACTAAGCGGCTGCGTTTTAAAAATTTCATTTAAATATGGAATATAAATAATGGCAAATTGCAACCCTATTGTGATGCCAATGGCGCCTATGAGTTGTTTGTTGGAAAATATTCCTTGCCTGAAAAGTGAAATAACATCGCTTTTGATACCCAAAACATGGCCCAGCTGAGAGAATGCCAGCACTGTGAATACCATTGTCTGCCAATTATCATGTCCTGTATAAATAGCCCAGGCCTGGACACCTAAAGTAACCGCAGCCATCAAAATACCGACCCAAATGATGTGAATACCTACACCATCTGCAAAGAGGCTTTGATTACCGGGTCTGGGATGTTTATTCATTATATTTGGTTCTGCTTTCTCACTGGCCAGCGCAAGAGCCGGCAGTCCGTCTGTAACGAGATTGATCCATAAAATATGAATTGGTAGTAATGGAATTGGCAATCCAAATATTGGAGCCAGAGAAATAACCCAAATTTCTGCGGTATTACATGTAAGTATGTATTTGATGAATTTTCTGATATTATCATAAATTCTCCGGCCCTCTTTTACTGCACGAACTATAGTTGCAAAATTATCATCCAACAATATCATATGTGAAGCTTCTTTGCTAACATCAGTGCCATTGATCCCCATAGCCACGCCAATATTAGCCGCTTTCAAGGCAGGAGCATCATTGACCCCATCTCCGGTCATGGATACGAAATTTCCTTTTTTCTGAAGCGTTTTAACTATTCGTAATTTCTGAGCCGGAGATACTCTTGCATAAACTGTAATATTCTCTACTTTTTTCTCATACTCAGAATCATTCAGTTTTTCAAATTCAGTTCCGGTAATGACTTCATCTCCTTCTTCGAGAATACCTATTTCTTTTGCGATTGCCTGTGCAGTTTCGGGATGATCACCGGTAATCATCACGGTCTGAATTCCTGCTGTTTTACATTCCTGAATTGCTACTTTTGCCTCTTCTCTTGGAGGATCGATAAGTCCGGCCAGCCCCAACAATTTTAAATCCCTTTCTACATTTTCATATTCGAATGGATCAGGTAATTTGTCCAGAACCTGATATGCATATGCCAGTACCCGCATTCCTTTTTTTGCCCATTCATCTGATAATTGCTTTACTTTATCAATTTCTCCTTTATCATTTAGTGTCTCAATGATAGATTCCGAGGCGCCTTTTGTGAGAATAAGAACTTTGTCCTCATAATGGTGAACAGTTGTCATCGCCTTTCTGTCAGAGTCAAATGGCAGTTCTTCCTTTCGCTCATATTTTTTTCTGAGACTTTTATACGTTTCCAGGGAAAGCTCATCGATCACTTTTTGTACCAAAGCAAGTTCAGTTGATTCACCCTCCGGTTTACCATTTTTGTTCAATGAAATATCATTATTGAGTGCCATTGCCAGATGGAAAAGGGAAGTAACTGCATCCTTCTTTTCAGTTTGTTTATTTTCGAGATGATCGTAGAGATCTACGACATTCATTTTATTCACAGTCAGAGTACCTGTTTTGTCAGTGCAAATGAAAGACACAGATCCCCAAGTCTCCACTGCGGGTAATTTTCTGACCAATGCATTATTCTTCGCAAGCCTGGAAGCCCCGCGAGATAAAGCGATCGTAATTAGTGTTGGTAAGGCTTCCGGTATGGCGGCTACAGCCAGACTGACCGACAACAGCAGGACAGTGTAGACTTCTTCTCCTCTCATTAATCCTGTCACAAACAACACAATACAAATGGCAAATATGATGTAGGAAAGGTTTTTGCTGAATTTATACATTCTCGCCTGAAGAGGAGTTTGGGATCCTTTTTCCTGCAGCATTTTGGCAATATTCCCCATTTCGGTTTTCATTCCGGTCGCAATGACGATCCCCTTGCCACGCCCTCCGGTAACCATGGTTCCTTTGAAACCCATATTAATCTGATCTCCGGTAGGCACACCCTCAGCGGAAATATCCTTTATATCTTTATCAATTGCCACTGACTCGCCTGTCAGTGAGGATTCATCAATTGTCAGAGAATGAATTTCAAACCATCTTAGGTCGGCGGGCACTACATTGCCTGCTTGTATTTCGACTATATCGCCGGGTACAAGATCATTTGAAGTTATACTTGCCTTTATTTTATCGCGAATTACAAGAGTCTCGGATGTAGTCATTTTTTTCAAAGCTTCCATTGCTTTTTCTGCCTTGTATTCCTGGATAAAGCCAACGATGGCGTTTATGATAATGATTACAAAAATAATAATTGCATCTGTGAGCTCCCCCATTATTCCTGAAAGTGCAGCTGCTGCAATGAGTATGATGATCATAAAATCATAGAACTGCTTTAAAAAAAGAAGCCATGCAGGAATTTTCTTCTTTTCTTCCAGTTCGTTCGGACCATATTCCTCCAGTCGTTTATTTGCTTCAGTTTTGCTTAAGCCTGCTTCTGAAGATTTTAATTCTTCAAGAATTTGCTTTACAGCCTGATTGTAATATTTCATTTTCTTTATTTATATGTACTGGTCTGCAGTATTTGGATCAAATTTGTTTCCTACTTAAAACAGATCGTTTTCACTGCTACCTGTATTCTCCCATTGATTCAAATTTTGTATTGTTTTAGCAGCTATTTCGTTTATGGCTTCCTGTGTTAAAAATGCCTGATGGCCTGTGAGTATTACATTCTGTAAGGACCTTAAATGGCTGAATATCGAATCATTTAATATATCATTTCGATGATCATGAAAATATAAGCCTTTTTCAAATTCGTACACATCAAGACATGCTCCACTTATTTTTCCATTTTCCAAATATTGAATCAAAGCATGAGTATCGACAATCGGGCCACGGGCCGTGTTTACCAGAATAGCACCATCTTTCATGATCTCAAACTGAGGTCCGGAAATCATGTGTTTGGTTCCTTTATTTAAAGGTGCATATATGGATACAATATCGCTTTTTTTCAGGAGGTCCTCAAGTCCGGTATAATCGATATGAAAAGTTTCTGAATATGGCTGTTTTACCGGGTCGTGAGCGAGCAATCGACAACCAAATGCATTCATTATTTTTGCAAAAACATATCCGATCTGTCCGACACCTATGATACCTACGGTTTTACCATGCAGATTAAATCCAACCAGTTCATCCAGTCTAAAATCCTGCAAGTTCATGAGTTGGTTTGCTTTATTTAACTTTCGAATTAATGAAAGTAAGAGCGCTACACTATGTTCCGCTATCGCATGAGGGGAATAACCCGGGACATTTGCAACCTTTATTTTGAGATGAGCAGCAGCTTTCAGGTCCACATGGTCATATCCCACTGAACGAAGAGCAATAAATTTTACCTTTAATTTGGCTAGCTTCTCGAGTACTTCTTTGTTAGCTATATCATTTGAAAATATTGCGATTGAATCAAATCCTTTTGCCAATTCAACAGTATCCATGTTCAATTGCAATTCAGTGAGATCTAATTCATGTTTCTGTGCAGCTGCTTTTTCCATTGAGAGCCTGTCAAATCCATGAATGCTATATGCAAATACTTTCATTGGCTGATTCTTGTAATTTCCACAGTGGTTTATGAGAGATAAATGAGGTCCTCCTGGAAGAGTGATTTAAACATAAAGGTACCTGAGGCGACACCTTAATATATTTACGAAATCGGAAACTATGGCGGCTCGATCGAACGGCACATTATACAATTAGATACAAAAAAGAAAGGCTGTTCGAAACGAGTTCCGAAACAGCCTTTACAGCTCACCAATTTACATTCTTAATATTGCTCCAACATATAAGATATAACGTCAGTTGTAGTTACAATTCCTTTTAATTCTCCTTCATCTATGACTGGCATAGCGTGATATTCTTCTTTTGCAAAAATTTCTGCAACATCCTTGATGCTGTCATGTGAACTCACCGAGCGGGGTTTAGATGTCATCACCTGAGGTATGCTAAGCATTTCCAAAACCGCTTCATCCGCTCCCTCCTGATTTTCAAATAATGCACCAAAAGTCAATCTGTTGATATCAGTGCGGCTGATTATACCACTTAAATGATTGCCATGCATGACTGGTAAATGTCTGATCTTATGCTTTCTCAATATTTGAACTGCATCTTGTAATTTGTCTGTTTCCTGCACCAGATATACATCTGTGGTCATTATTTTGCTGACTGGTTCGCGTTTTTTCATTATTATTTGTTTTGTACACTGTAAAGATAATTTTGCTTAAGTTCAAAATTTGTGACATTCATTAGTGATGCAAATGACTTTTGTCATTGATTGCATAATTGAAAAGCCGATCCGGGATTCGGACTATTTTTTCTGAGGATTTATTTTTTCATCAATTCCCTGAGTTCATCCATGCGGCCATTCACGATCATTTTGATTTTACTCCGATCCAACATATTATTTTCAGACTTAAAAATCCCACTGAAATGGAGGCTGAAAGGAGCATCTTTTCCAATGAGAATTTCCCAGCCTGTTTTTGGAAGATTACCATCTATATTGGCATTTATTGCGATTTCTGTTGAACTACCTGCGGGGAGTAAAATATCAGGATCCGGAATTCCTCTCAATGAAAAATAATCCTCTATATAGAAATTAAATTTACCTTCCAACAGTTGAATATCGAATACATTGGGATTGCTAATCTTTATCACAAGATCAATGCCTTTTTTTCTTAATTGGAAAAGATTCAAATCCAAATCTATAAGCCTAGCTTCAGGAAGCTTCAGAGCAGGAAGTCTTCTGGAAATATTCATTTTAAAATCTCTCTTTCCTGCAATAGGTATCTCTACTTCCATAATTGCGTGCACAGAATACTCAGCGCTGTCAATATTATTATCTTTAAAATATTTCATTACTGAAGTCAAAGCTTCAGCATTGATTTCTATTGGCATTTCAACTACAGAAGTATCACCTGACCGTATGATTATTGGCTCGTTATATTCATTCTCAAGTACTTTAATTGAGTCAATTAAAAGTTTATACCTGATCTTATTTGTGTTGATATTGACAAGCAGGGGATTGTCAAGAAGTATTTTTGTGTCCATTTTGACCCATTCATTGCTTATTTCAGTGACTATGACTGACGCTACATGAATGCCGGGAAGAAGATTATCTTTAGCACTTTGCCTGGAGTCTGATGTCATGGGAGATTTGCACCACCAGACGATGACAAGCAATATAATGATAAGAAAAATTATAATCCAGCTGCGTTTTTTCATAAGAGCCGATTATTATTGAAAAGAAAAAAAAAATCTGCGGTACAGGCAATATTGTATGCCTATACCGCAGACTGTTAATGGATTCCGGGTCGCAAATCTTAATCTGACCCGTCCTCATCGTCAATAGTTGGGAGAAAGTTGGTTTGTTTTATTTTTAAGAATCTACAGAACTTTCAATTACACTGACCCAAAAGCATATATATGATGACAAAGACGATGATGGTTCCAAGACAGCCACCACCGAGTTTTTTGGCTCCATAACCTGCAATGAGTACTTTAAAAAAATTATTCATGGGTTTATTTGTTTTGATTTTTAATATTAGAGTAAGATTTTAGGTGATATTTCAGCTGAACTGCATCAGTTTTACTGGGGCACTTTCAATGGTTTTTCTCTGGCCCAAAATCTGTGTTGTCCTATTGCCCTGACAAATTCATCGGGACCAGAGTTCGTAATAACGCCCATTTTTGAGCTTGACTCAGATTTTGAAAGATCAATGGATGCAGCCACTTTCGTTTTCTTCAAAATATCCACTCCAAGACCGTCTGCAGCAATCGGTTTGCAATGCTTGAATGCCTCATTGATGAATTCCTCAATTTTATCCTGATTCAAATATGCGTTAGTGTTATCATCACCATTTGGAATATAGACTGCATCAAATAAGACAGATGCTACAGTAGGAAGACTGTGATCTACTGAAATTATTTTTCCTTTTGATCCTGAAATTTTTCCTGGTTTTTGAGCTATTATTTTAGGCTGAGCCCCCTCTTTTTCAAGCGCTTTCATCATTGCATCCAGCGTATCTTCGTCTACTCCATTATCGGTAAGAACAGCAATGCAGCGAGTTTCAATTAATCCATTCAAATCTTGCAGCATACTCAGTGGTTTTGATGCTCCTATCTTTTGTTTTTTCTGAGTTGGTTCATATTTTCCTTGATCAGCATCTGCCGGCACACCATGATTCATTTGGTATTCCGGTTTAGCAGGTACTTTCAATCCAAGGCGATCTGCTACCGAAGCTGCCAATGTTTTGTCTATTTGATTTAATATTCCAAGCATCCGAACTCTGATGTATTCACGTTCCACCTTACCGAGCTCAAAAGTCAAAGCATTAATAATGTGATTCTGTTCCGGGTCAGTCTGACTATTGTAGAAAAGAGTGGCCTGACTGAAATGGTCGGAAAAGCTTTCGCTTCTGTCCCTTATCTTTTTTAGCATCAATTCTCTCCTGATAGCTGGAGAAACCACCTTCCGCTATTTTAGCCTGAAAAGGACATCCTCCGCTAATGGAATTTGGATGATAATTAGTTTTGTCACTATTAATTGTCTGCCTCATATGGCCATCCCGCTGATTGTTCATGACCGGAACAATAGGCCTGTTGATAGGAATTTCATGGAAATTTGGACTTCCCAGTCTGGATAATTGTGTATCAGTATATGAGAATAATCTTCCTTGCAGGAGTGGATCATTAGTGAAATCGATACCGGGAACTATATGCCCTGGATGGAATGCGATTTGTTCTGTTTCAGCAAAGAAATTGTCTGGATTACGATTCAAAGTAAGTTTTCCAATTCGCTGAACCGGAATGATTTCTTCTGGTATTAATTTAGTTGGATCCAGCAGGTCAAAATCAAATTTATGTTCGTCTGCTTCGGGGATTACCTGAATACCGAGATCCCATTCAGGGAATTTGCCCGTCTCTATGGCTTCCCATAAATCCCGGCGATGAAAGTCAGGATCTTTTCCTGAAATTTGTTGTGCTTCATCCCAGGCAACTCCGTGGGTTCCAAGTTTAGGTTTCCAATGGAACTTAACAAAATGAGATTCATCGTTCTCATTTATGAATCTAAAAGTGTGCACTCCAAATCCTTCCATCATCCTGTAGCTACGGGGAATTGCTCTGTCACTCATAGTCCACATAATCATGTGCATACTAAAAATTCCATGAGCACCTGACCCTCTCGCGTGAACAATTCGCTCAGGAATTCTCTCATGATCAAAATGAGTAATCTTTTCACGTAAGATAAAGTCTTCGAGTAATGTCGCTCCCCGCTCTCCGGCTTTCAATGAATTCTGATTATCATTGATAAGCAGACCCTGATTCGTATTGAGCATTTGGCCCTCCGCATTCTGAGTATTAGATTGAAGATCTGTTACTTTTTTATTTACCTGTGTTGTAGTGCTCCTTTTTTTTGCCATGATGCTTTCTTGATTGATAATTAGATATAGATGAGCGCTCAGAATGAAATAAGCAATTCCACTGATTGATTCCCCATAAAACCAGTTTGTGATGCTAAGTTTATTAACGCCACAATTGTAAGGTGACCGATAAATTATTTTTTACGCGAAAATCTGAATATGAGAAAAATAACAAGTGCAATAATCGCTATGACAATAAATACCCCAACGCCGACACCTGCCTGGAATATTCCTTCTATTACTTCACAACTTGAAAGTGATAATATCAGAACAGATAATACCAATATTGGAATCGCTTGATTTTTCATAATGTTTGTTTTGAATATGAATTTATTTGGTTGTTTTCCTGTTACTGGCACCAGGCTTTTTAGATGTTCCTGACCCTGATTTCTTTGCTGATGTGCTAGATTTGCTGCTTGTAGCAGTTTTTTTAACAGGACTACCTGAAGGTTTGGCTGTCTTATTTGAAGTACTGCCATTTTGTTTGGCCTGCGGATTGATTTTGGTAGAAATCTCAGTAAGTTTCTTATCAGCATCATACTCCTGATTCAGGATAGTTTGCAGAATTTTTGCGGCTTCTGTTTCACCCAGAGACTTTGCGAATGAGCATAGTGTCCCATAAGAAGCGATTTCATAATGTTCAACTTTTTGAGAAGCAGAAATTATTCCGGCATCTCTGACATCGCCTTCCTGTGCAGACTTCATTATTTCTTCACCTTCTTTGATGAGTCCCTCCATAGCAAGGCATTTCTTAGCTTGCGCTTTCTTACCAATTGCCTGAAAAACTGCTTCTACGCTTTTTACCTGTTGCTCAGTCACCTTTAGGTGATCAGTAATAGCTTTTACAAGATCTTTTGAACTGGCGTTTTGAATCATTTTCGGGAGAGCCTTCACAAGTGCTTTTTCAGCACCGTACATATCCTTCAGTTCATCTTCAAAAAGATCTCTAAGGTCTTTAGCTGCATCTGATTTTGCTTTTACGGGTTTCTTTCCTGCTACTTTTTTTACAGTATTTGGTTTTGATTTTAATTTTGTGGTCTTTTCCATTATGAAATTTTTTGATGGTTATCTAAGATATAACAAAGATGCTTTCAATAATATCATTGCTTTTACACCTAATGATCAAATACTTGCAATATTCTTGTACGTTTATGGAATGATAGAAATTAAACATTTCTTAAATAAAAGCAGCCGATAGATGTCTTTACAAGTACCGGCTGGAAGAACAAGATGTGAGAAGTATAATCTTTGATTTAATCTGAATCTGTCCAGATTTATATGTTTTGTCAGGTTAGTTATTTTACTCAGGCACCTTCAGAACCCGGAAGTCTTAATTCATCATTATTTGAATTGTTCCACGTACCATTATTCGTATCGCGGTTAAGAGTACCTATAATTTTATCCACAACAAATGGATCACTCATAGATTTGAATAAAGTAGGTGTCATCCCTGTGATTTTCTTAAACTGAGTGCAGAAATGAGCCACGCTACTGTAATGAAGTATATAGGATATTTCTTTCAGGCTTGTGTCTTCATTGATTAAATCCTTGGCACGCTCAATCTTCTGAAGTATTATAAATTGCTGGATGGTTGTTCCGGTTTCTTTAGAGAAAATATTAGAAAGATAGGAATATTCATGTTCCAGTTTATGACTGATAAAATCCGAATAATTAGATTCTGGTCTTTCATCAAGATTATACACTGCTTCTCTTATAGCATCTTTTATTCTGTTAATTAATGTTGTGGTCTTATCTTCCAGAAGCTCGAATCCTAAAGTGGACAAGCTTTCCTTTACTTTTTGGATTTGTTCCGTACTCAATACTTTATCCATATGAATTTCACCCAAAACCACTTCGTTTGGAATTATCCCTAACAGATTTAACTTCTCCTTTACCATTAATATACAGCAATGGCTTACCATATTCTTGATGTATAACCTCATTTGTTCCATTTTTCTTTCAATGGAATAAAGGTAGGAAAGTAGCCTTTTTGGGCATTATATTATTTCCGTTTATTGTTACATTATTCTTATTTTGTAAATAATCTTATACCAGTTACATTAGCTATTGGCTTAAGACAAGTTTCATTTCCGGATAATCAGCTTAGTACTATATATTCTGGTATCACCATATAGTTTTAGTAAATACATTCCAGAATTTAAGCCGGATAAGTCAAGCTCATGTATCGCCCCCGAAACAAGTCTTTGTCTATCAAAAATTTTATTTCCTTTGGGGTCAAAAATTTCTATATCCAAACTTTTTACATACTCAATTTCATCAATTTTCAACTGAAATATTCCACTCTGACTTGGAATAGGAAATACTGATATGCCTTTTGGTAAAGCAGCGGTTTCAGTGGCAGTAGTTTGAGTAACTATTATCGTGCCCTTCATTCCGCCGGATGCGTGTGGCTGGCAAACATAGAAATGGGTCCCGGCGCTTAAATCCCCGGGAAAAACAGTACCTCCCCCAAAGGACAATTGAAATCCGCCGGAAAGAGGAGATGTACCATTAGCGTTATAAGTAGCCTGCGAAACTTCTACTGCATTATGAATTCCTTCGATATCAAATACAACTGTATCCCCCTGCACAATTGTCAGAGTCATTGGTGAAAAACCAAACCCGGAATTAGTGATAGTCCAGGTAGTCGCGAAAGCAGCAAATCCAAGAGACAAGAAGATCAGGCTAATTGTAAACTTTTTCATAGTAGGGAAATTTAGGATAGATATTAATTTAAATGATTTATTTTGAAGGTCCAATAGCTACATTCATCTGAAATAAATATTGCATAGTATGTTAATACGTTGTTAGACAACTTAAGTAAGGCAATCGCATAAAAAAATTTCAGGAACGGAAATTGGAATTAAGAAATGTTGAGTCTCATCTTGTCCTGAATTTATATACCAGGTAGATGATGAGACCTATCAGCATGGTGAGTATTACATCCTGAAAATCTGATATTTCAGAAGTAAAGAGCAAATAGATACATATTATGATTCCTATTATTGCTGAGGCATGACCATATTTTAATTTGAAAGCGGGTTCTAATTCTTTGTTGGATAATCTGAATTTGATAAGTGCTGCACACACTATCAGAAAAATCACCACTTTGCTAATCACAGATATAGATAAAGCATATACAAATGTACCGCTTACGGATACAAGAATGGTTACTGCTGTAAAGACAATAAGACTTATATAAGGAACTCCTGTCTTAGGATGTTCTTTTGAAAATACTTCAGGAAATTGAGCGGCTTCACTAAACGCAAAAGGAAGTCTGGATCCTGCAAGCAGAATTGCATTGAGCGTACCTCCAATAGATATTACGGCGCCAATGGTAATCAATAAACCTCCTGCTGGCCCCGTCAAATAATGTGCAGCATCTGCAATCGGTTTTGATGAATCGCCCAACATAGGAAATGATCCAATACAAACTACCTGAATAAGCGTGTAAAAAAATGCCACAAAAATTGTGGCACTCATCAAAGAAAATGGGATATCTTTTCCAGGATTTTTCATTTCTCCTGCGTTAATCACCGTACTCTCAAATCCTGTAAAAGCAAAAACCAGGACGAAAATTACCCTGCCGAAATTATCAAATGAAGGTATTTCCTGTTTGAAATTTAGGAGTTCTACATCAATATAAAAGAGACCTGCTATCACGAATAATATTAGAGGAATCAGTTTCGCAATTGCCATAAAATTGTTCAGCCTGGAGCTATGTTTAACTCCCAGGTAATTGATCAGAAACAAAAATCCTGTAAATAAAATTGTCGTAATTATTCGGACTATTTGATTGCTGAATATTGCATCCAGATAAGTTAAATAATCGACCATCAAATTTATTAACGCTGCAAAAGTGGCAATTCGGGAAACTAAAGCCAACCATCCCAAAAGGTATCCCGGGAATTTTCCGAATGCTTCAGAAGCATACAGGTATGGTCCGCCTGTTTTATTAAAGAGACTGGCAACTTCTGAAAAATTCAAAATAATTACGAAAATAAGTCCTGCACAAATCAAAATAGCAGGAATACTGAATGCACCGGCTTCATTATAAATAATGGCCGGCAGCCCAAATATTCCTGCTCCAATGATGGAATTTATCATCAGGAAAAACAAATCCCATCTGGTGATTGCGCGTTTGAGCATAGCCCGATTTTGGGTCAAGCTAATGATAATTGTACTAAAATCAACAAAGGGAAAAGAAGTAATATTTTAATCTGAACCTTTGACTTCTAAAAATCAATCTGGAAACTCAAAATTGGTGTAAGACCAGATTGCTCCCTATAGATCCACGTATTTAAGTCCGGATCATATACTCTGTTTAATGCATCTATATTCCTCCGATTTGTAACATTCTGGACGTCCAGCGCAATCCACCAGGCAGTTTTTGCATTGTTTTTCCTGAATGCCAGCCTAAGATCCGTTCGAAAGTAGTCCTGAACCTGCTCGCTGAATGCACGCGAGTCGTCCAAAATGGGATCCGGTGAATATCTTGAAACTGGAGCTCCTTCAAGTATGGGCGTCAATCTTTGACCACCATTATAAAGTGCTTTCAAGCTTAGAGATAACTGGTTCCCATTTTTCAAGTTCCACTCCTTACCGCCCATACCGGTGGCCGAAAAACCGCTGTCAAAAACTGTTGGAAAGATACGGTCTGATGCATCTGTAAATTCTGAGTCAAATATGGACGCTGAAATTAGAAGGAAGATTCCTTTGTTGAATGATTTCTCAATGGTAAGATCAAGTCCTATATTTTGTCCTGTTCCTGTATTAATTAATTCATGTTTTGCAAAACCATCGATTGTGTTGAGTATGCTCAGGAACTCCCCCGGAGTAGCAGAGACGGGAACATCATACAATGACTGATGATAAGCTTCCAATCTTAATTTCCAGTCGAATCCCGGCAGAAATTCATACCCCAAAACACTGTGAAGGGATCGCAGGAAATTCGCATCTCTGTTAGCTTCTATGCCATTAATCATCGTGAAATGATTTCCAATTGGGAGTATCTTGGAATGCATTCCCCAGGCAGCCATTAGCGAGTGGCTTTCTGAGATTTGATATTTTATACCTAATCTTGGTTCCACAGCTGTCACATTATTCAGATCAAAATAAGTGAGATGTCCTCCCGCATTGATAGTCAATTTTTCTGTAGGTCTGTATCTTAACTGCACATATGCCTGAGCCGAATAAGTATTGCCTTCAGCATCTATTGGGGTATTTTCCTGAACCGTCATTCTGAAAAGATCATAGTTGATCCTTGTAAATATTCCACCGGTCTTAATGCTTACTTTTGAATTTATTTTCTTATTCCAGACAGAAGATAGCACAATCCTTGTTTCTTTATATCGCTCGTCATTGAGCAGATAGTCACGAAGCTCTGTGTCAAGGGTGTCATTTTGGAAAAGAATATCCTGACCCATAATGGCAAGATTTGTTTTCAAATAAGCATCATTGCCTGCTGGTATAAAATATGTGGCTCCGACTGCACCCATATTGGAATTAAAATCCCTGGTATAATAATCTGAGTAGGATTGCCAGTTTTCTATGCCTTCAATTGCATTTTCCCTTTCTCTGCTCAATCCACCCATACCCCAAACGGTGAGATAGCGTTTCTTATCTTTTGAAGGAAAGCTTAGATTGAATGATAAATCCTGAAAAGTATTATCCACCCGGGGTCCGACCAAATGCAGACCCAGTTGATTCAGTATTCCCAATGTGGAATATCGATAGTTGAGCAAATAACTGGAGCCTGTTTGTTTATTAATAGGTCCTTCTGTACTGTAATCCAGACCCAGAAGTCCGGCTCTGAAAGTATGCTGGCTTTCGGACGCATTTCCTTTTCGGAATTTAATATCAAAAACACCGCTGGTCGCATTACCGTATTCAGCAGGGAACGCAGCCGTAGAAAAGTCGGAATTCGAAAGCATACTTACGCTGAAAATGGTGATTCCACCACCGGAATTACCTCTTCTGGCAAAATGGTTGGGATTGGGTATATCAATTCCCTCTAATCTCCAGAGCATTCCTATTCCGGAATTTCCCCGGATAATGATATCACTGCGACTGTCTCTCGAGGGCTGAACTCCCGGAAATCCCATCACCATTCGCCCCGGGTCATTGGCACTGGCTGCATATCGCTGCGTTTCTTCAACTGAAAATGAACGTGCTGAGAGTATTGATAATTCATTCAGTGGTTCATTTCCAAATTTTTTGGCGCTGACCACGACTTCCCCTGTTGTAACTGCTGATTCTATAAGCTCAATATTAAGCTCATGTGCTTTTGCAGAATTAAGTATAAAAGGATCAGATAGAAAACTTCCGTAGCCTATGTAAGTACATTCGATCTGAACCCGGCCTACAGGAATTCCGGCAATTTCAAATTTTCCATCCAGATCTGTAATTCCTCCCATTTCGGGATTAGAATTCAAAATTGTGACATTCGCTCCAATAAGGGGATCTCTGGTGTCCTTATCGATTACAACACCTCTTATGAACTGCGTAGGAATCTGTGCCTGAATAAATCCTGATAAGGTAATGAAGGAAAGAAGGCAGTACAAAGTCAGCTTTTGTCTTTTCATGATTGACAAATTTTGAAGTTATTAAAAATGACTTCTTTAGATACTTCTTACTGCACTGCTAATGTACAAAGCAATTGCCAATAAGCAGTAATTTTTATAATGAATTTCCTGCCATATAACTTCAATGAAAAGGTTTCAAGCTACTAAATGAATTTTCCCAGTGCTTTCCTGATAAATGATGGAAATTGATCAGAAGTCCATTATCCTCAAAAGTTCCCGTAATCTGAAGTCCCAATTTTGTTAATACATTTATCGATCCCTGATTCTCAACATGTGACATACCGTAAATGTCTGTCAGCTTCATTTCTCTGAATGCATATGCTAAGGCAGCTTTGGCACTTTCAGTAGCATATCCTTTTCCCCAGTACTCCTGGATCAATCTGTATCCAATATCATGGAAATTAATGTGTCCGTTGGTTTCTTCATTTATATATTTCATCCCACACCAGCCAATGAAATTTCCGGACTCCTTTTCAATCACAGCCCATCTGCCTATACCGAAGTCTGTATATTGTTGACGTATAAATTTGATCACTTCCCGTATTTGGGATTTTTCTTTTACAGGATTGTTTCCAAGGTAGCGATGGACTTCAGGATTTGAATCCAGACGAAATAATCCTTCCTCATCCGATTCTGCAATTTCTCTAAGAATGAGGCGCTCTGTCTCAGCAAATATTTTCATATTAAGTCGAAATGAATGGGCTGTCTTTTTAATATTTGATTACTACATCTAATTGTCGGTGTTCGGTAGCCGCTTTTTTATCCATGTTGCTGCCTAGTACCACTCCAACACCCATGCCAATTGGCAAACCAATCGCCAAAAAAGCCATATTTCCAACTACTAATCCGAAAACAACGCCAAATGGAATTCCAAAAGCTGACATACCCAAAGCAGTCCAGAGATTACGATAATAATTCACTGGAACAATCTTGAGTTCATTAATAACTATTTTCAGGATGCTCTTTTGTTCGGTACTAATCTTTTTGGAGAATTCCTGATTCGTCCCGGAGAACTTATTCACTGAATCGACATGTCGATTGATTTTCTCTGCCTGTTCTGCAGGAATTGATTTTTGACTCAAGGCCGCAAGAAGCTCGGACAAACTTAAAAATCTGTCTTCCAGTTTATATGCTTTTTCAATATTTTCTTTGCTATAAAGTTGATTAATTTCCATCTTAGTTGGTTCTTTTTGATCAAAAAAATGGAATTCAAATTCTGAATTCCATTCCTCAAAGATGAGAAAATCTGATAAATTAATTTCTCAAAGCCTCAGAGCATGGTTTTAAATAGCAACAGCAGCCTGTTGCCAGACTGCTGTTGCTTTGATTCCTTTTATGAAAGACAATTTACCTGAAAATTACAATTTTCTTTGTGGCATCTTTCATTTGGTCTGAAACGACTCTGATCAGATACATACCAACTGGTAAATGCTGTAAGTCAATATTTTCAGTAATAGCCGCAACTGAGCCGAAATCAATTTTGTCAACAGTATTTCCTTGAATATCATGTACATAGATTGATATTCTATGATTTAGATAGTTTTCAAGGTTGACTGTAAGATTTCCGGATGAAGGATTGGGGTAAACTTCAAGGTCATCGCCATATTTAACTACCATTGCATCAGTAGATGCTTCCAGAGGAAGTGCACCTGTTGTGGATACATTATCAAAAATGGCAGTAGTTGTTGTGCTGGCATTTATACTTTCAGTAAAAAATCCTGCTTGAATGCAATTAGGAAGTACTAAAGTTACCGCTCCTTTTGGTAACCATAATACTCCATTAGTGGAAGAAAAAAGATGGAATTGGTTACCTGTCCTTGTAATTCTAAGCCATTGTTCATTAGGAGCGATAAATAATTGGTTTACAACCATTCCATTCGAAGTACTTCTAACTACCCGATGAACAAAATTATTTAATTGTGTCTTAAGTGCTACTTTGCGGCTTCCCGTGTTGAGATTTTCTCTGAACTGAACACCTGCAAAGCCTGCGTTCGTAAGGGAAGTAACTCGTACGGTGATACTGCCATTTCCACATAAAGGCGCATGAACTGAATGTTGGAGATCAGCTCCACTTGAAAATCCTTTTGCAGTAAGTGTAAATTGGCCGTTTGAAGTGCAAGGTTTATAGATTGAAGTACCCTGACTATTTCCAATGTTTGCACCACTCCAGGGCGCAGGTAAGCCTGTTCCTTCCTGAACAGCAATTAATGCCACACAAGTGTTTGTGTTTCCGTTTCCATCATTGACTGTAACAGTGACCGGAACACCCAGACCTACATGGCTACAATTCACAACAGCAGGAGATGCGCTAACAAAATTTACTGTGCCACAATTGTCACTTGATGAGCCTAAATTAAGTACATCGCCTGAAGTGAAAGTGTGATTTCCGGAAGCACTAAGTGTTACACTTGCAGTGCGACACACAGGAACAGGAGGAATAACATCAGTGCCTGCAGCGATAGTTGCCACTGATGTTGCAGTGCAATCAGCAATGCCGGTATCTGTTACAGTTATGTTATACACACCATCGGGTAAATTTGTAAATACTCCCGTTGCATTACTTTGATTAGAGGGACCGGTAATGGAATATGTTAAAGGCCCGGTGCTTGTTGTTGCATTTATTGTCAGGCCACCATTATTAGCGTTCGGACAAGTTTCATTATTGACAATGACGATTCCAATAGCCACATCACAACCAGCGCAAGATGAATTCAAACATGCAGCATTTGCTACAGTATTCCTAATGACATTACCTGGCTGAAGGCCAAATCCCAGTGCAAAATTGACACCAACCGGATCATTATGGCAATAACTCATAATAGTTCCTCCTCCTGCCGGGCTGCCGGGAAGGGAGCAAACAGCAACATCTGTTTCAACAAAACCTGCACAGCCATCTATAGCAGTATTATTGCCATTCCACACGCAGGCATGAGTATGACGTGAACCGATAAGGTGTCCCATTTCATGCGCAAGTATCATCACTGTAAAAGAAAAGACCGGAACATTTTCAAAAAAGTCTAAGATACCACTGTAGCATAGACTCTCATCTGTGTCCGGATTACAAATACCACTGAATCCCGCTGCAATTCCACCATTATTTACCATTGCAACAAGGTGTCCCAAATCTCCATTAAAAGCACCTCTATTTGCCTGAAATTGGGTTAAGTATTGACCTGCACTCGGCCCGCTGTATGGATCTGGTGTATCCCATACAAACATTTCGGATATAGCCATGTTGATGGATTCTCCATTATATATTAATACATTTTGGTTAAAGGCACCTATGACATAATTTGCAGCATTAGCTACACTGCCTTTATTAATTGTTACGGTTCGATCCACTTCCATATAGACCCTGATACAATCGCCTGCAGCTCTTGCTGAATATGTTAAATCTTCCTCAGTATATTCAGGAAGGTCATCCTCCATTCCGCAGGAAAAAGATGGTTTGTTGATTAAATCCTGCTCCAAATACAAAATATGATCCTCTATTTCATTTTTCAGTCTCCCAAGATTATAGTTGCCTTCCTTTGTAATGATTAAGCCCATAACTTCATCATCAAAAATACTTAAAGCCACCTTTGAGTTAGGGTCATTTTCTACAGTACCATGATAATGTAATCCCCCTACATATTCATAAGGTGTATTAGGGTTGCTACTTGTGAAGATATTGAAATTAGAGTCGAAAATTTTCGAACGAGTCATAAGCAGCGTCATGTTTTCATTTCTGCTCTCTGAGGGAATTTGGATTGAAAAGCTCATAGGCTTTTGCTTCATGAAATTAGTCCTTTTCTGCGGGCTGAATTTTAAAATAATACCGCCTTTTACCTCAGATTGATAACGCGATTTAGCTGAGCTCCAATCAGCTTCAAACAATTCCATTTTTTTGAAATCTTTAGATGCCTGAGATACATCTTGCTCATTCTGAGCTTGAACTTGTAACACAAAAATTGGCAGACAAAGCAGTAGCATAATCCGCATGGATTGAACGTAGAATTTTTCTTTCATTAGGTTGATCGTTTTGTTTAATTAAAAATCAAGCTAATATAAAAAAGGTAGTAATCTAGTTATATATTTTTTGGATTATATTCTTGCTATTCAGAATAAATAAAACTCATCCGGGCTTTAAAGTCTGAATGATTGCAGAATTTGTATGTAAACATCAATTTAAGAGTAAGGATGCTTATCAAGCTGATTAAAATTGTAGTCAGCATCTATGCATCAGAAAAGTTTCAAGACCATTGGCAAAAGCTAAGAGGCCTAATCATACGTCTTTTTATGGAAACTATCCGGCAGACTCTTCATAATGGATACAGTAGATTGAACACTATCAAAAGATGTTTTACCGCTAAAGTCAACTCTCATTTCTCACGGCCATTTTCTCTCTGAACAACTTTACATAATTTCTACTCAATCGCAACTTAATTCCGTTTTCCATAAGTACATCAAAATCACCATTTAGACGTGAAGTATATGACTTTACTTTTTCAATATTAATAATGCTTGATTTATGTATGCGCACAAATTGGGTAATATCCAATTTATTCTGAATTGAAATTAAAGTTTCATTATGTAAATATTTTTATCATTTGTCTGTATAGCAATGTAGGGACTGCAGGAGGTAATAAAGATGATATCTTTTGTAAAAATGGCTAATGACTCTCTTCCTTTTTGAATGAAAATTTTATTTAATAACCCGGTATTTTCTCTTTCAACTGCTACGTTTTCAAATTCTGTTTTCGCTTTAGTTTTTTGAATTAAGAACAGTGAGATAGTTCCATATATAATTGGATATTTATAAAAATCATTTGCAAGCGTATATCCCAAATTATTCAAAAATAAATAGTTCTGCTTGAAAAACAGGACAGATAATATATGCACAATCAAGCTGTAAAGTAATATATGTGCTATGGTTCCTGCCATGATTATCGCTGCCATCTTTCCGAATTTTGGAGCATTGTGATAAATGCCTGCATTCCAGTGAGGCATTTTCTGAAGTAAGTATGCTATCGGGATAAAAAAAATCCAGAATGAATTAAATAGCAGTGATTCCGAAATATAGAAAGGGTAATCATTTCTTCTTGAATGCAGAAGGTCCTGAACTATACTGAATGTAAGCACGAGAAGCAACAACTGTATAGTCAATACATACTTGTTGTGGAATCTGTTATTTATCTTCTGTATTGTATATTCCATAATTTTTCTTATCCTAATTCAAAACTTGTTACTCCAAATATTTTGTCCGTATTTATATCAGGTGCCTTTTCTGTGTACATTCTCGCTGTTCGGAAGACCTCCTTCATGTGATTTTTTTTGGCCATTGTTAGTGCCTCATTATTTACCTCAGGAACATCAAGATATATAATTGAGTCTTCCACAATAAAATTGCGGGCAGATTGAAATAATTGCTGAGCAATTTGCATACTATCGGCAAATAAGGGGGCAATTTTATACCCTGTCCTGCATTTTCTGATGACTGTATATCCTTTGATTTTTTGATTTTCTACAAATGCAAATGCAGCACTTTCCGGGAGACTTATCCATTCCCTGAGGAACGTATCCCGGGTTGCAGGAAAACACTGGCGATCATATCCGGAAAGCTCAGAGAAGGGAACACTGCTAACTGGAACTACTAAATTATTTTTGACTTTCCTGTGGAGAGCTTTTCCTTCAAATCTGATATTACTGTATTCAAATGTAAAGCCTGACTTTTCATAATTTGATTGTTGTTCCAGAACTCCATCAAGTCCGATATTGCGATTCCCGGCGCTTGCAATGGCTTTATCCCAGATGGAAATTCCATACCCCAGGCCTCTGAATTCCTTCTTCACAATATAGAATCCCAGAAAAGCAAAGTTTGCATTATACTTTACAACTGATATACATGCTATCGGCTGATCATTTAGAAATCCGGCGAAAAAACCATCCTTGTCTGCGGCATAAAACGCATCAACATCAAAAAGCCCGGGATTCCATCCTTCTGCCAGGGCCCATTCTACAGCGATATTTCTGACTTCTTCAGAATTAATTGTCCGAACAGATAGAGGAGAGAAATCGCTCATTATTGTTGAGATGCTTTCTGAATTAATCAAACTTACATCAGCAAGATAATCACATTCGGGAAAATCTTATTTTACAGCTTGATGAATTTCATTATTCTCCCATTTACTCTTAAAAAGTAAACTCCGGAAAGCAGATGTCCCACATTTATTTTCCGATCTGCCACATTCACTATCTGAATCATTTTACCATACGCATTATATATTTCGCCATTGATTGAGGGGCTTTGAATGTCGTGTTTTATGTAAAGAACATCTCTAACAGGATTTGGGTATATGCTTACATTTACTTCATCTTTCAGATCTTTGGTTGCAATCGTCAGTTCATTGTTGGCATTGAACGTGGCATCCTGAATCACAAAATCACCTGTTCCATTAGGCACTCTTGCAAGGCCTTTATTAGTTTGTTGTGCTCCGAATATTACCTGATCTACCAAATTTCTTTGAGGGTTGGAAAGCGTCACTGATTCTCCATCGACAGAGATTTTCCAGGAGGCATGGAATTCCCCTTCATCCTCTTCGTCATCGGCCCAAACGATCAGATATTCATTAGCAGCAATGACGGTTGCTTCAGGGAATTGCCATTTAATGACATTCGTTGCATTATCACTGAGATAAAATCCACTCAGGTCAACTTCAAAATCATTGTTGTTGTATAATTCTACCCAGTCTTCATTATCACCCGCTTCATCTGTTTGACCCGACGTGTTTTGTGCTAGTACTTCGTTAATGACCACGCCATTTTCAGCTGAGGTGATGGCAACAGTATAGACAAAAATATCATGCTCTGCACCAGCTGGAAGGTAAGAAGCAGATTTTGCAGTATTATCGGCAATAGCTTCTACATAGTAACGCATAAGCGTATTTCCGGGATATCCCGGTATTTCCGCTCCATATACTCCATCACCGGCCATTTCATCATAGCTCAGTCCGTCATCCAGCATTTCAACTTTACTGAAGTTTCCTACCAGACCAGCTGCATAATACAAGTATACCTGACTGATTCCGTTAGCGGAATTAATATCAGCTTTCACAGTTACTGCTTCATTTTCAGCAGGAGCAGCGTACTCTTCCTGCTCTGAATTATAGAATTTTGCTGAAGAAATAACAGGTGCTTCTTGTGCTACTTCAGCATTTGATAAAAGGAAATTCCTTCTGGAGCTCACAAAATTCTTTAGTGCAGGAACACTGTTCGTGTACTGAGTCGTGGTATACAATTTTTTTGTGTCCGTCGCAACGTGACTGCTGATCTGAGAATGAAGCTGGTCTACCAGAGCATTTGCATTTTCAACAGTGAATGATTCCCCGAGAATTGTCCTGTAATGAGCCAGGTATCTCTGTCTCCATTCAGGAATATTCAATAATTTATTCAACAAAGGATAATTTACATTGCTCACATTCTTAAATGGCCCCCAATTGGTGCTCGTTGCAGCATTGGTCACGAATGTTGAGTTGCCATCATATTCCAGTGGAGTGGTCCTTCCTGTTTCAGGTTCATAGTAAAGCATGTAATCCATTTTTCCTTTCATGAGATAACTATCATCATCCGTAAAGATATTTTCACAAGCCAGAAACCATAGTGCTTTATCCACATCTATGGCTGCTTTTACTTCATCCGTATTTGTTGAATTTGCTCTGCTGAGCGTTTCAAATGCATCAATCATTTTTTGCCAGGGATTGTCTACCACATCATTCGATTTGAGGTCATAATATTTCTGGTATTCCGCAGTGTCCTGGCCCAGGTAATTCATTCCTGCAGTACCGTCACCCCAGCCACCGAAGGGCACTCCGGTTTCTTCTACAGTGGCTCGAAATCGTGCACCGTCATTGCTCATAAACCACTCATCCAGAAATGTTTTATCTACAGATTGAATATTCGTATAGATTCCCCAATCTTCGCCATTTAAATATACTCTGACGTAATTTGCTTTGGCAATGGGTGTATATTTCCTCGCCATATGCCCATACATCACTTCTCTCATGAAACTGGCATCCTGATGGGCGTTATTGAATTTCAGGTTCTTATATCCTCCAACTACCTGATCCTCTTCTATAAAATCCATCTCAACAGCAAAGGATTTCTTTGGGGAATTTCCAATTTGCATATATGATGTATTTCCTCTGAAGCGCACCCCTACATTTTGGTAAGTATGTCCTTCCAAAGTCAGTGATGCAGGAATATTTGTTTCCGACGCATAATTGGCCGTCATCAGTGCCCAGTAATTTGGTTGCTCAAAATCAAGCCTTATCTCTCTGATAGTTTCCAGATGATAAAATCCCTCAGGAGCAACCCCTCCCGTAAACAGAATTCTCTTATCTGCCGAATAATGCATTTCTGAAGGTAGACTTTGGCCGGATAAGCCATTGACAATCAGGTGGAAAATGATAAACATGAACAACACGGTGGAAGTAAAACTGGACATATTGATTTTGGATTTCAGATGTTAGCCAAATGTAGGTCAATAATGAATACGCCTCGAAAGTTATTTTTGTTGGACGCTATTCATGGAAAAAAGCTTAATCTGTAATTATATTTTGGGCATGCCCTCGTGGATATTGCAGCGTCGCCCAATTTGGGCATCTCTGCAATATCCACTTCGGTCGGGCTCTCCATTTTACTTCGCTGATGGCGGAAATTTCTTATTTCATTTCTATCTATTAAGTGGAGTATTATTTTCGGGAAGCAATCTCCATCAGCTCGTGCTCATTGCGATCCCTCATGCAGTGAGAGTGCAGAGAATTGTGTATGCATTTCATCATGTCGCAATTAGCCCTTCAATTGTCGTTTTTGCACAACACGGTATTGACTCTGTCAGCGTAAGTTTGCATTATCAAAATTATTAAAGTCATGGAAACATTCAATTTAGAAAAAGATATCATCGTCCATTATATGGATGCAGTTTCTTTTCCTGATGGCGTATTGGAAGCACATCAAAAATTGCATGGACTGGTCGAATACAATGTTCATCGAAAGTATTTTGGTATTTCCTGGATGGGCCAAAACGCTGAAATCGTGTACAAAGCCGCAGCGGAAGAATTATATTCCGGAGAATTTAATAAGCATTTATTACCAACCTTTATCATAAAACAAGGATCTTACATTTTTATAGATATCAAGGATTTTATGCAGAACACAGAAGGTATAGGAGAGGCCTTTCAGACATTACTCCGAAATGATAATGTTGATCCTCAGGGGGCTTGTATAGAATGGTATCTGGAAGATGATAGCACCTGCAGATGCATGGTTAGAACCGTTTAAGTATTCCAATTCAAATAAAACGAAAATCTTCAATATTATGTCAACTACCGAAAAAACAATGATAACAGTATCAGCAACTGTGAATGCTCCAATCGAAAAAGTATGGAGAGTATGGACATCCCCTGAACATATCACCCAGTGGAATAATGCATCTGATGATTGGTGGACTCCAAGAGCAGAAAATGACTTGCGTACAGGAGGAAAGTTTAACTCCAGAATGGAAGCCAGAGACGGATCCTTCGGATTCGATTTCAATGGCACTTATATCTTGGTAGAGCCGCACAAAACCATCGAGTATGTAATGGAAGATGGACGTGTAGTTTCCATTTCATTTGAGACAGTAGGCAATGAGACTTTGGTTACAGAAATTTTCGAAGCTGAGAGTACCAATAGTATCGAATTGCAGCAATTTGGCTGGCAGGCCATCATGGACAACTTCAAAAAATATGTAGAGAATTCTTCTGATCTGGAGAAAATTCATTTTGAAATCACTATTGATGCTTCTGTTGCAAAAGTGTACGATACAATGCTGGATTCTGTTCATTACACCGCATGGACTGCAGCATTTAATCCGGGATCTTTCTTTGAAGGTTCCTGGGACACCGGGGCTGATATTCATTTTATAGGGCTGGACGAGCATGGAAATAAGGGAGGCATGGTCAGCAGAATTAAAGAGAATACCCCGAACAAAAAAGTGATAATAGAGCATCTCGGAATTTTCATTGATGGCAAGCCTGTTACTTCAGGACCTGAAGTGGAAGGCTGGGGAGGCACTTTAGAAGAGTATACTTATATAGATACGGGCGATTCCACACAACTCGAAATCTCAATGGATACAAAACCAGAATACAAGTCCTATTTTATGGAGACCTGGCCTGAAGCGCTGAAGCTATTGAAGTCCATTTGTGAGGGATAGTTTCTCACACCCATCGCTTCCCGTAGCTTCCAGCTACGGTACTCTCACTCACACTTGGGCAAGCAGGAATGGACTTCTACGGTTGTAGCTGAAAGCTACTCTGAGCAATATGGGTCGGAGATGGCTGTTTCGCTTCCCGTAGCTTCCAGCTACGGGACTCTCACTCACACTTGGGCAAGCAGGAATGAACTTCTAAGGTCGTAGCGGAAAGCTACTCTGAGCCTTTGGCTTCGTTAATGGATGCTCAATCGTAATCGCGAGGTTCGTTCCTCACTGCGCGACCTGAGGTTCGTAATTCATAATTGGCTGTTCATCTGGCTGTTAATGCTTTAACGCTTCAACGCTTTAACGCTTTAACGAGGCTGTTCAATTCGTAATCGCGAGGTTCGTTCCTCACTGCGCGACCTGCGGATCATAAATCAAAATAACCCTAAAAATATTCTATTATGAAAGTCATCAAAATCATCGGCATTGTAATTCTAGTCTTAATTGCTCTGCCATTAATCGTTGCCATTTTTGTCCCAAAATCTTATACAGTAAGTGTTTCTGAAACCATTAATGTTCCCAAACAACAGGTGTATGACTATGTCCGAATCCTGGATAATCAGAAAGAATACAGTGTCTGGGTACTTGAAGATCCTAAGCTCCGTCCTGTAATTACCGGAACGGATGGCACTGTTGGAGCGACACAAAGCTGGAACTCTCAGGTAGACGGTATTGGAGAAGGAGAGCAGGAAATAATTGCACTCACTCCGGATAGGATGGACATTGAACTTAGGTTCAAAAGACCTATGGAAGGAACTGCTAAAGCTGCAAATATATTTACCGAACTCAACCCAAATCAGACTAAATTGACTACTGAGTTTTACAGTAATGATAAGTATCCACTGAACCTGATGTCCTATTTCATGGGTCGAAAATACATAACTGAAGCTTCCACCCAGAATCTTCAAAACATCAAGAAGAACCTTGAAAGATTGTCTGCAAATTAATTTGAATGTAAGCTTTTATTAATCTAAAAAATCAATCATAATGGCCGGTGTAAGCACTTATCTCAATTTTCCACGCAATACGGAAGAAGTATTTAACTTTTATAGATCAGTATTTGGTGGGGAATTTGATGCCCCAATTAGCAGGTTTCGGGAAGTTCCTCCAATGGAAGGAATGCCCTAATTGCAGGAAGAAGACCTGGATCTGGTGATGCATGTTTCATTGACAATTTTAAGAGGACATCAGATAATGGGAACTGATGCACCGGAATCTATGGGTTTCAAAGTAAATATGGGAAACAATGTTTACATCAATCTTAACCCTGACACAAGAGCTGAGACTAAAGCCTTATTCGACAAATTATCCTCCGGTGGCCAGGTTACCATGGAACTAGCTGATATGTTTTGGGGAGATTACTATGGAAAATGCACCGATAAATTTGGTGTACAATGGATGTTTTCCTGCACAGAACCAGCGTAGAAAATTTCATGTGTAACGCTTCAGCAGATCATCAGATTTATAACGTATTTTATGTATTTCTCTAATAAATACTAATAATTGAAAGGTTCTTGGCTGTTCCAAATCTGAAAATACTGAAATCTGAAGTCTGAAATCTGAAATCTGTTTTAATTTTTTTTCATTTCACTCAAATCACAATTATCATGACCAACCCCATCTATCCCTGTATTTGGTTTGACAATCAAGCACATGAAGCTGCTGAATTTTATTGTTCGGTTTTTAATAAAAGCAAGATCACTGAAGATAACCCCATGCTTACTAGATTCGAGTCATCCGGTCAAAAATTTATGTGTCTGAACGGTGGGCCAAAATTCACTCCAAATACTTCCATTTCGTTTTTCGTTGTCTGTGATGATGATGCTGAATGCGATTCAGCCTGGGATAAATTGTCAGAAGGAGGAAATGTCTTAATGCCGCTGGATAAATATGACTGGAGCGAAAAATATGGCTGGATTCAGGACAAATTTGGAGTGAGCTGGCAATTATCTGTCGGCAAACTGGAAGATGTGGGACAGAAATTCACTCCCTCTTTTCTATTTGCCAACGAACAAAATGGAAATGCTGAGAAGGCTATTGAAACTTATACTTCTATCTTCAAGGGTTCATCTGTTGTGGGCATCTTGAGATACGGGCAGGACAGAGAAGAACCTGAGAATAATATTGCACATGCCCAATTTCATCTTGGTGACAATGTGTTTATGATCATGGACAGTTCCCGGGATCATCAATCAGGTTTCAATGAAGGAATTTCGCTGGTAATAGAATGTGATACTCAGGGAGAGATAGACTATTACTGGCAAAAATTTACAGAGGGAGGCGAGGAAAGTATGTGCGGATGGCTCAAAGACAGATATGGTGTTTCCTGGCAAATTGTACCCACGATACTGGGAAAATTGGTCCAGGATCCGGAAAAATCGCAGGCAGTTATTAAAGCTTTCATGCAAATGCGTAAGTTTGACATCGAAAAGCTATTACACGCCCATGAATCATGACCCTTCTGATCCAAATTCAACCGCCCGGCCTTTAGATGAGAAGCTTTCTATTTGGGAACAACTCAAGGAAGCCATCAAAGGCACTGAATCGGATTATACAAAAATTGATCTGAAGAAAGCTATATTTCTGCTTGCCATTCCGATGATATTGGAATTGGTAATGGAATCCACATTTGCTGTAGTTGACATTTATTTTGTTGGGAAATTAGGCCCATCGGCTGTCGCTACTGTTGGTCTGACAGAGACCTATTTATTCCTTCTGTATTCACTGGCCATGGGACTGGCTACAGCTGTCACAGCTATTATTGCCCGAAGAATAGGAGAGAAGAAAATGGGAGATGCCGGGGTAAGTGCAGTTCAGGCAATTTTCCTGGGATTGATAGCTTCTGTTCCTTTTGCCATCGCAGGAATATTCTTCTCTAAAGAATTACTAGCTCTGATGGGGGCGGATCAATGGGTTATCGATGAGGGTTATAAGTATACCCAATGGATGTTGGGTGGGAATGCAGTAATCATTCTCTTATTTGTAATCAATGCTATTTATCGTGGAGCAGGAGACGCTGCTATTGCCATGAGAGTCTTGTGGATTGCCAACGGGATAAATATCATCCTCGATCCAATTCTAATTTTTGGATGGGGATTCATCCCGGCTATTGGGATTGAAGGTGCAGCAATTGCGACGACTATCGGAAGGGGAGTAGGAGTTCTGATTCAACTTTGGTTACTATTTAAAGGCGGGAAACATATTCAGGTTTTCATGTCTCAGGTGTATTGGGACGCGAAAGTCATGATCAAAATTCTTAAAACTTCTTTGGGTGGAATTGGACAGATGCTGATCGGTATGACCTCCTGGATTTTTATAATACGAATACTGGCAGATTTGGGGAGTGAGGCTGTGGCCGGGTCCACAATTGCACTAAGGATTATGATGTTTACCCTGATGCCGGCCTGGGGTTTTTCCAATGCCGCAGCAACACTTGTAGGTCAGAATCTGGGCGCAGGTGATCCCAAAAGAGCAGAATCTGCTGTATGGAAAATTGGAGGCTACAATATGATTTTCCTTATTGCTGTATCTATAGTGTATTTTTTCTGGAATGTACAGTTAATGGAGATTTTTACTGATGATCCGAAAGTCATAGAAATCGGTGCATATTGGATTGAAATCTTATCATATTCATATTTTGTATACGGCTGGTGGATGGTTTCTTCGCAGGCTTTTAATGGCGCAGGAGATACGAAGACACCTACATATATCAATTTTGTTTTCTTTTGGCTCATCCAGATTCCGCTCTGCTATTACCTGGCTATCCAAATGGGGTATGAACATGCAGGAGTCTTTTGGGCGGTGTTTATTTCTGAGACTTCAGTAGGGCTTTTCACGCTTTGGTTGTTTACGAGGGGGAGCTGGAAGAAGATGGTGGTCTGAGGAATTTTGGTGCTGTCAATTTATTGGCAGTCATAGAAGTAGGATACCTGTTCTTGAATGGAAATGGAGTAAAAAGCTTGCTAATAAATTAGCAAGACCAAATTGCGGGAACTGAATTCTAAATTCTTTTAACTTATTTCCCATCCCATTTCTCCATCACATTTGCCACACTGAAATGTACTTTTTTATTGAGCATATCTGCCAATTCTGTATCATTTAATAATGTTCTCTCAGTTTTCAATGCATCCCAAAGTTTAATAAATCCTTTTACATTACTGGATTCATAAATATTATCCGAAGCCATATGCCAACGACACTGGTACCAACCATAATTTCTTGGATATTTTTGTCCGAGCTCATTGTAATAAGTATCCAGATCTTGGAGAGAAATATACTTTAAGTCTGCTGGGTCTGTGTTGTACACAACCATTTTTGGGAATACAGTCAATGCAGGTAAGAGCTCAGGCTCATTTTCAGCAATGTACACGTGGAGAAATATATTTACAAATAATTCCGCCATCCATTGCCGCTGCATTTTCAAATCCGCCTGCATATGATACGCATGTCCCAATTCATGAATGGCAAGCAAATCAAAAAAGGGCTCCATACTTAGTTGGTCATCTTTGCCTGTATACGTTTCTCTAATTTGCTTTGCAAACTCAGCTGGCAATTTGTCTAAAGGCGGCACGAAACTTTTCCAAAAATCATTGTCTTCAGAAGCCACAATCAATGTCTTGTTTCCCAGATAATGTGGCATTCCATAGACAGGAAATCCTGTATGATTACTCCAGTCTCCAGGTGACAGAATGAGCAGCGTTACCTCAGGTGTAAACTTGACACGACTTTTGTAATATGCATGAACCTTATCGAACTGCCCCGCGATCCTCATTGCTTTTTCTTCTGCGCCTGAACTATAATAAGTTTTGGTTTGATAACCTGTGAGCTGTTTTAAATCTTCATAGGATTGTGAAAAGGAGATATTAATTGCAAAACTTACAATCAATGCAAGCAGACACATTACGAAGGATGTTTTGAACTGAGTTTTCATGATAATTATTTTTCAACAAAAGTATGTTGAGAGGAAGGCGGTAACATAGTATAAAATGGACAATTTATCAGAAGAGGTCCTTTTGCATTCTGAGCGGAGTTTCCCGGAGTTGATGTTCGATCACTGATGGATTTACTCCAGCAAAGATTTTAAAGTCCCTGATCATGTGCATCTGATCATAGTATCCGGCTTCGTAGGCAATGTTGGTCCAGCTGAGGTCCGGAGAAGCTTCATGCAATCTGTAAGCTTTGGAAAACTTTAAAATTCTGGCATACATTTTTGGATTCATACCTATTCTTTCCCTGCACTTCCTTTCGAATTGTTTCAGACTAAGACAGGAAAGGGATGCCGTTTTTTCAATGGACATATTGCCACTATTTTTCAGCAGGATCCGGACAGCGGTATCAAAGGGCAGAATTTCTTTGAGCGCTTTTACTTTATTCAGCAGAAATTTTTCGACCAATATTTTACCTTCATGCAAATCATTGATTTCCAGCAATTGATCATTTAATTCTTTCATTTCAGGACCAAAAAAATCAAATGCATCGAATCCTCCATCGAATAGCTCATTCATAGGGATTCCCAGCAAGCGATACAATCCCCCGGCAAAAAATCGACCCTAATAGCAGTGAGCATTTGATGAACTTAAATGTTGACCCGGGTGTACTGCGGGCCTATTAACATTACCGCAGCTTGCCTTCAAATCCCCCGGATAATCGTCTCATGGACACCGGATGATTACAATAAAACATTAAAGATTGGAAAGGGGTAGGAGGGTAGGGCGTCACAACATCTCCATTTCCATCAGGCAATCTCACATGGACAGTAGTTATGTTCCAAACATATTCCTGTAAAGCGGAATCAGGAATGTATATTTTTACTTCCATTATGACTCAATCTTATCTCTAAGATATGAGTTATTGGGAAATGAATGTAGAAAATTACAATTATGGGAACCAAATGGATATTCAATTCTCTCAATCAAATGGCAATAACTCCGGTTCCAGAAATGAACTTTTAGCTAGTTCTGAATTGAATATATCAATGGCATAATGTTGATGAAGTAAATCCTTGAAATTGGTTTTTAATCGGGGATTTTCTTCTATGAAGTCTTGAAATGAAACAGTATTTGATTTTAATATAAAATGATAAACAGCTCTGATAGCTGCGATGGTTACCGTTTCATTATACTTGTCAAATGCTCCAAGGGATTGTGTGAATGCTTTCAATTGAGTACAAATGTTTTCAATTGATTTGTCAATTCCATATTTGTTAATATGAATCCAGGCCAGCCTTATGTGCGCTTCATGGCTGAAAATTGCAGGATTAAGCTGACAACTTGCGAATTGATCTTCAAATTCCTGATCACTTAAGTTGAAGTGCGTTTGCATTATTATGGAGTTATTAGCTGAATGAAACGAATAGGTATGGAAACTTATACTTTATTTCTGCCATAGAAATATGAAATACCGTTTGGAACGTCGTCATACGTGACCATGTCACGGGATTTATTATATTCAAAGTAACTGAGCAGTCCAAAGTCGCCCGCACACATTGAGGTATGTGCCAACAAAGCTCCCAATATTGTTAGCCTCAATCGGGATTTACAACTAAAAGGCAAATCAGAAGGGAGGCGGTAATGACCACGAATGGAGTCAGGGCAACTATCTGAAACTCTTTTTTGTTGGCCACAAACTTATCAGCCAGCGCCATAAAATAGAACTTTCTTAAGTTAGCATCATAAGAAGTTTTATTTGCACCCTGGCTCTTGTAAGCAAGAACATGAAGGTATTCATGCAATGGTACAAAAGTTATAGATAATGCCAGTCCATAACTGAAATATTTAAAGCGCTCAGCAAAAGAATATAACTGATCGTCTATTCCAATAATAAAATAGAAAACGCACAAAGCAAATATTACGAAATTGCTTAAATAATAAAAGATGGAAGCTTTGCTGCGTTTATTCAAATACATTCTGATGAAAGGAACAAGCTCCTTGTGTCCTAATTCGTCCATAAGAACATAACCTTCATTGTTTAATTCTTCCGGCTGGATATTCATTTTCCAATTTGAATTTGCACTTTTAAAACACAAAATCCGATCCCTAATACCTGCATTCCTTTTAAGTTTATTGTGATAGGGATAAATGTGAAATCAATCAGAAATGTTTTTATATTTAATGAAAAGGTAATGTTAGAAAAGGATTGAAGAATTATAAGTCCTGTCCGAAAGTCAACAAGTTATTATCGGGATCCAACAGAGAAAACTCTTTCTGACCCCATGGCTTGACCTGTAAGGGAGCTCCAGGATGAATGATTACATTATTTTCCTGCATGGATTTATACAATCCATCAATATCGGAGGTCCTGATATACACTTGCCCATAATTTTCAGCAGGATCTAGATCTTTAAATTCAAAAAAATGAATTTCAACATTATCCTTTTTCAACATCAAATAGCCATCATAATCCTGATTTCCTATATCTCTGAATTCTAACTTGTTGATATAATATTCACGGGTTTTTGTCTTGTCCCTCATGGGAATTTTGGGGTGAATTGCAGATAGCATTTTATATTTATTTTGGTGTTAATAGTACTTTAAGTAATAAATTCAATTTCTCTGAGGGAAATAACATTAAAATTTAAATTTCGACTGCCTCGTTTGTTTCCACGCTTATGGGCGATTCTTCTTTTCGGGTTTTGGTTATCACTAATCCCACCATCATAATCAATGCTGACAAGATGATTACCTGAATGATCAGGGAACTATTGACAATCGGAATAGAATTTAATGGATCGATGGACAGAAAAAGTAAAATGGTTATCAGGCCTCTTGGAGCTATAAATAGCAAAGGCATTAAAGGCAATTTGGAAAGTTTAAGTTGAATGAACCTGAAGAAGAAAATACAAAATACAATCGCAATGGCAAGAAGTAGTGAGTTGGGGTTTAATACTTCTGATGTCTCAATTAGGTAACCAAATAAAATAAAAAATAGGGCTCTGATTAAGAAAGCGCCTTCAATTGTTAAGTCCCGAAACTTCTTCACTTCTTTATTTAATTCATCAGGCTTGAGTTTTTCAATCCACTTAAACTGTCTGAGCTCATCAAGATTGCCTATGAATAAACCAAAAATCAAAATAAAAATGAGGCCGGGTAAATGGAAAATTTTAGACACTTCATAAATGAGCACGACAAACAGAATGATAGGTACGAATTTGACATGATGGTCAATTTTGTTAAGTAAATATGCCAACAGTAATGTCGCGACAAAGGACACAAGAATGATAATCAGTATTTGTAAAAAAAAACTACCAAAGGAAGCAGCATTGATGATGTCATTGAATATCAGGAAATTAAAAATAAGTACACCCAATATGTCGGACAAGCTACTCTCATAAATCACAAATTCTTTACTGGATTTCGCGAGATTCCTCACGCTGGGAATAGCAATAGCACTGCTGATAACACAGAGTGGAAGCGCATTAATGATACTTTCTTTTAATCCGAAATCACCGTAGTAACTAAATAACAAAGACATCGATGCAGCTAAAGCAATGATAGGCAGTAGTGCCCCTAAAAAGGATTTTCCTATCAAACCATATTTTGTCTTATTAATTTCAAGTTCGAGGGAACCTTCTAAGACAATTAGAATCAAACCTATACTGCCTAGTACTGGCAAAAAAGGGAAAAAATCAGGAAGATCAATGTCTAAGAAGTTGGTTAGCTGTCGAACTGCCCAACCAAGCAATAATAAAAGTATAACGGAAGGAATTCGTGTTTTGGCGGAAGTAAGATCAAACACATAAGCAATAAGAGCCAAAACACAAAAAGTAATAATTATAGTAACTGTCATAAAACAGAGTTGGAATTTTAATTCAGCATAATAAACAAAACAAGATAATTGGATGCAGGGTTAATTGGTCTGCAAGCAATCTTCTATAAGCTGTCTGCAAAATAGCTCATTTTTTTATAATTGCCTTTCTGCTTTATTCTATACATAATAATAGAAGTTCATTATCCCCACAGTGCATTTTTAAAAATCTATATGTCAATTTACTAAAATGATTGGTTGAAACCAGGATAGCATTTTCCTGAAATTCTATAGCTATCTATTATACTGTTACTGCAAATGTTCGGGTCGATGCAGTATCTTTGTTTTTGCAAATTTGAATCGAAGTTGAACATGATGAAATACTTTTTTATACAAATTCATTAAAATGAGCATTAGAATATTACCTTTTTCTTTAATACTTACATTGTTAATGATGACAGCTTCTTCATGTGGCAGCAATTCAAGGCCTGAAGTAAGTGAAGAAACAGAAATATCTGAAGATACCTTATCAGTTTCTGAGGGTGCACAAGATTCTCCAGAAGATGAAATTGCAGAAGACAGCCCTGCAGTTCAGAGTACAGTAAATAAGAATAAAGCACCCGATGGCCCGGCACCGGACTATAGTGCTCTGCCAGGCCCCGTAGGTTTCGTCAGCGATGAAAATTTGATTATGAGAGAAAAGCCCAGTGCCAAATCGAATAAAATTGCTACACTCAAAATGAATGAGACTATTTACATAATAGAAACCAGCATGATTGGGGATGATGATAAACAGACAGAATATCCTACCTGGTACAGGATAGAAAGGAAAAATAAAGAAAGAGGATGGGTGAAAGCTTCATCAATCAGTTCAGGGCATTGACTAAGCTGGTGGCAGTTATGAATGTTGAATGATTAGTTATGAATGTAACAGACAGTAACAGCCGCAACAACCAAGTTGAGCACATAATCTGGAGAAAAGTCTCGATTCATTGTGCAAGCAGGCACCTTGCATGCAACGTGAGCTCGTGACACGGGGGATTCTGTACTTTGAAAACATACATGCTAAGTGTAATCCGCTAAAAAGCAGGTGTGGACACGCAGGTAGGGACGAAGTGCCATTCGCCCACTTTCAATACAATAAGCTTGCATATCTGAAAAAATCCCCGGCCTTACATTATGTATGACCAGGGATCCCATTACTTGTTTATATCCCGGAATTTCAGGCATTCATAACCACATTCTTTTCATCTTTTACGACCATTTGAGGCTGCTCATTTGCCCACTCACTCATGCCGTTTGCATAGTTTCTAACATTTTTGAAGCCATGTCTGGCGAGAAGAGAATATGCAATGGATGATCTGTCTCCACTTTGGCAATGTATGACCACATCCTGGTTTTTGTCTATTTTATCAATATTTTGACCAAATGACCTATGAATATATTTTCAGCTCCAGGAATATGACCTTCATTATACTCAGTTGCATTTCTGACATCAATGATTTGGACTTCATTTAAAATATTTTTAAAGCTGCCAATTTCAATTCCCTTCACAGTATTCAGCTGACCTCCTCCGGCAGTCCAGGCTACAGTATCAGGAATATATCCCATCACATTATCCAATCCGATCCTCATTAATTTTCTGCTGATATCATTCAATTGTGAAGGCTCAGCCAGAAGGATAAAGGGTTCTTCATAATTTAAAATCCATCCCGCCCATGTGCTGAGTGAATTATTATTCTGGATATTGATACTTCCTGGAATGAATCCTTTTGCAAATTGTGTTTTATGTCTGGTATCAATCAATTTTGTTCCATTATTCAATGCTTCTTTTAATTGATCATTATTCATCAAAGCGGGTATGGGTACAGAAGTCAATAATGGTCTGTCGACCTTATTTAATTTCTTCATCATTGCAAAATAATATGGCGGTTCCGGTTGATCCGCCAATAAGTATTTAACAAAATCTGCCCTGTTGGCATCAAATTTCAATGCGGGATTTTGAAGTTTTTCATAGCCGACAGTTGAACCAGGAACTGCTCCCAGAGATTTTCCGCAGGCTGAGCCGGCTCCATGTCCCGGCCAAACCTGAATATAGTCTTTCAAGGTTTTAAATTTTTCAATAGAGTCATGCATTTGTATGGCTCCTAATTCAGCTGTCCCGGAGAATCCTGCAGCTTTTCCAACAAATCAGGTCTTCCTACATCTCCAACAAACACAAAATCTCCTGTAAACAACATTACCGGCTGTTGACTAGCAGGATGATGCGTCAACAGAAAACTGATACTTTCTGGGGTATGCCCCGGAGTATGGATTACCTCAAACGACAAATTTCCCAGCTTGATAACATCTCCATGTTTTAACCTGTTATGAGGAAATTCATATTCCCAGCCCTCACCACCTTCCGCAGACAAATACATCTCTGCTCCAGTCAAAGCTGCCAATTCTCTGGATCCTGCCAGAAAATCAGCGTGAATATGCGTTTCAAAAATATGGGTAATCTTTAGCTGATTTGCTTTTGCTATTTCAAGATATGTATCTACATCTCTTTTGGCATCAATTACTGCGGCTACGCCCATTTTTTGACAACCAATTAAATAACTCGCTTGTGCAAGGCTCTTATCGTATACGCGTTCGAAAAACATAGCATTATAGTTTTATGATGAATCAACTCTACAAAAGTGCAATTATTGTCACTGAATTACTGCTACTTTTGTTACAAACAACTACTTCGCCAATTGATTTAAAAATTGAAGCCATATTGAAAATTATGGCTATAAAAAATGATAGGATTTCAATTGCGCTATGCCTAAATTAAATCATGCTGCTTGAGTACTGCTTCTTCGTCCCCAGTGATATATGAAAATATTTTATAGCCGCTGGCTCTCTTCTGGAGGAAGTATATCACCTCAAACTCAATAGCACCACTTAATTCATCTACTTTCCTGTACAGCATTTTCCATTTCAGCTTCGCCATACAATGCAGGCTGTCCAGAGAAGTAGTTTCTTTAGAAGTGATTTTCATAGCAGTCACCCCAATTTTACGATAAAAGTCATAACCCTGAGGAATAAGCATTTTAAATTCTTCATTATTGCTCCCACAAACGGTGCCATTCGGATGAGCCTGAACAAAGCATTCGGCGAAACAGGATGCGATTTCATCTATTTCTAAATTGCCTTCCAGAGCATCATTAAATCTCTTTTCATATTGATTAAAAAATAGTTCGATCGTTTGTTCCGAATTATTCATACCAATTCAGTTAAGGTTTTTATGCAGCCATTTGGCGACAAATTTTGGCGCATTCAAGACATGCTTCTGCACATTCGCGGCAATGTTCAGACCCATGCTGACTACATTCATTTCCACAATCTTCACATATATCCGCGCAAATTTTGCAAATATCGGAAGCATATTCTGAACCCAAACTCATGACCTGGGCAGCAGCATAACAAATTGCAGCACATTCCATATCTAATTGTATACATCTGGCCATCATTTTTACGTCGTCTTCCTCAGTACAGGAACTGGCGCAGTGATTACAAATAGCAGCACATTTTAGACAAGCTTCTATGCATTTTTGAAATTCGTGATAAGCTCTCATAAGAAATTAATTTTGAGGAGTTTAGAAAATTGATTTTTACAAATTTATAACCCGCATGATTGATAAAGTTACATCTATCGGCTTAAGTCTTATAAGAATTTGATCAACTGTTAAAAATTCATGTCCTTCTCTCTTGTGTTTCTGCTTCATTCGCTTATCTTGCCTGACTGATCCGGACCCCCGGTCAGGCCATTTTTAAAACAAAAGCAAGCATTATGCGTGGGAATCTGGTAACGATCACATTGGTAAGTTCACTTTTCTTCGGTCTGATACATGCTCAGGAAAACGCATTATTATATTATTATCTTCCTGACGAGTCTCTGAATCCTGCCGTTTCTACACCTGCTGCTTTTTTAGGGTATGATCCGGGAGAGTGGCATTTAACTCATGATCAGCTTTTGTTTTATATGAAGAAATTGGCTGATGAATCGGACAGAGTTTTATTTCAGGAATATGCCAGATCTCATGAAGGGAGACCCTTATTCCAGCTTGTTATTTCAAGCCCCGAGAATATCAGTAAAATAGAGCAAATCAGAACAGAACATCTGCGCCTGGCTGATCCCAAAATTTCCTCATCAGTTGAAATAAAGAACCTTCCTTCTGTTGTTTCATTAAATTATACTGTTCATGGAAATGAGCCCAGCGGAGTAAATGCATCAGTTTATGTAGCTTACTATTTAGCTGCATCTCAAGGTAAATATGTGGATAGTTTGTTGAAGGATGTTGTTGTCTTAATAGATCCATGTCTCAATCCGGATGGCATGCACAGGTTTGCTAATTGGGTAAATGCTCACAAAGGCCAGCAACTAATATCTGATCCCGCTTCAAGAGAATTAAACGAGCCATGGCCGGGAAGCAGGAGTAATCATTATTGGTTTGACCTTAACCGGGATTATTTACCGCTTGTCCATCCTGAGAGTCGCGGAAGAGTCCGCCGATTTCATGAATGGCTTCCCAATATTTATTGTGATTATCATGAGATGGGTACCAACTCTACCTACTTCTTTCAACCGGGTGTCCCTGAAAGAACCAATCCACTGACTCCACAGAAAAATCAGGAATTAACAGAAAAAGTAGCTACTTATCATGCCTCATTTATGGACAAAATCGGATCCTTATATTACAGTAAAGAAGATTTCGATGACTTTTACTATGGAAAAGGCTCTACTTATCCGGATATCCATGGAAGCATAGGGATTTTGTTTGAACAGGCTAGTTCGAGAGGGCATTTGCAAGATAGCCGCAATGGTAAAGTAAGTTTTCCTTTTACTATACGCAATCAGATTACAACATCATTGTCTTCACTCAGAGCGGGATTTGATTTGAGAGAAGAACTGCTGGAATGGAAGCGGAATTATTTTAAAGATGCTATGGATGAGGCAGCCCGACATCCCGTAAAAGCGTATGTTTTTAAGCCGGATAATGATGTCAGCCGCTCAGCCATGTTCCTTGACTTGCTGATCAATCATCAGATAGAGGTGTACCAATTGGCCTCTAATGTTCGTGCCGGTAATAAGTCTTTTTCAGCTGAAAGCTATATAGTACCAATGGACCAGAGACAGCACAGGCTGATTCGCACATTGTTTGACACTACGACGGTTTTCAAAGACAGTTTATTCTATGATATATCCACCTGGACTTTCTCCCTGGGGATGAATGTTGATTTTGCTCCTTTAACAGGTTCTCAATATACAACATCTCTTAAAGGAGCACTGCTGGATATGAATGAAATACAGCGCAAACCGGAAAAAGTTCTTCCTGCAAAATATGCCTGGTTTATTGAGAATGATGATATTTTCAGTGCTTCGGCATTTTATTATTTACTTCAACAGGGAATGAATTTGCGTTTAGTTACTGAACCAATGAGTATCAATACTCAGCAAGGAAAAAAGAGATTTGGAGCAGGAACTGTAATCATTTCAGCCGTAACTGCAAATGGTAGTAGCGCGGAACTGGATCATTTGCAGTATGTTACAAATAAATGGGGGATAAGAGTCTGGTCTTCAGATTCAGGAAGAGCTACAGAAGGGGTGGATTTAGGTAGCCCATCCATTCAAAATCTTCGATTACCTAAAATGGTCCTTTTAACGGGGACAGGCTCCTCTGCTCAGGAGGCCGGCGAGATTTGGCATACCCTTGATAAAAGGCTGGGAATGAAGGTGACATTGCTGGATGTTCAACAGTTTGACCGACTGGAATGGAAAGATTACACGCACTTATTTATAACCGGAGCACCAACTTTGAATGAATCACAAACACAAATTCTAAAAAGTTGGATTCAGGAAGGTGGAATTGTAATAGCGACAGGCCGTGGAAACAATTGGCTTAAGTCGCAAAAATTAGCGTTTCTGGAGGATCCTGCACCGGAAAAGGAAGAGACAATCAATCGAATTTCATATGCAGATTATGAATCTGCTCAGGGTGCAAGCAGATTGAACGGAGCTATTCTGGAAATGGAGATTGATACAACGCATCCCCTATTTTACGGGTACAAACAAAAGACAATTGCAGTTTTTCATTCAGGTACTCAGCTGTTTGAAGCTACCAGAAACCCTTTGGCAACTCCCGGCTATTATAGTAAAAAAGCTATCTTGAGCGGATATGTGCCCAGGCAGTTAAAAGATAAAATAGCGGGGAAAGCCGCCGTAGTGGTGAGTGGCCATGGCTCAGGAAAGGTTATTAGTTTACTGGATAATCCTGTCTTCAGAGGATACTGGACAGCAACTTTTCGTTTATTTACCAATTCAATTTTTAATTCTTCAGCAATTATGAATGGTGCTACTGAAAGAAGCTTTAGAAAGACAGAAGAGTAGGCTTGATAGAAGATTACAATAAGCTGATTATTTTACATTAAAGGTCTTGAAATTACCACTACAGAGATTTAGTGATAATAAATCTGCCTCTACGATGATATAATAAATAATCCATGATCAGAATGGCAGTAGGTCATCTATAAACACATTGGTTCCAGGTAGTAAAAGAATTTTAACGTAATAATTTCAAACCCATCAGGGAATACGTAGTATTAATATAAAAGAAATCTAATGAAGCTTTCCTTCTCAATATTTTTTACTGTTTTTGCTTCTATATATTTTCTTAGTGGGCAGGATAATTCCAGAACCGGGGCTCAGTTTATGATGGATGGAATCATACAGCATCGAAAGGCAAAGGAAGCTTGTGAAATTCAGGATTTCATAAGTGCACATAAATGGTATGACGAGGCGCTAAGTACTTTTATAAATGCAAAAAAAGCCTTTGAAAAGGATAAAGCCGGAAAAGAAAAAGCAAAGGAGCAGATAGAATTAATACGCAAAGAAAAGGAGGCTTGCAGACCGGTTAACAAGAATTCAAATACACTCGAAATTGGAGCCAGATCATTAAATATTTCAGATTTGGTATTTCAAAAATCCACCGGAACCGGCGGAATTGTCGGCCATATTGCCAATTTGAGTGTGAGCAATTTTAGCGATAAGGAAATGGTCTTATGTTTTTCCAATAATAGTGCTTGTCCTGATAACGCTGTTCATGTTGGCATGATATATATAGCTAATGAAAAGTATCAGGATTATGTAATATTCGGACCATTGGATTTTGTAATTCCTGCTCACAGCACTTTCATTATACCTGTGACAGGGGTTTGTGTACAACCTGATAAAGATCCGGTTCCTGAGGCAGTTCTATTTTCTAAACCTGAAACCTGGATATTAGAAAGTGATCCTCAAATGCAATTCTCTTTAAAAGGTGTTCGGACACAAAACTCAGAATCAGGTCTTTATATAGCCAATGCAAAAGAAGTTTGGCCTCAAATACCTTTTTCAAATGCAGCCCCAATTATTGTAGAATCCGGGAAGAATGAATACCTGAGCTCAGCACTTATCTTCGATGCAATTCAAAAAATTGATTCTACCATTCAGGAATTGGACCAAATTGGTACTTTACAAAAGAGTTTATTTGAAAGAAATTCATTGAGTACCAGCACCCTAATTAAGCTTTATAGCACATGGTATTATGTTGGTGTGCTCACAGGCAATCCATACACTTATGAAGATTTTGAAAAAGGTATTATGGTGCAGGTAGAATCAGGAATTCCGGTGGATAAGGAAACCAAAATGTCTATATCAGGTGAAACTCAAAAATTTTGGGAACAGGTAGTCATGACTATTCAAGCTTCCGGAGTGCTTCGTGACAAAACATAGAACGCCGGTTTCAACCCTCCGCATATCAAGCAGTACTAGTCATAATGACATGCAGATGATACTGTAAAAGAGAAGTTTTAAGATAAAAATGATTGGAAGGATAAAATAATTGGAACTGGATATAAAAGTAAAATGGATGATAAATAACAGATTATTATGAAGATATACGTTTTATATATTTTAAATATTTTAATAATCCTTCCATCCTTTTCCCAAGACAGGCATTTACCTTCTTATTCAAATACAGAGCAGATCCATAATATTTTCCCGGAGGAATCAATTCATCTAAAGAGGAAGGTATTCGAATCATTTGAAGCAGTGAATGAAAATCTAAAAAATCTCTCTCTTGAGACTTCATTCAATAAACCAATTGCTGACACTATTCCATGGCACAAAATTGACCTGAGCTCTCCTCAGATGAAAAAGAAGTCAGCAAAGCGATTTCCGTGGTGGATAGTAGCTACTGCAGGCGGAGCAGCGGCAGTCACAACAGGTGTAATTTTGCTGCTAAAAGAAGACGAGCCAATAAATCCGGCATCTCCCATAGCAAGAAATGATCAATTTACAGTGCCTTGTAAAATGAACACTGCTATTTCTCCTTTGACTAACGATAGTGGGGAAGGACTCAGAATAATTGCTGTCTCAGGTGCAGCAACAGGATTACTCTCCTTTACTGATCAGACTATTAGTATACTTGAGCCAACTCAACAAAATTTTTCTTTTACATATACCATAATTGACAATAATGGGGTACAGGCAAATGCTACAGTTACCATCATAATTGATTTTCCACCAATCCAGCTACAAAATCAGAGCTTTCAGGGTAGTCCCGGGGATGTAATTACACATCAAATTTTTACCAATGCAGTATGTACAGCATGCGCAGTCACAAGTGTAAATGCAATGCCTCAGTCAAATTTTACCTGGACTACTACAGGCAGTTTCAATTTTGTAATACCTGATGTAACACAGCAACAAACTATTTTATTTACATTTCTCATTACAGATGGCTGTATGCAGACCGGGACAGCGCAAATTAGTGTGACAGTGAGACCTGACTGTGATATTGAGCCATCCTTTATTGTCGGTAATGAAGAATGTGATTTTAATGATGGAAGTATACAAGTTGTCATTGACCCGATAACAAATTATAAATTTCAATGGAGTACTGGAATGAATACCTCATTGATTGATGGCTTATCTGAGGGTAATTATACTGTAACGATTTCTCTTATTTCTAACCCATCATGTGCAGAAGTATTTGAAGTTGAAGTGCTTTCAGAGGTTCCTGCTATTATTATGATGGATGAGCGTTATCAAACTGTTGCCAATGTATTATTTACAGGAAATGTCCTGACCAATGATCAGGGGTCCTCATTAAGCATTACAAATTTTGAAGACCTGGATGTGTTAGAATTTGCAATTCAGGCTGATGGATCATTTAGATTTCGGGCTCCTGCAAATGGAGAGGATCAATACACTTCTATCTACACAGTCACAGATATTTGTGGAAACACTTCAACTGCAACAGTGATTTTTGATGTGGCGAAATTGCCATGTGAATTTACAGCTATCATCACTACTTCCCCGGCTGCTTGTGGAAAAACAAATGGTTCTGCCTCTGTATCAATAAGTCCCGGTGGACAACCATACAGTATTGTGTGGCCCAATGGAACCACCGGCCCCTCTGCGTCAGGCTTTGCTCCGGGTTCATACAATCTTGTGATTACAAATACTGCGGATAACTGTGTCCTGAATTTTAATTTTATCATCACGGAGAATCCGGCACCCAATTACATTCAGATTATCGAAACTTCACCTGCAACATGTATTGGTGGAGGACAAGTCGACCTCGTATTGAATGATCCAATGGGATCAACAATGCAATTAACTGTTACCAGAGGAAATCTGCCATTTCTGTCTTTGACTGTTACTTCAGGACCCATTAATCTGGGCGAATTAGCTAATTTCTTACCTGGAAACTACCGGATTTTTGTCAATTGTCAGAGTTGTCCGGAAAGATGTGCACAATTTATAGATATCACCATATCTCAAGTCTCATTATTACTCGAAATCAATGACGATGTTGCTAATATTCAATCAAATGAAGTATGGAATGGTGATGTATTAACAAATGATATTGGAACTGGAATGAATGTAGTTGGATTTACCCAACCTGCAGCAGGAGCAGCATTCATAGATTCAGATGGATCCGCCACTTATACAGCTCCTGCTGACTTTTCAGGTACTGTTACCTTCAATTATACAGTAAGAGACACCTGTGGTCTGGAGAAAAGTGCTACAGTAACAATTAATATTGAAGCAGTTCCATGTGATTTTACAGTACAATTTTCTAATATTTCTGCAGACTGTGGAATGATGAATGGAAGTTCTACAATTATCCTTACTCCTCCGGGAAATTCCTATGAAGTTATCTGGTCTAATGGTGCTCAGGGTATAAGCAATTCTATGTTGCTGGCAGGAAATTACACAGTAACAATTTCTCTTCCGATTGCCGGATGTTCACAAATGTTCTCAACCATCATTCCCGAACTTCCTCCTTCGGACTTAATTCAGCAAATCAGTACTAATCCGGCTACTTGCCTGGGTGGAGGGTCTATGTCATTCACTATATTCAATCCAAAACCAATTGAAATTGTTGTCGAAATTTATCTGGACAACCAATATATTTTGTCAGCAACAATTCCTTCATCAGGTACTTATTCAGATGTAATAGATTCTCTCACAGCTGGTTTTTATTTGTTACAAGCACTGGAATCTGGTTCTCCGCGCCGCTGTGCTGATCCCGAAACTTTTGAAATAGAATTAATTGATCTTACGATTGATGTGATGAACGATAATCATACCATTGGATTTGGTTCAGCATGGAATGGGAATGTTTTGCAAAATGATATTGGTACAGGACTACGGGTCAACGGATTTACTCAATCACCAAATGGGATTGTCCAGGTTTTATCGAATGGGAATGGCACATTCATACCCAATCCGGGATTTTCAGGAATAGCAACATTTCAGTATTTTGTGTTAGACACATGCAATCAGGAAGGAATGGCAACTGTGACGATAAATGTATTACCTAATGGTTCAGATTTAATGAAAGTGACCCTGGAAAGCTTTCAACAACCCCTGAATGTGGAAAATTCATCAGCTTTAAATCCTATTCCTGAAGGAATTCCAATTCCAATTCTTATAGGTTCTCCTGCATTTCAAAATGGCTTCAGATTTAGCATGTATGTGAAACAATGGGTTTTCCGAACTGAAATAAGTTATGGAGAATCAAAAGCATCAAATGCTCAAAATCAGATGCTATATCAGAATAATTTCCTGACCAGGATAGGAGTGGGCTGGTTTCATGATTTCAATGGTAATAGAATCATTGCTGAATCTGGTCTTGTAGGAATTGCCCTGAAGTCTGTTTCTTCAAACATTATGAGCACATTCAAGTCCCGACAGACTTTACGGGCACTATATTTCAAATCAGAATATCAAATCAAACTGAACTCAGGCTATTGCATCTTTTGGGAGCCACAAATATTATATTTCCCGGCCAAAGGTCAATTAACCGGCATGCTTTCTACAGGCTTCAAATTTATTTTTGAATGAGGAAAAATTAATTATCTTAGAGTGTATTTTTATAAAATATAAACTTTATGCAATCTAATTTCCCTTTTTATTGGTATATAATCATTATATTTTTACTCTTAACTGCCTGTCAAAGAGAGGAAATGAATGATCCGGATGATACCAATAACCCGGTTGCACCCTTAAGCCAGCCTGGAAAAAATGAAGTTGGATTTAAATTCAACGGCGATCAGTGGATTCCAAGGATAGGAGGATCCAGTGTGGAGTCCAAAGAATTTGTCATGGACACATTAACTAATACTTTCTACGTAATGGCTTATTATGATGCCAATGATTCTCCGGAGCAAATAGACTTTAGTCTTACTTTGCGTTGGAAGCCACTATCAAAATTAGGAGATCCCGGAAGTCTGGACAGAGCACAATTTGAAAACATGACAATTGCTTTTGACCATACAGTCACTAATAACTGCAGTGCATACAGAAATATCAAAAGCTATGAAGTTGAAGTCATCGATTGCAATTACACTTCCCGCAGAATAGTCGGCAATTACGAAATAGAAGTTGAAAATGAATGTGGAGATAAAATTGAAATCACCCAGGATTTTTCAATGGTCAGTTTAGATATTCCAATAATTAGGAGCTGACTTTTCAATCAAGAATTCTTCTGTTAAGTAATTTCAGGGAACCAGTCAACAAAGCGGTGATTCGATCGAAATATACTCGAAAACACCTGATCAATTGAAGCAAAATTTCAGTTTTTTCTCAATATTAATCTTAACTATTAGTAAATGAATTGTTTACATATATTAAAATATCTGTAAACATAAATAGATTATTTTATGTAAATTTAATACCGGATAGCAAGCCATCAGGATTACGAAATTTTAACAGGATAAGCTAGAACATAAGGGTTCAATCACCAAAAACGACCCTAATGAAGATAATTTTTTTTAATAATGTATTGGAATTTGTGACAATAGAAAGGCCAGTTCTTTCCTCTAATTTGAATCCTTTAAGGCACAAAAAGAGCACTAAAAAAATCAGGCCACTCAAGGCCCGCAAAAGGCTTTGCTTGAATTATACAGGATTTTTTTATAAATGATTTTCAATCATTTCCACTACTCTCTTCTTACTTCATTAATTACTAAAGGTATGGCTATAGCACCTACTCCTTCTTCCCGATGCAGATTTTACATTTGTATGATCTTCACCTTGTTAAGCTTAAATTCCATACTTGGTCAAATCCGACCCTGGATGCCGGATACATGGCCGGCTGAACTGGTGTTGACAGCAAAAGGAACTGGAAGAACAACAGGAAATATCGCGAATATTACAGTTATAAATCCAACAAATGAAGATTTAATTCTTGAATTTCCGACTTTATATATCCCTTCGTCCGGACAGTATCAACCCTATGTAATACCGTTTCCTAATCAAGTTTCGGTTTCTGCCGGCCAAACTGTCAATGTTCCAATTGAAGGCTATTGCGTTGACATTCATAAAGCGCCGGTTCCCGCTGGTGAACTTATGCCCCCCATTTCAACCTGGATAGGAAAGGATCCTGACTTGTTTACTAACACCGGGATTGATCCGGGCAAATTAATGGAATATTGGGGGGTAGATAAGCCCGATAAACCTGGAAACCCTCCGGGACATTCTGTTATTGAGTTCTTTCCTGTGGATACATCAGAACATAATCCTGTTGTCAGCAATCACATCCCACCTGAGATGGTATCCGAAGATAGTCTTCCATCAAATTTAATTATTCAACAAACTGTGTGGTGGCATACATTTTCAACAGGATCAGACACGGAAATACCGTCCAATACGGATAATTCTGATGATAATCCTTTGCTCACTGAAGATTTAAGTAATTCAGCAAATTTTGATATTACTACAACTGAAACCATTAATGACAAGGATAGTACAGAGCAAACCAATATTCAGCAAACATATTGGGGATACTCAATTCATATTCCAAAAGACAGTGCGATGATTAATGCACCTTTGTTATTTGATGCAATAGATAAGATCATCCGTACTACCGACAGTTTAAAAACTAATGGTTTAATTAATACGCCTTTTAGTGGGAATTCTGAAAGGGAAAGAGAGGCAGTCATTCAGCAAACATTTTGGAGTTACTCTGCAGCGCTCCATGATGAACCCTACACCAAGGAAGATTTCAGCGAAAAACTTGTCGAACAATTTGAAGAAGCCAGTGGACAATCTGTTTCTACAGCCCCGGCACAGGTACAGGAACAACTTAATCAAGGAGTGGATGATTTTTGGAACACATTTCAGTTGGTTGGTGCAGAAGCCAAGGTATTGCAGCAACCGCCAACGGACTCGGATCTGCCAGTTCTACCAGGTAAAAAGGATATGGAAGATGCTTTTGGTAAAAGTATTGGGGATATAAAAGCTCATAAAGAACCGGCAGGCAAAACAGCTTCAGAAACAGTTGGAGCAGAAGCTTTTGAACCAGGCAATTCTGTATCAAAGTCAGGATCTCCGCCATCTAAAGATCTTGCAGGACATGAAACTGCTCATACAAAACAAGATCATAAAGAGGCGATAGACGGGAATAAAAGGATAACAGTTGATTCTACTGCTAAGAAAACTGCATTAGAGATGGGAGTTACTGATCCGAAAAATGTTGTTGAACAAAAAGTACCAGAACCAAGCGACACAAAACATGAACTAAAAGTCGCATCAGATACTTCTGTAAGACCCACACCTGTCGCTGGTAACGAAGTACAGAATACTGACACGGATCCGCCTCAACCTCCACCTGCTGAACCAGCGGCTCCGGAAAATACAAATTGTATTTGTGACAGCTTAAAATTCAAAATTAAACTGGATAGAGTAGTGGCTCCGGTAGGCGGGGAAAAAACAACTGAAAAGGATCATGAATCCACTGTTCCGTATAGATTTCCTCAGACTGAAGAAATCCCAAATTCAGAAATTTCCATCACATTATCAGAAGACCTGAAAGCAAATGAACACTTTGAAGTTACATTTTCAGACATAAATTTCTACTGCCATTGTGTTAACAGTGCAGCCGGGAATGTTCCCTGTCAATTTTATAAAAGAGCCAGTGGAAAAGGTCAAAAGGCAGCTTTAGGTGCTAGAGTTGACAAAGAAACTAAGGATAAAATTAATGTTGAAAAAGTTGAAGAACTGAAATCTGATGTTGAAGGCCAATATAAATTCAAGATTATACCTGTGAAGGATCGAAAACAGGATGCCGGGTTCTGTGAGCTGCTGTTTGAAGTATATGGTGCTTGTTACTCAAAGGATTGTGTCATTGAGGGTCAAAGTTCTACTGATTGCAAAGGTTAATTAAAATAAAAATTTCAAATCCTGAGTAAATGACCAGGCATTCTTACATAAAAGCATTCATTATGAAGTTCGAATTTTACTAACCGCCCTCATCCTCCAATTTCCAATATTGCTTATTGCCCAGAATAAAGAAAAAACTGGTCCCGAATGGGTCAAAGCTGCTGCAGAGAAACTACAGAAAGCACAGGCAGAATGTAAGGAGAAAGTATATGAAAAAGCAAATGCAAGCTACAAAGATGCCCTGAATGATTTAGAGAAAGCAAAGAAAGCATATGGGAAGGAGAAAGCAAGCATTAAAAAGGTGAATGAACAAATTGAAAAGGTTGAAAAGGAACAGGCCCTCTGCAAGAAGTGGGGAGATATTCACAAAAAAGCCACTTCAGCCAGAAAAAAATGTGAAGATAGGGATTATGAAGGGGGTAGAACTGATTTCGATGCAGCCTTGAAACTTTTGAATTCTTATAAAAAGGCGCTGGAAGGAGATATTGAAAAACTCGAAAGAAAAAAGGAAAAAGACCCATTTCTTGAAGCGGAATTGGAACGGGTTAAAAAGGAAACAGAGACTTTAACAAAGGAAAAAGAGAAATGCATTCCTCCTCCGGCTGCAGTATTGCCACCTGATCAGGGATCAAGCACAAGAGAAGAATCAAGAGTAGTGGATTTAAATCCGGAATTACCTACAGCACAAATTGCTGATAGTCAGGATATTTTACCTTGGGATAAAATGGATTTGGTTTCTTTCAAAATGAAATTATATTCACCTAAACCATTCCCTGGTGGATTCCGGCTACGGTCGTTGGAGTAGCATCAGTTACGACAGCAGTCATTCTGATATTAAAAGATGAAGATCCCATAGATCCTGCAGTGCCCATTGCAAGAAATGACCAGTTTACTGTGCCTTGCAAGAAGAATACCCCTATTTCTCCTTTGGCAAACGATAGTGGTGAAGGACTCAGAATAATTGCGGTTTCAGGTGCTCCCCCCGGATGGGTCACATTCAATAATCAGGCAATTAATATTTTGGAACCGGCCTTACAAAACTTTTCATTTTCATATACAATTTCCGACAGCAATGGAGCACAGGCAAATGCTACAGTTACAATCATCATTGAGTTTCCAGCTATACAATTGCAAAATCAAACTTTCCAGGGTAGTCCCGGAGATATAATAACTCATCAAATATTTACAAATGCTGTGTGTACAGAATGTACAGTCACAAGTGCAAATTCGACGCCTTTGTCCAATTTTACCTGGACACCTGCAGGAGATTTCAGTTTTGAATTACCTGTCGTCTCCCAGCCTCAAACGATTTTATTTACTTTTCTTGTCACAGATTGCTGTATGCAAACTGCTACTGCTCAAATTAGTGTTTCCGTTCAGCCTGATTGCGATATTGAACCATCATTTGTTGTCATTAATGAAGAATGTGACTTCGGAGACGGAAGTATTGAAATTGTGATTGTTCCAATAGATAATTATCAATTTGAATGGAGCAATGGTAATAATTCTGCATTGATCACCGGACTCTCCAAAGGTATTTATCAGGTAACAATCACACTTATTTCAAACCCTTCCTGCTCAGAAGTATTCGATGTTGAAGTACTTTCATCCTCTCAGACTATAGTGTTGGTAAATGATCTTTACCAGATATCTTCCAATGTTTTATTTACAGGAAATGTGTTGAATAATGATACCGGATCAGGATTGCAGGTAACTGATTATGAAGATTTAGACGTGTTGGAGTTTACAATTCAGGCAAATGGATCATTAAGGTTTCTTGCTGATGAAAACGCAGCAGACCAATACAGTTCAGTTTATACGGTTACGGATATTTGCGGTAATACATCTACGGCAACGGTACATTTTGAAGTCTCTAAACTCCCTTGTGATTTTACAGCCAGCATAACTACCACACCGGCGGATTGTGGCAAAGCAAATGGAAATGCTTCTGTAGTGATAAATCCCGACAGTGCATTCTATGAAATCATGTGGCCAAATGGTACTACAGGCCCGCAGCATCAGGTTTTACTGAAGGTTCGTATAATTTGATTATCATGAATACTGAAGATGATTGTGTGTCATGAATTTTAATTTTATCATTGCTGAGAATCCAGCTCCCACATATATCCAGACATTCATTACTTCAGCTGCAACTTGTCTCGGTGGAGCTCAGGCTGACATTACATTAAATGATCCTATGGGAGCATTAATGGAATTTAATGTGACTCATAACAATACACCATTCATCTCAGCAACTGTTGCTTCAGGAATAATTAATCTGGGTGAAATAGCCAATTTACTGCCTGGAAATTATCAGATATCTGTTGTCGGAGTGGGTTGTCCTCCCAGATGTGCACAGGTAATAGATTTTTCAATAAGTCAGGAAGATTTAGAGTTTGAAGTTAATGATGATTTGGCGGATATTCCTTCCGGCACTGTTTGGAATGGAAATGTACTGACTAATGATGAGGGAACCGGAATGAATGTAACAGGATTCACTCAGCCCTCAGCAGGAACCGTTTCTGTAGATGAAGATGGCTCAGCAATATTTACACCACCGGCAGATTTTTCTGGTTCAGTGACATTTACATATACTGTGAGGGATACTTGCGGAATTGAAAAAAGTGCATTAGTAACCATTACTGTAGGAGCTGTGCCTTGTGATTTTACAGCACAGTTTACTAACACAGCGGCTGACTGTGGCAAAATGAACGGAAGCTCTGCAGTGCTTATTATTCCTCAGGGGGATGCTTATATCGTAAACTGGCCGGATGGTACTCAAGGTCTTAACAATGCAATGTTGTTTGCAGGATCTCATACAGTTTCTATCTCAGATCTGAATGCAGGTTGTACACAAAATTTCACAACAAACATTCAGGAATTACCTCCTGTAGAATTGATTCAGCAAATCAGCACGAATCCGGGTACTTGTATTGGTGGAGGTTCACTGAACTTTACATTGATCAATCCAAAATCAATGGACATAGTGGCAGAAGTTTACCTGGATAACCAATTAATGATGACGGTTTCGATTGCTGCATTATCTACATTTTCAGGAGAAATAGAATCTTTGGCCGCAGGAACATATTTACTTCAAGTGGTAGAATCAGGATGTCCACTGAGATGCGCTGATGCTGAAACTGTCGAAGTAGGATCAACAGATTTGCCTATGACTTTGACGAATGACAGTTATTTCATTTCATTCGGCGATACATGGCAGGGCAATGTTTTGACAAATGATACTGGAACCGGTTTGAATGTTATCGACAACACTGAGCCTGCATCCGGAACACTTACTTTGAATGAAAACGGCTTTGGCACCTGGATTCCGGAACCCGGATTTTCAGGTGTGGTAAGCTTTACTTACACGGCTCAGGACACTTGCGGCCAGATCAAAATTGCTACCGTAACGATTGAGGTCAGTCTCACAGCCTGCGATTTCACTGCAAGTCTGATAAGTACTCCTGCCCAGTGTGGTGTTGCTAATGGTTCTGCTCAGATTATGTTATTTCCTGCAGATGGACTTTATATAATTGCATGGCAGGATGGCCAAACTTCAGAATTAATCAATAATTTAAATTCAGGATTGTATCTGGTTTCCGTTACTGATCAAATTAATGGCTGTACTAAAGTCTTTAGCATTCAGGTAGAGGAAGTACCAATTGATATGATTCAATCAATAAGTTCTCAAGCCGGAAATTGCACAGGTGAGGGTGAAATCATACTGGATATCAGTAATGGATTTCTACAAATCTGGTCGTGAATATTACTGAAGATGATTTGGCAATTGACATTGATCTCAATCTCGAAGGAATTCACCTTTTATCTGCATCCTTTAATATTTTCCCGGCACCTATACAATTACTGTAAATGGTCTGGATTCCCTTCGCAATGTGCAGAATCTTTGCAAATTACTGTGGAAGATATACCATTTGCGATGGAACTGAATGACGACTCAGCGAGCATACCTTTTGAGACTGTCTGGAATGGTAATGTACTGATAAATGACATCGGAACCGGGCTTGAAGTGAACGGATTTACAGAGACTCCGGATGGTATAGTTCAGATTCAATCAGATGGAATGGCGACTTTCATCCCCAATACAGGATTTGCAGGCGCTACAAGCTTTCAATATACGGCAATTGATGCCTGCAATCAGGAACAAACAGCTACGGTTACAATAACTGTATTACCCCCACCTTGTGATTTTATGGCTACTATATCTATCGACCCAGCTGCTTGTGGACATATGAACGGTACCGCAAGTATCAGCATGAGTCCCACAAATATCACATACACATTCACATGGCCTGATGGAAGTTCCGGAAGTACAAATTCACAATTAGCTGCAGGGGCCTATGTGGTTTCTGTCTCTGCTTTTGGTGGCCTTTGTACAGAAACTTATGAGATTGTTATTCAACAAGAAAACACAACCTACCTCACAGGAACCGTCATTACTCCAGCCACTTGTGCAGGGAATGGCAATATACAGATAACACTGGTGAATCCATTTGGAGGGCCGCTGGTGATTGTTCTTACCCACCTGAAACTAACCTGATGAATACATTTGATTTAAACCCCGGCACGCATAATCTCGGAGCTACAGTCAACTTATTTCCGGAGCATATTCCATTGTAGTCAATGAACCCGGATTTCCTTCTGAATGTGCTCAATTGTTCAATGTGACTATCCCGGAAATTGAGCTGGCATATCAGTTGCAGGATGATCAGGCAACTATTTCATCTAATGAAATCTGGAATGGAAACGTACTCGATAATGATGTTGGTACTGGTATGGTGGTGATTGAATTTACCCAATCTGCCAATGGAACAGTGAGCATTTCTCCTGAAGGAAATACCATTTTTACACCAGTAACGAATTTTAGTGGAGTAGCTACTTTTACCTATACAGTGTCAGACATATGTAATCGGATTTCGACTGCGACAGTAACAATTACAGTAGAATCGATATTTTGCAATTACGAAGTTACTTTTGATGTTTTACCTGCCGGATGTGGCCTTGAAAATGGCGCTGTTATTGCAACTCATAGTCCTGCTGATCCTGTTGTATTTACCTGGAGCAACGGTGCAAGTGGTTCTTCGATCAATAATATTGCTGCCGGTCTTTATATGCTGACACTCAATAATCAGCAAACTGGATGTACACAGGTATTTTCAGTGGATGTTCCTGAGCTAGCTCCTTCTTACATTGGAGGAATCACAATAAGCGGACCTGATTGTGATGGTACAGTCGTCGCAATTCTTAATCTTTCTCCCATAGATATAAGCTTTTCAGGAAATTTGATACATCAGGATGGAAATACGGCTCCGTTTATGGCTATGGGTGGAATTGTAGTTTTGAGTGATATTATAGATTTAATTCCCGGCAACTGGACCGTATCGGTTTTTCCGGTCGAAGCTGGTCCGGATTGTGTTGAGACAGCCAATTTTACAGTAGCTTCCGACCCATTTGTTTTTATTGAAGTAGTTGAGATAACTCAACCTTCAGAGCCTACTGCTATGGATGGGGGTTTTGTGCTAATGATAGGAGGATCTCATCCTCCATATACTATAATGGTGAACGATTTAGTATTTGGACCATTTGGTAATGGACCTGCGCCTGTCACCGGATTAGGAGCTGGAATTTATGAAGTCTTTGCGGTGGATGTGAATGGATGTCAATCAGACCTAGTGATCATACCATTGATGGCTGGAATTCAGCAGAATGATGAAGAAAGTGGATCATGGTTTGAATGCTTTCAACTGCCCATGAGCCTTGTAAATTCTTCACTTTTTTTAATCCAATTCCTGAAGGAATTCCTTTTCCAGGTCTTATAGGATCACAGGGAATTCAAAATGGATTCAGATATACAATGTATATGAAACATTGGCTCTTCCTAGCTGAAATTAGTTATGGAGAATCAAACGCAGCGAATGGTCAAAATCAAACTTTGTACCAAAATAATTTCCAGACCAGAGTAGGGGTGGGCTTGTTTCATGATTTCAATGGGAATAGAATTGCTGCTGAATCAGGAGTTGCAGCAACAGCCCTGAAGTCAGTTTTTTCAAATGGTATGAGCTCATCCTTGTCGTGGCAGACTTTACAATCAGTATATTTAAAAACTGAATATCAGATCAAACTGAAGTCAGGCTATTGCATTTTTTGGGAGCCTCAAATATTCTATTTTCCGGCAAATGGACAATTAACCTGCATGCTTTCTACAGGGTTTAAATTTATTTTTGAATAATGGTAAATTAAGTACCTTAGAGTGTATTTTCAGAAATCATAAACTTTATCATGACCATAGCTTTTGACCATACTGTATCAAATAATTGTAGCGCCTACAGAAATATCAAAAGTTATGAAGTTGAAGACATTGATTGCACCTACTCTTCCCGCAAAATTGTCGGCAATTTTGAAATTGAAGTTGAAAATGAATGTGGAGATATGATTGAAATCACTCAGGGATTTTTCAATGGGCAGTTTAGGTATGCCGGGAATTAATAACAGGTTATGATCAGATTTATCATTTTGATTATTTTCAGTTTTAGTTTTCAGACTATTCTGGCGCAGAAACATGATTATACATGGTACCTGGGATTTGGGGATTATTCAAACAATAGTTTAGATTCAGTTTGGGGGAGGTCTATCATTGATTATAATGCATCATTATCAAATGAATCCATTCATTATAATGGTGTGAGTTTTATGGATTTTGATCTGACAAATGCTACAATTTCTGACGAACAGGGTAAATTCCTGTTCTCTTATAATGGTGTATATATAGAAGACGCATCTCATAAACCAATGCTCAATGGCACTGACATGAGTGATTCAGGGTATGAGGGAGGTGATATCTTAATTCAAGGTGGTTTAATTCTTCCGCTGCCAGGATCAAATAACCATTACGTCCTTTTTCATCAGTCATGGGAATACATCGACACTTTCGGTACAGCAGGTCACAAATTGTATTATTCTATTATTGATATGAGAGAAAACAACGGCCTGGGAGCGGTGATTGAGAAGCTACAACTAATTATGATAGACACACTAGATTATGGAAAGTTGACAGCTACCCGGCACGCAAATGGAAGAGACTGGTGGATACTTCAACCACGTTTTGATAATGATGAGTATCATCGGATATTGTTAACCCCTTACGGACCTGAAATTTTACCAACGCAAAGTACTGGCATATTACACCTGGCTGGATTAGGACAGGCATTTTTTTCGCCGGATGGATCAAAATATGCTATGTTTTCAGCTATAAGTCAGCATCAGGGGAATTATCTGCATATTTATGATTTTGACCGTTGCACAGGATTATTAAGTAATCCTTTGGTACATCATTATCCTATAGGCCCAGATGATGTAGGAGGAATTTGTTTTGCCCCTAATAGTGATTTACTCTACCTTATGGCTTATAAATGGATTTATCAGTTTGATCTTACCTCGACCGATGTAATTGCAACCAAAAGACTTGTAGCAACTAAGGATACCTATATAGATACTATACCCGGTACGGGAGCTATGATTCCTCCATCATTCTTTTGTGGTCATCTAGGTCCGAATGGTAAGATCTATATTAGCTCGATTGGCAGTGTGAGGGTATTGACTACAATTGATTATCCTGATAAATTAGGTATTGCCTGCAAAGTGAACCAACATAGTGTTCATCTTCCAACTGTAAATACATCTTTACCGAATTTTCCAAATTACAGATTAGGCCCAATTGATGGTAGCGCTTGCGATACGCTTGGCATAGATAATTTCCCATTGTCAAGGTTCAGGTCCGATCAGGATACTTCTGATCACTTAGAGTTTAGATTTGTTGATCTGTCTTCCTATGAGCCGGAAGTTTGGTATTGGGAATTTGGAGATGGTGGAATTAGCGGCATGCAACATCCTGCACACAAATATTCAAGCCCCGGAGTATATGAAGTCTGCCTGAGAGTAAGTAATAGCAATGGGACTGATACTTTTTGTGAGACGATACATATTGGTACTACTTCAACTGGAGAAAAACAAATTGAAATTCAAGTTCAGGCATATCCTAATCCTTTCAATGATTATCTGACAATCCAACTACCGGATCATTACTATCCTGTGGGTGCGAAAAATGGTGCTATATAATAGTCGGGGCCAAATAGCAATGCAGGGTGATATCCAGCATGGGAAAATAATGTTTTTATTTATCAGGTATTCCTTCAGGTATGTACTTTTATTCCCTTATTCAGGACGGTACAATTTAGCATCGGGAAAAGTGATTAAAAAATAAGACTTTGTTTAAATGGCTCAAAATAAAACTGATGTATATTCTTTTAGTTCTTAAATGTGAAGGTTTGCTTTTAGGTACCGTAGATTGCAAGGTATATTGATAACTAAAATTTTTACTTCCAATATTCAGGCATCTGCAATATCCCCGAGTTCATTGGCATAGCCGGTACAAAAATCGAAACAATCGTTCCAGTATTTAAGGCATAAATTCATGATTTAAAAGAGCTACAGTAAGTATACCTTATCCCACGGGAGCTTCCAACTAATCAACATCTGCATTCCAGAAGCAATTTCTTCAAAAGATGTCCAATTGTATGATTTCTTTCTGAAAAACGCCTCAGCTGGTGGAAAATCATCGGAATTTAATCCGCAATAGTATTGAAGGCTATCTCGAATCACCAGAGATAAATCTTAATGTCCCTGAAATGTCATCCAAACCTTCCTGTGGGAATTCGGAATTTCTGTCTATTCTTTGATGGGCAGCCATGATGTCAGCAAGAAGATGGTTAAGATAGGGATGCATATTGAAAGTTGTCTTAGTTTCAATTTGATTATTTCAATATTCTTAAGCAAGTACAGCCCTGAAAATGACACTGAGTGATCCGGATGTTTTTTTCTAAACTCCTCTCCTCAACCTCTGCACGGCTGCCGAGCCAGAAGCCAGCAGCCCTAGAAGCGGCTGTTTCGTATTCCTGCTAAACCCTCCACAACCCTCTTAATCCTGCTGATCGCCTCAATCAACTGAGCATCCGATGCAGCATAAGATAATCTGAAGCAATCCGGAGCCCCAAAAGCTGATCCGGCAACTAAGCCAACATATGCTTTAGACATCAGCAAATCACAAAAATCATCAGCAGTTTTAATGACAGTGCCATCACTGGATTTCCCATATAAAGCCGATACATCAGGGAATACATAAAATGCACCCTCCGGATGATTCACTTTTATTCCCGGAATTTCTTCCAGTAATCTGATTACCAAATCTCTTCTTCTCGCAAAAGCATCTCTCATCACAAGTGCTTCAGCTTTACCATGCTGGATAGCATAGACACCTGCTTTCTGCGAAAAAGAATTAGCTCCTGAAGTAAACTGACCCTGGATTTTAATACAAGCTTTTGCTATGAAATCTGGTGCTGCCATGTACCCAAGCCTCCAGCCAGTCATAGAATAGCTTTTTGAAAAACCATTCACAGTAATTGTCTGATCAATCATTCCTTCCAAAGATCCAATGCTGATATGCTCCTCCCCAAAAACTATGTATTCATAGATCTCATCAGAAATGATATAAATGTCCGGATGTTTGCGAAGTATTTCTGCATAAGATTCCAAATCTTCCCTGTTGAAAACTGTACCTGTAGGATTACATGGACTGGAGAACAGTACCAGTTTGGTTTTATCAGTAATGGCATTTTTTAATTGCTGTGCTGTTACTTTATACTCAGCATCAATGTCACCTGAGATGATTACAGGAGTTCCTCCAGCCAGCTTTATGATTTCAAAATAGGATACCCAGTATGGAGCAAAAACTATCACTTCATCTCCGGGATTTAACATAGCCTGGCAGATATTGGAAATGGATTGCTTAGCACCATTGGATACCACTATCTGAGAAGCGATGTAATTGAGTTTATTTTCTTCTCTCAGTTTCTGTGCAATGGCTTCTCTCAATTCCTGCAAACCCGGAACCGGTGTATACTTAGTCACGCCAGCCTTTAAAGCTTCCCATGCAGCTTCTTTGATGGAATCCGGAGTATCAAAATCGGGCTCTCCCAGACTCAGGCTGATCACATCATGGCCAAGGGCTTTCAAATCTCTGGCCATTTGTGCCATTTTCAAAGTCTCCGATTCAGCCATATTGATTACTCTGTCAGAAAGCAAGTGGTTCATATCTTTCAATTTTGATTTTTTTTGTTTGATACAGATGAAATCTGTATTTCAAGCAGGCAAAGATATACATCTGAAATCATCATATATGATTAAGTCAATAAATTCAACTTACTTTTTCTAAATAAAATTTGATGACCAGACTCGGTCATATTGGTTAACTCATAATTTCTTGAGCGAACTTTTAAGTATTCTAATCCTAAATCCCATGTGTAAGATGGAAATACTCAAATGCAGAATAAACTGCCCCAGAGTGGGCAGAACCTTAGTAACCCCGTATGCAATCCGGGGTAAAGAAGCCACCTTACACAGTTTTGGCGGTATTTTTGCCTCTTTCAGGCAAAAATAATGACAAAACTAGAAGTCACGTTATCCGTCGAACTTATGTTAAAACCCTATTTTGCAGTCTTTAAATCTTGAATCGAATGAAGGAAAAAATAAAAGACCTGCAGGACAAACAATCAGAAGCCAGATTGGGAGGTGGTCAGGCAAGAATCGATGCCCAGCACAAAAAGGGTAAATTGTCAGCCAGAGAGCGGGTGGATTTGCTCATGGATAATGGCTCTTTCCAGGAAATTGGCATGTTGGTAGCCCATCGTTCACATGATTTTGACATGCAGGATCAGGTATTTTTGGGTGATGGAGTAATTACCGGATACGGGACAATTGGAGGCCGTTTAGTCTATGTCTTTTCTCAGGATTTTACAGTTTTTGGAGGCTCATTATCTGAGACTCATGCTGAGAAAATTTGCAAAATCATGGATCTGGCTATCAAAAATGGAGCTCCTGTGATTGGATTAAATGATTCCGGTGGGGCCAGAATTCAGGAAGGCGTTAATTCCTTAGGTGGCTATGCCGATATTTTTTATAGAAATACTTTGGCATCCGGTGTGATCCCTCAGATTTCTGCGATCATGGGCCCCTGTGCCGGTGGAGCTGTGTATTCACCCGCGATAACTGATTTCACTCTGATGGTCGAGCAAACTTCTTATATGTTTGTTACAGGTCCGAATGTTGTCAAGACAGTTACAAACGAAGAAGTTACATCTGAAGAATTGGGCGGGGCTTATACACATGCTACAAAATCCGGCGTCACACATTTTACAGCGGCAAATGATCTGGATGCTATTGCTAAAATCAAGAAGTTGATGAGCTATATCCCTCAAAACTGCGAGGATAAAGTTCCGGATTTGCCCTATCAAATGAGTGATGAAAGCAGACCGGCCCTTCAGCCAATCATGCCTGAGAATGCAAATCAGCCTTATGATATGCGGCATGTAATTCAGGGAATGATGGATCCTGATTCTTTTTTCGAAGTGCACGAATTGTATGCAGAAAATATAATTGTAGGGTTTGCAAGACTGGCAGGAAAATCTATTGGAATTGTTGCCAATCAACCCATGGCATTGGCGGGGGTACTTGATGTGCAGGCAAGTGTGAAAGGCGCCAGATTTGTTCGTTTTTGTGATTGTTTCAATATTCCTCTACTGGTGCTTGTTGATGTTCCGGGTTTTCTCCCTGGGACCGATCAGGAATGGAATGGCATCATATCCAATGGAGCCAAATTATTATACGCATTCAGCGAAGCAACTGTGCCCAGAGTTACTTTGATTACAAGAAAAGCATATGGTGGGGCTTATGATGTAATGAATTCAAAACATATCGGAGCTGACCTTAATTTTGCCTGGCCTTCAGCTGAGATTGCAGTGATGGGAGCAAAAGGAGCTTCGGAAATTATTTTCAAAAAAGAAATCTCTAATGCAGCCGATCCCGCTCAAAAATTGTTGGAAAAAGAACAGGAATATGCTGAGAAATTTGCGAATCCTTACAGAGCTGCAGCCAGGGGCTTTATAGATGAGGTTATTTTACCTGAGGACTCCAGAAAAAAAATTGATCGTAGCTTTTGCATCTCTTCAGAATAAAGTTGCCCACCGCCTTCGACGCAAGCACGGCAATATTCCACTGTAGAAAACTAACGTGAGTTCGAAGTTCAACCTGAAATTCTGATTTAGAAGAAAAAATTGCCACAGAGTGGCAAAATCTTTTTAGCCCGGGATGCAATCCCGGGTATAGATATCGCAGAACACAGTTTTGGCGTGAATTTTGCCCTCTTTCAGGCAAAATTAATGACAAAACCAACAGTTTCCGAATTCGTCGAACTCACGTAAAACTAGCATTTGTATTATGAAAGCATTGGTTTTAGAAGGTATTGGAGATGAATTGCGAATCAAAGAAGTTCCTGATTTACATCAACAGGAAGGATATTCCATTGTGCAAATTGAAACTGCAGCTCTTAATCACAGGGATGTCTGGATTACCAAAGGAAAATATCCAAAGCTGCAATTTCCATTAATCATGGGCTCTGATGGGGCGGGGTATCTGGACGGCAATCCTGTTTTGATCAATCCATCTCTCAACTGGGGAGAAAATCCTGCAGTACAAGCGAAGGATTATCGAATTCTTGGGATGCCTGATCAGGGAACCTATGCTGAAGCCGTAAATATTCCATCCAGATTAGTTCACTCTGTGCCCGAACATTTAACGATGGAAGAAGCTGCTGCTGTGCCTCTTGCTGGGCTGACAGCGTACAGGGCGCTTATGGTAAAATGCAAGCCACAACCAGGAGACAAGGTTTTAATATCAGGAATCGGTGGGGGAGTGGCATTGTTTGCATTTCAATTCGCATTAGCTCATGAATGCGATGTGTACGTCACTTCAGGTTCTGATGAAAAAATTCAACAATCAATAGCTCTTGGCGCATCGGGAGGGGTCAATTATACAGATGCTCAATTTCCGGAAAAACTGGCTGATTTATGCGGTGGATTTGATGTGATTATTGATTCTGCTGCTGGCTCCGGGTTCACAAACTTGTTGAAAAATTGCAAACCAGGAGGAAGAATCAGTTTTTATGGAGGCACTCAGGGCAATATCCCGGAATTGAATCCGCAGTTTCTATTCTGGAGACAAATTAGCATTTTTGGATCTACAATGGGTACGGACTCAGAATTCATTGAAATGCTACAGTTCATAAAAATCCACAAAATTCACCCAATTTTAGACAGTATCTATCCTATCGAGGAAGCAAACGAAGCATTTCAACGGATGGCTGAAGGTAAACAATTCGGAAAAAATCGTCCTTAAAATCCGTAAGTAACTTGAAATGGATGTAGACAAAAATTTGAAATAATGGTATAAAAACCCCGCATGGGGTTTACCCATCAGTAGCCCCGGATGAAAATCCGGGATATAAAGAAAATATTATAATGTTTTGGCGGAGTTTTTGCACTTAAAATGCAAAAACTGTGACAAAACCCAAGAATCAACGACTCAATGCAAATTGGAATTATATCAGATACACATAGCCATATGGACAATGCCATCCTCGAAGCCTTGCAAGGCAGTGATGAAATATGGCATATAGGAGATCTGGGAGATATAGAAATTTTGAAACCCCTCGAAATAATTGCCCCAGTCAAGGGTGTTTTTGGTAATGCAGATGATCAGGCTGTTCGGCATGAATGGCCTTTGGATCTTCATTTCGAAACCGAAGGCATGAAGGTGTATATGACGCACATAGGAGGCTATCCCGGCAAGTATCCCGCCAGGGTGAAAGCTGAGATCAATGAACATAAACCGGACATTTTTCTCTCAGGACATTCTCATATCCTAAAGGTGATGCCGGATAAACAATTCAATTTAATACATATCAATCCAGGGGCTGCAGGACATCATGGTTTTCATGCCATCCGTACAATTGTCAGGCTCCAAATCACAGGTGGTAAAATAGAAAATCTGGAAGTGGTGGAACTGGGTAGGAGAGGGAGGATCTGATGAAAATTACTTCTTCCCCTTACTCCTCTCATTGAGAATTATACTGATTTCCTCATCTATTTCAGCAGCTTTTGCCATCAGCTCATCTGCAGCTCTTCGGTTAGATTTCGATAATTCGTATGCTTTGGACAGAAGTTCATTTTTCTTTATCTCAAGTTTTTTGACCGGGTCCGATTTAAACCATCCAAACATAGCTATGCTGTTTATTCTTATAACAAGAACTATTGTGCTTCGTTCAATCACTCCATACTTTTACCAGTAAATAGTCTAAATTAACCGAAAATACACAATTACAGACCACTTGGTACTTGATGGTAGTATTTTCGGATTTATTTCATATTTTCGTTTCCAATATAAATCCTTTTTCTTTTCTCTTATTTTAGAAAATCGAATTTCAGGGTTTATTTTGAATTCCGTGCTAATTTATTCCTAAACATTATCCGCCTCACAGGAACAATGCAACCTGAATTGCACAAATCTACCTTTATGCAAACCTGGAAGACTATTTTATTAGATGATTCTGAAGGAATCAACATGGTGTTAAAACTATTTCTTGAAATGGATAGTCCCCAGATTGATATTGTAGGAATGGCTTCCGGTATTCAGGAAGCTGAAAAGATGATTATAGAACATAAACCAGCTCTTTTGTTGCTGGATATTCATGTCAACGATAACACATCCTTTGATTTGTTAAAAAATTTATCTCAACTGGGATTTACTGATTTCGAAGTAATTTTTATTACAGGAGGAGCACAGGACGATTTATATACGAAAGCAATCAATCTATCATATTTTGATTGTATAAGTAAACCGGTTGATCCAAGAAAACTTAAACAAATCACTGATAAAATTACACAGCATTATTCCCCCGGCTTGAAAAATGAACGAATTAATATTTTGTTGAATCTTTTGGAAAGCAGAGCTGAAACCCAAACATTGAAAGTACCATTTTTTACGGAAGAATTGCATTGGCTTAAGATGGAAGAAGTGGAATATCTCAAATCCGATAAAAGTGGAACTATCTGCTCTTTGGTAAATAATAAGGCTCCACTATTCAGTACACATAGCTTGAATACCTATAAAAAATGGCTTTCTCCAAGATATCCATTCCTGCCGGTCAGTGGATCTTTATTGGTCAATATGCATAAAGTACAGCGGTTCAATGCAAAGAAAAATGTTCTTTACATGCAAAGTGGGGAACAGATCATGGTAGCATTTAATTGCGCCAATCAAATCCTTGTGGAACTTGCATCTCAGAAAAAATCCATTTTACAATTTCCGGGTGCAGGCCAAAGCACGCTTCTCAAAGAATGTTCCCGAATTAATTCTACTGGTTTTTTGATTAAGAAAAAGCCGGCGTTCTGCCGGCTTTTCGTTTCATTTATATGCTACAAATAGTTATTCAATTTCCCTTTACTTCCAGTTCACCCCCCTAGATGATAACAAAGAAATGCATAAGTATCCGCAGTTAATTCCAATGCCTTGGTAGTATTGCTTGATCCATGTCCGGAATTAGTATCGATTCTTATCAACAATGGATTTTTACTGCTGCCGGCACCGATTTCCTGTAATGCAGCTGCATATTTGAAGGAATGTGCTGGAACCACTCTATCATCATGATCCGCAGTCACCAGCGTTGCGTGATAATTCACTCCTTATGAATATTATGCAAGGAGAATAGCCATAAAGTACTTGAATTCATCTGCATTGTCACTGCTTCCGTAATCTGCTATCCAGTTCCAGCCGATAGTAAACTTCTGGAATCTCAGCATATCCATTACACCCACAGCAGGCAAAGCGACTTTGAATAATTCAGGACGTTGATTCATCACAGCACCTACAAGGGTTCCTCCGTTTGAACCACCGCGAATGGCCAGTTTGGCAGGAGATGTCATTTTATTTGCAATCAGGTATTCAGCAGCCGCAATGAAATCATCAAATACATTTTGCTTCTTGAGTTTCATTCCCTGCTCATGCCATTCCTGACCGTATTCCCCGCCACCTCTCAGATTCACCTGAACAAATACAAAACCCTGTTCCAAAAGAGGAATCATAGTAGGGCTAAAGGAAGGTGACAAGCTTATATTGAACCCACCATATCCGTATAATAAAACCGGTGTATTTTCACTGAAAGTTGTATTCTTGCTGAATGTCATGAACATAGGAACCTTGGTTCCATCCTTACTTTTAAAGAAAATTTGTTTTACATCAAATGCTTCAGGATCGAATTTTACCTCTTTGAAATATGTTACAAATACCTTTCTCCCTCCTGTGCTAACTCCTCTTAGCGGCTCAGGCTTTTCTTCCAGAAAGCTTCCCCATTTTTTAGTTTTTGTGTCGTAGGTTACAACTTTACCATTCGGTGCATCTTCATTGGTCTGAATCAATAGTACATCTCCGAAATTGTCCACAACTCCATAATTGAAATTCGTAATTTCTTCTTTTACAGGAATCAGCTTATCTTTTTCATCCAGAATGTATAGTGCATGACCATCTTTTCCTGATCCGCGATCGCTTACATAGAGCATTGCAAATTTTTCATCATCCGTTGTAGCTACGGTGTTGAATCGCTGCGGGAAGCCTGGATTGGAATACACAAGTCTGTCCGAAGATTGTGGTGTGCCTATTTTGTGGAAATACACCTGATGGTTTTCATTTTTTGCAGCCAGCGCACTACCTTCCGGAGCAGGGTATCTGCTGTAATAGAATCCATCACCCTTCCAGCTGATGCCTGATACTTTAACCCATTCGAGTTTTTCAGGCAAGTTTTTTAAAGTACGCAGATCCATGATAGTTATTTCCTGCCAGTCAGATCCACCTTTTGAGAGCGTATAAGCAGCATAATTACCATCCTTTGAATATACAAATGCACCCATTCCCACAGTGCCATCAGCAGACAAAGTGTTCGGGTCGATTACTACCTCTGGCTCAGCATTCATGTCTTTTTGACGGTAGAGAACTGAGTGGTTTTGAAGACCATTATTCTTGTAGAAATAGTAGTATTCGCCTTTTTTTCTGGGAGCTGAGTATTTAGGATAATTGTAGGCAGCCTCCAGATCCTGGAAAATTTTCTTGCGGTAAGGGATTTGCTCCAGATGTGCAAATGTAATCTCATTCTGAGCTTTGACCCATTGAGCAGTTTCTTCTGACATATCGTCCTCCAGCCAGCGATACGGGTCACTTACTTTAGTGCCATGATATTCATCCACATGCTCGATTTTCTTCGTCACCGGATATTTAATTGATTGTGCAGAGGCTATACTTGCCATAAGAAACAAGAAAATGAAGCCCGCAAAAATGCTGTTTAATGTCATAGTTGTTCTGTTTTACGATAGGAATTTAGTGAATTTAAATGCATAGAAATACGATGAGAAGTATTTCTCATAAGCGAATCCTGGCAGTCGCTGTATTAACGAATGTAAATATAAACAGTTGAGGCATAAGTCCAAAATTTTGCAAAATTTCATTTCGGGGATATTTTATTTGGGCGCATCCACGAGGTAATATAAAATTGCAATTTTTGAAAATGCAATTTTATATTATTTCGCGCCGGGCTCTCCGCTTTACGGCGCTCCTGCGTCGCTTGTGCCCGCTGCGATCCCTTGCGCAAACAGCCGCTCTTGGCCTTTAGCTGTTGGCTGTTGTCAGTTCCAATTAACCAATTAACCGATCTCCGCCTGTTTACCTTCCAATCATTAAACGCTTACCCGCTTCAACTAGGCTGTTCCGGCTGTTTAACCTGGCTGTTTTCTAAACTCCTAGACTCCTCATCTCCTAAACTCTTCAACTCGCCTTCAACAACATTCTCTTTATCAAAACTCTATACTTCCTTTTTCAACTAAAAACTTACATTTGCAGGAACCACCTGTTTGCTATGTTTTTAAAAAAGACCCTTCCCTTATTGCTTACATTTTTGATTGGGATCATCGCCTGGTCAATCATTTGGTATAAAGCCATTTATATTCCATTAACGCATGATGAGGTAGCTACTTATTTGTACTATTTCAATTTCAATGTATGGGAATTGATGATGTACCCTGATCCCTGGCCCAATAATCATATTCTCAATTCTATTTTAGCTAAGTTTTCCCTCTTGATCTTTGGACAGGAAGTATGGGCCGGCAGATTGCCTAATGTCCTTTCATTTCTGCTCTACTTTTGGGCTATTTACAGGTTTAGTTTATACATTTTTAAGGATAAATGGTGGTGGGTTTTATGTACAGTTTCCTTTTTTATTTTTAATCCTTATCTGCTCGATTTCTTCTCATTATGCAGGGGATACGGACTGTCTATTGCTATCATGTTTTATTCAGTATGGATATTAATATCCGGATTTCAGAAGAAAAAGGAGAACTTGCTTTGGTGGGCTTTGGGACTCAGCATGCTGGCAGCATATGCCAATTTTACTTTACTGATTTTCTGGTGTGCTACTGTGGGTATGCTGGGATTGTATTTTTTCAACCAATATTCAGGTAAACAGAAAAGGCAGCAATTATATAGAAAGCTGGGACTATTAGGGGGTTCTTTTCTGGCATATTTGGCCCTGATATATAATCCAATCCATAAAATGCAATCCACCAATCAATTTGAATATTGGCAGAGTAATGGATTCTACAAAGACACTGTGATTAGCTTGGTAGATACTGTAAGAGCAGGTGTCCGGATGGTTGGGGGTTCAAATGAGTATTTTGGGCTGCTGGCTATTATGATTTTCATATTAGCAGGTGCAGCTCTATTTTATCATTGGGGCAGACAATCCTGGCAATGGCTTCAGGGGCAGGTAATGTTTGTAGCCTGGACAATATTAACTGCTACAATTATTGTGAATATTGCTCAGACAGTCATTCTTGGAACCCCTAATCTAACTGGAAGAACAGCACTTTTTCTATACCCCTTATTTATTGGAATGGCAGCCGCTTTTTTTGCATTTCTGATGAAGGGCAAAAATTATCGGTGGATGACATTTCTTGCTGTTATATTGATAGTTATAAAGGTATGGCATATGGAAAGAGCACTTCAAACAGACAGAGTTCGCGAATGGTGGTATGATGCAAACACATATCAGGTGATGAAATTTATCGAAGATGATAATAATTCTGATGCTAAAGCTGTTTTGCAGACATCCTGGTTTTTCAGAAGGTCTTTCCAATATTATACTCAGACCGGAAAGGCTGATCATATCCATTTGGTAGATCTCGATGCAGGTGAGCAAAATACTGCCAGCCCTGATTATTTCTATATTTTCGATTCTGAGTTACCGGAGTTGACTGATCGATATGACATTATTGAAAAGTATGATGGAGGAAGTAGATTATTATTGAAGAAGAAGTCAGCAATCAATGAAGTGCCTTTATAATTATGTTTTAAAAACGGGTGCTAATTTAACGTGAGTTTGATGGCTCAAGTAACTTCTGGTTTTGTCATTATTTTTGCTTTTTTTAGGCAAAAATAACGCCATAACCATGTATTGCGGGCTCTTTTCCCTGGATTGCATCCAGGGTTACAGATTTTGCCCGCTCTGGGGCAAATGTTTTCTAGAATTTAATTTTTGAGTTTACTCGTCGAGCTCATGTTAATTTAGGAACAGGATCTTTGTAAAATATCTTTTCTCATCAGCTTTTATTTCCAGTAAATAAAGTCCGCTAAAGCTTGCATCCCATTTAATTACAGTGTCACTATAGATTGATCCATTCAAAACCTCAACACCCTGAAGAGAGTAAATTTTGTAATTGTAATTTAGATTATCAGTTAAGCCTGATAATTTTAATTCTGTACAATTCACACATGGGTTGGGATACACTGTAATTTGTTCACTTGATGTGTTTTCATGAGAGGAGATGGATGTTGACAGGCAATCAGCATTAAATTCTAAAGCACCTGCATTAGTTAAAGGAGAATTTCTTATCAGCATTCTATAATCATCGCTCAGCAATACACTTTTTTGCACGGAAAAAACCCATTCCGGATTCTTCATCACAAGGCAAAATTGAACTCAAAGAATCTAAAAGCAAATAAGTTTTTCCCGGTAAATTATTCCTGACAATGTCAGAATCAGACATCCCCGCGTATGATTTAACCCAGACATTTTCATGAAAATTGATATCCATAGGACCCGGATGCAAATTATTGATTACAGCTCTGTATGGCTGAACCTGCGAATATTCAAGCGTATCATAAGTGAATATATTTTGCGAGATATGCACATTCTCCATATAACTATAACCATTGCCAAACAGAATATTGAAATCGGGAAAAAACAATTCGACAAGCGCTTTTGAAGAAGTGCCTTCCATACCCAGAACACCAATGATAGTGTTATTGAATATAAATACATTCCGGATACAATTAACTCCGATGATATCTGTCCTTCCCTGCCAGAATCCAAAAGCCTCGCTAATGTTTTGAAGTATGTTATTAAAAACATACATGCTGTCTACATTAGGATATGCTTCATCGGGGAGTATGCATTTTGTGACACAGTTTTCAAAAACCGGTAAATTTCCTTCCCCGCAAGCCCCCTCATTGGCTATTAGAAATCCTGCTCCTGACCAGGCAGGATGGGTATCTGCAGGACAATTTCGCCAATATGTAGGGCCAATATCAGGAGTATTGAATATGAGATTGTGATGAATGCTCAATTTTGATGAATTGTCATTGTACACATTCAGACCGTTGTCATGGATCAGATTTCGGAAGGCTTCGCCTCTTTGAGAGTTGTGGAAATTCAGTCCCTCTCCCCGTGTATATGCAATCTCACAATCATGGATAGTGGCATCCAGGCAGTTGAAAAATTTAATTCCACTGGGCCATTGACAGGGAGAAGCAATTGTGTCATACCCCGGTCGGGCGGCATACCGTGAGCTACAGTTTCGAACTAAGATGGTATCAATATCTCTAAATAACATAGAAAAGCTACCCACACTGTCTACTTTTACATTTTCTATCAAAATGTGATTTTGATGTCTGGGGTCATTTGTTGACCGACCCAACAATATTCCTATTCCTGAACTGTACTGAAGGTTAATATTCTTGATAAAGATGTGATCCCCACTCAAGATCAGCAAATGTTCCGTTGAAAAATTATCCCGGCTTCCTCCAATTGTCACATGACCGATTCCTTCCAAACTGACATTTCTGTACACATTTCCGTTTTGCCAGTGATTCACTCTTTGGTGAAATCCGGTCGAAGTCTGGTAATGTCCGGGCTTGAGCATTATTAGTCCATAAGCATTTCCTCCATTAACACCTGCAGTTCCATAAGGCAGTTTTTGAACAGCAGCAGTAAATGTCTTTACCGGAAATTCGAAAGTACCGGTATTGGTATCCTCCCCATTCGGATCCATATAAATCGTGTCTGTAATAGCGAATGCCGCGGAATTGATGATGGGAGTTTGTATGTCAAACTGAGCATGTATTGGTGAACTCCATATTAATGATATGAAAACTAGAATTATTTGTCGAAAATGGAACCCTTGCAAATGAAATTCCAGATTGAAAATGTTCTGCATTATAATTAAGGCTTTGTTCTGAAAAGTAAATGTAAACAATAGACTATTATACTCAGATCTATTTCTTCAGGTTTTCCTGAGTATGATACTGATGGTGCTGTACATGAAGAATTGTGAAGTACATCATTTCTCGCATGGTTAGTTTGCCTAAAAGTGGGTGTGGTAATATCAGGATGTCCAATTCGTTTTCAGAATATTTACTCAGACTTTTACAGATACTTTCAATCGTTTTATTAAGCTTATTGCTCAAATCCTGTCTTTCCTGAGCATTGATACCCTTTGGAATGAATGCTTTTCCTGCCCGTCCTCCCTGTTCTAATTTCAGTTTGTATTTTGCTACCAGTTCCTCATAAGATTTACTTGCACGGTTGGCCTTTCCAATATACAATTTCAGGAACCAGGCTGGAAGCTTTAATGCAAACTTCAATGGTTTTGTACTTAGATGTATGTGTTCAAATTGCTGGGCTGCAGTCCATTTTCCTTCTATGTTTCGTGAGAAATCTTTTTCGCTTAATCCAAGGATATATTCAACAAATACTTGATGATGGGTTTTAAGTTGTTGGATGATTTCTTCACGGTTCATATATATATGAGTTTGTGTCAGTAAATTTAATAGAATTAAAGTGAATAGTGAATGGTGAATGGTGAATAGTGAATGCGTGAATAGTGAATGGTGAATCTTGGAATGTTAAATGTTAAATGTTAAATGTTGAATGGTGAATGGTGAATCGTGAATGGTGAATCGTGAATGGTGAATAGTGTGAATCGTGAATGGTGAATCTTGGAATGTTAAATGTTAAATGTTAAATGTTAAATGTTGAATGGTGAATGAATAGTGAATCGTGAATGGTGAATCGTGAATCGTGAATAGTGAATCGTGAATGGTGAATCTTGGAATGTTAAATGTTAAATGTTGAATGGCGAATTGAATGGTGAATCGTGAATCGTGAATCGTGAATGGTGAATGGTGAATGGTGAATAGTGAATGGTGAATCGTGAATCGTGAATGGTGAGTGATGAGTTTTAGTGGAGGGTGTGCTGAAATCTGAAAGGTTCTAAATAAGACTTTTGCAAAATTTTGATATACAGGATTAATAATTATAAAAAGGTTTTTTCATAAAATCTACCAATAATACTGCAGCTGCTCAATCTGAAATTTGAAATCTTCTATATAATACTTTTGCAAAATTTTGATTTACAATTATTTACAAAACGAATTCAGGCCATTTCTAGAAAATCTACTAAAATTTCCCCGGCTGTTAAATCTGAAATCTGAAACTACTGAAATCTGACATCTGAAATCTTAAGCTTTCGCATTCCGCTTCCCAATTTCCTTCATAATGTTCTCGGCGTGAATTCTGGAGTTTTCAATAAACCATTTATTGGTTTCCATCCCACCACAAATTACTCCGGCCAGAAATATTCCCGGGCGATTGGTTTCCATGGTAGCAGGATTGTGCATAGGGATACATTTTTCATCGCTGGAGTGTTTTATCCCCAGTTCTTCCAGCCACTTAAAATTGGGTTCGTATCCTGTCAGAGCAAGTACAAAATCATTATCAATTTCAATTGCTTTCCCTTCTGAGGTAAATTTTATAGTTTCCTCAGTGATTTCTTTTATTTCTGTGTGGAAATAAGCCTTGATGCTGCCTTCACTGATTCGATTTTCTATGTCGGGCTTCACCCAGTACTTTACATTATCTCCTATTTTGTCAGATCTGATCAGCATGGTAACTTCAGCACCTTTCCTGAAGCACTCAAGTGCAGCATCAACTGCAGAATTAGATGAGCCAATAATGGCTAATTTCTGAGCATAAAATGGATGAGCTTCTTTGTAATAGTGCATTACTTTGGATAAATCCTCGCCCGGAATATCCAGTAAATGTGGGATATCATAAAACCCTGTGGCAAGGACTATAAATTGGCAGGAATAGGAGCTTTTGGTGCTGATAAGATGGTAGCCGTCCTGCGAAGTGTCTTTCACTTTTTTGAGCTCCTCATACAGTTTAACATTCAGTTTCCAGGATTGTGCGACTCTGCGATAATACTCCAGGGCTTCATCTCTGTTAGGTTTGGGCTGATGTGAAATAAATGGAACAGCTCCGATTTCCAGTTTTTCAGAAGTCGAAAAGAATGTCATCCCAGACGGGTAGTGATAGATGGAGTTCACCAATGTTCCTTTGTCAAGGATGAGGTAAGAAAGGCCCAATTTAGTTGCTTCAATGCCGCAAGCAAGTCCTATGGGACCTGCGCCGATGACGATTACGTCGTAATTCGTAGTGGAAGCTTCGGACATACTGAAAAGATTGTTTGTGTTAACTTACGTTGCTCAGAGTAGCTTTGAACTACGACTTTAGAAGTTAAACTCAGCCAACTAATGTGTGAGTGTAAATGCTGTTGCTTCCATTTACGGGAAGCAAAGAGTGTTGGTTCCTCAAGATGTAAGGTTGTTTTGGTTATCAGGCATTAAAAGATGTCCCGCATCCGCATGTTTCCTTGGCGTTCGGATTGTTGAATGTGAATCCGCGGTTGTTCAAGCCGTCCACATAATCGATTTCCATTCCAAGAAGATAAAGTGCATGAGCTTTCTGAATGAAAAGTCTCATCCCGTCCAGTTGGAAAACTGAATCATTGTCTTTATTGGAATCAAATCCAAGAATATATGAGAATCCGGAACAACCACCACCTTTCACGCCCACACGTAATCCATGGGTGTCAGGTATATTTTGCTCTCTCAGAATCTTATGCAATTCACGCATTGCAGTTGATGAGATTTGAATAGGAGCCTGTACTTTTTCTATTGTGTCGTTCATCTGATCCGATTATTTATCACAAATTTAATTAAAAATGATGGGTAGTTTTGTGTGAGTCGATTAGTTTTACAAAATTAACAAAGTGTAAGCTTGCATTGTTTCATCCGTAAATAAATTATTAAATGGCGACATGGGTTCCTTTTGTGTTTGGATTGGTTCAGGTAATTTTCGTATTAGCCGTAGTTATATGGCTGAGTGACAAGCTAATGGATCAGTATATACAGTATAAGAGAAATATTCAATTCCAGGAACTGACATTCAAGAAGAATCAGAGTTCACAGCATTTGCGCCTTCAGGCCTGCGAAAGACTATTATTGTTTTTGGAAAGAATATCAATGCCCCAAATGATATCCAGACTTCAGCAGCAAGGAATGAGTTCTGAAGAAATGGCAACTGCACTTTTTCTCACTGTAGAGAAGGAATTCGAACATAATATCACTCAGCAATTATATGTCCAGGATAAAGTCTGGCAAATCATTGTTCTGATCAAAAATGAAATGTCGGCTACCATATCTGCTATGTCAGAGGATCTATCCAATTCTTATTCTTTGGGAAATTATATTGCACAATTGCTTGATTTTCATGAGAAAAGAGGATACAAGCTTATTTCTACAGGACAGTTGGCACTGAAGGAAGAAGTCAGTCTGCATTTATAAAATTAGGTATCATTTGAACCATGAAGCGCAAATTAAATAATAATATCACCTTTCTCAATAAAGCCGGAATGTCCGGGTTGCTGATATGGACATTGATGATATTCATGCTTTCATCATGCACGAGAAAAATGCATCAAGCCTCTGTTCGGCCAAATTTGTATCAAATAGATAATAATTTGGATACTATCAGGTCAGTGGGGAATTTGGAAGGTATGATTGCACCCTTCAGAGATAGTATGGAGATTGAAATGGGATCAGTCATCGGATATATCGAGAGTGAAATGCCCCGGAAACAACCCGAATCTACATTGACACATTGGATGGGGGATTTAACTTATACTGCGGGTAAAAAATATTCAGGGAAAGAGATTGATTTTGCTTTTTTGAATCATGGAGGTATTAGGGTATCTTATGTAGCAGCAGGACCTATTACTGTGGGAAAGGTTTTTGAAATTATGCCTTTCGATAATTTGCTTACTGTATTGACATTGACCGGAGAAGAAGTTCAGATGTTATTTGATTTAATTGCATACAAAAATGGCGGATGGCCGGTGAGCAAGCAAGTTTATGTAGAATTGGATGGTGAGGAGGCTGTAAATATTCGAATACATGGAGAATATTTGAAAGCCGACAAATTATACACAGTTGCAACTACCAGCTTTCTGGCAGAAGGTGGTGATGGACTTGATTTTTTGAAGAAGGTGCCCAGAACCGATTACCCTGTATTCATCAGAGATATTATTATCGAAGATATTAAGTCAAAAAATGCTTTGGGAGAAAAAATAAGCGCTACTGGTACAGGGAGAATGGTCAGGCCTCAATAATTCAATTGGATTATTGTTAATGCTTCAATCAAAATAATATGCTTAGAAGAGATTTTGTAAAAATTGCAGGAACTGGTGCCATACTTGGGGCAATGGGGACATTTCCGGTAAATGCTTTTGCTGCCGGAGCAGTATATCGCCTTACGATATTACATAGTAATGATGTGCATTCCAGAATCGATCCATTCCCAATGGATGGAGGCAGAAATGCTGGGAAAGCAGGAGTGGACAGAAGATATAAACTCATTGAGAAAATCAGAAGAGAAGAGGAGCATGTGCTCCTGGTAGATGCCGGGGATGTGTTTCAGGGGACCCCATATTTTAATATGTTTAATGGAGCCCTTGAAATGCAGCTGATGGCTCAGATGAAATACGAAGCTGGGGTTCCGGGTAATCATGATTTTGACAAAGGGATAGAGAACCTTGCGGAGCAACTACCCAAGGGAAAATTTAAAATGGTGGTGTCAAATTACGGACTTGAAAATACTGCCTTAAATGGGATGACAATACCCCGACATATCATACAGAAGGGACCATTGAGGATAGGAATAGTTGGAGCCGGGCTAAATCTCCACGGATACCTCACCGAAAATATGTACAGTGGTGTTCAATTCCTGGATACTATAAAAACAATAGATCAACAAGCCGCAATACTTAGGGAAGAGGGATGTCACCTGATTGTTTGTCTTTCCCATTTGGGCTATTCTTACAAAGACAATACAATGTCAGATATAGTTTTGGGCAGGGAATCAGAAAATGTCGATATTATCATTGGTGGACACACACATACATTCCTTGATGAACCTACTATGGTAAAAAACAAAATAGGTAAACCGGTAGTGATTAATCAGGCTGGCTGGGGAGGTATTGTTTTAGGTCGTTTAGATGTTCAGTTTGAGTATAATTTTAAGCATAAGTGTGTGAGTTGTAAGAATGAGTATGTGGTGTGACAATTGGTGAATTGGTGAGTTGGAGAATTGGCGCAGTGAATTAAACAGCCATTTCGACCATGATTGAACAGCCGAAATTGCAGCCATCCACCCTTTGTTGCTCAGAGTAGCTTTCAGCTACGACCTTAGAAGTCCATTTCAGCTGACGTTAGTGAGTGTGAGTGCCGTAGCAGAATGCTACGGGAAGGAATGGTGTGGGGTTGCCTAATGGTGTGCTGACCTTAGAAGCTAGCAGAAAGGGCTAAGAGTGCCTTAGCTGAAAGCACGGAAGTGGAGCAGGAATGAACAACCAAAGTGTGAGGGATCGCAGCGGGCACGAGGAGAGACGCATTAAAATGCGTCTCTGCGAAGTAAAGCGGAGAGCCCGACCGATAACATGCTGGAGAAACAAGTCATGACTTGTTTCTCCAGCATGTTATCGGTCACACCCAAAAAATCAATATTTTAGAAGTCAAATTATATAAATAATTGGGGCAGAGAATTATAAATAAGCAAATTTTTGTTTGTTATGGACATTGTTTCTATATTCCCACATTCATACGTGTTACCTGATCTAAAAGAAGATGTCAAATTGTCCTGATTTTCTTTTATCGAATACGGACAAATTTTTAGACCTTTACAGCCCTTATTCTGATAAGTGTTGAATAATGAATTTATTATGGTTGGATTACCGGGAAAATTGACGAGTGATAACGTAGTTGATTATGAACCACTGTCAGTTTCCGGATCGGTTTGTAGACATTGAATTATGGGTGAACATCAACAAGTGTGGAATTTATGTTTGGCAACGATACAGGCTGAGGTAAACCCTCAAAGCTATAGTACCTGGTTTAAGCCCATCCGCCCTGTGAGACTGAAGGAATCTGTACTTACGATACAAGTGCCCAATAAGTTTTTTTACGAATGGCTGGAGCAGCACTACGTGGATTTGCTAAAAAAAGTGATCAGGAAGGAACTGGGAGATAAAGCGAAGCTCGAATATCAAATCCTGATGCAGACGGCGGATGAACCCCAGCAAAAGCAGAAAAACGGGGTTCATGAAGAAACAAAACAGAATGAGCAAAATGAGATCAGAAATCCATTTGTGATTCCGGGGATCCGCAAGATGAAGGTGGAAACTCAACTAAATAAGAATTGTACATTTGACAATTATATAGAAGGAGATTGCAATCGGCTTGCAAGGTCAGCGGGATTGGCTATTGCTGAGCGATCCGGCACGACTTCATTCAACCCATTGGTCATTTACGGATCTGCAGGTCTGGGTAAAACGCATCTGGCGCAGGCTATAGGAAACACGATCGTCCAGAATCATCCTGAAAAAAGTGTGCTGTATATCTCAATAGAGAAATTCTCGAATCAGATGGTGCAGGCCATCAAGAATAATACCATAAATGATTTTGTGAGCTTCTATCAGCTGCTAGATGTGCTGATAGTGGATGATATCCATTTTCTGGCTGAGCGGACCAAGACCCAGGAAATTTTCTTTCATATTTTCAACCAGTTGCATCAGAACAGGAAGCAGCTCATCATCACTTCTGACAGAGCTCCCAAGGATCTGAATGGTATGGATGACAGGCTGATCTCCAGATTCAAATGGGGATTGACTGCTGATCTTCAAATCCCGGATCTGGAAACCCGGATGGCAATTTTAGAAGCTAAAATGGAGAAGGAAGGCATCATATTGCCACCGAATATTGTAGAATTCATCAGCTATCATATCAAAGACAATATCCGTGAACTGGAGGGTGTGCTGATTTCATTGATAGCCCAATCTTCGCTGAATAGAAAGGAAGTGGATCTAACACTAGCTAAGGAGGTCATTCAAAAATTCGTCACTCAGCTCAACAGCGGAGTAAGCATAGAGAGCATTCAGGAACTGGTAGCAAAGACATTTGATATTCCGGTGGATCAGTTGAATGGGAAAAGCAGAAAGAGGGGAGTGGTTATTGCCAGACAATTGTCCATGTATCTGGCCAAAAATTATACGAATAAGTCACTGAAAGTTATCGGTGATTATTTTGGTGGTAAGGATCACAGCACTGTGATATATTCCTGCAAGGCTATCCAGGACATGCTGGATACGGATCCTAAATTCAGAACGAAAGTGAATGAGATAGAGCGGGAGGTGAAGATTTCCTTGAATGCTACGGGATAGAGAAAAGGGGGATCGGTTAATCGGGGAATCGGTTAATCGAAACAGCCGTAAACAGCCTCGTTATAGCGGTGAAGCATTAAAGCGTAAACAGCCGGGAAGAAGCTGCGAGCCATAAGCTGCGAGCCTCGAAAAAACAGCCAAACAGCCGCTTCAGGCTGGACAGCCCCTAGAGAGGTGCTACAAGCCCTGAAGGGGCGACATATATCAGCGAGGCGGTAAAACCCCTCGCTGAAAGGGCGACATATACGAGCGAGGCGGTGCAGCCCCTCGCGAAAAAGCCACGAGATTACGCCTCAACCCGCCCGATGGTGCAAAAAGCATAATCGAAAGCGATACCGGGGTCAGTCGTCCTACGACCAAAGCAACCAAGAAGGACCACAAAATAGTCTCATAAGTAGCTTCACCAATACAGATTCAATAATTTCAGATTATGTGATGGTTTGTTAATCAATTAGTTATTTAAATGTTGGAATAAAAACGATAAATAGTTTAGATCAAAATTTGTATTATTGTAAGACCTGTATATATTTGCATCCGCTTTGAGGGAATAGTGCAGTTGAGATGAAGATGATGAAACAGAGCGGAATGCCAAATGAAGAAACAATGTGGACTCTGAGGCGTTAGAAACAAGAAAAGTGATACTTGAAAGCAGGTATTAAAAGATATGGTGAGATGGGTGAGTGGCTTAAACCAACAGTTTGCTAAACTGTCGTGCGGGTGACCGTACCGCGGGTTCGAATCCCGCTCTCACCGCATGTATTTTTTGAAAAAGAAATACATCGGTGAGAATAACCACACACTCAAACTCTTCTAACCCAACACACTCACACCCAAACTTCCACACCCACACCCGATTCGGGGTGTAGCGCAGTCCGGTAGCGCACTTGGTTTGGGACCAAGGGGTCCCAGGTTCGAATCCTGGTACCCCGACGAATTGGAATTTAGTCCGTTTCAAAACGCTGTAAATCGCTTGATTTACAGCGTTTTGTGTTTTTGGGCATATCAATTCATACCAATGTAATTCAATTGTTGGGTGAACGATAAGGTGAACGCATTTTTAGCTTAGATTTGTACTGTTATCGATGTAATGAATTGACATTCAATTACATGTGTTAATTTGATTTAGTTTCATTTGATTCCATTTGATGAATACCCAGTGAACCGAAAGGTGAACGATTAGGGGTTTTTCATTCAAAAGAACTAAAATCGAACCAAAATGAGTACATCTTCAGGCTTTGGTATCCATTTCGTGATACGTGAGAGATCTTATCGACCCGGCTACGGATCAGTCGCCATGCGCATCGTAGCCCAAGTGAAGAGAATTGAAATTTCTATGAACACTGTCGTCCTACTCGAGGACTGGGATAAAACGAAAGGGAGGGCCAAAGACAGAAACCCAGAAGCCAGGTCTATAAATAAATTTTTAGACCAATCCAAAGCTAAAATGTGGGGGCTGTATAAAGATTCAAGAATTTATGAAGAGACACTTGACCTCAATGCTCTGAAGGATGCTTTCCTCGGAGTAGAAGTAAAACAGAAAACAATTCTCGAAGCATTTACTTACCACTACCGGTTGCAGTCTTCTGTACTCAAACCCGGCACATTGAAAAATTACCGTACTACTGAGAAGTATATCAAAGAATTTGTAACGAAGGAAAAAAGAAAAACTGATATACCCCTAGTCAAAATTAATTACCAGTTCATTACGGAGTTTGAATACTTCCTCAGAATGTATATTCCGAAAGACCACAGAAAGAAACTTCAGAATAATGGTCTCATGAAGCACATGGAGCGGCTCCAAAAAGTACTCAATTTTGTACACAAGCTGGACTGGATGACCGAGAAGCCAATGGAGAAATTCAGCCTCAAATTTGTAAAGACAGACCGTGGGTACTTATCTGAGGAGGAACTAGAACTTCTCGAGAATATTCAGCTTGACAGCATTCGTCTGGATAAGACCCGGGATTTGTTTATATTCTCTTGTTACACCGGCCTTTCATACATTGATATGTATCTTTTATCCACTGATCATATTACAAGAGGTATCGACGGCAATTTTTGGATCCAAACCCAAAGAGAAAAATCAAGTGAGAAGGTTATCGTCCCGCTTCTACCAAAAGCTCTGGAATTGATAAAGAAGTATTCTAATGATCCATCAGCTATCAGGCAAGGAAGTGTTTTCCCTCCAATCTCTAATCAAAAAATCAATTCGTATCTGAAAGAGCTGGCCACAATTTGTGGTATTCAGCAGCGACTTACATTTCACCTGGCCAGGCACACCTTTGCTACTACTGTTACTTTGTCAAACGGAGTCCCGATTGAGACTGTTAGCAAAATGCTGGGACACACCAGAATTTCTACGACTCAAATTTATGCAAAGGTTGTAGAACGCAAGGTGTCTGAAGATATGGCAGCTTTAAGGAACAGGCTGGAAGGGCAGAGAAGGAATATTAAAATTAGAACTGGTACTAACCATTAGGCACACGTCCACAAATCGGAATTTTAATATTTGTTGAGTTTTGCATGATTAATAATTCTTCTTCACCATGGTTGATAGTATAGCTTTTCTAACTGAGAAACATAAAAAATCAAGCTGTCCTAAATTGTGCATTAGTTATTACTTATTTGACTGCAAACATTAATGGACGACCAAATAGCATGATGATAAAAATAGCTTATGATTAGCAGCATTGCTAATAAAAGTAATTTGATAACCCATAATTATGATTGGAATTCAAATTATTCTTTTTGAAGCATATCCATTAAGGTATTTAGCTCACGAAGCACAATTTTCCTGCCGCTGACTTGTAACAGATTATCAGTTTTCAATTTATTTAATATTCTTACAATTGTCTCCAGCGAAGCACCAACATAGTCAGCTAACTCAGTTCTTGTAATCGTTATGACACCCGATGGAGAACCAGAAAGACGATATTGTTCGTGAAGAATAAGTAAAGCAAGTACCAGACGTTCTTTTACTCTGAATTTTTGAAACACCGTTATTCGGTTAGTCCAAACTGTAAAATCCCGGGCAAGCGTACTCAGAATGTTTCTGGCAAAAGCAGTCGAATCTGATATTAGACTCTTAAAAATATCCGCTGGGATAAAATTAATTTTTGAATCCTCTAATAATACTGCTGAAACAGGATGCGATTCTTCAGCCAGTAATTGCCGGTATCCAATCAGATCTCCATTCGAATAAATGTACATTGTCTGTCTGTGACCGGAATCTGATTGCTGGAAAATTTTGACTTTACCTGACAACAACCAATATATACCTTTGGGATAGAAACCCTGGCGAAAAAGATAATCGCCCCGCTTGCCGGACTTATCTTCAATATAATTGTGTAGGTAGGAAAGATCTTTGGTCGGAAGGTCTTTGAGAACAGCACTATTTTGAAACAGAAATTGCTGAGTAATCTTTAAAATTCTTTCCTCTGTTTTCATTTTCAATCCTGCGGGTATTGATTATCATAAGCTATAAAAAAGCCCGGCTTTTATAACCGGGCTTAATCTTTATTGTGTAAGATATTAAAAAAAACCAGGTACAGAAAGTTCTTAATTATAAGGATGTTTTATCTCCATGGTAATGAATTAACTTTTCTGCCTACTCGAAGACCCAGGTCCATTGCAGCATCTGCATCCATTCTGAAATGCACCCCGATGGGAATTCTCGAATAAGCATTCTCCTGTGCCATTTGATAAAAACTATTAAATGATCTTGGTGTACCTATAAACTCAGACCTTAATTCGTGGCATTTATCAGTAAATGAATAATCATGTCCAAATTCAGCAGTAAGTACTTCAGATGCTGCGGCTCCAAATGTACCATGACCTGAAGGGTAAGTAGGGAATTGAGGTGTAAAATACTGACCTGAACCATCAGGACACATTATAGAATTCCAATCTGAATGTCCCATGGATCCTTTAATGTAATCGACTGGGCGAAGTAAATTGAATCGATACTTTTCACTCCAACATCGAATGCCTGCATCACAGACTGCCATTCCAAGTTTAGCGGTAACTATTACAGCTTTTGCAAGATCAGCATCCTCTTCTTTCAATACCTGTACCGCTATTGCTTCCCATCTTCCAGCCGGTGAAAAGGTTAATGCCGGACAGTCATCGCTCCAGAATTGTGCAATCCACTTATCTTCATAGTTTTGACCCAGACGAATAAGATCTACTTTGTTTTCAGTTTCCAGCGCTTGGGCATAAAATTCACTTTTTACATCTGTGCTGAATGGAAGATGTGCTTTGCACTTGTCATCTGAAGAAGCTGCAAATGTTCTTACACTGCCCCAATAAGGTAAAAGTGCCTCTCCAAAATCTGGATAAGTGGGCTGCCATAATCCAGGTCCTTGCGGTGGTGCGTAATTAGGGTCTCTTGGACGCAAGTAACTCTCATGTCCTGCGAGATCAGTTCTTGACCATTCAAATACAGCTTCCGCAATATCTCTTCCCCAAACTATCGATGCATTATATACATCCGGTGTTACATCTGACTCATAGAGTACATTGAGTTGATTTTGAAGACTTAGGATTCTTGACACCTGGGCTGCTGGTGCCGTAGGGAATAATTTTTGTGCCATAGTAGTATATGCACTATTCAACGCCAGTGGATAATGAATTTCTGTATTGCCAATTTTTGGAAGTTGTAATCCCGGATAATGGCTTTCAAGAGATTTGTATCCGGGAATTCCGGAGACTACTGTTTCATAAGCAGCAAGTCCTATATAACCGTAAGCTCTGGCAGCTACTGGTGGTAAATAACCGGGAGTAAATCGTTCTATTTCTAATAATAATTCATGCCATTCTACGACCACTTTGTTTTCAAATGAAGATGTCAGTTCTTTAGTAGCTACTAAATCCGGCTCGTCCCGCTTGCATGATATCATTGTCAACAGTAAAAAAATAGATAAGAGGACTGATTTTTTCAGAAATGGTAATTTTAAAGACATAATGCAATTTTGGGGTTTGGTGATTTGATTATATGGATGTTGCTAAATAGAGTAATCGAAATTTATTTGAATAACTTTTACTTGCTTCCTGATCATATTGGTGCACCTTTTCGAGAAACTTTATTTTCCTTTTTTCAAAATCTTGTTTTTCCTTAGCCAGGGACCTGATTTGATCTGCCAGTATTTTATCTTGTTTACCTGCCTCATTTACCATTTTCTGGATATCCTTTTGTAATAACTGGAAGGACATGAACATACGAATATGATCAGCGTTACGGGAGTTTAGAAAAATCTCCCTGTCCACTGGTGGAAAATCTTTTTGCAAGGATGCTTCAATTTTATTTGAGACATCATCCCAGAGACTATCGACACTATTGTTTAATGCATTATGCCGAAGTTCCAGGTCATGGGCTATTTTAATTAAAGTAAGTGATTCATTCTCCCACTTTGATTTGTCATCCAATCCATTACATGCAAGAATCATAAGCGTAAATGAATAAATCAAAAATCGAAGAGAATATTTCATATTGCTGAGATTGAGAATTAGCCATAAAGGTTTAAAGAAAAATAATTTCAAAGTTTGACATATATCAAGGAAGGTGAAATTTCATAAAATCCCAATCAAATTACCTCATCACATACTTTTGCTGGCTTAGAAAACTATCAAAAAAGGGCATAAAACTTTAAAGCTTTCCAAGGCACCATATCCCTTATTTATACAATTTACTGATCCGTACTTGATGACACGGGACCGAGTTTGTATGATCAACAAAACGATCAGATCTTGAGACTTCAGTGATCTATTTGTTAGAATTATTTGAAGTTAATCCTTGATTCTGCACTAGAATTTACAGAGAAAATGATTTATAAATCATCCAATTAGTAAAGGCGGTCCTCCTCAATTAGTAAATCCCTATTATCCCCATAATCCACCATCGTATTTTATAAAACATTTCATTACGGAATGATGTAATTTGCTATTCTTTATTATCTTTCGGTTGGATTCTTTGTATAGTGATTCTAAGTGAATCCCTATTCAATTTAATGTTAATGCACCTAAAGCAAGATTACACAAATTCATTTGTCACTGAAATTCAGTGGTTTTTGCACTTTTTTAATATTGTAAGAGGTGTGATATGCGCTCAAATTATTACCTACAATTCTTTGATGATATCATCAAAGGGGAGTTTCATCCCAAAAAGCTGCTCCAGCTCCCCAGGGCTCAACTCATTTCCAGGATCCTGGCACATCAGAGTGAGTCGGACATAATAATTCATAAAGTCATTCAGCTATCCCTTCCGGAGATGGCCACTGGGGAGATTAGAATATTGAAGCTTTCAAGCAATATATTTCCTTACCCCATTAAGACTTCAAGTTATCCTAAGACTGCCATTGATGAAACAGGTAAAAATGCAATTGCTGCTTTTTTAATTTACCTGTTTCAGACATATCCATAATTGAGGTCAAAGACTGTCAGGATGAGTCAGTAGTGACATTGTCATATCCATTGGACCTCGAATCTTTGGATGTCAATCATTTGGCATATTTCTATTTCAATCTATCCCTGAAGACCCAGGTAGATGAAATGAAAGGAAATCTGCGACTCTCGATTTTGAAGGTTGATCCGGATTCTCAATCACCAAAATCCGTTGTCGGATCTCATCTTGAATTGATCATTCATAACATAGCTATTTTCTATCGACGATTGGACAAAGACACATATTATGCCCGTACCGAAATGCCGCTCAATCCTGCTATTCAAGACTTTTTTATTTTGGCAGGCTTGTATTGTGAGAAAGTACAAAGATTTCTTCACCACCATTTCGAGGCTTATATCGATAGGGAAAAACCCACTAATCCACTTTTGGTTGATACCACACAAGAGCAGATCAAGGGATTAATAAAACATATAAACGAATCATTGGAGGATCTGGAGGATCCGTTTAATATCATTCCGGAATTACAAAAGCACTTAAAAGAGCTGAGCTACACTAATGCAGTTCCATCCATTTCCTATAACCGTCTGGCATTCCTCGTAAATTTGATTAATCGATTACATGAACTTTTCCAAACTCAACATTTTTCTTCAACCCATGATGTTGCTTTCATTGAATTACTGATAGACTGTAATCTCAATACTGTAAAAATTTTACATGCAGTTCATCAATGCATTAAAAGTGAAGTTGGAAGAGATCATACCCTGTAGAATTTAAGATTGATTATCTGCGTCGGTTTATGATGAATTGTAATCAAAGAAGCCTGCTTCAACATCAAAAGTACAATTCAATGATGCTTGATCTTAGTGAGCTAATAATCCAATGGAGTCATGCATTTATAGAATACTTGAAGGAATCTCCCGGGAATGTTTCAGCAGAGAATAATGAAATCAATCAATTGTATGTCCAGCATAAAATCAAAGTTAATATGACTGTCAGTGAAATGGGGGTCATGGTTTAAATTATTAAGGTGGGCTAAGATTATTCACCACGACGATATGAAATTATTCTTTCAGTATTTAGCTAAGTTCATTATTCCTAAGGATCTGGATAAACTTAATCCAGATAGCTTAAATACCCGTTATAAAGAACATTTTAAACCTAGTACCATAGAAATCATTACTGATCGATTAATTCGATTCCTAAATTATCTGAAATCGCTATGATTTCTGACAGAAGAAGGATTTTAAACCCCTCCAGTCTCATAATCTTTGCCACAGTCAATTCCAGCAATTGCTTCACATCCGTAAAGCCATTCAGCTCCAGGAGCGTGTTGAGATCTTCGCTGATGGGGCTATGCCCCTTGGGTGCTTTTTTCATACTTTAAAAGTTTTAGAATGCACACCCCTTAAACTGCATTAAGGTATAAAAAGGGCGTGGAACACCAAACAACCTGACAAGAGGGTTTCCAGACCCTACACACAAGCCGCTGATGCCCACGCTTAGCGTAGGCGACCAGCAACCATTGTGTGTGTTTTTTAAATCTGGAAATTTCTTGTCACCAATGTTTGCTCTTCGCAATAATATTTTTATGCCGATGGCATTTCTGCCATTTGCACTCCAAAGATACAATTTATGCCATTTTGATTTCAATTTAAATGGCTTGTTAATAACAACTTCTTGGTTTGGTCAATCACATTCCGATTATTTACTCAAAATGCTATCATATTATATAGAATCAATATACGTACACCATGATTTCAACTTTTTCAATTTTTATTTCATTGATTATCAGTAGTGTACCAGGGTGTACCAATACACATGGTACAACACAAGTATTGATTTTTTGTGCTCCTTTGTAGGGAACTTTAAAACCATATTAATTATGCCAACACAAATTATTACCACCGACGATTTACGAGAATTTAAAATGGAATTGCTTTCTGACATTCAGAAATTATTATCAACCATTCCTACCCATGCAGCTCCCAAAAGATTTCTCAAAACCCATGAAGTAATGTCTCTTCTCAAAATGTCTGCCGGCACGCTGCAGACCCACCGGAATAATGGTACCATTCCATTTATCCGGGTAGGAGGAGGATTGCTGTATGACTATGACGAGATCATGGACTTTTTGAATTCCGGTAAAAATCAACTTGAACGTGCCTGATCAGAGATCCGGTTATCAATTTCTTGAGTTCGTTTTTTCATTATGGGATGAGGACCAGCGTATGACGCCATGGCATATGGCGTTATACCTGGCCCTTTTCAGGCAATGGAGCCGATATAAATTTTCGGATTCAATTTTAGTCTCCAGATCTCAATTGATGGATCATGCCAAGATCAATTCACGAACTACTTTTGCCCGGCTAATGCTGGATTTACAGAACTGGGCTTATATTGAGGAGTATTATCCACAGCACAATCCAAAGCTCAAGAGTTGCATTAAATTGAATGCATTCCGGGAGGACTTTTTGATGAGCCATCCTGAAGCAACAGTACCCCGTAATTCAGATTTTTCAAACCAAATTTCGACCCTAATACTGCTGACACATGTCCACCAAATGGACATCTGACTGGACACCTGGTGGACATCTGAGTGAACAGTGATGATGATACATGTCCACCAAATGGACATCTGAACGACACATGTCCAAAAAATGGACATCTGAGTGGTCATCTGAGTGAACATGTGGATGACACATGTCCACCAAATGGACATCTGAACGGCACATGTCCACCAAATGGACATCTGACTGGCATGTGATTCACATGTCCACAAATGGAGATGACACATGTCCACCAAATGGACATCTGAGTGAACATCTGAATGGCACATGTCCAAAAAATGGACATCTGAATGGACATCTGAGTGAACATCTAAATGAACCCACGGATGGCAAATCTCCGCAAAATGAACATTTGACTGATCTTTTAGAAAAAAAATTAAATGAAGTTGAATCAATTCATTTCAAAGTAGATCAGGAAGAAGAGTTGGATTTGAAAAAGTCAAAAAATTTATTTATTCAAGTACTAGTACTAGTATAAATAATAAAAGTATTAGTAAGAGTACTAGTACTAGTACTAAGGAAAAAAAACTCAAAAATTCTGAAAATGAAAATCAAAGAAAAATTCCCGAATCAGAAAATCAAGAAACCTTGTGGCCTCAAAATAGTTTTTTTCAACCACCGGCTCTGGAGAAAGTTATCCTCGGGTTTCGTCAAGCCGGTGGTGATGAAGACCAGGCTAGAAAGTTTTACAAATACTATACCGATAAAAACTGGTGCCTGAGCGGAGGAGCCAAAATGACTCACATTGATAAAGCAATCTTTGGCTGGATCAAACGCAATGCAGAATACAAAAAGAATTCATACCAAAACCATTCAAAACCTACACATCATGGACCCTATCACGATCCACTTAATGGAAAAAAAGATTATTCTGAGCCCCTCTGAATCGGATTGGAGAAACCGGTTGATTTACCGGCACGAGAGTGGAAGATATGCATTCGACTTCGATGCCTGTCTCGAGTACTTGCTGTGTAAAGGCCGGGAATTGTTCGGCTTTCGCTTTCAATTGTTTCCGGAGGACTACGAGATGCTATTTAGCCTCCTGGCCTATGCAGTCAGAGATCCTGATACCTGCTCCACCTATGGCATTGATCTTCGAAAAGGAATTCTCCTGAGCGGTCCGATCGGTTGCGGCAAGTCCAGTTTCTTGTCTTTGATCCGCTTCTTTATGCCGGCCGCGACAAGGTACAAAGTTGTTCCTTGCAGCAATGTCGCGTTTGAATTCTCAGAGAAGGGTTACGAAATCATCAAACGCTATAGCTCCAGGTCTTTTCATCCCGGAGCTCAAAGTGATATCCCGATACACTATTGTTTTGATGACCTGGGTACAGAATCTGAAGGCCAGCATTACGGAATGAAGACAGAAGTCATGGCAGAAATTCTGGCCGCCAGATATGATCTGTTTCTTTCTCATCACATGATCACTCACCTGACCACGAATCTATCATCCGGAGAAATAGAATCCCGCTACGGCATCCGGATCCGCTCCAGGATGCGGGAGATGTTTAATTTGATTGCTTTTGATAAGAGGAGCGGGGGATAAGAGGGGTAGAGGTGTTTAATTGGTTAGAATAGAATTACAATTCAATACCTGTTCTATGAAGGAGAAACTTTAAAAATTAAACTCTCCCAACCATTTAATTGATACAAATATGATAAGTCACAAATAATAATTATCCCTACACTAAAGACCTAATTAACAAACTTTTGTAATAAAGAGGAGCATATTTCTTATTCTTGCCGTGGAATACTTATTGCGTGTATTAGAAAGTTAGCTGTAATAATATGGAAGACAAGAAACTCAAAGGTGACATTGGCGAAGAGTTTGTAAACACCATTGCTTACAAATCTTTACTTAAGTATTGGTGCTACCCAAATCCAAAGGATGAAAAGAGCCAATTTTGCTCCCACTAGAGAATAATGGACAATTTTGTCCATTAATCAAAAAAACACTTATCTTTGCACCGTAAAAAGTAACGAAATGTTTTCAAAAGCTTGTGAATACGGAATTAGAGCATCAATTTATATTGCTGAGCAATCGTTATTAGACAGAAAAGTGAGTCTAAAGGATGTAGCAGAAGCAATAGATTCACCGTCAGCATATACATCCAAAATTCTGCAAAAACTATCCCGCTATAAAATCATTAACTCTGACAAAGGACCTACTGGCGGCTTTTCAATGGATAGAAATGAACTAGAAAAAATTAAACTAAGCTCAATTGTATTTGCGATTGATGGAGAAAATATTTATAAAGGTTGTGGATTAGGTTTAAAAGGTGTAATGAACATATGCCTTGCCCTGTACATAATAAATTCAAGGTTATAAGAAATGAACTTAAAAAGATGCTGGAATCAACAACTGTTAAGTCTTTGGCAATGAATTTTGAGAAGGGATTAACCTTCTTAAAACGATAAAAAATTTGAACATTTAATGGACAATAATATCCAATATAAATAAAGGATGGAAACAAAAATATATTCATTGAATCGGGAATTATTATAACTCTGTTGCTAATAGTAATACCAATAATTGTGGCCTCTATTATCGTAATCTTTAAAGCCAAGGCTTTTATCAAAACATCTTCAGAAAAAGGAGCTTGAAAAATTTCATCAGTACTTAAACGGCTTAACTCCACTAAGAAGTTGAAAAATTAGAACAAAGAAAAAAGAGACTTAGAGTTTTCTCTTTCAAATAATGAATTATCAGGAGATGCTACTCCATTGATGCAAAAGGTTTAATAGACAATGTTAGCGAAGTTAGTTCATTTCGGTTTATTGAGCAAAAGAAAAAAGTCAACCAAGACCGTATTGAACCTGAACTCTCGAAACTCATTTTATGGTATTTGGGTTGTGCTACTTTTTGGTTGTTGTTTGGAACTACAGTAGGCGAATATCTCGGGATAAAGTTTGTTGCACCTGATATTGATCATGACAGTTGGTTGAGTTTTGGTAGATTACGACCCGTACACACCAATGCTGTATTTTGGGGGTGGGCATCTTTGGCTATGTTGGGTTTGGCTTACTATGTTATTCCAAGAGTGAGCAATGTTTCTATTGCAAGTGTAAAATCGGGTTACCGATCGCTAGTCCTAATAAATGCTTCGGTAATCTTAGGAAGTTTGTTTCTAATGGCCGGTATTAATAATGGCGGAGGTGAATACAGGGAATACATTTGGCCTGTAATGGCATTATTTGGTATTGGAGTCATTATTTCATTAAATAACTTTTTTAAAACAATAACCAAAAGAACAACAAAGGAAATCTATGTATCCAACTGGTACATTATTTCTGCAATGATGTTTTTATTGGTTATTGCTGTAATAGCCTATTGGCCAAGTTGGCAAAATGGTTTGGGCGAAACCATTGTACAAGGTTACTATATGCACCAAGGTGTGGGTATGTGGTTTATGCTTTTCAATCTTGGATTGATGTATTATTTTTTACCACAGCAATTAAACAAGCCTATTTATTCTTACAGCTTGGGTATTTTGGCATTTTGGGCCCAGATACTTTTCTATACAGTAATCGGGACACATCATTTTATTTTTAGTGCAATTCCTTGGTGGTTACAAACCGTTGCAATTGTAGGTAGTGCAGGAATGATTATACCTGTTGTTGCAGGTACTACAAACTTCCTGATGACTTTTAAGGGTTCGTGGCATAAGCTTTCCGGCAGTTATACCCTTCCGTTTTATTTGATTGGTATCATATTTTATTTCACAGGTTCTTTACAGGGAACAGCTGAAGCATTTCGCTTTACCAATTTGGTGTGGCACTTTACCGATTTTACAGTAGCTCATTCACACCTTACTATGTATGGCATAATCTGCTTTATGCTGTGGGGATTTATCTACACTGTTGTTCCAAGACTTACCGGTAAAGAACCTCCTCAAATAACCGTTGGAGCACATTTTTGGTTAGCATTAATTGGATTATTATTTTACACATTCCCATTAATGTATGGTTCCACACTAAGAGGATTGATGTGGATGGAAGGTACCAAATCATTTATGGAAAGTGTTGAACTAATGGCTCCTTATTGGCTATGGCGTGCCATAGGTGGTTCCTTGATGTGGTTTTCTCACATTTTGTTTGCTTACAATTTCTATGTAATGGTAAAACGAAAAGAGAAATAGTGATACCAACATCACCTAAAGATATTTTGAAAGCAAAGGAAGAATTAGACAATCAAGCACTAACTAATTAATAAATACGAAATGGAATTTTTCGATAATCATAAAAAACTATTCACAACGGCATTAGGTCTCTTTATTGGGTTGACATTAATCGTAGCAATTTTCCCTGCAATCAATAATCAGGAAAATAATGCTCCTCTGCCGAGTTACAAACCGTTGACGGACGAAGCCTATCTTGGGAAAAAAGTTTTATTGCCAATGGCTGCGTGGCTTGTCACACACAACAAGTGCGAAATGTTGATATGGATAAAGTTTGGGGCGACAGACCCGGTATAGCTGCTGATTATGCCGGCATCACGAGAACAGATTTTTGGCGAAACACTGCGACGTTAATGGGAACGGAAACGAACAGGCCCCGATTTGACTAATATCGGTTCAGCCAACCGAGTCTAGCTTGGAATTTATTGCACCTATATCAACCCAGAGCCGTTGTAGAAAAATCAATAATGCCCGCCTACCCTTGGCTATTTGAAATTAAAAGCGAATTGGGAGAAAAAGATGTTGAAGTAGTAGTGCCTGATGTATTTAGAAAAGGGATTAAAGGAAGAATTGTAGCCACGCAAGAAGCACTCAAAATAGTAGCGTATCTCCAAAGCCTTAAACAAACCCCCTTACCTGGCGGAAAAACTCCAATGGAATTTCTTTACAAGAAAGAAGAAAAAGCCAGTAGTAGTAAATGGAAATAATGCCAACCTTCCTGATGGCAAATTATTGTACACCAATAACTGTATGAGTTGCCATCAAGCTAATGGTGAAGGCTTAAAAGGGGCTTTCCCTCCTTTAAAAGGAAGCCCAATTGTATTAGGTGACGACCTTGAATTGTTAGTCAATATCATAATGTTTGGTTATGATGCCAGACCGGAATATGCCGTGATGAACGCAGTAGGTTTAGATAATAACTTAACCCCCGAAGAAGTAACCGCCATTATTAACCACGAAAAAACCAGTTGGGGTAACAATGCTAAAACAGTATCACCCGAAGAAGTGAAAAAAATAATGGACTTTATAAAATTAACTTCTAATAAATAACAAGATGAAACTAAAATATCTCTTATCAATATTTGTCCTTTCGATAGCTCAAATAACGATCGCATGTCCTGTGTGCGAAAAGCAACAACCTAAAATAACCCAAGGATTAACTCACGGTGCAGGTCCGCAAAGCAATTGGGATTGGGTAATCATTGCGGTTATAAGTCTCATCACGGTTTTAACACTTATTTATTCTTTAAAATACTTGATAAAGCCTGGTGAGAAAAGCGAAAATCATATCAAAAATCAATTTTAAGCAATTAAATAAGATGGAAGAATATAAAAGCAAAATCAAACTTTGTGGATGACGAACAGCAACCTATTGCGGAGTTAGTTCCACCGGTTCAATTTGATTTAGACACCAGTAAATTGACACTGACGGTGAACATACTTTGAAACTCATTAGCAAATCTCCCTCAGGCAGAGAAGGTATTCGGAAGATAAAATTTATTGTCAAAAATGGTCCTTCCATTTCGGTAGAAGGATTGAGTGACAATGGGGTGGTTGACGGAGTTATACCATTGATGATTAACGCTTATGACAAAGGCAATCAAAAGAAATTCTTAATTGAAGGTAGTGAAACTCCGCAGAGTATCCCGAGTTGGCTTTGGATTTTGCTCATAGCTTTTTTGGGTTGGGCTGCATTTTATACCATCACTAATTTTAGCCAATAAATCAATAAAAAATATAGAAAAATGGACAACAAGGAAATTTGGTTAGATTCTTTAATCACAAACACGCCTCAGAAGGAAGGGAATTGGCTATAAAACTGGCGAGAAAATCTATTGCAGCCATACAAACAGATGCCGAAACAAGAAAGAAATTAAGAAGCGATTATGCCAATGATACTGCACAGCTCATTGCTTCAGCAAATGTAATTGCCATCGAATTCCAGACCATTGCAGCAGCAAATAATTATTGGAAAACCGTAAAATGAATTGATAAATGAACGATATAAAAAATCTGGATGATGTAAAAATGGTAGTTGATTGTTTTTACGAAAAAGTTCGAAAAGACGACACTTTAAAAGACATCTTCAATAATAAAATTCAAGACCGTTGGCTTGAACATCTAGAAAAAATGTACCGTTTTTGGCAAACTGTTTTATTGGATGAACATACCTATTATGGCAGTCCGTTTTTACCTCACGCCAAACTGCCTGTTTGTATTGAACACTTCAATCAATGGTTAAAGCTTTTTTACGAAACGGTTGATGAAAATTTTGCCGGAGAAAAAGCGGAACGAATGAAATGGCAAGGGCAACGAATGGCAGAAATGTTCAATTCAAAAATCGAGTATTACAAAAACAACCCTTCAATTCCATTGCTATGACCATAGTAAAAATGCCCATAGCTCTTATTTGCACTTTCCTATGGATTGGGTTTGTTTGTGCCATCAGCTTTATGGAAGCCTGGCTTAAATTCCGTGCTCCCGGAATAACAGTGCCATTAGGCTTGGGTATTGGTAGATTGGTTTTTAATGCACTCAACAAAGTAGAATTGGTATTTGCATTTGTTATCATCATCAATATTTTTTGGAAGACTTCTGACATTCTGAAATGGCAAAACCTTGTTTTTGCAATTCCTCTAACACTTGTATTAATACAAACATTTTATCTCTTACCTGCTTTAGATGCTCGGGCAGAATTGCATATTCAAGAGCAACTCGTTCCACCCTCTAACCAGCATTTTTATTATGTAGGAATGGAACTGTTAAAGGTGGTTGGCTTAACAATTTTTGGAATAACACTTTTTAAAAACACAACAATTTGAGCAACGAAAAAATCAGAAAACAAAGCTTCAACAGGCGGTAGTGAATGGAAAAAATATTTACATCCAAAATTTCAACAGCGTAAATTTTTCCCAACGCTGTGGAATGAAGACGAAATAACCAATTGAAAAAAAAAATAACCTTTAATACATAATAAAATGAATATTCAAGAAAATAACATCATCGGAGAATTGGTAGCACAAGACTACCGTACAGCATCAGTCTTTAAAAAACACGGGATTGACTTTTGCTGTCAAGGTAATAGAACCATACATGATGCTTGCGAAGCGAAAGACATTGATGCTTCGGTTGTCTTAACCGATTTAAACGAAGTAAACAAATCAGCTTCGGAAAGCACTATTGACTATCAATCTTGGCCTATTGACCTTATGGCTGATTATATTGAGAGAATACATCATCGTTACGTGGAAGATAAAACACAGGAGATAAAACCTTATCTCGACAAAATTTGCCGGGTGCACGGTGATCGCCATCCTGAACTGTTAGAAATCAAAGAACACTTTAATGTTACTGCCGGAGAATTGGCAGCACATATGAAGAAAGAAGAATTGATTTTGTTTCCATTTATTCGTAAAATGGCCAAAGTAAAACAAGAAAATATTAAACTAGAAGCACCACATTTCGGTACGGTAGAAAACCCCATTCAAATGATGATGAACGAACACACTACAGAAGGTGATCGTTTCAGAAGAATAGAAACTTTGAGCAACAACTACACGCCACCAGCCGATGCTTGTAATACCTATCGCGTAACTTTCGCTTTATTAAAAGAGTTTGAAGCCGATTTGCATTTACACATTCATTTAGAAAACAACATTTTCTTTCCAAAAGCAATATATTTAGAGAAAGAACTTTTAACATGAGATTGGATTCGACAAAGGAAGATGGCAAGAATTAATTAATAAAACTGAATGGACTTATTATTCATAACAAGTAAGCAATCTTATTGTATGCCATAATCCACAAAAGTGAAGTGCAACAGAAAAGTCTGAAGTGGCATAACATGTAGTCTGATTATTGTGAGCTTCTAAAGTGAATATTCCTATTTTAAGTGGTTGTTTTCTCCTTCATGAACTCATCAATTTCTATCAATTCTTTAATTGTAAGCCTAAACCATTCTCCTCTAATTTTTTTATGAGAGTACTTTTTGTGCAATTCTTTTTCGACCGATTTTTTGCATTCCCATAAAGCAATCAGATATACTTTCGGTTCTTTCGAATGAAGCGTCCTTTCCCGATACCCGGGATTTTTACTCGTACCTATTTTAATCAAGGAAGTATCTGAATTAAGCATTAAATAAACATACTCAATACCTTCAGTAAATTCTTTATAACTATCCTTAAAGAAGTCACGATAAAATTGTGGTTTGTCGATGAAATCTAATTTAAAAATACCTCTCTTAGATGTAGTGGCCATAACTGCATTCTTACCTTTAAACTTCTCTATCTCAAGATTTGTAATGGTAAAGAAACCGAGCTTTTCTAAAAATCCACGAAGCTTATCCTGAAAGATGTTAAAAGAAGTTAATGCATCAACCTCTTTAAAATTGTCAGCTAGAAATACACAAAAGTGAAGTAATAGATAAAAATAATCCCGGTCATTAAGGTCAATTTGAATTAAGTATCCTTTTAATGAGTCATCATGATTTATGTAAAACATTTCAGCTGTCAAGCCAAATTGATCGTCCAATAATTGGACACCAAAGCAGTGCCTTTCAATTCTAGTGATAACTTTATTAATTGGCCCATTGTCGTTTTTGTCAATTTCAAAGATGTCGTCTGGAGTTAGAGTAACACAACAATTATTTAATTTTTCTATAACGATATCATGATTCACCATCATTTCTCTGAATTTTAATTACACTGCAAAATAGCAATCTATTTTTAGTTCTGTGGAACTTGATTTTATTTGAGAAATCAACTGCCTTTACAGGTATTTAATCCCAAGTTTCGCTCATTCCCACCTCATCTCTCCCTTTATTACAAAAAATTACATATGTTCGTACTCTGATTGCTCATTCAACTTACTAAAAAAACATAACGTCTCACACATGAGTGAAGATCAAAGACGCATACTGGAACAACAACTTTGGAATATAGCCAATACCCTGCGGGGTAAGATGAATGCCGATGAGTTCAGGGATTATATCCTGGGCTTTATATTTTACAAGTACCTGTCTGAAAAGATGGATATCTATGCCAATCAGATATTGAAACCGGATGGCATTCAATATACAGACATCAAGGAAGATACTGAGGAAGGGAAAGAATATCTCGCGGCCATAAGGGAAGAAGCGCTAGACCAGCTGGGCTATTTCCTCAAACCATCTGAATTGTTTTCTCAGGTGGCAAAGAGAGGGAATGGATCCAGAGATTACAACGCAGATGGATCCGCCAGTGCCAGTCAGTCCAATTTCATTCTGGAAGATATCCAGACCATCCTGAATAATATTCAGCTCAGTACCATGGGAACTGAATCGGAGGAGGATTTTGATAACCTCTTCGAAGACATGGATCTCAATAGCACCAAGCTGGGCAAATCATCTGAAGACAGAAATGCTCTGATTGCCAAAATTCTGGCGCACCTGGATAAAATCGACTTTAAACTCGAGCATACCGAACTGGACGTGTTGGGGGATGCATATGAATACCTGATTTCTCAGTTTGCTTCCGGTGCCGGTAAGAAGGCGGGGGAGTTTTATACACCTCAGGCAGTTTCTTCGATTCTGGCGAAAATCGTCACCACCGGAAAAACCAAACTCAGATCAGCCTACGATCCCACAACCGGCTCCGGGTCATTGTTGTTGCGACTGGCCAAAGAAGTAAAAGAAGTGGCCATGTTTTTCGGGCAGGAGCTCAATCGCACTACCTACAACCTGGCACGGATGAATATGATCCTTCATGGAGTGCATTATTCCCTTTGATATCAAGCAGGAGGATACACTGGAGCATCCACAGCATTTGGGAAAGACATTTGAAGCGATTGTGGCTAATCCTCCTTTCTCAGCACAATGGAGTGCCAATCCTATTTTGATGAATGATGAACGATTCAGTCAGTACGGCAAACTCGCTCCGGCTAGTAAAGCCGATTTTGCTTTCGTCCAGCATATGATTCACCATCTGGCGGATAATGGCGCCATGGCTTTGGTTTTGCCTCATGGAGCATTATTCCGGGGTGGGGCAGAGGGACATATTCGCAGATATTTGATAGAGGGTAAAAATTATCTCGATGCAGTTATCGGACTCCCGGCTAACATTTTCTATGGTACCAGCATCCCTACATGCATCATGGTCTACAAGATCTGCAGGGAGCATCCGGATGATATTTTGTTCATCGATGCGAGCAATGACTTTGAGAAGGTCAAGACTCAAAACCACCTTAGACATCAGGATATTGACAAGATCATCAACACTTATCGCGAGCGCATCACTATTGAGAAATACAGCCGGAAAGCTTTGTTGAGTGAGATTGCTGAAAATGACTACAACCTGAATATTCCCAGATATGTGGACACCTTTGAAGCAGAAGCCTCCATTGACATTGAAGCCATAGCCAGAGAAATTAAAGCTATTGATGAAAGTATGGCAGCTACTGATAAGACCATTGCAGATTTTTGCAAAGAGTTAAATATTTCAACTCCTTTCTGATGATGGAAAAGCAAAAGAATATTCCTAAGCTTAGATTTCCTGAATTTGACAGGATATGGGAAAAGAAAAGATTGGGAGAAGTTGTGAGAAGATCAGGACTAAATGGGTCAATACATCAACACGATTATAATGAAAAGGAAGCTTATTTTTATATCACTAATGAATATTTAAAAATGGATTCTAGTTACCAAACATATACATAAAGATCCTCAAATTTTCTTTGTTAAAGGAGATTTCTTATAGACTGGAAATATTGAATACGACATTAAAATGTGAAATGATGAGAATTTCTTGATTAATTTTTCAATCAGGCATAATTAGAAAAATAATCAGTCTTTTTTACTAGCATCTAATTTAAAATAAAATCAAAGGCAAGAAGTATTGCGCAGCACAAACCAATCAATAAAACTAAAATCAAAAGAATTGAATTATCATTTCCTACATCCATGAACAACAAAAATACTCCTTCTTAACTCCATTGACCAAAAAATCCAATCTCTCAAAAAGAAAAAGACACTTTTAGAAGAATACAAAAATGGAGTCATGCAGAAGATTTTCTCTCAGAAGATCAGGTTCAAGCAAGATGATGGGCAGGATTATCCTGAGTGGGAAAAAGTACCATTTGGTAATATATATTCATTTTTGAGCAAAATAAATCCATCAGAGGAAAATCTTACTTATGACACTGGGTATTGAGAAAAAAGTTAAAAATATACACTGGACGAGTAGGTCACGTATAGTTGAAAGGAAAGTTCAGTAGTAAAATGATACTCAAGCTTAAAGTTGAAATAGATATCATTTTTTCGATTTATACAATAGATTTAAAAATAACTGGTAAGACCTTATATTTATAGATTTTCGCAATCTAAAGACCTATGATGATAGAAAAGGAAGGCCATTGAACTTCTCTGAGGATAAAATTTACTAATGCAATTCTGAAAAGTGCATTGAATCTGGAAAACGTACAATTCAGCAAGACCGGTGATCAGATTGAATCGAATGAAGGTAGTTTTCCTACAGTACTTAATGCAGGTCCCAGTTTTATTTATAAGTGAAATGCTTTATGAATAAGGGAAGGGATTATACACAAAAATTTGTTGAGCACTCCACCAAGAGGGTACTAAGGATGTATTTAAAAAGTTCCAGTATAAAGATGAACAGTTAAAATTTTTCTCATGGTATTGCAAGCCGATGGGGATTTGTTATGCAGAGAAAATGAAAGACTTGATTCACAAATCGTGAGGAATGAATTTCTATAGGAAAAAGGCGCTTGCAGAAAATGTTCTGTTAAATTCATTTGACAGATTGATTTGAATCAGAAAACATAGAACGCGACCATGTTCTAATGTTGACATTCTGATTTTGACAAAACCGATCGTAAATTATCGTATTTTTGTGACTTATATGGCAGACAAAGCTTTCATAACACCCAATGTTCTAAAATGGGCAAGAGAATCGGCAAGAATGACCGAAGAAACTGCTGCTGCCAAAGTTTCAGTGTCTGCAGAGAAGCTGAAAGAGTGGGAAACAGGATCAAGCTACCCAACAATCCGGCAAGCACAGCAATTAGCTAAAGCTTATAAAAGACCTTTTGCTTTGTTCTTTTTACCGGATATCCCACGGGATTTTCAGCCCCTTCAGGACTTCAGAAAATCAGGCTCAAAGGCATTATCTACTTCATCCATTTTTATTATTCGGGAAATTCAACAAAAGCAAGCGTGGATTAGCGAAGTGAATTCAGAAAATCAGGAAGAAAAATTGCCTTTTGTGGGGCGCTTCTCAATAAATGATAACCCACAAAAAGTTGCAAACGACATCCTTGCTACATTAAAAATAAATCCCGCATTTTACAAAACTGATAATCCGATAAAAGAATGGATAGATGCCGCTGAAAGCAAGGGGATATTTGTTTCAAGAACTAGTTTTATTCATTCCAGACTAAAATTAGACTCCGAAGAGATGCAAGGTTTTGCCATCGCTGATCCATATGCTCCATTCATTTTTGTCAATTCTGATGATTGGAATGCGCCACAGCTATTTACTCTTGTTCATGAATTGGCCCATATTTGGATTGCAGTTTCCGGAATTTCAAATGAGGTAGAGCCTCTTTTAAATCAAAAAGATAAGTTTCATCCAGTTGAATTATTTTGCAATGAAGTAGCGGCCAATGCTTTAATGCCAAAGGAAATAGTTATCGGTTTTGATACTTCGGCTTTTCAAACTTCAAAAGGTATTTTCAAAGTCGCCAAACAATTAGGTGTAAGTTCCTTTGCCTTATTGGTTAGAGCTTTACATCTTAATATTATTTCAACTCCTGCTTATCAGAATCTCAAAAAGCAAGCGGACAGTGAGTATTTGGAGTATTTGAGAAGAGAAGAAGAGAAAAAAGCCAGCCAAAAAGGGAAAGAAAAATCAGGAGGACCAAATTACTTTTTGCTTCAATTAAATAGAAACAGCAGATTATTTACCCAAACTGTTCTAGATGCATTTCGCGGTGGGTTTATCGAACCGACAGTAGCGAGTAAATTATTAAATGTTCAGGTAAATAAATTTCAAAAACTAGAATCCCAATTACTTAAATGAGCAGGGAGGCAAACAAATATTGTTTGGATGCCAACGTGTTGATTCAGGCATGGCAAAAATATTACAATCCAAGATTTTGTCCTGACTATTGGGTATTGCTTTCAGAACTCGGCAAACAAGATAAAATTTTCATACCTGAAGTGGTTTACGAAGAAATAACAAGGACAGAAGGCGAGCTTTCAGAATGGTTAAAGCAAAGTAAAATTCCAATTCTTAAAATAAGTGAGCCTGTGACTATTTGCTTACAAAGAATTTATGCTGCTGACCCTCTACATAAAAACCTGGTTGACAATACAAAGGCCCGGTCATTAGCTGACCCTTGGGTAATTGCTCATGCCCTTCATGAAAATGCTACGGTTGTAACTAAGGAAGAAAAGGTAACTGCTTTAAATTCAACCAGGATAAAAATCCCCAATGTTTGCGAAAATATGGGGATTAGATGGATAAATGATTTCCAGTTTATAGATGAGTTGGATATTAAATTCCAGTGTTCGATGCCTTAAATAGGGCCTGCTGGTAAAGAGTTAAATGAGTGTAATTCAAACATTTACGATATTCTTCTTTAGAATTGGTGCAAGGGTTTACTTCATTATAACATGAAAACTTTGCACCTTTGGGATAAATATCAAGTAATTCACTTCCAGGAATTGAGGTTGAGGCTGTTGAACCCGGCCTTTTTTGGATACCGTAGCTTTTCAAGCTGATAGAGACACAGTTGAATTTCTCCAATTTGACAACAAATAAGCAGGCTCAGAAGTCGAGCTAAGTAGAAATTTTGCAGGAAGGACTAAAGACTCAAAGAAAGAAGACACTATCAAACAGATAGCGATAAAGTAAGCGAGCGGCTTGCCTGCGCCGAGTCGGAATCAGCGTAGAAAACAAGGTATGCAAAAACAGCCTTGATTTTTTGGTCCTTTTGTATCAAGACAAAAGGACAAGAAAGTCAGTGTTATAATGAAAATCAGGTGGTAGAGGCGTTTCTAGATTATTAGTTAACATACAGCCAATTCATATCTGCATTTGAATTCTTACCTCCATCCTCCCCATATTTACTATATTTGACACTCCGGTATTAGATTATTAGCAAAGCGTGAATCATTTTTGCTCATCATATCCCAATAATTTTTGATCTCATACAATGAGCAAACAACCTGAAGCCATTCTCGAACTACAACTTCTGGAAAATCTCCGGAAACTCGGCTACCATTTCATTTCTATTCCCGATGAGACTGTCCTTCTTTCCAATCTGAAATCTCAGCTGGAAAAACACAACAAATGCCAGTTTACAGATCACGAATTTGATAAAGTCCTGAACATACTGAATAAAGGTTCCGTCTTTGAAAAATCCCGCACACTGCGGGAGCGTCAGCACATCGTAAAGGACAATGGAGATAATCTCTATTTTGAGTTCATCAACACGGAGCATTGGTGCCAGAATGAATACCAGGTGACGCATCAGATCTCTATGGAAGGATCCTACAAAAACAGATACGATGTCACCCTTTTGATCAATGGATTACCACTGGTACAGATAGAGCTCAAGCGCCGGGGGCTGGAACTGAAAGAAGCATTTAATCAGGTCAACAGATACCACCGGCATTCCTATACTGCAGGTGCGGCTTTGTTTCAGTATGTCCAGATTTTTGTGATCAGCAATGGTGTCAATACCAAGTATTACGCCAACAATAGAAACCAATCCTTCAAGCAGACATTTTACTGGACCGACAAAGAAAATAAACGACTTTCCAATATCCTCAATGGATTCACGGATGCCTTTCTGGAGCCATGCCATATATCCAAAATGATTTGCAAGTACATCGTCCTGGCAGAAGCTGACAAGACCCTTATGGTGCTAAGGCCATATCAGTTTTATGCAGTAGAAGCTATCATTGACAAGGTGAAGAATGGTACCAAAAATGGATACATTTGGCATACCACCGGTTCGGGCAAGACGCTGACTTCATTCAAGGCCAGCCAGATACTGATGAAGCTGCCCCAAGTGCACAAGGTAGTTTTTGTAGTGGACAGAAAGGACCTGGATTATCAGACTACGATTGAATTCAATAGTTTTTCCAAAGGCAGTATCGATGGTACCGGGGATACCAAAGCTCTGGTAAGACAACTGAGTGACGATACCAAACTGATTGTGACCACCATCCAAAAGCTGAATACTGCAGTCACCAAATCAAGATTTGGGTATTCCATGGATCCCGTGAAAGACAAGCGCATTGTATTCATTTTTGATGAATGCCACCGGACACAGTTTGGAGAGACGCACAACAAAATCAAAAGCTTCTTTCACAATAGTCAGTTATTTGGGTTTACCGGTACGCCTATTTTTGCCGAGAATTCGGTGAAAAATGAACTGGGCAAGCGCACTACCAAAGATCTGTTTGATGAATGCCTGCACAAATATGTTATTACAGATGCGATCAAAGATGACAACGTACTGAAGTTCTCCGTCGAGTATGTAGGCCGGTACAGGAGAAAAGACACAGCCAATGAAATTGATATCGAAGTCGAAGATATAGATACCAAGGAGCTGCTCGACTCTCCAAAGCGATTGGAGAAAATTGTGGATTACATCATTGCCAACCATGAAAGAAAGACATTCAGCAAGACATTTACCGCTATGTTTTGTGTTTCCAGCGTCGAGAATCTGATCAAGTATTATGACCTTTTTCAGGCTAAAAAAGAAGCGGGCTTGCACAAATTGAGAATTGCCACGATATATTCCTACACTCCCAATGAGGAGGACGCTGATGCAACGGGCATGATCAGCGAAGAAGTTTCTGTAGTCGAAGATCCGCAGGCATTGTACGGACTGACTGCGCATTCCCGGGACAAGCTGGATGAATTTATTCGCCATTACAATGCAATGTTTGGCACTGAATACTCGACCAAAGACAGCAAGTCATTTTATGATTATTACAACAATATTTCGAAGCGGGTCAAGCATGGGGAAATAGACTTGTTGCTGGTTGTCAATATGTTTTTGACTGGATTTGACAGTAAGACACTCAACACACTTTTTGTAGATAAAAACCTCAAGTACCATGGACTCATCCAGGCCTATTCCAGAACCAACAGAATTCTGACTGAAAAGAAATCGCAGGGAAACATTGTCTCCTTCCGGAATCTGAAGCAAGCCACAGATGATGCAATCACATTGTTTAGCAACAAAGAAGCGATCGAAGAAATCATCATGGAGCCATTCGAGGATTATGTTCAGAAGTTCAATGAGGCATACGCCCGGCTGATTCTGATCACACCGACCATCAATTGTGTGGACACCCTGATGACGGAGGAGCAAATTTTTGAATTTGTCACTGCATTCCGGGAGATTATCCGGATCAAGAATGTTTTAGCAAGTTTCGCGGACTTCGATTGGGAGAGCATCCATATGAATGAGCAGGAATTTGAAGACTTTAAAAGCAAGTACCTCGATATCCGCGACCGGGTCAAAAATCCAGGTGAGAAGGAAAAAGTTTCAATCCTGGAAGATGTGGACTTCGAGTTGGAGCTCATCCACAGAGATGAAGTGAATGTAGGTTACATCATGCAGCTTCTCAAAAAGCTCAAAGATGATCAGGGCAAGGACACAACCGGTATTGAGCGTTCAATCATGAATCTTCTCAACACAGAATCCCAGCTGCGAAGCAAGCGAGAGTTGATCGAAAAATTCATCTCCGAAAATCTCCCTGACATTCCGGACTCAGATGCCATTCACAATGAATTCGAAAAATTCTGGAGCAAAGAACAGGAAGCTGCTTTCCAGGCATTGGTCAAAGAAGAAAACCTGCACCCTGAAAAAACCGAAAAGCTCATCGACAGCTACCTCTTTGCCGAGCGCAAACCTCTTAGAGATGATGCCCTGGATCTGATTGAAGGCGGCAAGCCATCAGTTTTGCAAAGACGCAGCATTGGTGACCGGATCATTCAGCGGATCATTGGTTTTGTGGAGACTTTTATAGATGGGGTGGGGGTGTAGGGGGGGGAGGGGTTCTCCTTTTTTTGGAACATCAGTAAAAGATACCACAAAGCACAACTTCGGCAGAATTTCGGAAAGAATTCGGAAAGAATTCGGAATGACATTGCTATTCACGACTTATCATAACTAGCATGAATGGATCAAACGAAGTGCTTCGAAGCTCATCGGCGAGAAGTGATTATCCCTTGTTTATTATGGCTGAAGATTTTTGATATGCACTATCAATTGTCCAGTTTATTTACTAATAAACTGGACAAATACTTTATCCCAATTTTTTAAATAATGATTATAATCATGTGATTATATGCCGTTTGCGATACTTACACTTTACATGTAATTTAGGTTCACCTGCACTAAAAGAACCATATAGGTGACTTACAGGAAAGCTATCCTCCAGGCCTTAAAGAAACCCTGTGAAACATATTATATGTGTAAAATCTCCAAAGAAACAATTTAAATTTCCAGTATTAATACTTCTAAGATTTCAGTATAAATACGCATTTGATTATCACTTGATACTGTCCATATTTATAAGATAAAACTTAGTAATTATGAGTTCACAATCTTCCACTCAAAAAGTTGTTTACTGTACCATTCTTTTCCTGATCCTAACTTCCTCATTTGCTATAGCGCAGATTCCTAAAGGGAAATTTGAATGGGAGGAGGAAGTTGAAATTGCGGGCACTGAACCGACAATTCCTGACACTACAAAAATTTTCCTAATGGGAATGGGTGATCTTCAAAATTCACTTGGTTCAGGAGATGGATTCCAGGCAAATACCGGATTAGGAATTAGATTTAACAGATTTTGGCCGGGGAATCTGGATAAAAAGAAAAAGTTTTTTCGTGAGATTGAATTTGACCTTTACGTAAATGTAGCCTCAACCGCGGACTCTATTTTTATTGATCAAAATAATGGAGCAATTTCAAATCGTAGGAGCTTAGGCAATTATTTATTAGTTCCAATGAATAGTGGTCAGGCTGCAGTATTCAACTTGAAAGGATTTTTTATAGAACCCAATAATCCAAATTTAATTAATTGGAGAAAATTGGTAAATGGTTTCTATGGACAAGTAATAGCTTCCAATAGTCGATGGGTAATAGATGATAAAAGCTATAATGTTACAGGTGGGAGTTTTAAAATTGGTTTCTTTCATGAATTTGTACCTATGTGGATCAGGCGAACGGAAGATGTTTCTATTCAAGTCGGCCTATCATATTCAATGAGAGGAGTTTTTGGCGATTTGGCCACTCCAACGGAAAGTATTAACAGAATGGAACTCCTTGGGACTGAGCAAACCATTTTTCACGGCGTTGAAGCAAATATTGAATTTATAGTTAAGTCTGTCAAAGTTCAAGTTGCAATTCCCTTCATATTTGCAAAGCCTGAATCCAACATTCCTGGATTAACCAATATGCAATTTGTAACTGCTCTTAAGTTTATTGCAGATGTTCCGGTAGGAAAGAAGACTTGAGAATATTTAACAGATCAAACCTTTTTGATCAGTGAGATAGGTATTCTTTAAGACAATGAAATTAAACAGAAAAGTGCTTTGAAAGGGTCATGGCAGAAATTTAGTAATCAAGACCACATGATAAACCTCTTATTTATTTCTGATACCAGCGGCTCATTGTTTTGGAATATACGATTCGTTTGGACGAGTTGTTTAAGTTTTGCTGCGGCTTCTTGTTTGTTTATTGTCCGAGAATCTACCAGCTGATCGAATATCCAAATCATGCCATGGTATTCTATGTCCTTGTTTTTGGCACAATTTCTAACAACTTTGTCGCTGCTCAAGACACATGCATTCAACTTATTTGCGATATGCAGGACTGATTTATCTGCTTCTGATAAGGATATTGGATATGAGGTAGCATGAATTTCATTGAAATCTTCCTCCTTAAGATTATGGATTACTAACAAATCATCTAATTTGTAAGCTGTTAAGACTTCTTGTTGTTCAGTATATAATTCGTAAAAAACTGGTGAAGTTGTGTGAATTTCTAATTCGAGCTGAAAAAAGGAAGCGACAAGCTCTAAGTCAAAGAGGTCGATAAAAATACAAGCATCTGTAACCGCAATTTTAATCATTATTTCACCTGTATATAGGATCGATATAACTTAAATTAATACATTGGTTGATGTGCTTTTTTGAATTCTGCCAGGGACAGATTTGACAAGGAAGCTGCTTTTGACATTGAAATTTGATCTTCAATAAGTGCCCTGAATAAAAGTTGTTCAAAACGATTACTTTCTTCTACACCATTATATTCGACAGGCTCATCTATATTCCATTTCATTTGCTTGATAAAGAAAAAGAATTGTTTAGTGTAATGGTCATTGATAATGCCACAGGACTTAGCTCTCATCACAATCGCCTGCATAGAAATTCCGTATTGTTTTTTGATATTGCCTAATTCCAGAGTAGAAAGTTTGTTGCGATGCGCCCCAAGCTCAGCAATAATAGTCTCTTCAGGAAGTAACATCGCTCCTGAAAATTGATGACATAAGGTTTCCTTTTGTTTCTCACTAATGTCTCCAAATTTCAATAACAGATGTGCTAGCTCATGAAGCAGAGTAAAACGAATTCTGTCAGCTTTATTTGCTTTTCTACTATTAAAGGCAATCACCGGAATATTTCCATTTACAAAGGTTTGCAATCCATCAAAATCTTCTGCCACATCAAGTTTCACAACTTTTATATTCTTATCCTCCAGGAGTTCTACTATATTAAAAATGGGTCCTTTACCTAATTCCCATTTCTTTCTTAGAATATTTGCAGCTTCATTTACCTGCGGATATTCAGTCACAGTTGGAAATTCTCTTAAGGGATGATCAAACTCATTTTGAACACCTATAATTTCTTCAAGTTCAAGGTATCTGGAAAGATATTCTTTGGTTTTTTCATTTATGATAGCAGCATCCTTTTGTGGCATTTTGCTCAGTTTTCTATATTCTACATCACTTAGTTCAACTTTAGTAGTCCTGAAAAAATAGTCTGGACTGACTTTCATTGCTCTGCTAAGCATATTAATCTTTTCAGAATCCGGAATCACCTCGCCTTTCTCATAACGGTGCAATGCCTGACGAGATAACTTATTATCAAGTGCATCAGCTAAGTCTTGCAATGAAAATCCATTCATTAGACGTGCTGACTTAAATCGTTCTGCAAACACAGTTTTTACTCCCATTTTACTTTTATATTATTAGCACAAAGTTAACCTTATTGGTTGACAAATTCATAGTTACAACGATATTTAGGCAAGAATAGTTGTAACTATTTTAGTGTGAAATAACCTTTCTAGCCTCTATTTGTCTCATTTATCAACTTGATCCCTAATGTATGTAAATCAGAAAATAGGTTGACAAGTTTGCAAAATAATATATAATATGTAACTTTACTCCCGGATGTAAATATCTACATCTTTAATTCTTTAATTCCTTAATCATGGGAAAGTACGTTGTTCGAAAATCAGTAAACGACCAGTATTGGTGGGTGTTAAAAGCTGGAAATGGCGAAACGCTCATAAAGAGTGAGACCTACACTACAAAACAAAACTGTTTAAACGGTATTGCTAGCAGTAAGGTAAATGTTAGTGACCAGAATTTTAACAAATTGACTTCTGCCAGGTTAGAGCCTTATTTTACTCAGAAGGCTGGTAACAATCAGATTTTAGGCACAAGTGAAATGTATTCTTCCAATTCCGCAAGAGACGCAGGAATTGAAAGTGTTAAGCGGAATGCTCCATCTGCAGACATTGAAGATTTAACTTAAGTATTAATTTTAAAATGAACAAAGTTATGGGAAAGAACCAGCATGTAGTTCCAAAAGGTGATAAATGGGCAATAAAAGGCGCCGGAAACGAGCACTACACTAGAATTGTGGATACTCAAGAACAAGCTATTTCAATTGCCCGGGAGATAGCCAAGAACCAAAAATCTGAATTGGTAATACACAGAAAAAATGGTACCATTAGGGATAAGGATAGTTTCGGAAATGACCCGTATCCACCTAAAGATACTAAATTCTAAAACATGGTTTTTCAATGCATTAAACTGTAGAGGCTTCATCTTTGGAATTATTATTCGAAGTTGGAGCCTTTCGGTTTTCTTTTTCTAGCGAGTTTAAATCCTACTCCATTAGATATTTGGTTTTTAATGGATTCCTCTTTTATACCTGACCCCCACCTCCTCCCGCGCAGGTAAAGCGGTGTTCGTCAGTCGTTCCGTTTTGTTGCGCACCGGCTCCCTACTTTTTGGCGAATACGTATTTCTCCGATTTGTCTTTCCTCGTTCATACTTGCAATAGAGTAGGGGAGCCTACACATATATGCAAGGGTGAAATGCACTCCCTGCGGTCGCCCTTGCATATACCGGTCACTTGCTGCAGGCCTTGCGTTCCAGTGGGTACTCGACCTGCGCAGTGCCCTTGTGTTGCTTCACACACTCTCTCCTTCCTCACGCGCAGCTACTCCTGCCCCCACACCCAATATGGTATCGCTTCGCTCGATTTTTTGTGGGGGCAGCCGCTGCTGGATGATTTTGCGAGCCTGCTATGTCGCTTCGGGCTATCAGTCTGTCATGATTTTTGCAAGTCCCTGCGATACGGCAGCCTTGCATACACTGCGTTGCTGCCGGCAGCCGTATCGCACGCACAGGTGAGTAGCCGTCTCAGTCTGCCTGCTTCCTCCTTCGTCGTCAGCTGACACCCTTCCCCGACTACACACCTGTCTGCCCACCCAAAAGAAAGCAAAAAATCACGCCAGCCTTCTGCCGCAAGCGGTAGGCGGGTGAGCACTCCTTCCTTCGTCAGTCCGTGCTTCCTCACCCACCACCCTCGCGACGCTCGCAGGCGGCTCGCATGCGGCTTCGCCGATCCTGGGCGGAGAACTAATACTGGATTTGAGATCTCTCGATGCTGTCTAATTACGTGCAACTTCTTGAATGCCGCCCAGGATGGTTTACCTGCGCTATGTGAATTTGTTGAATCCTGCTTTCTAAGTTGCTCCAACAACTAATTGATATGTCTTATCAACCTGGCCACTTCCTAATCGTACAGTCTTCCGAATCTTTCATTCAACAAATTTTTGTATTCAGTTTTCATTTCTTTGCTTAAAAAACTGATGTCAATAAAATCCAGCCATTTCGATTTGGCCTTTTTCATTTTATTGAAAATATTTTCTTGCTGTTTCGGATCCAGCTTAAGTGTCGTGAATGCGGCTATAAAATCATTTCGGTTGATTTTTTTCTTTTTCCATTTAAGGTTAGAGCAAGTTCTTCATCATCAGCGGGATTCACCAGCGTTGTTGCAACCAGGTCATAGGCAGGAGAAAAAACAGGACCAATAGCAGGTTGATGAATCAAAGAAAAGTTTTTCAAGTGCATATCTGCATTTCCTGTAAGAAATGAAAATAGTACTAATTCAAAAAAATTAACAACATCCAGGACGGGGTAAACAGAATATTTTAATATGGCCTTAGCAACTTGTTCATTTGATCCCCGGTATTTGTCTTCAGTGAGCCTGTCCGTGAGTTGACACATATCTTCCATGTGTATTTTCTCTTTTTGACTCTATCTATTCGTTTGGTGATATAGGCACGATTGCCTGACGATAAATGTATGAGGCTATGAGGTACCACATTAATCTTAGCCAGGGCAGCTAAATGCATTGTAAGATCTTCTACTTCGGGCAATTCAGGGTAATGCGGTGATGGTGGCTTAAGAATAAACCCTCCCCACATACCAACTATGGTAAACCGTTTAGCCAGGTTAGGTTCCTTCGCAGATGCTAAATGTAAAGATAATTTTGGTTGAACTCCTGTAACAGTGGCTTGAGACTGAATCACTTCCAAAGCCAACTCCTGCATATTATTTTCAGAATATGGCAAGATTGGAGGAATGGGGTCTCCAAACATCTTCTTACTGCATACAGGATGAAAATCTGTTTCATTTTCATTCAATAGTTGATAACAAAATAGACATCTTTTACTCATACCTCTTCATCTGTTATCGGGTGAACACTTACTGCTCCAATACAGTCTTTGCAGCAAGCCAATAATAATCCCATTCGATCTCTTGGATTGAGTTTCCAATTCTTTTCAGCTATGTCTAATAGCCATCCTTCAGGTATTAATCCATCAAAAAATGGAAACAAAACTTTGCTGGTAATTGGTCTTTCTTGTAATGGGAGAGTGAGGCTTACAGGTTTTGCATTTTTGGTTTGAAGATATTCATGAGTATATTGAAAATGATATCCACTCTCATCTTGACTCAACAAACCCGCCAACACATTATGCATTTTTATTTCAGCCTTTCTCATCTTGTTCATTATTTATGGATGGTTCTGATTTGACTGGTCCCATTTCATAACCAAATCGCTTTAGTACTTGATTGACCTTATCCAATCTCAGGGTTTCTTTGCCTTGTTCTAATTCTCTAACAAATCGCAGTCCTACTCCTGCTTTTTCTGCTAATTCCGGCTGGGTAAGTCCGGTTGTACTTCTTTTTGTTTCAAAAATGCCGATAATTTCATGTTTTATACCTTTTCGGGTGTAAATATACAATTTATTTGGTAAATTATACCATATAGGGTATAAATGTATGAATATTATTCTAATTACACCCCTTCGGGTATAAATGATTAATAAGAGTTGAATATATACCCTATTGGGTATAGCCGGTCCCAACATTTTGAGGAAGTTCCTGCGATCCGGCAGCCTTCCACTGCGTTGCTGCCGGCACAGTCGCACAGGTGAGTAGCCGCCTCGTCTCCTTTCCTCCGTCGTCAGCGACTCTTCGGCACTCTTTATAACGAACTCCTATCCCCTCCCGCACATACTCTCCACGCAAGTTAGCTGCAGATCTGCAAATAGTCAAGGTCTGGCCTCCCGCCAAAACCCTCCCGCGCACCCTTCGGGCGATCCACCTTGCCTTATTGCAGATCTTCGCTGGGGTCCGCATGGATAGTATGAGCTTACATGGCTCGTCATTTTTTCACTCTTTTATTGTTAGTTTATGAGTACTATTTCAGCATTTAGTATGGGTGCTTTGTACCTCTCATCCGGCATTCATCTTGCTTGTTCTGAGCATGATCGATTTCATCACTTCATTATGCATTGTATCCACCGGCACCACAGTTGTGACTGGGGTGAGCTGGATCCGGAGGATTTTGCCAGTAATCAGAGTGCACTTAGCACCGGTGGCAGGTTGTTCTCCGCTTTTGATGTTCCTCAGGATCTTATTTCTATTCACCGCAGAGTTTGGATCATTACGGAGCATGACAGGAATACTACTACTGTTTTGTTACCGAGGGAGTATTAGTACTCCTTTTTTAAAACGCTGCTAATAGGGCAGTCAAAATGAATAGATGATAATAAATATAATTGCCTCAATCTTCGACTTCATTTCCTGATTTGACTTATTGGAATAAAAATTTTTACCAGGTTGTTATGATTTTCTTCTCCTGCGATCCGGCAGCCTTGCATACACTGCGTTGCTGCCGGCAGCCGATCGCACACGCAGGTGAGTAGCCGCCTCAGTCTGCCAGCTTTCCTCCTGAGTCGTCAGCTGACATCCTTCCCCGACTACACACCTGTTTGCCCGGCCAAAAGAATGCAAAAATCACCTGGCTTTCTCAGTAAGAATTTGAATTCAACTAATTAAAAGCTGCCTCCTTTCCCTTCCCGCACATACTCTCCACGCAAGTTAGCTACAGATCTGCAAATAGTCAAGGTCCGGCCTCCCGCCAATACCCTCCCGCGCACCCTTCGGGCGATCCACCTTGCCTTATTGCAGCTCTTCGCTGGAGTCCGCATGGATAGTATGAGCTTACATGGCTCGTCATTTTTTTACTCTTTTATTTTTATTTTATGAGTACTATTTCAGCATTTGGTTTGGGCACATTGTACCTTTCAGCCCGCATTCATCGTGCTTCTGCAGAGCGCTATCTTTTTCACCGTTTCGTTATGCAGTGTTTGCAGCGACACAGCAGCTGTGACTGGGGTGAGATTGATCCTGAGGATGTTGCTTTTAATCAGCTCGCACTTAGTTCCGGTAGCAGATTATGTTCTTGTTATGATGTCCCGGCGGATCTTGGTTCATCACTTTACAGGGTATGGGTCATTACGGAGCATGATAGGAGTGCTACTACTATTTTGTTACCTGAGGAGTATTAGTACTCCTTTTGTTACCAGAGGAGTATTCGTACTCCTTTTTTCTAAACGCTGCTAGTTTTAGAGGCCAAAATGAAAAGATGACAGCAAATATACCCGGGCTCAATGTATGTCTTCATACCGAGTCTCCAACATCGAAGCGTCAAGGTCAAGCCCTTCGGGTTTCGAAAAAAATCTCCACCTGTTTTGTTTTCCTGCCCGATAATTTTGAAGGGGAAAATCATGACCATTTGCATTTTCTTCCAATCGGTCCAGTGAGGTAGTATTTTTTCCGAAAACCTTGACCGCTTCGAACATCGCCCGGGAAATAAATGGCTTTCTCTTTTCTTTTTTTTCGGTTTTTTGTTTTCTCTTTTGGCTAAAATTATAATTGTAGAACAAATCCAATAAATCCTATGTGGTAATTATTAGGGATTTTGTTCAATTATTCCGCCTTTGAGAACAAGACGTAAAAAATGGTTGGCCGGCGAAGCCCCCAAAGAAGGGGGGTCGTTTTTGAATTGCATTGTGCAACTATAAAAAATCAAAATGGCCCTCCCACATTTGGGAGGACCATGACGAACCAAAAGAACCATACACGATCTTTACTTTCTCTGTCGCATTGCTCTGATCTTATCCAAACCCCATTTTAAACTGACCGACACTCCGAAACTAATCACTGCTCCGATGGCGGCCAGGACCATGGTTTTGACAACATCTTCTCCATTAATGTGGAGTATAATGCCGAGTAAAGTGCCACCGGCTGTCCCGGCAGCTGTATCTGAATTGAAATAATGCATACTTATTTTGGCTCTTGAATTTTGGCAGAATCTTCCACAGCTGCCTGGCTCACTGCTACCATAACGGAGCCGGCCACTGTGACATAACCCGCCAAGGAAACCAGTGCCACAGGTAGTGCAATCGGAGCAGCTACAAGTGCTCCTCCTGCAGTTGCAAGGGCTATTCCCACTGTCCTCAGAAATTTGAAAAATTTCGGGGTAGGGGATTTATATCTCTCAATGATGTTCATAGGGATCTGCTTTTTTGATGGTTAGAAAAACTTCTTCTTTCGCATCCAGAGCTTTGTACACGATGGATTTTATTCTTTCTAAGGCAGCCCGGGATAGGCTTCCTTTTCCAATTCCAGTTAATTTTGTCACCGGTGCAATGCATCCTAGCAACTCTTTCCTGGCATCATTTGCGGCATGCATCAGGATCAGGTCCCGATTGGGTACATTCAGTAATTCGATATGCCATTTGAATCTTCTGGAATATCTCTTTACCAGTTGGTACCGCCCTTCCGGAATACAGGAGATCCTTCGTTTGTTGGCCAACCAGGGCAGCTCTATGGTATTACTGATCATTCGACTTTCTTCATAAAGCTGCCCATTGGTGGCCTCCGGGAAATAGGTTCTGGCTAGGACCAACTCCATCTTAGACCAGATCTATTGCTACTAATGACAATGCATTGAATGCACCATTTTTCAATGGGTACATGTTGCCATTTACTTCCTGGAAAAACTCGATTCCAAAGGCTACAAAAATAGCCCAGGTAGAAGCTGGACTTACACTGGTGGCAAGTGTGATCGGAGCTTCAGTTTGAGGTCCAATCAACAAATTCGCACTGAGAGCATTGCTTGCTTCGAATACATTTCCTGCAAAGTCCACAGCTGCAGTTCCTGCAATCAGCCTGGCATGTGTGCTACCTGCCGGAGCTGCAATTCCATTAGCTGGAACAAATGCAGGAATGTTGATTTCCACATCTCCATTCGGCCTGTCCACACTGATGGTGTAAGGGAAGTAAGCGGTGGTGTTCAACTTCGCTCCCTGATTGAAGTCAAATCCACTCAAAATGCTCAGATCGCCATCGATCACATTTCTGGCTCCGCGAATGTTGGTGCTGTCCATTTTCAGGGCACGCATCATTTCTTTGGTCAATCGGCTGACCATTCTGGAGTCAGATGCTTTCAAAAGCAATTCTCTCAATGAGTTTCTGAGCAATTTTCCGGAACTACCCGCCCGTCCAAACTCTGATCCGTTTTCACGGGTCCGTTCGAATGCCGGGTCATTCTGGATCCTGGAAGCATCCACACCTCCTTTCTCCCTGGCCAGGTATCTGCCCTGTGAGCGGTAGAAGGTAAGGTCGCCTATGGTTCCTTCCAGTTTTAAAATACCTTTTTGTCGAGCCATACAATTTCAATTAATAAGTGATAAAATGATTATTTACAAAAGCTGTGCATGCGCTTATTGCGCCGGTTTAATCCTCTCCATATCCATGGTGGTACATTGTAGACGCATTCCCAAAGACCACATGCATCACTCCTGGCAATGTCCTGCACTTCTGCTAGCGACTGGTCTTTTGAGAATTTATGATAATGCCAGGCCCATCCATTGGCAATCAGCAAACTGTCCAGAGGAATGTCATTCCATTGAATTTGGCCGAGGTTACGGCCGTAAAAATCTTTTTCTGAAAGTGGATAGTGACCAGAGATCCGCTTAGCATATGACTCAATGTATCCGTCACACGCTGACCATAGAACTGGTCTTTTTCCGGTGCATCGACATTCATGAGTCGAAGAATCGACTTTTGACTGTCACAAAGCAGTTCGTAGGTATCACCATCAATTACTCTGGTGATTCTACAAGTATCCTGAGCGCTCACAAAGAGCGCCATGAAGAGGAGGGAAATCACAAACACATTTCGCATAACAAATTACTTTGCAACGAATCTACATGTGTATGCACCTATAAATCAAATACCTATGTCTCCATAGTTCAATTCATATCACTTTATGCCAAATGATATTATTTTGGAACTTTTGCCGGAATTGTACTATTATGGCACTTGAATTACTGATATTGTAAACAGAAAATGTGTTTCAAAAAGCGAACTTTTAAAGAATGGATCCTCTATAGATAAAGTATGGATAAAGCATAGATAAAGCATAGATAGTGTATGAAAACTACTCCAAAACCACCCCAACGAATTTGCATTTACCCCAAAGACATCCAGCTGATCACCGGCCGATCCGAACGCTACAGTCGTAAGCTCCTAAAAGACATCCGCACTCACCTCGGTAAGAAGGATCACCAATTCATTTCCATCCAGGAGTTTTGCGATTTTGTTGGGCTGGAAAGGGGAGAGGTGGAGGAGGTATACTTGGCCGAACCCTACTAGCAAAACTGTAGATATCCAATTAGCAATTCCCCTTTGAATTGCCTTGTTTCAACTTGCCTAAACACTTTAGAGTTTTTAACTTGCAAAGTTGATTCTGAAAAAACTTTTCTTAAGGGCAGCCAGTTTAGAAAATTGGTTGCAAATACTTTTGAATGATTATTACTTAAAATAGAGATAATTAGATGTATGAATCCACAAATTGAAATTATTTTATTAGTTCTATCTGTCCTGTTTTTCCTGAGCATTTTGGCAGGTAAAGCGAGTTCAAAATTTGGTATCCCGGCATTACTATTGTTCTTAGGTATTGGGATGTTATTTGGCAGTGATTTCCTTGGAATCCAATTTGAAAATATTCAGCTGGCTAACATGATAGGAACCGTTGCGCTTTGTATCATTCTCTTTTCGGGAGGATTAGATACAAGCATGACCGAGATACGTCCAATAATAGCCCAGGGAGTTGTGTTAGCGACTATGGGAGTGTTTTTAACAGCAATTCTCACGGGGCTGGTTGTTTGGTGGATATTAGGTATGACCATGGCATCAGCAGGAATAGGTCTTGTCACCTCAATATTATTAGGTTCGACAATGGCATCGACGGATTCTGCTTCAGTTTTTCTATTCTCCGTTCAAGGGCTGCATCTAAACAATCTTCGACCTATGTTGGAGCTCGAAAGTGGAAGTAATGATCCATGGCATACGTTATGGTAATTTCTTTTATAAGTATAATCAGCATGATGCTCAGCCATTTTTGATGATTGTTGGCCTATTATTTCAACTCGTGATTGGAGCTGCTTTAGGTTTAATATTAGGGAAAATTGCGGTTAAAGTAATCAACCATATTGAAATTGGAAATGACTCCTTGTATCCAATTTTGCTTTTTGTTTTCTGCATTTTCATATTTTCAATTACCTATTTTGCAAAGGAAATGGATTTCTTGCTGTTTACATTGGAGGTCTTGTTATTGGTAATTCAAAATTCGTTCATAAACGATCATCGCTAAACTTTTTTGATGGCTTAGCTTGGATGTCACAATTGCTCTTGTTCTTAACTTTAGGTTTACTTGTAAATCCTCGCGAAATATTACCCATTCTTATTCCCGGTTTGATTATTAGCTTTTTAATGATATTTGTCACCCGGCCTCTATCCGTCTTTTTGTGCTTGCTGCCATTCCGTAAAATGCAGTTCAAAGACAAAGTTTATGTGTCGTGGGTTGGATTGAGAGGAGCGGTCCCAATTATTTTTGCCATATTAACCCTTGTAGCAGATATACCTCATGCAAGATTGATTTTTAATATTGTGTTCCTCAGCACTTTGGTTTCACTTTTAGTTCAGGGGACTTCACTTGCCCTAGTAGCGCGATGGCTTAAGCTTGCTGAAACACCACGGAGAATTAGAAAAATGGATAATTTTGATATTGATTTTTCTAATGATATTAAATCTGTTACTTCGGAAATTGAGATGACAGCTAAAATGCTAGAAAATGGTAATCAACTGATGGATTTGTCTCTTCCGGATCAAACATTGGTAGTAATGATAAAACGGGATGAGAATTATTTTGTACCAACCGGCAAAACGATTTTGAAAGAAAAGGATAAAGTTCTAATTATTACAGATAATCATGAAGCTTTAATTGAAACTTATAAAAACCTAGGGCTTGAGAATGTATAATAAAACAGAACCTTTGTTGTCTCCAATCGGTGTTGTTTTAGTGACCATGCAGGCGTATTTGTGAGGAACCGTCCCATCAAAAGTAGGTGTAGTTTTAAGGGTTCAAATATCGAATACTATAAATTACCCCTTGCAAACAACTATATCTCCCATATCCAACAATCGCATGTTTTTCCGGCAAGAAAATATAATGGATCCTTTTTCCTTGTCATCAAAGAAATAAGCATAAACATTTCTATTAATTGTACTCATTGAGACAAAAAAATATTTCCTGAATTGATAAATTAATTCGGTGCAGTGACAATAAAAGAAATTGTATATTTGGGTAATAGCATATTATTCCATGAATTATACAGCATGATTAAGCAAGCGCTGAAGGCTTATCTCAAAATGGGACCTCCACTTTGCCTACTTGCCACCTTGTTGTATTTATCTAAGAGAACAAATAAGAAAAATGTAATTTAGTTAAAATAAATTATTCTCAAAAACTCAAAAAATGGAAGAAAATAAACCAAACCTTACCAGAACAAACGGAGCTGATGTTCCTGATAATCAGAATGTACAAACTGCAGGTCCAAGAGGGCCAATGTTAATGCAAGACCCTTGGTTTCTTGAAAAAATGGCTCATTTTGATAGAGAAGTAATTCCCGAAAGAAGGATGCATGCAAAAGGCTCCGGTGCCTTCGGCACTTTTACAGTCACACACGACATTAGCAGGTACACCAAAGCCAGCATTTTTAATCATATAGGAAAAAAAACAGAAATGTTTACCCGCTTTTCTACCGTTGCAGGAGAAAGGGGAGCTGCGGATGCTGAAAGAGATATCAGAGGTTTTGCTATGAAGTTTTATACCGATGAAGGAATATGGGATTTGGTTGGAAATAATACGCCGGTATTTTTCTTCCGTGATCCGATGAAGTTCCCGGACTTAAATCATGCAGTAAAACGAGACCCAAAAACTAACTTAAGAAGTGCCAATAACAACTGGGATTTCTGGACACTGCTACCTGAATCGCTTCATCAGGTTACCATCGTGATGAGCGATCGCGGAATTCCCAAAGGCTTCAGACATATGCATGGATTCGGCAGTCACACGTTTAGTTTCATCAACAAAGAAAATGTAAGACATTGGGTGAAGTTCCATTTTGTAAGTCAACAAGGGATCGAAAACCTGTCTGATGAAGAAGCTGCTAAATTAATTGGAGTTGATAGAGAGTCCTCCCAAAGAGATCTCTTTGATGCAATTGAAAGAAAAGATTTTCCAAAGTGGAAAATGTTTGTTCAGATTATGACGGAAGAAGAGGCAAAGTATTACAAATTCCATCCATTCGACTTAACAAAAGTGTGGTCTAAGAAAGATTTTCCGCTTATACCAGTAGGTGAATTTGAGCTAAACAGAAACCCCGAAAACTACTTCCAGGATGTAGAACAAGCGGCATTCAATCCTACCAACATTATTCCGGGAATTGGATTTTCTCCTGACAAAATGTTGCAGGGAAGATTGTTTTCTTATGGTGATGCACAACGATACCGCCTGGGTGTTAATCATTATCAAATTCCGGTAAATAAACCCACTTGTCCATACCATGCATTCCACAGGGATGGAGCCATGCGAGTTGATGGAAATGTGGCAGTACTAAGCACTATAATCCCAACAGTTATGGAGAATGGCAGGAACAGCCGGAAGTAAAAGAACCACCTTTGGAATTAGACGGTACAGCATATGCTCACAATTTCAGAGATGATGACCAGGATTATTTCACACAACCCGGCGATTTGTTCCGTATCATCAAAGCCGACAAAGCAGAATTGTTGTTTAATAATACGGCGCTCAAGGGGCGGTGCTAATAAATTTATTCAAATCCGCCACATACGAAACTGTTTTAAAGCGGATCCTGAATATGGAGAAGGCGTGGCAAAAGCACTTGGCTTAACAATTGATGAAGTGAATAGCTTCGATATGACACCTTTTGATAGATGGGCACCGAGACCATCAAACATATAAATAATATGTAAATAAAAAATGACGAAACTGAATTTATTCCTTATCCATCACCCGGTAAAAATTAGCAAATGGCAAAAATTTCAGCAAGCATAAAAAAAGAAAACTACAATCGAGATAACATCTCCAAGCGGAAATGTTGTGATTGCTGACGAACCCATATCAATGGGCGGAAAAGATTTGGGTTTTTCACCAAAGGAATTATTAGCTGCCGCTTTAGCTGCCTGTTCATCGGCCACAATCAAAATGTATGCAGACAGAAAGAATAGGATTTACAAGAAGTGAAAATCAACATAGAACTGGATTTTATTGCCAGGAATAACATAACGATAATCAACAGAAAAATTGAATTTGGCGACCTTGACGATAAACAAAAAACGGCTGCTTGCAAATTGCCAATGCTTGCCCGGTTCACAAAATTCTTAGCAATACCATTCAAATTAACACAATCTGATTAGACATTTATTTTTTATTCATTTATTAGTATTAGTAACCAATCATATTTAACAGCATAATTGAAATCATACACTACTTTATCCGAAGCAATAAACGACCTTACAAAAAGAGGCTACACTTTTAATTTTAATATCAAAGACGATTGTATTGAATCCGTTGAAAACAAAACCCCTCTTCAACCCGATGAATTTGAAATTGATGAAGTGCATCGCTTTCAGGAAATGTCTGACGTAGACAATGAGAGTATATTATACGCAATTTCATCAACACAAAACACGGTGAAAGGTCTTTTAGTAAACGCTTACAGCATTTATGCCGACTCCGCTTCGACAGCATTGGTTGCAAAACTTTCATTGAACAAGTAGCTGAGACGAAGAAATGGAACATCAGCATACATCACATGACCATTCTGTGCACGGCACGAATTTGCCAGGCGAACACGAAGGTCACGACAAACACGATGGACATAATGTTGTGGACTTTTGGAAAAGATTTATCGTTTGCACCTTAGTTTCTGTTCCGGTTCTTGCTCTATCCCATATATTACAAAAATGGTTAGGGTTTCAATTGACTTTTGCTGGCGATCAATATATTTTGGCGGCCCTCTCCTCATTTATTTTCTTTTATGGAGGTTATCCTTTTCTGAAAGGGATGTATGATGAAGTCATACACAAAGCCATAGGAATGATGACACTTATAGGTGTAGCAATTACAGTTGCTTGGGCATACAGCGTTGCTATCACCTTTGGCTTGGAAGGAATGGATTTTTATTGGGAAATGGCAACCCTCATAGATATCATGCTTATTGGGCATTATTTTGAAATGAAGTCCGTTATGGGTGCTTCCGTTCCTTATAATTGCTCGTAAACATGATGCCATCAAATGCTCATCATTTGGTAAACGGGCACATACATGATATGCCTGTTAATCAATTAAGAATCGGAGACTTGATAATGGTGAAGCCTGGCGAAAAAATCCCAGTTGATGGAAAGGTCACAGAAGGTGAAAGTTACCTTGACGAAAGTATGCTCACAGGAGAAAGTAAACCTGTCAGGAAAGGAATAAACAGTAAAGTAATTGGAGGCTCTGTAAATAGCAATGGTTCTCTCACTGTTGAAGTTACAAGCACGGGCAAAGACAGCTATCTCAGTAAAGTGGTGAAACTTGTTGAAGATGCAAAAAAAGTAAAATCAAAAACACAAAATTTTGCTGATCGTGCGGCTAAGATTTTGACATATGTTGCTTTAGGAGGAGGTGTCACTACACTTGCAGTTTGGTTACTGTTGGGCTATCCGTTCGTATTTGCATTAGAAAGAATGGTTACAGTAATGGTCATATCATGTCCTCATGCCCTGGGCTTGGCTGTACCTTTGGTGGTAGCTATTTCTACATCAATTTCTGCAAAAAAAGGTTTACTAATACGTAACTGAATAGCGTTTGAAAATGCACGACTGATTACTATAATTATTTTTGACAAAACCGGAACACTTACGAAAGGTTCACATGAATTACAGGAAGTAGTAGCGCTGAACAAACTATTTAATGAAAAAGAATTGCTACGCCTTGCATCGGGCATCGAACAACATTCAGAACATTATATTGCAACTGGTTTGATGCGAAAGGTCATAGAGTTGAACATTCCAGTTCCTAAATCTGAGAATTTTAACTACATGCCGGGTAAAGGGCTTGAAGGCATTGTGGAAGGAAAAGAAATAAAAGTAGTCGGACCTCATTACCTCAAAGCACAAAACCTCAGCATACCTGAACAGAATGATGATTTTACAGGAACAGTGGTATATATTTTAATAGATAATACTGTAGGAGGTTATTTTACTTTTTCCGACCAGATAAGAGAAAGTTCTTTTGAAGCAATCCAAATTCTCAAAGAAGCTGGAATTAAAAACTTATTGCTCACAGGTGACAACGAAAAAGCGGCGAAGACAGTTAGTGATGAATTGAAAATGGACGGCTATTTGGCCAATGTATTGCCGCATGATAAATTAGAAAAAGTAAAAGATTTACAGTCAAAAGGTGAATATGTTGCCATGACAGGTGATGGCGTAAATGATGCACCTGCCCTTGCACAAGCGAATGTAGGAATCGCAATTGGTTCAGGAACTATGTAGCGGCAGAGACAGCAGACATTATTTTAGTTAACTCTGACCCTAAAGATATTGCCACCCTGATTCTATTTGGAAAAGCCACCTACAACAAAATGATACAAAACCTTTGGTGGGCAGCAGGATACAACATACTTGCAATTCCATTGGCAGCGGGTGTATTATACAAATGGGATATTATGCTAAGTCCTGCTGTAGGAGCAGTACTGATGAGTTTAAGCACTATTGTAGTAGCAATAAATGTGAAACTTTTAAAAGTATAAAATTGATAGCCGCAAAGTGAAAATATCTTGCATATACATTTCCGCTTACTGTTAGACCTTTATACACATTCCCTTTCGCTATAAGTGGCATCAGTGGAAAATAAAGCTGACCACAATTATTGTTGAGCCTGAAGCCAATATAAAAATAAAAAGCCGAAGATTGATCTTCGGCTTTACTTTTTAAAAACACAAAAGGTGTTTACAAATTCTGCAATAATTGCTACCTTTTACCTTTACGCTTCTGCATTTTTTTCTTCCAGCTTTTTTTGAATTTTTTGCTGTTTCAATTCCTTTAAATCCTTAACAGGTTTCTTAAGACTTTTAACTTTTGACATGATAATATATGTATTAATGTAGCAGCAATAGCCAAATTAGGAGCTATTGTCTGTGATTAAATATTTTAATAATAATAAATGGTATAAGCTGAATGGCTTGAATTAAAGGCTTATTACGCGGGCAGTAGTAAGAACGAAAAATGAATGAAGCCGACAAACCCATAAGCACTCCCGCAAGTGCTTATAAGTGCAGGAATATGATTTTTCTTTTAAGAATCAGGTATGAATTTCTACCATTAAAGATGTTTACATGCAACGCACACATCTCAATAGAAAGAGAAGAAAAATAATCAGAAAATTTATTAATGAAATTCATAATATAATCAGATTCAATGACTAAGAATGGGCTTGATCCCGATAGTCAAAGTTGTAAAAAGATACACAATTTTTTGATATAGAGTTCTAATTACTCCAGCTCCCAATGTTACTTCGACCCCAGGCATTTGGGTTAGCATATTTGAAATCTAACTTATATCGCTCTGGAATTTCTGATAAAAATGATCCGGTTTCATAGGAAGGAAATATTTCTTCATATGTCAGCATAGACTGAAACGAAATTCTTCTGTAAATATGAGAAGGTGTTATATTCTCCATTTTGTCCAGACCTGAAGCTCCAAGTAACTCAACAAAACTGTGAACAGTAGCCCTGTGAAAATTTGCAACCCTCTGTTTCTTGTCCTCAACCACGAGCCCTACAGAAAGTTTTGGATCTTGAGTCGCAACTCCCACAGGACATTTGTTAGTGTTGCACATTAGAGCTTGAATACATCCTACCGCCATCATCATAGCTCTGGCTGAATAACAAGCATCTGCTCCTAGAGCTATCGCACGAATTATATGGAAACCCGTTAATATTTTACCTGAAGCAATAATTTTAATATGTTGGCGGATGTTAAGTCCATTGAGAATATTTTGAACGAAATCAAGACCATCTAATAATGGTGCACCAACATAATTTGAAAATTCCTGAGGAGCAGCGCCAGTACCTCCTTCCGCCCCATCAACAGTAATAAAATCAGGGTATATATCCAAATCAATCATGGCTTTACATATTCCAATAAACTCACTTTTATGGCCTATACATAACTTAAATCCTACAGGTTTACCATCAGAAAGCATTCGTAGTTTATGAATAAATAACATTAACTCTTTCGGTGTACTAAATGCTTTGTGAAAAGGTGGTGATGCCACCAGCACATGAGGCTCTATATTCCTTATTGCTGCTATTTCCTCTGTGTTTTTGGATGCAGGTAGAATCCCCCCATGTCCCGGTTTTGCACCTTGTGAAATTTTAATTTCAACCATTTTTACCTGAGGCAATAATGCTTTTTCCCGAAATAATTCCGGATGGAAATCACCGTTATTTGTTCTGCAACCAAAGTAACCCGTGCCGATTTGCCAAATTAAATCACCCCCATGTTTTAAATGATATTTGCTCAAACCACCCTCACCTGTATTATGTGCAAATCCACCAATTTTTGCTCCGGCGTTCATGGCTTCCACTGCATTCGAACTCAGTGAACCATAGCTCATAGCAGAAATATTGTATATACTACAGCTATATGGTTGACGGCAATCTTTGTTTCCAATTAAAATACGGGGATCTTTTTCCAATAAATTAAAGTCCTTAGGAGACATTGAATGACACACCCATTCATAGCCTTCAGAATATACATCCAGTTGAGTACCAAATGGCATTGTGTCGTTTTGTTTTTTAGCACGCTGATATATGGTCGAGCGGTCAATTCGATTTATCGGCCGCCCATCTGTATCTGACTCAATGAAGTATTGGTAAATTTTTGGCCTCAGTTCTTCCATGACATACCTCAACCTTCCAACTATTGGATAAATTCTCGTGATAGAATGTTTTGTCTGAATCATATCATAGTAACCTACACAGGATATCAGAAACACGGCTATGAATACAAAAACCCAATATGTATTTAAAAAAATGGCTGCTCCCAGAGTTATTATAAGACTGAGAGTAGAGATAGCCAAAAATATTTTTCTCATTACTTATTATTAAAACTCACAAGCAAAATGTCGTAAGTGATCAGCTTTCGTCGGGTGGAATAATTAATTGAATGTTGTGTTTAATGCGGAAAATAGCTTTGGAGCTGGTAACCAACTCAAAACGTCTTTCACCAAACTTAATATTCTAAATTGTTAAATGGAACATATGGAGAAACCCGAAAAAAAATACTTTGGTTTTTTTCCTGTATTCTTACTCTATGAAAAGAGTTTCTCTAATCCCAATTTATGTGGAAGTCTTTCCTCCGTGTGTATACTTATAGTCCGGAGGAAAAGTTGATGTAGCTTGCTGTGAGACAAATACTGAGCAGAATGTTTACTTGCCGGTTTCATATTTGGATGGATTAAATCCTTTAATTCTGAGTTATTATGATCACTCATGCAAAGTTAACAATATTACACCATAAAGGTTGAATATGGATATGCAATTTGCATTTACATATGCAGATATGAGTATCAACATTGAATTTGTTGTTGTGTAAATCCTGGAGTGGTGATATTTTAATAGCAGAACCTTAGCGCAGAAGTTTTGTTCTTACCTTTTAATGCACAACAAAGTTTATCTTGGAAAATTTCATCCACTCAATATAGTAGGGACTTTTAGTAGAGAAACTTTCGCCAGCAATTAAATTATACAGATAATAATGACCTTCAACTTTCCTATTCTAATTTTCAGCGCCATGCTGTCCTAATCTGAAAAGTTGCTTCCCGCATTCAACTTTTCAGAGTTGGATAGCATACTTACGCCACTGGTTTTTCGCTGGTGTTTTTTATTCCCCATTCTATTTTTAAAAATTTAATAGTGTTTATTATGAACAAGTTAATTATTAACCGCCTGGATTATGCGCGGATAAGAAAGAGTATTACTGATGCCAGAAGCTTTCAATCAATGAATGATAGAGAAGCTCAAAAACTTTTGACAGAGTTGCATTCTGCCACAATTGTAGATCCTGAAGAGATACATTCAAATGTTGTTACTATGACCTCAATAGTCAAGCTGAGCTTCCTGAATAATAACAAACAAGTGCAATTTCAAATAGTGTACCCGGATCAGGCAAATTTTAAGGAGAATAAAATATCCATCTTTTCACCAATAGCAACAGCTTTGATTGGATATAAAGTTGCTGATGAAATTGAGTGGATTGTTCCTGCCGGAATTACAAGAATTAGAATTGATGAAATTATTTATCAGCCTGAGGCAGCAGGACATTACACAGTATAATAATTGTTGGTTAACTTTCTATTTTACAATATTGAATGAGGTGCAAATTGTGCCTCATTCAATGTGTGTCAACTGATAGCTTTAAAAGATACATTTATTTCTATACATACCATTCCCTATCTTTTTTTCATTCAAAATCTCACATACAGCTTAATCAATAGTTACCTTAGAACCTTAACTTTGAACCAATGGATCAACTTTTCAAAATATTTAAAGTAGGCACAGAAGAAGCCACTAAAATAAGTGCTTCTATTAGAATTATCACAAAATACAACGCTGCAAAACTTTCTTAAAATACTGGAAGAAAATTACCAGCGACCATGGTGTGGATTTTATGCTGAAAAATTATTTATGTCGGCGAGGAATCTAAATCTGATTTGCAAAAATATCCTTCAGCAAACTGTAAGTGAAATAATTGAAACCAAGAAAATTGATAGAAGCTAAAAATCAATTAACGCATTCAAATAAGAACATTTCTGAAATTGGTTTTGACCTGGGATTCAATGAAAAAGCCTACTTTACTAATGTGTTTAAAAAACGAACAGGGCTAACGCCTTCTGAGTTTCGTGAAGAAATGAAAAAGCTCCTTTCCTGATTTTACAACTCTTCTTCCAAATACTGTTACCCGTTGCCCTTTAAATGATTGCACCTTTGTAGTGTCAAATTTAATTAATCATTTAAAAACATAAAAAAATGGAAACAGTAGCAAAAACAACAACAAAATGGGTTTTAGACCCAACTCACAGTGAACTTACTTTCAAAGTAAGACATATGATGATTACCAATGTAAAAGGTGAGTTCAAAAACTTCTCGGTTGATATTGAAGGGGATGATATTTTTAAATCCAGAATCAGTGTATTAATTGACGCTTCATCCATCAACACCAACAGCAGACAGAGATAATCATCTGAAATCTGCAGACTTCTTTGATGTGGAAAATCACAAAGAGTTAAGTTTCAAAAGCACTTCATTCAAACAAAAGATGATGATGATTACGAATTGAAAGGTATACTCAGCATCAAAGGAATCAGTAAAGAGCTTACTCTTGCTGCAGAGTTTGGTGGAACGAACAAAGATCCCTGGGGAAATGAAAAAGCAGGTTTTTCCATCAGTGGTAAAATCAATCGAAAGGATTGGGGCCTAAACTGGAACGCAGCTTTGGAAACAGGTGGAGTTTTAGTAAGCGAAGATGTGAGAATTTCAGCAGAGATTCAATTTGTAAAACAATCTTAAAATAAAAGACAATGAAAAATAAAGTAATCATAATCACAGGTGCCGGGATGGGACTTGGATTAGCAACAGCAAAAGAATTGGCTTCAAAAGGGGCAAACCTTGTATTGGTTGACTACAACGAAAAAAGTTTAGCGGATGCGAAATCAGAAATCACTAAAAAAATTTCCTGATGTCAAAATCATCACAGTTGTGGCTGATGTTTCAAATGAAGATGCCGTTAAAAATTATGTTGATGAAGCGGTAAAAGCATTTGGTAGAATTGACGGACTCTATAACAATGCCGGAATTGAAGGAAAACAGGCCAGCATTACTGAGTATGATGTAGATATTTTCAAAAAGGTAATTGACATCAACCTGATGGGTGTGTATTATGGATTGCGTTATGTAATTCCTGTCATGCAAAAACAACAATTTGGACGTATAGTAAACGTAGCATCTGTTGGCGGTATTCGTGGGGTATTGAATCAAATGCCCTATGTGGCTAGTAAGCATGCGGTATCAGGAATGACAAAAAACGCCGCTCTGGAGTACGGTAAGGATGGTATTCTTACAAACGCAATTGCGCCGGGAGCCATACTTACACCCATGGTTGCCGCAGCTTTTAAGCAGGTAAATCCTGATGATCCCAAAACAGCAGAAACAGAATATGCTCAGCGTAACCCAACGAAACGCTTAGGACAGCCGCACGAAGTAGCCAAAGTAGTAGCATTTCTTTTGAGTGAAGAAAATGGCTATGTTAGCGGTCAAACCATTGCAATTGATGGTGGGGAATCGAATATTTATGGAAACTCATAAAATCCATTGATACCCGTGGTGTCGAAGGAAAGTAGAACTGCGGGTATTTTTTTTGCTTACAATTAAGATTAAAAATTTAACATTTATATCAGCTTTGATCCTGCTATGCGGCAGGATGAGGGCACAAACCAATTAGAAAATGCAAGATCAAACTAATCCGCTTTTATGCGATATTGAAACCGGTATTTGTGAAATACCAGCTGCTAAAGATAGCATCAAAAGTGGAATTGTCTATTCAGATCAGAAACCTGTAAAAGTTATCTATTTCACGGACCTATCTGTTCATCCTGTTGGGCCATCGAGCCGCAACTGCGAAAACTCAAACTGGAATACGGTGATATTCTTGAAATTGATTACCGGATGGGTGGGTTACTTCCAGACTGGACATACAATAGTGGAGGAATCGGAAAGCCTTCTGATGTCGCTCATCATTGGGACGAAGTAAGCTTGTATTACGATATGCCTATTGATGGAGATGTATGGCTGGATGATCCTTTGAATTCCTCATACCCTCCTTCCATTGCATTTAAAGCAGCTCAAATGCAGGACAATGATATAGCCATAGTTTTTCTTCGTGAAATCAGAGAAATGGTTTTTTTACAAAAGAAAAATATTACAAAATTGGAGCATTTAGAAACCGCCGCCATGAATGCAGGATTGAATGTTGAGCAGTTTAAAATCGATTTCGAAGGCAAAGCAAAGAGCTGTTTAATGATGATTTGAAGCTGGCCAAAGAAATGGGAGTAGAAAGGTTTTCCTTCTATGTTTTTGTTGACTCAACCGGAGAAAAGGAATTTGTATACGGTTCCAAACCTTATTCGGCATTTGAGAATGCTGTTAATAAAATAGATCCGACTGCCGTAAAAAAAGAATACGACAAAAGTTTGGAAGCATTATTTGCAAAATTCAGTACACTTACCGCAAAAGAATTCTCTGAATTATCAGGAATTTCCAGAGAGGAAAGTGAACAAGTTTTGGATGAACTTTCTGCAAAAGGAAACTTGCAAAAATTCACTACAAAGAATGGTGCAATATGGAGTTTAACAAAGTCAATGGAATAAGGCGGGATTTCTTTTTATGGAATAAATGAGAAGCGCCCGGGAAGTGAATTTACAATAATTTTTATCACAATGGACAGAATAACATTTTTAAAAACGCTGGCATTACTGCCAATATCTGTTGCAGCTATGAAACTATATGAATTAAATAAATTGGCAGAACCCTAAGCAAGACACCACGAATGCCGGTGTTGTTCTTAGGTCACGGTAGTCCGATGAATGCCATCGAAGAAAATGAATTTGTATCGGGATTCAGAAACATTGCCAAAAGTATTCCTAAGCCCAATGCAATTCTATGTGTGTCTGCTCACTGGGAAACTAAAGGAACATTTGTGACGGCAATGGAAAATCCGAGCACTATCCACGACTTTGGTGGATTTCCAAAAGAATTATTTGATGTACAATATCCGGCACCGGGAAGCCCTGAACTGGCAAAAGCTACTAAAAAACTCATTAAGAATACTGATGTGAGTCTTGACGATAAATGGGGGCTTGATCACGGTGCATGGAGTGTGATTAAACACTTGTATCCGAATGCCGATGTTCCGGTGATTCAGCTAAGTCTGGATTATAGTCAATCACCTCAATATCATTATGAGCTGGCACAACAAATAAAATCGCTTCGGGAAAAAGGTGTGCTTGTGATAGGAAGTGGCAACATGGTGCATAACTTGCGCATGGTTGCCTGGGATAAACTTAACGCCCCTGGATATGGATTTGATTGGGCAATTGAAGCCAGTGAAAAAATGAAAAAGTTTATTCTGGATGGAGACCATAAACAGCTCATCAATTTCCGTTCACAAGGAATAGCTTTTGACCTTGCTATCCCAACTCCGGAACATTACTTGCCATTGCTTTATTCTTTGGCATTGAAAGAAGAAGGTGAACAGGTAAGTCTGTTCAATGACAAACCAGTGGCAGGTTCACTAACTATGACTTCTGTGAAAATTGGATAAATCATCCAGGACTGATAATATTTAAATGTAAACCGAGGTGCAAATTAACTTCACAATACTCCTGGAACTATTGGGAACATTCGCATTCGCTGTCAGCGGTATGAGGCAGGCTGCGGGGAAGCAGATTGACTGGTATGGAGCTTATATCCTGGGTCTTGTGACTGCGGTCGGTGGAGGAACTTTGAGGGATTTATTGCTGGGTGTAACTCCATTTTGGATCTTAGATGGAAAATATTTTCTTACCACAGCGGTTGCGTTGGTTACAATATTACTTTTTAAACAAAGCTTACTAAGGTGGGGCAGTACATTGTTTTTATTTGACACATTAGGGCTTGGTCTATTTACTGTCGTTGGGATTTCCATAAGTATAGATGAAGGGCTTCCTTTTTGGGTTTGTATTATTATGGGAACTATTACAGGAACTGTTGGAGGTGTGATCAGAGATGTATTATTAAATCAGGTGCCTTTACTTTTCAGAGAAGATATTTACGCTCTGGCTTGTGTCGGAGGAGGTGCTATTTATTTTATCTGCAGATACGTAAATCTTCCAGAAGGACTTATTGAGTTGATAGCGGCTCTGACCGTAATTGTATTTCGCTTGATTGCAGTAAAATATAATGTGAATTTACCGCAATTACAATCCATAGATACCAAAGCTAGCCAGCGATAAGCAAACCCGAACACCCGGTACGGGGATTTATTGTGGTGTATATTTATCAAATTATTTTCTGAAGGAAATCAGATAAATTTTCCTGGGAGAATCATTTTGGCATGTCTTCATTTCACAAACTTTTTGCAACTATGAACTGGATAATATTGATTTTGGCCGGATTATTTGAAGTTATTTTTGCCTTTTTTGTTTAGGAAAAGCAAAGTGACAACAGGAAACGAAATGTATTCCTGGTATGCAGGTTTTGTATTGGCACTTGGCATCAGTATGGTGCTTTTAGTAAAAGCAATTCAAACATTGCCAATAGGGACAGCCTATGCAGTCTGGACCGGTATTGGAGCGATTGGAACGGTTCTGATTGGGATTGTTTTATTTAAAGAACCCGTAACTTTCCTGAGATTATTCTTTATATCTACATTAGTTGCTTCCATCGTGGGATTGAAGATTGTTTCTAATTGATATTGATATTGTTGTATTTAGTGCTTTAATTTTCATATAAAAAGAAGGATGGTCTTAGAATAAATGAATGACTCACGAGGAGAATTTAGGGTATTATATTTTTTAACTTGCAAAAGATTGAATTAATTGATTTTCAGAAATTGAATATTTCCTGACTATGCATAAAAATTGAAGCATGAAAAACCGCTTTATTGTACTTATTGACTTTTCTGAGTATTCAGATAACCTGATCAGGTACGCTTACGATTGGTCCATTCAAGCCAATGCAGAACTGTTTTTGGTTCATCGGACTACAATCCTGGCACCTGCTCTTACCGATATTGAAGCAAGAGAACAGATTACCCGACAAACAAATGTTGAGGGATTGCTAAAATTAAAAGCTCTGGCTAATGATATAATTCCATCCTCGGTCAAGGTTTCTTATTCAGTTTCTGAAAGACAGTTGCGATTCACTCTAAACAGCTTATTGGCAGAGCCATTCAACAATTTAATATTTACCGGAATCAGCGGTACAGGGCTGCTCAAAAAAGTGTTTCTAGGCAGCACGGCAATTAAAGTAATTAATAATACGAAGAACATTGTTGTGGCTATGCCAAAGGAAATTGCTGTATATTCCCATGAAAAAATCTTTGTAGCTGTTACAGAACAACATCCTGTAAATTTATTGGAATTGAGTAAGTTTTTGAATTTTATTGACAGGAGAACACAAGTATTACCTTTTTCTATTTGGCAGCTCCCAATGAAATAACGAAAACTATAGAAAAGGAATTAGAAAGATTAACAGCTTTATTTAAAGACAGGTTTAACACGAGCTTTGAGATTTATGAAGGAAGTAATCCTTTTGAAGACATTAAAAAAGTCATCAATAACAAGATAGATGAAATACTCATTGTCCAAAAAAAAGGCTCACGATTATTAACAGATCAGCTTTTCAGAAAATTCTTGATTAATGAGTTGGTGTATGACGCTCAGACGCCTTTGATTGTTTTACCGTAGACTGAATTTTAAAGTTATAAATAACCTTATTATTCTGAAAATAATATGCTTTCCTTTGGCCTCAAATTTTTCCCTGTCTATGCAAGTGATCACTCTAGGTGAACGATAAGGTGAACGCTAAAAAATGAAGCCTTATAAGTTGCTTACAATCAATCAGATATACAGATGTTATTGCGGGCTGGTATCCCGACTAGTCGAAAGCCCCAGTTAAAAATGATTCTCATTTTTTCCTGGGGCTTTCGTGTTTGAGTAGGTGTGTGAGTGTGAGTGTGTTTGATTAGGATTGTATTTGAATATGCGTTTTTGTGTTTTAGGGCATATCAATTTATACCAATGTAATTAAATTGTTGTGTGAGTTAAGAGGTGAGTAAAATTTTTACATATTTTTAACTCATAATTCACCCAATATAGATTATCAGCACTTTAAATTTTTTCAAAAGTCTGAGATATCGTTTACAAAGTTAATTGCAGAATTACATCCTTTCCAGCTATCATAAGGGATGTAATAAAGAGTCGAAGAAAATCCTCACTCTTTCTTTATGGCGCTAAACACCAATTCCTCCAGGAAAGAAACAATCGCTGACTCGTCTTTGATATTGCCAAAATCAGTTAAGGAGGGAAGATTATTCATAAAGAAATTTTGGAAATGTGCCATCTCAATGATAGTACTTGATAAAGATTTCGGATACTTATACTTAGGATTACACTCTAGTATGATATCTCCAATTTTTGCACACAGGTCTTTGTAAGGCTTAAATAGCTGATCTTTATTGTCTTCTGACACATGTTTGGTTAAATAAGCTTTGGTGCCTTCTGCAATTATTATCTGGTGCAGAATACTTTGGTTGACATAACTCGTTCTGATATCATCCTCGACCGTAGTGGCTAATAATTGAATAGCTCTTTTAAGTTTTTCTATGGGATCATTAATGTTGGAAGTATTAAAAACAACCAGATATTCAAGCCAGCTCCAGTACCAGGCAGTAATATAAATCAGTAAACGGTGTTTGTTTTCAAAGTATCGGTATACTCCTGCTTCCGTGGAGCCAATATCTTCCGCCAGTTTTTTAAAAGTAAATGATTCAAATCCGTTTTTATGAATCAACTGAATGCTGTGTAATATAATTTTCTTGCCCAATTCTGTCTGATCCGGATTTCTGAGAAATAACTTCTCGTTCATTTTTATTTGCAACTGAATTTCCATGTACTTCTTTTTTGGTGTAAGTTCTAACAAACAATCCTGTTGACGTTAGTCTTTACAAAGGTAAATAAAAGTTTTACAATATATTGACATAGTAATACTATTATATAAAATATAGATACTATCTTTGTTTCATATTAATTAAAAACGATTATACATGAAAGGACCAAACATGTTTAATGAACTAAAGAACGACCTACCTGCGGGTATTGTCGTTTTTTTTGTAGCAGTTCCATTATGCCTCGGCATTGCCCTGGCATCCGGGGCGCCTTTATTTTCGGGCATTATTGCAGGCATCGTAGGAGGTATTGTTGTGGGTATAGCCAGCGGCTCGCCTCTGGGAGTTAGCGGCCCTGCAGCAGGATTAGCCGTCATCGTTTTAGCCTCTATCGCTGCTTTAGGTTCCTGGCCTGCCTTTTTATTGGCAGTGGTACTGGCCGGAATTTTCCAACTTATTATGGGCTTTGCCAAAGCTGGGTTTATTGCTTACTTCTTTCCCTCATCTGTAATTAAGGGAATGCTTACGGGTATCGGGTTGCTGATTATTTTGAAACAAATTCCTCATGCACTTGGGTATGATAAGGATCCCGAAGGAGAGTTGTCATACATTCAACCTGATGGAAATACAACATTATCTTCTATCTCCAATGCCTTTAATGCTATCACACCGGGTGCTGTTTTAATTTCAGCAATAGCCATAGCGATATTAATTTTTTGGGATAAGGTATTAATCAAAAAGCATAGAATATTTCAGATTATTCAGGGCCCTATTGTTGTAGTGGTTTTAGGTATTGTTATGAATAGCCTATACCAGTCGGGAATTCTTGATTTCAGTTTAGCAGCAGATCAGGTAGTACGACTTCCGGTTGCTAATAGTTTAACTGAATTTTTGACCTTTTTTACTTTTCCTGACTTTACAGCAATTACCAATTTTAAGGTTTGGGAAGTGGCAGTTGTGTTAGCTATTGTGGCAAGCCTGGAAACGCTTTTATGTGTTGAGGCAACAGACAAGCTTGATCCATATAAAAGGGTAACACCTACCAACAAGGAATTGAAAGCGCAGGGACTGGGCAATGTTCTTTCAGGCTTAATTGGCGGTCTGCCAATAACACAAGTTATCGTAAGGAGTACAGCCAATATTACTTTTGGTGGTAAAACAAAAATGTCAAGCATACTACATGGTGTTTTCCTGTTGATAAGTGCAATAACAATTGCCGGATTGCTCAATATGATACCGCTCGCTAGCTTAGCTGCCATATTGATTATTGTTGGATATAAGTTAGCCAAACCTGCTCTCTTCAATCAGATGTATAAACTAGGTTGGGAACAGTTTGTACCATTTGTGGCAACAGTTGTGGGTATATTAGCAACTGATTTATTACAAGGAATTACCATCGGTGTACTCTTCGGCATCTTTTACACCCTGCGTCATAGTTACAGGAATTCACACCATATGAAAGATACGGTAACGACAGAAGATGGTATACAGGTTCATCATATCGAATTAGCAGAGGAGGTTTCATTTTTTAATAAGGCAAGTGTCATTCAAGCTTTGGAAGATATTCCTGTCAATTCAAAAGTGATCATTGCTTTTTCCAAGTCGAAATCAGTGGCGCATGATGTACTTGAATTAATAAAGGATTACGAGGTTAATGCTAAAAATAAGAACATAAGTGTTGAGAAAATAAATTTTATTGAACCGGCTTATTTATAATCAATTTCACAAAATAAAACCAAAAAATGAGAACATTAACTAAAGAAATGCAGGCTGCCATCACACCTTCAATGGCCCTGGACATTTTAAAAGAAGGGAATAAAAGGTTTATAAATAACCTTAAAGCAAACCGTAACCTGTTACAGCAGGCTAATGAAACATCAGATGGGCAACATCCCTTTGCCGTTATATTAAGCTGCATTGATTCCCGCACTTCAGCTGAGTTGATTTTCGAACAGGGTCTGGGTGATGTTTTCAGTATACGAATTGCTGGTAATATCATAAATGAGGATATTTTAGGCAGCATGGAGTTTGGTTGCAAAGTAGCAGGTTCAAAAATTATAGTGGTGCTAGGCCATACAAAATGTGGTGCTGTGAAGGGCGCCTGCGATCATGTGGAAATGGGAAATCTCACCGCATTGCTAAGTAAAATTCAGCCGGCAGTGTATGATGAAAAAACAGTAACGGAAAACCGTGACTCAGGCAATGCTGACTTCGTAGAAAAAGTAGCCGCTATCAATGTGAAAAGAACGGTTCACTCAATAATGGAACGCAGCCCTATTTTGAAGGAAATGATTCAAGCTGGAACCATTGGCATTATCGGGGGCACGCATGATATTACCACGGGTGAAGTATTCTTTTATGATGACACTTTAATTATAAATAGTCCTTCTTAAAAACATGCTCAGGCAGGGTCAAAATCTGCCTGAACTTCTTCATTTTTTAAACATGGTATAGCCATATTCAAATGATAGTATTTAATCTTATCGTGTTTTCAAAAGATCAAATTGATGACATTGTCCTCAGTATCCTGAATAATAAGTTTGCTTTTACAGGTAGTTGTCATTGATGCACTAGATTCTTATCACTTAGATTCCCAAAATCTAAAAATACACTCGCCGGTATATAATATTCAATTTGTAACTAAAAGCCTGTTATTTAAGGAAATAGAATCAACATTAAACAAAGAGTTTCCCGGAACAAACTTTCAGCTTTTTGCTAACCTAATTCTTCACATTAATGCGCCTTTATATGACAACATTATTAACCTGGTCACTGGTGTGAGTACTAAAGATAAAGATTAATAAGAGTTACACACACAATATTGTAAATGGACAGGACAAGTCATAACGAATGTTAGTTTCATTTGATTCTTGAGAGAAAAATGGTTAAGAGCTGGTACAATCATGTTTTCCCATTAATTATTCCAATTTTCCATTTTTGGGCAAATGCTGTTTTGTAGCTTGCAGTAGCAGTGTAGACTATTATCCTGGAAATGGCCAAAATGAAATATTATTATATCCGTGCAACACATAGATTTCTGGAAGTTGGTTGCGAAAAATGACATTAGTTATATGTAAGGTAATGTTGATACCAGGCAAAAATCTTGATTCGGCATTTAAAGGTCATTTTGACTTTAATAGATAGACAAAATTGATTCAAACTGAAAGTTACATGTCAAAATTAAATCTTACTTTAGCGCATGGGCAGTCTATCATCTACAATAACCCTCACAGGTAAAATTATGGAGGTTTTATATCTGTTCAATTATATACCATACGGGATTAAATAGAATATTTTTGTAGTATACTAAGTCAAACACTCATGATAGTATCATTTTCAAATCCATTACTAACAACATTTTTAATGTTGGCTTTTACATGTTCTTATGGTCAAAAAGAAGTCCATTTACAGATCAATCAGTATATAGGAAACGATCCCTTTGCCATTGGTGATGAAGGAACAAATGACCTGGGGACAAAATTTTCTATTTCAAGACTTGATTATTATATATCATCTATTAAGCTTCACCATGATGGAGGCACGACAACTAATGTTGGCGATAAATACATCTTAGTTTCAAATGGAAATACTGTCGATGAATTGTTAGGCGAATTTAATATTGGTGTTCTTGATTCCATTACATTTTCAGTGGGAGTAGATTCATTTAATAATCATGCTGACCCTACACTATGGCCATCCAGTCACCCGCTTGCTCCCAAATCACCTGAAATGCACTGGGGTTGGGCTGCAGGTTACAGATTTGTCGCGATAGAAGGGAAATCAGGTGCTAATTTGCAATTTGATTATCAGATTCATGGTTTGGGTGATGAACTTTACAATCCTACGACCATAGTTACGCAAGGTTCAGATCTCAATGGAGCTTTATTAATCTCAATAGATGCAGATTATCAACTAAGCCTGAAAGGTATCAATATGAACAAAAATGTTTTTCTACATGGTAGTAATAAAGAAGCCATTCCGTTAATGACCAATTATAATCAAAATGTTTTCCAGGCGACGGAAGGGACATCGGCATCGCATGAAATAGAAATTGGTAAATTAAAAATATATCCAAACCCGCTAATTGGTGGGAAGGTTACTATTGCACTGACGGAAGACCAAATCATAAGATCCAGCATTATCATCAGAGATGGACTAGGTAGAATAGCTCATCAGATTACAAATCCAAGTTTGCAAAATGACGTATTACTTGATTATTCGGGTTTTTATTCCGTGGAATTAATACAATCAGGAAAAATAACTTATCGGGGCGGATTAGTGAAACAATAAACAGATGAGGGCCAGGTCAGTATATTTAATTTTTTTTGTGTTCACATGTATTTCTTGTTCAGATAAGGAAGAAATACTAACCCCATCAAATCAAATATTAGAGAACATAACTATACCCAGTCATTTCCCTGAGATTACTTTTCCGATGGAAAACGCTTTCAGTTCAGAACGCTGGTCTCTGGGTAAAAAATTATTTTATGATAAGCGATTGTCTATAGATTCCACCATAAGTTGTGCCAGTTGTCACAATCAAGACAAAGCATTTGCTGATGGGATAAGTTTAAGCCCGGGCGTTTTTGGGAGAGCAGGGATAACAAATGTACCCTCACTAGCCAACGTAGCTTATCATCCTTATTATACAAGAGAGGGAGGAGTACCCACATTGGAAATGCAAGTTCTTGTACCCATCTCAGAACACAACGAATTCGGGTTTAACATAGTAGAAATCGAAAATAGACTGAAAAAGGACAATGGCTATCAAGAAATGGCCATGAGAGCATACGGAAGGGCATTAGATGCGTTTGTTATAACCAGAAGTATCAGTACTTTCGAACGAAGTATTATCAGTGGAAATAGCAAATACGATCAATATACAATTGGGAAAGCAAATTTAACTTCTGAAGAAAGACTGGGTAAAGAACTATTTTTTAGTGAAAAAACAAATTGCAGTGTTTGTCACGGAGGCTTTAATTTTACGAATTATGAATTTAAAAATAATGGTTTATATGAAACATACAGCCATTTTGGTAGATTCAGACTTACTCAAAAAGAATCAGATCTTGCTTTATTTAAAACACCGAGTTTGAGGAATGTGGGTTTTACAGCACCGTATATGCATGATGGTTCAATATCAACATTATCAGACGTAATCAATCATTATAACAGTGGTGGAAAGCCTCACAAGCATAAGAGTGAACTGATCCGTCCGCTTGGATTGACTGAAAATGAAAAAAAAGCTTTAGTTGCTTTTTTACAAACCTTGAATGATTCTACTCTACTCACAGATCCATTTTTGAGTGAATAAAGAACCAAAACTCTTTATGTGTACGCGGTTGTAATGTTGGTGCCTGTGGAGAAGTTTTCAGTTCTTCCGGATGTAATTAGAATAGTGGAGTAGTATGGCAAAACATCCGGCCGGCTTGTATTTCTTTATTGTAAACATTGATGGAAAAATCTATCAACAAGTTATTTCGCTGATCAAATAGAGAATTGTAAATATATCTACTTTCTGGCAATTATTGTTTGCTATAGCTGTCTTTCATGAACTGATGGATCAACTCCTTTGATATGCTCTCCGCATCAGAAGTAGACTATTTGATATTTTTAAACAACTTTCTTACGTTCTGATTTTCACCGTATTTTCATTTTTTGTACTTTGGGGTTTACTTGGGATTTCAATCTGCTCCGCATTTAAGAATGGAGGTTTGTGACTGATCAATTTTAATTGACACAAATTTGTGTCAAGGGTGTAATTAAGTTATGATCAGCAATCTATATTTTTTATTTATTTGAAATGTTTACCGGTTTAATGCATTGCTCATCAGCAATTTTTGTCCGGTATATTTAAAAACCATGAATTATGCAAATTCTTTATTTCATTCGCATCAGTATATTTATTCTTTCTACTGTGGGCTTATCTGCCCAAATTCCGCAGCTTACTTTTGCCAAAAGAATGGGTGGTATAGGAGCAGAAGGAGCTTCAGCTATGGCAGTCGATACATTCGGAAATGTTTATACGACAGGGACTTTTTCGGGAACATCGGATTTTGATCCTGGTCCTGGTATCTTTAATCTAAACGCTCCGATTTTTGGCATTTTTGTTTCTAAGCTGGATGCCAATGGCAATTTTAAGTGGGCTAAAAATTTGGGGATTGGAAATGGTCTTGGAATTTGTGTAGATCATGATGGTAATGTTTATACAACAGGTCGATTTACAGGTACCTCGGACTTTGATCCGGGTGCAGGGACATTCAACCTGACTTCAGTTGGAAATACTGATATCTTTATTTCCAAGCTGGATTCCCTGGGCAATTTTAGGTGGGCAAAATCAATGGGTGGCACAAATGAAGATGTTGCTAATGATATCGCTTTTCATGACAGTGGATTGTTGGGCTTGACGGGTAATTTCAGAGGTTCAGCTGATTTTGATCCCGGAACCGGTTCATTTAATATGCTAGCAGATTTTATAGATGTTTTTGTTTGTGTCCTTGATACTGCTGCTAATTTCCAATGGACTATAAAACTGGGAGGAGGAAAGGGAGAGGACGCGGTGACCGGAAGCGTCGGTAATGCAATTAAGTTTGTTGGCGAGGCTCAGGTTGTCACGACCGGGTATTTTTCAGGGACCGGAGTTTTTGGTAATCAAAGTTTAAGCTCATTTGGAACCAGGGATATATTCATTACTAAACTAGGCAGGGAGGGAGACGTGATATGGACAAAGCAAATGGGTGGTACGGCAAATGACCAGGCAAATGATATTGCAGTGGATTCAAAAGGTGATATATATACAACAGGAGTATTTGTTGGCCTTGCGGATTTCAATCCTGATATGGTGACATTTGATATGACCGCTGTTCAGGGAGACATTTTTATTTCAAAGCTGAATGCCGATGGCGATTTTATTTTTGCAAAACAATTGGGCGGTGATTTCTCTGATGTTGCTCAGGGGATTTTTGTCGATGATGAATATAATATTTATACAACCGGTAGCTATTTTCAGGCAGCAGATTTTGATCCGGGCCCGGAGATTTTTGAATTATCGGTTGTCGGTAATAATAATGCGGATATTTTTATTTCCAAACTGGATGAAAAAGGGGATTTCGTGTATGCAATTAAATTTGGTGGTCTTCAGCATGATGAGGGGACCTCCATCTATGTGGATAAGGATGGAAGTATATACAGTGCGGGTTCATTTTTTGGATTTGTAGATTTTGATCCATCTGAATCCACTGAACATTTAACTTCAGCAGGGGTCACAGATATCTACGTAAACAAGCTTTGCCAAATTACAACTCCTGTTATAGTTGGTCCGGAAGGATTCTGTTCTGGTGAGAGCATTACATTGACAACCATGCAGGCTGACAGCTATTTGTGGAGTAATGGGGATACTACTCAAACTATTATTGTAAATGAACCGGGGGATTATTCTCTAACTATTTCAAATCAAAGTGGCTGCTCCGCTGTTTCAGCTACCCAATCTATAGAGGCTTTTCCGATTCCAGATCAGCCTTCCATATTTTCTAATGGAGGTAGCAGTATTTGTAAAGGAGATACTTTGTTACTTTCAACTGAAGTTTTTTCACAATATAACTGGAGCACAGGGGATACGACTCAACAAATAATTGTAATTGAACAAGGTGATTTTACTTTGACTGTAACAAATGAATTTGGTTGTGAGGCGATCTCGGATGATTTTTTTGTAGAGGTGTTGCCGGTCCCTGAACTTATATTCTCGCCAGCAACATATTCAATATGTGAAGGGGATTCGTTTTTATTGAGTGTAAATATTCCTGCAGAATCCTACTTATGGAGCACTGGAGAGTCAACGCAGTCGATAATTATTACGGACTCAGGAGATTACAGTGTTGAGGTAACATTCGGTTCAGGCTGTTCAACTGAATCCAACATAATCATCGTAACTGTAAATCCACTTCCGGTTGTTGATCTGGGTGATGATATTAATTTAGTATCAGGAGATTCTGTGATTGTAGATGCGGGAACAGGAAGTGAACTATACGAATGGTCAACAGGATCAATCAGCCAGACTATTACAGTAAACTCTATGGGAGAATACTGTGTAACTGTTACGAATATTTTCGGTTGTTCTGCTTCTGACTGTTTAACGGTTTCAGTTGTCACATCCTCAAACGATGAAAACACAGCGTATAAAATCAGTGTTTCGCCAAATCCAAGCCAGGATGTGATATATATCCAAAGTGAAAATTTTGCGATTTCTTCACTTCAATTGATTAACATTGAAGGCAAAACTGTATTGTCTGAATTCAAATTTTCAAATGCCGGTGAATTGAGAGAAATGCATATTGAATCGTTGTCTCCGGGATTATATTATTTGTATGTACGGGGTGAAGGAGTTTTGAGGACAATTCCTGTCATAAAAAAATAACAGGGTCTAATACTATGTCTGAGCTAGAAAAAACAAAAAGAACTACTATAACAAGATTGCCCAAAAGAGGGAGTTATGAATCAGAAACGATTCATAGCATTCTGGACGAGGCATATTTTTGTACACTTGCATATGAGAGGGATGGAGTTGCTTTTCAAATACCTACAGGCTTTGTCAGGGTAGGAGAGAAGCTCTATATACATGGATCTGTTGGCAGTTTTTACATGCGTGAATTACTTTCAAGAAAGCCGGTGGTAAGTATAGGAGTGATGTTGGTTGATGGAATGGTTTTAGCACGCTCAGCATTTCATCATTCAGTGAATTATAGGTCAGTAATTTTGTTTGCTCAACCTGAACTGGTTTCAGAAGTGACAGAGCAGTACCATGTACTTGAAAGATTTACTGAAAAAATATGTCCCGGCAGATGGGCGGATATTCGCAAGCCGGATGCAGGTGAATGGAAAGCAACTATGGTTCTATCCTTTGATATAAGCGAAGCATCCGCCAAAATAAGAACCGGAGCGCCGAAAGATGATGAAGAGGATTATGATCTTGATATATGGGCGGGGGTTATTCCTACTTCATTTGAAATGAAAACGCCTATCTCTGACCCTGCCCTTAAATCAGGAGTAGATTTACCGGATTATTTAAAGAATTCATGGAAATAGAGAAGGATTAAAACTTAGGAAGCTAGTCTATTCATTTCCCACTCCCCATGTTCATTTAATTTAAATTGAATTCTATCATGGAGGCGATTTGGTCTGCCTTGCCAGAATTCAAATAAATCAGGGATTAGTACATATCCTCCCCAATAATCAGGTCTTTGTACTATTGAAGTTTCCTGGTATTTTTCCCATTCGCTTGCAAATCGAGCTTCCATGTCGGCCCTATTTTCAATAATTTGGCTTTGAGGAGAAGCAATGGCACCCACCTGACTTCCGATAGGACGTGACTTGAAGTAGTTGTCTGATTTCAATGGGTCAAGAAGTTCTACTTTACCTTCGATCCGAATTTGTCTTTCAAGTGTATACCACCAGAAAAGCAGTGCAGCGAAGGGATTTTCAGAGAGATGCTCTCCTTTTTTGCTAAGATAATTTGTAAAAAAGCAAAAGCCGCCTTCTTCGATTCCTTTGAGAAGGACCATCCTATTGGAAGGTTTGCCTGATATCTCAGCTGTAGCTAATGCCATCGCATTGGGTTCGGGTTCCTTTGCTTCTGTAGCTTCCTTGAACCAAATATTAAATTGAGTGAAAGGATCAGGGTTAATTTCAGTTTCTGTTAGAATATGGGAGGCATATTCTTGACGGAGTGCTGAAATATCATTCTTGTTCATAGGGTTATGGATTGAGGGAGGAAAATTAAGTAAAAAACAAGAAATGAGGGGAGAAGTTTGGAGGGGGGGTGTGTGTTACAATAAAAATTATGTTATGATTATTGTATCATTTATAATTAAATTTTCAAGCCAATCCTTTGCATCGGTGCAACCCAAACTTGCTATCATTATTTGTTTGGCTTTGTCAATCCGCATACTGGTATATTCCTTATAATGATGCCAATTCAGGTAATTCTGAAGGTATTTGGTTGCGACTCCTTTGAAAGGGATTAAGAAGTCGAGGAATGTATGTTGATTTTGCTGCGCAGTGTTTAAATTTATTGGCTCTCGTTTTCTAAGTTTCCCTTGGGATTTAGCACACAGATGCTCAATTACTTCCAAATTGTTGCAATGTGCATACGGTATAGTGTCTTTGGTGATATGAACTGATCCGTGGAGTATTTTGCCTGTTATTGCCTTTTTAACATGGTCGCTATTTAATGATGATGCTTTGATCACGCTGCTCACAGATTCCCGATTACCACGACAAACACTTAAAATTATACTAACTGACTCTGGTGTTTTTCCAGGTTCTGACCGTTCTGAATTTAAATGAGAAGCAATATTTTTACGTTGACCTTTTCGACTGAAAGGCAATTGAAAGTCAGCACTTTCTACTATTCCACCGATGCTTTGAGGCAAGTAACAGCTTATGGAAGATAATAGCCTGTGCCTCCATCTAAAACTTGTTTGTACACAAACACCCACCTCTTGCGCCGCTTTGCGAATGGATTGACCCCTAAGGAAAGCTTGTATATAATTTTGCCACAATGACTTCTTTTGCAATCCTGCAAGGCTGGTACCATGTGTAGCCAACCAATATTTTCCGCATGATTTACAAGAATATCTTTGAATACCTTTAATTTTTGCTCTTCGCAGGGTTTTTTCACTAAGGCAATGAACACATTGAGGCAAAGAAATTTGGCCGGCCTCCAGTTCTCTCATTATTGATACCATCTGCCCTTGTTCAATTTCTAATTGGTCAATTAAAAACGCAATAAGACGCTCTTTTTGAGGATAGGTCAAAAAGCTGAATTCCTGGATTATGTGGTTCGTTTTCATTGAACTAAAATATGATATTTATATCATAACATTGATTATTCTTCAACATTTCTTTCTTCATCCTCCACCACTGCTACTAAAATACTTTTGACTAAAGTTCATCATTCCATTATAATTTTATTTTTCCCCCAACTATTCCCAATAACTTTTTCCCATAAACCATACCTTCACCATCTTGTTAACACAGAAAAATATTTCAAACTATGTCTATTGTCAATGAATTCAACGATTACCGGGCCAAAATGAATGATCGCATTTTGTCGGAAGATAATAAAGTCCTGAAGCGTTTTTGGAGCCTGGACGGAGCTGCTTATCAGGAGGGAGCATTACCCGTGAAAACAAAGGAACTCCTTGGCCTTGTCGCATCTATGGTTTTGCGCTGTGATGATTGCATAAAATACCATGTCGGTAAATGCTATGATTTGGGTGTCACCAGCGAAGAACTATTTGAAGTTTTCGGGATTGCAAATCTCGTGGGTGGTTCTATCTGTATCCCCCATACCCGCCGCGCTGTAGAATATTGGGATGCATTGCATGATCAGTCAGAAGCTTGATCAATTCGGATATTATTAAACCTGTATTTCTTATCCGAATATTTGCTGCACTGCTGATGGCCTAATGGATGTATCATTAATTCATCGATAGTAAAACCCTTGCCTTTTATCTTAAATTGCAGGGATCTCATTCCATCATGAATGGTCCAGTACGCAGAAGTTCTGACCCAGCTGCCATCAACCAGAGGGATTTTTGGAATTAAAAAAGTAACACTTTGCAAGAAGTTTCCTTTTTCATCAAAAGCATCTACTATAATCTCAGGCATTCCCATAAGTTCAGAATCTACGTACACCCAAATATGGGCATCATACGGCAATGACATTCCCGGAATTTTAATATTCCGCTGTTCAAAAAATATCGTCTCCTCTTCTCTGGATTGAAATGCTCCCTTACCCATATAAGTCTGTGATGCTGTTGAATCATCAAAATCTGCATAAAATACTGGTCCTTCATGTTCCAGAGAATCTTGTATTACCACTTCATTAGTTGCATCTGCACAAATTTGAGGAAACTCAACCCGATTGATCACATCTGGATTAAGTTTGTATATCCTGACATTATTGAATATTCCAATGAATTCAGCTCTGTCAAGGATTTTCTTTTCTTCAGGTTCCAATGATTCATAATCCGAACCCAATACCAAAATTGGTTTATCATTGAATTTTTCTAATCGGCTCTTTTGAATGTATGGGTTGTATAGCTCCAGAAATGAAGTTGACATCGGAATAGGAGTTCTGCTCATCATGATATTAATGATTGGAATGCCGGTGTGGAAAGAAATCTGCATAGCATCCCTCATGTAATAGAATCCCATTTCCTTGTCAAGTTTTTCACTCCCATTTAGAAATATCGGAAATAACCAGATCGCCTGAAAATCTTCTTTATTTAAATTGTGAATTTCAAAAAATTCCTGCGATGGATTGCGTCTGGGATCCAGAAGATCATTTGATGTATATATTTCTTTGTAAATCATCTTGTTATATTGTGCTATATCAAATAGCCAAATTACAAGAATCAACATCAAACCAAAACCTGCCGTCCTTTTCAAATGCTTCATCCTTTGAAGTCTGTACCACAATTGAAACCAATACACCGAATACAAAGCAATCAGAAAGTAGATTGGCCAGCCTAATCTTGCTAAGCCCCGGAATTGAGCAATGGGAGGGAAAATTTGAGATAAGGCATCCAGTCCCAGCTTATGTGCTCCGCTGGACGCAATGAAAAACAGAACAGCACACTGCCACCAAATTAACTTGACAGGTACAAAGGTGCCTGGAAAACGTTTTCTTTTAATCCATTTTGGGATTTGGCTAATCAATCTGAATAACGCTGAGAGCAGCACTATAATGACAGCAATTCCCAGGTACATTCTTTTCTCAAACTGTATCTCTCCGGAGGTATTGAAAACTTCTATAAAAAAGGCTTTCAAAGGTCCAAAACTTGGTGCAAAAAAACCTTCTAGGTCAGCGTTATAAAAATAAACTCCCCATGGAAATTTAGGTCTGCCCTCAAATCCATCCAACATTTTGGCAATCAACAAGAATATTATTATACCTGAAAAGGCAGCGATAATCATCATTAAAAAAGGCTTCCACTTTTTATCTGCCAGCCATTTTACTAATCCAAAAGACCCTGCAAATAATGCTGCAATAACACCATTATATGGATGCACAAAACTCATCAAAGTGATAAATATAAAAATAGAAATACTCCACAGAATTTGTCTCTTAATTGATTCCTGAAATCTGAGTACCATGTACCAACTCATCGGTATCAACCATGAATACGCCAATCCGTAATGACCAACCATCCTAAACATTTGTGGTGACAAGTAAGCAATCAAAACAGCTCCGATAATTCTGAACAAGGGATCAATACGATACCTTTTCATTACCAGACTCATAAAGATTGCTGCAATAACAGGAGATATAATCAACAAAATATTTTGAATTCCCACCACATGATTACCGGCATCTGTAAATGAAGCCAGCCATTTGAGTATCCATGCCAGTAAAGGTTGATTATCCGTATACGTGACCATTTCACCAAATGGATAATTCATACCAGTGAACAAAGCCCCTTTATCGTTGCGTACATAATATGCAAGTGTAAAATAGTTTTTGAGTCCATCTCCGGATGTAACGAAACTGACTAAACCGGGAGCTTTGTATATTGGCCCATAGAACCAAATATTTACAACACTTGCAAGTAGCAGTGTAAACAACTCAGCAAACTTGTTCAGTACATTATTTTTCAATTCCAATGCTTTAATACTATCTTGAAAAAATTCATGAGTTCTGGCAAAATAACTTTTAGACGCATGCTGGATAATTGGATTCCCGGCCTGAGAATTACCGGAACAGGAATTAACTTAAGATCCTTTTTCTTGCTGGCCAAAAATACCATCTCCAAATCAAAAAGATACCTGTTAATGGTTGTTTGTAAGAAAATTTCTTTGCCTTTTTTGTTCAGTCCTTTCAGACCGCATTGAGTGTCTTTGACCGGGAGTCGAAAGATTTTGGAGTTTACAACTGACAACCATTTGGACATCCTTTTTCTGGAATTAGGAATATTTTCATAGTAAGAATCATCTCTTTGGCCTAAAGCAAGGTCTGCTTTATGGAGCTCGAGACTACTTAATATCGCCCACATACTTTCCTCTGTAAATGGTATATCTATGTCCGTCAGCAAGAGATATTGGCCGGAAGACTGCTGAACACCTTGTCTAAGCGCATATCCTTTGCCGTGATTTTGAATATATTGAATCACCACGATTTCATAACCTTGTTTAGATAGGAGGTCAATTTCAGGAATTACATTTCCATTATTTGATCCATCATTAACTAAAATCACCTTGACTAAATGATTTGTTTTTTCGATGATAGGTTGCAGTCTTTCTATCAAAACAGAACTCCAGCCTTTCGGGGGATTGTACATCGGGATAACAATGTCCAGCTGTTGCCCAATAATATTTTCTGTTATGGATGGATCTGCATTCATTTTTATTGAATTTGTATCCAAAATGAGCCACCATGATGCTCGACTCCTGTCATATTTGGAAGATTCCAGATAGGATTAAGAATCTCAAGCAATTCAGGAGTTTTGTAGACAAAGAAATTTGGCATGATAGTTTTATAGCGCTGGGGATTAGCAAGTAAGTACATCGCCAAGCCATACTGCTCGCTATAAAAACGATCACACATAAATTGAGGATAATCATAAGGAAGATATATGTCATGTATTTGGACAATGACTCCCGGCTTCAATCTTGGTAATACTTCCAGGAAAAAAACCATACTGTCAGAATTCGGCAGAATTCTGTGTGAATTGTCGATAAACAAGATATCATTAGCCTGTAAATCTTGTATATAAGGCAGAAAATCTATTGATTCAAAAGGTGCCCGGATAATAGTATCCGCAAGCTGATCTATTTCAGCCCGGGGAGCCGGATCAATGGATATCAATTTTGTAGTCAAAGACCCATTCCGAATAGCTAATTTAGCTACTTTGGTTGAATTCCCTGAACCGACCTCAAGATAAGTAGCAGGTTTATAGACCTGCAACATGGTGTATAGAATAATTATGTCCAGACCCGGTAAAAATTTATTATTCCAACCAGGCAGCTGAGCAGATCTTTCATCTTTTGCTTCCTTAATTCCTGCAAAAGTGGCTCGATGTTCCAATGCGCAATTCAGGATTTCAGCATATTGAGATGAATTGGCCCGAATTATATTGTCCAGCATTGAATGCGCTCCAGTGGCATCCCCAAATCTGGGCTGCAACTTTACAGGATAGTCTAATATCAGTTTTTGATATCCCGGATGCAATAATTTTATCTTGTGTATCAACCAATCCATCATGGATATTTCATTTTAATGATCTCTGGACGTCAAATGACATCCAAATGGATGGCAAAAGTAGTTTTTTTTATGGCTTTAGCTGAATCGCCGGAGTAGAAGCTTACATTTTCAGGCAACGATTTATGCTTAAAATACAATGCCTATTTAATTTATATGCCTAATTCATTTAATTAGGTACTCCACGATCTTCATTTATTGCTAATTTGTGCAAACACAATTGAGTTCTTTATTAAGTTTTTGATCTGATTTTTCTACCCTAAAATGAAAATATTTATCCTTTTTGTATTGATAATAAGTATGATAGGTATCATGTATGCTTATTACACACATCAGAACCAAAAGAATGTAATTGGAGGCAAAATCTCAAAGGCAAAAACCTTCTGGCTCGGCTACGCGATGTTTCATTATTTCATTTTGCCATGGTGGATCCTAATTTATGTCTCCGAAGATGAGATTAGTACGATTATACTTTACAGCATTTTGGGCATTTTTTATTTCAGAATGCTTTTCCAGATGTTATTGATGTTCGTCACCCGAAATTGGAGCCCTCCTCTGGGAATGGCCTATAATATCATTGCATCTCTGATAATTACAAGTTTATTGATTTATTTTACTGGGTCAAAAGATTTGCCAATATATTATCGTATTATAATTGCATACATATCAATTATAATTTTAATATTATTGACTGATACTTATTATGCCAAACGCTTTTACGAGCTTGTAGGACATGAAACCAAAGGCGAAAAGGCAATTTGGTTTGCTTCCGATGACGAAAAATTTGCACATATTAATCGTATTACCCAAAGAAATAACGTTATCTTCATTTTATTGAGTTTGGTTTTACTTTTACTAATTTTGTAATATGCTGTACACTAACCCAAACTTATGGACAGGTACTTTTTCCCCTCCCCCTCTCAATGATATTCGTTGGAGGGCATTTGGATTGTTGTTCTTATATGTTATTCTTGGAGTTACTCTATTGGGATTTAGTCGTCAACCTTCTCATGTTTTTTTATTGATACTGACAGGAGCATTGCTGGATATGTTGCTCAGTGGGGTGTTACGTGGAAAAAAAATATTTCCACTGTCCGCCATGATTTCCTGCTGTTCATTGGCTTTGATTCTCAACTGGTCATTTGGCATTCACAATCTATGGCTTCCAGTATTTATATGTATTGCTTCCAAGTATATTATTACGCTAAATGGAAGACATTTTTTCAACCCATCCTTGCTGGCGATTTGCATTTGTCTTCTGATCGGGGAAGAGTATGTCACTTTAGCACCAGCTTATCAATGGTATGGTAGTGCCGAAACTGCCTGGCTCATGGCATTTTTTATTGTTACTGGTGCCTTGTTTTTATTTGTTTTTAAAATCAAGCGAACCTGGTTGATTGTTTCTTTTCTCAGCATTTTTTTTCTGCAGACTTTGTACAGGGCAAATGTGATGGAGCATATCATTCCCTGGGAGACATTGTTCCTCAGTTCTTTGACATCGCCTGCATTTTACCTTTTTACTTTTTATATGATTACCGATCCCGCCACCAGTCCATCTGGGCGAAAGGACCAAATTCTGGTTGGTGTTTCTATCGCATTGTTTGATCTGATTTTTCATTTGAAATTCAGTTTATACACTTTCTTTTTTGCAGGTCTGACAGTTGCTGCACTGAGATATTTTTATTTTTTGACAAAGCAATTAATACAGGAAAAAGGATTTTCCCTGGCAGCGCTTTACAGGATCAAAGCTCCTCAGATTGCCATTGTAACCTTACTCTTTATTCCGGTTCTTCTTGCTTTTCAATACAACAAGAAATCAGGGATCATTCCTCAGGAGGATATGTTCAGTTTGCAGGTAATCTCTCCCGAGCACAGTGGACTAATTGCAGAACCGGGTAATCTGCTTGAGCTGGTGGATCCGCGTATTGCCCATGCTGCCAAGTGGATTCTATCAGTAGGTGATGCAAGTGCTGTGGCAGATGTGGATTTGGATGGACTACCTGATATTTTTCTGACTCAACCATTAAAAGGAGCTGCCGGCAGAGCCAAACTTCACCTCAATCGGGGTGGTTTTAAATTTGAAAAAATATCCATCCCGGATCTCGATAGATATGTGGAAGATCCGGTAAAATATGGAGTGGCAGGATTCGCTTTTTTTCTGGATTATGACAATGATGGGGATAAAGATTTGTTTGTAGGCTTTGGATTTGGTCATTCGCACTTGTTCGAAAACAGAATGATACCTGATAAGGCAATTTCTTTCCGGGAAGTAGATGTCCCTTTTTTACGGGATCAACATACTATTTGTCTGTCTGCTAATGCTTTTGACTTTAATAATGATGGTAAACTGGATATCCTTGTGGCTAACACCTTGCAAACACATTTTCCGGATTATCCAGTAGGGCAGGAGCCTCTTAATATCTTTAAGCTTCCACAGCCTGAATATGAAGGAGATCGTCGCATGTTTCGCTTTATGCATGAAAGCTGGCATAATGCAAATAATGGAGGATTGAATTATTTGTTACAGAATATAGGAGGTCCAGATATATTTTCCGCCCTGAATAGCAAGGAGATAGGACTTGAAGATACCCGTTGGAGCCTGGCCGTCGGAACTTTAGATATCAACAGCGATGGTTACACGGATATGTACATTGCAAATGATTTTGGCAGAGATGATTGTTATTTAAATGTGGGAGGAAAATATTTTGAGAAACAAGTGGGTGAGTTTTATGGTGATTTGGGACTGGATACCTACAAGGGCATGAACACCTCTGTTGGTGATCTGGATCGAAATGGTAAGGAAGATATTTATGTGAGCAATGTGCATCATGCCATGCAGGCTGAGGGAAGCTTGCTCTGGATGAATTATACTCCTGACGCTTCAAAAAAGGCAGTTTTCAAAGAGCAGGCATCTGTGTTTAACGCATTGAATACCAATAGATTTGGCTGGGGTGCAGCATTTGGAGATCTCGATTTGAATGGCTGGATTGACATCGTTCAGGCAAATGGAATGGTGGATGCTTCCTGGGATCCAAAGTATGAAGAGCCAAGAGATTTCTGGTATTATCAAGCACAGATTGCCCGCACAGGTCCGGAAATTCACAGTTATGTGGACAAATGGGCGGATATCAGAGGTTGCTATATTTATCCAAATGAACCTGACCGGATTTATCTCAATAATTATGGAGAAGGATTTGTTGATCTTTCTGCTGAATTGAAATTTAACCATCTAAAGAATACAAGAGGAGTGGCGTTGGCAGATTTTGATAATGATGGAGATCTGGATATTTTAGTAACAGATCAATTCGGAGCACCCTGGTTATATAAAAACAAAACATCGAAACACAGTTGGCTGGGTGTTTCTTTAATCGGTGATGGGGTTTCAACCAGTAAGGATGCAGTTGGGACCAAAGTGTGGCTAAGTTATACTTCCAATGGTAAAAGAATGGAACAATACAGAGAAATGCGGCTCGTAAATGGATTTAGTGCCATGGGGGATACACGCATGCTTTTTGGTTTGGGTCATGAAAAATTTGATATAAGTGATGTAAAAAATCAAAATCAAATGGCACAATGGCAAAGAAGAATCCCACTCGATTTCAGATATGAATAAATACATTTTATTTCAACAAAATTTAATTAATTAGATGATTACACATAAGAATCAATCCAGTGATATCAGGGCTTTGGGGCTTGTTTTGTGGCAATTGCTGTTTACTGCGACGGCTATTTACTTATCTTTCAGTGACAATGGAGCAATTTGGTTTTTGGGACAAGTTTTAATGACAATCAACCTCTTTCAGTGGTTTGTTCTGCATCATGATTTTGTCCATGATAGTCTTTTCAAGACTAAGATTCTGAATACTGTTTTCGGACATTTGTCATCCATTCCTACTATTATGCCTTATCACAGTTTTAAGCTTTCTCATCATCAGCATCATATCTGGACCGGTTGGAGGGATAAGGATCCTACCAGCCCCCAAAGTTATCTCAAGCATCCTCCGAAATGGGTTATTAAAGTAGTTAATTTTTGCTGGAAGTTTTGGATTCCTTTGATGGCGCCATTGTTCGTATTACAAAATTTCTGGGGCATAAGCAGATTGTTTCGCAGCTTTCCGAAGTTTACTGATAAAAGAAATGTGGTATTCAGTATGCTGATTATTTTGGCAGTTTACGGTTCACTTTTCATATGGTTGCCCGGGATCATGCTCAAAGTTTGGCTTATGGCGTTTATTATGTTTTTATTGATCTCAGATTTGGTATTGATGAGTCAGCATACGCACATTGATAGCCATTTGGCAAATGAAAATGATGTAAAAGCATTCCGGTTTTCTGAACAAACTAAATATACCCGCACTATTATTTATCCAAAATTTGTTTCACGGTTCATATTTTATCATTTTGATAAACATGCAGTCCATCATCAGTATCCGGGAGTGCCCACTTACTATCTGGGGAATTTTCCTGTTCCTGAAGATCTAAACATAGGGTGGTGGGAATGGCTCAAAAGGGCAAAAAGTCTTTCAGCATACGACCTGATTTATTCTTCACCTAGGGAAAGTGGTGTAGAATTATGACAGTTTTAAACTCCCACCAGAACATTTTAAGAAATAATAAAGATATCAGGACTTTGATATTTGTTTTGATAATTGGGTTGGCAAGGGTATTGTTTTGGTGGTATTCTGTTTCACTTTATTGGCTGGTTCTTCCAATCTCAGTCACAATGGTTTTTATTTTATTTTGCATTAAACATAATCATATTCATGTCCCGATTTTTAATTCTGTCTTGCTCAACAGAGGATTTGATTATGTCATTGATATTTTGACGGGTAATACCGTGCACGATGCATATATCATTCACATTGCCAACCACCATAAAGAAACTAATAAACACAGAGACTGGGGTAATACCGAAAGATTCACCAATAATAAAGGGGCTTTGTCCATTGTGAGATATGCATTAACCACTCCATATGAATTTTTAAAAGGCAAACTAGAATGGATGAAGGATCCTGAAAACAAACAGCTGGGCAGGAAAAACTTCAGGGCGAATCTGATACTCTGGACCATTTATATTCTCGCAGCCATCATTGATTTTAAAGCAGCTCTGTTGTTTATCATCTTACCCAATTTATTGGCTCAGTTCATTTTGGTAAGTTTCAATTATTTTCAACACAATGGCTGTAATCCATCCAACCGGTATAATCATTCACGCAACTTCACAGGCACTGTCATTAATTATTTGACGTTCAACAATGGATATCATATTGCACATCATCACTACCCATCTGCACATTGGAGCCAATTTGGAGAGATACATTTGAAGCTACTTCCCAATATTGATCCGGGGCTTAATGAACCCCATTTTTTGAAATATTTATTCAGAATTCTTTTTGAACGCAACACTAAAATTGATGTACAGCAAAGGGCTGATCAGCAATATGTTATTAAATAATTTCACATGACAGGAATGTATGAATCTTCCGGGCTTTTGGTGAATCACTGGTATGCTGCCGGTCAGTCAAAGCAATTCAGGAAGAATATACCTGTTTCGGTCACAATTTTCGAAATTCCAATTGTATTGTGGAGACAGGAAAATGGAATACTTACTGCTTTGCTGGATCGCTGCAATCACAGAAATGCTCCGCTCAGTAAGGGAAGGATTCTCAATGACTGTATCGTTTGTCCTTACCATGGTTGGACTTATGATCCATCCGGACAATGTGTGGAAATTCCTTCTGAAGGACCTCATGCAGAGAGAATTCCAAATAAAAAGGTGGAATCCTTCCCTGTAAAAGAAGCTTATGACCTTGTCTGGATATGGATGGGGAGAGATAAAATGCCTGATAATGAACCATTTGAAATGCCCATCATGAAGGAACATGGCTGGCATTACTACTATATGGAAACCCGGTTTGAAAACAATGTAACCGATCTGGTTGAAAATTTCATGGATGTTCCACACACTGTATTTGTGACGGATAGTGTGCTGGTTTCATATGATCAGCCCAATGATTCTATAGGCTTATCAGGTTGGCTGGTCAATCCAAAAAATCTCCCAATGAAGCATACTGACAATTTCTATATGCCCAATAATACCAGAGTGGATTATATTTTTGGAGAAAATGAAAGAGGCTTTATCATCACAAGTACCTGCACCCCGGTCCGACCATTTGAGACTATCGTTTACACTTTGATTTCCTACAAGTTCGGCTGGATGACCCCAATTGCCAAACTCGGTTTGAACGCTTATACCCGCAAGGTTATTAATCAGGATGTGTGGATCATGGATATTCATGGCAAGAATATTCAAAAATTTGGAAATACGGATTACCGTTCCACACAATGTGATTATATGCATTTATATATTGAATCCCTGAGAAATTGGGCTGAATCACCTGCTGATAAACCTGCTCCGGCTCCGATAGTCAGGGACATAGAATTTTGGGTATGATAAAAAAGAAATTACCCAAAGTATTAATAGTCACAGGTGGATTGTTGAATGCAGATGAAAAGTCTGTTTGGAATGCACTGAAAAAGCAAATCAAACAAATTCGGGCTGCTAAATCTCATTGGTTGGAAACCAAGATCAAATTGGTAACTTCCGAACTAATCCTCAATTCGAAACTGAAAAAAAAATCAGGAAAAGTAGCCGCATATTTTAATGAACACGTATCATCGATTCCTGAATTAACAGAAGTAGTTTTGGCTGATCTCTTAAAAAGGGAAGATTTGGAATTTGAAGTAATGACATACGATTTATTGTTTTCAGACTCTAAAAAGGCTAATGTACTTTTAAAAGAATGCCAGGTGGTTTTTGCTTCATCTACTTTGTTGCATGATTTGAGTGAATTGCTTCCTCTGATAAAAATGTTGAAGACTGAAAACAACAAAATAGTTTTGGGAGGAGCTCTTTGTGGAAGCCTTCAAAAACAGTGGGAAGGCGACACGATGATCGATATCATAGCAGTTGGTTATGGAGAGTTTTTGGTAAGCGTTTTGGCAGATTGGATTAAATCAGGATTTAAGAATATCAAAGCTCCCATTCAGGGGAGGTTAATTCAAAAGACACATTCATTATTTCTGTTTAGTGGAGTCCCTGAAAGTAAAAATTTAGATTTTTTACCCACACCGGATTGGAGAGTGGCAGAGGATTATCATCAGAAAAAATTCAAACATATATATTATGAGAGCGTAAGGGGTTGCCCTTATCGGTGTAGTTTCTGTAATTATCCATTTCTGTTTGATGATAAGAAATTCAGATTAAAAAGTGCTGATAAAATCGCTGCTGACTGGAAATATTACCACGAAGAATTAGGTGTAATGCATATAACCTGTTTGGATTCTTTATTCACAATGCCCAAAAATCGCCTGATAGATTTGTGTAAACAGCTCATAAAGAGTAAATCAAAAATGACCTGGACCTGCTATGCCCGCGCAGATGATCTTGCAGATGAAGGTACGGTAATTTTGATGAAACAAGCAGGGGCACATCAGGTTCAGATCGGCATAGAATCCGGAAATCAATTTATGCTGGACCAGATGAACAAACGCTGCACTGTTGAACAAAACATGGAGGCCATCAGAAATTGTCGCAAACATGGTGTCAGTACTTTAATATCCCTGATTGTTGGTTATCCGGGGGAGACTGAACAAACCTTGAATGATACTCTGGAATTTATGAGGGTAGCAAAACCTGACTTCCATTTTCTGGCAACTTTTAGTGTGCGAATAGAAGAGGTTCCTATGTTCAACGTATATAACAAAGAAAGATTTGGATTGGAAAAAATGGACAACCCCTATAGTTTTGCACCTTATTGGCGGCATCATACTATGAGTTGTAGTGAGGTTGGAGAACATGTACGAAAACTTGGTATGACGCTATGTAAAGAGAGGATTTCTCTCGACGGGGCCTTATTTTATCAGAATATTATCAATTTCCATCCATCCATGCGTGAAGATTTTTTGGATTACCAGAAAGAACTGGGAGAAGGAAATAGGATATTAAAACCATTATTCAATGGTTTGAATAATGGGGTAGATAGAAATTTAAAAAAAGATATCGAGAAAGTATTTCCTGTGTCAAATCAAGTACCTGCAGAAACAAGTTTACAATAGAAAAATTATGAATTCAGCACTCCTTTTCCAGCTATTTAAAGTAGAGTCTATCAGCAATGACAGCCGCAAAAGGATGTTTGAGCTAATGAGTGAAAACTACAATAAGGTAACCGAAGCAAACTTTTTTAATGATTTAGATAAAAAACAATGGGTTGGATTGATCAATGATGTGGGTGGTATTATTCAGGGTTTTACAACATTTGCAATAGATCCCGGAACAACAGCTGAAGATGACTATCACGTTCTTTTTTCCGGAGATACGGTACTAGCCACAGAACACTGGGGCACGCAGGTAATGATGCAGGGATGGTGTACATCCGTGGGACGTTTTATAGCCGGAGATACTAAAAAGCCCTGGTATTGGTATTTGTTGTCCAAAGGACACCGAACCTATATGTATCTGCCTTTATTTTTTGAGCATTATTACCCGGCTATCGAACCCGGCAATCAAAATGACGAATTGAAAAAGATTGCTGACAGAGTATCCAGGAATCTTTTTCCTGACTCCTGGAAGCCTGATGAAGGCATTCTTCGATTTGATGAAAGCCTTGGAGAATTAAAGCCGGAATTGGCGGAAGCTACTTTTCTAAAAAAAGGAAGTCCTTTAATAAATTTTTTTCTTGAAAAAAATCCCGCTTTCAATAAAGGAGAAGAACTGGTATGCACTGCATTGATTCATCCTGATCATTTGTTGCGTTCAGCAAAAAAGTTTATTTTAGAAGGTATGAAAGATCCAATTCTTCATTAATAATTGACCATTTTGAGTGCTTCCTTTTTTAATAAATTATGGCTTTCCCAACAGTCTAAATTTGCTGATGAATTTCATCTCAATGCCGGCCGAATTAAATCATTTCAGGCGTCTAAACTCAGACATTATTTGGATGAAAATTCCAATACTGAATTTGGAAAGAAACACGACTTTTCTTCGATAAGGAATTATGAAGATTATAAACAAGCTGTTCCGATCCTGGAAGATTATTCAGAATACAAATCCTATATTGATCAAATTGCTGCAGGTAAATCAAATATATTGTTTCCAGGGAAACCTCTTTTTTTTGAAACAACATCAGGAACTTCAAATGAGTTGAAACTCATAGCCTACAACAAAGAATTAAAGAAAGAATTTGGCAATGCTGTAGCTACATGGATGCATGATTTAAATAGATTGAACCCGAAAATATTTTCCGGAAAACCATCCTGGTCACTTTCTCCTGCTTTGAAGAATCGTGATGCACGCTCAGGTGGTATTCGAATCGGAACCTCCAACGATTCAGATTATTTTGATCCATTGAGTGCTTTATTCTTAAATCAGATTTTTGCAGTTCCGAATCAAATTTCCAGAATTACAGATCCACATAAATTTTATTTGCATACCTGGAGTCATCTATTAACCACTAAAAAGCTTACATTTTTATCAGTTTGGAGTCCCCAGTTTTTGATCAGATTGGTGGATTTTTTCAAAGAAAACCTGAGAGAAATATGTAATAAAAGTGGGGCTAACAGAAACTGGGCAGATTATATAATGGGACATATGAACGATGGAACATTTACACTCAGCTTAATTTTTCCGGATCTGCAAATGATAAGTTGCTGGACTCAGGGTCAATCGAAAATCTGGATGAAAAAATTGTTAAGCCTTTCCGGAGTTCTGCCCATTCAGGGGAAAGGCTTGTTATCCACTGAAGGTGTAGTGAGTATTCCCATTGGGATGGATAAGCAAGTGTTATCATATACCTCTCATTTCTATGAATTTAAGGGGTCTGATAATTCAATTTACACTGCTGTAGATTTGATGCCGGATAATATTTATGAGGTGATCATTACTACCGGAGGGGGACTGTACCGATATAATACACATGATCTTGTTAGATGTACCGAATTTTATGAAGCGATTCCCTGTCTGGAATTTTTGGGTCGTTCCGGACAAAATTCGGATCTGGTCGGTGAAAAGATTAGCGAAACAAGTCTTTTGGATTTATTCAACACAGTATCGGATCATTACACTCAGACAGAAGCATTATATCTTTATGCGGTTAAATCAGAAATCACTGCCGGTTATTTGTTGATTATTGAGTCTGATTATTCAGAGAATGAAGAGAAAATTAAAGCTATGGTGGAATCCGGCTTGAAACAGAATCCTTATTATTCCCAGGCCATCCAATCCGGTCAATTACAGGATTTGCAAAGTAAATCAGTCGCTGCGGGTTTTTCAAAAATCCTTACTGCATATTATCAGAAAAAAAAGAAAATTAAAGATGGAGATTTGAAACTTCCTGTTTTGTTTCCTTTGAATTTTTTGGATGAATTGTTAAACGTCTAACAATAAATGATTGAAATCATTCCATATGAGGATCGTTTTGAAGAGGGAATTCAACTACTTTGCCGAATACCTGTATCTGGAAATATTGCGATTTCACTGGAGCGTGAACCCAACTATTATGCAGGAGTTCAAATTCAATGTGAGGAACCGGAGGTATTTGTGGTATATGATTCAGCTGCAAATTTGATTTGGGCAGTATTCAACATTGGAAAAAGAAGAGTTTGGCATCAAAATAATGTGGTGTCTGTGAGGTATTTATCTGATTTACGAATTCACCCTGCCAAACAAAAGGGATCTTTATTGCTGCGCATCAGTGGCCATTTTTGCAAATTGTGTTCTCAGGAGAATCTCCCTGCCCAGACCATTGTTTTTGAAGATAATGATAGAATGCTTCACGTTGTCGAAAAGCTAAAGCAAATGAAAGGATCTTCAAATCTTCCTTTCTACCATTTCGCTGGTAAACTTATCACGCATCTGTTTGGGTTCAAACCTCACTATTTTGATAAAGGATCTTATCAGGTCAGACGGGCCAGAACTTCAGATATTGCGTCCATGCAGTTATTTTTCAATTTAGAATCATCCAAAATTAATTATGCCCCTTACTATGATTTTGCATCCCTGCATGCTCCTTATTATTCTGGGATTCAAATTGAAGGTTACTTTCTCGCTTTTCAGAATGAACAAATTGTAGGAATTTGTGGTACCTGGAATCAGATATCTATCAAACAAACCAGAATAGTTTCATACAGTAAACTATTCCGGAAGATGAAACCTCTTTATAATATGCTGGCCAGGCTCACCGGTTGGTCAAAATTGCCTCAGGAAGGTAGTGTTTTGCACACGCTAAATTTGCATTGCATCTTTGTTTCAGACCGAAATCCCGGGATTTTTCAAAGTATTTTATGGCAAATTGCAACTGATTTTAAACACGAAAATTATGATTATATGATGTGCAGTCTTTCAGAAGGAGATCCACTTATTCGGGTATTTGATTCTGTGAAGAGCAGAAGGATAAAAGGCAATTATTATTTGGTCAATGATGGACGGCATATACCGGATGATTTGAAGGGAAATTTATTTTACATTGATTCTGCGAGGATTTGAAATGAAATTTTAATCTTCACGGCTTCCATCATCAGCCATTCTGACAAGTTTCGGGGTAAACCTGGCAACTATATCCACCAGATCTTTTTGCGATGCCATGACCATTTCAATATCTTTATATGCCATAGGAGCTTCATCCAATCCGGCTCCTATCAAAGTGACATCGTGTTCTCTCAACAGTTCTTTCATACTATCCCGGGTGATGGTTTTGATAGCCTGAGTCCTGCTCATTTGCCTGCCTGCACCATGAGAAGCTGACTGAATGGCATCTGATTCCCCTTTCCCTCTTACCAGAAACCCGGGTGCAGTCATAGATCCGGGTATAATTCCCATCACATCCCGGGCGGCAGGAGTAGCACCTTTCCGGTGAACAATTACTTCTTCCCCATTCCAGATCTCTTTCCAGGCAAAATTGTGGTGGTTTTCAATTTTGGCTAAAATATTTCCTCCCATTGCTTTACTCAATCTGTCATGAATGACTTCATGGCATGCGGAAGCATAATCACCTGCCAGGTTCATTGCCAGCCAGTATTCCTGCCCTTCAGCAGAATCCAAATCCAGATAAGCAAGGTTGGCTGCTTCTCTGGGAAGTTTGCATATTTCTTTTGCTACTTTGGTATAATGGCCTGCAATGGTAGCGCCCAATCCTCGCGAACCCGAGTGAGTCAACAATGCCACATATCTGCCTTTTTTAATATTCAGGTTAACATCATCTTCCTCAAATTCTATGATCCCATATTCTACAAAGTGATTTCCACCTCCGGCAGTACCTAGCTGAACTGCAGCTTTATCCTTCAGGTTACGAATGAAATGAATAGCATTAAAATCCGGATTGTCCAGGATCCCATGATCCGCTCTCATATTTCCACTCCAGTTCTGCCCAGCACCAAATTTGGTCCAGGATATAAGCTCTCTCTTATACTTATCCTTATGCTGGAATAGGTGTGATTCGGGTATATCATAAATAGATAATGCCATTCTGCACCCAATATCCACTCCGACTCCGTAAGGAATTATGGCGTTTTTTGTTGCCAACACTCCACCGATCGGCAGTCCATAACCCTGATGTGCATCCGGCATCAATGCGCCTGCAACTGTCACAGGAAGTTTCATAGCAATCTCCATTTGATCGATGGCTCCCTGTTCTATATGCTCCTGACCATAAACTTTATATGGATCTCCTTTTTCTTTGAGTTCAATCTCAGATGGCTTATTCCTGAGCTGCATTTGAATCAATTCATCGGCTATCGGTTTCAATTTTTTATCTGAGAGGTATTTTCCGGGATTATCCAGTACTTTTTTCAGAATGGATTCCACATTTTGCTTCTTCGAGGAAGAATAATGCTGCTTAATAGTTTTTAATACGATTCCGATGATCTTACCTTCAGGGAATCCTATAGACATTAAATCTTCCGGGGAAATAGAATTATTTTTTTTCATTTGAATTCTCTGCAATTTTTTTGAAGCATATGATGCTTGAATATAAAACGAATTTATAGTGTGAAACGGGAAGATGTATGGTTCCTGATTCCAATTTTTACATGCGACTAACCACCGGTTGTTAGTGGTGTTTGTTTTCAATGCCAGGCAAATATTTATTTGCCCCTACATTAAGTAATATAATTAGAATTTATTTTTGGCTGTTACATTCAACATTCAACATTCATAATTCATAACTGGCCGTTCTCTTCGTACATTTACTCTCATGAAAGAAGTTCCGGCATTTGATCCCAATCAATTACTAGAAGTAGTTCGCACACCCATGCCATTTGGCAAATACAAGGATACCCTCATCTACAAATTACCGGTATCTTATCTGGAGTGGTTTGCTCAGCAAGGATTTCCAAAAGGGAAATTAGGGCAATTGCTTGAATTGATGCACCTTATCAAGATGAATGGTCTGGAACATTTGCTTCGTCCGCTGATTAACAGATATTAACGCAGGTTGAAAAAAGGCGCGACGCGAGATATGTCTACGAATTACACAAAAAGACACGAATGAAATCCCAAGTTTTTTTCAAGTTTAAAAGTGCTCATATCCTCCCCATTCCTAAAAGCTTTGTGGAAGGGACACGGCGCAGATTTAGGTATGAATGTTCTTCCGGCTGAAATGAATTAACCAATTCACCGATACCCGACTGTTTCCATAGCTGTATCCAGGTTATTTATATTATAGGCTCGTAAGAGCGAAGCGCGCCAGGGATCGCAGCGGGCACGAACGACGCAGGAGTGAAGTAAAGCGGAGAGCCCGACCGCGAGTAATATAAAATTGCATATTCCAAAATTGCAATTTTATATTACCTCGCGTAGGCGCCCAAATCAGTATTTTTGACTAATTGATCTATTCCACAAATTTTTTTTCAATTTTTTTTCAAAAAAATTTTCAAAATAATTATTTGATAATCAATGTATTGTACTTAGCATGGAAATGTTTTATAGATATTACCATGTTAACGGTGGTACTATGTGTTGCATAATACCATCCTATGGCATATATTTGCATCATGAATCTGGAAAACGCAAAAGCGCAAATGCGCAAAGGAATATTAGAACTCTGTATCCTCTCTATTTTTGCAGAGGAGGAGGTCTATACATCGGACATTATAGAGAAGCTGAAAGAAGCTGATCTGATTGTGGTCGAGGGTACATTGTATCCACTATTGACGCGCCTCAAGAACGCAGGGCTGCTGGAGTACACCTGGAGGGAGTCTCTAAGCGGTCCACCAAGGAAATACTTCAGGATCACACCTGAGGGTGACCTTGTCCTTAATGGGCTGAGCCAGGCCTGGGACGATCTGGTGCAATCTGTCAATCTTTTGAAAAACAAAAAAGCTGAAAACTAACATGAACAAAGTAACACATATCAATATTGGAGGGCTTCCTTTCATCATGAATGAGGATGCATATATATTCCTTCAACAGTATTTTGATTCGATCACTGCCCACTTCCAGCTCTCTGAGGGCTCTGAGGAGATAGTAGCAGACATCGAGGCCAGAATCGCTGAATTATTGAATGAGAAAAAAGGAGCTCGTCAGATTGTTGAGATTGAAGATGTGCAATTTGCTATAAATATTATGGGTCGTCCTGAAGACTTCGGAGCGGATCCGATAGAGGAGACTAAGGAGAGTAACACCGGAAATAGGAAGGATACCGGATTCAATCCAGGCAAACGTCTCTACAAAAATCCTGATGATAAAATCGTAGCAGGTGTGTGTTCCGGACTATCTATATATCTGGGAATCAAAGACCCGGTCTGGATGAGATTGCTTTTTGGTCTGCTGGCAGTAGTCGGTGGCGGCTCAGGTATACCGATTTACTTCATTCTGATGTTTATCCTTAAAGACGCAAAGACACCCAAGGAAAAGCTGGAAATGAAAGGAGATCCGATCAATCTGGAATCTCTGGTCAACACGATGGGAACAGAATTCAAAAACCTGGGCGAGCAGTTCAAGGATTTCGGAAAAAAAAATGCAGACGGATCTACGACCCAAGCCTCTGAATTGGGAACCTCCCTACAGGAAGGGTTTTCTGTCGTAGGACAGAATCTGGAATCTTTCTTCAGGAGTGTAGCGAGAGCATTGAGGCCAATCATATATATTTTAGGTGGGGTTATAATATTCGCACTGATTATCTTATGGTCCACTATCTTGTTTTCAGCTTTCCAAAGCGGAGAAACGATCAGGATGTTCTTACCTGCCTCTACATGGGAAAGCATGTTTGCGATCTTCAGTATTCTCCTGCTGGTATTATTACCAATAATGTCCATCGGACTAAGCGTCACACAGACTTTTTTCAGAGTAAGTATTAAGCCAATTTGGTATGGAGCTATCTGGGGATTATGGACATTGAATATAGTAGGGATGACATTTCTGGCTAAAAATATTTCTAAGAGTTACAGATCTGAAGCTAGTGTTGAAATACCATTTCAGCTGAAGGAAGCAGTAACAGGAACTTATGTTGTAGCTCCCTTGTCTTTGGATGGCCAGAACAGGAGAAGTATCGAAGTAGGAGATCTATCGCTTGAAAGAGATGCTATTACCTTAGAATTTCTGGATATTGAAGTCGGACGCTCCGAATCGGATAAAATAGAATTTATAGTTCAAAAAAGCAGTTCAGGCGAATCTGATGAACAAGCTGAAGCTTTTGCGAAAGCAATTAATTATGAAATCGTCCAGCAAGGAGATACGCTTATGGTTCCTGATTTTCAGCAAGTAATAAAAGGGCAGAAGTTTAGCAATCAGAGAGTTGAATTGAAGATCCTTATTCCAAACGGAAAGCAGCTGAAATTTGCGGAAGAGATAGGTAATCTGAAGTTCATCACAGATGTAGGAGGAGAATTTATAAGCTCATACAAACTTGAAGGAAAGTGCTACAAATGACTGAAAATGGTATAGTAATAAATACCATTGAAGATAAAAATACGACCACGACAGAGGATTAGTTAATTTAAACTATGGAAACGGAAATCCCTTTCTTTGCAACAGTGCGAAGAGGGGATTTTTTTTTGGAGACAATTCGCGGTTAGGTAAAAAGTAAGAGAATAGGAGGGGAGAAGTTGAAGAGTATAGAAAACAGCCTGTTTTGAGTTTAGAGTGTGCTCGTAGGTGGAGGCTACTTCGAGAAGGTGTGGAAAACAGCGGTTAGCTTTTGGCCATTGGCGAACAGCCGGAAGAACGTTAGGGTCGCACTCGTAAACGCAAGCTATGCACGGGAATGTTCCTTGCTGTTGGCCAATAGCAGTTGAAAGTCTGGCGCAGGGGTGCACATAATTCACTTTTTTCCAACGGATGAGACTTTTGAAATAATAGATGTCAAAAATGTCACCTTTTGCCGGAGGCAAAACGCGTCACCTTGCGAGCGCAGCGAAGCAAGACGTCAATCGTCCTATGGACTACAGACTGTTATGAGTTGAAGCAAAATAGCCAAAACAGCCTTTGTGAGTGAGAGTGGGTTCGTAGCTGGAAGCTACTTCGGGCATTGTGTCACTTGATTGTCCTAAAACATCGGACACAGCGAATCTTCGTTTTCATATTCTCCGAAGTAGGAGACAGAAAGTTCGAAGGCGCCGCGGGTACGGCCATAGGTGGCAAGCGAACTAAGCGTTAAATCATAGCTCATCCCGATGACAAGATTGTCATATCCATAGCCGACAAGGAATCCAAGCATGTCTGTGGACCAGCTGGTAGCATTGTTTGCTAAACGTAAGTAAGTTCCCAGGTATAGTGTGTGCAATTCGTATTCAAGGAAGTAGAATTTGAAATTAACTCCTACCTGAGCCAGTTGATTAGGTCCTTGCATTGCAGCGAGCACCCTTGGCTGGATATCCAGAAATTCAGAAACTGGAATCACTGAGGCCAGATGGAAAGAAATTCTTGCTGGCAATTTATAACTTACTCCTCTAATGTTAACTGCATCATTTGGGTCTTTGAAGAAGAATGAATTTTCCGGACCAAGGAAATTATGAAGGGCAATTCCGGCATAAATAGCGGTATTTTTTTTAGGAGCATAGATATAATTCAATCCGGCAGCCATATTGACATGAGCAATATTATTTTCTGGCAGTAATTCCAGTGTTGGTAATGTATATCCATCTATACCATTGAACTGATCCTGGAAATTGATTTTGGAAAAATTGACACTTCTTTGGTTCATTCCAATTTGAATTCCCGCTCCTAAATATTGAGATCTTGAATTGTCCAGTGATTTGTGATAGGCACCCGCGAGATACATTTGATTGAGGGTGTACTCCAAAATTCCTGAGCGATCTGTCTGGAAAATAATACTCCCGGAGAAAAAATCCTTATTAATTCCTTTGGGATCAACGTCAAAGCGGAGGTCCAGTCCCAATCCATAAGTTCTGAATGGTTCATCCACGACAGAACGCCATTGCTCTCTATGAATGGCGGATACTCTGTATTTTCCATCATAAGTGCCTGATAATGCAGGATTAAGACTTACTGGTAGTGCATAGAATTGGGAAAATACAGCATCCTGGCTAAATGCTAAAGTGCTGAGAAACAATATATATACAAGTATCTGGTATCTCATATGAGTTTATATAGTGGATGCGGACTTCAAGAAAACAATATTTTAACTTAAAAATTGTGTCTTTAGAATTTCATAATCCACTTAAAGAACATGCTGTATCAGGTCGTATTTAGATATAATATGGTATTTTCCTGTAGCATCCTTAGTCATGACAGCTGGAATTTCACGGGAAATATATTTGTTCAGTGAACGGCATAAGGTCTCAGGAGTAACCTCAGGAAATGGCTCAGCCATGATCTGAGAAACTGGTTCGGTGAGTTCTCCCTTTGCAGGATTAAGAATGTATTCCAACAATACAGATTCAGAAAGTGATCCAATGATCTCATCACCTTTCATTACCGGCAACTGGGACAAATCCAATTCCTTCATCAGGTCCAGAGCTTTATGAATGGTTTCGTTGGATTGAATAGAAACCAGCTCGTCTTTACCTCTCATGTTGATCAAATCCCTGACTTTCAAGTCCTTTTCCAGAAATCCACGTTCACGCATCCATTCGTCATTATATACTTTGCCCACATAGCGGCTACCGTGGTCATGAAGAATGATTACGACAACATCACCTTCTTTAAACATGTCTTTCATCTGTAACATCCCGGCAACTGCTGTTCCTGCAGAATATCCCATAAATAGTCCTTCTTCTCTTGCAAGCCTTCTTGCCATTAGTGCGCCATCCTTATCTGTTACCTTTGTGAAGTAGTCAATCGTCTTGAAATCTACATTGGCCGGGATGATATCTTCTCCAACACCTCCAGTGATGTATGGATATATTTCAGCTTCATCAAATTCGCCGGTCTCATGAAACTTTTTAAGGACAGAACCATAAACATCTACACCGAGTATTTTAATGTTCGGATTTTGCTCTTTAAGGTACCTGCCTGTTCCGGAGATTGTTCCACCTGTGCCTACTGTTGCAATCAGGTGAGTAATCTTTCCATCGGTTTGTTTCCAGATTTCAGGCCCTGTTGACTCGTAATGAGCTTCGGAATTGGCGAGATTATCGTATTGATTAAACCAAAATGAGTTTGGAATTTCTTTGCTGAGTCTTTCTGCTACTGAATAATAGGATCTCGGATCAGTAGGTTCAACATTGGTAGGACATACTATTACTTCTGCACCAAAAGCTTTAAGAATATCAACTTTTTCCTTTGATTGCTTATCGCTGGTGGTGAAGATACATTTATAACCTCTCACTACTCCGGCAAGTGCGAGGCCCATGCCCGTATTACCTGAGGTACATTCAATGATTGTTCCACCCGGTTTTATTTTACCGTTTTTTTCAGCTTCTTCCAGCATTTTCAGTGCCATTCTGTCTTTGATGGAGTGGCCGGGATTGTATGTTTCCATTTTAGCCAGGACGAGGGCAGGAATGCCTTTCGAAATATGGTTCAATTTAATAAGAGGCGTATTGCCTATTGTCTCAAGGACATTGTTAGAATACTGCATAATAAATATCGATGTTCAATTTGGCCGCAAAGTTAATCAAGTCTTGGAGACCTGCCTCAATTTTTATTGCTCAAGTACTTCCACTTTAATTTTGGCGAAGAACCTGGCATCTAAAATCCCCAGACTTTTTGCCACTTCCGGCGACACGACAATAATAACTTCTTTTGGATAGGTTTTAGGCGGAATATTGCCGATCACTTTGGCATAGACTGTTTTTCTAAACATAGGATTAGTCACTGCAACTATAGAATTAATGGGAGCTGACTCATGCAATACAAACATGCCAGATCCCGGATCTGTGTCTTTGAACCAAAGTCCTACACCGGTCTGATCTTTAAATACCTTCTTTGCAGCCCTATACTCAAATTTTTCTTTCATGGTACTGCCGATTGAAGCAGTGTGTTCTTCTATAGGTTCAGGTTCTTCAACATTTTCAGCTGAAAAGTAGCCTAAAAGTAACCTCTCACCAATATTGAGATTGGTATTTTCTTTATGATTGAGAAGCATTAAAATTTCTTCTTTCACTCCCAGATATACACGTGCAATTCTGAACATATTTTCCTGAGGCTTAACTTCATAATAAACAGGAAATGCCTTATCATCCAATTTCTGCTGAGTAATTTGACTCTTTAAAATGGGAATAAAAATCTCCTCACCCAAACGAAGTGAGCCATTTTCAAGCGCTGGATTTGCCGCCAATAAAGCAACGGCGGATACTCCATATTGTTTGGATAATTTGTAAACAGTCAAACCTGGCTCGACCGATGTTTCAATAAAAAAACTGCTTCCTGAATAAGAAACGAGGAGCTCAGAATGTGATGATTGAGACCATGCACAGATATGCAAGCTTAAAAATAAGTAAGTAAACACCCTCTTTTTCATTTCTGCAACTTAATGGTATGACGCAAAATTAATAATACATTTTGAATAATTGTAATATATTATTATTAATCCTTTTTTGCTGCATTGAAACGGAGTGTAAGTTTCTCTTATTGTATTAGCGTGTTCTGCTAATTATAATATTTACAAATCTGCTGTATATGCAAGGATTTGCATTTGGTGTTTTTAGATGAATATCAGTACTTTAGTAAAGATAAAACCAGGTTATGATAATTTAAATGAAGTGATTTAACTTCGAATGAACACAATTTACTGCCTATTTTTCTTTATGCAAAAAACCAAAGAAATCATCTCCTCGTAGATCCACGGTATACCCTTTCTGATAAAAACTAGATTTTGATCACTATAAATTCCTAATTAATGAGAACAGCAAAACACTTTCGACTATTATTTTTTTTTCGTATTTCTTTTTGGCTTGCAATCAGTAGAACTGAATGCTCAAAAAATATACGGGTATTCTGATGGAAATCTCATCTCCTTTGATTTGCAGGCTCCTCAAACCGTAACCACTATCGGCGCCATTTCAGGTCTCCCTGCTGATACAGAATTGTTAGGTATGGATTTTAGGCCAAACACTGGTGAGTTATTTGCCTTGAGCGCCAACAAATCATCCGGATCCTCTTTTTTAGTAAAACTAAATTTGCTAAATGGAGCAGCATCAACACTTGGAACAGGTTTTATGCTTGAGTATGGAGAAGGTTCTACCGGGTTTGATTTTAATCCAACTGTGGACAGAATTAGAGTGGTCACTTCACATGGTTATAATTACAGACTGAATCCAATAAGTGGGGGACTCCAAGTGCAAGATGGTGATTTGTCTTATGCATCTTCTGATGTGAATAGTAGCGTGCTGCCCAGAGTTGTTTCATGTGCATACACAAACAGTTACATTGGGTCTACCTCAACCACATTGTATAATTATGATGCAGGGATCAATGTCCTGGTATCTCAAATTCCACCAAATGATGGGGTACTTAACACAATTGGATCTTCAAATTTATCTTTTGATTCAACAGCTATCATTGACATGGATATTTTGGCCGGACCTCCCGGAATGCCTAATACGGCAATTATGGTGGCTACAGCCGACAGATTTGGAAGCAGTCAACTTTACTCTATTGACCTGACATCAGGTGCCACTGCACTTTTGGGCAATGTTGGGTTACCAACTGCTATTGAAATGATATCCTTTCAAATTGAAAGAAATGTCCCGCCAACTGTTAATGGAGAATTGGTTTATGCTTTGAATTCAAATGGAATACTATTATCCTTTGATTCAGAAAATCCGGAAATAATAAGAAGTAGTACTCCGCTGAGCGGTCTGGCTGCAGGACAGGCTCTGGTGGGAGTGGATTTTCGTCCTAATACTGGCGAACTTTGGGGCTTGGGATACAACAGAAGTGACGGCAGCTCCAGGCTGTATATAGTCAATCCTTCAACAGGTGTAGCAACTGCACAGGGTTCAGGTACCTTTAATCTTGACCTGGGCACTAATAGGTCCATCAGTTTTGATTTTAATCCCGCTGTGGATCGAATCAGAGTTATAGGGGCAAATGGAAATAATTATCGCCTTAATCCATTGAATGGATCACTTGCTGCGACGGATGGTCAAATAAAATATGCTACCGGTGATGCTAATGAAGGCAAAATTCCAAGCGTCGTTGCAGCTGCATATACCAACAGTTATCTTGCTTCTTCTTCAACAAGTCTTTATGCATATGATGCTTTTTCAAATGTACTTGCACTTCAAAATCCACCAAATGATGGAATTTTGAATACTATTGGAGGAAGTGGTTTGAACGCTGACCCGTCAAGTGCCACATTTGATATGGATATCTATTATGATGCTGAAAATCAAAGTAATACAGCTTATTTCACAGCAGAACAAGGCGGAAGCTCAGATAAATTATATACTATCAATTTACAGAATGGTCAGCTTACTGAGCTAGGTTTTATTGGAAATGGAATTGCAATTTCGAAAATTACAGTTTTTATAGACCGATCCTTTCCTCCTAATATCACAGGTCGTTTGATTTATGGTATTACTCAAAACAACTATTTATTCAATTTTGATTCAGAAAGACCTGAGACAATCAGGGAATTAAAATTATTAACCGGGATTGAAGCAGGGCAGATGCTAGCCGGAGCTGATTTCAGACCCAATACAGGTGAGCTTTGGGTTCTGGGTTATAATACTACAACATCTAAAGCAAGATTGTATACCGCAGATCTTAGCACAGGAGCATTAGCTACTGCAGGCATGGCTGAGATTGATTTGGATTTGGGTGATGGATCCGGGATTGGATTTGATTTTAATCCAACTGTGGATCGGATCAGAGTGGTTTCTTCAGCTGGAAAAAACTACAGACTCAATCCAATAACCGGAGGACTGGCAGCCAATGATGGGAATCTAAAGTATGCAACAGGAGATATCAATGAAAATGAAACTCCAACAATAACATCAGCTGCTTACTCAAATAGTTATATCGGAAGTACAAGTACCGGATTGTTTGTTTTTGATGCAGCTAAAGGAAATATAGCTTTTCAAAATCCTCCAAATGACGGAACTTTAAACACGGTTGGATCGGCAGGACTAAATATAAATCCGGGTATGTTACACACAAGCATGGATGCATATCAGAATCCATCTACCGGTGCCAACACTTTTCTTCTTGCTGCAAAGCCAGCGGGTTCTACATTTGATGAACTATATAATGTCAATACCAGCTCAGGGGCTATCACAAGAATAGGACGAATTGGACCAGCTTTATCAGTCAGGGCATTGTCAGCGTTTATCGATCGAAGTGTACCGGCTGAATTTGAAGGACCCCTTGCATACGGGCTTACTTCCAATAATAATTTGGTCACATTTGATACTGAAAATCCTGAAATCATTCGGGCTGTGAAAGGAACTGCGGGGATAAAGGCGGGCGAAAGGATAGTCGGAATTGATTTCAGACCAGCAACGTCCCGATTATTTGCTTTGGGCTATAATGCAACTGCTCAAACAGCTTCCATTTACACAATAGATACTTTATCAGGTGCTTTAACAATTGTTGGAGCAGGTGACATTAGTATGAATCTTGGAAATGGAATTGTGGGTTTTGATTTCAATCCTGTTGTTGACAGGCTTAGAGTAGTGAGTCAGAATGGCAACAACTACAGAATACACCCTGAGACAGGTGTATTAGTTGCTACTGACGGAGTTCTTGCATATGCTTCAGGAGATACAAACAATGGTGCTACTCCAAATATTGTCACAGGTGCCTATTCTCAAAGCTTCAATACCACTACTGCCACGACATTATATAATATAGATGCCTCACTGAATATTCTGGTAACTCAGGTTCCGCCTAATGATGGTATCCTGAATACGATAGGAGGTCTGGGAGTTAACAGTAATCCTGCAGATCCGTCAATTGGGCTGGATATCTATTATGACCTGACAGAGAAACTGGATTTTGGTTATGTTGTTCTGAATCCGGGTTCTTCAAACTTTGATCGCCTTTTCACAATTGATTTGGCCGATGGAAGTTTAGCAGAAACCGGAAGAGTAGGGCAGGGGATAGCTTTGATTGATATTGCAATCGCCATAGATTCAGTATTTAATAGCTCCACCAGGGAATTTACAGACAATAGTATACCTGTAAGCATAATGCCCAATCCCGGAAATGAATTCTTCACAATTCTGTATGATGAATTGACAGCCGGCCATATAGAAGTTACTGTATTTGATCTCAATGGGAAATTAATGCTAGATTCCGGACTATTAATTTCAGACATCAAAGGACAGTCTACAATATCAACTCATGAACTTCCGGCTGGGATGTATATTGTAAAAGTCAAAAACGCACAGCAAAGAATCAGAACCTCTAAATGGATAAAAACTGAGTAAATTGTTATATTAAATATTGAAATATGTAAAGCTGCCCCGAAAGGGCAGCTTTATTTTTTGCACATTAGAATACTATTAGAATAGAATGATATTGAGAGGTATGTGGAGGTTTATTGTTACATATGTAATATATTTGTCATATGTTTGAATAAATTTGTGTAGAAATCAGAAAAATTATACTTAAATTGCGGGCTTAAAGCAAATAGAAACCTTACGTAACAAATGTATATTGTTTCTCTTTCTAATAGGATTCTAAGACCAGTATTCGCATTGGAGTCAGAAAAATGTAATTCATTTGTATCGATTTTTAATTTATAACATATCACAAAACTATGAGATCGTTGAATTTTACCCTTAAATCGTTCTTATTTCTCGCGATGCTGAGCATCGTTGTGACCTCCTGTCGAAGAGATGAAGAAGATATCAAAGTTGAAACTTTAGTTTCTGAGTTTGATTCTCAGGTTCCATTGGATTGGAATGATCTTTATTTAGAAATTGAAAGATATGCTGCCGGGTACAGACCTGGTCCTGCACCCCGTTCACTGGGCTTAATGGGATTAGCTGTTTATGAAGCATGTGTTGCCGGAATGCCAGATCACAATTCTTTGAAAACTCGTTTCAATGGCTTGAATTTACCCGTAGTTGAAGCTGGAGCTGAGTACCATTGGCCGACAGTTGTTCACGGTGTTTATTCAACTATGATGCCGAAGTTTTTCCCAAATGCTTCAGCTGATTTGAAAGATAAAATGAGCGCATTAACCAATAGATATAATGCTGAATTGTCCATTGAAGCTGGAAATGATGTATTCAACCGCTCCATAAATCATGGTAAAAGCGTTGGAGATGCAATGTAGGATTATTCAACAAAAGATCCATATGGACACGATACATATAGAGATCCATTTGCTGGATATGATTGGCAACAGCATTATGATGGCCCGGGTGACTGGGTACCAACTACTCCTGGTCCACCTCAACCAATGTTTGCACATTGGGGTAAAGTGAAAACTTTTGCTATTACGGAAGCAATGAAACTTTCAAGACCTCCAATCCCTTACAGCGAATCTCCTACTTCAGCTTTCTATGCCGAAGCACTTGATGTTTATGCTCAAAATACTCCTTCACTTTCTTATGAAGGAAAATGGGTAGGTGAATTCTGGAGTGATGACTTATTGAATCTCACTTTCAGCCCCGGCCCGCGTTGGGTAGCAATTGGAAGCCAGATTATCAGAGAGCAAAAAGCAGATCTTGCTACTTCAATTGAAGCATATGCGAAGGTTGGTATGGCTTTATCTGATGCAGCTGTTGCTTGTTGGCATTCAAAATACTACTACAATGTGGAAAGACCGGAGTCATATATTCAAAGATTAATTGACCCGACATGGGATTGTAACCTGAACAACCCCACAAATGGTGACGTTGGGTTTACTCCTCCATTCCCTGCATATCCATCAGGACACTCTACAATGGGTGGGGCTGGAGCAGAAGCTTTGGCAAGTGTATTCGGGTATGATTATGCTATGACTGATAAATGTCACCAATTTAGAACTGACTTCGAAGGTACTCCTCGTTCATTCGGAAGCTTGTATGAAATGGCTCAGGAAAATGCCTGGTCAAGAGTTCCACTGGGTGTTCACTTCGAAATGGATTGTGTAGAAGGTGTACGTCACGGTACAGTAATTGCAAGAGAAGTAAACAGACTTCCCTGGAGAAAATAATCAAATTGTGATTTGAAAAAATACTTAGAGGTTGTGAATTCGATTTTCACAACCTCTTTTTTATGTTACTTTTAATCGAAATTAACCAGTTGAAATGAATAATATATTTTTTGAACAAGCTAAGCGCCTTGGTTTTCTGTTTTTTGGTTTTTGTTTTTTCACACTTACTTCCTGCGATTCAGGCTCTCCAAAAGAAGTCAAAGAGTATTTTGAATCCGGCGAATTAAAAAGTCATTACTATGTAAAAGATGGCAAGAAGGAAGGTGAATTTATCGAGTACTTAATCGATGGTTCTTTAAAAACAAAATATCAATTTGAGAATGATTTACAATCAGGAAAGACAGTGCATTTCTATAGAGACGGAAAACTAAAAGAAGTTCAGTACTATGTTTCCGGAAAGCGTGAAAACGGTGATACTGTCTTTTATCCCAATGGTAAAATTCAATTTACTACAGATTTTAAGGAAGATAAGAAGCACGGTTATCTGCGAAAATGGGATGAAAACGGTGAGATCTTTTTTGAAGCCAAATATGATATGGATAAATTGATTGAAGTTAATGTCGTAAACGTGGATGATGGAATTGAGTGAGATTGATGGTGTGAGCGGTGGGTGTTGAGCGAGGGTGTGGGTTAGATTGAAAAGATTGTTGTGTGGGATGTGAGTATGGAGTGATGAGTGTGGGAAGATTGATAAGATTGTTGTGTGAGTGACAATATGGAGTGATGAGTGAGTGAAGATTGAAGTTTGAGTGTTGTGCCTTTGTGTGTTAAGTGAGATGATTGTAATTCTCCAGTCGGTTTTCGAAATTCAGAATTCTAAATTCAAAATTAAGACATTAAAAAAAAGGACATCTGCTTAGCTGCAAATGTCCTTTTGTATTTTAAGAAATCTTGAGTATAAATTCAGAAATTTATTGGAGTGGAAATCCCTCTGCTGCCCAACATTTCAGAGTATTGTATTCTGCGTCCGTCAATGATCCCGATGCAGGCATATCTTTGATATCAATCACGCGACGGGAGAAAGCTCCTGAAGTAGTCACCTGATTCAAGCCCTGAAAATTTTTGAAATTTCCGGGTGCCCCACTACCTCCGTCATGACATCCGGATAAAGTACAATTGCTATCTATGATTTCCTTCACATTAGAATTGTAAGTTGGCACGGTATCACAATCAGCAGGAGAATCTTTTTGACAGGCTGCAATTATTAATGTAATTCCCAAAATCGATAGTAAACCTATTTTATTTCTTTTCATTATTAGAATCTGCTTTCAAGATAATACGGCAACATGGCTCTCCAGGTTGGCCAATCGTGGCTCATGTCGTAACCCCAGATATCCAGCTCATGAGGTATGCCTTTGCTATGTAACACTCCGGAGAATTTTCTGGAAGCATCAGGGGATTCATAACTTCCGGAACCAGTTAGTATATGGATTTGAGAGGATTTTTGAAGTTTTGGAAGATAATAGTCATCTTGCAGGTTGGGGATGTAGTGAATCGGAGAATTGAAATACACATCATCATCATAATATCCATCCGTATAGGATGTAAGGTCATAGACTCCACTCATTGCAATTACTCCGTCAATCAGGTCAGGTCTTTTGAAAAATAGATTAGCTGAGTGTAAAGCTCCCAGAGAAGCTCCTGTAGTTATGATAGGTGTATTAGCTGAGCTTGTATTTTTTATAAAAGGTATCACCTCATTATAGACGTAATCATTGAATTGTTGATGTCTGATTGCTTTATGTCTGGGGTGCATCTTACGGTTAAGCCAGCTTTCAGCATTAATACTATTGATGGAATAGACTTTTACTTTGCCGCTTTCGATATGCTTGCTGATAGCATCAATGAGCAGAAAACGTTCATATTCAAGATAATCTGCAGCTGCTGTCGGAAGCATAAGTAACGCAAATCCATAATGGCCATACACAGCAATCTCCATTTTTTTATTGAGTGCAGGACTGTACCATTCCTTAATTTCACGATGCATAGGTTTTTGATTTGTGGTTTGGTCTGCAAAATAGGAAGATTTTGCATTTTGCAGCTATCAATCTCAATTATGGACAAATTTTCACAATTGGATATGGTTGATTTCCTCCCAGGAACAGATGAATTCAATTCACTCGAAGTAACATCCAGTTACAAGCGAGTTTAAGCGCACACTAGCTTCGACTTCAAATGCATTGCAGTTAATTTCTGGGATTTATCGAAGTAGGTGATGCCTTTCTGCGCCTGAAGCTTGAAAGGTGATGTTTTTTCAGGGGACAAGCCCTGAAAAAGTGATAGCGAGGTTCGCTTTGCTCACTGCGCTACAAGTGCCTTGCTACTTTTTTCAGCTTCGCTTCAAAAGTAGCAAGGTGATGACTAGCGGCAAAAAATAAGTAAGCAGTTTCTTTCCTGCTCTTCACTTTCATTTCCCATAACTCATAACTTTTACACCGGCTGTTCATTTTCAAATTTCAAATTTCAACTTTTTGCTCATTTAAGATGTTTATATTTGCACAAAAAATAAAGATATGTATCCTCCACAATTAACAATACCGATGACCAAAGACTTAACCGACTTTGGTTTTACGAATTTAGAATCAGCTGCTGATGTGACTAATGCTTTGGAATCTGCAAAAGGAACCGCACTTGTAGTGGTCAATAGTGTATGCGGTTGCGCAGCTGCAAATGCAAGACCGGGGTGAAGAAAGCTTTGCAAAATGAGAAAAACCTGGAACCTTGCTGACAGTATTTGCTGGTGTCAACACAGAAGCAACTAATAAAGCAAGAGAATTTTTATTGCCTTATCCTCCATCTTCTCCTGCGATTGCATTATTCAAGGACGGAAATCTGGTTCATATGCTGGAACGCCATCATATTGAAGGCAGAAGCGCTGATATGATTGCGCAAAATTTAGAAGCAGCCTTTCAGGAGTATTGCTAGAATCAAAGTATTCAAAATATAAAAAAGCCTCATGTAAATATTCGCATGGGGCTTTTTTCATTTTCAGAGCTTACATATTCTAAAGCCTGGTATAAGACAATAATCGCTTGACAGAATATTTTCCACTCCCATTCACCATGATGATCAGCAATCCACCCAATATGGCTAAATTTTTCATGAAATGAGTGGAATTGATACGTTGAAGGGGCTCCGGATCATCCCAGAAAGAGTACAGAACGAATGTTACCGGAATCCAGTAGATAATCAGAAAGAAGGCTCCAATGCTTGCTTTGAATCCGATTAAAATACATATCCCACCAATTATTAATGCTGTAATAGCGGATACTAATAAAAGGTCCGGTCTCCAGTTTAGTCCATATTCAGCCATTGTCATTTTAGTCGATTGAAAATAGACAATTGAATCATATGCTTCGTATAGAAAGATCGCCGATATACATATTCTCCCAATCAGGTCCGCCAGATCTTTCATGTAATTGATTAATTAAGTTGTAAAGCAATTTGTCTTGCAACTTTTATGCCATCTAAAGCCGCTGATACTATTCCTCCGGCATAGCCTGCACCCTCACCGCATGGATACAATCCTTTTACTTGTGGATGCATGCAAGTCTCTTTATCCCTCGGTATACGGATTGGAGCACTGGTTCTGCTTTCAGTAGCAATCACGTTGGCTTCTTCAGTCATTTACCCTCTCATTTTTTTGCCAAACATCAACAGGCCTTCCTTTAATCTTTTGTAAATGAAAGGTGGTAAAATTTCGTATAGTGGAGCAGAAATTAATCCGGGAATATAGGAACTGTCAGATAATCCGGCTGACATTTTTTTATTGACAAAATCTGTAAGTCGAAGCGCCGGCGCTTTTTGTGTGCCATCACCTGCAGCAAAAGCAGCTTGCTCCACACTTTTCTGAAAGGCAAGTGTGGCAAAAACTCCTTCTGCCTGAAATTCTTTAAGATCCTCACTCTCTACAGAGACAACAACTCCGGAGTTGGAATAAGGAGAATCCCTTCTGCTAGGACTCATACCATTGACTACAATTTCTCCGGGAGCTGTGGCCGCAGGAACTACCATTCCGCCCGGACACATGCAAAAGGAGAATACGCCTCTATCCATCACCTGACAAGTCAGGCTATAGCTTGCAGGTGGTAAAAATTCTCCCCGTTCTGCACGGCCATACTGAATTTCATCAATGATGGACTGGGGATGTTCAACTCTCACCCCAAGAGCAAATGGTTTCCTCTCTATCAAGATTCCTTTACTTTGAAGCAAATAATAGATATCCCTGGCTGAATGTCCGGTGGCAAGAATGACCGCATCCGCCCTGTATTCAGTGTTCTCATTGACAATTACTCCTTTAATTTCCTTGTTTTCCAAAATAAAATCATTCACGTAGGCATCAAAAATAACTTCACCTCCGTAGTGAATGATAGTTTCCCTGATATTGCTCACAATTCCCGGAAGCTTATTGGTACCGATATGCGGATGTGCTTCCACCAAAATATTACTGTCTGCACCATGTTCAACAAACAGTTTTAATACTGTATCTATATCGCCTCTCTTTGAGCTTCGGGTATACAGCTTTCCATCCGAATAAGTTCCTGCACCACCTTCTCCAAAGCAATAATTGGAGTGCGGATCCACGATGCCTAATTGTTGAATTGCTTTTAAATCACGACGCCTGGACCTCACATCTTTTCCTCTGTCCAGGACAATAGGCTTCAAGCCTAATCTGATCAATTCCATAGCTGCAAAATAACCGGCTGGTCCTGCCCCGACAATAATTACTTTTTTGCCCTGATGAACTGACCTGAACTCATCGAGCAAGGCCGGCTCAGGGGATGGCTCTTCATTGGCGAAAACCTCAAAACGGAGTAAATACTGTGGTCGTTTTCCTCTTGCATCCAATGATCTTTTCAAAAGTCGGATATGAGTGATATCCCTGGGATTCCAATGCAAAAGTTGGGCAATATGCCTTTTTATGATGTCATCATTCAGATGATCACCCGGGGGTAATTTGATATCTACATGACAATTCATATTAACGGATAGCCTCTCTTATCCGAAGCAGCTTTTCGAGCAATGCTTCCATTCTATCCAAAGCAAGCATATTTGCCCCATCTGATAATGCTTCAGCGGGCCTGGGATGAGTTTCTATAAATAATCCATCTACACCCACAGCGATTCCGGCTCTTGTTACTGTCTCAATCAGTGCGGGTCTACCTCCGGTAACACCTGAAGCCTGATTGGGTTGCTGAAGGGAATGGGTAGCATCAAGGATAACCGGCACATCAAATGATTGCATGACAGGAATCCCGCGGTAATCGATGACAAGATCCTGATATCCGAAAGTAGTGCCTCTCTCAGTCAGCCAAACATTTGGATTATTATTTTGTCTGATTTTCTCAACAGCAAATTGCATGGATTCAGGACTCATAAATTGCCCCTTTTTTATATTGACTACTTTTCCTGTAGCGGCAGCTGCTTCCAGAAGACTGGATTGCCTGCAGAGAAAGGCAGGAATTTGTAAGACGTCCACATATTCAGCTGCTAAAGCTGCATGCTCGTTTTCGTGAATATCCGTTGTAACCGGTACTTGTAGTTCATGCTTTACCTTGCGCAATATTTCAAGAGACTCCATATCACCGATTCCGGTAAAAGAATTGCCTTTCGATCTATTGGCCTTCCTGAAAGACCCTTTAAATATGAACGGTATTTTATAAGTATCAGACAATTGCTTAAGGTGGGTCGCGACTTCGAAGACTAATTTTTCGCTCTCCACTACACATGGACCTGCAATAAGGAGAAAATTATCTTCCTTCGTGTACGACAAGCCGTCAACGTTGAATTTTTGAATAGTCATACTTTGATACAATTATTGAATTGGATGCACCCAGGCGTCAGGGTGAAATTTAGATTTAGCGAACTCCAGAACGGCAGGAACTTCTTCACAACCTGTAACTATTCCTACTTTAGTAAGTCTGCTACCTTTTTGCGTATATGCTTCGAACCCTGCTTTTTCAATCCTTTCCTCCATTTTTGTAACATTCGCTTTTTCTTTAAAAGAGCCCACTATAATGGCACATTTTCCAGCCAGCGATTTTTCCTGAGGTACTTTATTAGATAATTTTTCCTGATCTGCTTTATTATCCGCTTGCTCTGCAGGAGTAGTTATTTCTGGTTTGCTGTCAGAAACAATTGGTTTTACAGGTAAGCCTGGTTTTTCAAAAAAAGGTATAGCTATGATTTCAGCCGGTGCTTTGATTTTCGGTTCCTGGTCTTTAGCGACAGAAGAATCCATGTCTGCCACTGCCGAATCCATACTGCTTAAACTGTCTTTCCTGATTTCAGGGACATCCGGTAAAGGAGCATCGGCTGAAGGTTTGACATTTAATCTGTTATCAGGTAGACTCACAGAAAGAGAATCCATTTCTGCACTATTCCTTTTTTTTTCAACCAGCCAAAAAATCAATGCAGTATTGATCACTACAAAGAGTGCCATCAATGTCAATTTGGAAACTGAATATTTTTTTCTAGGTTTAGCGGAGTGATTTTGCCGTGCATCTGCTTCCGGCTTTACATAAATTCTCTCAATAGGAGTGAAAGCAATTTGTTGAAGCTCTTTACCCCGTTGAATAAGGGCGGACTCAGGATCAGGAGAAAACTTAATCCCTGATGAAGTTTTTGTTAGTGTGCCAATATGCTTGAAAAAGTAAGTTCCTTCCTGGCTTAATGAATTTCTAAAGTGATGTAAAAACAAGGTATAATTTTCCTCCATCCAATCTCTGGCAACGTTTGCTTCCCGTATATCAAACCTGGAATCAATTGGAGCATCTTGAAAATAGGAAATTTTTTCCTCTGAAGAGATTATAGTATTTTTGACCAGGTCCAGTTGTGCCGGAGTCGATTCGAGGGTAAATGTACCTACTTCAGGCAACGCAATTTTGCCCCATTCACCCAGTTTTCGCCAGGTAAGATCCGGTATTAATAAGTTTACAGAAGTCATATTCACTGCAAATATACAGTATTGTCAGATTGAAATTAGCATTGGAAGGAGAATGAACTTTCGATCAATAAATCACTTGCTCCGGCAAAAGGTTTCATCTAATGAAACTTTAGAATTATTTACAAAACAAAATTGTCAATATTCCTCATCCTAATTATCTCTCCGGGTCGTTTTTTACCCAGGCTCCATGAGAATGTTATTCTTTTTAAATAATTTCCTCTCTCCTGATAGAATCTGTTGATCTGAGAAGAGGAGACAATAGGGAAATGGATTAAAAATCCTCCCCTAAGCAAGGCCAGCTGCACTCCTGCACTCCAGAATAGTCTGTCATCAAAAGGTCCCTGTGAGGCTTGAGAGCTGAATCCACCGGAAATTCCCAGATCTGCATATGGTCTGATTGGAAGCCAGGATGGTAATTGTGGAAGATCAGAGTATAAATTTAGTGCGACCACATAACGACTGCTGATTCCATCTGAAAATTGGCTGGTAATTGCATTCTTGAATCCCCCATCTATGATCTGAATCTGCTGTGATCCTAAACCTTCATTTTCCCTGCGACCAACATAAAATTCATCGTATTTGTAATCCAGAGCACCTATGCCGAATAATGAGAAATGTCCCCGTCCGCTTCCATCTGTCAATAAATTAAGTGAATTTCTACTGTTTTGTAAGAATGCTCCCGCAAAGAACCGGATGCTGAAATATTTATTTTTTTGAAATGCAATTTTGTTATTCAACTCCGTCCAGGCTTTCAGGTAGCTTTCATTTCTATCTCCGACTGTATAATTTTGCTGTTCCAAAGCTACTCTGAGCTTAAGAGGATTTAATTTAGAGTTTCTTTCTAGTTTATATTGAATTTCTTTTATCCAGCTTTGTTGATATGCTGTTCCGGTGAATTCTTGTTGCATATCGAAAGCCACATTTTCTTCCCAGATGTGAATGCTTCTAAGCCGCACCTGTTGGGCCCAGTTATGTTTATCATTGGCGAAGAGTTCAAATTCTATACTGGGCTGTAACTTAATGTATCTCAAATCAGTGTCAAATAATTCCACATGACGATATTGAAAACTACGTGCACCAAGGCCGATTCTTATATTTTTTAACCAATTGCTCTGAGGGAAAATATGATATCCGAGATCAGCCAAACCGACCAGCCGGTTGCTTCCAAAAGCAAACATCGGAGCTACATGCCATTCGAATTTCCCAATGGGCAATGCATAATTGTGTAATGAAACTCCCAGCATGAATCCATCAGTAGCATTTGCACCAAATAATGGAATGATATACATATCGGCGCCATCTTTATGATTGATTTTTGGGATATAGCCAAATCTGAATGGAACGGGAATACTCCCATCTGCTTTCAGAATATGTTTTCTTCTTTTTGTAAACCAAAATATATGCGATGCATCAATCTGTACTTTTGACCATTCTGAGTTAGGAAGTGGCACATTTGCTTCATTTTCAAAAGGCTCTGTCCATACAATTTTATTGAGTGTGCTGTCGGTATGAATGATTTCCAACGGGACCGGCATGTCCATATCACCCGTATTTTTGAGTTTGATGGTATTGGAATTATCCGGACGGTCGATACCTGCGATTTTAAAGCTTGCCTGCTTGTTGCTGCAAATCACATCATTGAAAAACCAACGAAGGTCTTTCCCTGTAGTACTTTCAATGCTTTTCTTAAGATCTTCAGGACCAGGATGCTTAAATTTCCAGGTTTCATAATAGGATTGCATAGCTGATTTGAAAACAATGTCACCCAGATAGGATTCCAGATATTTCAATGCCATGGCCGGGCGCATATATCCGCTCAGATAATAATCTATACTACTTCCGGCATCACTATGCCCACATATGGGGCGATCATTATTCATGTCAGCTTTTAGCAGGTAGAGAACTTCAGCACTAGATGCAGGCTTGCTCCGGGACAGAAATGGCGGCAGGTCAGATTCAACAGGGTAATAAGTGTCCATATATTTTTGCTCATAAAAACTATTGAGTCCTTCATCCATCCAGGGATAAACTCTTTCATTGGATGCCAGAATTCCATAAAACCAGTTATGACCCACTTCATGCGTGATGACATTATCTAAAGTTCTTTTTGAACCGACGCCGCCAATGACTGTAATCATGGGATATTCCATACCGCCACCCGCAACCAGAGCACCATCTACGGCTGTAGCTTGTGGATACGGGTATTCTCCAATCTGATCTGAATAAAACAGTACTGACCTGTTGACATATTCCACTGAGCCTGCCCAATTACTGACATACTTGGGTCTGTAAAATGTATTTGTATAGATTGTTCGGCCGGATGGAAGCTCCACTGAAGATTGTTCTACAATGTACTGTTTGTCAGCAAACCATGCGAAATCATGAACTGCTTTTGCTCTGAATTCAATGGTCTTTTCTGCTTCAGGTTTGGTAGTAATTGGAGGTGATCCCTGAGGTGTTTTTTGATCAGTTGCCAGTTTGGTTTTCAGAAATTCTTTTTCTGAAGCGGTTATAAGCTCTCCTGAAGCTGCAACAACATAATCTGAAGGCAATGTAATTCGCACTGTAAAATCTCCAAATTCGCTGTAAAATTCCCCCATATCAAGATAGGGCATCGGATGCCAGCCATTTTTGTCATAGACTGCAGGCTTAGGATACCACTGTGTAATTTGATAACCTTGCTTAACATGCCCGAGTCTCGAGAAAGAGCCGGGAATTTTGACAGTGAAAGGTGATTCGATGATGATTTTTTGCCCCGGAGCAAGAGGTTTGTTTAATAGCACTTTTGTGATATCGATGTTGACAGGATCCGGTAATTCTCTTAAGGATTCTCCGGTTGCCGTAAACTTCAGGTCTTTGATTCCACCATTGTCTTCAGAATCACTGAAATGAAAATCAAGATTGCCGGTGCGAAGGTTTTGTTTGGCAAATGCAGTATTCTTATTTCTATAGGCATTTGGCCAAAGGTGAAAATATATGAAGCTCAGAGTGTCAGGAGACTGATTAATATATTCGATTTTTATATTGCCATACAGATAATGCTTTTGATCATCCAGTTTGACATCAATCTCATAATTGACCTTTTGTTGAAAGTATCCTTCCTGCGCAACTGATTTCATACAGGAGAACAGGACTATGATGTACCCTGAGAGTCTTAAAAAAGCGTTTATATTTGGGCTCATAAATTTTCAAATTATGTTAAGACTTCGAAAGTACAATTTTATTCTTTTTCTATTCCTGATCTCCGGCTCAATTGCAGGATTTTCACAGAAGCAATTCCCTTCAGAGTATGAAGGGGTATGGAAAGGCGAACTATCTATATACGGTGGAACCCGGGTCCTTCAAAAAGCGAAGATGCAGTTAACTATTCAATCGACAGATATCGACAGTGTGTATACCTATCAATTGCAATATGGAGAAGGCAACGGTGCAGACACCAGAAATTATCAATTGAATATTCTGGATCAGGAAAAAGGCATTTTTGAAATTGACGAAAAGAATTCTATTGTACTTCCTGCCCAGCAGTTTAACAATAAAGTTATCAGCACTTTTATTGTAGAAGGAAATATGATACAATTTGTCTACAATCTATTTGAAGACAGAATACAAGTGGAGGTATTTTCCGGGCCGCATGAAGCTACTAATTTCACAGGTGCCGAGCTTGAAGCTCCTACAGTAAGCCTGTTGAAGACGAATATTTATCAGGTTTGTGATTTGAGAAGGGTAGAATGACAGTCGCATATTTGGTTAATCGTTTAATCGTTACAGCTGGGAATAGCCGAAACAGCTCATTAAAGCATTGAAGTAAAATAATTGACTCCTAACTGATCGCAAAAATGATAATTCCATTCTCAAAATGAGAAAATATAGGCAAAACCCCGGAGAGAGTTTGCTTCAAATTAATATCGCAACTCGTTTAAAATTTTCGAAAGATTTTCAGGATCAAATAGCCCGGATCCTTCCGACATTGTAGTAGCAGATCCACAAGCAATCCCCATACGCAAAATTTCTTCCATACTGCCGGAGTTTGCTATCACAGATACCATACCGGCTACCATACTATCACCTGCTCCCACTGTACTTCTTACCTTCACAAGCGGAGCGGTTTGGTGTATTTTTCCATTACTGTAATATAAGCTTGCTCCTGATGCGCCTAAGGAGACCACAATTATCTCAGCAGAGCCTCTCTTTATGAGTTCTGTAGCGGCTTTATCTATTGTACTTCCGGTTAACTCGCTATTTCCTGTCAGAGCGGCCAACTCTCCAATGTTAGGTTTTAGAAGATAAACCCCTTCCTGCACTGCAATATCAAGTGATTTGCCGGATGTATCCACAATCACTTTACTGTTTTTACGCTTGCAAATATGAATGATCTCTTTTATATATTCAGGATACACCCCATCCGGCGCGCTCCCACTTATAACTGAGATTTCAGGGAAATCTTTGATTGAATCAATGGTGTGTAAGAATTCTGTTTGCTCTTGTTCCGAGATTGATAGTCCTGGAAATCCAAATCTAAACTGTTGATTATTTAAGTTATCAACCACAATAAAATTTTCCCGTGTTTCATTTTTTACACTGAAGGGTAATGTCTGCAAATTCTCTTTTAATAAAAGTTCTTCCAAAAATTTTCCCGTTCTTCCACCAGATGTAAATAGAGCCAATGATTCAATTTTCATTTTTTTCAGAGCTCTGGAAACATTAATACCACCTCCGCCAGGCTCATATTTTGGTGTATTACAACGCAATTTTTTTTCCGGAATGATGCCACTCACTGAACTACTCTTATCCACACAAGGATTAATAGTTATAGTCAGAATTTGCTTTCTATTGACCTCATTATCCATCATCTCATTCAATTTTTGAAAATTAAGTCAAAACATTAAAGATTGTATTCATCTATTTTCCAGTAAAGAGTAGCTGCTCCTATTTCCAACAAGCGGGCTGCTTCTGCTTTATTCCCTCCTGTATGATTCAATACTTTTTGGATGTGCAATTTTTGAGTACCCGATATTCTTGCCAGCAGAGTCCTAAGTTTTTCCTCGTCGTCGATAATTAGTACTTTCTTCAAAATTGCAGCTTTGAATGAAATGGTAAATTTAGTATTAATTAACTGTCCATAATCAATCAATCTGTTATTCTCATATGACCCATGGGATGTTGAAAGTTTGCCTGATTTTTGTGTTTTTGAATTATAGAGTCATTTTAACTTAAGGTTTCCATATGATTTTGACAGCTGATAATTTTTCATTTTCGAATCGAATATCACTTAAAACTTTGAAGCCATTTTTTATATAAAATCCCAATGGACTAGGGTAGGGGCTTCCGTCCGATTTGACATATCGTTCATGGTCTGTGACCCATCCGCAAAGTGATGGTTCTTCAGATTTCAAGGTATTAAGCAGTAATGTACCATGTCCTTTTTTTTGAGTGCCGCTACCTACTATTATAGCAAACCATCTTTCACCCTCCCGATCGAAAGCTACAGCCCAGGCGAGCAAATTTTTATCTTGCCTTAGAATAAAATTTATTGGATTGACCAGAGCTGCCAGATATTTTTCAAATCCCTCCAGATCGGAATATCCAAGTTGAGCCGGGTATTCATTGTTCCAAAGTCTGAAAATTTGTAGCCGCTGGTACGGTTTGATTGATTTAGTTCGGATAAGTTCCATAAAAACAATATATATAAATTGTACTTATCAAAAGGGAAAAAAGTATGGAATCACAAAGGATGCTACGATCCAGATAATGATATTCAGAGGAGTACCGACTTTTATAAAATCAAGGAATTTGTAATTTCCGGGAGAATACACCATTGTATTGGTAGGATAACTCATAGGCGTCATGAAAGTCAATGAGCAGGCAAACATGACTGCTATCAACAAAGGTTTTTCACTGATTTGCATGGCAGCTGCGAGGCTGATTACAATTGGCGCCATGAGAGCGGCTGTGGCTTTACTGGAAAGAATATTGGTAGACAAAAAAGTGACCAGGAATATAATACTCAGGATAATCCGGGGATTTAATTCTCCCATAGTATTAAAAATGTATTCTGAGATTAGCGCAGCCCCTCCGGTTTTTTCCAGAGCAGTTCCCATAGATAAAACCCCTGCCATCATAAAAATTACTTTCCATTCAATGGCTTCATACGCTTCTTTGGGTTTGAGTATAGAAGTTGTAACAATTAACAAACTGCCCACCATGCTGCTAATGAGAATGCTTGTCAAATTAAAAGCTGCAGCTGAGACTACTCCGACTGCAATAAGAATGGCAGGAATGGCTTTTTTGTAATTTATTTTTGAAGCATTGTGCTCAGAAATTAAGATTACTATTTTGTTCCTGATCAATTGATTGACTTCATCTCTGCTCCCGTAAATAATGAGCAAGTCTCCTTCTTTAATGATCACTTCAGACAAATTCTCCTTATAATTTCATCCCTATGCCTGATAGCGATTACTGAGCAGTTATAAATGTTTCTGAATCTGGCGCTCTTTAATGAGTTTCCTGCTAATTCAGAACCCACAGGTACCATAGTTTCATATAAATTTTTATCAGATCCGGAGCTTGTATCCAAATCTTTTTTACCAACTATTTGGTAATTTTCAATGGATTTTAAAGAGCTTAAGTTTGAAGGGCTTATGACTACTTTTATCTGATCATCTTCTTTAAGTCTGGTTTCACTGTTGAAGATTGAGAGATTATAGCCCTGTCTGATGATAGATATAATATTTCCTTTATGTTGGGTGACCAATGAGGATTTTGAAATGGGTTTATCAATATCCTTATTGCCTTTAACTAATACTATTTCAGCTGTATATGCTTCAACGCTATCAAATTCGGGTCCGGTAATCGACTTTCTTTCCGGTAAAATTAGGGGCGCTATAACAAACAAGTAAATTAATCCAACTCCTAATATGCATAAAGCAGGTAATGTAAATTCAAACATCCCAAAAGGTTCCAGGCCGCTTTTTTGGGCAATACTGCTAATTAGAATGTTTGTCGAAGTGCCTATAAGTGTGCATGTTCCTCCAAATAAAGCAGAAAATGATATGGGGATAAGTAGTTTTGAAGGAGCAATTCCTGTATCCCTGCATACTGAGAGAGCCAGAGGAATCATTATTGCAACCACTGCTGAATCATTAATAAAGGCTGAGAACAATACTGATATTAAGCAGAATATGACAAGAGCTATTAAATAGTGAATTCTTGCAATTTTTACAATACTCGCACTAAGACCTTCAATTAATCCTGATTTGAATATAGCTGCACTAACAACAAACATACAGCCCAATGTGAGCGTAGCGGGGTGATTAAAGCCCGAAAATCCTTCTTCCGGATTGAGGACACCCGAGACAATAAACAAAGTCATGATCAATATAGAGGTAGTATCAATGCTGAAATAATCCTTAATAAATAAGAATATTCCAATTGCAATAATCCCTATAGTGATGTATAAATCCATAATTACAATCTCCAGATTAGCCATTTCATGGTAAAGAAGAGATGGTAAAACCTCTTATTTGGGTAAATATAATAATCTTCCTGAATTTCAGTGAATACGATCAAAAGCTCCCTTCCCTGTAGTCAGATGGTTTCCAATCTTCAATTGATACGTATGATTTCGCTAAATTAGATTTTCCATCTGGTGCCCATCTCTAACCCGACATTGTATAAATATTCCTCGATGGGAGAGTCGGCTATAGGTGTCAGATGGAACCTCAGTGTTGGCTGAGCAAATAGTTGAACTCTTTCAGAAATATTGTAATTAATACCCCAAGCAAATGTGCCTACGAGGTGAATGATATTGAACTGATGGAATTGATTACCTTGGCTAAAACGAATTGTCTTGTCATTATCAATCTTGATAATCTGCCTGCTAAGAATATAAATTGATGGTGATACGCCTGCTTCAAAATAGGTGGAAAATTTATCATTACCCCGCTCAAACCTGAAGGCTACAGGTATTTCTATAAACCAATAATCGAAAGAAAATCGGGCACTGTGGGGAAGATCGGGATCTGGTGAGTGGCCTCCCATGCCATTGTGCTCTGAACCCCAGGTTAAATTGTCATTTGCATAAACGTATCCAACACTTGCAAGCCTAATACCTGTTTTAAAAAATGCGTTGCTTCCTACTCTCATATTATAATTCCCTCCCAGTCGCCAATTCAGCTTTCCTTGTTGGCTATCATTCATCACCCCGGCCACATTGCGTAAACCTGTATTTCTTTGAGCAAATAAAATACTGTTAGAATAATCCACACCTGCTATAATATCCCAGGAGGAATTCATCTGGGTAAATCCTGCAACAGGAACCAGTAAAATTAATATAAGAGTAAATTGAAGCTTCATAATTGTCAGTTAAAATCTATATTCCTCATTTGATGCTTTGCATTAATATCCACTATCCCAAAATCAATTTGAATATATTTTACAAATGCTAATAATGGCTCCAAATTACCATTTATATGGTAAGGTTTGGCATATTACATACAGGATTAGAATAATTTAACTAAACTGATGGCTATGTGATGAATAGCGTATCTTAGAGGAAAATACTAGATTTTTGACTTCTAAATTGAATTAATTGGAATTCCCTACTTCTAATTCGCCTCAAGCCGGCTGGGCTTTTCTTTTTTTTCTACAGCCAAAAAAAAGAAACAAAAAAAAGCCGCCCACTGTGTAGCCTAAGCCTAAAAATGCGTTTTCGTTGCGCTATGCCCGCTAAACTCGCTGTGGCTTTTCATGTTCCTGCTAATTGCTCACAGGTCATCTCTATATCTGCTTGGCCACTTTGATTGCTCACACAGTACCGGTCATGGCCGCTTCACTCAAAACCATTTTTTACGGCTTATTCTACAAGGTGGGAACCTACTCGTTCAAAGGTAAAGAATCATCTTAGGTTTAGTAGATTGACCTATTTGATACTTTAATCATAACTGCGCTAAACTGATATGAGCCATTTTACTTAATCTTAATTGTAATTTCTGTATCCTCAAACAAATCAATTTTAGCATCGGGATATTTGGGCGGTGTGCCGAAAAATCCTTTTTTGTTACGAGAGAATCCGAAATTTTTCGGAATACCGAATATCTTCTTATCCATTTTATTGTCCAGGTCTGAGTCCTGAAAACAAGCGACAGCATAGTCTCCCTTAGGCACACCATAGATGATTTTTTTGTTCTCCTTTTTATAGACCGGGATCATGCCGCTCCTGGTTCCTTTTCTGAATTTATAATTCTCTTCCCCCTGAAGCAAGGTATAAAAAATATTTCCGCTGGCATCTTTTGATACAAAATTGATGGTCAGATCAATATAATTGTCCTGATAGACTTTATCAATCCTGTTTTGATCCGGGTTCATCTGATGTGTTGCACCCAGTGTATTATCCAGTTTGACACCCATCATTTTCATCGAAGTAAGGAACTGATACTCATTCACTTCATATGTATAATTCTGCAGCTGGAATATTTCTTCGTTGATATTACATGCTTGTAAAGTTTTATCCGGCTTGAAATCTAATTCCTTGAAATTGATCTCTTTAATACCGGGGTTGCTAAGAGATTTGTAATATATTTTGAAGTTGCTCAAGTCATAAACAATCGACCAATAAGTTTTGTAATTCGTTCTGTTCTCAGCGCTGAGGGATAATATTTCGAAGGCCTGATTATGATTCTCAATTTGTATCTGAGAGAGCTTGCTTTTGATCTGACAATATCTGTCAAAATGAGTTCTGGAATCAGCATTGACAGGTGTTTTTAATGACTCAAAGTATTTTTCTGAATTCAAGTACGGTTCATTAGTAATTACCTGATTCATTCCCTGCTTGCGACTGATGAGTGTTTTGCCTTCTATAAAATCTATTACTGCCGAATTTCCTGAACGGTCAGCAATGAAATAGTGAATTGTCGCTATCGGTTTGATGGTCAGATCATTGATGTGTTTGATGATTTCATCCACAGATGTATAATTGTCCAATTGATATTGTATCCATTCCAGTTCAGAAATAGTTTGATTCTTATTGTCCTGATACATACTTTGTGATAACCAGAGTTGCTCGATAACCAGACCTTTTTCATTCATTCCTCCGTAAGGAAATTCTTTTCCTATTTGATTAAATGTAAGTGATCCATATTTGGATGTCCAACTTGCCTGATTATTCCCTCTGAGACCATAAGCAAACTTTTTTTGACCAGATTTATTCACAATTATATAACCTTCACCTGCAGCCCAGTCAAAGTTTTTAGCAAAGAATTTACTTGTTCCGTCACTGAAGAATGCAGAGCAGGCGAAGATTTCTAATGGTAGAAGAAAAATTAGAATTATAAGATTTTTCATAGTCTGTTGTTGATTCAAGTTTTTCTAATATGAGTGATTCCAGATCAATCTCCCTGCTTTTACCTTGATTTCTGAACCTTCCGCAAGGAAAACCGACTTAGGAATCTCATTTTTCAAAAATGCAAACTCTTCTCCATATATAGCTCCGAAATCAACATCAATAATATGGTTTTTAACCGGATAAATTTCCCATCTTGGATGTTCTACTCCATACTCTGAAGTCCTTAGTTCAGAAATTTTGGTATAGCCCCAATAGTGTTCAGTGATATATTCTTCTTCACTTCCGTTGACTAACAAATTTGATTGATTGGAAGCAACAACTTTAAATGAATGCCACTGTCTTTTCTTCCATTTATATTCAACTGTGATTTCTTCATCACTTGAATTCCATATATGGTTCATTGGCATAGTCTCATATTTTTCTTTATATAGATTATTAGCCACAAAAGTTAGAGCTGGTTTGGAAACAATTTCTTTTATAAAAACCACTCCTCTTCTCCATTCACCTTGTGACTTATGCCGCACATAAAATCTGAGATTAACTTCTTCAAAATTTATATGATATGGAATTGGTATACCCAGAACCCTTGTATTTTGGAACATAAAACCGACCAAACTAACGTAACAGATCCCATTCCATAAATCAATTTCCGTCTTGTTGGGCAAATATTTCCTGAGAATTTTTCTATCAACAGCATAATTTGCTATCGCTAGTTTTCTCCATTCTGCCTGTAAGAAAGTACTCATTTATTTCAGGTTTGTCCTATTTGATTGTAAAATAACATGAGTTCGACGGATTCTGTTAATAACGGTTTTGTCATGAATTTTGCTTGAAAGAACACAAAATTCACGCCAAAACGGTGTGTTATTATTTCTTTTCCCTGGATTGCATCCAGGGTTACAAAGATTTTGCCACTCTGTGGCAATTTTTTCTTCCAATTCAGATATTGAGAACGACCATCCAACTCACGTTAAAATAATATGTCCTCCTGGTTTTTCACTGGAAACGGAATATTATTGAATAAAAAGAGGAGAAACAGCAGCGGCCATTTCTCCTTTTCCATATTATAATTGTATTTTAAAGCTATTTCAGACTGTTGATTTACAATCAATTGCATTATTAGGATGAAATTCAAATTTCACATTTCCATTCAGAATTTTTTTTAAATATGAGCTACTATTCGGCTGTTAAATCTGAAATCTGAATCTACTGAAACCTGAACTCTTGTATATAACGCTTTTGCAAAATATTGATTAACAATACCTTATCCAAATAGAAAATCAAGCCATTTCTTCACAAAATCAACATTAAATCCCCCGGCTGTTAAATCTGAAATCTGAATCTACTGAAACCTGAACTCTGAAATCTGAATCCTAAAATCCTATTCCTCCCTCTCCCTGTTTCAAATCTTCATTACCTACACCTTTTTTCTTTTGCATTGGATTCTTGAATTCCACTTTACCAAACTGCCAGGAGAAGTTAATTCCAATAGCGCGGAATGGAATTCCGTTTTCATTGTATTGAAAAAATGTAGGACCTTCAAGATCTTGTCTGAATGTCAAAAATGGTGTGAACGGATTGGTGAAATTCAAGCCTAAACTTGCTTTCTTGTCCCAGAAAGTTTTCTTTACACTGAAATTATAAATGCTGAATGCAGGATTTCTACCCTGGAGTGTCACTCTTTGAGAATTGAATACGCCAAACATCTCAGCACTCCAGCCTCCGTCAAACTGATAAGTGGCATTGCTGAAGATATTATACTGGAAGTCTTTGTTTTCAAGACGTTCATTATTTATAATACCATTTTGGATAACATACATCCCATTAAATGAACCACGGATAGTCAACTTGCTAAATAGAACTACCTGACCAAATAAATTCACACCAGCTGTATTGTTATATCCAATATTGTCATATGAGTTAACCGAGACTCCATCTTCTCTGATAGTTATGAAGCTCTGGATTACATCTTTGGTATATCTGTAATAAAGTGAAGCATTCAATACGGTTCCTTTGAAAAATCCGTTAAAGCCCACTTCTACCTGATCTGAGACTTCAGCCCCAAGGTTTGGATTTCCTACTGTTACGTTTCTGGGGTCAGCAGCATTTTCGAATGGATTCAGGAAAAATAAACTTGGACGCTGAATACGCTGGGAATAACTAAATTTCAAAGTCCTGAAATTCTTCAAAGTCTTCGATAATGTGAAATTGGGTACAAAATTGTGAAACTGATTGGCAATGGTCAACTCACCTCGCTGGAAAGAACCTGAAATATCAGTCATTTCCCATCTGACCCCTGTCTTTGCTTCCAGTGTCTGACTGAATCTGTAATTGATGGAGCCATATCCTGCAAATACATTTTGTTGATATTCAAAGGAATTGCTTCTTATATTATCAATTGTATAATCATCGGACAAAAGTTCTTTTACCTCATATATGAAATCACTGGTTATATTTCTCAAAACCGCCTTTGCTCCGGTTTCAATGAGACCCTTTGAATATGGTTGTACAAAATCTGTCTGGAAAGTGAACTCTGTATTGTGACCGATATTATCTGACCTTTCATCAAGGCTCACTCCGGGGAAAGCTTCGGAAAATTGCGTGATATTATATTTGTTATTATTGTTACTTCTTGAAATCTGTGTACCGAAAGTCCATTCTTTTTGCGGCTTGGCATATGTCTTCCGATAATCTGCAGTCCAGTCAAAGTTAGTGAATCCTGAGCTGCTTTCAGATTCTCTCCGATAATTGAATTCCAGAGGAACACTGGGATCAGATGAAAAAATATCTACATTATTATCACCAAAAAAAGTAAAGTTATTTACCCTGAAATTAGAACTAATATTGTTGAATGCATTGATATCATAATCGATACCAATATTTCCATTGTAAGTATTACGTCCTCCAATGAAATCACCATCCTGTGTAAGGATTCTCAAACCTTCCTCAATCTGATCTTCTCTTCGAAACTCTGTAAATCCAGTTCTTCTGGTAAAAAGGTTTGCCCCAAGAGAGCCGTTCACACCTAAGCGACCTTTGCGCACACCAAGGTTACCATTGAAACTATTATTACGCGTATTGAGACCGGCATTGATAGAGCCGTTCATACCTTCTACATTTCGCTTTTTGGTAATGATATTGATGATTCCACCTGTACCTTCAGCATCATACTTGGCAGAGGGACTGGTAATTACTTCGATACTTTTAATTTCTTCAGCAGGAATCATTTTAAGTGCATCTGAGACATTTCCTGCCATCGTCCCTGAGGGTTTGCCATTGATCAGAACTCTGATATTGGAACTGCCTCTTAATGATGGGTTACCGTCAATATCCACTGATAAAAGCGGTACTTTTCTCAATACATCCGAAGCATCTCCACCCGCGATAGAAATATCTTTTTCAGCATTATAGACCAGTCGATCCACTTTACTTTCAATAAGGGAAGCTTCTCCTGCTACCACTACTTCATTGAGAAGCAATGCATTAGGAGCTATGCTAATATTTCCGAGATTAAGATCCGGTTTCCTTCCGGTCGTTTCAATATCCTTCAGGATAACATCATTGTATCCAAGAAAAGAGATTGTTATTTCATATATGGCAGGAGAAATGTTTTCCAGTTTAAAGGCACCTGATTCATCAGTTAAGGTTCCACCTGTTTCGACTGTTCCTCCTTGTTTTTTAATGCTAACAGTTGCAAATTCGACTGCGGCGTTAGAAATTGAGTCTACAACAGTACCACTTATTTTTCCTGTTATTTTGGGTCCCTGACTTCCACCCATCATCGGCGGGAATTGCGCGGAAATGGCACCTGAAAAAGAGATAAATAGCGCAAATGCGTATAAAGTATAAAATCGGCTCTTGGTCATTTTTTTGTCAAATTTTAAGTGAGACAAATATGCGGCCATTTTGTTCACTCCAAAAATTTTGACGATAGATGATTCTATATTTTAGACGAAGTTCAAATATGAGATCTGAGATATAAGAGATGAGAAATAAAATCTAACCGCCGGGTAAGTTTGGAGTGGAATAGGCAGCATGAGTGAGAAATTAATACAAAAAATTCTCTGCAGGGACGATTTATGAATCGTTCCTGCAGAGAATTTTTAACACCCAACTGGCTGTTTGCCAACAGCTAAAGGCCATGAGCTAATTGCCGGGTTCAAGCAGCAACATGCTTTTTACATCCTCATAATATCAGCACCACCAGACTTATTGGATTTTACATCTTTGACTTTCCCTTTGTAGAAAACATCTGCGGCCCCGGATGCATTGGCATTCAGACTTCTCTCAACTGTGATATTAACGTCAGCTCCACCGGATGCATTAACGATAGCATCCTGGATAGTAAGGCCATACGCGCTTATATCACTTCCACCACTTGCATTTATGTTTACTTTGTCTGCAGTTCCACTTAGATCAACATCAGCACCTCCGCTTATGTCAATATTGAGATCTTTCACTTTGATTTGTAATTCCATATCGGCTCCTCCGGATGCTGCAATATCTAGTTTGTCTGCATTAAGGACTCCTTCAGATTCAAGGTCTACCCCTCCGCTCACGGCAATTGCATCGAGCGTTGTATAAGTTACATAAACATTGATTTCAGAATTACCACTTCCCCATGTCCATGATTTTGATTCAATGTCCAGCTTTAATGTTCCATTCTTAACTTCTGTTCTTACATTTCCCAATTTTTTTTCATCAGCTTCCACCACGACAGAGGAGCTGCTACCTTTTTTCAAGAACACATTAAGTCCTGATGCAGCACTAATAGCTGTAAAAGATCCTACTTTTCTGGTTTCTTTTTTCTGTCCAAATGTGAAGCTGACAGAAATGAGCATGAATACAATGATCAGGGTGGAGTGAATACTTTTCATTTTGATTTTTTTTAGATGGTAATGAATGGGGCTGATTACAGCAAAACTTTCAAAGGGCAGAAATTATTTTGCCGGTTAATGTTAAAGATGCAAATCAATCCCGTTTGGTTGCAAATGAAAATTATTTATTTGCAAAAAGCAATTTATCTATTTTAAAATGTGGAAAGACAAATGACTAAATTGCGAATGATAATATTTTATCGCTCACACTTTGCCATAAAATTCTCCCAATAATATCACTCTCACTATTCATTATTGACTATTCATTATTCACTATTCACTATTCACTATTCACTATTGACATTTCACAATTCGCATTACTTACCTGTATCTCGACCCGAAAAGATAAGTTCTTCTTCCGCAATTTGCTCTTGCAACTGCACCAATACCAAAACTGATTTCAACTGTAAATTGTGCAAAGAATGGTTGGATAGGAGAATAAGAATCATAAGTCTGATAATGTGCTGGAGGCGGATTGGTCAAATTTTTTGTGTCCGGGCCAAGTAAATCAGTAAGACAATATCCCAAACGAAGTCCCATGATAAGAGTGAAAAATTCATTTCCTGTAATAAATCCACCGAAACCTGCCATGGCGCTAAAATACCTTTCAGTATATAAATTGCTATTGTCTAATGGTAAACCTGCAAATGATTGTTTGACTGATCTGACAAGAGACATGGAAGGTCCTAATTCCAGGTATGAGCCCGTATTGTTGAAACGATATAAAGCATTTAAATCAAGTGTTTGCCACTCTGTGAGATTGGGGGTTTTAGCATTATTGGCTTTGTATGTGAATTCCTGAACACCATTCATGATATTAGTCTCCAGCATTATACCATTATGTTCACCTATGTTGATTCCTAATTTTCCACCAAAAGAATACCCGGTATTAAATCCATTATTGTGTTCAGTGTCATCCCACACATTTTTGTTATAGAAGCCACTAAAACCATAACCACCTCTGGCAGCGATATCCAGCCAAATCTGAGAAATCCCTTGCTGAGAAAAGCAAAAGATTAGAAAAATGGCGATAAAAGTAATTTTTGAATTCATGTTGATTGTTTTTCTGTTGAATTTTGCGTTAAAGCTATTGAATTTATAGCATTTTCACGCCATGAAGGAATCAACAATACATCCGAAAAATTGAACAAGCGGGAAACACAGTTGCCTGATCTGTTCAAAAAACAAATGAAATCCTTGCTCAATGAGGATGAATGGCAAGCATTTATACTTTCTCAGGATGATGATGCACCGGTATCCATCAGACTTCATCCTGAAAAGGAAAGCAATTATTTGGAACTGAAAAATCAATTCCCTGGGAGCCATTAGGCAAGTATCTTGATCAAAGGCCTTCATTTACCCTGGATCCTAATTTCCATGGAGGGGCATATTATGTACAGGAAGCTGCTTCTATGTTTTTAGGATACGCATTGGATCAGGTTATAGACTGGAATAGCAATTTAAAGGTGTTGGATTTATGTGCCGCACCGGGAGGAAAGAGTACGCAATTGCTTTCAAGGTTATCCCCGGAAAGTGTCCTGATCAGCAACGAAATAGATTATGGAAGATTTGAAATATTACTCGAAAATCTGAGCAAATGGGGATATACGCAGCAAATTGCGTCTGCCAAAGCTCCTAAAGAATTTGAGTCTATTCATGAGCTTTTTGACTTAATAGTAGTCGATGCCCCATGTTCCGGTGAAGGAATGATGAGAAAAGATGTACAGGCAATCTCCCATTGGTCGCCCAATAATGTGCTAAAATGCCAGTATAGGCAAAAGGATATTCTTACATCAGTTATGGGTTCTTTAAAGAATGGTGGATTACTTTTTTATTCAACCTGTACATTCAACCACGAAGAAAATGAAGAAATTGGAAACTGGCTCATGTCTCAATTTGCATTGGAACCCATAGAAATTAAATTTCCTGAAGCATGGGGTCTTACCGTAAGGAGAGCTGAAAAAGCTATAGTTCATATGTGTTACCCGCATAAAGTAACGGGTGAAGGTTATAGTTTTCAAATATTCAGAAAAGTATCCGGAACTGAGGAAGATTATCAAAGAAAGCGCCGAACACAGAAGAATCTGTACACTGCAATTCCTGTCAATTCATTTATAGAAACCTGGATTCATAATCCGGAGCAATTCCAATACATAATATATGAAGAAGGTTCGGTTCATATGGCCAATTTTCAAACATTGGAAGTATTGGAGCAAATGAACTGGAAGGATCATAAAACCAAACCGGGAACTAAGATTGCTACCCTTAAGGGCAGAGACTGGATCCCTGATCATGATTTAGCCCTTTCAATTCAATTAAACCAATCCATACCAGTGTAGATCTGGATTTAAAATCTGCGAGAATGTTTTTGAAAGGGAGGTGCCGAATGTTCTCAATATGTCTGAAAATGCCTGGAAAATTGCCAGGCACGAAGGTGTTAGCCTTGGCTGGTTGAAACAAATTGGCAACAGATACAATAATTATTTCCCAAAGAATCGGCGAATCAGAATGAAGCTTCCAGACTAACATCTTTGGAGCCGATATTTTGATAAGTGGAAAAGAAGTAGTTTTTTAGTGTCTCATTAAGGAAAACGTTAAATTCAAATCAGGAGCATTTACGAAAGGAATGCTATTTAAGTATATAAACTTTAAGAACTAAATTACCCTAAATCGATCAGTATGAAGAAAATGTACAGTACTCTGGCGCTCCTTTGCGCTCCCTTACTATTGCTTGCACAGGAATCCCAGGGTTGGGATGAGCGGATTAATAATTTCTTTGCTCCTATTTCTACAGCAGTTTCAAACGTAGTATTTTACTCAGTTCAGGTTACAGAAGGGGTAAGTGCTCCTATAGTTGTTTTTATTTTAATAGGTGGAGCGATATATTTTACTATCTATTTTAGATTAGTAAATCTAAGGAAATTTGGGGTTGCGCTGAACATTGTTCGGGGTAAATATAAAGGAGTAGAAAAGAATGGAGGAGGCGCCTCAGAAAAAGCAGCAGTGCTTATAACAGATGGAGATATAGTTGGTACGATAAGAGATGAAGGCGCTCAGGGTGAGGTTAGCCATTTTCAGGCATTATCATCTGCATTGTCAGCAACTGTAGGATTAGGAAATATTGCGGGAGTTGCTATTGCAATGAGTATTGGTGGGCCCGGTGCTACATTTTGGATGATCATTGCGGGTTTACTGGGAATGTCTTCCAAGTTTGTTGAATGTACGCTGGGTGTAAAATACAGAGATATTGGACCTGATGGAACTGTATATGGAGGACCAATGTATTACCTGAAGAAAGGACTTGCAGAAAAAGGCTGGCCCGGAGTTGGAAAGTTCCTGGCGATATTTTTTGCAATTATGTGCGTTGGAGGTTCAATCGGTGGTGGTAATATGTTTCAGGCCAATCAGGCAGCACAGCAGTTTCTGGGTACTTTCAATTTGGGTGGCGATTCCAGTGGCCTTATTTTCGGCATAGTTATAATGATATTAGTTGGAATAGTGATCATCGGAGGAATCAAACGAATAGGTAAAGTAGCGGAGAAGATTGTACCATTTATGGCTGTATTATATGTTGCTGCGGCATTAATTATATTGTTTGTAAAAATAGCAGATGTACCTGCTGCATTAGGACTTATTATGACAGAAGCATTTAATCCTACTGCAATTACAGGTGGTTTAATTGGTGTTTTGATCACCGGTTTCAGAAGGGCTGCATTCTCGAATGAGGCAGGAGTAGGTTCCGCTGCAATAGCTCACTCAGCGGTAAGGACTTCTTATCCGGCGAGCGAGGGTCTTGTTTCTTTATTAGAACCATTTATCGATACTGTTGTGATTTGCACAATGACTGCATTGGTAATTGTAGTAACAAATGTTGATGGAAACTTTATTCAATACGGTAATGCTGTAAGTGATGGTGTTGGGATTACTTCTTTTGCATTTGAATCTACCATTCCGGGATTCAAGTATACTTACCATTGCTGTTGTATTATTTGCATTTTCCACAATGTTAAGTTGGTCCTATTATGGGTTACAAGCCTGGAAATTTTTATTTGGAAGATCCAATACCTCTGATTACACATATAAAATTATGTTCTGCATTTTTATCGTTGTAGGATCTTCTGCAAGTTTGCAGGCAGTTGTAGACTTTTCAGACGCTATGATATTTGCTATGGTATTTCCTAATATTATAGGTTTATTAATCCTGTCGCCTGTGGTTAGAGAAGAAGTAAGTAAGTATTTGAAAGCCATAAAAGCCTTAAAAAAAGCATAGGAAATCTTTACTGAAAATAAAATTCAACCAGATGCATATGGCGTTTTTGTCTATGGGTAGTAATCTGGGAGATCGGCGTAAAAATATTTTAGATGGTCTGGATTATCTGAAAATTCACGCTGGTCAATTACAGAAAATGTCCGGTTGGTATGAGACTACTCCATGGGGTAAGACAGACCAGCCGGATTTTCTAAATGTTGCTGTTTCATTTACAACAAAATTGGATGCAGAGGCTTTTCATAAAATTTGCCAGGAAGCTGAATGGTATATTCACCCTGAAAAGAAAAAGGAAAGATGGGGCCCCCGACAATTGGATATTGATATTTTGTATTTTGATCAGGAAATAATCCGGACAGATCATTTGTCAATTCCTCATCCTGAAATACAGAACAGAAATTTTGTTTTGATACCTTTGATGGAAATAGCCCCTTATTGGGTGGACCCCATATCCGGAATGACTGTAGAAGAATTATTTGATGCATGCCTGGATACGGGAGAAGTCATTTTAGCAGAAGATTAATATAAAGTGGATCAAATTCAATATTCGTACATTGCCATCGAAGGAAATATTGGCGCAGGTAAGACCAGTTTTTCCAGGAAACTGGCGAATTGGATGAGTGCCAGGTTAATCTTAGAATCATTTGAAGACAATCCTTTTTTACCAATTTTTTATGAAAATCCGGGAAGATTTGCTTTCCCGGTGGAATTGCACTTCCTCGTAGAAAGACACCGTCAAATGATGGAAGAAGCTGTTCCCGGAAATTTGTTTGCTTCCAGAATTGTATCGGATTATTGCCCTCAAAAATCTCTTGTATTTGCAGCAAAAACGCTTCACCCAAATGAATACAGGCTGATGCACAGCATATATGAAGCAATGTATAAGGCAATTCCAGCTCCTGATATTATTATGTATATCAACCGCGCAGTGCCTACTCTTCAAAATAATATTTCATCCAGAGGAAGGAGTTACGAGCAGCAAATAGAAGATGATTACCTGCAGTCCATCCAGGATTCTTACTACAGATATTTTTTACAGGAATCAAAGATTCCAATCTTCTGGATTGAAGCCGGTGACCGGGATATTCTGAATGATCCGGAGGTGTTTAAGAAGCTGACTGAAATATTTTACAGCAAACATGAAGCAGGATTTAGACAATTAGAACTCTGAGAACCTATTCTCAAGCCTGTGTATTCGCTTCCGATTGCTTTATTTTGCGCTCCTTCCTAAATCCATACTTATTTTGGTCCAGAAAAGTCTTGGGAAATTCTTCAACGCCTGGAAAACCTATCCTGATATCTCTTCCATCATGTGGAATAAAGTTGGTTCTGAAAAGATAATCCCATAAACTCAATGAAATTCCAAAGTTGACACCGTAACGTTTGGCTTGTGGAAGATCATAAGCATGATGCCAGATATGCATTCGTGGATTATTAAAGATATACTTCAATGGCCCGTAAGAAAGATTCAAATTGGCATGGTTGAGGTGGCCGATGGTGATAGCAACAAAGTGAACAATATATGCCTGTTCGGGTTCGAATCCTCCCAGGATCATTACTCCAAAGGTTTTCAAAGGCTTATAAAGTATATTCTCCATCCAGTGATAGCGCAGGTGAGCTGCAAATCCCATTTCCTCAACTGAATGATGGACTTTATGAAAATTCCAAAGAAATTCAAATCGGTGAAGTAACACATGAGTAATCCACTGTACAAAATCCAGAATAATAAAGAAAATAAGAAGTTGACCCCACATCGGAATCGATTTAACATCGATCAAAGCCAATGAGCTTATTTTGACATTTATGCTTGCAAAAAATACTTCCAGAATGGCATAAAATCCAGCGATAGCAATAGCAAAAAGGAAGAAGTTGAAGAACATATAAAAGGCATCCAACCAAAAATCCTTTCTGAATATATGCTGATTCTTGCGCCATGGGAATACAATCTCCAATCCCCATACCACTAATGAAATGACAATCAAGCCCCAGAAGTAATTGGTATACCATGGCACCTGAAAAATTATTGACTTCCAGGTCCAGTCAACGGTTCCCATCAAAGCCCCAATAAAAGCATTAAAATATTGCATTGTTATTAGATTATTTTCAGTTTTTGGTAACTGTCTTTCCGGCGGCTTTCCAGGCTTCGAAACCACCTTCCAGGTTATAAACTTCTCTGAATCCCATTTCTGACATCATGCCCAGAACCTGTGTGCTTCTGCCAGCAGATTTGCAGTATACCATAATTGGTTTGTTTTTGTCCAATGCCCCCAATTTGTCTTTAAATGATGCATCATAAAAATCTAGTTGAGTTTGACCTTCGATAAACCCCTCGGCAATCTCAGCATTTGTTCTCACATCCAAAATGATGGCATCTTTTTTTTCCTGCATGAGACGTGCAAACTCATCAGTATTGATATTCATGGCTATGGCAGGAGTTTGTTCAGTGCTTGCTTCCACTGCCGCGGTTTTGGTGTTTTGAGCACATGCTGCCATACTAAATATGGAAATTAAAAGAATATAGGAAACGGATTTACTTTTCATTGTGAGTTGATTTTTAATTAGGATTGGATAATGATCTTATGATATAAATTGTTTGAGCTTAGTATTTAACTGTGTTTCATTCATAAACCCTGATTGTCTCCACAGGATTTTTCCATTTTGAAAAAGGATCAAAGTTGGGACTCCCTGTACTTTATATGCATTAGCTGCAGATTCGTTTTTATCGACGTCAATCTTTATGATTTTTAGTCTGTCCTTCCATGATACTGCAGTGCTTTCCAACACAGGTTTTAATAATTGACAGGGACCACACCATGTGGCATGGAAATCAACTAAAACCGGCAAGTCTCCGTTTATGATTTCACTAAATGTTGCTTTTTGTTCCATATCAATTTTAATTTAATGGTTTTGCACATGTTGTTCCGGCAGGATCACAACCAACTTTAGTTAATGCCATGAATACCAATGCAAAGCCGATAGCTGAGACTATAAACTCGCCGGTTCTGAAAGCTTCTCCAATAACTATTATACCTGCAACAAGTCGTATCCACCTTAGTATGGAATAGCCCTTAAAATAAGCAGGCAATTTATTTATAAATGACATATTAATTTTTATACTACTTTAACAAATACAATTGATCCAGAGTTTCTGAATCTGTCTATAACACCGTCTCTTTCAATAATATATAGGCAGCCATTGCCACAACAAGGTAAGCGAAACCAATCTTCAACTGTCTGGCGTTAAATCTGTCTGATAATTTACCACCAATTAAAACACCAACTATGGTGACACTTGTAAAGGCTATTAAAAAAGGCCATTCTACCGGTTGATGGGTGACATCGCCCAAAAATCCAATCAATGACTTGACAGCAATAATCAACAACGAGGTCCCGATAGCCATTTTCATAGGGATTTTAGTCAATAAAACAAGGGCAGGGATTATTAAAAACCCTCCTCCGGCCCCTACCAGCCCTGTAATTACACCAACAACTGTTCCTTCCAGAGCAATTTTTCCATACTTGAAATCCTCTGAACTGAACTCCTCCTCTTCCATTCTGCTATTTTTAAGCATCGAATAGGCGGAAGTCACCATGACTATGGCAAAAAATATCAGAAGCGCTGATCCTTTACTTAGAATAAATGACTCAGTATCTATAATAGTTTCAGGTATAGCAGGTACAATCCACATTCGGGTTGCAAAAACTGCTATGAATGAAGGAATTGAAAAAGTGATGGCAGCTTTATAATGAATTAATTTCTTTTTGATATTTGTCCAGGCACCTACTAATGCAGTACTTCCTACAACAAAAAGAGAATACGCCGTTGCCAGAACAGGTTCGATCCCGACTAAATATACCAGAACCGGAACAGTCAGGATAGAACCCCCACCACCGATCAGGCCAAGACTGATACCAATAAATAAAGCGGCTACATATCCTAATATATCAATGAATGACATTCTGTTTTTTTATATAGGCAAATATAACCTTATATCCTGCTCAGAAAAGTAACAAAAGGCACAATACGCATATTTTTTAGGAAGGAGGGCATAATCCGTTATAATTAGTCTCCAGCATCAGGAATGCTGCACTGTATATTAATTCCGGAGGGTTTAAGAAGGCAGGATATTTCTATTTACAAAAGGACAATACCAGTGATAAAGAGATTGCAGGACCTGATGATGAGGCAAAAGTTTATTGTGTAAAAAATTAACCTGATTTACTCAATCACTACGATCGCTGTCGTACATTTGTTACACATCAAAAACAAACAAAATGAAAGCACTAAAATTTATTGGGATTGCAGTCCTGGCCTTAATTGTTATTTTTTTTATACTCTCATTTGTAGTAGCCAATGAATACCATGTAGAGAAAAGCGTAGAAATTGAGGCACCACAAAATCTTGTGTACGAACAGGCAGTTCATTTTGACAATTTTCAAACATGGAGCCCATGGAGTGCTCTTGATTCAAGTATGACAACAGTATATGAGGGAGAATTTGGAAAGGTAGGTTCTAAATATTCCTGGGAAGGAAATGATGACGTGGGATCAGGTACGCAAGAAATCACTGCGGCAACACCCGAAAAAGTTGAAATTGACCTTCATTTTATGACACCATTTGAAGCCAAAGCAAAGACTCAATATTTGTTTGAGCCTGCAGATAAAAAAGTAAAGGTTACCTGGGCAATGGATGGGGAGAGTGCATGGCCAATGAATGTCATGAATTTATTCATGAAAGGAGCAATAGGCAAGGATTATCAAAAGGGCCTTGATTCATTGAAAGTTCGCTGCGAGAAGCTGGTATCAGAGAGGGTAGTGGACGGATTTCTGATTCAGCATGTTGAATTAGGTGAGCGAAGCTATGTAGGAAAAAGAGGCGTAGTTAAGTTTGCTGAAGTTGATTCTTTTTATGAAACCCACTTCGGTCTTATTTTTGGAGCTTTGGGTGCTAAAGGTGTTGAACCAATTGGAATGCCAAGTGGGGTGTTTTACAAATGGGATGAAGAAACAGGTACAGCTGATATGATGGCAGCAGCTCCATGCCCGGCCGGAACTACTCTGGAAGGATATGAATCTATAAATGTGGGCGGTAAAGCTCTGATGGTTGACTATTATGGACCTTATGAGGCTTCAGAAAAGGCACACATGGCCATTAGTACATATATGGAAAAGAACAAAATAGAATTGAATGTTCATGTAATTGAGGAATATATCACTGATCCTGAAACTGAGAAGGATCCTGCAAAATGGCTAACGAAGGTTTACTACATGATTAAATAAAAGCAAGAAGTAAGATATTAGAAGTCAGAAGTTGCAACAGCAGCTTCTGGCCTTTGGCTTATGGCAAACAGCCTCGAAAAGCTGTGAGCTTCGAGCTCATAGAGAAAACAATGAGAGGGCGCATGCAATTCGCCCTTGCATCACAACTATAAAAAGAGGTTATAGCTTTTCGCCGTTAATCGCGAGGCACCCTGCGAGAGCTGTGCGACCTGCGGCTAATCATTCATAACTCATTATTTCCATGGGCTATTTGTGTAGAGAGAGGGCGAATGCAATTCGCCCCTTCAATACATCTATAAAGAGAATAGGTCTTTTGACCGTTAACTCATCATTCATCACTCATAACTCATAAGGGCTGTTCGTCTCATCTCTTATCTCTTATACCTCATATCTTCACTCGCAATCCCACAAAAACTTTCCAGCTTAGCTTGCGATGTGCCAAAATCAAAATGCCACCATTCTGAAGTTATTGGTCGGAAACCAGCTTCTGTCATACATCGGGTCAAAAGTTTGCGATGTTGTAAAGTGGAATCCGGCAGTCCTCTGTATGCCGGATGAGCCTCTTACCAAAATAGTCATAAGGAGTTCCCATGTCAACTTCCTCATTGTTATGAGAATAAATGAGTGTTAAATCCACCGCAGCGCCTCTGCTATGCATGGAGCCTTTAGCAGGTGGGGCAACATATCTTTTGTCCGGCATGACATCCCACAAACGCTGCTGATAAGGTGCCGGTCTGTAACAATCAAATACCTTCATACCATATCCGGCTATGCGGGCAGTTTCAAATGCTTTTTTGAGTGCTTTCCCGGAGTCTTTTCTGAGCAGGCAGCGGGGGCAATCATAAATCTGCTTATTGGTGAAATTATCATTTGTCGCATACTTGATATCATGAATTATGTCCGGAATGAAATCAGCTATGTCTATCCAATATGCAGTATCGTAATCGAGCTTTTGTTCCCGGATAGTATCCAGCTGAGCGGACACATTTTCAAATTCTGTAATCGTATCAGACATGAGAATTGATTGCTCGGATGATGGGGCATTATTACAAGCCAGACTAGGGACTAATATCCACAAGTACAGAGCTTTATTGATTCTTTGCTGCATAAAATTCTTTAATTTTTTTGCTGATACTCTTGCCTGCAACCTTAGCAATTTCATCTTCCGGAGTTTTTTTGATATTTGGAACAGATTTGAAAGCTCTTAGTAATTTTTCTATTGTTTTCTCTCCAAGTCCCGGTATCTCACTTAGTTCCGTCTGAATAAAGTTTTTTGATCTCTGATTGCGATGGAAGGTAATGGCAAACCTGTGCGCTTCATTCCTGGCTTGCTGGATAAGCTTTAGCGATTCAGATTTTTTATTGATATAAAGCGGAATGGAATCACCCGGAAAGAAAATTTCTTCCAGTCGTTTTGCGATTCCGACAACTGTCATTTTGCCCAGGAGTCCGAGTTTTTCAATACTATTCATTGCTGAACTCAGTTGTCCTTTTCCGCCATCTATGATGACAAGCTGGGGCAGTGGAGTGTTTTCATCCTGCATGCGCTTGTACCTTCTGTACACAATTTCTTCCATGGAGGCAAAATCATCCGGTCCTGTTACTGTCTTGATATTAAAATGGCGGTAATCCCGTTTTGCGGGTTTGGCATTTTTAAATACCACGCAGGCAGCTACAGGATTAGTGCCCTGCATGTTTGAGTTGTCAAAGCATTCGATGTGAACGGGTAGTTCCTGGAGTTGTAAGTCAGACTGAAGCGTCTTGAGAATCCTTTCTGCCGGTGTTTCCCTGGGTTGACGAGATGCTTTTTCTTTTTTATTCTTGCAAAAGAAAATAGTTAACATTCTTTTCTGAAAGATCCAGTAAGCGTTTTTTATCTCCTCTTTGAGGAATAGTGATTTTCATATTTTCGTCCGCAGATGGAATTTGGAAAGGAACGAGAATTTCCGGTGCTATACTCTGAAACCGGTCTCTGAGTTGTAATACTGCATATGTCAGGAGTGTGGTTTCATCATCGTCGAGATTTTTTTCCAGTTCCAGGGTATAGGTATTGATCAGCATCCCGTTGACGACTTTGAGATAGTTGACAAATGCCTCTGTTTCATCCATTGCTATTGTGAATACATCTACATCCTGCACAGTTGCACTAACTACCGTGGATTTACTCTGATAATCTTCGAATAGCTCAAGTTTTTCTTTTATAAGATGAGCGTGCTCAAATTCAAGCATTTCTACATGCGCTTGCATTTGTTCATAGAGATATTGCTTCACAGGACCAAAATTTCCCCGGAGTATGTTCTTTATTTGTTCAATTTTCTTGTTGTATGAGTCTTCTGATTCCAATCCTTCACATGGACCCTGACAGTTTTTAATATGATATTCCAGGCAAATCTTGAATTTACCTTTGCGAATATTATCATCTGTCAATGCGTAATTGCATGTTCGAAGGGGAAATATCCTACGGACCATTTCCATGATCATTTTCATTCTCCACTTCGATGTGTAAGGCCCGAAATAGAGTGAGCCATCTTTGATAACTGTACGGGTAAAGTACACTCTTGGGAAGCGTTCGCTCCTTATGCAGAGATAAGAATAGGACTTACCGTCTTTCAGACTAACATTATATCTGGGCTGATGCTTTTTGATGAGGGTATTCTCAAGGAGCAGGGCATCTTGTTCGGAGTCAACAATAATGAACTCTATCCGAAAAGCATTTTTGACCATGACTCTGGTCTTATTGTATATCTGGCCAGCTGCATTGAAATAAGAAGAAACGCGGTTGCGAAGAATTTTTGCTTTGCCGACATAAAGGATCTCATCCTCTTTATTGATGAATTTATAAATTCCGGGGTTCCTGGGAATGGTATCAGCAATGAGATCGTAATCTTCCTTCTTCATAATTCGAAGGTAGTGCTAAGCAGGCAAAAATTATGAATATGAATGATGAATTATCTATGAATACTGATGCGTGAAGGATGCAAAAGGTGGCGAAAGCCAGTCTCCAAAGTTTTGGGGACCGAAGCGAAGCGGAGCCTGAAGCAGCCTGACCCGACGCAGGAGGGGCACGCCCAAAAAAATTAATATGCGAAAATTCAGTAAACGACGCGTTGTTGTTTAAAATCTGTATTGCCAAAATTGACAAGTAAACACAATTTGAAATTCGTGCATTTAAGATAATTGATTGCCTGAGCTGTGTCCAGGGTGTTCATGAGTTCCCGCGCCTTTACTTCGACTACAATTTTTCCAAAGCAAAGAAAATCAGGCTTGTAGAAAGGATCAAGGAGCTGGCCTTTGTAATATAGAGGAAGAGGTTTTTCCCTTACATATGGAATTCCACGGAGCCTGAATTCTATTGCAAGTGCCTCCCGATAGACAATTTCGAGAAAACCACATCCCAATTCGCGATGAACTTCCTGCAGGCTCCTATAATGTCATATGATTCTTCCCTGTAAAAAATTTCGTCGGACATTGTGCTGATATTTAAGGTTATAAGCTACTAAAATGTCACTATTCATTTTAAAAAGCAAATCCGGAAGAAGAATTGTCCACGAAGGACAAGAAAAGACACGAAGAAGAGCACTAAGTATTTTCAGAAGGAATTAAAGCTGAATTATTGAAAATAAATAATTAAATACAAGATTACAGATGAAGTTCACAAGAGGATAGGAACGGAATGGTTGATTCAGATTAGTACATGTTTGAAGATTTTCGTGTCCATTCGTGTGTTTTGTGGATGAAAAAATTGTCCACGAAGGATACGAAAAGACACGAAGAAGAGCACTAAGTATTTTCAGAAGGAATTAAAGCTGAATTATTGAAAGTAGATAATTAAATACAAGATTACAGATGAAGTTCACAAGAGGATAGGAACGGAATGGTTGATTCAGATTAGTACATGTTTGAAGATTTTCGTGTCCATTCGTGTGTTTTGTGGATGAAAAAATTGTCCACCAAGGACAAGAAAAGACACGAAGAAGAGCACTAAGTATTTTCAGAAGGAATTTAAAGCTGAATTATTGAAAATAAATAATTAAATACAAGATTACAGATGAAGTTCACAAGAGGATAGGAATGGAATGGTTGATTCAGATTAGTACATGTTTGAAGATTTTCGTGTCCATTCGTGTGTTTTGTGGATGAAAAAATTGTCCACGAAGGACACGAAAAGACACGAAGAAGAGCACTAAGTATTTTCAGAAGGAATTAAAGCTGAATTATTGAAAGTAGATAATTAAATACAAGATTACAGATGAAGTTCACAAGAGGATAGGAACGGAATTGTTGATTCAGATTAGTACATGTTTGAAGATTTTCGTGTCCATTCGTGTGTTTTGTGGATGAAAATATTGTCCACGAAGGATACGAAAAGACACGAAGAAGAGCACTAAGTATTTTCAGAAGGAATTTAAAGCTGAATTATTGAAAATAAATAATTAAATACAAGATTACAGATGAAGTTCACAAGAGGATAGGAACGGAATTGTTGATTCAGATTAGTACATGTTTGAAGATTTTCGTGTCCATTCGTGTGTTTTGTGGATGAAAAAATTGTCCACGAAGGATACGAAAAGACACGAAAAAGAGCACTAAGTATTTTCAGAAGGAATTAAAGCTGAATTATTGAAAGTAGATAATTAAATACAAGATTACAGATGAAGTTCACAAGAGGATAGGAACGGAATTGTTGATTCAGATTAGTACATGTTTGAAGATTTTCGTGTCCATTCGTGTGTTTTGTGGATGAAAATATTGTCCACGAAGGATACGAAAAGACACGAAGAAGAGCACTAAGTATTTTCAGAAGGAATTAAAGCTGAATTATTGAAAGTAGATAATTAAATACAAGATTACAGATGAAGTTCACAAGAGGATAGGAACGGAATGGTTGATTCAGATTAGTACATGTTTGAAGATTTTCGTGTCCATTCGTGTGTTTTGTGGATGAAAAAATTGTCCACGAAGGATACGAAAAGACACGA
>JADJJU010000004.1 GCA_016706365.1 Saprospiraceae bacterium
AATTGGACAGCAGTAAATATGTGTGAATTTTAAATAATTTGATTAACTTTGCAATGGAATATGTTCCAATTACGTCTCCATAAAGACAATTTTGAAGATTGCCCGTAGAGGCCTGCTAAAGCTTGCCTGAATGTTATGCGTATAAGAAAATCATCACTAATATCATTGGGAGTACCATTGTCATTACAAGCACCAGGACTGCCTTGAAAATTGTACTGTAAGCTAGTGCCATGACTTTATTAGTAGTTTTTGTTTCCACTTTTGAAACTGTCCTCCAGGATTCTTCCGGTATAAAATGATAGGTATAAGCTAATAAAGGAAGGTAAAGTACAAGGAGGAGAAGAGCTGTTTTCATGTATTTGATGTTAAAAGGGTGATAGCTAAGATGAAGCATCAGATATGCCATTATAAAATATCATGATATAAAGATAGATTGTCTCGTGTCTCAAACATTCTCCAAGACTAAATTACACAGTGTAATCAACTTGCAAGAAGATTATTAAAAACAGAGCCGGGGTGGGCTTAAAAATTTAATAGATGAATAAACTCCACATTAGTAATCACAAAATTATTGCAACAATATTTCATGATTACCACGTAAAATAAATCCCAAATTCAGATAAAAATGATAGAGGATATTTGAGGAGAATAATATTTAGAAAAAGATGAAATGGCAGACTATTCCCTCACTTTTCCCCAGCTGGAATAGTAATCATATCGTTTTTGGCAGTTTTTAAGGTGCAATAATATATTCCTTCTCTGCAGGAGCTTGACTCCAATCAGATTTGCAGATTTGCTTTTTATCAGTCCTTCAGCCGTTTGAGAAGGTACAGCCTTACCCTGAAGTGTCAAAGTAATTGCAATAAAAATTGGGTCAATGACCCCCTTTTAAATCTGAACATAGAAGAATTTCCAGTATTGGGATTGGAAAGGGGCCCAGCTTGTATTTTCGGGCCATACTCTGTGATACCGGTGTTAGTACCAATGACACTTTCAGTATAGAAGCCAGTCCCTCAACATATCTCGCTTTGTCCTGATTCCTGTGTAATCAGGTGCCAGTGTAGTAATATTTCCATTGAGGCTGCACATGTAGTTTTATTCAGAGGCGTCTTAAGGGAGCTTAATATTGTCAAAGGTTTGGAAGTGAAGGATTATTTTGTTCTTTCATATTCAATTGGATTTCCGGCATCGTTGTTATATCACCAGAGGCTCATTCAGAGCAGTTCAAACACAAATCCATCAAGAAAGAATGGCTGTTAAATTTTTACCAATTTCAAATCTATATCAATCTGTGTCTTCAACCGAAGCAAGATCTCGCTTCCCAGCGAACAAATTCGCCTCAGGGTTTGGGTACGGCAGTTTTTTGACCGGAAGATTAATAAAATAAACGCACTTTCCATGGATGCTCTTATTATCTTCAGACACCCCATCAGTTTCAGAGTCCAGTAGAATTGAATTTACCTTTACTTTACTAATGCAATTTGTTCTACATCCAGCGTAATGGTGTATCTCACTCCAACATCAAAATAGTTGTTGGGCACGAATTCTCATCGGTTTCGGGTTCTTAACAGGGTACAAATCTTCATTACATTTACCTGTCCCTGCCAGTATGCCATTTGCGGTTCTACTCTCCATCTGTCGATGTGCTCCAGCCATTTCCGGTTTCATACTGGTTTTTCAGTGAATCCAGCAGAGAGAGCAGTCTGTCTTTGCAGCAGAATGTGGTATTGAGATGGTCCACAAATCTGGAGATGAAATCAGATTTAAACTGAAAGTTCTTCATCAGATTCCTAAGCATAGCAGTACTCCATTGAGGATTAGAGCCAGCGGACCATTGGGCTCAAGTGCAGTTCTCGAGTGTTTGATAGAAAGGCATTGTTCTCACCATGTTTAAAGAGCTGAGTTACGGACGCTGGTGAAATTGGGCCCGAATCCGAAATCCATGCCGAAAACCAACCAGCGACAGCGTCCGTCCGTTGGATGAGCTTCCGGGTGAAAAGGTTCCATCTAAATATTTCCGGCATTCCGTATTGTTGCCGGAAGCCGGTCTGTATTTCGGGCAAATATATTGAGGACCTGATAATCAATGAGGTATCAACAATATCCATGAGTTCTTTTTGCTCACAGCCTTACATGAGTAATTGGGCTTACGGAATACAGGATGCCGTGATCCATTCTTCTCTGTAAGGATTACTGGTCCCTACATTGTTGTAAGATTTAGAAATAACTATTTGAAGCATCGTTCCAATGGACCCAGGGTCAAAGATCCGCTATAAAGGTTGCTGCTCCGATTAGGCTCCGATCCGTCAATGTAGTAAATACTTGAGCCTGGAAGAAGAAATGTTCAAGTCAGAATAGAATCTGAGATACGTTGAAGTTGAGAGAAGATCGGATTATTCACCTGGGAATGCAGTAAACCGGTTTTAACAAACACAGAATCGAAATATTTTGATGGATCCTCTAGTGTTGAACACCTTAAGGTGGAGTATTCTAATTTCCCTTTCATGTGATTGGAGGCGTATTTCAATAACTGTAAGTCTGTAATATATTGCAAATGTAAAGATTTGATGCACAATGGGAGAAAATCACTAATTTGGGTCAAAATACCAAGAAACATATGACTATAAGAGTAGGTATCAATAATAAAAAACCGCTGAACAAATCAGCCGCCTTTTACTATTAAGCATTTATGGGCCTGATAGTTTTTGAAAAGAAACTAGTCAGGCGAATTAAGTTTATTTATTTAGCATTACTCCTTCGTCATCCGGTAATCCTACTGAGTTTCCAATTTTATAAAATACATCCCCGCAGAATAGACATCCCAGGGCTACTCCGTTTGAGTATTCAAAGATTTCGTCCAATTAGATCATTTAATTAAAGTTCCTTCCAGGCTTTACAGTTCAGTCCTTACATTTTTGCCAATGTATTCTCTAGGATCGATATTACTTCTCCCAGTAATGAGATTAGGATAAACGTTAAAAGTACGGTTTAACTCAGATCACTCCATCGTTAAATTGAGGACGACTGTCAGGCGGTGGTTGCAGAAGAAACAACACTCACGCAATTTGTTGCAGTAAATCGACAACGGGCATATACGGTGAAAGGTGTACTTGTATATACCGGCGGTGTAGTACTCCAGCGGCCATTTACTGTAAGTGCATATTCAACATTCGAGACCTGATGCACGGCCACTGGCCAAGGATGACTCCGCGGGTAGAGGGCAAACGTTGTAAGTATTGTAATAGTTGGTCCTGCAGAAATAACACAACAGATACCAGTGCCTCACGCTGCTCGTTGGACTCGACACATTAGTATCTATATACACCGATTTACGGCGCGTCGCGAAATGGTTTGTGGACCAGACTGGCTATACACCGGCACTGTAGTACTCAACTCGCTCCGCTGTTAGTAGAATATTGCTACTACAGAAACAAGACAGGCATTTGTTTGCCTGACTTACTTAATCCACGGACTGTTTTGATTTGTTGCATTAGCTGTTTTATTACTTGTGCAGATGGCGCAGCTGAGGCTCAAATCGGACAAGCATCTACATTCTTCCGGGCAAATTGTTAGCCGGACTTACGCAGAAACTCAAACAAGTAATCGTTGTGTTACGACAACTTGCAAATTACCGTAAATGCTTCACCGTTATAGGCTGGAGCAGTGGTGCTCATGGGCCAGTGAAGTTGCACTAATGCCAATCACTGTGCCTGCCGCAACCCTGAAGACAAATAGTTCCTGTGGTGGCCGGGCAAACGTTGTTGGTAATACTGATGGATAGAGCTGAAGGTAATACACAACCACGCTGGTGCAATAGTCACCGCTTGAAGGGCTGGACATACTGGTATCAACGTTGCAATTACGGCGTGTCATTTATGGTTAGTGCCGGGACCGGTTTTGATTATATGTCGGGCGGGGATACCATCCTTCCACCTCCACTTTGTAAGAATTGTAGTATTGCCCAGACCTACAGGCCGAAAATTCCGTTGGAGCACTTATGCCTGCACTTACCGCTGGCAGATGGACCACATGAACTATTCAAGCTAGTACACAGGGCAGCGGTAAAGGTCGGACAAGTTCAATAACGGGTCCCACGCAGTCTGAGCTGTAAATCTAACTATTGTAAAAATTTCCTAAGGGCCTGTTGTTTGCAGTAACAATACCCCCCAAGCAGCACTAAGTTTGTGCCGTAACCCAATGGACCGCCTCAGTCGCAGAATCGCGTCATTGGTACGTCCGGTACCAGTGAGTCCTGTACTAGCGAATTTCACTAATCAGTGATCCCCTCATATTCCTAAACATGGAGAATCAAATACAATATTTTACACAAAAGCATTGGGGCTGGATCCAATGGGAAACATTAGGATTAATTGTTAAAGTTCCTGCTCTCACCTGCGTTTTGTGTCCCGACTGTATTATTACAAATGTAGAGCTGCGGTCTGCAGGTGCTACAGAGTACTCAGATAAATGTCGTAACTGGTACTAAGTTACTGCAACTGTAAGCCAGGCTGCTGTGGCATTGTCCAGGAATTCAGACCGTTAATCCTGTCAATTGCTTATCTACAAAATTCGTTAGCTGGTTGGAATTGATCGGTAACTGATTTGTTCTGGCTGGATGTTTTGTAGGCCCGTAAAAACAGCTGTACCTGCGGTATTGGTGTTTGCATTAGGTACTACAATAGGTGTTAAATCTGTACACTGAGCTGAAAGTGGAATCTCGCAACAGTCAAAAAACAAGGTAAGAAGGGTCTGAAAACTAAGTTTAGAGTAATTGTTAGTCATGCGCTTGAGTTATTTATGGTTTAAAAATAAAAGTCAGGTTTTGCAGAAGATAACATAATAATCAAATTTCATAGCTAAATTCTGGTTTGTTAAAAAGTTGTGTAATAATTCATACCAGAACACTTCGCCATTCAATTATATACGAAGGGTGCTTTATAAATTCTCCGGGATTTACAAATTTATAACCTAAGGTTATGGCGGAGAATCAGAAATAAGCCACATTGATACTGAGTATTAGGAGCATACCTGAATAGCCAGACAAAACTACTTGAAGCCCTATCTATATTACAATTGATATTTATGTTAATATGAGTTTCGGACTATTCGTAGACCATTATCACTAAATTATCAAACCTGTTTTAGTTTAAAAAAAATGGGTCGCGAGGTTTACAGGAGACCTATTTTTCTTTTATAAATGGATATTAAAAGGAACTGAAAAATCAGCTTTTTGTGGGCACGATTCTTTTAGTCACATCCGGCAATCCTTCCGACTTTAATTTCAGAAAATGCATTCCACTGAAATATTCGTTCATTTGTATGGTTTGCGTGATCTATTATAAAAAAGCCGCTGAAAAAATCAGCGGACCTTTCATATTGTAAAATTCCGGGCTTGTGAGATTTATGAAATCACCATGAAGCCTGTTTGAAGTGTTATTAAGCATTACACGCTTTGTAACATCCGGTAATCCGGCAGATTTCAGTTTTACAAAATACATCCCGGCTGAATATCCATCCAGGGATATTTTTTGTGTATTCTGCTGGATTTCATCCACCTGGATCATCTGCATCAATTTCCCTTCAAGGCTGTAAAGCTCTATCTGGACATTTTTGCCGATGTATTCTCTTAACCACCCTCGATATTAACTTCTCCATAAGCTGGATTAGGATAAACATTAAATGTAAGATTGGACTCAATCCCCACCATTAAATGCTGGACAGATAGTAGGTGCAGTAGTGGCAGAAACAGTTGGGCTCACACAATTGGTTGAAGTATTGCGACAACGGGCATATACAGTAAATGGAGTACTTGTGTATGCCGGTGGAGTAGTACTCCAGCGGCCATTCGCTGAACGTGCATATTCTACTACAAATCCCGGACCACAACCAGATGCCGAAATAACACCGGAAGTAGAAGGGCAAACGTTATTAATAATCGTGATAACGGGAGCAGCGGAGGTAGCACAATCGGCTGGGGCTGTGGTCACACTGCTGGTTGGGCTTGATACAGAAGTATCTATGTTACAATTGCAACGAGTCATGATAGTTTGTGCACTTGACTGGCTGTAAGTAGGCACAGTCGTGCTCCAGGTCGATCCACCGTTTGTTGAGTATTGTACTGTAGTACCAGACGGGCATTTGTTTGCCTGACCTATGACGCCGGCAATTTAGAGTACAATTGGTATTGCAATAGCTGTTTATTACCTGAGCAGGGAGGAGCTGCTGCACGCACATTCGGACAAACAGGGCATATAGTAGGTGCTGTGTTAGCTGAACTTGTTGTACTCAGGCATCCGCTTGTCGTATTGCGGCAACGTGCAAATACCGTAAATGCCACATTTATTAAGCTGGAAGCTGTAGTAGTCCATGGTCCATTTGATGAGGTAGTATATTCTAAGACCGTCCCAGCGCCGCAACCTGGAAGCAACAATGCTCCTGTCGTAGACGGACAAACGTTGTTAGTGATAGTGATGGATGGTGCAGAAGGTAATGGACAACCACTTGGTGCCGTTGTCACACTGCTCGAAGGGCTGGAAATATTGGTGTCGATATTGCAATTGCAGCGTGTCATGACAGTTTGTGCCGGGCCGGTTTGATTATAAGTCGGTAAGGTTGTGTTCCAGCTTCCACCTCCGTTAGTAGAATATTGTAATGTAGATCCTGTAGGACAAGTTCCCGTCGGAGCTGTGATGGTTCCAGTAGTTACAGAACAATTTGCACCACATGCACTATTCACTACTGTAACTGCAGGAGCAGCTGCGGTTAATGTTGGGCACATAGGTATGACAATACTTAAATTATAATCTATCGATCCCGTAAAAGCTCTGGGTGTGAATGATGTGCCACCAAATGCAACGTTTCCTGTTCTTGCTACATCTGTGAAGAGTGCTACATTAGCATCGCTGAAATTCGTCATAGAAACAGTTCCTGTTCCAAAATATCTTATTCCGCCCCCAGCAGTGGTAGCATGCAGATAAAAAGAAGTGGTGGTAGAAGCCGCAAGGTTAATATTTAAGCTGGCTACATTCAATGGAGCTACTGTTGTAGTACCCGCACTGTTAGTGGTTACAGTGCCTATTAAGGTCCACCCGGCATTTGAAGCAGTAAAACCTGCATAAGCACCACTCCTGCTGTAAATCTGTACTGTTACACTTGTGCCAGCTGTACTGGAATACATTGTATTAAAACTGGTAACAGTAATAGGGCTGGAATTAGTTGTTAACTGTAAAAAACCTCCTGAACCATTATTGGATGTAGGATTGGCAGGAAGATTAATAGCATTTGCCTGGAATAAAAAGCAAATCATTAATAAAAGTAAAAGTGTAAATTTTTTCATAAAGTACATTTTATGTGAAGATTAATAGAGATTAAAAACAGGAATATTACCGCTAAATCTAAAATTACAAACTCGATACCTAATAAAAAATTTGTGGAACGTTTATTTTTTAACAATAATTACAAATAATAAAATATTAATTAATATTGTAATTTGTAAAGATTAGAAAATCAATATCAAACTATACAAGATTTAATAAAATTTACGTTACTACTCAGCCCCTTCCCTCTCCAAATTTTACCAGGGTTTTTAAAGGTTAATTAACCTGAATTATGCTAAGCGACTAAAGGAAATACTTCTTGATTTGATCAAAAATGGGAGTGATTTTGAGGAATACTTTTTTAAGTAAGAAATGATAGGCGCACATACTTGTGATTATAATGTTTATAAACCCATGCAAGGGTCTACGTCTGGCGTGTTCGGCACAACAAATATTTTTTAGTTCATCATGAACTGATTCTATGAGTGCTCTTTTTCAACAAAAAGACTTTATCAATATCTGACAGGTTTTATTTTTTCATATTCTTTTTGAGTTTGTACACCAGATGAATTTCATCGTTTCCGTGCTTTTTGCTTTTCTCATAGGAAAAATAAGTCATGTGAAATTGGAGCAGCTTGATATTATAAGGATTCCCAATTTTTTATTTTAAGGGCGGTCACCCCGATTAAATGGATAATATCATGGAATGTACTTATACATCTCACAGCTTATTTTCATGATTGAATGTTTATTAATGACTCCTTCATTATTTGTACTTTTGCCGCATGAAAGAAGAATCCCTCAAAGCAATGAACAGACCACCAGTCTCAATAAATTTATCAGCGACACTGGCCGCTGTTCCCGTCGTGAAGCCGACAAAATGATCGAAGAAGGACGGGTCCTGCTCCAATGGAGTCATCATCAAAAAAAGGCAATCGCGCCGGAGCAGATGACATCGTACTTATTGATGGTGAACCTCTTACAGCGCAGGACAAGGCTCCGGCCAAATATATAGCATTCAACAAACCTATCGGAATCACTTGTACTACTGATCAGAATATCCCAGGAAACATTATTGATTACATACAATATCCAGAGCGGATATTCCCCATAGGCAGATTGGACAAACCCTCAGAAGGACTGATTTTTCTCACCAATGATGGCGACATAGTAAACAAAATTCTTCGCGCAGGCAATAATCATGAAAAGGAATACCTCGTCAGTGTACACAAGGCCATCACGGAGGAATTCATCCGCAAAATGTCATCTGGTATTCCGATTTTGGGTACCTATACAAAAAAGTGTAAAGTCGAAAAAAATCAACAATCACAGTTTCAAAATCGTCCTCACTCAGGGCCTCAACCGCCAGATCCGCCGTATGTGCGATTATTTGGGCTATGAAGTCACCTCGCTGCAGCGCATTCGTATTATGAACATTAAGCTCGAGCCGCTTGAAGCAGGACAATGGAGATTACTGACGGAAGATGAAGTGGCCGGACTTCAATATCTGGTGAAAGATTCGAAAAAAACTATTTGATCCGCAATTGAACTCCCGTTTAGACCGTAATCTCTTATGTCTAACAGCGAGTTTAGACGTTTATGTAGCCAGAAGTTTAGATCAAATCATGTAATGACATGATTCTAGCTCAGAAAACGATCATTTTGGCGTCACCCCGATTACTTTTTAATGTGAATATTTCCAATTTAGGTGTACCATAATGCTAACTTGAATTCACTACTCATCGGGGTCGCTCCCTTCCATGGTTCACTTCGTTCCGTCCCCACCCCAAAGCATTGGGGATTGGGGACCCGTCGCTGTGCTCCGGCATTCCAGGCAGCTGACGCTGGAAGATGTCCATGAGACAGTAAGATAAAGTTGGGCTTTTGATCTATCCTAAAATCCGCTGCAAATACTTCCCATATCCGCTTTTTCAAGCGCTTTAGCCAGGACTGATAATTGCTGCTTATCAATAAAGCCCATTCGGTAAGCCACTTCCTCAATACACCCAATTTTCAAGCCTTGTCTCTTTTCAATGACACGAACAAACTCAGTAGCATCGTGCAATGAATCAAAAGTCCCTGTATCCAGCCAGGCAGTACCTCTATCCATAACTTCCACCTGAAGAAGACCTTTTTCCAGATAGTATTTATTTACATCAGTGATTTCATATTCTCCCCTTGGACTGGGTTTCAGATTTTTCGCAACTTCAACTACAGAACTGTCATAGAAATAAAGCCCCGGAACTGCATAATTGGATTTAGGATGGCTGGGTTTTTCTTCAATGGATAATGCCTTCATTTTCTCATCAAAAGCCACCACACCATAGCGCTCCGGATCGGCTACTTCGTAAGCAAAGACAATACCTCCGCTCGGTTTGTGCAATTTTGAAGAGTTGTGGATAGCCTTGAACCATAGAAAATATTATCACCCAGTATCAGACAAACATCATCTCCGGCAATGAAAGGTTCCCCAATCACAAAGCCTGAGCCAGTCCATTGGGAATCTCCTGGATAGCATATTCAAACCGGCAACCGAGTTCTTCTCCGTTTCCCAGCAATCTTTTGAACTGAGGATTGTCTTCAGGAGTTGTGATGATCAAAATCTCCTGATGCCTGCCAGCATAAGAATCGAAATGGATAGTATATCATCGGTTTGTCATACCGGGACCAGCTGCTTTGAAATTCCTTGGTGATTAGATAAAGTCGGGTTCCGGATCCTCCTGCCAGTATGATACCTTTCATTTGTTATGCATTTTTTGGAAGCTCAAGGTAAGTATTTTTAAAATTTGTTGTCGCTGTAAAACAAATCCAGCACGATCTCTTTTCGCTCACTTGTCAACGTGTCGATCAGTGTGAGATGACACTTTTCATCTTTGATGGCAGATTTGGGTATGCTGATGTACTCATTTTAACCAACCATTTCTATAACTAAAGTAAAAATCTTCACCTACTTTAATATCCCAGAATCTTTGAGAGGACTACCATAGTAACATAGTTGTCCAAATGATAGCCATTAATTTTCATCAGTATTTGGGTCCTGAATTTTATGTAAAAACTCAACTCAGCAATTGTAGCTTCATAATCCTCTTCGAGTACCAAAGCAACAGAAGGGCAATCCCCAGCACGAGTATTTTAGCTGCAATTTTCATAGCAGATTTAGAACGAGGTTTTTAAAGCGCATTGTACGCGGATGTTGTTCAACCCATGCCGAGGTTCGCATTGCTCACTGCGGCATCCAAGGACTTCAGGGTTGGATTTAGGTATTAGCACCTACCCCGGGTTGTACCCGGGGTTATTCATGTGATGCCCCATTCGGTGCATGCGTACTCCCGGCTGTTCAGCCAGAAGCTAGCAGCCAGAAGCTAGCAGCCTTCTTTCAAATTCCACCAGAAATCATCTCACGATACTGTTATTTGAACGAAGTGATTCCGCAATTGGTTTTTGTTATTTAGCTTTGATAAAAAATAAGGCCTTACCTTACTGATATATATGGCGGAGCAGTTACTAATACACGATGATGAAAAGCTGATGATTCAGCGGGCTTACAGAAACCTTCTGCGTTCTCTGAAGGACAAAATGACGACGGAGGACAAGAAGAATATCCGCCAGGCCTATGAACTAGCCGTACAGGCACACAGCAAACAACGCCGTAAATCAGGAGAACCTTATATCCTGCATCCCATTGAAGTTGCCAGAATTTGCGTGGAAGAAATCGGACTCGGTCCCACTGCTGTAGTTTGTGCCCTTTTGCATGATGTGGTTGAGGATACTGACGTTTCTCTGGGAGATATCAAAGTTCAGTTTGGAGAGAAAGTTTCCAAAATCGTAGATGGTCTGACCAAACTTGACGGAACTTATGATGTTGAAATCAGCCAGGCTGAAAACTTTCGAAAAGTACTGAGTACACTTGTGGATGATGTGCGGGTAGTTCTGATTAAAATGGCAGACCGTCTGCATAATATGCGTACCCTGGGGTCTATGGCAAGGCATAAACAATTGAGGATCGCTGCAGAAACTACATATATATATGCCCCTCTTGCCCACAGATTGGGCTTGTACAATGTCAAAACGGAATTCCAGGACTTATCCATGAAGATCACCGAGCCGGATGCCTATCATCAAATTGCTCAGAAACTTCAGGAGACCAAAAAGGACAGGAACAATTATGTCAATGATTTCATCAACCCATTGGATGAAGAATTAGCGTCCCTGAATATTCCTACAGAATTATCGGCAGGCCAAAGTCTATTCATTCTATCTGGAATAAAATCAAAGTCAAAAAATCCCTTTCGAAGAAATATATGATCTGTTTGCTATCAGGATTATAGTAGATGTCCCTACAAAAACAGGAAAATCTGCTTGCTGGCAAGTGTATTCGGTAGTCACAGACGTTTTCCACCCTATTCCCGAAAGATTGAAGGACTGGATAACTACAGCCAAATCAAATGGTTATGAGTCATTACATACAACTGTAATTGGTCCTAAGGGCAGATATGTGGAGGTACAGATTCGCAGCGAGAGATGGATGAGATCGCGAAAAAGGATTTGCCGCACACTGAAATACAAAGGGGTCAAACCCGGGGGCAAAATGTTTATGACAATTGGTTGGATAGTATTCGTGATATTTTAGATGATCCGGATAAGGACGCCCTGGATTTCATCAATGATTTTAAGACCAATCTCTTCAATGAGGAGGTCTATGTATATACACCTAAGGGAGAGATGAAGATCCTTCCGAAAGGAGCGACAGCATTAGAACACCTTTCCATATTCACACGAAGTCGGATATCATTGTTCCGCTATCAAAGTGAATAATAAGCTGGTCCCGATGGGATATAAAATCGACAATGGGGATCAAATCCATGTTACCACCAATAAAACCAAAAACCAAATGAAGCCTGGCTGAAAATGGTGGTCCAGCCGCGCAAAATCGAAAATCAGGACTGCTCTTAAAGAAGATAATAAGAAAAGAGCTGAAGATGGTAAAGATGCTTTGATTCGCAAGATGAAAGCAATGAAGGTGGAATATGAAGAAGGAACAGATTTTCTTTGTCAAATTCTGGGGCTGCAAAAGTAGGTTTGAACTCCATTATGCAATAGCCCTAGGGGATATCGACCTTATTCATGGATGAAAAAATTCAGTGTGGAGAATGGCAAACTAATGCTCATATCCCAGGAGAATTTTATCAAATCTGATCAGGACCTGCATAAGACTCTCGCAGAGAAAACGGCTCAGCTTAAAGGCAAAAAGCAACCATCAATTTTTATAAATGGAGAACCCGGTGACCAGTACAATTATAGTCTGGCTTCATGTTGTAATCCACTGCTTGGTGATGATATTTTTGCATTTATTACAACGGCTTCACAGGTGTTAAGATATACAGGACTACCTGCAACAATGCTACCAATATGATGGCCAATTACGGTTATAGAATTATGAGAGCAGATTGGGCCGGTTCCAGCGATACAAGAATTTGTTGTAGATCTTGTCATTACAGGTTGGATTCTGGACCAGGTGTAATCGAAAAACTTACAAATAAAATATCCACTTCGCTCGGTTATAATATCAGGTCCTTTTCCATTGAAGGTAAAGAGGGTTATTTTGAAGGCAAGGTAAGTCTGATCTCGTGTTGAATGTTGATCAGCTCAATCTGGTATCAACAGTATAAAAGCCTGGATGGCATTTCTACTGTAACAAGAGTTGAAATAAATTTTGTTAAACTTGCAGAACCCGGCTTAAGAATAGAAGCTCTATTTTATTTACTTGATAGATTTATCAATATATACAAGAATGAGAACGATAGCGGATGTCAAAATATTTTTTCAGCACATCTGGAGAAACATAGTTTTAAGAAAAACACCGGAGCGATATGCTATTCCGGGAAGAAATTTATAAATCGAACGGATCACTTCGACGCCGAGGCACTTTACATTCATGAAAACAACAATTACAGAGTAAGCCGTGCTACTGTTTACAATACACTTGAATTATTGGTTAGCTGGATCTGGTTAAAAACATCAGTTTGGCAAAAATCTTGCTCAGTACGAGAAATCTTATGGATACAAACAACACGACCATTTAATTTGCGTGGATTGCGGGAGAGGTCAAAGAATTCTGTGACCCAAGAGTTCAGCAGATCAAAAGACATCATGGGAATAATGATGAATTTTAAAATTACACATCACTCCCTAAATCTACGGACAATGCACTGCAGAATGTGAGAGTAAGAAGAAAATGAAGGCCTCCGCAAGTATGTTTGCCAGTAGGGGCTAAAGCCAACTTCTAGATCCTTGGGCTTTGGCTTGTTCCGGCTGTGTGCCATTACTTGAGGCCGGAGCTAAAAGCAGTTTTGCGCTTCCACGCTCATCTCCCCCAATGGAAATGCAGCCATCATTGCTTCACATCCGCTTCAGATTACTTAAGTAGGTTTCCATCATCATGATGACGAACCACACTATCCATCCATTCAACAATTTGAAGGCATTCATTCTTGCCTAAACCTCTGGAAGTAATAGCTGCGGTGCCCACTCTGATTCCCGAGGTAACCATAGGGAGGCAGTGTCAAAAGAACCATATTTTTGTTAACAGTAATATCTGCTTTGCCCCAGAGCCTCTTCAGCGAGTTTACCATTAATATTTTTAGATCGCAAGTCTATGAGCATCAGGTGATTGCTGGTTCCTCCTGAAATAACTTTGTATCCCATATCCATGAATGCCTGCGCCATCACAGCTGCATTTTCAATTACCTTTTACCATATTCTTTGAAAGAAGGTTGCAATGCTTCAGCAAAAGCTACTGCTTTGGATGCTATCACATGCTCAGGGGACCACCCTGCATTCCGGGAAAACACCGGAATTCAAAATGGCAGACATTTTATAGGCGATCCTTTTGAAGTGACTCTTCCCCAGGGATTATCAAAATTCTGTCCCATCATGATGATTCCACCACGCGGACCTCTTAGTGTTTTTATGTGTAGTTGAGGTAATAATATGGCAATGTTGCATGGGATCATTCCAGTAATCCTGTGGCAATCAATCCGGCAGGGTGAGCTATATCGGCAAGTAATAGTGCCCCCACTTCATCTGCAATCGCTCTGAATCGGGCATAATCCCAGTCCCTTGCATAAGCAGAAGCTCCGCAAATAATCAATTTGGGCTGATGAGCCCTTGCTTTTTCTGCCACCTTGTCCATGTCTATTAATCCGGTTTCTTCTTCTACCCCATAGAAATAAGGTTTGTAAACTTTACCGGAATAATTAACGGGCGACCCATGTGATAAATGGCCTCCATGTGATAAGTCAAAACCCAAAATTGCGTCTCCCGGCTGCAAACATGCCAGGAAAACTGCTGCGTTTGCCTGCGCACCTGAATGGGGCTGAACATTGGCAAAAGCTGCTCCAAATAATTCTTTTAATCTGTCTATTGCCAACTGCTCTACTTCATCCACTACTTCACAACCACCGTAATATCTTGCCTTCGGATATCCTTCAGCATATTTATTTGTCAGGCAACTTCCCATAGCACGCAGTACATCCTGAGAAACAAAGTTCTCTGAAGCTATCAATTCGATACCATTCAATTGGCGTTGGTATTCCTTTTCAATCAGGTCAAAAAATGATATCAGACATGGTCAATAGTTGATTTAGACTGCAAAAGTACAGCTTTGAATTATTGTTTCCGCTATCTGATTTACAAATTAGGAACTTAAAAAAGTCAATTTGGGATGACCTGACATCACAATTCTTGTGAAAAATGAAACAATTTTCCAGGAAGAAGATTACATCAAATTCTCAATCACTTTATCCTCACTGATACCTTCTGCCTCTGCTTTGAAATTGCGAACAATCCTGTGGCGAAGGACATAAGAGGCTATTGCTCTGACATCTTCAATGTCCGGAGAATATTTACCATTGATGGCTGCATGACATTTAGCTCCTAATACCAGGTATTGAGAAGCTCTCGGGCCTGCTCCCCATGAGATGTAATCATTGACAAATTGGGTGGCTTTCGGTGTATTCGGACGGGATTTTGCCACTAGTGTTACAGCATATTCCAACACATTATCTGCGATAGGGATATTTCTGATCAATTCCTGAAATGCCATGATTTGATTGGAAGTAACAATGTGTTTGAGGTCATATTTGATATTGGAAGTGGTATCTTTTACAACTTTGATCTCCTCTTCGTAACTTGGATATTCCAGAGGAATATTAAACATAAAACGGTCTAATTGAGCTTCCGGAAGCGGATAAGTACCTTCCTGCTCAATAGGGTTTTGTGTTGCTAAAACAAAGAATGGTTTTGGTAAAATATGTCTGTTACCACTTACAGTCACTGATCTTTCCTGCATTGCTTCAAGTAGCGCTGCCTGAGTTTTGGGAGGAGTTCTGTTAATCTCATCCGCCAGTACAATATTGGAAAATAAAGGGCCCCTGTTGAATCTGAAATGTCTGTCCTCATCTAATATTTCTGAACCCGTTATATCACTTGGCATCAAGTCCGGAGTAAATTGAATTCTTTTGAAATCTAATTCCAGCACTTCTGCAATAGTACTTACCAACAATGTTTTAGCCAGTCCTGGTACACCAACCAGCAAGCTGTGACCATTACTAAATAATGAAATAATTACAGCGCGAACCACTTCATCCTGTCCGATAATTACTTTTCCAATTTCTTTTTTCAGGTCTTTATATGACTGAGCCAGAGCATCAACTGCTTCAACTTCAGATTTGTAAGCGATCATAAAATGTAGTTTAACGTCATGTGAAGGGTCAAAAATAGGAAATACCCTGCATTAACGAAATATTCGGGGCTTATGTTTTACTTGTAGGAAATGTACTTGGGAGTAATTAGGAGTGATGTCTTGCTGCGCCTGCGCCTTGCCAGGTGATGTTTCTTCATAGCTATGCCACAAAGAAGTGATGTTTCCACAATAATTATCTGCTTCGCAGTCAATTTATTGTGGAGTTGATGTGCTCGCGGAGCTCGCGGCTGGGTGTAAAGTATTGAGTGTGGGTTTTGTAGGAGTGAGGAGTTTCTCCAAAGCAATCACGGACTGTTAAACAGGCTGTTTCCTTGAAGCTTGAAGCTTCTTCCATGCTTTTCAGCTCAATTTCCTCAACCAAAACTCCATCAGCTTGTCACTTTGCCCATTTCTCCTACATCTGCCCAGCTCATAGTTGTCTTAAGTTCGGGTACTTTTGTATATCCTCTTTTATTCCAAAATGCATCATTCGGTCTGTAATCTTTCGGTTGATAAGGGTGAGTGTTTCCTCTATTGACAGCACAAAAACTAGTCCATTCGTACTCTCCAAATGAGCTTGCATGTTTTTCTCTTTCATCAAAAAATAGATGCCCCAGTCCCAGGCCCTGTATGGTTTCAAGACGATACTCTCCCAAAATAGAACACTTTCTCCATCTCCGGTCCTTCCTTTTCGAATGGTTCTCTGACTTCAGCGATTTCATCAGCCAGTGGAAGACAAGTTGTGGCACCTATGATTTATCGCCGTCATAAACAGTCAGAGCCATTGATCTGTCTGAATCAGCGTAAGTCTGAAGATATTTCATCTCATAAGATAAATCTCACCATCATACAGGTAAGGAAATTCACGGAACACATCCATTCTCATCTGAGCCAGATCTTCAAATACATGGGCAATCGCAGCTCCTTTGTATTTTCTGAATTGAAGTCTTGATTTTACATCTTCTGTCATCTCATGATACCAGTTTTATCCATTGCTGAAGATTATAATAAGTGGTCACTTTGCTGATAAGCCCATCTCTTAATTCTAAAAAAGCTGCAGCAGGTAAGACATATTTTTGCCCCTTTGCTTCAGGAAATCCCTCATCTCCCTCTTTATAAATTCCATGGACCATGAAAGATGCAGCAATTTTTTCCGGATAGCTGCTGCTATAAAGTACTATATCTTTCAATTCTTCTGAGTAACATCGATCCATATCTGCCATGAAAACTGTAAATGCTTCTTTCCCTAATCTGCTTTCTCCCTGATTGGGTTCATGAGCGATGTTCGGATGAACCAGGGCCAGCATCGCATCCCAGTTTTGCTGATTAAAAGCTTCATAATACTTTTCTACAATTTCTATTGAGTTCATAAATTATTTTTAGAGGGTTCAAATGTAATATCTGTGAATTACTCCACAGGTATCCAGCCATTTTCTATCTGATGAATAGATTCAAAAAATGATTGCTGTTCTAAGTCCAGGTATGGATAAATCACTTTTGTAAGATACAAACCCTGAGGATATGCAGTCACCAAAGGATTCGGTGTAATCCGGTTTTTTAATTGATATTCAAATGTTCCACCTTAAATTACCTGGCCTATTTGCAATAATTGTCCCATAATAATTCGAATCATTCCGCTTAGAAATCTATTGGATTTAATCTGAAACCGGATTCTGTTTCCCTTTTCATTCCTGAATAAAGTGGCTGAGCTTACTTTACAAATGGTCAAGTTTTGTCTCAGCGGAGTTTTACAAAGTCCATAATAATCATCGTACTGAGGCAAGAGTGCCACTGCCTGACTCATTTTTTGCAAATCCATATCCGGAAATTCATACAAAGCACTCAAGCCATGCAAAAAGGCTCTTTATAGGTATGTATAAAGTAATTGTAAGTCCTTTCCACTGCATCAAACCGGGTATGCGCATTTTCTGCAACAGGCACTATATCGAAAATTGCAATATCCATGGGTAGTCGCTTATTGAATCTGAATTTGAGATCAAATCCCAAATCTTCGTTCATATCCACATGCATGAAATATTGACTGGCATGAACAAATGCATCCGTCCTCCCACATCCGGTCACAAATACCTTTTTTTCAATACCTCACTGAGCAGATTCTCGATGGTCTCCTGCACACTGATCGCTGAAATCTGCCGCTGCCAACCATGATATTGACGGCCATCATAAGCCAGATGAATAAAAAATCTCAAGGCGCTAATATTTTATACCCGGCGAAGGTAGCCATTTCCCATTTCTTCTATTGGTAATGCTAATCTATTAGCAATCACACCCTATTCAATGGTTATTCATTTTAAATCGTTGGTCAAATAATTATTTGCCTCTAGACTATCCCTGTTCACTGGATGTTCTCTTATTCCTTTTACCTTACGCCTAATACCTTATACCTTATATCTTATCTCTGGCTGTGTCACTCATCATTCATAAGCCATAAGTGTTTAGTCATTTTAAAATGTTGGGCAAATATTTATTTGCCCCTACACTATCCCTTTTCTCTGGCTGTCATCTTATACCTTATAATTTATACCTTATATCTTATGCTTTATACCCTATATCTGGCTGTTTCACTCATCATTCATAACTCATAATTATTTACCTTTGCCGGCTTATTCAACGCCACATGTCAGGAACACTGTTCAAAGTCATATCTTATTTATTCCATCCTTTGTTAATGCTGACCTATGCGGCTCTCCTTGTGTTCTGGGCCAATCCATACCTCTTTCGGGCTCAAAGTGGAAAAGCATTACAAGTTCATTTTTTATCATTGTTTTTCACAACATTTCTTTTGCCTGCGGTAGCAATTGTTTATGATGAAAAGTCTCGGATTGATCAAATCAATTCATATGCAGGATCGCCAGGATCGTATCGGGCCGTTGATTGTGACAGGTGTCTTTTACATTTGGGCATTTAGAAACATGATCAGTAATCCGGATATTCCTCAACCCCTGACAATATTTACGCTTGGAATTTGCATAGTTCTTGGGCTTTGTTTTTTGATTAACTTATTTTCAAAAATCAGTCTCCATGCAGCAGGTGCAGGAGGTATGATAGTAATTGCTGCATTGATATGGCAATTTTTTGCCCCTTATGGGTTTGCCATAGGTTCCTGGATCATACATTCATCCATCATAGTCGCCTTAATTCTTATATTTGCCGGACTCACTGGATCGGCAAGATTATATCTCAAAGCACACAATCCTTCTGGAAATTATGGGCGGATATTTTATAGGCATTGCAGGCCAATTAATCGCCTTTTTTATTTTATACAGATTTTAAAATACTATTCATGGAAGAGCTCATCCATCAAATCAATACTGCCTGGGAAGACAGATCATTACTTTCAAATAATGAAACAAAAGAAACAATACGCCAGGTAATAAATTTATTGGACCAGGGAAAAATCCGGGTCGCCGAACCTACCTCAGAAGGCTGGAAAGTTAATGACTGGGTCAAGAAAGCTGTGATAATGTATTTTCCTATCCAGCAAATGAGCACAATTGAAATGGGAATCTTTGAGTTTCATGACAAAATTCCATTAAAAGAAATTATGCCGCTCAGGGAGTTCGTGTAGTTCCTCACGCGATAGCGAGATATGGTGCATTTCTCGAACCGGGCGTGATCATGATGCCTTCCTATGTGAATATTGGAGCTTATGTAGGAGGCGGAACAATGGTGGATACCTGGGCTACAGTGGGATCATGTGCTCAGATTGGTAAAAACGTTCACCTCAGTGGTGGTGTTGGAATCGGTGGTGTATTGGAGCCTGTTCAGGCAAGTCCTGTTATCATAGAAGATGATTGTTTCATTGGCTCAAGATGTATTGTAGTAGAAGGTGTCATTGTAGAGAAAGAAGCTGTGCTGGGAGCTAATGTTGTTCTTACCCTATCCACACATATCATTGATGTCACAGGGTCTGAGCCACTTGTTATGAAAGGGCGTGTACCCTCAGGATCAGTTGTGATTCCGGGCACACACCCCACGAAATTTGCAGCTGGTGAATATGGAGTTCCTTGTGCACTTATCATTGGAAAAAGAACCGCCAGTACTGATAAAAAGACCTCCCTGAATAATGCCTTGCGAGAATATAATGTGGCGGTCTGATTTTTTGTTTTATGTCTTAATGCTTACAAATCGGTCAATACCTGACATAAAATCACCTTGCATACAACAATACAAAACTTTTGCCGTCTAAAGCGTGAAAGAATTATGTCAGCTGTTCAACAGACTTGTACACCTCTGTAAATCATACCCATAAGTGGTCAACTTTTAAAGTTGACTGGCTTTATTGTTTATTGGCTATGATCGGCTTCATGAGCCCTGGCATTGCTTTGGCTCAATCCCGGATAATTAGTTCTAACTTGAGAACACAGACTGTTTTTTATAGTGATTCAGTTATAATTATTGACTCAGTTTCGATTATTCCCATTTCACTTATCTACGATTCCAAAGTAGATTTAATAGGATCGGATTCTATAGTTTTTGATCATAATTCCTTGACATTCAAAGCGGGATTTACTTCGCAGTACGATGTTTCGAAACCTTTATTTTTGCGATACAGAAAATTGCCTGTCAATTTCGCTACCCCCTTCAGACGAGTAGATACTACACTCATTCAACGTAAAGGCGATATCAATTACATCGGATTTGCCTATGAACAGGAAACAAACGCTGCAGGACTGGCAGATTTCAGAGGAATTGACTACAGTGGAAGTTTTTCACGGGGATTATCATTTGGAAACAGGCAGAATCTGGTTCTCAATTCCAGTCTCAATCTGCAATTATCAGGAACTGTGGGCTCAGATATTGAAATTTTAGCTGCTATATCTGACAACACCATTCCAATACAACCCGAGGGAAACACGCAGCAGTTACAAGAGTTCGATCGTATGTTCATCCAGATCAGCAAAGACGAACATACCATTCGGGCAGGGAGATTTTGAAATAGGAAGACCCGATTCCTATTTTCTGAATTATTTAAAAGGAGTCAGGGCGTCATGTATAGTAATGTTACCAAATTAGCACCAGGGAAAAATGCTGAACTCCAGCGGCAGCTTTGCTATATCCAAAGGTAAATTCCGGCGTCAATTCATTCAGCAGATTGAAGGGAATCAGGGCCCTCAAGCTGACCGGCAATGATTCTGAGTTATTTATCATAGTACTCGCCAATACAGAAAGAGTGTATCTGGATGGTGCACTAATGAACAGAGGTCTGGAAAATGATTATGTCATAGATTATAATCGGGGTGAAGTCATTTTACTGCAAAAAGACTGATCACTAAAGATGCAAGAATCATAGTCGAGTTTGAATATACGGATCAGAATTATCTGAGATCTATGTACACTGTATCGTCCACATATGAGGATGAGCGCTGGAAGCTTGACTTTAATGTATTCAGCGAGCAGGACAATAAAAATTCACCCGGTAATCAATTTCTTACGGATGAGGACAAGCTTCTGCTGGCTCAGCTAGGAGATAGTCTTGATGGTGCATTCGTAAATAGCTTTCGGCCAGTTAGTGATGAAAATCCTTCCACCAATGCTATTACTTATTCTTTAAGAGATACTACTCTGGAAAATGGACTGACCTTTCAAAATATACTTGTTTTCGATACAGATGTCGAAAAAGCATTGCTGACTGCAGGGTTTACTGATCTTGGAGAAGGTTTGGGCAACTATATCATTGGCAATAGTCTTGCCAATGGCAGGGTATATGAATGGATTTCACCTGATCCGGTTACCGGACTTCCACGGGGACGTTTTGAACCCAAACAGCGAATCATAACCCCCAAAAACAACAAATGCTGACCATGGCCAGCCGGTATAAAAAATCAGTAAAACAGGAACTGTCAGGGCTGAACTGGGTGTAAGTACCCTGGATCGAAATACGTTTTCAAGAGAAGATAGCGGAGATGACAATGGTCTGAGTGCATTTGTGGAATTTAAAGAACGACTTCAAAGAGATACTGCTTCCAACTGGTCATTTGAGCCATCTCTGGTTTATGAATTTAAAGGGAGGAATTTTACCCCTGTCAATCCTTACAGACCTGCAGAATTTCAGAGAGACTGGAATATTGATCCACTTGTGAAGACAGACGAGCACTATTTTTCTGCCGGAATGACTACAAAGCACAGGACTTTTGGGTCTGCTATGTATCAAATCGGAGGATTTATTCAACAGGATAACTATCAGGGATTGATACACAGATACGACCTGGCAACAACCTACAAAGGACTCGCCTTAAAAATTTATGGTTCAGAACTGAGGGCTGAAAGCGCTCTGCTAAAGACTAGCTTCTCACGACCTAGGGTCGATATTAATCAGGTTCTGCTTAAAAAGTCCGGCTTAAGAATCGGGTTCTATGGAGAACGTGAAAGAAATGAGAGCAGAGCAACAAATTCAAATGAACTTGCTCTTCAAAGTTTTTCCTGGGCTATTGCAAGATTTTATCTATTGAATCAACAGACACGTAAATTCAGATATCAACTTAGCTATACCTACAGGGAAGATTGGTTGCCTTCTTTGGATATATTCAAGACGGCCACTCGTGCAAATGAATTTCGAGCTGAAGGAGCGTGGCAAACAGGCCCCAAGTCATCATTGCAATGGAATCTGACTACCCGAAACATGGAAGTTCCTGATACCTCTTTTACCAGTTTCAGACCTCAGCAGACTTATCTTGGCAGATTGACTTATCAATTTGTTGCTCTGAAAAATGCGCTGAGGTCCAATACAAGCTATGAAGTTGGTTCCGGTCAGGAGCCTCGTCTGGAATTTACCTACGTCGAAGTAAGACAGGGTGAAGGTCAGTATATCTGGAATGATCTGAATGGGGATGGTGTTCAGCAGTTGGATGAATTTGAAGTAGCGCCCTTTCTGGATCAGGCTAATTTTTTACGAATTGCCACATTGACCAGCGATTTTATTCGTACCAATAACATTCTTCTCAATCAGCAGCTAATTCTGGATGCAAAACCATTGTGGTTTAATGAAAAGGGGTTCAAAAGATTTTTAAGCAAATGGTCCTGGCAAAAAGCAATCTCAATCTGACTAGGAAAGCTGGAGTAGAAGCTGATATCTCCCGCTGGAATCCATTTGAACTTGGATTTGATATACCTGAAATCATCGCAATTCTCCGTAGCCCGTAATAGTTTTTTCTTCAACAGAGCAGACCCGGTCTATGAAGTGCAGCTTAATCTCACCTCCCTGAGAAGCAGAAACCTCCTGACCACCGGATTTGAAAGCAGAAGAAATACCGAGCAAAATATCAATATCCAGTGGAACCCGGGTAAGGGCATCAGCCTGGTAAGTAAAAGCACTTCAAGGTTTTAAGGTCAATGATTCTGAAGCATTTCAAAACAGATCTTATCTGATTTATTTTCAGGGCCTTGAACTGGAAAGTGCCTATTCAGCCAGGACAACAGATCAGGGTATCGCCCGGTTGAAGTACAGGGGTCAGCAAAACAGACTGGGAGATATGAATGAGAAATCTGATCAATATGAAATTCAGACAGAAATGACAATAAATGAGGGAAATCGCTTTTCCTTAAGGGCAGGTTGCACGTATTCCTACATTACATTTAATGGTGTAACAAATTCACCATTAGAATTTGCAATGCTGGAGGGTTTGAAAAATGGGAACAATCTTCTATGGAATATTCAATTTGAAAAAAGAATGTACAATAATGTTCAGCTGCTGGTAAGCTATGAGGGACGCAAAACTGGTGAACTTGCAATTGTGCACCTTGCCAGAATGCAGCTACGGGCTACTTTTTAAATTTTTTAGTAACTTTATACTCCATTTTCGGCTTTTTGCCAATTTATGGAATTTGAATGACCTTGATCACAATGTTTTGTTTCGTTAAATTCAACGCCTAATCGTATGAAAATCACACGTTTTCACGCAATATTATTTTAATATCTTCTATTGCCATCACTTTCGGATGTATTTTCCTGAAAGATTATTTTCCCACGGCAGAGCTTGTCAGATACACAGACGATGGCTTTGTCAAATTGAGTAAGAAGAGAGAATGAACCGCTCCTTCGAGCTGGAGTTTTTAAAAACAAGAGAACTGTCCACCAATGAAGTTCCTAGAGAGAGACTCCTCGCAGCTACTGAATATACCCAGCAATTGCTGGCAGCCACGGCATCCCGACGAAATGATTATAATTTCAAATGGAAGGAAAGAGGCCCCAATAATGTATCGGGAAGAACAAGAGCTCTTATTGTTGATTTGAGTGATCCATCAGGAAATACAGGGGTGTGGGCAGGAGGTGTAGCCGGTGGAATATGGAAGACAACTAATATATTGGATAACAGTCCCTTTTGGCAGCCTGTCGGAGATTTTTACGAAAATATTGCAATTGCCTCTTTGGCTCAGGATCCTGTAAATCATAACATTATGTATGCAGGTACAGGAGAAGGATTCAATAATGCTGATGCAGTGAGAGGATTGGGTATATTCAAGTCATCTGATTCCGGTCAAAGCTGGGAATTAATCACCCGCAACAAGAAATGCTAATTTTCAATATGTAAATCGCCTGGCAGTCAATAATGAAGGTCACATCTTTGCTGCTACCAATAATGGAGTTTTTCGGTCTGAAAATGCTGGTCAGACCTGGGTAAATGTATTGAATGGTCGCGTCGGTGATCTGAGAATTGCAACCGATGGTTTGATCTATGCAGGAGTTTATAGTACAGGCATATTCAGATCTGAAAGCGGAGTATCTGGTTCATGGCAAAGGATGAACAATGGTTTCCCTACTACAGGGTTCAACAGAGTGGAATTTGCAGTTTGTGAAAAGAGCCCCAATGTATTGTATGCTACACTGGCAGGACCTAATGGAAATGTTAGTCAGGCTTGGTATGACTTATCTGTAGGAATTGACCCGAATAACCCGGATCGGGTATTTATTGGAGGAATAGATATTTTAGTTTCCGCAAATGGAGGACTAAACTGGGATCAATTGACACAATGGTTTGGTGGCAGCGGACTTCAATATGCTCATGCTGACCAACACAATATTGTTTTTTCAACCCGAAGCTCCAATGTGATTTATTTTACTAATGACGGAGGAATATATAGAACTACAAATGGAGCTGCTCTAAATCCAAATGTCAGATTTGTGAGTGATGGATATAATGTAACCCAATTCTATGCCTGTGCCGTGCACCCTGAAGAAGAGCAGGATTGGTTCCTTGCAGGAGCTCAGGATAATGGTACCCAATTATTCAGAGAGGAGGGATGAACAACACTGTCGAGGTGACCGGAGGTGATGGAGCATTTGTCCATATTGATGAACTTAATCCCAATATTCAAATCTTTCAGTTATGTTTTCAATGCACAGAATTACAAATTCATCCTGGGACCAGGGTTTTACTTCAAGAAGTATTGGAGGAGAAAGTGATGGGTTCTTTTTTTATTAATCCAACAGATTATGACAGCAAATCCAAAACACTTTATGGGAGTTATAAGAAGTTCGGAATGTACTCATGATCAGAGATGTGGGAGGAGATAATTTAGTTGATTCTGCGTCATTGAAATTAAGTACATTCCTTAAGGTTACGGCTGTATTAGTTGCTCCAAATACTGAGAACAGAGTTTACTTTTGGTACAAATGCAGGAAGTATTATTATGATCGATAGCGCAAACACTGCCTACCCTACTTCGCAAAGAATATCAGAAATGGCTCCGGTTTCCATTTCTTCTATTGCTGTTGAAGATGGAAATGAAGATCATATAGTTGTTACTTATAGTAATTACGGAAGCCCAAGATTTTTGAAACAAAGAATGGAGGTACCAACTGGGTGAATATAACAGGCAAACCTTCCTGACATTCAGGCATGGGTAATTATTTCACCGAAAGACCAAATCAAATAGTCATTGCTACCGAACTGGGAGTTTGATGACTGAAGGAGCCAATGGGACATTAACTCAATGGTTTCAACTGAATCCGGACTTGCTAATACAAGAGTGGATATGCTCCAGGTGAGAAAATCTGATAATTTCCTCATCGCAGCTACTCATGGAAGAGGGTTGCTTCACGCACTTCTTTTTGTTCAGGAAAGAGCTGTGATCAGAACAGAGCAACGGATTTCTTTATGTCAACTATCCTATCGCATTCAATGACAAATCTGTAGGTGATTTTGACTCGCGAGTATGGGATTTTGGTGATGGAAATACATCCGCTGAGCTAAATCCGGTTCATACTTATCAGTGATACCGGGACATATGTTGTGACACTTAATTTGAGAGACGATATCCAGAACATCTGTCAGTATTAAAATTTTGCCCAACAAATCAACTCCTTATGCGCCGGGTGAGTTTCGGGGTATTCATAGAACATTTGAAAACAATCAGGGTGATTTTGCCGCATTCTCAATAGCGGGTTCTACATTTTCTGGGTAAACTACCATTCCCAATGCGAAATCCGGTACAAAAGCGGAAATTTTGCCTGGGTACTGGATATTGATCAGCCGATATATCAGCCCAATTCAATTGCAACGGTCTACACTCCCATGTATGACTTTAGCGAGGAAGGGATCTATGAAGTTGGCTTTTAAATAAATTTGATATAAATCCATCTGATGGTTTTCAGCTGCAATATACTTTTGGATGGCGGATCCACATGGACTCCGGTAGGGGAGCTGAAATCCGGATGGCATAATTATTCCAGTGACAACAACAATAGAGCATTTGACAGAGATGAACCATATTTTTCCGGTAAACAGGGCTCCTTTAAAATTACAAATACAATCTCTCAGAGCTAGGGGTCTCGGTCAGGTGGCATTCCGGTTCCTATTCAGGTCTCAGGGAATGGATCATTTCCGGGAGTTGCTATTGACGACTTTAGCATTCTTAAATTCAGTGGAGATCTTCTTACAATATCATTGATATTCAGGGCACTTACACAAATGACCGAAAGTTAAGACTGGATTGGAAAACACGTCCCGAGTATTTCTGTCAGGGATTCAGGGCAGAGATTTCAGAGAATGGACGTGATTTTGATTCAGTAGCTTTCGTTGCTGCCAATCCGTTTTCTGTAGAACTGAAACTAATGTCAGTACACTACCCCAATGATAGAAACAGGGATTCTATACTTTATGAGACTTTACGTGATCAACGATAGCGGTGATGGAAGGTATAGTAATAATTTCTATAGCAAACTGCAGTCAAATCCGAAAGAATATAAGTGGATTAGAAGTATTTGATGCCTATCCTACACTTGCATCTAATTTTGTGAATTTTATTTTTACTGGAAGTTGTTGATCAATCCAGTTTTCAGGTATTCAGTTCCGACGGAAAACAGGTGTTATTCAGGAACAAACCTGGAGCAGGTTTTTATAGGATTAGATCTCACACAATTGCCGCACGGAGTTTACTTTGTTTTAGTTGAAATACCTGGAACAGCATACCGTAAAACCTTGAAAATTGTTATTTCTTCATAATTGTATATTCAATTTTATGCTTCAAAGATTTGGCTTCTTGCTGGCAGGCTTTCTGCTTATCCTTTTCGGGGATTTCTTCAACCGTAAACAGTGACTATCATGATGGCAGGATATTTCTAAAATTGAAAAGCCCAATAGATTTATCTGCCTATGGTATAGATAATAGAGCAAAAGGTAGGCCGGTAGCGAATCAGCAATGGTTTTAGACGAACTTAAATAAATACAAAATTTCTGAATTTCAGGACTATTTCAAGCACTTAAAGGATCCCAGATTTGATCTGCTTTACGAGGTTTATTTTGAAAAATTTGCTGATGTTGAGAATTTGATAAAGGCTCTGCAGAGTCGGAAAGAAGTAATTTACGCTGAAAAAGTACCTTACCACAGGACAACTTACAGACCTGATGACCCTTGCGATGGAGATCAACAATACACTTTAGCGGTTACGCAGGCTTATCAGGCATGGGATATTCACAGGAATGCCAACAGACAAATTGTAGTTGCAATTGTTGATGATGCAGTGCTGGTTAATCCTGCGAAGATCTGATAGAAGTATGTGGGTTAATTCCGGGGAAATTTGTGATAATGGCATTGATGATGATGACAATGGATATACGGATGATGTCTATGGTTATGATAAAGCCAACGACGGGGCTGACCCAAGCCCTTAGGTGAAAATCCATTTACACATGGAACTCATCTGTGCTTTGAATTGTCTGAGCCACAGCCGATAATGGCGGGTCTGTAGCTTCTCTTGGATTTGATTGTAAAATCATGGGTATTAAAACCAAACTGAATGGGAGCACCGGACCTGGACTCAATAATACTTATGCAGGTATTGTTTATGCAATTGCAAATAATGCCGATATAATTTCTCAATGTCATTTGGAGGTGGGGAGGAAGCAGCACGGGAGACGGATTGTTCACTTTTGCCGCAGAGAAAGGCACAACATCGATCGCTGCTGCCGGAAAATGATGACATTGATTTTAAATTTTTTCCTGCTGCGGCGCGAAATGTAGTTTCTGTTGTGTCTACTTCGCCGGATGATTCCTAATCCGGATTTAGTAATTAGCGGGCCATGGATTGATATCTCAGCACCCGGTTCCGGGATCATGGCGACACTGGCCGGCTCCCTTGGTGCGCCTACGGTTTTCAAAGTGGGACATCTATGGCATGCCCCAATGTAGCAGGCTTAGCGGTTTATCTGTATGGTTATCATAAAAATGTGACCCGGGACAGATGTATTGAATTGTCTGTCTTTCCATTCTGATGAGATCGATTCTAAAATCCAGGCTACGAAGATCAACTTGGATCAGGCAGAATTAACACTTTTAAAGTTGAACAGATTGTCTGGCAAACAGACCACCGGATGCCAGAGCAATATTTCTGTAGTTCACTATATTAATGCAGCTACTCTGTTTTTGGATAAAAGTCTTAATGGCCAACAGTAAATGGGAAATTGGAGACCTGGTCTAAAGTCAGAGGAGATCGTAGAGGTGAACTTTCCTTCTGCAGGAAACTTATCCTGTAACGCTCGAGATTGCTAGAAGGATTTTTCTTACCAGGTGGATTCATATCCTACCTACCTTATCTCTTCCTTACACAAAGGTACACCAAACTATAATGGTGATTTTGAAATGCTTCCGGCCATTTCGCAGTACATGACATCAGTGGTTCACCCTGGCAATTGGGCAATTCAAGCATGAGTGGGAAAAATGGTACAAACAGGGAAATTCTGGCCGTTACTCTCGCACCTACAGCCCAGTACTACATACCTCAGACTGAGACTGTTCTATATACACCCATGTTTGATTTTACTGACAATGGCATGTATGAACTAAGCTTTATGCGAAGTTTAATATAGAACAGGCTTGGATGGATTCCATGTTGAATACACACTTGATGACGGACCTGGCAGAAGCTGGGCTATGAAAGAACTGACTGGTACAATTATAACAATACA
>JADJJU010000005.1 GCA_016706365.1 Saprospiraceae bacterium
TTCGATGCATGCGGGTGGAGCTCAAACAGTCACCTGGACCTTCGCAGATGCTTGTCAACAGAACAATCACATACTCAGATAATCACGGTTGAGCCTGCTCCACTAAGCCGCATTTATCAATGCACCTGCAGATATTACAATGACATGCGAAAGCAGCAGTATTTACTGTATGTGATTTAGCTTACTACCAATGGAGAAGCGGGATCATGCGAAGTTGCTGGTTCAGGACTGGACTAGTAAGTGGAAGCTTTGATGCATGTGGTGGAACGCAAACAATCTGGACATTCACAGATGCATGTGACGGAACAATCCCACACATACTCAGACAATCACAGTTGGGCCTGCTCCTGCAAGCCGCATTTGTCAATGCACCTGCAGATGTTTACAATGACATGCGAAGAAGCCGCAGTATTTACTGCTACGTGAATCAGTTTACACAAATGGAGAAGCTGGATCATGCGAGATTGCTGGTTCACCACTTGGACTAGTAAGTGGGAAGCTTCGATGCATGCCGGTGGAACTCAAACAATCACTTGGACATTCACTGAGGCTTGTGACAGAACAATCACACCCACTCAGACAATCCACGGGGTTGAGCCTGCTCCACCAAGCGCATTTATCAATGCACCTGCAGATATTACAATGACATGCGAAGAAGCAGCAGTATTTACTGTATCTGATTTAGCTTACACAAATGGTGAAGCTGGATCATGCGAGATTGATGGATCGCACCGGACTTGTAAGTGGCAACTTCGTTTTATGCGGTTGGAACGCAAACAATCAACTGGACATTCACAGATGCTTGTGACCAGAACAATCACACATACTCAGACAATCCACAGTTGAGCCTGCTCCGCAAGCCGCATTTATCAATGCCTGTAGACATTACATTAACGTGCGAAGAAGCAGAAGTTTCTTAGTGTATCTGTTCACGAGCTTATACAATGGAGATGCTGGTATAGAGATTACTGGATCCAGTCACTGGACTTTTAAGTGGAAGCTTTGATGCATGTGGAGGAATGGAAACAATTACCTGGACCTTCACAGATGCTTGCGGTAGAACAATTACTCATATTCAAACGATCACACTCTACCTGCTCCTCAACCGTATTTATTAATGCACCTGCACATCACATTAACATGTGAGCAGCACGAAATATTTTACTGATCTGATCTGGCTTACACAAATGAGAAGCTGATCATGCGAGATTGCTGGTTCAGTACGGTCTTGTAAGAAGTGGAAGCTTTGATGCATGTGGTGGAACGCAAACAATCACTGGACATTCACAGATAACTGTAACAGAACAATCATACTCAGACAATCACAGTTGAGCCTGCTCCGCAAGCCGCATTTTATCAATGCACCTGCAGATATTACAATGACATGCGAAGAAGCAGCAGTATTTACAGTATCTGATTTTAGCTTACAAATGGAGAAACTGGATCATGCAGGGTGCTGGTTCAGTACGGTCTTGTTAGTGGAACCTTTGATGAATGCGGTGGAAGCCAAACAATTACCTGGACATTCACAGATGCTTGTAACAGGACAATTACTCATACTCAGACAATCACAGTTGAGCCTGCTCCGCAAGCCGCATTTATCAATGCACCTGCGAATGTTACAATGACATGCGAAGAAGCAGCAGTATTTACAGTAAGTGATTTAGCTTACACGAATGGGTGAAGCTGGATCATGCGAGTTGCTGGATCAGCACCTGGACTAGTAATGGAAGCTTTGATGCATGCGGTGGAACTCAAACAATCACCTGGACATTCACAGATGCATGTGACAGAACAATCACACATACACAGTCAATCACAGTTGAGCCTGCTCCTGAACCTGTATTTATCAATGCACCTTCAGATGTTACAATGACATGCGAAGAAGGAGCAGTATTTTCTGTATCTGATGCAAGCACAATGGAGAAACGGGGGATCATGCGAGATTGCTGGTTCAGTACCAGGTCTTGTTAGTGGCAGCTTCGATGCATGCGGAGGAACTCAAACAATTACATGGACATTCACAGATGCTTGCGACAGAACAATCACACATACTCAGACGATCACAGTTGAGCCTGCACCTCAAGCAGTATTTATCAATGCACCTGCAGACATCACCTTAACATGTGAAGAGGCAGCAATATTTACAGTAAGTGATTTAGCTTATACGAATGGAGAAGCTGGATCATGCGAGATTGCTGGATCAGCACCTGGACTAGTAAGTGGAAGCTTTGATGCATGCGGTGGAACTCAAACAATCACCTGGACATTCACAGATGCTTGTAACAGAACAATCACACATACTCAGACAATCACAGTTGAGCCTGCTCCGCAAGCCGCATTTATCAATGCACCTGCAGATGTTACCATGACATGCGAAGAAGCGGCAGTATTTACAGTACCTGATCTGAACTATACGAATGGAGAAACAGGTTCATGTGAGATTACAGGAACTGTTCCAGGTCTTGTTAGTGGGTCATTCGATGCTTGCGGGGGAGTTCAGACTATTACCTGGACCTTCGTAGATGATTGCGATAGAACGATTACTCATACACAGATAATAACAGTTGAGCCTGCACCTCAAGCCGCATTTATCAATGCACCTGCAGATGTTACAATGACATGCGAAGAAGCAGCAGTATTTACTGTATCTGATCTGGCTTACACAAATGGAGAAACGGGATCATGCGAGATTGCTGGTTCAGCACCTGGACTAGTAAGTGGAAGCTTTGATGCATGTGGTGGAACGCAAACAATCACCTGGACATTCACTGATGCATGTGACAGAACAATCACACATACTCAGACAATCACAGTTGAGCCTGCTCCACAAGCCGCATTTATCAATGCACCTGCAGATGTTACAATGACATGCGAAGAAGCAGCAGTATTTACTGTATCTGATCTGGCTTACACAAATGGAGAAGCTGGATCATGCGAGATTGCTGGATCAGCACCTGGACTAGTAAGTGGAAGCTTTGATGCATGCGGTGGAACGCAAACAATCACCTGGACATTCACAGATGCTTGTGACAGAACAATCACACATACTCAGACAATCACAGTTGAGCCTGCACCGCAAGCCGCATTTATCAATGCACCTGCAGATGTTACAATGACATGCGAAGAAGCAGCAGTATTTTACTGTATCTGATCTAGCTACACAAATGGAGAAGCAGGATCATGCGAGATTGCTGGATCAGTACCAGGTCTTGTAAGTGGAAGCTTCGATGCATGCGGTGGAACGCAAACAATCACCTGGACATTCACAGATGCTTGTGACAGAACAATCACACATACTCAGACAATCACAGTTGAGCCTGCTCCTCAAGCAGCATTTATCAATGCACCTGCGACATCACAATGACATGCGAAGAGGCAGCAGTATTTACAGTATCTGATCTGGCTTATACAAATGGAGAAGCAGGATCATGCGAGATTGCTGGATCAGTACCAGGACTTGTAAGTGGAAGCTTTGATGCATGCGGTGGAACTCAAACAATCACCTGGACATTCACAGATACTTGTGACAGAACAATCACACATACTCAGACAATCACAGTTGAGTTTGCTCCGCAAGCCGCATTTATCAATGCACCTGCAGATGTTACAATGACATGCGAAGAAGCAGCAGTATTTACAGCATCTGATCTAGCTTACACGAATGGAGAAACTGGATCATGCGAGATTGCTGGATCAGTACCAGGTCTTGTAAGTGGAAGCTTTGATGCATGTGGTGGAACTCAAACAATTACCTGGACATTCACAGATGCATGTGACAGAACAATCACACATACTCAGACAATCACAGTTGAGCCTGCTCCACAAGCCGCATTTATCAATGCACCTGCAGATGTTACAATGACATGCGAAGAAGCAGCAGTATTTACAGTAACTGATCTGGCTTACACAAATGGAGAAGCAGGATCATGCGAGATTGCTGGATCAGTACCAGGACTAGTAAGTGGAAGCTTTGATGCATGCGGTGGAACTCAGACTATTACCTGGACATTCACAGATGCTTGTGACAGAACAATCACACATACTCAGACAATCACAGTTGAGCCTGCTCCGCAAGCCGCATTTATCAATGCACCTGCAGATATTACATTGACATGCGAAGAAGCAGCAGTATTTACAGCAACTGATCTGAACTTACACAAATGGAGAAACTGGATCATGCGAGATTGCTGGATCAGTACCAGGACTTGTAAGTGGAAGCTTTGATGCATGCGGTGGAACTCAAACAATCACCTGGACATTCACAGATGCTTGTGACAGAACAATCACACATACTCAGACAATCACAGTTGAGCCTGCTCCACCAAGCCGCATTTATCAATGCACCTGCAGATGTTACAATGACATGCGAAGAAGCAGCAGTATTTACTGTAACTGATCTGGCTTACACGAATGGAGAAACAGGATCATGCGAGATTGCTGGATCAGTTCACGGACTTGTTAGTGGCAGCTTTGATGCATGCGGAGGAACTCAAACAATCACCTGGACATTCACTATCTGATCTGGCTTACACAAATGGAGAAACGGGATCATGCGAGATTGCTGGTTCAGTACCAGGTCTTGTTAGTGGCAGCTTCGATGCATGCGGAGGAACTCAAACAATCACCTGGACATTCACAGATGCTTGTGACAGAACAATCACACATACTCAGACAATCACAGTTGAGCCTGCACCGCAAGCCGCATTTATCAATGCACCTGCAGATATTACCTTGACATGCGAAGAAGCAGCAGTATTTACAGTAAGTGATTTAGCTTACACGAATGGAGAAGCTGGATCATGCGAGATTGCTGGATCAGCACCTGGACTAGTAAGTGGAAGCTTTGATGCATGTGGTGGAACGCAAACAATCACCTGGACATTCACAGATGCATGTGACAGAACAATCACACATACTCAGACAATCACAGTTGAGCCTGCTCCTCAAGCCGCATTTGTCAATGCACCTGCAGATGTTACAATGACATGCGAAGAAGCAGCAGTATTTACAGCATCTGATCTGAACTATACGAATGGAGAAACAGGATCATGTGAGATTACAGGAACTGTCCAGGTCTTGTTAGTGGGCTTTGATGCAGGGGGGCAAACAATCACCTGGACCTTCACAGATGCTTGGACAGAACACACACATACTCACCACAGTTGACCTGCTCCCATTTATCAATGCACCTGCAGATGTTACAATGACATGCGAAGAAGCAGCAGTATTTACAGCATCTGATCTGAACTATACGAATGGAGAAACGGGATCATGTGAGATCACAGGAACAGTTCCAGGTCTTGTTAGCGGAGGCTTTGATGCATGCGGATCAGACAATCACAGTTGAGCCTGCTCCGCAAGCCGCATTTATCAATGCACCTGCAGATATTACAATGACATGCGAAGAAGCAGCAGTATTTACAGTATCTGATCTAGCTTACAATGGAGAAACGGGATCATGCGGATTGCTGGTACAGTACCAGGTCTTGTTAGTGGCAGCTTCGATGCATGCGGGGAATTCAAACAATCACGGACATTCACAGATGCTTGCGACAGAACAATCACACATACTCAGACGATCACAGTTGAGCCTGCACCTCAAGCAGTATTTATCAATGCACCTGCAGACATCACATTAACATGTGAAGAGGCAGCAATATTTACAGTAAGTGATTTAGCTTATACTAATGGAGAAGCTGGATCATGCGAGATTGCTGGTTCAGTACCTGGACTAGTAAGTGGAAGCTTTGATGCATGCGGTGGAACTCAAACAATCACCTGGACATTCACAGATGCTTGTAACAGAACAATCACACATACTCAGACAATCACAGTTGAGCCTGCTCCGCAAGCCGCATTTATCAATGCACCTGCAGATGTTACCATGACATGCGAAGAAGCAGTATTTACAGTAACTGATCTTAGCTTACACAAATGGAGAAACAGGATCATGCGAGATTGCTGGTTCAGTACCAGGTCTTGTTAGTGGGTCATTCGATGCTTGCGGTGGAGTTAAGACTATCACCTGGACATTCACAGATGCTTGCGACAGAACAATCACACATACTCAGACGATCACAGTTGAGCCTGCACCTCAAGCAGTATTTATCAATGCACCTGCACACATCACATTAACATGTGAAGAGGCAGCAGTATTTACTGTATCTGATCTGGCTTACACAAATGGAGAAGCTGGATCATGCGAGATTGCTGGTTCAGTACCTGGACTTGTTAGTGGCAACTTCGATGCATGCGGAGGAACTCAAACAATTACATGGACATTCACAGATGCATGTGACAGAACAATCACACATACTCAGACAATCACAGTTGAGCCTGCTCCGCAAGCCGCATTTATCAATGCACCTGCAGATGTTACAATGACATGCGAAGAAGCAGCAGTATTTACTGTATCTGATCTGGCTTACACAAATGGAGAAACGGGATCATGCGAGATTGCTGGATCAGTACCAGGTCTTGTTAGTGGATCATTCGATGCATGCGGAGGAAGCCAGACGATCACCTGGACATTTACAGATGATTGCGGAAGAAACATCACACATACTCAGACGATCACAGTTGAGCCTGCTGCGCAAGCCGCATTTATCAATGCACCTGCAGATGTTACAATGACATGCGAAGAAGCAGCAGTATTTACTGTATCTGATCTGGCTTACACAAATGGAGAAACGGGATCATGCGAGATTGCTGGTTCAGTACCAGGTCTTGTAAGTGGCAGCTTCGATGCATGCGGTGGAATTCAAACAATCACCTGGACATTCACAGATGCTTGCGACAGAACAATCACACATTCTCAGACGATCACAGTTGAGCCTGCTGCGCAAGCCGTATTTATTAATGCACCTTCAGATATTACATTAACTTGTGAAGAAGCAGTAACATTTACCCCAACTGATTTAGCTTACACAAATGGAGAAACGGGAGCTTGTGAAATAGTTGGGACAGCACCCGGACTAGTAAGTGGAAGCTTTGATACATGTGGCGGAACGCAAACAATCACCTGGACATTCACAGATGCTTGCGACAGAACAATTACACATACTCAGACAATAACAGTTGATCCTGCTCCGCAAGCCGCATTTATTAATGCACCTGCAGATATCACTTTAACATGCGAAGAAGCGGCATTATTTACAATATCTGATTTAGCTTACACAAATGGAGAAACGGGATCATGCGAGATTGCTGGTTCAGCACCGGACTAGTTAGTGGAAGCTTTGATGCATGTGGTGGAATGCAAACAATCACCTGGACATTCACAGATGCTTGCGATAGAACAATTACACATACTCAGACAATAACAGTTGAGCCTGCTGCGCAAGCCGCATTTATCAATGCACCTGCAGATGTTACAATGACATGCGAAGAAGCAGCAGTATTTACTGTATCTGATCTGGCTTACACAAATGGAGAAACGGGATCATGCGAGATTGCTGGATCAGCACCTGGACTAGTAAGTGGCAGCTTTGATGCATGCGGTGGAACGCAAACAATCACATGGACATTCACAGATGCTTGTGACAGAACAATCACACATACTCAGACGATCACAGTTGAGCCTGCTCCGCAAGCCGCATTTATCAACGCACCTGCAGATATCACATTAACATGCGAGGAAGCATCCGTATTTACAGTATCTGATTTAGCTTACACAAATGGCGAATCGGGATCATGCGATATCACAGGAACTGTTCCTGGTCTTGTAAGCGGAAGCTTTGATGCATGCGGTGGAACGCAAACAATTACGTGGTCATTCACAGATGTTTGTGACAGAACAATCACACATACTCAAACGATCACAATAGAGCCAGCAGCTGTAGCAACATTTATCAATGCACCTGCCGATATCACCCTGACATGTGAAGAAGGGCAGAACTTTGTAGTTAGTTCACTTGATTATAGCAATGGAATGTCTGGTTCCTGTGAAATTACTGGATCTGTTCCGGGAATTTTGAGTGGAATATTTGATGTATGTGGAAGTGTAGAAACAGTTACCTGGACCTTCACAGATGATTGTGGCAGAATTATTTCTCATATTCAAACGATCACTACTCTACCTGCTCCTGAACCTGTATTTATTAATGCACCTGCAGACATCACATTAACATGCGAGGATGCATCCGTATTTACAGTATCTGATTTAGCTTACACAAATGGCGAAACTGGTTCATGTGAGGTTACTGGAACTGTTCCAGGTCTTGTTAGTGGGTCATTCGATGCTTGCGGTGGAGTTCAGACTATTACCTGGACCTTCGTAGATGATTGCAATAGAACAATTACTCATACTCAGACAATCACAGTTGAGCCTGCTCCTCAAGCCGCATTTATCAATGCACCTGCGGATATCACTTTGACTTGCGAAGAAGCTTCTATATTTACAGCATCTGATCTGAACTATGCGAATGGAGAAACGGGATCATGTGAGATCACAGGAACAGTTCCAGGTCTTGTTAGCGGAAGCTTCGATGCATGTGGTGGAACGCAAACAATCACCTGGACATTCACTGATGCATGTGACAGAACAATCACACATACTCAGACAATCACAGTTGAGCCTGCTCCGCAAGCCGCATTTATCAATGCACCTGCAGATGTTACAATGACATGCGAAGAAGCAGCAGTATTTACAGTAAGTGATTTAGCTTACACGAATGGTGAAGCTGGATCATGCGAGATTGCTGGTTCAGTACCAGGTCTTGTAAGTGGCAGCTTCGATGCATGCGGTGGAACTCAAACAATCACCTGGACATTCACAGATGCTTGTGACAGAACAATCACACATACTCAGACAATCACAGTTGAGCCTGCTCCGCAAGCCGCATTTATCAATGCACCTGCAGATGTTACAATGACATGCGAAGAAGCAGCAGTATTTACAGTAAGTGATTTAGCTTACACGAATGGTGAAGCTGGATCATGCGAGATTGCTGGATCAGCACCTGGACTAGTAAGTGGAAGCTTTGATGCATGCGGTGGAACTCAAACAATCACCTGGACATTCACTGATACATGTGACAGAACAATCACACATACTCAGACGATCACAGTTGAGCCTGCTGCGCCAGCCGCATTTATCAATGCACCTGCAGATGTTACAATGACATGCGAAGAAGCAGCAGTATTTACAGCATCTGATCTGAACTATACAAATGGAGAAACGGGATCATGCGAGATTGCTGGTTCAGTACCAGGTCTTGTTAGTGGAAGCTTTGATGCATGTGGTGGAACTCAAACAATTACCTGGACATTCACAGATGCATGTGACAGAACAATCACACATACTCAGACAATCACAGTTGAGCCTGCTCCACAAGCCGCATTTATCAATGCACCTGCAGATGTTACAATGACATGCGAAGAAGCAGCAGTATTTACTGTATCTGATCTGAACTACACAAATGGAGAAACGGGATCATGTGAGATCACAGGAACAGTTCCAGGTCTTGTTAGCGGAGGCTTTGATGCATGCGGAGGTATTCAAACAATAACATGGATATTCACAGATGCTTGTGACAGGACCATAACACATACACAGACGATCACAGTCGAACCAGCATTACAGGCAGCATTCGTTAATGCACCAGCAGATATCACATTAACTTGTGATGAAGCCGCAGTATTTACTATGCTTGATCTTGATTACTCGAACGGAGCAACGGGGTCATGTGAAATTACAGGATCAGTGCCTGGAGTGCTGAATGGAAGCTTCGATACTTGTGGTGGAACTCAAACAATCACCTGGACTTTCACAGACATGTGTGACAGAACTATAATGCATGTTCAAACAATTAATGTCATTCCTGCACTAGAAGCTGCATTCATCAACCCTCCTGCAGATATAATTTTGACTTGTGAGGAAGCTACAAATATGACTGTTTCTACCTTGAATTATACGAATGCTGAACTTGGTTCTTGTGAAATTACAGGAAGTGTACCTGGGCTTGTAGGCGGAAACTTCGATGAGTGCGGTGGTATTCTGACAATTACATGGACATTTACTGATGAATGCGACAGAACAATTTCACATACCCAAACGATCACAGTTGAACCTGCAGCTCAAGCTTCCTTTATTAATGCCCCGGCAGATATCATCTTAAATTGTCTTGAAGCAGTATCATTTAGTGTTCCAGATCTGAGCTATTCTAATGGAGAAAATGGCTCCTGTGATATTTCAGGTTTTATCCCGGGAATTTTATCAGGTACATTTGACGAGTGCGGAGGTACCCAAACTATAACCTGGACCTTTACAGATCCATGCGGACGCGTGATTTCCCATGTTCAAAATGTTTCCATTGAGCCTACTTCTGCAGCTTCATTTGTAAATCCACCTGCAGATATTACATTAACTTGTGAAGAAGCAGCCAACTTTGTGCCGGGTAGTTTAAATTATTCAAATGATGAAACAACTCTATGTGATATTTCCGGATCAGTTCCGGGCATTCTAAGTGGTGATTTGACAGCATGCGGTACTGGTGCGTCGGTTACCTGGACATTCGTTGATATTTGCGGAAGAGACATTACACATGTGCAGATGATAAATGTGATTGATGATATTGCTCCAATAATCACATGTCCTGTCGATTTATCACATCAGTGCATTGCAGATTTGCCTGCTCCATATTCCTCTCTTGATGAATTTATCAATGCAGGAGGAACCGTATCCGATAATTGTAATCTTGACTCAATCAGCTTTACATTCGTCTCAGAAAATCTTACAGGAAATTGTCCTACAGTTGTTACCAGAGTTTACTCTATTTTGGATCATTGTTTGAATGTGACAACATGCACTCAGGTCATTTCTATTCTTGATACGATTCCTCCTGTATTTTTAGATATTCCGGTTGATGAAACTATAAGTTGTGAAGAAACAATTCCGGCAATTCCTATTCTGCAAGCTTCTGATAATTGTGGCCAGACAGATGTGACAGTTGCTGAAATAATTGTTCCGGGCACTTGTGATAATGAATTTACAATTGTAAGAACATTTACTGCTACTGATATTTGTGGAAATACCACAACCCTTGTTCAAACTATAACTGTTACTGATGAAATCCTACCGGTATTCACTTTTGTTCCTGCTGATATTGATCTGGGATGTAATGAGGATATTGTTTATGAACCAGCCACAGCAACAGACAATTGCGGAGATGTTGTAATATCAGAAGTAAGAGATTCTATTCCGGGTATTTGTGAAGGCAGCTTTGTAATAATCAGAACATTCACTGCAACTGACTTATGCGGAAATACCGCTACTGCAATTCAGACTATCGGATCTGGCGATGATGCTCCTCCTGAATTTACTTTTATTCCTGCTGACTATGCAATTGCATGTGATGATCCTGTCGTTTTTGAGGATCCTCAGGCAGTGGATCTTTGTGGAATGGTTACAATAACTGAAGAAAGAGATACCTTCCCTGGTGACTGCTTATTCAATTTCGACATCCAAAGAACATTTGTTGCTTCTGATGGCTGCGGTAATACCACTTCCGCAATACAACGTATTGAAATCAGAGACACTCTTGCTCCATTATTTAATTTTGTACCAGCCAGCTATACTGCATCATGCGAGGATAATTTAATATTTGAAGATGCTACCGGAATTGATAACTGTAGCACCGTCGAAATAGTAGAAACGAGAGACACTATCCCTGGAGTTTGTGAAAACAGCTTCCAGATAATAAGAATATTTACCGCAACAGATCTATGTGGCAACTCCCGTACAGCAACTCAAATAATTGATGTCGATGATACTGATTCTCCGACTATTACTTGCGTGGGTAGTTCTGAGGTACAATGTCTTACTGATGTACCACCTGTATTCACATCTCTTGTAGATTTTATCAATAATGGAGGTTCAGTTTCTGATAATTGCGGTCTTGATTCAATAAGCTTTGTACTGATTTCTGAGAATATTACCGGCACTTGTCCTACAATAGTGAGCAGAGTGTATGGAATTTCTGATCAGTGTTTGAATCTGAGCACCTGTTCTCAGGTTATTACAGTGCTGGATACTATTCCTCCTATATTCCTGGATAGCCCGGCAAATATTACTGTTCAGTGTCTTGAGCTGGTTCCTGAAATGCCTGAACTACCTTGGACGGATAATTGCGGTACTGCAGGAAATGCGACCGGCTCTGAAACCAGTGATGGACAAACAAATCCTGAGACGATTACGAGAACATGGACTATTGCTGATGATTGTGGTAATGAATCAATTATAGCTCAATCAATAATAGTCACAGGAGTGGAAGAAAACTTTGTAGTAGCTGAAATTTGTGAAGGGGATACATTATTGTTTAATGGCAATCCGGTATATGAACCAGGAATTTACGTCGATACGCTTCAGACATCCCTGGGTTGTGATTCTATTGAAAATCTTACTTTGATTGTTCATCCAATCTTTACAAATGATATCATCGCAGAAATTTGCGATGGAGAAAGCTATGATTTCAATGGTACACTTCTTACTATTGGAGGACTATACACTGACACACTTCAAACAGCATTTGGTTGTGACTCTATTGAAAACCTGACACTGACTGTACATCCGATATTCTCCTCTGACATCACAGCTGAGATTTGTGAAGGTGAAACATATAATTTCAATGGTACTCTGCTTACTATAGGTGGTATTTATTCAGATTCATTGCAAACTATTTTTGGATGCGATTCAATTGAGAATCTGAACTTGATAGTCCATCCGGCTTTCAATAATGATATTCTAATAGAAATTTGTGAAGGAGATACCTATAACTTCAATGGCACCATTCTGAATGCTGAGGGTTCATACATTGATACCCTGCAGACTGCATTTGGCTGCGATTCCATAGAGAATTTGACGCTGATGGTGCTTCCTATATTTGTAAATGATTTAACAATTGACATTTGTGAGGGTCAAACTTATGATTTCAATGGAAATATTATCTCCACTGCTGGATTCTATACAGATACTCTGCTTTCGAACTTTGGATGTGATTCTATTCTGAATCTGACTCTCTCTGTCCATCCTAATTTCTCTGTTCAAATAGATCATGAAATTTGTGAGGGTCAGACCTATGATTTCAATGGTGTAATTCTGGATATGACCGGAACATACACAGATTCACTTAATTCAGTTAATGGCTGTGACAGTATTGTTACTCTGAACTTAACCGTTAGCCCTGTACTGGAAGAAACTATAAGTGCCGAAATTTGCCAGGGTGCTGAGTACGATTTCAATGGTCAGATACTCACCGTTGCCGGAACATATTCTACTGATTTAACTAATGCCAATGGCTGTGATAGTATTGTGACACTCATCCTTACAGTACTGCCTGCTCTTGAGGAAACTATCGCCGTCGATATTTGTCAGGGAGTTACTTATGACTTTAATGGTCAATTGCTCAATATTAGTGGAACTTACACTGCCCAATTAACCAATTCTGAAGGTTGCGACAGTATAGTCACTTTGATATTAATGGTAAATCCTCCTTTGGAAGAAACCATATCTGCAGAAATCTGCCAGGGAGCTGTTTATGACTTCAATGGACAGTTACTGACCGCTAGTGGTATATATGTAGCTGATCTGGTCAATTCTGAAGGATGTGATAGTATAGTTACACTTAACCTTACAGTTAATCCGGCTTTTGAAGAAACAATCACAGCAGAAATCTGTCAGGGTGCAACCTATGACTTCAATGGACAAATGCTGACTGTCAGCGGAACTTACACAACAGATCTTACTAATGCCCAAGGATGTGATAGCATTGTGACATTATTACTTACTGTCAATCCTGCCCTTGAAGAAACGATCACAGCAGAAATCTGTCAGGGAGTTACATATAACTTCAATGGTCAAACACTGACGGTAGGAGGAACTTATACATCTGATGTGACAACTGCTGAAGGTTGTGACAGTATAGTTACTTTGATTTTAACAGTGCTACCGGCTTTAGAAGAGACGATCACAGCAGATATTTGCCAGGGAGCCTCTTATGATTTCAATGGTCAAATGTTGACGATTGGAGGAACTTATACATCCGACCTTACAAATGCTGAAGGTTGTGACAGTATTGTCACTTTAATATTGACAGTAAGCCCTGCATTACAAGAAACTATTTCTGCTGAAATTTGCCAGGGAGCTATATTTGATTTTAATGGCCAGCAATTGACTGCAAGCGGAACTTATACATCTACTATCACAACAGCAGAAGGTTGCGACTCTACGATAACTTTGCTACTAACTGTCAACCCTGCATTGGAAGAGACCATTACTGCTGAAATATGCCGTGGTTCTACATTTGATTTCAATGGGCAGTTATTAATTGTAAGTGGAACTTATACTTCAGATCAGACAACTGCAGAAGGATGTGATAGCATAGTTACTTTGATTCTGACAGTAAGTCCGGCACTGGAAGAAACGATCACTGCTGAAATTTGTCAGGGTGCAACATATGATTTCAATGGACAGATAATAACCAACAGTGGCACTTATGTTGCAGATCTGACCACTGCTGAGGGATGCGATAGTATCGTTACTTTGATACTCACTGTAAGTCCTGCATTGGAAGAAACAATTACGGCGGAAATTTGCCAGGGAACTACCTTTGATTTTAATGGTCAAATATTGACTGTAAGCGGTACTTACACTTCTGATCTGAGCACATCAAACGGATGCGACAGTATTGTTACTTTGATTTTGACAGTAAACCCTGCCTTAGAAGAAACAATCACAGCAGAGATCTGTCAGGGAGCAACCTACGATTTCAACGGACAACAACTGACTGATGCAGGAGTCTATATCGCAGATTTAACTAATGCCCAGGGCTGTGACAGCATTGTCACTCTTGTTCTAACAGTGGCTCCGATTTTGGTAGAAACAATTACTGCGGAGATTTGCCAGGGCCGAATACCAATTTAACGGAACCAATTATAATACATCAGGTACTTATTTCCACTTTACAACAAATGCTCAGGGTTGTGATAGTTCCATCGTGTTAGAATTGACCGTATTGCCTATTCTGACTGAACAAGTCATCGCTGAAATTTGTGCAGGAGCTAGTTATGAATTCAACGGTAGCACAATTACCTCAGGGGGAGTTTATACACACCAAACTGTAAATGCTAATGGCTGCGATAGTTTAGTTACATTAGTTTTGACTCTGACTCCTGTACTTGAAGAAACACTTAATGTGGAAATTTGTGAAGGAGCTACTTATTCATTCAATGGAAGTGAATTATTCAGTTCAGGTACTTTCGTTACCATGCTTAACAATGCTGATGGATGTGATAGTCTTGTAACCCTCCATCTTACTGTAGTGCCACATGTGCCTGAGCATATTTTTGCAGAGATCTGCCAGGGTGCTGTCTATATGTTTAATGGAAGTGCATTGACCAGCCCTGGAATGTATGGGACGGAACTTACTACAGCTGAAGGATGTGATTCCTCTGTAATTTTACACTTAACCGTGACTCCTGCGATCAATACCTCATTGAATGTAACTATATGTGATGGAGGCAGCTATGATTTCTTCGGCAGCTCTGTATCACAACCTGGCTTCTTACCAGCGTTTTAACTTCAATCAATGGATGTGATAGTATTATAATACTAAATCTGTCAACTTTCCCTGCCATTTACACAAATATCAGTGCTACCATTTGTCAGGGCTCTACTTATGACTTTAATGGAGAAGTTCTGAACAATCAGGGCGAATATATCGATACAATCATTACTTCTGCCGGTTGCGATAGTATTATTACCTTGAATCTCAGCGTCAGCCCTGTGCTGACAGGAGAATTAAATGTGGAAATTTGTGCGGGAGGCACTTATGATTTCAATGGAACAATCCTGGATCAGATGGGAGTGTACACTTACAATACAACTAATAGTGAAGGTTGTGATAGTATCGTAACCCTGAATCTCAGTATTGCACCTGTGCTGACAGAAACCATTTTTGCAGAAATCTGCCTTGGAGGTTCATATAATTTTAATGGAGATATTCTTAATACAGCTGGAACTTACACATACAATACCTCAAATGCATCCGGATGCGATAGTATTGTTACACTTTCTTTAACGGTAAATCCTATTTTAACTAATACAATTAATGCCAGTATCTGTCAGGGAGGAACTTACGAATTTGACGGACAATCCATTTCTGCGGCAGGAACTTATTCGGCAGAATTTACAACTCCTTCTGGCTGCGATAGTCTGGTGATCCTTAATCTGACAGTTAATCCGCCTTTATCCAGTACTGTAAACGCAACTATTTGCCAGGGTGGATGGTATGAGTTCTTTGGACAAACAATAACAACAGCCGGAACTTACTCTCATGACTTGACAACTCCTGCGGGATGTGACAGTATTGTTTATCTTGTGCTTCAGGTGGATGCCATACTTACATCTGCTAAAGACCAGGAAATTTGTCTTGGAGCTTCATTTGATTTCTATGGCCAAATCCTTACCCAGGCCGGAACTTACAGCCATTTGCTAACTACTGCTCAGGGTTGTGATAGCTTGATCACTTTGACATTAACAGTAATTCCTTATTTGGAAGAAACTATTAATGTTGAAATATGTACAGGAAGTGAATATGACTTCAATGGTCAGATCATCACGAATCCTGGAACATATACTGCAACAATTGCCTCAGTTGAAGGCTGTGATAGTATAGTTACACTAATACTTACTACAACTCCTACACTGACAGAACAAGTGGAAGTAGAAATCTGTCAGGGCGGAACTTATAACTTCCATGGTCAAATAGTTTCCAGCTGAGGGCGCTTACTATCACTATACACAAAACAATATGGGCTGCGATAGTATAGTAACCCTAATATTGAGCTGGGCGCCGCCAATTACATATACTTATACAGGAGAAATTTGCCCGGGGGGCACCTATTTGTTCAATGGCCAAACTCTTAATACTCCTGGAACCTATACCGCCAATCTGACTACTCTTGCAGGGTGTGACAGCATTATAACATTAAATCTTGTTTTAACTGATGTATTGGAAACCACACTTGATGTGACCATTTGTCAGAATGAAGTCTATATCTTCAACGGAAATGTTGTTTCAAATACAGGAACATATGTTGCGGAACTTCAATCATCAACTGGTTGCGACTCCATTGTGACTCTTAATCTTACCGTTACATTTACTTTGGTGTCTTATCATGATTTCACAATATGCGAAGGAGACAGTTTATTGTGGCGTAATAAATATTACAAGGAAACAGGCTTCTATCCTGAGCAGTTAATATCTGCAAATGGATGCGACAGTATTGTAACCTTAGTGCTATATGCGATTCCTGTATCAAGGGATACTTTGGTCACTTCTATTTGTCCTGGAGAAAATGTTATGTTCCATGGAACAGCTTACTCAACTCCGGGTACCTATGAACGAGTTTACCAGGCACCATCCGGTTGCGATAGTATATTTGTATTAGAGCTTGATGTTCATGAGGAATATACCGAAACATTTACACAGGCTATCTGTCCGGGAGACAGTGTATTGTGGAATGGCCAATATTATGATACCGGAGGTATATTTGAATCTCAACTTCAAACTATCAATGGATGTGATAGTATCCAGATACTTGAATTGACTGTTATGGATAGTCCTCAGGATACATTCTTTGCACCTCTGTGTAATGGAGATAGTCTGGTCTGGAATGGGCAAACATATTTTGATGCAGGAATATTCACTTTCGTTACTAATAGCTCTTTAGGCTGTGATAGCACAGTAATTTTAGAAGTAGTATTATGGCCAATATTCCAGGACACAATGCATGTTACTATTTGTGAGGGAGAAAATTTCCAGTTTAACGGAAGATTCTTATCCGATAGCGGAATGTACATAGATACGCTTTCCACTGCTCATGGCTGCGATAGTATTATTGTCGTAGATCTGAATACTATACCGACGTATGAAATGGAATACAATACTTCTATTTGTGAAGGAGATTCTTACGATTTCAATGGTACAGTCCTTAGCCAGGCTGGTACTTATGCAGATTCGCTGCAGACAGAATTTGGCTGCGATAGTATTATTTTGCTTACACTCAATATTATTCAGACTACTTCTGATACGACTCTTGCCTCCATATGTCAGGGTGAAACATATTTGTATAATGGAGTCTCCTACGGATCCTCCGGAACATATTTCCATCAGGATCAGTCCGGTAATGGATGCGACAGTACGAGTGTGTTGTTATTAACAGTACAGCCTATGCTCTCCAATACGGTTCAAGCTGCAATATGCCCTGGCAGTTCATATGAATTTATGGATTCTGTATTTACTCAAAGCGGAACCTATACCTTTAATCTTCAATCAACTATTGGCTGTGATAGTATGGTGATATTTATTTTATCCGAACATCCTCCTGTGTTACCGGTGATTAATGGCGATGCTTCCATATGTCTGGGTGACTCCTCGCATCTTCTCTTATTCAATGTCCAGGGAACTATCCAGTGGTCGACAGGTGCTACTTCTACTAATTCAATTTTTGTACAGGAGCCCGGTATTTATTCAGTTACAGTTACCAATGTGCAGGGTTGTGTGGGTAGCGATTCGTTTGAGGTCACTTTATCGCCTGAAGCAGTAGCTCCGGTGGGAGATGAGCAGATTTTGGATTGTCTTGATCCATATACATATCTTGGAATGGATCCGGCACCGGAAGGTTCATATTTGTGGACAGGTCCTTCCATTACTCAGGCTACAGCTACCAATCCAAGACCATATGTTGATGAAGCAGGCTGGTACTATCTTACTTATACAAACCCTTCAGGATGTAGCGGACAAGATTCAATCCTTGTGGTAGCAATGACCTCCCCTGAAGGAGCAGATGTAATTGTCAAGCCTACATGCTTCGGTACAGAGAATGGTACTATTGAAGTAATCAATATTGTTGGTGGTACAGCGCCGTATAATATAACATTGACAGGAGCGGACCACGAGAATCCGTCGCCGGGATTATTTACAGAACTTTCTGTTGGCTCTTACACAGTCAGGATCTCTGATGCCAACAATTGTTACTGGGATACATTGATTCAGATCATTCAGACTGCTGAGATTTTTGTTGATCTTGGCCCGGATGTGACTATCCAGTTGGGCGAATCACATCATATTATCCCTACATTTAGTATTCCGGTGTCCAATATTAGTTCGTTTATTTGGGATCCGACCACCTGGTTGTCCTGCACAGAATGCTTGGACCCATTTGCAAGTCCTATTGAAAACACTACATACACTTTGACCATTTATGACCTCAATGGTTGTCCGGCATCTGATGAGATAGAAATCCGGGTTGATTCCCGCGCCAATATCTTCATACCTGATATTTTCTCACCAAATGGAGATAATATCAATGATGTGTTCATGATCTTCACAGATCCGGGTGTGAAACGCATCGTGGAGCTCAAAATATATGACCGATGGGGTGAAAAAGTCTTTGAACTTGATGACTTCCTTCCTAACGATCCATTGTTTGGATGGGATGGTAATTTCAAAGGTAAACCTATGAACCCTGCCGTATTCGTTTATTACACCTACGCAGAGCTCATCAATGGTAGAATCGTATTCCTGAAAGGTGATGTGACACTTTACCGATAATTGAAATACGTTTTGGGCGACCCTCCCCTGAGGTTTAGATCATCCATTCTTAGAAGCCACTTCATTACCCTCCGGGGAGGCCGGGCTGTCCGCTTTACTGCGTGCACGCTACCATCCCTGTCGCAGTGTGGGAGGAGAGTGTAGGTGTGATGGAGACAAAAAAAGAAGCCTCTCAATTTTGAGAGGCTTCTTAAAAGTTTCATTACTGAAGTATTTCTTATCCAACAGAGTCAGACAATTTCTTACCAGCTTTGAATTTAGCGATGGTTTTAGCTGCAATTTTGATTTCTTTACCAGTTTGTGGGTTTCTACCAGTACGCGCAGTACGCTTAGAGGTAGAGAAAGTACCAAAACCAGGAATAGTAACCTTGTCACCTGCTTTTAGTGTATCAGTAACAGCATCTAGTACTGCTTCCAACGCATTCGCAGACGCCGCTTTTGTCAAACCAGTAGCTTTTGCAATAGCATCAACTAATTCTCCTTTGTTCATGTGTTTCAATTTAATGGGTGAACAATAATGTTATAAACGCGGCAAATATATATGGATATTATTCATTCATACAAGTTTTTCAACGAAAAATAGCGGTTCTGGCCACATTTAGCCCCTCAAATGCCCATTTTTAGGCTTTTTACTCCAAATTGCCATGTAATTCAGTACTGATAAGGGCTTTGGCATTTCAATATTTCATATATATTCTCCATATAATGTATAAGTGAAAATATGATCATCTCCGCCTAATTATTTATTTTATCCGATCTTTATTAATCTTACCAATTAATCCCCATGCCCGGAAACTTTCATTGAGCATTATTCAGTTCATTTTTTCAACCCCGCGTTGATTTTTTCATTCAATTCATGGTAATTCTTCCTGCGTTTTATATTTTGTCCTCCAATTGATTAATATATATTAGCAATCTCCTTATACACAAGCGCACATTCTAAATCCATTTCCAATGCCCATCAAATTATTTTTATCCATTTATTTTATTTTCCAGTGGATTACCATGCCTGTTGCTCAACCGGTTACGGAAGCAAGACCTTATTATCTTAGTCATAGTCTCATTAATTTGAATGTACCCGCTATGGTTCACGGTTTAGCTCTTGATGCTGAAAAAATAACAGAATATGACTATCAGATTGGCAATGGGGCTAATCTTAACTGGCAGTATAATAATCCGAACAATGCGCAGGGCACTCCTTACTATATCGCTTTTCCTCAAGGTAACCATGATGTTTTTATTGTGACTGAAGCAGTTCCGCTGCAGGGTCATCTGACCTGGAGTGACACTTATGGATATGCCGTTGATTTCCTTGAGTATGCAATTGCAAACAATAATGGTAATCCTGTTCGGTATTACATGTATGAAACATGGCACTGCACCAACACCGGAATCAACCCTCCCGGATGTGAGTGGGATGATGGAGATTCTATTCTGTGGCATCCCAGGCTTTTGGTAGATTGGCCGCTTTGGGCCGGAATTGTTGATCATGTAAGAACTGAACTACCAGATCAGGAAGTCTGGATGATCCCGGCAGGTCAGGCCTGGCATGCCTTGGTAACTTTGATTGAAGACGGAGCAGTACCGGGAATTTCATCTTTCACCCAACTATTTACCGATGACATACACCTTACAAATGCCGGTAATTACTTCGTAGCCTGCGTTATGTTTGCCTGCATCTATCGTGAAAGTCCTTTGGGATTGACAACAGAACTGCTTAATGAATGGGGTGTGGCATTTACCAATATGCCTACTCCCGCACAAGCTGCCATCATGCAGCAGGTAGCATGGACGACCGCTTTGAATATGGCTGATTATTCCGGAGTGGATTATTTTTTAAGCAATCATTCTGTGAATTTCACTGCAAAGGCAATTTCTGATCAAGTAAAACTTTCTGCACAAATTGACCCGATTTCATCCGTAAAAGAACTCGTGTTTTCTCATAGTTCCGATGGAGTCTCATTCAGTGATTTAAAATCATATTCAATAAATGAGGAGTCACCTACAACCCTGACCCATATTCACGACAATCCTGTTGCGGGAGAAAATTATTATCGCATTAAAACCATAGACCTGGATGGATCGATTTACTTTTCAAAAATAACTTCCATTCGAAGAAGCAGAATTCAATTTGAAATCTTTCCAAATCCTGTTCACTCAGGATTAAATATCAAATCCTATTCAGTGCTTCCTTTTAAAATCAAATTGTTCAGTGCAGCGGGTGCACTTATTTTAGAAGATGAAGGATCTGAGTTCATTGATATGTCGGGATTACCGCCCGGAATTTATAGCATTTCCATATCCTCTGGTAACCTCGTTGAAAAACATAAGATTATACATATAGGAAATTAGAAGGTCTTATTGACGAAGCATAAAATCGAGCTAATCTCCGCAGATTCTGAATCTTAGGTGCTATTTGATGAAAAATTATTTGCTATTTAGTTGTCAGTTTCAAAAATGCATCTTACTTTTGCGCCTCAATCAGAAAATCGTCAAAGTATTAACCGTCATGGCAAATCATAAATCAGCAGAAAAGAGAATCAGACAAATAGCCAAAAAAAGGCTGCACAACAGGTATTATAAGAAAACTGCACGTGCTGCTGTTAAAAATCTGAGACTCCTTACCGATAAGACTGAAGCAGATGCTTTCCTTCCGAAAGTTGTTTCTATGATCGATAAACTAGCTAAGAAAAATAATATCCATAAAAACAAAGCTGCAAACTTGAAAAGCAGCCTTATGAGACACATAAAAACACTTGCTTAACCAACAAAGCATAATCCCCCGATTTAAAAAGCCGATGCGTATCCGTACCATCGGCTTTTTTATTGTCTACTCAATCCCTCGGCATACTTGCTCGAAGTAGCTTCCAGATACGAGCAAACACTCAACTCAAACCCGACACGTAATTGCTTCGGGGCATTGCTGTTCTGCGTCTGGAGACGCCAGATTATGGAGAGTGTGAGTTCTGTGTTTGAGTTTTCAATCCGGGTCAGAGACCCGGACCATCAGTGGCTTTAATAGAGAATTTAGAGTAAAAATTGAAAATTCTTTCCGGCCGTTGTCCAACAGCTAAAAGCTAAGAGCCAACAGCGGCTGTTCAACCAGCAAGCAGCTTTTTTTTTCTCCTCATCAAAACAATTCACCTGAACAACTCATTTACTATATTTGCATATTTTCTTCATGGAGCAACAAAAGGACGGAAAATCATTTGATTTGCAATTACTGCTACGCATCCTGCGCCTTGGCTTCCCCTATAAAAGATTATTCATACTTTCTGCTGTCCTAGCAATTGTTATAGCTCCTGTGAGTTCCATCAGGCCATATCTGATTCAGCGAATGGTGGATTTGAATATTTTAACAGGAGATATAGATGGTATGGTGTTTATGACCATCATCCTATTTGCCACACTCCTGGCTGATGTTTTACTTCGGTATGTTTTTATCTATAGTACCAACTTATTAGGCCAATCGGTCATTCGGGACCTACGAAACAGAGTATTTCGACAGATCATGGCCATGGATATCCGCTATTTTGACAAAACGCCGATAGGCACAAGTACCACAAGGACCATATCCGATATTGAAACCATTAATTCTGTTTTCTCACAGGGTGTCATTACAATTATTGCTGATTTACTGGGATTGATTGCGGTTATTGCTATTATGTTTAGCTCCAGTTGGCAACTGGCCCTTATTTGTTTAAGTACAATGCCCCTGATGATAATAGCCAGCTACATTTTCAAAGAAAAAGTAAAAGCTGCCTTCCAAAAGGTGAGGACTCAGATTGCCCGAATGAATGCATTTTTGCAGGAAAGAATCACAGGTATGCGCATCGTCCAGATATTTAATGCCGAACAAAAAGAATCAGATAAGTTTAAGATCATCAACAGAGAATATACTCAGGCTAACATTGATTCCATTTTCCATTATGCAGTCTTTTTCCCCGCAGTGGAAATCATTTCTGCTATTTCTCTGGGCCTTATGGTCTGGTGGGGGGCAGGAAGTGTATTGGAAGGAGGTGTTACTATGGGTGCACTCATCGCATTTCCGGTATATCTGACTATGTTATTCAGACCTATCCGCTTTATGGCAGATAAGTTTAACACACTACAGATGGGAATGGTAGCTGCTGAGCGGGTTTTTCAGATTCTCGACAAACCTATTGAATCACTTCAGGATGGAGATGTGAAAGCTGAAAAACTTAAAGGTAAGATCTGTTTTGACAATGTTTGGTTTGCTTATGAAGATGACAATTATGTTTTAAAGGATCTTTCTTTTCAAATGGAAGCAGGCAAAACCCTGGCAATTGTAGGTAGCACAGGATCCGGTAAGTCTACTATAATTAATATTCTCAACAGATTTTATGAATATGATAAAGGCACTATCAAGATTGACGATATTGAGTTACATCAGTTTGAGATTGCCAGCTTACGCAGAAGGATTGTCATGGTTTTACAGGATGTTTTTCTTTTCTCAGGCAGTATTATCGACAATATCAGACTCAATGATCCTGCTGTCTCAGACGAACAAGTCATCAAGGCAGCTGAATTGATTCGGGCTAATGAATTTATTGAAAAACTCCCGGGAGGATACCAATTTATGGTTTCAGAGCGTGGCTCCAATCTGTCTATGGGGCAAAGACAACTGATCTCTTTCGTACGGGCATTGATATTTGATCCGGATATCCTGATTTTGGATGAGGCTACCTCCTCGATTGACAGTGAATCTGAATCTTTGATTCAGTATGCCATTGAAAAATTGATCATAAAACGAAGCTCCATCATCATTGCCCACAGATTATCGACTATTCGCCATGCAGATTATATCATGGTTCTTGAGAAAGGCAGAATGATGGAATGGGGTACGCATGATGAGCTTGTACTCAAGCCTGAAGGAAAATACAGAGAACTCTACGAAATGCAGTTTGTCAAAGAGACGGTGTAGTTGGTCGTTTATTTGTATTTCATAGAATCAATCCTGCTTGTTTTGCGTTAACAATTGAAACACAAAAGATAAACCATGTACAGAAGGTATGCTATTTCACCCATTTGGGCTGTATTATTTCTGGTATTATTCATAGTGGCGATGTATTACATCCTCAAGGGATTGTTTTACTTGCTGTATTTCACTGCTCCTGTGATGCTTATCGCACTTTTAATTATTGATCACAAGATCTTCGTGAATCACTTCAAAGGAGTGTTTAGAAAAATCAGACAAAATCCGGCTATTGGGATTTTGTCATTGATACTGCAGGTTGTGGGCTTACCATTTGTCCTCGCTTATCTTTTAATGAAAGCCTTATTTGTCCGCAAACTAAGGAAAGTAGAAGATAGAATTCGTACCCAAAAAGAAGGAGAATTCGTAGAATTTGAAGATGTAACTGAAGTAAAATCAGACATCCAGCTACCCCGTCTGAAGGACGCCGAAAAGGAAAAACCTAATCAGTATAATTCACTCTTTGATTAAAGAAGGGATAAGGCATAAGGAGTAAGTCAAAAGGCATAAGTTATAATTTCTCCTGACTGTCTAACTGGGTGTTCCACCCATAATTCATAATGGCTGATTTCCCGATGGTCGTCCCCATCGCTTTGGAGATTAATCCAATACATTCTGAATTTTTAATTCAGCCAGGATTATTTCAATAATGAAAACAAATGGTTGTTTGCATCACACACCTCCCACACCAGGCTTAATCGTTTAATCCTCAAACCATAGGCTTTTTCCTCAAGCAGTTATGTTAACTTTTAAACTACTCAACTCCTAAACCTGGCTGTTCAGTCAACCACCAGCTTCACATTGTGTGAGTGACCGTAGCTGTAAGCTACGGGAAGCAGGGGTGGGAGTGGGCTGTTCCACTGGCTGTTAACTCAACTTCTAAAATACTCAATTCCTCAACCAGGCTTCTCAACCAACAGTTCCAGTTTTAAATCATAACTCATCCCAGCTCTATACTTGAGCTTGAGGCTTTTAGCTTGTAGCTTGCAACTTCTTCCGGCTGTTTCTCACCTTTTCACCCACCTCGCAAAATCCAGCGCCAAATAAGAAATAATAACGCTTGCGCCAGCTCTTCGGATACTTGTAAGCGTCTCAGGCATAGCTTTCTCATAATCCAGCCAACCATTTTGACAAGCGGCAAGCAACATTGCACATTCTCCACTGACATGATAGGCAGCAATCGGTGTGTCAAAATTTGCAGATAGATTTTTGATGATATCCAGATAATGAAGTGCCGGCTTTACCATCAGAAAATCAGCTCCTTCCTGAGTGTCCAGTTCTGCTTCGATCAGTGCTTCCCGGCTATTGGCAGGATCCATTTGGTATGTTTTTTTGTCACCTGATTTTGGAGCTGAATCAAGCGCATCTCTGAAGGGTCCGTAGAATGCACTTGCGTATTTGGCGGTATAAGACATGATACCGGTATTGTAATAGCCGGCTTTATCAAGAGCTTCTCTGATAATCCCCACTCGGCCATCCATCATATCTGAGGGTCCTACAATATCGAATCCGGCCTGAGCCTGAGCCACCGACATTTTTGCCAAAATCGGTAAAGTAATATCGTTTATAATCTTTCCATTTTCTACATAACCATCATGCCCATCTGAACTATATGGATCCATAGCCACATCACTTATCAGGCAGCTTTCCGGAAATTGCTCTTTGATCTTTCTGGAAGCTTCCAGATAGAAATTATCTTCTGCATAACTGTATGTGGCTATTTTATCCTTATTTTTCTCAGGAACGGCCGGAAAAATCATAAAACTATTTACTCCCAGACCTATGGCGGATTCAATGGTTCTGAGGATATTGTCCAGTGACATCCTGGCAGCTACAGGAAGAGATGGAATCTGATGATGAATTGCATTTCCTTCAATGAGAAAAAGTGGAAGGACGAGATGACCAGGTTCAAGATTAGTTTCTCTTACTAATTGACGGATAGATTCGGAAGCCCTGTTTCTCCTGGGTCTCCTTTGCAAAAATGGCGAATTGAGTTCCATTATGATTTTTTTCTTTTTGGTACAGGATCATGACCATGTGGTCCCCAGGGATGACATTTTAGTATCCTTCGGGTGCCCAGGTAAATGCCTTTGATGGGCCCCCACTCTTGAATAGCTTCTACCATATATTGCGAGCAACTCGGTTGAAATCGACAATTGGCTCCTAAAAGGGGAGATAAAGTCCATTGGTACACCTTTACAGGAAAAATAAATATCCATTTAAAAAACTGGCTGATAGCCACCCAAATCTCACGCATGATGCATTATATAATATGCCATAAAGATAGTGGAATTGCAATTGCCGGAATCACCTTCGGCTGACTATTACCGTCATATACTTGCAATAAAAAGCTAATCATGTATCTGGGTGCGTATTTGTAGATATAATACTTACATCAGGAGGAAGTAATGTGGAACATCCCAGCTTTAAATTTTTGTAAACAATGCAGTCAAATAACTACTTTGTAAAGCTTAAATACTAAATTTGCAGTCCCCACATTAAAATAGGTCTTGGTGTTATATCGAGGCTGCAAGACAAAATCGAACCTTTGATTCACACAAAATTTTCATTTATGAATTTATTCTACAAAAACCTTAAACTCAGCCTTTTACCAAAAGTTTTTGCAGGTTTGATAAAATACTTTATATTTCATTGTGTTTTGTCAAATTTATTAACCTCTCTAGATTACAACACAATTTTAACTAGGATGTGAATGAATGGCTTGACGGCAGGTTCAGCTTCGACCAGTCATATGCGGTCACAACCACAGCTTCTATATTACTCAAGTGGTTTGATTCGGGTTCTGGAGTTGGCACAGCTTAAGTGCCACAACTGGATGGGAGGAAATAGTTGGGACGGACCAACTAATTTAGATGATGCGATAACAGGATAATGCAACTTTACTGAACTCCTGCTTCTGGGTTTGTTGTTCTATTGCAGGAATAAGAACTTATAATATTAGAAGATCAGACAGGTCCATCAACACCTTCTCAATATTCTTTAAACTAGAATACTTCACTATATGGGGAATGGCATGGATTGGAGTTAATACCTACTGAAACTCAAACACCAATTGATTTAAGTTCAATACTAAGTTTACAAGATGTTCCTTAATGGAACAACATTTAGGCTGGAAACATAGGAACTCAACCGAGCATTAGGCACCGGTAGAAAGACTTTGACGGTTGATAATTTTGTCATAAACGGTATAGATTGAACAGTGATGGGAGTCTCCTGCACCCTTCAAATAGTATCTGTCATTGAATCAGCTTGCATTCCGACCCAAAATGACACATTCCCTAATGGATATTTCCTATACGATGTAGAAGTTGCATACTCTGGAGGTATTCCCACAACCGGATCATTAATTTTGAACGGTGGGGAAGGAGCTTCAGTACCTGTAGGTAGCTTAAGCGGAGGTTCTCACACATTTACAGACCTTAGAGGGACCTCAGGAAATATGCCTTTTAATGTAACCGCATTTTTCTCAGACAATTCTGGCTGTTTATCCATGTCCACAGTCGATCCACCGGCTGTCTGCTCTATTCCTGAAGGAAGTTGTGAAGATCTGTTCATTTCAGAATATCTGGAGGGATCAACTGGAAATAATAAATGTGTTGAAATATACAACCCCACAGCTGTCTCAGTAGATCTTGCCGCGGGGGCATACAAAATATTGTTGTTTGCAAATGGAGCCACTGTTCCTGGATCCACTATTAATCTGATAGGAACTATTCCTCCTTATGGAACCTTTTTACTTTGTAATTCAGGTTCTGTTCAGGGAATTCTTGACCTTGCAGATTCAACGAGCGGATCTCTTACTCATAATGGAGACGATGCATTAGCATTGGTAAAAGGAGCTCTGAATGATACTTTAGATATTTTTGGTGTGATCGGTAGTGATCCAGGGACCAATTGGAAAATTGGAACTGACTCTACGAGTAATTCTATTTTAAGAAGAAGATTTGAAGTAACTCAAGGAATAGCTACTAACCCTGGCGGAACAGGAGTGACAGCATTTACAACCCTGGACGCAGAATGGGATAGTTATTCCGATCTAGATTATTCTAATTTTGGAACGCATGCAAGTTCATGTACTCCGCCAATTCCTGAATGCCCTATTACATCTGTATTAGTAAGGCCATTCATGTACAATGAAGCATGTGGCGAATCAAATCCTGAAATTAGCTGCTACTCATGTAACGATAATGAAACACCGGATCCTTCTGATGATTTCTTTACCTTAATAGTAGAAGTTCAGTATAATGACTTGCCGAATTCAGGTTATTTGATAATTACAGTTAATGGTGTAGATGTAGATTCTATTCCTGTTGGAGAACTACTGTTTCCCGAAGGAACTGAACTGGTTGAATTTGGCCCTTACACTCTTCCTGCTAACGGTATGGTTTTTACCGCCGATGCAAGATTTGATGAAATAATACTTTGTTCACTTTCATCTTCAGATTCGGCCCCTGGCCCATGCTCAGCGCTGCCTCCTTGTGAAGAATTATTTTTCTCAGAATATATAGAGGGCTCTGGCAACAATAAATGTCTTGAAATTTTTAACCCTGCTGATGCTCCTGTAGATCTTGCAGCTAATAATTATCAAATTAAAATGTACTTTAATGGCTCTGGTGCTCCCGGCACAACTGTTAATTTGACAGGCGCTATTGCTGCTAATGGGACTTATGTGGTTTGTAGTTCCAGTGCTGCAATCGAATTCAGAAACCTGGCTGATCAATTAAATGGACAAAGCTGGTTCAATGGGGACGATGCAGTTGCGCTATCTAAGGGAGGCATCAATATTGATATAATTGGTCAAATTGGAACAGATCCCGGTACTTCGTGGTCTGGTGGATCGGGAGTTTCTACTGTTGATGAGACTATTCGCAGAAAACCATATATTACGGCAGGCGACCCTAATGGTAGTGATACTTTTGATCCGGGTATTGAATGGGATAGTTTTCCTGTTAATGAGTCATTTGGTCTGAGATTCCATCGTTCAGATTGTAATTTTAATCCGGATGGTCTGGTCCAAACAGAAGTTGGTAGTGGATGCAATGGAGATGTTCAGTCCATTGAAAATGGATATACTTTGGCATCATCGTGCTGGGGAGATATGATAGGTAGAGAAGCTACTTTCTTTACTACAGATATCTGTGGTGATTTTGACTTCAGTGCCAAAGTAACTGTGACTCCGTTCGGATTTGCAGGATTAATGTTCCGGGAAACACTGGCACCGGATACAAGATATGTTTATCAGTTTGTAAGAGGAAATAACCAGGCTAGTTGGGCGGTAAGATCCAATCCTGCTTTGCCGGTTCAAGTTCAATCTGTACCTCAGATCAATCGTCAATATTTAAGAATGCAAAGAGTGGGTAACCTGTTCAGAGGATATCTGTCCGTTAATGGCATTGTCTGGAATCAGGTTCATCAATCAGGATTGAATATTGATGAATGTGGATATGTAGGATTTGCAACACATAGCGGCAGCGATGGAGTGGAGGTTTCTTCCACTTATACCAACATCAATGCTTCTTTTACAGGATCACCGGCAAGACCCGAATTCACAGATAATTCTGATAATGATTTATTAATGAAGTCGCTGGACTTCAAAGTTTATCCAAACCCTGCTAACCAATATCTGGATATCGAACTTTCAGGATCTGAATGGACCGAAAGAGAAATTTCAATCATGGATATTAATGGAAGATTGGCATTTTATCAAAAATCTGAAACCAGCAATATTGTGAAAATTGATTTGCAATCTGTAGGCTTGATGGACGGAGTTTATATCATACAAATCAAAGATGCTGAAGGTTTCTATCAAACCAGATTTGTGAAGGCTTCCAACTAATAATTTTTATATAGAACTGAATCAATTCTTCAGTTTTGATTTAACCTTGAATGGCCCCTCTGATATCAGAAGGGCCATTCTACTTCTTTGAACATTGTTCAATATGTATTGCATAAAAAAGCCGGCTGAAAATCAGCCGGCTCTTAAAGATTCAATTTGAATAGAAATTAATATCTGTAGGCGTCAGATTTATAAGGTCCATTTTTAGAGACCCCAATATAAGCTGCCTGAGTATCATTTAGTTCTTCCAGCTCTACTCCAATCTTAGCCAGATGCAATCTTGCAACCTCTTCATCCAAATGTTTTGGAAGTGTATAAACCTGATTCTCATAAGATTCATGGTTTTGCCACAATTCTAATTGAGCCAGTACCTGATTTGTAAATGAATTCGACATTACAAAAGAAGGGTGGCCAGTGGCACATCCCAGATTCACCAGTCTTCCTTCGGCCAGGATCAAAACATCCTTTCCGTCGATAGTATATTTATCTACCTGAGGCTTAATCTCAATTTTGCTTGATCCATATTTACCATTGATCCATGCCATATCAATCTCGTTATCGAAATGGCCAATATTACATACAATTGCTTTATCTTTCATCAATCTGAAATGTTCTTCATTGATGATATCTCTGTTACCAGTTGCTGTAACTATAATATTTGCTTCCGGAATAGCATTTACCATTTTTTTAACTTCATAGCCGTCCATTGCTGCTTGTAAAGCGCAGATCGGATCAATTTCTGTCACGATTACACGGGCACCTGCTCCGCGCAGTGAAGCGGCAGATCCTTTACCTACATCGCCGTATCCTGCTACAACAGCTACTTTACCAGCCATCATGATATCAGTAGCTCTGCGAATCGCATCTACCAGTGATTCTTTACAACCATATTTGTTGTCAAACTTTGATTTTGTAACAGAATCATTGATGTTGATAGCGGGCATTGGTAGTGTACCATTTTTCACGCGATCATACAATCTCAATACTCCGGTGGTTGTTTCTTCAGAAATACCCTGGATGCCCTGGACTAATTCGGGGAAACGATCCAAAACCATATTGGTCAAATCGCCACCATCATCAAGGATCATGTTCAAAGGCTGACCATCGCTGAATGCAAATAATGTTTGCTCGATGCACCAGTCAAACTCTTCTTCATTCATTCCTTTCCATGCAAAAACAGGAATACCTTCTTTTGCAATTGCAGCAGCAGCATGATCCTGTGTAGAGAAAATATTGCAGGAAGACCAGCTAACTTCAGCCCCTAACTCGATTAAAGTCTCGATGAGAACTGCAGTTTGAATAGTCATGTGAAGGCAACCTGCTATGCGGGCACCCTTTAATGGTTTGGATTGATTGTATCTGGATCTGAGTGACATCAATCCCGGCATTTCGGCTTCTGCCAATTCGATTTCTTTACGGCCCCAGTCAGCCAGTGTTAGGTCTTTTACTTTGTAAGCAATTTTTGAAACAGCTTGTTGCATAATGATTTAAATTAATGATATGACTTTATTTGCGAGTGCAAAATTACGTTTTCTCCTTCATAACACATTAGCAGCCATCTTGTTTTCTCACAAAAGAGATACATATATCTCATTCATACGCTCTGCACATGCTTTTCCGCTAAATCTTGTAACGTTCTGCTTACCTAAATGGATGAGGGATTTAACCAGCGCATCATCATGAAAAATTATTTCTATGCTTTCTGCTATAGATTCAGCTGATTTTGGATCAAAATATAATGCCGCCTCTCCGGCCACCTCCGGCATTACTGAAATATTGGAAGTCAGAACTGGAACGCCACTCATCTGTGCTTCAATAATTGGTATACCAAAACCTTCTCCCAGAGAGGGGTAAATAAATGCTGAGGCTGAATGGTAAATTGCCTGCAACTCCTTAGTTGAGTCTACCTCTGGCCAAAGAACTACCAGCCCATATTTGCTTGCCAGGCGTTGCATTCTTCTACGTTTTTTGCCCCCTTTACCAATAACCACGAGGGGAGGCGGGTCATTCATGATCCGTAAAGCTTCCAGAACGTTTTTTAAATTTTTTCTGGGAATAATGGAGCTGACAAAAAGCAGATAATTATCCGGCAATAAATATTTAAAACGGGTATTGATAATTTCCTGCTGATCGGGAGGATTTGCAAATGACTCACTTACAGATTGATAAACAACTTTTACTCTTTCTTCAGGAAGGTTAAAATAATGTTGCAGTCGTGCTTTAGTGGCTTCGGAAATAGCTACGACTATATCAGCTTGCTGACAAGCTTTGGCCCATTTTTTCTTATAAATGGCTCTGTCAATAGGCTTAAAATCACGGGGAAAATCCATGAATAGGGTGTCGTGCATTGTGACCACACTTTTAATTCCTCTTGGCCCCAAACCTGCAGGTAGCTCATGACTCAACCCATGGAACAGTTGGATATTGTGTTGGCTTGCTGCTCCCGCCATTAAACGGCTTCTCCAGTATACATCCGGCCATATACTTGTGTTTTCATGAACATGAAAATGAGGGGCGGGCAAATTTTCAAATGGAAACAAGGTGGAGTTCTTGGGTGTAAAGAGATGATATTCGTTTTCCGGAAAATATACAGCCAGCTCCTCAATAAGTGTACGACTATAGTTTCCCAGTCCGGTGGAATTGTAAAATGCCCGCTTTGCGTCGAACCCAATGATCATGATTTTTAAACTTAATTATAGGACTTAGTTCCGCTAAAATATTAAAATAATGTTAATATGCCATTAATTATACCAATCCGCAAACTAATCCTACCAAACCTGGCGTCATAGCACTTGAAACCTCCAATCGTAAAACTATGAAACCACGATTTTTAATTTTTACTTTCCTCCTGCTTGGTTTTGTAGGTATGGAATCAGTAAAGGAAGAGCAATTCCGGCACTTATTATCTAATATTTCCGGTCATTCCCTGCCGGTTGCAGTCTCGCTTAGAAAACAAAAAGACTTAAAATGTTCTTCAAAAAAAGACAGACCCCCCCTGGCTTCCTCACGTAAATCACAAAAGAAAGATGAGACCACTTTGACTTGCTTTTTACTATACAAATCTGGAAAGGGAGGATTTCTCACTTGTGAACGATATGAGTTGAATCCTCCGCTAAACTCCCAAATTTTGTAATCGCGTTTTCTGATGCACAATTGCATTTATTGCCCTTTACGGATTGCCTGTTCCTGTAACATTTGTGCTTTTATAGCATCGTAAACTGGCTTTTACTCCCTTTTATAATAGCAAGTCTACCCGATAAATAGCCAATCAAATAAAATCTGATCAATGGTGAGCCTCGACCAGATCTTTTTTATGCTCATCAATTAAACGCATTTGGACATCCGGTGGTACAGGTTGATATTCAGCAAATTGAATTGAAAATTTAGCTTTCCCCTGAGTCAATGAACGCAAAGTTAATGAATATTGGTACAATTCTGCCAGCGGCACACGGGCTGATATTTTTTGGTAATGTCCCTGAGTATCAATTCCCATGATAATTGCTCTTCTGGTTTGAAGATCCCCCATAATTTCCCCCATCACATCAGAAGCACATAGGACTGTTAAATCATAAATTGGTTCAAGGAGCTGAGGTGCGGCTTTTTCAAATGCATTCTTAAAAGCAAGCGATCCGGCAATTTGAAAAGCCATATCATTGGAATCGACCGGGTGCATTTTTCCATCATAAATACAAATGCGTATGTCCTGGCAGGCAGATCCGGTTAATGGGCCTTCCTCCATTTTCATATGAATGCCTTTTTTTATGGCACTGGAAAATTTGGAGTCAATTGAGCCTCCAACAATGCACCATAAGAACGCCAGAGTTCCCCCGGTTTTCAAAGTCTCAATTTCTGTGTTCCTGACGGAAAGACCCGGAGGAGCTGGCATATCTTCATAATAAGGTTCCAATCTCATATGAACTTCAGCAAACTGACCGGCACCTCCTGATTGTTTTTTGTGCCGGTATACTTCTTCCGCCATTTTAGTCACAGTTTCTCTATATGGTATCCTTGGTTTAATAAAGAGTATTTCCAGATCATACACTTTTTCAATCCGATATTTAATCAAATCTATATGCAGCTGTCCTTGTCCATGCAGGATCATCTGACGAAGCTCTAAACTGTGCTCAACAATTGCTGTAGGATCTTCTTCCTGAATTTGGTGCAGAGCCCGGGCTACTTTTTCTATATCATTTTTATTGGGTGCTTCAACAGCTGTTCTGATTCTGGGCTCGGGAAATACAATTGGTTGGATCGTACGCTGTGTGCCTTTCTCGTTCAAAGTATTATTGGTGTGAGCGTCTTTTAGTTTTACAGCCACACCGATATCGCCGGCCCGCAGCTCATCTACTGCCTCTCTTATCTTTCCATTTGCCTCATAGACATGATTAAAACGCTCAACATTACTGTTTTTTGCATTGATTAATTCAGCGCCTGACTTGAGGACGCCTGAGTAAACTTTGAAATAGGATACATTTCCCACTTTAGGCTCAGACAAAGTTTTATAGATAAATATTGTCGTTTTAAATTGACTATTACATTGAAGCGTTTCACCATTCTCAAGAGGGGCTGCCGGCCGGTCTGCAGGCGATGGACATATGTCATTGATAAATCCCATCAGACGGCCACTTCCCATATTATTAATGGCTGAAACGCAGAATACAGGAAAGATCTGGTGATTGGCCACAGCCACTTTCAAACCTTTTGCAATTTCTTCCTCATTCAATGATCCATTATCAAAAAACAACTCCATGAGTGTTTCATCATTTTCAGCAGCTGCTTCTATTAATACATTGTGCATCTCATGAGCACGCTGTAATTCTGAATCTGGGATGTCTTTCTTAATAGGTTTGCCCCCATCCTTTGGAAAAACATACATGATCATTCTGAGGGTATCTACAATAGTATTAAATCCATTACCCTGATTGAGCGGGTACTGTATAGGTATAACCTTATTTCCAAATCGATTTCTTGCCTGCTCAAGTGTAGTTTCAAAATCAGCTTTTTCATGATCCAGCTGATTTATTACAAATAAAGAAGGAGTTTGAAATTCTTCTACATACTCCCACACCAGCTCAGTTCCAACTTCTACGCCATGACCTGCATTCAAGACCATCAAAGCTGTGTCTGCAACTTTTAAAGAAGAAATTACTTCTCCTACAAAATCATCCAGTCCCGGAGTATCCAGTATGTTGATTTTAGAGTTCTTCCATTTGGTATGCATCAAAGTTGTGAAAATGGAATTGCCTTTTGACTTTTCAATATCAGTATAATCAGATATCGTATTGCCCTCCAGAACATTACCTCGTCTGTTAATTGCGCCCGCTTCAAACAGCATTGTTTCGGCAAGAGTGGTCTTGCCGCTTCCCGAGTGCCCCAGCAGGACTACGTTTCTTATATTTTTTGTTGAAAAATTCATATGATTTTCTTTTAAATATGGATAATATTAAATAAATCAAAATATAATTTTGCCATAAGGCGACATCAAGCTTGGAATATAAGGCATAATGGGGAGAAGTTGAAATCATTATCTTGTCTTTTTTAACTGAAATATTCCATTAAAATGGAATCATATGTATAATTCGTTCAGAATAAAACGATTCATGAATTAATGAGTCGGGGCATCATCTATTCGCAAAAGAACTCCTGACAGATTGTGATTCGCGATCTAATTTGCTTTCCAAAGAAAGTAAGCGCTCATGCAGTCACTTAACAAAATCCCATTGTTAGCGTATTCACAATTATTTAATATATTATAAAAATTAATTGACCTAATTTCGGGCATTGATATGGGGGGTATTTAACTCTTCAAATTACCCTTAGGTTTAATTCTCCCAATGTTCTAACACCTCATTGGACCATATAAATTTATAAAGCGTATGAAAAGAAGAGACTTTTTATTCAAAGGGATTCTTGCAGCAGGTGCTGCTCCATTTGTTGGCCATTTGGGTTATAATGATTCAGCGTCAGTTGAAACTGATGCAATATGCAAAAGTACTGCCCGCAATATCATTTTTTTGGTGAGTGATGGCATGAGCTCGGGAACCCTGGCTATGGCGGACCACTTATTTAAAAGAAAAATGGGCCGTCTCAGTACATGGATGCAGCTTTATCATGATAAAAAAATTACAAGAGCAATCATGGATACTGCCTCAGCCAATTCAATGATCACCGATTCAGCTGCTGCTTCTTCTGCCTGGGGTGGGGGTGTCAGAGTTGTGAATGGGGCACTAAATATGGGGGCAAATGGAGAAGAGTATGAGCCAATCCTTCAAAAATTTAAAGCATCAGGGAAGTCCGTGGGATGTGTCACTACTGTGCCGATTACTCATGCTACTCCAGCAGGATTTTGTGTCAATATGCCAAGCAGGAATCAACAGGCGGAGATCGCAGAAGTGTATAAATCTCTCAAATTTGATGTGATGATGGGAGGAGGTAATGAATATTTCAATAAAGATATTCGCTCAGACGGTAGAGACATGTATGCCGAATTCTCTTCTGAAGGTTTTCAGGTAGTCCGCGACAAGAAATCCATGCAATTACTTATTCCGGGTGCTCCAATTCTGGGTGTGTTTTCAGATTCAGGTGTACCGTATACCGTAGATCAGCAATCGGATAATACTATTTCATCCTCTGTGCCAACTCTTGCTGAAATGACGAGGAAGGCTATCGAATGCATGAGTCTAAATAAGAAAGGCTTTGTTCTGCAAGTTGAAGGAGGAAAAGTGGATTGGGCGGCCCATGCAAATGATACATCAGCATTGGTGTACGATCAGATCGCTTTCGATGATGCTGTTACGGAAGCCATCAATTTTGCTGAAATGGACAAAAAAACGCTGGTCATCATTACTACAGACCATGGAAATGGAAATCCCGCTTTAATTTACGGTAGTAAAGCTGACACAAATTTTGATCGCTTGTTTAATGTCAGACAATCCAATGAATGGATACTTGACAATATTAAGCGTGGAGAATCTGTTGCCTCTGTACGTGAGAGGATTGAACATGCCTGGGGTGTGGGAGTCAAAGCTGAGGAGGCATCAGAGATTCAGGCATTCTATAATGAAATAAAAGCCAACGGAGATCCGGAGGATATCAAAAAGCCATTCAGACCACTGGCACTATTGCAGGAAAAATATTTCTCAGTAGGCTGGGCTTGTATGCAGCATACATCTGATTTTGTAGAATTTGCTGCTTTTGGGCCAGCGAAAGATTTGTTTCCGGCATTTTTATTGAATACTGATGTCCATCACTTAATGCTCAAAGCATGTGGAGTAGAGAATAAATAATAGTTCGGCTTATACATTCGGGAGATTAGTCTGTGATGAGCTTGCTCTCTCATTATCGTGATTTTTACGTATTTCGATAAATTATTTTAATTTTGCAAAGCATAGCACAAGGACAATGTAACTAAAGCGCTAAGATTTAGTGTTTCCCGAATTGTTCTGTATCAAATAGCTTGATCATGAAGAAATTACATCTGCATTTCACCATAGTTTGTGTGTTCATTTTAGTAGCTGCTTTCAGCCGTATGATTCCACACATGAGCAATTTTTCTCCACTAGGCGCAATTGCACTATTTGGAGCAGCACATTTCAAAAAGTCCTGGCAGGCATTTTTGATTCCGATTGCTGCCACCTGGCTAAGTGATTTGTTTATCAACAATGTAATTTATGCGCAATTTTATCCTGAATTCAGTTGGGTATATTCCGGGTTCTACTGGCAGTATACTGCCTATATTCTGATTGCAGCATTTGGATTGTTACTGTACAAGCGGGGAGTAAGTGTGGGTAAAATTTTTGGTGGAGCTATCGGATCGGGCGCAATCTTTTTCCTCATCAGTAATTTTGGATGTTGGATAGGCAGCACCATTTACCCGCAAAATTTTAGCGGATTGATGAGCTGTATGGCTGCCGGTATACCGTTTTATAAAGGAACTTTGCTGGGTGACCTCGTTTACTGCTCAGCACTTTTCGGTGGGTATGCTATTCTTCAAAAGAAATTGTTGACTCTTCGAACAGCGGATTTGGATTAAACCAGCAGAGCTTCTGCCGGAACTATTCCATTAGCCTTAGGTAACTGAATATAAAAGGTAGTTCCTGAATCCGGATCACTTTCAAACCTGATACTCCCGTGTTGCCTTTCTACATATTCTTTGCAAAGCAGGAGTCCTAATCCAATACCTTTTTCATTGTGCGTTCCCTGTGTTGCTCTGATGTTCAGGCTGAAAATTTCCTGTTTTTTATGCTCCTGGATTCCCACTCCATTATCTCGTATGATGATTTCTACTCCTTTTGGATTTTCAATGGCATTTAACTGGATTGTGCCTCCTTCCGGAGTGAATTTGATCGCATTGTTGAGCAAATTTCTCAGGACAACTTGTAACATTTCCTGGTCAGCCATTACATAAATTGATTGTGGTGCATCAATCAGAAGAGATACGCCCTTATTCTTTGCATTTTCATGGTGAAGTGTGTATGCCAGTTCCAGGGTTCCAAAGACAGAAAGCGGCTTCAACTCAATATTACCGCCCTTTAATTGGGATTGGGACCAGGCCAGAAGATTTCCAAGCATTTCAGAAGTATTCTTAGTCTGAGATAAAAGCTGTTGATTTATTTCATCACGGGTACTTTCGTTCAGATTTGTCTTATTTAAAATTTCTAAGAAGCTCTGAATGGAGGCAAGAGGACTTCGAAGATCATGTGAGATAATAGCCAGAATTTTATCTTTTTCTATATTGAGATTTTCCAAATAAGTGTGCTGTTGTTTTATCTCTATCGCCCTGCTTTCAGCTTCTTGTCTGGCTATGTTGTAATTTTTCAGCAAATATGAAGTGATTATATAGATAAAAATCATAGCCATCAAAAAAGTGGAACCGATGTCCAGGTAATAAGATTCCCTGCTGGGATATGTCTGTTGGGGCCACTCAGGATAGTAATATTCAACAATTAGTAATCCAAAAGCCAGACTGACATGTAGCATTACCCACAACCAATGAATTTTAAGTGGTGAGATCGCAACCAGCAACTGGAAACTCATAAAGAATAAAAAGAAGGTCGGCCCGATGATACCGGAATTGTAGTAATAGTTCAGGAAAAGTATAATGTATCCGACCAAACTGTAGAGTATCAGCCCCAATCGGAATCGGCCGTACTTTCGGGATTGGATATAGACAAAGATGAGCACCAAAATACCACCAAAAATAATTAAAGCTAATTCCATCACCCCCTGGAAAAGATTTAATAAAAAACCTGCAATAAACATGAAAAATGTAAAGACAGCAATAGCGTGGAAAGCCCTGTGCTGCATACTAAACTCTTCCCTGCGCCCTATAAGCTGAACAGAAAGTCTTTCTAATAGATTTTTGGATAACAATTTCCTCATTTCTCTCCTTACAATGTGTGCATAATATAATACCGAACAAAAGCTGCAGGTCAAACAGCTAATGCGCATCCATTTAAATAATTACTCCGAGGAAAAATCAAACTTAGTCCTTGTCTATGATTGCATCATCAATCAAAGAGTCACCGTCACCATCCTGATCTTCAAAACCATAAATTTTACCATCGAATTTCTCCTTTTTTTCAGCAGCACTTTCATCCTCCTGAATATAAGATTCTTTAACATCGTCATATCTTCCATCTGCAAATGCTTCCGCCTTATCGAAAAACGATCCGCCAACAGTACCTTTTGATTTTAATTCTTCCAAATGGCTGCTCTTCTCATGTGAGTTATCAAATTGTTTAAAAGGATCTTCTTTTGGCACAAATGGTTTTTCTTCTTTTATTGGGACTTCCTTTTTTAGCTCTTCAGTACCTGTACTGTCACTATCACTAAAAAGATTGTCATAGTTGGTAGTTGTAGACTGATTTGTTGAAAAAACATCTGGTGTTTCTTTAATAGATTCTTCTTCTTTGTTCATTATTTTTCTACCGAGATCCTCCGCATTTTCTTTTAAATTATTCCATAATGTCTCAGTTGTATCCATTACTTTTTTGCCTACATCTTCAGTAAAGTTTCCAGCTTTATCCGTCCACTCTTTGCTATTCTCAATGACCACTTTTCCAACTTGCTCCGTGTTTTGCTGCAATTTGTCCAGTACCGGTTTAGCAGTATCTATTACATCTTTACCTACTTTTTCAGCAAATTGCCCAGCCTGTTCAGCTTTTTCCTGGACTTTATCTCCCAGACTTTTATCTTCATTTTCCGTAAAGAAAAGCTTGCTAAAGAAATTCTTAATTCCCATGATGTTTTATTTGAAGCTAAATTAAGTATATAAATACGATTAACGAAAGGATAGGTGTGATGATTCATTAATAATTGGAATCATCAATCATATTTCTTTTATTATACCAAAAGTGGTCTTTCAAAAGCATGTTCAAGGCAAATCAGGGTGTCAGTTCTTGAAACGCCCTTGATACTCTGAATCTTAACACTCAGCAACTCCATCAAATGCCGGTTGTCTCTGCAAAATATTTTTATAAGCAATGAATAATCTCCTGTCGTATAGCTACACTCCACTACTTCATGCAACTTTGATAATTGATCTCTTGCTGCCTTATAAAACTCGGCTTTCTCCAGATAGATACCAATATAGGCCATGGTCTGATATCCCAGTTTTTCAGGATCGATTAATAGTTTGGCTCCTTTAATAATGCCCTGATCTTCCATCTTGCGGATTCGCTGATGAACTGCAGTAGGAGAGAGCTGACATTTTAGCCCTATTTCCTTCAATGGCATCCGCGCATCAGTTGACAATTCATTTAAAATTACTTTATCAGTTTCGTCAATCATGGTATTTAACGGTATATTTTTCATTAAATGTCGCCTCAAAGATAATTTATTTCTTTGAATACTTGTTTAAATGAAAAACTTGCATAATATTTGTCTTATGAAAGAAAATAATTAATCAAAATACAAGATAATGTGTGGAATATTCGCCTATAGTGGTTCAGAAATGAAAATTAGTTCACTTGAACCCTGGTTCATGAAAATACAACATCGTGGCCCTGATTACTCTGAATTGAAAGAAATATCAAATGATTTATTTTTTGGATTTCACCGCTTAGCAATAAATGGTCTGAATGTAGCCAGTCATCAGCCTATGCATCTTGAGGGATGCTGGTTAATTGCCAACGCAGAAATATTTAATTACAAGCAGCTTGCTGCTCAATTTGATATCAAACTTCAAACAGACTCGGACTGTGAGATTTTGATACATTTATACAGGAAGGTCGGCATGCCCGGCCTCCTTGAATTGCTCGACGCAGAATTCGCATTCCTGCTCTACGACGAAATCAGCGGAGAACTCTTTGCAGCCAGAGATCATCTGGGAATCAGAGGCATGTACATGGCCTGGGATGAGAAGGGTAATAAAGCCTGGGCATCTGAAGCAAAAGCACTGGTGTTCATGGAATCTATGGAACATTTTCCACCGGGTCATTGGTACAGTTCCAAAACAGAGGAAATCACCGCCTACTATCAGCATGAATATGGTGTTCATGATGAATCTGATGAAGAGAGATTATTTGAGCAAATTAAGTACCTCCTTACAGATGCGGTCCAAAAGCGAATCATGTCCGACAGACCTATCGGTTGTTTGTTGAGTGGTGGCCTGGACTCCAGCTTGATTGCTGCCTTGGTGGCAAAGCATTATGACAAGCCCGGCCATTAGAAACGTTTTCTGTAGGACTAAAAGGCTCTCCGGATCTGTATCATGCATCTAAAGTTGCTGAACATATAGGTTCAAAGCATCACAGCGTCGAACTTACTGAGGAAGAATTTATCTCTGGCCTGGAAGAGACTGTGTATATCACAGGATCTTATGACGTCACCACTATCAGAGCTTCTGTAGGGCACATGCTTATTTCAAGATATGTTAGAGATCATTCCGATGTGAAAGTGTTGTTCTCAGGAGAGACAGCGGATGAATTTGGCTCTTATCTCTATTTTCAAAATGCTCCTGATCCTGATGCATTCCAGGAAGAAGCAACCCGATTGTTGCAGGATATTCATTACTTCGACATACTTCGGGGCGACAGATGTATTTCTCAGGCTGGAATCGAAGCCAGAGTTCCATTTGCTGACAAAGCTTTCGTACGTTTTTATATGGGAATCGATCCCACACTTCGGATGTTCAATCAGGAGAGAATGGAAAAATATTTGATTCGCAAAGCATTTGAAGCTGATGGATTGTTACCTGAGGAAGTGCTTTGGAGACGCAAAAACGGATTTTCCGATTCTGTCAGCTCCAAAACACGGAGTTGGTCCGAGATTATCAAGGAATATATAGACAGTAAGGTCTCAGATGAAGAATTCGAACAAGGCAAACATAAATACAAGCACGATACGCCTAAGTTTAAGGAAGCCTATTTCTATCGTGAACTATTCACCCAACATTACAAGCATCATCAGGAACTGACTCCATACCAGTGGCTGCCTAAGTGGTGCGGCGATATGGTCGATCCTTCAGCAAGGAAGCTGGCTATATATGAGGCTGATTGATTAATTTTTAATCAAACAAAGTCAGCTTCGCTCCCGGTGGAGGAATTTTTAAATGCTTATAAGCTTTGGCGGTTGCTTCACGCCCGCGTGGAGTTCTCTGAATATAGCCTTCCATAATCAGAAATGGTTCATGAACTTCCTCAATCGTTCCGCTGTCTTCACCCACGGCTGTAGCAATTGTACTGATTCCTACAGGCCCGCCATTGAATTTATGAATGATGGCAAGGAGAATTTTATTATCCATTTCATCCAGACCACCCTCATCTACATTGAGTGCTTGTAATCCGTAAGCAGCTATCTCAAGGTCTATGGTACCATTTCCTTTGATCTGCGCAAAATCTCTGATCCTCCGAAGCAAAGCATTTGCTACCCTCGGAGTACCGCGACTTCTTCTGGCGATCTCATGAGCTCCTTCATCGCTGATGGGAACACCCAAAATAAATGAAGAACGTTTTATAATGGATACCAAAGTGGGAATATCATAATAATCCAGCAAACAATTAATCCCGAACCTTGCTCTCATCGGTGCAGATAAAAGCCCCATTCTGGTAGTCGCTCCAATGAGTGTAAAGGGATTGAGTGAGATTTGAATACTACGGGCATTTGGACCAGAGTCGATCATTATATCTATCCTGAAATCCTCCATTGCTGAGTACAGGTATTCTTCTACTACTGTATTGAGTCTGTGGATTTCATCAATAAAAAGCACATCACCTGTCTGAAGACTGGTCAGTAATCCTGCGAGATCTCCGGGCTTTTCTATAACTGGCCCCGAACTCATCTTGAGATTGGTATCCAACTCAGCTGCAATGATATGAGAAAGCGTTGTTTTACCCAATCCCGGAGGGCCATGCAATAATACGTGATCCAGCGACTCCTCTCTCTGTCTGGCAGCCTGAATGAAAATTCTGAGATTCTCAACAAGCTTCGCCTGACCTTTGAATTCGTCGAGCAATTTGGGTCTTAATGCCCTTTCTATCTGTTTGTCCTCGGGACTCAGTGACTCGTCCTTTGGGTCTAATATCGGGTTCATGCTATCCCAGAGTAAGAAGTGAATGGTGAATGGTGAATAGTCAATTGTAAATTATAAATATGGTTATGTTGTTTTAATAGAAAATAGTTTAACATGGCTGTTCTAAATCTGAAATCTGATCACTGAAATCTGAAACCTGAAATCTAATTTAGTCATTCTGCACCCAAATAACTGTCCCTTGCCCCAGCGTTCCAATCAATTTCACACAATCATTAAATATTCTTCCGGGTACTTCACACATCAGATTGCCCTGACAATCATACAGATAGCTGACCGGGCCGCCTGTCAAATAGTATGCCCAGCCGTCTTCATAATTATACTTTTTTATTTCAACCGGTTCATGCTTATAGACTGCATCCTTCATCCATTTTACAGAAAGAGGGTCTTTTGTATCAAAGCATTCCGGTTTTTCTGGCTTTCCTCTACCGTTTTGTCCTCCTGTAACTTCCAGACAAGTGATTCGAATATGGGCGCTTTCAGCCATGCAAATGGACATAATATCCGGCACGATTTCAAAATTAAACATGATTTCAAGTCCGGTCTGCATATCAATGTCAGAAGGCCAGCCCTCGAACACCATGTATTTCTTCCCGTCTTTGGTCTCAATCATCTTCTGGCAGCCATCCAGACCGCTCATGTCTGTAATGACACCGGCTGTTTTACATTTCGCAACAACAGCTTCTGTATCAGTTGATTTTTCAGTGACCGTTCGGGTAGAATTACAGCTCAAAACATAGCGCCCGATAGAAAAATAAGCAATTTAAACATGGTTTGGCATTTTTATAACTGACGTACGAAGTCTTCTAAAGATAACCTTCAGCAGGAATATATTTTTTTTACCTTTGCGCTGCTTTTCGGAGGTGAATATATAGCAATTTATGATATATTATTCTTTACAACAGACAACATTCTACTAATTTATAAAATATCAATAGCATGAGCGGATCTAAAATCAATATTGTTGACGGTAAATTGATCGTTCCAAATGACCCGGTAATTCCATTTATCGAAGGAGACGGAACCGGTGCCGACATCTGGGCATCCTCTGTGAGAGTGCTGGATGCAGCAGTCGAGAAAGCCTATAATGGAACCCGCAAAATTCATTGGCTGGAAGTTCTGGCCGGTGAGAAAGCATTCAATCAAACCGGCAACTGGCTGCCTGATGAAACTTTGGATAAGATAGATGAATACAGAGTAGCAATCAAAGGCCCTTTGACTACACCTGTAGGAGGAGGAATTCGCTCCTTGAATGTAGCTCTTCGTCAGAAACTTGATTTGTATGCTTGTGTAAGACCTGTAAGATGGTTCCAGGGAGTACCTTCTCCTGTGAAAGAACCGAATCTGGTTGATATGGTCATCTACAGAGAAAATACCGAGGATATTTATGCAGGTATCGAGTACAATTACGGAACTCCTCAGGTAGACAAATTGAAGAAATTCCTGATTGATGAAATGGGAGTAACTCAGATTCGCTTCCCTGATACAGTTTCTCTGGGTATAAAACCGGTTTCAAAAGAAGGAACAGAGAGATTAGTTCGTGCAGCCATTGAATACGCGTGGGAAAACAATCTTCCTTCTGTAACACTGGTACACAAGGGAAATATCATGAAATTTACTGAAGGTAAATTCAAGGAGTGGGGATATGAACTGTCCAAATCTGAATTTGGAGCTGTAGATCTGGATGGAGGTCCATGGCAGATTATAGAAAAAGACGGACAGAAATTGATCATCAAAGACGTGATCGCTGATGCATTTTTGCAGCAGATTCTTTTACGCCCGGCTGAGTATTCTGTGATTGCTACTTTGAATCTCAATGGAGATTATATTTCTGATGCTTTGGCTGCAATGGTGGGTGGAATCGGTATCGCTCCCGGAGCAAATATCAATTACATCAGTGGTAAAGCAATCTTCGAAGCTACACACGGAACTGCCCCTAAATATGCAGGATTGGATAAAGTAAACCCATCTTCTGTTATTCTTTCAGGTGTGATGATGTTTGAATATATGGGATGGAAAGAAGCAGGAAATCTCATCATCAAGGGTCTTGAAGCTGCAATCGCATCTAAAAGAGTAACCTATGATTTTGCACGTCTCATGGATGGAGCTACAGAATTGAAATGTTCTGAGTTTGGAGATGAGATTATTAAAAATATGTAATTGCTAATTTGTAAATACAGGAAAAGCCTTGCCAATTTCGCAGGGCTTTTCTGTTTTGAATATTTGAATAATGTATAAAGGAAAGAAAGTTGTAGTCGTACTCCCGGCATATAATGCTGAATTGACCCTGGAGAAAACATTTTCTGAAATCCCCATGGATTTGGTGGATGAGGTAGTGCTTTGCGATGACAACAGTAAAGATAGAACAGTGGAGAAGGCTCATTCACTGGGCATTCGTCATATCATACGGCACGTGAATAATAAAGGTTACGGCGGTAATCAAAAGTCCTTATACAATCATGCCATAAAGCTGGACGGTGACATTGTGATTATGCTTCATCCGGATTATCAGTATACTCCGCTTTTAATTCCTGCAATGGTGAATATCATTGGTGAAGGATTGTATGATGTAGTGCTCGGTTCCCGGATCCTCGGCAATGGAGCATTACGTGGTGGAATGCCGATGTATAAATATATTGCCAATCGATTTTTGACATTTTTTCAGAATCTCCTGGCAGGGCACAAGCTTTCTGAATATCATACCGGATACAGGGCATTCAGCAGGGAAGTGCTACAAGCCTTGCCTTTGGAGAAAAATTCTGACGATTTTGTATTCGATAATCAGATGCTGGCTCAGATCATTTATGCCAAATTCGGCATTGCCGAGATTACTTGTCCCACCAAGTACTTCGAAGAAGCGTCTTCTATCAATTTTTCCCGCTCAGTCAAATATGGTCTGGGAGTTTTGGGAGTATCAGCGCAGTTATTTTTGCAGAGATACGGACTGGCAAGTTATGGTTATTTGAAGGGAGTGAAGAAGAAGTGAGTTTGATAATTTGTAATCAGGATTTGCGTACCCAAGTCAGGAATTAAATTGGCTGTTAAATCTGAAACCTGCCATCTGAAATCTCCTATATAACACTTTTGGAGAGTGCTGTTATACAATGCTTTATAAAAAATCAAAATCCAACCATTTCTTCAAAAATTCTACTAAAATATCCCGGCTGTTCAACCTGAAATCTCTGACGTCTGAAATCTGAAATTCAGGCCCCGCCGTCTTATCCAGCATCGAATGGCAACGTTTGGCGTTGTGGGGACTGAAAACTGAAATCTCATCTTACATTTATTTCATCCACAAAAATATAAGCATCTCCCCCCGCTCCCAAATGCCATTCAGGTAATTTCCCATAATTTTTAGCCTTGATTTTTAGGAATCGACCCTTTGCTTTACTGCGGAGGTTTAGTTCCACTTTTTGCAAATCATAATCATCCGCTTTGACCTGATGACTGACTTTTCCGATGGAGCTAAAATGAAATCCATCATTGGATATAAAATATTCCACTTCGCTCGGCATCACAATCCAGGAACGGAGATCCTGCGCAAATCCCGCAGAAACTTCTTTGATCTTCTTCACTTTCCCTAAGTCTATAATCGCTTCAAAATCTTGCCCCCAATATCCCTGCCAGCCCCCCAATCGCCAGTTTTCAGTTCCATTTATTCCGTCAATCAATCCCTCAAATCCTCCACCGGTGTATTGTGGATGCGGTTTGCTCAATACTTCTATAGAATATTCAGAACTAAATTTATGGTACGATCCTTCAACAATCTGACTCATATTACCATCCTTAGAAAGACATTTTACCTGAATATCACTGCTCTTTTTGATTTTAATGGGACCTGTATATGTTTTCCATTTTCCGGACTTTTTGCCGGGGGCTGTCAGTCTGTACAGTATTTCAGTTCCGGTTTGTAATTTTTGAATGCTGATTTCCATCTGATCTTTGAAAACTCGTTCGGATGGTTCTAAGTATGGTAGAATTGTAATGCTTTTAGCGCTGATGGAAGATGCAGGCCTTTCATTTTTAGCAATACCTGATTGCAGATTTGCCTGAGATGACATTACCAGCTTAAGGACTCCGCCCTGAGTAATATCTGAATGTTCAAGATAGCTTTTTGAATATGCAGTTCCATTTAATGTCATGGATTGAACATATGGAGAAGATGCATTTACTCCATGTGCCTCAATCGTAAATGTATTTCCATTTTCCAGATGAATATTTGCTTTCGGAAATAAAGGTGTTCCTATAGAATATTGAGTACTTCCCGGACAAACAGGATAAAATCCAAGGGCACTAAGCACATACCAGGCTGACATTTGACCACAATCCTCATTTCCACTGAGACCATCAGGCTTATCAGAATATTGCTCATCCATTATCTGCCTGACCCTTTGTTGAGTCTTCCAGGGTTGTCCAAGGTAATTGTATAGATAAGCCATGTGGTGACTGGGCTCATTTCCATGGGCATATTGGCCGATCAAACCGGTAATGTCAACTTGTTCTCTACCGCTTAGACCTTGCTGTGTTTGAAATAATTCATCGATTTTTTTAATAAGATTTTCTTCTCCTTTATGCAGTTTGGCAAGTCCTTCCACATCATGAGGAACATAGAAACTATATTGCCATGAATTAGCTTCCGTGAAATGAAAATCTACCTCAGTTGGATCAAATGGCGTCTTCCATCCTCCATTGACTCTGGGGCGCATAAAGCCTGTTTTAGGATCAAAAATATTCTTATAATATTGTGCCCTTTGGATGAATTCTGTATAAATTGATTCATTACCTAAATCCTTTGCCATCATAGCTATACACCAATCATCGTAAGCATATTCCAGGGTTTTGGAGACACTCTCATGCTCCATATCTCCGGGAATGACTCCGAGATTTTTGTAAAATTCAAGTCCAAAGTGATTTTTTCTGGCACTATTGACCATGGCAGTCAATGCTTTATTGGCATCAAAACCCCGAATTCCTTTCTTCCATGCATCATAAATAACTGAAACACTGTGGTAAGCAATCATACAATAAGTCTCATTGCCGGCAAGCTCCCAAACAGGTAATAATCCTCCTTTCTCATAATGACTTAGAAATGTTTGGATGAAATCCCTTGTCCTTTTAGTATCAATGATTGTCATCAAAGGATGCAAGCCCCTGTAAGTATCCCATAATGAGAAAACAGTGTACTGATCATGATTCTCTGCTATATGATTCTTCTTATCCATCCCCCTGTAAGATTTATCTATGTCCGAAAACAAATTCGGAGCTATCATACAATGATAGAGCGCTGTATAAAATGTAGTTCGCTCAGATGCAGATCCTCCCTCGACATGGATTTTACCCAGATGCAGTGTTCCACTCTTTCTGGCAAGTTTTTTTATAAGCTTCAAAATCCCAGTCTGGTGCTTCTGCTTGCAAGTTTTTCAACGCTCCTTCATATCCGGTGGCTGATATTCCTGTTTTTACTATCAGTGCTTCTTTGCCGTTGCCATCAAAGAAAAATACGCCCGTAATTCCTTCCCTTCCTGCATTTTTTTTGCGTCTGTCCAATTGCCTGAAGAGGAGATTCCGGATTCCTGAATGGGTTTGGAAAATTGAATATGAAAATAAATTAATTGATCAGTTGCCCAGGCATTGGACCTTCTCATTCCCCTGATTTCGGTATTTGAAATGATTTCCAGAGAAGAGGACAGCACCGGATCTCTGTGTGCGAGGTCGAGCACCACATGAACTCTGTCCTGCTCGGGAAATTGATATTTATGAATACCCACTCTCGGTGTCGCTGTCAATTCCACTTCGATATTGCCTTTATCCAGCAAGACCTTATAGTATCCGGCTTCAGCTGATTCATTTTTCTTCGCAAAGGAAGATTTGTAGTGATAATTCCTGAGAAAAGGTGCTTCTGAACTCGGCATCAATAAGATATCCCCATAATCCGAAACTCCTGTTCCACTTAAATGCGTGTGAGAAAATCCATAAATAATCGAATCAGAATAATGATATCCAGAGCATCCATCCCAGCCATCAAGTCTGGTATCCGGAGAAAGCTGCACCATTCCAAATGGCATAGTTGCTCCCGGAAATGTATGCCCATGTCCATCAGTACCTATGAATGGATTAACGATGGAGGCATAATTTTTCTCCTGACCCTGCAGTTTTAAAGAAGTGCTAATTAAAATACCTATAAAAAGGAAAAGCTTCAGGTCAAAGAATAACGATAACATATGCCCGTTTTTAAGTTTTAAGTGTTGAGATTTGCGATCTGGAACCTGTAAATTACTTAAATTTTCGAAATTGTCCTGATAGAGAAAATAAGAGGTTTTGTTTTCCATTCCCGATAACAAAAAAATGAATGTTTAAATTATTTATATGAATAAGTACTATTTGTTGATAGTAAGTTTTGCTGTGCTATTATTTTCATGCGTAAAAGATGATCCTAAAGATCCCGATGAACTGAATTATCCTAGAGAAGTTAGTTTCATGTATCTGGATTCAATGGTAACTTACGGTGTGGTGTTGAAAGAATACACCAGAGATGCCAATAATGATACTTTGCTGACTCCTGTAAAAAAACTTTGGCTGGACAGAAATCTTGGCGCGCAAAGAGTAGCTACTTCTGAAAATGATTTATTGGCTGCCGGAGATTTATTTCAATGGGGAAGAGGAGATGATGGACATCAAAGAAGAAACAGTGATACTACTCATACCATCTCGGCTACACATATACCTGCTCATAATAAGTTTATCGCTGCGCCCCTTAACAGCAATAACTGGCTTAGTCCTCCTAATAATGAATTATGGAATGGCCCACAAAACCTTAATTGTCCCTGTCCGGAAGGTTGGAGAGTCCCGACGAAAGAAGAATTGGAAATGGAAATGAATTCCTGGAATCCAAAACATAAAGTTGGAGCATTTGCTTCGACCCTGAAATGGGTGCCGGGTGGAAACCGTGATAACCATGGGACTGAAAGGTATACTGACATTTCGTCATTTATATGGTCTTCAACTATTCATGATAATGAAGCGTATATTTTGGCAATCATTTCTTCTGATACCACAGAAATTATTACATCGCCCCGGATTTTTGGAGGATCAGTAAGGTGTATAAAAGACCCATCCTGATATATGTAAGTCATGGAAAATGTTTAAAAAGAGATAGAAATTACATTAATAATATTTTCTGCCTGCCATACTGCCCCATTGCCATTTATTTAAGCAGTACTTAGTTGAACACCTACAGAGTTCAGGTTTGGATGCCATACTACCCCGGGCTGCGTTTCACTTGCCCGGGGTTATCCACGTTAAACTCCATACGGAGTTGTGTGCCAAGGGGATTAAGAGTAATTTTAGGATTGATTTTGTCTTACTGGACGTTGGCTGTTAAACCCGGCCTTTTAAAATTTCCGTAGCTTTTCAAGCTGCTCGCAACACAGTTGTCAAACTGAATTTAACGACTAATAAGCAGGCAAGGAAGACGAGCAAAGTCGAAAATCTCTTGTTTTTGCCAATTCTTATAATAGAAATATAAGCTTGATTATACTATAAATTAAATAAGCGAGCGGCTTTGCATGCGCTGAGTGGAGAGCAGCGTAGAAAACAAGGAAATTTTAAACAGCCTTGATTTTTTGTTACTTTTGCATCAAGGCAAAAGTAAAAGAAGCTGAGAAAAAACTGAGAAGTAAAAACATTTGGTGCAGCTTTATATCGATTATTACTAGCTCACGCCCTGAACCTTCCTGTTAAAACAATAATTCTTTAAGAAACACCTTTTTAAATAATATTACTGTTGCACCCTCACCGGCAAATGATCAAAAATAATCCCCTTCATCGCCTTTACCCACTCAGGATTATCATTCAAACTAGGAACCAGATCCAGCTTTTCACCTCCTAGTGCTATAAATTCCTCATGGTACTCATCTGAAATTTCAACAGTAGTCTCCAGACAATCTGATACAAAAGCCGGGCAAAAAACAAGCATTTTTCTATCACCGGCATTATATCTTTCTTTGATGACCTCGCTTGTATAAGGCTGAATCCATGGATCATTGCCCAATCTGCTTTGAAAGCAAACAGTATATTTTTCAGGAGGAATACCTAATTCTTTTGTAAGTGCAGTCGCTGTGCGGTAACATTGTGCGGAATAACAGAATCTGTTTGCGTCACAGACTTGCTGGCAACAATTATCTGATTGCAGACAGTGATTATCTATGGAAGCTTTGCGCATTTGCCTCTGTGGAATTCCATGAAAACTCATCAGGAAATGATCGTATTCATCCAGATTAAATTGTCTGGCATTGTCAGCAAATACGTTGATCATTCCCGGATTTTCAGGGTATGAATGCACCAAATGCAATTCAGGAACTATCTGATATTTTGATACTATTTCAAGGACTTTCGCATGTACAGATCCTGTAGATGCTGAAGCATATTGAGGAAACATGGGGAAAACAACAATTCTGTCTACACCTGATTTAATCAATTCATCCAATCCATCCTCAATAGAAGGTGACTGGTACCTCATCGCCAGGACCACTTTGAATTCAGGTCCCATTTCTTCCTGCAGCATTTTCTCTACTTTATATCCATACACTTTGAGGGGAGAGCCTTCAGGAGTCCACAGTTTTTTATAAAGTTTAGCTGATTTCTTGTGCCTGAAAGGAACGATGATGCCGCGTACAAGTAAATTTCTTGATATGGGAGCAATATCGATCACCCTTGGGTCCAGTAAGAATTCCTGCAAATATTTGTAAACATCTTTTGGTTCAGGAGAATCCGGAGTGCCCAGATTAACGATTAAAATGCCCGTTTTAGGTCTGATCATAGTTGCAGAATATAGCTCACAAACAGTTTAGTATGTGTTTAGTTGATTTGCAGAATTAACTTGGTTAAGCTAATAGATGTAAGCAAAGTTATACTTAAAGTTTCATAAATCTAAAATTCGACTCAATGATCAACTTTACCTTCGATGATAGGAGTAGGTTCCCACCTTGTAGAATAAGACGTAAAAAATGGTTTTGAGTATGAACGAGTTAAAAAGGTACTAAATGTACCTTTTTAATGAAGTGAACCGAACATCAAAGGAGCTCAGTCGAGTGCAGATGTGAGGCTTGTTGAATCTTAAATATGAGAAGATAAGTATATTGAAAGTGCATAAAAAGTAGGTACTGTGTGAGCTATCAGAAAGTCCAGACAGATACAGAGTTGGCCTGTGAGATAAACAGGTACATGAAATACCACAGCGAGTTTGGCAGACTTAGCGAAGCGAAAACGCATTTTTAGGCTTAGGCTACACAGTGGGCGGCTTTTTTTTGTTTCTTTTTTTTGGCTGTTGAAAAAAAAGAAAAGCCCGACCGGCTTGAGGTCAATTAGAAGGAGTTAATTCCAATTGATTTTTTTAGAAGATCAAAATGCATTACTTTGACAAGAAACTTGACAAATAACTTGGGCAAAAGTATTACCCCTTTAGGAAAATCTGATATAATCCATCACTTGTTGTCAGACGGATTAAATAAAAATTACCTGCTGAAGATCGCTGATTTGGCTTAAGTTGAATGCTTTGCATTCCAGCAGGTAAGTTCTTCCAGGTATCATTCGATATCGTCCTGCCAAGTACATCCATTTGGATAATATTCAGATCACCTGATGCAGGCAGATTAATTTCAACCGAACAATCAGAATCACATGGAAGTGGAAATATTCTGGCTTGTAGCTCATGATTTACAGAAACATTTTCTGTAGAGGATATAATGCAGTCATTTTGAAACTCAGCACAATAAGCTCTTTGGGCGGCTGTGCAATCCAGGATAAAGGGATTTTCTTTGCCATCCTGGTATTGGGCAATTAACAAATTTCTTTCCCATTCTGCTGAATCCACCGGATCATCAAAATGCCATTGACAAAGTGTAGCCCTTTGTGGTGCAAAAAATGCAGGATCTGCAGCATCTGCTTCCGGTCTGTAGATGGTATAAAAAATAAAACATAGCCCTTGCCACATCGCCCTTAATTCCTTCTGCCGGCTCAAAAAATCCCTGGCCTATTTCTGAATATAAGTCCTTGTTAGTCGTAGGAATATTTGCTTGCTTGATGGCTTTATAATACCACCAATTGCTCTGTTGATCCTGTATGTCATTAAATGGAAGATTACCCCTGTCATTATTCACATTTTCTCTTGTAGGAAAGATATGGTACATATTGGCTTCTGCCTGCACGTGTGAGGCGCCCTTTGATCGGGGCCATAGATGTTCTGTATTTAAGCCTTTTGCAAATGCATCCTCAGTTGGATCCAGATTGGGATCAAGATAAATGGTGTAATCAGTGTAAAGGCAGCTCAGACTATCATTTTCTACAAGAATTCTTGAAAACAGCGTGTCTCTTGCATCCCCATAAGAAAATACAAAATTGGGCCGGAAAGCTTCCCGCATGGCATCTGCAAGTATTTCTCCACTCAAGCCGGGAAATACATCCACATGTTGCCCGCGGATGAATCCGGCATTCAGAAAAATCAGAAGGAAGAGCACAAATTTAAAGCGATACATGAGTTGCCGGATTGATTGCAGGGGCAAAGGTAGTAAAGTCAAGGAGAAGTGAGGTTAGTTGTAAACCACACTTAAATAAATCTTATCTTAAAATGGGCATCAAAAATAAGATAGTTCAGAATTATCTACTACTATTTAATTATAATTGCACGGAGTAAGGCGTATTATCAGATTTGAATCATCTACTCATGTTCAAAAGTTTTTCTACAAAGTTGAACCCATCTAATTGGACAGCTGATCAGCGTCTTTCTATCATTTACAAATCAGTTTGTTTTTGCTTTCTGATTGGCATTTTAATCACTTTTCCCCTCTGGCATCATGATCGTTTGTTTCCGATGGTGCCATTTCACCCGGCACTTTCAGACTTTGGGGCAGGTGTTCATTACTTTTTACTTGGCCTACTCCTTCTGATCACCATTGCCAATATCATCTGGAAAAAAAGCTCGCTTGCTATTGCATTAATCAGTATTATGATACTCTTGGTCTTATTGGATCAGATGCGCTTACAGCCCTGGGTTTATATATACTTTTTGATGTTCATTCCTTTTATATGGTACTTCCGGGTGAAAGATAAAAAAGACAAGAGCAGTAGCTTGCAAGTGCTCAATTATATCCGGATTTTACTTATCGGGACTTACACATGGAGCGGATTGCACAAGTTTTCTACAGAATTCATAGAGAATGTATATCCCTCTATGATGATGGGATTATTTAAGGTTCCCCTGGATTCGAAGCTACTGGAGATGAAGGAGCTGGGATATGGAATGGCAATGGTGGAACTTCTGATTGGATTGGGACTAATCTTTCCTTCAACCCGCCGATGGTCTGTTCTTTTGGCTATTATTCAGCATTTATTAATACTTGCCTGGGTATCGCCTCTGGGCGGAAATACAAATTACGCAATCCTCCCCTGGAACGTGGCCATGATAATTTTAATTATTTTTTGTGCCTACAAAACGAAAGAGTCTATTCTCTTTTGGCCAGCCGGTCAAAATTCTTTAAAATGGAGCACTCCTTTATTGATACTTTTTATCTGGATAATGCCAGCTTTAAATATTAAGGACAAATGGGATGCTTATTTGTCTTTCAATCTTTACACAGAAAGGATATCTCACATGTTTGTAGCGCTCAGACAACAAGCTATTGATGAATTGGATCCCCAACACTTAGAATATCTCGCATTTGAAAATTTAATAGATGAAGGTAAGGTCATTGATATAGAGCGCTGGTCATTTGAGGAAATGAATGTTCCCGTTTATCCATCCCACAAAGTGCATTGTGCCATCGGTAATTATTTCTGCAGTAAAGTCAGCAATGAACAAAATCTCATGCTCGTGACCTACCGCAAACCATTTATTGACGGGAACTACAAAATTTTTACTTGCAAAGACTGCCTATGAAAGCGTAAGGCATAAGGCAAAAGTCTTAAGAACTGCACCCTTCTACTTATCTCATCAATCTTCCCAAACCCTGCACAAAACTCTCAAACACACAACTTCAATCCTATCAATCTTCTCAAACGGTCCACAAAAAACTCACACTCCTAACTCCAATCTCATCAATCTTCCCAAACCCACCACAAAAATCTCACACACACAACTTCAATCTTCCCGGTTTTTTGTATTTTTAGCTTTATAATTTACCTCCGGGTAAAAAAATAGACTTTACTAACTAACAAATTCCAAAATTGCGGGTATTTAAGTTGTAATCTATTTTTGTCAAATAGCAGCCATATAATTAATGCAGAAGCGCAGATACATAGGATCGTTTCACCTTTTGGGGCTTGTCATTTTATGCCTGATCCTAAGTTGTACCAAGGAAAATATTATAGTCGATCCTGACAACGAGCCCGTCTCTACCTTCAACATCTCCCGCATCAAGATCGAGAATTATGTAAATCGGATTTACATTGATATCATCGGTCGTGAACCACTCAAAACAGAACAAACTGCTGAAGTAGCTTTCCTTCAGGAAAATGCACTGAGCCGGGAAGCACGTGAATCCATCATTACCAAATTAATGACGGATACTACATACAGGGAGTTTGAAGACTCTTATAAAGCTGCCTACGTCCTGAATTTATATACACTGGCAAAAGTCCGCTCGCTCGAAGGAGTTGGCGATGAAGAAATCGAGCAATTTATGGGAATCCTGGCATTCGGAGCTTTGCAGGATTCATTGCTTATGAACTGGGACGCTTTTTACCAAAAGAAGGCAGAGATTTATCGGTATGAGGTAGTTTTAAATAGCAGGCATGCACTGTACGATGGCATCATGAAGTACCATGAAATATTCACAACTATCGTGGATAATGGTGTTTATGACAGGATCAACATGAATACATTCAATTTTGTCCGGGCTGTTTATGATGAATTATTATGGAGATTACCGACGGATCAGGAGCTTAATGTTGCTTTTGAAATGGTGGAAAATAATACTCCCGGAATGGTATTTGGCAAAATGGGCTCCAGTAAAGCGGATTTTATAGATCATTTGATCACTTCTTCAGCCATGGCGGAAGGCATGATCATTTGGGCATTTCAAGTATTTTTAAAGCGTCCACCAACGCCTCAGGAAGTCATCACTTTTCTGCCGCAGTATATAGAAACTAGAGATATAAATTTCATCATCACACAAATTCTGGTAACTGATGAATATGCAAACTTCAGGTAAATATTTTGTCATAGCAATGTTGATCATTGGAAGCTTGAGTATGGTTGCCTGCAGACGGGATGTCACTGTCTTTGGTATAGACGATCTGACGATTTTACCTATCAATTCAGAGAAAAACAAGCCAAAAACTTCTGCTCAGTATATTTCTGTACTATACACAAATCTCTTTCAGAGAGCAATAGGACCAAACGATATGCTTTCGGCCCAGAAAGCAATCGAATCCATAGGAGATAAGCAGATCGCCTATGATATTTTGGTAAGCAAATACATGAATGATCCGACTTTAGTATTGCCTACCAATGAAGAAATGCGTGCTGATCCTGAGACATTTGTAAGAAATACTTACACACGATTTCTTATCAGGCAACCTACTGAAGCAGAGCTTGCTTGGATGCTCAATTATATCAACAGCAGACCCAATGTTACTCCTGAGCTTATATATTTTTCATTTGCCACCAGCAATGAACATTTTCATTATTAATCAAATCACGGTGCAATGAACAGAAGGAAATTTATCAGACAAGCCGGAACTGTGATTGGTGGTACTCTAGCCAGTCCTTACATTATGCCATCAGGCTTAATGAGTATGTCCACTACCGCACCAATGGCTGAGCATGTTGTGTTCGTACTTTTTGCCGGTGGGGTAAGACAGCAGGAATCAGTACTTCAGCAATATCTTGCCGGAAGCCAGAATGAAAATGTGGAGGGCAATATTATGTACAATATGCTCAGCGGAGCTCCTCCTAATGATAAGATCGCATATGGCAGGGATGATATTCAAAATAATATCATTGGAGCTATACCTATCGACAGAATACTCCAGACACCTTTGGCAGAACAAGGCACCTTATTCCCTGAGGTTAGATTTTCAAAAGGTGGTGCCGGACACTATAATGGACTGAGTACAGGGGTGTCCGGAAATTATGAGCTTTCTCAAAGTCTGCGCGCCAGACCGGCTTCCCCGACCATTTTCGAATATTTAAGAAGACATGCGGGATTCAAAGCTACGGACACCTGGTTCGTTGGGGTAGATATAGGAGGTTCAAGGCCTTTGCTCAATTATTCAGAGCATCCTGACTATGGACGGAGATATGGAGGAAATTTCCTGGCACCACTGACTACTTTCGGGGCGCCCGGGATGAAGCATTTTATGGATTTTAAAAATTATCACCCTGAAACGGAATGGGAAATCATACGTGAGATTCGTGGTTTTTTAAATCAAAATTTCAGTACTGAAGGGCTTGAGATTCCGCATTTATACAATTCAGAAGAAGAAGCCTACCAGATAAGAGAATTTGTCAGGAGTACGTTTGAAAAAGTCAAAGCTAATAATCTGATCCTTCCTCCGGTAAACGACAATCGTGACTTAAAGGCTATCGGTTACGCCGTTGAAGTGTTACAGTGGTTTAAACCCAAATTATTGGTTGTAGATCTTTCAGACATAGATGTTTGCCATGCTAATTTCACAGCTTATCTGAAAAATGTACACAGAGCGGATCACGGAGTAGGATTTTTATGGAGAGAAATCCAAAGAATCCCTGAGATGCAAAATAACACGATCATGATTGTAATGCCAGAGCATGGAAGAGATCTTGCTCCTAATCCAATTCAGGATCTGAATATGTGGTATGCATTTGATCATTCCACAGGAAATTTGAATACCAGAAGAATTTTCTCTTTGGTGGTAGGTCCGGGTGTACAAGGAAATCTGCGGGTAGGAAGCGAATCAAATCCCGTCGGAGATGCAGCTGATATAGCACCTACCATAGCTGATATCTTTGGAATCAAACAACAAGTAATTGATAAAGGCCTGCTGGATCCTGCGGCCATGTCTCTATTTGACAGAATATAAAGATTACCAATAATGAGCAGAATTTACTTTAAATATATATTGGTACTGCTTGGGAGCTTTGTGCTGGTTCAATCCTGTAAACAGGAGCCGGTAGATAATCCATTTGATGATGTGAGGGATCCACAGGATACGGTTCGTTTCGATTTGCTGGATCCTGAGCCAAATACAATTGCTGATCTCTATGTGAATATTTTCAAACCGACCTGCTCCAATGTGGGTTGTCACGACGGAACTTTTGAGCCGGATTTCAGAACATTGGAAAGCAGCTATAATACACTTGTTAATCGAATTCCCATAAAGAATGACGGCACATTTCCATTTAGAGTGACACCAGGCCAGCCAAATCAATCAGTTATTATGGCCCGACTGAATGGGACTATTACCCCTCTTATGCCATTTGCTGTGGAACCGGATTCTGACTGGCCTGCAAAGAAAGATGATTATATAAATCGCATCCGCACCTGGATTCAAAACGGAGCAAGAGATATCAGTGGAGCAAGCCCTGGAAGTAATTTCATTGCGCCCAGAATAGCCGGAGCAGCAGCATCTCAGGGAGGTAACTGGCTTAACCGAACGAATGCAAATGGTCCTATCCGTCTACAAACTACGGATACTGAAATCGAACTATTTTTTGCATTCTCACATGATACAGCAGATCCACTTCAATTTGGACACAATAAAATTGCTTTCGCTACAGAAATAAATGAATTTCCATCGACCCTGGAATTTGATCTTCAAAAGTTGAGCACTCCATTTAATTACCTGGGCTACCATGGAGTTCAGGTTCGATATACACATAAAATCACGATCAATCCGGAAACCTTGCTGAACAATAAGGACAAGTTATTTTTCAGAACTTACGTAAGTGAAGGCTCGAATCCGGTAATAGAAATACCCAATGAATATGGCATTTTTTACCTTAAGACTTATATGTCCATCTCGGTGGTGGACTAGTGGGAGCTTATTAGCATTTTGTTTGATTATTTGTGCCTGCAATAAGCAGGATGGACCTACATTTCCGAAAACTCCTCAAATAAGTCTGAAGGGAATTTCACACGACACTATTCGTGAATATGAGGATGTTCTCACTATTTCAATTAATTATGAAGACGGTGATGGAGATATTGGATTTGCTGATCCGGATATGAATTCAATTTTTATCAGGGATTCCAGATTAACAAAATTTGATGGTTTTTATGTGGGAACCATTGCTCCGGAAGGCAGTTCTGTGCCTATTCAAGGGACGTTAAATGTGGAATTTCCAAGTTTATTTCTATTTGGATCAGCAGACCAGGAGTCAACCAGGTTTTTTGTGTATCTAAGAGACAGAGCGGGTAATGTAAGCGATACATTAGAAACTCCAAGAGTATGGATTGTCAGAGATTAATGCATAAATGAACAAAATGAAATACATTTTACTTTTCATGATTGTTTTTCTGAGCAGCGGGTTAAGCGCTCAGGTGACTTATGTCATGCAAAATGCATCAGTAACTGACTGTGAAGGTATTCTGACAGATAGTGACATGGGTGAAGAAGAGGGTCAATATGCCCATGAAGAGGACTACACATTCACCATTTGTGTTGATGGAGCTGATGAAATAATAGTTGTTTTTGACTTTTTTGCATCAGAAGCTCAGTATGATATTCTCACAGTTTACGACGGACCAAATATCAATTCTCCCGTCATCGCAACACTATCCGGAATCCTGCAACCGGCTCCTACATTAATAGCAACAAGTGGATGCATAACTTTCAGATTTGTTACCGATGACAATATTGCGGCTATAGGCTGGAGTGCAAGCTGGACTACTAACATAACAACTCCACCAACGCCAATGATGACATTGGTAGGAACACCAGTGTGTCCTCTGATGGATCAGATTTTCAGATTTGACCGGCCTGTTCCATGTGATCTTATTATACCCGGAAATTTTACACTTCTAGGACCAGGAGGAGGGGCTATTAGTACTGTGACTCCATTAAATTGTGATCCTCAGACTGGGATGGCAACTGAATTCAGAGTGACATTCAATCCGCCTGCTTCAGTTCAGGGAAATTACCGATTGCTATTCAGTGCCGATATTCAAGATGCATGTGGCAGAGTTCATCCAGTGAGTTCCAATGTCTTGTTTCAACTGGCGAATTGCCCTATGAGTGTTTATATTGAGTTTCCTGATGGGCCGGTCTGTGAAGGACAATGCACTGCAGTCAGAGCAGTAGTCTCGAATGGAAATCCGGTAGGCCGAACATTTCAATGGTCTCATTCTCCTGTGAATGCTGCACAAACACAAATTTGCTCAGTAAGTCCGACATTGATTTCAGTTACAGTGACTGATAATCCTGGTGGACAGACTGCTACAGCAGAAATTACTTACACGCCCTGGAGATCCCCGAAATATTGAATCCTTTACAAGATACATTTTGTGCTTCCCGGGAAATCATACTTTTCAAGTGGACATTACAGGTGGAGAATTTTATTCCTATACAATCCCGGATCATCACAGGACTTCAGGTGTTTATGAATTTTGGCGTTTAGCGGGGGGGAACAACCTTAGAACCGATACAGTAACTTATGTTGCACCCAATGGCTGCTATGTTCGGGACACTATTTATGTTTTACCTATCAATGGAGGTCCCAATGAAGGTGCTTGCACAGGATCTGCACCTTTTCAGGTAATTAATGCAACACCGGCTGGCGGATTTTGGTCAGGCCCTCCTCAAATCACCTCAACCGGACTCTTTACACCTGATTCCCCTGGAAACTTTATAATAACATATACAGCTCCCAATGGCTGCACTGTCAATAAGCGTGTTTATGTAGCGGATGTTATAACTATGCCCGATGTGGATACTGTTTGTTCCACCCAGGCAATAAATCTGGAAGCAACACCTTTTGGGGGAAGATGGACGGGCCCCGGAATTGTAAATGCAGGAAATGGCAGACTAGAAGCATGGAGAGCCAATTTAAATCAAATCAATACCTACACTTATACTATAAATGGCTGTACTCAGACTATGGATATTTATATTCTGGATCTCTGGGCCGGGGATGACAGAGCTGTTTGTTTAAGTGAAAATACATTTACTTTGCCTTATCCGGGAAACTGGACAGGCCCCGGGATATTTGACCCGATAACAAATACATTTGATATCAGCGGGCTGGGTGTGGGGGATTTCACATATGTTATATCATTGGAAGGTTGCAGTGATGACTTTATTTTATACAGGAGGGAGACCAGGATATCAGCAGATGAAATGCCTTCATTTTGTCCAACAGATACTTATATAGAATTGGATGACCATATTTCATGGGACCCGGGAAGTGGTAACTTTAGTGGCAATACGGTCTCCTGGAGTAATGACGAATGGATTTTTAATCCGCAGTCGGCAGGGCCCGGTTTTCACTGGATTTATTATGATTGGCTGGGATGTGTAGATTCAATTCAAGTTTTTGTAGAGTCACCTTCAGTGATTCCTGCACTTTCTTTTTGTGATCGCAATGCACCAGTTATACTTAGCGCTCAGCCGGGTGGCGGAACCTGGGAAGGCCCCGGATTTTTGGATACGGATATCGGACTATTTGATCCACAATTGCTCAATGTAGGAAATTATATTATTACTTATTGGGCTCCATCAGGTTGCCCTACAACTGCTCCAGTTGAAATTTTTATGTTTGAGCAGGTTTCAATATCAGGTATTCTTCAGCAGTACTGCCAAAAAGATACCGTCTATCAACTGGTCATTAACCCAATCGATGGAGACTTTTTTATAAATTCTGTTACTGCTATTCCTGAAATAAATCCGGCTCAATTGGGTGCAGGGGTACATGAGTTATTTTATACTAAAGGGACAGGAGCTTGTGCTTCATCAGATAGAAAATTTGTCACTGTCCTTGAACCCATTGCTCTGGAAGCTACACTGGGATCTGATTCGATTTGTATCGGCCAGCAAACTGTGGTAGAAGCACTGGCGCAAGGAGGAAAGGGCAATCTCAATTATACCTGGAATCAGGGCCTGGGTTTTGGAAATAGTCAAATTGTAAATCCTTCACAAAGCACCTGGTATACAGTAGTAATATCGGATCAATGCTCTGACCCGCTTATTGACAGTATGCTGATCTATGTGTACCCTCAATTTACACTGCAAAATGACAATGGGGCTGAAGTTTGTTATGGAGATTCTACTTATACTAAAATTGTCTTCCAAAAACCTTCCAATTATGAAGTGACCTGGCTTACGAATCCAATATTTGTTGGAGATTCACTCTATGGACTGCCCGGAGCTTACAATGTGGAAATACTGGAGCTTTCAAGCGGTTGCAAACAAAGAGCAGAAATAGTATTACCTGGAGCAGGACCTTTAACTGCAAATTTTGCATTGAATCCCAACCAGGACTGTATTGATATTGTAAACAATACATTAGAAATTCTCAACCTGGCAGTGGGCTATTCTTTGGGCGAAATGGATTTTGGAGATGGATCGACTCCTCTGGACATGATTCAAAATAGCTATTTAGCACATGAATACAGAGATACAGGTTATTATACGGTCACTCAATTTATCTCAAATGATCTCGGTTGCCGGGATAGTTTTTCGCTTGATATATGTGTTAAAAATGTGGCCAGACTATTCGTACAGGATGCCTTCTCGCCCAATGGAGATGATCGGAATGATCAATTACAAATCTTCAGCATCGGAATTTCAGATGTTCACTGGCGAATTTACAACAGATATGGGGCTTTAATTTTTGAATCATTTGAACTTGCCTCCGGCTGGGATGGCACATTCAATGGGCAGGTATTGGATCCGGATGTATTTACTTGTGTAGTTGAATATACAGACAGAGGGAATGGTCTCCGTACCCAATACGTCTCAGATGTGGTACTGATGAAATAGATTCACTTCAATATTTGGAATGACTATAGGAGAATAATTTGATATCAATGAAATTTCCTTAAATGGTATACTTGCCGGTAGTTATTGAACCGTATTTGTCAAATTGAACCTCACACTCCTTAGCATATTTTCAGAATAAAGCGTTCATTGAAATTCAGAATTGTTGCGGTATTGCAACGCTTAAAGTCGCTTATTTTTTAATTATTTGAAACAAAAAAATAAGATAAATTTCTAAATTCAAATCACGGAAAATAGTGGTTTATTTGGTGAGTATAATCGCTGATGAATCTGAATATTTATTTTTATTTAACAAATAAAACCGGAATGAAGAAATACTACTTTCAGTCTATCAGTATACTCCTCCTGGTATTATCACTAATTGCATTTTCTGATAATTTGATTACTGATGTGGGACAGAAAAGCAACAGTAGTCCAATGTTTATCATTCATGGTCTCATTATGTTTGCCTGGTTTATTGTTTTTGCAGTTCAGGCTAATTTCATAAGAAAGGGAAATTACATATCACATATGAGATGGGGAATTGCCGGCATGATTACTGCGATCGGTGTATTTTTGAGCACTCTGTACGTATTCATAACAGTTTATAAAGGCTGGGACGCAATGGCTTTTTACATTAAGGCTAACCGGTTTTTTATGCTGAGTTTTGCTGTACTTGTCGCACTTGCGTATATCTACCGAAAAAATCGGGATCTTCATAAAAGATTTATCCTGATGTCGACCTTGTTGATTATGGAGCCAATCTTAAGTCGCGTTTCAGGTAGATTGAACGTTGAAAATTTCGAAGCATTCCTTGCTATCATTTGGAATGCCTTGTTTATTTCACTATTTGTGTATGACTGGATTTTAATGAAAAAAGTACACAAGATTACCTGGATGGGCTTTCTGTGGTTTTATATTGTGTATGTTATTTCTACGCTCATCTGAATAATCATCGACTCAAATGGATATTCGTGCAGAGATTGAGCGAAAAGCAAATCGCCCCACAAGTTTGTAATTCCCGGTTTTTTCCCTTCAAAACCTTAACATCCTATGCGGCTGTTTAATTGGCTGTTCCCAAATCTGAAACTACTGAAACCTGAAACTACTGAAACCTGAAATCTCAGGCTTCTATCACTTCTCATCAAACAAGCCTTCTTCTTCAGCTTGCTCCGTAACAGAATGTAGTTTGACTTTTTTATTCGCAGATTTACGCATACGCATATTTAGTACCTCCACTAATAGTGAAAATGCTATGGCAAAGTAAAGATATCCCTTAGGTACAGCGCCTACTTCTTCTCCTGCTATAGTCATATGCGAGTGATGAGCTCCTTCTGTGATTAACATAAATCCAATCAGAATTAAGAATGCAAGAGCAAGCATCTGGATTGTAGGGTGTTCATTAACGAATTTGCCTACAGGAACAGCAAATGCCATCATGACAAATATGGCAATCATGACACTGATGACCATGACCCATAAGGCACCATTAACGCCTGAAGTCATACCCACCGCTGTCAAAATAGAATCAAAGGAGAACACGATGTCTATCAAAACGATTTGAACCATCAGTGCTGCTACAGTAGTTTTGACTGCTTTGCTGCCTTCCACTGCGTGTTCTTTTCCTTCCAGCTTGTGACCTATCTCAGTAGTGGATTTGTATAAGAGAAAAATCCCACCAGCAATGAGAACTAATGCCTGGCCGGTAAACCCGGCCTTGATCCCTATAATATCCAATGAAAAGAGCGGCTCTGTCAAAGCAACCAACCAACTGATCCCAAATAAAAGCATAACTCTGAAAAGCATTGCCAACAATAAACCCATTCGCATCACCTTTGCTCTTTTCTCTGGTGCAACCCTGGAAGATAATATCGAAATAAAGATGATATTGTCTATTCCCAGAATGACTTCCAAAAATGTTAATGTTAACAAACTCAACCAAATGTCTGGCTGACTAAAATCAGGCATATTGTATAGGGTACTCAACAATGTCATTGCTTATAAATTTGTGATAAATGTAATGTGATATTGAATCAATTGGGTGCGAAAATCAGGATTTTATTTTATTGATTTGTCTTTGCTAATAATCCTTACACCATTCGAATGAACAACAATACCTTATTTGCTATTTTAAGAACTGTTCATCCTGACAGGACATTCCATCGTATATACGAGCAAGTTTGCATATTTTCAGAATTTCAAATCGAATAATTATGAGATACATTTCCTTGATTTCATTTATTGTGCTACTATTTGCCAATAGTATTACTGCACAATCTGCAAAAAAATATATTCTTCTGGAGCAATTTTCTAACTCATTTTGCTCTATCTGTGCTAACAGAATACCACAATTCAGGAGTAATCTTCAGGGATTCGAGGATGACTACCATCTGATATCATTTTTTGCCCCGAGTCCTTATCCCGCATGCATTTATTATAATGCCAACAAACCTCAGAATGATGCCAGAATAAGTTATTATGGCATTCTGGGTACACCTACGGTGCATGTAAATGGAATAAAAGTCAATCAGGGATCATCAATCGTGCCGGTGGCTGTTTTGGAAGAATTGTCAGATGATACCAGCCCGATCGGACTGGTAGTGAGTAATGTCAGTAATGGAAATTCATTCGATGTATCTGTGAAAGTAATGTCTCACGGAGAATTGCCGGTCTTGCCAGGGGGTGGAAGCTATGTGCTTCATGCAATTGTAGTGGAAACTCTTGTAGTCGGAGGGCCGCTTCCCAATTATCAAAATCACCACAATGTATTCAGAACGATGTTGACACCAAACACGGGAGCCCCTTTTATGGCAGCGAATGCAGGAGAAGAAGTCTCATATAATTTTACTTTTCAACCAGAATCTAACTGGAATGCAGATAGTCTTGTTGTCATCGCGTTTGTACAGGAAGTGAGCACAAAAGATATCCTGAATTCAGGATCAAATCTGGACCCGGTCAATACATCAGTTAAGGAAACTGAACAGTTTGGTTTTTCCATTTCTCCCAATCCTGCTAAAGATTTTCTTCGCATCGATCCAGGGAATGATTCATCTAATTTTGATTTTGAAATATTTGATGTGAATGCACGTGTCATTCAATCCGGAACATTTTCAGGAGAGCTGATTGATGTCTCTAAATTGCCTGCGGGTCAATTTTGGATAGGCATACGATCCGGTACAAAAGCAGGCGTTATGCCTTTTGTAAAAACGAATTGAAGATAAGCAGAACAAAACATACCTTTGCAAATTGCGTTCAAAGCCTGACGCATTTTTTTAAATGAAGGCATAACCATCTGAATTCGCATTCATGCAGTTTATTTTTCCGGTATTTCTATCAGCGTTGGCAGTATTGGCCATTCCTGTTATTATACATTTATTCTATTTCAGAAAATTCAAGAAGGTTTATTTTACCAATGTAAGATTCCTGAAAGAGTTGAAAGAAGAGACTTCCTCAAGATCCAGACTGAGAAATCTGCTTGTTTTGCTGATGAGATTACTGGCATTTGCCTTGTTGGTTTTTGCTTTTGCCCAGCCATTTTTTACGAAGGAAGATGTTGTCGATACGCGTCCGCGTGTGGTAAGTATTTTTGTGGATAATTCTTTCAGCATGCAGGCATTAAGCCAGGATTTTCCATTGTTGGAAAGAGCAAAGCAGAGAGCATTGCAAGTGATTGATGCTTATGATGACAGGGATAGATTTCATATCATCACACAGGATCTCGAAGGCAGGCATATGAGGTTGGTTGATAAAAATACAGCGACCGGATTTATTGAAGAGATTGAGATTTCGCCAGCTTCGCATCCAATTTCATTGATTTTGGAAAGACAGAAAGGCGTTTTGGAGGATGAGACCGATAGCAAGGCCGTGTATTTTCATATTTCAGATTTTCAGAAAAGTATGTTTGAGGACAATTTTGTACCTGAGAATCTTGAAATGAGTGTTGTGCCTATGGTAGCTGTTCAGGAGAGAAATCTGAGCATAGATTCTGCCTGGTTTGATATGCCTGTGCTCATGCAGGGACAGGTAGCAAAATTGCTGGTAAGGATCCGTAATTTTGATCAAAATCCAGCGGAAAATATTCGATTATCCGTAGACTATGGTGGTGAAAAGAAACCCGTGGGCTCCGTCACGGTTCCTGAGGGAGGTTTTTCAGTGGATACGATTAATCTTAATATTTCAGGATCAGGGTGGCAGCATTTGACAGTAGAAATAACGGATTATCCTGTGCAATTTGACGATACATACTATCTTGCATTTGAAGTGCCTGAAAAAATACAAATTCTGGCTTTATACGAACAACAGCCTAATCGTTTTCTGGATGCTGCATTCAAGCCATCACCCCAGTATGAAATGATTCAGACTGATATTAAAAGGGTTGATTATTCCGCACTGAATGCACAAAAAATGATCATACTCTCTAATGTCACTCAGATCAGTTCCGGTCTGGCAGCTCAGATGTCAACTGTGATCAGAGAAGGCACAAATCTTATGCTATTTCCTGCAAAAAATGCAGACATTGGTAATATCAACAGAGCTCTATCGACGCTGGGAATTCCTGCACTTTCATCTTATGAAACAGCTACACATCAGGTATCAGTGATCAATGAATCTGCATATGTTTTTTCAGATATTTTTGATAGAAGGCCGGCTAATATGAAGCTCCCACAAGTACAGGGAAGATTCAAATTCCAAAGAGGCTCAGGAGAAAGCCTGCTTTCTTTCAGAGATGGGAATCCATTTTTAGTAGGGTATCCGGTGGATAAAGGAACATTTTTTCTCTTCAGTACTGCTCTGACAGAAACTGAAAGCAATCTGGGTATGAATGCAGAGGTTTTTGTCCCATTCTTGTACAAAGCAGCTTTACAATCATCTGCTAAGGCGGTGATATCTTATACGATCGGTAATGATGAACAAATAGTAGTCAATATGCCTGCGGGTAGGGGAGATGTAATTTATAAAATGAAAGGTCCTGCCGAATTTATACCCGGTGTGGTTCCAAGAGGTTCTGCTGCTGTTATTCAGGTATTTAATCAGGTTGAAAAGGCAGGCGCTTACCAGTTGTTTGCTAATGAAAGAGACACGATGGCAAGTATTGCATTCAATTATAACAGAAAGGAAAGTAATCCTGAAGCTTATTCGACGGAAGAGTTGAGCACATATTTTCCCAACGCTACCATTCTGGACCAGGTAGCAGCTGCATCGTTTACAGAATTGATCAAAGAAAAGAATACAGGTACTGTATTATGGAGGATTTGCTTAATTTTAGCCCTGTTGTTTCTATTGCTGGAAGTGCTGCTTCTGAGATTTTGGAAAGTATAACCCTTAAAATCAGTCAGTTTCAAAGATAGAATGTTCATATTGCTATGTTTAACAAGCAATTTCATATAAACAGGCTCTGTAAATAAAGGACGCAGAAATGGCTCTCATCAAAAAATTGCTGCTCAAAAATGTCACTATCTGTGATATTCAATCAAAATGGAATGCACGAAAAGTAAATATTTACGTCGAAAATGGCCGCATTCAAAGCATTTCGGATACTGATATTATTTCTGATTCAGACACTATTGTCCTTGATAAGCCCAATCTGAGCGTCTCAGCCGGATGGTTTGATCTTGGAACCCAGGGAGGGGAGCCAGGATATGAGCACAGGGATTCTATGGATACATTATTGATGACTGCAGCAGCAGGCGGATTTACCGATATAGCATTACTTCCCAATTTACTTCCTGTAATTCACAGTAAATCAGAGGTTCAGTACCTGCGAAACAGAGCAGCAGGAAAATCCTGCGATGTGCATCCAGTAGGGGCATTATCCCAGCATCTTGGAGGAAAGGATATTGCAGAGCTAATGGAAATGAAAGAAGCCGGAGCGGTGGCATTTACGGATTGCCCGGAACCTGTTCATCATGGTGGCTTATTACTTAGAGGTCTTTTATATGTTAAAGGATTTGAAGGTCTCATTATGCAATTTCCTTCTGATGAAAAAATATTTCCGAAAGGCCATCTTCATGAGGGAAATGTCAGCACTCAAATAGGGACAAAAGGAATTCCTTCCATTGTAGAAACAATCATGATACGCAGAGATCTTGAGCTGCTCCGTTACACTGATTCGCGACTTCATTTTCAACAAATCAGCACAGCTGAAAGTGTGTCATTAATAAGGCAGGCAAAAGCGGAGGGATTGAAGGTAAGTGCATCGGTAAGTGTCTGGAATATTGCATTTACCGATGATTTATTACTGGATTTTAATAATCATTACAAATTGTCTCCACCATTGAGGGAAGAAACAGACAGGCTGGCTCTGATCGAAGGACTGGCGGATGGGACGATTGATTGCATAGTGAGTGGACATACGCCTTTGGAGACTGAAAAAAAGATGCTTGAATTTACTTATTCCACTCCGGGCAGTCTGAGTTTACAGACAGCTTTCGGTCTGAGCTGGAAGCATCTGAAAGCTCATCTTACTTTGGATAAAGTAATCGAAAAATGGACATATGGACCCAGAAAATTACTGGGTTTAAAAGAAATCTCAATTGTCGAAGGAGCGGAAGCCAGACTATCCATTTTTTCTCCTGAAGAAGCCTGGGAATTTACCAAATCACAAAATCAATCACTTTCAGATAATTCCCCAATGTGGAATGAAATTTTGCCGGGGAAAGTGTACGGGACTATGCGCGGCGTTGATTTTCAGGCATTGGTATAAATTAAATGTTCATACATCTCAATTTTACTTATATTGAGGATCAATATTTGTTAATAATCTAAAAACTAATCAAAATGGAAGATTTGTACAAAACCGAACCGGCTCCAATCAAACCAACAGTCTTAAGGTATGCATTAATTGGTTCTTTAATCCTTATTGCATTTTCTCTGGTTAGTCAATTAACGGGCTTAACTACTCATTCATCCTGGGCAGTACGAACTTCATCCTCTCTTGTTAGTATTGTTATCATGTTTTTAGTGTTCAGATCAGCAATTATCAGTTATAGAGATCAGGAAAATGAAGGATTGGTCACATTGGGTAAGGGATTTATGATCACCTTTTGGATCACCTTGATAATGGCAGCTGTGAGTACAGTCTTTTTTATCATCATGGTGACATATATTGACTCTTCGGTAATTGATTTTGCAAGAGAGGAAGCAATAACGGATATGGAATCTAAAGGAATGTCGGATGAGGAGATTGATCAGGCTATGGGTTTTGCTGAGTTTTTCATGAGTCCTGCTTTCTTTGCTATTGCTGCATTCTTTGCTACAGTATTTCTGGGGGCGATAATAGGATTGGTAACAGCTATTATTTATAAAAAAGAAGTACCGGCTAAACTTTAAATTAAGATTTTGGAATTATGAATATTAGTAAAGAAGGTATAAAGTGGGGACTCATAGCGGGTGTGGTGACAGTAGTTATCTATATAGGTGCTTACATGATGGGTTATAAAGCATTCTTCAATGCAGGCATTTTTTGGGCGACTACTATTTTTTATTTTTTTGCAATGTATATGGCTAGTCGGGAAGCCAGAAATAAATTCATGGCTACACATGATCTGACTGAAGAACCTTATCCATTCAACATAGCACTTCAACCGCCATTTTTGACTTTTTTAATCGCCAATATCCTTTACTATTTTTTCAACTACATCATGTTTGCTTTTGTGAATCCGGAATTACCGGATATACAAAGAACTATTTTATTGGAAAACATGGATAATGTAGCAAACTCTATGTCAGCTTTTTTGAAAGAGGATCAAATTGAAGAAATGGTCGAAGCAATAGAAGAGAATGATTATAAGGTCACTTTAGGGAGTACATTGCTGGGACTAGCCAGAAGTTTATTAGGAGGCTTCCTTCTTTCAGCTATCTTTGCGCTGATATTCAAGAAAAACCAAATTCAAAGGCTTTCATGATCGATATCAGTGTACTGGTACCATTGTTAAACGAAGAAGAATCCCTGCCGGAGCTTAGTGCATGGATAGATAGGGTTATGAAGCAGCATGGATTCAGCTATGAATTGATATTTATAGATGACGGATCCTCAGACAATTCCTGGTCTGTCATACAGCAGTTAAGTGAAGAGAACCCTGCTATTAAAGCAGTAAAGTTCAGAAGGAATTATGGTAAATCTGCTGCTCTGGATGTGGGATTTGAGAAGAGTATTGGTGAAGTTTTGATAACCATGGATGCAGATCTCCAGGATTCTCCGGATGAAATTCCTGAATTATTTGAAATGATTAAAAATCAGGGTTTTGACCTGGTGTCAGGGTGGAAAAAGAAGCGTCATGACCCTGTTGGAAAAACCATTCCATCCAAATTTTTTAATTGGGCTACCCGTAAGATGAGTGGCATAAATCTCAATGATTTTAACTGCGGTCTTAAGGCTTATAGAAAAGAAGTGGTTAAAAATATCATCATCTATGGTGAAATGCATCGTTACATCCCTGTAATTGCAAAATGGTCCGGATTCTCTAAAATAGGTGAAAAGGTAGTCGAGCATAGGGCCAGAAAATACGGTAAAACCAAATTTGGTTGGGAGAGATTTATAAATGGCTTTCTCGATCTGATGACCATATTTTTTGTTGGAAAATTTGGTAAAAAACCCATGCATTTCTTTGGCACGTTGGGCGTATTCTCTTTTTTCATCGGGATCTTGATTTTAATTTATCTGAGTATTGAAAAGTTGTTTTTCTCAGTGGGTGGAATAGCTACAAGGCCGCTTTTTTACTTTGGTATATTGATTGTAATTATTGGAACGCAATTATTTCTTACAGGATTTCTGGCTGAAATGATTTCAAGAAATAATGAAAAAAGAGGAGAATATCAGATAGAAAAAGAGCTGAAATAATGCTGTTTTCTGTCATCATACCTGTGTTCAACAGACCGGAAGAAGTCAGGGAATTGCTGGAAAGTTTTGTGAAACAAAATTTCACAGATTATGAAATCATCCTGGTAGAAGATGGATCTTCCCTCAGTAGCAAGGATGTATATGAAACTTTTGCGTCCGTTCTGCCTGTAAAATATTTTGAAAAAACCAATTCAGGTCCCGGCCAAAGCCGCAATTTCGGTGCTGATCGGGCAGCGGGAGAGTGGCTGATATTTCTTGACAGCGATTGCATTTTACCTGAGAATTATCTTGAAGTACTTTCGCGAAAATTAAGGAATTCCTCATTGGAAGCCTTTGGCGGGCCGGATGCGGGTCATCCTGCTTTTAGTCCTGTCCAGAAGGCGATCAGCATTTCCATGACTAGTTTTATGACGACAGGAGGTATTCGGGGTGGGAGCGAAAAAATGGATAAATTTCATCCCCGATCATTTAATATGGGGTATACGCGTGAAGTCTACAATACTACTGGTGGCTTCAGTAAATTGCGCTTTGGAGAAGATATAGATATGAGTGTCCGGATACTGAAGGCTGGATTCAAGACAGGATTGATCAGGGAAGCGTGGGTGTATCACAAACGCAGGACTGACTTCAAGAAATTTTTCAAACAAGTTTATAATTCCGGAATAGCAAGAATTAACCTTCAGAAACGACATCCGGGAACGCTGAAAGCTGTGCATGTATTACCGGCATTGTTTGTTTTGGGAATCCCTGGCTGTATTTTGTTGGGGGTATTTTTTCATCCCATATTTTATGTGTTTCCTTTACTGCCGGCCGCAGGGCTTCTGATTGAAGGATCATTGAAAGCAGGATCCGTATATATAGGTTATTTAACAGTTGCGGCCGGATATGTACAGTTGACAGGATATGGTCTGGGATTTATAAATGCTTTTTTCAAGCGATATTTACTGGGCAAAGGAGAATTTGATGCATTTCGTGATAATTTTTATGAATAGGGAATATGGAAACTAAAATCAGAGCTATAATCAGTGAGCATGTCAATGTTGCGACAAAAGTTCTAGATGATGCTCAGTTACAAATGCAAATTATGCAAGCCTGTGAAATGCTGATTCAGGCATTCAAAGCTGATAGGAAAGTTCTCCTTTGTGGGAATGGTGGTTCTGCTGCTGACGCCCAGCATATCGCTGCGGAACTCAGTGGTCGGTATATGTTGAATCGTCCGGCTCTTTTTGCTGAGGCATTGCATGTCAATTCATCTTACATGACAGCGGTGTCCAATGATTTTGGTTTTGATGAGACTTACAAGAGATTAGTTCAGGGATTTGGAAGAGAAGGGGATGTTCTGATCGCACTTTCTACTTCCGGAAATTCAAAAATATAGTCGCAGCAGCAAAAGAGGCTTTGAATGTCGGAATGAAAGTTATCGGATTCAGCGGTGCAAACGGAGGGCTGTTGAAAGATCATTCTACACTATGTTTTCAGGTACCTTCCTTGTCGGTTCCCAGAATCCAGGAAATGCATATCCTGACAGGCCATATCATCTGTGAACTTGTAGAAGCAACTTTATTTTCCAATTAAATCAAATCTCATGAGTTTTCCATCAATTGGCGCAAATGCCTGGACCCTATTCCTTGACAGAGATGGTGTACTCAATGAGCGGATTCCAGGAGGTTATGTGACACGTGTGAGAGATTTTGTTTGGCTGGAAGATACTTTAGAAGCCTTAAAAATCCTTTCAGCCCACTTCCAATATATTATCGTTGTTACCAATCAACAGGGTATCGGTAAAGGTCTCATGACTGAAGAAAAACTCCAACAGATTCATGCTCATATGTTTCAACAGGTGGAGGAGTGTGGCGGGCGAATCGACAAAGTTTACCACTGTGCGGGACTTGCTGGTGTACTTCCGGACTGCAGAAAGCCCGCTCCGGTTATGGCATTCCAGGCACAAGCTGATTTTCCTGATATTGATTTTTCCAGGTCCATTATGGTTGGTGATACGCCTTCAGACATGGAATTTGCCAGAAATGCAGGCATGCAAGGTGTGAGAATAATGGAAGACGGACATGATGAACTGGGGTTTAGGGTATTTCCGTCATTGTACAGGGCTGTGAGGTATCTGATTGAGATGGTGGAAGGGGATAAGTGATGACATAACTAAACCCTATATTCGCTTTATTTTTTCTCCAAACTGTTTACAAAATATTGGCCCAATAAAAACGAGCGTAATGCAATATAATTAGGCGCAAATTGATGTTTGGTATTAAAAACGAGCGCAATTGATGAGAGACTAATCTTAAATTATGCAATTTAGGATCCGATTCAAGGATTGAATGCAACATTGAGCTTCATTTCCAGAACATAGGCTTCTGATTTACTTTGTTTTTCTATGAAACCAATTAGTGTCCATGGGACATAGGGGGCAGTTGATTTTTCATATCTGCAATTGTGTTCAGTGAGTCTTTTCAAAGGATCCTGAGTATGGCCGATGTAATAACGATCTTTGGAAGGGGAGTAGAGAATGTAGGTGAAGTATAGCATTAAAACCAAAAATAAAAAAACCCTTTGCATTTGCAAAGGGTTTAAAGAGCGGAGAGTTAGGGATTAGCGATGCTGATCCCTCAGATGAGGGGCTGCTCAAAAGCAAATGCCTGGCTTCGCCTGCATTTTTAATTATAGTTTTCGCCCAAACAAGTTTGGCTCAGTCTATAATTAAAAATGCCCCTTGCTATCGCAAGAGGCATTTACTTTTGGCGGAGAGTTAGGGATCGCGAGGTAACACTTATAGAATTTTTTCGATGTTGCGATGTCGAATTGAAGGATGTCAAAATAATTGAAACAGAATAAGTGTTACTCGCGATGGCGAGTAAATGCCTTCAGCAGCAAAGGAAGGAATGGTATATAAGTGAAGCATGGAAACACTAAGGAAATGAATGCATTTACCTCGCCATTCGAACCTTATGAAGATGAGTTAAAATACTTTTTGATAAATCTCTGTAAATCAGGTCGATTGAGATTCTTCAGCTTCATCTCCAGAACATAGGCTTCTGATTTACTTTGTTTTTCTATGAAACCAATTAGTGTCCATGGGATATAGGGGGCAGTTGATTTTTCATATCTGCAATTGTGTTCAGTGAGTCTTTTCAAAGGATCCTGAGTATGGCCGATGTAATAACGATCTTTGGAAGGGGAGTAGAGAATATAAGATGAGTATGGCATAAGCATTGTCTATAATTCATTAAAAAAAGCTCTTTGAGTATGGAAGGAGCTTGAGCCCAGAGTTAGGGATTAGCGATGCTGATCCCTCAGATGAGGGGCTGCTCAAAAGCAAATGCCTGGCTTCGCCTGTCATTTTTAATTATAGTCTTCGCTCAAACAAGTTTGGCTCAGCCTATAATTAAAAATGCCCCTTGCTATCGCAAGAGGCATTTACTTTTGGCGGAGAGTTAGGGATTCGAACCCTAGAGACCCTTTTGGAGCCTACACACTTTCCAGGCGTGCGCCTTCGACCGCTCGGCCAACTCTCCAATTTTTCAATATAATCTGCTTCCAGATCTATTTCGGAGTGCAAAAGTCGCTAAAAAATTATTCAAAAAATAATACTTCTTTAAAAAATCTATTCAGCACCATATAATCTTCGGGCATTTCTTGTTGTAATCATGGCTACTTCTTCTTCCGGTATTTCCTTGATCTCTGCTAATTTGCTGCCAATCAGTGGAATATAACTGCTTTCATTTCTTTTGCCACGATGTGGAGTTGGTGGAAGATAGGGCGCATCTGTTTCCAGCACGATATATTCTAATGGAATATTTCTGATAGCATCAGGTAAAGTTGATTTTTTATACGTCAATGGACCACCAATTCCCAATAAAAAGCCCATTTCTATTATTTCATTTGCCTGCTTTTCAGTCCCGCTGAAACAATGGAAAATGCCCCTGTACTCCGGTACTTTCATCTCCTTCACCAACCCAATAAGAATATCAATGGATTCTCTGGAGTGAATCACAATTGGAAGATTTTTTTCCATGGCCCATACAGATTGAATCCGGAATGCCTCTTCCTGAATATCCAGGGTACTCTTGTCCCAGTATAGATCAATTCCTATTTCCCCTACGGCACAAAAATGCCTTTTATCCAGCCATTCTTTCACAATTTTTAGTTGTTCTTTCCAATCCTCAGGTTGGACTGAGCACGGATGTAGTCCCATCATCGGAAATATATTATCAGGAAATTGTGCTTCCAGTGCCAGCATACCTTCAATAGAATTCTTGTCGACATTGGGTAAATACATCTCCAATACACCGGATTCAAGACTTCTTATTACCATTTCTGTCCTATCTTCCCCAAATTCAGCACTGTATAGATGCGCATGTGTGTCGACCCAATTCATAATTTATTTCTTTAAAGCATGCAAAAGTACACGAATAATCCCGCTCCTTGTATTGTATTATTTTTTGATCTGGATGAGGGGCTTTTTTAAAACAACCGTATATATTAACGAGCATTCCCAATGAATCACTATCTTACTGAATTATTATTCTCCCTATGCAATCCCGACAAATAAAAGATGGAAGGTGTACAGCTCTTTATCATTGCTGGCAACCATTATAGTTAATTTTTTGGCAAATTATCTCCCAATCGCCGGTATGACCACCGGTGAATTGTCTGCGTTGTATCCAAATCTGTTTGTTCCTGCCGGAATCACTTTTTCCATATGGGGACTGATTTACCTTTCTCTCATCATATTAACTCTATATTTTTTATTCAGAAGTAACAATGGGACCGTGGGAAGCGATTTGTTTTGGTCCAAAGTAGGTCCATACTTCACATTGGTCAATTTGCTTAATGTTTGCTGGATATTTGCATGGCACTATCAGATTTTATGGTTGTCAGTATTAATAATGATACTTCTGTTAAGCTCCCTCGTAGGAGTATATACTAGATTGCATGGGATCCTCAGGTCTAAGCAACAATTTTCCAGAAATCTGCATCTGATACCCTTTAGCCTTTATTTAGGCTGGATCTGCGTGGCACTTATTGCCAACATGGCTGCTTTTCTGGTCTCAATTGATTGGGCAGGATTTGGCTTGAATGAAGTGATTTGGACAATAATTGTAATTGCTATAGGAGCATTGATTTCCTTGAGATTGATGCGCAAATACGGAGATGTAGTTTTATCAGCAGTCACTATCTGGGCTTTTGTAGGGATCCTAATAAAGAGACAGCCTTTGGTGGAAACTGAAGGGAATGCTATAGTGCTGACGCTGTGGATCTGTATTGGATTGCTAAGTATAGTAATTCTGTACACGATGATGAAAAAGCCGACACTGCGTTAGTGTTTTCAGTTGGCCAGGACATATCTTTTTCCCGGCAAAGGCTTCACTACTCCTTTAAATTCAAGCTGTAACAGTAGAGAGGCAACCTGGCTCGGTGGAAACACGAGTGTATTGATGATTTTATCAATGGAAATATCCACATCAGTAGAGAGCAAAGATGTTATTTGTTTTTCTTCTTCGTTCATTTCAATGAAAAGTGTGCGCTGCGGTTTTTCTGCATTATTGTGATGCCAGCCCATCGCTTCTGCAAGATCGTTTGCGTTTTCTACGAGATGAGCCTTGTGGTTTTTGATCAGATAATTGCATCCGGCTGAGGATATATCTGTCGGCCTGCCCGGTACTGCAAATACATCTTTGTCATATCCATTTGCTATCTCCGCAGAAATCATCGAACCTCCTTTAAGTGCAGATTCTACTACCAGAAGCGCATCACACATACCGGCAATGATTCTGTTTCTCATAGGGAAATTCATAGCATCCGGTTTGGTAGAAAAGGGGAATTCACTCAGGAGTCCTCCGTTTTCACACATTTTTTCAACTGTCTTCTTATGTGCGGAAGGATAGATTATGTCGAGACTGGAGCCCATTACACCCACGGTTGGAATATCAGACTGTACACATGCCCTGTGGGCCGTAATATCGACGCCATACGCCAGTCCGCTGATCACCAGCAAAGAATGATCCTTCAGGTCTGAAATGATATTTTCAGTAATCTCTTTGCCATGAGCGCTGGGCCTTCTTGTTCCCACGACTCCCAATATTTTAGGTGCATTCAGATCTGCATTTCCTTTGTAAAACAAAAGGACAGGCGCATCCTTTATGGGTTTCATTCTCCATGGATAATCATTGTCCAGGTAGAATAATGTTTTGACACCATTTTTTTCAATTCTTTCTAATTGTTGTTCGGCATCTTCAAAGCTGGATTTCTTTACAATTGCATCGGCAATAGAAAGACCTATCCCTGGAATTTGGGTGAGCTGTCTTTTTTTATTTGTAAATACTGCCTCAAGACTGCCACTATAGCTTACCAGATTGCGTGCAGATATGGGCCCCACATTGGGTAAAAGAGCCAAAGCTAATTGGTAAAATTGTTTTTCATCCATAAGCTCAATTACTATTGGCCTTTGCCTGATAATAAGATGCTTTACTTTGATCACCTATTGATTTATAAGTTTCAGAAAGTGCCCCATACAATCTCCTGCTATCAGGTACCATCCCGACCCCTTTTTCCATAATCAATATCCCAACATCGGGTTTCTTTAGCTTGCCTGTATAATGGGTAAAGCCAATATAATAGAAAAATTCCTCCAGTTCCTGCCTGTATTGTCCCGTAGTACTCAGATACTCTAAATATTCAAACATAAAAGGATGCCCGGGAACTTCCTCTGCAATTTCTGTGAAGGATTTCATCAGTGGTTTAATCTGCCTGTTATGCCTGAAATATTCAGTGGAAACCCCTAGCTTCATGGTAAAAGCATCATTATACCTGGGATATATTTGCAGTGATTTTTCAATTAACGGAGCGGCCTGATCCAGCAATTGAAGCTGGATATCTGTGTCAGTTTCCTGCTTGTATTGATTGAAATACTGCGTGGCCATAAATACATTCGCTCTGGCAGAATTACCGGATACTTTGATCGCAGCTTCATTCAGAGTTTTATCATTTTCCCAGGCCGGCACTCTGTCAAGCGTTTTCCAGATGTAGCCTATCATAAATATGAAAAAAATAGACAATGGGAGAATAGCAATATTTTTGTGTTTTGGTCCTTGCTGAACACTTTTATTTTCCACGAGTATATTAGCCAGCCATAAAGTAAAGCCCAGGGATGACAGATAAATGAATCGTTCATTCATAAAGGTTCCAACGGAAAATACAACATTGGAAACTATCGAAATGGTGGTCATGAAAAATAGAATGGAAAAAGCTGTAATACTTTTTTTGTGCCAGCTTCTGTACACAATTGCAGCCAGAAACAAATAAACCAAAAGAGAAATAATTGTCCCGATATCGGTCCATTCCATAATCGGAATATGATATGGGTAATAATCGTGCGTCAGGGGATGAGGGAAAAATAAGAGTTTAACGTATAAGCCCAGTGTATACATTATGGTAGCTGACTTCTGCAAACCATCCATTTCAAGGAAAGGATCATTGATCAGGCTGGTGACAGATTGTCCGCTATCCAGGAGGAAGCCGATAACCTGATATCTGAGTATTATATAAATAATCGTGACACTCAGCAAAGTGATTAATATCCTCCAAAATGACTTTGAATTTGGTTTTGAAAAAAACCACAGCGCAATCGGGATTACTGCCAGAAAAGTAATGGCATTTTCTTTTGCCAAAAGTCCTAATGCATAGAAAAATCCACTCAAAATGAGCCAAAGATTTTTCCTGGATTTAGAATAAAGGATTGCTGCTCCCAATGCAGCTATCGAACCCATGAATGTCATGATCTCATCTCTCCCTTTAATATTTGCAACAACTTCAGAATGAACAGGATGAGCAAGAAATAGTAAGCCACAAATGAAAGGAATGCTCCAGAACCATTTTCTATCAATTTTCAAAGGCATCAGCAAATCCAATACCCATAGAATCAATACTCCTGTAAGAAAATAAAGCAACAAGTTGACCAGATGTCCGATAATCGGATTTTGTCCAAAAAATTGATGCTCGATAGCAAATGTCGCAATAGATAATGGCCTGTATCTGGAGCCTGCCACCAAATTTTTCTGCTCACCAAAATATCCCTGAAAGCTCTCAGTGCTAAAGATTTTACCAATTCCACTTATGCCTTCTTTCACATATTCATTGTCAACAATAACAATTTTGTCGTCAAGAGTATATGAATAACCGATACTCTGGCCGTAAAGAAGACCAATAAGCAGCAAATAGATCCCGCATGCCCTGGCATATTTTTTAAAAATGAATTTTTATTAACGGAAAGATCCGGAAGATGAGTTTCTCTCTTTGGAGCTGAACTGATTTCAGACTGCGGTCTTCCTTTTGAAGCTGAATTGCTTCTTTTTTTTCCGGGATTGGCCATTGATTTTCCTCAAATTGTTTTCAGGGAATGAAAATATATGTTTTTTATGAATATATATTATTAGTTCTAAAAATCTTAAGGCAGGAGAGGGGAATTATATCTAAAAAAAGAAATCCCTGCCACAATTTGCGGCAGGGATTTTTATTTCAATAAAAGAGATTTGCAGATAAAGTCTAATTATTCAAATGCACTGGCGATTAAATTAGCCTCCTGCTCATCATGCACTTTTTATATCCTGTTGCCGGTGAAGCACTGGCTTTTCTGGAAATCAGTTTGTCAAATAATCCCGGATAATTTACAACCAGATGCGACCAGGCACCCATGTTCATAGACTCTTCCTGCACCCAAATTTTCTCTGCACCTTTATACTTTTCCACAATCTTTTGAATCTGAGTCTCTGCGAGAGGATAAAGTTGTTCTATTCTGACAATCGCCACATCATCTCTTTTAAGTTCCTCTTTTTTCTGAAACAGCCCATAGTATACCTTACCTGAGCAGAAAAGGATTCTTTTTATATTTTTAGCCTGATTACTAGTCACTCCTGCATCGTCAATTATTTCCTGGAAGCGTTTGCCTTTGTGGAAATCCTCCCGGGAAGACACGCACAATGGATGTCTTAGCAATGATTTAGGTGACATAACGATCAAAGGCTTTCTGAACTCCCATTCCAACTGCCGGCGAAGAGCATGGAACATATTAGCCGGAGTGGTAGGATTGATAACTACCATATTCAAACTGGCGCAAAGTTGTAGAAATCTTTCTAATCTTGCACTGGAATGTTCTGGCCCCTGCCCTTCATAACCGTGTGGTAATAGCATGACCAGCCCTGTCATTCTTTGCCATTTGCTTTGGCCCGCAGCCAGATATTGATCCACGATAACTTGCGCTCCATTATAGAAATCACCGAACTGAGCCTCCCAAATTACGAGTGAGTTAGGACTTGCCATCGAATATCCATACTCAAATCCAAGTACTGCAAATTCTGATAAGAGCGAATTGTAAATTCTAAATTTGCCCTGTTTGGCTGCAATTCCATCCAGTCTGTTTAATTCTCTGTAGTCATTGCTGTCATAAAATACTGCATGTCTGTGGGAAAAAGTACCTCTTTTTACATCCTGACCACTGAACCTTACATCTTTCTCTTCCAGCAGGATGGAACCATATGCCAGTAATTCTCCCAATTGCCAGTCAAGCTTGTTCTCATCCAGCAATTTTTTTGAACCAGCCATTAGCCTGCTGATCTTACCCAATGGGGAGAAATCTGCCGGAATAGTAGAAAGATGATTTAGAATCTTATCTACTGAATCTGCAGCAATTCCGGTATCCGGAGATTTCTCAAAATGCTTCTGAGTAGCATGCTTAGTCAGCGCTCTCCAGGCTTTCTCAGGCTCCTGATATTTGTATGGTAATGGTTTTTCTTTTACATGATCCAGGCGAGCCTGCAAATCATCCCAGAATGCTTTTTCCATAGCGTTTGCAAGATCCTGTTCAATACTTCCTCTGTTAACAAGTGCATTGATATAGATTTCTCTTGGATCCGGGTGTTTACTAATCAGAGTATACATTTCAGGCTGGGTGAATTTCGGATCATCACCCTCATTGTGCCCATGTCTGCGATAGCAGACCATGTCGATGAACACATCCACATTAAATTTTTGTCTGAATTCCGTTGCCAATTCTATGGCATATACTACTGCCTCAGGATCATCTCCATTTACATGGAAAACCGGAGCATTGATTGCATTAGCCAATCCTGTGCAATACGTGGAGGAACGGGCATCATCAAAATCAGTTGTAAAACCAATTTGATTGTTGATTACAAAGTGCAATGTTCCCCCTGTATAATACCCTTTCAATTTTGACATTTGAATTACTTCATATACCACACCCTGTCCGGCCAAAGCAGCATCACCGTGAATTAATACAGGAAGTATTTTGTCAAAATCACTGTTGTATAATAAATCCGCTTTTGCTCTTGCAAATCCTTCGACCACCGGATTCACTGATTCCAGGTGAGATGGATTGGGAGTAAGTTTAAGATGTACAGTTTTACCTGCAGGTGTCTCAACCATGGAAGAATAACCAAGGTGATACTTTACGTCTCCATCTCCATAGCTAAGGTCAGGGACTGCTGTGCCCTCAAATTCATTGAAAATCTGTTCGTAAGTTTTTCCCATGATATTGGCCAGAACATTCAATCTTCCTCTGTGTGCCATCCCGATAATAACTTCTTCCACACCCAGTTCTGCTCCTTTATTAATAGTGGCATCGAGTGCAGCAATGGTAGTCTCTCCTCCCTCCAGCGAGAATCTTTTTTGACCCACATATTTGGTATGCAGGAATTTTTCAAACATAGCGGACCCATTGAGTTTCGAAAGTATTCTTTTCTTTTTCTCCATATCAAAGCCGTAAAAATCCTTGCCCGCAGCTTTTTCCATCTCATCACGGAGCCAGTATCTTTGCTCCATATTTTCGATGTGCATGAATTCCACCCCGATATTGCCACAATACACAAGCTTCAGATGCGCGATTAATTCACTTAAAGTAACATTTTTTAACCCTACTACCTGAGCAGCATGGAAGACTTGATTAAGGTCTTCTTCAGTCAATTGATAATCCGCGAGGTCCAGATGAGGTCTCCTGTCCTTTCTCTGACGTATGGGGTTGGTAGTGGAAAGCAGGTGACCACGCGTCCTGAATGCATAAATTATCTTTAATACACCCAGCTCCTTGATAAGATTACCACTGTCTTTTGCAACCTGATAACCATTAGAATTTCCATTTTTTAAGGCAAAATCAAATCCCTCAAAAAATGTTCTCCAGCTTTGATCAATGGTTTCAGGAGAAGTCTGGTAGGTCTTATACAATGAGTCTATATAACTCGGATGGGCATTGAAAATATACGATAAATCGTTCATCTGAATAAGTTCATTTGATGGTATAGATACAGAACCTTGTCTGTTTTTGTTGAAAATGGATGCAAAATTATTAATTTTGAATCTTTATAGTGGAATAAATCAAAATACATTCGTTAAGAAAATAGATTTAACGTCTGCTTCGTTCAAACTAATCTGTTTTTAAAGACAAATACATGAAAAACACAACCTTGAAATATGTTTTTTGGATAGCAATTTTGCTGGTTTCAACTTTATCATTTCCTTCCTGCGCAGTTAAGAGTGGCTGCCCTGCTGAGGTTTCGAGAGAGCAAGCGATTAAAGCAAACAAGAAAAAGAAAAGAGATAAGCCAACAGAGTTGTTTTCTAAAGATGTGCGCAAAAAAATGAAAGGTTAGAACCATTTTAATCGTCTTCCTTTGGCGCCGGCGATTTCTTGTAGCCAATTTCCAATAATATTCAAACTGATCAGAATTCCTGCTATCATCAGACCGGGAAATAATACCAGCCACCAGGCTTCCGGATGTCTTCTGATGCCAGCAATTTGATTTCCCCAGCTGACCTGCTCTAATGGAAGTCCCAGACTCAAAAATGACAGTGTGGCGTCCAGCATAATTACCCCTGAAAAACCAAATGCAAAAACAGTAATTAGTGGAGTCCAGATATTGGGCATTAAATCCCTAATTAAAACTGTTGCAAAGGGTACTTCCTGATGCCGCACCTGTTGAAGGAAGGGTAGATATTTTCTTCTCATAACTTCTGATCTGACAAGCCGCGCGGTCAGAGGCCAGGTCAGAATACTGATCAAACTTATCATCGACACAATGTTTTGCTGCTTAACAATAGCCGTTAAAGCCAGAATAATCAGCAACGCAGGAATAGCCGTCAGCCATTCAACGATTCTGGAAACAGCGCTATCAAGTGGGATTTTTATCCATTTGGCTTTAATCGCCCTCTTTTTTTCCAGGTAATCCATCAAATAGAAAATGATGATAAGCGCTATTAAACAACAAATAATCATGATTATAATATTAACAGAGCTTAATGCATTCAAAGTAAATAAATCAATCCAGTGCAGGATCAGAATCAGAAAGATGATCGCCGAAATGATCCTGATCAAAGCCCCGACAGGGCTCCATTTTATTTCCTCATCTCCAAACCAACCTGAAGAAGCACCCAGAATGATCCCGATAATTAATGAAATAATCATTACACCAAATCCTATTACCAGCGCATACCATATTCCACTTATTAACCCTGCTGCTACATCTCTGCCCAGGTGATCTGTACCTGCCCAATGTCTGATAGCATTTTCTCCCTGGCCTGAAATGCTGAGTGGTGGCAATATTCGCCGTTTCAGATCTATGTTTTTTTCAGAAATTGGTATAATAGGAAGCAATTGCCAGGAAGTGTCGGAAGTATTTATTTGGGTTGATTCATTCGGGAAATAGAATGTTTCATTTTCTGTTTTCAGAATAATGGGGCTGTCCCCTTTTAGTAAGGGTGTAATAATTGACAGCAGCATCAACATAATCATAAATGCTATGCTCCACTTAACACTTTGAGGCATTTGCCATTTTAGAAAATTCATTCTCATGGGATAGGAATTTTCTTTTTCTGCAAAATATTGGGGTCCGTCTTATACATTACTGCATCTGCAATCAATAGTCCCAGGATAGAAAAACTTCCCCCTAATAATATAATGCCAAAAACCACCTGGGTATCTCTTGTAATAATAGAACCGATAAGCAGGCTCCCCAGGCCCGGCAAGTTGAAAATAGACTCTATCACAATTGAGCCTGAAACCAAAGCAGGTATTAATCGCCCCAGATATACAGAAAGTATTCCCAATGCATTTTTCCATGCGTAGGTATGAATGATCTTTCTGGCTGGAACTCCCCGCAAGACAGAGGCGCTCACATATTCTTTTTGCAATTCTGCTGACATGATATTGTTTACCTGTCTGGACAGTCCCGGAATTCCACAAAGAATTATGACTAAAAGAGGCAGGATCAAAAATGGAATTATCCTGAAAAAATCTGTGAAAAAGAAACCGTGTGCTGATATTGGAAAAGCCCCCGGTGTTGGAAAAATACCTATGGGACCAGCTCCTGTGAAGACCAGCATAGCTATGATGGCAATCAAAAATATAGGAAGCGAAGAAATAAGAAACATTAATGTGTATGAGAATTTTGTGAACCAATGCTGTGCACGGGTAGAAGTGTAAATTCCCCAATACATTGAAACAAGTACTATCATTAAAATCGCAAAGGCATTAATGGAGACAGTCCATTTAAATGCAGGCCAAATTTTTTGCCAGACAGGACGATTGTCTCTGCTTGAATTTCCCCAATTGCCCCTGATTATTTCACTTATCCAGAGATGATACTGGTTCCGGCTACCATTCCATCTCAGCATGGGGATTTTACTTTTCCAGGAATCTTTTTTACTGTTTAGTTGAAGAATGGATTCATATAAAATGTCTGAATGGGAGCTGGGAATAAAATTATCTAATGCTCTAATTTGATTAAAGACAGTAAGAATTGTAGCCGGACTGGATGCTGTATCTAATGTTTGGCCAAGAAAAATGGGAATATCGGGGGTACTTTCAGCCAGAAAGTCTTTTTTTGCTTTCAAATAATCTTGCAAGACATCACTGTTGCCTGTATGAGCCAGGATCTTTTTAGCAACTTTCCTTTCCGGCAGATAAAGTATATTCTCCAGCTTGCCGGATCCTGCAAATGAGACGTTGCTGATGTAGAAAAGCGGCAAATGATATCCATTTTTCTCAGTTATTTGAATATACTGATTCCTGAATTCTTCAAACCTTTTATTGTTTGAGGACAACTCTTCAATGGGCAAATCCATTTCAGTGAGCACAGGATCATCTGGTGTAAGTCTGCTGAGGGTAAAGCACAGCAATGACAAGACCAACAGTGAAGGAATAAAATATAGCACTTTCTTAAGCCAAAACTTACTCATTGGATTAGAGTTTCCTGCTTATTTGGGTCTTATGAGATTTTCATAATAACCGGGCCTGACAATACTTGTCTCGACATTCAAATGTTTTCTGGCTGCAATTCTTTCGAGTGGTGCTACCAGGAAAACTACCGGTTGCTGATCATATATGAGTTTTTGGATTTCCATAAATGTTTTCTCCTGATCCTTGCTTTGCTGTTGAGTTCTTGCGAGCTGAATCAAGCTATCCACCTGCGAATTTCTGAAATTCATAAAGTTATTACCTCCGGTTGCCGTCGCATCAGAATGCCAGGTAATATATAATTGCTCCTCATCAGATTGCACCGGAAATCTGCCGGCGAGATTGGCCATATCAAACTCCCGATTACGGACATTGCTGATCAGAGTAGCATTATCTATAGCTGAAATATCAATTCTGATCCCAACTTTTTCTGCATTTTGCTGAAATATGAGCGCAAGATCTTGTCCCAGTTTTCTTTGGCTGGTGAGCAAGTCGAATTGTAATTCCTGAATCCGCCCGTCGATTGTTTTATCCAGAATTCCATTACTATTACTATCCTTCCAGCCATCTTTCTGAAGTATATTTTTTGCTTCTTCTATACTGAAATCCACTGGCTTCAGATCTTTATTAAAATAGCTCTTACGCGGGTGGATAGGGCTGGGAATTCTTGTTGCAAGCCCTTCAAATAAGGAATCAATGATTAGTTTGATATCAAAAACTCTTGCAATAGCACGTCTTACTTCGAGTGAAGCCAAAGCAGGATGATCATTATTCAAAGCCATATAAAAATATTGCAAAACCTCAGGTTCATAAAGTGCGATGTCTGCCAGGACGTTAGTATCTTTTCTAAGGGCTGAGTATTGTTCGGGTGAAAAATCTCCCATGATATCCACAGCTCCCGCTTTCAAGGCTGCAATCGCTGTTTGTTCGTCAGGAATGATTTTGAATACAATTTCATCAGGATAAGCCGTAAATGAATGCCGTTTGCCCTGAAATTCTTCTGTCCAGTGATCTTTCTTTTTGCGAAGGAGAATATATTGTCCGGTTTGCCATTCTGCCAGCTCGTAGCAGCCGGAGCCACTAATTTTTTCCCGGGAATAGACACTGCTGCTAAATGATTCTGCAAATGCAGCGAGGGTCTTATTTTGTTTGTATAAACTTTCCAGTTTTTTTAAATCCAGGAATCTGTCAATAGGAAAGTTTTTGATTACCTCGCTGCTGTCATATATATGTGATGGGATGATGGGCAATGCTGTGATAAGTTGATGATTGAGATCATCAGATTTTGGATAGTAAATGCTAAAATTCTTACCATCTGCATCATCCGTTTCCAGCTTGATACCGCTAAGGTCCATACCAGAAGCCCCTGAACCATACAGATCACATATCAGCGTTGCTTTGAGTGAAAAGAATACATCTTCTACAGTAACAGACTTGCCATCATCCCACTTCGCATCTTCCAGTATTTCTATATCCAGGCGCAACAGGTTCGCAAATTTGCCTGTATCTATCTGCACTGCTGAATTAATTGTTTTTGCAAGCAATGGTGATTCGGTAAGTGAAATAGGATCTTGCTCAAATAAGGATGAAAATATTTTCTGAACCACCTGGACAGCCAGACTACTTTGGACCAAAATTGGATTGAGACCTTCAGGATCATCCGCCAATCTGGAAACTACTACTACAGATTCCTCCTTTTCAGTTTTGCACGAAACCAGGAAGCCTGCCATCAAAATCAATACCAATATCCATGTATGCCGGGTGAAATTTGTGATTGATATTCTGTTATTTATGAAATAAATTTCCATTGATCACTTAATTGAAGGGAATTATTAATCTGCCAAGTAGCGCTGAAAGTTACGGTACTTTTGGCTTATTTGCGCATCCACATTAGTGCCTAACAGTAATAAGTGTACATTAAGTAAAGCGGGTCAAGAGTCATATTTCGGGGCTACTATAACATAATGATGATAATATTGCTGTTTGTTAATTCTCTCTGAACTCAGATTACAATTTTTTGAGTTTACCCTACTTCAAAATTAACCTTGTGGCTTAAATCACGTTGTTTGTAAAGTAAGTAATATTCAAATGAAAAATATCTTGATAGTCGGGGGTACTGGTATGATTGGAGAAGTATTGCAAAAACTTCTGAATACAAAACATTATCGGGTGGGTATATTAACCCGCGCCAGAACCTCGCCCCGGGTTGGCATTAAATATTTTCAATGGAATCCGAATGACAAATTTGTTGATCCGGAAGCAATACGATTTGCGGATATCATTGTCAATCTTAGTGGAGAGAATGTTGCAGGAGGAAGATGGACTGAAAAGAGAAAAAAAGCAATTACTCAAAGCCGCTTGATTTCTAATGAAATTTTGATCGAAGCTTGTGCCAATGAAAAAAAATGGCCGGAAGTTTATCTTTCAGCAGGAGGTATGAATTTTTATGGTGATAGAGGAGATGAATTGCTTAGTGAATCTTCCGGAAAAGGAAATGATGGATTTTTACCGGAAAGTTGTGCATTGTGGGAATCTGCTGTCCGGCAATGGGAAGTATATGATGTTCGTACAGCACAATTCAGAATGGGAATTGTGCTGTCAAATAAAGATGGTGCTTTACCAAAAATGGCGATGAGTATCCCATGGGGCATTGCACCTTATTTCGGCCATGGAAGACAATGGGTTTCCTGGATTCATGTACATGATATGGCTGCAATATTCCTGCATGCTATACAAAATGAGCAGCTGAGGGGTATTTATAATGCCGCGAGCCCGGATCCCCGAACCAATAAGGAATTTATAAAATCTGTTTTGAAGAAAATGGGCAGAAAGGCTCTTGTTCTGTCAGTTCCAACCTGGGCCCTGCATATTCTCTTAGGTGAAATGTCAGAAACAGTTCTGAGCAGTGTGAGACTGGATATAAGCAATCTTCAAAGCTCAGGATTTAAATTTAAATATCCAACTCTCCAAAAAGCACTTGATCAGTTGTTCGATGAAAAATAGAGAAAATTATCAAAATAAATATGGATACCGGATATTTCCGACTACTGTGATTTTAGGGTAGAAACACTTCGATATCATGTGATCGCAATACCATATCAGTAAATTTACCTTTAAACTGGGTAGCTCTCACAATGTGGTTGTCAATCCAATGATAATTACCTCCCCGTGGCTTGCCCATGATCATTCCATGATACTTGAAGCCATGTTCAGCAAGCCATTTCTCGGTGATTTCCCTGTGTGCTTCTGTACGGGAAGTGAAGAAAAAGATAATATGACCTTCATCGTACCATTTGTTGACAAACTCCAGGGCATCTGGATATATTTCTGCTGTACCCATTCTCTCGGGTTCCTCATTAGGAATATCATCGCAGATAGTTCCGTCAATGTCAATTAGGAAATTTTTTATCTCAGCCGGTAATACCGGACTTATCGTTTCTCCTTTTTCATTGTAAATTGTCTGGAGAGGCTTATCATTCAAGTTCATGGATAATGTTATTGTAAATATGACACAAAGCTAAATCCTTTTTTCTAAAAACTAATATACTCAGTTGGATTAACAGGAGTACCGTTTTGCCAAAGTTCAAAATGTAAATGAGGTCCTGTGCTTAGAACTCCTGTATTTCCAATGATTGCAACAGCTTCACCTGCTTTGACATAAGTTCCGACCTTTTTCAGATTGATTGCATTATGCTTGTAAAATGAAACCAAATTGTTCTCATGTTGAATACATACGGTATTACCAGTCTCCAGAGTCCAGTCAGAACTAATGACAAAACCTGAAAGCACAGCTTTTACCGGAGTATCTTTAGGAGCAAGGAGGTCTATTCCATAATGCCGTTCTACTGGATTGAAAGTATTGGAAATCTCTCCTTTCAGAGGAGGAATAAGATATAATTGGTAAAGATTTTTCGATATGCTGCCGTCCGGTGATGCTTTGATTTGGATGAAATCTTCCTGTTTTCCTTCTGATTCCATGATAGTATCAGAACTTGAAATGGCAACAGGTTCAGATATGTTTCGAGTAGCTACTTCTACTATTTCCGGAGTTTCATTTAAAAGCTCACCCTTCCCGAGTATAGTTGAATCCTCCCCGGTCAATATCCTCCTAAAATGATCAGTGTACAGCATTTGTTGTTCGAAAGCAGCCTCCACATCAGTGATTCGCTTATTTAATTTGATGAATTCAGGATGTTTGTACACGTCGTTGTATCCAGGCATGAATTTTTTGAGAGGAGTGTAAGCTGTCAGCATCCAGAACAGGAAAAATAGTAAGACAGCCACTGAGCTAATAATGGTATACAATCCCAATAAATGAATCCTGAACGAACCCACCTCCTGAAGGGTATCATCATTCATTATTACCAGTCTGAAGTGGTTTTTCAGCCTTTCTTTCCACTTACTCCATTTATTATCTGCCGGCATTGATTAAAAATTGGTACAATTAAAATAATTTTGTGCGTTTTTAGGTTATGATTGCGTCCGGATAAAATCTATCTGGCAGTCATTTGTTTTAATATTATCAAGACAGATCTTTACAAGCATGCGATATATTGTTTCTCTATTTTTAATCTCTATTACTTTTTTAATATCAGGATGTGCCACTAAAAAGAAAAGTGGTCCTTCCAAACTTAAAAAAGCATACCATAATACCACTGCATACTATAACGGTTATTTCAACGCAGATCTTTTAATAGACGAAAGTATTCTGGCTTTGGAAAGTCAGACCAAAGATAATTACAATAAAGTTCTGGATATATATAAATATACCTCTGCGACTAATCCCCAGGCCGTGTATCCTCAATTAGACAAGGCAATTCAAAAATTAACTGTCGCTGTTCACCTGCATCGTGTCAGCCATTGGACAGATGATTGCTATCTCGCCATCGGACAATCTCAGTTTTTAAAGCAGGACTATGAATCAGCTGAAGAGACACTGGAGTATTTTATTCAGGAATTCAATACTGATGGATCATCTAAAAAGAAGAGGAACGTAAAGGAAGATAAACCTGCCCCTTCCACAAGTGCAGAAAAAAGAAAGGCAAGAACAAATTCATCAGGCCCAGGAGGCTCAAATCCGAAAGTCAGTAAGGAAGAGGAAAAGGAGAACAAGCAAAAATTAAAAGAGCGGGAAGCTCAGATTAAGGATCGGAAAAAATCCAAAGGAAAGACCAGTGCTAAAGACGCGGCTAAGATCAGAGAACAAAGAAGGGCTGCTGCACTGGAGAGACAAAAGGCCGCAGACGGTACATCTTCTGACTCAACTGAAGTTGCAAAAACTGAAGCTCCGGCTGAAACAGAAAAAACAGCTGTAAAAGAGGAGAAGCCAAAGAAAGTATTAAATCTAATACTGAAGAAGATACAAAAACAGAAGATAAGACAGCGTCCGGTGATGAGTACAATCCGGAAAACTACTTCATGAAGCATAAGCCTTGCTACTATGAAGGTGTTTTGTGGCTGGCTAAGACTTACATTCACAGAGCAAACTATGACAACGCAAGAATGTACCTGAAGCAACTGGAGAATGATCCTAAAGCTGATAAGACGACCAGATCTCTGGTTGCTGCAGTGGAAGCACATTCATATTTGATGCAGAAGAACTATAATATGGCAATTACTCCTTTACGTAAAGCCATAGAACTAGCTGATAATAAGAAGGACAGAGCCAGATACAGCTTTATCCTTGGTCAGTTATTGGAGCGTGCAGGTTTATATGAGGAAGCAGCAGGAGCATTTGATAAGGTGGTGTCCTTACACCAGGATTATGAAATGGACTTCTATGCGAGACTGGGACTTATTCAGAATCAACAATTCTCTGGTAAAGGCAGTAAGCAGGATTTGATTTCGGACCTGAAAAGCATGCTAAAAGAGAGAAAATATACGGAATTTAAGGACCAATTACATTTTAGTCTTGCAAAAATCTATCTGGCTGAAGGCGATACAGACAATGCAGTTTTAGCGCTGGAGGAGGCAATCAAAGCTAGTGCCGGTAATCAAAATAACACCGTTGAAATCAATTACACCATCGCAAATCTTTATTTCAAGCAGGAAAAATATGCTAAAGCAAAAACTTTCTACGATACCACCCTGCCCCTGATGCCGAAAACAGATGAGCGATATCCTGAGGTAGAACGCTTTAGCAAAGATCTTACAGATATTGCTTTACACCTGACTGAGATGGCAAAACAAGATAGTTTGTTGATGATTGCAGCTATGACGGATGATGAGAAGAAGGAATTGGTTAAAAAACTGAAAGCTCAAAGGGAGAAGGAGAAGCTTGAAAATGAAGCTTCAGCTGATAAACCCAAGTCAACAGCACCTACTGCAGCAACTGCGTTCGTTTCTCAGCAAGCTGGTGCAAGGCCTATATTTTTTGCTTATGATACAAGAAATCAGAAAAAAAATCTTAAAGATTTCGAGAAAAAATGGGGAACAAGAGTATTGGAAGATAATTGGAGAAGGTCACTTCGTGCCCAACAATTTGCAGGAGTAGAAAATGATAGTACAGCCAACACTGCTGAAATCACTGAATCTGAAATTCAGGATTATTTGAAAGGTGTTCCTTCAAGCCCGGATGAATTTGCAGCGATTGATAATATACTCATAGAGTCCATGGCAGCACTGGGAAGATTATACCGCGAAAAACTGGAAAGATCAGATAAGAGTGCACAAATATTGGAAGAATTGCAGCGGAGATATGTAGGTAACAAAGCAGAACCTGACGCATTTTATCTTTTATATCTGGATTACATTGACCTTAAGAATCCGGCTAAATCAAAGTATTATGCTGATCAGATTCTGGAAAAATATCCGGCTTCTCTATATGCTGATATCCTGAGAGATCCGGATTATTTCAAAAAGAAAAGAGAAGAAGCAAATAAGTTGAATACCTATTATGCCAGTACTTATGACCACTTTAGTTCAGGAAGAATCGACCAGGCAAAAGAAATGGTCGATCAGTCAACAAAACTATTTGGAAATGATAATATCCTAAGAGCAAAATTTGCACTTTTGAACGCTATGTGCGTAGGAAAATTAAAAGGTGCTGATGACTATATGCATGCACTTAGAGAAGTAGTTGCTAAATATCCTAATACTGAAGAACAGACACGGGCGAGAGAGATTCTCAGATTGCTGGGCCAGCGCGTACAGAGCGATTCTACTGCTGTTACTCAGGATTCAACAAGCACCAAACTGGGAGATGAATTCAAAATAGATGATGCTGATTTACACTACGTATTAATCATCATGCAGACCGATAAAATGTCGCTCAATGATGCCAAGATTAAAGCCTCCAATTTTAATTCCAAGTATTTTCAGAATGATCAGCTAAATATCGGAAATATAGTTCTTGGGGATAACAGCAATGCTCAGATCCCTGTTATCGTGGTCAGAAGGTTCAACAATAAATCTGCAGCCATGAAATATTTTGATGGTTTGCAAAGCAACCGCAAGGATTTTGTTGAAGATTTAACCTGGTATGAAGTCTTTGCTATTTCTCAAAGTAATTATCGAACGCTTGTTAAGAACAGAGCGATAGAGCCTTACAGAACTTTCTTCATGAATAACTATCTCAACAAGTAACTTATTCAACCCATTTTGTAAAATCTTCAACTGGTTTTCTGGTTCCTTCCTGAAGTACTTCACCTTCGGGAATACCCATATAGAAAAGTCCAATACACTTTTGTTCAGGCTCCATATCGATAAGAGCTCCCATACGCTGAATGATGCCGGGAGTACTCCAATATGCTCCAATGCCAAGTGAAGAAGCTGTCAGCCACATATTTTGTACTGCACAAGCAGTAGCTGCATATTCCTCCCATTCAGGCAGACCTGAATCCGGATTTATGTGTACAATTATAGCGATAACTGCATTGGCCAGCAAAGGATTGGCGCTTAGTTGCTTCTGCCTCGCTTCGGAAAAAGAAACAGCTGTGTTTTTATAATCTTCGGCCATGAAATCACTCAGCTTCTGTCTTCCTTCCCCTCTAAAAACCACAAATCTCCATGGTTCCATTCTCTTGTGTGTCGGGGCCCATCTGGCTGAATCTAAAATATCCTTGATAGTTTCAACTTCAATCTCCTGGGGCGTATATGATTTAGGGAAAATCGCTCTGCGACCACGAATAACTTTAGATACTATTGCAAAATCTGACATAAATTAAAACTTTAGGTGTCTTACGGTAGAAGAATGGTTAATGAGCTTTTTCAATGATTCGATGCCTATTTTGAGGTGCATTTCAGCATAATTTTTGGTTACTAATTTATCATTTTCTTCTGTTTTTACCCCTTCAGGTAACATCGGCACATCGGACACCAACAGTAATGCACCAGCAGGTATTTTGTTTTTGAATGCAATAGAAAAAACAGTAGCAGTTTCCATATCAATAGCCATACATCTGATGGATCGAAGATATTCCTTGAATTGAAGGTCGTGTTCCCAAACCCGTCTATTGGTTGTGTAGCATGTTCCGGTCCAGTAATCTCTTTCCATTTCCCTGATTGTGGTACTAATTGCTTTTTGAAGAGCAAATGCAGGCAGGGCGGGCACTTCCGGTGGAAAATAATCATTAGAGGTACCGTCTCCCCTAATGGCGGCAATAGGTAATATTAAGTCACCGATTTGAGTTTTATCATGCCGGAGACCTCCACATTTGCCGAGAAACAAGCAAGCTTTAGGCATAATCGCTGTCAAAAGATCCATAATGGTGGCTGCATTGGCACTTCCCATTCCAAAATTTATTATTGTTATTCCATCAGCAGATGCTGAGGACATCGAGCGATCTTTTCCAATAACCGGAACACCATGGAAATCTGCAAATAACTGGACGTAATTAGAAAAATTCACAAGAAGGATATATTCTCCAAAATCATTTAATTCTCTGCCTGTATATCGGGGTAACCAATTCTCAACTATCTCTTTTTTCGATTCCATAAATTGTGTTGTTATTTAAATACTAAACTTCTTTTTATGTTATATGTTAAAAATGTCGGAAAATATAAGTTCAAGGTATACTTTGATAATTAATGAATAATTACCTTAGAGCCTTAAGAGTTTTTTCTAGTTTTTTTTTAATTCATTTGCCAAATTTTTGCGACATGTACAGTAAGATTGAAGAAAATTATTTAAAGGCAGTCTATAAAATTGCCGAAAAACATGGTACTCCCGTCAGTACCAACCAAATTGCCAAGGAAGTCGATACGAGTGCGGCTTCAGTAACGGACATGATGAAACGCCTGTCTGAAAAGGGCGCTCTGACCTATGAAAGGTACAGAGGTGTCACACTTACGGATGAAGGCTATAAGCACACACGCAAAATAATCAGAAAACATCGTATTTGGGAAGTCTTTATGGTAGAAAAATTGAAGTACAGCGATAAAGATGAACTTAAGACTCTTTTGAAGCAACTCAATTACATCAAATCTGACGATATCGTGGACAGACTAGATGATTATTTGGGATATCCTAAAGCGAATCCAGAAGGTCTTTCTATCCCCGATAAAGATGGAGAATATGAGCACAGGTCTCAGTTTACTATCAGTGACATGGACGAAGGTGAAGAAGGTTTGTTAGTTGGAATTGAGGATCTTTCCCCTTCATTCTTCCAGTTCCTTGATAAACTTGGATTGAAACTGGGCTCAAAAATTAAAGTTACAGAGCGTTTTGATTTTGATGAATCTTTGAAAATCAGCGTGGAAGGAAGAGAAGCTCACGTAGTTTCTGCAAGAGTTGCCAACAGTTTATTGATGAAGAAAGCTCCTAAGTAGTTTCATTCATGAATATCATATTAAGGGCTGCAAGTTTTCTGGTATTTACCTTGACTTGCAGCCCTTTTTTGTATGCACAATCCAGTGTGGTTTGCACCAATTCAATACTGGCTGACATAGCCCATAATATTGGCGGAGAAGAAGTTACCGTTCTGTCAATTGTACCAGTTGGAAGCGATCCGCATATTTATGAACCTGTTCCGGGCAATATCCAACAAATTCGTAATGCAGATCTCATTATACTAAATGGACTAAATCTGGAGAATTGGTTGAATAAGATTATTGTTAATTCAGGTTTCAATGGTATTTCGGTAATTGCGGCGGATGGAATTAAAGATGTAATTACTGCACCGGAATTCAAGAGTTATGATCCTCATGCATGGATGAACCCAATTCACGGAATTCAATATGCCCGGAACATATGCGATGGTCTGATACAACTGTTGCCGGAAAAGGCTGAATTTTTTGAGAGAAACTTTGCCATTTACAAAAGACAATTGGAACTACTCGACGAAGAGATTCATCAAAAATTTTCTTTCCTTTCGGATTCTCAAAGAATCCTTATCACTTCACATGATGCATTCAGGTACTTTGGCTATAGATATCACTTGGAAGTAGAGCCATTAATGGGAATTTCAACTGAAGCTGATCTGCAGGTGAGTGATATCAGAAGGATTTCGGAACTGCTAACAAATTCCAAAGTGAAAGCCATTTTTGTAGAGACCACTATTAATCCAAAACTGATGCAACAGCTATCCCATGATTTTGGTGTTCTCCTGGCTGCACCTCTTTTTGCGGATTCCTTAGGCGATGAAAATACAGAAGCAGGCACCTATATTGGCATGCTTTCTTACAATGCAAATACTATTTCAGCTGCTTTATCCGGGGAAGATACCGGATCCGGGGCAATGATAAATGCTTCCTTTACCGAAAAGTCACTTTTTATATCCGTGAGCATACTTATTAGTTTTATGGGTATACTTTTTCTGGGAATGGTTCGGCTATTGAATCATGGTTTGTAATTTGCCATCAATAAATCCAGCCGGGATATCTTCCCGATGTTTTTTTAACTGGACAATTTTCATCAACTTTGGGTGAAAGACTTTTAATAATCTGAGTTTATGATCACCATTGAAGATTTGTCTATCCACTATGGTCGGAAACGGGTATTAAGTAATATTTATCTTCAAATTAAAGCTGGGACTGTAATTGGAGTGATGGGGCCAAATGGTGCAGGGAAATCTACACTCTTTAAAGCCATCCTGGGCTTGACCGAAATCAGCTCGGGGAAAATCAGTTTTGAGCAACAGGATATTAAAAAATGGAGGTCTAAGATTGCCTATGTACCTCAGAAGGATTTGATCGACTGGACCTTTCCTGCCACAGTCGAAGATATAGTCATGATGGGAAGATATGCAGGCAAAAAGGTTTTTCAATGGCTCAATAAAAACGACAAACAATTGACCACGGCTGCCATGGAAGAGATGGATATACTGCATCTTAGAAACAGGCAAATAGGGGAACTTTCGGGGGGTCAGCAGCAGCGGGTTTTTATTGCAAGAGCTTTGGCTCAGGAAGCGGATTTGATTTTTCTGGACGAACCTTTCGTAGGTGTAGACATCATTACAGAAGAAAAAACAGTTCAAACACTTAAAAAACTAGCTGCTCAGAACAAATTGCTAATGGTGGTTCACCACGATTTATCTACTGTAGAAAGCTATTTTGATGAGGTTCTTCTTATCAATCAAAGGCTAATTGCATATGGACCGGTCAAGGAAACATTTACTCCGGATAATATCGCCAAGGCTTTCGGAGGACAATTAACAATTCTACAAAAAGCAGGATTGGTTCATCGTTGAATCAATAATCTGTTTACAGCAGCCAGAGAATTGTCTTTCCACACCTGAACAATGTACCAACCGGGATTGTAGGCTTGAGTATTTATTTCTACCTGTTCTAAATTTCCCGCTTGGATAGCACTTATCCTCTTCCCAAATCCATCATAAACCATCACCATGCCATGTCCATCAATCCCTGATTGGAGAATAGTATATTGATTAGCCGGATTGGGTAAAAATTGCAATTCAGCATTGGAAATTTTTAAAGAATTTGTGGAAAGAGACCCTGGTTCACAGATTATCGCCCTCAAAAGTGAGTTTCCATTTGCCTGGAAAGTAGTCACATAGGAAGCAAAAGCTGCTCCTGAATAAATATTGGTGTGGCCTCCATTAGGAACACTCACAAAATAACTGCTTGTTCCCACCTCAAGTGCTCTTTCATGAATGGTTGCAGACCCGTGTAAATAGATCAAACCTAATGCTCCTTCATAATCGGAACCATGAGGAACAACGTCATCGATATCGCCATGCATCAAAAGTAATTGCGGATCATTTTCATCGATCCAATCAGGATTGAAAATTGCACCGGACAATCCAATTACCCCGGCTACCTCAGAATTATATGAAAGATTTATCGAATCTCCTGTGGTACCTTCTATACCTCCTTTGGAAGCTATATAGGCTGCAAATTCATCACTCTGCGGATCTTCTTCATCAAGGATAGCTACATGCAAAGCCATAATGGCACCTGCTGAAAGTCCACCAACAAATATTTTATCAGCATCGATATTAAATCTATTTTCCCTTTCTGCATCAGCCTTGAAATACCTTACTGCCGCTCTCATATCACTAATTGCATTGAAAGCCACATCAACAAACTTGGTGGAGTCCGGCAGTCCAAGCAACAGATTATACTTCCTGTAATCAATTGTGGCTGTCACATATCCCAGACTAGCATACAACTCACATAATTCTCTCATATCCTGTTTGCTGCCAAAAATGAATGATCCACCATGTGCAAATACAATTAAAGGCCTGTTGGTTGTATTGTCTCCTTCCGGCACAAATACGTCCATACTCAATGTAACAGTTTCTCCTACATATCCAATAGCTGTTGCGTAGACAACTGTTGATTTTTGAATATTGTTTGACATAGGTTCAACATACCTGTTCTGATCCTCACAGTCCTGAGCAGAGGCATTTAAGATGCTAAAGAAGAAACTTACCAGTATAAATAAATTATATTTTTTCATATGCCTTTTTCTTTTGTATGCTAAGGTAAATGGAATTCCTCTCCGAAAGTTGGGATTTCAATATTTCTAAATCCTTTTTCCAGGAGGAAATCTTTAAAGATCAGTTGACTATCATATTGTCCATGGACCAAAAATACCGATTTGCAGGATGATTTTTGATTTTCAATAAAATCATACAATTCCTTTTGATCAGCATGAGCGGAGAAGGAATCCATCACTTCAATGGAAGCTCTTACCATTTTGCGTTCACCAAATAAAAGTACATCCTCAATTCCTTCTTTCAGAATGGCACCTAATGTGCCCGGGGCACAGTATCCCACAATAAGGATTGTATTGTTGTGATGATCAATACTATTGAAAATATGGTGGCGAATCCTCCCTGCATTGGCCATTCCTGATGCACTAATTATGATACATGGAACTTTGATTTCATTTAATAATTTTGAATCTTCCGTTTCTGTGACATACTTTAAGCCATTGAAACCATAAGGATCCGGGTCAAATAAAATATACTCCCGCAACTCTTCATCGTAGCATTCTGGATGTAACCTGAATATTCTGGTTGCATTTACGCTCAGTGGACTGTCTACAAAAACGGGAATTTTCGGTAGCAGTTTTGAATTATGCATTCTGTCCAGCATGTATACTATTTCCTGAGTTCTACCTAAAGAAAAAGCTGGGATGATCAACTTCCCACTCTGATCCACGCATGTTTTCTTTATAATACTGAGCAGCCTTTCATATTCATTGGGCAAAGATTCATGATGTCTTGCTCCATATGTAGATTCACAAAGCAGATAATCTACTTCGGCCATTTGAACAGGATCCCTTAAAATAGGTCTCGAAGGTCTACCTATATCAGCGGTGAAACCAAGTGTTTTAGTCTTTCCATTTTCTGTAATTTCGAGGAAGACACTGGCACTTCCCAGTATATGACCGGCATCTCTGAATTGTAAAACCACATTTTCATTGATTCTATACTTTCTTTCATATGGCACTGTAATGAACTGGCTGAGTGCAGTATATACATCTTCAGCATTATAAAGGGGTTCCACTTCTACATGAAGCTTCTTTTTCTTCAGAATAAGTTTTTCTTCATACTTAGCGTCAAATTCCTGGATTTTTGCACTATCCAAAAGCATGATTAAAGCAAGGTCACGCGTTGCAGGTGTGCTTACTATATTGCCGATGAATCCTTCTTTGACTAATTTAGGAATTCTTCCACAATGATCAATATGCGCATGTGACAATATCAGACAATCTATTTTTTCAGGGTCAAAAGGAAAAGATTCGTTGGAAACTTTACTTTCCTTTTCATTGCCCTGAAACATTCCACAATCCAACAATATAGTATATCCATCGTCCAATGTGATCAAATGTGCGCTTCCCGTTACCTCCCTAGCCGCACCACAGAATTTTATTTTCATAATAATCTTATATAATAAAAGATATCAACTCAAGCAGGTATTTACTGTAATATAACATGAATTAAAAATTCAGGTAAGATACGAAAGCTTGATTTTGAGATTGAGTACAAGGTAGATTTTTTTTCAGGATTCAACAAGTTTAATCACAAATGGCATTTCTTTACTGAGCCTTAATCCAATTGGATAGAATATTCAAAACTTCCGGAGAAAGTCCACTATCAATCTCTTTGTATTCCTCGATGGTTCCCGATTTGCATTTTTGAAACAAGTGGTTGTGATCTTTCAGCTCCTTGATCACTATACGGTCATTTTCATTCTCATTAGCAAATGCCTTGAGTTTTTCGATGTTATTTTTGAGAGGAGTTTCATGGTCTTTTTCTGCAAAAAGAGCAAGGAAAGGAATTTTACATTCTTTCAATTGTTTCAAAGGATTAAAAGAGAGAAAAGACCTGATCCATGGACTTGTCATCTGAGTTGCAAGCGCCATTAGTTCAAGCTTGCTTAAAGGCAAAAGAGATTTTTCCTTAGCTGTGAATACGATGGACTGATTTTGAATTGAATGATTAATTTGGTCCAAAGCAAGCGTATTGTCTTTTTCAAAACGGATGATTTGAGAAAATATGTGGACCAGATCAACAAATTTATTCACTGTACTATCTTGAATTCCTGCGGCTTTAAGCAATTTAGAATTTTGCTCCAGTAAGGCTTTATCACCCCTAAGCGGAGATCCACCCATCCATATCATAAAGTCCGGATTACCCCCCAACTTACAAGTCAACGATGCTGCAAATGTACCTTCGCCATGTCCAAGAATTCCTATTTGCTGGCTCTGCGAACCTAACCTTTTCTTAAGCCATAGTAAAGCTGCAGTAGCATCATTTCCAAAATCCTGTATGGTAGCATTATCAAAATTTCCGGTTGAAGAACCAACTCCCCGTTTATCATACCGAAGAACAGCTATTCCGTTCCTCCCGAAAAAATCAGCTAAAATCTCAAAAACTGCAACCCCATGCAGGTCATTATTTCGGGTTTGAGGTCCATTGTCATTGATTAAAACTACTGCAGGAAATTGTTTCTTATTACTTGGGATTGTCAATGAGCCATGCAATACCAGATCTGCTCCGGGAGCCGAAATCTGGATAAGTTCTGTCGTGTAAAAGTCATTGGAAAAACTGCTTTTTTGACTGGTTTCTAACTTCTCAACTTGCAAACTTGTATCTGATAATGACTCAAAAGTTACTTCATCCCTTGCATTCAGAGAATCCACATTCAAAAATAGTATACAAACCAGCAGGAGTTTGAAAATTCCACTTAAAGCAGATGATATAAAACTTATATAGCCAATCTTTAAAACCTCAATCTTGTTTTTCTTTGATTGGAGAATTGGATGCTCCTTCATTGTATTCAACTTTTACATTCTCTTTCATTCTTATGATTCTTACTTCAGTTCTTCTATTGTGCTGGTGTTCATCTTCAGAACATTCGACATCGTCAAAGCAATGGTTTCTGATTTGTGATTCTCCATATCCCAGTGCTGTAATTCTGCTCGAAGCTATTCCCTGGCGTACAAGAAATTCTTTTGCACTAAGGGCTCTTTGCAGGGAAAGTCTTTGATTATACAACCAGTCACCTCTGGAGTCGGTATGAGCAATAAGCTCAATTTCCATGGTTTTGTACGTCTTCATCACTGAAGCCAGTTCTTCCAGTTCACGGGTAGCATCCAACCGGATGTTCGATCTGTTGTAATCGTAATAGATATTATTTAGATTAATTGATGCTCCTTCCTGTAAAGTTTCTGAGCTGAAAATTTTCTTATTGGGCAATAATGCGTAAGTCTTCTCTTCATATTCATTACCAAAAATTTCTGGTATACTCAGGATATCTACCAGCTGCTCATATCCCGAATGCTGAATGATGAACTTATAAGAAAAACCACCTTCAAGGCAAATATCATAATAGATATCATTGTTGCGCTCCAGCATATTAATGTGACCGGTACTGGTATTTGTTATTTCTATTTTTGCACGCATGAGGAATTCGAAGTTTTTTCATCCTGAATCCTGAATCTCATCTTAGCACATTGTTGATCAGTTGCTTTACTGAAAAGTACTCTAACTTCTTTTCACCGTTCCATCCACCACAGAAAATACTCTTTCAAATCCTTTCTATCAGAAACCAGGAGGTATTTTTTGTGCTTATACAGAGGCACCATAACGACACCATTCCTGTCTGAAGTTAAATTTGTTGATTCCAGCTGTACTTTATTTTTTTGCTGAAAAGCCAGATTGTTACTCTGCGGATCAATGTAGCTGTAGAATGGACTGCTGGCGCCCAAAGAACCATCTGCAGATAATTCATACACCCTAAGCTCAGCTTCATCCAGGCGGCGCATATTTTCCGTATTGAGAAATACAACCTGCGCATTCAGGTAAGGTAAATCATCTTTTAAGGTAATAGAGAAATGGTAAATATCATCTTTGCCATTACTTCCGGATCTATTTGAAGAAAAGAAACCTTCAGCTCCATATGGTTCTATGCAAATCCCCAGATCATCAGCTTTAGAATTGACAGGAGCACCTACATTAAGAGGTTTGCTCCATTTATTATCAGAACCTTGTCTTGTAAAAAACAAGTCCATTCCCCCTAATCCTTTGTGGCCATTAGTGGCAAAATAAAGATCTCCGTTTACATGGACAAATGGGTAAGCATCATTTACCGGAGTATTGATTTCTGGTCCCAGGTTAATGGGAGCTGACCATCCTTCACCTGCTCTTTCCACATAATATATATCCAATCCTCCATAGCCCCCCGGCATGTCACTTGCGAAGAATAATCTTTGGTTGTCCGGAGAAATGGCAGGATGCATTGTACTATATAACTCAGAGCTAAATGATAATTGCCGAACATTTACCCAATCCGTTCCACCTTTTGAAGCTTCGTATAAACTTTGAACTTTGGAACTACCATTTGATTCTGCTCCTGCAGCGGTAGAATCTGATCTGCTAAAATACATCACATCCCCGGCATAAGTAATCGAAACAGGACCTTCATGTCTGACAGAATTGATAGCCTCAGATATCATTCTTACATTATTGGGCATTCTGTCTTTCTCAAAAGGGGCAAAATAAATATCATGTGTAGGTTCATTGTGCCTTTTGTCTCTTAGAGCATCAGGTCTCTTTCTTGATGAAACAAAAAGTATCCCATCATTGAAATAAACAGGTGCATATTCATTCTCTTTGGTATTAATCTTCCTGGCAGGAGTAATTTTTACGTTGAATGCATCTCTGTTGGCTAATTTAGCAGCCAAACTTTGATCCTGTGCAAAAAATTCTGAGGCTGAAAATAAAATTGACAGACTGAACAGATACCTTATATAATTGCTTAACATATTGATACTTCTTTTAAAAATAGCGTGGATTGATCATTCGCTGAGAATCTTCTGATTCTTTGATTAATTGGTACCGAACTACTGCTTCGATGCTTCCACTGCTATACTGACGAATCTCCGAGAGTAAAATATCATAAGAGAAGCCAATAAATAATGGATTGGTTATTTGGAACCCAAAAAGCACATCGATTGATTCTCCAAATTGGTTGCTGGCTCCACCTGAACGATATGACAAACCGAACATATAACGCTTGGCTAACATCAAATTAGTATTGATCTCAAAACTCAGTGGAGCATTATTTACATACTTGAGTAGTGCCTGTGGTGTTATTTCCAGATCTTTATTTAGCTGAATGGATCCACCAACCATCAGATATGCATGTCTGCTCTCGCGTGATAATGGCACGTCTTTATCATTGAAATCCAGATTGCTGGTCAACATTCTGGGAATCGATATTCCTGTAAAAAATGATTTAGTTGAAAAATATAGCCCAAATCCAAAGTTTGGAACATAGCTATTGACATCCTCGCCTGGAATTGCTCCATCGATTCCTATGTCTTGTGAACCTCTTAGTCTTGGGTCCAGAAAATTTACCCCATAATACCGCATGGAAGCCTGTAATCCTGCACTGAGTCTAGCTTCCGGTCCTAATTGTATCTTATAGGAATATTGAGCATCTATAGTCCATGTATCATAGATGCTTATATTATGTCTGAAAATATTAAGCCCCAAACCAATTTTTTTTGATTTTGAAGCGCCATCAACACTCAATCCCATGGAAGTTGGAGAACCTTCAAATCCCATCCATTGATTGCGGTAGATTCCTGTAAAAGTCAAATCACCCAATGCACCTACAAATCCCGGATTGATCACACCCTTGTTGAACATGAATTGCGTGTATTGCTGTTCATGTTGTGCTGATAAAGATTCAGAGAAAAAAAGCAGGAGTACACTAATAAAAAAGAATAAAGTATATTTTCTCATTTTCATTATCTTTTAATAATTACAAAACCATTACGCGGAGTAGACCCATCTGCAAAATCAACAACAAAGAAATAAGTACCTATTGGCAAATCTTCCCCTTTGTAAGTTCCTTTCCAACTATTTTGATAAGGAGATTCTTCAAAAACAGCAGATCCTTGCTCATTAAAGATGGTGACCTTATTATTCGGGAATAAATCTGATGATAGACAAGGGATGAAGAATACGTCATTAATTCCATCATCATTTGGTGTTATAATAGTTGGAATCTCACAGTCTGAATCGTCTCCGATTCTGATATCTACCCGTGCTTCAGAACATAAATCGGGACAGCCTACAGCACAAATTCTATAGGTAAAGTAATCATCACCTACAAAGTTAGGATTAGCTCTGAAGTCAAAGTTTTCATCCACTCTTGGTATTAAATTTCCATACTGAGGAGCTCTGAGAATATCAATAGTGTATGTTGTCGGTATGTCATCATTATTTACAACATCAATTGTCACCACACCTGCATAACTTACCAAGGCCTGGTCATTTCTGGCGATAGGAGGAATTTGATAAAATATACTGACAGTATCACTTGAAAAATTAAGGCAAGCACCCTCACTTAGGCTCCATTGGACTCTGTTTAATCCCGGCCGCAATCCGAAAATTGTTGTAGAGATAGAATTAGGCGATTCAATATTCAAAAATGGATCAATGATAGCCCATGAACCCACTCCCAGAGTTGGAGTAATGGCAGTAATGAAAACTTCATCTGCATTACATGAAACAAGGTCCGGACCTCCGAATGCTGTGGCGGCAGGTATATAATCTATATTGACATTTACCGGTATAGAGCTATTGGACCGGCAACCTTCAATATTAGCAATAACATAGAATGTATTCAATCCTGCATTAAATCTGGATAAATCAGTTAACTGTATGCATCTGGAGGTGGAAGCAGGAGAAACAACTTCATCGGTCTCTGCCCAGTACCATGTATATAGTCCTCCTGCAACAACATCAGCCTCATTGATGCAAAGTTCAAGCATTGCACCCGGTGAATTTCCACATACGGACGCATTGAGTGCATTTAATCCGGGGGCTACTGGTTTAGGTGTTACAGTTACCTGAAATGGTGTGGATGGGGCTGAGCTACAACCATTAATGTTAATTTCTAATTGATAATTTCCACTGTTTGAGAGAACAGCAGGAAAAATTGAAGGGTTTTGATCAGCAGAATTAAACCCACCGGGTCCGGACCAAATATATTCAGCCCCGGAGTAAATACAGTAGATAATTTCAAAGTATCACCCTCACATATAACACCAAAGCCTGTAATGACTGGTCTTGGTGGTGATGGTCTGAGATTAAGATTGAACAAAACTGAACCATCAGAGGTACAGCCATCAATGCTGACTCTTACCTGATAAGCTCCATTGTGAATTGCACTATTTCCGGATGCTATGACCAGTCTTGGTTCATTCGTGGGGAATGTTCCACTTGGAGTCACCCAAGCATATGTTGCACCCGGGCCATAATCAGATGTTGAAATTATTATCTCTTGACCTTCGCAGTAAAAAGGTTCTGTATTAAGAACTGGTCTTGCAGGGATATCTTTTACATTAAGTATTACTGTAGAAGTGTCGGAAACACACCCGAAAATATTGGTCACAACAAGTGTATAAGCTCCATTCATTGCAGATGTAACATTGTTTCTGCAAGGTTCAGGCAGGGAAGATTGGTAATTGCCGGGGCCTTTCCAGTCGTAAATATTTCCTGCTATATCAGGAACAACGGTAGCAGCAAAGCATGCAGGCGAAGTTCCTGTGACACATTGGTCTGCATCAACACTGACAGCTGTAATATTGGGACTTTGTCTCACTTCCACGTTAGTAATGCCTTCGTATTCACAGCCTTTCGGACTTGTCATTTCCACTCTGTATGTGCCCCCGACGGGTACAACTTTTAATGAAGATCCCTCACCAACTTTTGTATTGTCAGGTCTGAACCATTCATAAGCTGCTCCTACTACATCAGTGGAAAACAGAGTGACAGAGTCACCACTACAGATAGGTCCATTATTGCTCACCATGAAATTGTAACTTACTTCCACATCTACAATCAGATTGTTGGATGTTTGAGAGTTGCATCCGTCCAATGTTGCAAAAACTGTCCATATTCCATTGAGGGAAGATGAGATATTATTTAAAACCAATTCAGGTTCCGGTGTCATGATAGGTGGAGCAGTAGGGTGTGTCCATGTGTATGTGTCTGCTTCGTCAATATTATTAATACTTAAAATCAGATCTTCTCCCGGACAAACTGCAGCATTGCTGCTAAGTATTGGAGTGTCTGGTCTTGGTTTTACATTTACTTCCACTATTCCCGGATTGGATGCACAGCCATTTTCAAAAATAAAGAGTGTATATTCTCCTGAATTAAATAATGAAGCTGTTTGAGTGATTACAGGATTTTGTACAGTATCCTGGAATGAAAAAGGTCCGGTCCAGGAATAGGAAATATTTGGTCCTACGGTTGGTGTTCCAATCGTGAGAAGCTGGCCCTCGCAAACTTCTACAAATGCTGCAGTAACTATTGCATCTTGTTTAGCCAACACTGTAATCTCCTTAGAAATGGATGGCGGACTCGAGCATGTCCTGGTATTTACCTGAACATAAAAACTATAAGTACCGGCCGGCAAAGTCAGGTTATAACCGGGTGCCAGCGTAGAATCCAAAAATGTGCCTCCGGGAGCCTGACCTCTGTACCATTTATAAACAGCCCCATCACCTACCTCCTGAGTACTTAATTGAACCAAATCACCCTGACAGACAGTATCTCTGACTGCAAACAAATCCGGTACTCCCGGCTGTACTGGAATCTGAACTGTCACAGTTCCTGTAGAAACGCATCCTCCAATGCCTGTAACTGTCAGTATATATGTTCCTGAATAGTCTGGTGATACATTAGCGATAACGGGATTTTCCTGGTTAGAACTGAAATTGTTGGGGCCTTCCCAGGAATACGTATAAGCACTTCCACTCGGTGAAACCGGCACATTGGCAAATAATTGAAGGGAATCATTTTCGCATATATCAATACTGTACAGAGGATTTAATGCGGCAGTTTCTATCCTAACAATTGTTTGACAACTGCTACTATTACCTGCTGCATCAGTCACTGTCAATGCAACTACTATCTCTTCACCTACCTGGCTACAGGAGAATTCATCAGGACTAACTGAATATTCTACAATTCCACAGTTGTCACTACTTCCGGCATCTATAAGTTCCGGCAGAAGTGTGGTGGTATCGAGACCTGAAGGATGAATGAAAACAATAGTGCTTTGGCACGATGCTACCGGCGGCTCATCATCAATTATATTGATATCAAAACTACATGATCCGCTATTTCCTGAATTATCATACACAGTATATTCTACTGTCGAAAGACCTGAATTAAAATTAACATGAGGCCTTCTGTCGGCACCAGTCAAAAATGTGACAGGAACAGTCGTAGCGCCATTGATTGAGTATGCTACATCAAATGCGCCATATTCCAGCGTCATATACAAATAACTGGAACTATCAACCTGTCCGCTCATAGTTACATTTGCTCTGATACAAGGATTTATTCCAACTTCAAGCCCACCTGGTGGTAATCCAAACTCCACATTTGAAACAGCTCTGAAAGAGAGTGAACCGGTTGAAGCCCATCTGTTGAAATCCAAAATAGGTAAATCAAAAGTGATAATTGATTCGTTTTCGCAATCCCCATTAATGACATGAGCTTGACCCATTTCTGTCGTTCCGAGGAGAAAATCATCCGGATCATAAATAGAAAAGAAGGCACCTTCTTCATCAGTATTAGCTTTTAAAGCAATGCTAAGTCTTACAAACTCAGAATCTGCAGTATTGAAAAGTCCGTCAAAAGTTACAGTTTTGTCTCTGGCCAAATAGTCATTCAGATCAGGATCAAAGTCAAATATCAAAAAGGCATCAGATAAAGAACCGGGTCTGGTCTCATTAATTTGAATTGGGAGCCCACAATTGTCTTCAAAATCAAATGGAAGATTTAGGGTAAGTCCGACAATGCAGGAGTCGCTTGGAAGCGCAAAAACCATATCGTCAGGGCAGGTAATTGAAGGTGCCTGATCATCAATTATTTCTATGTTTTGGAGGCATGTCGCAATATTGCCAAAGCAATCTGCAATATTATATCGTACAGAATATGTTCCAGCAGAGAGATCAGCAGACCAGCCAATGGCCGGATCCAGCGGATTTGCAGGGCCAGCATTTATCGAATATGTAAATACAGCATCTTCTGCCTTTGCCTTGGTATAAATCAAATCAGCTTCTACAAAGCTTCCTCCACAAATATCATTGACCGAAAATCTTCCGGGTTGTCCTGTAACTATATTTGGCTCCATCCTGAAAGTGATTTTACCATCCTGTATCCAGCTATTCATTTGACCGGAAGTGAAAGCTGAAAACTGTGTAGTACCTGCACCACATTGCAAGTTTACGGGCTGAGTGATCCCTATCAATTCTCCGTCTTCATCAAAAATATTGAAATATTCAGTAGTTGCTTCGGCATCTGTATTATTGAGACGGATGTTTAAAGTGACAGGAAGTGTCAGTGCCTCCGCAGATCCCAGACTTACGGTGAATTCCAGAATTACCGGCTCAACCGGCACATCAATATTTCCAGATTGGAGGGAAAATATTGGAGCTACATATGCACTGGTATCTGTTGTTAAGGTTCCTAAACAAAGATCAGTAATAAGCGGGGGAGCGACAGTAATAAAAGCCTCACATTCACCATCTGCTACAATCACACTAATGTCTTCCGGACAATATTCGATTTGAGGGGGAACATCATCAATCACAAGTAATTCGGCCTGTGCAGCATGGGCATTTCCGCAGCCATCATAGATCACGAAGTCAACTATTTTTTGAAGTACTGCTTCACCATCACAAGAGGGATTACCGGGATTAGCGGGTGAATTTCCGGGAAAAGTAGAAGGATCTTCAATGTCATATGAACCCGGCTCAGCGGCGAATATCTGGGCATCACCGCAGGCATCTGTGAAGGCAGCATTTGCAAATTTATTTAACCAGCTCTCATAATCATTCAACACTTCACCAAGGTCTTCACAGGTCAATAACAGGTCCTGGGGTTCAATTGTAAATGCAGGATCTGTATTGTCATTCACAAATATTTGCTGAGTCAATGCAGAACTGTTGCCACAAACATCTGTTGCTGTCCATTGTCTTTCAATCCTGTATGATCCGGGACAAGTGCCTGGAAATTCAAATTCAACCAAAACATAGCTCACCGGAGATCCGCATGCATCTACTATGGAATCCAAAGGCTCATCAGGAGGGGACACATCATCTCCACAATTCAGATTTATGCTTTCATCAAAATTGATCTCTGGACCTGTTTCATCCTGAATAAATATCTGTTGCGTTTGTTCCACTGAATTACCACAAGCATCAGTAATTGTCCATTTCCTGGAAAGGGTGTAGGTATAACTTGAACAATCATCAGGATCAGTTCCTTTTGTATCAGTTTCAGTCAGAACAAAATTCAGGTTAAATCTACAATTATCATCCACTACAGGCTCTGTGACTTCCGGAATATCACTGCAATCAACGGTGACGTCGGCAGGGAAATTAATTATAATCGGCGAGTCATTGTCTTCTACTGACAGAACTGCTGAAGGTAAAGTGATTTCATTTCCACACTCATCCGAAACTTTCAGGGTTACTGTAACAGACCATTCGCAATTATCACTGGATGGGAAAGGATACGTTTCAGGATCAGAAGGATCTCCTGTTCCACTTTGATCATTGCTGTCAGTCCAATCAAAACTTACCAGCACAATTGATCCACATTCATCCGTGATTTCAGCTCCCAGAAAATCATTCAATTGAGCATCTATGTCATCTGAAAGAGTTGCTGCGCAATCAATAGTCACATCAGCAGGGGGACTAATCATGACAGGAGGAATAGTATCTATTATTGTAAAAGTAGCTATAGTGGGAGCAGGCAGTTCATTTCCACATCCATCTCTCAAATAAAACGAAACAGTAACATTACCGGAATTTCCACAGCTTGCATTTTGTGAACTGTTGAGCAGTGCAATAGCGCCGGCCAAAGGCGGATCCGCTCTAAAACTGGTAAAACCACAATCATCTGTGCCTTGAGCACCGCCGGCGGATTCGACCCATTCTGTCAGTTCTGTTATTATTGCTGATGCTTCACGACATTGAATCGTTGTATCCTGTGCAGGATTTGTAAGAAAAGGTGCAGCATTATCAATTACTGCAAAAGTTGCAGGAGCTTCTACCGACTGATCGCAGTAGTCGCTGTACACAAACGTTACTGCAAGGAGCCCCAATACGGAATCAAATGATTCTCCATTGATATCTACATCGTTCTCGCAAGGAGCATCAATAGATACCTGGAGTAAGCTGTCCAATTGATCAAGAGAAACTTCTTCATCATTAATCTTGTACGAAATCAAAAGCTCTCCTTCGCCCAAACAGTTATCTGAGGTTTGTACATTAGCTCCGCTCAATAACCAGGTTCTAAATACTCCAAATACTTCTGAACCATCACAAACATAGGCCGTGTCCTGAGGCAACACATCGATTGTCGGACCGGTATTATCATTAAAAAGGAATGAAGCGGTAGTAGAGGTTGAGTTTCCGCAAGCATCCGAAGCTACAAAAGTAACTTGTACGGGTGAATTGCAGGCTCCTTCCAGAACTGGATTTGCGGGGATTGTTGTCCATGTAATTGCAGAACAATCATCTGTAGCAACTGCTCCGGCTCTGATATCAAGCCATGCATCAAATGCAGCTAACAATGAACCATTGCTGCAATTATGTGTAAGATCGACGGCCGGACTGGTAATTTCAGGATCAACGACATCCGGAATGGCTGTTATTTCCTGAACAAAGAAGCCTTCATTGCCTGCTTCATCTACAGCTTTCCATGTTCGGGTGAAACTCATTTCTGTGCAAAAACTGAGTGTATCAGAATCTGTAAAACTGATTTCAATGAGCTCAGTAGGTGTACAATTATCAGTTACAGAATTGGGGGGTAAGCTTACTATCTGTTTACAAGTAATACTAACCTGATCCGGAATCATGGATGTATTGAACACCGGAGGGCTTTGATCCGTAAATGCAATAGTAAATTCAAAATCAGTAGAATCACCCATATTATCGAAAACCCGGTATATCACAGTGACAGTAGCACCTGCAGGAACGAAACCATCAATCACATAATCATCAGAAATAATAATCTGGATGCTATCAATCATTATTGGGTCAAGCGGGGTAATAATTGGGTTATTCATTGTGTCCCAATTCAGAATACCTTCACAACCATTTCCAACTGCAACAGTATCCGGACCCAGGTATTCAAAAATAAATTTATCCTCCTGAGCATTAGCTCCTATTGTATTGAAAATCAATAAGGAAAATAAAACAAAGGTCTTTTGCGCAAAGTCAATTACGGTAGAGTATTTTATCATATACAATTTCTTGAGCTGTTTTCAATCACCACAACAAGATGACAGCATTTATGACTGCACAGTTGGGGATAGGTAACAAATTTAAGACAATTGTAATACCTGCCGCAATAAGTTTGAAACAAATCAAAAAAATGGTAATAATATACCCTGAAGATTGTAGAAGAATGTCTATTCTTCTTCCTGATCCAGATCTCCTTCCGGCTTCTCGTTTAGTTTTCTATCCTCAACATGTTCATTGAGAAAAGTATTGATTTTATCTATGCCGAAAGTGCTCTCTATTTGCCCGAATTCATTGATCTGAATTTGGAATCCCTGAAGCTCTTCATGCGTAGCCGGCCTTTTGGATGTTCGTTTTCGCTTTGACATTTTATGCTGGTAAATGACTGCTATCTTCGATAAGTTTCTGAATTCTTGCCTGAGATTTTCTCAGACCGATCAGCATCACTGTCTGAAACAAATCAGGACCTTTTAATGTTCCGGCGATTGCAATTCTTAATATAGGAAGCACTTGTCCCAGGCCCAGGCCTGAATTGGCTATATAATCCTTCACTGCGTGTTCAAGTTCTGTAGAATCATCTGAATTCCAATTTCCCAGCAAATCAGCCAGGCCCTGAATTATATTTTTGTGTTCCGGATTCCATTTTTTCTTAAAAGTATCTGTATCCTTTGGGAAATCCTCAGTGAAAAAATAAACTCCATCTCTCACAATATCAGGATATACTGTAATTCTGTCCTTAAGCAAATAACAAACTGCAGCCAGATATTCTTCCGATGCATTCCATCCTGCGTCTTTAATCAGCAGTGTTACATGGGATGCAATTTCTTCCCCTGATTGATTTTTCAAATACTGTTGGTTGAACCATTTTATTTTATCAAAATCAAATCGCGCCCCGCCTTTGGAAACATGGGACAGATCAAATGCCTGAATCAATTCTTCCATGCTGAAGATCTCCTGTTCAGTACCGGGATTCCAACCCAGAAATGCCAGGAAGTTGATCAATGCATCAGGGTCAAAACCTGCTTCTTTGAATCCCACGAAAGAATCTTCCGGATTTGGATCTTCCCATGAAAGGGGGAAAACTGGCATGCCAAGTTTTACCCCATCACGTTTGCTAAGTTTACCTTTGCCGTCAGGCTTTAAGATTAAAGGTAAATGAGCAAATTGAGGCATTACTGATTCCCACTCCAGAAACCTGTACAAAAGTACATGATGTGCTGTACTGGATAACCATTCCTCACCCCGGATTACATGGGTTATTTTCATTAGATAATCATCCACCACATTTGCAAGGTGATAGGTAGGCATTCCATCTCCTTTCAGTATTATTTTATCATCGAGTTCAGAAGTATTGAAAGATACCTCGCCTCTGATAATATCTGTAAATCTTACATCTTCACTCGCCGGCATTTTCAAACGAATTGTATAAGCCTGCCCGGATGAGAGCGCCTCACTTACTTCTTCTGCAGACATGGTTAGACTGTTTTTCATTTCCAGGCGGGTAAGGGCATTGTAAGTTGCGCTATGGTCAAACTTTAATTTCCACTCTTCTCTTTTATGTTCCAGGGACTCTGCTGAATCAAAAGCATAGTAAGCATGGCCTTTCTGAATCAATTGATCTGCAAACTGAGCATACATATGCTTGCGTTCGGATTGTCTGTATGGACCATAAGGACCACCCTGCATGGGACCCTCATCAAAATGAAGTCCACACCAGGCCAGAGCCTCGATAATATAATCCTCAGCACCAGGTACAAAGCGGTTTTGATCGGTATCTTCGATGCGTAAAATAAATGTTCCATTGTGCTTTTTGGCCAGCAAATAATTGAAAAGCGCGGTTCTTACCCCTCCGATATGAAGAGCCCCGGTTGGACTGGGTGCAAACCGAACTCTGATAGTTTGATGCATGATTTGTATTTGCGGCAAAGTTACTTGAATTTTTTTTACTATATAATGCAATGTGAGCAAACCAAATGCGAAATAATTGCGTTCTTTATGGTGAGTTTATATCCCAACATTGACGAACATATCTAAGCAATCATGTACCTGATCAAAACACCCGGTTTTGTGCAGAGTCTTTTTCCGAATTTTATCTGGAAAGGACCTTCTCAGCACAACAACATTTACCTCACATTTGATGATGGCCCTGTCCCTGAAGTTACCCCCTGGGTGCTTGATCTATTGGCTCAATTTGATGCCAAAGCCACCTTTTTCTGTGTAGGTGAAAATGCACAAAGATATCCTGAACTGGTAGAGCGCATCCGCAAGGAAGGCCACAGTTTGGGTAATCATACGCACAATCACTTGTCCGGCTGGAATTCAGAAAACATGGATTACTTCCATAATATCAGAAAATGCGCACAGATTGTTCAGTCAGATTTGTTCAGGCCACCTTACGGTAAAATGAAGCCAAAGCAGGCTCAATTCCTGCAAAGACATTACCGGATAGTGATGTGGGATGTATTGAGCGGAGATTTTGATGAGGATATGAGCGGCACTCAGGTTGCAGATAATGTAATCCGCAATGCCAAGGAAGGTTCGATTGTTGTTTTCCACGACAGCATCAAATCAATGAAAACATTGAAAGAAGCTTTACCTATGGTGATGCAACATTTCCATGAAGCGGGATATTCATTCAAAGCTATTGGAGATCAGCTTGCATGGGATGGGAGACCTGCAGTGCTTGCACATGCATAGGAAATAAAGGATATAATTTAAAGTCTTAGAAATATATAAAAGGCATTCCGGAGAGATTTGGGATGCCTTTTTTAGTTATAGTTTACAGCTTATTTTACTACTCACTAGGTGAGTTCGCTGGCTTCTGTAGCTTTTGGTTTTGTCATGCATTTTGCTTGAAGACAGGCAAAATTCACGCCAAAACGGAGTTTTTGTATTTCCTCACCCTGGACTGCATCCAGGGTTACAAAGATTTTGCCACTCTGTGGCAATTATTTTTCTATTGCAAATTGTGAAATTGACCATCAAAATTTTGTTTAGACTTATCTCTTACTACTTACTACTTACTACTTACTACTTACTTTTCCTTATGCCTTATGCCTTACGACTTCAATTCATACACATAATCGGCAAACATGACCATGACATAGTTTTCCGGCTTTACAACAATCTCGTTTTTAACAAAGTAGAGTAGTTCTTCTCTGGAATTAATATCGGGCACAAACACCATCGAGACTTCTGAGGGTGTGATTGCAGTTCCATTGTGAGTGGTGTACTGATAAATGCTTATATACATATGAAGGTGCTGTCAGTTTTCTCATGATGGATTACCAGTGAAATAGGGCCTGTATTAGTGCGTAAAGTCAAACTATCTCCCTTATATCGGTAGATCAGGTCTATAGATTCTTCATCAAGACCAAGAGAAATTCCTCTAAGTGTAAGTTCTGTATTTGATCTGATGTCAATCTCAGTTGCAAATCGAAGAGAATCTCTAAGCAGATTTAGCAGCTCAGCTTGCATATATTCAGGAGCAGCAAATAGATTAAAAAAACTATCGTGCGAAATTTGAACCGGTTCTCCTTCTGCATTTATTTTATAGGACCCATCTGTTATTTCCACAGATTTTAGTTCATATGTAGCGGGAAATGCCAGTTCATGTAGCGGGCATATCATCCGGTTTTTGCATCCGGAATAGAGTAACAATCCAATAATAAAGAAATAGAATGGGAGTAAGGAGTTGATTTTTTGCATAAATACTTACTTGATTTTTTGAAATCAATGAATTCTTGAAGTATAAATGCCGTTAGATTGTGATTATTGCAGGAGGGCTATAGGTTAACTTCAAAAGAGGGTGAACTATAAGCAAAAGATCAAAGAAAATTTTGCCCAATTTGCAGCTTTTTTTTATACCGGATCGTATTATCCACATCAACCGGAAATGTGAATCCAATCAGTAATGATTCTATCATTGTGCTGAAGTAAATCAGACACTTTATTGGCCGGTGAGCGCTGTGTGAATAAGATTCACCTGTTATTCTTGGGTGGCCAAAAGGGAAAGATAAAAGTATGTTTCGAAATGTATTGAAAGTGTGTTTGATATCAGGGTCAGTTTGTCTTAGCTGAAATGGGTGCCAGCGGGGCGCTGATCCTGATTCTTAGATTTCAGCTTTCAGATGTCAGTTTTCAGATTTAGAACAGCCAAACAGCCGGGAATTATTTCAGGAATTTGAGTGAGATTAGTTTTTTATATATTTTATAAAATATTGTAAATCAGCTGTCTGGAGAGGTGTTAAATATGAGACTATGAATTTTAAAAAAATTTCAGAACCAGCTTCGGACTAATTCTACACCTCCGTAGAAGATAGCAAGCCAGACTAAGCCCTTGATCAGGAAGAACAGGAATAGAAGGATAGCCACTTTCCAACCTGCTTTTCTCAACAAGCCTTTCCAGCCCTCTTCTTTGAGGACTTTTTTGTAAGTTTTGATGCTGAAGCGGGATTGAGTTTCTGACATTTTTATCAAAAGATTTCATAATACAAAACAAACCTGGATCACGTAATTTTGACGCGGCTTGCAGGTGTCTTGTTTTGTCATAATTTTTGCCTGAAAGCAGCAAAAATGACGCCAAAACAATTGTAATTTTCTTTTTTCCCCCCAGATTTAAATCCGTGGCTACTAATTGGTAAACCCATGGTCGGGGTTTACTCTGATTATTTCAAAACTTAATATTTATCAATTTTACAGAACATTGGTTTACAATGATTTAGACAGAATTTTTTTCTCGTTTTTTTTTGCAAAATTCCTTTTTAAAAACGACTACCTTTCATACCATCTAATTCGACTTACTCCAGACACCCGACCTTCCACTCATACCATCAATCCTATCAATCTTACTCACACTCTTACCTTACACCTTCTACTCAAACCATCAATCTTCCCACACTCACAACCCACACCATCCACTCACACTTCAATCTATTTATACCTTCACATTTTGTGTGATTTCATCTAACATGGATTGCAATTTGAATGTTGCATTTTTTTCAGTTCCCATCAAATCGGCGATGCTGATGCTTTCAAGGATCTGATTGACGGATGCTTGTACCATGCGCCAAAGAGAACGAACCGAACAATCGATTGAATTCGTGCAAAATTTCCTTTCACCGGAATGAGATCCGCAGAAACTGGGATCGTATAAAGCTCCACCCAGTGCAGAGAGCGCTTCATTGATATTGATTTGTGTTGCAGGTCGGGCCAGGACATAACCGCCTTTGTGTCCTCTGGTACTATTAATCAGATTATTGGCCCGAAGGGTGCGGGTGATTTTTGCCACATAAGGAATAGACAATCCTTCCTGATCACTGATCTGAGAAATGCTCAGTCCTTCATCGCCTTCTGATTTGGCGATTCTGATCAGAATTCTGAGGCCGTATTCATCGATAGCATTTATCTTCATAAACAGTTATTTATAATCAAGTCCAACATTTATCAAAACATATCCAGTGCAAATCTTGCTTCTTCACTCATCTTATCCTTTGTCCAGGGTGGACTAAAAACCACTCTTAAATCCACATCGCTGATCCCTTCCACCTGCATGATTTTTTCCTGTACTTCCATCGGCAAGGATTCAGCCACCGGGCAAGCAGGAGAAGTCAGGGTCATTTTTACATGGACCTTATTTTCCTCATCAATATCCACACTATATCAGGCCCAGTTCCCAGATATTCACCGGGATTTCGGGATCGTAGACGGTTTTGATCGCCTTCATTACCTGATCATATAGTTCCTCAGACATTTTCATTTTTTATTTTACCATCCAATACATATCCATACATTTTCATCTGCTTCACCATACTTGCCAATCCATTTGAGCGGTTGGGAGAGAGATGCTCTTTCAGTCCGATTTTGTCTATGAAATATAAATTTGCATTTACAATTTCAGCGGCCGGCTGACCTGTTAATACTCTTACCAATAAACCGATTATTCCCTTTGTAATCACGGCGTCACTATCGGCACTAAAATCTACCCGATCCCCATTCAATGCTGCATGTAGCCACACTTTGCTCTGACAACCTTTGATTCTCGTGGTCCTCATCCTTGTATTCAGCAGCAATAGCAGGAAGCGATTTACCCATATCTATGATATACTCGTACTTCTCCATCCATTCATCAAACATGGAGAATTCCTCAATAATCTCATCCTGTATGGCATCAATTCCGGGTTTCATTGTTGCTATTTTAATAAATCTATTGCTTTTTTAACCCCATTGACCAATGCATCTATTTCTTCAAATGTATTATAAAAAGCCATGGAAGCCCTTACAGTCCCTGGAATTCCGAATCGATCCATCAAAGGTTGGGCACAGTGGTGGCCGGTTCTGACAGCGATGCCAAGTTTATCCAGGATCGCCCCAACATCATATGGATGGAGTCCCTCAATCAGAAAAGAAACGACTGATGCTTTCTCCGATGCTGTACCTATAAATCGAATGCCTTCTATGGTCGATAATTGCTCCGTAGCATAAATAAGCAATTGATGTTCATATTCTCTGACTGCCTCCATGTCGAGTCCCTGCAAATATTCTATTGCTGCTCCCAGTCCAATCACTCCGGCGATATCAGGTGTTCCAGCCTCAAATTTGAATGGCAATTCATTGTAAGTTGTCTTTTCAAAACTGACTCTGGAAATCATTTCACCGCCACCCTGATAAGGAGGCATCGCATTCAACCATTTTTCTTTTCCATAAAGAATTCCAATTCCGGTAGGTCCAAAAACTTTGTGCCCTGAAAACACATAAAAGTCTGCATCCAATGCCTGTACATCTACCTCCATATGTGGAGTTGCCTGAGCCCCGTCTATCAAAACCGGAATCCCGTGCTCATGAGCCATTCCGATTATTTTTTCAACTGGATTGATCGTCCCAAGTGCATTCGAAATGTGATTTACCGCTACAATTTTGACTTTTTCATTTAGTAATTGAGCATACACATCCATGTCCAGTTGTCCATTGTCGAGAACCGGAATCACTTTCAACTTAGCGTTTTTTCTTTCGCAAAGCATCTGCCAGGGAACGAGATTGGAGTGATGTTCCAGGCTGGAAACGATGATTTCATCGCCCTGCGTGGATAAATTTTTCGCCGTAAGAAAATGCGACCAGGTTGATTCCTTCGGTTGTTCCCCTCACAAATATGATTTCGTGATCATGCTCAGCATTTAAAAAAAGCTGCACTGTTCTTCTGGATTGCTCAAACTGATCTGTAGCCTTTTGACTCAACTGATAAACCCCGCGATGCACATTAGCATGACCGGTTTTATAATATTCATTCATTGCATCGATGACTGCAAGTGGTTTCTGTGAAGAGGCAGCACTATCCAGGAAAACGAGTGGCTTTCCATTCATAGTGGTATTCAGTATCGGAAAATCCGCACGTATTTGCCCAATATCAAATGCTCTTTTCACTATTTCTGCCTGCTCAATCATAATGAACTGGATTGATTAAAATGATCATGAATAAGCTTTAGCAATTTCTTGCTCAAATTCAGGAAATGAAAGATGATCCAGTACCTCTGCCACGAAGGCAAACTGCAATAAGGATGCTGCTTCTTTCCGGCTGAGTCCCCGACTCATCAGATAAAAAAGTGATTCTTTGTCCAGCTGCCCTATAGTGGCACCATGACTGCATTTTACATCATCAGCAAAAATCTCCAGCTGTGGTTTAGTGTCCATTCTGGCTTTTGGCGAAATGAGTAAAGTATTATTTTGTTGAAATGCATTTGTTTTTTGTGCATCCTGTCTCACCATTACCTTGCCGGTGAACACGCCTCGGGATTGATCAGCCAGCACTGCTTTGTACATTTCCCGGCTTTCACATCTCGGCTGAGCATGGTCGATAAAGCTTAAATTATCTGTGTGCTGGTCCTTTGTGCCCACCGTAATTCCATATAATTGTGTGTATGTATTAGAGGCTTTCAAGTGTGCTGAAACTTCATTGCGGGCAATTCGTGCCCCCAGATCAGCAGTAAACGTCATGAATCGGCTGTCTCTTTTTTGGTCCGTATCTAATTGATGAATGAGGAAAGAATCCGGATTAATATCCTGTACTTTGAAATGATCCACACATGCGTTTTCATTCAAAACAATTCTTGTCAAAGCATTTATAAAAACCGGCTGAGAAGCATCAGTACTTACTGTTTCATATGTTTCAATAAAGCGTGAGGAAGAACCTCTTTCCGCGATAATCAGTGTCTGGGGAGAAATCATCAGAGCTTCATCAATCGGAGAAGCCAAATGAACAATGTGAATAGGTTTCTCCAAATGCACACCCGATGGTATATAGATAAAAATATTATCCTTGCTGAAAGAAGTACTTAAATGCAGGAAAATCCGATTTTGCCGTCCTATCCACTGATGATGATGCTGAACAATAAGGTCTCTGGAAATGGCATCATTCATTGCCTCATCAAATGTACAAACAGTCAGTCCTGAAATAAGCGGCAATTCTGAGGATAAATCTTTTCTGAAATAGCCATTATAAAATACCAGTTTGTAAGTATCCAAATTGTTGCCAAAATGCGGAGCCAATTCGGAGGCAAGACTTTCTTCCCTGGATGGTAAAACATATTTATTGTTCAATATCCGGGCAACCGCAGTGTATTTCCAGTCTTCATCCCTTAAAGTAGGAAAGGACATCTCTTCCATGATTTTCATGGAAGACTGTCGCATCACATGCATTGGGGTGAATTTGTGACCATTGAGACTTTGCTCAAAGGAGTTAAACAGAATGTTCCACCTTTGCTTCAGTTCCAGGTCTTTATCTATAAGTTGAGTTGACATATTTAAAGTCAGATTTCTATTTTTTCAAATGCTAATAAAGAGCGTTTAAGCCGATACTCCATCAGCCTCTTCTTTGATCCAGTCGTATCCTTTTGCTTCCAGCTCTACTGCAAGATGACGGTCGCCGGTTTTAACTATACGTCCCTTATACAAAACATGTACAAAGTCGGGTACGATGTAATTAAGTAATCTTTGGTAATGCGTTACCACGATAAATGATCTTTCTTGATTACGCAGTTGATTTACGCCATCTGATACAGTTTTCAAAGCATCGATATCCAGGCCTGAGTCAGTTTCATCCAAAATTGCAAGTGAAGGTTCCAAAACCGCCATCTGAAAAACTTCATTGCGCTTTTTTTCTCCGCCGGAAAACCCTTCGTTCAATGAGCGTTTGAGCATGCTTTCATCCATGCCAACTGATTTTACTTTTTCGCGAAGGAATTTGAGCATTTGCATGGCATCCAATTCTTCTAATCCTTTATGCTTTCTTCCGGCATTGATGATATGCTTCATGAAATTGGATGTAGAAACTCCGGGAATTTCAACAGGATATTGAAAGCTCAGAAATATGCCTTCCAGCGCTCTTTCATTGATATCCATTTCACTCAGGTCCTCGCCCTTGTAAGTCATGGATCCCGCAGTAATTTCATATTCTTCTCTTCCTGCAATTACGTTTGCCAGAGTACTCTTGCCTGAGCCATTAGGCCCCATGATTGCATGTACTTCACCCGGTTTGATTTCCAGATTGATTCCATTCAGAATAGATTGATTATCTATGGAAACATGCAGATTCTTTATACTTAACATATGAACAGATCTATAATTTGTATTAGATGAATTTTTATAAAAGATTACCCGACGCTGCCTTCTAAACTGATGGCCAGAAGTTTTTGGGCTTCTACTGCGAATTCCATAGGGAGTTCGTTGAATACTTCTTTGCAATAACCATTTACAATCATGTTGACTGCATCCTCTTCAGTGAGACCTCTCTGGAGGCAGTAGAACATTTGATCTTCTCCGATTTTCGAAGTAGTGGCTTCGTGTTCGATTTGAGCGCTTTGATTTTCGACTTCTATGTAGGGGAATGTGTGAGCTCCGCATTTGTCCCCCATCAACAGGGAATCGCATTGGGAGAAATTTCTGGCATTTTCAGCTTTGCGGCCTATTTTGACCAGCCCTCTGTATGAATTTTGGCTTTTGCCGGCAGAGATACCTTTGGAAATGATAGTACTCTTTGTGTTTTTGCCAAGGTGAATCATCTTGGTTCCTGTATCGGCCTGCTGGTAGTTATTGGTCACAGCGATGGAATAGAACTCTCCTGTGGAGTTGTCTCCTTTCAGGATTACGCTTGGATACTTCCATGTAATTGCTGAGCCGGTTTCTACCTGAGTCCAGCTGATTTTGGAGTTGTATCCTGCACAAAGTCCGCGTTTGGTAACGAAATTGTAGATTCCCCCAACACCGTTTTTGTCACCCGGATACCAGTTTTGGACTGTGCTGTATTTTACAAAAGCATTATCCATTGCCACGATTTCGACAACAGCTGCATGGAGCTGATTTTCATCACGCATAGGAGCTGTACATCCTTCGAGATAGCTGACTTGTGAGCTTTCTTCTGCTACAATCAGCGTACGTTCGAACTGACCGGTATTGGCTGCATTGATACGGAAGTAAGTGGATAATTCCATCGGGCAGTGAACCCCTTTTGGAATGTAACAGAATGAGCCGTCACTGAATACCGCTGAATTCAATGCTGCAAAATAATTGTCTGTATGAGGGACGACAGAGCCCAGATATTTTTTGATCAGCTCAGGATGTTCCTGTACTGCTTCGCTGAAGCTGCAGAAGATAATTCCGAGTTCAGAAAGTGTCTCTTTGTAGGTAGTGGTTACTGATACACTATCGATGACGGCATCAACTGCCACTCCTGCGAGAATTTTCTGTTCATCCAGGGGTACTCCAAGTTTTTTGAAAGTTTCCAAAAGCTCCGGATCGACTTCATCCAGACTATTCAGCAATTTCTTGGCTTTGGGGGCAGCATAAAAGATGATATCCTGATAATTGATTTCAGGGTAGTGGACATTGGGCCATTTGGGTTCCTTCAGAGTTAGCCAGTGTTTGTATGCTTCCAGCCTCCATGCGAGGAGCCATTCGGGTTCATTTTTTTTAGCAGAAATGATTCTTACAACATCTTCGCTGAGGCCTTTTGGGATGGTTTCAGTCTCAAAATCACTTGACCATCCGTATTTATAATCGCTTCGGGTATGTTCCTCCAGCGTTTGCATCGAATCGCTCATCCTTCTCGGTTTTTGCTTATTGAAACGCAAAATTAACACAGAGGTTCGTTTATTGTACAAAAAGTACAAATTAATCTGTACAAAAAAGTATAATAAGGAATTGTAATATATAAAGGAGGGGTGTTTTTATAGCAAATTGCAATATATGCTTAGGCTTACTTTAACGCCAGGCGTTGCCATTTGGGTAGAAATACCATAGTGTGGCAAATGATTTTAGATTTCAGTAGTTTCAGGTTTCAGTAGTTTCAGATTTGGAACAGCCATTCAGCCTTTTATTTTTGTGTGATAATTTTATAATTACTGTAAATCAGCTTTCAACAAAGTGCTATTTAGAAGATCTGAAACAGCCAAATAACTTGAGATATAAATCTATTTTTTCCTGGCCATCATCAATCCATCCCTGAGATACAGCATAAAATTCTCCACCCTGTCATCTGCCTGCACCATATCATTGAATGCCTTTAGAGCCAGAGTATTTTTGTCCTGATCATCTCCCAATACTTTTCCGGACCAAAGCACATTATCTGCAATGATTAATCCTCCCGAACGCATTTTGGGCAAGAGAATATCATAATAATTGCTGTAGTTTTTTTTGTCTGCATCTATAAATGCGAGATCAATGCCTGCATCTAAGGCAGGTAAAGTCTCAAGGGCATTGCCATAAAGGACTTGTATTTTTTCTTCCTGACCAGCCTTTTCAATATATTTGTCATGAAAATGTTTCAATTCATCATCCACTTCCAGGCTGATTAATTTACCACCCGGATTCATTCCGGATGCCATACAAATAGCCGAATATCCGGTAAAAGTGCCTACCTCTACAATATATTTTGCATTCATAATGCTTGCTATCATCTTCAGAAAATTACCCTGCAGACTACCTGATAACATTCGGGGCATGGTAGTTTTAAGATGTGTCTCTCTTTCCAAATCATCTAAAACCTCACCGAGATGGGAGCTATGAATGATACAATATTTTTCTAATTCCGGATCAAATTCTAGCATACTTCAAAATTTTGCAAATCTTCTTTTCAATATTGGATAGGAAAAAACTGTTAGAAAAATTAAAAGAACTCCGACATAAAAGCCCGGGCCTAATTGTTCATGTTCTTTTAAGATTAAAACTGCCATTATAATGCCATAAATCGGCTCAAGGTTGACTATCAATGTGGTATTAAATGCTGATAAATATTTCAATGACTGCAATGATAATATGAACGCAAGTGTGGTGCAAAGTAAGGCCAGAACAATTAAATAAATTAAATCCATAACGGAAGGAAGAAAAACAGTCTCTGGTTGAGAATAGAACAGGAAAGGCAGAAACAATGTAAGAAACATCCATCCTCCTCCCAGCTCTATGAAAGTAATATCAAATGAATGAGCTTTATCTACAAATTTCTTGTTGATGGCGGCAAATAATGCAGAAAGCAAAGCTGCTGCTATTCCTACAAAAACGCCCCAAATCATGCTGACTTCCAAATTACTTACGACCAGAGCCATTCCGGGAATGACGCAGAGGCCCAAAATTATTTCGAGCTTATTGATCTTTGTCTTAAAAAGTAATGGTTCAATAATAGCGGCAAACAAGGCTCCCGATGCCAGACACACCAAAGCTACAGATGCATTTGCCAATTTGATGGATGCATAAAAACAAAGCCAATGTAAGGCGATGATTGCACCATTCATGAGTAACCTCAAAAGCAATCTTCGATCTATTGTTTTTATCATTCTGGACCATTTTGCCAGAAAGAACAAACTAAGAGTCGTAAATAACATCCGCCACCAAACTAAAGTCAATGCATTCAATTCAATGAGATCGCCCAGAATAGCCGTGAATCCAAAAAGGACCACAGCAATGTGCATTTTAACATAAGCTTTTTGAACAGCCTGCATGGCTTTGTGTTTGTTTGATTGACAAGCCAAAATTAGATTTTACTTTGGCTTGCTGTATATTTCCAATTTATCAATCAATAATTAATCTGATATGGCATTACAAACCGGAGAAAAGGCTCCATTATTTTCTTTGTACAACACAGATAAAGAGCTTGTCTCATTAGCAGATTATCAGGGAAAGAATGTTTTAATCCTATTTTTTCCTCTTGCATTCACAAATGTATGTACGGCTGAATTGTGCAGTATACGGGATGGATTGGCTGAATATCAGGGTCTCAATACTGAAATACTGGCTATTTCTGTAGACTCTCCTCAGACATTAAAACAATATAAAATAAGCCAGGAATACAATTTTTCACTACTTTCTGACTTTAATAAGGAAGTATCCACTGCCTATGGATCGATTTATGAGTTATTTTCGTTAGGCATGAGAGGAGTATCTAAAAGATCCGCTTTCGTAATAGATCAGTATGGAGTAATTCAATACGCAGAAGTATTGGAAAATGCTGGAGAAGTACCTAATTTTGTAGCCATCAAAAAGATCTTGTCAAATTTAAATCAGTAAAAATGTCGATTAATCCTTTCAAAGAACAGGAAGCCGAACTGGAAGTAATGGATTATGATCTTGCTAATCACGCCTCCATCATTGTATATAATGATGACGTAAATACATTCGATTGGGTGATTTCTTCATTTGTGGAAGTACTTTATCATACCAGCGAGCAAGCAGAACAATTGTCCATGTTGATCCACTACAAAGGGAAGGCCAATGTCAAAGTCGGACCAAAACCCGAATTGAAACCTCTTAAAGAAGCGCTCGTAGACAGGGGCCTTTCAGCAGTGATTGAAGAATAAATTTAAATTGAAATTTCTGTAAAAATTAAAGATGGCCTTCGGGCCATTTTTTGTTGAAAGTCATGAGAATAGTAGATTTCCCTTTTAAACAATCCTGGGTTTTTCCACATCCTGCCAAAAAAAGAGATGGGGAATTTGCTTTGATTTCAGGTGGAAATCTTGCTCCTGAAAGGCTATTAACAGCTTATGCATGGGGAATTTTTCCCTGGTATTCAGAAGGGTATCCGGTTTCATGGTATTCACTCATTCCCCGATGTATTATCATACCTTCTGAAGCCATTATTGAAAAGAATCTAAGAGCGATCTTACGTAAAAACTCATACCGCGTGACATTCGACGCTGCATTCGAGCAAGTCATAGAGAATTGTGCCGTTATTCAACGTACAGGACAGAGGGGCACATGGATTACCGATGATTTGAAAAACTCCTTTATTCAATTGCATGAAATGCATTGGGCACATTCTGTTGAAGTGTGGGATAATGATGAGTTGGTCGGAGGCTTATATGGCATGGCAATTGGAAAAGTGTTTTATGGTGAATCCATGTTTCACTTAAGAAGTAATACATCAAAAATTGCATTTTCACATTTGATTGCATTTCTGCAAGCCCAAAATTATTCCATGATTGATTGCCAGATGGAAAGCCCTTTAGTGAACCGATTTGGATCTATTCTAGCTGATGCTGATTATTTTTATGCTGAACTGAAGCAAAATTTACTGGAAGAATCTGATAATTTTTCCTGGCAAAGTATAAAAATTCAACATCCACTATTTTAATTAACAAATACAATGTCAGAACATACTGTTAACAAACTTGAAGACTGGTCAGAGATTATCCCCGTAATTTTGCAAAAGCTCGGAGATCGCAGAATTTTCACAATTGAGGGATCGATGGGGAGTGGCAAGACAACTTTCACTGCAATATTTATGGATTATCTGGAATCTCTGGACGAAGTCAGTAGCCCCACATACGGAATTGTGAATGAGTATCACACGCAAAATCCGGAATTTCCAACAGTGTTTCACATGGATTTGTTCAGGTTAAATAGTTTAGAAGAAGCAATTGCACTTCCTATTGAAGACTATTTATACAGTGGTAATCTTTGCATAATTGAATGGCCTGAGATGATTGAATCCATTCTTCCTGAAGATATACTTAGGATGCAAATCTCAATCGGGGCGGAGGGAGCAAGAAAAATTGTATTTTTGTAGGATATTTACGAAAACATGGAAAATTCAGGTCGCAAGCCGGGCTTCTCGGAAATCATTGCACAATCTGCTATTGAAACTCAGGAACAAGTTATGATCCCAACTAAAAAGTCGGGACAATTGTTCATCGGTATCCCGAAAGAATTGAGTCCTTACGAGAATCGAATTGCATTATCCCCTGATTCTGTCCAACTGCTGGTTAGTCACGGACATAGAGTGATCATAGAATCAAAAGCAGGTGAAAGATCAAATTTCACTGATAATGAATATTCAGAAGCCGGTGCTGAAGTGGCCCATAGTCGCAAAGAAGTTTTCAAATCGAATATACTTATAAAGGTGGCTCCGCCGACAATGGATGAAATCAGCGAATTGCATCCTGATCAGGTATTGATTTGTCCATTGCATCTTCCGCTTATTACACAGGAATTTCTTGCAGCTTTGAAAAAAAGCAAGGTCATAGCGCTTGCCATGGAATATCTCCAGGATGATGATGGTTCTTATCCGCTTGTGCGCATGATGAGTGAACTGGCGGGTCTAAGTGCTGTGCTTACAGCAGCTGACCTGCTTGCAAGGTCCAATGAAGGAAAAGGTGTTTTACTGGGTGGGATATCCGGTGTTCCCAATGCCAAAGTGGTCATACTTGGTGCAGGAGTAGTTGGTGAATTTGCCACCCGGGCTGCACTTGGACTGGGCGCAGAAGTCAGAATATTTGACAATAATATATACAAACTAATGAGACTCAAGTCTCGCCTGGGTGAGTCATTGTATACATCATCCATTAACCTGCATTACCTGAAAGCTCAATTGCTGGATGCAGATGTGGTGATAGGAGCCATTCACTCCAAGATTGGAAGAACGCCAATGATTGTTACAGAGGAAATGGTCATGAATATGAAACAGGGCTCAGTCATCATAGATGTTAGTATCGATCAGGGCGGATGCTTTGAAACCTCTCAGGTTACGAATCTCGAAAAGCCTACATTTATCAAGCATGGAGTAGTTCACTTTTGCGTTCCGAATATTGCCTCCAAAGTACCCCGCACAGCTTCTCTGGCAATGAGTAATGTCCTTACTCCTATATTATTGAAAGCAGGACAATCAGGGAGTATTAACGATCTCTTTTATCTGCTGACCGGTCTGAGAAAAGGCATTTATATATACAAGGGTTGTCTTACAAACAGATATTTGAGTGATCGCTTTGCATTGAAATATACTGATATCGATTTATTATTTACTTCCAGACTTTAAATATTAATACAGACAGTATTTATTATTTTTCTTTTTTCAATTTCAATTGAGAAAAATCTGCAAGTGTAATATGTTTATTGACAAATAAGTATGATTGACTTGTTGGAATTATCCATATATATCTTCTCTTCCAGACCGCTCTCATTGTTAATGTTTCAATATTAACAATAAAAAATGTTAAAAACCCATGCAACCATTTTTGCGGGCCCAGCATCTTATTAACAGAAAACGAAACGATTGAATGCTTTTTACCCTAAATAAACCAATGGACGATGAGACCCTGATAAGACGGTGTCTCAGGCAGGATCCGAAAGCACAGCGCCTGCTTTATGAGCGATTTGCTCCAAAGATGATGGCAGTGTGCAGAAGATACCTGAACCGCAACGAAGAAGCGGAGGAAGCTTTATCAAATGGATTTATCAAAGTCTACAGCAATTTGGAAAGCTTTAGCTTCAAAGGATCCTTCGAAGGATGGATTAGAATGATTGTAGTTAGAGAGTGCCTGATGTATCTGAGAGGGAAAAAACTCGTAGTTGATTATACCGATCAGATGGAGAAGCTGGATAAGGCTTCAGATTTTCAGACTGATATGAAGTTGGAGACTGAAGATCTTATGGCACTGGTGCAGGATCTGCCTGATGGATACAGAACGGTTTTTAACCTGTATGTAATCGAAGGCTACAAACACCAGGAAATAGCTGAAATGACAGGAATTACTGAAAGTACTTCCAAAACACAGCTGCTAAGAGCAAGAAATATGCTGCAGCAAAAGATTAAAAATGTAGAAAATTCACTCGTAGAAATAAAAGGATTATGAGCAACAACAGAATAGATGATATTTTCAAAGACGGGTTGAAAGACGCAAAAGTCACTCCTCCGGATCACGTTTGGGCCAGAATTCAGGCTTCAGGAGTAGTGAAACCCGCTCAGAATCGCGGTGTGATCACCATTATGACGATCAGATGGGCCGCAGCAGCAGCGATAGCATTGCTGATGACAGTAGGTGGATTTTGGATTTTCCAAAAGGAATCAACAACTTCAGGTAATCTTCCGATTGCTGAGGAGAAAGTGATTCCAAATGAACAAAAAGAATTGCAGGAAGCTGAATCAAAAGGTACATTGGAAAATACAAAAGATGAATCAGAATATGCTGTGGAAGAAGTAAATACTGACAGTCACCCGACATTAAAAGAAGATGTATCTTCTAAGCAGCAGATTCAACAAAGAAAGAGCAAATCTCCAAATAGAGAAGATGTTCCTCAAAGGAGCTATATACCTGAGCAAACGCCTTTAAATCAGGAGAAAGAAACCCGGCTCGCTGAAGTAGAATTGATCATACCTACTCAGAAGCTGGAGATTACCGGACCTAAGCTTATTCAATCCAAAAATGTAGCAGACAACACAGAATTGGCCAGTGTGGATGCCGCTGCAAGCAAGGATGTTGCAGTCAAATTTTCTGTAGACCCCAATGCATTGATTTATGCTGCTAATCAACTTGGTTCTCAACGTACAGTAAGAGAGAGACTATTCGATAAAGCTGGTGAGAAAATGACCGAACTCGCAGAAGCTGCCGGATTACCGGTTCGCAAATGGTCAAAAATCAAAGAAGTAGAAATATTATATTAATAATCCAACAAATTAAATCAAATGAGACAGGTACGAATAAATATGATGATTGTTCTTGCAGTTGTATTCAGTGCAGGAGCAGCCTGGGCACAAACAGAGCCTAAAAAAGACAGAGAAGTCACAGTAAAAGTAGATACATCCGAAGATGGAATTGAAATTGAGATCGAAAACGATGACGATCTGACTGCTGAAGAAGCAAAAAAAATACGCAAAGAATCTCAGGCGCTTATTAAAGCTAAAACTAAAGAGCTAAAGGCTGCAATTGAGAAAATCAGAGCCGAATTTGATGCCGGCAAAATCACTGAAGAAGAAATGGGAGAGCAGATCTCTGAAAGAGCAGAAGCTATGAGTAAAGAAATAGAAGCTGAAGCACAAAGATTGGCTGCTGCCGTAAGACGCGAAGTGGCAGAAAGTGTAAGAGAAGGAGTAGAAGCTCCGGAAGCACCTGAGGCACCTGAAGCACCTGAAGTAGATGAGGATAGTGATGAGCCAAGAGTTTCAGTAGACGGTGATGGCGATGAAAGAAGAATCAGAATTAACACTAAAGTGAAACCACGGAAAAACCGTCGCACCTATACCGGAATAAACTTTGCTGTGGGCTGGCATACAATGCTGAATGATGTGAATGCAGCTGAAACAACTTACCCTGAAATGGATTTCTGGAAAGGTGGATTTACTCAGATAGATTTCATGTTGAATACAAGAATAGGTGGCAATAGAAGCCCGATTTGGTTGAATTATGGTGTAGGATTGTTATACCAAAAGGCTGATATCGCCGGTAATAATATCCTTTCTCATGTTACTGAACCTCTTTTCGTGCAAGCACCCGGAACCATCACTTCCAATAAATTACGCAATCACTATGTGACCGGTACTTTAGGGCTAAAAATTGCACCAAAAGGGAATGACGGATTCTATATCGAAATGAATGGATTTGCAGGTGCAAGATTCAGAACAAAACAGAACTTTGAATATACTTCAGCTAATGGCGAAGAAGTAGTAGAAAAACGCACTGCAAGATATGGAGTCAATAAGTTTAATTACGGTGTTTCTGCAGCCATAGGTTATAAATTGGTTTCAGTATATGCACGCTACGATATGTCCAGCTTGTTCGAGAATACAAGCAGATACGATTATCATCCATTGTCAGTAGGAGTGAAGTTTAATTTATTCTAAGCGATACATGGACTCGTTAGATGGTGATGAACCGGATGGAGAATGCTTCATCCGGTTTTTTTTATGAATGGAATGAGGGGTGGATGTGGATGAAATTAGCGAGTTGTCGAATTAGCAAATCGAAAATCGCGCAGTGAGGCACGAACCTCGCGATGAAACAGGCTGGCAGCCAATTGAACAGCCAATAAACAACCGGGAACCGTTAAGCGAAGTGTTAGGAAAGGAGGGAGGAGTGTGAGTGTTTTGTGGAGGGTTTGGTAAGATTGATATGATTGATGTTGTGCGTTTGGGTGTTTTGTAGCGGGTTTGAGAAGATTGCTAAGATTGGGGTTGGGAGTTTGAGTTTATTGTGGAGAGTTTGGGAAGATTGATGGGATTGAGGTAGATTGAGAAGATCGAAAAGTTAAATGTCCTTTTTAAATATCAATTTAAGCCAAAAGCCTGGACGAACTATCTTGGTTCTTAAATCAAAGTCTGTATACATTCTGGAAATAATATCGATAATGCGCCGATTGGAAATAATCAATCCTGCTAAAAAATTAACCAGCCATGGTCTGGCCATCATCCTCTGCAGTTTGTAACTCAGTTCCATTTCTTTTCCAAGGACTTTGTTAATTCGCACATCATAGGCATGGATAAATTCTTTTGAAAAGTTATGCTGTTCCATGCAGATTTGAGTTTGTTCTGCAGCATAAACACCACTGTAAATAGCATGTCCGATTCCTTCACCGGTTAATGGGTCAATTAAATGTCCGGCATCTCCCAGAATCATGAAATTTTCTCCACTTATTGGTCTTGGTTTTGATCCAAGAGGCAAACCAAATCCCTGAATTTTTCCTTCCAGTTTCGCATTTTTGAATCTTTCTATCAGAACAGGATGTTCCCTGATAAGCTGATCCATTGCCTTGTTGAGATTGATTTTCTTTTTGCGGATGTAATCTGTTCGCATACCTACACCGACATTTGCAAATCCTCCCGGAAGCGGGAATACCCAGAAATATCCTGGTATTAATGGATTTAGAAACTGCAGTTCAATATAATTGTGCTCGTGAAATCCCCCAACATTGGAATAATAAGCACGAAGAGAACCGGCATGATGATCATCTCTCTTTGTCAAACCTGCATAATGTCTGGCAAATGCTGAATGAGCTCCGCAAGCATCGAGATACATCGGTGTTTCAAAGTGATAATGTCCGGATTTGTCCCGGATCGAGAATCCATTTTCAATTTTCTCCACATGTTCGATATCTACTCCTTCCAGAAAAGTAACATGCCTGCATTGACGTATTTGATCCACCAGAAAGTTGTCAAAATCCATTCGCTTTGCAACAAATCCGGGTGCAATATCTGCTGTAGGATTACTTTTTGCTGAAAAAGGCACTTCTACAACCTTCCCGTTTGGAGCTACAAAACGGATTCCCCAAACCGGTGTTTTCCATGTTTGTTCGTAAAATGATTCTAAAATTGCCGGATCTATACGCTTCAAATTGACGATTACTTTGCCTGATATGGCATCGCCACAAATTTTGTCCCGTGGGAAAACAGATTTATCTGCTATGACACAAGGAATACCAAGCCGATCCAGTTTTAATGCGGCGGCAACACCTGCAGGTCCTGCACCTGCAATAAATACCGGGGTTTTAACTATTGAAGCTTGCATCGCCAAAAGTAAGTAAACTAATTTAATCCATATACGACTAAAATGTCCACTTATTCATAAGCAGCACTTAACAAACCTTTTCATGGATTGGATGACTATTTCTTAATATCCAATTGGATGCTCAGCTCATTCAATTGAACATCATCAATTGCTGAAGGAGCATCGATCATCGTATCACGGCCCATATTGTTCTTAGGGAAAGCAATGAAGTCTCTGATACTGTTCTGACCATTCAGTACTGCACAGAGCCTGTCTAATCCAAAAGCTATACCTCCATGAGGTGGAGCACCATATTCGAATGCACCCACTAGGAAGCCAAACTGATCTTCTGCTTTTTCAGGTGTGAATCCGAGAAGTTTAAAGTTTTTAGATTGTAATTCTCTGTCATGAATCCTGATGGAACCTCCACCGATTTCTACACCATTGATTACCAGATCATATGCATCAGCTCTGAGGGATTTCATGGTTTCATGATCTCCGTTCAGCATTCGTGGGATATCTGCTTTTTTCGGAGAGGTGAATGGATGGTGCATTGCATAAAACCGCTCGGTAGTCTCATCCCATTCAAGTAAAGGAAAGTCTAATACCCAAAGTGGTTTGAATTCATCTGATTTTCTAAGTCCTAATCTATTACCAAGTTCCAGCCTCAATTCACTTAATTGCTTGCGCACTTTGTCTGTTTCTCCGCTCATGATGAATAGAATGTCTCCGGCCTTAGCACCAAACTCTGCAGCCCATTGCTGGAGATCCTCATCGCTGAAGAATTTTCCAATGCTGGATTTGATGCTTCCATCTGTATTAAATCGCACGTACACCAGGCCTCCGGCACCGATCTGAGGTCTTTTGACCCATTCTGTCATCTCGTTGAGATCTTTATTTGAAAATTGATCGGCAATCCCATCGGCACAAACACCTACGATTAATTCAGCATGATCGAATATGGCAAAGTCTTTTCCCTTGGCCAAATGATTCAGTTCTTTGAACTGCATTCCGAATCTTAGATCCGGTTTGTCTGAGCCATACAATCTGACTGCATCATCGTATTGCATTCTGGGGAAGTCTCTGAGTTCTATTCCTTTCAGTGTTTGGAACAAGTGTCTTGTTAATCCTTCAAAAGTATTGAGGATATCCTCCTGATGAACAAAGGACATTTCACAGTCAATCTGAGTAAATTCAGGCTGTCGGTCCGCACGCAGGTCTTCATCCCTGAAACATTTTACAATTTGAAAATACCGGTCAAATCCTGACACCATCAATAATTGCTTGAATGTCTGGGGCGATTGAGGCAATGCATAGAATTGTCCTGCATTGATCCTGCTGGGAACAACAAAATCTCTTGCACCTTCCGGCGTACTTTTAATGAGTACGGGAGTTTCTACTTCTATGAACTCTGCATCAGACAGATATTTTCTTGTTTCCATCGCCAATTTATGACGGAACAAGATATTTTGTTGAACGGGATTTCTTCTTAAATCCAGATATCTGAATTTCATCCTAATATCATCTCCTCCGTCTGTTTCATCCTGAATAGTGAAGGGAGGAACTTTGGAGCTGTTGAGTACTTCCAGAGCTGTTACGCTTATTTCAACATCACCGGTAGGACGATTGGCATTTTTGCTACTGCGTTCACGAACGACTCCTGTGGCTTGCAATACCCATTCCCGGCCTACTTTTCGTGCCTGATTGCACAAGTCTGCATTTTCTTCCATATTGAATGCCAGCTGAGTGATCCCAAAACGATCTCTAAGATCGATGAAAGTCATACCTCCAAGATTTCTGCTGATGTCCACCCAACCCGCAAGAGTGATTTCTTTCCCGGCATCTTCCAACCTTAAAGCGCCACAATGATGAGTTCTGTACATGATATTTTTTATTGAGGGCGCTAAATTAGTATTTAGGAAACAAATATTAGTCTATGGAAGATTTTTTGAAATGTATATTTAGAAACAACCTTAATATTTTCAAAATTTAACGGGAAGATGGTGGCTGAGACTGCCCTGAGTGGAGAATTATCCTTACTTCGATCATGGAAATGGATGGATTAACAATTAGTTAATATTGAATTGGCAATGTTTCAGATTACTATTGTAAATTTGCCCGATTTTTAAACCGGGAACTATGGCATTTTCACTGGATAGTATTTTTCAATTCTTAGTCCCGAAAGACAAGAAATTTTTTCCTCTATTTGAAAGGGCAACTTCAAAGCTTATTCTATTAGCAGAAACTCTCAACGAAGTTATCCATGTCCCTTCCGCGGAAAGAGATCCATATTTCAAAAAAATAGATGAACTGGAGGAAAGAATTGGTGAAATCACGCACCTCACAAACCTCGAATTAAGCAGAAATTTTCTAACTCCTTTTGACAGAGAGGATATTTATTCACTCATTACTTCGATAGATGATGTGACTGATTTTATGCAGGGTGCAGCCAGCAGGATGAAAATGTATCAGGTAGATAAAATCACTAAATCAATCCGTAAACTGACAGAAATCAATCTGGAAGCCTGCCAATTGATAGGAGGCGCTATACATGATCTCCGCGACGGGAAAAATCTCAAGCAAGTAGTAGTGGCCTGTAAAAGAATCAGCAAACTGGAGAGCAAAGCAGACAACGTTTTTGACAAAGCTGTAGAAGATATCTTCGAAAATGAAACCGATGTAAAAAACATCATTAAGTACAAGGAAGTACTTTCAGCACTGGAGTCTGCCTCTGACAAGTGCAAAAATGTAGCGAATGTCCTCGAGACAATCACAGTAAAGTATTCATAATCTCTCTTTCGTAAATTTGTTGCCTGAATATGGGATTAACTCTACTGATTGTAATAATTGTACTGGCTTTTATCTTTGATTTTATCAATGGGTTTCATGATGCTGCTAATTCAATAGCTACAATCATTGCTACAAGAGTATTAACTCCATTGCAAGCAGTGCTCTGGGCAGCTTTTTTCAATTTCATGGCTTATTTTATTTCCAAATATTGGATTGGTGAATTCAAAATTGGTAATACAATTGCTAAGTCAGTCAACGAAGAATTCATTACACTTGAGGTGATACTCGCAGGACTCATCGCTGCTATTACCTGGAATTTGCTGGCGTGGAAGCTTGGAATACCATCTTCTTCATCACATACGCTTATCGGGGGATTTATGGGAGCGGCATTAGTTCATGCTATTACAATTTCCGCGAATTTGAATGAAGTAATTAATTATGTAAAAGTAATTCCCGTATTTCTGTTTATTGTATTAGCTCCTACAATAGGCCTATTCATTGCTTATTTTATCACAGTCGGCATTATGTGGATTTGCAGGAAGACTACACCCCATCGGGCCGACAAATGGTTCAGAAGGATGCAATTGGTTTCCTCGGCACTTTTCAGTCTTGGACATGGGGCAAATGATGCACAAAAGGTAATGGGTATCATTGGTGCGGCAGTGATTTATTATCATATCAGCATTGGTGATAGCGTCTATATCAACATGGCAACATCGGACCGATTCTCGTACTTTGTTGATCACTATGCCTGGGTACCCATCACAAGCTTTATCGTGATAGGTCTTGGTACTATGAGCGGGGGTTGGAAGATAGTAAAAACAATGGGTACCAAGATTACTAAAGTAACTTCTCTCGAAGGTGTGAGTGCAGAAACTGCTGGTGCTGCCACACTTTATCTGTCCGAGCATTTTGGAATCCCGGTCTCCACTACCCATACGATTACTGGTAGTATTATCGGAGCAGGTATTACTAAGAGAATATCAGCAGTGAGATGGGGAGTTACCATACAATTATTGTGGGCATGGATATTGACTATTCCTGTTTCAGCTCTGATTGCAGGTATTTTGTATTATTTTATTTCCTTATTCCTGTAGAAATTCCACACACTTCCCATTCATATACAGTTCAATCAGGTTTATTTTTCAATTGACAAATCAGTCCACATGCAATAATCGCTTGATATCTTTGACCTTTCCATACATTACCAGAATGTCGCCATCTTTCAGGACAGTATCAGGAGTGACCACTCCAACCACCTCTTTAATAAATCGTTTGGCGCCAATGGCATTGGTATCCTGAGTACTTTTCAGAATCGTAAGAATATTCAAGTGGTATTTTTGTCTGAATCCCACTTGTTCAATGGTTTTCCCAACATACCTGTCGGGCACATTAACTTCAACAATATTATGAGATCCGCTAACTGTGAATGAATCAATAACACCTTCCAGGTCAAGAGATTTAGCAAGCCTGTCAGCAGATTCTTCTTCAGGATAGACAATTTCAGTAACACCCATTGCTTCCAGCACAGTTGTTTGAAGCTTTGAAACTGCACGGCCTATTAATCTTTTGACTTTCATTTGCTTCATTAATGCTGTTGACATGATAGAAGAACCTTCATCTTCCCCGATGGCGACAATCACAGCATCAGTTTCTTTCAAAGGAAGAATGCGTACAGCTTCAGGATCTGTTGTGTCCAGACAGATGGCTTGAGTGATTTTATCTTTTAGAGATTCTACTTTTTCCATTCGCTTATCCAGACCGATGACTTCATGTCCCAGGTTGCTCAGTTTTATTGCAAGGGATGCTCCAAAATTTCCCAGACCGACAATAATATATCTCATATCGATGTAATTACAATGTTAAAATTAACTAATTAATATCTCTTCCTGCGGATACTGATACTTCTGGGAGGACACTTTTCTAAATATTGAAATCAATACTGTTATTGCCCCAACTCTTCCGATAAACATACACAAAACCATTACGATCTTGCCTGCGGGACTCAATGATCCGGTGATTCCCAAACTTAATCCTACAGTACTGAATGCCGAAAATGCCTCAAAACTGAGTTGTAAAAAACCCAAATCAGGGTCAGTAAAGGACACAATGAAAATGCTGATTCCTATAAAAACCAAAGATAAACTTATTACTGCAAAAGCTCTTTTTATGGATTGGGTCGAGATATGCCTGTTTCTGAATTCTACTCTGTCCTGTCCTTTAGCCAGACTTATAATGTTCAAAACTGCCAGTGCAAAGGTACTGGTTTTAATACCTCCCCCTGTAGAGCCCGGAGAAGCCCCAATCCACATCAAAAGTATTGTCAGAATAATGGCAGCAAAACTCATTTGGGTTACATCTACAGAATTAAATCCTGCAGTTCGTGGAGTCACAGCTTCAAACAAAGCACCTACAAATTTACCAAAACCATCATGCTCCCTTAATGTGTAATTATATTCAAGCACGAACATTAATATAGTGCTGATCACCAGAATAATTAAAGTCGTCCTTATCACAATTGTAGTATTGAGATTGAATTTATATGTCTGATTTAATTTCACCGATCGCTTTCTTTTAGGAGTCCTTATTCGCTTTATATATTGTTTTAAAGCATTGTACAAATGCATGATAACAGTAAAACCAATACCTCCGATAATGATAAGAAATACAATGACCAGTTGTAAAGTATAATTGTAGCGGACAGGAAATTCATATAATCCGGATGTCATGGTAGAAAAACCTGCATTACAAAAGGCAGAGATGGAATGAAAAATAGCAAAAAACCACCTGTCTGAAGTTGAGCCCAGAAAATCCGAAGGCAACGAAAAATAGATAATTAATGCTCCTGTTGCCTCAATTAAAAAAGTAAAGAATAATATTTTGGAGACTACTTTGAATAAATCACTCAGTTGATCTGAGTTTACAAAGTCTTTTATATAAATCTGGCTTGAATATGAAAAATTTCCTTGAAAAAAGAAGCCAAAAAAGCTGGTTAGGGTCATCATTCCCAGCCCCCCTAATTGAATAAGAATAATAATTATCCACTGACCAAATGGAGTAAATGCAGTAGCAGTATCCACTACAATTAGTCCGGTAACACACACCGCACTGGTCGATGTAAATAATGCATCTATGAAAGAAAGTTCATTGTGAGTAGCAGCGGGAAGTAATAGCAGGAATGTTCCAAACAAAATCAATACCAAAAAGCTTAAAATAAGAATCCGGCCGGGTCCAAATTTGAAAGCTGCCAGATACTTATTTAATCTTGAGAATTCAATCAATCCGAGAAGTAGCAAATGAAAGTTTAAGAGGCTGCGGGTCAGAAAATATTGTATACCGGATAAATTTGAGTCATCTACATTAATTATCCATCTGGATATTACCACCAGCATGCCTACACTCCACAAAGCAATAAAAAATGTTCGGTCACTGGAATTAGTATACTGCTTGAGACGACTCAGGAAGTACAGTACCATTGATCCTGCGATACAAGAATGTACTATGGTAACCAGAAGGTTGTATTCTGAACTTTGCAGCGTATTTTCGATTACCCCTCTTTGATAAATCCACAACCCGATTTGGATTATTAAAAAGAAAATATACACAGTGTAAGGCCAGTTGCTCTTCTGACTTAACAATGGAGATTCATTTCTTATAAAAGGATTATCCAAGCGGCAAAGATGTTTTTTTAATTGATTAAGATTTCTTCAGATGGGTATCTGTAATGATTTGTCGAGACTCTTCTGAAGACTGCTACCATAAATGTAAGAGCACCAATTCTCCCTATGAACATAGTGGAAACCAAAATTATTTTCCCGGGTTCACTCAGGTCAACTGTAGCCCCAAGACTTAACCCAACTATACTATATGCAGAAAAACACTCGAACGCAATGGGTAGAAGTCCTTTATCCGGATCAGTTATAGACAATCCAAATATGGAAAGACCTATAAAAAGGAGGCTCAAACTAATGACCGAAAATGCTCTGCGGACACTTTCTTCAGATATTTTCCTTTTCATAAATTCAATTCTGTCCTTACCTCTTGAAAGGCTTACCATATTTAGAGTGGCCACCATAAATGTAGTGGTCTTGATCCCTCCGGCCATCGAACCTGGTGAACCTCCGATCCACATTAACAACATTGTCAACATCAATGAGGGCATTGTCAATAAATTGAGATCGATTGTATTCAAACCCCCTGATCTCGGAGTGACTGCAGCAAAAAAAGAACTGATTATTTTTCCTTCCAGTGTCTTGCCGGCAAATGCATTGTTGTACTCAATTATAAAGAATGAAACTGTTCCTATACCTAATAAAAGGAAGGTAGTAAATAAGATAATCCGTGTGTTGATATTGATTTGCCATGTTTGATGGCGAATGGGTTCTTTTGTTTTGAAATATCGTATTCGGGCGATAATCCAGGTTTTTAAATAAGTATAGTAGTTGAACAATACACTAAAGCCAAGGCCTCCGGCAATTATTAAGAATGCTAAAATTAAATGTAAGCCATAAGATTCTCCAAATTCTTCGCCATGAAATCCATTAGGAACCAATGTAAATCCCGCATTGCAGAATGCGGAGATACCATGAAAAATTGAAAAGTAAATATGCTCCGAACGGTCTGCAAAATGTACTGAATCAGTAGAGAAAAAGATTAAAAGAATGCCGATTACTTCTAATAAAAAAGTAATGAAAACAATCTTTAATAAAATCTTAACCATGTTGCCAATTTGCTTCGATTGGACCAGTTCTTTTATATAGAGATTTCCGCTGAAGGAAGCATTTCCATAAAAAAACAAACTAAAAAAACTGGTAAAGGTCATCATTCCCAAGCCTCCCAATTGGAATAAAATAATCAGAATATTTTGACCTGCATGTGTAAATGTAGTACCTGTGTCTAGTACAGCAAGGCCGGTCACACAGACTGCGCTTGTTGATGTGAAGAGCGCATCAACAAAGCTAATTCCACCCTGAGTTGAATTAGGAAGCAGAAGCAGACCGGTTCCTGCCAAAATTAATGTAACAAAACTCAACGCTAATACTTTTGCCGGACCCAAATTTAACCTTGACACGCCAATACTAGCTCTGGAGCTTTCTAAAATCAGAATGCCCAGGAGGAATATATGAGTTACAAGAGGGTTTGCAAGATTGTGAATCCACTCTGATGCAAGTGGATCCGCTCCCGATAATAACCTTGCATAAATGAGAAATACAGAAAAGCAGATGATTCCAAAAAAGAAGAAATTTTTTGCAATTGACCTTGTTTTTTTCCACCTTAAATAGGTGATGCCCGACTGTATGATTGTGGCACAAAAGAGTAAGCTTGTCATTACCCATGAAGTAAAACTCAAAGGTTCTTCAGCATCACTAAAACCAAATTCATAAATCCACACCGATGCAGCGAATAGAAGCGCTACAAAATACAGATTCTGCAGTCTCCGGGTCCATTTTTGCGAGTTGGACTCTAGTATATCACTCAGATCATCTTCAGAATCTATTTCTTCCATGTCTATTTGTAAAAAAAACTTGGGCGAAAGGTACTGACTAATTCATATTCGAGATCAAATAGCCGCTTTATTCTTCATCCAATTACTTTTTTCACGCAATTATTATATCAGCACCTTTCCCGTATATCCGCTTAATTAGAATTTGTATAAAGAAGAGTCGCCCGGTGTTGTTGACATTCCAATGACAGATGCTTCATTTACTGCCCTTATTTTTGTTCCGAATTTAAGTTCAAGTCACAGTATGTATAGAGGTTTTAGGATTTTAGCATTTACTCATCGCCATCATAATCTGCGGGATATTTCCAGATTTATGATTCAAGCTGATTCTTCAGAGGAATTGAAAAGTCACCTTCATGCCGTCAAAATGCTTAATGGGATAGAAGAATTGATGTATCTGAGCACTTGTAACCGGGTTATGTATTTGTTTTATATGCCTGAAGGGTCCCTCTCATTTGATATTAGCAAGTTTTTACAAACAGTAAACTCAAATATTCCTTTAAATTCACTTGAACAGGATGTTCAATCAGCACAGTACTTTGAAGGAGCAGATGCTATTAATCATGTGTTGGAGGTGGCTGCATCACTGGATTCTATGATTATTGGCGAAAGAGAGATTTTCAGACAGATCAGAGAATCTTATGAACAATCCAAAACCTGGAATTTAAGTGGAGATAATCTTAGATTATTAATGAAACTGACTGTTCAGGCAGCCAAAGATGTTTATACAAATACTGGAATTGGAGATAAGCCGGTATCGGTAGTTTCTTTATCTATTCAGCAATTGTTGCAAAAGCAACCCTCCAGGGATGCCCGAATTCTGCTCATTGGAGGAGGACAAACCAATCTCTTGGTTTCCAAATTTCTTGTCAAACACGGATATAAAAAGGTTGAAACTTTTAATAGAACACCTTCACGAGCAATGGAAATTGCTAAGAAGTTTGGAAAAGAAGCTAAGGCTTTAACTGATCTGTTGACACATGACAATGGATTTGATGTGGTTTTTATCTGCACAGGATCTTTGCAGCCTCTGCTGACAGGAGATCTTTTCCAACAATTAGCCGGCAAAGAATCTCATGGACGATTGATCATCGATCTTTCTGTGCCAGCCAATGTGAGTACTGAAGTTCAACTATCTGATATGGTAGACTACATTGATGTAGAGCATCTCAGACATTTAGCAGATCAGAATCTGGGATTCAGAAGGGAAGAAACCGGGAAAGCAAGACAAATTATTCAGAAGCATATTGCATCGTTCAAGCAGTTGTTTCATGAGCGTCTGATAGAAAGAGCAATGAGTGAGGTTCCAGCTGAAATCAAAGCAATGCGTCAGAAAGCAGTTGATGAAGTGTTCAAAAAGGATCTTGACTCAATGGATCCGAAAACCAGAGAAGTAGTAGATTCGATCCTCAGTTATATGGAGAAGAAATGTATTTCTATTCCTATCAAAGCTGTGAAGCAAATCGTTCTTTCTGATATGCCTGCCAGAGAAAAAGCACATTTATAGTTGTCCTTAGTTTTGAGGCCTGTCCAATGTCGAGTAAGTTGAATTATTCGATACATATTGTGGCAGTATATATTTCATCGCTCTGACCAGATTCAGTCTTTCATTATTCCTGACAAAAGTATCTAATTGATCAAGGTTGAGTAAAAACTGATCATAATCCATTTCATCTCCTGAAACGGCGATCATGATTTTAGGATGGTGTGTTGGTTTTACATTTTCCGAAGCAGAAAGTAATTCTTCCGTAAGTTTTTCGCCTGGTCTGAGGCCTGTGAATGAAATCTGGACCCCCTTACCGGTATCTTTACCCATTAGCTGGATCATTTTGAGTGCGAGATCGTAAATACGCACAGGCTTACCCATATCAAATATAAATATTTCACCACCAGTCCCCATACTACCCGCTTCCAATACCAGATTACAAGCTTCCGGGATGGTCATAAAATACCTTGTGATTTGTGGATGTGTTACTGTTACAGGACCACCTTTTTCTATCTGGGCACGGAATAAAGGAACTACACTACCATTCGAACCTAAAACATTTCCGAATCGTGTGGTGATAAATTGCGTTTCACAATGCAGATATTGATTCTGGGCCTGCACATACATCTCAGCAATACGTTTGCTGGCTCCCATGATATTTGTAGGGTTGACAGCTTTATCAGTAGAAACGAGGACAAATTTTTTGACCTGATATTTGAGGGAAAGATCGACCATTTTACGGGTTCCCAATATATTGAGTCTTGCTGCTTCGTCAGGATATGCCTCCATCATAGGTACATGTTTGTAAGCAGCAGCATGGTACACAAGTTCACGCCTCAATTGCTCAAAAATTTCTTTCATTCTTGAGACATTTCCGATATCGCAGATGATAAAATGACATTGTTTGAACAGGTGGTCAGGATGTGATGACAATTCCATTTGCAGGTCATATAAGGCGCTCTCAGCCTGGTCTACAAGCAACAAGCATGCTGGCTCATATTTTAAAAGCTGTCTTGAAATTTCTGAACCGATAGAACCTGCTGCACCGGTAACTAACACTACTTTTTGAGCAATTGCTGATTTCAATTCAGGATTGGTGAGTCTTATCGGAGCCCTTCCAAGCAAATCCTCGATATTTACAGCTTTTATTTGCTTGATGGATAAATCATGCTGCATCCATTGCTCACTTGGAGGAACAATTCTGGTTTGTAAACCGAGGGCAAGCGCTTTTTCAATGAAAATTTCTTTTTTCTCTGACCTCAATCTGTCTATTGCGATTATAGCTTGCTGGATGCCCCATTTTTGGATGAATTCGGGTGTGAAGGCTTTATCCATGGATATCACGGGAACTCCATTCAGCTTTTTACCTTGCTTGCTGGGATTGTCATCGATGAATGCAATAAGCTTGAACTTGTTTTTTTGTTCTTTCTCAAGACTTTGTCTGGTAATTTCTCCGGTAAAGCCTGACCCATATATAAGCACCGGAATAGTTATCTTTCTCGAGTATTTGTCTACAAAAATGATATATATTGATTTGATAAAAAATCTCATCAGGATTATGAACACACCCGATAAGAGCATATGTATCAATAAAACTCCAGCTGCAAATTTTGGGATTTCTAATGCACTCCAAATGAAATTAAACTGATTCAGCAGAAAGCCGAAGCTGCTACCTAATATTACTGTTACGGTGATTAGCTTAGTGTCCTTTAGACCCGTCTGTCTTATAATGCCTCTGTACGAGGCTAATATCAAAAATGCAATTAAGTACAGAACAGTGATAATTCCTGTCTTTACTGCAGTATTGGAAGCGTTCATTTCATTTAACTGGAAATTATACCTTATCAATGCGGCAACCGGATAAAGGAATGCCACCAGTAAAGTTTCCATTGCCAGAACCAACCAATGAGATATAAATCGCCGTGAATATCTTTTGTAAAGGGGAAGCAGTATCATAGGATTCTATTGAAAAAAATAAATTAGGCCAGTTTTTGTTTTGAAATTCATTCAACCTGCCAAATATGCTTAAAAATACTGCTGCTGTAAGGTATAAACCGAGCATCAAATATAATATTATTGCATATTATATTTCATTAATACTAAAATTGTTAGATTAATTTTTAGTAAATTAATTGTGAATTAATGTACGATGATCTTTACATGTTTATTCTGGAGGCAGATTTTGATCCTTTTTGAATAAATTTGCTCATTACGGAAGTCTCTGTTAAGTGTTTGAAGACAGAAATTCATATGATGTTGCGATATTGAAAATAAAACAACCCGATGAAAGAGTGCGCCAAATTTTCCTTTGAGTTTTAGCACTGCTTCATATGAATACGGATCAAAATTAAAAGAATGGATACTGAATGTCTCTAAGAAACAAACCTTGCGAGGGCACACTTACTGCGTCAATTAACCGGGATTGGGTTTCGAGCGCATTTTTTACCTGTTCTATCGACAACTTACCTGAAGCAACTGAAATACTCATTCCTACGATCAGGCGGATCATACCCCTAAGGAAGCGATCTGATGTCACATGATAAACGGCTGACTTTTTATCATCAGAAAGGATCCACTCAGACCTGCTGAGTTTGCATTTCATAGTTTGTACATCCGTATTGGATTTGCAAAAGGGGAAAAATTCCTCATAGTCTAACAATAGTGAAGCTGATTGCTGCAGTTTCAGGGGATCCAGTTTGTCAAAAAAACGATATATCCATACTGTGTCTTCTCTGAAAGGGTCTTTAATTCCTGACATGTGATATTCATAAGAACGGGAGACTGCATCAAACCTGGCATGAGCTTCAGGGTGAACCGGATTGACAGAATAAAAGACAATATCTGGTGGCAATAAACTGTTGAGTCTCCTCAAAAACTGATCAGGTAATTCATCTTCCAGGTCAAAATGTAAGACATAATCGGCGGCATGCACTCCAGTATCAGTGCGACCACAACCCGTCACTTCAACTTGTTGACGAAGTAATATTTGAAGTGTTTCTTCAATTTTTTCCTGTATTGAAATTTGATTGGGCTGTCTTTGCCAGCCAAAATATCGCGTTCCTCTGTATGCCAGCCGTGCGAAATATCTCATGCGCTGATCAGGCTACTTTGAGAAAACTAAGATTGGATTTTTCCAGTTTTTCTTTGACATATCTTTTGTCGAGCTCCAGTACTTTGATGGATTTGTCTGATGGCATTTCATACATGGCGTCATTCAGAACAGCTTCACAAATCGATCTCAGACCTCTGGCGCCCAGTTTGTAGTCAAGTGCTTTTTCAGCAATATAAGACAGTGCGCCGGATGTATATTTTAATTCCACACCTTCCAGTTCAAACAAACGCTTGAATTGCTTAATTACTGCATTTTTTGGCTCGACCAGGATTCTTTCCAGCGTTTTGAGGTCCAATGGTTCCATATGAGTAATCACAGGGAGACGTCCAAGTAATTCCAGGAATCAGTCCAAATGATTTCAACTCTGAGTGAATCAGATATTTCAGCAGGTTTTTGTCTTCAATCTTGGCATGAGAGCCGGAATTGTAACCTATGACCTGCGTATTGAGTCTTCGTGCAATTATTTTTTCTAATCCATCAAATGCGCCGCCGCATATAAACAGGATGTTGGTGGTGTTGACTTTGATCAATTTCTGTTCAGGATGTTTGCGTCCGCCATGAGGAGGAACATTGACATCTGTACCTTCCAGCATTTTTAGTAGTGCCTGTTGCACACCTTCTCCCGACACATCCCTTGTGATTGAAGGATTGTCACTTTTTCTGGCGATTTTATCAATTTCATCAATATAGACTATTCCTTTTTCTGCCTTAGCAACATCGTAATCACAGACTTGCAGCAAGCGGGTAAGGATGCTTTCCACATCTTCTCCTACATATCCCGCCTCCGTAAAAACAGTAGCGTCTACAATTGCAAATGGAACATTCAGCAAGCGGGCAATACATTTGGCAACCAAAGTTTTACCGGTTCCTGTGTTACCTGCCAGGACAACATTTGACTTTTCTATTTCTACATCTGTCTGAGAAGGAGCATTCAGTCTTTTATAGTGATTGTATACGGCTACAGCGATTACTTTTTTAGCGTCATCCTGGCCAATTACATATTCATCAAGGAATTTCTTGATTCCTTTTGGGGTGAAATTCTCCGGCAGTTTGAAATTAGGATCATTGGTGTTTTCCTTATCGAATAACTCTTCATGAATAATTTCATAGGCTTGTTCCACACAGTTTTCACAGATATGTCCATTCAAACCTCCAATGAGCATGAGGGTATCTTTTTTATTTCTACCACAAAAGGAGCAGCTTACTCCGTTGTTTTGTTGATTCATTACTTATTCTTAAGTGTGCAAATTTAGTGGAAATTCAGCAAACAGTCTGATTTACCTCTTTATATACTGGAAATCTGACGATTACAGTCGGTAATGCTTCCAATATTTATGAAAAAAGGGCATCCATTACTAAGTACAGATGCCCTTTAATGGAATATATTTTAAAGCTGCTTATGCTTTTTTTCTGTCCAATACTTCGTCAACAAGTCCATAGTTTTTAGCTTCAGTACTTGTCATCCAGTTATCTCTGTCGCAATCTTTTTCGATTGTTTCATAGTCCTGGCCTGTGTGTTGTACCAAAATATCATACAGCTCTTTCTGCATAGATTTAATGAGTTTGTATGAAATTTCCATATCTGTCACCTGTCCCTGCATTCCACCAAGTGGTTGGTGAATCATTACTCTGGCGTGCGGAAGTGCTGTTCTTTTGCCATTTGTTCCTGCAGCAAGCAAAACTGCTCCCATAGAAGCTGCTAGTCCTGTGCAAATGGTAGCGACATCAGGTGCGATATACTGCATGGTATCATATATACCCAGACCTGCAATTACTGATCCTCCGGGGCTATTGATAAACATCTGAACATCTCTCTTAGGATCTGAGGATTCCAGAAATAAAAGCTGAGCCTGGATGACATTGGCAACATAGTCATTTACGGGTACTCCCATGAAAATGATACGGTCCATCATCAATCTGGAGAAAACGTCCATACCTACAATATTCAATGAGCGCTCCTCGATGACAGTAGGGGTAAAGCCCTGAATATTAGGGACATTGACATGCTCCATATATTTCTCGAGGTGCATGCTGTTCATGCCCATATGGCCTACAGCATATTTTTTAAATTCATCTTGTGGATTCATGATTGCATGTTTAATTATAATGCGTCAAATATAAACGCAAAAAGGATAATTCAAATCTAAGCCAAATTGTTTTCATTGCTCCTACAAAGCAGGACAATGAATCAGTATGAATCGACCAAAGATGAATCGTATAGGATTAATCCCGGGTGAGTTAGCCATAAGTTCCAGGGCCGGGTTTTGTCATGAATTTTGCCTAAAAGATGGCAAAATTAACGCCAAAACAACTTATTGGATTGCATTTTCCCGGGGTTTTACCCCGGGTTATTTATATTTAACCCACTTCGGGGTAAATATAATCTCAATATGTTTTCACTACGATTCTTAATCGATAAAATTTTAATCTTCTATTTCAGCATCTTCAATCTGTGAGTTCACTTCTGCCATTTCAGGATCTTCCAGTGCTTCCTGAGCCTTAGTTTTTTGTTTGGCGTCTTCAAGTGCGGCAAGGAAAGCTGCTTCCTGGATTGGCTTTTCTACAATTGTGACTGCTTCTTTGATAGCAAGAAAAACTTTATCTGTCATGATTTCATCAAATTGCTCGCGAACGAATTTTTCGTCACTCATCAATTTGTTGGCAGTTTGAGTTACAAATGCATCATCAATGCTCTGGCCGCCCATGTAGCCAACAATTTTATCTTCTACCAGATTTCTGATATCTTCCTGGCCAACTTCTATATTATTTGCCAAAGCAATACGCTCTCTCAATACTGTCCAGCGTATGCCTCTTTTGTATGATTCAAATGCTTCATCATTTGACAAAGATCTTGACTGAGGATCTTGTTCTGCAATCCATTTTTTAAGGAAGGTGTCAGGAAGCGGGAAATCGTTGGCTGACAGTATTCCTTCCTGTAAATCTCTGAATAACAGCGCATCTTCACGTCCTTCATATCTGCTGCTCAATGCTTCCTGTAATTTACTGCGGAATCCGGCCTCATCCGTCACTGCATCAGGACCGAAAACCTTGTCGAAAAATTCCTGATTCATTTCGGCATTCTGATGTCTTGTTAGCTGAATGATTTTACCTTCAAACATATCGTTGAATGTTCTGTCATCCTCATCCGGAAGCTGTAGTAAGTACTTTCGTACACCTTTCTCATCTTTTTCGCCCAGATCATGTATGTTGAAACGAAGGATATCTCCTTTGGATGCTGCAAGAAATGCTGCTTTTGTCTCTTCATTGGTGACTCTGTCTACCATGAATGTAAATGTGGCATTGGCTCCATCATCTTTCAGGTCGTCGCCTTCCAGTTCTGATGCCTCCAGTTTGATAGTATCACCGGCTTCGACAGTGTCAGGATGGAAGTGATTGCCGCCTCTTTTGCGGAGTTGTTCGATTTCATGATCGATCATTTCTTCTCCGATGATTACTTTAAATCGCTCATAAGTAGCGGAAGTATCTGCGCCTTTGATATCGAATTCAGGAAGAATCCCTAGATCAAATTTGAAAGTATATGCCTGAAGGTTTTCTGTATTGAAATCATACATTATCTGGTCATCTGAAGGCATTGGATAACCTAAAACGTCGATCTTTTCATTTTTCAGGTAAGTGTCGATTTCGTCTTTTAATATTTTATTGACCACATCCAGCAGTACAGATTGACCATACATTTTGCGAAGCATTGCAGTAGGCACTTTGCCTTTTCTGAATCCTTTAATCTGAGCAGTATTCTTAAGTTTATTTAGCTCTTTTTGCAGAGCAGGGGTATAGTCATTTGGTTCAAGAGTGAAGCTCAACTGAGCGTTGAGTTCTGCCTTATTTTCTAATTGAATTTGCATACTGGATGGATGAATATTTGAATAGGTTTCGATTGATTTTCAAATCGGGGGGCAAAGGTAAGAAAATATAGTCATTTTGATGATAGAAGCACTGATAATTTACGAGTTAACTGCCGCTTCTAGCCTCTAGCTCCTGGCCTCTGGCTGAATAGCCAGGAAGAAGCTGCAAGCTTCAAGCCGCAAGTTTCAAGGAAACAGCCATGTGTGAGTTGGGGGTGTGGTATGTGAACCCTATCCCGGCCTTTCCCTTGGAAGGGAGAAATCTGGTTTTGAGACCTGAGTATCATGAGTGAAAACTCAAAACTCACACAAACCCACAGCCAAAACCCACAACTCAACCGCGAGCTCCGATCACACATCACCTTGCAAGCCATAGGCGCAGCAAGACATCACATTGTACGATTATAGCCCGAAATATGTTGCCAGACATTCACTACACAAGCAGGCAATCCTGATTATCTTTGCCGAATGCAATTTTCAAAATTACTGATAGCGCCCTGTCTGATTGTCATAGGCATTCTGGCATATATTATTTTTCAGAATGATTGGGTTTGGTTGAGTTGGTATGTAGCGATTCCCGCGATTATGATAGCTCTTCTATTCGTTTTTTCTCCACAAATTGACTGGTGGTTCTGGCAATATTTTCCTCCAAAAGCTGATAAAAAAATACAGGCATTATACCGCAAGTACGTTCCTCAGTATAATGAATTAGCTCCGGAGGAACAAGAATTTATTGATATCAGGGTCTCTTTATTTTTGCGTTCAAAAATATTTCAATGGGCAGGAGGAGGGGATACTCCTCAGGATCTCAATGCCATTATAGCCTGGCCAGCTGTCTATATGACAAGAAGACATAAGGATTTTTTACTGGAGCCTTATGACCGGTATGTTTTCTATAAAAAATTGTTTCCCAGTCCGGAGCACCCATATCCGCATGCATCGGAGGTCAATCATGAAGATGGTGTTTTTGTATTTTCAGTAGACATGCTGAGTACTGGTTTTCAGGAGCCTGAACTTTACTTCAACCCAGCCTGGTATGAAATATCTGCTGCATGGATGCAAAAAAACGCTAAGTGGAATTGGCCGAAACCTACAGATGATATTAGGCCTAAGCTGGAACAAATTTCAGGATTTACAGAAGCTGATATTATGAAGATGTATGGATATAAACAGCTGGACTTAATGCCTTTAGTGGTGCATCATTATTTTGCATTTGAAGCGGCATTTCGCTTGCATTTACCGGAATTGGCAAATGAGTTGATAAGATAGTTCTCAACAAAGAATAAACAGCCGCTTCTGGCTTCTCGCCTCTGGCCTCTGGCTGAATAGCCCACTCTCACTCGTGCTTTCCGTAGCTTCCAGCTACGGACACTCATACTCACACTTCGTCCTCGTTGGAAGCAGCTTCAAGCGAAAACATCTCGGGAAAAGCTACAAGATTCAAGCCGCAAGCTGCAAGGGAATAACCAGTGGTGTGTTCAGAGTGTGCTCGTAGCTGGAAGCTACTCCGAGAGGTGTGGGAAGAAAACAGCCGCTTCTAGCTTCTCGCCTCTAGCCTCTGGCTGAACAGCCACTCTCACTCATGCTTTCCGTAGCTTCCAGCTATGGATACTCACACTAACTCTCACACTTCATCCTCGTTGGAAGGTGCTTCGAGCATCGCATCTGATTTTTTAATGTTACATCACCTCCGCAATAAATTAGCAGCAAAGCTGCCAATTTATAGCGGAGACATCACTTTTTCATGGCTTGCTCCATGAAAAGACATCACCTTTCCAGCCGAAGGCGCAGAAAGACATCACTTATTCATGATCTGGCTGCCCCATGCACATTGCAGGCAGCGACGGGAATCACAGTAGAATTTCTTTAACTGGATCAAAGCTTGCGAATCGAGAGCACTTCCCGGATTGATATCGAGGAATTTCCATTCGCGGATCAATTGATTATCTTCAGAGGGTATCTCTTCAAGGATACTGAGCGCTTTTTCTTTCAGATCCGCTATATGCCGGACATGTCCGTAATAAATGAAAAATGGCAGAATACTATTGATGAGTACAAGATGAATAGCGGTTTTACCGATGCTGCGCTTGCTGCCAGGGGCTATCATGTCAAAGTGGTAATGGGTATTCCAGTATTCGGAGGATTGAACTTCCAGGATTTTTGTCATTTCTTTCAGACTACGAAATTCACTTAAGGCAGAAAAAGGTCTGGAAACTTTATGATACAAAGCTGCCATTTGGGCAATTCGAAGTGTCGGAAAATTGGCGGGTCGCATCCTCGAAAATTTCCAGTGGGCGATGGACATAGCTTGTAATTGATGCTTGCTTTTGAGGAATGCATACTCTATCTGGAGCTTTCTGACATAAGCATCACTACTCTTTTTGGGTGGCAAAAGTCCAGCCTGGCCAAACAAAAGTGCTTCCAGGGTGATGAGATTATCGGCATATTTTCGGATCAGTTCATAGGGAACTTTTTGTGTCAATTGTTCGAATGAATCTGCATTGACTTTCATGCCAAATCCTCTGGCAATGGCCTGATAGAATGTGCTTTCCACATCGGATACATTCACATTCATTTTAGCCTCAAATTGCTGATGCCTGTAAATCATCCGCTCGATAGCAAGAGATTCCAGCCAACCGATTTTTTGAATATCACTGATACTGAAGAGCATTTTTTGGCAGGGAACCCAGGTTTCTGAGGCCTGCAGATATTGATAGTTATAGGTGAGAGCTGCCGGCGTATGAGGCTTGAGAATAAGTGTGGGAATAGTGGTACCATCGGATCTTTGCACGTCCATATCGTGCTCCCAGACTACATGAAGAATTACATTGTTATAGGCAGGATCAGTGTCATGACGATGTTTGTACCAATCACTGGAATTGAGGTGCATCTCGATATGTCCGATCCATAGCTCGTCTGCAATTCTGACCCGGCCGTATTCAAAATCCGGTCCGGCATTCTGGTGGTAAGTGCCGAATGATTCGATTTGTATGGGTTCTCCTCTGGTGGTTTTTAATTGGCGGGTATCAAATTTCTTTGTACGCCAAACATAGTGAAGCAATTCTTCTTTCATGAGCAGTGAATTCTGGAATAAAACAAAATGGAATTACACCGGAGAAAAGATCGTTTTTCCGGCACACTGCTATTGCGAAGGATTGTAGCTTGGAAAAATAAGAGGAATTTTTGGATTGGCAAAATGGAAAAGGGAAGATTTCAGATTTCAGTTTTCAGGTTTCAGTGGTTTCAGTTTTCAGATTTAACAGCCAATTAGCAGCCATTTTTAACAGCCGTTTAAGTGGTTATTTGGTGAAAGGTTTAATTGTTAACAGCCAATAAGACAGCTGCTTCTCACCTTTCTTCGCTCGATTCGTGGTCTCTGACCCGAATCGTTGCATCTGCAAGTCTCTGACTTGCACTGAGAAAAATACAGCATCTTGAGGCTGTCCTTATTTTCAAGTCTTAAATTCATAAACTGTAGTGTCGGCCCAAGTAGCATCTTTACCTGTTCCTATTTGGTCTGTAATAAAATATGGCTCTATTTCCTTTGCCACAAATGTTACGTATCAATATATACCTTTAAATCCTTGTCATTACAGAATTTAGAATCAAATTCCATCATACTGATCCACTGGATTCACTTTTCACTGAATCGCAGGCATGCGGGTCGAGGGATGAGGTCTTTTGGCTGTTTGTTCCCATGAGGTAAGCATGATTGTCATAGTAAAGATTCGCTTCCTCATTTAGTACGGATTGTCCATAAAGGTGAATTTATATCCTCCATGATCAGATGTGGTGGAGTCAATCTTGCTGCTCCCACTTGGCCCCAGAATGGTTCCTTTTACTTCCATGAGATATACTGTTGCATTGGGAATCGGCTTATTGGTTCCATATTCCAATACTCGTCCTTCTACACTTTCACTGCCGTTTTTTGTGCAGCTTTGCCAAGTGAATGCTATCGCAAATACAAATAGCAGCAGTTTAAATCTTGGAATTTTGTGTGTTTGCATGGATGGTTAGATTTCAGTAGTTTCAGATTTCAGTGGTTTCAGATTTCAGATTGAACAGCCGGGTGTGGGAGTGGGTGATGTGTGTGGGTTTAGTTAGTAGTTTGATTTTTGGTAGCAGTGTTGATAGTTTTAACCAATATTGCAATGAGAATATTTGTTTCAGTAAGAAGCGACGATATGGTTTCTTGATTCTTATAGATGCCGCTACGAATAACAATTCGCAAAATCATATAAGTTTCCCGGAGTTCTTTTAAAGATAACCTGATTTTATGGATAAAATCACGGCGGGATTCACCGCTTAAGGCTTCAGCGTAGTTCAATGCGACTGAAGTTCCGGACCTTGACATTTGGGTACAAAGTATTTTGCCCGCAATGGTTCTGGGTAATTCACTCGCAACTTGAATTACGTGTGAAGCAAACTCCACCATCCTTTCTTCCATGTCATGTTTATTCATTCTGATAAATTATAAATATATTAAATCTATAAATAAATTGCTTACAGGTATTTAAGCCTGAAAACTGAAAACTGAAATCTGAAATCTGAAAACTGAAATCTCTTTCTTTTGAATCACAGCGACAAAGCTCAAACAATTCAAATCGGCAATTGAAGCATTCTTTGTAAATAACACATTTATTTTTCTCTAATGTCAATATTCCCGGATAGCTTGTGATATCCTTACGGTTCCATTTATTTACGAATATTCTACCTTTTTCCTGCCAGTGTGAGGGATCGCAGCGGACACGCAGTAAAGCGGAGAGCCCGACTGCGAGTAATATAAAATTGCATCTTCAAAAATTGCAATTTTATATTACCTCGGGGGCACACCCAAAAATTATTCTTCTTCCTGCTTATCGGTAATTCTTTCCATCACGATGAAGTCATAAGCATGCTCATTGCGCTCATCGGGTTCGTGATGTGATTCAGAGATAATTGTCCATTCCTCAGGATCTATCTCAGGGAAAAATACTTCTCCTTCAACTTCGAGATGTACTTTGGTGAGATAAATTTTGTCCCAATATTGCTGGCTGATATCGTAGATGATACCGCCTCCGATAATAAATGCTTCTGTCTCGCCATTGTCCTCTGCAATCTGCAATGCTTCCTCCACAGAGTGGGCTATCAGGCAATCCTGAGCGATGAAGAACGGGTCGCGGGTGATGATGATATTAGTCCGCAGGGGAAGTGGCCGGCCAATGGAATGATAAGAATTCCTGCCCATGATGATATGATGATTCAATGTGGTCTTCTTGAAATACTTCAGATCAGCAGGCAGGTACCAGGGAATCTGATTGTCCTTTCCGATGACATTATTGTGAGCGGTAGCGACTATTGCTGATACTATCATTGGATTCTGCAATTATATTTCTACCTATCAAATCTGCATCCAGCATGCGTTTTTCTATATGCTGTCTCTGAGGTCTGATGGTACGGGTGAGGTATTTTTCAATCATAAGGCTGGCAATCGGAGCAGCATAACGCCCCCCGAAGCCTGAATTTTCCACATACACTGCAATGGCAATTTTGGGATTATCTCTTGGAGCAAAAGCTATGAATACGGAGTGATCCTCTCCATGCGGATTCTGGGATGTTCCTGTTTTGCCACAAATGGTGATATCGTCTATAAATGCTGCAGAGTTTGGCGATACCACACGATTCATACCTTCTATAACAGGCTCATAATGAACAGGATCTACACCACAAAATATACGATCATGCGGCAGATTTTCAATTTTACCTGTAGTGTCTCTTATTCTATTGATTACGTGCGGAACGATATATGAGCCTCGGTTGGCAATTATGGCAGCGAGATTGGCCATCTGAAGTGTATTCAGCTGTAACTCACCCTGGCCAATGCCCAGTGAAATGATAGCTGTAGATCTCCAGCGGTTTTTACCATACATTTTGTCATAAAGGGCACTGTTGGGTATGTACCCTTTTATTTCCCCGGGTAGATCTATATTCAGTTTGTTACCCAGACCGAAGAGTCTTAGTTGATTGTGCAGCGTGTCGAGTCCCCGGCTTACTTTACGAGTACCATAGCGATCAACAAGATCTCTGAATAATTGGTAATAATATGTATTACAGGAGTACTGAAGTGCGCCGGAAACGTCACGTGGTGAAGGGTGACTTCTGCAACCCCATCTGTATTTTCCGATATGGTAACCACCATTGCATGTCATAGATCTGCCCGGATCCAAAATCCCCTCCTGCATTGCAATAAGCGAAAGGACTGTCTTAAAAATCGATCCCGGTGGGTACCTTGCCATCAGAGCTCTGTCAAATAATGGTTTGAGCGTATCTTGTAGAAGTTGGGTATAGGCTTCACCTCTGGATCTGTCAATAGTAAGAGAGTTTGGATCATAGGAAGGCGCTGTGATCATGGTCAGGATCTCTCCTGTCTGCGGATCAATGGCCACAACACTACCTATTTTATTTTGCAGGAGTTGCTCTCCATACGTCTGCAACTCCAGATCTAATCCACTAAAGAGATCGAATCCCGAGACGGGAAGAGAATCCAGACTGCCATCTTTATAAGGCCCCACTCTTCTTCCTTTATTATCTTTCAGGATATATTCAATACCTTTAGAACCTTTGATCATGGGCTCATAGGCTTTCTCTAATCCGCTTGCTCCTACATAATCACCCATTCTGTACATTCCTTCGCTTTCATCAATTTGTTCCTGATCTACCTCTCTAATATACCCCAGCAGACTGGCTGCATTGGTATGGGGATAAATACGGGCATTCCGGCGCTGGACAGTAAATCCGGCAAATTCATGCATATGCTCCTGGAATCTGGCAAAGATTTCCGGATCAATTTTTTTCATAAAGACAAAGGGAATATTCTTTGAATACCTGCCACTCGTCCAATCCTTCACTATATTCTCTTTGAAATAAAGCGTATCAATATCAAGTAATTCACAAAATTTGGTGGTGTCCATTTCGGGACTCAAATCATTGTAAGTCACCATCAAATCATAAACAAGGGTATTGTAAACCAGCAAAAGTCCATTCCTGTCATATACCAGACCTCTTTCAGGATATGTAATTGCCTTTTCAATGGCCGCGGCATTTCCTCTGTCTTTGAAAGTGTTATCGAATAGCTGAAGATTAGCCGCTTTACCGACTATGAGTAATCCGATCAGGACAAACATTACTATTATGGGCTTGAATCGGGAATCGAATCTTTCAGACATGCAATTTATTTATTCAATGTAAACCCCGAAATTAATTCTCAGGTTGTAAAACGTACATATAAATGAGAATCAATATAAAGGAAAGGATAAAACTGAAAAGTGATTTTAAGAATATGGATAGAATGAATACAAAACTGAAGGCCTGCAGTGAGAAAAAAAACAGAATGTAAATTCCCATTCCAATCGCCGTATAAGTAAGAAACCATCTGTTGCCCATGGAGCGTATCGTAGGAGATGCATTCATCGTATATCCTCCTCTTGGCTCCAGCCAAAGGTGGATGAGTGGACGAATGAAAGTTAACAATACACTACAGGCAGCGTGAATTCCGGGAGTGTCATAAAACATATCCAATATAAGCCCAGAAAAGAATCCTATAAATATGGCTCCAATTTTTGGAATATTATAAGGTAAAAGCAATAGGCAAATGGGAAAAAGAAACAAATGAAAATAATTGAAGTCTCCACTGCCTACATTAATTCTCTTTAGAATCAATACCTGAACCAGCAGTATGATTATGAATCGCAAGCCCTGTTGTATGTAGGATCTATTCATCTTCTTCTACTCCTTCTGCCTCAAGCTGTTGATTTTTAAAGAGATAATGGACCACGTAAACATATCTGATTTTGCTGATATCTTCCGTAAGATTGAGTTCAATATTATAGAAATTGGTGCCTCTCTCTACCCAAAATGTATCAATGGTGCCTACTGAAATTCCATCAGGAAAAATGGATGAAAACCTGTTGGTTACAATGCTGTCTCCTTTTTCGATCTCTGCATATTTAGGCACATCTTTGAGCGTGATTTTGCGGGGATCCTCTCCCCGCCAAAGCAGCGTGCCAAACTGACCTGAATTCTTATGAGTAGCACTGACTCTTACTTTACCATTTAGAATTGACACACATTGTGCGAAATCTTCTGTGACATTCGAGACAATTCCAACGACTCCTCTTTCTGTGATCAATCCCATCCCTTTTTGAATTCCGTCTTTGCTTCCTTTATTGATAGTAAGATGATTGTCCCATAAAATGATAGAATTTCCAACTACTCTGGCAGGAGTGTACATGTATTCCTGTACATATGCAGTATCTATTATCGTATCTGTTGTGGGAAGGGTTTCAAAGGTGGCTTTATCAGCAAAGTTCTCAGCCTGGCATTATCCATCGCAAGGCTGTCGGAGATCTGTGATAGATTCCAAAAACGTGCAAATTGATCAGTCTTTTCTGTGATCCAGCCACTCATAATATTGGATGAGTTGAGATATATTTCTCTTTGCTGTTTATTATAATTGATGATCAGATACAAACATATTACTTCCAGGACTACAAAGACAATGAAGGAACCGTACCTGGCGAATAATTGTAATAAATTTTGCATGTGTCAGAACAAGAATCACTTAGATGCTCTTGCGATCGATTAAAAAAGAAAATTTATCTGTGTTTTTTAATGCAATACCTGTACCTCTTACTACAGCTCTCAATGGATCTTCGGCTACGTGCACCGGAAGTTTTGTTTTTTGAGCTATTCTCTTGTCCAGACCTCTGAGCAGTGCTCCTCCTCCGGTGAGATATAATCCTGTCTTGTAAATATCAGAAGACAACTCCGGTGGTGTTACTTCGAGTGCTTTCAGAACAGCTTCTTCAATTTTAGCAACTGATTTGTCAAGTGCCAAAGCAATTTCCTGATAACTAATCTTTATTTGCTTTGGAATTCCTGTCATCAGGTCTCTTCCGTTTACAGCATAATCAGGTGGTGGATTTTCCAATACCTGAAATGCTGAACCTACGTGAATTTTTACCTGCTCTGCTGTGCGCTCACCAATCAATATATTGTGTTCGCGTTTCATGAAATTCATGATATCGACATTGAATTCATCTCCGGCAGTTCTGATAGATTGATCGCAAACGATACCTGAAAGTGCAATTACTGCAATTTCTGTAGTACCCCCTCCGATATCAATGATCATATTACCTACGGGTTCTTCAACATCTAATCCGATTCCCAAAGCAGCTGCCATAGGTTCATGGATGAGATAAGTTTCTTTGGAATCAACGTGATCAGCTGAGTCAAAAACTGCTCTTTTTTCCACTTCTGTAATTCCGGAAGGAATACAGATAACCATTTTCATGTGCGTGAAAAAGCGTTTTTTATTGTCGATCATGTTAATCAGACCTTCGATCAAGGCTTCCGCAGCCTGAAAATCGGCAATCACTCCATCCTTCAAAGGACGAACTGTTTTTATTTCTTCGTGCGTTTTTTCATGCATCTGCATGGCCTTAGAACCTATCGCAATGACGTCACCTGTTTTTCTGTGGATAGCTACAATCGATGGTTCATCGATCACAATTTTACCATCCTGAATGATGAGCGTATTAGCAGTTCCAAGGTCAATGGCCAGCTCTTGCGTAAAAAAATTAAAGAATTTCATTAACCCCACAACGTGTTCTATTTATACTGATTCGTAAACAAGCGCGTAAAAATATTAAAATTAGGCATACACAGCATGTTAATGACTGATTTATCTTTGACCTAATCCTTTAATTCTCACTGCCAACTATTAATTCAATCATATCATCCGGTTGCAAATAGGCATTTGCCAATTCAAGTAATCTGTCAGAATCTATAGATTTTATAGAGCTCACCAATTCATCAAATCTTCCCAAAGTGCTTCCTTCAGTTAACAATCCTTTGATCAATTCAGAAGCGTTTAATGGTCCGTCTAATGCTGAAATAAGATAACCCATCAGGTAATTTTTGACCATTGCCAGTTCCTCGTTTCCTACAGGTTCTGTACAAAGCTTTTGAAGCTCCAGGTAAATTTGATCTACTCCTTCTTTCAGATAGGTTTTGTCTGTATCCATTGCAATCATGAAAGCTCCATCAAAACGCATAGTATCTATTGATGAATATATATTGTACGTCAATCCCATGTCCTCTCTGATAGAACTCATCAATCTGGAGCCAAAGTAACCTCCCAGAATGGTATTCAATACATAGAGATCATCAAAGTCAGGGTGATTTCTATCGAATAATCTTTTACCGATTCTGACGGCTGTCTGATGTTTGTTCGGACCTTCAAACAAGTACTTACCCGGCGCTACGCTGGATGGATTTAGATTCAAAGGACTTTGTGCAATACCTTTGGGGAGGATTCCAAAACAATCATCTACCAGCCTGAGCAAATCATCATCAGTCTTTCCGCTAACAAAGAGAAGCCCATTGGAGGCATTGTACAGACGGCTATAATGTTCTGTCAAATCTTCCCGATTCACAGCTTCTATAGTTTGTGAATAAGAATTATATCCATAAGGGTGAGCTGAACCAAACAAAGCTTCTGTAAAATGCCGGTAAGCCACAAAATCATTTTTACCCATATCCTGCTTCAGCTTTTCAATGCTGACTTTCTTGAGCTTGTCAATTTCTTTTTGGTCAAACGAAGGATCCAGTAAGAGCTCCGAAAAAACAGGGAGTAACTCATTCGCATGCTTTTTCAGGCAGTAGAGTGTATATCCGGAATAGTCCAGATTTTCTGAAATGATCAGACTGCTGCCATAATAGTCAAAGAAGCGGGCAATCTCAGCACTGCTTCTTTTGCCTGAGCCTTCTCTTAACGCATTGCAAGTAAATCTTGAAACCTGGGGTTTTAGCTCAAAGGGTCTGCCAGCACCAAACTGAATATCGATTTTCAAAATATCCTGTGTGCCCGTTCTCAATTCAAAGCAAGGAAGACCATTACTCAATGAAATAGTCTGTACCGGCGGAAGTGCAGGTATTAGATTATTAAATATCGAAGGGGCTTTACTTCTTTTGTGCATCAGGTTTTGAACTCGGCTTATATCAAAGGTTCTTATCAATAATTAAGAGAAGGATGGACCGAAATGCAAATCCTTCTTCTGTGGCAGTTTTTTCGCTTCTATTTTATTCAGGTTTGTCTCAAGCGCATGAATAACCCGGACTTTGTCCAAATGGTTGAGAATTCAGGCACTAAAAGTGCGCAAAGGTAAATTTAGTTTTCAATTCGTAGCTTCATAACTTTGCTTATGATTGACTTCATCTGAAAAAACCCTGCAATTCTTTTCAGGAGAATGATTTAAACTTTCTATTTTGCATGCGCTTATAAAACATAGGTGTTAAATAATTGAATATGAAGTTTAGTGTATCATCATCAGAATTACTGAAGGCATTGAATGTCGCAGGGGGCGCAATTGGAACCGGGTCAGTAGTATATATATTAGAAGATTTTTTATTTGATATCAAAAACGGTATCCTGACTGTGACAGCGACCAACATGGAAATTGCTATCACCACTCAGGTCCAAGTGCAGTCAACTGAGAACGGTACTGCAGCAATTCCGGGAAGAATATTAATGGACACTCTTAAAGGCTTGCCTCCTCAACCAGTCACTATCACGCTGGATGAAGAAAAAAAGTTGGTAGAACTGGAGTCTTCTGTTGGTAAATATAAAATGGCTTTTGATAAACCGGAGGATTTTCCTAAGGTTCCCGAAGCGGATAATGATGACAAATTCAGTCTTCCAAAATCGGTATTGGCTCATGCGATATCCAGTTCACTTTTTGCATTATCCTCTGATGAAATGCGAATAGCTATGACCGGGATGTATGTGCAGATTGATTTCGACAAAGTCATTTTTGTTGCTACAGATGCCCATAAATTGGTACGCAACACTTATAATGGAATTGGAAGTAGTTTTTCAACTTCGTTTATTTTGCCCAAAAAAGCATTGTCTCTGCTAAAAGGTGTTTTGAGTGACAATGGAGAAGCAGATATTTCTTTCAACAGAAATTTTGCATTCTTCAGCTGGGACAATACAAAGATTTCCTGCAGGCTGATTGAAGCTTCTTATCCTGATTACAATGTGGTCATTCCGGTCCATAATCCGAATAAGATGACGGTATCCAGAGATAGCTTGCTCAGTTCGCTTAGAAGGATCATAATTTTTGCCAATAAAACAACCAATCAGATAGTATTAAGCATCAGTGATCAAAGTCTTACAGTCTCTGCGAGAGACCTTGATTTTTCAAATGAAGCTATAGAACAGTTAAATTGTTCTTATGAAGGTGATCCTATTTCCATCGGGTTCAATGCGCGATTCCTGATCGAAATGCTAAGTGTAATGCAGGATGAAGAGGTGGTATTTGAAATGAGCTTGCCGAATAAAGCCAGTCTTATCCTGCCGATCCAACAAAACGAAAAAGAAGATTTACTCATGTTGATCATGCCTGTCATGATTCCGGGATCATAATCCTTCAATTCTATGAGAATTGGTTTATTCTTTGGCTCTTTCAATCCTGTACATACGGGGCATATGATCATTGCCCAGCATATCGCAGAATTTTCTGAACTCAACCAGGTATGGCTGGTAGTTTCTCCGCACAACCCACTGAAAAAGGAGAATTCTCTTGCCAGGGATTATGACAGGCTGCATCTCGTTAATCTTGCAATAGGAGATCATCCACACCTGCGGTCTTCAGACGTGGAGTTTAATTTACCAAAGCCTTCATATACTATTGATACTTTGATTTATCTCAAAGAAAAATATCCTACCCATCAATTTGAGCTGATTTTAGGAGGCGACAACCTTAAAAGTCTGCACAAATGGAAGAATTATGAAATCCTTTTAAGGGATTATCCCGTTCATTTGTACCATCGGGCTGATTCTGACCACAACCCATATGAAGACTCCGGGAAGTTCTACTATTACGATGCTCCGCTTCTGGACATTTCAGCCACATGGATCAGAAAATTGGTAAAGGATGGGAAATCAATCAGATATTATGTTCCAGACAGTGTTTTTGAATACCTTTCTCATACCAATATATACCGTTGATCCGTTTGAGGACAATAATTGTCTAATTAAGTCTTTACATTCACATGATTAGAACGCTGCTACCCTTACTTTCAGTTATTATCCTGTCAGTTTTGCATTCCGTGAACGCACAGGAAATGAATAAAATAGGAGAATGGGGGACGATTTTGCCACTATTATATGGGCCCTCGATAACTCAGTCCTCTGAACATATTTATTATTCGTCGGACCAGAGTTTGATGGTGATCAACAAATCAGACGGAGCGTATAAGCAGCTCACAAAAGTGGATGGTCTTTCCGGTGCTGATCTTACAGTTGTTCAGTATAATGCTGCATCTGAAAGTCTTGTTATAGCCTATCAAAATGCCAATATTGACGTGATCAAAGATGGCAGGATTTTCAATTTCAACCAGATCAGAAACAACTTAAGTATCATTGGTGATAAATCAATTTACAGAATCTCAAATGGGTTGGGCGAAAGCGCCTACCTCTCAACAGGGTTTGGACTTGTTCAATTGAATCTTGAGGTTCCTGAGTTCGGATTTACAACTTTTACCAATATGCGTGTCTTTGACTTTGAGGAAGCTGGAGACAATTATTATATGGGTACTCAGGATGGATTGTATTTGCTAGCGAATGTTAGTGCCGCCAATCCATCGGACTTCAACAGCTGGACTTATCTGGGAGCCGGAACAGGATTGCCGGAAGGGTTTCCTGCCACTGATGTGGAGGCAAAAGATGGGAAAATTTATGTTACTATCGATGATAAAATTTACGAGTCTGAGAATGGTTCTGCATTTGAATTGTTTTTCAGTTTGCCTGGCTATGCCATTCAGTTTATAAGTGGTAAGACTCAGTCATTGAGTGTCGGACTTATATGTAATTCAGGTTGCCCTTCTAAAGTAATTTTACTGGATGCTGATGGATCCAGAAGAGATCTTCCTGACTTTTGTGCAGGGCTTCCCAGGGATGCTATACAGGATGAATCAGGGAGGATTTGGTTGGCTGATGCTTATGGAGATTACAGACGCATTGAATCCGATTTGCAGACCTGTACCCGATTGGTTTATAACGCTATTCAATCTAACACGGTCACAGATATCACCTCAAAAGGAGATAAATTAGCTGTAGCGACCGGCGGTCTGTCTCTTAATACCAGCAATTTATTCAGGGAAAGCGGTTTCATGATCCGTGAAGGCAATATTTGGAAATCTTATAATAAGTATACTGTCGATGAATTTATGCCTCCCAGAGATGTGCGGGATGTTTTGAGAGTATCCTATCATCCAAAATCAGATACTTTATTTGTAGGAATATATTATAGCGGACTTGTAAAATGGAATAGCAAAGATGACTTCACAATTTACGATGAAACCAATTCTACATTAAAAAAAGGAATTGGAGATCCAAACAGAATTAGAGTATCCGGTCTGGCATGGGACAGTAAGAATAATTTATGGATTTCGCAATACGATGCAGCCCAGCCGATTTCAGTGTACAAGACAGATGGTACATTTCAGGGCTTTAATTCTTCAGGAACCAAGGATCTTTTAGATGTTGTTGTGGATAACTTTGACAATAAATGGTTCAGAGTATTTAAAAATGGTATGCTTGTCTTCAATGAGGGTGCGGATATCAATGATCCTTCAGGCTACAAGTACCGGCAAATAACGACATCCAACAGCAATCTACCCAACACGTCGGTAAACTGCATGCATGTTGATCTGGATGGAAGTGTGTGGGCAGGCACAGATGCAGGTATTATGGTCTTTGAATGCGGCTCCGATCCATTTGATGCTGAAAAGTGCAGAGGTACTGACAGACGATTGGAGCAGGATGGATTTGGGGCAATATTACTGGAGACTGAAAATATCAGAGTTATCACTACTGACGGTGCAAATCGCAAGTGGATTGGTACGACCAATGGTATTTTTGTTCAGTCACCATCCGGTAACGATCCCGTATACAATTTTAATGTCAGCAATTCGCCTTTACTGGACAATAGCATTACTGAAATTTACATTAATCCTGACGACGGACTCGTGTATATCGCTTCAGATAAAGGAATTCAAACTTTCAAAGGAGATGCACTGACTGCCACTCCGGGATTTCAATCCGAAGTATATGCTTATCCAAATCCAGTCAGACCTGATTATACCGGGCCCATTGCCATAAAAGGTCTTGCGCGGGATGCCAATATTAAGATTACTGATATGGAAGGCCGCCTGGTTTTTGAAAGCCGGGCATTGGGAGCTCAGGCAATTTGGGATGGAAATGATTTTAATGGGAGAAGGGTTGCCAGTGGCGTTTATTTAGTATTCGCTACATATACCGGTAATCGTGAAATGCCACAAACGCATGTTACCAAAGTAGTTGTGATCAATTAATCAACCTACCTGTAGAATCCGGGACTGCTCAATCACTTCACAGTAATAATTCTCATACTGGGGTAAAATATATTTTAAATCAAATTTCTTGGCGTGTTCCAGGGCATTGTGTTTGAATTCAGACAACTTTTCTTCATCACTGAGAAGTAAAATTGATTTTGCAGCCATATCAGCTGTATCTCCGACTTCACAAATATAACCGGTCACTCCATCTACATTAACCTCAGGAAGTCCTCCGGCATTACTTGAGATTATAGGAACTTCACATGCCATAGCCTCCAGTGCTGCCAACCCGAAACTCTCATTTTCGGAAGGAATCAGGAACAAATCACTTACTGCAAGAATTTCTTCAACAGCGTCCTGCTTACCCAGAAATCGCACATCAGCTGATAAATTTAACTTTCTAACCAATCTTTCCATATTGGCTCTTTCGGGACCATCTCCAATGAGTAACAATTTACTGGGAATTGATTTGAGAATCTCATAAAAGACTTGAATTACATCTTCCACTCTCTTTACCTTGCGGAAATTCGAAACATGGACCAAAATTTTTTCACCCTCAGGTGCAATAGCCATCTTGAAATGGTCTTTATTTTTCTTTTGAAACCTTGCAAAATCTACAAAGTTGTATATGACTTTAATCTCTTTTTCTATTTCAAACAAACTATTGGTTTTGTCTTTCAGGTATTGAGAAACTGCTGTGATTCCGTCAGACTTATTCATGCTAAAAGTGACTACCGGAGAAAAAGATTTGTCATGACCTACAAGTGTAATATCGGTTCCGTGCAGAGTGGTGACTACAGGAATATATTTGCCATGTGCAAGTAGAATTTTTTTTGCCAGATAAGCGACTGATGCATGTGGAATTGCATAATGAACATGCAACAAATCTAATTTCTCATATAAAACTACGTCTACAATTTTACTGGCAAGTGCAGTTTCATACGGAGCATATTCAAATAGGGGATAATCCATTGCCTCCACCTCATGCAGATATACATTCTCCTGGAAAGATGATAAACGCACAGGTCTGTTATATGTAATAAAATGAACTTGATGTCCGTTTCTTGCCAGACCTAATCCAAGTTCTGTGGCAAGTACACCACTTCCTCCATATGTGGGGTAACAAACAATGCCAATCTTCATATAGAATGTTTACTTTATTATCGTTACGAAACAGTTCAATTGATTTTATGTTGAAATTAAAATTGAATTAAAATAGGTCAAGGGATTCCTCCTTTCTAAACCCTATCTGTATTTAGGTGTTTTGTTGTATTATTCAAGCGAACAATAGTCAGGTGCTTCTGTTATTTTGGTTCGGTTTTTAAATTAAATTTGTCTTAATAAATCAGTAGATATTGGCCATATATTCCATAAAGGACTTGGAAAAGTTATCCGGCATCAAAGCTCATACTTTACGTATATGGGAAAAAAGATACAAAATAATTAGTCCGCAAAGGACTGACACTAATATTAGATATTATCTCGATGAGGATTTAAAAAGACTCCTTAATATTGCATTGCTGAATAGGTTCGGAGTTAAAATTTCCAGAATCGCTGATATGTCTGATGAAGAAATTGCGCTGCAGGTATCTTCTATTTCGGATAGGATAAACGAATCAGAAGCTCAGCTGGATGCGCTTACAATATCCATGATTGAAATGGATGAAGTGAAATTCCATAAAATAATCAACCAGAAAACCGAACTGTTGGGATTTGAACGTACCATGATGGAAGTGATTTATCCTTTCCTTGATAAATTAAGTGTGCTTTGGTTTACCGGCTCAATCAATGCCGCACAGGAAAACTTCATGGCTAATCTTATAAAGCAAAAAATCTACGTAGCCATAGATCAGTTGGATATTGGCATTTCATCTGAGCAAAAAAAAGTATTACTTTATCTGCCGGAGGGTGAAAGCCAGGAACTGAGTTTGTTGTTCATTCAATACCTTTTCAGAGAAAGGCATTTCTGCGTCGTAAATATTGGTGGTGGCATCAAGTTTGAAGACTTAAGAGGAGCGTATGATATTCATCATCCTGATTATATATTTACAATAATAAACGAACCCAGGCAACGTCAGTCAATTCAGGATTACGTAACCAAAATTTCTGATTTTTTTAGCGACTCTGTAATTATACTATCAGGATTTCAGGTGATACAGGGCAACATGAAGTCCAGTAAGAATTATCTGATTATGCATAGTCTGGAGGATCTTTTCTCTACTTTAAACCGGGATGAATTACCTGATATGCCGGGAGAATCACATAGCAGAGGCAAATAGAAGTCAAAAAATCAGAAGTTAGAAATGGAAAAGCTGCGAGCCACGAGCTGTGAGAAAAGAGCCGGGTTTTATATTTTTAGTTTACAGCCAGTAAACGGCCGGAAAGAAGCATTTTTCATTAAGAGTGGAACCTAAGTCATCAAAGATGACTTAATGTCACCTTTTTTGCCGGAGGCAAAACACCTTGCCAGCGCAGCGCAGCAAGATGTCACCCGCTCTAAATAAAACTACAGCCCCGGTATTTGTGGCACCTGATGAAGCGTTAATGGCCCTTACAAAAACCTGTGTCACAAAACAATCAATAAATATCTGCGTTAGACTTTTCTAATCAAAAACAAATAAAATGAAGCAATCAAAATGGTATGTGTTGACAATCTTATTGGCAGTTGGAATGGCAGCCTGCTCTTCAAGCCCGGAAGGTGAAAAAGTAGAATCAGAAGATGCTGCAGGTGAGGCTGCTACAGGTGGATCTGAAACTTATACTATGGAAACAGGAGTTGTATTTTGGAACGCAGGAAAACCTACAGGTAAACATAATGGAACAATAAATATGTCTCAAGTCGAGCTTGGCGTGGAGAATGGAGCATTGGTCAGTGGCAACTTTTCAGTTGATATGTCGACTCTGGTGAATGCAGACCTTACGGAGGAAACCGGTAAAAGCGATTTGGAAACTCATTTGAAGAGTGCAGACTTTTTTGATGTACCCAATCATCCCAATGCGACATTCGTGATTACAAATGTCGAGCCAGCAACCGCAGCCGGCGTTACACACAATGTGACTGGTGATTTAACTATTAAGGGGAACACAAAGAGCGTAACAATCCCTGCTGAAATCGTTTTTGAAGGAGATATATTAAGAGTAAAAACTCCTGACTTTACTATCAATCGCACAGAATGGGATCTTAAATATGGATCAGGTACCATTGGTACACTACAGGATAAGCTTATCTATGATGAGGTTGGGCTGGCAATCAACCTTACTGCAAAGAAGCCTCAGATGTAAGTAGCATTTTATAAAAGATAAAGACGAAGCCTTTGAATATTTTTCAGAGGCTTTTTTTTGTCAGATAGTATTCTGAAATGTTAACTATTACAAATGGATATCAAATTCAGTCTCAAAACACTAATTTCTTGTAGTTAACTCAGCTTTATTTGTGTTTGTACTTTTCAGAATTTTAAATATTTCGTATATATTTGGAATAATTTCCTTGCGATTGCAGTATAATGAGATCTCCGGATTTTTTAATTTTCGCCTCTTCGGTTGCGACTGTTTATTAGGGCTTGAAATCTGATTTAACGGAGAAGGTTCATTTGATCCTTTCATTTGGATGTGAAATGCTTTGGAGCATATCTCAATCCAGGTTAGGTATCAACATTTATAAGATCTTCAATGGCAATCCGATGGTAATCAAAAAATATCTTAAAAGCCTTGTAGGCTTAATTTTCCCGGATCTATGTCTGGCATGCAGAAAGGAGCAGCCTATTTCCGGAAGTCTTTTTTGTGTAGGATGTGAAGCTGTAATGCCTTATTGTGACTTTGATGATTTGAGAACCAATGAAGCATTTATGAGAATTGCCGGCCGATTACCGGTAAAACATGCGTCATCCTTTGTTTATTTTAAATCTAATAATATTGTACAGAATATTCTTCATGGGTTGAAATATGAGGGCAAAGAGGAGATTGGGTTATCCATGGGTAAGTTTCATGGAGAGCAATTGAAACCAATGTTGAAGGATTATCCGGATATCATCGTTCCCGTGCCTTTGCACCCTAAGAAAAGGCACACAAGAGGATATAATCAAAGTGAAATATATGCAAAAGGCCTCGCTATGGGCCTGCATATTCCGGTATATCCCAATGTTCTTAAAAGGAAAAAATTTACAGAAACTCAGACTAAGATGAATAAATCAGATCGCTTACTAAATGTATCTGAGGCATTTGAGTTGTACAATCCGGGACGAATCAATAATAAGCACATTTTGTTGGTAGACGATGTGCTTACTTCGGGAGCTACTCTCGAAGCCTGCGGACTACCCTTACTTCAGATTCCGGGTGTGACAGTAAGTGTAGCCACCCTGGCATTGGCGGATAATTGGTGAAGGTAGAAGGTAGAAGGTGAAAGAAAGAAGGCAGTCCCCAAAGCTTTGAGGAAGAAGTTTGGAATAAGATAGACAGCTAATAAACAACTGGTTTATCCTCTTGAATCCTATCAATCTCCTTCAATCTATCCTTCTCATACACTATCAATTCACATTCTGTGTAATTTTGTACTTTCAAGGAATAATACATTAAATAAAAATTGAATATAAAATATGCCTAAGGTTTCTCGTAAGGGTAGTTCTATGCCTGATAGTCCCATCAGAAAGCTGGATCAGTATGCATCAGAAGCAAAAGCCAAAGGGGTAAAAGTCATTCATCTCAATATCGGTCAACCAGATATAGAATCCCACCCGGCCGCATTAAAGGCTATTGCAAATTACAGTTCTCCGATTCTGGCTTATACAGCTTCTCCAGGAATAATGGATATGCGCGTTCAAATGGCTAATTATTATCGTAGAATGAACATCAAAGTTGACCCTCAACATATTCTTGTGATGGCGGGTGGCTCTGAAGCGCTTTGTTTTACCATGATGAGTATTCTGGACGAGGGAGACGAATTAATTGCACCGGAACCATTGTATGCCAACTTTCTGGCATTTGCGCACATGGCCGGGGCAACACTCATTCCTGTCAACTCAGAAATTGAATCAGGTTTTGCCTTGCCTCATGTTTCACATTTTGAAGAAAAAATTGGTGCCCGAACCAAAGCTATTCTCTTATGCAATCCATCAAATCCGACAGGTTATGTTTACTCAAAATCAGAATTGCAGGATATCGCTCAGCTTGTTTCAAAACATGATCTCTTTCTGATTGTAGATGAAGTATACAGGGAATTTTTCTATGGAGAAGAAAACGTGGTTTCTGCATTGAATCTGGATGGTCTGGATCAACATGTAATCGTTTGTGATTCTGCCTCCAAAAGATTCAGTTTATGCGGTGTTAGATTAGGGAATGTCGTAAGCAGAAACAAATCAGTATTAGCTACTATCACCAAATTTTCTCAAGCCCGACTGAGTGCACCACTAATGGCTCAGGTGGCCGGTATAGCGGCATATGAAGCTGAAGGTTCTTATTTCGAAGCAATCAGAGATACCTATCAAAAGAGAAGAGATTACCTCCATGCCCGGCTGTCGAAGATTCCGGGAGTGGTAGCTCCATTGCCCAAAGGTGCCTTTTATATCATCGCAAGATTACCGGTTCAGGATGCTGATGATTTTTGTAAGTGGTTGCTGACAGATTTTTCATTAGATGGATACACACTTATGATGGCACCCGCTTCCGGATTTTATATTACTCCGGGAAAAGGAAAGCAGGAAGTTCGTCTGGCTTATGTTTTAGAAGAGTCCTCAATTGATATTGGCATGAATTGTCTGGAAAAAGCATTGGAAACTTACAAATTGCTGGAGCCGGTAAAAGACACTGCATATTTAACCTAGTGCAGCAAATTGGAATGAAATACAAGCAAAGAATTGTTGTCAAAGTGGGAACGAATGTACTGACTACAACAAATGGTAAGTTGGATCTGGAAGTACTTGGAAATTTGGTAGATCAGATTGCTGCATTGCAGAAACAAGGCTACCAAATGTTATTAGTTAGCTCTGGTGCGGTAGGAGCAGGAAAATCTGTATTCAGCTTTAAAGATACCGGGGATAAAATTGCCTCCAGACAAGTGTATTCCTCTATAGGTCAAATTTTATTGATCCATGAATACTACCAGCGATTCAGGGATCATCATATTTTTTGCAGTCAGGTGCTGGCGACAAAAGAAGATTTTAGAGGTAAGACGCATTATGCCAATATGTCTCACTGTATTGATAATTTACTATCCCAGGGAGTAGTGCCTGTGATCAATGAAAATGATGTGGTAGCCATCGACGAGTTGATGTTTACGGACAACGATGAACTGGCGGGATTAATGGCGCAGATGGTCAAAGCAGATAAGCTGATCATTCTTTCCAATGTAGAAGGGATATTTACAGGAGCGCCGGATAATCCCGAAAGTAAAATTATTCCTATTATTCAGGCACAGGAGATTGCTACTATCTCGGAGTATATACAGGAGCAAACTTCATCCGGTGGGAGAGGAGGCATGGTTTCAAAATTCAGCACCGCCAGAAAAGCAATTCGCAAAGGAATTCAGGTACATATTGCACATGGCAAAATTCCGGATATCTTGCTGAAGGTTTTGCGTGGAGAGGAGGTAGGGACTAGATTTGTGCCGGGGCGATGAGTACGTTCCAGATTTGTCAAATTTCAAAAATTTGGCAAATCTATTTCTCACTCCTCACTCTTCTCCCCCTCAAACACCTCCCCCGATAATCCCTTTAATTTTTCATTCCACTCGGCACTGCCCTTAACAGCATGTATGGTTTTTTCAGCAGTAACAAGAAGTGGTTTGGCAAGAAATGAATGATCGAGTGTATCCGATGGAATCAGTTTTGTATTGTCCACAAAAACTAATAGGCAAGCAAAAGATAAAGTGAAGCTAATGGCTCCCAAAAGTCCCGTAAATAATGGGCTAATCCATCCCGTGTCTTTCTTGACAAAATATGGCTCGAGCAAATTCCATAAGTACCAGCCAAGGAATAGCCAAATGCCAAGAATGAACATTATTGAGGGAATGATCAACCATTCGGATCTTACTCCCATTGATTGATCCAGACTATTCAATAATAATGCTGATCCCTTCAAAGTCACCCAAACTGAGGTCAGAATGGATACTAAATACAGGAGCCACTTACTGACTCCAAACTGATATCCAAAATATACTCCGGTGAAAATAATCAGCAATAAAACTACATCAATTAACATATGTCACCATTTGAAAACAAAAATAACATATTATGAATATTTGTAATAAGAATTTTTCATTCTCCATAGAAATCATCATGTATATCGGCTGCTATCCGGCTGTTTACTAAACTTCTCAACATCTAAACTCCTCTACAAAATGAGTCTCAATGTTCGTCCCCCCGATGGTCGAAGTCTTTGACTTCGATCCTATATTTCATGAATTTCTAATTCATCTACGACATATTCACGTCTTAGAACCAATCGGCTGTTATCCGACTGTTTCCAATTCTAAATTCTGCCTTCTAACTTCTGAATTCTTCAGTCCCCGCCGATTTATCCATCACAAATTGACAGCCCTGGTGGTTGCGGGGACTGCCTACTCAATGCTCATCCGAAAGATGGAAATTAATCTTCGGATGCGCCTCCTGTACAGTCCTTAAGCTCCATGCTGTCTCTGCGAGATAGACCAGACGTACATGTTTGTCCCTTGCGAGATCTTTTTTTCTGCGGCTGATAAATTCACGCATTGCTTCTGCATCTGTAGAAGTTACCCAGCAAGCTTTGTGCAGATGGACTGGTTCATAGCGACAGGAAGCTCCGTATTCATGCTCCAGTCTATATTGGATTACATCAAACTGCAGCGCTCCAACTGTTCCTATAATTTTACGATTGTTATCTTCTTTTGTAAACAACTGGGCCAGGCCTTCATCCATTAACTCAAATAATCCTTTATTAAGCTGCTTGGTTTTCATCGGATCAGCATTGTTTACATACCTGAATTGCTCAGGAGAGAAGCTTGGAATACCTTTGAAATGGAGGATTTCGCCTTCTGTTAGTGTATCACCTATTTTGAAGTTTCCTGAATCGTATAGACCAATTACATCTCCCGGGTATGCATCATCTATGACTGATTTTTTTGAAGCCATGAAACTCGTCGGGTTGGAAAACTTCATGTTTTTCCCCTGTCTGACATGATAATAATTGGTATTTCTTTCAAATTGCCCGGACACTATGCGACAAAATGCAATTCTGTCTCTGTGTTTTGGATCCATGTTTGCATGGATTTTGAAAATGAATCCGGAGAATTTTTCTTCTTCAGGCCTTACTACTCTTTCTTCTGTCTCACGTTCTCTTGGGGTAGGAGCGATTTCTATGAAGCAATCCAGCAATTCTTTGACCCCGAAATTATTCACAGCACTTCCGAAGAAAACCGGGCTTAGTTCACCTGATCGATATTTTTCGACTGTAAATTCAGGATAGACTGTTTCGATTATTTCTACTTCGCCCCTGAGTTCATCCGCAGGTTTTTCACCAATTTTTTTGTCCAGTTCCGGATCAGAAAGGTCATTAAATTCTAAAATATCTTCCTCCGTTTGTTTTCCATGTGGAGAAAACAAGCATAGTTTTTTCTCATACATATTATACACTCCCTGGAATCGCGACCCCATACCGATAGGCCATGAAAGCGGTCTGACTTTAAGACCAAGCTTTGTTTCTACTTCGTCAAGAAGATCCATTGCATCCAATCCTTCCCTGTCCATTTTATTGATGAACACAATGATAGGAGTACTTCTCATTCTGCAGACTTCTACCAGTTTTTCAGTTTGCTCTTCCACACCTTTTGCAACGTCAATCACAACTATTACGCTATCCACCGCTGTCAATGTGCGGAATGTATCTTCAGCGAAATCCTTGTGACCGGGAGTGTCCAGGATGTTGATTTGAAGGTCTTCATATTCAAAACCCATCACGGAAGTAGCGACAGAGATACCTCTTTGCTTCTCGATCTCCATGAAGTCAGAGGTCGCATGTTTTTTAATCTTATTGGATTTGACAGCACCTGCCGTTTGGATGGCTCCACCGAACAGAAGTAGTTTTTCTGTCAAAGTTGTCTTACCTGCATCCGGGTGACTGACGATCCCAAATGTGCGTCGGCGGGCTATTTCCTGAAGTCTGTCCATGAGTATATTGAGCTGGATTTTTAAAACGGGTGCAAAGATAGGGATTTAGGAAGGAAATAATTGCCTGAGAAAATTACTGTTGTATTTCAATTTGTTTTGGGCATCACCCCGAGGTGCAGAGATGTGATGATTGGCAATACAATCATCACATTTCTGCACTCGCGGTCGCTACGTTGCACCACTCGCTGTTCGCTCGGTCCCCATTTACAACTCCACTACAATGCATTGGCGAAAGGCATGGGGACTGCCTCCCTTTGGTCGGCATGGTTTCACATCGCTGATGCAATCCCAGCTCAGAAGCAGCAAAATTTTAAAGTGAGCAAGTTCAAGGAAGTACTTTGAAGCACCGAATAGATTTTTGATTTATTCTACCTCAGTTTGTGATATAAGAAGGTTTTGAACTTCTTAATGTGTCAATGGAATTGTGTCCTTCTAATCACCTCAAGCCGGTGGGGCTCTTACTTTTTGAGATGGCAAAAAGTAAGCAAAAACCATTCGCACTGTTGAGCCTAATCCTAAAAATGCGTTTTCCTTTCGCTAAGCCCGCTAAACTCGCCGTGGTGTTAGCTGTTCCTGCTTATGGTTCACAGGCCATCTCTATATCTGCATGGTTTCAGTGAATGCTCACACAGTACCGGTCTTGGCCGCTTCACTCAAAACCATTTTTTACGGATTATTCTCAAAGGTGCGACTGTTTCAACTTCATTCCTGCTTTTGATCCATGAAATTTTATCAGCAAAATGTAAATTCAAATCATTTTTATTTTTAACCAAATTGGGTTATGAGGAAATTTTAAAAGGCCGGTAAAAAAAACCAATACCAGATTTTAAATGCCAATGTAACTTTTAGTTTGAATTTCAACATGTTAGAGCTTTAAAAACTTGAATTGGATGATCAGACTCTAAATCTGAATCGGAGGAAATAATTGCCACAGAGTGGTAAAATCTTCATAACCCTGGATCCAATCCAGGGAGAAGAAATAACAATATTTTGTTTTGGCGTAATTTTTGCCTGAAAGAAGCAAAAATTATGACAAAACAAGAAAAGCCAGTACGTGGAATGCTTTGACTTTGCTGATTAAAATGCAGTTCCAGAATACCTCAGTTTAAGGATATTGATAAATTAATTTAGAGAAAAATGATCGTTGCTATTGTTTTATTCGCAAAAGAGGTTTATTCTTGTCGAATGAAAACAAATCAATCTATGACATGTTGTTGTTGTCATACTGCTCAGAGAGCGGTTGGGACAATAATGTGATATAGATTAATACAAATAAAATCCAGTTTCACAAAAAGCCCTTCCGCCAAAATGGAAGGGCTTTTTTTTTGATCAAATAGAATTTAGAAAATGAAAATGTTACATAAATCTTCTTGCTGTTGTCGCTGCTGTTGCCCTGACTGGCACACGGACCCTGGAGGTAAGAGACATGTAATATTTATCGAATAATAGAATAGGTAAATTACATAGTACAAAAGCCCTTCCGGTCCTGCCGGAGGGGCTTTTTATTTTTCACACAACAACAAAAAATTATCATGAGCGATTTAATTAAAAATTCAACTTCACTGCCAAAAATTGGCGATCCTGCACCGGACTTTACGGCACAGACGACCAAAGGGACTTTCAAATTCAGTGAGTGGCGGGCAGACAAATGGACGATTTTCTTTTCCCATCCTGCAGACTTTACACCGGTTTGTACGACTGAATTAATAGAATTTGCCAGAGAATCTGATTGGTTTGCGGAGAGAAATACTCAACTAATCGGACTCAGCATTGACAGTATACATGCACATCTTGCCTGGGTTCTGAATGTCAAAGAGAAAACGGGAGTATTGCTTGATTTTCCTTTGATTGCTGACCTTGATGGTTCCGTAGCCAATGCATATGGAATGCTTCATCCGGGTGCCAGCTCCACTGCAACCGTTAGAGCTGTATTCATAATTGACCCGAAGGGAATAGTGAGATTGTTGATTTATTACCCACTGAACATTGGTCGAGGAATTGAGGAAATTAAAAGAGTACTTGAAGCTCTGCAAACCGCAGATCAATACAGTGTAGCGCTTCCCGTCAACTGGAAGAAAGGTGAAAATGTAGTTGTTCCCGCACCTAAAACACTCGCAGAAATCGAGAAAAATGAAGCTGCAGGATATGAGGAAAGAATTGATTTTTATTTGCAAAAAAGAAGTCTCTAAAGACACAATATCATGGTAGCACAGCAAACTAATCAGGGACAATATCAGCTGCTAAAACAGCTCAATCAATTGCAAAAATTCATAGGTAATACACCATTGTATCCCATTTCAAGGGTCTGGTCCAAGCCCGGGGTGCAGGTGTATGCCAAGTTGGAGTGGTATCAGCTGGGCGGGAGTATAAAGTCCCGCCCGGCTTTCCACATCATCAAGGCAGCATTGACCGATATTAACTGGACGAGTGGAAAGCGATTACTGGATGCCACTAGTGGAAATACCGGAATAGCATATGCGGCTATAAGTTCGGCACTGGGATTGCCTCTGACGCTGTGTATCCCCGAAAATGCCTCCAAAGAGCGCATAGATATATTGCGTTCACACCAGACAGATCTGGTTTTTACTTCCAGATTTGAAGGGACAGATGGTGCTCAGGAAGTAGCTAAAAGAATGCAGCTTGAAAAACCTGAGGAATATATTTTGTTAGATCAGTACAGCAATTGTGCCAACTGGCAGGCGCATATTAGGACTACTGCACCTGAGATTTGGGCACAGACTCAGGGTCAGGTCACGCACTTTGTAGCGGGGCTTGGCACCACCGGAACAGTTACTGGAACCTCCAAAGGACTGAAAGCATTCAATCCGGGTATCAAAGTAATCGGGCTTCAACCTGATTCTCCTATGCATGGACTGGAAGGCTGGAAGCATCTTGAGACCGCCAACACACCTCCAATTTATAATCCCCGGGCACATGATGAACTTTTGGAAATTAATACAGAAGAGGCCATTGATCTGATGAAAAAAGTGGCCATCAAAGAAGGCTTGCAAATTAGTCCTTCCAGTGCTGCAAATCTCCTTGGAGCTATTAAAGTAGCAGAAAAATTAAGTTCAGGAATTGTCGTGACCACATTTGCAGATGACGCTTCCAAGTATCGTGAAATCTGGAATTAAAAAACAAAAACAACATGAGTACACACATCAAAACATCGACCTTGCAATTATCAGCTTCCGGCCTGGAAGTTGTCAGAAAAGACGCCGTGAAAGCATATCCAGATGAATGCTGTGGTTTTCTTTTTGGAACCGAGACTGAAGGGCGTAAAATTACGCTGGCAGTGCCGGTGACCAATCATAAGGATGGGGATAAAAGAAGAAGATTTGAAATCCATCCCCAGGATTACCTTCGGGCAGAGCGACTTGCAGCTGAAATCGGACTTGATTTATTAGGAGTGTATCACTCACATCCTGAACATCCTGCGCTTCCTTCATTGACTGATTTGGAAATGGCGCTCCCATACTTTTCTTATGTAATCGTATCGGTGAAATCCGGAAAAGTAGTGGATGAGCGCTCCTGGAAACTCAATGAATCACTTGGACTATTCGAAGAAGAATTTATTATGCAACCTATACATTTATCGTAATCATGGCAACTATTATCATTCCAACACCACTCAGAAAATTTACAGGCAATCAATCTACATTCAAAGTAAATGAAGCCGGGACTATATCTGAAGCAATTCTCTCCCTTACGAATCAGTACACTGATTTGAAGAAGCATGTTATCGACGACCAGGGAAAGATTCGTTCATTCGTGAGATTGTATCTGGGTGACGAAGATGTCTCAGCATTGGATCAAAAAGCTGACACAAGAATCAAAGAATCAGATGTAATTTCCATAGTTCCTGCCATCGCCGGCGGAATTTATTAACCAATAAAAACTCGGGGTTTAAATTATTGTATTAAAACCCCGAATGGGGTTTACCAACAGTAGCCCCGGATTAAAATCCGGGGTTTAAATGAATAACCATGAATTGTTTTGGCGGCATTTTTGCTTAAAACAGCAAAAATGATGACAAAACAATAAATTGTGAAATCAGCCGCATTCTAGTAAAATACACAATAAAATACCATGTCAAATATTGCATTTTCTCCTGAAGAACTCTCCCGATACAGCCGTCACATTATTATTCCTGAGTTTAATCTGGAAGGGCAAAAAAAGTTGAAAGCCGCTAAAGTTTTAGTCATAGGAAGCGGTGGCCTGGGAAGTCCTTTGTTGCTTTACCTGGCGGCAGCCGGAGTAGGAACAATTGGTATCGTTGACTTTGATACAATCGATGACAGCAATTTGCAACGTCAAATTCTCTTTACTACAAATGATGTTGGCAAGTTAAAAGCAACAACAGCTGCTGAGAGGATTAAAGCCTTGAACCCTTTTATTGAAGTTATTGTCCATAACACACAATTGAATAGTCAAAACGCTTTGGACATCATCAAAGATTATGATGTGGTAGCTGATGGAACTGATAATTTCCCTACCCGGTACCTGGTCAATGATGCTTGTGTATTGCTGGATAAAGTAAATGTGTATGCTTCCATTTACAGGTTTGAGGGTCAATTATCTGTATTCAATCTTCCTCTTCCTGATGGGACGAGGGGGCCGAATTATCGGGACTTATTCCCTGAACCCCCACCTCCGGGTCTCGTGCCAAGTTGCGCTGAGGGTGGAGTTTTGGGAGTTTTACCAGGGATTCTGGGATCTCTTCAGGCTGCAGAAGTCATTAAAGTTATCAGTAATGTAGGTGAACCATTAAGTGGAAGATTATTCACTATTGATGTGGCAGATTTTCAAACCAGAACTTTGAAAATACACAAACAAGAGAGTACCAAAATTGAGAAACTAATAGATTATGAATTATTCTGTGGACTAAAAAATGAAAATATGAGCAGCGAAGTAAAAGAAATCACGGTAGGACAACTGGCAGAATGGATAGATTCAGGAAAAGAATTTCAATTGATTGATGTCAGAGAGCCTCATGAATATGCAATAGCAGAGATTGGAGGAATTCTTATTCCATTGGCACAAATATCAGAGCATGCAGATAGAATCTCTTTGGAAAAACCAGTCGTGATTCATTGCAGAAGCGGAGTAAGGAGCGCGAAAGCCATCAGAGAATTGCAGGAATTACATGGTTGGGATCATCTTTATAATCTCAAAGGAGGCATTCTTGCCTGGGCAGATGAGATTGATCAGTTGGTCACGAAGTATTAAATAATGTAAGTTGACAATAAATAATGAGTACATATAACCCCGAACGGGGTTTACCATTGGTTAGCCCCGGATGAAAATCCGGGGTACAATAAATAACAATATCCGTTTTGGCTGCATTTTTACCCGATGCAAAAATGATGACAAAACAAAGTTGATGTAAGGAAAGAGTTTGTTCAAAGAGACTAATCCGTTAGGGTCGGAGTAGATAAGTATTTTTTATAAAGTTATGTTGATCTTTGAATTTTTGGTAAAAGGAGTGCTTCAATGGAAGAGCTCCTTTTTTGATTAGTTTGAAGGCTTCTGGTTTTTTGATTTCTGGTTCAGTGGCAGATTTCCGTTGAACTCTAGTACTAAAAATACGCTCCTGTACTAAGTACCAAATTGATGCATAAAATGCCAGAACGGAAACTAATCTATGCAGAATGCAAAAACACTTCCGCCGGAATCCGGAAGAAATCTTTAAGTTTTTTTGCCATTTTTAAGGTGATTTCCCTCTTTCCGGAAAGTACCGCTGAAACATGACCTTTGCTCCCTATAAGAGGTTCAAGATCTTTATTTTTCATTCCCATTTCAAGCATTTTCGACTTGATAACCTCAATAGCATCCAATTCAGGCAATTCAAAATGTTTGTCATCGTAATCCTTTACTAAAACCATTAATAGTTCCAGCTCCTCGCCTTCCGGTGTATTTGGTTCTGTATGAAATATTTCCATTAGACGCAATGAGGCTTTATTATAATCTTCAGCACTTTTCAAGACTTTCCATTTCATAAATTAAAATTATTTGTTTGTTAGTATTTTAGGATCGAAATCTACGGTCCTTACATCAATTTTATCATATTCCTTATGAGTTCCGAACCAAATAACATAACATGCCTGCTGTAAAAAATTGATAGATACAAGCAATCTGAAATCATTGCCTTTAATATTAAACACCACCCGATAATTATTAACTATGCTGGCATTACCGTAGACCTGCTTCAATTCATTAAAACTTTTAAAGGTCATTTTAGAAAATTCGGTATACCAAATCAATAGTTGAGTTTGCGCTATAGGATACTTTTTGGAATAAAATAAAATTGTTTTCTTTACCAAAATTCGCATATACAAAGATATAAATAAGTTTTCAAATTGCAAACATTAATTTCCTGGAAGCAAACTGACTCTTATAATTCTCTATTAGATTGTAAAATAGGGATTAGGCGGGAAGGTAAAAATCTCAATTGAAATCTGAAGAACTAAGCTCGCGCTAAGCTACTAATACAAATTTAGCAGTCATAATTAGTGATAAACAACATATCCGCTTATATTTGGCAAGTTCAATTCCAATCCAAATAAAGTACAGACATGACACTTACTACGCTCGATCTGGTGATTTTTATCAGCTACATCATTGCGATGATGTCCATTGGTCTTTTAATGGCCCGCAGCAAAAAAACTGAGAATTCTGAAGATTATTTTCTAGCCGGAAAGGAGTTTCCCTGGTGGGCGGTTGGTGGATCATTAATTGCATCTAATATCTCAGCTGAGCAGATGATCGGTATGGCCGGTTCAGGATTTGTAATCGGAATGGCAATATCTTCCTACGAGCTCATGGCTGCAGCAACATTGCTTGTTGTTGCTAAGTTTTTTCTTCCGGCATTCGTCAAGAATAAAATCACCACAATGCCTCAATTTGTTGAGCGTAGGTTTGATGGTCGCGTCCGGACAGGACTGGCTGTATTCTGGGTAATGCTTTTCGTATTTGTCAATATTACTTCATTATTTTATTTAGGGGGACTGGCAATTTCAAAAATCATGGATGTTCCTTTAACATTCAGCATTATTGGACTTGCTATTTATTCGGCTTCTTTTTCGATTTTCGGAGGATTGAGAGTTGTGGTCTGGACGGATGTTATACAGGTGATTGTATTGGTTTTTGGAGGTACAATGGCATCCTACATGGCATTGAATGCGCTAAGCGGAGGAGAAGGTGTCATGGCAGGAATGGAGGAATTGTTCCGGAGAGCACCCGAAAAATTCAATATGATATTTGATAAAGATGATACATATGTGGACATTCAGACCGGAAAAACCGAATCTTCCTATGCATTGCTTCCGGGAATTGCGGTACTAATCGGAGGTATGTGGATAGCCAATTTATACTATTGGGGAATCAATCAATACATTATTCAAAGAGCACTAGCTGCCAAGAGTATTCAGGAAGCTCAAAAAGGTTTGGTATTTGCCGCCTTCATTAAAGTCTTTATGCCTTTCATAGTAGTATTACCGGGTATTGTGGCATTTGTCATGCAGGCGGATATTCAGAAAGCAGATGAAGCTTATCCCTGGATTCTGAGTAATTATGTGACAAGTGGATTCAGGGGAGTTGCATTGGCGGCATTGGTTGCGGCTATCGGTTCTTCCATAAGTTCTATGGCAAATAGTGCATCTACTATTTATACATTGGATATTCACAGAGTTTTAATCAGGAAAAATGTGAGTGAAAAATCACTGGTTAAAATCGGGCAAATAACTGCTGCTGCAACATTAGTAATCGGTGTTTTAATGACTCCATTGCTTGAAAATTTTGGACAGGTATTCCAGTTTATTCAGGAGTATACCGGATTTGTGAGCCCTGGTATTTTATGTATTTTCATGTTTGGCTTATTCTGGAAAAGAACTACGACCAATGCTGCGCTTGTTGTGCTGACTATTTCCATTCCATTATCTCTGGCTCTTAAATTTTTCTTCCCGGAATGGGCATTCCTCAACAGAATGGGCTTTTGCTTCCTGGTCTTATCTTTAATAATGATCGTAATTTCTTATATGGGTCCTGCACCATCTGCGCAACAAAAAGAGTTGGCTGCAGATCCTGCGGATTATAAAACGACTAATAGTTTCAATATCTTAAGCATCATCTTATTGAGCATTCTGGCAGCTATTTATGCTATTTTGTGGTAATACAGGATTCAAAACGGGATCTTGCTATTTGAGTTTTGTTGCGGCTATTTGCCTGGTTTAAGTTCGAAAGGATACGAAGTATCAGTATCTTGCCCATTCAGCATTGACGCATGGCTTCTGTTTTTATTTTAATAGTAGTAATCATATTATCTGCCTATATTATAATACAGGCAGTTTGTGCATTTGCCTGGCTGACATATCCAACTTTAAAGTTACAAGAAGCAGGAGGAAGTCCCTCGCTCACGGTGCTCATTGCATTCAGAAACGAGGCTCATAATCTGGGAGTTTGCATTCAGGGGATTTTGAATCAAAACTATCCTTCAGAAAATCTAAAAATCCTCTTACTGAATGATCATTCAGATGATGATTCTGTCAAATCTATTGCAGCTTACTTGAAATATCCAGGTATCAGACTGATAGATATGCCGTCTCATATCCAGGGAAAAAAGCAAAGCATTGCCTTTGGATTAAATGAGGTCCAAACACCATTCGTTTTGTTCACTGATGCGGATTGTGTTGCAGGATCTGATTGGATTACAAAAATGATGGATAATATTATATCCTCGGATGCAGATGCGATTTGCGGGCCTGTTGAAATACACAAAGAGTCAAATTTGCTGGAACAATTTCAGGCACTGGACTTTGCCGGAATGATGGCAATCACGGCAGTGTCGATGAAGTTCAAATGGTTTTATCTGGCCAATGGCGCAAACATGTTAGTCCGAATGCAAGCTCTGGATATAAATAATATTTCCTGGCAGGAGGAATATGCTTCCGGAGATGACATGTCACTCATTTCGCACCTTCAAAAAAAGCATTCGAAGATTGAATTTGCTAAAGATAAAGCTGCGATCGTGAGCACTTCTGCTCAATCCAATTTGTCAGATTTTTTCCACCAAAGATTGCGCTGGGGAACAAAAAACAAAAGCAGTAAAAGTATGCTGATGTTGTTCCAACTTGGCATAGCATATTTGGTTTCCGTATTTTCCATACTTGCTTTCATCGGTATGTTTTTCAGCCTAAATTTCTCTACATCATCCTTGTCAAATTATTAGGAGACGCTATTCTCCTTACATCAGTAGCTCCATACTTCAGAAAACAAACTCTTTTGATAAAAATTCCTATATTTTCTATCATGCATAGTACGTATATTGCTGTGATTGGGACACTGAGTTTATTGCCCTTGCGTTATCAATGGAAGGGAAGATTTGTGAAATGATTATTGTGTAAAATATATAGTCCGGATGATCACATTGTATGATATAAAAATTGAAACTCCTATTGGCATGTTAGAAGCTAGCACGACCGACAAAGGAATTTACCGGATTCATTTTCTGGATGAGACTCCCGATGAAGAAGTCAATCCAATCATTCATACAAAAAGAGCAGAATCCAGACATCATGCACATCCATACTTACAGGTTCTTCTGGATCAGATGGAAGCTTATTTTTCCAGAAAGCAAATGAATTTTAACCTTCCACTGGATATTCAGGGGACGGATTTTCAGAAAAGAGTCTGGAATGAATTGTTACAAATTCCTTATGGAAAAACCCGCTCCTACCTGGAGCAGACCAAAGCTTTGGGTGATCCGCTTGCTATAAGAGCAGTAGCCAATGCAAATGGTAAGAATCCTATTGCTATTGTAGTGCCTTGCCACAGGGTTATTGGTTCTGATGGAAGTCTTACAGGATATGCAGGTGGATTGCAGAGGAAGAGGTGGTTGCTGGATTTTGAGTTTGGACAGATGAGTATGTTGTAATAAATTCAGCAGGTCTCCTCAGGCTAGAGACCGCAGTTAACCAGAAATATTACATTTATTATTTTCACAGAAACATTTGGTCTTATTTTATTGCCATTGTGGAAATAATGTTTTTGCCAATAATTTTGCTGTATCGCTTAGATTCAATCTTCTTGTACTTTTGGCTTGATCCAAAAGATACAAAAGATCAAGACTGTTTAAAATTTCCTTGTTTTCTACGCTGTTCTACTCTCAGCGCATGCAAAGCCGCTCGCTTACAGGTTTGGCAAAGCAATAAGCACATATTTTACAATTTAGATTAGACATGGTTGAAACTTAACCCTTTGCTCGACTTCTGTGTCTCATTTTTAGAGGATTTAGTGTAGCCTCCTCAGGGCGCTCGAGAGACCGAGCTTCTTCGTCGGTTCGCTTCCTTGTAAAGTACATTTAGTACTTTCTGCTAAGGTTTCACAATATATAAATTTTTTAATGTTAATAGATAATGGGGTAATCAAAATTGGGCGCCATTTCTACTTTTAATCCCGATCGGACTGGGTCTTATTTTTAGAAAAGAAAGGGGACTTTATAATTTTTTGGAGGGTAGGTCGCCCCGAACCTATTTTTTTTTTTCCCCTTTTTTTTTTTCTTTTTTAGGTATTACTTTAAGAAGCTTTTTTTTTTTTAACTTGAGGTGGCGCTAAAGGGGGGAAGGCCCCCAGCTTTTATTGGGCCGAGGGGGGTTTTTCCCCCCTTTTTGTGGCAGTTGGGCGGCCCAAGGGCACCCCCCCCAACACACCCCCCCAGAGCTGAGGAAGGGAGGGGGGGGGGGGGAGGAAAAAAAAGGCAGGGACCACCTACCGTCCCCCCCCCCGGGCGCCGCACGGACCGAAAAAGGGGAACCTCAAACTCCCCTCTCACACCCACCCCCCCCACAACTCCCCCCATCCTCTTTTTTTCCCCCCCCCTCTTCCCCTTCAGGGCCCTGCCGCACCGATTCCTCCACTTCTTGGGCGTTTTTGGGGCGGGGCCCGGGGGGGGGGGGGCCGTGCGGGGGGCGGGGTGCTTTGGGACCTGGGGGTCCCGCCGCGGGGAGTGGGTCTTTTGGGGGGTGGGAGGGCAGAGGGGGAAGGTTTCCTCGGCTCACCGGCCACAGCCCTGCCCAAGCCCGGGGCACCGGCCCCCGCGGCCGCCGTCCTGGCCCCGGCTCCCTGGTCGGGCAGCCGGGGGACAAAAGGGAGGAAACACCGAACAAAAAGCCAGCGCCAAAAGAAACACGAGAACCACCGGAAAAATTCACCAAAAGAAAATTCCCGACAAAACCGCACGGCCGCCCCCGACCCGAGCCGGTCCGGTCCCGCGGGGCCCGGCTTCCCCTGTAGGAGAGAGGGTCCCGTTAACGCGGAGAGACTTTATCTCACGCTAGGGCATTTTTGTTGCCCAACCGGATTGGTACGGGGGGTTTTCCCCCCCCCTGGGTTTTTCCCCCCCCCCAGTTTTTTTGGATTTTTTAACCCCCGGTGGATTGATTTTTTTTTGGGGGGGGGGGGGGGGGGAGGTCCTTGGGGGGGGGTTTCGATTTTTGCCCCCGGGGGGGGGGGGGCGGTTAGGAAGGGGGGGGGGTGGGGGCGGGGGGGCGCTGGGGGGGTAGAACCCGGGGGCGGGGCCCCCCCTCCTCCCGCATTTAAAAACCCCCCCCCCCCCCCCCCCCCCCCAAAAAAAAAAAATTATAATTTATTAAAATTCCCAATTAAAAATTTAATTTTTTTTTTGTCGCTCATGAACAGCTTGAAAAGCTACAGAAATTTTAAAAGGCCGAATAAAACAGCCCCCAACTCCGATGGTCTAAGTCTGTGACTTAGATCCTATATTTCATGAATTTGCAATACATCTAATACAAATCCACTTCTTTAAACAAAATGACTGTTCCACTTAAACTCTTCACTCATAACTCTCCCCTTACCCTCAGCTGTTCATTTTCAACTTTCAACTTTCAACTTTCAATTTCAACTTTCAACTGGCTACAATGCCAGGTCGAAATTGAAATTCCGATTCTGAAATACTATTTTCTACATTTGCACCCATGAAACCACAGGTTCCACAAGAAAGGAGTTTGAGTACGATTGCTGCCTGGCTGGCATTAATTGCAATTGGAGCTACCTGGGGTAGTAGTTATTATGTAATCAAGAAAGCTTTGCTGGCTTTTGAGCCAACGCAGATAGCAGCAATGAGAGTCAGTATTGCTTTCATTTGCTTCCTTCCTATGCTCATAATGAATTGGAAAAAGATCCGGAAAAAGCATATCAAATATCTGATTGTTGTGGGTTTTTGTGGAAGTGGGTTTCCTGCAATTTTGTTTCCCCTGGCTCAGACCCAACTAACTAGCAGTTTTACGGGAATTCTTAGTTCGAGCACTCCCATTTTTACGCTCAGTATTGGAGCGCTATTCTTTAGTCTGATGCTTTCAAGGAGCAAATTAATTGGAGTTATTATTGGATTTATTGGTGCAGCATTGCTGGCTATATTTTCTGGTACCGGAGAAATCAGTGGAAATCCATGGTATGCATTACTGGTTTTACTTGCCACTGCATTTTATGGAATCAGCACGAATACTATCAACACTTTTCTGAAGGAACTGGACACCTTTACGATCAGTTCCTTTGCATTCATGATCATTGGTATTCCTTCCATAGTTTACCTGTTCTCCGGAAATTTTGTTCATACATTGACTACACATCCTCAAGGCTGGTATTCATTCACCCATGTTGCAATACTGGCAGTGGCAGGTACTTTTTAGCTACTTTATTTTTCTTTCAATTGATCAAATCTGCAGGTGTAGTTTTTGCCTCTACAGTAAGTTATATCATTCCCTGTGTTGCAGTTTTATTGGGATTTCTGGATGGAGAAAGGCTCAGTTTTTGGCATTTGATTGGAATGAGCTTGATTATTTGGGGAGTGTATATGACGAGCAGGAAGACCTAAAGATTTCAGGTTTCAGAGTTCAGATTTCAGTGGTTTCAGATTTGAAACAGCCGTAGTTTAATTGAAAATTGAAAGTTGAAAATTAAACAGCCCAAAGGAAAGACGAGCTGGGTACATTTTACTGGTTGAACAGCCATTAGAATAAATATCACCTGATTTTATTATCCACAAATTACACAAAGGAACACGAAATGTTTTAAACAAATCGCGGGTGATTAACGGACATGTTTTCCCGTTTCAAAACTGATTTCTAAATAGTCATCTACTGCCTCCTCAAAAGCGGATTTTAATAAATCAGCCGAGCTAGCTTCAAAGGTTACTAAGTCATTAATTCCCTCAACTTTTCCTTAAAAGACTCCATCCTCTTTGGAAAAATTTATCAAACCAACAAACTCTTTGTATTGCATTTGGTCAAACATATGTTTACATTTTAATTCCTTGAATTCCTTCAATCTTGACCAATTTTTCAACCTCAATCCTCTCAATCTTCCCAAACTCTCACAAAACCCCACACACACCCACACCCAATCTTATCAATCTTCTCACACCCAACAAACACCACACACCACCCTCAATCTCAACTCTTCTTCCCAATCCACCTAAGATGTGTATGCTTGAAATCATCCTTGTATTTTAATCCGTATCCGAATATCCGATCCATGGCGCTATGGCTGAATAAGATAATCCCTGCCAGGTACATCCATGGTGTAAAGCTCATAAAGCCCAAAACTGCCACTGCAATCCCCAATGCTTTATGATGTACCAGATTATATGTAAAAGCGCCTATTGCGGGACTGATTAAGTAACCGATCATTGAAAGATCAGGGAGTAAAATTAATGCCGGAAAATACCACCATGGATTTCCTGTATCGCTGAATAAATAAATACCCAGGGCAAATTGTGCGATTTCCTCTAATTGTAACAATAATTTCATTGACATTTCTGATATGATTTTGACTCAATATAAGGCAGAGAACTTAATAGATACAGCGGATTAAACAAATTCTAACTTAAATTAATTTTCATTTTAAAAGCTTTTATAAAACATGAATCTTGATCTTTCAAATTCAATTTCCTTTCTCACAACCACTTTCGGAATTCGGATGCTTTTTCTTTGCTTACTGTAACGGCGGGCAAAAGTTCGTCCTTTACAAACACCTCTAATTTGCCACTTTCCAGCGTTTTGAAACCGTGTATAAATGGCAAATTTAAAATGCATTGTCTGTTTGTCCGAAAGAATTTAGCCGGATCCAATATGTCATCCAGTTCGTCCAGTGATCTGTAGTCAGTACTATATTTTTGGCCATTTGAGGCTATGAGAAATATGATTTCCTGCTTCACAAATCCAACAACTTCCGGCAGCTGAATGAGAATCATTTTCAGACCCTGATGTACCATGAAACGCTCCTTGAACAGCTTCCCACTTTGCCGGGATTGCAACATTTGTTTTACCTGGCCCCAGTATTCCGAGTTCTCATATTTGGAGACAACTTTAGAGTATTTATCCATGGCCTGCTGGAGATCCTCAATGCTGACAGGCTTTAACAGATAGTCAATACTGAATACTTTAAAAGCCTTCAATGCATATTCATCAAATGCTGTGATAAAAATTATCGGGCAAGCTTGTGCCATCTCAGCGAGCGCATCAAAGCTTATACCATCTGACAATTGAATATCAGAAAAGATCAGGTCCGGTAAATTATTTTTGTCAAACCATTCCCTGATTTCTCTATTGCTTGATAATGGGCCTGAAATTTCAGCATCAGGATTCAAAATTCTTAAATCATTCATCAATCCACTAGCTATCAAGGGTTCATCTTCTATGACCAATAATTTCATAATAATGGAATTTTAACTGTGAAACTATTTAACTGGTCTTCAATAATGAGTGGCTCTTTGCTCAAGTATTCATATAATTGGGTCAATTGTGCAAGCCCTTGCTGATTAGAGTCTTGAATACTTTGCTTCAATTGTTTATTGTTTTCAATGATAAGATATTCGCCTTTATCAAAGATTTGAATGTTTAATGGCTTTGACAAATGTACTTCGTTGTGTTTTATAGCATTGTCGATCAGAGTCTGTAGTGTGATCATCACTATTCCTTTTTCAAGTGAATCCTCTTTAACATTTATATTAATCATCAGGGCATTTCCAAATCGAATTTTCTGTAACTCGTTATATTCATTGATGAATTCCAGTTCTGTTTCGAGATTCACAACTTCATTTTCCTTATGCTGTAGAACATATCGATACACCTTTGACATGTGTTTGACGAATCGGGATGCCAGGGCCGGATCTGTCCTGATCAAATTATCAAGAGAGCTAAGAGAGTTGAATAACAAGTGTGGATTTACCTGATTCTTAAGCTGCTGATATTTCAAAGTTGCCTGTTCTCTTTGAAGCCTCTCAGCTTTCAGGGCATTTTCCTGCCAACGTTTGATAAAATATGAACTGATAAAGCCAAGGTTAATGGCAAAGGAAGCAAAAATGTCAGCCACAATCAGAAATACATAATGCTGCTTATTAAATTGAAATCCAAATGTTTCTCCGAAATAATAAAGTGCTGTCTGTCTGCTTATCAGGAAAATCAAAGAACCTATTATTAACTGAACTGTGATCCGAATGGCAATGCTTTTCTCAAAAGGTAATTTTTTGTTTAGAAATTGATGGATTCGAATGAATAATTCCCAATAAAGATAGATTGCCACAATAGAAAATAATGTAAGTGGTAACTCCCAATTGGGTGGCATTCTGAAACCAACAACTTTCCTTGCTAAAATTCCCGTAAATGAAATACTAAGAATGATAATTAGCTTCATTCTCCAATACACAGGGACGGGAATTCCAAGAACTTTTTCTCTCATGTCATGCTGATAATTTTGCCATCCATCATTTCGATCACATTATCACTTTGAGCAGCAATATCCAGGTCATGTGTCACAGTGATTATCGTCTGACCACTTTCATGCGCCAGTTTCATAAAAATATCAACAATAATCCGGCTGTTATTCTGATCAAGATTTCCCGTAGGTTCATCACCCATTATGATTGAAGGATCATTTATCAATGATCTGGCGATAGCAACTCTTTGTTGTTGGCCACCGGAAAGTTTGGAGGCAGGCTTTAATGCATGTTCCGTCATATCGACAAGTTTCAATTTCTCATAAGCTCTGTCTTCAATTTCAGATTTGGAGTATTTACCCAGCTTCAATGCCGGCAGCATGATATTTTTAAGCACAGAAAATTCGGGAAGCAAAAAGTGAAATTGGAAAACAAAACCCAGGTGCTCATTTCTGAATCTGGCAAGTTCATTTTGACTTTGACCCGTCACCACATTCCCATTTAATTCAAGCGTACCTTTATAATCAGTATCCATAGTTGACAAGACATAAAGCAATGTGGATTTGCCGCAACCGGACTTGCCGATAATACTATAGAATTTTGACTTTTCAATTTCAAATGAAACATCCCTGAGTACTTCAAAAGTAACAGGATCATAAAAAGATTTGGAGATATGATCGGCTTTAAGTGCTAAAGTTGACATGATTTTGAATCTAAATTATTGAGGTTCAGCTTAAAAATTTTATTTATTACCCTCTAATGATTTCTACAGGATCGACCTTCGCAGCTTTTCTGGATGGAAACCAACCCGCAAACAGTGTTGTAACAACCCCGAAAACAATTCCAAGTGTATAATGAAAGGGTTTGAAATTCACCGGAAAAGTGTCAATATTGATAAAATCATTCTGCGGGAATGGTACCTGATTTATTCCTGAACTAAAAATAAATCCCAGTAGTAAGCCAAGTATTCCGCCAAGACATCCAATGATCATGGATTGATAAAGGAAGATTTTACTCACATCTGAGCCTTCAAATCCGGTTGCTTTCAAAATGGCAATGTCCCTCATCTTGTTGATGATATTCATATTCATGATATTGTAAATCCCAAAACCTGCCACGATCAACATAGTAATAGACACTACATAGGTCATCGTATTTCTGATGATTTCTCCCACAAGGACGGCTTCGTTTGCTGTCTCCCAGTCTTCTGCTTTATAACCATAGGATTGCTCCAGCCTGACTCCCAGACTTTTTGCTTCATTATAATCTTTCATCTTGATGTGAATATCCGTGATATAGGATGGATCAACCTGCAATAGCTTTTGAACTGTTGAAATAGAGGCATAGCTTCGGGAATCATCAATCGCTCCCATTCCGAATGCGAAAATTCCCATCACTCTGAAAAAAAATGTCTGCCCTTCCGGAGTGGTAAGCGAAACTCTGTCACCTACTGAAGCCCCTAACTTTTTTGACAGTCCCAAACCCATCAGGATTCCATCCTGATACGTCAAAAGATCCGTAATATTTCCTTCGATCATTTTCTCGGTCAGATTGTACAGTTCATTCTCTTTTAGAATATCAGTACCAACTACCATCCCCGGAAACTTTACCGGTCCATTGTTGTAAAATACCTGAGAGGAAACCTGCGAGAGCGCTCCGGATACTTCCGGTAATGAACTTATTTCTTCCAGAATTATATGGCCATCCTTTAGCTTGGGAAGTTCATTTTTAGGCTTGGGATGATGCAATACAGTCATCTCTGCACTTCCAGCAAATGAATCCATCGCCACAGTCTTATTCTCTATCGGATGATAAATCTTAACATGTGGCGAGCCATCAAGTGTCAGCTCCATCATGAACTCATTGACCCCGGTCATGAAGCTAATCATCGTAATGAACATGGAGATGCCAAAGGTCACACCCATCATTGCGACAAAAGTCTGCTTCTTTTTGGACAACAAATGAGTCAAAGCAATGTCCAGGTTGACTGATTTTTTGAATAGTCGCATATGGATTTATTTTAATATGATTTCATCATCTTCCAGCAAGCCTTCTACGATTTCAACGCGGTCTACATTTCTGATTCCTGTCACAACGTGGATAGTAGTATCAGTACCCTTACGTCTTATGTTCAGGCTATCCCCATTTTGTAATGCCTGACGAGGAATAGTGAGAACAGAAGATTTTGAGTCGATTAGAATATTGGCTTCCAGATTCAGACCGTAGATTCCTTTTTGGAGTGGCTCGTCGAACACTGCTTCAGCATAAAATGATTGCTCAGCTCTGTTCAGTTTTGGCAAGACCCGGGAAATTTTACCTTTGAATGTTTTGCCCGGAAATGCATCCAATTGAATGAATACAGATTGGCCTTCAGTTACTCTGCTGAAATCTCTCTCATCAATAGTCAGGCGTGCAATCCAGTTGTCTTTTAATCCACCCAATGCAATCGGTTCGTTTACATTCACCCGTTCACCGTTTTTCTTGTAGATTTCAAAAATGACTCCGTCCATCGCTCCTTTCACTTGTCCATCACTATTCTGTGCCTGTAATGTGCGATATTGATTTTCTGCCTGCTGAGATTCCATTTTAGTTTGAAGGAGGATATTTTGCTTCTGAGTTTGAAGTCCCATCCATTCATTTTTGGAGGCATCCCATTGAAGTTTCGACCTTTCCCATTCAGATTTAGCCACCGCATCTTTTGCCAGTAGTGCATCGAGGCGTGAAAATTGAAGGCTGTCGTTGGCTTTTTTTGAGGCAGCGGTTCTTATTCTGATATCCAACTCCTGCAATGCAGGTGAACTCGCTCCGGCTTTCAGACGGGTTGTTTCATAGATATTTTCAAGCAATCCTTCCTGCACTTTACGTGTATTTGTTTCGATTCTAAACAATGCCTGACCTTTGCGGAAGGAATCATTCTCGATGACGAGCGATTGCACCAGAATGCCATCTGTGTTGGCAAAAATTTTGTATTCCTGCTCAGGTATAAGCATGCCTGAGGCATAAACGGCTTCTGCAATTTCAGTGCGCTGAGGCAAAACAGTTTCCTCTTTTTTTCCGCAACTGAATAAGAGAATTGGCATTAAAATAGCCGGGATGAGTTGTTTACAATTGAAGTAATGCATGATACAAATGCAAGTTTAGTCGGTTTTGAAAAAATGCCTGAGCGGCAGAGCTATAGTCCTGATAGACCTGAAAATATTCATCAAGGGGGCTGTAACCTTCATTGAGTCTTAGTACTGCAAGTTCAAGATTGCTTTGAGTTAGTTGGAACCTTCGGGCTGTTATTTCATAATTGGCCTGAGCTTCATTGAATGCTGAGGTCCATTGAGCAATTTGATTGTTAGCCTCACTAAGCGTATGATCATACTGATATTGAGATTGCTTTAATTGAATGCTTGCTTTCTCTATCTGACGCTGCTTCAGTCCGCCTGAAAATATCTGCCACTGCAAACTAAGCCCCACTGTTCCATAATCAAATCCAATGTATTGATCTCCATCAAAAAGATCGCCACTTTGCCATTGAAACTGGTACCTGCCCACAGCGGATAGGGTGGGATAAAGGCTGGCTCTTCGTGCATCCACTTTTGCAATGGACCAATCCTTCTGGGCTAAAGCTAATTGTACTCCTGGTCTTTGTGAAGCATCTACAGAAGGAGGAATGGTTAAAAGCATCTGACTGAGACTATCACTTAAAATGATTTCCTGATTTTCCGGAATCTGAAGGCTTGCTTTCAATTGTAAATAAGCCATTTCCTTTTGGTGGGTAGCATCTACAATTTGCTGGTAAATTTGCTGTCGGAGTGCTTCTACTCTGTTCAGATCAAAGGCAGAAATAATAGATTGTGATTTTTTATCCTCAGCCACCCGATATAGTGAATCTGCCTGAGAGCGCAACTCTGTCAGATAAGGATAATAGGCCTCCCAAAACAAAGCTTGATAATATCGCTGCAGTACCGTACTTTTCAATTGCTCCAGTTCAAGCTTTTCTCTTAATGGGCCTTGCGTAGCAGCAATTCGTGCTGACTGAATATCTCTCCATTTTTCGATTTGAACTATAGGCCATTGTATATCGATTCCAGCACCCAGAACCCATGGCTGGCCAAACTGAACTTTCCGGAAAGTACCGGCAGGACCTCCGAAAATTTCAGCAGGAATCAACTGAACAGGAAGATTGAGATTGTAGTCAGCATTACTATTGAGTTTTACAGTGGGCCACATTCCGGCTCTTTGAATGCCGATCTCATTGATCAATTCTTCAGATTGAGCGGCAGCTAGTTTGACTTTAGAATGCTGAGCCTCCAGCAATCTGTATGCATCATCCAGTGATTGAAGTGTTACCTGAGATACCAGATTTTGCTGAATCAAAAAAAACAATAGAATTAATGTCCAAATCTTCATCGCAGTAAAATTTAAATGGAGGTAGAAACCACCCTGATTGTGAATCAAAGTTATTATCTCGTAAGCTATTAAAATTAGCTGAAATATGGAAACTGCCCAATTGATAGTTGAAGCGGAAGAAAATGCAGGGAAGCAGCAGGAAGGGTGTTAGTAATCGTATTTTATAAAGTGTGATCAACTTGATTTATTTCAACTGAAAGCGAAAGATTTCAGTTTTCAGCCCCACCAAACGTTGCCATTCGATGCTGGATAAGACGGGGGGCCTGAATTTCAGATTTCCAGACTTCAGATTTCAGATTGAACAGCCAGTATTTTAGTGATTTTGTGAAGAATGACTTGATTTTCTTTTTGTATAAAGCATTGTATATCAGCATTTGCAAAAGTGTTATATATGAGCTTTCAGTTGTTTCAGATTTGAAACAGCCAAAAAGCATTCGTTTCGTTGAAGGAGGCGGAAATTTCGTAGATGAATTAAAAATTCATGAAATATTGGATCGATCCCCAAAGCTTTGAGTACGACCATCAGGGAATAAGGAATCTCCGAAAAGGAGAGTTGAAGCGGAAGAAAATAAAGGGAAGCAGATGACCTGGCAGTCAAGAATTTTATTTTGCGTCTCTGTTCGAATTATTGTATTTGTTTCAAATATGAATGTCGTATGTTAGATGAAGCCGCTTTCAACGAGTTAATTGAATTGTTATATCTTTATCAACTTCATTGATTGAAGATAATGAAATCAGGTCAAGGGTGATTTATAAAATATAGATTTGAATTGCCAGGTTAAATAGTTTTTATCCATCAGAGTATCAGAATATGAGTTTAAATCAATCATTTTCCAGACGTTTTTTCCTTAAAACAACTTCCTTCACAGCCGCTCTGGCCTTTATTCCCAAAGGTGTAAGGTCTATATATGAAGAGGTGAAGAGATTTATTGTCCCGTCGAAAGATGTCATTCCATTAATGGTCTCTATCAATAAAAAAGAGTACTCCATCAAAGCAGATACCCGAACAACTTTGCTTGATTTGCTAAGAGAAGATCTGCAGCTCACAGGCACCAAGAAAGGATGTGATCACGGACAATGCGGTGCATGCACAGTGCATATCGACGGCGAAAGAGCATTGAGCTGTTTGACGCTGGCAGCCATGATTCCGGGGAAAGAAATTACTACCATTGAAGGACTTTCAGAAGGAGATAAATTGCATCCTATGCAGGAAGCTTTTCTGGAATGTGATGGCTTTCAATGCGGATATTGTACACCCGGACAGATCATGTCAGCAGTATCTTGTGTGAAAGAAGGGCATACTGGTTCTGTTGCAGAAATTAAAGAATTCATGAGCGGCAATCTCTGCCGTTGCGGAGCTTACAACGGCATTGTTGAATCCATTCAAAAAGTAGCGAAATGAGACCATTTACATTTAACAAGGCCGAAAGTGTTACTAAAGCATTGTCCGGAAAAAGGGAAGCTGCTCAGTATATAGCAGGAGGAACAAATCTCCTCGATCTGATGAAAAAACATATTGCCCAGCCGGAATCATTGGTGGATGTCACAACGGCACTTTCAAACAAAATCGAATCTGATAAAAATGGCATTCGCATAGGTGCTATGGTACGCAATAGTGCACTGACTGTTGATAAAAACATATTAGATGATTTCCCACTAATAGCAAAAGCAATTCTGACCGGAGCTTCTCCGCAAATCAGAAATATGGCTTCTACCGGAGGCAATATCTTGCAACGGACTCGTTGTCCTTACTTTTATGATGTAACTGCGCCCTGCAATAAACGAAATCCGGGAAGCGGCTGCAGCGCAATTAAGGGTGACAACCGAATGAGCGCCATCATAGGATATAGTGATCAATGTGTTGCTGTGCATCCATCTGATATGTGTGTGGCTTTGGCGGCATTGGATGCAAGTGTGGAGATTATAGATAAAGATCAAAAGAAGAAGAGCATCCTTTTCAAAGACTTTCACAGATTGCCGGGAGATACTCCTCATTTGGATAATAATCTGCCAGATGGAGCATTGATTCAATCGATAGAAATTCCTCAAAATGCATTTGCTAAAAACTGTGCATACCTCAAAATCCGGGACAGAGATTCTTATGCATTTGCATTGGTTTCAGTAGCAGCAGCCCTGGAATTATCGGGAGGAAAAATCAGAGCAGCAAGACTTGCTTCCGGCGGTGTGGCGCATAAACCCTGGCGCTGGTATGAAGCTGAGGATTTTTTAAAAGGCAAAGAAGCAACACTGGCTAATTTTGAAGAAGCAGCTGAAATAGCAGTGAAAGGAATAAAGCCTTTGTCTAGCAATGGATATAAAGTTTCGATGCTGAGAGGAGCGATTGTGACAGCGTTGGAAGAGTGTGTGAATTGAATAGCTTCAGCCTTCTGGGAGGACAGCCAAAGCAGCCGCTGTCAGCTTTTGGCCTTTAGCTTTTGTGAAGCCAAAGTGGTTGGATTTTCAGTGTTTTGTAATGTGGGTGTGAGAAGATTGATAGGACTGATAAGATTGAAGAGATTGAGGGTGGAGAGTGGGTCGTGATGTTGTTGGGTGAAGGAAACTGAAAAATAGGGAAAGTGGCTGTTTGCGTGAGTGATTGCAGTGGAAAGACCGGAACCATCAACGCAGTGTGGTGAGGACTTGCAACGGAAAGCACGACCCCTTGTTAATTTCCGGAGCAAAGTGGAGGAAAATGACCAGAGGGCACGCCCAAATTTGGCTTTGTATTAATTTTTAAATGAAAGAATTATGGGATTTTTTGATGATAAGTCGGAGTTTTTCAATGTGGCAGATGCTCGTGTGGACGGAATTGCTAAAGTCACCGGTCGTGGAAAGTATTCAGCGGAATACGATGTTGAAAATCTTTGCTATGGTGTGCTGGTGGGCAGTACTATTCCAGCAGGGAAAATTGAAAGTTTTCAGCTGGACCTTGCAAGGCAAGTGGGCGGTGTTATAGATATCATTACGCATTTGAACAAACCGACAATTCCAGGCCTTGCTGATGATGCGAAGATAGCAGAATCAAGAATCGGGCTCCCGGTTTTTCATACAGATAAAATCTATTTCAAAGGTCAGCCAATTGCCCTGGTAATTGCTGAGACACTGGAAGATGCTACCTATGCAGCTTCGCTTCTGGAAGCAGAATATATAACTGAAAGCTTTGCGGTTGATTTTGAAATGGAGCAGATAAAATTTCCATTAAGCGTAACAGGAAAAGAGCGGGGATCGATGGATGCATGGAGTAATGCTCCTCATGTGGTCGAACAAGAATATACAATTAAAGCTGAGGTGCATAATCCGATGGAAATGCATGCAACGATTGCACAGTGGATGGCTGAGGATCAACTTAAACTATACGATAAGAATCAGGGAGTCAATAGTGTACAGCGGACGATTGGTAAGGTGTATAATATTCCCCCTGAAAATATCGAAGTCATCAGTGAATTTATTGGAGGGGGATTTGGATCGGGATTACGGGTCTGGCCTCATACACTGGCAGCCATAATGGGAGCGAAAAAAGTAAACAGACCATTAAAAGTTGTGTTAACGAGACAGCAGATGTTTTCCGGCGTTGGATATCGCCCGGAGTCCTGGCAGAGGTTGAAACTGGGAGCAGATAAGGATGGAATTTTTTTGGGAATTCTGCATCAGGCAAAACACAGCACATCAGTATATGAAAACTTCGGAGAAGGAATCACACGTGTGACCAGGTTGATTTATGCATTGGCCAATCTGAAAACTGAATCTGCAACTGTTCCGCTGAATCTGAGTACTCCTACCTGGATGCGTGGACCGGGAGATTGTACGGGTGATTTTGCAGTGGAAAGTGCCATAGATGAACTCTGCTATCAGCTCAATATGGATCCTGTAGAAATAAGATTGAAAAATCTTTCATTGGAAAAGAGCCCGGAAACCGGTCTTCCATGGTCGACCAATTATGTGAATGAATGTATAGAAAAAGGCGCAGCTATGATTGACTGGAAGCAGCGAAAATCTCAGCCGGGTCAAAGCAGGGAAGGAGATTGGTACACTGGATATGGCATGGCCGTGGGTATGTGGAATGCAGGGCGGGGTAATGCAAGTGCGGCTGTTATCTTGCAAAAAGATGGCAGCATTACAGTACAAACTGCAATGACTGACATTGGGACGGGAACAGGAACAGCTGTTCAAAACATAGCACATGAAGTAACGGGAATTCCAAAAAGCAAAATAAAAGTTGAACTCGGCAATTCCAATCTTCCTCCTGCTCCAAGTCAGGGAGGCAGTAATGGATTGTCATCAGTTGGTGGAGCAGTTGTAGCGGCTATTGATGCGTTGAAACTACAACTCGCAGGATTAGCTTCAAAGTCCAATACTTTTTTCAAGGAAGCCAAGGCAACTGATGTTTTACTTTCAGAAAATGGCATTTCATTTCAATCTACCAATAATCAATTTGTTTCTTATTCTGATATACTCAGCAATGCAGAGCTTAATTCAATGGAAGCGGAGGGTAGTTCAGGACCTGGCGAGGAGCGCAAGATATACTCATTTAATTCTTCGGCTGCTCACTTTTGCAAACTCAGAGTTAATAGCAGGACCGGAAAAGTGAAGATTGAAAGAATGGTCTGTGTGGCGGATGGTGGTAAGATAGTAAGTGAAAAACCTGCTGCCAATCAGATTTCCGGAGCTGCTGTTGGCGGAATCGGAATGACGCTGATGGAGGCACTTGAAGTGGATAAAAATGTGGGCGGATTAATTGCAGATGACTTGGCGGGATATCATTTTTCTGTTAATGCAGATGTTCCCATGATTGAAGTGGCATTCATCAACAAGCCTGACCCCAATATCAATCCCAGCGGTTCTAAGGGCTTGGGAGAAGTGGGTATCATCGGGTGCGCTGCTGCTATTGCAAATGCCATATACAATGCTACAGGAAAGAGAATGAGGGATTTACCGATTACGCCGGATAAGATTTTGCTTGCTTTTTAGGATAACAGTTTAAATTGCCAGACAGATTATTTCAGTTATTATCCCTGTAATGATAAAAAATTCCTTTGTCATAAGGTGTCCAAAAGCTTGCCTTAAGCCCGGCTGCCTTTAAAGCATTATTAGCCCAGGTATTGCAGGTATGAAACAAATGATAGGTTCGATGTGCTTCATAGAAAGCATCATGGTCTGAGTATCTTGCGTCCGTTTCAATTAATTTTACATGGTTGTCGGGTGTCCATTCCAGGCTTTCTTTGATATATTGAATAAGACCTGCATATTGTTGTTTGCTGATAGTCAGTTTTTTACAAGTTTCATTTTCCTCCAATTCTCTATAAAATGTGCTGTGTATTGCTGAAGAACCCAATGCGAATGCAGCTTTAAAAGCCACACTGAATTTCAATTCTGCCCAGGTTGGTGTATCCAAATAGAACCCTTTATCTCCCCATCCGAAAGCTATCCAATCTGCCAGGGTATCAACAGCCCGGGTATGGTCGTATTCCATATGTTGACTCCAGTCAATTAAATCAGATTTGACCGGGACCACAATATCCACATGCACGCCATTGGATAAAATATAGATATCCATTTCCTTTCCTGCTTCAGGATTTTTATTGACAGGAATTCTGGAAAGGCTGATTGCAGCCAGACAATAAATTGATATAAACAAGAGCAATCCGCCGATTATCCAGGCCAACAATCTTACACTCTTTTTGAAAATTTTACTTGCCCTTTGTTTCATTCCCGATAGATTTTCACTTCAAAAATAAATGAATTGAGGGTCAAAAGCATACTTCATTTATTTATCCCTGATTATAATGACTTGAAGGGTAGTTAAATTGATTTGAACAGTCCTTGAAATGAAATATTTGACTTCATATATTGTCATAATTTAATTACAAACTTACAGGTCCCACATATTAAAATTATCTTTGCAGTATTGAACGTACAAATTGTTTTTGCCCATGATTGCACCTGCATTTCCTGCCGATGAGGCAAAGAGATTAGAGTATCTTAGAAGCCTTGATATTCTTGATACAGCCCCGGAGAGTGAATTTGATCAACTTGTCCAGCTGGCTTCAGCAATTTGCGGAACACCTATAGCACTTGTTACATTAGTGGACCACGACAGACAGTGGTTTAAAGCCAGACTGGGATTGGATGTCAGTGAGACATCGCGGGAAGTATCTTTTTGTGGACATACGATCCTTCAAAAGGATATTATGGAAATTCCGGACACCCATAAGGATAATCGATTCCATGATAACCCACTTGTCACTAATGATCCCAACATTCGTTTTTATGCGGGCATTCCCCTGACAGCTCAGAATGGATTCAATCTGGGATCACTTTGCGTGATAGATTCTAAACCAAGAATTCTTACTGATGAGCAGAAATTGTATCTAAAGATTTTGGGAAGGCAAGTAGTTCTTCAGATTGAATTGAGACAACAACTTCATCTGCAAAATGAAAGGTTGATGCGGATTGAAGAGCAAAATCGTGAAATAAATTCTCTTCTTGAATCAAAGGACAAATTGCTTTCTGAGCTCAGTGAAAGTAACCAGACTAAGGATAAGATACTCTCTGTTATTTCTCATGATCTCAGAAGTCCGTTGTCATCGCTAAAAACTATTGTGGATTTATTTGAAGGAGGTAAAATGGATGAGGCTACTACCAGACAGATAACAGCACAAGTCAATAAATCAATCGGTTTTTCAATCGATCTTCTTGACAATTTGGTTCGATGGTCTAAGAAGCAACTGGAAGGTTTTCAGGTTATCAGGACAACTTTTAATCTTAACAAATTGGTTTCAGGTATTTCAGATCGCCTGGAAACCAGATTTCAGAGCAAGAATAACAGGCTGATTAATGAAGTCAACCCAGAGCTAATCATGCATGCTGATGAAGACCTGATTAGGATGGTACTTCGAAATCTTATCAATAATGCCAATAAATTCACGGAAAACGGAAGTATCATAGTCGATGTCATTTCAGATGCTTTTGAATGGAAGGTGTATGTGAAAGATACAGGTCCGGGGATGAATGATGCGCAACTTTCTACTTTATTCAGCTGGAATGTAGCCCAAAATAAAAGCTACGACAATGTTGTAGAAAGCACCGGACTCGGACTAATCATTTGCAGAGATTTCATCAAACTTCACAACGGTAAAATTTGGGCTGAAAGTAAATTGGGAGAAGGAAGTACCTTTCTTTTTTCAATTCCAATTGCCGGAGAATCGTAGCCTGTAGATATAGGATATAAGAGATAAGAGATAAGATGAACAGCCGTTATGGATTATGAATGATGAATTATTAGTTAAACAGCCAGTTGAATAGCCGGGGATCGGTTAATTGGTTAAGGGTTTAATCGAAGTGCGGGCAATGGGTTATGAGTTATTGGTGTGGTTTGATAAAGACATCACTTTTTCATGGCTTGTCCCATGAAAAAACACCTGTGGCGGGTGAGCGCAGCGAATCACTCCATCACCTTTTAAGCCGTAGGCGCAAAAAGACATCACTTTAACACGAGGACCCACATTGAATCTTCTAAAAGATCTAATCTTCTAAACTTCTAAACTCATCTACACTTTCGCCAACGCAGTTTCAAGGTCACCGATAAGATCCTCAATGTCCTCAATTCCTACGCTAAGTCGGATCAATGAGTCAGAAAGGCCATTTTTGATACGCTCTTCTCTGGGTATAGATCCATGGGTCATACTTGCAGGATGTCCAATAAGCGACTCTATATCCTTTAATTCAAATGAAACCATAGCACCGAATTTCTTCATTTGTTTGGCTGCAATAGCATGCCCGGGATGATCTTCGAAACCAGGATAATGTACTTTTTTAATTTTGGGATGAGCTTTCAAATAATTAGCAATATCCTTAGCATTCTTACATGCCTGACGCACCCGAACATGTAGCGTCTTGATTCCTCTCAATACCAAAAAACAATCCATTGGTCCTGGAACTGCACCTGAAGCATTTTGAATAAAATGAAGTTCATCTGCTAATTCCTGAGTAGAAGCTACAACTGCACCCAGGATAGTATCAGAGTGACCGCCAAGATACTTAGTAGCACTATGGATGACCAGGTCGGCACCAAGATCTAAGGGCTTTTGCAGGTATGGAGAAGCGAATGTATTGTCCACACAAGTCATGATTCCTTTCTGATCAGCCAGGGCACAAACTTTGCTGATGTCCACAATTCTCAGAAGCGGATTAGTAGGAGTTTCGATCCAGATTAATCTTGTATTTTCATTGATCGTGGACTGGATCGCATCAAGATTTGTCATATCCACAAAATGCGGTTTGATACCGAATTTCTGAAAAATGCGAACCATTAACCTGTACGACCCACCATATAGATCATTGCTTGCTATTACCTCATCACCTGGCTTCAGCATTTTCAAAATGGCGTCTGTAGCTGCAAGACCACTTGCAAAGCAAATTCCATCTGTGCCATTTTCCAGGGCAGCCAGGTTTTTTTCCAGTACTGTTCGGGTAGGATTCTGAGTGCGGGCATATTCATAGCCTTTATGCACCCCCGGTGCATCCTGCACATAAGTAGAAGTCTGATATATAGGAGTCATGATGGCTCCGGTAGCAGGATCCGGTTCGATTCCGGCATGTATTAATTTCGTTGCGAATTTCATTGAGGTTTATATTTCAAGGTTGAAACAAGGATTAGTTCTTTCTGTTGAGAACTTTTAGAGTTGCGTTGACAATGTCGGAAGGGCTGAGGCCATATTTTTCCAATAATTGTTCGGGTTTACCACTTTCACCGAAAGAATCATTTACAGCTACAATTTCTAGTGGTGCCGGTTGGTTAGTGGCCAAAACTTGTGCAATTGCATCACCAAGTCCACCATTTTTCTGATGTTCTTCAGCGACTACAGCACAGCCTGTCTTAGAAACACTTTTGATAATAAATTCTACGTCCAATGGCTTAATTGTATGAATATTAACCACTTCACAGGAAATGCCCTGCTCGGCCAGTGATCTTGCTGCTTCTACGGCATTCCAAACCATATGGCCATATGCAAAGATACTTACATCTGTTCCTGATGCTAATAATTGAGCTTTACCTATTTCAAAATTCTGATCCTCCGCCGTGAAATTTGGCCAGGATGGTCTTCCAAATCTCAGGTACACAGGACCCTCATAATTTGCAATTGCAATGGTTGCAGCCTTTGTCTGATTATAATCACAAGGAACTACTACTGTCATTTCCGGCAACATACGCATCATCCCGACATCTTCCAGGATTTGGTGAGTGGCGCCATCTTCACCTAGTGTCAGGCCCGCATGGGATGCACAAATTTTTACATTTTTTCCTGAATACGCAATGGACTGTCTGATTTGATCATATACTCTTCCCGTTGAGAAATTGGCAAATGTCCCTGTGTAAGGAATTTTTCCAGCTGTAGCAAGACCTGCTGCGAGTCCCATCATATTAGCTTCAGCGATGCCAACTTGTATAAATCTTTCGGGAAAAGCTTTGATGAAATCATCCATTTTAAGTGAACCGATTAAATCTGCACAAAGGGCAACTACCTGATCATTTTGCTTGCCTGCTTCCAGCAAGCCTGCTCCAAATCCATCTCTTGTGGCTTTTTTGCCGGTGGATACTATATTTTCAAGCTTCATGAGTGTGTGTTCGTTTGATAGTTAGGATTGTAGGAATAGTCTCCCATAGTTTCTTCTAATTGAGCGAGAGCTGTAAGGAGCTGCTCAGGATTGGGAGCTACACCATGCCACTTATGACTTCCCATCATGAAATCAACCCCATGACCCATATCTGTTTTCATCAAAATGACGATTGGTTTTCCAAGTCCCAGTCTGGTCTTTGCCCTTTCGAGCGTTTGCACCAGAATTTCCATGTTGTTTCCATCTGCATGCATCACTTCCCAACCAAAGGTGCGCCATTTGCCTTCCAGATCACCCAGAGAAAGGACTTTTTCATTAGAACCATCAATTTGCTGTCCATTCCAATCCACGGTCACGATGATATTATCAATTTTGTTATGTGGTGCAAACATCAATGCTTCCCAAATTTGGCCTTCCTGTAATTCACCATCACCTGTTAGGGCATAAACAGTGTGAGGATCATTATTCATTTTTTTCGCCAAAGCTACACCCATAGCCACAGAAAGACCTTGTCCCAGTGAACCGGATGCTACCCGAATACCGGGAAGACCTTCGTGCGTAGCCGGATGTCCCTGAAGTCTGGAGTTAATCTGACGGAATGTCGTTAATTCTTCGACCGGAAAATATCCACTTCTTGCCAGGACACTATACCATACAGGTGAAATATGGCCATTTGAAAGGAAAAATACATCTTCATTTTGTGCCTCCATATTGAAAGAAGGATCATGTTTCATGATGCGGAAATAAAGTGCCGTAAAAAAATCAGCACATCCCAGTGAACCGCCCGGGTGTCCACTTTCTGCAAATGAAGTCTGGCGTACGATATCCCTTCTCACCTGAGAAGCTATCGATTTTAGTTCATCAATAGTTTTTTGCATGTGTATTGATTGTGAAATGTCACGATAGGAAAATCAGCCAATGTATCGGAACTTTTCAATGAATGATAAAAGTGTTTTTGTATTCACTTTTGAATTTAAGGCGCAAATATAGTGGAATTTGAATGTTGTCTTATCCAAAAAGACATATATATGCTTTTTTCATTTAAAAGAAGCTTTTAAAGCATTTCACCCGGGGAAATCAATGTTTGTATCAGAGAAAACATACATAGAATAAAAAAGGAATATCTAATTAATTCCAGCGAATAGGTCCTGCGAAAGTTTGTACTAAAAAGACGATTATCAGAAAAATTCCCATGATCCCCAGTGGAATGGCTGGAATAATTACCAGCACATTGCTAATGATCTTATTGTCTGCCATCAGTCGCATTAATAAACTGATAGCCAGCCATATAAAACCCACTATTATAAAAGGGTTGAGCTGTATATATTTAAGCTTTAGGTCATCCCATAGCCACCAGCACATAAATGCCAGTTCAATCGACCATAATATCCAAAATAAATGCTTCATTCCCCGCCGGATTGTGAACTTAAATGTAACCAGAATGGATGAATCACTTTATTCATCTATTCGTTAATTTTTTTTAATGTCAGTCACTTAGTATGTGAAATCGTAATTTTGCAGACTTTAATAAAGTGACCTGAAAGTTGAGACCCTTTACACACATATAGAACAATCAGAATTATGATGAATTATAGAAAGAATTTGAATTTAATTTTCTCTGCGTTAGCGATAATAATCTTTTTCAGTGCCTGCATGAGCACTACCAGAATAGAGTCCATTCCAAGTAATGCAAAATTATATATCAACGGCGAGTTTGTAGGTAATACTCCCTACACTTATTCTGATAAGAAAATATCAGGGACCAGGCAAGAAGTAAAGCTTATCAAGGAAGGATTTGAGCCCTACACAGATGAGTTTAGCAGAAATCAAAAACTTGAACCCAAAGCCCTTTATTTTGGAATATTTTTAGTGCCATTATTTTGGTTGAAAGAATATAATGAAGTACAGATATTTGATCTGAATACAGCGGGTAAAAAAATTGAAGAACCACAAATACTATTTGAAAAGACAACAGAAACAGGTGAGCCTACACAGGAGGATCGATTACGGGACTTACAGTTCAGATATGACAATAAATTCATTGATAAGAAAACCTACGATAGAGAAAAAAAGAGAATATTGGAAGAAGGCCAGAGATAGAAAGCTAGAAACTTAGCTCTTGATAAAAAGAGATTATAAATTTCACTCAAGGAAATAACTAAGTACAAATGGAAACTGCTTTAGTAAATCAGGAATACTTACTTAAAAAATTTCCTGGTAAGGGAGGCTGGACATACGCTGAAATTCCGGAGATTCCCCCTGATCCTCATGCTCATTTTGGATGGGTGAAAGTGAGAGGTAGCATCGATGGATTTGAGTTTGATCATTATCATCTGATGCCAATGGGCAATGGGAAGTTGTTTTTACCTGTGAAGGCTGCCATTCGTAAAGCTATTAATAAACAAGTCGGGGACAGCGTCTATGTTATTATTTTTAAAGAGAAAACAGCTTTCGTTACCCCTGCAGAAATACTGGAATGTATAAAAGACGCTGGTGCATTTGAAGCTTATGAAAAATGGTCCGATGCGAGAAAACGTGAGAAGCTCGATTGGATAGCACAGGCAGTTCATGATGAAACCCGCGTCAACAGGATTGTCACTTTTATAGACCAGATTATGTCTGAGTCCGAAGGCTGAAAAGAATCATCCGGCAAACAAATGTTCATTCCTATGGGTGTATCATTTTTTATCTACTTTTACCGTACTTTAAATAATCAATTCACTTCTTCAAGTAGTACTCATGATAGATCAGGACAAGGAACAAAAAAAATTTACAGCTGTAAAATATGCTGACTATTTGCGACTGGAGCAGTTGCTGGGAGCCCAAAAAAGAAGAAGTGAAGAGCTGGCAAGTCCTGCCCATGATGAAATGCTGTTCATCATAGTGCATCAGGTATATGAATTGTGGTTTAAGCAAATAATTCATGAACTTAAATCTGTCATAGGCATGTTTTTGAGCGATAATGTTGATGAGCGAAATATTGGTATTGCTGTTGGACGCCTGAGCAGAGTGATTTTGATATTCAAAAACTCCTGATAGAGCAAATCAGAGTTATGGAATCTATGACTCCACTGGACTTTCTCGATTTTAGAAACTACCTTTTCCCTGCATCCGGATTTCAGAGTTTTCAGTTCAGGCAAATGGAAGCTTTGTTGGGTTTACCACCTGACAACAGAATTACCTATAATAATTCGCCTTATTCAACGGTATTCAATGATGAAGAAAGAGCTGACTTGCAAGCTATCGAAGCGGGAGCAAACCTATTGCGGGCTGTGGAATCCTGGCTTGAAAGGACACCTTTCCTGGAATTGAAAGGATTCAATTTTCTGGAGCAATACAAAGCTGCTGTTCAGAAAATGACTGAAAAAGAGCAGGAAGCCATAAGAGCTAGTTCATTTTTAAGTGATCATGAAAAGGAGATGCGTATTCAGCTAATAGGCAATACTCAAACATATTTTCAAAATGTATTTGACGAAGAAAAGCATGAAGAATTGGTAGCTGAAGGAAGATTGAGATTGTCTTATAAGGCCACCATTGCAGCATTATTACTGAATTTATACAGAGATGAGCCAATCCTCCACATGCCATTCAACTTACTTCAAAAGCTGATGGATGTAGATGAATTTTTGACCGTCTGGAGGTACCGCCATGCGCAAATGGTGCTCCGAATGCTGGGTATGAAAGTGGGCACAGGTGGATCATCAGGCTACAGCTACCTTCATAAAACTGCTGTGGAGCATCATATCTATATTGACCTGCACAACATTTCTACTTTGCTGATTCCAAGATCAGAATTACCTGATTTACCGGAACATCTCAAGAGAGAGCTTGGGTTTTATTTTACTACGAATCCGCTTGGCTGAAGCAGAGATAAGATATAAGTTATAAGAGTTAAGATGAGCAGCCGGGTGGGAGTTTTAAGTTATGAATGATGAGTGATGAATACCAGCCCAAAGATATTCACATAGCAAGATCAATGTTACAATGCAGGGGCAAAAAAATATTTGCCCTTTCTATATACAAACACCAGGTTAATAGATTTAAACCGACTGTTATAGATTAATCGCCTAACCCTCTAACAGATAAAACGGCTGTTCAACCGGCTGCTTAGGCTTACACTCAAACTCCTCATCTACTCAACTACTACACTTTCAGGCTACTTCATATTAGCCATTTACCCAGTTAAGAGATTATCTTCGCAACTCAATAGTGTACTCGATTGATGAACAAACCGGATCCTTTACAGGGTAAAGATTTAAAACTTTACTATCGGCTCATTGCCCTTGGGGTGATTGTTGAAGGAATGCTTGGGGATTGATTCATGGGCTTAAGCTTCCGGTTTCAGGCTTGGTTGTAGGAGGAGCTGCAGTTTGTTGCATCAGTATGATTGCCTGGCATACTCAAAGCAGGAAGGCAATATTGCAGGCGACAATAGTGGTGGCGATTTTCAAAATGATGCTCAGTCCTCACAGTCCACCACCGGCTTATATTGCGGTTTTTTTTCAGGGCTGGATGGGGGCGCTGCTTTTTTCTGAGAGAAAACATTTTGCATTGTCCTGTGTACTACTGGGTATCATCGCCCTTTTTGAGTCAGCGATTCAGCGCATTTTGGTATTGACATTTCTATATGGAGTCGCTTTTTGGGAGACCATTGATATTTTCGTCAGCAAAGTGACGGGAGCGAAGGAAGTGACACCATTTAGCAAGTTTCTTGCTATAGCATACATTTTAATGCATATTGTGGTTGGCTGGATTATTGGAATCATAGCCAATAGGATGGTCAAATTTGTATTCCTGAGGCCCCGAAATTTACCAAAAGAAGCAATCCTAAAAAATGGAGTATTTCAGCCCGAAATGGAAATACCGCAGAAGAAGAAAAGCTGGTTTCCGTTCAAGAAATCTCTATTGTTTATATGGATATTCCTGGTGGTACTTTCTGTGCAATCCCTTTTATTTCCTGAAAATCCATGGATTTCTACCGGAAGTGTGGGCATGATATTATTGCGTTCATTTCTAATCATTTTGAGTTGGTATTTTCTACTTAAGCCATTGTTTCAATACATTCTCAGAACATATTTAAACAAGCAATCCGGGAAATACAAGGAGATTATAGAAGAGATACAAGCCTTGCTCCCTGCATTGAGGCAGATTTGGACTAGTTCCTGGCAACAAAGTCGACATCTGAGTGGCATGAAACGTTGGAAAATGTTTGTATCGAGCGTATTGCTGAGATCATTGTACGAATGAGATCAAAGAGTAAAATATACATACTGACCGGACCCATCCGCAGTGGAAAAACTTCAGCTTTATTGCAATGGAGTGCTGATCAAAAGTCCAAAGGCGGAATCTTAACGCCGGATATTAATGGAGAGCGGGTATTTCAAATGCTTCCGGATAATCATATTCTGCCTATGATTGCCAATTCAGAGGAAGAAGAAGTGATGGAAGTAGGCAGATTCCAATTCAGCAAACATTCATTTCAAAAAGCCATTCAATCCATCTATCGCTCCATTGAAGAAAAGAAAGATTGGGTTGTAATAGATGAAATCGGTCCGTTGGAATTAAGGGGTGAAGGTTTTGCAGATGTATTGAAAAATATGCTTCGAAATCAAGAAAGAGCATATAATATCTTGCTGGTTGTTAGAGATGGGTTGCTAGAAAAAGTGATAGATTATTTTGGGATGGACGCTTCAGAACTTAAGATTGTAGGGAAGAAGGATGCGATGTTTTGGACCAGATAATAATATCATATGGGATATTATCCAGATTATTTTATCCTCCACTCAACTCTCTCACAAAATCCTCCACATCTCTCTTTAAATCAACATTCCCATCCAGTGCTCTGATAAATGCACTTCCCACAATTACACCCTGCAATCTAGAATGCACCTGACTGATATGCTCGGTGAAGAAATTCCAAATCCCACCAGAACCGGATTCTTTAGTGAAAGCCCCTTTAATCTGTCAAAATATTCCAGGGTGTGTTTAGGAAATACCGCCTGAGATCCGGTGGTTGCAGAAGCTGATACTGCATACAGAAATCCATTCGTCTCTGCATCCATCATCCTGATCCGTTCATCACTTGTTTGCGGAGTCAGTAAAGGAATGAATGCAAGTCCATAGCTATTCATCATTTCCCCATAATCTGAGAGGTACAAATCGAATGGAAGGTCAGGCAATATCAATCCTGTAATTCCAACATCTGCGGCTTTTTTGCAAAATTTCTCAAAACCAAACTGAAGTACATTATTGAAGTATCCCATCAGAATCAGCGGAATATGAATGCGGCTCCGATCAGATTCCAATTGCCTGAATAATACATCCGGATTCATTCCATTTGATAATGCCTGAGTCCCGGCCTTCTGAATAACCGGTCCATCGGCTAATGGGTCTGAATAAGGCATTCCGATTTCAATCAGGTCTACACCTGAATCTTGTAATGCTTCCAGGAGAGGAATGGTATCTTCCAAATTAGGATATCCTGCCATCATATATATGGAGATGATCTTTTTTTTGGACTCAAAAAGTGCGCTTAGTTTTGAATGTGTCATTCTTCAATATTTTTAAAGTGCTCAATATAAGTGGGCAAATCCTTGTCTCCCCGTCCGGAAACATTCACTACAATGACATCTGTCGAAGCAAAATCCATTTTCTCGAGACAAGCAAATGCATGGGCGGTTTCCAGTGCTGGAATGATACCTTCCATCCGACTTACAAAGTATCCGGCATCCAATGCATCCTGATCCGTTATGGCATAAAATTCAGCTCTTCTATTTGAATTCAAAAATGCATGCAAGGGTCCAATTCCGGGATAATCCAATCCCGCCGAAATGCTGTGCGGCTCTACAATTTGCCCATACTCATCCTGCATCAGCATTGTCATGCTACCGTGAATCACACCTGCTGATCCTCTGAAAGTAGTCGCCGCTGTTTTATCCGTATCGATGCCATGCCCGGCCGCTTCTGCAGCTATCAATTTCACCTCAGGTTCGTTCAGAAAATGATAAAATGCACCTGCTGCATTGCTACCTCCTCCCACACAAGCCACGACATAATCCGGCAAAGCTCTGCCACATGCTTCCAGCAACTGAACTTTAATTTCTGCACTGATCACAGACTGCAACCTTGCCACCAAATCCGGATATGGATGTGGACCTACCACAGACCCAATGATATAATGTGTATCCTGAGAATGATTAATCCAATCCCGTATGGCCTCATTCGTCGCATCCTTTAGAGTACTGCTACCGGAATACACAGGAAACACTTTTGCTCCCAACATTTTCATTTTGGCAACATTGGCTGATTGACGCTGAATATCGATAGCCCCCATATAAATTACACATTCCATACCCATCAATGCACAGACCGTGGCAGTGGCCACTCCGTGCTGTCCTGCACCTGTTTCCGCAATGATTCGCTGCTTGCCCATACGACGGGCCAGCAATATCTGACCGATAGCATTATTGATTTTATGCGCTCCTGTATGACAGAGATCTTCCCGTTTCAGATAAATCTTTGCTACATAATGTGCAGAAAGTCTTTCAGCAAAAAACAAAGGTGTAGGCCGTCCGACATAGTATTTCAATAATTGCTGAAAGTCATTCTTAAAAGATTCTTCATTCAATATATCCAGATAGCAGTTGCGCAATTCTTCCACATTTCCGTAAAGCATTTCAGGAATGAATGCACCTCCAAATTCTCCATAAAATCCTTTTTCATTAACTGCATACATATTAAACAAATTTTAAATTTGATATAAATGAAACTAACCTGTATTTTTCTTTAATTCCCGGACTTAATTCAAAACCGCTATTTAAGTCTATTCCTTTGAAAGCGGGATGCTCAAAATGCATCAGGTCTTTAAGGCACTCCGGTGAAAGACCCCCGCTTAACAGAAATGAAGTCTCACCTTTATAGGCATCCAATACACTCCAGTCAAATCGCTGTCCTGAGCCTCCGTGCAAGGCAGATTTTGTGTCAAAAAGAAGCATATCCACTTCATCCTGATATGCTTCGGATGCATGAATATCATAATTAGTAGCCACAGGAATGGCTTTGATGATTTTGAATTGCTGCCTTAATTCTTTGATCAAGGACAGTTCATATTTTCCGTGTAACTGTATCCAGTTTAAATTAAACAACTCAGCCTTTCTGAGAATGAAAGGCAAATCACTTTCCACAAATACTCCGACTCTGTTTGTATGACTCCAATCCACATTATGAATCTCAGATGCCAAATCTTCTTCCACATTTCGTGGTGAAAAAGGGTAAAATATGAACCCCATCCAATCCGGTTGTAATGCCAGAATTTGATGAATGTTCTCTACATTTTTCATTCCGCAAATTTTGATTTTCATGATACTGGTATTTGTAATGAAATAGATTGAATCAATTCTTTACAGGCTTGTGCAGGATCGTTTTGACTCATGAAATGTTCGCCAATCAGGAATCCCCTGAAGCCGAGCGATCTCAGAAATTGTATATCTTCTGCACTGCGAATACCGCTTTCAGAAATCTTCAGTGCTGATTCCGGTAAGTGGGGAATCAATGTTTTGGAGGTGTTCAGAATGGTTTCGAAAGTCTTCAGATCGCGATTATTGACTCCGATGAGATCAATATTTTCAGGTATTTTTCTGAGTTCTTCCCTGGAGTGAACTTCAAGCAAAACTTCCATACCAAGCTGTTGAGCCATATTTGTGAATGCCTGTATTTCATCTTTACTTAGAATGGCGGCAATCAGGAGAATGGCATCAGCACCAATAGATTTTGTCTCCACTATTTGATAAGCGTCAATTATAAATTCCTTTCTCAAAATCGGGATATTAGTAGCTGATTTCGCTTCTTCCAGATCCTCATTCATACCACCAAAAAAAGTACTATCTGTCAGCACTGACAATGCGGAAGATCCTGCAGACTCATATCCTTTTGCTAATTCAGGAACGTGTATCAGCTGACGGAAATCTCCTTTGGAGGGTGATTTTCTCTTAATTTCTGCAATAATGCCTGATGAATCAGGAACAGATAATTGCTTAGTCAACGATCGGCATGGTAGACTGAAATATTTGGAAATTGTCAGTAATTCTTCAGAATAAATTTCTTTTCTGAAGCTAACTTCTTCCCTTTTGGCCAGGACGATTTTATTTAAAATGGATGATTTCATGGTTTGATATTTTTAAGAAATTAGTCGCTTAAATAATTGAAATGCTGATCCGCTTAGTAGTCGTTCAGTTGCCAGTTCCAAAGCATCAGAGGTACTAACATTGCTGACTGTCTGAAGCGCAAAAACAGTATTTACAAGAACCACTGCATTTTGTGCATCAGTACCTTTGCCGGAGAGAATTTTTTTAAAGATCTCAGCTGATTCTGCAATCGTTTCGCCTCCCTCGATTGCTTCAGATTTCAGTTTAGCAAATCCAAAGCTGTCCGCTGAAAAATGCTTTTCTCCATTATGACTGAATACTTTAAAATCAGAAGTCAGAGATATCTCATCATAGCCATCGTATGAGTGAACGATATGATATTTTTCCGCTCTTTGCTGCAGGAGATAATGGTAAGTTCTGGCCAAATCCAGCTGATATACACCCACCATTCTACGAGTGGGACGGGCAGGATTTACAAGAGGCCCAAGCATATTAAAGAAAGTGCGGACGCCGAGTTCCTTTCGCACCTGAGCTACATGTTTCAGTGCAGGATGGAAGAGCGGAGCGTGCAGAAAGCAAATGCTTTCAGATTCTAATTGCTGCTTTAATTCATTTACATCATTTGAGAATTGATATCCACAATGCTCCAGCACATTAGAGGATCCACTGATAGAAGACACACCGTAATTACCATGTTTTGCAACGGATACTCCGCAACTGGCAGCCAGCAGAGCTGTAATTGTACTAATATTAAATGTGTTTTTCTCATCTCCCCCTGTCCCGCAGACATCCAATGTAGGCCTGCCCAATTCCACCGGGATACATTTTTTCATCAAAACATTGATAAATGCATCTAACTCAGAAACTGAAATAGCCCTTAGCAGATAAACAGTGATAAATGAAGCCATCTGAGCGGGATGAACCTGATCCTCGGAAATAAGGTCCAGAGCATATCCTGCTTCCTCAGCACTTAAAGTCTCTTGTCGGTAGAGCTTTCTTAAAATCTCTTTCATAGCTGAGGAATTTGAACAGGTGCATGAATCCAGGCTTTTAAAATGGTATCGCCCAGTGGTGTGAGAATGGACTCCGGATGAAACTGCAGCCCACAAACATCATAATGTTGATGACGGATTCCCATGATCAGACCCTCCTCATCCATTGCAGTTATTTTTAGCTGATCTTCCGGAAAAAATTCCCGATCCAGTACCCATGAATGATATCTTCCGGCCATGAAGCCTGTCCTGCAATCAGTATATAATAATTCATCCTCAAGCACATTGACTTGTCTGGAAACACCGTGGAAGACCTGCGTCAGATTTTTCAATTTTCCTCCGTATGCAAGGCCTATAGCCTGCATTCCGAGGCAAATTCCCAGAATTGATTTTTCAGATCCGTATCGATGAATCAGGTCCATCATAATACCGGCTTCCTGTGGCAATCCGGGTCCGGGCGAAAGAATGATTTTGTCAAATTCAGCTACTTCTTCGAGACTGATTTCATCATTTCTTTTCACCGTTATGGCATATCCCGAGACGGCTTCCATCATACCAACTAAATTGTAGGTGAAAGAGTCATAGTTATCAAGCATTAAGATTTTCATACCAGAGTGTTTGATTTTGATGGAATAAAATGGCTTTTTGAAGAAACACTTGCCAGACTTATTGCTTTGCGAAGGGCATTGAGTTTGACACTGACTTCTTCCAATTCTTTTTGAGGGATGCTCGCATCTACAATTCCTGCACCTGCCCTGAAATGAAGTACATTATCCTTGCTCAGAAGTGTCCTGATCATGATGGCATGATTGATGGATCCATCCAATCCCATATATCCGATAGCACCGCCATAAAAGGCGCGGGAACTGGATTCAAGCTCATCGATCAGTTGCAACGCTCTGTATTTTGGTGCACCGGAAAGTGTGCCTGCCGGAAATGTATCCAGCATCACCTGGAATGGTATAGTGTCAGGCTGAAGTTTTCCTGTGACCTTTGACACCAGGTGAATCAAGTGGGAGAAAAATTGTACTTCCTTCAGAGTTTCAACTTTTACCTCAGTACAATGCCTGTACAAGTCATTTCTAGCAAGATCTACCAGCATAAAATGTTCTGCACTTTCTTTGGCATCCTGCTTCAGTGCTTCCGCCCGAAGTATGTCAGCACTGTCATCTCCGCTTCTGGGAAATGTCCCGGCGATGGGGTGGATCTCTGCAATGCCATGCTGAATAACTAGCTGAGCTTCAGGCGATGAACCGAAAATTTTAAAATCACCGAAGTCAAAATAGAACAAATAGGGCGAAGGATTTACTTGTCTGAGTTTTCGATACACTTCAAATTCATCTCCTGCAAAACTCATATTAAAAGCTCTGGATAAGACCAACTGGAAAACGTCGCCCCTTTTTATATGCTTTTGAGCGATATCCACCATCTCCAAATATCTTGATTCAGATTCGCTTGTTTGTTCATTCCCGGAAGCATAGAAAGCGTGTCCCGGCAATTGCCTGCTTTGAATATTTGATTGTAGTCGCTCCATTGAATCTGCTGCATCATCTTCAGTAAAATCATGTGTGAGCAAATAAATTGTATCGTTGAAATGATTGAAGACTATCAGGCTTTTGTAGAAAAAATATAAAACCGGAGGAATCTCAATGCCTGGCTTAGATTTAAAAGAAATATCCTCAGCCAAGGGTATAGCATCAAAAGCGGTATAGCCAAAAAATCCTGAAAACTGCTTTAAAGGAGAAATGTCAAATTCTATTTCAATGTCATCTATAAAAGACTGAAGTGCGGGAGCTAGTGCTTTGGATCGCAATTTAAGTCGGAGCCACTCCGCATTTTTGCTGTAAATCTGAAGCGAATTATTTTCTACTTTACAAGTAATCAGGGGATCCAGGCCAATAAAGGAAAGACTGTTCTGAGACGCATGGTAATCCGTGCTTTCCAGCAATGCCGGCTGAGCATATTTGTCTCTCAATTGCAGGTACAGACTCACAGGAGTGTGTGTATCTCCTGAAATTTCCTGATAGCGGGCGTAAATTTTCATGTTCAAATCTGGTTAAAATGAAAAAGCCCACTGCGAAATGAATCACAGTGGGCTAATTAATATCTTTTATGGACTTACATCATGTCAAAAAGCTATACGCACTGCGACTTTGAACAGTGTGCCACCAATTGTTAGTTATTTGAAATAATGAACTCATGTCGCAAACGTAAGTTGTACTGACAGAATAACCTAAGATTGAGCTAAATTATTTTTTAAAACAATGAGATTTCATAAAAACTAGCGGCAATAAGGCACTTGATTCTTCATCGGAAATGATGTATTTTTGTAGGTATGCTTAAGCACAAAGAAGAATTTAAAGATAATATCGCATCAGAACCGGACTTCAGCTACGGAGGATATACTTATGCCGATTATTTGAAGTTTGACATGGATTATATGGTCGAGGTGATTCGTGGCAAGCTTTTCAAAATGAGTCCTGCACCGGGGAGTACGCACCAGGAAATACTTGGAAAGTTACATGTAGATATCGCTGTCTTCCTGGCTGGAAAAGATTGTAAGGTTTTTCTTGCCCCTTATGATGTTATTTTACCAGTCAAAAAGATTGGCTATTCTAAATCTCAAACAGTAGTTCAACCGGATATTTGTGTCATTTGCGATAAATCTAAGATCAGAGAAAAAGGTTGTTTTGGCCCCCCTGATTGGATTATTGAAATCATTTCACCTCATACTACCAAGAAAGATTTGCAACTTAAGTATGATGTGTACGAAGAAGCAGGTGTAAAAGAATATTGGGTTGTCATGCCAAAATCCCAGGTTGTAGAAATATATGTTCTGGAAAATAATCGCTACCGCCGGGTAGTTGCATTTACACAAGAAGATACCGCCTCACCGGTGACTTTTCCGGATCTCAGGATTACTTTGGCGGAGGTGTTTGGAGAGAAGCCGGAGTATTAAGGGTGATGTCTTGCTGCGCCTCCGGCTTGCAAGGTGATGTTTCTTCTTAGCTTCGCTGCGAAGAAGTGATGTCTTTGGTCTATTTTCGGCTACGCCTCAATAAACCAAAGGTGATGTGCGGTCGAAGCCCGCGGTTGGGTTCATGGTTTTGAGTGTGGGTTTGTGAGAAGCAGAGTGTTCAGATAGTCTGTTTTCTCGCAGCTCGTAGCTTTTTTTCGGCTGCTTAATAGCTATTATCTAAACTTCTAACCTCCTCAACTTCTACACTCGTATAGAGTTGTGCATCTACCTTTAAGCGGGCTCTTTTGCTGTTCCCTTGAAGCTTGTGGCTAGCAGTTTCTTATCAACCAGCAACCAATATTCACCCCATTTTTAAGTATTCTTATCCCCATTTTCAGGTATATTGAGGCCAAGTGCTTGGTATTATTAGAATATTGAATGTATCTTCCTCATGAATATATCCAATCATGTCAAGAATACATCTTTTCATGGCATTAGTAGCCATCTCTCTTTGCTGGAATCCCCTTCCGGCACAAAAGGCTATAAAGGTCTTTCCTGATTTCAAATTTGCAATTCTGGGCACTGAAGGATATGAACTCCATAAAACCAGATTATGTGGTGAAGAAGCTGATGTATTCAAGGTTACGCCGGAATTTATATCAGTTCAAAATGGTCAGTTCAATCTTGGTACAGATCACTGCGGACTTCTGTTCCATTTCAAATTGCAGGTCCGGCAAAATCCCGGAAGGATTTTTCTGAAATGTACTAATCCTAATCTTAGAGAAGTGACAATCCTGATTAGGCGGGGAGTTGAAGATGAAATCATTCAACTCGGTGCTGATCTTACTTTTCATGAAAGAGGTGCCGCCAATAACGGTGTATTGCTCAGCCGTGAAGATCAGGATTCTCTTCCTGCCGATATATTTGCTTACATCAGTCCTAATCAATACCTTCCAATGAATGGGCAATGGGTGTTATGGCAGGAATCTGTCATGACTGCAATCAGTCTCTCAGAACGGATCATCATGGGATCATACGTAGGGTTTCATTTGATTTTTATCTTCATACTTTTCCAGGCGATATTTGTCACAAGACAGTGGCATATAGGTTATTATATCCTGTTTTTGCTGATGGGACTGATATATGTAGGTATAGACAATGGATATCATGAATTGATATGGACGGACTCAGCAGGCTGGAATACTGCCCGGTTTGTAATGGTAATAATCAATGCCTATACCATCTTCGGACTTTTGTTCTTTCATTCCAGATTCAAAGAAATAAAGCGTATTCCCCGAATGATCCTGGTCAATAAACTGCTCATACTTGGTGCGATTTTGATGGGCTTATTGTACCTTTTTTCTCCCTGGTTTTCCGGAGCATTTTACAGAAGTCTGTTCAAAATAAATTTGTACTGGACCATATTGAGCGGACTTTATGTGATGGGAGCTTTATTGTATTTAAATATCAAACATCGGAATCCGGTGATGTTTTACTTCATGCTCGGATATGGAATTCATGCTATTGGGATACTTTGGGTTTGTTTGGAGCAAATGGGTTGGATTCCCAAAGGACTTAGTAATACCTGGGTAGCCGAACATACAGGATTTCCTTTTTTTCTGCATACACCACATCTCTTTTTAGTGGGAACCACGGTTGAAATTTTTGTGATTTTCTATGTTGTGATCCGGCAGTATAAAGAAACTTTACGCGAGAATATTTTATTTTCAGACACACTCGTTGCTGAGCAAAAACGTGTCAGCAGAGAGCTGTATGAATCTCTGGAAAAGGAACGTGGCAGGATTGCAACGGAGCTGCACGATAGTCTGGGAGTGCAAGTAAATGGAATACAAATGAAACTAAGGGCTGCTCTGGAACAGCAGGATTTTGACAAGAAAAATCAATACATCTCTGAGTCTATGGACTGGTTGAATAAAGCCAGCAAGGAAGCCCGGCAGATTTCACATGATCTGATGCCCGCAGCATTGCAAAAGTTGGGAGTACTGGCAGCTATTGATGATTTAGTGGAGCGTTTTAATCAACCAAATGGACATGCAAAGCATCCGGCAGTAAGATTCAATCGAAATTTCGAAGAGCTCAATATGCCGCCATTTCAGGCACTTCATATATTCAGGATCATTCAGGAGCTTTTGCACAATGCAATGAAACACGCAGAAGCCGGGCATATAGATTTACAAATGTTGATGTCTGATGGTCTTCTTACTATCACACAAGAAGACGATGGAAAAGGATTTGACGGAACAAAAGGCTATCAGGGCTTAGGGTTAAAAAGTATTCAAAACCGTGTGGCTCAGCTTAATGGTACATTTCACATAGAATCATCAGCAGGCCACGGGAGTATGTTTATTGTCGAGATTCCCTTTTAGGAGGTCCTTCAGGCATCACAAACTCTGAAAATTCAACATTTCCCTGAGGTAATTCAAACAATTCTTTATCAAATTTTGGTGATTCATCCAGACTGATGGCCTGAGTAGTAACTTGCACACCCTGACTGCTGACTTCAGATTTGAGAATAATATTCTTCCAACTATACATTTTGCCCTGGATTCCATTGAAAGAAAGAGATATCACATCACAGGGTTTTCCCATGATAGTGTCTATGCCCAGTTCCTTGAAATTAAACTGCTTCTTCATATCCTCCGTAAAATCCTCTTTGCTTAATTTGAAGGGGTCTAATATCTCAGCATATTTATACTTGAGCCTTTTTTAGTTTCAGTATCCCATGTATACAGGAACTCTCCATCAAGGAGTGAATGTTGTTGTTTCATTTTCATAACACCATTCACGCCGGTTTCAGATTGGGCAATTGTATATTCCCTGTCGCCATAATCATCAAAATGCAGGGTAATAGTACTCTTCGCTCTGTTAGCAGAATATATACTTTCAGAAACGACAATCCCTTTTTTAATTCCATATCGTTTTCCGGCCGCTCTGTCTTTGCAAGAAACCGCAATTAACACCAATCCAATAAAAATTACAGACAAAGAAATGATTCTCATTAAGTTAAATTTTGGATAAAATTAATCACAATATGCAGAGGCAGGGATTTAATTTTTCTTTTTCGCTTAAGAGAAGACAATTACAAGTTCAGTCTAAGCAGATTCAACTTCAAATATTCAAATGTAAAGTGTTGGATCAATTGTCATTTCTCAATCAGGCAATCAATCCATTTCGGAGGGCATATTGAACCAATTCAGCTGAATTACTTACACCTAATTTGCTAAGAATGTTTTTTCTATGAGTATCCACGGTATGAGTACTTACATATAATTCTTCCGAAATTTTCTTGCTGGTGAGCCCCTTTGCAAGCAGTACCAAAACATCTTTTTCTCTTGCAGTGAGAACATCTCCGCTATCCGCATTGTTCGTGGCTTTTATATTTCTTTGGTCTTTATCGATTAATGCTCCGATTACTTTTTCCTGCACTTCGTCATCCAGATATCTGCGACCGGAAGCTACAGTATGAATGGCCTCCACAAGACCTTCTTTAGGAATATTCTTTAAAATGTATCCACGTGCACCTAATGCGAAAGCTTTACGAATTAGTGAAGTCTCATCAAATCCGGTAAGCATCAAAACTTTTTGCTCAGGTCTGTCTTTCATTAATTTTTCCAGCACCTCCAATCCGTCCATGCCAGGCATTTGAATATCAAGAATAAGTACATCCGGATCGATTTCCGGGATTTTATCCAGAGCCTCCTGTCCTTTCTGAGTAAATCCTGTCATCACTATGGAAGATTCTGTAGAAAGCAAAGCACAAAGTCCATCTATTATAATCTGCTGGTCCTCCACTATATAAATTCGTACTTGTTCCGGAGACATATGACATGATTTAATGATTAGCATTATTCAATTGTAATGACAATATAAGAATCAATTGAATCCTTTGATGAAATTCTATTATCAATATTGCCCAAATGTAAGATTAGTAATTCATTAAAATAAAGGGTAGGAACAATTAATAAGCACAACAAAAAACTAAACCTAAGGAAATGAATTATTATATTTAGGCATACGAAAAAATTGTTATACCATTGTCAGCACTTAAAATAACATCTATTTATTTCATTTTCGGGGTAATCTGGATCCTTACGAGTGATATTTTTGGATTATTATTTGTCAGGCGACAAAATTATTTTATCACAATTTGTGCAATGGAATATCATCAAAGGGCTTCTTTATGTTTCAATTACAAGTGTGCTGCTTTACTTTCTGCTTAAAGTCGCTTTAAACAAGCTTAGCAGTGCAGAGAAGCAATACAAGCTCTTGTTTTTCGAAAATCCGAGTCCACTTTACATTTATGATGATGAAACATTTCAGATTGTAGAGGTAAATAATGCTTTGTTAAGTACGCATGGATATTCCAGAGAAGAATTTTTAGGTATGTCGCTTCTTGACTTTCGTCCTGAAAAAGAAGTACAGAGATTAAAATCACATTTACTTTCGAGAAATAGTAATTTTTCTGATTCCGGACTTTGGCTTCATAAATTCAAAGATGGTACAGAACGCTATGTCAAAGTCTATTCCAGTCCTACCACATTTGATAATAGACCATGCCGGATGGTTCATGCCGTAATTGTACATGATCAGATTCTTGCAGAAGAAAGGTCTAAAGCATTAAGTCTCAGATTGGAGGAAAATGATAGTTACCTCCGCTCATTAATAGACTCACAAACCAACTATCTCATTAGATTGGATACCAGGGGGCATGTCACATATATCAACAAATCCTTTAGTGAAATGCTTCAACTATCCTCCGGAATTTTGTCCGGTAACCTGCTTTTTGGACAAATTTTCAGACAAGAATCAGCCTCGCACTTCATTCACAAACTCTCTGCGGAACTTCAGAAAGCAGGAAATTCTGAACAACGAACGCTAAATGTCAAATGGCCCGGTGCAATGCCATCGACAACACAATGGGAATTTGTTGGCATCTTTGATCAAAATGGTTCTTTAATTGAAATTCAGGGAATTGGCCGTGATGTCACAGACAAATTAGAATTGGTACAACTACTTGAAAATGAACGTGAAAAGCTGGACACAATTTTATCTTCCATTGATAATATTGTATGGTCTATAGACATTGACAGTTTAAAAGTATTATTTGTCAACGATGCATTTTATAGGATACTCGGATATCAACCTGAAGATCATGTTTTTGAAGGTGAATTTTACCATCGAATTATTCCATCGGATTGGTTTGCTGCCAATAGTGAAGATTTCCTGAGTTTTTTGTTGCATCATAAGAAAATGGAATTAGAAATTCCTGTTTATACTGCAAATGGAGAAATCGCAGTGTTTTATTCCCAACTTAATTATGTGCCCGCATCTGATATGCACCCTGCAATTGTGAATGGAATTTCCATAGACTTATCTGAGCTCCGAAAATCGGAAGCAAGAGCCAAAAAGTATTCAGATCAGATTGAGCAAATAATGAAAAGTATCACGGATGGCTTTTTCACATTTGATCTGGATTGGAATTTGACATTTGTAAATGATGCTTTTGCTCAATTCACTTCATTTGAAAAGGCTGAACTGATTGGAAAGAATATTTACGATGTCATGTCTGAATTAAAAGGGTCAGTTTTTGAAACTCAGTTTATAAAGGCACTTGAAGAGAAATCTCCGGCTTATTTTAAAGGGTATTACGAAGCTTTTAATTCCTGGATTCAGGTAGCTGCATATCCTTCTGAAGAAGGACTGTCAGTGTGGTCGAGAGACATTACTGAACAAGTAGATATGCAGGAGAAAATTAACAAAACCCAAAACAATCTTAATGCAGTTGTGGATAGCACACCCAATTTCATCTGGTCAATTGATAAAGACTTTAAGCTTGTAATAGCTAACAAAGCCTGTGTAGAATTTGCAGACAAATTTGGAGTAAAAATCGTTCCTGGCCAGAGAGTAAAAGCCGAACCACTAATTGATTCTTTTCTGGTGAAACTTGAAAACTATTATAACAGAGCTCTGGTTGGTGAATATTTCAATGTCATCGAAAGATTAACCCTACCCGGAGAGGATCCTGTTTATAATTCAGTATTTTTCAATCCGGTGCGATCCCAGGATGGGCAAGTAGAAGGTGTGGCTTGTTTTTCAATTAATATCACAAATATCATCACAGCAGAACAGCAGATTCTGAATCAAAATGAAAAACTCAGAACAATTGCCTGGTTGCAATCTCATAAAGTCAGAGGCCCGCTCTCCAATATAATGGGACTTTCAAATTTAATGCAAATAGAATGGCAATCTAAACCAGAAATGCAGCATATGCTTCAGCTTATGTCTCAAGCTACCAAAGATCTTGACTCTATAATCCACGAAATCACGGAAAAAACAGAAATTACTTCGCCTGCCTCAGGTGACAAATAAGAAACGCTCATATCTTAACCTGAGTCTTTTCTTCTATTATTAAGTTATTGCCTTTTGATAAGGGACATGCCCAAATCTGGTATCCGCTCCGCTTATAGTTTTGAATGATTCTGATTTGACAAGCAAATCAATGACCCTATTCCAATCTTCCGGCGGAATGACCATCTTTCGGGTTTCAAGACTAATCCATGCAATTAATACTTCTCCGTATGCAGCAATTCTGCCTTCTTCATTGTACACATGATGATTAAACTGGATGAATCTCTTATCCTCAGAAATTCCACCCAGTTCGACATCTACTTTCACTGTTTCAGTAGGCAGCAATTCCCGAATATAATGTAAATGTTCATTGAGAATCACAGGACCAATATTGGCAGCAACGAATGATTCAAGCGTCACACCATTATCTGTTAGAAATGACATTCTGGTATGAACCATATAGGCAGAATAAGCAGTGTTTGCAAGATGTCTGTTAGCATCCACATCTGACCAGCGAATTTCGAATTGTTTTATAAATGGTTTGGGCATAACAATGAGTTTGATTTAAAAACTTGGCAAGTTATTGCAGAAGCTGATATTGGGAAAGTAGTTTGTTTACAAACAACATTTGTGGCCTGTGGTTTCTGCAATTCAATTAATTTATGCCTTTAAACCACCTCAATTGACAATTCCGTAAGAATTCATGCCTCTTATGAACTCTTTTTCAGACATTTGCAGCGCTTTTCAAAATCAATATCCCGGCATATATGAAGATTTTAAAATTTGGTGGAACTTCAGTTGGTTCAGCTGACAATATCAAAATCGTACTTGATCTTATAAGGTTGTACCGCAACAATGGAGAATCCTTTGCAATCGTGGTAAGTGCCATGGGAGGATTGACTAATCTACTGGTGGATATGGGAACCCGTGCATCTGAAGGTGACCCGGACTATCTTAAACTTCTTGAGAACTTCGAACAAAGACATTTTGAAGTAATCCATGCTTTGATAGAATCAAATATGCATCCGGAAGTTAGCGGTAAGGTAAAAGCAAAATTATTGGAGCTCAGTAATTTGCTCCAGGGTGTTTTTCTGGTCAGAGAATTATCACCCAGAGCATCTGATTTCATCCTGAGTCATGGAGAAAGAATCAATGCATACATCATTTCGATGGCAGGTCAATCAGCAGGCTTGCCCACAGAATACCTGGATACCAGAAAGCTTATTATAACCGATCAACAATATGGTTCTGCCAGAGTAGATTTTGCTACAAGCAATGAGAATATAAAAAAGTATTTTACCTCTACTGATAAAATTCAGATCGTTACAGGTTTTATAGCTAGTGATCTAAAAGGCTACACAACAACATTGGGCAGAGGTGGTTCAGATTATACTGCCTCCATTCTGGCAGCAGCACTGGATGCATCAGATGTAGAGATTTGGACCGATGTAGATGGAGTGATGACTGCTGATCCCCGCAAAGTAAAACACGCTTTTTCCCTGAAAGCAATATCCTATCAGGAAGCTATGGAAATGTCTCATTTCGGAGCGAAGGTTATTTATCCGCCTACCCTTCAACCCGTATTTTCTAAAAAAATACCCATCTGGATTAAGAACACTTTTCATTTGGATTTTCCAGGCACTTATATCAGTCAACATTCAGAAGACGGATCTGAGCTGTTGATTAAAGGCATTTCTTCCATTAATGACATTGCATTTATCAATATCCAGGGCAGTGGAATTATAGGAGTCGCTGGATTTTCAGCCCGATTATTCAATGCGCTGGCATCCAGAAAAGTAAATGTCATCCTGATCACACAGGCCTCATCAGAGCACTCCATATGTATTGCAGTGCAACCGGACGAAGCAGAAGCTGCCAAACAGGCTATTGATGAAGCTTTTTATTATGAATTGCAGGATGGAAAAGTAGAGCCGATTTTTGTGGAAAGAGGCCTGGCTATCATTGCTGTGATCGGGGAAAACATGAAAAATAAGCCGGGAATTTCAGGGCGGATGTTTAGCGGACTAGGCAAAAATGGTATCAATATCCGTGCGATTGCTCAGGGCTCTTCGGAGCTCAATATTTCTGCCAGTTCTTGCTCAGGAGGACGTAGCCAAAGCTTTGAATGCACTTCATGAAGAATTTTTCTGTCTGATATTCGCACTCTGAATGTTTTCATGGTGGGACATGGTTTAGTTGGTGCTACATTGCTCAGACAAATGGCTGAGAATGCTCCTCATATCCGCAAAAACAGAAAGCTGAAGATTAATTTGGCTGCCCTTAGCAATTCCCGTAAAATGCTGATTCAGCCGGAAGGGATTGATCCTGAATTCTGGGAAGAATCATTAGATAAATCAGGTGTTCAGGCCAATCTTGACACTTTTGTAGATCAAATGATCGCCCAAAATATGCCCAATAGCATCTTTGTGGATAATACTTCCAATCCGGATATTGTCAATTATTACGAAAGAATTCTGGAAGAAAGTATCAACATAGTAACACCTAATAAAAATGCAAATTCCAGAGATTTAACATCATATCAAAACTTGAAAGAAATAGCCGCCAATAAAGGTGTGAGATTTCTGTATGAAACTAATGTAGGTGCGGGTTTGCCTGTGATCAATACATTGCAAGATCTGATGCAAAGTGGGGACGAAATATTCAGAATAGAAGGAGTCTTATCCGGAACGCTTTCCTTCATTTTCAATCAGTATGATGCAGGCAATTCATTTGCTTCGATAGTAAAAGAGGCTAAAAGACTAGGGTACACTGAGCCGGATCCAAGAGAAGATTTGAGTGGTGCTGATGTGGCCCGAAAGATTCTTATACTGGCAAGAGAAGCAGGATCTCAGGCTGAGCCGCAAGATGTTCAAATTGAAACATTATTGCCGCAGTCTTGTCTGGATGCTTCTGATGTGGATTCATTTTTCGAAGCGTTGGAAAAGGAGGAATCTTACTTTGCAAATCTGTATCTTCAGGCCAATGCAGAATCGAAGAGGCTTCGCTTTACCGGAAAACTGGAAAATGGCAAAGTTTCTGTCGCACTGCAGGCAGTAGGGATGGATCATCCATTTTACTTTTTATCCGGAAGTGATAATATGATCAGCTATACTACAAGGAGATATGAAAAAAATCCACTGGTAGTGAGAGGGCCTGGTGCAGGAGCAGAGGTAACTGCTGCCGGAGTATTTGCGGATATTATCAGAATCAGTTAAGAATCTTATGGCTATACAAACGATAAAAGCTTTTGCACCAGCGACAGTAGCCAATGTGGCAGTGGGATTTGATATTCTGGGTTTTGCTATAGATGGGCCGGGAGATGAAGTGGTTTTGGAAGTTTCGGATGAGTTTCATCCTATGGAATTGACAATTTTGGGAGATGATGGCCAATTGCCATTGGATCCTGATAAAAATACAGTGAGCATTGTCATTAAGCTAATGATGGATCGCCTGGGCATCCGAAAAGGTGTCAAAATTCAATTGACTAAAAAAATGCCTCTGAAAAGTGGAATGGGAAGCAGTGCTGCCAGTTCAGTTGTTGGAGCTTTTGCTTTGAATGCTTTGCTGGGAAATCCACTTAGCAAATCTGAATTATTGCCATTAGTCATGGAAGGAGAAAGGGCAGCTTGTGGTGCGGCTCATGCCGACAATGTAGCCCCATGTCTTTTTGGAGGGCTTATTTTGGTCAGAAGCTATGAGCCTTTGGAAGTGCTTTCGCTACCTATGCCCGGAAAATTGATTTGTACATTAGTTCATCCGGAGATTGATGTACCTACTTCCATCTCCCGAGCCGTTTTGCCTCCAACAGTGCTTTTGAAAAACATGATTCGCCAAACCGGTAATCTGGCAGCTTTCATTTCAGCATTATACACAGAAAATTATGAACTACTTGGCAGAGCCATTAGGGATTTCGTTATCGAGCCCAACAGAGCCAAGCTCATTCCGGGATTTTATGAAGCACAGAAAGAAGCCTTCGCTACAGGTGCTTTAGGCTGCAGTATTTCAGGCTCAGGGCCCTCTATTTTTGCATTGAGTGATGATATGGACAAAGCTCAGACCATAGGACTTGCAATTCGGGATGTCTTCAAAAAACAATATATTAATTCTGAAATATTCGTATCTCAAATCAATGCGGAAGGGCCGAGGATACTGTAATGTCAATGCTCTTAATAATTTCGAAAAATATAAATTTCACATAGATTGAACCTTTACAGCACCAAACATACAGTCCCTGAAGTGGACTTCAGAACTGCTCTTTTTCAGGGCTTACCTTCAGACAATGGGCTGTATATGCCGGATCATATCCCTGTAATGCCGGATGCCTTCTTTGAAGATCTGAATAAAATGACGTTTGCCGAGCAATCTTTTCAAATAGCGCATGCTTTGATTGGAGAGGAAATACCCGGGGAAGAATTGAGAGAAATCATCAATCAGGCAATTAACTTCGCGGCACCGGTTATTAATGTAGCTGAAAATAGATATTGTCTGGAGCTTTTTCACGGTCCTTCTCTTGCATTTAAAGATTTTGGAGCCAGATTCATGGCAGGCGTAATGGCATGGTACCTGAAAGAAGCTGGTGAGAAAATTCACATTCTGGTAGCGACTTCAGGAGATACGGGAAGTGCGGTAGCCCAGGGATTTTACAATATGCCTGGTATCGAAGTGATCATCCTTTATCCAAGCGGTAAGGTCAGTATTACTCAGGAAAAGCAATTGACGACGCTGGGACAAAATGTCACTGCCCTTGAAATCAATGGTGTTTTCGATGACTGCCAGCGATTGGTAAAGAGTGCATTTCTGGATGAGGATTTGCAGCGCAGAATGAATCTGAGTTCAGCTAATTCTATCAATATTGCCCGCCTGATTCCGCAAACCTTCTATTATGTGCACGCTTACGGACAATTAAAGCATATTGGCAGACCCATAGTTTTCTCAGTACCAAGCGGTAATTTTGGCAATCTTTGTGGCGGTATGATTGCCCACAAAATGGGACTACCCGTCGAGCGATTTATAGCAGCTACCAACGTGAATGATGTAGTTCCCGAATATCTGGAAACCGGCATTTTTGCTCCCCGTCCTTCGATTTCTACCGTCTCCAACGCAATGGACGTTGGTAACCCCAGCAACTTCCCAAGAATTCTGGAATTATGGGATCAGGATATTGAAAAAGTAAGGGAAAAAGTATTTGGTGTTTCCATAAGCGATGAAGCGACAAAGGAAGCTATTAAGCTTTTGTTTGAAAAACATAAATACCTCGCTTGCCCGCACACCGCGGTGGCATGGCTGGGATTAGAAGCTTATTTTGAAAAAACTGATAGTGATGCGTTAGGAATATTTCTCTCAACGGCTCACCCATCAAAGTTCACGGATGTTATAGAACCGGTCATTGGGCAATCTGTAGAAGTACCTGAAAGATTGCAGCAGATCATTCTGAGAGAGAAGGAGTCTATTCTAATGGAAGCTGATTTTGAGGATTTTAAGGATTATCTTTTATCCAGATTGTAATTACTATTTTCCTAAGCTCTCTACTTTCTCACAATCTTCTGCACAGCTAGAGGTCTGTGAGAAATCGCATCATATAAGTTTAAAAAGTAAACTCCTGCAGGAATGGAATTCAGACTTAATTCATTCATACCATGGGATACAATAGTCTTCAGAATAGTCCGTCCATACATATCCACCAGTACTGCATTAGCTCTTGATTGATCCCAATCGATATGCATCAGATCAGATAATGGATTAGGAAAAACCTTTACTCCCGGCAATGCTGATGATGGATTCACTGTAGATAATTCAGCTTCCAGATATAGAGAATCGATTTGGTGATGAACTACAATGGATCCGATTTGCGACCCGTCACTAAGTAAAAAATTCACTGAGTTCTCTATTTCTGTACCTGGTTCTGCTGTCAGATCTGCCAAATAAGTATAACTGATGAAAAGTGTGTCCTGCTCAGTTGCCGGAAACAAATGCATTGTCAAGTTTCTTCCATCCCAGATTTGTGTAGTTGGAAAATCAAATGATCCGAACTTAAGACTTTCAAGGTCAATATTTGGGTCGATAAATGATGTGAAAAGTAATTTTCTTGAGCCAGCTCCAACTGGTAAAGCCAGCTTATGAGACACAGAGATTTGCATTTCCCGGTGTATTTTTTGATTCACCCCGTATCCTGTCGGTGCATAGGTGGTCCACAACTTATCTCCAGGCAATTCAGGCTTATAAATAATGCAGGAACTCGCATTGAAAGGCAAAGGATCTCCAACTTTAAAAGGATGCTCAGAAGCACTTGAAATGCCATCACAATTGTCAAGGGATGCATACAAAAGTCCCGGATAAGGAAATGCTGAAGGCTGAGCTACCAGCACAGATATTCTGTTTCCTAATGATTCCATCTCAATGATTTCATTTGCAAAACTTGCCAATTGAATGACTCTTCTTTCAACAACTTTATCATTTCTGAATATGAACACAGACGTCTCAGAAGTCATGTCACTGCCACCATTTTCAATTCTGAATGTAGCAGTACTGTCAAGGCAAGACCCCATAAGCGACAAATTTGAACCATCCCATCCCTGACCCGGTGGTCTGCAAAATGCTGCAGGGCTGGCGCTGGCATCGATGCAATATTCTTTTCCCGTGTCCAGCAGATCGCAATCAGGCTGAAGCTGGATTCCGAAACTTCCGGAATGAAGCGGGTTTAGGACTACGGGTACCTCGAATATATACTTGCCATTGTCTTCAGTAAAAGGTAAATCGGAACTTAAAATTTGAAATCCGGAATCCAAGCCGACGCTTATCTGAGCAGCGTTGACAGGAATCGTCCCGATATTTCTGTATTGTATTAGAATATTATGGGAATGGCAGCCGGAAATATAAGAATCCGGAATATGAACTTCCATCATAGGACAGGGATAAGCTGCTTGCAGGCCAAGAGAAACTTGTCGGGGAGCTCCGGCGACCAGCAACTCCAGCAGTGTATCGCATGGGTTCCAGTAGGCATCAGGAGGAATCATCTCTATGATATAATTGCCATTTGGCCCTTGTACTTTAAAATGGCCATCCTTGTCAGTGCAAACATAAGAAACACCATTCGGAGATTGTACTTTCAGGCATACTCCTTCAGCAACCTGATCTAATCCCTCATTATAGTTGCAATCGTATGCCAGATCCAGAAAGACTTTGCCGGAAATAGCGGGACAACGGCTATCATTCATAATATCGGTTTCGACAGGAACTTCATTTAGACTGATATCAAAAAATTCCATCTTTAAAGGACAATTGCTCAAATGTACCGGACTATAAAAAGGGTGAATTATTTTAAATTTCAGTGAAATCAATGAGCTTCCATTAGCAAGCGTCTCTCCAGAAATTTCATTTTCAAGCCAGAGTAATGAAATTAAATTTTCAGCAACATTTAAATTCGAACTATTGAATGATGGTAAATCTGCAAACGATGCATCTATATATTGCAAACCAAAAGTGTCAAAAGTAAAACTCATTTGAAATGCAGAAATATTGACAAATCCATCCACATTCATATCTATTGTCAATGTGTCATTCGAAATGGTCTCACTTTTGTTAATGATCACCTGAGCTTGCAAAGGGACCAAAATCCCTGAAAATAAAAAAACAGCAAGTAATTTCTTGATACTCATAAAGGAAGACTTAGGAAATTTTTAAAAGCATAAAGGTACGAAAATAAGCCTTTGTTCAGAAGACACCCGAAGAGTGGATCATCAGCCAATTTAGAAAACAAACAAAAAGCGCTACCGGTTGGGGCAACGCTTTTTAATGTTTTATTGTTGAAAGTTGATTGAGATATGATCGGCTAACCCTCTTTATTCTCAATTAAACTGGCCGTCAAATAATCTCTGTTCATGAGAGCAATTGTTTCCAGAGTGATTTCTTTAGGGCATTCCACTTCACAAGCTCCGTGATTTGAACAAGCACCGAATCCTTCCTTATCCATCTGTTGCACCATTGATTTTGCTCTAATATATCTTTCAGGCTGGCCTTGAGGTAATTTGGCAAGCTTTGTAATTTTAGCGGCAGTGAAAAGCATAGCCGATCCATTGGGGCATGCCGCGACACAAGCACCACAACCAATACATGCTGCAGCAGCAAAGGAGGCATCTGCATCTTCTTTATTAATTGGAAGGCTATTGGCATCTTGTGCATTTCCTGTATTCACGGAGATAAATCCACCGGCGGCAACGATTCTATCGAAAGAAGAGCGATCTACCACGAGATCTTTTAGTACCGGAAATGCAGCAGATCTCCAGGGCTCAATCACAATAGTTTCTCCATCCTTGAATGATCTCATATGAAGTAAACAAGTAGTGATCCCGGAATGAGGTCCGTGAGGTCTTCCATTGATATACATACTGCAGGTTCCGCAGATTCCTTCTCTGCAATCATGATCAAATGCCACAGGATCCTGGCCTGCCTCGATCATTTGAATGTTGAGAACATCTATCATCTCCAGGAATGACATGTCAGGAGAGATATTACTCAACTGATGAGTCTCGAATTTTCCTTTTGACTTATTGTTCTTTTGTCTCCAAACCTTAATAGTAAGTTGCATCTCTGATATGTTTGATATGGATAAAAGCGCTTTAAATTTTATAGTTACTTGTAACTTCTTTGAGCGATTTTAATGTTTTCGTAGATCAATTCTTCTTTGTGTAATTCAAATCCCATTGCGCCTAAATATTCCCACGCAGATACAAAAGCGAAATTTTCATCATCTCTGAGTGCTTCGCCCTCTTCTGTCTGATATTCTTCTCTGAAATGTCCTCCACAGGATTCATTTCTGTTTAGAGCATCGATACACATTAATTCCCCCAATTCGATAAAATCGGCGACTCTTCCAGCCTTCTCCAATTCGGGATTTAGCTCATCAGAAGTTCCCGGTATTCTTACATTTGACCAGAATTCTGTTTTAATGGCTCTAATGTCAGATATTGCTTGTTTTAATCCTGCTTCATTTCTGGACATTCCGCATTCATCCCACATTATTCGTCCAAGAGCTTTGTGAAAGTGATCGACCGGCTTAGTTCCTTTGATGTTCAGCATTTGATTCAGAGTATTCCTCACATTGTTTTCAGCTTCTTCAAATGCTTCGTGAGTTGTAGGAATTGCCTTTGTTCTGATTTCAGTTGAAAGATAAGCTCCGATCGTATATGGAATCACGAAATAGCCATCTGCCAAACCCTGCATCAATGCGGATGCACCAAGTCTGTTAGCTCCATGATCAGAAAAATTGGCCTCGCCCAATGCATATAGACCGGGAACTGTTGTCATTAGATTATAATCCACCCATAGACCACCCATAGTATAATGCACCGCTGGGTAAATTCGCATAGGTTCTTCATAAGGGTTCTCACCGGTAATCTGCTTGTACATATCGAATAGGTTACCGTATTTGGCTTTAACCACTTCTTTGCCCAGCTCCCTGATTCTTGCTTCAGAAGCTTGCTCACCCAGCTTAGTAGCTTCTTGCTTTCCGTAACGATCGATTGCATCTGCATAATCCAGATAAACTGCCATTTTGGAGGAACCCACACCATATCCTGCATCACATCTTTCTTTGGCAGCACGGGAAGCTACGTCCCTTGGCACCAGGTTTCCAAATGCAGGATATCTTCTCTCCAAATAGTAATCCCTTTCTTCCTCTGGTATATCAATCGCCTTGCGGGTATCATTTTGCTTGCCGGGCACCCAAATTCTTCCGTCATTTCTAAGGGATTCTGACATGAGAGTCAGTTTTGACTGGTGATCACCTGAGACGGGAATACAAGTTGGGTGAATCTGAGTATAGCATGGATTACCGAAAAATGCACCTCGTTTATGTGCTTTCCATGCAGCTGTAACGTTACTTCCCATAGCGTTGGTAGAGAGGTAAAATACATTTCCATATCCACCGGTACAGAGTAATACGGCATGTCCAAAATGTCTTTCCAATTCCCCTGTTACCAGATTTCTTGCTATGATTCCCCGGGCTTTACCTTCTATTTTTACAATATCGAGCATCTCATGCCGGGAAAGCATCGTCACATTTCCATAACCAATTTGTCTTTCAAGCGCACTGTAAGCTCCCAGCAACAATTGCTGACCTGTCTGACCAGCTGCATAGAATGTACGCTGTACCTGAGTTCCACCAAAAGATCGGTTGGACAACAATCCTCCATATTCGCGGGCAAATGGAACCCCCTGTGCAACACATTGGTCAATAATATTTGTACTCACCTCCGCCATTCTGTATACGTTGGCTTCTCGGGCCCTGTAGTCACCGCCTTTAATTGTATCGTAAAACAAACGATAGACGCTATCTCCATCATTTTGATAATTCTTTGCTGCATTGATTCCCCCCTGTGCGGCAATCGAGTGAGCTCTGCGGGGAGAATCCTGGAAACAAAAGACTTTCACCTTGTAGCCCATTTCCGCAAGGGAAGCAGCTGCGGAAGCACCCGCGAGTCCGGAGCCTACTACGATGATTTCCAAAGAGCGCTTATTAGCAGGGTTGACCAGAGGAATTTTGGACTTGTATTGTGTCCATTTTTCTGCCAGTGAGCCTCCGGGTATTTTTGCATCTAATGCCATAATAAAAACCTTTTGTCAGTTATCTATAAAAATACATGATCAATGGAATGGCAGCAAATGCCGCCGGAATGATAATCGAATACACTGCTCCTAAAAATTTGATGACAGGAGTATATTTTTTGTGATTGAGTCCCAGGGACTGAAATGCACTTTGAAATCCGTGCAATAAATGCAGAGCAAGGACAATCATAGCTAAGACATAGCCGATAACAAACCACGGCTGCTTGAACGTAACCATTACTTTGCTGTAAAGGTCTTTAACACCTTCATCCTGACCCTCATAAGTGATATAAGGCAATTGTTCGGTAAATTTCATTGCATACCAGAAATCGCCCATATGAATGACCAAAAACACAAAAATTAATGATCCAAGTAAAGCCATATTATTGGAAGCAAATCCTACATTCTTTGATGTATTCACTGCATACCTGACTGGACCGCGGGCTTGTCTGTTTTTAAATGCCAGCATCCAGCCCTGGATTGCATGGAGCAAAATAAATGCATACAAGCCCCAGCTGATTGTGCTTATCAGGGGGTTGGTTGTCATGAATTTTGCATAAATGTTGAAAGCCTCACCTTTGTCCTCATATAGCAATTGCAAATTGCCGGCAAGGTGAATCACCAAAAACAGAATCAGGAACAGCCCTGTAAGAGCCATGACCAGTTTCCGTCCGATAGAAGATGTCAGAAATTGGGATAACCAGTTCATAATGATATTGCCTTTTGCTTGTAAGGGCCAAAACTATTCATTAAATAGGATATCTTCAAACACAGTTTTGTGTGTATCAGGTCTGTAGGTTATTTAGAATTATTCTAAGTTGGAGCTTTGGTGATTTGGGCGTGCCCACTCGCTTGCTGCGCTGCTCTCGGTCGGCTATACTGGGCAATGGTCCCCAATGCTTTTGGGCTGCTTTCTTCAATCGCACCATTCCTATCCCTAATGAAGTCAAAAAAATGAAGATTTGCAAAATTTCAATAATTTGGCAAATCTAAGCGGGAGTGTTTGTGGTGGCAAATTGAAGCAAGTATATTTGTAAAAATATCTTCAAATGTTGATACCGGAATCAATACATGCTTTTTTACAGGAGGAATATCTGATTTCAGATGATCAGATAGAATTTTATCAAACCTCCAGATTCATCAAACTGAAGCAAGTCCTCAATCAGGAAACACTTGAATATTTCAATAGTGTTATTAGCGAACAGGTGGAAAAGATGAAGACCGAATCTATTCCGCTGGAACAAAGAAGCACATATGGTAAGGCATTTCTGCAGCTTTTTAATCTATGGAGAGAAGATGACAGAATTAAAGCACTTGTATTCAGCAAAAGACTGGGCAAATTGGCTTCAGACCTTATGCAGACCGATGGAGTGAGAATGTATCACGATCAAGCTTTATTCAAAGAAGGAGGAGGAGGGATAACTCCCTGGCATGCAGATCAGTATTACTGGCCACTCGATTCAGACAAAACTATTACAGCATGGATTCCTTTGCAATCTGTACCCATTGAAATGGGACCTTTGGAGTTCAGTGCCGGTAGCCATCAGATAGTGGAAGGAAGAGATTTGGAGATTGGTGATGAAAGTGAAACAATCATGCAACAAAAACTAAGAGTCACTGACTTCAGGCATGTAATCGAACCATTTGATGCTGGAGAGATTAGTTTCCATTCAGGTTGGGTTTTCCACAGGGCGGGTGCCAATAAAACCGATCATATGCGCAAAGTAATGACTATTATTTACATGGATAAAGACATGAAATTGAAGAATCCTGAAAATGTTAATCAAATCAATGACTGGAATACCTGGTGTCCCGGAGCAATGATCGGAGAAGTGATTGATACTCCTATTAATCCGGTTTTGTATGCCAGATAATTATGTAGAATAATGCAAAATTATTGAATTGCAGGATGAGGGTAAAAGATAAATGCTATAAATCAAACCATATGAAGAAATTAGTACAGATAATGTGGATTTCATTGTGTTGCATATACATGCTGAATGCACAGACCATTGATACCACTAAAAAAGGAGAAGTCGTTTACCACGTCTTTCAAAGGAGTTTTTATGACAGCAACGGTGATAGGCATGGAGACTTGAACGGTCTGGGAGAAAAACTGGACTACCTTCAGGATCTTGGTATCACTGCGATATTGTTAATGCCATTATATGAAGCTGAATGTTACCACAATTACTTTGCAAGTGATTTTGAAAAGATCGATCCTGAGTTTGGCACGATGGAAGATTACATCGCACTAGTAAAGGAGATTCATAGGCGAGGGATGAAAATCTATATGGACATGGAGACGCAGTATGTGACATCGGATCATTTGTGGTGGAAAAAAGCGGTCGGGAATCCCAAATCTCCTTACAGTGAATATTTATTGTTTGAAGATAAAGAGCACAAAATACCAGCTACTATTATATTTGAATTGCGAGCCCTGAATAGCTATGATGGCAAAGTTATAGACATCACAACTGTCAATCTGAAAAGCTCCTGGGTACTGGACTATAATATCCGCTTATTTTCATATTACCTGGATCCAAATGAAGACGGTAAATTTGATGATGGAGTAGATGGATATCGCCTGGATCATGCTATGGACAATCTTGATAAAAAACCTGAGCTGACAAATTTATTTGAGACATTCTGGAATCCCCTGATTACACAACTGAAAGATATCAATCCCAAAGTAATGATTGTAGCCGAGCAGGCGGATTGGTCTGATATCGGTTTCGACTATTTTGAAAGAGCCGGAGTGGATAGGGTATTTGGATTCGGTTTAAAGGGGGCGATATTGTCTTTTGACAAGGAGAAATTGATGATGCTGGCAGATACCATCCTCATGAAAAGTCCCAAAGGAAAGGAGCATGTGATCTTTATCGAAAACCATGATATAGATCGTATTGCTACAGCAGAACAAAATCTTGAAAAAGAAAGCTTGCTGCTGCTCTCATGATGACCATTGGTGGTATCCCAGCTATTTATTATGGTCAGGAGATCGGCATGACAGGCAAAGGTGGAAATTTTGGACCCACAGATGGAAATGATATTCCCCGCAGAGAGGCATTCGAATGGTACAAAGATACCGGTGGCAAAGGAATGGCTTTGTGGTATAAAGACTCCGGCCCATGGTGGGATAATACAAACTTAAAACCGAATGATGGAATCTCACTCGAAGAGCAGATAGATGATCCTAATTCCCTATTCAATTACTATAAATCGATCATTAAGCTGCGCCGGGATCATCCGGCGATAGCTCATGGAGCTTATTCGCCTGCGATCAATGACAATGCAAATGTTTTTAGTTTTTACAGAACCTATGGAGACAAGAAAGCCCTGATCATTGCAAATTTATCAGCTGAGTCTCAAAATGCAAAACTAAAATCTACACCCAGGGTGAAGGAAAACTTGTACGGGAAAATAAATTTGAAGAAAGATATGGTAACGCTGAAGGGGTATGAAGTAGTTGTGGTGGAGTTGTAGGAACAAAATAGATTAACCAAATTTTTTAAATTTAGCAAATCTGGGGCTACTTCTACAGCAATCCAAACCTATCCCGCAGGTGTTAAAATTCGCAGTAATCAGCGAATTATAAATTTCAAAAATTGTATAAAAAAATTGAAATCATATCTAATTGATATTCAATAATTTATAATTGTTTATCGTTTTTAAACGACTACAAACGACTATAAACGAGACTTAAGTGATTAATTACCGAGTGCTCTAAACCGGCACTCACATCTTTGCATCGTCAACCACAGAACGGTGACAATCAAACTTTTAACTTTTTAATCATTTAAATTTTTCGCGTTATGAACAACTTAAGAAATTCCGTCAGACTCGTAGGTAATGTAGGAGCAGATCCTAAAATCATGGTATATGACAATGGAAAGAAGAAAGCCCAAATAGTCATGGCTACTTCAGAATCCTACAAGAACTCACAGGGAGAACGGATCAAAGAAACACAATGGCACAATGTAATTGCCTGGGGACAACAAGCCGCCATCATCGAAAAGTATATCGAGAAAGGCAAAGAAATTGCAGTGGAAGGAAAATTGGTTCACAGAAGTTACGAAGACAAAACAGGTAATAAATGCTATATCACCGAAATCGTATTGAACGAATTGCTGATGATAGGAGGTGCACCTGCAGGAAGTGGGCAATGACACTTTGCAGGAGCATTTGAAGGAAAGAATTGTGTAGTTTGTCTCCTTCTAAATAGCGACCGGTTGTTTTGAGAAATCAAGGCAGCCGGTTTTTTATTTAAAGCAATTATTTTGTTGATTTTTTTTGGGACTACAGTGGGAGTTCCCCGTAAGCCCGGTGACGCCCCATCCCGGCTTTCGCCGGGCGGGGTGACGTGTTTTGCCTTCGACAAAAGGTGAGGTCGAGGTTCGTTCCTCACTGCGCCCCAGGCATTCATGCCATCTTCGATGTCATGAGTGACGTCCCTCCATATGCGACATTTTTGGACTCAGATTCAGAACACGACTATCATTTTGTCTCAGGCAAAATAAAAGCACTATTTGAAAGACCTCCTCCTTATTTGCGTCCAGTAATTTTGCCTTAGGCAAAATGAGCACCATAACGTCACCTCCGAAAATATTTAAAGTCTCAGCCTTTAAATAATATTTGGAGGCGTCACCTTTTTACTGCGTAGCAGTGAAAAGATGTCACCCCGGCCAGGCGCAGCCGTGCCGGGGCGTCACCCGTGATTGGCACCGCCTACACCCCAAGCTGTTTAATGGGCAAGTTCGTTCGTAAATCGTAATCGGGAGGTTCGTTATTTACTGCGCGAACTGTGGATTACATAAATTGGCTGTCCCCCTTCACGATCTTTGCATTTTGATTTACCCCTCACGACTTCTAAGATGAATCAGTACCTTTGAGCTGCATATGAAAGTACTTTTAATTGACAATTTTGATTCCTTTACCTACAATCTGGAGCATTATTTATTGCTGGCAGGATTGGAGGTGACAACTTATCGAAATACAGAGATTCCATTTGAATTAATCCTGGAAGAGAGCATATCATTTGATGGTATGGTCATATCTCCCGGCCCTATGCGTCCTCAGGACCATCCGGGAATGATAAGAGCTATCAGAGAGTTTATTGGTAAGATTCCTATTTTAGGAGTTTGTCTGGGCATGCAGGCTATAGGCGAATATTACGGATGGAAACTGGTTCATGCACCGGTTCCTATGCATGGAAAAACAAGTTTAATTACTCACCTTGAGACCGGAATTTTCGATGGGATACCAAATCCAGTCGAAGTGATGCGGTACCATTCCTTAGTGTTGGAAGCAAAGGCAGGGTCAAACTTAGAAGTAATTTCAACAACTGTTCAAGATCAATTGGTTATGGGAATTTGTAATCCTAAAATAAAGGTGACGGGAATTCAGTTTCATCCTGAATCAATACTTACACCCTCAGGTCAGCTAATGTTAAATAATTGGTCTAAACATTTGAAAAATGATAAAGAATCAGACTATCTTCGAGGCGAATGAAAGACGAAAAACCCCATAGTCTGGACAGAAGGCAATTCATTTCCTCCTCTGCTTTAGTAGCAGCAGGTTTGTTGTTAACACAAAGCGCCTGTGAAAAGAAAGAGTCAGATTCTACTGTAAATGAAGCTTCCTTTAAGGGTCCTCTTGTTGTGTCTACCTGGGCACCCAATGTTAAAGCAAATGCAGCTGCCTGGAAAGTCCTGGAAGCCGGTGGTTCCGCTTTGGATGCTGTTGAACAGGGTGTATATATTCCTGAAGCTGATCCTGAAGACTCCAGCGTGGGATTGGGAGGATTGCCGGACAGAGACGGCAAGGTGACGCTTGACGCATGTATTATGGACCATAATGGTAATTGCGGAGCTGTTTTAGCCCTTGAAAATATTCTGCATCCCATATCAGTAGCCAGAATGGTTATGGAGAAGACGGCACACGTAATGCTGGCCGGAGCAGGAGCACTAAAATTTGCATTGGAAAATGGATTCGAAGCAGTAGATTTATTAACCCCTGAGAGTGAAAAAGCCTGGAAAGAATGGCTGGAAGATTCGGAATATGACCCATCGATTACCCCGGAAAAAATTATGCAGCGAATCAAAGAAAGTCATGATACGATTGGGATGCTTGCTATCGATAAAAACTCGGATATAAGTGGAGCTTGCAGCACTAGTGGAATGGCATTTAAATTGGCAGGCAGGGTCGGGGATTCACCGATCATAGGAGCGGGATTATTTGTAGATAATGAAGTAGGTGCCGCGACTGGTACTGGTGTGGGAGAAGAAGTGGTCAGAATATGTGGGGCACATACCATCGTTGAACAAATGAGGATGGGGAAATCTCCTGCTGATGCCTGCAAAGAAGCCATTAGAAGAATCATTCAGCACAATGGCGACAAAGCTCAGAGATTACAGGTAGGTTTTATAGCCATAAATAAAGATGGGGAGATAGGCGCTTATTCGACATTGCCTGAATTTTCATATGCTGTACAGCAATCAGGCAAAGAGCCAGAAGTGTTTAAATCAGATTCCTGGTTTGATAAATGGCCGGAAGATTAAGTGGTATAAAATACCAGTTTGGAGATTATGGATGAGTGAGACCGGACAAATTATTTAAAATGGCAAAAAAACCTATAATTGAGATTTGTTGTTACTCTCTGGCTGATTGCACTGCAGCCCAAATGGGTGGTGCAGATCGGGCGGAATTATGTGCCAACCCTTTGGAAGGAGGAACTACGCCGAGTTATGGGATATTAAAAATGGCCAGAAATTTATTGGCTATGCAGGTTCGTGCCATTGTAAGACCCAGAGGTGGAGATTTTATTTACTCTGATATAGAATTTCTTACTATGCAGGCTGATATTTTGCAATGCAAAGAATTGGATATGGATGGAGTTGTCACGGGTATTTTGACAAAAAATGGTGAAATCGATGCCAAAAGGATGCAGATTTTAATAGAGTTAGCTCATCCTCTGCCTGTTACCTTTCACCGGGCAATTGATAGAACAAATGATCCGGTTTCTTCAATCGAACAGCTCATATCTCTTGGATGCACCAGTATACTCAGCTCAGGAGCAGCTAATTCAGCACTTGAAGGAATCGGAAACTTAAAAAAATGGCAAATCCAATTTTCAGGACAAATCGAAATCATTGCTGGTGGAGGGATTAATCCCGAAAACATTGCTCAGATTGCTCAGCATACTAATCTTAGAGCGTATCATACATCACTGAGAAAGCCCTTTATTGCTTCAAGTGGACAATTTGGTCATTATGAACCAATACTATCTTCGGATGTAAAGAAATTAAAATTCGCCTTACATCAGAGTTTACTCGAATGAGTCCAATGTCTTCTGGCGATCTATTGTTTTCCACAATAAATCCTTCAACTGCATCATATGATATTCTGTCACAGCTGATATGAAGATGATAGGGATATCAATTTTTAACTCTGCAGATATCATTGCTTCCATTTCTTTTTCAATGAGATCACACTTGGTAATCGCAAGAATCTTGGGTTTATCCAATAATTCTTCATTGTAAAGTTTAAGTTCCTCCAGAAGAATATCATAAGCATCCTGAATATTATCTGCATTGCAGGGTACCATAAAAAGGAGAGTGGCATTCCTCTCAATATGCTTCAAAAAGCGAAGACCGAGTCCTTTGCCACTATGTGCACCTTCTATAATTCCGGGGATATCTGCGATGATAAATGTTCTGCTTTCTCTATATTCTACGACACCAAGATTAGGAGTGATAGTAGTAAAAGGATAATCAGCTATTTCCGGTTTGGCTGCAGTTACTGCTGCCAACAAAGTAGATTTACCGGCGTTTGGAAATCCAACCAGTCCTACATCTGCCAAAACTTTTAGTTCCAGGATTTTCCATTCTTCCTTTCCTTCTTCACCGGGCTGAGCAAATCGGGGAGTCTGGTGCGTAGCAGATTTAAAGTGAGCATTTCCTTTTCCCCCGCGGCCCCCTTCTACCAGTACTCTCATTTCACCATCCTCGGTGATTTCAAAATGAACTTCTCCGCTTTCAGCGTCTCTGGCAACAGTCCCCAATGGTACTTCAAGAATAACATCTTCGCCATCTGCGCCTGTCATGTTATCATACATACCGTTTTTACCCTCACTTGCGATCACATGTTTGCGATACTTCAAAGGAAGTAATGTCCACACATTTCTGTTTCCGCGGAGATATATACCTCCACCTTTACCCCCATTTCCTCCGTCAGGTCCGCCTTTAGGAATGTATTTTGCTCTGTGAAAATGAAGAGCACCCGCACCACCTGCACCTGAGCGGCAACAGATTTTTACGTAATCGACAAAGTTTTGATCAGCCATAAGTTAAAGTAAGGTCTGCTGGAAAAGTCTTTATTTTATTTGTAATTCAATTAGATATACTATTTTTATCCACAATAAGCGCAAGAGTATTTTTGTATCATTTTCAAAAAGCTTGCACTTATAAACAACATTACGCTTTCAAACCTCAAAAAATCGGTTTTGAACTTCTCATGAATTTATTCGAATTTATTACTTCTAATTCACCTCAAGCCGGTGTGGCTTTTACTTTTTGAGATGGCAAAAAGTAAACAAAAACCATTTCCGCTGTTGTAGTTTTCCAGATCATAGATCCATCATGCCTCACATCTGCGTTCAGCAGGGCTCACTTGATGTTCGGTTCGCTTCCTTGCAAGGTGCATTTAGCACCTTCCTTCGTCACTCATGCTAGGCCTGCTAAACTCGCCATGATATTTCCTGTTCCTGCTTATACTTTCCAAGCCATCTCTAAATCTGCATGACCTCAGTGAATGCTCACACAGTACCGGTCCTTGTCGCTTCACTCAAAACCATTTTTTACGGATTATTCTCAAAGGCGGAACTATTTCAACTTCAAATCTACTTTTGTTTTCTTTTAAGGAATTTAACAGCAGATTCTCAAGTAAACAAGAAAGCAGAACCAAAAGTTATCAGGTCCTGCAATAAATATAGGCAAAGATATGGCTTATAACAGAGAATCTATTTTTTGAGTTAATGACCCGAAGATTTCTTCTATCGAGCCCACTCCTTCCACGCTGTGAGATAATCCTTTTTTATCGTAATAATCATACACCGGTGTTGTTTCAGATTGATATACCTGAATTCTGTTCCGGATGATATTTTCATCATTATCATCAGCTCTGCCTGATACAGCTCCCCTTTTTTTGATGCGTTGTACTATTTCTTCTTCGTCAACTTTCAATTCAAGGAGTCCACTGATAGACTGATCCTTCTCTGCCAATAAATTATCCAGCGCTTCTGCCTGGACAATCGTTCTTGGAAATCCATCAAATATATAGCCATTCACATCAGGAAAGGCGTCAACTTTATTTTTCAACATTCCGATTGTAATACTATCCGGGACTAACTCTCCTTTTGCCATAAATGACTTGGCTTCCAGTCCAAGAGGCGTGTCATTGGACATCTCATATCTGAAAAGATCCCCAGTTGAGATGTGAAGAAGGCCGTATTTTTTAACAAGTGATTCCGCTTGAGTGCCTTTCCCGGATCCGGGAGGACCAAAAAGTATAAGATTAAGCATGTTAATGTTTGATTCCTTTAAAATGTTTCTACAGTTTCTATTACTTCTTCCTGCAATTCTGTAGAAATAACATCACGCACAAACATAAGTCTCTTTCTCCAGTAAGCGGAAGTCCAGACATTTTCAATTATTACACCTCTGCTGGTTGAGCTGTGAATCATCATCAATTTATCATCTTCATTGGAATAAACCATTCCAACATGATGTATTCTGCCATTTACCCCAAAGAACAATAAATCACCTTCTTTTGCATCTTTAAGCGGCACTCTTTTTCCAAATTTTGATTGCCCTGAAGAACTATGATCCAAATAAATTCCAAGTTGTTTGTCATAGAGAAAAGAAGTAAATCCGGAACAATCAAATCCTTTTGGAGTAGTGCCATTGTACCGGTATCTAAGACCTACATATTCTTTGGCTTTATTGATTAATTCCAGTCTTTTCTCTGAAAGTAAGGATACCGGTTTATTATCTGAAGCAAATTTAACACCTGAAATTACCGGGGAAGGTATTGCGTGACTTGCATTAGTAAAGGCGGAGAAAACCAAAGTAACAGAAATTATCGTAAGTATAGATAACAACTTGCTTTTCATTAACTTCATAAGTGAGAAGATTCGTTAAGGTATGAGATGCAGTTGGCAAAAATAGAAAAATAAAGCAGGAAAGGGGACTCAGGCCCTTTAAAGTTTGTTAACCAATTGTTATTAAGTCTTTGTCGTTGAGAAACGGTAGTGATTTTCTGTATTCATTTTGGGCGGATTTGTCTATTATTATTTCAAAATAACCTTCATTAGAACCAGCCTGTAGCAAGACTTCTCCGTCAAATTGTATGATGGTGGATTGGCCATTATAAACCAAACCATTTCCGTCTTGTCCAATTCTGTTCACACCTATAACATAACATTGATTTTCAATTGCTCTTGCTTTTAAAAGGGCAGACCAGGCTTCTGACCTTTTTTGAGGCCATGATGCTGTATAAATCAAAAGATCAAATGGCAGTGCTGAGCGGACCCATTCAGGGAATCTGAGATCATAGCAAATTTGAGGGCAGACTTTCCAATCAAGAATGGAGAGTTGAGGAATCAATTTTCCTGAAGTGTAGGTTTTGTCTTCTGTGGACAATGTGAATAAGTGATGTTTATCATAATGCATAATCCTACCATCAGGATACGCAAAAATAAAGCGATTGAAATAAGAATTATTTTCCACTATAATCAAACTCCCAGCAATTACAGTATTATAGGTAGCAGCATTTTCTTTTAAAAATTGAACTGTATGACCTGACATGGATTCAGCTTGCTCCGCTGCATTCATACTAAATCCGGTACTGAACATTTCGGGCAGAATTAATAGATCGGGGACCGAATTGTGAGATAAAAACCAGGAAATATATTCTCTGTTAAGGGCTGGGTTTTCCCATGCAAGATCCCATTGTAAAAAGCCTGCTTTCATAAAATTAAAAAAGGGTGTACCTCGTAAAGATACACCCTATATAGGTATGATTCTGTTTAGAATTATTTTTTCTCGGCAGCCTTAGCACCACGAAGTGCACGCGGGATTTCGATGATTGCTACCGGAATACTAGGTGCATTCAGGATCTCAATTCCTTCTTCTACTTTAATATCTTTAACACGCACTGATTGTCCCAGTTTGAGATGTGTAACATCCAACTGCATCTCACTCAATACCTTTTCAGGAGTAGTTTTGATCTTGATTTTGCGCAACATTTGTTGAAGTTTTCCTCCTTCTTTAACACCTTGTGCAATACCAATAAATTTCACCGGAACTTCTACCTTAATAGAATTACCAGGTACTAATTTAAGGAAATCGACATGAGTAACTACATCAGTTACCGGGTTGAATTGCATTGATTTTAAAATACAACGGTGTTTTTCACCATTGAGTTCAATGTCAGCTTGCTTGAATTCACCGGTATAAATGATATGTCTGAGTTCAAGAGGATGCGCGCTGAAGTGCAATGCAGTTGTTCCTGAATATAAAACACATGGCACTAAGCCCTCAGTGCGGGTACGCTTAGCGGCTGATTTGCCCAGGTCGTTTCTCTCTTGCCCTTTGATATCTACGATTTCCATTGTACAGTTATTTTTGGCCCTTTTTTTAAAATGCTCGCAAAGATAGATTTATGGTTTTAGACTACCAAATATTAATTCTAAAAATTACAATCATTCTTCTACGAAGAGCGCACTGATCGATCTGTGTTCATGAGTGTTGCGTATAGCGCGGGCAAATAGTTTGGCAGTGGAAAGAACTTTTATTTTGGCTGATTTTTGTTTTACGGGCAATGTGTCTGTCACAACCAGCTGAGTCAGGGCAGATTTTTCTATATTTTCATATGCATTGCCTGACAAAACAGGGTGGGTGCAAAATGCCTGAACGGACTTAGCTCCCTTTTCCATCAATGCATCTGCAGCCTTGCAAAGAGTCCCTGCTGTATCTACAATATCATCCATTAAAATAACGTCCCTGCCCTTCACTTCACCGATAACTGTCATCCCTGCAACTTCATTCGCTTTTTTACGATACTTGTCGCAAATAACGAGATCAGTTTTGAAGTACTTGGCATAAGTCCTTGCTCTCTTTACTCCACCTACATCAGGAGAAGCGAAAATGACATTTTCCATACTTTGATCCTGCAAATAGGGCATATATATAGCTTCGGACTTAAGGTGATCCACTGGGATGTCAAAAAATCCCTGAATCTGATCAGCATGAAAGTCCATCGTCATGATCCTGTTGGCACCGGCAGCTTGTAATAAATTGGCAATCAATTTGGCAGAAATGGGAACTCTTGGTTTGTCCTTTCTATCCTGTCTGGCATACCCGTAAAAAGGAATAACAGCTGTAATATAACCGGCGGACGCTCTTCGTACGGTATCAATTGTCAATAATAATTCCATTAGATTTTCTGCAGGAGCAAAAGTAGACTGAATTAGAAATACATATGCGCCACGTACGGATTCATTTATTATTGGCTGCATTTCACCATCTGAAAACTTTAGCACCGTCTGATCTCCCAGTCCTTGTCCATAATAATCTGCGATTCTTTCTGCAAGATACCTGGAGTTGGTACCTGAGAAGAGTTTTACATCCACCATTTTGTCTTTAGTTTGAGTTAGTGTCACAAAGTTAACATTATTGAAAAGTGATTTTTTATTTATTTAATATATTTGGAATATTGATGTGAATCAATGGGCTTGAATTTACTAATACCTTCAATTGCAAAAAGAAATGTGAGGATTATCCTTTTACACATTGTATGTAATCTTGGTTTAACCGATTATTTGATGGTTCTGGTCGAATTAAACGGAATGAGGGAGTTAATTGATGATTAAAAATGTTTACTTTGGAATAAAACACCTTGTATGTATATTTTCATGAGCGAATGGTGGGAGCTAATGAGCAACCCTGAAAAGATTTTTTGGAGCATTTCCATAATTTTCAGTGTGTTGTTTTTTATTCAGTTTGTATTGAGCTTATTTGGAGTCGGATTTGGCGATGATGATGGCGGCCATGATACAGATGATCATGGCTATGGATTGGATAAAGAATTTGCATTTCTTTCAGTCAGGAGCATCATAGCATTCTTTACATTTTTTGGTTGGACAGGTGTTTTATTATTGAGCAAAGGAAATGGTACTTTTTTTACAGTTATAATGGCCTTTTTGTCGGGAAGTGCTGCGATGCTTTTAGTCGCATACCTCATGTATATATTTGGAAAACTTACTCAGTCCGGCAATGCAGACGTGTATGAGGCATTGTTCACTACTGCCGATGTATATCTTCCTATTCCTGAAAGAAGAAAAGGAGCAGGCCGGATATTGATTAAACTGGGAGGATCTATCAGAGAAATGGAGGCAGTGACAGAAGGAGAATCTATTCAGACAGGTCAAAAAGTGAAAATAGTAGAGATTTTGGATGGTAATACTTTTGTGGTAATTCCTGTCGAAACCTTCGAAATCCCTACCTCATATGATGATTTAGTATCTTAAAACAATTTCTTAAACTTATAAAACTTCACTGAGCTTATGGATTCATTTATATTTATTGTTGGCGGATTAGTTTTACTTGCTTTTTAATGCTGACCTGGTTAGTATCAAGGTATAAAAGATGCCCTTCTGATAAGATTCTGGTAATTTATGGTCGGACAGGAAGAGGGTCTGCCAAGACACTCGCCGGTGGCGCCGCATTTGTTTGGCCGGTCATACAGGATTATGCTTATCTCGATTTATCTCCTATTTCTATAGATGTAGATCTGCGGGGTGCATTGAGCCGTCAAAATATCAGGGTTAGTGTTCCTTCCCGATTTACAGTAGCTATTTCAAATGAAGATGGAGTTACCCTGAACGCAGCCGAACGTTTACTTGGCAGGACGATGGATGAGATCAGAGATATTGCAAAGGATATTATTTTTGGCCAGCTTCGTCTGAGTGTAGCTACTATGGATATTGAAGAGATCAATGCTGACAGAGACAAATTTCTTGCGAACGTTGCCGGTAATGTAGGCAGTGAGTTGAAGAAAATCGGGCTTACACTGATCAATGTTAACGTTACGGATATTCAGGATGAATCGGGTTATATTGAAGCATTGGGTAAGGAAGCTGCTGCCAAGGCTATCAATGATGCCAAAAAAATAGTAGCAGAGCGGAACAGAGACGGATCGATTGGTGAAGCAAATGCAAAGAGAGATGAAAGAATTCAGGTTTCTGAAGCGGTTGCATCAGCTCAGATTGGTGAGGCCACCGCCCAGGCTCGGGCTACTGAATGTGAAAACGAATCTAAAGTATTGATTGCCGAGTCTGGGGCAGCCGAAGGGGTGAAAGAAGCGGAAGCCAATAGATTTTGCAATAGCTGCTGAGAAAATTGCTTCAGCGAAAGCACTGGAAGAAGCCTATACAGCTGAAGCAGGCGCTGAAGAAGCCAGAGCAAAACGCGAACTGGCTTCCCGTGAAGCTGATGAGATCATCAACGCGGAAGTCGCAAAGCGTAAACTTGAAATTGAAGCAGAAGCTACAGCAGAACAAACGAGACGTCTAGCAAAAGGTGAATCTGATGCTATATTTTTGCGTCAATCTGCAGAAGCAAAAGGTCTTTTTGAAATCCTTGAAAAGCAAGCTTTGGGTTTTGAAAAGATTGTTGCTTCTGCAGGCGGTAACACTAAAGACGCAGTCTTAATGATGGTGGCTGACAAACTGGAAGAACTGGTAAAAACGCAGGTGGAAGCCATTAAAAATATTAAGATCGACAAAGTAACCGTCTGGGAAGGGGGCAATGGCCAGGAAGGAGAAGGCAATTCTACTTCCAAATTCATTTCTGGTATGTACAAGAGTATTCCTCCAATGAATGACTTATTCAATATGGCAGGCATGGACCTTCCTAAGTATTTGGGGAGTAGAACAGAAGAGACTAAAAAGGAAGAAGAGAAGGAGTAATTTTAGAAAATAGTTTTGATTAAATAGGCCGGTTCAATTTTGGACCGGCTTTTTTAATTTTGGATTTCCACATTCAGCTTTCTCTATTCGCATCTCATATCGCGCAATTTCAATCCCTCTTTATATTTTCATTTGAGGTAATAAAATTGATTTTTTAAAAAAATTCCCCAGCTCTGAGTTATTTGTTAATTTGCAGGTATATACTTTATCTGCAACATTTAAGTTTTTGGATTCGCACATCTAAGAGAGAGCTAAATTATTCAATTGATATGATTTCAAGCTAAGCGAAAAAGAGAAAGGAAAAAGTGGAACTTAGTTTATAATTATTTCACCCGGATTGTATAACAGGCGAGCCTAATCTATTGGGATGCAAGTCACACAAAGGAACTGATGGATTGGCGAAATTTTATAGATTACTTTTTAGATTGTCTGAACTTACTATTTTCTTTAAAACTATCGATTTATCTCATTTTGATATTGAACAAATTACATGAAAGCCTTTCTTTTCATAATTGCAATATTTATTACTTCAGTAATAATGGCTCAGCAAACTGGTGCTGATAATATCAGTAATGATCAGATATACTTAGCTGATGCCAGAATACAGTTACATGATGTAAAAAATTACACATCAGTATTTGTTGATTCATCGAATAAGCTTACTATACAAGAAATTGTTTCTGATACGTTACCCATTAGTTTTCGACCAGTCACTGACAGTATGGAGGCGCAACCAAAGATCACCTACTGGCTTAATATTCCTATTTCTGCATTGGGTGATATACAAAACTGGTGGCTGTTAAGTGAAGATCAGTATTATTATGTTGATGTATGGTTACTAGATAATAGAGACCATATTTTGAACCATCAGCGGACTGGGTTATTTGTTCCCCGTTCTCAAAAATCAATAAAAGAAGATCCGGCGCTTAATAGAGTATTATTTTCCGCAAAATCCGGGGAATTAGTACATGTGTATATTAAGATTTACAATGAATATAGTCCGTCTGTCATTTCTTCGCTCCAACTTCGAAACCCTGTTATCGGATTTTCCGGACCGAAAGCCCAGATTATGAGCGTAATCAGCAGCATTGTGTTTGTTTTTGCGATTCTATCATTTTTCTTTTTCATTTTCATGAGGGAAAAGGCATACTTGTTTTTAGTGCTTATACATTATCTGTATCTCTACACTACCTTATTTTACATCCTGACCTGTTTTTTGTCGATTGGTTTATCCCTGAGAATCCCCATCTCGCTTTGCCGGCTTTCTATTTATTGTCAGTGGGGGGTTGGATATTATTTGCACTTTTCGGCAGATACTTTATAAATCTGCCTAAACTTTCGATGCGGATTGATACTATTTTAAAATGGGTAGTTGCTTTGTGGACTGTTTGTTTACTTACTGTAATAATCATAATGGTTGCCAATAGGCGGATTATGTTTATGGAAGTAAATTTTATTTTTATTCTGTTGTTTATCGTCTTCCTCGTTAGGATAGCGTTCTTTAAGTCAATTTTAATAAGGTTTTTTGTAGCTGGTGCTTTGTGGCTGGTTTGTTTTAGCGCATTAGGTATACTAGGAGTTGAAACCCCCTTCTTGAATCCATTTCCCATAGGCCAGCTGGGTCAGATTTTGATTTATGCAGCCGGGCTTGCTTATAAAATGCGGCAAAATGAAAATGCCAGAGTTGAGGCACAGATAGTCAGTGTACGAAATGTAGAATTAGCTCACCTTTATGAAGAAACAAACAAGCAAAAATTCGAAATAGAAGTCCAGAAAACGCAGGCTGAAGAAGCACTGGTGGAACTAAAAGCTGCACAAACGCAGCTCATTCAATCCGAAAAAATGGCTTCTCTTGGTGAGCTCACAGCAGGAATCGCACACGAGATTCAAAACCCATTGAATTTTGTAAACAACTTTTCCGAGGTCAGCAATGAACTGATTGATGAGATGAATGAAGTTTTGGATGATGGAAAAATAGTTGAAGCAAAAGAGATTTCTCAGGATTTGAAACAAAACCTGGAAAAAATCAACCATCACGGTAAGCGCGCCGAAGCCATCGTAAAAGGCATGCTGGAGCATAGCCGTACAATTTCAGGAGAAAAAGTAGAAACGGATATCAATGCCCTCTGTGATGAATATTTGCGCCTGTCTTATCATGGCTTACGGGCAAAAGATAAATCTTTCAATGCAGCTTTTGAAAGTAATTTTGATCCGGATCTGCCAAAGGTCAATGTTGTGCAACAGGATATCGGCAGGGTGTTACTCAATCTGATCAATAATGCTTTTTATGCTGTGAATGAAAAAACAAAAGAAGAGAAAGCCGATTATAAACCAAGCGTGGAAGTCACTACACAAAGAACTGAAAAGGGAATTGAAATTTCGGTGAAGGACAATGGAAATGGAATCCCAGTCCACATAAAAGACAAAATATTTCAGCCATTCTTTACTACTAAACCTACTGGACAAGGAACAGGTTTGGGGTTGAGTTTGAGTTATGATATTATCAAAGCGCACGGAGGTGAATTGAAGGTTGAAACAAAGGAAGGCGAAGGGAGTGTGTTTGTTATTAAATTGTATAACCCTATAACATCACAAACCTTTTTATTTAAAAATGAAATACCTGGCTGCAACACCAATTCTTATTCTTTTCATTTTTACAACATCTGTTACTTTGCATGGGCAGGTCTCTGCCATCGACTCTCTGAAATCCGTTTTGCGAAACGGAGTTTCTACTACCAGCGAAGTGAATACCCTGAATAAACTTGCTGTTGCTTATCTGATTAATGAAGAGTGCGATTCAGGACTATATTACTCCGTCCGATCTGTTAAGATGGCTGATTCGCTTAACTATAAAAAGGGGAAAGCACTGGCTACATTTTATACCGGTTTATCGTTAAGGTGCAAGCAGGATTATGCCAATGCCTATAAATCTTTGCTGGAAGCAAAGAATCTTTTTGAGGAACTAGGCAATGAAAAGTATGTGGCAAAATGCCTCAAGGATATTGGTATTATTTTGTTGTACCAGGATAACAAAGCCGATGCACTCAGAATTTTTTTTCTGGCCTTAAACACGAGCGAAAAGATCAAGGATACCACAGAGATTATGACAGTGTTGATAGAAATTTCAGATCTCTTTTACTTTGAAAAGAATTATAAAAAAGCACTGGAATATGCCAAGAGGGATGAAACCTATGCTTACAGTCAGCCACTGATCCACCCAAGGGAAGTTGTTACCGAACAGTTAGGGTATATATATATATCGCTGAACAATGACTCCCTTGCCCTGAAGTATCAGCTAGAATCATTGCGTTTGAGTGCGATGCAAAAAGACACATTTGGTATTGCCAATTCTTATCTGCAGCTGGGTTATTATTATTATGATAGTAAAAATAACAATGAACTTGCCCTGCAGTATCTGCAAAAAGCAGAGAAGATGTATGCTGTTGTAAAAGATTCTTCTGGAATTTCCAACTCCCATCTTGGCCAGGCCAGGGTTTACCGTTCTACTGGCAATGCAGTCCTTGCACTAATTTCATTTAAAAAATCTTTACATTTTGCTGAATTGACCCACGATAATTATGCAATTGCAGATAATTGTTTAGAAATAGGGCAGACTTTGTTTGAGGCAGGCCGTTATGCAGAAGCGCTTAGCTATTTCAAGGATAACCTTGAAGTATCCAACCATATTAAACAAGCAACAAGAATAGCAATAGCCTATAAAGAACTGGGCAATGTATATGAAAAATTGAAAAAGCCAAATGAGGCTTTGATATACCTTAATAAATTTATTATACTACAAGATAGTATAAATGCCAAAATGCAGGAAGATAATTTACTGGCAATTGAAGTAAAAAGGAATTTTGATAAAGCAGTTTATGAAAATGAAATTGAACAGGAAAGAGATGAATTTAGAACTGATGTAAAAATTTACAGCCTTCTGGCAGTATTACTTGTACTGTTGCTTTTATCTTTTATGCTGTACAGAAACATTATGCAAAAGCAAAAAGCAAAACTAAAAATTGAAACCGCTTTTGAAGAGCTAAAAGCCACCCAACAGCAACTCATCCAATCTGAAAAAATGGCATCGCTTGGAGAACTCACAGCCGGGATCGCACATGAGATACAGAACCCATTGAATTTTGTAAACAACTTTTCTGAGGTTAGCAATGAACTGATTGATGAGATGAATGAGATATTGGATGAAGGCAATATTAAAGAAGCGAAGGAAATATCTCAGGACTTGAAACAGAATCTTGAAAAAATAAACCATCATGGCAAGCGCGCCGACGCCATCGTAAAAGGCATGCTGGAGCATAGCCGCGTGAGTTCAGGAGAAAAAATAAAAACAGATATTAATGCTCTTTGTGATGAATATTTGAGATTGTCTTATCATGGCTTACGGGCAAAAGACAAGGCCTTTAATGCAGCTTTTGAGACTAATTTTGATCCGGGTCTTCCAAAAATAAATGTGATACCTCAGGATATCGGACGTGTCTTACTAAACTTGATCAACAATGCATTTTATGCGGTAAAGATGCAAGATCTTGCGTTTCCTCATGAAACAGAATATAAACCCACTGTCATAGTGTCTACCAAAAACCTTGGCGACAGAATAGAAATCTCTGTAAAAGACAACGGAAATGGCATTCCGGAACATATTAAAGACAAAATATTTCAACCTTTCTTCACCACGAAGCCCACAGGACAGGGGACGGGTCTGGGATTGTCATTGAGTTATGATATTGTGAAGGCACATGGGGGCTCGATATCAGTAGAATCTCAGAAAAACGCAGGCACTACATTCATTATAAATTTATAAATATTCACTCCCAAAATTATTAACCAAGATGATGAAATTCTTAGTAGTTGACGATGAAAAAGATGTCGAAATGTTATTTCGGCAAAAATTCAGGAAAGAAATTAAAGGGGGAGAAGTAGAGCTTGAATTCGCATTTTCAGGGCAGGAAGCACTTGATAATCTGCGAAGCCATACGCCTCCCGACGTGGTGTATATTTTTTCGGATATTAATATGCCGGGTATGACAGGTCTGGAATTGCTGGAAAGAGTAAAATCAGAATTTCCTGAAATCAAGGTAAGTATGATTTCTGCATATGGAGACAGTGAGAATTACGAAAGAGCCATGAGTTCCGGAGCAAAGGAATTTTTCACCAAACCAATTGATTTTGATTCATTGAAAAATGAGATTCAGGGAATAATAAAATCCTGATTTTATAACTGTTGTAATGATTAGAGTAATGGATAAGTATAAAAGAGAGCTGGTGGATAAAACATTTCAAACATTCATGGTTATAGGACTGAGTGGAGAAAATTTAGACCTGCTACATGACTTGGTAGCAAACGATGTTGTTGGATTTGGTACTACGCTGGATGAAAAGATTTTCGGGTTAAAGGAGTTGCAGGGCTTGCTGAAAAGGCAAAAGGAACAAAGTGCAGGTCTGGAATTAAGTTGGAAAATCAACACCCTTGATGTTCATATATCAAACGATGAGAATACCGCCATATTTACCAATGAAATAGTGCTATACATTCCAGTTGATGGCAACTTAATTGAAATGTATATGCGATTTTCAGTGGTGCTGGAATATGCGGAGGATAAATGGATGGTGGTGCACTGGCATGGATCGAAACCAGAGCATGTAATGAGTGTAAAAGATACTTTTGGCATAGAAACCTGGAAAGAGAAGGCAGAGGAGTTGGAAAAACAGGTAGCCGAAAGAACGGCAGACCTTGTAGAAAAAAACCGGGAATTGGCCATCGAGGCGGCTATGGAAAAAGTGCGATCCAGATCCCTGGCCATGCTAAATCCCGGGGAACTGATGGAAGTAGCTGAATTATTGCGAGCTGAGATGGGTCAATTGGGCGTAGAAGAATTGGAAACAAGTTCGATTTATTTGGTTGACCATGAATATAAAGCCGAATGCTGGTATGCTATCAAAGACATCAGAGATGGAAATAAGGAATTAGTGAGTGATGAAATGTCCCTATCACTCAATGAAACTTGGGTAGGAATGGAAATGTGGAAGTTTTTCAACTCAAGTAAAGAGCAAGATTCCATTATAATGAAAGGGGATAACAGAAAAGAATGGATTAACTATTGTGCTGCCAGGTCACAGGTATTGCAAGGATATTATGGTGATGAAATACCTGAGCGAACCTATCATCTGATTAAGTTTTTAGGTGGTTATATGGGTGCTGCATCTCCGGGAGAGATTTCAACTGAAAGCTGGGACTTACTCAAAAGAGCGGCTACTGTATTTTCATTTGCTTACACACGCTTTAAAGATTTGCAGGATGCGGCAGCCCGGACACGTGAAGCACAAATTGAATTGGCTTTGGAAAGAGTTCGATCACGTTCCTTGACCATACACAAAAGTGAGGATCTCAAGGAGGTAATAGTAATACTATTCGATAATCTAAAAGAATTACAAATTCCTTTTTCAGTGGCCACCCTTGCAATTCGGATTGATGGTTCAAAAGACCTAAATAGTTTTGTGTGCGGAAAGAATGAAGAAGGGTTAGTGTTCACTAATTATCGTCTCCCTTATTTTGACAACAAAATACCGAGGGATCTTAACAATGCGCTCGAAAAGCAATTGGATTTTTTTGTGGGGCAATATTCAAAAGAAGAAAAAGATTCTTTCTTTAAATATAATTTTGAACATACGCCGGAATTCTTGAATATACCCGAGAAAACAAAGAGCATGATATTCGGAAGCCAGTTATATACTATATCTATGGTTCCGTTTAAGTATGCAGCGTTTAGCGTTAATGATTTTGAAGGGAAGGTTTTATCTCAACATCATGTCGCTGTTGTTAAGCGTTTTGGAAGGGTTTTCGACCAGGCTTATACCCGCTTTCTGGACATAAAAAGAGCTGAAAGTCAGGCAAGGGAAGCGCAGATTGAAGCCTCCATGGAACGGGTGCGTGCCCATGCCATGGGATTAAGGGAAAGTGAAGATCTTGGAAACATAATTGCTGTAATTTTTGAAGAGTTACAAAAACTTGGATTGGAGCTCTACGAATGCAGCCTATTTTTTAGAGATGGAAATAGCCGTCAATTTACTGTTTGGGGAAGAGGCACCTCTGGTGATTCTTTTCTAAGCAATTATCAGTTCATCTTTTTGGATCATCCTGTTTTAAATGCGGTGCTGGAAGATCTTGAGCGAAAAGTGCCTTACAGGGAATTTTCTCTGGAAGAAGAGGAAATCAGGTCTTATGGCGACTTGATTTTCTCAGAAACTGATTTCAAATACGCTTCAGAGGAATACAAACAGACATTTTATGCCTTAAAAAAGGTCTTCACCGGACAAGCACTATTTATGTATGGTTTCCTCGAAGCCGTTGGAACTGAGCCACTGCCCGGAGATTTACCTGAAGTGCTGCAGCGATTTACACAGGTTGTTGACCTTACCTATACTCGATATCTCGATCTCCAAAAAGCAGAAGCACAGGCCAAAGAAGTTCAGATTGAACTCTCTCTTGAGCGCATCCGATCCCGGGTCACTGCCATGCAGGAGTCATCTGATTTACTGGATATCGTGGTATCCATGCGTTCAGAATTTGTGAAGCTGGGTCATGAAGCCCATTATTTCTGGCACATGCGTTGGCTGCCGGAGAGATATGATAAAGCGATGACTTCCGGTGATGGAACCAAAATTGGAATGGTGATGACTTTACCCCGCCACATCCATGGAGATATAGCACCGGTGGCCAATTGGGAAAAAAGCAATGAGTCTACCCATGTTTTAGCCATGGATGCTGAAACGGCGGTTGACTACGTTCATAAGATGATTACTTTGGGTGACTTTGAACGAGTAGATCCACAGTCTCCCACACTCGACGATATTCGCAAGATAGGTGGGCTTACTTTTGTGATGGCCCGCACCACCCATGGAGAAATTGGTTTTAGCTTGCCGGGAGTAGTACTTGAGCCTTCAAAAAATGCTGTAGATACTTTGGTCCGGTTTGCTGGGGTATTTGATCTGGCCTACAAGCGATTTGAAGATTTGAAAACAGCTGAAAAAGATCTTATTGAAATCAAAGCAGCCCGGGAGAAAGCAGAGGAAGCACTGCTAGAACTCAAAGCCACTCAGTCCCAGCTCATCCAACAGGAAAACTAGCATCTCTGGGTCAACTTACTGCAGGTATCGCCCATGAGATAAAGAATCCACTGAACTTTGTCAATAATTTCTCCGAAGTTTCACTGGAGCAAATAGACGAAGCATTAGAGGAGCTTGCTATAGTTAAAAAGCAGTGCACGGTGTCTCAAGTCTCCGGCGAAAGTATGGATGAAATCATCGCCATCCTGGTTGATATTAAATCCAATCTTGGCAAGATTCACCAACATGGTACCCGAGCTAACAGTATTGTAAACTCCATGTTGCAGCATTCACGTGGCGGAACAGGAAAAAAAGAACCTACCGACCTAAATGCACTCGTGAAGGAATATGTCAACCTTTGTTTCCACGGTATGCGGGCAGGAAAAAATCCGATCAATGTCGAAGTAGTACTTGATCTGGATCCCGAATTGGGTTTGGTTCCTTTGATCAGGGAGGATTTTACCAGGGTCGTGATCAACTTGTGTAATAATGCATTTGATGCCATGAGACAAAAAACGCTTAATGGACCTGAAGATTATAATCCCAGAATCAGGGTACAAACTACATACCAAAATGACCAACCTCGTCTGATAGTGCAAGACAATGGCCCCGGCATTCCCGACGACATCAAAGACAAGATCCTGCAGCCATTCTTCACCACTAAAAAAGGGACAGATGGCACAGGGTTGGGTCTGAGTATCACACATGATATTGTGAAGGCGCATGCTGGGGATTTAAAAGTCGTGAGTAAGGAAGGTGAAGGCTCTGAGTTTATTATCAATTTACCCGTATAAAATATTTTACATAATGCAAGCAAAATCAATAAAAGCAAATTCTACCAAAGAGATAAATGAAGTCCTTCTACAAACATTGTCAGGAGGATTCAAACCCACCCTTGCTTTTGTTTTTATATCTATCAAACAAGATTGGGAGGATTTAAGCGCATTACTCGATAAAAAGGGAATCCAGATTTTTGGCGCCACTACCGGCGGGGAGTTTATTGACGGCGACATTGGTACAGGCTCTATTGCGATACTGCTGTTGGATATGAACCCTGCCCACTTTACCCTATTGCTGGAAGATTACAGTGGCAAAGACCCCAAAGCCGTGGTACAGGCCATGGCACTAAAAGCGAAAGAACAGTTCGCAAACCCGGCTTTCATCATTTCCAATAGCCTGGAACTTACCAGAAGTGTGGAATTGGGAGAGCCCATTCTTAGGGCCATTGAATCCGTAACCGGCCCCGATACCATTATTTGGGGTGGCCGAGCCGGTGATGACTTTTTGTTTCAAAACACAATTGTCTTTTCGAATCATCAATCGCTGCAAAGTGGAATCTTGCTGCTGGTATTGGATGGAGATAGCATACTGATGAAGGGACAGGCAGCATCGGGGCAGAAACCCGTGGGAACCGAAAAAACAATTACCAAAATGGTGGATAACTGGATTTATGAGTTGGACAATCAACCCGCCACCGATATGGTGATGAAATATTTGGGACTCAAACTAACAGAAGAAGAAACGATTGCCTTTAATCCAATCAACTACAACATCATGTTCAGTGTTGCCAGGGGAAAAGGTGATCCTATTATTCGGGGCGTAGGTGCATTCAATTGGAAGGAGAAGGCCGTTTTCATACTTGCAAGTATTAAAGAAGGGGATAAAGTACGCTTCACCCTTCAACCTGATTTTGAAATTGTGGATGAGGTAACCGGCAATGCCGAAAAAATCAGGCAATCCGAAATGCCCCATGCAGATGCATTGCTCATGTTTTCCTGTATAGGTAGGCTGGGACAATTTGGGCCGCTGATAAGCGAGGAAATAGAAGGCATCAAAAATGTATTTAATGTGCCCATGGCCGGATTTTTTACCTATGGCGAATTTGGAAAGACCAACCAGGGCCATAATGAATTTCACAACAGCACCTGTTGCTGGGTGGCGCTTAAAGAAAAAAATGTTCACTAAACATAAAATGGGAAATGAAAGCAAAAACAATTAAAGGAAATTCAACCGAAGAAATAAATATCGCCTTAGAGCAAAGCATGGCTGATGGGGATCAACCGACATTGGCTATTGTATTCCTTTCTGTCAAACAAGACAAAGAAGCTGTTTCCAAATTATTGGACGATAAGGACATTCAGATATTTGGGGCTACCACTGCGGGTGAATTTATTGATGGCGATATAGAACAAGGCAGTATTGTTATGCTATTGCTCGACATGAATCCAGATTATTTTAAAATAGAATTTCTTGAAACAAGCCAGGAGACTGCCTTCGATGATGCTACCAAATTGGGCATAACCGGAAGAGAAAGTTTTACCAAACCTGCGTTTATAATTGCTAATAGTGGCGTGTCTTCAGATGGTGAGCCATTGGTTGAAGGCATCCTGCAAGGTTTTGGAAAACTTTCCTCACCGGAAGAAGGCGAAGTAACCATATTCGGAGGTAAGGCAGGAGATGATTTGGCTCTTGAAGCAACTTTTGTTTTTACCAATGGAAAAAGCAGTGACAGCGCACTTGTAGCACTCATTATTGATGAAGACAAAATCGATGTCAGGGGTATCGCAACTTGCGGCTGGAAAGCTATTGGTACGACAAAAACAGTTACCAAAAGCGAAGGCAGCATTGTATATACCCTTGACGATAAACCGGCACTGGATATGTTACTAAATTACCTCGGTGTTGAGTTAAAGTTGGATGGAAACAGGGAGATAGTGACATTTTTAAGCTCCTGGTACTATCCATTGCAGGTAGAACGTGAAAATGTTGATCCTGTAATACGGACGGCCATGTTTGCCAATCGTGAAGACCGTTCACTTATTTGCTCCGGAAGAGTACCTCAAGGGTCAAAAATCAAGTTTTCGATGCCACCGGATTTTGATTCCATAGATGCAGTCGTTGCAGAATGTAAAGTCATTAAGGATGATTCGCAGCAGGAAGCCGATGCCCTCATCATGTTTTCATGTGTAAGCCGATATTTATCGTTTGGGATGGTAATAAAAGAGGAGATAGAGCAGGTGCAAAAAATTTGGGGTGTACCCATGGCAGGCTTTTTTTCCTATGGTGAATATGGGAAATCCCTGTCTGCCGGAAAGGCTGGAAATGCCGGGAAAAATGATTATCATAATAATACTTGCTGCGTTGTGGCATTGAAAGAAAAATAAGTCCCACCTTAACGAATCATTCAGGCAGGCTTTGACTCAATCAGAATGACAAAAAATAAAACATGAAAGCAAAATCAATTAAAGGAAATTCAATACACGAGATTAAGAATGCCTTGCAGCAAAGCATGGCGGATGGTTATCAGCCAACATTGGCGATTGTATTCATGTCTGTTAAACAGGATCGCAAAGCTATTTGTAAATTGTTGGATGAAGCAGGCATTGCTGTTTTCGGCTGTACCACTAATGGAGAGTTTATTGATGAAGTGACAGAAAAAGGTTCAATTGCCATTCTTTTACTTGACATCAATAAAAATTATTTTCAAATTTATTTTGAAGAATATCCCCAAAAAAATTACAGGGAAGTAACCAACCGTATTGCTCAAAAAGCAAAAGAAACATTTGCTAATCCTGCATTTTTTATATCCGGCAGCAACATGGAGACGGATGCAGAAGAATTATTATTTGGTTTTGAAGATGCAGTAGGCAAAGATGTAAACGTGTATGGATGTATGGCCGGCGATGATTTTACTTTCACAGATCAATTTGTTTTCACGAATCATTATTCAAGTTCACGGGGTTTGGTCTGCATTGCCTTGGATGAGGAGAAAATCATGATAAAAGGTGTTGCCACCTGTGGATGGAAAGCAGTTGGAACAGTTAGAACGGTTACGAAAAGTGAAGGCAATCATGTTTATACGGTTGACGATACGCCGGTCTTAGACATTACAACAAAGTATGGCGGACTTGAAAATGTATCGCCTGATAACGAAGGATTGTTATTGGAAATAGCTGCTAATTTCTCTTTGCAGCTTCAACGTGAAAAAGGAGATCCAGTGATGCGGCCTGGCTTGGTAATCGATTGGGAAGACCGTTCATTCTATTGCAGCGGCACTGTGCCTCAGGGATCAAAAGTTCGTTTCTCTCTACCACCAGATTTTGATGTGATGGAAAAAGTAATTAAAGGCGTCGAAAATTTGAAGGCCACACAAATGCCGGAAGCAGATGCGTTGGTCGTGTTTAGTTGTGCCGGAAGAATCCTTTCATTGGGCCCTTTGATGACACAGGAAATTGAAGGCATTAAAAATGTGTGGAATGTACCTATGCTTGGGATGTTCTCCAACGCAGAATTAGCGCGGGCCACAGGCGGAAACCTTGAAATGCACAACCTTACTACTTGTTGTGTAGCGATAAAAGAAAAATAAAAATGAACCAGCATTTACAAAGCATATTAAATTTAATTCAGAAAGACAATCTGATATCGGCGGAGCAAAAGACAACAATAATTAAAGCATTGAAAGATGCAGACAAGGAATTAGAAATTACCGCATTCAAACTGGACCGTACAGAAAAGGTAAAACGTACTACTGCCATTTTATTGGAAGAAACCATAGAAGAGTTGGAACAAAAAAGAATGGCCATTGAAGAAACCAATTCTGCTTTACAAAAATCACTTGAAGAATTGAAATCTACCCAAGCCCAACTCATCCAATCTGAAAAAATGGCATCGCTTGGAGAACTCACAGCCGGCATCGCCCACGAGATTCAAAATCCCCTGAATTTTGTAAACAACTTTTCGGAGGTAAGCAATGAACTGATTGATGAGATGAAAGAAGAATTTAGGAATGGTGAAACTGAAGAAGGGTTTGCTATTGCAGATGATATTAAACAAAACCTTGAAAAAATAATCCATCATGGCAAACGTGCGGACGCAATAGTAAAGGGAATGCTGGAACACAGCCGCACAAGTTCAGGAGAAAAAGTGGAAACTGATATTAATGCCCTCTGTGATGAATATTTGCGCCTGTCTTTTCATGGATTACGTGCTAAAGACAAATCATTTAATGCAGCTTTTGAGACACATTTTGATGCTAATCTTCCAAGAATAAATGTGGCTTCTCAGGATATCGGACGTGTTTTGCTTAATCTGATCAATAATGCTTTTTATGCAGTAAATGAAAAATTAAAAGAAGGGAAATCAGATTATAATCCAGGTGTGGAAGTCATTACAAGGAAAACAGAAAAGGGAATTGAAATTTCTGTAAAGGACAACGGAAACGGCATACCAGAACATATTAAAGACAAAATATTCCAGCCCTTCTTTACTACCAAACCGACTGGGAAGGGGACAGGGCTGGGGCTAAGCTTAAGTTATGACATTGTGAAAGCACATGGTGGGGAGATAAAAATCGAATCAATAGAAGGCCATGGTGCTAATTTTATTATTAATTTGCCGGTAGAAAAATTCCACATTACCCGAGTACTATGAATCTTTTGCTGCTAATTGCCATATTGTATTACCTCAGAAGGAACCTGGAAAGTAAAACCCTTCTGCCGGAATGGGACAAGATCTTTGTCAGAGGTATGATTGTGTCCTTTATTCTGTTTGGATTGCAATTCAGTTTCAGCCCGTTTAAGGAAGTCCTAAACTGGGTATCCTATGGCGCTATTTTTTATTTAATTTATCTCAGCCTGAAGAATCCGGTTTTTAAACCGGTAAAGACATTGGTCTATGCAGTGATTCCCTACATCATGATTGAATTCATTGCTGATCTGACAGATGTTATTAACAAGCCATTTTATGAGGAGTGGGAATTTTTCTTTGAATCAGCTTCTTTCTTTGCTTTTATTTGGATGATAGCTATGTTATTTGTTAATAACAAGCAAAGAAAAGCACTGGAGAAAGAGCGTCAGAATGCACTGGAGGATCAGAAGAGGCTTCAGATATCTGAATCCATGAAGGCTGCATTGGAAGTCCAGGTCGCAGAGCGCACCAGAGAGTTGATGGGTCAGAAAGAATCTTTGGAAAAAGTGCTGGAGGACCTGCGAGCTACTCAGACACAGCTGATTCATGCTGAAAAAATGGCTTCCCTTGGGGAATTGACAGCTGGTATCGCACATGAAATTCAAAACCCGCTCAATTTTGTCAATAATTTTTCTGAAGTCAATAATGAACTGTTCCTGGAACTTAAAGAAGAGCTGGATAATGGCGATATTGATGAAGTTAAAGCCATTGCTGCTGATATAGAGCAAAATCTTCAGAAAATAAGTCATCATGGTAAGCGGGCTGATGCCATAGTAAAAGGAATGCTTCAGCATAGCAGAAGCAGTGGTTTACATAAAGAGATGACAGATATTAATGCGCTGGCAGATGAATATTTTCGATTGGCATATCATGGATTGAGAGCAAAGGACAAAACTTTCAATGCAAAATTGAACTCAGAGTTTGATGAAAATGCAGGCAGCATAAATGTCATTGCTCAGGATATTGGAAGGGTGATTCTCAACCTCATTACGAATGCCTTTTATGCAGTAGATGAGAAAAGAAAGTCCGGGCTGGAAGGTTATGAACCAACTGTGACTGTCAGTACAAAACGAAAAGCTGCAGCAGGAGAAGAGGATGAATTGATTCAGATTTCTGTAAAAGATAATGGTTCAGGTATACCGCAAGGAGTATTGGATAAGATTTTTCAACCTTTTTTCACCACCAAACCTACAGGACAGGGTACAGGGCTGGGGCTTTCGATGAGTTATGATATTATAACTGCCCATGGGGGAGAATTCAAAGTAGAAACGAAAGAAGGAGAGGGCTCTGAATTTATAATTTTGCTACCGGTTTCTTAAACAATTAATAGGTTATATTAAAATATATCACAATATGAATGTTCTGGTTGTTGACGATGAGGAGGATGTAAAATTATTATTTGAACAGAGATTCAGAAAGGAAATTAAGAGCGGTGAAATGGAATTTGAATTTGCCTTTTCCGGTGAAGCTGCTTTAAATTATTTGGCTCAGCATCAGCATGAGGCTGTATTAATTCTTTCTGACATTAATATGCCCGGTATGAGTGGCTTGGAACTTTTGAAGAAAATTAAAGAGAAAGAATCAGCTCCTCCCCCTACTGTTGTTATGATTACGGCATATGGAGATGATGAAAATTATAAAATCGCAATGGGACTTGGTGCCGACGATTTTTTAACAAAACCGCTGGACTTCACTTTATTGAAGGAGAAATTAAAAGCTATCTGACATGACTAAGATATTAGTAGTAGATGATGAGTCTGATCTGGAAATACTGATCAAGCAAAAATTCAGGAAGAAAATCAGGGAAAATGAATATGATTTCCTGTTTGCCGCCAATGGTAAAATCGCGCTTGAGCTCTTGGAGGAACATCTTGATGTGGATGTTATACTCAGCGATATCAATATGCCGGTGATGGATGGGCTCACTCTATTAACTCATATCTCGGAGCTCAATTCTATATTAAAAGCTGTAGTGGTCTCTGCTTATGGTGATATGGAAAACATTCGTACAGCCATGAATCGCGGAGCATTTGACTTCATCACCAAGCCGGTTAATTTTCAGGATTTGGAACTGACGATTAACAAAACTGCACATCATGTCCTGCAATTGCGGGAAACTTTGGCAGCAATTAAAGAAAACAACATACTGAAGATGTATGTAGATGAGACAGTCCTGAATTTTATGGGGGTAAAGAATATGAAAGCTCAGTGAACACTACAGAGATGATTACTGCAAGCGTTCTATTTGTTGATATTTGTTCATTTACTACTATCAGTGAAAATGAATCCCCTGAAATGGTAGTTAAGCTGCTCAATAATTATTTTGATACAATGGTCAAAGTAATTATTGCACACGGAGGATATGTAGATAAGTTCATTGGAGATGCTGTGATGGCAGTATTTAGAGGTGACTATCACCTCGACAGAGCGCTGGATGCAAGCCTTGAACTGAGATCAAAAATCGAACAGCTACCGGCATTGTCAGAGCAGTTTTCTTTCAAGCCAAATGTTTCAATTGGTATCAACTGTGGAGAAATGATCTCAGGAAATATAGGATCAGTAAGTTTAAAAAGACTTGATTATACAGTCATAGGCGATACTGTTAATACAGCGCAAAGGCTTCAATCCGCAGCTAAGCCGGGTCAGATTTTAATCAATGAAGCATCATACACCCAAATAAAAGAGAACTTCATCTGCAATAAGGTAGGAGAAACCCAGCTTAAAAATAAGCAGGAACCTATGCTGCTTTATGAAGTAGTAAGTTGATTATTACTTATTTGATTTCAGTAGAAAACACCTGTAAATCTCCAATTCTTCCGACAAGTACATCACCCGGCTTGACCGCACTCACTCCTGAGGGTGTACCGGTATAGATGAGATCACCCTGTTCCAATGTAAAGTATTTAGAGACTTGTGCTATCAAATTGTGGAATGAAAAAATCATGTCACTGGTATCCCCGGCCTGAACTATTGTTTCATTTTTGAAAAGATTAAACGCGAGATTATCCAGCTCATAATCATTTTTGTCCAGCCATTTTCCTAGAACAGCTGAATGATCAAATGCTTTGGCTTTCTCCCAGGGAAGACCTTTGGCTTTCAGCAGAGACTGCAGGTCCCTTGCTGTGAAATCAATTCCCAGGCTAAATTGCTCGAAATATCTGTCGGCAAATTCTTCCTGAATATGCTTGCCTTTTTTGCTGATGCGAATCACCACTTCTATTTCATGATGAATATCCTGAGAAAATTCAGGAATAAAGAATGGTTTGTTTTCCAATAATAATGCAGTTGCAGGCTTCATGAATATTACTGGTTCTTCAGGAATTTCATTGTTGAATTCCTTAGCGTGCTCAGCGTAATTTCTTCCAATGCAAAAAATCTTCATGTTGTTGAGGTAAGAATTGTAATGGTACTCATGATATTTAGTGATAGAAAGGGAGAATTACCTTTCACTGACTTGATAATCTTTGATTAAAATTTCAGGTTGAATATTAAGAACAGAGTGTAATTTTCTAATCATAGATAAACTCAATTTTCTTTTGCCTGATAACACTTCACTGGCTCTGCTTCGTGAGCCCAGAATTTCACTGAGTTCTGAAGTTTTCATATTCATCTGATCCAGCCGGAAAAGGATAGCTTCTATAGGATGGGGAGGTTCGATAGGATAGTTTTCCCTCTCATACTTTTCAATTAAAATACCCAGCAGTTCCAGTTCATCAGACTCATTTGAATTGGGTTGCAAATCTTTTTGCATTAACTCATAAGCTCTTTGAAGATAATTTTCATACTGCTTATTACTTTTTATTGGTCTTATCATATGAAATTGTGTTGGCATCTATTTTATTATACTGTTCATGGTTTCCTATCCACACTACAAATATCATCCTAATTCTATACTCTACATCAACTATTAGTCTAAATGAATTTCCTTTAATATTGAATACAACTCTCTTGGCATTTAGAACAGAAGCATTTCTAAATTGTGATTTAAGCTCTCCAGCATTTTTCCATGTAGCAAATTCAGCCTCTTGAATCCATGCTTTTAAGGCTTGTTCCGCCGTAGGATTTTCACTATAAAAGTTCTTTAATGTACTGCTTTACATTATCCGCATAAACAATAGATTAGTTCAAAGTGTTCCCGTTTTGGTAGCAAATAAATACAGTTGATAGCAAACAATGCAAACGGTCAATAATTTCTTTGAATCGCCAATCCAGTCAACGCCTTCACATCCTTTAAAGTCTGAATAGCGCGTTTTCTGATCTCCGCCGAACTATCCTGAATCTGTGATTTTACATTCTTTTGTCCGCTTGAATAGCTGCAAGATTTTCCTTTAATGGTTGAGTTAATTCAATAAGTGCTTCAACCACAGCTTCTTTTAAATCTGCATATTTTAGTGCTCCACTGCTATAATCATCCAGGAGTGATTGTCTGATATCGTGCTTTTCACATGCTTTAAGCAATTCAAATAAATTGCTGACACCGGCACTCATGACATCATTTCTTTCACCGGTGTCTGTTACTGCAGAACGGACTTGTTTTCTGATCCTGTCAGCATCACCAAATAGATTAACGTAATGCTTTTCACCCAGACTTTTACTCATTTTACGTGTAGGATCAGCAAGGGATAATACTTTTGGGGTTTCAGTATACAAAGGCTCCGGATGGACAAAATATTCCTTGTTGAATTGCCTGTTGAATCTTGCAGCGATATTTCTGGATAGCTCTAAATGTTGTTCCTGATCTTTGCCGACTGGAACCAGATCTGCATGATAAATAAGGATGTCTGCGGCCTGCAACACAGGATAATAGAATAATCCAGCAGAAACAAAAGCTTCTTTGTCCCCTTCTTTCAACTGTTCGCCTTTGTCCTTGAATTGAGTCATACGGGCGAGTTCGCCATATGAACAAGTGCATCCGAATATCCAGGTAAGCTCAGCGTGTTCAGGGATCAAAGATTGGATAAATAAGTTCTCAACTTTTACTCCACAAGCCATGACCATAAAGATCATTTTCCAGGTCGCTTCCTGCAAATTAGCAGCTTTATATGGCATAGTCATCGTATGATAATTGACCACACCATATACTGCATTGTATTTTTCCTGAATAGCTACCCAGTTTTTAACAGCTCCAAAGTAGTTGCCAAGGTGCAAATCTCCGGTAGGCTGAATAGCTGATAGTACGTTCTTTTTCCTGTTTTCCATAAATGAAAATTATGCTTTACCTGCGATGACCGAAATTTCAAGATTCACATATTTGGGAAGGGCAGTTACTTCCACCAATTCTCTGGCTGGGGCATTTTCCTCTCCGAAGTATTGAGCATAAATGGCATTAATTCTTCCAAATAGACCCATGTCTTTTACAAATACTGAAGCCTTTAACACATCATTATAAGTCAAACCTGCTTCTTTCAAAATAGCTCCAACATTCTTAAGCACCTGATGTGCTTCATCTTCAATATTATCCGTGATCAAATTTCCGCTGGCCGGATCAATCGCGATTTGCCCGGAAACAAAAAGGATATTGCCGAATAAAACTGCCTGATTATAAGGGCCAATTGGCGCCGGAGCATTTTCGGTTTGGATTATTTTTTTCATGATGCTTTGTTGATATTTAATTGAAATCCGCTGTTTAAGGTTTATGAACACCTGGTTGTAAAGTCAAAATGGAACCTCTTATTTATTGAAGTGTGCAAACTTATTAGAAATATCTGAGAAATAAGAAACGGAAATGAAGGGGAAGCAAAAAAGTGAATTGTATAGCGTATCAAAACACAAAAAGCCCCGCATAATTACTTATGGGAGCTCTTTGTAAGTCTTTAATGATCGAAACTATACTTCCTCGATCTCGCCTTTTACCAATACACGGCCTTTATAATAAAGATCGCCATCTACCTGATAAGCTCTGTGAAACATATGTGGAGTTCCCGTAGTAGCACATGTAGCTACATTAGGAGCAACAGCTTTATAGTGCGTACGACGCTTTCTTTTACGCTGTTTGGATATTCTGGTCTTAGGATGTGCCATTACTTGTCAATTTATTATTTCTATCTAATTATCATTAAAACCTTTCAGAGCATCCCAAATGGGATTCGGTCCTTCGGTGTTTTTATCATCATCTTTTCCTTTCAAAATATCCAGCATTTCTTTGCTGCAAGGGATAACTTCCTCATTCTCACAGTCATACATTTTGACCAATGGAATGGAAAGCGATATTGCTTCGTAGATATACTGACTTAAATCCAGAACGCTGGTCCCATAAGGAATGAAAACAATTTCATCCTCTTCTTCCAGTGCATCCTCTGTAAACTTAAACAGCAAGGTCTGTTCTCCACTGATTGGCATTAAAATCGGAGCAAGACATCTGTCGCAGTTTGTAGGAAGGCTACCTTCTATGGTAAATAAGCATTCCAGCATGTCCGGTCGTTTGTCCATCTCTACAATCACGTCAAAATTTCCCTGATCCACAAGGCTGTTTTCAAAATGATTAAAGAACTGAGCTCCTATGCGGAATTCAAACCTGTGGAGCCCACTATTGAGCCCTTGGATCGGTATGTTATATTCCATCAATGGATCCATTAATACGCGTTTCTTTCAAAAGGACTGCAAAGATAATATCATCTGCCTGAAATACAAGACTTGTGTTTGTTTTTATTTTACTGATTTTCCCCGAGCCAATTTTGCTTCAGATTTTATTTCAATCCGCTGACCATTTTTTCGGGTTTAACCCATTGGTCAAATTGCTCATTTGTCAGCAATTCCAATTTCAAAGCCGCTTCTCTGAGTGTCAGATTTTCTTTATGTGCTTTCTTGGCAATTTTCGCTGCATTTTCATATCCAATGTGTGTATTCAAAGCGGTGACCAGCATCAGGGAGTTTTCTAAGTTTTCACGGATTGCGGCATGATTTGGCTGAATACCTACAGCGCAATGCTTATCAAAGGAGTCACATGCATCCGCCAATAAGTTAGCGGAAACAAGGAAATTAAATATCATAAGCGGTTTGAATACATTCAATTCAAAATGTCCGTTCATGCCACCTATACTTATGGCGACATCATTACCCATAACCTGAGCGCAAACCATAGTCATTGCTTCCGCCTGAGTTGGGTTGACTTTGCCGGGCATGATAGATGATCCCGGTTCATTTTCCGGAATCATAATTTCTCCGATTCCACAACGGGGACCTGAAGCAAGTAACCTGATATCGTTTGCAATCTTCATCAGACTGACAGCCAGTGTTTTCAATGCCCCGTGGGTTTCTACGATTGCGTCATGCGCTGCCAATGCTTCAAATTTGTTTTCTGCAGTTTTGAAAGGATGTCCGGTAAGTGAAGCGATGTGTTTGGCTACATTTTCGGAATAACCTTGAGGAGTATTCAGGCCTGTGCCCACTGCCGTACCGCCCAGTGCCAATTCGCTCAGATGGTCTAAAGTGTGTCGAATAGCTCTCAAAGCATGATCCAGCTGTGATACATATCCTGAAAATTCCTGTCCCAATGTCAATGGCGTGGCATCCATCAGGTGAGTACGACCGATTTTGACTACTCCCATATTTTCTTTTGACACGCGCTCCAGTGTATTTCTTAATTGGGTGACATTGGGTATTACTTTCTCAACTACACATATATAGGCTGCTATATGCATGGCAGTGGGAAATGTATCATTGGATGATTGTGACTTATTAACATCATCATTGGGATGAATGAATTTCTTGTCATCCATCAACTGTCCGCCATGCAAAACATGTGCGCGGTTGGCGATGACTTCATTCAGGTTCATATTGGATTGAGTACCTGAGCCGGTTTGCCAGACTACCAGAGGGAATTGATCCATCCACTGATTTTGGATGATTTCTTCACAGACCCTGGATATCAGACTGGTTTTCTCTTCTGATAATATTCCGGCTTCCTGATTAGTAATTGCAGCTGCTTTTTTTAGATATGCAAATGCATGGATGACTTCGGTTGGCATCAATTGACCTCCAATAGTGAAATTTTCTTTGGACCGCTGAGTTTGAGCTCCCCAATATTTCTCAGCGGGAACTTGCACCTCGCCCATTGTATCATGTTCTATTCTGTAAGCCATTTTGTTGTTCTATTTTGGCCGCAAAGGTAAATTAAAATTGGGGAAACATTCTTCCCGGAAAAACAACTAGCTGAATAAAATTGACTTCCAGCTGATCCAGATTGACCTGTCCGCCATCAGCCATATTAACTTTCAGATTTGGGAACCAACGCAGATTTGTACGGAGGTAAAAGCTTTGAATCCGATTGGGACGAATATCCCATCCGAAAACTAATCCGGGTTTTATGCCTCTAAACTGAGCAGAACTTACTTCTTCTCCATTAAATTTTTCACTTACATTCAGCCATTCATATCCTGCAGCGAGACCGGCAAATGGAGCAAATCCATGATAATCAGCAAAGAAAACATAAGATTCGATGGCAAGTGAGCTTCTGCGCAGAGATTGAGAATATTCGTAAGCAGACTGTCCGGCTTTAGTGCTTCGATAAGCCAAATTAACTTGCAAATCGGGCTTATGCCAGTAGTATCCCACACCTGCGTCAACAAAAACGCCGGAACTTCCGGGTCTGTCAAGATATGCAAATTCATTTTTCATTCGATCTGAGCGATTGAGATGGAATGCCACTGAAGGACCCACCGATATTGTAAAACCATTCAATCTTTTTCTTGACGCAAGTGTATCTGTAATTGTTTTTGTCCTTCCTGATTGCCAGTTTTCTTCCGCACTTACTGTCGTGTCAAATAAATATCTGTATCCAATTCCTATTGAAACCGGGGACATTTGAGTCTTGGCGATGTGATTCCTCGCGTAGTAATAATCCAGGGATGGTCTGGTAATATAGCTAGCGTTCAAGTCAAAAATATGATTGCCTTTTTGGAATGAAAAACCAGCGCTTAGGAAAAGTTTTTGTCGAACCGCTTTTGGTCCGTCCCCTTGCTTGAAACGCATAGGTAAATGCCCGTAACCGGCAAAAGGTCTGATTTTATTTTTTCGGATTTTCCAGGGATAGATTCGGGCTGCTGTTTCTACACCAGTTGAAAATTGATTTTTGCCTGCTCTGAGTATCGGGAATGAAATATAAAAGTCTGCATGTCCCCAGAAATGAGTGCCTCCCATAATGATTTTAGCTTCTGAAGGGCCAGAAAAGTTTGAGTCAATCCATTGTCCATTTGTAGTTTGAGACTGATTTTGACCTTGAAAAGGAAATGTTTTCAGCTCCAATCCAACATGCATTTGAGCAAATCTGTGGCGGGTTTTTCCTCCATCAATGTACAATTGCGCAAATGCAGATTGATTCAGCAAAAGCAATCCGGGAAACAGAAATGCAGTTTTTATTAAGTTCATGACAATTGCTTTTTAGGTTGCGGAGTGATTTTTCTAACCCAATAAATAATTACAGGCGTTCCAAAGGCTGTAGGGATGAGCCACATAATCCAGGCAGGATCGAACTGAATATTAACTACCAGGAAGGCAGTAGCTGTAGAAATATATGATCCTACCATATGTCTGATATGTCTTATCAGCCAGGTGTTTGCAGGAATTGCAAGTTTCCTGTACACTTTATAATAAACATTGACATCTCCGAGCGCAAGTAAGAGCGAAAGCGCTCCGAATACCCGCAATACTATGTTAAGCTCAGCTAGCATCCAAATACCCGTTCCAAAGCCAAGGATTAAAATCAGAATATCAATTTTGTCAGGGCTTGAAGTTTTATTTTGAATGGCTCTTTTCCCGCTGAGAGTCATGAATAAGGAAAACAATCCTATGTAAAAGAGGAAGTCATTGGATTTGAATGCTGAAATGAATAATGCAGTAATGGCAACTCCTATCATCGAGTAAAAGAAAATGTTTCCATTCAACTTGTGCCTGGAACTACCTTTACGGAGCAATAATGCAATGAGACCGCAAACCAAGGCAGACATTCCTGCGATAATGTGAATAATAAGTGCGATCTGAAGAAGCGTTTCCATATTGTGTTTTTTTTCTGGCACAAATATGGAATCAATCAACTTTTAAAAACAGCTAATGTGCCCAATGGTAAAGGGTCGGGGATGAATTGCAAGCTTTTGTGATGGACGGAAAGGAGATTACAGACGTAGAATCAGTTTATATTTCGTCAGCATTATTTCTTGGGAGATTTATACATGTAGAAAACGATTCCAAAATTTATGTAAAAACTCAAATTATTAGATTGAATGAAAGTATCATGGTACTTAAATGCAGATAAACCCAAAGAAGCATTCAATCCCAGGTCGACCTGATCTTGCCTGACAATCATATAATGAGTGTAAGCTCCTAAGCTTATATAGCTATTTTTAACTGTTCCATCTCCTCCAAATTGAGAACTAAAGCTACCAGGTCCTCCCCCTCTTCTGGACATTAATATTTGATGCCTGATCTCCGCGCCCATATCAAACCTCTCTTCTCCAATTCCTAAAGGAATTTTAAAGAAATAATCAATCCCAATACCTGAATAATTGTGACCTGGGACCCTGGACTTGAGAGCACTAAACTCCGAAAGAACTCATTACTTGAAAATCCCAGTCCTGCATCAATTTTAAATCTTGGGAACCGAAAAGGAATTGCTAAATACAAGCGCCAGTAATCGTGCGAATTATTTGATATTAAGTTCGATAACATTCCGTTGTCATCAAAAAAGGAAAAATCGTTTTTGCTTCTCTCAATTCCTCTCTCAATCCCGAAAGTAACAGATGGAATCTTATCCTGAGCTTGAGAGACAATGGAGATGAAAATCAGTGAGCATAAAATAATTTTAATACGACACATATTTAAGAGCATAAATGTGGAAGTGAATATATGAAAAATAACTTTCATAAAATTGATAAAAAATATGTAAAATAAATTTGTCAAATTGTAAAGTATAGTTTACATTTGTTTCAAATACATTACTATGAAAACTTACTTTGAATTGCCGGCAAAATACCATTTGATCGGCTGGGTCATCCTGATCATATTTATTCCATTTGGAATTGCCAGTATGTTTAATGAATGGCAAATTGATTTTTTACAAATTCAGGTTCGTGAAGAAGGCTCCTTCTTAAAACCGCAGTACGAAAACTTTACCAATGAGATTTTAGGAATTGGAATTCTAGTAGGACTACTGATGATTTGCCTGGCGAGGTTGAAAGAGGAAGATGAATTTACCAGATTGCTCCGTCTGAAAAGCTGGCAAAGAGGAATGACTGTCAATACAATTTTGATCATTCTGAGTTTTTTGTTTTTATATCAGGATGACTTTTTCCTTGCCGCAATGTTTCATTTGTTTACACCCCTCATATTGGTGTATATGGTGTTCCGGTTTTCAATTTTGTCATTAAACCGATCCATTGCACATGAAAAATAAAGTGAAAATCAACAGGCAGATGCATGAATGGTCCCAGGAGGAATTAGGAAGAAGGGTGGGAGTGAGCAGGCAGACCATTTATGCTATCGAGCAAGGCAACTATGCTCCTTCGGCAGTTCTGGCCTTAAAGATTGCAGCAGTTTTGGAGACGAATATTGATCAGATATTTGAATTGGAAGATACGGATTGGGAGAATTGAGAGTCTAATTGATTTTGTGTAATTCCGAAGCTTCACGTTTTGTCAGCATTTTTGCATAAAAGAAGCAAAAATGGCGCCAAAACGGTGTTTTATGGTTTCCTGACCCTGGACTGCATCCAGGGTTACAAAGATTTTGCCACACTTAAGCAATTATTTCAATTATTCAAAATTTTGCGATTGACCAATGAACTCAAGTTGATTTATTCCTGAATGATCAATTTAAAACCCACAGAGTGATAGTTTTGAATCTCAACATTGGGGTCATTTTTAAGATATTTTCTGAGTTTTGAAAGAAAAACATCAAGGCTCCGACCGACAAAATAATCATCTTGTCCCCAGATTTTCAGAAGAATATCTTCTCTCCGCAATACACTCCCTATGTTTTGACATAATAATTTAAGAATATCTGCTTCTCTCTGGGTCAGATTTTTTTCCTGATCCTTATAATGAAGGCTGAGATTTTTATGGTTAAATTCATATTCTCCAATTTTGAAAATATCTCTGTCAGCAGGTTGCAACATTTTATTACGTCTCAAAAACACTTTGATTCGCAGTACCAGTTCTTCAATATTAAATGGTTTTGAGATATAGTCATCAGCTCCAATGTTGAAACCTTCAACTTTGTCTTCATCCATTGTTTTTGCAGTGAGAAAAAGAATGGGTATCTCCTGATTCATTTTCCTGATTTCCCTTGCTAATTGAAATCCATCCATTTTTGGAAGATTGACATCCAGAATGCAGATATCATAAGGTTGTGACTGGTACTTTTCCAGACCTTCCACTCCATCTAAAGCCAGGGTAATATTGAAGCCTTTTAATTTCAGAAAATCACGGATTACTATTCCCAGGTTTTGGTCATCCTCAACAAATAGAATTTCGGGTTTTGTCTGCTCAGTATTTTCAATTGGTTGCATACGGTAATTTTATTTCAAATGTACTGCCCTGATCGGGCACGCTATTGACTTCGATTTTTCCTTTGTGAATGTTCACTATATCTTTCACATAACTCAGGCCCATTCCAAAACCTTTGACATCATGTTGATTACCGGAATGAATTCGATAGAATTTGCTAAAAATTTTCCTGAATTGACCCTGGTCGATTCCGACGCCATTGTCTTTCACAGTGAGGATTAGAAATTTATCATCATTTGCAGATTTGATATAAATCTCGGGATTCCTTTTGCAATACTTTATGGCATTCTCTACCAAATTGTACATCACATTTTCAAGATGCATCTGATCCCCAATAACTACAGGATAAGTTGCATCCAGTTGAAAACTGATGCTTCCATTCTTTGTGCTGAGAAGTGATGAAGCAGCGTCTGAGGCTTTTTTGACGACATCATGCATATTTACAGGTTCGCATTCGTATTTGTCCTTATGTTTATCTGTAGAGGCAATTTGTAGAATTCGCTCAATTTGAGTTTTAAGCCGGTTAGCTTCCTGACCTATGATATTTAGATAATTTTCACTGACTGCCTTATTTCCTGTTATTTCCGGTTGCTTGAGCAAATCCGATGTAACCATTATAGTGTAAAGTGGGGTCTTGAATTCATGTGTCAAATTATTAATAAAGTCCTTTTGCATTTCAGACAGTTTCTTTTGTCTGAAAAGTATGAATATTGACACACCATAGAAAGCAAAAACGAATATAAGTACGATGGTTGAAAATAGCCATATACCCATTTGAGATAATAATGTATTTTCTTTTGTAGGAAAATATACTCCGAAATATTGAGCATCATTGGCTAGTTTTGGAAAGGTACGACTTGGCCCGATTGCGGTGGTATCATTTTCATTGCTTACATAATTACCGTACACAAGTTTGTCATTGAAGCAATCGTACACTCCATACTCAAAGTCCATTTCAATATTTCTTTTTTCAAATTCTCCACTGATAAGATGTTCAAGAATATTGACATCAATTTCAGCATTCGTATGAACTATAAAGTAATTGCCTGAGATTTGTTCGACTAAACTGACATCTGGAATTTCAATCTGATTATAATTCAGGATATACTCCGCAACAGACTGCAGGGATAAATTGACATGATGATTAAACTGATTATCTTTTAAATCAAATGCCTTTTTGAACCAGGTAAATTGCACTACGCCAATTCCTAAAATAGATAGGATTGCAAGTGTGATAATCGTACTAAGAGATTTAAATTTCATTCAGGCTTTGATAAATCAATCGACATTATTTATGGCTATGCTGGGAATTTTCTTTGAGCTGCAAAGAATATAAAAGCGATTCTTTGAAAAAGTGTTTATTCCCTTAAACACTTGTGAATAACGCCAGGAAGTATTCTTTCGTTTATTTTGGCATGAATTCTATTCTCCCCGGATCGTTTTGAATTGCTGATCAATTTGTTCCATGGATACTCTGATGCTTTTTATAGTGCCTTTCATGAAATCATATCTTACTGTTTTGAAGTATCCACTTTTCAGATCATAGATAGAACTGAATTTTTGTCCCAATTGGGCGCATTTGTTTTGGACCTGTTTTATCGATTCTGATTTACTTTCAGGAGCATTTTTCCCATACGTGCTTATCTGTTTACACAATTGATTTTTCTGTTGTAATAATGCTTGCACTTCACCCAAAAGTTGATGTTTGTTTTTTTCTATCTCTGCATCATATTTAGGCTGGCGGGAATCGGACTTAGGTTTTGTTTCTTCTTTCTTTTTTTCTTTTGGTTTTTCTGTTTCAGGGTCCGGCACTACACTTTTGGGAGGATTTACGATCTCTGTTTCATCTTCTTCAATTACTTCCGGCTCAGGTTCCGGCTCTGATACTTGCTCAGATAGGGTGTCCAGAGGAATGATGTCAGCAGATGGATTACTGGGGTTTTCTTCTCCGGTAGACAGAGCAGCTGAAGCCCCATCTAAATTACTATCTGAATTCAACGCTGAATTATCTTTACAAATCCAAATCGGGATTAGTATTAAAAAGCCGAGTACAACGAAGTAGGGCCAAAGTTTTGATTTTTTTTCTGATGTTTCCGGACTATTATCACCCTTATCTGCTCCAATTAAATGAGCAATAGGTTTTTGGACGGAAACACCCGAATGTATTATTCCTGATACCGGAATTTCGTCAACTACGTTTTTGGTAGCTACTGCTTCAACAGGAATAACGGGTTCTAATTCTACTTCTATTTCCTCCTCTTCACCATATTTTTCTTCAACATCTTCTTCCTCTTCATCTATCTTATTTTCCGGCTCTTCATAGAGCTCTTCCTCTGAATCATCGGAAAGCTCAACATCGTCCTCAACTTCCGAATCCTCTTCTAAATCTATTACGAATTCTTCTGACAATGGGAAAATTGCACTTTCAAATGGTTCCGGAATTTCAACGGGTTCTTCCTGATCCGGTTCCTCTTCAATTTCCGTATCCTCTTCATCATCATATTCATGAATAATTATATCTTCAAAAATGTCTTCTTCAAATGGTTCTGGTATTTTTTCAGTTTCCACTAAGTCTACCTCTTCTTCCATGTCTTCATCAGAATTAATAGAAATGTGCCCGGCATTTTCATCATCTTTATCCGGAGTGAGCTGACTAATTGATTCTGTTGGAGATTTTTCCGTGCTTTCCGATGTCTTATCTTCAGGATCGGGATAGACTGTCATTTTTATCTTAAGTCTGGCAAGTCGCTCTGCCATTTCACCCTGAATTTGTGATTGTGGAACTTCCGGCATGAGTGGAGTGACAGTAGAATCGACTGCCTCCTCATCCTGCAAATCCGGATTCTCTGTTTCATTTTCAAATTCATCCTGGTAATCTTCTTCTGTTGCCTCATTTTCACTTGGAAGATCAATTTGCCCGGGATGCTCATCTATTGGCCATTCAAGTGATATTTGCCCCTCAGCTTGAGTACCTATTTCAAGGTCTTCATCATTTTTGAGAGTTTGATCCTCCACTGGAGAATTTAATTCTGGTTCAGGCATCACTGTTCTTAATTTGACAGGAACCAAATCTTCTTCAAGAGAGATTGTTCTTTCTTTTTTAGGTGTATCAATTGTAACGGGAGGTAATACTTCACTAGCGATTGGCGCCCCATAAAGTAACCTTGCTTTCTCCATGTCCGGGATATCAGGATTTTCAATGACAGGAATTCCGGTTTCCACCTCAAGAATATCTGTGACAATCGCACTGATATTCTTCTCAGCTCCATTATTAAAAGCGCGTGAGATCAGCACATCAGCAGCAATTTCAGGATCTTCGGATGATGACAGGATGTCTTGAATATTTTCATCTGCCAGTGCACTAAACAAACCTTCTGAACATATTAGAATTCTGTCACGTTTCCTGAGCGAAACCACTGTCATACTAATATCGGAAGAGCTTATTTCAGTTGAAACATATTTTGATATTCCATTCGGATAGAAATATTTTTCTTCCCTATATCCATCGAAAAGAACTTTTTCTGTTTCAAAAGTATGGTCTACCGTGAGTAATTCAAGATTTGGCATATCAGAGAAAAAAGATTTGCCTACTTCCTTAGAATTGTAACGATAGACTCTGCAATTCCCCAGCCAAACTATGAATGCCTTATTTTCAAGCAAAAGAACAAGAGTGGCTGAAGCGCCAATATTTTTATGAGCTTGATGTTCGAGGTTATAGGTATGTAATTGTTTTTGAGCTATTTGAAAAAATTTAATGAGCAATCGCATTTTTTCCTCATCAGAAGGAGGAAGCTCCAGGGTTTCATCAAATAGTTTTTTGATCGTTTTGCATATGGATTGTGCTGCTGATCCACCATTTTCATTATCACCTAAACCATCTGCCAGTAAAAGTACAGTTCCAAACTCTCCTACCTGGACAGGATCAGGTGAAAAAAGCCAGTCATTAGCAGCAGGATCCATGCCGATCAGGATACGGTCGTCATTTTCGCTCTTAAGTGTTCCTTTATTTGACTTGGAACCTACCCTGATCTTGAAAGGCTCAGACATACCAATTTGATGTTTTACCGTATTTTATAGAATGAATCAAAGATAACAATGATACATTGAAATGAATGATATATGTAAAAAAACTAATTCAATTGAACTTAATTACCTTATTATTGGTGGCTTAGTATAGTATAAATTTCAACCAGAGTTGGGAAAGTTATGACTAGTGTATCTTAGGAGAAAATTATAGATTTTTGTCTTCTAAGTTGAATTTATTGGGTGCCGGGCTTTTTTTTTTACAGCCAAAAAGCCTAGCCTACAAAATGCGTGGGATGCCCGCTAAACTGCGTGGCTTTTGTTCCTGCTAATTGCTCACAGGTCATCTCTATATCTGCTTGGCCACTTGATTGCTCAATACCGGCGGCCTTCCAAACCATTTTTTACGGCTTATTCTACAAGGTGGAAACCTACTCGTTCAAATGTAAGAATCCACTTTGATTTATTAGATTATTGAATATGATACTTTAATCATAACTGCGCCATGAGTTGTTAACTGAAATAAAAAAGGCTCTGAATGCCTTATGGATTCAGAGCCTTTCTCATATTTATTGAGATTGGTAATAATTACATAGCTCCGCCGGATTTGACAACTTCAACCCATTGTCCTGCATTACGGGCAAAAACCTTATTATCGTACATGGCTTCACAGCTGTGGGCGGGTAAATAATATCTTCCTGCATAAGCAGCCGTCAGATGTACTCTTACTATCTGGACCGATCCTCTGCTGAGCGGAAAGTAGGTCAAAACCCTGTCATCCCTGATATCCTGAAAGTCCGGAACCTTGTTGTAAGTATCCTTTATATTTTCCATTCTGGAATTCCTGATTTCCCAGCCTGATGGAAAAACCTGTGTCAGAGCAAGATTTTCAAGATCCTTGAGATTTCCTCCGGGATTAGTAATTTTTATTTCTGCAACAAAATCTGTTCCTTGTACAATGCTGGACGGATTGAGATTTTGTCCATTTCTGTCTTTGTAGCTGATGTCAAGGAGTAAAGCTGAATTCGCAGCTTTTTCCGTTCCTACTGCTGGTCTTCCTGAGACATAAACATTGACAAATAGCTGGGCATCATTAAGGTTTTGAATTTTTATTGCCCCCTTTTGCAGTTCCTTTTCAGTAAGTTGGATATACATAAATGACTTTGTTGTACCGGCCTGAATGGCTTTGTCTGAACCCAGCTGATAAGAAAACTTCATACCTGCTTTTGATTGATTTTCTAAAGCATATGTACTCATAGCGATCAAAGCAAAGGCAGTAGTCTGGGTGCTGTACCAATTATTGCTATTCAATTCAGTTGCAATTTCGCGGGCTAGTTCACCAGCTTTGGAGCTCATATCACTAAGCACAGCAGCTTCCAGAATAAGGGCTTTGTCTCTTAATGCCGAACCGTATGTAAAGCCTGCATCCGAATAAAGTTCTGTTTGAATGGAAAGATTTTGTACCATTTCTTTTGCGATTTGGGCACGACCTGATAAAGCATATGAGGCAGCCAGCATCCATTGAGCGGTAGTGTTTTTTGCGCCAATCTCTTTGAATCTGTTCATGGCTCCAAGCTCCGGCTGGCCTGCTAAAGCCAGGGTATACAATCTATAAGCCTGATCTAATTGCGACTGACTGCCATAGAATCCTGTATTACTCAGCTTAGGATCCCAGTTTTTAGCTAATTTCAATTGATAGTTTGTCCAGTCACGAATCATCTGATCAGGAACTGCAAAACCTTTTTTCTGTGCTGTAATAATAAAATGTCCCACATAGTTACTCACCCATTGATCTGCATCACGGGACCCAGACCAGTAAGTAAACCCACCCGTGGAATGAGTATGATTTTTGAGTCTGGAGATTACTGAGCGAATGTTATTCTGAACACTATTTTTCTGACGTTCACTGAGTTCTATCAGGTCTCCTATGACTAATTGCGGAAATGCTGCAGAGGTGAACTGCTCGAGACAACCATGAGGATATTCTAAAAGGTAACTAAGTCTGGTACTAAAATTCAAAGGTGGCACGGAAGAGACTTCCAAAATTCCTGTATTGGTGCCTAAGATTCCGGCCAATTCAACAGGGACATTGGCCGATCCTGATTTTGGAACATCCTTTTTAAACCTTTCAGAGACAATTGGATTGGGATTTCTGACATCCATTTCTACCTCATAAAATGCCTTGTGACCAGATCCGCTTACATCAATTCTGAATTTCGCAATGCCGGAAACATCTTTCATTTTAACCGGAATAGTAGAAATCAATTCTGCTTCATTATTAAATGATACTGATTTCTTTGCACCCTGGGGGAATGTAGCCATGCCGGAAGCTTCGCTGACCGTGATTTCTGCATTTTTCACCTTTTTCTCCAGTGAGAATAAATTGACCGGAAGATCAAAGGATTCACCAGGGCCTATAACCCTTGGTAACGTAGCCAAAACCATAAGAGGTTGTTGGACTTTCACTGCTTTTTGAGCATTGCCATATTGCTTGTCGCCGGCAGCAACTACCATTACTCTAACTGACCCGGCATAATTAGGCATTTTGAAAGTATGTTTTGCTTTTTTGCCTTTTGCAATACTCACAGGACCTATATGCATGACGACAGGTTTGAACCGGGTTGCTTTTGGTGCACCTTCGATCCGAATATCTCCATCCCCACCTATCTTTAATAATCGCCCTGCCTCCCCTACATATGCTCCTAGTACGCGATCAAAAAGATCCCAGGTTCTCACACCCAATGCTTCTTTTGCAAAGAATGATTTGTGAGGATCCGGTGTTTTGAAACGTGTGATATCCAGCAGTCCTTCATCTACAATCGCAACTGTATAATGCATTGCTCTGCCAGATTTTTCACTTACTTCAACAGTGAATTCCTGATTGGCCTGTAATGTTTCAGGCATAGCAATTATCGGTTCCAATTTTGAAAGTGGGTCCTCGATAGATATTGGAACCAAACCATACATTCTGAGCGGTAAAGATTTACTCATATTTTCATGAGGCTGGATTACCATGACGTTTGCATAAATATTGGGAAGCATGCTTTTATCAGCTTCAATCTTTAACAAATTGTCTCCTTCAGTTGCATCGAACCAGCGAGTTGAAATAACTCCGCTGCCATTTTCAAGACTAACCAGTATGCTTGATCCTGCCTTAGCGGGAACATTTAATTCAATCGTTTCACCGACCTTGTAAGTATTCTTTTTACTGCTGAGAGCCAGGATGGATGATTCATCATATTGCAAATCTTCATTTTCATACCAGGGATATCCGGAATAGAAAAAGTCACCTGAGCAGTGTCCCGAAGCAGCATCGCAGGCACGAATCATATATCTTCCCCACTCAGTTATTTCAAGTGGAAGTGTTGCAAGTCCCTGTGCATTTGTAGTAACTTCGAAGGATTCAATAGCGGCATTGTGGTCTGTGGCATTAAAGCTTTCAACATAATCTTCGTAAGTATCCCACCACCATCTCCAATTAACTTTATACAACCCTATGCTCAGTTTTCTATTTGCAATGGGTTTACCAGCTTCATTGACTACTACAAATTTGACATTTGAAGCAGTGTTCAGGTCTATGCGATTTTGTTCATATCTGTCTTTAGGCAATCCCACCCCTGTATAGCTGCTGTAAGGGGAGTAATCCATACTGAACTGATCAATGCTGAAATCACCTCCCTGCTCAAAAACCCTTGATTTGAAATCTATTTTTAATTTGCCCGGAGGCGGAGACGCTATTTGAATTGGAATTTGAGCATCAGCAGTTCCCTGGGCAGATAATTGCTGATCAAAAACCATTTTTGGTTCAGAAAAGAATTTCCTTGCCGGATCTGAGAAGGCATACAATTTGTAATTATCAAAAGTAGTTGGAGCATTTTTAACTGACATTTCCACTGTGGCCCGAAGATTGGCTGCCGGAGCTCCATGAAGCCATTCCGATTTAAATATCCCATTAACAGATTTCTGAGTACTTGTTATAGTTTTCACACCAGGGTTAAAATCGATTCTCAACCTATTGGGTTTGATGGTTTCTATTTTAACAGTTTTGGTAAATGTGGCACCTCCCATTTTGACTCTGACCATCCAGTTACCGGTCTCCGCCTCTGGATCTGTGACAAAAGGAATAGAATAAACAGGGCCGCTTTGTTTTCTGGCAAAAGTGGTGCTGTATATTTTACCACGAGCATCTATTAATTCTGCTTTTACAGGAATAGAAGCTATTTCAGCCGTTTGAGCAGGAGAAGATTCTACAATAAAATTCAACATCAGGGAATCCCCGGGTCTCCATACATCTCTTTCACCATAAATGAAACCTTTGAGTCCTTTTTTGGGCGAAACTCCATCCACTTTGAATCGGCTGAGTTGGAGTGAAGCAGATTCACTTAGTTTTAAATATGCTTGCTTACCATTTTTCTCCCCTATTACCAAAAATGGAATTTTGTTTGTCCTGATGCTTGCAAGGCCATTGGCATCAGTACTTAATTCTTCTATTACCTGATTCTGATAATTGTAGAATTTCAATTTTACTCCACTTGCCGGCTTGGCTGTATGAAGGTCAGTAGCAATAACTGTCCAGGTATCATCTGCCCCTTGCTTAGCAATTAATCCAAGATCAGATGGGTATACAACCCTTGCTACAAATTTATCCCTGTTGTAATATTCTAAAAAGCAAGGATCTTCTCTTTTTTCCCAGTCGTATCCTTCATAATATCCATAAACCCCATAATAATTATCATCATAAAAACTCTGATATGTTTCTGAATCGTAATATTCTGAGCTTTCCTGGTTTGCTTTGATTTCTTCAATAGTGGATTTAAGATTGTTTTCGCAAGCCGCAGAGAAATATTCAGGCCTGTATCCTATTCGCACCTGATAGAATGCATTTGGATCCATTTTGACCATTTCACTGATATCAATTCCATATCGTTTCCAGAGTTGACCGGAAGCATTTCCTGATTCACCCAAATCTACCTTTTGATGATGAACAATAGTACCAACCCGATTCATTTCATAAGAATCGTCAAAATCACTTGTTTGTAAATACTGCAATATATTATTAGCATGAATCTGGAAAATTTCAATATCCACAGCATTCAAACCAATAACTTCAATGGGAAGTATGATTTGATTGTCTTTCTGAGGAATAATATTTCCTCTTCCTACAATTCTTACTTTCGGTTTAGCTTCAGCAAATTCAAGGTCAAATATGACTTGTTTGCTTAGACTGGCTTGTTTAGTATTTTTGATCTCATCACTGATATTTAATCGAAATACACCACTTAAATTTAAAGATGGGTAAACTCTAACCTGATTCCCTTCAATAAGATACCGGAGTGTGCCTTCATATCCAGCAAAAGAGATCATCCCATTCAGATTCTGATTATCAAGGAGCGGATCGGTAAAACTAAGCAGTGCATAAGGTTCATCTCCATATACTACCTTTGCATCCCGAAGACTGAATTCCTGCACGGGCGCAATAGTAAGATCTACTTCGCCCTTACTTTCAGAACCGGCTTTAGAACCGTCCCAATTGACTTTTAATGTTGATGCAGCATTTTTTCTATCGAGGTTCTCTACTGTAAAATGATGAGCTGTCATGCTACTTTCATGTGACCATTGAATTGTCTCTGCTCCATCTCCATCAATACTCAATAATGGGCTTACTTCGTCAGGATTCAAAACATCCGATGAATACAAGGTGCCCTGAAGAGTCACTTTACTGTAGTCTGCAGGATCCTCAGGAGCGAGATTATTGATCTCAACATTCATGTGCTGAGGTCGGGTCTCAATATCAAAAATAAAATTTCGCGCTTCTTTTTCAATTTCAGGGATAATTGCCTTCATGTCCAGATTAACCCTGTATTTTTTACCAGAAGGCAAATTTTCGTCAGGTTTAAAAACCAATGTATGAGTATCTTCCCAAAAGCTTGAACCTTTGATAGCAGGCTCAAAGGAAAAATATTTCTCCTTGATTTCCTGACCTGCAAGCTCATCTGTAGTATGAGGATCATTGAAACGAATTTTAATAGAGCTGGCTCTTGAGAGCATTCCTGATGGGTAGGCTGCAATATATTTTGCGAGAGCAGGAGTAAGGCCGGTAGCTGTTTCGGTAATCCTTGAGCAGGAACTTACTGCCCATAAACAAACAATTCCGATCAAAGACAGAATAGGGATAGATGACCTGAGATTCATAAGGGTAGTTTGAGATGTTTGGAGTGAAAGTAGGAAACGCCGATTTAAGATAGAAATATATGAATATTCTTATCCAATTCGGATATAAGAACGATTGAATAGCAGAGAATCTTGAATTAAACGTAGGAAAATTTATATTAAATTTTCAGATGAGAAAGCGTTTGAAGAGAAAGGTTATAGAATTGAATAATTCTGGGCATAACCAAAGAAAATAAAAATGCCGCGCAAACACCGAGGGCGTAATTGGGGCCCCTTGAAACATGGATGGAAGCCTATAGATGATTCAGTAATCCTCTTGTCTAAGTGAATAGATTTTCTTGCGAAACTGAGGCCCGCCCTACTCGTCTATCAGATTCTTCCAACGTTTATAATGTTGAGCCAAAAACACAAAAGTTCAGAGCTTGCACGGCTTCATCAACAATATGATGAAAGGACTAAATTACATTTTTTGATTCAAAGTATCAAGGGCGGGATAGACATTTTTTGCCCCGAATGTGAACTTTTTTACCATTAAAAAGGAGAAAAATTGGAGTGTTTTGGTTAAATATGTTGCGTAAAGAATAAATTATCAGGCACTTAGGTGCAATGGTTGGTTTTTGAAACCGGATATAGCTATACCGGGATTTTTTCAATTTTGCAATACCCGGCTTCTTTGAGAATATTGTTTTTTATTTATATTGCATTTATTATTCAACCCGGACTTTTGCAGAGTAAATTGAAGTTATGGTGTTCCTTGCGAGAATGCTATTTAACTTCTGGATAGTATGTCGTGTATTTATCAACTCTTGAAAATGCTTTCTCATGCAAAATACTTGTGCAGAATGTGGTGATTCTTTTAAAGGCAGATCTGATAAAAAATTTTGTTCAGATGCCTGTCGAAATACCTTCAACAACCGGGAGAACAATTACACCAATAATACCATAAAGCGAATTAATCATGTGCTTCGCAAAAACAGGAAGATATTGGAACAATTGAATCCGGAAGGAAAAACATCGGTCCCGGGAAAACGGCTTCGTGACCTGGGATTCGACTTTGATTACTTTACACATGTTTACCGCACAAAGAAGGGAACCATTTATTATTTCTGTTACGAACAGGGGTATCTGGCGATTGATGCGGATTTTTATACGCTGGTTAAGAGGGAGGAGGACTGATGTTTTTTAGTTCTACCAATTTATTGGCAGTCTTAGAAGTTCAGCGGCAACGGGGAGTAGGATAAAGAAAGTAAAGAACTTGCTAATAAATTAGCAAGACCAAATACTACTGAAGTTGGAAAGTATTACAGAAACTTGAGATTTCAACTCAGATCTTGCTATTAAAATAGGAAGACTGGGAGAAGTACTAGTTGGTTCTGCCAATTTATTGGCAGTCTTAGAAGTTGAGAAGTATCCTGCGTGGAATGTTTAGCTTAAGAACGTCTAATAATTTAAGACCAAATAGGAGATGCAAGGTGGAATTGCAGAGAATATGGAAGTTCAGAGATTTAAGCTTGCTAATAAATTAGCAAGACCAAATAGTGAAGTAATTGGTGCTACCAATTTATTGGCAGTCTTAGAAGTTGAGAAGTATCATGGGTAGAATGATTAGCTTAAGAACTTCCTAATAATTTAAAAGGACCAAATAGGAGATGCAAGGTGGAATTGCAGAGAATATGAAATTTCAGAGATCCAAACTTGCTAATAAATTAGCAAGACCAAATAGAGATCGAAATGAGATTTGCTGGTGAAATTATAACTGAAATGAAAACCTACTACAAACAAAGATTACCTCATTTTCAGCCGGTCGGGGCTATCTTTTTTGTGACATTCAGACTGTTTGATTCAATTCCATATGATGAATTGACGGTACTCAGATATAAATATGATGAATTAATTGCAAATAATGTTAGGGTCAAAAACATTGAGGAACGCAAAAGGAAGATAATTGACCTTCAACAGAAATATTATGAAGAGTATGACGACAAATTAAATGCGGCAAAGTCTGGACCTGTGCATTTAAAGAATCCAATTATTGCCAATATTGTAAAAGAACAACTTCATAAATATGACGGCAGTCTGTATGAGTTAATATGTTTTACAATCATGTCTAATCATGTACATATGCTGATCTCTACAGAGATTCAGGTTGCCTGTGATATTAATGAGGATTTAGATGGAATTAAATTTACACCATTGGACCAAATTATGAAAAAAATCAAAGGACCGACAGCAATTTATTCAAACAGAATTCTTAACAGAGAAGGGAGGTTTTGGGCAAAAGAAAGTTTTGATAAATTGATTCACAATGAAAGGATGCTAAATGAGGTTGTTTCTTATATTTTGAATAATCCGGTTAAAGCTAAGATTGTCCAGGACTGGACTCATTATGAGCATTCGTACATAGCTGCAGGTTGGGAGTAGGTTTTGAAGTTTACTGTATAGGCTGAAAATTCGTGCGTTATTTAAGAAATTATAAAAGAAGTAGGTTGATAGACGGAATATAGAGTGCATTTGCTAATAAATTAGCAAGACCAAAAGAATTACAAAAAAAAACGGTTTGAACTTTCAGGTCCAAACCGCTTTTGAATAATTTTTATAACTCTTATGGATTAATTCCTAGTTTAGCTTTTACCAGAGGTTCAATGTCTTCACTTTCGTTGGCGAATAACAAAGCGCCGGAGGAAATATCAAAAACGTAGGTAAATCCTTTTTCTTTAGCAACCGCATCCACTGCATCCTGCATTTTCTTGAGAATAGGCTCCAATAAAACCTGACGTCTGCTGATCATTTCCAGCTGAGCTTTGTTTCGCAAGGTTTTTATTTCTTCTTCTTTAGCCTGGAATTCCTGTTGTTTTTTCTGAACCTGTAATTTAGGAAGTTCACCTGCATTAGCTTGTTTTACAAAAGCAACATATTCTTTTTCAAAAACTTCCAACATTCCTTTTTCAATAGTCTGGAAACTGTCCTGGACAACTTTCAAAGACTCATCGGCTTTCTTGACGTCCGGTAACAGCTGGAGTAAGTTGCCTGAATTTACATGACCGTATTTTTGTGCTTTATCCTGCGCTGTGGCCAATAAGCAAATCATGCTCAGGAAAATAGTACCAATAACTTTTAACATAGTGTTCTTGTCTTTTTTTCAAAACGAAGCGCAAAGATAAAGGTTACGGGCATATATAAAAATGAAATAGCATTGAAGCTATAAATAATAGGTTTGCAGTACTTGCTAAGGGCAATGATCTGCAATGCTTAAGTAATGATACCTGAGCGGAAATTATTGAATTTCCGGATTTGCTTTCTGAGCAAATTCTTTAGGCTCCTCCTCGATTTTCTTACGATCCTCTTCTTTGATACCCTGCTTGATCTCATGTTCAACTGAGGCTCTGCACGATTAAATTCTCTAATACCCTGCCCCAATCCTCTCATCAATTCAGGAATTTTTCTACCTCCAAACAGGAGTAATACAACAAAAATAATGACAATTAATTCTGTTCCTCCCGGCATTCCAAATAAAAATAAAGTACTCATCGAATGTATTTTTTGCAAAAGTAAGATTAATTAATTCAACTAATGAATTCTGACGATTGATCGTTCCTTTGGTTTAATGTTATTTTTTCAATCCTATTTCTCTCAATCTTTCATCAAGATATTCACCAGCTGTAATTGGCTCATATCCAAGCGGATTTTCTTCGGTTATGCAGATATCCAGGCAGCTCAAATCCATAGTACTTCTGGGATGAAGGAAGAATGGAATTGAAAGTCTGGGAGTATGCCATTGTTCACGGGGAGGATTAACTACTCGGTGAGTAGTGGACTTGAGATAGTTATTAGTCAATCTCTGAAGCATGTCTCCCACATTCACTACTATTTCGTCCTCGCCGGGATTGATATCAAGCCATTCATTTTGCTTGCTCAATAATTGTAATCCACCTGCAGAAGCACCGACAAGCAACGTTATCAGATTGATATCTTCATGCTGTTCAGCGCGAATAGCACTTTTAGGCTCATCTGTAATCGGTGGATAATGGATAGCTCTTAGTATACTGTTGCCATTATGAATTTTTTCAGAGAAATATCTATCACCCAAGTCCAGATGTATAGCAATAGCTTCCAGTAAAGCTGAACCAGCTTTTTCAAATGCTTTGTACAGATCATCTCCCAGTTTTGGAAATTCGGGAATTTCATCCACTTTGACATTGTCAGGATATTGGGTTTTGATTTGATCACCATCAAGTACAGTTTGTCCAATCTGAAAGAATTCTTTCAGGTCACCTACATTGGATTGCTTTGCGTGTTCTTTTCCAAAGGAAGTATAACCTCTCTGACCTGCTAATCCTGGAACTTCATATTTCGATTTGACATCATAAGGAAGAGCAAAAAATCTTTTGGCTGAATCGTAAAATCCATCAACCAACTGCTTTGGAATCCCATGATTAATCACACCTACAAAGCCAACTTCATGGAATGCGTCACCTAATTTCTTTACAAAATCAATTCGGTGTGCTTCATTTCCGTGTACGAAACTGGATAAATCAACCAAAGGAATTACTCTTTCTGTACTCATTTTATGTATGTTTTATTTCTCAAAATGGTCAGCAAAGTTAACCTTTTTTGAACATACAGCAAGAAGTAAGCGCGTTTGAAGACAATAACTTATTTCTAATGCTCATTATTTGTCTGAAGGCATTCTTCACATAAAATTAATAGTAATATAATGTATCTTAATATTCAGCATACTTCAGATTGACTTAGTTTTGTCTGAATAGCATAAATTGTATAGTATGGCTTCACAACCTGTCAGGATATTAGTTGCACCTTTAAACTGGGGACTCGGGCATGCCACGCGCTGTATTCCTATCATCAGATATTTAATTTCAAGGGGCTGTAAAGTGATTCTGGCATCTGACGGGAGTGCACTTGCTTTATTGAGAAGAGAATTTCCGGAACTGGAAGCACATGAAATTCCGTCTTATAATGTAACATACAAGACCGGTAATATGCTGATCAACATAGGCCTGAAAGCACCAGCAATTATCAGGACGATTTATAGAGAGCATAAATGGCTGAAAGCTTTTGTAAAAGCAAATGATATCAGCGCAGTTATTTCTGATAACCGTTTTGGGCTTTATCATAAAACAATTCCCTCGGCTGTGATTAGTCATCAGATCAATATTCCCATTCCGGGATGGATCTTGTATTGGGCTGGAAATCTCGTTAATCATAGATTACTCGGAAAGTATAATGATATCTGGGTACCTGATATTAATGGTCCTGCCAGTCTGAGTGGCAACATGTCTCATCAAACTGCAATCGATCACAGACTGACATATTTGGGTGTGATTTCCAGAATGAAACAAATTACTGCTACAAAGAAATTTGATGTTATAGTTGTCTTGTCGGGCCCTGAACCGCAGCGGACCAATCTTGAACATATCATTCTAAGGCAATTAGCTGCATTACCTTATAAATGTCTTATGGTAAGAGGGCTTCCAGAAATAAGTCAACGCGTGGTCTGTTCCTTAAAGCTTGAAATGGTATCTTTCATGACATCAGAGGAATTGAATGAAGCTATCTCACAAAGCGAACTTGTAATCAGCAGATCGGGCTATACTACAGTTTTGGATCTGGTTTATTTGAATAAAAAAGCATTGTTTATACCAACTCCGGGACAAACTGAGCAGGAGTATCTGGCTGAGAATTTTAAGAAACATGGAGTATTTCATGCCCAGACCCAGGACAAGCTCAATCTTTCTGTGGATATTCCAAAGGCACTGGAGATGAAAGGTTTTGAGAGACCGGATTTATTGCATGCTATTTATCCGGAAGTACTGGATGAGTGGCTGAAGAAGAATGGGTTAATATCTTCCTTGATAAATGAAAACGATGCTTCAGGAAAAGTAGCTAATGATATGCATAAAACTAAGAAGTAATCGCATTACCCATTAGCTGAAAAAATCAGCGTAATTCCCAAAATCAGCAACACCACTATTTTACTCCATTTGGCAATGAACCAAAATCGGGGCTGATTCAGCCAGGAAGCGAAGAGTCCGCCGGTGGAAGCTACGAGACTAAAGATTATCCATGCCTGTATCATGAAAATCAATCCCAGTACAATCATCTGATACATAGGAGCCCAGCCATCCGGACTGACAAATTGCGGTAAGAAGGCGATAAAAAAGATAGATACTTTGGGGTTCAATACATTCATCAAAAAACCTTTGCGAATAAGGGGCCATTGCAACTGAGCAACTTTTTCCTGACCTATACTGAGGTCTACAGTCGCAGGCTTTTCATAGTAAGCCTGATATGCCAGATAGAATAAGTACAAAGCTCCTGCATATTTGACAATATCAAAAGCCAATGGAGATTGGCTGAGCAGCAATGAAATTCCGGAAGCGGCTAAAATTGTATGCACAAAAACTCCCAATGATAAACCGGTTCCGATGCTGATTCCGGTTTTTCTTCCCCTTGTCAGGCTTTCAGTCAAGACATATAAAATATCCGGCCCCGGCATGAGGGTGAGCAAGATGGAGGCACCAATGAATGCGAAGATGAGGATTATGTCCATGGTAGCAGGTTGTTGGTTAATCGGTTAAGCGGAGTGTAAGAACAGCCGCTTCTGGCTGCTGGCTACTGGCTTCTGGCGAACAGCCGGTGTGAGTTGGTAGCGAGAGTGTGGGAGAAGCCGCTATTAGCTGTTGGCTATTGGCGAACAGCCGGTGTGAGTTGGTAGTGGGAGTGTGGGAGAAGAAACTGCTGCTTCTAGCAGCTAGCTTCTGGCTTCTGGCAAACAGCCAGTTTGGGTTATGGGTATAGAGTGTGGTTCGTTAAAGCGTTGAGGAGTTAAAGCGTTGAAGCGGGGTGTGGGATAGGGTTGAGAGTTGGGAGTGTGGAAGAAATTGGCGAATTAGCGAATTGGCGAATGAAACAGCCATTGAACAGCCAATTTAACAGCCCATAAGAAAGTTGTGAGTCGAGAGTGGGAGTGTGTACGAGATTGCCAATTGCAACTGTTTGATCTAATTTTGAGATACTTTTTCAAGGTTATCTATTGGAAGTGTTTGCATGACTTTCAAGACTGGATACATGCGGAAGTCCTTTTCAGCGTATTCTGAGTTTTCATAGATAAACTGCAGTTGGGCGTATGCACTGTCTGCAAATTTTGGGTCGGAGGCCTTCTTTTCATCGAATCGCTTTTTCAGGTCAGGATTTTTTTCCAGTAATTCTGCAGCAACATCTTCGAAGACATAATCAGAAAACCATTCCTTTCTCGATAATATCGCATCAAAATAATTCCATGCAAAAAAGGAGTCATCAGCCTGAGGCTCCAGTGTTTCCATGATATATCTGATGGCAAATTGTTTTGTGGGAACAATGTAAGATCCAGCGGGAATTTCTTTGTTCAAAGATATAGGACTGACCTTTATATCATGATGCAAATAATGTCCTTCATATGGCTGAGATACAGTTTTGAAATCATCAATTTTATATTGAATCAGGTCTGTTTCGATGCTTTCTTTCAACTTGTACATTTCAACATTATTCTCTTCAAATCTTTGCAGAACTTGATGGTAGGCAGGAGGAATAATATAATATTCAGGTATATCAACTTCAAGGGATGCTGTGGAATATGTATAAAAAGGAAGTTCCTTTTCAAAAGGTTTCTCCTGATTGTAAAATGTGCGGTCTTTTCCCGTAAATGTGCTTGGAATTTTCTCGGCGGTATAACCTTTGAACCTGAAGCTGTCCTGGCGGGATTTGTCTGTTCTCCAGTTGAGGGGATATTTCTCCAAAGTCTGAAAATGTTTGAGATGAGAACTGCGGAAGAGGATTAATTGAGATTTAAATTTTACAGCTAATTTGATCATCTCATCCATGAGCACATAATTGCTCAGAAGACGATCTTTGAATGGTTTCAACATGTGAGTTTCCGGTAAAAATGAAATCGCACCAAATAGAGAGGCATATCCGGAAGAATAACGGGCGCCATCATTAAACCCATAAATACCATTGTCCAGTGCTCCCTGCGTATTCACATAGGGACACATTGGCCATTTGGCAGCTTCCATGTTTTTATAGATTTCTGGTAGAAATATATCGTGTAAAAAGTCTCCTTTTGTCCCTCCCAGTTTATTATGCTGAGTAGCCAGCAAAGTCATAGTGTAAGTATAGTCAGCTCCATTAGAGGTATGATTATCAATAAAAATATCCGGTTGCCAGTCTTGAAAAATAGAAGCAAATGTCCTTGAATTCCTGCTGTCTGCTTTAATAAAGTCCCGATTGAGATCATAATTTTGACCATTGCCTCTAAATCCATAAGATTCAGGTCCGTTTTGATTAGCTCTCGAGTAGCTGTTGCGGTTGAGACAGCCTTCAATATTATAAACCGGAATCATTACTAATACCAGGTCCTTTAGTATTGCATTGAGGTCAGATCTTTTAGGCAAATCTCTGAAGAAGGCCAGCGTGGCGTCTATACCCTCCGGTTCGCCGGGATGAATACCATTATTGATGAAAACTACAACTTTTCCTGCTGATCTGGCTTGTGCTCCGTTTCTGCAATTATTATCAGATAATACTGCTACATGAATCGGTAATTCAGCGTCAGTATTACCTTTTGTATACAACTGCAAACGGGAATCAGATTTCTCCAGCAACATCAGATAATTGATAGCATCCGCATACGTGACAGTTTGATTCAGTCCTTTCTCGAAAGGAAGTGTAAAGTCAGGATTATTCATTTTTGAAGATTGGGCATTAAGGAAATTTCCACTCATGAAGCAAGTGAATAAAATAACAAACTGAAGACCGAAAACTGTACGTCTTTTTATAAAATAAAGCATGGGTAAACATATTGTTAAGAAAAATCCGGATTTCATTAAGATAACCATAACATACACAAAGGCAACAAGTTAGTATATATTATAATTAATAAAGTATCACAATTTAAATTCTATTGCCATGAGTAAAGGTATAAATATATTCATCTCTGCCATTTTAATAGACTTAATAAACATTCCATAAATGAATACTCAATATTTTGATCTTGCAGGGACCCTATAATTACCTTGACCTTTGTAAATGGATTAAGTGAAATTATCTTTTGTCAATAAATTTTAGTGGCTTGCGGATACCGTCAGGGAGTTGAAGTTTTAGAAGCTGTTCCATACTGAGGTATTCTATGTCAGGAATGACGCGGAGTTTTGCCTGTAGCTGGGCCTTGATGCTGCGATCGACTTCATCACTGAAATCTGTTGGACAAATCTTAAGCAGTATCTCATCTGTGCCGATATCATTGCCGGAAACTTCAATAGTGGATTCAAGGACCTCGGGCATTTCCGCGAGGATATCAAAAAGTGCCGGTGGGTAGAGTGTGGTACCCTTATACTTTATCATATGCTGATGCCGGCCGATGATAGGTGAGAGGCGGAAAGTTTTTCGTCCACAGGCGCAAGGTGTTTCATGATAGGTGCAAATGTCCCCGGTGCGATAACGCAACAATGGCATAGCTTCTACGCCCAGTGTGGTAATCGTTACTTCACCCTCAGCCCCGGGGGGAACAGGGTTTCCCAAAGGATCCAAAATTTCTACTATGAGCAATTCGGGATGGTGATGCCCTCCCAGGCCTTGCGCACATTCTGTAAAGGCGGTCTGCATCTCGGTGGAAGCGTAGGTAGAAAAAAGTCGGATATTCCATTTCACTGTGATTTTCTTTCCGAGAACATTGTAAGAGAAGTCTTGATTTCGAATGTTTTCTCCGATGCAAATGGCAGATTTCACAGAAGTTTTGCTTAAATCTATTTCATGAGTTTCTGCAAATGCTATCAATTTGATAAGAAAAGAAGGCACGGCCACCAGAACCGTGGGTTGAATCTTTAGAATATTTTCCCATTGAAGAGCAGCAGCACCCGGCCCTACACGTAAGACTCCAGCACCTAATCGGCGAATCCCCTGGTAATAAGCAATTCCAGCCATGAACTGCCGATCGAGTGTCAACATAAGTTGATAAATATCCTCCGAACTTCCACCCGCACAGGTGAATGAAATATATTCATTATAGGCTAGTCTGTCGAGATCTTTTTCAGTAAGTGGGATGACGACAGGTTTGCCAAGCGTGCCGGAAGTGGTGGTGTATTCTGCAATCCGTGATTTGTCTACACAGAGAAAATCCCAATTATGCTCTTGCAACATGTCCTTACCAAGAGTAGGTATGGATCTCAGATCATTCAAAGTTTTTATTTCAGCAATATCAATGTCATGCTTTTGAAACCATTCTTGATAAAAAGGCGAATGATTTTGCAGATAAATCAGCAGTTTATGCAATTCCTGTTCCTGGAAGTGGCGGATGGTTTCGGGAGATTGTAATTCTATGTCAGGAACAAACATAAGGAGGTTTAGAAGATCACTACTGTGGCGATTGCGTGGGTTTTAATATGGGATAAAGATACGAGAATGCTGGTATCCTTCAGGTTTTGGGCAGCATCCTTTGATTTTCTTAGCAGAAACAATTGTGGTTTTCCATTTTCATCGTTGCGTATCTCGATTTCGTTGAAGTTAATTCCGCTGCCTGCCCAGCCGGTACCCATTGCTTTCAGGAAGGCTTCTTTTGCTGCGAATCGGGCAGCGTAGTGTTCGTATTTTTTTCCCTGATTTTCACAGTATTCAATCTCATATGGAGAAAATACAAGTTCCCTGAAGCCTTTGTTTTTCTCTTCAGTTTAGAGGCGATGCGCTCTACTTCGACGATATCTGTTCCGAGTCCTTTCAAGAGTGTTTGGGGTTTGGTTTTGTCATCATTTTTGTCTAAAAGAAGCAAAAATGACGCCAAAACTTTAGTGTTGTTTTTTCTACCTGGGGTTGCACCCCGGGTTACTAAGATTCTACCCCTACGGGGCAGTAAAACCGGAGATGAATCGTGACTTTACTTTTTTTATATCCGGATCTGCACCCCGGGTTATTAAGATTCTACCCCTACGGGGCAGTAAAACCGGAGTTAAATAGCGGCGGAAGTTTGTCCCTTTCAATGTGGATAGCAAAACAGGTATGATTTCATATCAGCCATTTTGTCTAGAAAAGTGAATATGTCAGAAAATAATTAAAAATTCATGAAATATCGGAGCTGAATTATTTACGAATTAAAGCCAATGAATCAGCCATTTTGTTTACAGAAGTAAATGTGTAGTAGATGAATTGAAAATTCATAAAATATTGGATCTAAGTCGCAAACTTAGACCATCGGGATTATTGACTATTGACGATTAAAGCCATTTGAAAGCCATTTACCAGCCGGATGTTGGTTAGAATACGAGTGTGTATAAGTAAAATCAAAGGATTAAATTTTAATGAGGTTTATTTCAGATTTCCCTTTTTTTTGCTTTTTTCTATTTGTTCCAGTATGTAATTTTTCTCTTCGATGGTTGCAATTTCTTTGGTTAATGCTTCTGAATAAAAACGGGAAGCTTCCTTATAGTTTTTGGCCTTGAATTTATAATCTCCCGCCAGCACATAGGCATGGTAATGGTTTGGGTTGCTTGTAATGAGTTTTTGAATGTCAACTATTTCTCCTTTTTTGATGGATTCTTTCATAGCTCTGTATTTCATGAATCTGTGAAAATCAGGGGAGGAGAGAATGGGATCAGCATCAATATTATTTGCCTTGTCCATTATTTCTACACCCGGACTGATGCTATCCAAGCCAAAAATGGTATTCAGATCATATGCAACGAAGGAGCCTAATTGCCAGGGCGCAGTTGAGACCCAAACCTTTAATTTCTCCGGCTGGAAAACGATGGAATGATGAGCGATCAGCTGATTAATGGCTTTTTCATTTCCCATTCCTATGTCTGCTCCATTAATTCCTTTCAGATCCCGCAAGATTTGGACCGTTTTGAAAACTGAGTTGTATTTATTTTGAGTGATTAATTCCTGTAATCTTTGATATCGATACACTGAGGCGCTATTACTTTTTTGTTCAGTATTGGAAGCGCATGTATCCAGAAGTTCACTTTGAAAGTGATTGGTGCAGTAAAGTACATTTTCAGAGGGTTCATAAATAGCCAATTCATCCGGAGTTTTCTCAATCACAGCGGCTCGCCCATCGACCAGAGAACCTATGAGAAATGACTCTGAGACAAACATTTTCCTCCGGGATGCGATCTCATATGCCTCCGCAATATTTCCTGCATATTGTAAGATTTCACGGGCGACTATAGAAACCGGGGTAGCAGAACCTGAAGGCATGGAAGATTTAGCCGCATTTATCGTCACAGTAAGCCCTTTTTCATTCATTCCTGAAACGACACCCACAAATCCTGCCCAGGTTACCATCATAAATCGATGTCCTTCATCAGGCTTGTAAAATGCCACAATTTTTTCTTCGGCAAATTTGTCACCAACATAAAAGTCAAAATTTCTGCCAATAATCAGGGAACTGTCTTCTGATTTTTCGTCCCACGTTGCAAACGAAGTACAGCCTACTAAAGCCATGCTTTGCAAGGCGTGTCCAATATCGTGTGCCGCGTGATAATTGAGGATTCTGTGGTATTTCTTTCCTATGGATGCATATTCATCGGATGCAGCAAATGAGACTCCATAAATTTCTTTTTGGTATTCAAGTGGCACGTTTTCTACCATATTGCGATTGAACCATTTTATGAAATATTTCAGCAGATGCAAATACGATTTGGATGGTACCATCTGCAGAAATTGATCAGTAAAATGGTCTTCCTGGCGCTGCACTAATTCCTGGGTCATCTTTCCATAGGCCACTCCCCGTTCGAAAGCATCGCCTTCCAGATACATTTCATACAGTCCTGTATTGCTTTTTCTGAACCAGTTATTCCCAAATGTGAATGTATTCGGATCAAGTTCAATTCTGTTTTGCTCCAGTGCTGAAGCATCTGAGATTTGGGGAGGAGGCGTTTTAATACCAAAACGAACATATAAAAATAAGCTCAGAAGCAATAGTAACAAAAGCAGAAAAATCCCCAGCAAAGACTTGAGAAATATTCGTAATATGTTTCTTCTTTTATTCATATCAGGCCTGCTTGATTTCTTGCAGTAACTGTTCCATATCAATCATCTCGCCGCAAGTTGCAAGGGCACTCATACTTACACCCAAAATTCCGTGCATATTGAGATTTTGACCCGTGAGGTATAGATTGTTTAATTTGGTTCTTGGTGAGATGAAGGTACGAAACGGATCTGAACAATCTTTAAGAATGCCGTATGCAGTGCCATCATCTCCACCTATATAGTCCCGAAAAGATAGGGGAGTGCTTGCAGTAAATGATTCAATACAAACTTTCAGTTGAGGGTACTTTCTATAAACCAAATCAAGCAGTTTTAAAGCTTTTAGGCTTTTGAATACTTCATAATCTTCGCCTCTGTTTCCTGGCCGGGCAACAGTATTGTAGGTATTTTGCCATTCTGAGAGCTCCCGGATATTCATATAAGTCATTACGGAAATTGAATTAGCATAATTCGGATTATGACGATCCGGTGAAATAAACATTGCATAGTTGCCGGGCCATGAATTCTCGTCATAAATATGACCACCCCAGGTGTCCTCTATATCATGATAATACACATTGTAATTCATATGAGGAAAACATGCGGGTTTGAGCACAGCATTGACAATGAAAGCTGAATTCGTATTCTCCAAATTTTTTATCCTGTTGCGGTATACCTGTCTTACGACATCGCTTTCCAGTATGTCCATTGTCACAGCAGGGTGAATATTGGAAATGAATGATTTACCATAGAAACGTGAGCCATCTGCGGTCTCCATAAACTGCACATCTTTTCCTTCAGCTACAATTCTTTTCACATCCTGATACCGTAGAATGGTTCCACCATTAGATGTAATTACTCTCCCAATCCATTTACTGATTTGTGAACCACCATCCAGACATTTCCAGGAGCTTTCAATGTAACTATTGAGAACAAGTGCATGTACATATAGGGGTGTTTTTTCACGAACCCCGGCGTATAAAAGATTATTGGCACTAAGTACTTGTGCTAATCTTTTATTACTACTCAGGCCTTCAATATATTCAGCCGCATTAATGTGCAGCATTGATGCCTTTTCTTCCAATCCACCCATTCTAAGATTATATAGTGGAAACTTTTCACAGATATATTTGAGCATTTCACAATATTCTCTGATTGCTTTTTCCTCTGAAGGAAAATCATTTTTGAGCTCAGCAATGAATCTGTCATAGCCTTGAGCAAGTTTGTATTCTTTCGGATCGTCACGGAATGAAACTCTGTCAAAACTGTCAAGGTCCAGTTTCTTTAGCTTAATTTTATCGAGGATGCCCAGGTATTTGAATATCTGATGCAGGTTCTGACCAGGTTCCAGACCCCCCAGATAATGCACTCCGGAATCAAAAACGGTTTTGTTCCTGCTAAAAGACTGAAGGCATCCACCAATTTGCTTATTCTTCTCCAGAACGCAAACTTTAAAGCCATGTTTACTTAGAATTGCTGCACAAGTCAGGCCACCCAGACCACTTCCCGCTATAATCACGTCATACTCCTGCTGTGTGTCCATGCATGGAAGGTTTGATTATGAATAAAACATTTGAAGTGTTGCGTGATTCAGAATGGATTTGAATTGTAGCACCTGCCTTTTCTACAATTTTTTTAATAACGGCAAATGAAGTAAATGACAAAGGCAGGTTTCCTTTTTTATTGAACCCTAATATTTTAGTGCTGAAAAATTCGCTCAGCAAAGTGCGTTTGTGTTGTTTTCCCATATCTGTGACTCCATCTCTGAGCAAGATAATTCCATCGGGGTTTAGATGTTCAATGCATTTTTGCAACAATGCTTCCTGAGATGCAGGTTCCAGATAGTGTATGACATCCATGAGCACAAAGGCATCCTGGTTTTGGAATTCAAACTTTATTATATCTGCTGCAACGAAATGCATCTTTTCTGTTCTTAAATAGGCATTTTGAGCAGTTGCAATTTTTTCTTCATCATAATCCACTCCAAGAATTTCCCTTTCTTCAGACAAAAAACTAAGCATATAACTTAGGAAACCATAGCCACAGCCGATGTCCATTATTCTACCTTTCATGGGCAATAACTCATGGAAAACGGCATAGTTGTCTTCCATTTTGAGTTTGATTTTCAGATAGTTTTCGAGGATTGGACTCTTGTAAATGTAATTGGAGTAAAGCTTGGTTCTGAAGTATGCCGGAGTTTCAATTTCCTTGCTCAGTTGTTTGAATTCTTGCTTGAAATAAGTGCTTATTTTTTTGCAGCGGAGGCTGTAATTTTCACCCCAGGAAGGATCATTATGCTTGATCCTGGGTAGGATTTTCATGGTAACTTTTCCTTTCTTTACAAAGAAATCTCCTTTTGGAAGGGTGTGCCCTGTCCCGTGCAATATGATAGGAATAATGTCCAACTTCAGAGATTCTGCAATGAAGAAAGCTCCTTTGTGAAATCTTTTCAGTTTGCAGTCTGCTGCTCTGGTCCCCTCCGGAAAAATAACGATTTAAAATCCATCTTTCACCTTATCTCTTAGTCTGTCAACACTGGCTTCTGCTCCTTCCATTACAGGATAATAATCTGCCATTCTAACAACATAACCAAAAACAGGAGAATGATATACCCAGTGATTTGTCAGCAATATGACTTTAGGATACATTGCAGTAAGCATCAGAATATCCAGGAAAGATTGGTGATTTGCTATGATGACCGCCGGGTTTTTAAAATCTTCTGAACTCAGATTGATTTTTTCTTTCCGCACAATTACTGCAAGAAGTAAGAGTGATTTGGTGAATTTTGAAAGGATCCAATGGTAAATGTATTTGCTTTTTTTCCTGAAAAAAGGATTGAGTTTGATCAGTATAATTCCGATTAGTGTCAATAGTAAAGAGCCAAATGCAAAATATCCGAAAGTGACAAAGGTGACCAGCCACCCAAAAAATGTGCCGGGGTTCCTTCCTTTTTTAATGCGATTGGAGATCAGAATTTTGAAGAATAATGGAATTAAGACCTGCGATGTAAGCACCACACTGCAAATCCCAATAACTGCAATCAGGGCAATGGATCTAAGTGAAGGATGTTCTGCAAAAATTAGAACCCCCAATCCAAGAATGGTGGTTATTGCAGAAAAGAAAATAGAGGATTTGAAGGATGGCAAAAATTTATTTCCTGTCTTGTATTCCTGCTTGAGCCCATCCATGGTAAATATGCTGTAATCATCTCCGAGACCGAAGATAAAAGTGGAGAGGATGATATTGACCAGATTAAATGGAATATCGAAAAGCCCCATGATTCCCAAAATCCAAATCCAACTAATGAACATCGGAATGAATGTGATAAGAGCAAGCTCAATCCTACCATATGCAATCAACAACACAAGAAATACAAGAGTCCCGGTCATCCATGCCAAAGAATTGAATTCATCCCTGATGATTTCTGCCAGTCTGTTCACTGTGTATGCTTTGTCAAAAACAGTATTATTCTGCAATCCTTCCAATGCTGCATATACCTTCATTCTTTGCTTTGGATCCACCTTCAGAAAGCTGGTAACAGATGTAACTGTATCCTTTTCATTGATATAATCGCTGAGAAGATTGCCGGACAGAAGTGAACTGCTGGAAGGAGTAACTACTTCATATTTTTTGCTGAGCATAGATCGGAAAGCCTCAAAAGCTTCGGGTTTAAATTTTAATTTTTGCCCTTCAGTATTAAGTGTATTGAGAACAAAATTCACTTTGTCCGGAGTCCAGAAATTATGCCATCGCTGAATTCTGGTAGTTTGTTCTGCAGCTGAGATTAAGAGTCCACCCGTACCTGAAACCTTGATTATGGCTCCGGAATCAATCAGATTTTGAATAAGAGGGTTGATTTTATCTCTGTTTTGCAATGCCTGATCGAGATCCTTTCCCTCTGAGATCAGATACATAGACTGAGAAGTAAAATCGTTGAAGCTGTTAAGTTTTTCCTCCGCTTTAATCAGGTGAGGTGCCATAAAATTCAACTTCATCATATCGCTTTCGAATCTTACATTCCGGGAACTGAAGAGGAAAAGTATGGTTAAGAGCAACATACTTCCTACCAGCCATTTATTTCCTTCCAATCTTTTTTGCGAAATAAAATCAACAACATTTTCTTTAGTAGGGGTATGAGGTTTTGATCCAATAGTGATCAGATGTGGTAATATAATCAGTGAAAACAATACAGCTCCAGAGAGGCTGAAGCAAGCAACCAACCCTATATCCTGAAGCATGGGAGATTTGACGAATTGTAAGCAAAGAAAACCACCTATTGTAGAAATACTACCTACTGTCATCGGAATGGAGAGATCCTCGATTACTTGCCTGATACCGGTAGAATGACGGTAATGATTATAAACATGGAGAGAATAATTGACAGCTATGCCAAGGACAACACTTCCGGCGGCCAAAGCAATGACAGAAATTTCACCTTTGATTAAATATATCACAGCCAATGAAAAAACTGCTCCGAATATGACCGGTAACATTACTAAAAGTGGAGCTCTCTTCTTTCTGAAAAACAAGAAAATTAGCAGCACTAAAATGAGCACCGTGCTGCCTTGTGTCAATAAGGTATCTCTGCGAAGTTGTTTTGCATTGCCTGCCGCTACAGCAGCTGTGCCAAAATATTGGATTTCCTGTCCGGGATTTAAAGCTCTCAAAGAGTCAAGCAGGATGTCCAGTTCTTCAAGGAATTCCAAATTTTTACCCGTTTCTCCCGGCGCATAAACCGGAAGGACAAAATATAGCAGATTCTGCATGTCCTTTGTCATTACATATCCATCATACAATTCAAACTGTGTATCCACCTGAAGATCCTGAAGCCTGCTGATCCCGATCATACTAATTCCCAGAGGGTCCGCAGTCACAAAGCTCTTCATGATAGCTCCTGCCGGGGAGATCAGGAGATTGTAGTTAGAAGTAAGCTTTGATTTAATATTGGCTTCTGTAATGAGACTGTCAATAGCGGTGTAATCTTTTTCCTCAAGATAGACAGGGATTTGTTCCCTGATTGCCTGAAATTGATCCAATATCAGACTTTCGTCCACTTTGTCTTCGATAGAGGCAATATGGCGGTTGCCCTGAAGTGAAGTTGTCAGATTTTCTGCTATTGAAATTAGCTGATCCGGGTCTTCAATGGAATCTTTCTGAGAAATAATAAGGACCAGTTTATCCGAGAATTTTGAGTTTTGGAGAAACTGCTGCAAATGCTCTATTTTTTTATCCTCCGGTAATACATGAGTGATATCTTCCAGCAGATGTAGTCGGGAAGCCAGCCACCCTGTAATTGCAAATGAAGCAAAAAGGGCAATCCAAAGTGCAAGCTTATGAGATTTAAAAAACTGATAAATGCTGAGGAAAATATTTGCCATGAGCTAATCCGGGATTGATGTATCAGACAGTTTCCTTTTTGTCCTTGCGCAAATATATGACAGTAAAATAAGAAAGCAGTCCGGCCAGGCAACCGGCGACAAGCGCTAAGGTGATACTTCCCGTGATATATTGAAAAAGATTGAGTTGTACATCTTCAAGGGTGATCCCTTTCTGAAAAATAAGCCAGGTTGCATCTTCCGGTACCCATAATCTTCCCATAAAAAAACTAAGAAAAATGATCATCGGGAGGATGGGTGGAATACTGATATTGGATGCAACTGTAACCAGTGCAGGATTGAGCCGAAGCAGTAATGCGGCCGGTAAGGCAACCATCATCTGAAATCCCCAGATAGGAACAATGCCCATGAATACACCGAAACCTATAGAAAATGCCTTAAGACGGGCGCTTTCCATTTTGTTAAAAAGGTGCTTTTTAACTGCCTTTCGTAGATTGCCTTTTGTAAATATGAATTTCAGAAAATTTCTGGGATAGATATAAAGGAGTGCAGTAAAAACAAGTACCGTATTTAAAACGGTAATCCTTGAAAAATCTTTGAACGGTCTGAAGTGACTGACTCGCGTTTCTTCCGGGAAATAATATACTTTAACAGGCACAGGAAGTATTGGAATTCCTTTCCAGGAGGCCCGAACCATTACTTCAATTTCAAATTCGTATTTGGTACTAAAAAAACGCATATTTTTCAGCAAATGCAAAGGGTACAGCCGGAAGCCGGACTGGGTGTCAGGCAATTTTTCACCTGTTTCTACGTAAAACCAGAAGTTGGAAAATTTATTGGCAAATGTGCTTTTGCCCGGCATGTTTTCCTGGTGGAGATTGCGGGCTCCTATATAAAGCGCATTGGGATCTTCATTCATTTTTTCAAGGAACACTGGAATATCATCAGTGAAATGCTGTCCGTCAGAATCCATAGTTATGATAAAATCATACCCCTCTTCAGCAGCCAATTTAAATCCTTTCCTCAAAGCAACACCTTTGCCCTCATTAGGAGCGTAGCTTAGCACTTTTACCAAAGGAAAGCTTTTCAAAATCTCTTCCGTCTCATCAGTAGATCCATCATTCACTACAATTATATCATTCATGTAAGCCAAAGCTCCTTTCAGAACATTAGCCAGCGTGCCCGCATTATTGTATGTAGGAATCAATAAGCATACGCTATGATATGATTGCTCTGTATTCATTGTATGCATCTGTCAGCTGAATTCTCCTGCAAATTTCATGAAAGTAAGTGATTCATTTGCAATATTGGCAGAAGTTTTGACATTTCCGTTATCAATTGTGTAGTCTATGTTCACATTGACCTGTAGGTGAATTGTTGGGTCAATAACATGTAGAAATTTAATATTGGATGCTTTTTTGATCATTAGTTTTCTATCCAGGATTTTTGAAAGCAGCTCCTGAATGATCTGCATCATGCATACCCCCGGTACGATTGGTTTTCCGGGAAAATGTCCTGTAAATATGCCATGGCCCGGATCAAATTGAATGCTGAATCCTGCTTTTCCAATCTCCTTCGGATGTTCTTCAAGTATTTTGTAAAAATCTCCTTCAAGCATTAATTACTCAGGCGTTTTGAATGAATGGTGAATGGCACTTTTTTATGCTCGATCAAAAAGGATTCCGGCATTTCTTTTTGTTCTCCTGACAGGAATATCTGAATGACTGGTTTTCTCTTTGAGCCATTTTCAATGCGTATGATTTTACTGCAATCCTCTGAAGTGACGTAATAAACCTTTCCTTTTTCAATGCAAAGGTGCTGAAAGTTTGTGAGCCATCCGTCAAAACTTCAACCTGGCTTAGATCATATTTCATGAGCAGCATTTCAAAGTCTTTTCGCAGAAGATTTACTACTGCATCTTTATCCATTTGGGCCAAAATGTAATGCTTGAAAAATTTCCCGGATTTGTCAAATTCAAAGTCAAAAAACTTAATCCCGAATTGATTGGTAAACACTATCCTCAGACTGCTGTCGGCCATGGGTTTGAATAAAAGAATTCCCGAAAACTCATATTTCATGGCATTAACATGAGTGTTATATTTAATGGTTTCCCGGATGACAGGTTTCCAATTCAAAGCACATGACCGGGCTACATCTGTCTTTTCTAAAGAAGAATAAGCTGATTTGCATGCAGGAAACAGGCAAACAATCAATAAACTACTTAACAGAAAATACTTCATCAGAGATATTGCTGTTTAATTGCTTGTTCTGAAAACTGAGCTTCGTAAAATCACCGGAAGGTTCATTCATAATGATACTTGCCACATCCAAATCAGATTTGTTGACCATCAAATGTATGCTGCTGAAATAATTCTTCATTTGCTTTGAAAGCGGTTTCATTTCAATCCTGTATTGTTTTGAATTTTCAAAGACTTCAGTTGCAAAATCTTTGTTATTTAATACATTTCCCCTGATACAATCCGCTGTGATCTGAGAGATTTGCTGGAATAATTTATTGCCACCGGTGGCCATTTTTTTGTCTCCTGAATCATCTTTAATCCTGAAGGTTTTGTCATTCATGATAATCAGATACTTAGTAGGGCTACTATATTCCATGCGTACTTTCTGTTCTTTTTTAAACCAGAAAACTCCTTTACTGACAATTTTTTCTTCCAGCATACTCAAATGCTTTTCCTGGGTAAAATCGCTTTTTATGGTATTTATTTTAGCAGAAGCTTCAGAGAATTTTTTAGTGAAATCAGCTTTATCTTTCAGCGGTTTGAAATCAGACTGGGCACTTAGCTGAATTGCGGGAAATAAAAATAGGAATACAATTATATTAGGCATATGCTGGTATGTTTAAAAGTTTGTCGACTCTTTCAATGACGTATCCTTCGGCAATTAGGTACTCTATCAACGCAGGTAAAATCTGAACAGTTACTTTACATTTGTCATGAAACAGGAAAATGTCTCCGGGCTTTACATTGCGTGTAACTCTTTTGAATAATTTATCCTTTTCCGAAAAAACTGTGTCCAGAGACCTTATACTCCAACCAATAGAAATGAGTTTAAGTTTTTGCAGGGCAGAAGAAAGCATTGGATTAGTCACACCGTATGGAGGTCTGAACAGCAGTGTTTTTTTGCCAATAACTTTTTCGATACTTTCATTAGCCAAGATCAAATCTGCCTGAACTTTTCGGGTGGGGAATAAATCAAAAACTGGATGATGAGAATAGCTGTGATTTCCTATCAAATGTCCCTGCTCATCTATTTTTTTCAAGATTTCCGGATACAAATCGACATGTTTTCCAATGCAAAAAAAAGCTGCCTTGATACTGTAATTGTCCAGAATCTCTAAAATTTCGAGAGTACCCTCCGGTGATGGGCCATCATCAAATGTCAGCGCGACAGACTTATTTTGCACTGTGGCCCTCCATAATACAGGACTATAAAAGTTTGAATTAACAAGCATAGACCCCCATGCAGCAATCCCCAGATAAATAAACAATGGTGTTAATACTATGAACAAAGAAATTTCAGGCTGTACCCATAATTTTATGGCCAGCAAAATTGCCATAGCCAAAAGACAGATTTTCCAAATAAATGGATGATTCAACATTTTTGTAAGAGTATAAGCGAATGTCTCATGTTGGTCTGAGCATTCCAGATCAAAATGTTTTTTATTTCTTTTGGAGGCAAACCTGAATATAACATTTCAGGAGCGAGTTGCCCGGTTTGGATTGCTCTGGCCGCAATTCCCATAGCAAATGATGAAGCAGTTGGATACTCGCCACAAAGATGTTTGAAGGCGGCTTTCGGCAAGTTTTTGAAAATGGAGTTTTCTGCTAATTCATATTGAGAATCATCCCGGATGTCTCCATTTCTGCCTGTTATCAGCAGACTCAGTTCAGTCGGATTTAGCTCATTTTTTTTCAGAAAGTCGATAATTGCTTGCAAACTTTGTTCAGGGTTAAGTTTTCTGAAAATCATTTCTATTCCCTTCAGCTCTGCTACAGAATGATCATCTTTCATTCCCTGTAAAACAAAAAAGGCTGATCCTTCTCCACCCATGCTACCAATAGTAGCAGTATCAAGGAGCTGAGATGGAGTTACAGGTTTTCTTTTGTATCGTCTCAATCTGCTGAGGATATTATGGCTGATTGGTGTAATTTCATCCGCGCTTCCTGTGAGCACTCTGGCAGAAGGATTTTCTGTCAAATAAAATTGAGTATCCAACAGTGCGCTCTCAAAAGAAGTATTTCCATGAACGAAAGTATTGTTGTAACCATGGCAGGACAATTTGAGTGCAATCTGTCCACCAAGGGTATTATGTGTACTTTGAATGAATGCTGTGGGAGCAAGCATTTCCTCTTTTTGCGTCACCATTTTCTGTAAAAATATGCCTGTATCGGCCAAACAGCCATATGCAGTACCTGTAATAATGGCATCAGGTAGTTTGATATCTGCTTCCTCGAGGCTCATATGAGCTGCAGCAACTCCCATTTTGACCACCCTACTCATTCTGCGGATTTGTTGCAGGTCTATCCATCGCTTATATTCGGGATCAGAAATGACAAAATGATCATCCTTAATCAGAGGCTCAGCGCCGTGACCAGTCCAGGGAGAAACGATGCCTATGCCTTGAATGTACATGCTCATTTATGAAACTTAAACATCATATTGACTCACAAGGTAAGAAATGCAAATGGCGGGAATCAAAAATCCTTTGAAAAAATCAAACTGGAGCAATTACCTCCGAAACCAAATGAATTGGACATGACATGCTGCAAGTCCTGATTGGAAAGAAATTCTGTAAGTGGAGAAAAGCTGATTTCACTCATCTGGGTTTGAAAATGCGCATTGGGGTATAATATTCCTTCTTTCAATGCGTAGGCAGAAAATACTGCTTCCAATGCTCCACTGGCAGCAAGTGTATGACCTGTGAAGCTTTTAGTTGAACTCAGAGGAGGGATGTTATTTCCAAATAATTTCATGATGGCTTTGCCTTCCGAACTATCGTTATTTGCAGTACCGGTTCCATGCAAATTTATGTAATCTACATCTGAAGCCTCAATCCCTGCTTTTTGCAGAGCCTCATTCATCGCAAGATAATTGCCTGTCCCTTCAGATGAGGAAGCAGTCTGATGATAGGCATCGTTAGCATTGGCATATCCACTCAGTCTGCACCAGGGATCTATCTCTGCAGCTATTTTGTCAGAAACGAGTACTAAATAAGCTGCTCCTTCTCCCAGATTGAGGCCTCTCCGGTTTTCGTCAAAGGGTTTACAAGGTTCAGTGTCCAGAATCATGAGCGTATTGAATCCATTCAATGTAAATCTTGTCAAAGAATCCGCACCACCGGCTATGACCACATCCAGCATATCATTTTTAATCAGACGGGAAGCGTACATCATCGCATTTGCTCCTGAAGAGCAAGCAGTTGAAATGGTCGATATAAAGTCCTGCACACCCAGCGATTCAGCCACTAGGTCAGTAATACTTCCACAATCATGATGAATTACATTGCGAAGTTTCCCTCTGGAATTATCCTGCAGATATTCTTCCATAAAATGCTCTGTCAGGTCCATTCCTCCGACTGTGGATGCAGATACAAATCCAACCCTGTAATTTGAAATATCACCCAATCCGGAATTTTGCCAGGCTTCTTTAGCTGCTATTTTGCTGAGCAAGGCAGTTCGGCTCCAGTGAATAGATTCATCAGCCATTGAGGCCAGGGTGTCGTTGCTTGCTTTTACTTCTGCAACGGGATAAGTGTCGTGGTGAATGGATTTCAGAAATTCCATTTCCTGCATTCCGGGCTGCATGGCTTCGAAGGAATTGATACATTCCGAAAGATTCATTCCAATGCCACTAATCACTCCTCCTCCTGCTACCCAGACGCCTGAACTCATGCCACTTTTTCTCTTTCTGCTGTAATGAACTCTGCCAGCGATCGTATAGAGTAAAACACTTCAGGACCATCAGCTGGGTTGCTCAATTTGATATTGTAATGTTGCTGTAATAAGACAATCAATTCCAGTGCATCAATGGAATCTAGTCCCAAGCCCTCTTTGAATAATGGCTGATCATTATCAATGTCTCCCGGCTGCACTTCCTGCAGATTCAATTGTTCAATGATCTGTGATTTCAGATCCGACATTAGGCTGTCCATATTATTGCTCATAAAATTTTTCTACTTCTTTGATTGTAAACGGTAATGCTATCCCTTCCTTTTCCTTTTGTATTAAATACAAAGCTGCCTCATAATGTTTGTGATATTGTTCAACCCATCCCACAATACATGCATTTACTGATTCTGACTCGAATAATTGCTTTGTGTAATGATGCATAAATGTAATATCAAATGAATCATTAACAAAGAAAGTATTTTCTCCTTTCAATCCATGTCTGATACAAATTTCACCATTTACAATATTGGGTAAGGTATAAACAAACAATGCCGGACTGGGGATGGTTTTTGTACTTTCCAAATATCTCTCATCTGTATCCAGACTGGAACTTTTGTTAGCCAGCAGGATACCCGTAGATACTTTATCCAATGAATCAATTTCTATATCCTGAAGCAGAATTTCCGCTGCCAACCATCCAAGTTTATTCAAGTTGTCCATTTTGTGAAACTTGGGATAAGATACTTCAAGGCTATTATAAACAGATCTCAGGAACAAATTTATATCTGTTTCCTGCGATTGAAATACAATTGCCCCGTTTTTCAGAACTGATTGATTACGAATAACTACTACCGATTGGATATATAAATTCAAAAAACTATGGATTTGTTTTTTCTGAAAATTCAATGAATCTGGCTAATCTTTCCAGACCATTGTGATGATTTTTGACATAAGGGTTGGACTGATCCCACACATAACCTGCCAGGACGGAACAAATCTGGTGCTTGATATTGGGATCCGGATTTTTACTGAAGAAAATGGTATCCAAAGTCCCCTCATACCAGGCATTGACATAGGATCGGAATACATTTACCCCTTGCATTGTGGGTTCCATGTATTCTTTTTCCCAATCGATTTCTTCTCCACGAAGCTTTCTGATGACAAGCTTTGCAGCTGTTTGGCTGGACACTGTTGCCAATGTAACCCCTGAGGAAAATATAGGATCAAGAAATTCAGTTACATTTCCTGTAAGCACATATCCATTTCCATAGAATTTGTCCGTAGTAGATGACCAGGATTCCAGAATTTTTGGATCAAATACAAGCTCTGAATCCTTGAAACGCTGCTGAATATATGGCTCAGCATCCAGCAATGTGCGAAATTGCTCTTCATTAGTCCCGCTAAGAGAAGAGAAAAATGCATGCTCTCCCACATACCCTACTGAGGTCGTTCCATCCGCAAAAGGTATGACCCAAATCCAAATTCCTGGTTTGTGAACGATGGCAGTGATTCTGTTTGGCTCATCAAATTGCGTTCTCCGAGCATCTTTTATATGTGCAAAAAGTGCTTTCCTTGGCTGCAACTGTGAAGGCTTATCCAATCCAAAGAGTTTTGGAATAACCCTGCCATATCCGCTTCCATCCACAATAAATCTTGCTTCTATAAATGATTCATTTCCGTCTTTATCTGCAATAGTGGTAGTAGAATTTTCGCCTTCAAATTGAATATTAGTTACCGTAGACTCATATTGCACAGGAACACCCATAGACTCCGCTGTATCGGCTAATAATTTATCAAAATCAGCTCTCTGCACCTGCCAGGTCCAGTTCCATCCCGGAGTATGCTGCTCCTCAAAAGTAAAGTCACAAATAGATCCGGATTTGACAAATTTTGCTCCGAACTTCTTCTGAAATCCCCATTCCTGTAAAGCAGGCAGAAACTTTGCCTCATCTAATGCATCCATGCAACGGGGTAGGAGACTTTCACCTATGACAAACCTTGGAAACTTTAGCTTTTCCACAATCTTTACAGAATACCCTGCCTGATGTATGATGGATGCAGCCACTGTCCCGGAAGGCCCGGCACCGATAACCAATACGTCTACTTTTTCTGTTTTCATTTTAGTAATTGGGCTCTTAATTTAGGGGTATACATTTCAATAAAGTATAGTTCAGGCCTATATTATTATTTTCCATTACCACTTGCAGACCGGCTCTTTTGATCAACGTATAAAAATTCTCACTGAAGTACATTTGGCTATTTCCATTTGCTATAGCTGTAAAGTAAAGTGAAGTCTGCTGAAGACAAAAAGCAGCGGATTTAAACATTTGCTTGTCCCAGAATGGCTCCAGAATGAAAATACTTCCTCCTTCATTGAGTGCCTTTCTGCACCTTATAAGGATACTGATTATTTCTTCTTCCGAAAAACAATCCAAAAACTGACTCATCCAGATTACATCGAATCCTTCAGGAAATGGTAATTCTTCGTTCAAAATATCGGTTACAAAGAAATCCACCCTATCCGATAATAAGCTTTCCCTGATATTTTTTTCTGCAAGCTCAATTTGAATAGCCAAATCCAGCAAAGTGACATGAACTTCAGGGTCGTATTGTGCGCAGGCTTTTGACCATTTACCAGTATTACCTCCTATATCGAGCAGTTTTTTGGGTTTTTCCTGGAACACAATGGGCAGTACATCGGGAAATGCGAGATCAGAATAGTAATGGTCAAAATTGAACCAGCTGGTATTGGCAGGTTCAGGAAGATGAGCCAATCCTTCATAAATTGTAGGCCAGGGACCCAGTTCCTGCAGACCTCTTGGCTTTCCATCGATCAGACTATCCTGGAGATGAGTCATAGCTTTATAGCAAACATCTCTGGAAAAATCCATGTTGATGCGGGTTAGTTTGTCGTGTAATATGAAATAACCTGTTTTAGTTAGGATGTATTTGTTTTCCTGAAAAATCAAAAGTTCCAGGCCCAGTCCGGCTTCAAGTAACACACGGACAGCATAGGGAGATAGTTTTACTTGCTCCTGAACTTCCTTTTGTGTGATTCCGCCGGAGCCACTTTTCGAGACGATATCCAGTATTCCCATATCCCGTAAGGCAATGGTAGACTGAAAGGCTATCGGAGCGAATGCCAGCCATAGTGCCTGTTCTTTTGCCTGAAGCGCCGTTTTTGTTTCCTTTGTGAAAAAATTCATCTAAGTTTTCTTTATGGGTCAATTTTGTTTACTGAACAACATAGCAGCATTGCAGCCTCCAAATCCGGAAGCAGTTTTGATGAAGTGTTGAATTTTTTGATGCTCAGGTTCTATGCTTACTTTCAATGGAACACTCACACCTGAGACCTGAAAGCCTTTTGTGGGTAAAATCAGATCTCTTTTTAGAGCTTCAGTGCTGATAATTGTCTCAAGAAGTCCCGCAGCGCCTAGTGTGTGACCGAAATTTCCTTTCAAACTATTGACTGAAGCATGCGACAGATTGCTGAGATGAAAAGCTTTTGCTTCCATTTCATCATTATAGAGAGTGGCAGTGCCATGAGCAGAAATAAATCCTACTTCCTCAGTTCGTACATTGCTTTTTTTCAAGGCTTTGTTGATTGCAAGTGAAAGTTCTTCTCCGGTTCTTGAAGGACCCGATATGTGATTAGCATCATTGCTTCCCGCACCTTCTCTCAGCATCACAGATTCGGATTTTTGAATCAATTTTTCATCATTTGACAATATCACTGTTGCTGCTGCCTCACCCAAATTTATTCCGTTTCTATGTGCATCAAAGGGTTTGCAAGGCCCCTCACTAAGAGCGAGAAATGATTTGAAGCCTGAACTGACAAATTCGGATACCAAATCTGCACCACATATAACTGCATGCTTGTACAATCCGGATCTGATCATTCTTTGGCCTGCTATCAAGGCCATCAATCCCGAAATGCAAGCAGTACTGACTACTATTGGGCGATTTAAAGCATGAAAATAGTTCGCAATTTTTTGAGCAGTAGCAAAAAGGTCAGTATCAACATTTTCCGAAATTCCATCTTTGCCCAACAAATCGATATTTCCTTTAGTCGTGGAGAGTATGAATAAAGTATCAGAATCTTCCATTGAAAGATCAGAAGTTTGCAATGCATTTTTAATACTTAAAATTGCAATTTGTTCGAATCGGGTATATGCCAATATTTGTTCCTTATCAGCTAAATCAATCAAAAACTCTGAATTAATTTTGGCTGTATAATATCCATCATCCCGCATGCTGACTCCTGATTTTCCATCAAGAACTGCTTTAAAATTTTCTGCTGTTGAGCAGCCAAGCGGAGAAAATACATTTGAAGTAAGAATGCCTGTACTTTTCATGAAATTTTCCACTTTTGCTTCCATTCTTCATAAAATTGAGGATCTACCAACTGAAGCAATCCTTTCTCAGTATCTAAAAAAACTTGTTCTGATGTACCGGTACATATGATTTCCTGGGTCTCTGAATGGAGTAGGGTATATTCAAATCGAATTTTGGGGACATTCAGGGGACAGTATTTTATGCGCACAATGGCCTTATCACCGTACCTGAGTGATCGTTTGTATTTGCAATCAATATGGATCAATGGAGTTGTGAATCCCTTCTCAAAGACATCCAGGTAACCCATTCCATATTTTTTGCCAAATGCTTCTCTTCCATCTTCGAAATATCGGATATAATGACCATGCCATACGATTCCCAGCGCATCCACTTCACTAAATTTCACTGACACTTCTACTTCCTCACTTAATGATGTCTGCATACCCTGTTTTAACCGAATGATAAATCAAGCCTTGTACTTTGCTTTCCAGGCTTTGTATTCTTTCTTACCAATATTGTCCATTAATGATTTGAAACCTGAAAGCCAGTAATTGGCATAAGTGAATCCTGCTCCCAGTTCACCGGTAGCTCGTTCAGTCAGGATCACTTTTTTAGTGTCTAAATTAATATATGTCACATAAACGGATATTTCCTTAATGGCTTTATTGTAACCTTCCACAACAAATAAAAGACCCGTACCGGTTTTTCCATTAAAATCAAAATTTTTAACCAGTTCATCGATATCTTTCGCTTGAAGACGCTGGTAATCATCTGAATCTTCCGATAAAAGAGTAGAAGGATCGATGGACTCATTTCTTTTATTGACCTTTCCTATAGCTGTCGAAAGATTGGGCTTGTTAAATACTTTATTCAGGTCAAATTTTTTCCGCTCATTGACGAATTTTTCATTGATCAGTGTAAACTGTTTAGCGACAATATCCTCCGTTTTTGAAAGCGGTTCACCAATAATTTTAACCCTGGTAAAATCCAACCCCAGAAACACAACTTTAGTATTCTTATCAAACACATCTTTTATGGATTGAGCATGAAGAGGTGCTGATGTAATAAGCAAAAGACTGAAAACTGCAATAAAACTTTTCATGTTTTGATCTATTTATGAGTTTACAAATATTTTCATTTTGCAATGTGCAATTATTTTTTCATTCAAACGCACAGTTCCCGATACAATCGAAGCATTGAATATTTCATGTTCAAATATTACTGTTGTCTCAATCTTCCCGCCCACTTTTGGTAAATCCAGTATTTCAAGATTTTGAATAGCTCCAATAAAGCCCAAAGGAACCTCAGAGTTTTGCAGTTTAGCCAGATACCCTGCCCTGGCAGCGACGGATTGAGCTATATTTTCCACAATACCCGGAGCCATCAAACGGCCATTTTCAACAAAAATATTCTCATCTTTTATTTCAAGACAAGTTTGTACTTCAGATTGATTTGCATAATTAAGACTGCTCAGCATCACCATAGGATAACGCTGAGTAATATAGTGAATGATATCTTGGTCAGTGCTCAAAAGTGGATTTCAGCAGGTTTCTTTGCTCCAAAAATAGTAATAATTGTACCATTGAAGAGGGAATTGTTTTACTTTCTCCTCCATCACTGACACGAATTCCTGCATGGCCAACTCTACTCCATTCTGATTTTTCCTGGGATAAATTTTAGGAGCTGTAGCTGACAATTTGAAATGCGAGTTGCTTGTTTTAAAGGCAAACACGAAGGAAACCGGAACCTGAAATGTACTGCAAAGCAAGAATGGACCCATAGGGAAAGGGGCGGGTTCATTTAGGAAAGAAATTTCGCTGATTGGATTGCCGGGAAGGTATCTATCTGCATGCATACATACCAATTCTTTGTTGTCTAAAGCTGCCTGAATAGCATAAATATGTGAAAGATCCGGTTTGATTAGAATGACATTCATTTTTTTTGTTTGGGTAGCATCTTCCATTATTTGTTTGACCCAGGCATGTTCCGCGTCAAACATCACGATATGTATCCGGGTCTTTAATCTTGTAAATAAATGGCCTGCAATTTCCCAATTCCCCAAATGAGCACTTAACAGGATACCTCCTTTGCCTTCAGTGACCATATCCAAAAGGAGTTGTTCGCCATTGAATTCAAAAGTAAAATTGTTGGGAAGTCCGGCCATCGTGACGATCTTGTCTATGATGCTCTGGCCAAATGCATAGTAATTTTTGTAAACATTCCTGACAGATGTCCACCAGCTGAAGCCCATTTTATGATGTTGAAACTGGAAGCTGGCTTTGGTAGATTTTCTGGAAAAGAGGAAAAATTGGAGGGCAACAACATATAATAAAGTATAGGCAGGCCTTAAGCCACCTTTTCTAATTACATATATGAATATTTGATAACCAAGCTTATTGCCTTTGGATTTGCCTTCCCATTCGGACATTATACCGATTCTTTTTCGCTGACTCTGGCAACTACATAATCATAAAAGTCCTGGAAAGTAACAATGCTCTGAAAATCTTCCGGTTTGACTTTAAATCCTAAGTTGCTTTCAATGACAACCACAAGATCGATATAATCCAAACTATCCAATTCCAGTGTTTCTTTAAGATTGGCTTCCGGATGTATCTTCTCAGGCTCCACCTCAAATTCCTCTGTCAGAAAAGAATTAGTTTTTGAGATGATTTCAGCTATTTCCATGAATCTTGTTATTTCGAATTTTTTCAATCAAGTGCAATGCTTCCTTAAATCTTTGACGTATTGCTACTGCAAAGTTATACAAAATAGATAAGAAGCTAATATATTAGAAAAATATCCCTTTAAAGAATTAATCCCATTTTCTCACAATGATAGATGAGTTTGTGCCACCAAATCCAAAGGAATTGGATAAGAAAGTGTTGATTTTCTGTGTCTTAGTTTGAGTAATTAGGTTGAGACGGGCTGAATCTTCATCCGGATTTTCAAAATTTATATTGGGAGCTATAAAATCATTTTGCATCATTAACATGGAATAAACAATTTCACTGGCGCCGGCCATCCAGCATTCATGCCCGGTCATACCTTTTGTAGAACTCACAGGGGTATGGGCACTCCCGAATATAGCATTTATCGCCTGTGCTTCACTCGCATCACCTGCCGGTGTCGATGTAGCGTGTGCATTGATATAGTCAATGTCTGAGGCGCTGTAGGCAGCATCTTTGAGAGCGATACTTAAAGACCTGATTGGCCCATCCACACTAGGATTACTAATATGTCCGCCATTGCTGGAAAATCCATAGCCCACCACTTCACCCAGAATTTTCGCCCCTCTTCTTTGAGCTGACTCCAGACTTTCGAGAATCACAGTGGCTGCTCCACCGCTAGGCACCAGCCCGTCTCTGTCTCTGTCAAATGGTCGTGAGGCTCTTGTAGGATCATTTTCGCGGACAGAGAATGCAGCAATAGCGTCAAAATTACCCATTGCATACAGATTGATTTCCTGTGCCCCACCGCAGATTACCATTTCCTGCATACCGTTTCGGATGAACATATATCCCAGGCCAATAGCATGTGATCCGCTGGCACAGGCAGCACTGACACTAAAGTTAATTCCTTTAAGCCTGAAAATGGTAGCCAAATTCATATTTACAGTGGAATTCATGGTTTTGAAGACAGAGCCCGATCCAACCAGCATCGTATCTTTTTTATCGCGGATGATATCCGTAGCTTCAATGATGGGTTTGGCGGAGCTGTCATTACCAAACAAGATGCCTGCTTCGTGTTCGTTTAAGTAATCCTGATTAATTCCGGCATTTAAGAGTGCTTCCCGGGTGGACATAAAAGCATATTCTGCTTGCTCGGGCATCATGAGGCGGGCTCTTCGGTCAAGGAGATTTTTGATATCCGGTTTTTGAACCTGACCTGTGAGGCCCGACCTGAACCCAAAATCTTTTCTTTCCTGATCCAGAACAATTCCGGATCGTCCAACGAACAATGAATCACGGACCTCGTCCAGATTACTGCCGATACAGGAATATATGCCCAAGCCAGTGATCACAACTCTATTCATGGATAAAAGCCTTTAAAATGCTATTTAATATGCTGGAACAATGAATACAAATTTAAGAATATAAACCTCCGTTTATATTTAAAATTTCGCCTGTGATATAAGATGCCCCTCTGGATGCAAAAAATCCGACCGCTTCTGCTACTTCCTCGGGAGTTCCAAATCGTTGCATAGGTACCATGGCAGAAAGTTCTTTTACCGGCAATCCTTCAGTCATATCTGTGCTGATAAATCCGGGAGCTATGGCATTCACTGTTACATTACGCTTTGCTACTTCCTGAGCAAGTGCTTTGGTAGCGCCAATGACTCCTGCCTTTGCTGCACTGTAATTTACCTGTCCTGCTGTTCCTTTGAGTCCCGAAAGTGATACTATGTTGATGATCCTGCCGTAGCGTTTCAGCAGCATATCTTTAATAATAATTCTGGTAACATAAAAGAAACCATTCAAACTGGCATCCAACACATCAGACCATTGATTGTTGCTCATTTGAAACATGAGCATATCCTGTCTGATACCCGCATTATTCACTAAAACTTCTATGCGTTTGTCTTTATTTTCTTCAATCCAGGCGTTTAATACGGATTCTACTTCGCCTGGATTACTTACATCAAATTGCATCAAAGTTCCATCGGATCCTGCTTCTCTTACAAGTGAAAGGGTTGCTTCTGCTGCTTCCTTGTTTTCTTTATAATTGATCAGTATATGATAGCCCTGAGTAGCAAGTTTGATGCAAACTGCTCTTCCTATTCCCCTGGATCCTCCTGTGACTAATGCGCAATTCATAACTGATAGTTTGATTCGAATTTAGGACTCCGGCTGATAATCTACCTTCATTTTATCCTCCGTCCAATCAGAAGTAGCGTTTTTCAGGTATTGTTTAATCTGCTCTATATCCTTGTGCTTTGGGGCATCTTCAATAAATTTTGGAAAAATGGCCCTCAGATCACTATGAATTGACTGTGTTAAAGGAGAAAACTTCTCAGGTGTATTCAAATAATCCATGGCTTGCATAAGGCTCATTAACTCAATGGCCAGGACTTCAAAAGTATTTTCTATCACCTTAGCAGTCATCATTGCAGCATTACAACCCATGCTTACAATGTCCTGATTGTCATTATTGTTTGGAATGCTGTGCACATACATCGGAAATGAAAGTGATTGATTCTCAGCAACCGTGGATGTGGCAGTGAATTGTACGCCCTGCATTCCAAAATTTAGTCCCAGCTTGCCCAGATTCAAAAATGGAGGGAATTTCAAATTGAGCTTATCATTCATCAAATAATTGATCTGACGCTCGCTCAGCATGGACAGTTTGGTAATGGCTGTCTTGAGTTTGTCCATTTCAAGTGCTACATAATCTCCGTGGAAGTTGCCCCCATGATACACATTTTGCTCCTTATGGTCAATTACGGGATTATCACTGACAGAGTTTAATTCATCCAGGACGGTTAGCTCTGCGTTTATAATGGTATCTAAAATGGGGCCTAATATTTGTGGAACACAACGTAATGAGTAATATTCCTGCACCTTATCTTGCAGCACTTCAGCAATATTTTCATTGTACAAATGATCCGGGCGATGACGGATCATGCTACTTCCCTCAATCATTTCCCTGAGAATCTCTGCAATTTTATTTTGACCATGATGCTTCTTGACAGCATTCAGTTGGGGGCTCAGATGATCATCAAATGCAGAAACCAATTCATTTATGATAGCCGCACAGATGCAACTCCAGTGGAGCAATTTTTTTGAATTGATAATGTTGATCAACCCGATTCCTGTCATTGCTGATGTGCCATTGATGATGGCCAGACCTTCACGAACATGGATATCAATAGGCTTGAAACCGGTTTCAGCAAACATTTCGGCAGATGACATTTTAACGCCTTTGAATATTACTTCGCCTTCTCCTATCATCACCAGTGCTAAATGAGCGAGTTGAACTAAATCACCGCTTGCACCCACACCACCATGTTCGTAAATACATGGATATATATCCTGATTAATAAACGCACATAAAAGCTGAGGGACTTCAGTATGAACTCCCGAAAATCCCTGCATAAATCCATTCAGACGGGAAAGCATCAGGGCTTTAACCTGAATGGGTTCCAGGAGCTTACCTGCACCGGCGCTATGAGAACGGATGAGATTATACTGTAGCTGAACTCTGTTGGCTTCATTTATTTTATATTGAGCCATAGGCCCAAAGCCGGTATTAATCCCATAGATGAGCTTATTCAGAGAGAATTCTTTTATGAATTCATGATTGGCATGCACATTTTGCATGGCACTGCGATCCAGTGTCAATTCTACCTCCTCATATAAAATCCTGTGCACTTCTTCCAGCGTAAGTGCCTTACTACCAAGTAAGACCATACATTACTTTCATTGACAACGTTAAAAAGTGAACAAAAGTAGGTTTTTTGTTTTGATATATAGACGGAAAAGGAATACTAAATGGGAGAGAGGGGATATTGTTATTCTTAAAGAAATGAGTATGATTGTTCTTAATGGAGAAGTAAGAAGTGAGGTCTTTTGATTTCAGATTTCAGTTTTCAGATGCCAGATTTGAAACATCCAAAAAGCCTCGATTTTATACAGAATTTAGTGTAAGGATAGGTGAAGTTTTATTTTTTACAAATCGTTTCCTTACACAATAACAGATAAGGTTGCATTTAAAGATGAATCCTGTAAGCCAGTCCAAAACCATATGCACTTCTTCTTTCATCATACCCCGCATTAGCTTTAAGTTGATTTATAAGATCGCTTCTCCCCTGTAAAACAATTCCGGCTGACCATCCCGGCTTTGTGTACATCCACTCTAAGCGCAGCAATCCTGCCACTTGTCCCTGAGATTTGTATGGAGCTTGCGAAAGCGAGATTTGTGAATTATTATTGTCACTTATACTTCCGGATCTTGATGAAATTAATCCAAGTGAAATTCCAGCTCCGGCTCTAATTGCAAAGTTGCTTTTTAAATTGTACTCCCATGAAAGGATAACAGGTAATTCCATATGCCTGTATCGGTTGTAAGATGTTTCATTTATTTCTCTGACATATGGAATCTCAGCCACCCCATAAATGTCCTGCATACTGCCATCAGCCTTTAAGATTTTGCTGATAAGGAAATTGGAATCTATAACAGAATAAAGTGCTGTGTTTTCATAAGTTCGTTTGTCAGTATACTGGATATAATTAAGTCCTGTTTGTAGAGAAAAATGCTTGTTTAATTTTACTCCAAATTCGAAACCAGCCTGGATCAGATCCAGCGATTCCTCTTCCTTTTGTCTGGAAGCGTAAAAATCTTCAGGACCGGTTCTGTTGATAGATTGGAGACAGTACATAGCGGTAGCACCTATCCAGTAGCCGGAAGTTTTCTTAACTGGTTTTTTGCTTTGAATTTCTGCATCAAATAGTGGAAGATCAAACTCAATGGAGGATTCAGGCAAGGATGATAATTTTGATTCAAGTGGCAGGATTGCAAGATCTTTTTAATTTCAAAAACATGTTTCTCTAAATCAGATTCGTCCCTGGCTTCAGCTATTTCAGAATTACTTTCCGAAATCCTGGTAGCAACAGTGGGTTGGTTTATTGAGGCTTTTGAACGCTCTGTCGTTTGATTATTTTCAATAGTTTGAGAAGCTGTTGCAGCATATTTCTTTGAATCCTTTTTCTTAATTTGTTTTAAGGTTTGAATTCCGGAGTTCCAATCCAATTTAGAATTATCGGTATCCTCGTTCGTAGTAATTGTAGCAGATTGAGTGACATTTTTTTCTATAACATTTTTTGAAGCTAAAGGCAATGCTGTTGAAGAAATGCTTTCCTGATCTTTTAAATTCCCGCGATCCGAAGTGAGATATATACTGCTACCTGCCAGAATGATCAACACACCAGGCAAAACAAACCAGTATAATAATACCCTTCTTTTTTTCTTGCTTCGCTTTGCCTGAATAGCTTTCCAGTTGGCATCAAGATCAATGTCTTCTGCCTTGCCGGAAAGTTTTTCATTCATATTTTGCTCAAACCAGTTTTTGCTCATGATGTCTTATGATTTTATAGAGTTTCTGTCTCAACCAGCTTTTTGCCCTTGCAAGCTGTGAGCGGGAACTACTCTCCGTAATTTTTAATGCTGTTGATATTTCTTTATGGGACCAATTATCAAGCACTGATAAGTTGAATACTTCTCTATAGCCGTCGGGTAATTCTCTGATTACAGCTAAGAGCACTTTGTTGTCCAATAATTCCATTTCATTTTCCTGAATTTCTGGCTCTTGCAGCTCTATTGGCAATTCTTCAAAGCTGATTTTTCGATTGCTTTTCCTGATCAATTGCAGTATTTGATTGACGCATAAGCGATATAGCCATGGCTCGAAATCACCTTTTGAGGCATCATATTTTTTCAATTTTTCAAATAGCACAACGAAACACTCCTGCATATAATCCTGAGCCATCGCATCGTCCCTCGTGTATCTTCTGGCAATGGCCATGACCTGAGCTGCAAAACGACGATACAAAGCCTCTTCAGACTTTGCATCGCCGTTTTGGCATTGATGGATCAGTGATGTATTAGGAATATCTTTATGCATTCGCATCTAGAGCTTAAGGTATTACTCCGATTATTGTAATCTTGGCATCAGGAATTGAAGTTCCGCCGGGGTATCGCATTAAAGTAGGATTTTTAATCTCTAAATGTAATAATTCACCACTTTGCAATCCTTTATGGAGTGCAGTAATCTGACCATATTCAAAGTCGAAGTATTCCGGGTTTCCAGTAAGAGAGACTTCAACTGTATATTGCCAGGAATCTGGAAGTTCAGGGTCAGGATAGCTCCAGTTTAGAATACCAATTTGATATAACGCAGTATTTTCACCTTGTTTATCAAATGCAAGAATAGTGTAATACATTGCGGTGGGATGTGCATAGAAAGAAATTCCCTGCAATTTTTTAGTCTGACCTCCATACTCGATAGATATTTCCAGATCTACAACACTACTATTGCAAACATAAATAACTCCAAAATCAATTGCAGAAGCAAAAGCTTGTGATGATTGATTGGAAACATTCATATTAGTTAGATCATAACCTCTCACTATAATTTCGGAATCAGTGCACGCCCGAACAATACTGGAAAATGTACCATCAACAGAGTTTACAACTATAGGAAATAGAGATGTAACTGCAGTAGCTCCTGTAATAAATACAATTCCATTAGTTACCGGCTCACCATCACAATTTTTCAAAGTTCCACTTATCATTGACCATGTAGAGTTAATATTCACTGATATATTTCCTATTTCAGTGTCAATTGAGAAAGGCCCAAGATTACTAGAGTAAACTACTTCATTGCATTCGTCGATTACTTCAAAAAGAAAAGTTTCATTTGCAGGAACTCCACCGCTGAAATAACCCTCTGAATCGGGGTTAGAAGAAGTTTGTTGTCCATTAGATATGGTAACCTGAAGGATGACAAATGGGGATTTTCCATCAATTACGACCCTTCCACTCAATGTCACAACCGGAAATCCTACATCACAATTCCACCGTGAAAAATGTGATACTTCCCCTACAAAAGTATTTCCCTGTTTAGTCGCTGATCCTTCTTCCATCCATATGGAAGTTGCTTCATTGATATACCAAAGCGGAATACTGGAAGGAGCACTACTCAGCTTTTCGGCAGGAATTGGGGTAGTTAATGTTGCCGGTTTGTTGATTTGTAATTTTTCACCGGATGGACTTTCCAATAGAACATTCATCATTCCATAGCTTACAAGCACCTGATCCTCGCCTTCGAGGTTTGTACCGCGAAAAGACCCGGGAATCATTTGCATTGTCTCTGGTTTGGTGGGGTCCAGATAAGTTGCATACACATTCACATCACCATTGTAAGATTGACCGCTTGAATTAACAAATCCTCCGGACTTGAATTCAATTGAACCTCCTCCAGACACCTGAACCTCTCCTCCATTAACTGCTTGAATTCTACCGCTCAGTGTTTTTGTTCTTAGTATTGACTTTAGTCTGCCATATTTCCCGGCTCTGCCTGTAAAATTGCAAATAGAGGGAAAATAACCAGACTTTTCTATTCTCACAAATGGCTGAGCAGCATTTGTTTTACCACTGATTTCATAATATCCGTACTCATTGCTTGTAGTTACTTCATCGCCAAGCTTTATAGTGGCGCCTTCAATCGGCTTCCCATCTTCATCAGCAACCATTCCTTTGGCTCCGGTTTCTATCAAAACAGTAGGATTAGGGAAAATGGGAGTTTCTGTGATAATGGATGAGTCTTTCCTGCATGCTGCTATCAGCAAGACCACAATTAATATCAGGAAAAGTGAGGGCTTAGTAAAATGTTTCATCTTATCAATGTATTGAAAATAATGTAAAGGCGCGCGCTGTCATTTGCATTATGCCCGATTGTTCAAAACGCTGCATGGAAATGTCTTGAAAGTACAAATTAAATTTATATGAGCTTGAGCTTTTGATCCCGAAGCAGGATGTTCATTAACACTACAAATTTGAATTCCGCATCCTCAGATGAATTCTGTTACACTTCGTGTTATTCCATCAAAAAGCAGTTGAAGTAGTATCTATTTTTGTAAATGATTTGTGCAAAATGACTTAATTTAATCTAAGATGTTTATCCTGAAAATCACATTTTATGGCTTGCTGGTCATATTTACCATGATTGCCTTTTTCCTTTTATTTGCAAATATTTGGGAGCTCTCCTTATACTCCTATGAGAGAAAAGATTATTACGACTACTGCGTCGGTTTCTGCGCTGGGTGTTCTTTATTTTGCATTCAGATACGGACATCTTAAAGAGAATTGGACAGCGGGAATAGGAATCGAATTTTTAGCGGTATTAGTATTTCTTATTATTATGATTGGAGGTTTATTGACTGGCAAAATTCACTGGCAATAAATCTATATGAAACTCCTCTATTATTTTATTTTTGGAATCTTTGGTTTGCTTGGAGCATGGTTTGTCATATCAAGTCTGTTTGGAAGGTTTAATTTATGGGACCTTAATCCCTTGCAGGCGAAAGCTATATTGATAATTGCAGCTCTATCTGCAATCAGATTATTTTATTGGGCATATCAGTTGGGTGAAATTCAGGGAAAATATTGGCAGGGAATTGGTGCGATTATTTTAGCAGTGTTGCTGTTTCAGGGTATCATTTTCCTGGGTGCTATTCTCATTAGCAAACGTTCATTGAAATTTTTCAAATAGAATTTATAAGCAGTTGACTCATGATTGTGCGTGAAGGAGAAAATGTAGTCATAAGCAAGTCTGGACAAAACGAAATTCTGAATTTAAATGAAATTTTGGAATCCTGGAATCCACTTTCATCCGAGCCTATATCTGATCGAATTGAATTTTTTAAAAATCTTCCACACGATACTGCCATAGTCGAATTGCCGCTTTCAGAAATGTCCCTGAATATTATAGAATTCTGGCGCATTTTCATTCCTGATCTTGTACCAAGTTTTTCAAGAACTTATAGTCTGGGCTCAGAAAACACTCAAAACTGGGAGATTCAGGCTGGTCCCGGCGGGTTATTTTTCAAAGATATAGATGGCCACTATGGATTTTCTCCCAAAACCTATGAGCAAATTTTCTCTGATTTTTTCTTTTTTGGTCCTCCTGTACCAATACCCGATATTGAGATACGCATTGAATTACTGAAGTTCATTCAAATGGCATTTACAAAGCCTCTGAGTCCTGTTTCTAGCATGCATTTTCCATTGTGTGAGTACCCCAAATTAATCACACCTCAATTGTGGGAAAGCGGTGATTGGAAATCCGGTTCATTTGTCAGAATGGGCGATGATGGGGTAACTTTTGGAGAAACTAATTGGAGGGATGGATTGTCGTATTTTTCATTTATCTCATTTGAACAAATTCTCCAACGAGCAGATATTCCTGATTGGGCAATATCGCCTGAGATTCTTATAGAAATTCGCGGGTATTTAATGGCTGAAGTTCCAAATCTGAAAATCAGACCAGAAGTCAGGGCTCAAATGGAAAAGGTAAAAGTAGAATCTGCTAAGAAGGAAGTACAGGTGGACACAAATTCACCCGGATACCGTCAGGATATTGCTTTGAAAATGTGGAAGGAAGACAAAGATGAAGAATCGGTTAATATATTTCTTAGCTTACTCGAAGAGACAGATTCGTATTGGACAAACATCGTTTTCAGCCAATTCGGAAGGATGTTTGAAAGCCAAAAAGTAAAAAAGTTTATTCGGGAATGCCTTGAAGGCACTGATGAAAAATTATATAAAAAAGCATTTGGCGTACTGCAGCTCTGGCATATGCATGGAGATATGCCATGGCTGAATAGAGAAATATTTATGGCGCTCGACTGGAGTTATAAGCTGGAGGATGGTCCTATTTACAGATACAATTTGGAAAGAGTGACCTTTGAACTAGTTTAAAGCTGATTTAAAATCAGGAAATGCTAATATGTTTGAATTGGTAATTACAAATTTTGGGTCATCTAATGTGAATTATTTGAATTAACTCCTTCTAATTCACCTCAAGCCGGTGGGGCTCCTACTTTTTGAAATTGCAAAAAGTAGGCAAAAACAATTCCCGCTGTTGAGCCTAATCCTAAAAATGCGTTTTCGTTTCGCTAAGCCCGCTAAACTCGCCGTAGCATTTCAAGTTCCTGCATGGTGCTCTCAGGTCATCTCCTTATCTGCAAGGAATTGGCGAGTGCTCATACAGTACCGGTGTTGGTCGCTTCACAAAAAACCATTTTTTACGGATTATTCTCAAAGGCGGGATGATTTCAACATCATTAGTAGGATCATTAGTAATTTGAAAATGTAATTTGCTTGCTTTATAAAATTGAAATCTTTTTTTTGGGGTATATTTGAAATCATGAGGGCAATTGTAATCGCAGGAAGTTCAAGGAATGATGGAGCCACAGAAAGGCTGATGCAGGATCTGTATCAGCTTTTTGCATTGGAAGTTGTCGATTTGAATGATTACAGTTTTGACTATTACGATTATGATGGAAAAAACAGAGGTGACGACTTTCTGCCCTTAATGAGGAAATTAATTGACAATTATGATGTGTTAATTTTCTGACACCTGTATACTGGTATGCCATGAGTGGTATTATGAAGGTATTTTTTGACAGAATTACCGACCTGCTTTCCATTGAAAAGGAACTGGGCAGAAAATTAAGAGGCAAGTCGATGGCTGCTATCAGTGTATCTCTGGGAGGAAATTTAGGAGAACATTTTTGGTTGCCTTTTTCCGAATCAGCTAATTATTTGGGAATGAATTATCTGGGTCATATACACACTCTTGAAGATGAGGATGAAAAGGATAATTTAAAAGAGTTTTATACAAGAATTTCAAATGCCTATCTCACAAAGTAATTTAAATATATTAATAAATATTATATGTCTGCTTATATAATTGTTGATGTTTCAATCCTTGACAAAGAAGAATATAAAACTTATGTATCGCTTACTCCTGCTGCAATCGAAGCTTTCGGCGGTAAATTTATTGTCAGGGGAGGAAAGACAGAAACCCTGGAAGGGGATTGGGAACCTGGCCGGATTGTAGTTTTAGAATTTAGCGATGCTAATCAGGCCAGATCCTGGTGGGATTCAGAGCTGTATGCTCCTGCAAAATCCATACGACAAAGAGCGGCAAAGACTCAGATGATACTGGTGGAGGGAGTTTAGAAGTTAGAAGGAAGAAATTGAAAGTGGAAAATTAGAACAGCTCATTAAGAGTTGAATACTATAGAAGAAAATTATTACTACATTGAAACTTCTATGTGGTGAATTTCATTAATAAATTTAAAAATTTAACTATATTGCGATTAAAGAAATTTTATCAAAATGATACATCCCGGATTTATTAGCAGAGAACCGAATGTGGAAATCTTTCTTAAAAACATCAGAGCTAAGATTGAGAAAGATTTTCACAAACCAAGTATCCTTTGGGCTCTACCTAGTTCCTTGTTATCAATTTTCATTCTAAGTTTCTTTTCTAACTTTCTTGAAAATGTAGATTGGATTTACAGAACAATTGCATTATTTATATTAGGAGCTTATTTTGGAGTTGCCATGCCCTTACTGCGTAAGAAAAAAATAGAATCAGGAGACGATCATTTATCTCTGCGGGAAAATTTTCTAAGGATGAAATCCTATTATATCTTAGTGCACTCTGATAGATGGCGATTCATCGTGATTGCTATCCTGAGTATTTTGTATTCAGGAATAAACGTTTTTTATTTGGATCCGGGCATTGAAATAATGAGAGAAAGCACATCAGATGCCATTTTTGGAGTATTTCGAATAGTAATTAATGTTTATTTAGTGATAGTAGTAAATGCTTTCTATCTGAGAAAAAAGAATGCAAGTCGTATTATTGATCTTGAACACAATTACAAAGAGATGGGTGTCAATCTCTAAATCCTTATTACTATTTAAATGATCAACAGCTTGATTTACCTATCATGTGATTGATTCAGAATCAATAAATTTCCCCATTTTATACATACTTTTGCTTTTTTGAATCAAGAAAATATCTTGAGAATAGCTTTCTATTCTCATTTATCAATATCACATGAAGTACCTGATCGTCGGCCTGGGAAATCCCGGCTCTGAATATGCTGAAACCCGTCATAATATTGGTTTTAAAGTGCTGGAAGAGCTGGCAGCATCCAAAGAAACCTCTTTTAAAACGGATACGCTTGGGGATGTTTGCACTATCAAACACAAGTCCAGAACACTCCACTTATTAAAACCAAATACTTACATGAATCTAAGTGGCAAAGCCGTCCGATACTGGATGACGAAGCATGATATTCCAGTAGAAAATATGCTGGTTGTGCTGGATGATTTAAATCTTCCATTTGGCAAAATCAGGATGCGGGCATCCGGAAGTGACGGAGGCCACAATGGACTGAAGGATATTGATCGCATCTTAGGAATAATAACTATCCCCGCATGCGCATGGGAATCAGCGATGCATTTGACAAAGGGCGTCAGGTAGATTATGTTTTGGGAAAATGGGATGCAGATGAACGCAAAGCACTACCTGAGTTTTTAAAGAGGGGAGTGGATGCTTGTTTGTCGTTTAGCTTTATAGGGATCTCTCAGACTATGAGTATGTTTAATAAGTAGATTTCAGATTTCAGGTTTCAGCGGTTTCAGATTTCAGATTGAACAGCCGGCTTAAAGGATTGTATGGTTTCACTGCTATTTTCCTGCGTTTTTTGTTGAATATCTACGAAATTCAGATAGAAAGTAATTCTACTCTGTGCTGCGTTTCACTTGCACGGGGTTATCCATATTAAACTCCTTCCGGAGTTTGCGTCACGCGAATCGAATCAACAATAGAAGAATAGTCCCACTTTATTCAGGCTGTTTGGCTGTTAAAACCGGCCTTTTAAAATTTCCGTAGCTTTTCAAGCTATTCGACACACAGTTGTCAGGCTGAATTTGACGACAAGCAAGCAGGCACAGAAGTCGAGCATAAGTAAAAGCTTGATTTACTCCATATTAATTAGAGTGGAGAAATTTGAGCAGTTATCACTATTTCAATAAGCGAGCGGCTTTGCATGCGCGGAGTGGCGAACAGCGTAGAAAACAAGGAAAGTTTAAACAGCCTTGATCTTTTGTTACTTTTGCATCAAGGCAAAAGTAAAAGAAAATTGAATCAAAGCGAAACAACAAATTCTATAGACCAGACTTGAACTTGCTCTATTATTTAGAGTTTATATCTTGAAGAGAAGATCAAATAAAAAACGGGTGAATAAAACCATTACTCACCCGTTTTACAATTATTCTTCCTCTCCGCTTGTTTCTTTTACTTCTTCCGAATCCTCAGTAGCGGTTTCTTCCTCAGCATCAATAAAGCCCAGTGCTTTCAGGAAGCCAAACCATTTAATCACTTTTTTGATGTCGCTGATTTTTACGCGATCCTCATCATACTCTTCCAGGATATTTCTGAAATACTCATTCAACTCCTGGTTGGAAGCATTGTGATCCACGGGTGGCAATGTTTCGTATTGATCTTTAATACTCTGGAATACATCTTTTAAAGGCACAGAGTCATCATAAGTGTAAATGGATATGGATTCCAATGGAGAAAACTGATGATTTCTGGAAGGAGCAAATCTGCGTTTGCCATTTTCGAGGTCTTCTATGATCAAGCCATTCGATCGGTTTCCTACTACTTTAAAAATGCCCTGCATTCCGGACACTGCTACTAATTGTTCAAGATTCATTGTCGTGTGTTGTATTGTTAATATTGTAATATTTTTTCAATGGTTTCCTCCAGCCTGTCCTTTGCCAAAAACTTATTTTCCAAAGGAATGGCAAATGGCACCGGGGTATCAAGGCTCGCACATCTTAATACAGGCGCATCCAGGTGTTCGAATAAATGCTCGGATATGTAGGCTGCTATTTCACCTCCTATTCCTCCAGTAAGCGTATCCTCGTGCAGCACTATAACGCGATTGGTTTTACTTACAGTATCGCGAATGGCATCATAGTCAAGTGGGAGTAATGTTCTTAAATCCAGAATATCTGCTGAGATATTTTTCTTCCGGCAAAGATCCTTAGCCCAATGAACTCCCATTCCGTAAGTAATAATACTTACATCATTACCTTCCGCAACTTTTGCAGCTTTGCCTATTGGAATAGTGAAATAATCTTCGGGTACATTATCAATAATACTTCTGTACATAGCCTTGTGCTCGAAGAAAAGTACGGGATTGGGATCTTCAAATGCGGCAAGTAATAAGCCTTTTGCCTCTCTTGCAGAGCTTGGATATACAACTTTTAATCCCGGAATATGCGTGAACCATGCTTCATTGCTTTGTGAATGAAAAGGTCCAGCTCCAACTCCTGCGCCGGTGGGCATTCTGATGACTACATCAGCTGGCTGGCCCCAGCGATAATGCAATTTGGCGAGGTTGTTTACGATTTGATTGAATCCACATGTGACGAAATCAGCAAATTGCATCTCTACCATGGACTTGAAGCCTTTCAAGCTCAATCCCAAAGCTGCTCCAACAATAGCACTTTCACAAAGAGGCGTATTTCTCACTCTTTCTTTTCCGAAATCTTCGAGAAGTCCTTCAGTTATTTTGAAAACGCCACCATAGTCAGCAATGTCCTGACCCATCAGGATGAGATTTGGATGTTTTTCCATCGCCTGTCTCATTCCCTGAGCAATTCCATCAATAAACCTTTTTTCCGGAGCGATATCTGAACCAGGTTCAGTGATGACTGCCTCATATGGAGCGTAAACATCTGTCAACTCTTTCTCATAAGTTGAAGAAATCTCTGCCTCATCGTAGATTTCCTCAAGTCCCTGATCGATCTCAGTTTTTATGTTTTGTCTGATTGAGGCGATAGAATCAGAACTTAGAATTCCTTCTTGCAGCAAGTAAGATTCATAATTTGAAATTGGATCTTTCAATGCCCAGGTATCTATGAGCTCTTTGGGAACATATTTTGTACCGGAAGCTTCTTCATGTCCTCTCATTCGGAAGGTCATACATTCCAGCAAGACAGGGTGCGGATTTTCACGCATTTCTTCTGCCAGTTGATGGATAGTTTTATACACTTCCAGTATATTATTTCCGTCAATACGAAGTGATTTCATTCCGTAGCCTACTCCCTTAGAAGCAAGTGTTTCGCATTTAAACTGATCCGAAGATGGCGTAGACAGCCCGTAGCCATTGTTTTCAATCAGAAATATTACGGGTAGATTCCACACCGCAGCCACATTGAGTGCTTCATGGAATTCTCCCTGGCTGGTTCCTCCCTCTCCTGTAAAGGCCAGTGAAATTTTCTTTTCTTTCAGAAGTTTGTGAGCTAATCCTACACCCCCGGCAAGTGACAATTGCGGTCCCAGGTGAGAGATCATTCCTACTATGTGATGTTCCATCGAGCCAAAGTGAAATGAGCGTTCTCTTCCTTTTGAGAATCCGCTTGCTTTGCCCTGCCACTGAGAAAATAGCCTGGTAAATGGCATTTTTCTTGTGGTAAATACGCCCAGGTTTCTGTGAAGGGTAAATATAAACTCATCCTCATGCAATGCATTGGTCGCTCCGACAGCAATAGCTTCCTGACCTATTCCGGAAAACCATTTGCTGATTTTGCCTTGTCTGAGTAAGATGAGCATCTTCTCTTCAATAAGCCGGGGCCTCACCAAATCCTCATAAAGTTTCAGCAATTGCCCTTCACTCACTCCATCGCGATTATATTCCATCATGGCTCTTTGTTTAAAAAGTGGCGCAAATATCGGAATTTATGGATCATGACATAGGACTTTATGCAATGCGTTTTTATTATCAGCGGAAAGAACCTAAATGTGTCGCTTTTCGGTACCTGTTTTATCATGTCCAGGATTCACAAATCATAATGTCACCAGAATTTATCTTTCAATATCAAGGGAATATCTATTTTTGAATGAATTTCCGGGTAGGAAATCAATCAAACAATTATGGAAACTCGCTCCTGGGGAAAAATTGGACGAAAAATTGGACTTTGGACCCTCATCATTGTGATGGGTGGTAGTTTGATTTACTTTGGTATTTCGGCAATAACCTACAGTGAAGGTGCCCGCTCCGGAGTACTGATTAAAATTTCCAAAAAAGGATACCTTTTCAAAACTTACGAAGGTGAACTTGCACTAAGCGGGGTAGGAGGATACATTGTTCAGCCCGGTTCACAAGGGAATGTTTGGAACTTTTCTGTTAAAAACAGGGAAACATATGAAAAATTACAGACTTTCGAAGGCCGCTCAGTAAGTCTGCAATACAAACAAAAATTGCGCACTTTTTCTGGCAGGGCGAAACGGAATATCTTGTCTACGATGTAGAGCCGGTCCCTGATGCACCTGCAATTCCCCGTTAAAACAGCCGCTTTAATTGGTTATGTGGTTAATCGGTTAACCGATAACAGCCGGTTGAGAAGGTTAGAAGTAGAAGGTTAGGAGGTTAGTTAACAGCCAGTTAAACAGCGAGTAGTTGAACACGTAGAGCTGTTGCTGGTTTGCAAAATCCACTTTGACTGCTTAACGTCACTTTGCGATCTAAGATTTCACCGATTCCAGGGGGCGGCGTCACGGCCAGCTGTTGAGGAGCAAAGCCAATGTGGTTGTTAGGCGTTGAGACGTTTAGGTGGGAACAGCCGAGGAATCGTGTAATCTCATGAAAGAAGCTTCATACTGGTTTTTTACGCCAGCCATCACCTTTACATTTTCGAAGCGAAGCTGAAAAAAGTTGTAAGACATCACTTTTTCTGGGCTTGTCCCCTGAAAAAACATCACCTTGCAAGCCGCAGGTGCAGCAAGACATCACCTTGTTACGAGCAATTCCCCGGCAATAGCTGCATGTCACTCATCATTCATACCTCATAATTCATAACTCAGTTCTCCTGATCGATAGGAATCGAATCCAAAACCTCCGGCTCGATTACATTTCCCAGGGAATCAAGTAATACCTCCTCAATCTCTTCATCATAATATCCTGCAGAACAATCCAGCGCCTGCCGGACTTCTTTGGACGGAATAGGGAATCGACTGTTGCGGAAATCATTGAACCTGTTTTCTTCATCCTTATCCAATTTTTTAAAGAAATTTCCCCAGACAGGAAGTGCAGTATAAGTTGATTGACCATTGTAGGAGGATTTGAAGTGAACAAGAGGAGTTTCTCCCCCTACCCAGGCTCCGGCTATTAAGTCAGGAGTGAATCCCATGAACCATCCATCAGCATATTCTTGTGAAGTACCGGTTTTGCCTGCAAGATCCCAGTAGGGGATATAAGTGTATTTTGCATTGGCTCCTGTTCCCCGTTCCACCACTCCTTTTAATAATTGAAGCATAATATCAGCTATTGTTGTATCCAGGACGTATTCATCACCAATGCGTGGATTATCTTCAAAATCTACAATAACATTTCCGAATCTATCCTCAATGCGTTTAAACAATCTAACATTTACTTTTTTACCGCGATTGGCGATACAGGCATAAGTCTCTACCATTTCCATAAGTGAAGCATCAAATGCTCCCAGGCAAAGACCTGGTTCTTCAGGGATCGGACCTTTTAGCCCCATTTCATTAGCTGTCTGAATGATATTTTTCAATCCGGCCTTTAGTCCGACCTCGACGGCAATTACATTGATTGATTTATTCAGGGCACCCGCAAAAGTAAACATCCCGCCATATCTGCCATCTACATTCCCTGGTCTGTAATCATCCCACTCAGGGTATGTGGTATAATTATTTGGTCTGAATTCACATGGGTCAATTCCTTGCTTTAGTGCAGTAGCGTATACGACTGGTTTCATCGTAGAGCCAATTTGTCTTCTGGCTTTTACATGGTCATATTTCATATAGTCAAAATCAACACCACCTACCCAAGCTTTTACAAAGCCTGATTTGTCAGTTGCCAGAAATCCGCATCTCAGCAGTTTTGCATAGTATTTCAATGAATCCAAAGGACTCATCATTGTATCTTGAGCACCTTTCCAGGTAAATACAATCATTTCACGAGGAATTGCCATAAGACTATCAACAATTGCAGCAGATTTACCTTCAGCAATTTTGGCCTTGTATTCCGGAAGTCTTTTCATTACATCCTGGATATAAGGATGATCTCCCCAGGGATCTTCCCTGCGCCATTCATTGTTGAATGTTCTCTGTAACCTCTCCATCTGATCTGCAACTGCTTCATCAGCGTATTGCTGCATCACAGGATCTACAGAGGTATATATTTTTAATCCGTCAGTGTAAAGATTGTAAGGTTCACCATTCTCTTTTTCAATTCCTTTGAGCCATTCATCGAGTTCCATTCTAAGGGCTTCTCTGAAATACCTCGCATTTCCCTGTTGGTGATCTTCCACGTATTGCCGTACTTCCATCGGAAGTTGACTGACTGAATCAAGTAATTCAGTAGAAATAGTACCTTTTTGGTTCATTAGTTGCAATACCAGATTGCGTCGTTCTGTTGCTCTTTCTGGATTGTTGATTGGATTATAAGTTGTGGTAGCTTTCAGCATTCCGATCAATGTCGCTGACTCCTGTATAGACAGTGCTGCCGGAGTAGTATTGAAATATCTTCTTGCGGCAGTGCGTATTCCAAAAGCATTGCTTCCAAAAGGCACTGTATTGAGATACAGTGTTAAAATTTCTTCTTTGGAATAGACTTTCTCGAGCCTTCTCGCAGTCAACATTTCTCTCATTTTGTCAAAAAGAATGCTGAATCGCCCTTTATTTTTTCGGGCATACAAGTTTTTAGCCAATTGCTGAGAAATCGTGCTTCCTCCTCCGGAAGATCTGTCACCTCCTATTATTGTTTTAAAAATCACACGCATCATTGACCTCAAATCAACACCATGATGCTGATAAAAACGTTCATCTTCTGTTACAATTAATGCTTGAATGAGTTGGGGATTGATTTCATCAAATGTAACATTCGTTCTGTTTTCTGTAAAATACTTCCCTAACACCGTCCCATCTTCAGCGAGGACTTCAGAGGCTTCAGGTGTTTCTATATTTCTTATCTCTGAGTAAGAAGGAACGGGACCAAATGCATCCCAGACCAATAGTTGGTAGAAAAAAAAGATAAATAACAAAATACCTGTAAGACTGACAATTATTATGCGCTGCCAGCGGGATCGCTGAAGATACCAGGCCTTAATTTTTGCCAAAAATTTGCGCATTGATTGAAGCAAAGGAGTCAGTCGGGACATATAATTGAATTACTTTTCAGACATGCATTATTTGAGAAAGAATTTCCACGGAGCGAATTTCTCTAAACTGTTCGATATGCAGGTGGTAATAATGCAACAATTTTTCTAATATTATTTTTCTGGATATTTTAGACTGAGGGTCCAGATGTATTAATTCGCTGTCGTCCAATGTATTAAGCAGATGAAGCAGATAACTTTCGGCAGGATCCATGTAGTCCGGATGAACCGGGAAGTCTGATTCATAATTTCCTTCTCTAAGATTAAAATAACAAAGATTTTCAGTCCAATGTCCATTGGGAGCAAAACCCAGATGTTCACTTAAACGCACAAGATAGGTCTGAGGATATAATGAAAGTGGAATATTCTCTTCATCCAATTTATAAATATTATCAAATACAAACTTGAATAAAGGCCTGTTCACTGTTTTTTCACGTATGGAATTGCGCGTTACTTCAATCATGAAAAGGCTAATGGAGCCATACAGAATATCGAATGGAATTCTTTGGAAAATATGGTGATGAGCAAATTCTTTAATTCTTCCAAGTGATTTTTCTTCTCTTTCATACACGATCAAATCGAGCAAAGTGGCAGGTTGAAAAAACACCATTTTATTGTTTCCTGATTTTGAGCTTACTCCATTTACTATGTAAGATCTAAGTCCCAATTCCTCAGTAAAAATATCAGTAATCAGGCTGTTGTCTCCGTATTTAAGGGATTTGAATACGATTCCTCTGGTTTTAACAAGCATAATTTACAGAGATTGATTGCATATTTACCAATCGTTTTCACCTTTTGATTGAGTGAATTGTCTGTACCTTTCCTTAGTCTCCATGCGCTGTTTTTGCCTTTCCAATATTAATAAAGCAAGCGCCCGATCAGCAGGAATAGGAGACTGCGGTTTGAGCGCAAGGTTGATTTTTTCTTCTGCTACGTCCAGTCTGTAAAGCAAACTAAGCAGAAAATCTAGCTTATGCTCAATCATCCAGGCAATCTGAGAAGTTAGTTGCTCGAATATCTCCTCAGGATTTTCAGAAATTTTAACTGGTTCTACTTCAAAGGTATTCAACAATAAATCTCTGGTGATGGCAACTGTGTTGTCCATTTCAATTTGTTTTTTCCAGGAAATTCACAATTTCATCGATAGTGTGACGATGATTGGACAGCCTGGGGACTTTATTTTGACCACCCAATTTACCTTTTGAAGCCAGCCATTTATAAAATCTTCCTTTGGGAACTTTCATCATTTTGAGGCTATCGAGGGCAAGATTCTTGCTTCGTTTTGCTTCATAGTCAGAATTGACTTTTTGTAAATTAATATCCAGTTTCTCCGCAAATTGAGGAAGATCATGCGGATCTTTCTCAAATTCCACAATCCATTGATGCCCACCTTTGCCGTTCATATTCAGATAAATAGGAGCAACTGTATATTCGGAAGCAACAGCACCAAATTCCTTGCAGGTTTCAGCTAAGGCTTTATCAGTGTTGGCAATCATTAGTTCCTCTCCGAAAGCATTGACAAACTGCTTTGTTCTGCCTGTGACCTTGATCCGGTATGGGGAAACTGATGTGAAAGTGATTGTATCTCCGGGCATATATCTCCAAAGACCGGAATTAGTTGTAATAATTATTGCGTATTGTACACCGGGTTTTACATCTTCCAGAGGAATGGCATCCATTTTGTCATTGATGAAATCCTCCATCGCAACGAATTCATAATAAATACCGTTGCTTAGCAAAAGTAGCATATCATCCGATTTTGATTCATCGCTGACAGCAAAGAAGCCTTCTGAAGCATTGTAAACTTCAAGATAAATAAAGTCATCTGCAGGGAGAAGTGCTTCAAATTGACTTCTGTATGGTTCGAATCCTACACCACCATGTACATACGCCTTTAGCTTTGGCCAGATCTGGAGCATATTTTCAGCTCCTGTCATTTCCAGAAGCTTTTTGAATAGTACTATGTTCCAGGTGGGAACTCCTCCAAACATTGCAATGTTAGGATTTGCAAGGGATTCTATAGCTGTCCGTTCTATTTTTTCCTCCCAATCTGCCAGTAATGCAGTTTCAAGAGATGGAGTATAAAAACTTCTGACAAAATTGGGCATTTGATGGATCATCAATGCTGAGATATCTCCGAAACGGGTGGCAGAATGGGGCTCAAATAAGGTAGTAGTACCGCCCATGATTAAATTCCTGTTGGCGAAAATAGCCATCTCAGGATTGATATGGTACAGGATCGTCATCGTGTCCCAGCTGCCTCTAAAATGACATCCCACCATATTCTCTCTTGGAACCGGTATGAATTTACTTTTATCGCTGGTTGTACCTGAAGACTTTGAGTAGTTTTTTACTCTTCCATTCCAAAGTATATCTTTCTCTCCCATCATCATCCTATGGATGTAGGGCTTAAAGTCCTCATAATCCCCCGCAGGTACATTTAGTTGATATTGCTTGAGAGATTTTATGGAACTAAAACCATGCTTTTTCCCGAATTCAGTTCCGGATGCTGTCTCCAAAAGGTGTTGTAATGTATCCCGTTGCAAATCATGAGGATACTTCCGGATTTGTTCAATGCGCTTATAACGCCATTTCAGTAACTGAACAGCGCCATAATTGATGACAGATTTAACGATAGATGGCATACATCGGTTTAACTGCTTATGAACAAAGATATTAAATTCAAAGACTATATATAGTTCATTTTATTTTGGACTTTGAATTAGGATCGTCATAATCAACCCTAATAGAGCTCCGAAGCAATAATACCGGGAACTCATCTTAATACTCTTTATACGGAATAATATTATGAAATAGATTTACTGTTATCTACCCAAAGGACCTTAAGCATACAGTGACTATCCACTACAATTTAAATGTAATTCCAGGTACTTATGTTTTGTCTGAAGCAGACATTAAGTTATTTTAATTTTAAATCAGGAAACGAGCGTTCCGACGTTTTCACCCATGATGATTCTTTCCAGGTTTTCTTTTTTATTAATATCGAAGACAATTATAGGCAGATTGTTCTCCTGGCATAAAGTGAAAGCAGTCATATCCATTACATCAAGTCCCAAACTGATGACTTTGGCAAAGGATAGAAAATCAAATTTTACCGCGGTTGGATCCTTCTCCGGATCTGCGGAGTATATACCATCTACCCGGGTACCTTTAAGTATGACATCTGCATTTATTTCATTGGCTCTAAGTGCTGCTGCAGAATCTGTGGTGAAGTACGGACTGCCGGTTCCACCTGAGAAAATCACAACTCTACCTTTTTCAAGATGTCTGATGGCTCTGCGTCTGATATATGGTTCTGCGATTTGCTCCATTTTGATAGCTGAAACCAATCTTGTATTGACTCCCGCAAATTCAAGGGCCGATTGGATTGCCATCCCATTGATAGTGGTGGCCAGCATACCCATGTAATCTCCCTGAACTCTTTCTATTCCTGAATTCACAGCTGTGAGACCGCGAAAAATGTTTCCGCCTCCAATCACAACTGCAACTTCTACCCCAGCATCTATGAGGAGTTTGATTTGGCCGGCATAATTGCTGAGCATTTCAGGGGCAATGCCATATTTTTGTTCTCCCATGAGTGACTCACCACTGAGTTTAAGGAGTACTCTTTTATATTTTGCTGCCATCTTGCTTTTACTTTATTGAGTTTTAATTGAGTTCAGTTGTTAGAACTTGATTTTGAAGCCTTTAGTTGGATTAAAACCTTAATTAGGGACAAAAAAAAGAGCGAATCAACTGATTCGCTCTTTTCAAATTATTTTAACCTAGCATCACATGTTTGAACGCTGTCACGGTAAGATCTGCATCTTGTTCTTTCAAGTATGCCCCTACCGTTTTGCTTCCGTCCTTCACGAAGTCCTGATTTAACAGGGTGCTCTCTTTGAAGAATTTATTCAGTTTACCCTGTGCAATCTTTTCCAGCATTGCTTCCGGCTTTCCTTCCTGGCGAGCAATATCCATACCGATTTCGATTTCTTTTTCGATAATTGCGGCGTCAACACCATCTTTATCAACAGCGACAGGCTTCATGGCAGCAATCTGCATAGCCACATCTTTACCTGCTTCTGCAATAGCGTCTCCACTCTTATTGAAACCTACAATTACACCTGCTCTATAACCACTGTGGATATAAGAAACAACCAGTGCAGCTTCGATTTTTTCGTAGTCAGCCAGCTCAATTTTTTCGCCGATTACACCAACTTGCTCACTTACTTTATCACCGATAGTGATATTGCCATAAGGCAGAGCAAGCAATGCTTCCAAATTTGGAGGGAATGTATCCAATGCAATCTGAGCGAAAGCTTTTCCAAGGTCTATGAAATCTTGATTTTTTGCAACGAAGTCAGTTTCACTACTCAATCTGATTACAATACCTTTTTTCTGATCGTTGGAAACTAAAGCGATAACTATACCTTCTTTAGCTTCGCGATCTGCTCTTTTCAAAGATAATTTTTGTCCTTTCTTACGGAGATATTCGATGGCGCCTTCAAAATCACCATTTGATTCTGCAAGGGCTGCTTTACAATCCATCATTCCTGCGCCCGTCTGATCTCTCAGGCGCTTTACGTCTGCTGCCGAAATAGTTACTTCGCTCATGACTTATTTTAAATTTATGTTTAGATGATTCTTGAAAAATGTGTACCAACTAATTAGAAATCAGCTTCTTCACCGTCTTTGTCTGATTTCTTAGCCTTTCTTTCTTCCAGTCCTTCCTTGATTGCGTTGACAATATAGTTAGTCACTAAAGCAATAGACTTGCTCGCATCATCATTGGCAGGAATTGGAAAATCTACCAGGTTTGGATTTGAATTGGTATCCACTATACCTATTGTTTTGATACCCAAGTTATCAGCTTCTGCCAGTGCAAGGTGCTCATGGTGGATATCCACGATGAATAATGCTGAAGGCAATCTGTTGATACCTGCGATACCGCCCAATACTTTATCCAGTTTTTCTCTCTCACGGGAAAGAGTCAAACGTTCTTTTTTAGTAACACTTGAAAGACTGGTGTCTCCAAGAATTTTCTCGATGTTCTGCATTTTCTTCACAGAACGACGGATAGTTGCGAAGTTGGTCATCATACCTCCAAGCCATCTGTCCGTCACGTATGGCATATTTACGCTTCTTGCTGCATCAGCCACGATATCTCTGGCTTGTTTTTTAGTTGCAACAAAAAGGATTTTTTTGCCTGATCTTGCCATATGACGTGCAGCATTAGCGGCAGTCTCAAGGCAATCTTTCGTGCGATTCAAATCTATGATGTGAATACCTTTGCGTTCAGCAAAGATGTATGGTTGCATCTTAGGGTTCCATTTGCTTCTGAGGTGTCCAAAGTGTACACCTGCATCCAGCATATCTTTATAATCGGGTGTTTCCATTCTAATATCTTTTTCTGTATGATTGTTGCAGAATAAATTGAATAAGGGTATTAACGCTTGCTGAACTGGAAGCTCTTTCTTGCCTTAGGTTTACCGTATTTTTACGTTCAACTTCGCGAGCATCTCTGGTCAATAATTTTTTCTCTTTCAGAGCAGGTTTGTAATTTTCGTCCAATTTCACCAATGCTCTGGAAATACCCATGCGAATGGCTTCTGCCTGTCCTTTGTATCCACCTCCTTTAACATTAACATTCAAGTCGTAGCCATTTTCAAGACCCAATGTTTCGATTGGCTCATGTACTTTAGTCTGAATGTGAATCTGCGGGAAATATTCTTTTAAAGTCTTACCGTTGATACTAATAGCACCTGTACCTTTTTTCAGGTACACTCTTGCTACAGATGCTTTGCGGCGACCGATTGCGTTGATAGTTTCCATGGATCGGTTAGAATTTGAATGGTTGAGGTTGTTGTGCCTGGTGCGGATGTTCCGGACCTGCGTACACAAACAATTTTTTAATCATGGCATTGCCAAGTTTTGTCTTAGGTAGCATTCCTTTCACTGCCATCTCCAGGATGGATTCAGGCTTTTTTACCAATTGATTGGCAGCCACCGTGCTTTTTTGTCCTCCAGGATAACCTGAATACCTTAGGTATTCTTTGTCATCCCATTTTTTTCCTGTAAATCTCACTTTTTCAGCATTGACAACGATGACATAATCACCACAATCAACGTGAGGAGTGAAATCAGGACGATGTTTTCCACGCAATACATGCGCGATTTTAGAGCTTAGTCTGCCGACAATTTCGCTTTCAGCATCAACGATGAACCATTGATGTTTGACGTCCTCTTTGCGGGCTGACTTGGTTTTGAAGCTTAGCGTATTCACAACTTTTATTCTTTATTTCTTTACTAAAAATAATCCTCGCTTTCAAAGCGGCTGCAAATGTAAAATTATCTTATTCAAAATGCAATCTTTTCTCAGAAAAAAATATCAAATAAAATTCATAAGCTGCTGAATTACAGTTTTTTTTTGGCCATACTATTTTATCGGTCTTCATTGTAAGCATTGATAATAACATACTTATCTCTGATAATAGCCACTCCCTGATCACAACTTTGGACCTTAATCGATGTTTTTTGACTGAGAAACTCGTTAATTTGCTAAAATATTTATCACGATTCATATGGATCCACATATAAATCCCTTGCTTGAGGATACTGACCCACTGGCTTCTTCCCGGAAGAAGGACCATATCAACCTGGCATTTGAGTCCCGGGTTGAAGACAAGGAGATAGATCATCGCTTCTATTATGAACCAATGTTGGCAGCGCATCCCGGAGAACACATTTCCCTGGGATTGGATTTTTTAGGCAAAAAGCTGTCAGTTCCAATCTGGGTTTCAAGTATGACCGGCGGCACGGGAATAGCTAAAGTGATCAATGAAAACCTTGCCCGTGCCTGTAAGGATTTTGGAATGGGAATGGGACTTGGATCTTGCCGCTCTCTCCTCAGCAGTGACGAGTATTTGGATGATTTTAATGTAAGGTCGATTATAGGATATGATCTTCCATTGTATGCAAACCTTGGCATTGCTCAGGTTGAAAGACTCTTAACTGAAAAGAAAACCGACCTGATAATAAGGATGATTGACAGACTGCAGGCAGATGGCTTGATAGTGCATGTCAATCCTATGCAGGAATGGCTTCAGCCGGAAGGGAGATATAATTTCCAGAGCACCTGTAGAGACAATTACAGAGCTTTTGAATCATCTTCAATTGCCAGTAATTGTCAAAGAAGTAGGACAAGGATTTGGGCCGGCTTCATTGAAAGCATTGATGGAATTGCCTCTGGCAGCAATTGATCTGGCGGCGAATGGAGGCACTAATTTTTCAAAATTGGAATTATTAAGGGCGGGTGATCTTTATAAAGAATCCTACGGCCCCCTCATGAATATCGGACATTCAGCAGAAGAAATGCTGGGGTGGCTTAATCAAATTGAAATGAAAACTGTGAAGCAAATCATCATTTCGGGTGGAATAAGAGATTTTCTGGACGGATATTATTTAATCTCATCCTGCAAATATCCTTCCATTTACGGACAGGCTTCTGGTTTTCTGAAACATGCCAGGGGAGATTACCGGGATTTATTTGATTACGTGAATCTGCAGGTGGAAGGACTGAAATTGGCAAAAACCTTTTTAAAAGTCAGATCCTGAAAAATTGAAAAGTATCAAAATACATACATCGTGTAATTAATGATGGATAGAAAAAAAATGATTAGAGGATTTTCAAGGTTAAGTAAGATGCAAAAGCTTCAGGCAATTGCTGGACAGTATTTTGAGGATCCTGAAGCAGCAGTGGAGGAAATAAGCAGTTTTTGGTTGCAAGATGAACAACAGCAACAAATTTTAGATGGATTCAGCGAAAACACCATTAGTAACTACATTTTACCTTTTGGGGTAGCTCCAAATTTCCTGATAGATGGTCGTACTTTTTGTATTCCCATGGTTATAGAGGAAAGTTCTGTAGTTGCAGCTGTATCTAATGCAGCTAAATTCTGGCATGATAAGGGTGGGTTTAATACAAGTATTTTGGGAACGGTTAAAGTTGGGCAGGTTCATTTTATGTGGTCTGGTTCATATGAATTGATGAACCGGTGTATGCCTGAGCTTAAGCAAAAACTATTGAGCGATGCTACCTCTATCACCTCTAACATGCAGCAAAGAGGAGGAGGAGTTTTAGACATAGAACTGTTGGATTTCACTGATCAGGAAGCAGATTATTTTCAGCTGAGAGTGAAATTTGAGACTTGTGACTCGATGGGAGCCAATTTTATAAATTCTGTCCTTGAAAGTTTTGCAGATTCTTTAGCGTCGTTTGTACTGGAAAATGATGAAATTCCTGTTTTGCATAAAGACCTGAAAATCATCATGGCTATTCTGAGCAATTACACACCTGAATGTATTGTAGAGGCAAGAGTTTCTTGTCCGGTATCTCAACTGAATTGTTCAACTGATACGGATCCTGAGCAATTTGCATGGAAATTTGAAAAAGCAGTCAGAATTGCGCAGATAGATCCATATCGGGCCACTACACACAATAAAGGAATCTTTAATGGTGTGGATGCAGTCATTCTGGCAACTGCCAATGATTTCAGAGCTATTGAATCCTGCGGTCATACTTATGCATGCCGGGACGGACAGTACAGAAGTCTCAGTTATTGTAAAGTTGAAAACGATATTTTTCATTTTTGGATTCAACTTCCCTTGGCCATCGGGACAATTGGAGGACTGACCTCCCTGCATCCATTAGCCAGAAGATCCATGCAGTTACTTGGAAATCCAACAGCGCGACAACTGATGGGAATCATTGCTTCTGTGGGTTTGGCTCAAAATTTTGCTGCTGTCAGATCTTTAATCACTGCTGGTATACAGAAAGGACATATGAAAATGCACCTGACAAATATATTGAACCAGTTGAACGTTCCTGTTAATATGCAAAGTGCTGCATTAGAACACTTTAAAGATAAAACAATATCTTACAGTGCGGTCCGTTCTTTTTTGGAATCTGCAGGCCCTGCTACAACTATTTAAATGCATATGATTACTGAACCAACTCATTCATTTCGTGGAAGTGGAAAGCTTCTGATAAGTGGAGAATATGTAATCCTTGAAGGAGCAACTGGTTTGGCGATTCCGGTCAGATATGGTCAAAACCTGGATGTGTGGATGGGTGATGTAAGTGAAGAAATACTCTGGCAGAGTGAAGATATGTATGAGATGCTTTGGTTCGAAGCAAGGATTAACAAGTCAGACGGAAGTATTATATCAACCAATAACACAGATATTGCTTCTTCTTTAGCATCTCTTATTAAATATTTAAAGGACTTTAATCCTTCATGGTGGAATCTGGTACAGCGTTTAAAATTTAAAATAGATTTTCCCAAACAATGGGGATTAGGCACAAGTTCCACGATGATTTATACCTTGTCTGAGGCGTCAGGTCTGAATCCTTATGACATGCTTAGAGCTACATTTGGAGGATCTGGTTATGATATTGCCTGTGCCAGCGCCAATGCGCCGATTTTATACAGCAAAAATGAATTTGGACAGGCAGAGGTTGAATCGATCCCTTTTGAACCCATTAAGGCGGATCAATTTGTTTTCCTGTATCTTGGGAACAAAGCGGATACGTCTGCCAGTATAAAATATTTCAATTCGCTTGGAAAGGTACCGGAAGTTCTTGTTGATGAGATTAGTGATATATCTACTTCGCTCACGAAAGCCAGAAGTCATGAGTATATGATTGAGCTCTTACAAAGACATGAATATCTGATTGGTAATTACCTGAAGATTGAACCTGTGCAAAAAAGACTTTTCCCTGATTTTAATGGAGTTATCAAATCCTTGGGGGCTTGGGGAGGAGATTTTGTTTGTGCTTTAAGTGAGAATCCGATGGAAGATTATTCCTATTTTTACAACAAAGGCTACTTTAATGTCTTCCCCTTCAAGAAAATGATAAAGCCTGTGTTTCAGGTATTCTGAGGCTTTTGGGTTATTTGGCGAAATAAATATTGACATTTTGTCAATTAGTTTTTGATATAAGCATAAAATTGCGAAATTTGCCACGCTTTTGCCGCGAGGCAGATTTTTTTATCTAACTTACTATAAATGAGATACTAATGAGGAAGGCAGATTTGGTTTCTATGATTTCGGAGAAGACAGGGGTTCCTAAAGTGGATGTATTGGTGACTATGGAGAATTTTTTCACGGAGGTGAAAAATGCTCTTGCAGAGGGTGAGAATGTTTATATCCGGGGTTTTGGGTCTTTCGTGATTAAGAAAAGAAAAAGAAGATAGGTCGTCATATTAAGAAGAATATATCTATTGAAATTCCTGAGCATTTTATTCCTTCATTCAAACCAGCTAAAGTATTTCTTGAGCAGGTGAAGGATAAGGTGACAGCTGCGCCTGTTATTGAAGAAGACTAATCCAGTCTTATGTTTTCAAAATGGCAATTAGGAATTGTTTCAGGGTCCGTGGTGTTATTGCTAGTGTTATATTTTGCTTTCCCGATAGTATCCTCGTCGAAAGGAAATAAACAAGAGAAAGAAGCTATTATTACCCAGCTGGTTACTCCGGATCGCTTGTTGCGTGAGGGTAAATCGGCGATTGAAGCAGAATTTCTTCCAGCTATTGAAACTTTGGAAGAACAGACAGCAAATTCAACTGATTCTCTTGAAATATCTGAAAATCTGAAGGAATTATCATCCCGATGGTTCGAGTTGAATCAGCCAGCGATTGCAGGTTATTATGCAGCACAAGTGGCAGAAATTGAACAATCAGCAAATGCCTGGTCAATTGCCGGAACGACATTTACTTTTTGTATTCAGAAAACTGAAAACGAAGAAATTCGTTCTTATTGCTCCAGTCAGGCTCAGGATGCTTTGAATAAAGCGATAAAGCTGGAACCTTCAGAGCTGAGACATAAGGTCAATTTGGCTGTTGCTTTGGTCGAATCACCTCCGGGTGATAATCCAATGGCCGGAATTCTGATGTTACGGGAATTAGAAGCAGCGAATCCTGATAATCCAAGTATTCTTTATAATCTTGGAAGGTTTGCAGTGAAGACCGGGCAGTATGATAAGGCTATTGAAAGGCTTGAAAAAGCATTGAGTTTGGATAGTGGCTCTGATGTGATCGCCTGTATGCTGGGGCAGGCCTACAAGGGAGCTGGAATGAATGAAAAGGCAGATGAAATGAATCTGCGTTGTAAATAATATTGTTGTATCATTTTTAAATATTAAGTATTATGCCTTGCGGTAAAAAGAGAAAAAGACATAAGATTGCTACGCACAAGCGTAAAAAGCGTCTTCGTAAAAACAGGCACAAGAAGAAGAAATAAATGACAGGGTTGATTTTTTCAACCCTGCATTATTATTTTCAGAAAGTGAATATTTGTGATGTTGGATTACTGTTGAACCAGTTATTTGGAAATGTATAGCCCGAATTTTTTGCCTGTAAGGCAAGGCAAGTACAGATCAAACCCGGCTTACCAGAAAATAATGCAGGAATCTTTTTAAAGAATTCTTATTTTAATGTTGAGCGATTAAAAGAAATTGAAGCATTTTATTTTAAAATTTGTGCTTTGTTATAACTTGCGATTCGAATTTTGATTAGCTGGTTGATACCTGAGACAATTTTTCAGGTTTTTTATTCGATAATATCTACTCCGTCAGATTAAAGATTGCTTTCTGAAGCATTCAAAATCATTTTGTGTACTTCTGTGCAAGTTGCAGCTGTGCATTGACCTATAAAAATATAATTGTGGAAAAGGAATTAATTATCAATTCCACCGCGACGGATGTAGAGATTGCCTTATTGGAAGACAACCGTTTGGTTGAAATTCACAGGCAAAAAACCAATTCTAATTTTTCTATTGGCGACATTTTTGTCGGCAAAATTAAGAAATTGATGCCGGGCCTCAACGCCGCGTTTGTGGATATCGGATACAAGAAAGATGCATTTTTGCATTATACAGATCTGGGACCCAAAATCCCTTCATTGATTAAGTTTACTCAGCAAGCTCTTACAGGAGAAAGTAAATCCTCCAAATTGGATGCATTTGATTTGAGTGAAGAAATTGTAAAGACAGGTAAAATCGATCAGGTCCTATCTAAAAAGACCCACGTACTGGTTCAGATATTGAAGGAACCCATTTCAACGAAAGGTCCCCGTCTAAGCTGTGAAATAAATATACCTGGCAGATTAATGGTACTGACACCATTTGCAAATGGAGTGGCAGTTTCTAAGAAAATTACTAATCAGGAAGAAAGAAAACGCCTTCAAGTCTTAATCGAAAGTATCAAACCAAAGAACTTCGGACTCATCGTTCGCACAGCAGCTGAAGGAAAGAAAGTAGCTGATTTGCATGAGGAGCTCAAAGAGTTGGTGGATAAGTGGGAACAGATGTATCAGCAATTGATCAAGGTGACTACTCCTCCCGGAAAACTACTTTCTGAATTAGACAAGACTTCCAGCATTCTGCGGGATATTTTGAGTGATTCATTCAACAGGATCGTTATTAACGACAAGGACCTGTATGAAAATATCAAGAGCTATATTACGGATATTGCTCCTGATAAAGCGAAGATAGTTCAGTTACACCGGACCAGAGTGCCAATATTTGAAGCACATGGGATCACCAGACAAATTAAATCTTCCTTCGGCAAAACTGCCACGATGAACAGTGGAGCTTATTTGATCATTGAGCATACTGAAGCGATGCACGTGATCGATGTCAACAGTGGGCCTAAAAATGTCGTAAATGTGCAGGATAATGCCATTCTTGGAGTCAATCTGGAAGCAGGCGAAGAAATAGCACGACAATTGAGACTCAGAGACATCGGAGGTTTGATTGTGATTGACTTCATCGACATGAAAAATGCCGAGCACAGAAAAGTGCTGGAGCAAAAAATGCGGGATTTCATGCATCTGGACAGAGCTCAGCATACAATTTTGCCATTGAGCAAATTCGGTTTGATGCAGATCACTCGTGAGAGAGTCAAGCCTGAAGTTAAAATTAATACAGCAGAGGTATGTCCAAGCTGTCAGGGCACCGGCAAAGTCAATCCTACTATTCTTGTAGTAGATGAATTGGAGCGCGATATGCAATTTGTGCTGCAATCCAGACCAAATGTAAATTTCTCTATCCAGGTCCATCCATTTGTGCATGCCTTCCTGACAAAGGGTTTTCCTTCAGCAAGAATGAAATGGTACTTCAAACTAAAAAAATGGATCAGAATAGTACCAAATGAAGAATGTCATATTCATGAATACCATTTCTTTGACAAATCAGGAGATGAGATCAGGTTGACTTAAGAGATGTTAGAAAATATTGAAAGAGCCCGGACAGATTGTTCGGGCTCTTTATATTAAGATTAGTTTCTAAAAATGTATTATATCAATTTTCGATCTTCACGGGGGGTGGGGGTTACATTCTCTGCGGTTTTAAATCTAACTAACTTTTCCGGCCCCATCCTCCAGTAAAATCAAATTATATAAACCTGCAGGCCATCCGCTTATATCCAGTCTTTGATTATTGGAAATCAGATCAAGCTTTTCTATGCATTGACCATAGCTATTGAATATTTGAATTTGATTCGAAGAAGCGCCGGGATTTTCAATATTTATTTGAATAAAATTGCTGGCAGGGTTGGGGAATAGCTTTAAGCTTTTGCTAATAATATTTTCATTTGTAGAAGTGCTCTGACAAGCGGCCGCCAAATAAGTGAACTCCCTGTAAGAGGTGTTGATCAACGAACCATTTCTAAATTCATTTACGCAGATTGTAACTAAGTACTGGCCTGCAATGGAAGGATTTACTGTGATTATGCCTGAGTTAGGATTAATACTCAATTGTGAACCGGTGCCCAAAGGATTTACTCCTGAAAAACCGGAAACATAATCAACAAAATTATATGGTGGAGGGCAAGATGGTGTAGGGATAACTCCAGTGCAGGAATTTGGATTGGAACCAGGTGATTCCGGGCCACCTTCGATTCCTGCACCTTTAAATGAAGAACAGATAGAATATACCAGTGAATCCCCATCAGAGTCTGCTGCGCTATGGTCTATCTCAAAAGTTTCACCCAGGCAAAACACAGGACTTATAGATTCCTGAAATATTGGATTATTATTACATTCTATAGCAGCATTTGTTTTAATTTCAACGTAGATAGTCATACCAAATGTCCTTGGATTAGGTATGTTACTTACAGTCTCCGGGCGACAGCACCGCTGATAAGCAACAAAGTAGTTTTCAAATGACAGAGGGAGTGTAAGAAAGGATCTATATGTTCCCCTTTCCAGGCACTGCTCAGGAAATTGTATACCGGGTATATCAGGGTTTAAAATGGTCGTCCTGGAAACTAAAGGTACTGTAAGTGATAAAAACTATTGGCCTGGCTTAAATTATTGCAACTTACAATATTGCCGCATCTGTAAATTCCTATGCTAACAACCTCAGCAAAATTCGCACAATTAGTACAATTGCAATCCCGGTATAATTGAAGCGTAATTTCATATCGATTACCTCCAAGGCATTTATAGGTCATATTTCCACCTATTATATGACTGCTCCATGCAGGATGGCTGCAAAATGCAATTGAAATAAAAAGAAATAAGTGCTTGAAAGTTTGCTTCATGATGGGAGGATTAGTGATACCATTAATTTCCTGATGCAAAACAAACAAAGACTCCTAAGCTCTTGAATTAGGATGAGCCAGGTAAACATACAAATGATCTCTAAAACTAACGAAAATTGTACTTTAAATTTATATTAATATTCCAGGAAAGCTGTCACTTCTTCTTCAAACACCGGTAATGGTATTCTATGCCCTAAGCCTGCTCTGACAAAAATATCGATATCATCAACAGAAAGATTGGCTTCTATATAAGCCTGATTAAGCTCTGCGGGTATCACATCGTCAACCTGCCCCAGGATAACTTGCATGAAAGGATGTTCATCTTCAGGATAATATAGACCTGTAAGATCCGGATCAAAAGGCCTGTTGACGAAGGCAGGGTTGAATAACAGAGCATCACATGACCAGCAGCGACTGAGAAAATAGGCAGCATATCCTCCCATACTGCTGCCAATGACCGCATCAGGTTCGAAAGGAGCATCTTCCAGCAAAGAACTCAACATTTTAGGTTGCTGATACTTAATTTCCGGTGCCCAGACCTGACCGAAAGTTTCTAACACTAACCTTTTTTCACCGGACAATTTTCGCTCTAGTCCATGTAAATAAGCGATTTTCATATCAACTTTTCTCGATTATATCACACTGATCAAAATATTTCGCACAGCCATTTGAGTGTATTTTTAAGCTGTATTTTGATTAGAGATGAGTTATTACCACTAATATCTGTACTGCTATTCCTACCCTGAAACTCATTTGACGTGTGAAAAATATTCATTTATTCGCGAATATGTAACAAACTGTTTAAAATTATTGTGGTGATTGCTGCAAATACTGCAAAGTAAATGTCAAAATCGATAAGATTGGATCCATTTGGAACCAGCTTTTCTACTTTCCATTTCATCGGGAAAGGAAACCGATAGAGTTCCCACCCGCATTTCCAACCCGCAAATCTTAGTCGGCAAATATTTGCAGCTATTTTGGGAGATTTTTCGAAGCAATGTGATATTTTTCTGCAGCTCCGCTTTGAAAAGTGATGTTTTTTCGTGGGGCAAGCCACGAAAAGGTGATGTCTTGTTATTTTTTCAGCTTCGCTTCAAAATTTACAAGGTGATGGCTGGCGCTAAAATTAGGCAGTCAACTTCTTCCCGGGCACCAGCCTTGAGGGTAAAAGTCGTGATAGGGTTCTATACACACACAAGCAACTCACAACCCGGCTGTTTGCCAACAGCTAAAGGCCAAAAGCCAATAGCCGGATGTTTCTTCTAATTCGTTGGCCTATCCGGCACAGGGGCACTGGCATGATATTCTTCGAAAATTTTCACAGCATAGTTTTCCAGTAATTCATCCAGTCGTTTTTTGTCTTTGGCTTTCAGGATAAATCCAACATGGTACTCTTTATTCATACGCCACCAAATTTCCTTATCATTAAATGTGCTGGTGTCAGGCCATTCCTGCCGGGCAAGAGAGACTACAATTCCTGCACTGGAATCTTCGGTTTTGGGTAAGGTATATTTTTTACCTAAAGCTTGTGCTGTTTCCAGGTTGGCCCATTCTCTCCACAAGTTGATACCACTTGCTGCTTCCACCATTTCTGCTAAATGTGCCCCTCCAACTCGGGAAGAAGTCTCTAAAAAAACAAATTCACCTGTCTCGTGTGATTTGATGAATTCTGTATGGGAAGCACTATAGACCATTCTGAAAGCATTCATAACTTTTTCGGTTAGTACTTTCAGTTTTTTTGCATCTGCGTTTGAATTAGGAAGTGCAGCGGATCGGAATATCCCGCCACCGTGTGCCACTTCCATAGGTGTATTGAGATAGCGGCTGGATTTGCAAAAAACCAATGTGCCATCCTCAGAAAGTGAGTCGACGTGGAATACATCTCCGGGCTTGAATTGCTCAGCGAGGTATTGGTATCTTCTCTCTCCGACTTTATCCAGAACTGCCCAAATTTCGTCTTTAGTCCTACATTTTGTAATACCTGTAGCAGATGCTTCAGATCTCGGCTTGATCAGCCAGGGGCCTTCTACTGTATCCAGGTAATGATTGATTTCTGCATCGTTGAACAGTGGAGTAAATGGAGGGACCGGAATACCAGCTTCCTTTGCTCTAATTCTCATGGCCAGTTTATCTCTGAAATATCGGGCAGTAGATTGTCCCATTCCGGGAATTCTGAATTCCTCCCTTATATGTGCTGCTTTCTCCACATCAAAATCATCCAAAGCCACTACTCTGTCTATTTTTACACTTCTCATCAACCAGGCGAGTCCTTTAATCATATCCAGCGGATTCCACACACCATCCGGACCATCCTCCAGATAAAAGGTCTCATCAATATGATCATAAGGCCATGGACTGCCTTTCAACTTTAAACCTGTTAGAAAATAGACATTATTGCCGGCTCGCTTGCAGGCTCTGATGAATTCTTCACCTTTAAAATAACTGGAAACTAATAGAAAATTAAGACCTGTCGGTTGACTCATATGAATGGAATATTTGTGGTGAATGATTGGATTTTGTTTTGATTGCTGAAAAGTATGTAAAAAAGAAGGTTTTCCCAAATAGTAATTCTGTAGAAATGCGACCTCCTTATTATGAGCAGGTTCAAGTTATGTGAGTCAGAACCAGATTGCACGGTTTTGTTTTGTCAGGATTTTTGCTTGAGGGCAAAAATACGCGCCAAAACGATGTATTTTGTTTTTGTACCCGGGGTTGTACCCCGGGTTATTTATATTATACCCCTTCGGGGTATACCTCAGTAATGAACCTTATTTCATTTGTCCCTCGCGGCTGCTCACTAACAGCTAACGGCCAAAAGCCAACAGCGGCTGTTTCACTCATCATTCAACACTCATCATTCATAACTCCACACTGGCTGATCGCCAACAGCTAAAGGCCAACAGCTAAAAGCCGGTAGTTTGATTTAGAAAGTAATAAGCTGGCAGAGTCATTATAATTTACAAAAGAGGGAACAACAAAAATGTCTTTCCCTCTTATATTCTGAAAAATAAATGGATTTAGAATCCTGTTTATTTAGCGATAATTACTTGCTTACCAACAATATATTTGTCATTTGCAATTTGTAGAATGTAAGTTCCAGCAGGAAGATTCTGTGCAGGAATTACATTTACAGGTAGCAAATTCATTGTTTGGCTGTGAACCATTTCACCTTTCATGCTGAAAATGCTAACTCTGGCTTCTCCTCTGAATAAATCAGATTTGAACTCCAGATTTATCACATCTCTTGCCGGATTAGGGAAGATACTGATGATATCAGATTTCAACACGCTCGTAGTGGAGCTTGGCTCTGAAAAGGAATATTCCCCTGTAACTGTGTGAAGCTCTACTCTATAAGTGCCGGCTAAAACAGGGATGTTTGGTCCATCCTGAGTACCCACACCAGAAGGGAAGTCAACAGCACCCCAGTTTACAGTCCAGGCATCTTCTGCACGAAACTTCATCTCACCTGTATTAAGGTCTATAGAAGGATGGTACCAGAATGACTCATCAACCAGGTCTTTTATCATATCAAAATCTGTATCCCATCCTGCAGTCGGAGATCCAGGGCCTATCATTCCTACAGTGTTGAAAATCACCAATAGTTCAAAGTTATATACACCGGTTGTGGAGTTAAATGTAATTTTATATTCACCTGCAACAACCGGGATATTTGCTCCATCCTGCTCTCCGGTTCCGCTTGGGAAATCACCTGAACCCCAATTTACAGCCCAGTCATTGTCGGCACGGAATTTCAATTCACCGTCAGTAAGGATGGCTCTTAATCTCCAAATAGAAACATCATTTGGATCTTGTTCCATTGCGGTTTCATTGTCCCATCCACCTGGAGTAGCATCTCCAATTATGCCAATAGAAGAATAGTTGCCAATCAGTAAGAAGCTATATTCAGCAGTAGCTGTATTAAATGTAACCAGATAATCACCCGCAGTTGCAACAATATTGCCACCATCTAAAACACCTACACCAACAGGGAAATCCGTTCCACCCCAGTTGATAGCCCAATCATTGTTTGCTCTGAATTTGAATTCACCATCTGTCATGGTGACAGTTCCTCTCCAAACATCGGGATTTCCGGCATCTCTGTTAAGTGGAGTATCTGTATCCCATCCACCCGGAGTAGCTGCACCAATCAATCCAATTGTATTGAATGATATAATTTCGGAAAACAAATACTCGCCTGTAGATTTGTCAAAATCAATTCTGTATCTTAAAACAGCCGGGATTGGAATATTTGCTCCATTCTGAACACCAACGCCTGCAGGAAAATCAAGAGAACCCCAGTTGATATCCCAGCTTCCTGTGGTTCTGAATTTTAGTTCTCCTACAACCAGATCCACTTCAAGAAAATACTTGTTGGAATCAGCCTCATCCCTGTACATTTTAGTGTCATTGTCCCATCCTCCCGGTGTCGCATTTCCGATGATACTAATATCTGATTCCACATCGAAAAAATACTCACCGGTAGTAGAATTAAAGGTGACTACATAATCTCCTGCAAAAACAGGAATATCTGGTCCACCTTGTACACCTGTACCTTCCGGGAAATCAGAGGCTCCCCAGTTGATATCCCAGGCATCATCAGCTCTGAATTTAGCAAATCCGTCAATTAAGGTAATTTCCAGACGCCATTCATCATCTGAAATACGCTCCATGTCAGTATCTGCATCCCATCCTCCCGGGGTAGCAGAACCTATTAAACCCACACTCCCAATTTGGGCAAAAGCTACCGAAACCAGTAGCAAATTAAATACTGTAAAAAGTAAACGTGACCACATAATACATTAATTTTAATTGTTTTAAAGGAACTTAATGTCAATTGGACACAAAGTAAGAATTTTTTCTATTTTTGATGTGCATTTGAGAAGAAAAAGAAAGGTATAAACAAGTAAATCAATCGAATTATGACAAGAAAGTTACTTTTAATGCTCATGACGGTAGGCTTGCCACTATTGGTACTAGGGCAACGCAGTATCACCGGCAAAGTGTCAGACGCTACTACCGGAGAACCCCTCATTGGAGCAATTGTCGTCAGCAAAAGCGACATTAGCCTTGGTACGGCTACAGATTTTGATGGGAATTTTGTATTACAAGTACCAGACAATACCACAGCACTACTTATATCATATACGGGATATGAGACTCAGGAAGTAACACTGGATGCATCAAATACAGTGACAGTAAGCCTTTCAGAAGGACAAAACCTGCTTAAAGATGTCATTGTTATTGGTTATGGAACTGTGAAAAGGGAAGATGCGACCGGATCTGTGCAAACAGTAGGAGCTTCTGAATTTAACAGAGGGGCCATAACTTCACCCCAGGAATTACTGGCTGGTAAAGTTGCCGGAGTTTCCATCACTAGTGGAGGTGGGGGGCCAGATGAGAATGCTTCCATAAGAATCAGAGGCGAGTCTTCATTGAGCGCAGCAAATGATCCATTAATTGTAGTGGATGGTGTGCCTTTGGGTGGTGGGGTATCCGGGAACCGAAACTTTCTGAACTTCATAAATCCAAATGATATTGAAAGTATGACAGTGCTGAAGGATGCTTCCGCGACTGCAATTTATGGTAGCAGGGCAAGTGCCGGTGTAGTTTTAATCACTACCAAGAAAGGAAGTGCCCAAAAGTTAAGAATAGATTTTAATACAAATTTTTCCGTTGCTCAGCCTGTATCTTTTATTGATGTTCTATCTGCGGATGAGTATAGACCAGTATTTGAAGCAAGGTTTCCAAATAATGTAGACTTATTAGGGGAGGCAAATACAGATTGGCAAAAGGAAATTTATCAAAATGCAATTGCACATGATCACAATTTAAGTGCAACGGGAAAAATTGGATTTTTGCCTTTTAGAGTGTCAGTTGGATATACTGATAAAGATGGAATTTTAAAAACGGATAATTTTAAAAGATACACAGGGTCAATTAATTTGAATCCTAGTTTTATGGATAATAGGTTACAATTCAATGTTGGTCTGAGAAGTATGCTTACTCAAAACCAATTTGCAGACAGAGGAGCAATTGGAAGTGCTGTAAATTTTGACCCTACTCAACCTGTCTATGATTCTGAAAGTGTATATAGCGGGTACTTTGTTTGGTTAGGAAGCAACGGTCGCCCTCAACCTCTTGCTACTGCAAATCCAGTTTCTCTTCTTAATCTGAGAGATGATAATTCGAAAGTTCAACGACATGTAGTCAATGGATCAGCGGATTACAGATTTAAATTTTTACCTGAATTGCGTGCGAATCTCAACCTTGCATATGATTATTCCAATGGATCAGGATCCGTTAATGTGCCAGGAGAAAACAAAGTTGCGTTTTCTTATGATCCCATCTACGGTGGTGGGGTAAATAATACTTATAATGCTATTGCTACTAATGCATTATTAGAATTCTATCTTAATTACAAAAAGAGTTTTGGAGACCATGATATTGACTTGATGGGAGGATATTCATGGCAAAGATTTTACAACGATAATAGCTTTAAAAATAATAATGCTGCACTTTCCCTTCCAAATCCAGGTGAGCAGGACAGCATAAGGTCCGAATTATACTTGTTATCATTATATTCAAGATTAAATTATGGCTTTAAAAACTGGCTATTAGTTACCCTCTCATTAAGGAGTGATGCTACTTCCAGATTTGCACCTGAAAACAGATGGGGTTTGTTCCCGGCAACTGCAGTAGCTATTAAATTGCTGGAAAATAATAACACTTTTTTCAATTCACTGAAATTGAGAGCTGGTTGGGGAGTAACTGGCCAACAGGATATTGGATCCAGGTATGTATATCAAGCTAATTATGTAATTAGTCAAAATAATGCCCGGTATCAGTTTGGAGACGAATTCATCAACTTGTTTCGGCCTAATGGATATGATAGAAATATTAAATGGGAAGAGACTTCAACTGTCAATTTGGGAGTGGATATGTCTATTGTAAAAAATAGACTTGCAGCAACTCTGGAAGTGTATCAGCGGAATACCAAGGATTTACTAGTTAGAGTTCAGGTCCCTGCCGGTACAAACCTTACCAATTTTATTAATACAAATATTGGAGACATGATTAACAGAGGAGTTGAGTTTTCAGTCCTTGCATCTCCAATTGCCAACAATAGGGTTAAATGGGAATTAAATGCCAATGTAACCTACAATGATTTTGAAGTAACTAAATTAACAGCTTCAAGTGATCCGAATTATCCCGGTCTGCCTGTTGGGGGAATAGCAGGTGGCGTAGGAAGCACCATTCAAAACCATAATGTTGGTTATGCGCCATATTCATTTTATGTGTATGAACAATTGTATGATGAAAATGGAAATTTTCTAGCCGGTCAATACGCTGATAGAAATGGTGATGGTGCTGTAAACGACATGGACAGATACCGCTACAAGAAACCATTTGCAGATTTCAGTTTTGGGCTAAGCAGTAATCTGAAGGTAGGAAATTTTGATTTTTCTTTTGGTGCAAGAGCAAATGTTGGAAACTATGTTTACAATAATGTGGCTACGGATCTTGGACACCTGGCAAGAATGTGGCAAACTACCAATTTTACTTTCAATGTTCATCAATCAGCAATTGATAACAATATTGACAATCAGGTTACGAATGGTCAGAATATTATTTTCAGTGATCACTTTGTTCAGGATGCATCATTTCTGAGATTTGATCATATTACTCTTGGGTATAATTTTGATAACCTTATAGGCAACTTCCTGAGGATCTATGCCACTGTACAGAACCCATTCGTGATAACTAAATACACAGGAATTGATCCGGAAATTTTCGGTGGGATTGACAACAGTTTTTATCCTCGTCCACGGACATTCCTGCTTGGCTTGAATGTTTCATTTTAAAATCTGAAATCTGATGATTATGAAAAATATAAAATTTGTATTGCTAATGTTGGCTGTCATTCTAAGTCATGGCTGCTTTAAAGACCTGGATACTGTACCTTTAGATCCAACTGAGATTACGTCCGGAGTGGTGTACAACGATCCAAGCACCTATAAGAAAGTATTGGCCAAATTATATGCTGGCCTTGCGCTCTCTGGTCAACAAGGACCTGCAGGAGCAGCAGACATAGAAGGTATTGATGAAGGTTTTGGACAATATCTGAGAGGATTTTGGTACCATGCTGAATTAACTACAGATGAAGCTGTTATTGGTTGGGCAGACCAGACTATTGGAGATTTCCATGGTCAAAATTGGACCTCACTTGACGGATTTACTTATGCCTTTTATAGCAGGGTCTTTTACCAAATTTCAGTTTGCAATGAGTTTATAAGAGAGACGACTGATGCCAAACTTGATGAAAGAAATGTTTCAGGAACATTGCGCGATGAGATTAGAAGATACCGTGCTGAGGCCAGATTTTTACGTGCATTGAGTTACTGGCATGCTCTGGATATATTCAGAAATGTGCCATTTGTAACCGAAGCAGATGCTGTAGGATCCTTCTTTCCAAAACAGACTAATGCGAATGATTTATTTGCATATATAGAATCGGAACTTAAAGCCATTGATGCAGATTTGGCCGCTCCCAGATCAAATGAATATGCAAGAGCAGATAAAGCTGCTGCATGGGCACTGTTGGCAAAATTATATCTGAATGCTCAGGTTTATATTGGTCAAAATCGCTATAATGATTGTCTGGAGGTTTGTGAGAGGATAATAAATGCCGGGTATGTACTGGATCCAGTGTATCAACATGTATTCCTTGCTGATAACCACCGAGCTACTGAGGTGATATTCCCAATAGCTTTCGATGGTATCAATACACCTTCGTTTGGTGGTACTACTTTTATCATCAATGCAGCTATAGGGGGTTCAATGAATGCATCTTCATTGGGAATGGCTGGAGGCTGGGGAGGAACCAGAGCTACTCGTCAGTTAGTGGAGAAATTCCCACAAGATTTGACCGGAATTATTGTGGAATTTAATGCTGGTGCTACTTCTACATATCCCAAGGCTTATGTCCCGGGTTCATATCAGGGCTTTATGGGAGGGGATTCTAAAAATTCAATTTCTTCCAAAGGTAAAAACCAGATTTTTGAAGGCTACAGATATTTTCCGGAAAATAACACCGAGTTTGTAGTCCTAAGAAATCCGAGTTCAACACTTGGAGGTAAATTGGGGTCTAATAATCAGGATGGCACACTTCAAACAGGAGGTGCGAATATAGTGGCCGCTCAAAGTGGCTTATATTACATTAAAGCTGATTTACGATCAGGCAGTCTGGGATATGAATTGGATAGAAGAACCGCTGTTATTTCAGGTTCTGCGACAGGTGGTTCAGAGATTAATTTTACCTGGAATAATGAATTGGACTATGGGAGAATTGTCGCTTCCGATGAACTAAGTGAAGGTAGTTTTCTGATCACGATTCGCGGAAATAACACCACCATAGTTTTAGGTGATAATGGTATGGATGGGCTTCTGGAAGTAAACGGAGCACCTATTCAAGTGAGCAAATCCGGAGGGTATAAAATCACTCTTGATCTGAAACAAGAGGATTATAACTACAAAATGGAACTTACTAGTTTTGATAGAAGAGGATTCTTTTACACTAATGGTCAAAAATTGGATATTGATACTCTTTCTGTATTTACAAACGGATACGGTGTTCAGAAATTTAAGAATATTACAAGAGATGGTATTGCCGGCTCAAATGCCACCCATCCGGATACAGATTTTCCTATGTTCCGTTTGGCAGATATTTATTTGATGGCTGCAGAGGCAATCTTTAGAAATTCAGGAGATATAAGTAAAGCAGTGGATTACGTCAACATAGTCAGACAGCGTGCTTACACTGGCACTGCCGGTAACATAAATGCTTCTCAATTAACGCTTGATTTTCTAATTGATGAGAGAGCCCGGGAATTGTACTGGGAATGCCATAGAAGAACGGATCTGATCCGCTTCGGCAAGTTCAGTAATACGAATTATCTGTGGCAATGGAAAGGAGGAGTCAGAGATGGACGCTCCACTGAGCAGTTCCGGGACATATTCCCGATTCCATCTGTAGATATCGGACTGAATCCGAATCTGGATCAAAATCCTGGATACTAAGTATTAGAATTTATTTGTAAAATAAAAGCTGCCCATTTCTGAGTGAAGTGGGCAGCTTTTTTTTGGTAGGATTTCAGATTTATGATTTATTTTCTACATTATAACTGAGCTCCTCAATACATTCTTATTAAATTCTTCCCACCATTCACCATTCACCATTCACCATTCACCATTCACCATTCACCATTCATCATTAAGATTTCATCCCTCCAACAAAAAGCTCATGGGAATATGAAGCCTTTTTCTCCATGCCATTTGATTATGCCCTTCTCCGTCAAATTTCTTTGTGATCCAGTCTTTTGAAGTGTATCCCTTAGACTTTAGAATCTTATCCATTTGCTTTTGATAGGGTTCATAGAGGGCATCCAGAGATTCAGTGCCATAGTCAAAGTATAATTTGTGATTACCTGCCTTTGGCAAATTATCCTTCATGTAATCAAATATGGCTTCCGGGATAGGATTATTATCATGAGAGAACAAACCCGGCCAGTGAGTGGACAGACAAGCTGCCCCACCGAAAACTTCCGGGTACTCACAGATGGCATAAATGGAAAGCAAGGCACCCATACTTGATCCGGCAATAAATGTATTCTTCTGATCCGGAGCAGTAGGATAGAGACTGTCTATGTAGGGCTTCAATTCTTCGGTCAAAAACTTTAAATATTCGTCTGATTGAATACCTGACCCTTCAATACCTCTTGCAGTTGCAAATTGTGCAGCCAGGTCTTTAAATTGTTGAGGCAGATTATCAAATGCTTTCTTAGGGAAATATTCAGGAACTCTGTAAGCACCTGCATTCCAGATCCCGACTACCATGCATGGGATGATTGTATTCTTTTTATAAGACTACTTAGAGTCTCACTGATACCCCATTCCTGACCATCTTCGCTTTGCTTGTTTTTAAAAATTTTCTGGCCATCCTGCATATAAATGACAGCATATGGTCCATTGTAGCCGGGAATATCAGGAACCCAGATGTCAATGTTTCTTGAACTTATATATTCTGATGGGAAGTCGATAATATTGGTCAGAGTCCCCGACACTGGAGCCTCAGTACCTGTTTGTGCTGTCAAATTAGAATATTGTGTGAAAAGGAATATCTGAATGAAAAAAAGGATTTTGTACATATATGATATTGAAGTGTTTGTGATTTATATAGGACGTATAAAACGAGCAAATGACATGCTTATTTTCAAGACGCGTAATGATATAAACTTGTAAGCTGAGAAAATGTTTTGAAAAAGCAATATAACGGTTCTGGATAGCTGTTCCGAAATTCGATTCACTGATTCACCGTTTGTTCAGATGGGCATATTCCCTTGTAAGCTAACACGTTGCATACAACGTGTCTACAGGAAGTAATAAAGGGGCTGTTTGTGTTAAAATAATTTAACTGGATGCAATACTGGTTTTTCCTAAACTTCTAAACTCCTTATCACCTCAACTTTTTGGCTGCCGGGCGGTTTTTTCACATTTGGATTATAAAAAAAGCGTACTTAAAATCCCACCAAACATTATGATTAATACATAGAAACATAAGGTAGCAATGGCAAGGATTCCCATAAATTTGAATAAGGACTTGAGATATCCCAACGATTCAGTAAGCTGGAAAGAATTTAAATTATTCAAAGCATCTCTCGTGGTTTGTGCAAACTTATATAAGTAATATAATGGAATCGCATAAATAGCTGCGACAACTAAATATATAAGAAACACAAAGGGACCACCAAGAGGTAGGGCAGCACTTGCTATGAATACCATAACAATTCCGACAATAAGCATAAGGGAACAAACTATGATCCCAAGTATGGCTAAAAAATTAGCCCATTTAGCTGCTTCCCTCAAATTTCTAATTGATTCATCATTCATTTCCAATCCAAATAACGACTCTTCTTCCATTTCTTCCATCATGACTTTATTATGGCTATAATTGATTAATCAATTATAGAAATTTTTATCAAAATAAACGATTGATTAGGTTAATGATTGAAAAAATCCCGGAGCAATATGCTTCAAAAGGTGGAAAGGAACAGATGATTTCTACTTGGCATGAATAGCATTTAAAACGTATTCCCGGAGTCTTTCAATGAAACACATAGGATATCGGAACCTCAGCTCCATAATTCGGTAGCCTGTAAATTATTTCATCACTGATAACATTTGTACTGTCTGAACTTTGCCATTTTTACTTAAAAGGTGAAGCACGTAAACACCGTTGAGACAATTAGATGGTAACAATACTTCATTCTTTCCCTGAATTAAAGTTTTTCGCAACATCACTTTTCCCTGCATATCCAGCACTGTAGCATCAGCTCCTTCTGATACATTTACAAAAATTCTCCCATCGGATGGATTAGGATAAATGATTAAAGTAAGTGGATTAACAGGTAAATCAGTGGAAGCCGATGTTTCACATGGAGGGAAGAGATCATTTAAATCTGTATTAACTGTGATTCCATAAGTATAGAGCGTATTGACAAACAAATCGGCATTAGAGCTTGCAGTACCATCTCCATTTGTCATTGCTATAGCACCGGTTTTCTTTTGCATATTAAAATACATCCCTGTATTTACCCCGACGTCACCACCATTATGTCCCCAGAGTTTATCTCCATTACTAGCCGTTGCTGAATAAAATATTATTCCTTGAGAAGGTTCAACTGGTGTTTGTTGTTGAAGCATATATTCAACTGTAGTGCTGTCCAAAACTCTGATTCCTTCATAAGTTCCATATTGCAAATACATTGTCATAAATCGTGCAAGATCTGTACTTGTGGTTCTCAATTGTCCGTCCGGATAATCCGGGTATCCGTATAATCCAGCATCGAAATAGCTGGAACCATCCCGGTAATAAGGCCTTGCAATCCTGGAGGTATCATTGATTCCTGCTAAAAGAAAGGAGGAACTGTTCATACACAATTTCTGAAAGATGGCAGTATCACAATAATGATGAAATTCATCTCCGCTTATGATTTCAACAAGATAGGCCGCTAATGTGGATCCCACATTACTATAATCATTTCCTGTGCCCGGCCTATAAGTATAAAAATTATCGGAACTATAGTAAATACCATTCGGAGTGAAATACTCTCTCATAAAGTCACTTAAAGTAATGGGTGAGTCACCGTATATATATAATGAGCCTAAAGTATTCCATTCATCTTGTATCGCAGAAGTATGAGTTAAAAGCATTCTTGCGGTAATACTGTCATTGGGGAAAGCCGGGATTCTGACATTGAAAGGTAAATATCGGTTAATGTCTATGTCAAGATCTATTTTTTGCTTTTCCCATAGCTGCATGATAGCAGTAGCAATCATTGTTTTGGATACCGAAGCCTGCATGAAAATTGTCTGATCATCTACAACTTTATTTGTTGAGAGATCTGCAATCCCCAGATTTTTATGATAGATCAACTTGCCGTCTTTGACTACTGCAAATGAAGCTCCGGGCATTCTGCCCTGATTCATCCTTGTGAGCAGCGAATTGTCAGTGGGTTGTGCAAGTATAGTATTTAGATTTCCTGCAATAAGTACAAATAAGAATAAAGAACGGAGTAATCTTTGTAAGATAGTTGTTTCATTTGGTTCTCAATTTTGATTGTGAAAACCAAAGATAGGAGGGCGATTAAGTGAGAGACAGATTATTATGTCAAATGAGTTGTTTACTCGACCAAATAAGATTTAGCTAACATCATCAAATTTTTTATCCAAGCCGATTTTTTTGAATCCATTCGGATACTTCTGTGCGAAATGTGTTGCCAATGGTGATTTGTTGACCGAATATTCTCACAAAGTTGCCTTCTACTTCTTCGATGAAATTTAAATTAACAATGTAAGATTTGTTGATTCGCTTGAATTCAGGATGAGAAGCCAACTGAACTTCCAGATTTTTCATCTTTGTATAAACTATAATCTTTTTACTTGTAGTCCAGATCCTGACGTAGTCATTCAGGCCTTCTACAAAGCACAATTCTTTCAGAAATACTCTGATGAATTTACCGTTGGATTTTAGAAAAACAGCTTTTTCAGCGCTGGGGTTTGACTGGTTTTGAAGGTTTGTATTGGCCTGAGCCAGAGATATGAATTTTTGCACGGCTTGTATAAAACGGGACAAGGGAAACGGTTTCAACAAATAGTCGACCGCATTGAGCTCAAATCCATCCAGAGCATACTCAGCATAAGCTGTAGTAAAAATTACAAATGGTTTGTCAGACAATCCTTTCAGAAAATCAATGCCGGAAATTTCCGGCATGTTAATATCCAATAAGATGAGATCAGGTTTTTCCTGATGCATTAAATTGTAAGCTTCAATCACGTTTTTACACTTGCCGCATATGACCAACTCAGGTACTTTAAGGATATATCTCTCCAGTATATCCTGTGCCAGTGGCTCATCATCCACAATCAAAACCCGGTATGCCATTTGGATTAAAGTTGAATTTTTATTTCTATGGTGAAAATTTCTAACTCATTATTGATTTTCAAAACATGTTTCTCAGGATACAATAAGTCCAGACGCTTTTGAAGATTCATAAGACCAATTCCCCTGCTCTTATTCTGATTGGCGCGAATCGCTGTTGCACTATATTTATTCTTAGAAAAAATGTAGAGGATATTTTGTTGAATGTAAAACTTAAAATCGATAAAATATTGTTCAGCAATATATCGTGTCCCATATTTAAAAGCGTTTTCAAGGATTGGCAACCAGAGCAATGGAGGTATTTTACATGGTTTATCCGCTTCTATATAAAATATAAGATCAGTTGAATTTTCGATCCGCAGAAGTTCCAAATCAATGTATGCCAGCATTAGTTCTTTTTCTTTTTCAAAATCATTAAATGCTGTTCTTGTGTCATACAGCAGGTAACGCAATAGAGACGATAGTTTCAGTATTGATTCAGCGGTATGTTCAGATTGTTGCAGGGCCAATGCATACAAATTGTTAAGTGTATTAAAAAGAAAATGGGGGTTTAACTGACTTTTCAGAAAATTTAGTTCCAGCTCTGTCTGTCTTCTTTTTACAGACTCAATCTCTTTTTCTTTGTTTTCATAATCTCTTGTTTACCAGGCCATTGTGAAGATTACCAACCAGATCATGAACCCAAAAAAGTAAGTGGTCATATCAGATACTATATCAGCTATGGTCCATTTGTCTGAAATTTCACCCGAAATAAAGCTCACGTCCTGTATCCGGGAAACCGGTATGAATTGTAATCCCCATTTAAGCACCAAAATATAAAGAAAAGATATGATACTGACGTGGAGTAAGAACACGATGATGTACTGCCAGTATTTCCTTTCTGCAGAAATATTGGTACAATCAACAAATTGTTGACGTATGTAAGTATCAACATTAAGCAAAAAGTCAAACCCAGAAAAAGATAGTATACTGGTTCAAAATCCTGGTGGTTGTTGCTGGACAGGACAAACCAAAGCGCCAATATCCAGAAAAGAATATTTCTTACGATCCGTATTCGGACAGCTTTGGAAACGAATTTTGAAGCAGGTGTAGCCATTACAGAGCAAATCAATACTTATTCGCCCGTATTTAATAATAGATTCGGTAAAAAATGGCAAAATCCGGATGTAATTGGATCTTTTTGGGGGTAAAATACCTTTAGCCCGGGGGAATTTTGTTGTTGATATATTTCTCTCTTAAGCGTTTTCTATCTGATCACTAATTTAGAATAGTATTGGTGTTTCTCATTTCCTTTAATCCACAAAACATACATACCGGCAGGTATATTTTTTTGCAATTCTAAAGACTCCTGATTTGTAGTGTTTTTTAATTTCCAGCTCTGGACTTGCTTTCCGTATAAATCAATGAGCTGTATTTCAAGTAACTCCTTTCCCTCCTAAATCCTGCATGAATATTTGAGAGCCGGCGACAACTGGATTAGGAAAAATGGAGACAGCTTCTGAGTTTATTTTTCAAAGGTGGATACAGTAAAAGTGAAAGGTTCTCCCCATTCTTCAGTCCCTTTTTTGTAGTATTTCAATGTTCTTTCAAATGGAAATTGGATTATGTTAACAAAATAAGGACCAGCTAATCCCTCTATATATTCGGGGAAAGGAAATCCATAAGATAAGATTGGGAAGCAATTTTTTGAAGCGGAAAATTCTAAGCTATATTCTGTCTGTTTTAATATCAATCTTTCATTTAGAAAGGAGTAATTGAAAATTTCGCCTGTTTCACCTGAATCAAAAATTCTGTTAAGGGGCACAGGGTAATTTAACATAGCGCTATCATTTGGAGCATGTCTACCGATGGTTGTTACGGATGTGTCTATATATTCCATCTCATAAAATTGGCTACCAATCTCTTCCCAATATTTAACCTCTTGCCTGAAAGCCAAATGATAATTATTATTTTCCTCATCAAATGACTTCGCCAAAAAGGTTGCCTTAGTAAATCTTTCACGCAAAATATTAAATTGCCTATCAGACTCTTTAATGTGCAACTCATCCCCTATTTGTAAATCAGATGCAAGATCTCCAAAAGGAGTATTCAATTTTTCAATAAGATTATTATCCCATTTTCTGTCAAGGCAGGTTACAATTTGAGAGTATAGTTCTTTTTCGTCCTCATACAATAGATTCCAGGCAGGGGTAGAGATAATACCATGAGTTTGACTAATTACCAGGTCACAAAAATTATTTGAAAATCTGATAGTTTTTATCAACTCCTGCATTCCATTGACAGATCCTGGGGCAGTCGATATGCAGGTGGCGGTAACTGTCTCTCCATTATATTCAAAACAAGTCCAGAATTCATCAACAAGGGCTTGGGTCCTTATGATGGCTTTCAGGTCACCTGATGCATCCATCTGGATTATATGATCTCCTGAAGCTTCTATCCGAATATTATTTCCAAGGATATCCGGAGCGGTATTTTTATAACAACCAGTGGTATGGTATCGTTCTGTAAGTCCTTCCAAATGGATCAGTTCAACCGATTCACTTGAGTCGACTGATGCAATTTCTGCAGCAAAAATTCTATTATCTGTTTGAAAATATAATCTCTCCTGATCTTCAGGGATCAGTTTAAAAAACTGCCCACTGAGAGCCTGCACACAGAGTAAACATACTAAAAATAGCAGATATGTTTTCATTGCTATTTGATCATTAGCTTAGAATAATATTGATCTTTCTCTTCATTTTTGACCCAAAGTATATACATGCCGGAGGAGATATTTTTTTGCAAATTCAGAGTCTCATGATTCGTAGTTTTCCAATTGCCAACTCTGGACTTGCTTTCCGTATAAATCAATGAGCTGTATTTCGAACCTCTCTTTCCCTTCTAAATTCTTAAGGAATATTTCAGAGCCTGCCGCAACAGGATTTGGGAATATTGAGACCGCTTCTGAGTTTAATTTTTCAGAGGTGGATACAGTAAAAGTGAAAGGTTCTCCCGATTCTTCATTACCTTTTTTGAAGTACTTAAGGCTTCTCTCCCTTTCATAAAATATCGCATGCTTATAGTATGGCCCCGCCAAACCTTCTATATAATTATAACCTTCCAAGATCAAGATAGGAACTTTTCAACAACTTCAAACTAGTTGTGCTTGAAAAAGATCAATTTGTCATTGAAAATGAGTATTTAACAAATTTCCACTTCGAATGAAAATTCTGTTAAGGGCACGGAATCAACTCCCTAACAGTACAATGCGCCCTACGGATAGGGTGTCATGTCTCCTGAGTAAGTTCCTTCAATATTTTCCATTCTTCAACTTCCTGACTAAAGGTCAATTTAGAATTACTCATCAAATGTTTTTCTATAAAGCGAGCCTTAATGAGTTTTCACGAAATTGAGGGGCTGAGAGACTCTTCAATATGCAATATCCCTCTTGTAAGTCTGAAGCAGATCACCAAAAGGGTATTGAATTTTCTATAAGTTCTTATCCCAATTCTTCAGGCCCAGGAGGATTTAAGTATATTATGTCCTCAGGTCTAGATTCGCGGTCGAGATAATTCCGGTGCTGGCTTATTTCAATCCAAATCCATTATAAAGCCGATGGTCTTCACCAGTTCCATTTGTCCATTGATCTTCAGATTTATAGACAAGTTGCAGTGACTATATTCCATCATGTCAAACAGTCCAGCTATCGTCAACAGCGCTGGGTCCTGATTTGGCTAGGTGGGGTCCTCCACACAATGCATGTCGCCTGCTTCCCAATAGTACTCCATTCGGGGTATTTATTATAACAACATTGGCATTCTCGTGATTCCTCAAAATGGATATTCTTTTGTCAATCGAATCATCTCCCAATTCCTTTACCGTCCAAAATATTCTTCTCCGACCGGTTCTGAAATCTGCTCCCAGACTTGCACAAAGCAATACATTCATGGGGATTGATTATTTTATTAGAATAGTTGTGCTTCTTTGTGACCCAAGTACATACATCCGCAGGGATTTTTTGCAAATTCAATGACTCCAGATTTGTAGTGTTTTTTAATTGCCAGCTCTGAACCTGTTTGCCGTATAAATCAATAAGCTGTATTTCGAGCATCTCTTTTCCTCCCAGATCCTGAAGGAATATTTGAGAGCCGGTAGCTACAGGATTTGGGAAAATGGAGATAGATTCTGAAATGATTTTCTCAGAAGTGGAAATCGTAAAGGTGTAAGGAGTTCCCCATTCTTCATCTCCTTTTTTGTAGTATTTCAACCTTCTTTCATTAGGGAAATAACCACTAACAAAATATGGCCCTGCAAGTCCATCAATGTATGTATCATAGTATCCAACATCCAACCAAACCGGGAAACATACGTCGGGATCTATAGTATCAGAGTCCCACATGTAGGATAAAACACTATGCGTCATTGCGAGTTTGTTGTTGAATTCAGAAAAATGACAGACCTCTGCTTCTTCACCCACCCAGAAAAGTTTGTCAACGGGAAGAGGATAATTATTATCTGAAACACCAACAGGTATGTGTTTTGGCAGGTTCTGATTGACAGTTTCTGTATAAGAAGTGTCCAGCTCCACACCATTAATCAATTCAAAATATTCAACTTCCTGATTGAATGTAAGAACATAAGTATCGTCAACGAGGACAGCACTCACAAATGTTGCTTTAATTTTTTTCTCTTTGAAAAGACCTATATCAAATTGTCCATATGATTCATAAATATGCAAAATATCTCCTGCCTGAAGGTCTGAAGCAATTTCGCCAAAAGGAATACTGAATTTATCTATAATATTTTGATCAAATTCTCTTTCCAGACAGTTAATAGTTATTGGAATTTCTCTGGCAAAACCGGACCAGTCCGGGGTCTGAATCACACCATTATTCTCACTTAAAATGAGCTCGCAATTGAATGAAGAAAAAGAAATAGTTTTAAATACATCTGTAATCCCATTGATCGTGGTGCTCACAATGGATTCACAGGTAGCAGTAATATCTTCTGAATTATATCGGGTACAAAACCATGATTCTCCTACCTGTGCATTTGAAATAATTCTTGCAAATTCCAGACCTCCATTTTTGAAGCGAATCCATTGATCTCCTGAATCATCAATTGTAATAGCCAGGCCCAAAGCTCCTGAAAACTCATTTTCATAACATTCTATACCCTGAATACTTGTTGATCTATCTTCCGTTAATTTACCCTGCAGATTAATTACTGTGCTACTTGAATCACTATCGATTGAAACTACTTCCTGAACGGAATATACCTGGGTACTTTTCAGATAAATTCTTTCGGTATTCTCTGGAATAATGCGAAAATCCTGGGAGAATAGTATTGCTGAGAGAGAAAGTGCGAAAAGGGAAAGTATTAATTTTTTCATGGGAGGAGTATTTGGCTTTTCAAATATACTCCATAAACCTTTAAAGTGCTGCGTAAAAATTAGATTTTAACAATAAGCCCGCACTAATTTTTTGTAAATCCAAGACTCCCTATCCAGTGATCAGGTCCGGTCACTACAATATGGTAGTTTCCTTTGCCTAATACTTCCTTTGAAAATTTGCTAATCCTACTTTCATTTAACTCCAACTCCATCAGATTTCCCCGTGTTTTTTCAATTCCATTTTCTCCAAAAATTATGAATTTATAAGCCTCTGGATTTGAATCTGTCTGAATTTCAATAAACTTATCGTCCTTACTAATGGAGATTAAGGGCTTATGTATGTAAGATGTTGATGAGGAGGAATAATTTTTTCCAAACCAATTCATACCCCCTTTATTCAATACATTGTTTTCAAAATCAAAGAATGTAGCATGCTCCTGATGCGAGCCTTTGCCCCATGGAGTGGAGCAGGGAGTGGATACCCATGCAGGTTCCCAATATAAAACACCTGAAGCTCCGTTTGCAAGAGAGGCATGCGTCAGATCTACCAGCCATTTAAGCTGCATTTCAGGTGTGGGAGGATTGTAATCAGGATGAGGTTCATTTATAATGTTGGAGGCCCGGTCATTATGCTCCAATGTCCACGGATATCCTGTTTCAAAAATAATAACTTGCTTGTCTGGATTCCTTTCCCGCATTTTGCGCACAATAGCGGCCGCTTCAGGAATAGTAGTTGGTTTATGCCATGCCCAATAATATGAGATTCCAATTATATCAAAATCCGTAATTCCGTGTTCAAGATATCCCTGTAGCAATTCTCTGGCTTCCTCGGGAGCTGCCATATGAAGCGCAATCAGGATTTTTTGTCCACTTGCTTTTTCAAAATCTCTGACCGCCTTAATACCAACATTAAACAATTCGGAGTTGCGTTTCCAATCCAGAGTATTTAATGAATCATCAAGCGGAGAAAGGAGAATGCCTTTATTTGTTTCGTTTCCTATTTGCACCATTTCCGGAATGAGTTGTATTTTTCCTAATGCTTCAAGTGTACTATAAATATAATTATACAGGGAGTCTTTTAATACAGGAAGATTGTCTACAACCGGTAACCAGGCTGCAGGAACTCTTTGTTTCTGTGGGTCCGACCATGTATCAGATAAGTGGTAGTTTAATAAATTCATCATTCCTGCTTTCTTACTTCTGTGTAGGGTTCTTTTGACATCCTCAAAGTCAGAATAGCGTTTTCCCTGATTAAGTGTATCGTACCAGGAGGGTGTATGCCAAAGTCTTACCCTTGTCAAATTGCATTTGTAATCAGCGAATATTTGGAAGGGATCTTTTTCACGGCCTTTGTCTTTATACTTAGTACCACAATCTTCCATCTCATTTATATATGAATTATCTGCACCCAGGTATATGATAGGTTTCTCTTCATTTACTGCCCTTTCTCCCTCGATTTGAATTTGAGAAGTACAGTCAGGAGTGGCTATAGTAAAAATAGCTATGAATATCAAATAAAGCATTCTCATTCGGTATCAGGATTTAATTTCAGGATGAAACTGATTGAAGTAGTATCTAAGGTATTACAAATTTGTGTGAAGCAATCCAGTTTTCGGGACCGGAAACAATAATTGCATACCATCCGGGAATCAAATTTGAAGCCGTCCATCTATACCCATTTGGATGTAAAGGAAGGGAGCTTATTTTTCCGGATTCTATGGTTTGACCTGCGCCACCCACTATTCTGAATTCCAGTTGGGATACATTTGAGATGGATTCATTAATGGCAATATCAACATATCCGAGATTTCCTGAGAACTGAATATTGGGATTGATTTCAGGCTCAAAGATGGATGTGAGATAGTTTTCTTCCAGCCATCCTATTCCACCATTCAATTGCAGATTGTTTTGGAAATCAAAGAAAGTCGCATTTTCCTGATGAGAGCCGGTTCCCCACTGAGTTCGACAGGTAGATGAAACCCAGGCCGGTTCCCAGTAGATGACACCGGTGCCTCCGTTTTTGACCACTTCTTTTGTCAGATCTACCAACCACTTTTTCTGATTTTCAGGATTGATGGGAAGATAGGAAGGATGAGCTTCATTCATGGTGTTATTAGCATTGTCAGCACTTGAAGTAGTCCATATATATGCTGTTTCAAAAATCATTACTTGTTTTGTGGGATGTTGATTGCGAAGATTCTTGATGATAGTACCTGTCTGAGCTATCGTTGTCGGCTTATGCCACTGCCAGTAATAGGACATTCCTATGATGTCAAAATCCGTCACTCCATTATTGATAAATCCACTCAAAAGCCAGTTTACTTCATCCGGATCTGCTAAATGCAGAGCAACAAGAACGGATTGATTTCTCGTCGTCTCAAAAGCGCGAACTGCTGAGATTGCAGAGTTGAACAACTGGGCATTTCTTGGCCAGTTAAGTGTCCACTTTGAATCATCGGCAGGGGAGAGGAGGATTCCTTTATTTGTTTCATTTCCTATTTGCACAATTTCAGGTGTCAAGCCTTCCTGATGTAGTTGATCAAGTGTATTATAAATGTAATTATAAAGAGAATCCTTCAGTACGGGCAGATTATTGACGACAGGAAGCCAGGCATTTGGCACTCTTTGTTTGCCGGGATCAGCCCAATTATCAGATAAATGAAAATCAAGAAGTACAGCCATTCCTTCAGCTTTAGCTCTTCCAATTGATTTTTTTACATCTTCAAAATCAGAATAACGATTTCCTGCATTAAGATTGTCATACCACGAAGGAGTATGCCAAAGCCTCAATCGAACAAGATTGCATTCATGATCGGCGAATATCTGGTAAGGATCCTTGACAATGCCATTTTCCTTGTACACTTCTCCACAATCCTCCATTTCATTCACATAGGAGAGATCTGCACCCAGATAAATAGTCTGAGATGCAAGCTTAAACTGAACCAACAATATAATTGCCAAAAAGAAGATACTACGCATTATCAGTTTATTGGAGTCAGGAAATCATTTGTTCAAATATCCATGATTTATACGTAAAAACAAAGAGATAGGACGGAAGATTGTGTAAACAATACACTAACGAGTTAATTGTATAAGAGAAGATTGTGGATAACAGTTTACAGTAAAGTGTAAAATGTAAACTTGGATTGTTTTTGTTCTCCCAGATTGGCGGTTACCGGAATTTCTCATTTCCACTGCTCCTTCACTTTCGGATGTTCGTGTATAGATAGACGCAAGGTATTGCGTCTCTGCGTGCACCATTTTACCAAGCTGATAGCTCATCAACTGGCTGTTTACTAAACTTCTCAACTCCTCAAATCCTAAACTCCAATGCTATTCGTGTAGGGGCAGACGCAAAATTTTGCGTTTCTAAGTACTTAATCCCCGGCTGTTAACTAAACGGCTAAACGACACAACCGGCTGTTCAACAGGCTTATATCGATTAACCGATTAAACAATTAACCGGCCACTACTACCTACTTTCTAAGATCCATCACCAGCGCACTTTTGCCATTAACCTGAATAGGTTTTTTCAAATCAAATGATTGATCACCCAAAATGTCTTTGCCGGTTTTGAATTGCTTAATTCCTTCGGCAAATCGTTCAGTATTTATGGTTTGTGCCTCCGGATTGTTATTGATGACTACCATAACCGTTTCAGATTCTGTGTATCTAAAGTAGACATAGACATTATTATCAGGTAAGAAATGAAGCAATTTACCTTCGTGGATAGCCTTGCTTTGCTTTCTCCAGCTCATTATTTTTTTTGTGAAGGCATGGAATTTTTCCTGTTCAGCAGTTCTGCCTTTTGCATCAAAGGCATTAATCGAATCAGCAGCCCATCCGCCCGGAAAATCTCTTCGGATATCACCATCGCCTTTAGACTTATCACCTTCCATTCCAATTTCAGATCCATAATAGATCTGTGGAATTCCTCTTGTTGTCATGATGAGGGTCATGGCCAGGCGATATTTATCAAAATCATTTTTATACACTTCATTGATCCGGCGTGTGTCATGATTTTCTGTAAAAACCAGCAATTTCATGGGATCAGGATACAGAAAATCATTGGTAAAATTTTCATACACTTTGATAATACCTTTGTCCCAGGATGCTTTGTCCTCATTAAAAACCTCCACAATCGCATCGTGCAAAGTAAAATCCATTACGCTGGGAAGGTTTGAATTATAGCTCTGAATAGCACCGATTTTACTGTCTTTTTGCCAATAAGCCATTTGAGCCTGGTCATGCATCCATACTTCACCGACTATGTTAAAATGAGGATATTCATCTGTAATCGCTTTTGTCCATTTTGCAATAGCATGTTTATCATTATAGGAGTATGTATCCACACGATATCCTCCCAGATCCGCGTATTCTATCCACCAGATTGCGTTTTGGATGAGGTATTGCAACATGATAGGATTTCTTTGGTTGAGATCGGGCATCGAACGGACGAACCATCCGTCCATACATTTTCTGGTATCAAGTTCACTGGCATTCTGATCAAACTGAGTGGTCATTCTGTAGTTTGACTGAGCAAATCCGGGATGCTGATTAATGAAGTCATAAGTGGGCATGTCTTTGATCATGTAATGATGCAAGCCCCAGTGATTGGTCACATAGTCCTTGATCAGCTTCATCCCTCTTTTCTTCATTTCTGCAGAGAGCCTTTTGTAATCTTCGTTACTTCCATATCTGGGATCGATTTTGTACACATCAGATTGAGCATATCCATGATAAGAATACCTTCCATCATTATCTTCACACAAAGGAGTACTCCAGATAGCCGTGACACCCAGATCTTCAAGATAATCCAGATTATTTATTATTCCCTGAATATCACCTCCATGTCTGCCACCGGCGTTATTTCTATCAGGTTTTTCAGTTGTAGATGCATGCTCATCATTTTTTGAATCCCCATTTGCGAACCTGTCCGGCATAATCAGGTACATAACATCCGAAGCATCAAAACTCTTTCTCCATCTGGAATCAGGTTCTCTTTTTAGAATAGGATAATTGATTTCCTGAGCAATTTTACCATCTTTTTTAAACCTGAAGGTATAAGTAGCAACAGCGGCATTTCGGGTTTCCACTGTCGCAAAAATGTAGTTTGAATTGTCTGTTTTTAAAACAGATTTGATGACCAGTGGAGAATCGGTTTCTATTTGAAGGCCTGAAATATTTTGACCATAAAACACGATTTGAATTTCAGATGTGTGCATGTCTGCCCACCAGTTTGGGGGCTCAAATTTGCTTATCTGTGCATAGCTGCAAAAGTAGAAACAACAAACTGTCAGAATGGTGAGGCATATTTTCATAAGGTGTGAGAATTGGAAGCAGATAAGAATGATTTGTGTTAATGTAAATCAAACACAAAGTACATAAAAGGCCAAAAAAGAGCGTTCATTTCTACAGGTTTTTGAGAATTGCAAAGGGAATTAATATTCATTATTGAATAGATCCTTAATTTTAAATGCAGCACTAATGTGGAGAAGGTAAATAATACATAACTTTACCAAAACTATTTTTCACCAAACCAAATGATCAAATGATTCGATTCAGCCAAATTTTATTGTTTATTGCATTCATCTCACAGGGGCTTGTATCTGCGCAAGCGGGAGATAAAGAAGCCAGATTATTGCGATTTCCGGCAGCTTACGGCAATCAGGTTGTCTTTACGTATGCCGGTGATTTATATTCTGTTCCACGCAGTGGCGGTGTTGCCCGCAAATTATCCAACCACTCAGGTATGGAGATGTTTGCAAAATTCTCACCTGATGGAACTCAGATAGCATTTACAGGCCAGTATGATGGTAATACTGAAGTGTATGTGATGCCTTCTACCGGCGGTGAACCCAAAAGAATTACTTATACCGCTACTTTGGGTAGAGACGATGTATCTGATAGAATGGGTCCCAATAATATAGTAATGGACTGGACTCCTGATGGAAAGGAAGTAGTTTACAGGACAAGAGCTACCACTTTCAATGCATTTAAAGGTAATTTGATGAAAGCCCCGGTGAGTGGTGAATTATCTGCAAGGATTCCACTCAGCTATGCCAGCTGGGCTTCATATCACAATGATGGAAAAACATTGTTTCACAACAGAGTTTTCAGAGAATTTCGCACATGGAAGTATTACAAAGGTGGGCAGGCAGATGATATTTGGATGATTGATTTGACCAATGGTAAAACAGAAAATCTAAGCAACAATGCAGCTCAGGATATTTTCCGATGTATTACAATGATAAGGTCTACTATTGTTCAGACAGAGACAGGATTATGAACTTATTTGAATATGATCTGAAGAGTAAGCAAACAAGAAAAATCACCCAGTTCACAGAATATGATGTAAAATTCCCAAGCTTGAATGGGGATTTAATTGCATTTGAGAATGGAGGATATGTCTACTTATATGATTTGAAAACAAATCAACAATCCAAAGTCAGTGTGCAAGTGCAGGAGGATTTCGCTGTAGGACGCAACAAGCAAATGGATGCTACAAAAAATATCAATGGAATTGGCATTGCTCCTGATGGGGCTCGCGCTATTTTATCAGCCAGAGGAGACATTTTCACGGTGCCTGCAAAAAATGGAGTTGTAAGAATCTGACTCAATCCAGTAATGCCCACGACAGAGATATGGCATGGTCACCTGATGGAAAGTGGATTGCTTATGTTTCTGATAAAAGTGGTGAAGATGAATTGTATGTTCAAAAACAAGATGGGTCTGAACCGGCAACGGCTACTCTCTTCTGGAGGAGGACCTTATAAATACAGATCATTGTGGTCACCGGACAGCAAAATGATTTTGTTGTCAGACAGGTCACAAAACTTATACTACTATGATGTACAGTCAAAAAAGAAAACCAATGTAATCTATTCCGGTGCCGGGGAAATTACAGATTTCAGTTGGTCACCTGACAATAAATGGATTGCATATACGGATCCAAGTCAGAGAGGTACGAACCGGATCCACCTGTATAATTTAGCAGATAAATCCAATCGTCCGGCAACTGATGAGTGGTACGATGCATTTAACCCGAGATTCAGCCCGGATGGCAAGTATTTATATTTTGTTTCCACCAGAGATTACAACCCGGTTTATTCAAACACAGAGTGGAACCATGCATATGTTGATATGGCGAAAATTTATGTTTTGCATCTCAGCAATGCAACTCCTTCGCTTTTCAAAAACGAAAATGATGAGGTGAATGCCTCAGCATCAGAAACACCAAAGAAAGAAGCACCTGCAACTGAGTCAAAAGCATCCTCAAAAGACAAACCTGGAGCAAAGCCTGAACAAACGAAAGAACCGGAAATGTCCGTGAAAGTTGATTGGGATGGGATTCTAAACAGGGTAGAGGCACTTCCTCTGGATCCCGGTAATTATTTTGGACTGCAACCGACTAAGGATGGATTGTACTATAGATTTGCAGGATTCAATAAACCGGGTACTGTGAAGTATATGGAAATGAAGGACAAGAAAGAAAAATCAATCGGTGCTTTTGGTACTTTTATTTTATCGCAGGATCAGAAAAAAGTATTGGTAAGCAAAGGTCCGGTTTATTACATCGAAGATGCTCCAAAAGGAGAACTGGATCCAAAGAATAAGCTTGATATGAGCGATGTGAAAATGACGGTGGACCGCAAAGCGGAATGGTCACAGATTTATTTCGAATCCTGGAGACAAATGCGTGATTTCTTTTATGATCCGGAGATGCATGGTGTGGATTGGACAAAAATCAGAGATAAATATGCTGCATTACTACCTCACGTAAATCACAGAAATGACCTTACATATCTGATCGGTGAAATGATTGGAGAATTGAATGTTGGGCATGCTTATGTCAATGATGGAGACAGACCTGACAGAGAAATTGTTTCTATGGGTCTTTTGGGTGGTGCTTTTGAAAGGCACAGTTCCGGATTTTATCAAATCAAAAAAATTCTGAAAGGCGCTTCCTGGTCTTCCAGTCTCAAATCTCCTTTGAATGAAATTGGTTTGAACATTAAGGAAGGCGACTTCATCATCGCTATCAATGGCAATTCTGTAAAGACCATGTCCAATATTTATGAAGGGCTGATAGGAAAAGCAGGTGTAATGGTGGAGCTGACTGTCAATTCTCAGGCATCGGAAACCGGTGCAAGAAAGGTATTTGTCAAACCTGTTTCTAATGAATCAGAATTGTATTACACTGATTGGATTCAGACAAATATTGAAAAAGTCAATACTGCTTCCGGAGGTAAAATCGGATACATTCATGTTCCTGACATGGGGCCGGGCGGACTAAGTGCCTTTGCAAGATACTTCTATCCTCAACTTGAGAAGGATGCTCTCATCATAGATGACAGAGGCAATGGAGGTGGAAATGTTTCGCCCATGCTGATCGAGCGTCTGAGAAGAGAATTGGTATTTGGAAATTCAGTTCGTAATGGAGATCAGGCAACAACACGCCCTGCACAGATCCACCTGGGCCCGAAAGTCTGTCTGATTGATCAATATTCTGCATCTGATGGGGATCTTTTCCCTTATCAGTTTAAGCATTATAAAATAGGCAAAGTTATCGGACAACGGAGCTGGGGTGGAGTTGTAGGTATCCGTGGAAGTCTTCCTTTTGTGGATGGAGGAGACCTTCGTAAACCTGAATTTGCTCATTTTGATCCTGTGACCAATGAGTTTGTCATTGAAGGTTATGGCGTTGATCCTGATATCGAAGTAGTAAATGATCCTTACCAGGAATATATGAATAATGATACTCAGCTGAATCGCGCAATAGAAGAATTACTTAAGGAATTGAAAGAGAATCCGGCTAAGAAATTGACGATTCCTCCTTTCCCGAAGAAGAATAAGTAAAATGCAGAGGCATAAGGCGTAAGTGTTAAGGCGTAAGTATTTTGGAATCAAAGATTTGAAAGAGCCCCGGATTGCACTGTAGTTCGGGGTTTTTAGTTGAGTAGTAAGTAGTAAGTAGTAAGTAGTAAGTAGTAAGTTTTAAGTTTTAAGTACTAAGTTTATTAGAAGAAATGGATTTGATGAAGCCACGAATAATTTTAGATACTTCTTCTGCTTGTTCTAAAAGCAATGTTTTTTGTTCCGTTTGTATGTAGTTTAGTTTCAATGCTAAGTGGAGCATGGATTTCACTTCACTGCAAGACGCAATTGCAATGTATAAGAAGCGGGAAAAATCAGCATTACTACTTCTATCAAAACCTTCCGCTATATTATTTGAGATTGAAACTGCTGCTCTGCATATTTGGTCTTTAAATCCAAAGTCTTTAAGTTTCGAAAAAGTAGCATATACATTTACCGCTAATTCCTGAGCTTTTTGCCAGGCAATAATATCTTCAAATTTTTGTATTGCCATAGATTTTAATTAGTTAAGTTTAGTAGATCATTACTTCTCCCTTATGCCCTGTTTCTTGACTAACTCCTTATGCCTAACTCCTATGACTTTTGTCTTATCCTTACTACTTTTGGCTTACTTATTACTTATTACTTATTACTTATTACTTATTACTTAACTCTTCTTCTTCCCCGGACATCTCCCGCATCTCTTGCCTTCCTTGAATTTTTTGCAACACTTCTTTTTGTCCTTTTTACCTTGTACCACGGGGAGCGATATAAAGCAAGAACTCATTTGAAAAGGAAGTATTTCCGTCTGACGCATATTGTATTATTTGGACGTAGTCTAAATTGAAACAAATATACGATGACAAGTAATGTGGGCAAATTTTGGGCGGCAGAAAATAGAGGATTTATAAAATATGACTTTCAGCTTACAAAGGAAGGAGGACGTCATTGTGAAATAAACAATACGACGCCTCTGTTAAATAGAAGAATATCAGTCAGTGAGACTGAGAATTATTGACTCTTATACTCAATTCTGAACCATCCATTTCTTGACCTCAAATTGTCTGCCACTCTGGTCCATTATATAAATCAAATACATACCGGAAGGCAATTCTGTCTGGATTGTAATCGGATAATCTCCCGGCACAAGGTCCACTCTTTGTGAACTCACCACGCTGCCGTTCAGATTTTTTATTTGCAGCTGGACAGCTCCTGTGTGTGATCCTGATAAAATAAATCCTGTTCCATTTCCCGGGTTTGGATACATTCTGAAATTTCCTTCCCGGAGAAATGTATTTTCAGTGGAAGTAGTAAACTCAAGGCTCGGTCTGTCGATTTTTCTGTCAGTATATAAGTGATATTCTCCCGGAGCAAAGCTGAATGTTTGTGCTGTATCGCTTACCTGAATGCTATCGCCACTGAAGTAATCATACCACCATCCTTCGTGATAGAAATTGGATTGAATGCTATTATTTTGCACATTGAAATTTCCAAGTACGATGATTTTAAGATCTTCTGTGCTTACACGAACCCGCTTTGGCATTGTTGTTAGAGTATAATCAAACACAGGTGGGGTGCTTGCATCAAGCAACTTTTTTATGTGAATAAGATCCATAGTTGTATAATACAAGGCTCTTCTATTTTCCTGAGTTGCATAATTCCATCTGATGGGCTTGGGAGATGTACGGCAATCAGGATTGATTGTTCCGTTTTCACAGTGGTTGATTGACAAATCATAGCCAATTTCTCCAAATTGCCAGAGCATTTTAGCCCCCGGCAAGGTATAGAAGAAGGCACTGGCCAGAGCAACCCGATCCAGTGCTGTGTCAGGATTCTTAGTGCTGTAATTGCCATTGGCATTGCCAAACTGAAGATTTTTATACATCAGTCTTTCCTCATCATGGCTTTCCATATAGGTTACCAGATTGGGTTGAGTCCAAGTGCGTTCGCGGTAAACTCCCCATCTCAAATCAGATGGATATCCCATGGTGGATTCATTGTATTGGTGTACAAGATTACCCCAAAGCATCATACCATATTCAGCCAATTCTTTTTCTTCAGAATTTTCGGCAAAATGCTCCAGAATTACATAAAAATCAGGGGATACTTCTTTAATAACATTATATATTCTTTTCAATAATGCAATTCTACCCGCATCATATTTGGACCATGCATCTGCATTGTTGTATTGGGTTTGTGTAAAACCTTTGGACAAATCAAATCTAAATCCATCGATTTTGAATTCCTCCATCCAGTATAGCATTACTCTGTCAAGCCAATCTTTTGTAGCCTGGCTTTCATGGTTGATATCATAGCCCACATTGAAAGGGTGTTTTTCTACAGGATTGACCCAGGGATTGTCCGGTGAAGGACGATTATTGGCGGCATCCCAATACAATTGACAGAGCGGACTTTGACCAAATGCATGGTTGTACACCACATCAAGGATAATTGCAATTCCTCTTTTATGGGCTTCATCTATGAAAGCTTTGAAGTCATTTTTTGTACCGTAATATTTATCCAAAGCCATATGGAATGAGGGATTATAGCCCCATGAATTATTATTTTCAAATTCATTCACAGGCATTAATTCTATCGCATTCACGCCTAATCTTTCCAGATAATCCAGTGTATCTAATAATGTTTTGTAATCATGTCTGGCAATAAAGTCCCTCAATAGTAACTCATAGATAACTAACTCACCCTGCTTAGGCCTCTCAAAATCATTCGTTTGCCATTCATATTTTTCTTCCCCGGGGACTACAAGTGTCACTATTCCACCGGCACCTTGCGGATAGGGAGGTCGATTAGGATATGTAATGGCAGGAATAGAGTTATCTGCATTAGGATCCAGAATGGTTTCACTTAGGGGATCAGCCACTGTCAAGGTCCCATCGACGACATACTGATATGTATAAGCTTGTCCGGGTGTCAAATTTTCAAAATCCATCCAGAAATACCTTTCATCCGGACTGATATTCATCTGAAAATCTGCATCAAGTTTCCAGTCTGAAAAAGTACCCTTCACAAATACTTGTTCTTTACCCGGAGCTTCCAGCATCAGTCTCAGATGGGAATCTGAAATATGATTGATGCCAAGTTTTGTACCTTCAGGAACCTCTGCTATCTGAGATGCTCTGGGAACCACGTATTGACGAGTTTCAGTTATGGTATCAGTTCCCAGTATCGCGGTATATCGAATTTCGTGATTGCCACTTGCTCCGGATTCAAGGTCGTACTCCAGTTCTGTCGCATCAATAAGGCTCAGTATCAAATTGTCATCCTGATAAAGTTCTAGTTTGGCTGCTGCGGAAGCAAATGCTCTCACCGGAATCTGCATGCCTTCCTGAACTAAAAATCCGTTTTGAGATGGACTATTCATGACTGCAAGTAATCCGGCATTTTCATCATATAAATCCAGGAAAATGTCAGAGCCGTTTTCTGATCTGCCTACAAGATTTCCACTCACATTTCTGAAAACAAATGCTAATCGCAGTACGGTCTCATTGACTGGTACATTATGAAAGCTGCGAATATTGTAAGTGAGAGAGTATTTATTATCCCCGAGAGATGTCATTTTTACGCGGCTGTCGTCTGTAGCCCAATTGCCTATAACATGTCTCCAGCTGGTATTAGTCGCACTGGCTGAGGTAACGACCCCCGCATGGGCGTACACGACACAATTGCAATCTTCCAGTGCTTTATTTCCACGATCAGCATGAAAGATAATGGTAACAGTGCTGTTTTCATTGGGAAAAATGGGAACTGTCTCTACAACTTGTGCATATACAGTGAGTTGTAGGATAGTTAACAGGCAAAAAATAAGAAATCTCATGAGTATATTTTTGCTCCCAAAGCAGGAATAGGTTATTTAAATTCCTATAAAGGTACGTGCGTGGAACTACTCCGGCAAGAAACTTAGTGCTTTACAATTAAATTACATCAGAAATTAGCTGCAAAAGGTTAGATGGAAAGAAATAATTATTTTGAATCCCGTGCCACCAACTTAGCAAATTCATAGAGAATATGCACTCCCCATCCGGTGGCATTTTTCATTTTACCAAATTCTGATTCTTTGAATGCAACACCTGCAATATCGAGGTGTGCCCATCCGGGATGATCATTAGTGAAGGCTTCGAGAAATTTAGCAGCTGTGATAGCACCTGCTATAGGTTTTCCGCTGAAATTGCGAATATCTGCCACATCTGAATGCAAATCTTCTTTGTACTCATCCCAAAGAGGGAGTTGCCAGATCTTTTCTCCGCTGGAATCAGCTGCCTGATTGAGTAAGGAGGCTAATTCAACGGATTGTGTAAAAAATCCTGCCGCTTCATATCCAAGAGTAGTAACTACACTTCCTGTTAGTGTCGCCAGGTCGAGCATAAAATCCGGATTAAACTGAGTATTCATGTAACTCAGTCCATCTGCCAGAACCAGTCGGCCTTCGGCGTCTGTATCTATGATTTCAATTGATTTACCTGAATGTGAACCAATTACATCGCCAGGTTTATATGCATCTCCATTGATGACATTTTCTGCGATAGGAATGACCAGATGTACTTTTAATGGCAGTTCTGAAAGTACAATGCTCTCAAAAGCTCCTGCCACGGCCGCCGCTCCCCCCATGTCACATTTCATGAAATGGAGATTGTTAGAATTTTTAATCGAGATTCCTCCCGTATCAAAAGTAATTCCTTTGCCTACTAAGCCAATAGTCCTGTTATAATGGTCCGGAGTATATGTGGCTACAATGCAATGTGGCGGATATTGACTAGCCCTGCCCACTGCTATTAATGCGCCCATTTTCTGCTTTTCTAATTCATGTGGGTTCAATATATGAAGATCAACACCTGGCAGTCTCAACCAGTTTTGGAAGAAATCGGTCCAAAGTTCAGGATATTTGAAGTTGCCGGGGGCATTGACAATCTGGCTGGCTTTCATTTGAGCCTCAACGACATGTTGAGCCTCCAATGCAATTGCTTCAAAATTCCCGGGGTCAATATCTTGCAGTTGACATCCAATCTCAAGATCTGGCAGGTAATCTACACTCCAAAGCGGTGATAATTGTTTGGTTTCAAAAAAGCCCCAATGAACTCCGCGGAGTATAGCGCTTATAAAGGAAGATTCTGAAGATTTAACCCCGCAATGATTGAGATTCACCTGGAATCCGGACTGAAATTTCTTTGCTTTTCCTTGTACAAATTTGCGCAGGATATTTGAAGCTTCTCTGTTGCCCGGATTATTCCCCAGCCCTACCAGCCAAATGATTTGATCTTCATTTTGTACAACATGAATCTCATCTTTTGCACTTTTAAAAATGTCAGCATCAATGGACAATAAGATATTATCAGAAAATCTGATATCCAGTGATCCTTCACCAACATTCAAAGTGGGTATAATCGTGTGTTTCTCCTGTGTCGGCGCGGGTTGTAGCGTGAATTTCATCCTTGTATTTATTCAATTGCGTCGAAATATAGCCATTTTAACGCATTTGGAAATACTCGACCCCATTCTGTTTCACTATGTCCACCATCCGGATGAATTAGCAACTGATAATTAAAACTATCGTTTTTGCGATTTGAATTTTGCAAAGTCTTGACAAACCGGTTCAATTGAGATTCCATAGTGTGACTTTCTTTACCTCCTGCATAAAAGAAGATGTCAGTGTTTTGGATAAACCGAAATCTGGAAGCTTCGTTAAACATTGGTGCTGCTGCCCACAAGGAAGGAGAAAAAACCATCCATTTGCCGAAAACATGTGTATGCTGCATTCCTGCATATAATGCAATCAGTCCACCTAATGAACTTCCGCCAATTCCTGTGAAGGCACGTCCTTTCAGGGTTCTGTATTGGGCGTCAATTTGGGGTTTTACATCATGGACAATGAAATACGCATACTCTATACCTTCTGCTTTCTCAAGAGCAGGACGGGGATAAGGGGAGAATTCATGAATTCTCTCTTTACCACCATGGTCTATACACACTATGATGACTTCATGATGGTTGGTTTCTGCCAGCGATGCCATTGATTTATCAATTCCCCAATTGCCAAACGGAGAATTGATATCAAATAGATTCTGTGCGTCCTGAAGATATAATACCGGATAAAATCTTGTGGATATATGATAGTCATAAGGGAGAATTACTCTCACCTGTCTGTCTTTCTCAAGGAATTGAGGGGTTGGTTGTACCGTTTCGATGATGGGTTCAAGCAATTTGCTCTTGGTCACATCGATACTTAAAAATCCTGTTGTCATAACTTTTGAATATGTTCGAACAAACAAGAATAAACGTGTAAAGAGTGGGTAAAGTTCTGTTTGTTCCAATTTTAACAATAAGAATATGCATAAATTGTTGATAGTAAATTATTTATGAGACTTTATATTTTGTTACTCTGGATTTTTTAAATAAATTTTGGGCAAATATCTGTGATTGATTAATATATTATATTGAAAAGATGTTAAATTATTAATATAAATTACGAATGATGCGCCATTATTGAAATAAAATATGGCGAAATTCAAGTATAGAGTTATTTAAATGTACGCAAGTTTGCTGGATTCTGAATGCCTTCAATTGTTCTGCATTATTCTCAGCCTTGTCATATTGAACCCCTTCGTAGTTCGTTCTGCGTTGTTATCTGGACCCCGGGCTGCGTTTCACTTGCACGGGGTTATCCATATTAAACTCCATTCGGAGTTTAGGTGAGTCGAAGCACTAACATGTAATTGGAGAATCTATTGCTTCGCCGGATGTATGGCTGTTAAACCCGGCCTTTAGAAATTTCCGTAGTTTTCAAGCTGTTCGCAACACAGTTGTTAATCTGAATTTGACGACAAGCAAGCAGGCAGAGAAGTCGAGCAAACTCATTCGCACCGACCATCTTCTAAATTTATTTTGAAATTTTAATCCTCCTGTTGTTGCTAGCTTTGTAAGCGAGCGGCTTTGCATGCGCTAAGTGGAGAGCAGCGTAGAAAACAAGGAAATTTTTAACAGCCTTGATCTTTTGTTACTTTTGCATCAAGGCAAAAGTAAAAGAAAAGCATCATGGCAGATGGAAGATATAAGGAAGGGTATAAAAAATACATAGAAGCTATTGAGAAATCAGGAAAGGAAGTCATTGATTTTCCCATTGGAAAAAGACTTGAACAGGAAACCAGAAGGCTTCAAAAAATATTTGCTCCCGTTCTGCTGGTTGCAGGCGTGAGATTAGTTATAGACACATTTGCAGATCAGGTGGTCTATTCTGAGAGGAGCGGCTGGATTTCACTGGGACTCACGCTTATGATGGGATTGATCATTTTGATTTATATCGTGATGGCGGTCAGAACAAAAAATAAAATTCCAATTGATAAACCGATTGGGGTTGCTTACTGGGCCATGTATCTGCGTCAACGTTTAGTTGCGTTCTGGATGTTATATCTCTCTGTAATAATGGGTGCATTTGCTTTGATCATCATTACTTATGATCAGGCTGATTCTATACCTTTGAAAATTCTGGTAGCTTTGATTGTCAGTTTCGCAGGGATATTTTTGCTTCGAAGCTATGTTTTGGCTGATTACAAATATTACCTTCGGGAAGCAGAAAATCATATGAATTCTTAAGACGGAAATGATAGTATTCCCCCGCCCGAAACTTAAATCCATAAGTACCTGCTTATACTGCATTGTTTTTTGCAATTTTGAGCTGCCGGATGAATCAATATAAAACAATAAATAGTCAGAATGCTTATCGGGAATGGTCCTCACAAGTCCCGGAATTACCAGTTTTTCAAAGATCCTGGTGGATGGATACAGTTTGTGGCACTGAAGGCTGGACATCGGTATTAGTCTATGATACAACGGATGAAGTACGGGCAGCTATAGCTCTTCCTGTCGGGAGTAAATGGGGATTAAAAACCAGGATTCAACCACTGATGACGCCATTTTCAGGACCTTACTTAGCACTACCCCCCAGTGATTTAAGAACTGAGATAAAAACAAAGACACTTTATTGGGAAATACTGGAGCAGCTTATATCGGCGCTTCCCCCTGTACATATTGAGGCATTTCACCTGAATCCGGAGATTGGTGACTGGCTTCCTTTTCATTGGAAGGGATACAAACAGACTACTAAGTACACATTTCGTTTGCAAATGGATGATCCGGATAAATTATTTGAGCAATTCAAAGGCAATGTCAGAACGCAAATTCGTAAATCAGAACAATCAATAAAAATAGAATTGTCAGACGATATTGAAGCATTGTACATTGTTCAACTTGCTTCATATGACCGAAAAAATAATACCTCACCTATTCAACTTGAGTACCTTCAAAGAATTTACAATGTATGTCAGCAAAACAATTCCATACAATCCTGGGTCGCCAAAAATGAAGCAGGAAAAGTCGTAGCCGGTATCATCTGTGTGCACGATTCAAATACTGCGTACCTTCTTGTAAGTGGAACAGACATCAGCCAGGGATCCCATGGGGCTGTCCAATTATTGTATTGGGAAGCAATCCGGTATTATTCCGACAAAGTGAAGTTTTTTGATTTTGAAGGATCCATGCTTCCCGGCGTGGCACCACTCTTTTTAAGTTTTGGAGGGAAGATGACCCCTTATACCAGAGTTTTTAAGTGTAGTAACAGAGTTTTGGAGGCTGGATTGAGGGTGGCGGGGAAGTGGGGGTAATTGTGAATGTTCTAAGGTAACTCAAACATATATCGAATTACAATATTAAATACTGAGGTAAATAATACAGACTAAGCTTAATCCCAATGAAACTCCTTAATCTTCCTCTCCTCCCTCTGCGAAGGCCTTACTCCCCATCTGAATCCCATTCTTCCTTTCTTGACTTCTAAAGTAGTGGTTCTTGTAAGTCCTGATCCTGACTGTATCTGCACTGTATATTTGCCAGGACGAAGATATACTTTGCCATTGTCTGCAGCTTTAATCATGATTTCCTCTGCTTCTTTCGGATTTTCTTTTTTCAGCCATTCCACATAAGCTGACAATTGAGTTGAATCAATACTCAGATCATATTCGATGTACTGGAAACCGGCAGCGTAAGATTTTGCCGGAATTGTCTGAAGCACGAGATCGCCTGCCTTTATTTGTACACTCAAAATTTCCGGTTTTGCCATGAAAACAGGCAGCTTAATTTTTGCTTCGGGAGCTGTACTCCAGACTTGTCTTTTTCTTCCCCAATTAGGCTGATAGGTAGGTGTAGCCGGCACGAAAACATATAATGGAGCAGTCAACGAATCTTTAGGTAAAGCTTGAATCTCTTTCAGGCTGGCTTTGAAAATGGATCTTCCATGTGTACCGATAACGATTTCCTGATCTCTGGCCTGAATCGCCACATCATGCACAGCCACCGGTGGTATACCTGACTGGAAAATTGAGAAGTTTTTACCACCATCCATAGAAATATACATTCCATGATCTGTACCTGCGTAAATTACATGGGCCTGGATTGGATCCTCTGCTACTACATTGACAGGTTCGGCAGGTAGATTTGTTCCAATTTTCGTCAAGGTACTTCCATAATCATCGCTAACATAAATGTATGAATCAAAGTGGTCAAATCTATATCCATTGAGACTAACATAAACCCTGCCTTCCTTATGCGAAGAAGCCACAACTCTGGAAACCCATAAATAAGGAGGAAGCCCTTTGCTAATATTTTCCCAGGATTGACCTGCATCCCTGGACACATGAACCAATCCATCATCACTACCGGCATACAATAATCCAAAGCGCAGTGACGATTCATCAATACTTGTCAATGTTCCATAAGGTACATCTCCTTTTTTACCTCCACTGGTCAGGTCTTTTGATTTCAGTGGGAAGCTCTTACCAAAATCCAGTGATCTGTGGAAATGATTGGAGCCCATATAAATGATAGATGGATTATGTTTGGAAATCACAACAGGAGTCTGCCAGTTCCATCTGTACGGTCTTTCGCCCAGATCATGTTTTGGAGTGATGTATTCTACCTCTTCACTTGGCATATGCTTACGGAAATAATGTCCAAACTGATATCCGTAATAGACATATTTATTTGTTGTATCAATAGCAATTTGCATACCATCTCCACCTCCCAGTTCTTTATATGGATATTCCCCGTCTGCATGCCAACGGTTACTGAAAGTGTAGTTGCTTGGACCATACCATACTCCATTATCCTGCATGCCTCCATAAACATTGTATGGCCGGGCATTGTCTACATTGACAAAGTAGAATTGAGACACAGCTGGTGCGTTTAGCTTATTCCAGGTTTTGCCATCATCATAGCTCATATTCAAACCACCGTCGTTAGCTGAGAGAATATGATTGGGTTTGGCTGGATTGATCCAAAGACCATGGAAATCCACGTGTACATTTTCCTTCAGAATGCTGCTGAATATTTTTCCGCCGTCCTCACTCTTTACCATATCAACCCCATACAAATAAACTTTATCGGGATTCACCGGTGACACAGTCATTTTACCAAAGTAATACCCATAGGTATAATAAATGCCATCCAGGTGATCAGTGTGCGTCTTTTTCCATGTGCGGCCAGCATCATCCGAACGGTACAATTCTGCTCCGATGATGGGAGTATCAAATAATTGTTGATTGGCATCCTCCAGATAAGTGACAAGCGCAACAGGCATTATCTGATCTTTTTCGATCATCTGAATGATTGACTTTGCATTGTATTTTTCAGGAAAATTATTGTCTTTAAGGTAAGTATCGATGACTTTAGCTTCCAGAAGGAGGAAGTCTTTTTTACTCATATTTCTAAGGTCATTTTTGGTCAATCCTTTTTTATCCTCCTCTTTTGGGTCCTTCGGTCTGAAATCCTGGTTATCCAGCAATGCATAGATGATGTTTGGATTTTGAGGATAAATTGCCAATCCTATTCTTCCCACTTTTTCTCCTACCGGAAATCCACTTCCCGGCCTGCTTAGCAATTCCCATGCTTCTCCTCCATTGTTGGATTTGTAAATTCCACTACCTCCACCGGATTCTACAAAATTCCAGGAATAGCGTTCTCTTTCCCACATAGAAGCATAGAGAATGTCAGGATTTTTAGGATCAATCTCCATGTCAATAGCACCTGTTTTGGGATTTATGAACAATGTTTGTTTCCAGGTTTTTCCACCATCTGAAGTTTTGTATACTCCTCGTTCATGATTAAATGTATACAAATGTCCCACAGCCGCCACCCAGACAATATCAGGGTTATTTGGATGCAAAATGATTTTGCCAATATGATGTGTTTCTGCCAGACCTTTGTGACTCCAGGTTTTGCCTTTGTCCTCACTCTTATAGATTCCGGTACCAGCATATGAACTCCTGCTGGAATTACTTTCACCTGTTCCGACCCAGATAATCTCACCACGACCCCAGTCTACTGCGATATCTCCAATATTGGTAGTCAAAACAGAATCAAAAACAGGTTCGAAGGATTGGCCATTGCTTCTGGTCAACCAAACGCCTCCGGTGGCATATGCTACATAAAACTCTGTAGGATCATTTGGATTCACATCCATATCCACAACACGTCCGCTCATGATGGTTGGTCCAATATTGGTAAATGGCACTCCATTCAGTAATGAATTATCTTTCAGACTTTGTTTTGCAGAAAATCCTTTCATTCGGGCTTCTGCTGAAGTAGCAGCTGGAAGGGGAGGAGTAGTGACTTTTGCTGCTTGCTTTTTTTGCGCAATTACAGCAAATTGAAGGAATAGAAAACTGATAACAAGGAGAATGTGAGACATTGACTTCATACCGGCATGAATTAGGATGATTGATACCTGCAATATTACAAAAAATTGAAGCAGAATGGTATTGGTTTTTGGTGCTGCCAATTTATTGGCAGCCAAGTTGCATCAAACAAGAAAGATCTATTGTTTTTGTTTTGCTAAATTCCTCCCTTAGCTCGAAGCTTCACAACTGGGCTAATAAATTAGCCGGACTAAAAATTCAAATCGACAACTCAGCAATTAATTATAAAAACTTCAGATTGAATTCAGGTTCAGAACTTAATTCAAAGTGAACCTTTAAAACTTGTCCAGCTTGCTCTGGACCTAAACTAATGAGTTGTACGGGAATTGTAAGCGGACTTTCCCAATATGTCAATTCAATATCCTGATACAATTTGATTTTAGTCAAAAGACAGATACGATCGAACCCATGAAGTTCCTGCGGAATAAAGATTTTTGTTTCAAAATGTATGTAGGAATCATGATGATGTTTATCAATTGATTGATAAATGCTTTTTTCAAGTGCTAATAATGGAGTAAGAATTTGAATGCATGATTCATGATCTTTCAACTCTCCCATCATTCTTTTATAATCTAAATTTGAATCCAGCAATCCTGCATGTACTTCAATTTTTTCAGGTATGAAAGTGGTACTTTCTTTCACTTGTGAGCCAAGGTGAAGATAAATGGCAACTTGTGGTTCCTTCCTTAATCCAGCCTGAAGCGTTTCACAAATTACAATATCCGGTGAGTTTAATGGATTCATTTGATACTCCAAAATATCGCAAAGTTCAATCTTCTGAATGTAAGATTCCAGGTCAAATGCCTTTAGTGTATTGCGCAGTGATTCAATACTTACCGGATTGATATCTATGAATGTACATTTAATTTGATCCTCTCTAAACAAGGTCAACAAAGGTGTTATGAGCGTTGCAAAAGGTCCGCATCCGGCATACAATATCTGAACAGAAGAATTCTGCTGAATATCTATCTTATCTTTAATAGCATTATTTATAGCTTTTAGGAATTTTTGAGTCCTGTTAAAGTCAAGAATACACATTGCCGCCCATGTGCTTCCAATAGCAGTTCCTCTATTTAGTTTTATATTAGCTGTGCTCTCTTTTATTTCAGGATCAAATCCTGATACTTCTAAAAAAAGGGAATGTAAATCCCTGCAAAGATTCAACAATTCAATTCCCGACTTCTCTTCGTTCAGAAGAGAATATGTGATGCCGGCTAAACTGCTCTTCATGAATCAGATATAATTTATCTCAATTGCTTCTTAATTTCAAAGAGATAAATGTATTCAAAATTGAGGTAGAAGCATTCAGTATCTTGAATTAGTGTTCCCTCCTTGTATTTACCTTTGTATCTTTGCACCCTTAAACAAGGATTGATGATGTTTCCAGAGTATGATGTGATTGTGGTAGGAGCCGGACATGCAGGATGCGAAGCAGCTGTGGCTGCTGCTAATATGGGGTCCAGAGTTCTGCTCGTGACGATGAATATGCAGACGATTGCTCAGATGAGCTGCAATCCTGCAATGGGTGGAGTAGCAAAAGGCCAGATCGTGCGTGAGATAGATGCACTGGGTGGCTATAGTGGAATCGTTACGGATCATACCATGCTACAATTCAGAATGCTCAACTTGTCCAAAGGTCCTGCTATGTGGAGCCCCCGGGCTCAAAGCGACCGCATGCTTTTTGCTGCAAAATGGCGTGAAATGCTGGAAGCAAATCCCTTGATAGATTTCTGGCAGGATATGGTCAAAAGTCTCATTGTCAAAGGCGATCAGGTTAAAGGTGTAGTGACATCCATGGGCCTTGAAATTACATCAAAATCTGTTGTTCTCACTAATGGCACATTCCTGAATGGCATCATCCATATCGGAGAAAAGCAGTTGGGTGGCGGTAGAGCAGGAGAGAAGGCTTCTTCAGGAATTACGGAACAACTTGTCGAACTTGGTTTCCATGCAGGCCGTATGAAGACCGGAACTCCTCCCAGAGTCGATGGACGAAGTCTGGATTACAGCAGGATGGAAGTCCAGCCCGGCGATGAAAATCCTTCCAGGTTTTCATTTACGGAAACACCAAAATTGGAGAAGCAATTGCCTTGCCACATAACTTATACTTCGCCTGAAGTTCACGACTTATTAAGAACTGGATTTGACAGATCTCCTATGTTCAGTGGAAGGATAAGGGGTCTTGGGCCCAGATATTGTCCTTCCATAGAAGACAAAATCGATCGTTTCGCAGACAAGGACAGGCATCAGCTTTTTGTGGAACCGGAAGGATGGAATACTTGCGAAATTTATGTGAATGGTTTTTCTTCTTCCCTTCCTGAGGATGTACAATATAAAGCACTTCGTAAAGTGGCTGGTTTTGAAAATGTCAAAATGTTCAGGCCGGGATATGCCATAGAATATGATTTCTTTCCGCCTACTCAGTTGAGATTGAATCTGGAGACACAGTTGATTCACGGTCTCTTTTTTGCGGGTCAGATCAATGGAACAACTGGATATGAAGAAGCAGCTTCCCAAGGCTTGATGGCCGGTATTAATGCACATCAATATATTCATGATTTGGAGCCTTTCATTCTAAAGCGTTCGGATGCATATATCGGAGTTTTGATTGATGATCTTGTCAACAAGGGCACTGATGAGCCTTATCGTATGTTTACCTCCCGTGCAGAATTCAGAATTTTATTGAGACAGGATAATGCTGATCTCAGGCTAACACCACTGGCAAAGGATCTGGGAATGCATCATCTCGAATCCAGAATGGAAAGAGTGAAGGATAAGAATGAAGCAATTTCTGCTATCAGTAAAGTCTTCAGAGACGAAAGTATCGCTCCTGAGGAGATAAATCCATATCTGGAGTCTGTAGATTCTGCTCCTATTCGTCAGAAGATGAAATTGTATACAATCTTACTAAGACCGGGGGTGGATATTCCTGCGATGCGCAAGTACGTATCCTGGTTGGATGTATTATTAAGTCCATATGATGAAGAGCAACTGGTTTCTTCTGAAATTCATATGAAGTACGAAGGGTATATTCTTAAAGAAAAAGAAATGGTGGACAAGATGGAGCGATTGGAAAGTATTAGAATCAAACCAGATTTTGATTATAAAATATTGAATGCTTTATCTCATGAAGCAAGACAAAACTCTCCACGGTAAAACCACAGACAATTGGACAAGCCAGCAGGATAAGCGGGGTCAATCCCTCTGATATTTCTGTTTTACTGGTACATATGGGGAGATAATAGCCAGCTATTGGTGTTTGGCTCATAGCTCTGGCTACTAATGAACAACAGGGTTGAGATGGGCTGCGCAGGGGGGATTTGAGTAGATAACGTACGTTACTTCGCTAACTTTCCCGACTTGTCCTATCCAAATTAGTTCGGCCATAATGCGTTGTTTTTCAGATAATTAATATTTTAAAATACTATTTTTGCCGCACTAAAAGTGTTATACGATGAAAATCAGAGTTGTCAAGACCGCATCAGAAGTTATGGCAGTTCAGGTGGAGTGGTATCATCAAAACAAAAGGTTCATATTACTTTACGATTGGTCTGCTCTTTCTGGAAAAGCATTAAATGATTTGCTTCTAATGGCTGAAATATGGATCAAGGATATCTGCACTCAGATGGCTTTCTTTCAAGATTAAAATCCAAATTCAATTTTGCATCCCAAACATAGTAGTTTTGCACATCATTATAATAGACAATAATTTCAAGCCGCAACCATAATATCCAACCTTTCTGTAATTCTAGCCTGAACCCATGATAAACTTGATATCATTTAAGAATTCCGCAATTCCATGATCATATCAAATTGAGGGTGTATATTTGTCATATCAATATTTTTGAATTTGGCTATGGCTAATTGATAAATTTAATTTACTAATTTTTGCGCACTTTATTCCTCTTAAAATGAATTTGGTTTTTGGAATAGAAATAAAATACAACCTATAAAAGTCAAAATAGATTTATATGACCTTCAGAAATGTTGCTCCCGTCATATTAATATTTTTATTAATAACTATTTTAAGTAGTTGCCAAAAGACAAGGTAATTGATACAAATATTGATTCAAATCTTTTTGGGAAGGCTGAAATAATCACTATCACTGGACAAGTGTTAAATAATGCTGGTTCTCCTATTTCAGGAGCTACTGTTTCATCAGGGAGTAATGCTGTAACGACTGATATTTTTGGGGTATTTACCATTGAAGATGCTGATGTTTCAGAGAAACTTGGTTTTGTTAAAGTGAAAAAAGCGGGATTTTTCGACGGATACAGGAGTTTTGTTCCTTCTAAAAATAACCAATTTGTAATTATTCAATTGGTTCAGGAGAAAAAATCAGGTGAGTTTAAAACCGCAGAAGGATCCATGATATCTTCTCAAGGTGTTAAAATTAATTTTCCAGCCGGAAAATATTTAAGAAATAATTCGGTCTATGAAGGTGATGTAAACGTTTCTATTCACTATTACAGCCCAATTGAAGAGACATTTCTCATAGAAATGCCGGGTGGATTAATTTCATCTGAAAATAATAATATTCGTGGATTAACCTCGTATGGAATGGTTACGTTTAATTTAACTGATGATGCAGGAGAAATAATAGAATTGGGGGGGGATCAAGCCGTCGAGATTACATTTCCTATACCAACTAACCTACAAAGTATAGCACCAAGCCAAATCCCACTTTGGACATTTGATAAAGACATAGGTATTTGGATGCCCGAAGGTTCAGCTGAACTCAAAAATGGAAATTATGTAGCTGAAGTTTTTGAGTCTTCTGAGTTCTTTAATTTAGATATACCTTGGGAGCCAATTCAAGTTGAGGTAATTATAAACTTAGGAGCCCCTGAATTATTTACAAATTCAAATTTGCACGACCGAAATAACACGAATTATCCAGCCCAGAGTGCAAAAGTTATTTTTAAAAGTGCATCAGGCGTACAAATATCTGGATACACAAATACAAATGGTAACTATAATGACATTATCCCTTTAAATGAAAAATTACAACTTATTGTACAGGCAAATTGTGGCAGTGCAGGACTTACGGAAATATATAATGTCCAAGTTGGGCCCTTTACTTCTGCAATGAATACTGCGAAAATTGAAATAGAAATTGATAAGCCTGAGGGGGCAACTATTATTACAGGAACTGTTGCAGATTGCAACGATACTCCCTTATCAAATGGGTATATTCTTGCAAATGGCATTTTATATATGTTGGATAAAGGGCGATTCTCATTTATGGATTGCGGAACCTCTGTTAATATAAGACCATTTTCCTTACCTATTTGGACAACAAGCAACAATCAAAGTTTTGACTTGACCGGTGATTCATTGAATGTTGGTTCGATTCGATTATGCCCTAATGCGGATTCGACCAGTGTAACAGATATTGATGGGAACAATTATCGCATTGTAAAAATAGGTAATCAAATCTGGATGGCTGAAAATTTGCGCACTACCCACTTTAACAATGGTGAAGAAATTTTAAACATAATATCGAATACAGATTGGAAATCAACAACAAACCCTGCCTGGTCAAACTATATGAATGATATTGCATTCGATACCATATACGGTAAGTATTACAATGGATATGTAATTTCTGAAAATAAAAATGTTTGTCCTGTGGGGTGGCATGTACCAACTTTAGCAGAATGTGATATTCTTGAATTTTTTTTAGGAGAAGGGGTTGCAGGATCAAAAATGAAAAGTATTGGTAATGTTCAGGATGGAAATGGACTTTGGTTTTCTAACCCTGATGCCACCAATGAATCAGGCTGGACAGGTCATCCTGGGGGAAATCGGCATCATTCAGGCGTTTTTGTTGAACACACATACTTTGGTTCTTTTTTTTGTGTAGAGCCTGGTAATACCGAACTTAAGTTTTTTAGTTTAGCTGGCGGCAGTCCACGTATAGCTATTGGACTGGGTAATAGTTTTATTAACAGCGGCTATTGCATACGCTGCATTAAGGATTAAATTCCTTAAAGAAAATGGTAAATCATTAAAGGTAATTTAAAAAATAGTTTATAATGGTTGGACAATCTTCTTGCTCCATACGATGAAGAACAACTGGTTTCTTCTGAAATTCATATGAAATATGAAGGCTATATCCTGAAAGAAAAGGAAATGGTCGACAAAATGGAGCGTCTTGAAAGTATCCGGATCAAACCAGATTTTGATTATAAAATATTGAATGCTTTATCTCATGAAGCAAGACAAAAACTCTCCACTGTAAAACCACAGACAATTGGACAAGCCAGCAGGATAAGCGGGGTCAATCCATCGGATATTTCTGTATTGCTGGTGCATATGGGGAGGTAGAAGTAGGGAAGAAGCTAAAAGCCACAAGCTGCGAGCTTCGAGAAAACAGACGGGAAGAAGTAGCTTCTAGCTACGAGGCTACTCCAATCTCGAATGAAACAGACTGCACAGCCAAACAGCCTGAGTGTGAGTTGTGCGTTTTGAGTGTGAACCCTATCCCTGCCCTTTACCTTTTGAAGGGAAAGGAGAACAGCCAAGCAGCCGTTGGTGAACTGCCGGAACAGTTTCTATCTTTAAAATCTCGCGAAGCACATCACCTTGTGATTATTGAGGCGTAGCCGAAAATAATCGCAAGACATCACTTTTTCAGAGTTTGCTCTCTGAAAAAACACCTGTGGCGGGTGAGCGCAGCGAATCACTCCATCACCTTTCAAGGCTTAGCCGCAGAAAGACATCACATTACTTTGAATATATTCCAGGAAATAGCTGCACTCACTTGCAGTCGAAGCCGGCCTGATTGGCGGGTGTTGCAGGTGCTGAATGTTTTCGCAAATTTTCAGGATCAAAGAGTAATCAATAAGTAAAATGGAAGAATCAAAAATCAGCTTTTACGAAGGCGCAGTGTTTTGACTTTATTGCTGTTTTTGTGAATCATTTTGACCATGTACATACCACTTGGAAGATCAGAGATATCAAACTGATCCGTGTTTTGAGCGTAGTAGGTTTTAACAATCCCTCCAACCAGATTTAGTACCTGAACTTTTCCTATTTGTTTGGTATCTGAGATCTGGAAATAGTTATTGGCCGGGTTCGGTTGAATTTTAATGTTTTCTCCAAATGAAACATCACGGGTAGAAGTTGAGCTGGTAAAAATGAAAGTACCTGTTATGGTATCAGAAGCATTATTCTTATTGGTAAACTTAACCTTGTACTCCCCGTCACCTCTGAAGTTATTATGTGAAACCTGAATATAAAAATCACCTTCTTGTCCTGCTTCCAGATCAAATTCCTGAGATAATGTAGTTGGGAGATAGCAAAGATTGATATCACACACTTGAAAAATCCAGGGGCTTGGAGAAGTTACAGGTGTTACCGTCCATATATAAGTAGCTTTTGCGCTACTGTTATTTTTTACAGTTGTCACAGCTTTATTAAAAAACTCTGCAAGATCAACAGTTTTTATAGAAGGATTTGTTGAGAGGGTTATTTGGCTAAAAACAGCCAAATGCAAGAATAAACCTAGGATTGTAAGAAATTGCTTCATGGTCACAGGGGTAAAATATCTGTCAAATAAGTTCGATTTTTTTTATACGACAAAGATGAGATTTTTTGCACAAAAAGAAGGCTATTCATTGAATAGCCTTCTAAAATTATGTTAAAGTTTGTTATTATTCGACTATCGTCACTTTTTGAGTGATTTGACCCTTCTGAGTCTTCAATGTAAGTAGGTATAATCCTGCAGGTTTTTGCACATTATACTGGATGTTGTGAGTACCTTGTCCAAGCTTAAGATTTCTTTCAAGAATTTCAGTGTTCTTTCCTGTAAGGTCTTGCAGAACGATTTGACAATCAGATGCTTCGTCCAGAGAAAGGATTAAATTCAAGTCTTGTCTTACCGGATTTGGAGCAACACTTAATGCGTTTTCATCCAGGAATTTTTCCTCAGAACTAGTACCTGATACACCACTAAGGTTGATGTTATCCAACCACAAGTTATTTCCATAAGCTGAAGTACCAACAAAACGCACCATAAGCTCTTCTGCACCATTGTAATTAGAAAGATCTACAGTATTATTTCTCCATCTCGCAGTTCTGGGTACAAAGAAAGCTGTTTGAGCAGCACCCGTACTTAAAGTCGTGCCTGCTTTGTTGAAAACCGAAGTCCATGTATCTCCACAATTTGTAGATACTTCAATCTGTAATCTATCTGACTCAGATTGATATGAAACATATGCATGATCAAAAGTAAGCGCAACAGAATCCTTACCTGTTAAATCAGCTTTATAAGTTAACATCGTTACTTTCTGATTCGCAAGGAGACTATAAAAATTATATAAAATTGCCTTTTCAGATTGTTCAAATGCGCCAATTGGCCATGTAGCTGTGCTGAATTCTGAACGGTCAACAACTGCTAAATCGACTGCAGCATTTCTAAGTAGTATAGTATTTTCCGGAGAACCATAGTTTGCAACGTCTTCAAAATCTTCTTCCATACTGTCTCCGACCGGACCAACAGGTACCGTAGGAACAGTAACAGGATTAACGATTGAATTAAACTTAACGATATCAGGAAGACCATTAACAGATAATATTCTGGCAGAAATTTGGTTAGCACCTGGCTCCAAATATTGGTCCGCAGCATCTATTATTAAAGGTTCGCCTTCAACTAGTGTTCCTTCCCAAGGAAGAGTAGTGATAACTCCATTTACGTTCATTTCCAACTCAAGAGAAGTGATTTCTGTTTCAGTTGAAGTGTTTTCTACTTCAAAAGATGCGCTCAACACATTATCGCAAAAAGTAGGTGGAAGGCCAAAAGAGCTTTTAAGAGACGCATCTGCTATACCATCCAGAGCAATTGGGTCTGAAATTTCTGACTGGAAAATAGCTTTAGTTGCGTGGTTCTGCAAATAGGTTACAACTGCAAGTTCTCTGTAGTCGTAGATATAAGCAGGTATTGGTGCATCAAATGCAATAGTCATAGTATCACCGGGTGCTAATGCTTCGGTAAGTGATGTTCCATTGTGATCAGGAAACATTTTTCTCATTACCCCTTCAAAAGCTTTCTCACCGTTCGTTCCTGGAGCTGCAGGGAAATTGATCTCATGTTCAACTAATGCAATATGCAAACGAAGGTTTGCTGGAGCAATTTCAGTATCACCATGGTTGACGATTTTTGCATCAATACTAACTGTGCGCAGATTTGTATCAAAAGAATGGTTTATCAATAATTCAATTGGAGTAGTAATTCCTACAGAATAATTGAAGACATTATTGTTGAAACCATAAGGTCCTCCTGCATAATCTGCAGTCCAGGTTCCCAATCCACCCCCACCGTATGAGGAGGTTGGTACGGTACCATCCAAAGCAGCTACTGGTACACCTCCCTGAGCATAATAATTCCATCTTGCTTCCACTTCACCAGGATTCTGCTCATTCATCGGATCGTATCCGGGAAAATTCGTTTGGAATTTAATGGATACAACTCTGGACAGATTAGCTTTTAGCAATGTATTAAAAGCAGGATTTTGTGATGCACATGGAGGACATGATGCATTAGTGAATTCCTCAACAAGGGATTTTCTTTGAAACTGTGACCACAAGGGTAAACAAAGAAATAATGCAATTGCAAATAGTAAAATTTTCTTCATGGAAATCAGATAGGTTTGTGTGATGAAAAAAGAAGGACAAATGTAAATAACTACTTCATATGAAGTAAGAAAAACTTGTTAAAATATTGAAAATGCCAAATTATATTTTTGAGATTGTTGTTCTCGCAATAAGAAATTAAGTATGTGGCTGCTGCAATTAAATCATTCTGAACTATAAACTATTGCGTGACAATAGCTTATAGGTGAAATAATCTATAATATCAAAAAAAGGTCATTTATTCATTGTGATTTCCGAATCCATCCACAAAATTGAGTTCCCGGTATTATGTTCATTTTGCTCCCAATATGGATTACCCGGATCTATCATCCATTGACCATCGACAATGAACTTATATAAATGTTTGCCGGGTGGCAGATACAGGCTCAACTCCCATTTATCCCCATTTCTTTGCATAGTATATCCATCAGGATTCCAGTCATTGAAAGTGCCTGCCAGAATCACCCGCGAAGCCTTGGGGAATCCGGATAGAATAAAACAATGATTGGGCTCAACTGATATCACAGAATTTTTCTCACCTGCAGTAACATGGTAAATAGAGTTATGAGGGTCCGGGATCCACTTCCCATCTACTACAAACTTGTATTCATGGTTACCTCTCGGTAATGGGTGAGAAGCACTCCAAATTCCATTTATTTTCCTCAAAGAAATTTCATCAGGATTCCAATTATTGAAGCTTCCGCACACTGTAATTTTGCTGGCATCGGGATAACCCTGAAGGCTGAATTTCGTTTTGATGCCAAGTGTGATAAAGGAATTGGTATTTCCAAATCCATCCTGGCGGGAATTCTCATTTTTTGGGTCTAATATCCATTTTCCATCTACAATGAACTTGTAATAATGGGTGCCTTCATTTAGAAAAACCGGAAGATACCAGCCATCTTCCTTTCTGAGCATATTAATTTCCGTTTGATTCCAGTCGTTGAAGTTGCCTGCAAGATTAATTGTTTTAGCAGATTCAAACCCTTCCAGTACGAAAGTATAATTTGTTCTGAAATAGACTGAATTTAATCCATTAGTACCATTGGGCTCTATTTGGGGATTCATTTCATCGTGGATCCATTTTCCATCAATGATGAATTTGTACAATGTTTTACCATGAGCCAGGGGTAATTTCACCTGCCAGCCATTTGTAGTCTTCTGCATGGGATTCAGCATCACACTCCATTGATTAAAATTACCTGAGATCATGACTTTTTTAGCCTCAATATGACCTTTTAATTCAATTGTGGTAATTCCATTCTTATCCTCGCGAATATGAGTAAATGAAATTTTATTTCTCCCGAAATCTACTTTGGTCGGAGCGCTTGCCTGCACTTTTCTCATTAAATCAGTATCCAGGCTTTTTATAAATTTGCCGTGGAGATCTGAAACCGGTTTATATAATTCTATTGTCCCTTTTATTTTGGGGTGTTTGCGGATCTTCCAACCCTCTTTACCAAGTTCCCCCAGCATATTTTTCTTTATCAGACTGTCTACATTAATTTTGGCAAGATCCAGATAGTTCATTGTACTGTCGCAACTCGCCTGAGTCCAGTCTTTGGGAATAGTAAGGACCATGTTGCCATCTCTGATACTGAAGTTTGAAGTTTGGGCCATGGAAGAATAAGCCGGGAAAAGTTGCACAGCTATCAGAGTGAAAAGACTATATATTATTCTATACCACTTCATTCTTCTTCATTATAAGGCCGGAAGCTCCATTCCTTCCTGACAAAGTTAACGCTAAAAATTCCCTTTTCCAGCAAAGAATGCCCAATCATACCATCAATATGAATCTTATAAGCTTTTCCCATGTCATCCAGCGAAGCAATGATCGCAGGCACATCACATAAATCTGCTCCGGGAAGATTTAGTTCATATAAATTTCCACCCAGCACCTCGATTCTGTTCCCATCTGTTCCATGTAGCATCATGCGTTTGTCAACGTCGACCTGATTGAGCACTTTTTTTCTCAGAACTTTATTCAAAACCAACATCTCAGCCCCCGTGTCCATACACAGAGTCAATCTTTTTCCTGCAATTTTGGCATTCATGAGAATCAAATTACTTTGTGAATTCAATTTACCTCTGCATTTTGAATTCCTGTAATTACATTTTTCAGGCTCATGGATTCTGTTACCTTTATTGTCAAGTGTGTGAAGGATCATCACCTGCTCTTGCAGATTGATTTCCATTTCATATTGATTGAATAGCGCATTGCCCAAAAGACCCAGAATTTTTGCTCCCAACTTATTTTCAATATGACTAAGAGAGAGCACATCAGCATCAACATCGGTCCACGATAGATCCTGAACTGTTAATTCTGAAATTTGTGTTGCAAATGTCGATGACTGTGTGCCTCCTACTCCTCCTGCCATCCATTCTCCTTTGATTTTGCTGTCTCTGAAGTAGGTTTTATTTAAAACCAGATAAGGAGCTCCTGTATCCAGAATAAAATATCCGTCCAGCCGGTCAGCCACTCCTTCCAGGAGGATCAGGTTTCTGACTTTTCTGAAAGGAAAAATAATCCGGGAAGGAGTACGCTCTGTAACATGAAGATCAAGTGAGTTTCCCTGATAAGTACCAATATGAAACAAATGTGAAGGCTCATGCGTGCACTTCATTGATTCTTTTGCACTTGATTCTAAAATGCAAATTTGTAACAGGGATAATATTAGAAAGAGTAAGCGAATACTTTTTTTTCAAAAGTAAAACGAATCTTCAATGCACTGAACTTTTATAGACCAAACTTTTCTAAGTTCCGGATCAACGGAAAGAATTACCTGCCTGAGTATGCAGAACTCTGTTTGAATTTTTGAGAAGTCTGTACCGAAGTCCCATTAAAGTTGTTGATGAGAAAAAGTGATCAAATGCAGGACCGATGGCACTTCCTTTTAAATGATGACTATATGCCTGCTCGAAAAAGATGCTGTATGTTTTATTGAGATGAGCTTCAAGTCCAATAGCAATATTTGCTGTGTAGAAATGATTGCCGCGAATGGTTTCTCCTTCGAATATTCCATTTTTGTAATTGCTGCCGGACAGAAGGCTGTATCCCGCTGCTCTTGCGTTGTTTTCGACATAATCCAATTGTGGTCTGTCTCTGAAATAGTCATGTTCCTGATAATTTGCATGAATTACATAATTTCCGGAAACACCCCCGGCGACATATCCTCTCATAAATCCTGCAAAAGGTAGTTTGAGTTTCAGCATTAATGGAATATTAGCAATTCGAACCTGATTTTCACCGGCATATACACTTTTATAATTTTTGATCAGATAATGAACGCCTGTGGTTATTTCAACTGCATTCATCTCCATTGAAAGATTTAGTCCCAGTCGGAAATTATCTTCAATTCGTCCCAGCATCTCTTCTGATTTTTGATGTGGAAAGGGAGATTTTATCAAATCTTTGTCATATCCAATAACTGCCCCAACAAGGATGCTGATTTTTTTATCATTAAAATTTCCGGGATGTAGTACCGGCAATATCAATTCAGATTGGTCCAGTTTCTTCTGATCTATTTGGGAGATTATCAATGGTAATTTTGAAATATTTTTTTATTCCTTATTCAACTTATTATCCCCATAAATTGCATGTAAATCTGATGATGAGGATGCTTTGCTTTGATTTTCAACCCATGGAGTTGTACCGTCTGAATCTGACTCAATTTTCGAAACCGGGAGACTTTCTTGATTGATCAATTCCGGAGTCCTTAATAAAGCTGAATTGGAATTGTTTGCATGAACTAATTCTGAATCATTTTTTCCGGCCAATGGCAATTGCCCCGGAACTTTTAATTCAGATGTTTTTTTCAGTATATAATCGGCAGTATTTTGACTGGAAGATTTTAGTATTGACGCCTCATTCACGTTTTGATCCTGCTTGCTTTCAGCAGCATCAGATTGTTTGGAAGTTTTTGAATCATCTGATGCAATTTCAGTTTCTTTCTGATAAAGTTCAAATGGCTCGTTAAATGAGTCAGACATGAAGAAGAACACGAAGAAAAACATAGTCAGTTCAACAATCTTGCCTCTAAATATCCATTTTCTGCGAGTATCAAATAAATCTAGTCTTTGTTCCAAAACATCCCAGGAAGCGGAATTATATGGCATTGATATGGTGGCCAGATCTTCTTTTATTTCAGAATCATTTAATGAAACAAATGGGAGGGCCTTATCTAATTTCTCAGACAGCAGATCCCATGAATCCGAATCATAAGGCGCCCTGTAATCCTGGAACGTTTCCCTGATATGTTCATCAGAATTCAGCTGGCTATTATATGGTTTTTTATTCCTCATAAGTTCAGAGCTCCGTCATTTGAATTATTTCCTGCAATTTTAGCCTTGCTTTTGCTAGATTTGATCTGGAAGTGCTTTCCATAATTCCAAGTTGTTCACCTATTTCCCGGTGAGAATATCCTTCAATTACAAATAAATTGAATATAGTGCGATACATCGGACTCAATTGTTGTATTGCCTTAAGTAATTCTGATTCTCTCATTTGACTCAATATATCAGCACTTGTTTCACTGATATTATGGGCATTGTCCAATTGGTCAACCTGATGTCTCTTGCTTTTGCGGTAATGATCGATACAGGTATTGATTACAATTCTTCTCATCCATGCAATGAGTGAAGTACCTTCCTGATACGCTTGTATAGATCTGAAAATTTTCATAAAACTATCATGCAACATATCCATTGCAGTATTTTGATCATCAGCGTACCTTAAGCAGACACCCATGAGCACTCCATAGTACTCTTCATACAGCCGCTTTTGCGCCCAGCGTTCCTGCCTGACACAAGCGGTGATAATATCTGCTTCTTTAAAATTCACACTGATTACAAAACTCATCTCATGATATGTAGGTTCTAAATTTCACTATTGAAACGATGGACCGGAGCACTTCGCTGCCTAAAGTTAATTTTTTTTACAGGCGTTTGATTCATCGGGAGGTAAAATTAAAAGGCCTTAAAAACTAAAATGGCATGTTCAAAAACGAATGAAAGTAATCATCATGTTGAATTCTGAGCTATATTTCGCTTATGAATGAAGTTGTGGATATTGATAATTTGAACATCATAGTGAGTGTTGATCAATTATTTTGGATCAACATATGTCTCGGTTTTTTAATGTTTGGTGTCGCCCTGGACATAAAACTGGAAGATTTTAAGGCGCTGTTTAAGACCCCCAGGCCTATCTTGACAGGATTGGCTTCACAATTACTCTTGCTTCCATTTTTAACGTTTTTATTAGTTCTTGTCATAAAGCCTCATCCGGGCATAGCTCTGGGAATGATGCTGGTGGCTGCATGTCCGGGAGGTAATATTTCCAACTTTTTGGTTCACCTCGCGAAAGGGAATGTAGCATTATCAGTGACACTTACATCCATTACTACAGTGACGGCTTTTATAATTACACCTTTGAATCTGGTTTTTTGGGGTAATCAGTACGAGCCGACAAATGAGATTCTAAAACAATTCCAACTTGATCCAGGCCAATTAATTTGGATACTTGTACAGCTGGTTTTGATTCCTTTGATTGTAGGGTTGTTTTTTGCCTATTATCTTCCGGGATTGACCCGGAAAATAAAAAAAACTGTTAAGGTTCTTTCTATGCTCATTTTTTTCGGGATTATTGTTGGAGCTTTAATTTCAAATGCAGATAATTTATTGATTTATGTAAAGCTTGTTTTTTTATTGGTTTTAGTTCACAATGGAATTGCTTTTGCAGCAGGATGGTTTTTCTCAAAAGCGGTGAGATTGGACAGAAAGGATAGTATTTCTATCTGTATCGAAACCGGTATTCAGAATTCCGGGCTGGGACTCATCATTATTTACAATTTCTATGATGGTATGGGTAGTATGGTTCTGGTAACTGCATGGTGGGCTATTTGGCATTTGATTGCAGGTTTTGTTCTGGTCGGGATAATTAATTACCGCTCCTCTGTCGTCATGAGAAGAAGTAAATTTAAAACTTTGGACCAAAAGGATATTTGAATGGTTTATAATTGATAATTGTTTCAAGTCCTGAAATGCATGTAAAATCTATGAAATTATCAATTTTTTAATTGTAAAAAGTGTTTAAAACATCCTTGATTTTATGTTTTATCCAGGTAGCCGCTCTATGCAATATGTATGGGCAGGCACTCACATACAAGGAAAGAATTGAAAAAGTTGTGGTGCCGTTTGAATATCACAACAATTTCATTGTCATCAATGTCAATGTTCAGGGACTGCCTTTGAAATTCATTGTGGATACAGGGGCTGAGCACACTATTATGTTGAAGAAAGAGATCTCAGACCTTTTAGGAATGCAATACGATCGCAAGGTTCGGATCATGGGGGCGGATTTAACAACTCAAATATTTGCATTTGTTTCTCAAAACATGGAATTGAAATTGGAAAATAAGGTCTCAATCCGAACGGACTTACTGATTTTAGAAGAAGATTTTATTGAATTGGATAAATTGGTAGGAGTCAATATTTTTGGGATTCTCGGTTCGAATGTGTTAAAAAGTTTTATTGTTGAATTCAATTATCAACAATTGAAAATGACCTTACATCCGATACCTCAATACAGAGGACCGGGCAGAAGATTTGAAAGCATGCCTTTGTATATTCAGAAGGGCAAGCCATATATAAACTCTAAGTTGGTGACGGCAGACAAGAAAGAAAGTGTAGCCAGACTGCTTGTGGATACAGGGGCATCACTATCGGTCCTGTATTATTCCTCTGCAAAAAATAATATCAATATTCCCGAAAAATTTGTGACAGGAAATTTGGGTATTGGCTTAGGTGGAAATCTCAAAGGATATGTTGGAAAAGTTCAAAGTATGGGCTTCGGGCCATATTCATTTAATGATTTACTTGCAAATTATCAAAAACTGGAAGAGTCGGATAGTTTTATGATCAATCAGACCCGGGATGGAATCATTGGAAATGTATTGCTTAGCCGCTTTACCCTGATTCTGGATTACCGTAAAGAGATTTTGTACTTTAAACCAAATAAGCTTTACAAGAAAAGTATCAAATATGACAGAAGTGGGTTGATTCTGATCAATACCGGTCTTTTTTTGGATGAAATTTCTATTCTGGATGTACTATCAGGTACACCTGCTGCTGAGGCTGGTTTGTTGCCCGAAGACCGGATACTGTCTATTGGTGGGATTCCGGTCAGAATTTATTCATTTGACAAGGTCACAAATAAATTAACAGCCAAAGTAGGGAAGAAGATTCGGTTAAAGGTATTGAGAGGGGAGGAAAAATTGAAATTTGAGTTTGTTTTGAGAGATTTATTGTGAAAATTGATTTTGTTCCACCTGGTTTTTTACGATTCACTGATTCACTGGCTATCTAAACCGGCTGATTAACTGTCTGTTCGACTAATACTAAACTATTAAACTGCTCAACTCCTAAACCCAAGCGGCTGTATGTGCAGATAGTGGGCGAATCGCGATTCGCCCCTACACAGATGTCCTCTCTGCATCTGCCCATGCCAATTTAGACGCACCAACAATATTTTTTTTTAATAGTAATTCTCTGACTTTCAAATGCACCTCATCTCTGCTCAGGTTTTTAATATCATTGTGATCATCCTCCCTTAATTCCGGAGCATGTGTCAGGGCTGCAAATTCAGCAATTTCATTTCCGGTGAGAATGGAACTATTCCGAATAGCATCCGGCAATTGATCAAAGCCAATTCCGATTTCATTAAAAGGCTGGTAGATAGTTTCCACGGCTGCCCCACTAGCGCGGGTATAGTAGGCTCTGCCAAGTCGCCCCATCAAATCCAGTTTGTCAGGGTCGATTCTTTCATTATCGTCCAATATTTTCTCATCCACATGTATACAGAGCACCTTGCAAATGACCAGATGTCCGGCACCACCATGATCGCCTAAAGTAATAATGTCCTGGACTTCACATTCCATCTGTATTGGTGATTCTTTTACTCTAAAGGGTTTCACATGGATAGAGGGGATGGGAGTAAAACCGGCTTTCTTAAATTCGTCCACACCGGCAGGATAATCAACACTGCTCAGAGCCATCTGTCGCACGATGTCATGCGTCACCACCTGAATTACGCATTGTCTGGTAACCTGAACATTGTGCAGTGTATCCTTGGTTGTATTATTTTCAACTCTCCTGTTGGAGCTAAAAATCAGAATGGGGGGATTGGAGCTGAACGCATTGAAAAAACTGTAAGGAGCAAGATTGGGTATGCCATTTTCATCCACTGTACTCACAAAAGCAATGGGTCGGGGCGCTACAGCTCCGACTATGAATTGATGCAGATCTTTGACTGCTATATTTTTAGGATCGATAATCATGCGAATAATTTTGAAAGACAAATATAATAAGGCTTATTTGCTTTGAGGATGAGGGGATTTTGTACTAAAATTAATGAATCAGTCCCAGGAATCTTTGCGTTTCATTCGGGCCATATAGAATCCATCATAACCATAGACATCCGGCAGCAGAGTTTGTTCAAGTTCTAATACAAAAGAATTATTTTCCGCTAAAAATCTTTGCACCTGTGCCTCATTTTCCTGTTTGAATATACTACAAGTGGCATATACGAGCTTACCACCCGGCTTCACCATCTGTGCATATTGAGAAAGTATCTGATACTGTTTGATTTTCAGCTCTTCAATCATTTGAGGATTGAGTTTCCACTTAGAATCAGGATTGCGGCGAATCACACCTGATCCGCTGCATGGCACATCCAACAAGACCCTGTCTGCTTTAGAGGCCAGTCTTTTAATGACTTTATTATCAGTTATAATTCTTGTTTCAATATTTCCGCACCCCCCCTTCGAGCTCGTTTCTTAAGGATTTCCAATTTGTGTGCTTCCACATCCATGGATAATATCCGGCCTTTTCCCTTGCTTAATGCAGAGAGATGCAGACTTTTGCCTCCTGCTCCAGCGCAGGCATCGATTACCTGCATTCCGGGTTCAGATTGTAAAAAATGACCAACTTCCTGAGATGCTGTATCCTGCACTTCAAACCAGCCAAGTTTGAAAGATTTTGCCTGAAAAACATTTTTTCTGGCGGATAGCTCTAAAGCTTCTGCAACCTTTAATGGCTTTGTCTGTATATCATCCTCCTGCAGTGAATGTTGCAGTTGAGATCTGCTTGTTTTCAGTGTATTTGTTCTGAGTATCACAGCAGCTTCCCTGTTCAGACTCTGCAGGATACTTTCAGTCGCTGCACCATAATCTTTACTTAAGTTCTCCACAAACCAATCGGGGAATGAATATTTAATACCCAGGCTTGGCTCAGCAGTAATGTTTTTCTTGCCTGCCTGATCCGGAAGTCTGTCCCCATTTTTCCAGAGCAAATAAATATCCAGTAATTTTCTGAGATCTTCAGCCGTCTCAAGTCTCTGCAAATCCGAAATATGCATCAGATATCTTTTGTGCCTTACGATATCGTACGTGGAGGAGGCTACAAAGCCCCTGTCACGGGATCCCCACTTCGGATGTTGCTTGAGAACATATTCGATTACTTTGTCAGCATATCGACCTGTAATGAAGATTTCTTCCAATGCAGATAATACACCATTTATCAAGACAGAATGAATTTTCACCTTTTTTTAACCAAATGTAAGGCTATAGTAGATGAACTTCTACCTGCAATAAGATATTTAGTAATCAGAAACGTTACTTTAGAGCTCTGAATCAGAATAAATCTGAGGCTGGGACAATTTATCAGGATGAGTTTCGGATACACTAATTACCGCTCATCTGCAGTTTATTTGGGAGGATGAAAAAAACAATTAAAACAATTTTTGCAGTAGCCGGTATCATGGGCATCGTTTTGCTGGCAAGGTATTTTTACCAGAAGCCGGGCATTGTAAACGGCGATGAAGCACCTCTCATAAACGGAATGTCCCACCAGGGAAATGGAGTGGACCTGATTTCACTAAGAGAAAGTTATGTTCTCATTGATTTTTGGGGAAGCTGGTGCGGTCCCTGCAGAAAAGCAAACGCCGACATTAGATCCCTGTATGAAGAATATCATGACAAGCAATTCATAGATGGCCGCCATTTTCATGTTTTTTCCATTGGAATTGAAACGGATTCAGCGGCATGGATTCAAGCCATTGAATCCGATAGATTATTCTGGGCCCACCATATTAGTACCATGAACAGATTTGATTCGGAATGGGCCAAAGCATATGGAGTGCGTAATATCCCTGCAACGTTCCTGGTAGATCCCAGAGGAATCGTGATAGGCGTCAATTCAAGTGACATGGAAATCCGCAATATTCTAAATAAGCGGCTAAAATATGACTGACAATTTGTCCTGATTTATTTTTTGGCAAAATAATTGTCATTTCCTATTCTGAAAAAATTGTAACCATGAGCGAGAACCATAAAGATTCGAATATTGATGAGATAAGATTGTCAGATGCTGAAGATCAAACAAATGATTTCATGGAGAATTCTGATGAAGATTTCAACATCGAACAAACTTCTGCTGACAGTGAGGAGAATGAAGCCCAGCAAGCCTCTGCTGAAGAGGGAGATACAAACGAAAATACTGATCCAGTGAAAAAATCAAAAGCAGAAATAGCTGAATTGAAAGATAAATATCTGAGGTTATATGCCGATTTCGAAAACTACAGAAAGCGTACGGCAAAGGAAAGCCTTGAATTGCGTAAGGTCGCAGGACAGGAAATTTTGTCATCATTGTTGCCTGTAATGGACGATTTTGACAGGGCGAAGCAAATTGCAGAGAAACCAGATTCCAAAGAAACATTTTCTGAAGGTATTCAATTGCTATACCATAAGCTACAATCCTTTTTGAAGCAGAAAGGCTTGCAAAAGATGGAATCGAATGGTGAAGTATTTGATCCTGAATTACATGAAGCCATCACTGAAATTCCTGCTCCGTCTGAAGATATGGTAGGTAAAGTGATTGATACTGTAGAACCCGGGTATTTTCTGAATGAGAAGATCATTCGGTATGCGAAAGTCGTGGTTGGGAAGTAATTTCAGATTTCAGGTTTCAGGTTTCAGGTTTCAGATTTGAAACAGCCAATAGCAGCCGATTTAACAGCCATAAATTAGCTGCATCGGTGAGTCATAAAAGGAAATAGCCCATTTGGCAATTGCTGTAGTCACGTTGCATGCAAGGTGACAGTTTGAAGGGAAAATGCCCATTGGATGGTATCGTTGAATCGATTTAATGAACGACTATTCACTATTGACCATTCACGATTCACGACTGTTGTTACCAGAAAAAGATTTATAAAATAATGACAATGTCAAAAAGAGATTTATACGAAATACTTGGAGTAAGTAAGGATGCTGATGATCAAACAATCAAGAAAGCATACAGGCAGGTTGCGCTCAAATTTCACCCGGACCGCAACCCGGATAATAAAGAAGCGGAGGATAAATTTAAGGAAGCGGCATATGCTTATGAAATATTGAGCGACAAAGATAAGCGGGCGGCATATGATCGTTACGGACATCAGGGTATTGATCCCAATAATATGGGAAGAGGAGGGCACGGCGGAGGAATGAATATGGATGATATTTTCAGTTCATTTGGAGATATCTTCGGTGGAGGTGATTCACCTTTCGAGTCATTTTTTGGAGGGCGTTCGTCTCAGGGCAGAGGAAGAGGGCAAAGAGGAAGCAATCTTCGTATCCGCGTCAAGCTGACAATGGAAGAAATCCTGAAAGGGGCTAATAAAAAAATCAAGGTTAGAAAACAAGTAGGTTGTCAGACATGTAATGGATCTGGCGCTAAGGACAAAAGCAGTGTACGCACTTGCGGCACCTGTGGAGGTTCCGGTATTGTCAGGCAAATCAAAAATACTTTTCTGGGCCAAATGCAGACCAATTCTACTTGTCCCACCTGTAATGGTGCCGGTCAAACTATCACAGACAAGTGTAATAGTTGTAAAGGAGAAGGACGTGTTTATGGAGAAGAGACTATCGATATTGATATCCCGGCAGGAGTTGCAGAAGGCATGCAATTATCTCTGACAGGAAAAGGAAATGCTGGATCAAATGGAGGACCAAACGGGGATTTGCTCATCAGCATTGAAGAAGAACCAAATGACCATTTTATCAGGGAAGGCTCCAATCTGATTCACAATCTGTATTTAAATTTTGCAGATGCTTCCCTTGGTACTTCGGTAGAAGTTCCTACGCTGGAAGGCAATGTCAAAATCAAAATACCGGCAGGAACCCAGGCTGGAAAAATGTTCAGATTAAAGGATAAAGGATTTCCTAATGTGCAAAGTTATGGCAAGGGTGATCTTCTGGTCCACGTAAGCATCTGGACTCCGCGCAAACTGAATGATGATGAAAAAGTACTTTTGGAGAAAATGAAAGCTATGCCCAATTTCAATCCCACTCCGGCAAAAGGCGAGAGAGGCTTTTTTGACAGGATGAAGGATTTCTTTTCATGATAACAGCAATTAAATATAATATTTCCGCCAGTTTGATTCTTTTTGCTGTGCTGTCTCTCTCAATGAGTGCCTGCAATTCAGATATAATTTTGGATGAAGACTTTGCCATACCTGAGTACGGTTGGGCCTATAATGAGCAAGCTGCATTTGAATTCGAAATTGAGGATACCACAGCTTTATATAGAATGGCAGTGGATATTGATCATTCTACTGAGTTTCCGTTTCAGAATATCTATCTGAGAATTCATTCTGTGTTTCCAAATGATACGACAAATATCATTCAACATTCTGTTGAATTGCAGGAGCCAAATGGACAGTGGATTGGGGGCTGCAGTGGAGAAGATTGTTCCGTTCGGGTGATTTTATCTGAAAATATGTACTTCAATCAAACAGGTACGCACAAAATTTCCTTCGAACAATATACACGTCGTGATTCCCTTAAAGGCATTGAAAAGTGGGGTTTGATTCTTGAAAAAATGGGGACGAAGCCCACAGAATTAAGTCCGGTAGAAACTGAGTAATGGGGAATTCTAGTATCCTGAATCATCTTCTGGTTTGTCATGATTTTTGTTTTGAAAGACAAAAATCCCGCCAGACCAGGTGTACATAATTACATTACCCCGGGCTCGTTTAAAAGAACGAGCCCGGGGCTACCAATTGGTGAACCCATTTCATGGGTAAATACATCTTTGATTTGGATTCCCTCCCGCTTCTCCTAAATCAAGCTAGAATTTGTATTTTTGTCCAATGAGAAAAATCATCTTTGGATTAATAATACTTTGCCTGAGCGGCATCTCTTCTTTTGCTCAGCTTACTTTTCGGGTTATATCTATTCCCGCAAATACGCCTCCTGAAGCTGACATTTATGTAGCAGGAAATTTTAACAACTGGCAACCCGGCAGTGCTGAAGGCTTGTTACAACAGGACAGTTCAGGTAATTATTACATTGAACTCAATCCCAGTCCGGGAGCTCTTGAATTTAAATTTACAAGAGGAGCCTGGAGCTCAGTAGAAGCCAACGCTCAGGGAGGATTCAGGCCCAACAGAACATTTAGCTATAATGGTCAGGATACGATTATTGATATTCAAATCGCCGGTTGGGAAGATCTTGGCGGATCACAGGGATCAACAGCATCACCCAATGTAAGCATCCTGGACGCTCAGTTTTTCATGCCACAGCTCAATCGCAGCAGGAGAATATGGCTGTACCTGCCCCCGGATTATAATACTACAGAAAACAGATATCCCGTGTTATATATGCAGGATGGACAGAATTTGTTTGATGTAAGGACCAGTTTTGCGGGAGAATGGAAGGTAGACGAACATTTAGATTCACTATTTCTCCTTGGTGATCCGGTATGTATAGTGGTGGGAATAGATAATGGAGGAACCAACAGAATAAATGAATATTCACCCTGGGTTCATCCTCAGCATGGAGGAGGTCAGGGCGATGAGTATCTGGAATTCATCATTGAGACCCTTAAACCCCATATTGATGAGAATTACAGAACACTGACTGATCCTGATAATACAGGCATTATGGGAAGTTCTATGGGAGGCTTGATCAGTTTTTACGGCGGAATTACCCGTCAGGATGTTTTTGGTAAAATTGGAGCCTTTTCAAATTCATTCTGGTTTTCCAGCTCTTCTTTTTTATTACCCGGGGAATGGGAATATCAGGATGACACTAAAATTTATATGATTGCCGGAGGCATGGAAGGCTCTGGGCAGGGACAAGTGAGAGATATGGAGCGGATGCAGGATTCTCTTCTACAAAATGATTATCCTGAGTCACAAGTTATTGCTTTGGTAGATCCAAATGGAACCCATAGTGAATCATACTGGGCAAGATCATTTACTGCTGCGTATCAGTGGCTATTCAGTGCGACAACTTCAACACAGGATTTCAATCTGGCAAATGAAGGTATTATTCCAATATATAAAGTCGCGGACAGATCAATTAGCTGGACAAATGAGAAGAATATTCCGTTGAAGTATCAGCTAAGTGATAGTCAGGGGAAAGTTATTTTGCAAGGGAATTCAAGAGATGAGAAAGGGAAGATTTATTTAAGTGAACTGCTTGGAGGGGCATACTTTTTTACCCTTTATTCAGGGAGTTTTAGAGAGACGATTAAAGTCTTGGT
>JADJJU010000006.1 GCA_016706365.1 Saprospiraceae bacterium
AAATCTTGCAGCAGTCAGGTTTATTTTCAGAAACATTACGGACAAAAAAGCTGCAGAATTAAAGGAGGCCGCAGCCAGAGCAGAAATTAGGAAATTAGCACTCGTATCTCAGTTGACTTCCAATGCAGTAATAATTGTAAGCGTAAAGGGAATTGTTGAATGGGTCAATGAAGGTTATACCAAAATGTCCGGGTACCAGCCTGATGAGGTCATAGGAAATCCCGTGTTTTCAAAAACCGGAGGGCAGGAAACGGATCGTAGCATAGTTGCACGCATCACCTCAGGTTTAGCCGCGGGACAAAGTTTTAATGAAATGGTTATTAAATATAAGAAGGATGGACGTAAGTACATTGTTCAGATGGAGTGCAGGCCAATGCTGGATGATGATGACAGTGTTCAGGGTTATATGGTTATTGAAAGGGATATTACAGAACGAAAACTAGCAGAGGAAGCATTGGAATATCGTTCAGAATTTCAGAAAGTTGTGGTAACGCTTGCCACAAACTTTATAAATACATCCATAAAGGAGTTGAATAATGCAATTACTGCTGCATTGGCACAAATAGGGTTTTTCCTCAAGGTTGACCGGGCATACCTCTTCGAATATGACTGGAATGCTAATGTCATGAACAACACAAATGAATGGCATAGAGAAGGCCTATTTTCAAGAATTCATAGAATGCAGGGAGTGTCCACAGAGCTGATTCGCGACTGGGTTTTGGCACATGTAAATGGCAAAGACATATCCATTCAATTAGGTGAAGAGGACAAGGGGAAATTTGGAATCAATGCATTGTTAAACAAGGAAGGTGTCCAGTCTCTGATTGCTCTTCCACTAATTCGTGATCGGGAGTGTTTGGGTTTTGTAGGTTTTGATGTGTCATCCGGTACCAGAACGTGGTCTGAAGATGAAATGGCTTTGCTTCGTATCCTGGCTGAATTATTTACAAATGCCTGGATCAGAAAGCGTTTTGAAAAAGAAATTATCGATGCTAAAGAAATAGCTGAAGCTGCAGCCGGCGCAAAGGGCCGCTTTTTAGCAAATATGAGTCATGAGATCAGAACTCCCATGAATGGAATCATTGGCTTCATCGATCTGCTTTCCCGGACACAGTTACAACCGGAACAAATGGATTACCTCAGTGAGGCCCAAAATGCTTCTCAAATGTTGTTACATCTTCTCAATGATATTCTTGATTTTTCAAAAATTGAAGCAGATAAACTGACATTGGAGCACAATGATTTTAATCTCAGAAAGGCAATCGAAGATTCTGTCACACTTGTGGCACCTAAAGCCTTTGAGAAAAAATTAGAATTAAACGCATTTATAACAAAGGATGTGCCCGAAATGGTAATTGGAGATATGTCCCGCTTGAGGCAAATTCTCAACAATTTATTGAATAATGCTGTCAAATTCACAGAGAAGGGTGAGATACATGTAGAAGCTAAGCTTATACATAATTTTGAGAAATCAGTTGATCTTCAAATTGATGTCCAGGACACCGGAATAGGAATGACATCTGAAACTTCATCAGAATTATTTCAGCCTTTTAAGCAAGCTGATGATTCCACGACAAGGAAGTATGGGGGCACCGGACTGGGACTTTCCATTTCAAAGAAACTAGCAGAAATGATGGGCGGTGATCTTCTGGTTCAATCTGAACATGGGAAAGGTTCAACCTTTTCTTTAAGAATACCTATGCAAGTTTCGACAATGGAAGCACCATCTGAGATTATTGATTTAAATATACTGAAGGGGCAAAAAATACTCCTGGTAGATGACTTGCCTGCCAATAGAAGAATTGTAAGCAATTACCTTTCTGAAGCCGGTTGTGAAGTAAGTGTGGCAGATAGTGGGGTAGCAGCCATAGAATTATTGTTAAGTAAGCCTGCAGGAGAAAGACCATTTTCAGTTGCTATTCTGGATCATCAAATGCCTGGAATGGATGGTGTACAGTTAGCCAGAACACTTAAAACTATTGCAGATACAAGAGACATAAGGCTGGTAATGCTGACCTCACTTGCTTACCGGGATGATAGCAAATCCATGAAGGAAATTGGATTTGAGTTGTTTTTGACTAAACCTATAAAAAGGAATGAATTATTGCAAAGGCTCAGTCAGATGCTTATGCACAGCGTTGATGAAAATAAAGTAATTCAGGATAGAATGAAACCTGCTTCAAAAACGGGTATATCTTTTGCCGAGAAAAAAATGTTGATTGTGGAGGATAATGAAGCCAATTCAAAACTTCTCTATACCTTTTTATCTAATTATGGCGCTGATTGTAAAGTGGCCTTTAATGGTTTGGAGGGAATCAATATGAGCTTCGAAGAAAAGTTTGATTTGATACTGATGGACTGTCAGATGCCGGTAATGGATGGTTATGAAGCCTCCCGAAATCTGAGAGCTTCTGACTCTATTAATAAAAATATTCCTATTATTGCATTGACAGCATATGCGATGGCAGGAGACAGAGAGAAATGTCTTGCAGCAGGTATGACTGATTATATCAGCAAGCCTCTGGACTTGAATATGCTGTTGGAAAAGGTAAATCAGCACACAAAAATGTCTTCTCAAATGGAAACCAGCGATCCGTCCAATTCGTCTGCAGCAAATGGTCAGAATACCGGGAGCTCATTGACACAGAGGTCTGTAATTGACCATTTTGTATCCTCGACAGGGATGAAAGAACATCAGGTAAAGGAAATATTTGACCTATTTTTTGAATCTCTTCCCGGCTTATTGTCTGAAATAGAAGAGGCACTTCAGGAAGATGATTTTTACAAACTGGAAAGAGCTATTCATAAGCTGAAAGGTACCTCCGGTAATTTGATGATCCAGGATATGTACAAGCTAATTGTAAAGATGGAACAATTATCCAAAGCCTATGACCTTGGATCAGTGCGAAATCATATGGGTCAGTTGAAGGAAATGTCCCAGAGACTGATCCCTCAAAATTCTTAAAATATTCAGTTTGTTTGATAAACTTATCTGAATTTCATTCACTGTCCTATACCTTTTTACTATGCCACGCAGATCATCCATTCTAGTCATCGATGACGAACTTTCGCTTCAAAAATTGATGGAAAACTTCCTTAAAGACGATTATGATGTTACTACAAAAGGTGACGGTAAAGCTGCATTGGATTGGATACATCAGGGAAATATCCCTGACTTGATTATCTGTGATGTCAATATGGAACCTATGAATGGGGAGACATTTGTGAGAAATGTCAGAGTAGGGGAGTTGTTCAAATATATTCCGCTGCTTATGCTTTCAGGCGATGAAGAAAGTAAGACCAGAATCAAATTTTATGAATTGGGTGTTAGGAATTTTATAACTAAGCCTTTCAATCCACAGGAATTAATGGTATTGGTTCGCCTGGTTTTAAATTCGTATTAATTTGAAATCATGAACTCAAATACCCACAAAATAAAACTGTTGTTTATCGGGAATGATCCGGATATAATAAGTTTTTTTGGACATTTCCCCGGATGGGCGGAAGTAATTCATGTAGAAAATGGATTTAAAGCTGACCAGATTCTAAATTCAGAGATAGAAATAAATTGCATCTTTTGCGAACACGATATCCCGGGAGTGACCGGCCTTAATTTTATTAGGTTTCTGACGGAGAATAAGGTCAGATCTCATGTACCATTTATTTTAATGCACTTCGAGCGGGATTTTTTACTCAGAAGAAAGGCTATTACTGCAGGGGTCGATGATTATATGATTCTGCCAATTGATTCCCAAAGCCTTTTTGAGAGATTGCAATATTTGATTGATTACAAAGCTGAGCATTTAAGGGGTGAGATTAGAGCTCCTAAAACATCTGCTGACCGTTCATCTGAAGTAGTTGCAGGTATGAGAGAATTGCCTGTATTACAACTGGCAATCAAACGAATATTTGATATTGTTTCTTCGGGTATCGCATTGATTTTACTATCCCCATTGTTTTTAATAATCGCAGCTGCCATTCGAATGGAGTCAAAAGGCAAAGTCTTCTATGCTTCAAAGAGAGTTGGACAGAAGACTTTCGATTTTTATAAATTTCGCTCTATGTTTACCGGAGCGGATGCCAGATTGAAAGAATTACAACATCTGAACCAGTATGCAGCAGAAACAGGTCAGGCAGGAATTAACTTCGAAAAGCCATGTCCCAGATGTGCAGGCAGGCTAGACGGAAGCACATGTTCTGAGCTTCTGATTTTCTCAGATGGAAGTAAAATGTGCGAATTTAACTTTCATCAGCAGAAAAAAATGATTGCCGGACCTACATTTTTCAAGCTCAAAAACGATCCGCGCATTACAAGAGTTGGCGCATTCATACGCCGCACAAGTATAGATGAATTGCCGCAATTGGTGAATGTATTGAAAGGAGATATGTCAATTGTAGGTAATCGCCCGCTCCCGGTAAATGAGGCTCAGGCTTTAACATCTGATGAAGCAGCCAAGCGTTTTCTTGCCCCGGCCGGTATTACTGGTCTCTGGCAGGTTGAGTTAAGAGGTAAAAAAGGTCAAATGTCAGAAGAGGAGCGCAGAAAACTGGACAATGATTATTTTGATAATTTCTCCCTTTGGTTTGATGCCAAGATTATTTTAAGAACTATTCCTGCCTTGTTTCAGGAAGAAAATGCCTGATCCAGTATCACATTTCACTTTTCGCATTTTACATTTTACATTTCACATTTTGCCATTTACCTTAACTATTCACATTTCACATTTCACATTTACTATTCACCATTCACCATTCACGATTCACTATTCACTATTCACTATTCACGATTCACGATTGACCATTCACGATTCACCATTCATTCACAGCCTTACCAGCAATATCTTATCCTCATACACCTCTACAAAAGCATAATTGTAATTTTTTGCAAGAATCCTGGCATTTTGAAGAGGAGCAGGAAGGAAATCTTCTTTTTTAATATGAGAAATAAAGTTCCCGTTTGTAATGTCTAACAAATGAACATCATGATGACCCAAATGGCATCTGACAAGAACAAATTTGGGTAATATTCCGGCTTCAGAACAAGCAAATTCTTTTTGCACAATGTCAAAATTATAGGATTCTTGAGTTTCTATTTTGTGCGTTTCGTCCAAAGTCCTGATCCAGTTAATGTAATTTTTTGAACGATTCCCCCTGCACTCCTCTATAGGTAGATTCATAGATAAGGCTGATTCATGCATCAATCCTATTATTGCCGGTGTTGTTTTTTCTGTGATCATGGCTTCCAATTTTGTAAATTAGTATCCGTGCATAAAAAGTACTGCTTCAATTTCGCGAAGTGTCCAGATCCGATGGTTGCCGCTGAGTGGATTAATTCTTGCTTCTTCAGAATTCAGCCTGGATTGAATATCGAGTAAGAGCTTGTTTGCAGAAATTTGAGTCTTCCAATTTCCGTAGCCGTTTTTCCATTTCCATGAGAATTTTCTAGGTCTGCTTCCCCCACGTCCTCGTCCGGGGATGCTCCCGAAAATTAGAGTTTTCCCAAATCAGGGTTTTGCATTTTGACATTCATGAATGGCTTCAAGAATAGATAATAAAGCTCGTTGATATGCAGGGAGTCATACGTTACCTAATTTGCTCAAGGGAGAAGCAATGCATACAATTTATTCCATGCTACATTTATCCGAAATCCGACAGGTATTTCATTCTCCTGAAGCCGATACACAACTTCCTGCACTTCTCTTAAAAATTTATGATTGTTTTCTGGCATTTCAAGATGATTCCAAAAACAAATTTGAATGAAAAAATATCATGGAGTTTTTTGGCTGCATTTCGTTTGCTTTGTGAGATATTCTCCATGTTCTCAGTTCCTTGCAATAGACGAAATGCTGTATTTTTTAATGGGTGTTTGGTATTTTTCCCAAGCTCATGCACCAAGTGAAGGCCCAAGATACAATTTCAATCATTTGTCCAACGAATGTGTCTGTTTTTTCTGGGAATTGTATCCGTTGAAGGAGGGCTATATATTCTATTACAATATCAGCAGGCTCCCAACATTTTATGTGCATAAATCTTTTTTGAATTAACCAAACACTGACTTACATTGCAAGTCTTATCCTGACTAACTGGACCAAATGTAAACCCGATGATGAAGGCAATTCGCACTAAACTGATTTAAACTGATTAGAAATTTGGTTTGAAAACCATTATGACTAAATGGCAAATTTCATTCACACCCTGACATTCTATTTTATTCTTGTATTTTGGACCTGATAAATAATAGAAATATTACAATTGGCTATATTGCTTGATTTGAAGCCATCTTATTTATCATTTCTTTTATTTTTGATTATTCCCAGATTTATTGACATGATATTTGCGAGATTCCTTTTGTTAATTTTAATTTTTGCATGTATTACAACTGAAGCACGAGTTGTTATAAAAGACTGGGACAATCAGTTATATGACACCGAATTCAGGAAGATGTGTTTGAGTGCAAAAGAAATTATTGCATCAAAAAATACCGATTTCAGGAAGATTGAAAGAGCAGATATATTTCCAATAGGAGATAGCTGGTATCTGAGTATGGAAGGTATGTTTGATGTTTATATCTGGGAAAAACAAAGCTGGGTCAATCTTTACAAGGCAAAATTTTGGGGATATAATTTTGCCAGTCTGAAATTTATTAACAGTGGAAATCTGTATTCATATGGAGGATATGGCTTCTGGAGAGTACATGGTGAGATATTAAAGTTTTATTTACATGTCAATGAATGGGACATTCTTCCTACTTCTACTAAGCTTCCATTTGGTTTGGGCCTTCCGGGATACAATGAATTGTTTGTTCTGAGACAAGATTCCCTAATTATTTTTGATTTTAAAAGCGAAAAGGCAAGTTCAGTATTCATTACTTATAATGACAGCATCCCATATTTTGCCAATCAACATGTGATTGAAAGCAAAAATTATACGCTGGCAGTTAATTTCAATCAAATTTTACTTGACAAAAAAATAAGAGTATTCATTACCTTGACCGAGGGGCATTTATTTTTATGCATGGTTCCGATGATGGTTATTATCGAGTCATAGGCGATTCTATTGCGATTTATAATAATAAGCTGGAATTTGAGATGACTGAGGCAATCAATACAGATATTGAGAGGTACCATCAATTGTACCCGGTGAATGCCACTGCATTGAGTGAAACAGATTCCGATATTAATTATTTACTAATACTAACTGCATTGGTTTTGCTTGGAATTGGTGGGTATATCTTTCTTTTTAGAAGAAAAATCAAAGCTCCTTCATCTGAGGATATGCATCAATTGGTTGATCAATTGATCCCAATTATTGGCAAAACCCTAAGTTCTGATGAACTGGATCAGGCATTGAATATTCCTGAGTACTTATCTCCGGAAAATGCACGCTACAAAAGATCCAAGCTTGTCAATGAAATAAATGAATATTATCGTGTCAAGTTCAGTACTGATTTGATTACAAGAATTAAAGATCCAAATGATAAAAGGAAATTCTTTTACCGGATTAATTCTTAGCTTTTGTAGTACGAAAATAATAAAGAGTAATATATACATTGTGAAAATACATATTTACTTCCTCTCCTATATGGATTTGTCTTCTCAGAATAAACTCATCCCTACAAATGTCATATATCACAATGTGTATTGGAGATTTTTGCTTGTTTTATTATGGATATCAGGAGGCCCGGCTCAGGCACAAATTATCATAAGTGACCCGGATGCATTATTGGAGAAGCACTCCCTGGATTCGATGTATCATCAAGCACTCATTGTAGCCTCAGGTAAAAGAAACGCACAGGTCGATTTTCAACATTGTTATATCTTGTATAATAAGAATTCCTGGCATCTGATTCCGGACGGCCATTTTGATGTGTTTGTTTGGAAGAATGGTAGATGGCAAAATACATACAGAAAGGATGATTTGGGTTATAACTTTTATAGCCTCAAGTTTTTACATGATGATAGAATTTTTTCCTACGGTGGATATGGGTTCTGGTGGCTGAATTCGGATATTATTTTCTTTGATCCTGCTTTGAGAGAATGGGTTATTTCCTTAGATTATAAAAATGTTCCTCAAGGGATTGGCATTCCCGGATCTAACAAATTGATAATTGTATCAGGGAATAAATTGAGTATGCTCGATTTAATCACAGCAGAGCTTGATACTTGCACTGTTAATGCAGTTTCTCATTTTCAATTGTATAATCCAACTTTCACGCTGGTGGGTAAAAACTACACAGTTTTTTTAGAAGACAAATTGCAATTATTGATTCAAAAGCCGGAAAATCATATTTATACTTTGAAAATTGGAGATCTGAATAAAGTGCATCAAACCAGGAAAGAAGATTGTATTCATATCAAGGAAGACAGCATTTTTATTTATGATCGTGATTTCAAAGAGAAATTACGTGAATCGCTTCAGGTAAATCTTGAACAGTATGATCCGGTGGAATGCCCTAATAAAAAGAGTTTGAGCTCATTTTGGAAAGTAATTACCTTAACGATCTTGTTATTGGGAGGAGTTTTGACAGTATTATTGTATAAAAGAAGAGGATACAAAAAGATGATAAACCCGGTTTCACTGGATGAAGCCGTAAACAACCCTTCAGTTTATGATAAAATCATCAAAGCTGCGGGAAGTACATTAACGCAGGATGAATTGGATTTGATTTTTGATATACCTGATAATATCAGCCCGGAGTCCAAGCGCTTCCGAAGAGCAACTTTAATTAGTGAAATTAACAGCAAGTCAAAACTTTTGCAATCAAAGGAGATAATTCAAAGGATCAAGGACCCTATGGATAAAAGAAAGTATTTGTATTATATTGATAAATGATGAGAAATCATTACCTGAATTTTCTCTTATAAAAGAAAAGAGTGGGATCAGGCATTTGCTTTCGTCTTTTTTCGCTTAATGTATAGTACCCTTTATTCAGGATGTCCCAGCAAATGGCTTCACCCTGTGGCTCAATAGGATAATAGGGTGCAAGCTGCGGATTCCTTTTTAATGTCTCTGGAATGGATTCTCCTTCCTGTCGTTTCCAATAGAAAATTCTGCCATAGGAACTGATCAGGATTTCCATTCCATCGGGAGAGATACTTCCCGCTGTAACTTGATTAAAAGGAAATGTTCCAATATGTTTTGCAGTGTCAATGCCTTCAGTTTTGTAAGGATATTTAATGCTGTATAATCCAACAAATTTTTCACGTTTACTGATGATGAATATGTCCTTCGTCAAGGGATCTACCATGATCGCTTCTGCATCTCTAGGCTTTTTTGGATATGTAAAATGTATTGTTTGCTGAATATTTGCATCTAAGAATTTTTGAAAAGGCATCATTTCATCAATCAAAATATATATTGTAACAAAATCTCTTTTCCCTGCATTATCTCCAATATCAGCTAAATAGATATAACTTCTTTGAGTATCCTGATCCTTAATGCATTCAATATCTTCCCAGTCAATGTTTTTTATTGTATTTAGATGAAGTATACTTTTTATGCTTGCATCTTTTGTGTCAATCAACTTTATCCATGACTTGTCCCCACTATCATTATGGGCCCAAATGCAATCAGCGTTTGAATATGATGGAGCAATACCTGATGCTTCTGGCATAGTGATAACCTTTCCAATTCCTTTACCTTTGGATTCAAATTCCTCATTCTGTACCCACTCCGTATCTTCTGATGAATTTACCCATGGCTTTGAGGAAGTTTTTTGGCAAAACAGCAGATGATTGTAAAGGAGTAAGAGAAATATAAAAAGCGATTGCCTCATATAAGCAACATTTGGTGATTTTAGATTTACTTTATATAAACGGAATATCCGGTTGTTTGTGTAAACTGACTTGATGTGTAAAGACGGGCGAATACGCCTAAATGCTTTATCAAGGCTTTTAAACCGGCTGTTTACGCTTCACCGCTTCAACGCTTCAACGTGACTGTTAGGCCCTCCTTTTTACACCAATTCCGAATCATCCCAGCCCTTCTTAATCTTGCGCAACTCTTCCAAATCCAATTGCTCATCTTCGTCCAAATTTTCAGTTTTCTCTTTTGTACTCAATTCCAGATAGCGCTGTTTGAGCCTATCCTCCATTTCTATTTTTCTCATTTCATCTTCCAGAATACGCTTCTCCCAATCGACGCCATAACCGGGAATTCCAAAAATATTCAATGCCTGGATGACTACACTAATGCCCCATCCTCCAATTGGAAAAATTGCCCAGGGGAAATGGGAACCTCCAAGTATATTTAAAACAATAAAAAACACACTGAATACTACCCATGTGACCAAATTTTTATAGAAGGATTTTATCTTTTTAACCCTTTTCTGTGCTTTTGCATATTGTTCTGCATTCATTACTTATCGCTTTGAGTGTATGAAATGTTTCAGAGAAGCACCGACAGCAGCGGAAGCCCCCACCAGGATTCCACCCATAATGCCCGTTAGCAATATTAATACAGTTCCACCAATTCCACTAAATAATTGCCCGATTCGTTCACTTAGTATATGTTCATTGGATCTGTCTATCAGGAATGCTATCACCACATAAAGTAAGAATGCCGCCAGGAATCCTGAAAGAAAAGCTTTTCCAGCCCTCCAATTCATGATGTAACCAATAAGAATTGCAGGAAATACAGGCGCATACCAGGTGAAAAATTTAGCTGTAAGCCAGGTACACAAAATAAGAGTGAGTAAGCCCACTATAAATGTTTTCATAATTTATTCATTTTGATAGTGAATAATGCATTGCTTACTTCAGCTGCGTTGGTAAATAAATGGAGTTCATGGTGTTTTCCTTTGCTCCATGTATCAATACTATCATCATAATATTTAGATCCCGGATTTCCTGATTGTCCTCCCGGATATACTCCCAATGCTTTAGGTCCCGTAGGAGTGAGTTCTATAATCATTCTCCAACTGGGGCCATGTGTGCTTGTCATGGCATTCAAAGCATCAGAACTTCCACCCACATCAAGGAGTCTTGAAAGAGCGGGAATTCTAAGCAGGTGATTTACTGCGGATTTTTGATGTGTCAGCCAGGTAATACTATCTATACTTTTATTTTCTAAATTTAAAGTATCACAAGCAGCAACAAATGCTGCTTTTGCAATGTCTTTGGCACTTTCCTTTAGTTCCACCGTCTCATAAATGTCAAAAACATTATGATCCGGAATGTCATTGATCAATTCTACCAGCTTCCACTGATCAGGTAGTCTGGAATGTGATGACTTTTCGTGGGTCGTTTCATCAAATGTCAATTTTTCCATTGCATTGAACCATTCATTGAAAATCGCAGGGGCCGGACTTGCTGCGGTATATTCATAATTCCAGCTTTTGAGTATTTCTAAAGCTGATTTTTGCGCAGAGCTTAAATCCTCCTTATCCATTATTAATAGCATAGACGGAAGTGCTTCTTCAGCCTTAAGAGAATAATTGCTATTTTGAATATCAGCCATGTCCTGAAGTGATAATTTGGATTTTTCTTCCAGCTTTTTATTAAGCGTCCTGCCCCGGAATTCTTCAAATGAACCCATATAGACAAATGGGTAGGAGTCATCTGTACTATGTTGATTCGCCGATGATACAAATTGTCTTTCCGGATTGATGGTGGCAGGGAGCTGACTGTTATCCAAATAATGTGTCCACGAACTGGAAGCCTGCGCGCCATCTGAAATAAACTGACCACTCATATCGCTTCTAAGAGGCCAAAAACCCTGAGATTTTAAAGCAATATCTCCTTCTCTTGAAGCAAATACCACATTTTGAATGGGAGAGGGGAAAACACTAATGGCTTCCATATAGTCCCCAATATTTTTAGCTTTATTCAGAAGCAGAAAAGTAAGTAACTCTCTTTCACTCTTTGCATCATGTCCTGACCATTTGAAGACCAGGTCTCCTTTCCCGGATTCTTCAGATTTTATGGCTACAGGAACCCATCGCGTATAGCTGACAGTATCAATTAATGATTTCTGTCCTTTTATTTTAATGGTTTCTATACGATATTCTGTATTGAGTGTTTGATCATCAAAATTGTATTTCTTCTTATCCTGTCCGTTCCATTTGATTTCCAGCCAGTCTACAACGTCCTGGCCTCCATTTGTTATTCCCCATGCTATATGTTCATTAAATCCGATAATGATATGCGGCACACCCAGCAAAGAAACTCCATAGACATTCTTTTCAGGGGTCACCAGATGATTTTCGATCCAGATCGAAGGGAAGGTTAACTGAAGATGCGGGTCATTGCAAAGAATAGGATTGCCAGTAGCTGATTTCTTACCGGAAACTGCCCAATTATTGCTGGCAAAAGCTTGCTGAGGATCCTGTGCTGCAAATGGATCATTGTATCCGTAAACCGGAGTTTCCTGTGTTGAAGTCAACACATTGTTTTTAAGTCCGGTCCAGGGACCAGGATGCACCGGGGACTGTCCCGGCTGGGCATGTGGAAAGAGAAATTGAAAGAGAGAATCGCCAATTTCAGCTTTCAGGTTGGAATTCTGAATGTCATAGTTTTTGGTTGTCAGAGTTCGCGCCATAGACTTAGAGGTAAGCACACATTTCAGCAAGGTCCATTCTTCCGGCTGATATCCTAATAATTTGAATTCCAGAGGCAATTGTCGTTTACACAGATTTTGGATATAATGATTGATACCATCTGTATATGCTTGAATAAGTTGCATGGATTCAGGATCTTTTTGGTAAAGCTCCAGAGTTTTTTCAGCTCCCCAGACAATTCCCTCCCGGCGAATTTGTTTGTCATGATCCAGTGTTCTTGGACCTAATATTTCAGATAATCTACCACTGATGGCTCGGCTGGCAATATCCAGTTGAAACAAACGAAGTTTGGCATGCATATATCCCTGTGCAAATGCTGCATCATTATCATTTTCTGCAAATATGTGCGGAACCATTCGATCGTCCAAAACAACTTCTACTACTCCATTCAGGGATGGGTGATTTAGTTCCATATTTTTAAAATCTTTCTCTGACTCAGCATTTTGCCAAAATCCGTCGTATAGTGAAAAGAATGGACCAATTGGCGGTAAGGTTTGATCTCCCATTGAAATTGGATTTGCAGATAAAAAAATCCAGGCTGCCAGAATGAGGGTCCAGAGGAATAAGGTTATAGAGGGTTTCATAGAAGGGTATTACTTATGGCACTAAATTTAATGGAATAATTTGAACTGTATCCATTGATATCAGAATTTTGAAAGTGATTTGGATTCTTTCACTCAGGGAGTAGCCGGGCTTAGGTAATGAAGTCTTACTTATTTATTGCAGACGAAAGGTCCGGTGTATAATTTTTGTTGAAACAATGTTCGTGTTATGGCCTGGAATTTCTTCCTCCGGGGAATTTTTAATGTTAAATTCTAAATAAAATTGATGTCGGATATATGAAAATAGATACTTTACACGATTGATTAGAGATTTGATTTAATACCTTCAACCACATCGTATGAAATTTAGAATACTCTTTACTTTTTTGCTTTTAGTTGTATTAAACACTTTTCTAAGGTCACAGGATGAATCTTTATGGTTTGGCAAAACTCCATCTTTAGAAATTCATCTGAATGTGACAAATACCCTCACGGCAATTTTCAATAGCCAGGGCAATCAATCTCATGTTGATCCTTACCAATTGACCCTAAAATATGGTAACAAGCATGCGTTCAAATTTTCGGGAGCCATCAACAGGGAAACAAGGCTTTCAGATGGAACCAACAATTTTTTAGACGTAAATGAAAGTATTATAAGGACAAGGGTCGGCTATGAAAAAAGAGCTGTTATGGCCAGAAAATTTGCGCTATATTATGGTATCGATTTGGCTTTCAACTACATTAATGAACGATCAGAGTCTGGTATTTTGTCCAGCAGCACTTTTGTGATAGAAGATCGTACCATACAAATTGGTCTTGGACCAGCTATTGGGATCATGTATCATATCAATAAGAATATCAGTGTCAGCACAGAAGCATTTGCATATTTCTTTATCAATAACAGAAAACGATCAGAGCCCTCACCTCTCGGTGGATCAACAGTTTTAAAAGAAAACGGTACCAGTTTACAACCTGTGGTGCCTTCTTCTCTTTATTTGTGCTTCAAATTTTAAAGGCAGATGATGAAAGTCATATTTTTATTACTGCTCTTCTTTTGTCAAGTTTTGCCATTCGATTTAATAGCACAAGACGAGCAACAGCAAGTGAGCGATTCTACAGCAAATGGATTTACAGTTCCTATGACACATGGGACTAAATCAGTGGGGCTCAATATGACTCCCATGTTGAAGCAGCTTATACCTTTCAACAGATCCAACATAAGTGTTGCCGGTCCATATTTTGTTCAATTCAGGCGGATAAAGAAAAGTGGCGTCCTTGCCCGTTCAGGTTTGGGTTGGAATTTAGGCACAACTGATTTTGATATTCCCAATATTAACCTGCGTTTTGGTTGGGAAAGAAGAAGGAATTTTTACTCCAGGTGGACCTATAACAGAGGATTTGATTTTGTTTTTTCTACCGGCGGAATTAATATCGATTCCGGTAATGATAACTTTGAAGCTTTTTTAGGAGTCCAGTTCACCTGGGGTTTAGATTATTTTGTTTTACCCAATGTAAGCCTGAATTTGGAAACTGGTTTAGCAGTAGGAATTGGCAGTGATAATTCATTCACGACCTTCTTCATACCTCCAATTTCGTTAAATTTAAATTATTGGTACGTTAAAATGTAATAAATTAATGTATATTTAGGTTGTTAAAAATAAAAGATATGAAATTAAGAGTCCTACTATCAATTTCTGTAATTACCACCACATTATTTTTGCTTAGTTGCGAAAAAACTGAAAATGATGCGGTGGATCTTCAATCTTTACCGCTTCCTCAACTATCCTCAAGTCTTGAGTCTTATGATGATATCGATGATCTTTCCAGGAACCCATTTTTTAGGGGGATTCCGGGGGGCCAACAAATAGATATCACTGACGCAGGTGCTACTCTGGGAAGGGTTCTTTTTTATGATCCCAGGTTATCGATTAACAATAGAATCAGCTGCGGTTCATGCCATAGTCAAAAACATGGATTCGCCGATCCCCGTCAATTTAGTGAAGGTTTTGCCGGTAAAATTACTTCCAGAAATGCGATGTCAATTGCCAATCCCTCTGCTAATAACCATTTCTTTTGGGATTCCCGGGTATCCCGTATTGAAGAATTGGCACTGGAGCCTGTTAGAAATCATATCGAGATGGGCATGGAAAAAATGGATGATCTGGTACTGAAACTAAACAATACTTCATACTATAGCGAACTTTTCCATAATGCATTTTCTTCAGAGGAGATCAGTCCGGAAAAAATAGCTTCAGCTCTTTCTCAATTTATGTGCTCTCTCATTTCAGTTGATTCCAGAATGGACCAGGGATTGAATAATGGTTTCGCTAATTTTTCAGAATTGGAAAGACTAGGCCAAGAGTTATTTTTTGGTCAAAAAGCCATGTGTGGATCTTGCCATAGCAGTGGAAACTTTAGTGCTCCTGATTTTCCGGGAGGAGGTTATTCACAACCGGATGTTCAGGGAACCGCAAACATAGGACTTCAATTAGTGTACACAGACAATGGAAAACACGAAGGCCAATTCAAAATTCCATCCTTGAGAAATATAGGTGTATCTGCCCCTTATATGCATGATGGCCGGTTTAAAACATTGGAGGAGGTTGTCGAGCACTACGATAATGGTATAGCATTGCATAAAAATCTGGACTCGAAATTCAGAACAAATGATGGGGCAAGAAAATTGAATCTCTCAGCTATTGAGAAATTGGCTTTAGTCGCATTTCTGAATACATTAACTGATGAGAAATTCCTGAATGATGAGCGTTACTCAGACCCATTTAAGTACTAAGTTTTATAGTGTTTCTTTGTTGTAGATAATTTTATAGAAGTGAGCTTTCGATTTAAAAATTGGAGGCTCATTTCATTTTAGCTTTCCACTCCTGATACTCAGCTTCAGCATATTTGCTTATTATTTCTTCAGCTCTTTCTATAGATCCATTTCCCTGAAAGTGATTTAACAATTCTGTCAACAGTTGAAATCCGCCTTTATTGAAAAGTTTTGTTGACAGTTCAATAAACCGGGCTTGATACCAATAGTAATTTGCTGCCGGTAAATCCTTATGGGTTAAATTATAAGCACTAAGGGATCTTTGAATGATATCTTCACCCTCTCCGGGATTAAGCGCCCAAACAAAATCATTAACTTCAAAAAAGGAAATCGCAAAATAGGTGGAAAGAAAATCCTGCATCCATACTTCAGGTACTTTTATATTTCTACTTTTCAAAATATAGGATTGTCCCAAAGTGTTGAGGACGTATTTATCATATTCACTTATTTCCTTATCAGTACTAAGATCTTCATACCCTAATTCCATGGCAGCAGTGAATTTATCAGCGGGGATTACTATACTTTTTTCATTATCGAAAAATGGTATTCCATATGGGATAATAAGATATTTTTCTACCCAGTCATTTTTGTCCAGTATCAGAACATTTATACCGCTGAATATTTCAGGATATTCTGATTGATAGAATGCTTTAGCTTCAGATAGAAATTCTTTCAATGTCTCAGCTCTTGTTTCATATCCTTTAGAATAGAAGAATTGAGAATGAGATTTCAACGGGGTTAAACCCGTTTCTTTATTTGTATTCTGTGCAGGTAGCTGAGTACTTAGAATAATCAGAAAGCAAACAGACAGGATATATTTTGACAACATATTGCTTTCCATTTTATGTCATTGAAGGTTAGGAACCACTTCAGGAGGAAGAAAAGGAGAAGCATCCCCATTTCCTTTTATAATTTCCCGAACAATTGTAGAACTGATATGGGAATACTGAGGCGAAGAAATAAGAAATACTGTATCAAGGTCCTTGCCGACGATACTATTTAATTGAGAAATAGTCTTTTCGTAATCAAAGTCGGATGCATTTCTCAAACCTCTAATAAGGTATTTTGCACCAATTTTATTACAGAAATGAGCAGTCAAGCCCTCGAAATAATCTACTTCTACCTTGGAATCATCTTTAAAAACTTCCCTCAACCAATTCATTCTTTGGTCGAAAGTAAACAAAGATTGTTTCTGGGAATTGACACCCAGAGCTATAACTATTTTATCAAAAAGAGGTAAAGCTCTTCTGATGATATCGGCATGGCCAACTGTAATGGGATCGAATGACCCTGGAAAGACCGCTATTTTCATTATTCGGTATTTGAAGAGTGAAGATACTGCCTCAGGTTCAATACTTATTCATCAAATTTAATGGAATCCAGAAATTTGTCAATGTCCGGGTGAAAGGATGAACTGGCAGGATACTCAACTTTCATGTTGAAGTACCGGCTTCCTTTTACGAAAGCCTTTGATTTGATCAATCCTTTTCCTTTGTCATATGATATTCTCCAGATCATTCCCGGATATCCCTGGATTTTGATGGGATCACTATAATCAACGGTTCCGAATATGCTGGAAGCACTGGCATCTATTGTTGCTGCAAAAAATTCATTTAAGAAATCTGTAGAATCATGATGAATGGCACCTTCCGGAAAATCACAAAATTGAAGCGTATACTTAATTTTTTGTTTATTGATTTCTTGTTCTCCTTTAAAAATATGAACTACTAATTCGCCAACAGGTCCTTCTGAAGATTTCGAAGTCTGTTCCATGGAAGATGGAAAATAAACACTGCAGCCAGCTTCTGGAATTTTTTGAAATGATTGAGCAAAAATATTCAGATCTGAGAAACTGAAAAAGAATAACGTGCAGAAGATTAATTTCATGATCCCTTAACGATTTTGTAATTCTTGTAGTATCCTACTTTCCAGCCCATTTTTTGTTCGAGCCAGACCCTTACTTTATTTTTTAAATTCATGCGATTGAAACTTGGGTCAAAATCAAACTCCCAATTAATTTTTTGGACCTTTTCCTGGAATACTCCCGGGTGTGTTCCTTCGTATTTTCTGAGCGCATCTATTCCCTGATAGTCAAAATCCAATGTTCCCGCAGACGCAGTTTTCTCATCCGTATGCCAAAGTTTTTCGAAATCCCTCACTTTCAATTTCATTTTATCCGGAGGGCGAACCCATCCGTAATGAAAAATGGATGCATTTACAGGTTTTACCATGAGTTTGTGGTTGTTTCCTTTTCTAAATCCCTGTGCATCCCGGTAAGAATAAATTGTTTTATCGTTGCGGATCACCCGAATTTCATGTCGGTACCACTTAGGTGAAACGCCCAGATAGTCATATGATCCATAAAAATGCATGTAATTGAAAAGCAAGCCATCAATCTTGGGATAATCCTGCCATTTTTCCATTGCCACTTTAATAACAGGCAAATCATCTTCATGCATCAATTCATCGGCTTGAATATAAATCACCCAATCATAATAACCAGGAATTTTCTGAAACGCTTTATTAGTTTCCTCCGCAAGTACTTTTCCACCTTCCCGTAAATTTTCATCCCAGATTGAATCAAGAATGATAATTTTTTTCTCATTCATATTTTCAATGAGTTCTCTGTGCCATCGACAGATTGACCAACTGATACAAAAAAGCAATCCACTAATGGCAATACTGATCGGATAGACTCCACTACGGGGTAATCATATTGAATGGCATTTCTGATGATAGTAAATCCTGCTATTTGCATGCCGCAAAGATAATTTTTCTAAACAGTATCTGTATTCCTTGTATTGTGGAAGTATAGGAAAGGTGGATGGGCATTAATTTAATTTTTAGGACCAATAATGAATGGATATATTTGTGAGAAATCGAGTCTTGAATACAGAAAGTGGAAAGAAATGGAATCAAAAATAATCTCTCAACACAATTTTATATTTTGGTTTCACCTGGTCATAAGTCTTATAGGCCCTTTCGCTCCATTCCTGGTAAGTTGGTATTTGATAATTCCCGTATATGCAGGTATTTATGTCCAATTTCTTTTCTTCAATCGCTGCCTCATGAATGAAAAACATAGCTTGAGTGATGGCACTGAAAACACTATTTTTTCCTACTTCTTTGAAATGCTTGGCTGGCATCACAACAAAGCCAGAGTAACATTTTTTGTAAGGAAATTGATGTATCCTATCTTGATATTGATCACTATTATATGGCAGTTACTGCTGGACAAATCACCTTTACTTTTTTAAATCAAACTTTAGTGAAAGGTGAATAGTGAATGGTGAATGGTGAATGGTGAATAGTGAATAGTGAATAGTGAATGGTGAATGGTGAATAGTGAATAGTGGGTGATGAGGTGGGGGTTGGGAGTGAGATGTGAAATGGAAAATGTAAAAAGTGAAAAGCCGGAAGAAGCTTCAAGCCACAAGCCATAAGCTGCAAGTAAACAGCCCGTGAGAGTTGTGTACGTAGGGACGAATTGCCATTCGCCCTGTCTCAAGGCAATCAGATGGAAGTACTTGAATATTTTTTTTGGAGAAAGTTGAAAGGCGTAAGGCAAAAGGCCTAAGGAGTAAGGCTTAAAGTATAAGGAATAGGAAGACGGCTGTTAAATTGGCTGTTTAATAGCTGTTAAAATCGTAAATCGTAAATCGTAAATCGTAAATCGTTGAAATGCATATGAAAATCATTTTGGGGAATCAAACTTGTCTCTGATCAATTTCAGATCCTCAAGATATTGTTTCCAGGCAGTTGTATCATTTTGTGAAGCAGATTCTAGTTCTTTGATCAATAAATCACAGCTATCTTTTTGACCTCTTACAGCCCATTGCACCCCTTTAAGCAGCTGTTCGCTGACCTGCACTTTTCTCTCCATCTCAAATTGACTCAATGTCGCTTTGAGATACAGAAAAAGAACCAGGGCAAACAAGATTACCAGAACAATAGCAAATACCGCCGGTACTTTATGTTGCATATATATGACATTAAATGACCTTACTTCTGAGATCAGTAAAGTAAAATGTAGATTTGAGTTATCGGAGTAAAGTTACATCGCCGGTCTCTGTGAAACGAGATCCATTTGGTAAAATAAAGGTCACTTTGTAAGCATAAACCTCAGGAGGACTGGCTTTTCCTTTAAAGCTACCATCCCATCCGTCATTGTTATTTGCTTCATAAATCACCTGCCCCCATCGATTAACAATTAGCATTTCGGCGACTTGCACACTACCTTTGGTGAAGACTCTAAAACTGTCGTTAATTTCATCGTTATTGGGTGTAAATGCATTTGGAACTTCGTATTCAGGCTCTCTGGCCAGAATACTTAAAGTTATGGATACAGGACATCCGTTGATTGTCGTAAATGAAAGTTCAACGGTATTGATAGCTAATTCTGCAGATGTGGTTATCATTGCATCTGTATCGTTGACTTCATCACCATTAAACTCCCAGGTGTAGACCGTATTATCAGGTACAGGAGGAATAGTAAGTGCAGTCAGATTTAATATGTCTCCTATATAAATTGAGTCCGATGGCTCAACAAGAACAGACGCCTGAGGGATGGGGAATGTGCGGATGACCACATTTTGTGATACAGGACATTCCATATTCATTCCTGAAACGGTGTATTCGGTTGTATTCTGAACAGTAGCAATAGGATTTTTACAATCATCACAGCTGAGACCTGTAGCAGGGCTCCATGAAATATCAGTGACATCATTTAAAATCTGCAATTGGACCGGATTGCCCGGACAGACTATAGTGTCAGTCACATTAAGGTCAATAGAAGGTTCTTTAACAATTATTTCTACAGAGTCTCTCACTACACATGCACCATTGGTGGTAGTTCTGATGTAGAACATAGTAGTTGTGGCAGTAATTGTCAGATTGTAGTTAAATGGAAGAGAGACCAGGGATCCATCCTGTGGCTGCCATTCGTGCTCGATATCCGGATACAAAATTCCTTCATAAGTAGGAGAGAATAAAATAATAGTATCGCCGGGACAGTAAGAATCTTTAAATGGAACGTTCGTAATAGGCATTAATGGGAGCGAATCCACCGGATAAAGAAGAAATTGGTCAATGTGCATCCCTGTGAAATGTAAGTCGCATAATATTGATTTCCGTAATCAGCATAGGAAGTAACGGATGTTCCTGTAGTGGCGGATAAAGTTCCGTCATCAGGTCCCCAAGTCAATCCTGAAGCATCACCACTTATAGATGCAGTCAATTGTAAACTGTCACCCAGGCATAGATAGGTAGTATCCTGTACATTCAGATTTAGAAATACATTGAGTACATTGATATATACTGAGTCCGAGCTTTGACCATTTTCAGTTCTTGAGTTTACATAAACATACCCTGATACTGTGGGCTCAAAGCTTACCGTTCTCAAGGTATTGTCAGTAAAATTGATTTGCAGGAGCCAACTTAGAGGAATCCTCCAACAGCTGTAAGCGTTATGGAAGTTCTTGGACAGATAGTGATAGTATCCTGATCACCTTCAATGTTGACGATATCTTGTGCAGACAACAGGATAGGGAAAAAGCAACAAATGAAAAGTATCAAATTTGTATATTTCGACATAAGCTCTTTTTATATATCTTTAAAAACGGCATGAAATTAAGGAATATTACACGATTTAACTAATTACATTTTTTAAGTTGAAGGCTTATATCCTCCAGCTTCTGTTCAACGAGCTGATTATTCCATGCTGTATTGATATAATTTATGATATTGGTTATTTCTACTTCGTTCAGCTTTTTAATGCCCTCCATGGGTACATCATATTGTATTCCATTGACGGTCAGTGTGTCAGATATTCCATATTTGATAATGCAGGCAAGCTTTCCCTGATTGTTTTTCAGATAATCAGATCCTGCAAGTGGTGGATATAGCTCTCCCAATCCACTTCCATCCGGCATATGACAACTCGAACAATCCCGCTCATACAAATACGCTCCCTGATTGCGTGAAGGACTGCAGGATGAAATAAAAAAAAGCAAGACACCTACTAAAAAAACAATTCCCAAAACCAAAATTCTTCTCATTTTAAACATCCGATATCTATTGGTTTATAAATGTATAATCTATAATCGGCTGTTCATGGCTGTTTTAAATCTGAAATCTGAAATCTGAAATCTGAAATCTGAAATCTGAAATCTTTGCCTTACTTCTTATCCATCTCAGCTAACAGCTTCTTTATCTTTTCCATAAACTCATCCACTTCCTCTTCATTAGTTCCATCACAATATGCTCTGATATGTCGGTCCTTATCTACTAAAATGATATATCCGCTATGGTCATATCCACCGGGAGCATTGGGATCTTCGACTGCGATACTGAAATAATCTTTTGCAATGTCATAAATTGCTTTGCTGTCTCCTGTCACCAGATGCCAGCGATCTGAGCTGATATTTATTTTTTCTGCATAGGCTTTCAGAACAGGAACAGAATCTCGCTTGCTGTCTATGGAATGAGAAATAAATTCCAGTCTCGGTTCAGTTTCAAATGCTTCATAAATACGCAGCATTTGCTTTTTTACTTTGGGGCAAATGGTAGGGCAGGAGGTGAAGAAGAAATCAGAGATGTAAATTTTGTCTTCAAAGCTGGCATTATTTACCACTTGACTATCCTGATTTATGAAACTAAAATCGCGAATACTATGAAAAATAGAGTCGCCATCTTCTACATTAATTTCACCATAAACAGGTAATTTATCATCTCCGGAGCCATTACAAGAAATGAGACTCAAAAAACAGAATCCGATACCAAAGATTAGAACAAATTTTTTGCTCATATTGGAGTTTTTGAAAGTTCATTTTCAGCCAGTTCTATGCTTTCAAGCATCAATACACGCACTTCCGAAATCTTTTCTTTTTCCTGTAATAGAAATTCTGATTTTTGCTGCTCAGTCTGTAACTGCCCGTACACATCAGAATAATTGTGCATCCAGTCCCACATTTCTTTTTCTGCCTCATTCAGCTTGTCCAGGGTGTTTCTGAGATTAACTACATATTCCGGATTGCTCTCATGCCAGGTGGAATCGGTCAATAATTCGTTTATTTTTTCTTTATGCTTCATGATATCACTCATTTTCGGCATGACATCATCATGAATATACATAACTTCTTCTTCCAATTGGTTGACTCCAGAATCTTCATTTTGTGACTCGGAGCATGAAGAAATGAATATTGAAAGGGAAAAAAGTATGAATATTAGAAGAGAATACTTATTGGAGAGCTGCATAATATTAAAATCTGAAATATATTAATTTGTAAAATGTTTGTATTGAAATTGGGATTTGATCATATTCTATGTCAAAAACTACAAGGAAAAACCAGTTTGGGAGCTCATTGTTTAGAGAATACAGCGGTATTAATAAGACTTTGTCATATTGGAACTAACACATAGAATGACATCTCCTTTTCCTTGGTTTTCGTCATCCAATGTTCCAATATTGTCCTGCGTGACTGTGCTGATAACAAAGATCTTTGTACGGGGATTACTTCGTTTCAAATAATAGACTATCCCTTCATGACTATCGCTATGATAACTTCCATTCAAATGATATATCACATTATTTCTTTGAAGCCAGGGAGCCATAAAATGTGACATTGTTGCATCTCTGAGTATTTGAGCCTGAGGGAAGTACTCACTATTTGTTCCATGTTCTATATTCATTTTGAGCATCTCAGCATAACAGTTGACATTCAGATCCATATGTATGGGAAGTGGTGCGAAATACGACTTGGCCTGATCAGACAGAGAATCCAGCGATGCGATTCCTTTGTTAAAAACCATATTAGCATATCTACCCGGAACATTGGACGCAACTAAGGGTAATCCATTTTCCTTTGCAAACTCAAGAATAGCTTTGTAATCATTCTTATAATTTTTCCAAAGGCGGGCCTCTTCTTCAAATTTCTTCTGAGTGATGTTGTTTGCCAAATATTCGTCAATAATTAATTGATTATCAGACTCAAACATTTCAGCACCAATCACCAGTTTATCCCCATGTAACTTGTGCAGATCGAAGAGTACTTCCTTTTGCAACCAATGCGATATGGGCTGATCATGAAATTCACCAAAGAAAATAGCCTGAGAATTTTTCATCATGGCTATCATGTCTTCATATTGAATAGCCTTTCCATCTTTATCGAAAAGCTGGTAAACAGGCTTTTGTGCGGAAAGAGTTAAACATTGAAATAGTATAAATACCAGTAGAAAAGAATGCTTTAAATTGTATAGCATAGATAATATGTAATATGGACTTAATGTAAATTTTCAATTGACGAACAACCTTCACAGTGATAGGGTGTTTTGCACCTATATTTGTAGCACAAAGTTAATATTATTCTTCAATGAATATCAGACGTTCCATAGTTTGGTTTTCGACAAGATCTCAGACTTCATGATAATGAGGCACTTACAGATGCGATAAATATCTGTGATGAAATCATTCCAGTATATGTATTTGACGAAAGACTATTTCAAAATAAAAGCAAGTATGGATTTCCAAAAATAGGGGTACACCGGGCCAGGCTCATGATTGAATCAGTTCAGGATCTGAAATCATCTCTCCGGGCCAGAGGCTCAGACTTATTTGTGCGCATTGGAAAACCAGAAGAAATCATTTTCGAACTTGCTTCTGAGTTGAAAACTTCCTGGGTCTATTGCAATCGGGAACGGACCAGAGAAGAAGTTGAAGTCCAGAATGAATTAGAGAAAAAGCTTTGGACAATCGGGCAGGAGATTCTGTTTTATAGAGGTAAAATGCTTTTATACACTTCTGATTTGCCTTTTCCTGTCACTCATACACCTGATGTGTTTACGCAATTCAGAAAAGAAATCGAAAATTTTGTTCCGATACGCGAGCCTATTGAACCAATTGCTGATAAAATTGCATCGATTTCTGCCAAAATTGATTTTGGCGAAGTGCCCGTACTAAGTGATCTGGGTTTTGAGGAAATTTCAATTGACCCTAGATCAGCATTTCCATTTAAAGGTGGTGAGTCCGAGGCGCTTAAAAGATTGCAATATTATGTGTGGGATACCAAAGCTGTTAAAACATACAAGGAAACCAGGAACGAACTTTTGGGGACTGATTACTCAAGCAAATTTTCTCCATATTTGGCGTTTGGTTGTCTCTCCCCAAAGAAAATTCACCATGAGATTAAGCTATTTGAAGAAAGGTACGGGACAAATGAATCAACCTATTGGGTGACATTTGAATTGCTTTGGAGAGATTTCTTCCGTCTGATGGCGAAAAAATTTGTCAACAAAATCTTCCTGAAAGGCGGTACACTGGGACGGGAGAGAAAGGATCTTTCAGACGATATGGAATTATTTGCAAAATGGGCAGAAGGCAGAACAGGTATTCCATTTATAGATGCAAATATGCGTGAATTGGCATTAACTGGATTTATGTCAAATCGGGGAAGACAAAATGTAGCTAGTTTTTTGGTAAATGACTTGAAGCTCAACTGGCAATTGGGGGCTGAATGGTTTGAAGCCAATCTTATCGACTATGATCCATCTTCTAATTGGGGCAACTGGAATTATGTGGCTGGTGTAGGAAATGATCCCAGACAGGACAGGGTATTTAATATTGTAAGTCAGGCAAAGCGATATGATCCTGAAGGTACGTATGTAAAAACCTGGTTGCCGGAACTTCAGGCTGTTCCTGAAGCTTACATTCACGCTCCTGAGACTTATGCAGAATCACAGGGTTTTCAATCAGTATCTGCAATGGGTATTGAATATCCTGAACCAATTGTACAATTGAAGGTGTATTGAAATCAAAAATTAATGAACACGATCGCCTCTAACTTCTAATTTTGATATCATCTCTGCTTCAAATTCAAGATATTCATTCCATCTTTTTTCAACATATTCCGGGTCACCATATCTGCGGGCGAGCTCTATAAACAGGCGATAGTGTCCTGCTTCCGCTACCATGAAAGTATGGTAAAACGTACGCAGAGCTGGTTCTTCCAAATGAATGGATAAAAGCCTGAATCTTTCACAACTCCTGGCCTCGATCAGCGCAGAGGTCAATAATCTCTCAATAAGCACAGTTTCTCTGCCACCTGCTTTTTGAAAAGACAGCAACTTATTGACATATTCATCTTTTCTTTGCCGTCCTAGAGTATAGCCCCTTTTTTTCAGCTCAGCCAGTACCAATCGGAAATGTCCCCATTCTTCTGTGACAATAGGTGCAAGGGCATCAACCATTTCAGTTCGTTCAGGAAATACAGATATCAATCCGATACAAGCCGTCGCTGCTTTTTGCTCACAATAAGCATGATCAGTCAATATTTCTTCGAGACTTATCTGAGCAAAATTAGCCCATCGTGGATCTGTTGGGAGTTTTAGTCCAAGCATTTAAAGTGAATAGTGAATGTTGTGAATAGTGAATGGTGAATAGTAAATGGTGAATAGTGAATGGTGAATAGTGAATAGTAAATGGTGGGTGATGAGTTATGAGTGAAGAGTGTGTGAATGTAGAAATGTGAAATGTGAAATGTGAAAAGGAAAACACTTGTAAGGACTTTAGATTTTTATTTGTTGTAGACATTGCAGCTGTTCCATAATGGTCCGCATGTGTAAGACATCATAATCTTCATAGCCTGTGCTCCAGACCATTCGAACCTTATCAATTTCTGTTTTCAGCAATTTTTTGACCACATCTTTTGGAAGAATATACTGGACTCTATAAACCGTAGTATTTGCATTTGGATCTACCAGACCATTGTCAAAATTAGTACTATTCAAATTGATGGTTTCCCCATTGATCAAACGAATCATTAACAGGGATCCCTGCATTACTGCTCCATATTCTTTACGGGCAGCCGCTGATAAGAATGTCATTTCCAAATTCAGATATTTATTATTATTGGTAGCACTCAGATAGGTCAGGCAGGTGAGATAATCTGCTGTCTTCAGATGTGGCTTGAGTTTTGGATCTGTGTGTGTAAATAAAAGATTCGAAACCAATTCGATTCGTTTCTGGCGGCTGAAATCATCAACTTTGGAAGAGGCGATTTCACATGATGTACTTTTAATTGCACTGTTTTCATTTCTGGGGCTTTCAAATGTGACATTCATCTTTTTTTCATCCATTGCCTGAGATAACTCAGTGGTTTTGGTTTCAGTGGCTTTATCTGTCTTATTTTCATTTTGTTTGGATGAAGGAACGCCGGCCATTTCTGATTTGATGTCAGCTTCTTTGGCAATTAAAACATCCAGTTGATTTTTGATAGCCTCCAGGTCCTTAGCAGGTATTGAAGGATCCTGGGAAAATTTATAAAATTTTTTCTCAAGAATTTCTATTTCCTTTTTATTGGCATCTAACTGAGCTTCAAGTGCTTTTGTAGCCTTGCTGCCTTTCGTAGTCTTTTTAGACTTAGCATCAGCCGGAACTTCAAAGGGATCATCGGTATTAGTATCCTCAATCAAAAATTCTTCCTTTTTATTAAGCAAAACAGAATCAGCAGGCTGGTAAGGTCTCCAGGAACCATCTTTGAAGACCACAATTTTTTCACCCCGAACATTTGTCTGTACTTCCTGGGCTCTCAAATCTGTCGCAAATGTGCCTGATAATAGTGCTGTGATGAATAGAAAAAATCTTATAACTTGCATGCGCCTTTAATCAATTGGTATTAAAAGAATGATAACGTAAAAATAACTAAAGCATTTCAGTAATCGCGGTATCGCGGCAATCCTTCATCAATTTTTAATCATGAATCACATCAAAATCTCCTTATTGTTGTTCGGTCTGCTAAGTATAATTGCCTGCAAACCCAAAACAAGTGACTCTGTGGAATATCCTGAAATCCCTGTTACCTACCCTGTCACACGACAAGATACTGTCACTGATGACTACTTTGGAACACTCATTCAGGACCCATACCGTTGGCTGGAAGATGATAATTCTGCTGAAACAAAAGAATGGGTAAAGCAACAGAATGTAGTAACCAATGGATATTTATCTCAAATTCCATTCAGAGAAAAGATTCGTGATCGACTTTCTAAAATCATAAATTTCGAGCGCTTTTCAGCTCCTGTCCTGGAGGGAGGCAAGTACTATTTCCTCAAAAATGATGGTTTGCAGAATCAAAGTGTATTGTATGCCCAGGACACGCCTGATTCTGAGCCTGAAATGATATTGGATCCCAATACCTTTTCTGCTGATGGATCTTCCTCTTTGGCTGCTTTCAAAGTTTCTTCCGACGGATCGCACCTTGCATATGCTGTGTCTGAAGGTGGTTCTGACTGGTGGACCGTTAAAGTGATGCAATTGAGTGACAAATCGATGAAGTCTGATGAAGTGAAATGGGTGAAGTTTTCCTCTATTCTATGGACTGCTGATGGTTTCTATTACTCTCGTTTCCCTGCTTCGGAAGAGGGCGGATTGCTTTCAGGAGCAAATGAATTTCACCAGGTATGGTTCCATAAACTGGGTACATCACAGGATGCAGATGTATTGGTCTATAAAGATGAAAAAAATGCTCAGATGACACATTTTGCTGATCTGAGTTCAGATAAGAAGTTTCTGATTATATCCGGAGCTGAATCGACTAGTGGCAATTCATTGAAAGTGAAAGATTTAGCAAGGCCTGAGGCGCCATTTATAACTATCGTAGATAACTTCAAAAATGATTACCAATTCATTGATCAAATAGACGGTTTGTTATATTTTCTGACAAATCATGAAGCTCCCAATCAAAGAGTCATAGCTATTGATCCTAAAGCTCCATCAGAGTCCAACTGGAAAGAAATTATCCCTGCATCTCAAGATGTCTTGAGCAATGTGACTTTTGGGAATCAAAAATTGGTTGCCCTCTATATCAGCAAAGCTGCCAGTGCATTGAAAATTTTTGACCTTAACGGAAAAGCTGCCCAGGATGTGAAATTGCCTGGTATCGGAACTATTGGAGAACTTCAGGCTGACAAGGATCAGCAGTTTGCATTTTTCAGCTTTACAGAATTCACAAGACCAACTTCCATATATAAACTGGATATTTCTAATGGCTCAACTTCCATCTTTAAGGCTCCTGTCTTTGACTTTCCTTCTGATGATTACGAAACGCGTCAGATAACATACAAAAGCAAGGATGGCACAGATGTAACCATGTTTTTGGTCCACAAGAAAGGGCAGAAAATGGATACTAAAACTCCGGTTTGGCTTTATGGTTATGGAGGATTCAATATCAGTGTGATGCCTCGTTTCTGGGTGGGTAGAATTCCTTTCCTTGAGAATGGGGGAGTGATGGCTATTGCCAATATCAGAGGAGGTGGAGAAAAAGGTAAAGAATGGCATTCTGCCGGAACGCTGGGCAGAAAGCAAAATGTATTTGATGATTTCATAGCTGCTGCTGAATACCTGATTGCGGAAGGAATGACTTCCAAAGAAAAAATCGCGATTGAAGGGGGTTCTAATGGAGGATTATTAGTTGGGGCATGTATGACACAGAGACCTGATCTTTTCAAGGTAGCAATTCCAAGGGTAGGTGTTTTGGATATGTTGAGATATCACTTATTTACAATCGGCTGGGCCTGGGCTACTGATTACGGAAAAAGCGATGAACAGGAAGCCTTCAATTATCTCATCAAATATTCACCGGTCCACAATGTGAAAGAAGCGACTTATCCGGCAACGATTGTTGTGACAGCAGATCATGACGATAGGGTTGTGCCTGCTCATTCATTCAAGTTCATAGCTGCGCTTCAGGCGAAACAACAAGGGAATGTACCAGTATTAGCAAGAATTGAGACAAGTGCAGGTCACGGAGCAGGAAAACCGGTCTCTAAAATCATTGAAGAGGAAACTGATATTCTAAGTTTCATGTTTTACAATCTTCAGCATCCTGTCAAGTATTAATTTGGCAGCATTATCTAGTTGTTGCCCCAATTTGATTTGGAATCCCTGAAAGGGATTGACCAACTGGTAGCCCCGGATTTTAATCAGGGGTAATAAGGTAATAAAAGCTTGTTTTTGGCGTGATTTTTGCCTGAATGGCGCAAAAATCGTGACAAAACAAACACACAAAATCGTATGTAAACAGATAAATATTTAGCCTTTTGATTGAATTAGGATTTTTACAAATAACGGTTTGGGATATTCTTGATATAGGAATATTCGGTTTCCTGATTTACAAAATCTACAAGCTGCTTAGAGGCAGTGTAGGGTTCTATATATTCTTTGGCCTTTTGCTTTTGTATGGACTTTGGTGGCTATTCAGTTTCCTCAATATGGATTTGATGAGTTCATTACTGGGGCAATTTGCGAGTATTGGAGTCATATTACTGATAGTTGTTTTCCAACCGGAAATACGTCGATTCCTTTTGATCCTTGGTGCAAATGCAATGAAAGGAAGATTGGAATTTCTCAAGAGACTGTTCAAGCTGGATGGAGGAATCTCTGTATTCACAGATAAAGTTCCAATTAAAGAATCACTGAAAGGTGCCATCCTGAGCCTTGCCAAGCGAAATATAGGAGCATTAATAGTTTTCGCCAGATCAGAACATTTGTATAATTTCCGGGAGACAGGAGTTAGGCTGGATGCACGTATATCTCAGATGTTAATAGAAAGTATTTTTGAAAAGACCAGTCCTCTGCACGATGGGGCGCTGATAATAGTGGGACACAGATTATATGCAGCTTCCTGTATTTTGCCATTGTCTTATGATCCGGGTCTTCCACTAAAATATGGACTCAGACACCGGGCAGCAATTGGAGCTACAGAATTGACTGATATAGAAGCAATCGTGATTTCAGAGGAAACCAGCAATATCTCATTGGCTAAAGGAGGAAAGATTTTTGAAATAAAAGATGAGGCGGACCTTGATAATGTTTTGAATAAATATGATTATTAAAAATGCTATGACCAAAACTGAGATCGAACATATCCCCGAGTATGAATTGCATGAAATGGCAAATACTCAGATTGCTGCATTGCTGGCAGAAAGCTTCCAGGGATATCCTCAGGGGCAGAACGCATTATAAACAAATGCCTTCATTCAGAGTACTGTTTAGTGAGAATGATGAATTGGCAGGGCATGCAGCGGTAGACCATCGGCAGGTAAGTATGGGAGGGAAGCTGTATCAGATTTTTGGACTGGCAGATGTTTGTGTCCGGGAAATATCTCAGCATGCGGGCGTAGGTTCTCAAATCATGGCTTATATCCGCAACCTGGCCAAAGAGCATGAGATTGATTTTCTAATGGCATTTTCTGAAGACAGAGAATTCTATCACCGTTTCGGATTCGAGGTTTTCACCGGATTTAGTAAATGGCTCGTCCTTCTCAATAATCATTCACTCGGACTGGTCAATCGAAAGATTGAAGGCTCTCTTCTAATAGCACCTTTGAAAAAAGGATTAAAAGCGAACATGGGAGATTTGGATTTGATGGGGACGGTGTTTTAGATTATGAGAGATGAGATATAAGATATAAGAAAAACAGCCGGTTATGAGTTAGGAGTTATGAATTATGAGCCTTTCCCTCACTCAAAATCTTTCCTCCGCATCTCCCAGACCTCATCGAAACCCTTGAAATAAGAATGGGATGTGGCCATGTAATCCTTATTGGCCTTTCTGATTTTCAATAAACTTAAAATTTGCCTGATAACAAATAAAGGAATCAAAGGAATTGCTTTCCAAATTTCTGAGGGTGCTCTGTTGAGCTTTAGAGCCAGCATAAAGGTAAGGGCAAATAACAGCAAGGCTCCAATAATTGCACAGGCCCAAACAGGCTGAAAAAACAGATTTAGCAAAATCAGCATCAAAGATCCTCCGGTAAGTATAATCATTGGGGGCATCAGGATTGTCAGACTGAACAGTGTACGGTTCCAGCTTCCGCTGAAAATTCCTTTCATAAGAAGAACAAGTACATCTAATGTATGCCTGAAATAAGAATTCAGCCATCTTGTCCTTTGACGGGAGACCTGATCAGAGGTCGATACTTTTTCATCAAAAAGTATGGCTTTGTTGGCATATGCAATCCTGACTCCGGAATCGACAAGCTCCATCTGAAGTGATTTGTCTTCAGATACTACTAATCCTTCCCGATGGAATTGAGATACTTCCCGCTCTATATTTTTCTTATAAATATTGCTTTCAATCGACATCCCGGAACCAGCGATGGTAGAGGAAGACCCTAAAACAAAGGGAACTCTTCGGACCGTGTAATCATAATAATATTCTCCCATAGCGTCAAGTGCAGCATATGCTGTATCCAGGTTCTTGGCAGTTCTTTTACCCTGAACAGTCTTATATCCTTTTTTATGGAAGGCATTGATTTCACTAAGAAAATCAGGATGAGCCAGATTGTCCGGGTCAAAAATGGCAACAAATGCATGCTTTCTGACAAATAATTCCATTGCCCGCTTAATCGACATGACTTTTGAATTCAGGGGATTTTCAGGATAATGTACATGCAGACGAGGATGAGAAAGTGGGAAATCTTTGACTGCTACCTTATCAGCTACCAGATAGATTTCATAGTTAGTGTATTTCTGTTGCAGCAGCGATTCTACAAGCGGAACGGCAATGTCCAGGTTATTGTAAACTGTGATGACACAAGCAAAATCAGATTTTTCTCCTTCCACTTTTGGAGAACTGTACCCTTTTAAATATGCCAGCAAAGCCGTTATAAATGGAAAGCTCAGCCAAAATATGATGATGAGGCTGAGAATTTGTAAAATGATGAGAAATATACTTTCCATATGTTAAGCTCTTTTTGCTCTTTCCCAGGTCGCTTTTTGGGAGCCCTTTAAGTACCTTGCCAATCCAAAAAACACAGCAAGATTCATCATCGTGAAATAATATGGCACAAAAGAAAATGTGTTCTTTTCTCCCTTTTTGTCCTTCCAATAACCGTGAATGGCTAATCCATAAAACATCACTTGTCCGGCTAAAATTAAGCCATATAGCAAAGGATTATAGCACACAAGAATCGGATTGATCAAAATCAGTATCAACAGGCTGAAAGGAGCCGCACTCCATCTGAATGCTCTGTGCGAAATATAACTGTATGTCAGCAAAGGATTCGGCCAGGGTATCAGGACTCTCCTGAGTCTTGACATAGATTGCCAACCCCCTGCACTGATTCTTACTTTCCTTTTCCATTCTTCACTAACATCTGCAGAAGCAGTCTCCATTGCGTATGCTTTAGGATTATAAGCCACTTTGTACCCTTTCAGTGTTACTCTCATAGATTGCATGAAATCATCCAGGATGGTGTCTGGTTCCAGAGGTTCGTACAGTGATTTACGGTAAGACATTAACTCTCCTGCAGCACCCACGACGGAATAAAGGTCACTATCAAGTTGCTTCAACCAGGATTCATATTTCCAGTAAAGGCCTTCCCCTGCACTGCTTACATGTCCGCTGTTCTGTACCAAAATTCTTTTTTCACCTGTGACTGCACCGATGTGCGGATCAGCATAAGGAGCTACTAATTCGCGGATGGCGTCCCGGTTCAGAAGTGTATTGGCATCGCAGAACACCACAATTTCTCCATCGGCTTCAAGCACTGCCCGATTCATTGCCGAGGCTTTCCTTTTCGTTCTGCTGAATGCATCCAGAGATATTTATCCTGATTCTGCTTCAAAATATCTAAGGAATGATCATCACTGCCGTCTGAAATGTAGATGATCTGAAGTTTGTCCTGGGGATAGTCCAACTCAAAAGTATTTTCAATTTTCTTGCGGATAAAATCCCCTTCATTGAAGCATGGAATGATAAGACTCACTGCAGGCTCAAAATCTGCACTGTACTTTTTTACAGGAAACAAAGCCTTTTTTATCTTTACAAGAATGGTTGTGATAATGCCATAACCTATGTAGGTATATATGACTGTTGCCAGCGCCACCCAAAACAATATAAGTAGTGCACAAGTCATGATTTTTGTTTTGAGAATTTTGATATTAAATCCCAAAATCGCGCGACTCTGGCGTCCCAGGAATTGGAAGCGGCAACTTTATTACGGGCTTCAGCTTTGCCCGGAGTATTTTCCTGTAAAGCCACACTGATATTTTGCGAAAATTCCGAAGATGAATCTGCCAGGTAAACTACATCCTTAAACAACAGAATATCTTCAGAGAAAGGAGTACTTACCACAGGTTTACCGGAAGCCAGATACTCGTTGATTTTGAGCGGATAAATACTTTTTGTAAGTTCATTACAAAGAAATGGTAAGATCAAAACATCAAAATGCTGCAAATAAGCCGGCAAATCTTTGATGCTTTTAGGTCCCGTAAAATAAAGATTTGGGATGGCATCCAAATCAATATCCGTATGCCCATAATGGTTTCTTGGTCCAACCAAAACTATAGATTTCTCAGGATGCTCAGTTGCTACCCTTTGTATGATCTCGTAATCCAATCTGTGACAAATATTTCCGGTATATCCAATTATGGGATGCGGAATGTCCAGAATATCTTTAGGAATTTGTAATATTGAATTATAAGCTGTTTCAAACAATGCAATATCAGCCGCGTTTGGAAAGTACTGAACTTCCTTTCCGGATATTGCTGTCAAATCCTTTGTCAATTGTAGCGAAGTTGCAATGCTGAAATCTGCATTTTGAATGCACCTTATTTCCAAATACGAACCATGCTTTTGCAGATAGGGCTCCAATGCCCGGATATTGTCTCTCGATTGATACACAAAAAATTCTGCAGGAAAATCAGCAGACAATTCCTGAAGATATATTGGATTAAAGGAATTTAAAAGTATGCAACTTTTGTGTCCATCCTGCCTTAGGGCTTTTTTAATACAATCCTGCAGCTTGCTATTGTTCCTCCTGAGCAAATTCTCATAAATGGCGCCCGGGCTCAACCAGTTGATGGGAAACATGGCCGGTGGAGTGATAGATTTTAAATTTGGATCTTCACCGGGAATGGAATTGACGAAGTCTTTACTAAAGAATAAGGCATTCTTTCTCTTCTTTATCCGATCCATATGTCTCTCTCTCCATAAATCCAGCCAGGTGAAGGGATAGTCTACATAGTATACAGGACCGTTTTTTGCGAAAGTTTTAGCTAAAGACCAGGATGCTGAAGAAAATTCTCCATCCCATCTCGACATAGAGATTATAACAATTGGCACTTGTGGTTGCAATGGTTCCAAGGAACAGCTGATTAAAAGCGAAAATTACCTATTTAAACTGAAAAATGAATTATAACTAGTTTATGATTCCAATTATGAGTCTCAATATTGAAAATTGAACTTCAGACAGACCAGCTTATTCAATAATTCGCCACTCCTCTGTATATTAATTTATGTCTTTCATCCGATTTTTTCATCATTTCGTCTGTAGAATTAATCCGGTAAATGTTAAAGTTTACGACAGGTGTCGTAAAAATTTGGTTCTACGACAATCATCGTATATATTTGTCACATCGAAAAGTAATGAATATGAGGGCAAATGCACCAAGTGAAGGGGAGATGGTTTTATTGAATATCCTCTGGGATCACGAAAGACCTATGAGTGTAAGAGAATTACATGAATTGTTGGGAGACAAGGAGGTTGGGTACACCACCACATTAAAGCAAATGCAGCGGATGCAGGAGAAAGGCTTGGTTGACAGATCAACAGAGGGAAGGCTGCATTTGTATTTTCCATTGATCAAGCGGGATATTGTCAGAGACAATATGCTCCAGCAAATGGTAGAGAATGTGTTCCAGGGATCCGCAATGGACTTAGTTTTGCACGCCATAGAACAAGGGCCTATTACCAAAGAACAATTGGAATCTTTAGAAGAATGGATCAACGAGCAAAAGAAATTGCATGAATAATATCAACAACATATGGCATCATCCTGCATTTCTTGCTCTGGGAGATATGTTGTTGCATTCAATCTGGCAGATCGGTCTGATTGGATTGTTTGTGTTTTTGATTCTAACTTTTCAGCGACAATTAAAGCCGGAGACTAAAGTAAATCTTATCTACGGCAGTATGCTGGCATCTCTTTTTCTTTCCGTTTACACATTTATACATCATTACGGAATATATTCAGCTACTACTTTTTCTGCTTTTGATACTGGAAACACGACTGGGGCCTGGTTGGCGAAGTTTCAACAAATGTCAAGTTCCGAGGGTCTTTGGTCCGCACAATGGTTGAGCTTGGACTGGATGAAAGTGTTAACACTAGTTTGGATAGCAGGTATTTGCGTAGGCTTGAGTAAGTTTTTAGCCGGTATGGGTGGTTTATATCAATTCAGGAAGCTGCAGTCAGTGGATATTGAATCAGAATTGTATGCATGCTTTAGACGGGTAAGTGCCATCTTACCGGTAAATAAGGAAATTAAACTTAAATGGAGCCCCACCGCCAGAGCACCTTTCACATTTGGATTTTGGTCACCCGTTATTGTCGTTCCACTTAGTTTTATGAGCGGTTATAATATTGATCAGATTGAATCTATTCTGGCCCATGAAATGGCTCATATTAAGCGCAAGGATTACCTTCATAATATCATTCAATATTTGATTGAAATGCTATTCTTTTACCATCCTGTAATGTGGTTCATGGTGAAGGAAATGAAAACACAACGTGAATATGCTTGTGATGAATGGGTAGTTCGAAGTGGTTGGAATCCATTCCAGTATGCAGTTTCATTGACTAAAATTCAGGGGCATTTCCTTGTTGCTGAAGGTCAATTGACAATGAACAGCCGAAATGCATTTCTTGATTTTAAGAGAAGAATTCAAAGAATTGTTCTGAAAAAGGAGCCAACACCATCCTTCAAAACGCAATTTTTAACCGGCTTCGCAACATTGGCATCATTCGTCATATTGATGATGTATGTTCACTTGAGTCCGGTTCCTACTTCCCAGGTTTGCCTGAATACTGAAATGGATGAAGTAACATTGGCTAAGGAAATAAATATAATTGACCGCCAAAAGGCTGGCTTGCATAGTTTTAAACCCAAATCTGAAGATTGGAAAAAAGGTCATGTTTGCTTTAGTTTTTCAACAGATGATATTCGTTGCTTTGATTTAACAAAGGAGGATCTTTGTATGCAGTATTCAGAGAATGAGAAAAGATGGTATCTGAATCAAAATGGATATGCTTACCAGGAACCGGCAATCATTTCCCCTTCTACAAATCTTACTAATTACTCAAAACCAGGGAAAATTCAAAAAAATGAAGCAAAGACTTCTTTCTACCCTGAAGAAAAGAAAGATTATAAGGATGACGAAGTCAAATTAGTCAGTGTAGGTGAATTAATGCCTAAACCAACAAAAAAGCTGTGTTCTAAGTCTATTGATAAAATGGAAGTACTTCCGGAACTTCCTGAAGAAGTTATCATTCAAAATGCTTTGGCAGACTTGACAATTGATGAAGAATTGGTAAAAAAGGATAGGGTGAAACTGAATGGATCATTGATACCAATGACACATAAAAGAACCGGAACTTCAGTAGTATCAGCTCCTGAAACATGGACAAAGTGGGTAAATACTGAATGGGCGGCTAGTACACAAACGTCTGCAAAAAAAGCTGAGAATATTATTATAAGCCCACAAGCCGGATCCAATTTTTCACTCGAAACTCAACTCGACAGAGAATCCGGAGTGTTGATCATAACATTGAAGATAAATAAGCCGGGCATTTTTGGTTTGCGGATTATGTCTCAGGAAAATGTGTTAATTAAGGATTGGTCCGCAAGATATTTGGAAACCGGAGAAGAGCAAATCATTATTGATCTATCCGGTCAAAAACATAAGTCAATCATGGTGCAAGCCTCTTGTGATACCCCTGCTGAAAAGGAAGAAAGAATGTTGATTCTCAACTTTTCTAATGTAGCTGTAAAAGTAAAAGCTAATACCTGGATTCCCGAAGAAGAACTTTACAATAGCATGCCGGTTCCGGACAACTATAATGGTCAAAATACCATAGTGGATGATATCGAACGCATGTTGAATAATAAAACGCTGGTTGTTGCTACTTATCATGTCAAAGATGATTGGGTATCCTACGCTCAAAGTAGCCGAAAGCTGATTAAAGCTTCCGATTGTATGGCTGGCATGTGGAATATAAGCATTCCCGAAGCTTTCAGAGTCAATGCATTATTGACACAACTGAAAGCGGGATAAAGATACGCGCCACAAAGGTGGCACGTTTTTCATACGACTCTTGGCAGTAGCCCCACCTTCATACAGTGGGGCTCTTTTTTTTAGGAAAGTTTTTAAGCTTTATAAGCCGTTGTCATTTCTCTTTTACCGGGAGGCCCTGGTACAGCGACTACGGAGAATCCAGCTTCCTTCAGTGCTCTTTTAAAGCTGCCTTTTGCACAATAGGTAGTCAAAATTCCACCTTGTTTTAAAGCATTGTACAATTGCTGAATAAATGGATTCTCCCAGAACTGTGGCTGTGCTGTGGGTGCAAAAGCGTCCATATATATTATATCAAATTGTTCCTGATCTGATATTTGTTCAAATGATATTTCTCTTTTCTCCAAAACAAATAATGGATCAAAATTTTGTGGTACTCCCCAGAGGCAGGAGTGCATTCTAAGGAATAAATCAGCATGCTCAGGTACTTTCAATAGAAAAGGATACTCAAGTTCCTGAAACACCTCAGGAGGTACAGGGTGAGCTTCCAAAGCAGTATAGTTAATATGGAGATTAAGTTCTTGCATTCTAAATATGTCAGAAATGCATTCAGTCCTGTTCCGAACCCAATTTCCAGTATGGATAGGGGAGCGGAATTGTTTTTCAACCAGGTATGCAGGCCATTCTTAATAAATACATGTCTGCTTTCCTGAATAGCCCCATGTCTTGAATGGTACAATTCACCGTGCAGGTCAGATTTCAAAGTCCAGGATCCGTCGTCTGTTTTAATCAACTCGAATCCGGCCATGAATATAGATATTAGGAAGAATGGATAAATAAAAAAAGCTCAGAATAATGATATCCCAAGCACCTAAGCCGAACCTAATAACAATGTGGAAGATTGGTTATTTGCTGATAGAAACATTGGTCGGACAACCATATCCTCTATTGCATGAAGCAAAAGAAAATGCCAGAGTGAAACAAATCAGAGCTGCGAAAACCATTTTGGACCTGCGGTTCATAAAGATACATTTATAATTGTTGGGCGAAATTAAACAAAAATCAAACGTATTGCGCTCAATATCTATTGTTTTTGTTTGTTAAATGTTGAAAAAAATATAATTGTGTTAATATATTCTCAGAAAAAGATTGGATAAAACAAGCATTGCATTTAGTACAATTCATCAAATCTCCATGAGGAGATAGGAAAATCAGCCACTAAATAAACCGGGGTTCATATATATTTATTTTTTATGTGTATTTTCACAGCTTCAAATTTTAAACTAAGAAAGTTTCCATGAGAATACATCTGATAGCGATAGGAGGGAGTGCCATGCACAATCTGGCTTTAGCACTGCAATCTATAGGTCATGAAGTGAGCGGCTCGGATGATGAAATTTACGATCCGGCACTCAGCCGTTTGAAAAATGCAGGTTTGCTACCGGAACCAATGGGCTGGTCAGCTGATAGGATCAATTCAGATATTGAAGCTATTATTCTGGGGATGCATGCCCGCAAGGATAATCCGGAATTAGCCAGAGCGCAGGAATTGGGATTGAAGGTGTATTCTTATCCTGAGTTCATATTTGAACAAGCGAAAGACAAAAAAAGGATCGTCATTGCAGGATCGCACGGTAAAACGAGTACTACCTCCATGATCATGCATGTGCTTAAGAAAGCAAATCGTGATTTTGATTATTTGGTAGGCGCTCAGTTAGAGGGTTTTGATATGATGGTTAGACTCAGCGATGCCCCAATAATGATCATTGAAGGAGATGAATATCTTTCTTCCTGCATAGATCCAAGACCGAAGTTCCTGCATTACAAACCGGATATTGCTGTTTTGACTGGAATCTCCTGGGATCATATCAATGTATTTCCTGAATTCTCAAATTACCTGGACCAGTTTCGGGGCTTCCTGGATCACTTGAATAAAAATGCACAACTCTTTTATTATCAGAATGATGAGAATATTTTAGATCTCATTAATGAAACGGATAGAGGTATTAATTTGCAGGCTTATAACGTTTTGCCCGGTACTGATTTACATCATTACAGCCATATCGTAAATGATGGAAATAAAGTAAATCTGCCTTTTTTCGGGAAGCATAATATGGAAAATATGCATGCTGCCTGGCTGGTATGTGAAAGTCTTGGTATCAAACTGGATGAATTTTTACAGCATATTCAATCATTCACCGGAGCTTCTAAAAGGCTGCAACCATTTATCGTGCAGAATAACGCGGCGGTTTTTGTTGATTTTGCCCATGCACCTTCCAAAGTGAAAGCTTCAGTCCAGGCCGTCAGAATGCAGTTCTCCGAAATGAAGATTAGGGCTATTTTTGAATTACATACATTCAGTAGTCTCAATAAGCAATTCTTACAGGAATATCGGCATAGTCTTAAGGATGCAGATGAAGCTTTCATTTTCTATGACGCACACACGATTGAAATGAAGAGAATGGAAGCCCTGGACAAATCATTGGTCAGCAGTTCATTTGATCATCCCAATCTGCAAGTGTTTGATAATAAAGAATCATTGGCAAAGGCTTTAGAAGAAGCTGAATTTCAGGGTTATTGCACTGTATTTATGAGTTCCGGAAATTTCAGAGGCATAGATTTCAAGGGCATGGCTGAAGAAAAATTAAGTATTTCAGCTGTATAAAATACAGATTATTAACGCATTAGTCCGGATACACTAGAAATATGGACAGGGAATGAAATCAATTAACAATTGTATTTCAAGTTTTCAGTCCTCCAAATATTCCACAGATTCACTATTTTTGCCAGCCATAACAAAAAACAACATTAGATGTCTAGGATAATAACCGTAAGAGATGCATTAAGAGAGGCAATGTCAGAAGAGATGCGCAGGGACGAAAATGTATTTCTATTAGGTGAAGAAGTGGCTGAATATGATGGCGCTTATAAAGTGAGTAAAGGAATGCTCGAAGAGTTTGGTGCAAAAAGGGTAATTGATACACCTATTGCCGAACTTGGTTTCGCAGGAATCGCTGTGGGCGCTGCTATGAACGGACTAAGGCCGATTTGTGAATTTATGACCTGGAATTTTGCTGTTCTGGCATTTGATCAGATAGTTAATAACGCCGCCAAAACACTCTCGCAATCTGCCGGTGAATTTAGTTGTCCTATTGTATTTCGTGGTCCTTCAGGAGCAGCTGGTCAATTAGCTCAACAACACTCACAGACTTTTGAATCCTGGATGGGAAATGTTCCCGGATTGAAAGTTATATCGACAGTGGATGCTTATGATTCCAAAGGACTCCTGAAAGCTGCCATTCGCGACAATGATCCGGTTTGCTTTATGGAATCTGAGACATGCTACGGAGATAAAGGTGAAGTTCCTGAAGAAGAATATCTAATCCCAATTGGACTTGCTAAAGTTAAGAGAGAAGAAAAAGATGTCACTTTGGTCTCATTTAATAAAATGGTCAAAGTTTGTATGGCTGCAGCTGAAGAGCTGGAGAAAGAAGGAATTTCAGCAGAAGTAATTGACTTAAGAACAATACGTCCTTTAGATTATAAAACTATCGTAGAGTCCATCAAAAAAACTAACAGACTAGTAGTTGTAGATGAGTCATGGCCAATGTTTGGCGTCTCTTCTGAGATTGCTTACGGAATCCAGAGATATGCCTTTGATTATCTGGACGCACCGATTATCAGAGTAAATGCTGCTGATACCTCTCTGGGCTATGCACCGACTCTTGTCGAAGAATATATGCCCAATCCTACAAAAGTCATTAAGGCTGTGAAGGAAGTGATGTATGTGAAGTAGGCAGTGATGTCTTGCTTCGCTCCACTCGCAAGGTGATGTTTTTTCATGGTGCAATCCATGAAAAAGTGATGTCTCCGCAATAAATGTCTGCTTTGCAGTCATTCATTACGGAGGTGATGGCTGGAGCTAATTTCAGGCAGGTTCCACACCTTTAATTTTGTGACTTCACACCGGTAATTTCAGCGGATTGCCAATAGCAAAAGGTCAAGAGCTAAAAGCTACGGCAAGCATTGGGTGTGTGTGGGCTGTTCAGCCAAAGGCCAGAAGCTAGTTGCCAGAAGCCGGCTGTTCGCCAACAGCTAAAGGCCAAGAGCCAAAAGCGGCTGTTCAACGCCAGCATTGTATGAGTCGTCGTAGCTGAAAGCTACGGGAAGCATTGGGTGTGCGTGGGCTGTTCAGCCAGAGGCCAGAAGCTAGTGACAGAAGCCAGAAGCAACGGCTGTTCAACTCATAATTCATAACTCCTTACCTTCCCGTCATAAACACCGCATTGGCAAACAGCAATTTTCCATTTTCCCAGAAGGATCTGAAAAGCGGATTATCACAGAAATAAATTACCTGTCCACCTCCCATATCTTCAGCTCCGAATACAAGGAAGTCCTCCATTCGCGCTTTTAATTTATTTCCTACGAAGCCATTTACAATAGGATTTTTTCTTGCAATTCCCACATTCCATCCTTCGGGTAAGTACTTGTACAATTGTTCATTGGTTTTGAGGGAATAATAAATTTCCGGATAGCCAAATGCTAAAGGGTGAGAATTGTCCATCTTCACTCTGATTATACTTCCCTGATTGCTAGTCCCCACGAAAGTAGTTTCTCTGTCTGCATATTTTATAAGGTCTACTGAATCAGATTTTTCTTCAGTTGCTTCTTCTTTTTTGGCAATAGAGAACATTTTCTTTTCTGCAGCCTGACTGACTGCGTTTTCCATCAGAATCAATTTACCTCCCCCTCTGATCCACGTTTTTATCATTTCTGAACTGGACTCACTGAATAAATCAGCATATTGACCGGAAGGTAAAATAAGAACATCAAATTTATCCAACTGACTTGTTTTGAAATTTTGTTTTTCAATGATTTCAAGAGGATAATTGATTGTCTCATCAAAGAAATGCCAGATTTCCCCCACATTGTTTACTGCAGTACCCTGCCCTGATAGCAATCCTACTCTTAGAGGTTTTATCAGCGAAACACTCTCAGCACCGAAACTTGAGCCTTTTGATGTGTAAGCGGAACTCACAGACTGGTAGCTGCGATTGTGTTCTTTTGCTAATGCTTTCACCTGGGTATCGAATTCTGCTCCCATTCTTTCATGACCTGTACGAGGCAGAACCAATGTTCCAGGTTTGTAATCTCTTCCTTCAAGGGTAAAGGCTTTACCGCTCACTCTTGGCTTAAACCCTTTTTGCAAAAAGGCCGATAACAACTGCACGTCTGCAATATCACTCCATTCAAATATGTAAGCTACCGGAGCAGCAGAAGTAGATTCAGGAGTTTTTGTTTTTTCTTTAAGTTGTGTTGATTTGGCGATCAAAGCTGTTTCACTTGCATAGGCATCCAATCCCCAGGCATATGGTAATGACCAGGCAGTGATGTCATAAGTTACAGAATCTACAATCGTAGTCTGTGGCTCAAAAATTACCTTGACTAATATCGCTTTACTTTGTTTACCCGGAATTAAAATATCTTCATCACCAACTTCAAAGGATAAATCCCTGCCAATAGAATAAGAGAAAGCTTTTGCTTTGGGAGTCCCTGAACCAAAACCATATTGGATACCATTTCTGTCCAGGTATTCTAACAGGCGCTTTCTTTTCGCCATATTATTTTCTTTCACCACATAGCTTTTATATTTGCCGGGAGGATTAGAAAGACTTCTTTTAAAATAATTCTCAAACTCAGTGATAAGCTTATCCCTTTCTCTCACTGCAGCTTCGATACTGGCCAATCCCGCAACATGGTGGTGTTCGATACGACTCTTTAAAGTCACAGTATCACCTTCTGCATTGATTCCTGCAAGTCCTGCCGCGTAAGAACCTCCCTGTTCGTAAGTCATACCTACAGAACCATTGAAAGTAGGGTAGGTGTCACCATAACTGGGATAGAATAAATCAAAAACTTCGCCTTTGTAATACAACCAGCTGTTGGCATCAAAATATTTTCCAACATTCTGGCCGGTAATTTCCTGAAAATTTCTTTGCCACTCAGTTACATCTTCATGTATCGGAGCCGCTGAAGGGGCAAAATAATAAGGGCTATTGATTCCCATTTCATGAAAATCAATATGCACATGTGGCATCCATGAATTCAGGATGACTATTCGTTCTTTTGATTCTTTTTGAGTTTGCCATGCCCAGTCTCTGTTCAGATCAAACAAATAATGATTGGGTCTTCCCCCCGGCCATGGTTCTGCGTGTTCCCAGGTGTTGAGGTTTACATTTGGTTTATTACTCATTCTCTGAGTATAAAATTGTACATATCGCACATGACCATCCGGATTGAGACAAGGGTCAATGACGACAACAACTTTGTCCAGCCACTCCTTGTACTTGCCTGTTGCATTTGCAACCAATTCATGCAAGGTTTTCATGGCAGTTTCAGAGGAGACTGCTTCATTTCCGTGAATATTGTAGCTCAGCCATACAATTACAGGTTGATCGCTTAATTGAGGCTCTTTCGTGAGTCCGGTTTTAGCGATATTACTTTTTCTGATTTCCTCCAGGCGGTTTAAGTTGGCAGGACTGCTCACATAAGCTACCAGTAGTGGCCTGCCTTCCACTGAGCTTCCATATCTTTCCAGTTTTACAAAATCACTTTGAGCGTCTACTGTTTCAAAATATCGGAGTACTTCGTGGTGATAAGTGAATTTATCACCCAGATTATACCCAAGAAAGGATTCAGGTGAACTAAGAGTTTGAGAAAAAATTTGATGTCCCAGGCAAGTAAGAAAAAATATAATACTGAGGATCAGGCGCTTCATGAGTGATAATTTAAATGCTAGAAATTGTTAATCAAGGTATGATTTTGGAAAATCTTGTTGTTCGATTCATTTTCAGGGAATCAGATGGCAAGATAGAAAAGCAGAATGATATCTGAATAGTAAAATAACAAAGCCCCATCAAATGATGAGGCTTTGTTTTATAGAAAGATAATATTAATAACCGGAATTTTGCACGAGATTAGGATTTGAATCCATTTCTCTTTGCGGAATTGGGAAGGTCATGTCATCTGAATCCCAGGCAAATCCATCAGCGCTAAGCTGAAGTCTTTTGATATCATATGAGCGAATGCCTTCGAAAGCTAATTCAAGCTTTCTTTCCTTTAAAATCTGATCTAGAGTAGCATTTGTCAAAGGACCCAAACCAGCACGATCTCTTATGAGATTAACATCTTCATCAGGTGTTGCTCCTACAGCAGAACTTAATCTTCTGTTGCACTCTGCTCTGATCAGATACAATTCTGCCATTCTGAGAACGTTCACTACGCCAAATTGATTATTCCATTTTCCGGTACGCATTTGACCATTACCATCAAAGAATAAATCCAGTCTTTCATCGCCTGCTTCATACTGATCAAGATGCTTGTCAAGGATATCGACATCCCCATCTCTACCACCAAATTCAGGTATAGAGAAAAAGAGGTTCATGATATTAGTACCATCCTGAGTATTGACCTGAATTGCAAATACATCTTCCTGTGTGTTAGAAGTATTATTGAAGACATTTGCATAAGAAGAAACAAGTCCCATTCCATTTGACTCAGCCAAAGTAATAGCATCATTCACAGTCGTTAATGCATTCTGGTATTCGGCAAGTTGAAGATACACTCTGCTTAGAAAGGCCTGAGCTGTCACTTTGGAGGCTAAAAATCTGGTAGGATTTTCCTCCGGCAGAAGATTTACTGCAGCCTGAAGATCCGATTTGATTTGATCCCATGTAGCTTTCCGTGATGACCTGCTCACAAATGAACCATCATTTACACCTCTTGTCGGGCTTAGGATTAGAGGCAATCCTCCGTCATTATTCACATCTCCACTAGCATAAGGTTTAGTATAAAACATTGCCAAATAGTAATATGTAATTCCCCTGATGAAAAGTGCCTCTCCTTCTACTCTGTCCTGGTCATCAGCATCTACCACATCAATCGCTGATAAAACATTATTGGCTACATTAATTACATTGTACCCATCTAGCCAATTTGCTGTCACATCTGAATTGTTGGTAAGTATTTGCTTATTGTAGATTTCTCTGGGAGCATTAAAGGTACCCGCCCAGCGAATTTCACCATCTGCTCCTAATAATTCTGAGCTAAGCTGAATGGAACCTGCTAGCAGGTCTGCACTACTTAACCTGTCATATGCTCCGATTAAAACAGCTTTAACATTTTCATCAGAATTTAATGCAACCTCTTCTGCAATGTCTTGAGCCGGAATAAGGTCAAGTCCTTTCTGACACCCTATCAATCCAAGGGATAACACAAGAAAGGAGGCTATTAGAAATTTATTTAAAATTTTCATATTGTTCTGGTTTAATAGTTTAGAAACCCACATTTACGCCAAACGTAATTGTTTTTGGTTGTGGAGCAGCATAAAAGTCATTGCCCTGGAAAATATTGCTGGCTAAATAGTCAGTGTTTACTTCCGGGTCCCAACCATCATAATTAGTGAATGTAAGTAGGTTGTAGCCTTGCACAAAGATTCTCAAATTGTCCAGCTTCAGTCTGTTGGTCAATTGTGAAGGGAAATTGTAAGCTAAGGTCATGCTTTTCAACCTCAGATAGGATCCATCGGAGATATATCTGCTGCTGGCACCTATTCCATCCAAACCATATCCAAGTCTTAGCTGAGGAACATTAGTTACATCCCCAGGGTTTTGCCATCTGTCCAGTTGGTCAATCGTTTGATTATCAAACCAATCGAAACTTGCAGACATAAATCCACCTGCTGCATTATATATATCATTTCCATAAACTCCTTGGAACATGAAACTCAGTTCAATACCTTTGAAACTAAGAGTATTTGTAATACCGCCAATAAACTTAGGATTAGGATCACCAATCACTTGTCTGGTAGCATCATTAATGCTATTAGTTGTGGTTTTTTCTCCTGTTTCTTCATCAACTATATAAAATAATGCATCTCCGTTATTGACATCCGCACCAGCAAATTCAGGACCATAAAAAACGCCAATAGGCTGACCAACTATTACTGCATTTATATACCTGGAGTCAGTACTCAGAATTTCTTGTTGGTCCGCATTCAATCTGAGGACTTCATTACGGTTGCGTGAAAAGTTGAGGCTGGTTGTCCAGTTAAAAGTATTGGTTCTGATATTTGCTGTAGTCAATACTAATTCAACTCCTTTGTTTGACATTTTTCCTACATTTCTAAGTTGTGTACCGAAGCCAGTCGTACCTGGTACTGGAACTAGTTGAAGTAAGTCGTCGGTGATTTTGTTGTAGTAATCAAATTCAACAGTCAATCTTTCATCAAACATAGCGAAATCCAACCCTACATTTATTTGTGATGTTTCTTCCCATGTTAAATCCGGATTTGGGATTTGATTTGGACTTAAACCAGAAAGACCACCGTATGCATTACCGCCATACAATCCTAAGTGTGAAAAGTTTCCAATACCTGCATTACCAGTGACACCCCATGATGCTCTTAGTTTTAAGAGATTAAATATTCCCATATCAGCAATAAATTCTTCATCTGACAATAACCATGCGGCAGAAACAGCAGGAAAGAATCCAAAGCGTTCGTTCTCTCCAAATCGGGAAGAACCATCCACTCTTCCACTTAATGAGAAGAAGTATTTATTGTTAAACTTATAGTTTGCACGGGCTACATAAGACACAAAACCGAATTGGCTTAGGAATGAAGTACCTGCAGTAATTGTTGCAGCACTCGCTATCCTTTTCAAATCATCTACGGGAAATCCTATTCCTGTTACAGAAGTTATATCTTCTCTTGAATTTTGAGTTTCAATACCTGCCACCACATTTAAACCATGCAATCCAAATTCATCATTGTAATTCAAAAGCGCTTTAGTTGTTAAATTGGTCATTTGTAACCAGCGGGAAAATGAAGCGCCATTCGTGGACAATCCAGCTAAGGTCTTCACACCCCAGGTCCGATCATCATTTTGAGTCAGGATATCGTAACCAAATTCACCTCTGAGTGAAAGATTGCTGGTAAGTTTTGCCTCACCATACAAGTTCCCTATATTTCTGAATGTCTTACTTATAAAATCAGAATATTCATAATCCAATAAGGGATTGTAATAAGTAGTCACTGGTCGGTCATAATATTCACCATCCGGGTCACGTACAGGAGTAATAGGTGCCAATGCCACTATTTGCATAGGGGTGGTAAATTGATTGTCATCAGCAACTCTGAAGTTTTTTGAATTTGTAAGATTAACATTTAATCCAAAATTTAACCAGTTGTTAGCCTGATGATCTAAATTCATGCGGGCACCGATTCTTTGATATCTATTGCCTATAAGAATGCCATTTTGGTCACTGTATTGGGTGCTCACAAAAAATCTTGTTTTTTCCGTCCCGCCTGATGCCGATACATCAATTTGATTAAAGGGAGCGTCCTGAAAAGCAAGACTCTGCCAGTCAGTTTCCGTATTCTGTGTCTCCCAGTCTCCGGAACCGGAATATCTTGTTAATCTTCCTTCTGCAAATTCAAGCCAGCTACCTGGATAATCATCCGGGTTTCCAACAGGATCAAGTCCATCGATTCCATCACTATTGATAGCAGCTTCTCTTAGAAGTTCGATGTATTGTGAAGTGTTTAGAAATTCTCTTAACCTGGTAGGAGTACTCCAACCATTCTGGTAATTGACAGCAAACTTTGTCTTACCGGATTTTCCACTTTTTGTGGTGATGAGAACCACACCATTCGCACCTCTGGATCCATAAATAGCGGCTGCAGCAGCATCTTTTAATACTTCAATAGATTCGATGTCATTGAAATTTAGGTCGGCTAAAGGGTTTGAGGCCACCGCTTCAGCAGAAGGAGTGAGGCTTGATGTTATGATAACTCCATCTACCACATATAATGGTTCGTTACTTCCAGAAATTGAAGTTGCACCTCTGATCCTCATTTTAATTCCTGCCCCTAATTTTCCGTTATTTGACTCAACAAATACCCCGGCTGTGCGCCCTTGTAATACTTGCTCTACAGAATTCACAGGTGTATATTCAAATTCTTCACTTTTTAGCTTAGAAATACTACCTGTAACTTCACGCTTTAACTGAGTTCCATAACCTACTACCACCACCTCATTCAAAGCGGAAATATCCTCTTCTAATGAAATTGCAATATTTCGGCTATTCCCGACAGTAACTTCCTGGGCTTTGTATCCAAGAAATGTAAATACCAACACAGATGAGGTGGAAGGCACATCAAGCGTGTATTTGCCATCGAAATCAGTGATAGTACCTTTGGAGGTACCTTTTAATGAAACCCCAACCCCTATAAGAGGTTCTGCTTCTGTACCTGTTACCCTTCCCGATACAGAAATTTGGGCTGATGCTATTCCGCTAAAGAGCAATAATATCACCAGACAAGACAGTAATCGTTTGTTCATAAGCTTTAGGACTTTTATTAAATAAAAAAGTGTGGAAAACCAATCCACCAAATATATTAATAATTTCTTAACAACAAATTTTTTTAAATGCTGTAATTACGACAGTTGTAGTAGATGCTCTTTAAGTGTCAGATTATCAATGATATATGAATAATTACTGCAAGAAAATATTTAAATATATTTTAAGCCTTCATTCTTTGTAGAATCAACACTTTTCTTTAAATCACAATTTTATAATACCATCAAATGGAGGCAGGATCCGGATATTGACCTTTCGTTTTAAGTATCACTCCAAAAGATTTTTGAAAGCTGTTATTTATGCCTGCAAGGGTGGCTTATGAATTTTATTAAGAGAAGTTAAGTAAGCTATTTTTGAAATAATACAATAGCTGTATTGCAAGTGTATGCAACAGAATGAACCAAGCTACTGTTAAAGGCGGGATTAGAAAACGCAAGGCCAAACATTCTATCTTATTTAAGTATAGTTGGCAGGATATCTGAACCAGAAGCTTAAAATACTACACATTGAATCTGAAGTGCATGACATCCCCATCCTGGACAACATAGTCTTTACCTTCGACATTCATTTTGCCTGCTTCCTTTACCGCAGCTTCTGAACCAAATTTCACAAAGTCGTTGTAAGGAATCACTTCCGCGCGAATGAATCCTTTTTCAAAGTCTGTGTGAATAACACCTGCAGCCTGAGGAGCTTTAGTGCCTTTGATGATCGTCCAGGCTCTTACTTCCTTCACACCGGCAGTGAAATAAGTGATCAAATTGAGAATTCTGTATGAAGAGATTATCAGCTTATTTACGCCGGGCTCATTCAAACCCAGACTTTCCAGGAATTCCAATTGGTCCTCTTTTGAATCCAATTCAGCGATTTCAGCTTCGATACCAGCACAGATTCTGATGATTTCTGCATTTTCACCCTGTACTGAAGCTTCAAATTTACGGGTGTGCTCGTTTCCATTCTATATAGCAGATTCATCCACATTGCACACGTAAATCACAGGTTTTGCAGTTAGGAGAAGCATGGATTCAAGCAATAAAGTGCCTTCATCATCAAGCTCCATGGTTCTCGCAGGATTTCCGGCCTCTACATGATGATAGATTTTAGTAGCCATGTCCAGCTCGCGCTGGGCTTCCTTATCACCACCTTTAGTTGCTTTTTTGTACTTGTCCAGTAGCTTTTCAAGTGTTTCAATATCTTTCAGCATCAATTCAGTATCAACAATTTCTTTGTCTCTGACCGGATCCACATGACCATCCACGTGGACAATATTATCGTCCTCAAAACATCTGATTACATGAACAATTGCGCTTACTTCTCTGATGTTGGCAAGAAATTGATTTCCCAGTCCTTCACCTTTGCTGGCACCTTTGATCAATCCAGCAATGTCCAGTATTTCGACAGTGGTAGGTAAGACTTTCTGAGGATTGACGAGTTCTTCCAATTTGTCCAGTCTGGGATCCGGCACGGTAATAATTCCTATATTGGGCTCTTTCGTTGCAAAGGGGTAATTTGCTGCCAAAGCTTTAGCAGATGTCAATGCATTGAACAAAGTTGATTTTCCTACATTAGGTAGTCCTACGATTCCACATTTAAGTGCCATGTCAATTTGATTTTTTGTAAGCGGGTGCAAAGATAGATTTTAGTAACAGAAAACTTTTAAATATTATAAATACAATGAATCATCTGGCACATATATATTTATCATATGGTCACGAAAGTATTCTGCCAGGTAATTTCTTCTGCGATTTTTTAACGCTTGCAGAACAAAGAGAGATGACTGAGGGGTATGCAGGAGGCTTCAAATTACACAGATGGATAGATGATTATACACATGCCCACAAGTTGGTCGCTGAGATGAGAAGCATTCTAAGACCGGCATCAGGTAAATACGCAGGTGTAATTGCGGATATTCTGATGGATCATCAGTTGGTCAAATTCTGGAACCTGTTTGGAGAGATATCTTATGATGAATATTGCAATGCACAATATCTGAATCTCGAAAAAATTCTTCCTATGATACCTGAACTCACAGCATCCAAAGTTAAACATATGATCAGAGATCAATGGTTACACTCATTTGCACATGTGTCAGGTATGGAATTCACGTTTAAATTGCTGGCCCAAAGAGCAAAATACAGGGATTCATTTGCAGAAGTGATGCCATTATACAGAGAAAATGAATCTAAGCTCGATGGACTTTTTATGGAATTCTTTCCGGAATTATGTGGGTATGTTGTTCTTCGCCTGGAAGAATTTAACCTTCAAAGTGGAAACTAATGGTGAAGGTTCTGGAAATTACTTTGTCCAAAACCGTTGCCTGAGTAATATTTGAATTGTAGATTAATGTGTTGCTAATCCCCTGCGAGTACTTCAATTCCGGTGAAAGTATGAAATATGGGAAGAAGAACTGACATCCAAATCCGAACTCTATTGCGAAATCCGAAGGTGCAATTTTAACAAGATTGGCTTCACGCTTTGTTCTTGATTCACTGGAAACATCAAATACATACTTGACTCCTCCCAGGATATACATTTTCATATCGTTATAAATGTCGGACTTAAATCTGAACTGGAGGGGAGCCTCTATGAAAACTGGATCCATTTTTCTGTCAAAAGTCTGGTTGCTTTCCACATTACCATAGTTGATTTTCCTGGTAGCAAATGAGAGCGTCGGTAAAAATCTGATATCAAAATAATTTCCGACTTTGAGATTGGTTACCAATCCCAGATTAAAGCCTGGTCCCTGGAATGACTGGACTAATCCCAGTGTGTCATTTAAGAGAAAGCTCTCTGAGCGATAAACTTTATAGTTGGAAGTATTATATCCCAATGTAATTCCGAAGTAGTATTGCTTATTCTTAAAACTGTTATAATTATAAGATCCTCTGTCAGCTCTTTGAGCGGAGATGCTGAAGCTGCCGAGAAGAAAAGCAAAAACAAATAAAAATGAGACTACTTGATACCTGTGTAAATACTGCATATTCCAAAAGTCAATGGTTTCCAGCTTGTTTTCGTAAACCCGGTCTGGTCTAATAATTGAATGAAATCAGCCCCATCCGGAAATGCCTGTACGGATTCATAGAGATAGGAATATGCCTTTTTGTCTTTTGAAGTGATTCTTCCGACTACAGGCAATATCCGCTTGAAGTAGAAATGATACAACTGTTTCAAAGGGAAAACTCTTGGTTTTGAAAACTCCAGAATAACCACTTTTCCACCCGGTTGTAAAATTCTGTACATCTCTGAAAGTCCGGCTTTGACATTCTCAAAGTTTCTGACACCAAAAGCAACGGTAACAGCACTAACTGTATTGCTTTCAAAACGTAAATTCTCAGAATCTCCCCATTCCAGACTGATTTTTTCGCTCAAATTTGCTTTGGCAATTTTCTTTGTTCCGATATCCAGCATTTGCTGAGCTATGTCTATACCTACTATTTTTTGAACATTCAGTGTCTTGGCCATGGCAATTGCTACATCGGCAGTTCCGGTGGCCACGTCTACAATCAGATCATGCGGCTGACCATTTAGTGTTTTTATCATTTTCTTGCGCCAACCTTTGTCAACCCCCAGAGAAAGTAAGTGGTTGAGCATATCGTAATAGGGGCAATATTATTGAACATATTCGACACCTGTTTTTTCTTGGCGTCCTGGCTTTGTTCGTAAGGTTTTACATTTTCCAAAGTGGAGATTTTTAGCAATTGCGATGCAAAAGTAACATCTTATCATGGGATAAGTTGTTTTATTCAAATGATTCAGTATGATAAGGCATAAAAGCCTTATAAAAGCCGCATTTATGCAAAACAAATCGAAGAATTTCCTATATAATAACAGGAATATTGCTTAATTTTGCACCCGCTTTCGAGTGCATTGAAAATAAATCATATATATGAGTAGTTTCTATGCTGCAGTTAATGGCTGGAAATTGCAATTGAAAGTATTCAGTAACATAGAGCCTACGAGGCAATAAAAATACAGTATGGCAGAGAATTTGAGGGTAATTTCGGTCAATATCGAAGATCAGATGAAATCGGCTTATATCGACTACAGTATGTCTGTAATCGTGTCCAGAGCCCTTCCCGATGTGAGAGATGGATTAAAACCTGTGCACAGAAGAGTACTTTATGGGATGCATGAATTGGGACTTAGTTTCAATAAAGCCCATAAAAAATCTGCAAGAATAGTAGGAGAGGTGCTTGGTAAGTATCACCCGCACGGTGATTCTTCTGTCTATGACACTATGGTGAGAATGGCCCAGGAATGGTCTCTTAGATATCCATTGGTAGATGGACAAGGAAACTTTGGATCTATGGATGGCGATAGTCCTGCAGCTATGCGTTACACTGAAGCCAGATTGGCACGCATTAGTGATGAGATTTTAGGTGATCTTGAAAAAGAGACTGTTGATTTTGCTTACAATTTTGATGATACGCTTCAGGAGCCAACTGTAATGCCGGCTAAGCTTCCTAATTTGCTTGTAAATGGAGCATCCGGAATTGCTGTCGGTATGGCTACTAATATGCTTCCTCACAATCTAAGTGAAGTGATTGATGGTATCAATGCAACTATTGATGATCCTGAAATCACTATAGAAGGATTGATGAAATATATCAAAGCTCCCGATTTTCCTACAGGAGGAATTATCTACGGTGTCGAAGGAATCAAAGAAGCATTCGAAACAGGAAGAGGTAAGATAGTCGTCCGTGCTAAAACTGATATTGAAAATGATGGTCAGCGTGATATCATTGTCGTCACTGAAATTCCATATCAGGTCAATAAAGCTCAGTTGATTGTAAAAATCGCTGAGTTAGTTACTGAAGAGAAAATCTCCGGTATCAGTGATGTGCGTGATGAGTCTGATAGAACTGGTCTAAGAATCGTTGTAGAATTAAAAAGAGATGCGATTGGCAAAGTTGTACTGAGCCAATTGTTTAAATACACGCCGCTTCAGACATCTTATGGTGTTAATAACGTGGCTTTGGTGGGTGGTCGTCCTTTTACGCTAAATTTGAAGGATCTGATCGAAGAATTTATCAAATTCAGATTAGAAGTAATCGTTCGTCGTTCCAGATATGAATTGCGCAAAGCAGAAGAAAGAGCGCATATTCTGGAAGGACTGATAATAGCATTGGACAACCTTGACGAGGTGATTGCGCTGATTAGAGGCTCTGCCAATCCTGAAATTGCAAAAGAAGGATTGATTGCCAGATTTACACTTTCTGAAATCCAGGCAAAGGCGATATTGGAAATGCGTTTGCAAAGACTTACAGGTCTTGAAAGAGATAAACTAAGAGAAGAGTTTGAGAATCTCCAAAAACTCATCAACCGCCTGAAAGAAATTCTTGCAAGTGTAGAACTTCAGAGAAGTATTGTCAAGGATGAGCTCATTGAACTGAAAGAAAAATTTGGTGATGAGCGTCGTACTGCTATTACTGCTGCTGCCGGCGAAATCAGCATCGAAGATATGATTCCGGATGAGGAGGTGGTGATTACAATATCCCATCTTGGCTACATCAGACGTACCAAAAGCTCTGAGTATCGCACTCAATCCAGAGGCGGCCGTGGCTCCAGAGGGTCGAAAGCGAGAAATGAAGATTTCATTGAGCAAATGTTTATAGCTACAACTCATAATTACTTGTTATTATTCACGGAAAAAGGCCGTTGCTTCTGGTTACGTGTCTATGAAATTCCTGAAGCAAGCAAAGGGGCTACTGGAAGGGTTATTCAAAATATAATTTCCATTCCTCAGGATGATAAAGTCAAAGCTTATATTATTATCAAGGATTTGAACGATACGGAGTTCAATGAAAATAACTTCATCATATTCTGTACCAGTAAAGGTATAATCAAGAAAACGCTTGTTGCTGATTATTCCCGACCAAGACAGAATGGTATCAATGCTATCACCATTCACGATGATGATCAATTATTGGAGGCTAAACTGACCAATGGTTCAAACGAAATTGTTATTGCCAATAAAATGGGTCGTGCTATTCGATTCCCTGAAGCAAAAGTACGCCCAATGGGTAGAAACGCGGCAGGTGTGAAAGGAATAACACTGGGTGGATCGAATGATAAAGTTGTTGGAATGGTCTGTGTGGATCCTGCCGATACGAGTGTAACATTGTTGGTCGTAAGTGAAAAGGGAATGGGTAAGCGTTCTGAACTGGAAGATTATCGCGTAACAAATCGTGGTGGCAAAGGTGTAAAGACGATGAACATTAATGATAAGACGGGAGAGCTAATTGCCATCAAGTCAGTTCGTGATGACGAAGATCTTATGATTACGAATCGTTCAGGAATTATCATCAGAATGCCGCTTTCCGGTATCCGGGTCATGGGCCGGGCCACTCAGGGTGTAAGAGTCATTAAGCTGGATGGCAATGATAAGATCGCGGATGTGACTGTCGTGAATGCAGAACCTGAATCCGATAATGATGTTGATGATCAAACTGATCAGCCGGATATCGTTTCAACTGAGGAATAATTTTTTCCTTTTTGATATTGCGGAAGTCTGGGATCGATAATGTCTAAGCTTTAACATATTATTAAGATACTATTCAGTAATAAAAAGGTCAGTATATTGCATGCACAAAATGCAAATCAACTCAAAATCCATTTAGTATGAAAAAGGTATTTCTTTTATTGGTAGTTTTTCTATCTGGTGTAAATGTATATGGCCAGGAAGATATTAAAAAGATGGTGCGTACAGCAAAAAGAGCGCTGCAATCCTATAATCTTGATCAGGCAAATAATAAAGCAAAGCTCGATGAGGCAATAAAAACCATTGATGAGGTCGTAGCAAAACCAGAAGCTGCTGCTGATTTCGAAGCATGGTATACAAGAGGTCAGATTTACAATGAAGTAAATCTTGGTGATGGTCTGATGAAGAGCATCGATCCCTCTCACAAATCAAAAATGCCTGAAGCAGGTTATAAAGCATTGCAATCATTTATGAAGGCTTTAGATTTTGCTGTGAAAGGTTATGAAAAGAAAGATGCAGCTAAAGGTCTAAATGAAAGCATGCAGGGAGCTTTAGTGTATGGATATGACGTTTATACGGCAGGAGATCAGGGTGCTTCTCATGAGATATTTAAAGCAATTTTAGATGCTCATGACAAATTGATCACAAATAAAGAAAAGAGCCCATTCAGCGAGGAAGAAGATCTGAATAATCAAATTTATATTGTAGGTGTCACTGCCCTCGGCTCCGGAAATAATGCAGCTGCATCAAAGTATTTAAATATGTTACTGGATAAGGGTCAGCATAAGCCTGAGATATACGATGCACTTTACAAGCTGAATATAGAACTAAAGGATGAAGCCGCCGCCAACAAATATCTTCGTACTGGAAGAGAAAAATTTCCTGATGATGTGAATCTTTTATTTTCTGAAATTAATAATGCTTTGCGTCTGGGGAAATTAGATGAATTGGTATCCAGCTTAAAAACTGCCATAGAGAAAGAGCCAACAAATGTATCATTGTATACTACTTTAGGTAATGTCTATGACAATCTTTTTCAAAAGGCAGACGATGCAGAAAAGAAGAAAATGTATTTCGACAGTGCATTCATATATTACACTAAAGCTTTAGAACTTAATCCTGACTCATTTGATGCAGTTTATAGTACGGGTGCACTTTATGATAACAGAGCAGCTGAAAAAACTACTCTTCTTCAGAAAATGGCAGATGATTATTCTGCTCCGGGGATTAAAAAATACAAAGAATTGCAATCAGAAATCAATGAAGTTTTCAAACAGGCACTTCCGTATTTTCTAAAAGCAGATACTTTAAATAATAAAGATGCGAACACATTGATAGCATTAAAAGAGATTTATGCCCGACTTAATGACCTGGATAAGTCTAATGCTTATAAAGAAAGATTGGATGCTTTAGAAAAGTAGCATTCTATGAATATTTTAAAAGCCTGATTCATGTATATGAGTCAGGCTTTTTTTTGCCACTTGGGTAGGATTTTAGTTTCAATTATCTGACTGGTTCCTGACTTTAATTGTTTGTAAAAGGCGTAAACAACCAGATTCGACCGGCGTTGGTTAAATTGCCTGATTTTATTTTACATTTTGGGAATACCCGTCGATACTTGTGCAGCCCCACTGGGGCTGGATTTTTATCTTATCCAAGTTACAAAGGTCGGACCCCTCTGGGGTCATTTGTTCATTCCGATCAATATAAAATATATTATTTGTAAGCCCATTTTCATTAGCATTACCAAATTGGGATTAATGCTTTGAAGCTTCGATCATCTACCATTTTTATTACTCAGTGGTTGACACCTTATTTCAAAAGAATGGTGACCTTAGCGCTGCATCAAATTGCCTGATATCCGCAGCATTTCTATTTCAAGCTGGCGCTTCAATAATTCTGTTTGGTATAATTGATTGGTAGCGGAGATGTTTAATAATTGAATTTCTCTGAACTCAATATCTGTGATCGCTCCCAGTCTGTAGCGTTGAACTGCAATGTCAAGACTTTGTTTTGTAAAATCAACATTGGATGACTGCACTTGAAGGACCTGATCCAGAGATTTGTGCTGATCAATTAGAATGTCCAGCTGACGGGTTTGAAGTGTCTGTGATTCTTCCAGCTGCATTTTCAGGATTTCCCCATTGAGGCGGGTATTTTCTATCTCACGTTTGACATTATTACCATTAAATATATTTTGGTAAAGAGAAACACCAATGTTTGGACCATAGCCAAGATTCTGCTGAACGAAACCGGCGGGGTTTTGAGAAACATTGAAAGTAATTCCGCTTGTCAGTGTAAGGACAGGCAATCTAAAACTTTTTGCCTCACTGATCATGTGCTCATTAATTCTTACCTGTGATCTTACTTGTTTCAATTGAATATTCTGATTCACAAAACTGCTAAGAATTTGATCGTATTCCGGCAATTCCGGCCAATTGATTGTGGTGTCGACAGTTATTTCAGTGCTTACTCTTAACTGAAGTGTCTGAGCTAATTGATTCTTCAGCATATCAAGTTGAATCAACTGATTCATCAAAGTAAGACTGTCATTATTATAATCAATTGTAGACTGCAGGGTAGAAACGCCGGCAGATGAACCTATTTTTTCTTTAGATTCCGCCAGATCCAGACGTTCCCTGCTTAAGTTCAGACTTACTCTTGTAAGTTCAAGGAATTTCAACTGCTGCACAATTGAAAAGTAGTCATTCACTATGTCGGCTACAGTTTGCTCCATAACAGCCTGTCTTTCCAGCTCGCTTAGATCAACTGATTCTTCTAATCTTCTCTTGGCAGCCTGCATTCTGAATCCGTCAAAAAATACCCAATTAGCAAACACGCCTGAGTTGAAATTATTTGAATAAACATTATTCAGATTGACAGCTCTGTCATCAATGAATAACTGTCGTGTATTTGTCAAATTATTTGCTTGCCCGGCTTGAAGGAAAACACTGGGTAAGAATCCGGCATTTCCCAGAGTATTATTATTCCTTGCAATTTGAATGGAAATATCGGCTATTTTAATCCCGAAATTGTTCTCAAGCCCTATTTGGATAGCTTCATTTAATGTAATTTCTAAACGGGGTTTTTCCTGCGCTACAATTGTTGCTGATATAAAGCTGAATGTGCTTATTATCAGAATGTTGCTATATAGATTCATCTTCTGAACTGATTCTTTTCTTAGTGATTGAGAGATAAGCATAAAGGGCAGGGATCACAAATAAGGTTAATAACAAAGAGAATATCAAACCTCCAATGATTACCACACCCATTGGGATTCTGCTGGTTGCACCTCCTTCAAGAGCAAGTGCAATAGGAACTGCTCCCAGAATTGTAGCTAAACTTGTCATCAAAATGGGTCTCAATCTAAGTGTAGCAGATTCAATAACTGCCTCAAGTTTATTCATACCCTGATCTTTCAATTGATTGGCAAATTCAACAATGAGAATACCATTCTTAGTTACGATACCAACCAAAACAATAATTCCGATCTGTGAAAATATATTTAAAGTCATATCCATCATCCACAGGGACAAAACAGCTCCGGTCAAAGCCAGTGGAACCGTAAACATGATGATCAAAGGGTCAACAAAACTCTCAAACTGTGCTGCCAAAACTAAATACACCAGCACCAGTGATAATAGAAACGCGAATACAAGTGAATTTGAACTGTCTGCCAATTCTTTAGAAACTCCGGCCAAATCAGTTGAAAAAGTTTCGTCTAATACTTCAGAGGCAATGGATTGCATTTTTTCAATTCCCTGTCCCAGAGTCACACCGGGTGCGGGATTCGCAGATACTGTTGCTGACACATATCTATTGTAGCGATATAGCTGGGGAGGAGAGGAGGACTCCTTTAACTGAACTACATTATCCATTTGGATTAATTCTCCTCTGTTATTTCTGACATTCACAGTACTCAGATCAAGTGGCTTTTCGCGAAATTCTCTGTCTGCCTGACCGATCACCTGATATTGCTTACCATTAAGGATAAAATATCCAAATCTCTGACTGCTAAATAATAGTTGTAAAGTCTGTGCAATATCCCTTACCGATACACCCAGGGCATTGGCTCTTTCTCTATCGATCGAAACTGTTAATTCTGGTTTATTGAATTTTAAATTCAGATCAGTTGCAATGAAGGCAGAATCAGAAGACGCTTTTTCCATGAATGCTGGAATCACTTCTTTCCCTCCAATGGTTTGCTCCTCTGGACTACAAAAATTCTGGCCAAATTGAATTGCCTGACCATTCCTGAGATCATATCAGCGATCTCTTTTTTGACTGCGAACCCGCTCTTCAGGTTCAACTAATGCAACTCTCACAAAACTTGCATTTACAGAAACAGAGCCACCGAAGCCGGGAGAAGTAACAGCTATAATAGAATTTTTTTCCGGAAGCGTATCGACAATACCCAGCAGTTCCTGATTAAATTGATCCATGGTTTCATAAGATGTACCTTCAGGTGCGGTCGCAGATATTAAAAACCTGCTTTTGTCTTCCATTGGAGCTAATTCTGAAGGTATTCCTCTTCCAAGAAAATATATTGTTATGACACAACCTGCTATTCCTACCAATGCCAACCATTTTGCTTTCATAAATCTGGTAAGGGAATTTCTATATCCCGATTCCATGCCGTTAAAGAATTTCTCCGTAATGGCATAAAATCTACTTTGCTTTTCTTTTTTACTCAAAATTCTTGCACACATCATAGGAGTCAGCGTTAGTGACACTATGGTTGAGATTATTACTGCAGCTGAAACCACCACTCCGAATTCTCTGAACAACCTACCAGTCAGACCTTCCAAAAATATTATCGGCATAAATACAGCTACAAGAGTTACTGTAGTTGATATAACTGCGAAAAAGATTTCTTTGGATCCTTTCAATGCTGCTTCCCGGGGACTCAGCCCTTCCTCTATTTTTTTATAGATATTTTCCAATACCACAATGGCATCATCCACTACCAATCCGGTGGCTAATACTATTCCAAGAAGTGTTAGAATGTTAATAGAAAATCCTGAAATGTACATTACAAAAAATGTCCCTATCAGAGATATTGGAATGGCAAGGATTGGGATTAGAGTAGTCCTGAATCTTCTGAGGAATAAGAAAATTACTCCATAACCCGAAGAAATGCCATCAGGATAGTGCTTTGAACTTCTTTGATTGCCTTCCGGATGCTGGTAGTGACATCAAAGGAATAAACTAACTTGATATCATCAGGCATCTCTTTCTTTATTTGCTCAATACGTTCATAGACCCTGTCTGCAATTTCAATATAATTTGAACCCGGTTGTGGTGTAATTGCGATTCCAATTTGGGGTGTGCCTCCATTACCCCGAAGAATAGATCTTTCATTTTCAGGAAGTAATTGCGCTCTTCCCACATCTCTGAGTCGAATGGGAACTCCCAGGTTATCTTTAATAATGAGATCATTAAAATCCTCCTCAGTCTCCAATCTTCCAAAAGTGCGGATAGTCATCTCCGTATTCCTACCTTCCATAACACCGGTCGGAAGTTCAATATTTTCCCTGTTAAGTGCTAGTTGAACATCTAATGGAGTTAATCCATAGGCGGCTAGTTTGGCCGGATCGAAAAGAAGTTTCATGGCAAATCTCTTTTCTCCCCAGATATTTACTGTAGAGACACCACTGATAGTCTGCAGCCTTTCTTTGAATAAGTCGTTGCCTATCTGACTTAGCTGAAGCAAATCTCTGGTATCACTTTGAACCAATACAGCAAGTATAGGATTGGCATCCGCATCCGCTTTTGATACAATGGGTGGATCTATATCCAGCGGTAATCTTCTTAGGGAGCCTGAAACTTTATCCCTTACATCGTTTGCAGCATCATCCATATTGATACCCAAATCAAATTCTATAGTAATGTTGCTTCGACCTGTACTACTAATGGAACTCATACTCTTGATTCCTGCTATCCCGCTAATGCTTGCTTCAATAGGTTCTGTAATCTGAGCATCAATAATATCAGCGTTGGCGCCTGCATAGTTGGTAGTTACTGAAACAACGGGAGGATCAACGCTTGGGTATTCTCTTACTCCCAGGTACAGAAAACCAATTACTCCAAAAAGTATGATTACAATTGAAATAACAGTTGCCAGCACTGGTCTGTTGATGGACATGGAAGCCAGATTCATATATTTATTCTTTAGCTTTTAAAACTGCTTCCATGCCTTCACGCAATTGCAGCAAACCTGATGTGACAATTGTATCTCCTTCATTTACTCCGCTTATAATCTGTACTTTTTCTGCAGTTCTGATTCCGGTTTCTACCAGTTCAAAATTTACTTTTCCTCCTTTTAATTTCAGAACTTTCTGTCCTCTGATTTCAGGTACTAATGCCTGTGTTGGAACCATAATCGCATTTTCTACTTTATCTATCATAAAATTGACGTTAGCAAAGGCACCTTTCTTGAGTTTACCAGCCGGATTGGCCGCAGTCGCTCTAATCTTGAATGTTCGGCTATTCACATTTATTTCTGAATCAACTGCATAGGTTTTTGCATTGAAGGTATCTCTCAAGCCCTCCACTGTGAACTGCAGAGTGGAATTTGGTTTTATAATTGAACTGTATTTTTCTGGTACAGAGAATTCAATTTTCATGGGTTGAGTCTGAGACAGTGTTGCGATGGCTTGGCCAGGCTGCACAAAACTTCCCAGACTGACGTCCCTAAGTCCAATTATTCCGGAAAAAGGGGCTCTGATTTCTGTTTTATCAATTTGTGCTTTCAATAATGCGATATCTGCTTCAACTCTGAGAACTTCTGTTTGAGAAAGATCATATTCTTCCTGAGGGATGGCCTTAATTTTGAGTAATTCTGATTTTCTCCTGTTATCGACATTTGCCAGTTCCAAATTTACTTTGGCTTTGCTCATTCCTGCCTGCAATTCTGCATCATTCAATTTGACTAATAACTGGCCTTTCTGAACTGTTCGGCCTTCTTCAAAATTAATTCTGATAATTCTTCCCTGAATTTCAGGCAACAAAACTACCTCTTCATATGGAAGAATGTTACCAGTAATACTGATGATATTTTCAAGAGATTCCATTTTCGCTACAAAACCTTCTACAGCCAATGGGCCTTGGGGCGCATTGTTTGCATTTGCTGTTTCGACCTTTTTTTTACAGGAAGCAAATGAGATAAGGATTATCAACCCAAACAGTTTTGTCAAATTCATATGGCAGTAAATCGATTGAAAAAAAATGAAAGCTGCGGTAAATTTAAAATAAAAGGCGAAGCTAAAGCTTTAGGTATTCACAATGATATAAAAAACAAACATTGAGATTATCTTAACACTTTGGCTATCTTAATAGTAAGCGGCAATGTATAGAAGCAATTCCTGCTTTATTAGCACTTACAATTACAATTTTGTTGTTTTTGTGAAGCAATTCAACCGGGATCAGAAATGGTTTACTCTGTTCGGATTCGCTTCCATCATAGACAATTCTATCATTTAAATAGACCCGGCTCCTCCCGCTTAAATACAACTCCAAATTATAATTTCCGGGTTCTATTTCAACTTCTCCCTGTGACACTGAAATGAAGCTATTAGTTTTTTGTTTTTGGCCATCCTTCTCATACTGAAGGCTCCACCAGTCCCTGTGTAATCTATTAGATGTATATGTTTGGACGAGGTTGAGATGATCAACTTTTCCCTGCAGGATATTTTCAGTAGGGAAGTGATCATCAAATGGATAGCACTTTGTTATCCAGTTTTCAAATGGCTCCAATCTTTTAAAAGTGAATTTGAAAGAATCATTTGCCGGAATGAAGTTTCCTGTATGATCAAAAAAGAATGATCCTTTATGTACGGCATTGATTGAAATTTCAGCAGTATTTAGCTGACGAAAGGCAATCAAGGTATCCTGATAATTTCCTTGTTGAAGACTCATTGATTTAAATCCCCGGGACTGCTCTATATTCCACTCAGATCCAGCCGGACCGAAAACTACAAAGGTGTATATGGAATCTTTTATATCTGTTAAATGTATGTGCGGATACCTGAAATCATATGGTCCCCATTCCGTCATGATGATAGTAGATATGCCATGCCATGGATACATTGGAAAGCTGACATCAAATCCCCAACCATTTTGGGGGGTATAAGACGCTTTGTTTGCTCATCGAGAATTGATATAAATTCAGGAATAGAAGTATTTTTTCGTTTCTGACTCCTGCTTAGAGATTGCTCTGATATGGAATCTGTTATATTTTGTTTAAAAGTGAGTTTGCAATTGTTCACTTTCTCCGTATAAAGTATCTGGGGTGTTTTCTTGAATATATTGTATTGAATATCGAAGTTTTTGCCATTAAGTAATTCAATAGCTATCTTATCAGACTCAAATGTATTTGACCAAACTGAATACACTTCATTTTGCTTGACATTCTTCATGTTGAATGCATTCCATGGTACATCTATGGTATTTTCATTTTTCCACAATCTGATGGCTTTTTCATTGTTGGAAAAACTATTGTTTATAAGATTATTATTGAAACCGTGCTCAATAGCTATTCCTACTTTATTATCATAAAATTGGTTTTCAGCAATAAGACTACCATATGAATATCCTCCCCAGACCCCATGGATACATTTATTCAGCTTATTTCCTATAATGTAATTTTTGCTAAAAGTTACCTCTATGCCATTGGTAGGAGCATAGGAACAATCATTGGCATAAAACATGTTTTCATTTGAACCTCCAGAACCCTGATCCATGGTTTGCTGTCCAGCCCATAGAAATATCCCATCTCCGCTGTGGGTAATACTATTATAGGCTACGGTATTTTTATTACACTGTTCAAACATTAAAACACCCGCAGAATCCTGACCTCTTCTATAGAAATTATGAGAGACTCCTCTCACATTATAATCCAGACGGTTATGCTGAATAATATTATTGGATGATCTGTAGAGTCCGATTCCAACGCCGGAATTAAAATTGATTGCACTATTGAAAACTTTGTTACCGTTGCTTTTATCCAGCAGAATACCATTAAAACCACCTGTGATCCTGAGAGATTCAAAAGTCGAGTTTTTTAAATTCTTCGCATATATTGCAGCACCATGGCTTTTCCATTGCTGGGACTCATTATTGTGATAACTCAGCCAGTCACTCAGGATTTCATGTTCTCTGTAACTATAAAGCTTGGGCCTGTAGTTATAGCTGAAATCACAATTATTTAAATAAATACCATCTGAATTTTCTATGTAAATCGCTGTGTGGAATCTGTGAATCCGAAGGTTATTGATCCTGATGTTCTTTGCATCTTTAATAATGAAAGCTAATCCCTTGTACTGATCAGGTGAAACTGTGTCTGCTGCCCCCCATAAAGTTGCTCCTGAAAAATCCAGTGTGAAATTCTCACCCGTGATAGTAATTGTATTCCATATTGAGTCATGGCAAAGGTATTCCCGAGGATTAACAAAGGCTCCGCTCTCAATAGTCATTCCTGACTTTAAAGTAATGAACGGCCGGTCCTGTGCTGCAAGGAATCCAGGCAATCCGGACAAAATAAATAGGTATTTTAATATTCTCATCAATCCATAGATTTATTACAGGCAGTATAAACGGTACGCTCATCTCTCTGAACTCTATAAATAACTACATTGCTGATAAGTTCATAGTTATAATGAAGCAAAAAAAAAGTCTTTCCGGAAGAGAAAGACTTTTTATATAAGTTTTAAATTTAATCAATAATCATCATCACTATCATAATCATCGAAGTCATCTGACAGATAATCATCATCAAAGTCATCCTCAAAATCATCCAGATCATCCGCCTCTTCTGCAGGTGCTTTCTTTTTAGATGTGCCAAAGGTGTCTTCCTCTGTATCTTCAAATGTGTCAAATTCAGTGGTGTAAAAGCTGTCGTCATCAAATTCATCAGCATCCACTTCCAGATCAGTTTCATCGTCCGGATTTTCTTCTTCCCATTTCGCAAATTTCTGCTCACGTTTCTCGAAAAAATCCTCCGAAAACTTGTGATTGGGGTTAATTTCTTTCAATTCTTCCAAGGTATCATCTGAGAGATTAAAGTGGTCATATTTGATCAAACACTCATCTATGAATGCAGGATCTATCTCATATACCTCTTCCAGTGTTTTTCCCTGATACTTTCCAAAGGTAAACTCAGTTTCTAATTCATAGAATTCCATAAGATTAGGAGGTTTTTTAGTTCTTTATTGGTTCAAATTCAGAGGGCAATATCCGACTTTTATTTTCTAACACAAATACCTTAAAAAAAAATTGTTTGAAAAAATGAAAATAGGGTTTTAAAATGCTTGTATAGGCTTGTCTTAAGTCTGCATATTGTGCTTGAAATAAAAATTAAACCTGAGTGAGAACTGGCAAGAATGATCCTTTCCAGAATTTTTTCTTTATTGATTTACTATTTCTGCAAAATCATTCATTTAAGAAGCTTCTTTTATATTCTTATCGAATATCTTAAATCACATAGATGTGATTTAATAATGCGGACTTATACTCAGTTTAAGCTTCATTTTGTTTCTTTACACTGCCATTAAAGTCGATTGAGTTCCCGCTCAATGCAAATTTTTGCCTTTGGTTTCTATATATTTGGCCGGAACATATGCTGATTCAAATCGTTTTTCACCAATAAAAATATATCAGGATGAATACTTTTAAAATATCACTGTTAATTGCTTTGTTTCTGTTTCCTGTTCTCAAATCAGAGGCAGGAGAAGGTATGTGGTTACCCATTTTCCTTAAGCAGCTCAATGAAGCTGAGATGAAAAGCATGGGTATGAAGATCAGTGCCGAAGACATTTATAGTGTCAACAAAGGCTCATTGAAAGATGCAATCGTTCAATTTGGCGGTGGTTGCACAGCTGAAATTATCTCTTCACAAGGCTTACTATTGACTAATCATCACTGTGGTTATGGTCAGATTCAACGCCATTCCTCTGTAGAAAAGAATTATATCGACAATGGTTTCTGGGCCAAAAATAAAAGCGAAGAATTGAGTAATCCTGGCTTGACCATTACTCTTATTTCCAGAATTGAAGACGTCACAACTGCAGTGCTTCAGGGAGTAACGGACAAAATGGATGCTGCCGCCAAAAAAACTCTGATCGAACAGAATCTGGCAAAGGTTAAAGACAATGCAGCTAAACAATAATTTGAAGATGCTTTCATCAGACCATTTTTCCATGGTAATCAATATTTTATGTTTGTCACAGTGACTTACAAAGACATTCGTCTTGTAGGTACGCCTCCTTCCTCGATTGGGAAATTCGGAGCAGATACAGACAACTGGGAATGGCCAAGACATACAGGTGATTTCGCATTATTCAGAATCTATGCGGGCCCTGATAATATGCCGGCAGAATACAGTCCGAATAATGTTCCTTATACTCCCAAACATTTCTTGCCTATTTCACTGGATGGAGTGAAAGAAGGTGATTTCACTATGGTATTCGGATTTCCCGGTAGAACAGATCAGTATCTGCCAGCATCTGCCGTAAGACAAACTGTTGAGGTACTTAACCCACTGAAGATACATGTACGTGAAAGAGTACTTAAGATTATGGACTCAGCTATGAGATCTGATGTAGGAATCAAAGTCAAATATGCTTCTAAACAAGCATCCATTGCGAATGCCTGGAAAAAATGGATAGGAGAGTCTCAGGGCATTCACGCAGTCGGTGCACTGGCAAAAAAAGAGGCTTACGAAGCTTCTTTTAATAAAAAAGTGCAGGCAAATAAGGAATGGAAAAGTAAGTATGAGAATGTGTTGAATGATTTGAATGCTGCCTATGCGGAGATTGAGGAGTATGCTCTTGCCCGTGATTTTATGGCAGAAATCCTGGGACGAAATAGTGATGTGATCCGATTGTCCGGAATCGTTGCAAACTGGGACCGATTACTGCAATCTCAGGGTGCTGAAGCTGCAGCCAAAAGAATGAAGTCAGATCAGTCAACCATTAATGCTATTTATAAAGATATGGATTTAGCAGTTGACAGAGAGATATTTAGCGTGTTGATGGAATTGACTGCAGAAAAATTGAATGGTAAATTCGTGGATCCTCATCTTAAAAATGAATTGGGCAAATATTCTCAAAATGCAGCTCAGCTGGCCTCCGTTTATTATACTTCATCCATTCTTACTGATTCATCCAGATTTATAGCAGTGACTAATACAGATCCGGCGGCAGCTTTAAAAACCCTGAGCGAAGATCCTGTCTACATGATGTTCCAGAAGTTGAACAAGACATATCAGGAAACGGTGATTTCTAATTTAGGGACAGCTCAGAATAAGATCAATGATCTGATGGCAGTCTATATGAAAGCACAGATGGAGGTATTTCCTGATAAGAGGTTCTGGCCGGATGCAAACAGTACTATGAGAGTGACTTATGGCAAAGTTAGTGGTTATGAGGCACGTGATGCTGTTCAATATTACCCAAAAACATATCTATCAGGTGTTCTGGAGAAATATGTTCCCGGAGATTACGAATTTGATGTTCCGGAAAAGCTGCTTTCACTGAGTGCTAAAAAAGATTTTGGTGAATATGCCGATGAGACCGGAGATGTTCCTGTTTGTTTCCTTGGATCCAATCATACCACCGGTGGTAACTCCGGAAGTCCGGCGATTGATGCATATGGTAATTTGGTCGGACTCAATTTTGACAGAGTCTGGGAAGGAACCATGAGTGACCTTAATTATGATGAGAAAATCTGCAGGAATATCATGGTGGATGCGCGCTATATCCTATTCATTATTGATAAGTATGCCGGTGCAGGTCATTTGGTGGATGAAATGAAACTGGTGTATCCAAAATCTAAGAAAGCAAAAGCAAATTCAATGAAGCCTGTGAAAATGGATAAGACACAGATGAATTGAGGGGGGAGCAATTCGGAAGGATGACTGGTTTATTTTGTTTTGGTGACGGCGCCTTTGAGCAATGATGTTGAACCATCTTTAAATCTTACTTGGGCATTATAGATATATACACCGGGATTTAATTCCTTTTCTCCTGCTTTACCATCCCATCCGTAATTCATATCATTGGGAGGGAAATTAGTATAATTAGCCAATAGATTTCCCCATCTGTCATATATAGTCAGAGACTCTATTCTTTCCAGTGGTTCATTGCCAAATATGGTGAACCTATCATTGATGCCATCCGCATTGGGAGAGAATACTTCAGGCACAAATATGTTTTTAGGAATATTGATCGTTAAATTTAGTGTATAAGTAGAATCACATCCTTCCACTGTGGTAAAATTGGCTTCGTAAGTTCCGGATTGGGTATAATTCTCATCATTTACAGCCCAAATAAATGAATCCAGCGATTCGATTGTCTCATCAAATTGATACACATGAAGTATATTTAAATGGAGGCTGTAAATTGAATCACATCCGTTTACCGTCTGCAAGGGATCCAAATACAGGCCACTTGATGAATAGCTTATGCCGTTTTGAGGCCATAAATAAAAGCCGCAACTTACAATAGTATCTTCCATATTGTAGTTTTCTGAGACATCAAGACTCAGATTAACAATAGAGTCGCAACCATCAATAGTTTGAAAAGTGGAAGTATATTCTCCTGATTCCATCAATATATCACTGCCAAATTCATAGAATTCTCCCTCACAAATGTTAGCATTAACTGCATAGATTTGAGTTTCCTACATTTAGGGGAAAGTGTAATGATTGAATCACAGCCTCCACTGGAAATCAAAGTGTCTCTGTACTCACCTTCTTCATTGATTATGATATCACCAAACTGGTAACTTTCACCATCGCAAATATTTTGCTGAATATTGGTTTCAAGAATGGAAGTCACAGTCAACGTTAAAGAAATGGTGCTGTCGCAACTGTTAGTATCTTGCAAAGTTTGCTCATAAATCCCCGGGCTGCTTAGCTGCTGTCCGGCGAAAGTGTAGAATTCCCCTTCGCACATTTGATGCTGGATATTAGTTTGATTTTTGGGATAGACTATCAGATTCAGGTTTACAGTACTATCGCATCCTTTCGAGTTTTGAAAGATCGCTTCATATTCGCCGCTGGTGCTAAGGTTTTGCCCATCAAACAAATAGGATTCGCCTTCACAAATCTGAATTTGTATAGTATTATTTTGAACCGGATTAACTTCCAAATTTAAAGTTATAGTGCTGTCACAACCATGGATCGTCTGAATCATTGCCTCATATTGGCCAGCCTGAGTCAATGCCTGATTATTGAATATGTACACCTCTCCTTCACAAATAGACGCTTCGATAGTTACAGATTCATCTAAAAAGATATCTATTGTAACCGAGCTAACTACCGTGCAATCGTTGTCATCAGTGACAGTTATAAAATATACTCCACTTTCTGTAAAAGTATTGACAGCTGAATCCGGATCTGAACCTCCATTCCAATTGTAAGTGCTGCCGCCAGACGCTGAGATTGTGGTGCTATCACAGGCCGTAGGTTCTCCTGTCAAATCAATTTCAAAAAGAGGAGTGTTTAGACCCCAGGTAATATTGGTATACCATTCCGGAGTAGTTGAATAAATGGTAATACAATCAAATTCTCCCGGAAAAACTATAATTGCATAACCTTCCCGCCCAATCAAAGTATTATCATTAAAATAAGTCATTTCACCACCATCGAAAATTGTAATGTAAGATCTCGAAAATCCAAGTGTAACTATCGTGTCGATTCTCCCTAATGAAGCGATAAGCAAAACAGGATTTGAAACTGTTTCGGAAAAACACATTGTGGTCTCACCGCCAGCCCCAACAGCCCATGTTGTTTTGGGCACTCTGGAATTGGGTGGTAGATTGCCACTAAAACCATTAAATGCCGCATAATTGTAAATATTATTTGTAAAATCAAACGCGTAATTGGCCGTCATGGTTACATTAACAGTTTGACTATTAGTTGTTAGTGTTCCGGTGGCACTGCTACCTGTAAAATTAGACCAGGATGCCCAAAAATAATCCTGTCCACATTGAGAATGTCCCGGATTTATTTGGAATAAAGTAACAGCTAAGACGATAAAAAGTATAATACGATGGAAATTCAATGTAAGAAATATTTAAAGTCAATAAATATTTTGAAAAAAAGCAAATGAATATCCACAATGCAAATGTAATATAATTATTCTAATGTAAGAATGGTAAGTACCCATTTAAGGGTTTGTAATTATTTGCTGTTCATCTATTCCAGTGACAATGCTCTCTTCTGGAAATTCAACACATTTAAGTGGCAAATTTTATCAGCACCATAAAGACTAGTATTGATTTGTCATTGGATGCTGTTATTTTGTAGCCCCGCCAGGAATCGAACCTGGATCTAGAGTTTAGGAAACTCCTATTCTATCCGTTGAACTACGGGGCCGAAGGATGACAAAAATAGCAAGCTTTTGAGACTTGTCCATTGAAAAATTGCAGGAATCCCATTCACTCCTTTGCAGGATTTGTTATTGAGCAGCTTATCCTGTAGTTTTATGGCTCATTCAATTCATAATTATGGACCTGGAACAAGCCAGATTGTATTGTCTTAATAAAAATGGAACAGAAGAAAGCTTTCCTTTCGGTCCTGAAACTTTAGTATTTAAAGTTGCAGGAAAAATATTTGCTTTAATGGGTCTGGAAAGTGAAAATCCTGGCATTAATCTCAAATGTGATCCCGACCTGGCCATTGAATTGCGGGAAAGGCATGCAGAAGTAAAACCCGGATATCATATGAATAAAAACCACTGGAACACTGTCATGTTGGAAGGAAGTCTCAGTGATGCAGAATTAAAAGGCATGATAGATCATTCATATCAGATGGTTGTAGCCGGATTACCTGTTAAAGTCAGACAAGCACTGACAGAAAACATATGAGTAATTTACAAAAGGACGTCTTAATCGTAGGTCAGGGAATCGCAGGAACCTGTCTGAGTTTTTTCTTAGAAAAACTTGGCAAATCATACGATATCATTGATCGAATAATCCCTGTTTCGGCTTCAAGAGCAGCGGCAGGTATTATGAATCCGGTGACAGGAAAGTTTTTTTCATTGAGTTGGGAATATCCACTTCTGTATCCACTTGCCATTGAGACTTATACAGGAATTGCAAATATTCTGGGCATTGACAGTGACTTCTCCACACCTATCTTCAGAGTTCTGAAGAATGCCTCTCCAGGAAAATGAATGGCAATATAGGGCAGGACAGGAAATGTACGCACCATTTATGTCTGACAAACTTTCGGGCATTGGAAGAGAAAATCTGGAACTTCAGGGTACAGCGATAGGAGCGTTGAGACATGGATATCAAGTGCCGGTACCACTCATTATTGAAAAATGGCGGGAAAGATTGATTTCTCAAAATACTTTTATCGAGGAAGCATTTGATTTTGATAAATTGTTACTTGCTTCGGAATCAGTTCAATATAAATCAAATACATACAAGCACATCGTTTTTTGCGAGGGAGCACAAATGATGAACAATCCTTTTTTCAATTACCTGCCCATGCAGCCTGCCAAAGGTGAAGCTATTCTGATTCATGCTCCTGAATTGAAAATGGATTCTATACTGAAGGAAGAAGTATTCATTGCTCCCTGGCATGTTGTAGATCATTATTGGATCGGAGCTACGTATGCTTGGAACACGCTGGATAATCAACCTACAGAAGAAAAACAGAACTATCTGGAAGCTGAGCTGAATCGGATGATTAAAATGCCATTTAAAATTATCAATCGTCTTAGCAGGTATGCGCCCCGGGAGAAAAAAAAAAAAACCCCTGGGGGAAAAAAAATCAAAAAATCCCAATTTTTTTTATTAAAGGGGGGGGGGGGGGGAGAATTGGGGGGGGGCCCCGGGGGGGGGGGGCCTGCTATTTTTTTTTTTTTTACCCCCCCCCTCCGGGTGGTCTTTAGGTTTCAGATTTTGTTCGTATCGCCCTATTTCGCAGTAATAACTTTTAGAGTCTGATTGAAATCCTGTTGGTAGGAATACATCCAAAACACCCAAATCTTTGTTTACTGAAGGAAGCCCGCATACATGGATTAGGAAACAAAAGAGGAACTGCTAAGGGACCTTGCGTTTTAGGATGCAACTTTTGGTTATTTGCCATTCAAAAGTACTTTCAACACTTAACTTCCATAAAGCTCTACATTTTTGATATGCAGAGGTTATCAATCAAAAAATATAAATCCATATCTATATCTTATCCACATTTGAATCGTTAATCGAGAAAGCAAAACTATGATATCTATTCTTTTCTGGCTGATTCCTGCAATGACTATTGTGTTTGGTACAAACCAGGGATCATCTGACTCAGAATCTACCAACCCTTCTTATATTGTACAAATGAATGACCCTTCAATTGATGCACAATGGAAAATCATTGATTCCCTTGAAAACAATGGTTTGTATAAATCAGCCAATGAAGCGCTGGCCGTTTTATTTACCAAAATAAATGAGAAAGATCACCCTTTTGAGATGGTCAAAGCCTTCCATTATCAGGCAAAGTATCTGACATTTCTCAATGAGGATGAAGCAGCTATCAGCACTAAATTCATGGAGGAAAAATTGCTGAAAGCTTCATCTCCGATAAAGAAATTCTATATCATGGACTTGCCAATTTTACTATAATTACCTCAGCAATAATTGGTACCAAATCAAAGACAGAACGCCTGTAGAGAGAACTGCTCCCGGTGAATTTAATAATTGGACGGCTGAAGAATTGTTGATCATTTCAAATAAGTACTTCCTTGCTTCGGCATCAAATCCAGAATTAAGATCATTCCCTATATCTCAGTTAAAGTCCATCATACAGGCAGGAAACCACGCTGATAGTTTGGTTACCAATCTTTACGAACTCTTGCTGAGTGAGGCCATTCAGCATTTCAGTTCGCCATTTACCTTGTTGGGAGAGCCTGTTTATGCATTCAGCATGGATAATCCATCTTATCTGCAGCATTATAATACTTTCAGAAATTTAAAAATCGCAACGGAGGACACGCTCTCTTTTACTTTCAGAGCATTACAATTGCATCAGACGGCAGCCAATCACTTTACTTCCACGAAGAATCAGGCGGCATTGATCTATTTTGATTTGCAAAGACTGGATTTTGTAAAACAATATGCGGCATTTGAAGGCAAGGATTCAATCTATCAAGCTGTATTACAAGCTTATAAAACAGAATTTTCAGGCATTCCTTCATGGACGGAGATTGTCCACAAACTGGCTTTAATCAAAATGTCTGAAGCTGCTGAATATCAGCCATTAAACGAAGAAACGAAGATCCACAGATTCAAATTGCAGGAAGCGAAAAACTTTGTCAGGAAGCCATCGACGCATTTCCTCAAAGCTTTGGTGCTAATTTATGCAGACAGCTGATTACCCAAATTGAATCTCCTCTTTTCAGGTATTTTTTGAACAACAATCTATTCCTGATCAGCCAATTCTAGCGTCTGTTCAGTTCAAAAACATGAAAACGCTGGCTCTTAAGTTGGTTTCTATCAAACCTGAGCAATGGGAATCATTACAGGAAATGAATTATGACAAAAGACTGGAGTTTGTCAATTCATTACCGACTGTTCGAACCATGACACAAACTTTGCCGGATACTGAAGTGGATCATCAAAACCACACTGTGGAATTTCCAATTGAACCCCTGCCATCAGGACTATATCTGATGCTGGCAGCTGAAGCTGGTACTGACTCATCCCCAGTATATAAGAACTATGAATTGATAAATGTAACGGGTTTGACCCTTATCACTCGCCAAACTTCAAAGAATACAACTGATCTTTGGGTAGTGGACGCTCTTGGTGGATGTGGGGTTATCGGAGCAGAAGTCATAGTGTATCGAAGAGATTACAGCAGTGGAAGATCTGTAAACAAGAAAATCCATACTGCATTTACTGACAAAGATGGCAATGTAAAAATTAATGTAGATAATTCAGGTAATCAAATGATTGAGGTCCGTCACAAAAAGGACATCATATTACCTCTCAACCATTATGGATATTATTATGAAAACACCCGTGATCGTCAATACACTCAGTTATTTACTGATCGCAGTATTTATAGGCCGGGACAAGTAGTTTATTTTAAAGGAATTGCTTTAAATTTTGATTCGGATAACCGCCCTGCCATTATTCCTTCCAAAAAATTGTCGGTGAGATTACTGGATGTCAACTATCAGGAAGTATCCAGAAAGTCATTTGTTTCCAATGAATTCGGTTCTATAAATGGAGAGTTCGTTCTTCCTGTATCAGGACTTACAGGTTCCTTTACGCTGGAAGTGACGGACGATAGGAGTACCCGCCAGATTCTGGTGGAGGAATATAAAAGACCTCGTTTTGAAGTTACCTACGATTCCATTGATGGTAAAGTGGCTTTAGGCGAATTAATCAAAGTGAAAGGAAAAGCCACTATGTTGAATGGTGTGCCGGTAGACAATGCTTCCGTGCGATACAGAGTGGTCAGACGAATCAGATATCCTTATGTGCCATGGTGGTATTATCGTGGGTTTTTCCCGGAATCTCCTGAATCACAAATCGCAGTGGGAACTGCAAATACGGATGAGAATGGCGCCTTTGAAATTGAATTTACTGCAGCTACTCCATCCAATCGCAGCAATAATCTGATTCCTGTCTACACTTTTGAAGTCATTGCGGATGTCACTGATGGAGCAGGTGAGACAGACAAGGAATTAATAATATTCAGATCAGCAAACTGGACAGATTACCCACAGTATCCATTCCATCAAAATCTGAACTGGATTTATGGAAAAATATTCATTTTGATATTACAAATTCTCAAATGGTCAGACAGAATGTCGAAGGAACATTGACTGTGACTCGTTTGGAATCACCTGATAAATATATCAAAACCAGAAAATGGACCAGACCGGATATGTTCCTGCTTTCTGAAGCTGATTTCAAGAAGAAATTTCCTCATCATCCTTACAAGGATGAAGATCAGCCTGCCTCATGGAAAAACTGGAAACTGTTTTAACGCAGACAGTTAATCCTACTATTGCTGATTCATTCCGTTAAGCTTCAAACTGGAAGCCGGGAATGTATGAAGTTAAATTAGTAACTAAAACTAGCACCGGAGAACCGGTTGAAGTAATTAAATTAATAGAATTATTTACACTGAAATTGAAGGAGCCTGTCAGTAATGTGCCAATCTGGACTTACACCAAGCCTGAAAGTAATGTGCCAAACACAACTGTACAATTCTACCTCAGCACCAATTTGCCAGGCAAACGTGCATTTATTACTGTAGAAAAACTGGGTAAGGTATTCTTACAAAAATGGGTTGAGCTTGATAATATGGTCCGCATTGATATACCTGTTACAGATGCAGATAAAGGAGATATCTATGTGCATACCCTGATTGCCGGACTCAATGAGACTCATGTGTCCTCTACTCGTATTCATGTACCATGGACTGAAAAGCAATTAAAAGTTGAATGGATTACAAAGAGGGACAAATTACTTCCAGGCTCACAGGAAGAATGGACACTGAAAATTTCAGGCCATCAGAAAGACGCTGTTGCTGCTGAAGTTCTGGCTTCCATGTATGATGCCTCTCTTGATTTATTTACATCCCATTATTGGGAATCTATTCCTTTTCCTGCCAATAGCATGAAACTTGGATTTAATCCACTATCCAATCAATATCACAGAATTATAGAATTAAGTTCTTCCAGGATGGATTCAGAGAGTGCTATATACAGAGTTTTGCCTTCATTACTGTCCTTTGGCTGGGAAAATCAGTATTACCATATGGAGTATATGAGAAGAGGAGGCGGTGAGCGAATGATGATGAAAGATGGTGATATGTCTGTAGAATCAGCGGCTCCATCTGCTCAGGCAAATGAAGTAGCACAAGATCAGGCAGAAGGAGCTCCGGAACTTGATAAAGCCACTCAGGAACCGGGAATGAGCCCAAGGACAAATTTAAAAGAAACAGTTTTCTTCTTCCCTTCACTGAGAACTGATAAAGACGGGAACATTCTTTTGTCTTTTACGATGAATGAGGCTTTGACTAAGTGGAGATTCATGCTCTTTGCACATACCAAAGACATGGCAACAGGTCAATTTGAATCTACTGTACAGACTCAAAAGGACCTAATGGTTTTTCCGAATGTGCCACGATTTGTGAGACAATTGGACACCATTGATTTGAGCATGAAGATTTCCAATCTTGTAGAAACAGATATTTCAGGTCAGGCAAAACTAAAATTGATCGATGAAATTACAGGCAAAGATCTGAGTTCATGGATTCAGGGTAATCCGGAAAGATCATTCAGCTCAAAAGCAAGTCAATCTACTTCAGTATTTTGGAAAGTAGCAGTTCCTTCAGACTTCAACGGTGCTCTGGGTTTAACCTATGAAGCCAGATCTGGTCAGCATACAGATGCGGAAGTACACAGCATTCCTGTTCTCACTAATAGAATGATGGTAACTGAGTCAATGTCACTCTGGGTAAATGGAAAATCTGAAAAGACATTTAACTGGATGAGCATGCAGGATAAACTGAAGTCTCCAAGCCTGAAACATAATCAGTATACATTAGAATTTACCAGTAATCCGGCATGGTATGCAGTTCAGGCTATGCCATATATCATGGAATATCCATATGATTGTACCGAACAAATTCTTAGCAGATATTACGCTAATAGTCTTTCTGCAAGTGTATTGAATAATTACCCGGCAATCAGAAAAGTATTTGATAATTGGGCATCCAAAGATCTGTTACAAAGTAATCTCACAAAAAATCAGGAGTTGAAAACAGCGCTCTTAGCAGAAACTCCATGGGTTTTAAATGCGCAGTCTGAGGAGCAACAACAGAAGAACATCGCTTTATTGTTTGATCTCAACAGAATGAAGCAGGAAGAGGCCTCAGCACTCAAGAAATTGATGGATCGTCAGTTGGGAGATGGCGGATTTGCATGGTTCAATGGTGGACGTTCCAACTGGTATGTAACGCAGTATCTGATTGAAACACTCGGTCATATGGACAAACTGGGAGTGAAAGACATTCGCGCACAAGGTAATGTCCGGAACATGCTTACAAGAGCACTTGCTTATTGTGATGCGGAATTTTTGAAATATTACAATGAAGTTCAGGAGAGAATAGCTAAAAAGCAGGTAAAACCGGAAGACAATCATCTGAGCAATATCATCATTCATTACCTGTACTCCAGGACATTCTTTATGGATTTCCCAATGAGTACAGAAATCAGAAAAGCTACTGATTTCTTCCTGGCTCAGGAGGAGAAGTTTTGGATGAAACAAAATGATTACAGTCAGGGAATGATTGCTTTGACTATGCACAGAAACCTGAATAAGAAAGCATCAGCTCTTATTACTCAGTCTTTAAATGAAAGAACGTTGTATAATGAAGAGCTGGGCAGATATCTGAAAACACCAAGGGGATACTTCTGGTATCAGGCACCTATCGAGACGCATACCATGCTGATGGAAGTTTTTGCAGAAATTCATCCGAACGACACCAAGCTGATGTCTGAACTAAAACGTTGGTTGCTCAAGCAAAAACAGACAACTCATTGGCCTACTACCAAATCAACTGCCAATGCTGTTTATGCTTTGCTGATGACAGGAGATAACTGGCTGGAACAACAAGCTCCGGTTCAAATTCAAATCAGTGGCAAAAACTGGGATGCGGATGCACATTCTCCTGTTGCCGGATCTGGTTATGTGAAAACAAATTTGAGTCAAACTGAATTTACCGGTGCAAATCCAAGTGTGAAACTGAATAACCCGAATGCCCAGCCTGCCTGGGGAGCGATCTACTGGCAGTACTTCCAGGATATGGATAAGATCACGAGCTTTGAAGAAACACCTCTGACTTTGAAAAAACAGGTTTTCAAAAAAGTATCTACTGCCAAAGGTCCTGTACTTACCGAGATTAAAGAAGGTAATGCTCTTCAGGTAGGAGATGTATTGACTATCAGAATTGAGCTGAAAGTAGACCGTCAAATGGAATTCCTTCACATGAAAGATATGAGGGCATCAGGTCTGGAACCAATGGAGACCTTGAGTAGTTATCGCTGGAAAGGTGGTCTTGGATATTACCAGTCCACTAAAGATACCGGCGTTGATTTCTTTTTTGATTTTATTTCACCGGGAACATATATTTTTGAATATGATTTACGTGCATTTCATAGTGGTACCGGTTCCAATGGAATTACAACTATTCAATGCATGTATGCCCCTGAATTCACAAGTCATTCAAAGGGCATAAGAATTGATATTTCACCCAAATAAAAAAAAGTAAATAAAATGGAAGAGACAACAGAAAACGTGGATAGAGGAAAGAATGTTGATATAGTCATTCGCAATCATATTGCCTGGTCTATGGGCGCAGGATTGATTCCTGTTCCGATTGCAGATTTCTTTGCAGTCGGAGCTATTCAGCTGGATATGATTCGGCAGATGTGTAAGTTATATGAAGTGAAATTCAGCGAAACGGATGGCAGAGCTATTGTTTCTGCACTGACTGGTTCTGGTCTGGCAAGACTGGGCACATCAGCTATAAAGTTGATTCCGGGAGTAGGATCTGTTATTGGCGGAGTATCGATGTCTGTTTTATCAGGAGCGAGTACTTACGCTGTGGGAGAGTTGTTCAAAAATCATTTTGAGACAGGAGGTACAATTTTAGATTTCGATGCGTCCAGGCTCAAGAAAATGTATAATGAGAAATTTGAGAAGGGAAAGAAAGTTGCTTTTGAAATGAAAGAGCAGCAGGAAAAAAAGACAACTGGAACTTCTTCTGCAGCGGCTCCTCAATCTGAAACTCCTCCTGCGACTAATGATGCGGCTAAAGATGACAAGATCAAAAAAATGCAGGACCTTGCACAATTACGTGAAAAGGGGCTTCTAACTGAGGATGAGTTTAATCAGTTGAAGAAGGAGCTGATAGATAATTGAGGTCATGTCGGTGGATTCTGCTACCTCCTGTTTTGTCATGAATTATGCTTAAAGTCAGGCAAAATTCACGCCAAAACTGTGTGTTATATTTTCTTTCCCCTGGATTGCATCCAGGGTTACAAAGATTTTGCCACGCTGTGGCAATTCTTTCTTCTAATTCAGCTATTGGGATTGACCACCGAACTTAAGATGATTAAGTACAGTAGTTACATTTGAAAATAAAAAAAGGAGATAACCCAATTCAGTGTTATCTCCTTTTATTAAAGCTTTTTACTTATGCTTAAGGTCTTACTACCTTTTCAGTTTTTGTTGCTCCTGAAGGTGCTGCACCTCCTTTACCTGACTTTTTCTTCCCTTTCACAGTTTGCGCTTTCTTAACGGCTTCATATGTGTTAATATATCCACCAGTCACACTTAGCTCTGTGAAATCAACCAGTTCTTTCGTACCCGGTTTGATTACCTTAGTTTTGATAGGAGTAGCTGTGCTCATAATGATATCTTTAACCTGAACCGCAGTAAGCTCAGGATAGTAGGAGCGCAGAACGGCAGCAACACCCGCTACAGCAGGTGAGGCCATACTCGTACCCTGAAGATTTTGATAACCATTATCAGGAGTTGTAGCATAAATTTGAACACCAGGTGCGAAAATATCTACATTCTTTTTTCCATAGTTTGAAAATCCTGCAGCAGCATTTTCACCCTGATTTGGAGAAAGTGCACCAATTTCCAGCCAGTTCTTTGCCATTTTTGGAGAGAACCAACCTCTTTTTTCATAGTACTTGTTCGGGAAATTGGCGGCTTCATCATTATCCTGTGCTGAGTTCCCGGCTGCATGAACCAGCAAAACGTCATTCTTTTCAGCATATCTAACGGCTTCGTCTACTATCTGTTTATTCCAGGAAAATCCTTTACCGAAACTCATGTTAATTACAGAAGCGCCATTATCAACAGCATATCTGATTGCATTAGCAACATCTTTATCTCTTTCATCACCATCAGGAACCGCACGAACGGACATGATTTTCACATTGTTTGCAATACCATCCATACCTACAGCATTATTTCTTACAGCACCTACAATACCGGCTACGTGAGTTCCGTGCAAAGCATCCGGTCCTTCCGCGTCTGAGTTGCCGTAGTAGCGTTCAGTCGCATCGGCATAATTGTCACCAACGATATGGCGGGGGTCAAAATCTGTATTGTATCCTGCTTTGATAGTAGATTGAAGATATTTTAGTCCTTCTGCAATCTGCTCCATAGCCATGTTTTTCATTTGAGCTACAGATTCAAATTCTTCACCACTCTCAAATGCCTGGATCGCAATGGCTTTTCCAATGCTAAGGTTCTGATTGTCACCGGGCTCTATTTTTTCTACATTTTCCTTTGTAAATTCTTTGCCTTCAAAATATACTTCTAATTGGCCAAATGCACCTACCATCATTCCCATTGCATTATTAAGCATAGTTAACTGACCTTCAGTTTCACTCCGATTGGATTCCACTTCTTCTTTAACTTTCAACCAGACTTCATATTCTTTTTTAGCCTTTTTTGATAATTTCTTTGGATCAGCATTTTCGTAAACTGGTTTGTATTTGACATACAGACGTGTAGACTCATAAGTATCAGAAGATACATTTGCACCACCCGCACCACCTATAAAATTCCAGCCATGAATATCATCGATATAGCCATTGCCATCGTCATCTTTGCCATTATTTGGTACCTCACCCGGATTGACCCACATATTATCCTTCAGGTCTTCGTGCAAATAATCTACACCTGAATCTATAATTGCCACAATAACTGTTTGTGATTTTCTGTTTTTGAGAAGATCCTGATAAGCTTTATCGACGCTTACTCCCGGATAACCGTCTTTTTGTTGATCCAACAAAAACCAGTTCTGAGGAGTTTGAGCATGTAATGTCTGCAATCCGATAAAAAGGCAGAGGAGAAGTGAAATTTTTCTGATGCTAAGGTTCATTTACTTGAAAATATATTAGTTAAAAAGATAATACGACATTAATAATTGCGTAATATTACGCACTTTTTCGTTTAAAGTCTATGGTAGCTGTTGTACTAATAGACGAAACAAACTAAAAAACGGTACATTGCTTAGGTTTATTTCGACTAGTATAGCTGTTTGTATTTTGATCTGTACATCCGGATCCCGATTATGGTCTCAATCTTTCGAGCTTGGAGGAGGACTCGGTGGATCATTATATGACGGTGAATTATCCAGTGATTATTTTTTAGGAAGGTTTCAATTGATTGATCCTGCCTTTAATATTTATGCCCGCTATAATTTCCATCCCAACATGACTGTTCGGCTTGGATTCCTTCAAACTTCCGTTAGGGGAGATGACAATATAAACTTAAGGGAAGATAGGCGAAGAAGAAATCTGGATTTCAGATCCAATATTACTGAGTTTTCTCTGATTGGTGAGGTCAATTTACCCGGATTTTATCCTGATTTGTCAAGAGGCTGGTTTGTTGTTTATGGCTTCGGTGGAATCGCAGGATTCTTCTTTAATCCTACCACAATATATAATGGACGTGTGGTAGAACTTCAACCATTAGGCACAGAAGGACAAGGATTGTCCGCTTACCCGGATAGACAGCCATATTCACGTTTTTCCATTAGTTTGCCTGCAGGAGGAGGAGTCAAAATGGCACTTACCCAGAATATTACGATGTCTATAGAAATTGGTCTCAGAAAGACATTTACTGATTACATTGACGATGTAAGCACCACATATGCGCCATTTAATCTATTGTTGAGGGAAAATGGAGACGCAGCTGCCTATCTTACAAACAGAACCTGGGAATTTCTCGGAACGACGCCGGGAAACTATGCACCTGATTCCCGCAGAGGCTCTCCAACTTCAAAGGATTGGTATATATCTGGTTTTCTCGGAATTTCCTACCATTTTTACACTACTGATGTAGCATCCTATTTTGACTCAAGTTGCCCCAAGTTTTAATCACATGTATGCCGGCACCTACAAAATTTAAATTAGAGAATTCAAATGGTACCAAAGTGATCATCCTGGATTACGGTCTCACTATTTCAGCATTCAATATCGTAGTAAATGGAATCAATAGAAACTTAGTTCTGGGTTTTAATGATCCTGAATTTTATCTGAGTGATGCATATATGATCAAAAACCCTTACCTGGGAAATGTTGTCGGCAGGTATGCGAATCGCATCAAGGGAGGCAGTTTTGACTTGAATGGAACTACCTATCATTTGCCCAAAAATAATGGTGAAAATACCTTGCACGGTGGCTTAAATGGATTTAACAGGAAATGGTGGACTTACATTTCTGAACAATCCAATGCTCAGCAAGCAGTTTTTACTTACAAAAGCCAGGATGGAGAGGAAGGATTTCCCGGACAATTGGATATTACTGCTATATACTTTCTGAAAGCTGATAACAGCTTGAATATTGAGTATAGAATTTATGCCCACGTTGATTCTGTTGTCAATCTTACCGAGCATAGTTATTTTAATCTGAACGGATCCGACTCTCTAATCAATGATCACATTATTCAGGCTAATGTAAAAGCATTTTTACAGCAAGATCCAGATTTGTGTCCCAGTGGACATTTAGGTGCTATTTCCGAATTTAGTAAGAGTATAGTAAAACCAACAAGGCTGGAAGAATTTTTACCCGATGGAATTGATACCACTTTTGTCATCGACAAGGAAGATGCAGAAATAGTGCATGCAGGTACAATTGAAAGCGGTGACTCCCGGGTCAAGCTTGAGGTATGGACAGATGCACCCTGTTTGCATATTTATTCGGGAGCCATGTTACCCGGCTTAAAAGAACCAAATGGGCTTTCATTAGAGCCATTCAGGGGAGTTTGTATGGAATGCCAGGGATTTACTGATGCTGTACATCATCCACATTTTCAATCTACACTAATTAAGGCTGGTAAAACACAATCCAGAAATATCATTTACCGCCCTCATGTAAATGTGTAAATTTTACTGCGCTGGATTGGCGTTTTATTCATTAGTTTTGAACTTTATTTTTCAAAGAATAAACTTTCTAACATGCGCATTGCATTTCTATTTCTAATTTTTATTGGAATCATTTCCTGCAAAAACAATAATGATTCGTCTGAATCAACAAACAGTGATTTGGCAAAAGATAGTACTGAAATTACAGATGTTGTCAAAGAGGAAAAAGGCCCTTATACTCCCGAAACTGATAAAGAGGATAAGAATATTTTAATAATTGATGGGACAAAAATGCTGGATGGAGAATTAAATGCTTCTACAAATAAGCTCACATACAGAATTAAAGGTTCTACTTCGAAAGAAATGGTTATTCAACTAATGTCACAAAATCAGGATATATTTTTCAATCTCAGGGTGGAAGAGGGAGAAATTATTGCAGAGAAAAAGAGAAAATATATGTTTACTGTGGCTTCGGACGAAGTTTTAGTAATTGATGTTACCTCTGACAAGCCCATGACAAGTAAAGCTGTAATCAACACTATTATCTCTCAGCTGTGATCAATACATTTCACTGAATATGGAATTGGATCCTCTGTACATACTTAAGAAATATTGGGGATATGACCAATTCAGGTCGATTCAGAAAGAAATAATAGATCATGTACTGGATGGAAGGGATACCATAGCTCTTTTGCCAACAGGCGGCGGAAAATCTATTTGTTTTCAAATTCCAGCCCTTGTAAATGAAGGTATCTGTTTGGTTATTTCACCTTTGATCGCTCTGATGAAGGATCAGGTTCAGAATCTGAATCAGCGGGGTATAAATGCTGTTGCAATTTACAGCGGAATGTCCTACAAAGAAATTGACAGAACCTTTGATAATTGCCTCTACGGAAATGTAAAACTTCTCTACCTCTCTCCTGAACGGATTCAAACTGACATGGCCCTGGCTAGAATTGAAAGGATGAAAGTCAACCTGATAGCTGTGGATGAAGCACATTGCATCTCCCAATGGGGTTATGATTTCAGGCCGAGTTATTTGAAAATCGCAGAGTTACGGAATATCCTTCCAGATGTCCCCATGATTGCTCTAACTGCGACTGCGACCCCGGATGTTGTTAAAGATATAAGGTCGAAGCTTAAATTAAATACAGGTCAGCTACATCAGATCAGTTTTACAAGAAGTAATCTTGCTTACATGGTATTGAAAGAAAGCGATAAGCGAAACAGACTCATCTCTATTTTACAAAAAATCAATGGCACTTCAATTGTTTATGTTTCCTCCAGACGGATGTGTAAAGAGGTAGCTTTATTTCTTCAATCAAAGAAAATAAATGCGGATTTCTATCATGCAGGCCTTGAAAAAACTGAAAGAAGTGACAAACAGGATGCATGGCTGAAAGGAAGCAGCAGGGTTATGGTCGCGACCAATGCCTTCGGTATGGGGATTGATCACCCCAGGGTGAGATCAGTTATACACCTGACACCGCCTCCGAGTTTGGAAGCATATTTCCAGGAAGCCGGAAGGGGTGGGAGAGATGGCAAGAAATCCTTCGCCATCCTGATGTATGATGATAAGGATATAGATTTTCTGGAAGAACAGTTTGAACAAAGTTTTCCTCCTTTGAAAGAAATCAAGCAAGTTTATCAGGCGCTTGGAAGTTTTTATAGTGTGGCAGTTGGTGTGCAGGCAGCAGATACATTTGATTTTGATCTGAGTTTATTTTGTACCCGATATGGATTTGGACCTATGAAGGTACTGGCTGCTATCAGGGTTATGGAGGAAAATGGATACATATTTGCTACTGAAGCAGTATTCGTACCATCCAAATTGTCCATCATTGTTGAAAAAACAGTCCTTTATGATTTCCTGCTGAAGCATGCAGAGCTCGGTGATGTACTGAGGGCTTTGATGAGACTCTATCAGGGTATATCAGAAATGGAAGTCAATATCGATGAGTTTAAACTCGCCAGATTTGTAGGAAAGTCCAAACAGGAACTCATGCAAAATCTTCACTTTTTGCACAAGTCGGGATTGATACAGTTCACAGCTTCCAAAGAAAGTCCTCAGCTGGGATATCTTAAGCCCAGGGTCTCAGTTGAAAATTTTACCATTGATCATTCCACTTATAATTTCTTAAAGGAAAGACGTAGATTCATGCTTGACTCAGTGAAGTATTATATATTTACAAATGAATGCAGAAGTCAGTTATTGGTTGAATATTTCGGAGAAAAGCTGAATCAAGATTGTGGAATATGTGATGTTTGCATTTCCAGGAAAAAACAATCTCAGAGAAATGTGCGGGAACAGGAGGTCAGAAGCAAATTAATGGAAAACTTTGAATCGAAAAGTCAATGGGTACTGCTTGATTTGTTGAGTACTTTTTCTTACACAGACAGGAAGCTGGCTACTGAAATTTTGCAACAATGGTCCGAAGAAGAATTGATCCATAAGACTGACCAATGGGTTAGATTATTGGCCCGCACAGACTAGTCTATTTATATTTTGTTGGTTATTAATTGATTATATATTATTCTTGAGAAAAAAAATTATTTTAACGGCTACAACTGATCTTAGCTATGATCAGAGAATGCAAAGAATTGCAGAAACTTTATCCACTGAATATGAAGTGACGCTGATAGGCCGTTTGAAAAAAGAATCCATTGCATTTTCTGAAAATTTGCCTTACAAAGTAGTGAGATTGCAGACCCTTTTTGAAAGTGGTAAAGGTTTTTATATGATCTATAATATGCGTTTGTTTTTCTATTTGATTTTCAAAAAAGCTGATATCATTACTGCTACTGATTTGGATACTTTACCTGCGTGTTTTCTTGCATCAAGAGTAAAAAGTGTGATACTGGGTTTTGATGCCCATGAATGGTTTACAGAATTACCGGAGCTAATTAATCGTCCGCGAATTAGAAATATATGGTTGAAAATAGAACGATGGTTCGTGCCCGGTGCTGATCTTGCCTATACTGTCAATCATTCTATAGCAAATTTGTACAAATCCACATTTGTGAAAACATTTTCTGTGGTCAGAAATATGCCATTACGTAACTTGCATGCAAGAGTGGAGCCTGAATCTAATTTAAGGTCTGCAAAAATCATTTTGTATCAGGGTGCTTTGAATGTAGGTAGAGGATTGGAATCAATGATAACATCAATGGATCAACTGCATGGATTTGAATTGCATCTGGCAGGGGAGGGAGACCTTTCTGAAAACTTAAGAAAGCAAGTTGTTTCAAACCAGTATCCTGACAGAGTGGTCTTTCATGGATACTTACTACCTGAAAAATTGAAACAATTAACTGCAAAAGCCTGGATAGGAATAAATTTGTTGGAAAATAAGAGTCTGAATTACTACTATTCGTTGGCTAATAAATTCTTTGATTATGTTCAGGCTGGTATCCCGCAGATCACAATGAAATTTCCGGAATATGAATTGTTAAATCAGGAAAATGAAGTAGCGATACTTTTAGATGATTTATCAGTCCCGGGTATTGTAGATGCTGTGAATATTGTAAATGTCAGTTCCCATTATGATAAGTTGAAGCAAAACTGTTATGTCGCTTCAGATAAGTGGTGCTGGGAAAATGAAAGCAAAGTTCTTTTGAAGACTTACCAACAACAATTTACTCAGTAAATCTCAAAAAATAGAGTGCTCGAAGAGCACTCTACCTCAAACAATTCGCGATTTGTATTCTACAAATCAAACAAATTATTTCTCAATGATAAATTTTAATGGTAATTGATTATTCACCTGCAGAATATACATTCCGCCTGATAACTTACTGATGTCAAGTAACTCCTGCTCATTTACAGCATCAAACCTTCTCTGAAGTACAAGCTGGCCAAGAGCATTCATTACATTAACCTGAACAGCGCTTCCCTGAAGATCGGCCATTCTTATATTTAATTCATTGGATGCAGGATTAGGATAAGCCTCAACAGCGACTGCCGTAGTCTCTTCAAAATTTCTATTTGAAAAGTCACCCTCAAAAATAGCCGCTCCGGAACTGATGGTAACATTACCAAAGTTTACTGTTCCTTCATCCGCTAATTGAGATTGAGTATGGAAACCTGCAATCAGACATGAAGGCATTCCCGCAATAGTAGCTTGTGCTACCTGAGTCCAGTTAATCCCATCAACTGAAACATAACCCGTAAAAGTATTACCGGATCTGCTTACTCTCACCCATGCCGGATTACGACCTGCAGCAAGATTGCTTGCACTATGCGCACCGCCATCTACCGTTCTCAGTTCTCTTAAAACCCTGTTTCCCAATTGAGTCATTAAAGCAAACTTACGGGCTCCGGCTCCTGTTCCGTCGCGGAATTGAACTCCGCCATAAGTGAATTTGGTAAATGAATTGATTTTAGCAGTGATGGAACCATCTCCACAAATTTGCTGATGGGCTAAATGAATTACATCATTTGTAGGTGAACCTGCACCTGTAGCTGAGATTGTATAAGTACCATCACACTCGGATTGCGCATAGCCTGTAGCTCCTCCAATTGCACTAACCGTCCAAGGCTCAGATATTGGGTATGGGCATGGTTGGCAATTTAGTTCAATCGTGAATTCGCCTTCAGCTTCCTCTGTACCGTGTACAAATACAAAATATTCCACGCCTTCTTCAGCGAGAAACGTGATTGATTCACCTGTGCATCCGTCAAAAGTGCCTGCAATGCAAGATAATGCTCCGCATGAACCCGAATAGATTCCCCAATTTAATGCAATATCCTCTGCGCAGACACTTAGATTTACAATTGCATCTACAGTGGTAAAACTATACCATGCACCTCCACCATTTACTGGAGGTCCACATGATGGAACAACATCTGCAGTAGCATCTACAGTTGTACCTGTCAGCGGAGTACCACATTCTAAAACAATGCTATTAGAGCATGAGTCATTAGCCGGTGGATTTGGAGGGGGAGGAGGCGGTCCCACTGCTCCACATGCTCCTGTGACATTCAGAGTGAAATTACCCGTGCCTGCACCAAAACCTGTTACTAAAATGTAATATTCTACGCCGTCAGTGGCGTTGAAAGTAACTTGTGATTGTAAACCACAGAAATCATCATTTCCTGTCACACAAACTAAGGCGCCACAGCTTCCGGAAAAGATTCCGATTTTAGAATCATACCCACTTCCGCAAAGACTGGCAGTAATATTTCCACCACCACCCTGTACTTTGTACCAGATTCCTCCTGCTGTATTCAGTGAAGTTACACAGGTTCCTACGGCATCAGTTCCTGATCCAATGGTTGTTCCGCTAACGGGCGTTCCACATAACACCTGAATGGCACCTGAACATACGTCGTTAGCTGCTGGCACGATACATGTAAGTGTCATGGTGTAGTTTCCAGCACCTGAACCAAATCCAGTCACATAAATAAAGTAATTGGTACCCGCTACAGATTGAAAAGTGACTGTACTTTGAAGTCCGCAAGCATCATCATTTCCTGCAACACAAACCAGTGCAGCACATGTACCGGAAAATACTCCTAATTTTGAGTCATAAGAGGTACCGGAACATGTAGTAGCTGAGATTAAGTCACCGTTACCAACAAAACTATACCAAACTCCAGGTGCAGTATTTAGTGTTGTAATACAAGTAGGCACTGCCTGAGTATTGGCTCCTGATGTGGTTCCTGTTACTGTTTGACCACAACTGAGCTGCGTTGCTTCCGCACAGGTTGACCCTTGTGCTGATAATTTACCTGCGAAAACTACTGTCATAAGTAGCATGCAGATGAATCCAATTTTAAATGAGTTTGTCTGAGTCATGAGCGTCGTTTTAATTAAAATTATTATTGAAAAAATAAAATAAAATGTCCTGTATCAAAGGGATGCCTTTGATTTACTTCTCTGGTACCTAATCGCTTTTTTGAATAATCATCCACTCAATACTGAGAGATCTTTGATGATTTACTTTGCCAACTCCAAAAAGAATAATGTGTTCAATGCAAATAACAAGTAAATGAACTCTTGAGTTGGTAGCTGCAAATTACTGCATTCTTTTTACTAAACCAAACCAATTATTTGATTGCTGACGAAACATTAAAATTGGATAAATTCAAGTTATAATAGATGCTTGAACAGTAGTATGATATAAATAAGTTAAATTGTTCATATAGAAAAACCTAACAAATTATTTACCTATTAATTTCTATGTGTGTTGAGTGCGTTACTTTCTGGAATCACGCGTTTATTAAGCGTTATTTATCAAGAAGTTATATGTGCATATGCATTGATAAATTTGAGGGGAATGAAGGCCTGAATCATGGAATATAAACAATATTTTAAAATTTAACAAAATATTAACCTTTAATATAGTTTGAACAGCCGGGATATAGTGTTCAGATCTGATTTATTTTAATTTCATACCAGGCGGCTTAATCAAAAGAATAATCTGATATGAAGAGTGGATCTTTTGTCAATTCTCCTGGTAATGCTTCCTGTGGAAAATAAAAAAAGGCACCCAAATGGGTGCCTTCTTTTTGCTATAAGCATCGGGTTATTTATAGTCCCTTATTTGTCCACGACAAATTTGACAGGGGTATTATCATTTACCTGAATCATGTAGACCCCAGTTTTCAACTGGTTAACATTAAGTTTTTCTACTTCTACAGCTTGTTGTACTTCCTGATTGAAAACAACCTGGCCTAACATATTGTATACAGTAAATTCAACTTTTTCACCAACCATGGAACCCATTTTGATATTTAAATCAGAAGCAACAGGATTAGGGAAAACAACGATAGGTACATTGATTTCACTTTCATTATTTCTACTGCTAATATTATCATTGGTTAATGGCAATCCGGTGCTTACTGTTACGTTGCTAAAGTTTACCGTTCCGGAAGAAGCTAATTGTGAGTATAGATAAATACCAACATTTAAGCTGCTTGACATCGTTACAGTTCGTTGATCAACCTGAGTCCAGGTAGTTCCGTTAGCAGACACATAAGATGTGAATACATTTCCATTTCTCGCAAGACGAACCCATGTGTGTTTTGGAGCTGCAGCATTTTTAATTGTATGAGCAGCATTTGCAACAGTACGAGCCTCAACTGTTGCTCTTGAACCTAATTGAGTTGACAAACCAACTTTAAGCGCACCTGAAGTCAAGCCATCTCTGAACTGAACACCACCATAAGCCCAATTGGTAAATGAATTTATTTTTGCAGTGATGTAACCATTTCCTGAAAGCGTCTGATGAATGAAACTCAATTTATCAGCTGTGCTGGATCCAACACCAGTTGCCGATGCAGTAATTGAGCCATTACACTCTACCTGAGATGTCATTACTGATCCATTGATTGCAGTTGCAGTCCATGGTGCCTGAATAGGGAAAGGGCAGGTAACACAAGTAGCATTTAAAGTGAATGCCCCTGTTCCACTAAAGCCATGCACTAAAACAAAATATTCCGTACCTGTCTGTGCAAAGAAAGTTACCTGTGACTGCAAGCTACAAAAATCATCATTTCCCGTAACACAGGTAAATGAACTACAAGAACCGGTGTAAACTGATAACTTGGAATCATAACTTGAACCACATGTATTAAGGGTTACAATATTATTATTTCCCATAAATGAATACCACACACCAGGAGCTGTATTAGTAGTAACACATGTTCCGGCATTGTCTACAGTAGCATTGACAGTTGTGCCCGCTAATGAATTACCACAAGAGATGGTTGCTCTGTTAGCACACAAATCGTTGGCTGGAGCTGGAGGTGGTGGAGGTGGTGGTGGTGGGCCTGAAGGACCACAAGCGCCCGTTATAGACATTTGGTAGTTACCGGTATTGGATGAAAAACCAGTAATATAAATGAAATAAGTTGTGCCTGCTACTGAAGTGAAGCTTACAGTGGATCTTAGAGCTGAAAATGAACATGCTGCATCATCATTTCCTGTAACACATACAAGAGCAGCGCAAGTTCCGGTAAAAACGCCCAATTTAGTATCAAAATTACTGCCTGCATTACAGGTAGTAATAGTTACTAAGCCTCCGGTTCCCTGAGTGGTATACCAATGTCCGCCAGCGCTATTTAGAGTAGTGACACAGGTAGGTACTGCCTGGGATGTCAAACCAACTGTTGACCCTGATACAGTCTGAGGACAAGTCAGTGAAGTTGCTGTTGCACAGGTCAATCCTTGTGCAAGCAATTGATTGTGGAATGCGCCTAACAATAGAAGCACAAACGACAATTTGAATAAAGATTTGTAGAATACTTTCATAACTTCATTTTGATGATTTAAAGAGAGAATTGTTTGATAGTGTTAAAAGTATGTTAAAATATTCTTATTTGCATTCTCACCTGAGTAAAGTCCATTATATATTTATTCACGTAATATGTAAATAATTGATAAACTGTGTACAATATTTTATTTTTGATAAAAAACAAAAATAATGACTTCTTATATGAGTAGCATAGAAATTGCCTTTTGCAATGCTTATAGTGTATATTTATCTTGATTATGGGATTGTACAAACGCACAATCTTTATAGCAGTGATTTTAATGTTTTTTTGAATTATCCTTATAATGAAAATCCGGGTACGAAATAATCAAATCCCATTTGAGTTACTTACTTCATTTTAAGTTGATGGACATTTTATTACTTGAAAACTTGATTCGTTGCCTATTAAAGGGTCTCATTGTCTCAGTAGAATAGCTTTTAATCAGTGAGTGGTATTTCTCAATGGTCTTACAACTAGCAATTCTAAGCTATGTCTCATAAAAATTATCTACTTTTGCCGACCTAAAATTGGAAACAATGGAGCTCAATGACCAGGAACTGGCAAGAATCGATGCCTTACAACATTTAAAAAATTTAAATATTGACCCTTATCCGGCAGCACTTTTCCCTGTTGATAAGTTAGCCATGGAGGTCAAATCTGAATGGAGTGATGATCCTGAACAAATGCAGGATATCACGCTGGCTGGCCGGCTAATGATGAAACGGGTGATGGGCAAAGCTTCTTTTGCAGAGCTCCTGGATTCCAGTGGCAGAATTCAGCTGTACGTGCAGAGAGATGATATCTGTCCGGATGAAGACAAGACCCTCTATAATGATGTATTCAAAAAACATCTTGATATTGGTGACTTCATTGGAGTCAGAGGTTTTGTATTTCGAACCCAAATGGGAGAGATTACTTTACATATAAAGGAATTGACTGTTCTTTCAAAATCACTCAGACCGCTTCCCATAGTAAAAACAAAAACTGACAAAGATACTGGTGAGGTGACGACTTATGATGCATTTAGGGATCCGGAACTGAGATATAGACAACGTTATGTGGATTTGATAGTCAATCCTGAGGTAAAAGAAACATTCCTGAAAAGAACCAAAATGATGAATGCCATCCGGGCTTTTCTAAATAATTTGGACGCGCTTGAAGTAGATACTCCCGTATTGCAGCCTATCCCGGGTGGGGCAGCTGCAAGGCCTTTTAACACTCATCACAATGCCCTGGATATTCCACTATATTTAAGAGTGGCTAATGAATTGTATCTGAAAAGGCTAATAGTAGGCGGCTTCGATTTCGTTTATGAATTTAGCCGCAATTTCAGAAATGAGGGTATGGACAGAACGCACAATCCTGAATTTACAGTTTTGGAGTTTTACGTGGCTTACAAGGATTATTTCTGGATGATGGAAAAATCTGAACAGATGTTGGAACAAGTAGCCATAGCTGTGAACGGAAGCACAGTGGTTACTGTAGGCGAGACAGAAATTGATTTCAAAGCTCCCTATAAAAGAGTGACTATTTTTGAAGCCATTCTCGAATACACCGGTATTGATATCAGTGCAATGGACGAGACTGAGCTGAGAGAGGTTTGTAAAAAATTGTATATTCCTGTTGATAATACTATGGGGAAAGGCAAACTAATAGATGAAATATTCGGAGCTAAAGCGGAGAAAAATTACATCCAGCCTACATTCATAATTGACTATCCGGTAGAAATGAGTCCATTGACTAAAAAGCACAGAAGCAAGGAAGGTCTGGTGGAGCGGTTTGAGTTGATGATCAATGGGAAAGAAATTGCAAATGCATATTCTGAATTAAATGATCCTATAGAACAGAGACAACGATTTGAAGACCAGGTGCAATTAATGGAGAGGGGTGATCATGAAGCAATGTACATTGACTATGACTTCATAAGAGCACTGGAATATGGTATGCCGCCTACTTCCGGTATTGGTATTGGAATTGACAGGTTAGCTATGCTTTTGACGAATCAGGTCTCCATTCAGGAAGTATTGTTTTTCCCTCAAATGAGGCCTGAAAAATTTGACGAGTAAGAAGAAGGAACATTTGAATAAGACTCATCGTTATAATCGAGAATAAATGATGTGATTAGATATCAATCATGCTTTTTCATTTTTTAAAATTGTGTGTATGTCCATTGAAGTAACAGGACTAACTAAAGAATACGGTGTACAAAAAGCTGTTGATAATATCAGTTTTTCTGCAAAAAAAGGACAGATCCTGGGTTTTTTAGGACCTAATGGTGCAGGGAAAAGTACAACTATGAAAATGATTACAGCCTATATTCCACCTACAGATGGACATATTGAGGTGTGTGGAATCGATGTGGTAAATGACTCCCTTGCTTCAGCGGCTAAAATCGGGTATCTGCCTGAGAACAACCCACTTTACCGGGAAATGTATGTAAAAGAATATCTGCACTTCATTGCAGGACTTCACAAGCTCAAAGATTCATCTGCTAAAGTAGCGGATATGATTAACAGAACAGGACTTCAATCAGAGCAGCATAAGAAAATTGAACAACTTTCAAAAGGTTATCGCCAGAGGGTAGGTCTTGCTCAGGCAATGATTCATGACCCGGAAGTGTTGATTTTGGATGAACCAACCTCTGGTCTCGATCCAAATCAACTTGTTGAAATTCGGGCGCTGATCAAGAATCTGGGTAAAGAAAAAACTGTGGTACTCTCCACACATATCATGCAGGAAGTGCAAGCACTTTGTGACAGAGTTATTATTATCAACAAAGGCAAAATAGTCGCAGACGATCCGATTGAAAACCTCCAGGATCGAATCTCAGGTGATATTGTAGTGAATGTAACTTTCAATAAAAAGGTCAATGAACAAAGCCTTTATAAAATTAGCGGCGTGAGAAAGGTTAGAGATTCAGCAAATGCCCATTCTTATCAAATTTCAAGCTCTCAGCAAGAAGACATCCGGCTCTTTTTATTTCAATTCGCTGTCGATCAACAATTAGTAATTCTGGAAATGACCCGGGAACAAATCAGTGTTGAACACATTTTTCAACAGCTCACCCTTAATCAGAATTAAGTTCTATTGCTTTGATCTCTGCCAAATTGGTAATCACTGTAGAAGATTGTTCCTTTCGGAAATTTTTTCATCATCAGTGTAGACAAGATGAAATTAACCTGATTATAGCCCAACGAGATATTAAATTTTTCTCTAATTAATAAATCTATGATAGAAAAATCAATTTATAAGGGCAACGTTATACAAAGTGGGCGTATCTTAGTGTTGAATAACATACAGTGTCAGAAAAAGAAATTGTTATCGGCTGCATAAATGGGGAGCTACGAGCTCAACGTATCCTTTTCGACAAATTTGCCGGAAAGATGATGACGGTATGTCGCAGATATGCCGGTCAAGGCTCTGATGCAGAAGATTTTTTTCAGGAAAGTTTTATTAGGGTGTTCCAGAATCTTCATCAATTTCAATTTCATGGGTCTTTGGAAGGATGGATCAGAAGAGTAGTGGTTCATGCCTGTATCCGGCAATTGAGCAAGAGAAAACTAACATATAGTTTAGATTCTGATAATATGCACTTTGAACCTGAAGTGGATAATCTGGCATTGTCATCACTCTCTGAAGAAGAAATTATAAACTGGATCAACATGATGCCAATGGGGTACAAAACTGTATTCAACCTTGTGGTATTTGATGGATTTAGTCATAAAGAGGTTTCATCTATGATGAGTATTGATGAAGCTACATCCAGGTCACAGCTCCTGAAAGGTAGAAAATGGTTACAAAAACGAGTAGTTAACGCGCAAAAAGTAAAGATATGAGTGCCAATGATTGGGAAAAATCATGGAAAAGTCAGCTAGATAAATATGATTCGCCGGTTGACAGCAGCCTTTTTGAGGCTATTACGACTAAGGCTGCTGTGAAATCAGGAAGTTCATATCTATTTGGATGGATCGGATTAGGTTTCGTTGTTTTAAGTTCAGCCTTGATCATTGCCGGATTTAATAGTAAATCAAGCCAGGTCAATAGTAGAGTTGAGAATCGGTCTGAGATTTTACATGCCTCCATTTCTGATAATAAATCAGCTTTGGAGTTATTAAATTCCAGTTCCCACATCTCTGATAGTGCGTTTGAAATGAACAATTCAGGAAAATACGTTACAACTACTTCATCTTTGGTTAAGAATGATATTTTAAAGTCTAAGGAGAATTTTGCCTCCGTAAACAATGTTTCAGATTCAAAGAATTCTTCTGTATTATCTGCGAATAAGAGCGTATCTGTTAAGGAAATTTCTGCCATTACATCAGCAGAAAAAGAAACTATCGGAAATGTAACTGTGGAATCTGGTAATAAGAGTGCTATTGGTACTACAGAAGAGAAAGAATTAAGTTTTGAAGAATCAAATGTCAGATTCCATGCAGCTGCTCCATTGTCAGTTTTATTTCCTGTTAAATCAAAATCAAAAGCTGGATTAGTTGGCATGCCTGATCCTCAAAGTTGTTACAGTTTTAATGATGCTCAGGGCAGAAGTTCATTTTATGTAGATGCTTATGTAGGTGCAGGTAATAGTATCAGGTCTCTTTCAGCTATTGAAAATCAGGATAATTATATGCATGTACGTGATTCTCTGGAAAAGAGCTGGTACAATTCTGCAGCAGGTGCAAGGATTGGTTTTATACTTGCTTCAGGACTTGCCATTGAAACCGGAGCTGAATACCAGGTGCACAATGAAATTTTTGAATATAAAAATGAGAGTGAAGTTAGAATTACATACAAGTATCATTATGATCAGTTTGGTACTGTTACCAGAATTGACACGATTACTGAGATTGGTGCACGGACGCTGCGGACACACAACAAGTATCAGCAAATAACCATTCCTTTAAGATTGGGATATACCATGGAAAAAGGAAGATGGATGCTGGGAGCCCGTCTGGGAGTAGGATTGCATATCTGGAATCATCAGCATGGGGTAATATTGGACAATACCTATCAAGCATATAAAATCGAAGAAGATCCGGCAGGCTATTTCAATAAAAACTGGGGAATGCAATACAATGCCTCTGTCCAGATTGGATATAGAATATTACCCCAAACATTCCTGATGATTGAACCTGTATGGAATTCTCAGTCAAGTGGAATTACAAAAAGGCCTTATACTATAGAGCAAAAGTACCAAACACTTCGGGTAAATGTAGGTGTTCGCTATGTCCCTGGCAGCTATTAAAAGCAGGCATTCGTGCTGTAGAAATATCCAAAGACCATATTCTAAATGCTGGGGGGAAGTACCGCTGTTCATGAATTCAGATAGACCTTACCCAGATTTAGCTTGATTTGCTTTAAAATTCTTTATAGCGGGGAAAATCCTCTTTTATCACTTCATTAAATAAGTTTAATGACTATTCTCTCAGGCAACAAAAAATCCTGCTGTTGTATCTATTAGCTAAATACCCAATGACATTTATCTCAGTAATATCAGCAATCAGATGAGGAGCAGAAGTTATAATCAGTTGTTAATGTTAATTTCAGGATTTCTGATCTTAAGTTCCTGTAAGAAAGACATAGATATTTTTACGCCAGCGGCGGTCCTGGAAAATGTTGAATTAGGCTCAGAATATATGGTGCTAATGGTAGAAGGCAAGCAGTTACTTGCTAGCCATTTTGATATTAAAACCGGAGTAAATGGCTTACTGCAGTTGAATGCTGAATTTCAAAGTGATACTGCTCAAAATGAATCTATTATTATTAACTTCAATATTCCCAGTAATGGGGTAGGTTCTTATTCTCTCATGGGTATTCCATTTGAGCTTAACTATAAAGGCAAAACAATATTAGGCTGGGAACTTTCTGTCACAATTACTGAATATGGGTCCAATTCTATGGACAAAATTAAAGGAACTATGACAGGTACCATAAATGTTGCCGGTACTGGTGTTATTCCCTTGATACTCAATTTTTCAGCTAAGCGAACATAGGCTAAATAAAGATTTTCATTCTTCAATTTTTTGGAATTTTCAGTTAGATATGGATCCCGTCGGCAACAGTGCTCTCGGGATCTTTTTTATTGAAAAAACGTATATTTGGAAAATTGAATAAAATTTGTCAATATGTTCAAAGCCAAATTAATAGCAAATCCCTCTTTTGTTTTCTTCAGGAAGCATGCACAACTGCTTCATTTCATCGCTATTACATTTAATGTCACAATAATCAATGTATTGTTGAAGGAAGGGATAGCTTATTGGGTATTGATTTTAGCGATTCCTGCATATTTAATTACTTTCTATGCAATGTATTTAATAGGTAGGAAAGTTATGAATGCTATGCAGGATCGTCGCCTGGAGCTTGATTTTAATTCAATCAGGATTGTCAATAAAGGAGGTGTTACAGATTTTGAAATTGCTGCTTCTTCTATTGAAACTGTCAATCTGCAAAAGGAGTACAAATATGCAGGCAGTTTTGGAAAGGAATTGCTCAAGCAGATCAGGGGTGATGCCAATTACCATTTTATTCAGGTAAATTCAGGAGGACAATGGTTTACTATGAGGTTTATGCTGGATTCACTTTATATGGAGTACAAAATCAATGAAGTAATTCAGTACTGGATTTCATTGGGCATTCCAATTGCATATACCAAAGATCCAGTAAATAGTTCAGTCGTAACATCTAAGTTGGAAGTTGTCAAATAACTTTTGATACATGTCGCATCGGCCTATCTTTGATTATTGAATTCATTCTAGATCTCATTCAATTTGATAAAGCAGCTTAGAGCGCAAATCGTACCTGATTTTTTATTTGTAGAGCCTTGAACGCTCTGTTCATTGTTATTTTTTCGAATGTGCTGCTAATTATCTTGCTAAACTGGTACAATCTGTTTTTTCCTGATCCAATTAATCAAATGGTAAATTGTCTACGTATTACTATATAGGGGACCTTAGAGATATTGTCCCTAAGTCAACCAAACCAAAACCGGGAATCCGGGTTAAATAATTAAAATGTATTATCATGCGCACTCAATTATACCTCCTAATTTTTTCCATACTGATGTATTCCATGTCAGTAATTTCGCAACCTGTAATTAAGCTTCAGCAAGTCAAAACCGGGTTCGCCCTTCCTATTTGCATAGACTTTATGCAAAATTATATGTATGTGACTGAGCAAGATGGAGTAATCCGGGTCGTAGATCCTATGAATAATACTTTAAGTGCCCCTTTTTTGGATATATCATCCTTAGTCCATAATGAAGGAGAGAGAGGATTGCTTGGTTTTACATTCCATCCGGACTATTTGAACAATGGCTATTTCTATGTTAATTATAGTCGTACCGGAGATTTTGCAACTGTCCTTGCAAGATATAGCAGGTCGGCAGGAGATCCTTTTCAGGCGGATCTGGGTTCAGCATTGATATTGAATGTCATATCACAACCTTATACAAATCATAATGGTGGAGATATAAAATTTGGGCCTGATGGCAGACTTTACATAACTAGTGGTGATGGAGGTAGTGGGGGAGACCCTCAAAATTACAGTCAAAATTTAAATACTCAGCTTGGCAAGATTCTTCGTTATGATGTAAGTAATGGCACGACTTTCACCATTCCACCAACTAATCCCTTCGTTGGCATACCTAATACAGATCCATCAATCTGGGCCTATGGTTTAAGAAATGCATGGCGTTTTAACTTTGGAGCCTCAGGGATTTGGATAGCTGATGTGGGACAAAGTGCTAGAGAAGAGATTAATTTGCAACCTTCAGGACTTGGAGGTATCAATTATGGCTGGAGATGTTATGAGGGATCAATTACATATAATACAGATGGTTGTGGATCTATGTCGAGCTATACTTTTCCGGTTGCAGAATATAATCATTCATTTGGCTCTTCAATTACCGGCGGATATCAATATGCGGGAACAGAATATCCATTATTAAGTGGCTATTATGTCTGTGCAGACTATATCTCCGGACGATTCTTCACGGTACATTTTAATGGTACTTCATGGGTTGGAGAGCCTAATGAAGATCATAATGACTTTCAGTTTGCTACTTTTGGTCAGGATGCTCTGGGTAATATGTATGTTGCAGGGCGTGGGAATGGAATTATTTATAAAGTAGTTGAATTTTGTTCCGATTATATCCCGACTGCTGTCTATGTTGATGGTGAGTTGACAATTGATTATTTTGGGAATGCTGTTGTGGGAGATGTTTCTGTTCAATGGTATTTAGACGGTAACCTTATTACTGGTGCTGATTCGCCCACATTTGTGCCTGTCGTGGACGGCGACTATTCTGTGGAAGTATCCCATAATATCGAGGATTGCATTCTTACAAGTACTGAATTATTTGTTGATGTAACTATTCTTGATCTAAATATTAAGGACTGGAATGTAAAATGCGAAAACAATAACATTTACTTTGATTTGAGCTGGTTTGAGGATGATCAACTGGAAAGAATTGTGGCTCAATTAAGCTCTGATAACAAAACCTGGATCAACGTACAAGAATTGGAAACTAAACCGGGGCAGCAAAATTGGAGCCTCGAATTTCCCAGATCAAATGAATCTTATATACGGATCATGTCTGAAGAAGCCTCCGGAGAATTGTCTTATTCATCTGTAAAATTTTTGAACTGTCCATTGGAGGGTATTTCAATTTTTCCTTCACCTGCAAAACAGTCTTTTACAATCTCATCCCTTAATTTCATACAGGAGGTGGAACTATTTAACATAAATGGAAAAGTTGTTCAGTCCTGGAAATTCAATAATGAAAAAGGGGAGTTGAATTTAGATAATCATCCTCATGGATTGTACATTATTCAGGCAAAAATGGAGAATGGTTTTTTTCATCAGACTAAATTGATGATTGGAGATTAAGCTTCAAAAATATTCAATAATTGAGATCTTTATTTTCCAGATATATCCATGTTGATTCTTCAGAAGACACAGGAATGAATCTATGATCAGCGCGCATGCTGATTATCCAGATTATTTCATCTTTATCATTTACCAGCAACCAAGCTGCGTCTTTATCAAAACGGTTAACCTTTGAATCAATGAAGTAATCACTTATTTTTTTGCTATGACCATTCATTCCTTTTGGAAAAAATACATCTCCGCTTTTCCAATGCCGTAAGTACAGCGTTTGTTTTACAACCTGAATGCCCACATTTATCTTATTGATAACCGGGATATGCTCAGGTTCCTCCAATGACCTTTTCAATATAGATCCATCCGGTAAAGAGATGCTGTCAGAGGCGCTTTCCCAAATCAATGGTGTATTTGATTCTTCTGAATGATGGACTGAAACTTTCAATGTCTGTCTGTCTACTAATAATTTATAAGTTTTATTAGTCAGGACGAGGCCACTTTCTTTAGCATCTATTGCTGAAGCAATTTGTTGGATCTGATCATTGGTAAATCCTGAGTCTCTCAGAAATTCATATAATATCACGATATAACCGGGGACAGAAATCAATTTGGCTATATCCAGATCCGAAGAGAATTCATCCCTCTTTAGAATTAAATCCTTTATGAAATTATTTGCTGAATATTTCAAAAAGGCATTCATTTCTTGATAAAGCTCAGCCTGCTTGCTCAGTGTTTCAGAGACATTCGGATTGATTTCCCTTACAAGCGGCATGATTTGATTGCGAATAAAATTTCTTGTATAGTCATTTTTTTCATTTGAACTGTCCCGTGAATGCTCCCATTTCTGTAGCTCCGAAATATTAAAAATCTCCTCTCTGCTGAAATCCAGAAAGGGTCTAATAATGCGATCTCTTTTGTCAGCTATACCACTCAAACCTTTTAATGCACTGCCTCTGATGAAATGATGAATCAAAGTTTCGGCCTGATCATCACTATGGTGAGCCGTAGCGATAAAATCCAAATCATGCAATTTCATTAGTTCTTCAAACCATTTATATCGGAGTTCTCTTGCCACTTCCTGGAGATTTCCTTTATTTGAGTCCAGCAAGCTTTTGGTTTCAAAAGAGTTTACATGAAAGGTAATATTCAGGGAAGAACATAATCCTGAAACGAAGTGCTCATTTGCATCTGATTCTTCAGATCTGAGTTTGTAATTGACATGAGCGACCTGGATTTTAAAGTCGCAAGCGATAAGTGCATGTACAAGCGCTGTGGAATCTAAACCTCCGCTGCAAGCCACCAGAATTTTTTCTCTTTGGGGCAGAATGCCCAGTTTCAACATTTTTTGTTGAAGTTTCTGTAAAAAGCGTTTGTAGGTTTGGTCCATTATCAATATTGAAATCCTACTTTTGATGAAAAATAGAACATGGATACAAGATTACTGATTTTGCTGGTATTTTTTGGTATGTTAATTGGAGCTTGTGCTCCAGATGAAACAACGAGTACTGTTGCGCCGGAAACCGCTCAGCCGGCGACTGTGGATACCTCTCAGAATATACTGCCAGCCAACCCTATGCAGAATCAGGATACTGGAGTTTATCTTTCGGAAGGAGTATTTGATGGTTTTTTGCTTGGTAAATGGACTTTTGATGTCAGTGTGGATGTAATGGCTACCAAGGCAAATAAGACTAAAAGAGGCAATATCATTGAATTGCATGATGATTTTACTTACGAAGTCACTCAAAAGGGTAAAATTGTGGAAACGGGAAAATTTGAATACAACAGAACAAGAGAATTTCTCATTATCAGACCATCGAATGCAGATCCATCTGAATGGAAAGTGAGCATGCTGGGAAATTCACTTCTTTGGGCCAGCACTGAAAGATTTAAGAATAAGGGAACACAAATACGGCTATTTCAGGGTGCAGTTGAATTGGAAGATAAGTAAACAACACTTCACAAATTCAATATCCCATCTTATCCAGCCACTTCCTGTATAAAGAAGCATTTTTCAGGTGTTCTGCATATGTTTCCGCAAATACATGTTTGCCTGTGGTATCAGGAGCAGCACACATAAACAGATATTCATGATCTTCTGCATTTAATACAGCATCTATACTATTGATAGAGGCCATGCAGATGGGTCCGGGAGGCAATCCTTCGTATAAGTATGTATTGAAAGGGGAGTCATACAATAACTGATTATATAGTACTCTGGTAATTGTAAAGTCCTGTAAAGCAAATACTACTGTCGGATCTGCTTGTAATTTCTCACCGGTTCTTAAACGATTCAGATATAAGCCTGCAATGATGGGTCTTTCGGCCTTCCACTGGCTTTCTTTTTCTACAATTGAGGCTAAAGTATATATTTGTTCGGGGGTCATTCCCAGACTATCGGCCCTGGCTTTTCTATTTTCCCTCGCCCAAAATTTCTCATGTTCTTTTTTCATTCGCTCAAGGAAGGATTCCACATCTGTATTCCACATGAATTGATAAGTATTGGGAATGAAAAGACTCATCAGATTGTCATCATTGTAACCGACTCCATTGAGAATACTATCTGCATAGAATGCATTTAGAAATGTAAGGGAATCAGGTTCGAGATATCGGGAAAGCTTTGCTGCCACTTCAGGTAAAGTCCGTTCATTGTTGAGAACCACATTTACTGGTGATTGCTGACCGGACTTGATTAATCTGACCAGATTTAAATAAGATGTTCCCGGTTGAATCGCATATTTTCCGGGTCTTACGGAGGCATTCGTAAATCCCAGGAGTTTACTTGTTAATCTGAATGTGGACAGATCTCCAAAGAATTCATGTTGTTCTATTTGTTGTTCCAGATCCTCTAAAGATGATCCCGATGGAATATACAGATAGCTCAGCTCAGATGATTCAGGCACCTTTGGTGATATGATCTCCATCACCTTCAGCCCGGCATAAATTAAAAGACCCACAAGGATGACAACAAATATTAATTGAAAAATTCTCCTTTTCATCAGTTAAGTATTGCAAGTCTTATTTTAGTATTGTTCTTCACTATTTGGGAATGAACGTTCTTTTACATCTGAAATGTATTCCTGAACGGCATCATGTATGTCAGTGAATAGCTCTCTGTATCTCCGCAGGAATCTGGGTTGAAACTCTTTTGTTATACCAAGGAGATCATGTGTTACCAAAACCTGACCATCAGTATTGTTTCCTGCTCCAATTCCGATAGTGGGAATATGAAGTGATTTAGTTACTTCTCCTGCAAGTTTGGCCGGAATCTTTTCCAGGACGATAGAGAAGCAACCAAGTTTTTCCAGCAAGAGAGCATCGGAACGCAATTTTTCCGCTTCTAAATCTTCTTTTGCTCTGACAGTATATGTGCCGAATTGATAAATTGATTGAGGTGTAAGGCCGAGGTGACCCATTACAGGAATTCCCGATTTCACAATTCTGCGAACAGATTCTTCAATTTCACTGCCACCTTCGAGCTTCACTGCATGGGCTCCCGATTCTTTCATGATGCGGATAGCAGAGTTCAGAGCTCTTCTGGAATTACCCTGATAGGCACCAAAAGGCAAATCAACCACCACCAGAGCACGCTGAACTCCCCTTACAACAGATTGGGCATGATATATCATTTGATCCAAAGTGATAGGTAGGGTAGTTTCATGGCCTGCCATAACATTGGAAGCAGAATCCCCTACCAACAGTACTTCTATACCTGCTGCATCTAATATTTTAGCCATTGAAAAATCATATGCGGTAAGCATTGATATTGGAATAGCCTGCATTTTCAGAGACTGCAGCGTATGCGTAGTTATCTTCTTTATTTCTTTATTTACTGACATTCATGCTTATTAAAATGTACATGTAATTCCAATCAGGGTATAATTTCTTCATGGTGGGCGAAAGTTATTAATAAATCGGCATTTGAAAGCTTTCCTTGCTTGTGCAGATATAAATAATCCTGAATTCAATGGAGAATTTGTGATTTTTCAGGCATTGCAAACTAAAACAAAAAGCGCTTCGTCCTTTTAGGCAAGAATCTTAGTTAACAAAACGTTAGAGAAAAGCATTGCAAAGTATAAATGATAATATAATCATATCTTTGCGCACTTAATTAAAATTGATTATGAGGTTTTATTTTATATGTTTATTTGTATCTGTTTTTTTATTAAGCTGTAAAGAAGATTTTGACATTGCAGCTGAGAAAAAGGACATTCCTGTAGTGTATGGATTATTGTCCAGACAAGACACTGCTCATTATATCAAAGTAGAAAGAGCATTTTTGGTTCCTGGAAGAAGTGCCTTCGAAATAGCACAGATACCTGATTCATTTTATTATAAGAATCTGGATGTTAAAATTGAAGATCTAAATAATGGCCAATTCTACACAATGCGCGAAGTGGATGGTACCAATGAAGGATATCCGCGTGATACGGGCCCTTTTGCGCAGTTTCCAAATATTATGTATAAGTTAACAGCAGCTGAATTACCTTTAAGACCGGAGGGTACCTACAAATTGCACATAAACAGGGGCGATGGAAGTCCGGAAATCACTGCTCAGACAACCCTTGTAGAAGACTTCAATATTTCAACTCCAACCTCAACAGCCAAACTTCGTTTTACAAATACTTCTCAACTTTTGGTAAGATGGAGTCAAAGTGATAATGCTGCATTTTATGATGTGTATGTTACTACACACTATACTGAAGCACCTTTTGACAATCCAAATGATACTATATCTAAAAGTCTCCGCTGGAAAGTTGCTGACAGAGTTACAGCTGTTCAAGTTTCTTTTTTGGGTGAAAATTACCTAAGATTTTTAAGGGATAATCTTCAAGAAAATCAGGCGATTATCAGAGAGTTGAAAGGAGTCGATGTTACTGTAGTCGCAGGTGGGCCGGAATTCTTCGACTACCTCAATGTGATTATTGCAAATACCGGAATAACCAGCTCAGAAGAAGTACCAAATTATACAAATATATCTGAGGGCTTGGGGATATTTTCCAGCAGATCAAGAGCATATTCACCCAACCATGAATTAACTGCTGAGTCTCTTGATACTTTGAGATTCGGAGCTATAACAAAGGACTTGAATTTTCAATAAGACAATTCGGCTATTGCTTTATCCAGCGTTTTCTGACATTGCCTTCTGAAAGCTGAATATCAATGATATACATTCCAGATGGAATAAGCCTGAGATCGATAGGAGCTTGTGTTCCAGAGAGCAGAATCCGTCCTTTTATATCAAGAATTTCATAAGATTTCATTGGATTATTTCCCGACAATTCCAGATTCAACATATCTAAAGCAGGTTGTGGATATAACTTCAAGTTATTTTCAAAATTTTTTGAATCTTTTATTGAAACAGCGCAATCTAACTCATTGATATGCTGCCAAATAGAATCATTATACAAAAAAGGAACATCATCTCCGGGGGAGTTACCCATTCTTACAAATACTAAATTCCGGGAAGGTACTACGTTCAGAAATTGTCCATTTTTCCCAAGTGCGGCATACATATCTTCAGGAGCATTTGGGCTTAAAAATCCGGGAAAATTAATTTGCAGCTGGGGTACTTTATAAAAACTTTTACCATTTAACCACCATAGATATCCATAGGCAGGATTTAATTCCTGACTACTATTAGTCATATCGTCAAAATAAACAGAATCAGTCATTATTGGGGTAGAATCCCATCTTCCTTTATTCAGCATCAATAATCCAAATCTCGCCATGGATCTTGCTTTGCTAAAAAATACATTGTTATAATCAAGTTTTATATACAAGCCTGCAATACCCGTGCTTTGTGTTAGTTTTTGAAAAATATATTGATTTAAATTTCTCTGGGTAGAGTTTTCTATTACCTGATCCAGAAGAGTGTAAGGAGCATTGTGGTATGCCCATCGTTGTCCGGCATCTGTCTTGTAAATTAGACATTCAGGCAAGGTACAATCCCGTACCGGCACAAGATCATCTAATCCGGAATTCATACTTAGCTGGTGCCTGACAGAAATCAGATTTTCTTTCTCTGACGTCAATGATGTCCACCCTTCACCGAGATAAACAGAACTAGCGTCATTAATATCAAGGAAGCCTTCCTGTTGAGCGATTCCAACCAGAAACCCGGTCAGAGATTTTCCGGCAGAAGCCCAGTACCATGAGCTATCTGCTGTAAATGTTCCAAAATATTTCTCCAGAACTATTTTACCATCCTTGAGTAATATAAAAGCTTTTGAATTTTTTTCTTCCAGATAATTGTACAGCGCGTTTATTTTTTCCGGACACCAGTTCAATGAATCGGGGGACAATGTAGCCCATTCATTTCCTGTAGTTGGAGGGAAGTATAATTCCTGAGCTTTAATTACCTGAATAGATAAGAATGCAAGTAAAAGGAGTATGGGTAATAATTGTTTTGTTTTCATAATTGCTTTGACGCCGAAGAAGCCAAAAGTTTAACCTGATGTATTAAACCTTTCATCTCCTGACAAACCAAGCGCTAAATTAAGCTTCAAAAGGTAATGGGCAAAAAAAAAGCCAGTTTCGGATGAACTGGCTATCTTTTTGGGATCTTGTTATTGATCAATCTTAGTGAAGGTTTGAATAAATGTACTTGTTTTATTCTGTATAGTATCCTGCAATTGATAGGTAGATTTGAGTTTGGTATCTGACAATTCCAATATTTCCACTTCATATGTACCGTACTTAATCTTTTTACCATTGTCAAGAAATACCCAATCTCCCTGTTCATATATTTGGGGATGGTGCGGAGCACATTTTGTTTCAGCTTCTTCCATTACGAAGGTATGGTCAGCAAAAAACATAAGAATATTGTCTGTAAAACAAGGTTGCAGAAAGGGGTATGCATTTATCATAATGCCTCCCAGATAATCTGACTCAAATTCGGTTAATTTCCAGTTGCCTACTAATCTTTCTTCAGGTGTTTTGGTTGGGTCTATGATAGGATCTTCTTTTGTGCAGGAATACATTAATGGAAGTAGCAGAAGTATTGCAATAAAAATCTTTGGTATCCGGTACATAATTATTCTTTTTCTAGGTTGTGTTGGCGTATTTAAAATTCAAAATTGTCTACAGCCGGCTGTAAAAATATGAAATTTTCGACTGTCTTTTAAGCCTGTGTATATTTTCTATACGAATAAAATAACAAAAAGGAGAAGAAGATCCGTGGATTTTGCATTTACTCATCTATATAAAACGTGTTTATTTAACTAAAGTTAATTCGATGGTGCCAGCAATACCAAGATTAGAATACGGACCGGATAATTTTAATCTACTGTCAGATAATTCCTGGATATCATAGGTAGTACCGCCATAAAATAACTTTGTATCATTTTCAGATAAAATCCATGGTCCCAGTGAAAATGTCTGAGGGTCTGACGGGTCACACTTTAATGGACCGTCGTCTATTTCTACATTACCATCTATCATGAACCTTGTTAGGTCATCTTTGACACAAGCGTGAGTTGAATCGTTTAAATTTATTAATATTCCCTGAATGGTTGCCATTTTGGATTCTCCTTTCCAACTGCCTTCGGTAAGCTGATTTTCAGTTAAAGATTCTTTCTGGCAAGCCGCGAAAGTAAGTACAATTAAGATTAGAACTAATGCATAATTCAAATTGAATTTCATGTGCTGCTATTTAAGGAAGAAAAAAAAGCTAAATATTGACCGACCATCTAAGCACAACATATAAGTTATCTGTATCCAATTGATAATGGTTTCTTATAAAACTTTGAGGTGGTCTGAATATGCCGATTTGCAAAGATCAGAGAAAACTGTCATATATTTACTACAAATTTAATATATAATTTAATAGTGATTAGCAGAGTCCTGATATCAACATACTATTTACTGAGGGGAAAATCAACTGTAAGGGATCATCTATTTTCTTTAGTTGAAAAAATGAATGGGTGAATTATTCCAGGGGATTTACAATTCACCCGTTTAGATATGTGATTATTTAACAAAGGTTATCTCAATGGTACCTGTAATGCCTAATCCACCAAATGGACCTGATAATTTCAACCTGCTTTCAGATAGTTCCTGAATATTATAAGTGGTCCCGGCAAATGCTAACTTTGTATCTTCTTCAGACAAAGCCTAGGACCCAACTGAATATGTTTGTGGGTCAGAGGGGTCACATTTTGATGGACCTTCATCAATTTGCACATTCTTGTCCGTCTGGAATCTGGTCAGATCATCCTTGGAACAAGCTGGTATTGAATCGTGTAAATTAATTGTTACGCCGAGAACATTTGCAAAACTGGATTCTCCTCTCCAGCTTCCCGTGGTAAGAAGTTCTTCTCTGGGAATATCCTTCTTGCAGGCTGCAACTATAAGTACAAATAGGATTAGAACAAATGCAAAATTCAAATTGTGTTTCATGTGGTGAAATTTATAAAATTAAAAAATAAAGCCAAATTTTGACTACACATGTTAACACGTCACCCCGGACAGGCTAATGCAGTTTGACTTTATCAAAAGAATCTAATCTTTAGTAAAGGCAAAATGAAATAGAATCAGGTAAATATTTACAGTCTGAATTGACCTGTAGTAATAATTACCATCGCTTCAGTTTGAAAAAACTGCCAGGATGCAATCGTAAATGGTTGTTAAGAGCGAGAAAAGTGTACAGATGCTAAGCTGTATCTTTTGGAAGAATTTAATTTCTTCTTAGTTTTTCAAATATATAATATTCATTGGAATTTGAACCACTTTTTCTGATCAAAATAAACAAAATTCATTTTAAAAGTTACTCGTTTTTATACACTTCGCCATCCTTCATTACAAATTTGACATTTTTTAGGATAGCAATATTTTGAAGTGGATCACCTTCTACAGCAACAATATCTGCCCATTTTCCGACTGTAATAGTGCCCACTTTATCACTTAGGTTAAGTAATTGAGCGGTAGTGACAGTTGCAGACTTTATGGCTTCATGTGGTGGCATTCCTGCTTCTACCATAAGGACAAATTCATCTGCATTGTCCCCGTGTAAGCTGACACCTGAATCTGTTCCGAACGCAATTTTAACTCCCGCTTTATATGCTTTGGCGAAAGTACTTTGAATTTGGGGACCAATCGCAGCAGCTTTTAATGCAACGACTCTTGGATAGAAACCTGCAATTTTTGCTTTTTGTCCTACAAATTGACCTGCAGAAATGGTCGGCACATAATATGTTCCTTTCTCCTTCATCAATTCCATTATTTCTTCCGTCATGTATGTACCGTGTTCTATACTGGTAATCCCTGCCATAACTGCACGTTTCATGCCTTCAGTTCCGTGAGCATGAGCAGCAGTATGGAATCCATAATCTTTGGCTGTTTGAATAATTGCTTCCAACTCATCTTCAAAGAATTGAGGATTCAGTCCACTTGCAGCTACACTTAAAACACCGCCGGTTGCCGTTATTTTAATGAGATCAGCCCCATTCTTGTAACGCTGTCTCACTGCTTTCCGACCTTCTTCTGGTGAATTGATAACACCCAGGTCCGGACCCGGGTCTTCAAACAAATCTCTACTCCCTCCATTGGTGGGATCAGCATGTCCACCTGTGGTTGCTATCGATTTTTCTGCAGTAAATATCCTTGGCCCGGCGACCAGGCCCTGGTTGATAGCATTCCTGTAAGCAACATTAACTCCAGTGCCTCCCAGATCCCGAACTGTGGTGAATCCCGCCTTGAGCGTTTTCAAACCAAAGTTTTGCGCTCTGTAAGCCTTGTCAGCTTCATTTAGGGTAAATCTTTCTAAATAGGAATTTGGGTTAGATTCACTTTCGATATGAATATGCATGTCCATAAATCCTGGCATGACGGTTTTATTTTTCAAATCAATAGTAGTCGCATTAGCCGGAGCTTGTTTGTAGCCTTTCTCGATTTTATCAATCAGGTTATTCTTTACGATTATGGTTACTTCTGATTGGACCTGGGCAGAATTCATGTCCATTAGTTTTCCACAATGCAGATAAGTAATTTTTTCCTGAGCTGAGATTGGAAATGCACTTAAAGACATTAAAATCAAGGCATTCAAAGCGATTGTAAATCGGAAGCGTAAATGGAACATCATATTGAGGACTTTATTTATCCACCAAAGTAATGATTCCACATAAATAAAATGCAATTAAGTGAATCGTGAATCGTGAATAGTGAATCGTGAATAGTGCAATGTTAAATTTTAAATGTTGAATTTTAAATGGTTAACAGCCGATAGTGAAAAGTGAAATGTGAAATGTGAAATGTGAAATGTGAATTGAAATGTGCAATGTTAAATTTTAAATGTTGAATTTTAAATGGTTAACAGCCGATAGTGAAAAGTGAAAAGTGAGAAGTGGGGAGAAAAGTGAAAAGAAAAGAAAAGTAAAAGGGAAATGGAAAATTTAAATGTTGAATTTTAAATGGTTAACAGCCGATAGTGAATAGTGAATAGTGAATAGTGAATAGTGAATAGTGAATAGTGAATAGTGAATAGTAAAATGAAAGTCAGAAGTGTAAGCAGAACTGGCTTTTTAATTCATCAATTACCGTTTCTACGGCTGTTAATACGGCTTCGCAATTCTAACTTCTAATTTCTAAATTCTAATGATCTTTCACAAGTGGCAGGGTCATAGTAAATGATTCACCCTGAACATGACAGTAATACACTCCACTTTGGAGCTTATCTACATTCAGGTGTATATTTTGCGAACCTGTTGGGTAATATGTCAAAGGTATACGCATCATTTCGCGACCATTTGCATTCAGCATTCTGACAGATATCTTTTCTCCCTGACTATAGAAAATGAGATTCGTTTCATCATGACATGGGTTTGGAAAAAGGGAAACCCGTTTTTCATCCTTGACAGGAGCTACCGCTGTTGATAAATCATTGAAAATTGGTAGTTGACCAAATTGTTTGATTAATATATCTTCCAGATCATCTTCAGTATAACAGAACCAGTCTTTCAAAATTGTAGCATATACAGATCTGAAATCAATTGTAGATTCAATGTTTGATTGTGGACCAGCATCCTGTGGAATATTCGGGTTTTCTCCTATAACAGTGTTTTTAAAATTGTTTCCAAATAAAAACATTGGCGCTGCTTCACCGTGGTCAGTACCCAAGCTGGCATTGGATCTGATCCTGCGTCCAAATTCGGAAAAAGTCATCACAAGCACATCTTCGTCCTTACCCATTAATTTTAAATCATCCAAAAATGCATGAACACCTACAGATAGTCTGTTAAGTAAAGTACTATGCGTTCCTTGAGCAGGATTATCATCCACCTGATCTGAGTGGGTATCGAATCCTCCCAATTGTACCAGATAAAATTGAGTCTTAAGTCCCCCGGAAATCATCCTGGCGATAATTTTTAATTGTTCAGCCAGTGCATTATCTGCCGGATATTGATCCGATAAATTGATGGCGTTGTTAGCCGCATCTCTTATTTGCCCGGTATATCGCTCAGTTTGCTGAGCTACAAGTCTGATATATGTTAATTCATGTCCGGCTTTCGTGGGAGGAGCCGGATCCACTGTTCCGGTAATTAGCTGATAGAAGCTATCGGGATTGGAAATGGATATTCCCATGTTTGTTGTAGGTCCCTGATATAACAGAGAGGCTGAAGATCCTAGTTGCAAGGCCAGTGGATCGGTAAAATCCTCATTTGGGTATCCTGCAGGGAAATCCTGATGATCCTGATACAGGCTTCTACCCAAAATTCCTGTATATAGAAATTGATCAGAATCGGATCCGGACGTCCATATATCTGTTGATCTGAAATGCGATAAATTAGGCATAGGATATCCTACATTTTGAACTACTGCGCATTTTCCTTCAGATTGTAGATTATGCATTTTTTCCATTGCAGGGTGGAAGCCCAGACTATCATGTCCTTCCAGTGGTAAATAGCTGCTTGATGGCATCATCAATCCCGACCTGTATGAATGCAGCAAGTCATATTGATCAAGGGGCATAACAGTATTGAGTCCATCATTGCCACCATTTAACTGGATAATTACTAACTTCCTTTCCGGATTGCAGTTTTTGGATTTAGAAAAGGCATGAAGGGCATGGACTGCTTGCCTGTAAGTATTGAAGGTGCAACAACGGTGGAGAGTCCGTATTTGAGGAATGATCTTCTTTTCATTTTGTTTATATTTGAAATCAGGAAAGGTGAAATTCCGGAAGGCTTACAATGTATTGAAGCATCGCCTTTAATCTGAGAGAAACTGCATTCAAAGTATCCGGACCCGGATTATTCACATAAGCGATCCAGGCTTCTGTCCAGTAAGAATCATCCGCCTGACCTGAAAGCAACAAGGACTTGATATAGGTCTGATGATCAGTGCTGATAGGAACTCCCAGCAACATAGCGCAAAGGTCTTTAACAAGCAAATTAGGATCGAAGGGATTATCAAGGGATTCGATAATCGCAACAGCATCGCCTCTAATATTTAATCCTAATTGAGTCACACCTCTATCTGTCAATTGTTGAAGAAAGTCACTTCTGTATGGAAGGGTAGTAGCATTGATCCAAAGCTGGTAAAACTGTGGAGCCTGATAGAAAGCCGGCCATCCAGCTACATTGGGCGGATTGTATAGTTCCAGCTGTTGCTCCTGCATTCTCGTGAAAAATACGTTCCAAATCCTGTAAACAGCTCTTAGTAAATCTGGTCTGTCAGGATAGGTAACATGCGCTTGTCTGCTGAATCCGGTAGTAGCCTGTAATGGAGTTTTAATATAGCAGCCATGATTTAGAGCGTCGTGAAAATGTTCACTATGAAGCAAAGCTTTAATAACAGGTTTGATTTCGTAATTATTATCACGGAATAATTCTGCCAGAGGTACTATAATTTCTTGCTCAGCTTGCTGATCAATAGTATAATAGATAAAATGCTTGTATAATTTTCTGCAAATAAATAATGCTACTTCATTTTGCTGAAGGATCATATCAATCAGTTCATCAGTTTCCCCGGCTCCCGCAGGCCCGGTTTTGCCCTGAATGACATGGTTATTGTAAAAGGCTGAAAACTGTTTATTCGTGGTATCATGTTGATTAGCAGAAAACTGTGGTGCGCGGTCCTGCCTGTTTACCCGCCAGCCGGTAAGAACTTTTGCTGCCTGGTGAATATCATCCTCTGTATATTGTGATTCCGGACCTTTACCCACCATAAAAAGTTCCTGAAGTTCACGTGCATAATTTTCGTCAGGCGCAGCTTTTGTATTTCTTTGTCCATTTAAATAAATTAACATACCGGGGTCAATTGTAACGGCCTTTACCATATCCCGGAAATTACCCAAAGCATGTCCCCGCATAGTCACATAATTGAGATACATCATCCCCGGGTCATTGACTGAAGCTCTCTCAATAGGAAAATGATTGTGCCAAAAGAAACACATATTTTCAAGAATACTCAGTGGTTGCTTATAATGAAGGCTATATAACCATGCCCGGAAGGATGTAGTTCTGCGACCGTTTATCGCATTATCCTGTGATTGTGGCTCATTGACCCAGGTTTCTCCAAAAGGAACATCCGGATCAGCTACTTCTTCCTGGTAATAGTTGAGCGGTGGAGAAGGATTCAGATCGCTTTCATTTAATAAGAGTTCCAGCGTATCGTTCAAACTTAATGATCTGATACTTTTCAGATCAAGAATAGTAGGTCCGGTAATAGTTCTTTTAAGCAAATGCCATCTTTGTGCATCTTCCCAGGGACCTGAATATTCTGCTAATCCGCTTCGTAATCTGCTGAATTCAGGAGTTTCTTTGTTTTGAAATTTTTTCTCAACAGGTTCTTTCTGTTGAATGATATCGGTATGGCCCAGAATACTTTTGAGGAAGTCCGCTCTTTTCATCTTTAAAGGAGTTATGAAGGGTACTTAAAAGGAACAAATGATCTATTGATATCGTATACGATACCTGCAGACAGTTTGTTGGAGATAAATAAATTAAAATAGTTTAATGGCTATGCTCTCTATTTTTGAAATTTGTTGATTTTGCTTCAACTGCCTCTCTTAATTGAGTTTTGAATGCGATGATCCGATCCAACACAGCCTGATCACTTGTACCTATTATTTGCGCAGCAAGAATACCTGCATTTTGTGAAGCGTTCACAGCAACTGTAGCTACCGGAACCCCATTGGGCATTTGAACAATTGACAACAGCGAATCCCAGCCATCAATGGAATTGCTTGATTTCACCGGGACTCCAACCACAGGTAGCGGGCTTAATGCCGCAACCATTCCCGGCAAATGAGCGGCCCCCCAGCTCCGGCAATAATGACTTTGATACCTCTTTTGTGAGCATTTTGAGCAAATTCAAACATCTTTTCAGGAGTTCTATGTGCTGATACTATATCCTTTTCAAATGAAATTTCCAGTTGTCTGAGGATGTCTGCTGCGGCCTGCATGACTAACCAGTCACTATCTGAACCCATAATAATGCTTACAAGTATCTTATCCATTGGTGATTACTTTTAATGTTGATTGGACGAATCCGGATTTTTTATCTAGAGCATACATGTCTTCGCCCAGAAGTGTAACATGCCCCATTTTTCTGAAAGGTTTTGTCTTTTTTTTACCATAAATATGGACATATGTATTGTCCAGTTCCAGGACTTTGTCAAGACCCTGATAATAGGGTACTCCTTCATGACCCGGCGCACCCAAAAGATTTATCATCATTGCAGGTTGTCTCAGACTGGTATCGCCCAGTGAAACATCCATTAGAATTCTAAGATGCTGCTCAAACTGACTTGTATAGCAAGCCTCTATCGTGTGATGTCCGCTGTTGTGAGTCCTGGGGGCAACTTCATTGATATAAATATGGCCATTCTTGTCCAGGAAACATTCAATTGCCAGAAGACCGGTAATATTAAAGGTCTCAATAGTCTTCAAGGCGAGTATTTCCATTTTAACCAGGACAGATTCATCCACGTTTGCAGGGCACCTCAAATTCTCTACAAGATTGGCCGCTGGATTAAATAGCATTTCTACTACAGGATAAGTTTTTACTTCTCCTTTCTCATTACGGGCCACAGTGATGGCCAATTCTTTATCCAGATCTACCAGCGGTTCGATGATGCATGGACCATCAAGCAGCAACTCAAAATCCTTTTCGTGTCTTAGGATAATAACCCCTTTTCCATCGTAGCCGGCAGTTCTGCTCTTTTGTACAAAAGGTAGAGATAATTCTCCGCTTTTAATGGATTGAATTAATTCAGCCTTTTCATTATAGAACAGAGCCGGTAAGGTAGGTAAATCATGGTTTAGGTAAAATTGCTTCTGAAGTCCTTTATCTTTAATGATATCTAGTAGGTCCGGATCCGGAATGATACGTTTGCCCATCGATTTCAGAGTTCTCAGAGCATCAGTATTTACATGCTCGATTTCAATACCGAGCACATCCAATTGTGTGCCGAATCTGAGGACATCATCATAGTTTTTAAAACTGCCTTTCTCAAAATTATTACTGATACGGCCTGCCGGCATATCCGGTTCTTCATCAAGGAAGTAGAGATCTATGTCCCATTTTAGGGCTTCCATCATGATCATACGGCCCAGCTGACCTGCTCCCAGTATACCTATCTTCAATTTCTCCAAAATGAATGTTTTAAGATATTCAGCTCAAAACTATAGTATTTCATCTAAAGGAATTGCCATATTTGTAATAAAGAATCATTAAAATATGTCAAGTGTCTTATTTCGCGATGCCAAACTTGTAAATGAAGGAAAAATATCTGAAGTAGATTTATTGATAAAAGAGGGTAGGATAGTAGCCATAGGTTCAGCCAGAGTTCCATCGGGGAAATTTGAAGAAATACGTGTAAACGGCAAATGGCTGATACCCGGCATTATTGATGATCAGGTACATTTCAGAGAACCGGGTTTGACACACAAAGCAAATATTCAGACAGAATCGGCTGCAGCAGTAGCAGGTGGAGTAACATCTTTTATGGAAATGCCCAATACTTCACCTCCGGCATTAACTAAAGAACTCCTCGAAGAAAAGTATAGCATAGCTGCAAAGACTTCTCATGCCAATTATTCCTTTTTCATGGGAGCCTCCAATGATAATCTCGATGAAGTCCTGCGCACTGATATCTACAATGTCTGCGGCATAAAAGCATTTATGGGTTCCAGTACGGGTAGTATGCTGGTCGACAATGAAAAAACGCTTGAACAATTGTTTGCTCAGGCACCGACTTTGATTGCTACACATTGTGAAGATGAAGCTACTGTCAGAGCAAATACAGAAAAATTCAGGGCACAATATGGTTCAAATGCTACTGCAGCTTTGCATCCGCTTATTCGTTCTGTGGAAGCTTGTTATCTTTCTTCCTCTCTTGCCGTAAATCTTGCGAAAAAATTTGATACCAGATTGCATATCCTGCATATCTCCACAGCCAAAGAACTGGATTTATTCTCGAATGATAAACCACTGAAAGACAAGCTGATAACGGCAGAAGTTTGTGTTCATCATTTAAGCTTTGATGATCGTGATTATACAGTATCAGGTAATCTGATAAAATGTAATCCAGCTATCAAATCAAAGGAAGACCGCGATGCAATTTGGACTGCTCTTCTGGATGACAGGCTGGATATTGTTGCTACAGATCATGCGCCTCATACCCTGGAAGAAAAATTAAAACCCTATTTTGATGCTCCATCCGGTCTTCCATTAATTCAACATACATTATTATTGATGCTGGACGCTATGCATGAAGGTAAAATTACATTAGAGAGAATTGTAGAAAAGATGTGTCATGCCCCGGCTGATTGTTTTAAGTTAAATGAAAGAGGATATTTGAGAGAAGGATATTGGGCAGATCTCGTGATTGTTGATCCTGAAGCATCGTATACAATCAGTAAAGAGAATATTTTGTATAAATGTGCCTGGTCCCCTTTGGAAAGACGCAGTTTCAAGGGTAATATTGATCAAACATGGGTTAATGGAACACTTGCCTGGGGGAATGGGAAATTGCGGGGGAGAAATGTGCAGAGGCTACGTTTTCATTGAGAGATATAAGATATAAGATATAAGATATAAGATTAAGAGATAAGATGTTAGTTATGAGTTATGAGTTATGAATTGATGAGTGAACAGCCAGAAAACAGCCGTAAGATTTATTTCATTTGTGGTTGCAATGGAGGGCAAATATATATTTGCCTGAGTCGCTAAAGCAGGTACCTGCAATCGTATGAAACAGGATATAAAATGTTACCCAGGAATATTTTCAACCAGAACCTTTTTGCCTGCCTTGTCGAAATAAGTACAAGTCATTTCATCCATAGAAACTGCCCATTTTTCAATTCCTGATTTTGCTGAGTCGCTACAGAATGTTGGAAAGTCAGTTTTACCGGCTTGATGAGCTTTCAGATCAGACTTGAATGTTACATCATCGGAGAGTTCTGCAACAGCTATAATGCTATACTTAGCAGGAGATGCGAGCATAATATCCTTTGTACCGTAAAAATCTGTATGACCATCAGAGACAAATGTTACATAATAAGTAATTCCCAATTTTTTTAGGTCAGCAATATATGCAGGGAAGCTTTCACCTGATTTCACCTTGCTGTGAGCTTCTTTGATTTGATCCAATGTAAACATTTGTTACTATTCTCTTTGGTTTACCTGCATTTGAAGCAATGTACTTTACTTAAAGTATTTAGATGAATTTGGTACTAATGCTATGGTTCAGGTATTTGAATAACCAGCACAAAAATATTGATTGTTGGTATTTAGACTTACTGATTTCCTTTTTTCATCAATGTTATGGCAATTAATATGTGAGAAAATAACAAAAGTGCATTATCTAAATGAGCAAGCAGGTCAATTCTCGGCACACGACTAAGAGGGAATCCTACAGCTGCCAGGCTCAGAATCAACCCCACCCATAGTTGAACCTTCTTCGCCCGAATTAGTTGAATGCCCAGCAAAAGCAGACTTATTGGGAAAAGAATCCCGGGAAGGAATAGAGTCAGGACTATAGGGAAACCAATTTCAGAGTGTAAATTTCCCGCAGCTTCTGCAGATTCTATATCAAATGCATCTGTATAAATTCCATCGTATCCAAATCCTGCACCTGCAACACTGGCATAAACCGCTATCAAGAATCCCCAGACTGCATAAGAAGGATATTGAGGTTTAAGTAGCACGAACATAGCCTGAAATGCAGGTATCCAAAATACAAAAGCGATGACTTGTATCCAGCCTGCTGTTGCAGTTACCCGCCCGTCTATCCAGAAAAATTGCGCTATGCATAATAATAAAGGAGCTGCAATTAGCGTGAAAATCCAAATCTGTCTTTGTAGCTTACTTTCCATGTTGTAAATTTTAACTTTTGTAATAAATTCGTATTCCAGGTTTGAATTACAAAGCTACAGTAGAGGAAAGCGAGAAAATTGAACCTATCGGACATTTTCAAAATAATGACCTGCAATATCACTTTTCTTTTGTCTGTACTCTTTTGGAGAAAGTAAAGTAAAATCCTTAAAGGTTCTGCTGAAGTGAGCCGGGTCAGCAAAACTGCAGCGATAGGCTATTTCTGTCAATGGCAGTTCAGTATAGTAGATGAGTTCGATGGATTTCAAATATTTCATATAACTAAGCATCTGTTCACAGTTCATGCCTGTTATGTCAAAGAATTTTCTTGAGAGCTGCCTGCTGGAATAACAAAGCCTGTTCGATAATTCCGAAACTGTACTTATAAATGTGGTGTCAGGATTCAGAAATCTGTTGATCATGTGTTCTCGCGGGGATAAGTCAGATATCTCCTGTATTATCCATTCTGCGAGAATATTGACCCTCTCCATAAATGTAGATTGTTCAGCCATTTGATGCCATACCGAGCTGAATTCCGGGAGAATAAGAGTGAGATCAACGCAGAGATTTGTCAATTCATTCAGATTAACTTTAAATATGGATTTAGCAGCCAGCGGGTGGAATACAACACCAAAAAAATATTGATTCGCGGGTAGATCCAGAGTGGTAGGGCTATTCCGAAAACCACTAATAAAACATCTTGGCAATACTGTCGAATAATCATTGATTGTAAGGATTGTTTTGTCGGAATCATAAAAGTTAAAAATGACTTCAACAGCACCCTTAGGAAGGATAATTTCCTGGTTTAATGGAACATTTGTTCTGTGAGCCTGGAAAAAATATCTTACTGATTCCTTAAGCAACAGGTGCTTCGGTGTATAAAAATTATTTTCTATATTTTCAGCAGATGCTAAGGTATTCACAGTCTGAGTTTATTCCTGCCAGGTTAATCTTTCATACCCCTCAAGATAATCTGTTTAATTAGATTCTCAGCTTTCAAACGGGCTGTTTTCTATTAATCTATTTAGTGATAATACAATCAAAAGGCTCTTACTGTCTCCATTCCGCTCTATTTATAATAAAACTACTTTCCTGTTTCACAAACCCAACCCTGGGATAATACTCCATAGCAGTCGGAACCGATAAAAGTAGCACCATAGATTGCTCACCCAGTGTTTCTTTGGTTAGTTCTATGAGTCGTTTGCCAATTCCCATTTTTTTGTATTCCTGTCTCACAGCCAAATCAGCCAAATAACATGACCAAACCCAATCAGTTAAGCATCTTGCAACTCCCACCAGGAGCTCCCCATCCCAGGCTGTGACAATAAGATTGGAATTTTCATACATTTTGTGAATGCGTTCTTTATCATGTGTCGGTCTTGGAAGGCCTGCATTGTCGTACAGGTCTATGATTTGATCTGCATTAGGTTTTTGATCAATACTGTATTGTAGGTTCATGATTTATAAAGATTTATAATTTATCTTTTCTTCATCTCCTCCACTGCTGCAACACCAATCTCTGTTATACCCATGATTTCAGTAAAAACTCCGATTTCTTTCCGGGTATCAAAAAATACAATCATCGCAATGGGTGTGTCGAAGCTGCTGATTACAGAATAGCCTTTATTCTCAAACTCCGCAATGACATTATCCAGATTCGCAATGGGAGTACTGTAAGCTAAATGTTGCACTCCACCCATAGGATTCTCATTAATCGAGTCCATAAAAATACTCTTACCTGCAAGCGGCTGTATGAGTTAGATAAATTTCCCGTCGGAATAAGCCATAGAAACCAGGTTTTCTGCTTCTGAAGCCTCTCCATAATAAGTTGCATCATATTCCTTCAAACGGGTATTAGAAGTTTTACTCAAATTACTGACACCAAACATATCCCGGAAAAAATCCTTAGCTTTTTCAATGTCTTGAACCACCCAGGCAATTTGAACAAATTCAATTTTTTCTAAAGCCGGATGTCTGATATTCATGTTTTTCGTTTTTGATTTATAATTGAAGGCTGTTTATCCGGAGGTCAAGACGCAGAGACGCATAGCAATGAAGACGCATGGCAATGCGTCTATACCTTAAAACTATATTTATCAATTATCCGCATTTGCGCATCTTTATCTTAGATACATTCATTCACTATTCACTATTCACTATTCACCATTAGAGCAGGAAGGGTACTTTGAATATTGTATTATTTGCCCTTAGACTTTTTCTTTTTGGAGGATTTAGCCCGTTCGTTAAAGTCCAGAGAAAGCACAACACACATTTTATCATTTACCATAAAGGTGAGTCCGCCCATCATTTTTTTTTCTACAACATTTTCTTGGTTCACAAGTGAATCCCTAATTCGATCAGCTAATATTTCACTGTAAGCCATAACCAGATTTTTGGTATTTTGGGGAGATCGGTTCTATGCACTGCGCAAAATTTTCTCCATCTTTTTTCCATTTGCCAATTCATCAATCACTTTATCCAGATATCGGACTTGTCTGGTAAGTGGATTTTCGATTTCCTCAATCCGATAGCCACAAATAGTACCTTTAATAAGATTTGCATTAGGATTAAGCGTCGCTTTTTCAAAGAATGTTTTAAATGTTACCTTTTCGTCTATTAGCTCCTGCAACTTCTTTTCATCAAATCCTGTAAGCCATTCGATTACCTGATGTAATTCTTCCTTTGTTCTACCTTTTTTTTCTACTTTTTGAACATACATAGGATAAACAGAGCCAAAGACCATTTTTGCCATGCGAGCATTGTGTTCATCAGTGACGATCATAATTTTTAATTTTAGTAGTAAAATTACTTGATTTTTCTCAACTCAAAATAGTCATAGTAAGGTAGATAGAATGGAATTTAATAGGGACAGTAATCACTTTTTGTTTATTCAACAATTTGATTTTTTCGGGACTTTGATTGTTTACTTTTGACCAGGGTATAAATGATAGAATTCAATCATTTTAGCATCAATTTTTATGTTCTTTTCTTTAGCATCCATTATTATCCACCCGGGAACAAATGCCCATTCCATATTGGACATTTTGGCTATTGTTTCTGCACTTTCGGTATCTCCTGACAAGTATATTTTTTTGTCATGCCAGGTAATCATATATGAATAATGTCTTAAGGAAAAGCGGTGTTTGGTTTTGTAAGCCTCAATAGAAAAACCTTCGATGCTACTGCCCAGTTTTCTCATCTTTTTTATATTCCATGGCCCATACTTTTGGCCCTTCTTCTCCTTTAATACCTTTTTCAGATTCTTGCTGGAATGATGGTCATTATGCTTGTGTGTAAATATATAAACTGCATCCTCCTTTACACTATCCAATTCCTGTAATTTCATAGGTCATATATCCGTAGGCACCTGATTTATACGGGAAGTCAATATAGATGTCCTCTTTGCCATCAGACATATATAATCCGCAATTCCCGATAAACTGGATTTTAATTTCACCCGACTGACCATGAATACTATTAGATATTAAATATATTGTAAATATGAAAAATAATTTTGTTGAGAAGGGCTTCATTTGTGTTTTTAAATTGATATTGAAATTTCAGCGGCGCAATATTGTGTATATTATTTAAAAATCAAAATGCAGGAATGATGTCCTGCACCCACTGCGGCTGTAAACCAGAAGCTAGCAGCTAGCGGCCAGCAGCGGTTGTTCAGCTCTCAACAAGCTTAGTATTACATACCAAATTTTATTTGTTGCTTGTCCGAATCCTTTATACCTTTGGCACTGTTAACATTTCAGGCGATCCCTTATGAACATTAAAGAAAAGATATCCCATTCAGTAGTGTCTGCTATTGAATCCATATATGGCGTAACTATGCCTCAGAGCGAGGTAGTGATACAGGAGACAAAAAAAGAATTTACAGGCGAATTTACTGTGCTGACTTTCCCATTTGTAAAATCAGTTAAAAGTGCGCCGGAACTAATCGCAGATCAGATCGGAACACATCTGCTTCAACAGGATGAAAATATAGTTGGATATAATGTATTAAAAGGTTTTTTAAACCTGGAACTCAGTCAGAATGCCTTACATGAAATTTTGAGAAGCATCAACTCTGATTCTGATTACTGGAGATTTCCTTCCAATGGGCAATCTGTGATGGTCGAATTTGCTTCTCCTAATACCAACAAACCACTCCATCTTGGTCATATCCGGAATATACTTTTGGGCTGGTCAACAAATAAAATTCTGAGCGCAAATGGATATAATGTTATTAAGACTCAGGTTGTCAACAACAGGGGTATTGCCATTTGCAAAAGCATGCTTGCCTGGCAGTTATGGGGAGAGGGGAGCACTCCTGCAAGTACAGGTATAAAAGGAGACCATTTTGTTGGAGATTATTATGTACTATTTGAACAGAAATTTAAGGAGGAATACGCGGTCTGGCAGGAATCTCCGGAGGCAAACAGTATTCTGACAAATAAAAAGCCAACAGAAGTTTCTGATGTGGCGTTTTTCAAGCAGTATAAAAACGAATGTTTCAATAACTATTCAAAGCTCGGTGCATCTGCAAGAGAAATGCTGATTCATTGGGAAGACTCTGATCCTGTAACAATTGCACTATGGGAAAAAATGAATGGCTGGGTGTATGAAGGATTTGATATTACTTATGCCAAACTTGGAGTTGATTTTGATAAGATCTATTATGAATCAGATACTTACCTGCTTGGAAAATCAATTGTGGATAAAGGCCTGGCATCTCAGACATTTTACAGAAAAGATGATGGCTCTGTTTGGATAGACTTGGAGAATCAGGGACTCGACCAAAAGTTGGTTCTCAGGAGTGATGGTACATCTGTCTATATCACCCAGGATTTGGGAACAGCAGAAGTCCGATTTGAAGAATTCGGAGTAAAGCGCATGGTGTATGTTGTAGCAGATGAACAGAATTATCATTTTCAAGTGTTGTTTGCAATCTCAAAAGCGTTAAAAGCACCGTATGCTGATGGTCTGTTTCATTTGTCTTATGGAATGGTGGAATTGCCATCTGGCAGGATGAAATCCCGCGAAGGAACCGTAGTGGATGCAGATGACCTGATTGATGAAGTAATCCGGGAAGCCAGAAACATGGCAGAGGAGAGGGGAGAGATAGGTGCATTAGAGCCTGCAGCAAGAGAAGACATTCTCCGCAAGATCGGTATGGGAGCCTTGAAATACTTTATGATTAAGGTCAATCCTCAAAAGAAGATGATTTTTGATCCGAAAGAATCCGTGGATATGCAGGGGAATACCGGGCCTTATATACAAAACGCCTATGTCAGAATACAATCCATTTTGAGAAAATCCACAGATGTTAACAATTCAACAGTAGATTTCACCTCCCATGTGATTGAAGAAGCTGAAAAGCAAATTCTCTTGTTGATATTACAGTATAAAGAAGTGCTGGCACAGGCTGCAAAGGAAATGGATCCTTCAGCTATTGCGGCATATTGTTATCAGTTGGCAAAGGCATTTCACAAGTTTTATCATGATTGTCCGATTCTTTCTGCGGAATCTGAATCAGCGATATTATTCAGGATTCAGCTCAGTAAGATTGTATCCTCAGCATTGTACGAAGGAATGGATTTGTTGGGTATAGAAATGCCTGACAGAATGTAGAATTGAATTTATTTTGACCTAGAATCATTGTAATTAGAAGAATATATTAAAATGGAACATACAGAAGAATCGCTCAATTTTATCGAGCAAATGATTGAAGACGATATTGCAGCAGGTAAACATGGGGGTCGTGTATTGACCCGTTTTCCTCCTGAACCAAATGGTTACCTGCATATTGGACATGCTAAATCAATCGTATTAAATTTCGGTGTGGCTCAGAAATATGGAGGCAAAACCAATCTCCGATTTGACGATACCAACCCGGTGACTGAGGACACTGAATATGTAGAATCTATCCAAAATGATATTCGCTGGTTGGGATTTGACTGGGAGGACAGGTTGTTTTATGCTTCAGATTATTTTGATCAGATCTTCGGTTTTGCTTTAAGGCTTATAGACAAAGGACTTGCCTATGTGGATGATTCAAGCGCAGAAGAAATTGCAGCGCTTAAAGGAACTCCGACTCATGAAGGAACTGATAGTCCTTTCAGGAACAGATCTATTGAAGAGAATCGTCAATTATTCCTGGAGATGAGAGATGGAAAGCATCCGGAAGGCAGTAAGGTTCTACGTGCTAAAGTAGATATGGCTTCTCCGAATATGCTGTTAAGGGACCCTGTCATTTACCGGATCAAATTTGCTCATCATCACCGTACTGCAGATAAGTGGTGCATCTATCCAATGTACGATTTTGCACACGGTCAAAGTGATTCCATTGAAACCATAACCCATTCTCTTTGTACCCTGGAATTTGAGAATCACCGACCGCTATATGATTGGTTTATTGAGCAACTTGGAATTTTTCCATCCAAACAAACTGAATTTGCCAGACTGAATTTGAACTATACCATCATGAGCAAGCGCAAATTATTGCAACTTGTCAATGACAATCATGTCAATGGATGGGATGATCCGCGAATGCCTACAATTTCCGGGATGAGAAGGAGAGGTTATCCTCCTGCAGCCATCCGCAATTTTGTAAAAAAGGTCGGTGTTGCAAGGAGAGAAAATGTCATTGATGTGGGATTACTTGAATTTTCAGTCAGACAGGAACTGAATAAAACAGCCCCCCGTGTAATGGCAGTTCTGGACCCTTTGAAAGTAGTAATCACCAATTATCCCCAGGATCGGGTGGAGTGGATGCATGCAGAAAATAATCCGGAAGACCCGGAAGCCGGACACCGCGAATTGCCATTCTCATCAGAATTGTATATAGAGCAGGATGATTTCATGGAAAATCCGCCAAAAAAATATTTCAGAATGTTTCCGGGAGGCATGGTTCGCCTGAAAAATGCCTATATCATTCAATGCGATGAAGTAATCAAAAATGAAGATGGTTCCATTGAGCAATTGAACTGCACATACATTGAGACAAGCAAAAGTGGGGAAGACACATCAGGTATAAATGTTAAAGGAACGATTCACTGGGTCTCCAGAGCACATGCATTGAAAGTAGAAGCAAGAATGTATGACCGTTTGTTTTCGCATGAAAATCCTGATCATGACAAAGATCAGCATTTCACTGCATTCCTTAATCCTGAATCATTGGTTGTGAAGCCTGAAATTTACGTTGAGCCTTCATTGGCTGATGCATTACCGGGGCAATCCTATCAGTTCATGCGTAAGGGATATTTCTGTGTGGATACGGACAGTACTGCCAATAAGTTAGTTTTTAATCTAACTGTAAATCTGAGAGATAATTGGGGAAAGTCGTAGGAAAAAGGCTGATAGAATTCTAAATGTTAAAGTATGGTTTTTTAAGTGTTGGAAAAAATCCATTATATATATTTACAATATTAATGATACAGCCCAATACCTATGAAAGTACTGTTTGTCTTAATTATACTAGTTTTTTTGATCGCCTGCGGAGTACCTCAGGCAGAATATGATAAGGTCGTTCAAAGAGCTGACAGCCTTCAGACTGCACTGGATGCTGCTAAAATTGACCTTGCGGAGTTGACATCGGAGCCGGACATGATGTTAAATGAAGCTAAATTATTCTTATCAAAAGATAAAATCGAATCCGCCAGGCTTACCCTTGAAGCGCTTCTGATTCAATATCCTACTGCATATGAGGCAACTGAGGCCAATCAATTATTAGCTGATCTGAATGCAGGAGTGAAGCAGGAAAACGCAGATGAGGCAAATGAGAATGAGTAAAATGGAATTTTAATATTAGCTATCTCAATATGTAAATGTCAATCCTGCCCCATATCCCATATCACTGTCATAGTGCGCTCTTATTCCCAGATTCTTTGTCATAATATAATTCAACCCAAACATATATTCTTTGTCCGTATTTATCATTAATGATGCTCTGAGTCTTTTAGAAATGGGAATATCTTCCCGCATTAATTGAACTCTGACATTCCCATCGTGATAAACTTCTCCCTGAAGCATAAATACCATTGGTAATGTATAAGCTACACCTACACTAAATTGCGTTCGGTTATCCTTAGTATTTGTCTGCCCAAAAAGGTTTTTTTCAGGTTCCGTTTGTTTTCTGTAACGCCAATCAAAGCCTACAAATGGCATCAACCACTGATTCCTGCCAATGTATCTGCCTACATGGGTTTCAATTTCATAACCGTGACTGTCATGATAACCCAGTCTCCATTCGCTTCCAAAACTCCATCGTGTATTTTGAAACATCATTTCACCATCGTTACCATTAGTCGCAAAATCATTTTGAAACATAAAATGCAATTCATTGCTCTCTTTTTGCAATTTTTTATAAGCCCATTCTTTATCCGGTAGCAAGGGATTAGGTGACTGATTTTCATAGCTAAAAACCCTATTCATTCCAGCCATCATGTGATAGAGAATATGACAATGAAAAAACCAATCCCCTTCCAAATTTGCCTCAAATTCAATAATGTTTGTCTCCATAGGCATGATATCCAATACATTTTTGAGAGGTGCATATTCTCCCTGACCATTAATAACTCTGAAATCGTGGCCGTGTAAATGCATAGGGTGTCTCATCATGGAATTATTATGCATTGTGATTCTTATGATTTCTCCTTTTTTTATCAATATCTTATCGCTTTCAGACAAAACTCTGTTGTCCATACTCCACACGTAGCGATTCATATTTCCTGTGAGTTCAAACTTTATTTCTCTTACCAATGCTCCTTCCGGCAATGTAGTTTTTGTAGGAGATTTTAACATGGCATAATTGAGCGTGACTATATTCGCATTACCTGAACTATGCATTGAATGGTCCATTTGATCCATATTCATTCCCTCATCTTTTTTCGTGTCATTGGATTCACCTGAGATTTCAGGATACATTACCGTGTTCATATCCATTTGCTGAAGGCTCATATTCATGCCCATATCATCGAGTGTGCCGTCCATATTCATCATTGCATTCATCATTTTCATTCCTTCAAAGTATTTCAATTTGGGTAAGGGGCTTACCAATTGCTTAATACCGGCACCGATATAAATGGAAGCTGACTTGGTTCGGTCTTCCGGGGTTGCCAAAAATTCGTAAGAGGTATTTGGATCATTAATGGTGACTATTACATCATAAGTTTCTGAAACCGCTATAATCAAGCGATCTACTTCTACAGGTTCAACATCATTTCCATCATTGGCAACTACAGTTATTTTTCCTCCGGCATAGGTCAGCCAAAAATAGGATGAGGCGCCTCCATTTGATATTTGCAGGCGGACTTTATCGCCGGCTTTGAATTGAGTAAGTTGACTTTCAGAACTCGCATTGATAAGAAATTTATCATAATACACATCGCTCACATCCATTGCCAGCATTCGCTTCCATTCATTTGTCAGCTTGGTTTTGAAATGGCCTGCTTTTATCGCTTCAGCATAACTTTGTGTTGCATTCTTTTTGATTGCAAACCAATCGGTGGCATTGTGAAGCATCCTGTGTACATTTTCCGGATCGTAATCAGTCCACTCACTCAATACAATGGGAACAGATGGGAGATCATCTATACCTTTCCTAAATGTAGGATCATCTTTTCTTTTCTTTAAAACTAAAGAGCCGTACATTCCGATCTGCTCTTGCAATCCGCTATGGCTGTGATACCAATGTGTACCATTTTGAATGACCGGGAAGCGATAGATGTGTATTGTATTTGGTTTTATGGGCATTTGAGTCAGATAAGGTACTCCGTCCTCCTTGTTGGGTAAATACACACCATGCCAGTGAAGAGAGGTACTTTCTTTTAGCAGATTATGTACGTGAATTTCCGCCGTGTCGCCTTCGGTAAAGGTGAGTGTTGGCATTGGAATTTGTCCATTGACAGCAATAGCCCTTCTTTCTTTTCCTGAGAAATTAACAATAGTATCTTTTACGTAAAGGTCATATCGGACTACTTTTTGAGCAAATAGGGATGAGTTTATCAAGAGTATAAAAACCATTGATAATAGAATACCGGAGAAATTATGTTTGATCTTTGCCATTATTAAATCCATTCCGCAAATCGGAAAGTTGCTGGGTTCGTCCGGCAGCATCTGTAAGGGCCTGGTACTAGTATATATTTTCATTTACCTGCATTTTCGAAATCAAACGATACACCTAAATATTCCCAATTAAAGTCAATTCTGCCGCGACCTTTTCCTATATCCACCACTTTGAATTGCAGGGCTTCAACTAATTTTTGAGTCTTTTTAGGCTTGATTTTTAATCTAATAATGTCATTTTTGGGATTGTAGTCATCGGCGAGGTGCATGTCCCAATCTTTGCTTAGAATCAGAATCCATTCATTATTGTCAGGAATGGTGAAAAGACCATATTTTCCTTTTCCAATCCGTTGTTTGTTGATAATTACATCTTTAGAAAATTCAATCCATGTGGCATTGTGTGCTCCGGTGGCCCAGACTTGTCCGTAGGCTACCAGGCCATTCCATATCACGCGACCACGAACACTTGGTGAGCCATAATCTATGTGAACGTGATTGCTGCCAATCATTGCCATGCTACTGGTACGGGGACTTTTAGGTTTGCTGCTATCGGATTTGGTGGGTGGGTTATGATGTTCATGCTGTGCAAAACTATGAAATGAACCAAACGCACATAAAAGAATCAATAACTTGGTTTTCATAAATGTAGAATTGTAAACTGTTAATAAATGTAAGAATAGATTTATTCACTTCTTGCAAACCTTAATAGATCAGCAAATTTGGATGCCACAAAGATCAGAAGCTTTACCAATATCACTATTGTGTAATTTTGGATTTGAGTTATAACATTTACTATTCTGGATTTGTGTTCAGATTTTTCGACTTTAAGTAGTAAAGCTAAGTAGGGGGGCGCTTCTACGTTTAAATTTGCCGACAATCACAAAGTCTTAGATTCCAGTCCTAACAATATAACTAAGCATTACAACAATTACTAATTAGGATTAAATCAAAAACAATCAGTGAACGAACAGGCTATTTGATTGTCTCAACAGTTTTGCCACAAGTGAGCATCGAAGCTCCATAATAGGGATTCTTTATTGCACTTTCTTTGCTTAACCAATTGGCACCTTTACCATCATTAGCCATAGGACAATGTTGATAATAAACAGGAGATTCCTGTTTTGATGCTTTCATTAATGAATACATACTTTCAGAAAGTGTCATGAACTGATCCCTTTGTTTTGCAATATCTTTTGATTCACTAATATTTTGTGCTTCAAGAGCAAGATCATCCATTATTTTCATCCAAACCACATGTTCTTCTTTGGACAGTTTATTCATTTCCACGGTTTTAATTGAAGTATGTAAACGATCAGCCGTTGTTGAAGTTAAAGTCGCATCAGACTTCACTAAAGCATTTTTCAGGGCAAAGTAATTATCAAAAATTTGGTTCAGTTGATTTATTTCTTGCGTTGTTTGATTTTTTGTATCAGTTATTGATTCTTTCTTTATCTCCGAAGTGGAATCCTGATTATGCCTGGAGTGGTCTTCTTTGGCCTTCTTTTGTACAATATTAGACTTATTGACACGGACATATTTACAACAATCCGGAAGCCTGGCATATTCATCATCTGGTGCAAGATAATGCTCGCTATCATAACCAGCCAAAGCAATTCGTTTCAAAATTTCTTCCTGATTAGTCTTAATTGAATCATAAGTCAGTGTTGCTATTTTCGTGTCCTTATTCCAATCTACTAAAGCTACATTCTTAATATTTCCGGCAATTTCAATGGCGCTTTTGCACATGGCACAATTTCCGTTTATCATTACGCTTTTAGTAGTAGCATTTTTGATGTGGACGTTACAGGCTGTGAATAATAAGAACACAGTCGCTGTTATTAAAATATTTATTGATTTCATTTTTTATTAATCTATTTTATCAAATCCAGAATGCAGGGAAATACAGCATTGTTGGCATTTTTATGGCTGTCAAAACGTTTACATTAATAGAACGTAATGAAAGGGATTAATAGCTATACTTTATGATGTGCCGGAATAATTACCTGAATTTTTAGCTCAGGTCATGATTGATTTTACTGTGCTTGCGGCTATATGAGAAGTAAATTACAAATCCTATCAATAGCCAGACGCCAAGACGTATCCAGTTTTCCTTTCCTAATCCAAATATCATGGCAGAACATGTCAGGATTCCTAGAATAGGAAGGAAAGGCACCCATGGGGTTTTGAATTGTCTCGGAAGATCAGGCTCCTTTTTTCTTAAGATTATAACCGCGGCACATACAAGTATAAATGCAAATAAGGTACCAATGCTGGTCATATGACCTACGACATTTCCCGGGACAAAACCCGCAAATAAAGCCACCAAAACCAGTATCGCAAGATTTCCTTTATATGGAGTTTTATATTTAGGGTGAAGATCTGAGAATAATTTAGGCAGCAATCCATCTCTGCTCATGGTATAAAAAACTCTGCTCTGACCCAGAAGCATGACCAGAATTACTGATGAGAAGCCTGCAAGAATAGCCACAGTTATTGATTTACTGAGCCATGCATATCCAGGCATGGCCTCCTGGATCGCTGCTACAACTGAAGCCTCACCTCCTTTTTCAGGATCTCTAAAGAATTCCAAAGGAACCAATCCCGTAAGAACATGAGCAAAAAGTACATATAACACTGTGCAAATTACAAGTGAACCCAGAATTCCCATTGGCATTGATTTTTTAGGATTCTTGGTTTCCTGCGCAGCTGTACTGACTGCGTCGAATCCAATGAAAGCAAAAAACACCGTTCCTGCTGCCCCTAATATACCCAGAATACCTCCAAAGTTATACGTTACTCCGTCATGATCTGTATAAGTCGTAGCCACAGGTATATAAGGAGTATGGTTGAGATCATTTATGAATCCCCAGCCTAAAGCGATGACGAGAATTACAATTGCGACTTTTATGATTACAATAATACTATTTACGAAAGCAGATTCCTGAATGCCCCGCATTAACAATAAACTGATCGCTGTAACAATACCCAGGGCAGGTAAATTAACAATTCCGTTTATTCCATCTACTGATTCCTGAAAGGGCGAATGGCACCATTGATAGGCTATCGGACTGAGATTCATAACTTCAACCAAAAAATTATTCAAATATTCGCTCCAGGCGATTCCCACTGTTGCTGCTCCAACCGCGTATTCTAATACTAAATCCCAGCCAATTATCCATGCCAGGAGCTCGCCCATAGTGGCATAAGTGTAAGTATATGCACTGCCTGAAATGGGGATAGATGAGGAAAGTTCTGCATAACATAATCCTGCCAGAGCACAGCCAATTGCAGCAACAATGAATCCTATAGTGACAGAAGGTCCTGCATTTTGAGCAGCAGCTGCTGCAGTTCGCACGAATAAGCCAGCGCCGATAATTGCCCCAATGCCCAAAGCTACTAAAGACATGGAAGTAAGTGTTCTTTTCAGACCATGTTCAGTCTCCACGACCTCAGCTAAAAGCTGAATCATTGATTTACGTTTGAAATAGCTCATCTTCCAGGATAATTTTGAGCAAACCTAAATAAAAACTTAAATTAGTCCCCCTAAAAGAAGGATCGGTTATTGTCCTTAAATTTTACAATCTTCCTCTAACTTAGCTGAAAGCCTGTATTGGTCGGCACTGTTCAATAATTAGTCTTTTGATGATAAAGAAATTTTAATCAAATTTTAATTAATTCAGGCACAAGCGATTCTATTTGTCGGGATTTATTTTGGGTAAATTAAAATACTCATTTATGGTCTGGTCAAGGCTGCCAATCATTAAATTAAAGTTGTCCTGATTGGGTTTCAGGTTGACAAACTTGTCAATAACTCTGCTTCTCTTGTATAGCAGGAATGTATTCATTGCCATTGGGTTAATTTTGTTAAGGTCTATTTCAGACTCGCGGTCCGAGAAGGAAGGTACAAAAGTCAATGCCACTTTATCTAATTGCAATTCTTTGCCAAGAGCAGACAATTCTGCTTCTCTTTTGCTTTTGCTGTACTCGCTTTCATTTCCATAGATAAAATAGACTTTCAAGTATTTTTCTCTTTTGTGGCTTTCAGTTTCCAGGAAACGCAGCCATAATTTTATTTCATCCCAGTCAGGATGATTCCCGACAAAGTAGAGGATTCCATGATACCAGCCGTATTTACAGACGGGACAAGTTTTTGTACCTTTATCCGGGCCCCAGGCGTGAAAGGGTATAAATGAAATGATATCCTCTCCTATGTTTTTGCCTGTGTTTACTTCCGAATTATCAGTTTTAACAGGGTATTCAGGAATATTGAGACCCAGAATGATATTTCTCTCTCCAACATGTAATTGGTCTTTCTTAACCATTCGCAATACTCCACTTCCGCCCCTGTTTTCCATTTTCTTCCTCTTTGCAGAGATCAGTAGTTTATCATCATCAAAAACAAAGTCATCAATGTAATATTCCCGCAGTTCGTTGGGCTCTTTCACAGTTATATGAACATGATCGGGCTCGTCCCTCGTAGGATAGGTGCCCGGTCTTACTGTATAAATAGAATAGTTGCCCTCCTTATCAGTTTTTACCCATCCCCGAATGTAACCATGGGTTTGACCGAGTTCATTTGGCGGCATACTTCGATTTTCTTTCGACTTGTGCAGATATTTACCCTCAGTGTTGGTTTGGTAGTAGTATAAAATTACATCAGCTGCAGGTGTTTTCCCATCCACTTTGTATACGATTCCTGTTAATAATATTTTTTGTCCTTTTTGATCCCAACCAGGACTAGTATCAATGGGGCTGATTACTTTGGGAATACCATAGTAGGTGAATTCACTATTTTCAAAAGCAGCTTCTTTTATTTTTTCAGGATGAGCAGTATTATTGATTTGATTAATTTGTCCATGACAACTTCCCATACATAGGTGCAGAAGAACTAATAATCCGGCCAGGAATAGTTGATACATATTATTTGTGCTCATTAAGAGTAAATTCGGATTCTTTCCCATTTTCATTAAGCTTGTTTTCATAGCAAATTACGCATACCGGTGCTTTAAGCGCACACAATTCCCTGACTGAGCAGTGAAATGCGATCAAACGATGATTTTATAGGGTATCCTGAGGCTTTTGAAATTGAAAGCTGAAACCAGATAGAAATTTTCAGTTTGGATATATTGCTAATCTCTGATTAAGTATGGATTTTTTGCTGTTTTAGCTTTATCCGGAACTCGAAATTCCTTGTCCTCAGGTTTTATTTCTATTACTTCTGTCGCCACGCTTTCCACAGTGAATTGTTGGCTCTCAATGATTGATTTAAGTGGTAATGCTTGAGACACTTTGAGGAATTCATACCAATTACCATATAAATGGTTCTTGAATAATGATATATCAACAGCAAATTTCTCATTGAAATAATACTTTTGAACACCGCTTTTACAAGTCAATACGACTTCATTACATTTGTATCCCAGTATTTCAGCCACTCCTTTATTTAAGACCACGCTTATAACTTTATCTGAATTTGTTCCGGCATCATTCCATTGAATAAAATCCGAGTTCGTCATTTTTTTATAAAGTTTATTGGCTTTGCTATTGTATAGCTGCCACTGAAATATTGAGCCATTAGAACTGTATTTATAGTCAGCACCCTTAATCAGAAATTCCTGAACTGTACCCATCATAGAGTTGAATTGTTGGTCCTGAACGTTTGGATGTTTGCTTTTGTAGTGGACCTGATAAATGATTTTCCCTTCAAATGACTGTCCTGAAGCAATCGATGACAAAACGGTCAATAGAATAGTAATAATGTGTTTCATTTGCATTTTGACATTCATGTTTAACAAGTTATCAGTTTTCACCCGGTTCTTCCCGGCACCTAATGGACGATCAGATATAATATGAATTTTTAACTCATGTTCAGAATATCATTCAAATATCGTGATCAAAATTGGAAATTCTTAGGCTGCAATGGACTGAGTTTGGAATTCAGGTCACTTTGTTGCTCATTATCGCTTTCATGACAGTTTCTACCTCCAAAATTGCTGCTATATTGTGAAGAGAGGGGTATTGATTTGAATTCTGAATTTTCCTGGATTGCAGAATTCCATCTACCACAGAAAATTATCATTCATAGTAGAAGACCATTATGTGAGTAAACAAAATCAGATAAAAGCGTTACACAAGAAAAATGTATAATACCTTAATTTTATTATGGTTCCAATATGATTTTTTGCGTAGCTTTTTCGTGTGCTGTCTCAAGCATTAAAATATATGTCTTACGCAAGCCGGGGTTTATTATTTGATACTGAATTATATTTTCTCCGGATTTAACCTCTCTTAATATGCTTTCTTCTATCTTTTTTCCATCAGTATTGAAAAGTGAAATTTTGGTTTCTTCAACTTTATTTAAATAGAATTTCACAACGAAATTGCCATCATTCGGATTAGGAAACACTTGCATTTTCAGTGTTCCAATACTAAGTTCGTTTAAGTCATGCGTTCCGGTTGTTGCATTTTTTATAACATATACTTTGAATATCTGGCTGCTTGCAATACTCTGAGTACCATTATTACTAAAAAATATATTAGCAGCAGAGCTGCTGATACCACCATAAATGTATCCTGCTAATGTGCTGTCGGAAATAAATTCATCCAGCTTAAGTACTCCATTACTAAATCGGGGAATACCTGGATTAGAAATAAATTCAGCACCTGCTCCAAGTAAACCCGGCATTTCAACCGGTAGTTTATACTCAGCCATAATTCCTTCCGAATTTCTGGTCACACGAGCTATTGTCTTTACAAAAGGTACATTATTATCTTGTACTAAGACTCCGGAACTGACATAAAATTGAGCAATTCCCCCGAAAAATACATTATGCATCTCATTGTTGGATACAGAATATAAGGGTAAGACTGCACAATGATAATGATTATAATATTGCTGAAATGTGTTGTTCACCTCATAATTACTGCTATCTATATTTACACAATTTAAAAATGGCAAATCAACTGTTGGTTGGAATACGCCTGAGAATGCTGTCACACCTTCAGCCCCGTTCGGTAAAATTTGGGGAACAGCATTATAGTCCCTGCGGTGCAAATTTACTGCGTCCGTTATTGTTGCTAAATGCGAAATGGTAATGTTGATTCCATCATCAGAAATATTGAATTTATGAATGGCATCTGTATACTTTTGGGTGAAAGTTGGATTTCCCATTGGATTGTAATTACCATCAAATTTGTTTCCTCCGATCAGGTAAAAAGTATTGTTTATTTTTTGAAGATGTCCACCCGTTACTGCAAATTTTGGATCACTAATTTGTCTGAAATGGCTGGCGAATGGTGATCCGCTTATTACCGCATTAATTACAGCAGGAACATTGATTGCACTTAAATTGTCGAAAGTTTTTCTTGAGCCTGCTGCAGCTTGATATCCATATCCTCCAATTACATATAGATAGTTACCCTCCTGATGGAATTCCATATTTGTTGAGCTTAATTGCTCCTGAAGTGCCACTGGAAGCGATGTCAGCGGAGCCGTCCATTTTTGTTGTGAGACAGGATCAATAACAATTAATTGATTGTTATTACCGGCTAAATCGAAAGATGCAAAGGGTTGCCTGCGGTGCAGGCCATCAAGCCTTCCTCCAATAATGAGCCATTTTCCATTGGACTGACCAAAAGCAAAAGATTGAAGCCCGCCAAGTCCTTCAATATCCATTGGTACAATGTGAATATTAAATGGAGCTATCTGAGTGAAGGCTGAAAAACTATATACAGACAGCGCAATAATTACTGAGAATACTTTGGTCATCGGTTGAATTTTAATATGAGTCCAAGCTACATATTAAATTCTCTGGGGTTCGTAACTAATGTTACAATCTGCATCATATATTAAAAAGGTATTCTGAGATTCTACCTGGTTCAATCAGCAGGTTTTTAACTTGCTTTACTAAGCTTCGCAAATCCGCGCAGCCCGGAAATAAACAAGTATACTAAAATGAAGAATCTGATCAGGTTCAGAATCACCCATAAACGGGACATTGATATCAGGGATTCAGCATCATAAAGTCCTTGCTCCCCGAATATCTTCCCCAGAGTAGGGACAAAATATGCAAGAGTTATGATTAGAATTATAAATGTTCCAAGTATGGAAATATTAAGCTCTCTTTTTCCCAGACCATTGTATTTTCTAAATTGGAAGAAACTTATAATGGTAAAAATCAAAAGCGCCATGGTAGAAAATGGCCAGGGATTTAATGCACCCGGAACGATATGGGTTGTAGTAAATTCGATATGTGTTACAGGATCTGTGAACCAGGCATAATTTGAATAAAAAGTATCATGAAATGCCGCTCCAAGCCATATTGCCGATAATGTAAGATATACAATAAACAAGTTGATTTTATTGTTCGGTATCATTGGAGTAGCATTTGATTATGAATCAAATATAGGCAAATAAGTATTCGGTAAAAGGAATGTTATTCTTTTTTCGAATAGTTAGGAGAATCAGTCTTAAAAGAAAATCATTCTGAAAATGTAAGGAAGTTTTCTCCGTCATATCGGGAGAGTCCACAGTTTCTGCTTCCTATCCATATATTACCCTCGCTGTCTTCAAGCATGCTCCAAACTGAAGAAGTCAGCAATCCATCCTCTGCGGTGAAATTTTTATATGACTCCCCATCGTAGCACCAAATTCCACTTTCACTTTCTATTGTGCCTTGCTTTTCTCCTCCATCGAACCAAATGTTTCCGGTTTTATCTACCATCATGGCTGCACCGATATTTGTCTTTTCTGTGAATTTATTGAATTCCTGACCATCGTATCTGAATATGCCATTATTCCGTCCGCTGAACCAAATCTTTCCGCCTTTATCTTCTACAATATACCTGATCCATCCATCTCCATTGGGTTTTGAACTTACAATTGATTTTCCGTCAAGGCGAATTACGCCTTCTCCTGCAATAGGACCGGAACCTAACCAAATTGTTCCGTTTCTGTCTTCCAACATGCACTGTACATATTTCAGCTGAAGATTTTGATCGTTTGCAATGGTCGCCTGATCCAGAAAGCGGGTAAAGGTTTTTCCGTCATAACAATACAAATCAGCTGTAGTACCAATCCAAATTATACCACTTTTGTCCTGCATCAAACTCCACACAGGATTTTTTCCGGATGGGGCACTTGCTCCACTCAGACCAATAGGATAAGCGGAACTCAATGATTTTTCCGAAATACTTTTCCCATCATACATACTAATACCATCGTCCGTTCCGAACCAGATATTACCCTTTTTATCTTCTAATATGCTCCAAATAGAATTGTTGCTGAGCCCATCTGCAGTAGTAAACTGCGCAAATTCCTTTCCATCATATCGATAAACACCTTCACCGGTGGTTCCAAACCATAGATTCCCTGCCTTGTCCTCAAGACTGCAATGGATGTTCTGATGTTCGGTTGTACCTAAGGTTTTTCGGAGTTTTGCATTGGGGCCGATAAAATGATGTGATTCAGCAACTGTTTCATCACTCACTTTTGTATTAACCTGTGCACTGCAAGAGCTAGCAATTATTGATATAAGAATTAGAGAAAACGCCGATATGATTTTCATTTGCAATTTGTTCATATTGATTCAAGGTGACTTATTCAGAATATTTTACAAATGTCTTCCCATCAAAGCTGTAAAGACTCATGTCCGGCCCATTGAACCATATATTTCCTGATTTATCCTGTAATAATGGATTTATGTTTTTATGTGGTAAACCATCTCGCTCAGTAAATATTTTGTAGGTTGTTCCGTCATAAAAACCAAGGCCTGCGTAGGAATTCGACCAAAGATTCCCTTCATGATCTTCCAGAATGTGAGAAGGTCCTCTGATTATTTGTTCTTTAAAATAGTTGCCTTTGAATTCTTTTCCATCATATCGACCCATACCGGTAAAACCTGCAGCAAACCAAAGAAATCCATTTCGGTCTTCAACGATATGGTCTGTTCTGCGAATCTGATCATGGGGAATAATGTTGGATAAAGTCTGCCCATCATATCTGCTAATCCCCTCAGTGACACATGCGGCAAACCAAATATGCCCTTTTGTATCCTGAAGTATCGAAAAGATTGCCTTCAATTCCAAGCTGTCCTCATTAATCAGTTCTTTATTATCTAAAAATGGTTTAATGTACTTACCGTCGTAACAATAAACACCGTCATCAGTACCAATCCAAATGATACCCTCTTTATCCTGCATCATGGTCCATACCCCGTTTTGTCTGATAGGAAGTCCTCCGGACAGATTGATCGTTGAGTGAATATTACCCACTGATGACTTAGTTGGAATAGTTGTGAATGAGATTCCTTTTGGAGAGTGCTTATCTGTTTTCATCAAATTGAGACCTGTTTTAGTTCCAACCCATATATTACCCTGCTGATCCTCTAGGACCGAATAGACAATATTATTATCCAGTCCGTCTTCCTTTGTATAATGAATAAAGGTTTTACCATTAAAAAAATACAATCCATCCCCTGCACTTGTCAGCCATAAATTTCCAAATCTGTCCTGTATACCAGAACCCAATACTGCATATTTGAGTGTAGGCGACAACTTTTCGGTTTGAGTATCAACCGTGTTGAATGGTTTCTCCTCACTGACATTTTTCTTTGGCTGCGCATTGCAGGAGCTCAAAAACATCAGTACCAGGAGCCAGTTAGACTGTCTTGATATAAAATTGAAAGTTGGCATTTTTTCTTTTGTTTAGGCTAAGCTTTAAGCTGTCTATATTTAAATCAGAGATTACTATTCAGAAAAAGTAGTAAAAGACCTTCCATCGAAGCGACTCAAGCCAAAGCCTCTTGTTCCAAACCAGAGGTTTCCATCTTTGTCTTCCAGAATACTAAAAACAGAATTATGGACTAATCCATCTATTGTTGTATAATTTTTGAAAGTTTTTCCATCATAGCAGTAAACACCATTCTTGTCTGTCGTGAACCACATGTTACCTTTTTTGTCTTCCAGAATAGCATATACCCCATAGCTTACAAAGTTTTCATTCTCTCTAAAACTGTAAAAAGTTTTTCCGTCATATTTGCACGCGCCATGTCTGCGGGTTGCAAACCACAGATCTCCTCCCTTATCTTCTGTTATTGAAAATATCATATCATCTGTAATGCTATCTTGAGTTAATGAAAACCCTGATAAGTAGGTTATTAATGATTCTGATTCAGACTTGTTAGTATTTCTTCCATCTTCATTCGAGAGATAATAATTTTTTGATGGTAAATAATTGGTAAAAGATTTTCCGTCAAATCGCCACACAGCTCCACCATTCCAGGAACTGAACCATAAATCTCCCTTTCTATCCTGGATAATATCAAGAATAAGTTGATGATGATTTCCAAGATTAAATGTATGGTCATTATTGTTGAGGAAATTAGTGAGGGTCTTGCCATCATACCGATAAACCCCATTATTCATCGTCCCAAACCAAATGTTGTCTTCACTGTCCAGAAAGAGGGAACTGATCATGTGGTCGCTTTTTAAATCCTTTTGGAAGTATTTGCTGAAAGTTTTACCATCATATTTACAAAGGCCCGTTTCGGTACCAATTAAAATATTCCCCTCCTTATCCTGAATGATACCTTTGACATTATTATTACAGAGTCCATCTTCTGTTGTAAAATTTGTAAATGATTCTCCATCATACCGGTAAATTCCTTCTCCTCCGGTGCTGAACCAAAGGTTTCCTTCCTTATCCTGGAGTTCACAAAAGACATTTCCTGACTGCACACCCTGAGTTCGGATCATTTTTGGGAGCTTTGAAGCAGAAATTTTTAGCGGTTCGATAGGTTCGGTAGGAGCATTGGATCTTACCTGCGCATTGCAGGAAGAGAAGAGCATTAACAAAGCAATGAGAATTGAAAAAATTGATCTAAAAAAATGGGCGTCGTAAGTATTCATTGGAGTTTACTGGGATGATTATTGGATCTGTCTGCAAATTGTTTGCCCGGTAAAAATACAATGCATTAGCTGAGCTCAGTGCACAGCTTGTTGTTAAGAACCTGTTATTCCGATGGCTGTGGGGGAGGGAGGTGAATATTGTATGGTGAATGGTGAAAGATGAATAGAAAATGGAGTAAATTGTAATTTTCTTTCTTTCAAACTCCAACGCTACACCCACACGATATCTTTCCTAACTCATCATTCATCATTAATAATTCATAATTCATAACTGGCTGTTGACATCTCATACCTTATAGTTTATCTCTCATATCTGGCTGTTAGCGCTTAACCGATTTGACGCTTTAACGCTTTAACCGGCTGTTTATCTGGCTGCTGATCTCATCTCTTATATCTCATATCTTATATCTTTAAAGCTGGCTCATAATAATGAATCACCGCTCCACAAGTGAAAGTCTTTGTCTTTAATAGCTTCAGTTCAATTCTATCACTGATGTCTTTAAACAAAACCAATCCTGATCCTACAATTACCGGATGGATGCAAAGCTGGTATTCATCAATCAAATCCAGTTTTGAAAAGGCAACTATCATACTAGGACTTCCAACATACAGGTCTTTAGTTGCTTGCTGTTTCAATTCCAAAATTTCTTCCTTAACCAGTTCATTTTTTAATGTTGAATTTCTCCACACCACCTTATCCAATGTTCGAAAAAACAATTTTTGGAACATCATCTATGCTCCGTGCAAACTCATCTGTTGATTGGATCCCGGTAGGATTTTCTACCACTTCCGGCCAGTAATCTTCCATGAGCTGATAAGTGATCCTTCCATAAAAAAGTATTCCGGCACTGCGTACTAAATCGCTGTAATGTTGATGAGTTTCTCATCTGCACCCACAGCTGTGTGGTCGCAGTATCCATCGAGGGTCATGTTGATGCAGGCGATTATTTTTGGCATGGGGATGGTTGTTTATAATGTAAATTTAGTTTTTTGTAAAATAACTCACATTCCTATAATTGGTCGTTCTAATTTTGCCATTCGGCAAGGTTTTTTCTGGAAAGTAATACTTTACCTTACTTTGCCTTCAACCTCCCATCAAAGCACATTAATATCTTTTCCCTAACTTCTATTTTTTTAGCGTCTGAATGTGAGGGATTTATCAAGTAATTATATTCCTCTGGCACAATAGCACTCGGTACTTTTAAAACTGCAGCCGGGTTTTCTACAACGAAATCATTGCCAATGGTTTGTGTGGTAATGCCGGGAGGTTTAGTATCCCAATCATCCGGCAGATCTTCTACATTGACTTCCAGAATTGTCAAATCATCCGGAATCTCAATTTCTACATAATACCTGTCAGATGGAAGGTCTTCACTTAAGTCCAGATGAACTGTTACTTCCAAAGTTGCAAGAGATCTGCTTTCTGAAGTATAGACAAGCCTGGTGTTTAAACTATTCCATCTGAACCCCTTTGTCAAAGAAGCCCCAATTCCTGATAAAGTAGTTTCTAAATACTTTTCTCTCACAATTCTGTAGACTATCATCAGGCGAAATTTCCGTATTCGATTCTGTTCAGGCTGTTTCTTACTTCATCAATTCCTGTGATGGTATCCAGTAAGCTCTCGGGTGTATGGCCTCCCAGAGACAGATTGGGCTTTTTAAGCCATCTTTGAAATTTCTCTTCTTCCTTATTAAATACTTCTATTCCAAAATCGAGTAGCTCTGTAATGTGAACAATCAATTCACTGTCCCTGCTGTCCAGGAGTGAACGCTCGCTTTTCTTTTTATTGTAAGTGGTCTGTGGCATGCCCACGAGTGATAATACGGCTTTAACCGGGCGATTCAATCTGTCACTGATGCGCTCAATGGAGGAAAAAGGTATTCCTTGCCTGATGATTTCCACTCTTTCCATCGGACTTGACCAGGAATAGGTATTTCCGTCGGAAACGATAGAGGAGGATAGATGTTCCTGTGAGTATGCTTTTGCTTTATTCACACTTTTCTTAGTGTCAAAAGGTTTTGTTTTTTAAGGTTTTCTTTTCCATTGCACAACATATTTGCTAAATATACAACAAATATGCTGCAACACAAACTCAAAATTAAATTTCTTCCCAGATCTTTATGCCAAATAAAAAAGCCCGGCAACTATAATCAGTTCCCGGGCTCTTTTTATCTCATATCTTATATTTTGTCTTATCTCTTATCTCTTATCTCTAATTTCTCCAAAACCTACCAATAGGAATCGTTTTTGTTCTGCCATTCGGTAAAGTCGCCTCTGCAAAATGATCGCATGTGCCGTCACCAAAATTGACGCTAACAGTTCCTCTTGGAGTGACCGCTTCAAGCACTCCTGAGCTGATGAATCTGCAATCAGCCTGTTTCTCCAGATTCTGAGTGATGGTATGAGTGTAAGTTGCACCGCTCTTGTTGGTTCCGGAACCGGAACCGCTGATGCTCAGTGCATCGTCCAGCCATCTTTTGGTATCACCACCATCCAATTGAACAAGAGTGTGGTTGGCTTGTCTGCTGGCATTGCCATCATCAGGGAAAATCCACTGCATGTCAACTACTCTGTTAATCGTTTTATTCTTTTGATCATCGATCGACACCAAAGTAAGTACTCTGCTACCCAAAAACTGAACATCTTCTACAAAATGGTTTTCAAAAGAAGTCGTCACTGAAGTTCCTGCTGTCTTGGGATCACCGCTAACATTCACTCTGATGATACCTTTTCTGATTCTGCCTTTGCGGTCTTCACATCCATCTGTACCAAAATCAATGGTAACTGTATTTGGGAAAGTACCTCGTGGTTGTGCCCATGTAATCACAGGGCAATCACCACTCATTGGCTCCAGGCCCAATACGATCTCATCTGTTTCCAGATCAATTTCTTCGTCCATTGTCATAGAGTAGGACATCTCTTCTGCAAATAACTGCTGATCATCTGTCTCAGCATCTTTATTACATCCGCTTAATACAAAGCCTGTAAGTGCAGCTCCCAACAATAACATTTTTAAGTTCCTCATAATTTATAGATTTTGAAAGATTAGAGACGGGAGGAGGGGATAGGTTTAATCTACGTAGTAAAAAATGTAAAAATTAACAAAGTTGAACACCCACGGAGTTCTTTTGAGTTGATTTTTTACCCCGAGCTGCGCTTCGCTTGCACGGGGTTATTTATATAAAACTCCTTCGGAGTTTGTGTATCACGAGAGATTACTTTTTTGTTGAGAACCTCAGGAGTTCTTTTTAGGTGGTTTTTGTGATCCCTAGCGGAACTTCACAAGCACGGTGTTATCGATCTTAATCTCCTATCGGAGTTTGTGAACTTTGGTACAAAGCAGTTTTTGAAAATAATCCTGCTTTTCTCCGGCTGTCGGCTGTTAAAACCCGGCCTTTTAAAATTTCTGTAGCTTTTCAAGCTGATCGTAACACAGTTGTCAATCTGAATTTGACGACAAGTAAGCAGGCACAGAAGTCGAGCATAGTCAAGACTCCTGGCCTATAAATATATTACATTTAATGATTTAAGCTTGTTTCAGTCTAAGACTTAATAGGCGAGCGGCTTTGCATGCGCTGAGTGGAGAACAGCGTAGAAAACAAGGAAATTTTAAACAGCCTTGATCTTTTGGTACTTTTGGATCAAGCCAAAAGTACAGGAAAAACGATGCTGCAGAATCATTTAGCTAATACCACATTCCAACTCGTTTTTACTTAGTGCACTAGTTAAATTCCTCCAGAATTATTTAATCGTGAATTTTTAAAATCAGCCTGCACTTCACCTGCGTTATCGATATTTTACTCCATACGGAGTTTGTGAACTTGATGGATATCAGTTTTTAGGAATAATCATTCTATTCTCCGCTGTTGGCGCTAACTCAGCTTTTAAAATTTCCATGAGCGACCTTTAGATTTGTATTTCTAAATAAATAATAAATATAGTTATTATTATTATATGTAGAGGGGGGTCTGGGGGGAGTGTTAGTAAGTGTTAGTTTTGTGGAAAACTTGAGGCAATGTGTGGCAAATTATATGAGCGACTAAAGTAGAACTTACCCTGCGTTTTAATCCACACTTTGCTAGCAGGTCCAAAAGCCAGATAGAAAATTAGGAAGAACCCATTACAAGGTCTTGGTTTTCACTCTGTTCTCAACAAATTAATTAACATCAAATTTGAAAACAATGGAAAAATTCATCGGGGTGGAGATATCTCAAAGGACAAAATCAATTTTGCTGTTCAGTATGGCAACCAGATAGTCCATGAATGCGAGATAAAGAATTCTTATGCTACACTGAAATCTTTCATCAAGGAAGGTGCAACAGATCGCACAGGATCAGAGCGGATCTGTTGATACAGTACAATTATGCTTTGTGATGGAATATACCGGTATATAACAATATCTTACTAGGGTGTCTTGTTGAGCAGGATATTGATGCTTTTGTTTGCTCTGGCTTAGCAATCAAAAATGCCTCAGGATTGATCCGGGGAAAGAACGACAAGATAGATGCTGCCAGGATTGCGGACTATGGCAAGAGACATGCTGATAAGTTGAAGAAATATGAACCATCTTCCGAGATGATCAATCAGCTAAAATAATGAACACACAGAGGGCAAGATTAGTAAAAATGAAAACTCAGCTAACACAGGACTATGACGATATCAAGAAGTTCCACTCCAAAGAAATGTATCAAACGTGAAGCAGTCCACTGAAAAGGTGAAGGCAGAGCTTGAAAAAGCATCAATGAGATAGAAAAGAAAATGATGGAGGTAATTGATAAAGATGAGGCTGTGAAAGCAGAATTTTAAGTTCGCTGTATCAGTTCCAGGTGTAGGGAAAGTTACACGATAGCTCTTATTTGTTATACCAATAATCCCCTTTGCTTCATCTAAAGCCTGGGAGTTATTGTGGAGTAGGCCTTTTGAGCATTCATCTGGCAGATACAAGGGAGGGAAAAGTCTCATATATGGCCAATAAAAGCTGAAGACATTACTCCATTTATGCGCTACATCAAGTATAAAAACAAAAGTATCTTTAAAGAATACTACATAAGAAAGATAGAAATAGAGAAGAAAACAAAATGTTGGTGCTGAATAACCTTCGCAACAAAATATTAAAAACAGTCTTTTCATGTGTAAAAAATAAGACCAAATTCGATCGGGAATATAAGTATGAAATGGCAGCCTAATTTTGAGAACATCAATTATCAGTTATACATTAAAAAATATATAAAATGAATTTGGTGAAACCATAGAAAACGCAGGAAAGTACTAAATGTACTTTACAAGGAAGCGAACCGACGAAGAAGCTCGGTCTCTCGAGCGCCCTGAGGAGGCCACAAATCCCTTAGTAAGCAGGCACAGAAGTCGAGTGAAGTCATGACTCCCGGTCTTTAGATAATGACCTGGACTTTATAACGAGTCACTTATGACAGCGAGTGAGCAAAGCGAACCTCGCGGCTTTGCATGCGCTGAGGAGAACAGCTTAGAAAACAAGGAAATTTTAAACAGCCTTGATCTTTTGGTACTCGTACGTTTGTGATGACTTATTTTTGAATTTCATTCATTCATATTCATTAACAAGAAAGGATGGGGTAAGAAGAGCATTTTGTTACAGAAAACATTCTTGTATTTCGACCAAAAGAGATTGCGCTTACCCCTATTCTTCTCAAATGCTGAATAGTATCTAGGGAATAATTTATAAAGTTATATCCCGCGTAGACGAGTAAAGCTTACAGAAGAAATCCTTTTTAAAACTGAGTTATCATGAAAGGAGTAGTTGGCATTGACATTTCAAAGGCAATATTTCACGTTTGCTTTATGCTCAAATTGGAGAACAAGGAGTCTAAGGTTTTAGGCAGTACAAGTTTTGACAATACTGATTCTGGGGCAATGGAATTGGTGAAATGGGTGGAAAAGAAAAACAGAGAAGACGTTTCAGTTAACTATGTCATGGAAGCGACCGGTGTATACTATGAAAATCTTGCCTATTTTCTCTACGAAAGTGGGCAGGAAGTGGCAGTAATCCTGGCCATGAAGATGAAAAATTACATGAGGAGCTTTAATGTAAAAACCAAGACAGATAAAGTTGACAGTAAGGTAATTGCCGAATATGGTATTGAAAGAAACGTTGAAAATGGAAGCCAATGTCGGGCAATTATAGACAAATAAGAGATATGGCCAGAGAGTCGATGTCTATTAAGAAAGAGATCACTAGGGCCAGAATCAGCTTCATGCACTCAAGTACTCCAAAGGATTAAGTGAGATGATGAAGCAAATGAAAGAAGAGCAAATAGAGTTTTATAAACATCAGCTTCAAAGGCTAAGAGTAGAACTTTTAAGCATTGCCAAACAGGATAGTGACCTATATAAAAAGATCAAGAAACTTGAGACGATACCAGGAATTGGCCTGGAAACAGCAATAATACTGGTAAGTGAGACCAATGGATTCCAGTTGATCAGAAACATAAGACAACTTGTGAGTTATGCTGGTTTAGACGTATCACATAATGAGTCAGGAATGTACAAAGGCAAGTCTAAAATAAGTAAAAAAGGGAATCGAAGAATAAGGCAAGCACTATATATGCCGGCAATGGCAGCAATAAGAAGCAATGAAAAAATGAAACAATTTAGTGACAGAATAAATGAGAAGAACCCAAATGTAAAGAGGAAATCAATTAGCCTGTATGCGTAAACTATTAATTCTGAGCTACGTAATTTGGATAAAAGACGAGGAATTTGACAAAAATTATGCTTGGAATAATACATCGGGAAAAGAGGAGACTAAGCCTTCTTTTGGTCAAAAAAACGGAGCGACGGTCGCTCCGCACTAGATAGACTTCGGTAGAAAGAATCAACTGAAGCCTTCTTTTGGTCAGAACAAATATAGAAAAAAAGAGAGAAATTTGCAGAAATAATTTGGATAGCAACATAGTATCTTTTGGATCAAGCCAAAAGTACAAGGCTCAGAAAAAATCGCTGCAGTAAAATCATTATCTGAAGCTAAATTCTTTTAACAAAGAAGCAAAAGCAAAAAACGCAATCACTCATTTCCACCGCTATATAAGCTTTTCATTTAAAGCTGTAAACGGGCTTGTTTAACAAACTAGAGAAGTATTATAGAAATCTCTACCTTCCTTTTGCAAACACATACAACTCCGGCTGATTCCTCATCTGCCGCTTTATCCATTCCTTGCGTCTTCTAATATAAGGTCCCGGCTTACTGGCACTATACTTTCTGGGAGAAGGAAGCACCGCCGCTAAAAGTGCAGCTTCATCCCGATTCAATTTGCTCGCAGGTTTATTGAAATACAGTTGTGACGCTGCTTCAACTCCATATACGCCATCACCCAATTCTATGATATTCAGATAGACTTCCAGAATGCGTTCTTTTGGCCAGAGCAATTCTATCAGGAAAGTATACATTACTTCAAGACCCTTTCTAAGCCATGATCTGCCAGGCCAAAGGAATAAGTTTTTTGCGGTTTGCTGTGATATGGTACTGGCGCCCCTTCGTTTTGTACTGCCTCTCTTTTCTTGCTTTTCATTATATTTCATGGCTTTCTCGATGGCTTTCAGATCAAATCCATGATGATCCAAAAATCGCTGATCTTCCGAACTGATTACAGCAGCTTTGGGATGATCAGAAATTTGACTCCAGGATACCCAGTCTTTATGATAACCAATCATTTTGCCAGCATTCAATTTTTCATAGCCTCTGATCACTATTAATGGAGTGATAGGTACCGGTACCCAGCGAAAAATCAATATGGTCAAAATTTGAATGATCAGAAATGCAAGAAATATTTTCAAAGCCCAATTGAAAAATCTTCTAAACCCACTTCTTGTTTTTGTCTTCCTCCTCATTGCCCTGAATTAATCAATGACAAATCTCAATGCCTGAATAATATCTGCCAGCAAATAATCGGGATCTTCCAGTCCGATATAGAGGCGAACCAGATTAGTGGGATATAATGGCTGCGTGTTCCCGAGGTAACTGTTGAAAACACACATCGGCATAATCAATGATTCGTATCCCCCCCAGGATGCCGCCATTCTGAATTTTGTCAATGCATCAGCAAATTGCTCGCATTTGACAATATCATCTGTATCCAGTAATATGCTGAATAATCCACCTGTTCCACTCATTTGTTTTATGGAAATATCTGCCTGTGGAAAGGAAGGAAGCATTGGATGAATGACTGATCTAATTCCTTTAGTTCCACTCAATTCAGTAGCTATTTTCAAGGCACTAGTATCAGATCGTTCCAATCTCAAAGGCAATGTCCTCATTCCTCTCAGAATCATTGCTGCTTCATAAGGAGAAATGATGGCACCCAACATCATATATTCATGTGAGAAAATAGTCCTGATATGTTCCTCTGAGCCACAAACTACTCCTGCCACTACATCACTATGACCATTGAGGTATTTGGTGGCTGAGTGTACAATCAGATCAATCCCATGAACAGCAGGCTGCTGAAACAATGGTGAACAGGAACTATTATCAATGATGGTGACAATTCCATTGTCCTTAGCAATAGAAGATATTGCTGCCAGGTCCTGCAATTCAAAAGTCATACTATTGGGACTCTCCAAATAGATGACTTTAGTTTTATCAGTGATATGCTTATGTAGCTCTTGTGCATCCTTGAGGTCAGCAAATGTCACATTTACCCCCATTCGGCTTACCCAGTCATTGAGCAGTTTTCTTGTCCAGGTATAAGGCTTGTCGACACATATTATATGATCGCCCTGACTCACTCTGGAAAGGATAGCCGCAGCAACTGCTGCACTACCGCTTGAGAATACAAGACAATCTTCAGTTTTTTCGAGAGCTGCTACCTTTTTGCGCAGGATGGCAACTGTCGGATTATTCCCTCTGGTATACACATGATTTTTAAACTCATCTTTAGCCTTTTCCCTGAAGTCAGCTACAGTTTTGAACCTGAAGTTACTGGTTTGATAAATAGGGGGCGCAATGGCTTGATACCAATCATCATGATTCTCACCCAGGTGATAGAGTATATCGTCCAGCTCCATTTGCAACAGTTTTATTTGAACACAAATTAAATCAACTTATCTCACTCTGTTGCTTTTAAGCGGGCTGTATTAACTGCGGTACAGGATAAACTTATTCTTTTTACCGTTTTCAACAAGAATATATTTGTCTTCGTACCATTCTATATCGTTGGAGGTATGATTTGGATCTGTCACTTTCACTTTGTTAATGCTTAATGCATTTTGCTGTATAGCTCTTCTTGCTTCAGCCTTTGAAGTAAATACAGGAGCATCCTGACTCAATAAATCGAGTATCTGGGGTCCAAACTCAGAATTCAACCCGAAAGAAGGGATTTCATTCTTCAGATTGTTCCAGTCCGTATGACTTAAATTCTTGAGAAATTCATGATCCAGTGAAGGATTGAAGATGAGTTCTGAAACTTTCAGAACTTGCTCATAGTCCTCCTGTGAGTGAATGGCAATAGTCAGTTCTTCTGCAATTAGTCTTTTAGCTTCACGTGGGTTTTCTTTGGACAATTCAATGATTCTTTCCATTTCTTCATGCGGCTTCATTGAAAAATATCTTACGTACTTTTCGATATCACGGTCATCAGCATTGAGCCAGAATTGGTAGAATTGGTAAGGGCTGGTAAGATTTGGATCCAACCATAGATTACCTTCTGTAGATTTGCCAAACTTTGTTCCATCTGCTTTCATCAGCAGGGGAGTAGTGAGTGCATAAACCTTAGTTCCGAGATTTCTTCTGATTACCTCTGTTCCGGAAGTAATGTTACCCCATTGATCAGATCCGCCCATTTGCAGCACACAATTATCTTGCTCCAGAAGGACCTGGAAATCATATCCCTGAATCAGCTGATAGCTGAATTCCGTGAAAGAAAGTCCTGTTTCCAGTCTTTTTTTGACTGAATCTTTTGCCAGCATATAATTGACTGTCAGGTTTTTACCCACATCACGCAGGAAATCCAACACGTTCATGTTTTTATAGAAATCCAGATTATTCCTGAGTATTGCCGGGTTATCGACACCCTCGAAAGCCAGCAATTTATGGCATTGTTCTACCTGGAAGGACAGGTTTCTGTCAAGCTCGTCATAGCTTTTAAGTTCTCTTTCTGTATCTCTCATCGAAGGGTCACCGATTCTCCCGGTTGCTCCGCCCATCAGTACAATAGGATTATGCCCATGTTTTTGGAACAATTTCAACAACATAAGCTGTACGTAATTGCCAATCGTCATCGATGGCGCAGTGGGATCAAAGCCGATATAGCCGGTGATTTTTTCTTTACCTATAATTTCTTCCGTACCCGGAGTCATATCATGCAACATGCCTCTCCATCTCAATTCTTCTACAAAATTCATATGATCAGTTCTAATTTGGAGTGCCAAAAATAGATATTATTGCGTTATTTGTGCGAGATATCATTTCAAACTGCTTTCCCTTTGAATTTACCTGCATTTATAGTGTCACGTCTGAGTTCTCTTTCCGGAATGGCATTTTCCGGTCTGATTATCAGGTTATGCATTGCTTCTTCAGCACTAAGTGTGGCCGTTATGATTGTGGCTATGGCGCTGATCAATGGATTTAAGGATGAAATCACCAATAAAATATTTGATTTTTGGGGCCATATTATTGTAACAGATACAGAGATCAATAATTCCTTCATTCCCACCCCCATAGACACCACAGACGGTAACTGGAAAGAACTTTTTAAGACTACCCGGGATGATGTAGCATCGTTTAATGAGAATCCTTCACTTTTCTCTGTTCCCGGTTCCGGAGAAGATCCTGTTTTCAAGTCCGTGCAGAGCTTTATTGCATTTCCGGGAATTTTAAAAACTAAAGATGAATTCGAAGGCATTACTGTGAAAGGGATTGGCGGGGATTTCAATCAAGCTTTTTTTGAGAAATACATAGTTACAGGAGAAGCACTCTCATATGATAAGGATAGCATTGGAAGGGATCTCATGCTTTCAGTTCAAACCGCTTCCAGACTGAACGTAGCGGTTGGTGAGTCAATGGATATCTACTTTATTAAAGATGGAAATCAGGTTATTCGGCGTTTCAAAATAAAAGCCCTGTATAAAACAGGACTGGAGGAGTATGATAAGAAAATAGCATTTGCAGATGTACGGGTTTTGCAGCAAATCTTGGGATGGAAAGAGTCTGAAGTAGGAGGGATGGAGTTGTATCTCCATGATATCAGTCAGATGGATCCTGCTTTAAATTATTTATTCGATGATTTTTTGCCTGTCCGCTTATTTCCGGTAACGATCAAAGAGCGTTTTCCTTCCATATTTGAATGGCTGCAATTGCAGGACTATAATAAGGTGATCATCATAGTCCTGATGATTGCTGTTTGTATCTTCAATCTCATTACAACTTCGCTGATTCTGATCCTTGAACGGACTAATATGGTGGGGATGCTGAAAACCCTTGGAATGAAGAATCGCTCGATCCGCTTCATCTTTGTTGGCTTTGGAATGAAGATCCTTTTTTATTCTTTACTAATTGGAAATCTGACTGGTCTTGGAATCTGCTGGTTGCAGGCTACATTCAAATTTATAAAATTAAATGAAGCAGATTATTATCTGGCTTATGCTCCCATTTCAATAGACTGGTGGGGAGTTTTACTACTCAATATATTGATAGTCATTTCAATATTCATTAGCATTATTTTACCTACGTATTTGGTCCAAAGCATTTCTCCGCTGAAGGCTATTAAAATTCGATAGATAATATTTTTATTAATATAAATTTCTCATATTTGTGTCCCCTTATAAAAAGGGTCCCGAATTAGAGCTTAGTTATTAACACTGACTTAACATTGAGTCATGCTTTTACTATGCACATATTCAAGATTTTATACATATTATCCACAGGGTGTTGGTAACTTGTTGTTGGGAAAGTGGATATCATATGGTGAATAATTATAATTTTACTTTCGCTACCCAAAGAGGGGAGTACGCTTAAAATTTTGGTTGCAGCAAAGTCTGAAAAGGTTCCATTTTCAAATTGCCATATTATTTAATTTTTATATAAATAAATATTAAATATTTGTTGCCTGGATGCTTTCACAAAGTTATCTTCGCAGTCCTTGCTCGCATCGAAAAAAAACGAATATAATTCAATCAATATATAAAAAACAAAGGCAATGAGTGCAGTAGAAGAAAAAATCTTAACAGAAAACCCCGATCGCTTCGTGATCTTTCCTATTCAACACAGCGATATCTGGGATTATTATAAAAAGTCGGAAGCATCGTTTTGGACAGCTGAGGAAATTGACATGTCACAGGACCTGATAGACTGGGATGAAAAGCTGAATGATGATGAAAGACATTTTATAAAACATGTTTTGGCTTTCTTTGCTGCCAGTGATGGAATAGTAAATGAGAATCTGGCTGAGAATTTTGTAAGAGAAGTTCAGTACACTGAGGCTAAGTTTTTCTACGGTTTTCAAATCATGATGGAAAACATCCATTCTGAAACATATTCCCTTCTTATTGATACTTATATTAAAGATAATAAGGAGAAAGATTACCTTTTTCACGCCATAGATCATATGGATTGCGTCCGCAAAAAGGCTGATTGGGCACTTCGCTGGATCAACAATGGTACTTTTCAGGAAAGATTGGTTGCATTTGCTGCTGTTGAAGGTATTTTCTTCTCAGGTTCATTCTGCTCCATTTATTGGCTTAAGAAAAGAGGACTTATGCCGGGCCTTACTTTCTCCAATGAGCTAATTTCCCGTGATGAAGGAATGCATTGTGATTTTGCCTGTATGATCTACAATCAACACATAGATAATAAACTTCCTAAAGAAACTGTAAGATCGATTATCGCTGACGCAGTTGAAATTGAAAAAGAATTTGTATCAGATGCATTACCTGTTGCACTTATTGGAATGAATGCAGATATGATGTGTCAGTACATTGAATTCGTGGCAGACAGACTATTGTCTCAGCTTGGAAATGAAAAGATATATAATACTGAAAATCCATTCCCCTGGATGGATATGATCTCTATTCAGGGTAAAACCAATTTCTTTGAGAAAAGAGTTGGTGACTATAAAAAGTCAGGCATTGGAGTAGAGAAAGCTAAGCAAGTATTTAGCCTTGATGAAGAATTTTAAGATAATAAGAAAACTATTTGGTCACTACCTTAAAGCAAATGAGTATGAAAGTTGTTAAAAGAAGCGGGAGAAAGGAAGATGTCAGTTTTGATAAAATCACCGCGAGAGTAAAGAAATTATGCTACGGTCTCAATTCAGATTTTGTTGATCCAATCGAAATCGCTAAAAAAGTCATCCAGGGAATCTTTGATGGTGTTTCTACCTCAGATCTGGATAATCTAGCTGCTGAAACTGCGGCAACCATGGCTACCATACATCCTGATTACGCCCTGTTGGCAGCCAGGATTGCAGTATCAAACCTGCACAAAAATACAAAGAAAAGCTTCTCTCAAACTATGGAGCAATTGTACGCTTACATTGATCCGGCAACCAACGATAGAGCTAATCTAATCAGTGATGAGACTATTGAAATCATCCGTAATCACGGAGTGCTTTTTGACTCCGCTATAATTTATGACAGAGACTATGGTTTTGACTATTTCGGCTTCAAAACACTAGAAAGGTCATATTTGCTTCGTGCCAATGGTAAAGTAGTAGAGCGTCCTCAACATATGCTTATGAGAGCAGCTGTTGGTATCCATGGTGAGGATGTAGAAAGTGCTATTGAAACATATAATCTGATGTCTGAGAAATGGTTTATCCATGCTACTCCGACATTATTCAATGCAGGAACGCCAAAACCCCAACTGAGCTCCTGCTTCTTGTTGACTATGACAGATGATAGTATTTCCGGAATTTTCGAGACCCTTGCGAGATGTGCTAAAATCTCCCAATCTGCCGGTGGCATCGGTCTGAGCATTCACAATATCAGAGCGAAAGGCTCTTATATCAAAGGAACAGGTGGAACATCAAACGGAATAATCCCGATGTTACGCGTATTCAATGACACTGCCCGCTATGTAGATCAGGGTGGTGGAAAAAGAAAAGGTGCATTTGCTATTTATCTGGAGCCATGGCATGCTGATATCTATGACTTCCTGGAATTGAAGAAAAACCATGGTAAGGAAGAAATGCGCTCACGTGATTTGTTCTATGCGCTTTGGATGTCTGACCTATTTATGGAGAGGGTAAAAGAAAATGCTAACTGGTCTCTTTTCTGTCCAAACGAAGCTCCGGGATTATGCGATACTTATGGTGGAGAATTTGAAGCACTTTATCACAAGTATGAGTCTGAAGGCAAAGCCCGTAAAGTTGTGAAAGCTCAGGAACTATGGTTCTCTATTCTCGAATCCCAAATCGAAACAGGAACTCCATATATATTATACAAAGACGCCGCAAACAAAAAATCCAACCAGAAAAATCTCGGAACCATTCGCTCCAGTAATCTTTGCACAGAGATCATGGAATACACTTCAAAGGATGAGGTAGCAGTATGCAATCTCGGTTCAATTGCCTTAAATAAGTTTGTGCAAAACGGAGTATACGATTTCGCGAAATTGGAAGAGATCACACGTGTACTTACACGTAACCTGAACAAAGTGATTGATATCAATTACTACCCAATTCCTGAAGCACGCAACTCAAATATGAGACATCGCCCCATTGGAATCGGTGTACAAGGACTTGCAGATGCATTCATTCTGATGCGTATGCCATTCGACAGCCCTGAGGCCAAACAACTAAACAAAGACATATTTGAAACAATTTACTACGCTGCTGTATCTGAAAGTTGTGTGATTGCTGAGAGAGAAGGTGCTTACCAGACTTTCCAGGGATCACCTGCAAGTGAAGGCCTTTTGCAATTTGATCTATGGGGTGTGACTCCAAGTGATCGTTGGGATTGGGTTACCTTAAAAGAGAGAGTGAAGAAATTTGGATTAAGAAACTCACTACTTGTAGCTCCGATGCCTACAGCTTCTACCTCTCAGATTCTTGGTAATAATGAGTGCTTTGAGCCTTACACTTCGAATATTTACACGAGAAGAACACTGTCCGGCGAATACATCGTAGTCAACAAGCACCTGCTTAATGATCTGATCGGGCTGGGACTTTGGAATGATGACATGAAAGAGAAAATCATGCAGAGAAATGGCTCAATCATTGATATTCAGGAAATACCTCAACATATCAGGGATTTGTACAAAACTACTTATGAGATCAGCCAGAAAGTGATCATCGACATGTCTGCGGACAGAGGAGCATTCATTTGCCAGAGCCAGAGTTTGAATCTCTTTGTAGAAAATCCGAACTTCTCTAAATTATCTTCCATGCACTTCTACGCCTGGCAGAAAGGTCTTAAAACCGGGATGTATTACCTGAGATCCAAGGCTGCAGTAGATCCTATCAAATTTACCCTGAGCGAAAAATATCAGACTAAATTTACAGGAACCGCCACTGAAGTAGCAGAAGAGCAGGAAATCATGATGGCCAATGCCGCTTCCGAAGCAATGGAAGATATGCAGGAAGGCAAAGCTTGCAGCCTTGACGATCCAAACTGTCTTATGTGTGGTAGCTAGTCAACAAATTAAAGCTTCAGATAACTCTTTCAGAAGAATCTGTTTCTTATAAATCTATCCTTAGCAAAAAGGCAGCGTGAACTTCACGCTGCCTTTTTTAATTCCTCTTTGGTATTGCTAATTTATTAGCAATCAAACTCACCCCAGACACACTCACGCGGGCTTTTATAACTACAATTTGGAAATTATCAATTTTGTGTGGTTGTTCATAGCTGAAAACTACGAAAGCATTGAATGAGGGAGGGGTTGTTACATGTTGCTCGTAATTCAGGATCGCAACCAGCAAACCAACAATCCGGTCCCGAAACAGTTTTGTGTGGGTGTTCGTAGCTGAAAGCTACAGAAATCATTGAGTGAGAATGTGTACTGTTTCTGGATCAAACCAATTACCAGCAACCAGCAACGGCTTTACTAACTGTCAACTTGCAGCTACTTCCAGGGCTGTTCAACTTTCGACTTTACTTTTTCAATTCCCCGAAACTTGAATCACCCCATTCGCTATATTTTGATTGCTCTTGAAAGTATACATATAATTGCCCGGAGCTAAATTTCTGAAAGAAATCAGATGTTCCTTACCTCCTTCAATCTTTTGCTTAAACTGTATTTTACCACTCATGTCATGTATTGAAAACGTTCCATTTTCCGACTCATTTAGACGGATATAAAGTTCCTGACCAGTGACTACCGGATTTGGAAAGACTCTAATATTCTCAGAAGTCAAATTGCCGGATGTTGAAGTTGTAGGTTCACCACTGAGCAGACAATATTGTCCCGCAATAAATTCGAAATCAGTCAAATCAAAGGACCATGTATTTCCTGCACTTTCTCCTTCTTTTATTTCTATCCAGGATACTTCTGCATTGTTCTCAGGACGAAAGAACATTTTAGGGATCTGCCCATCAGTAAAGCCTGCATCAGAAAAGATTAAATTCGCAGTTTCAACATCCAGGAAAGAATCATAATGATTAAAAATATAGACAGGAAATTCCTGCTCATCATCTTCAGATTTACAATCTAAATTAAGTACTTTACTAGCAGCTAATTTGTCAATCAGAGCAGAACTGAATTCATCCGTTTCAACACTTAAATCCAATTCTTCTGCAGACCATTTATTTTCATTTAGATTAGTCAAAATTTGACTATTCCCGGATCCAACTGCTACTTTTCTATTGGACTTAATTGCATTTCCGGCTAGGAAACCATGATTGGAATTCTTTCTGTCAAATACGCTGCTGCCGGGTTCATTGAATTGATAGTATGCAATACATATGACCATTGATTTGCAGGTACCTGAAGACCTGAATCCCACCACCAGGCCCCGTTCGGCCAATGATAGCCCAGAGTATTATTATTTCCAATAAAATTAAAACCTGCAGATTCATCATCATTCATAAATATTCCACTGTATTCAGGTTGAAATCCATCTGGATAAACCCATGCTGTCACAGTAAAGCGATTTGTCCTGGTATTCAATGATGAAGTCTGAAAATAATCACCATCCCCACTTAATTCTATTGATGTGCCTGCAATTCCCTCAGCTGAGCATTGATTTGCTACTTTAATCATTTCCGGATTACTGTAGGTGCTGGTTCTTCCTTGTTTGTCCTTTACCGTTAGTATAACACTATACGTTCCAGGTGTACCAAATACAACCTTAGGGTTCCTGCTGCTGGTAGATGACACATATGTAGGTTGCGGACTAAACTCCCAGTTCCATTCAGCATCCTCATGATTTAAAATGGAGTAACAATCGAAAGGTATGGTATCTCTTGAGCATAATACACTATCGCTAAAAGTCATTGCTTGCGCAATCGGATTGAAATCAGCAGCAAGTTCAGTCTCGAAAATTCCCCGTCCATATGTAGCTAATCTAAGTTTGTTGTCTCTATAAAATGGCTTCAGGGATAGGCTGTTCAATGCATATGGGAGATTCACAGCGTAAGGTTGCCATTGATTATTTTCAAAATAAAATACACCTCTGTCAGTGGCAAGATAAATAGTATTTTCTGTCCCGCCCTGGATTATCAAGTCCTTCATCCTCTGGTCATTGAGTATAGAAGTAGTTCTGTTTTGCCAACTAAGTCCACCATTAAGGGATTGATATACTTTCGCTCCATTACTTCCTCTGCTGGAAGCTACCCAGATTTCCATTGGATTTTCCGGATGAACATCAATTTCGAGCCTCCAGCGATCAGCTGCCAGGTTGCTTACTTTTAACCAGGTTTTGCCTGAATCTTCAGTTCTGTATATACTACATCCGTCCCAGAATCCTCCGGTATGAACCACACAGTATAAAACATCAGGATTTGATCTGCTAATGGCGATCTCATGAACGGTGCCCTCATCAAAAGTCACTAATTTTTCAAAGGATACACCTCCATTGTATGATTTCCAAACACCATCTTCCACGCCCACATACAAGTGTCTGGAATATCGGGGATCAAAATAGATTCCACTGGAGGAGGATTCTATGTAAGTTTCATTAGGAATTAATTTTAATTGTGGCAGGTCCACAATAAGTCCAGATAATAAATCCGGTACACGCTGCACTCTCGTGCCTCCAGCCCAATAATGATTAGTGTATACTAATCTGTTATCCAATGGATTTACATATCCCGTAGCTTCTTCAACTCCTCCGATATGTAAAAAATTACCTTGTCCATAAGTTTGATAATAAACACCATTACCGTTGTGGTATTTTCCTCCTACCAGCACATCTTCATTCCAGCCACTGCCAAATCCCCAGAAATCAGCGCCTGTAATTCCATATTTTCTGCTTTGATGAGAACCAAGTTCATTATTGGAATAATCAAGGCCTCCATCAGAAGCAATCCAGATTTCTGAATCCTGAACCAATATAGCCTGAATATCTGCATGGATTTTATTATGTTTAATTGAATTCGCTGCACCAATTGCGGTGAAAGTCTTACCAGCATCAACTGATTCTGAAAGTCGGATAGTTCCAACCCAGATTTTATTGGGATTGATGCTGGAGACCCCTAATCCAAAATTGTAATAGCCCTGATGATATCCATCCGAATAAGCTGCTACATTCCAGGGTGTAATGTTGGGTTCATTATAGGGACCACCAATTTGTGAAGCTGATTGCTTCCAGGTCTCTCCACTGTCCTCGCTCATAAAAATCCCTATCCATCCTGAATCTCCTGCCTTACTATCTCCGATCAAAGCTGCATACACTCTGTCCGGATCTGCAATAGTCACTCCAAGTTTACCCCCATGCTCTACAGCTTCGGCCTGATTCTCCGGTTGATACCAGCCTTGTGTTATTTGATTCCAGGAGTCACCTCCATTGGATGATTTCCAAAGTCCGGTCATATTTTGTCCATTTATATTTTTCAATAAATAGATTATCTGTGGGTTGCTTGGATGATACATAATATCCCATATGGATTCTGAAAAAACTTTTTGCCAGGAATCTCCACCATCTATAGTGTGGTAAAGGCCATTTGAAGCCCCACAAAATATTTCACCAGGATTATCCGGATTAAATCTAAAAACATAGCCTGATGCATCAATAAATTCTACTTCATCCCAATTTTCTCCTCCATCCTTAGTTCTGAATATGCGTCTGTTGCCGGCTGCAAATACAATGTCTGGATTGGATGGATGTATTTGCACGGCCTCTACGCTAGTGACTTCAATTTCCGAACTACTTAATTCCCAGCTGAGTCCTTTATCATTAGTTTTGTAAATTCCGGCTCCTTCTGTTCCAACATATAAAATATCTTTATTTGACTTTGATTGATCTACACAATACACGTTGACTTGAAATGAAATTGGTAATGATCCGCCTTCCTCGAATGTTTCCACCGGACCTAAACTTCTCCAGGTACCGGCACTTCGGAGGTTTAATTTTCGAGTATCGTTTATCCCTTTAATTTTCGCATCTTCATTTATTTTATCAGGAACAATGATGAATCCTTCCTGATTCAGGTAGGGGCTTATTTTTCTTCTCCAGTGCTTATAATTTTGTGTATGAAGATTCTTCTTAAAAGGCTCAGTTTTGTAATATTCCAAATATGCATTTTCAACTTCCATGACATTGGGATTCTCAGAATACATAAGTGCAGCCCATAGGGGAGTAGTGGCATCTATAGCCGGAATGGCTTTAAAAAAGTCTGGACGATTTTGTGAGATGCCGGATTGAATCCAAAAAATGCTGAGACAAAGCAGAAGTAGACCGTTTTTCATTTTGTGAAATTATATAGGAGTATAAATTAAGACATGAATTATCATACAAGCCCCAAAGATAAATACATTCGTTGATCTGGTTTGTAACTATTGGGTCAGATTTTGGTAGATAATCTGCATTCCTTCCGTTGCTTTTAAAGGAAAGACTCTGATTCTATTTTCGGTTTCGCTATATAAGTTTCCAGGGTTGGGATCTACATAAAATATTTCTGCTCCTTCTGGTGCATAATCGCTCAGACCTGCAGCCGGATAAACCTGAAGTGATGTACCGATAATCAATAAGACCTCACAGCTGGATATAAGTTTTGCTGCTTTTTCGATTAAAGGGACCATTTCTCCAAACCATACAATATGCGGTCTTAGTTGTGCACCCTTTTCGCACAAATCGCCCAGAAAAATTTCTCCATCGCAATGGTAAATCAAATCTTCATTCTTAGTACTTCTCACTTTTTTTAGTTCGCCATGCAAATGAATCACATGTGTACTTCCTGCTCTTTCGTGCAGATCATCAACATTCTGTGTAATGATACTGACATCGTGATGATTTTCTAATTCTACAAGTAGAGTATGTGCTTTATTAGGATGCACTTGTCCAAGTTGCATTCGTGTTTTGTTGTAGAAATCAAGTACCAATTCAGGATTCCTAAGCCAGCCATCATAGGACGCTACTTCCATCACGTCATGCCCTTCCCACAATCCACCTGCATCTCTGAATGTAGAGATACCACTTTCTGCACTGATTCCAGCTCCCGTCAGGACGGCAATTTTCTTTCTATTCATTAGATTCTAATAATTTTATAGTCTTGCCTACTTGTTCGATTAGATCTGAAGCTAAGATACTTACTTCAGAAATGCTGGGATAGGTCATCTGCAACTTTTCCGTGAAGATATACCGCACTCAACACTGCATTTTTGAAGTCCTTATACCTTGCAAGATGGGCACTCAAAATTCCACTTAACACATCACCACTTCCTGCCTTTGCTAATCCCGGATTACCGCTTGTATTTATGTACAGGGTTCCATCATCAAATGCTATTCTGGTAAAAGCTCCTTTTAAAACAATACAAATGTGTAAGACCTCTGCCATTCGTCTCATTTTGTTCTCCCTTTCAAACCAGTTTTCTGACTTTCCAAACAAACTATCAAACTCCTTTGCATGCGGTGTAATTACTAAAGGTCCCTGCCAGGCAGAAAGTATTTCCGGCTTTCCGTCTAAAACATTGAGTGCATCTGCGTCTAAAATCAAAGGAATGCTTAATTCCAGCTTTAATAATTGATGAATATTTTTTCTAACAAAGTCTGATTTGCCTAAGCCTGGCCCGCACAGTATAGAAGTAATTCCCTGAATTTCAGAAATGTACTTATCAATAGAAAATACTTCACTTTCATTGTAAGGAATAGGCAGAACTTCAGGATGCCGGCTCATTAATAAATCAACATTATCTTCCGGAATCAAAGCCATGACATATCCGACTCCACTTCTGTGGGCAGCCCGGCTACACAAAATTCCGGCCCCGGGCATTTTTACACTTCCACAGAAATGCAGAGTCTTACCATTACTACCTTTGTGATCAAATGGTTTGCTATGCTCAAGGGTTTCCCAAATTGATCGGTCAAGTACATATATATTATCATGTGCATCCGGTATAAATTTTTCGCTCAGTCCTATGTCCAGAACATGGAGTCTTCCACAACATGCACCCGTCTCAGGAAAGGTCATCGCTCTCTTGTATGTTTGAAAAGTAAAGGTATGTTGAGCGGATATGATACCACTGACCTGAGAATTCATAGTTTCCTGATCAGATTGCAGGCCACTGGGGATATCGACAGATACGGTATTTTGACTATGGGTGTTTACTATAGAAAAAATATCTTTCCATTCTTCACTCACTGCCCTGTTCAATCCTGTTCCGAATACAGCATCAATAGTATATACTGGATTTGAGTTATATAGATCATGTAATTCTTTAGCATTCTTAATCCATCCTATTTCTGATATTTTCAAACTCAGATTACGATTCTTGTTCCTGTCAGTATTGCCAGTGCTGGTGTGAGATTCCAAGCTTTCAAAAACATAGATTTTCTTGAATCCGGCCTGGTATAATATCCTTGCAATTGCAAATCCATCACCACCATTATTTCCCGGGCCGGCAATAATACATGTAATTTGACCGGGGTCTCTAAATAGCTCTATATACAATGCACAAAATGCTTTTGCAGCTCTTTCCATTAATTGCAACGAAGATATGTTCTGATCAGCTATAGTAAATTGATCCCAGGATCTTATGTCAGATGATTTCAAAAGGGGCCTCATATAATATTTATATGTTTAGTAAAAGCTAAAGTACTCTGAATAGGTTAATTCCATTGGGTTAAAATTCAAAGTGGAAAAAATTAAATATACAATGTTATTGATAAATAGCTGAATGGGCATGATGTAGGATATATTCAAATCCGATCCATAAAAATGGATTTAGAGCGCTATTTGATATTACTTATAAATTTAATATAATCAAGATTCAATTATTCTTCTTATCAAATTCAATTTAAACATAATGTGTAATACCCTATCTGCTAAAAGATTTCGTCGAAAATTTATTGTTTTGCAAAAATTGATTATATTTTTTTACCATATCATCGGAATGTGTATCTTTGCCTCGTTATCCAGGTCTGACAAAATACAAGGGAGCTACACCCAACGGTTACATCGTATATATGGTATAATATTTGTGATAGTGATATCACTGAACAATTTGCTAACAACAAAATAGTCCTAACTTGAGACAAGCTTTACTAAACACAGTCAAATGGTGTCTCCTTCTGCTATTGCCGGGGACTTACCTTATAGGTCAAGACATCCACTACTCTCAGTTCAACCACACCCCGTTGAACATTAACCCTGGTTTAACCGGGATCTTCAATGGAGATCTCAGATTTGCAGGTAATTTTCGAGACCAATGGAGGAGCGTTTCTGTACCCTACACCACTTTTACAGTTGCATTTGATACCAAACTTTATCCTAAAAGAAGTGACAACTACTTTTGGGGTCTCGGTATTAATTTCAATTATGATCTAGCTGGTACAGTTAAATTAAATCTGCTACACCTTACGGTTAGTGGATCCTATTCCCGTATTATTAATAAGAATAATATTGTTACTGCAGGTGTTGCCATAGGTGGGGCACAGAGATCATTCAAATCTGATTTTGCTACAACTGAAGCTCAATGGACAGGTTTAGAATGGGATCAAACATTACCTATTGGAGAGAATTTCAATAATGAATCATTTATATTTGGCGATGTCTCTGCAGGTTTAAATTATAGATTACAGGCAAGTGAAAGAACCAAAATCGATATTGGTGCAGGCGCTTTTCACCTAAATACTCCTTTACAAACATTTGATGGAGCGACAGACGCTGATTTACCTATCAGATTGTCCATTTACGGATTAGGAGGTTTAAAACTGACCAATGGACTTGATCTATTATTGGACGCCCAGTATACTTTTCAGGGACCACATGATGAATTCGTCGCCGGTGCCGGTGCAAAAATATATTTGAATCAAAATCGTGGTAGAGAATTGGCTCTAGTTGTGGGTGCTAATTGGAGAACCACTGATGCAATAATTCCTAAGTTGGAAGTACATTATAAAACATGGCACTTAGGCCTTAGTTATGATATAAACTATTCACCATTTGATGTGGCTACCAACAGGAGAGGAGGGCCGGAATTATCAATTTCATACCGTATCCTTAAAGTAAAACCACTTAGTACGTACAAAACTTGTCCAATTTATTAAATCATATCCCCATGGGCAAAACACGAACGAACATGAAACGAAACATACTATATTGCTTTATATTGCTGTTTTTGGGATTTGGTGCTCAGGCACAAACTCAGAAAGCCTGGTTAGAAGCCGCCGATAAGGCATATGAATTCAAGGATTATTACTCCGCTTTGGTATACTATCAAAATGCGCTTGAATTTACTCCTGACAGGACAGACCTTATCCATAAAGCCGCTGAATCCGCCAGACAGTTTAATGCATATAAGGTAGCAGCTAAATACTATAAGCAAGTACTGGATAAAGAAAAAAATGGTGGATATCCTACAGTCTCCTTCTGGCTCGCGGAAATGAACTTCCTTATAGGTAACTATACGGAAGCTAAAACTTTTTATGAGTTATATCTATCAGAGAATGAAAGTGACGATGCAGTATTGACGGAGAAGGCCAAATTGGCTTTGAAGTCTATAGAATTTGCAGTCCCTGAATCTAAGATAGATTTTGAAGATGTTAACCTGACGCATTTAGGTGGTCAAATTAATACCCCTTATTCAGATTTCAGCCCATATTTAAAGGGAGATTCATTGTATTATTCTTCTCTTAGATTTCCAAACAAAGCTGATTCATACAAGCCGCAAAGGCCGATAACAAAAGTGTTGATTTCAAAAGCAGAAGGAGAAGGTTTGCCTATTGAAAATGGTTTCAATATGGATCAGCTTCATACAGCTCACTCCGCTTTTAATACAGCAGGAAATAAAATTTACTATACGATCTGCGAATATCTGAATGGTAAAGATATTCGTTGCGATCTGTATGTAAGAGATGTAAATCCAGATGGCACATTTGGTAATTCAATGAAATTACCTGAGCCCGTTAATAACGCAGCGTTCACAACAACTCAACCGAATATCGGGAAAGACAAAGAATCCGGCAACGAGGTTCTTTATTTCGTTAGTAATAATACTGAAGGTAAAGGTGGTTATGATATATGGTATAGCGCTATTAATTCGGATGGAACCTATGGAACTCCAGTTAATTTCTCTGCTGTTAACACTATGATGGATGAAATTACCCCGTTCTATCATTCCAATACCGGGGTGTTCTATTTTTCAACTAACGGCCGTATTGGATTAGGTGGATATGATATTTACAGCACTGAATTGAGAAATGGTTCATGGTTGAATCCTGAAAATCTTAGCATACCTGTCAATAGTAGTTATAATGATCTATATTATATGATCATTGAAGATAATAAGAAGTCTTATTTCGCTTCTAACAGACAGGGTGGTATTTATATGGATGAGTCAAGTGAGGCTTGTTGTAATGACATATACCGCGCAGACTATGTGGATATAGATCTTAATCTGTTAGCTACTACTTTTGACAAACTAACCAGAGAAAAACTGGATGGCGCAACAGTAACATTAGTTGATCTTTCTGACCCTGATAATCCACGTGGAATTACTAACCTTGAAGGAAATGAGTTCAATTTTGAATTGGACAGAGCTAAGGATTACGTAGTAACAGCTGTTAAAGATGGTTTCTTCCCAGATTCTGTAAGTTTTAGCACAAAGAGGATCAGAAAGAGTGAGACTATTAAAAAGGAGCTTTTCCTGAGAACTACCAAATTGGATCTTGAAGTCAACACATTTGATAAGAGAAACAATCAGGCTTTAAACGGCGCTACGGTTAAAATTATCGATAAGTCTAATCCATCGGATGAATTGATTGTGCAAATGGATGATGAAACAAATCAGATCGTCCTTCCAATAGACAGAGGTAAAGAATATCTGGTGATTGCTTCTAAAAGAGGCTATTCTCCGGACACTGCAACAGTCATAACTTCAGGTATTGAAGATCAGAACAGAATCGTAAAGAATATGTATCTCGGTCTGGGTAATTTGGAAGATTTGCTTCCACTGGCATTGTTCTTTGATAACGATGAGCCTGAAAAGAGAACTTACAAAACAAGAACTTCACTTCGCTACGAAGAGACTTTCCCTCCATATTACGCAAGAAAAGACGAATTCATAAATGTATGGAGCAATCCTTTAACCGGTGTTGAAAAAACACAAGCGGCTGATGAGGTTAGGAGATTCTTTGACAAAGAAGTTAAGCAAGGAAATGAGCATTTAAGAACATTCATTGCGCTACTTGAAAAAGCCTTGATTGATGAAAACCAGAAGGTAGAAATTGTACTTCAGGGTTTTGCATCACCTAGAGCTTCAGTTGCATACAACGATGCTTTGAGTAAGAGAAGAACCAGCTCTGTGCTGAATCAGATTACAAAATATTCTGATGGTAAGTTAAATACATTCATTACTAATAAAAAATTGGTTATCACAGAAAGAGGATATGGTTCAAGAAGAGCGCCTAAGTATGTAAGTGGCAATTTGAAAGATACCAGAAACTCAATTTACAGTATTCCTGCGTCCAGAGAACGTCGGGTTGAAATTATTCAGGTGACGCGTAACAAGAGTAACCGTCGTTAATTTTCTCATCAATGTGCACGGAATTAAAAGAAAGTAAAATGTATAAGAATCAATATATACCAAGAGGAATCTTCCAAAGACCTGAGACAAAAAAGCTCAATATGGCAACTTCATTCTCAAAGAAGCTGATTACAGCCATGGTTTTGGTCCTGATGTTAGTTGGGGTCCAAAAAGCAAGTGCTACTCATATCGTGGGTGGTGAAATAACATATCGTAGTTTGGGTATGATGGGTATGAACCTGGAAAAATTTGAGGTTACTCTTACTGTTTACAGGGATTGTAACACAATAAATCCTAATGCAGTATTCGATGATCCGGGAAGGATCGCCGTATTTCATACCAGACCGGACGGTACTGTTTTTTATGAATATAGTACCTTGCCTTTTCGCATGGGAGATGATACACTATCAACAAATATTAACCCTGCCTGTGATCCTGTAGCTGCAAATGTTTGTGTACACAGAACACTATATCGTGATACTATAACATTGGATAGAGTTGAGGGTACATATACACTTGCTTACCAAAGATGTTGTCGCAATGTAACAGTATCTAATATTGTTGATCCACTTGAGACAGGTATGACTTTAGCAGTTGAGATTACGGCAGAGGCGAGAGCCGCAGCAAATTCAGGACCTGTATTTAAGACCTGGCCGGATGTATTTATATGTGTAGGAGAGCCTTTAGATTATGATCACGGAGCTAATGATGTAGAAGCCGATTCTGTTGTTTACAGGCTATGTACTCCATACCATGGTGCCACCAGAGCAGTTCCTATACCTGTACTTCCTGGCCCTCCTCCATATGAAGAAGTTGTTTGGGCCCCCAACTTTTCAACAGCTAACATGCTTGGTGGAGCAAATCCACTTACAATCGATCCGGTTACCGGTATTTTCTCAGGTATTCCTGAAATTCCGGGCCAATTTCTGGTTGCAGTTTGTATGGATGAATATAGAGACGGAGTGTTTTTCTCTACTACACGTCGTGACTTTGAATATAATGTGATTGCATGCGGTGAAATGCCTACGGCAGATTTTATCGCTCCTGAACTTCAGTGTGGTGAATTGACAGTAAGATTTGAAAATACAAGTACTGGTCATGAAAGCTCTCAATGGTTTTTTGACTGGCCGGCTACTACTCCAACATCTAACTCAAATGATCAATTTGTTACGCACACTTACACAGAAGATGGATCTTATGTTGTTGCTTTGATCGTGGATAATGGTACAGGCTGTACAGATACAATCTTCAAAACAATAACTTTAAGAGATTCTGATATAGACATAGATTTCACTTTCGAACAATTTCTATGTGGAGACAGCATAACTACTTTCTTTTCAGATATTACGACTAGTACTGTTTCACCTCTTGTTTCAAATGTTTGGGAAATTATAATAGGAAATGATACTACTATAATTACTGATGTTTTAAATCCAACATTAAATATCCCAAATGGTGCATCAGTAAAAGTTACGCTTACTGTAACTACTGAGAATGGGTGTACAGAATCTATAACGAAAGAATTCATTTCAGAATCTGAAATAGGTTTAGTTCCGGATTTCGATACGGAAATTATTAAATGCGGCGATACTTATACAATTAACGTTACGGATCTCACAGAGGATGTTCAAGGTACTATATTATCATGGGAGTATGTCCTTACAACAAATCAAGGACCACAGCCTCCAGTTTTAGACCAAAACCCAACATTTGTTGTTGAAGGATTTCAAACAGTAACACTAACACTTACAGTTACATCTACCACGGGTTGTGATTTGAGTATAACTAAAAGATTCCTCTTACACCTGATATCGATCTTAATCCTGATTTTGATTTTGAAGTGGCTGAATGTGATTCAGTACTTGTAATTGATTTCACTGATGGATCAATTAATGGTCCCACTCCTGTCCCTGTCATTACTAACTGGAGCTGGGTTGTAGTTTCAAACGGTGTAACTCTTCCTCCATTCAATTCTCAAAATATTACAGTAACATTTGAGGAAAGTGTGAGCTTGGTGGTGTCTTTAACAGTTACTTATGACAACGGTTGTGTGACTACTACAACAAAAGAGTATGAATTCAATCTCCTGGGTGATCATAATTTACCTTCTGAGTATGAAGTTTGTCCTGGTAAGAGTGTTCAATTAAATGTAAATCCAATTCCAACTGGTTTACAATATAATTGGTCACCAGCGGGTACATTATCCGGTGCAAATGAGGTAAGCCCATGGGCTTCACCTGAAGTTACTACCACATATTCTGTTACAATTACAGATCCGGAAACAGATTGTAGCATTATCAGAGAGGTTACTGTGACTGTTAAAGATGAAGAAAGAGCAGACTTTACATTTGAAACTCAATGTGGAATGACTGAAGTTACTTTCACCAAAACAGCAGGAGGCCCTGTTGTCAGATGGGAGTTTGGAGATGGTGGTAATTCTGTAGAAGATCCTACGACAACGCATACCTATGCTGACACGTCCAGAACTTATACCGTAACATTGTATACTGGTGGAACATGTCCTGATACAATTTCTAAAGATGTAAAGGTTGTCTATATTAATATGGACTTCGTAATTGATTCAATTCCTTCTTGCGATGGTGATACGGTATTTTTAAATCCGAATTATGATTCAAGTTTAGGGTACAGTTTCATTTGGGAACCAGCTGACAAGATAATTGGTCCAAACAATGTTCCAAATCCACAAGCATTTGTAACTGAAACTACAACATTCACAGTTACTATATTTGATCTTTCGGTAGATCCATGTGGACTTGAGAAAGAAGTTGTGGTATTTGTTCCTGATCCAATTACTTTGAATACTGATTCTTTCTTACAGTTGTGCAAGGATACAACAGTTCAACTTATAGCTTTTAGTCCTACAGCTGCAACATATACCTGGGTAGATCAAAATGGTAATATTCTGGGAACTGGGGATACCTTAAACATAAATCTGACTACTGACATTGTTATCACTGTGAGAGTAGTTGATATTTTTGGATGTGAAATTGAAAAATCAGTTGCTGTTGAGTTCTTCAGAGTAGTCTTCAATTCAGAGAATCCACTTTGTATTGGTGATACAACCACTATTTTTATTAGCGTCCCGGATTCGGTTAATGTAACTTATACTTATGGGGACCTGCCGGAGAAATCATATCAGGAGGCACAACTAGCAGCATAGTAGTAAGCCCATCTGTAACGACAGTGTATACTGTTCAAGTAACATATGCTGATGGTTGCGTTCTAAATGGTACATACACCCAGGTGGTTTCAGGATTTATGGCAAACATGAGTGTTTCAATGGATCCGGATACAATTATCTCAGGAAGTACTTCGACATTAACTGTGACACCATGCCCATCAATCTATACATATAGTTGGGAGCCGTCTAATCTGGTTGAAGATCCGGACAGTTGCGTAACTGAAACAGTTGAACTAGAAGGAACTGAAACATTCACAGTCACGGTAACTAATGAGGATGGTTGTGAGCTAGTTCTATCCACCACAGTTACAGTTACTGATCCTCGTTGTGAGGAGCCGTTTATATTCTTACCGAATCTATTCACTCCAAATGGTGACAACATCAATGATGTCTTGTTTGTAAAAGCTTTTGAGCCTTTTATTACTTCTGTAGAATTGATTATCTATAACAGATATGGTACTGAAGTATTTAAATCCAACAGCTTACTCTCTGGCTGGGATGGTACTTTCCAGGGTGAGGCTTTACAAACAGATGCATTCGGTTTTTATCTGAAAGTAATATGTATTGATGGACAGACATTTACCAAAAAAGGTAATGTTACCTTGATTAGATAAGACAAAAATTTAATTTCCTAAAAGCCCTTTAGTTGTTGACAACTAAAGGGCTTTTTTATTAAATTTGTTGATGAGCAAAAATGATCCTTTATTTTACTCTTTCATTCGTAAAGCGAAATCATTAACCATATTTCTAATTTTTATTAATTCCATTTATAATTTAAATGCCTCTCATATTGTTGGCGGGGAAATGAATTATAGATGCCTTGGAAATAATCAATATGAAATACGTCTAACTATATACCGGGACTGTTTCTACGGAAATCCTGAAGCTTGGTTTGACAATCCTGCATCTGTAGGCTTCTTTGATAGCAATAACATGCTGGTCCGAACCGTGGCATTCAATGGAGAACTACGAATGTTATTGATGAATAATGACACTTTGGATCCAACTTTGACAGGAACTTGCTTTGTTGTACCGCCCAATGTTTGTGTACATACTACTACATATATCGACACAGTTGATTTGCCATTCTTAGAAGGTGGCTATCAGTTATCCTATCAAAGATGTTGCAGAAATCAGACTATTCAGAATATTTTGAGGCCAGATGACACAGGCGCTACGTTTGGGATTATAATTTCTGAAGAAGCTTTATTAAGCTGTAATTCGAATGCGCGATTTGTCAATTGGCCGCCAATTTATATATGTGTCAACGAACCAATTGAATTTGACCATTCAGCTGTAGACTTAGAAGGCGATTCACTTGTGTACCGACTATGTATTCCACTTACAGGGGCTTCACCGGGAGCACCGGCACCAAGGCCTCCAAACAGGCCACCTTATTTGCCTGTTGAATTTGCACCCGGCTTTGATCTTAATAATGTGCTGGGAGGAATTCCACTTGAGATTAATTCGGAAACTGGATTTTTGACCGGGACACCTTCTATTATTGGGCAATTCGTTGTAGGTGTTTGCGTGGATGAATATAGGGGAGATAGTATTATTTCAACTACCAGAAGGGATTTTCAATACAATATAGGTCAATGCGGAATGACCACTGCTGCATTTTTTACTTCCGATACCCTTTGCTCATTGCAATTAAATATTGTTAATCAAAGCCAGGAAACTGATAGTGCAATCTGGATTATTTCTCAGGATGGAAATACACTTGCAAATATTTCAACCTATCACTTGAATTATCTTTTCCCTGAGCAGGGAGTTTATAATATTACCCTGATTGCAAATCCGGGAAGTAATTGTGTTGATACTTTCAGTCATGATATCACAGTTTTCGACAGTAAATTAAATGCATTATTTACAGCAGTGCAATCAGGTTGTTCACTACCATTTACTGTTAATTTCACAGATTTAAGTTCTGATTCCGAACATGTTTTTTTTGTTGACTCCTTCATAGTGCTTGCAGGATCTAATAGAATAGTATCAGACTCCTTTCCGGATTTTATTGTCTTTGATGATCAGGTTTCAAACATAACATCTACACTCTATTTACAAAATGATGTCGGCTGTAAGGACACCTTTTCCCTCACAATCCCCATTATTTTATTGAATGAGCCTATTCTACCGGATTCCGTGATACTATGTTTCGGTACACAAATGGAATTAGACCTTGCAATTGAAAATCCGGGTACCGGGTTTACAATTACCTGGTCGCCTGCTTCGGTAATTCTGAATGGACAAGGTACAAGCAATGTTACTGTGAATTCTACAGGAGATGGTTGGGTCTTTGTTGAAATTTCCGGTGCAAATAATTGTCTCATACTTGATTCCATTTTTATTGATATCACAGATGAAATTCCTGATTTCAGTGTAATTGCAGAGCCACAGGAAATATATCCCTCTCAATCATCTCAATTGAGTGTGTTTTTGACTGGGAATTATGAATTTCAGTGGTCTCCGCCGGGAAGCCTGAACAATAGTATTATTCAAAATCCGATTGCTAATCCCCTTGTGACAACTTTATATAGTGTAACTGTTACTGATCCGTTTGGATGTATTAAAACCGGTAGTGTGGAGCTCAGAATAATTGAGGTGGAATGCGATAGTACCCATGTATTTATACCTAATTTATTTTCACCAAACGATGATGGCGTCAATGATTTCTTCAATGTAAGTTCGAATATTCTGGAATCATTTGAGTTGATTGTTTATAACAGATGGGGGAATCCAATTTTTACTACCAAAAATCTAAATGAATCCTGGGATGGCACATATTCAGGAAAAAAGATAGGGCCTGATACATATGCTTATTACTTTCGGGGAATTTGTTTAGGAGGGATTGAAATTATCAGGAAAGGCAATGTAAGCAGTATAAGATAGTTGATATACGATGTTAGTTTCATTATACATGAGAACCAGGTCAACTCTATACTTTTTATTTAATGTAAAATAGCTCCACTGTCTTGGGATGTATGACGATATTTCTGACATAATCAGGTTTTTCTATGACTTTCAAAGGGAGTATAAAAGTTTCATTTTTAATAGTCTGAGCTTTTTCGTCCGCTACGACTTTAAAAGCTTCTGCCTCCAACCCATCATATCTGCTCAATGGTACAACAACAAATATTCTTGCTACTTCCGGAATAAATTTATATGATGTGTTTCCTTTTTTGTTGCTTGAAAACTGGATAGGAATTTCTAATATTTTCTCAGTGTATTGTTCTACAGTAATATTTACCTGCACTTTCTCAGTACCCAACCTTACAAAAGATTGATCAGGCGATTGCAGTTTAATGGCGGTCTGAACACTTTCCCGGACATTGGTCAGGTTAATTTGTTCTGTTGGCCAAAACTGAATAGTATCAAGGTAACTTTGCGGGCCAAACACCAGAATAGAATCAGGCTCCAGAATGATATCCCCATTCAAATCATAATCCGGGTAAAACTCAATGCTATAGTTAAACTTTACAGGCACCGTCTTTCTAAATGCCTGCTCCAGATGAATCTGAACTATATCAGGCGATACATTCAGCACATTAACAGGGTAATTAGCTAGAATGCCTTTAATCTTTTCTCTGAGTGTATATCCGCTTAAGGTCTGCAGAGCTGCATCATTTAATGGGATACTGATAGTATTCAATTCTGCAAACCATTGAAGTTTAACCAGATCCCAGCCTGTTGCGGATATCATATATTCAGCGGTACGAATAGGTTCCTGGCTGAAAGTAACAGTTTCAGGCATTTCGTACTTAATCTGTACAGTCAGAGTGGAGGTATAAGTCTGTGAAAATTTTTGGACGATCCAGAAAACGAGGGCAATCAGAAGACTGACGACTATAATTTTAGCGTCTTTTCTGATAGTACCCGGCTTGCTTCCTAAATTAAAATCCATCATTCATTGGTTCCACAGCTTCAGTTAATTCTTTTGAAATAGAGTTTTTGGTGACACGAAGAAAAGTCTTAACATCTACTTGTAAGTGTATAATATTTCCTTCAATCTTGTTGATTCTTCCAACAATTCCTGATGCAGTCACAACTTGCTTTCCTTTTTCGAGACTTTCAGTAAATTTCACCTGCTCTTTAGCTTTTTTCTGTTGTGGTCTGATAATGAAGAAATAGAATACTACTACTATAAGAATTAGTGGTAAAAAGCTCATCAGAGAACTACCGCCGGAAGCTTGCAAAAACATAGATAATAACATAAAATGGTTGTTTTGTTTGGTTGATTATTGTTTACTTTGGTGTAATTGGGTTGACGTATCCAATTAAGGCAATTACATTTTCCTTAGGATAGGTATTTGCGATGACAGTAACATCTCTGTTCTGATCATGAATTCGACCTGCAGTATTGAATTGCACTACTATTTCTCCCTCACCACCCGGAGGAATAGATTCCTTGGGCCAGGAAGGTACAGTGCAGCCACAAACAGCTCTCGCATCATTAATTAATAAAGCGATTTTCCCTGTATTCTTAAATTTGAAGGCTTGTTTAACTGTATCTCCTTCATTTGCTTCTCCAAAATTTATAATGGCATTTTCAAATTCCATCTTCGCCACATTAACAGTGTCAGTCTCTCCATCAGCTGTAACGGGATTGCGTATGATGTCTGTTACTCCATTTGGAGAACGTATTTCCTCAACTTTCTTTTCATCAGATGAGCAAGCCATCCAGAATAGCAGAAAGAAAAAAAATATATAGCTAAGTGTATTTTTCATGGAGCACAAATGTAATAATAAAGAAAGATATATCAATCAAGATAAGTAAGAGCTCTCATACAATGATGCATGTAATAGCTGTTTGATAAAACTGTTCAGTTAATCGAGTACTCACGCGTAACGTTATTTGTATTTACTTTGTTGAAATTTTCTATATGATTCCAGCTCATCAAAATCACAAATTTAGTCGAATTTACTTGTGGGGATTTATGGGAAGTGGTAAATCCACCATAGGGCAGGAGCTGGCCCAGAGACTGAGCTATGAGTTTGTGGACTTAGATTGTAGCATTGAGAAAATTGAAAACTTGAAAGTTGCTGAGATCTTTTCGCAAAAAGGTGAAGAGTTCTTCAGAAAGATTGAACATGAAACCTTGAAAACAGTGGCAAGGAGAACTGATAAAGTAATCGTATCAGCAGGTGGTGGTGCTCCATGGCGTTTTGATAATGCAAAAATAATGAACGAAACAGGAGTTACTATTTATTTAGAAGTCTCTCCAAAGTCTTTGAAACGCAGGTTGAAAACCGAAGATAGAGATGCCCGGCCGCTGCTTATGAATCTTACCTGGAAGGAGATTATAGATTTATACCAAAATCGTTTAGAATTTTATAAAACTGCACAGATCACAGTTTCTAATGATCAGAACATAACAAAATGTTTGCAAGCAATAATGGAGCAATTAGACCAGTTGCAGTTCGTCCCAAATAAATTACTCTGACATATTTCCTTAATTCAATATCTTATTCATGACCTGGTATGCATCCGGAAGTTTACCTATGGTTTTAGGTGACTTAGTATCGATTGCAGTAGATTCTAAAAGTTCGTACAATTCTGCTGTTGTAATATCGGGTCTATAGCTCTTTATGATTCCGGCAAGCCCCGCAATAAAAGGAGTCGCCATAGAAGTACCGTTCAAATCTTTGTATGAATTCTTAATGAAAGTAGAGCGTATGTTTACTCCCGGTGCTGCCAATTTCATTTTAATATCTGAGGTAGTGTTTGAGAAAGATGCTTTATTCAATTGATAATCCACAGCTGCAATTGTAATCACACCGGCTGCATTAGCTGGTGCAAATTTCTTTGCATTTGTATTGCTATTTCCTGCTGCAACAATCACGACAGCACCTGCCTCATTTGCATATTGAATAGCTTTCTCAAATGCTCTTTGTTTACTGTCATTTGAAGGTCCCCCCAGTGATAGAGAAATCACATCTGCACCGAGATCCGCTGCTTTGATGATTCCATCTATGATAGTGTTTTGCGATCCCACACCATTTTTACCCAACACCTGAATACTTGTAACCCTGATGTGCTGATTTGAAAAAGATATTCCGGCTGTCCCAATTGCATTATTGGATACTGCTGCAATAACGCCTCCGCAATGTGTACCATGCCCATGCCCGTCGACATCATCTTTAGTATTAAAACTTTGATAATTGTTATTAATATCCTGGTGCTCACGCTCTATACCTGTGTCCAGGACACAGACTAATGCGGTCTTTTTAGGCTGATTTCCTGATTCCTGAAGAAAGGTATTCATTTCCTGGATTTTGAGTGCTCTCAGTCCCCATTGATAAGTATATTCCGGATCATTTACAGTAGATAATGCCGCAGTGCCGGGTGGAATTGTCTCGCTAATATCTAGATCCACTTCAAAAGCTTCATTGACCTCCAGCCATTCCATAGATGCCTGAGATCTTATCTTTTTCTTGATTCCAAAAAAACGATGCATTTTGCTTTTGGGGACATCCAGTAAATAATAATTATCCAAAATGGTACTACTCGCATTTTTCGGATAATATGCCTGTTTATAAGTTATATCATACTTCTCCAGTGTAGGTAAAATGGATTCAATTGTCTTTCCTTCGTCGAGTTCCAGTAATAGTTCTGAATTATTTTCCAGCTCCGGTAATCTCGCATAAACCATTTGCCTTATCACTGGTTTATATAGCCAAAATATGTACATAGAGACCAAAATTACACTGAGTACGATGGCATAGGGTTTCTTAAGAGTGCGCAGATAATAAACTGCAACACCTGAAACACCTGCAACAATACAATCCCGGCACAATACAAAGAGCTTATATCCCATGGGTGTCCCATTCAATAAAATGCTCAATAAATAAACTAATATTAAAACAACAGTAATCTTGCCCCAATGGCTTCGGAAATTGATAACAAACCATTTTTGCAACCAGGAAAGAAGAATTATGTACAATAAGCTACCTGTCCCAAAATAAATTATGTCAGATAAGAGCATATGTAATGGTTATTTTAATGAACAATAATGATTAAGTGTTAAGTAGTTTATTGTGGTCCTATCATACCAATCATACTTAATAACGTAATGTTAATATTTTTAATTCAAAGGTGAATATTGTCCTAAGTTGACAGTTATCATGAAAGAGATTTTCAAATATGGTTATATTCGCCTCCACTTAGAATTCAAGCAAATATATAAATAAAAACCAGATATGAATATTGAAAAATGCCTGATAATCGGATCAGGACCTTCCGGATATACTGCAGCTATTTATGCAGCCAGAGCCGGGCTTCAGCCAATTTTGTTTACAGGCGAACAGCCGGGTGGTCAATTGACGATTACAAATGATGTTGAAAATTATCCCGGATATCCGGATGGGGTAGTAGGACCTCAGATGATGGAAGATTTTCGCAGGCAAGCAGAGAGATTTGGGACTAGAGTAATAATGGAAATAATCACTAAGGTAGATTTTACCGGACCGGTTCATAAAGTATGGACTGAGAGCGGAGTAGAACATCACGCACATACAGTAGTAATAAGTACCGGCGCATCTGCAAAATGGCTTGGTTTGCCCTCAGAGGAAAGATTAAATAATAAAGGTGTATCTGCATGTGCGGTCTGTGATGGATTTTTCTACCGCGGTCAGGTAGTGGCTGTTGTAGGTGGAGGTGATACAGCTGCTGAAGAAGCAACATATTTATCAAAATTATGCAAAGAAGTTCATCTGATTGTTAGGAGAGATGAAATGCGGGCTTCCAAAATTATGCAGGAAAGAGTCCTCAAAACGGAGAATATTATCGTACATTGGAATACACAAACTGTTGAAATCCTGGGAGAGGATTCAGTGAATGGAGTGTTGGTCAAGAATGTATTAACTAATGAAGAACAAGTTTTGCCGGTTACAGGATTTTTTGTTGCAATCGGACATAAGCCGAATACCGAAATCTTCAATGATTGGCTAAAGATGGATGCTTCAGGATATCTTCATGTCATACCAGGCACCACTCATACAGAAATTCCCGGAGTATTTGTAAGTGGTGACGCTGCCGACCATGTATACAGACAAGCAGTTACAGCGGCTGGAACCGGATGCATGGCTGCGCTTGATGCAGAGCGCTATCTGGTAAATAATGCGATTTGTTAATATCAAAAAAAATATAAAATGAGCGGTTCAAGTAGATTCAGGGCAGGTGTTTTACATGGAGATGAAGTTTCCGAACTTTATCAATATGCCAAAAACGAGCAGTTTGCATTACCTGCTGTCAACGTGATTGGGACAAACTCTGTCAATGCAGTTCTGGAAACAGCTAAAGCTGTCAATTCTCCTGTAATCATTCAGTTTTCAAATGGAGGGGGAGTTTTCAATGCAGGTAAAAGTTTATCTAATGATAATCAACAGGCAGCTGTTCTGGGTTCCATTTCCGGGGCTTTGCACATACATACAATGGCTAAGGCATACGGTGTACCTGTAATCCTTCACACAGATCACTGCGCAAAGAACCTTTTGCCATGGATTGATGGACTGTTAGAAGCCGGCGAGCGATTCTTTGCTGAGCGGGGATATCCGCTTTACTCATCACATATGTTGGATTTGTCTGAAGAGCCTCTTGAGGAGAATATCGAAATCTGCAAGCAATACCTGCACAGAATGTCTAAACTGGGTATGACTATTGAAATTGAGCTGGGAGTCACAGGAGGAGAAGAAGATGGTGTTGATAATTCTGATGTTGACAGCTCCAGACTATATACCCAACCACAGGAAGTGGCATATGCATATGAAGAATTGTTAAAAATCAACAGCAGGTTTACGGTGGCTGCAGCTTTCGGAAATGTTCACGGAGTGTATAAACCAGGTAATGTTTCTTTGCAACCGATTATTCTTAAAAATTCACAGGATTTTATTCAGCAGAAGTATAATACAGGAGAAAAACCTGTGAATTTTGTTTTCCATGGTGGTTCAGGGTCTTCCAGAGAAGAGATCAGAGAGGCATTGTCTTACGGAGCTATCAAAATGAATATTGACACAGACATGCAATGGGCTTTCTGGGATGGAGTTAAAGATTATTATGAGTCAAAAAGGGATTATTTGCAAGGTCAAATCGGAAATCCGGATGGAGCAGACAAGCCTAATAAAAAATACTATGATCCCCGAGTATGGTTGAGAGCAGGAGAACAATCATTTGTGAACAGATTGAAGATTGCTTTTGAAGATTTGAATTGCATTAATAGAAACGCGTAGTAGAAAAAAATAATTTAGTCAGACCGGATCCGATCATTGTTGGATCCGGTTTATTTTTATCCACCAATATGAAAACAGTAAAAATCCACCCAAGTAAGACATCATCTATCATCAGAAAGCACCCCTGGGTCTTTTCCGGAGCATTGATGAAAGGCACTGAAGCAGAAAACGGAACAATTGTCCGATTGGAAGATGTCAAGAATAATTTTCTGGCAATTGGTCATTTTCAAAATCATGGATCGATTGCTGTGAGAATACTGACATTTGAGGAAGAGAAAATTGATCAGGAATTTTGGAATAAAAAAGTAGGTTCTGCATGGGCCTGGAGAAAGACATTACTGAGCAGTAATTCTAATACCAATTGTTTTAGGTTGATTCATGGAGAAGGTGATGGATTGCCGGGCTTAATCGTCGATATTTACCATAATGCAGCTGTTATACAATGCCATTCTTATGGTATGTATCAATCCAGGCAGGACATCGCAGCCGCGATCAGGAAAGAGTTGGGAGAACTCATTACCACAATCTATTGTAAGAGTAAAGAATCACTTCCTGACAAAATCGAGGAAGCAGATCACTTCATTCTTGGAGAGGAGTCTGAAGCAATTGTTTCTGAGAATGGAAATTTGATGCATGTCAATTGGGTGACGGGTCAAAAAACCGGATTCTTCCTTGATCAAAGGCAAAATCGACTACTTGTGCAATCTTATTCTAAGGATGCAAAGGTGCTGGATTTGTTTTGTAATACAGGTGGATTCTCACTTTATGCTCTGAAAGGGGGAGCAAAGCATGTCATTTCAGTAGATGTTTCACAGAAAGCTATTGATTTGCTAAGCTTAAATATGAAGGAGAATAAAGTCAAAGCGAAGCAATATGAGTTGGTCTGTGCTGATGTGATGCAATATTTAAAAGATTCCACTGATACTTTTGACTTAATTGTCGTTGATCCGCCTGCATTTGCAAAGAGTATACAGAAAAAGCATAATGCGGTTCAGGGATATAAGCGATTGAATGTACTGGCCTTTAAGCATGTTAAAATCGGTGGCCTCGTCTTTACCTTTTCATGCTCACAGGTTATTGATGAAGAGTTGTTTTACAATACCATTGTTGCGGCTGCAATTGAAAGTGGCAGGGGGGGGGGGGGGGGGGGGGGGGGGGGGGGGGGGCGGGGGGGGGGGGGGGGGGGGGGGGGGGGGGGTATTTTTGAGGGGGGGGGGGGGGGGGGGGGGGGGGAGGGGGGGGGGGGGGGGGGGGGGGGGGGGGGGGGGGGGGTTTTTTATTGGGGGGGGGGGGGGGGAGGGGGGGGGGCCGGGGGGGGGGAGGGGGGGGGGGGAGGTATCGGCTTTCAGTGGTTTTAGATTTGAAACAGCCATTTAACAGCTGTTTAATCGGTGAAGCGTTTAAGCGAAGAGTGGTGGTGTTTTTGGATTGGTGTTCAATGAATTTTTAATTCATTAAGCCCCAAGTCAAATATTTATTCAAATGGAAATTGAAAATTACCATTTACTGCTTTCGTTGTAATACTCTCAGTTCAAGGTTCCCTGCACGGCCTGTATTGAGTCCTGAGAATTCCTGAACATTGAAGGCTTCTTTCTGGATGATGGGTAATTTATTATAACTCTCTAAACTGAAAATGTAAAGATCTTCCGGAGCGCTCATATCGAGGCTTGTTTCAGGGCTCTCTAAAATTACTTGAGGCTTTTTCTCCCATTGCCATTCAAGATATAGTGGGAGAGAAGGGTAATAAAGGATTGTAGTGTCCAGATAAATAATGGTTTCTGCCTGAACTGGGATTTCACGCGATAATTGCTTAGCAATACTGAATTCTCGTCTAAGTACAATCGTGAAAATGAACATCATTAACATTATAAATGCATTTTGTAACAACGCTATGTTCCCAAAGGCAAATTCAGATCGCTGAATCCATCGTACAGTTAGTACTCCAAGTAAGAAAAGTGAGTAAGTGAGATGCCAGGATACTGATCGTAGCATTGCGATATCGAAGACCCACAATGAAACCACTATACCAAGCAATAAAAATATATTCCAGTAAAAGGACCATTTTATTTGAGCGGACTTCATATCCTGAAGCATAATACCCATCAAGATGGCAAGCGCGGGATAAGCACCCAGTGCATAAGAAGGTAACTTACTCGCTGTAAATTCAAATGGAATCCAGGCTGCCAAAGCCCAGAGCAAGTATGGAAAATTTGAAAAATCCTTTGCTTTTATCTGTTTTGCAAGTCGTGCAAAAGTGAATATCAATACCGGAATTAAAAGAAGGAAAGTTAGTACTATGAGTACCAGGTGATATCCGGGAGGCCCGGTTTGACCAAAAACGCTTTCGCCCACCCGATTAAGGATATACCAATCTATCATCCATCGAATCATCGTTCCATTATCTTTTTGCCAGGCCTGATATCCCCAAAGGAGAACAGGAGCGAAGCTGATCAGCTGAATCCCTAAAAAGGCAGGATGTATCATTTTTCTTCCTTGCCTTGAAAAAATAATAAAAGTCAAACCCAGTATTCCTGAAAATATAAGCATGGCCGGACCTTTTTGAAGCATTCCCAGGGAAAGTGCGATCATATGAATCCATGCATATTTATACTGTGAAGTTTGAGCAAATCTAATGATTGATAATGCTGCCAGGGTTTGGAAAAATAGGAGGGGCCCATCGGTAACCGACATCCGGGCATATACTCCCAGAAGTGCATTTCCGGAGAGAATCAGAAGAACAAGGTTGGCTGTTTCACTTGTATGGTTTCTTTTGAGAAATGACCAGACCAAATAGCAGACACCAATTATGCTGAGTAATGCAGGGATTCTTGTTGTAAATTCTCCATACCCAAATAGTTTATAGCATAATGCAATCATCCAGAAGTGCAGAGGAGTCTTTCTATGAACATCAGACCAAATAAATTCCGGGGACCAAAAATCGCCGGATTGAAGCATGTTCATAGCAAATCCTGCATATGCCGCTTCATCCTGATCGAATAAAGGCCATGTGTAGAGTCCGGCTAATATAGTGATCAGTGCTACTATCCAACTCTTCAGATCATTACTCCACCATATTTTTTTCAGGTTCATTTGCCGGGAATTCTATACGAAATACATGATTTAGAATAATATACTGAAATGATGTCAAAATATGCATTTAAGTTTTGCCTTTTGAGTTGGCTTGAAAACTATTTTGCCTGAATTGCGAATTAGTCCAAAGAACAATATATTTTTATACCAATCAGATGATTTTATTACCTGTAAAATATCAATCAGGTTGTAAATGGACTTATATCTGTTTAATAAATGAAAATCAAGGAGACATTAATTCACATCAAACATAAACTTTAAAATCATATGACAACGGTAGCAGGAGAAAAAAATGTGCTAAAAGGAGGAGAGTTTATTATAAAGGACTGTACAGTCGAAGACACATTTATTCCGGAAGAACTTAATGAAGAACAGGAAATGATCAGGAAAATGTGTCTTGATTTTTTGGAGAATGAAATCTTGCCCAATGCTGAAAAGATTGAAGCACAACAAGATGATATCGCCCCTCGACTTGTAAAGAAAATGGGTGAAATGGGTTTATTGGGTACTCATATGCCTGAATCTTATGGAGGAATGGCATTGGACACTAATACCAATACACTTATTTGTGATGTATTAGGACCATCGGGCTCCTTCACAGTATCATTTGCAGCACATACAGGAATTGGGATGTTGCCGATTTTATATTTTGGTACAGATGCTCAAAAAGAAAAATATCTTCCCGGACTGATAACTGGTGACCTTAAAGCTTGTTATTGCCTGACAGAGCCGGGTTCCGGATCAGATGCGCTTGCAGCTAAAACACGGGCTGATTTATCAGAGGATGGTAAGACCTATGTTCTGAATGGTCAAAAAATGTGGATATCTAATGCAGGGTTTGCTGATATTTTCATTGTGTTTGCCAAAGTTAACGGAGAAAAATTTACAGGATTTGTAGTGGAGCGGGATACTCAGGGTCTTACGCTAGGAGCAGAAGAGAAAAAATTGGGTATAAAAGGTTCATCCACTCGCCAGGTATTTTTTGATAATGCATCCATTCCTGCGGAGAATGTATTGGGAGAAATTGGCAAAGGCCACCATATAGCATTCAATGTATTAAATATAGGTCGCTTTAAACTGGCGGCATTGTGCATGGGTGGTGCTAAGAGGAGTATCACAACCGCGGTGAAATATGCTAATGAAAGATATCAGTTTGCACAGCCAATTGCCAACTTCGGTGCTATTCAATATAAACTTGCAGAGCAGGTAATCAGAAATTTTGCAGTAGAAAGTGCCACTTACAGAGTGTCTAATCTTTTGGAAGAAGCTAAAAATTCTTTTATTGAACAAGGTATGGATTATGCAAAGGCAACGCTTGAAGCTGCTGAAGAGTATTCCATAGAGTGCTCAATACTAAAAGTGGCAGGTTCTGAGGTACTTGATTATGTAGTTGATGAAACTGTTCAGATACATGGAGGTATTGGATATTCTGAGGAGTACTCACCGGCACGGGCATATCGGGATTCCAGAATCAACAGAATATATGAAGGAACAAATGAAATCAATCGTCTGCTTATGGTAGATATGCTCCTTCGTAAAGCATTGAAAGGAGAATTGGATCTAATAGGCCCGGCCTGGGCAGTACAGAAAGAGCTTGCCTCCATGCCATCCATGAGCAGGCCTGATGGAACTTATGGAGAGGAAGATGCAGCCATTAAGGATTTCAAGAAAATACTATTGATGGTGGCCGGGGCTGCAGCTAAACAACAAATGGATGGTCAGCTTAATCTGAAAGAAGAACAAGAAATACTGATGAATGTCTCAGATATTATGATTGATACTTATCTTGCTGAGTCCATTCTTACGAGAATCAAGAAGTTGGAAGGCAGAGAAACAAAAGTAGATCAGTCTGTTTACTCCGATATTCTTCATGTCTTTATGCATGATGCACAAGCCAGGATCGCCAAAAATGCGCTGGATGCCCTTGCTTCCTTTGCTGAAGGTGATTTGCTTAAGGTGATGACGATGGGATTGAAGCGTTTCACGAAATATCCGACTGTAAATGTGAAGTTAGCGAGAAGGAATATAACTGCTGTGATGAGGGAGCATAATGAGTATTGTTTTTAACAGTTGAAAGTTGAAAGTTGAAAGTTGAAAGTTGAAAGTTTAAAGTTGAAAGTTGAAAGTTGAACAGCCGAGTTGGTGAATTGGTGAAAGTAACAGCCAGGCAGTCAATTAAACAGCCAATTGCAAAATTGTCGAATTGTCGAATTGTCGAATTGTCGAATGAAACAGCCAGGCAGCCAATTAAACAGCCAATGGAACAGCCTTATAGCAGCCGTTTAGGCGATAAGCGTCTAAACGAAGTATGAGGATTAAATACTGGTTTTGGGTGGAAATGTTTTTATCTGAATTCATGGAAGTATACAAAACTCAAAACTCTAAATACATAACTCACACTGCATCAGCGATCGGAGCGAGCACGAGTGGAGCAAAGACCAGGATGGTTATATGACTGAAGCCATTAAAATGAGGAAATCTGAAACTATAATTGAATATATTAGCGGAAGGAGTAAAGCGTAGAGCGCGACCGCGAGCTGATTTTATGGAATGCAATGGAATAAATCTGCCTCGCGGGGATGCCCAAACGATTTTACTATTTAGCTTTTCTCAGCTGATTCAGAAGGGCGTTCATATCCTTGGGAAGTGGAGCCTGGAGTGTAATGGTCTTACCGCCCGGATCAGTGAAGCTCAATTGTTCAGCGTGTAAGGTGCAGCGCTGAATCAATACACCTGGTTGTGTATCATTGGGATTAACTTTTGCGTGCGGCTTGATGTCTGCAATGCTGATTGATTCCCGTTTGCCATACAAACTATCTACGGCTAATGGGTGGCCTATATATAACATATGAACCCGGATCTGATGCGTGCGACCTGTGTGAATCTGCACTTTTAGCAGGCTGAATCCTTTGAATCGCTCGAGTACCTCCCAGCTGGTGTGGGATACTTTGCCTTTTCCATCAATTTTCATTTTTCCCAAATGCGCTTTGTCAACGCCAATAGATGCGCGAATATGGCCTGAGTCCGTGACGGGATTTCCTTCGACGATTGCGAGGTAATATTTTTCAACTTTACCTTTTTCAAAGGCGTTGCTGAGATATTTATGGCTTTCAGGATTCAGGGCAAATAATAGAACGCCGGAAGTTTCCTTGTCCAGACGATGCACCGGCAATAATCCCGGAAATTCAGGACGCAGCAGGTCTACGAGGTTTTCTTTTGTCTTATCGAATCTGTCAGGAATACTCAAGACCCCTGCTTTCTTGTTGATCGCGAGGATATGTTCTGACTGATAAATTATTTCAGGTGAATTTTTCTTTGCCATAATTTGGAAAATTTAGAGTCAGATCATTTTTTTACCGGTGCCCAGAAGATAGAAGTGCCTGTTGCCTTTGATATAGTAATTGAAAACAATGCTTCCTTTAAATATACCTTTCAACAGGTGCTTTTTGTCAGTGATGGCAGCCACTTCTTTTCTCTTTCGATACATAATGCCGAACATTCCGTAAAACGATATATGAGCTTTGAACACAGCTTTAAAATGATCACTTTTACCTTCTGAAAGGAAAAGTAATGCAGCAATTCCATCGAGAACCATCCTAATCGGGATCAGGAAAATCAGGCTTATAATGGATTTGTTTTTCAATAGTAAAAAGAGGCCGTTTCTGAAATTGAGAAATGTCTTTTGTGGAGAGCCGTATTGAAGCGTACCTCCACCGAGATGATATACTTTGGAAGCGGGAAAGCTCATGATGTCCTTTCCCATTTTCTGAAGGCGGTAACAAAGATCAATCTCCTCCATATGAGCAAAAAAATCTGTATCAAATCCTCCTGCTGCCCAATAATCAGCAGATCTTATAACCATAGCTGCTCCACTCGCCCAGAAAATAGGAGCTATCTGATCATACTGTCCCAGGTCCTTTTCCACTGTCCCGAAAATACGTCCTTTGCAGAAGGGGTAACCGAGTAAATCTATCCAACCGCCTGCCGCTCCTGCATGCTCCAGCATCATAGGCTCTTTTAGAGACAAAATTTTGGGTTGACATGCTGCAATATGCAGATTGGACTGCATATAAGTTACAATCGGAGTGATCCAATCATCCTGAACCTGAACATCTGAATTTAGAATGATATAAAATTCTTCATTTATTAGCCTCAGAGCCCATTGATAACCTCCCGCAAATCCGGTATTAATTTCGGCATGCAAAACCATAAGATCCGGATACTCCGATTGAATATACCTAACTGAATCATCAGTACTGGCATTATCTGCAATGTAAATTTTACTGTTCGCCGGTTGAAACTCAATAATGCCCGGCAGGTATTTCTCTAAGAAGGGTTTACCATTGTAATTTAGTATTACGATAGCAATACTCACAGGATGGTTTCACTTTTTGATTGAAATGTATTTCCAATTTTACCGAGAACTTCCAATGCTGCTTCTTTGTCCAATGCGATTTGAGAACGCATTGCTTCAATTGAATCAAATTTCATATCCGCTCTGATAAATTCTATGAACTCAATAATTACATCTTCATCATAAATATCCTGAGCGAAATCAATTATATGGACTTCTATCACTCTCTTATTGTCTGCAGTCACAGTGGGCTTTACTCCTATGTACAATACTCCTTTATAGATTATTGAATTATAGTGAACATAGACTGCATAAATTCCATCAGGAGGTATGAGTTTGATTTTATTTTGGAAGGAGATATTGGCAGTAGGATAGCCGATGCTGGTTCCCAGTCGATTGCCTTTCATGACTTTGCCCATCAATAGAAATGGATGGTTGAGCAAACCAGTTGCAGTTCTAAGATCTGATTTCTCAAGAGCTTTTCTGATTTTACTGGAGCTGATAGTAATATTATCAACTACTTGTTCATCCAATTCTATTACTTCATAGTTGGCTTTATGGCTGTACCATTTTAGAAAGTGGATGTCACCCTGTCTGTTGAGGCCGAACCTGTGGTCGTAGCCTATTACAATGTATTTGGGACGAAATTTTTCAATAAGAAATTTCTCAATGTATTCATCAGCTGAAAGCTGTGCGAATTCCACAGTAAAAGGAACCACGACGAGATTGTCAACCTCAAATTGTTCCATCAACCAAATCTTTTCTTCCAGAGTAGTGATTAGGCTCAGATCGCCTGCTTTTGGGTAAATAACTTGTCTGGGATGGGGGTCAAAAGTTATGATTACACTCTCGCCTCCGGATTCTTTTGCCAGGGTCTTTACCTGATTAAGAATAGCCTGGTGACCTCTGTGGAGACCATCGAATGACCCAATTGTAATGACCGGTGCTTTAAAAGCAGGAAGTGTGGATATGTCTGTGTAAACTCTCATAAAAGTACCTTCGGCAAAGGTAAACAAAATAGTTGTATTAAGTTTTTATGAAATATAAATAAAAAAGGGTGTGGGTGTGGGTGTGGGTGTGAGTGTGTGTAGGAACAGCGGCATCTGGCTTCTAGCTGCTTGCTTCTGGCAAAAGCCGTATGCATCAACAGCAGCAAAGTAGCTGCAAGCTTCAAGCCTCAAGCAGCTAGTGAACAGCCGGGAAGAAGTTACTAGTCGTAAGGCGTAAGTAATAAGGAGTAAGTAAACAGTCAAAACAGCCTCTTCTGGTTGCCTGTTTCTAACCTCAGGCTGAAAAGCCGGAAGAAGATTTTAATTCTTTTTTCCTCTAAACTTTTTAGCTTGTATTTGTTAGTACTTTTGTCATTCAAATTAATATGCATTGATGGAAAAATTAGAGATAGAACAGATTCTGGGCCAAGTCACAGACCCGCAGACCGGGCTAAGTATTACTTCAAGAAAAATGATTCAAAATATTGCTATTGAAGGAAATATAATTAATATTTCTCTGGCAGGTAATCAGCTTTCTTCTGAAGTCAGAACCTCCTTGCTTGAATCCTGTACAAAGGTGATTCAAGCCAGGTTTCCGAATGCTGATGTGAACCTTCACTTTATCCAGCAAAACAGCGGGATACAGGCCAATGATGATACAGTACCACAGATAAGAAACATCATTGCTGTTGCATCCGGAAAAGGAGGTGTTGGTAAATCCAGTGTGTCCGTAAATCTTGCACTTGCATTGAAATCTATGGGGGCCAGGGTGGGTTTGATTGACGCAGATCTTTATGGACCTTCGATACCAACTATGCTTGGGTTGCAGGGACAAAGACCAAAAATGAAAGATGTCCACGGCACACCAAAGTTGTTGCCGCTGGAAGCATATGGGATGCCTGTCATGAGTATTGGTTTTATTGTTGAGCCGGAGCAGGCTGTTGTTCTCAGAGGCCCAAGACTTGCAGGCATTATTAAGCAGTTTTTTAATGATGTGATCTGGCCTGAGCTTGACTATTTGATTGTTGATTTACCGCCGGGAACCGGAGATATCCAGTTGACTTTGGTGCAGACTGTTGCCCTAACTGGTGCGATTTTGGTTACAACGCCGCAAGAAGTAGCTCTTGTGGATGCCGTAAAAGCAATGAACATGTTTATGTTGCCTCAGATAAATGTACCCATCATAGGAGTGGTAGAGAATATGTCCTGGTTTATTCCTGATGATGCTCCGGATAAAAAATACCCCATTTTTGGAGAGGGTGGAGGTAAAAAGCTGGCTCTGGCAAGCGATTCAGTCTTACTGGGACAAGTCCCGCTGATGATGGAAATGAGATCGGGCTCAGATAATGGAAAGCCTGTAGTCTTGAATAGTGATTCTTTAATGTCCGAAATATTTGTGGAAATAGCGAAAAAAGCAAGCCTTGCGATACAAATGCGGCATGAATCATTACCGGGAACCGAGAAAGTACGTGTGGATTGAAGTATTTTGAGTAATTTTGAGCGAATAATCAGTAATAAAGCGTGGAAATAACAGAACAATTGACACTTAAGGATCGGGTAGAGGATGCATTGAATGAGATCCGACCTCATCTTGCTGTGGATGGAGGAAATGTGCAAATTGTAGAAATTACTTCCGGACTGGTTCTAAGGTTGAAATGGATAGGAACATGCGAAAATTGTAATATGTCAGCTATGACCATGCAGGCAGGGATTAAAGAAGTAATCCGTAACAGAGTCCCTGAGATCATTCATGTAGAAGCAATCAATGGTTTATAAATATGGCGCTTCATGTCGCAAAATCTTTGATAGGCGGAATTCTGGCTACAGTAATTGGCGGCCTCATACTAATGTATATTTTGAGACAAACAGGCTTTTTTCAAGACAAGTCTAAAGATGAAGTGGAGCAGATACAAGTTGCAGATATCGCTGAAAGTTTTTCCTTCTATTCTCCAGTTTTAACTTTTTTCGAATCTGGTCCTGTGATTCCTCATAAAGCGAACCGCGTTTATGCTGATTCATTTCCCGCTTCTACTGCCAGGTATATTAATTGGGAATTGAATTTAAATCATTCCGAACTCAAGAAAAGAACCCCCGTAAATTTCCTGGTAATATACAGACATAGTGATGGATCTGAGTTTGGCAGAGCTCAATACGATAATTTTGCTGAAGCCGGATGGAGTTCATCCATGTATACCTGGAGCTGGGGTGCAGACGAGCCCGGAGTATGGAAACCCGATATTTATACAGTGGAAATATTTTACAGAGGAAATTCTGTAGTCAAGAATCAATTCGTTGTTTACTAGAGGTGATATAACATAATTTGTTTATTTTGAATCAATTACAACATCTCATAACCCATATCAGAGCAAAGCAGTCTTTTCTTTGTGTAGGACTTGATACTGATGCTTCAAAAATTCCTGCACACCTGCATGATTTTTCACAGCCGGTACTGGAATTTAATAAGCAAATAATCGATGCTACGAGAGCCTACTGTGTGGCTTACAAACCTAATCTTGCCTTCTATGAATCTATGGGCTCTGAAGGCTGGGATATTTTAAAATCTACAGTTGAGTACATTGGACCAGATCATCTAAAGATTGCAGATGCAAAAAGAGGAGATATTGGCAATACTGCAGATCAGTATGCTAAGACATTTTTCAATGATTTGGGTTTCGATGCAATTACGATCGCTCCTTACATGGGAAGAGAGATTCTATCGAACCATTTCTGGAGTATAAAGACAAATGGACTATAGTTCTTGGCTTAACATCCAATCCCGGATTTGAAGATTTCCAAATGCGTAAAGTAGAGCCGAATAGTCGCTATTTATTTGAAGAAGTAATAGAAACTGTATCAAAATGGGGAGGATCAGATCAATTGATGTTTGTTGTAGGAGCCACAAGATCTGAATATATTCAGAGAATTCGTTCAATAATTCCGGATCATTTCTTACTAGTTCCTGGGTAGGTTCTCAGGGAGGAGATTTGAAGGAAACCTATCAACAAGGTGCTAATCAAAGCGTTGGGCTCTTAATAAATTCTTCCGGGGAATCATCTATGCCGCAAAGGATGATTCCTTTGCAAAGCTGCAGGATCTGAAGCTGCCCGACTTAATGAAGAAATGAGGAAGCTAATTACTTCAGGGTGATCATTTCATTTTTCCTCAACTTATGTTTTGGTAAGTACTAATGAATGTCATTTGAGTAAACTTAATTATTCGGGGTATTTCTCTTGCACTCTATTTGCCAAACTTACTTTGTCTTCACCTGTTAGACTAGAATAATACTCTTTATGAATATTCTTATCACTGGAGCTAATGGCTACATAGGTCAACGATTGATCCCTATTCTTCTGAAGCAGGGTCATGATTTGTATTGCTGCGTCAGAAATTTATCCAGACTTGGTGAATACCAAAATGAACCGGGGGTTAAATTAATTGAGATAGATTTATTAGAGCCTTCAGATATTTCCAATTTCCCGGTTGAAATAGATGTTGCCTATTTTCTTGTGCATACCATGTCAGACAAGGGTGATTTTGGTGTGACAGAAAGTATTATTGCGAGGAATTTTCTAAGATTATTAGAGCCCACTAAGTGTAAGCAAATCATTTATTTAAGTGGAATTGCAAATCAGGAAGAACTCTCAAAACATTTGGAATCACGCAAGCAAGTTGAGATGTTACTCGCGGAATCTCACATCTCATTAACTGTACTGAGAGCTGGTATTATTGTAGGATCAGGAAGTGCTTCCTTTGAAATTATAAGGGATTTGGTCGAGAAATTACCTGTAATGATAGCACCTAAGTGGCTGATGACGAGATCTCAGCCGATAGCGGTACGCAATGTGTTAGAGTTTTTGACCGGAGTGATGGGGAAAGATAAATACTACGGTAAGACATTTGACATCATGGGTCCGGATATTTTGACTTACAAGCAAATGTTGCTGAAGTTTGCCAAAGTACGGGGATTAAAGCGCCTAATTATTACAGTACCAATTATGACACCCCGCTTGTCTTCCTATTGGTTATATTTTATAACTGCCACTTCATATCGATTGGCAGTTAATCTGGTTAATAGCATGAAGATTGATATAATAGGCCGTCCAAATGAATTGGCCAATGAATTGGGAATAGACCTGATCTCTTATCAGGAATCAGTCAGGCTGGCATTTCAGAAAATTGAGCAAAATATGATTATCAGCAGTTGGAAAGACGCATTTAGTGCTTCCAATATTGGAACTGATATTTTTCAAAGGATGGAAGTGCCAAAATTCGGAATATATAAGGATGTTAAATGGAGAAAAATCACTGATTCAGATAAGACCCTTCAAAATGTATGGAGCATTGGCGGACAAAGGGGCTGGTATTATGCCAATTTTCTTTGGAAACTACGTGGGTATGTGGACAAATTGAACGGTGGTGTAGGCTTGAGAAGAGGAAGGACTCATCATTCTGAAATTGCACCTGGGGATGCATTGGATTTCTGGAGAGTATTGGCAGCAGATAAAGTTAATAAAAGATTGCTTCTATTTGCTGAAATGAAATTACCCGGTGAAGCTTGGCTGGAATTTAAGATCATCCGCAAGCGTCAGGATATTTTTCTCAGACAAACTGCGACATTCAGGCCTTTGGGTTTATGGGGAAGGCTATATTGGTATGCAGTTCTGCCTTTTCACTATTTTGTATTCAATGGAATGATCAATAAATTAATAGCATTTGATCCTGGAGAAGTTGCAAAGATTAAAACATAAGTAGTTTTATCCCATTGTTACAAATTTAACATCGTGGTGGTCTTTCAAATAGTTTCTAACAATAGCGGGAATTTCTGGATGGTGAGCATAGATTCTGATATGATCCAGTAATTCGGTTTCATTATTAAATCCTAAGTCCTTAGATATATATCCCATTCCCAAAAACTGTTTCTTTTGAATCACAGCTACAAATTGCTCTTCCGTATCTCTTCCGGGACCCACTAAAATTCCATCCTTTTCAAATCCCCGGCGCAATAAAGTAACCATTTGAGTTATTAAGTCCTGTACATCCGGGAGTTCTTCCTGTGCTTTACAGGTTCCAAGCCTGAGATGAATGCAAGAATTTTGATTGAGTTGATTTCGCACGCAGGCACATAATCCGCATTCGCGCTGTATAAATTCCAGATATTTCTTTGCTGCATCCTGTGTGCTGAAAACTTTGAGCAGCTCTTGATTTTCCTTTACTTTGAGAAGAGATGAGACTACCGGCATTTCAGGATTATCAAAAGTTCCATTTTGACAAATTGCAAATTTGAATTCCTTCCTGCGTTGTGCTTTATTGAAGGAAGGATTATACTGTTTAATTTCAGCGGATTCTAACAACAAAGCTGCTAACTCGTTACCGGTGACAGTATATTCGATTTTATTAACTGCATGAGCAAGCTTCGCTGATCGCTCTGTATTATCACTAAAATGCTCGTAAACCCTTCTGCGAAGCTGATTACTCTTTCCAATATAGATAAAGTCACCTGCTTCATCCAAAAAGTAATAAACTCCACAACAATCGGGTATAGCGTCCAGGATTTTTGCATCAATATGAGCAGGTAGTTTTTGTTCAGTCATACTGCTTTTGGACAGAATAGGGTTTACCCTTGTGTAATAATCACTTTTGACTATTTTCTCGAAGATTTCTGAAGTAGCTCTTGCATCGTCGAGTGCTCTGTGGTGATTATCCAGTTTAATTCCAAAATGTTTGACAAGATTTCCCAGCGAATATGATTTTAAGCCGGGAAAGGCTCTTCTGGACATCTGGACGGTACAAAGTGTTTTCTTCGAGAAAAGATATCCTAACTGCCTGAATTCTTCAGCTATAAAGCCATAATCAAAGCGGGCATTGTGTGCAACGAATATTGAGCTCTCCGTCCATTCTATAACTTCTTTTGCTATTTCATAAAATTTGGGAGCTCCTGCCACCATACTGTCAGTAATTCCCGTTATTCCTGTAATGAAAGGAGGAATTGACCGTTCCGGGTTGATAAGCGTACTGAATGTTTTAATTATTTGATGTCCATCATGCAGGACTATTCCGATTTCAGTAATTTTGTCCATTCTGGCGCTACCTCCGGTTGTCTCGATATCAATAATGGCAAAAGTATGTTTCATAATCGGCTTAAATCACAGACAAATATGCAAATGAAAGTTTTAAATATATATTTATTAAGCATGTTTTTGACTTTTATGTGTCAAAATACTTCTCAGTATCCAACAGAAAAACCTGTTGAAACTGAATTTGAAAAAGAGCCAATTCTAACAGGAGCGGACAGATCAGATCAATATCTGCCCTTATTGAAAAATAAAACTGTAGGACTCATTGTCAACCATTCGGCCATCAGTCGAGACAAACATTTGCTGGATATTTTGTTAGAAAATAATATCAATGTGAAAGTGATTTTCGCACCGGAGCATGGGTTCAGGGGAGAAGCTGATGCAGGAGCAAGCATCAAAGATGGAAAAGATAGTAAGACGGGAATTCCCATCATTTCACTGTATGGGAGCAAGAAAAAGCCTATACCTGCTGACCTGGAAGGAATTGATTATGTGATGTATGACATACAGGATGTGGGAGCGAGGTTTTATACTTATATATCCACTCTTCACTATGTGATGGAAGCTTGCGCTGAACAGCGAATTCCATTGTTAGTTCTGGACAGACCCAATCCGAATGGACATTTTATAGATGGGCCTGTTCTCGATACCGCATATAAGTCATTTGTAGGAATGCATCCTATTCCAATTGTTCATGGAATGACCATTGCTGAATATGCCCAGATGATAAAAGGCGAGGGATGGATCAATGCTGCAAAGGATCTTTCACTGGACTGGGTGACTTGCAGTGGTTATGATCATAAGACAATGTATGCCTTGCCGGTAAAACCATCCCCAAACCTTCCCAATCACAGGTCTATTCTACTTTACCCAAGTCTCTGTCTCTTTGAAGGGACTGTTGTCAGTATGGGAAGAGGGACAGATAAGCAATTTCAAATAATTGGGCATCCGGGTGTGAAGGGCAAATCTTATTCATTCACACCACAGCCTAATCCCGGAGCATCTGATCCTCCCCTTAAAGGAAAGCTGTGTTTTGGTGATGACTTTAGCAATATCTCCCCTGATAAATTGTTTATCAAGCCAGGAATAAGATTAGAATATTTGATTGAATATCGAAGCCTGCTTAAAGATGAACCTATATTTTTTCTGAAAAACAATTTCTTTGATAAACTTGCCGGAACGGATCAGTTGAGGAAACAAATATTAAATGGAGAATCAGCAGAAAAAATTAGAGCAACATGGAAACCCGGACTGGAATCATTCAGTAAGACCAGAAAAAAGTATTTGCTATATCCTGATTTTCTATGATTTATGAAATCGGATTAAACAATTATAGCAAAATTAGAATTGATACACTTGTTTAGTCAAGAGATTGACTTCAGGAGCTGAAGAATTTATGCCATCCTACTTAAGATAAACTATGTAATTTAGCACGGTTGAACTTAATTCTGTTACTACGCATTCACAGATTTTCATACAAAAATGGACTTGAATAAATCATTTTCATATTGGAAAATATTTAGAATTTCCCTGCCGATCATGCTGGGGAGTGCTGTGCAAAATGGTGTTGCTCTCAGTGACAGTATTTTTCTATTTTATCATGACGAGACAGATTTTGCAGCCATTGGGATTGTCAGTGTCTTTTATCTGATCATTTCTGCTATTGGATACGGATTCTCAAAAGGAGGACAAATTCTGATTGCCAGAAGAAATGGTGAGGGTAATCTGGCCGCCATTGGTACTGCTTTGACCAATATGATGATCTTTCAGGGTGCTATTGCTGTTGTATTATTTTTGGGTCTAACATTTGGGGCCGAGTACTTCCTGGGGCTGTTTATCAATAATCCTTTGATTCTTACCAAATGTTTGGAATATCTGGAATACAGAAACTGGGGAATATTCTTTAGTTACTTTGGGCTGTCGTATATCGCATTATACACTGGAGTTGCAAGAAGTACATTCATTGTTTTTTCTTTATGTGAGAATGGATCCGATGCGAAAAGACTGGAATATAAAAGTCAAGCTAAAAATTGATTTTGAGCAAATCAGGCAAATAGCAAAAATCGGATTACCTGTTGTGATTCAGTCTATTATTGGCCTTGGTAGCTGGTTTGTATTCTTCGCTTACATTGAAAAATTAGGAGAGAAAGCATTGGCAATCACTAATTTTGGACGGATATTATACTTATTCTTTTCCATCCCACTTTGGGGCTATTCATCAGGAATCAATACGATTGTAAGCTTTTTATAGGTCAAAACCATCAGGATTCAGTTAAAACTGTAATCAAACGCACTGCAATTCTATGTGTGGGAACTACTATGATACTTGCTGCTCCATTTCTTGCCTTTCCGAGTTGGACAATTGAAATCTTGAGTCCCGCTGCTTCATTAGATATTATGCGGGATGCCGTTCCTGTATTGAGAATTATTCTTATAATTCTTGTTTTAGCATGTGTGGGAGCGATTTATTATAATGGTTTGGTGGGCACAGGAGATACCTGGACAGGACTTTGGATACAGATTATTGGAATAATAGGATATGTGATTTATATTCATTTTGTGATTTCAGTGGCAGATCTTGGATTCACTATCGGCTGGACCGGAGAAATATTTTATTGGCTCATTGTGATTGTTATGACGACGCTATATGTGAGGGGAGGAAAATGGAAGCAGATGAAGATCTGAGGGAGCTATAAATTTTGAATTATGAATTTTGAATGATGAGTGATGAGTTGAACAGCCGGGGAAAGCTGCAAGCCTCAATCCTCAAGCTCAAGTAAACAGCCTGGGAGAAATGGTGAATTGGTGAATTAGTGAATGTAACAGCCAATTGAACAGAGCGTTACAATTTAAAGTCAGTTTACGAATAGAACACACATGATTCACTTATATCATGTTAAAGATCGTAATTAAATATTCGTCTAACGTTATCAAGTGATTAGGTTCAGAGGCTCTGTGAAGAGAGCATTCTCTCCTTCTTTGAGATTATTTAAAGACGCTTATTTATACAACTTCGCTTCAGGGCTGTAACTTATAGGCTTGTTGCCATGCCCTTCTCTCAGACATACAGTCGAACATTACATTTCATATCAGGGAGTCAGATTCGTGTTACTCTGAATTAAAGTAAATCAATTACTGACCAATGCCTGCCGACTACTCATTCATACTTTCCAAGTAATCATTCACATTTACCCTAATCATTTCTTTAGGCGAGATTTGATTCAATATTTGAAAATCAAGTAAAGAGCGCATGGGGAAGATTTGTGATTAAACATCAGTAACAAATACTTCCAAATGAGTTAAATAAAAGTTGTTCATTATTTATCAATTCTTTATTTATCAGTGAATTACTGTCAGATTAAAGAAATATCAGAGAAAGTTTAATTACAAACAATAACTCAATACTATGAAAAATTTATTGTACTCAATTCTGCTCCTGGCCGGATTGCTTATTATACACACAAACCTGAGCGCTTCCTCTAAACTTAATAATTTGTCAGAAAAACAGATGGACGTTACGCCGCCTGAGTTTGCCTGCACTGGCGGTACTACTATACTGTGTAATTATATTTCTCAACAGAACTTCACTGACTTTTTATAAGTACCTGGCCCACCCCCTCCGCTACATATAATAGCGGTCAGGTTACTGTCGTACAGATTGCAGGGCCCATAAGTGGAGTAACTTATCTGACACCTGGTGGAGTCACTTATATGGTGACCTACAAAGCAACAGATCCATCTGGAAATTATTCATTATGCTCATTTTTCGTAAGATTAGATGACCAACCGCCTGTATTGACTTATTGCCCCGGGAATTTAACGGTGTGCGACCCCTCCGAACCTTGGCCGCTCCCAATGGCAACTGACGATTGCGGATATACTTATTATATTCAATTGGCCGGCCCTGTTAACGGAGTGGATATGCTGGTACCAGAAGTTGTTTACACGGTTAGATATAGATTTTATGATCGATTTGCTAACCAAAGTACCGATTGTGTTTTTACTGTAAGCTTAGAAACCGAGCCGCCGGTATTGAACAATTGCTCAGGGAATCTTACGGTATGCAGCCCCACCGATCCATGGCCGGTTCCAACTGCTACTGACAATTGTGGGCAGGTTTCTTTAGTACAAGTAGCAGGCCCAGTCAGCGGTGTGAATGCGCTGATTCCGGGAGTTGTATATACGGTTGGATACAAAGCAACCGACCTTGCAGGCAATGCTGCGACCTGCTATTTTACAGTCAGCATTGACAACACCCCGCCTATGGCCTCCTGCTCCAATCAAACCCTGACCTTCAACGGCCAGAACAGCATTTCGTTAGATCCGAACACCTTGGTAACGGCTACCGACGATTGCGGGATACAAAGCATTACACTTTTCCCAACAGCCATCACTTGCTCTCAGCTCGGCCAAATTGTATCCGTCATCGCCACCGTTACTGATATAAACGGCAATGCAGCCACCTGTACCAGCAGCATTACCGTTGCCGGCTTGCCCTGTGGCTGGATCCAAAACCCTAACGGGGTGAATTGCTCCAATGGCAGCAGCATTGCTTACAATTCGGTTACAGAAGTGTGGACCGCTACGAGTACGAACTGCTTCTACGGGCCTAGCTTCACTTCTGATCAGATGGCATTCGGCCAACGCATGCTCTGCGGTGACGGCAGCATTACAGCACAAGTGGCCAGCATTAGCGGCACAGCACTCGGTTGGGCCGGACTAACCATGCGCGAGAGCTCTGCTGCCGGGGCTAAGAAAGCACAGTTGATGACCAACCTTAGCAACCTTAGCCGGCGCGAGTTCCGCATAACTACCGATGGCACTGCGCTGATGCAGCAGATTCCAAGTCAGGATCGATATTGGCTGCGCTTGGTGCGGGCAGGCAACCAGTTCAGCATGTATTTATCTCCCAACGGATTAACATGGTACTTCGCTGGTGCACAGAACATTCCAATGAATACCTGTATTCAGATGGGTATGGTAGTGACCAATTATCAGCAAACGAGTATAGTAGCTGCCACATTTGCCAATGTAAGCTTTTCGGGGAGCATTATACCGCTACTTGTAGATAAAGAGGAAGTTGCGAGCTACCAGCAGCGAGCTGCTAGTTTCGATGCGTACCCGAATCCTACAAGTGGGGAGTTAAATGTGGATTTGTGGCAGTATGTTGGAAGAGAAGTACGGCTGGAGGTCTATAGTCTTACAGGGCAGTTGCTTCACTTTATTGAAATAAAGGAAGTGCAAACGACGGTGGAACGAATTGATTTGACTGCATTCCCAAGCGGGATGTATTTGCTGAAGGTGAAATCGCATGAACTGCCCGATGCAACCCGACGTGTAGTGATTACACTTTATTGAGATATGCTGAACAATGATCTAAATTAGGCTGTACATTACATAAATGAAGCTCTCTTTATTGGATTGATAGCTTTTGTTGTCCGGTATGAACACTATCAATGAAGTTGGAATCTAGAAAAAAGCGGTTACTTACAGAGCAAATTATATTCATTAAAACCTGAAAACTATAATACTAACTATTTCAATAATCAACATCAAAATATTGCCCATTACAGTAGGTTTTTTGTCAAAGCAGTTTTAATTATTTACATTCAATATTAAATATAATGGTTTATATAGGATGATTGGATATTCATAATAAAGTAGTAAAGGTGATTAACCAGATTGTATTTTACTTAAAGTCCAGGAACAAGTCCGGTAAATACCTGATGACTCTGGTACTATTTATTTTATATTCCGGAACTTCATATTCACAGTCTGTTTTCCCTAATCTTACCTTCAGAACCCTGAATACTAAAGATGGTCTTTCGGACAATACAGTTAATTATATCACTCAGGGTGACGATGGCCAGATGTGGCTTGGCACAGCAAATGGACTTAATAGCTATGATGGCAATAAATTTACTAATTACTATCGTGACAAAGGAGACGGAATAGAACTTAATCAGAATGGAATTTCTACAATGGTAAAAGATAGCTTCAACAATCTTTGGATCAGTGATCGGGTGGGGCTGACTAAAATCTCATTAAATAACTTCAAAACAACATTTTACCGCCAGTTTCAGACCATAAATAAACTGGCACACTTCAGGAAAGGGATTTTATTTGCTTCTGATGCCGGAATTTTTACAATAGAGGATACAGCAATCACCCGGATAAAGATACCATTTGAAACCTATTGGATAAATTCGGACAAGATAGATCAATTTAATTGTGCTATATCAGACAGGGAGAATACTCTTTATCTGGGCTCTGCAATAAGAGTCCACAAAATTTCAGCCCAACGAAAAGAAATTAAGTACTATCAGACTCCAAACCGAAACTCCATTCTTGATATATACTTCGATAAGAATAATTGTGGTTGGGTATGTACATGGGGTGGTGGTCTACTGCAATTAGATCAAAAGGCTGACAGTCTTCGACAAGTATTAAAACCAGAACATTCAAGTGCAATTACAGGTACAGCTATTGAATGGAAAATCGGAAATAGGGAATACTTAGTCGCCAGGGTATCCACAGACAAAGAGAATGGGATAATTCTGTTAGATCGAATATCACTGAATTATAAATTCTATGATCTCAAGACTAATGTAAATAGTGTTTTCATTGATAGGAATGGTAATTTATGGCTGGGTGTAAAGGGACAAGGCGCATTGATTGTCAGTCATTTACAGGGTATAATTGAATCTATACCTATTGTTACAACTAAAAATAATCCTAAATATCCGACCGCCAATGTATATACAATCCATGAAACGAAAGAGCATTTTTGGCTCAATAAAAGATATTATCAAGGCATTTTTAAATATGATAAAAACTGGAATTTAATAAAGGAATTTGGATCTTTCAATGTAAAGGATATCTATCAAATCAACCAAATAGAGGAAGGTTACGATTTCAATTTAGTTGGGAATACAATGTATTGCACAAATGATTTAGGTATGTTCCTGATCGACAATAATACACATGAGCGCAAACAAATATTTACACCTGAGCGGGCAAATGTAAAACTGCGTTCTATTGTTCCTGTCAATGACAGTACCTGGTTCATCAGATCTTTTAGTAAAGGGATTTATGTTTTTAATCCGAAGACAAATGCATTTATAACTAAATATGAGTTACCTAAACCTTCCAGTAATTTTGGGATTAATTATTTGATTAAAACTAGCCAAAATTTTATCATAGCATCCACTAATCAAGGACTATATTATTATGACGATCAATTGGATAAGTTCAGTCTAGTTGACCATCTTGTATTAAATAATCTATACATATTTGGAATGGCCGAAGATCAAAACAATTTACTTTGGTTGAGTACCAGTAAAGGCATTTTGAGTTATAATATGAAAAAGAATCAAATTATCTCTGAGTTTGATCAATATGCTGAAATGGGTACATCATATCGGGTTGCTGTTGACTCATCAAACAATGTCTGGTTCTCCAATGAAAAGGCTACTGGTCATGGGATCAGAAAAAGGAACGAATGTTAAAATTGAACATTGAGTCGGGCGTTATTGCAGGCTTTGATGATTCATACATTCATGTGAGTCACGATGGATTAGTTTATCTGGGAGGTAAAAGATGTAGTGTACAAACTTAATCCCAAAATTTTATCTGCACAACTGAACTCGACCCGTGTAATTGTTTCCAGAATCACTGTTAATAATGAATTTAAAATTCCAACTTATAATCAGGGTAATTATCATTTAAATTTACCTGCCGGTCGTGCAGCTTTACAAATAGAGTTTGCTGTTCCTGATTATAGATTGCAACAAAGTCATGACTATCAATTCAAATTTTCTGATTCAGATCACTGGACCGCAACTAAAGATGGTAAAATATTTATTCCCAATCTGTCTCATGGCAAGTATAATATTTTGATGAAAGGTATTAGTAATTTTTCAGGTGAAGAGACAGGAATCGTAACCTTATACATTACCATTCAACCATTTTTGTATCAATCCTGGTGGTTTAAATTTATGATTGCTCTGGCACTTTTATCATTGTTTTACCTTTTCTATAAGTGGAGATTAGCTTCTGAAAATGAAAAAAGCAAACTAAAAGCAGAATACGAACACAGAATGGTTCTTCTCGAAATGCAAAAACTGCGTTCTCAAATGAATCCACATTTTATCTTTAATGCACTCAATAGTATCAATGGTTTTATTGTAGAAAATCAAACTCATCTCGCTAGTGATTATTTGACTAAGTTCTCCAGATTGATACGGATGATTCTTGACCACTCAAAAAGTGATATGATTTCTTTGACAAAAGAACTTGAGGCACTCAATCTATATGTCATGATGGAGAAAAACAGATTTGATCAGTCCTTTGATTTTCAAATTACCATAGCAGAGCACATTGACACGGATCAGATTGAAGTTCCCCCGCTGATCTTGCAACCATATATTGAAAACTCTATTTGGCATGGTCTCATGCATCAGCAAAAGAAAGGATTCATTTCATTAATAATTACGCAAGAGATAGATCAATTGTGCTTCGCCATTGAAGATAATGGAGTAGGGAGGCAGAAAGCGGGCGAATTAAAATCAAAGAAAAATGTTAAATCCAATTCATATGGAATGCAAATCACCTATAATCGTATCAAAGATCATCATTTTTCCAATACAGTTGAAATTTCTGATATCCTCGATTCAACGGGAAAAGTGCAGGGCACAAGAGTAATTATTTTGCTTAAAATCGAGTGATTCAAAGAGGAAAAATGTCTGCTTTGTTAGATGATTTCCTGGATCAAAGGATTGAATACCTCTAAATTATTAATGAGATGAAAGTACTTATAATAGATGATGAACAACATTGTATCACGACACTTACGTGGTCTCTGCAGCAATATTGCGAAAATATCGAGATTTTGGGCTCAGCAAAAAATGGTTTGGAAGGATTCGAAAAAATAAATCACTTAAAGCCGGATCTCATATTTTTGGATATCGAAATGCCAATATTGAGCGGAATTGATATGCTGGAGAAATTTGAAAAAATAGATTTCAAAATCATTTTTACAACTGCCTATGATAAATATGCCATTAAAGCCATCAAGTTGAATGCCTGTGATTACTTGTTAAAACCAATAGATAAGGATGAACTCATCAATGCAGTTGAAAAAATACAACTTTCTCCTGATCTGCCAATCAGTAATGAACGCATACAGAACATTAAACACAACCTCCATGTACTGCCGACTCTACAAAAGATAGCTATTCCCTCTTCTGAGGAATCTTGTTTTTGATTTGAATACTATCGTCCATTTTGGAGGCTAGCAGTAACTATACTGTCATTTATTTTAATAATGACACGAAATTAGTCTCTTCAAGAACACTGAAAGAATATGAAGAACTACTTCCCGAAGAGATTTTCTTCAGGTGTCATCATTCTCACCTTATCAACCTAAAATTTATTAAAAAATATATCAAAGGTGAGGGTGGGTTTGTGGATCTGGGACATGGTCAGATGGTTGAAGTTTCGAGAAGGAAGAAGCTGGAATTTTTAGAATTACTGAAAGGTTAAAAAAACTCCAATTTTAAGGACCGTGTATTTTATTAACGTGAGTTCGACGGATTCTGTGACTTCTGGTTTTGTCATGAATTTTGCTCTAAAGAGGCAAAATTCACGCCAAAACTATGTTTTCTGATTTCTTTACCCTGAATTGCATCCAGGATTACAAAGATTTTGCCACGCTGTGGCAATTTTTTTCATGATTTTGATTTGAAATTGCTCATAGAACTCACGTTTTATTAACAAAATAGGGACGAATTCACATTCGCCCCTATTTTAAAATGTTCTTTCACCTTCTATTTAATCCGTCACTCTTTTTGATTCTGCTTCAAGGCCGGTCTGACGTTTGCGGGCTTTGACATTTTGATTGCCAAAGTCATAGCTGATGCTCAGGTTGATACGGCGGCTGTCCCAACCGCCATTCATGTCTCCGACCAGACCATTGAAATTCATGGTGCCGGACCATTGATTAGTGAAGAATATATCACTGCAATTCAATCTGACATTGAGTTTATCCAAAAATCTTTTCTGAATCCCAACATTGACTGCATAAATTGGATCAGTTAACATTACGCCTTCCCAAACCCCGGGTCCATTATAGAATCCTGATAATTCAAGTTTCCAGTCTCCCGGAATTGTGAATGTGTTTTGAAGGAAGATATTATATGTAAATGCATTGATATTAATAGTCGAACCATTTTCATATTCGGCTCTGTTCTTAATATAGGAGGCATTCAGATTGAAGTAAGTACTAAACCATTTTGCAGGACTTACCGGGAATGAGAGATTTGCGCTGTAAACTTCCTGGGTGGCAAGGTTCTCCCAGGTGATAAATCCTGCTCTGGGATCGTCTTCATCCGGACTTATCAACCTGGCAATTTTATTACCTGTATGACTATATGCCACCTTCAAATTATATGTGTATTTGTAAGTATAATTGATTTCTGCATTGTCTGCTATTTCAGGCTGCAGGAATGGATTTCCTTTGCTAAATGCCAATTCACTGGCTTGTTCGCGGAATGGATTCAGGACTTTGTAATCAGGCCGGTTGATTCTTCTGGAATAGTTTAGTCCATAAGTATGATCTTTTGAAGCCTGATATGTCAAACCTGCTGAAGGAAACCAATTAAAATAATTGAAAATAACCGGTTCTTCATTCAGTTCTGGCAAAAATGCATTTAAATCACCAACAGCGTCTGTATGCTCTAATCTAAGGCCTGCACTGAATCGCAATTTATCATTTATGGCTCTGGCATAGTTAACATATGCTGCTGACACAGCTTCAGTGTAATTAAATAAATTGGATCGTCTGTTATTTCGAATTCGTTCAGCAGCAACTACATCATAAAATAGAAATGTATTGTCAGTGATTACATTCGTATACTTTGCCCCGGCACTGAACTGTCCTTCAAGAATTGTATATTCAAAATCAACTTTTGCAGATGCAATGTCAATATTTGAAGGTGTTGAGATAAAACTCAAAATCTCTGTCAAAAGAATACTGCCATCGCCACTGAAATATCTGTTTGGTTGATCCATTTCTGAAGTTCTTCCAAATGATCCATAATCCAGGTCGATATTCAAGCTTCCTTTCGACAACGTTTGCGCATAGTTGAGGTTATAAGTAAATTGAGTGCGATTTGATAACATTTCATTGTTTGCGATCAGGATACTATCGACAATGTTCGGAGTAGCTTGATTAGAAATACTGTTGGTCGCATTACCATTCATATTGAAATTATTGCTATTTCCACTAACTATCAATCCAAGTGTGCTTTTAGAATTTACAAACCAATCAGTACCAACCCGGAAGTTTACATTTTCATAATGTCCGGGTTGATTGTGCATTTCATTCAAAATCAAGCCATTCTGATAATTAACAAATTCCATTCTACTCCAGGGATTTCCGATTCCTCCACCTGCTCCTCCGAAAATATTTACCTTTTTATTACGGTAATTTCCATTAGCATTTATATTGCCCTGAGCATAAATTCCCTGACTGAGACTGGTGGATACTGAGCCGTTGTAGCCTAAATTCTTATCTTTTTTAAGACGAATATCAATGATTCCGGCATTTCCCTGTGCATCATATTTAGAGCCCGGATTGGTTATGATATCAATTCGGTCAATCTGTTCAGAACTTAAATTTTGAAGATAATTCGATAAATCATCCCCGGATAAACGCAATTGCTTGCCATCCACATATATCAGAACACCTGATCTGCCCATCATAATGATATTGTCATTATTGTCAAGAACAAGTCCCGGGGCTTTACGCAGCAACTGCAATCCATTATCACCAGCAGCGTTGATAGTACCCTGGACATTAAATACAGTTCTGTCGGGCTTTACTTCCACAATGGGTCTTTCTCCGGTGATAATTACTGCTTCCATCATATTTTCTTCCTGTTCCATGATCACTGGTTCCAAAATTACAGGCTTACCATTAACCGAAAAAGGCGGGGACTGCCAGGCTTTCATTCCCAAATAAGTGATTTCAATAAAATATTCACCGGACGCAACTCCGGCTACTTCAAAACCACCATCTTCTTTGCTGAATTCAGCTTTACTAAGGGTTTTTGTTCCAGCCTGGAATAAAGAAACAGTAGCATAGGGGAGAGGAACTCCTTCCTCTTCAAGTACTTTTCCAGTAATGTTTTCTGTCTGTGCCTGCAGGCTAATGGATAAGAAAAACAGACTCAATACAAAACTGAGTTTAATCAATTTGGGGTATAATGTTTTCATTCAAGGTGTGTTTTATGTGGGTCAAATATGTATGCATTAAGTGTTTGTGAAAAATAATTTAAGATAGAATGCATGTATAAATAGATGAAATGATATGGAAAAGGTCTTCCATTAGTTTTAAGATGCAGTTTGATAAGTATTTGTGACATGATCTGCTAAGAAGCTGTGAGCCCGAGCCAGGTGTGTTGCGATCAGTTATAGAAATTGGTTCTAATCAGGCAGGATGGAACAATCAAAGCCAAATGTTTTTAGCCAATCCGGTATCATAGGGATGATGTCTATTGAACCTACTACTCTCATGATTTTATCGCAATCTTCAAGGTCAAAAAAGAGGGAGGCAGCTGGAAATTCTAGCCTGAAAGCCTTCAGAATCCGCATTGCATCCTTCCTTGTGGTGATATTTGTGGAATAAACTTCAATCTGCACTACCATGGTTAATTTGATAAAACAAACTTAGGTTATAAATGTGATAAAGAATTGGGTCAAAGCGACAAACTCAGGTGCAGAATGCGACAAATTTATTTTTTAATCCGGGTGAATTTATATTCGATTGTTTTTCTCTCCTCTGATCCTTCTTCTTTGTCAAAATTTTCGATCATCATTTGGTCTTCATTTAAAAAGTGAAAGACCTGCCGAACTTCTATCATTTGCTCATTCAAAGGATTACTTAGAATACCTCTCAATTCTGCAGTATTTGTGAGCGGATCATGAGGACCAGTGACATATAATGTTCCGGTTCCCATATTCGTAATTGTTGTAAGATTAAAATTTTTATCAGTATTATTGAATCCCATTGTGGAGATAGCCTGATAAGCCATACCCATCATATCACCCATTTGGGTCATTTCAAGAAATCGTCCTCCTAAAATCATTTTATTTGTTGACTTAACCTTAATCACAACAGGATCAGCGCCTTCCTGTATCCACATAGTTATATCCATTTCAAAATCCCCAACATATTTCTCGAGACTTTTGTGGATTTCAGCAGGCATCATGTACTTTGTCCAGGGATCAGTTTCCTGGGTGTGGCCGCAGAGTGTGGATAGAAGAAAAGGGATTGTAAGAATGAATTTAAAATAATGCATATCAGATTTCTTTAAATTTTAAACCAGCTGCTTCTAAGGCTTTTTTCAAAGCAGGTAAAGATCCTGGACCCATACCGTGCAGCGCCATAATTGACTTTTGAGTGTGCTCTGAAAGCTGCCGGGCAGTGGCTATTCCTGCGCTTTGTAATGCTCTTCTGGCCGGAGCGACAAATGCAGAAAGAAAATCGTCCTGAGGCTTACTTTCTGATTCACAAACAGGACATGTAGGACAGTCACTGCTTTTATAAAATGTATGCCCGTTTTTACATTTTCTCTTCTGCTTTTTAAGGATGGCAATTTCTATATTTTCTTTTACCCGGAAGCTTACAATTCTTTCAATTAAATCCAAAGGTATTGGCTTGATCAAGCGGAAACTTAACCGCACCTTTCGAAGATTCAAACTTTTTAAGTTCTTCTTTGAATGCTAGAATTCCACTGGGAGCAGGGTAGAAGCCGATATGGTTTTTAAATCCTGCAAAATGAACAAGATTTCCCTGCAATGTAAATGTTGGGATTCCGTAATTAATGGTTTCAGTAGCCTCCGGTGCAGCTTTTGATATACAGGTCCTTATTTGCTGAAGTTTATCCTGAACTTCCGATGGAAACCCGGATATATAATCATCAATGTTTGCTTTAACTTCTTTCATTATTTTTTTCAATCTTTTCCTAACAATCCTATCAATCTTCCCGAACTCAAACACCCGACCCCTAACTCACACACCAATCCCATCAATCTCACCCATACCCTTCACCTATTACAATCCACTCACACTCATCAATCTTTTTCAACCTTTGACAACCAATTCCTAATGATATTTTGCAAATCCTCTGATCTGTTCTGTACTTCATCTATGGAAGAAAAAGTTATTGATTTGCGGGTATCTTTAAAGTTTCCTCCCAGCAAACCAGAGCCTTCGTCGATGACATTCCCTGTAGGAAAGATCAATAAAATGGAATCATTTTTATGGAGGTTGCTGACTACAATATCTCTCTTATATTCCTTTGGATCGAAGGCTTTCATTTCACCTGAGTAGTAAAAGGATGGCGAATTCCATTTGATGTGCTCAGCAACCTCAGGGTCAGCTTCAAGAATCAGTTTTCTGATAAGTTGTAATGCATCCTTCAGCGGATGATTTAATTGAATGAAGAAAGCATCGACTTCCTGTTGAGGACTGAGTTTTTGAGATTTTGCCATGGAGATTTGAGTTTTAAAGGCCTCAAATTTCAACAAAACTTTTACAATTTCAAATGAGTTTCCCATTCTTTTCGACCGATGAAATACACGGCATTTGGATCAGACTCCATATTATGTTGATGCTTATCCCAGTATTCCAGAATTTCCTGGTCATTGATAGTCGCATGCCTGAGAATTATCTTCATTTGACTTAAAGTTAATTTTTGAATGCAGTAACTAAGTGAGCCATTATGAAATTTAGATAAAATGGATATCTTTAAGAAACAAAATTGTCCATTTAACTTCATATCATATGACAACAAAAGTTTCTCTCTCAGGATCGATTCAAGCCGGTGCCTTTGCCGGAATTGTTTCCGGAATTGTCAATGCGGCATTGTTTTATCTTTTTCATGGTATGGATATTATTAGGGATGATGTCCTGATAATGCCTGATCAGTATATGAGCGTGCTACCGGTAGTAATTACAAGTTTTGTGACATCCATCGTCGGAGCCTTTGTCTATTATTTATTAGATAAGTACACACAAAGGGGATACAGAATCTTTACCATAATTGCAATTGTAATCCTGCTTGTTTCATTCACGAATCCCTTTTTGATGATTGATAATGTACCACTGACGTATGCCATGGCTCTGAACATCATGCATGTTGTAGTTGTAGGTGTCCTATTTTACTTTATTAAGCGAGCAAAATAGGTTCAAAAGGAAGGGAGAGAAGGAAGAGGAGGCAAAGGCAAAAGAGAACAGCCATTTCACTCATTCTCAGGCAACGGCATTAAGAAACAAGTGAAGAGGAAGGAAAGCCAAAAACCCTTACGACTGTTCAACCAGCAACCAGCAACCAGCAACCAGCAACCAGTAACCAGCAACATATTAACTTATGCGCAGCAATCCTGAAGATTTTAACAGAATAAATTGCCATACTCACGTCTTCATAGGAGATAATGTACCTCCTTATTTAGCTAAAACATTTATGTCATGGCCTTTGTATTTGATCTTCAATACGCGTTTATTACTGAAAGTTTGTCGCTGGTGGTTTCTTAGTAAAAAAAGTCCTGCAAACTGGCAATACCAAAAATGGCACCAATGGCTTCTGAAGCTATTTCATAGTTACAGAGATTTATTTGGTAATTTTCCAATTCTGAATGTAGCCAGATCCTTATTCAATATCCTGATAAGCTATCATGCCATTATTTATGTAACCGATGCTGTAAACAAGTTCATATTTGGTACTGAAAATGGCATTCATCAGGGAATCGTTTGGTTGATTAGGAATGGATTTTTATGGATTCCGGAGAAGGAAAATATCAAATTCTGGGTCGTTTTATTTGTTTTCATCTTTATTGCATCCGGACGAAAAATTATCTGGGGACTGATCAAAAGGCTGGGCGCTTTATACATTTCGATTCCTGACAAATCCACTTTTACTTTTCTAAGGCGATATCTCAACATAGGAAGATATGCTTACTACCTTCATGCTTGTGACATTTATTATAAACTGAAAAGTCAATATGCTCCCGGGACAGGTTTTGTGATCTTACCCATGGATATGGAATTTATGGGTGCGGGAGACTTGAAGCCTGAGGGAGATTTGGTTGCTCAAATGAGTAATCTGTATGATATTAAATTAAAGCATCCTGAGGTTTTCCCATTTGTTGCAGTGGATCCCAGACGGGAATCTGCAGGTGGAAAACCATTTTTCCGGTGGAATGCCGGGGGAAATAGGGTGACTTTGCAGGACTGCTTCATGAGAGAATATCTGGAGGAAAAGGAATTCAGCGGTATCAAGATATATCCGGCTTTAGGATATTATCCTTTTGATGAAAGATTACTTCCTCTCTGGAAGTATGCGGCGGACAAAGGAATTCCGATTATGACGCATTGTATTGCCGGGACGATCTACTATCGCGGTAAAAAAGAAAAGGCATGGAATACGCATCCGGTGTTTGAAACAGAACCCGGTAAGCCACTGGAATTGAGTGAATTTAAAAACATCGATTTTAGTTTGAACTTTACTCATCCACTAAATTATCTCTGTTTGCTGGAGGAGCGATTGCTCAGAAGGTTAGTGGCGGGAGCAGGAGAGAAGGTGAAGGACCTATTCGGCTATACGAATCCTGAAACTCCATTGAGAAGAGATTTATCAGAATTAAAAATCTGCATGGCACATTATGGTGGAGATGATCAATGGCAAAAATTTCTTGATAGAGACAGAGATCAATTTTCAAATAAGGTCATTTCTGATCCTGAAACAGGAATTGATTTTGTCAAACTCAACGAAAGTATAGATCTCTCTCTTAGCAGAATATCCTCACTCTGGCCCTGGCTGGATTGGTACAGCATTATTTCAAGCATGATGATTCAATATGAAAATGTGTATGCAGATATTAGCTATATTGACCAGAATCCTGCTATCTATCCACTGCTTAAGTCTACGATTGCCCACCCTCAACTAGGTAAAAAAGTTTTATTCGGCACCGATTTTTACGTAGTCCGCAACCATAAAAGTGAAAAGGAGATCACTACAAATGTTGAAGCAGCATTGTCTGCAGATGCCTTTGAGGCGATAGCTAAGAGGAATGCGGTGAGGTATTTGAATACATTACACTAGTGTAAAATTCAGATCTATTAATACGGTACGAAGAGCAAAAAAGGTTAATGATAATTTTTTGAAATTTCTACAAGCCCTTGAAGTCTTACACAACCTGTTGTTTATATCCACACGTAGAAATACCTATTTTTCCCTAACTCTTTCTGCGTAGAATTACCCGAAATGCCGTAATAACTACGCATTTACACTTTTGCTATTGTATGCTGCAATTCATACATATAAATTTACACGATAACATTCGGATAAATGTTGTTGGCATTCTGGAAATCAGGCAAATGTTTGCAGGATGCCGTTTTAGAAAAATCCCTTTTTGCTACTGTACATTTCATTGGAAATGAATGAGGACTAAATCGTTAGTCCTCTTTTTTCTTTATAGGGGATTGATTCTGAATTTACCGGGCACAAATATCTCTAAAAGGGCAGTGAACACAGTTGCGGACATTCTCTGTCTGGTCAATTATCAAATATGGATTTAGCATTTCACTCAATTCTTTCATTAAATCTTCTTCAAACATCTTTAAGGTTTCTTTCCCCACAGACTCAATGTTCTGTGGAGTAACCAAAGTCCTGTCATCCGCACGTTGTTGTCTTGAAAAATATAGATGTGCTTCAGGGACAGGAATCTCAGGGTTTGATTTATGGAATAGCCAGGTGTAGTAAATGGTCTGTAAAGCTTCTTTCTTTGATTTTCCATCCCGCTTCCAGTAATGCTCATAAGGAGGATTCAGATCTTTCTCGGTGTACGAGCCTGTTTTATAGTCAATAATCCTTATCCCGGTTTCAGTATGCTCTACTCTGTCCACTTTGCCGAAGAATGCCAGAGAGATCTCATTCCATGACAGATTGTATTTCAAATCCTCTTCAGTCTGCCTTATAGTGAAAGGTATTTTGCCTTCATCCAGATCGAGCAATCTATGAATGGCTTTTATAGCAGTTTCCTTAAACATTAAGTGAGCACCTTTGCGCAACATGATAGAAGGAATTTTGAAATAGCTCATGTATTGCCGGATGACCATATCTTTAGCTGAAGCTCTGATTTCTTTTAAAGCTTCCGAGTTGATTTCCTTTCCTATATAAGGTTCATACAATTTTTCCATGACCAGATGGACAATATTACCAAATGCTCCGGCATCCATATCTTCAGAATCTGCATTTTTCTCGTCATACCGCATGGCATACTGGAGGAAGAATTGAAGCCGGCATCTCAACCAGCTGCTAATGCCTGTGATGCTTACCCGCCTTTGCATCCACTCGCTGATTTTACTTTTAACATAGTCAGAATCTTCGATCTGAATCAGTACAGAATCTCTCATACCACCGTTGAGATGGATAGCCCGTTTTTCTTTTATCCAGCTTTCAGGATGCAAATCCAGTAACAATCTCTGCAGCCATCTGGAAGGCTGAGCGCTTCCTACTCCGGTTGATTCTGTATTATATAGCAGATGTACTTTCCCCGCTTTGCTGATATGAGAATAAAACAAGTGCTCCTGAATACCCGTCTGATATGTAATATCCGGAAGTTTAAAATATCTGGCCAAACTGTGAGGTATGATACTTTGATACCCAACAGAAGGCAGCATTCCTTCATTAGTTTGTAATACAATAAGATGATCAAATTGCAAATTTGCCATTTCAAAGTTTCCAAGCACCTGCAATCCCTTCAAGGGTTCACCCTGAAGCATAATTCTGCTATGTTGAAAAATTCTTCTTAGCATTTGACTAAAAAACTCAGGACTCCATCCATCATTGCTCTGTTCCAGGACTTTTTCCAATTTTCTGAGGGCTGTATATAGAAAATAAATACCCGCCCGATCCAGATCATCTTCAGCTTGCTCGTAGACAAATTCTAAAATCCGCATACATCGCTTTAATAAATCAGAAGCATTCTCACAGGGAGCCAGTAATTCTCTCCATGGTTCCGGTAAATTTTTCCATTGATTGTTGTAATCCCAGTATAAATCAGTTTCAATTATTCTGAAGGATTCCGGAATTTGTTGAATGAAAGGACGAAATAGGGGATGCTCGAAGAAATGTATGCAGGCCAATGTGCTCACGTATTGATTTTGCTGCCAGCTATCCAATATTGAAACAAATCTTTGCATAAAGGAATAAACAGTTGTATCCAAAACTGATAAACCCATAGAAACATTGATATGCTTTATGCTTTCCGGAAGCGACTGTAAAAGCGGAAGCAACAATCCCTGATCCGGGAGTAAAATGCCTGTTTTCTCCAGGTCCTCTTCACTGTGATTCTCCAGAATTTTTGCAATTGCCTGCAATTGATTCTGGTTGCCGGAGGAAGATCCAATGAATAATTGCTTATGGGAGGCCACCATTGAAATCATTGTAGATTTATCTGCCAATCCAGCCATCCACACAGCTTCCGGGTGTGTCCAGTCCAGGGTATTGCTTAAGGTTTCATCCGGAATACTCCAGTAATATTTTACCTGATCTATTTTTTGTAAAATGCCTTTCTCAGTCTGACTGAGCTGATAGAAACCAATTGCATATACAGCTTCATAAGCTTCAGCATAGGCAGGATTGAAATTCTGAAATGCAAGGCGATTTGCCATACCGCCAGTTCCACATGAATCAGATTCCAGGTCTAACTTGAATGCTTCATACAAAGAACCCAGATGCTTCCAGATTGTCTGCATGGGAATACTCAATTCATTATTCTGAATGGCTTTTGCGAGTGCTTCCAACTCAGGTTCCATCTCTATAAAAGATTCTTCAGTCCAGGCAGGAATTGCAGACAATTGTCTGAAAAATGCTTTCATATTCACCAGAGCCTTGTCCAGTCTGTCAAAATCCTGCAATATGACTTGTCCCAGACCATAAAAGGATTCAAATGGAATTGGCTCTTCAAGGGATTCCCAGCAGGCATGCAATCTGATTACTACGGAAAGCTCATCCGGTATAACTGTCTTGTTCCGTGAATGAATCCATGAGTCAAGAGTGTGCATCTGAGGCGCCCAAATTGGCTGTCCGGCATGTGCTGCAAGAGATTTTCGAAAAAACAAAACATTCCTTCTTGAAGGGAAAAGCATCAAAACATGCTCTAGCCTGCCTGAGTGTTTTTTATAAATTTCTTGTGCTACTATCTCCAGAAATGAAGGTCTCATAGCATCAGTTTTTCAATGTGGACAGGAGAAATGTAGGCCAGGTATGCTTCAACCGGTGGCAGCCCCATTTTGTCCAGAAGGGTCACATATTGCTTCAATTGCTTTTGATATTTTGCATGTGGCATTCCGGTTTTAAAATCAATCAGGACTGTCTTATCAGCAAAAACCAGGACGCGATCCGGCCGATATGATTTTCCATCCACTTCAATAATCTCCCGTTCTGCATAAAAAGTTTGTGTGGGCTGGAACCAGTTGATTATTTCAGGATGTGATAGAAAATCCTGCAACTGTTGCCTGGTAGACTTGAATTGACTTTCAGCAAGAATGCCTTCTTCTTTTAAAACAATTAGAATTCTGTCTATTTCTGTAACATCCTGCATTCTTGCAAGGGCTTCATGCATGATGATTCCTCTGGACCTGGCTGTGTCCTGGCTTTCACCCTGATCAGATGGCAGTTCACGATCCAACCACACGCCGGTTCTCAATCCGGAATTTCTAATGGATAAATTGGGAACATCAAATGTTTCAAATGTCTCAGTATTGTTGCTTTTCCAGGGTAATGCCAGAGGATTGCCATAAATCACCTGTTGACCCGAGCAATGGCTATTGTCCGGCCAGGAATTTTGCAGAAGATCACCGATGGTTTTCATCTCCATTAGTCCTTTACTATTTGGTTTTTGTTCTGTGACTGCAATTCTTAGATGTTGCTCAGCCCTCGTTGTGGCCACATAAAGCATATTCAGTGTGTCAATGGCTTTCATAATATATTCCTGTTTCCAGTCTTCAAAAAACCAGCTTTCTTCCAGAGTAGATTTGCTCATTGAAACCGGAACTTTACCCAGGATATTCAAAACAGGATCTTCATCATGAGTGACATATATGAGTTCACCCGTATTTCTGGTATTAACCAATTTTCCGCCCGTAAAAGGCAGAATAACTACAGGAAACTGAAGTCCTTTGGACTTATGAATAGTCATTACTTGTATGGCTTCAAGGCTTTGATTGGACGGAATACCCGTATTTTCTACCCTGCTTGCCCACCACTCCGGAAATTCGTAAGGTTCATTTCCTTGCTTTAATTCAAATTCACGCACCAGATCAAGAAAAGCACTCAAAAACGCAGGTTCATCCGGTTGTAATTCAAGTTCCCGGATTAGCATGCTCATCCACTGTGATAAAGACATTAATTGAGAATCCCTGATCATATTGAGTTCTTTTGGAAGCTGCTGGGGTGATTCCGGATTCCAGAATGGTTTGCTCACTTCCTTCAATCCCTGTAATCTTTGCCAGAAGTACAGAACGTTAGCTCTGATTGCCCTCTGTCCAGGCTCAATTCTATGTCTTAAAGCATACACAAGGAATTGAATGGCATCATTATTTTTCATTAAATAGCCTTTCTCTGAAACTGCTTTGAAGCGTCCTTCCTGTGTATCCAAAATATCCCATTCATCCATCCAAACCATTATTTGAGCTGCTTCAAAATGACCTCTGACCAGTACTGCAATATCTGAAGGCTTGAATCCGAGCTCAAAAAATTGATAAAGCTGTTCATTGAGCCATTGTTTTTCAAGGTAAAATTTTTCATCAGTTTCTTCTTCCTGCTCCGCTTCAGCAGGCAGCACAGTTACTACCACTGAACCATCATCTGACTCTGATTTGGTTATATTCTGATGCACATCCATATAAATCTCACTGATAGCTTCAATCAATGGGTGGGGTATCACATCAGCCAGAAACACTTCACTGAGTTGTGGGACAGCTTTGCTAAAAAGACTATTGTTGAAATTCACAATAGCGGCTGAACTTCTCCAGTTTTTGTCCAGTGATTCCCTTTGAATCATGCTTTCAAATTGAAAAATATCTGATTCCACCTGATGATGCATCAATCTCCAGTCACCATTTCTCCAGCGATAAATTGCTTGTTTTATATCGCCAACTAAGAGTGAAGCTTTATCTTCTGCAAGACTATTTTCGATCAATGGTCTGATATTATTCCACTGACTGACTGAAGTATCCTGAAATATTGTTGCCCTGATTTTTCATAGAGCAAACTCATATCAGAGCCGGAAATGACTCTTGAAACCAGTCGGTTGGCTTCAGAGAGCAATAGAATATCGTTTTTTCTGCAATAGGCCTGAAGCGCCTTGTGCAGAAATCTGAGGGCTACATAATTGCGAAAGTATCGGAGAACAGCTTTGTAAGATTTATATTTTGCACGGTGCTCATTTTGCAGCTCAAGTATTTTTGCACGAAGAAGAGAAATTGGCTCAAAGCAGCCTTCTATTGCTTGTATGACATTGCCCGGAGCAGTGCTTTTGCACCATTTATTAATATCATCGGCTTCTTCCAGAAAGCGTTTTCCATTGAGCTCAAAAATGTTTTTCTTTGAAAGCCAGGTATTTACAAAACTGCCTTTGGCATATAGAAAATCATCTCCATTGAGTTCATTTGATTGAAGCACCTTTCTTAACTCTGACTGATTATCCCGGAATTGTTTGTCAATGCTTTCGATGAAAGCACGCATATGCTGGTAAGCGTCTTCAAGTGTTTCAATTTCAATAGGACTCCAACTTTCTGTAACTTCTTCCTTAAGCAATTCTCTCCCCAATTGTTCAAGCTCCTGTCTGACATCCCAGTTTTTACCGTCCCGAAGATTATCGGAAATCCACTCCAGCATCCACATAAATTCCGGGCTTCCGGACTCAAGTTGATTGAGGAGGTAAGCAATGCTGTTTTTCAGCACTTCATCATAATTGAGTTCCACTTTGTATGGATTATCAAGACTCAATTCTCTTTGAAATTGTCTGATAATACTCTGGAAAAAACTATCTAAAGTACTGACATTGAAGTTGTGGTAATTCTTGAGCAGGTATTTAAGTACATTTTCTGCTCTGGATTTTATAAGATCAGGCCCCAAACTTTCAAACACAGGAAACAAGGGATCACCCTGATAAATCTTTGCTTCTCCGTCCATGATGCTTTTCAGCAGATGCAGAATTCTTTCTTTCATTTCTGCTGTAGCCTTATTGGTAAATGTCATGGCCAGTAAGGTCCCCGAATAGGAAGGATCTTCATGTTGCAAACATGAAGCTACAAATTCGCGGCTTAAGCGATAAGTTTTTCCAGATCCGGCGGAAGCTGAGAGAATGGTTAAAGGCATAGGCAGAAAAGCAAATGGCTTTGCAGTTAAAGTGCAATATTAGTTTTTCGAATTCAAATCTAATGATAAGATTGGGAATGCAGGACGGATTGACTATGATAATAAAAAAAATGATATATGACAATTGTAAATAATTCGGGCAGGTAGCATCCAGCTCAGACATTCATTTACAACTCTAAACTGAGGCTCTTATCTCTTCACGGGGCAAAACTCACCCCCGACCCCTCTCTTGGGAAAAGAGGGGAGTTGAAAACGTTCATCCCGGCTGTTATCCAAAAGCTAAAGGCCAATGGTAGGGACTGGGCGAATGCAATTCGCCCCTATATTACAACTCCAATGCTAATTTTGTATAAAAAAACGGCTGTTCTAATCGTAATCGCGAGGTCCTTAGATAGCGAGTGAAGTGTAACGTAACCTCGCTATTCGTGCCTCACTGCGCGACCTGCGGATCGTAATTCGTAATTCGTAAATGGCTATTCATTTTACATTTTACATTTCACATTTCACATTTCACATTTCAAATTTTTCAACTACCTACAACCTACCAATATTAATATAAAACCTCCATCCCCAATTATCATACACACCATTTTTAAATGACCAAACGAAATCAGTTCGAATCAATCTGAATATTGAATATCCGATTTTATCTATACCAATATTGAGTTCAGTGTAATGTTGATTCTCGTCAGTCCAGAGATGTGAACCTCCGGCTACTAATCCTAATCCCAGTTTTCTAATAAGAGGTATTTTGTCAAATAAATAACTATTGTCATTCCATTCCATATGTAATTGAGCAAAGCTTTTTGCTGATGAATAGCTGTAAACCGGTAACATTTTAAATCCGCGAAGCTGATTTTGACTGGACATCAGAATAGTCCGTCCTCCATTGAAATGTTGATAATCATAGAAATAGCGTGGACTTTGCAGGAAATGACCTGCCCGCGCAAACAGATCCAAACTTCCATAAATACTTCTTATTACATTGGATTGCAGAAAGTCCAGTTTGATCTGATGAAATGAGCTTTGTACACCTGTCAATTCAAATCCACTTTTCCAGGACAAGGTAATAGTAGGTCTGTTACCGTCAATGTAAGTTCTTTGATTGGGATAGCTCAGGTACTTTCTGCCCGGGTGCCATATATAGTCCAGTTGAATGGAAGCCATGTTGTTTTGTCCCAGAATAACTTCTTCAGAATCCAGGCCCGGGGGAAAATTGCCAGGGAAAACTTTTTCTTTATTTCGAATAGAATAACTTGAATTGTTCTCAACCTGAGTCCTGCGTGCTACCTGAACCTGAGCAGCAATTTCATCTCCATAACTCAAAGTTCTGGCAGACCCTATTTTTGCATACATATTGTCATAGAACCGAATCATTCCATCTTTGGCATAAAGTAGAGTAAGAGAATTGTAGACTTCAGGGTAAGCATGTTCCGGATTGATATCGATTAATTCATTTCCAGCCCGTACTGTCCATGTTTGATAGTTGATGGCATTGGTTTGCTTATTCCATTCCAGATACCCCCGCTGACCTTTATCCGCCCAGCCATAGGTATATCCTCCTTTCCATTCGACATATTTCTTAACTTCTGATTGATTGTAATTGTTCCTGTAAGATCCCAGTAATCCAATTCCCCAGCCCTGTACTGCATTGAAATTAGTATTCAATGCGACTGTGATTCTCTTTCCTTCATAAGTTCTGCGGTGAGTGTATGATGTGATATTTGCAAACTTAAATTTGTTGTTCAGCCTGTCGATTGAATCCATGTAAGGCTTACTGTTTCGAATTTCATATATGGAATCCTTAAGCTGATAATCCTTTTGTTCTTCAATTGTGAGCGGAACAGGACGCATCTCATCCCAGTATTCATCATCTTTTTTATTGGCACCATCAAGAATCTTCATGACTTCTTTTGAGAAGAAATTTTCATTCAATTCCGGCTCCAGATTATACTCGCTGGTGATTGCCACAAATTCACCCCCGATTTTTATCCCAAAAATACTGACATTGAAATACAAGGCTTGATTGAGTATCATCCATTTATCAGATTCCACAGGGATGTATTGCTGTTTGATATGAATCGTATCGATCAGGTCAAATTTTGCAGCTGCAGCAGTAAGGAATAAGTCGATATTGTATATCCTGAAATCAGGTTCACTTATATAGATGATTCCACCAAAAATTGCATCTTCATTTCTTCTGGGGATAACTTCAATTTTATTCACTAATCTGCCGGCTTCATCATAAGAAGCGGATAATAATTTGTAACGATAATAGGAGAGGGCATTATCAGCAATCGGATTGATGATGGGTCTGGTAAAATCAATGGTGTTGTTATAAAAATTTAAGACCCCAAAACGGTTAAAGCTGAAATCAGCGACATTCCCACTCACCTTCGATGATTTCATTATTTCCTTTCGTTCACCATCCTTATAGAAGTACTCACTCTCGGATTCACTCAGATACAATATCCCTCTGCCTGTGGAATCGAGAAAGGCATCAGCAGCTGTTGTGACAGAATCAGATCTGAATTGCTCAGGAACTTCATTCAATCTCACAATTCCTTTCATATACACATCGCAGGTATATGTATCAACAAGATCGCGATAATAAGGCCGCTTCTCAATTGCCTTACGGATGATTGCGTAAGCCGGGTCTTCAGCATTCGCTATTATCTGAACTTCCTGGATAGATATCAAATCTTCCTCAAGAGCAACATTTAACTCAATAACCGCACCTGTATTTACAATATTTCTGGATGCCGCTTTATATCCCATATATTGAAATATAACCTCATGACTACCCCTTGGGACAGCCAATGAAAATTCACCATTTGAATTGGCACTTGTACCAATAGTGGTATTCTTCAAATAAACGGAGGCAAAGGGGAGGGGTTCATTGTTTTCATCGGTCACCCGACCTCTGATCTGGGCAAATAATGAGCAATTTAATATTAGAAGGAAAAGTGTGAGTTTCCAGTTCATATTGCAGAGCTGATGTTATGGATGAAAAAATACAGGAGTTGAATATATCAGGCTGTAAGATAAATATTTCCTATTCACTGAATCCTTAAGATGTGTTAAAGTCAGGACATTAAAATCTGTCCTCTTTATTTTTCCGGGAATTATACCGCAATACGCTGATTCCTTAATGAAATAATTTGCAGGCCTTCCTTTGTATCATATGATGAAAAAGTCTTACATTTGAAGGTGAAAGGTATAAGGCGTAAGGCGTAAGTGATAAGTCGAAAGTGGAAAGTGGAAATGTGAAATGTGAAAAGTGAAAGGTAGTAAGCAAAAGGGAAAAGGCATATCCATGTCACTCATCACTTTTAACCAGCTGTTAATCTTAAATCTTACATCTCATATCTAAATCGGCTGTTCAACTCATCATTCATAATTCATAACTCATATCTCTCACAGGCTGTTTGCTTGAAGCTTGACGCTTGTAGCTTCTTTCAATCATAATTCAAAATTCAAAATTCATAATTCATAATTTCTATCATGTTTAAATGGCTCATTCGTCTTCTCATTTTCGTTTTGATCATTCTGATCGGATACAATTATTTCTTTGGCAATAAAGAAGAGAAAGAAACATCTGAGGCCATTGTTACCCAGGTCAAGTCGCTTGGTAAATCTCTTGGGGGTGTATTGAAGTCTGAAAAGGAGAAATTTGATGCAGGAAAGTACGATGAAGCCCTGGATAAAGTCGGTAATTTCATCACTGGTATGAAAAAGAATGCTGACAAATTAGATTCCGCTCAGTTAAAGCAACTTAAGGAACTGGAGGCGAAGCAGGAATTAATGCAGAAGCATTTGGATGAAAACAAAGACAGCGAAGACAATCTCAGCAAAGCCGACAAGGAAGCTCTGCAAAAAGAATTACAGGATATCATTCGTGAGATGGACGATTTGCTAAAAAGCACTGAAGAAGAGTAAGCTTAGATTCATTTGGGCGTGCCCCTGCTTTTATATCCCACTAATTTTGGGACTTTACTTCTTGCAGGGTCGCTGCCTTCCGGGGTTCCGTCCCAAGGCTTACATCAAAAACTCCGGTCTTTTTTTTATGGACAGCTCCTTGCAGTCGCTCCCTCCAGGCAGCTCACGCGAACAGCCGGATCCAAAGGGGCTACTGCCTACAACTTAAGCAATTTAACATGCTGCGTCCCTTTCCTGGTACTCAGGCTTAACATATAAATTGCTCCGGCTTGCTGTTGCAAAATACTCCGGATTTGCTCACTTAAATCCTCGGCGCTTCCCTGCAATCCACTGAATATTAATGCTCCATCATGTCTTATTAAGGTTGCATCCTGTATCCATTCATCCTGATTCTGCAGGTTTTGTATCTTAAATCCTTCTGCTGTCCCGGAGAAAGGATTGGGAGAAACACGGAATCCCTCATAATGGGCGGGATCTTTCAGATGAATGATATTGCTTATTTTTTCATCTCCATCCTGTCCAGAAACTTTGATCCGGTAATATGCATCTCCCGGAAACTGAGTATCTCTGAATTTAAAATCAAGTTTACCCTCATTATTCAGCTGGATCGTTCCGATTGCTTCAAATTTTACTCCATTTGCAGAACGCTGAATATCAAATGATTGAATGCTTGACTCTGAAGCAATTTTCCAGTTGAGAAGTGCATCTTTGCCATCCAGATTTCCCTTCAGTTCGGTAAGATCCAGGGATAAAGGTCCCTGATGAAGAAAAACAGCATAAGATCGGGGAGGTAATTCCAGGAAGACAGACAACGGAATCCCATTTGGGCTCATTGCTTCTATAACCGGCTGCATTGTGGTAGCATTTCCTGCTATTTTGGTAAAGGCATCACCGACATTAATTCCTGCTGTATTAAGCTGTTGATTGAGTTGAAATATGTTTCCTCCAAAATTAATGGCAACAATTACATCCTTTCCCCCCGGGCCTCCTTTAATTTGATATACAACAGCATTGTCTTCTGTATTGTTAGGGGAGGCGTATCCATAAGGAGAACTGAATCTGTTAAGATAATCCACAGTTCCTTCAAAAAATATGGGAAGAGTGAATGTCAATCAGTTCATCTATTTGCGTCTGCAGATTTACATTAGGGCGCATTAGGATAGGAGACGCCAAAATAGTCAGGATAAAATACACAGGGCAAGCCTACCTTATTATTTGTAAGAATATAGGCGTATGCTAACATAGGGTCGTTCTGCACAGGCTGCCCCAAAACTCCGGAAGTCATGGTTATTGATGAAAGTTACGACACTGAATCCGCTCATCCCTGCAGCATCTACCAGACCGGAATTGAATAGGGTTCTTTTGTCACCAAATCCATCACAAGCATCTTTCAATGCATTTCGCATGGCAAAGTCAAAGACTCTGACAGGCACATCATTACTGGTTTTACTTGCATTTACTGCATCCACCCAGTTCTTAAGAAGTGTTGGACTACCATCAAAAAACTCACCGACAACCAGAGAAGGAGAGGTGCCCTGGCCTGCCAGGTAGTCCAATAATTGTCCGACGAATGGCGGTTCAAAATGCTTGACTGCATCCATTCTCAATCCTCCAAATCCCATGTCCTGGATTAGCCATTTTGACCAGGCATTATATGTATCTCTTGTATTTTGGTATCTTGTCTCCACATCGAAGAAAAAGAAAGGAAAGTCTTCATCTCCTGTCATGCAGGTAGCATTGATTCCATTGGGTTTGAAATTTAGGTAATTCATTCCTCCTTGTCCGCTGGGTAAACCACTGAAGTCCGTCCGGGTCTGCATGGCGAGTTGGCCGATGATATTTCCACCCTGTACATTAGTATATAATTCAAATGGACGAATGTCGATTCCTGTTCCACCTCCACCAATTTCTTCGATATACAATTCTATAAAATCACCTGAAGGATTGAATTGGCCATCTGCAAGGTTTATTTGAAACTCATCAATAGTGCATCCTGAACCATCAATTTCTGCTAGTATATCTACTCCTAGTGGGACTAATTGATTTGGTTCACCGCCACATCCTCCGCCACCATTCGGTTCTACTTCATTAATAGCGGCCAAGTTCTGATAACCAACAATACTTGTTTGGAAATATAGCTTATAATCTCTGCCATGAAATCCTGAATTACCAGATGCAGAACTGAATTTGAAATAGTAATTACAAACCCCGTTAGGGCAAGTGCCACTCACAGGTAATCTGTATCTGGCTTTTCCATTTACGGGGTATGGTGTAGCTGTACCGCATCCATTTGGATAATTTTGATGGTAATTTCTGGCAGCGGGATTGTCTTCATATGATCCGCCATCTCTGTGATTGTATACAACATCAGCGACCGGTTGTATACCGCTTCCATTCAATGCATTGATTAGATTGGGAGAATTGTCCGAGATCATACAAATCTTTCGGATCATAACCATTGCTGCAATCTCCAAAACTGGCTTTGGATGCCGGTGGTAGCCAGAGATATGTGAAACCTCCATTGGCCAGAGTTGTAACCTGGGTTGAAAGGGTAGCGGCATGAGTGGGTCCTGAATAGCTATTGCATCCCGTCTTGGGATAATCCCAGTACCAGCCTTGCATCATAAAATCCTGAGAGAACAGGGAAAAGCTGTAGCAAAAGGCACAGCCGATGAGTATTGCTTTGCGCAAAGTATTCATAAACATCATTTTATGTACTGATTTAAACTGTGCGCAAAATTGTTAAGGTTGACTTCTTGTATTTATTACACTAAATTAATTTATATTTGTCAAATCTACAAAAGGGTGTAATCTTATTTTAATGCAGCACATCCTTGCCAATGATTCATTGGCATGATTGATAATTATTAAAATGAGATTTGTATGAAAGCTATACATGCCTTTCTATTTGCATTCTTTTTACCAAGTTGATGGCATTTGGAGCCGGAGGCTTTGATTCTTTGCTTACGTTAATGTAAATAATAATGGTTTAATGCAGAGTTTGTGGGACTGAATGCTGTTCAGGAAACCCTAGAGTTATCAAGAGTTCAAACTTAGGTTCAATTTTACAAGGTCAAACACTTAAGACTAGGTGGTCAAAATCAAGACATAATAGAACATTGGGACCGATATTGCAGGAGTTGCTATTTTTTTAATATTATTCCAGGGGCCCTAATCAGGTCTTCACTGCCAAATAAATTATGCATTCCAAATTGACAATGTAGCAGGAGTTCCTGGAAATCAGCAATGGGGTACTGATATCAATGGTAGCAACCCTACTGAATTAAGTGTCAATATAGTGCCAATAAATATACCCGAGAGGAAATTAGAACTCTTATTGAAGTGTTTGTAGGAATAGCCACTAATGAAGTATTTCCAAATGACTTCATTTATGATAGCAATGGTGGATTTAATTACCAGGCTACCTTCACTGTTGAAGCTCCTCTAAACGTCTCCATTCATCAATTTTCAGCAGTAGAGAAATTATCACAGGTACATCTGAATGCTGCCATTGAATTTGAAAAACCATTGATAAATGTCTCTTTTCAAAAAATGAGTGAAGATGGCAGCAGATCTGCATGGAATGAGATTGCTTCGTTTGAAGCTACTCTAATAAGCAGAAATCTTCAACATGTTGAATCTAATCCTGAACCGGGTGATCATTATACCGGTTGTCGCTAACAGATGCTGATGGCGCAACCTTTTACTCCAATGTCCAAAAAGTCAGAATACAAAGGAAATCTCAGATTTCATTCTATCCAAATCCATTTCAAAATGAATTGTTTGTCAAAGGCTTAGATGAATCAATTGAAAGTAAAATAGTTATCACCGATATGCTGGGGCGTGTAGTTTTTGGTAGTAATCAGACAGCTGGAATTTCTATGCTGGATGTATCGGGTATGGAAAGGGGAATGTACATTTTACAAATTCTGGATAATATGGATCAGTTACTTCATCAGCAATTGATTTTAAAGTAATTATAATAGGTTCTCAATTCAACAAAATCCATTGTATCCCAATCCTCAATCCTTCATCCTGCATTGGATACCTAAGGTGCTGATATCCTACAATTCCTGTAAAAGCATTCAAAAGATTTTCATATCTGACAGAGACATTAAAGACTTTGACTCTCATGGAGATAAATGCATCTATTTCGTAATAATCATCCAGCGTTTCAGTTCCTGAATAATAGAATTGACTGTGTGCCGGCACAAAACCCAAACCATTATACCCTTTGATATACCTGACATCTGCACCTATCCTGAAAGTGGATTTATCATTGAAAATCGGACCTTCATAATATAAACTTGCCTTTCCAAAAATGGGTGGAATCCCTAATTCCGGGGCTGAACTTGTCTGCAGGGTGGCGCTTACATCCAGATATAATCTCCACAAATTAATTATCTGAGATACACCAAATTGTGCAATAGTAGCATTATTGTCCAGAATCTGTGGAAAAAACTGCTGATTAAAATACAATGCATTATTGAGACTCAGCAATTTTGCAGTGACAGAGCTTCTGGTAAATGGAATTTGCAAAGTAGCTTCCCAGGAATTACTGATTTGTTCAGGTAAAGCCTGATTGTTGTACACTTCTGTAAAACTTAGTAATAGCGATCTTGCAAATAATGAGGGTAGATTCCTGTTCCTTTCATATACTCCTTCTAAAGCGATGTATTTTCCCCATTTAAAAAATACATCTGCTCTTAGCTGACTGTTAAATGCTGCACTTCCCAGCCCTGTTTCCCAGATAAGACCACCACTTAGGACATTGCTGAAGGACAATTTTCCAGAAGCTCTGAAATACAACTCATTGAATGAAGTGCCTCCCAAGCCTTGATCCCATATGGAGTTTCTATAAATAAGATCTGCCTGCAATTGCTCTACTTTGAACCAATCAATGGGAGGAGAGGCCCATACTGCACTGGCTTTTTGCTCCAGCGTACTAAAGGTATAAGAGGATCTAAGTCCACGAGTTTCCGTCAAAAAGAGTGAGTCAGTATAGTACGCAGCAAGTTTAGTCGGATCGGATTTATCAAAGAATTTATATCGCTCTGAAAAATGTGAAATGTGATACTTCATTTTAAGCCCCGGAATCCATTTATCTGTATTGATATCATTATGAAGTGCAAATGTCCTGTTGAAAATATAGGTCTGTGCCTGGTCCAGGTAAATGGGAGTTCCAATCCTTACATCGTATCCCGGATCAAGAAAAAATTCGGGAATTGAAACTCCACCATTGTTTTCCTGTAGATTAGAATTGAGGGTAAAAATAAAGTATGATTCTATAATTGACTTCCATGGAATGAACTTCATTCCAATATTGAAATGAGTATTCTTAAGTCTCTGCCGATTGTAGTCGCCAACCTGTGCATTTCTGGTATAATCGAGAGACAATTGAATATCATTCTCAAAATTCTGGGCAAATTGCGCTGTAAATATATAATCATCCTGATCTGCTCCCCGCAGGAATGCGAGCGACGAAAAGGTGGAAGGCAAATCTTTATAAAATGGAAGATCTAGTGCTGATTTGTGTTCTCTGCTGTAAGCCTGGATTCCGGGAAGGTTACCTCTGATATAATTGGATTCGAACCAAATAGGACGGGATGGAGTACCTGGGACACCCAAATGAATCATGTCTAAGGTCCTGCGCCGAGCCGGATCATAAAAATGCTGATATCTGTAAAGGCTTGTATCTGTAAATAATTTAATATCCTTTTCTCGACCGGGATAATAATACTGCACTTGAAATGAGTCAGTATCCACGAAATCAGACAGGATTCCGCGCCTGGTACTACTACTGTCTTCTGCAGAGCCCGGAGCCGGAACTCTACCCGGAACAGTGTCAATCTGTCCGAAGGCTACCTGCTGACATGATAATATATAGAAAAGCAGCGCAAAGGAAATCCATTTGCGCTGCTGACATATTCTGATATAGTGCTTCTCAATAAATGTCATATTAATTTACTCTTCCAATAACGCCGGACTCATGCCCATATTGGAGAAACCGCCATCATGATACAGATTTTGCATCGTGACCATTCTGGTAAGGTCCGAAAACATCACAACACAGTAGTCTGCACAGGCATCTGCGGAAGCATTGCCAAGCGGCGACATTTTATCGGCATAACTGAAAAAGTCTGAAAATCCTTTGATCCCGCTTCCTGCAGTTGTCACAGTTGGAGATTGGGAAATGGTATTAACTCTGACTTTTTTTGCAATCCCATAATGATATCCGAAACTACGTCCTATAGATTCCAGCATTGACTTGGCTTCTGCCATTTCGCTATAATCCGGAAAAATACGTTGAGCTGCTATGTAAGTTAAGCCTATAACAGAGCCCCATTCAGAAATAGCGTCCAGTTTCATCCCTGTCTGCATGACTTTGTGAAAAGATATGGCTGAAATATCCATAGTCTTTTGCATCCATTCATAGTTGAGATCAGTGTACGGTTTTCCTTTGCGGACATTGACTGACATTCCGATTGAATGTAGGACGAAATCTATTTTCCCACCCAATATTTCTATAGATTGAGTGAAAAGGTTTTCCAGGTCTTCAAGGCTCGTAGCATCTGCGGGAATGATCTGAGCATTGAGTTTTTCTCCCAATTCCTGAATTTTGCCCATTCTCATGGCAACCGGGGCATTAGTAAGGGTAATGGAAGCTCCTGCTTCAACGCATCTCTCTGCGACTTTCCAGGCAATGCTTTGCTCGTCCAATGCTCCGAAGATAATGCCTCTTTTTCCGGCCAATAGTTGATGTGACATAGTTTTTTGCTTATGAAGGTAAATCAATCAATTCTTTTGCATTCTCCATTGCGGCTGCAGTTGGAGGGTCTGTGCTCAACATCACAGCGATAGCCTGAACTTTATCCTGAGCGTCGAGCCGCTTTATTTTAGTGTAAGATCGGTCTTTATCTATTTGCTTGTACACCACAAAGTGTTGTTTGGCCTGAGATGCCACCTGAGGGGTATGCGTGATTACAATTACCTGATGGCCTTTCGCAAGTTCTTTAAGCATTTTACCCATCTGCAAAGCAACCTGACCTGAAATTCCTGTATCTATTTCATCAAAGATCATTGTAGGCAAAGAAACCGACCTGGCAATCAATGATTTTAGACTCAGAGCCAATCTGGATAATTCTCCACCGGAAGCTATATCTTTTATCGGGAGTAACTTTCCGCCTTTATTTGTGGAGAATAGAAATTCGACCTCATCACGACCGCTGGCAAGATATTTATTTGAAGCATTCAACTGAATTTTTAATTCAGCCTGAGTCATATTTAGCAGTGACAGACTTTCCTGAATTTTCTTTTCAATGGGTGAAATGACAGCCTTCCTTTTCTGAGTTAGTTCTGTGGCCAGTTTATTGAGTGCAGATTCTTTTTGGGAAAGTTCTTTCTCTGCGTTGACAATTGCATTCTCAATATCTTCAAAAATGGATAATTGAGCTTCCATTTTTTCTTGAATTTCAATTAAATCATCAGCATCCTGAACCATATGTTTCAGTTCCAGTCTGTTGAGCATGTCAATTCTCTCCTGAAGTTCCTGTGCAAGTACAGGATTGTATTCTACTGATTCTGAGATCTTTGAGAGCTCGGATGCAATATCATCCAATTCAATTGTTACTGCATTTAATCTCTCACTCAATGATGGAAATTCCGGATATGCATGAGAAAGTGCATTGATCTGATGTTGAATGGTACCTAATTGATCCACTATGGATCTTTCCGATTCGCTGATCATTTGTGTTCCTGCTGCAGCGACTTTTTGAATATCTTCTGCATGAGAGAGAATTCTCAGCTCCTCAGTTAACCCTGATTTTTCGCCCTTTTTCAGCCTGGCCTCTTCCAGTTCGTCGAACTGAAACTGGATAAAGGCTCTTTCCCTGATTGCCTGGGCTTGCTGAGTCTTCAATGATTCCAGATGATGAAAAGCTTTCTGATATTGTTTGAAACTGACTTTATATTGGTCCAAAACAATTTGACTCTGAGATACTGCATCCAGTACCTGCATCTGAAAGTTTTTCTGATTCAGCTGATGTGTATCAAACTGTTGATGCAGATCAATCAATTGAGCACAAAGGACTTGCAGGGTATTTAGATTGACTGGAGTATCATTAATAAAAGCCCTTGATTTGCCTTGTGGAGTAATTTCCCTGCGAATGCAAAGCGAAGGCTCATAGTCAAGATCTTCATCTTTGAAGAAAGCCTTTAATTCATAATTTTCAATATCAAACCAAGCTTCTACATAACACTTTAGTGCCGGGTCAAATACCACCTTTGTGTCAGCTCTGTCACCCATAATCAGGCTGAGAGCGCCCAGTAGGATAGATTTTCCGGAACCTGTTTCACCCGTCATAATGACCAGCCCCTCTTCCAGGTCCATTTCCAGATCCTGAATGATTGCGTAATTTCTGATCAATAATTTCCTGAGCATAATGTGTTTTTATCGGGCCCTCTCTATCAGTGCCGGATCTACCTGCTGACCCAGCTGCGTAGCTCTGTCAAAATCTGCTTTTGCAGCCGCCTTGTTATTCAGATCAAGATTCGTTCTTCCTCTTTCTGCATAGAATAGTCCCTGATTCGGATTGAGCTGAATAGCTTTGTCGTACCATTGCATAGATTCCTGTGTCCTGCCCAGAATTCGCAGTGCTCTTGCTTTTTCATATTGCAGATTAGCCTCTCCCGGTGAACGGGCAATCAACCATTCAAGGTCCTTAAGGGATTCTTCAAATTGATTCAAGGCCTGCAAAATTAAAAACCGATTCATATATCCATTTGAAAATTCAGGATCCAATTCCAGTCCTTTATTTGAATCCATCAGAGCTTCCTGAAATCTGTTTAGACTGGCAAGAGCTGCTGCACGATTTGTATAGAATTCTCCTTTTGTAGTATCCAGGGAGATTGCTTTGTCATAATCAGCCTTAGCAGCCTCGAATTGCTGCTGGTCAAAATACATACGCCCCCGGCTATTATAAACGGTAGCCTTATTTGGATCTAAAGCTATTGACGCATTATAATCCTCCAGTGCTCTAACGAAATCTTTATTATCTCTTCTGAAGTTGGCACGATTACCATATGGCAGGGTGATATTTGTATTATATTTCAAAACATGTGTCCAAAGGGTTTCCCCATTAAACCAAATCTTGTTTTGATTCCAGGTTATAATTCCATAAACCAGCAGAATACCTGACATACCCATCATTGCCACAGTCTTGGAAGCAGGTTTATTAATCAGAAATTGCTGGAAATAATATGCCGCAATAAAAAATAATCCTAAGTACGGTATATAAGTAAATCGGTCTGCAATAAATCCCTGACCTGCACCGACTATTTGCAGCAAGAACATAACATTGAAGGTAAATACTGCCCAGCCAAACACAATGACTCTCAGGTCCTTCTTATAAGCCACGTACATGCCATATAATACTGCAAGGGCAGGAGCCATCGAAGCATATATATACCATGGAATGTTTTTCGGATAAGGATAAAGTGGAACCATCGGATGAGGGAAGACTACTTTGTATAAATATGTAGTATAAGAATAAGCTCCTATGCAAAGCCTTTGAAGAATGTTATAGTTAGTCTGCGTTTGATCAAGAGATTCATTGAGAGCCAAAGAATACACGCCAATCAAACCGAAAGTAAGTGACAAAGCGAAATACGGTATCTTCTCCCAGATAAGATTAAGTTTCAATGGTCTTTTCAACAGATAATCTACGGCTAACATCGTTAATGGAAGCGTAACTGCCTGAATTTTTGAAAATAAAGAGAGGATGAAAAATACAAAGACAAGACTCAGATTCCAGATGGACTTCTTTTCTGTTTGATATTTGATATAGTAAAATAATGATGCCAGAAAGAAGAGGCCAAACAGCACGTCCTTTCTCTCAGTGATCCAGGCTACAGATTCTACGCGCATGGGATGGAATCCAAATAAAGCAGCAAGAAGGACGGCGCTATACATATTTAAGCCAAGCAATAAGCCAATTCTGTATACCATGAAAATGCATAAAAGATGCAGAATCAAGTTATTTAAATGGAATAAATAAGGATCCAATCCTACATAATGTCTTTCAATAGCAAATGTCAGAATCGGCAGTGGGTTATAATTACCGATGACATGCCCATCTTCGATACTGAAGATCCGCTTTACATTTTCGCTTGTCAGTTGAGCTGTATTTTTGTTTTCAAGGATATTGACATCATCATCCCAGTTGACAAATTGGTTGTTTAAGGAGGGGCTGAAAAATATAAAGCTTAAAACCATAACAACTAACCCCGGTACCCATATAGAGGGTTGTTTCCAGAATGAAGTGGATATTGCTTGTTTCTGCTGATGCTTCAATACCCTCGCCTTTGGTTTTTCTTTTTGCTTCTTAGCCATAGCTCAAGTTTTGTTTGTTTCTGTTGTTTGTGCCGCAAAAGTAAATATTACTGACTTATTTATTATTGATTTTTGCATATGTATTCAATGTTATTCGAAGCCACAAGTCAAAGTAATCAGAATTTGCAAGAAATAGCTAATGTATTTTCTTAACTTAATACTTCATTTCAGTGGGGTTAAATAGCTGGATATCAACTATTAAATTGATTCTTTTATCATTTTAAATAGCTCTGATTCAGTGGTAGCGGAGGGGACATTAATTTTACCCTGATAATATTCTGCTAAAGTATCAGCAGTTGGTCTGCCAATAGCTATCACTTGTGCAGATTCCTGAATGTCGTTGAATACAAAAAAGGATTTAACATTTAAAGATGAGGTGAAAATGTACACATTGCATGGTAATATCTCAGTAGGATTCAATGAATTTTCATACACTACAAGGTCTATAGGACTGAATGTGTTATTTCCGGAAGCCAGTAAAGCATGTTTGGAATGTAATGCCATTGGAAACAGAACGCTGGAGCCGGAAGCAATAATATTAAAATCTTGAAGAGTCGTTTCAGCCTCGCCCGTCCCAATAAAATCTACATTCCAGTTAAAAGATTTTACGACCACTGCAGTTCCCGGACCATATGCTGCTATTTTTATTGAGTTTAGGTGGAAATTTAAACGCTCAATATTTTGCGCGAAAGCTCTTACCCCATTAGGACTGTAAAAAAATATCCAGTCGGAAGCAGGAATAATATCAATACGGCGGTACTCAATTTTAAGCAGAGATTTATCGCATATTTTCCAGCCTTTTGTTTTCAACTGATGAAACACGCTATCCAAGCCGAGTGGTCTGCTAATAAACAAAAATTTGTCCGTCAATTGATTACTGTTCATCCTGCAGAAATTGCAATATTTGCCTGATAGTATCCTTTGCCGAATTGGAGGAGTAGTGGAAATTCTGAACTGGCATACTCATATCTTTGGCATAAGCAACCCAGGTATGGAAGAATCCATCAGCATCTGTTTCAGAATATACTCCAAGCGGAGTCTGACATCCACCACCAAGACCCTTTAAAATTCCACGTTCGATATTTGAAATTTCAGCTACATCCTTATGATGAAGTTTCTGAATGATTCTCCGCATTTCAGTGTCTGCTTCCATGCATTGATAAGCCAGAACTCCCTGAGAAGGAGCAGGGACAAATTCACGTGGATGAAGTGGAATAACTTTCAAATCCGATAAGTCCGGCTGTATTCTTTCCAGACCCGCACTTGCCAGCATAATCGCATCAAAATCCAAAGTTCTTAATTTTTCCAGTCTTGTCGGAACATTTCCTCTGATATCCGCGAGAACCAGATCAGGACGCAGATTCAATAACTGAGCTTTTCTCCTTACTGATGAAGTACCAACTTTTGCATTGTGGATCAATCTGAGATCCTGAGTATTATCAAACGATTTTTCACGAATGACCAGGACATCTCTGGGATCTTCACGATAGGAAAGGCCTGCAATTATAAGTCCTTCCGGCTGAGTCGTAGGTAAATCCTTCATACTATGAACAGCCATGTCTATAGTGCCGTCAAGCAATGCGTCCTCAAGTTCTTTGGTAAAAAAACCTTTGCCTTCAATCTTATCAAAGCTAAGATGCTGTATCTGATCTCCTTTGGTTTTGATGATGACTAATTCTGAAGAATATCCAACATTCTTTAATTCATTCTGCAGAAAATTTGCCTGCCAGAGTGCCAGTTCACTTCCTCTGGTACCTATTCTTATAATGCGTTCGGGTGCTGTACTCATAGTGTAATTATCCTGCAAATATAGAAAATTCATCCCCCTATACTGACCCATCTGAAAATAAACCAATACCTTTCGCCGGTATACTACAGATTTACTATAAAACTGTAAATGATTCTTATGAAGGTAAATGCCCGATTGATTGCAGGATTGGTTCATGGGACACTTGAAGGTGACCCGGAAATTGCTATTACCGCACCTTGTGGTATTGAGTCCGCTAAACCTGAGCATATTTCCTTTATGGGAAATCTGAAGTACGAACACTATTTGTACTCTACTGAAGCCGGCATCGTACTTATACCTTCCGATTTTCAATTGAAAGAGCCTGTCAAACCGACTCTAATCAGAGTTCCGGATGTGTATCAGGCTGTTGCCTTGTTATTGCAGCATTTCCAGGTAAAGGAACAAGTAAGTTCATCTATCGCGGAATCTGCAGTTGTTGACAAATCTGCGAGTATTGGAGAGGGTACTCATATAAGTGCACAGGTATTTGTGGACAGAAATGCGGTTATTGGTAAGCATGTTCACATTTATCCCCAGGTTTACATTGGAGCAGAAGTTACGATAGCAGATTATACTATTATTTATCCTGGAGTCCGTATTTACAGAGACTGCCATATTGGGGAATACTGTATTATTCATTCCAATACGGTTATTGGATCGGATGGTTTTGGTTTTGTAAAAGACGAAGATGGTGCATTCAACAAAGTGCCACAAATCGGTAAGGTAAGAATCGGAGATCGTGTAGAAATTGGCGCAAATTGTACTATAGACAGGGCAACTATGGGAGAGACTGTGATACACGATGGGGTGAAACTTGATAATCTGATTCATATTGCCCACAATGTCCACATTGGAAAGCATACTGCAATGGCAGCTCAGGTGGGTGTAGCAGGTTCCACAAAAATAGGGGAGAGCTGTCTTATTGGAGGGCAGGTAGGGTTTGCTGGTCATATCGAGATTGCGGATCAAACTGAAATCCAGGCTCAGTCAGGAATAGGAGCCAGTATTACCGAGAAAGGAAAAAAGTGGTTTGGCTCACCGGCTATTGATTATGTTAGCTATATCAAGTCTCATATCATATTCAAAAAATTACCTGAGCTTTGGAAGAAAGTACTTTCTTTGGAGAAAGAAAGAGATTAAATCCATAGTTTTTTGGACTAAGCAGTAATTTGTTTCAGTCACTTGTCATGACTTGTCCTTTTAATATAGCTATTTCTGTGGCTTTTTATTAATTTCGCGGCACATTTCACCTACTTACATCCTGTTTATGCAACAAAAAACCATTGCTAATCCGATTCAAACTGAAGGTAAAGGTATACATACAGGTAAAAACTCCACGGTAGAAATATTCCCTGCTGATATAAATTTCGGAATTCGTTTTGAGAAAATGCATGATGGAACATCTACTGTGATACCAGCAGATGTTACCAAGGTTACTTCCAGCACACGCTGCACAAGCATTACATCTAATAATCAGACTATTCATACGGTTGAACATCTGCTGGCCGCTGCAACCGGTCTTGGAATTACAAATCTACATGTAAAAGTCACAGGGGATGAAATGCCCATTTTGGATGGAAGTGCTGCAACCTGGATTAATTTGCTGGAATCAGGTGGTGTAAGCGATCAGGACGCTTCCATTGAGCCATTTAAAATTACCTCACCCATATACTTCAAAGATGAAGAATTAGGTGCTGAATATCTTGCACTTCCATCTGATCAACTTGAATTTGCGGTTTCAATAGACTTCAAATCTAAAGTGTTGATACCTCAGTACACTGAACTGAAGAGCATGAGTGATTTCAAAACTGAAATTGCTGATTGCCGGACTTTTGTCTTTCTGCGGGATGTTTTGATGTTGCACAAAGCAGGATTGATTCAGGGTGGGGATCTTGAATCTGCTGTGTTATTGGTGGACGAAGTTCCTTCCGCAGAAGATGTTGAACTACTGAATAAAGCATACCCAGATCATGGACTAGCACTTGATAGTCCCGGAATTTTTGGAAAAGGTGGATTGAGACATCCCAATGAGCAAGCAAGGCATAAGCTTTTGGACCTGATCGGAGATTTGGCGCTGGTCAATATTCCATTTCAGGCTAAAATCATCGCGCATAGACCAAGCCATACCGGCAACACCAGATTTGCGGCCTTTCTGAAGCAGCAGATCAGGCATCTTATCAAAAATAGTCAGATACCTTCTTATAATCCGAATGATACTCCGGTCATGGATCTTGTAGCCGTCAGCAACAAGCTTCCGCACAGGTACCCTTTTTTATTGGTGGATAAAATCATTAAGCTAGATAATAAAGAGGTGGTTGGGGTAAAAAATGTCACGTTCAATGAAGGTTACTTTCAGGGACATTTTCCAGATAATCCTGTAATGCCGGGAGTTTTAATCGTGGAAGCATTGGCTCAAACGGGAGGAATTCTTGCTATGCACCTCATGGATGATGGCATGTATGATACCTATTTTCTCAAATTGGATCAGGTTAAATTCAAGCAAAAAGTTGTACCCGGAGATACACTCCTGCTTCGCATGGAATTGATGGAGCCCATCAGAAGAGGAATTGTGAAAATGAAAGCAGAAGCATATGTTGGCCAACAATTAGTCACAGAAGGAGAACTTACTGCTCAGGTGGTTTTGCGCAAATAAGTCCGATGAAAATCATCCTCCAACAAATCGGCAAACAATACGATTATCAATGGGTATTTAAAAATATTGACTTGGAAATAGCTTCCGGTCAACAACTTGCATTAGAAGGTCGCAATGGTGCGGGCAAATCAACTTTGCTTAAAATCATCTCAGGATATCTCACTCCCAGCAAGGGTGCAGTGCAATACTACACTGCTGATGGTAATGTTAATAGGGATGATGTGTATAAAAAGATTTCAATGGCAGCCCCTTATATAGAGCTGTTTGAAGATCTGAGTGTGAAAGAAATCATCCAGATGCAGGCTAAATTAAGACCCTTTCAGGATGATATGAAAGCAGAATCCATCATGGAATGGTGTTATCTGGAAAACGCATCCGGAAAGCTGGTACGGCAATTATCTTCAGGTATGAAGCAACGTTTAAAACTCACCCTGGCTATACTCAGCACCCATGATCTATTGCTGCTCGATGAACCCGGCACAAATCTGGATGCCCAGGGTCTGGAATGGTACCATCGCTCTCTTGATAAATTTGTAAAGACCTCTACAGTAATCATCGCATCCAATGTAGAGTCTGATTTTCATAAAACTGAGGCAAGGTTTATTTTTTATTTTCGTGTATTCTTAAAAGTTTTAATCGCATCTTCCGGTGTAGGCACATGATGTCCGATTCCACCAGCTAAGGGATCATTAAAAGTTACTGGTACATCTCCGCGCTCAGTGCGTTCTGCCCAGGTAAGACGCTCAGTTCCATCGTCTCGCTTGACCATTGTAATACATTCTTCTACCGGACAAACTAGTGAACACAGATTGCATCCTACACAGTTTTCTTCTATAATGGAAGGAATACGGATAGCAGGATCACCTGATAAAGCAATTGCCTGATGGGCTCCATCTTCGCAAGCAGTATAACAGAGCTGGCATCCAATGCATTTCTCTGCATTGATATCAGCAACAACTTTGTGTTTCAAATTGAGATCCTTCCATTCCTTGACATTTGGCAGTGCTTTTCCACGGAACTCTTCAATGTTATTATAACCTTTATCTCTCATGAATTGTAATACCCCGGATTCCAGTTCTCTGACTATTCCAAATCCATAATGCATTACCGCTGTACAAACCTGCACAGATCCACAACCAAGCAAAATATACTCTACAACATCCCTCCAGTTTTCAATTCCTCCAATGCCGCTTATGGGTGTATTCTTAGTTATATGATCCTGTGCAAGCTCCTTGACCATGTTTAATGCAATCGGTTTAACTGCCGGGCCACAGTAGCCACCATTAGTTCCTGAGCCATCTACTTCAGGATAGGGAGCATAAGTGTCCAAATTAATGCCTACAATACTTTTAAATGTATTGACAAGTGATATTGCACTGGTACCTCCGGCTACAGCTGCCCGGCCAGGATCAGTAATGTGACTGATATTGGGTGAAAGTTTAGTAATCACAGGAATGTTTGCTGCTTCCATCACCCACTGCACGATTGTCTTTAACACTTCAGGTTCCTGACCGACAGCTGATCCCATTCCTCTTTCACACATTCCGTGAGGACATCCAAAATTGAGTTCCAATCCATCTGCACCTGCATTCTCGCAGTCCTTGATAATTTGAATCCATTCAGCACGGCTTTCCACCATCAGTGAAGCAATCACTGCATGATTAGGAAAGTATTTCTTTACTTCTTCAATTTCTCTGAGATTATCAGCCAGAGGACGATCAGAGATGAGCTCGATATTATTGAAACCCATCATGCGACTGTCTCTATAATTTACAGAGCCATAACGGCTGGACACATTTACCACCGGGACACCCAATGTCTTCCAAACTGCGCCACCCCAACCGGCATCGAAAGCTTTCATGATTTGATAACCCGTATTAGTGGGTGGTGCTGATGCCAACCAAAATGGATTGGGTGCTTTTATACCTGCAAAATTGATGGATAAGTCAGCCATATGATTGGATTTTTTTCTAATTTCTTAGATTCTTATTTTTAATTATGATTTCACTTATTAAATGAATCAACCTTATTTAATACATTAATAATTAATGATTTATAATTGAAATAACCATTTCTGAATTCCTTTGGCAGCAGCCTTTCCATCATGTGCTCCATTCACCACCTCCGCACCACCATTTACAGCATCTCCACCTGCAAAATATTTTGGATTTGTACTTTGGTAAGTGACAGGATTTACCACAATCCTTTTTACTCCTATCCAATTCCATTCCGTTAATCAGTGCAAACAAGTTACCCATCTTTGCCTGCCCGGTCGCTTTTATAACCATATCACATTCGATTATAAATTCAGAGCCTTCAATTATCTGCAATTGCCCGGTTAATGACTGAGTTCTGATAAACTTCACCCCTCTTACTGATCCATTACCAAGTATCTCTATGGGTTGAACATTGAAAAGTCCTTTCGCTCCTGCGTTTTTTGCCAGATCATACTCAAATCCATATGCGCCCATTTCATCTTTTGAACGACGATAAGCCAGCGTAACTTCGAGTGCTCCCATTCTCGCACTTTCGGAAGCTGCGTCCATAGCAGTATTGCCTCCTCCAAGTACAATTACTCTGTCAGGAACTGAAATCTGATGCTCTTTCATACGCAAAGCTTCCACAAACTCAACAGCACCGATAACATTATCCTTATCATCCCCCGGTAGACCTAAATCAGCTGTTGGTCCCAGCCCAACACCAATAAAAATAGCGTCATACTTTTGCTCTATATCCTGTATTTGTTGAGCATGGCTGATTGGAGTATTGTAATAAATCTGAAAGCCCAACTGCCCTTGTAAATAGTCCATTTCGGCCAATGCTTCCTTATTAGTTATCTTGTAAGGTGCTGTTCCATGTACAGTAAGACCTGAAGGCTTATCTTTTGCCTCAAAAATATCTACCTTATATCCTAAAGTTCGCAACTCACATGCACAGGAAACACCTGCAGGGCCTGCGCCAATTATAGCGACTTTTTTTCCGTTGTCGGGGCCCGGAGAATACAGCGTTTTGTTGTTTTCAATAACATTGATTGTGGCAAAGTTTTGCAGTCTTCCTATTTCTATGGGCTTGATATCCTGATGATTGTACACACAAGCCCCTTCGCATAGTACTTTTGTTGGACAGACCTTTCCACATGCATTTCCAAACCAGTTGGAATCATATATAGTTTTAGCCGATCCCGTTACATTTCCTGTTTGAATTTGTTTGATAAACAACGGTATATCAATCCCTGTAGGACAGGCTGTTACACAGGGTGCATCGTAACAAAATAAGCATCTGGAGCTTTCATAATAAGCTTCAGTCTCATTCATGAGCGGTTTCTTTTGCTCAAAATTCTGATGAAACTCTTCTGAAGATTGTGGTCTGGTATATTCTGCCATATTATTTTGTCTAATTGGTAAGAAGCATTAATGTGAAGTTTGTCTTTTACCCGAATGAAAAAGTAAGTATTAATAATTACAAGTCAGTTATCCTTCCATAGGTTTCAGGTCTGCGGTCTCTGAAAAACTGCCAGGTCGAACGAACTTCATCAATCATATCCAGGTCAAATTCAGTAATCAATAATTCATCATTGTACTCGGATGCTTCGGCTATTATTTGACCACGCGGATCTACAAAGTAGGATGTACCATAAAAGCGACCCAGGTTCCAGGGTTTTTCTTCCCCAACGCGATTGATACAGCCCATAAAATACCCATTTGCTGCAGCATGAGCAGGTTGTTCCAGTTTCCAGAGATACTGAGAAAGTCCTGCTACTGTTGCGGACGGATTGTACACAATTTCTGCTCCATTTAATCCAAATATTCTTGCTCCTTCAGGGAAATGACGATCATAACAGATGTAAACTCCGACTTTAGCATATTTTGTTTGAAACACCGGATACCCTAAATTGCCCGGCTTGAAGAAGAATTTCTCCCAGAATCCGGATGTGTGAGGGATGTGATTTTTGCGATATTTTCCAAGATAGGTTCCGTCTGCATCAATAACTGCAGCTGTATTGTAATATACTCCTGCCTGTTCCCGCTCATAAATCGGTACTATGATTACCATTTGGTGCTTTTTTGCATAAACCTGCATTAGTTCGGTTGTAGGTCCGGGCACTGTTTCAGCAGATGCATACCAGCTTTTATCCTGTCCCGGACAAAAGTAAGGAGTATTGAAAATCTCCTGCATGCATAGTATCTGAACTCCTTTTTCTCCTGCTTCTTCTATATAAGGGATATGTTTATCTATCATGGCTGTCATGATCTCAGAGATACTTCCTTCTCCTTCTGTCATGGGAAGACTCATTTGGATCAGACCGGATTTGATGATTCGTGGCATATTAATTTAGTTGAAAGTTGAAAGTTTAAAGTTGAAAGTTGAAAATGAAGGGAGAAAAAATGGTGATAGTATATTTTGATTATTAGTTGCCGGTAGAAACGTTGCATGCAATAATTTAACCAGACGGAATTGAATGTTCAAACAGTATAACTGGTCTTACCCCTTCTTATAAACTGTCCATTGCCGGGTTCGAGATGACATTTTTCGTTTTGGATGGCGATATCACCTCTCAGAAGTACAGTCTCAGTTTTTCCTGTGAGTTTCCAGCCTTCGTAACTGGAGTAGTCAACATTCATATGATGGGTGTCTTTTGAGATAGTGTGTTGAGTGTTGGGATTGAAGATTACAATATCGGCATCTGAACCGATAGCAAGTGTTCCTTTCTGCGGATACATGCCAAAGATTTTGGCTGGATTGGTGGCAGTCACTTCCACGAATTTCTGCAATGATATCCGGCCTTTATTAACTCCTTCAGAAAACATGATTTCCATACGATGTTCGATAGCCGGATGTCCATTGGGGATTTTTGCAAAATTATCCCGACCCATTAGTTTTTGTTCCCATGAGAATGGACAATGATCAGTACCTACGACATTTACTAGTCCTTGTTGCAGCCCGGACCAAAGAGCAGTCTGATCTTTTTTCTCACGGATAGGTGGACTCATGACCCATTTGGCACTCTCAAATCCATTGTCATATACAGATGCATCTACAGTCAAATACTGAGGACAAGTTTCTACAAATACTCTCTGGTTACGAAGTCCTGCTCTTCTTACAGCATTTAGAGCTCCTTCACAAGTCATATGCACAATGTATCCGGTACAACCTGTGTAATGCAGCATATCGCAGAATCTGGCAGATGCTTCAGCCTCAGTTACTTCAGGCTGCGATAAATAATGATAAAGGGGAGAGGTTTTCCCTTCGGAAAGATGTTTGGCAATCAAAGTATCAATCATATCTCCATTGGTAGCATGAACAGTAACAAGACCTCCATGCTCTTTTACCACTTTCATCAATCTGATCATCTGACCGTCATCGATCATCAAGGCGCCTTTGTAGGCCATGAAAGTCTTGAATGAAGTGATGCCTTCCTTTTCAATCAATTCAACCACTTCTTTTGCCACATCTTCATTGAAATCTGTGACTGCCATATGATAGGAATAATCTCCAATGGCTTTGCCTTCTGATTTTTTCTGCCAGGTTTTTAAGGCATTATGAAGTGTATCTCCCTGTGTCTGAAGTATAAAGTCAATCACCGTTGTGGTCCCTCCAAAAAGTGCAGCTCTTGTTCCGGTAGTATAATCATCGCTGGAATAAGTACCCATAAATGGCATATCGAGATGAACATGCGGGTCAATACCACCGGGAAATACTAATCTATCTGTGGCATCGATCACCAGATCGGCATTCATTTCCAGATTTTGTCCAATGCTATGCACCTTACCATCCTTCACAAACAGATCAGCAATATAATCTTCTGAGGCAGTAACTATTCTTCCATTTTTGATCAGTATTGACATACTATTTCTGTTTAAATGGTCTCAGTATTATCGGGTGCTGTTACTTCTATCTTTCCTTTCATCAGGATATAATAGATTAAAAATGCCACACCGAAACCTGTAAACCATGATAATGTATACAAAAAGTCAAGCATAGGTATCCAGAAGCCAACCAATGCAACTAAAACTCCAGCCACTAATGCTATGATCGCTGCGCTGTTAAACCCACTTCCACCATATGCATATATTCCATTGGTCATATACAGATCTGTCAAAGCAAGCGTCTTCTTACGAATGATAAAATAATCACAAAGAATAATTCCCAGCACAGGACCCAATAATCCGCTTACAAATACCAAAATGGCTCCAATATCATTCATCAACCACCAGGGACAGGCAAGGATTCCAACCACTGCTGCAATCATACCACCTGCCCTAAAACTAATTTTCTGAGGAAGCACATTAGCTATGGCATTGGCAGGTGCAATAACATTCGCTGCAATATTAGTGCTTAATGTTGCAATGATGAGAGCTATCTGAGCAATGACAACTACGATAGGGTCTTTAAATTTGGCCAATAAGGATACAGGATCCCATGGCGTATCTTCTACAATCAGCACATCTTTAAATGCTATAATGGCTGCACTTGTCACAAAAATGGCCACAAATGAATAGAACGTCATGGTAGTCGGAAGTCCCAGAAATTGTCCTCTGGTTTGATCTTTCTGATTCTTGGACCATCTGGTAATATCAGAAATACTGATGGCCATAGTAGCCCAAAATCCAACCATCGCTGTAAACCATATCAGGTAAGTTAAAATTCCGGGTTTAGTTTTATTTGTGTGATGCTCAGGCAATACTGAAATGACAGAGGACATCACCTTATCAGCATCTCTGAATTGCACTTTCACCGGTGATTTGCCATTGTGATAATCAGGCGAATAGGGTATAGGAATTATTGAAACCTGTGTTTGAACCGGCCGCCATCCGGATTCTACGGGACCTTGATCAGTGGGTATCCAAATATTTACTTCTTTAGCCTTAGGATTTCCGGATGAATCAGCAATCACACTCAGCGTCATTTGGTAATTGGCGGAATCGCCTTCCACTTGTTCAATGACGGCAGTTCTCATCTGCAATTGTTTTCCTTGTTCCAGCACTTCAGAAAAACTACCAACCTGTTGATATCCCCAGAAGATTAATGCTACGCCAATTAACAGGAGTATCGGGGCTGAATAATTTTCCAACCATTTAATAGATTCATTTCCTTTCCAGATAAAATAAATATTGATCAGCCAAAATATTCCAAATCCAATGAATTTACCTGCATCCAAATCTGCAGAACCCGGCTGACCCGTAACAATATTATAGATGGAATAAAATGCAAGACCACCGACCCAGGTTTGTATCCCAAACCATCCGCATGCTACTATTCCTCTTACTAATGAAGCAATATGCACTCCATATATTCCAAAACTCGCTCTACCAAAAACCGGAAAAGGAATACCATACTTCACACCTGCATGACCGCTCAATACCATGGGCAGGGTGATAACCAGATTTGCCAGCGCTATAATCACTAATGCAGCTACCCAACTCAGACCCGATTGAATCATATTGGAAGCCAGCAAATATGTTGGAATACAAACAGCCATTCCCACCCAAAGCGCCGTCATATTCCACATCGTCCATGTCCGCTTTTCATGTGGAATCGGAGCCAGATCCTTACCGTTTAATGGGGAATTTTCAAGAGATGAGGGAAGCTGTAAATTTTCGTTCATATGCTGCTTAGGTGAAGGGTAATTGCTGAATTCAAAATGAAACTACTAAATTTAATAACAATATTCATCCGCAATTGCACTTGCCTGAGAAATTATCTCGAATCCCTCATCAATCTGAGCTTCTGTCACCATAAGTGGTGGAGCTACAAATATGTAATTCCATCGAACGAAAGTAAACATCCCTGCTTCCCTGACTTTTGCTGCCATTCTGTTACTCGCTTCACTTTCCGAGGGTTTTGCATTGAATGGGGTAGTGGCTTCTTTGGTTTTTCTGTTTTTGACATATTCAATACAGCCCAGTAATCCTGTATTTCTAAAATCCCCGATGGATGGGTGTTTCTCTTTAAGCTCTTCCACTTTCATTTCAACATACTTACCCATACGGGCAGCATTTTCAACCATTTTATCATCTTGAAGAATTCTTATATTCTCAACGGCAGCTGCACAAGCGACAGCATGCGCAGAATAAGTGAGTCCGATGGCCATCATATTATTATCATAATGTTTTGCAATAGTGTCATTGACCATTAATCCGCCCAGTGGAATATAGCCCGAAGTAATTCCCTTAGCCATAGTAATCATATCAGGTTCGACACCATGGTGCTCCACTGCAAACATTTTGCCTGTTCTGCCAAATCCACTCATCACCTCATCAGCGATGAGAACGATACCATATTTGTCACAAATCTCCCTGACCAGTTTCCAATAATTAGGAGGATATTTGATACAACCGGATGAACCAGATTCACCTTCCAAGAAGAAGACCCGCAATGCTGTCAGGATTTTCATATATGATCATTTGTTCAAGATTCCTGGCTGCCATTTCACCGCATTCCTCCATTGAACTAGTATTCCATGGACAACGATAAAAATATGGATTTTCAACATGGAGGATATTAGGCATTTGCTGGCTGTCCATTGGAAATTTTCGGGGGTCACCACCGGCAGAAATAGCTCCATATGAGCCGCCGTGATATGATCTGTATTGAGCAATGATTTTATGTCGGCCTGTGTACATTCTTGCCAGCTTGATCGCATTCTCAATTGCTTCTGCACCGCCAAGTGTAAAGAAGGTCTTATTGAGAGAAGGAGGAGCTATTTCAGCTAGCTTGGCACCTAAAATACCACGTGCTTCTGTGACCATTCCCGGAAATACATAACTGACTTCCTCCATCTGCCTGGTAACAGCAGCTGTAATACGCTGATCACCGTGGCCAATATTTACATTCATTAATTGAGACGAAAAGTCTAAATATCTCTTGCCACTTCTATCATATAAATAAACCCCTTTTGCATTCTCAATGCTGATAGGATTTATTCCTGCCTGCTTTGACCAGGAAAAAAGTGTGTGATCAAGATTCTGCTGAATAATATTGTCGCTCATTTTGGTTTTGTTGTTTTATTCTACTAGTTCTTATTTTAGTTCTGCTGTTAAATTCGATAATTTCACGGCTAAATGGCTGTTACAAATCATAAATCTTATATCTGAAATCTGAAATCTGAAATCGTTAGCTCATCCAATTCGTCTTCGCCTCCGCATTCCACTTCACCGAAGTCTTCTTATTCTGTGTCCAGAATTCAATAGAACTTTTGCCCGTTATATCGCAAACGCCAAATTTTGAATCATTCCATCCTCCGAATGGAAAAGGTTCTCGGGGAACAGGGACACCAATATTAACTCCAATCATACCGGCGCTTGCTCTTTCCATGATTTCCCGGGCGGCTCCACCGCTTTGGGTGAATACTGCTGCAGCATTTCCATAGCCTGATGCATTTTCAATTTGAATCGCTTCATTGAGGTCTTTTGCTCTGATAATGGCAATGACAGGACCGAAAACCTCTTCCTTCGCTATAGCCATTTCTGGAGTGACATGATCGATGATTGTGGGGCCGACATAAAATCCTCCTTCTTTACCTGCCACAACTGCATTTCTACCATCTACAAGGACTTTTGCGCCTGCGGCTTCTGCATCATTGATATATTTTTCAATTCTTTCTTTGGCCTGCAGACTAATAACTGAACCCAGATTATCACCCGGAACAATCTTTTTTGCTTCGATGACCATACGGTCAATAATGTGTTCGATCCTGTCCACACCAACCATCACAGCTGCCGCCATACATCGCTGTCCTGCACAACCGGACATGGAAGCAATCACATTGGATGCTGTCATTTCTTCATGAGCACCAGGTAGCACGATAAGGTGATTCTTTGCACCACCCAGAGCCACGCATCTTTTCAAATTTGCAGTAGAACGCTGATAAACAAGCTTTGCAACTTTAGTAGAACCTACAAAAGATACAGCTTTGATATCCGGATGATCGCAGATAGCTTCTACCGTTTCTTTACCTCCATTGACGATATTGAAAACCCCATCAGGAAGTCCTGCTTCTTTGAGCATTTCTGCAATTCGGGTAGAACTCATTGGAACCAGCTCAGAAGGCTTCAGAATCATACAATTACCAAGAGCGATTGCATTGGGAATTGTCCAGTGAGGAACCATATTGGGAAAATTAAAAGGAGCAATAGATGCTACAACTCCCAGTGGCTTTCTGTCGATACGTACTTCCACACCACGGCTTACTTCCTGAACTTCATTTGAGATAATTTGAGGCATGGAGCAGGCAAATTCAGTGAGCTCGATACTTTTTTCAACTTCAGCACGGGATTCAGACCAGGTTTTACCATTTTCTCTGTGGCAAAGTTCGGTGAGTTCATCCATGTATTTGACAAGCAGTTCTCTGTATTTATATAATACCTGCACTCTGTCTTTGAGCGTTTTACCTGACCAATTAGGGTAAGCTTTCATTGCAGCCTGAACTGCGGCATCAAGATCGGAGTATCCGGACAATCCTACTTTTGAAATCTGTGAACCATCTAACGGACTGATGACCTCCAGCCAATCATGCTGACTGCTGACAAATTCCCCGTTTATAAAATTGAGGGTTTGATGGGACTCTGTAATTGTATTACTCATGTGTTTGCTTTAATTTTTAATACAGCTCGGAAACATACAAATATAGTTGTAAAAAGTATAATATGATCATTAAATATTATGCAGAATGAGTATTTTGCTGCCTTAATTTATTTAAATGCTGTTACTTATCAGAATATTATTTTGTGATAGTAATATTATTAATGAGTATGATAGACCTGAAATATACTAACTCTGGAAACCCTGACTTCATCCAACTAGTCAAATTACTGGACAAAGATCTCAGTATCAGAGACGGAGATGACCATGCCTTTTATGATCAATTCAATAAAATCGATGCCATTAAGTATGTGATCATAGCATATGAGCATCAAATTCCTGTAGGATGCGGCGCCATTAAAGCATATGACTCTCAGACAATGGAAGTTAAAAGGATGTATGTGGATGATTCTCAAAGAGGAAAAGGTATCGCGACTTTAATCTTAAGTGCGTTGGAAAAATGGGCGGAATCTTTGGGTTATAATAAATGTATACTTGAAACCGGTATCAAGCAACCGGAAGCTATAGCATTATATAAGAAGAATGGTTACAGCATCATTCCAAATTATGGCCAATATGAAAATGTTGAAACCAGCGTTTGTTTTGAGAAAGAATTAAGAGAGGAAACAATTATTCCTCCTGGCCATTTACAAGCTTAAAAATATTTCATCCGGATTAAAAGCAGGTATCTCACTTGCTTTAAAGTATTTTGTATTACGGGTAACTATATAATCAATATTTTTAATAGTCGAAGCGCAAAGAATCTGAATTGAATCTTCAAAATCCTTATGTTTTGAACGAAGTCCTTTTTTTAAAATATCAGTGTCCACAGCGATCACAGTCAGAAAATCAAGCAGTTCATGCAGAACTTCTCTAAGCTCTTTATCACCAAGGTATTTTTTTAGTAAATAGTAAGTTGTTGCAATGGAATGCGAAGATGTATATAATTGAATCTCTTTTAATTCCGTTTTCTGGAATATTTGTATAGCATATTTGCTAAATGGCGTTCTATCTGCTATTAAATCCACTATTACATTCGTGTCTACAAATATTTTTTTCATAGATGTTTTTCTTCAAGGAATGATCTACGCTCATATACTTCATCATAATCTTCAGGAAGCTGAACAGCACCAACTATTTTACTCAATTTTGGAGATAAATCACTTGTAGAACTCTCTTTGGTTATGAATATCAGATAGTTCTCTATAATTTCAGAGAGACTTCTTCCGGTTTTCTTTGCATAGGATTGTGCCAGTTTAATTACTGACTTATCAATTGTCAAATTGAGTTTAGTTTTCACGAACTGTAGATTTTTTCATTCGCAAAGTTATTTTGATTCAAATGAAATAGCAATTGCACATCCTTTATTACTGTCAAAATGAAATGCTATCTGTCATTATTGTAATATAAAACGGCTGCTATTTGCCTGTTTCAAATCTGAAATTACTGAAACCTGAAACTACTGAAACCTGAAATCATCTTCCACCGTTATCCTATAGAAATATCTATTTCAGTGTTAAAGCAAAGTTAGTTATTTCTTTCCTTTTCTCAATTTCCCTTAATTCCTTACCTTTGCAGCCTTGAAATTTTATTCAACATTTCAGAATAGTAATCACAACATATGTTTCAGAGTTTATCAGATAAATTAGAAGGTGTATTTAAGACCCTTAGCGGAGACAGTAAGCTTACGGAGCTAAATATTGCTGCCTCCATCAAAGAAATTCGCCGTGCCCTGGTAGCAGCGGATGTAAACTACAAAATTGCAAAGGAATTCACAGATAAAGTCAAAGACGAAGCGCTGGGCAAAAGTAATGTTCTGAAAGCCGTTAAGCCCGGGGAACTTATGGTCAAGATCGTCATGGACGAATTGGTAGATCTGATGGGTGGACAATCAGTCGGTATCAATACCAAGGGTAATCCGGCAGTAATCCTAATCGCAGGACTTCAGGGTTCCGGTAAAACAACATTCTCAGGTAAGCTGGCAAATTATCTTCGCTACAAGAAGAATCAACGTCCACTCCTCGTAGCCTGTGACGTCTATCGTCCTGCAGCGATCAATCAGTTGACAGTACTCGGTGAACAAATCGGAGTGCCGGTATTTAAAGACGAAGAGAGTAAAAGTCCTCTGGATATTGCCCTTCGAGCCATTGCTTTTGCCAAAGCTAACAGTCATGATGTGGTGATCGTCGATACTGCCGGTCGTTTGGCAATTGATGAGGCGATGATGAAAGAGATCAGCGGATTGAAAGAAGGACTTGCTCCACAGGAGACGCTATTCGTAGTGGATTCAATGACAGGTCAGGATGCGGTAAATACTGCAAAGACTTTTAACGATACTATCAATTTCGATGGTGTTGTTCTAACCAAGTTGGACGGTGATACAAGAGGTGGAGCAGCTTTTTCTATTAAATATACTGTCGGCAAGCCCATTAAATTTGTTTCTACAGGCGAGAAGATGGATACCCTGGATGTGTTCTTCCCGGAAAGGATGGCTCAGAGAATACTGGGAATGGGTGATATTGTAACCTTCGTTGAAAAAGCGCAGGAGCAATTTGATGAGGAGGAAGCTAAGAGAATTGAAAAGAAAATTCGCAAAAATAAATTTGACTTCAATGACTTCCTGAGTCAGTTAGGTCAAATAAAAAAGATGGGAGATATCAAGAGTTTGCTGAATATGATTCCGGGCATGAGTAAAATGACCAAAGATCTGGATATCGATGACAAGGCATTTTTAAAAGTAGAATCCATTATCCATTCTATGACTCCTCAGGAAAGAAGCAATCCTGAGTTGATCAATATGAATCGCAAAAAAAGAATTTCGAAAGGTTGTGGGCGTGATATTCATGAGATCAATTTGTTCCTGAAACAATTTGATCAAATGGCCAAAATGATGCACACAATGAGTAAAGGAAAAGGTATGGCAAACATGGTTGGCGGCATGAAAGGAATACGTCCAAATTAAATCTGAAAAATAATTGTAAAAAAGTTTGGAGGTTTAGTTAAAGAAACGTTAAATTTATCCTTGATCAAGGTCGTGTGAAAAACGTTGTCTCCAAAGCCCCGGCAGTATAGCTGTTCGGGGCTTTACTTTTGGCAGAATCTGATGAATTGAATTCATAGTATTTTTTGAATTTTCTATATCTTTATTGCGACAATGTTTACTAACACAATAACCTGCTCTATGTCACCACTTCGGATCTCTCTGAACCTTTACAGTCTTATCAGCCCATGCAGATCTTTCTTATTATTTGTCTGCATCATTATTGCAGCTAATGTATTTGCTCAGCCATTACCCCTGGATCCAAGTATCAGGATTGGTAAGCTTGAAAATGGTCTTACTTATTACCTTAAAGTAAACAAGAAGCCTGAAAACAAAGCTGCACTTAGAATTGCCCTTAAAGCAGGGTCTATCGTAGAAGATGAAGATCAACAGGGACTTGCTCACTTTGTGGAGCATATGTGTTTCAATGGAACAAAAAATTTCACTAAAAATGAAATGATCAACTATCTGGAATCTGTGGGAACCAGATTTGGTCCGGATTTGAATGCATATACCAGTTTTGATGAGACAGTATATATGTTGGAAGTGCGTACTGATGATCAGGAGAAATTGTCAAAAGGACTTACAGTGATGGAAGATTGGGCCGGTGGTGTCGCTTTTGATGGTGACGAAATTGATAAAGAAGAGGGGAGTGGTCGTTTCAGAATGGCGTTCCAGGTTAAGTGCCGATCAGAGAATGTCCAATAAATACTACCCGGTGATGTATAAAGGTTCCCAATATGCTGACAGATTGCCGATAGGTAAACCGGAAATAATAGAAAACGCTCCTTATAAAACCGTTAAGAAATTTTACACAGATTGGTACAGACCAGATTTAATGGCCATCATTGTAGTCGGCGATTTTGATCTGAACACAATGGAAAAGGAAGTTAAAACCAGATTCTCGAAACTGGTCAATCCGGCTAGTCCCAGACAAAGGAAAGCCTATAATGTACCCTTGACAGGTGAAAATGCAGTTTCTGTGGTTTCAGATAAAGAGGCAGGATTATCAACGGTAAGAGTCATGTACAAGCACAAAAATGTGAAGACTCTGACGAAGGCTGATTACAGATCAAAATTAGTAGAGCAAGTCTACAATTCCATGCTGAATCAACGCCTTAGTGAGATACAGAGACTGCCTGATCCTCCATTTATATTTGCTTATAGTGGTTATGGAGAAGATGTGGGAGATCTGGCTACTTATACCTCATTTGCAGCAGTGAAGGAGTCTGCTCTGATGAAGGGCCTTGAAACGATTTTGACTGAAAATGAAAGAGTCAAAATGCACGGATTCCTTGAATCAGAATTGGAAAGAGTAAAAGCGAGTATGATAAAAAGTGCTGAAAGCGCTGTATTGGAAGAAGATAAAACAGAGTCTACCAGATTTGCAATGGCTGCTGTCTATCACTTTCTTGAAGATAGTCCATTGTTGTCAGCTCAGCAAAGGCTGGATATGCTAAATCTGTATTTAAAAGATATCAAATTGATGGAAGTCAACATGCTTGCTGCAAAATGGCTCAAGGATTCTGACAGAGTGGTTATTGTTACTGCTCCTGAAAAAGAAGGTTTGACTTTGCCTACTGAAGCAGATATTAATACTTTAATTGCAAATGTTAAAAAATCAAATCCTGCAGCATATGCAGATGATACTTTGGATGAGCCTCTTTTAAGCAAAAAATTGGAAGCTCAGGCTCCTGAAACAATAAAGGAAGTTGATGAAACTAACACCCTTGAACTTACTTACAAAAATGGTGTAAAAGTAGTCCTGAAAACCACAGCATTCAAAAACGATGAAATCCTGTTCAGTGCTCAAAGTAAAGGTGGAACTTCATTATATCCGGAAGATCAGGTGCTTTCTGCAAGATATGCAGTTTCTGCTGTCACAAACAGCGGACTTGGAAACTTTAATCTTACCCAATTAGATAAAAAACTCAGTGATAAGAATGTCAGGCTAAATCCTTACTTGTCTGAAACTTCAGAAGGATTTAATGGAAGTAGTTCTCCTGATGATCTGGAAACCTTGCTGCAGTTGCTGTATTTATATTTCACTCAACCAAGATATACCCCTGATGGGTTGACTTCTGCCTTAAATAAAGAAAAAGCCTTTCTTCAAAATGTAGATGCTAATCCAAACGCATATTTCTCCAGAGAAATGCAAAAATTCAAATTTGGGAATCACCCGAGAAGAATGCCAACTGTAATGGAAGATCTGGACAAAGTTAATGGTGAAGCAGCGTTTAAAGTATTTAAGGAAAGATTCTCCAATGCAGCCGACTTTACGTTTTTCTTTGTCGGAAATATTGACTTTGAAAAACATGGAAATTTGATCCATACCTATTTATCTAATCTGCCAGCAAAATCTGCTTCAGAAAATTACAATGATTTGAATATAAAAATGATTTCAGGAAAGCAGCAGATGGATATTAAAAAAGGAGAAGCTCCAAGGTCCAATGTTGATATTACTTTCCACGGAGATTTTAAATTTGAAGGCGAAAATGAATACATGTTCCAGTCCATGCTGGATGTTGCCAGAATAAAGTTAAGAGAGTCTATGAGGGAAGATTTGGGAGGTGTGTATGGGGTTTCTTTATTTGGAGGAGCTAACAGAATTAATAACACTTATTCAATTACCATATCATTCAATGCTGACCCGGACAGAACGGAAGAATTAACGAAGGCTGCGTATGATGTAATAGAAAAATTAAAATCAGAAGGCCCTACTGAGCTTGATATCACCAAAGTTTCTGAAACTCAGAGACAGACGAGAATTGTTGATCTTGAGAAAAACAACTTTTGGCTGGGTAGGATGACCAATGATCAGTTTTATGGATTGAAACCAGGCTGGCATAAATTAGAATTGCTTGAAAAGCAATTGGCTTTGTTAAGCCCAAAAGCTATTCAACAATCAGTTTCTAAATACTTCACTCAAAGCAATATACTACAGTCAATCGTAGTGCCGGAAAAATATGTCAAAGTACCAAAAGCCTTAAGTCAAAATAATGATCAAGAAGTTCTGTTCAATAGCTTTATTTTCAATTGTATTTATTTCAAGTGTATACTCTCAACCTTCAGAATATGAGCATCATGGATGTCATCAGGTCAGGAATAGGGTAGCAGGCATCAGGTGGACACCTGAGCAAATAGCGCAGGGAAGAGCTGCATTGGAAAGGAGTGATACATTTGACATTCTTCATTATGATATTAATCTGGATGTCACAGCATTTGCTGCCAGAAGGCTAAAGGGAGTTTGCACTGTGACATTCAGGACTTTGATTGAGGAATTAAATTATATCAATCTCGATCTGGAAGCTCTGGTTGTTGATTCTGTTTATTCTGATGATATCAAACTGGATTTCGTTCATGAAGGAACCTTATTGAAAATCAGTACTTCTTCTGTGTTAGCAATGGGAGATACAAGTGCGGTTACAATTTTTTATGGAGGAATTCCAATAACGAGTGCTTCCGGTTTTGGTGGTTTTTATTTTGAAAATGGTTATGCCTATAACCTTGGAATTGGCTTGAATGATAATCCTCATAATTTTGGAAGAGCCTGGTTTCCTTGCTTTGATAATTTTGTGGAAAGAGCTACTTACGATTTTGATTTGACTACGTCTAATGGTAATGTAGCTTACTGCGTAGGGACTTTGATCTCCAGGGACTCTATTGGAGATGGATTGTTGTCCAATAAATATGTGATGGATCAGCCTATTCCTACCTATCTCACCAGTGTCGCAGTTAGTAACTATGTGCAGCGCGATGTTGTACATGAAAGTTTATATGGCCCGGTAGATATTCAGATAGTAGCCAGGCCGGGTGATATCAATTCAGCAGCAACTTCATTGCAAAACCTTGGAAAAGCTGTAGAAGCATTCGAGAAATGGTACGGACCTTATCATTGGGAAAGAGTAGGATATGTAATTACTCCGCGTGGCGCCATGGAGCATCCGACGAATACTGCTTATCCGGTCGGATCTGTTTCAGGTGGTACACAGGACAACAGACTCATGGCGCATGAACTTTGTCATCACTGGTGGGGCAATATGCTGACGCTAAAAACTTCTCATGATATGTGGATCAAGGAAGGCAATGCAGAATATGGTGCACATCTTTATACGGAATTTGCTGAAGGAGAGGATGCATTTAAAGCTCAGGTCAAGACAAATGGTATGAGGGTGGTAAGAAGGCTGCATCTTGATGACGATGCGGGTTTTTTACCTCTTAGTCCAATGCCTGAAGACAAGACTTATAATACCCATACCTATTACAAAGGAGCCTACGTCATTCACAATATGCGTGCGTATCTTGGGGATAGTTTGTTCGCACTGAGCCAAAGCAGTATTCTTGAGAATAACCTGTATGGCAACTTAACCGCCTACACCTACAGAGATCAGATCTCTCAGATAACAGGAGTAGATATGACGGACTTTTTCAAGGATTGGGTTTTCGAAGGTGGTTATCCTGCATGACGAGACCGGCATTAGATCAATTTGAAATAATAATGGACATCGAGCAGAAATTGAGATACAAAGCCAGCTATTGTAACAATATTCCTGTTAAATTCCGATTCTTTAGGGAGGACAAAACTTATGTTGAAGAGCAACATATGATCAGCGGGCAATTTACTACCATATTAACATATTTAGACTTTGACCCAGTGCTTGTGCTAATCAATGCAGACAATACACTGAATCTTGCTTCTCTTGCAAACACATCGGTAATTGATAAAACCGGCACACATAATATGCCTCATGGCTTGATGAATTTCAGTGTAGAAAGTGTGACGGAACCTGCATGGCTTCATGTGGAACATCACTTTACTGCTCCGGATCCAATTTTCTTTAACCCAAATGGATTCAGAATTAGCTCAAACAGACACTGGAAAGTATTTGGTTTTATACCGGATGACTTTAATGCAACAGCAACAATATCTTATGAAAAGTCTTTGGGATCAGATGATGATTTATTTTCTTTCTCTGAGGACAGCCTTGTGTTACTATACAGACCGGATATTAATGCAGATTGGGAAGAATATCCTGATTATCAGCAAAGAAAGTTTGTCGCAAATGACGGAGCCGGACAAGTAAGAATTTTCAATGTAAAGGCGGGAGAATATGCTTTAGCTTCAGGAGTAAGTATTCTTTCATCAACAAATGAACTGGATAACTTACAAACAATCAAGGTCTTTCCTAATCCTTCTTCTGAATCGATTACTATAGAATCTGAAAATCCTGTCCAATCAAAATCTAAAATCTGGATTTGGGATGCATCTGGATAATTGGTTCTGGATGTTCCTCATACTCCCGCTAAGCAGACACTGGCTGTGAGCAAATTGCCACGAGGAACAGTATTTCTGGAATGCATTTCATCAGAAGGCAGAAGCACAATGCTTCAAAAGCTGATTCTACATTAAAGGAAAATATTAAACTTAAAATTTACGGGCAGGGTGAGATTTACTCTGCCCTATTTTTTAAATCAAGCAATTTTGATCTGAGATCTGTAAGGGTCTTGATCAAATGAGTTTTGGCAAGTAGCTTAACCCTGTTTTCTTTTATTTCTTTCTTGGCACCATCCAGAGTAAAACCTTTCTCCTTTACAAGATGATAGATAAGTTGTACTTGTTCGATATTTTGCTTTGTAAATCGGCGATCACCTTTACTGTTCTTATGAGGTTTAAGAAACTGAAATTCACTCTCCCAAAACCGGATTAAAGAGGTTGATACGCCAAACATATCTGCTACTTCACCGATTGTGTAGTATAATTTTGATAAGTCTTCTTTTTCGAGTGTAAGCATATTATCACATTCAATGAAACAAATATAATCAACATTTTTTATATGAAGGATATTTTAATATTTAATTCATTAAGAAATGCATTATTCTGCAATCTGTAAAAATGTATAAAAATTAAATTCTCTCAAATTTTTTAATTGAACAAGAGATTCAGGCAAAATGTTGTTAAATACTGATTTACAGAAACATTAGGTTTATAACCCAGATATCATCGATATCAAACAGAACACAGCACCTGTGACTCAGATAAGAGGAAGTGTAAACCTCCGGCAGCGTCTGTAAAATTGGACATAGATTCAATAATGTATGTGAAATATAGAAGTTTCTCCGTGTGGGAGGATTATTTTGTTGATACGCTCTAAGTGGTAGATTACGAGGGAATGACCCGTCAAAGTCCTGGGTAAGAAAAACCTGAAGCTTCAAGCACGACAAACTGAATCGCGCCGTTTGTACAACAACTTAGTAAAACAAATAGGAATTCAGAGTCAATTCTGTATTAGTCAAAGGACTTATTAGGAAGTGATGCCATTTTAATCAGGTCCTGATATTCAGCAGGAGTGAGGCCGTCGATGCAATATTTGACCGGATCTACAGGCTTGTCATTTATGTGAACCTCATAATGAAGGTGAGGAGCTGTTGATGTCCCTGAGTTACCAATACCACCAATTTTCTGACCTTTAGTAACTATTTGTCCAACTTTGACATCACATTTACTTAAATGGGCATATTTGGTTTTATAACCATAACCATGGTCAATGGTAACTTGCAATCCATAACCATTTCCTTCATTTTCGGCTTTAATGACTTTGCCATTACCTGTAGCCCGCACGGGTGTACCGACAGGACCACCAAAGTCAATCCCTGAGTGCATTTTCATTATTTTATGAAGAGGGTGCATTCTATGTCCGAAACCGGAAAGTAAAGGAATATTTTTATCGCGATGACCCGCCTGAACCGGCTTGATGGATGGGATAGATGCCAGATAATTTTCACGGTCTTTCGCCAGATATAATAATGAATCCAGGGACTTTGACTGCAAAGAAATCTGTCTTTCAAGTAAATCGGTCTTCTCCAGTGTATTCTTCAAGGTAGCTCCTGAGTTCTTATACATTGTAAGGTTAGTCATTCTATCTGATCCCCCTACACCTGCCTGCCAAACTTCATCTTCTATTGGATCTATCCCAAAAATGACCCTGTAGACAGATGCGTCCTTATCATGCAGATCTGCCAGCATGGAGGTCATTTCATCTACCTGATTATTAACAGCTTCATACTGGGTCTTCAATTGCTCCAATTCACGCATTAATAGCTTCTCTTTGGGAGAAGGAAAGAATTGCTGTGCTAACACAAACAAAATAAATCCTGTAAATAATGCTGAGGAAAAAAAACTGAAAACCTTGATGATCTTAACTCTTGCTGACTGGCTAAACCTATCGTAGCTTAGCGTTTTATGATTGAAAATGAATTTTTCTTGCTTCATAAAGTTTATCTTCTCACAAATACCTAATTTTGCGCTTTCGATTAAACAAAGTGCGAATATAAGGCGAATATTTCCTTATGCCTTGCTCTTCACTTTCTCTTAACAGACTTTAACGTATGGTTACATCTAAGCCGTTCACAAAATATCGTATACTGACCTCAATTCCTAACAAATAACAATATAAATAATATAATAGAAAAACATAATAAGTAATCTATTGTATTTGATTTAAATACATATTTAATAAAAATGAATTCTAAAGAAATCAGATCCGCCTACCTTGAGTTTTTTGAAAGTAAGTTGCACAAGATCGTTCCTTCCGCTCCGATAGTCAATAAAAATGACCCTACTTTGATGTTTACCAATGCTGGTATGAATCAATTTAAGGACTTGTTTTTGGGGAATAAATCCATCCAGTATCACAGAGTTGCAGATACTCAAAAATGTCTTAGAGTATCCGGAAAACACAATGACCTTGAAGACGTAGGAATAGATGGCTATCACCACACTATGTTTGAAATGCTGGGGAAACTGGTCTTTTGGAGATCCCGGCAATCCTGCTGCCGGTTACTTTAAAGAGGAAGCACTGCATGGGCCTGGGAATTGATCACTGAAGTATATAAGGTGGATAAATCCAGAATTTATGTCTCCGTGTTTGGAGGAGATGAAGCTGAAGGCCTGGAAGCAGATGAAGAAGCTGCAGATCTTTGGAAAAAGTGGATTGCTCCTGATAGAGTTTTGTATTTCGACAAGAAGGACAATTTCTGGGAAATGGGTGACACCGGTCCTTGTGGCCCATGTTCTGAGATCCATGTGGACCTTAGACCGGATTCTGAGCGGGCTCAAAAAGATGGAGCAGTATTGGTAAATGCGGATGATCCGAATGTTATTGAAATCTGGAACCTTGTTTTTATCCAGTTTAACCGTAAAGCTGATGGCAAGCTAGTGGAACTTCCTGCTAAGCATGTGGATACCGGAATGGGCTTTGAGAGATTGTGCAGAGTAGTTCAGGGTGTAGCCTCTAATTATGATTCAGATCTTTTCAAGCCTTACTTTGATTTTATTTCTGAAGCGACAGGAAAGAAATATACAGGAAGTTACGACCTTAACAACAAGAATGATATTGCATTTAGAGTGGTTATAGATCATATCCGGGCAGTGACGTTCTGTATAGCTGATGGACAATTACCATCTAATAATGGGGCCGGATACGTAATCAGGAGAATTCTGCGCAGAGCTGCCAGATATTATTTTTCATTTTTGGATTACAAAGAACCTTTGCTTTGCCAGTTGATTCCAATCATTGGAGAATCATTTGGCGACATTTTCCCTGAAGTCAAAGCTCAGCTAGGATTAATCGAAAATGTAATAAGAGAAGAGGAAAAGTCATTCCTCAGAACTCTGGACTTAGGATTGAAACGAATGGATCAACTCGATCCTGCCGATAAGAATTTGGGTGGTCAGCTTGTATTTGAATTGTATGATACATTCGGTTTTCCTGTAGACCTTACACGTTTGATTGCCACAGAAAAAGGCTGGACTATTGATGAGGCAGGATTCAATGCTGCTCTTCAGATTCAAAAAGAACGCAGTCGGGCTGATGCACAAAAATCGTACGGAGACTGGATGATTGTCAGAGAGGGTTCTGACGTTCAGTTTATAGGATATGATCAATTGCAGGCTGAGAATTCCTATATACTCAGAACGAGAACTTTACAGCAAAAAGGGAAGGAATCATATCAGATTGTACTGGATGTGACTCCTTTCTATCCTGAAGGCGGTGGACAGGTAGGAGATACGGGATATCTTGAAATAGACGGTGAAAGAATTACTGTTCTCAATACCATGAAGGAGAATGATCTGGTTCTTCATTTTGTCGATAAGCTTCCGGAAACATTGGATGCTCCAGTCAAAGCTTTTGTGGATTCAAATCGCAGAGCTTTCATTGAATATAATCACAGTGCAACACATCTCATGCATGCTGCGCTCAGACAAGTTTTGGGTACTCATGTTCAGCAGAAAGGTTCTTTGGTGAATGAATCATATCTCAGATTTGACTTCTCGCATTTTCAAAAAGTGGAGCCTGCTGACTTGAGAAAAATCGAGAACATTGTTAACGAAGCTATACGCCGTGATATTCCGCGCAGAGAGGCCAGGAATCTTCCTGTTGAGCAGGCGAAAGCTGCGGGAGCTATGATGTTGTTCGGGGAGAAATATGGCGAAGAAGTTCGCATGATCACATTTGATCCTGATTTTTCTATAGAATTATGTGGTGGATGCCATGTAAACAGCACAGGACAAATCGGTTATTTTAAGATTATATCTGAAGGAGCAATTGCAGCAGGTGTGAGGAGAATAGAAGCTATAACAGCATTGGAAGCTGAACACTGGGTTCAGTCTCAGTTGGATCAGCTGGATGAACTGAAAGAAGCTCTTAAGACCTCAGGTGATCCGGTAAAAGCCGTCCTGAAATTACAAGAGGATTTGAAACTGCACAAGAAACAAGTTGATGAACTGATGATTGCTCAGGTTGCCTCTTTGCAGCATGAATTGAAGCATGAATTTGTTATGCATGAGGGTATTGCTGTGTTAGGCAAAGTCTTGCCATTTGGTGATCACAAATCGATTAAAAATCTCGCCCATCAATTATCTCAGAATCAAAGCTCATATGCAATTGTTTTCGGCTGGATAGACAGCGATAAACCCCAATTGGTCGTACAGGTGGGTGAATCATTAGCCAAAGCAGGAGTACATGCAGGAAATATTGTAAAGGAATCTGTTAAAATAATGAATGGCGGGGGAGGAGGACAGCCTTTTTATGCTACTGCCGGTGGATCAGATACATCGAAACTTGAAGAAACTGTTAAACATGCACTTTCTTTAATTGAAAAAAGTATCCAATCACTGAGCAATTCAGATAAATAATAAATTATGCTATTCAATTTCCTTATATTTCTGGTCATAGGGCTCTTTGTTGCCATGCTTTTTTTAAATGTCTATTTCAGAGTTAAAGTGCTTAAGGCATATCGTTTTTTGATTAAGAACAGAGTGGAGTTTACAGTGAAAGAGATCTTCAATAAGAAAAAGATGGAAGCTGAAGTTTATCCCAAATACCCTCAATACACAAAAGAAATTGATAGCTTTGCCCGCCATATCAGGTATTCTGTTAATATGGCGATCGTTTTAATTTTCTTAATCACCTTATTTGGAGGTATTTTGATGTATTTCAGACATGAGTAATAATAGATTGAAGATAGGACTTGTTGGACTTGGTCATTTGGGTAAGATTCATTTGAAATGTCTACAGCAATTGGAAGATGCTGACATCACAGGTATCTACGATCTGAATGCAGAAGTGACTACCAAGGTGGCAGAATTATTCGGGGTAAAGCCATATTTTGATCTGGATGAACTTATCAGAGATTCAGATGCGATCGACGTCGTTGCTCCTACATCAGCTCATTATAAAGTAGCTGAAAAAGTCATCACCCAGGGAAAGCATGTTTTTATAGAAAAGCCGGTCGTATCTGATTTGGAAGACGGATACAGGCTGCAAAATTTAATTGAAGACTACCAGGTCATTGCTCAGGTGGGACATGTAGAAAGATTCAATCCTGCCTTTCTGGCAATGAAAGGGAAAGAAATTCATCCTTTATTTATTGAAGCACACAGATTGGCAGAATTTAATCCCCGTGGTACTGATGTATCTGTGGTGCTGGATCTTATGATTCATGATTTGGATCTGATACTTCATATGGTTCCATCTGAGATTATAAAGATCAGCGCCAGCGGTGTTTGCGTTGTAAGCAATAGTGCGGACATCAGCAATGTACGTCTGGAATTTGAAAATGGCTGTGTTGCGAATATTACTGCGAGCAGACTGGCTTTGAAGAGAATGCGTAAAATCAGATTGTTTCAAAGAGATACATACATATCGATGGATTTTCTGGAAAAACAATTGCAAATCGTCCAGTTGGAAGATGAATCGCAGATTCAGGTGGACGGTAAATTCTATTTTGATCTTGATCTGCCTGATGCTAAGAAGAAAGTCTCTATGGAAATGCCGGAAGTTCCTCAAATAAATGCTATTCTGGAAGAACTTCGGGCTTTCAGAGATTCAGTCTTGTTGGGCACTCCTGTTGCTGTCCCGGTTACTGAAGCCATCAAAGTGCTGGAGCTTGCACAAGCAATTGAGCGTGAAATTTTAGCCAGAAATGAACGTATATCCATCCATTAAAAATATGCGTTATAGATAACATGAAAAATACTACTCTTTACTTTTTTCTAATGCTTCTGGCGATGTTTGCGGGTTTGTCCTGCAAGGATTTCAATAATCCGGAACAAATTCCCGCATACATATATGTTGCCCCTTTCCAAAAAGAAACTACAGCTAGTCAAGGGTCTGAATCACATCAGGTAACAGAGGCATGGATATACGCTGACTTAAATTTTCTGGGTGTTTATGAACCGGGCAGAACTTATCCGGTATTGTCTGAGGGAATGACAAATTTTAGAATATTCGGTGGAATCAGGGAAAATGCTATTGATGAATTGATAGCAATTTACCCAATGTATGATAGTATTGTAATAAATAAAGAATTAAAGGCAGGCAGGACAGATACAATTTATCCTGTTTTAAGATACAATTCTAAAGCTACTTTCAAATTTGTAGAGGACTTTGAATCAAATCATATTTTCACATATGATGTTGATAACAATACGAATACACGACTGGAAGTCTCTTCAGAGTTTGCAAAGGATGGTGTCCGATCAGGAAAGATGGAGGTTAATAAAGCTAACCCTGTCAATGATATTGGGACCACATTTATCTTTGAAGATCTTCCCGCTGGTGGGCAGGCTTTATTCCTGGAATTTGATTACTATATTGAAGTCCCTCTTTTTGTTGGATTAGAAATGTACAACCCCAATGAAGCAGTGCAGAAGTATTTTAAACTGCAGCTTTTGCCAAGATCAGGATGGAATAAGGTATATGTACGATTCAATGAAGAAGTCCAGGGCTTCAGGAAAAAAGGATATAGATTTATATTCAGTACGGAATATGACCCTGAAAAAGAAGGTCAACCTCAACGGGCTTTTATTGATAATGTTAAGTTAATTCATCTCTGATAAATGCTCAACCAACGTCGATTAGACACCTACATTTATATTTTTCTTGACTTTTTGGCTGCATTTTCTGCCTGGTCGATATTTTTTGTTCTTTTACAGGGTGGATTTGACGAAATTGGATTCTGGTCAGAAGCGGTTGTTAAGCAATTTTATCTCACTGCGGCCTTAATTCCAACTGCATGGTTCCTGTACTATGCAATATTTGATGATTACAGCGATATATACAGGCTTTCAAGACTTGCAACTTTAAGACGGACGTTTTTTCTGAGTTTTACAGGCGTGTTCTTTTTGTTTTCAACATTAGTTCTGGATGACTTTTTTGCAAGTGGCAAAGATTACATGTCCTCCTTTTTCCAGCTTTTTGCATTACATTTTCTGATCACTGCTACTATCCGCATGTTCTGGTTGACCAGAGCAAACAGAAGATTAAAGAATGGTAAAGTCTTTTTCAATACAATCATTATAGGTGGTAATGAGAATGCAATTGAAATGTACAAGGAGATTACCAGCAGAGAAAAAGGTCTGGGATATAAATTTGTAGGATTTATTGATGCCAATGGAAATAGTACAAATGATCTTGATCAATATTTAACTAAAATTGGAGGTATTTCTCAACTGGAGGATATCATTGTGCAGTATCAGATAGAAGAAGTAATCATTGCCATTGAGACATCGGAGCACAATAAATTAAAAGATATTCTCAATATTCTTTTTGATTACAGCAATAAAATATTGATCAAAATAATCCCTGACATGTATGATATCATGTTGGGAAATGTCAAGATGACACAGGTTTATGGGGCTGTTTTGATTCAGATTGAACAATCATTGATGCCGCATTGGCAGAAACTTATTAAAAGAGCTATTGATATAGCAGTCAGTGGTATTTTATTGTTGCTTTTGTCGCCTCTTTATGCATATGTAGCCATTAGAGTAAGATTTTCTTCCCCCGGACCTGTTTTGTATAAGCAGGAAAGAATAGGGTTGAACAGTAAACCATTTTATATATTCAAATTCAGGTCAATGTACTTGGATGCAGAAGCACATGGACCTCAGTTATCAACTTTAACTGATGACAGATGTACTCCCTTTGGCGGAGTAATGAGGAAATGGCGACTGGATGAATTGCCTCAGTTCTGGAATGTTCTGAAAGGTGACATGTCACTTGTTGGCCCCAGGCCTGAGCGACAGTACTACATTTCACTCATCATGGAGAGAGCTCCTCACTATAAACAACTCCTAAAAGTCCGGCCCGGAATTACTTCCTGGGGCCAGGTGAAATATGGATATGCTTCTTCTGTAGATGAAATGATTCAGCGCTTGAAATTTGATATTTTATATATTGAGAATATGTCTATTGCTCTTGATTTAAAAATCTTGTTTTATACAGTACTTGTATTGCTTCAGGGAAAGGGCAAGTAACCGGATTTTTCTTTACCTCTAAGAATTCGTTCTACAAAAAAAATGGGCAAAAGCGATTATCACCTTTGCCCAAAGATCTATATGTCCTAAAGTATCTCTTGCGGTTAATCTACATTCTGTATAATCATAGCAGAAGCACCGCCACCACCATTACAGATTGCCGCTAAGCCATAATTTCCCTTATTTTCTTTCAAAACATTAATGAGGGTAACCAAAATTCTGGCACCTGAACACCCCAGCGGATGTCCCAGCGCTACAGCTCCACCGTTGATATTCATTTTAGCGGCATCTACATTCAGAGATTTAGCAAATACTTGAGCCACGACTGCAAATGCTTCATTGACCTCAAAGAAATCGATGTCATCAATACTTAATCCCGCATTTTTTAAAGCTTTCTGAGCCGCTTCAACTGGAGCAGTTGTAAACCATTGCGGTTCGTGGGCAGCATCAGCATAAGATACTATTTTTGCTAAGGGCTTCAACTGATGTTCTTTTACATATTCGGCACTGGCAAGTATGAGAGTAGCGGCTCCATCGTTGATAGTGGAGGCATTTGCTGCGGTCACTGTGCCATCCTTACTGAATACCGGTCTCAAATCAGGAATTTTATCAAATCTAACGTTCTTAAATTCTTCGTCCTCGCTCATTAAAATGGGATCTTTTCCTTTTTGCGGTATGGAAACCGGAGCGATTTCATTTTCAAACTTGCCTGATTTCGCTGCAGCTGCTGCGCGTTCGTAAGATCTGATGGCATAAGCATCCTGCTCTTCCCGGCTGATTTCATACTTAGTCGCAGTAGCATCTCCACAGAAACCCATAGCCTGGTGATCATAGGCATCTGTTAGTCCGTCCTTTTGCAAACCATCCAATAGTTCTGCGTGACCATATTTTGCACCCCATCTTGCTTTGGGCATGTAGAATGGAATATTTGACATACTCTCCATTCCTCCTGTAATTACCAATTCATTTGTTCCAGCCTGAATGGATTGAGCACCAATCATTGTGGCTTTCATACCTGATGCACAGACTTTATTGATAGTAGTAGAAGGTACTTTATTTGTAACTCCCGATTTCAGTGCCACTTGTCTTGCTGGAGCTTGTCCCAGATTAGCAGAGCAGACATTTCCATAAAAAATTTCATCTACCTGCTCAGGATTGATACTACTTTGTTCAATTGCTGATTTAGTGGCAACGACACCGAGATCTACAGCTGAAAATGCAGCTAATTGACCTCCGAAACTTCCCATCGGAGTTCTTTTTGCTGCAACAATAAATACTTCTTTCATTTGTATGGTTTAAGTGATTTTATCAAAACACACCAATGAGTCAAATAGATTTTAATAATAGGGTGTATTTCAGGGTGCAAAATTAGTTTAATTTATCCATCGGCACTAATAAGATTTGAATTTTGAGTATTGCAATTAATGTCTTATTCAGCACAATTTGCTGGTTTAGAATGTAATAGATGGATGGACCGGAAGTCTGGGTATTATATTTTAAATGATAATTTTTCCAATGCCTGAATCACTTTGATAATCACTTAAACATATGTAAAAAAAATATAGGATGATAATTTCATTAAAAGAGGATTGTTGCTTACTTTTGTGAGCGTTCAGAACTAAAATTATCCCCCCCGTGAAGCATATCTACCTGTTTTTAGCATTCATTTGTTGTTACCATGCCTCAGCACAACAAGTACAATCCTACAGTAAAGCCCGGATCGATATTCGGGGAAAGGAAATGAATGACATTCTTAGACTTGGTGTTGACGTTAGTCATGGTCATCTTGTAAAGAACAGGTTTTTTGAAGCTGAGTTTTCTGCCTCAGAATTGGATTTGATCAAAAATGCTGGATTCACAGTTGATATTCTCATCGAAGATTTAAGTACATTTTATGCTACACAAAATCTTTATCCCCCTGTGGAGCATGATCATATACATTCCAGAAATCGTCATGGTTGTTATCCCCCGAATTTAGGTGTTAATCTGACAGAGCCAGTAAATTTTGAATTGGGCAGCATGGGAGGATTTTATCCCTATAATGAAATCTTAGATCAGTTGGATTTAATGGAATTAGCATATCCTAACCTTATTTCCCGCAGAACTGCCATTAGCAATTTTAGAACTGCCAGAGGCAATTCTATATTTATGGTAAAGATATCTGATAATCCTAAAACAGATGAGACAAGTGAGCCCAAGGCATTGCATACCGCATTGCATCACGCCAGGGAACCGATTTCTGTTTCTCAGATGATATATTTCATGTGGTTTATGCTTGAGAATTATGAGAAAGACCCATTTATAAAGGCACTAATAGACAATAATGAAATATACTTTGTTCCTGTAGTAAATCCGGATGGTTATATTTTAAACCAAAACCAATTTCCAAATGGGGGCGGCTTGCATCGCAAGAACAGAAGTATGCTGAATGGCCAGGAGGTTGGTGTTGATTTAAACAGAAACTATTCTTATAATTGGGCTTTTGATGATGTTGGATCTTCTCCTGCTCCCGGATCAGAATTGTACAGAGGTCCATTTGCAGCTTCAGAGCCCGAAGTGCAGGCTATTCAATGGTTATGCAAAAATGTACCATTCGAAATCGCATTAAATTTTCATGCTTATGGTGATGCAGTGTTGTTGCCTTTTGGATATTCCAGTGTTCCTCCTTCAGATTTGAAAGGACTTTATTCTATTGCATATGAATTGACCAGGGATAATCTTTATCAGGTAGGAAGATCCTTTGAAGTCGAATCTGTAGGTTATTTTACCAATGGGTCTTCAGACGACTGGATGTATGGAGAACAGACACTGAAAGACAAAATATTTTCTTTCACTCCTGAAATTGGTAGTTCTTCGGATGGAGGTTTTTGGCCTCATATTTCGAAGATCAGAGAATTGTGCAAAGACATGTTGTACAGCAATATAGCCTCTGTTGCCATGCTTGGAAATTATTCCAAACTTGTTGATCAATCTCCGAAGTATATCGGTGGCTTTGACCATACAGCACAATTTCAATTAGATAGATTGGGACTTAGAGGAGGCACTTTCAGAATTTCAATGATACCGAATTCCAATCACTTCAATTATGTTGGAAATCCTGTCAATTTGTTTCTGACTGATTTCGAAACAAAGGAAGGTGCTATACCATATCAGATCAGATCAGATATAAGTATTGGAGAGGAAATTTCTTATATTCTGAAGTAGATAATGGTCAATTCATCCATTCTGATACGATCACCAAAGTATTTAAAGGAACTAATACTGAACTGCTTTACGATTCCGGTTTAACTATAGGCAATTGGATTGAACCTTCAAATCCTAGCTGGTTTGTGGATGATTTTGTGTACTATACTCCGCCAAGTGGTTTTTCAGATTCACCCGGACGTAATTATTCAAGTAGTGTAAATAATGAATTCAAATTATTAAATCCAATAGACTTAAGAGACGCTGAAGCTGCATTTATAACTTTTAGGGCAAAATGGGCGATTGAGCCGAGTCATGATTATGTTCAGATTTCTGCCTCCAGTAATGGATTTAATTTTATTCCACTTTGCGGTAAATTTACAAAAGTAGGATCCCTGCTACAGGATGCTGGTAATCCGGTTTACGACGGATTTCAAAGTGAGTGGGTATTAGAAATAATTGATCTTGAGCAATTCCTTGGCGGTATGCTTCATGTGAAATTTGGTTTGTATTCTGATGAAAGTGTGGAGATGGAAGGATTTCATTTTGATGATTTGAAAGTAGTTGCATTTAGAGAAGGTACGGCCACCGAGCTTGAGGTTTCAGATCTGAGCTCCTTTAAACTTTATCCTAATCCAGCCTCAACAACATTATTCTATCACTGGAGTCCTGCATTTCATAATAATAAGACTACCACGCTCTATATTTATAACACATTAGGCCAGATAGTTTATTCCACTGTTATTCATCCTTCATCTTCTACCAACTCATTGGATATTCCTCAGCTACAGAGCGGAATGTATACATATAAAGTTATGGTTGAAGGATCCTCCAGTTCTGAAACCGGTAAATTGATAATTCGCAAATAGAATAGAATTTTGAAAAGTTCATTTGAACGCTCAATTTCTGTGATGCTGAAAACCCGGGATATTAACTGAGATTGATCAATAATTTTTTGCAGCGCAATATCAATTGTCTTATAATTTTCATGTGTAAAACACATGTTTCAAATCAAATATAAAAAAGGGATATACTTTTATTGATAGTATTGAGTTCTTAATTATTACATTTGAAAGATGCAAATAGTTACTCAACGCATAAAAGTTATTTTTCTTTGTGTAGTAATGTCCTTACTTAGTGTAATTGGCAATGCACAAGGAATTAAAACCAGTCGTATCAGAATCTATCTGGATTCTGTGGGTTCTGAAAAATTACTTCGATCAGGGCTTGATTTATCACATGCGTTTCATGAAAAGGGTAAATATTTAGAAAGTGATTTTACATCAGGAGAAATTGCTATGTTGGAAAGGGAGAGTATTCCATTCAAAGTTCTCATTGATGATGTCACTCAATATTACGTTGAGAGAAGTACTAATCCTGATTTCATTGATGAATTTGCAGTTGTAAGTTCGCGTTCTGAGGACGAATGTGATCATAACCGCACAAAGATCATTGGTGATCAACCTGTAAATTTTGAACTCGGGTCAATGATTGGTTTTCACAGGTATTTTGAAATCCTCTCTGAGTTGGATCAAATGAGAGAGATGTATCCTCAGTTTATCACCGAAAAATCGCCTGTTGGCAATTTTCGTACTTTTAAAGGAAGACCAATTTATCATCTTGTCATTTCAAATCCAATTCATCAAACCCAGTTACCCAAACCCAAGATTTTATACACAGCCCTTCATCATGCCAGAGAGCCAATTTCTGTCACTCAGCTTATGTATTTTATGTGGTATGTTCTTGAGAATTATGAAAAGAATGATTTGATAAGATCCATTGTTGATAACTACGAATTGTATTTTATCCCAATTGTGAATCCTGATGGTTATGTTTATAATGAAGAAATTGCTCCACAGGGAGGGGGATCTCATAGGAAGAATATCAAATCTTATGAAATATTCAAATTCGGGGTTGATTTAAATAGAAACTACCATTATAACTGGGGATTGGATACAATCGGCTCCTCAACGGATCATTCGCATGAAGAATACCGGGGACCATTTTCAGGATCTGAGTCGGAAGTAAGAGCTGTCATGCATTTATGCGAATCCGTACCCTTTGACATTGCGCTCAATCATCATGCATTTGGAAATGTTTTATTGTACCCCTGGGGATTTACGAGGGAGCCCGTGGAAGATATTCGCACTTTTCGAGAATTGGGTCAAGAAATGTTGAGGGATAATTCGATGTTTGCCGGCTTGGTAAACATTAGTAAAACTATAGGATATTTTACCAATGGATCTTCAGATGACTGGATGTATGGTGAACAGGATATCAAGAATAAAATTTATGCATTTACACCTGAAATTGGTCAGGTAAATGATGGTTTCTGGCCTCAAATTAACAGGATCATACCATTGTGTAAGGAAATGCTGCATACTAATATTGTTTCAGCGGCCATTCTTGGTAATTACGCCCTTCTTAGTGATGATGGACCTGATTATGCTCATGATCTGAATTATAAATTCCCATTCAATATCAAGAGATTGGGACTTAAAGGAGGGACCTTCAAAGTATCTATTAAGGCAGTCAGTCCGAATATTGTATCTGTGGATCCACAAAAAACAATCGTACTTGAAATGCATGAATCCAAAATTGGAGAAATTGGACTTTATTTAAGCAATACCATTCAAGATTTTGATGAAATAAAGTTTGTAGTTGAGCTTGATAATGGCTTATATATTAACAGAGATACTATAACAAAGATATTCTTATCAGAGGCTCGGGAAATCTTTGCGGACAATGCTGGAAACCTTGATAACTGGAATCTGGACAATTCCGGTTATTGGCAATTGAATGATGAGGATGCATTCAGTGCACCTTTTTCTTTTTCACATACAATTGCAGAACCATACAGGTCAGAAGAGAATTCCAGCATGACCCTTAAGGAACCAATTGATCTCAGAAATGCTCAGGCAGCTTATGTTACATTCAAAACCAAATTCGTAATAGAGCCCAAACACGATTATGCCAATATATCTGCTTCACCGACCGGATTTCAATTTCAGCCTTTGTGCGGGAAGAGGAGTAAACTATCATTGAAAACCGGTAAGCCGGTATATGATGGGTTTAAATATAATTGGGTTATTGAGACTGTTGATCTGAAAGATTATTTGGGATCAGAGATATATTTGAGAATTGCCTTTGAAGCTGATGATGAGGCTGAATTTGAGGGCTTATCTTTTGATGATTTTAGAGTTATTGTGGTGAATGATCCATTATTAGACTCTGAAGAGGCTGATACACAGAAAGCTGATTTTGTAATCTTTCCCAATCCTTCATCCGGGCAATTATTTTACCGGCTTCAACATACACTATCAGGGTCTGAGGTTTACCGCTTAAGGATTTATAATATGGTTGGTCAATTGGTGCATTCTGAGAATGTTCAAGCAGGGACCAACCAAAGTAGATTATTTAGTCCAGTATTGAACCCCGGAATTTATACATACCAATTGATGGGGGAGCATACAATCCTGAGTTCCGGTAAATTTATTATTCGATAATTGAATAATAGATTTTGCAGTATCATTATTAAGTATTACTTTTGCAATCCAAATACCGCGGGGTGGAGCAGCGGTAGCTCGTCGGGCTCATAACCCGAAGGTCGTAGGTTCGATTCCTACCCCCGCTACAAAGAAAAAGCCTTACAGAAATGTAAGGCTTTTTGTGTTCTAGGAGGTACCTGCCTTTTTCTTTAAGTGCTAGTATTGTACCATTCTACTTCAAGATTTATATATATCTTAAACTTAATCCCTCCAAGTTCTATTACCTTTACTCCACATCATAAAGGACGTTTCTATGGACAATAAAGCCATCGCCAATACTTTTCTGGAACTGGGTCAACTTATGGAATTGCATGGGGAATCTCCATTTAAAACTAAAGCCTATCAGAATGCCTATCTCTCTCTGAAAAAACTGGGAACTCCTCTCAATGAGCTTAGTGATTCAGAATTGAAAACAATCCCGGGCATAGGATCCGCCATACAGGAAAAGATAAAAGAGCTGCTCGATAAAGGCAGTTTTAGTGCCATTGAAAAGTATCGGGAAATGACTCCTCCCGGAGTAAGGGAAATCCTTCAGGTCAAAGGACTTGGACCTAAGAAAGTGCAGGCAATCTGGAAAGAATTGCAAATAGAATCCATAGGTGAATTGCTCTATGCCTGCCAGGAAAACAGATTGACTTTGCTGGATGGCTTCGGTGCGAAAACACAGGCAGCTGTAGAACAGAATTTGCAATTCTTCCTGGATAGCCAGGGCTGGTTCCGGTATAAGGATATTTATCTGAAGGCAAATGAACTATTGAGCAAATTACAAAAATCATTTCCGGGTGAATTATTCACATTTACCGGGGCATTGATCCGGCAGGAGCAAGTCTTGTCCGATATTGAATTGCTTTGTAGTGTCGATGAAATTGTGCTTACTGCTCATCCTGAAACGGGATTAGTTATCTCTGCAGAAGGTAAACCGGAATATGAAGGAATACCTGTTATCATATACTATTCAGATGGTATTCGCTGGGGAAATCTGAGTTTGCAACTTTCCAGTTCCGATGATATTTTATCCCGGTTAGGCCTTGATTTGACAGCGGATTCATCTGATGAACTAGCTATTTTTAGTGCCGCGGGTTTGCCTTTTATTCATCCGGCAAAAAGAAATTCAGTTTTGTTGGAGTATCGCGATATCATGCTCAATGAATCCCTGATAGAGAACAAGGATATTAAAGGTGTTTTGCATGCGCACAGTAATTATAGTGATGGATTAAATACGCTGGAAGAAATGGCAGCTTCCTGTATTCAATCCGGATACGAATATCTTGGCATCACAGATCACTCCAAATCAGCATTCTACGCTCATGGTCTTGAAATTGAACGTGTTTTGCAACAATGGAGGGAAATCGATCAATTAAATGAGCGATGGAATGGCTCCTTCAAGATTTTTAAAGGAATAGAATCGGATATTTTGTATGATGGAAGATTAGATTATGAAGATGATATTCTTGAGGGATTTGATTTTGTAATTGCTTCGATTCACAGTATTCTGAACATGGATGAGGCAAAAGCAACCCAAAGACTAATTACAGCAATTGAAAATCCATATACAAGAATTCTGGGACACCCTACTGGCCGATTGTTATTGTCAAGAAAGGGATACCCTATTGACCATATCAAAATCATAGATGCAGCAGCTGCTAATGATGTTGTAATAGAGATTAATGCCAATCCTCACAGATTGGATCTGGACTGGACCTGGATTCCATATGCAACAAAAAAGGGCCTGAAATTGAGCATAAATCCGGATGCACACAGTATTGGTGGTATAAGTGATATTGAATGGGGAGTAGCAGCTGCCCAAAAAGGAGGGCTTGAACCAAATCAATGTTTGTGTTGTTTGAGCCTCTTAGAAATTGAAAATTATTTCAAAGCAAAACGTCATTAACATTACGTTAAGAAAATTTATTATATTTTTTAACCGGGTTCTGTGACAGTAGTGACGAAATACATTAATTTTGCAACTCATTCTTAAAATAAAAAAATTGTCATCAATGAAAAAACAAGGTCTAATACTAGCCAGCGCTTTAATGATGTTTGTTCTAACATTAACAGTTGCTTGCAAAAGCGACAGTGCCACTGACGCGGAAACTACTGCAGCAGATACTACTGCAACTGCTGTAAACGCTGATCCAAATGCATCAATGACATTGGATCCGAACGCAGCAACTCCAACAGATGCTGCTGCTGATGCAGTACCAACTGGTCCAACTACAAGCCTGAGTATCACAAACGGATTGGAGCATGATTATGGAACAATAGATGCAGGTGTTAAAGTAAAACACACCTTCAAGTTCAAAAATACTGGTTCTGAACCATTGGTTATTTCAAATTGCAAAGGTTCTTGCGGATGTACTGTACCAAAATGTCCTACTGAGCCTATCGCACCGGGTGGAGAGGGTGAAATTCCGGTAGAATTTGATTCTAAAGGAAAAAAATGGTCCTGATACAAAAACTGTGACTATTACAGCTAATACAAATCCTGCTCAAACATTGCTTACTATCAAAGGTAATGTGAAAGGCACTCCTCCTCCAGCACAATAGTATTGGATTTTTGAAAATATAAATGAGCCTGTGCAGTTTTACTGTGCAGGCTCTCTTATTTAACAGAATATGATCGCGCGATACCTTTCTCTGGTAAAATTCAGCCACACTATTTTTGCTTTACCATTTGCAATGCTTGGCTTTGTGATGGGTATCTCCCGTCCCGGTTCTGATATGTCATGGAAGATTTTCTTTCTTGTATTATTATGTATGGTTACTGCAAGAAATGCAGCGATGGCTTTCAATCGGTACTCTGATCGAAAATGGGATGCTCTCAATCCCAGAACCGCTATTCGTGAAATTCCCGCCGGAAAGGTATCGTCTAATTCAGCATTGCTATTTGTGTTTATAAATGCAATCATTTTTATTGCTGCTGCATCACTTATCAATCCATTATGTGGATGGCTCAGTCCGCTTGCATTATTAATTGTGTTAGGGTATAGTTATACCAAGAGATTCACAGCTCTATGTCACATTATATTGGGAATAGGATTGGCTTTGGCTCCAGTAGGAGCTTTTATAGCGGTGACAGGTGAATTTGATTTGCCACCGATTATTCTTGGTTTTGTTGTTTTGTTCTGGGTATCAGGTTTTGATATTATCTATGCACTTCAGGATGAAACTTTTGACAAAGAACTTAAGTTGCATTCCATTCCAGCTGCTATCGGCAAGAAAAAAGCTTTGATGGTTTCTAATTTATTGCATGCTTTATGTGCTCTTTTGATTGCCATTTTTATCAATTCTATTATTTCCAACTTTGAGATTTCTGGTATTTCTTCAATTATAGGAGCTATTCTATTTGTTTGTTTTTTGGTCTATCAACATACTTTAGTGAAACCAGATAACCTATCCAAAGTGAATCTCGCCTTTGCCACCACCAATGGAATTGCGAGCGTGGTGTTCGGAGCTTGCGTTATTGCAGACTTTCTGCTTTTTAGAATTTGACCATAAGTCAAATACCTCCCATATATTACTTATTTAATTGCTGATAATTACCTGAATTCGGCTGTTTAATACCTGAAATCTGAAATCTGATAACTGAAATCTAAAATCGGAATTTATTCACTTCAATCTACTTTTCCTTCCCATACACACTACTTAATCCTGTCTGATAATCTTCATTTCTTTCAGCAAGTGCCAATTTAACAGTTCCTGTGGAATATTTTCCTTCTCCGAGAAATTCTACCATTTGTTTTACATCCTCCGGCTGATTCATTGTGATCCATAAGTCCTTTATAATCTTAATTTCTTCTTTGCTTAACCAGGGAGATTTGGGTATCTGGAATCCAAATTCAATCAATTTCGCCATATGCATGTAAACTGAATTGGCTTGAATACCTTTTAGCTCAGCAACCTGTTCAATGGATTTTCCTTTGATCAGATATTCATAAGTCTCGAGAAAAGTTGAACCACTGACTTTTTTGATTTTGATATTGCTTGCCTGGATAATGAAATTACGCATGGCACTGGCCAGAATCTCGCCGTGCTGTTCCAGCTTGGCTGCCCCCATGCCGGATATGTGAGTCATGTGGTATAGACAGACAGGTAGTTTTTTCTTCATGTCCACCAAAGTCACATCTGAAAATAGGGTAGAGGGAGGTATTCCCTGCTTCGCAGCTAATTCCTTTCTCAATTCTACCAGTTGCATTTGCAACCAGTTTTCAAATGATTCCTGTTTACTAATTTTAGGTTCGGATCTTCTGCCTGCAGTAATTTCAGGTGCTACATAAGCCGATAATTGTACCTTTTCATTGTCAAAAAGAATCCGTGATGCTTTTTGAGTAAGTTGTAAATGATTGCGGTTGCGAATATCAGGCTCCAGGTATCCCATTGCCACTAATTGCTGAAAATAGTATTTCCAGTCATCGTATGTTATATCTTTTCCGGCACCAAAGGTCTTGATCTCATTATAGTGATTCTCGAGTATATATCTTTTATCAGAACCTCTGAGTACATCTATGACTGTTCCTACAGGTTCTTTTTGTCTAAGTCTGCTCACAGCCGATAGGGCTTTTTGAGCCAGAATGGTGCCATCAAATCGTCTGGGGGGATTTTCGCAGATATCACAATTTCCACAATCTTTGTCAAGTTCTTCATTGAAATAATGCAGGATTATCTTTCTTCTACAGACGGGTGATTGCGCATATTCTGCAATTCGGTTGAGTTTTTCAAGTTTGATCTCCCTGTTTTCGCTTTCAGCAAACATGTCACGATACATGATGAAATCTCCCCAGTTAAAAAACATAAAAGTGGATGATTCTAAACCATCTCTTCCTGCTCGGCCAATTTCCTGGTAAAAATGTTCCATGGATTGGGGCGGGCTATAATGCACTACAAATCGAACATTGGGCTTATCTATCCCCATTCCGAAGGCAATAGTCGCACAGATGATTCTAATCTCATCTTTTAAAAACTTTTCCTGCACATCTGACCTGCTTTTATTGTCCATGCCTGCATGGTACGAAGATGCCTTATACCCCTTCTTACTTAGATCTGCTGCAACTTTCTCTGTCATTTTTCTGGACAGACAATATATGATACCTGATTCTCCAATACGTTCAGCAAGGAATCGCTCCAAAACTTTCATTCTTCCGGGTCCCGTGTGAACCTGGAGATGTAGATTAGGCCTGTCGAATGAAGATATAAATGATGCTGCATCTCTCATGTCCAGTCTCTCCAGAATATCATCCCGGGTCACTTTGTCAGCAGTGGCAGTCAGAGCCATCCATGGAATTCCGGGAGGAAGATATTCTTTCAGATTTTTTAATTGAGCATATTCCGGTCTGAAATCATGCCCCCACTGAGAGATACAGTGAGCTTCATCTACTGCAATTAAATTAATAGTCAGTTGCTTCAACAAATGAACCATGTCCTGGGATAATATTCGTTCCGGGGACAAATACAATAAATCCAAATCACCTGCAATGGCTCTTCGAATAATATGGTTTTGTGAACTGATACTTTGAGAAGAATTGATGAATTCTGCATTCACACCATTGGCTTTCAAAGCTTCTACCTGATCCTTCATCAGGGCGATAAGGGGAGATATTACTACTCCGGTGCCTTTCATGGCAATTGCCGGTATTTGGAAACACAGCGATTTACCACCACCAGTGGGCATCAATACAATTGTATTCCTGCCACTAATGACAGTTTCAATTATTTCTGATTGAAGATTTCTGAAGTTGTCGTATCCAAAATATTGTTTGAGTACTGACTGAATGGATCTTTCCAATGAGATGCTTGTGGTCATAAGGCTGAGTTTAAATTGATGAAATGTAAACGAATTACAGTTAAGTCATTCTGTTCCTGATGTTTACTCAATTTAAAAAGAGCTTACGAATTTTGACGCGAAATAATATAGGCTATAGATCAGGATATGGATGTAAATATAAGAGCTTCTATTATTTATATCAATGGTTTTTTATAATAAAGCAGAAATTATCTGAAATCTTAATCATCAGAATAAATATTCGTGCAGTCGATCTTGCTTCATCGCTTTTTATTATCCCACTTTTACTTTTGCCTTGATGCAAAAGTAACAAAAGATCAAGGCTGTTTAAACTTTCCTTGTTTTCTACGCTGCTCTCCACTCAGCGCATGCAAAGCCGCTCGCTTAAATTGTTTATTTTAAATACAAGCAATTCCTTTCAATTATAAACTTGGAAAAGCCAAGCTTATTTCTTTGCTCGACTTCTATGCCTGCTTGCTTGTCGTCAAATTCAAGTTGACAACTTTGTTGCGATCAGCTTGAAAACTACGGAAATTTTAAAAGGCCGAATTAACCAGCCTTAATAACAAGTTTGATTTTTATAAATCTTCAAACCGTATTATTTATAATTTATTTATTTATTAGAGAATATCTCATTGAAGTTGTTACAATTCCGACCTAGCAAGTTTAACAATTTAACTATTTACGAATGCACCAAATTCGTAGCATATGTCTCCGGTTTCAATTGAATATGTACCTCTGAATCCTGAGGAACAAACTGATACGGCGTCACCTGATGAGTCCAGTCAAACTCAATCTTCTCTTTATATTGCTGTCTGTATTCTCCCGGAGTACATGTCCGATATTTTTTGAAAAGCCTGTTAAAGTTGGCTATGTTATTAAACCCGCAGTCATAACTGATTTTATTGACAGTATCATCAGTGTCAAGAAGTAGCTTACATGCATATCCAATTCTGATATCGATAAGGAACTGAGTGAAGCTCTTATTGGTATATTTTCTAAAAAAATGGCTGAATGCAGATTCACTCATATTGACTTGATTGGCTACATCCTGAAGTTTGAGGTCTTGTTCATGAAATTTTCTAAGAATATATTGATACGTTTTTTGGATTCTTCGGCTCTCTGATTTCATTTCTTTAGGATTAAATCCTGTACTGGCCAGGTACTCAATTTCGCTGGATTGTGACATGATATCCAGTATACTGAGGAAATCCAATACAGTGTTGAAGCCTTTGGATTCTGCCATTTTGATCAGTTTCTCCTTAAGAATTTGTAGCGTCTTGCCATACACTCTGATTCCCCTTCCGGATTGTTGCAGAAGATGCCGTATGTGGTAGAAGAGTTCTTTCTGGAGTAGTTTGGAATCCAGTAAATCCGGAGCAAACTGAATGGTAATAACTCTGTACTTGATACCTGAATGCAATTGTTCAGGATCTGCATCCCATTTATGGTATAAATAAGGGCCTAATAAAACCAAATCTTCTTCATGATATCGCTCAGTTGAATCTCCTACAATTCTGGTTCCTGAAATTCCAAGGACCAGATTCAACTCGATCTCAGGATGATTGTGAATGGGGTAGTCAAAGCCCTTATTTACTGAATCCAGTAAAACGAATACATCTGCATCCTTCAAAGGTGTTATTTCGCGATATACTTGCATCTTAAAATTATTGTTCGTGAATGAAGATCTTTTAAATATTATATTTCACGAAAGTACAAATTATTCGCAGTAAAGTATCATTGTTGATCTGGATAAAGAAATACATTTGGCTCATACTATTGCAGTACCTTCACTGATCCCTCAAGCTTAAATATATAGCTACCAGGTATTTGCAGTCATGGGTGAATGTAAATTTTTTCTTTTTGAAATATTAAAGTAGAAAGTACAGTGGGTAATAAAATTTTACAATCAAGGTTAGCATTTAAAGCAATTATTGTAGCCTGCATCATGCCGCTATATTGTCTTTTCCCATCAGCCATTCTATTAGCTCAGGAGCCGGTTCCGGGGGTAAAAATGACTATTAGCGGGAAAGTTTATTCTGACGAAGACAGGCAATCACTTGTAGGAGTGAATATAGAAGAGAAAGGTACTACCAACGGTACAATAACTGACCTTGACGGAAATTTTTCATTGACAGTTTCATCCGGCGCAAGACTTTTATTTAGTTACATTGGATTTGAGCCTAAGGAAGTCTCGGTACTGAACAATAGTTTTCTTACGATTGCCATGAGCCCAAATCAACAAGTATTACAGGATGTTGTAGTCGTAGGCTATAGAAAAGAAATCAAATCTGATGTTGCTACACCTATTACATCACTGAAATCTAAAGATATTGACAAACTGCCGGTTCTGGGAATTGATCAGGCATTACAGGGGCAAGTTGCCGGACTGCAGGTGACGCAGGCCACCGGAGCGCCGGGAGATGACATAGTTATAAGAATAAGAGGTGTCGGGACACTTGGAAATAATAATCCATTATTCATTGTTGACGGCATCCCGACTACGGGAAATATTAACATGTTTTCTACTAGCGATATAGAAAGTATTGATGTGCTTAAAGATGGAGCAGCTGCAGCTATATATGGTGCCCGGGCGGCCAACGGAGTTATTATAATCACCACAAAGAAAGGAAAATCCGGTAAGCCAAAGTTTGCATTTGATGCTTACAGAGGATTTCAGGAAGCATACAATCTGCCTGAAATGCTGAATTCAACTGACTATGTGATGATCAGAAATGAAGCAATTGCCAATACAAATGCATTAAGAGATCCGCGCCGCCTGCTGGATCCAATCGATCCGAAAGTGTTGGACACATTACCTAATGTCAATTGGTTAGATGAAGTCTTCAATCCTGCTCCGATACAGAGATACAATTTAAGTGCTTCGGGTGGAAACGAATTTGGTTCTTACTATATCATGGGAGAATATATGAATCAGGAGGGCGTATTCCGGGGACAGGGATTTGAGAAATATATGATCCGATTCAATGGTGAAGCTGGAAGTAAAAGATTTAAAATTGGAAATAATATTTCATTTTCAGTTACGGACAGAGCTGTCATTGGTAGTTCAGGTGATGGGGCAGGGCCGGGTAATGAATTGAATGGTATTCGTTATGCTCTGATTGCAGCCCCGGTATTCAGAATACGTTATCCTGATGGCACTTATGTCAATACTTCACAGGAACTCGGTGATCCACAATTATATGGTGATGGTAATGCAAATCCTTTGGCTTTTATTGATGCTACCGACTGGACTATAAATCCCTCACGAGTATTTGGTAGTGTATATGCAGAGCTTGGAATCATGGAAGGTTTATCCATTCGCACCAATTTGGGAGGCGATTTTCTTTTTCAAAACGAAAAAATATTCAAAGAGAGGTTATCTCCGGCCATATACGATCCATCTTCTTTGACAGAGGGAAGAGTCTTTGACAGAAATCTAGTTTGGAGTAATACTATAGATTTTCAAAGATCATTCGGAAGGGGAGAGGCACACAAATTTTCCGCTATTGCTGGAATGGAAGCAATTCAAAATAAAACAGATTACCTGGGTGCTTCTGCCAATAATTTTCTCAGGACTTCTACTCAATTCAGATATTTGAATACCAGTATTCCTGAAGAAATCAGCAACCTGGGCGCATCAGGTATTGTCACTGAATGGGGGCTCTTGTCTTATTTTGGTAGAATTAATTATAATTACAAAAGCAGATATATTGTCAATGCAGCTATCCGTAGAGATGGTTCATCCCGATTTGGACGTCAAAACAGATATGGCAACTTTCCTTCCCTCGCTGTAGCATGGAATGTATCCAATGAACCGTTTTTTGAAAATGTTCCATACCTGTCACATTTAAAGATAAGAGCAAGTTGGGGAAGACTGGGTAATCAGGAAATTGGATTATATCCATTCAGTTCATTAGTCAATACAGGAGACAGAGTATATACTTTCGGAGGCGTTCCGGTTACCGGTGCAAATATTGTGGAGACTGGAAATGAAAATATAAAATGGGAGACAACAACGCAGGAAGATGTAGGAATTGAATTCAGCTTATGGAAGGATCGTATTTCATTTATGGCAGATTATTTCCAAAAAACAACCAGTGATGTACTTGTTCGTGTACCGGTTCCACAGGCTGGAGGATCTGCATTCCCTCCATATATAAATGCCGGGATGGTTGAAAATAAAGGATGGGATTTTGCTTTAGTCTTCAGAAATGCTTACAAAGATTTTCAATATAGCCTGAGTGCCAATATTTCCACTGCTCAGAATGAGGTATTATCCCTTGCCGGAGGAGAACCAATATTGGGAGGTTTCGGACTTTCGGACGGTCCGATTACGAGAACAGAAGTAGGGTATCCGATTGGGTCATTTTATATTTATCAGGCAGATGGTCTTTTTCAGAATCAAGCTGAAATCGATGCGCATGCTTTCCAAAATGTTGATACACGTCCGGGTGATGTAAAATTCGCGGATTTGAATGGAGATAATATTATAGATGACAAAGACAGAGCTCATTTGGGCAGTCCCTTTCCCGATTTTATTTATGGTTTCAATTTAACCATGAATTATAAAAACTGGGACCTTTCTGTCCTCGGACAGGGTGTGCAGGGAAATGATGTATATTTCCTTTTTGGCAATTTCGCTTATGAAACTCAGGCAAGAGGTTTCAATGCATATGCAGATATTCTTAATCGATGGACTCCTGAAAATACCGATACTGATATACCGCGGGTAAGCATTGATGACAGAAATGGAAACAGAAGGATTTCAACCAGATTTTTAGAAGATGGATCGTACTTCAGAATCAGAAATATAACACTTGGTTATAATTTAAAAAACAAGACATGGATGGGTGACATTTCACTTATAAGGGTGTATGCGACGCTGCAAAACTTTTTCACATTTACTAAATACTCTGGATTGGATCCTGAAATTCAGGCCAACACCAATGATACAAGAGGATTCAATGTATCATCAGATTTGGCAGTTGGTATAGATTGGGGAACAGTGCCTGCACCAAGGATGATGCTTGCAGGATTGAGAATAGAATTCTAAAAGAAACAGATATATGAGACAGATATTATTAATGTTGGTTATTTGTAGCTTGCTGACGAGTGCATGTACAAATATTTTGGACAAAGAGCCACTGGGTCGTTTGGATGCTGATTTATTTCTCCAGACAAAAGAAGACGCAGTTCAGGCAGTCAATGCTGCTTATGGGCCTTTGATGTTCAATAGTGCGAACAGCAATTTTTACTGGGCGTTTGGAGTACTTGCTTCAGAGCAAGCAGTTGTTGGCGGAGATGGTTCAAGACCGGGTCTTACAGAAATTGATTTCATGACCCATACCCCCCGCACTCAGGAATTCAACGATTTCTGGAAATTGAATTATCAGGGAATTGTCCAGTGTAATTTGATTATTGAGAAAGTGCCTCAGGTAAATATGGATGTCAATTTGAGAAATCAATATTTAGGGGAAGCTTTGTTTCTTAGAGCTTATTACTATTTCTTGCTGACACAGGTGTATGGAGATGTACCAATGATGCTGACTTTGATTCCACCTGATGAATTAAAAATTCCAAGAACATCAAAGGAAGTCATTTGGGATCAAATCCTTCTCGATTGTGAACAGGCAGCTTCTTTACTTCCTATAGGCTATACTTCAACTGATGCCGGAAGACCAACAAAAGGAGCTGCACTGGCTCTGGCTGCAAAAACTGCCTTATATCAAAAAAATTATCAAAAAACTCTGGACTATATTCAACAGGTAAGAGGACTGGGGGTGTACCAGTTAATGGCTGATTATCAGGACAATTTCAGAAAGGAAAACACAAAATAATTCAGAGTCTGTTTGGGAAATTCAGCATACGAATCTTGAGCTGGGAGTTGGAAATTCTTTAAGTCAATGGTGGGCTTCGAATAAATTCGGATTCGGTTATGGATTTGCTGAAGTGACAGCAGAATATCTTGCAGAGTTTGAAACAGGTGATCCAAGAAGAAAATTTACAATTGCGATAAACAATGATCCCTATTTCGGCTTGATTTGGAAGCCTTCTTTTTCCTCCACCGGATATGGGCCTGTTAAGTATTTGCAATCTGATTCCGTAGCGACACAAAAGGCTGACGGGGATATCAACTACACCGCTATCCGGTACGCCGAAGTATTGCTTTGGGAAGCAGAAGCTTTGGCGGAATTGGGAAGAACATCCGAAGCTCTAATCCCACTGGAAGAAGTGAGAGCTCGGGCGCGGGCTCAGGCTGTAAATCCTTCAATTGCACTTCCGGCCGTTACAACTACCAATCAGACAGAATTGATTGATGCAATAAGACATGAGCGCAGTGTGGAGCTGGGTTTTGAAATGCATCATTTCTTTGATTTGGTCCGCTGGGGTTTAGCCGCAGATAGAATTGATGGATTTGTAACCGGAAAGCATGAAGTATTTCCTCTTCCACAAATTGAGATGGACCTGAACTCAAGCTTGATTCAGAATCCCGGGTATTAATTTAACAATGTAAGAACCATAGTATTGATGCGATTTAATTTCTGTATAAAAATATTTATTGTCACACTTTTAAATCTGGTGATGGCTAGCGGTCTGCTTGCTCAAACCGGGCAAATAGCTATTCCAAGAATTCAGTCAATGCCAAATTTACCTGGTCCCTACAATATCAGGGATTGGAAATTGGTGGCAAGACAATATGATTCTCTGGTTTTTGATATGAATGCTACCGGACAATATTTGCCATTGTCATACAAAAAACCGGCAGGAGTTAATTATCCTGAAAATGAAACATTTGGTCTCGCAACCTATGTTGGCACCTTTAGTCCTATGGGCAATGAGGGTATCAATGTATTGCCTACTCTTGTGGGTTCTACATTGGTTGGAATAGATAAGTCAGATCAAAACGGAGATGATTACATTTTGATGGCGCAGGATTTTTTTAATAAAAAAAATGGAGAAAATATATACCTCAATAATCCTTCAGGTAAAAGTGGAGGCGACTGGTGGTATGATTTGATGCCCAATATTTTCTTTTATCAATTGTATGATTTGTACCCAAATGCAGGTGGTGAACATGAACTTCAATTCAACACAGTAGCTGATCGATTTTGGGGCTCTGTCAAAGGAATGGGTGGCTCCGATGCTCCATGGACGAGTGCATCCATGAATTACCGTGGCTGGGATTTTGTCAATAATCAACCCAATGCATCCGGAGTGATTGAACCTGAAGCAGCGGGAGCATATGCCTGGGTATTGTATAATGCATATCTCAGGACCGGAAATAAGGAATATCTGAAAGCTGCTGAATGGAGCATTGAATTTTTGAATTCTGTGAATTCAAATCCTTCTTACGAGCTCCAGCTTCCATATGGAACTTACATTGCCGCTAGAATGAATGCTGAATTAGGCACTGATTACAACATTCAAAAAATGATAAATTGGTCTTTTGACCGCGGACCTCTAAGGGGTTGGGGTACTATTGTTGGAAAGTGGAATGGATTTGATGTTTCCGGATTAGTAGGTGAAGCTAATGACAATGGCAATGATTATGCCTTCAATCTGAATGGCATGCAACAGGCAGGCGCATTGGTTCCCATGGTCAGATATGATAAAAGATTTGCAAGGGCAATTGGTAAATGGGTATTGAATCTGGCAAATGCATCAAGATTGTTTTATCCCGGATTTTTACCAGCGAATTTACAGGATGGAGCTGCCTGGTCTTCAATAAATGATCCCAATCGCGTCATTGCTCATGAAGCGATGAAAGAAGTATGGGATGGCAAATCACCATTTTCTACAGGAGATGCATTGAGAAGTGGGTGGGCTGCCACAAACTTAGCCCTTTATGGAAGTTCTTCAGTAGGTTACCTTGGGGCAATCATAGAAAAAACTAATGATGACAGGATACTTCAGCTGGATTTACTCGCTACAGATTTTTTCAGACCAGAAGCTTATCCTTCATTTCTCTATTATAATCCATATGCTACCTCAAAGTCAATTGAGCTAGAAGTAGGTGAAAATCCTGTAGATATTTACAATGCGCTTTCTGAAACATTTATAGCGGAAGGGGTAACAGGTAAAAATTCAATTGACATACCTGCTGATCAGGCTATTTCAATCGTGCTGACACCAACCGGAGCTGAGAGGACCTATGATCAGAATACATTGAGAGTTAATGGTGTCATAATTGATTACAGGCAGTCAGCTGAAAGTTTCAATTATGCTCCAAGAATAAAAGCATTGGCGGCTGAAAAACCGGTATTGGCTGTGATTGATTCCACGAAAATATTCTTAACAATTTTCGATCAGGACAGCCCTGATCTTAATGTCGAATGGCAAATCAATACAGGTTCATTTAGTGGGGAAGGATCAGAAATAATCTGGAAACCAAATGATTCAATAGGATTGCATGAAATAAAAGTCATCATTGAAGATGAAGCAGGACAAAAAGACTCGACATCTATTCTTATAGAAGTTGTGGCAGAAATAAATCTGGCACCTGTAATTCGTAATATTATACTTGACAAATCTTATGCACATCCCGGAGAAAGTATTCAGATTATGCTGGATGTATTTGATCCGAATGGTGACAATCTTATTTTTAACTGGACTTCCAGCGGCGGAAACATTAGTGGTGATGAATTTGAGATTAGCTGGCAAAGCCCTGCTAATGAAGGAATTTATAATGTTTCTGTCACTATCAGAGATTCCGCAGGTTTACAAACAAATGCGACCATCCCAGTCTGGGTCAGGGATTTTGAAAATGTAATTAAACAGGATAGCATAGCATATTATCCTTTTTCCGGTAATGCAAATGATGTTTGGCCAAATCATTTAAATGCTGTGGTTGCAGGTGCCAGATTGACTCCTGATTATCTTGGGAACAGCAACTCTGCCTATATCTTTAATGGGAATACTCATCATATTAGAGTTCCGCATAATCCTGTGCTTGATTTTCAGGATGGAATTACTGTAAGCTTTTATTTAAAGGCATCGCAATTGCCCGATCGTGAATCATTTCTTATATCTCATGGAAGTTGGCAGAATCGCTGGAAGATCTCTATTACTCCTGAAAGAAGAATTAGATGGACGATTAATACATTAAGCGGTATCACTGATCTGGACGGCACAATTATTTTAGAAACAAATGAAGTTGTGCATGTAGTCGCAACTTACGATGGAGCATGGATGGCATTGTATATTAATGGAAACCTGCATTCCTTCAAAGCAATGAGTGGTAAAATGAGAACTACCGGACTAGACCTGCTATTTGGGCAAATGATACCGGGTGATCAGAATTACAATTTCGCTGGCCTACTCGATGAAATTAAAATCTTTGACTACGCTGTAACGCCTCCGGAATCCGAATCACTTTTTGCTTCCATTAGTACAGGACTTTTTGATGAAAATTCCACAGTTCAAAAATTACTCATTTACCCCAATCCTGTTTCAGATTATCTCAATGTAGAACTACCTGATCTGGTAGGTTCTTGTTCTATTTATAATTCAGAAGGTCAATTAATATTTCAAAATACAATTCCGGACATCTACAAGGGTGGTCAAATAAAAATTAATACATATTCCTGGCCTGCAGGCAGCTATTTTATTGTAGTGCATGCTGAACAGGGAATTTGGACAAACAAGTTTATCAAGTTAAATAATTAAATTTCAAAATCTCCTAAATCAATTACATTATGCGAGAACATTTATACAAGGTCAGTTTATGGGCATTCTGCCTTCTGATTTCCTGGGGTGCAGGGGCTCAGGAAGTTGTTGCTTACTACGATTTCAATGGAAATAGTAGAGATCAATCCGGCAATCAAAATCATGCGCAGGTCAAAGGGGCTTTACTGACTCAGGATCGCTTTGATTGGGCCAGACGTGCATTTCATTTTGATGGCATTCAAAGTGCAATTACAGCTCCAAACAATGGAGCATTGAACACCGATTATCAAACCGTAAGTTTTTGGGTACGACTTGGTGAATTACCAGCTCAGGGCGAGGTATTTCTGATGTCCTTCGGAGGATGGCAGGAGCGCTGGAAAATTTCCCTGCCTGCTCATGGCAAGCCTGTCTGGACCACTAATAACAGCAGTGGAATTTCCGATATGGACTCAGGAGATGGCCACATTTTGCAAGCAGGTCAATGGACTCACCTTACATTCGTGCACAATGGTACGAATGATGAGATTTATTTCAATGGTCAGCTGGCAGCTTCAAAAGCTGTGAGCGGAACAATGAATAACACTTCTAACCCATTAGGAATAGGCTATGACCCGATCGGAGGCGCTTTATATTTCAATGGCGAAATAGATGAAGTACTTATTTTGGGAGAAGCTCTCGATGCTACCGAAATTGCAGCGTTATATAATGCACAAAATACTGCTCCTGCCATAGCTAATTCTTTAGTAGCTGATTATAAAATGGATGGCGATGCTAAGGATGCGTCTGTGGGGGCAAACCATGCTTCCAATTCCGGGGCAGTTCTATCTACAGATCGCTTTGGATATGGAAATTCTGCCTATTATTTCAACGGTGTGGATGCTACTCTTACTGCAGAATCATCTGCTCCTTTGAATTCAGAAAACCTCACCGTAAGTTTCTGGATAAATGTAAGAGAGCTTCCTGCCCAAGGTGAAGCTTTCGTGCTATCTCATGGAGGATGGCAATCACGTTTTAAAATTTCTCTTCCAACTCATGGTAAACTAGTGTTTACTACAAACCATACAAATGGTATTTCTGACATGGATGCAGGAGATGCAGGAGTATTGACTCCTAACTCATGGAAACATGTAGTTATGGTACATGATGGTCTAAAGAATATCATCTATATAGATGGGGTAGCTGTTGCAACTAAAGATGTAGTTGGAACATTAAACTCGACATCTTTTCCATTAGGAATGGGATATAACCCTATTGACGGCGGTAACTATTTCAATGGTTCACTTGATGAAGTACAGTTTTACAATTATGCGCTTTCAGCTGCTGAGATTGCTGATCTTCATTCAGATCAGTCAGCTGACCCTTCCGGAAACCCTGACCTGGTAGCTGATTACAAATTTGCAGGAAATACAAATGACCATTCAGTTTACGAAAACCATGCAAGTGGTGACGCAAGTCCGGGCATGGACAGATTTGGCTATGCTGCTAATGCCATGCAATTTGATGGCACAAGTTCCTTGCTTGCTGCAAATTCACCGGCTTTGAATTCTCCGGCGACATCCATTAGCTTCTGGGCAAGAGTTAATGAATTACCTGTAAATGGTGAGGCTTATCTTTTGTCAAATGGAGGCTGGCAGTCAAGATGGAAGATTTCACTACCTCCTCACGGGAAACCAGTATTCACGACAAATCATACCAACGGTATCTCTGATATGGATTCAGGTGATGGCAATGTATTAAGTCCGGGAGAGTGGAAACATCTGGTTTTCGTTCATGATGGTACGGATGACAAGATTTATATGAATGGTGTGCAAGTTGCATCTAAAGCAGTTCCCGGCGATCTGAACAATACAAGTCATCCTCTTGGATTTGGCTATAATCCTATTGATGGAGGAAACTATTTTGACGGCGATTTGGATGAAGTTCAAGTATATAGCAGACCACTTTCAGCAGCTGAGATCCTTGATTTGTATAACGAGCAAAACGAAACTCCTGTTTTCACGGAGGAATTGGTTGCAGAATATACATTCACAGGAAATACAAATGATGGAACTGTGTTTAACAATCATGCAACTTCCAGCAATGCGCTTCTTTCAAAAGATCGTTTTGATGCGGCGAATCATGCAATGTCATTTAATGGAGTTGATAGCAAAGTAACAGCAGGTAATTCACCGCAATTGCAGTCAGATTATGCTACAGTTAGCTTCTGGGTAAATCTTCGGGAACTTCCGGCTCAGGGCGAATATTTCCTTCTATCTCATGGCGGATGGCAGGAAAGATGGAAAATATCACTTCCTGCACATGGAAAACCGGTCTGGACTACTAATCATTCAGGAGGAATCTCTGACATGGATTCTGGAGACGGTAATGTATTGACTCCAGGTGAATGGACACATGTAGTGATGGTTCATGATACTGATCAGGATAGAATATACTTCGATGGAGTACGTGTGGCTGAAAAAAATGTTGGTGGAACGCTAAATTCTACTACCAGAGACTTCGGAATTGGATATAACCCAATTGATGAGGGTAATTTCACAAATGGTCTTATTGATGATGTGCAGGTGTATAATGTTGCGCTTACAGATCCGGAAATAGCTGCTTTACATGCTTTGCAATCACAGGCACCAAATCAGTTTGATACAGAAGCTCCTGATTCACCATTGGATCTTAATGCTGAAGTTTCCTTTACAACTGTGACATTAAGCTGGTTGGCATCATATGATAATGTAGGTGTTACCGGGTATAATATATATCAGGATGGAACTCATATTGCTACTGTTCAAAATACAAATATTGTATTGACGGATTTAACTCCACTTGCAGAAATACTATTTGGGGTTTCAGCAGTCGATGAGGCTGGAAATGAATCTGCTGTCTCAACATTATTGGTAAAAGTTGGTGACGATGAATCTCCTGATACTACTCCTCCTACTAAACCTGGAAATTTGAGAGCAGATGTGGGATCATACTCGGTATTGCTTACCTGGGATCCTTCAGTGGATGACAGAATAGTAGCTGGATATGTAGCATTGGTAGACGGTGTTGTATATGATACACTATCTGGTACTGCGACCTCAGTATTTGTTGCGGGGCTGGAGCCTGAGGTATTGTACACATTTGAAGTATACGCTTTCGATGGAGCAGGAAATGATTCAGAAATTGCTGATTTAACCGTTGCAACTGCACCGGAGATAGTTACAAGCGAGCCTGGTCTTGTGGCCTGGTATCCATTTGAAGACAATGCTAATGATGCGACTCCATACTTTAATCACGGTGTGATAGGAGGTGATCCAACATTCCAGAATGTTACTGACAGACTTAATGCATCAGGTAGAAATATTGTTTTTAATGGAGCGTATTCCGTTCTGGTACCTAATGCTGTACAATTAATATCTGATTATGCTTCCATCGGTTTCTGGGTTCGTGTTGACGATATCAATATTGCCGATGCAGAATCATACATTATGACATTCGGTCACTGGAACGAAAGATGGAAGATTTCTTTGCCCCAGCATTTAAAGCCGGTATTTACTACTAATGGCAAAAATGCTCAGTTCACTAATTTCATTTCGGATATGGATAGCGGTGACGGTAATGAGGTAAGTCAGGGATTCTGGTGGTACGTAACAATGGTACACGATGGAGAATTTGATATCATCTATATTGATGGTGTAGAAGCCAATCGTAAACCAGTATTGGGAACACTTAATAGTACTGGCAAACCTTTAGGTATTGGAAATAATTCTGTTGATGGAGGACAGTATTTTCTAGGTGCCCTGGATGAGATTAAGATATATAACAAAGCTCTTACATCGGAAGAAATTAGCAGCTTATACAACCTGGGTACAACAGGAACTAACCAATATGTTGCAGAAGAATTAAGAGGAACATTGAAAAATGTTTTCCCTAATCCGGCAAGCAATGTTGTGAATTTGGAGCATTCTTTACCTCTTAATGAGGAGCTATTAATTCGTGTATTTGACCAGAGAGGAAGACAAGTAGACGCCATCCGTATGGCTGTCGGCACTATTCCTGCTGAGACGATACAAGTTGATGTTAATAATTATGCTCAGGGACTTTATTTTATGAATTGCATTTCCGGGGGTAAAAATGCCGGTTCTTTGACATTCATAAAAAAATAGATCATTTGTTTTTTATTGATTTTGATTGATTATTGTGACCACACAAATGTTGTAGGAGAGGTAACCGATATCGTTCGGTCCTCTCCCTACATTTCATTTCCATGACTTTTTTCAGATGAAATAGCAAAATCAATTTCAATCCAGGTCAATATTTCTCTGACTCCACATTAATAATCATTAACAATTTCTGCCAAGCTATTGTAAAGTGATTTACCCCTTCTAAAACATGATTTTCATGTCAACTTTAACAAGGCGTTTTGAACAAAACCCAATCATAAGAAAGGAAGATATTCGTCCCAGTCAGAGTGGGTTAATCATTGAGTGCGTGCTTAATCCGGGCGTATTTAAATTCAAGGATAAACTTTGGCTGATACTAAGGGTCGCTGAAAGACCCAAACAAGATGGCGAAATGATCACATTTCCTGTGATGTCAGTTTCCGGTGAATTGGAAATTTTGAAATTCAGCAAAAATGATCCGCAATTAGACCTTAGCGACAGTAGATATGTAAAAGTTAATGGATCAACATTTTTATCAACTATTTCACATTTGAGGCTTTGGTGCAGTGATGATGGAATTCATTTTTATGAGCCAACAGACATCAACCCTATTATTTATGGGGCTGGTCCACTTGAGACCTTTGGAATAGAAGATTGCAGAGTTTGTCAGATAGGGGATACCTATCATCTGACTTTCACCCAGGTTTCTGAGCATGGAGTAGGGGTAGGACTAATGAGTACAAGGGATTGGAAGTCATTTGATAAAAAAGGAATGATACTTCCACCGCATAATAAGGATTGCGCACTTTTTGATGAAAAAATTAATGGCGCATATTTTTGCTTGCACAGACCATCTGGCATTGACCTGGGAGGTAATTTTATATGGTTGTCTTCGTCTCCTGATCTGGTTCATTGGGGTAATCATCTTTGTATAGCACATACCCGCAAAGGAATGTGGGATTCAGCCAGAGTAGGGGCAGGTGCTTCACCCATCAAAACTGAAGAAGGCTGGTTGGCAATTTACCATGGAGCAGATGCACAACATCGATACAGCCTCGGTGCAATTTTAATGGATTTACAAGATCCTTCCAAAATTTTAGCGAGATCATCAAGACCACTTCTGGAACCTGAAACGGACTATGAGAAAAATGGATTTTTTGGAAATGTAGTCTTCACCAACGGTCATACTGTGGACGGTGATGTCATTACAATGTACTACGGTGCATCTGATGAAGTCATCTGTGGAGCTACTCTTCATATTTCAGATATTCTGGCTGATCGCAAAACTTACGCATAAGCTTATTTATATGAGAATACCCTTACCCAACAATTAACTACAATTACCTTCAATCTACTCCTTCCGTATGCTCCAAAAATTAACAGCAGAATTTGCATTCTTCAATTCCCATTCCAAAAGCATGAAAACCCTGCTTTTGACGAATTTGATTTATGCCCTTGTTCTACCTATCATCGAGATGTTTATTGGCGCTTATATCATGCGAAATTCATCTGATATTAGCCTGGTAGTTGTTTTTCAACTGGCTTTGTATACCGGTATTCCCCTGACATTTATGATCAATGGTTTTCTGCTCAATTATGTACACATTTCGAAATTATATTCCCTGGGAATGTTGCTTAGCGGGATTTCAATGTCAGCAATGATGTTGCTCACAGAGCTGGATACTACCGGCGTTTTTGCTGCGGGGCTCATAATGGGTCTTTCATATGGTTTCTTCTGGGCAAACAGAGATTATCTGGCTTTAGACACAACTAATGATAGCAATAGAAATTACTATTATGGAATTGAGACTTTCTTTTATACACTCACATTTATCATTATACCTTTTACTGCGGGTGCATTTATTGCAACGACTGAAAAATATGGTTGGTTTGGTGGAGATACAAATGTGGCATACTATATTCTTACAGCCTGTGTATTTGGATTTACCATAATTGCTTCCATTTTAGTCCATAAAGGAGGGTTTCAAAACCCAAAAAAATCTCCGTTTTTGTTTTTCAAGTTTCATTCTCTGTGGAATAAAATGCTGGGATTATCAGCATTAAAAGGAATCGCTCAGGGATACATTGTCACAGCTCCGGTCATGTTGATTATGATTCTTGTAGGTGAAGAAGGTGAGCTTGGAATAATTCAGTCAGTAGGAGCTTTGTTATCAGCTGTGATGCTATATATTCTGGGCAGAACTACTAAGCCTAAGCATCGATTATTAGTCTTTGGATTTGGATTGGCATTGTTTGCTATTGGGGCCATTATAAACGCTTCATTGTACTCATCCCTGGGAGTGGTGTTATTTGTGCTTTGCCTGATATTTGCCCGTCCATTATTGGATATCGCATATTTCCCAATTCAGTTAAAAGTTATTGACAAGGTTGCAGCCATTGAAAACAGAAATGAATTTGCTTATATTTTCAATCATGAACTGGGGCTTTATCTGGGAAGATTATTTGGATGCGGATTATTTATTTTACTGGCCTGGTATGTCAGTGAAGAAGCAGCCTTGAGATACGCTTTGTTGATTATTGCTCTTGTACAATTTACATCATACTTTGTCGCAAGAAATATTGTGAGAGATAAAGTTATGGTCAGCGATGGGGTATAAGATATGAGATATGAGATATGAGATGTAATGGAGTTATGAATTATGAATTTAACAGCCAGTTATTCGTTACGTGTAGGGGTAAATTGCAATTTGCCCGACGTCACCTTTTTGTAGTAGAAAAAAGATGTCACCTTGCAAGCACAGCGATGCAAAGCGTCACCTGTTTAACGACTCAAGCCTCTAAAAAATAACCCACAATAGTTTAGTTAAATCGAAAACAAAACAATATGAAATTCAGACAAATCTTCGGATTAATCGCATTCAGTTCTATTTTTCTTTTTTCGTGCAAGAATTCAGAGCCTTCATTCGAATTGAATGGGGAGGCAGTTGCTCAGGAAAATATCTCCCGGATAGATATGATGCCAGCTGCGCCTGAACCTTATAAAATGAAAGACTGGCTGGAAACTGCCAAAGGATTTGATCAATATGTGTATGACTTTGAAGCTAAGGGAGAGTACAGACCATTCATATGGTTGGATCCCAATAAGAGAAACTTTGATCAAACGACTTTTGGAATTTATACAGCAATCGGTGACGTTCGGCAAGGACCGGATAACAATGGGGGAGAAGGACATGAGGCACTTGGAGTGTTGGGTTCATTGTTGGGAGCCTCATTAGTAGGTATAGATAAAACTAATCAGCATGGGATGAATTTTGTAAAAATGGCTCAAAACTATTTTAACAAGGATAATGGTTGGAATATTATTATGAACTTCACTAATAAGGCAGGTCATATCGGTGGAGGTTATGGCAATGACTGGTGGTATGATATCTATAACAATGTCCTCTATTATGCCCTATGCAACCAATATCCGAATGTGGAAGGATCTGAAGAAATAATGAGGAGTATTGCTAATCAGTTCTATGCAGCAGATTCCATTTTAGGTGATAATTACAGTTATTCTTATTTTGATTTTGGTAAAATGGAGCCTGCCACAAATCATATCGTGCCGCAGGAAGATGCGGCAGGAGGAATGGCTATTGTTCTGTATCAGGCATATATTAAGTTTGGTGATGCAAAATATCTGAAAGCAGCTGTTCATGCTTTGACAGTGCTTCAGAATCAACCGGAAAATAGATATTATGAAATCTTTATGCCTTTCGGTGCATACTTAGCTGCCAGATTAAATGCAGAGGAAGCTCAGCAAATGGATGTGAAGAAATTATTGGAATGGAGTTTTGATGGAAAGGCAACTAATCGTGTTGGATGGGGATCGATAGCAGAGCGTTGGGGGACATATGATATGCATGGTTTAATGGGAAGCACAGTCCACAATGGAGGATACGTGTTTTTGATGAACACATTTGATCAAAGCTGGCCTCTGACTGCGATGCTCAGATATGATCAGCGATATGCCACTGCTATTGGAAAATGGTTGCTAAATGCTGCTAATGCAGCTAGATTATTTTATCCCGAAGAAATGCCTGATAGTTTACAAGCATTACCACATATGAAAGAATTAACAGGAGGGGTAATTGCGTATGAAGGCCTGATCAAGGAATCAACATTTGAGGAATTCAAAGGCAGAAGTCCTTTTGCTCAGGGTGATGGACCCAACTGGGCTCCCGGAATGCCTCCTGTAACTATGTTTTCAGTGTATGGAAGTGGACATGTTGGGGTTTTTGGAAGTATCATCCGGACAACAAACGTTGAAAAAATACTTCAAATCAATTGCGACGTTACAGATTTCTACCAGAAATCAAAAGGATATCCAACTTACTTATATTACAATCCATACACAGAATCCAAAAAAGTTGAAATGGATTGTGGCGCTGCATCTGTTGATATTTATGATTCAGTTAGCAGAGCATTTATAGCCAAAGCTGCCAAAGGAAAAGTACAAATTGAGCTTCCTGCTTCAGGTTCAAGAGTCTTGATCTGCGTCCCCGCCGGTGCAAAATACACAGTGGAACAAAATAAACTGTTACAATGGTATACCTGTGGATTACAGGTATGCGGTGAAGTAGTCTTAATTTGCAAAATTTAAAAAAATTTGGCAAATTTGAGCCTGTAATAAAGAGCAAGGATACGCTTGTCTAATGAAACAAACAATTTGCCCAATTTCAAAAAATTTGGCAAATTTAAACTCATCTGTTATTTTAGCAAGGAATACAACCTCCTTAGATGCCCGCATTGGAAAAAATGACGATGATTTTAGAGCCCGGCAAATATTACCATTTATTCAGTAGAGGTAATAACAGGGGCAAGATTTTCTTCAAAAAGGAAAATTACGACTATTTCATCCATTCCAAGATCTTGCATTACATGTTAGATTACATGGATGTTCTGGCCTGGTCTCTTCTCCCCAATCATTATCATCTTACGGTTTTGATAAAGCCAATGGAAGATATTTTCATTGCTGCGGAACGGGACTTCGGAAAGATCCCATACCAGGTCTTGGTCAACTTACCTGAGCTGGCTTTGCAAGATATAAATTTGCCAAATTTCAAAAATTTGGCAAATTTGAACTCCACCGAACTTAAAACCAAACTTGCCGCCCGCCTCGTAACAGAACGCCTCCGCAGATGTCTGCTCGGATATGCGAAAGCTATCAATAAGCAAGAAAACCGAACCGGTAGCTTATTTCAGAAAATCATGCGACGTGATCATCTCCCAGAAATAGATGACCTGAGACGAAACATTGCTTATATTCATCGAAACCCTATTCACCATAGAATGTGCCATGAATACAGTCAGTGGGGTCACAGTTCTTACAATCACTATTTAAAAAATAGGAACAACAAACCAACCGATGCTCCAATTATAGCATATGATATTTTCGGAGGATCAGATGCATTCTTCAAATATCATGATAAATATCTATACCATTGGAAAGAAAAATATATTGAAGATTGGGAGTAGGAGGTACATGACTTTATTTTAGGGTTAATTGGCGCCATATATGTGCAAAAATGCCACGCTATGCGAGTATAATTTGCCAAGTTTGGGAAATCCTTGAATTTAATTAACAAGTTTTTCGACTTCATATTTGTAACTCAAAAGACCGGCTTTACGAGTTAAATTTGCCAAGTTTGTAAAACTTTGCAAATTTAGATGGTATGAACATTATCCGACTTTTAGTCTTCTTTACTTTTTCTTGTGCTATATTTCCACACCTGATGGCACAAAATGCTCCAGGTAACTACATACAGTATGTTAATCCCATGATTGGCACCAAGCGAATGGGGCATACTTTTCCAGGGGCGACAGTGCCATTTGGTTCAGTACAACTTAGTCCTGATACTAATTATGAACCATATTCTGAGGGTAAAGGATACAATCCTGATACCTACAAATATTGCGCAGGGTATCAATATGAAGATTCCACCATTTTTGGGTTTAGCCACACTCATTTCAGCGGCACAGGACATTCAGATCTGGGCGATATACTTGTCATGCCGGGCACAGGATCAATAAATCTGGAACCAGGGACTGCCACTAATCCCGGCTCTGGTTATCACTCGCGTTTTTCGCATGCTAATGAAGTGGCACAGCCAGCTTACTATAAAGTGCATCTCGATGATTGCAATGTTACAGCTGAACTGACTGCTACAGAAAGAACCGGTTTTCACCGCTATTCTTTTCCTGCTTCAGACTCTGCGCATATCTTACTGGATCTCATGTACAATATCTACGATCATGAGGATAAGAATACCTGGGTATTTATGCGGGTTTTAAATGATTCCACAGTCACAGGATATCGTCAGACACAGGGCTGGGGGAGGACCAGACTGGTTCATTTTGCAATTCGCTTTTCCAAACCATTTGACAACTACGGTCACAAAAAATATGACCCCAAAATTTATAACGGTTTCTACAGGAAATTCAACGAGGAAGAAAACTTTCCTGAAATGGCCGGAAGAGATATCAGAGCTTATTTCAATTTTAAAACAACAGACAAAGAACAGATTCTGATGAAAGTCGGATTGTCCTCAGTAAGCCAATTAGGAGCATTGAACAATTTGGATCAAGAAATTCCCCATTGGGATTTTGATAAAATAGTTCAGGAAGGACAGGCAAAAATGGAATAAAGAACTGGGCAAAATTGAAGTGGAAACAATCACCCCTGAGGATAAGATTACATTTTACACAGCGCTTTATCATTCACTTCTGACTCCGATTTTATATGAAGATGTAGATGGCAGATACAGAGGACTGGATCAGGAAATTCATCAATCAGAAGGATTCATTCATTACAGCATATTTTCTCTTTGGGACACATACAGAGCTTTGCATCCCTTCTTCAATTTTCTTCAACCTGCCAGAAACAATGATATGATCCATTCCATGCTGGCACATCAGGAGCAGAGTGTACATGGGATGTTGCCAATCTGGAGTCATTACGCTAACGAGAACTGGTGTATGATTGGTTATCATGCTGTCTCAGTGATTGCTGATGCTATTGTAAAGGAAACAACTAATGTGAATAAACAAAGAGCACTCGCGGCATGCATCGCCACTTCCAATGTACCATACTTTGATGGTCTGGGAGAATATATTGCCAAAGGATATGTTCCGGAAGATAAAAGCAGCAACTCTGTTTCTAAAACACTTGAATATGCCTACAATGATTGGTGTATTGCTCAGATTGCAGCCAGATCAAATAATATGCTTACTTTTCAACAGTATCAAAAACGAGCAGGAAACTACAAAGCTGTGTATGATGCGAAAAGTGGCTACATGCGGCCAAAAATGTCAGATGGCAAATTCAGGGAAGCATTTGATCCGCTGGATACACACGGACAAGGATTCATAGAAGGAAATGCATTGAATTATGGCTTGTATGTGCCGCACAATATTCCTGATATGATCAATATGATGGGAGGCAAAAAGAAATTTGCTGAACATTTGGATTACATCTTCAATGTAGAACTGGATGATAAGTATATTGAAAAGAATGAAGATATCACAAGGGATGGAATTATAGGGGCCTATGTACATGGCAATGAACCAGGGCATCATATCCCGTATTTGTACAATTTTACGGATCAGTACTGGAAGACCCAGGAAAGAGTTCGTGTGATCAACAGAACTATGTACAGTCATAAGGAAGATGGCCTTTGCGGAAATGATGATGCAGGTCAGATGAGTGCCTGGTATCTGTTTTCGTCCCTTGGATTTTATCCTGTCTTACCGGGAAGCGAGGAGTATGTTGCTGGAAGTCCTTCCATTAAATCAGCTACCATCTATCTCGAAAATGGCAATAAACTGCTCATCAAAACCAGAAATCAAAATGAAGCAAATGTCTACATCCAAAAATTATCCTGGAATGGAGAAGAGATCAAAAACTACAAACTTTTGCACAGTGTCCTAATGAATGGTGGAGAGTTGGTTTTTGAGATGGGGAAGAGGAAGAAGGAGTAAGGAAAAAGGCAAAAGGAAAAAGGAAAAAGGAACAAGGCAAAAGGAATTAAGAATAAAGCATTGATTATTCACTTCTTGACGTCTTTCCACTCAAAAGGACAATGCCTGCATTTGCTACCACAACAATATCCTCTCTTCAAATGGAATGTGGATGTGAAAACTAACAAACCATTTTCAATATAGTAATCTTCCGGACGATGATCCGGGATCGGTTTTTCAGTCTTTTTTTCAGGTGAATTGTCTCTGTTTTCGGTTTTCATGTATTAATTCTAAGTTCTCTTCAGATAGCTTTAGTTAATAATATGTTATTTTTTCATTAAACATATAAAAATCTTCCATATTAATTTTGCATATATGTAATCCTGCTGTATCTTTGCTGTAACCTAACCTGAGACGAGGACCCGTTGTTTAATAAGTAGTCAAACTGCTCCAACCTGAGTAGATACCGAACCTAAGGTAATGCTGACCTGAACGATGGGTTTCTTTTTTTATAAGAACTACTTATCGTATTTTTGACCGTTAATTATTCACTACAAATGTGACTACTGGAATCGCATTGTTTTGAATTAAAAGATCATCTGACAAAATACAAGTATGTTCAAGTATTTCTCAATTTCAATTTTTTCCATTTTATTCATAATATCTCCTAAGCTGAATGCACAATGTGAAGATTGGCAACAAGCAGTTCGGTATGAAATGGATGTTGATTTTGATGTTAAGAATCACCGTTATGTTGGAATTCAAAATGTAGAATATACCAACAATTCAAAGGATACATTGAAAGAATTGTATTTCCACTTATATATGAATGCCTTCCAGCCCGGTAGTGCTATGGATGTGCGTTCCCGATTAATTTCTGATCCAGATCCCAGAGTTACTGACCGCATCCAAAATTTGGCGCCATCTGAACAAGGATTCCAAAGAATTAATGCCATCACACAGGAAGAGGCCGTTCTAACTTATGAAGTTCATGGAACCATTTTGAAGGTTATGCTTTCAAAGGCTGCATTACCAGGAAAGAAAATTAGCATTTCCATGCTTTATGACGCCCAGGTTCCACTTCAAATTAGAAGGATGGGTAGAATGAATGCTGAAGACATTCACTACAGCATGGCTCAATGGTATCCCAAGGTCTGCCATTATGATGATAAGGGCTGGCATACGAATCCTTATATAGGCAGAGAATTCTATGGACATTACGGCTCATTTGATGTGACTATCAGAATCGATTCCAATTATACTGTTGCTGCAACCGGATATTTACAAAATCCCGGAGAGATAGGAAAAGGATACACTGAATTGGTTCCTGAAGAACGACAAACAGGAGAGAAGCTTGTCTGGACTTTCTATGCGAATAAAGTACATGATTTTGTTTGGGCGGCTGATCCATTTTATAAACACACTACGATATTGACAGAGGACAGTATACTGTTGAGGTTTTTCTATCGTGAAAGTGAACGCAATATGGAAGAATGGGCAAAATTACCCGCTATTATGTCTGCCTCATTTGCCTATATACAGAAGACATTTGGAAAGTATCCTTACAAGGAATATGCTTTTATCATGGCAGGGGACGGAGGTATGGAATATCCAATGGCTACACTTATCACAGGTAACAGGCCCTTGCCAAGTTTGGTAGGAGTGTCTGTACACGAACTGATGCATAGCTGGTATCAAGGAGTACTGGGTTTCAATGAAAATATGTATTATTGGATGGATGAAGGATTCACCAGCTACGCTTCGGAATTAGTTATGGATTTTCTTAGAACAAATGAATTCCTTCCTTCTCGTCAGGAACCAATTCCACTATTTACCGGATCATATCGTGGATATTTTAATCTGGTTAAGGCAGGCCAGGAAGAACCTCTTTCCACTCATGCAGATCACTTTAATTTTACTACTTCCTATGGAATTAGTGCATATTCCAAAGGAGCTATTTATTTGCACCAATTAGGATATATCATCGGTCAGGAAAATTTATCCAAAACACTTCTGGCATTTTATACCAAATGTGCATTCAAGCATCCTGATGATAATGACCTGAGACGCATTGCAGAAAAAATATCAGGAATTGAACTGAAATGGTACAATGAATACTGGGTGCAGACCACCAAAACAATTGACTATACTTTAAGCGGATTGGAATCCCTTGACACCCGTTCAACAAAGATCGGAATTGAAAGAACCGGGGATATGCCTATGCCGCTGGATATTATGGTTACATTGAATTCCGGAACCAGAGTAATGTATCACGTGCCAATGTAACTGATGCTCAGACCAAAAACCGATGAAAAGTTAAGTGATGAGTTTGTAGCGTTACCTGCACTTGACTGGGTCAAAGAAGACTGGAGCATTATTGTTCCTCATGCTGAAGGAGACATACAAAAAGTAGAAATTGATCCAAGCCTCCGAATGGCAGATGTGAACAGAGAAGATAATGTGTGGCCGAAGAAAAAGCCTCAGGAAACAGGGGAAAATGACAAGCAGTGATTTGCCCTGAATCCAAAGAATAAAACCCCCACTCAACTTTCAGCCATAATAATTAACGGCTAAAACAGGAAGAGCAAAGCCAAATTGTCGACAGAATTGAGCGGATTTTGAAAATCCCCGAATAATTGCTACCAAATCTTTAGTTTTTAATGTGGTTGCTGATAATAATCATTAGTCATGGTGACTATGATTATTAACTTTTCCTTATACAGTTAATAATTTTGCCTTATTAATAAAAAATAAAAATGGAAAATAAAACTGTTATTATCACAGGGGCAGCTTCAGGGATCGGAAAAGCCACAGCGGTATTATTTGCAAAACAGGGTGCCAGTATTGTCATTTCTGACATACATGAAGATGAAGGAAGAGCTACAACAGAAAATATTGTCGCTAGTGGAGGCAAAGCAACCTTTTTCAAGACAGATGTTACCAGGCCTGAAGACTTAGAATCTCTGATCAATTTCACACTAAAAAAGTATAATAGGCTTGACATTGCCGTGAATAATGCCGGGATAAGCGGTGAATTAAATACCATTGCTGATATGAGTATTGAAGGGTGGCAAAAAGTAATTGCTGTCAACCTCAATAGTATTTTCTATGGAATGAAATTCCAGATACCAGCGATGTTGAAGAGTGGAGGAGGAAGTATTGTAAACATCTCATCTATTTTAGGTGCTGTGGGCTTTGCAGGATCTGCAGCTTACACGGCAGCAAAGCATGGTGTCATCGGACTTACCCAAACAGCCGCACTGGAATACTCGTCACAAAACATCCGCGTGAATTCAGTGGGACCTGGTTTCATTGACACACCTTTATTAAATGTCCTCGATGTGGAAATGAAAAATCAGCTTGCTTCATTACATCCAATTGGTCGCCTTGGTCAAAGCGAAGAAGTAGCCGAATTGATATATTGGTTGAGCTGTGATAAATCATCATTTGTAACAGGAAGTTATTATCCTATAGATGGAGGTTATTTAGCAAGATAATAGTATAAATATTAATGAATATGCCTGTTCCGAAATTGTTACATCCCTAGCAATGGATACCCATGTAATACAAGCCCGTGGGCCCGGCTGCAATTTCACCCTGAAGTCTGCACACGAAAAATCATTGATGTTAGTTGCAGGTGGCAACGGATTGGCTCCCGTCAAAGCTTTGATTGAGCAGCAACTGCTGTAAAGATCAATGAAGAATTGATAGGTTTTGGGGAATATTCGGGCAGGAAGACATCCAGATTGCTAATGCTGATGGACAAAGGAATCGAATCAGGTGATAAATACTTTGTTTCTTTCAGGATGGTAAATCACCCACAGAATAAATCTTTCTGAAAAATTCAAATTAAAGGTCTACCAATCTCATTTTTATTAAGTGCTGGCTTTTTGACTTTAAATAAGCCATCTGCAGGACTGTAACACCATGTAATTCTGATGATTACTATGAAATGGTATATATCTTTCAGCGAATATTATTTCAAAGTTCGCCAATCTCAGAAATTCGTCAAATATCCTTCCTCGTGGCCAATCTGTATGAGATCAGGAAAAATATAGTGGAATAAACAAGAACTGATGCAATAGCGTATCCAGGACTTAAAAATGGATCAAAGCCCAACTCATTCATTTTTGCGAAATTACTGAACATAGGCATTGGAGTGAGATCTTCCAGTCCATTCATAGGATAAAAATGCATGGAGATATTTGGAGCAATTTTATAGTGTAACCACCATCTTAATATATTTTCCAGAAACATGCCATAGAGCAGGTAAATGAAAACAGCAGTACTTCCTTTGCGAAATAGAAATCCGAAAAATATACCGATGGACATGTAGCCTACATTTGTCAGAAATACTCTTCCCAAAACACTCCACCAATCCAATTCCAGCATCATCTCTCCTGATTCACTGTAGACAAAACCAAGTATTATAGTCCAAAAAAGATAAACAAGCGTACCAATGAAGGAAACAATTCCAACTGTTAGAAGCTTGGATTTAAAGAATTCTATACGCGTCAGGCCGCTAATGATATTTTGTCTGAATGTCTTATTTTCAAACTCTACAGCTATGATTTGAACTCCTATAAAACCGAAAATGAAGAAGGCCAGCCAGTTGTTAACATAAGCATGCAGATTCCAGATTTCGGGGAATTCTGTAAGACCCAGAAGATTGAGCATCGGGTTGCTATTGACTTCGGCAATTCTTCTGAAAGCGAAAAAACCTGCAGGAAATATAAGTGCAAACAATATCACAGCGAATCGGATACCACGATGTCTGTTGAATTTAAGCCACTCTAAATGTATGAGTTTAAGCATATTATTCATGATCAGACATTTCTTTTGATGATTTGTAAAAATTCCTCTTCAAGGCGCTTTTTCCTTTGATATAAGTGAGAGAGGACTACTCCTTTTTCTATGGCAAATTTATTGACATCTGCAGGGTTCATATGACTTTCTATTGCCAGAACAAATACATTATTCTGCTTTTCAATCCTCGTCACCCATGAGCATTCAGAGAAAATTGCCTGCAAATCCGGGTGCGTTTCAGATGCGATTTCTATAATTATCTGATCCTTTAGGATATTGCCTACCAGTCCATCTTCCAATTTTACTCCGTTGTGGATGATGGCAACATGTGTACAAATTTTTTCAACTTCATCCAGAATATGGCTGGCCATGATGACAGTCTTACCCATCGAGGCAATATTCTGAATCAAAACTCTGATTTCAGCAATTCCCTGAGGATCCAAACCATTTGTAGGTTCGTCAAAAATGAGCACCGATGGGTTTCCCAACATGGCTGCTGCGATTGCCAGTCGCTGTTTCATCCCAAGTGAGTAAGAAGAAAACCTGCTTTTCTTGCGCTTCCATAGACCTACTGTCTCCAATAATTCCTGAATATCATCACCCTTTGTTTCTTTAATCTTTGCAGTGATTGTTAAATTTTCCACCGCATTCAGATAGGGATAAAAATTGGGCGTTTCAAGTAAAGCACCTATGCCCATCCGGGGATTACTTTCATATCCGGGGATATTCCAGCTAAATGTGCCGGCATCCGGTTGTATGATTTGAAGAAGACTACCCAGAAGGGTTGTTTTACCACTTCCGTTGGGACCAAGGATCCCATATGCACTTCCCTGAGGGATGTCCAGGGAGAGATTTTGTAAGGCCTGAATTTTCCCGTAGGATTTACTGAGGCCCTGAATACTAATAATAGACATATTTTTCGCTCTTGTGGCAGCAAGTTGCTGAAACTCTGTAAAGTTTGCAACAATATCCGCCAAAAGAGGTATAATTTCTGTTAGGAGAAGGGGTTTTGACTACGAAGTGTATATATTAATACAACAACTTATAATACTCATCCACCATTCTTCCTGACTCAAAATAATCATGAATATCATTCATTCCTTCCAGCATGATATCTGCCCATTTTGATGGCTTATTGTAATAAGTTGGTAGGATTTCTTTTTCAAGAATATTGAAAAATGATTTTCGGTCATGTTCATCCCTGTCATGATCAGACAATTTAGAATCAGCTTTAGGGATGAGAAAAGAATTTTTTCCATGTCGGGAAAATTCACAAATCCAGCCATCATCCGTTGAAAAATTGACTGCACCATTCATCCCGGCTGTCATACCACTGGTGCCGGATGCTTCACGGGTCACAATGGGCGTATTCAGCCAGATATCTGCTCCATCTTTAAGCAGTTTTGACAACTTAAGCTCATATCCGGTAACTACAGCCAGATTATTCATTGACTGGCTCAATTTGACTAATTTATTAAAGAGATCAACTGCTTGCTGGTCCAACGGATATGGCTTCCCTGCCCAAATAATTTGCACTGGTTTTTTACTGTCCTCGAGTATAGCTTGCAAATCCTTAAGATCGCGTGTGATTAAATCCGGACGTTTATAATATGCAAATCTCCTTGCCCAGACAATCGTTAATTTTTCAGGGTCCAGCAGTGTGCCGGTCTGATCTGCTACTTCTGCAAACAAAATCTTCTTTAATCCTTTTTTCTATTGATCAATAGGTCTTTATCTCCATCCAATCTTGCTTTCTCCATAATTGGATCAGCCCAGTATTTTGCATTTTGTGTATTTGTAATATGGATGATAGGGCAGGTTTGGCCATAACTTTCCCACATTTTTCTGGCTACTTCACCATGAAGTCTGGAAACTGCATTCGATTTTCTACTCAATCTGAGTGCTGCCAGAGTGTGATTGAAGATATCGCCTGTCATTCCGGTAATTCTGCGAACTTCATCTAATTCTACATCACCGAAAAAGCCCATACTATCAAGAAAATTGATTACATGTTTTTCATTACCTGCCTCTTCAGGAGTGTGAGTAGTGAATACCATTTTCTCCTTTACTTTTTCAACGGAGCGGTATTTACCATATAATTGGAATGCTACGGGCAAAGCATGAGCTTCATTGAGATGAAAAACCTCAGGCTCGTATCCCAGTTCTTCCAGTAATTTGTAACCCCCGATACTCAAAACCATGCACTGAGCAATTTTGGCAGCCGGATTGGAATCATACAATTTAAAAGTGGTAGATCTCGCCAGATGATCATTCTCCGGAATATCAGTTGTCAAAAGGAAAGTTGGCACAGATCCGAAGGTCTCAGGATTCAGGTACAAAACTTTGATCCATACAGGCGCTCCATGGATTTGAATGGTGAATTTAATTCCGGTGTCCTCCAGAAAGTTGTAAGTTTTTCTTTTAAACTGTACGCCCAATGTGTAATCTTCATTGCGAATCTGGTCGTAATAGCCATATGACCAAAGTATCCCTACAGCTATTAAATTTTGCTTGTGTTCATATGCACTCCGCATATGTGAACCTGCCAAAAAACCCAAACCACCGGAATATATCTTAAGCGCCTGGTCCAAAGCATACTCCATACAAAAGTAAACTGCAGGCTTGGAGTAAGCAGGATCGAACTTATAAGGATGTCTGAAACGCGCCGGTAATATAGCTGACATAGGTATTTTTAATTTAAACCGCGGCAAATATAGAAGTTTGACTTATATATTTTACGCCAATACCTATTTATAAAGGCATTTATACTTACTTTATACGTATCCCCGGACAGTAATTGGCTGTAATTAAATTACTATTGCCATTTATACAAGATCTAATGAAAATGACAATTGGCATAAACTTATAAATCAATCTTTGCAATCTTCTATTCTCCACCGCTCTTATCGCCTACAAAATGTTGTTCCTTATTCTTGAACATGACATTGAATGTCGTCAATGAGCCATAAATTCTGGTAATATATTGCTGTAGATTGACTTTTTCTTCATCATTAAGATTACTTGAATTGACTCTTTGTTCCATGACTCTGAGACGATCCCTCACCATGACTATTTTGTGAAAGAATGTGTCAATGGGAATATCTTTTGGCTTCATGCTATCGTCACCCGGCTTCAGAATCATCACACCATTCTTCCATCTATCTCCAAGAGGAACAATTTCTGAAACATCCGACCAGGCTTTTAGAATTTTTATCAATGATTTTTCCGCTTCAGAAAATGACACGGCTTCATCTGCTTTAATAGCTTCTATTATATCGAATTTATCATATTCTTTACCCACCATTTTCAGTCCATGTTGCATGAAACATACTTCATAAGCTACCGGGGCTAGCCTAATCACGACTCCTTCGCCATAAGCAGGATGAATAACTCTTGATCCAATCCCTAAAATATTGTTTTGACTCATCTTGATATATTATATTTTTCGCTAATATATGGATAATTTTTAAATTATAAATTTAACCGGTCTGAGATTTATTATCATCCCATTCTTTCACTTTGGGAGGACCTAATTTCCCTAGACTTTTTCCAATTAAAACGGCAACTGTGGCATCACTTGTAACATTGGCCACGGTGCGGCACATATCCAGCGGTCTGTCGATTGCAAAAATCAAGGCAATACCTGCAGGATTAACTCCAATAGATTCCAATACGATTACCAGCATCAGGAGACCTGCACCTGGCACAGCTGCAGAACCAATTGAGGCTAAAGTGGCTGTTAATACTATAGTCAATTGTTCCATCAAGGTCACATTATCTCCAAAAGCCTGAGATATGAATACTGCGGCAACAGCCTGATAGAGACTTGTGCCATCCATATTTACAGTAGCTCCGACTGGACAAACAAAGGAAGTTACTTCTTTTTCAACACCAAGATGTTCTTCCACTCTCTCCATCGTAACCGGTAGGGTAGCAGCGCTTGAACTAGTAGAGAAGGCCAGTAATTGGGCAGGAGCAATCCCTTTGAAAAAGGTGCGGTAGTTCATCCCGGTAAATACTTTAACTAATGTCGGATAGAATACAAATATAAGAATGGCGATTCCCAAAAGCACCGTAAAAGCATATGCTCCCAGGGCTTTGAAGACCTCAATGCTTGGTGATTCAACTACCAATGCTGACAAAAGAGCAAAAACACCGAACGGTGCTGCCAGCATTATTAAGTCAATGATTTTTAAAACTACCTCATTCACTCCCTCAAAAAATTGCATCACAGGAGTTCCTTTATCCTTGGGAATCAGTATCAACCCAATACCAAATAATATAACAAAAAATATCACCTGGAGCATATTTCCGTTTGAACTTGCAGCTGCAAAAATATTCTCAGGTACTATATCTACCAAAGCATCCAGCGGTCCGAATTCTTTAACTGCTTCGACGTTTTCCATCTTTTGATCCACCTGAGTCCCGAAACTTTCCATTAATTCTGTCCTGGTATTTTCTGAAATTAATGAGCCGGGTGAAACTAAATTCACCAATACCAAACCGATAGTAACAGCTGTCATAGTTGTAAGTAAAAAAATTCCTACTGTCCTGGTTCCCATTTTGGATAGTTTGCTGATATCATTGAGATCAGCTACACCTTTAATCAGTGAGGCAATTATCAAAGGCACTGCAATCAATTTTAAAGTATTGATAAAAATAGTACCCCAAGGTTTGATCCAATCCTGTACGAAAGATTTACCCCATCCAAATTGTAACATTAAATATCCAAATGCAACGCCAAGAACCATTCCCAGGATAATTTTCCAGTGTAATGCAAGTTTTTTACCTTTCATACATATTCTAATTTGACTTTATTGAAGCTATAATTTTATTCAATATTCTCCCCAATGAGTGAATATTGCGTGAATATAAAAATTACAAAAGAGAGTGTATTAATTATAACCTTGTTAGTTGAAAATCTCATCTACAGTTCTGTGTATCATGGAGCATTAATCCTTAAGCTGGTTCTTGATTAATTGCAGAATTTTAAAATGATAAGTATTCAGATTGTGACAATTATCAAGAATACTTTCAAAAAATGGGATACTTTCTTTCTTTACATCCTGATTAAAATCCGAAACTTTAGAATCCTGATGAATTTTGACATTTATTTCATTGAAATAGGCGGATACAAGCGCTTCAGAAAAGGGATTATTTTTGGTCGAATGTAAATGATCCTGAATGAGCTTATGCTGCTGATTCAATAAGTGTAATATCCTGCTCAATACGCTCCTCTGTTGTTGATTGAACCAAATCATTTCCAGGTTTTTGTTTCTCAAAATTTCAGCCATCTTCAGATAAGTACCTCCTGATTGCTCCAGATGTAAACATATCTGGTTAAGAGCATTCATTTTTTGAGAAGTATTAATACTTAATTCATCAGCAGATGCTTTATTCAAATATTGGGACAGGGAAGCTTGAAATGCATTGATTACGATTTCATGTCTAACCAATTTTTCGTAAATCAATTCCTGCTTATCAAACTCCACTTCCTGAAATAGTTGGATGAAAAACAGATTCATTTTTTTTTGTGATGCCTGCAAACTTTGCAACTTCTTTCTGCGCCCAGTATGGTCAGTTCAGGTAAATTAAATGGATCTTCAATCACTTTAAAGGTATCCTGTTCATCCTTTATTCTTGTTTTTCTTAGCGTTGCTGCAGATGCTCTTACAAGGAAACCGGGAATCAACATGAATACCAGAGCATTGAACACATTGAATACAGTATGAAAAATACTCAAGGCCAATGGTATGGAGGTGTCGTTTGAATATGCACTTTCAGTATAAAATAGCTGAAGTCCTATCCAGTCTACAAATGGTAATATCAAACCTATAAGGGGCAAAGTAAAAAGGACACCAAATATATTAAATAGACTATGGATTCTAGCTGTATGTTTTGCTGAATAGTTTCCAATTAGCGCGGCAAATTCTGCAGTGCTGGTAGTACCTATATTAGCTCCCAGGACCATTGCTGCAGCCATGTCATAATCCAGCCAGCCCCTATTACAAAATACTATAGTCAAAGCAATACTGGCCGAGGAAGACTGTAAGAAAACAGTGAAAATAATTCCAAACAGAACGAAGAGTAAAATTGACAAAAAGCCATATTGAGTGGAAGTTTCAATAAAAGGAAAATTCTCATTGATCAAATTAATGTCAGGTACATTTTCCCTCATAAAGAAAATTCCTATGATCAATAGAACAAAACCAACCATAACTTCACCCCAGGCATTTAACTTCTTATTGCGTACAAAAAGTAGAGGGACAATAAGAATAAATAATGGCAAAACAGATTGGTATGTCGAAAGTGATACTCCTAAAATAGAAACTATCCAGGAAGTAATAGTAGTACCTATATTAATTCCAAATATAATACCAAGGCTTTGGTAAACGGTCATAAGACCGGCATTTACAAAACCCACAACTAAAACTGAAGCAGCAGAGGATGATTGAATAACAGAGGTGATTAAAAGACCAGATAGCAACCCTTTTAATAAGCTACTAGTCACCCTGTTCAGGAAATTTCTTAATTGCTTTCCGGCGGCCCTCTGGATACCTTCACTCATGACTTTAAGACCATAAATGAAAAGCCCCAGAGCTCCAAAAACATTAATTATATTCCAGATGCTAAATTCCAAATCTTAAAATTAATAGTTGGCGAATGTAATAAAGTATAAAATAAGAATGATGCTTTATTTGGAGCCGTCCTCAAAAGAAAAAGGGAAGCACACCGGTTGTGTGACTTCCCTCTATAGAAAAAATTAATAGTTTCAAATAATTAATGAAGCTTATATCCAAGCCTCAATGTAAAGGTCCTACCCGGTGATATAGAAGAAAATATAGCATCAGATGCCAAAAAGTTTCTGAATACCTCCTCTCTTTCATCTCCAAGAATGTTATCAACTTTCAGTCCGATATTCATTCTTTTGTCCTTCCCGACAAAAACATTCGCATTGAAATTGATGCTATGGAAAGGAACTGAATAAACATCCGGTCTGTCAGCCAGACCTACAAATAGAAGTGTGCTTCCCTGTACATTATAAAAAAGACCAAGCTCCAGTCCATTTTCTTTTCCTCTGTAGGATAATCCACTATTGACCAAATATGGCGCCTGGCCACCCATGTTTCTCATATTGTCTACTTCCTGACCATTTCTGGCAAAACGCTTTCTGGCCAAAAATTCTGTAGAACTCATCTCAATACTTGATTCAACAATCGTAACATTGGTATTCAATGAGATATTTTCAAGTACTGATGACAGAAATCCTAAACTTTGTAAAAATTCGAATTCAAATCCCAGGACATTACCATTTCCAACATTTCTTGGCTGAAAATTATTGGAAGCTTGCACGTACTGTACAATCTCAATAGGATTAATAAAGTACTTGTAAAAAGCACTCAGGGAGATGTTTTGTCCTCTTTCCTGATATAATTCCCATCTAAGGTCAAGATTATAAATATCTGTTTTCTTCAGCTTTCCATCCCAAATTTGTTCTCCGGTTGCTACATCAACATCAGGAAAGAAACCGCCGATAAAAGTACGTCCTGTAATTGGGTCGATAATAGATGCGTAGGATGCTTCTTTGAATGAAGGTCTCGCAATTGTTTTACTGGCAGAAAATCTTAGATTTTGCTGTGTTGACAGCGCGTAGATAAAGTTAATGGAAGGAAAAAGGTCCAGGTTATTTAACACTTCAAGATCATTGAATTGATCCCCGTCCTGATTAACACCTGTATATTTCTGCAGGTATTTTTCAGCACGCAACCCAAGAACAGATTTTAACCTGTTGGTAAATTGAAATTCATTAGACACATATGCCCCGGTCGTGCTGATAGTTGCGGCAAATTTATTTGGATTCGAAGGAATAAATTGTGGATCATATGTTACTCCACTTAAGTTTTCAGAACTCCATAAATTTTCTGTATAAAATAGTTCATTCGGATTTCCTGTTATAGAAATCTGATTGGGAACAATCTGGAAATTTTGAATTTCGTAATCTCTCATTTTATTAGTTTGAGTGACTCCGAATTTCAACCTGGATGATCTGTCCCAAAGTTTGTAGTTATAATTGACATGAATATTCCCCGCATAGTTATACTCTTCCAGGTATCTCCAGATACGTTCCGGAATACCTGATTCAGTTCCTATGGAGAGATTACCACTGTTATCTGTTCTATATCTGGTATATCTGATATCAGGATCCTGAATATTAGAGCGGGTAGGGCTCAATGCCCAATTGACTTCCCATTTGCCTTCTTTCAGATTGTGTGAACCCGTCAACATAAGATTAGTCAAAGATCGCTGACTATATTCAAGGTTGTGCTGTATAGCTGTAAAATTAGCCCCCTGATCCGTATTTTCGTAATTAAACAAACCTGCTTCTGATTCACCACTTTGCAAATGCAATAGATTAAGTGAAATTTTGGAGGTTTGGGTTTTAAAAGAAAGTCCGGTTAATCCTCCCAATAAAACATTATTTGTTCCCACTTCACCCTTTTGTTGCTCTCTTGGATCGAGTTCAGTTATCTCTTTCACATTGTCAATTCCGTATCTGTTATACTCAACATCAGAAAAATACTCTGTATCATTCTTGTACGCTATTGAAAAGTTATACCCTAATTTGTAATTCGTTTTTTCAATTTGATTCCCGGTAGAAAAATTGAGACTGTAGTTCATCATGCTGGATTTTCTGAATCCACCCATAGTCGGATTGAAACCCATCAAAATATTTCTAAATTCCTGACCTGCCCCTTGCGGATCAGTTATTGCATTCACTCTGAAAGGAATATCAGTTCTTCTGTCTGTTGGAATTGCGCGGGTGCCGTCATCAAATCCAAGAAAATCGGTGGCGCCGCCTTCATAAGTCAAGTAATTGCTGTTAAAGTGCATTGCTGGATTGTAACCTGCAGTTGCATTAATTTGCATAGTTTTAATATCCGGGAAATCCTTAGTAGAAACATTTACCACACCTCCGGTAAAATCAGCAGGAAGGTCTGCCGTAAATGTTTTAAGGATGATGATATTGTCAAGAATATTGGTAGGGAATATATCCATCTGCAATGTATTCCTGTCAGGATCTAATCCGGGGATATCGACGCTGTTCAGTATTGATTTTGTATATCTGTCTCCCAGACCTCTGACAAAAACATATTTTCCACCTTCTACAGATACACCTGAAACTCTTTTGATCGCTGCAGCGGCATCACTATCACCAATTTTTTTGAAATTTTGGGAAGAGATACCATCCATAAATGCACTTGTATTTCTTTTTAAGGATTGAAGGGAGACTTCTGAATTTCTCATTTGAGAGGCTGTAACAACCACTTCCTGTAATGTTTGAGTGTTTTCAGAAATTGCAATATCAAGTACGGTTGGCTGACCGGCCTTCACTACAATATCGCTGATGGTTAATGTGTTATATCCCAGATATGCACATTCCAAACTGTAAGTACCCGGTGCGAGTTCTAAGGAGTAGGTTCCGTCAAGATCTGTAGAAGTACCATGATTACTGCCGAGCACCACCACACTTCCAAAAAGTATTTTTTCGCCTGTTTTTTCATCATAGACGGTACCTCTTATGCCAGTTTTTTGCGCAATTAAAGAACCTGAGACTAGAAACAGAACCATGAAAAGATTGTAAACTATTAATTTTTTCACTTTGGTTTTATTGAAGTAGATTAAAAAAGGATATCCCCACTACTTTTTTAGGAGTAGTGAGGATATATTATTCGAATATTTGACTATTTAAAATCATTCAGCTGATTCGCAACTGAAGCCCATGTCCAGCTTGCAAATACTGCTTTGTTAGCACCAACTGTATTTGCCTGAGCGTTTACTGCAACTACGGATGGAGCTACTGCTTTAAATGCAGCTGCCACTGTAACATTAGCTGCCAATGTAGTTTCTAAATTATTGAAGCTTAAAGTTCCAGCTGCAAAAGTTGCAAGTGTCTTATCTCCGCTAAGAGAAATATCTCCACGACCGTCAGTAGCAGGGTCAGGGAATCCAAAGAAATATAATCTTTCGAATACACCTTGAGCTCCATCTCTGAAGTCTCCCATTTCTGAAGCAGTGTTACCTTTAAGTGAGCCATTTCTTAAAGTGTGTCCCAAAAGCAAAGTACCTTCAGGTCCATCGATTTCAAGAGCATGATCTGTATTATCTCCACAAATGACAATGAAATTGTCCAAAGTTCCTGCCCATGCCTGATCTGTGTCCATTGCATCATCACCTGCATTCCACACGATAGCGTTTCTTACATTAACGGTACCACCAAACCACTCGATTCCATCATCCTGATTACCGATAACTTCAACATTCTCTATTACTGTACCAGTACCAACACCACCTAAAGTAAGACCATTGATCTCATTACCTTCACCAATGTTCGCACCGCCATGTCTGATTGAGATATACTTTAAAGAGCCAGAATTATCAGCTGCATCTGAGCCACCATAAAGTCCATTTTGATCACTTGGTGGAATACCTTCAATCTGAACGGCTGCAGCATTTCCAGAAATAGGAGCACGACCCAGGATTAATACACCACCCCAAAGTCCGTTCAGTGTAGGCTCAAGGTTTGGACTAGCTATTTGACCAGGCTTTAGCTCATCTGCTATAGATGTAAAGATAATAGGAGAAGCTGCAGTTCCTTCAGCTACTAATTTTGCTCCTCTTGCAACCAGTAATGCTGTTGCATTAGCACCTGATCCTGCTTCACCTTTAATTACTGTACCTGCTTGAATGGTCAAAGTTGCACCACTTGTTACAGTTACTCTTCTTGCAAGGATATAAATTTTGTCTTTTGTCCATGTTTCATTGGAAGTAACGTTACGATCAATACGTACAGTAGGTACTTCATTAACAGAAACACAATTTCCGTTGGAACAAGCAAATCCTGCATCACATGTTACATTAGCACAAGGATCTGTTTTGATACATGTGCAATCTTCTGCTAAAACCTCACCTGCTGCGCAAGTATTATCGCATTTCTTATCACAAGAAGCTAATGCGAAAAGTAATACAATAGAAAATAACTTTAAAAAATTCTTCATAAGTTCAGTTTGTTAGTTTGGAAAGTTTTTTGATGTCTTTATAATTGTAATTATGGCGCAGATTCTTTCATCTGTTTTTCAATCACGCTGCAAAGAAACCTCCGTCATGTAAACTCCTGTTTAATCCAATATTATCTTATTGTTAATTCGTATTAAATTATGTCGTTTCTCTTTTTTTCTTCTTTGTAATTTATTGTCAATGAAGTATTAATGCAATTCGAAATTATTAATATTGCATAATTGTGTTGTCTGTGTATAAATAGTCTAACTTTACAGCCCGTAACGACAATATATCATTCAAATCCATTTTATGTCCAAGTTGATCTTTGTTACGGGCGGGGTGACCTCTTCTTTAGGAAAAGGCATTATATCAGCCTCACTAGCCAAACTTCTCCAATCTCAGGGCTTCTCAGTAACAATCCAAAAATTTGACCCTTATATCAATGTTGATCCGGGTACTCTTAATCCATACGAACATGGTGAATGCTATGTAACTGACGATGGAGCAGAGACAGATCTTGATCTGGGTCATTATGAGAGATTTCTTGGGGTACCTACTTCTCAGGCAAATAACGTGACCACCGGTAAAGTATATCAGACTGTAATCAATAAAGAAAGAGCAGGGGATTATCTGGGAAAAACAGTTCAGGTTGTACCGCATATCACAGATGAAATCAAACGCAGAATGTTATTACTGGATCAGACCGGACAATTCGACTTTGTCATTACTGAACTGGGAGGAACTGTTGGTGATATTGAATCATTACCATATTTGGAAGCACTCAGACAACTGAGATGGGAGAGGGGGCCACAGGATTGCCTGGTCATTCATCTTACCCTGATCCCTTACCTTAAAGCAGCAAAGGAATTAAAAACTAAACCTACTCAACACTCTGTTAAAGAATTGCAGAATTCAGGAATCCAGCCTGATATTTTGGTTTGCAGAACTGAATATCCAATTTCTCAGGAAATCAGACAGAAACTGGCTCTATTTTCCAATGTTCATATTGATTCAGTCATTGAAGCCATAGACGCTGACACTATATATGATGTTCCGCTTTTAATGCTGAAAGAAAAACTTCATGCAACTGTATTGAATAAACTGAAGATGAAAACTTCAGTGAAACCAGATTTGACTGAATGGAAAAGTTTTCTGGGTAAATTAAAAAATCCTCTGCGTGAAGTCAAAATAGGGCTAGTAGGTAAATATATTGAGCTGGCAGATGCTTATAAATCTATTAATGAGTCATTTGTGCACGCAGGTGCTACTAATGAATGTGAAGTAAAAGTCATTACAATTCATTCTGAACGGATCGAGAACCACGAAGATGCCGCATCTCTGTTTTCAGATCTGGATGGTATTTTGGTTGCCCCGGGTTTTGGCAAAAGAGGGATCGAAGGAAAATTGATAGCTATTAAATATGCACGAGAAAATAAAATACCATTTTTTGGTATTTGTCTTGGAATGCAATGTGCTGTGGTTGAATTTGCACAAAATGTCCTTAACCTCAAAGCTGCGTCCTCCACAGAAGTAGATATGGAAACGCCACATCCCGTCATTTCTATGATGGAAGATCAGAAGAAAATAGTAGAGTTGGGTGGTACAATGCGATTAGGAGCATATCCTTGTAAGCTCAAAAAAGGGAGTAAAGCATTTAAAATCTATGGAAAAGAGAAAATAAGTGAACGACACCGCCACCGGTATGAATTCAACAATAAATATCTTAAGCAGTTCGAAGAAGCTGGTTTCATTGCTTCCGGGCACAATACTGAACTGGATCTGGTCGAAATTATCGAATTACAGGATCATCCATTTTTTATCGGCGTACAATTTCACCCGGAATTAAAAAGCACTGTTGAGCATGCACATCCTGTTTTTGTATCCTTTATTCAGGCAGCTATGCAATTCAAAAAGTAGTTCTCACAGGATTAATGGAATATACTACAAATGATTCATTTTGGATTACAATGGGAAGATCCAGTTTGTGTTTGGCATAAGTCAGCATGTGTGTGACTCCATATGCTCTTAACATCCTGATTTGTACTGTAGAAAGATTGGAATAATCAGAAATGGCCTGAGGAATAACCCTGAAACCCCCTGTTTGACCTCCGGCTCTCAGTCCATATATCTGCCTTACTCTTTTATACCATTCATTCAGGTAAGCCTTTTGGTGAGCAATACTTTTGAAATCTACATAAACGCTTCTTTGGGAAGCATAGCGAAAACTGTTATTTTCCGGAGGGATGATGAATACAGCATTTAAAGGGGTTAGTTTTTCGCAAGCCAATGCAATGTCCACAGCAGGATTATTCTTCCAACGGTCACCAAAATCGTAGGGTTTCTCTTTAAATGGAGGTACATCAAAATACCATAAGACGCTGAGCATTATCAATAATATACCAAAGAAATAGAGCATCTTAACTTTGATGACCATTCTGCGGTTAAGCCATCCTAAAAAGCTGATAACTGCAAACATTTCTACCCAGATAGTACTTTTGAACCACTGGGTTTGTATTGGCCATTCATGCCCGGCTCTAATGGCTATTCCATATAGACCACAACCAACCAATATCCAGGCAATCAGGTGAAAAACTCTTCGGTCATTTTTCCAAAACCAAATCATTGACATCAGGGATATTACAGCAGTAACCACATAAGATTCCCAGCTAAACCATTCCGGAAGATAATGATGGGGCATCCTAAGTCTGATAATATCTAAATAGTTAATTGTAGAATTGACATCATCCTGATTGTGGTATCTGAAAAGCAAAAACAACCAGATCAAAGCAGGGAGACACATTGCCAATCCAATGAAATAAGATTTGATATGCAGTTTTCTTTCCCTAACATCATCCGCAATTAGAAGAATTCCCGCGATTAGGCCCATTTGAGCACCTACTATAGGTTGAAAAAATACAACAGGATTGATAAGCAAAAAGGCAAGCCACCATTTCCTTTTCAAACAAAAGAATACTACCCAGATAGCAATGGATTTAGCAGCCAGGCTGGGAACCATATAATTATAGTAAAGTTCATTTCCACCCAAACTGAATTGTTGCATCAGAATAAGTGTAAAAAATACAGCCATCCATCTGTAGAATCGACTATGGATATAGATTGCAGCAACCTTATAGATACCACATATCAGCGAAAAGGAAGCTAAAAAATGCAATAAAAATGCCCATCCTGTGATCCATTTCAAGCCAATTAATAATAAAAGCACGAAACCAATTCTTTCATTTATCCAATAACCTGAGATAGTATTGATATATAGGTCATGCTTGTATAGCTCTGGATTATCGATTCTGCAGGCATATGTCAGACCTTCTACCATGTCATTGACACCAAATTGATAGCCAAGCATGAGTAATAAAGCTACGTAAGTAGCAATGGCCTTCAGGAAAAAACCCAGATGTTTATTTAGTTGCGTGTTTCCTGAGGACATATGCAGTGGTGCAAAGTTTTGATTTCGTATTTTAGCCGCTGAAAAATACATCGGATTTTGTCGCTAACCAAAGCATCGACCATATACCTTTTTTCAGGCTTGATTGCATTCATCCATTTTTGGATAGTGAAGGATATGCCTTTTTCTGGGACACTATACAACTGTGCAGTAAACATGCCTCCTGGTTCTTTGAGAATCATTTGCAATTTGGATTACTCCCTGATGAAATTGACTCCGGGCATCCACCATTTGTTGGATATTATCTTGCTATTTGCTGGGACTTATTTGGAAGAACTTTGATAGTATCTCATGCTGCATTCATACCATTTGTTTTTTTAATTGTGCTATCCAGCATTCGGTTTATTCAAAGTAACATTAATGATCCTTTAATTCTGCTGCCATTAAGCGTCTTTCTTCTTTCAGATCCATTTATCTGGGCCCAGGCAAGTATCATGTCTCCTGATATTATTCTTGTTGCAGGATTCCTATTGATTTTTTCATTTCGAACAAATCAGATAGCCGTGTTTTTAGGTGCCTTATTCCTGGCAGCTGTAAGCAGCCGGGGAGCAATGTTGCTCGCAGCATGTATGCTGGTAGAATGCGTCAGAATCATCAGGAATGCTGGCTGGAATTGGCCTGTATTAATTAAATCATTGGTACCCTACATTCCCGGAGTATTAGTGTTTCTGCTATTTAACATCTGGCATTTTAATGAAAAAGGGTGGATTGGGTATCACGCTGATTCCCCCTGGGCACCACATTTTGAAAGAGTGGATCTATCCGGCTTTTTAAAAAATATTCTTATCCTTGGATGGAGGATGATTGATTTTGGGAGAGGAATAATCCTGGCTTTCGTGATCATTATTGCTTTGTTTTTTGGTAATACCTGGAAAAAGTCTCAACAGGAGTTTTTAATCTTCCTTGGCATCATGAGCGTGTTCCTTCTCCCAAGTTTCCTGATTTATTCAGGACTTAATGCACATCGTTATGTTTGGCCATTAATGCTTTTAATCAATTTCATGGCTATTAAAACTATGACAGACCATTTGGATTATAAAAGACTACTCAGGACTTCATTGGTATTTGTTCTTATAAATGTAAGTGCTCATTTGTGGGTATATCCCGATAAAATATCCCAGGGATGGGATGTCACACTTGCTCATGTCCCTTATCATGGACAAGTAAAGGAATGTCTCGATTATGCACAAAAAATTGGAATTGACAGAGATGACATTGGAACTGCTTTCCCGGCAACGAACAGTGAATATCATATTTGGCTTGGAAAAGATAGTATACCTTTGAAATCTAAGAATATGGACGCAGACAAATACATATTATACTCCAATGTAATGAATGACTTTACAGATGAAGAACTTGACAAGTTAAAGTCTGATTTCAAACAAATATATTACACAGAAAGAAATAGAATTAAAGTTGCTTTATATATAAAATCAGAATGATTAAAAAGCTTTCGATGTCAGAACTTCAGAGGCTGGAACCGGAAGCCTTTCTTAAATCTGAGAAATTTCCATTTGTTTTGGTATTGGATAATATCAGATCTGCATTGAATGTAGGTTCTGTATTTCGCACAGCTGATGCATTTGCTGCAGAAGGATTGGTATTGTGCGGTTTCACTGCAACTCCGCCTCACAAAGAAATTTTGAAAACATCAGTTGGGGCCTCATCAACAGTGAGCTGGATTCATTTTCAGGAGAGTGCTGAAGCAATTCAATTTTTAAAAGAAAATGGCTATTCCATAGTTTGCCTGGAGCAGACCGATCATTCTGTACCACTTCAATCTTTTATTCCTGAAACAAACACTAAATATGCATTCGTTCTGGGTAATGAAATAGAAGGAGTGGGTGATCTATTCCTAAAGAATGCAGATTTACTTATTGAAATTCCTCAATTTGGAACTAAGCATTCCATTAATGTAGCTGTATGTGCGGGTATTATCGGATGGTACTTTATTAGCAAGAGAGACTTTATGCATTAATTGGTATTGCTCATTTATTAGAAATCTTGTTGTCACCAAGAAATAACTCTTAAAGTCCTTTTTCAAATATTTTTATTGGGAAAGTCCAAAAATGAGTAGTTTCTCAGTTAGCGGCACTCCTCATTAAATGTTTATCAAAAAGCAGGACTACTTATTCCTGTTTATGCAAAACTAATTCAAGTGCATTTAATTCTTTCAAAACAAAAGACTGATGGTAAGAATAACCATTACTTTCATAAGAAACTTCAAGAATTGAATCTTCACTAAATTTCCATTTTCCTTCAACTAATTCAAAAGTGTTATCAATTTCACAGATAAATTGACTTACACTAAGAGAAACAGATAATGTTCCATCATTTCTAAATTGATAGCCAGAACGATTGCCGAGTTCTTTAGTTGACTTGTAGGTTATTATAGGATTGCCATTATTGTTTTTATATTGGGACAAACTCCAGGTTTGATATAGAAAGGTCAGGTCAGAGCTTGATTGCTTAAAACTGCAGAAAATTATGCAGCTTAATAAGATTGTTAAGGCCTTCATGAAATTCCCTTTAGTGTTAAATGGTGAATTGCCAAAAGTAAAATGTGAAATGTGAATGGTAAATAGTAAATGGTAAATGGTAAGAAGTAAGAAGTAAGAAGTAAGAAGTAAGATGTAAAATGAATAAATCCAGGTTAACCAGCAACCAGCAACCAGGTACGTGACTGGTTGTTTCATTTTCAACTTTCAACTTTCAACTTTCAACTTTCAACTTTCAATTTTCAACTTCTAATTTCTACCTCCTTACCCCTAAAATCTAAACCCAACCCGCAATCCCGCCTGCAGGGAAGTCATATTACTCTTTTCTCTGGAGCTTTCAGTCTCGATTTGTAATGTAGAAGCGAGTCCTTCCCAATTGGGAGTAATGTGATATAAATAAGTTACATAAGGAGTCAGAGTAATCAAATCAATGATCCCGATATCTATTCCTGCACCTATTCCGGCTTGAAAAACCACCTGCGAGCTTCCTTCCGGAAATGCATTTGATACAGGATAATTTTGCATGGCGGCTCCGGCAGCAGCCATCAGAAAAAAGCCTTTGCTGAACCAGGGGGATTGATTTGAAAAAGTTGGACAATTGCAATCAGCTTCAAAATCCAGTACATAAAAGTGGGTATTTACACGTCCGTAATAACTTGTATATGTAAGGTTTTGTGCAGACTGCTTAAAAGCTGTGTGAGTAGTAAAGCCAATTTCGGGAAAAAATTCAATCCGATAATTCTCCAGTCTAAACCAATAATCAAGTCCGACTCCGAAAACTGATGATGCATAAGTGGGATCATTGGGCGACATATCCGCCAGAGCTTCCCATGACCTGGCATTTAAATTCTGATGATGTAGTCTGATTCCAATTTGTCCTGAGACATTCACTGCACAAAATAGCAGGATTATGAAAAACAAGTTGTTGAATTGATTCATCTTATTCCATTGATTTATACTTCTCCTTTCAAACAATATTCAAAACGTAAAAGAACAACATTTAGACATATAATCAATAAAGAATGTTTTTTACTGCGATGAGGATTACTAAAATTTGTGCCTTCGTGCTTTAAAAATGATGATTCCATCAGCTCTCTGTATCTTTGTATCAAAATTAAAGTAATTGAAGACTAAAGCACAAAATAATTTTAAAGTGAATGTGGTCACTTTGGGTTGTTCTAAAAATCTTGTGGATAGTGAGAATTTGATCACTCAATTGGCTCACAACGAGATCAATGTCACACATATAGATGGAGAGACAGATGCAGATGTGATCATTGTAAATACATGTGGTTTTATTGATTTGGCTAAGGAAGAATCTATCAATACGATCCTTCATTATGCTGATAAAAAGAATTCAGGAGAAATAGAAAGACTATTTGTCACTGGATGTCTGTCCCAGAGATACAAGGATCAGCTGGAGGAAGAGATTCCTGAAGTGGATGGATATTTCGGCACAATGGATATGCCTGCCTTGCTTGCCAGATTTGAAGCTGATTACCGCCATGAACTGATAGGAGAACGGATGATTACTACTCCTCAGCATTTTGCATATTTGAAAATCTCCGAAGGCTGTAATCGTACCTGTTCATTTTGTGCCATTCCACTCATGAGGGGAGGACATATTTCCAGAACTATTGAATCTTTGGTACAGGAAGCTACCTACCTGGCAGCTCAGGGAGTTAAAGAATTGATTCTAATTGCTCAGGAACTGACCTATTATGGACTAGATTTGTACAAAAGGAGAGCACTACCAGAATTGATGGATGCTCTTAATAGGATTGATGGTGTTCAATGGATAAGACTCCATTATGCTTACCCAAGTAAATTTCCCATGGAAATTTTCGATGCAATCAGACGGAATGATAAAATATGTAATTATCTGGACATGCCATTGCAGCATGCTTCCGATAATATGCTGAAAGCCATGCGCAGGCAGACTACCCGGGAATACCAGGCAGAATTAATTAACACAGCCAGAGCTATTGTTCCGGATATTGCAATTCGGACCACTATGTTGGTGGGATTTCCCGGAGAAACTGAAGAAGATTTTGAAGATATGTGTGATTTTGTAAGAGAAATGCGATTCGAGCGGCTTGGTGTCTTTCAGTACTCACATGAAGAGAGTACTCATGGATACGAAATGGAGGATGATGTCCCGGCTGAATTAAAAGAGGAAAGAGCAAATACTTTGATGGATATCCAGAGAAGTATTTCACTTGAAAAGAATCAGGAAAAAATAGGGCTGACACTAAAAATTTTAATTGACAGAAAAGAAGGAGATTCCTATGTCGGTCGCACAGAGTACGACTCACCGGAAGTGGATAATGAAGTCTTTGTAAGTGTTCAGAACCATTATTTGAGAACTGGTGATTTTATCATGGCCACCATCACAGATGCGACGGAATATGATTTGTATGCTGAGTTGGCAACAAGTTGATTTTCTAATTTGCAGATTAATTTTATTTTTAATCTTTTGCTTCATTTCTCTGTTTATTTCAAAACTTCTTATGCAGGCCATATTTGCAAGATATTTTCTACCGGCACCATCTCCTCCAATCCAGGCGATCAGTATCTTCGTATCTTTTCTCGTTGTTGTCTTATTAAGTAAAATAGTAGGATATATTGGCTGGATTTCACCAGGAGAAAAGTTTCCGTGGGTATTAGCAGGCTCTTTCATCTTACTATTCAGTATGTTCAATTCTGTTTTGTTTTTAAATGCTTTATCACCTGCTAAATACTACAGAAATTCAATTTATAGCTTCGCTGGCCTTGCAGTTTTGTCAGGCTTAAGTGCATATTTGATTTCAGGTTTGAGCCTGAGCGAAGCAGGAAGTTTTAGATGGATTTTTCTTGTTTTAACAGTGGGATATATTGTTTTTTTATCGATTGTTGGTGCCATGAAAGCGATTATGGAGCTTGCAAAACAAAAGGATACCCGAAATTTTGATGGAAGGAGACATCGGTTGAAGCGGTAGTAAACAGCCGCTGCTAGCTGTTAGCTTTTAGCTTCTGGCTAAACAGCCGAAACCGCCGCTTTTTGCCTTTGGCTCTGTGCAACACTAATTATTGCATTCGAGACGTCACTTTTGACATCTAAGAGGTTAAAAATGTCACTTTTTGCCGAAGGCAAAAATCGTCACCTTTTGAACGCAGTGAAGAATACGTCACCCGTTCCATGAATAAAGCCATTAGAGAACCATAATTTGAACAGTATGTTTAGTTCTTTTGATTCGAATTTATAAAAACACAGACCATGAAAAATGTAATAAATGTTTTGATGCTCTTTTGTCTGATGATTATGACAAATGCTGCATGTGCCCAAAAGGAGAAATCCAACTCTGCAACAGCTTCAAGTAAATCTTCAGTAGCAGGAAAAGTAAATCTGTCCGATTCAGAATGGAAAAAGAAACTTAGTGCTCAGGAATATGATGTGCTAAGAAAAAAAGGTACGGAAAGGGCATTTAGCGGAAAATATGATAAACATAAGGCAAAAGGTGTCTACTGCTGTGCGGCTTGCGGACAGGAACTGTTTGGTTCGGACACAAAATTTGATAGCGGCACAGGCTGGCCAAGCTTTTTTAAACCCGTAAATAAAACTGCAGTGACTGAGGACTCAGATACAGAATATGGAATGGTCAGAACTGAAGTCCTTTGTTCCAGATGTGATGGACATTTGGGTCATGTATTTGACGATGGGCCCAAACCAACAGGTCTCAGATATTGTATCAATTCGGTGTCATTGAGTTTTAAGCCGCAGTAAAAAATTTTTGTTGAATATTTAAATGTCAAAATGGGTATATCCTGTTTTGACATTTTTTTTTAGTGGAAGACGGTTTATTATAAATCAAATATTGAAACATGAAGATGCGTTGATAAAATTCAGCATCAAAATTTGGATACTTTTTACAATCCATTCATTTCCAAGCTAAAAAGCTTTCGATCCTCACCTGAAAAAGTAGTGTTTTTGTCGAATATTCGTCGCCTTTTATCCGATTTTACATTATTTCAACAACTCTCTTCAAACGAATTGTCACTGATTTGCATCTTAGGTATAGTATGTTTAAACATACCACTTATTCTCAATTCAAACTATGTAAAAGTGACACAATTATATTACAAAAACCCTCATTTATTTTAAACCCAAATTGGAAACCCCTTTCTATGAAAACAATGATTAAAACCCTGACCAAAGACTTCGTGTATTCGTAAGTTCCACACTCCAGGAGCTGGCAGATGAACGACTTGCAGTTAAGGAAGCCATCTCAACCCTGAATCTTATTCCTGTCATGTTTGAATTAGGCGCAAGACCTTATACCCCAAGAGATCTTTATACCGCCTATCTTCAACAGAGCCACATTTTTATAGGTATTTACTGGCAAAATTATGGCTGGGTAGCTCCTGACATGAATATTTCCGGCTTAGAGGATGAATTCCAGCTTTCCGCCGATATGCCACGTTTGATGTATATCAAAGAGCCATCCCCGGAAAGATCTCCTGAATTGAAAAGAATGATTGGCGAAATTGGACAATCAGGTGTTTCGTACAAATCTTTTAAAACACTTGATGAGCTGAAATCTTTGGTTATTAATGATTTATCGATTCTATTCACGGAAAGATTTGAATCATCTTTAGCCGGAGGCAACCTATCCCTGGAATCAGATGTACTCAATGAAGAATTTCCTGTTCCACCCATGCCTATGATCGGAAGGGAAATGGTTGTCACTTCAATACTGGACCTTTTACACAACAATGAAGTAAGGCTTTTAACCCTCTCCGGAACCGGAGGTATGGGAAAGACACGTGTAGCCCTTGAGGTTATTCGCAGATATAAAAGTGCAGGATATGGTTTGGTTTGTTTTATTCCTCTGGCGAATGTCGATCAGTCTGATAATGTTCCCTCAGCCATTCTGAGAAAAGCATTTCCAGCTGCGAAGACTGAAGGTTCATCCATGCAATTACTCATTGATTTATTTAAGAACAAAAAAGTACTCCTGGTACTGGATAACTTTGAGCATCTGATTGAAGCCCGTCTCACAGTTTCGGAGTTGTTACAACATTGCCCTGATTTACGGATCCTTGTAACCAGTCGTGAATTGCTCCATATTTCGGGCGAGTTTGAATTTGCTTTACAACCATTAGAACTTGCATCAGCTGATCAGGACTTCAAATCACTACATCAAATTCCTACCGCCGTTGAGCTCTTTATTCAACGAAGCAAAAATATCAAATTCAGCTTTGAATTGAACGAAGAGAATTATAGAGTAATCAGAGAAATTTGCTTCCTTTTAGATGGAATTCCTCTGGCTATTGAATTGGCAGCTGCAAGAACAAGACTTTTGTCGCCATCTCAAATTTTGAACTTATTGAAGAAGAGTCTGAATGTTCTGAAAGCAGAAAATCATGACATGCCAGATCGCCATCAGACTCTCAAAGCTACTGTAGACTGGAGTTTTGCTTTATTAACTCCGGCAGAACAAAGGACTATAAGCATGTTGTCTGTTTTTGCAGGTGGTGGATCTCTGGAAGCGGCGTCTCTTATTGGTTCGGATAATGAGTATTCCGGTGATATTTGGGCCTTCCCCCGCAAGGGATTTTATTTATCAGAATGCATAGAAAATGTTCTTCGCAATGATATTAATGAAGTTGATTTTCTTGAATCAGCTGAATCGCTTTTGACAAAGAGTTTGATGTTTACTTCTGTAGATCAGCAGGGTTTATTGAGAATGAATTTTTATCAAACGATCAGACATTATTGTCTTGAAAAATTGAGAGAATTTGGTTTGGAGCAGCTGGCATTCAAAAAGCATCTGTTGTACTACCTGTATCTGGCAGAACATGTTTGGTCAAAGTTGAGAAGCGAAGATGCTGAATCATCATATATAACGCTGGATAATGATCTGAATAATATTGAATCGGCATTGCAATGGAGCGTAGCCAATGAGCCACTAGCAGGTCTGAGATTGGCTCTCGCAATGGCTGAATACTGGGATACCAGAAACAGATCAGGAGAATCATGTTTTTGGCTGGAGAAATTACTGGCTGCAAATGCACATCATGAAGATGCAAATTTTGAGATTTTCTGCCTTGCCAGGATGGAATTATCCCGGGCCAAATTTAGGATTGGTGAATTTGATCAATCATGGAATCTGGCTGTGGATTGCCTTAAACAATCAAAAGAGAAAAGTAATGTATATTTCATGACAGATGCTCTTGTGATACAGTCTCTGATCAATGTCTATGCACACAGGAACGAGTTGAAAGATGAGATTCTTGAAGAAGCAATTGCCCGTGCGACATCGGTTAACTACAAGATGGCATTACTGGACTGTTATCAATTCAAATCTGCGGATAAGATTTTTAGTGGGTTTGCAACAGAAGGGATAAGTTGGGCCAAGGAAAGCCTACAACTTGCAAAACAGTTGATGGCAAAAAGATGGGAAGCCATTGCTCACATATTCTTAGGATTTGGTTATTTGCAGGTAGGATCATTTACTGAAGCAAAAGACCACTTCAGGAATGCTTTGATCTGCACGCAAAATCTTAGTGATCAGTTACTGCCTGTGTATTCTATTTTAGGTTTGGGTCAGATTGCATTGGCTACTCAGCAAATCCAAAAAGGTTGCATGTACCTGGGTGTATTGGATGCATTCTATAGTAAGCCCGGCGCTGCTTTTGTTCCTATCGTACACAGTATGTATACTTCTACATTGGAACATTTGAAAAGCCTTGGATTGGAGCATCTGGATATTTTGATGGATGAAGGTAGAAAAGTCAGATTGAATGAAGCGATTCAGATGGCGATGGAAGATCATGTAGAGAATCCCTCAGTTGATGTTCAAAGTCAAGTGGAAGAAGCGGTGATGGTTTAATCCGGGTAGGAGCGAGGCTCTTACTTCAAATAATTATTCGGTCTTGTTGTAATGAACCAGGGTTCAAGTGCAGCAAGACCGTTTTTTATTTTAATAATATTCTTAGATTGAGCACTATTCTTGCTAATATGAAATATTGAATTAACTTTGCAATCAAAAGTACTTTTAATGAAAGAGGAAAAGGATTACATTCAGGATATAAGCGAGATCCGTTCCATGATGGAGCGCTCTTCCAAGTTCCTTTCGCTCTCTGGCTGGGCGGGAATTATGGCAGGTTTGTATGCACTGGCAGGGGCATGGATTGCCTATGATATATTCTACTTTAATCCGGATGAAGTCATTTATGAAAATTTAAGCTCCGGAAGTACATCTCCGGGAATTTGGAAAGTTATCATTCTTGCTCTTTCTATTCTGGTTCTGACAATTATTTCTGCCATAGTTCTCTCATCGAAGAAGGCAACTAAGAAATCAGAAAAGCTATGGAATGCCACTTCCAGAAGATTGTTAATTAATCTGGGTGTGCCTTTGGTATCAGGGGGATTGCTAATTCTGATTCTGATTTCCAAAGGATACATTGGCTTCATAGCGCCATTTACTTTGATTTTTTACGGATTGGCGCTGTATAATGCGGGCAGATTTACTTACTCTGAGATTCAGACTCTGGGACTTATTGAAATTGTACTTGGACTGATCAGCTCTTACTTTATTGGATATGGTTTGTTATTTTGGGCTCTGGGATTTGGAGTACTACATATCATATATGGTATTTATATTCATTACAAGTACGAAAGGTGAAAATATCAATAGAAGGACTTCACAAAGCTTTTGAAAGCAGAATAAGGCTAGGTATCATGTCAGCGCTGGCTGTTAATGATACACTGGACTTCAATGCCTTGAAAGAGTACCTTGACCTGACAGATGGAAATTTAGCAAGTCATTTAAAAGGTCTTGAAAAGGAAGCCTTTATTGATGTAAAAAAGTCATTCATAGGCAGAAAACCCAATACGACTTATTTCATGACCAAAGCCGGTAAAATTGCTTTCGATGCTCACCTTAAAGCCCTTGAAAAATTAATCAAGTCACAGAAATAGATATGAAATCAAATGTGTTTTTAACTAAAATTCCTTTTCAGGATACTTGTATGCTCCAGGTGTTGACGTACTGACCATTTTTTTGCTTTTTAACTTTGAAATACAAAGAACTTTAATACTTTGTATATAATTCGGACATCAATATAGAAATTCGGAACTAAAATCAAACTGTAAATTGAAAAACAAAACTATGCGATTAGTATCAAGACTTGATGACATTCATTTGGAAGTAAAATCAAACAAATGGTTTGGATTTTTTGCAATATTTATTAGAATCGCCCTTGCGGCTGGCTTTATTCCTTCCGGATTGACTAAGATTTTTGACGAACGATTCACATCCTTGTCAATCAAACATCCAATGGGAAACTATCTTGAAGCACTTTACCACACAGGATACTATTACCATTTTATAGGGTATTTACAAGTTGCAGCAGCCTTATTATTGCTGATTCCATCAACGGCAACATTGGGAGCGGTGCTATATTTCCCTATAATCTTAAATATCTGCATCTTATCGCTGGCAGTTGGATTTGATGGTTCTTTAGTTACTTCGCCATTAATGGTCCTTGCCAATCTTTACCTGCTTTGCTGGTATTATGACAGACTTAAATTTATCCTGCCATTTCATAAACCACCAACAAATGTTCATTCGAACCAGATACTACAGACTAATAAATTCCCCCTAAAATTCTTTTTAGGCACTACTGTGACAATTATTCTGACAGTATTTATTATTATAAATTCCTATACCAAAAAGACTAGAAACACCTTGCAAGAGTGCCAAAATGATTGTATCCAATCTGATAACTCAAAGCATTGCTTTGATTTTTGTGAATGTATTCATACTCATGGAAAATCATTTAACGAATGTGGAGCGGAACTCAGAAACTCAAAACAGAAAAAATGATATTAAGACAGATCTGGATAAACTATAACTCTTTTCAATCCAGACGTAATGTATTGCGTCTCTACATAACAATCATTTGCCTGGCTGTTTACTCGCCAGGTCCCTGGAAGGGGCTGTGCAACTGCAGTTCACCTTTTCTTCTCTGGCTCTTCATCTTATCTCTTATACATAATATCTTATAACTCATAACTCATAACTGGCTGTTAATCTTTTCCATTCACTATTCATTATTCACTATTCACTATTCACATTTCACATTTTACATCTTACATTTTACATCTTACTATTAACTATTAAACATTATCTCATGACAACGCAACAAAATTTATCAGAACGTCCAATTTTCACTAAACTATTATTTCTCAGAATGCTTCTCGGCACCCTGATAGGATTGGGTTTAATTTCCCTTATGGTATTCGGAGTTGATCACCCAAGTCCCGATTGGCCAAAATATTGGAGAGTCAGACCGCTTATTGTAACACCTTTAGCCGGAGCAGTAGGAGCAGCATTTTTTCATTTCACCAGTCTTATGAGATACCGGACCGATTGGATGAGATTATTGGCTAATATATTCAGTTTCCTTGTATTCATTATCGGACTCTGGATGGGTACTGTGCTGGGACTTGTCGGTACTATGTGGAATTGAGCGGAATATATTATTTCTTACACGCGGAAATAATATCTTTTTTATTTCCAGATATTTGAATCATAAAGTTTTCAATCTATTTACCTACATTTCATTGAATTTAATACAATTGAGTTTTGTTCCAGCGCGCAAATATTCTGCAATCAATTTCTCGCTCTCATAATCTTATAAAAACAAATACTAATGAAAAACTTTTTCTTTCCAATTGCACTCATTTTTTGCCTCCTGGCAGCTTGTGAAACTTCAGTTACAAAAACTGTTGAAGAAGCACCTAAACCTGCTTTTGACGAGGCCCTTGAAACAGAAGCTATTCTTAAAGTCATTCAAAATGAAACTGATTGCTTCTTCAAAGGCGATTACGAGTGCTGGGCCAGCAACTGGGGTCACGCTGATTATGCTATGCAGGCCTGGAATCATGAGGATGGTACTTATGGAGCAGCTATAGGTTGGGATAGTATCAATGCGCAGGGTAAAGGTTGGATCGAAAAGTATTATAAAAATGGAGAAGTTGTTATCCACCCTGTGGTAAAGAAAGAAAAACCGCTCGTTAAGTTTTTCAATGAAACAACTGCCTACCTGCTTTGGAAGCAGTATAATGCTGATGAGAGGAACGAACACTACAAGATCAGCCAGGAATCAAGGATCATGGAGAAAGAGGGTGATGCCTGGAAAATTGTAAATGTATCAGCATTCTGGGATGCAAAGACAAAGATTCCTGTGGATAGTTTGAAATTGGATAATTAAACCAATAATTTATCTTTCTATTCTAATCTAAAGCTAAAAGGAATTAAGTGAGAGGATGGAACATCTTGTCCGGACACTTTACCAGGGTTCCACATATACAAGTGTTCATTTATAAACCTCAGGACTTCATTGTCCAGGGATTCGTGCACAGAGGTTTGGATTTCGACGTGATCTAAATCTCCTCTGGCTGTTATAAATACTCTTGCCCATACCTTTCCTGCTATTCCATTTTCTCTAGCGATAGCAGGATATTTCAAATATTTTATAATAACGTTCAATATTGTCCTTTCACTGCTTAGGTCATCAGAATTATCCAGATCTATAGCTGTAGGGCTTTCATCAGGTGACATAAAAATATAATTTGGGGTAAATGCACTATTTTTATAGTATCCCCATTCTCCATTCATTCTCACATATAAACCCTCATTGGAATTGCTGACTAAATTATCAAAAATATAATCTCCTAATTCTCCATTTGTTTCATACAAAGCCCATTTTCTATCTTGCAGAATGCCGTAACTGTTTCCAGCAAGAATGACAATTGTATCATATTCAGGTCGGATTAACATACCAAGTTTTGAACTAAACAAACCCCATTTGCCTGCCTTTTGGATCAGCCATTTCCCCGTAGTCTGATTCCTTGCAAAATCTACGATCAACTTGCGATCATATTGGTTATAGTCTTCCTGATAAATATACTTGCCGGTTCTTTTCTCCAGGACAAAATCGCCCTGGCTGTAAACTAATGAAAAAGAGAATGTTAGAAGTAAGCAGATAAATAAGGCTCTCATAAATTATTTAAATCAGAATAAGATAATATTTTTTTACACGTGTACTATTATATAAAATAACACGTGTATTTTATCGTTATAGTTTTATATTTGCAATATCAAAGTACAAAATATTATGAACACCAAATTAACATTAACAATTGAAGAAGAGGTAATTCAAAGAGCTAAGGCGTATGCTAAAGAAAAGGAAAGTAGCCTATCTGAAATTGTAGAGAATTATCTCAAATCTCTTACCAATAAAACTAAGAATCAAAAATCTAAAATCTCAACTCCGGTTGTAAAAGCTTTGCGTGGCTCCTTCAAAGCACCAGCAGATTTTGATTACGAAACTGAGCTGTATAAAGCACTGGAAAAAAAGTATTTATGATTGATTCTGTATTTATAGATTCTGATGTCATTCTTGACTTTTTCATAAATCGTGAACCTTATGCTGATTTCGCTTCAGAAATATTTTCACTTTGTGAAACTAATGAATTACATGGCTACACAAGTGTTGTTATTATTAGCAATGTTTACTATCTACTCAATAGATTGTCAGATCACAAAACAGTTATTCAGAAATTAAATCTGCTACTAACAATAATTGAAATAGTGGAAGTAAAAAAAGAAATAATATTAATAGCCTTGAATTCTAAATTCAGAGATTTCGAAGACGCTCTGCAAAATTATTCTGCGGAGAATGATCCAAACATTTCAATTATACTAACCAGGAATCTCAAGGATTATAAGCATAGTTCCCTGGCAGTTCTTACTCCAGAAATGTATATTGATGGAAAACACTCTTCCAGAAAGTAAACAAATTAAAACATCGATTTTTAAATTGAAGCTATTTAGGAAATCTAGTTAGTTTACCTTGACCGGCTGCTCAAACCTCAGTTCTCCCTTCACCTGATGTATCTGCTCAGTTCCATTTGAATCCCGCAAAAACATTTCGCCATTAAATTGAAGGAACAGGTTCAGCAATGTGCTGTCTTTTAAACTAACATCGACATCTGTGGAATCAGGAACTATTGAAATTTTCAAACCTCTGGGATATAAGGATCTCTTTAGTTTAGTATCAGTCAGGATAAAATTATCCGGACTTCCTTTTTCAAGTGTTATCTCAGTGGAATCAGTTGGAATATTCATTGAGACAATCCAATTTTGTTCCTTGTCTTCAAAAGTGATGATAGTCTTTGCAGGAACAGAATCATATGCAGGAATATTCATCCCAATTGCCTTCCCAGGAATTTCTTCATCAGATGCTTCCAGAATGTGTTTTCCATTATACATTACACCACTGATTTCCCAGGATACAAAACTTTTGGGTTCCTGCTTACAAGCTATCATTAGTAGCATAGAAGTAAATAGAATATAAATACAGAAGTTCTTATTCATTATTAGAGATTTAAATGGGCATTCTGGCTGTAGGAGCTACATCCTGAAGGATAAAATTACCTTTCAAATATTCAAAGTGGGCTGCCATTGCTATCATTCCTGCATTATCAGTACAATACTGAAACGCAGGAATGTAGACATTCCAGCCTTCTTTTTTTGCCATCTCCTCAAGTCCTTTACGAAGTCCGCTATTTGCAGAAACTCCACCGGCAATAGCAATTTCTTTGATTCCATGCAATCTGGAGGCTTTTCTCAATTTGCGAAGCAAAATAGTTACTATAGTTTCCTGCACAGATGCACAGATATTGGCCTGATTCTCCTGTATGAAGTTTGGGTTGTCTTTTACTTTATCCTGAATAAAATAAAGTATAGCCGTTTTCAATCCACTAAAGCTAAAATTCAGATCTTTTACTTCCGGAATTGGAAATTGAAATACAGCTTCTCCCTGTCTGGCTAATCTATCCAGATGCGGACCTGCTGGATAATCTAGACCCAATAACTTTCCGGTTTTGTCAAATGCTTCACCTGCCGCATCATCTATAGTCTCTCCAAGTACCTCCATATCGTCATAATCCCTAACCATCACTATTTGAGTGTGGCCTCCTGAGACAGTCAGGCACAAAAAAGGAAAAGAAGGCCTGGGCTCATCAATGAAATGTGCCAGAATATGAGCTTTCATATGATTTACCTCTATCATAGGGAGTCTTCTGGAGAAAGCAAGTCCTTTTGCAAAAGATACTCCGACCATCAGGGAACCAATCAAACCCGGGCCCCGTGTAAATGCAATCGCCTGAACTTTTTCTATAGAAATATTTGCTGCAAATAAAGCTTCCATGACGACAGGAAGCATTTTTTCCTGCTGAGCTCTGGATGCTACTTCCGGAACTACACCTCCATACTTCTCATGTATAGTCTGGGTGGCAGTGACATTGCAGAGTACTTTTCCGCCCGCAATGACCGATGCGGATGTATCGTCACACGATGATTCTATGGCTAAAATGACAGGATAGTCCAATGTTTACTAAATTTGCACGAAGATACTTTCATTTCCTTTCTATCATCAATTGATCAAGGGTGTTTTTAAACAGACTTTATAAATATAAGCGTCCTGCTACGGATGCAGAAAATCAGAAATCAGGGCAATTGCTGATTCGCTTTGAGAAAGGGGAGTGGATCATCAGAATAGCTGCTGAGGATAATGATATAATTGCTTTAGAATGGTTGGAAACCGGCGAATTTCTGGATGAGCAGACTATGCAGAGCTACCTGGAGAAATTCCTTAAGGGTTTACTGTATGATTCAGACAATGTTCATCTGGTAATCTGTGGTGAACAATTCCAATTTATGCCTTCAGGATTTACTTCTGAAAATGAGGAATGGGCTGTGCTGCTAAACAATGTAGACCATTCTGCAGACAGATTAATTACTGAACCATTTGATGCCGAAAGCAAAATAGAGCTGATTTACACAGTTCCTGAGTCTTTGATTTGCATATTAAATACTGTAGTTGGTATATTCAATATTACCCATCAGGCAGTATTATATTATAAGGAAAATTCAGCAGAATTTACCAGGGAAGCTGTAAATGTCTGTCTATATAAAAATTACGCCCTGGTTCAGGCGATCATAAACCATGAAACTTTCTTTCTGAAAAGAATCAATTGGAAAACACAGGAGGATCTCTTGTTTGAAATCATGTCAATATACAAACACTTCTCCATGGAGCCATCTGAAATACCTCTATATACCGGAGGCATGATCACAAAAGATTCGCCGGTTTTTAATCTGTTGATGAGGTATATTAAAGAAGTGGAAATAAAACAATTCAAATCTTTTCATATTCTGAGTCAATTACCCGACTTGCATGAAAGTCATTTGATCGAAAAAGTTTAATTCCAGGTATGCGTGTAATTTCAGGAAAATTCAAAGGCTTAAAATTTTATCCCCCGGCTGATAAATGGCCGACCAGGCCCACCACTGATTTTGCTAAAGAAGGGCTGTATAATATCCTCCAAAGTACTCTGGACTGGGAAGAAACTGTAATGCTTGACCTTTTCGGAGGAACAGGAAGTCATGGTTATGAAAGTATTTCCAGAGGCTGCGAAGACGTCACATACGTGGACAAACATGTTCCTGCAATTAAATTTGTTGAACAGACCATTGAAAAATTGAAAATTAAGGATCAGATGAAGATCTTCAAGATGGATGTTTTCAAATTCATCGAGTCCAGCAACCGGAAATACGACTTTATCTTCGCCGGCCCTCTTACGGAATGCCACAATTGAATACCATTCCTGACCGAATATTTGAAAAGGATCTTCTCAAAGAAGATGGACTCTTCGTCCTTGAGCATAATCCTGATCACAAGTTCGAAGATCATCCCCGCTTTGAGCAAATCCGGAAATACGGGACTACGCATTTCAGCTTCTTCAGATAGCAGGGAGTTTGGTGCATGCTCAACAGAGAGAGTAAAGTGATAATTATATCGTAGTATGAATGAGACAGTTCGAGATATAGGAGAAGTATTTATGGAGTTTGTGAAGGAATTTGTCGCCAAAGATCGACAGCACAGAATTCTGTCTTTTTTCGACAACAAGAAAAATTGGCGGAAAATTGAAAATGAATTTCATACTTCAAATCCCTTTGACACCCAAAAATTATTAGAGATTGAATCTCGCCACCATAATGCCAACAGTATCTATCTGCTGATGGAAAAGCTTGGAACACACGAACACTGTTACTCTTTACTGGATTATCTAAATAATAAACCTTACCATTGTGACCTTAAAGAGAAGCTGAGTGATACTGTGGGATATAATATAGAGACTATAATCTTTTGTCCTACAACTAAAACTGGCTATTACGAAGGTGGGCATGCGAAAGACAGGTATATCTTGAAAGCTTAAAGAGAAGAAACGCAGGCCTGCCATTAACAGGTCCTTGGCGAAAGTGGCGAGGCACTGTTTCGAATGATAGTTTCCACATAAAATCGTTACCTTCATCAAGCCCGGAACCGACGCAAGTACTTCTAAAGGGCTTCTGACTAAGTCTGAGTTTCATCTTGCTGCGTTGCGTTTGCAAAGTGACGAACTATGCCTCCGGCAAAATGTGAGGTCGAGGTTCGTTCCTCACTACGCCCCAGGCATTCTTGTCATCTTCGATGGCAAGAGTTACGTACCACTCGGGACTTAGTTTAGCAACTTGATTAAATATTGATTTTACCTGCAGTAAAAATAAAAATGTACAGAGATAATATACCTCCACTGACTCACCACTCACACCGGCTGTTAGCCAGCAGCTAGAAGCTAGAAGCTAGAAGCTAGCGCTATTAGATAGAATCCTCATTCTCCAGCAGATCAGGTCTTCTGTCTTTAGTTCTTTCCAATTGTTGTTCGTATCTCCAGTTGTCTATTTTTAAATCATCACCCGAAAGGAGGATTTCAGGAATTTTCCAGCCACGAAATTCGGATGGACGGGTATAAACTGGAGGTGCCAGCAAATCATCCTGAAAGGAATCTGTCAGGGCTGATGTTTCATCATTCAATACTCCGGGAATCAATCGACCTATGCTATCTACCAATACCGCAGCAGCCAATTCGCCACCGGATAAAACATAATCGCCAATACTGATTTCCATAGTGACTACATTCTCTCTGATCCGCTCATCAAGTCCCTTGTAATGCCCGCAGATGAGTAATAAGTTTTTGGAAAGTGATAGTCTATTTGCCATTTTTTGGTTCAATCGGGAGCCATCTGGTGTCAGGAAAATGACTTCATCATATATTTTCTCCTCCTGCAGGTGCTCTATGCAATTCATCATCGGCTCGCACATCATGACCATTCCTGCACCTCCACCATATTGATAATCATCCACTTGTTTGTGCTTACCAAGACCGTATGGGCGCAGATCTTCAACATGAATACTTATCAATCCTTTTTCAATTCCCCGTTTGAGAATGGAGTGTTGAAAAGGGCTTTCTAACAGACCCGGCTGAATAGTGATAATGTCGAAGTGAATCATGAATTTATTTAAAGCAGATTAATTTAAAATTTTGAGATTTGATAGATCAATCAGTTTCATTGCACCACAAATCTGAAGAAAACCTAGTCTTAAAATTCCAGATTCACATAAAATTATAATGCATAATTTTTGCTTCTGTAAAAGTGCAGTTGTCTGGTGTTTTCAATGCTTTCTTTACTTTTGCCTTGATGCAAAAGTAACAAAAAATCAAGGCTGTTTAAACTTTCCTTGTTTTCTACGCTGCTCTCCACTCAGCGCATGCAAAGCCGCTCGCTTACATTATTTTAACTGGAACAAAAAAATGTGTTCCATTTTATTCTGAAGATGGTCCAAGCTTGTTCATTAGCTCGACTTCTGTGCCTGCTTGCTTGTCGTCAAATTCAGATTGACAACTGTGTTACGAACAGCTTGAAAAGCTACTGAAATTTTAAAAGGCCGGAAAGAGCAGCCAAAACAGCCAGATTAAGGCAATCAGCGATTAATTATGATGGAAAGGGTCAACAAAAAAGCGCTTCCCCATGCAACACGGAGAAGCGCTCAAAATGTATTTCGCTCAATATTAATTGATAGAAAGTAATTCTACTTCAAATACAAGTGTGGAGAAAGGCTTGATTTGTGCACCTGCACCTCTTTCGCCATATGCAAGGTTGTATGGAATGAATAATTTCCATTTAGACCCTACAGGCATCAATTGTAATGCTTCTACCCAACCCTGGATTACTCCATTTACCGGGAATGTTGCCGGCTGTCCTCTGTCCACTGAACTGTCGAATACAGTTCCATCGATCAATGTTCCATGATAGTGGGTAGTAACTTTATCAGTTGCTTTAGGCTGCGGACCAGTTCCGGCTTTCATGATTTCATACTGAAGTCCGCTTGGAAGTGTAACTACACCTGCTCTCTTTGCATTTTCAGCAAGAAAAGCGGCTCCGGCTTCAATATTGCCCTCAGAACCTTTAGTTGCTTGTTCTTTCATAAATTTTTCTAATATTTGATTTGCCTCCTCGATACTAATTTTAGGAGTGGCTCCACTGATTGCATCAGCCAGACCAGCACTGACATCATCAGTTTGTACTTTGTCCAATCCCTGTCTTTTAAGATTTTGTCCGACAAGAATGCCGACGCTATAACTCAATGAATCCATTGGTTTCGATTTGGTTTGTGCTCCGGCAATCTGAAATGTTGATATCAATATACCGGCCGCGATGATTAAATTAGTGATTTTCATTATGATATGATTAAAATGTGAAAAGCTTAATGCGCAGAACCATTGGAAAGTTCAGCGAGGTATTGATAAAAATATGGAATGGTCTCAATTCCTTTATAATAATTGAATAATCCATACTTTTCATTCGGTGAATGCAAATTGTCAGAATCCAGTCCAAATCCCATTAAAATGGATTTCAGTCCCAATTCTTTCTCAAATAATGCCACTATTGGAATACTTCCTCCACCTCTTGTCGGAATAGGAGATTTACCATAGGTAGCTTCAATGGCTTTTACAGCAGCTTTAAAAGGAATACTGTCAGTCGGTGTGACTACAGGTTCTCCACCGTGATGGCTGCTTACCTTAACTTTGACGTAAGGCGGCGCTATTGATTCAAAATGTGCTTTGAAAAGATCTGCAATTTTAACAGAATTCTGATTGGGCACTAATCTCATAGAGATTCTCGCATTCGCTTTTGCCGGTAAGACGGTTTTAGCACCTTCTCCTATATATCCGCTCCAGATACCATTTACTTCCAATGTAGGTCTGATTGAAGTTCTTTCCAGTGAAGAATAACCTTTCTCACCCCAAACTTCAGTTACGCCCAGGTCTTTTTTGTAGTGATTCAGATCAAAGGTAGCCTTTGCCATTTCAGCGCGTTCCTCATCTGTCACGTTCAGTACATCATCATAAAACCCGGGAATAGTGATATGATTATTCTCATCATGCATGGAGGCGATCATTTGAGCAAGTATCGTAGCAGGATTTGCAACCGCACCGCCATAAACTCCACTGTGAAGGTCTCTGTTTGGACCTTGTACTTCTACTTCCATATAAGCCAGTCCCCTTAAACCTGTTTCCAGGGAAGGAGTATCATTACCAATCATGGATGTATCTGAAATCAATACTACGTCTGCCTGAAGTCTTTCTTTGTTTTGGGTCACAAAGGTTCCGAGATTATTAGAACCGACTTCTTCTTCACCTTCCAGCATGAACTTAACATTGCAATCCAGTCTGTTATGCTGCATCATCATTTCGAAAGCCTTGATATGCATATACATTTGACCTTTGTCATCGCATGCACCACGTGCATAGATGGCTCCCTCAGGATGTTCCTCTGTTTTCTTAATTACCGGTTCGAAAGGAGGGGAGTGCCATAGGTCCAAAGGATCAGGAGGTTGAACATCATAATGGCCATAGACCAAAACAGTTGGCTTTGATGGGTCCAATATTTTTTCACCATAAACGATTGGATGGCCGGCAGTTTCGCAAACTTCAACTTTATCTGCACCGGCAGCTTTGAGCTTCTCTGCCACAAATTCCGCTGCTTTGCGAACATCGCCATTGTATTTGGAATCTGCACTGATAGAAGGAATGCGCAATAGTTCCAGCAATTCTTCAAGAAACCGTTCTTTATTGGTTTCGAGGTAGGGTTTTAGAGCTTCCATGTATGTTTTTCTTTTGGTGGCCCGAAATTAAGGAAAATATCCTGAATCGGGAAGGACACGCGATTTAACGATTCAAAAGTAAAAATGGATGCAACCAAGTTCAAATAATTTTATGTTGTAAATAGGAAGATTCAACTTGCTAACAGCCGCTTCTGGCCTCTGGCCCCTAGCTGCTAGCTTTAACAGCCAGAGCATTAAGCAAAATCTAAAAAGTTCCTTTGGGGGTTTTCTTTTTGGGGGGTTGGGGGGGGGGTTTTTTTTTTGTGTTTTTGGGGGGGGGTTTTTTCGCGGGGGGGGGGGGGGGGGGGGGTTCTTCCCCCCGGTTTGGGTCTTTTTGGGGCCCCTGGCCCCCCCCTTTTGGGGGGGGGTCTGGGGGTTGGGGGGGGGGGGGGTGGGGGGGGGTGTGTTTTCTTTCCCGCGGGGGGGGGGGGGTTTTTGGGGGGTTTTTTTGGGGGGGGCCCCCCCCCCGTTGGGGGGGGGGGGGGTTTTTGTTGTGGGGGGGTGGGCCCCCGGGGGGGGGGGGGGGGGGGGGGGGGTGGGGGTTTTTGGGGGGTTTTTTTTTGGGGCCGGCCGTTCCGGGCCTTTGGGGGGGTTTGTTGGGGGGGTGGGGCGGGGGGGGGTTTTTTTTTTTGGGGGGGGGGCCCTTTTTTGTTTTGGGGGGGGGGGCCCCGGTTTTTTTTTTGGGGGGGGTTTTTTTTTTTTGTTTTGGGGGTTTCCCGGGGGGGGGGGGGGGGGTTTTTGGGGGGGGTTTTGGTTTTTGGGGGGTTTGGGGCCTTTGGTTTAAACTCTAACTTATAACTCAAAACTGGCTGTTAGCCAGAAGCCAGAAGCTAGAAGCCAGAAGCCATTATTTGAAGTCTATATCATGAGGGCAAGGTAATTTCCACCTCACATCAGCTGCGGGCCAGAGGCCAGGAGCTAGGAGCTAGAGGCTGCTGTTTGAAACCAGCGAGCTGCTTTACATTTTAAGATCAGCAATCGTAATTCCATCTCCTCCATCTTCAGGTTGTGGATGTCTGACTGTTTTGACAAAGTCGAATTCCAGCAGCTTTTGGCGAACGGCTTTTTTCAAGACTCCATCGCCTTTTCCGTGAAGAATCTCTAATTTAGAAGCACTTGATAAGGCAGCCTGGTCCAGGAAACTTTCTACTCTTTTCAGAGCTTCATCTTTGCGGAATCCACGAATGTCAATTTTGGTCTCAAATTTGGAATTTGATTCTACAGTGTCAATGCTTACATTTTTACTGCGATTGATTTCAAGTGGTGTATTGATAGAAATTAAATCTTTTAATGGAACCTGCATACGCAGATCCCCCATGAGAATAGTAGCAGTTTTTTTATCAATGGACTCAATCACTCCTGTAGATGATCCATTTCGCATTTTAACCGGGCTTCCCTTTTCCAGAGGTTTAGTATTTTGAATGACTTCCGCTTTAGCTACCACTTCACTAATAGCTTTATAATCCTTCGAAATCTCGTCTCTTTGTCTTTTCCGCTTTTGCAGAACCTCTTGTGCCTTAGTAACGTCCTTGCTGTTTTTAAGCTCATTGATGATTTTATTGAGTTCATGGTTTTCTCTTTCCATGCGTTGCAACTCAACTTCCTTGATCTCCATTTTTAGCTTTTTACGGCGCACTTCATGGTCTCTCTGTACTTGTTCATAATTTGCTATCAAGCGATTAAGCATTTTTTCTTTTGTAGACAGATCAGCTAGCTTCTCTTCCACCTCAGATTTCTCTCGCTGAAGGTCAATTAACAAATCATCCACTTCATTTTCCTTTTCACCAGCCTTTTTTCTTGCATAGGTGATAACATTCTCAGGTAAGCCACTTTTATTAGCTATTTCAAAGGCATATGAACTTCCTGGCTTGCCAATCCTGAACTGGAAAGTCGGCTTTAGATTTTCCTGATCAAAAGTCATTGCCGCATTGACAAGTCCTTTTTGATGAAATGCAAACAACTTTAAATTAGAATAGTGGGTGGTAATAATTCCCCAGGACTTTTTGTGGTTCAGATCTTTTAATATGGCCTCCGCAATAGCTCCACCCATTTTAGGATCAGTTCCTGAACCAAATTCATCCATGAGAATCAATGTGTTATCATCTGCCACCTCAAGAATCTGTTTCATGTTCTGCAAATGAGAACTATAGGTACTCAGGTCTTCTTCAATCGATTGTTGATCCCCAATATCTGCAAAGAATTTTTTGAAAATTCCCATTTCAGAAAAGCCCTGCATGGGAACTAGCATTCCACATTGAACCATTATTTGCAGCAATCCCGTGGCTTTCATGGTGATGGATTTACCACCGGCATTGGGACCGCTCAGCAACACTAAACGATTAGGAGCATGCAGATCGAGATCAAATGGGATCGTACTTTTATCACTTTGCTTATTTTTCAAATAGAGCAAAGGATGCCTTGCTCCAAATACTTTAAAAGCAGGTCTGTTATGCAGTATCGGTTTCATTCCTTCATACTGAAATGCAAGTCTGGCCTTTGCCTGAATAAGATCCAATGTGCTGATAATAGCTTCGCAATCATTCAGATAATCCAGATTGGGTCTGAAAACTGCACTTAGCAACTGAAGTATCTTATATATTTCTTTTTTCTCTTCAATAAAGAGTGAAAACAAAGCATTATTGATCACAATCAATTCATCCGGTTCGATATAGACCGTTTTACCGGTAGCCGATTCATCATGAATGATACCGCTGATCTGACGCTTAAATTCAGCGGGAACACTAAATACACGACGACCATTTCGTATGCTTTCTCCGCTCTCAGAAAGCCATCCTTTTTGGCGATAGTGGGTCGTTAATTGACGAAATACCTTTTCGATCTCACCGCCTTTGGACTGAATTTGCTTCCTGATTCTTACCAAATCATCAGAAGCATCTGAACGAACCCTCACCATCAGGTCCAATTACTCTGTCAATACTCTTAATAAGCTCTGGCTTTTCCTCCAGTGACGAGATTATTACATACAATTCTTTAAATTCAACTCTTCGGGGAGGAGAGAAGTACTTGTGTACTGCAGTAATGTTTTGCAATAATCTTTTTATAATCAAAAAGCTCTCCAGTGAAAGAACATAACCTTCAATGTGAACATGGCTGATTTCTTCATTTAGCGGGTCGTAACCGACCAAAGGAAGTGCATTATTTTGAACTATAGCCTCTTTAAATTCAGCAACTTGATTGAGACTTGTCTGGATTTCTTCATAATCAGTGCCAGGCATCATTTCCATACACCTGACCTTGCCTGGTTCGCCTAAACAGTAATTTTCCAACAAATGTAAAATCTTATCAAACTCTACCTTATGGATGAAATCTCCATATACTTCCATGATTCATTGTTTTGGATATCGGGACAAAAATAGTCCATTAGATCGGATAACGAAACAATAGCTGTTCGCGCTTAGTTCAGAGGGATAGACATTCTAATTTTTTATTTAATAACTCGAAGAATTATAAACCTATATCTTTAAGCCATCCAATCACTGTTATTATGTCCGGTAGTTCTTTTGGTACTTTATTCAAAATAAGCACATTTGGTGAATCTCATGGCTCCGGAATAGGGGTGGTGATTGATGGTTGTCCTGCAGGCCTGACAATTTCACAAAATGATATTCAGCAAGAGTTGGATCGTCGCAGACCGGGTCAAAGTTCTATTGTTACTCAAAGAAAAGAAAGTGATACAGTCAAGATTCTTTCCGGGATCTGGAATAATCAGACTCTGGGAACTCCTATTGCATTAATCATTATGAATGAGGATCATATTTCTGCAGATTATGATCAGATCAAAGGTACATTTCGTCCATCTCATGGGGATTTCACATGGCAGACAAAGTTTGGACTCAGAGACTATAGGGGAGGAGGCAGGTCATCAGCCCGTGAGACCGCTGCCAGAGTTGCTGCAGGAGCTATTGCTTCAAAATTAATTGCTCATTACGGTATTGAAATCCTGAGTTTCGTTCAGCAAGTGAGCAGCATTTCTGTTCCTGAATATTTTTCCGGATTTTCAAAAGAAGATATTGAAAAAAATATCATCCGTTGTCCGGATCCGGAGACTGCAGAGAAAATGATCGCATTCATTGAAAAGATTCGCGATGAAGGAGATACGATTGGTGGTATTGTTAAAACCATAATCCGAAATTGTCCCGTAGGATTAGGTGAGCCGGTATTTGATAAATTGCATGCAGATCTGGGAAAAGCCATGTTGAGTATCAATGCTTGTAAAGGATTTGAGATTGGTTCAGGATTTCAATCGATTCAATTAAAGGGATCTCAGCATAATGATGAGTTTTATCAGGATGGAGATCATGTCAAAACAAAAACAAATCACAGCGGGGGAATTCAGGGCGGTATCTCCAATGGCATGGACATAGTTTTCAGTTCTGTATTCAAACCTGTAGCGACTATTATGCAAACACAAACTACTATTGATCTGGAAGGTCAATCAGTTGAACTCAAAGCAAAAGGAAGACACGACCCATGTGTACTACCTCGCGCAGTTCCAATCGTTGATGCTATGGCCGCGTTGGTCATGGCAGATCATTTACTAAGAACACGATCCAATAAATTATGAGATTTTTTAAACCAATTTTCGTTTTCGCTTTTATTTCAATTTCATTCTTACATCTTCAGGGCCAATCCTCTTTTCAGGTAGCTTTTTACAATGTGGAGAATCTCTTTGATACCATTTCAGATCCCAATAAGTTAGATACAGAGTTTATCCCAGGAACAAAAACCGACTGGAACTCAGTAAGATACTGGAAAAAACAGCAGGATTTGTCTGCCGTTTTTGATTCTATGGAATGGCCTGAAATAATTGGAGTCAGTGAAATAGAAAACGCCACTGTCCTGAAGGATTTGTGCAAAACTATCAAGGATAAAAAGTATGATTACGTCCACTATGATGCCCCGGACATGAGAGGTATTGATGTAGGATTGTTGTATCAGCCCAGATTTATGAAAATATTTAGTTCTAAAAATTATATGTGGCCTTCAAGATGGAGATTCCTGATTCCTACCGTGATATCCTTTATGTAGAGGGCAGGATCAAATCAGGGGGAGACACGCTGCATATTTTTGTTAACCACTGGCCTTCTCGCAGGGGAGGAGAAACAGAATCTGAAAAGAACAGAATTGCGGCAGCCAAAGTATTGAAGACTTTTATTGAACAACTCTGGATTGCGAATCCGAATGCATCAATAATCGTGATGGGGGATTTCAATGACGAACCTAGTAATCATAGTATTGCGAACGAACTACTGATGGCATCCCATCCGGCTAAAGAAATTAATCTATTCAATCTGGCATATCAGGATCATGTGGCAGGTAAAGGTTCATATAATTTCCGCGGAAAATGGAATATGCTGGATCAGATCATTGTAAGTAAATCTCTTTCTGACAATTCAGGAATCTGGCAAGTCGGATCATTTGAAGTATTCCGCAGAGAATTTATGGTCTATAAAGGTGATAAATATGGTGATGCTCCCAATCGTACTTATGGCGGTCCCATTTATTATGGTGGTATTAGTGATCATTTTCCGGTTAGAGTTAAGGTAGAGAGAAGAGGTAGATGAAAGTTGAAAGTTGAAAGGAAAGGTATAAGTAGTAAGTAGTAAGTAGTAACAGAAATCACCTTATCTGTTACTCTATTTATTTTCTTTGGTTTTATTCGTGTCTTTTAGTGTAATTCGTGGATAATAAGTCCTTCTTGCATCGAGCTTTTATTAATTGTGAAATGAAAATAGACGCTACCAGCACCATAGGCCACAAAATCATATACATCAAAAGTATAACCGCAATTAAAGTAGGGAAAAACAAATTCCACTAAGACACATAAAATAATACTGAGTCCTATTACACGGAAGTTATCCAATATATGGTTATTGTTTTTCAAGATTAATCTTCTCTCCTGCAAATAAGCTCCCAAAACAATTGGCAGAAATAAAGATGGATCCAGATAATTATCTGCGAATGACATATGGATCAACAATCCCCGTTGTAGAATCTGATGGATAATAAAAAGGATCAGCACTGAATAAAACCAGGGTGATTTTATAATATTCCATTTTTCAGATCGAGAAGTATTCATCTTCTACAAGGCCAGAAAAACCAGCGTAACAAGAATAAAAAGTAGAACAGGTGATAAAATAATGGCAAAAATCAATGCGATTATTTTGCCCAAGTATTTCAAAGAACCAATCATCCAATGTTCGCCCTCCACCGGGGCGAGCCAAAGCATAATTTGTTTCCACTGAAAATTTAACCAATACAGGAATGAGGAAATAAAAGATCTTTCAGGATCTTCAGAGCCTCTGATGCTTAATTTTACCTTGCTTTTATCTCTATCAGGTTCCAAGAATTTATTTTTTCGCCTTTTTCTCAGCTTGAATTCGCTGCTGATCTTTCATAACCTGCTCCAATCTGGCACCAAATCCTGATTTCTTCTTGGGTTTCTTCTTGTTTTCATCAAGCTCCCGTCGGATCTTTTCATGATTGATCAGATAATTCTTGGTGATTAATATCTGTCCGATGTTCAACACATTACTGAAGAACAGATAGCAAGCCAAACCTGCAGCAAAGCTGTTAAAGAAGAATAAGAACATGATAGGCATCAAATACTGCATGTAAACCATAGCAGGATTCATGGCACTCATATCCATCATTTTGGAATTGTAATATGTATAAGCAATTGTAGTTCCGGCCCAAAGAAGCGTAAATAAACTTACGTGCGCTCCATAGAATGGAATCTCAAAGGGCAGATACATAAATACGTCATAAGAAGAAAGGTCGGTTGCCCAGAGGAATCCTTCCTGCCTGAATTCAATTGCTGCAGGGAAGAATCGGTACAAGGCAAACCAAATAGGCATTTGTGCCACCATAGGAAGACAACCTCCCAATGGATTTACACCAAATTCCCTGTAAATTTTCATTGTTTCGACCTGAAGCTGCTGAGGATCATCCTTGTATTTTTCTTTCAGGCCTGCCATTTCAGGTTTTAGAGAAGACATTTTTGACTGACTCAGCAACATCTTATAAGTCAACGGAGAAAGTGCAAGTTTAACCAACAGAGTCAACAACAGGATGACAATACCGGCGCTGCCAATAAAGCTCGACAGAAAATCAAAAATAGGTCTGATGATCCATCTGTTAATTGAACCGAAGATACTTGAACCGTAAGGTATGATATCTTCCAAATAAACGTCGTAAGCACGTAATCTTTTGAATTCATTAGGCCCCAGGTACATATCCATTGCAAAGCTTGGATTGGCAGGACTCAATGGAATCTTCACCTCGGTTGTTACAAGTTTGAGATTCTCTGAAGAATCAGAAAGCATTCTGGTGGTAAACTTCCCATGTCCGAAAGCTGATTTTGCTATTAAACTGGAATTGAAAAACTGATTTGCGTGTGAAAACCACTTAACATCCTGCTCATCCACTATTGCTTCATCATCCGATCTGCAGGAACAATAATCAGGACTTTCGTCTACCGCCCGGTAATATACTGTTGAATAAGTTTTTTCAAAATCTTCATTGTATTCCAATTTCTGGAGATAATTATCCCATTTAAGATCAATCTCTTTAACATCATCATTCCAGGCACTCTGCAGATTTTCTATAGATACTGTATATGCAATATTATATGACCCCGGCTCGATGGAATATGTTTGGATAAATCGTCCTCCCGTAGACGCTGTTGCAATAAATTTGATGCTTTGAGCTGTCTTTTCAACCGAGTAGAATAGGTTTTCAGAAGATACTGCTGCAGCCTGTGTGCCCAGAAGTGGAAGTTTATATGCGAATGAGTTTTTAGGATCATTCATGAATTTCAGGGGAATCTTTTTCTCTATGTTCTTTTTTTCCTGAATGATTTTTTGATATTCCTTTAATTCTACCTCCCTGACATTAGCTCCTTTATTGGAGAATACCACAACGAAAACATCATTTTCAAGTGTGTCCAATTTTTCTGTACCTGAAGCGCTATTTGCAAAAATTCCAAATTTAAGTTCCAGATCCTTATTGACCAAGGTCTGGCGAAGGCTGTCTGATATTGGTTCATCTCCTATACCTGTTAAAGTATCAGGTTTTTGAGCAATTGCCGGTTCCTGTGGGCTTGTTTTTGCAAGTGAGTCTTGTTCAAGCTTTTGCTGCTCTGTCAGTTCATCTGAACCAGAGTTATTGAATTGAGCCCAAACAAAAAACAAGATAAATATGAGTACTAATCCAATTCCGGTACTGCGATCCATTTTAGTTATATTCTGTTAAAAAACGAAGCCAAATGTACGACTTTAAAACCCTCGCTGCGTGTAAACTGTATCAAAGTAATGAAAAATTAGACTAATGATAACACTTACATTAAGCCATTTGTAGCATCAAAAAGTTAAAACTTTAGACAAATTAAAAAGGAGGACCGCGAAGCCCTCCTATCTTGGGTGATCAATGGGGTTCGAACCCACGACCTTCGGAATCACAATCCGATGCTCTAACCAGCTGAGCTATGACCACCATTTCAGAGTGCAAATGTAAATATTCTGGATATACTTGTTTCTATTTTTTCCTCTTTTTTATGAATGGAATAACTCATCATTCACAACTGACTGTTTGTAGTAGATAAGACGCCAAATTTGGCATCTCTACATGGCAACCTTGAATCTGATTTTGTGTAGGGGATGACGAATCTGGTAAAGCACAGGACAAATATTTGTTTGCCCCTACATTTCAAATTTGAACCTGATTTTATGTATAATGAACCACTTTTAATTGGCTGTTTGTGTAGAGAAAAGACATCATGTATGGCGTCTCTACATGCAACTATAATCAAATTATGTGTTCAGAGGTGGGGTTTAACGGTCTGTATACACATCACAGATCACACATCACGCATCACTAGGCTGTTCAACTTTCAACTTTCAATTTTCAATTGTAAACTGCATTCTTGCTGGATTCAAAGGAACATTATAAGGTTCTCCACCTCCTGTAAGAATCATCTCACAATAGTGTATTCCCGGTTTTAATCCTGTAATTAGATAAGGTCTGTTCTCTAATTGCTTGAATGATTTTCCATCAATCTTGACATCAACTTTGTAAGATTCATCTCCATAAGTGTTGATCAGCATATAATCCAAATAAACCGGTTCGCCAGGTTTATAAGTTCTTCTTGGATGATTGTACAACATTAAAACGGGTGCATCTGCAGATTTGGTCAGTTCATTATTTTCTAACCGAAACATAGCGGCGACATTAGGTGAAGATTTAACACTAACCTGATTTTGATCTACCGGGTAGAGACAATAAATATGATTCCCGTCCTTCAGTTTTATCGGAATAGTGTCTTTAAAAATGGAAACTGGCTCGAAATTATCCAAATTGATATTAAATGAGTAACCCGGATTAGCGGCCAGCCATTCACTTACGCCATTAAATATTAATTGATTGTCTTCGTATTTATTGAAGCTTATTTTAATCGGCTCATTGCCATTTGAAAAATCAGCAGCTTCTAATTCTATTTCCTGACCTTCCGGATATTTAACTTCAGCTTCATTAATCATCCTCTCAGGATATATAACCTTATTTTCGCTTGCAGGGGATGTCGGGATAGTATTTACGACATCTGAACTCGTATCTGCTTTATCATTTTTACAGGAAGCAGCACAAAGTAATATCGTTAAAGGCAGGATCCAGACCGGAAAGTTCTTAAACATTTTCATGTCAAAAATTTTATATTTGAAATTAAAGAGGTACAAAGTTATTTAAATGATTGTATCAAATTCATCAGATTCTGATTTGATTCTGCTTTGGTAAATGGCTGACATTTGTGTATGCATAGCGACAAAGCGGGCCTCAATCAGTTCCAGAAATGTAGTATTGACCATATTCCGGATGTCTTCCTCATTATTTAATCCTTCTGCCGGCCGGATCTTGAAAGTTTGCTCATACATCGCATTCTCAAACTTCAGGCTAAAACGATTTTCATAATGGAAAATGGTAATCTTTAAAGTCGGGTGGGGGATATAGCCAAGAATTCTCATGGATCTTTACGAAGATATTTGGTAATTAAGGCGGAAACTGTTTGATATACCTCCTTGTATTCTGAAGGAAACTGATTCAACAATCCAAGATGTCTTTCAATGGTTTGCAAATCACCCCTCATCGCCGGGCCTGTCTGAGCATTCAATGGATCTGAAAGTCTTATTTTTTCCACTGTTTCGTCCAACAAAGGCATCAACAGGTAAAAGTCCAGTTTTTTTTGTTTCAGTATATCAAGGGCAATGGCACTCATGGCATTGACAAAATTATTAATGAAAACTGCTGCAAGATGTATAATCGCTCTGTCTTCCTCTTTTATTTCAACAGCCTTCATTGTTATAGTTGAAGCTAAAGCATGTAATACAGCTGTATCAGATTCATGCATACTGCTGACAAATACAGGAATTTCACTCCAATCCAGAAGTCGGAATTCACTAAATGTTTGCAAAGGATAAAAGACTCCCACTCTAGGATGCAAAGGTTGCAACTGAATTGTATCACAACCTCCGGAGGTATGAGCTATCAAACTTTCCGGAAATCCCTGATGGAGCAAATGAACGACCTCAGATATATTATCATCGTTGACGGCGACTATCCATACATCGACTTTTGGAAGGCTGAGTTCGGATTTCTGCGGATGATAAATGGCAGCATTCACAAGTGTTGCCAATTGTTCAGCCCGATTCAAAGTACGACTATACACAGCTGACACTGCCACACCAGCTTGGGTCAGGGCTAGTGCGAGAGATGTACCAACTTTACCACATCCTGCGATGCCTACCTGAAGTCCGAAAACTCCGGCACGCTGTTCAGTAATGGGGCTCATTTCTTGATTCTAATATACATTCCCACAAACATACCTAACATCATCATCAGAGAGCCAAGCCAGAATAAATTTATTCCTGGAAATAATATTGCCTGCAATACAATGAAATCGGATCTGGCTGAATTTTCTGCTACCTCAAAAAAGAGTTTTGCTTCCTCGATTGGTTGGGATGTAAAAGATAATTTCATTTCCTCCTTATCAGGATCCAAGTGATAAAACCTGCATAATAAGCCTAATTCAGGAATTGGGTCATTCACAGTGAAAATATTATTGCCTCTAATGACATATAATGGATTGGAAATACCTGATTTTCCTGTTTCTGTGTCTGTGATTTTTAGACGTGCATGAATGACTATATCTTTGGGTTCCGGAGCATAATTGGGATGATTTTTTTCCTGATCTACCGAAAGCAGTTCCACTTTATATTTTTCAACTGTACCTGATCCATTTACAGGCAGAGTGATTTGGTATGCTTTTGTTGTGGCACTCTGATTGATGATGTGCTGAAGGCTTTCTTCTTTCATCCGGATTTTCAATCCAAGCTCATTCACCTGATAGGGGAAATTATACACGACACCCTCCCTGATAACAATGAAAGGAAATGCCTGCCAGGAACTATCTTTTGTTGCATTTGAGAATTTCAGGGTCATTCCCATAACCAAATCTCCTTCCTGGGATTCGTAATCTGGATGGGCTGTTTTGAAATCTATATTTTCAACAATTGCAAAATTGTTTTTTGTAAATATAGTATCCCCTACAAAACCTGTATAAGGCTCCCATGAAAGTGTATCCTCTTTTTCCCGGGCAAATTCTATATTGATTTCCTCGGGAGGAAGCGCATCAATATGAGTAAATATATCCCTCGTTATATAATGACGGGTGGCAGGATTACTGGCAGCTATTTTTGTGAAGGATTTATCGTATAGCACGTTAGGGTTCAAGTTAAACTCCTCTATAACATTTCCAAGACTATCCTTCTTTTTGAAATTGACCTCATATTCTCTGTTCACACCATCAAGACTATCTTTTGTATAAGTAACCTCATAGCCTGACATGAACATCGGGACTCCTTTCAGCAACGTTATATTTTTACCTAAATCTTCTTCTGATTGGCCATCCAGAAGTCCCCTCTGAGCAAAAGGATTGGTTGAGATAAATTGCTTGCCTAATCCGGAAGCTATTATACCCAGAACCATCAAGCCAAATCCAATATGTGAAATGGTGGAGCCAGCTAGCTTCAAATTTCGGCGGGCAAAAGTAAAGAAGTAAGTTCCCTGACTTACTATAGCGAAGAACCCTGAAAACAACAATACATGATACTGCCATGCTTTGACATTCATGGCTTCGTATGTGATCAAATGTAATACTCCGGATATAACCAGAGAAATAGCCGCAAATTGAAGTACTTTCTTCACGGAATCCTTACCCAGTGGCCTTTTGTATCGCATCAAAATGGCTATTACTGAGATAAAAGCAATGAATATGGCAATCCAAAGTTGGTATTTGTTGTAATGTGAAATGACATCTAAGGGAGATGTCCGGTGCATGTGGGTATAATCCTTGTCTGTCAGATATCCCCAAAGGTCAAATAACTTATTGTAAACAGGAATCGAGGTGGTGAATGTAATCAGTACTGCTGAAAATAATAAAACCAGTGAACCTATAAACATCCAGAATTCTCTGCTCCAGGTTTGCTCTTCCTCAGGTGGAGAAGGCATTTTCTTCCAGTTTTTAACAATATAGTATAGTCCCCATATAGTGAATGACAAAACCAATATGATCAATTGATTTTCCAGGCCCATTTCTGTGAAAGCATGTGCAGATGTATCTCCCAGTACACCACTTCTCGTCAGAAATGTAGAATACAGGATCATAACAAAAGCTCCCCAATAAAATAAAGCTGTGCTCTTAACTGAATAGCCGGTACTTCTGCTTATCAGATTTGTATGAATACCGGCAACAATGAGAATCCAGGGAACAAGTGACATGTTCTCTACCGGATCCCAGGCCCAATAACCTCCAAAAGACAAAGCCTCATAAGCCCAGGCAGCTCCCATCAGGATTCCTATTCCGAGAATAGCCCCACAGAAAAGTGCCCATGGCAACACCGGCTTAAGCCATTCTGACTGCTTGCCGGTCATCGTGCCTGCCATCATATATAAAAATGGAACTGTTACAGAAGCGAATCCAAGGAAAAGAGTAGGAGGGTGAATGGTCATCCAATAATTCTGGAGTAATGGATTCAAACCATTTCCTTCAATATTGCTCAAATAGTCTACAGAAGCAAAGATCGGTGCGTCCATTTCATTTCTAAGAAGTGTGAATGGGCTTGAACCAAGCTTGAATACTGTCTCTCCATCCATAAAATAAATCCCCAGAATCATGGTAGTCAATATCAGTTGGACCACACAAAGCACACCCATAACTTGTGCCTCAAACTTTCTTTCTTTCCAGAGGAGTATGAGTCCCAAAACTATATGCCAGAACATCCAAAGTAAAAAAGATCCTTCCTGGCCTTCCCAGAATGCCGAGAAGATGTACTTCATGTCAAGATCTTCTGAAACGTGTTGCCAGACGTAGTACTCTGAAGCATTGTTCAGCATGAGGTGAAATATCAACCCAATTACTACAAAAATTGAAACTGAATGAATCAAAAAAGCATATCTCCCTATTCTCAACCATCTGGCATCCTGATGCTCAACAGATTTTCTGTTCCACAGATAGGCAATAGCACCCAGCAAGGAAGATACAAATGAAAGAACTACAAAAAAGTGACCGATTTGGCCATAAAATAATTCCTCACCAATGTAAACGGTTGGCTGCATCATGAAGACTTTATAGGTATGCTGATAAAATTAAAGAGAAGCAGACTGCTCAGATTTGATGTAAATTTCTTCATCCTTATATTTCGAAGGGCATTTCATCAACATGTCACTTGCCAGAAATTCCTCTCCTTTCATTTGACCTGTTAATACAATCTGTTCAGATAGCTCAAAATCCTGTGGCTTCTTTGCAAGCATGACCACTTTATTTTCCATTCCATCTGCATCCCGCATATAGAAACTGAAGTAATTAGGGTCCTCGACAGGATTATAGAATATCTCTTTGTCTTTGGAGAGCTGTCCCACAATTTTAACGCTTATTTCAGTATTTGCAGCCTCTTTAAAAGTGGAATAGGTGCTCATATCTCTGGAAGCATTGACAAGAAGACCAATCCCGGCAAGCAACAGGATTCCTGCAACGATATAAACTTTCTTTATTTTGCCCATTATATATGTGGTTTATATGTATGCAATAACAGGCAAATATCTTTCAATGTTGTGATTGCCAATACTGCATTCTATTTAACGGCGCAAAGGTACGTTAATTAAGCTGCTTCAATTGTCCTTAAATAGTAAATTTTTAATATCAGAGCAAATTGTAATATGCGATATTTTGCAGGGGATTTATTTCTGTATATCTGGATTAATCTTCTCCTGTAAATTATATTGAAGAAATTTTCCACTAAAAAAAATTGTATTTCCGAATGTTTTGCAGTTGTGTCTATTTTCATTCTTCTTTTACTTTTGCCTTGATGCAAAAGTAACAAAAGATCAAGGCTGTTTAAAAATTCCTTGTTTTCTACGCTGCCCTACACATTGCGCATGCAAAGCCGCTCGCTTAGAATGTATTGAACAAGAACTAAAATTAAGTATTCTGAAATCATTCTGGAGAAGGTTGAACCTTATTCATGTGCTCGACTTCTGTGCCTGCTTGCTTGTCGTCAAATTCAGCTATACAACTGTGTTTCGTACAGCTTGAAAACTACGGAATTTTTAAAAGGCCGGTTTAAACAGCCTAACAGCCGTTGTAAATCAGGATATTTCTTCAAAAATCTAGTAGCCCTTAGAATCATATATCCAATATTGAGTTTCAAACATGTTTCCGTGGACAAGTACAAAGCAGCATGGTGTTACAATTATCACTCATGCGAACACAGAATTTGTTCAAGAATATTTTTAGTTCGTTAATCCAATATCAGATACCTCTCTTTTCACGTTAATAGCATTATCTGATAAAAAGATACAAATTAATTTTTTTATTCATATGTAATACCATATTTTTGAACCTTAATAGTTATTGAAAAAATAATCAGGAGAGAATAATTAAGATTTCAAACCCGATTAATTCAGATCATTAAAGTAAAAATGTACATCATGGAAGATAAGCAATTGATAATTTCATTGGAATCTTGTGATATATTTCAGGGTAAGCTACTGGTTTTGAATCAGGTAAATCTGCAGATACAGGCTGGGGAGTTTGTTTATTTAATTGGAAAAACGGGATCAGGCAAATCCAGCTTATTGAAAACCATATATGGGGCGCTACCATTATCCCATGGTAAAGGAGAAGTGGCAGGTGTAGACCTATGCAAATTAAAACCATCCAAAAGATATAAACTGAGAAGAAGGCTTGGGATGGTATTTCAGGATTTTCTTTTATTAAATGATCGCTCGATAAAGGATAATCTGATCTTTTCTTTGAAGGCTATGGGCTGGAAAAAGAAATCAGAAATGCAAGACAGGGTAGAGGAGGTCCTCGGTCTTGTGGGGCTTAAATATATCAGTCATAAATTTCCATTTGAAATGTCAGGGGGTGAACAACAAAGAATTGCTATTGCAAGAGCTCTGCTCAATAAACCGGCTCTTCTAATCGCTGATGAACCAACCGGAAACCTCGATCCTGATACATCTGATGATATCATTCAGCTTATTCTTCGGATAGCGAAAGAAGAAAACACTACCATATTATTTGCTACCCATGATTATCGCCTTATAGATAAATACCCTGGCAGAGTAATTAAATGTGAACACCATACACTAAGCGACGGAGTAATTAAATCCAGGTCAAGTTCAGAAACACTGATCTATTCTGGCGTCTAGGGGAAAAATCTGTTAAATTTTCAAAAAAAATCATTCATAAGCTGCATTTTATTTCAGCTTGGCATCTTTATTGTTCTATTGTTGTATAGTTTTGTAGTAACGAGGGAAATGTTGATATTAAGTATTGATTGCGGGTAGAAATACTAAGCAGTCTACTTGTATTTTTCGTATCTTGTAATGCAGCTTTATACAACCTTAACGATGAAGGATAATATTTCAATTAATCCCTGGGAGCTTTTAAGTGGTATGCCCGCCGGAGTCTTAGTAATGGACAGGCATTTTCATGCAGAGTATATCAACCCTGTTATTTCCAGATACTTTACTTTGTACGATTTAAACACCCTTCTAGAACAATGCAGAAGGGGAGAAGCTGTTCCTCTTTACTACGCAGAACAGCCAGATAAAATGATCAGATTCAGCGACTTAAGTATCGTTAAAGCTTTCAACTCCGGCTTCAAGACAAAATCTGAATTATTACTTTTTTACTTTGATGAAAAGAAATATTTCATCGATATGGTTACAAACCCCATAATAGATGAATATGGTAAAGTAACTGCATCTGTTACAATCATTAATAATCATACTGACAGATTTAATAAAAATATCCTGCTCAGACAATCTGTGGCTGATGCAGAATACAAATCTCAAATCAAGGATAAGTATCTGGCCAATATCAGTCACGAGATTCGCACCCCAATGACTTCAATATTGGGTTATATTTCCCTGATGCAACAAACAGAACTGACTGATGAACAATATCTTTATTCCAATGCAGTGAAATCTGCAGGAACAAACATGCTTAATATCATCAACGATCTTCTGGATGTTTCCAAGATAGAACAGGGTCGGCTTCAATTGAATATTAAAAAATTCGCTGTAAGGGATTTATGCAATTCAGTATTGATCATGATGAGGCAATTGATTGAAGAGAAAGACATCCATCTTGATTTCAAAATTGACGAAGCTATTCCAGAGTATCTGGAAGGAGATCCGGTTCGGATTACTCAGATAATTGTGAATCTCCTGTCCAATGCCATTAAATTTACAGAAGAAGGCAGTGTTTCTCTTGCTTTAACATTGATAGATACTTCCGATAATGATCACCATCTAATTCAGATTGCTGTTAAAGACACCGGAATTGGCATTGAGCCTGAGAAAATCAATGTAATATTTGATCGCTTTACTCAGGCAACCGAAGATATCAGCAGGACTTATGGTGGGGCAGGGTTAGGTTTGAGTATTGTAAAGAATATCGTAGATTTGGCCAATGGTCAGATAGTTGTCAAATCTACTCCGGGAGTTGGGTCTGAATTCCAGGTAACAATGATGTTTAAGGAAGTAGAAATGGAAGAACTGCACCAGAAAAAATCAAAGGTAAAACTGATGAGTTCGTTGAAAGTAAATATATTAGTTGCAGAGGATAATCCATTGAATCAGAAGCTAGTAAAGACAATATTGGATAGATTAGGTGTAAATACGACTATTGCTGGTGATGGGCAGAAAGCTTATGACATTCTGTCGGAAGGGCACAAATTCGATCTTATTTTAATGGATATTCAAATGCCCAAAATGGATGGATATACTGTTACAGAAAAAATAAGAAAAGAATTGAACCTTCAGGTTCCGATAGTTGCTATGACAGCTCATGCACTGGAAGGGGAGAAGGACAGATGTCTGAAATCCGGGATGTCAGGATTTCTGGCTAAGCCATTTAAGTATGAAGAACTTGTAGAGACAATTAATATATTTTGTTCACCAGCAATGAGCCCTAATAATTAATGGATTTTAAACTTGATTATCTGATTGATCTACTTGGAGATTATGATGCCATTCATGATATGATGAGATTATTTATCCATCAGGTTCCTGAAGATATTGCAATGCTGGAATCAGGTATAGAGCGTGAAGATATTGAAGCCGTGAGAATTTACAGCCATAAAATTAAGAGTTCACTCGCCATGTTTCAAGTTGAAGCCTTGAGGGTCTTAATGGAAAAAATTGAGCATTTATCCCGAAATAAAGGAAGTATGCTGGAGATCTCAGAACTTTATGAGCAAACAAGGCCACTTGTTGAAAATGTCCAGAATGAAATGCAGGAATATTTAAGCACACATTGCTAATTATTTGATGTTCCTTTTCATTCATTTTAAATTTAACCGATAGTGTTAACTCAACTTTAAATAATAAAAATATTTATATATATTAGACTCATTATGATTTCGCATTTGTATATTTGAACAAACGTAATCTATATGAGCTGGAGAACATTTACCGGAGAAAGAATTGAATTGCCAATTAAAGACGCTGTCGAGCGTGCTATCATTAGAGAAACCACTGCGGGACATCGTTTAAAAGTATGTATTGGCACAGACTCACAGGTTAGGGGAGAGTTAGTCGAATTTGCCACAGTTATAGTATTTCTGCGTGAAAAAAAGGGTGGGTTTATGTTTATTCAGAACAGCAAAACCCTTCAAATTATGAGCCTTAAAGAGCGCATGATCATCGAAGTTGGTAAATCTGTTGAAACCGCATACCATCTCTGCGAACTTCTTGACAGATATCATGTCGAACTGGAAGTGCATGCAGATATCAACACTGATCCTCATTTCCAATCCAACACCGCTCTAAAAGAAGCGATGGGCTACATCCTCGGAATGGGCTTTGTATTCAAAGCAAAACCTGATGCTTTTGCCAGTTCATGCTGTGCCGATAAAGTGGTGTAATGAATAAATCTTGCTAATCAGTCTTCACAATCCGGAATACCCCAATTCCCTGAGAAGTTTTTAAACGAAGAAAATAGAGACCTGACCGCAAAGCATCTGTTTTAAAGCTCAGACTTTGATCATTCAGTCTATATTTACTCAGTATCAATTTGCCATGAATATCCAGTATTTCCGCCGCGTGGATTATCAGGTCATCCGTATTCGTTTGAATATTAATGGATGAAACGAATGGATTGTTATATTTAATATTCGCAGCAAACGCAGGGACTTCAGGCTCAGTACTAGTGATAATATCCAGGGAGAAATCAAAATTCAGTTCGTATTTATGTTCCCCGGTATTTACTTCTACCAGCGGAATAATTCGTAAAGAAGCTGCAGGAGCGGAAGCCCAGGGATCAATAGGAATAAATTCATCGCCTTCAAAATATATTTGAGTGATTATAGATCTGAAACCTTGTTTTGTAACTCTAAAATGTAGGTGGGCCGGACGATACTGGGAACCATTAAGATAATGGCCAGGAACAACAGTATTAAAAAAGTAACTACCATCAGAATTAGTAATAAATGTTCCTCTGTATCTAAAATCAGGAGCCAGCATATAATATTCACTTGCTCCATCGGCTTGCCATAACTCCACTGATGCTCCTTCAACAGGACTACAATCATTGGTAATGACTTTGCCAGACATATATACAGTATTCTCATCATTGTCCTCCTCCGGAACTATGTCGGATCGCAATGGAGAATTAGATCTGTAATATGGTCCCAATATATCTGCTGTGGTTGGTTCACACATCAAAGAAAGATTCTTTTCATCCACTGGATTTTCAGCAAGGCTGCCTGTCAGGAATGAATGGATTAAACCTGCTGAGATGCTGCCAAGGCCACCGATTTTGAGGAAGTTTCTGCGTTGCATTGGAATGGAGTTAAAATTTTGAAAGTATTACAATAATACACAATAATGTGGATAACTTACAGATTAGTCTAATCAAGTTATGGTTGCAATAAGCTATTACGTTCAATCTATTCACAAAGTCAATTCAAGTCAGGGACTTGTGAGAATAACTTTAAGCTCTTTTGTCTCATAATTTATATTATGTTAAATAGAAATGATGGATACTTCCCTGCTCTTAAAATTTACATGTCCTTAATGTTGTAAATGCTTGTTATCCGTTTTCAATCCAGTATATTTGCAGCCCAAAGAAACTTTGAATAAAAAAGCAATTTTATTCCCGGATCTTTGGATCAACATTAACTCACAATATTGCTGGTTGTTGTAGATGAGAAATACATATCTCGATTTGGTAGATCAAACGTTTTATTGGCCTCAGGATGGATTTGATCTTCATGAAAATAATCTAAGATTTCACGGAATACCTGTTTACGAATTATTGGAACATTATGGGACACCCATGAGGTTGACTTATATTCCAAAGATTGCAGATCAAATCATCAGAGCCAGGGCCTACTTCCAGGAAGCCATGGAAAAAGTTCAGTACAAAGGAAAATATCATTATTGTTATTGTACCAAGAGTTCCCATTTCCGTCATATCCTGGATGAAGTTCTGGACAATCATGCCCAGTTGGAGACATCCTCCTCTTTTGATATTGATTTGATCAGAAAGCTGGATGCCGATGGAGAGATTCAGCCCGGAACTATCATTGTAAATAATGGCTTCAAGCCTCCGGAATATGTACAGAAAATTGCTTCATTAGTTCATGAAGGCAAATTCAACCTCATTCCTGTTTGTGATAATATTGATGAAGTGGATCTGTTCAATCAATATTTCGAGCGTAAAACTGATATCGGAATTCGTATTGCCACTGAGGAAGAGCCTAATTTTGAATTTTATACCTCCAGACTCGGTATTCGTCAGTCTCAGGTGTTGGAATTCTATAAGGAGAAAATTGCAACCAATCCCAAGTTCAATCTTAGAATGCTTCATTTCTTCATAGATACCGGCATTAAGGATACTATCTATTACTGGAGTGAATTGAAGAAAGGAATCAGGTTATATTGTCAATTGAAGCGCCTCTGCCCTACTTTGATTGACATCAACATTGGAGGTGGCTTGCCTATACGCAACTCTCTGGGTTTCGAATATGATTATAATTATATGATTCTGGAAATTGTACGCTTGATTAAAGAAGCGTGTACAGAAGAAGGAATCGAGGAACCAAATATTTTCACTGAGTTTGGTAAATTTACTGTCGGTGAAAGCGGGGCTACCTTCTTCTCAGTTATCGGACAAAAGCAGCAAAACGATGCGGAGCTCTGGTACATGGTGGATAATTCACTTATGAACACTCTACCAGATGCCTGGGGTATCAATGAGCGATTTATTTTATTGCCTGTCAATATGTGGGACAGAGAATACCAAAGGGTTAATATCGGCGGATTAAGCTGCGACAATGCGGATTACTATAATTCCGAAGCGCATATCAATCAGGTTTACTTACCCAAAATCAACAAAGGAGATAAATTATATCTGGGCTTTTTCCACTCAGGAGCTTATCAGGATGCATTGAGTGGTTATGGAGGAATCAAACATTGTCTCATCCCCTCCCCTCAGCATGTGATAGTGGATCGCAATGAAAATGGAGAATTATTTCACTGGAAATTATCAGATCATCAGGATGCTGATTCAATGTTAAAATTGCTGGGATATTGATTAGGATCTACTGTTAATCAATTGGAACAAAAGCAGTTCCGCCTGGGCGAGTCTTTTAATTTTTAATGATACGTCCGTTTGGGGGGGCCCCAGGAGAGCGGCGTCAAAATATAGAAAAAGCAACTGAATATTCAGTTGCTTTTTTACTTTAATATATAGTAGATATAATATATATAATCAATCAATTACATACCAAAACCAGACATCATTTTTTCATACTCCTCTTTAGACATTTCTTTATAACCTTTAGGTTCTTTGAATGAGTCTTTTGGAAGTGAAGTTTCAACAGATTTACAAGTATACACCATAGATACTCCTCCTGTTTGAATGCTCATTTCAAGGGGTGCTCCCTTCAACTTGGTGGCACCTTTCATTTGCGGAGTAAATGGACCTGTCATGTCTATTCTATCCGTTACATACACAGTGATGGTCATATCTTGTCCGTTTGTAGCACTTTTCTTAGGAGTCATGATCACTTTCTTACATTTATAACCTTTGATTTCCTTTGTTTCGTCAGTCATTTTAATGTCCATTTCATCCTCAGCTTTACCTGGTTCTTCCATTGGAGTCTTTACCTGAAACTTATTACCCATCATGTCCATGAATAGTTTTGTTTCTTTGGTAGCAGGTGTGGTAAATACCATCATATTCATCATCCCGCCCATCATAGACATGGATACTTTTTGTTGATCCTTGCTGAAATATATGTCATTTGTACTTCCTTTCATCATAGCCATTTGGCTGGCTACTGAAGGATCATCAGATTTTACATCAGTTAATTCCATTTTGATAACTCCCTCAGAAATCTTCTGAGCGTAAGAACCTACTGAGGCAGAAACCAATAATAAAAGAATTAGTAATTGTTTCATAATTAAGTTGTTGTGATTAATAAGTGAATTTTGATTATTGAATATTCCATTCGTCTATGTACTTGATAAAAATTTTGGCAAGATTTAGAGCATCATCGATTCCCCGATGCGGATCTCCATCAAACTCAAAACCTTCATGCGTTAAAGCATTTTTCAATCCCATATGTTTTGTATGACGTTTCAATTCTTTATAATGTTGCTTAAGATTGACATGTTTTTCTGTCCAGTCGTAATCTAGTTTGTGGAGTTTACAATCGCTGCTAAAGAGTGCCTTATCATTTTCCCCCCAGGAAATCATCTTGACATCATCATCGAGCAGTTCTGACCAGTCCAGAAATTCCTGTATTACTCTTGGATATGGTCTGGCTGAATCAACTTGCTCCTGTGTAATGCTTGTCAATTGTTTGCAAAAGGGCGACAATAAAGGATTGACAGTCGGTTTTACAAATCTGCTGAATATCTCACCCGGATCTCCATAAGCATCCACTTTAATGGCCCCTATCTCAATTATTTCATTGTAACCGTTGGGTGGTCGCCCTCTCCAGCAAGTGGCTTCCAGATCAAAAACTATATATCTTAATTCCATTTTAAAAATTTATTCTGCAAATCAGTCTTCCAATTGCATCTGAGGACGTTCGAAACTCAATATTTTCTTCCAGTACAATTCTTGTTGTAATCCATAATTATCCAATTTGTTGTGATAGAAATACAACAACTTGAGATCTTTAGATCTGATTTGTCCTTTTTGTTCTTAATTATAGGTCTGTTAAGGTGATAAATCCCCAATTTGTTGATCCCTTTTATTAAAATTTCTTCAGGATCCATTTTTTCCAAATGAGTATCCAATAAGATGCTTCCTTCCTTGGTTTTTTGTATTAATAATGATTTCAATTGAGAAATTCCTTCAACAAGACTTGATTCGTTGAACAGTAAAGTTTTGGGGTTAAGTTTCAAAACACCAAAAAGATCCAGTTCTTCATACCTGTTTAATAAATACTGAAATGCCACAAATGCTACCATAGCACTATCGAGTACTACATGCTCTTTGTAATATTTTTCTGCAATATGATCAGCCAGAATTTTTGTATATTCACTTTCCCTTTGTGGGTCAGTAACAATATTTTCATTGATTCTGAAATATCCACTGATATCTATTTCATGGCCTCTGTGATCAACACTTTTTCCATCCACATTCATTGGATTACCGAAAACATCCATTGGCTGTCCCATTGAAAACACTGCTTCTGTATCGTTCCTGAGAAAAGATAAAGCAAACTTGAATCCATTCCAGAATCCCTTGCTCGTATCTTTTGAGCGAGAATACTTTTCTTTTCCAAGCTGTCTCAAATGCTGTTCAACCAAAGATCTCGCCTCAAAAACAAAGTGGTTGGACAATATTAATGGCACTATGACGATTTTCTTTTCTTCCTTGTTTGAGCTCAGAGATCGCTGTGCATCCACTGCAGTGGAGAGTAATCCCAGCTTTAGGTTCCGCTCGAGATGATTTGATCTGGATCTGGTACCTCCGGGAAAAAACAGACTATTTGTGCCCAGAACAATGGATAGATGAGACATTATCTTAAGCGTCTCAAGGTACACGAGATTCTTCTTCCTGCGGTCCACACGATACGCACCCAGACGGTTCATAAAGTAAGCAGCAATTCCGCTATTGTAAAGATTGAGACCTGCACCATAAGAAAAGCCCGGCAAACCTGCTTTCATGTCCAGCATATATCCTATTAGAATTGAATCCAGATTGGAAGAATGAGTTGGAGTCAATACCAGGATTTGATCTTTCGCTAATTGGCGAATTTTATCTAAAGGTCCGATAACTCTTATTTTTTCTGCAGCGTATTTTGTAGAAGTCCAGAAGCTGAACAAATGCTTTCCTCTTAGTGGATTGAAGATTACATTGAAAAATACTGTCAGAAATTTTCTTGCAAATAGAAATGTTTTCATCCTGAATGAACCCACAATCTCCTGGCTGTATCGATTAATTATCGTGCGAAGGATTTCTTCCAGTAATACCCTGTATTCTGTATGATTGGGATTTATGCCCCCCTCAACTTCCAATCTTTTTTTCAACTTGTTCCAAAAAAGTGCCTCATTGGGAGGATCCACTTCCCAGGGATCATTTTTAACCCTGCTGGATTCAGAATACAAGGTCCGTTCTATCATATCCTTCAATTGCTCAGTTGACAGTCTGTTGAGCTTTTGAAAAGTTGCTGTATTGATTTCCTGAATGAACTGTTGCCTGCGCTCACTCAATTTATAAATTGGCCAATCCTGTATATTCGGAATAATATGTTTCATCTCAGATTCTTAAAGCAGTTTAATCAAGCTAGTATGCAAATTCACATTATTAAGCATAATTCCCTGATAAACGGCAAGATAAGCTAAGTGTAATTTTAATGTTAGTAATTATCAAGCTCCAAAGATACATATTCTTTGTATCCCTAACCTTCAGTAAAGCCCGGTTAAAATAGTTTTACATATTATCCTGAGACGCAAGCCATGCCAGGCGTACTTCATCTATATAATTGAGTATATTTTCCTGTCCAATTTTCTTTTCTGCTGAACTGAGAAATTGTGGAGGCAAGGCATTCCAGGATTTCAATAAAGCCTTATTAAATTTGGCGATATTCGATTGAATTTCAGTGGTTTTACCACGATCTGTTTTAGTGAAAACAATGGCAAATGGCACAGCCCATGATCCCAGCTTATTGATAAAATCAAGGTCGTTTTGTTGTGGGGGGATATTGGAGTCAATAAGAATAAAGCAGCATGCCAGTTCCTTCCTTTTTGATAGATAATATTGAATCATAGTTTGCCACTTTTCCCGGGAAGATTTGCTCACTTTTGCATAACCATAACCCGGTAAATCTACCAGATACCAGCTATGTTCAGCTTTATAGAAATTCAGGGATTGAGTTTTACCGGGATGCTGGGATGTATGCGCCATGTTTTTTCTTTCGCACAGCATATTAATAAGACTGGATTTGCCCACATTAGATCTTCCTATAAATGCAAACTCTGGCAATCCGTCAGTGGGACAAAGATCCGCTCTGGGAAAACTACCAACAAATTCAACACTTTTTAATTTCTTTTCGGACATGCCATAATGAGTTCTGATGGAAAATATGATTCCTTTCTGCAATATTAACCTTTTATTTGAAACTTGGTTTTTATACAGTTCGTTACCTTTGCCTAACAATCAGTGAAATCATGTCATTCAAATATTTTTTTGCCCTCATTATAGCATTTGTATTTATTTCTACGGCTCAAGCCCAATTCAAGATTGGTGTCAAAGCAGGACTTGGATCTTACGATTTGGGTACTGATTCAATTCAGATTCAAAATGGAAGTCTGGGAAATCAGGTAAAAATTGCCGTTGAAGATGCCAGTTATGGATACCATTTTGGATTGGTAGCACAAATTAATTTGGGAGGATTCATCATACAGCCAGAAGTGGTGTACAATAGCAATAGTGTAGATTTTAAAGTTACGGACGGATTTTCTATGGATAGAATAGTAAAAGAAAAATACCAGTACCTGGATATTCCGGTTTTATTCGGAACAAAAGCAGGTCCTTTACGGTTAAATGTCGGTCCTGTGGGACATGTATTTCTGCAAAATACATCCGGTTTTACTGACATTGAAGGATATAAGCAAGATTTCAAATCTTTAACACTAGGTTTTCAGGCGGGATTGGGAATTGATTTTTGGAAGATATTATTGGATATCAGGTACGAAGGAAATCTGACCAATTTTGGTAGCCATATTACATTTGATGGTAATCAATACCAGTTCTCAGAAAGACCCAGAAGATTGCTGGCTTCTATTTCCTTCGTTTTCTAAATCATTTTTATACCCCTATTAGTGAATTCTACAGAGTATTTCCCATTTGACAAAATCCCTGCCTTTAGTAAACTGGATAAAGCATATGCAAGCCAGAGAGTTGGATTGAAAAGCTTTTATCAATTTGAACCGGATACCGATGGCATACGGTTAGCTACACAGATGAGAAGGCAATACCCTGTCAACAGAACACTATTACACGAGACACTTACCACACAATATCAAAATTTATCTATCTCTCCCCTGCTGCAATCAAATCTGGATGCGATTTTGAAGAGAATACATTTACCCTGATCACTGCTCATCAGCCTTGCCTATTTCTGGGTCCATTATTTACTGTTTATAAAATACTGAGCGTTATTAAGTTATCACAGAAGCTTAATGCTGAACAAACCGAATATATGTATATACCTACATTTATACTTGGAGCAGAAGACCACGATGTAGAAGAGATCAACCACATTCATTTGTTCAATAAGAAAATAGTTTGGGAAACAAATCAGACCGGCTCCTGCGGGAGATTTAATTTGGATGGTCTTGAAGAGGTCATTGAACAGTTGAAAGAGACACTGGGTGGATCAGCAAATGCTGAGTCCATTCTTAATAGGGTTCAGAATGCCTATAGCGGATACAGAACCTATGGCCAGGCAACCCGGATTTTTATACATGATTTGTTTAATGAATATGGTCTCGTGATTCTGGATATGGATGATTCCAAGTTGAAAAACGAATTCAAGTCTGTTATACAGGATGAAATATTGAACGAAACCGCACTGCAGAATATAATTAACACTCAGGAAGAGATAAGCAATTTAGGATATAAGCCAGCTACATTTGTAAGACCCATCAACTTTTTCTATTTAGGTAATGGCTATAGGGAGAGAATTGAAAGAGAAGCTGAAAACTTCAGACTTCAGCAATCGGGTCAATTATTTACCCCTGAAGAAATGTCTGCGGAAATTGATTCAGCACCGGAAAACTTCAGTCCGAATGTAAATGTAAGGCCTGTTTATCAGGAATTTACCTTACCCAATGTCGCATACATAGGCGGTGGAGGGGAGCTCGCATACTGGTTGGAAAGAAAAATCATTTTGCTGCATTAAATGTATTCTACCCTGTCCTCATAAGGCGGGATTCTGTGATGCTTATTGAATCCGGAGTCGCCGCAAAAATGGAAAAAATTGCATTAAGTACCGATATCTATTTCTCTGATATTGATGAGATTATATCATATTATTTGGAAAATATTTTGAAAGATCATGTTGAAATCGATCAGGAAAGAGCTGCTATTGAGAGCCTGCTTGATCTCATTGTTAATAAGGGATCTAAAGCTGATATAACACTGAAAGCAGCTTTTGAAGCTGAAAAAGTGCGTGTTCTAAAGACACTGGAAGGCCTGGAAGGCCGAATCAAGCGGGCTGAGAAGCAGAACAATGAAGTGAAGATCAATCAACTCAGACAAGTTAAAGACAAGATGTTTCCTGATCAGCAATTGCAGGAAAGGCATGAGAATTTCATGTCTTACTATTTAAAATATGGATCCGGGTTTTTCGATATAATACTGGATCATTTAGATCCTCTACGAAGTGAACTCAAAATAATTCGGCTGGAAGGCTGAATATTGAAAATAACCAGTAACTCATCCAGAGTGTTCTTAAGTTCCTTTCTGTGTACGATCATGTCAAGAAATCCTGTTTCAAGCACATATTCTGCAGTTTGAAAGTTCTCTGGAAGATCTCTTTTTATAGTTTCCTTTATTACTCTTGGTCCGGCAAACCCTATTAAGGCTCCTGGTTCTGACATATTTATATCTCCAAGCATAGCAAATGAGGCCGTGACGCCACCTGTGGTAGGATCTGTCATCATAGAGAAATAAGGAATTCCTGCTGCTGCCATTTGAGTCAACTTTGCAGATGTTTTTGCCATTTGCATTAATGAATACGCAGATTCCATCATTCTTGCCCCTCCTGATTTGGAGATGATCATCAAAGGAACCTTCTTTTTCAGGCAGTAATCGATAGAGAGTGCAATTTTCTCACCCATTACTGAACCCATACTTCCCCCGATAAATTTGAAATCCATGCAGGCAATGCATAATGGCTTTTTATTAACCCTGCCAATTGCCACCGAGATTGCATCATTCAGCTCCGTCTTTTTGTATGCTTCTTTTAGACGATCCGAGTAAGATTTTACGTCCACAAATTGCAACATATCCACTGATCTCAATTCAGCGAAAAGCTCATCGTATTTATTTCCGTCAAAAATGACATCAAAATATTCTTCAGATCCGATTCTTGTATGAAAATCACAACTTGGGCAAACATACATGTTCTCCCTAAGTTCTTTGGCTGTGCATGTTTGTTTGCATTGCTTGCAGTTATACCACAAGCCATCAGGAACTTCGCGTTTGTGCTCCGTTGCGGTTTGAATTCCGTCTTTAAGTCTTTTAAACCAACCCATTCATTCGTTTTTTGAGTATGAAAGAGTGGATTGTCCTTGGGATAGGGTCCAAAGTTAAATAAAAAAGATAACTGTCGGCATCCTGAACCGGATTTATTTTAATACCGGCACCCCTCCTTTGTACAACCACTCAATGCTTCCTTACATTAACTGATTGATTATCTGTTATGTATTGTAGCTGAATTCTTTAACAGTATTTACAAAGATTTTTACATTATCAAGGGGGTGTCAGGATATACTCCATGGCCCAGATTGGCAATATGCTTTTTCCCGAATCTGCTAATCATATCAATGGTATAACCTTTTATACTCTCGGGAGATGCGTATAGAACACATGGATCCAGATTTCCCTGGAAAACCATATGATCACCTACTCTTGTCCTCGCAAAATCAGGCTCCATAGTCCAGTCCAAACCTATCACTTCACAATTAAGTTTAGCAAAATCATCCAATGCATTAATTGCCCCTTTTGCAAAAACTGTGATTCCAACATCCTGAATAGCTGAACAAATTCTGCCTATATATTTGGTAGAAAATTGCGCATACTGTTCTGAACTTAGCAATCCTGCCCATGAATCAAAGATTTGTAAATGGGCAGCTCCTGCTTTCACTTGTTGTTTCAGATATAAGATTGATGCTTCAGTAATTTTATCCAGAAGTGCTTCAGCAAGAAGTGGCTCAGTGTACAAGAATTTTTTAGCCTGAGAAAAAGTCTTGCTGCCCTTTCCTTCTATCATGTATGCCAGAATAGTCCAGGGTGCACCACAAAATCCTATCAACGGCACTCTCCCATCCAGTTGCCTTACTGTAAGACTTATTGCATCATAAACATACTGCAATCTGGCCTCAGCATCTCCAGCGCTGTACAAGGCTTCTATATCAGATGCAGATGAAATTACTTTTGGAAAATAAGGTCCAAGCTTTTCTTCCATTTGATAAGTCAAACCTAAAGCATCGGGAATCACAAGGATATCAGAGAAAATAATGGCAGCATCAACTCCCAGCTCATCTATTGGCTGAATAGTCACTTCTGCAGCCTTATCAGGGGTTTCCACTAATTCTTTGAAGTCTTTAAGAGAAGCCCTAAGCTCGCGGTATTGAGGAAGAATTCGACCCGCCTGACGCATCAGCCATACCGGCGGACGAGGCACCTCCTCCCCTCTTACAACTTTGAGAAATATGTCGTTTTTATAATGCATTTTATTCTATATTCAATTGATATCCAATAATATAAACACTTTATGTAAAGTGCTGATTCAATTAAAAATGATTAATTCGATCAACATAATTTTATTAAAAATCTATTTAAAGCTTGCCCATATTTTGTTACTTTGCATCTTGCACCCCAAAATAAGGCCGCAAAATTACTAATTTTATGGAGAGATTATTCAGGTGCTATTTAGATTGAATGAAATCTACCAAAAGCTGACATATACCTGACATTAAATTTTGAAATTGCAGGCTGCATTCATTTCTTAATTAATAGAACAAACAAATGAGGTTGGGAATAGTTGGTTATGGAAGAATGGGTAAGTCTATTGAAAAGCAGGCTCTCTCCCTAGGTTTAGAAGTGGTTTGGATAATTAAAAGTGAATTGGATTGGAATGAAGTTGACATTCACTCTAATTCTGCAGATGTTGTAATTGAATTTACCCAACCACAAGCTGCAGTTCAAAATATCAAAAAACTTATAGAATGCGGATTACCTGTAATCACGGGAACCACAGGCTGGTATGAAGAACTGGATGTGTTAAAGAAATTTGTAAATGAAAATCAGGGTACCTTATTATATGCTTCAAATTTCAGCATAGGAGTCAATATTCTATTTGAATTGAATACATTTCTCGCCAAATTCACAGCTCATTTTCCAGCATTTTCCGGAAAAGTAACAGAAACACATCATATTCACAAACTGGATGCCCCAAGTGGCACGGCGACGACCCTGATTAATGGGATCATTGATCAACATCCACATTATGATAACTGGCATTTTATAAATAATGAACCTAAATCAAACAATTCCTTGCCTGTGGATTGTAAAAGAGAAGGCGAAGTCTTTGGAATACATGAAGTGGAGTGGAATTCCGGGGATGATCGCATTACGATCAGTCATGAAGCTCATTCGAGAATGGGATTTACGAATGGGGTCCTGATGGCAGCTCAATGGGTCGCGGGTAAAAAAGGTATTTACACAATGAGAGACGTTTTATTAGATTTGATTAAAGCTGCAGAATGATTGCACCTGCTTCAGTAGAACGAGTATTGGATGCTGCCCGAATTGAGGATATAGTGGGTGATTTTGTGCGATTGCGCAAAAGAGGAGCAAACATGTTGGGCCTCTGCCCTTTTCACAATGAAAAATCTCCATCCTTTAATGTCAACGTAACCGGGAATTATTTTAAGTGTTTTGGATGTGGCAAAGGAGGTAATTCGGTTCAGTTTTTAATGGAGCACGAGCAGATGTCTTTTCCGGAGGCTATTAGGTATATCGCAGACAAATATAATATCACACTGGAAGAAGTGGATGCTTCACCTGAGCAGAAGGTAGAGATGCTGCATAGAGAAAAACTGCTGGAAATTGCCGCGTATGCAAGAAAACATTATGAACAGGAGCTTTGGGAGACTCAGGAAGGTAAAAACATTGGAATGTCCTATTTCAAAGAAAGAGGATTTCTGGATACGACAATCAAAAAATTTCAGCTTGGGTATTCCTCTAAAGAAAGGGATAGTTTTGCAAAAAAAGCAAAGCTGGACGGATTTCCGGAAGATCACCTGCAGGAACTTGGTCTTATTAATAAGTACGGAAATGACTTTTTCAATGATCGGGTGATGTTTACTATCCACGATATTAGCGGCCGACCGGTTGCTTTCGCAGGCAGAATACTTATAAAATCAGAGAATTCTCCAAAATATATCAATTCTCCTGAATCAGAGATCTACAAGAAGAGCAAAGTCTTATATGGATTATACCAGGCAAGGCAAGCCATCAGGAAGATGGATGATTGTATCATCGTGGAAGGATATACGGATGTACTTGCCATGGCACAGTCCGGGATAGAACATGTGGTCGCCTCGTCCGGCACAGCGCTCACAGAGGAGCAAATAAAACTTATTCACCGCTTTACACAAAATGTCACCATATTATATGATGGTGATCCGGCTGGTATTAAAGCGGCATTGCGAGGTCTGGACATGGTGCTGGAGCAGGATATGAATGTGAAAATAGTATTACTTCCCGGTAAGCATGATCCGGATTCATTCATAAGAGAATCGGGAGCTGAAGGATTTTTAAGCTATTTGGAGCAGAATGCCAGTGACTTTATAACCTTTAAAGCTAAGACGCTCTCAGAGGATTCAAAAAATGATCCGATTCGCAAAGCAGCATTGATAAAAGATGTGTTGGAGAGTATTTCAAAAATACCGGATACTATCAAAAGATCCCGGTATCTGAGAGAGTGTGCAACTCTGTTTGATATTGACGAAACCTTGCTCGTACGGGAATTGAATCAGATGCTGAAAAAAGTCAATTTATAAGGAACAAAAGAAAAACCGACCGGATAGCAGATTGTCACTTGATGAGGAACAGCGGCAGGCAATGGATGCAGGGAAACCTGAGCATATTACCTTTCAAAGTAATTTCTGATACACATGAAATTCAGGAAAGGATTTAATACGAATATTAGTGGCCTATGCAGATCAAACTTTTGACCTTGAAGATGAACAACACAGTATTGCAGAATTGATTCTTTCTAATATGGAGGATGCCCTGGATACAATAGATCAACCCCTGTACAGAAGGTTATTGGAGGTAAGCATACAGGCAATGGAACAAGGGAAAGCTATTCAGCCAGAATACTATTTAAATCATGAAGACAAGGAATTGCAAAGCCTGGCAATGGATCTGCTGATTTCACCTTATGAATACAGTGAAAACTGGGAAAAACGCTGGCAGTTGTTCTTACAGACACAACCCTACCCTGATAAAAATTTTTACAATGATGCTACTCAGTCTATTCTTCGATTTAAGCTTAAGAAATTCAATAGAAAATTGAAGGAAAATCAGCAGAAGATTGTTGAATCAGCCCAAAATGTAAATGAAGAAGAAACACAATTATTAATGCAGGTTCATCAAAAACTACTTCAAACCAGACTTGAAATAACCAGTGCTTTAAGAACAGTGATTCCTTGATTTTTTGCTTAATATAATAAAGGTAAGTATCTTACATTAATTCAATCTTTCTAAATGGAAAATGAGGTGCGAGAACTAAAAGTGATGCAGATAAGTGAATAATAGAAAGATGATAGATGGAAATTAATGCTCAACTCTCATAAAACTATTTCATTATAATCAATTGAATATATGCATCATATGAATTATCTTTAACTACACTTTAGCTAAAACATAAAATTATATATTGCAATTTTGTCGCTTATTAAAAGATAAATTATAATTTTACTGCGTATTTCAAGACGACCTAACTGAAACCAATGACTTTTAAATTGCAATCTTTTCAATTGCTATACCATTTCCCCCATTTGGTAAAGTCGGTTTTTAATTCAAACTTGTATACACTTGATTCACATATAATAACCAAAATTTTCTTTTTATGAAACAATTATTACTTAATTTTTCTATGATCCTGCTCTGTATAGCTGCGATCAATGTTAATCAGGCTGGGGCGACAACTTGTCCTCAAGCTACTACAGTAAGTGCCATCCCGTACAATGCCTCTTTGGTATGTACTGGTACAAATGACATTACATCAACAAATGCTACAGTTTGCGCACCTGCATCATCATTGTATTATGGTGGTCAAGAGGCTTTATTGGTGTACACACCTGCTGCGAATGTAGCTGTTGACATCAGTATTAATGGACGATCTTGGACTGGGATCATGGTCTACGCAGGCTGTCCTACAAGTGGAGGAACTTGTTTGGGTGGAATTTCCAGCTCATTAATCGCCAAATCATTAACAAACGTAGCATTAACAGGAGGAACTACCTACTATATTATGGTGGATACCTGGCCTACACCAGATAGCCCTTGTTCAGGATCAGGAACTACAATCTCTATTGGCGTACACGTACCTCCTCCTCCACCTCCTGGTTGCAGTACAGCAACGGCGGTTACTTGTGGAGTACCTGTTGTAGGAACTACTGTTGGAGGTCAACTTGCTCCAAACCTTGGAACTTGTACAACTGCTTTGAACACTGCTGTCGGAAAATGGTACACAGTATATGGTGGTGGTGGAAACATTACAGCATCACTTTGTACAGGAACTGCATATGACTCCAAAATTGGAGTATTTTCAGGTACTTGTGGTACTCTGGTATGTGTTGGTGGTAATGACGATGGCTGTGGAGCCCAATCTACTGTAACATGGAATGCAGTTAATGGAACACTGTATTACATTTATGTAACTGGTTTCAGTACGGCGACAGGTGCTTTCACACTTAATGTTACAGGAACTTGCGGAGCACCACCTCCTCCACCAGTACCGGGAAATGATACTTGTGCAAACGCTACTGCTATTACATGTGGAAGCACTACCAATGGAACTACTCTTGGAGCAACATCTGATACTGCACCAACTTGCGATGTTACAACAACTGCCCCTGGTGTTTGGTACACTATTCAAGGTGATGGTGATATATTCACTTTAACTGCATGTGGCAATTCACTGGATCCTAAATTGTCAGTTTACACAGGAACTTGCGGAGCGTTAGTATGTCTGGAAGGAAATCAGGCATCATGTTCAGAAGTTGAGTTTTTGTCTGTAGCTGGTACTACTTATCGCGTGTTTGTACATGGTAATGGTGCAAGTGTTGGTACATTCTCTTTAGCGGCTAGCTGTGTACCTCTATGTCCTTCACCAATCGATGCTCCATGGACCGTGACTGCAATTGGTGGTGCTGTAGGTACTGCTATTGAAAATTGTGATGAAACATTCACAGTATCTACTACAGGGGTAGGAACAGCAACTGCTGACAAAATCCACTTTGTACACCAAAATCTTACAGGAAATGGCTATGTAGTTGCTGATATTAACACTTTCACAAGCTTTACATTTGGAGGTGTTCAATTCAGAGACGGACTTACAGCTGGTGCCCGTAAGGTAGATTACAATCTCAGTTGGGTGCAAGAGTTGCACGTGAACTGCGTACTGTCGCAAATGGCGCTCACACTGTTTCACAGTTAGCTGCTCCTAAACATAATTATGTCCGTATAGCAAGAGTTGGAGATGTATTCACATCTTCAGTTTCTGCAAATGGAGTTACCTGGACTCAGGTTAACACTGTAACAGTGGCAGGTTTGCCTTCAACATTGAATGTAGGTTTTTATGTTAATTCTCAGCTTGCTACAGCTGGAACTGTTGAGTTCGGTAGTGCAGGTGTATTTAGTGGAGCTGCATTAATTTCTGATATTGCAAGCCGCAATGGAGAAGTTTCAGCTTACGCTGCTATCAGCGCTTATCCTAACCCAGCAAACAATGAACTTAACATCAATATGGGTCACCTTACAGGTGGAAAAGTTCAGGTAACTGTTATGAATTCACTAGGTCAAGTTGCTTTACAACAAAACTTTGACGTTGTGAATGAAGTAGAGCGTTTGGACATCAACAAACTAAGCACTGGCGTTTACTTCTTGCAAGTAAATACTGAAGCTGTTCAGAAAATAATCGTGAATAAATAATCGATATTTTGGATATAATTTGATTTTAAATCGAATAATTAGAGGCACTCATTTTGAGTGCCTCTTTTTTTATACCCATAATGAGACAAAAGGCGAGAAAAAAAACAGGGATAGTTTATACTTATTTTTAATCACATAACGAATCCAATAATTCTCATAATATGCCACATATCGAAATAATACATGGAAAATTACGATCAATAAAACAGTGTTTTATTGCAACTACTAACTTATAATCAGATCATTAAGATAAAAATTCTCCTGGTGATAGATGCTATATCGGAGATTTATTATTACATTGCTACGTGTTTATACAGACCTAACTGAAACTAATGACTTTTTTATTGCAATCTTTTCAATTGCTATGCCATTTCCCCCATTTGGTAAAGTCGGTTTCCTATTCTATTTGTGTACACTTGATTCACTTCTAATAACAACCAAAATTTCTTTTTATGAAATCAAATTTTTTACGAATTCTTCCATCGATGCTAGTTATGTTTTTGATGCTGGGACAATTTACTGCCTCAGCTCAATGCACAAACACAGCGTCCTTTGGAACCGCAACAGCTCCATCTCTAAGTGGAAATACTGTAACTATCACAACATGTAATTTTCCAAATGAGTTTGCAACCATTAATGGAATGCTGGCAGGACATACTTATGTATTTACGTCCTCAGTTGCTACAGATTTTTTAACTTTGAGATCAGGAACATCTTCCGGTCCATCAGTTGGATTTGGAACTACACCACTTTCAGTTACAACTGTAGTAGCTGGTACACATTTTTTGCATATTAATCTAAACAGTTCTTGTGCTACTCAAGCTTCAGGTTGTCGTACTACAACAGTGGCTTGTACTTCATGCCCTGCTCCCCCTCCTCCTCCCGGATGTGACGTTGCAGTCGATGTTGCTTGTGGACAAACTTACACCGGAACCACAGTTGGTGGAGGTACTGCTACCAATTTGGGTACATGTATCACTGCTTTAAATACTGCACCAGGTAGATGGTATAGAACTCAGGGAACAGGAGGCATGGTAACTGTCACTACCTGTTCTGCAGTTGGTTTTGACACAAAAATAGGTGTGTTTTCCGGCACTTGTGGTGGTTTAGTGTGTGTAACCGGCAACGATGATGCGACTTGTGCTTTTTCAGGGTTAAGATCGACGGCTAGTTTCACCTCAGTTCTTGGAACTAACTATTATATTTATGTGACTGGATTTGGAACCGCTTCAGGTGCTTACGAAGTAACATTTACCGGTACATGTATTATCCCTCCTCCTCCACCTCCTGTTATTCCAGCAACTGATCTATGTGCAAATGCTATTGCTATCACTTGTGGTAGTTCTACAGCAGGTACAACTGTTAATGCAACAACTGATGGAGTGGCTACTTGTGGCACATCTAATACTGCTCCGGGTGTATGGTACACTATGGTTGGAGATGGTGATGTATTTACTTTGAGCCTTTGTGGTTCTTCTTATGATACAAAATTATCTGTTTATACAGGTACATGTGGTGCTTTAGTTTGTGTAGATGGTAATGACGATTTTTGTGGTCTTCAGTCTGAAGTAGATTTCATTTCAACTCCTGGAACCACATATCGTATTTTAGTGCATGGATTTAGTGCTAATACCGGAACGTTTACATTAAATGCTTCATGTGCACCAATTTGTCCAGCTCCCATCGATGCTCCCTGGACTGTGACAGCTATTGGTGGTGCAGTAGGTACAGCAGTTGAAAACTGTGATGGAACATTTTCCGTTTCAACTACAGGAGTAGGAACCTCCACTGCTGACAAAATTCACTTTGTACACCAGACACTTACAGGTAATGGTTATGTAGTAGTTGATGTTAGCAGCTTCACAAACTTTACATTTGGTGGTGTTCAATTTAGAGATGGACTTGCTGCGGGTGCCCGCAAAGTGGCATTACAGTCTCAATTGGGTGCAAGAGTAACCAGAGAACTACGTACTGTTACAAATGGTGCGCATACTGTTACACAGTTAGCTGCCCCGAAACATAATTATTTACGTATCGCCAGAGTTGGAGATGTTTTCACCTCTTCAGTTTCTGCTAATGGAACTACCTGGACACAAGTGAACACTGTAACTGTTACAGGTTTACCTACAACATTGAATGTGGGCTTTTATGTTAATTCTCAACTCGCTTCTTCAGGAAGTGTGAACTTTGATGCTGCAGGCGTATTTGGTGGTGCTGCATTAAATTCTGACATTGCCAGCCGTAATGGTGAGGGTACATCATATACTGCAATTAATGCTTATCCTAATCCTGCAAACAATGAGCTAAACATCAAAATGGCTCACCTTATAGGTGAAAAAGTACAGATCACTGTAATGAACACTATAGGTCAGGTTGCGCTTCAGCAAAACTTTGACTCTGTAAATGAAGTTGAGCGTTTGGACATCAGCAAATTGAGTTCAGGTGTTTACTTCTTACAAGTAAATACTGAAGCTGTTCAGAAAATTATCGTGAACAAATAATCGATATTTGGATATAATTTGATCACAGATCAAAAAAATAGAGGCACTCAATTTGAGTGCCTCTTATTTTTTGGGGGAATATTGAATGATTTAAGTTAGAGAATAAATTCAAAAAATTCCTTTTCTCCTGTTTATACTTTCATGCCGGTAACATCACCAATTATTGATCCATCAGGAATTACCGCACCTTTCTTCACCACAATGATACCATCAACACTGCAATGTACAGATGATTCTGAATTGGGTAAGTTCTCAGTTCCACGGATTATAACATTCTTGCCTATTCGGCAGTCTTTATCGATAATGGCCTGTTCAATATAAGTACCCTCTCCTATTCCCATTGGAATTTCTTCAGGCTTAAGTACTATTTCAGCTAATGTCTGAAAATAGTCATTTCCCATGGTTATACAATTTTTCAATCTGGCTCCTTTCCCTATTCTGGACCTGACACCAATGATACATCTTTCCAGACTTTCAGCATGGACTATGGATCCTTCAGCAACTATTGAGTGCTTTATCGTTGTTCCACTAATCTTTGCCGGAGGAAGCATACGTGGTCTTGTATAAATCATGTTATTTTCATCAAACATATTGAACTCAGGAATTGGATCTGCCAATGAAAGATTAGCATCGAAGAAAGATGCAATGGTTCCAATATCTGTCCAATATCCTCTATAGCTATAACTAGCTACCTTATATCCACCTTGGATTGCTTTTGGAATTAATTCTTTGCCAAAGTCAGTGTCATTAGGATAGGTGTCAAACAAATCATTGAGCAGCTTCCTGTTGAAAATATAGATACCCATTGAAGCCAGGTAATTATTTCCTTTGGCTGCATCTCTTTCTGAAACAGGTGATGTCCATTCTGGGAAGGACCTCAGGTTTGGGCTTTTCTATAAAGGAAGGTATAAAACCGTCATTATCCACTTTCATGATTCCAAAGCCGGGAGCGTCTTTTGCATTCACGGGATTGTTGCAATGGATAGATCTGCCCCACTCTCTACGTGCTTCTCTGCCATTTCCTTAAGATCCATTTGATAGAGCTGATCTCCGCTGAGAATCATCACATAATCATGATCATGAACATTTAAGTGTAGCATAGATTGTCTGACTGCATCAGCCGTACCCTGAAACCATTTATCTGAGCTTGCTGTTTGTTCGGCAGCAAGTATATCCACAAAGCCGCTATTGAAATTGTCAAAATGGTAGGTATTCTTGATATGCCTGTTCAGCGATGCTGAATTATACTGAGTCAGTACAAACATTCTTTTTATACCACTATTCAAGCAATTTGAAATGGGAATATCTATTAATCTGTATTTCCCTGCAATAGGTACTGCGGGCTTTGAACGATCTTTTGTTAATGGATATAATCTGGATCCTGCCCCACCACCCAGGATAAGGCAAATCATTTTAATAATTTTCTTGGAATCTATTTCTTTCATATATTTATAATTAATATTTATAGATCATTAAATAACAATATTTTAATCTAAATCTGATATTTCTTTATAAAGATTCAGATAAGTCTCTGCTGATTTTTCCCAGGAAAAATCAAGTTCCATTACCCTCTTTCTCAGTGCTTTCAAACTTGGTTTGTGGTAATATAAATTGCTTGCTCTGATCATAGCATCAAGTGCATCTTCGACAGTAAACTGAATAAATCGAAATCCTCTTCCATCCGGTCCACCAGCATCAGGAACAGTATCCCAAAGGCCTCCTACAGCTCTCACCAGCGGAATAGTTCCATATCTGAAAGCATACATTTGATTGAGTCCGCATGGTTCTACTCTCGAAGGCATCAGCAGAAAATCGCTTCCTGCATATAACTGATGTGCAAGGCCTTCATTATACTCTATTGAAGCATCAAAGAAATTAAACAAATCATGGCGCATTCTCAGGAATGAATCTTTAATCCATGGCAATCCTGAACCCAGGACAAAAAAGCAGGCTCTTCTCCCTGTTTGAAGATATTTGTAAATGAGATCAGGTAGCATATCTGCCCCTTTTTCAGACACTAAGCGGCCGATAAAAGTAAATAAAGGCAAGTCTTCCTGTATATTGTACCTGTCAACCAGGTATTTTTTATTTTGTTGTTTGTAAGTATCTATGTTCTTTTTGTAATGAGTGTCAATCATTGGGTCGGTTGCCGGATTCCAGACCTCAGTATCGATACCATTCAGAATACCACTTGACTTTTGCCATTCCTGTCTCAATAAAGCCTCCAGTCCTAAAGCAGATTGATGAAGCTCCATCAAATAATTTGGCGAAACTGTTGTTAGTTTCCAGCAACATTTAATTGCAGAAGCCATAGGATTGATAGTGTCAGACCAGTCCAGTGCACCTCTTCCTGAAGAATAGTAATAAGGTAATTTGTGTTCATTTCTCCAGCTGAATGCTCCCTGATACTGACCATTATGAATTGTGAAAACAGTAGGTAACCTGTTCAACCTTTGAAATTCAGGACAAAACTGTGTCATGAATGGAATCAGACCGGTATGATGATCGTGGCAGTGCAGAACTTTTGGCAATTCAGCCCATGAGTTTATCCACTGTAATACCGCTTGTTGAAAAACCAGATATCTGTCCAATTCATCACCGTAAGGATGATTTGTGACTGCATCTGCATATATTCCATTCCTGTCAAACAGGCCGGGTACATGAATCAGATACATGGTGTATCCAAGATTTGACTGAAGGACTTCATCAATTACATATGGGTAATATGTGTCATGAACTCTTACATATCCGGAATGCACCTGCTGGCAAGTCTGCGCCAGATTCCATTTTGTAAAATATTTTGGAATTACAACAGCCGTATTAAGACCTGCCTGATTCAAATATTTGGGTAATGCACCTACTACATCACCAAGACCTCCGGCTTTAGCTGCAGGATAACATTCTGCTGAAACGTGTAATACTTTTATCAAAATTGAGCTTTTTCGTTTAAATGTAAACAACACAAATTGTAAAGATGGAAAAGCATTTTGGGCTGAATATCATTTTTCCAAATTTTATCCAACTCTTTGCCCTTGCAACATTACATTTGTGGTACTTGTTATGTCAGCGTTAAAGTAATGAATATGTTTAAATATCTATTTGTAGGAGCATTATTATTGATTATTTTTTCTGCTTGTATAGAAGCAGGAAACACATTTACAAAGATGCCCCCCGGACCATGGAGAGGAGTTTTGAAGCTGGACAAAGTCAATTCCAGAGCTGATGCGCCTTCTGAAGAAGATATTCTTGCAGGCAAACTGGACTTTGAAGCTGTTAATCCGGGAGAATTGCCTTTTAACTTTGAGGTAGTGTACACTGACAAAGACAATTTCCATATCCTGCTTAAGAATGCGGATGAAGTCTTCAAAATCACAGATATAACCTGGGGCCTCGACAGAAGGACAGCCAAGGACACATTTACCTTTTCGTTTCCTTATTACAATGCTGCGATGCGGGGAATATTTGAAGAAAATATCATTGAAGGTGAATGGATACTGTATGACAGGGAAGATTATAAGATTCCGTTTGTTGCTTATCATGGTAAAAATTTCAGATTTACTGAAATGAAGAAGAAGCCTGCAGCGGATCTGGGTGGCATGTGGAAACTTACTATGGGAACTGATACTGAAGCTCCATATGAAGCATTGGGAGAATTTAATACAAATGGAAATTATGTATCAGGTTCAATTCTGGAAGAAACGGGCGATTACAGGTATCTGGAAGGAACAGTTCAGGGAGATAAAATGTATTTATCACAATTTGACGGATCCACAGCATATTTGCTGGAAGCAAAATTGATGGAAGATGGTAGTTTACAAGGGTTCTTTCGCTCGGGAAAACACTTTCAGACGACATGGACTGCTGTTAGAACTAATGAAGACATACTTAGAAACCCCAGTGATATAGTAAAAACGACAGGGGTCCCATTTGATTTTAGTTTTACAGATGCTAAAGGACAAATTATCTCGCTGGATGACCCTGAATTTGCAGGAAAAGCCAAGATCATTCAAATTCTTGGAACATGGTGCCATAATTGTTATGATGAAACCAGATTCCTTGTGGAGCAATCAGAGAAATATAAAAATGAAGATATTGCAATAATCGGTCTAGCATTTGAAAGATCAAAAGATACCTTGAGTGCCATGAAGAGAATTGCTGCTTATCAGGATAGACTTAATGTTCAATACCCAATATTATTAGCGGCATTGACTACTAAAAAGGAAGAAGCTATAAAATACCTTCCGGCTCTTGATCAGGTATTTGCGTTTCCAACGACTATTTTTCTCGACAAGAATAACAAAATTTATAAAGTACATGCAGGATTTTACGGACCTGCCACTTCAAAGTATAAATATTGGGTGGAGGAATTTGAAGAAACTGTTCAAAAGTTAATTGAATGAAAAAGAAGGTTTTGATTACCGGCGCCAGTTTGGGTATTGGATATGTTTTGGCAAACCGATTTTCGGTTGAGGGATCTGATTTAATTTTGACAGGACGAAGAAATAATAGATTGGAGGAACTGGGACGACTTCTTCAGGAATCGAACGGAACAGAGGTAAAAATCCTGGTTTTTGATGTCAGAAATCATGATGAAGTCAAAGAGCAATTAGAATCATTGCCAGAAGACTGGAAAGCAATAGATATCCTAATTAATAATGCGGGCCTTGCAAAAGGACTTTCTACGATTGACAAGGGAGATACTGAGCACTGGGATCAAATGATTGATACAAATATCAAAGGCTTGCTTTATGTTACAAGAACTGTCTCACCCTGGATGGTAGCTGCCGGGAAAGGCCATATCATCAATATCAGTTCCATTGCGGGCAAAGAAGTGTATCCCAATGGCAATGTTTACTGTGCATCCAAATTCGCTGTAGATGCACTTTCGCGGGCTATCAGAATTGATTTACATACAAAAGGAATAAGAGTAAGTCAGATCTCTCCCGGAGCGGTAGAAGAGACTGAATTTGCATTAGTCAGATTTGATGGAGATGTAGAACGCGCCAAAATATACAATGATTTTCAGCCATTAAAGGCATCGGATGTTGCAGACGCAGTTTACTATATGGCCTCATGTCCTCCTCATGTAAATATTCAGGATATTACTATATTGGCTACTCAACAGGCGAGTGCTGCTATTATTGACAGGAGTGGCAGATAAAAAAATTAGAATTTAGAATAGGAAGAGCTAATTCCACACGCCAAGTTTCCCGTCGCTTTCAGTTATTGTACCCTTACTCACACAATAACAGGCCAATATGGACTCCTTAAGCCGTTGCTGAAAACTACGTTGTACACCCCCCACACTCTTTGCTTTTCTTAGCTCAGCTACAACACCCGAAGCCACACTCAAGTAATCTGGAACAAAGTTCGTGGCTGAAAGATAGTACGAGGAAGATAAAGCGCTATTTCCAGTTCAACTCATTCGTCATAGAATACGGAAGATCACTTCTTTTATACTTGAGTGATTTGTTAGGTTTGTCTGACATCTTTAGTTCCAATTTTCCTCCTGCCCGAAAATCATTTATGTCAAGATACAGGGGATTAATATCTCTGCCTTCTATAAATGCAGAATTGATGTAAATATTTTCTTTGGAATTGTTTGGCGCATCAATGACAAATTCATATCCTGTTTGCATCTTAATTGTAGCCTTTTTGAACAGCGGTGATCCTAAAACAAATTGATCAGTTCCCGGAGTCACGGAATAAAAACCAAGGGCAGATAATACATACCAGGCGGAAGTCTGACCATTGTCTTCATCACCACAAAGTCCGTCAGGAGCCGGAGTATATAGCTTATCCATGATATTGCGGACATGAAATTGAGTTTTCCAGGGTTGACCGGCATAATTATATAAATAAACCATATGCTGGATTGGTTGATTGCCATGAGCATATTGTCCCATATTCATAATCAGCATTTCTGTAATCTCATGAATTTGTACACCATAATAGCTATAATCAAATGTCGGTGCAGTCAGGAAAACAGAATCCAGTTTTTCAATAAATTGGTTTTCTCCCCCCATTAAATCTATCAAACCCTGGATATCATGAAACACGCACCAGGTCCAGTGCCAGGAGCAGCCTTCTGTAAATGCATCTCCCCATTTGTCAGGCCTGAAAGGAGCTTGAAAGCTTCCATCTTTGTTTTTACCCCGCATAAAATTGGTAGAAGAATCAAATACATTTTTATAATTCATTGCCCTTTTTTTGAATGTCTCAATTTCTGCTTTTGGTCGGTTTAATGCTTGAGCGAGTTTCCATATTGTGAAATCAGCGTATGCATATTCCAGAGTTCTTGCGGTATTCTCCGGAATATTAACATCATAAGGAATATAGCCCAGCTCATTATAGTATTTTACACCATAGCGGCCTACCGAAGATAAAGGGCCTTCATTCTCAGTGTTTTTAAGAATTGCTTTATAAAGTGTGTCTATATGTTCAGAATATATCCCTTTAAAGTATGAATCAGCAATTATGGCAGCTGAGTTTGAGCCTACCATGCAATTTCTGTGTCCGGGGCTGGCCCATTCGGGTAACCATCCGCTCTCCAGATAGGTATTGGTCAAGCCTTCCATGATTTGATCTGTTAGTTCAGGAAACACTAAGTTGAAAAATGGGAATACTGCTCTGAAAGTATCCCAAAATCCATTGTCTGTAAACATGTAACCATTTTCAACTTTACCATTGTAAGGACTGTAATGAATCAACTTTTCATCTTTGTCAAATTCAAAAAACTTACGGGGAAATAACATAGTCCTGTACAAGGCCGTATAAAAAGTCACATTTTGATCATGAGTTCCGCCTTCTACAAGGATTCTGTTGAGGCCTTTATTCCATGTATCAGCAGCTTCATTTTTAATTGTTTCAAATGATTTGTAACCTAATTCTCTATTCAGATTTAATTCAGCTTGCTCATGACTTATAAAGGATGAGGCTATTTTCAAATTCACTTCTTCATTTGCCTTTGTCCTGAATCTGATGATTGTACCAACATGATTACTCTCAGCAGTTAATAAATCCTGGGTAATGATACTATCCTTCACTCCATAAACGACATCGAATTCTTTATCTACATATATGACAAAATAGTTTTTGAAATTATCAGGCACTCCTCCCCTTGCGTTGCTGGCATATCCAATGATTTTCCTTTCTTCCGGAATGACTTTGATAAAAGAATTTTTGAAAAAACCGTCCACAAGCAAATATGCCTCATCAGTTTGAGGATAAGTAATTTTAAATGCAGCAGCTCTTTCTGTAGGTGCGATTTCAACAGTGGTATTGTAATCTGCCAAATAGACTTTATAATAGTGAGGTTTAGATATTTCAGCCTTATGAGAGAACCAGCTTCCCCGTTTATGCTCATCAAACAGTAATGTATCCGTCATCGCAAAAATTGAAAATGCGCCATAATCATTGATCCAGGGAGAAGGTTGATGTGTTTGTTTAAATCCTCTGATCTTATTTGCAGCATACTGGTAGCACCAGCCATCTCCCATTTTATTCGTCTGAGGGGTCCAGAAATTCATTCCCCATGGCAGAGCGATGGCAGGGTAAGTATTTCCGTTTGACAACTCATATTTAGAATCTGTACCGACTAAAGGGTTCACCAGATCTACCAGATTTTGAGAAGTTTGTGCAAAAAGAGAGGTGGAAAAGAGAAGGAGTGATAAGAGATATTTCAGCATAATGTCCGGAAATTTAGGAGTTGAATGCTGTAAATATAATTGTTAATAGTAAATGGTAAATAGTGAATGGTAAATGGTGAATGGTGAATGGTGAATGGTGAATGGTGAAATGGTGAATAGTGAATGGTGAATGGTGAATGGTAAGATGTGAAAAGTGAAAAGTGAAAAGTTATAGATGAATGGTGAATGGTGAATGGTGAAGTAGATAAGCTTGTTTGAAGTGAGAAATGTGAAATATGAAATGTGAAAAATAAACGATATTAGAAATACCTGATTCAGAGTAGGAATGAATGGGCAAATAAATAGATGACCATCGAAGTATTTTCAAAAAGTTATTAACTTCATGACTTCTCTGGTAGAAAAAAATAGTACTACCCATATTCTGAGCACCCTATTGTTTGTTGTTGTCCGTGGCTGGAAGCAACGGACAACAATGGTTAAGAGTGGGCCAACAATTGAAAGTTGAAAGGTGAAAGTGGAAAGTGGAAAGTGGAAAGGTAACAGCAGTTATTAATGATTATTGCTTAATGAAAAGATGTTGGTAATGGTTAATTCTTAATAGTAAAATGGTCATCAGGGTAATCATCTTGTAGCGTCTTCCGGCTTTTCAACGAGCAACCAGCAACTATCAACTAATTTGCTTGGGTCCCATAGCTGAAAGCTACGCAAAGCAGTGAGTGAGATTTGGCAGTTAATTGATAATTGATAATGAACAGCCAATTAAGGCATTGCTACCCCAAAATTATAATTAGGTTTGCATATCAAGCACTCTTAGCGAATGTGTGCCGTAGCTGAAAGCTACGAGAAGCAGAGTGTGTGCGTTGGCTGTTCAGCTAGAGGCTAAAAGCCAGATGCCAGAAGCGGCTGTTTCGCTTTTCTAGCAGCTCGGGGCTTGTAGCTTGCATCTTGAGGCTTTTCCCCGGCTGTTCGCCAAAAGCCAAAAGCTAATAGCCAACAGCTATCACACTTCAAGCTGCACACTCATCGATTCCCATTCCTTATATGCTGATTCAAGCCAGGATTTGTGATCATTATAAATTTTCAGGAATTGTGGATACTCCGGAGAATTATATTTTTCAGGATCTGCCATCTGGCTCTCCATTTCCAGAACAAGGGTTTCTGTTTTTTCTATTTTCTTTTCCAGATTCTGGAGATTACGCTGAATAGTTCTGACTTGATCCAGATTGAGTACAGGGATTTTAGGAACTTCTGCTACTTTTTGTTGCTGAGTGTTCATTTCCACTGAACGCATGTTATCGAAAGCTCGTTTTTCAAGATAATAATCGATGTCACCAAGGAATGTCTTGATGGATCGATCCCGAAATTCAACCACCTGATCTGTCAGTCCTTTCAGAAATTCCCTGTCATGAGAAACAACCAGCAAGGTCCCGTCGTAATTCAATAATGCTTGTTTAAGAACATCTTTGGACAACATGTCAAGGTGATTCGTAGGCTCATCCAGCAGTAAAGTATTGATTGGCTTCAATAGAAGCATCGAGAGTGCAAGTCTGGCTCTTTCCCCTCCGGAAAGAACTTTTACTTTTTTATCTACATCCTCACCGCTAAACATGAAAGCACCCAGAATACTTCTTACACGTGTGCGCATATCTTCAGGTGCCATGTCTTCCATGACCTGAAGGACTGTTTTGTCACTATCTAAATTTTCTGCCTGATTCTGAGCATAATACCCGATCTGAACACTTTGACCTATTTCGATCTGACCGCTGGATACCCGCTCTTCGCCTATCAACAATTTAGCAAGGGTGGTTTTACCCTGGCCATTTTGCCCAACGAAGGCAACACGCTGACCTCTTTCTACTTCAAAATCGACCTTATCCAACACCTTAATGACTCCATAATCCTTAGATACTTCTTTCGCTTTCAGTACGATTTGAGCAGATCTGGGTGAGGGTGGGAAGCGAATCTTCATGGTATGGGTATCAGCAACATCGAGCTCCACCCGCTCCATTTTATTTAGTTGCTTTTGCATAGATTGAGCCATCTTTGTTTTCGTGGCCTTGGCCATGAATCGGTTGATAGTTTTCTCTCTTTCTGCAATAACTTTTTGCTGGTTCTCATAGGTTGCCAAAAGCTTCTCACGTCTTTCTTCCCTGAGAATCAAATATTTTGAATAGTTAGCTTTGTAATCAAATACCTTCCCCATTTCTACTTCCACCGTTCGGGTCGTGATGCTATCCAGGAATTGCTTATCGTGGGAAATCAGGAGTATAGTACCAGGGTAAACCTTTAAGAAATTTTCCAACCAAATAATGGATTCAATATCCAGGTGATTGGTGGGCTCATCCAGTAACAGATAATCCGGTTTTTGCAATAACAATTTTGCGAGCTCAACCCTCATCTGCCAGCCGCCGGAAAATTCAGCCAATGTGCGTTCAAAATCTGTTTGCTTGAAACCAAGTCCTTTTAGGATTCTTTCAGTTTCGGCAACAGCTTCTTCAGGTTGAATAATGGAGAGTCTTTCAGTGAGATGAGTCAACTGATCTATAAGATCGTGGTAAGCATCTGATTCATAATCCGTACGTTCGCCCAATTGTTCGTTAACATACAAAAGCTGCTTTTCCATTGTCTTGATTTCGTCGAATGCTTCCTGGGCTATTTCGATTACTTTCTTTTCCAGTCTCAGCTTAAGATCCTGGTGAAGATAACCTATGGTTATTCCTTTTGGTAGTAATATTTTGCCTTCATCAGGTTTAGATTCACCAGCTAGCAAGCGCAGCAAAGTGGACTTTCCTGCCCCATTCCTTCCTACCAAACCAATCTTCTCACCGGGTACGATAGTGAGGTCTATTTTGTCAAATAATACCCTGTTTCCATATTGCAGATATACCTGCTGTAACTGAATCATATTGCTGTCTCCTTTTTCAGGGTGCAAAGATACAATAAATCATCAGCCTGTAAGCTATCGGACTGAGAGTCTTAAGCGTGGATAATTCAATCTATTATAATATGAAAATGGAAGATTGGGAATCAGGCAATTCAAATTTTGCAATATGACCCTAATTCCAAGTTTTATACTCTGGCATCTGAGAAATGACAGCATATTGATTGCCTTTGTTATGCATGATCTGCCTCCAAAGTTTTTTTGTCTGGATATTAAAAATGTAATTTTTATCCATTTCTGCCGTGAGCCAGGAGCCAACTTCCAGCTCCTCTTCCAGCTGACCGGCAGTCCACCCTGAATATCCAATGAAAAACCGAATATGATGCGGTTCTACAAATCCTTCTTTGATAAGAGCTTTCAATTGATTAAAATCACCCCCCCAGGAAACTCCGTCAGCTACTTCATAACTTTCATCCAATAATTCTCCCAGGCTATGTACATAGTGCAAAGTGTCTGTTGCTACAGGACCACCGAAACTTACTCGGGCATGAAATTCAGGGAATTCAGCAAGGAGATCTGCGACATTCATTTTGATTGGTTTATTGAGTATAAAACCTACGCTTCCTTCTGATCCATGATCACATAACAAGATCGCACTCCTTTTAAAATTGGGATCCAACATAAATGGTTCTGCCAACAGAATTGTGCCTTTTTGTACAATGATTTTTTGTTGCATAAATCAAAAATAACAAATAAAATATATTCTCATAAGGAAGATTTTGTTAATATGCTCAATTATTTGGCTCAAATAATTAAAAGTACCAACAAATAAAATACCCATAATCCATCAGACTAACAGATATTTACTTACCTATTTACGAGAAAAATTAAACTATCGTTTTTCTGATAAAAAATTGACTCTTACAAATTCAGCCAGTTACAGTCCAATTATTAAACTTCAGAGAGTCTCAGTGGGCATTTGTCTGTCGATTCTCGCGATGAAACCACGAATGACTTTTCCGGTTCCTCCTACTTCAATAAACTGAGATGCACCATCCGCTATCATGTTCTGCATAATTTGAGTCCAACGAACCGGAGACGTGAGTTGATTAATGAGATTCCTGCGTATAATTTCAGGTTCCAGGTAAGCAAAAGCATCAACATTCTGATAAATGGGACAAGAAGGGATAGCAATATTTGCAGATTTCAAAGCTTTCTCCAATTCTTCCCGGGCGGGCTCCATTAGTGGAGAATGGAAAGCACCTCCTACCTGAAGTACGACAGCAGTTCTGGCTCCTGCTTCTTTTGCTTTGGCTACAGCGGCATCAACACCTGAAATTGTTCCGGAAATGACCAACTGGCCAGGACAATTATAATTTGCCGGAACAACAATATCATCAATGGATGCGCATATTTCTTCTAAGATAGCATCTTCTAAGCCGATAATGGCTGCCATAGTAGAAGGTGTAATCTCACATGCTTTTTGCATTGCCTCTGCACGTATCTGCACCAGTTTTAATCCTTCCTCAAAACTCAAGCCATCTGCCGCAACAAGCGCTGAGAATTCTCCTAAAGAATGCCCGGCTATCATCTGAGGTTTGAATTCCACACCGGCCATTTTAGCTTTAACAATAGAATGCAGAAAAACAGCAGGCTGAGTAATTCTGGTTTCCTTTAATTCTTCTGCACTACCATGAAACATGATCTCCGATAATTTATACCCCAGAATATCATCCGCCTGATGAAATAATTGGCGGGCCACATCTGAACTTTCATATAAATCCTTACCCATACCTTCAAACTGTGCAGCTTGTCCAGGAAAAACATATGCTCTCATCTAATAAACTTTGATTGATTAAGACTATCAAAAACTAATTCTCTGAATCCTGCAAAATCAGGAATCAGGAGCAAATTTATCATTTTGCAGATAATCTGTATTTAATGACCCAAAATAATGAAGCTCGTAAAAAGATGCCTTTCGAATGTCCTTAATGACACGAAATATTTTCCAGGCGGCAAATGTCCTGTCAAATAGCTGAAGCTGTGAGTTCCTTCAGGCAAAATCTGATGAGAAAGTCTGCTTACATGTGTTCCTGTCGTGGAATAAATATCCAGAAGAGCCATCGTTCTGGCATCCAGATTACATTCAATACTCACCTGATCCATCACAGGATTGGAAGATGTGATTTTAATTGAATGGGGAATAAGACTCTCCCTGGCTGTGAATTCTGTTTCATTCACAGCTGTATTAAGAGTATCTCTTGAATATACTTTATATCCGGCAGCAAACATTTTGCCATCCGGTCGTTTGAAGAATCGATTGATATTCTGCGTTTCGAAAAGCTGCACCCAATCCTCACCTCCATTTCTGGTTTCAAAGATACCGGTGCCATAACCTGCCAGCCAGCCAATATTTTCATCCTGAAATCCAATACCCTGTGCATCAAAAAAGTCCGGGAAAGTTTTTTCAAATTCATAATATGTCCAGGTCATTCCACCATCAATCGATTTCATATAAGATGGTATTTCCCCTGTAAAGTTTTGTACGGAGGCATAGGCAACAAGCGCTGAAGTGAATTCAAGTTTCCAAACATACGAAGTAGCCCTGCCTGTTCCTGCAATCTTTGACCAGGTATCACCACCATCAGAAGTATACAAAATAATACCTTCTTCATTTAGCGCAAGATTTTGTGGCCCTGTCCCTGCAATGAATCCATGCATTTCATCTAAAAAGTGTACATCCACAGCCCCATTAAGTAAATTATCGATCTCTGTCATGGTCCAGGTAAGACCTGCATCTGTTGATTTGAAAAATCTGGCTGGAGAATAAAATACGCCTACTCCAAACACAATTGAATCGCCGATATGAGCCAGGCCGCATATGGATTTGTTTTCTCCAGGAAGTCTGTTACTTATATCGTTCCAGGAAATGCCACCATCCAGAGTTTGAAAAAACTTATTTTCCAGAGATCCGGCAAATCCAACTGAAGGAGAAATATATTCGACAGAACGGATATATACATTCTTCTGATCAGATTGTATCCAGGTCTCCCCTCCGTCAAATGTCGTATGAAAAATTCCCTTAGGGTCCCCTACTGTACCATGTGTTGCCGAAGTAAAATATATATCATCGTACCTGAAAATATCCGGATTCTCAGGTAAGCTGAAATTTGGTACCCACTGAGAATTGACTGTTTGTAATGATGTGAAGCAGAATATGAAGTACAGGAAGAATATTCTATGATTTATTTTTGGATACATTATTGGAGTGATTTTGAATAGGAAATAAAATAATTCATCGAATCCGGGTTTCGCATAGAACCTTCATTATAATCAGTGTTTCGGGATCTGCCCAGAAGTATTTTTTTGACAGGCGCTTCCATCTTTTTGCCACTGATGGTATAAGGAATTTCTTCAACCTGAATCACTTCATCCGGCACATGTCGTGGACTGCATTGGCCCCGAAGCATTTTTTTTATTTTAAGTACGAGTTCTTCTTGCAAGATTCCGTTTTCCAGTAACTGAACGAATAAGGGCATAAAATGGCGGCCTTCGCTCAACTCTAAGTTTACAATAAGACTATCTTTGATTTCAGGTATTTGATCCAACACTCTGTAAATTTCACTGGTACCGATCCGCACTCCCTGCCGGTTCAGGGTGGCATCAGATCTGCCATATATAATTAATGAATTCCTTGAAGTGATTTTCACCCAATCACCATGACGCCATTTACCCGGGTACTCCTCAAAATAGGAGGCTTGATATTTTTCGAAATTTTCGTCGTTCCAGAATTTGACTGGCATACAAGGCATTGGTTTTTCTATCACCATCTCTCCTACTGCTTCAGTTAATTTATTACTGTCATCATCCAGGGCATATAAAGCACAGCCAAGCGCTCTGCATTGAATTTCACCCAGATAAACAGGAAGCATAGGATTTCCACCCACAAATGCGGTGCAAACATCTGTTCCACCACTCATACTACTCAGCCAAATATCAGATTTGATAAATTCATAAACCCAATCAAATGCTTCTGGTGGCAATGGAGACCCTGTAGAGCCAATAGATCTGAGCGAATTCAAATCAAATTGTTCATTTGGTTTGATCCCTGATTTCATACAAGCAACAAGAAATGGAGCACTTGTGCCAAAATGAGTGATTTTAATTGCTTCTGTCAATTTCCACAATCGGTTAAGACTGGGAAATGCAGGACTTCCATCATACAAAACTATTGTTGCACCTGTCAAAAGAGCAGCATGTGTAAAATTCCACATCATCCATCCGGTAGTAGAATACCAGAAAAAGCGTTCCGCTGGTCTGACATCATTGTGAAAATGCAGATATTTTAAATGCTCAAGGAGCATTCCCCCATGCCCATGAGTAATCGCTTTAGGTGCTCCAGTTGTTCCTGAAGAATACAATATGAAAATAGGATGGTCAAAAGGTAAAGGTTCAAAAATCAAAGATTTGCCCGAAAATTCGTCCTGAATCTTATCCCAACTTATCCAGCCCTCATGTACTTCTTCTTCTTCAGGGGGATAAGGAACAAGTACTGCACATTTAAGTGAGTTTAATTTTTCACGTATCTTTTGATTTTCAACGAACCTTGAGAAATATTTACCTCCATAGAAATATCCTTCACAGGCAATAAACACTATAGGTTCAGTTTGCTCAAATCGATCAATGACACTATCCACACCAAAATCCTGGGAACAACTCGACCAGACTGCACCCATACTTATAGTAGCCAAATAAGCTACAGAAGCCTGGGGAATATTTGGCAAATAGGCTACAACTCTATCACCACTTTTCAGCCCCTGACTTTTTAAAAAATTTGCAAAGGCAGCTACCTTTCCTTCTAAATCAGACCAGGATATTTCTGAAGCCCCATTCCGCTCATCAGAGTGTATGATGGCCGGATTTTTAGTGTTTTTATTTCTGAAAATATGTTCAGCATAATTAAGAGTGGCTCCTGAAAACCACTTTGTAAAAGGCATTGGATCCTTGCTAATTGTTTCCTGTGGTTTTTGATGAAAAATTACATTGAAATAAGCACAAATACTTTCCCAAAAAATAGATGGATGATCTACAGACCATTGCCAGAGTTCATCATAATTTTTTAACTTTAAGGAATATCGGTCTTTTATCCAATTTTGATATTTAAATAAAGTGCTCGATTGCATCTCATGTGTACCAGGAGTCCAGAGTAACCGAGGTGTATCTTCTGACATATGATGATTTTATGATCAAAATTTGATTAATTCACACCCGAAAGTAAAAAAGTCCTGATGGACAACCTAATTAACTACAACGGAACTGTATTAAAATCGGCTGAACTCTTTTTGTCTCCGGATAATCGGGGCTTTTCGTTTGGCGATGGATTTTTTGAAAGTATTCTGGTAATAGCAGGATCAATACCGCTGTGGAGTTATCATCTGGACAGAATAAAAAGAAGCGCAGACATCCTTCATTTCAATACAGAAAATATTTTCACTGATGAGATGCTTCAAATCGAACTTGCCAAAATCGTGCCTGTAAAAGGCATTTTCAGGGTAAAACTAAGCATATTCAGAGTTAGTTCCGGTAAATATTTACCTGACTCAAATGATATTCAATTCCTCATTCAAGTCTTTCCTGCTAATACACCTATGCAATATGCTGAGGGTCATAACTTGTCAATTGGAAGATCATATAAAGTTTATAATTCAGATGCAGGGGCCTGGAAGCAAGTCAAGAGTCTTAGTGCATTACCCTATGTAATCGCATCGATGGAGGCAAAACAAGCAGGTTTTGAAGACGTATTAATTTTAACTAAATCCGGCCAGATATCAGAAAGCACGAACAGCAACGTGTTTGTAATAAAGGGAAATAGAATTTTCACCCCTGTCATCCAAACAGGTTGTGTAAATGGAGTATTTAGACAATATTTGTTTCAGTTCCTGAGCCAAAAAGGCATGGAGATCATTGAAAATGATCTATTTTGGGCAGAAATTGAGAAAGTTGATGAATTATTTTTGACCAATGCAATACAATGGATACGTCCTGTGACAAAAGTGCCGTATCAGTATTTGGGCGAAAATAGAATGACACAAAAAATCATAAAAATGGTCCGGCAGGACTTGTTGAAAATGTAAAATATGAAGACAATTCACAAAGTATTAATAGCCAACAGGGCTGAAATTGCCTGCAGAATTATCAGTACATTGAAGAAAATGGGAATTAAAAGTGTTGCTGTCTACTCAGAAGCCGATAGATTATCCAGACATGTGAGGATGGCAGATGAAGCTTATTATATAGGTCCTTCACCCTCCACTCAATCCTATTTGAAAGGAAATGTGATTATTGAAATTGCATTGAAATGTGGAGCAGATGCCATTCACCCGGGATATGGTTTCCTGAGTGAGAATGCAGAATTCTCAAGAATGGTAATGGCCAGCGGTTTGATATTTGTAGGTCCTTCACCCGAGGCCATGGAACATATGGGGGCTAAAATAGCAGCCAAAAATACAGCGATAAATGCCGGTGTTCCACTTGTACCCGGTACTACAGAGGCAATGACAGATATTGATGAGGCAATGAAAGTTGCTGCGGACATCGGCTTTCCAATTTTAGTGAAAGCATCGGCCGGAGGTGGAGGTAAAGGAATGCGAATTGTCAACAATCCAGATGAATTTAAAGAGCAGGCGGCCAGAGCCATCAGTGAAGCTCAGTCTTCCTTCGGAGACGGATCAGTATTTATTGAGAAATTTGTCACTTCTCCCAAACATATTGAAATTCAAATACTAGCTGATCAGCATGGAAATGTTCTGTATCTCTTTGAGCGAGAGTGTTCCGTGCAACGCCGGCACCAGAAAGTAGTAGAAGAAGCTCCTTCCTCAGCTATTACTCCTGAGATCAGGGCAGCTATGGGCAAATCTGCCGTACAGTTGGCAAAAACCTGCAATTATACAGGAGCTGGTACCGTTGAATTTTTACTGGATCAGGATAAAAATTTCTACTTTCTGGAAATGAATACCCGACTTCAGGTTGAGCATCCGGTTACAGAATATATAACAGGTCTGGATCTCGTAGAATGGCAAATCAGAATAGCCTCGGGTGAAGCATTATCTTTTACTCAGGACTCTCTGAAAATTTCAGGGCATGCAATGGAACTAAGGGTTTGTGCGGAAGATCCGCGCAACAATTTTCTACCGGCTACAGGCGATATCGAGGAATTTGATATTCCTGAAGGGGATGGAATTAGGGTCGATACCGGATTTTTAAAAGGGGATACTGTACCGGTTTACTATGATTCCATGATTGCCAAGCTCATCGTTCATGCACCTAACAGGCAAAGTGCCATTGAAAAATTATCTTCTGCCATTTCACAATTCAGGATTGAAGGTATACCCACTACATTAACCTTTGGTGGTTTTACCATTAATCATCAGGCATTTAAAGATGGCAGCTTCGATACTAACTTTATTCAAAATTATTACGATGAAGCGCAACTGCTGGATTGGAAAGAAGAAGAATTAAAGGTGGCAGGAATTGCAGCTACCTATTTTAATGAACAATTAAGCTCCCGTCCTCCAAAGATTCATGGTGCAAGTTCTAATTGGAAACGGAGAAGCCTCAAGTGAGTTGAAAGTGAGTTATGATTGATGAAATGGAAACAGCCAGTTATAATGAGGATAAGTGATAAGATGGAACAGCCAGTTATGAGTGAAAAGTAATTTTAAAAGCAATATAACCAAAGAGGAAAGCTCTTGGAATTTAGTTAGATGTTTATGTCACCTATACTTAGCATCTTCTCTGTACGCAAACAGCCTGCAAAAAAGCCTCTCTCGTGTAATATGAATTTGCCTTTAGACTTACGCCTTATTATTAGACATGGAGGGTATGGAAGGAAATAATTTTGCAGGGAGTGCCCCACATATAGAGGGTAAATACATCTAATTCTATTAATTCTACTTTGACTTTAGCTTTGTCATGCTTCAGTTGTTCCGGCATGTCAATGATTTCGTATTGTGTACCATCATCGGCAACAATTCCCCAGAATCCTCCTTCTTCTTCAAGATGATGAACCACACCCTTGACTTTTTGCATAATTAGATTTCTTTTCTAAGAACTATCTTCTCGATGGTAGAATTCAATTTTTTAATCATTTCATTCTGTTCATTGATTGTTTTCATTAATTCAGAAGTGTGTTCTGAATTGATGTGTTCATCTCTGACAGGAATGGCGGGAGGTTGATGGCAGAATCTGCTTAATCGGGCTCTTACATGCCAAACTTCACGAATGGTGTTGACATTAACCCGAATTTGAGGGTAATAATCATTATCTGAATGCAATTCAAGATGGCGATGTTTTCTCAGGTTATTTACAACCCGCTTTACGAGCACATCACCCTGCGTTACGATTACATATACATTGTGGTCTTTAATACTTGATTCCCAATGATTGTGCTCGATGTAACTGCAGATTATTTTATCACTATCATTCAGGGATGGTTCCATACTATCACCGGCAACATCGAAAGACCTGTGAGTCCCTACTTTAAAAGCATAATCCGGTAAAGTATAAGTTGGTAATTCTTCAACCAACATAGGATCCAACATCTCCCCTGCATATCCGGCCTGTGCTTTTACAGGGACGTGCATAATTCGTTCATTGTTATCAGAATCAACCAATATTGTCAAAATCCTGCTGCTATCGTGATTGGCATCATTACAAAAATGCGGACCTACTCCTTTGCAGACAAATATTGGATTGAAATTATAAACTTCAACAGCTTTCTGGAGTAAATCAATAGTGACATTACGGTTACCATTTAATACTTCACTGAAACTTTGCGGTAAGTAATCCAATGATAAAGCAAATTGTCTGCTGGACCTTACCAGATTGAGTTGCTTTAGCTGCTCGAAGCACTCAATAAACCGCTGCGTGACGATATGATTCATAATTGTATTTACACCTTTGAAACGAATGTGACAAAGTTACAATGTATAAATTATAGTATAAAATTTTTTAATATGTTTTTTTTATATTTTTTAAACACAGAGCGTGATGGAATTCAGAACCTCGAATTCAGAATTTAGAATACAAAGTTCAATAATATTAAGGCGATCAATGGATTGATTCGGCGATTCGGATGAGTTCAAGGAAATCGCTTGTTTTGAGAGAAGCTCCACCGATTAGTCCTCCATCTACATCTTCCTGTGAGAATAATTCTTCAGCATTAGCCGGTGAGCAGCTCCCTCCGTAAAGAATATGGATATCATTTGCAATGGCTAAAGTAAAATTGTCAGCGAGCGAAATTCGTATTTCCTTATGCATTTCCTGCGCCTGAGCAGAACTGGCAGTTTTGCCGGTACCGATTGCCCAAATTGGTTCGTATGCGATAATTATTTTGCGAATCTCTTCATTGCTCAGTTGAAAAATACTATTTTCCATTTGTTCATTGACATATGCTACATGAGAATCATCTTCCCGGATATCAAGTGGTTCGCCACAACAAAAAATAGGTGTTAAACCCTGATCAAGTGCAGATCTAAGCTTTTTGAGTATCAATTCATCAGTTTCCTTAAAATACTGCCGACGCTCTGAATGCCCAAGAATAACATACTCAGCACCGGTGGATTGTATCCTGGCTGCCGAAATTTCTCCCGTGAAGGCACCCTGAATTTCATGATGACAATTTTGTGCAGCGATACTAAACTTTCCATTTAGATGAGTACTTGCAGAAGCCAGATGAATGAATGGCATTCCGACAACTACTTTTGTATGATTCAGTTCAGGCATACTCTCTTTCAAAACTTGAATGAATTCAATTCCTTCATTCAAAGTTTTGTTCATTTTCCAGTTTCCTGCTACTATTTTGCTGCGACTCATGATTTTTTTCTTATTAAATCTTAATGAATTTTACGGAAAGCTGCATATTAAGTTTATTCGTTGCCTTTAAAATGTAAAGCCCCGGATTCCAATCAGCGAGCGCTAAGGTAATATTCTCCTGTTCAAATGGGGCACTTTTCAAAGTAAGCATTTCCTTCCCTAAATGGTTATACACTTTCAATTCCGTGATTTCAAAATCACCCTGATAATGGATTTGGAGGGAATTTCTAACAGGATTTGGATAGATATTTAATGCAAATTCGTTGTTTACAGATGAAGTAGAAGTGTTTAATTCTAACAAACCATTCCTGGGTCCTTCCAATACTCCCCGCATGATCTCAATTTGTCCTATTGTAAATGCATTCTGGCAAGCCTGATCAGAGTAATCCATGTAATTTTCAATCATATCAAGCTCATCATTCAGTTCCTCATCACAGGTATTTTGATCCGTAACACAATCGTTATTGGATTGTCTGCCCTGATTTGGAGTATCCTCTACTCCATCATCTGCTGAGCAGCTGGATCCTCCAAAAATGGAACCATCTCCCCATATATGTCTTAGTCCAAGGTAATGCCCCACTTCATGTGTCGTAGTTCTTCCCTGAGGAGAAATGCTTAATCCGGCGGGAAGTAAAGAGCCCAGAGGATTATTTCTGCCAAAACAACGAAAGTCAATTACTACACCATCCAGTTCAGGTGAACTGGCTGATACACCTGCCGGCCAATGCGGCAGGTCTGCCGGGGGGTATGCATATCCCAGAATCTGAGCCCCGAGAAAAGGAACTTCCTGAATTTTACAAACCCAAATATTTAATGCAAATGCTGTATTGGAAGCATCACTTCCACCTGCAGCTGATTGTTTTACTTCATCAGGAAGGGTAATTAAAAATGGAGTAAATGTTGCTGCCGTTTGAACTCTTTTAATTTCAATTAATTCAAACTCTATCCCGGCATCTGACTGTCTTTGTTTAAATATTTCCCGGATGTTATTTTTATCAGGATTATTTAGTCTGAAATCCTGATTTAAAACTTCTATTTGATTTATTATCAGTGAATCATGAAGGTTTTCTTCCTCATTATTCCAAACGATATGTACTACTACCGGAATACGATAAATGTCATTGTTCCGGGATTTTAAGCCTAATTGTTTTGCCAATCCAAAGACTTTATCACACTGATCCTTATATCCCGGGTACCTTGTTTCCATTTGGCTCATGTGGATTTCATGGCCACACATATGGATTAGGGGACTTTCCTGAGCGGAAATTACCGGATTGAAAATTAATATAGCTGAAACAACGCTAAGAATTTGAGTTCTAATTGAATGAAGCATGGCGGGACAGATTTTAAGAACAAAATATTTGCACCTAAATTTGATTATTAATTCTGAATTTTTGATCGAAACACAAAAAAAACCATCGAACAAAGTGCTGATGGTTTTTCAAAAGTTTTAGAGATCATATTATTCTTTAACAAATCGAATGGTTCTGATTCCTTCCGGCATTTGTACATTCAACAGATAAAAACCACTGGAAAGTTTTGAAACATTAACTTCAAAAGTTGGAGCAGCCAAGTCATATTGTTGATTTTGCATCAATTTTCCATCAAGACTCCACACACTGACATGCACATCTCGGACCACAGAATGTTGTGGAAAACTTACAGTAAGATTTTCTTTAACAACAGTAGGATACACATTTATTACATCATCAGATAACAAAGTTTCATTGATTGATGTCTCAAGTACATCAGATGGGAAAAATACGGTTTTGAAGGACTCATAGTCGGCACCAAAGACATTAGTTTCTGTGTATTCATGTAATTCATCATCAGATACAACAAACTCGTATGTTGAAAAATAATTCGAAATCCACTGTCCCTGATCGAAGGAAAAATTCTCGGATTTTGTCAATCCATATTCACCATGTTCATAGTCAGTTTTGTCCAAAGGAACAGGATCTCCAAGTCCTAAATCATATAAAATCTCTTCAGTAATTAATTGGTCCTCACTGTTATAATAGTAATTAGTGATCTCGGTATATATAAAATCACCAGTTTCAAAGTAAGAATCCAAAATTGTAAATCTGTCGGATACTTGCTCAAAATTACGCACTTGGGTGCTGTCTACTAATACATCATCAATATAGCTTGCCTGAACAAATGAAATTGGTTGTGTTTTATACTCTTCATCTGCAACGATAATTTGAATTCCGGTCAATTCTGTTTCGACTTCAGTAGAATTACCTCCCAAGGGATTGATGAAGGAGGACGGCATTGAATTATTATACCACTTTATGTTTCTTAAGGTAAATGCAGGAACAGGGTCAGTTTGCAGCGTATCAGTATTTGGATACCATTGAGTGGCACTAGTGATATTATTGTTACCATCATAAGTAAGGTCTGAAACTCCATAATCAAAAATCCAATTTTCATTGGTAAGAGTATATGTGTTATATGATGCTACTCTATTTCCTGAACTATATGTAAACTGAACAGAGTCCCCAACATATGTTGTTTCTCCACCTAATAGGTCAGGACTTTCAAGTATTATAGAAGTTGTATTACCAGCATCATCATAATTGTAGAAGTATAGGAGCACATTCTGTGGTATAATAATTAAAGTAGTTATTGTAATCTTCGAAATTCTTCCCTGAGAGTCATAAGTAGGGATGGCCTTTAGATTGTTAACAGGTAATGATCCATCCAAAATTTTCAGATCAATAGCGGTCACGATTGCATTGCCACCCACTACATCAAAAGTAAAATAATATTTAATCCCCGGCTCATAAGAGTCTCCTTCTGCAAACTTTGAAAATGTGTGTATGGAATCTGACAATGTAGTAAAGTTGGAATTGCGCTGTACACTACTTTCGGCTTTTAATTTAGCAGCAGTAAACGCTTTTAGCAAATGCTTGTCAAAGTATTTCTTCAGTTTGTGTGATTCCTGTTGATTCAAATGCTGTGCTTGCACCTGGTTGGCCAAGCCCGCAAGAATAAAAAGTGTAAGTATAAAGTATAAAATTTTCATGGGGATTTGTTTTTAATTTATAATGAATCCGGGGTAAAATTACTATTTAATTCTATTCTACTAATTACTCCGTAAACATAAATTGGTTTGCTTAAGGAACTTTAACATTTGCCAAATCTTAATAAGGATACATAGTTTTGTATGTTCAATAGCCCAATTTCAAAAAGAGCAGCTCAAAATTAGGCTCAGGAGCTCTTCTCTCATTTAATATTGTTTTAATTTGTGCTCACATTCCAGATTTTATCATTCACAATGGATTTTGGACATCATTCTATGCCGGAAATGGTTGAATTCTCTCTTCCAAACTGGAACGAAGAGGATTTACAGAGTCTAAGAATGGGCCAGGAGAAGACTCAGATTTTCATAGGAAGTACAACCTGGAATCAGGCAGCCTGGGTTGGTAACACCTATCCCATGGAAACACCCAAAACCAAATTTCTTAGTGCATATGGTGAATCCTTTGATACCTTAGAATTAAACAGCACTCATTATAATATTCCCGCCGAAACCGTTATCCACAATTGGTGTGAAAAAGTCCCGCAATCATTCAAATTCTGTCCGAAAGCACCTCAGTTTATTTCGCATAGAAAGGATCTTGGAGCTCAGTCAGGTTATCTCGATTTGTATCTGGAAATGCTGACAAAGTTTGAAGATAAACTTGGTTGCCCATTTATTCAGTTTCCTCCCTACTTTAAGTCAGAAAGAATGGAATCATTGAAAAAATGGGTGGAATATGTACACAAAAAACAAGCACATGCTATAGAGTTTCGCCATGAAAGCTGGTTTGAAGCTCAGGGTAATCAATTGATATTTTTACTAAAAAAGCTAAATTGGCCATTAGTCATCACCGATACATCAGGAAGAAGAGATCTAATCCATATGCGATTGACATCTAACAATTTTATTATTAGATTTGTCGCCTGCGGGATTGTTTCACTAGATCATCAAAGACTGGATGAATGGGTAGAAAGACTTTATCCTTTGATTATCAGTCAACAATTGAGCAATATTTATTTTTTCATGCATGACCCGGATCATTATACATTACCCGATATGGCTTTTTATTTAAAAAGCGCTTTCCAAAAAAGGCAAATTGAAGTGAGAAAGGTTTTGAAAAATCTGCATGATTCAGATTCTCAGCATCAATTAAAACTTTTTTAGACATCATGAACAAAGATTTTCCATTCATGAACAGGGATTTAAGTTGGTTGAGTTTCAATCACAGGGTTTTGCAGGAAGCAAAGGATCCATCCGTACCTCTCCTTGAGCAAATTAAGTTTCTGGCAATTTACTCTTCGAATCTGGATGAATTTTTCAGAGTGCGAGTGGGACAGTTAAAGAACCTTGTTAATCTGGGAAAAAGGACACAAAAAGAACTCAATTTTGAACCCAGACAAATTTACAGACAGATTCTTAATACTGTAAATAAGCATCAGGCTGAGTTTATCAAGATATTTGAACTGCAAATAATTCCCGAACTTAAGCGGCATAATATCAATCTCCTTCGCCGGCTTGACCTAAATCCCAAGCAACAAAAATTTGCTGAGACTTATTTCAGAGATAACATGTTGCCCTTCGTACAGCCGGTACTCCTTGTACCAGGGATGGTCAGAATTTTCTTGAACAATGGGGCACTTTATTTATCGATCAGAATGGTACCCAAAGCAAATCCGAAAGCAGCTGAGCAATATGCGATCGTAAAAATTCCATCTGATCACTTACCCCGGTTTATTAGACTTCCATCAGATAATACCAGACATGATCTGATCATGCTGGATGATATTGTTCGCCATAGTATTTCTATGTTGTTTCCCGGTTATGAGATTATTGACACGTATTCTATTAAGCTGACGAGAGATGCTGAGTTATACATTGATGATGAGTTTGCAGGTGATCTGATTCAAAAGATTAAATCTTCTTTAAACAAGAGAAATGTTGGTCCTCCCTCAAGGTTGGTGTATGATAAAGAAATACCGAAGACGATGTTGAATTTTCTCAGGACAATGTTTGAAGTGGAGAATGCAGATTTATTAAAAGAAGGACGTTATCACAATAATTCGGATTTCTTTTCTTTTCCGGATTTTGGACTTAAACATCTTAAATACAATCCATTACCTCCCTTGAGGCATAATATACTTGAATTTGTCAAAGACTATTTTGCAGAGCTTGCGGAGAAAGAACATTTATTGACATTTCCGTTTCAGAGTTATGAATCTGTGATTAGATTTTTTGAAGAAGCTGCCAAAGATCAGTTTGTTACCCATATTAAACTCATCCAATACCGGGTAGCTAAAAATTCCCGGATCATGGATGCATTGATTGAGGCTGTCGAAGCAGGAAAAAATGTATCTGTTTTCATAGAGGTGAAAGCAAGATTTGATGAAGAAGCCAACCTTAAATGGGGAGAAAAGCTACAGAAAGCCGGTGTGAGGGTTCATTATAGTTTTCCGGGGTTGAAGGTACATTCGAAATTAGCTTTAATCCGCAGAATTGAATCTGATGTTCCTAAGTTTTATGGATATCTGAGTACCGGTAATTTTAATGAGGATACAGCAAAGATTTACTCAGATTTCGGCTTGTTTACAACCGATCTTCGACTTACGCAGGAAATAGCAGGAGTGTTTTCATTTTTAGAAACCGGAAAGTTATTAAAGTTTGATTTTCAGCATCTTCTGGTTGGTCAATTCAATCTACGTGAGAAGTTAATTGAATTGATACAAAGAGAAATGGAGCATGCCAGAACTGGAAAACCGGCGAAAATTATCCTCAAAATGAATAGCCTTCAGGATGAGGAAATGATTCAATGGCTTTACCGGGCCTCTCAGGCAAATGTTGAAATCAAACTGATAATACGTGGGATTTGCTGTTTGGTCCCCGGGGTCAAAGGATTTAGCGAAAACATTGAGTGTGTCAGTATTGTTGACAGGTTTTTAGAACATGCCAGAGCGTTTTATTTTCTGGACAATGGAAAAGAACATATCTATCTATCAAGTGCAGATTGGATGAGCAGAAATTTGAGCCATAGAATTGAAACAGCATTTCCTATTTACAGCCCTACATTTAAAAAAGAAATTCTGGAGGTATTGAATTTGCAGCTTAATGATAATGTGAAGGCACGTATAGTAGATCACTCCTGGTCAAATGAATATAAAAAGAACCTTTCTTATTTGGTTATTCGTTCACAAACAGAGACTTATTATTACCTCAAGAGGAAACAGGAAACCCTTCAGGAAAGGTAAAAACCATTAACAATCTGAAAATGTTAAAAGCTATTTCTCCCATAGACGGCCGCTATTCCAGTCAATCCAGTGCTTTAGCTGCTTATTTTTCAGAATATGCATTGATCCAATATCGTGTTTTGGTCGAAGTTGAATATTTTATTGCGTTGATAGAGTTGCCATTACCTCAGTTGTCTCATTTTGATCCTGATAAAAAGGAAATGCTCAGAAGCATTTATAGTGACTTTACGCTGGAGGATGCAGAGAAAATAAAATCAATTGAAAAAGTAACAAATCACGATGTAAAAGCAGTCGAATACTTTATAAAGGAGAAGCTGGATGACATGCAATTGGATACATTCAAGGAATTCATTCATTTTGGTCTTACTTCTCAGGATATCAACAACACAGCCATTCCTATTTCTATTAAAGAGGCTTTGGATAGTGTTTATTTCCCGGCAGTCGAACAATTGATACTAACTTTATATGACCTTGCAGATCAGTGGAAAGAAATCCCTATGCTTGCGAGAACTCATGGGCAGCCCGCCTCTCCTACCGGTCTGGGTAAGGAGATTCGTGTATACGCTGATAGGTTGGAGACACAGTTGATTTCAGTGAAAAGTGTGCCCATCCATGGTAAATTCGGAGGAGCAACAGGAAATTTCAATGCTCACATAGCTGCATATCCACATATTGATTGGGTTTCATTTGCAAATAACTTCCTGGGCAACATCCTTGGTATAATTAGAACTCAAACTACAACACAGATCGAACACTATGACCAGTTGGCAGCGCTGTTTCATGCAATGAGCAGAATTAATACTATTCTGCTGGATTTCTGCAGAGATATCTGGACATATGTTTCCATGGAATACTTTAAACAAAAGGTTGTGAAGGGGGAGATCGGATCTTCAGCAATGCCCCATAAGGTAAATCCAATTGATTTTGAAAATGCTGAAGGCAATTTAGGAATTGCAAATGCATTCTTAGGTCATCTTGCGGAAAAACTTCCAGTATCCAGACTTCAGAGGGATCTAACTGACAGCACAGTACTCAGAAATGTTGGAATGCCTTTTGGATATGGAATGATCGCACTTAAGTCAATTATTAAGGGAATCAACAAACTAGAATTGAATGAGAATAAGATTCAAAGTGACCTGGATCAAAACTGGATTATACTTGCAGAGGGTATCCAAAGTATTCTCAGACGGGAAGGTTTTGATCAGCCTTATGAATTATTAAAAGAACTTACCAGGGGCAATTCTACGGTCAATCAGGAAGTATTGCATTCTTTTATTGATAAATTAGAAGTATCTGAAGAAATCAGGATTGAATTGAAAAAACTGCAGCCCTCCAATTACACCGGAAATGCCATGGATTGATGGTATTGTTTAAATATGGTTCAAAATTGAGGTATCTTAGTATACCCATACAAAATATTTTAATCGTACATCAAGGCAGTGTACATCACAAAAAACTAATCAGCGCGATTCGAAAATTTACATGAGTTCAATTAAAGACCTTATATCCAGACCGGTTGGAGTGATTGGAGCGGGGAGTTTTGGATCGACCATAGCTTTTCTGGTGTCTGCCAATTCAAAGGTATTGATGTATTCAAGACAAGAGGAAACTGTTAAGAAAATAAATAATACTCATTTCTGGCAAAATGTTCAATTCCCCGGGCATGTAAGTGCTACCTCTGACATTGCAGAGTTTACTGAAAAATGCACTCTCATATTTCCGGTGGTACCTTCCAAAAGTTTTACAGGAATGATGCAATCATTTGCTCCATATCTTAGACCGGAACATATTTTGATTCATGCCACAAAGGGGTTTGGATTACATGGGGTTTCAGAAGAAGATTTGACAGATGCCAGACTCAGTCGGGAGAATGTTCGCACCATGAGTGAAATTATCCTCGAAGAAAGCTGTGTGCTGCGTATTGGATGTGTATCGGGGCCCAATTTATCCAAAGAAATACTTGATGGTCAGCCCGCTGCAGCTGTGATTGCCAGTAGATTTGATGAGGTCAGAGAGGCAGGAAGATTGGCGCTGGATTCTCCTAAATTTGCAGTTTTTGGTAGTACAGATTTAATTGGTGCAGAATTAGCAGGAGCATTGAAAAATATTATTGCTCTGGGTTCCGGAATTCTGGGAGGACTCAGTATGGGCAAAAACATTCAGGCAATGTTAATTACCAGGGGTCTGAGAGAAATGATATATCTGGGCCAGGCTATGGGTGCTACTGCAAGATCTTTTCTTGGTACTGCCGGCATTGGAGACTTGATCGCTACTGCTACCAGCGAAAACAGCCGAAACTATTCATTTGGTGTCAGGCTCGCAAAGGGTGAAACTATGGATCAAATCAATTCAAGTATGCCAGAGCTGGTGGAAGGTGTAAGAACTTTAAAAATCGTCCAACAACTGGCCAAAAATTTTCAATTGAGTCTTCCAATCATGAATATGCTCTATAAAGTTATTTATGAAGGATTTAATATAGAAAAGGCAATGCTGTATCTGATGAGATACGCTTATGATCAGGATGTTGATTTTGTATAAAATAAGCAGAGACACAACTAAATTAGATGTAAATCATTTTAACAAGGATTTTACAATTTAAAAAGCATGCCCGTATATACCAGACAATCGTTCATTCCTCCCTCCGGTCAGGCTAATGGCCATCTGCAGACGATAGTACCCAGCATGTTTCGCAAAATCTCAGGTGTAGAGTATAAACGGGAACGGATTACCTTACAGGATGGTGATTTTCTTGATCTGGATTGGATTAAGCAAGACAGTGCCCATCTGATTATATTGACTCATGGCCTGGAAGGTCATAGTCAAAGACATTATATCACAGGAACTGCAAAATTACTGCAAGCAGCAGGATTTGACGTTCTGGCATGGAACTGCAGATCATGCAGTGGTGAGATGAACAAGACTCCTAAACTTTATCATCATGGAGATATACATGATATCCGGGAGGTCATTGTTCATGCATTAAAAAACAAAGCATATTTATCCTACAGTTTGATTGGATACAGCATGGGAGGTAATATTTCAATAAAATATGCTGCATTAGCAAAGCATCCTGGCAAAGAGTTACTTAATAGTATAGCTGCTGTTTCTACACCCATGGACTTGAGATCCAGCATTTTAAGGCTCGAAAAGTGGCCTGGCAAGTTTTATGGAAGGAGGTTTTTTAAACGATTGGAATATAAAATCAGGCTCAAATCGGCACAATTTCCAGACCTGATAGATGCAAGCCTGCTGCAACAAGTGAAGACATGGAGAGATTTTGACAGTTATTTTTCGGCACCTATGAATGGTTATGAAGATGAAGAAGCGTTTTATGACGGTTCATCTGCTATAAATTTCCTGGATAAAGTTGAAAGACCCTTACTACTTATTCAGGCACAGAATGATCCCATTTTAGGTCCAGAATGTCATCCAATAGCTTTAGCAGAACAAATGGAACATATTCATCTTGATTTGCAATATTTGGGAGGTCATACAGGCTTTGTAGTGAAAGGCCAGGAGCATACCTATGCGGAAATGAAAATTCGTGATTGGATGGTAGAACAGCATGGCATGGAATCAAAATCAGAAAGCAAATAATTTGCTTTAGCCCAGAGGCAAAACAATATACGATGCGGTCTCGTTGTACCCTAAATCCAATTAGAGATGATTAATCAAGGCCATTGTCAAAATTGAAATTATATTTGCCCTCTTAAATACAAAATTATGAGCCCCGGTTTCGAAAACATATTCTTAAGAACGCCAGAATCAGACGAGAAAAGCTTTATATTCTTAATTAAAGCATTGGAAAGAAGTAATCAACCCGGTTTTGATTATCTTGAATTCAAGCAATCTGTTTCTACACTTGTTTCAATGAATATTGACTTCGATACTGCTGTCAAATCTGCATTTACAACAGCAGCTACTGTAGGCCTCACACGTGATAAATTATTGGATACTGCAGCTTCCTATCAAAAAGTGCTTCTCCAGGAGAAAGCGCAGTTTGATCAGGCATTAAGCAAACAAATCACTGACAGAATTGAGACCAGAAAGTCTGAAGCTCAAAAATTGCAGGCTAAAATCCTGAGCCATGAAGAACAAATAAAGAAGTTGCAGGCAGAAATACTACAATTCAAGGAAAAAGTGGATAATACTGATAAAGATATTGCAGATGCAGAATCAAGAATCAAGAGCTCACAGGAAAAGTTTGAACAGACATTTATTGAAATCATGAAGCAAATTGACGATGATGTGAGCTACGTTCGTGGCAATTTGTAATTACTTTCCAAGGTTTATCATATCGTCATTTTCAATACTCAAAACTCCCATGGGGTGTCACTAGTGTGACTTGCTCATTTTGATGGCTCTCAACATGACCAATTACAGCTGCATCGAGATTGAAATTTGAAGCAATATCCAATATTGCAGATGCAGTTGCCTGATCCGTATAAATCTCCATCCGATGTCCCATATTGAAAACCTGATACATTTCTTTCCAGGAGGTATTACTCTCGGACTGGATCAGCTGAAATAAAGGTGGGACTGGCAATAAATTGTCTTTTATAATATGCCTGTTTTGTACGAATTTCTTCACTTTAGTTTGCCCCCCTCCCGTGCAGTGAATCATACCATTTATTGTTGATTTGTATAAACTCAGGATTTCTTTGAGGACAGGGAGATAAGTTCTTGTAGGCGACAAAACCAGTTTACCAGCAGTGATGCTACCGTATCCAGGAATCTCAACCAAATCTTCTAACTTTTTGGAGCCGGAAAAAACTACCGATCTATCAATGGCAGGATTGAAGCTTTCCGGGAATTCACTCGCATATTGATGATCAAAAACATCATGTCTTGCTGAAGTAAGGCCATTAGAACCCATTCCTCCATTGTAAGAATGTTCATAGGTTGTTTGGCCATAAGATGCCAATCCAACAATCACATCTCCCGGCTGGATATTATTAATAATTAAGTCTGCTTTCTTCATCCTGGCAAAAGCAGTAAAACCAACATCCAGAGTCCGCATGATATCGCCGACATCCGCAGTTTCTCCTCCGGCGTGATGAATATGAATACCATATTCTCTCATCTCCTCAATAAACTCATTGCAGGACCGGATCAAAGCCGTAATTACATCTGCGTCAATCAGATGTTTATTCCTGGCAATTGTTGATGATATTATAATATTGTCTGTGCAACCAACACATGCCATATCATCGAGATTCATGACAAGTGCATCCTGTACTATTCCTTTCCATACGGATAAATCTCCGGTGGTTTTCCAATACATGTAAGCCAGACTGGGCTTTGTACCGGCAGTATCAGCATGCATGATATTGCAGTATGCTTCATCATTACCGGCAATATCAGGTAAGATTTTGCAAAAAGCATTAGGATACAAACCCTTATCCATGCCTGCAATAGCATTGTGTACTTCATTCTTGTCTGCGGAGACTCCTCTTTGATTGTATTTATAGGCGTCGGACATGAATGTTGAGGCTGATATAGTTCAATGAATAGCTCTCAATAATAACTTGAAAGCAAAATGATTTCTTGGAAATTAGCTGTTTAGTTTTCTGTGATCAGAAAGAAACTGCTCCAAACCGATATCTGTCAAAGGATGTTTCAATAATCCAAGAATTGAATTCAATGGACAGGTGACAACATCCGCTCCAGCTTCAGCACAATCCACTATATGTAATGGAGTACGAATAGAGGCAGCCAAAATCATAGTGTCAAATCCCTGGATGGCATAAATATTAGCTATCTGACGAATCAGCTCTACCCCATTCCATGAAATATCATCAATTCTACCGATAAAAGGAGAAACATAAGTGGCGCCTGCTTTTGCAGCAAGTATTGCCTGACCCGCAGAAAACACCAATGTACAATTGGTAGAAATTTCCTGATTTGAAAACCATCTTAAAGCTTTGATGCCATCTCTGATCATCGGCACTTTCACGACGATATTTTCATCGATCTCGGATAATATTTTACCTTCCCGGATTATACCTTCATAATCGGTACTGATTACCTCAGCGCTTACAGGACCTTCTGCGATCTCGCATATGTTTTTATAGTGCTCGTATACCTTCTGTTCTCCTACGATTCCTTCTTTGGCCATCAATGAAGGGTTGGTAGTAACTCCGTCCAAAATACCGAGAGATTTGGCCTCTCTGATTTGATCAAGATTGGCTGTGTCCAGAAAGAATAGCATGCGGTGGGGATTTATAGGTTTAATCGAATGGTTGTTGCTGAAAAATTCACTTCAAACTTGGTGTGTCCTTCAGACTAAATTAAAAAAGTGAGAGAACATATCACACCGCTCAACCACCTACTCTTGCTTCCTTTCAGACCTGGGAGGGTTCAGCAGGAGCTGGTCGTATGCCTCTCACCGGGTGCAAAAGTAATACATTTTTCTTCATATGAAACCGGCTTCAATTAATATTTCGTTAATCTTATATTATTAGCAATTTAATATATTGATAATCTTTAGATTATAAAAAGTACTGGCAGCCCATAATGAGGTCCGTTCTCAGACAAGCTAAATTATAATACCCAATTTGAATAAATAATCAAGTTCTATAACTGCTTTCCTTTATTTTTGCCCCAATTAATGAAATATGAAGAAACAAACTCCTCTGAATGATTTACAGGATTTGAGATCAGTATTTGGTCTCGGTCCTGCAGAGCCTCAAAAGGAAGAATCAACCACTGCTGATAAATCTTCTGCAGAAAATAAGGATATAGTCAGGATTCACCTTCAAAGATTGAAAGGAAATCGGGAAGCAACCGTAATCAAAGGCTTGACTCTGAAAGAAAATTCATTGGTTGACATGGCTAATACGCTTAAAAAATCATGTGGTGTAGGCGGCTCAGCTAAGGACCATGAAATAATACTTCAGGGTAATCATCGTGATAAAGTCATGAAATGGTTGATTGCTCAGGGATATAAGAATACGAAGCTGGCGGGCGGGTAATGGTAATCGGTTATTTGGTTAATTAGTAAATCGGAACAGCCGGGAAGAAGTTGCAAGACGCAAGCCTCAAGCATCAAGCATACAGCCCTTGCTGGCTATTGGCTATTGGCTTTTAGCTGTTGGCAAACAGCCGAAAAAAGAAAGCATCTAGCTAGGAGCCATGAGCTTCGGGAAAACAGACTGATAGAAACTTTGAATTTTGTATTAGAGACACGAGTATTCGCATCTCTATTATAAAATTGCGCCAACCATCACCTTTCAAGGCGAAGCAGCAGAAAAAAATCGCCGCCGGTGAGGACTAGCTTATATGGACATCTGCATCGTTATGGCTTCTCTACATGCAAAATCCTGGGTTTACTGACAAATCATTCAAAATATTAGAATTCATCCCTTTTGAATAGAACAATTCCTGAATTTTATTCGCATGGAACTCATTCATTTCCAAATAAATAGAACCTGTTGCTTCAAGATGATTTACAGCATATTCCGCAATGGCTTTGTAAAACGTAAGCCCTTCATTATCTGTTGTAAAAAGTGCCAGGTGTGGTTCGTATGCAATCACATTTAATCCCATTTTGGATTTTTCCTGAAGGGGAATGTATGGTGGGTTGCTAATGATTATGTCCCATTTTTGAGACAAAATTCTTCTCCTGTCCTGCTCATCAAGGAAATTACATGGAAGAAACTGAATATCTACTCGGTGCAGATCTGCATTCTTTCTGGCGGTTTCCAGCGCTTCTTTGCTGACGTCGCAAGCTACAACCTGAACTTCAGGCCATTTTCGTTTAATCACAATCGGAATGCAAGCGCTCCCGGTGCCAATATCCAGAATCCGCAGTGGTTTACCTCGATAGGGAGAATTTAATACTAATTCAACTAATTCTTCTGTTTCCGGCCGCGGAATCAGTACAGATGGATTTACATGCAAGAATATATCATAGAAAAATGCTTTACCCGTAATATATTGAGCTGGTTCATTCAAAAGGAGCCGGTCCACAGCATCATTGAGACGAAGGAACTCTGATTCACTGAGATCAGGTCCTTTGATTGTGAAATCTTCTTTCAGAATTCGTATTAATCCCTGCGATTCAGACGTCTGAAATTTTTCATTCAATCTTACTTTGTTCACTTGTTCCCACTCCTGCCATGTATTCATATTCAGGATAATCGATCTCTGTAATCTTCGTAGGAAAATTCCCGAATCACTTTACACTCTTTATCCTTTGTATATATAGCAATCGCAGGATGTCCAACTCCATTGAACATAGTGGTTTTGACCATGGTATAATGAATCATGTCCTTCAATACCAGCCTGTCTCCTGGTTTTAATTCATTTTCAAAACTGTAATCTCCCATAAAGTCGCCAGACAAACAACTCATGCCCCCCATTCTGTAGGTTGGGCTTCCTTTAACAGGATCAGTTGCTCCATCGATTGTTGGTTTGTAAGGCATTTCAAGTGTGTCAGGCATGTGGGCAGTAAATGATACATCAAGCATAGCCGTAGAGGTGCCCTCATTATCCACAATATCTAAAACTGTTGAAAGGAGATCTCCGGTTTGCCAGGCAACAGCACTTCCCGGCTCAAGGATTATTTCGACTTGATATTTTTCTTTAAATTTCTGAAGCAATTGAATCAAATGTTCAATGTCATATCCTTCACGGGTCATGAGATGTCCTCCACCCATATTGATCCATTTCAATTGATGAAGGTATTTACTAAATCTTTCTTCAAGTGATGCCAGAACTCTTTCCAGCGAGTATGAATCATTCTCACAAAGTGCGTGAAAGTGAAGCCCTTCCAAGCCTGCAGGCCATGAATTCCCAAAATGATTAGCAGGTGTACCTAATCTACTACCCGGCGTACAAGGATTATAAAGATCAGTCCCTACATCTGAGTAACCCGGATTTACCCTTATTCCAAAGGAGACTTCAGGATATTGTGGGATGTAATGCTTGTATCGTTCGTATTCTGAGATCGAATTGAAAGTAATATGGCTGGAAAGAGCTAAATAAGACTCAAATTCTGAAGGGATAAATGCCGCACAATAAGTATGCGCTTTTGTATCCGGCATATAATCATTGATTAATTGAGCTTCATACAAAGAACTTGCAGTAGCTCCATCTAAATATTGCCGGACCAACGGGAATACACTCCACATGGCAAATCCCTTCAATGCAAGAATAATATGCACTCCTGCCCTATTCTTAACAGATTGAATCAACTCCAGGTTGCGCAGCAATAAAGACTCATCCAGAATATAAGCCGGAGAAGGAAAACTATCGTATGGAATCATAAAGTGTTCTAAATCAATGAATTTAAAGTCTACAATTCAAGATCTACATCAAATGCTTCATGCCATGGCAGACCTTGTTCATTTAATTCTTTCATGAACGGATCGGGATCTAATTGTTCTACATTGAAAACTCCTGTTCCCTTCCAGGTACCGTTCAGGATTAGCTTTGCTCCAATCATTGCAGGGACACCTGTTGTGTAGGAAACTCCCTGCGCACCTGTTTCGTCATATGCATCCTGATGTTTACAGTTGTTCCAAACATAGTAAGTCTTTTCTTTACCATCCTTGATTCCTCTAATGCGGCATCCAATGGATGTTTGGCCGGTGTAATTCTCACCCAGACTTCCCGGATCAGGCAAAACATACTTTAGGAACTCAAGTGGAATCACTTCCACTCCTTTGTACAAAACCGGGTCAATCCTTGACATACCGATATTCTGAATCACTCTGAGATGAGTCAGATATTCATCTCCAAATGTCATCCAAAATCTTGCTCGTTTCAAAGATGGAAAGTTCTTTACCAGAGATTCAAGCTCTTCGTGGAAAATAAGATATGAGTTTTTAGGTCCAATATCAGGATAGTTTAGAGGCTTCATGATGGAATGCGGTTCTACCTCAATCCACTCTCCATTTTCATAATATTTGCCTTTTTGAGTAATCTCACGAATATTGATTTCCGGATTGAAATTGGTTGCAAATGCCTTACCATGATCACCTGCGTTGCAGTCAACAATATCGAGATAATGAATTTCATCAAAATAGTGCTTTGCAGCATATGCAGTATAAACCGACGTAACACCGGGATCAAATCCACAGCCCAATAATGCCATCAAACCTGCATCCTTGAATCGATCCTGATATGCCCATTGCCATGAATATTCAAATTTCGCCTCATCCTTGGGTTCATAATTAGCTGTATCCATATAATGCACTCCGGTAGCAAGGCACGCATCCATAATTGTAAGATCCTGATAAGGTAAGGCTACATTCAAAACCAATTGTGGTTTATATTCTTTAATTAAGTAAACTAATGCCGGCACATCATCAGCATCTATGGCTGCAGTTTCGATTGGTTCGCCTCCAACCTGTTTCAAAACATCCGCAGCAATCTGATCACATTTTGACTTTGTACGGCTTGCCAGCATGATATCTTTAAATACATGACGATTCATAGCACATTTGTAGACTACAACCCGGCCTACACCTCCTGCTCCTATTATTAATAATCTTGACATAGTTTATTTCATTTTTTAATCCGCCCAAAGGTAAATAAAAGAGGATGATGGAGCGGGTTTGATTTAAATAATAATGCTTACTTAATTTTGGAACTGCCATTAGAGACACAAGTTGATTCTTAATTAAGCTGAGATAATCCAGCCAGAACTACTTGCTACCATTGGATATTATGGAGCTGGATATAAAAGAACTGTAGTACCCTAAATAAATAAAGAATCGTATGTATTGTAGGTATCAGATTTCAGGGTTCTATGATTTTATTCCTTGAACAATTTGTGTTTTTAATACATTATACCTTTTTTGCACAGTATTTATACACAATCAAACTCAGTCGTATGTTTAAACCATTTGTAATTTTAGTGTTTGTTTTTGCACATTTATTTACTCAGGCTCAGACTGGAGCGTCTTGCTGTCAGGCAAGTGCAACCGCTAGTTTTGCGGCACTTGGTTCTGATCAGGAGTTTAGGAGTGCTCATATGTCTCCCAGGATGGATACATTGTTGGAGCCTAAAGGAAAATTGATCGGGATAGCTACAGATGATGAAAAACAAGCTTATGGATATTTTATAACTGCCACAGAACCAACAGACAAAATATTGCTGGTATTTCATGAGTGGTGGGGATTAAATGATAATATTAAAAGAGAAAGCGATAAACTATTTGAAGCTTTAGGTGGTAAAGCGCATGTACTCGCAGTGGATTTATTTGATTACAAAAAAGCAACCGATGCTGAAGCTGCTGCTAAGTTGACGGCCAATGCAACAGATGAACGTTTGACAACCATCATCAAAGGCGCTTTTAAACTAGGAGGTGAAGAAGCTAAATATGCCACACTGGGATGGTGCTTTGGAGGTTCCTGGTCATTACAAGCCAGTATTATGGCTGGAGAAAGATCTAAGGCATGCGTTATTTATTATGGAATGCCTGAGAAGGACACATCCAAACTGGATTCATTAAAAGCACCTGTTTTAGGAATATTTGCTAAAAAAGACAAGTGGATTACTCCTCAAATAGTTTCAGAATTTGAAGCTGCGTTGAAGGCAAAAGGGAAGCAAGTAGAGATTCATCAGTACGATGCTGATCATGCATTTGCAAATCCTAGTAATCCTAAGCATGATGTGACTATCACCGAAGATGCGTTCAACAAAACCATTACGTTCCTTCAAAAAGAATTTCTGGAAGAATAATGCTGTTAATGCTGCCCATTTTTGCATTTTCGCCAATAAATAGAAACTGAAATGGCCAGCAAACAGGAAAAGATAGATCAATTCGACCCAAATGGAGTCGGGGTTAGAAATGGAAATTTTATCGGCCTTCCCTTTACTGAAGAGGAGGCCGATGTTATTTACAGCCTATGCCCTGGGACGTTACTGTTTCATACTCGGATGGCACATCCAGTGGTCCGGAAAATATGTTGGATGCCTCTTACCAGTTAGATTTACTTGATCCCTCCTATTCTGAGGCATGGAAACGCGGCTACTTTTTTGAAGCCCCTAATGAAAAATGGAAATCTCTTAGCAAACAATTGCGTAAAAAGGTTAAAAAATATATTGACTTTCTTGAAAATGAACCAGATAAAAAACTTCCCTCTAAATTGCAAAAGACATTGGAGAAAGTAAATGAAGCCAGCGGATATATGAATGAATATGTTTGTCAGCGAACCACTGAGCGTCTTGAAAACCATAAAATTGTCGGTCATGTCGGAGGAGATCATAGCACACCACTGGGATATTATCAGGCTTTGGCCAATTATTATGGAGAGTTTGGACTATTGGTGCTGGATGCACATATGGACCTAAGAGAAGCATATGAGGGTTTCAAATATTCTCATGCATCTATATTTTACAATGCTTTGGCCATTACAAATCTCACAAAGCTTGTCCAGGTAGGAATCAGAGACTATTGTCAGGCGGAAAAAGAATTGGCAGATAGCTTATTTCCCCGTGTAGAAGTTTATTACGATAGAAACATCCGTGCACGAATTTTTAAAGACCTGAGCTTTGATGCACTTTGTGATGAAATTGTGGACAAGCTCCCACAGCAAGTAGCCATTAGCGTTGATATTGATGGATTGGATCCCCGATATTGTCCAAATACCGGTACTCCTGTACCAGGTGGATTGGATTTCAATGAGGCATGCTATCTCCTGGAAAAAATTGTTGAAAAGGGCAAAACTATCATTGGATTTGACCTTTGCGAAGTCGCTGGTATTCCGCATGAATGGGATGGCAATGTAGGTGCAAGAATTCTATATAAATTGGGAAATCTATGTCTGAAGTCAAGGGAAAAATAAGACTATCATGTAGCACCTACTCCACCATTTTCAACACATCCGCAAAAAACCTATCTAACCATAACTTATACATTTTACCGGAAGGATGTAATTTATCAGGAGCCAATAAGCTTGGATCATTCTCTGCCTGTCTGGAGATATCAGTAATGTAATAGAATGCAACATTGTATTCCCCGGCTATATTTTCTTTGATAGAATTATAATTATCAAGTTCCATCGAAATCAGTGGACCTTTACCGGAATTGATACCAAATGGCGTCACGCCATAATCAGGTATGGAAACCACAAATACTCGTTCAGGTTTGCCATCAGCCAGCGCAATTGCCCATTCCAGTAATTCTCTGAATTCAGTTTCAAACCTGCTAATGGGTTGACCCCGATATTGATTGTTGACACCAATCAATAAGGACACCAAATGCCAGTTGCTATCTACTTTTTCCTGTGTGATTCCATTCTTAAGATCAGCAGTTGTCCAACCTGTTCGGGCAATGATCTTATGCATATTTACCGGAATACCGGATTGCTTTAACTTATCAAACAACTGGAAGGGGTAACTCTCAGTTTCTGCAACATCTTCACCTATTGTGTAAGAGTCTCCCAATGCAAGATATCTTAAACCTTGAGTAGAATCAGCTGTATCGATGGGTATTGGATTTATTTTATCCATTTCGGCTTTACTACAGAATGAAAATACCAGGATACAGCCACACAATACCATGATTTTTAATATCAGATATTGATTTAAATTTTTATGTGCCATTTTAGCTATTTTCATACAGGTACGCAGTTGATCACTTTTTAGTTGACACAACACTCAAATTATAGCTTTTGCTTGTATAAAAGAATAGTAAAAAACAGAATTAGTATCCTCTAATAATTGATTTAATTCAATTTCGACTTGATTCCATTGAACTTTGACACCATAACCATTTTGCTCCATAGAATCAATAGATGAATACATGAGATCCTTCCAGTACAAGAACATTTCATTTCTTGCCACCGGATTCCTTGCATCAAAAAACATTGGGAAAGGAGTCACCCATTCAGTATGTATTCCTGTAGAATGCAACAATTGACCAAGTCTTAATCCAATGTTTGCATCTCCGCCTGATTGACTTTGAAATAGAATCATTTTTTGCCAGAAATCAAGTATAGCTGGCATTGCAGGATAAGTTGCGAAGCCCTGATGATATACTTCCGTGATCCAGAGTTCAGTATCAGACCTAAGAATTCGTTTCAATTCTCTTAATACTTGCTCACAATCCGGGATATGTTCCAGTACCCAGATCATTACAACTGTATCAAAGTCCTGATGTGTTTCCCACCCGGTTTGTGTTGCATTCCCCTGAATCAAAGAATATCTTTCTTTCGGAATCCCTGAATTCATGAGATTTTCTGTTGCTTTTTCGAGTTGCTTCTCTTCCAGTTCCAGTCCGGTGATATGCAGATCCGGATATTTGTTGAGCATATAAATCATCTGTGCTCCTACTCCGCAACCAACTTCGAGAACTCTTTTCTTTCCGGTAAGATCGATTTTTTGATAAATGTATTTTGAAAGAATATCATTTTGCTGAAGTAGTCGCTCTTGCTCCCATTCACTATATCCGTGCAGATAAATTCCTTCTGACATATTGATGAATATTTAATGGGTCAAATCTAGTAATATGCTTTTAAACCATTGTATAACACTTGCGTATCAGGGTATTTCTGTTAAAATTATTATACATGAAGAAATATTTTAAGCTATCCACGCATTACGCGAAGGGACAGGAATGTTTATGAACGAATAGCCAGGAATACTTAAGACAATATTTTCCGAAGAGAGGCAAAAGTTTTCAATTATTCAAGCTATGAATGGATGAAATTTTTTCTGATACTTATATGACTCAATCCATACAACGATTTCCATTTTCAAATATTTACCTTTGTAAAAAAAGACCATGTCTATCAATAGAGATACATCAGCCCATCTTTTTGAAATTGCAAAAAAATACTTTCCCGGAGGTGTCAACTCCCCTGTTCGTGCATTCCGATCAGTGGAAGGAACTCCCTTATTTATTAAAAAAGGCAGAGGATCTCATATTTGGGACGAGGATGATAATGAATTCATTGATTTCCTGTGGGTCATGGGGCCACTTATACTTGGCCATGCAAACCCAAATGTGATACAAGCAATTACAGAAACTATTCAGAGTGGAACATCTTTTGGTGCTCCTACCCGACTTGAAAATGAACTGGCTTCTTTAATTGTTGATAATCACCCGGTCCTGGAAAAAATCAGATTTGTTTCTTCTGGGACTGAGGCTGTAATGTCTGCATTGCGATTGGCAAGAGGAGCTACAGGCAGAAATAAAATCATCAAATTTGAAGGTTGTTATCACGGACATGTTGACAGTTTATTAGTAAAAGCCGGTTCGGGACTTGTAACTTTCGGAATCTCTACATCAGCCGGAATACCTGAGTCATTTGCTGCAGAGACCATTGTACTGCCGCTCAATGAGCCATTTGCACTGGAAGCTGTATTGCAGCAGTATGAAAATCAAATAGCAGCTATCATTATTGAACCGATTCCTGCAAATAATGGCTTGTTAGTCCAGAATAAATCCTTCCTTCAATATCTCAGAACCAAGTGTGATGAATATGGCTGTGTGTTGATTTTTGATGAAGTTATTTCCGGTTTCAGAGCGGGATTTGGTGGAGCAGCTGAAAAATATGAAGTGAGACCTGACATCATTACTTTTGGCAAAATCGTAGGAGGTGGCTTACCCGTGGGCGCATATGGTGGAAGTGCTGAAATAATGAGCTATATATCCCCGGATGGCCCGGTATATCAGGCGGGAACATTGTCAGGAAATCCCGTTGCCATGTCCGCTGGAATAGCTACTTTGACTCAACTTTTGCAACCTGGATTCTATGAATCACTGGAAGACAAAACCATACAATTTTGCAGTGAAATTTCTGCCCATATTCAATCAAAGCAATACCCTGTTCATCTCGTACAGATTGATTCAATTTTTTGGATTGCATTTTCCACAGATAGAATTTTTCAGGCCGAGCAAATTGACCCTGATTCTATGAAGTATTTTAAACAATTACATCGCCATTTATTAGACAATGGCGTGTATTTCGGACCATCAGGATATGAAGTTGGTTTTGTTTCAGCTGCTCATACATCAGGGGATTTGGAAAAAGCAGCTCAAATTATCTCCGAAGGGCTGGATTTTATTTTCAATGTATAAATTATGATTACTGCCGGTCGAAAGATCAGATTACTTACAATCTTCATCATTGCCTATTTGCTGATGGCATTTGCCTGGTGGGCGGTACTGCTTTATACTAAGAATAAAGATGCGTTCGAAGCAAAAGCTGAGTTGCTGAGAATAGGAATGGTCGCTGAGGGATTATATACAAATGAAAGTACTTTTCAACAAAGTACTTCTTACCAGGAGTTAAATCAAAAGTATACAAGACAGGAATGGATGATCCTCGGTGAGGCTTCACTCTTTATTTTGTCGCTTGTCATTGGTATCTGGTTAATGAACAGGGGCTTTGTGAAAGGAAATAAACGTAGCAGGTCAGCAAAGAAACTTCCTCCTGAGTATTACGCATGAACTAAAGTCCCCGATCGCCGGAATAAAACTTGTGCTGGAAACATTCAAAAAACGAACATTGAGCGAAGAGCAAACAAGCCAATTGACTCACAACGCACTACAGGACACTGAACGCTTAAACACTCTGGTCACTAATCTCCTTATGGCAGCCAGAATTGAAGATGCTTATGAAATTTCATTGGAGCCACACAATCTGAATGAATTAATTGATAATGTCATACATGAAATTAGCGATAGACATCCTTCGGTCAATATTATATTTAATGCGGAAAAAGAGTACCTGGCTTCAATTGAACCGGGTGCGATGCATATCGTACTTATCAATTTGCTTGAAAATGCAATTAAATACAGCCAGCAGGATCAGAAGAACATCGAAATCGGCCTTGTTCAAAATGAGCAATTCATTAATTTGTCCGTATCAGATAATGGAATCGGTATTCCGGATAAAGAAAAAGAAAGCGTTTTTATGAAATTTTACCGGATCGGATCTGAGGATACCCGCTCAACAAAAGGTACCGGTTTGGGATTATATATAGTGAAAGGAATTGTGGATGCTCACAAAGGAAAAATAAAGATCGAGGACAGAATACCAATTGGATCAAAGTTCATCGTTTCATTACCTAAAGTATAACATTTAATATGAGAATATTACTAGTTGAGGATGAAGATAATATCAGAGATGTTGTAAAACTAAATCTGGAACTTGAAAATTATGAGGTCATTACTGCAGCAGATGGCAGGAAAGCTATCAAACATTTTACCGAACAACATTTTGATCTGATAATCCTGGATGTAATGTTGCCCGAGATTAATGGATTCCAGGTATGTGAGCAGATCAGATTGTCAGATACTACTGTTCCCATTATATTCCTGACTGCAAAAGACACTGCTATGGATCGTATCAATGGACTCAAACGCGGTGGTGATGATTACCTTACAAAGCCTTTTAACTTAGAGGAGTTGCTATTGAGAGTACAAAATCTTCTAAAGCGCAGCCAGAGAAATGTCGAGACAACTGAGGTTGATTCCTATAAATTTGGCGACCACTGGATAAACTTTCAAACCTATTCAGCCAAAGGAATCCAGGGAGATTTCAACCTTACCAAAAAGGAAACCATGCTTCTTAAATTATTGACAGATAGAAAGAATGAAGTAGTTTCAAGAAATCAGATTCTGCAATCAGTCTGGGGGTATGATGTATATCCTTCCACCAGGACCATAGATAATTTCATTCTGTCATTCAGAAAATATTTCGAATCAAACCCGAAGGAGCCCCGATATTTTCATTCTATCAGAGGTGTAGGTTATAAATTCACAGATTGATGAAAGATCTGTTTGTTTATTACACAACCTATCCCGATAAAGAAACAGCACAAAAGATCAGCAGAACCCTTTTGGAAAAACGTCTCATAGCTTGTGCTAACATTTACCCTATTGACAGTTTGTATCATTGGAAAGGAGAAATTGTAGAGGAACAGGAATGGGTAGCCATTCTGAAGTCTTCTTCCCTCCTAAAGGATCGGCTCATTCAGGCTGTTAATGAGATTCATCCTTACGATGTTCCTTGCATTGTGCATTGGAATGCGGATGCGAATGAGGAGTATATAAAGTGGGTAAGTAGAGCATGCACCGGACTTTCTGATTAGCCTGAGTGATGTCTTTCGGCGGCTACGCCTTGAAAGGTGATGTCTTTTCATGGTGCAAGCCATGAAAAGGTGATGTCTTTATATTTTCTGCAACTTCGCTTTGAAAACATAAAGGTGATGGCCAGGGCAATTTTGAAGTATAGAAGCAATTATTCGCTCCTATACTTCAAAATTCAAAGTATCTAACCGGCTGTTTACTCGAAGCTCTTGGCTTTTGGCTCGAAGCTCTTTCCCCGGCTGCTCGCCAAAAGCTAAAGGCTAAAAGCAAAAAGCGGCTGTTAGGCTGTTCAGCTAGAGGCAAGATGCCAGAAGTGGATGATACTTTGCGGATTATAGCTTGTAGCTTCTTAAACTAACTTCTCCCTTTCCCCTACAACCGACTCATTATAGATACTTTCTTTGATGTGAAGTTTAAGTGCGCGGGACGAGATATTAATCTCGTAAATAGTGAAAAGCAAAGATGCACACAGAAGCATCAAGCTGATTCCGAAAACAATGACTCCTGCAATATTCTGATTGAGGAACAAAAGGAACATACTTAGTACACCAGTGAAGAAACTGGCAATAATAATGAGTTGCATGAACCTCAGGAAATCAACCCGTTTATCCAGCATCATGATTTGCAATCGTAAATTGTCTTTAGGATTCTTGTCATACTCTTCACAAAGACTTCTGATTCTGGCGGCTATGGTGAGGTACCTGTTTGTAAATGCAAGTAAGAGGAATGCACTTGCAGAAAACAACAAAGCTGGTGTCGTAATGGACACTTCAGCTGCTTCGATCAGATAAATACTCATAAATTACATTTTAGACGTTTCCATTTCCTTTAGGAATCTATCTACGATCTCAGGCAACTGTTCGGAGCCGATATTCTTGGAAATAATCTTTTTATCTGCGTCAAGCAGGTAAATTTTAGGAGTAACCTGAACATCATACAATTCCTTGAACCGAGTCCGGTACTTACCGTCGGTTACATTGATCAGGTTCTGAAGGCCTTTGTCATCCACCATTTTCCAGCATTCAGCGGTATCGCCCAATTTTCCGCAAACAGAAAATACTTTAACTCCCCTTTCTTTAAAATCAGCTGCAAATTTGTCAACATCGGGCATAGATTTTTGACAATGTCCGCAATCAGGAGCCCAGAAAATCATGACTGTAATCTTTGCTTCAAGACCGTGAAGAGATATATTTTTACCTTCTCTATCCTGCATGAGGAGCTCAGGAGCTTTCTTACCGAGTAGAATTGGGCGAAGTGTATTGGCAGTTTTGACAATTTTACCCATGCTTTCTTCCTCTACCCATGGTGCAAATCCTTTGGAATAATAATTATCCACCAGATAAACATACACCGCGTCCATTCCGACATATTTGGATTTGCTGTAAGTATTCAAAAAATGAGCCAGGAAGAATTTGAATGCATCTTCGTTACCCTTGAGCATTGTCAATACTTTTTCCACTGCAATGATAGAAGAATCAGGTACGATGGCGTGAAACTTATTGACATAAGCATCCACTTTCTGAAACATTACCGGCGTTCGAATCAATCGCCCGTCTTTCATATTCATCTTGTCAAAGAAATGGTCTCTTTGATAATAAAATCTTTTATAAGCTATTTCATCTTCCGTTCCTGTAAAGTCAGTTGGGATTTCTAATTCAAAATTGCTTTGAATAATAGAAGAAAGTAAATATTCAGGATGCTTTTTGACAAGATTATTTTGATACTCTTTCACCTCATTATTAATAACTTTAAGCCGCTCCTCTCCTGCTGTCTTACTGGTTTCGCTGGTAGAATCTATTTCTGCTTTAACAACATCAGCGCGCTTTTTAGCATCCGTGAGATAATGCATGTAATCATAGAATAATGTATTCTGGGCAGATGTCCTGAATTTAATATCCTTATCTGGCTGAACAGCATCTGCTTCTATGACAAATTTCTGCGTATTATCGTCAATGATAAACTGGAAATATTTTTTGTCAGGGGCAAGAACGATCAGGTAAATTCCTTTGTCTAATAAGGAATCCCCCTTGAATACAAAGAATCCATCCTTATCCTTTACAGTCGCACTATCTCTCAGATATTGTTTGTCACCGTAATGATATCCCAGATACAAGATCTCTTCTTTATAATTGCTCATTTTAACCTTGATCTCGTAAGCATCTGCTGCACTTGCAGAGATGGAACAAAAAACCAATAAAATGTAAAAACAACTTTTCAACATAGCTCAGATATTTTTTTGAGTAACGAATGAAAGTGGTACTTAGTTTGCCTGACGACGTGAAGCCAGTAAATAAAGTACAGCCATTCTGACTGCCACACCATTTTCAACTTGTTGCAATATGATTGATTGACCGGAATCGGCAACATCGCTTGAGATTTCCACTCCTCTATTGATGGGACCCGGGTGCATAATAACAATTTCTTTATCCAATCGCTCCAATCTCTTCTTTGTCACACCAAAATATTGGTGATATTCTCTAAGAGAAGGGAAATATTTCAACTCCTGCCTTTCCAGCTGTATTCGCAGGACATTCGCGATATCACACCATTGAAGTGTATCATCAATATCATAAGAGATCTCCACACCTAGGGACTGAATAGCTTTAGGTATCAATGTCGGCGGACCGCAGACTCTTACTTTAGCCCCTAATTTTTGCAGGCAATAAATATTGCTTAATGCCACTCTTGAGTGTGTAATGTCTCCAATTATTGCTACTTTTTGTCCGGCAAGGCTACCCTTTTGCTCTATCATAGAATAGGCATCCAGAAGTGCCTGAGTTGGATGTTCGTGGGTTCCATCTCCTGCGTTGATAATATTTGCATCGATATGTCGGGATAAAAACACTGGAGCTCCCGGAGCAGGATGTCTCATCACCACCATATCCACTTTCATGGACAGAATATTATTGACGGTATCTAGGAGTGTTTCCCCTTTATTTACAGATGAAGAAGATGCAGAAAAATTGATGGAATCAGCAGAAAGGCGTTTTTCTGCTAATTCAAATGAAACCCTGGTACGTGTTGAATCTTCAAAAAATAAATTGGCGATAGTGATGTCTCTAAGCGAAGGAACTTTCTTAATGGGACGATTAATTACCTCTTTAAAACTCTTTGAAGTCTCTAAAATGAGATCGATATCTTCCCTGCTTATATATTTAATGCCGATTAAATGTTTCGTACTGAGTTGTAAATCAGACATGTATTATATTTTAAGTTGCTTTTTGAGCAAAAAGTAAAATCTGATCTTCTCCATCCGGAATTTCCCATTCGACTTTTACATATGCATCATCCAAAGCATCAACTGTAATGCCTGTATAATCACTTTGAATGGGTAAATGTCTGTTGAATCTTCTGTCTACAAGCGCCAGAAGTTCCACTTTCGCTGGTCTTCCGTAATGTTGCAAAGCAGTTAAAGCTGCATGGACTGTTCTTCCGCTGTAAAGAACATCATCAATCAATAAAACCCGTTTTCCTTCTACTAAAAAATTCATTTCAGTTGTGCTGGCTTGCAATGGTTTCGATCTCGTACGAAAATCATCGCGATAAAATGTAATATCCATTTTTCCATAAATGATTTTCTTCTCCGGAATAAGCGTCTTTAAGCGTTCATAAATTCTGTCGGCGAGCAGTACTCCCCTTGGCTGTATCCCGATTATACAGGCATTATCGAAGTCAGCATAATCTTCTAGCAATTGATGGCATAAACGATCAATTGTGAGATGGACTTGTTCTGATTCGAGTAATATTTTGCCTGATTCCATTGCGCTGCAAATATAAAGATTTATGAGATGTAATAATGAGTAAATGGAAAATGATAGGAATTATTGGTTTTATATTCCTTAAGCTCCCGGATCTGAAATATGAAATTATTTATTTTAATGTAAAATATCAAAATGAAAATCAGAATTATCTGGCTTCAAATTGACTACTGCTTCCAGAGTTTAATAGCAAAAAATTAGAATTCAGGATTATATTACTCAAGAGTAAAGTCTCAATAAGCAAATTGATTAAAAAAAAAGCCTGACAAACTAGGTTTGTCAGGCTTTTTACGATAAATCTGGTTAAGGATTAATCCAGCTTAAAAGCTGCATCTTCAATTTTAACATTTGTTTCTATCGATGATGCTTTCATTACCAATGGCATTGGCATTCCGCCCCCGCTCAATTTGGTTGTGAAAGGAAATTTAATACCATTAATTTCTTTGTAGTCGGTATAATCAACAGTTTGAGTGATTACTTCATCACCTGATAATTCAGTGATAACAGTTCTCAACTTCATTCCGGTCTCGACATCATAATAGTTTACTCCGGTTGATTGTCCATCTTTAAGGATATCAATTACATAAGCTCTTCTGCCTTCTACGATTTCCATGCCTTTGATTTCAGCCTTCATATCGCTTCTCCCTACATATACCTCAGGAAACAAAATAGCCTGGTTTACAGTAGATGTTGCTGCATCGCCCTCCAGCACTTTGAATTGACCCATTTGACCAACTTTGGCTTTATTCCCATTTACGATGGTAGTATTGAAAACCTGGCCCTGAGCAGTGATTTCCATAGACATCTTATCTGGAAACTGATATAAAGTCGCCATGTTTAGATTGAAGCCACTGAAATCTGCAGCACCTATTATCTTGACTGTCTTCAATGCATTCAATTTAGTTTTCCCGCCGATTGCATTGATATTCTTTGCAATAATATCGGCGGCAGTAACATTAGCAGGTACCTTTAATTGGTCATCGTCAATCGGATTTCCGTAGATATCATAGTAATTGACCTTCCCATTTGTCGCATATTTCGATAAAGGCTCAGCAACAGCATCCTTATTACCTACTACTAAAATATGAGCATTATCCGGAGCAAGGTATTTACCTGCAGCAGCCAAAACATCGTCAGCAGTTACGGCTGCAATCTTTTCAAGATAAGTATCATAATAATTATTTGGCAATCCATATCTGGCAATATTCAAAGCAAAATTAGCGACCGTCTGCGGTGATTCCAGGGATCTGGCAAAGTTACCTGAAGTAACACTTTTCACGAGTGCAAGCTCCGTATCGCTAAGTTTTTCTCTGCGTATTCTACTGATTTCAAATAATAGGTCATGGATAGCACTATCCGTCACTTCATTCCTGAATGATCCACTTGTAGTGAAATATCCTACGTACTTATCCGGTACCAATCTGGATCCCGCACCATATGTATATGCCTTCTCCTCACGAAGTTTTTGATTTATCCTGCTACGGAAAAACCCGCCCAGCATTTCATTCATGATGGATGCTGCAACACGGTCTGAAGCTCCCGGCTTAAAATCAAGTGCATAAGTAACATTTATAACTGACTGAACCGCACCAGGCTTATGTACAAAATCCACTGTACGGGCAGTTGCAAAATTTGGATAAAGATTTTCTACAGCAGGTACAGCCTTTTTTCTCCCAGGCTCCAAAATATTTTGTGGCAAGATTTCTTGCCTGGATTACATTCATATCTCCCACTACTACCAGATAAGAGATATTTGGCCTGAAGTATGTATTATAGTATTCTTTAGATTTATCTAAGGTAATTTTTGCAACAGTTTCTTCCGTTGTAATTTCCCCATATGGATGTTTTTTCCCATACCTAAGTACATTTGACACATTTCCTGCGATGGCACTAGGATTGTCTTTTGAGGCGGCTAAGCCTGAAAGTGTTCTGGTTTTTAGCTTGTCAAATTCTTCTACCGGAAATGCAGGCTGAAGTAGTATTTCAGACATTAGCATAGCCAGAGAATCTGTATGCTTTTTGAGAGATGTGCCAAATACCCCGTTTGCACTGGTACTTAATCTGGCTCCCATAAAGTCGATAGCCTCATCCAATTGTTGCTTGCTACGTTTCTTAGTTCCCTTGTTAAGCAATTCACCTGCAAAATCAGTATAACCTGCAAATTCGCCCTGCAATATCGGAGGAACATCCACAAACAACTGCATGGAGACAACGGGTAATTTGCTGTTTTCCACTACAATGACTTGAAGACCATTTGGCATTTCAAATTTAATGTATCTCCCCATTTGAATTTTAGGCGCTGGGCCGGGAGTTGGTGGTGTTGCTCTGAACGCGTTGTCCTGACTCATTGGCTTGGTTTCAGTTTCAGTAGTTTTTGTTCCCGTTTTGGGAGAACAATATGAAAACAAAATTAATAAAGATGGTAATATCAAATAATATAAGCGATTCATAATCAATCGGTTTTAAATAAATAGTAGTTAGTGAAAAAAAATTAAATAAATGACAGCTTACGGCTGTTGCTGCTTAGGCAGATAATAAAGCACCACTCTGTTGTTTTTATTATAATATTTTTTAGCCACTCGTTGAATATCCTCTCTGGTGACATTCATATATCTTTCAATCTCGGTATTGATCAGATTTGTATCTCCATAATACATTTTATAATTTGCAAGGCTTTCTGCAATTCCTGCAACACTTGTATTAGCAGTGATAAAATCAGCTTCCACCTGATTTCTGAGTTTTTGGAACTCCATTTCTCCGATTAATTCATTTTGAACTTTCTCGACTTCTTTATCCATGGCAGCTTCCAGTACTTCTGGTTTAACGCCCATATTACAGATTCCAAAGTTGAGAGAAACACCCGGATCTTCCAGTGCTAATGGAATATTAAAGATCTGAAGTGCCAGTTCCTGTTCATCTACCAATGCTCTTGAAAGTCTTGAGCTTTCACCTTGTGAAAGTAAGGTGGAAAGCATACTTACTGCATAGAAATCATCTGTTCCCTGTGCAGGAATACGATAAGTCTGAATAACACCAGGCAGTTGAATATTGTCATAGATAGTATCCCTCTTTTCTGCAAGCAAAGCCGGCTCCACCAGCGTTGGGCGGAATGGTTCTTTGCCACGGGGAATGTTACCAAAGTATTTTTGAATTTCTAATTTGGTTGCTTCAATATCAATATCTCCTGCAATGCTCAAAATAGCGTTGTTAGGTACATAAAATTCTTTGTAGAAGTTCACGTAATCTGCTTCTTCAGCAGCATCCAGGTGATCCATAGATCCGATAACTGACCACTGGTATGGGTGAGTTGTGTAAGCTCTTTTCATAGCTTCTTCCAGAACAGATCCATAAGGCTGGTTATCAACACGCTGTCTGCGTTCTTCTTTAACTACTTGTCTTTGAGTTTCGATCCCTACACTGTCTACCTTTGCATGCAGCATTCTTTCAGATTCCAGCCAAAGACCGGTGCTCACATAATTGGAAGGTAGCAGTTCATAGTAATACGTTCTGTCATACCAGGTATTTGCATTATTGGTACCACCTGCATTCGATATGTATTTGTCAAATTCACCTCTTTTGATATTCTCAGAACCTTCAAATAAAAGGTGTTCAAAAAAGTGGGCGAAACCTGTGCGTGCAGGATTTTCATTTTTGGATCCAACATGATACATTACAGAAACACACACGATGGGAACTGATTTATCCTGGTGAAGGATGACATGAAGTCCGTTATCCAATGTGTATTCCACAAATTCTATCTTTTTCATTTGTGCGAAAATTGAGCTATTTAATACCATAGCAAGTAAGAGGAAAAGTATTCGATTCATAAATTGAGGTTTTTAACATTCAGCAGAAGATTCATAAAACGGTTTTGATTGAAAAAATAAAAACGATTAAAGGCAGTATAAAATATACTAAAACGACTTAGATGTCTTCTTTCTTTAAAATTTCAGTTTTTAGCCCAAAATGTGCCACAAATTGTTGCATGTCTGAAGCCAGTTCCTTGTTGCCGGTTGCTCTCAGATAAGAGTCACAAATGCCTCTTAATGTGTAATAAACCATTCGGTCCATTTCCTGTACCTGCATTTCTTTGGTCCAAATATCAAATTTAAGAGTATCCTTATGGTCTTTATCAAAGATAGATAACAACACTGCCTTAGCCTCAGATTAGGGTACAGATGAATGCCTTTATTCAGATCACTTGCAGCATGAACCATGGAAATGGCCACATCATGTGCTTCTACCGGTTTATATTTACCCAGAAAATTGCCTCCAAGCGCATTAATACCTCTTGCGAAGATTGCGGAAACAGCTTCTGCAGCTCTGAATTCATTTCTCTGCCCCAGTAAGAGTGATGGCCTGAAAATATGAATACTCCAGAAAGACAGTGTAATTACAATGTTCTCCAACTTGCCTTTTACCTGAGAATAAAATATACTGCTATCAGGGTCAGCTCCTACTGATGACACCAACAACAATTGATTTACTTTGTTTAAGGCAGCAATTCTGGCTACTTCAAAGCTATAGGTATAGTCCACTTTGTAAAAAGCCTCTTTACTACCCGCTTTTTTCATTGTCGTCCCAAGGCAAATGTAAATGTCATCACCAAGGATTTTACTGCCAATAGATTCCAGCTTGTCAAAATCAACTATAACATTGCTTAGTTTGTGATGATAAACTTCAATTGGTTTCCTCGTAAATGCAATAACTTTTTGATACTGAGCACTTGACAAAAGTAATTTCAATAATTCAGATCCCACCAGACCGGTAGCACCAAAAATCAAAGCAGTCTTAACAGCATTGTTTAATAACATCAATATGCTAAATATTCAAAAAGTCGCGCAAATGTACTGAATTAATCCTCCACCTTCAATTCCATAGTATGATAACCGGCTTTTTCGCTGTCAATTATGAGATTATATTGTTTTTTCTTATCTCTGACGATCCATCTAACTTTGACAGTACCCATTCCCGGAATATTTTCCACCCTGACTTTAGCAGGATCAGTCAATTGTTCTTTACCAAGATTGAAATCAACATTACTCATAACAAATGATGTCACTACATCCGCTCCTACAAGAGAAATATAATCCGGACGTCAGATCATATTCTTTTCATTATGAGAACTGTGAGTAGGAATCATACGTGAATTCGTTATGGTGATAGTTATTTCCTTCAGGTTATTGCTCAATTTCTTTGTTTTAACTTCTGTCAATTCCAGCTTAGGAGTATGATAAGCATGGTATAGAGTGAATGCCATGTTTCTGTGTGCATCTTCTTCCAACAAAAATCCCGGATGATTCCTGATATAGTTCTTCTTGGGTCCTCCAATTTCAACTTCTCCAAATTGCGGATGTTTGTAGGCTTTCCATTTGACATAGGCATCTCCGAATAGAAGGTATTTGTCAAATTCATAGAACTCATTGTTTTGAAAGCGATTGGTTTCAGTCTTTCTGTGGAATAACAGATAAGAAATCATATTCTCATTGACAAAAGCGTAAATGCCCAGTGCTCCGTGCATGAAGTCAAGGTCTCCACCAAATACGGAATACAAGTCTTTATAAGTGGTAAGGTATCTGTATCCCGGTATCATTGTTTCACCTGCTTTTCCTATCAAGTCATACACGGCGATATCAGATCTGTCATATGTATTCAGATCCTCTTCTGCACCTGGGCCTCTGAGAAACATTCCTCCATAATTGTGATAACTCTGCCCGCCTCCGATATTTGGATGAGTCATGATAAATGTCTTCACTGCTCTTATCTCAGGAGTACTAAACGGATACTTATAAGCTCCACCCTGCACATAATCCGGCTGCCAGTTCCATCCCCAATCTCTGTTGGGATCATAGTAACCTGTTCTGTCTTCATTTACCCGGGCATCACCGTCATTGTCAATCCCTTCCATACCAAGCATTTCATATGTTCCGGCTTCTCCCGGCTTTACGGGTACCATTCTCTTAGGATATTCAGGATCAATGTCAAACCTTCCATTGGGGCTCTTTCTTCTCATCATGGTAATATGTCCATCTCCGTCCAGATCATCCATCATATCTTCATTGATTTCCCAGTCAGCGTCGTCATCCATAGGAATCACTCCTGAACGGGGAGTATTGGCATTATTGGCTTTTGTTATGAAATCGTACCTTCCATCAGGGTTGATAGTAGGAAGAATATAGAAAGTCTTGTCTTTCATCAATTGAGTGATAAAATCCACTTTTCCATAATTCTCGCACAGATACCAGGCTGTGTACATACTGAATTCAGTACCCTGCAGCTCATTGGAGTGAATATTTGCCTGGATATAGAAAGCAGGTTTGTGCTCAGGTTTGCCAGCTTTGCGGTCTGTAATGGTCATTGCCAGAATATCCCTTTTTTCATATGATTTGCCAATTACTTCCACACTTACCAGATCGGGATAAGCTTTTGCCAGTCTGTTACAAAAATCAGCAATCTCATCAAGATTATGATACTTGTTCCAGCTCATAGTTACCTTTGGATTGTGCGGCGTCCCGATTGCTCTCAATCCCGCTGAATGGTCCTGAGCAAAGACCGAAGTACTTAAGAATAATGTCAGGAAAATATATATTGATTTCATCTTGATTATTATTTAAGATCCAGTGATTGACTAATCAATCCGACCATCGGACTGCCTGCTTCCAGAATAACCTTCCCTCTGCCGGATACCAGATATTGGAATTCTATAATTTCACCGGGTTCAAGTTTGTTGTGGAAACTTTTACCGGTCCCAATGAGCAATGTTTGAGGTCCTCCAATTTGAATCCTGCTGCGAATCCTTCTTACCCAGCGAGTCTTATCTCCTAATTCAGAATGGGTAGGTAAGAGACCTGTATTCACTATTTTTCCACTGATCCGAAAAACATCTCCCTCCAGTTTGTCCACTTTTACCTGCTGAAATGCCAGCTGTGCTCTCTGCTTCAATAATTCCTCAACGAACTTTGAGTGCGTATCAGCCACATCATTCAAATATGCAAGGGGAGGATTATGCTTCATGTAAGGTTTGAATCCACCAACTTCTACATTCATACCGGGAAAATCAGGGTGTTCAATTTTGGTCCATGGCAAAAAATAATCTTTTATTCCCAGGCTGTCAGCCCATTTGCTATAACGGATATCATAATTTTCAGCAGGAGTAGCAGGTCCACCTTGTCCTCCCCTTCCTCCGGGTCCCTTTTTAGGGGCTTCTTCTGTTTTAGTACTATCTGCAGGAGCAGCTGCTTCCAGTTTTGGAGCCCACCATCCCGGAGTCACATAACTATATCTGCCATAATGAAAATATGCCCAACTAGAAAAGCTTCCTGAGCCTTGTGGCATAGAGGGAGCATCCTTGGTTTTGGTAATCTTGTTGTATAATCCGGAAATATGCTCATTAACTTTTCCATCTGATTCAAGTGGGCCGGTGATGATCCGCTTTGCAGTTTTTTGCTTGTCAAATTTAACAGGCTCAGATAAATTATTTTCCAAAGCAAAAGTCAGGACTGCAAATACATTCCATTTCTCAAACAAGGAATCCAACAAACCAATATTCTCAGGTTCTGAAACAGCATGCTCACCTGTTCCCGGCTTGAAGGGCTGATAATCAAATGAGAAATTTTTGTTGATATGAATACCGCCAGGGCCGTCTTCATTGAATTTGCCGTCCTTATCATTATCGCTTCCTTCTGTAATTAGCTGATAGAGTACCTGGTCCAGCTCTTTTTTATCCCTTTTAACCATTATGCGGGCATCGTCTTTATTTATTAGCTGATCTCCTGCAGGATTCTGAATTCTCATCATGCTGATAAATCCATCCTTATTCAGATCTTCATAAGGATCTTCATCTTTAATACCATCGCGATCATCATCTGTGCTTGAGGCATTCCCAAGTCTCTCATATTTCAATGAGGCAAAATACTGATCATGTGCATCCGGATTGACACAAGGAATAATAAAAATGACAGTTTCTTCCAGCAATTTGCTCAAGCTGTCTGTGGGAGAATTCAGAAATTTCTCAGCCAGCTTCAGCGCAAGTTCTATTCCGGCAGGGTGATTTCCTTCCACTCCTGCTACAATTGCAAGTCCTGGTTTAAAGCTTAGATCTCCTTTGCCGATGGTAAGTTGATAGATAGGCTTACCTCCTCTTGAACTTGCGATCTGATGAATTCTTGCAGAAGCTTTATGTTGATTCGCCAAAGCTGTAAGTCTTTTGTTGATTGCAGCATTGTCAGAATATTCATTTTGAGCATTTAGCAATAAAGGAAGGAAACAGAATAAAATTGACCATTTAAATGGTATCATAGAATTATTGTTAAGTCATTATGGGAGGTAAAAGTATAAATTTTCGCAAAATGAAATCATTTTATTCATGTCATAGCTGCGTAAAATCAAAAGGATTAATTTTGAATGCTGAATCAAAAGTTATTAGTAAATTGGTATTATGAAATCAGCCGACCTAAAATACCTGATAGCCTATATTATACCTTCCATGATATTGTATGGCTTATGGGTGGGTGGAATCTGGATTTATTTACCCCTGGTTATCACATTTGTATTAATTCCTATACTTGAATTAATGATAACTGCTGATCCCTCCAATCATGAGGAAAGCATCGAAACTTTCCGCTCCGGTAATGTATTCTTTGATCTTCTCCTCTATTTCAATATAGTCTTCGTTTATGCAGCAGTTTATATTTTCGCTCATCAATTGAGCATTGACGCATATTCTACGAAGGAACTTGTTGGTGGAGTCCTTTCATTTGGATTGATACTTGGAACTTCAGGAATTAATGTAGCTCATGAACTGGGACACAGACAAAATATTCTCAGTCAGATTGGAGCCGGGATTCTTCTCCTCCCTGCCCATTATATTCACTTTACGATAGAGCATAATTTTGGGCATCATAAATATGTAGCTACTGACCGCGATCCTGCCACAGCAAGAAAGGGCGAAAGTCTTTTTGCATTTTGGATCAGGTCTACCATCATGAGCTATATCAATGCCTGGAAAATCGAAAATAAACGGATTAAAACAAAGTATGGCCATTTATTACAACCTGCCAATAGAATGATTCAGGCCGTATGCTTTCATATTATATATAATAGTTTGATCTGGATGTACTTTGGTTCTTTGGCCTGGACCTATGTTTTTATTGCCGGTATAGTTGGATTTCTTTTACTGGAAACAATCAATTACATAGAGCACTATGGCTTGCAACGAAAAAAGACTGCAGAAGGCCAGTATGAAAAAGTAAGTCCGGAACACTCCTGGAATTCTGATCATGTCCTTGGAAGGATTTTGTTATATGAACTAACCAGGCACAGTGATCATCATTATAAAGCAAATCGCAAATTTCCCATTTTGCGACACATGGATGAATCTCCGCAATTACCTTTAGGATATCCGGCATCATTTTGATTGCTCTTATTCCTCCTTTGTGGTTTTGGTTGATGGATCGGGAGTTGGGGAAGGTAGAAGGAAGAAGGTAGAAGTTGAAAGTTGAAAAGGAAAATGGAAAATGGAAAATGGAAAATGGAAAAAGTGGTAGGTATTAAGGTATAAGGAGAAAGGTGGCTGATGGAAGTTGAAAGGTAAAATTGGAAATTAAAATTCCATTCAATACAATTCAATCTTCAAACAATCTGTCGAGTGGGCTGCGAATGGATTTTGTGTGTGAATTTTCCACTTTGGCGTAGATCATCGTTGTTTTGATGTCCTGATGGCCCAGGAGTTTTTGTATGAAGGCCATATCTGTTCCATACTCCAATAAATGAGTAGCATAACTATGCCGGAGTCCGTGAATTCCTACGGGTTTATTGACTTTGGCTTTCTTCATTGCAGATTTGAAAACAGATTGTACACTTCTGATAGAATATTGTCCACCATACTGCCCCTCAAAAAGATATTTAATCGGTTTAAACCCTTTGCAATAAGACTGCAGCAGCTCCAGAACAGAAACCGGAAGCGGAACATAGCGATCTTTTTTTCCTTTGGCAGACTCAATCAAAACCTGCATACGACTGCTGTCAATATCACTTAGTTTCAGATTTACTACTTCACTTACGCGTAAGCCCATACCGTAGCATAGCTTAAGCATCAACCGGTGCTTTGGATTTTGAACAGCTTCAAAATCAGCTGAATTTCGCTTTGACTCAATACTTTGGGAAGTGTGGATGGTTTTTTCGGCCGGGGAATTTTGTCCACAAAATCCATTTTGTGCAGTATTTGTTCAAAATAGAATTTGATTGCATTGAGTCTGCTATGCAATTGATTTTCAGAAATTTTAAGAGTATTTATACAGTACAGGATATAAGCACGAAGCTCTTCGTAAGTCATCCGGTCCACAGCTTTATCCTTCAGAAAATAAAGCAATTGAGAAAACTCTGAGGTGTATGTTTTTATCGTAGCAGGACTATAAGCTTTCATTTGCAGTAACTCTTTCATGTATTGGAGAGCAGCAGCATTTTCCGTAATCAGATCCAATGCGACTTCTTTGCCACTTAATGTGATTTCCATCCCAAAAAGTGCTCTGTAGTTTCTGTTGTCCAGCACATACCATGATTTGTTTGGAGGATTCCACCGACCCATTAGGGATTTAATCAGGTTAATTTTTTCCTGATCATATTCGAAGCTAATCCAAATGACTTTGGAGCTTTTATGTTGTCCTTCGGAGAATGTAAAACCTGTGAAATCAAGCTTTCCCATACTGCGCATTTTGTATTAACAATACTTACAAAAATACTTTATTTATACAAAAGCGTATGTAGGAAATAGCAATATTGATTCGAGTAAACATCTAACTAGCAATACATTATAATAAATAGGATTAGTTGGATATAAAATCTGGTAAAAAGTTAGATATTGCGTGTATTAAAGAGTTAGCGGCAAGGCTATGACGACACAACCCGACAAGAACTGGAGTTTCTTTTGATAATCCATATTTTTAGTAGTTATTAAATAAGTAAATTGACTATCTTTGCACTATGGACAACATTTCTTGCATAAGACAACAAGCGGACATTAAACAAATAAACCGTTGTAAAGACCGAGTTTCGAACTGAACGGCTCGTTTGACTATTTATCGAACGGACTTGAATTGGCGGTAACAACGTAAGACTGAAAATTCTCTTTCTACTTTAGAATAGAAAAACTTGTGTTTGACACCGACGACATTCTCGGTATGACCATTTCGGCAATTTCTCAACACTTGAGAAAACTTAAAGACAGAAAACTAATTGAAACCGGAAAGAAGGTAAAACCATTTTTGCTCATTGACAAAAGAGTATGAAAAAATGCTTAAAACCGTTTTTAAAATTCTTGATCAGAAACAAAATCTTGGAAACAATAAGGAAAAACAGACAATAAACTAATCGGTGCAGGACTTTTG
>JADJJU010000007.1 GCA_016706365.1 Saprospiraceae bacterium
TGGACCTTCTCAATATTTAGCTCTTTTTGTAGATGGTTCATATAATAGTGGACTCTCTATCCGCTGCATTAAAAATTAATCACCTTAGATGTTGGCAAAATTCATCGAAGTTATCGACATCAAAACAAAAAAGTACAAAACATAGTTTAGCTCTGCCATTTTATTAACAAAATTATTACTATTTAACTATAAAGAGGCTTAGTCCTGACAATTTGACCATTCACAAAGCCAAGGGTCTTGAATCAGCTATTATCATTGAATTCAATTGTAATTCTGGAAAGCATGGATTTCCCTCAGGAAATGTCAATGACAATGTCCTCCATCTCCACCCCTCAGTGAAGCCGACCAGTTTGAAACGGAGAAGAGAGACGCTTATTCTACGTTGCCAGCGACCCGGGTAAAGAAATGGTCCACCTTGTCGCTGATGCCTCCAACAAATCAAATTCATCACCGAACTTGAAGTCGGAAGCACAGACACCCCATCAAAAAGTGCCCCAAATGCAAACTGCAGAAGCGGTGCAAACGCAGTGGCACAAAGAACGGAAAACAATGGGCATTTTATGTTGCTCCAATTTTATCAGAAAAAGACTTTCTTAAAAATTAGTATATCCTTTAAAGATGCGAGGAAGTCTATTTACCCCCTAGAATGTTTTTCTTACTTTAGATAGTTCACAAAAATAATGGGGTTCAAAATAATCTTATATTTAAGCAAATCAATATTTCAAGCAATCGAAAGGGGTCGAAATCGACCCATTTTAATGAAATCATATATGGCAAAGCTTAAAATTAAAGATATAGAAGTAACCGTTGTAAAGGTTGCAGATGTAGAGTACATCTGTCTGACTGATATGATGAAAGCCAAGGATGGTGAGTTTTTTGTTACCGATTGGTTGCGAAATAGAAATACGCTTGAGTATATCGGAATTTGGGAGCAAGTAAATAATCCCGATTTTAATTATGGCGAATTCGCCATAATTAAAAATAAGTCCGGCCTCAATAATTTCAAAATAAGTGTAAAGGAATTCGCAGAAAAAACCAATGCCATCTCGTTGCAGGCAAAAGCAGGCAGGTATGGTGGAACCTACGCACATAAAGATATTGCTCTGGAGTTTGCGATGTGGATTAGTCCTGAGTTTAAAATCTACTTAGTTCTCCAATTCCAACGTCTCAAAGAAGATGAACAAAAGCGACTTGGTTTGGTCTGCAAAGCGTGAATTGGCAAAACTCAACTATCATATTCATACTGATGCCATCAGACACGATTTGATACCTGAAGAACTTACTAATGCACAATCTTCTGTGATTTATGCCACAGAAGCAGATGTTCTCAATGTGGCTTTATTTGGTATGACTGCTAAGCAATGGAGAGAAGCCAATCCGGAATTAAAAGGAAATATGCGCGACTACGCTTCAATAAACGAATTAATCTGCCTGGCCAATATGGAGAACCTCAATTCGGTATTTATCAATGAAAAAATATCACAAAAAGAACGATTGATCAAATTAAACCAAATTGCAATCCAGCAAATGAAGATTTTGATTGAAGTTGAAAGCAGAAAACTACTCAAATAATTTAATTTTAAGATCGTGAGAATTAATAAATGCACTGTCAAACAAAATTTCTATAGGATAATGCGGGGATCTAATCTTAATTATACCCCCATTGTATTATTTTTTCCTCACTTAGATAAACCTCATTTTGAATAATACTAATATTAGTTACATGAAAATAATTCTCCTCTTAATATCACTTACACTCTGCCTTCCCGCCTTCGCCCAAGGCATTCAAATGGAAAAAGACCCGGGTTTATCCTATGCATACATATCCATTCAAGGAAAAATATTCTCCAAAAAGCTGAAAGTAGTGGTTGACTTTGGGGACACACCTGAACAAATAAAAGCTGGACAGCAATATTCTGAGATACTGACTGATAAGAAATCTTATGCTGCAGTATTAAACTACATGGTTGAAAATGATTTCGAGCTGGTAGAAACACTTACTTTGGAAAGTCACTCTACAGCCGGTGGTAATGGATCCGGAGGGACATCCGGTATTATTTTTATCATGAAGAGAAAGGAGTAGATATTTTTCACTGCAAATATGTGTTTATTTTCGATTGACGAACACGCTGCAAAGGAAGGCGACCCTGACATATTTACAAATATGCAATGATAATAACAAAGAGAGGTAAAACTGAAATGATATTAATCAAAAATGATCACGTCCTGAAATCACCGGCACATAGGAAATACATTAGATTTCAGGGCTAACGCCCCTCAATTGTCCCCTACATGGATTTTTCTAATAAGACATCAGGGCTACGCCCCTGTGTATATTTTCGATATTTATCAAGAGACATAGCTCATTAATCAATCTGACACCGTGCGAATGTAGCTATGGGCTTAGCCCTGACATCTTCAAACCCCCGAAACAACAAACATAGCCAGGGGCGTAGCCCTGTAATCTTAGCATAAAACAAAGGGGCGTAGCCCTGACATCTTAGTAACCCGAAACAGCACACAAAAACAGAGGGGCGTAGTCCTGACATCTTCGTAACCTGAAACAACACACAAAACAAAGGGGCGTAGCCCTGACATCTTAATAACCCGAAACAGCACTAAAAACAAAGGGGCGTAGCCCTGACATCTTCATAACACGAAACAACACACAAAACAGAGGGGCGTAGCCCTGACATCTACCTTAAACCGAAGTAAAATTGTATTTTAGTCCTATGAAACAAATGAGGCGAAGGCCTGAAATCAAATTATGGCAAATACATATACCCAAATGTACATCCAATTTGTCTTTGCAGTAAAAGGAAGACATAACCTGATCAAAGAGTCTTTCAGGGATGAACTGGAGAAAGTGATGTGTGGTATCGTAACAAAACAAAAATGTAAAACCTACGCTATCTATTGCAACCCCGACCACACGCATATTTTTATTAGTATGCACCCAACACTATCTCCATCCAAGCTCATGGAACAGGTTAAATCAGGTTCATCAAACTGGATCAATGAGAAAAAATATATCCCCGGTAAATTCAACTGGCAAGATGGGTTTGGAGCATTTCCTATTCTAAATCCCATATCGACAGGATAGTAAAATACATTTTAAACCAACCGGAGCACCATAAAAAACAATCATTCCGTGATGAATATTTGTTATTTCTGGAAGAATTCTATGTAGATTATGACCCAAAATATTTATTTGAATGGTACGATTAAGAGAGATTGCAGGGCTACGCCCCTTAATTACATTATTCGTTGAACAGGCTATTAAGACTACAGGGCTACGCCCCTAAAGAAAAATAAATCTTTCAAAGAATTATGAAGAAGTTTTATAAACAAAAGGCACCAAAAAAGGAAATCGATCTCGCTCTGAAACTGAAATTTGAATATTTTAACCAAAAAGAAAATGTTATGAATAAAGAAAACATAAAAAATGCTAAGAACTTTGATGAGTTATTAGACATTAAATACGGAAAAAATTGGAACAGAGAAACGGGATAACTTTGAAGAAAAGCGCAGTATTTGTAATTAGTGAAGTGCTTAAAGAGGCTCGGAAAGAAGCAAATATGACCCAGGAACAACTTGCAGTAAAAGTTGGCACCAAGAAAAGTTATATTTCCAGACTTGAAAACGGAAAGTGCGACATTCAACTTTCAACACTTTACAGAATTTTTGAATTCGGACTAGGTAAAAGAGTCAATTTAATGTTCGATTAAAAAAAGCGCACTAATCAGCTTTAAGAGGAAGGATTATGAACATGATTACTTGAACTAATCCCATGGAAAAACTCAAAAATATTCATCCCGGAGAAATCCTCTTAGAGGAATTTTTAATTCCAATGGAGATCACGGCCTGGCGTCTGGCTAAGAAAACCTTTCTGCCTCAAACCCGCATTTCAGAAATCATCAAAGGAAAACGCAGAATTATCGCAGATACTGCAGTACGGTTTTTCAAATATTTCGGTACAAGTGCAAAGTAATAGTTAGGGCTTCAGGATGATTTATGATCCAAATTCAGCCCTTCACTTCCCTTTATGCCTATCTTTAACTTTGGTCAAACTTCTCGTGAAGCTCTTTGATTTGTATTCTAAGCGGCAAATTATCGATTTTTGAAACTCGCTTTCTGAAAATAAATGGAACAAATAACAATCAAAGAGGTAGTTTCAAAAGACGAACTAAAGAAATTTGTACTTTTTCCTCACACACTTTATGCAGATAACCCTTACTGGGTCCCCTCTCATGCGCGCAGACGAAATGGAAACATTTAGTAAGGACAAAAACCCCTCATATAAAAATTGTGAAGCAAAATTATGGCTGGCATATAAAAACAATGAAGTGGTAGGGAGAATTGCCGGAATAATCAATCATGCTTATATATCAAAATGGAAAAACAAATATGCCAGGTTTGGTTGGATAGATTTTATTGAAGATGAAGAAGTTGTAAAGCATTTAATCAGTACTGTCGAAAGATGGGCATTAGAAAAAGGCATGATTGCTGTGCACGGTCCGATGGGATTTACAGATTTTGATCCTGAAGGGATGCTTGTTGAAGGATTTGAGGAAATAGCCAGCATGACCACCATCTACAATTACCCTTATTATGCTCCTTATCTTGAAAAGCTTGGATATGTAAAGGACGTGGATTGGCTGGAATACGAAATCACTATTCCAAAACAAATCCCGGAAAGAATTCTCAGACTGGCCGAGCTTGTAGAAAAACGGTACGAACTTCATAGCTTAAAGGTGAAGACATCAAAGGAATTATTTGTGTATGCCAGGCAGATTTTTGATATCCTTAATGTTGCTTATAAAAATCTCTATGGTGTTGTATTTCTGGAGGAAGAGCAGGTCGACAGTTATGTAAAAAAATACTTCTCTTTTATACAGCCGGATTTTGTTTCAGTTGTACTTGATAAAAACAATCATGCAGTTGCATTTGCAATCAGCATACCTTCTTTGTCTATAGCATTGCAAAAAACAAGAGGCAAACTATTTCCATTCGGATTTATTAGATTGCTCAGAGCACTCAGAAATAATACTATTGTTGATCTTTATCTGATAGGCATCCACCCGGATTTGCAATCCAAAGGAATCAACGCAATGCTCATACGTGATCTGGCTAAAACTTTTATTAAGAAAAATATTATAAAAGCAATTACCCATCCTGCCCTTGAAAACAATAATAAAGTACTTACCCTTTGGAAAGGCTACGAAACAAGACAGATCAGGAGGAGGAGATGTTATATAAAAATACTTGAGCGGCCTGAAAATGGATAAGAATCCGGAAATGAAGCAGCAGTTTAATTTTAAAGCCAGCTGGAAAAATGCCTGGCAAAACAGGGATTTTAAATTCCAGACTATAATATCTCTGTCAGTGCTGTCAGTTATCGCAATATTTATAAATGACTTCTTTCAGTACATTGAAATGCGGGAGGGTTTTGAAATCTCAGATATCCTCTTGAACAACATTTCTCCCATAAACTTATCTGTTTATATTTTTATAATGCTGTATGCGGTAATCATTGCAAGTATTTTTCATCTGTCTCAATATCCAGGCATTCTGCTTAAGTGTCTTCAGGCATACGTTATTCTGACCAGCATGCGGATACTTACCATTTTATTCTTCCCACTTGAACCATCCGCATCCATGATTCAATTGGAGGATCCATTTATCGGACACCTTTTCTACGGAAACCAAATCATTACAAAAGATTTATTCTTCTCAGGTCACATTTCAACCATGCTCCTTTTGGTTTTGTATAACCCCTTCCGTCCTTTTCAATATCTATTCCTCACAATGACCATTCTGACAGCAATATGTATTCTTTTTCAACATGTCCACTATTCAATTGATATTCTTGCTGCGCCAATATTCACTTATCTGAGTTACAAGACAGCAACTTCAATTCCCCTGAAAATAAATACATAAAATCATTCTTTCAAAGCCAGCAGTTCGTCTTTTTTGCTGAGCGTGTATTCATAGCCAATTGTCACAAGCTCGGTTACTTTTTTAAAATCGAACATGGAATAATTTACCAGGGCGGGTGGTTCTATGAATACTTTACATAAATGCTTCTTCAATTTTAAGTCAGTATATAGTGCAAGATGAAAGCCTCTGTCAGCAATGTTGAGCATTCCACTTATGTTCTTTATTTTATTTATCGGATTTACATATACACCGATAATTGATTCACATTGAGTGACGAGGGGTTCAATCGGAAAACAACTAATGGCACTGCCATCTATCAGCAAATGACTTTTGTATTTTACAGGTTCGAAGATCATCGGAATAGCTGATGAAGCCAAAACAGCATTCACAACATCTCCTGAGGAGAAAAATACTGTTTCTGCACTTAAAAGATCACTGGCAGAAACAAAGAGCGGTATAGTGAGATCTTTGAATGTTTTATTCTCTAAATATTTACGAAACATTTTTTCATTTGAATTGGCACTCAACAAACCTGATGAATTCCATGCAAGATCCAGAAAATGAAAAATTTATTATTCAGAATAATTTCTTCGATTTGCTGAGAAGAATATCCGGCAGCATAAAAAGCACCAATAGCAGCTCCCGCACTTGTACCCGAAATTACTTCGGGCTTTATTCCCAGCTCTTCCAGAGCTCTTAAGACACCAATATGTGCAATACCACGTGCTCCGCCACCTGATAATACAAGGCCCACACTTTTTTTAGGATCCACCGTTTTTTAATCTGATTAATATTATATATTTGGTAAGATATTTCAAATAAATGGATAATTCCGGCATAAGTTTATTGATTATTTTAGGCGTAATAGCCTTATGCTATCTCTTTCCCATTATTATCATAGCCAGTTCCCGAAAAACTACCGGCGCTGAAAAAATTGCCTGGGTCATTGCAGTGCTATTTATTTCATGGTTTGCATGGATATTTCCTGCTTGCTCCGATAAAAAGGAAATAGCATTCAAAACATATTGCTTTAACACAATTAATCATACAGACTTTTAGTAAGTCGGAACTTCAAACACATCGCAGACATTGAGCTTGCTGCAGTTCGAAATCGGCAGCGGGTTACAACTAGAAGGTAGCAATTGGCTAAAGGGAGTTCGAAATCTGGGGTTCGCGCTCCGCGACCTGCAGTTCGTAATGCTTAATTGTCTCCTCCCTAAACCTCATTTACGTACATAATTCATACATTTTATTTCTATCAATGTTTGTGCATTGTTAGATATTGAAATAGGCTGAATTCGCTACCTTGTGGTGATGGCAAGTCATTGAGCGCGATACTAATCAATTCGAAACTGAAATGCAGAAAATGAACACAAGAACTGTAGTGACAATACTCAGCTGTAGCATTTTTCTTTTTTCTTGTAAGCAGAAAAAAGAGACCGTCAGCCCTGAAATAAAAAACATTTCAGAAAGTGTATATGCTTCAGGCATTGTACTCAGCAAAAATCAATACGAAGTCTTTACCAGAGTTAATGGAATCATCAAAGAAATAGCAGTTAAAGAAGGTGATCGTATAAAAAAGGACGACATATTATTTGTCATAGAAAATCCAAATGCCAAACTCTCCACTGATAATGCAAAGTTAAATGCTGCCATCAATGACTATGATGCCAATAAGGGAAAAGTAAAAGATGCATATAATTCAGTTCAGCTAGCCCGCAAAAACTTATCCAATGATTCTATACTCCTGGAAAGACAGAAAAACCTGTGGAATCAGAAGATCGGTGCAAGAATAGAGCTCGAACAAAAAGAACTCAATTTTGAAAGATCGAAAGTGGCTTTAACTCAGGCAAAAGTGTCATATGAGGATTTGAAACGCCAGTTGGAACTCGCTTCTCAACAAAGCAAGAATAATTTAAAAATTGCCCAAACACAGGAAAAGGATTTAAAGATAAGAAGTACCGTTGATGGCATTGTTTACAAAATAAATATTGAAGAAGGCGAATGGGCTGGTCCTAATGCTGCTTTGGCTGTCGTCGGTGAAGAAGATTTTATAATCGAACTCAATGTTGATGAATTTGATATCGTGAAAATCAAAGAGAACCAGCCGGTAATTGTCAGGATGGATAGTTACAAATCACAGACTTTTGAGGCTGTTGTAAGTGCAATTTATCCCATCATGAATGAACGTACCCGAACATTTAAAGTAGAAGCAGCTTTCACTAAAAAGCCGGATGTGCTCTACCCAAATTTAACCCTGGAGGCAAATATTGTCATCAATGAAAAAAAGAATGTGCTGACCATTCCTACCAGCTATTTATTGACAGATTCTACTGTGATGCTGGAAGATAAGACCATTCAGAAAGTAAAAATCGGGTTAAGTGATTACAATCTGACTGAAATCGATAGTGGCATTTCAGCCAGCTCTATCTTATTGCTGCAAAAGAAATGAGACTAAAATATATCATAGAAATAGCCAAATCATTATTGATGGCAAGGTCGAAGCAAACGCTTGTTGCAGCCATTGGTGTTACTTTTAGCGTAGCCTTTTTTATTTCTTTGCTCGGATTTATGGAGGGATTAAATACACTGTTGGATGGCCTGGTTTTGAACAGAACCCCGCACGTAAGATTATATAACGATATTCGTCCCTCGGATGCCCAGCCGGTAGATTTATCTGAGACATACCGGAATCATTATAATTTTATCAGTTCCATCAAACCTGCAAATGCCAGAAAAGAGATCTACAATGCTCAGGCTATCATTTCAAATCTGAATGCGGATAAAAGGGTATTGGGCGTAACACCAAAAGTAACTGCACAGGTGTTTTACAATCTTGGAAATATAGAATTAAATGGGGTTATTAATGGTGTGGACGTCATCGAGGAAGCCAGACTTTTCAATTTCAGAGATTATGTAACCGGAGGAGATTTTATGGACTTAAAAAACAGATCCAACACTATAATTTTGGGAATTGGTCTTGCAGAAAAAATGCTAGCAAAAAAGGGGGATATCATTAAAGTAACTACAGCAGGTGGAGAGCAATTTTCATTAAAAGTTGCAGGCTTTTTTCAGTCAGGAGTTGTAGAATTGGATAAAGTGCAGAGTTTCGTGAGTCTGGCAAACGGACAAAAGCTACTGGGAGAATCCGGGAATTTCGTCAGCGAAATCCAGATAAAATTAAACGATATGGACCGGGCACCGGATATAGCCAGGAGTATCAGCAGCTTTTCGGTCTTGATGCAGAGGATATTCAAACTGCCAATGCTCAGTTTGAAACAGGTAGTAGCGCCCGCTCACTAATTTCTTATGCAGTCGGTATTACTTTGTTAATTGTAGCAGGATTCGGGATCTACAATATTCTCAATATGATGATTTATGAGAAGATGGATACTATAGCCATATTAAAAGCGGCAGGCTTTGCAGGCGCTGACGTCAAAAAAATATTTATAGCCATTTCCCTAAGCATCGGGGTGAGCGGTGCACTTACAGGAGCATTATTAGGTTTATTGTTTTCAGTAATGATTGATGCCATCCCTTTTAATTCGGCCGCATTGCCAACTGTGGATACCTACCCTGTTGATTATGGCTTACAATATTATTCTATTGCGGTGATATTTGCTGTAGCTACCACCTATTTTGCAGGTTGGTTACCTGCCCGAAAAGCAAGTGTAGTGGATCCGGTCGAAATCATTAGAGGAAAATAAAATGGAGAACAAAACAGCTTTAAGTGCCAGGTCAGTATACAAATCATTTCATGATCCCAACGAAATTGAAGTCCTTAAAAAGATATTTCATTCTCAATCAACAGAGGTGATTTTGTTTCCATTACAGGTAAATCCGGTTGCGGAAAATCTACCCTGCTCTATATCCTGAGTACTATGGATACCGACTATACCGGTGAGCTCATTATAGACAATGAATCTATGGCCAATAAATCTGAAGTAGAATTGGCATTTGTTCGCAATGAAAAAATTGGGTTTGTTTTTCAATTTCACTATTTATTGAATGAATTCAGTGTATTAAAAAACGTCATGCTTCCCGGATTTAAATCCAATAAAAAGACGGAAGAAGAATTGGAACAAAGGGCTTTTGAGCTTTTAACAAAACTAGGCATAGAAAAGCTGGCAAAAAAAATGGCATATCAGGTTTCAGGAGGAGAAAAACAACGTGTAGCTATAGCCAGATCCTTGATAAATGATCCGGTGATTCTCATGTGTGATGAGCCAACAGGTAACCTGGACAGTAAAAATACGGACATCGTCTTTGATATTTTCAACGAACTTGTTGATACCTTGAATAAGACTATTTTAATTGTGACTCATGATGAAAATTTTGCCAAAAATACGCATCGTATCATCACTATGCAGGATGGCAGGATAATATCCTGACAGAACGATTATATCTTAAATAATAAGTCTTTCAGGATAAATTATCAAATTATAATATCATTACTTTGACCTAAGGATTAAATAAGATTAAAAGCATTTTCAAACAAGCATGAATCAATTAATCAGCACTTTAATAATTCTCATTAGTTTGTCATTTCAGACAGTGGCCCAACATTCTTTACCAAGTGTTGTAAGTGGTAAATTGAACGACTTGAGAATTTTCAATCCAAATACATTTCTCCCAGAAATATTGATATTTGGCTACCACCTGCTTATTCAGATACCTCCAAATTTTCAGTCTTATATATGCACGATGGACAGATGTTATTTGATCCGCAACAATCATGGAATAAGCAATCCTGGAATATTGATGATGTAGCCTCTAAATTATTTTCAGAGAATCAAATCAAAAAATTTATTGTAGTAGGGATCTGGAATGATGGGCAAACTCGACATACCGATTACTTTCCTCAAAAACCATACGAGCAATTATCACAATTAGAAAAAGATACAGTCATTTCACAATTGCAAAGAGCCGGAAGAACAAAAGAAACTTTCAAACCGCAATCTGATAATTATTTGAAGTTTCTCGTAAGTGAGTTAAAGCCTTACATTGACAAAACCTATTCTGTTCATACTGATAAGGAAAATACTTTTATTGCCGGCAGCAGTATGGGTGGATTGATATCAATATATGCCTTGTGTGAATATCCGGAAGTTTTTATTGGCGCTGCTTGTTTATCCACTCATTGGCCAGGAACATTTACTTTAGAAAATAATCCTTTACCGGATGCATTTCTCAGATATTTGGAGAAGAATCTACCCCACCCTGAGAACCACAAAATTTACTTTGACTGCGGAGACCAAACACTAGATTCTTTGTATCCTGATATTCAAAAGAGAGTAGATGAAATCATGGTCGCAAAATCCTATAGCAGTAATAATTGGGTAACGAGATATTTTCCCGGAGAAGATCATAGTGAGCAAGCATGGAATAAAAGACTCAACATTCCACTTGCGTTTTTATTTAAAAAATAAATTCTGCCGGCATTTAGAATTCAGTTTTTTTTATTAAAAACACTGCCCTAAAACTAACAGATTTTTATTTACATTTACAATCTTGGTTATTCTAAAGCTGCGCAAGCAATTGCAGTCTATAGAATCGATTGGCTAAAATATTTCTAAAAAAAGATTCAAATAAAATTTCCGATGATCAATTTTTACAGAGTCTCCGGCACCCCCAAATTTACACTTCTCCCCGTCTTCCCCCTAATTCTATTGAGCATATTCCTGGGTTTATCCATCACCTTAAATGCCCAAATTACCAACGCCAGAAAATCCGGATTCACCTGGATATCTACAAAAGATGTGACTGACAAGAGCTATGGATCAGGCTATACTATGTACAGCGCTGCATGGCCAATATTTAAGCATTATCCCGGACCGGACAACTTCCAGACGGGATTGACCAGTAGCTGGATGAGCACTCAAAGGACGGGAAATGAACCTGATCAATTTTACACTACTATCGAAGGAGGTCTGGGCTGGTGGCATGATACTCGCTTCGGCACAAAAATACCTAAGTTTATCATGGGTGGTGTGTCTCATAATTTCTATGCCTGGGCAAATGGACCAGGCGCCGGGAAAAGTAATACTTTACCCAACGGACAGAGAGACTGGAGTACTCCCGGAGGCAAATACGGTGTAGCTCAATTATCCAACAAACTACTTTGGGCTCCCGATGGCCTGAATATGGCGCAAAGTCTTAATGGGGAATTGCTGGGTTATGGTTACATTCCTTTGCCATTAACAGATCCCATTCCCAATACAAATGGAACTGATATAAGTACAGGAAATCAATGCTGGACCCTATTCTTAAATGCTACCAACTTCAAAGGTCCTGCAACCTTCTTTTTACCTACTTACTGGACAGAACCCGTATTGCAGGATCCTTCCCTGGAAGGTTTATTCCTGGACTCCAGACCTTCTGAACCCAATGTAGGGTTTGGCATCGAGCATGCAGTATCACCGGCGCTCATATCCCGGGATGACAGCGGCAATCCTTATGCAAAAATTAATCGTTTGCAATTTCCTGCCAGCGACACAGACAATTCGATGATTCTGAATCAAATTTCGGTCTACTCTCCTACTGCTCTCTGGAATGATCTGGAAGCATGGTTCAATGGCGGACCTGCAGTACCTCCCGGTATTAATGAGAACGGGGTCTACGGAGTTTCTTTTGTCAATAATGGTGGAGCCATGGCAGCTGAAATCAAAGGAAAACGGTGCCAATGGAATTGAGCATGAAATTGAGCTGGATTATATAGATAATGTCCAGCAAAATGAAAACATTATGGGTTTTAAGTATGATCTAAACACAGTGGAAAAAAATGAACGCAACTTCATACTACCGGAATATTACAAACTAAATCCTGATAACCGCTGGCATGCAATTAATGAAGAATCTGTCCCCTCCTCTACAAACTTGTTGACTACATCTGTGCCTGCATCATCCAGACCGGAAATCCCCTATTTGACACCTGCGGATCCGGAATGTCACTGGCAAGATCCGAATGGCCCCTGGAAAAGTCCCGGCCCTGTTGCCGGACCATTTAAAGCTGAGCTCGGAGATGGGACTACGGTTACTTATTTCTGGTACCGTTTTGTGGATCAACCCGCCATTATCCACGCCAATCTTCCTGAAGATATTCGCACTAAATTGCAAAACAGAATCGAGCTCCTGCACGCCAGCTGGTCTCATACAGATGAATATTTAGCGCCTCCATCTGTAGGTAAAATCGCTACCCTTGATCCGGCTGCAATTGTCCAGCCTCCTCCGGGTCTTGAAATCGGATATGTTCCGATTGTTACCAGACAAGAGAAATCACGGGCTAAGGTTAGAGTATTTGTTTTGGCCGGTCAGTCAAATATGGAAGGATATGGCAGTATCAATGATCCTGAAAATGATCCCGGAAGCTTAACAGATGTGATTCAAAATGATGTTAATGGAAAATGGTCCCAGATCGGTGAACCGGGCAACTGGACATCACTTGATAATGTCTCCCTGTATTTTGAGCGGAATGCCGGAACCATCAAATCAAATGTAACAGTCGGTCAGGGAGCCCATGCCAATTTAATCGGACCTGAATTAATGTTTGCACATCAACTGGATGAATATTTTGAAGATCCGGTTTTAATCATAAAGACTGCATGGGGAGGAAAGAGTCTGGCGGAAGATTTCCGCCCGCCTTCAGCAGGAGGAACAACAGGTGAATTCTATAATGCCATGATCCAAAAGGTAAAAGATGTTACACAAAATATAGGAAATGAATTTCCGGACCTTGGTACCTGGAATTACGAGATTTCAGGATTCGTCTGGTTTCAGGGCTGGAACGACGGAGCTTCGGATGACTTTCTGAATGAATATGAAAGCAATTTGACTCATCTTGTCAATGATGTAAGAAATGACCTGAATAATCCTTATCTGCCGTTTGTCATTGCGAGTTCAGGACAGGGCGGATTTGAATCCACTAATGATTCCTGGGTGCAAAGTATGCAACACATCGTTTCCGTCGCTCAGGAAGCTGTAGGATGCAATGACAGCATTTATGGAGGCAGAGTCGGTTTCGTAGATACAAAACCATATTATCTGAATCGCTCTGCATCACCGGATGAGGCTATACATCACTTCAACAATAATGCCCTTACCTTTTTAAACATTGGAAAAGAGATGGGTGATGAAATGATACAGGCGATCAATGACATGGCATTCTGTTATGAAGACTGTGCTGAACCTGTTTCTCCCGGCATCGTATCGATCGGCAACAGAGTATGGAATGATTTGAATCAAAATGGTATCAACGAGCCCGAAGAGCCGGGAATACCGGGTGTATCTCTGGTAATTTGGTCAGATTCTGATGGAGATGATATTCCTGACTGGCAGGGCTTCGGCGGAGTCCGGGTCACAGATGAAAATGGATATTACAGCTTTTCCGGTTTGCAACCCGGCAAATATGTGGTCTTTGTCTGGAGTGTCGACAACTGGGGTCCGGGAGAGCCTTTGGAATTTTTCAAATCAACGGGTGGATTTGAACCTGAAGCAGACAATGATTCAGATTTGGACAACAATGGTTTTGGCAATCCTTTTACAGATATCATGTCTGGGATTGTGACTCTTACTTCCGGAGAAGAACCCCTTAATGATGGTGATCCTTTTAATTGCTTTTTTGATTACGATGGAAGTGGCAATAATACAGTCGATTTTGGTTTTTACAACCCATTAGTCAGCTCCTCAAACGAAGATCCACTTGCTGATGACGGGTTTCAGATTTATCCCATGCCGGTTCGAAATGAATTTACAATAAAAGGAAATCTGAGTACATACCAGGTAGAAATCTACGATTCTGTTGGTCGATTGATGCGCAAATTCGATTCCTATGAATCTTCGCAAACGATTAACATTTCGACATTTCCGGACGGCTTGTATTTTGTTAAAACAATTAATCAGAATAATCAACGGAGCAGGATGCAGAAGTTAGTGAAGCAGTAGAGAGGGAACAGCCGCTGCTGTCTGCTAGCTTCTAGCTTCTGGTAAACAACCGGAAGAAAAAACTGCGTTTGGGGTTACTTTGATTCATAGGAAAATCTGCTTGAAATAGAAAACACTTCTACATTCGAAATACAGAAGATATCAGGGCTAACGCCCTTTGTCTTATACGTGAATTATTCTAAAAAGACATCAGGGCTATGCCACTAAAATAAATCCTCACGAAATTGCGCGATGAAAAGTGAAAGAAAATTGCTCCTTATTAAAATTATACACACCTCAATATGGGTATTTTTTAATGTGGTAATCTTTTACATGCTCTATGCAGTCATTGCAGATAAGCTGGACAAATGGCTTTGGATTGGGTATGGGTTGTTTATATTGGAAGGAATAACCTTACTCATTTTCAGATTTTATTGTCCTTTAACCCTCATGGCACGCAGATACTCAAGTTCAACGAAAGATAATTTTGATATTTACCTACCAAATTGGCTTGCAAAAAACAATAAGTTGATTTATACATGCATTTTAATTTTGATCATGATCCTGACTATTTACCGTCTGCTAGAATAAGCACAAGGATAGTGAACCGCCGTGGATCGAAGATATAAGGCGACTCGAAATTGCAGTTTCAAAAAGTGAATCCCCAATGCTTTAGGAATGAGGCAAATTAGAATTAGAAAATTCAAATTGATCACTATTAGTAATTCCAATTCCACTATTTTGATAAGAAATACTCTGATCTGTCTATCAAAAATTCACATATAAGCATCATTCCAATTTTGGCAAAACAATTAATCAATAATTCATCATAGCAGACCTGCAAAAATTAGTAAAGCACCAAAGGAAATCCTATTTTTACTGCCATCGGATTGTAACAAATTCAAATTACAAATCAGCCATATTCCTCCATTCCTTAACAGAATAGCAGAATGAATTACCATCTTTTATCCATTGTTGATACGCAAGAATTATTCAACACAAGCAAAGATGGACTGAATCAGTCTGTTGCTGAAGACCGGCTCAAAGAATTCGGGAGAAATGAATTAACTGAGAAAAAGAAAAAATCCATCTGGCTGATCTTTCTTACTCAGTTTAAAGACGTAATGATATTAATACTGCTTGCAGCCGCAGTAATTTCCATTGTCATCGGTGATATAAATGATGCGATTGTAATTCTCATTATTGTCCTGTTAAATTCTATTATTGGATTTGTACAGGAGTACCGGGCAGAAAAAGCCATGGCTGCCCTGAAAAATATGTCCGCCTTATACTCTAAGGTTCGCAGGAATGGCAGTATAATCGAAATAGCATCATCAGAGTTAGTAGTGGGTGATATAGTTATCCTGGAAGGTGGGAATATAGTTCCGGCCGACATTCGACTTATTGAAACTCATTCATTAAAAATAGAAGAGTCTTCGCTTACAGGTGAATCCCATTCCGTGGATAAACTAACCCTGGAACTCATGTCCGAGGACCTGCCTATTGGTGACAGAAGTAATATTGCATTCAAGAGTACTATAGTTTCTTATGGTCGTGGCGAAGGTATTGTGGTAGCCACAGGAATGAAAACCGAAATAGGTCGAATTGCTCAATTGTTGCAGGAGGATGAAAGTCAGACACCACTTCAAAAAAGGTTGGCAGATTTTAGCAAGAAACTATCATTTATTGTCGTGGGTATATGTGCCATTCTCTATGTAGTCGGTTTACTTCGGGGTGAAGATCCCATCATTATGCTGCTCACTTCAATTTCTGTTGCAGTAGCAGCTATCCCGGAAGCATTGCCTGCAGTCATAACTATTGCCCTGGCATTTGGAGCAAAGCGCATGGTGAAGCAGAATGCACTGATTCGAAGACTGCCATCTGTAGAAACACTGGGTTCTGTGACTTATATCTGTTCAGATAAAACCGGTACTATTACCCAAAACAAAATGACTGTTACTGATATTTGGCAAACCGACTCAGTAGCAACATTTCAAGGTTTCAACAAAGAAGAATTGTTACTTCTGGCCATGGAACTAAATCATGATGTTTCTGTCACTGAATCTAAGCAATTTAAGGGCGACCCCACTGAAATTGCCATTGTGGAATTTGCCAGAAAACATATCCAATATGATGAATCCTGGAAAAGCATTCATCGCGCTGATGAATTACCTTTTGACTCTGAAAGAAAACGGATGACTACTATTTATTCTATCAAGGATAAATATATATCTATAACAAAAGGGGCTGTGGAATCAGTATTAAAATGTTGTTCGAACCAGAATGATTCGGAAATATTACAAGCAGTTGATCAACTTGCCCAACAAGGAAAGCGGGTGTTATCCTACGCATTTACCACATTTGATACATTGCCTGAAAAAATTAGCATCGAAAATACGGAGCAAAATCTAGACTTTATCGGTTTAGTTGCAATGATAGATCCTCCTAGAGAAGAAGCAAAGGAGGCTATTGCAAATTGCCATACAGCCGGCATCACTCCAGTAATGATCACAGGTGACCACCCGATAACCGCTAATGCCATAGCTTTAGAAACCGGCATCATTCATAAACAAACGGATAGAGTTATTACCGGCAAAGAATTAGATGACTATACTGATGAAGAGTTTGAAAAGGAAGTGGAGTATATAAAAGTGTATGCCCGGGTTTCGCCGGAGCAAAAATTGCAAATAGTGAAGATGTTGCAAAAGAAAGATCATTTTGTTGCCATGACAGGGGACGGAGTGAATGATGCCCCTGCATTGAGAAGAGCAAATATTGGTATTGCAATGGGAATCACAGGCACGGATGTGAGCAAAGAAGCAGCACAAATGATTTTATTGGATGATAATTTTGCGACGATCATTAAAGCCGTAAAAGAAGGTCGGAGAATTTATGACAACATTAGAAAATTTATAAAATATACCCTTACCAGTAATGGAGGAGAAATTTGGACAATCTTCTTAGCCCCGCTTATAGGTTTGCCAATCCCCCTGATTCCCATACATATCTTATGGATTAATTTAGTAACAGATGGACTTCCGGGCTTGGCTTTTGCAGCTGAAGCGGCCGAAGAAAATATATTGGAACGACCACCTAGAAAAACGAATGAAAGCATATTTGCAGGTGGCTTAGGCTTCGAGATGTTTTGGGTTGGACTATTAATGGGGGGAGTTTGCTTGGCAACACAGGCATGGGCTACCCACATTGGAAATGATAAATGGCAGACAATGGTCTTTACAATATTATGCATCAGTCAAATGGGAAATGCAATGGCCATTCGAAGCGACACGAAATCACTGTTTCAACAAGGAGTATTTGGAAACAGGCAATTGGTGGGAGCTGTACTGCTCACCTTTGCTTTACAGATGGCAGTAATCTATGTTCCGTTTTTACAGAATATTTTCCGCACCCAGTCTTTGACAGCTCCCGAACTCTTAATCTGTTTGGGATTATCAAGTATTGTTTTCTGGGCGGTAGAATTCGAGAAATGGATTAAAAGAATTAAACTGAAAAGATCGCGGAGCAAGTAGACCGTACGATTATGATCCAAAATATTTATTTGAATGGTACAAATAAGACAGATTTTCGGTCTAAGGGCCCAAATTTTTTTCTTCGTGGATTGCCAGAAAATCTCTGCTCTCCGCCCACAAATGTCAATAAATTCGCTGAGGAAAAGATGTAAAATATGCAGGAACTATGGACTCTAAAACAACTTCAACGTGCAACTTTAGAAAGTCAAAAACTCAGCCAAACTGCCCCATTTGGAAAAGGAAAAACTGCGGTACTTAAAGCGTTAGAACATCTGGGATATATACAAATAGACACACTATCTGTTGTAGAACGTGCCCATCATCATACACTTTGGACAAGAGTTCCGGACTATAAAACAGCATATTTAGACGAGTTAGTGGAAGAACGCAAAGTGTTTGAGTACTGGTTCCACGCAGCTTCATATCTTCCGATGAGAGATTTTCGTTTCGTTTTACCTCAAATGTTAAAGATCAAACAAAATGGATCAAAATATTATAATGCAGACCTTAAAGTTATGCAGTTTGTAATGGATACAATAGCTGCAGAAGGTCCCAAAAGAGCGGTAGATTTTGAAAACGAGAGTAAAGAATCAGGGACATGGTGGAATTGGAAGCCGGCGAAGTTAGCCCTTGAAAGACTTTTCATGCAGGGAGATCTGATGATTTGTGAACGCAAAGGCATGCACAAAGCTTATGATTTGAGGGAAAGAGTTTTGCCTTAATACATCGATACTACAGTGCCCTCTCCGATCGAATTTGCTGAATATTTAGTAAAAACCTATCTCCGTGCTTATGGATTCACAACAGTGAAACAAATTACACACCTAAGTACCGGAGAATTGTTGAGAAAAAATGTCAATGAAATTTTAGCATCCATGCTTCAGGAGGGTACTATACAAAGAATTAAAATTGAAGGCATGCCCTCTGTTTTTGTGCGAAGTGATTTAGTCGGAAAAAAATTCAGAAAACCCAATAATAGCGTCCGATTACTGTCTCCCTTTGATAATGCAGTTATTCACAGGGACCGCATCAAACAACTTTTTGGCTTTGATTATCGGCTTGAATGCTATACGCCAAAAGAAAAAAGACAATACGGCTACTTTTGTTTACCCATTTTATTTGGAGACACTTTTATCGGTCGTGTTGATTGCAAAGCTCATCGCAAAGAGGGCGTATTTGAAATGATACACTTACACATTGAAAACACAAATACAGACCTTGAATTATGGATAGAACCATTCATAACATCAGTGAAAAGTTTTGCTACATTTAACAAGTGTGATTCAATAAAACTAACAAAAGCAAGTCCATCAGAAATAACAAACACAATACAACAATTATTAAATCTGAAAAAGCAGTAATAATGCACCTGTCAATACATACTACATTTTTTGGATCTTTCGCACAAAATGAACATCCAGAGCAAACTCCTAACATGGAATTAACGTACTAGTTTTGGAAACGCAATTAGAAATTATCTACTTCTTATCAATGACAACATTCTCAAAAAAAATCAGTCAATCATGGTTGTTAGTAATGATGATAATTACTACCCTGACTTTTACTTCTTGCAAAAAAGACGAGAATGTACCTCCCCCGCCGGTATGGCATAATACATTTACACCTCCTTTAGAAAACAACAATCAGCGGGACTCAGTATATGATGATGAAAACATTACCTTCAGTACTCATAATCCTGCTTCCGGAATTTATATCTGGTCCTGGGGCGATGGGAGCAAAAACGATACAACTGAGACAATCTATGCGATTCACCGTTTTCAGCGTCTTGGTCTGAATATCGTTAAATTGAGGGTTGAACGGGGTAATACATATGGTGAAAACACAGACAGTATTTGGGTATTCCACCGCGACATTCCACCATGTGGTTTCCGAATAGACGGTCAAGACTCCTTATATATTCAGCATGCCTCACAATTTGTGGCCAATATAAACACTCCGGATTGCAATAGCACCTGTAGTTTTGAATACCAATGGGATTTTGGGGATGGCAACACAGGAACCGGATACTCTATATCGCATATCTACGCGGATAACAGGTACTTACTTTCTGAAAGTAAAGATTAGCAGATGCAATGACTCCGATATCAATCTACAAAAAACAGTAGTAGTGAGCGGAAGCCTGGATACATATGCCTACAAATGCGGCTGCCAACCTGTATCCGGTGGATTTGTATATAGATACTATCGAGGTGCAAAACCTGCCCTCTAATCCGATCTTAGCTGATGGAAGAGTATTGCGAAGAACAGCTGCTCCAAACCGCTATTATGGGAGAGTATGATTGTAATACATATCGATGTGATACCTATACCCTGGATGTATTCGAAAATTTAGACAGCATAGATTACAGTGTTGTAGTATCAGCGTATAGTTATGTCTGCAAAGGAAGGCGGCTTTAATTTAAAATCTGAACAATAGATTGAAAGTTAATGCTCAATCTGAAATCACTGTATTAATCTGCGACCTCCCAATAATTCTTCACAGGTGAATATTTCATTACAATAAACATCCTGGGAGAAATCTATCAATTAAACGTAAATATTACAAAGGAACATTCAGGTGTTTCTCTTTTTTTTAGGAAAATTTTACAATATTGCAGCGTAAAGCGATAAAGGAACGTACTTATAAGGAAATAATATTTCCTTTATATAACCCTGAAATTCTACAAAAATGAAATATCTGCACCTACTCCTAATTTTTGCTTATTCGAATATTATTATCGCCCAACAATTTGTCAATCCATCAAATGAATGGTTTACTGATGATTGCTGCTATGCTGTAGGAGAAACACATTGTACAACTTATAAGTATAGTTTTGGAGATTCTGTTCGTATTAATTCAGTCCTTTACTATGAATTAAATACCAATAATATGAATCCATTTTTCTTTGATTTTGGAAGATATTACAGAGAAGAAAATGGAAGAGTATTTATGAAGTATACTGAGGAGGAAGAAGAATTCATTATCTATGATTTTAATTTAACTGTAGGTGAGCAATTAGAGATTGGCAATTCTGATTTTTCTTTTAACGTTGAGGTCATATCAGTTGATTCAATTACACTTAACTCGGGTGAAAAAAGAAAAAGATTAGAAGTGGCTGATGCATCAGATCACAATACAAAAACATTTTGGATAGAAGGCGTTGGAAGTGCATTAGCCACACTTAATCCTTTGCATATGTTTTCATTGGATTGCTGGGTTGATTTCAATTGCTTCCACACAGAGGATATTGTAGAGTATCAAGTAGGTAATTGTCAGTTAACGAGTTCAAAAAGCATCAATCTTGTAGAAAATAAAATCAGCTGTTACCCTAATCCTGCATCGAATGAGCTGATTATTTCAGCCATCTCTGATGACACAACCGAACGTTTAGAAATCCTGGACTTGAAACAGCATTTTCAAATAATTACTAAGGAATTAAGTCCCATCAACTTAAGTGGATATCCAGCCGGTATGTATTTTGCAAAAGTCACATTTGCAAATGGGACAATTGGAGTATCTAAATTTGTAAAAGCGGCGAACTGATTAGAATATTCCCTAAGATCAATCAAGCATAAGCTGGACTATCCTACAATATTCAATTTGATCTGATGCATTTCCATTGAGATGGAAGCTTATTTGTATTCATTAATCCAAAGAGTAAAGTAGTCTGTATAATATTACAGAATACGTAGTTTTAAAACACCAAATAACTATTACTATGAAAATGAGCATGATCTCCCTATTAATGATTCTTTTATCATTGACAATATCCTGTACCAACCAGAATAGAGAAAAACCATCCTCAAACAATGAAGCGGATGGAATTGAACAAAATGAAACTCCGAATCCAGATCCATATGAATCTTCGATCAATAAGAATTTAACTATTGGTCAATTACAGGGCAAATGGAAGGAGATAGAATATCCTTATCGCAGTGCAGAATTTGTGAATTCAACCGTTAAATTTATTGAAGAAGGGACCTCTGGAGATCCTGCATTCGAAGTTTTTGAAATTTCAGAGAACTGCCTATATGACAATAATAATATCAGAGATCTTTCCACTGGTGATATAATTTTAACAGTGCCTGAAACAACCAGATGTGAGAAATTGAAAGTTGAAAATGACACTTACCCTCAGTGGTTTTTCAATCAATTTGAATGAAGACTATCACATTATTTATATAAAAATGAAATAAGCGATCTCCGGCAAGATTTTAATAAAAGAAACTTAAGATGGAATTGGCTGTATGGTGTTTCACGGCAAATGGATTGCTATATTTAAATCGTGATTCCAATTTAAACTGCTGAATATGAAACACAATTTATTCTTGATACCTCTTTTCTGTTTATTGTGTATTACCATGTTGAGAGGACAACAACCTGATAAAAACCAGTCAGGAATAAGATCTAACGATAGTCTTGAACTGGATAAAAAAATTGATAGTATATTTTCTTCATATAACAATAATGTATCGCCGGGAGCTGCGGTTTCTATTATCCAAAATGGAAAAGTTCTTGCAAAGAAAGATTATGGTATGGCCAGTATTGAATTACAGGTTCCTTTTTCCCACCAGAGTGTTGTCCGCATTGGTTATTCTGAGGCGAGAGAATTTATTTCAATTGCTGCTGTATTAATGGAGAATGATGGGATTCTAAACCTGAACGATAAGGTTAGAAAATATTTTCCCAATTTACCGGAGTGGTCAGAGTCAGTAACAATTTGGGATCTGCTTAATCACCGAAGCGGATTTGTAGACGAATGGTCGACTTTATTGTTGATGCATGCTTCGATGTCAAATCGCCTTGATAAGGAACAGTTTTTCCGCTTGCTTTATACACAACCGAAACCAGAAATAGAACCTGGCAAGGGGTATATGTATAGTAATTCTGATTTTGGCCTATTGCGCCTGATCATGGAAAAAGCTTCCGGTAGAAATCTTCCTGAATGGATGAAGAAAAGAATATTTGATCCTTTGAAAATGATCAATACAAGAATGCAAAATAATGCATGGGACATTGTTCCAAACCGTGCAAATAAATATTCTCATCTACCAAATGGTTTCAGACTTGACAATGTCCAGAAGACCTCACCGGGAGGAAACTATTTTATTCTCACATGTGCGGACGATATTGCAAAATGGTCAATAGCGCTCAGTGAGCCGGGGTCGGAACTAGATATGGCGCTCCAAAAATTATTGAAATATGTCAGAACTATACCCGGCAAAATGAATCACTATGTCACCGGGCACAGTATTGATACTATTAATAATTATAGAGTCATTTTTCATGAAGGAGTCAATGCAGAAAATTATTTAAGCCGTATTCCTTCAAAAGGCTTATCTATTATAAGCTTCGGCAACCTGGACGGTGATAGTTTTTCTGCACAAAACAGACAGCTTTGTAATCATTTACTGAATGTAAAGGAAGTTCCATACGTTAAACCGGATTTTGCAACAAAACCTGTTGCAATTACTGTAGCAGAACTAAGTAAATATGAAGGCAAATATCGTTGGCTAAATCAGGTATCCTGGCAGAGTACAAATGAGCTCAGAGATTTCAGCGACTTTTATGTAGAGAATAACAAACTGAAAGTAAGGTATAATGGGAATTATGTTGTTGAGCTTATCCCTGTTGGAAAAGATATTTTTTATTATCAGGAAGATTTTGGCATGCAGGTAAAATTTATTCACTCTAAGGACAATTCTCCCACAAGAGTGACAGTAAATTTTGATGATGGATTTCCGGGTGTGGAAATGGAAAAAGAACCCGATCAATGGAAGCCATCAGTAAGTGATCTTAAAGTATTTACAGGCAAATATTATAGCAGGCATCTTGATTACTTTTGGAATATTGAACTGAACGGGCAGGGAAAGATAGTTTTGCAAAGAGCTACAATGCCAGATGCAATCCTTGAACCTGATGGCTTGGACCAGTTCCATTACATTGCTGAAAAAAATCCGGGTGATGGATTCGACCAGTGGATAAAATTCACTAAAAACAGCAGTGGAAGAATAAACGGTTTTTACGTTTGGTCTGACAGGGTTATGCACCACAGATTTGATAAACAATAGCCAGCAAAGCGAAATCACAGCAAAACATTGCCAAAACAGAAGCGGAAGTTCTATTTAATATCTTCAATATATTCAGTGAAGTAATAAAAGCTTTGTGGAATAGCGTACCAGGCAGATCCTTATCATTCGTTGGAAAATTGAATTTTAGATCTGGTCAAACCAAGCTTCCGCCTCCGATTTTTTTCTCTGGAAATGGGAATCTCAAGTCCATTTTTTAATATAAAATGATCGACTCTTAATGCTTCGATATGGTATCTGTTGACCAGGTACGAACGATGACTCCTGAAAAAACCTTTATCAATGAGTATATCTTCAAAGTAGGACAAATTTTTTGAAGACAACTCCCTTGAGCTATTTACCAAACAAATATTGCTGTAATTCCGCTCTCCTTCAACATGCGTAATTTGCTTTAAAGCAAATCGTAATGTACCGGTTTGAGTAGGCAATATCAGCTTTTATTCTTCTACAGTTTTTGCCCCAATATTCTGAAGCGCGATAGAAACATCAGTATTCGATTTTGTCTTACCAATTCTTCGAATCGCTTCCTTAAGTTCAGTCTCTTCAATAGGTTTGACCAGATAATCCAATGCATTAAATCGAAAGGCTTTAATAGCATAATGACTATGCGATGTTGTAAATATTGTTTGAAAACTAATTGAATCTAATTGCTTAAGTAATTCAAATCCAGTCATATCCGGTAATTCAATATCCAGAAATACAACATCAGGTTTTACTAATGGGATTAAGTAAAGAGCCTCCTTACCAGTGCGAGCTATCCCTAAAACAGAAATATTTAAATCGTCTTGCTGAAGTAAATCAGACAAAACGGTTGCCATAAAGGCATTATCCTCCACTATTAGTGCTTTTACTGGCTTCATAAAACTTAAAAGTAAAGATAACTTTTTGCTCAAGACCGTTTGATAATTAAAATTACCATCTGATAACTCATGCATTCCGCTTACAGATATTATATTCTAGTTTTGATCAGCTTCAGAATTTATGCCTTTGTAAGGAATTGATTCTGTTGAACTTTGGAGAAGATTAAACATGCAAATTCAAAAACGATGAAACAAGATTTTAATATTCGATTCAAAATTATCTTAATTGTATTTGGAGTTCTTTTCACTACATTTCTTTTCGGGCAAACAAAAACTGATGCCGAGCTCTATGCCATCTGGAAAGACAAATCAGAACCTGATACAGTGAGACTGGAAGCAATCTGGGAGAGAGTGAATTTCGATTCCATGCCCAATCATGAACCGGATTGGTGGAAGAAATGGAACAAGGAACTCAAGGAAGCCATTGAATTGGCTATAAAAAACAATAAAACGGGCTATTTACCACTACTATATATGATGTCGACAATAGATTGTGCAGGCAACATAGAATGTATGTGTTCTACTGCCAAAAAGGTATTAGAAAGTTCAAAAGTTGCAAATGATTCCAGATGGCCATTTGCTCTTTACGCATACCACGACTTTAATGGACCAATGCAATGAAAACGTTAAGGAAGAAGATGTGATCAGTGAATTTAATAAATTTAAAAGCACGTTGTCAGATAACCCTGAAGATATTAGAATCCTTGGGGAAGCAAGTTCTTCTATAGGTGAATGGTATTTGAATAACAACAAATATCCTCAGGCACTAACATATCTAGAGAAAGTCAACGTGTCTCTGAAAAACTAAAATTATTGGACGGCACTTATACACGAACCATCGAACAACTTTCTGTTATTCATACCAACATAGGAAACTTCAAAGAATCAGAAAAATATGTTATTAAAAGTTTGGCATTGGCCCATAAACAAAAAGATACTTTACTTATTGGTAGTTCATATATAACCATGTCAAGATTAAGGTTAAAATCAAAAGATGAAGTTGAGGCTAGAATCTATATAGACTCCGCAATGAACTTCATGAAAAATATTAAGAAATGTGATGTGTGTTATAATGTTGCAAAAACTGTAAGTGCCGGCATCAAAAATTTAAAAGGCAACTATTCAGAGGCCTTAAAAGATCTGTATGAAATTGAAAATTTTGCAAAAGAAGATAGTAGTGGTTTTATCCTGGAACCGGATTTTTTCATAGAAAAAGCAAATGCCCTTATGGGTTTAAAAAGGTATGATGAAGCTATCAAAACCCTTAATACTCCAAAAGATAAAGAAACAAGTTGGTATAGGACAAAATCAGATGAATATGGCATTCTGGTTAAAGCCTACGAAGCAAAAGGAGATTATAAAAAGGCTTTGGAAAACTATAAACTATACGTACAAGTGGAAGATTCATTGGCTGTATGGAGGAATAGCAGCGAAGTTACCCGATTAGAACTGGAGAATGAATTTACTCAGCAACAATTGAAATCTGAACTCGATTTTCAAAATCAACTCAACAAACAAAAGTCCACCAGAAACTGGATTCTATTTTTGGGTATTTCAGCTTTGTTGCTTGCTTTGGGATTATATTCCAGGCTTCGATTTACAAGTAAAACCCAAAAATTATTGCAACACAAAAATGAAATCATCGAAGCCGAAAAACAAAAAGCTGAAGCCAGTGAAAGAGCCAAACATCAGTTCCTTGCAAATATGAGTCATGAGAGCCGTACACCTATGAATGCCATTAAGGGTATGACAGATATTCTCATCAGACGTAATCCAAACGAAGACCAGAAAGAATACCTTGACGGTATCAAACAATCATCCGATTCTTTGTTAGTCATAATCAATGACATCTTAGATATTTCAAAAATTGAAGCAGGCAAAGTAGAATTGGAGCAAGAAACTTTTTCTGTCAATGAATTGGTGCATACTGTACATAATATCATGCAGTTTAAGGCTGAAGAAAAAGGCCTGGAACTAATCAACGATATTCCATCAGAAAACCTGTACGTACAAGGTGATGCTAACCGATTAAGACAAATTCTGATCAACTTAATTGGGAATGCCATTAAGTTTACTGAAAAGGGATTAATTACTACTTCTGTAAAATCTGAGCAAACCGGGGACATATTGAATCTTCATTTTACTGTTTCGGATACAGGTATTGGTATTGATGCAGATAGAATGGGTAAAATATTTGAATCCTTCGAGCAGGCATATAGTGACACTACCCGAAAGTTCGGAGGTACAGGTTTAGGTTTGAGTATTTCAAAAAAATTAGTAGAACTACACGGTGGTAAAATATGGGTAGAAAGTGAAAAAGGAATAGGCAGCCAGTTTCACTTTATCATCCCTTATGCCAAAGCAGAAACGAAAGCTGAGGTATTACCTGCAGAAGATTCAAATTCCAATATCGCTGATGCACTTAAAGGGATAAGAATCCTTTTGGTAGAAGACAATGCATTTAATATCGTAGTGGCAAACGAAGAACTCGAAGATGCCATTGAAGGTGTTCACGTAGAGGTCGCTGAAAATGGTTTGATTGCAGTGGAGAAAATGAAATCTTCTTCATTTGATATTATTCTCATGGATGTACAAATGCCGGTGATGAATGGATTTGAAGCCACTCAAGCTATAAGAAATCTGGAAGGAGAAAAAGCAAACATTCCTATTATCGCTATGACTGCCAACGTGCTCAAAGAAGAAGTGGAATTATGTTATCAGGCAGGAATGAATGACTTTATAGGCAAGCCTTTTGATACGCAAGAATTATTACAAAAAATTCACAGCTTAAAATTTAAAACATCATGATGAAGGCTTTGATCAAAATAATGCTAGCCATCGCAGTGGGATGTTCTTGTCCTACTTTGGTTAAATCACAAACAAAAAAGCCGTATTTTAATAGTATAACGACTGAAACCGGATTGCCTGAGAGTCAAATCGTATCGTTTACACAAGACAAATATGGTTATTTATGGTTTGGAACTCAAAACGGCTTGGTTCGTTACGATGGCTTTAAGTTGAAGAATTATCCTTTCAAAGATAGTGAAGGAAACGATGTGGATATATGTGTTGTGAAATCTTTATATGAAGACAAGAATGGAACGTTATGGGCTATTATTTTTGATTCAGGTATCTATACCTATAATGTTAAAACAGATGCATTTGAGCAAAAGAAAATAGAGAATGAACACAAATTATATAAAGATCTTGACTTCGATGCAAAATGGATAGAAGACGAAGAACGATTTTGGATAATATATAATACGCCTCATATAAATTTTAAAAATCCAAAGATATTTTTGTTTGATTCGCACAAAAAAAGAGTGGAAACATTCAGTGCAGAAGAGAAAGGAAAGAATCATCTGCCTGCACTAAAACAAAGGGATCTTATAAAAGATAAAAAAGGCATGATATGGGCAACATCAGATAGTCTGTTGAGCTTTTATGATGTGGCAAATAAAAAATTTACCCCTTATTGTCTGCTTTCAGGGTTGCCCAAAAATACAGTTATCGAAAGAATGACAATAGACCCCATTAATGAAGATATTATATGGATGACCACACGTAGTCATAAAAATCCTGATGATCTGCTTTATGGAAATGTGGTACAATTTAATACTAAAACCAAACAACTTAAAAAATTCAGCCATGACAAAATGATGAAAGCATCTATCATGAGTGATTCTTGTCTTTTAGTTACGGCAGATTCTTTAAATAGGTTATGGTTCGTTACAAAAAAGGAGTTTCATTATATAATCGGGCCAAGGATAGCTTCACAAATTTTGAATTTGACCCAAACGATAAATTGCCTTTTACTGCCTCAGAATTAGCGTCGGACAAAGAGGGCAATATTTGGATTGGGGGTACTTTTGTAGGATTGTGGTTTTTGGATGTAAAAACAGGTAAAAGTATTTTATACACGCACGGCGAAGAAGAAGGCAGTTTGCCAAGTTGCTATGGTGGTATCAATAATATATTTTTTGACAGGGCTCAGAATTTATGGCTGACCTTGCCGTGTACAGGAATTGCTTATGAGAACACACAAAAAGCTGCCTTTAATTCTGTAGAATCCACTTTACGATACAAAGGCAAGAAAGTAAAATTTGGAATAGAAGATTATCGCATGGTAGGTGAAGATGGAGACCATTCATTTTACATTTATGATAATACTAATCTTTTGAGTTGGAACACTTCTCTCAATACCCTGGTATCAATAGGCCTAAAAGTTCCAGCCAAAAATATCTCTGGCGTTTTTAAAGACATGGAAGGATTGCTTTGGATTACTTATTGGGATTTCGGTTTACGAAGCTATAACCCTAAAACCCAAAAAATCAAAGAATACAAAAATGATCCTAAGGACAGCACTTCGATTGGCAGTAAAAATATTGTCCAAATTTTAGAAGACAAAGAAGGGATTTTATGGATAGGCACAAGGGATAACGGACTTATTAGTTTTAATAAGAAGACGAATAAATTTACCCGTTACCCTTACATAGAAAATTCCGGGACGCTTCAGCCAAAAGACTCACTTGATGACAAAATGATTCTTTGTATGGAATTAGACGATGAGGGTATCTTATGGATTGGTACTAATGTTGGTGGTTTAAATCGATTTGATACTAAAACAAAAAAAATCAAATCATATCATGATTTCAAAAAAGGGATTCACGGTGTTTTTGACATTGTTAAAGACAGTAATAATCAGTTATGGCTTGCAACTTATTTAGATGGACTATTCTTATTTGACAAGGAAACAGAAACCTTCATAAACTACTCAGAAGATGAAGGTTTGCTTTTTAATAGTATCACCAATATTGAGAAAGACAACGACGGTAATATTTGGTCAACTTCAGAAAGGGGTCTGTCCAGGTTCAATCCTAAAACTAATCTATTTGTTAATTATACCAAAGCAAATGGACTGCCCACAAATAAGCTATACTATATGAGTAAAAGAGCTGATGGAATGTTTTATATTATGTCTGATAAACTTAAAATGTTCACTTTTGATCCTGAAAATCTGGACAAAAATTCAGCAACACCACTTACCATTTTAGAATCAATTACTTATCATCCAGCCCATTACAAAGACTGGAAAAAAGACAGCACCATTTTTACAACAGATTTACAAAGCATAACCTTAGCTCATAATGAAAATAAATTAAGTTTTTCCTTTATTGGATTACATTTTGTCAATGCTCCTTTGAATCAATATAGTTATAAATTAGAAGGCTATGATCCTGACTGGATTAATAACGGTACACAAAGGACCGCTATTTATACTAATTTATCACCCGGAGATTATACATTTTATGTAAAATCAGCCAATAGCGATGGTGTTTGGGATGAAAAAGGGACTCAAATCACGATTACAATCCTTCCACCCTGGTACGGCACCTGGTGGGCTTATGTTTCGTATGCTTTATTATTTCTATTGGCTTTGAGAATATTCAGTAAATACAGGGAACGCCACTTGAGGGCAGATAAAGAGAGGTTGGAAATGACGGTGGCTGAAAGAACACAGGAAGTAGTAAAAGAAAAAGAAAAGGCGCTTTCAAGCGAACGGGCCAAGCATCAGTTCTTAGCCAATATGAGCCATGAAATCCGTACCCCTATGAATGCTATAAAGGGAATGACCGATATTCTAATAAGGCGCCAGCCAAAAGATGATCAAAAGGAATATCTGAACGGCATCAAACAATCATCCGATTCCTTGTTGGTAATCATCAATGATATTCTGGATATTTCAAAAATTGAAGCGGGTAAAGTGGAACTGGAACAGGAAAATTTTTCTGTCAATGAACTAGTGAATAACGTGCATACCATCATGCAGTTTAAGGCAGAAGAAAAAGGCCTGGGTTTGATAAAAGATATTCCTGCAGAAAATCTGAAAGTTCTGGGTGATGCCACCCGATTGCGGCAGATTCTCATCAATTTGATAGGGAATGCTATTAAGTTTACCGAAAAAGGATTGGTTACGACCTCAGTAGAATCAGAGCAAGTCGGAGACAAAATAAATGTACATTTTATAGTTTCTGATACCGGTATTGGCATTGATCAGGATCGAATGGAAAAAATTTTCCAGTCTTTTGAGCAAGCCTACAGCGATACTTCAAGAAAGTTCGGTGGTACCGGCTTAGGGTTAAGTATCTCCAAAAAACTGGTTGAGTTGCAAGGTGGCAAAATCTGGGTGGAAAGTGAAAAAGGGAAAGGAAGTCAATTTCATTTTACCATTCCTTATAACTTAGCTGAAACTACTATTGAAGCGACCCGGGAGGAAGATTTAAATTCCAATGCGGCTGATTTTCTGAGAGGCATCCATATCCTGCTCGTAGAAGATAATCAATTCAATTCCATAGTCGCGCGGGAAGAACTGGAAGACGCCATTGAAGGTGTTCAAGTTGAGGTGGCCGAAAATGGATTGATTGCGGTGGAAAAATTAAATTCATCTACATTTGATGTCATCCTCATGGATGTTCAAATGCCAATAATGAATGGTTACGAAGCAACCAGCTCTATCAGATTGCTAGAATCTGAGAAGGCTAGTACACCCATCATAGCCATGACTGCAAATGTGCTCAAAGAAGAAGTAGATTTATGCTACCAGGCTGGAATGAATGATTTTATTGGGAAACCATTTGATACAGAGGAATTATTACAAAAAATTCATAACTTAATAAATAACAAATCATGACGAGTAACAATCCTACCATTTTCATTGTAGATGATGAGCCGCTGTTATCAGAAATGTTAACAGATTATTTACTGGATCAATATGATGGTTTCAATATAAAGGCTTTCCCCACCGGAGAAGCATGTCTGCAAAGCATGAATGAACAGCCGGATATAGTGGTTTTGGATTACTATTTAAACTCAAAAGAAAAAGATGCTGCAAATGGGATAGATATTTTAAAGGAAATCAAGAAGCGAAATAAAGCCTTACCTGTCATCATGCTTTCCAGTCAAAAAAGCTATGGAACTGCATCAAAAACTATCATGTATGGAGCTATGCATTATGTGATTAAGGGTCAGGATGCTTTCGAAGAAATTTATCAACTAATTAAAGCCAATGTATAAATGGTCGATTTAAGCTTCTTAAAAAAATTCACAAAAGACGATCCCAAAAAGATGCACCGTTACATTACTTTGTACCTTGATGTAGCGCCCAAAACTTTCGAGGAAATGCAACGAAACCTTATTGATAAAGATTGGGAGCAGCTTCGGATTAATGCTCATTCTTTGAAACCACAAGCTGATTTTATGGGAATTGCAAGCTTAAAAGATGAGCTTATCAAAATAGAGGAAGCAGTAAAGGATAATAATCTTGATATTATTGAAACCTTATTTAATACTTCGGTCTCGATATCTGTTCAATCAGAAATGGTGCTTAAAGAGTTGCTGGATGAATATTAAAACAACAACTTTCGATACATGTAAATGAGGGAAAAGGTAAAGTCCAGAGCAGTCATCAATGCGTGTGCTTATTTAATGAAATGTCTGGTAATAGATAATGCTCCGGCAAAATCATAAGTGAACATTAAAAATCTAAATAAGCGATATGAAGCTATCTTTCAATACAGAAAAAATATATGCTCAGATTAATAGCAATACTCAACTTGGCGGCTTGCGAAAAATAGCTAAGGAAATTAAAAAGGACCATCTATTAGCATTGGAACTATGGTCCATAGCAGAATTTTTACCGCGACAGCTGGCAATACTGATCACGGATCCTAAGCTTCTTTCACAGGGACTTCTTGATGAACTTGATCAGGATATTTAAAACCAGATGGTAGATGAAAGATTCAATTAATGGATTGGTTGTTGGCTAACCAACTTGAATCAGGTCCAATCAATCATTCCCGAAATAATACCCAGGCAATGGTAAAATGGAAAGATGAAGCCATTTTTTAGGATATAATATTAACTGAGGACTATGAGCTGGAAAATAGATTACCCTCATTTGAATCGGGAGAGCTCACTATGAGATTTGTATAATGGTCCCTAGTTAAATCAATTTTTTCTAACTAGCGATGGTAAATAGCGGTTGCACAAAAAAAGTATATATCTTGGAGAAGCAGTAGCTTTGCTTTTGCACAGGCAGGTGCATATTTGTAGTAAGGCTGAAAAGTAATCCTTACAAAAACTTATAGTCACAAATGATAAATAAGAAGAAAATTTTAACAAGACTTTCCGAAAGTTGGAAGAAACTTGGACCTGGGCTGGTAACCGGTGCAAGTGACGATGATCCATCGGGTATTGCAACATATTCTCAAGCCGGGGCTGCTTACGGACTTTCAACATTGTGGACGGCAATTGTCGCTTTTCCTCTTATGGCTTCTATTCAGCAAATGTGTGCAAGAATTGGTTTAGTGACTTCGCAGGGTTTAACAGGAACACTTAAAAAGTACTATCCCAAGCCTATTCTGTATCTTATGCTAATATTTAGCTTCCCAGCTATTATTTTGAATATTGGGGCAAATATTGCTGGCATGGGTGCAGTAGGCAATTTGTTGTTCCCGGCAATTGATGCGACTTATTTCAGCATTCTTTTTACGATTATTCTCTTAGGTCTAATTATCTATTTGCCATACCAAAAAATTGCATCAGTATTAAAGTATTTATGCATCGTTCTGCTGGTTTATTTTATAGTGCCGTTTTTGTATAAACAGGATTTAATCGAAATTCTCAAGGCAACTTTTATTCCAACAGTAAAATTTGATAAGGATTTTATAGCGATAATAGTAGGCATACTTGGCACGACTATTTCACCATATCTTTTCTTTTGGCAAGCATCGGTGGAAGTGGAAGAAATGAAAGATAAAAGGAAACATTTAATAGTAAACAAAAAGCTAATTCATGAAATGAACCAGGACGTAGATTTTGGGATGACAGTTTCGGGTTTCGTCATGTATTTCATTATTCTAACCACAGGGACAGTTTTGTTCAAGGGAGGGATTCATCAAATTGACACTGTGGAACAAGCAGCAATGGCCTTAAAACCTTTAGCAGGAAATTTAGCTTATCTGCTCTTTGCAATAGGTGTAATTGGAACAGGACTAATCGCAATTCCTGTGTTGAGTGGTTCAATTTCATACATCATTACAGAAACTTTTGGCTGGGAGCAGGGGCTTGACAAAAAATTTCATGAAGCAAAAGCCTTTTATGTTGTCATTGGTATTTCACTGATCCTTGGTTTATCGCTTAACTATATCGGCATTACTCCAATACAATCATTGATTTATACCGCCATTCTCTATGGACTTACGGCTCCTGTTTTAATTGCCATGATACTGCACATTTCTAACAACAAAAAATAATGGGCAAAAACGTGAATGGAAGATTAGCAAACATTCTGGGATTTGCAGCCTTAATAATTATGACAGTAGCTGCTGTCGCTCTAATTTATATGCAATTTACAGGCAGTTAAAAGTCTTTTCTGAAGAAACATTTGTATCAGCTTAGAGATTAAAAAAATAGAAAAAGGAGCATATCCTTTATACTCTGGCAAAATGAGTATGATTCAGTTTATATTATAAATAATTATCTTTGTTTTGCTAAAAGTTTGTTCTGGATAGATAAAACATTGTAAACACTATACCGTTTTGCACTAATGTTGCAGCAAAAGGTGTGATAATTTACAGCAATTTCTGCATAAACATATTTTGAGTAAAAATAGAATTGATAGCTATTCAACAATTATTAAAAGAAAATATTAAATCATGAAATGTCCAAATTGTAATGTAAGCTTAGTAATGACAGATCGCAGTGGAATCGAAATCGACTATTGTCCGGATTGCCGTGGAGTTTGGCTGGACCGCGGAGAGCTTGATAAAATCATTGAACGTTCTACCCAAAATGTAAAGAACACAGACAACGATGATTATTCTGACAGACAAAGGTATTCTTCAGATAAGGATTATCATCATAAAAAGAAAAAGGGAATGTTTGGGGATTTATTTGATTTTTAAAGTTTGTGTCAAGATCTGAGAATAGTAACTGGAAAATAGAGGAAGGTCCCTGACTTGGACATGATATAGCTAAAACAATAGTAGTGGCGGATGGTGCTTACTGGCACCCCATTAATTTTTTTTGCAAACCAAAGAGTTGGTTTATTTCCTAGTCTCGGGATATTAAATTATAGTAGAAGTTCTATTTTCAACTCCAAAATATTAAAGTACACAAAATGCAAACAAGTATTCAGAAGGTAGTATCTTTTCCAAACTTTGTGTGGACGGATATTTGTCAGCCCGATAGAGCAAGCCTGAATAAAATTGCAGAGCAATATGGTTTAGATATATTTCAGATCAAGGACAGTTTGGAACACGGGCACTTACCCAAATTTGAAGAGCAACCCAATTATAATTTCCTTATCTTAAGAGCATTTACTGCAACAATAAAACAAGGAGCGACAACCATAAATGAGCTATCTAATAAAATAGCTTTCTTCTACAATGCTGACAAAATAATCACAGTTCACAGAAGCAAGTTTAATTTTCTGGAAAATATTAACACAGAATTTTCCAAATCCGAAGAACTGCTATTACAGCTGATTCACAAAATGGTTGAAACCTACCAACCCCCACTCAATGAATTAGATAAACATATAGAAGAGCTGGAAAAGACAATTTTTCTAAAAGATCACTCAAAAGTCTCATTAAAGGATTTGTACTTTTTGAAAACCCAAACCCGAATAACCAAAAAGCTATTGCAACTTTTTCAAAATGTAATAAATCAAATTGAGGTAAGTCACACAAATAAAACTGCTTTGCAGGATATTAAAGACGGTTTGTTAAGCCTGGTTTTAAACTATGATGAAGTGTTAGAGAATGCAAACAATCTATTAAATTCATATCATTCTGTAAATTCTCAAAAAAGCAATGATGTCATGAAGTTGCTGACCATATTCTCAGCATTTTTTCTACCATTGACATTTGTAGCAGGAATTTATGGAATGAACTTTGTAAATATGCCGGAACTCACATGGCAAGCAGGGTACTTTATAATACTGGGCATAATGATTATCATAGCTATCGTGATATATCTATGGTTCAAAAGAAAGAATATATTATAGTGCCAAATTGCACTTTAAGCTTAGTTCCGGCAGATTTGCATAAGTATCAACTCTGACAAGCAACATTCTCTAGTCAACACAGATTTTCTTCGCAAAAGATTTTTAATTTTTAACAAATCTAATTTTTGATGATAGAAAGAAACATATCGGACTACTTGTGACTCCTCTAGCAATTTATAGACTCCGGGTAATAAAATGTCAAGTTTCCTAAAGTCACTGATTATTGGGAGTTGTGTTTTTCAAATAACCACATTTAAATATCTACAAATCCTAAAGGTTCCAATCATTTTCCCTACCCCACTCTATGACTTAGAGCTGCACTGAATTATCCTTTAGAAAAAAAATTATAAAAAATTTGCGAAACCGAATAGTTGCACATATATTTGCAACCGAATGGTTTCAAAAGCAAAAGTTTAAATGATTTATCACCAGGTATTTCAAGCGTAAATCCGGACCATCTACTTTAATTACATCATCACTTCAAAAACAGAAAAATGAAATCTAAGATTCAGGAACATCAAAACACTAATAGTGAAGAAACGAGTGAAAAAAACCTACATTTTGACTTCACCCTTGACAAGGCATCAAAAACGGTATTCATAAGCAGGGAATTTAACGCCGACCTTTCGCTGGTATGGGATGCTTTTACTAAACAGGAAATCCTTGACCAATGGGTTGCGCCATCACCCTGGTCATCAAAAACCAAGTACATGGATTTCAAAGTTGGCGGCAAAAGATTTTATGCTATGGTAAGCCCTGAAGGACAAGAGCGTTGGTCAATTCAAGAATACACATCTATTAGCCCAAAGACTAATTTTAAACTATTTAATGCTTTTGCAGACAAAGATGAAAACCCTGAATTGCCAGGTTCAGATTGGAATTACAATTTCAGTGAACAAAACGGTAAGACAAAAGTCAGTATCGTTATTTACAATGAATCCCTTGCCCGTTTAGAAAAGATGATCGAAATGGGCTTCAAAGAAGGATATGCTATGACAATGAAAAATTTGGAAGAACTATTGGCAACTTTATCGCAAAAATGATTTTCGTTTTCAAAACATCTGTCAAAACAAAAAAGCAGATAAAGAAGCTCAAACCGCATATTGATAAAATACTTCGAAAGTCAAAATGGAATTTCGACCTTGAAGACTGTGACAAAATTTTGCGAATTGACCATGAAGAACATGAAGCTTTAGAAATTATTGACCTGCTAAAAATTCATAAATTTCACTGTGAAGAATTGGAATAAGATGGAAATACAAAACCAAATTGAAGCGTACATTGCCAGTCAGCCTGAACCAAAGCGCAGTGACATGCAAGAGTTGCACCACATCATTCCGGGACTTATGCCAGCATGTAAATTATGGTTCCTGGATGGTAAAGACAGTGATAATAAAACTGTGTCCAATCCTAATATTGGTTATGGAGTTCAGACACTTAAATATGCCAATGGAAAGAGCAGGGAGTTTTATCAAATTGGTCTAAGTGCAAATACCACCGGAATCTCTGTGTACATCCTTGGAATAAAAGATAAAACATACCTGGCCAAAACGTTTGGAAGTAAAATAGGAAAGGCGAGTGTGAGCGGATATTGTATTCACTTTAAAACCATTAAAGAGATAGACATCGATATACTGGCAGCGGCAATCCAATATGGGCTTATGGCAAATAGAGAATAATAATGAGCTAATGATATAATTTTTATATACATTTTGATGTAAGCTCCGGCAGATGTCAAAGTTGAAAAACTTTGAACCCAACCACTTTTTAGTTCAAAGATCAGATTGTTTACAGACAAAATAGAAATGAAGTGCCCGGAAATCCCCACCTTTAAGTAGCAGTAAATCATTTTGGTTCATTAGAAACTTCAAATCAAGCAAAAGTAAATTATGAGACTTTTAATACAATGCTCACTTATATTGATTCTGTTCATGATGAGTTGTTCAGAAAATGAAAAAAAGGATCTCCCCAATCCTGAAAAGAGCAACTATTTTGATTATTCCAACAGCGAAGACCAAACTACGGGCGGCATTAAAATGATTCCTATAGAAACTTCAAAAGGAACTTTTAATGTTTACACAAAACGCATGGGAAATAATCCTACAATGAGAGTTTTACTACTTCATGGCGGCCCTGGTGGAACACATGAGGAATTCGGCAATTTTGAAGGCTATCTTCCTAATGAAGAAATTGAATACATTTATTACGACCAGCTTGATTCCTATTACAGCGACAAGCCCAATGATTCAACACTTTGGACAACTGAGCATTTTGTGGAAGAAGTAGAGCAGGTCCGGAAAGCCTTAAACCTCAACAAAGACAATTTTTACCTCCTCGGCCAATCATGGGGTGGTATTTTGGCTATGGAATACGCTTTAAAATACCAGGATAATCTAAAAGGGCTCATCATTTCAAACATGATGGCAAGTGCTCCGGCTTATACCAAATATGCCCTGGAAGTTTTAGGACCCCAAATGAACCCTGAAGTTCTGAGGGAGATTATGGAGATGGAAGCTAATGAAGATTTTGACAACCCCAGGTATAGCGAACTTTTAATGAATCATTATTATACTGAACATATAATGAGAATGCCTTTAGAAAAATGGCCAAAATCAGTCAACTTACTTTTTGAACATTTGAATCCGGGTATTTATGTTTATATGCAGGGGCATAGTGAATTTGGTATGACCGGAAATGCCACCCTAAAAGATTGGGATGTTTCCGGCAGACTTAAAGAAATTAAAGTGCCTGCTTTAATGCTGGGAGGGAAATACGATACGATGGATCCAAAATATATGGAGTGGATGGCAACAGAGGTACAAAAAGGTAGAAGTGTCACCACTGATGGGAGCCATCTCTCTCAATTTGACGACCCGGAAACCTACTTCAAAGGATTGATTAAATTTATCAAAGATGTAGACGCAGGAGAATTTAAATGATCTGAAGTACCAACTGTCACTCCTCTCCTGGATCTTACTCTTACAATATTATTAATCTATGAATGCTTTTCACTATGCTTTTAAAGTCAGGGATATAGAATCAACACGACGGTTTTATATCGAAATTTTGGGTTGCGAAGAAGGCAGGTCAACTGAAACCTGGATTGATTTCAATTTTTTTGGAAATCAACTTTCAGCGCATCTTAGCGATCATATTCCCAAGCTGGATTATTGTGGAAAAGTGGATGGAATAAGTGTCCCAATACCCCATTTTGGTTGCTTATTGGAAATCGACCAGTTCAAGAAAATACAAGAGAAGCTTGAGTCCGAAAACATTGAATTCATTATCAAGCCTCATACAAGATATGAAGGTCAGGTTGGTGAACAATTAATAATGTTTGTATTTGATTTTAGCGGCAATCCCATTGAGTTTAAGGCCTTTTCACACCATGATGAAGTGTTCTCGGTTTAGTCTGATTTATAAAATTGATTTTGAAATGAATATTGAAAAAATAAAAAAGGAGATTAGCACCTTAGCGAAAATGCATAAAGCTATTGACGAAATTACGATTGGTGACTTTAAAGATGCAGAATGAATAGAGAATGAAGCTTGCAAATTAATTGTTGCATATTGTCAACATCACAGATATCTGATTAATGGTAAGATCATTGATGACAAACAATACATCAGCCGTGAGTACCTGCAATGGTGCATTGAAAAATTGGCCATTGAAAAAGAGGACATTGCAGAAATCTGGTGGTATTATAATAAGAATTTCTGGCCTGATTGGGTTGGTGAAAAAACCGATTTTATAAACCAGATGAAAGAACGACTTGAAAATAAATTTTATGATCTTGAACTATAGCCCAGTAGGTAATAGTAACCTTAAAGGTACTTTTGCCTGACATTAAAATACTTCAAAACAAGACGATAAATCCTGGCACCAGGTCAAAATTTAAACAAAGAATAAATGACTCATATACAAATTATAGAGGCCTCAGTGGCGATCTTGCTGTACTTTGTGCTTAATATTATAATTAATCGTAATATAAATAGAATTGTAGAGAAAAAACTAGCAACAAAAACAAGGAGTAAAATAGCGAAAAAGGCAATTAACCTAACTTTATTGTCAGTTTTCACTATTATCTTACTTTCAATATTTGGAGTGGATCAATCCGAATTGGCGGTTTTCATTGGCTCAGTCTTAACTGTTTTGGGGATAGCATTGTTTGCTCAATGGTCCATACTTTCAAACATTACCTCAGGCATAATTATATTTTTCAATCATACAGTAAAATTGGATGATACAATTGCCATACTGGACAAGGATTACGATGTCGAAGGAAGAATTAGTGATATCGGTCTATTTTTCGTGATTCTAAAGACACAGTAAAACGAACAAATAAGCATTCCAAATAGTGTCTTTTTAAATAAAATGATCAAAAAGAAAACAGCTGTATAAATCAAATTTCTTGATTTTATTACCTGCTATATCTTATTGATACCAGCTGCCTGGTTAGAGCTGTTATTCATCCGGCAAGGCTTTACATCTGGCTAAGCATGTAATTAACTACTACTAAAGTTCTTACAAAAAAAGTATCTTGGGGTGTGGAATATCAGCGACCTTGAATGCCAATAAAGAACTTATCATTCCAGGACTGATGCATAACAATATTTACTCACCAATAACACTAGTTCTCAAGGACATAGTGAATTTAATCAGGCAAATTGACGGATATAATTCCATATTTAGTAAAACATCCTTTTTTCTTATAATTATTTTTCTCTTTGGAGATAATCTACTGATTTTTGCGCAGCGTCTACCAAACATTGAATCCCTTACCGTGGACGACGGCCTCTGTTTCCGCCATGTAAATTCCATTACCCAGGACAAAAATGGCCTGATGTGGTTTGGTACCACCAATGGCCTCAGCCGCTACGATGGCTACCGATTTGTCAGTTTCGGAAAGGAAACGGAAACTGACAAATATTTTCCGGCGCTCGAATTCGCTCTGGACGGTGCTCTTTTCCTAAATGACTCCATCTTATGGACGATTGCTGATTTTCAGCTGTGGGCAATGAATATCCGTAATTTTAAAACTAAGAAAGTGAATGGTATCGAAGGCAGGGCGCTTAAAATCGTGGCTGGCAAAAACAAAGATATTTGGTTGGTTTCAGACAACGACAAGGAGCAATTTTTATGGCGATTTACCGAACAAAAAGGCTTCGAGAAAATAAGCAGTGTACCCCATTTTCGATTAGACAGATCCACAATACAAACTGATACATCCGGTGGAGTCTGGTGGTCAACTACCACAAAAGGTTTGCAGCAGTTCAGCCCTGGCGGAAAATGGATCAGCGAAGCAAAAATAGACAGCTTTATTTGGTTTGGTGCCACCCTGTACCACAATGAATTTTTTATTGACAGTCGCAACCGCTTTTTTGTATTCTCGGGTGGTAATCCGGACGATCATCAGATTTGGCGATATTTCCCCGAAAGCGGCAAAAAAGTAGTACTTCTGGACAGTATGAAAGAATTCACGTTTACAGCAGCTGAAGACAGCTGGGGTAATATTTGGCTTACAAAAGAAGGGGGCATCATACAACTGAAACCGGATGGATTCATTAACGACTATACAGAGTCGGCTCAACAAACGCTTGATTTTAAAAATATTTTTTCCATTTTCGAAGACCGCACCAACACCGTGTGGATTGGTACGGATGGAGGTTTGTTGAAGCTGCCGGTGCGCAAGCAGTTGTTTGATACTTATTTTCCATGAAAAATATTGGCTGGGGCAATGCCATGAGGGGTATTTGCGAAGGACCGGATGAAGACATATATTTCTTCTGTGAATCAGGGAATACCGGTCTTTACCGGATGGATAAAAAAGGTGGCCACACTGACAAACTCCGCTTTGGAATGAACGAGACCGAGATTCAGAACACCTTCCAACTAACCAAATATATGGTCTTTGACCAAAAACGGAATTGCTTTTGGACTATGACCTATCGCTTGCTGAAAATTAATTTAACAACCCAAAGAGTCGAACCACAGCCTGCCATTTCTTTTGGCCGTGAATACAGCACCTTCAATCCGCTGCTGCTTATGCCGGATGGCCGGTTATTAGTGGGAAATACCCTTGATAAGTTGTGCCTTTACGATCCGGAATCCGGTTTGGTGAAAAATCTCCTCGAAAACAATTCCCGGGAATATTTCCGCATCTATCCCAAAGTCCTGCTAGCACATGGAAACGACCAGTTTTGGGTTGGAACGCATGACAAAGGACTTTACCTGTTCAATCTCAATGGAGATTTGTTAAAGCATTACCACACAGCATCCCAACCCGCACTTATAAATAACCATGTGATCTGCCTTTTCCCTGATGAAAATCATCAGGTAATTTGGGCTGGCACCCTGGGAGGAGGATTGTGCCGTATTGATTTGGCTACCGGAGAGGTACGGGTATTTAACAGACAAAGCGGACTACCCGACAACAATGTTGCGAGCATCCTTGGCGATGGTGAAAACCTTTGGATCGGCACATACAACGGGCTATCCTGTTTCAATAAAAAAGAAGAGAGTTTCCGGAATTTTTTCGCTGAAGACGGACTGACCCATAACGAGTTCAATTATTCCAGCGCATTCAGTACCGGCGCCCGAATGTACTTTGGAGGTTTGAACGGCATCAACGCCTTCAATCCAAAAGATTTATTGCTCCAGGAACTCAATCCCCCGCTCAGGCTGACCCGAATTATTAAATACGACCAGCGACTCGACAGCCTGATTGATGCTACGTTGAATGACTATCCCGGTCAGGTCATTGAGATTTCGCCGGACATCAGCTTTTTTACTATCGAATGGACCTTGCCGAACTACTTCAATCCTAATAAAAACCAATATTTCACCAGGATGGAAGGATTAGAAACCGGATGGACTTTTTTGGGGAATACGCCCAGTATACGTTTCAACAAATTGCCACCAGGCAAATATACATTGCACTTGAAAGGCAAAGACAGCCGGGGAAACTGGAGTGAAAGCCCTATCGAACTAAAAATTCATATAATCTCGCCCTTGTGGAAAAGATGGTGGGCAATTTGCCTTTATTTCATTGCTGCATTTGCGGTATTCGCACTAATCAGAAAGCGGGAAATGAGTCGCCTACACCTCCAAAACGAACTTGAAAAGGAACATGTAGAAGCTCAAAAAAATTGGGAACTCGATCAGGCCAAGTCCCGTTTCTTTTCCAACCTTTCTCACGAGTTCCGCACGCCATTGACAGTCATCCTCGGCATGTCAGAGGAAATCAAAGAACCGAATACAGCAAAACATCTCATCCAGCGAAGCGGCCGGAACCTGCTGCGCCTCGTCAATCAGATGCTTGATTTTAGTAAGTTGGAGGCTGGCAAACTCACCCTGCGCTTACAATCAGGCGATCTGGTGGCTTACCTGCACTATCTGGTGGAAAGCTTCCAATCCCTGGCTTCCCACAAAAGTGTGCAGCTTGTCTTCGAACCGGCCCAGGATCAATTGGAAATGGATTTCGATGAAGAAAAAATCCAGCACATCGTTTCCAACCTGTTGTCGAACGCCATCAAATTCACTCCAAGCGGTGGGCAGGTAACGCTATCTCTTTCCATTGCGGAACAAATGGTATGCATAAAAGTCAGCGACAGTGGTATCGGAATCCCGGCTGAAGCACTGCCACATATTTATGAGCGCTATTTTCAGGTAGCTGACCCGATGAGCAAGGGAGAACCCGGCTCGGGTATAGGACTGGCATTTACCAAAGAGCTGGTAGAGCTGATGGACGGAAAAATTGAGGTGGAGAGCGCAGTAGGCGTGGGCACGGTTTTCCGGGTATTATTGCCGATTACATTGAAGGCTGATTCAGTGGTCACGGATTCGGTGTTGCAAGGATCGCAGCCTGCTGACAAAATGGTAGAAGCGATTGAACTGCCCAACCAAAGTACCCAATTAAACACCCGAAACTCCCTGCTGATCATCGAGGACAATCCGGAGGTAGTTGCTTACATCCGCACCTTTCTGGAAAATAATTACGAAATCACCGTGGCTGAAAATGGTGAGATTGGCATCCAAAAAGCCCTCGAACAGATTCCCGATATCATCATCAGCGATGTAATGATGCCCGTGAAGGATGGTTTTTCAGTTACGGAATTTTTGAAAAACGACGAGCGTACCAGTCATATCCCCATTGTTCTGCTCACCGCAAAAGCCGATGCCGAATCCCGACTCATCGGATTGACACGGGGCGCCGACGCCTACCTTGCCAAACCTTTCGACAAAAAGGAACTGCTGGTTCGATTGGAACAATTGATCGAACTGCGAAAAAAACTGCAAGCCCGCTACGCGCAATTTACCCCGCCCCTGCCAAGCGAAGATGCCGGGCTGCGCATCGAAGACGCGTTTTTGCAAAAAATTAACAGCATTATCGAAGCGCATCTGGATGAAGCAGAATTCGGGGTCAACGAACTTTGCCGCGCGGTCGGCCTGAGCCGCCCCCAACTTTTCAGAAAGCTGAAAGCCTTGACCGATAAGTCCATTGTCGCCTACCTGCGGAGCGCCCGCCTGCACAAAGCCAGGGAACTCCTCCAGAGCGGCGAACGCAATATCTCTGAAGTCGCTTTTGAAGTCGGCTTCAATGACCCGCTTTATTTTTCCCGGGCCTTCTCCCAGGAGTTTGGTTTTCCGCCTACAGCATTACTCAAGTAACTGGTTTTCTGATTTTTATGAATATTCATTATATGGACGAACGTTTTGTCCATGTATTTGAACGCTTTGTCCATAACGTTTTTTGCTGCCTGCTTCACCTTTGTAGCATAACAATAAAACTTTTAAACATGAGAAAGTCTTTACGCAATGCACAATTCTTCTTGTTCTTGCCGGCGCTCTTCCTGCTCAGCTTCAGCTGGCAGCAAAACGCACAGGCGCAGGTTTTGCAGGGAATATCTTTCTCAGCACACAAGAGCAGGTCAACGACTTCCCCACTACTTGCAACTGCACTTCCATCACCGGATTCTTGAGAATTAACGGAGCAAACATTACAGACCTGTCTCCTCTGGCTGCACTCAGCACCGTGGGCGGGTATTTGTATTTTTTCTCCAACGGTTCACTAACCAACCTGGACGGCCTAGAGAACCTGACTGCCGTGGGCGGGCTTTTGGAGATTGGATTCAATGCTTCACTAACCAACCTGGACGGCTTAGCCAACCTCAATTCTGTGGGGGGAAGGGTGGCAATATCTAACAACGCCTCGCTAACCAACCTGGACGGCTTAGCCAACCTCAATTCTGTGGGAGGAGAGTTGAGTATAACTTCCAACACTGCGCTAACCAACATAGACGGCCTGGCTGCACTCAATTCTGTAGCGTATGTGTTCATAGGTACCAATGTTTCACTAACCAACCTGGACGGCTTAGCCAACCTCACTGCCGTGGAGGATTTGTACATAGAAAGCAACGATGCGCTGACCAATATAGGCGGTCTGGATGCACTCACGTCTGTGGGAGGGGAGTTGAGCATATTTAACAACGCTGCGCTGAGCGCTTGCTGCGATGTTTACGACCTCATCAACGGCCTGAACGGTAAGAGTGTGACGGGCTCCATCAGCATCTCAGGCAATGCCACAGGCTGCGAGAGCGTGGCAGTGATAAACACAGACGCCGACGGCGACGGAATGGCAGATTGCATCGACAACTGCATTGAATCGCCCAACCCAGACCAGGCTGACAGTGACTGTGACACATTGGGCGACGCCTGCGACCTGTGTCCCGGCGGCGATGACTCCGTTGACAACAACAATGACGGTTTGCCCGATTGCAAATACCCGCCTGCCTACGCTCAAATCATCGCAGCCTGGAAATGCGCCAATAACAAGGTCTATATCTGTCACAACGGCAACACCCTTTGTATTAACAAAAACGCACTTGCTGCACACATCGGACACGGCGACTACCTCGGCCCTTGCGACAATGCGACTTGCGAAGGACAAGGACGCGGCGTCGAAAGTGCTCAAGACCGACTGCAAACTGCCACTGTTACTGCCTCTGTATTACTCTTCCCCAACCCTGCATTCAAAGAGGCCTGGCTCGACTTGTCGGCCTTTAAAGGCAGCGCTTTTAGCATTCGCTTGTTCGACATGCGCAGGAAAATACTGCGCGAGTTCAACGTGCCAGAAGCAAGCGAAGAATTAATGCACCTCGATTTGAGCGGTATAGCAGCAGGGATGTATTTCGTGCAACTAAAACCCGAAGGTGAGGAGATGCAGACAATTAAATTGATTATCCAGAAGTAAGAAACGAACTCCGGTAGCCCTAATTTATACCCGAAGAAAAGCGCCGGGCGCTGTGATAGCTTCCGGAACGCTTTAAATCAGAGGCGAGAAAACAACCTTATATCATGCAGGGCAGTAGCGCTAACTCTTTTTTTTAAAAACAATAAAACACGAATATCATGAAGCGTTACTTCAACACCTCGTACTTCCCTACAGCATCTGCTTTCTGCATGAAGACATTTTGTCTGCGCAAGGCCGGCCAATTCAATTGCTCTGCAAGCCTCAAATTTATTTTATCGTTCGTATTTCTTTTAGGAATAGGCGTGAGCACGGCAAAGGCGGCGGAAGACCATACACCCTCCGATAAACCGGCCGCAGTATCCGGCGTTAGTGAAACAGGAGCAGCACACAATTCTTTGGTTACCTACAATTGTGCGCCTGTACCAATAACAATTGTAAATCCTGATTTCGAAATTCTCTACAAATCAGGTTCGACCACGGTAACTTCACCGTCTTTAACAAACGGGCAGCATGTGAGTGGTCCAGATCATTTAAACATGACCGGGCCATCAGTTACCTTTAGTAATAACACTACAGGTAATCAGTTTAATATGGCAGGCTGGACTTTTAATACATATATGGGTGTGACTAATTTCAACAGTCAATTCAGTGATACCCGTAATATGATCGTATGGATGAATGGCGCTTTTTTCGGTGGCGGCACAGGCGAAAAGACAATGTCACAAACATTGGGAGAAGATGTACAGCAAAACTTCACTTATACTTTAAGGGCAGATTTTGGCTGGAGAAATGATAACGCCGGTCCTTCCCCGCCTGTACTCAGATTGTATGCCGGCACTACACTGCTTACACCTGTTACTTCGGTTGACCCTCCATTAGTAAAGGGAGGTTTCGTCACATACAGCCGTACTTACTATATTGACGACCTGAGTATATTGGGGGCTTTACGCATTGAGTTTGGCATGGCTGCCAATACAGATGGTCGTCAATTAAATACAGATCGCATCACACTGACCAAAACCCCTGACGATTGCCAATGTGATCCGGGATATTATGCAGTGACCGCTGAACTGAACGGCGAAACGGTGATCACCGGCTGCCAGCCCTGCCCTCCCGGTTCCTATTGCCCGGATGGCTTGGAGGCTTTACTTTGCCCGGCAGGAACCTACAACAGTGTTGAGGGAGCAGCGTTCTGTGTCCCTTGTGCTGCAGGCAGTGTGCAGAACCAGGAAGGCGCAACGGTATGCGTACTTTGCCCTGCGGGCAGGTTCTCTTCTGAGACTGGAGGAATAGTCTGCCAGGACTGCCCGGAAGGCACTTTCTCAAATGTGGCAGGGGCGGTATCATGCCTGAACTGCCCATCAGGTACCTTTGCTGACATGACCGGTTCGGTGGAATGTATGAACTGTGATCCAGGCTTCAACAGCGCTGAAGGTGCAGCTGCTTGCTTCCCAGATGCTGATGGGGACGGTATAATTGATAATGCCGACAATTGCCCTGACAATTATAATCCTTATCAACTTGATACTGATAGTGACGGCCTCGGCGACGCCTGCGACAACTGCATTTTAAACCACAACCCCGGACAAGCCGACGGTGATGGCGACGGCATCGGCAATGTCTGCGATGCTTGCCCAACTATCCCTGATCCGGCATGCTCTCCTTGTGGAAATGGGAAATACTTAGTATGCCACATCCCAGCCGGCAACCCTAATAATCCTCAGCAGCTTTGCCTGCCAGTCAATGCTGCCAATGCTCATATCGGTAATCACGGCGGTTGTTTCTTTGGACTTTGCAATCCTGAATTAAGCCCTATGATTAATAATGGAGATGCTCAAAACAATGTGGTCCATGGTCATTCAAATATGGGTGGCAACAGCAACCTGATTGTAGAAACACCAGGTGGTGCCACCTACTTTTTCGACGTTTCACCCAACCCGACTTCAGGATCTGTAAACATTCACCTTCATGGCCACGAAACCGGAGCACACCTTTACTTACACGACCAATTGGGACGTCTGGTTTGGAACCAGGAGCTGGACGCATCGGAGAGCATGTTCAGGATTTCTCTGGAAGGCAATGGATTTTCAAACGGGATCTACTACATAAGTATCCTCAATAATGGGGAGAATATTACAAAGAGATTGGTGGTAGCAAAGTAAACCTGATCTATATCTGACAGGAAGAATCAGGCGAAACTGGGTACACTTTAATGCAATTTGTACAAAAATAATAGAATGAATTTTTTTACCAAGAATGTTTATAGAAATAATTTTTAACAACAAACAATCATAATTATGAAAAACCTATTATTCATACTGATCTGCATTCCATTAATTGCATTCAGTCAGAAAGAAACCCAACCTGATTTATATGAAGTGATAAATATCCATGTCAAAAAAGGACAGGTGGATGCGTTTGAAGCAGCTGTCAAGGCCCACAATGCAAAATTCCACCCAAAAGACGGTCAATATCACGCTCGTTTGTTTTCCAATCTGAATGGACCGAATGGGGGTACTTACGCCTGGATAATGGGTCCGACCAGCTGGACAGCCATGGATAACAGACCTTCCAAGGGTGATCATGATACCGATTGGGCTAAAGTAGAGGCATTGGTAGAGAAATTCGAGAGCCCAAGCTATTGGAAATTCTCTCATGAGCTATCTCAAGTCATAGATAATATCAGCCCCCCAAAACGCCTGATATGGATGTATGATATCAAACGCGGCCAAACAGCCCGTTGGTCCGGACTCGTAGAAAAAGTGAAAAAAGTATATGAAGTCAAGCGTCCAACTGAACCATTTTGGGTTACATTGAATGAATTTAGTGATACCGGGGCCGGAATGGATGCTTCCATTATTTTTGCATTTGATAATTGGTCCTGGATGGACCGTAAAAGCAACTTCGCTAAAGATTTTGAAGAAGTGCATGGTGAGGGTACCTGGCATAATTTTATGAATGAATTTAACGACACAATTGAAGGAAGAGTTGATTGGCTGAGAAATAGAATTGACTAAAGGTTCAAATTAACCAATAGAAGTCACCAAACGGGCAGCAGGAATACTCCTGTTGTCCGTTTTTCTAATTTCAACCTACAACTGAGTCTGCTTAAAAAACTTCTGTTTGGCTACAGACCGACTTATACAAAATATCTTGGCTGAGAGGAAGACTCTAATTATGTAACATTTCGATTTGAGCCTATAGCTAGGCACAAATGAGTTTTAATCGGTATTCCTGCGACTGGAAAAAGTGTTACAGTCAAAGGAATTGTTATTCATAAAGTTGGTAATGGAGGATTAGTAAAATCAAGGAACGAAGTCGATTTTTGGAGGCTAAAAATGCAACTTAAATAAAAATAAAATTAACTTAGACCTTAGAAGCACAAATTGCTAACAAAGAGTTTCCGATATCAGAACTGACCTGCTTTATCGACACTTTGTACAAAATTTAATATCCGTTTTCCGAATAGATTTCAGTGCTTATTCACACCACCTTTATAAGTCCCCAAATCGTTTTGTGTATCGCTATTAATAAACCATAAAACAAACAAAATGAAACGAGTTTTAAGATTTTTAAAATGGACTGGAATTGTAATAGTTGTTGCTATTCTTGGATTTGTAGTTTTTGTTTTTCTAACATGGGATAAAAAACATGATGCTCCCTATCCCGATATATCCGCAAGCAGTGATTCTTCAATTATAGCAAGAGGTGCATATCTGGCAAACGGACCGGCACATTGTGGAGGTTGCCATTCCAGCATGGACGAGGTTCTATCTTTTGATGAAGGCAAAAAGGTTGATTTTAAAGGTGGAATGGAATGGGCTTTTCCTGGATTTGGCAAATTTGTCGCTCCGAACATTACTTCAGACAAAGAAACCGGAATCGGGAAATATTCGGATGCTGAAATTGCGCGCAGCCTTAGACATAGTATTGGAACGGAAGTGAAGCCCATGGAATATAGTTTTATGTATAAAGCAATTCTGGCAGTTGGAATGATAAAACCGGAAGGTCCGAAAGATCCGGTTCCTAAATCCGTTGAAAGAAGTCCCTCCATTGAGTATGGAAAATACCTTGCATATAATGTGGCCAATTGTATGTCTTGTCATACAGAGATGGACCCAAACACAGGAGCATATGTAGGTAAAGATTTCGCGGGTAAAGCCTTCTTTGAAGCTGATGCGTTTTCGGATGGATATTCTTACATGTCTCCAAATTTAACACCACACAAAGAAACAGGAATCATGGCAAACTGGTCAGAGGAACAATTCATACAACGTTTCCATCACGGAAGAGTCCACAAAGGAAGCCCAATGCCCTGGGGTGCTTTCTCAAGAATACAGGAAGTTGAACTAAAAGCTCTTTATCGCTTTTTCCAGTCTCTTGAACCTGTTGAGAATCATATAGACCAAATTGTTTTTGCACCAGCTGAAAAGCAGAAATGAGCTTATCAACAGCTCTGCATGATTAGCTTCTTTAATAATATTGAAATATTTATAAATTGAAATTTCTAAAATATTGGGAATATTAAATAGCTGCAGATCATTTAAGCACAATATTGCAAAATTCATGAATTTGTGCTAAACAACTAAATCTAAAAACAAAATGACAACTTTACAAAATAAAATTATTCTCGTTACTGGAGCAACAGGCAAGCAAGGCGGAGCAACAGCAAGAAAATTAATAAATGCGGGTGTTAAAGTCAGGGGCTTAACGAGAAAACCTGACGGCAATAGTGCAAAAGCACTTAGAAAACAAGGAATTGACATTGTAAAAGGCAACCTGAATGACATTGACTCACTTGACCAGGCAATGGAGGGAGTTTACGGAGTTTTCAGTGTGACAAACTTTTGGGAGTTTGGGACAGGTAAGAAAGAAATAGTTCAAAATAAAAACCTGACTGACATTGCTAAAAAACACAACGTTCAACATTTCATTTTGGCTTCGATTGCTCGTTGCGACGACAATCCAAACTTAGCTCACTTCGTAACTAAATTTGAGTGTGAAAAATATATTCAAAGTTCAGGACTGCCTTACACTTTCCTTCGGGCTGTTTATTTTATGGACAATCTGGACCCAAAAGACCAGGGTGCAAGTTTTCATTGGGCTGTGCTTCCTGATATACTCGGCAAAAATACAACACTTCAAATGATTGCAACAGCTGATATAGGATGGTTTGCTGCCAACGCTTTCCTACATTCGGAACAATATATAGGCAAAACACTGGATATTGCAGGTGACGAAGTTACTTACCCTCAACTTTTTAATGCTTATAAAAAGGTATTTAATGCAGAACCTAAAAAATCAAACTTCATGAAATTTATATTGATGAATTTGATGGCTGAAATCAGGAAGATGATGAATTGGTATCGTGAGCCGAGATTCAAAGCGGACATCAAACATCTAAGAACAATTCACCCTGCATTGACCGGAATTGAAGACTTCTTCCAACAATTTAAAAGGTAAATTTAATCGAATCTGGACAGGTGATTATGTTGATCAGTATCAGGGCAAAAACAATTGGAATGCGACAAAGAAAAAATGACAAAATATTTTCACTAAAAAAGCATTATTAAATGCCTGAACAATCGATTCTTAGATCCGAATCTAATAATTACTAATAATTAACATTAGAAAAGTAATATTAGGGCTCGCTGTCAGTTTAGACGGTTTTATAGGAGGTCCAAATGGAGAATATGACAGTTGTCTGTTTGATCAGGACTACGGTATGCCGGACTTTAAGAGACAAATTGATGCAGTTTTTGTAGGTCGAAAGACTTATGAAATGTTGCTCGGGATAGATGCCGACACAAGTGGAATGCCCCAAATAGAAGAATATATTTTTCCAACACGCAGGGCTGACATGTTCATTAATGAATCTGAAAATAGTAGGCGAAGTTCATCTTTCAGTATAGCCAATATTACTCGGAGCAGGCAAACCCCATTTTCGGCATATATCTGATCGTATAAGCTTAAAACTTATTGACACAAAATCTTATTCGACAGAACTCGTTTCTATGAAATATAGCTTAATTGATGAACGGAAAATAGATTAAGCATCGGAATAATCTTAACACTTGATATAATACATATATTCGATGCTAAAATTTATATTAATAACAATGCTCTGTTTGGCTACAGCCATGACTCTTTCACAAAAGCAAATCGAATCAGGAATAAGACATACAGACAAAGGGGACTGATTTTAGATTCAATTTTTCCCATAGACAACATTACCAGTATAAAAGTAACTAATTACAGCGGTACACATACTTTGACAAAAAAGGAATTGACAATTATAAAAGGATATCTTAAACAAGCAAAATATGCGGGTGGGCTCTCAATTAAACCAGGACACATAACTCTTGACATAGAGCTTAAAGACAACACGGTTCTTAAATCAGGCTTTGTTTATGCTTCGACCGGGAGTATACATTTTGATGGTGGGATTGATAAGTTCAACCGGAGATTAATCGGTACATTTTACTTGCCAACAAAGCTAAATTTTGACAATTACAAATAGCCAAACTCGAAAATCCACAATCATTAATCCTTAAGGACGAATTGGTGAACGGAATATAGATGACCAATTCTTCACAAACATCCATAGTTACATCGCATCAATATCACCAGTGCACAGAATGATTCCAAAGCTTTAATTAATCTGGCTTATGGTAAAATAACTCTGGTTTATGACCATATGACTTCTAAGATTGATTATAATATAGAATCGTGTGGGTATTCCTGAATTTTGATATTTGTCTTCACTATACAATATTCCTTATTGCAGTCATTTATCTCCGGCATATGGCAATGGTGTTGATTACACACACAAAAATAGTATATTTGTTTTCAACACTTTCCATATGAAAGCAGAAGGCAAAACTGTGAATGATATTTTATTAAACCTTCCCGGAGACAGACTTGAACCGTTTAATAAGCTACACGATGTAATTGTAAAAAACCTGCCCAAAGGATTTGAACCGGCAATAAGTTATGGTGGCTTGGGTTATGTGGTGCCGCATAAACTTTACCCCGCAGGTTACCATTGCAAGCCTGAAGAGCCACTGCCTTTTGCCGGTCTTGCTTCGCAAAAGGGTCTATTAATTTTTACCACATGGGAATTTATAGCGATCCTGCATTAATGAATTGGTTTGTATCTGAATATCCGAAACACAGTAAGCAAAAACTGGACATGGGAAAAAGTTGCGTCCGCTTTAAGAAGATGGATGAAATACCATATGAGCTGGTAGGTGAATTGATGAAAAAAATAAGTGTAAAAGAGTGGATACATGTTTATGAAACCAACATGAAAAAATAGACCGTGAAACAATACATTGTTTTAAAATTAATTGGATTGGCCATATTGGTTATGATATTTTTAATTTTAATTTCATTCCTGGAAGTTGCAATATATTCTTATGTTATAAATCCCGGTCAGGAAGCCAGCGTTTATGAAGACCATGCCTTATCTTCTGCACCTTATATTTCTTGCATTTTTGGGTTTATATTCTTCTTTCTCATTGCAAGACATTGGAAGAAAAAGGGATATTCAAATGTTGCCAAACTAATTTTTCTTTTTCCACTCACTTATATACTGATGGATATAATGATTATTGTGGTAGCCGGAACCGTTGAATGGTCAAGTTTAATTTGGATTTTTATTTTCGCCAATGCAGCAAAATTTCTTGGCAGTTACTTAGGTATAAATTGACTAAATGATAGTTAAATGTTTTTGTTTGACAATTTGAAATTTATGACATTCGACATAATCACAATTACGCGTCCATACTTCTCATGGTATTAGAGAGTTTTAAAATTCTGCATTTTAGCTTTGAAAAAAAATATTATAGAAAACCTGTTTAATACACCTCTTAGCATATCACTAAAATCTGAAAAGATACTGAGCTGAGTTTGTACTTCAACTCTTCCAAGAAAAATAGTTATAAGCAATTTTCAAACCATTTCAAATGAAAAAGATATTCATTTTAGCATTGGTAAGCCTTTCAGGATGCTCAAAAAGGGAAATTTCTAATTGTGATGATAACACTAGTTTGTACGAACAGGCAGATTTTCTGATAGGTGTAGCAATAAATTTGAATGAATATCAGAATAATCCCACCTACAGTTTTATTTCAGATAAGCAATTCAATAGTTTTACAGCTGAAAATATTTTTAAGGCTGAATATCTTCATCCCCTTGAGAATGTCTATGACTGGGAGGATGCAGATACATTTGTCGAAGCCAGTTTAAACCAAAATAAAAACATTCACGGTCATACAATAATTTGGCATCAACAATTACCCGATTGGATTAATGAGTTTAATGGAACCAGTCATGAATGGGAAGGACTATTTAAAAACCACATTCAAACTATTGTATCCCATTTCAAAGGGAAAGTTGCTGCCTGGGATGTGGTAAATGAAGCATTTAATGAGGATGGAACCTTAAGAAATAGCATTTGGCTGGAAAAATTGGTTCTAATTATATTGAAAAGCTTTTATTCATGCCCATCAAGCTGACCCGGATGTCTTATTATTTTACAATGATTTTAATCTCGAATCCAATCCCACTAAGCGAAATAGCGTGATCTCTTATCTCAATACACTAAGATTCCGAGGCGTAAAAATTGATGGAATTGGATTGCAAATGCATGTTTCCCTTTATTCACCTGAAACTGCTCAAATTGCAGCTTCGTTTAAAGAAGTTGCCAATAATCATTACAAATTACATGTGTCAGAACTTGATATATCACTAAATCCGGCTAAAAATATGTCCTTTCCTGACGAATCACTATTTGCGGAGCAAGCAGATTATTTAGGTAAAATTATATTGCATTACAAACAAATTCCCAGCCCTTATCAATATGGAATAACTGTCTGGGGAGTAAGTGACCGTGACTCCTGGATTCCATCCTACTTCAACCGTGAAGATTATCCCTTATTGTATGATAATAACTACAAACCTAAACCTGCATATTGCAGACTAATTGAAATTTTATGAAACAAATTGTTTATATCATTATGTTGCTAATTTTGTCTCCAACACCAAAACTCTTAGCTCAGATCTCAATTGGTTACATTCCTTTTCAGTCTGTTTTAATCATAGCAACAGATACCGAAAAGTTAGTATGGGCAGACTTAAAGATGGAAACAAACACATTTGCCAGTAATCTAAATTTGGAGATATCGCCAAAAATTAACTTTAAGCGGAGGGATTGGGTAAATTATTATGCAGGTGTAGGTATAGGGGTTAACCCGGTTTATGCATTCTCTGAACTCTCATTGATCAATGGCTATTTTGTTGATTTTGGAGCAAGAATAAAGCCATTGGCAAAATTTAGAAACTTTCAAATTATTTTTGAAATTTCACCCTATGTAAACCAGGAATTTAAGAGTGGGAATATCAGAACCAGACTAGGAATAGCGTGGAATTATTTCAGGAGCAAGAAGTCATGATTTGAATCAATAAAAAATCAATGATTAGTCCTGCATTCATTAGGTAATAGGTTGTATCAACTAAAAAATAATTGTGGCATGAGTACCAGAAGCAAAATCATATCAATCGTATTTTCGGGATATATTCTTCTTTCCTTCTATGTTTTTGGTGGTGGTATTGTAAATTCTCTGGTGGCTTACAGGACATGGCGTGCAGTGGGTGCAGATGAATTTCCTGCTTTTCACCAAATAGATAGTCAACTGATTATTCCCTTATTTGTAATTGTCTATTTATTATCCTTCCTACCTCAAGTTTTATTATTTTGGTATCGACCGATGCCTATATCCAAATGGTTGGTAGGATTGGCATTATTTTTTAATTTAATAACCCTGATCTCTACTATTACTGTTCAAATACCGATTCAGATTGAGCTGGATAAAAAATTTGATTTAGAATTAATTGAACAGCTTATATCAACCGACTTGATTTATAGAAGGATTCCTATGTTATTATTGGCCATAATAAATTTTACGATGCTATATAAAGTTGTGAAGCATTCTGTTTATAATCCAAAACCTGGCATTTAAATAGATCCGGCATTGATACCGGATATTAAAAGAATCTCATATAATCTACATTAAAAACTCATGAAAACCGAATTTTTAAATACCATTCCAGTCCTGCCCAGTTTAAATGTTGCAAGAGATGTTGACTGGTACCGGGAAAAAATGGGACTGGAAGTATTTTTTGCCGATAATATGTATGCAGTATTATTCAGGGAAAATCTTTGTTTGCATTTACAATGGCACGCTGATACAGAAGATGATCCACTATTGGGTGGCTCTGTCGTCCGGATTTCTGTTAAAAATATCCTTCCCTTATTTGAAGAATTTGTACAGAGAGGAGCTGTAACAACTAATAAATTCTTATCGAATACTGCCTGGAATACTAATGAATTTGGTTTTTACGACCTGAATAAAAATGCTATTTTCATCATGGAAGATGTTAAAAATGGAGACAAAGAGACTGCTTAATTTCACTTATTTTAAGTTGGGAATCATAACAAACTAAACTTTACTTTAAAATCAATGCAGATGAATGGACCAGATAAAGACTCAATTTTTCCACTTGGGAATTATACGAGACTTTGCTTTTTAAAAATATCATTAAGAATCCAAACATTATAGTAGGCGACTACACCTATTATGATGACTTCGAAAATGTGGAAAATTTCGAAAAAAATGTGAAGTATCATTTTGACTTTATTGGTGACAAACTGATCATTGGAAAATTCTGTATGATTGCTTCTGACGTTAAATTTATCATGAATGGGGCTAATCATTTAACGAACTCATTAACTTCTTACCCATTCACGATTTTTGGTAATGGCTGGGAATCCGCTATGGATGGAAAGTCATACCCACATAAAGGTGATATTATAGTAGGAAACGATGTTTGGATTGGATATAATGCAACTATTATGGCTGGAGTAACAATCGGAGATGGAGCCATTATTGCTGCCAATTCTACAATTGTAAAAGATGTTGCCCCCTATTCAATAATTGGTGGAAATCCTGCGGTCGAGATTAAAAAACGATTTTCGGAACAGCAGATTTCAAAATTGTTGGCGCTTAAATGGTGGGATTGGGACATTGAGAAAATAACAAGAAATGTGATGTATTTGACAGATAATGAACTGGGTAAGCTTATTGATTAAATTTATTCGTAACACATGAGATGTACCTGGGCTTCAGCAGAAAAAACCACCAATAGCTGAACAAAAACAACTAAAAGTAGTATCATTACATCCATAAGTAGCTGAATAATTTTCAGTATGGGCCCCAGTCAAAATAACTTTGCAGCATCAAAAACAAAAATAAAATGATGCTTCAATCAAAATCTATTGGCAATAAAATTGCCGCTGCAAGAAAGAGAATCAATCTTTCACAAGCAGAACTAGCTGAGCAAATTTGCATCAGTTCACAGGCGGTAGGTAAATGGGAACGCGGGGAATCAATGCCTGATATCAGTACCTTAAATCGGCTGGCCGAAATACTCGGTGTTGATCTCAACTATTTTTCTGATAAATTCCCATCTGTTAGTGTTGAGACTTCAATGCAGGATCATACTACTGAAACTGAGTCTTCCGATCAAGTAAAAAAGCGTTCTTGGGATATGTCCCGTGGGAACTGGGTGAATGCTGACTTCTCAGGACTGAAGAACTTGCGGGAGAAATTTGGCTCTTCCAATATGAAGAATTGCAAGTTTATTGGCTCAGAAATGTCCGGCCTTGTCCTGAAAGCGAATCATGTGGATGCCTGTGACTTTTCAAATTCAGATCTAAGTAGCAGTAAAATTCAGGCTTCACACCTGATCAACAACTTGTTTAAAGAGTGCTCCTTAAAAGCTGCACAATTTTCTTCAAGCCACATTCAAAACTGCAATTTCTTCCAGACAGATTTCACAGGAAGCACTTTTAAAACTTCATCATTTATTGGTAATATCATCGAAGGATCTATTTGGAATGCGGCTTCTTTTATCTCTTCAGATATTTCTAATGTGGTTTTCGAAGGAAAAGTAGAGGACTGCTCTTTTGAATATTGTTCTTTTTCCAAAGTAACATTTAAAAATGCGACACTTAAAAACACATTCTTTAAATGCAGGTCTTTAAAACGTCTTCAGTTTATTGATTGTCAGGCTGATCGTATGACTTATGAATTTTTAAAAAATGGGAAGGCGGATTTGAAGGGTATCAGCTTAATTACAGAATAAACAAAGCTTGAAAATGGACAATTCTTTAAAAGAAATATTATGGAATCAATTTGGAGCAAGTATTGATATGCTGATTAATGTAATTGCCAGCTCTCCGGAAGGCTATAATGAGAGCAACAAACGTTTTTATTATATTGCATATCACTCTGCCATATTTTTAGACTATTATCTGACGATTCCTCAAAATGACTTTTCCCAATTCTTGCCATTTACATTCAAAGAAAAAGATGTAAGACCGAAGGAAGCAATTGATGATTTAGTGCCTGACAAAATATATAGTAAACAAGAAATTATAGAATTTTTAAAACTAAGCCGTCTAAAATGCAGGGCGCTGATTGAATCTCTTAGCATAGAAAAGCTAACCGAAAGATTTAAAGCAGGAGATGATCCTAAGGACATGGACTATCCTATTTTGGAAATATTGTTGTACAATATGCGACACACCCAGCATCATGCAGCACAATTAAACATGTATATTCGCAATGATTTTGATCAACATATGGAATGGTCATTCAGAGCAGGTGATATTAATAATGCAGACATCCTTAAATAAGTTTTCTTAAAGATTAATATGCAATGGCAACAAAAAACAAGACAAACGAAACAGAAGTAAACGTAAAGGATTTCATTAACTCCTACGTCGAAAATGAGCAAAAGAAGGTTGACAGCTTTCAGCTGATTGAGTTAATGACAAAATGGTCAGGCTTTGAACCCAAAATGTGGGGACCAACAATTATTGGTTTTGGGAGTTATCATTACAAATATGCCAGTGGTCATGAAGGTGATATGCCCTTGCTTGGATTCTCACCCAGAAAGGCAGAATTTTCTTTGTATGTTTTTTCCCCAACTGAGGAAAGTAAGCAATTACTGGATGAACTGGGTAAGTTTAAAATGGGTAAGGCTTGTATTTATGTAAAGAAACTTGATGATATCAACTTGCTGACGCTGGAAAAACTCAGCATGGAATCCATTAAATATCTGAATGAAAATGATGAATGTGGGTGCAGGGAGTAATAATAAGGTTTTCAATATCCTTTGTTCTGCGAATCTAACATTATTAAATCTCCATTTGTAGCTCATCACGACTTATTTTACAGCTCAATTTCAGCACATTTTGAGCATGAATGTCCTTCATTGCGAGCTACAAAAGTGGTTCAATGATGCGATTGATTTCTCAGCCTTCCATCGTCTCAAATAACCCGGTATGCTCAAACTTCCGGAAGTCTACCGGACTAAGTGAAGAAACACCTTCCTCTTCCATATACACTCCATAGATCATATCCATGGCAGCCATAGTGCCTTTGTTGTGCGTAACCACGACAAATTGGGAATCTGCCGAGAATTTCATGATGATCTTGTTGAATTTCTCAATATTGGAATCATCCAAGGGTGCATCTACCTCATCGAAAATACAGAATGGTGCAGGTTTCAAAAGATAAAATGAAAACAATAATGCAATGGCTGTCAATGTTTTTTCTCCTCCCGATAACTGGTGAATAGTCTGCGGCCGTTTACCTTTAGGCTTGGCAATGATTCCAATTTCTGATTCAAGAGGCCTTTCAGGATCTTCCAGAATCAAATCACATTCATCCTCTTCTGTGAACAGACTTCTGAAAACATGGATAAAATTCTTCCTGACTTCTTCAAATGCAAACAAGAACTTTGCCCGCGCTGTTTGTTCTATTTCAGAGATAGTATCCATCAGTGATGTCTGTGCTTCCCTTATATCATCCCTTTGTTTTGAAATAAAATCAAATCGCTCCTTCATTTCTTTATAGGCTTCCAATGCCATAGGATTGATATCCCCCAGGGAAGCAATCCGTTGTTTTAATTTCTCGGATTGATTGAGTAATTCAGATTCACTCTCTTCAGTACTTAGCTCAGGTAGATTTATCAAATCATTGAGTTGGATCTCAAATTCAATCCTGAGTCGCTCAGAAATAGAGCTAAGATTAAACTTGGCATCCGAGAATTTATCCTTCATCTGATTGATCAATCCCTGTTGTTGTAGCAAATTCCGCTGTTTCTCGCGAATTGTATTCTCCATTTTCTGGGCAATATTCCTGGCCTCGAAAAACACTTGCTCTGAAGCAGTAAGGAGTTTTTCACGCTCAGATTTTTCTTCAATAAGAGACTGAATACTGATCACAATTTTATCAAGAGACAACTTATTGTCCTGCAATTTTTTTGCATTTTCCTCTACTCTGTCATTAGCAGATTGGATGATGTTAGTTACTTCCCGCAGTTCATTCTCTGCATAATCCAAATCTTTACGGATTGTATCTGCAAGATTCTGCTGCTGAAGAACAGATATATGGCTTTGATTAAATTCTGCAGATAATTGCTGCACTGCAAAACTCAATTCCTGATATTCTTTATTACTTGAGTTAACTATTGTGGCAAATTCCTCCACTTCTTTGACTAAGCCATCCCATAAAGCCGAGTGTTCATTCATTCTCAGCTGAATAGTCTCAAGTTCAGTCTTCTTGGCCATCCTCCTGTCTTCGAACTGCTTCATTGCAACAACAAGAGATTGATGAGCAGCCATTTTTTGATTTAAAACATTCTTTTGATCAGCAATCTGTCTGTTTATCAGGCGGATAGCATCTCCACATGAGGCATGCTTGATTTGCTTAATATCCTCGAAAGTCCCGGCTAAAACGCTTTCTGATTCAAAAATATCTTTTTGAAGGACCTTGATGTCTTGTTCGAGTACTTCCAGGTTCTTCTTTCGGCCAATCTTTTTTCCTTCAAATAATCCCACAGAACCGCCGGATAAAACACGCTTGCCGAAAACGATATTCCCATTCAAATGCAATAAAACTTCATGATCACGGAGGAGTGAAATATCAACTTGGTCCGCTCCCACTCTGGGATCTAAAAGGAAAGAAACATTTTTTAAAAGATACGATAGCAACGGCATATAGGCTGCATCCACTTTCAATACATCCATTGCCAATAATCTGCCTGGTAATTCCTCATTAGCAGCTCGCTCATCTCTGAAAGCACTTAAGATGAAAAAGTTGGCTTTACCTTTTTGAGATTGTTCCAACAATTGAATTGCCTGGATCGCAGTATCATAATCAGGAACTACAAAATAATTGAGATATGGCTCCAGATAATGTTCCAATGCAACCCGATATTGAGGATCACAATACAATATGTCAGAAAGCAAAACCGGTTGCTTTTGCCAATCCTTTTTTGCAGATAAAAACTTAATTGATTCCGGAAATCCTTCCAGATTTTCCACCAAAGATTTTGTCAGATCAAACTCATGCTTTTTTGAAGAAAGACTGCGCTTGAGTTGATCCAGGTCTAATTGTATTTTTTGACGCTTCTCCTCTGTTGTTTCCAGTAACTCAAGACGTTTAAGTTCTTTGGATTCCAACTCATTCAACTCTAATTCAAGCGTCTGAAGCTTCGTTTGATCTTCTGCTATTTTAAGTTCAATTTCTTTGAAAGTTACTTGCTGTTGTTGATAATCCTTTTCTTCTTTATCCTTTTCACGAATCAAATTATCCATTCTGCTTTGATCAACTGCCTTTTGCTTTTCCAGTTCAAATTGTTTTTGCTGGGCTGACCTCAGGGACTGATTAAAGGACTCCAATGAAGATTGATGTTTAGACTGATCTGATTTTGCGGATTGCAGACTGTTTTCTTTGGAAGCCAGGATTTCCCGGAGTGATGCAACTTTAGCTGCTTCAACCTCAAGTTTATCCTTCAGGTTCATAATTTTAATGCTGATTTGAGACTGCTTTTCAATTTGAGACTCAATTTGTTTCTCAGCTTCAGATCTGTTGGTTTGAAGAAATTCCTGCTGTTGTTGGAGAGTATTCCTGGATGATTCAGCAGATCGCAAGCTATGCACAGTTGCAGAAAGTTGCTTTTGATGTTCACTCAGCTGAGCTTCTTCATTGAGGTGCTGTGTTTTATGCTTCTCCAAAGCTGCTTCTTCAGTCTGTATTTCAGTTTCTACAGTCCGATATTGATCCAATTCCTTTTGGATAGCTGCATCCAGCCGCTTGAATTCTTCTTTAAATTTATGAGCCTGCATTCTGGCAATAGAGACACTAATATCCTTGTACTGCTCCTTGTATTCAAGAAACTTCTGTGTTCGTTTGGCCTGTTTTTCGAGGGCTTTAAGATTGGACTCAATTTCTGCGAGCAGATCCTCTACCCTATTCAAATCATCATTGGTCAATTGAAGTTTTTGGAGTGTCTCCTTTTTCCTCTGCTTGAATTTTGTGATTCCGGCTGCCTGTTCCAGCATTCTGCGTCGGGAATGCTCTTTATCACTTAAAATATCATCTACCATTCCCAGTGCTATAATTGCATAAGAGTCTGTACCGATTCCCGTATCCACCAGTAAGGCATGAATATCTTTCAATCTGCAGGGAACATCATTGAGCCTGTACTCACTGAAACCACCTCTGTCAAGGGTTCTGGAAATAGTGACAGAATGAAAATCAGTGGGCAGCAGTCCCCTGTCATTTTGAAAAGTGATGGAGACTCTGGCCATGTTGCTGGCTTTTCTCTTACCAGTTCCATTAAATAGAACATTGGACATTTGATCCAATCTGAGTTCCGTAGTTTTTTGTTCACCCAGGACCCATCGGATCGCATCTATGACATTTGATTTACCCGAACCATTAGGACCTACTATACCAATTACATTGTCATTGAAATGTATGACAGTGTCTTTGGCAAAGCTCTTAAATCCTTTTATCTCAATAGACTGCAAACGCATAATCGCAAATATATAGATTTTATGAATAAATGAAATTAAGATATCAGGATTAAATATCAGGATATAGAGTAATAGATAGAATACTCCGGGGAATTCTTAATTAAAAACTTTGTAATTCATTATCAGAGAGATGAACTTCAATCATTTAAACCTGTTCCAGCTTTATATATTTTTCTAATAGTCTTAAATAAGCTACTTTTACGGAGAATTTATTGAGAATATAATTTATATAAATGTTTACAGATACTGATATTCAAGAAGATAACCTACAACTCATCAGAGAAAGTGTTCGCGATTTTGCAGAAACACATATCAGGCCCTATATCATGGAATGGGATGAGGCGCAATATTTTCCTATTGAACTGATGCACAAATTGGGTGAACAAGGCTATTTGGGAGTATTGGTACCGGAAGAATATCAGGGGTCCGGACTTTCCTACCAGGCCTATATTACTATCATCGAAGAAATCTCTAAGGTTGATAGTTCCATTGGTTTGTCAGTGGCGGCTCACAATTCACTTTGCACCGGCCATATCATGGGATTTGGCAATGAAGAACAAAAACGCAAATACTTGCCTAAACTTGCTACTGGGGCATGGATAGGATCATGGGGATTGACAGAACCTAATACAGGAAGTGATGCAGCCAGAATGAAATGCGTGGCAATTGAAGATGGAGATGATTATATCATAAACGGAACCAAGAACTGGATTACACATGGCAAATCAAGCAATGTGACAGTGGTAATTGCCCGCACGGGTGAATTATTAGATAGCAGAGGAATGACAGCTTTTGTAGTGGAAAGAGGAACTGAAGGATTCACAGCAGGTAAGAAAGAGAATAAACTCGGGATGAGAGCATCAGAAACTGCAGAGATGATATTTGATAACTGCCGTGTTCCCAAAAGTCAGATTCTTGGTGCAGTTGGTGAAGGTTTCATTCAATCAATGAAAGTTCTGGATGGAGGTAGAATATCAATTGCTGCATTGTCACTTGGAATTGCAAAAGGTTCCTATGAAGCTTCAGTCAAATATGCTAAAGAAAGAGAACAATTTGGTCAGCCTATAGCCAATTTCCAGGGTATCAGCTTCAAATTGGCGGATATGGCAACAAAAATACAGGCAGCAGAATTATTAACAAGAAAGTCAGGATATCTAAAAGATAATGGTGAAAAAGTCACCCAGATTTCTGCTATGGCTAAGTATTATGCCTCAGAAATTTGTGTACAGGTAGCTACTGATGCTGTCCAGATTCATGGTGGATATGGATATACTAAGGACTACCCTGTCGAGAAATTTTTCCGGGATTCAAAGTTATGTACCATTGGTGAAGGGACTTCCGAGATCCAAAAACTGGTCATTTCAAGAGAATTGTTGAGAGAGTAATTTTACAATAGTTCCTTCAGATCAGAACCTGAGGGAATTCAATTCAAATTATATGGATATCCTGGTTTTCGAAGCCCGGGCAGAGAGTGTAAAAATCACCTTCATAGCTGCACTTTTGATATCTGTGGTTTTTCTAATTCTGCTAATTTTTTTGAATCGCAATAAAAGAATTCAAGCCTCATTCAGACAATTTGGCATGTTACTAGGGGGATTTCTTCTTGTTTTATGCCTGGGCACGGCCATCTTTAGTTTTTGGCAATGGTCAAGATTGGGACCGGTAAGCATTTCTGATAACTATATCATGATTCAGGGGGATAGTTTGCCCATGAATGAAGTAATCCAATCCCGCATCGTCTCTGAACCCGGCAGCCGAGGACTTATGAGTGTGGAGCAAGGGGAACCTGATGTGTTTCTGCATATAGAAACACGGAGTAAAAAGTCCTATGTTTTGATGGAAGAAAACTATGACATAGCTGAAATAAGGACTAGACTGAATGAAATACTACAGGTGGAAGAGCAATAATTTTAACAGCCTTGTAATCCACTAAATACACAAAAGACATCTCATTTTCTTCGCTCGTTTTGGGTCTCCGACCCGAAACGCATTGTCTGCAAGTCTCTGACTTGCACCTTGAGGCTTATAATACATTGCAGTACAAGTCGGAGACTTGTAAACATCCTGCTGCGCGTCAGAGACGCTCGCAAGCTAAAACAGAGGAAGGTGTATCAGAGATGCGCTTATATAAGCAAAAATTAAAGTGCATCTGAGGTATTTGTAAGGTTAGTAAAATATTAAGAGCAGACACTTTTGAATCGAATCGAAGTGCTGAATACCGAACATCAACAAACAAAGAATTTACTGATTCAGCTTGATATTAATACCTACTTTCCTTAACTTCATTTAAAATTTTTGAACCAGACAGATACCAATTAAAGTAGAAATATTAAAACTTTAATAAATGAAATTATATGGGTAGATATAAAATCATAGATCAACATGGACTTACATTTCTTACAATGACAGTAGTTGACTGGGTTGATATATTCATTCGAAAATCATATAAAGACATAATCATTGATAGCCTCAAGTACTGTCAAAAAGAAAAAGGTCTTATAATTTGCGCATATGTTATTATGAGCAGTCACATTCACATGGTCGTAAAAGCCAATGATTCAATAACACTTTCTGATATATTACGTGACTTCAAAAAATACACGGCCAATACTATCCTCGATATGATAGAAAATGGCAAAAAAGAAAGCCGCAGAGAATGGTTATTACATCGCTTTGCTTATAGAGTTTCAACAGCACCAGGAAACAGAAAGTATAGATTTTGGAAGCTAGATAATCATCCCATTAACCTTTTTACACTTCCAGTCATAGCACAAAAGGTAGATTACATTCACTTAAATCCGGTTAAAGAAGGTTGGGTCGATGCAGCTAGTGATTACCTCTATAGTAGTGCTTCAAATTACGAAACTGGAAAAGGGATACTTGAAGTCACTGTTTTGGATTTACCATTGTCATGGAAGGGATATTCTTCAGGAACTTAAGTTCTCTCCTTTCGTTACGAGTTTTTACCCTCCTTAATTCTTCTCTTCGCTCGTTTTGGGTCTCCGACCCGAAACGCATTGTCTGCAAGTCTCTGACTTGCACTGGAAAAACTGCTCAACATTCCAGAACAAGTCGGAGACTAGTAAACAAAATGCATCGCGCCAGATGCGCCGGCAAGTGAAAACAGAATAGGAGCGTCTGAGCATCCCGCAAACCCGGGAATAAAAAAAAAGTGATCCCGAATCAACATCCGGAATCACTTATTAAAATATTCATTTTTGAGAATACTATACTTCTTTATTCCTCATTTGTATCATCTCCGTTCAATGGACTTAGGGTTGTTGCTTCCGTTGCCATTCCAAATGAAGGAGCAATTCTTATAGCATCAGCCACAACATACTTTTGATTCCTCGGATGTCTTGGCTATTTCAATATGCATCGGACCATTCTCAGGATCCAGATACATTGTTGTTAGTTTGTACCAATAACCACCATCCTTTGTTTGATCCACAAATATGTGGCAGTTTCTTTTACCATCAAAATGGTGAACTGAGCAGATGGATCGGATACATTTACATTAGGTAAAGGGTCAAATGGAGGTCTGACAACAGGATTGAACCATGTATACAAATCATATACGCCACTTGCAGTCACTTCAAGAGGTATGGTTATTTTGGATCCTTTCTTTTGAGTACTTAAGGCTTTCCCTTCATGAAAGTGAGTCAGAGTATTGGGTATTTGTTGCGTGATTTCTTCCCATTCACCGGACCACTTGAATTTCTTTCTGTCCTTAACAATATCAATAATCTGATCATTTGCTGCCGCCACAGTGATATCATTCATGAGATGATGGATACTTTTCACAAGGGCTGCACCATGAGCCTTCAATGTTCCATTATCCCAAAATTTATAAGGAGCATCTTCTGTTTGCCCCCGGAGTCTCATACCATCCAGTCTCAATGGTAGTTGAGAAGAAAAGATTTGTATGGGACAAGGTATTTCTATAGTACAAAGCATTTTCGCTGTCTACCCAGTAATCTGCACTGCGCTCATAGTCAAACTGATCGCCGGGACCATAAGACCTGGAATGCACTTTACGGCTGTTGCTGGATGTATTCGGACTTGCATCAGGGCTGGCATCAGAAAGACAAACCGGTCTGAATTGCATATAAGACTCATAATGATCCCAGAATTTTCTGATATGACTACCTCTTGTATGGTAAGACCGCTTTGAGCCTAAAAGATATTTGTCTACAAAATGAAAAGCACAGGTATCATTTCCAACACAATCTTCAGGAAAAGGGCTGTGACTATCCAAAAATACTCTTAAAGGATTGTTTTTTGAAGTAGTATAAATCATTTGTTGCAGAGCAAATACCTGAGGATGACTTATATTATCATAAGCATTAGGTCCTCCCTGAGTATTGCGAATCGAGTTATTGCTATTGAGCATCACATTCCAGTCCCAGTTAAGATCTTGAATGGGAAAATTTGGTGTTCCTCTTCCCAGCAATTTCTTTCCTGAAAGTCCATTATCAGAGGCATCCACATCAACAAGTGGGCAAATATAAAAAATCGATTTCTGTCTTAATTCTCTTGCTATTGGATCATCCGATACGAGGAAATCCATCATATGACGCACAGTATGAAGCCCTGGCAGCTCAAAGGGATGCTGTCCCCCAAGGATCCACACCAGTTGCTTATAGGCATCAGGAATGGCCGGATCAGTGATTCTGATTAATGGCACTTCACGTCCTTCAAGACTTTTTGCTCCTAAATCTATTGACATGGCAATGTCAACAGGCAAACTATCAACGTATTCCTTCACATCTGCATAAGTAAATGGTATACCCGAGGCAAAATAACAGCGCTTGGTACCCTCAGGAATTTCAATGACATAATCTGAAGTATCAATCTTTTCGGTCAATTGCCATTCCCCTTCATCTATCTTGTAGGCGGCAAATTTAGGAACCTTATTAAGTGATTCGTATTCAAGTTTGATATGTAATGGGCCAACCCGCAGATTCTGAATACATACATTAAAGTATGTTTGATGCATATTTTGTCCAAATGGTGGGGCAATTTGTACTGAATTGGGTCCTTTATGACGTTTAATAAATTCACCCCCTCGCCCACTTTCCGGTAAATGAGCGGAAATATAAACCTGGGACCACAATGAAACAGTAATGGAAAGGAAAATCAATATTGATAGTCCAATTCGTCTGATTAGATACATAGTTTTCTTAATTTTAGCACCTTGCTTAGTTCATTTCAAGGCTTCAGTGAAACAATAATAAAAACATATGCAAAAAATATGCCATATATTATCCAACTGTAATTACATCAAATATACATGTAAGGTTGGAATAATATGTATTTATTTCTCCACTTTTTACCCGCCCAAACAATAAATGTTGATAAAGGGAAAATTTCATTTTTTTCTGATGCCCCTCTGGAAAAAATTGAGGCAAGTACCAGTAAAGTCAGGGGTGTCATTACATTGGAAGATCAGAAATTAGCATTTAAAATTGAGATCTCTTCTTTTCAGGGATTCAACAGTCCTTTGCAAAGAGAGCATTTCAATGAAAATTATATGCAAAGCCAGCAATTTCCGGATGCACAATTTACTGGTAAGATAATAGAAGAAGTGGACTGGCAGAAAGACGGGGTATATCCTGTCAGAGTAAAGGGGCAACTTACATTGAAAGGCATTTCAGTTGAAAAAATTATAAAGGGAACCATCAGAATAAATAAGGGTGTGATAAGAATTCAATCAGAATTTGGCGTCTTATTATCAGATTATGAGATCAAAATACCCAAAGTGGTTTTCCAAAAAATTGCTGAAGAAATTCAACTGACAGTGGACTTACAAATGAAAATGAGAGCTTAAGGTGAAAAAATTGGTCATTTTGCTTCAATTGTTGTCATTACTTTACTGACTACACCTATGCTTGGTCAGCAAATACTCAGCAGATCATTTATAACCACCGAATTAAACAGTCAGGGCAAAATCACTTCTCTTTATGAATCACAAAGAGGTCTGCTCTGGGTAGGCTGTGCAAATAAACTGTTCAGTTTTGATGGAAAAATATTTGAGGAGATGGCGGTATTGCCGGAAAATGAAACTATTCCTATTATTGAAGAAGATATTTCAGGCAATATCTTAATGGGTACCAAAAGCGGGAAAGTTTACAGATTCCTTATTAAAAAGTTGAGCCTTGACACAGGAATATTTTTTCAAAACAATACAGCTTCACCCATTTCCGGATTTGAAAACGGTAAAGATTCAAGCCTGTATATAGCAACATATGGAGAAGGTTTATTCAAAGTAGGAAATCATCCATTACTACATTTTACCTCAGAAAGCAGTTTGCCTTCCGATGATATATATGATATAGAGAAAGACGCATTTGGAAAAATCTGGTTGGCAACTGATAATGGAATTGCTGTGGAATTTACCAGGACAGCACTTACAAGTTCAAAATTATTTCCAGAAATGATGGCTTAAAAGACGAGATAATCACTGCACTTGATCATTCTGAAGATCGCATGTGGATTGCATACTATGATTATGGTGTTGCTTCTGTCAATACTACGAATTACAGTATCTCGCATCCAGATTATATTTGGAATAAAGGGAGTATTAAAGCTTTAAAATATAATGATGATGAGGTATCGATCTTGAATTCAAATGGAGAATATATTCTGGGAAATCCAAATCGAAGAGTTTTTTACATAAGATTCTGGATGAAGAACTGTCATTCTCGGTCATGTCAAAAGGCAGAAAAAGGTAAGATATGGTTGCTTGACATATTAAAACAAACAATACATTTAGTTTACCCTGATATTATCACTTACCCAATTCCTGCAATAAAAGAGTTCAGGCACTCGCATATTTGGATAGCAATGTTTTCCTCATAGGTCATGACAAAGGAATAGGAATCATCAGCCCTGACGAAGCATACAAAGAAATGCAGCACTTTACGGGGCTCAATGTTGTCAGCTTGTTTCTTGATTCAGAAAAAAAATTGTGGGTTGGAACTCTTGGACAAGGCTTATACCGATATCATATCAGTACCGGCTCTCTTGTAAAATTTGGTACTCAGCAAGGATTAAAGAATGACAATATCCTCGCTATTGAAGAAGACAAAGATCATTTCTGGTTTTGCACATTAGGGGGAATTTATTTTGCCCATAAATTGCAAAAGGATCTCAGATTTGAATCTGTTAGTTTTACAGGGGGACCGGGAGCAAACTTTATCTACGACATAAAATCAGCAAAAGATGGTAGTATCTGGGCTGCGACGGATGGGAAAGGAATCATGCAAATGGATCATCTTGGAAGTATCAATCAAGGTATACCTGATCAGCTAAAAAAAGGCACTTACTACAGCATCGCTTTGAATTCATCAGGAAAAGAAATCTGGGCCGTATCAGCAGATGATGGAATTTATAAATTATCCGGAAAATCATTGACTCATTATACAGTCGATCATGGTTTGAGAAGTAATAATAACAATTCCATCAAAATAGATTCTTCCGGGAATATTTTTGCCTGGAATCAATATGGCATCGATGCAATGATGGCTGATGACAGTCTCTTCTTTCCTTTTTGGACGCAGGAAAATCAGGATGAAAGCAATGTGCTCAATTTATTTACAGTAGACCGGCAGAATCAAATTTGGACGATACACGGTTCAACTTTGCATCCCTTGCACATTTCAGATCAGGAAGTTAAACGACCTCAACTTTGGATTCACAAGATTACATGCATGGGGGAAAGTTTGGATTATAACGAATATGCGGTCTTTTCACATGACGAGAATTATTTGAGCATCCATTACAAAGGATTACAATGGAATGATCCCGGACAAATTTTTTACAGATACAAGTTACTTGGTTCGGATACGGTATGGTCTTATACGATGGATAAAATCATCAATTTTTCCGGCCTTCTCCCGGTGAATACAACTTTCGCATCCGTGCTTCATTACATCCGGACTTTCATATTTACAGCGAAGACCAATTTGAATTTGAAATTAATCCTCCTTTTTGGAACCAGATTTGGTTCTGGCTACCAATGGCTTTGCTTGCAGGCACAATTGCAATCACCATTATAAGGATGAGAGAAAGGCGTATCGAAAAAGAAGCTTCTCTTAAAAATCTTATTGCTGAATATAGATATGATCTACTTGCAAGCCAGATCAATCCACATTTTTTGTTTAATTCCTTTAATGTACTGGCTGCATTGATCCCGAAAGAGCCTGCAAAGGCAGGAGAATTTCTGGAGACTCTTTCGGATTTTTACCGGGAAATTGTTCAGATCAAAGACACAGATAATATTCCAATCGAAAAGGAAATTTTCATTTTGGAGCGCTACTATTATTTGCTCAAACAGCGATTTGGTAATGCATTACTGGTAAGCATCGAGATTCCGGACATGAAAGGTTTTCTTATTCCTTTCACTTTACAATTACTTCTGGAAAATGCTGTTAAACACAATATTGTTTCCACTTCTAAGCCCCTAAACGTTTTAGTGAAAAGGCAAGGAGATTTCATTTGTGTAAAAAACAACATTCAGACAAAATTCAGTTCTTCTGAATCTACAGGGTTTGGATTGAGTAGTCTGAAAGAGAGATATCAGCAGTATAGCCCGAACAAGTTTGAGATACTCAATGATAATCATTACTTTGAAGTCAGAATTCCAATCATTCACAAATGATCAAAATAGTAATAATCGAGGATGAAGCTTTGGCTGTAGATCGTCTCACTGACCTTTTAGCAGTTCATGCTCCGGATTTTGAGATTCCAAAAGTTCTTGATGGAGTGCAGGTGGCACTTGATTATTTTAGCAACAACGAAGCTCCTGATCTGGTTTTTACGGATATCGAACTTACAGATGGCACAAGTTTCGATTTGCTCAAGAGGTATGAAATGCCCTGTCCGGTAATTTTTGTGACGGCTTACGATCAGTTTGCACTTAAAGCTTTTGAAGTATTAGCTTTAGATTATATCCTCAAGCCGGTGAAGGCTGAAAATCTTCAGAGAGCCATTACCAGATTCAGAAAAACCCACTCTGAGGATATTGAGGATTCAAATATGCTGGCGGATGCAGGAAGATCAAGATTTGTTATTCGTCAGGGCCAAAAGCTTCATGTAATAGAATATGCAGACATCGCATATATATTCAGCCAGGAAAAATCAACATTTTTAGTTGCAAAGGACAGGCGAAAATATGCATTAGATCAATCATTGGATCATCTGGAAAATGAATTAAATAAATTGAATTTCTTCCGGCTCAACAGAAAATTCCTTGTTTGTCATTCATCCATCGAGGCTATCAGAACTTTGCCCAAATCTAAATTACAGGTTCAATTAAATCCTGAAATAGAAATTGAGGCAATTGTCAGCTCAGAGAAGTCAGCCTTATTCAAAAAATGGCAGGGAAAAACAACCTGCCTGCTTATGGTTTGTTAGTAGTGTATAATAAGTTGCACAAGTTCAATGTGGATTCAAAGCCCCGAAGCGGGCGTATTCAAAGGTTAGCCCCGTACGAAAGTGCGGGGTTTCAGATTCAGATAGATTTTCAACTCCGAAGGTGTGGAACATAAAGCCCATAATAAGAATGAAGAAAAATAGAAACCCGATACAGAATTTTCATTTAAATAATTGATGCCAGATGTAATTCAACCCACTTTGGGATTGTAATATGTGCAGCTGTAATAATCTTTAATTCATCCCTACAAACGGGACAAGTCGGGGGTTAACTCCCTTGTTATCACCCCGCTTTGGGGGCTCATGCATATGTGACAGAGTGCATATTGAGAATGCATATATTGGAAATTGCCTCCGGAAAAGTGAATTTTAGTACACATTTGTTTGAAATGTGATTGGACTTCTCCCCAAATCATTTAATCCTTCGTAGTTGAATAAAATCAAACAACATATGTCAACCGGCACATTTATAATAGATGGAATTGCACCCCTATAGGTAGTTTAGGCGGTTCATTATCTTCTCATCCGCACAGATGATATGGCAGCATTGGTTATTGAACATCTTTTCAAAAAACAGACCAGCATTTCTCCTGACCAATATGACGAAGTTATTTTAGGCTGTGCGAATCAAGCCGGTGAGGATAATAGAAATGTAGCGAGAATGGCCCTGTTCCTAGCCGGACTTCCGGTAAACGTTCCCGGTGAAACGGTCAACCGGCTTTGTGCCTCTGGTATGTCAGCAGTTGTCCAAGCTCACCGAGCCATACAATGTGGCGATGCTGGTTTAGTAATTGCAGGAGGTGTTGAGCATATGACCAGAGCCCCCTGGGTCCTGTCAAAGACTTCTACTCCGTTTGGCAGAGACATGGAATTATTTGACAGTAGCTTTGGCTGGAGATTTGTCAACCCAAAAATGCAAGGCATGTACGGAACAGATGCCATGGGAGAAACTGCAGAAAATCTGGCTGACATCTATAAAATTCTTCGTGAGGATCAGGACTTATATGCATTTAGAAGTCAAATGAAAGCTGCGGAAGCCACTTCGAATGGTCGCCTTCAAAAAGAAATTTTATCTCTTTCAATCCCCGAAAAAAAGCAGAACCGATTCATTTTAATCAGGATGAATTTATCAAAGCAGGTACAACATTAGAAAAGCTCTCTACGCTCAAACCTGCATTCAGAAAAGATGGCACTGTCACCGCAGGAAACGCCTCCGGACTCAATGATGGTGCAGCTGCTATGATACTCGCATCGCAAACTGCTGTCAACGAGAATAAATTAACACCTATAGCCCGAATCATTTCATCAGGAGTGATTGGAGTGGAACCTCATATCATGGGAATTGGACCTGTTGGAGCCTCGCAGCTTGCTCTGAAACGCGCCGGCCTGACACTGGATCAGATGGATGTGATTGAATTGAATGAAGCCTTTGCCGCTCAGGTTCTCGCCTGCACCCGAAATATGGGACTTGAAGATGAGGATCCGAGAATCAATCCAAATGGAGGCGCCATTGCGCTTGGACATCCACTGGGAATGAGTGGAACAAGACTGATATTGACAGCTGCACTTCAACTTCAAATCGAGCAGAAAAAATATGCGCTTTGCACTATGTGTATTGGTGTAGGACAGGGATATGCAGTGGTGATAGAAAGGATGTAGGCTCGGTTAATAGGTTAATCGAGAACAGCCAAATTAACAGCCACGTTAACAGCCAGTTGAGGAGTTTAGGAGTTTAGGAGTTTAGAAAACAGCCAGTTTTAATTGAAAGTTTAAACATAAACTCCTATTACTTGTAAATCATCCTGATACTACTTATGTAGACATGTTGCATGCAAGGTGTCCGTGACACCGCAATTCCCATTTTTAAAAAAAATTTAATTGAAGATTTCCTACAACAACCAATGATAATACGAATTTAGTGGCGAATCACACAACCCTCAATCCTTCAATATCTTATAATATTGATCTGCATATTCAAGTACATACATACCTGAAGGCAGATGCGCTAAATCAAGTCGTACCTGGCGACCATCTGCGATTCCTGTCTTTTGCTGGTAAAAGACTCTTCCCAGGGTATCCCTGATAAATATTTCACCATCAAAAAATAAATCAGCGGTCAGGTCAAGATGCGATTTAAATGGATTAGGATAGCACAAAATCGATTTACCTTCAGATTCTATGAAATAACTAAGTGTTTTCGAATCATGACTTTCTCCTTCGAGATCTGTTTCCCTGATCCTGTAATAAGACAATCCTTTCAGAGGATCGGAATCTGTCCATTGATAATCATTTCTGGATCTGTTATTGCTTGAAGCGGGTAAACTTGCCATTGACTCCCATCGTTCGCCGGTTGCAGAGCGCAACACTTCAAATTGCATTGAGTTCTGTTCAGAAAAGGTAGACCAAAGTACATTAACCGAACCTGAGTTACCATGTTCTAAATGAAAATCTGCCCAATCAACAGCCAAAAAACCCGGAAATTCAAATGCTCCGATATCAAACCCCGTTCCTTGTGGTCGGGCATTACCTTCAAAATCAGTATTAAATGATGTTGTTGTCCCTGCGTCCTTTGCGGGGCTATTGATCAACAGATGGAAATCTTCAGTATTCAAATTCTCAAAAGCAGGATTTAAACCGATAACCGGGTTGGATTCAGTGACCGGGAGATCCGGGGTTGAATTTCCGGGAGTAGTAGCATTGAACCAAAGATTATTGCTAAAAAGAAATGTCTCCGGCGCTGTATCATCTCCCACATTTACGTGGGTGGATATATTGTCAGTATAGTAAATCAAATTATTCACAAAGGAATTATCCCCACAGGGTTCAAACCTATTAATATCAACAGTTTCTTGTAAAATTCTTATAATCCAGTTCCCGGGAGTAATGATTGTGTTGTTTACTACATGTACTCTAACACTTCCAACGTAAGCAATAGGAGCTGTGCTTCCTATAAATATATTAGCATATACATCCAGATCTGCTGCTTCAAAAGTGGCATCCTGGGGTCTGAAAAATTCCAGGCCTGTGCTCCCACCAAGGTTAAGTGACCTTTGACCGCCATTTTCAAACCAATTGTGTGAGATTACTATAAATCGAGTGCCGCCCTTAGCTTGAATACAATTTGATCCCATGTCATTGAAAGTGTTATGATGGAACCATCCTTCGTGACAACCCACCATATCGATACCGCTTCCGCCGGCTGCACCATTTGCAAATGTGCAATCCCATACTTCAAAATCATCCACACCTGACATTTTTAGAAAATCATTATTGCCGCTGGCTCCCATATTGTAGAACTTACAGTTTTCAATATAGATATGATGAGTAGGTGTTTCAAAAGTGCCTCCATCATCAATATTCATTGCATTACCTGTATGCAGGGTAAAACTGAGGTTGGCAATTTTAATATAACTGACTTCAGAAAAATGCAAACCCTGACTTCCTCCCGAAAAGATAACTGTCTCTACGTCTACACCTATAAAATATATCAATGCAGAAGAATTACCATGAAGATCACCAATAAAATTACTCCCAGTATAAGTAGATGGAAAAATCAATATAGTGTCCCCGGGGTCGGCCTGTTGTGCAGCCTGAGCAGGTGAAGCATAAGGTTTACCCGGACCTACTTCTAATGTAACTGCATTAACATTATAGGAGATTCCTGTGAAAAATAGAATCATCAAAAAATAGATTCTGTTCAGTTTTGTGCAAATCATATGACAATATTTCAAGTGAGGGAATTGAAATGCTTTTCTTGTATCAATGACCCGATTACATTGATATACGTTGGAAATACTGAATAAAAATTACCAAATATTTTATTAACATTTTTAAATATTAAACCGACTTAACTCTCCCATATTATACAAATTCCAATTTAGAGAAAAATTGGACCGAACAATTAAAGATGAAACCGGGATTCAACTTGTATCAGGGCTGATTAATCCGGCCTTTTAAAATTTCTGTAGCTTTTCAAGCTGTTCATGAGCGACCTTTAGATTTGTATTTCTAAATAAATAATAAATATAGTTATTATTATTATATGTAGAGGGGGGTCTGGGGGGAGTGTTAGTAAGTGTTAGTTTTGTGGAAAACTTGAGGCAATGTGTGGCAAATTATATGAGCGACTAAAGTAGAACTTACCCTGCGTTTTAATCCACACTTTGCTATACAGGTCCAAAAAGCCAGATAGAAAATTAGGGAAGAACCCATTACAAGGTCTTGGTTTTCACCTGTTCTCAACAAATTAATTAACATCAAATTTGAAAACAATGGAAAAATTCATCGTGGGTGGAGATATCTCAAAGGACAAAATCAATTTTGCTGTTCAGTATGGCAACCAGATAGTCCATGAATGCGAGATAAAGAATTCTTATGCTACACTGAAATCTTTCATCAAGGAAGTGCAACAGATCGCACAGGATCAGAGCGGATCTGTTGATACAGTACAATTATGCTTTGTGATGGAATATACCGGTATATACAATAATATCTTACTAGGGTGTCTTGTTGAGCAGGATATTGATGCTTTTGTTTGCTCTGGCTTAGCAATCAAAAATGCCTCAGGATTGATCCGGGGAAAGAACGACAAGATAGATGCTGCCAGGATTGCGGACTATGGCAAGAGACATGCTGATAAGTTGAAGAAATATGAACCATCTTCCGAGATTATCAATCAGCTAAAAATAATGAACACCCAGAGGGCCAGATTAGTAAAAATGAAAACTCAGCTCACACAGGACCATGACGATATCAAGAAGTTCCACTCCAAAGAAATGTATCAAATGATGAAGCAGTCCACTGAAAAGGTGAAGGCAGAGCTTGAAAAAAGCATCAATGAGATAGAAAAGAAAATGATGGAGGTAATTGATAAAGATGAGGCTGTGAAAGCAAATTTTAAGTTCGCTGTATCAGTTCCAGGTGTAGGGAAAGTTACAGCGATAGCTCTTATTTGTTATACCAATAATTTCACCTCCTTTGCTTCATCTAAAGCTCTGGGGAGTTATTGTGGAGTAGTGCCTTTTGAGCATTCATCTGGCAGATACAAAGGGAGGGAAAAAGTCTCATATATGGCCAATAAAAAGCTGAAGACATTACTCCATTTATGCGCTACATCAAGTATAAAAACAAAAAGTATCTTTAAAGAATACTACATAAGAAAGATAGAAATAGAGAAGAAAAACAAAATGTTGGTGCTGAATAACCTTCGCAACAAAATATTAAAAACAGTCTTTTCATGTGTAAAAAATAAGACCAAATTCGATCGGGAATATAAGTATGAAATGGCAGCCTAATTTTGAGAACATCAATTATCAGTTATACATTAAAAAATATATAAAATGAATTTGGTGAAACCATAGAAAACGCAGGAAAGTACTAAATGTACTTTTCAAGGAAGCGAACCGACGAGGAAGCGAGGCCACTCGAGCGCACTGAGGAGGCTACACTAAATCCGCTAAAAATAAGGCACAGAAGTCGAGCAAACTAATAAGCTTGATCACATCTCCAGGTTTATTATTGAAAGGAATAGCTTGTATTTTAAGCAAATAATATAAGCGAGCGGCTTTGCATGCGCGGAGTGGAGAGCAGCGTAGAAAACAAGGAAATTTTAAACAGCCTTGATTTTTTTGGTACTGGGGGCGCCCCGGGGGGGGGGGGGCGGCGCCGCGGCCGGGGGGCCCCCCCCCCTCCTCCCCCCGCCGGGCCCGGGGGGTCCCCCGCGGGGGCGGGGCCGCTCGGGCCCCCTTCCCCCGGGTCCCCCGGGGGGGGGGGGGCCGCCTCCGGCCCCGGCGCCCCCCCGGGGGGCGGGGGCGGGGGGGGCGGCGGCCCCCCGGGGCCCGGGGGGGGGGGGGGGGGGACGGGGCGTCCGCCCCGCCCCGGGGGGGCCGGGGGCCCCCGCCCCGCCCCTTTCCCGCGGGCGGGGGGGGGCCGCCCCCCGCCCCGGGGGCGCCCCCCCCGGGGGGCCTTCCGTCCCCCCCCCCCCGGGCGCGGCCGCCGCCGGCGGGGGGGGGCCCCGCCGGGCCCCGCCCGGCCGGCCCCGGCCGCCGCCCCCTGGGGCCCCCGGCCCCCCCCCCCCCGCCCCCCCCCCCCCCCCCGGGGTGGGGGGGGGGGGCCCCGGGGGGCGGGGTTTCCCCCCCCCCCCGGCCGGGCGCTGCCGCCCCCCGGGGGGGGCCTTTTCCCCGCCGGGGCGGCCCCCGCCGGCCCCGGGCCCGCCACCGGGCGGGGGCCCCGGCCCCCCCGGCCGCCCCCCCCGGGGGGGTCGCCGGGGGCGGCCCCCCCGGCCGCGCGGCGCCCCGGGGGCCGGGGGCCCCCCGCGGCCCGCGCCCGGCCGGCGGGGGGCCCCCGGGGCGGCCCGGCGCCCCGGCCGGGGGGCGGGGCGCGGCCCGGGGGGGGGCCGGGGGGGGGCCCGCCCGGGTTTGGATCAAGCCAAAAGTACAAGAAGATTGAATCATTGCAGCTCAGCTTTTTACAACTGGTAAAACATATTAAATTGAAAGCACGGAGTCAATTAATTTTTATTAAAAATAATCTAAGATACACTCTCACGCATCCCTTTCATCAAACCACAATTCTCCAAACTTCCCCGGCTCACCATTATAATTAATAGTCACCTCCTCCCCTGCTTCTATCTGATATATGGCCCTAATTTCTATGGTATCAGTATCGAAATCCATATGGTAATTGGCATTGGGTAACAACGCATGATTGTACAATGATCCATACCCCAGCGCTATGGCAGCAAGCTCCTCCTGTTCGCCCCACAAAAAGTAATAGTCATGTAAAATGGTTTTATGAATCGCAGCGACGTCTTTATGCGGAATGACAATCACGGGACAAATTTCAATTAACTCCCCCGGTTCAAGACTTTCAGTTGCCATGATGCCACGCCCCCCAAGAGGACTTGGATAAACGATTATTTTATGAGATCGCTGGAACATGAGTTTATTATAAAATGAATTGCCCGCAAGGTAATCATACTGTCTGCATCCTACAAATTGACTTTGATTAATATAAATTTTCAGTATTTTCGATCTGATTAACTACTTTGTGATGATGTCTTTAAGCAGTAAATATCAAAATTGCCCGCTTTGTAAAGGAGCAAGTAAACTGTTTTTTGAAGATGAGAAGTTTGTGCATTATCAATGCCAGACATGCCGCTCTGTTTTTTTGAAACCGGAACTGAGATTGAATGCAGAGGACGAAGAACAGCGATACCTGAATCATAACAATGATATCAATGATGTCCGTTACCATCAATTTGTTTCCCCAATTACAAATGCAATTCTGATTGATTTCTCTTCAGATTCAGTGGGGCTTGATTATGGTGCGGGTACAGGATCTGCTATTTCAAAAATCCTGAGCGACAAGGGTTATACCATTAAACAATATGATCCATTTTTTCACATTTATCCGGAATTATTGCAAGGAAGCTATGACTATATCGCCTGTTGTGAAGTGATGGAGCATTTCTTTGAACCCCGAAGAGAATTTGAAAAATTACAAGGCTTGCTTAAACCGGGTGGAAAGCTATACTGTATGACAGAATTGTTTCAGGACAATATTCCTTTCAGTGATTGGTATTATAAAAATGATCCGACGCATGTGTTTTTGTACCATGCTGATGCTATCGCATGGATACAGAAGAATTTGGGCTTCTCAGAATTTAAAATAGATGGCAGAATGATCACATTTGAAAATATATAAAAATTTGCTCAGTCATCCATCTTCACATGCTTCCACTGTGACAACTCCCACTCGTTCGTTTTGGGAGGATTCGCTGTGATGACCACCGGCTCTTTCTTTACGGGATGCATGAAGCTCATTTCTCTACAATGAAGAGCAATCGACTGATCTGATACTAGTCTTTGAGAACCGTATTTCACATCGCCGACAATCGGACATCCTATGTGGGCTAGTTGGGCACGAATCTGGTGAGATCGGCCAGTTTCCAGTTCAATTTGTAATAGATATAATCCTGCATAATGACTCAGCATACTATAGCGCAGAATCGCTTCTTTAGCCAGCTCCGCATGCTTTTTAGGTTTCTTATCATATACCCTGGATTTATTGATAGTCGTATCTTTGATCATCCAGTGAGTCAATGTGTCTTCTTGCTCCGGTGGTAATTTATCCGTAAGTGCCCAATAAGTTTTTTTTACGGAACGCTCTTTAAGCATTTCGTTTAATCTTTCCAGACCTTTGCTTGTGCGGGCATAAACCACTACCCCGCTCACCGGCCGATCTAGCCTGTGTGCCACTCCCAGGAAAACGTCGCCGGGCTTGTTATATCTCAACAATATATGCTTTGACATCATCTGATAATACCGGCGCATCTGAGCCATCTCCGTGAACCAGTGCGCCACTAGGTTTATTTACAGCTATATAATGATTGTCCTCAAAAATGACCTGCAAGGCAAATGATGATTTTGACATCTGATAGTATCTTTAATTCGAAATAAGTAAACCAATCCTAAATGGAACTGGTTCTTAGTGTGATAATCGCGCAAAGATAAAGATCCTACACTGAAGTAATATATATAATATGGAATTGAGCATTGGTATCTCGCCCTGCCCCAATGATACCTTCATTTTTGAAGCCTTGATGAGTCAAAAACTGACAGATAATGATATCTCCTTCAAATTCGTCCTGGAAGACGTTGAAACATTGAATGAAATGGCTTTGCGGCAGGAACTGGATATCACAAAGCTGAGCTTCAGGGCCTATTTTGAAGTGAGACGCGACTATATCATCATGAACAGTGGCAGTGCGTTGGGATTTGGGTGCGGGCCTTTATTAATTTCCAAATCACCAATGACTTTACAAGATCTGGCTGGAAAGGTAATTGCAGTACCAGGCAGATGGACCACCGCCAATTTCTTGCTGGATTTTGCACTGAAAGAATCTATTGAAAAAGAGTTCCTTGTCTTTTCGGAAATTGAGAATGCAGTTCTGAGTGGAAAATGCGATGCCGGAGTGATCATCCATGAGAATCGTTTTACTTATCAGGATAAGGGATTACATCTCGTACAAGATCTGGGTCAGTATTGGGAGAATAAAACAAATAGTCCTATACCGCTGGGTGGAATAGCTATTAAGAGAAATATCTCAATGGATATTCAGAAAAAGGTCGAAAAATTAATCAGAACGAGTCTGCAAATGGCATTTGATCATCCTGAAGCTGCCATGCCACTCGTAAGCCAATATTCTCAGGAGATGTCACAGGAAGTCATGAAATCACATATACAATTGTATGTCAATGAGTTCTCCCTGGATCTGGGTAAGACCGGAAGAGACGCCATTCAATATATGGCCTCACAAATTCATGATTCTGCCAAACATAGTGATGACTTAGCACTAATTCTTCCAAATTAAGTTTGTAATAATATTGATTAAAATGTATCAGCAAAACAGTGATACTTCTGTGCCAAATCACTTGACGAAAATAACTTATTCGTAATTAGTGCAAATTTATTTGATTACACATTGCGAAAAGTTGTAATATGTTCTAATTTTACGTCCGGTAAGTTTTGGTTAATAATTCATATATGGTTTTGCTCGTGAAAAGTCACGAGCATTTCTTTTTTAGGGAAGCATGTATTCCTGTTCCTTTGAGAATGCAAACAAATAGCTACATTTGCACTGCAAAAAAGCATGTTTCATTACATTCAAAATCATAAAATATGATCATAGGAGTTCCTAAAGAAATCAAAACCAATGAAAATCGGGTAGCAGTCACTCCGGGTGGAGTACTGGAGTTTACAAAATATGGCCACAAGGTTTATGTACAGTCTACTGCCGGAGAAGGATCCGGTTTTATAGATGAAGAATATGTATCTGCAGGTGCTACTATTCTGGCAACTATCGAAGAAGTTTATGCCATAGCAGATATGATCGTCAAGGTCAAAGAGCCTATCGAAACTGAATATAGTCTCATCAAAGAAAATCAATTATTATTTACTTATTTCCACTTTGCATCTTACGAACCGCTTACAATTGCGATGATCGAACGCAAAGCTGTTTGTCTGGCTTACGAAACAGTTGAAATGCCGGACAGATCGCTTCCATTACTTGTTCCAATGTCTGAAGTTGCAGGTCGTATGGCAGTACAGCAAGGAGCCAAGTATCTTGAAAAACCAATCAAAGGAAGAGGTGTACTCTGGGCGGTGTACCTGGTGTTCAACCAGGTAAAGTATTGATCCTTGGTGGAGGAATCGTTGGCACACAGGCAGCTAAAATGGCTGCAGGTCTGGGAGCTACGGTTACTATTATGGATATAAGCCTTAACAGATTGAGATATTTATCGGATATCATGCCGGCAAATGTAATCACAATGTTTTCCAGCGAATACAATATCAGAAAAGCTATTAAAGATCATGATCTTATAGTTGGAGCAGTACTTATTCCCGGTGCAAAAGCTCCCCATTTGATCACCAGAGATATGCTCAGAGAAATGAGACCGGGCACTGTAGTAGTAGATGTGGCAGTAGATCAGGGAGGATGTATTGAAACTTGCCGTCCTACTACTCATGAGAACCCTACTTATATTATTGACGATGTTGTGCACTATTGTGTAGCAAATATGCCGGGAGCAGTGCCTTATACTTCAACACTGGCACTGACCAATGCTACACTTCCATATGCTATCCGTCTGGCAAACAAGGGCTGGAAGCAAGCTTGTATAGAAAAACCAGAATTGAAATATGGTTTGAATATTGTCAATGGAAAGGTAGTTTACCAGGGTGTTGCAGAAGCATTCAATTTGCCTTATGAGTCTGTTGATTCGTTATTCTGAGATTTCAGTTTTCAGTGGTTGCAGGTTTCAGTCCCCGCGACAAGGAATGTTGCAATTCGATGAGAGATAACACGACGGGTTCTGATTTCAGGTTTCAGCTATCAGTTTTAAGATTTCAGATTTGTCAAACAGCCATTTAGCAGCCGTTTTTAAATTTGAATTTCTGAATACTAATCTGAAATTCTATTTTTATATGGACTTGAAAATCAGCGTTCTGCAAAAGTGTTATATAGGAGATTTGAAACAGCCGGATAACAGCCATTTTTATATGAGATATTGTATATACAAGTGGTATTTCAATTTTTATAGCGCTGCAAAATGAGCGTTTTGCAAAATTGATATTTATGCGATATAATTAACTTCTACTTTTTGGAAAGCGTCATCGATAAACGGTGACGCTTTTTCTTTTTCAGCTTACATTTGTCTGAGATAATTTTTATCAAGCCAATCGCCAAAATGTAATTGCCGGTTCATGGGATCAAATTCGAACAGATTTATTAAATTTTTTAAAAATCCATCCGTCTTATTTGCCGGGCTACTTGGCATTTTGCTTGTGATTTTAAAACAAGTAGAATATGCTTATATATTTCATCAGGTGAACCCGGACTCATTCTTGGTGCTATGGCATTTATTTTCCTGTGCGTAGGACTATTAGTGTACCATTTCTTGAAACCTGCTGAAAATAAAAACTTTCAAATAGTCAGTTTTAATGAAGATGCAAAAGCAACAAAACTCCCTAAAAAACCTTATTCAGGTCCTGAATTAAGTGAAAGAGAAAAAGAAATTCTTGCATTAATCGCAGATGGCCACTCCAATCAGGAAATTTCCCGCGCATTATTTATTTCTATTCCAACTGTTAAAACTCATATTTCTAATTTATACCAAAAATTGGATGTCAATAGCAGAACAAAAGCCATTCTGAAAGCTCGTGAGTTTAGTTTAATTGCTTAAGAATAGCAGTTTTTTAATGCTTAATATTCAAAATCATACTTAAGTATGAGCGTAATTAAATGCTATAAACATTACTTCGCAGCATAAAAATCAAAAGAAATGAAAAAACAAATCTGGACTTATGGAATTGGCGTCGGACTCTCCGTTGTACTATTAATGTATATCTCATTTACCCTCTGGATGGGTGATGATCCGGACTTCAGCATGGGCGAAATAGCTGGTTATGCATCTATGCTGCTTTCTTTTGCTCTTCTCTTTATCGGCGTGAAACAATACAGGGACAAACATTTGGAAGGTTTTATCAGCTTTAAAAAGGCGTTTCTAATGGGACTTCTGATGACATTAATTGCCTCATCAATCTATGTTATTGGATGGATGATTTACAGCAGCTATAATATGACTGACTTTATGGAACAATATGCCAACAAAATGCTGGAAAATATGGCAAAAGAAGGAGCGAGTACCGCAGAAATCGATGCCAAAAAAGAGGAAATGGCATATTATGCTGATTTGTATAAAAATCCCTTCTGGAAAGCAATTATGACTTTTATGGAAATATTTCCTGTAGGATTAATTGTGAGTTTGATAAGTGCTTTGATCCTTAAGAGGAAAAGTCAATAACGATCTACACATGGCCCTTCAGCGAATCACACGCACAACTCGCACCTACACTTCGCTTAAACGATTCAACGCTTAAACCGGCTGCTTTCTTCTACGATCCCATAAGATTCTTAAGATAATCTCTAATGTTGAAGAATGAGGACATTTCCCCTTCGTTCTTCAACAACTTTTTCAAATCCTGCCCACCTCTTCTGGAGCAGCTCAATTTAGTTCCATTTTTAAGCATGACAATCAGATCCTTGTGATCATATCTTTTGACGTGATTGCGGTTAATAACAACCTTGGAACTAATCTGAAAAAAAGACGGATCATTCAGGAGCAATTGCCGATAGTGACCTAGGTATTTGGTGGATGGCAAACGTTGACCATTAAGCAAATAAAAATAACACACCGGTCCGTCAGCTTCAAAATACAGGATATTGTCTACGATTTCCAACTCAATAATTCCTTTGGGCATATGAATTGCAAGTTGACGTTTGCCGGATTGTGGTCCTTGCTGGAGATTGTAAAGAAATGCACTTAATTGTTCGATTCCCGGTTGTTTTTGCTTTTCTTTAGCTTTTTTGACTGCAGCACAAAGCCTCTCCGGTTCTATAGGCTTGGTGATATAGTCCAGAGCTGCGAACTCAATTGCCCTCATAGCATACTCTGAGTCAGTATGGGCAGTGATAAAAATTATAGAAAAATGGAGTTCAGATTTCTCGGCAAGCTTTTCTAAAAGCTCAAATGATGTAGAATGATTGATTTGGATATCAAGAAAAACAAGGTCAGGCTGTTGTTCATAAATAAGCCTTTCGGCGGATTCCAGATCTGCCGCCTCTCCTACTACTTCAACGTCAGGACAATGGTCTGTTAAAAGTCTTGCGATTAACTCCCTGTTATTATCTGAATCTTCTACAATAAGTGATCTTAAAGCTGTCATTACCCATGCCTTTAAAATTATAAAATGCCCTGCTTACTGTAGATCCCTGTCAAAGATATAAATAAAAAGTAATGTAGAAATATTACTAGTCTATAATCAAAAATTTATGTAACAATTATTTTCACAATTTCATGTATATATTTGAATATCAACAAACTACTTTATCAAAAAAATTATCATACCTGTTCCTTGCTATCCTAACTAAAAGAGTCTGATGGAGTGATACTCATCAGACTCTAAACTATTAAACTATGAACTTTTTACACTAATTCTTATATCCCAATCTCAATTAAGAAAGAAATTAAACCCAATATTAATCCCTGCATTAAATGTTCTGGATGCTCCATATTCATTATCACGATTCGGCAATCGCCATTCTTCCGCATTGATATCGGGTACCCCCATAAGGCCTCTTAATTCAAGGTTCAATTTAGTTTTTGGGCTTAAATAAAAATCTACTCCCAATGCCAAACCGACTCCAAAATCAAAGCTATTGAATACTTCCTTGTAATCCGGATTACCACCCTGAGGAAGCAGTCTATTCAAATCAGCAGTATTGACGTTGGGATTATCTTTAAATGAAAAGCTGTAAAAATCAGTTTCTGAATTTCCAGTTGACAAGGTCATATCAGCATTCAGCAGAAACCCTGCGAAGAGGCCAGCGGCACCATACCACTTGCTCCCACTCCGAAGCGCAGTTGTGTCCTTTTTAAAGTTAAATTTATACCAAACCGGAACATGCAGATATTGAAGTCTTACATCTTTTTTCAAAGAACCTCCGCTGTATGATCCAGCATAAGACTGTCCACTATTTGTATAATTAATTTCTATCTGAATAGCCGAATTCAGGCTGGTTTCAAATCCAAATTGAACTCCAAAATTACCGGTAAGAAATACATCGTATGGCAATTCCCGCTGACCATAATTGTTTTGATTGATAATGACAGGTGCGGCTAAGCTGGCATTAACACCGGCATACATTTTATTTTGAGCAGAAGTCTTGATGGCCAATCCGGTAAAAAAGATACAAAGCAGAATAAAAAGGAAAGCTTTTTTCATTGAAGATCAATTGATTATTTAAAAAAGATGAGAGGTTCACTGCGTTCAATGAACCACTCAGTAAGGCTTCGGGAAACCCTAGGCCATAATAAAGCAGCACATAAAATGTTCGTTTAAATGGCGAACCACCTATTAGTTTCTGCTCCCCGTCAGGATTAGTTTTTTTGTAAATATTTGCTTGTCGGACAAAACGATCTCCATAAAATATTCGCCCTGAACAATATCAGCCAGTTCTACCCGGTACTGAGATGCTTCAGTGAACGTCTGATGTTTGATTAGTTTGCCCTGTAGATTATAAAGTGAAATTTCTTCCAATGTTAGCCCTGCTTCTAAATCTATCATGGCAAAATCAGGAGCCGGATTAGGATATAATTTTGCAAACATTCCTTCATTTTCTACCATTACGGCAGCTATCGGTGAATACTTAAAAGAGCCATCCAGATCAAACATTTTAAGGCGGTAATAATTGATACCAGTATAAGGTGTAAGGTCTTTTAGGAAATAGTCCATTCTGATATCCTGAGCTCCGCGAGCAGATTCAGTGCCGATGGTCTCCCACTTACGTCCATCTTTGGAACGCTCTACCAGGAACTTGTCCGAACCAATTTCTGAAACAGTAGTCCATTTGAGGTCTACCCAGCCGCCTGAGTTCCATACAGCTTTGAATTCAGAGAGGGTTATGGGGAGGGCGGTATAAGTCAAATCCCAGAAATTGATTTCCTCCATCAAATACTATAATCCCAGTTTCCCACACCAGGCAAATTTCCAACCAATTGAGAAATTCAAGATCACTGTCATGCTGGATTACTTATACAAATTTAAAAATATCGACCTTGAACATTGGCAAATTACAATTGAAATCCAGCTTTATTAAATTTTAAATAACAATATCCATCTTGTGGCACAGGATTTGGATCAATGTCCATGCTTGTAGTCCAAGGACTGAACCTAGTTGGAACTAGAGGAATTATTGTTGCAAGCTACCATATATTGCCTTGCTTAAGCATTTCAGTTGCCATCCTTGCAAAAATTGATTGGGAATGGGCCTAAATAATCAATTTCAGAATTCAAATCAATACATCTGAACTTCTGATTCCAACTTTTTATGATTGAACGTTTACTTCAATCCTTCGCAATAAGAATTCCTAAAAACTTCTTAACCCCAATAAAATAATTACATAAATTTTTCATATTACGTGATTTAAGGTAATTGTTGATAAATATATATCCTGGTGAAAACATAGTATTGCCAGGATTGAAAATCAATAGAAAGACAAGAATCATCATTTGTTGGCCCTGAATTTTGAACACTTCCATTCATATTATAATCGGCACTATAATATCCAGGAACCGAATAATTGGGTGATAATGATGTATTTCCCGGGGTCCAATAGAATTACAGTCAAAATTGGAATTCTGTCATTATTAGGGCCATTATAAATTAAGTACCCATCCGCATTTCCATCACCTGCCCAAAGCGCCTTATTGTTGGTAAACTGTCTTTGAGCATGTGTTCCATAGGTAGCATCTGAGGTGAAGTCAAATTCCAGTGTACCCATGCTGAGTGTTACAGCAGCAGCAGACATAGCACCAAGGTGATTTCTGTGATTGACCTCAATGTAATAGTCATCAGAAATCAAAATGAACTCCAGAGGACTCACCCCATCTACACCCGTAACTGTACCGTCCTGATGCAGAATACCCGCCCTAGTTCCTTCAATCTGAGTCGGATCCAGTTTATTCCTGAGCCTGACAATCACCCAATCTACCATCGTTCCCGGAACGGAAACTAATGTCTCTGCACCTGCATAGTTGAATGGTGCAGTATTATAAGGCTTGCAAGAGGCAGATATCCCAAAGTGTTGAGTGCCTTGCCCATTTGGTGAGTCAAATTGTTATATGGACCTGAGAGCATCACCTGAATATCCACTTCTACGACTTCCAGCATGAAGCTGATCGTGCGGCTGAAACTGTAAGCTTCGGAACATGTAGTAGCATTATCATAACAATCAAATTCACTGTAACTGTAGCCCCTTCATCACTAGCAACAAGATTTCTGGTCTGGAATGTAGCGCACCACCAGCAGAGTAGCAGCCACTGCAGAAGTTGGCACATCTGAGCCCAGAACATAATGAATGGTATAGTTTCCGTCTGCTAATCCATTTATGGTAACATTGGCCGGATTCCCGACTGTTCCCATTGGGATAGGACTCATGGAAGTTGCCGTAGGCAGTGGATTCACAGCAACGGAATAAGAATTCACTTTACTACATCCTAATACATTCGTTTCAGTGAGTTGGACAACAAAAGGCCCTCCAGCAGCTACCCATTGGACATCGGCTGCAAAGCTGTTATTAGCTGATACAACTACACCTCCTGAGAGCACATTCCACAAGTAAGAATTGCCCATTATGTTAGTTACCTGATACATCTCTGTGCTTTGAGCACATACTGTATTGTCACCCATAATTGTATTCAATGCTGGTGAGCTTCCTACCTGGAATACAATTTCATCAGTGCTGCTACAGCCTCTGCTATCGGTGACTACCAGTCTGATAGTTAATGTTCCGGGGCCTGTCCCTGATGTGGTAAGGGTCGGTGATTGTGCGGAAGGAACTGATATAGCACCTCCTACACCTCCTGTACTACCGACTATTGACCACTGATAGTTGTAAGGAGCTAGTCCTCCGAAAGCATTACCATTAAGCACTCTGGCTGCATTGTCACAAATAGTTAGTGGTCCGTTAGGATTGGCGACCGCCTGAGGAATTGGATTTACTATTAGTGTAATCAGGAATGAATCCGCAACACAACCTGCTAAACTCACATTTGGTTTAACAGTGTACCTGACAGTACGTGGTGACAAGGATAGATTTTCTACAAAAGCTGAATAAATCGAATCAGCAGTTCCTGAAATTGGAAGACCTTCAACAAAAATGCTTTGTGTGGTTAAAGTCCATTGCCAGGCAGATATGTTCACATTATTGACCACAAAAGTTGTGAGATCCAAATTAAGTGGAGATCCGCTGCAATGCGTTAAAGTATCATTGAATGTCACCGGCTCCGGATTGACAGGAAGTGTGACAGTGAAAGGCGTACCACTGCAAAGATTAGGATTCGCACCTGTAGGTATAACTGTATACACCGCACTTAGTGGTCCTGACGTAACATTGATTAAAGTGGTGGTTAAACCCGGACCTGAACCATTTGGAGCCCCGCCGGTAAGACCTGGCGGGTAAACTGCTGTCCAGGTATAGGTCGATGCAATTGCATTGGTAAGATGATCATTCCAAATGAATATTTTTTCATCCCCGGAACAAATGGCCACATGCAATGAATCAGAATGTACAGGTCTGGTGCGAACTGTGATGGTTATTGTTGCAGAGTTTACAGGACAATTAGTGATATTCTTATATCCAACTATCCCGATGACTTGTCCATGAGTTATGGTAGTACTTGCAAAAGTATTATCATTTGATCTGGCTTGCAAAACTAAATCACCAACATCATAGGTGCTGCTCAGATTGACATCCCGATAGAATAAATATTCATCAACACCTGTTCCTGATCCTGTAAATGTGATTTCTTCCCCTTCACAAATATTCGTCATACTTGCAACCACCATGGGCTCCGGACATGCGTCAACACAGGAGCCAAGATTGGGTTGGAAACCTCTCAGAACCAAATCCTGGTCAGTCCCATTAGTTAGAGTTGGTTTAAAGTATAGCTTCCAGCGCCCGGTGTTGTAAATTCTGTTTGTAATATTTGCCAACGTTGTCGTTCCCCACCAGTTGCAATTTAGAGTTACATTGCCTGCACCAGAATGATTCACCAAAGAATCGCCGATAACTCCCTGGAAACTATTTCCACTAAATGCAGGACTACCTCCCAAGATTCTTAATCCTGTACCGGCATTTTCAAAAAGAGTATTAGACATTGCGTAATTACCGGCGTCAACTGCGGCGTAGACCCCACGACTCACATTTTTGATATGATTATTTGTTATTGATAATCCATTGGCAGTAGGTAAGTTTTCCATCCAGAAACCTTGTACTTCCATAGTAGCCTTTGCTTCCTGAATTAACAATACATTACCATCTACTTCATTTTCCAGAATGAAAGCAGGTGTATTATTGCTGGTAAATGATTGCAGGCGAATTCCATCATAATTTAAGAGGTGAGGTACAGTTGAATTTCCTACCACTGCCTTGATTAAATTTCCTCTGATGGTATAAGCAGATGCCAGATTATAAGTGAGATTATGCCAGATTCCTATGCGGGTACTTTCAATGTCGTTACTGTCGATTCTGGCTGCTGTTCCCGGATTTGCTAAATGGGCATTACCTGTCTGAATTCCTGTACGTACTTTCCTGATGGTATTGTCATGTACCTCTGAATAAGCATTCCAGTGTGAAAATAATCCCAATCAAGGGTAGCAGATACCGCAGTTGTTCTATGTTTTGAATTAAATTATGCCTTATTACAGAACCGCTGGTAGGAGTTACAGAATGTAAAAAGATGCCAACTGCAGCAGGAGTTGCAGAATTTTCACCCAAATTCTTAACAATACTATTTTCAATAATTACATTATTGCAATCTTCAACATAAACACCATAACTGGCATCTATATCTTCTGCATCTACTACCAGACCAGAAGTTACCAGTGGATTATTTCCATTGATTTCAAAACCATCAACAGTAGTTCCATGTGCCCCTGTTGCGATCGTTAGCAAGACTTCTCCGAAAGAGGTTGCTGGAGGAACTATCTTAGTTTCAGCAATACGCGGTCCGTTTCCATCTGATCCTCTGTTCGCTCCTTTCAAATGAACGGTTTTGCCCAGGACAGAAACCAATTCTGCATATGTTCCTTCTTCCACATTAACCTGATCTCCTGTGCTGGCGACATTCACACCGCGTTGGATACTAGCGCTCAATGGAGTTACAAATACTTCATTTGCTTTTACTCTCACGAATCCAAGCGCAGGATTATCAGTACCATGGACAATCTTGTCTTCAATATCATAGTTTTCTGAAAGAGTAGCAGTAGCTCCTGTTTTAGTATCAAATGTTGCGGCTGTTGCATCAATATTTCCATCATTTGCTATCAGTTCAATATAGTTGCCTGTTGTAGCAGTGAAGGTGATATTGTTTGCAGCAATCAACGTTGCTGCATCATTCTCAATAGTCAGACCTTTAGTCCCTCCTGTAACCATAACTCCGGGACCGATTGTCAGTTGAACGTTGGCATGTGAAGTACTCGATGGACTATCCAATACACGTACCCCAGTTCCGGCTGCATTAGGCGTAATGCTAATAACTGAAATATTAGCATGTGCTCCATCATCAGCATTGGAATTGTAACCTTCGAAGTTATTCAGGAATACTCCTGTATTTACATTGGATATGGTACCGCCACTCACTGCCGCTATGGATGTTGATTTCACATTCCAAACCTGAATACCTTTTGAGTTTTTAGTGGTTCCTGCCCCATTAATTATATTATTGCTTGTTGTACTTGGTACAGATAATGAAGCAAGCGATATACCATCCCAGTTAATCTCATTGGCATCATCTATAGCGGTAAAATTATTAGCATTGATAGTGTAAGGAGATGATGCTGAGTAATGCAGGTTGTGGAAAATACCTAATCTTCTGGTATTGAATGTATTATTTTCGATACTTTGATAAAGAGCAGCTCCCGGATTTGCCTGAGCAAAATTTCCTGTTTGTACTCCTATTCTCAGATTCGTACCGGTATTATTTGATACCTGAGCATATTGATTGTTGTACAATAGTACTGCACCTCCCCAAAAGGCAATTCCGGAAGCATTATTATATGTACCAAAATTCTGGAATAAATTATCAGTAATAACATGCCCTGTGGTTGCAGGTGCGCTGAAACTTGCGCCATATAAGGTCACACCGAAATAGGACAAATTCTTGATTATGTTTTTACTGACATTCAGATTATTTCTATTATCAGAATAAATGGTAATGGCCTCAGCTGCATCGATATCAACTCCGGATGCACTTAAGAATCCTGAAGTCAAAACAGGGTTATTACCATCAATAGTCAAACCACTGATAGTAACATTACTCGCAAGTACCTGTATCATTTCAAGACCATCAATGTCGCTGGTTGCAGGTAATAAAATAGCTTCAGCTACTCTGGTTCCTCCATTTGGAGAAATGGCTGAGTTCGGACCGAGGATGCTTAATTCTTTGTCTACTATTAAATTTTCAACATAAGTCCCGGCAAGTACTTGCAAGGTGTGCCCATCAATTGTATTAATATCATCGATTGCTTCCTGAATAGAACAGAAGAATTCCATTGTTGTAGTATTGGTAACTCCACCGGATAGACATCCCTGACAATTACCTGGTACCGGTTGGAACCCAATAGTTCCAGGTGCATTATCGGTTCCAATCGTCAAATATGGCTGAAACTTGATATTGGCTGAGGCAGGTCCTGCTATATTGGGTTGAGGTAGTACCGGCGGGGTTGCTGTTCCGCCAAACATCACCGGAATTAGAGCTGAATATGCAGGCTCTGCACTGTTTAAAGTGCTCAGTGACGGAGAATTAGATCCATACCAATTACACTCAAAGTTCTTCAGATTGGTTCCAGGTGCAGGCAAAGATCCTCCAACTTGTCTGTCCACAACCTGTCCATACCAGTTTTCTGTAATACTGTTGTTATTAAATGAACTGTTTGCAGCAGTTTGCACAGGTACATTTGTGCCGCTACTAGCATCCAGGAATAAGACTCCTACAGTTCTGTTATTTTGGATGAAATTCTCATTCATCACTGTATTATCAGTCTGATTACGGAAGATTAAACCTGTATGATTATCTTCAATAATACAATTTAAAATCTGATTATTGTTGCTATTATTAATATCAATACCTGAACGGTTACCCCAAATTCTGGATTCTCTCAGAATCATACTTGAAGCTTGACCTTGTACTGCTACGCCGGGTGAATTGAGATTAGGGTCGTTCCAATCAGCAGGGTATTTCCTGCCCTTGTAATACTAAATCCGGTAATCTGAACATTCAGGGCTGAAACTTTAATAGTTGAAGCATCCCCTCCAATAGGCCCTACCACATTCGTTAAACCAATTCCAGCTCCATTAATGATAAGCGTTTTATTTACCAAAACATCTTCATTAAATGTACCTGCGCAAACAGATATCGTGTTGCCGGCAGTAGCTGCATTGATTGCATCCTGAATTGTAGTATGATAAGTTGTGTTGGTGACGTTTGTGACCGGCAAATTAAAAACTGTGGCCGAGATGGTAGATGTTGTCAAATAAGCGTCAGTCACAGTTATGGTATAAATACCCGGTGCCAAGCCTGTAATTGGGTAGGGACTAGTAATATTAGTCGCCGACCCACCACCTGACCAGCCAATGTCATATTGAGCTGAGCCACCGCTAAAAGTAACTGTTATGGAACCGCTTGGTTCGCCACAAATAATATGATCCGGAACTGCTGATAAAATTTCTACAGGACTACCTTCACATGCCATTGCCTCAGGTTGGAACCCTATGTCTAAACTTACGTCTGTTCCACTTGTGAGATAAGGAACATCCAACACATCGCCCGATGTCAGTGCATCAATTGCAACATAATTTGTTGTTCCATACCAGTTACAAGTAGCATCCAACGCACCTGTTCCTCCATGGTAAATGGCAAATTTTCCTGGATTTACCAATAAAGAGTTGTTCTCGACACTGATATCCTTTCCTGTGATATTTTCACCGTTTCTAATTGCTATTGCATTATTCGAAGCGGAAATCTTGTTATTATTTACACTTACAGGTCCTGTAAATGCAGAACCATATAATCTTATCCCGCCTCTATCGGCAGCATCCGAAAGATTTGCATTTGAGATTTCATTGTTCTCAATGGCTACATTGCCTGCAGTTCCTGCTACTTGAATGCCTTGTTGTTGAATATTCAGTATGGTGTTTTCACTAATGCTACTATTGGTGATACCATCTGCATTAAGACCAGAATTTACTGTTCCATTAATATAATTTTGGGAAAAATTCAATTCAATCTGGCCACCATTAGCGGCAACCTGAGCTGCATTAGAACCCATATTTAAAAACCGGTTATTCAGAATTGCTACATCAACTGAATTTGTAGCAATTGTTTCAAATACGGCAATCTGACCGGAAGTATTTTGAACAATATTGTTATGAAAAATAGCTTCCAGATTGATGTTGGAAGGTACACCTCCATTATATAATAGAGGTGAAGTAACGCCATTAAACAAAAAGCCTTCAATTTCTAAATTCTTGCTTTGACCACCATCAACCGTTATTCCTCCTGTAATGATTGATTCCGATCCTCTCGATCCTGTATTGGGAGAAATTCCAGAGTTTGCTCCTTGCAAATTCAATGACTTATTCAATAAGACAGTTTCAGCATAAGTGCCTTCCTTTACATTGACCTGATCTCCTGATGCAGCTTCATTGACGCCTCTTTGAATCAGACCACTCAATGGTGTCACAAATACTTCATTTGCTTTTACTCTCACGAATCCAAGAGCTGCATTATCAACAGCATGTAAGATCTTGTCTTCTATGTCATAGTTTTGTGCGATGGTCGCTGATCCACCTGTTTGACCATCAAAAGAAGCTGTTAAGCCATTTAAGTCAACGGCATTATTGTTTAATTCTACGTAACTTGTAGTTTGTGAATTAAAAGCAATGTTACCTAAACTTGCACCTACGATTTCTGCGAATGGATGTTCAATAACAATACCCTTTGCACCCCCTGTTACTACTACATTCGATCCAATTGTTAATTGAACATTTGCATGAGTAGTGCTCGATGGACTATCCAATACACGAATACCTGTTCCCAATGCCATTGGGGTTATGTTCATATTTGAAATGCTCGCATGTGCACCATCAGCAGCATTGGAGACGTAACCTTCGTAGTTATTTAGAAAAACTCCTGTTGCTACCCCTGTGATGCTTCCCCCACTTATATTTGCAGGAGAATCACCTTTTACATTCCAGACATTGATACCCTCCTTACCTGTTGTAAATGAAGTGATCGCACTTCCATCTATGGTATTATTTACAATTGTACTATGTCCCATATTATTTCCAAGTGATCCTATAAGCATTCCCCGCCACGGTCTGGTAGCCTGACTTGCTTCAATTGCATAATCAATACCTGAAATGTTGTTATTTGAAATCGTATATGGAGAAAATCTATGAAGGTTGTAGAAAATACCTAAATAGCGTGTTTGAATAATATTGTTTTCAATTACCTGATATTGAGGATCCCCAATGTGAGCAGTTTGGAAATTACCTGTTTGAATACCTAATCGTACGTTTGTCATAACGTTGTCATGAACATGAGTATAATAGCTATTGTATAGCAACACACCACCTCCCCACTTATCATATCCGTTTCCGGTATTATAATATCCCATATTTCGAATCAGATTATTACTGATGACATGGCCGGTTTTGGATGTATTAGCGTCACTATAATTTGAGGCTCCAAATAATGTTACACCGAAGTATCCCAGGTTCTGGATAATATTATTTGAAACAACTAAGCTGTCTACAACAGGTGAAGCATCATAGATCGTGATACCTTCGGCAGCATCGATATCTGCGCCATTGGTACCTTCCCAGCTACTTGTTAATTCGGGATTATCGCCATCAATTGTGAATCCTTTTATGGTTACATTGCTGACTTTGACCATAAATATTTCTCCACCAGCTGCAGTAATACCCGGCACAACAATTGCTTCTGCTACTCTAATTCCTCCATTCGGAGAAATAGCACCATTGGGACCCAGAATTGTAAGCTCTTTGTTCACGGTCACATTCTCAGCATATGTTCCTGCTGCAACACTGATGGTATCCCCATTTATTGTATTTACAGAATTTACAGCAGATTGGATAGTCGGGTATCCATATCCTGTTCGGGTATTGACAATCGGGCCGGCACCGATCATTACTGAATCTGTAGCCTGGGAGACATGGCCATTTTGAATAGTAGTCACCGTCACATACAATTCCTTACCCAATACATTGTTCAGCCATCCAGATGTAACCGCAAAGGTAGCCGGATTGGTACTCGTCCTATATTCATCTACTTCCACATTGGTGGTATTGGTAAGCCAGTTTGGATATCTGACATCATTAGATCTAACCAGGTATTCCTGCCAGTATTTGTTCTTTACTAATGGATTGCCACCGGCAGTTTGTAAATAAATTTTATTACTGTTATCATAATAGTAATATTCAGTAATCACATCATCACCAATCGCTAATGCTGCTGCCTGAATATCTTCAGGATCATTGGAGGCAAGAGCAACTGCCAGATTTTGATAAAGTCCGGTTATCACAAGCAAGTCATCCATATCATTTGGATCAAGGCCTGGTATTGGATTGAGAACCATATCTCCATCCTGGATATCCATCCTGACAAAAATATCCTGACTTGCTGCTGTGTAATCCAAATCCAAAATTTCCGGTGTGGTGTGGCCACCACCGCAAACCGCGGTGTTAATATCAGCAGTAAGTAAATAGTTGGTGAAGATGACATTACCTGCAACTTGTGCATTTACATCAGCGTAGACGGCGCTGCCGTACCAATTGCAAGTAGCTGACAACACACCTGCATTAGTATTTTGAATAGCTAAGGTGTTTCCAAGGAATGCATTTTCAGTCACATTTGTTCCTGCAAAATTACTCCCATATACATCCCATACATAAACTCCTTTAGCATTAAAGCTCAGCACATTCTCAGAAACGGTATTTCCTGTGTTATCACCTTCAAGTACTATTGCAGCTCCCTGATCGTTGGATCCACCGGCAAGATTATGTATCAGGTTTCTTAAAATGTTATTTGAGCTTGCACCTGCCGAAAGATAGATTCCAGCATATGCATTTGTAATATCATTCTCACTTACTGTATTGTTTGAAGCCCCAGCTGCTAATGAAACTGCTAAGCCAGGAGTAAATCCGTTAAACAGGTTTTCACTAATTGTAACCCCGGTTAAAGTATGTGTCATATCTACCCCTCTGTAACCGTTGTTCAATACTGATCCAACACTAAAGCCTCTTATTGATGTTCCACCCGCTCCAGCACCCAAAGTAAATGCAGACCCTGCCGCTGGTCCTACTACATAAGATTCCGTGGCAGCAGCATGTGTCCTTGTATTAACAGGTATTCCATATCTAGCTCCTCTAATATCGACTGATTTGTTTATAACTACAGCTTCGGGATAGTTAGCAGCACTGGTAGTAATGACATGTGTATTTGCGGTAAATGAGCTCGCTATCGCTGCATTGATAGAACAGAATCTGCGATTTGCATTCACATTCGTGACCAATTTTTCCAAATCATTTGCTACTACGCCTGTAAAACGTTCATCATCTCCATTGCCAGAGAAGATATTTGATCCTATCGTTATGTCACACGATACAGGGGAATTACCACGGCCGAAGTACTGATCAGCAAGATCATTTTGGTCTCCATCAGTTCCTGTGTTTGCGGCATATGGAAGGTGTCCTGCCTGAACCTGAAGTCCTACATCATTATTATTCAATGTATTATTCAAAACTTGATGGCTGATTCCTTCTACCACAATACCAAATCCATCACTGTTGGAACCCGGGTTATCCTGTATATATCCGGCAATAGTATTATTTCTCACAACTACACCCTGCGGAATATCTTCATTATTTTCAGATCCCAAATAACCTCTTCTAATGATTACGATACCGCCAAGATCCCTTTCCTCTGTAGGTCTTAATGTCACAAATGAAGCACTTTGACTGATATTATTGTTCTGTACTACAATTGATCCATCTCCTGTATCTGAACCTGTTCCATAAGGAAGTTTCACTTCTATTCCGAATCTACCGCAATCAACTATGGTATTTCCACTGATTACATTCGGACCCGCACCGGATGTCAGGCCCACTACTCCGATTGCATTATCACCCATATTGGTGATCTGGTTATTTGTAATCGTGACTCCAGATGCAGTACCGTCTTGTAATTCTATTCCGCAACAACCGGTATTATTGGTTACAACATTTCCTGATATATTGATATTTTGCTTAAATCCATCCCAGATAACAATAGCTCTTCCCCCTCCTGTATTGGTCACAGTATTATTGAGAATGTCAATATTATTGATGCCACCACCACCACTCACATGTATGGCTCCAAGAGCCCCTCCACCCGGTGTTATATTATTCAATGTCACATTATTGACTTCCAGACCTGAATTGTTCTGCATAGCTGCAATCCCTCCTACTCCACTGAAATTTTGTATCCTGAGATCCTTAATTGTCACATTTTGGACTCCATTTGAAATTTGAATAGCATGACCACTACCAGGAGTACCAGTCCCTTCAATGATTGTATTGTTGCCACTTCCCTGAAGTGTGATTGTTTTATTAATATTAACTCTTTCATTGAATATCCATTCATCACAATCGATAATGTCTCCTGCAATTGCGGCATCAATTGCAGATTGAATTGTCAGATACTTAGCATTTGTAGTGAGGTTAGTTACAGGTAGATAATATAAAAGTTGACCTAACTGAATATCATCCGGTTTATGATGCAATTTGCTTTCCAGGGTATTCAACTGAGTGAAGTTCATTGCTGACGGCATCTGCTGACCTGCACCTGCGTCAAATGTATTTTCAGTGATATCAAAATCCTGAGATACTTTGGCCATAGTTGTAGCCTGGAGACCAGTCCACAGCGGATGCCCTGCAGTTGTTCCTGTTTCTGCATTCAATCTAATAAATTGAGCAAGATTGCTTTGAAAAATATTTTTCTGCGCATTCGTTCCAAAACAACAGTTCCAAAATTGCATACATTATCATGGTTGGCCAGTTCAATGGCTTTTCCATTTTGACCTACAGCTGCATTCCCATTAAAAGTATTGCCAAGTAATGAAATTGAGCTACTGAAAGCAAGAGAAGGGAATGAACTTGTTCTGTGTTTTGTATTTACATGGATATGCGTAAAAGCTGTGGCACCTGCAGCCGGCGTAAATGTATTATTCTGGACGGTGACTCCGGCTGATCTTCCTGAGAAAATAGAAAAATTTGAATGCCCGCCAAATGTATTATTCTGAATATTAATAAGAGAATTGGCCTGTGAATTATTCTTGATTTCTATATGGGCGAAATCCGATCCAGGGCCATAAGCATTGGATACACCGAAAGTATTTCCGGAAATATCGTAAGTTCTGTTGGTTTGTCCGTTATTGAATTCCAGCACACCATTCAGGGTATTGCCGGTAAAATTCAAATTACCTCCTGCAGGATCTCCACCCTGTACACTATACCAGGCAGTAAATTGATTGGTTCCGATACTTCCATATGCATTCCAGAAACGGAGTGCTCTTCCGAATGAAGAATGTTCCAGTGTGCTCTACTTCATTATTAGTTAGGGTGATTTGATCTGGAATTAACTCCTCCGGAAGATCCCAATTCCATTGCATAAGATCCAAAACTGTAGAACCTGTCGTTCCTGTCCCTTCAAAGTAATTATTGAGAATGCTTAGATTATTAAATGTTCCGGAAGCTGTTGTAATAAGACCCCTGAGCGTACTGCCCTGATTAATTTGAAAATGTAAATTTTGAACAGTGACATTTGGTTGCTCTACCCTCATTATGAAATTATTAGGGCCGGGCTGCTCAGTCTTGGTTTATTTGTACCCACACCCACCATGCTCAGCTGCTTATTCACAATCACATTTTCATAATAAGCTGCGTCTTTAATCTGAAGTGAATGTGTATTTAATGTGGAGCATTATCAATTGCTCTTTGAATCAAACAATAGACTTTAGAAGTGTTCATGTTCGTTACTCCTCTTGCATTTTCATTGGCAAAATCCGGCATACCTACAGTGCGGAAATTCAAGGTATTTACATTAGCTAAAGTTCCATACGACTGAGCACCGATTGTAATTTGACATGTTACAGGAGAGTTGCCACGACCAAAATAATCATCAGCAAGATTATCCTGATTCCCATCACCAGGATATGGCGTATGACCTGCCTGTATCTGAAGCCCAACATCATTTCTGTTTAAGGTATTATCATATACTGTGTGATTGGAACCTTCTACTACAATACCGAAACCAGTACTTAAAGTTGGTTGTTTATATCCAGTGATTTCATTCAGTTTCACAACCACCCCTGAAGGGACATCTACATTTCCTGCTAGTACACCTCTTCTCAGTACAGCAATTCCTGCAATATCACGTGCATCTGTAATTGCCGGTAATGAAGGTCTTGAAACTTCATTTCCAGAAACAATTATAGCTCCGGGACCTGATTCTAATCCAGTACCATCTGGATTTTTAATCTCAATTCCAAAACGACCACAATTATCAATCACATTATCAATAATTCGACTGGAACCTGTACCTCCCGTCAATCCAACAACCCCAATTCCATTGTCACCATTATTTGCTAATAAATTGCCTTGAATTAACACATCAGATGCTGTACCATCCTGCAATTCGATACCACAACAGTTATTACTGGAGACTTCACAGTTGGTAATAGTAATATTTGATTTATGTCCATTCCATATGACAATACCTCTGGCTGCACCTGCAACATTAGTATGTCCTGAAACAATGGCAAGATTAATAGTTACATCATCAACAGGACCATTAGCATATATGCCTGATCCTCCCAGGTTATTAAATACATTTACATTTTGAATATCCAGACCATTATTTCCACCTACAGCATAAATACCTGCGAATGAATTCGGACTATTTCCGGAATAATTTTGGACAGTAAGGTTTTGTATAGTGACATTAGTTACACCATTTAAAATTTCAATTCCTCTTGCATTGCCTAATCCTGTTCCGTCAAGAATAACGTTAAATTTATCAACGCCCTGCAGCGTTAATGGCTTATCAATTATTACTTTTTCATTAAATACCCATTCCTTTAATTCAATCACATCATTTGCCGTTGCTGCAGCAATGGCTGTACCAATAGTTTGGTATGTTAAATTTTGCGTGATGTTCCTGACAGGTTCAAAGTATATTAAAGTACCCGTACATGATGCATCAGGGTTGTGGAATAGCCTATTTTCAAGAGTGGTTCTTTGGGCTGCATTCATGGCACTTGTAGCCTGCAGACCTGATCCCACATTGAAGAGGTTATTCCTGATATCATAATTTTGATTCCAGCAGGCCATAGTAGTCAACCAGCCTCCACCATCCGGATAATTAGTAGGATTAGTTGCAGGATCTGTGCTACCTATTTGATTATCCAGGCGAATATATTGGCCTATGAAATCACCAAAATCATTCTCATTACCGGCTGATCCGATGGCAAAGTTTCCAAAACTTGCATTGTCATTATCATGATTGAAAAACCCAATTGCCGCACCACCCGATACACCTGATCCATTGAACACGTTATTAGTTAGTATCCCATTCACCGGAATTTGTACAATAGTATTTGAATTGGAACTGATAGATTTAGTATTTATCCCTACATGCAGGTAATCTGTTGATGCTGCAGGCGGTGAGAATGAATTGCCATCAATTGTGACATTACTATAGTTCTCTGAACTTATTGACCATAATGCATCAGTGAATGTATTGCCTGAAACTATGGTAGGTTTATTATGATAATTGTTTTTCAATCTCAAAACTGCAGTTCGCGGAGTCACAATCAGATTTGATAATGCACTATTGAATGTATTATTTGAGATGGTGATGTCACCAGCACCGGCATTGCTATCAGAAATATCGACACCACCTCCGTTCAGGTTGTTATTAGTAATGGTGATATTTCCATTTCCTCCGAAGCGAACCTGGATATCCTGATTGACAGATTGCAGTGTATTTCCTGTAAATAAACCACCGGACTCATCTGTGCAAACACCCGCTCGGAAAATTCTATTAACGGCAAATGCATCCACACCCGCTGTCACAGTATTATTTTCAAAAAGAATATTATTGACACCACCTGCAGCTACCCTGTAATTTATAGGGCCAGTATAATTAATACTCACCGCATTGCGATTCCCATACGAACCAAAATCTCCGGCAGCACTAGATCCGGTTGCATTAATCACATTGTTTCTTATTGTAATGCCTGAAATATTAGTTGCACTGGCGATAATCCCGCTACTTAGTTTTGTCAAATCCACATTCAATTGCAGACTATCAATGGTGACTGATGGTGCAGTCACATTTATCAAGGCTGGAACACCGCTAACTACCCCGGTTAAATGCAGGATAGGTCTCGTCGCCCCTATGCCAATGATTGATACTCCTTTATTTACTAAAATCTGCTCATCATAAGTCCCCGATGCCACTGTTATGGTATGACCCGCCAAGGTACTGATGTCATCGATTGCATCCTGGATGCTGCAAAATTCTTTTGTAGTATTTGTATTTGTTACTCCCCCTGAACAAACTGTCAACCTGACTTTATTTCCAGAGTAATCGATAGTAAATACATAGGCACCTACATTAATTGTATTTCCTTGTGCGAACTGTCCTACAATCGGAACATCACTAACAATGATGTCAAATTGATCGCCAACTATGGGTGCAAATCCCAAAACCAATTCAAGATTTGCTCCTCCCAATGTTACAGTTCCTGACACATCCCATTGATCAAACTGAGTACATGCTGTTAACCCATCCACTTCTGCTTCCAGGTCATCATTGCTATCTAGAGTCATTATGCCCACGATTTCAACACAGCCTGGAGAAGCTCCCGGAGCAAGAATTACTTCTTTTCCATTGGTACTGATATTTTCAGTGTAAGTTCCTGAAGCGATTTTTATTTTATCACCTGATCCTGCAGCATCAATAGCATCCTGAATCGAAGTATAACTGATACCTGTCTGATTATTTAATACCGGTCCTGTCCCATTGCAGACAGGTGATCCAATATTTGAACTTGTCAAATAATTCAAAAAGATAACATCTCCTACAACCTGATTTTCCACATCTCCAAGGACCGCAGTCCCCCACCAGTTGCAGGAGGCAATAATCGATTGCCCACCGTAATGAGCAACGGACTTATTATTTGCTACTAAAATATTATTGACTACAGTAAAGTTAGCACCAACAGCACTTGCTCCAATGCCTTCCAGAGTATGGTTAGTAATTGAATTGCCGGAAAAAGTAATATTGCTCTGTCCATCGGTTCCGATGGCAACCCCAACACCATTATTGAGATTAAAATCATTCCCTGTTATCATATGCCCTGAACCCGGATTGAGATACATTCCTCTCCAGTTATCCCGGACTGAGTTATTGATGAGAGATAAATTATTCACTCCCGGTGTGGTAGTGACTCCATCACTTTGGGCAGGAGAGATTACGTCTTCTATAATATTGTTTTCTAAAAGAACATTACTTTCCTCTACAACAACACCAACCTTTAAACCACCATAGACCCTTCCATTTATAATATCAAATCCTTTTATTATTGTTCCTTCAGCAGCTGCAGCAATTCTAAACCCTCCATTAATGATTGATTCAGTGGTTCTGACACCAGAATTAATTCCCGCAGGAATTGCTGCATTAGCCCCATTGATCGTCAGTTTTTTATCCACAGTAATATCTTCAGTGTATATACCTGCGATTGCATTGATTACATCATTTGGCTGTGAACTGTTAATTGCATCCGTAAAAGAATCATGGTATGAGTCCTGAGTTACATTGTAAATCCAGGATCCACAAGGACCGCCTGGAATATACCCGGGCAACAAGTCACTCATATCATTTTCCGCAAGCTGATAGGGAGTTACATCCCTGTTTCCATCGCCGGCAATCCGACTATTAATTTCATTGAGGTCATTAGTTCCAAACCAGTTACAAATGGCATCAACCAATACTGTAGGGCCACCTGTATTATCATCATATGCAAACCTCATTAAAGTAGGTTTACCTGACTCCATATAGTTATCATTAATTGAGATTCCGGACACTTCATTATACACCTGAATACAGGAGAAAACTGTCTTGGGATCAGATCCGGCTTCAATAATGTTGTTAGATACATCTACAGTATGGGTTCCTGGACCCTGAACCCTTATTCCTGCTACGGAATTACCTGCATAAATTCTCCGGTAATTTCATTATGCTGAATAAGAACATTATTCACCTGAGTTCCGGAATTTGTTCTTGCTAAACGTATTCCATTATTACAATCGCGGATAATATTCCTGAGAATCTCAACATTCTGAACTGTAAATAAAGATGCCACCATGTTCACTGGCAGAATTCACTATCTCATTATCAAGGATCTTCAGGTTTTCCGAAGCGGCATTGTCTGCGAAGTTCAATCCATCACCGACTGAATTCAATACATAATTGTACTGGAGCGTCGCATTATTAAATCCGCGTATCTGAGCACCTTCATCGGTTGCACCGGAAATAATATTGTATTTTAGTTCAAGACCGGTTTTGACTGGTGTTGATGGTGAAGTAATCAAATCGGCATTTCCGGCTCCTGCAACCTGTCTAAAATGAAAACCATTGATAACTACCCCTCCTGAAGTGATATTAACCAGTATAGTATTTGCGGGACCTTCTATGATTGTTTCCGTTGGGTCACCCGGTATTCTACCACTGAAAACATATGGTCTGGGGTCGACATCCTCCTGAGCTCCTATAAGTGTGATTGGTTTGTTAATATTAATAGTCGTTGTTTGTGTATACACACCAGCCGGAACTGAAATAACATCTCCATCACTTGCACCATTTATAGCATGCTGAATATTACAGTAAATTTGATTTGTATTTTCATTTGTAATGATAAAAGGCAAACATGGAGCAGGTAGATTGTAAAGATTTGATTTATCTATAGCAAGTAATGAAAATTCATTATTAAGTACCCAGGCATATCTATTACCGCCAACTGTACTCCCAATAATATCAGAAGCATCACTGAGGGTCCAGGTGTGAATTAGAGAATTAGCCCCATCAAATATTTTTAAGTCAACCGCAAGGACTCCACTTCCATTGTCATAAAATGTTTGCTGAAATATGTACCAACCGGTAGTACTAATTGCAATAGGATTGCGGGCAGGATTCTTTGGATAAGAATTAGATCTGCCAGCACTATTACTTGTACTTATTACAAATCTATTAATATTAGCTCCAGGCCCTGTTTCATCATTATAAAATCCAATATTATAAATAAAATCACGTCTATGCGCTCCTAAAGTATTATTACTGGCGCAAGAATAATCAACTCTAGTATCGTTTGCCCATCCGCCTTCTACATTAAGATAAAGTTTCAAATTGACCTGATAACCAAAAGAAGGAAAAACACTGGAATATCCACCCAATTGACTAAATGCACTTGAAGTAGTACCCATCGGTCCGCCTCCAGCTGGTAACTTAGCATGCTGTGCTCCATTTGCAGATGCAAATCCATCTGTACCTGATGGAGTAAGCGTTACTCCGTTCCAGTTATTTGCACCAACTTCTATTTCAAAGTCATTCTCATAAATCAGTGTTTGCCCATTTAATGGTTGAAAAACTGCAAATGTAAGCACAATAAACAACCACTTAATACTTGAGTGTAATGTAGGAAGCATAGAAGTCAGGTTTAATCCAAAAGGACAGATTAGAAAAAATGAATCAATTCTGATTACTTGAAATCAGAGTTTTCCAAGCCTCTAAATTAGATGGAGCTTATTCGGTATTATTGAGATACTAGTGGAATGGTCAAAATTTGGAAGCAACGGTCATATAGCGTCATAACCTGTACATAATCATAAGTTGAATTAGTATAATTTTACAATGTGATCTAAGGATATGCTTATCAATAAGAAATGAAAATATATATCCGGACAATCCAAATTCGCTACCTGTTTAATGTGCATGCATAAAATGTGAATTCGTATAAATAAAGCAGTATGAATGCAGTGATTATTGAGGACAATCCTCTTGACTTGAAATTATTAGCAAGTATGCTTGCTATGCATCACTCAGAGGTCAATATTGAAGGCAATGCCGGAAATGTTGAAGAAGGTTTTGATTTGATTGCATCTACCAGACCCGAACTTGTTTTTCTGGATATCGAGCTGTCGGATGGTAATTCATTTGAAATCTTAAAAAAATTGAAAGTTCATGGTCATCCCAGCTTTCATTGTATTATTATAACTGCGCACAATTCTTTTGATTATACACTACAGGCAATTCAATTCGATGCCCTTGACTTCATCGTAAAACCAATTCAACCTGATCACCTCTCTAAAGCTTTAATCAAGGCATTTAAAAAGATTCAAAATAATATTGCCCCTATTGATTTACCCACGATCATGAATTATATGAGCCTTTTATCTACGCAACATTCTAATAAAAAAATAGCTTTTCAAGTAGTAAGGGGGGCAATTGAAGTTATAGACAGCGATTTAATTGCATACCTGGAGGCTGATGATAAGATGACAATCGTTCACAATATAGATGGGAATAAATTCCATGCCAGTAACAATATTGGATACTACAAAAGATTATTTGAACATGAATTGAGCTTTTTCCAAATAGCAAAAAACATCATTGTCAACACGAAAAACGTTAAGCGATTTGACCCATATGAAACAATGGTGACGCTTAATAATGGCAAAAATATTTTTGCATCCAGAAGAGGTGCTCATGAATTTAAAAAATTTCTGCAAGAACCCGGGAACCTTTCTGAGAAAGGCGAAAGCGCGTAAACACCTATACAACTATCCACACTTCTATAGCATTCATTTAGTTTGTTCCTATTAAATATGAATGGCTTATCGTGTCATATTCAACTTTTTTATGCAATAAATGGTTAATAAACTTGATTTATATTTTAAGAAAGCCTATTTTGGCAAAACAAAAATGTCTGGAAGAAATATACTCTATTTTGTAACCTAAACTCGCCTGTCTATGAATATTACATTCGATGAGTTGAGAAAAATCAAGCACAGCCTCCCTACAGGAAGCATTTCCAAAATCGCAAATTCCCTCAATCTGGAAGAACAAACCGTAAGAAATTATTTTGGTGGTGACAATTTTGATGCAGGTCGCCCCATAGGATTTCATGTAGAGCCAGGACCTGACGGAGGCGTTGTGCACCTCGATGATGATACCATACTGAATATGGCATTAGAACTGTTGGACAAAAACCAAGTCGAGCAAAATTAAAATGGACAATTAAAAAGGGAATAGCGAAAGTTGTTCCCTTTTTGATTTTACAAAATTGTATAGAATTCTCTGGTTAGATTTTTATACGCTTCTGACCAGACATTTCTGGATCCCATTTCAATTATTATGCTATCGAATTTTGGTGTATCAGCAGCAGATAAAGTAAATTCCAACAGTACACGCTGCGGATCCTTACCAATCATTGTAATAACATCCGTTTTTCTTTCCAGATTCCAGCCATGATCATTGGCCACTTGGCAATATTGCAATTCGATAGACGCAGGAATAATAAGCGCAAAAGTGCAACCAATACGACATTTATTCTTAGGCAATCCAAACAAATCCGAAGCACCCAATGAAGCTGCATGTCTTGCAGTGTTTCTCGATTCGGAATCAGACAGCATACCCGCCTGAAAATATGGCGGATTGCAGACAATCAGGTCCCAGCTACCGGTACTATTTTTTATAAATTCCAGGAAAGAAATACATTCAACTCTCAATCTATTACTCCATGGACTATTTTGAAAATTGTCAAGACATTGAGCTGATGCATCAGAATCAATTTCAATAGACTCAATCTGCAGGTTCTCATTTCTCTGAGCCATCATAAGACTTAAGAGACCTGTTCCTGCTCCAATATCCAGAGCATGCTTCTTATTAGCTACCTCCACCCATGCACCTAACAAAACACCATCAGTTCCCACCTTCATGGCACAGCGATCCTGGTGAATACTAAACTTCTTAAATTGAAAAGCAGACATGGCACAAAGGTAAAATTTGTTTGTAGCTTATTTGAATACTCAAATGTGGCTTTCAAAAGGCCTAAAATTCAGAGGGCAGGACCACTTATTTGAATAAATTTTAAACATTCTGAAAAAAACACTAGATAAAGTATTGGTATGTAAACATATTTTTTATATATTTGATCGAACATTAAAATATCCCCTGACATGAAGTATCCATTGACACTGCGTGTATGTGTTTTATTTTTAGCCTTTATTACTTTAGGGCTATTCGGAAATTCCACTTTACTTGCCCAAGGACCCGATGATAATAATTCTTCGATAATCTTTACCAGCAATGACAATTTAAGGTCAGCACCTTCAGTAATTTTTAGAATTGAAAATACGCTCACTCCTCCATCCGAATACTTTGAATATCTTGAAATGAATTTTTTTCCTCCTTCAAGCATCGAACAAATTTCACCGGGAGTATTTCATATTTATGATTTAAGCCCATTTAATACATACACATTAGAATTCAAAGGTAATGGTCCAATGCTTCTCGGAGTTACCACTGCAGATATTTCAAAAATACTGCGGCACATTTTAGGTTTTGGAGCTCTGGATCCTGATAGGCTTATTGCAGCCGATGCGACATGCGATGGAAGAGTTAGTGCTGCTGATTTAGTAGATATTAGAAAAGTGATCTTAGGTAAAGCCCCGGCATTCGGCTGCGGAGTCAGCTGGAAATTTGTTCCTGCCTCTTCAGAATTTCTTTATGTTGGAACTACAATCGATCTGGGAACTATTAAGGCTATTAAAATTGGACATGCGAATTAAGATTATTTAAATAATAAGTAAATCACAGACTCATGAAAAATTCATACAAGGCACTACAATCCGCTTTTATTTTGTTGGTTTTTGTTTGGAGTTGCTTCCAGCCATCATGCGTGCTTGCACAATTAACAAATGGAGATAAGAGTCATCTAATGGATGAACCAAATGCGTCCTCGCTTAGAAGTGCTAGTGTAACTTTTAAAACAGAATCTCAAACAACTTCAATACTGGACACCTTCAATTTGAGTTTAGATTTACCGTCAGGGGCTACTCTTCAATACAATGGTGACGGCGTATATCAAATCAACAATATGCCGGATTCGCCGGGCCATTACAATATCAGGATACGTACAGGAGGAAATATACTCAATGGAGTAACAACAGCAGACATCAGTCTCATTCAACGCCATATTTTAGGAAACGGAGACCTGGCAAATGAATATAAATTGATTGCTGCAGATGTTAACTGCGATGGCAGGATTTCAGTTAAAGATATAGTTGATATCCGAAGGGCAATATTAGGAAAAATTAATAAGTTCGCATGTGACACTAACTTCACATTTTACCCGGACTCACTTGATTTTGAATGGACAGGTGTTCCTTTAGATTTAGGTGTTTTTATAGCAATCAAATTGGGAGATGTCAATGGATCTGCAGCCTATAACAGTGAATCAGCAGCCTTTAATGCTGGAAAATAATTACTTGAAATAAGATATTTAATACAAAATCATTACGCATGTTTAAGAATTTCATCATCATTTTGATTTCGGTACTTATCTCAACATATAGCTTGAAAGCTCAGGATGTGATTTTCAAAGTTACCGGTCCGGGAGAATCACATAATCATTTAATATTAGATTTACCGGAAGGAGCAAGTTTTGAACATAAAGGTGAAGGAGTTTTTCATATTACCGGAATGCCTGACATCTATGGTCCATATAAAATCGGAATAAAAGCAGGTGGAAATTTATTAAATGGAGTTACTACTGCCGACATGGCTTTAATCATCAGACATATTATGGGCAATGGGCCTTTGTCTAATGATTTTAGAAAAACTGCTGCTGACGTTGATTGTGACGGCAAGATTACAGTATTTGATGTTATACAGATAAGAAAAGCGATACTGGATCTTATTAGCGAATTTGGCTGCCAAACTAATTACAAATTTTGGCCGGAGAATCTGGAGTTTTATTGGGAAGGTTCCAGAGTTGATGCCGGAGAGTATATTTCGATTAAACTAGGTGATGTAAATAATAGTGCAGCCTACAATAGTAGTTTTTAGGGATTTTTATTTTCAATATTCAGCCTACTCACATGCTCAATATGATATTAAATTTAGTGTAATACACTTGTAGGTCATAAAAGCTCTCCATCAAATAGACTTTCTCCTCTTACAAACTTCTCTCATCCTAATCAATTAAACTTAACGATTAATTGTTTAACCAATTTTCCGCTTTAATAGCTGTTTACAATTACCACTCCAGCATCTTTTCTGTCCTCTCCCCTGCTTTAATGACCACTTCTATTGATTTAGGCGCAAGTTAGGTTTTGTATTTACCCGGTAGAAGTGTAAATGTTTTAGGATTGGAAGAAGCACTTTGATAAGTCCTGCCACCTGTCACACTTCTTCCTTCCTCATCAAGCAAGGGCCATACCCTTCCCTTTTTTGGCACCTAATACCAAATCCCTGTTTGATACCAAGACTGAGACAAGTTCCGCACTTTTGATTTCAATACGTTTTACCGGCCGACCATCAATTTCACAGAGGACAAGACGTAAACTCCGGTGGAACTTTTAGCTTTGCCGGATTGCTTCCGCTGTTTTCAAGACCTGGCAGTAACAGTTGCTTTCTTTTCTCCGGGCACAATATTCCAATGGTCGCATCAGTTAATGCTCCATTCCGGGTTACAAGTATTTCAAGTATCCTGCTGAAATTCATACGCCTTTAGAATTGTATCCTTGTCTCCAAGAATTATATCATGTTCTGTAATTCCTGGATTCCCTTCTATTCTAACAGGCCTCACTTCTATATTATAATGACCGGCTTCCAGATGGAAAATTCTTGGGTTTGTTTCTGATGATGTATAAGACCTCCCGGCAGCAACCTCTTTTTCCTCCTTTTATAAACTATAATTGCTGCATCAGTTAAATTTCCTTCCAGGGTTGTCAATACTGAAAGAATTGAATTTCCACGGACCACAGGCTTAACAGTCTCTTCCAATGCCACAATTAATTCCGAAGCACTATTTGCAGGAAAATATCTTCCACCTCCGGCTTGTACCATGCATTCCAGTGAGGACAGATCCTGTTCCTCAATTCCAAATCCAACAACATGCACGGTAATTTTCATTCCTTTCTTTCTAGCATTGGCTACAGATTCACAAGCATTACCACTACATGTCTCCAGACCGTCACTGATGAGAACTATAGATACATTTTCATTCAAATTCTGAATGGATTCAAGTGCAACAATTGAAGCACGTTGGTGTTTCCCCTGTTGGTAGTTTTTGTATGAAAGCATTAGGATATTGTTAGCTAAAACGGAAATAATTTCGATATCCTCCAGTAATCCTTGCTGCGATGACCATAAACAATCAATCCCACCTTTGTCTGCGGATCCAGTTTTCCAAATAATTCACCCATAGTCTTTTTTGCGACCTGGATTTTAGTGCTTTTTTCCAACTTTCCCCACATAGATCCCGAGGCGTCGAATATAAATATTACATTCTGTTTATCATTCGCTTGTGCGAAAGCTTCAGGATGACAAGTGAAACAGGCGGTTGTGATAAATGACGATTTTTCATATATCGAGTTAATAGATGGAAATATTTGAATAGAGACTACAAAATCAATATTATACATATTATAAAAATAATATGATGTAACTTATATTGAATATTTATGACTTACAAGAACTAAGCCCTTCTTTACCAGATATAATCAATCTGATCACAGGCAGAAATCAAATATACTAAAACCTTGAATTTTAAGTATTTATCTCATTACGATTCCTAATTCTTTTATTTAATCTTCATTCTTATAATCAGATCGCAAGTCAAACATTGCTATTGAAAGCTGGTACAGTATTTGTATTACACATAATGTTTTGTTTTAATATAAAATTGTTTAACTTGCAAGCTATTAAAGGGTGTCAAAATGAAAACTATCAAATTAAACCTGATCGGTTTAGCATCAATTCTGATGATTACACTGAGCGGATGTGAAAAAGTATTCTCTTCCATGACCATAACCAACAGTTCTCCTTACACTTATGCAGTTTATCTGGATGATACGTCTAAAGGAGAAATGAATCCAAAAGAAGTAATGTCTTTCACAATCGATCCCGGAATTTACCAACTAAAGGCTATTCAAATGTCCGGTGTTTTGGGCGAACCGGATACTAAAGGTGGTACACTTCATGTACTGCAGGGTGAGGAAATGACCTGGACCTTTCATTGATTTCAGATTTCAGAATTCAGAATTCAGAATGGCTGACTGCCAATCAGTGGTGGCATTTGGATTAGAATGAGAAAGAGATTGATTAATTTCAATTAATTAAAGATTTAAACCATCAGTTGTGGAAAAGTAGTTATTACTGAGTTCTATGAACTTGTTACTTAAAGTGAGATCGATGGGCAAACCCAAAATTTAAGAAACAGGTTAAATTTGCCCCGGCAATACCTTTGTAACCCTGGATGCAATTCAGGGTAAAGAAATTACAAGACACAGGTATGGCGTTATTTTTGCTTTTTTTGGGCAAAAATAATGACAAAACTAGTGCCTTTGATGTTTTGTTGAACTGACGTCCCTTAAATAAATAGACCCGAAAACAAATGTCTTCGGGCCTGAAAAATGTAAGTCTGAAAAGTAAGTTTCCCTGAAATTATCTTAATCCTGTGTTTTAGAAGGATCTTTAACTAATCCGGTAAACACCATAGCGTTGGTAGGAATATGTCTGAGAATTATCACAAAAGGTTTATCAAATCTGAATGAAGGAGGAGCTGAAGTTGTAGCAAATCCAATCGATGTAACAGCAGCGCCTTCTGCCCCATTTTCGTCTACTTTCAAAACAGATTTATGTTTGATTGTATTCCAGTCATTGCCTAAAACTTGTGGTGTTTTTGATTGCACAAATGACAAGCTATATGTGGAATCAGTAAATTGAAAATCCACCATATTGAATTCATCTGTTTGTATATATGAGGTAAGACGGTCAGCTGATACAAATGGGACCACAACTGTAGAACCATCATTTCTCGTAAAATCTGCATCCCATACCATTTCCGGTTCAAAACCATGTTCCCATCCGGCCTTAAAATGAAGTGCATTGATTAGAAATGCTAAATCTAATGGTCCGATGGATTCTACTATTTTATCAATTTTACCGTTGGTTTTGGCTTTAACCCAGGCATTGATATTGTCTTTGGCACTGTCCTGATTAAAATCATAATGTAATGATTCAGCTCCGTAATGTGCATTGATTGTATTTAGAAAATTTTGCTTGGGAGCAATTCGCTGCTCATCAAAGAAGAACGCATTAGCTGATGTAAAGGAAGCTCTGCCGCTTTGTTCTTCCATTAATGTGCGAAGCTTTGCATTTTGCTCATTGATATCCGTTTCATCACAGCCCTTACAATGCATTACATCACTCATTTCTTCAAACGTATTGGATTCAGCCGCATTTAATGCCATACTCATCGCAGTATGCACGCTTAACGGAGAGATCAATAAATTGCTGTCTGAACTTGATTTTGCCATCTGGAGGAATAAGTCCCAGCCAAGGCCATTGTTCATATCCGCTACTTTCTGTACATCTTCAACGGGTATTCTTACGATTGGATCCTCTACCTTTTTACAGGCGAAGAAAAGGGTTACAAGTAAAACTATGAATAAGCCATTTTTCATAATTGAAAATTTGATTTGAAAAAACAATTTAAATACAAACTGCACTTATGACGCACTTCATCCCGCAATTGGTTTGCTTTTGACATTTCTTTCTCAAAATATCTTATGCGAAGTTTTTATACTTTTATAAGGCAATCAACTGTCCTTATCATAAACTAGTAGTATGCGATCTCTCATCCGATTCCTAATCAATATAAACGAAATGATTCCAAGAAAATAATTACTTTTCGGTTAACATAATGCAAACAGCAGAGCACTTTTAACTATGTCAACATTTAAGAGCAAAATCAAAGGACTGGGTCCCGGACTTATCCTTGCAGGCGCAGCTATTGGCGTGTCTCATTTAATCCAGTCAACAAGGGCCGGAGCAGACTATGGGTTTTCACTTTTGTGGGTGTTATTGTTGGCTTGTCTTACTAAATATCCCTTTCTCGAGATCGGCCCCCGATATGCAGCGGCTACAGGAAAAAATCTGATCCAGGGATATTTGTCAATTGGTAAATGGGCTTACTGGGTATTTGTTCTGCTCACATTAGGTACCATGTTTATTGTTTTATCAGCGGTCACAATGGTAACAGCGGGTATCGCTGAAATGATTTTTAATACAGGCTGGAGTACCCCAAGTTGGTCAGCTTTCATTCTGCTGTTTTGCGTGTTGCTCTTGTATATTGGCAAGTATAAAGCCCTTGATATTGCAATGAAAGTGATTATTACAGTGCTGACAATTTGCACTTTGGCTGCAGTCATCATTGCTGCTATCAATTATGTTCCATCTGACACAGGCTTATTCAATCCCAATTATTGGAATTGGACAAGTATAGCATTTATCATTGCATTTATGGGATGGATGCCTATTCCACTGGACGCTGCAGTATGGCATTCTTTCTGGACGCTTGAGAAAAGAAAAACAGAGGTCGATGCAGATACTAGTGTGGGATTCGCAAAATTTGATTTTGACATGGGGTATCTGGCAGCCACCGGAATTGGAGTTTTATTTTTGGCTTTAGGAGCATTGATTATGTTTGGAGGCGAAGGGTTCTCAGATAATAGCGTAGAATTCTCAGCACAGCTCATCGATATCTACAGGAATACCCTGGGCGAATGGAGTACCCCGCTGATATCCACAGCAGCCTTGATCACAATGGTTTCTACGACGCTGGCTGTTACGGATGCCTACCCAAGAGTTGTTGAAAACCTCAAGTCTGCCTGGTATGAAAAACACTCTACCGAAGAGAGAAAGCCATCGAGATCACTCAATAATCTTTCATTATTCATTATCCCACTAATATCCTGGTTGATCATATATAGAATGCTGGGCTCCTTTAAAGGAATGGTGGATTTCGCTACGAGTATGTCATTTCTATCTGCGCCTATTCTAGCCTGGTTCAATATGAAACTGGTTCTCTCCAAAGACTTTCCTGCAGAATTTAGACCCGGTAAAAGTTACATTGCTTTCATGTGGGCTTGTCTCATATTCCTTATGGCATTTTGCCTGGTGTACATTTATTTGTTGCTTCGCTAGATTCTGAGATGATACTTTTCGATGTCAAGCCCGGGTATGAATTCTTAAGAATGTGATGTTTTTCTGCGCCTATGGCTTGAAAGGTGATGGAGTGATTCGCTGCGCTCACCCGCCACAGGTGTTTTTTCAGGGGACAGGCCCTGAAAAAGTGATGTCTTGCAACTTTATTCAGCTTCGCTTCAAAAGTTGCAAGGTGATGGCTGACGCTCAATACTTGCAGGTAGCTTTTTAAATCTGATTTCTCTAAGCTCGAAGCATTCTCCATTTTGCTTCCTTGCAGGTTCTTTCGGGCTGTTGTTGTTGCTTGTGCTGTTGATCTAGATGGCTCAGTTCGAAGCGGCTGTTCGCCAAAAATCTGACTACCAGCGTTCTCGACCAATTTACTCGTAGGGGCGCACGGCCGTGCGCCCCTACGAGTAAATTGAGGAAGCTTCTGATCACTCCTATTCGGCTGTTCCGACAGTTGAGCTAGTGGCCAGAAGCGAGAAGCCAGAAGCGGCTGTTCCCTCGCAGCTTGGAGCTTGCAGCTTCTTCTTTCCGGCTGTTCGCCAATAGCCAACAGCTAAAAGCCCAAAGCCTAACCTACTTAAATCCCAGCATCCCCAGCAATCCCCTCGTAATCTCTCTGGTAAATGTGCGCCCCATCTGACGCGTTACGGTATTGTCGAGGGCTTTCTCCAGTGTGGATTTTCCTCTGCGGGTACTTGTTTTTGGTGCGGGAGTTGATCTGGGACGAGTTGTAGATGTACGATCGATTGTAGTGGCACGCGTATGCTTTTCTTCTTCAAAAGCAGCTTTCTCCTCTTCCAGTTTAATTCGTTCTACTTTATTATTCAGTATTTCAAAAGCGCTTTCCCGGTCCAATTCCCGATTATATTTTGAAATCAAATTTGATTGTCTGATGATATTATCAATTTCAGATTCAGTCAGTATATCCATGCGTGATTGTGGTGCCCGTAGCATCGTGTGTGCAAGAGGGGTCGGTCTCCCTTTTTCATCCAGGACTGTAATCATAGCTTCACCTGTACCCAGTTGAGTGATTAATTCCGCAGCATCATAGTATTCAGACAAAGGAAAATTCTCCGCCGCCAGTTTAATTGCTTTCCTGTCTTTTGCTGTGAATGCTCTCAGTGAATGCTGCAACTTCATTCCTAACTGACTCAATACTATATCCGGGATATCGGTAGGACTTTGTGTACAGAAAACCACACCAACTCCTTTTGAGCGAATCAGTCTGATGATAGTTTCAATCTGATTTAACAACGCTTTCGAAGCTTCCTGGAACACGAGATGTGCTTCGTCAATGAAGATGATCAGTTTGGGTTTATCAGGATCACCTACTTCGGGCAGAGACATATATACTTCACCCAATAATTGAAGCATGAAAGTGGAGAACAGCTTAGGTCTGTCCTGAATATCAGTTAAGCGGACTATTGAAACAACTCCTTTGCCATCCTTGACCCTCAGCAAATCGTCAATTTCAAATGATTGCTCCCCGAAAAACACTTCTGCCCCCTGAGATTCCAGTTCAATTATCTTTCTGGTAATAATTCCCAATGTTGCAGTGGACATTCTTCCATATTCTTCCTCAAACTCAACTTTGCCCTCTTGCTGAATGAATTGAATGACTTGCTTGATATCCTTCAGGTCCATTAAAGGCATTCGATTGTCATCACAATATTTGAAAATCACGGACAAGACGCTGGATTGCGTATCATTCAATTCCAGTATTTTTCCAAAGAGTACCGGGCCAAATTCTGTCACAGTTGCGCGCAATCTGGCTCCTTTTTCATTTGACAATGTGAGGAACTCCACAGGACTTGATGCCCCTTGAAAGGGTATCTGAATAGCATTATGGCGTTCTTCAATCTTAGGATTCGTTTGAGCAGCAGCAGCAATTCCACTTAAGTCTCCCTTTATATCCATCAACAGACTTGGAACTCCCTGAGCAGACAGCTGCTCTGCCAATATTTGCAAAGTCTTTGTTTTACCTGTACCTGTTGCTCCTGTTATGAGCCCATGTCTGTTAAGTGTTTTCATTGCAACTTTCACTTTGGCGGCTCCAAGCACTTCTCCATTAAGCATGGCAGCTCCCAGCTCGATATAGGCTCCTTTGAAAGTATAACCTGCATTTACATCCTGAACCAATTTATCTTTATTCATGATTTGATTTTTCTTTGTTCCAAATATTCACCCTTTTTTCGAATCTTGCTGCATTTACAGGCCACTGTCTCATATCAAAATTCATTTCAAGACTATCCTGCAAGTTTTTATCATATAAATCCATATAAAAATCTATTCCTGTTAACTCTTCCAATTTTCTGATAGAGATCTCAAATCGATCCAATGGCTTTTCTGATTTTTCATGAGGAATCAAAAAAGCAATTCCCTTTTTTTCCGGTTCATCTGCATCCAGGATAACCTTATAAAAGGCCTTTGGTACACTCACTTCATTCTTGCCGATTTTCCTTGGATTTTCATCCCATACCGGTCCCGTAACGACCAAAAGTCTATCGTTTAGCCTTGCCCAATCCCGCACATTTTCCTCCAATTCCCTCCAAACTCCCCCATTGAAGTGGTACAGCTGCGGAGCTATATTACTCATGAAGAAAGATTTATTCATTGCTTCCTGATCGTGGACAAAATCTGCTGAGGGGGCCAGGTGTCCTCTGGTATATCCGCTTTTGATATAATCTGCATGCCTGGCTGATCCTGATGTGACCCTTGAATCTTCTTCAAACCAATCGGTTCTTTCAGCTTCCCGGCTTCTCAATCGATCCCCTCTTAATTCATGTGCTACCCAAATAGCTTGTTCATGTTGCTCAGAGTAAGCCAGTGAAAAGTCTTCATCTACTATTACCTCGCCGGATTCTGCATAAGGCAGCCAGGAACCTGGCGCAGGTCCGACAGTTTCTGAAGGTAAATTGGGTGCAGGAGTATTGGTTTCAATATTTTCTCCTGTTGAATTGTCTTCCTCAGGGCTCATAAAATACCTGTATCCTATCAAAGCGGCTCCCATCAGCAGCACCAAAAATCCTACCTTGGCATACATGCTTCCTGCTTTGGCTGCCTGTCCGGCATTGTGTTGTCTTCTGAATTTTGCCATAATTGTATTCGCAAAAATAGCATAATAAGCAAAGCTGTTGCCTGATTTAAAGTAAATAAGAAAATTAAATGCTTAGACAGATATGTACACGGCAAAGCCACCAATAAAAAACAAGAATATTAATTCAGGCGTACTTCATATAAGTTTCTGGTGAGAGTATTACATCCACTTATCATGACCAGAAGGATTTTGAATCATTTCGGGGGGGACAAGAAATTAACCGCAAAAGACACAAAGAATAAAAACACGAATATTATTTCAGGTTTACTTCATATAGATTTCTGGGAGACATCCACTTATGACCAGAAGGCTTTTGAATCATTTCGAGCACGGTTGTGTAATTCCTGGACAAGAAATTATGATCCGCTAAATGACACTAAATGACACGAATAAAAAACACGAATATTATTTCAGGTTTACTTCATATAGATTTCTGTTGAGAGTATTACATCCACTTATCATGACCGGAAGGCTTTTGAATCATTTCGAGCACGGTTGTGTAATTCCTGGACAAGAAATTATGATCAAATGACACTAAATGACACGAATAAAAAACACGAATATTATTTCAGATTTACTTCATATAGATTTCTGTTGAGAGTATTACATCCACTTATCATGACCGGAAGGCTTTTGAATCCTTCGTTCACATTCGTGTAATTCCTGGACAAGAAATTATGATCTACTAAATGACACTAAAAGACACGAATATCTCACACTAATACTATTCAGGAAAACTTCATATTTGATCGTAGTTGATAGAACTATACCCACTATCCTTGACTGAGAAGCTGTTGATACTTTTCGTGCACATTCGTGTAATTCGTGGATGAAAATTGTATGAAAATATATTTCAAATCCACATATGAAGCTCTCCCGATAAACTACATTTGTTGTCTCAAGCCAAAAGAGATGCTGATTTCTTCTGAAAACAAACGGACACTTCAACTAGCCATTCCCATTATCATAGCCAATCTGGTACAGGTGTTGATGGGAATCATTGACAGTGCTATGGTCGGAGCGATCAATTCCGATTTGCTGGCTGCTTCTTCTCTGGTAGTAAATGTCATCTCAATCCCTTATATTCTTTGTATCGGTCTTACACTTGCCGTTGCTACTTTGATTTCCAGTGCTTTGGGCGCCAGGCAAACTTCTACCATGACCGACGTACTCAAAAATGCATTGCTTCTCAATGGATTATTTGCTCTGGCAATCGCCATGATCATTCAAATACTCTCATTCGTAGTACATCATATGGGACAAGATGCAATTGTTGCTGAACTGGCTCAGCCATACCTGGAAATCATGGGGTGGTCGATTATTCCAATGATTTTATTTTTGACCCTGAAGCAATTTTCAGATGGCCTCGAAGAGACTAAATGGCCTATGTATATAAGCCTTGCTACTATTCCGGCCAATATTATACTCAATTACATTTTGATTTATGGCAAGCTCGGATTTCCAAGAATGGAATTAGTAGGAGCCGGAATTGGTACCTTGCTCACAAGAGTATTTATGTTAATAGCTATGGCCATTTTGATCGTCAAGAGCCCCAAATTTAAAGATTACATAGACTCTGTTTATGAAAAATGGCAGCCAAAGTGGGCAACGATGAAGAGTCTCCTCAAAATCGGAATCCCCACCAGCATGCAATACGCTATGGAGTCATGGGCATTTTCAGTTTCCGGAATCATGATAGGCTGGCTGGGAGCACAGCAGCAGGCATCGCATCAGATTGCACTCAGTCTGGCATCTTTTACTTTCATGGTTTCGCTCGGCCTTTCAGCTGCCGGATCAATCAGAGTCAGCAATGCCAAAGGTCGTGGAGATCTCGTTCAGTTAAGAAAGATCGGGAAAGGCACTTTGAAAATGGCAATTATATATGGAGTCCTTTGCGGATTGATTTTCATCATTTTCAGGCATCAGTTGCCCTGGATTTTTAATGATGAAGCTCCGGTGATTGCTGCAGCGGCACATCTTTTGATACTTGCGGCTATTTTTCAGATTTCCGACTCTACACAAGCTATTGGAGTTGGTCTGTTGCGCGGAATCCACGATGTCCGGATCCCTACCCTATTTGTCATTATCGCTTACTGGGGCATTGGCATTCCCGCAGGATATGTACTGGCATTTCCATTAGGTCTGGAGGCCACCGGAATATGGATCGGGCTGGTATTTGGATTGACAGTTTCAGCTATCATGTTGAATCTCAGATTTTTCAGACTGACCAAAAGGCAGCTGATGGTTTCTCAATAATGTATGATTTGTTTTTGGGCGTGCCTGCGAGGTAATATAAAATTGCAATTATTGAATAGGCAATTTTATATTACTCGCAGTCGTGCTCTCCATTTTACTTCGCTCCTGCGTCGCTCGTGCTCATTGCGATCACTCACGCTGAGTGAGGGGTGGTAGTGTTGTGTGAAGAGTAGTTTCAAAAAAATCGCTTAAATATTCATTTATTAGTTTGTATGTCTACTAGCCTAAACTCTCAAAGACCCCCGAAATCCCCTGGCACCATAATAAGACTCTGCTCCATTGTGATAGATAAAAACCTGTCCGAAACGATAATCCCCGAAAATAGCTCCCCCCAATTTTCTGATGGAAGCCGGAGTTAATATCCAGCTCGATGTTTTAGTATCAAAAGGTCCAAGTTCCTGCAAGGCTCTGTACTCTTCTTCATTAAGCAGCTTGATTCCCATATCTTCTGCCATTTGAACAGCACTGTTGTCCGGCTTGTATTCTTTTCTTGATTCCAGGGCTTCATGATCATAACAAATACTCCTCCTGCCCTTCGGACTATCTGCCGAGCAATCATAAAAGATATATTCATCTTTCTTTTCATCATATCCTATTACATCAGGCTCACCTCCTGATTCTTCCATTTTGAAGAGCGACCATAGTTTTTTAGGTTTTGACTCCAGCTTTGTCAACACCTTGTCCCATTCAAGACCTTTATGGCGATTCATATTCTTAGCAAAGCGGGTTTGCAATGCTTTCAATAAATCTTCTTTTTGATCTTCTGCTAATTCCTTACTCATAATCCATTATTTATTTAAAGAAATGATTTTTCTGTCTGCCGGTCTGAAATACCAGGATATAATTATCAATGTAAGAAGTAATAATCCCGGAAATATTTCAGTTATGTCAACTCCTCCTGCAATGTGAGAATAAACTGCCCCACTTGCTGTAAAGAAAAACCCTGCATAAGCCCATTCCTTAACTAAAGGGTATTTAGGAACTAAAATCGCTACCACTCCAAGAATTTTCCATGCTCCCAACAAAGTCAAAAAATAGGCCGGATATCCAAGATCCAGAATGAATTTAATTTCTTCTTCCAGCCCAAGCAATTGAATAATTCCGCTTGAAGTCATACCCAATGATAGCCATACTGTTGCGATCCAGTAAATGATTTTGCTTCTCTTTGACATGGTTTTCTATTTTAGTTTGCTAATAATTTCCTGCAGCCTGTTGTGTGCAATATTCAATCCCTGAGCAAATGGAATTTTCAGCATTTGATCCCTGTGAGCAATAGATTTGAACACAATGTGCATGGTCAGTTGGCTTGTTTTATCACTTAGTTTTTCAAACTCAAAAAACTCCAGCTGTATGCCGAAAGGAGCATTTCCCATTTCAAAAGTTCTGGTAAATCTTTGATTGGGGACAAATTCATGTATGACTCCATGGGCCCGAAATACTACATTTCCAGCCGGATCTGAAGTTTCAAATTGCCAGCTCCCATGTTGTTTATTTTCTAATTTAATCACCTTCGTTCCCATCCATTTGCTCGACAAGCTCCGGCTCCTCATATGCCTTGAACAGTAATTCCAGGGGCAAATCAAATTCTCTTGTAATTACAATTTCCTGCCTGGCATCTTCTGCGCTTAATTTTGTTTTCTGCTCCATTTTATTTTTTGGAATTATAGTTTTTCATGACAGCTTCCAATTTGTCAAACCGCTCATCCCACAACTTGCGGAAAGGTTCAATAAACTCGGCAATCTCTTTAATTTTCACAGGATTTAATTGATAGTAAATCTCCCGGCCGTGCTGCTCCTGCTTCAGCAATTCACATTCAGTCAGTATTTGGATATGTTTTGAAATGGTCTGTCTGGAAGACTCAAAGTTCCCTGCAATTGCCCCGGGAGTCATAGCATGCATAGCCAGCAAAGCAATGATTGCCCTCCTGGTGGGATCGGCTATTGCTTGAAATACATCTCTTCGAATTTCCATAAATGCAGTTACTTGACTGCGAATATAATGCAGTTATTTGACTGCGCAAATGTTTTGAAAAATAATTTCTTGATATTTTACAATTGCTATATCCACTCTCATTAATGAGGTGTTATAACAATGAGATAGTATTGGTGATTGTGAGAAAGTGTTAATCTCAATGCAGAATAATAATCAATTTTATACCTGCATCCAACACTCGCTCGGGATAGTTATCTCTATTAACGAGAAGAAGTCCATGCAGATTTAAATATGGACTCACCTGGATAGAGTATTTGTCACTTAAAGAAATCTCAGTTCCGATTCCAATCACAACGCCCATGCCTGATTGATCTGTCATTACTCTATTGAGTGACATGTCTATTCCACCCAATACTCCAGCATTAATAAAAAAGTAGTTTGAAAGATCATACCTCAAAGATACTGGTAGATAAAACAATTCTAAATTCTCCTCCCTGGTTACATTAGGTTTGTCAGGATTATAGCTTAAAGTAACTATGACTTTATTGCTATAGTAGTTTAAACCGGTCTGAAATGAAAGCTTTTTAGTTAGATCCCGGGAGTATTCAAATCCGATAAAATAGCCGGTTTTCAAATCATATGACGCAGCCCCCTCCAAAGATTGTTTTAAAATTGACCCACCGCCAATTCCAACACTTATTCCATAGGAGTTCTTTTGTGCAAAAAATGCTCATCAGAACAAATATCATGCATGCAGACAGTAGAAGCTTTTTCATATTCCTGTGAAATAATATTTTACAATGAAAACTAAAAATCCAGTGACTTACATGATTGCTAAGATATCACTAATGCAATATATGTCAGTACATTAGATGAAAATATTAAATTTTCAATCATTTACCGCAAATAGTCCAGACATCAGGAAAGTGAATAACTAGAATTACTCACTTGCTCAATTGAGTAAGCAGCCCTTCTTTACCCAGCTCTTTTAATATACCCTTAATCGCAGATTCCTGAGCTGGTGTAAGTTCCGGCTTTCTCGTAATAATATCATATCCTTCAGGAGTGGCAATCGTTCTGCTAAAATAAATCAGTGCCCAATCAAGTTTTTCATCATAATATTTTACCTCCCACCTACTCGAAAACAGCCAAAGCAGTCCTTTACCTCTCCACTTGAATTGTGTATTTTCTGCATTCAGTGGAGTATCAAAACCGGCTATCTCTTTGCTTTTTCCATTTTTTTGATAACGAACGATATCTGTCAATCCCTGCTTTCCATTTTCATCCGAAATGCTATAATTAAATGTAGGTTGGAGCTTATCCCCCTTCAACCACATGGGAAAATTGGTATAGTGGATATACCAGCTGCCGGCCAATAATTCGAGTGTGAGTATTAAGTACATTAAAATTTGTATTTATGCATTCAGTGCGTGAAGAATTCCTGAATCAATCGTGAGGAATATAATCATTATCAATCCAACTTTAACCGCATCTTTTCATTAAAATATTCAAATCCATTTTTATTAAAAAACTTCCTTGCAGATCCGTTACTTGTCCAATGATTTAATTCTATTTCATTGATGTTTATTGATTTTGCAAATTCAAAAACCTTATTTAGTAAAGTACTTCCAACACCCCTTCCTCTATACTTTTCAATTACTGCTACCTGATCCAGTAAAATATATCTCCTGGAATACTGAAAAGGATTTTCCTTGAAATCGACCATGAAAATCAAAACATATCCCAAAACAACCTCAGCTTGTCTGGCTACAAAAACATGCGCATTTTCATGCTCTAAAGCTGACTTAAAAAAACCTCTTATAGTCTCTCTATTATAGGGCTTAAATATTTCCGGATATGCCAGATGATGAAAAGTCTGAATTTCTTCATTCAAATCAGCCAACAATTTCGCATCAAATGTTTCGTGAATTTCTATCATTTACTTTTCCCTTTATACTCATACCAGTAATGTATTCCAGTATAATAATACGCATTAGATTTACCAGCAGTTGCGACGGTGTGTGAAATTCCACTATAAAAGACCTGACCCCAGTCCGATAGAAATAAATATCAACAATATTGCGACGCTTATTTGCAAAAATCTTAGGGTAATCTTTTTCAATAAAATATTGCCCAGGTACGCTCCGGCAATGGCAGACAGTGTTGCTATAACAACTAGCATTATATTATCTGTAAGACCTGAGGTGGTAAAATTAGTAGCATAAATGCTCAATCTCGTAAAGTCTACTAATGTCGATACCACAACCGCCGTCCCGATAAATGCTTCCTTGGAAAGTCCTGCCTTGATCAGAAAGGCACCTCTCAAAGCTCCCTGACTACCTGAAAGTCCTCCAAAAAAACCACTCAATGCTCCGCCTATGGGCAATTTTTCTTTACTGAATTGTAATTTACTGAAATATGGAATCAGGTCCATACTTGCAAAAATAATCAGGAGAATTGAGATGACGAATTTCACAGGATAAACATCTACTTCCTTACCATTCAATCTGTATGAAAACAAAGGCTGCAGATCAGTGATATTCAGTAACAACCAGGAACCAACGATCGCAGCTATGACTGCAGGAATACCAAATCGTATCAGCACATCCCTGTTTGCATGCCGGCCAACCAGAAACAACTTAAACACATTATTGCAAAAATGGACAACTCCGGTAAGTGCAATGGCGACTTCAACCGGAAAAAATATCATCAGTACCGGAGTCAATATTGTCCCCAAACCAAACCCGGAAAAGAAGGTGAGGATGGCAGCAAGAAAGGCAACGATGGAGATGAGGATGATTTCCATGAAGCAATATTAAAAATATTTATTTCCCTTTCAGTTTTCCGTAGCTGTTATTGTACACTTTTCCCTTTTTAGGATGCGTAAATTTAAGCCCGGACCAGGTCTCATTGATACTCAGACAAGTGCTTTCGACCAATCCAAAATCATAGCCCAATTTGATCACTGATATAATGTTGAGATCTGTTCCCAATTTTCCTCCTTTTGGCCAGGAAACCCAGAGCATTCCACCTTCATTCAAGGCTTCTTTAAGTCCAGGGAAATGGTTTTTGAATTCAGATTGTGATTTGACAAACAAGTGAATATAATCTAATCCTCTTTTTAAATCTTCTGATAACTCCAAGGCAGGCAATCCCATTTGGTCAATGGCATCATTTTCGGGATTCACAATGATGGTTCTGGAATTTGCTTTGATGCCCATTTTTACTGCGACGGATTTGCTCATGGTGTCATTGGCATTGATATGAAAAAAAAATTCAAACATATAATGGATTGTTGCATGTCAATGTTATATACTGTAAACTATGATTTCAATGAATATAAGTCACTATTAAATATTTTGTTCTAATTTAAATATTAATTATTTTAGATTCAAAATCTATCCATATGGTACCGAAAGAATTCTCAGAATATTATTCATCACGAGGAACAGAACAACAACAACAAATTATTGAAGAGTTGCTGCAAATCTTGATGCAGAATGAAAGTTTAACAGAAACAGATGATGCTGTAGTTATTAAATGTCCTCATTGCAGGAGCAATGATGTTAGAGGAAATGGAAAGCTAAAAGCGATGCAACGATATGTTTGTAAAAAGTGCAACAAACATTTTTCCCAGTCAACCGGTAAGTTTTGGTATGCATTAAAGAAGCGTGAGTTAATCAATAAATATATGCATTGTCTGGTTGCAGGATATAGTATTCGCAAGAGTGCTGAACTCACTGGTATTTCAATTCAAACTTCCTTTGATTGGCGTCATAAGCTGCTTACCAGTTTCTCAACTATATTTCCCCTGAGCTTTCAGGGAATAGTGGAGATAAATGACTATGTATTTCAATATTCTGAGAAAGGAAAACGGCAGAAAAGTATTCAAGAATCGGATGGAAGTAACAAACAGGTTACAATCGTTGCCACATGCGACAGGAGTGGCAGAGAGGATTTGCGTGTTATAACTAAAGGCAACCTGCGCACGGAAGATATCACAAACGTATTGCATGGCAGGGTTCATAATGTTGAATTGATTGTAAGTCAAAGTCATGAAAACTATAATTCACTGGGAGAAAAGATAAAAGTTGACCACACAAATTCCGCAGATGCTACAAGGCAAAAGAAAGCCGAAAAGATACATCACATTCAAAATATTAATAATATGTATACCAGACTAGTAAACTTTATGAATACTTTTCATGGGGTCGCCACTAAGTATCTTCAGAACTATATGAATTGGTTTTTAATACTGGAGAAAATCAGAAATTCAACAAAGAAAATAGCCACTATCATGCGGATTGCATTGTCAACTGATCGTGCCTGGTTTAACTACAAAAACAAGAATATAAATATTTATCTTAGAACATAATTTAACATTCTCATTTACTCCCTATACTAAGTTTCCCTCCACTGGCCCCCTTCCCTTTCTATCCCCCAAAAACTTTTCCTCCTCAAAACCTCCTCCTACCTTATAAATTTTCCTACTTTCACAGCAAAATGATAGCCATTGAAATTAAACCTTTACATATCTGCTATATTGATTCTGCTGATTCTTTCGCAGGAAAAAGTGTATTCACAGGCTAATTTCAGCCGTCCATTGGGTGGCAAAGCTGTCGCCTTATCCGGGAATACAGAGAATTTCAGAGATATCCATGCGCTTTTCCACAATCAGGCAGGGCTTGGCATTTATGGAAAAATCTGCGATAGCCCTGACACTTGAGAGAAGGTTTATGCTGGCAGGTGTTCAGCATATCGGGCTCGGATTCGCCACCCCAACCAGCGGAGGTACATTTGGTGTACAGGTGCAATTGTTTGGAAATAAAAGCTACAATGAAGGGAAGGTAGGACTTGCCTATGCACGAAAACTAATGGAAGAAGTCTCTATTGGCGGACAGATTGATTATATGTTTGTTCAGGTCGAAGAAGGGGGAAGTGAAGGTGTATTTTCTTTTGAAGCCGGTATTAATGCTCAGTTACTGGATAAGCTTAAAGTCGGGTTTCATGTGTTCAGCCCAATTCCAGTGAGTTTCAGCAATGATTATAAGATGCCCACCATCCTCAGACTTGGATTGCAATATTCCTTTTCTGATAATCTGTCCTTATTGGCCGGTGCTGAAAAGGACATGGAATTCAGAGAAAATCTCAAATTTGGTTTGGAATATATGTATGCCAAAGTTGTTGCCTTCAGATTGGGCTTACAGACTTATCCTTCAGGTGTATCCTTTGGCTTTGGAGTTGGTGCAAATAAAAATCTCCAACTGGATATCGCCTCTGCCTGGAATCAGCAGCTGGGATTCAGTCCCGCACTGAACGCGATTTATAAATTTTAGCTGATGCGCATTTTACTGACAGCAGCCACTTCACCGGAAGTTCAACCATTCCTCCATTCTTCTGAAGCAATTAAAATCTCTGATAATCTGTACACTGTATTTGGATCGGAAAATCAAATCAATATTCTTATTACAGGAGCAGGAGCTATTCCATTTTTATACAGTCTAAGCAAATACATATACAGCTCAGAAAAACCGGAGTTGATCATTCTAGCTGGCATTGCCGGCACCTTCCGAAATGATTTGCCCAATGGTACCCTGGTAGAAGTGGCTGAAGAAATCTGGGCTGATACCGGAGCTCAGGATAAAGATGGAAGCTTTTTGTCTATGTTCAGACTAGGCCTCTGGGATGCTAATGAAATGCCCTTCAAAAATGGAATATTATCACACACGAAACCGTATTTCCCTGATTTGCAGCAAATTCGATCAGTGACTGTGAATACAGTAAGCGGAACACAAGAACGGATTGATTCCCTTTTGGCTCTATACAGTCCGGACATTGAGAACATGGAAGGAGCCGCTTTGTACTATTTTGCCGGAAAGGAAGGCATACCTTGTACTCAGATCAGAGCCATTTCAAATTTAGTTGAGCCCCGTAACCGGGAAGCCTGGGAGATTGGAATAGCGATTAAGAATTTGAATGAGTATCTCCAAAATTGGTTCTGCTAATTTATTAGCAGGCTAGTCGGAATCAACTAAAGTAACTGAGAGCCATATTTGAAGTCCGAAACTTTATTCTTGCTATTCATTATTCAACTCCATGCCAATAAATGGGCAAGTCCAAAAAATCCGGGTTCTGCCGTCATTTTAGTTCTTTTGGTTTTTTGGTTCTGCTAATTTATTAGCAGACGACTCGATTCCAACTAAGATACAAAAAGCTACACCCAAAGTCCGAAGCTTTAATCCTACCATTCAAGATTCCAACTCCTTGCCAATAAATTGGCGAGTCCCAAATACACTTTCATCCATCCACACCCTAACTCTTTGCTGACACCTCGCTTAAATGATTAACCGCTTCAACGGCTGTTTAACCGGCTGTTAATTTTTCACCTTTCACCTTTCAACTTTCAATTAATTACCAATTACCCAATTCACCAATTCTACAAGATTACAACCTCTTCTGCCGCTTCGTTGCAACAACCATATTGACCAATCTATTATAGCTTGCCATTCCTTCAGTGATTCCATGAGATTTCAAATAAGAATCATAAACGATATCACGCATATCAGGCATGAATTCAGGATATTTGAGAAGATTTTCACGGATTTCAAGAAGATCAGATTTTATCCCAAAAGGTAAATTCTCACGAGAAATATTATAAGCATCCGGATCAAGTTTTCTGATCTCAGCACTCAGGTATCGCCAATACTCCAGATATCCCGAATAAGCATAAAGTAGATCCCCTGATGAAACACAAATCCAGTATGCCAGAAAATTCGCGTCTCCCTCATCTGTCACACCCTGGGCATGACACCATTCATGTGCTTTGATGAATGGAATCTGAATGGGATGTAAATCTCTTTCTTTGTAACACTCGCCGGTGAATGGATTGTAAAAACCACTTGTATTTAATCTGTGCAGAATACCCTTCGGCCAAAAAGATTTTATAGGAGCATCAGAATATTGTTTCAATCCAAATTCCTCAAGAACCTGTGGTGCAGAATGGACCAAAATGGTGTCCCTGGCTGCATTTTCATAAGCGATAGAAACAGTAGAGCTGTCCCCTATTTTCATTTGATGCCGGATAAAAATCATTTGATCCAGCGTATATTCCATTTCATTTTTTAACTGACTGACACTTACAGCTTTCAATTGTAAATTGAGTGCTCTGGAAAGTGGCTCCCTTGCATAATTAAAGCCCCACATCCAGTAAAAAAATACAAGCGGGGCAGAACAAACCCCCAGAAATTTCAACAAAGCTCCTCTTGTTTTGGCCTTTGCTCTGATTCTTCTGATGAGCCGTATCAATCCTCTGAATAGAAAGAAAATCCAGAGAAACAGAAAAAAATATCCGAATAAAAAGGCTGTTGAACTGAATAGTATGTCCTGAGCGCCTCTTACCAGTGGAAACAAATAAGGTGCATACAAATTATTTAAGAATGTAACTTGAAGACCCGGTATGATTAAAATTACTAATGTAAGAAAAGAGAAGACAGCCAAAATCCAATATAAGACTACGGATTTTGCCCTCCATCTTGCGGAAGGATCGCGAAGCTCAGACCATCGTTTGGAAAAAAAACTCATAAATTCTTCATCTATCTTGTCACTTGAAAACCCAAAGTCTGAATTGTTGTTACACTCATGATTTAAGCCCTTGTACTGCTGGCTGTAATATATATAATTAAGCTCTGATTCCTGACTTTTGGCTCATGACAATGAATCCTTGAACAAACATTATTAAAGTTTTGTTATTTTTCGGATTGATTCCAACTAATGAGTTATGGATTCTGTTTCAGATTAAATTATTTCACTCAATAAACGTAAAAAACAAAATGGCATTTGAATTCACTGACGCTAATTTCCAAACGGAAGCAATCGATACAAAGAATGTTGCAGTTATTGACTTTTGGGCAGAATGGTGTGGCCCTTGCAGAATGATAACTCCTATTATTGAAGAATTATCAAAGGAATATGCGGGCAAAGCAGTAATCGGAAAAGTCAATGTCGACCAAAATCCGGAGATATCCATGAAATACAATATAAGATCTATTCCTACGATCCTGATTTTGAAGGATGGAGAAGTAGTTGAAAAACATGTTGGAACAATTTCCAAGCCTGCATTGGCTGATAAAATAAATGCACACTTGTCTTAATTCGTAGAATTATATTGTGCCACAAAACTCCTGTGAGGAAATTCCTGCAGGAGTTTTGTACTTTTAGGACTTCAGCATCGTTAAACACAAATGAATTCAGTAGAAAATATTGCCCCACATTCTTTAGACCATCTTGACCTGCTCGCACGACAAGTTGTGGAAGGATTTATCATTGGTTTACATAAAAGTCCGTTCCACGGATTTTCTGTTGAATTTGCCGAGCACAGACTTTATAATCCCGGCGAGGCTACTAGAAATATTGACTGGAAAGTATATGCCCGAACTGATAAGTTATTCACCAAACGATTTGAAGAAGAAACAAATCTGAGATGTCAGATCGTATTGGACACATCATCATCCATGTATTTTCCTGAATCTGACAAAGGGGATTTATTGAATAAAATCAATTTTTCTGCAGTGGCTTCAGCTTCCCTTATGCATTTGCTCAAGAAACAAAGAGATGCTTACGGACTGAGTTTGTTCAATGAAACATTATATGTAAATACGCCTTGTAAGAGCAGCACGACTCACTATAAACTTCTGATGAGTCATCTGGACCAGGCACTACAACAAAAAACTTCCCAAAGAAAAACCTCTGCTGCTCAGGCTCTGCATCAAATTGCAGAAAGTATTCACAAGCGTTCGATGGTGATCATCTTTAGTGATATGTTTGATCAATCTGAAGATCCGCAGGAATTATTTTCAGCCTTACAGCATCTCAAGCATAACAAGCATGAAGTAATATTATTCCCTGTGGTAGATAAAAAACTGGAAGTAGATTTTGCGTATGAAAACAGGCCATATTTGTTTGTGGACCTCGAAACCGGCGAAGAAGTGAGACTTCAATCCAATCAAGTCAGGGATCACTACATCACACAGATCAAGAAATACAAAGATGAATTACGCATGAAATGTTTGCAATATAAAATCGAAGTTGTGGAGGCAGATATTCGTGAAGGTTATTTCAAAATCCTGCAATCCTATCTTGTGAAAAGAGCCCGGATGAAGGTGTAGGCTGACGTCGCACCGGATCAGGTCGTAACACGGTGACATCTTGATTTGCTGCGCATGCAAGGTGACGTTTTTTGTCAGCAAGGCTTACAAAAGTGACGTTTTTGCTTGCGTGACAGTAGCAACTTACAAAGAGGAAGCGCATCTTGGATCATCCCGTCTGTTCGCCAATAGCCAACTGCCAAAAGCCAACAGCTGGCGGTTCAACTTGAAACCCGCAGCCCGCAATAGTCGCAAATGCTCAAAGCAATTCGTTAATCGTAATTCTTCAAATTACCGACATATTTACAAAAACACTGTATTTTGCTTCATTATTAAAATTACAAACCAGCTTATGATTCAACTTAACCAAATAAAATCTGATGCACCGCAATCACTAAGAAAAGATCAGATCGTAAAGCGCACTGAGGAATTGGCCAAAATCATAAGTGATCTGCAACATATACTTTATGCTCAGCAAAAGCATAGCCTTCTGGTCATTTTACAGGGAATGGATGCCAGTGGTAAAGACGGAACCACTCAGGAAGTTTTTGGCAAATGTACTCCGGGAGCAGTCAAAGTATATGGATTTAAAAAACCAACAGAGGAGGAAATGGGCCATGACTTTCTCTGGAGGGTGCACAAACATGCACCTGAAAAAGGGTACATCCAGGTTTTCAACCGCTCTCATTATGAAGATATCCTTATTCAAAGAGTCCATGGCTGGATTGATATGGACAGGGTGGAAAAAAGAATGGCAGCAATCAATGCCTTTGAAGAGCTTCTCACATTTGACAATAATACTACAGTTCTTAAATTCTATCTGCATATTTCAGAAGCCAGACAACTAGAAAAACTGCAGGAAAGAATTGATGACCCTTGAAAAATTGGAAACATAATGATGGAGACTGGACCGAAAGACCATTCTGTAAGCAGTATATGGAAGCATATGAATATGCATTCAATCAAAGTAGCATTCCATGGCAAATTATTCCTGCAGATAAAAAATGGTATCGAAACTATCTGGTGGCTGAAGCAGTTGCTCAGGCCTTGCTGAATATGAAACTTGAGCTTCCTTCCCTCCCTCCAAAAACAGAATAGATGAAGGAAGCTGATGATAAAATGAGAATTGACAAATGGTTATGGTGTGTCAGGATTTTCAAAACCAGGACACAGGCCACTGACGCCGCCAGAAGTGGACATATTAAAGTCAATGAAAAAGCAGCCAAAGCCTCTCAAATGGTTGTCCCAAATGATTTAATCCACCTGAAAAAAGATGGATTCAACCTGATTTATCAAGTTACAGCTTTGATTCCCTCAAGAGTAGGTGCGCCAATCGCACAGACCTGTTATATCAATCTCACACCTGAAGCTGAAATGAAAAAATTTGATGAGTGGTATGTCGGGAAAGCGAAAGGGGAATTCAGAGAAAAAGGTGCCGGCAGACCCACCAAAAGGGATCGAAGGATTATTGGCAAGTTTAAGGAGCGAGACTAGACCACAACGGCTTTTTGCCCCTCCCTCTGGCTTTTGGCTTTTGGCTTTTGGCTTTTGGCTTTTGGCTTTTGGCTTTTGGCTTTTGGCTTTTGGCTTTTGGCATACAGCCAGTGTGGGTGAAGGGTTGGTGTGCATATTTTTTCCAACTCAAACAGAATCACACCCATACAAACTCATTCGCTACACCCCGAACGCAACCGCGGGCTTCGCTCGCACATCACCTCAAAAATAAAATGTCTGCGAAGCAGACAATTTATTTCTGAGACATCACTTCTTCGTGGCATAGACACGAAGAAACATCACCTTTTAAGCCATAGGCGAAGAAAGACATCACATCCCATGTGATGCCGCATATTCCCTGCAATGCTCCTCAAACAGCGTCTGTACTTTCTTGTATACGGGTCCGGGTAGTCCAGATCCTACAGTCAAATCATCAATTTGCTTGATAGGAACCCCGCCAATAGTCGTACTGCTAAAGAAGGCTTCCTTCATATTTGGAATTTCAGAAATTGCGATTTCCCTTGTTTCAAATTGGATTCCATTTTTGGACGCCAATTCCAGAATTTGTTTTCGCGTCACTCCATGCAATACCTTCTGCTCCGGAGTAATCAACACTCCCTCCTGATCTACAAAAAATATATTATATCGGTCTGATTCTCTGATATACATTCCATCATGATACAAAAGATATTGAGCTGTCAGATTTTCCAGGATAGACCGATAATAAATTCCACTCAGATAATTTATTGACTTAATTTGTGGCAATTCCCTTTGGTGTTGAACCGTAACTGCCTTCACACCTGTTTCAAAGTACCATTGAGGGTATTCAACATGTGGATAAGAAATCATCAGTAAATTAGCTGCATCTATAGCATATCCGGATGCATGGCTGCCTCCGGTGAGGATCATCCTGATACCTCCGTCAATTTGATGATTTGATTTGAGAAGAGAAAAAATCATTCTTCTCAAATCATCTTTGTTCCATTTAAATTGTAATCTTAATGCATTCGCAGATCTGAGGAATCTATCCAGGTAATCATCCAAAAATAATGCAACTCCATCCTGAATTCTAAAATAGTCAAAGACTGCATACCCCCTCAGAATTGACAGATCAGTGGCTGGTAAATATGTATTCTCGGCTTTCAGTAAGCTACCATTTAGTAAGGAAAACTGATACATTGTTGTTTTTTAATAGTATGAGGAATATCTGCATTTAAAAATTTCAGAAATAAACCACAATAATCAGGAATTATTTGTTCAATTTGACGTATGTCTATTCTGGAAGTGTAAAATCTTGGTTTAAACCGGGTTTGATCTTATAATTAGATTTTTGATTTTGGAATAATACATTATATTTACTAATATCAATGCACTCACAACCTCATATGATATTGGAAAAAAATGAACAGGAAGATATTGATTCTCTTAGTCTTCCGGCCTGCATAGTTATCAACAGCCCATCATTTTATTTAATAAAACACGCTAATTTTCTCTTTATCAATCTATTGAAAAAGATAGAGATTTAGTGATTGGAATGGCAATTGAAGATGTTTTTCCAAAGAGTCTCGAATTCAAATATTACCCATATCAAAACTCTTTGATAGCAGGTTTGCATGAAGCCAGCAGTTCTAAGAGTAAGATCAAAATCACTCCGGAGCACTTTGTTCTATCCATTAATAATGATGAAGCATTTGAAATCAACAAATGGGCTCTTATCATTACTCCTGTCCTAAATCATGAAAATGAACTTAAGCATTTAGTATTGACAGTGCTGGAATAATATAACAATAATACCTTCTGCACTTTACACCCTTACTTTATATTTCAGCCAGTTTGCTGCATTAGAAAAGTTCTCAATTCATGCATCCAATCACAAATTTGTTCGTTTAAATTCTGAAAATTAAATGAACGATTACTATGAAGCAATTCACTTACTCACTGCTGATTTGTACAATTTTTTCATTTAACCTCAGGGCGCTATCTGTTAGTTCAAATCCTAATCACGCTGTTCAGGTGAACAGAGGATCTGGCAACAACTTCCTTTTCAACATATTATAGGTCGAATAAGCATTCAGCACAGATATCGACTTGACCAGAGATAGATCGAAGACTGGTACCTCAATGCGGATGGTACTGGCTTTAAGGATGGGTTTAATAATAGTAATCGATTCAGATACAGACTTATGGTTAATATTTCCATAAACAAGCCTACAATAATTAAAGGCGCTACTTTTCTAAGTATTTATGATGAGCCGTTTATCAGCTTTGGAGATGCCATTAAAAATAACCATTTGGACCAAAATAGATTTTATGTTGCGCTAGGATATCAATACAGTGTCAAAGGAAATATCAGTTGGGTTACTTAAATCAACTCTTGATAAAATCTGACGGAATCCGCAGAGAGATAAACCATACACTCCAGATTGGTATTACACACAATTTCGATCTGAGAAACAAACATGTTATGTAGTTAAAAAATCAAATCAGGCTTTCATACCCTATTAAATAATTGGACAGTATATTCGCTTAGAAAGTTGCCTGTATACTTTTCTCCGGGCAATCAAAAGAAAAATTATGATTGAACCCGAATCTACGCCTGAAGAAAAAGCCGGTCGATCCTCACTTATGATTGATTCTTTAGTGCATTATCTCCCATTAGGTTATCTCTACCTGCTCATACTTGGAATAGCTAGTGATTCTTTATATTATGGGATATTAGGTATCAATGTGATAAGCTATTCAAATGTGCTGGACGTATTGTTAAGCCCCGTAGCCCATTTGACAAGTGGAATTCTTTTTCCACTAGTAATTTTATCAATTTTCATTTTTGGATATTTCTATATAATGCTGTTGAGATACATTCAACAAAAAAAGAAAAAGACAAGAAAAAAACCAGGCTATATTGAATCACTACCATTCAGCAAACAATGGTTACTTTTTACAGCGTTCAGCATTTTTTGTGCTTTTCTGGGCTTTGGCGTAGGTGGTGGATATGCCAGAAAAGATCAACTAGAGAATCAAAAACTTAAAATCAAACACAGGCTCACTTTTCAGAACAATGACATCAAAGATGTTGCAATAATTGGAAGCAATAGCAGCTTTATATTTTATGCAATTCAGAATGACACCAATCTGAAAATAACCCCCATTCAAAACGTGCTAATAATTGAAAATATAAAAGAATAACCTAATTCAATAAACCTAATATCATGGCTGTAGAAGGAATCAGAGAGAACCCCTGGAAATTGAAGACTCCACCACAGAGTTCAGAGTTTGAGATGTATAAGGACAATAAAGATGGCCAGGAAGTGATAGTATGTGTTGTAGGGAAAACTACACTTTTATATGATTACAAATGCCTGAATGATCTTCATCAAATGCTCAAAGAGCATGGGGATTGGATGGAGCTGGGAAGCGCGGATGAGCAAAAACCTGCTAAGGATGGAACCGTCGAGGCCTGGGGACGTTCCGGAAATAATCCGAATATGGGTTGGTATGGCCTTAAAAAAGGGTTCAGAGGCAGATTCGGAATGTACATTCCTCCTCTAATGGAAAAATTAGGTCTGGCTGAAGTGACTCATGAAGCAAGAGGTAATAAAATGCGGGCTATTTAAAAATCAAATCAAAAAAAAGCCCCTTCTAATTTAAAATCAGAAGGGGCTTTTTTTATTTAGAATTCTTTATGTAAAGTTCTATGGGCAAATTATCTGGGTATCAGTGATGAGACTATAAGCCTTTTAGTGAAGTTCCCAATACAAGGATAATGAACCCGGCCATTAGTAAATTGAAACTATGCTCAGTTAAAAACTGTACTTGTGCAAAGTGTCCGATAATACCAAGAATTCCGAGAAGGATTCCAATAATCCAGGTAATTTGTTTTGGAGCTGAAGGGGTCATAATGTTAAGTTTTATGGAGTTGAGTCCTGAAAATCAGGCTTGCATAAATATAACATTTAAAATTCGTTCTTTCACTCCGGCTATAAACTTTAGCTTACCCTTTCTTTTTAATTCTGATGATTTATCAGATAAAATACGCCTAATTGAATTCCACGATTATATGTTTTGTTTGCATCACTTTCATTGATATTTGTCAAACCGTGGTTATATCTTAAGTCCACACCAAAACTTGATGGTGGGTGAACATAGCTTATACCTACACTTAGAGCAGCTTCCAGGGCCTTGTAATTACCCTTATAATCAGAACTTACTCCTGCAGCATCCAGAGTTGCGTTTGTCATAATGCCAAGTTGAGGACCGGCTTGAATTCTAAAGCCATTATTAAACATATACTGAAGCAAAATTGGAATATTCACATACCCTGTTCTTACTTTAGTGGTATTAGCTTTGTAGCCTTGTGTAGAATAATAGACCTCCGGCTGCAATGCCCATACATCATTGATGTGAATATGCCCTAAAAGTCCAAGATTGAATCCTGTCCTGAAATCAGTTTTCACATCATTGCTATTGACATTTTTGTAAAAATTCAGACCCGCTTTTACGCCTAAATTTACGTGTTGCGCACTAGCTGAACCAGCCATCATTGCGATTAAGCTTAGTCCCATTAAAATTTTCTTTACCATGATAAATCGTTTTAGTTGTTAAGTGTAATTAATCAGTATGTGAGTCAATACTCTGCATTGACCAAGGCAAAGATATAGGCACAAGCATATGGCTTAGTTACACTTTTCAGTGCGTATATTACATTATTCATCCTTTGGGAACTTAAGAATGAATAAATTACTAATTTACTGGTGAATTGCTAATAGGATTGGAATCCTAAACAGCTTTAGGTCCTAATTATCCTCCTTCTATTAGGTTGTGTAAAAGCTACAGTATCCATTTCAGGATTAATAATAGAGTAATTATCTCTGCAGAATCGAAAAATCAGGTATAGCACATTTAAGAAAGTACAACTAAGTTGACTTTAATTTTTTTAAAAGTTATTGTGCGACCCATCCGCCGTCCACGGCCATGGCATGTCCGGTAACAAATGAAGCTTCATCGGAACACATCCACAACACTGCATTTGCCACCTCTTCAGGCTCTCCCAGTCTGCCAATTGGTTCCAAAGCTGCGAACTGATCTTCTGCTTCCTTTTTCTTGCCGGTTAACCTGTCTATCATTGGTGTTTTAATTGCACCCGGGCAAACTGCATTTACCCTTATTCCTGATTTTGCACATTCCAGGGCTGCTGTTTTTGTCAAGCCAATAACGCCATGCTTTGAAGCCACATAAGCCGGTAATCCGGGAAAACCTACCAGTCCGGCAATGGAAGCACAATTAATAATTACACCTTTCCCCTGCTTCTGCATCTCAGGAATTTGATTTTTCATGCACAGCCATATACTTTTAAGGTTAACACCAAGCGTTTTGTCCCAGTTTTCTTCGGTGCAATCCTGGGTAATGGCTGTCATTCCTTCAATTCCCGCATTATTAAACGCAAAGTCCAAGCGACCAAAGGCATTTACTGTTTTTTCCACCATAGCTTTCACATCGGATGTATTTGATACATCGCATTTGATAAAAATAGCCTCAGCCCCTTCTTTCTTAATTAGATCGACTGTTTCGTTATCTTCTATCCAATCCACAACCGCAACTTTAACTCCTTTTTTTGCAAATGCAACAGCTGCAGCCCTGCCGATTCCAAAAGAGCCACCTGTTACAATAGCTACTTTGTTTTTGAATGCTGATTCCATAATATCTATTTTATTGTTTTATTAATTCATGCTCCGCAGATACAATATTTTCAATTCCCTTGATTAAGGCATCAGGATTAAATGAAATACTGTCGATACCGGCTTCAACCAAAAATTTAGCAAAAGCCGGCAGGTCACTTGGAGCCTGTCCGCAAAGACCGACCTTTATCTTATTTCGTTTTGCTGAACGAATTGTTTCCTCTATCAACCATTTTACTGCCGGATTTTCCTCATTGAATAAATAACTAATTAATGCTGAATCTCTGTCTAATCCCAATGTCAATTGAGTCAAATCATTAGATCCAATTGAAAATCCGTCAAATATTGCAGCGAATTCATCTGCTAATAATACATTGCCCGGAATCTCAACCATCATATAAATCTCCAAACCATTTTCTTTTTGTGTTAATCCATTGTTGGCCATTTCAGCAATTACTTTTTCGCCTTCTTCCACAGTTCTGCAAAATGGAATCATCAATTTGACATTAGTCATTCCCATCTCGTTCCGAACTTTTAACATTGCCTCACATTCCAAAGCAAATCCTTTTCTATAAAAATCACTGTAATAGCGGGACGCGCCTCTCAAACCAATCATCGGGTTTTCTTCATGTGGTTCAAAATATTTTCCCCCAATCAGATTCGCATATTCATTGCTTTTAAAATCACTCATACGGACGATCACATCCTTTGGATAGAATGCAGCGGCTACCATTGACACTGCCTCTGCAAGTTTATCTATGAAATAATTTCTGGTATTTTCATAGCCCTTTGTCAATTCTTTTATTTCCGCTTTCACTGCTTCATCCACTACTTTTTCTGGTTCTAAAAGTGCTAAAGGGTGTGCTTTAATTGAATTGGAAATGGCAAATTCTAACCTCATGAGCCCGACTCCCTTATTAGGATAATTACTAAGTTCAAAAGCACGGTCAGGATCTGCAAGAATAAACATTGGGGAGACATCCGGCATTGGTAAATGGCTAAAATCCTGTTCAGTTATTTCCATTTCCAAAATGCCTTCATACACATTTCCGACCTTCCCTTCAGCGCAACAAATAGTGATTTCCTGCCCATTTTGAATCAGCTCAGTTGCATTGCCGCACCCGACTACTGCCACAGTCCCTATTTCCCGGGCAACGATAGCAGCATGACTGGTCCTACCACCTTTGTTAGTAACAATCCCTCCGGCTTTTTTCAAAACCGGATCCCAATCAGGATTGGTGATGTCAGTAACCAAAATTTCGCCGGCTTGCAATTGACTCCCTTCTTGTGGATTCAATAATATTCGGGCCTTCCCAGTTGCTATTTTATCACCTAATGCGATTCCTTTTGTAAGTAATTTTCCCTTTTCTTTAAGGGTATATATCTCATGTATTTGCTTTTTCCCGGATCCATGAACGGTTTCCGGTCTCGCCTGGACGATGTACAGCTGATTGTTCAGTCCGTCTTTCGCCCACTCAATATCCATCGCCTTTCCGTAATGCTGCTCAATTTTGCAACACCATTGGGCCAGTTGGATAACTTCCTTATGAGTCAATGAAAACTCAAGTTGCTTTTCTGCAGCGGTTTCTAAATTTATAATTGATTTTTCCACTGTGGTGCTTTCATCCTTCTCCGCATACACCATCGTAAATTCCTTCCTGCCGCAACGACTTTTTAAAACCGGGTTCAATTGATCATTCATAAGTGTGGGTTTAAACACGATCCACTCATCGGGGGTAACTCTGCCCTGAACAATATTTTCACCCAAACCCCAGCAACTATTAATTATGATAGAGTTTTGAAATCCAGTGTCCGGATCAATTGTAAATGCAACTCCGGAAGATGCTTTGTCACTTCTGACCATTTGTTGTACTCCTACCGAAATTGCAATGTCAATCCCCGTGAATCCCATGTCATGACGATACTTAATAGCTCTGTCGGTAAATAAAGACGCATAGCAAAGCAGGACTGCTTTCAGAAGCTGGCTTTCACCGCTAATATTTAAAAAAGACTCCATGCGTCCGGCAAAACTGGCAGTAGGCAAATCTTCAGCAGTGGCACTGCTTCGAACAGCAACATCAGCATTTGCAATTCCACATTCTTTGGAAAGAGAATGATATGATTCATTGATGGCATCAATTATATCTTGTGGAAATGTTCCGGCCAAGATCAGGGTTCTGGCTTTTTCTCCTATTATAGAAAGATTTGAATAATTTTGTGTGTCCAGGGAGAATAACAAGTCTTTCAGTTGTTGTACAATCGAATTATGTTCGCAAAAAATGCGGTATGCGTTTGCGGTGACTGCAAAACCATTAGGTATACCAATACCTATCGGATTTAGCTGGTTGTACATTTCACCAAGTGAAGCATTTTTTCCACCGACTTTTGCAATGTCAGAAATGCTGATATTGTTAAAAAATAATATATAATCCTTGCTGTTCATTATTGGTAAATTCTGGGAGATGTAAATTAACTTTTATAAAAAATCCTTCACCATGGCAATTACCTGGTTTAGTTTCATATTTTCAGAAGTCTCAAAAGATTTTCGTTTTGGCAACAGTTGATTGAAATTCACAATTAATGTTAATTGTGTAATCTTCATTTCTGAGGGTCTAAAAACATACAATTTATCTTCTTGCTTTATTGGTTCAAGCACATTTTAAGGGAAATTGCTTGTATGATGTTTTTTTTCGTTCCTCAATATCAGTACAGACTCCACTAAGTTTGATTAAAAGGGCAGAGAATCTCTGCCCTTTTGAAGCATAGCAGTGCTCACTTATATTTCCGGATAGCTTTTGCTGAAATAAGATTATTCTACAGCAATTTCTTTCGCAGGTTTTCTTTTTGCATCTGCAATTTTTGGCAGATGAACCTTTAGTATTCCGTTTTCGTATTCTGCCTTGCTTTTTTCTGCATTTACTGTTGCCGGTAAAGTAAAGGACCTAAAGAATGCACTATAGTTGTATTCTCTGCGGGTAAATTCATTTCCCTTCTCTTCTGTTTCCTTTTCTTTTTCCACCTTTATTTCCAGGCAGTCATTATTAACTTCAACTACAAAGTCCTTTTTTTTCAGCCCGGGAGCTGCCAATTCTACAATATACTCCTTTTCAGTTTCCCGGATATTAGTGGCCGGCAGCCTACCGAATGCAAGAGTATCAGCCATCATAGGTTTTGAAAATATAGAATCGGTAAAGAAATTTTCAATGTCAAATAAATCTGACAAGTTGCTTCTAAGGGACGGAAATCCATTTCCATTCCCTCTTTTTTTGAGTAAAGTATTCATAATGTTCTTGTTTATAAATTAAAAAAATGAATCAGGAAGAATACCCGCAGCTGCTTAAATGGCTATAAAATTCATTTTATGGTTTGAATCATTCCATTGTAAAAATATATCAGTCTACAGCTTTAAAAAATGATTTCTATCACTGTAATAAGTGATTATTAGCAATAAACAATCTCATGCAAGTCCGTCACTTTCATTCCTAATTATTTCTCTTTAAAAGATATTATGCATTTAACTATATTTGACACTGACTTAAGTCTCCCATTCCTCAGCTGATATAGAATCAAGTTTTATTAAAACAAAGCACTCTGATGTCCAACAGTATAAATGAAAGTGCGGTAAATGCCATGCAATCACTTTTAACTTTGAGTAATCTGATACAGCTATTATTAGGAGTAATTCTGGTAGTATTTGCACTCAAAGGATTTATGATTCCAAACCATTTTTTAGATGGAGGAATAATAGGGATATCCCTCCTATTGCATGAAATTTATGGAATCAATCTAAGCTTGTGTTTGATTATTGGAAATATTGGTTTCTTAATTCTAGCCTATAAAAAAATATCCAAAGCACTTGCCATTAAATCCCTGGTTGCGATTATACTCCTGGTTGTTGGGCTGGAGCTGGTTCATATTGAAGCTGTTACTACTGATCATATTCTCACTGCAATATTTGGTGGAGCCATACTTGGAATAGGAATTGGGCTCATCATCAGAACTGGAGCTGCCATTGACGGATCGGAAATTTTGGTCGTACTTACCCGTCAAAAAATTGGGTTAAGTATGAGTGAGGTAATTATTATCATGAATACTATTCTGTTTCTTATCATTGCCTTGAAACTTGGAATTGAAATTGCTATGTTTTCCATCATTACCTATTTCACCGCTGCAAAAATGATTGATTATGTAGTGGATGGAGTCGAGCAATTTACAGCACTTACCATTATTTCCGGGCAAAGTGAATTAATTAAGAATATCATTGTAGTTGATTTCGGAAAAGGAATTACAGTCTATAAAGGAGAAAGAGGATACTTACCAGGTATGATAGACATCAAAAACGATTGTGATATCATAGTAACCATAGTTACCCGACTGGAGCTTTTGAACATTAAAAAGGCAATCAAAGATGCAGATCCAAATGCATTTCTGTATGTTAACACCGTTAAAGAAGCAAGTGGTGGTATCCTTAAAAAACTCAATGCACATTAACTACAGCTTATGACATCAAAAGAATTTGACAGTCTAAAAATTGAAGTAATAGACAGATTACACAATAAGCTGTCAGAACATCTTTACTATCATTGTCCACAACACACAGAAAGAGTGTTGAAAGCTGCCGTGTTTATAGCCAAAAAAGAAAAGATTAAAGGGCACGATTTGCTTTTAATTAAATTAGCTGCCTTATATCACGACTATGGTTTTGTGAATACTTATGCTAATCATGAAGAAGAAGGCTGCAGAATTGCTGCTGAAGAGTTGAAAGTTATGGGTTTCAACAGTTCTGATATACAAAAAATATGCGGAATGATTATGGCAACAAAGATTCCTCAACAAGCACATAATATACTTGAGCAGGTTGTAGCAGATGCCGATCTGGAATATTTAGGGACAAAAGATTTTGACCATATCAGTAAGAAATTATATCTTGAGTTACTATACCGGAACCCTGAATTGACGATTGAAAATTGGAATAAAATTCAGGTGGACTTTATGGAAAATCACAGATACTTTACTGATTATGCCAAAAAGAATCTGGAAGAAAAAAAGCGGGAGCATTCAGACAAATTGAAAATTTAGGTTGAAATTTTTTAGAATTTAAATAAGTTGTAGGTACCATTAATCTTATCACATTTCATTAATATATAAAAGAGAACCTTAAAAATACGGCCGACACTAGACCCCGGGGCTTGATGTTTTTGTTTAAAATACCAACTGGTATTTTGCATTAAGCACTTATTGGAGTTTGCTACAGCACATTTGTTTTATCATTACTGTCGTAATCTTAACATAACTATGGCAAAAAGGACCGTACATCAGAATCCGATTACACTGATTATCCCTATAATCCCGAACAATGTGGATCTGCTCAGGGCGGCCCTCAAGATCATTAAACAGGATATGGCGGAAGGCCGAAATTTATATTTTTCCGACATTCATACTATCCATTATGCCAGATGGATTATTATTGATGATAAGGATGAAATTGGTAATCCTGAACACGAAAAAGCGAAATTGATTTTCTCTTCCAATTTTGACGGCAGCATTGAAGCTCAGTTACGAGACTTGTGCACAATTACTGCAGATCTTAGCGATCATATCTACCAATATTGTGTGGATTACCCCGAAAAACATCTTCGAACTCCTGAAAATAGAATGAATTACCTGAGACAATGGAATGTTCCTGCTGCTTCATTCTTCAGAGGATCACCAAACCGTTCACTTGAACAAATTAGAAATGAAAGTAAGCTGCGTAATCATCTTAGAAAAATTCTGGATGAAAGAAGCTGGGAATCGTATTCCCCAAAAACAGTCCACCAAAAATTAGTAGCAGAAATCAAGTCAAATCCTGAGTTCAGATGGGCAGATGAGCCTTTTAATATGCCGCGAATCAACTGGCCGGGTATGATTATCACCGGAATAGTTTTGCTCATTTTGTCACCCCTGATCATTTTATTGGTTCTTATCATTCAGTATTTTTATGAAAGGAAAGACACATATTTTATGCTGAAAAGGAATGAACTGGACGAAACCCGCATCAAGGAATTAGAAAAAGACGAAGATTTTGAATTTCAAAATCAATTTACACAACTGGTTTCTATGAAAGCGGGAAAAATGAGACTCTTTACCTTTAAATTTATGATGATATTTTCCAAAGTGCTGATCAGGTTTCTATTTGTAAAAGGAAAATTAATGGGAATACCGACCATACATTTTGCCAGATGGGTATTATTTGATAATAATAAAAGAGTGCTTTTCTGTAGCAACTTTGATGGAAGCTGGCAGCAATACCTGGGGGATTTCATTGATCAAAGCGGTTGGGGTCTAACAGGAATATTCTCCAATACAACAAATTTTCCAAAGACAAGATTTCTGTTTTTTGGAGGAGCCTATGATGAAGAGCATTTTTTGGCCTGGAGCAGGAATACAGAATTACCCACTCAGGTATGGTACAATGCTTACCCGGAGTTGTCCATCAAAAATGTGAATAATAATTCCCTCATCAGATCACTTCTATATAAAAACCTATCCGGGAAAAAAGCTGAAGCCTTTTTGAAACTCATATAATTTTATAATATGGAAGTACTTGAACTAAATGATATCCAAGCTTATGTGATTCACGATTATGACAAAATGATATTCTCCCGTCATGTACTGCTCAGAGTAAATGATAAAGAATCAGCCAAAAAGTGGATTGCAGGCATTGCATGTGACATCACACATGCAATTGCACATCCTGAAACGGAAGAAAATCATCATCCACAAACAGCCCTGAATATTGCTTTTACTGCTACGGGCCTGGAAGCATTAGGCTTACACGATGATAATATCAAGGCTTTTAGCAGGGAATTTCGGGAAGGGATGGATACGCCACACAGACGTAGAATGTTGGGAGACTCAGGAAATAGCAGTCCCGACACCTGGTCCTGGGGTAATGCAACTCAGGAGCCTGTTCATATTCTGCTTATGGTTTTTGGTATCAATGAGGAAGTATGCCTGAATTATTTCGAAAAATTACAATCAGAATACCTGGCACTTGGATTATCAGAGGGATTAAAGTTGGATGGGCAGACTTTGGAAAACAACAAAGAACATTTTGGTTTTCGGGATGGAATATCTCAACCAGTTATGTATGGAAGTGGCATTCAGGGACCTAAGAATGATATGGTTCAGCCAGGCGAATTTATTATGGGCTACCAAAATGAGTATAAAGTCTATCCTCAATCTCCCCTGATCATGCATGAGCAGGGCGAAATCAATCTTCTGCCTGCAGATGCAGCGCAAACAGGCAAAAAAGATCTGGGGAAAAACGGTACTTACCTCGTCATCCGTCAAATGGATCAGGATGTTGATGCCTTCTGGAGTTTCATGAATGAAAATACTAAAAATGAGGATGGTTCTGTTAACGCACTTGAGAGTACCAAGCTGGCCTCTAAAATGCTGGGGCGATGGCCGGGTGGAGCTTCGGTCACAAAATTTCCGGATCGGGACCCCGGATTTATCAGCAATGACAATGATTGTGGATACGCTAAAAATGATGCGGAGGGAATGAAATGTCCCTTTGGTTCCCATCTGCGGAGAGCAAATCCAAGAGATAGTTTTGAAGATAATGGAGCCAAACTCTCTGTGACACTTAGCAACCGACACCGCATCATACGCCGCGCAAGGTTGTACGGCGAACCCATCATTGGATCCCCGACGAATCACAAACCATCCGGTCCGGTAGGAATTTTATTCAATTGCTTCAATGCAGATATCAGCAGACAATATGAATTTGTTCAATTCACCTGGGCCAATTCTCCCAAGGTTAAAGAGCTTTATAATGACCCTGACCCCTTCATAGGAGCTCAGGAATCATCCGCTGAGTTGCAACAAAATTTTACTATCCAGAGTAAACCCGTCAGTAAAACAATTACAGGACTTCAACGCTTTGTAACAATCCGCGGAGGCAGCTACTTCTTCTTCCCTTCCATTACAGCCATCAGATATATCAGCACCATTTAATCTAAAAATATTGATAATGAAAAAAGAAATAGCAAAAGAGTATCCTCCGGAAAATGAAAATTTCTATATAGATCAAATGGTAGATGAGCTGAAAAAGCAAATGGATGAATTGTTTCCACGCGGGACAGATATGCTTCGGCAGGCAGAGACTAAAATGCATGGCTGTCTGAAAGGAACATTTACCATTCTTCCCGATCTGGACCCACAGTTACAGGTTGGAGTATTTGCAGTGCAAAGGAGTTACGACGCAATCATCCGGTTTTCTAATGCAGCAACCGGTAACAAGAAGGACTCTGCCAAAGATCAAAGAGGGATAGCTGTCAAACTTCTGGGTGTGGAGGGTGAAAAATTAAAATCTGATGAACACCTCAGTCAGACGCAGGATTTCATCGGGCTCAATTATGAAACATTTGTATCAAAAAGTGTCGAAGAATTCAGTGGGGTTATAAAATCATTCACTTCCGGCAAATTAAAATTGTTTTTGTTTATTCTCAATCCTTTCCATTGGAGTCTGATGTACAGAATTTTTAAAGCTAATTCTGTGATTGGAAGTCTGGTTGAACAAAATTACTTCAGTACGACACCCTATCAGTTTGGTTCACAAAGAGCCATCAAATTTATGTTCAAATCCACCTTGAATTACAAATCGCCGATACCAAAAAATGACCCTGATTTCCTGAGACAACAGTTAATTGCTTACTTGGAGAATGCTGATATTAATTTCGATTTCATGGTTCAATTCCAGGAAGATGCAGATAAAATGCCGATCGAAGATCCAACTGTCAAATGGAAATCCCCATATGTCAAACTTGCAACGCTGCATATTCCGAAACAAGATTTTGATACCGATGAAATTAAGGAATTTGCTGAAAGATTATCATTTAATCCATGGCATTCACTTACAGTTCACCGGCCACTGGGTGGATTAAACCGGGCAAGACTTGCCATATATAGTACACTTTCAAGATATAGAAATAAATCGAATGGCATCAAAAGTGAAGAGCCATCAAAATGGAAACTGACAATAAATAATCAGCGAAATGTGCATTATTAAAAAAAAATTCATGATTGATCTTAAGATTTGCTAATATTGGCATCAATGGAATTTTGAACCAGGAAGCAGTAAGGCACATGATATCGTCTCCGAAGATTCAATCCATTATATTTCTATTCTTTGATAAAATATTTTATCATAAGAATGGAGTTTTGAAGATTAGGCAACTAACGCTATCAGTATGAAAAAAGTAATACTATTTTCAGGGAAACGGTATAATTTCCATGGCAGCAGCAGTGATGCTGAAATTTCAAGCATCCACAAAACAGCAGCCATAAATTCTCTCACTCAAATTGAACAGCTCAAAGCTTCCAACGAAATATCATTTGTCAATGAAAATATAGAAGGCTTCCGAAAGGTTTTTGACAATGCCAGTACCCCAACCGATATTGATATAATTCTTCAATATATCCACGGAAAAACGCTTACCGTAAAATGGGAAGAACTTAAACAAGTTTCTGATAAATTGAATCTCTGTATTCTTATTGCAGAGCGACTTTCACAAATCCATAATCAACAAATATTCCATCTGAATCTTCAGCCTGATCATATCATGATTGAGAATGAAGGTGAACAAATTTATTTCATCAGCCTCGGGCTTGCGAAGCGAATGCTGAGAAGAGAAGATGAGCAAAGTTCTCAATTATACGCCACAGCTGATGCGGATTATATAGCCCCTGAGCAAACCGGGAGAATCAGCACTGAAATTGGTTTTAGTTCGGACATTTATTCGCTGGGAGTTATCTTCTACAAGCTATTTACAGGTCGTTTGCCATTTGAAGAAAAAGATGATGCCGCAAAAATTCATGCGCACATTGCAATTCGCCCGGAATCACCTCATACAATAGCCGATATTCCGCACATTTTGTCTTTGCTCATCATGAAAATGCTGGAAAAAGATACCGAAAACCGATATAATTCTGCGGATGGAATAGCTCATGATCTGAGAATCATCATGAGCTCGTTGAAGAATAGTGGAAAAGCTGAAGGATTTCAGCTGGGCCAACAAGATTCATCCGGTTTACTGAGATCGACAAACTTGCTTTTTGGACGTGAAATGCAAATCCAGAAAATGAAAGCCGTGTACCAGCAAGTTCTGTCAGGTAAGAAGAAATTGCTTCTGGTATATGGACATTCCGGCACGGGAAAAACGAGTCTTGTCAATCACCTTAACCGCAGTGTGTCACATGATGCCGGCATATTTGTATCAGGCAAATTTGACTCTCTCAAGACCGATGTCCCATACTCTGCGCTGAACCAGGCTTTCGGGAGATTGATGGAACAAATAGAGCTCAGTGGGCACCTCAATCTTTCTAATTTGAAAAATGAACTGCAACAAGTACTGCATCCCATTGGCAGAGCTTTATTTGACATAATCCCCGGGCTTGAAAAATTGCTTCCGGAACAACCCGAACTACCAGTCTTAAATGGAAATGAGGCTCAGCAGAGGTTCAATTATGCTATTATTAATTTTTTGCAGACAATCTCTTTTTATTATAAATCTATTGTCATCTTTCTGGATGACCTGCAATGGAGCGATTCGTCCTCCCTTGATCTTCTCGCTAATATTCTTAGCAATGAGGCTTTGAGAAATTTACTGGTGATTGGTGCCTATAGAGATAATGAAATCACTGCAGGACATTTTTTCCTTCAATTCAGGCTTGATATTGACAAAAGAGATATTCTGCCGGAAGAGATCCACCTTGAAAATCTGAAATTCGAAGACACTGAAGAATTCATAAAATATATCACAGGAAGTTCTGACCCATCCATTCATGAACTGGTTTCTCTTGTCCAAAAGAAATCAGGAGGAAATGCGCTCTTTGTTAAACAGTTTCTCAAAGCCATCTATGAGAATAAAATGCTTTATTTTGACAGGGCTGAACGCCAGTGGAGATGGGATACTCAGAAAATTCTTTCCTTTAACCTGGAAGGGGATATTGTTAACTTAGTGCTTGAAACGATAAACAAACTGGAACAAGACACTATTAATGTTCTGAAAATTGCTTCTTGTATAGGCAATAAATTTTCCTTACAAATCCTTGAAAAAGTTACAGGTAAATCCAGTGAGTCAGTACAACAAAGTCTCAAACAAGCAATCAATAACGGTCTTATCATTGACACAGCTGAGACTGATTATTATTTCGTCCATGACCGCGTCCAACAAGCTATTTACTCCTTGACGGAGGAAAATGAAAGAAAGCAATTCCACCTTAATATTGGCAGATTGATCTTAGATAAAACCGATGACTCTAATATTAAAGGGAGCATTTTTGATATCGTTAATCAATTCAATTTTGCAAAATCTGAAATTGCCGGACAGGAAGAGCGTAATAAAATTTCAGAATTAAATATTATTGCAGGAAATCGCTCTCAAGCTGCAACGGCTTACTCACTGGCGCTTCAGTATTTTGAAAATGCGATTGAACTTATAGCTCCTAATTCCTGGGCTTCTGATTATTCATCAACCTTCACTCTCTTTTATCGGGCAGCTATGGCCGCAAACCAATGCAACAGACAAAGCAGGTTTGAAGATTTGATTAAAATACTGGATGCCAAAAATGATAATATCCCAGACAAACTTAAAATTGCAGATCTTAAAATTCAAAATGCTATTGCCAGCAGCAATCATTCTCTTGTGATTGATATTGGACTGGAAGTATTGCGAAACATTGGGATAAAAATCAAACGTAAACCTTCTCAGCTGGATGTTCTGGCCGGTTATATGCTTACAAATTTCAGGTTGAAGAAATTTTCTGAAGAGAAAATATTGAATTTGCCGATTTTGGAGGACGAATCATTGCTGATGGCTATGGTTATCATGCACAGAATGGCATATGCAAGTTATTTTATTGAGCCAAATGCTGTGCCCCTAATAATGTTTGAATTAATCAAGCTGACCTTGAAGTATGGTGTGGGCCCTAAATCACCCATTGCATTCATCGTATTCGGATATATTAATATCGCTTACATGAACAAGACACTCAAAGGAATTCAATTTGGTGAATTGGGAAACAAACTATCTGAAATATTGCAGCATGAAGATCAGATTTCCTCCATCAAACAAGCATATCACACATTCATTGCACATTACACGATGCACCTTGGAAAAGCCATTCCCGACATTGAAAAAGGATTTCGAAAAGGATTGGAAACCGGAGATTTTGAGTTTACAGCCATACTGGGACAATTCATTATGTACTGGAGTGTATATGCCGGAGAACCTCTGCAGGCTACACTTAAAAGAGGTCAACTACTCAACATGCAGGTTGCCCCGCTTAATCAAATATTGACTCATTCCAGAATCAATCTTTTTACACAATCAGTCTATAATCTCATCCACGGGGTAAATGACTTTGAATGTCTGAGGGGTGAGATTTATGATGAAAAATCATACGATTTCCCTGACGAGCCTGCATATAATCTGTATTACCACAATATCAACCTGCAAAAAAAATTCCTTGCCATTACTTTCAATCAGGAGGATCTGGCCTGGAAATACTGTTGCAAAGAAAAAACTTATCTCGTTCCTGTCAAAGGAACCATCACAGAGCTGCTTTTTTATTTTTATGAAAATATATGCATCACTCCCATTTTTAGCAAACAAACAGAATCTGAGCAGGCCAGATTGTTAAAAATTTGCCAAAAGAATCTGAAGCTGTTCAAAGGTTTAAGTAATATATTCGAAATCAATTTTCTCCACAGGTACCAGTTAATACTGGCAGAATACAGCGCACTTACCGGAAAAATTGATGAGGCAATGAAGTATTATACCGAGTCGATAAAGAACGCCAGGCTACACCGCTATGTCCATGATGAAGCGCTTGCATGGGAAAGAACGGCCGTATTTTATAAAAATATTAATCAGGGAGAAGTAGCGCGATTCTATTTCGCCCATACTTACAAAACTTACAGTAAGTGGGGAGCAAAGGCCAAACTGGAACAGATGAAGACGCATTATGCCGACTTTCTTTCGCAGGAGGAAATAGGAATAAAATCAAATAATCTTGATCTGAATACTGTGTTAAAGACCATACACCTCATATCAGGTGAAATGAATCTGGAAAACTTACTCATCCGGTTGATGAACCTGGTGGCTGAAAATGCAGGAGCTGAAAGGGCATTTTTGATCCTTAGAGAAAATGGCAAACTGAGCATAAAAGCTTCTGTTGATGCTTCCGGAAAAGAAGTGAAGGTATTACAGGAGATAGATTTCGATGAATATCAAATGATTAGTCATGCAGTGATAAACTCAGTCATCCGCAGCGGTGAAATTCTGGTGCTTGAAAATGCATCAGAAACCATGCCTTTCGCACATGAAATATACATCTCAAAAAATGAAATCAAATCAATTGTCTGCATTCCTTTAAAGCAAGTTGGTGAAGCTTTTGCATTTTTATATCTGGAAAATAACCTTATTGCCGGAGCTTTTACAAAAGAGCGTATTGAAATACTGCAGGTAATGGCCACACAGACGGCTATATCATTGCAGAACACAATGCTATTTGAGCAAACCAACCACCTCAACACGGTATTGTCTCAGGAGATCGAAGGAAGGAAAATGATTGAAGAAGATCTTCGGGTTAATAAAAAGCGACTGGAAGAATACAATGTCAATCTGGAAAATAAAGTCCTGGAAAGGACCAAAGATTTAAACTCAGAAAAAGAGAAATCGGACGAATTGCTGCTAAATATCCTTCCATACAACATTGCAATGGAATTGAAAGAAAAAGGATCCGCAGAGGCTAAGCAATATAACAATGTATCAGTCTTGTTTACTGATTTTGTGAATTTCACAGGAATCAGTGAACGCCTCCCTCCCACTGAATTAGTTGCTGCCATTCACAAAAGTTTTACGGCATTCGATGCTATCATGGAAAAGCATGGATTGGAAAAAATTAAAACCATCGGTGATGCATACCTTGCAGTCAGCGGGATGCCCGATGAAAATGAAAATCATGCAAAGCAGGCTGTAAATGCTGCAATTGAAATTATCGAGTTCATTCATCAAAGCAACAGCCTTTTCAGGATACGGATCGGTATCCACTCAGGTCCGGTTGTAGCAGGTATAGTTGGTGTGAAAAAGTACGCTTACGATATCTGGGGAGATACAGTGAATACTGCAGCAAGAATGGAACAGCAATCTGAACCGGGCAGAATCAACATTAGCGGCGCTACACACCATCTATTAAATGGTGATTTTCAATGTGAATACAGAGGAAAAATACCCGCCAAAAATAAGGGAGAGATAGACATGTATTTTGTTGAACAGTAATCCTTTTTGATTTTGTAATGTAAGGTTCTGAATAAATGTATTTAACAGCCTCTCCTATTTCTGAGGAATGATAATATACCATCAAAAAAAATTACTTTTTGCATATTCTTTACGAATGTCAAAATTCAATTTCAACGTATATCGTCTTGATAGGAATACTGATTTATCAAAAATGAATCTATGCAAAGTAATGCAATTGCTCTTAACAATCTCATTTACAAATCTGCAGAAGACCCCGGATTTAAAAGAATCCATAAAGGTCGGGGATTTCAATTCTTCGATGAAAATGGCAAAAAAATAACTGATCCGGAAATATTACAAAGGATCAAATCACTTGTCATTCCCCCGGCATGGAAAAATGTATGGATCAGCCCCGAACCGGAAGGTCACGTTCAGGTCAGAGGTATTGATGCCCGGGGACGGACTCAGTACAAATATCATCCGGAATGGAACCGAATGAGCCTCGTAAAGAAATTTGACAGAATGGCCGCCTTTGCAAAAGCCCTGCCTTCCATCAGAAAAAAAATCAAATATGCTCTGAATAAGGATGGCTGGCCCCGTGATAAAGTACTTGCTCTGATCCTAAGTATTCTGGATCAAAGTTCCATAAGAATAGGTAACAAAATCTATGAAAAAGAAAATGGAACATATGGTCTCACAACACTGCGACGCAAACATTTAAAATTAACTGAGAATGGCATAAATTTCGAATTCAAAGCAAAAGGCGGATTATATCGTAAAGTCCATATCCAGGGTAAAAAAATCACAAGATTGATTCGGGAATGCAGCGAACTAAAGGGTCATGAATTATTTAGATATTTAGATGAGGATGGTAAATCCCTTCCTGTATATTCACAGGATGTCAATGATTATTTAAGAGAGATAAGTGGTGAAGCATTCACTGCCAAAGACTTCAGAACCTGGGGAGGAACAGTAGGTGCACTGGAACTTTATCCAGAAGCCCTTGCTGAGAAGGCGATTTATGTCAAACGATCTCTCCAAATATGTTTGGTAAAAAAAGTCGCACAAAGACTGGGCAACACAGTCAAAATCTGCCGGGAATATTATATCCACCCGAGCATTCTCAATTCTGCCGATCAGCAAGGTTTTGATTCAGTAAAATTATTAGTACTTGCTACTAAAAAATACCCTGAATTGTCTGCTCAATTAAAGCCATCAGAACTCATCGCACTTTACATAATTGAAAAAGGGATCAAATAATATTTGATTGATTATTTGAACAAAAAAATGTAATCTTACAGGTATTAACAATATCTGATTACATATGAAAATGTCTATTTATCCTGCGACAATATTAATATTATTAGTACTAAGTGCCTTCACTGCCGTTCAAACTACGAAATGGAAAATTGCTGAAGGTTATTCCATAAAATTCAGCAGCAAAGACCCTTCAGGTGTCTTTAAAGTTTTTAAGGGCGAAATCATTTTTGACGAAAAAAGCCTCGATGTTTCTAAATTCAATGTTTTCATAGATGCCAATTCCATAAGTACCGGAAATGGCATGAAAAATAAGCATGCAAAAAGTGACAAGTGGTTTGATGTAAAACAGTACCCGGAAATCCGGTTTAATTCAACAAAAATTTCAAAAACAAGCTCTGCTTATTCAGTAACAGGAATGTTGGATATGAAAGGTGTAAAGAAGGAGATAAGTTTTCCTTTTACATTCATAAACAATACATTTAGCGGCAGTTTCACTATCAAAAGACTTGATTACAATATCGGAACCACAAAAGGAATGGCCGGAAAAGCTGCACAAGAACTGCTGGTCGAAATATCCGTCCCTGTCACGAAATAATCTATCATATGAAACAGACTCTTTACCATGGTGCAGTATCAGGCTTACTTGCCGGACTTGCAGCAAGTATTTTCAATGAAGCCTATTGCCAGGCTTTGATTGTTGATTTTACAAGTGTATTCACCTGGCTCAATCTGCTTGCCGTTTGTGTTTTCAGTTGCGTACTGGCATCACTGGGATATTTCTTCTTTGCAAAATGGGTAAAAAAAGGTACAGATTCCTGGTTCAATGCCATTTTTCTGATCATTAGTTTTATTACTTTTTTTGCTGCCATTTTCAAGTGAACTCCCGATGGAAATTGAATCCCCGGAATTATTTCCTGGATTGACTTTGCCAATGCATTTGTTCCCGATATTATTCTGGCTGGCAACAAAACCTTTGTTTATAAAAGAAACTCCATATAATGCCTGAGACTGTCAATGAAATAGTATGGAAGCAATTCGGTGCTTCTCTGGATATGATGGAAAATACTTTGAAAGCTTGTCCTGAAGATATCTGGAGTGGCAAGTCAGAATTCTGGTACATAGCTTATCATACCCTGTTCTATACTGACTACTACTTAAGCAAAGATCCTTCAGATTTCATGCCCCCTGAGCCATATACTTTATCGGAATTTGATCCGGAGGGAATTATGCCAGACAGAATTTATTCCAAAGAGGAATTAATTCATTATTTGCATTTTATCAAAGATAAGTGCAGGAACAGACTTCTTACTGATGATCTGAATGATTCAGAATCCAGATTCATTGATAGCAGAAAAAATTTCGCAACCATCGAAATCATGATCTATAATATCAGACATGTGCATCATCATGTCGGTCAACTCAATATTTGGTTGCGCCAACACGCTAACTTACCCTCCAGGTGGGTGCCTCAATCTCTAACAGAGCTGAAGTAGTAGCACAATGGCAATATATATTGAGACAAATCGACTACGTTCGGGAGCTTTCAGCCTGGAAGACGCTGGATTCATGCTGCAATTGTTGAATACTGAAGGATGGTTGAAGTACATTGGTGAGAGAAATGTCAAAACACTTGAACAGGCAGAAACTTATTTAATAAATGGACCTCTTAGAAAGAATGAAAACACTTTTCCATCTTTAAGTCGGGTAGTTTTAAAATCTGAAAATAAGCCCATAGGTTTAGTGAGTCTTATTAAGAGAGATGATCTGGAAAATATTGATATTGGATTTGCTTTTCTTCCGGAGTATATGGGAAGAGGGTATGCATTTGAAATGGTCAGCGAAATTATGCAATTTGCTTTCAGGGAATACAAAATGGAAAAAATTATAGCGATTGTACTTCCTGAAAATTTGCAATCTATTCGGCTATTGGAGAAACTGGGAATGAAGTTGGAAACTGAATACCTCAAAAAAGAAACAGATGAAGTATTGCATATCTACGGTCTTTCAAAAGAATCCCCCGTTTAGATTTCCAGAATATCAAAAGGTTGACGGATAACCCATTACCAAGCCATTGGTATCAAGTTATGAATTAAATAAATCCGGAATTTAATTTGTAAAAAGTTACTCCCATGAGAGAGGGCTTAAAAAATTAAGGAGCCCCGCCTATCAATGGCGTGACAAAAATCGCCTTCAATATCGTACTTATCTCATATGTAGATCTTTTACATCTAATAAAAACAAAAAACACATGAGAAATCAAGCAATGTTTTCAATGATTGCTCTAGCAATGTTGGTTATAGTGGGATGTAGCCCAAAATACTATGTGCCCAATACACATAATGTTCCACTCCTTGAAGAGAAAGGCCAAATTACTCTGGCTGTTCATGGGAATGTAAATCAATTTGAAGTTCAGACAGCATATGGACTTAGCTCCAATATCGGTTTGATGGTTAATGCCGGATTTTTCTTTCCGGCTGATGATGACGATGGGAACGGAGGATCTGGAAGACTTGGAGAAGTGGGCCTGGGTTATTTTACCAAAATTGGAGAAAATGTTGTGTTTGAAACTTATGGACTTTTGGGCTTTGGATCTGTAGAAAATAATTTCCCATCCAGTCTAATCAGCAATCCTTCGACCACAGGAAAAATTAATGCCAACATATTCAGAGCAGGGATCCAGCCGAATATTGGATTTACATCTGAATATTTTTCCGCTGCTGTATCAGCCCGTTTTATTTCGCTCAATTATTCAAATATCAAAGGAAGCTTAATTTTCGATGGGATCGATCAATTTGCCTATCTGGAAAATCATAAATCTTCCTTTCTCGTCGAGCCTGCACTGACTGTCAGAGCAGGACTTGAAAATATAAAATTACAGGCTCAGCTTTCCGGTAGCTGGAATCTGTCCCACAATAACTTTCCTCAGGAAAATGCACTTTTGTCTCTGGGCTTGTTTGTGAAAATCTAGAAAATAAGAAAGCAATAAACGTCCTCTGGCCGAATAGCTTTATCAATACCTTGTCATTCAGGTACAATTATGCTGTTCGGCTTATTAATTTCAATAAAACCAAGGATTCAAATCCCGTGATCAATCATCTTTGGATTGTAACTACTATCATTCTGGTTTTATCGGATTAATATCCATCCGGAAAATACCGAATCTTTATACAAGCTCCCCCGCAAGAGTCAAAAGAGTAAGACCTGTGTGCATTTGGAAGGAATATGATAAAAGCAGCCATATTTCAACATTCAATATTCAAACTTTTCTCCCTACATTGCATTAATTAATCTGATATAAACCATCACCAAAATATAGAATAATGGCTCAATTGGACAATCAAATTCAGGAAAGAGTAAACAAATGGCTGGGAGAAGATTATGACGAAGAAACCAGATCTTCACTTCAGCAATTAATAGACTCAAACAAAACTGAGGACATAACAGATGCATTTTACCGGGACCTCGAATTTGGGACAGGAGGTCTTAGGGGCATCATGGGTGTAGGAACCAACAGAGTAAATAAATACACTATAGGGGCTGCAACACAGGGCTTGAGCAATTACTTGAAACAGCAATATCCCGAAGGTGATATTAAAGTGGTTATTTCATATGACAACAGAAATAATGCTACAGTATTTGCACAGATAGTAGCCGATGTTTTCTCTGCAAATGGTATTTACACCTATTTCTTCAAAGAGCTTCGGCCAACTCCGGAATTATCCTTTGCAATCAGACATTTGGGTTGTCAAAGTGGTGTGATGCTTACTGCTTCACATAACCCCCGTGAATACAGTGGATATAAGGCTTACTGGAATGATGGCGGACAGATCATTGCCCCTCATGACAAAAATATAATAGCAGAAGTCAACAAAATCAGTTCAGTTAAGCAGATAAATTTCAAGGGAAACCCGGATTTGATAGAGATGATCGGCGATGAAATAGATTCAATTTATTTAGAAAAAGTAAAAGCCGTCAGCCTCAATCCGGATGCAATAAAAGCACAACATGATCTGAAAATAGTATTTTCTCCCATCCATGGAGCTGGTGTAAAACTAGTTCCTGCTGCTCTCAAAGCTGTTGGATTTACGAACGTTAATCTGGTGAAGGAGCAATGTGTCATTGATGGCAATTTTCCGACGGTCGTTTATCCAAACCCTGAAGAGGAAGAAGCCATGACGCTTTCGTTGAAGCTTGCCCGTGAAATAGATGCTGATCTTGTACTGGCCACAGATCCTGATGCTGACAGAGTAGGGATTGCTGTGAAAAATGATAAAGGAGCCTTCATCCTGCTTAATGGTAATCAGACGGGAACACTTCTTTTCCATTATTTATTAACTCAATGGGAGGAAAAGGGGAAACTGACAGGTAATGAATACATTGTAAAAACAATTGTCACTACTTATCTTCTGGATAAAATTGCAGCATCAAAGAAAGTGATGTGTTACAATACTTTGACCGGATTTAAATTTATCGGCGATCTCATGACAAAGTTGGAGGGCAAGCAACAATTCATTGCCGGTTGTGAAGAAAGTTATGGCTATTTGGTTGGAGACCATGCCAGAGATAAAGATTCTGTAGTGGCATGTACCATGATTGCAGAGATGGCTGCCTTCTATAAAAATAAAGGAATCACATTATATGAATCTCTTCAGGATATTCATGTTGAATATGGATTTTATAAAGAAGCGCTGATCTCCATCACAAAAAAAGGAAAAAGTGGAGCAGAAGAAATTGCTGCTATTATGCATTCCTACAGAGTACAGCCTCCGGTCATGCTAGGTGGTCATCGTGTATTGAAAGTGAAACGATTATCAAAGCTCAATCGAAACAGATATGGAAACCGGAAATCAATATGACATTGATTTACCCAAATCCAATGTTCTGCAATTTTTCACTGAAGGTGATATCATTGTATCAGCAAGACCATCTGGAACCGAGCCAAAAATAAAATTTTATATCAGCGTCAATACGGAATTGAAAAACAGAGCTGATTATCCTGAAATTGAGAGCAAACTCGATGATATGATAGCTGCTATTAAGGAGGATTTATCCTGATGAATAAAAAGCCGGAAAATAAGATCTAAGTCCAAGCTACTAACAATAAAATTCATTCCTGATGGATCACCAGATGATTTTGATCTTGTTGGCAATTGCACTCATTTTATTTGCATTGGAGATGCTGCGTCCGGACATCATAGGCATGTGTGTTATGATAATCCTCATTCTGACGAATACTGTCGATATTAATGAAGGTTTCTCCGGCTTCAGTAATCCTGCAGTAATCACAGTGATTGCAATGTTTATACTCACAGCAGGTCTTGAAAGAACTGGAGTTGGTGATTTATTAGGAAATGTTATGCTTAAAGCAGGCGGTAGTAATCCTGCATTGCTTACCATAACGGTGATGGCAACAGTGGGAATTCTCTCTTCTTTTATGAATAATATTGGTGCTACGGTAGTAATGTTAACGCCCATTTACTCCATTTGCAAAAAGATCAATTATTCACCCAGTAAGCTTCTGATTCCATTATCATTCGGATCATTGATGGGAGGACTTACCACTTTAATCGGTACCCCTCCCAACTTGTTAGTTTCTATGGCATTAGAAGATGCCGGATTTGAGGGCTTTAAAATGTTTGATTTTCTTCCAACAGGGCTTGCTGTCATGGCAACAGGTATTTTATACATGACTTTCATTGGCCGGCATTTAATACCGAATAGAAAAAGTACCACTGACTATACTCAGACTTACAATTTGGAAGATTATATGACAGAAGTGATTATTCCGCCAGGTTCTTCTATTGCCAATGTTGAACTGCAGAATGCAAAGACGCTGCAAAACATAAACCTGATAATCATCAGTATCCACAGAAAAGAAAACGGAGCTGAAACCGTCATTACTCCAAATAAAAATACAGTTTTAAAAACCGGAGATCGTCTCTTGGTTGAAGGGAATTTGGAGAAGCTATTCAAAGTCATTGAAACAAAAGATTTGATCATTCATATTAAAACTAAAATAAATGATGATCAATTGACAGGTAAAGGAATGAGACTTGCTGAGGTGGTACCTTCTCCTCAGTCAAGCATACTTGGACAAACTATCAGACAAGCCAATATCAAAAACAAATATGGCGTACTAGCTCTTGCATTAAAGAAACGTGAAAAGCAATTGAATTATAAATATGTGGATTTGCCTCTGGAAGTGGGCGATGTGATGCTGGTACAAGGAACTCCATCCAGCTTAAATGACATTGCAAAAATTCAGACTTTTTAGTTATCAATCAATTAGAGCCCAAAATCAGGGAGACTTCCAAAGCCCTTTCGCACTGGCTTCATGGCTTTTGCAATTATTGCTGCTACCGGAATGATGCATATTTCAGTCGCTGGCATCATTGGAGTCATTTTGATGATATTGAGTGGATCGGTCAGAATGGATGATATTTACAAAAATGTAGAATGGCGGGTGATATTTCTGATTGCTACCATGATGCCATTAGGTCTTGCAATGGATGATAAACATACGGGTGCTGCTACCTGGATTGCTAATCTTATTGTCAATATAGCCGGGCCATATGGGCCATATGTGGTGATGGGCTGTCTATTATTGGTAGTTACTTTGATCACTGAGGTTATGTCTAATGCTGCTGCAGCAGTTTTGATAGCCCCCATAGGGGATTTCTATTGCGGTGGCGATGAATATTCAGCCACATCCGTTTTTAATGGCTATAGCAATCGGTGCCTCTACCACCTTCCTCACTCCTATTGGCCACCAGGCCAATGTTCTGGTTTATGGAATTGGTGGATACAAGTTTTCAGATTTTGCAAGGACAGGTTTTTTGTTGAATGTATTTATTTGTTTGGTGGCATTTTATTTGATTCCTATTGTGTGGCCTTTTACTCCTATTAAGTAATTCACACCATTAGAATTTTAGTCCAATTGTAATATTCATATAAAAAATTGAAGTCCTGTTGACAACGGGAATTCCTATCTCCACTTCAGTTGTTATCCTTGTACCTTCTCCATGGAATGAAACTGCTGGTCCATATTGAAAATCGCCTTCATCGTTCTTCAGATGATATATTCCAATTCCTGTTCCATATAAAATAAATTCATCCTTAATTTTCACTGAACTTAAATGTGCATATTTTAAGCTCAAAGAGCCAGCTTCCTTAAACACAGTAGCTCGTAACAAAAATGAATGTTTGGTATCCACATATGATTCACCCAATTTATTTATCCGGTAATTTATAATGGCAAATTCCGGCATTGCCGCAATTCCAATATTTCCGGGGGCTAATTGCGCTCCAAACATTCCTCTGATTGTATAAATCCTTTTATTCTTTTCTTCCAGTTGCCCAACAAACATCATTTCATTCTCTTCTTGTCGGTAAATCAATTCCGTTATTTTATTCAATTTTTCTTTGTAAACAAAGTTTCACCTCTAAGGTCTTTTAAGGCTTAAAATAATATTTTGCATGTTTAAAACTTCCAATTTGCTTAAACCCTCTACTGTATCAAAATAAATGCTGACTGGCTGCTTATCTTCATTTATCAGATAAATAACATGCAATCCTGTAAATAGTAACAAAGAATCTTTGAACAGGTAGCTTACTGGCCTGGAAGACTTATTTATATCCATTTTTATTAAGCCTCCAAATTCATATAGCTTGATATCCAGCGGTTTATCTTCACCCATTTCGTACTCAATTTCCTTTATATTATTAAGTATGAAACTGCTGTATTTCTCTGTTAATCGGATCGACTCTTCAAGATTTCTTACAGACCAAACGTATGTGCCTGCAGGCCATTCTATTCTTAATTCATTTTGATAATTGAAATTTATTATATAATCTTCCAACGGAGAATCAGGCTGAGCATATATGGAATTCTCATTTAATATTGACAATAGAAATATCAGGTAATACGTGATCTTTTGCATAAATTGTTAATTAAGCATTTGATAAAAAATTCAATAAAATCTTTTGATCTTATTTGATCAAAACTATTAGTTCTTCCAAAATCATGTCCCATTCCTTTCCTTCTATCCGATGAAATATCCTGAACTCCGTCCGGGTCACAGAAGTAGTATCGTCAAAAAATACATTGGTTGCATAAGGCTTTGAGGTCCGTTTCCCAGTTCTGATCGACTTGAAATCTGGTAGTGTGAAAATAGTATTAGGAGGTATGTGTAACTCAGGCAATTCCGCAATCCCAACATTTTCATTTTTCTCAGGTGATTCCGGAACAAGATTTAGCGCCATCTCCTTCACTATGAAAACTGTATCGCGCTGATAAATAAACTGTTTTCGGTACTGTTCGACAGTGTCCCTAAACTCAGCAATAACTTGAATAGTGTCAGGCTGTATCTTAGTTTCCACCGGAACAGAATGCTTATTTTTAGCTTGATGGACATAATAACTTAAAGCATATCCGGTCCCGAAAACTGTCAAACCCAGCAGCAATAATAACCAGGGAGTCTTTCTAAATTTCCCGGGAGCTTTGATACTACTCTCAATCTTTGCCCAATTTGCTTCCCTATTCCATTCTGGCCGGGCATTATTTTCAAAATCTTCTATAGTCTTTTTCATTTTATTCATATTTATACCCAAGTGGAATCAATATTTCTTTCAAGGATGTCCTTGCTCTGTTGAGATAAGCTTTGCTGCTTCCAGGACTCAGGCCAAGTAAAATTGCAATTTCGGGATGTGAAAATCCATCTACCTCATGCAATTGAAATACAAGGCTGTATTGCTGTGGCAATGATTGAACAGCTTTTACTATTTCATGATATTGTAAATTGGAAAAAACGAGTTCATCCTCTCTTTCGAATTCAATGCTGATTTCCTCCTCAAACACAAGTCTTTTTTTTCTGAGCTTCATGAGACAATTGTTGATTGTCACTTTTTTCAGCCAAGCTTTCAGGCTACCATCGTGGATCCATTGAAATTCCTGCAATTTTTCAAATGCAATCAAAAAAGTGTCCATTACGATTTCTTCTGCATCTTCATTATTTCTCAGATATCTTTTTGCCACCATGTAACATACATCAGCATATAATCCATGAAGGTTTTTCAACGCTTTACGCCTGTCCTTTTTATACAAAATCAATATCTCTTGTTCAGACATCATATTATTGACAATAATGCAGAAAATTGACGAAGGGTTACATTACAAAAGTATTAAGATACCACATTTTAAAATTTTCTACTTTTGCATGAACAATCAAATCCCGAAACAATGTCCACTCCCCCTAATTATTTCGACATCAATAAACAATCCTGGAACTCCAGAGTAGACTCTCACCTGAAGTCTGATTTCTATGACATGAAAGGGTTTATGGCAGGTAAATCTTCCCTGAATGCTTTCGAACTGGAATTGCTTGGAGATGTCAGAGGCAAAAAAATTCTGCACCTGCAATGCCATTTTGGCCAGGATACTTTGTCGCTTGCGCGAATGGGGGCAATAGTCACCGGAATTGATCTCTCAGATAAAGCAATAGAAACAGCGAATAACCTGGCATCAGAACTACAATTGGATGCAAGATTTATTTGTTGCAATATTTTTGATCTTCCTGAAGTTCTGGATGAAACATTTGATATCGTGTTCACGAGTTATGGAACCATATGCTGGCTTCCGGACCTGGCTCCCTGGGCAAAATTAATTGCAGCTTTTCTTCAACCTCAGGGAAAATTTGTGTTTGCAGAGTTTCATCCCGTGGTTTGGATGTTTGATAATAAATTTCAATCTATCGGATATAACTATTTCAATGTAGAGCCAATATTTGAAGAAGAAAGCGGAACTTATGCTGATCGGGATGCAGACCTAAAATTGCAATCTGTTTGCTGGAATCATAGTATGGCTGATGTCATTACAAACCTGCTTCAAAATGGTCTCGAAATCACAGCACTGAAGGAATACGACTACTCACCCTATGATTGTTTTGATGAAACCATCCAGTTCGAACCCGGAAAATATCGGATCAAACATTTGGACAATAAAATACCTATGGTTTACACTGTCCAGGCTATAAAAAAGTAATCAGGTCTTTTAATGAATCATTCAGAGATAATAACCTGGTTGCTGGAAGGCGATGTTTCTATACAATATCAGACATACAGAGACCTGCTGGATGAGTCCAGGCCAGATTTGCAAAATAGAATTGCTATTGAAGGTTGGGGTGCACAGTTTTTAAGTGCTCGTGATCCAAAAGGATTTTGGGGCCGGAGTTTTTATCAGCCAAAATGGACTTCTACACATTATACATTACTTGATCTGAAGAATCTTGCAATTTCAACTGATCATCCACTGATTCAGGAAAGTATAAACCATATTTTAACCATTGAAAAAGGCAGGGATGGAGGAATAAACCCAGTCGGTGCAACCAACGCCAGTGATCTGTGCATCAATGGAATGGCATTGAACTATGCGGCTTATTTTAAAGCACCAGAGAAAAAGTTGCATTCTGTAATTGATTTTATCTTGAAGAATCAAATGCCCGACGGAGGTTTTAACTGTCGATCAGTGAGAACAAAGGTCCATCATAGTTCCTTGCATACCAGCTTATCAATTTTGGAAGGATTTCAGGAATATATCAATGCAAACTATACTTATAGATTGGATGAAATAATGTTAACGATTCCAAAAGTGCAGGAATTTATTTTAATGCACAGGCTTTTCTTATCAGATAGAACTGGTGAAATAATTAATGAAAATTTCTTAAAACTCTGTTATCCCGGACGATGGTATTATGATGTGCTAAAAGCTTTGGACTACTTTCAGTCAGCCAGAATGCCATACGATGATAGAATGCACGATGCTTTGTCCTTTTTGAAAAGTAAAAAACATAAAGATGGTAGATGGAAACTAGCCTCTCCGCATCCGGGACAGGTACATTTTAATATGGAAAAAGCGGGACAGCCTAGCAGATGGAATACGCTTCGGGCTTTGAGAGTTTTGAAGTCATTTCCTGTAAATCGAAATATTTAACCTATCCTTCCAGGGTTAATCCTTAACTGATGAATGTTTGGCATGCGTGTCAAACCAACCGGGATAAGCAAAAAATTTGTCCATGACTCTGGAAAATAATCTCCCCACAGAAGATTTATTAACTGAAGCGTGATCACCCAAAAGTTTATAACCCTTAAATATGCTCGTATACTGATTTCTGATTTCAGACAAATTCTTCAATTGAGTCGGATTAAGATCATTACCAAAAGAACCTGATGAACCTCTTAAAAACTTATAATCCAGAAACTTCCCTTCTCCATGGTTCTTTGCCTCCCTGAAAGAGCTCACTTTAGACTGGTTGATAGCCTGAAATTTATCATATCCTAATTGGTTTAACAAGTCAAATTCCTCTTCCAGCTTCTTAACTGACACCTTCTCAGATTCAATTGAAATATAATCGGGCTTTTCAGGAAAATTCATCAGTGCTTTGAGACAAACTATGTCCATGCCTTCAATATCAATCTTCATATAATGGGGAATCCCATACTTATTAAGACACTCTTGAAAGTCAATACACGACACTTCAATGAGTTCATCTTCAGCACCCAGTTTTGAATTTCTTTCACTCCATTCGTTTACCACAGTTCCCCACACACTTACCTTATTATTTTTGTAGAACCTAACTTTTCCATCTGTAACAGTCACCATCTCAGGATCAGTTATTGCCCCTTCCAAAATTGTTAGCTGACCTGAATCCAATTCATTTGCAAACTTTTTTCTGCAATAGTTGGCAAGATCAGGATCAGCTTCAAAACTCACAACATTGAATCCTTTTCTCAGGTAATAATCAGAATCTTCTCCTTTATGCATTCCGATATCGAAAATCAAGTTCTTATCTTTCTTCATACTGAAGCCGGTAGGAATAGTTATTTAAGTGCCCGGATTTATAATTTATAATCCGGCAGCAAATTAGGCTAATTTTCCTTATTGGACACTATGTTATATATACTTTATTGCAATATGAAGCAAGAAGTGCATAGTTACAATTGTGAATTCAGACTTAGGCAAAAGTTTATAAGCTATTAAAATTGAACTGTAACTTTGATTTTGGTGGAGTTAACTCCGTAATATGTTTGATCTTTTATGACTAATGGCTCATGACTAATGCCTTAAGTCTTACGACTTACGTCTTATCACTGACTTATCACTTACGCCTTATCACTTACGTCTTATGCCTTATCTCACTGTCCCACTATCTTAATTTTCGTACCCTTCGCAACTTGCTCACTCAAAGACATTCCGTTCAGTATTGCCAATTCTTCATGTCTTGCGGCAGGCATACTGAAAGAATTCAACACTTGTTTCAATGTGCCTGCCTGAGCTACAGATTTAACTCTTACTCTTTCTGCCTTCTTATTAAGCTTTGATGCATCAGTCAATGCGCGGAATTGCTTGGAGGTATTTTGAAATGCACTTACATATGAATTATAATCCGCAGAGGCTGAAGCACCCAGGAAGTGATAAATTGCCCCACCATATTGAATAAAGTAGTTTAAAGTCCTCATCGTTGCAGATTCCGAAACCTGATCTGCAACCAATTCTAAAGCCGGTAGTCCATTGATAGTCAGATTCGATCTGCTGACTGTAGTCATTTGATACCTGGAAAGTGTAGAATCCGCAGCTGCATTCAACGCATTGGCAGGCGCTAATGTCATCATAAGGACAGCCTTTCCGTCTTTAGGAGCCATTTGTACTGCCTGAGGTGTATTGGAATAAGACCAGCCCTGAGGAACAGGAAATTGGAATTTCAATTCAGGATGATAAAAAACGTTGTTTTCAAGATACCCCTGTTTTGGATCATCGCCATATATTAAACCATCTATCTTATCTAAATAACTATTGCGATTCACATCGGGATTTGTCAGGTTCAATTTGGCAATCCATTCATCTGCAAGTTTAGCTACGTCCCTGCTTCTGTTTGCAGGTGATGGGTGAGTAGAAAGAAATTCAGGAACTGCTCCTTCACCTCCCGCACCCGACTGTCTTTCAAGAGTGTTAAAAAAGTTGCCCATTTGACGAGCATCGTAACCAATTTTGCTCGAATATTCAACACCCAGGTCATCCGACTGCCTTTCTGCATCTCTGCCAAATCTCATCATCAACAGCTGCAGACCTGCAGAAGCCGGTTCAGCAAATTGGGCTATTTCAGGAACTAAAACGATACCTGCAATGAGCCCAATCTGTCCTAAAATTTGATTTCTTTGTTGAACAACTGAGTGCCTCGCAGTGATATGTCCAATTTCATGACCTAAAACTCCCGCGAATTCAGCTTCATTATTAAAATGCGCCATAATTCCACGGGTAAAATAAACATATCCCCCAGGTACTGCAAATGCATTTAAGATAGGTGAATCCACAATTTTAAATTCATACTTCAAATTTGGCCTATGAGAAATTTTAGCCATTTGCTGACCCTTCTCATCAATAAACTTTTGCAATGTGGGATCCTGATAAAGGCCGAACATGGCAATAATCTCTGGATCTGCCTGCTGCCCCATGGCCACCTCCTGATCTTCAGACATAAAAACTAATTGCTTCTTACCGGTAACCGGATTTACAGAACAAGAATTAAGCAGGATTCCCATCATAACTGCTGTCAAAATCAAATATGCTTTTTGCATGAATTCAATTATTAAAGTAATCAATTTTGTTTTCGAAATATAGATAAGTCATTAATTCAAAAATCGGGTTGCTACCATGAGTTCCTTAGTTCCCTGCATATACTTATAAAACCCTTCACCCGACTTGATTCCTAGCCTTCCGGCATTTACCATATTTACTAATAACGGACAAGGTGCGTATTTTGGATTCCCAAAACCATCATAAAGCACATTCAGTATTGAAATACACACATCAAGGCCTATAAAGTCAGCTAATTGCAGTGGACCCATAGGATGCGCCATTCCCAACTTCATGACCGTATCAATCTCCTCTACACCCGCTACTCCTTCATATAACGTATAAATGGCTTCATTGATCATTGGCATTAGAATCCGATTAGCCACAAACCCAGGATAATCATTTACCTCCACCGGAATCTTACTTATTTGTCTGCTTAAATTCAATATTTTATCAGTCACTTCATCTGAGGTAAGGTAACCTCTGATCACCTCGATCAATTTCATAACAGGCACAGGATTCATGAAGTGCATGCCTATTACTTTATCTGGTCTTCTTGTGACTGCAGCAAGTTGCGTGATGGAAATAGAGGAAGTATTCGTTGCTAAAATGGAATGTTCGGGCGCTATCTGATCCAGATCACGGAAAATACTCAATTTAATTTCTAACCGCTCAGATGCTGCTTCAATTATCAGGTCAGCTTTTGTGCAGCCCATCTCAAGAGTGGTAAAAGTGAGGATATTCTCTAATGTTGATTTTTTTGTTGCCTCATCTATTGCACCCTTACCAAGCATTCTGTCCAGATTTTTCTCAATTGTGGAGATTGCTTTATCCAGAGCTGCCTGAGAAACATCAATTAAATGTACTTCAAAACCATTTTGGGCAAATACATGAGCAATACCATTTCCCATTGTACCGGCTCCAATTACAGAAATATTCTTCATATACAAGTTCATTTTATTTAGGTCCCAAATCTCGACAATTGTAAACTAACAAATAAAAAATATTTGTATTAAATCTGATCAGAAGTTCAATAATGAAAGTCACTTGCTTATTTGCTTTAAAAATAACGTACTTACAAAGAGTGTTGATATTAAATAAATGTACATTTGTTGAATATGAGATTGATTAATAAATATTCCTTAAGCCTGATTTTAGTTTCTCTACTGCTGGTGTCCTGCAGTAAACGCCGAATGGCGGCCTCTAAGGACAGAATACAGTACTCTGCCCAGAAATCAATGTGGACTGTGGACAAAGACTATTACATGGATGATAGTATATTGATCCATTTTGCTGTACCGCATCCTAAGGAACTTGCTGTAAGAACACCTTCGGGTGGGTTCTATTATCTTGTCTACCCCAGGGATCTGGCTACAATTCCACAGGCTAAGCCGCTTTATAGTATAGCTGAGTTTCTTAAAATCGACAAACACATATTTTACCCGACAAAAAGCAAAGGAAATCCCCACGACGTGCAATTCAAGGGTAATCAGCTCATTTTTAAAAAGACTGGAACTTATGAACTACTCATGAGCGACAATCTTTCGACTGACGATGGAACTCCATTTGAAAAATTGATTATCCATTATATCCATGAAAACAAGCCACCGAGAGTCTGATCATTTTTTCCTCAGACTCATTTGTACTTTGTTTTCACTTAGCCTCAGTGTTTCACTTTTTTCACAATTTAATGTTCAAATCAATCTGGATACAACTTTTTCAAAAGATGTGTATCTGGCAGGTAATATCAACAACTGGAATCCCTCAGATAGTAATTTTCGTTTCACAATTAAAGAGAACGGTCTTTATTTAGAATTCAGCACAAATAAAAAGGAGATAGAATTCAAGCTAACTCAGGGTTCCTGGGAAAGAGTTGAAAAAAACATGCATGGCACAGATATAGCCAATAGAACCCTTCATTTGAAAGAAGGCCTTAATTCACTGCATCTAAAAGTTGAGAAATGGGGAGTTGATGACAGCAAATTTCCTCTCACGCGAACTGCACAAGTCAGTATCCTTTCGGACTCATTTTTTAGTCAGAGTCTTAATACTTATAGAAGGATATGGATATATCTCCCCGAAGATTACAACAAGGACAGCTCCAATTTTTATCCGGTCTGGTACATGCATGACGGACAAAACCTTTTTGATAACAGCACTTCATATTCGGGCGAATGGCAGGTGGATGAATTAATTGACAAATTAACAGAGCAAGGTAATCATGGCGCCATCATTGTCGGAATAGACAATGGAGGGACAGAGAGATTAAATGAATATAGTCCATGGGTCAATGAGAAATACAAAATGGGAGGTAAAGGTGATTTGTATATTGATTACATTGTTGATGAACTTAAACCTTTCATTGATTCTACTTACAGAACATTACGCTGCCGCCAGTATACTACAATCGGTGGTAGTTCCATGGGCGGCTTGATTTCTTTGTATGCACTACTCTCCCATCAGGAAGTATTTGGCAACGCGCTTATATTCTCACCTGCTTTTTGGTTTGTAAAATCCCAATTGGATTCATTTATACTGCACAATCCGCTTGAATTACCTTCAAAAATTCATTTTCTGGCGGGCAAATTGGAAGGCCCTGACGTTGTAAAAGATATGGAATCCGTAAGATCTCAACTTGCTGAATCAGATCTTCTGGAATATGATTATGTTGTGCGTGAATTAGGTGAACATAATGAAAGATTTTGGGCATCTGAATTTGAAATGGCTTTTCAATTTTTGAATAATGATCCAGATCAACTTACAATGGTAGAGAAAGATACCTGTATGCCTAAGACAATGCCTTGTCCGGGCACAAGAGTTGTTTATCCAATTTCAAAAAATTTGTTACCGATTGACTATGAAATCACAGGAGGAAAAATACTAAATAATAATTTCAATTCAAGCGGACAACTCATTGTTGAGTGGGATAAAAATAGTACGGAGTTCCTTTTGATAATAAACAAAGAGAGAAAATAATGATTACAATTTTGTTGGTTTCTGTTTTTATTATTGGATATGCAGCCATTGCATTTGAACATTCGATACATGTTAACAAAGCTGCATCTGCCCTGATTACCGGAGTTTTATGCTGGGTCATTTATTTTATGTCAGGGCATTCAGGAGATGAAGGAATGGGTCATTTAAGTCATCACCTTGGAGAAATCTCCGGAATTATATTTTTTTTATTGGGTGCAATGACAATTGTAGAGCTTGTAGATACGCACGGTGGATTTGAAGTTTTAACCAATAAAATAAATACAAAAAATCAACTTAAGCTTGCCTGGATCATTGGAATAATCACATTCTTTCTTTCAGCTGTGTTGGACAACCTGACAACAGCAATTGTCATGGTTTCACTTTTAAAGAAATTGATCAGATCGAAAGAAGAAAGGTTATTAATGGTGGGAATTGTCGTCATAGCAGCCAATGCCGGGGGAGCCTGGTCTCCTATAGGAGATGTTACTACTGCCATGCTCTGGATCAAAAATTTAATTTCTTCTGGTGGAGTTATTTACAAGGTATTTTTACCTAGTGTGGTTTGTCTTGTAGTTCCCATGTTGTTATTAAGAAAAAAATTAAAAGGAGAAATACATGCACCTGAGCGTTCAACTAATGAGAGTGATTTTATTCTGAAGGAAAATGAGAAAAAAATCTTTTTCTATGCAGGAATCTTCGCTTTGCTATTTGTTCCACTATTTAAAACAATAACACACCTGCCTCCTTACATGGGAATGCTTTTCAGTCTTGGTTTGATGTGGTTATTATCGGAATTGATTCACAAAGGCAAACCGGATAAATTAAAAGAAAATCTTTCTGTTATCCATGCCCTTAAAAAAATTGATACTTCAAGCATTCTCTTCTTTCTGGGAATATTATTGGCTATTTCTGCACTTCAATCTGCGGGTGAACTTACCAAATTGGCCAATTTTATGGATAATACCATTGGTAATCAAACGATTATTATAGTTGCGATTGGTTTGCTTTCTGCAATTGTAGATAATGTACCCCTGGTCGCTGCCGCAATAGGTATGTATGATATTACTGTTTTTGCACCAGATCATAACTTCTGGCATTTTCTGGCTTATTGTGCGGGCACAGGTGGAAGTGCTTTGATTATAGGCTCAGCCGCAGGAGTAGCAGCTATGGGAATGGACAACATTGACTTCATGTGGTACTTTAAAAATATTAGCCTTTATGCGCTATTAGGATACCTGGCAGGAGCAGCAGTCTTTGTGCTTCAGAATGGAATGATCTGATCAGCGAAACTTTATACCAAAAAAGTAAACCCATAATCAGAAATATTTAAGATTTAATGTCCTGATATAATTATTGGTCAAATATGAACATATATTTGCTAAATATATTTACTTAGTGTATAATTTACAATATCAATTATCAGAATGCTCGTTGTAGAAGCCGGAGGGACTAAAACCAATTGGTTGTATGGAGATGATGAGTCTCCTGTCTGCAGACTGACATCAGGCTTTAATCCTGTCTACCAGTCAGACGAAGTACTGGATTCAATGATCACGCAGCTCAAAAAAGAGCTGGCAGAAATTGGAAGCATTTACTATTATGGTGCCGGATGTTTCGATAAAAGTTATAGGGACAGAATTGAGGCTATTTTTACCAAACATTTTTCTCAATCTTATATTGAAGTAAGGGATGATTTGAGTGCCACCATCAAAGCATTACTGGGAAACTCTCCTGGTATCGCTGTAATTCTGGGAACCGGCACTAATTCATGTAAATATGATGGAAATCAAATTGTAGAACAAGTGCCATCAGCGGGTTTCACATTAGGCGATGAAGGTTCGGGAGCAAATCTCGGCAGAATACTTATAAGTTCCTGGCTGTATGGTGAATTTAGTTCTGAGCTGGAGGAGAAAGCAAGAGAATGGACAGGTATGGATAAAATAGCCTACAAAAAGTCATTTTATTCACAGGAATCTGCAGGAAAATACGCAGCAAAATGGGCTATATTTGCGCGGCAAAATATGGAAGACAGCTTTATCAGTGCTGTCATCCATAAAAATTTTATGCTGTTTATAGAACGTATATTAATCAGGTACAATCCGATTGCGGGTCAAAAAATACATTTCACAGGTGGAATGGCCTGGTATTTTAAGGATAATCTGGAAATCAGTTTAAAGAAATTCGGGCTGGAATTGGGAACAGTGCTGCAGGAACCATCAGGTAAATTGTGGCAATTTCATTTACACAACAAAAATATTATTGAATCAGATGAGCAATGAAATAAAAAGAATAGGTGTCTTTTCTTCAGGTGGGGATGCTCCCGGCATGAATGCAGCTATCAGGGCTGTCGTTAGAACTGCATCTTATTATGATCTTCATGTCTATGGAATTTACCAGGGATATGAAGGGATGATAGAAGGGAAAATTAAGAGGATTGAAACAAGGGATGTAGGTAATATTATACATCGCGGTGGAACTATACTTAAGACTGCAAGGAGCGAAAAGTTTAAAACAAAAGAAGGTCGTCAGGCAGCATTTGAATCACTTCAGGCATTTAATATTGATGGTTTGGTCGCCATAGGTGGAGATGGAACATACACAGGAGCAAAAATTTTTGGCGAGGAATTTGGAATACCGATCATTGGTGTTCCGGGGACAATTGACAATGATTTATATGGTACAGATTATACAATTGGATATGACACTGCCATTAATACCGCTATAGAAGCAGTGGACAAGATAAGAGATACTGCAGATTCTCACAATAGGTTATTTTTTGTAGAAGTAATGGGAAGGGATACCGGATTTATTGCTTTGTCCACGGGAATCGGTAGCGGAGCAGGGAGCATTTTCCTTCCGGAACTAAAAGGAGAAATGGATTCTCTTTTTGAAGTATTGAAAAAGAGTTACAAGCGCAATAAATTATTCAATATCATCATAGTTGCAGAAGGCGACAATAATGGTGGTGCCACAGAGGTGGCCAAGGCGGTGAAGGAGAAGTTTCCGGATTTTGATGCCAGAGTGACTATCATAGGGCATTTGCAGAGAGGAGGATCACCCACTTGCAGAGACAGAGTGCTAGCCAGTATCCTGGGAGCTTCTGCAGTGGAAGGACTGCTGAATGGTCATAAGGCAGAGGCAGTAGGTATTGTTAATCACGAGATAGTCTATACTCCTTTTGAGGAAGCGATCACTAAACATAAGGAGCTTAGTAAGGATTTGATACGACTCGCGCCGATACTAGCTTTATAAATATCAGTTCTTAATATAATTCTTCAGTGGATACACAGTTGCCATTTTGAATACACCCAAAATGGCTTCTTTCACAATACCTCCGCTGATCTTACTTTCCCCTTCTACCCTATCTACAAATGTGATGGGGATTTCCTTTATTTTGAAGCCAAGTGATCGTGCTGCAAATTTCATCTCGATCTGAAATGCATATCCAATGAACTTGATCTTATCAAGATCCATCGATTCCAGAACTTTTCTTGTGTAACAAACAAATCCGGCAGTTGGGTCTTTTATCGGCATCCAGGTAACAAGTCTGACATACAGAGAGGCCCCGTATGAGAGTAATTTTCTTTTAAATGGCCAGTTTTCGATTTTGCCTCCTTTTACATATCTGGATCCAACTGCTACATCGTAAAATCCATTGTTGCACGCCCGGTATAAACGAACCAGGTCATGCGGATTGTGAGAGAAGTCAGCGTCCATTTCAAAAATGAAATCATATCCGTGTTCCAATCCCCATTTAAAGCCAGTAATATAAGCAGTTCCTAACCCCAGCTTACCTTTTCTCTCCAGTAAAAAAAGACCACCCGGAAATTCCTCTTGTAATCTTTTGACCTCAAAAGCTGTACCGTCTGGTGAGCCGTCATCCACCACTAAAATATGAAAATCCTTCTCCTGGGTGAAGACTGTTCTGATCATTTTGGAGATATTTTCTATCTCGTTATAAGTAGGAATAATGACGATACTATCGCTCAATGAGAGTAAATTTTAATTTTAGAAGTTGCAAAGATAATCGAAAAATGAGTATGGACAAATAGAATTATATGAACAATCCATTGATCCAACGTATTGATCAATAACCTTTTATGTATTATTATTATAAACTTTCTTACTTCAGAATCTTTGGGGATACAATTCAGGCTTAGCTTCCCGCATAAGATCATAAGCTGCTTCAAATATCTCTTCCGGGTTTGGTTTGGAAAAGTAATCACCGTCTGATCCATAAGGAGGACGATTTGCTTTGGCAGTGATTGTCAAAGGTTTACTGTCTAAATATTGATATCCATTCTGAATTTCCAGGACTTGCTGCATCATATAGGCTGTCCCCCCACCCGGTACATCTTCATCCAGAAAGATGACGCGATTTGTCTTCTTCAAAGAATATTGTATCAAGTTTTCCAGATCAAAAGGTAAAAGTGTCTGAACATCAATTAATTCTGCATCAATACCAACATTTGATAATAAATGGATAGCCTCCTCTGCTACTCTCACGCAGGAACCGTAAGTAACAATTGTAAGATCACTTCCCACTTTCAAAATTTCCGGAGACCCCAGTGGAACAGTGAATGAATCCACATTATCAGGAAGGCGCTCCTTTAATCTGTAGCCATTTAGACATTCGATAACCAGTCCGGGATCATTTGACTGCAAAAGAGTATTGTACATTCCAGCGGCCTGAGTCATATTTCTTGGTGTGCAAATATAAATGCCTCTCAATGAACCCAATATCATTCCCATCGGAGAACCGGCGTGCCATATACCTTCCAGTCTGTGACCTCTGGTTCGGATGATAGCTGGTGCTATTTGTATTCCATTCGATCTGTATCTTACTGTTGCAAGATCATCGGACAGTGCAGGTAAAGCATACATCAGATAATCCAGGTATTGCATTTCAGCAATAGGTCGCAATCCACGCATTGCCATTCCGATAGCTTGCCCTGCTATAGTCCATTCTCTGATACCGGTATCAAAAATGCGTTCAACTCCAAATTTTTCCTGCAAACCTGCAAAGCCCTGATTGACATCTCCAATTTTACCAACATCTTCTCCAAACGCAAATGTGTTGGGATAATTTTCAAATGTCTTTTCAAAAAAGTGGTTCAGTACCTGAAAGCCATTTAAAACCGGACTTTCATCTGAATAAACTGCCGGAACTACCGGTACAGCAAGTGCTGAAGATGAACCTGAGGCATATAATTCACTGGTGTACACTTCATTGTACTTGCTCAAATATGGTTTTAACCAGGAATCCAAATTGGCTGCTGCACTTGCATCCACTTCAGGTAGTAAATATCTTAATCTTCTTGCATTTCCAATTACTTCCGCTATTCCCGGAAGTATGGCCGAAGTTATTTCCTTTTCAAGATCCTGAATTGCCTTATAATTATCACGATTGCTGATGCTCTGATAAAAAACCTTCAATTCAGAAAGGGCTTTATTTGCCGGAGCGGTGAAGGCCTCCCAGGCTCTCGTTTTACATTCACGCACATATTCTTTGGCTTTCAACTTGATTTCATCCAGATTTTCTTCTGTTGCAAATTCGTTTGATACAATCCATTCCCCCATTTTTTTAATACAATCAAAATCCAGCTCCCACTGCAATCTCTCCTGTGATTTATATCGCTCATGAGAACCTGAGGTGGAATGACCCAGGGGTTGAGTTACGTCCTGAACATGCACTAATACCGGAATATGCTTTTCACGCGCCTTTTGAGCAGCTTTTTCATAGACCTCACACAAAGCAGTATAGTCCCATGCTTTTACAGTATATATATATATCCCATTTCCATCTTCATCCAGAAGAAACCCTTCAAGGGCCTTGGAAATACTTTCCTTAACTGTCTGCAATGCTTTTGGAACAGATATACCATATCCATCGTCCCACACCGAAACCACCATTGGAACCTTAGTAACTGCAGCTGCATTCATGGTTTCAAAAAATATGCCTTCAGAAGTACTTGCATCACCGATGGTAACAAATACTACTTCATTACCATTGTCCGATAAATGATCATAAGAAGCCAGTTCTGGTACATTTCTGAACATCCTGGAAGCAAGGGCAAGTCCAAGACCTCGGGCCATCTGCCCTGCTGTTGGAGAAATATCTGCTGTAATATTGTATAAATCTTTGAGTGGTAACCAGGCCCCGTCTTTGTCCACGAATGGTGTGGCAAAGTGACTGCTCATCTGACGACCACCACTGAAAGGATCATTGAAAGGATCAGCATATAATTGGGCTAAATAGTCTTCCACACTGCATAATCCAAGTGCAAAAACGATAGTCTGATCCCGGTAATATCCTGAGCGAAAATCTCCCTTTTGAAAAACTCTTGCCAATGCCAATTGTGGAAGTTCCTTGCCATCACCGGATATACCAAACTTGGCTTTACCTGTTAGTACTTCTTTTCTGGAAAGTATCGATGTTTCTCTGCTGACACATGCAATATAATAATCCTTGAGAACTTCCTGAATAAAGGGATCTTCAATCTCCATCACCTGCGGAATTACTGCCTGTACACTTAGCACATCTATCATATAAGGTCTTTTTCTTGAAGTTATAAATTAACTCTAAACAAACTTGAGACACCAAAGATACAAAATAAAATTTGGCACAATTTGCTTTCAAATTCAATTTCATTGAAGACTTTCATTATTTATTTTTCCAATAAGCTCTTCTTCCCATTCAGAAAGATATCTGGTTCGGTCAGAAAACAACTGCGACCCTCATCAGTTTAATTGGAATTTAAGTTTTAATGAAATTCAAAATAAATTCTTACTGACATGCAATTAATTATAGAGTTTTATTTTACAAAATCCAAAATTATCAAAATCTTATACTTAACTTATCATTAACATCCATTATATATTGATTGATGATAAGTATGGAAAAGGTATCTTATTTTTGTATCATCATTTATATCAAATCTATTACAACCATGAAAAAATTTCTCACACTTCTTCTAATGATGACTGTTGTTTCTGCGGGTCTGTTTGCACAAGCAAAAAAAGACACTAAAGTTAGCGGCCCGGTAATGAACTTCAAAGAGACTACTGTTGACTATGGAGTTATTCAACAAAATGACGAGCCTTACAGAGAGTTCCATTTTACAAACAATGGTACTGAGCCACTTTTGATCAAAAATGCAAAAGGTAGCTGCGGATGCACAGTTCCTGAATATTCAAAAGATCCGATCATGCCGGGTGAATCAGGAATATTGAAAGTAAAATATGATACTAACCGCGTAGGTCCTATCAATAAGACAATCACAGTAACAACTAACGAAGTTGCTAATGAAAACAGGATTCTTTACATCAAAGGTGAAGTAAAGAAGAAAGAATCTGCTGAAAGCGTACCTCCTGCTAAAGACAAAGGTATCTTCACCAATTCTCCAAAAGGATAAGAAATTTTCTTCCGATATATTTAAGAGCCCGCAGTTTACCTGTTGGGCTCTTTTTTTTGTTTGAAAATTGAATTTGAACTTTTAGCAGGATGTCTATAGCTAGAGACATGGCATTTTGGGTAGAGAGCAGGCGAAAGACAATTCGTCCTCAAAAACGAGCAACGGTCTGTTCATTCATCACTCATAATACATCACTAATAACTGGCTGTTCATCTATATCGATTGACTACTTAGGGTGCATTTTGGTTAGAGAGTGGGCTCACCGGCTGCTGATTCATCACTCATAATACAAAAATCATAACAGGCTGTTGATCTTATCACTTATATCTCATCTCTTATATCTTATCTCTTATATCTCATCTCTTATATCTCATCTCTTATATCTCATCTCTTATATCTCATCTCTTATATCTCAAACAGCACTCTCCTGTTTCCTTACATTCAATATAAACCCAACTTTAAAAACATTGTCGATACTGATTTGAGGATCGTTTGCCAACATCTTACGCAGATGCGAAATAAAGACATCAAAGCTTCTTCCAAGGAAGTAATCCTTTTTTCCATAAATGGCCTCTACCGCTTCATCCCTTTTGAGGATTTGATTTTTATTCTGACAAAGCAACTTTAGAACAGCATTTTCTTTTTCCGTAAGTCTCCATACTTCATCATTCCAGCTAAGTTCCTGACGTGCATGATCAAATAAATAATCTCCTACATTCGTGGGGTTTTCCAATTCAGTCGCCACTTCTACCTTTCCATTTCTCTGCAACATTACCCTCATCCGGCAGAGTAGCTCATCCTGATCAAATGGCTTCAGAATATAATCCTGGGCACCCAGCGCAAAGCCCCTCAATTTATCTTCTTTTAACGTCCGGGCAGTCAAAAAAAGAAATGGAATCTTTGGATTCGCATTATGAATCTTTTCGGCTAATTGAAATCCATCCATCCCGGGCATAGAAACATCCAATATACATAAATCGTAAGTGTGTTGTTGGAAACTTTTCCATCCGGTCAGACCATCCCGACAAAGCTTGACTTCAAAATCTTCGTCCTCTAATAACTCAGTTATAAGAAATCCCAAACTCGTGTCATCTTCAACTAATAATATCTTCTTGTGCATGTATTTTCTCAGTTTTCTCAACTAAAAATCCGGGAATCCGGACCACAAAAGTGCAGCCTCTACCCGGTTGGCTTTCAACCCAAACTTTTCCATTATGCAATTCAACAATCTTTTTTACATATGCCAGGCCCAGCCCAAAGCCTTTGACATTTCCTTCCTCTGTATTACAGACCCGTTGAAATTGATTAAAAATTCTGTCCTTATCCCCCGGCTGAATACCCGGACCATTATCCATTACCTGAATGGATACCAAATTGTCTTCCAATGATGTCGATAGACTTACTACAGGATTTTTATCCGAATACTTAATAGCATTTTCCACCAGATTTCTTAGTACATTCTGCAAATGTTCAGGATCACCCATAATTCTGATTTGTTCAGATATTCCCGAGTTATCAACTATTGCACCCTTTGCTTCTGCGCTGAGCCTGAGTTCTTCCTGAACATTTCTTGCCATTGCTGCAAGGTCAATTTCTTCATTTTGAAGCTGGAAATCGCCGTTTTCAAACTGCGCCATTTGCAAAATGCTTTCAACCTGCCGCCTCAATTTATCGTTTTCTTTTTGTATGGTCTGAACAAGATTTTCATTATATAATGGTTGATTCTTCTTTTTCAAAATTTGAAGTGCGAGACTGATATTGGAAAGTGGGGTTCTGAATTCGTGGGCCATTTGATTGAAAAAATCTTTGTTGGTATTGAGCAAGCGCTTTTGACGGCGAAGCATCCAGTTTGCCAATAACAACACAAAAGCCGTGAAGCCAATAATCAAAATAGTCGCACCTATCATCCATTTTAATTTGCGGAGCAGATAACCCGGTTTGCCTGGAAATGTAACTTCCAAAGATGCTGAAGAGATGTTATTATCATTGCCGGGAACTTCGACAACATGTGAATTTAAGAGATCCCGAAAATTTTCTCCCTGATTAGGTATTTGCGTGATTTCAAATTCAAGATCAATCTGATAAAATGCCAGTGATTGTCTGAGTTGCTCTCTAAAATTAGGATCATCAGCTAATTCTGATGGTAGACTGCTGCAGCACGCTTGTGCTGATTCTTCCGTTGCAGATTCAACTGCTGCAGAGCAATGAGCTGCTTTTTTTTCACATACAGGGGTGGCACCGAATGCTTCCAGGGCAGAACACACTGCCATACAAACCTGCTGATCAAATGTCCTTTCCAATTGTTGTCTGGAATGATTCATCCACATCGCCTGGAAAATCACCAATCCCACAACTGCCAGCGCAGATGCAATCAGAAGAACAGAACTTTTCGAGATATCTGATTTCATATAAATATAAATATCGTGTTTTTTGCCGGATATGGCTTATTGACAGGACAAATATCAGTAAATTTGTAATGGAGTATTTCAATATAACAAGTGCTTAACAGGTTTGTAACACTTGAAAAACAAAAAGCAATACAGAGTCACCATACCTTTGTTCTGACAATTTAATTAAATCCGTAAAAAACTCACAGACTATGAAATCAATTCTTTTAACTTTCATGATGGTAATGGGACTTGCTATTAATTATTCAAATGCTCAGGTAGCAAGCTGCCAGCCTTGTCCTCCGGGATGTTGCGCCACCAAAGCATGCACACCTGAAGACTGCGCTAAGATGGGTTGTGACATTTCAAAATGTAAATCATCAAAGGCTAATGCCAGTCAAGTGTCAGCCAAAGACTCTAAAAAGTGTTGTGCAACTGGCGCAAGTGTTTCAAGCACTACTAATAACAAAATGTGTTGTGCAGCTGATGCAAAAAACACTACAACATTTATTACTGCAGTTAGCTTAATAGTTCCTTCTCAGGCACCGAAAACAAATATTGCCACAATGGCAAGCCTTTCGACTCCTCAAGGACAATAGGAACCAGAAAACCTACAAAATCCCCGAAGCCGACACAAGCAATTGTGCCGGCTTTTTTGTTTTATGTCGATTAAGTTCTGATTTTGATTACATTCTAAGTATCAGAAGTAACGATTCAATCACAATACAACAGGTCTGAATATCATATAATTTGAACCGGGTAATTGCACTATTATTTTTGTATCGTGGAAATCATCAATTATAAGGTCGATCATAAAGCATCCCGAAAATGGTTTTAAACAAATTCATAGACACCGGCCAATCCTTAAGTGAGAATGAGATCAAGGCCATCAAAAAAAGCTGGCGAATATTAGCACAGATTGACCCGGCCATTATAGGAGATGTTTTTTACCGTAAATTATTCCTTTCCTATCCGCGTTACAAGCATATGTTCCCACTTGACATGAAAGCTCAATCGCTTAAGCTTGTACATATGCTCAATCAGATAATCATGAGGGTAGAAAACCTTGAAAGTATGAATCAGATATTAAAAGAATTGGGCTCCAGACATATAGGGTATGGTGTTCAAATGAGTGATTATGAGGCTGTGGGTAAGTCATTGATATGGACATTAGCTCAAACACTGGGATCAGACTGGAATGAAGAATTGGAATCATCCTGGTCATTATTATATGCACATGTCAGTCAGAAAATGACGCAAAATTGAATCTTAAGAATGATTGCAACAATTAATTTAAATCCTTTACAAGTTCCTTTTTGCAAGTTCACTTCGTATAACAATAGGTATATATATTGCAAAAGCTAATCAAATGGGATTTAGGACATTTTCAGGAAAAATTCAAAAAATCAGGAAAACGATAGATCAAATCTTGAAATTTTGATATTGGAAAGCAAGCAAAGGGGATCCTTTAGCTCTGAATTCTATAAGAAAGTCCTCTGTGAAGATTTGATCATCCTAACTTACAACACTGAATCACCGGAAGGACAGCATGATCTCCATCAGCAATCTTCTGTCAATATCGTAACTTACCCTGAGGGTCAAATTCCAATTTTCACTTCCGTGGACAGAATTTATGATAAGGCAGTTATCAAAGAAAAGGTACAATATATTCTGATGAAAGGAATTGATCTTTTCAGCATGGCAAAAGGAGCTACTTTCATTGTGAATCCATATTCTGATACTGTTAAAGAATTTTTACCTGCAGAAGTTGAGATAATGCTGAATCAATCTGAAACCAAAAATGGCCTTTCAATGGAGAAAGTTTCTGATATTCAGATAGGTCAACCTGATGACTATCCAAATGAAATGCTAAAGAATTTGTCTGACTTCTTTTCGACCCGGAAAGAAGTTTTATCAGCTTATATTGGTTGGATATTTAATCCCAGTGCGAATAAAGAACCACATTATATTATCGGAATAAAAGCCAATGATGATTCAAAAACCTTGGTAGCAGCAGCCTGCGGTATTGCAATGGAAGCCCTGCCCCAGAAAGAAGCAGTGGATATAGTAGTATTGAGCAGACGCAGCATAATCAGCGATTTTCTGATCCATAAAACTAAACCATTCTACCAGAGACCAGTGCAAATCTCATAAAAATTCATCCAGCAGGTTTTACAAATATTAAATGGTAAAATGAAGAGTATGGATTCCATGAGGATGAAAAATTACCCCATTTAAAAAGCAAATTCATACACTTCATTAAAATCCTGCAGAAAATAAACACAAGGTCTTCATATCTTGTAGCATGGCTATTCAGTGGAAACATTCCGGTACCGTTTTTTTACTTTTTTGTTATCTCTGGTCGGTACCTTCGCCAGGAGTACTAGCACAATCTTCCAATAATTCGGCTGAAATTCCTTCATCACTTACTTTTCATCATATTACTGAGGATGATGGCCTGAGCTACAATCAGGTCACTTCATTGTTGAAGGATAAAGATGGATTTCTTTGGGTAGGTACTCAGCAAGGACTCAACAGGTATGATGGAGAACATTTTAATATTTATAAAAAAACAAAAGAAAGTACTTCTATCCTTCATAATTCTGTTCTAAGTCTTTGCGAGGATTTAAATGGCAATATCTGGGGAGGAACGGAGGATGGTATTTTCTGTTTCGATAAAAAAAAGAAAAGCTTCAGAAATTATTATGTTGGAAACAGCAACTCTTATCCAAGAATTCAAAATATCATATGCGATCATAAGGGCAGAATCTGGGCAACGGGTTATATGGGATTATTGGAGTATCAGCCAGAAACTGATGATTTTAAGTTGTATAAATATGATGAAAATGATATATATTCATTATCCTCTTATTTAGGAGTCGATAATAAAATTGTTTTAGACCCTGAAAACAAAGGTATCTGGATTGCTACTCCGAATGGCCTCAATTTTTTGGAGTTTGAAAGCATGAAATTTATAAATCATAGAAATCAGAAAGATTCCTATCTCTTCAATACCCATCCTATATCTTCTGTGCATGTATCTCCAAAAGGTTTTATATGGCAGTATGACTTGCAGTCATCCAGAATTATTGGTTTTCATCCCGGCTTGCATTCATGTTTGTATGAGCTGGAATTTAAAGCAATAAGAAGCAAAAGAGTACTGTCAATTTTTGAGTCCAAAAAATCAAATTTATTTATTTCTACTTCGGATAATGAAACTTATGCACTTCAATATCAAAATGAAGAGAGCATTAAAAAAGTATTTTACAGAGAAAATGACCCTACCTCAATTGCAGGAGACTTTTTTTCCTCAGCCTGGGAAGATCAGGATGGGACCATTTGGTTGGGTACTGTAGGAGGTATTTCTCTCACAAACAGCAATCAGTCATTTTTCAGGCAATACCGAATTGGAGAAATAATACCCTCTTTGAATGCAAACTGGGCGATTACCTGTATTTCAGAAAATCCCCGCGATAGCTCATGGTGGATTGGTACTGTAAATGGGCAACTAATTCGCTTTGACCCAAAATTATATACATACAATATTATTGAAACCGGATACCTTACAAAAATCAAAGGATATGGGCCGGGAGCCATCACTAACTTTGTCTTCCATGGAGATTCCATTCTCATATGTAATATACTGAATCATCCCTTGATTTATAACAGCAATACTAAATCTCTCGAAATTATTCAGCCATTTAAATCAAAATTCCCTCAGTTTGCACCCGTTGCAATCGCGATGGAAAGTGATTCAACATACCTGTACAGCAACAATTCTAATCCACTTATGAGATGGAATTTCAAATCAAATTCAGTTGAAGAACTGCCAATATTACCAATTGTCCTGGAAAATGGAAGACATTCCAGAGCGAATTGGCTAAGCAGAGGTAAAGATGGAAGTATTTGGGTCACTGCAAGCCCGAATCATATCAGCAAACAATTACCTAAAGATCAATGGGAAACTAAGTCCTTAAACCTCGGCAGAAGCATTGAGAAAAGCGGTTATTTTCAAAATTTTGAAGTAGATAAAAAAGGGATATTGTGGTTTTCCTACTATGGACAAGGAATGTATTCATTTGATCCGCATACAGATTCTCTTTTGAACTGGACTGAAAATGAGGGCCTTATAAATAATACACTAATATCTGTAATGCCAACAGAAAATAATCAGGTATGGTGCGCATCCTATAACAAGTTCAGTGTTTTTAACCGGCTCAACGGAAGTTTTTTTAACTTCAGTATTCCCATTAGTACCAACAATCAAATATATTACAACTACCTCAAGACGCTCTCTAATGGACACGTGCTTTGCAATGTCCGGGGAACATTGGTTGAATTTTTTCCTGAAAAAATCTTGTTTAAACCTGGTAAGCAGCAACCCCTTATCAGTACTATCCGCATAGCTGATGAAGAAATAATCAACTATAAAAATGAAGATCTGAATTTAAAACCGGATCAGAATTTTCTGAATTTCAAATTTGGAATTTTAATTTCTGAAGAAATTGCTCCATTCCGATATGAATATAAAATGGAGGGAATCAATGAAGATTGGGTACTAGCAGGTAATAATGCAGAAGCTGTTTATACAAAATTGCCTTCCGGAAGCTATACATTCCAGCTTAGGGCGGTTTCGCTTTACAATGACTGGGTATCTGAAACGCTCTCAATTCCGGTATACATACAAACCCACTTTTATAATACCTGGTGGTTCTTGATTATGGTCTTCGGAATAGTAACATATTTTGGAGCTTCAATGGTACGCTCAAGGATTCAAAACATGAGAAATCTGAGCGAGCTCAAACAGAAAGCTCAACTATTGGAAAAAGAAAAAACTCAGGTAATGTATGAAAATCTTAAACAACACCTCAATCCGCATTTCCTGTTCAATTCACTGACATCACTGGGAAGTCTTATACGCTCTGATCAGCAAATGGCAGGTGATTTTCTGGAAAAAATGAGTAAAGTTTACCGCTACATATTGAAAAACAAAGACAATGAGTCCGTTTCGGTTAAAGAAGAATTAAGCTTCATTCAGGGTTTTATTCAACTGCAAAAAACCAGATTTGAAGATGCTCTTATGGTAAATATTATGGTTCCTGAGGAATTTCACCATAGAAAAATTGCTCCGGTAACATTGCAAAATCTCATAGAAAATGCCATTAAACACAATGTTGCTGATGATGAATCACCTTTAATTATTGAAATATTTGTTGAAGACAATATGATACAGGTCCGTAATAATTTACAACTCAAAAATTTTGTAGAAACATCGAATAAGCAAGGTTTGAAAAACATGCAGTCACTATATCAATTTCTGAGTGAGAGACCAATGATAATTGAACAAACTGAATCCTTTTTCACTGTCAAAATCCCACTGTTATGATGCAAGCTATTATTATCGAAGATGAAAAATTGATTGCTAAGGATCTGGAGTTCAAGATCAATCAGGTCTCAGCAGACATTAAAATTAAGGAAGTCTTACCAAGCTTGAAGACTGCTTACAAGTGGTTTCTTGAGAATGCAGAGCCTGATCTTATCTTTGCCGATATTCAGCTGAGCGATGGCATCAGCTTTGAAATTTTCCAGCGCTATCAATTAAACTGTCCGGTTATCTTCACCACTGCATATGATGAATATGCGATACAGGCTTTTAAAGTAAATGGAATAGATTACCTGCTTAAACCTATTGATTCACAGGATCTTAAACGTGCCATCGACAAAGCCAGAGTAATCATCGAAAGTAAATCTGAATATCCACAAGATCTAAAATCCCTTCTGGAAAACCTGGTTAACAAGGAATCTGCACCAACGAAAAAATACAAGGAAAAATTTATAGTCCAATCCAGAAAACAATGGTTAGCTATTGACACTTCTCAAATCGCTTGTTTTGTCAGAGAAAGTATCAACTACATTTACACATTCAGCGGTGAAAAGTATGTTCTCGACTTCTCTACGCTTGAAGAAATTGAAGAATTAGTTGATCCGGGCAAATACTATCGCGCTAACCGTCAATCCATTGTACACATTGACGCTATTCACAGCATTAAGCCACATGAAAATTCCAAATTGACACTTACCTTAAAGGCCCCTTTAAAAATGGAGCAGGATATCAGCAGGGAAAAAGCGCCGGTGTTTAAGAAGTGGCTGGACCGTTAATCGAACAGCCGGCTTTTAAGTGTTGGCCTTTAGCTATTGGCGAACAGCCTGAATGAAGAAGCTAAGAGCCACGAGCTTCGAGAAAACATTCCACCGCTCCTTGCTTCCCGTAGCTTTCAGCTACGGACACCCCTACACTCACAATTACCAGCTGGCATGAACTATAATGAACGTGGCTGAAAGCTACTCTGAGCAACTGGGGATAAATTTGGTCGCGGTGTTAAAGTCAAATTCAGGCAACCCACACTCCGCTTTCCATAGCTTCCAGCGACGGACACTCACACACTGACATCAGGCCCAACTCTGCACGGTCTGCAGAGCTGACTTGAAGTTCGCTCCAATGGCTCAATATCCTTCCAAAAAACCTTGAAAATCAGGCAACTATAAATGCTAAAACTTTGTTTAAATAATACTTCAATATGTCGCGGTAAATCCGTACTTTTGCAGCCGCTTAAAAGCGATTTATTTACAAAAAAATATATATGAGCAACGATCCTAATGGCAACTACGATGCCAGTAATATTCAGGCCCTCGAAGGACTTGAAGCTGTGCGTAAGCGTCCCGGAATGTATATTGGCAGTACAGATTACAAAGGTCTTCACCACTTGGTTTATGAGGTGATTGACAACTCCATAGATGAACATCTTGCCGGCTATTGCGATACTATCGAAGTAGTCATCCTTCCTGAAAATGGAATCAAAGTAACGGATAATGGTCGTGGTATTCCCACTGGAATGCATGAGAAGCTTCAGAAATCAGCACTTGAAGTAGTAATGACGGTACTACATGCCGGTGGTAAATTTGATAAAAACACCTACAAGGTATCCGGTGGTCTGCACGGAGTTGGTGTTTCTTGTGTAAACGCCTTATCAATTTTACTTCGTGCAGAAGTTCATCGGGAGGGTAAAATTTTCCAGCAAACATACAGACAAGGTATTCCCACATCTAAGGTTGAAGAAATTGGTACTTCAACTTCCAATGGAACCATAGTTGAGTTTCACCCCTGATCCTGAGATTTTTGAGACTTTGGAGTATAAGTTTGAAACGCTATCTCACAGAATGCGCGAGTTGGCTTATTTGAATTCAGGTCTTACCCTTACTTTAATTGATGAAAGGCAAATAGATGAAAAAGGAGAACCGAAAACTGAAGTTTATCATTCAGAAGGTGGCTTGAGAGAATTTGTTCAATATATTGATGAATCCCGTCAAAAGCTGATTGAGCATCCTATCTACGTGAAGACCAGAGATGAAGAGTCTAATGTCGAGGTTGAAGTTGCCATGCAATACAATACCGGCTACTCAGAAAACATATATTCATTTGTTAATAATATCACCACGCGGGACGGAGGAACACACGTATCCGGCTTCAGAAGAGCGGTAACACGTGTTTTCAAGCAATACGGTGAGGATAATAACATGTTTAAAAAACTCACTTTTGCAGTGTCAGCAGAAGATTTCAGTGAAGGATTGACAGCAGTCGTATCTGTTAAAGTTCCTGAACCTCAGTTTAAAGGTCAGACCAAAGGTGAATTGGGAAATTCCGAAGTATTGGGAGTAGTTTCCAGATGTATGGAGAAGTGCTCAAACATTATCTGGAAGAAAATCCACAACAAGCCAGGAGAATTGTAGACAAAATTATCATTGCTGCTACAGCCCGACATGCTGCAAGAAAAGCGCGGGAAATGGTTCAGCGTAAGAATGTACTGACAGGATCAGGTCTGCCGGGTAAGCTATCCGACTGTAGCTCAAAAAGTCCGGAAGATTCTGAGATATTCCTTGTTGAGGGAGATTCTGCAGGTGGTACAGCCAAACAAGGTCGCGACCGTAATTTTCAGGCTATCCTGCCTCTGAGAGGTAAAATTCTGAATGTAGAAAAAGCGCTGGAACACAAGATCTACGAAAATGAAGAGATCAAAAACATGTTCACAGCGCTCGGAGTAAGCATAGAGGAAAAAGAGGGTGAGAAAATTCTCAACATAGAGAAACTTCGCTATTACAAAGTAGTCATCATGTGCGACGCCGACGTTGACGGTAGCCACATTACAACATTAATCCTGACATTCTTTTTCAGATTCATGAAGCCATTGATCGAACATGGTCACATCTATATTGCCAATCCACCTCTTTACTTGGTGAAAAAAGGCACAACTGCAATATATGCATGGGATGAAACAGAACGTCAGGCTGCTATTCAATCCATATCGAAAGGTGGTAAAGACGACAATATCAAAACGCAGCGATATAAAGGTCTTGGTGAAATGAACGCAGAGCAACTTTGGGATACTACAATGGATCCGGAGCGCCGCATATTGAAACAAGTCACAATTGAAGATGCCATTGAAGCTGATCGTATCTTCTCCATGTTGATGGGAGACGAAGTTCCACCAAGGAGAGCTTTCATCGAGGCAAATGCTAAGTATGCAAATGTAGATATCTAAAGGAAGAGCCTGTTTAATCGGTTAATCGGTTAATCGGTTAATCGGATACGGCCAGTAAGTGTAGAAGTTGAGGAGTTTAAGAGTTTAGTTAACAGCCAGTTGAACAGCCGGGAAGAAACTTCATTCCGAAAGCTCAAGGTAATATCCTCTTAAAATACCTCGCGAAGCACATCACCTCAGCAATAAATTGTCTGCATCGCAATTAATTTATTGCTGAGACATCACTTTTTCATGGTTTATCGCATGAAAAAACATCACCTTTCAAAGCGTAGCTAAAGAAAGACATCACCAGGCAACGAGAACAGCCTCGAAATTTGCTATAATTACAGATCCAGCAAACCATCAGGAATCGAGGTATGCATTACCTTTGCTTTACGATCAATGCTGAGTACAAACTGTTCATGCAGAGGCAGTAAGATCTCTTTGCTTCCATAATCAATTACAGCCATTTGCTGCATAGGAAGTGAAAGGATTTCTGTAATTGTTCCCAAATTACCCAGGTTTTCATCCAGTATAGCATAACCTTCCAGAAAACTGAATGCAGTGGTATCTGCTTGTAATACCCGCTTTTCTGTACCTTTTGTCAGTTGAGATGATTTGAGGAAAATGTCTTTATTAATATGTAATCTCGCTTCTTCGGGAGAATTGATTTCCTCCAGTTTGAGAATAGCGGTACCGGCCCCCGGATATATTCGATGAAATAAGGGATTTTCTGACGATTGTGGAGCAACAGCAAGTAAGGCTGTTTCATGACATCCTTTTCTGCAGCCTGGATGATACTGCATTTCATTTCACCTTTTACGCCATGAACTTTCAGGATTTTGCCGACGATCACAAATGACTCTTCCATCAGCGCTTGCGAATGTAGGATTGTTTTAAAATAAATCCTCTTTCAGCTTTTTGTTCCCAGGCAGATCCGAAATATTCTGTGTATCCAAAATCCACATCTCTTTGTAAATCAATCCATAACCTTTGGCAAATCTTTCAATAGAATATCTTTTCTCAATGGCATTCTCTGTATCAGTTTGAAGTACAGTAATTACATTTTCAAATGCAGTGTCTCCGTAGGTATAAACGCCATCAGTCTCAAGTATTCTGAATTGATTCCAGTCTTTAAATGGTCGGATGCTTTCTCCAAGAATTGTAAAGAGCACGCTGTCTTCATTGAATAGGTTCAGCCCATTCCATCTATTTTGCTCATTCGGAGGAAATACAAGAGAGATAAACGACAAATTATCTTCCTGAACGATTGCTCTGTTGTCAGAAATCACTCTGGATGTAATCTGATAATGCACATCGAAAGGTTCCTCCAGCGATTGGTACTTTTTCTCCCACACATAAGACAAACCATTAGGTAAATCAACTGAATCAATAAGAGCAGTCTCCATTGCAAAGGACAGTGTATCGATCTCAAGCCCTGAAATACCACGCTTGAATAACATAGAATCCACCCGGTAGGTGATTCCTGCTCCAGTATGGACCGGAAAATATTCATATAAGTATTCCACTGAAAAATCATCAGGATCAGATTGCTTTTCACAAGCAGAGAAAATCAATATAAACAAAGCCAATATGGACAGAATATTATAACGCATCATCCAGGTAGCTTTTATGAATAATTCCTCCCCCCATTACATCATCTCCTTCATAAAATACTGCTGATTGTCCTGGTGCTACTCCCCTCACATTAGCCAGAAATTCAACTGATACCTGTCCATTTTCCAGGGTCTTTACTGCACTCAAGGTTCCGGGATCATTATAACGGATGGCAGTTACGCAATCATCCATTTCAGGAATGGCAGCATATTTCATAGGATTGACTTTATAGACACTCATGCCATTGCGGATGAGATCATCTATTTCTCCAAGCACCACTCTGTTCGTATCTGGCTGAATTTCAGTAACAAACATAGGTTTACCTAAAGCAATGCCCAAACCCTTTCTTTGACCAATAGTGTAAAAAGGATAACCCTCATGCTGGCCAAGAATATTTCCTGACTTATCAACAAATAGTCCACCTGCAACAGATTCTTCCAGACCTTCAATTCTGCGTTTCAGAAAACCGCGATAATCATTATCAGGTACAAAACAAATCTCATAGCTCTCTGCCTTTTTTGAAAGATCAGCATAACCCCAGTCAAATGCCATTTGCCTTACCTCATCTTTTACATAATTGCCAAGTGGAAATAAAGTACGTGAAAGGCATTCCTGGCTCAAACCCCATAATACATAACTCTGATCTTTTTTACGATCCTTGCTTTTACTGATGTAATATCTTCCGTCTAATTGATTGATGATCCCATAATGTCCTGTGGCTATAAACTCGCAATCGAGTTGGTCGGCCCTTCTGAGAAGAGAACTCCACTTGATATGCGTATTGCAAAGCACGCAGGGATTTGGAGTCCGGCCAGCCATATATTCATCTACAAAATTGTCAATAACATAATCACCAAATTCGTCCCTGATGTCCACTATAAAATGATGGAATCCTCTGTCAACTGCCACCTGACGGGCATCATTGATAGAATCAAGGCTGCAACATCCTGTTTCTTTTTTATTTCCTCCTGAATTGGCATAATCCCACGTTTTCATTGTGACTCCGACCACTTCATAGCCTTCTTCATGCAGCATCATTGCAGTAACCGTACTATCGATTCCTCCGCTCATCGCCACCAGCACTCTTCCTTTCTTACTCATTTCATCAATAAATTAAACACATTGGAATGCAAAATTACGAAATATGTTTTGCTGGAGAGGGAAAAAGGTGGAATGTTAGCTTTTAGCTGTTGGCTATTGGCCCATTAGCAAACAGCCGAAAAATAACGATGTGCAAAAATTCAAGCTTAAAGCTAGGAGAAATAGCCGGGAAGAAGCTGTTGTTTTTTACCTAAAAGTTTCTCAAATTAATCAGCCAATGCCTCTTGTTTGGCTGTTCGCCAAAAGCCAGAGACCAAAAGCTAATAGCCGGCTGTTCCGCGGGGATGCCCAAAGCGTTTTAATCAGCATATGTGTATCTTAAATCAATTAAATGCACAATTCACTATCATTTTTATATAAAACTCGTATAAGAAATTATTAAATATCTCTAGTTAATTCTACATTTGCACTTTATCCAAGCTAATGAACTAAAACTATGAAGCAGTATCCCCTACTACTAGCTCTTGTTCTTATAAGTATTCTATCTTCTTGCAAAAAGGAAACTCTTTTATCTCCGAACACGACTCAACAATACAGTGCTCAACAACTGGTGAGCTGGACAGGAGTTATCAATAATGTGATCAGAAATGCTGAGGGTCATGTGACTCCAATTGCAGCTCGCGACTGGGCATTCATTTCTATAGCTGCATATGAAGCCGGTGTTCCGGGTATGCCAGAGAAAAGATCTCTAAGTGGCCAGATAGAAGGACTCCAGGTGCCAGTTACAGATAACAATAAGACTTATCATTGGGGAATCGCTGTAAATTCCGCGATCGCAGAGACGGCAATCCAGATGTTCCAAAATGTACCCGCACAAACTTTGGAATCCATAATCCAAATGGAAAATGAGCATTTTAATCAGTTTTCAGGAGAAACAGATGCCGCCACTGCCTCCAGAAGCAGACAGTATGGCAGAGATGTAGCAGCCGCTGTCATCGCATTGGAAAGCCAGGACGCCATTGCACATCAACGTTATGTCAATATATATGATGCAAATTATGTGAGCCCGGTTGGTGAAGCTTACTGGAAACCGGCAGCACCCGCCTTCCAGGCTGCTATTTTACCTGATTGGCATAATGTCAACACCCTGGCCTCCAGGAAATCCAGCATCACGCCTCTAGATCCTAATGCATATAGCACAGAAACTGGATCCTCTTACTATCAGGAAGCAAACGAAGTAGCTTCTTTCTTTGGTCAATTAAGCGATGATCAACTGCATATGGCAGAATTCTGGAACGATGCCTCACCGGGTCAGACCATGGGGACTGCGGGCCGTTGGATGGCTATTAATACACAAATACTTGAAAATACGAATGCTAATCTTTCCTCAGGACTTGAAAGTATGGTCAAAGTGGGTCTTGCATTGCATGATGCGGCCATCGTATGCTGGCAATCGAAATATAGGTTTAATGCAAAAACTCCGGCTGATTATATACGTGAACACATCAATCCTGCCTTTACAGCAAAGTTAAATAGCTTATCCGGTCCTGAATATACTACCGAGCACGCAGTGCTTGCCGGTGCTGCTGCAGAAGTTTTAGAAAACACTTTTGGCAAGGAATTTGCTTTTACAGATCGTTGTCATGAGAATCGTTCTGATTTTAACGGAACTCCAAGGAACTTTCAATCATTCCATCAGGCTGCTAAAGAAAGTGCGCTTTCAAGAATGTATGCAGGAAGTAATTATCGGAAATCTTGCCTTGAGGGACACAAAATTGGAACTGAAACTGGTAAACAAGTATTATCTCATATTAAATGGAGGTACTAAGCAATAACATTTGAAGATTCAGGCACTCATATTGGCAATATTTATATCCTGCACCAGCCTGGTTCCTTCATTCTGTTTGTTGATTTCCGGAAATGCGGATTGGCATTGCTGCTTATCCAGAACTGAGAAGTCTGAAGAACATTTATTTTGCTCTTCAAGTTGTTCCCATTCACACGACGACTCAAATGCATCTGAAAAAGAGAATTCTTCAGAAGACAATCATCCCTGCAATCCATTTTCCTGCCAGCATACAGCCCATTTGTGGGTTGTTACATACGGATTTTATGAATTGGTAATCAAACAAGTGATTTCTGAAAAACCTCATATTTATAGGGCTGATCCGACTGATCAGTTCACATCTTACATTTGGCATCCCCCCTGTTTAGAATTGGTTTGAAAAAATTGCTTTCAACGGCAATCTCTTTTTACTTAACATTCTAAATTTCATCCACGATGAAAAAATGGTTTTACTTTATTGGAATCCAGTTAATACTGGTAAATCTTAATTATAGTCAGTTGACGATTGATGGACATATTTCTGGCACAAATAATGAAAAATTGGTTGGGGCAACTGTTTATCTGGTAAATCAGAATCTCACCGCAGTAACAGATAATGACGGACATTTCAGCATGTCACTTCAGACATTTAAACCGGGAAGTTTAATAGTAACTTATGTAGGGTATGTATCCGATACGACATATTTGATGGAACCAGGTCATTTTGATATCGCACTGAAAGAAGGTGCTGCACTCTCAGAACTTCAGGTTACTGCCAGAGGTGTTGGTACAGGAATTGACAAAGGAATAGCAAAAATCGAAACGATCAATCAGCTGGAATTGACGAAGGATGCCTGTTGTGATCTGGCAGGCTGTTTCAATACCCAGGGAAGTGTTCAGGTAAATACCACCAATGTCCTCACGAACACCAAGGAACTGCGATTGCTCGGATTTTCCGGTGTGTACAATCAATTAATGATTGATGGTATGCCTATGTTGATGGGAAATGCATTCACTTATGGTCTGGGCCATCTCAGTGGTACTTTTGTGGATCAAATTATGGTAGCCAAAGGAACCACATCAGTATTACAGGGATCCGAGGCATTAACGGGTCAGATCAATATTATGTTGAAGAAATATGCCAATAGTGAAGCAGTTTTATTCAACTCTTACCTCAATACGATGGGTGAAATGCAATTGAATGCCAATATTTCTTTCCAGCAAGGCCCTTTTAAATTCACTCAGGGTATACATTTTGTGACACCCAATCACAGACAGGATATTGACGGCGATGGATTCATGGATATGGCTCAGATTAATCGCTTCAGCATGTATCAAACACTGGAAACAGGAGATGTGCGGGAGAAAGGCTATAGCACGCTGAGCACATTTCTATTTACCAGAGAAAAAAGGACAGGTGGCATGATGGGATATAAGCCTGAACTGCACGCAGGTACCAGACTATCATATGGGCAGAATATCGAATTGAGCCAACCATCCATCTTGTCTAAGCACTATTATCGCTGGAATACCAGGCAGGGAATTGGCGCTTATGGATTCTTGCAACTGCATAATCAGGAAAGCTGGTTTGGTTTAATGCAATATAATGCCAAAATGTGGCACGGTTGGGTCAATTTGCAATTTGAATCAATGTGGGGTAAAGAGAATTTATTTAAAGCAGGACTCTCCTATCGTCATCTTCATTCTGAAGAAAGAATTCAGTGGAGCAAAGAGAGCGACCAAAGAAACTTCGCGGGATTATATCATATCGCTGACTATATTCCCGGAATATTTGCTGAAAACACACTCAATCTATGGGATAACCGTATTTCAATGATCACCGGTTTAAGGGTGGACAGGTTCAATGGAAATGAATGGATTCCTACCCCAAGGGTGCTTGTTAAATATCTTATCAATCCGGAATGGACTTTGCGACTTTCCGGAGGGCGTGGAGTGAGAGCGGTTCGGATATTTTCAGAATATCCGACTATTATCGCAAGTAACCGCAATGTGGTTTTTGAACAAACTCCCCGTGCCGAACAATCCTGGAATACCGGAGTTAGCTTAAACTTTGCAAAACAATGGGGAGATTGGAATTTGAATCTGGGCGGCGATCTTTATTGGACTCATTTTGAGAATCAGGTTTTCCTGATTTCGACTCTGATCCGACACAGGTTCTTATTTCCAATAAGGCTAATTTCTCTCAAGGGCTGAGCAACCAACTGGATGTAAAAGTAGAATACGATTCCTGGCTGGAGTATAAATTCATTTATAACTACCTGGACGTTTACGCATTGGAAAATGAAGTAAAAAGGACACTGCCATTCATACAAAAGCATAGAATCACTCAAACCCTTTCTATCAGACCGCTGAATTTTCCGGTATTCTTTGATTTGAATGCGCACTGGAATGGGCCAATGAAAGTGCCTTCAGAATCTGATGTTCCGGAACAATTCAGGACAGTAAGCCCACCAATCAGCTATTGGACGATGAATTTACAAGCCACCTATACTAAAGGTAATTTCTCTGTTTACGGAGGTGTGGAGAATGTGTTCAATGTAATTCAACGTTTCCCAATAAGAGGATATCAGGATCCGTTCGGACCTTACTTTGATGTGAGTACTGTATGGGGGCCGACACAGGGAGCCGTGGGATATATTGGACTGAGATACAAATTGATGAAGAGTCAAAAAGAGGATGATCATACGGATCATTCGGGACATGATCATTAGAGATGAGATATAAGAGATGAGATGGAACAGCCGGTGATTAGTTACGAGTTATGAACTATGAATTATGAGTTGAACAGCCGGGAAGAAGGTTCGAGCCTCGATAAAAAACGCCTACACTCACTGTCTGCTTTCCGTTGCTTCCAGCTACGGCACCCACACCAAAATGGATGCTGGTTTAGAATAATTTGCAGGGGCGAATCACGATTCGCCCTTTATTTCGAGATCAAACTACAAAACTCTTTCATCACCTTGCGCCTTTTGAAGCGAAGCTGAAAAAAGACACAAGACATCACTTTTCAGGGCTTGTCCCCTGAAAAAACATCACCTTTCAAGGCGCAGGCGCGGAAAGACATCACCCGGTCTGTGGATTTATATTGAAAGAAGTTAAAAGTAGCTCCTGAAGTTTTCCCGTAACAAACCTGGTTCAATCTAGTCAAATAAATAAACCAGAATACTTTACTTTTGTGGCCTAAATTAAAACACAGTGGACTTAACTGATCATGAATATCAAATTGGAAGAATAGAAGTGAAAAAGCTTGCCGAGGATTATGGCTTGCCTCTTTTTGTGTATGATACAGAAAAGATTGCAAATCAATATAATAAGCTGGTTTCTGCATTTAAAGTCCCAAAACTAGAGGTCCATTATGCATGTAAGGCATTGTCAAATCTGAGCATCCTTAGATATGTTAAATCATTGGGAGCCGGACTGGACGCAGTGTCAATCAATGAAGTAAAGCTGGGTCTATTGGCAGGATTTGCTCCTGATGACATTATTTTTACTCCTAATTGTGTTGCTATAGAAGAAATCGAAGAAGGCATGCGCCTGGGAGTCAAGCTCAATATTGATGATCTGGAAGCATTGGAGTATATGGGAATGTATCATCCTGATCAGGCAATTTGCATCAGAATTAATCCTCACTTAATGGCAGGTGGTCATGAAAAAATTTCTGTTGGTCACATTGACAGCAAATTTGGCATTTCTATTCATCAATTGCCGTTAATCGCGAGATTGGTAAAAACATTGAAGATCAGGATTGAAGGTGTACATATGCATACCGGATCAGATATTCTTGATGTGGAAATATTCTCCAGAGCTGCAGAAATCCTGTTCAATGTGGCCGACATGTTTGATGAATTAAAGTATATCGACTTTGGAAGTGGATTCAAAGTAAAATACAAGCCGGAAGATTATGAAACTGATATTGCGGCATTTGGCAAGGTATTTTCAAAAAGTTTAATGATTACTGTCAAAGGAGCGGCAAAGATCTGACGCTAATGTTCGAACCCGGTAAATTTTTGGTGAGTGAAGCAGGATATTTTTTAGTGAGTACAAATCTTGTCAAGCAAACAACTTCTACTTTATTTGCGGGGGTTGACAGCGGATTCAATCATTTGATCAGACCAATGTTTTATGATGCTTATCACGAAATAGTAAATGTCTCTAATCCGGAAGGCCAGCCTAGAATTTATAATGTTGTTGGCTATATCTGTGAGACGGATACTTTTGCATATGACAGAAAGATATCCGAAGTGCGCGAAAAAGATATTCTTTGTTTTAAAAATGCCGGGGCTTATTGTTACATGATGTCATCCAATTATAATTCCAGATGCAGACCTGCTGAGGTGTTGATAATGGATGGCTCAGCACATCTGATCCGCAGGAGAGAAACATTGGATGATTTATTGAGTACACAGATTGATCCAAAAATTTTTTAAATTGTAAGATTCTTCATGGTCAAAATGAACAATCTATCACAATAAAGTACTAAGCAGAGCAATTCCAATTCCAAGAATAACTGCGATCAATTTCTTAAATGAAATTCTGTGATGTGTAGCGTCATCTGACTCAAATAAAATTGTAGTCGCTATGTGAAGGAAAGCACCTAAAACAATAGCTATCAGGGCTGTAAACCCTGTTTCCGTCCATGTAAATAAGCCAGCACTCCATGCTCCTGCGGGGGTCATAGCTGCAAAAGTGAAAATCCCAAGAAAAATAAAACGCTTGCTGTATCCGGCAGCCAAAAACAATGCTCCCAGAGCAAAGGCTGCAGGTACATGATGAGCTACAATTCCCCAAAATAAATGAGCTGAACCTAACAATCCTTCACCATGTTCGTGACCTGCATCACCGTGGTGGTGATTATGTCCCATTTCTTCAAATCCTGCCGACAGTGGCATGCCTTCCAAAAATGAGTGAAGGCAAAGACCGATCAAAACCTGCATCGCATAAGTATTCTTCTTTTGGCCCTCGTGGAGATGGATATGGCCGTGTTCCACTCCCTTTGATAAATGCTCCAAAAGCAATTGGAGGAAGAATCCAATCAAAACAAAATATCCTGCATTGCCATTACCACCTGCATATACCTCAGGTGCTAGATGGAGAAATATAACACCCATGATATAAGCTCCCGTAAACGCCAGAAGCAGTTTCAAAAATTTTATATTGTTTTTACGTATTAACAATGAGAGCAATCCCCCTCCCATCACCAACACTAAAAATAAAAACGCCTTCTCAATACTCATAGAGCTGCAGCTTGTTAAATGAACCAACGAAATTAAGGTATAAATGCAAACCTTTTCGATTTATTTTCCATCCACAGCCCATCAGTTAAATGTCGTCGACTCAGAAATCTGCGTTCAGAAATAATCCAAAAGAAAATTCCATACATATGGTACACTTTATGAATATAAAACTCGTTTTGTCTATGTTCTGCAAATACAATACTAATACAGGTATATATGCTGCCATAGTTACAAGCTCTTGTAAAAATTATTCCGACAATTATAGTATCTTATTATAATTTTATTTAATATATTACCTACTTTTGCATGATGAATAATATGCATTCTTATGCTTCATTAATGATTGATTTATCCAATATTACGAATATCCAATGACCTTGAAACAAATCACCTTCACAGCATTGCTGCTGATATTTTTAGTATCAGCGATTTCAGCGCAAAAAACTTCCATATATCAGGAAGCTCAGGTACACTTTAAAACCGGATCAGACTTGTACGACAAATCTGTTTATGGGTTGGCGATGGAATCCTTCAGCAAAGCATCCAAAACAATCAATACGCCTGCTGACCATCAGACGGAAGTATTGAAAACGCAGTCAGACCTGATGTATGCCTTGAGTGCATTGCATCTCGAGCAGGAAGAAGCAGAAAAGCTTGTGCTTGACTTTGTGAGAGAAAACAAAGGTAATCCACTGGCATCCAAAGCTTTATTTGAATTGGGCAACTATGCTTATGCCGCCAAAAAATATGATGAAGCAGCTGAGTATTTTGGTATGATGGACCGAAGTGGAATAACGGAAGAGCAATACGGAGAAGCTAAATTCAAGCAGGGATATGCGATGTTTGTCAAGAAGAAATTTTCACAGGCGAAGACTGCATTTGGATCTCTTAGAAATGTGAAAAATGAATACTACTTCCCTTCCAATTATTATTACGGGATGTCTTCTTTCTTCCTTAATAATTATAAAGATGCAATAGACGGATTCAAAATAGCTTCAGGAACAAGAAAGTATAGAGTTCAAGTCCCATATTATATTGTTCAGATTCATTTTTCACAAAAAGAATTTGATGAAGTGATCACATATGGTGAGCAAGCTCTTCAGGAAACTGAAGTTCAGAAAAAAGTGGAGATCGGCCAGATGGTAGGTATGGCATACTTTGAAAAAGGTGAATATGAAAAAGCATTACCTTATCTGAATGAGTATGCATCTAAATCAAACTCAATGAAGGATGGCGAACTTTACACAGTCGGATATGTAAATTATCATGCAAAATCATACGAGAAGGCCATTGAATACTTCAGGAGATCTGCAGGTGCGGATGATCAGATAGGTCAGCAAAGCAATTATTACCTGGGAATGTCTTATACCAAGACAGGAGAAAGAGCTTTAGCAAGAACTGCTTTTTCAAAAGCTGCGAATATGAAATTCGTTCCTGAAATAAGCGAAGATGCAATGTTTCAGTATGCAAAACTATCTGTTGAATTAAATGCAGATAAAGAAGCTATCGAGACGCTGCTCAAAGTGCCTACTACTTCCAAAAATTATTCCGAAGCCCAGGACTTGATAGCGGATGTGCTGGAAAAAACAAAGGACTATGAAAATGCAATAAAAGTAATTGAGTCTTTGAAGGAAATGAGTCCCGGGATTAAAGAAGCATATCAGAAAGTAACATTCAATCGCGGATTACAATTATACAATGATAAGCAACATGATCAGGCTCTGCTGTCATTTGACAAATCACTTAAGCATCCGGTGGACGCGAAAATTAAGACCATGGCGACTTTTTGGAAAGCTGAAATTTATCACCAAAGAAAAGATTATAAATTAAGTATCACTGAATTCAACAGCTTTTTGAATCAGGAAAAAAGTATATCCGGAATTCCGGATGCAAGTCTGATTCACCTGGCAAATTATGCGCAGGGCTACAACTATCTGAAGCAGGATGACTTCTCCACTTCCCTGACCTACTTCGAAAAGACCATTGATGGTATAAAGAAAAATAGCAGCAAGATCAATTCCGATCTGGTTAAGAAAAACGTTTTTGGTGATGCAGTGCTACGTGCGGGAGATGCCTATTTTAAGAGAAACCGATATGCTGAAGCCGCCAAATATTACAATGAGGCTATCACAAACAAATACAGCGGTTATGATTATGCTATATTCCAAAAGGCAATTATTAGTGGTTTAGAGAATAAATTGAATCAGAAAATAGATTTGTTGGAAAGTCTTGTAAGCCAACAACCCAATTCATCTTATGCTGATGATGCTTTATTCGAATTGGGTTATGCTTATGAAGATGATCAAAATCCTGGCAAAGCAAAAGAAGCTCTGAATAAACTAGTGACCCAATACAAAGACAAAAGCAATCTGGTAAATCAGGGATATATCAAACTGGGCTTAATTTCCTATAACGCCGGAGATAAAAACGGAGCGATCAGGCACTACAAAAGTGTTTTTAATAACAATCCTACAAAGCAGGAAGCTGATGACGCTCTGGCGGCATTGGAAGAGATATATGTAGTAGATATGGGCCAATCCGATGAATATTTCAAATTTCTTGAAACAATTCCCGGATATAAAGTTGCAGGAGACACCAAAGATTCTCTGACATTCAGAGTGGCTCAGGTTCAATATGAAAATGGAAACTATGATCGTGCAATACCAGCATACGGTCACTACACATCAAAACATCCTAAAGGGGCACACCTCCTGCAGGCATATTACAATCGTGCTGAACCACCCCTGGTGCAGAAGAAATATGCTGACGGATTAAAAGACTATGAAATTGTTGTAGAAAAAGGTCAAAGTCCTTATTACCTGAAAGCAGTGGAAAAAGCAGCGATTATTAGCTACAACTTTACGGAGGATTTCCAAAAATCATATAGTTATTACACCAAACTGGAATCTGCTACTAACAATCTGGACTTAAAATTTGATGCACAACTTGGTGCTTTGAGAAGTGCCTCCCGAATCAACAACAGCAGTGGCGTGCTTAGTTATGCGGAAAAAGTTATGGAAAATCCTAAAGCTACAAGTGAACACAGAGCTACGGCGCATTTTCTGACAGGAAAAATCCACTTCGATAAGAAGGAATATGATAAAGCTTTGCCTCAGTTCCGCTCCACAATAGAACTGACAGATAATATTCAAACAGCAGAAGCCAGATATAATATTGCTTTTATCCTTTATCAGAAAAAAGATTATGAAAATGCCGAAGCAGCTGCGAGAGAGGTTTTGGAAAAAAGTGCTGCTTTTGCAAACTGGGTAGCGAAATCCCTGATCCTGATGTCCGATGTATATGTAGCTCAGGGAGATCTGGTCAGTGCTAAGGCAGCTCTGGAAGCTGTGATTGAAAATTTTGACCAGGATCCTGAAATAGTATCTGAGGCAAAAGAGAAGTTGCGTATAGTAGAACAAAAAAGCAACAGTAGCAAAAAACCGACAACAAAGAAGAATAGTGACGAAATCGATTTTGACAACACAGGTGGCAAATAACACCTTAAAAAAGATCCGGTATGTCTCATCCAATTGTCATTCAAATTTCAACCTCAATCCTTAAATTCATTCAAGCGATGTATAACTATCAGCTTCCCCTCACAATATTCAATATACAAAGAGTGAATCTGCGTCCCATCTTTGCCATGTCATGCGCAGCTATTTTCACTTTGATCAACATGAATTCAGCACAAGCCCAAACGGATCTGCCGGGTGGGAAAGTCGAAGTAGTAAAATCATTTGACGCCCGACTTGCCGAAACTGATAAAATCAGAATCAATGCACCGGTGCCTCAGCCTGATACCAGCTCCAACAGATATCAATACAATGCCCTGGAAACTGATATCAAAATGGAATATGAAGCTCCAACAATCAAGCCACTTGCAATGGGTTCAGAAAAATTGCCGCCTGTGTATAAAGGCTTCGCTAAGGCAGGTATTGGTTTTCCCCTTTCTCCTTATGCTGAAGGGTCTTATTACCACGATGCCGATAATTTCAATATACTGGCACACCTGAGACACCATTCAGCCAACGATAAAAAAAGAGAAAATCAACGTTTTATGGACAATGATTTTATGCTTAGAGGAAATTACTATTTTGAACAAGGTATAGGAATCGGTGCAAGAACGAATTATAGTCTGGATGATTACTATTTCTATGGTTATGATGAAGCTGATACGTCATTTCTTCCCCAGTATGCACGCAGAAGATTCACGACATTCGATCTTGGTTTCTCAGTATTCAATGTTGAAAATGGAGATTCAGACTTGAATTATTGGGGTAAGGCAGATTTTTATACCCACCGTGATGATCTGGAAACACCGGGCAAAGAAACAGGTACATTGTTAAATTTTGGTGTTAAAAAATATCTTCAGGGAAAGCACCCTATTGCTGCTGAGATCATTACTGATATGAGCAGCTATACTGATACTGCCACCTATAGACTGAATAACTTTTTCTTCATTCCCAGCGCGGCTTATATAGGCGAGATGTTTAGCGCGAAAGGGGCTATCAGAATTGCATCTCACAATGATGAATTTTTCTTTCTTCCGGATCTTCAGGTCGCTGTTAACCTGGCAGAAGGTAAATTTAGAGTCCAGGCAGGTTGGGATGCCAATCTCTACAAAAACAGTTTCAGAAATCTGACTGACTACAATCCATTTATTGCCCCTATTCTACCGGCTTTACAAAATGCTAAATATGATGATTTCTATGCGGCCATTGGCGGTGTAGCAGGAAGCTGGAATTATGAATTGAGAGGAGGTTATAAGCCTACAACAAACATGGCTTTATATCTGCCTACAGTTGGCGATCCAACCAGATTCAGTGTCATTTATGACACTGTCAACATTGTGTATGCAAAACTAAATTTACACACTACCATACAGAAAAACTTAACTGTTGGGCTTAGCGCAGGCTATAACTTATTCAATCCCACAGTTCAGGAAGAAGCATGGCAAATTCCAGCTCTGGAAACTAATCTGTCTCTGGTGTACAGAGCATTGGGTAACAAATTAAGATTACGAGGTGAAATGTATTTCACAGGCGGAGTTCCGGTACTGACACCTGAGAATGAGAAAGAAACATTGAATGCCCTATTTGATGTAAGCCTTGGAGCTGATTATATGTTTACGGAAAAATTCGGTTTATTTCTGAATCTAAACAACCTAGCATCCAACAGATGGAGACGATGGTTCAACTATCCAACTTATGGTATTAATGTCCTGGGTGGCTTGATTGTTCGTTTCTAACAAACTACTGGCAAAATATTTCAGGCGCGGCAATTCAGTTTGCTGCGCTTTTTTTTTATAAAAAGATTACTCTGCTCATCTCTGGTTTATTGTCCAGTGGCATTTCAAAACTTGCAATTCATCTTATAAGAATATTTAACTTTTCAAGAAATACCCTTATTTAATTCGAATACCCGCAGCATTTAAATTTAAAGTAAAGCAAAATAATTCTTAAAAACTTTATTAATTCTTCTCCGATAATTATTTTACTACATTTGTGTACTCCTAACACAAGCGGATGCGCCTTTTAAATGTATAGCAGATTAACAATTCTCGCAATTACTTTTTTATTTATAATTTCTTCCTGCAAGGAACATCCGAATTCTGCAGACGATCATTACTTTAACTCATTTTTTGAACAGGCTGATTCACTATCAGATGAGCATCATTTTGAAGCTGCCGTTCAGCTTGTAGATTCCGCGTATGCTCAATTTAAGCAGCCGAATACACGCGATTTAGTAAGAAAATTGACCTATCAGGCGCAGATTTTGTATTTCAAACAAGGGAAATACATTGAAACGCTGGAAAAAGTTGATTCACTACTGGAAATAACAAAGGATGACCTTGAGAGTTATGGTGAAAACTATGTAGACGCTCTTTATTACAAGGGAAATATCCTGATTGCACTAAATGACAATCACCTCGGCAGCCAGTATTTCCAAAAAGCATATCAATTTACAAAGGAACATCTTGACATTTGCCAAAAGTCATACTATCATGGACATTTGGCCAGTTTGCTATTTAAGCAGGGAAAATACAAGCAGGGAATTCAACAATATCATATCTATTTTGCCGAGAATGGAAATTGTGACAAAAAGAATGTAAAAAATTACTTCTCTAGCAGACAGAATGCATTGAACAGCATAGGTTTTGGATATGAACAGCTGGGAATGTACGATAGTGCCGCTTTATATTATCATAAAACTATAGATTATATCGATACGGTAGGAGTATATTTCCCTAATTATCATGAATTTGTTAATATAGCAAGATCCGTTACACTAGGTAATTTAGGGGGAATTTATCTTCACCAAAAAAAGTATAATGAAGCATTGACAGCATTAGACTCTAGCATAAATTTTAACAGCCAACACCCGGATTATGCACAGGATGTCTGCCTAAGTAAAATTAAAAGAGCACATGTGTACATAAGAACTTCTCAATGGGACTTGTACAATTCAGACATTTTGGAAATAGATTCGTGTTTGAAAATTCTTAATACTATTGATTATCAGTATAGATATTACAGGCTGAAATGGGAATATGCCGATGAATTAAAAGATACATCTAATGCATATTTATATCATTTGAAAATGAAACAACTTAATGATCAATTAAATAAAAGCATATTTAATAAAGCACAAATAGATTACCAACAGCTCTTACAAAATATTAACCAGGAAAATGAGCTGGTTCAGCTAAGAGCTTCCAACCGGCAGAAAACCATATATATTATTCTTTTCATCTTGGTGGTATGCATGTCACTGATCATAATGTTCCTCTTCAGGCGCAACCAAATTCAGTCCAAATTCAATATGGAGCAACTGAATAAACACAATGTTCAGATGCTGAATAAAACAGTTCAGTTGCAAAAGACCTTATTCGACCTCCAGGACAGTCAACAGGAAAATACGCAAATGATGAAAATTGTAGCGCATGACTTACGAAATCCGATAAGTGCTATTGTGCAAATAACGCAATTGATTCAAATGGACAAGGCTATTCCGGAAGAACAAATGTCACTGGTAAATATGATCCAAAGCTCTGCAAGAGCTTCTCTTGAGTTTATTAATGATCTTCTGCATCTTAATACTTCATTTGAAAACATCAAAAAGGAAGATTTGGACATCTCATCCGTTTTGCAGAATAGTATAGAATTATTGAATTTCAAAGCTTCAGAGAAAAATCAAAAATTGTCTTGAAACTGAGCCGGCATTTTGCATTGCCAATAGAGAAAAACTATGGAGGGTGTTTAATAATCTCATAGCGAATGCTATCAAGTTCAGTCCTGAGAATTCAGAGATTCAGATCTCACTCAAAAAATCCGGACAAACAGCAATATGTAAAATTAAAGACCAGGGAATAGGTATTCCTGAAGAAATCAAGCACCAGATATTTGATTTATTCACAGAAGCAAAGAGAAGTGGTACATCAGGAGAACAATCATTCGGATTGGGATTAGCCATTTCAAAACAAATCATAGAATCTCATCAGGGAAAAATTTGGTTTGAAAGTGAGGAAGATGAAGGGACGACCTTTTTCATTGAATTACCTCTTTACAACATTTAAATTTAAGCTAGTTGTCCTGAACGACTATTTGTCTCCTGACACATCGGGGTCTTCCTCAGTTTTAATTGTAGCAGGTGCAGGTGTATAAGTTTTTCTCCTGAAGCGGAATATATCACTAAAGGTATCGTACTCTCGTCTGTACACAAGTCCTGTACCAAACATAGTCCTCCTTCCAAATACTGCCGGCTGATCCTGACTGTAAAACCGCAGCCTTAATCTTCTGGCCAAACCAAAAGCGTATTCTACATTAATATCACCCCCAAAACCACCTCCTGTTTCAGAGTCCAGATTTCCAATTGTATTCAAACCAAAATCTACCAGAACCCTATCATCAAAGAGCTGGAATCTTGGACGAATAAAAAACTGGGACTGACCTAATCCCGGCAGCTCCTGAAGATCTCTGTCAGCAAAATCAGGATTCAGAATTAAACCAAAGTCCAAATCAAGACCTGAAATGAATGAATTACGACTCAGCGTATCCAGCAAATATTCATTCACATAGACACGCATTTGGTTCGTCACCCATTCTGTCAAAGTACTGCTCAGGGTACTTGATATCGCAGAAGTAGAGAGCAGGTCACTTGCCTGAGGTAAGAATCCTCTGAAAGCTAATAAACCAATGGCCACCCGATTCAACTCATTTGGATCGGCGGATATGGTGCGAAGTTTATTGTCTGCATAATTTTTCAGTTCACCCACCAAAGTCGGAAACTGAATATCAAATTGTATGGCTGGCTGTAATAATGGACCGGTAAGCTTCAAAGCAAGATCCACATCTGTAGGTTTCTTTGCTTCTTTGGTTATGTTCTCGTCTCCTCTTATATAATCAGATATAAAGTTATAAGGCGAGGTCCGCAGACCTTTGTATTCAGCTTCAAGGTCAATATAAGCATTCAATGGATCGCCATACCAAATAATAGTACCACCTCTCTTTACGGAAAATGCTTTGTCCAGAACCACCAGTGCTTTGAAAGGATATTCTCCCTTCTCAATTTCAAATTCCCCATTCATCTGAAAGTCTCCATTTCGGGGCAATTCCATAACTATATTACCTCTGCCTGAGCCCTTAATGATATCGCCTGTTCGCTCATCGAATATCAATTGGAGCTCAGCATCTGGTGTGATGGCTACATTCATGAGCAGACTGAGTCCTTTCAAAGAGGCAACTTTGTTATTCTCTTGTGTGCCATCTTCTCTATTAATAAAAACAATAAAATTTTGTTCCTGTGCTTCTTTGGCAGAACTCAGAGGAATGGAAATAACTGAATTCGGTCCTGTCTCTGCAACAACAGTGATATCTGTTTCTTCAAAACTTCCACCGATCTGAACGTCTATTTTGCCTTGTGCCTTGCCATAAAACAAATCATTTTCTCCTTTTTGTAAATTCAACACCTGGAACATTGGGGAAGAAATTCGCAGGTTCATGCGTATATCATCAAACAAGGAGTGGGACATCCCCCCTCTCAGTAATGCCTTGTTATTTAAATCGTCGCCGAGAATAATACTATCAAGATCTATGAAAGTGTTATTTATTTTGACCACCGCATCATCAATAGTGTACCTGGTACCTAAAAATGCCAATCTGCTTGCTGCGTTCACAATTCTGATCTCACCTCCCACTTCTCTCAGTAAACTATCACCTTTCATTGTAAATTTGCCCAAAACGGTTCCTTCGGTATCCTTGATCAGATCATTCAGGAAGAATTCAGAAACTTTAAGAGGGAAATGGTCGAATTCCGCTTCCATTTCATAGATGTACTTTTTGCCCGCCATATCTGATCCCGGCAATACATAATATCCATTCAGATGCAGGGTCTTCTCAATATCTCCTATTTCAGCATTAAAATCAGATTGCTTTTGGTGTCATTCATAGTAGCATTAGCATTCAGCTTTCCTAACAATAAGTCATTCAGTCCGAAGTGTCTGATTCCTGTTTCAATCCTCAGCCCTTCCATTGTCTTTATATTGTCTATTTCTGCTTTGAATGATGCATCTCCGATGAGCTTTAGCCCTGTATTCTCAAGACTCTTATTGAAAATTGCAATGTCAATGTCATTGCCCTGGATCAAAGCCCCAAAATTACCTGTTGATGAAATATCAATCATTCCATCTCCATTGGAAAATCTCAGATTCCTGGTATAAATTGAACTGTCTGAGAATTGAATAAAATTCTTTTCTGCAATCTTCCACCGATTATTCAAAGCTTCAAATTCAAGGAAGTCAAATGAGACATGGTATTTATCATCCACCATAAAAAATTTGCCATTGATGTCAAGATTTTCAAATGACTTCATAATGGATGCTGATCCAAAATTGAAGGCCAGGGTATCATTGTTCAATGTGATATTTCCGTCTAATGGAACAATTTCTACCCCCGCAATCAAGCCATGCCGGAAATTAAAAATTAAATCACTGCTATTGTCATTTCCATAAGCTACCAAAAGTAAGCTGTCAATCTGTACATTTTCCATTGTAAAGGAAGGCAATACCAATTGATTGATCTCATATTGAAATGAAGAGTTAAGCTGATTAGTAAAATTGCCATTAAACTTAAAATCACGAATTCGGCCAATAGGAATATTGAAATTTTCAAGCAAATTTCGACTATCCTTTAAGTGCAGATCAAACGCAAAGTCATTGGATTGAATATTTGCATTTTCATCCTGAATACCCAATAAAGTAGAAAAATTTGGGTGCTTTCTTACCAGGATGTTGGTAATTGCCGGATAAATAGATGTAAAATCATATTGGCCCAGCAAGCTCAGATCAAGAATATCAGAATAGAGTTCAAAAGTCTTATATGGCTGATCAATAAAACTGGCAATTATATTTAGTGAGTCAATAACCGTGAATGATTTTTCACCACCGGAAATTACGACATCCTTTAGAGATGCCGTTCCATGCATGCTTGAAATGTCCCGAATTTTTATATTTGACTTAATATCACCACTGACAGTCAAGGGTTTGTTTACAAGGTTGAGAGCGAACAAATCAAGATTATTAATTTCTGAAACAAAATCAAATTCAGGATATTCACTCAGATAATCAATTGTTCCATCAAATGTAAAGTCCATATTTTCATCTTTCACATTCAGTTTTCCGGATATGAGATTCCTTTTTAGTGAACCGATAAATTGGATATTTTTATATTCGTACTTTCTGAAAACTAGTGATGAAACGCTTGCTACCATGTTTGCATTGACAGTCTCCAGTGTCAATCCGGTACCATTTTTCACCTCCGCTTTAAAAGAAATCCGGCCAAATTCATCATTGTCGATCCACTTTGAGAGGTTGAAATTATTTGCTTCGAGCTTACCTCTGTAAGTAGCTTTACTGGTACCCTCAACAATATTCATTTGAATATCTGTTTTGATTTGACCCAGATCAGTCTGCAATGTGCCAAAAGTTACAAAATCTTCATAGAAACCGTCGAATCGGCCACTAAATCGTATTCTGCCTAGTTTATTAAAATTTTCTGGAAGGCTCAGTCCGGGAATCAACTGTTTGATACTTTGTATATTAGTATTCAAATCTTCTATTTCAATATTCAGAATTGTCTCATTTGGAGTGGAGAAATCCCTCCCTGAAAATTCACCACTAAAAGTAGTATTGCCGGGCAGAGTAATCAATAAATCTTCTCCTCTCAGATTATTTACTCTACCCTTAACTCTTCCCGACAGCACAATTTTATCTTTGTTGTGATTGATGAAAAAACGATTGTTCTTGAGTTGTGGAGCGAAGTAAAATAAGTCTTGCATACTCAGATATGATTCATTGAGCCGGGCATCCATCATGATTTTATCCTCAAATTCACTAAAATCCGAAAATGATCTGAATCGAAATGTCAAAGCATCTTTCAAATGGGAAGTGGGGGTCTGCAGATCGAATTGCTCTAATTGGATCATCTGGGCATTCATACGGAACTGGCCAGCCTGCAATCTACTCAGTTCCCAACCTGATGCAGTTTTGAACTTAATCAGGCAGATTTCTGCGGCCACATCTACTTCAGCTACTGACACTGATTCCAGTTCAATATAGATATCATTTAAATCAATGTAGTTATCATCAAATGCATCCTTTTGGCTATCTTCAAATTCATAAGTTGTATTGTTATACATCCTGAAATTCCCACCATCCAGGAGGAACATTTCTGCAAGAATTTTAAAATCGGGATCTTCAATTGTATCTGATTCAAGCGCATCCTCAATAACCTCAACAATATCCTCCTGGGTAATAATTTCGCGGGTATCTTCAGAAATACTGATTTCAATTTCAGGCTTGTTGATCCAAATGGATGAAAAATCAAATACAGCATCAGGAAGGGACATGTCATTGAGTTGCATAGTTCCAGCAGGTATGGAGCTACGCATTTTGAAACCTTTATCTTTCTGGTCCATGAGAAAATTTACATTGACCAGTGAAACTTCTTCCAGCTTTAATCTGAATGGTTTTTTGCCGCCATCACTACCGCCCGTCTTAAAATAATCTACAATGAACTGATAATTATAAACTCCATCCTCCCGAATCATATTTACATAGACATCCTTTAAATAAAGGCTGCTAAGGTCCAGCCTGCTCATGACCAGACTCATCAAGTGAGCATTGAAGCTACAGCGTAATTCTCCAATGGCTATGAGGGTATCCCCTTGAGGAGTCTCCATTAGTAAACCCTCGATGGCAAGCATTTCTGTGAAGCCGAGTCTGAACCCATCAATTTTTACATTAGCTCCCCATTGCTCTTCAAAATAAGCAGTCAGTTTATTGACTCCCCAGCGTTGAACAGATGGAACCTGAACCAGGAAATAAAAGATGATCATCAGGAAAGTAAGGGTCACAAGTATCCCGGCAAAAATCTTAATGATTTTTCCCGGCAGATTACTTCTCCGCTTTCCTTTCCCGGGCTTCTCGGGCTGATATGTCTCTTTTGTTTCCAGTGTAATTTATATGCTTTTCAATAAGCTGAATTAATTCATTTATATTATAGTGTAACACTCAAATTAATGCCTTGTTAAGGAAACAACCCATAATAGGGTCATTTTCTCTGCCTTGAGCTGATTATTTGACGAATGTATTCTCCTTAAGTTTATGATATAATTTGACCATGTGCACTGCTTCCCTGGCATCATGAACTCTAAGGATTCCGGCGCCATTCATTAATGCCTGCAAATGTAATGCAGAAGTAGCTGATAATGAATCTTCAGGCTTTATTTGAAGCAATCGGTAAATCATTCCTTTTCTGCTCAAACCAACAACAATTGGACGCTTGTGGATTTTAAAAACTCCAAGATGATTCAAAAGTGAATAATTGTGATCCAAAGTTTTTCCAAAACCAAATCCCGGATCTATCCAGATATCATTAATTCCTGCAGCAATGCATTGTTGAATCTTTGCAGAAATAAAGTCAAAAACTTCTTCTACTACATTATCATACCGGGGATTTGATTGCATTGTCAAAGGCACGCCCTGCATATGCATGACAATATATGGAGCTGTAAATTCTGCGCATACTTTCAGGATTTCAGGATCCGAATTTCCTGCACTTATATCATTAATAATCTGAGCCCCTGCTTTCAATGCAGGCCGGGCGACCTTAGATCTGAAAGTGTCTACTGAAATAATAACATCTGGAAAATGTTGCCGCAATGTCCCCAAAACAGTCAATAAACGATCTGTCTCCTCTTCTTCTGGAGGAGGTACTGAACCCGGCCGGGTAGAAACTGCTCCGATATCTAATATCTTTGCTCCATCTTCTATCATTTTGCCTGCTTTATCCAAAAGCTCATTTTCAGATTGAATTCGGCTACTGGCATAAAATGAATCAGGAGTTACATTGATTATACCCATTATTGAAGGTGAATCAATGTTAAATAAGCCTGAAGCTGATCGAAATATGATTTTTTCCTGAGACATTACACAAAATTAACATTTATAATCCACTCATTTCAATTTCGAAATCGGAAAACAAATATAACAATAAATTTATCTGTATGTTATTATATTTAAATTATTTACATATATAATAATCTTTAAATTGTGTGCTTCAAAATTGAGTAAAAGACAGGTAGGAACTATGTATCAAAAGTTAATTTTGTTAAATCATGAGAAATTAAAGTATAATATGTTTGAATAAACGATCCAGAACCATTAATTTCGCCCGTCACCTATTTGAAGTACCTTGATGTTAACTAAAACACCTTAGGTTTGAAACAACTACTATCCAATAGCAATGTCCTTGTTTTTTCAGGGGCGTTTGCTACCATAGCACTGGGATTTTATCTGATCTCTCCATACATACACTCCATTTTTCAGCCTATTACTTTTGAGCAATTAAGTTCATTTGAAGTAGAAAGGCCGAATGTTAAATTTGGATTCAACCTCAATAATTACGAAGCTGACGAACGAGAGGTAAAAAACAATGAAATATTTAGTAAGATTTTAATGAGCTGCATTGATGATCATCGCATCGTTCATGAACTCTTAGAAAGCACTAAAGATGTTTTTGATACAAGGAAGCTCCGGGCAGGTAAAGAATATTTAGTCATTCGCTCGAGGGCCTGCGGTGAACCATTGTACTTGATATATGATGAAAGTCCATATTCTTATGTTCAGTATGATTTTAATCAGATGTGTGCTGAAAAAATAGATCGCAAAATTGATACCAGGTATGAAGTAGTTACAGGGACAATTGAAAAAGGATCCAGCCTGTATCAATCTATGGTTGATGCGGGAATCGTTGCTTATCAGGCCCTTACTTCCAAGATGGAGAAAGCCTTAGCCTGGTCTGTGGATTTTCACCACCTTCAGGAAGGCGATCGTTATAAATTGTATTACGAAAAGGTATTTGTTGACGGAGTTGAAATAGGAGTTGGCGAATTAAAAGCAGCATATTTTAAGAATAATGGCAAAGACTATTATTCTTTCAAATATCAGAGTGGAGAATTGGATGGTTATTATGATGAGAACGGAAGATCGGCTAAAAAGACATTTCTTAAAGCTCCTTTAGAATTCAGCAGAATTTCTTCCGGGTACAATCTTCGAAGATTCCATCCGGTATTGAGGAGAATGAAAGCCCACCTTGGTACGGACTATGCTGCACCAAGTGGCACTCCCATTCTGGCTGTGGCAGATGGTACGGTCTTAAAAGCAGAATATGGCAGAGGCAATGGAAATTATGTCAAAATCAAACATGACAAAACTTATGAAACACAATATCTCCACATGTCCCGTTTTCACAAAGGTGTGAGATCAGGATCAAGAGTAAAGCAAGGTGATATCATCGGTTATGTTGGTTCCACAGGTCTTGCTACCGGTCCTCATGTTTGCTTCAGATTTTGGAAAAATGGAAAACAAGTGAATCACCTAAAGGAAAATCTTCCAAATTCTGCTCCAATGCCTGGTAATGAATTACCAAAATACAAATTGCATATCGATTCATTAATGCAAAAATTGAATGCGACGCCATTTCTTGATGATGCAATGGCTGGAGCTTGCGGGGATCAACAAAAAAATGTTGGTAAGCCGTAGTGTAAACAGGAATTATTCAGGTCTCAATTTTTTGATGCATTATTCACTTTTCCAGTAGAAATTTAATCAACTTCTTCAGAGCTCTGGAGCGATGACTTATTTTGCTTTTCTCTTCAAGAGACATTTCTGCGAAAGTCTTTGTATATCCATCAGGTAAAAAAACCGGATCATAACCAAATCCCTCCTTCCCAGCCAATTCAAGGGCTATTGTTCCTTCTACAATTCCTTCAAACAGGTGTGTTTGACCATTCATTATTAGTGCCATGCAGGTTCTGAATCTGGCCTTCCTGGTATCTTTTTCTTCCAGTTTTTTTAATAATAAATCAATATTTGCTTTACTATCCCTCTCCGGACCGGCATATCTGGCAGAATAAACACCGGGTTCTCCATTCAGCGCATCCACCTCAAGCCCTGTATCTTCTGCAAAAACATCTATATTATATTTATCAAACACATAAAGCGCCTTTGCAATCGCATTTTCTGCGATTGTGGGCTCATTTTCCGGAATATCTTCTGTACAACCGATACTCTCCAGGCTTTTAATCCGGAAAAATTCAGGCAGAAGAGCACTTACTTCCTCTACTTTATGAACATTACTAGTAGCGAAAACCAACGAAAAACTTGTCATCATTTAATTTTAAACATCAATTGCAACTCCTCCCAAAACAGGCTTTTCTTTTCCTTATTAGTCCTTATTATATTCGGAGAGTCAATAAAAAGAAAGTCATTTTCTAAAAGGCTAAAGTACCGGTATTGCGGTACCTGAAACCAAATTCCTATTTTGGCGGGATCAACATCAAAAAAAATACACTTTGAAGGTCCTGAATTAGCCAAAAAGTTATTGAACCAATTTCCATTCTGTTGATCCACATAATGAATAGTACAATCATTGGCAACTGAAAGATTGATGGCAGACATTATTTTAGATAAATATTCGACGATCTCAGGTTGTCTATCCTTTTGGTTTAGAATGAGTTGAACAGATTTTTTTTGTAATTCAGAATTAGTAGATTCTACTTCCGGAGATTCTATTTGATAAATTTTATACTTCATAAATTAATTTAACAAAATAATATTTGGACAAACTGATTATTTAAATTATATATTTCTTTCACATTCAGTTGTTTGGGTCTATACAGAATTTTATTATTTGGCAATAATCATTATATTTGGAGCATGAAAGATACAATAAACATAACTCAAGTAAAAGAAAGTCGTATTGGGAGCGTTGATTTTGATAATATTCCCTTTGGGAAAATTTTGTCTGATCATATGTTCATTGCTGATTTCAAAGACGGTGAGTGGCAGGACCTTCGCATAGTACCTGTTGAGAATTTATCTTTGAATCCCGCTAATATGGCATTGCATTACGGTCAGTCCATTTTTGAGGGGATGAAAGCCTCTATTAATAGTGAAGGCGTTCCTTTGTTATTCAGGCCAGAGATGCATGCCAAACGAATGAATGCATCTGCCAGCAGAATGTGTATGCCCACTATCCCTGAGGAAATGTTTATCAGAGCTGTGACTGAAATCGTCAAACTTGAAAAAAACTGGATTCCTACTAAAGTAGGCAGTGCTTTGTATATCAGACCTTTCATGTTTGCTATGGATGAATTTATCGGAGTAGCACCTTCGGCAACCTTTAGATTCATTATTTTAACTCTTCCTGTAGGTCCTTACTACAATAAACCAGTAAAGTTGCTTGCAGATGAGCGCTTCGTTCGCGCAGCAAAAGGCGGAGTTGGAGAAGCCAAAACTGCCGGAAATTATGCAGCATCCATGCTTCCTATGAAAATGGCCCGCGAAAATGGATATGATCAGATCCTTTGGCTGGATGCCCGATATAGAAAGTTTTTACAGGAAGTTGGAACAATGAATATCTTCTTCGTGATAGATGGCAAAGTAGTGACCCCTCTAACAGACGGGGCCATCTTAAAAGGCATCACGCGCGATTCCATTATTACACTCCTTGGGGACATGGGTTACGAGGTAGACATCAGACCGATCACAATTGACGAGTTAATTGATGCATATGATGCAGGTATGTTACAGGAAGTTTTCGGAAGTGGAACCGCTGCTGTCATTTCTAATGTATCGACTATCAAGTATAAAGATAAAGTCATTGAATTGGATGAAAGCAATTTTGTCCTCTCACAAATGATCAAGGAAAAAATCAATCTTTTACGCAATGGAACCATTGAAGATCCATATGGTTGGGTAGTTCCAATTGAAGAAAGTGTAAGTGTATCCTGAAATATATTGATCTTTCCATTTATAAATTACTGACGCTCATCTGCGTGAGTCCTTACCTTTATTGATGGTATTAATCTTAACTTTAAATCTATACCACTGCAACTTGTGATTTAGTTCTGATTCGTTACCTTTGCGCCACTTTAAATAAAAAATTGAACAAATTCCTATTATGGCTAACAACATAACTTTCACAATGATTAAGCCCGATGCAGTAGCAGCAGGCCACACAGGAGCAATACTTGCACAAATTGCAGCAGCAGGTTTCAGAATCTCTGCAATGAAAATGACCCAATTGAGCCCGGCAAAAGCGGGAGAATTTTATGAAGTACACAAGGAAAGACCATTTTATGGAGAACTTGTAGACTTTATGTCTTCAGGTCCGATTGTGGCAGCAATACTTGAAAAAACCAATGCAGTTGAAGATTTCAGAAAATTGATTGGAGCAACTGATCCTTCAAAAGCTGAGCCGGGCACTATCCGCGCTTTATATGCTAAAAATGTAGGAGAGAATGCTGTTCATGGTTCTGATTCAGATGAGAATGCTCTGATAGAAGGGGCATTTCACTTTGCAGGAGTGGAGAAATTCTAACTTCAGATTTCAGATGCCAGGTTTCAGTGGTTTCAGATTTGGAACAGCCAAATAACAGCCGATATAAAAGTCCTAGCCAGGAGTCAGTATCCTAATCGGACATAAGGATAAATTATAATAAAGCCGGACCTCAAAAAGTGCCGGCTTTTTTATTTCCCTTTCAATAAATTAACTGTCACGGTTGCCAAATCAGAATCAGGGAATCTCGCATGCAAATTCGCATCAGGGTACAATCCTGCCTCTTCTGCAATCTTCAGAAATACTGCTGGCTCAACAATGTATTGATCTGAATATCCATGAGTTGCATCATAAGCTGTAGCTGCAGTTTTACCCAAATTTGATGCCACTAATTCAGGATCCACGGTATGCAATTCTATTATAAGCAGACCAAAATTTGAAATGTAAGGGACCCATTTATTAAAATGTTGTAACAAATTCTCTTCAACAGCTGCATTGTTAAGTCTTACTCCCCTACTTGCAAATGCTCCGGTGGAAGAACTTGATCGATTTATATTTCCTTCAGGCTGAGACCATATTCTATTGTGATCCAGGAAAGTCCTTACATTCAATAGTTGACTTAGCTCAATGCCGTATTCATCCGATAAATGATTAGCCAGGATATCCGGTCTGCCAATATCTCCCCACACTACCTTTGCCCAAATATCCGCTTTGATAAGATTTGCTCTGGTCACTTTTAATGCTGCTTCATTAAAATCAGCACCTACCAATAATAAAGGGAATTCCTCAAGATGCCTTCCTCTCAATGTTCTTTGCTCAATGACCTCAAAAATATGAATCAGGAATGCTCCATTACCACATCCCATATCGAGCACACCTTTAGGCTGTTCTGCAATTGGCCTGTTGAATAATTCAATGATAATATCATCCACCTTTTTAAAATAAGAAGCATGTGCTCCTCCTGAACCCCATACATTCATTTCTCTGTCTACATGAATCTCAGGTTCAGAATCTGAAACCCTTAATACATCAGGATCGCCAAATATTAATTCATCTACCAACCTGAGAGTTGGCAAATATGAAACAGTGACACCATAAGCGCTGGCTCTTCTCGCATAAAACAAACCTTTATCTGTAAATTGAAACGTCTTGTTTTTCTTGGCAAACCATCCCAGGTGTAAAAACACATCCAGAAGCGCATCAAAACTCTCCCCTTGCTGGTGAAATTCATCAGCCCTGAATGATGCCTCCATAAAGTACTTATGAAACATGCCATTCATTCCTAATAACACTACACTGGGACCTATCAAATGGCCTTCTATGTGCTTCAGAAATTGCTCCTGTATTCCTCTTTTTTCAGAATCAGAAGACAATTCCATACCATAGTCAGAACAAAATCTCTCAAAAATTTGCTTCATTTTCTTGAATGGAACAACTTCAAACTTTCTCCTGTGAAATTGTCCGGATAATTTCATCAGCTCAACTACATCTTTGTATAATGGTATAAGACTAAATGCATAGCTGCTGGCGTGATTACAATAATAATACACCCTATTATTCAGGTTGTCCACTTCTTGTCTTAGCCAGCCCTGAGAACATAATGCACGCAATGCCACATTGAGATATCCTTCATTGGCTTTGAATTTTTCTGCCAATTCATTAATTTCTGAAGAACCTTCTTCCAATAAATATTTCAAAACACCTTTTTCATGAAGCGCATATGCACCTGATGCAATTGCAATACCATCGAGGTGTTTGAATAAATCTGCTCTTAATACAGATTGTTCTGCTTTTGTCAACATAAGAATTACTATTATAAAAAGCGCACAAGGAAGCACTCTCAGATTGTAACCCGAAAGTAGTAAGTAAATTCAATAAACTGAAACGGAGAAACTTCAGCAACCCAAACAGGAGAGTATTTTTTCTTGAAAACAATACTTTGCTTAATTCAATATATTATTTGATTCAGTAAGAATAATCGGCTGCCTATCCGTGATCAATATGGTATGTTCATGCTGAGCTACATGACTTCCATCGCCTGTAATAAATGTCCAACCATCTCCTGAGTCCCGGGCATATGAAGTACCTGTTGAGATGAATGTCTCTATGGCAACCACAGAATTCATTTTAAATCTTTTGTATTGTTCCTGTCATAATAACAGGGTATCTCTTTGGGTTCTTCATGAAGACTGCGTCCTACCCCATGTCCCACCAGATTTTTTATCACCTTGAATCCTGACTTGCGTGCTTCATTCTGGATGAATCGGCCTAATTCAGCAATTTTTAATCCTCCTTTAATTTGAGCAATTGCTGCCTGCAAAATCCTCCTTGAAGCATCTACAAGTGGTTTGTGACCGTGGATATCTTCACCCAACACAAAAGAGCCTCCATTATCAGCCCAGAAGCCATCCAATTCTGCAGAAACATCAATATTTACAAGATCTCCTTCCTTCAATATTTTGCTTTTTATTGGGAATTCCGTGAGCAATCTCATTATTTACACTGAGATACAGGTATATCCCGGAAAACCATATGTTTTGAATGGCGCAGAAGCAGCCCCGAAACTCTCTAAGAGAGACTTTCCATACATATCAAGTTCATAAGTTGAGAGCCCGGGTCGGGCGAAGGAAGTCATTTCGCGTAAAGTGATAGCAACTGCATCACTTACCTTTTTTATTCCTTCAAACTCCTGAGGTGAACTTATTGACATTGAATAGAAGATTATTGTAAAAAATAGATAAACAATAATAATACATTTGAGTTTCACTGATCAGATTCTTCATCAATTTAAAACTAGATTTGTTCATTTGCTGATCCTAGATTCCACAAATATCTCACTAAGAAAAATAACCCAAAAAATTGTCTCCGGGACCAAAGTTTCCTGATAAACTCCGCAAAATATTCAGTTCAACATATTTATAATAGTAATACATTACCGTTGAATCCAATAGTTTTGATCTGACATAGGTGAGCAGAATATGACATCAATCCACACTTTCCGAATATTGCAAGAAGGAGGTGGTCAGGATTTTAAAACCTGAAGTATATTATAGTAGTGAAAATATCTATTTATGCAGTATCAGTGAACTTTCTTCAATTCACCGTCCTGAGAAGTAACTACATGCGCGTCTTTATAACCCAGTGCTTTTACTTTTGAAAGGGCTTCAGAAGCTTCTTCCATTGATGTATATCCACTCAAAAGGACCGTGGTACTACCGCCGCTTCTAATTTCTTCAATGAGTCCAATGGCTTCAACTTCTTTATTATCAAACCAGCTTAGATTCTTGAAGCTGCCGATTTTTACCATATATTCCTGACTTCCGCTTAAGCTTGTTTTTTGCGGGGTTTCAGAAATGATTTGTTTTTCTTCAGTAGCAGCATAATCTTCTATCCTATCCAATTGCACGCCGACAGGCAAAGGAGTGATGAATGCTTCTTTGAATTTTTCTTCTCTAATTTTAAATAAAGCAGATTCCGCATCTTCTTTATTATCATATACACCTACCATTATTCTCAGCAACTGATCATCGCGTTTGGAGACGTAAATAGATCCGAATTTACTGAGGAAATACTTGAAAGGAGTAATATCTACACGCTTTTTGGCAATCGCAGCGACCTGTATTACATAGCCTGCAATATTGCTTTCTTTTGTATCTTCTTTTGCCAGCTTAATTGCTGGAGGAGGAGTTTCATCTTTTACAGTTTCAGGTTTTGACTTTATTGCAGTAGTTTTCTTATCGTCTGCTTTCTTGCCCGTTGATTTGACCATTTCTTTGGAAGTAGCTTCTGTTTTTGTTTCTAAAGGAATGGCATTAGTAGAAGCAGTCATTTCTGCAGGATTAGGACGAGTGGCGGGTTTGCTTTCAGAACTTGTAAAAACACCCTGTCTGTAGTAATCTCTAAGCATGACATTTTCAGCTCTCTCAAATACAATTTTACCAAGAATATCCTCCTGCACTTTTGTACCGATAAGCTTATCAATATATTGTGGAGTATAACCGGTTTTCGCAAAACTGATATGGTATCTTCCTCTCGGTTTAATATGCAACGCAAAATTACCCATCTGATCAGAGTATGTTTCCTGCACCTCCCCATCCAATTCATTTACAGCAGAAATATAAACTCCCCCTACCGGTTGATCCAGAACACTGTCAACGATTCTCCCTTCATGAAAATTAGCCGTTCCAGTCAGCATTAACTTGTAATTCTTCTCCTGACCTTCGATATCCTGGAACCTCAGCCTGAAGGAAGTATTTGTATAGCCCACTTTACCAATTGTTATGTAACAATCAAATCCTTCACGGATTTCAAAATGGAATAAACCTGATTCATCTGTAATACCTGCAGGATCTCCGCATCTTGTCAGATCCACCAGGGCTCCGGTTACAGCTTGCTGGGTTTTAAAATCCATAACGGTCACTGCTACTTTTTTGGATTTTTTAAGCACTGCATAAATATCTTCATGTCCTTTTCCTTCCGGTCTGTCAGAGATTAAAAAGCCTTTCCCCATTTTGTCAAAATAGACAAAGCCAAAGTCATCACGAGTAGAATTGATCTCTTTACCAAGATTGACTGGGTCTACCCAGCTTTCATAATCAAAATCTGCTCTGAAAACATCCAGACCTCCATATCCGGGATGCCAGTCTGAAGAAAAGTAAAGAAATTGTCCGTCAAAAAAAGGAGATATTTCATTGCCGGGTGTATTGATTCTCGGCCCTAAATTCTGAGGAGTTGACCAGGAATCATTTTCCTGAAGATATGACACATACATATCAAAACCGCCATAACCACCATCCATATTGGAAGCGAAGTAGAGGGTCTGACCATCAGGCGTGAGAAACGGATACCCTGATGAATAGCTATCATTATTGAAAGGGAAATCAAACTCATCTACCCAATCTCCATTTTCATCCAGATAAGCGAATGAAATTCTCAAACCTGTCTCTGCCTGAGCTAGTTGTCTGTTGCCTTCTGTAAAATGATTTATAGTAAATGCAATCAATCCGGTGTTGGGTGCGAAAGTAATAGGACCGATATTCGAATGAAGATTTCTTGAAGGCTGAAGAAGTTGCTTAACAGAATCAGAGGGGTGAGATGTAAAAAGCACATTCTGACCCAATACATGATTTGAGGGTCCTGTTTGTTTTTGAGCGGCAGAAGCTTGTTGAAATTTATATGTAGTGGAGCCAATTAATTTACCATTCACCAATGTCATGGCGAAATCTGCCCCTGATGTACTGTGTTTATCCGTCTTGATTTTAAATTGCGCCGAAACAGGTGCAGATTCTTGTGCAAATTCACAGGCTGCTACCAGATATTTACCGTACTGAGGATTGATTCTGCTTAAGTGAATATACCAATTTCTTGCTTCGCTATATTTTCCTTCCATTTTTAAGGCATAGCCTAAGTTCAGTATAGTTTCTTCATGGTTTGGATCAAGCAACAACGCTTTGGTGAAACCATCTATGGCGGCGTCAACTTGACGGGTATTAAGATAACAGGTAGAAAGATTACGCAGAATTTGAAGGTCTTGCGGGGCCTCCCGGTGCAAATTCACATAGTATTTCAGCGCTAAATCAAAGTTCTTTTGTTGAAATAACTTCTCCGCTTTCAATTTATCGTCATAAGGAAAATCTGTATGAGCAACAGACAACAAAGGCATTGTCAGAATCAGGATGAAAAGCAGAAGATTTTTTTTAATCATGCCTGTGATAAGTCAGTTAGGTTAGTAGAAGCGATGCAAAGATACTTTTCATGATCCGAATATTTACAGTATTAACTTATTAAAAACAATTATATATTTTCATTAAAAAATGTATATATTCCTCTTAATCTTGACTCTCACTGAGTCCTCATATACCATCAAACAAACATAATGCCACAAAATTTACTAAGAATGAGGTACATGCTTAGTAAAAGAAATTATAATATGAAACAAGATGTTAGACATGAGTAATGCCAGATCTTTGTTAATTTTGTTGTTCATTGAATGCAATCCATTTTTTCTGTCTATTTTTATGGTCGGACCATCATATTTCGCGTAATACTCGTTAGTAATAAGAATAAAGAAATTAAGACTTCATGAATACATTTTTCACACAGATCTCTTTTTTGATCCTGTTCAATTTGAGTTTAACTGTTACAATCGGCGCTCAACAATCTTTGAACTATATGCCGGGTGAGTATTTGATCCAACTTGAAGCAGAAAAAGACATTCATTCGATTATCAAAGAAAATTTTCAAAGCGGGAACCAACTATTTACATTTACTCCTGTAGAGAAAGTATCAAAGAATTTCAACATTTGGCTTTTACGTATCAGTGGAGACATTCCTGGTACCGCTGAAGGGCTTAAATTATTGCAGTCATGGAAGGGTGTGAAAATAGCGCAGAAAAACCATGTTGGCTCCTACAGAGAAAAAATTCCTAATGACATTGACTTTAATCGCCAATGGTTTTTTAAAAATACCGGACAGGATGATGGAAAGGCGGGCGCGGATATAAAAGCAACCGAAGCCTGGGAAATTGCAACCGGTGGTCTCACAATGTTTGGTGACACGATTGTAGTTGCAGTGATTGATTATGGATTTGAAGCAGGTCATGCTGATCTCGAATCAAATATGTGGTATAATTATGCTGAGATTCCGGAAAACGAAATAGATGATGATAACAATGGCTCTGTGGATGATTATCAAGGATGGAATGCTACAAACGATAATGGTAATATATATTCATCTCAGAGCCATGGAATGTTGGTAAATGGAATGGTTGGAGCAAAAGGCAACAATGAACTGGGTGTTACGGGGATTAACTGGAATGTGAAAATTATGAATGTTTCCCTTAGGCAGATTGTGGAATCAGATGTAATCAAAGCTTATGACTATGTGCTTTCCCAACGCAAATTATACAATTCAAGCAATGGAGAAAAAGGAGCTTTTGTAGTTGCCACCAACAGTTCCTGGGGCATTGATGAAGGCCAGCCAGCAAATGCACCCTTATGGTGTGATTTTTATGATTCATTGGGTGTTCACGGAATATTGAGTTGTGGGGCAACTGCCAATTTTAATTTCAATGTTGATGTTGTTGGTGATTTGCCCACTGCATGTCCAAGTGATTTTCTGATTTCAGTTACCTCAAGTACGCGCAATGATAATAAATCAACTGCCGGTTTTGGCAAAGCAACAATTGATTTAGCAGCTCCCGGACAAAGTATTTATTCTACGACCAGACAAAGTAGTTATTCAGGAAGCTCAGGTACTTCATTTGCCTCACCTTTAGTAGCAGGAACGATTGGACTTTTATATTCTGTGGAATGCAAAGGTTTTCAGGAAATGGTAAAAAGAAATCCTGGAGAAGCAGCTTTATTGATAAAAGAAGTTTTAATGTCAAGTGTGGATCTACTCCCCAGTTTTGCCAACACTACAGTAAGTGGAGGAAGATTAAATGTTTTCAATGCGATGAATGAGTTGCTAACCCAATGCAGAAGCTGTCCTCAACCCGAAGCTCCGGAACTGCTTGAAATTACTCCAAACAGTATGGTGATTCAATGGCCTACTAATGATCTTTACGAATCATTTGTCGTGCGTTACCGGGTGGAAGGTGCAGTTGATTGGGAAGAAATCCTGATAAATGGTACTATTGCCACTTTAAATGATTTATTGAGCTGCACTGTTTATGAAGTTGCTGTACAAGGCGTGTGTGTGGATGAAAACAGTGATCCATCTGAAAGTCGCTTCTTTGAAACAGAAGGATGTTGCGAGCCACCCATCGGACTGGATACCATTTTTGTGCAACCCAATACAGCAAGAATTAAGTGGGAATCTGTACTTCCTGCAGATAATTATATTTTTGAGTATAAACGTGAATCGGACAATATATGGAATGCTATAGAATCACAGGACACGCAGGAATTGATCCGATTCCTGGATTTCTGTACTGTTTATCAGGTAAGAGTGGCGGCTTTATGCATTAATGATACTACTGATTTTTCCAATGTATTTGAATTCAGAACAAAAGGATGCGGATCCTGCACTGAGAAGGTCCACTGTGAAGTGCCGGTTGGAAATAATGATTTGAAATATATCAGCCGGGTGACAATAAATAATATAGATGTTACTTCTGATGCGGGGCCGGGAGCCTATGAATCGTTTACAGATGAAGATGCTTTTGCGCTGGAAGTCGGACTCTCCTACCCTATTGAGATTGAGTTCGAGGGGCAGGATACAGCTTCTCCTGTAGATATTAGAGCATGGCTTGATTATAATCATGACGCTATTTTTGATGAGGAAGAAGAAGTAGTTCTCAGCAGGGATTCTTTTGACAGACTAGTTTTAAGCGAAACATTGAATATAGCTACCAGAGGAAGAATTGGAACAACGAGATTAAGAATTGCTATATGGGATACAGATATGAATGATTCATTGCCAGTTGCCTGTCCCCAAGCCGGTTTTACGGGTGATTACGAAGATTATTGTATTACTCTTGTCCAGAGAAATTGCCCGAGAGCCCCTGATCTGGATACTGTGATGGTAGGATTCACGTCTATAGAATTTGAATGGGAAAGAGCTCCTGCTATCATTGGCTTTACTCACAGATTTAAAAAATCAAGCGATACCGATTGGATGGAAGAGGTGAGTGATACTGCTACCAGTGTTTCATTTACAGGATTGACTATGTGTGAATTCTATGATTTTGAAATACGAACAATTTGTGAGTTTGACACCACCCAATTCCAAAGACTTACGATACAAACAATGTGTCCTACATCAACCCGGGAAATTAACTCTGATGAATTAGTTGTAGAGCTTTATCCAAATCCTGTAATTGATTTTCTGCTGATAAATGCATTCAGTCCCGATTCTAAGTCAATTACACTTACGTTATACTCTCTTACCGGTAGTATCGTAATGCAAAAACAAGAAAAATTGACTCAGGGTCAAACAGATATTCAATGGCATGGTCTCCGAAAACTTACACCTGGAATGTATATTTTGAACATACAAACTGAGAAAGGCATTTTATCCCGCAAAATTGTAAAACAGTAGGAGGAAGAGCACAAGTATCCTGAAGTGCAGAGCACAAAGTATTTAAATATATAAAGCCCCAAAGCTACTTTTAGCTGAGGGGCTTTAAATCCAATTAAGCAAGAATTATACTAAAAAAGTCTTTTGATTAGATTTTGTGTTGCTCAAAATTGCTTAACAAGCCAGAGCATCCCGGAAAATTTTATTTCCTGTTTTTTCTGGGGATATTAAATCCGAATGTGACTCCGAATCTGTGAGTATCTTTTTTGCCCGGAATGAAGTAAGCGTTGATGGGGAAATTTAATCGCCCGGATCTAAAAGTTTTCCCGGCCGCCACCAGCAGTCCGCTATTTAAAGCTATTTTGTATTTATTCTTCTCCTCGGCAAGGTCGTAATATTTGTCCTTTCCTACTATGACATTATAGCCCATTGCAAATTCAAGTCCTGTGCGACTATTTCTGATCCCGAGAAGTAAATTGATTCCCGGCATAAAGATGCCTTGCTCCAATCCTGATAATGTAGGGAGAATTTCTACCAGAGCGTGCGTATTTCCGCTGGAAACAAATACCTTTTCAAACTGATATCCTATATGAGACACTACCGGCCAGCCATCATTACCACCTTCTTCTTTCGGTGCCTCCATAATTTCACGTGCTATTCCGGTTAAAAATCCAACCCCGAATCTTGGTCCGGCCAGGCTTATTTCATCTCTATTTGTTAGTTCCTGATTTTCATAAAAACTTACATCTTTACTTAATCTGTTGAAGAGATCTTTATCAATCTCCAGATTCAGTACTTTTCGAATAGTCAAAGCAAGCATCATATCCAGCTGCTCCGGTACATCATTGAATGCATCTGTGGCCATTCTTGCCCAGGTACCTGTTTTCACATCAAATATTTTGATGGTGATCACGATACTCTTATTGATTCTGGTGATACTCCCAGTCAAGATTTTGTCGACTTTGAATACCTGACCGATCTCCAGCAAACAATAGACAGAATAACAACCTGAAATACTAATATTATTTCTTTCCATGATATAGGCCTGATCGTAATAATCGGCCACATTGTACAAATTCAGCTTCATTAACTCCCTTCTGAGCATTTCTCCTGCCAGTCTGGGAGTGTATTCGATTCCAATCACATCAACATCAACCACAGTCAATACTTCATTAGTATATTGTCCCTGTGAAAAAAGATGCTGAGTTGCACTAAGCTGAAAGAATACTAATAATGATAAGGAGAAGTTCTTCATAATTTTGTGTTTTTATTTAACACAAAGTAAGTACCGCCAATCCCCTGATTTTTCGCGTTCAATCCCAGTGATATATATTTATTTCTCTCATATAAAGAAAAATAAACACTTTTCCTGCCCCATGAATGCAATCACGAGAAAACGCGTTTGACTTCTACCTGATACAGATAGATAGAAGCATGAATTTCACAGAATTTTAGAGCCTGATTATTTTTTGTGCTCAGCGAGAGGCATACGCTCCAACCAAAAAACCAGTAATAAGCCCAGCAGCATTGTCGTCGCAGTAATAAAAATCTGGGGATCGCTTGGGTAGCTCATTGGCATCAGATTGATTTCTTGTAATATTTTAATCTTTTGCTCGTCTGGAACTGTCCCGGACATTATTCGTCCATCTTCTGTCATCCACAAAGATGGGATCCTCCAGGGCCAGATTTTATTGAGAGATCCAAGTAAGAAACCGGCCAAAACAGATAAAGTTATTTTTCGGTACCTGGTCAATGTCCAGGTAATTACTCTTGAGAAAGTCATTGCGCCGGCAATGCAACCCAATGCAAATACAATTATAACTAATAACTGATCAAATGAACGAGTGGAAAGAAAAGTCTTGAATGCATCAAGTATATGTCGATACATCCCCATCAACATCAAAATAAAACTTCCAGAAATTCCGGGTAATAACATGGCTGAGATGGCAATTGCCCCTGAAATAAATACAAACCATAGTGCATAATTCCCCTCAGTAGGGCTTAATGCTGTAATAATGTATGCTGCCACAGCTCCTATCACAAAAGAAAGATAGTGTTCCCAGCTTTTAGTTCCTATTTGCTTTAATACGAAAATGCAGGAGGCGATAATTAAACCAAAAAAGAATCCCCATAAAGGTAAAGGATGATTCTCCAATAAATAGGTGATTCCAAAAGCACCTACTACCAGGCCAATAGCCATGCCAAAAAGCAAAAGAGCAAGAAAATTACCATCGATGGTATGCCAGACCTTTTTAAATCCTCCTGAACGAAAATCTCCAACTAAACCAGGACCAAATGATTTAATTGCTGACATCAATCTTTGAAGATCTGAATCTTTCTTCTATCTGGCCTTTTAGCTCTTTTTGGTAAGCGTCCGCGAATTCCTTGCACTGAGTTCTGACTACCTGACCAAGCCTTTCATCATAACAAAATTGCTGATCTTCCGGAAAGATTTTCCTCAATCGCAATTCAATTGCCAGCACTGAATCCACCAAAGAATGACTATCAAATACAATCTGCCAGTAATAATTTACAGGATCTTCAATATAGGAAGCCTTACCAACGAAAGGATCATATTCTGTATCTGCAAATAACTCAGGTATCCTGCTTTCCCAAAATGCGTGGATGCCATCCTGATTTGTTAATTGTCCATTATAGTTTTTGCAAGTATGCAAAGGCACATGAGCATCACCAATATAATGACCAAATTCAGTAGCAAGCCTTAACAGCAATTGTGTATTTTTTTCTTTAAAGGCAGCAGTGAGTCTGTACTGCATTTGAGCCAGATGATACGGAAGTATGCCATGTTCTGACATCTTATCAATAAAAATAAATCGTTTCCATGAAGTACATGGAACCACTCCTTCTAAAAGTCCACATAAATGCTCAGCGTCGACAGACCATTCTTCCTCATCATAATACTTTGGCTGAACATTTTTTATATAGAAAGATTTATAGGTCCTGAATGGCATTTGATATTTGCCGGAAGGAAATGTCAAAGTGATGGAATCTGTTGCTCCTTTTGCCGGGTCGCTTAAATAAACAGGAATTTGCTTTCCATCTTTCAGTTCGAGATAAACATCAGTGAAAACACATAATGCATCAGTCCATTCTCTGGGAACATGCAAAAACGGCAATTTACCATAGTGATCCAGGTCCATATAGTGACGCACCGCTTCATGTTTAGTAGCATACCTGCGTTTATCAGGATCAATCGCATGCTCTGTTATATAATCAATATTTGATTTAAACAGAACCATCATATCAGGAGGAAGGGTAAAAACGGCTAATCTATTGATTCTCCTGTGACCAAAAAAGCCCCATTCAGGATGCTCATAATTTTGGATCACAGTAAATCCCAGACCCAAGAAACCAAAAATGAGAAGCCAGGTATATTTATTCAGCATAACTAATTGGGTACGGGTTGCGCAGGATTATTATCAGGGAAGAAAAAACTATAACCCCACAGTACTTTCTGAAAGTTCATATGTTGCACCAAATAAAAATCACCTGTATGTGATTGGCCAAAATACCTTTCAACAAATAATTCTGCCTGAGGGTTATCAAATTTTTCTCCTTCTTCTACAACCTGATCATAAATTGGAAACAATTTAAATGATTTTTCCTCACCATTTGTCTTTCTCATTGAAATTATGGCAAAAGGTATTAAGCTGAGAACAGAATCTTTTTCAGGAGAATCATTAATAATTGCTTCTGCACCAATACGTTCAAAACCTGTAATAAATGCCTCTACTGCTGATATCTGGACAGCTTGATTGATTTTGGGTGTCAGTTCATAAAAAGGATTAAGCTCCCAGGTTCCATTTTTGTTTTCCAACTTAAAAGAATTACTTTTCTGTCCCGGGTATTCAATACTTACAAACTCCACATCTTCAAATTTCTCTTTGAAAAGCCAGCGATCTATTATATCCTTCTCTTTCAGATTGAATGTTGATCTGAGTGCACCAACTGTTCCGGGGATATGCATAATATAAGGTTGATCATACCCATCCATAATGAATGCAGTACCGGTATCATCAGAAATATTACCTCCCACGTAATAGGTTTTCATGATTTCACCCCCTGTATTATAGATTTCTACTTTGATTCCATTGGCTGCCAGGTCGTTCACAATCCGTTCCAATGCAGCTTTGGGGGGGATATATTTTACTGAAATTGATTGAATAGCAGTAAGCATAACATTCATGGCACTTTCACCGGCCGGATACTTTTCATTGACCATCCATTGACCATCAATTTTTTCGAGATTCAGGACATCACCTGATCTGTTTGCGATAAATATTTTACCGACATCATCAATATTTTCAACCGCAAAATCACGGTCGGGGAATTTACCTTTCTTATTTCCATTGAAGAAAATCAACCATGCAGCTATTGATCCTATAAGGACAAATAAAACTGTAGCTATAATGAGTTTCCTATTCATATTAATTATTACCATTAAGCAATTTTCGCATATCTCCTCTTGCGCAATGCATTAAATACCAAGCCAAAAATTACAAGAGCCAGCAAAGGAATGCCAATATTAAACAACTGCCAAAAACTTCTTTCATCTTTTGCCCGGACTGAATCCAGTAAGCGGAGTTTGACTTCTTTAGATCTGGCTTCCAATACTCCATTCTTATCAAGCAAAAATTCTATAGCATTGATTATGAAATCCTTATTGGCAAATTTGTAGTTCTCAAAAGTATTAAACCCGAGCGTGTTGTACTCTCCTGTACTCTTATTTACTGGATTTCTCAATATATCTCCATCCGAGATAACGAGTAGTTTAGTGGGTTCGCTGCTTGCTTTAAAATCCTGCTTCAACTCAGCAAGGTTTTCTTGCATAGTCTCAGAAACCCTGTTTTCGAATAAGGAAGGAAAAGTACCTTCAAGCAATACTGCCAGATTTCTTCGTGTTTTATTGAATTTCTCCGGATCAGGTTCATATCTCAGGATTTCAAAATTTAACTCCACCGGAATAGCCTGAAAACGTGTATACTTTGAACTTTGCAATAAAGAAGTTTTTTTCACTTCAGTCTTTGTCCTTATGGTGTCGATACTTGCCGGGAAGAAGAAGTTGATGCGATCTAAATTCTTAATAATGGGGTGATTGATTTCAGGCGTGACAAGAGGATAATAAAACCATGGGAACAATTCGACCTGAGGTTTATTTCCCAGTTGCCCCACAGTGAGAGGAATCCTTGTACACTCCAGGTCCAATACGAGATCAGGATTGATACGTGCTCCATAATTGAATAGCATATCATCCAGATTGAGCGGATATTCCTGAGGTAGAAAAGCACGGACATTTTTTAAACTATCAAGTCCCACCCCCAATTTGTCGATCGCAAACAAGACCTTGCCACCCTTCATGATGTATTGGTCAATTTTGAATTTATTCTTTTCCGAAAATGGCTGAGATGGTTTTGCAATGATTAATAAATCAATATCAGGACTTATCTGAACAATATTATCCAGATTGAGACGGGCAGTATTATAAAAACTTGCCAGTGTATTCTCAAGGTCAATCGTTTCTAATGTATCCAGTTCACCCTGACCTTCTGTGAACATGATGACGGGCTTTTTATAAATCTGTAGCTTTTGCAATGCACTGGCAAACTTGTACTCCAGGAGACTTACTGAATTATTAAGATTCTCTTCAGGTGAAGCTCCAGCCACTTCATTTTCAAGTAGATTGACGATGATTTGTCTGGTTCCAAAGTTTACAATTGCCACCGGATAGATAAGCTGCTCAGAACGCTGATCATTATCTACCACTTGCAGATTTACCGGATTAACTCCCAGTTCTGCAAGATTTTTACGTCGTTCATTGATAGTCTCAATAGGTCCGAGAGAAGGGTCTTCAAAATTGTATTCGATATTCGAATTGAGTGACTTAAATTCCTTCAGAAGATCTTCAGTTGCATTGCGAAGGCGTTTAAATCCGGCAGGAAACTCACCCTCCAGCAATACATTTATATACACTATGTCATCCAAACCTCTGACAAAACGCTTGGTGGGTTCAGTCAGGGTAAATCGCTTTTCCTCTGTAAGATCGATATGTCCGTAGAAGTACTGTGCTATGACATTCAGTAGAACCAGGGTACCGATGGTCAGCAAGAGTATTACTAAAGATTGGCGTTTACGCATAAATTATAATTCTAAAACTGCCTGACATTACCACTTTCTGCGCTCCAGGCTGAAAAGGGTCATCATTAAAAATAAAAATATAAATGATAAAAAGTAGATTATATCCCTGCTATCCACTACTCCACGGCTGATGGATGCATAGTGAAAATCAATTCCAATTTTCTGAATCAAATCATCTGCTTTCCCAATGAGGAATGGGAATGTTGAAATCAGGGAAAATGCCCAATAGAAAAAGAAGCACAAAACAGTGGCAAAAATGAAAGATACGATCTGATTGTTGGTAATACTTGATGCAAAAATTCCTACAGCTGTAAAACATGCAGCCAGCATAATCAATCCCAGATATGATCCTGCGATAGCACCACTATCCAAATTGCCTCTTGGTGAACCGAGATCATAAACAGTATAATAATAAAGCAGCGTGGGTAAAAGAGACAGAACAACAAGTGCCAAAGCAGCAAAATATTTACCAAGAACAATATCCCGGTCTCTGATAGGTCTGGTCACCAGCAATTCGATCGTTCCAGTCTGGTTTTCCTCTGCAAAAGTCCGCATAGTCACAGCAGGAATCAAAAACATAAATATGATTGGAGCAATTAAAAACAACTGATCCAAAGTTGCATAATTATAGTGTAGTAAGCTAAAGTCAGGAAATACAAACATCACCATACCCAGCACTCCCAAAAATACACCGATCACAATGTATCCGGTAAGTGAGCTAAAAAATACACTTAATTCCTTTTTAAAAATCTGCCACATAACCTCTTTTCTTAAAGCGTGCAAAGATATCATTTTAAGAACGAAAACAATTGAAGGATGTTGATGAGGGTGAATAGATAAATTTGGAACAGTTCTGAGTAGAACACTTAGTCAATATTAATATTAGCAACGAAGGAATAAATCTCTTTCAATTTGCCAGAAATGAATGTTTAAAAAGCACCTCAATAGTAGCACAATAACGAAATCTGTTCTTGTAAATACCTAAACAGTAAAATTTAAAAGCCACCGGAATTTCCAGTGGCTTTTTTCTTGTGGAGAATACCGGATTCGAACCGGTGACCTCTTGCATGCCATGCAAGCGCTCTACCAACTGAGCTAAACCCCCGATTGGGTGTGGGTGTGAGTGTGGTGTGTGTAGAGAGTGACGAGTGTGGTGCGGGTAGAGAGAAGAGGGTGTAGTGTGTGGTTTGAGTGAGAGATTCATAATAACCATAATTACTCACAGGCGGCAAATATAGAAATGAAAATTGATCAAAAGAACAAAAATCACAATTACAGATACGCCTGCTCAAATAAAGCAGCTTCTTTTACCGCAGCAGCTACCTTATCCGCTACAGTTTTATTCAAAGATGCAGGTATGATATTCCTTTTTGAAGGTGTATCAATGCAATCAGCAATGGCATATGCTGCCTTGATTTTCATTAGGGGCGTGATTCTTTTCGCTTTCGCATCCAGAGCACCTCTGAAGATCCCGGGAAACCCAAGCACATTATTAATTTGATTGGCCATATCACTCCGACCGGTTGCCACCACTGCTGCCCCACCCTGGTATGCCAGTTCAGGCATAATCTCCGGGAAAGGATTTGCAAGCGCAAAAATGATTGCTTTATTAGCCATTTTCTTAATGTCCGCTTTGGAAAGTAAGTCTCCCTTGCTGACACCAATGAATACATCCGCTCCAACTACTGCATCATAGACTGTTCCTTTGACATTTTCAAAATTTGTAAAAGACAAAATCTCCTTCTTTGCAAAATTGAGGTCCTCTCTATCTCTGTGAATGACACCTTGTGTATCACACATAATAATTTCTTTGACAGGAGTACACTGAGTATCATCCGAATGATCAGCACATCGGAGCAATCTTGCGATGGCAATTCCTGCAGCCCCTGCTCCATTAATCACCACTCTCAGGTCTTTGATATCCTTCCCAACATACTTTGCAGCATTGATTAATCCGGCCAAAACCACAATAGCTGTCCCATGCTGATCATCATGGAATACCGGAATTCCCAAATCCTGTAACCTGCTTTCTACCTCAAAACTTCTTGGTGCTGCAATATCTTCCAGATTGATTCCTCCAAATACCGGTGCAATCCTTCGTACAGTTTCAATAATCTCTAGTGTATCCTGAGTGTCCAGGCAAATAGGAAATGCATCGATATTAGCAAATTTCTTGAATAATAATGCTTTACCCTCCATCACAGGAATAGACGCTTTAGCACCAATATTCCCCAAGCCCAATACTGCAGAACCATCCGTAACAATTGCGACAGTATTTGATTTCATAGTCAAATCATAAACGCTTTCCGGGTTGCGGTAAATCTCCATGCAGGGTTCAGCCACACCGGGTGAATACACCAGGGATAACATCTTCTTTGTCGTAACTGATAACTTGGGTTCGATCTGAATTTTACCTCTCAGCTTGCGATGTAGTTCCAGTGCTTGTTTATAAATATCGCTCATACATTATTTAAAAATGAGGGGCAAAGGTAGAAAAAGATTCATATGATTGAGGTTTGTGTGGTGGGGAAGTGTGAGAGTTGGAGAAGATTGATGAGATTGTTGTACGGGAGTTGGGTGTTGAGTGAAAGTGTGGGAAGATTGATGGGATTGATAAGATTGATAGGATTGAAAGCAGTTAAATAAAAAAAGCGAATAGAAAAACATTACATGCTCATTCCACTCGCTTTACAATTGTCTGCAATGAGAAAATTTTACATAAGAGTATATATGTCCATAATATTGGCAAGGATCTTGGGAAAATCAATTTGCAGGTCAATCAATTTACCAGTCTTCATATCAAATACCCAACCGTGAACCCTTAGACCTCTTTCCTTATAAGCTCTTTGAACAGCAGCTGTTTTAATCAAATTTACACATTGTTCCTGCACATTCAGCTCCACTAATTTGTTATATTTTTCATCCTCATCTTCAATATCATTAAGTACATTTTATGCAGGCGATATACATCGCGAATATTCCTGAGCCAGGGATTCAGAAAACCAAGGTCCTCCTGCTTCATGGCAGCTTTTACACCTCCACAGTAATAATGCCCGCAAACAACAACAGTTTTAACTTTTAAATGGTCAATTGCAAAGTTGATCACAGACATCACATTAAGGTCTATACTGATCACCATATTTGCAATATTGCGATGCACGAAGACCTCACCAGCCTCTGCGCCCATAATCTCCTCTGCTGTAACTCTGCTATCTGAGCAACCAATGTAGAGCACCTCCGGTGTTTGTCCTTTAGCGAGATTATCAAAGTAGTTTTTATCTAAGGCTAATTTGTCCTGAATCCATTTTTCATTATTTATAAATACCTGATTTAAGTCCATTTCTAAATAAATTTTTCTGATTTAATATTCTGTTTTTCTTTGAGCTATGAAACCTAATTTGCAGGTAATTCATTTTCAATTTTATAATTATCTTTTATATTCACAAGTACGACATCGATATTTCGATGAGCAGCTTGTTCCTTGAAGTCATTAATCATTTCGAGCACATCATAATCTATAAAGACCGACCTGGTTCCATCTATGATAACCTTACTGTTTTCAGGAAGGTTTTCCAGGGTAAGCAGCATACTTGCTTTGTTCAGAAAGGTAACCTCTTCAGAAAGTATTAACTTTATGGGAGTACCATCATGATTATCAGATTTCAGGTATGAATATGTATTTTTCATATTGACTCTCAATATGTAGAAAATACCTACAAACATACCAATAGTAATACCTATCAGCAAATCGCTAAACACAATTGCCACGACTGTTACAATAAAAGGAACAAACTGGTCTCTTCCTGCCTTGAACATAGATTTGTACAAAGATACCTTTGTTAATTTATATCCGGTATATAGAAGTATTGCTGCAAGGCTGGCATAAGGGATCAGGTTAATGACTTTTGGGATAGTGATCACGGATAGCAAAAGCCATAAGCCATGGAAAAATGCAGATGCTTTCGTTTTGGCTCCGGCATTCACGTTAGCTGCCCCGCGCACAATCACAGCGGTCAAAGGAAGTCCTCCTATCAAACCTGATACAATATTTCCTATCCCCTGAGCTTTCAATTCACGGTTGGGAGGAGTGTTTCTCTTATAGGGATCCAATTTGTCAACTGCTTCTGCATTGAGCAATGTTTCCAGGCTGGCCACAATGGCAAGAGTTATGGCAGCTTTATATACTGCGGGATTAGATACAAATGACCAGTCAGGCATTGTAAACAATCCAAAAAATTCATTCACTGATGTGGCAACCGGAATAATAACCAAATGCTCAGGAGATAACACCAAATTGGAAGAGCTGCTCTTAAACAATTCATTTAATAAGACCCCGATAACTACAACAAGAAGTGGGGCAGGCACTAGTTTCATTGCATTCAACTTGATTTTTGGCCATATGATGAGAATTGCCAGAGAGGCAGCAGTTATTATCAATGCACCCGGGTTCATCAATTGGAAAGCAGAAATTATTGCCGAAAATGTATTCTCATGGTCTCTTTGAAAAAAGTCCATATCCCCAAATGTATCAGAGTCATAACCAAGTGCATGAGGAATCTGCTTAAATATTAGAATAATACCAATTGCTGCCAACATCCCTTTTATAACGCTGCTGGGAAAATAATTTCCCACTGTACCTGCCTTCAAATAACCAAGAATAAACTGGAGAACACCAGCCATCACTACAGCCAGCAAAAAACCCTCCCATACTCCAATATCTGTTATAGCATTCAATACTATGACTGTGAGACCTGCTGCAGGACCACTTACCCCTAGTTGGGCACCTGAGAATACGGAAATTACCAAACCCCCGACGATACCGGCAATAATACCTGAAAATAAGGGAGCACCAGAGGCTAGTGCTATACCGAGACATAAAGGCAAAGCCACTAAAAATACAACCACTGAAGCCGGTAAATCATTTTTCAAAGTTGTGAGGGGTATACCAAACTTTTGGTACAACTTCGTAACAGTCATAAAAATTAAATTTTCGTTTATAGGAATTAGCGATAAGTATGATTTACTTACCTGCAAGTGAATTTTCTAATGCTTATGATTTAGGTTTCCGGGGGAGTATATATGGAATCCAGGAAAATATTCTGCCATGAGAAATGCAGAAAAAAAGCAAGAACAGATGAGGCTAATTTAATGTTAAGCCAGGAATATTGCTCGTTAAGGCATTGTGGCTCTTTTTCAATGATATCAGAGTACTGAGAGAAAGGATTTTGTTCACCTTCCATGGGCTCATTATCTGATTCGTGGTCAGAGAGCCGAACAAATTCGTTCATCTCGACTTTCTCTGAACTTAAATTATAAAATGCAATCATTCTCAAGGTGTCCGAACCAAGGGTGGCCATGACCAAACTACAAATGATGAGAATTGAGTGAATTTTAAATTGCATACGCGGAGTGTTCAAAAACTTACAAACGACTTTGAACTAAAAGTGTTCAATGGAGATGCAATAAATCTCAATAAATTACAATACGACAAAATTAATTTCTTGTAACTGAAAGCTGCAAAACAGTATGTTAAAAAGGTTCTCTTGCTGATGAGTCCGAAAAAAATTATTCCTGATCCTCTTCAAGATTGAGGTCGAAATCTGCTTCTTCGTCCAGATATAATATATATCTTTCTTTATCTGGCCCCGTTTCTTCAAGACCTTCATCGTTAAGCATTATCAATTGCCCGGGTCTGATTAAAAATTTATTTAATCCACTTGTTTCAGTCCTGATAAGTTGGATCTGGTCCCCTTCCTTTTGAAAAGTCCCGTCTTCAAGAAAGATTTCATCAGTTTTGCCCTGATAAACCAATGACATATTGTACCTACCAGATGTGAGCACTAATTCAATTTCTATTCCCTCACAATCGTCACATGGTACTACACCTGTATAAGTGCCCTGAACTTCATCAGGAATAACTAATTCTTCCTCTGTTTTACTCGTACCTTCTGCTACATCCGAATCAGAGGCACAAGCAATCAATCCCAGGCTCAAATACAAAAGGAAAAGTTTTTTCATACTGCATTACAACTTTAAAGGTCAAATATAAGATTATAAATACATGTGATCTGAAAATAATGAGACCATTGAATATTTTTTATAGTATATGCTTCCAAATACACTGACACCCTTATATCCATTTTTTTGAAATATAAAAATAATTTATATCTATTTCTTTATACTCGAACAGAAATCTCTTGTGCAATACAAGTGAAAAAATTACATTTGATTGAGAAGAATAAAATGATGTGTAAATTTCACTGCTATCGATTCATATTATTAGTATTATTTGCGACATCGGCAAGTAATGTTTTTGCACAGGAACTGGGCTATTCCCGCATATGGTCTGTTCAGACCGGAGTAATGTATTCGACAGTAACTGCCTCCGGAAAGCACATTGAGAGAGATGCTGACCTGTTTATTCATTCTGAGCAAATTGAGAAATATAAAACAAAAATGGGATGGATGGCCGGCCTTGGTCATTTTCAGAGGATAAACCGATGTATGGGAATCCAAAATGGCTATGTCATTTGCTCATAGCAGAAAGTCTGCTCAGTATCAATCAAATACAATTTTTCAAAAAGTAGTGGAAACTGTAGATGGTTCCTTTTTATACAACAATCTGTATTTTCAAACTTATACAGCTCCGAGATTATATTTTGGACAATTCAAGAGATTTTATGTGGAACTCGGTCCATATCTGGAATGGAATATTTTGAATTTATCGTCCTTTAAAGGCTCTAAAGTAGAGTATTTTGAAGTTGTCCATGATCTTGGAAGACCAGTTCTTGTAGAATTAATCAACCCAACAGAATCAAAACTGGATCATAAGGCTGACATTAAAAAGACAGACTTTGGCGGTGCAATTTCAGTCGGTACTTTCCTGGCCTTACCGGGACAACATATGATACAGCTGGAATTAAGATATAGCAGGGGAGCATTCTTATTTAGTGAATTTAAAGGAATGCGTCAGAACAGATTTTTCTTCATTCTAAGCTATAGCCTTCCCCATTTCAAATCACATTCCATTGATTTGTATTTGCCGTACCTTAACTCCTGAAGATAGTGAATGGTGAATGGTGGAATGTTAAATTTTAAATGTTGAATTTTAAATGTGGAATGGCAAACAGCCGATAGTGAGATGTGAAATGTGAATGGTGAATGGTGAATGGTGAATAGTGAATGGTGAATGGTAAACAGCCTATAGTGAGATGTGAAATGGTGAGTGGTGAATGGCAAACAGCCGATGCATATGGCAACTTTACTTAGGGAAATTACCCCTGGTATGTTGTAAGAGTGGAGGTAGTTTAAAAACGATTATTCCTCCTGTTGCTTTGGATATTCTATTCTTGCGTGATAAATACTCTTCAGCATTTTCTTGAACACCTTTTTAGCAATTTCAAGCTCCTCAAAGCTCAGTTCTGAATGCTGTAATTGAGCTCCTATCAGCTTTTGCTGAATGATAACATCCACGAATTGCTCAATATCCTTTGCTGAATTGAACTGCATAGAACGGGAAGCTGCTTCCAGAGAATCTGCGATCATGAGTAAAGTTTGCTCCTTGGTCCTGGGTCTTGGTCCGGGGTAAGTAAAAAGTGCATCTGTGGATTCACTTTTTGCATTGGTTTCAAGATACTTGCGATAAAAATACTCCACCTTAGTCGTACCGTGGTGAGTTCTTATGAAATCAATAATGACTGGAGGTAAATTATATTCCTTAGCTATTAGAGCGCCTTCGTTAACATGATCGATGATGATCTTTGCACTTTCCAGCGGGCCCAGCTCATTGTGAGGATTTCGTTCGCCGGTATTCTCAACAAAAAAACCAGGATTTTTAATCTTCCCAATATCGTGGTACAATGCCCCCACTTTTACCATCAGAGCATTTGCACCGATTTTATTAGCAGCTGCCTCAGCCATATTGGCAACCTGAATGCTGTGCTGAAATGTACCCGGTGCTCGAATAGAAAGCTTTTTAAGCAATGGTTTATTCAAATCACTCAATTCTGCTAAGGTAATAGATGAGGTAAACCCAAAAATTCTTTCTACCAATGGAATCATCGGGTAAGCAAGTAAGGTCAATACACCATTCAGCAATAACCAATTATAATTTTTCCAGTTGATAGCATCGAGCGAGCCTTCTTTTATTAAGGAAATACATAAGTATCCCATAAAAAAAGCGAAAATGATCAGAAATATAGAATAGAAAAATCCTGCCCAATACCTGGTCTCTGTCTCAATCAATACTGCCACTAATCCCCCCAGAATCATTAAAAATGCAAAGTCAAGTCCTAATGTAGTAATAAAGGATGCAATAAGAATCAGAATAATGAGTGTAATAAATGCCAGCTTTTCATCAAAAAAATTCTTTATAACTATTGGCACAACACAGATGGGGACAATGTATACACCAATAAAAGTGTTTCTCTCCACCGCAAAAACTATATATGAAAAGAGTACTATCAAAAGCAGGAAGAATGACAATTTCCGAAAACTGTTAATCACCTCAGGAGCTTTGTACACCAGATAAAGGTAAAATAACCCCATTACCAGCATGGAAAATAATAAGTGACCAACATACACCTGCCATCTCCTGTCTTTGTCCAGGGCCTGCGATTCATGACGCTCTTTCAATGACATCAACTGCTGGTATGCCTCTTCATCGACCATTGCGCCTTTTCTGATGATAATTTCTCCTTTGTTGACTTTACCACTTGCTTTGACAATTGAGCTGCTTTCTTCATCTAAAATCTTCTGGGACAAAATGGCATTGTATTCAATATTGGGCCGGAGTAAAGATGACAATTCAGTTTGCCAGAATTCAGCCAGTTCAGGATTATTCTTTTGAATTTCTACAGTGAGTTCATCACGGGCTGATTTAAGCGTATAAAATTGCTCTATTGATCTGAGTGAAAGAACTCCCTGTGCTTGGACCTGAATAACTTTTATAGTATCAGGAAGTCCGGAAGAAGTGGGAAACTGAAAAATGCCTCTTTCATAAATCTGAGCTAATCTATTAAAGAGAAATTTGGCAAAATCAGGAATTTGTTTTTGTATTTGATTCAACTCTTCCCATTTCGGGGCGGAATCTTTGATCAATTTTTCCATTGCAGTTGTGACCTCTTGTTCTCTTTCACTCACTTTGTTGAATACAGGAATAAAATCCTTCATCAAATTGGACTGAATACTATCAATTTCAATTTTGGATTTCCTTATGGGAAAATCTACGGGTGCATACAGGTCTTCATATTTCCATACTCTTCCTTTCTTGAAATCATATTTGAAATTGGCATTTCCAGGAAAGAGCAGACTGATAGCAAAAATGGCAGCTAGAAATAAGATTGCCCTGAGTACCGGCGGAAGATTACGATTGATTTCGGTGAGTAAATTCATATGTTCCTGCTAAGATACGATCCTAAGAATGATGAACAAAAATATTACTTGCGGGGAACCCATGGTATTTCAGTTTTTCCTTTCAGATAACAAATATATCTGGCCAGTGTAAAAAGATAATCTGATAATCTGTTAAGGTACACAATAACCATTTCCGGAACTTCATCTGATTGGGCAAGAGTCACGACTCTTCGCTCTGCTCTCCTGCAAACGCATCTGGCTATATGGCAATGGGAAGCGACAACATCTCCGCCAGGTAAGATAAACGACTTTAAAGGAGAAATCATAGCATCCATTTTATCAATAGCTTCTTCAAGAAATAAAATATCAGATTCTAATAATTCAGGCAGCGATAGTTTCTTTCCCGGCTGAGCTGAAAGATGAGAGGCTAGAGTGAATAAACGGTCCTGAATTTCCAGCAATTCCATTCGGATCGGTTCATTTTCCGCAAGATCAGAGACAAGGGCCTATATAACTGTTCAATTCATCGACAGTACCATAGGCCTCTATACGAATATGGTCTTTAGACAAGCGCATTCCACCGAAGAGTCCAGTCTGACCTTTATCACCTGTTTTAGTATATATCTTGAAAGCCATTTGAGTGCATTTCATGAAGAAAGCTCAAATGTAAGCAAGTAGTAAATAGAAATTGTAAAAGAAGTGCCTCCACAGAGAAAGTAGTATCAAAAATACTAAATCGCAGCTCTTTCAGGACAATGTAGTGCGGGTCGATGTGGTTCTGCAGTTGAATCAAGTACCCTTTAATTGAAATAATGTTCATAAATGTCGCTATAAGATTAATTAATAAGGTTGATTTATCAACCGTTCTGCGCCAGACGAAGTCTGGAGGCCGTAGGCCGGAAGACAAGTCTGGCGCAGAACGGTTGCCCGGTTTTTAATTTTCCACATGTTTGAGGTACCGGTCCCCATGCGTTTCGATTAGTTCTTGCTGTATTGTGGACCAACGGAAAACTGTACGGTCCCAACTCTTTCGGTTTCGTTCCATACTCATAAAAAGCTGTTTAAGCAGGGCATCTGCATTACACCATGCCCCTTTTGTCTTCGTTACCTTGCGCATCTGGCGATGGACATTCTCAACAGCATTCGTCGTATAGATTAGTCTTCTAATTTCTGGGCCGTAGTCCAAAAATGCCGTTAGCTCCAACCAATTTTCTTTCCACTTCCTGGCGATATGGGGGTGCTTTTTGCCCCATTTTACATTGAAGGCTTCTAGTTCTTCTAATGCCACTGTCTCATTTACCGCTGTATAAATTGGCTTGAGATCTCTACATACTTCCCTACGATCTTTATCAACCACTCCTATACAACTCGTCCGGATCATATGCACTATGCAGCGTTGTACCGTCGCTGTCGGATATACCCGACTTATCGCATCTCCAAAGCCTGTCAGGCCATCTACTGCAAAAAACAGGACTTCCTCTACACCTCTTCGCTTTAGCTGTTCTATATACAACGACCATTGATGGGCTCCTTCATTCGGACCTACATAAATCGCCAAAATATCACGTCCCCCATCAGCGTCCACCGCATAGAAGGTGTATATCGCTTTCGATATAACCTTGCCTTCTTCCCTTACTTTGAAGTGTATTGCATCCAGGTAAATTAGCACATACATCGTTTTTAACGGACGTTCTTGCCATTCCTTGATCGCTGACCACACTCGGTCTGTAACTGCGCTGATGGCTCCTGTGCTTAGCCTTGTTCCATACATGTTCGATATATGTAACTGGATGTCCTCCAAGCTGTTTCCCATAGAATATAACTCCTTGATTTGGGCCTCAAAGCCTGTGGCAACCTCCCTTTGCCATTTACCTACAGTCTGTGGTTCAAAGCTTCCCAGACGATCCCTGCCGCTTATGATACCAACTTGCCCGTATGGGGATCGTACTTGCTTAGTCCTCCCTTTCCCATTGCGCTTGTTCGGCGTATCCAGAGCCTTGCCTTCTGTCAAATGGTCGTCTAATTCCCCCTCTAATGCGGCTTCTACCAAATGCTTGATCATTCCGTTAAAAAATCCCTCCGGTCCGAAAAATGGCTGTCCTGTTTGCAAGGCTTTGATTGCCGATTCCTCGAACTCTGAAAAATTGAACGCTTTTGGTTTATCTTCCTTCTTTTTTGTGTTTTCCTTCAAGATATCTTCTTTTTTATAATAGAACATTATTAAACTCTCTAATTAACAAATTAAAGCGGAATAGATTGAAAATAAGTTAATTATATATTATGTAAAAAACAAATCTTACCATTTACTATTTACCATTTACATTTCACATTTCACATCTTACCATTCACCATTCACCATTCACATCTCACATTTCACATCTTACAATTCACTATTCACTATTCACTATTGACTATTTACATCTTACATTTTACATTTCACATCTTACATTTCACATCTCACATTTCACAATTCACCATTCACCATTCACTATTTACCATTTACCATTCACCATTTACCATTCACTATTCACTATTTACCATTAACCATTCACCATTCACCATTCACCATTGACGATTGACGATTCACGATTGACTATTCACCATTGTTCTCACTTCTTCTTAAACTGATCAATTGCATTCCTTGTAAAATCCGATAATACCAAATTCCCACTGATTTCTGCCCGCTCCAGGAGCAAAGTATCCCAATTTTCAGTGCCTTCCCAGAATATGTTCTTCATCTCGAGCAGAGCCTGGGGGTTGTAAGTCAATAGATTTTGAGTGAATGTATTTAAATGATTGTCCAGCTCTGTAATATCATCCAATACAGCATGATATAATCCTCTTTCCATTGCCCATTGAGGAGACTGCCATTCATCAGGTGTCAGACTCATGTAAGAATATGCTGAAAGACCAATTTTTCGCGAGACTGCAGGGCCTATAACGAATGGACCAATACCTACGGCCAGTTCGCTCAGTCTTACAGATGCATGCTTGGTGGCAAAGCAAATGTCAGCAGCAGCTGCAATACCTACTCCGCCGCCTACAGCTTTTCCTTGTATTCGTGCAACAACTAATTTTCCACAAGTGCGGATCGCATTAATAACTCCTGCAAATCCGGAGAAAAATTTCATTCCATTTTGAGGGGTATTGACTGCCATGAGTTCTTCAAAACTTGCACCGGCACAGAAAGCACGATCTCCAGCACTTCTGATAACTATTAAACCAATAGCAGGATCTTTTCCATTAATTAGAATTTCAGAAGTCAGAGTTGTCAGGAGATCGGCGGGTAAGGAATTTCCGGCAGGATGGTAAAATTCTATGGTGGCAATTCCATTTTGAATGTGTGTTCCTACATATCCGTTAGATTGCTTTTCCATATTTCTTGTTTTTGAAGACTCAAAACTAAGAAATTCAATTAAACTGAATGGTATGCAGAAGTATTCCGCTGAAAATGGAATGGAAATATTACCCTGCAACTATGTGACTCATTAATTCAGCTCCATCAATTTGTATATGTCAGTTTGCTTATTGCAGAGCACGGCCCTGTTGCCTCTCATTGCTATCGGAGCTTTAATGAGTTGAGGATTATATCGTATTATATTTAGCCAACCTTCATCATCAAATTCTCTGTCTCTAATGTTGGTCTGATAATATGGGTGGGCTTTATTGAGCAAATCTTTTGGATGCATTCCTAAAGCTTTGAGAATAATCTGCCAGCTTGTAGGATTAGAGGGCGTTCTCCCAAACGGGTATGGCATTACATGGAGAACCACACTTTGTGTATAAGCTAAAGTTAATTTATCACTTCGTGACTCCGGATTGTAATAAAATAATATTTCACATATTAAGGCCATTGTAAATAATTGTATTTGATATCAGACGTATTGTAGATAAATACGCGATATATCATAAACCTCTCCAAATAATATATGGTTGGTCAACTCTAAATAAATAATTTTATCAGAATTCTTTGCAGATGTTATAATGCCTCTTTTCCAGACTGGAATTGAACCCAAATATTGATGATACTCTTACTGATAGAAATTATTTATCTGTAAATTTGACAAACTAATTAGCACAGATTGTGGTATCTATACAAAATAGATCATTTTAACAGTAGCAGCCTTAAAAAATCCTATCATAATGAGCAATAATTTGACAATTTTATTTGCATCCTGTATTCTCATTTTCCTTAGCACAAACGCTACAAGTCAGACCCGGCAATTTTGGGAAATGAATAATTCTAATTTAATTTCCGATCAGGATTCCAGGCAAATTCCATCTGAAAATTTTATTACACTTCGCTGGGAGCTCGAAGAAATAAAAGCGTTTTTATCGAATACTCCGGATGAATATTCTTTGGAAGCTCAGAGAATGTTCAAAAGATTGAATATTCCTGATTTGAAAGGTAATTCGATATCGTTCAGGGTCCTTAAAACAGAGTTGCTATCACCAGAAACTGCTCAGGCTTTTCCATTTTTGCAAGCTTACATTTTAATTTCGGATGAGCAACCAAGCCAAAGAGGAAGATTGCTTTTGTCACATTTGGGGGTACACATATCTTATATGGATAATGGTTTTGTGACTTACATTGAACCCTTCAAATCTCAGTCTGACAAGGGGCTTCACTTTATGTATCAAAGCAATGAAATAACACAGTCTTTGGATTTTCAATGCTTGACAGAACATGGTGATGATGAAATAGACACTGAACATCAGCATGGAAATTCCCGTTATGGAGATTGCCAATTGAGAACCTATCGTTTTGCTGTTGCGGCTACTGGCGAATATACGGCCTGGGCCGGAAGTCAGGCAAATGCTCTGGCTGCTATTGCTGCAACAGTCAATAATATGAATGTGGTTTTTGAACGGGACGTGGAAGTTCGACTCACGCTGGTATCCAATTTGAGCATCATCTTTCCTGATGCAGGAACAGATCCATATGGTGCTGCTTTAAATCAAGCCTTATTGGACATAAATACAAGTACCTTAAATGCAAATATTGGCATTGGCAATTATGATATAGGGCATTTATTTCATGCTGGATGGAATGGTGGTCTTGCTTACAGGCCAGCTGCCTGCCAGGCCCAAAAGGGTGGGGGGGCAAGTGGTGCAACTGATCCTACAGGATTTGTTTTTGAAACCACTGTTAATCATGAAGTGGGTCATATGTTTGATGCTGTTCACACTCACTCAGCTAATAATGGAGCATGCGGTGGAACAAATCTGAGTTCTACCGGAGCATATGAACCAGGTGGAGGATCTACATTAATGGCGTATGGTGGCGTGTGCTTACCAAATTCATACCAAAACGATTCAGATAATTATTTTCATACAACCTCCATGTCGAGGATGGCAACTTATATTACCTCAGGAATGGGAAATACCTGCGGTACAGTGAGCGGAGGAAATAATGCTCCTATTGTAACAGTCCCCCTGATTTCATACTCTATTCCAAATGGAACTCCTTTCATTCTGAGTGCTTCTGGATCTGATCCAAATGGAAATACACTTACTTATACCTGGGAACAAGTTGATTTGGCTCCAGTTGGAGGTATTAGCACTCCTCCCATATCGACAGATATTAGTGGACCAAACTTCAGATCGCGCCCTGCTTCTACAAATCCAGTCAGGTATTTTCCAGTTTTCGATAACGTTGTTAATGGAGTGGTCAATGCCTACGAGGTGTTACCTACTGTAGCCAGAACAATGAATTTCAGAGTAACAGTTAGAGACAATGCTGCTATTTATGGTTGTACGGATGAAGCAGATGTGGCTATTACTACCACAGCTTCAGGCCCATTTCAAGTTACAGCACCAACCGGGCCAGTAACTTTAAATTTTAATGGGTCTAATACTTTTAATGTTACATGGGATGTTGCTGGTTCCGCAAGTCCTCCTGTAAATTGCGCAAATGTTGATATATTGTTTTCAGATGATGCCGGTACTACATTTTCAACTGTTCTTTTAAGCAACACGCCCAATGATGGATCTCAAACAATTTTGATTCCAAATATTGAAACTACAAGTGGTAGAATTCTGGTACGCTGCAGTAACGGTATTTTCTACAATGTAAATGAAGGATTAATCACCATAAGCTCAGGATGTTTCGCGGTAGGTGGGACTATCTCACCTGCAACTCAAATAACAGCTGAAGAGGGCTCGCCAGAGCTGAGTAATCTGGGAATGGCTCCTGTTTATGGGCAGGTGATTAACTCCAATTGCAGGAACTATTGCAAATTCTGATATTCTAAGTTCTCTTGTAGTGTATAGTTCCGCTCTAATGGGTTGTATCAACTTTAATGGCAATATCGTCAGATTAGATACTATACCTTTTTATGTTAGTGTGTCAGGAACTTACACAATCAATAGATCCTCAATATTCGGTTTAGTGACTAATATTTATCAATCAAGTTTTAATTTAGGGACAGTTTGTGAAAATTTCATTGCCTCCAGTGGCACTCACAACGGTATGTCATCCAGTTTATCTGCAAACGTCACTGCAATACTCACAGCAGGTGTAAAATATGTTTTGGTAATAAGTTCTTTTGGTGCGAGTACACCAGCTCTCCCCGCGAACTATTCAGTGTCAGTCAATTCTGCGCCCCCAGGTGGTTCTCTAATTTCGGGACCCCTCAATCCAGGTGGAGGATTTAGTTACACATTCATTGTTAGAGATGCTTTTCTTGGCAATATTGTAATGATAAACGCTAATCCTGATTTGAGCACCCTGCCTGCCGGAAATTATATTATTACCGGTTTATCATATTCAAACAGCAGTTCATTGCCATCACTTCCGATAAATTACTCTGCATTTATTTCTGATTATGTAGTGAATGGATTGAGTGGTTTTTGTGGTAAGGCAAGTCTCAATGAGCGCACTGTGATTATTCAGTCTCCGCTCTCTGTAAATTTTCTGAGCTTCGAAGCCCATAAAGAAGGAGCCCGGGGATTATTAAAATGGGAAGTTTCAGAAGAAAGAGACCTGGATTATTATCTCCTTGAGCACAGTCCCGATGCATTGTTTTTTTCTGAACTGGGAATTATTGAGGCAAATTATTCAGGAAAATCAGGTGAAAATTTCTATCAATTTTATGATGGAAAACCATTCTCAGGAAAAAATTATTACCGCTTAAGCGGAGTAGATTTAGATGGAACATTGTCTTCAGCAGGAATAGCACAGCTGACATTTGTAGGAGATTTATCATTGAGAATCTTCCCCAATCCGGTTAGTGAAAATCAGTTAACATTCGTTTATGATTCAGAATCCGAATCTGATCGACTTATGAGTATTTACAATATGCAGGGATTGTTGATGAGTCAGACAAAAATAAGTGGTCTATCTGCGAAAGCGGCACCTCAAAATATTAATATCTCCGGATTATCTCCTGGAGTTTATATTTTTGAAATAATTGACGGAGAGTCGACACTTAGAAAACGATTTGTCAAATCAAAATAAGGAAGGCTGCTCGCAAGAACAGCCTTCCACCGACAGATTGGGCAAATTTAAAGTTATCTACATGGTATTCACCGGGATATAAAACCCCTTATTTATTTAAATTGAGCATTGTTGGCCATTAACCGGCTGTTTGTTCAGAGACTGGGAGAATTGCAATTCGCCCCTGCGTGTTTGTCCCCTCCGGCTTGTTAACCCCTCAAAGCCTCAACGAACCACACACCAAACGCTCCACAAAAACACCCACACTCAAAGCACCAATCCTATCAATCTACCTCTAACACTCCACACTCACACATCACTCAAACGATCAATCTTCCCACACTTTCAACATTCAACAACAAATCTCACACTCACACTCAATCTCTCCTACATCATTTCATATACCATCCCTGTCCACCACCTACACAGGCAGTGACCATACCGTATTTTTTATTCTGTCTTTTCAATTCATTGAATAATTGAGTGCTTAATTTAGCACCACTGCAACCCAGAGGATGGCCGAGTGCTATGGCTCCTCCATTGACGTTGACCTTTTCCGGATCCAGGCCTGCCTCTCTGATTACAGCAAGTGATTGAGCCGCAAAAGCTTCATTTAATTCAATCAAATCAATGTCATTCAGTGTCAAACCCGCAGAACTCAATGCTTTTGGTATCGCAGCACAAGGGCCGATACCCATGAAAATGGGTTCTACGCCCGCTACCGAACAGGAAGCAAGGCGGGCTATAGGTTGCAAATTCAGGCTTTTCATTAATCGCTCACTCATTACCAGTGTGAAAGCAGCTCCATCAGATGTTTGAGAAGAATTCCCGGCTGTAACCGATCCGCCATTCGCGAATACAGGTTTTAATTTTGCCAGAGCTTCCACAGTTGTATCCGCTCGGACTCCTTCATCCGTATCTACAACCTTTGTTTGTTCTTTTCTTTTATCATTTTCAATCCAGACTTCAGGAACATGGATAGGAACTATTTCTGATTTGAATTTTCCTTCGGATATAGCATTTGATGCCAGTTGATGCGATCTGAATGCAAATGCATCCTGATCCTCCCGACTTATTTTATATTTCCCTGCTACAGCTTCTGCAGTGAGACCCATTCCCACTACATAATCGGGAGTGGTACTGGCAGTATTATAATTTGGAGCCAGCTTGTATCCGGTCATAGGAATCATACTCATACTTTCTGTTCCTCCGGCAATATAGCATTCTCCCATTCCTGCTTTTATTTTTGCTACAGCTATGGATATTGTCTCCAATCCTGATGCACAATATCTGTTGACTGTCATTCCAGGGACAGATATTCCCAAAGCTCTGGTACTGATCAGTCTGCCAATCTGTAATCCTTGTTCTCCCTCAGGATTGGCACATCCCACAATACAGTCATCTACGAGTGCAGGGTCTAATTCCGGAGTTTGGCTGAGTAAATGTGTGATTACATCTACTGCCAGATCATCGGATCTGTAGTTTCTAAAGCTTCCTTTTCCTGCTTTCCCAACAGGCGATCTAAATGCTTTAACTATATATGCTTCCATTAAATTATATTTTATCTATTGAATGTCAATGTATTAAATAAAAAACCTTCCGACTTTAGTTTCTAAGCGGTTTTCCTTTTTCCAGCATATGCTGAATTCTTTCCAGGGTTTTCTGCTCTCCGCAGAGGCTCAGAAATGCTTCCCGCTCGATATCAAGGAGGTATTTTTCTGATACTTTTTGTGGTCCTGTAAGATCTCCACCACAAAGAACGAATGCGATTTTCTTAGCAATTTTGATGTCATGTTCTGAAGCATATTTGCCCAGGTAAAGGCTGTGTGCTGCCGTGTAGAGTGCTCCAAGACCTTGTCTTCCCAATACATATACATCCTCTCTTCGAATTGGCATGACATAATTATCTGCCAGTCGCAATACTTCCTTTTTTGCTTCCATAATTCTATGCTCAGCGTTGATTACTACCCTGTCTTTATGTGTGAGGTAGCCCAGCGAATAAGCCTCATGAGCCGAGGTTGCCACCGATGCCATCGCGATCGTTTTGAATCGTTCGATTAATGATGGAATCATAACATCACCTTCTCTAAATGAATCAGACAATCGGAGCGCAAATTCTTTCGTACCGGCTCCTCCCGGAATCAGACCCACACCCACTTCCACTAATCCTATATAACTTTCTGCTGCACATATTGCCGCATCACAATGCATGATTGTCTCGCATCCCCCACCAAAAACATATCCCTGAGTAGCAGCCACGACCGGTATGCTGGAATATCTGCATCTCATGGTAGCCTGCTGGAACATGTCAATTGCCATATTCAATTCATCGTACTCCTGCTGGTAAGCCAGCATAGCGATCATCATCAGATTGGCTCCTACAGTGAAGTTCTTGGAACCGTTTCCAATAACAAGTCCTTTCCATCCCTCTTCTTCAGCAATTCTGATGGATTCTCCCATTCCTCTGAGAATTCCCTCACCGATAGCATTCATTTTACTTCTGAATTCAAGGCAAAGTACTCCGTCTCCAATATCGTGAAGCACGATTTCATCATTCTTAAATACAGGTTTTCGGTCTCTGAGATAATCCAGTTCAATGACATTCTCAGTTCCGGGGATATTTTTATAGGTTTTAGAAGCTACATCGTAGTATTGTAACTGTCCTTCAGCAACCTGATAGAATGAAGTGAAGCCTGAAGCCAGCATCTCCTGAATCCAGGGAGCAACCGGATAACCTAATTCTGCTGCTGCTTTTGCACCTGTTTCTACACCAATGATATCCCAATATTCAAATGGACCAAAGTCCCATGCAAATCCTGCTTTCAATGCATGATCAATGGCATATGTAGTATCAGAAATCTCAGGAATTCTGTGAGAAACGTAAGCAAAGAGACCGGCCAATGATTGTTTGATCAATTGTCCACCTTTATCAGCATGAGCGAATAATGCCTGAATACGTCTCCGGGGATCATCTATTTGTTTGGAAACATTCAGACTTGCTAAATCTGATTTACCCGGAACCTCATATTCATGCGTATCCAGATTTAATGAATGAATAACATTTTTTCCGGAAGCATCTTTTTCATTGGATTTTAAGTAAAAACCTTTGCCTGATTTGTTTCCGTACCATTTTTTTTCTACCAGATAATTCAGATATTCAGGCATTTTCATGGACTGAATAATGGCATCATTCGGGCAATTATCCACGATGCCCTGAATAACTTTCACTGCAGTGTCGAGACCAACTAAATCTGCTAAACGGAAAGTTCCGGTATTAGGCCGGGCAAGGGCAGGCCCGGTCAATTTATCCACATCATTGATAGAGAGGCCAAGCTCTTTGGTCAACTGGAAAATATGTCCCATCGCAAACACACCGACTCTGTTGGCTATAAATGCAGGAGTATCTTTACAAAGTACAGTCTGTTTGCCAAGATACTTTTCACCATAGGACATGAAGAAATCTACAACCCCGGGTCTGTTTCAGGTGTAGGAATGATTTCCAGCAATCGAAGGTATCTGGGAGGATTAAAGAAATGTGTTCCCAGAAAGTGCTTTTTGAAATCCTCAGATCTGCCTTCAGCCATCATGTGAATCGGAATACCAGATGTATTGGATGTCACAAGTGTACCGGGCTTTCTGAGCCGGTCTACCTTTTCGAAAAGTTGTTGCTTGATATCAAGTCGTTCGATGATGACTTCGATAATCCAGTCATAATCTTTTATTTTCGGCAAATCATCTTCAAAGTTGCCCACTTTAATTCTTGAAGCAAAATCCTGCCTGTAAAGCGGAGCAGGTTTGGATTTTAATGCAGTTTGCAATGCATTATGAGCAATAGAATTCCGTACTGCTGTATTCCCGGCACTTTTTTCATCTAATCCGGACGGCAGGATATCCAACATCAGGACTTCCAGGCCAATATTTGCTAAATGGCATGCAATTCCTGATCCCATAATACCGGATCCCAATACTGCTACTCGTTTAATTTTTCTCATCCAGGTGATTCTTTTGATGCGTTATTGATAAAAAAAAGAAATAGACTTTATGTCAATATTGTTCTAAACATCGTTATAGGAACGTCTCGAAAGATATACAAAAAATTCAAGCTGCCACTCACGCCTATATATTTTAATACTTTACATAGCAATTTGTAAATTATATTATAGAAATAATTAATGTGTATCTGAGTTATATACTATATTTGTCGTCGTATTTATTTCCATAAAAACCAAACGTATTAATCCATGACTGATTTCTTATTTGTTTTACTACAAGTTACGACTGAATTGGAGCCGGTACTTGAGCCTACCATTGAATCCAAAAGTGTAATGGACATTATTCTTGAAGGAGGAGCTATAGGTCTCTTTATATATCTGATTCAGTTTGCAATTTCCATTTTAGCACTGACAATCTTTGTGGAACGTTATTTAACAATAAATAAAGCTTCCAAGATTGACGCAAATTTCATGAACAATATCAGAATGAGTGTTCAATCCGGAAATATTGCAGCTGCAAAGGCTTTGTGTCAAAACAACTCTTCACCCGTAGCAAGAATGGTAGAAAAAGGACTGCAACGAATAGGGAAGCCTCTTGCAGATATTGATAAAGCAATCGAAAATGTAGGTAACCTTGAGATCTTCAAGTTGGAAAAAATCTGTCTAATCTGGCAAGTATCTCTGGTGCTGCTCCGATGAATGGATTCTTCGGAACTGTAACCGGTATGATTTTATCATTTTATGAAATGGCAAGTCAACAAAATGTTACTCCGGATGTATTGGCCGGTGGTATATATCAGGCACTTTTAACCACTGCTTTCGGTTTGGCTACCGGTATCCCGGCTATGATAGGTTATAACTGGCTGACTTCCAAAGTGGATAAAGTTGTATTCAACATGGAAAGTACGACCATCGAATTTTTGGACTTATTGCAGGAACCTGCATAACCTTAAAAACATCCAAAAATGGGATTAGTTAGAAGATCGAAAGCCAGTGCGGAATTTAGCATGTCCTCAATGACGGACATCATTTTCCTTTTATTAATATTTTTCATGTTGACCTCTACTTTGGTAAGTCAAAATGCCCTGAACCTCAAACTGCCAAGTTCCAATTCCCAAACAGTAGCACCGCCTTCGATGGCTGTATCTATTACGAAGGATGGAAAGTATTATTACAATACAACCGCAATGCCATTAGAAAGTATTGAAAATAGCATCGTTCGTGAAATGCAGAGTGCAGGTGAAGAAGAGAAACTCACTATTACTATTTTAGCTGAAAGAGGATCTCCAATAGAATACGTCGTTTCTGTTATGGATATGGCTAATAAGTTGGGTGTAAATGCTATTTTGGCAACTGAACCCGGAGAATAGGAAATCAGGGATAACTCTCCTTGTGTTCATCCGTTTATAGATTAAATGTGGAAGCCATGATGTACCAGCAAATCAGTTTAACAGAGAAAGAAAATAAAAGGCGTGGTTTAATTACCAGCATTATTATACATGCCCTGGTATTATTGATCGCCATTTTACCATTGCTATCATATCCCGATCCACCTCCGGGACAAGAGGGAATTCTGGTGAGCTTCGGAGGGCCGGATATAGGTATGGGTGATTCCAAACCCGATACACAACAAGAAGAAGTAGTAGAGCCAAAACCCCCGAGTGAAGAAGAGCAAAAAACGGTTACTGATCCGGTTGCTTCCCCAACGACTCCGGTTGAAACTCAGAAAGATGTTGTAACAGCTGAAGATCCTAACGTGGCTGCCATCAAGAAAAGAGAAGAGGAGCGCAAGAAAGTTGTTGAAGATGAGCGCAGGAGAGATAAAGAAGCAAAAGAAAAAGCAGAAATAGCTGAGAAAGAGCGTAAAGCAGATGAAGCCAGAAAACAGGCCGAATATGACAAGGCTAAAAAACAATTTGGTGACGCTTTCGGTGGCTCAGGAAAAGGTAGTACTGACAAAGCAGGAAATCAGGGTGACCCTAAAGGTGATCCTAATGCCAAAAACCTTGAAGGTATAAGTACCGGTAAAGGTAATATTGGTGGAGGATTGTCAGGAAGGGGAGTTGTTTATCAGCCAACTATCACTGATAAATCTCAAAAAACTGGTATTGTTGTAGTCAATATATGTGTGAACAATAAAGGTGAGGTAACCAGAGCAACTTATACCAGAAGGGCTCCACAACCGCTGATAATGACCTCCGCAGAATTGCTGAGACCAGTGCAAAGAAGTTCAAGTTTTCTGCATCAAGTGTAGATGAACAGTGCGGAACTGTTACTATTAATTTCAAAGTTCAGTAGTAATAGTTAGGTCTTGCCAATCCAACTAAGATTCTCTTTGGTCTTGCCAATTTATTGGCAAGCGGTAGCGCTTAGAATTGTGCAATTAATTTTCCATTTCCAGTTATTTGGAAGCTCCGGAATAAAAAACTCTGCTAATAAATTAGCAGAACCTAAAAGCAAAACCACAATTAAGGTTTGTCTTAAGTCTTTCCAAATTATTGGCAAGCGGTAATGCTTAAAACCCTGCAAATAAATTTGCAGGACCTAATTCAACTTTGTCACCAGCTCCTGCATCATAGGCAGAAAGCCCGATTCCAGTTCTGCGTGGACAGTCTGAAATATTGAAGCCCGATTCAGCAGATCCTTGGTATTCAGCCCTTTTAATGAATTATTTTTATCAAAGTAATCCATGATTTGTTGTGTGATCATTGCTGATTGCATCACATTATCTGACAGAGGGATAAGCTCTCTAAGAGCCGACTTATGTGGTAAAACCTGTAACAAAATTTGTCTCTGCTCAATAGTTTTAGTGATCAAAGAGTACATCTTATTCCAGGCTACACTATCTTTTGATGCAATAAAATCGTCCAGCAAAACTCTGAATTGAGCCACATTCCGGGCATCCGGCATGGTAGCATCGACAGCACGACTTAGAGGGACAAGTGAGGTGTAGCGAGGTTTAGATCCATGGCGATTATACCCTTCAAGCGGCTCGAGCCAATCAAGCAGATTCTCAAGGATTTGCCAGTCATCAGCAGTCCATAATCTGCGAATCATCATTTCTCTGTTCCGTATATGATGACTTCCTGAAAGCTCCAGGAAGGGTTCTATTGCAAGCAACCTTCTGTACATATCAATCTCATCCTTCAGTTCCCCTGAGGACCAGAAACGCTCAGCAATCGCTGCCACTCTTGGCCATAAGCGTGATTCGACATTCTCTTCATTCACAAGTTCCGCCCACATGGTAGCTTCAGCGCCCAGGATGCGGACTTCCTGTTCTTTCGTGAGAATCATTTCAGATGTAATCGGGTCATTTTTGTAATGCTGTGCAGCGGAATGAGACAAGTCGATATAATATCCTGCAGATAAAACTGTCTTGTATCCTTTTTCTGATGCTTTGACCAAAAATTCTTTTCCCCGCCAGGAATGGATAATGGCTGAAGTGGGTAGCCCTTCTTCCATGATTTCATCCCAGCCCATCATCTGCTTATTATACTTTTTTAAAATTGTTATCAGACGGGTATTAAAATAAACCTGGAGCCCATGGTTATCTCTTATTCCATTATCGTTCATGAATGATTGGATAGCGGGATTGTTATTCCACTGAATTCCATTGTTTTCATCTCCTCCAATATGTAATACAGGATCGGGAAACAAGCCTGCCATTTCAGCAAAAAAATGCATCCAGGAATTCATATGTTCGTTCCACAGTAGGATCAAATGTGGGGTCAAATACACCAAAGAAACGCTCAATCTTATAAGGCCCCGGCGCAGATGCCAATTCGGGATAGCCCACGAGCCAGGCTGTTGCATGTCCCGGCAAATCAAATTCAGGGATCACTCTGATTCCTCTTAGATCAGCATATTGTACTATATCTTTTATTTGAGCCTGTGTATAATACATTCCATCTGAACCTTTTTCATGCAAAAGCGGGAATTGAAAGCTCTCCACTCTGAATCCCTGATCTTCACTGAGATGCCAGTGAAACACATTCATTTTCATGGATGACATGACGTCAAGTGTTCGTTTGACAACATCAACAGGCATAAAGTGCCTGCAGGCATCCATCATTAATCCCCTCCAGGCAAATCTGGGACTATCCTCAATTTCCAATGCAGGAAAGTAAAATCCTCCAATATCCTCTTGCAGACTTTGCAGTAAAGTTTCCAAACCTCTCAGTGCTCCCAGGTCAGTAAGGGCAATAAGTGAGATTCCTGATGCTTCTATTTTAAGCCTATAACTTTCATCTGCAGATTCTGAAGGCATTGCAGGGCATGACTGAAATGTGATTGTAAGGGCTCCATTTTTTCCTTTTGCAGTTGCATTTTTAGGAATTCTAATTGTACTCACCTTTCCCAGTCTTTCCAAAAATCTTTTGGAGGCTTCACTTAGACGCCTTGATTCCGGACCATTTACAGCTATGGTAAAATTGGAATCTATCAACATTTTACCCTCCTGTATTTTCACAGATTTGGGTATCGGCATGAATGACGGTAATTGACTAAAAGTGCAAAAAGCACAGGAACAAAAAAGTATAGTTATCAGTAATCTCATATTGTAATCTTTATAAATATGCAAGCGACAATAGCTTCATTGCAATGATACGGTAAAAAATGTAATGTAAAACGTATTGTAATTAATTGATGCATGGTCTGCAAAAGCTTAAAATCCAGGAGGAAAATATCTTTGAGTCAAACCGGATTATATGGATATTTGGTTCTCTTATTTTTACCTGGCACAGTTCTTTTCTTTTTGTTACTGTAATAAACTAATTTTGAGGCCTTATCTGGATTTTTTTAAATAGACTATGAGAGTTACAGACCACCTGGCTGCCGAAGCCGGAAAGACACTAGTTTCATTCGAAATATTGCCTCCTCTGAAAGGGGGAAGTATTAAGACAATATTCAAGACGCTGGATCCATTGATGGAATTCAAACCTCCATTTATAGACGTGACATATCATCGGGAAGAATATATTTACAAAAAAATGCCATCCGGATACTATGAAAAAGCCTCTATCAGGAAGCGTCCTGGTACAGTTGGAATATGTTTTGGCATCATGACCCGTTATCAGGTGGAAGCTATTCCACATTTGATTTGTGGAGGATTTACAAAAGAAGATACTGAAAACGTGTTGATCGAATTAAATTTTCTGGATATTAAAAATGTACTTGCTCTCAGAGGAGATGCAGACAAATTTGAAGGAAAATTCACACCGACTCATGCCGGTCACACGTATGCAATTGATCTGGTAAAGCAAATAAACAACATGAATGCCGGGAAATACCTGGATGACAATATCGAGAATGGAGAGGCAACTGATTTTTGCATTGGGATAGCAGGTTATCCTGAAAAACATTTTGAATCACCGAATCTTGATCTGGATCTGGAATATACAAAAGCCAAAGTAGCCGCAGGGGCATCTTACATTGTTACACAGATGTTTTTTGACAATACCAGATATTTTGAATATGTTGAAAAATGTCGGGAAGGCGGTATCACCGTTCCTATCATACCCGGATTGAAACCTATTACCAGAAAATATCAACTTAACTCTATCCCTAGAAATTTCTATGTCAATCTACCGGTAGAGCTGGTAAAATCACTGGAAGCCTCAACAACAGATGCTCAGGCAAAGGAGGTAGGAATTGAGTGGTGTATTGCACAATCTCAGGAATTGAAAGCCGCAGGAGTTCCTTGCCTTCATTATTATACTATGGGAGACGAACCCACAACCACAAGAATTGCAAGAGCTATATTTTGAGCTAATTTGCAACTTGTATGGATGAATTGACTTATACCTTGAAACGCATTTTATGAGCAGAGCAAATGACCCACAAATAAAATCCTGGATACCTACACCGGAGAATACGGATTTTCCTATTCAAAATATTCCTTTTGGAGTGATGCAGGTGGATGAAGATATGTTTGCTGCTGTATCCAGAGTGGGTAAGTATGTAATAGACCTCACTTATCTTCAGGACAATGGCTATTTTGTAGGTCTCAATCTGCCATCCGGGATTTTTCATAAGTCATATTTGAATGATTTTATTGCCCTCGGTAAAGCACAAACACAAGCTGTAAGGGAGCGCATATCCGATTTACTTCGTGAAGGAAGCAGTTATACGGATTTGAAGGAAAAGACTGCCTACTTTATGTTACCGGTGGAAGAAGTGAAAATGTCAATGCCGGTCAGGATCGGAGATTACACAGATTTTTACAGCAGTCGGGAGCATGCCACAAATGTCGGCACTATGTTTCGCGACCCTGCCAATGCGCTGCTTCCCAATTGGTTGCATCTCCCGGTTGGTTATCACGGAAGGGCCTCATCTATTGTCATTAGCGGAACCGATATCAGGAGACCATCAGGCCAGACTAAGCCCCCCACAGCTGAAAAACCTACTTTTGGACCGACAAAACAAATGGATTTTGAACTGGAGATGGGATTTATTGTGGGGAAATCGAATGCATTAGGCACTCCTGTTTCAATAGATGAAGCGGAGTCACATATATTTGGGATGATGCTATTCAATGATTGGTCTGCCAGAGATATCCAGGCCTGGGAATATGTGCCACTTGGTCCTTTCTTGGCGAAGAATTTTGCATCTACTCTTTCGCCATGGATTGTTACTATGGAAGCTCTGGAGCCATTCAGAGTGGCCGGACCACAGCAAGATCCGGAAGTATTGCCCTATCTGCAAACTGAAAGAGCCCATAATTTCGATATTCAACTGCAGGTTGATATTTTATTACCGAATGGTCAAACATCAACAGTATGCAAAAGCAATTTCAAATACATGTATTGGAGTATGGCCCAGCAGCTTGCTCATCATACTATCGGAGGCTGCAACATGAAGGTCGGAGATGTCTGTGCAAGTGGGACCATTTCAGGGCCTACGCCGGATTCTTACGGTTCTATGCTGGAATTAAGCTGGAAAGGAACCAAGCCATTATCCATGCCCGATGGTACTCAGCGTACTTTTATTGAAGATGGTGACACAGTCATTTTGAGAGGTTATGCCGAAAGAGATGGGGTAAGGATTGGATTTGGGGAGTGCTTGGGAAAGGTAGTGGGTTGAGGATCATAATGCACGATAAATTGTTTTCTTAGACTCAATCAAGAGTTGGAATCCTGTGACTTCCAATATAAAGTGTAAGATTAATGCTGACTCCCTTCTGATATGCTAAATGACAATCCCTTTAAACAAAAAAGGGATACATTCCTTCTGGAATGTACCCTGATTTAAAAGAATCCAACTCTTAGCGGATTCTATTATTTTAAATTAATTAACCAATTCCTTCAATGCTTTATTGGCAAATAGAGCTGTTCTGATTGAAGACAGCTGGCCTTGAAGCATAGAGATTGATTCGGCTGTTAAATTATAATCTTCAGAAGGGGAGAGCGTATCCTCGTAAGCTTTCACCGCTGCTTCATCTCCGAAAATACATGAACCCAATGCTGATTCCTTTTCATCACCTGAAATGGATGTTTTCAAATCCATCCAGGCACGGTGTAATGAGCCAAGGAAGGAAGAATCACTTTCCGGCTCACCCCCAAGTGATCTCACTTGCTGGCTAAGTTCAGAAATGAATTGTTGAGAATCACTTCTGTATTTGCGGAAAGTATTGATTGTAACAATGCTGTGTGAATCTTGCAATTCTTCTACAGCGCGGTCATAACCTTTCATTCTGTCCTGATTAATTTCAATGAGGTCGTTAAGCGCCTCAATCTGCTTTGATTGATAAGACATAAGATAAATTTTATATATGATTAAATTAGGTGTGTTATTATTCCCGATTACTCAACTAAGGCAGCCACATTATCTGTCTGATGGATTACATCTTCCAGTTGATATCTGTTTTTGTCTTTTAGTGATTTAAAAACGGATGGCGTCATTCCTGTTACTTTTTTAAACTGACTGCAGAAGTGAGGAACACTACTGTAGTGAAGTGAGTATGAAATTTCTTTCAGATTCAAATCATCGTACATGATGAGTTCCTTTGCTCTTTCCACTTTAAGCAGTATGATATATTGCTGTATTGTCAGACCTGTTTCTTTTGAAAACAGATTGGAAACGTAAGAATATTCATAATCTACTTTTTCAGAAATGAAGTCTGAGTAATTTGTATCAGGTCTGTCAGTGACAAAATAGATCATTTCAATGACAGAATTTTTAATCTTCTCAATAAGAATCTGTCTTTTGTCCTCAAGGACATCCAGACCGATTTTTTTAAGAGCTATTTTGATCAGATTCTTTTGGGTGGACCCGATTTTTTCTGACAATTCTATTTCACCCCTTGAAATTCCTTTAGGGTTCAAGCCTATCTCATTTAATTTATTAGTAACCATTAATTGAGAGCAATGGCTGATCATATTTTTAATGAATAGTTTCATTTTAATTTCTATTTGATGGTTAGGAATAAAGCTAAAATTGATTACCTTATAAGACTATTTTGGATCTAGTTGACCCTGTTGAGCTTGTTGTTTCAAATCTTCACTTGCCCAAAGAGCTACTTCCACACGGCGATTTTGTTTTCTTCCGGCATTAGTGGAATTGCTTCCCACCGGCTGAGTTTCTCCAAAACCGCGTATTCCTAATCTTGATTGTGCAACTCCCTGTGCTGATAAGTAATCTGTAACTTCAGTTGCTCTTTTTCTGGACAATTCCATGTTGTACTCATCTGTACCTTTAGAATCTGTATGACCGTCGACCAGGACATTTGTATCATCATATTCTTTCAATGTTGCAGCAAATTCTTTCAGAGTATTTTTCATTTCCGGAGTGAGGGCATCAGAATCAAATCCAAAAAGTAATTCTGAATCGAAAGTCACTTTGATACCTTCGCCTACTCTTTCCACTGTAGCTGTTTCGCCCAGTTTTTGCTCGAGTTCTCTTTTTTGCTTATCCATATACTTTCCAACTGCTGCTCCGGCAACTCCACCTAATGCGGCACCTATGATTATCCCTCCGGCAGTGTTGTTATTATTTTTCCCAATTAGTCCGCCAAGTGCACCACCGACCAGGATTCCGGCTCCTGTACCAATCGCAGTACCTTTGTTGTTTTTTAATGTGGAGCAAGATGCGGATACCAGCACCAGGGCTGCTAATATGATTGAAATGTGCTTATTCATGATTCTATTATTTTTTTAAGTTGAGAATTATTCGGTTAGAAATCCTGCAGATTTTTGGTCTGCAGGATATTCTTATCGTTCATTGTTAGTTTGTTAAAATGTATAGCCAAGTGTAAGGGCTACACCACGAGTCTGAAGTACCGGGCTGTTGTCGTTATCATTGTCAGCATCGTTGTCCAGCAGGTTGTTAAATCCATAGTTGTAGCGAACATCCAAAACAGCTTTTCCAAAAGATAGACCCACTGCTCCAATCATACCATAATTAAGGCGTCCTGTGTCATCTGCGTCATCAAACGTGTATTTGCGGTCAAGTTCTAGTAGCGTAGAGCCATTAGCTGTTGTTACACCTTTATATTTTCCGCTTAAAGCATAACCAATCCATGGACCTGCAGCCAGGTAGAAACCTAATCCAGTGCGATCAGCATTTCCAAAAGTCACTTTAGCAAGTACCGGAAGTTCCAGATAATTAATTCTATATGTGGATACAGTTTGAGTACCCAGTATATTGTAGGTATTTTTTCCACCAAGCTGAGTATACAATAGTTCAGGTTGAATGGTGATGATATCGGAAAGATTCAAATCAAATGTCAGCCCGAGTACAGGAGCTATTATTGCATTGTTCTCAACGTCATCAAAGTCAAAGCCTTCTCCTTTTTCTGCTATAGTCGCAAAACTCAATCCGGCTTTGATGCCTACCTGTGCAGATGCATTCAATGCAAAACCTGCAATTAATATTGAGAAGATTACCTTTTTCATAGTTTTCATTTGTTTAGTTATTAGATGATGATTTGGATACTTGATCCATTCATTAAAATGCAATGCTGATGCCATGTGTATTGGGGTATTTTGTTCCCCATTTTGGGGAAAAAGCGAGACATATTGATTTATTACCACAGTATCTCCCCAAATAAAAAGCCCGGATTGAATATGGATTCAACCCGGGCCATGTATATGAACTCTTATTATTTTTGAGAATTGGGCAAATCTTCCGAGCCCAACATATAACCATATGGTTCCAGAACTTTAATTCTGTCGAAGACAACTTTTGCAATTCCTGCTACAGGTATAGCCATAATCATACCGGGAAGCCCCCAAATGATACCACCGACTAAAAGTGCCAGGATGGATGCAAATGGATTGACATTCACGCTGGACCCTACAACCTTAGGAGTTATGAAATTATTTTCCAGGAATTGCGTTACTGTGCAGACTGCAAAAGCACCCACTGCTACCCAGATAGAGTCACTAGTTACTAATGCAAGGCTAATAGGTAACAAACTACCTATCATTACACCTACATACGGAATTATATTCAGCACTGCAGTCATGGCCCCCAGCAAAATGGCGTACTTGATTCCCAGAATCATAAATCCTGTCGAATTTAGCACCGTAACTATGACCATTACTATGCCCATACCTTTTAAATACTGCCGGCCAACCATTGAAACATTCTTAAGTATCTCGATATTCTTCTCATGTCTGGCCGGCTGAAGTATTCTAATGAATTCCTTGATCTTACGACGGTATAATAAAAAGAAAAACATGAATAAAGGGATCAGGAACAATGCGGCCAATACTGCACCTGTGGCAGTAAAAAACTGGCCAATACTTGATTGAGCTGACTCCAGAGCTTCCTGGGATTTTTGATTAACCCAAGTATTTTGTTCTTTTCTGCTAACATTGTATGTTTGCTCAATATACTTATTGATGGATCGTTTCTTTTTCTCAATAGACTCCTCCATAGCAGGCATATCCTCGCTGAATTGTACGATCTGCCAGGAAAAAAACATAAATAGCCCTATTCCTGAAAAAACAACGAGGAGTGTTCCTGTTAAAGCACTTAACCATGTAGGTACTTTCCACTGGTCCATCTTTTTGACCAGACCCATAACCATAAAAGCCAGGAGTAAAGCGGCAAACAAGGGGACAAAAATTGATTTGCCAAAATAAAGGGCAAGCACAAGCAAGAGACTGAAAATAAGTACCCGGTTGGCTTTTCTCAAAAATGTTTGGTCAGTGACTATTTTTGCCGGCATAAGTTAGTTTTTCGTTTGATGAGTGAAAATACAAAAAAGCACATAACAATCTTAGTTGTCGTCTCGCAGATCCTCGGAAATTCTGTCTAATCTGTCAGCGATGTCCTCTTCGAGTTTCTGCCAGTCACTCGAAGTTGCTTCACCCATTTTGTCCAGAGCAGTTTTAGGCTATTCTCTTTCCATTTTTAGTTTGTCTCTTCTAACTTCCCATTTAACTTTCTCAGCTTCAGTTCCGTTTTCTATTTTTTGGTCCAGCTCTGCGATTTTACGATCTAACTCGGTTTCTACACTTCTCATTCTGTCGGATAGTCTGACCCTTCTGGTAAGAGAATCGTCATTTTCTTCTAAGTACATAGTATGCTCTACTTCTTCTGAGTTTTCTTGTTCATCAGCAGAATTGTTTGCGTCTCCGCATGATATTATTGGAAATGCAAACAGTAGTGATAAAAGCCACGAAAAATTGGAAATTGATAATTTCATAAGATTATTTTTGAATGAATGAATTTAAATGTCAGGCGTTGGATCTGCTTCGGCCCATGATCAGAGTTATTAGAAAGACAACAATAGCTATAAGAAAAATCATTTTGCCAAAATATGCTTCTGCGGCTGTAAATTCTCCGAAACTAAAAATAGCTGTAACGGACCAGCGAATTATGTTTTAAATTTTGAAAAGTGATTTCCTAATGACTCTAATGCTCTATTAAATATGAAAATTTAATGCCTGCATAAAACTGCGGTAAGTTTAATATATGTGGGGAAAAGTGTGGAATAAGTGCCCTTGGTTTGGGGAATGGCTTATTGAGATCACAAAGTATCCAACTTACGCAAATATCTAACTACGCTCCAACATCTGCATACTAATATTAAATAATCTAAAGTTGGAAGAAACAGTAATGCAAGCAATTACTCAAAAAAAAGCAAAATTTCCCGAGATAATCAGAGAAAATCCAATCAATTTTCCTGATTCTCCTGAGGTAGCCAAATAGAGAATGTAGTACCGTAGCCAGGGGCAGAATTAACAGATACTGTACCATTTAATGCCTCGATAATTGATTTTGTAGCTGATAATCCCAGGCCTACGCCATTTTGTTTTGCAGTGTAATATGCTTCAAAAATTCTGTCGTGCAGATGTGTATCGATTCCCGGCCCATTATCAGTAACAGAGATGAGCGTTCCTGATTCTTTTCCATCGGCTTCTATGGTGAGTATTCCGGTATTTGTATCTACTACTTCCAGTCCATTGACAATAATATTCAGCAAGGCAATGCAGAGTTTTGCCGGGTCGGTCATCAGTACGATATTATCCTGATGTATTTTAGTGATTAATTTAATGTTTTTCAATGATATTCTGTCTGCAGCCATGCTGATAGTCTCCTCAAGTAAAGTTTTGAGAGGCGTGGATTTCCATAGTATCTGACTCTGATTACCAGTAGATTGAAGTAGTTCTGTGACCAGCTGACTGATTCTGTCACTATTCCTTTCTATGATGTCCAGAAAGTATTCCAAATCCTCATTGTTTATTTCTTCTTTCAACTGAGTAGCTGCCATATGAATATTATTCAATGGGTTTCTGATTTCATGGCCTAGCATCCGCATGAATCTTCCTGTAGCAGCGAGCTTCTCTGATGCCATGATCTGCTGCTCCATTTTTTTTCTTTTTGTTATATCACGGAGGATACACCGAAAAAATGAGTTATCAGGATCACCGGGAATCTGGATTTTGGTGCAAGCTATTATGCAGACATATATGACACCCATTGAATCTTTGATTTGAATTTCCCATTCAGGAATGGTTTCACCTTTATCAAGTGCTCCCATAAACTGCTCCACATCTGCGGGAGATATGAAATAATCTGTAATATGGGTCTTCAACAGTGATTCCTGATCAACATGAAATAGATTCAGGGTCACAGGATTCGCATCAAGTAAATGTCCTTTCACATCGAGCAGGCAGAGGGCGTCCAGAGAACCGAAGAAAATACTTTTATATTTCTCCTCACTTTCTTGCAATGATTTCAACACAGATGTTCTCTCAAGAGCATATCTGATGCTGCGATCGAGTTTGCGTGAATCTATCTCTGACTTTTCCATGTAGTCAGATACACCGAGTTGAAGAGCTTGCTGGTCAATCATGTCATTGCTCTTCCCGGTCAATAAAATTATAGGTGTTTGTAATTTTAATTTTGATGCCACCTGAAGCAGATCCAAACCAGTTTTAGCTCCCAGTTGGTAATCAAAAAAACAAATAGAAAATTTTTGATTAGTTAACATTTCAATTGCTTCTGTATAAGTTGAAGCCCAAGTGAGTTCCATGGATTTTCCGGGGATATCCAATAAATATTCAGACAAAATGAAGTAATCATCTTCATCGTCATCAACTATTAATACAGAAAAATTTTCACTCATATTTGTTCAATTGGAAGCAAGATCGTAAATGTAGCACCTTTATCCAACTCACCCTGAGCTGTCATAGTCCCATTGTGATTTTCAACCACTTTTTTGCAAATAGCCAGTCCAACTCCCGAACCACTATATTCTGATCTGCCATGCAACCTTTGGAAAATCTGAAATATCTGGTCAGCATATTCCTGTTCAAATCCAATTCCATTATCCTGGAAAACTATTTCTAAATGTGATCCTGAATCTCTCAGGTTCTCTCTCATAAACTGAGGATCTTCCAGCAAATTGCCTTTAATTTTAACCAGTAAATTGTCTTTTTCGGTAGAGAACTTTAGAGAGTTATCCAGTAGATTTCTAAATAGTTGGTTTATTTGCATAGGGATTGTATCCATTTCCGGCCAATCCCCTTCAATTTCTATCCTGACACCTTCCGAAGTTTCTTTAATATTCAAGTCTGTAACTACTGATTCAATTATATTCCTGATATTGGTTTTTTCAAAAACAGCATCTGACCGTGTGGCTCTGGAATAAGAAAGCAATGCATCCAAAAGCGTACCCATCCATTGAGCGGCTTCTATCATCCTTTCAAGGAACTGAATGCCATTTCCCGTGAGTGAAGGAGCATAGCGATCCTTGAGTAATTTGCCAAAAGACTGAATCTTACGAAGTGGTGCCTGCAAATCATGAGAGGCCGTGTATGCAAAATCCTCTAATTCCTGATTGGATTTGAGAATTTTCTGGTATAGGGACTCTATTTCTGCATTCTTTTTTTTGATCTCAGTGACATCCTTAAGCAAAATAACTCCAATGCTATTCTGACCGGTATTTTCATCCGCCATGCTTGAATACATGCTGCAGCTGTAATACATTCCCTCTATTTCCTGTTCTACATCTTGCCTGGTTACTTCAAACACGTTTTGGATGTAAGTATCCAGGTAAGAAAATTTTCCACCCTTTATCACTTCCTTGAAATTTTTCCCAAGAATAGTATCCTCAGGAATTCGGATAAAAGCGGGTTTACCTTCAGAGAAAATCACATTAAAGTCCTGATCAAACAAGATGATTTCATTGTCAGACAGTGAGCCAGACAATGCTTTATACATCTGGGTCATCCGAATTTCCTGCAGAAACTTATTTTTAACATCTGTGATATCATTAATAGATAACACCATTTTCTGACTATCCTTTTCTGCGGAAAGTTTCAACCATGTATTGTTGTTTGAATTGAAGTATTCAGCCGTTTGATTTTCAATTAACTGAGAAGTAACCGTAGGGTCAAACGCCTCTAAAAGTGATTGCCCAGTAGAAATAGATTGCGAAAGAAGGTTTGCAGCGGATGGATTTGCCATGACACATACCCAGCTTTCAGTCTCAGTAGCACCTTCTTTTAATTGATGCTCAAAAAGGACAAGGCCTGTCGGTGCATATTGAAATATTTGATCATGCATATTCTGAAATCTATCAAGTAATATTGTACAGCTTCAATTTATTGTAAAGAGTTTTGCGATCTATGCCAAGAATGGCAGCTGTCTTACTTTTATTGTATTTAACTTGCTGCAATGCTTGCATGATGCGATGATATTCTGCTTTCTGGGCGGCTGTTTTTAAATCTGTATGCTCAGGAATAGGTTGATTGGAAAGTGGAGCCGGTATATGCTCATCAGATGGCGCAGCTGAAGCGGGTGAAGTTTGCTGCTTTACCTTAACTACCGGTTCTTCATGTTCATCTTCCATCACCAGCCTGCCATGAAATGCAATTTCAAAAGGTAGAGCCTGTACCTGGACCAGCTGTCCTTCTGTAAGTAAAGTGGCCCTTTTAATGACGTTTTTTAATTCACGTACATTACCAAACCAGGGATATTGGATTAGTATCTGCTCTACTTCGGAGCTAAAGCCGGAGATTGTCTTTTGCAATTCTTCTGCAGTTTCCTGCAGAAAAAGGCGGGCAAATACAAGAATATCTTCTTTTCTGTCTCGTAATGGAGGCAAATCTATGCTGAACTCATTGAAGCGGTGATACAGGTCTTCCCTGAATTTTCCTTTAGCACATGCATTAGCCAGTATTTCATTGCTTGCTACTACAATTCTGACATCAATTGGTATTTCCTGTGTACCGCCTATCCGCTTTAGCTTTCTTTCCTGGATTACTCTGAGCAATGAAACCTGGACGTCATAAGGAAGATTTGCAATTTCATCGAAAAATAATGTGCCTCCATTAGCAAGTTCAAAATGCCCGATTTTGGAAGATATAGCCCCTGTAAAGGATCCTTTTTCGTGGCCAAATAACTCAGAGTTTGCCAAATCCCTGGAAATGGCCCCGCAGTCCATAGATACAAAAGGTTTATTTTTCCTCGGGCTTTTTTCATGAATCATCCTTGCTACGGATTCCTTACCGGCACCACTCTCTCCATAAATCAAAACACTAAAAGATGTAGGAGCTACCAGGTCTATCAGCCGGTATAGTTCTTTCGCAGCTGAGCTTTCACCCACTACATAAGTCCCGCCAAAACCACTTTTGTATGCTTTGGATTTACTGGATTTTTTATCTTCAGAGACTTCATCTGGAATTTCGGGGGCTCTTTTTGACACTTTATCTGAGGAAGATTCAAATGCTTTCCGTATGCTCAGGAGTATCTCATCCGGTACAATTGGTTTGGTAATATAGTCCAGTGCCCCCAATTTCATGACATTAACCGCGGTACGTATGTCTGAATATCCGGTCATGACCAAAATAGGAATATGAGAATGTTTGGAAAGAATTTCTGAAATCACCTGATGACCGTCCATATCGCCCAGCCTGAAATCGCACAATACCACATCAGGCAGAAAATCAGAAACTACCTCAATACCAGATTTTCCGGTAAATGCAATTTTAACTTCATAACCCTTGCGCTCTAAAAACCTTTTCAACAATGCGCAAATATCATGATCATCGTCTATTACTAATATTTTATTCATTTTACATTTGTCTGTCTTTGGCATTAGCCACTTTTAGGGCATTTCTATATTTACTCACTGTCCTTCTTGCCAGTTTATACCCTTTTGAATGCAGCAAATTCATAATGTCATTATCAGATAAAGGATTTTCCGGATCTTCGTTCTGAATGATTGCTGCTATGACGGTTCGAATCTCATGAACGTTCACAATATCGCCATTTTTCTTTGAAATTCCTTTTTGAAATAAATTTTTCAAAGCTACAATTCCAAAATCCGTCAGTGCATATTTGCTACTTGTAACCCTTGATATAGTCGATACATCCAACCCTGTGGCAGCCGCTATGTCTTTCAGAATCATAGGTTTAATCTGATTCTTATCTCCACTATTGAAAAATTCAGGCTGATGATCCAATATAGCGTTGATGGTTCTGCGCATAGTGTCTTCGCGTTGCTGAATCATTTCCAAAAACCATAATGCTGAATCCAATTTTGAATTGATATATTGATTTTCTTTGGATTTGACTTTCTCAGCTTTTAGCTGTTCTAATTTTGCCTGCATCTCGGGATTGATGCGAAGTATTTGCTTGTCATTCTTAAGAATATCTGCTATAAATGTCCCCGATTCATTCCTCTCGACCACATAGTCGGGGATGATATTTTGATTTTTTTGCTCGGTGATGCTTGCCTTTCCCACTGGAAAAGGATTAAGGTGCTTGATGAGCCTGACAGCTGCTAAATATTCAGATTCAGAGCAGTCCAGTTTTTCAGGCCAGTTGGCATTTTTATTATTCGCCCACTCTTCCAGATATTGCGCCACTATAATTAGAGCAGTCTGAATACCGGGTGTCTGAAAAGGAAGACATTCCAGCTGCAATGTCATACATGATTGTAAATCATATGCTGCAATCCCGGCAGGTTCAAGTGATCTGACAACCTCCAGTGCATCATCACATTCTTCCTCACTGAATATCGTTTGCTGGCTAAAGGAAATTTCGTCACAAAGATCCTCTATGTGAATTCTGAGGTAACCGTCATCAGAAAGGCTCTCGATGATAAAATTGCATATTACTTTCTCTTTTTCAGTTAGAAAGATCATCCCGAGCTGAGATTTTAGCTGATTTCTGAAATCATCCGGTTCCGTGATTTCCTGGTTGAAATCTTGTATTTCAGGTATATCTGAATGTTGATGTGATTCGAAATCAGCAGAATTATCATCCTGCAGATACGTTTCGATCATCTCTATCCTATCCTGAGGCTCCAGTTCACTTTCTGAGTCATTTATCGTTTCCGGTTCTGTTGCTTCCGGTAAAGTTTCATCTTGTCTTTCTACCAGGAGAGCAGGGTTGTCAGAAATTTCATCCATTATTCTTTGATCCAGCTCGATGGCATTTAATTGCATGAAATTCATCATCTGAATCTGTTGGGTCGAAAGATTCAGTGACTGCCTCGCACTCGTATTCAGTTTTTGTCGTAACATTACCACAAAATTAATCAAAAATAACTGAGCTGTAATTTCATCCTCTTTGTTTCGTCTGCAGATATCAAATTAAAAGGATGAAACCTCATTTAAATATATGTCAAAACCAGTGCCATGGCTTCTTGTTGCGTTTATTATCCCTATGGTACTTTTAATTGCCATTGGTGTTTTCAGTTATTATTCAAATTCCCGGCTCAATCAGGCTTTTGATCAATCAGATCATACCCAGGAAGTTATTCTGCAAGCTGAGAAAATTATATCTACCTTAAAAGATATTGAATCCGGAGTGCGCGGATATATTTATATCAAAGATTCTACATTTTTGGAGCCTTACACTTCAGGTAGAAAGGCAATCATCAATGAATTGCGAATACTGGATTCATTGGTTACACCTACTGCTCCTCAGCAAGCCGGTATAGTAAAGATAAACAGTCTGGCATTTACTAAAATCGCCGCTCTTGACTCTGTTCTACAAATTGTAAAAACCAGAGATGACTCTGATAGTTTGAAGGTTATAGAATTAATGAGAAATGGCAAATTGATCATGGACGAGACAAGAAAAATGATCACCGGTTTAATTATTGAGGAGAAGAACTTACAAAATGATCTGAATGATACGAAAATCCACTATTCATCCCGGGTAAGATTAGCGCAGTGGGTTTTAATTATTTTTGGTATTATATTTTTTGCTCTCACATATTGGCGGATGGTAGTAGAGTGGCAGCAAAAGGTAAAGTATGAAAGAAAACTCGAGCAACAAGTAATTGATTTGGAGGTTCAGAACAAGCAGTTGGAGGATTTCAGTTTTGTACTGTCTCATCATCTTCAGGAGCCGCTCAGGAAGCTAGGGACATTCACAGATAAATTGCAATTGAACCATTCTGATGACATAAATGAGGAGATGTCATATATGCTGAGAAGAATTGGATTGTTTTCTACTCAGATAAGTAAATTGGTAGAAGGAATTCATACTATAGCGAATTTGCAAAAGCAGCATCAGGATTTATGGAAGTCTTTTTCGCTGGAATCTGTTTTTGAAGAAGTGCTAAGAGCATATGATGAAAAAATAAAATCAAAATCAGCCGTTATTGATATTGATAGCAATTTACCAATGTTGAAAGGTAATTTTCAACAGCTGGTTTTGTTGTTTAAACAACTTTTGGATAATAGTCTTACATTTGTGAACCCGGATAAAATGCCTTATATAAAAGTCAGAGTATCTCAGGTAAAAGGCAATGAAATAGCAGGATTAGCTGAGATAAAACAAAATGTTGAGTACCTGAATATTTCGCTTGCTGACAACGGTATTGGCTTTTCATCTGATTTCACTGATAAAGTTTTTGAAATCTTTCAAAAGCTGGAGCAAAACGAAGAAGATGAAGGATTGGGCTTAGGTTTGGCAATATGCAAGAAAATAGTGCTGAATCACGATGGTGAAATTGTGGCTGAAAGCCAAACCGGTAAAGGGACAATAATTAAAATATTTATACCAATATTATAGTACAACTATATGAAGCAAGGCGATTTAGTATTTCAAATTCTAATGGTTGACGATGATGAGGATGATCGATTTCTGACACAAACGGCTTTTGAAGAATCAGATTTGAAATGTAAGCTGGATTTTGTGAAGGATGGGACCGAAGCAATTGATCATTTGACAGCGATTTTCGAGACAAATGACGACCGCAATCCACTTCCGAATTTGATTTTATTGGATTTGAATATGCCAAAGAAGAATGGATGGCAGGTTTTGGCAGAAGTCAAGAACTCTGAATCTTTAAGGCATATTCCTGTATTGGTATTTACGACTTCCAAATCTCCGGAGCATGTCAAGCGCTCTTATGATTTGGGCGCTAATTCATTTATTACTAAGCCTTCGACTTATAGTGGTCTGCTGGATATTGTGAGAGTAATTGGTAAGTATTGGAAGGATGTTGCGACAGTCATATAGGGTTCAGGACAATAATTTGAATATTTGGCAAATTTGTGGGATAGTGCACCTGCTTTGCGATGTATGATGCACAGATAGGGGCCCTTCCTAACAAAGACTCCACAGGACTTTCTGTAATTTGTGAATGACTCTTGTCCTGGAATGTGTAGTTGAGTTTTGTATGAATACAACTATAGCTCCCAGAGCGGCGCCACTAATGACTGTTTTAAAGATGTATTTCGCATTCATAATTATCCTGATAGATGGGTTAAAAAATGATTTGTGCCTTCGGAATTATCATTTTATAATATTGAATCCCCTGGATTTGCGTAATATTGTTCTGATAACTGAGCTGTATTTAGTATAATAAAAAACTGTGCCTGAACATTTTTGTCTTATAGAAGTGGAATTTTTGTACAAGACTGGGGAATAAATTCCCAAATGGACTGTTAAAAGATTGGCATGAAATTTTCATAACTATAGGTATGCCATTTTGCACATAGGGGTTTTTTGAACTGAGCAAACATGAGAAATTATTTAAAATTATTGGTCATTGACGATGAAAAAGACATCTGCCAGTTGCTCAAAAGAATGTTGAGTAAGTACTACGAAGAAATTCAGATTGGTCATACGCTGGAAGATGCTATGCGACTACTTAAAGAACATAATCCTGACCATCTATTATTGGATAATAACCTACCTGACGGTGAAGGGGTAAAGATTATAAAGACCTGTAAAGCGTTTTCTCCGGAATTGAAAGTCATTGTGTTTAGTGCTATGGATATTCATGAAGAAGCAATCACATCCGGTGCAGATTCATTCATAAGTAAGCCAATTTATCTGCCAAATCTCCTGAGAGCACTACAAGCCAAGACTGCGCTGCGTTAGTTTTCAAATATTAAATTAGTGAAAATAAAAAAACGGCGCAGTTCAACACCGCGCCGTTTGCATTAAATGGAATCTGTCCATTACAAATTTTCAAACACAATTAGCCTTTATCGATATTTCTTTCCTGAAGTTGAGGGGCAGCTTGCATGTTGCCTCTGCGATGCTTATTTGTTTTATGCATTTTTTTCTGAGATTCTTTCCATTCCGCAAATTGCTTTTCATCCAGGATTTCTTTCACTTCAGCTTCGCGATTGACCTTTATTTCCTTATAGACTTCAGCATTTTTGCTTTTTTCTTCTCGCGGACAGCTTTCATTTTTTGTCCGTATCTCTCATTGATTTCATCCAGTTTTTTGGATTGGTCATCATTGAGATTCAGACGTTCATTGCGCTTTTGTTTCATTTCAGTTTTATCCATTTTAGCCTTACGCTTGCCCCGATTCTGATCTGATTGAGCTTCTGCCTGCACAAATCCAACCGCGGCTATCAGGATCATTAAAATTAACTTTTTCATATTTATTACATTTTTTTGTTCGAGTATAAGACGATGCGTATCCTGAATGGTTTAAGTTTTTAATGTTAATGTAAGGCTAATAAAGGTTAAAGCGATCAGGGTTGCCGGCAAAGACAAGTCATTTAGATTCCTCCACAGAGGCGATGGTCAATTCCAGAGAGCCATATTTCCAAATATTATTACCCAGTTCTGCCAATTTTTGCTTGTCAATGTCTTTTACTTTTGCAAATATATTGCAGGCGTCCAGGCCTTTACCCTCACCATAATAGATACCGAAGCAATTGGCCGTTTTTGATCTGAGTGGTTTAGCAGGACCAAATACAGCTTCTCCAGGCTCAGTAAATACTGAAGCGTTTTCCTGAATGATATCCAATTGTGGAACATTATCTATCCAAATTTCCTGACCCGAGACTCTGGCGTGGAAGAATATTCTGGTAAACGGCAATAGCTCAGCGAAAGCTTTAGATGTGACAGGGGCAGCATCGGTGTAAAAAGCAAATTGTATTTCTTCTTTATCCGGCGTTATAATTTTAAATCCATACATGGAGGCGAATTAAGTTTGGGTGGTTTGTTGTTTCATTCCTTTATTCCAGTTTTGTTATTCTGCGATACAAATTTATATCAATGCTGCAGACCCAAATTAAAAAACTTGCGAAGCTTATTTTCTGAATTACGGGTAGATAAATAATTAGGTCCTTGTCGTAATACACATAAGCGTTCAGTCCAACAAGCAGGAAGTTAAAAAGTCCAAAAACAAAAAGTCCGTACCATTTGATCTTGTAAAGCCCTGTTAAGGTTCCCATTGTAGCCAAGATGCCAAAAAATGAGGCAAGATTAGTAACTAAGTCGTGATCAATGTTTGTGAACAGTAAAAATGCAATTGCCATTGCAAGAATTCCCGAGATTTGAATAGTAAGTTTTACAGGTTTTCCGGGATTGATATGTTTTGGAAAAAGTTGCCAGAACAATGCAAGAGTTAAACAAAGTACAGCTAATCCGGCCATTGCAATTGGCTTAGCAGGATTGATTTCTCCGTTAATGGCTACATCATTTAGCAGATTGCACCAATAATTATTTACCAGGCTAAAACCAATTGCGTTTTTGTCAACCTGCGACCCACCCGGATAGAAAAATATGGCGGTAATGTAAAGTATAACAAAGAGTATAGTTCCAAATACAGGAGCTAAAAGCCAGGCGGCTTTCTGTTTAGTGTTAGATTTTATCAAAATGCTATGCGTAAACCTATTGCCTGAAAGTTAATAATAAAACCATGAAACAAAGATTCAAAATAAGTTTTTTGAAAAAATGTAGCTCCTAACCAGGCATTGACAGACAGCTGCAATATTAAATTCAATTCTTCACGAGTTTCTGACTGTGCAGTACTTGATTACTCCTGTTGCTGCGTACGATGAGCAAATATGAGCCGGGGATCAGAGAAGAGTTTATGTTGATATTCTGTTCCTTGTAATGTTCAAACTGGCGCAAACGCCCTTGTGCGTCATAAATTTCTATTGATGTATCAGACTCAGCAACTCCTTCCAGTCCAATCCATTCTGTAAAAGGATTGGGAAATACTTTAACTGAAGTGATTGGAGCGATAGATAAACTTGTTGAAGAAACTATATCCCCAATTGCATCAACCTTATAAAGTTTTAGTATGTCAGGATTAGCGCCTGTGGTACATTCCATAATACATCCTCCGTCGGGTGTAGTATTAATCGAAATACTTACATGAGATTCTTCAAAATCGAAGATGCGGCTCCATTGCAGATTAAGAAGTGTATCATATTTACACAAACCGATATCTCCATCAGTGTTTCGGGTTTGAAAATAGATAGTATTTTCGAGTTCTGCAAAGGATTTTGTCCCGCTTGGATAGAATCCACACAAAGGTATTTTTGCTAATCGCAGAAAATTGAAATTAATATCTCTAATATCAATTACTGCAGCTTCGCAGGAAGGAGAATATAAATCTATTACGTCTGTGTAACTGGTAAAAATCTTTCCATTCATTAATAAACCATTCGCATCATAAGCGACATCTATGAGACCGTTTGGCTGAGGGAGTAAGGCTACTTTTCTTGCAAAATCCCCATTTGAGTTAAAAACCCCAAGGTTTGTAAAGTCAATTAGCACATCCGGACAACACTCTGATGCAGCCGCATAGATGTAAATACTGTCATCAATAATTGCTGCGCCTTTGTATCCTTCAATGTTTTGTCCCAGGCTTTTGACCGAATAAAATGAATCATTTAATACTACCTTTTCCAGGCGGGGGTTATGTCCAAGTGAGCGTAATGTTAAAGTGTCAAAAAAAATATAATCCCGTGTCATGATCATTGTATCTCCTTTCAAATGTTGTGCATCCTGAGGCTGAAACAAGGCAAAACCTGAACCTACTCCCAGTTGGGTGGATACAACATTTCCAGCAGCTTCCGGGAGCAGGTCATAAAGATGGATATCAATCACATTGAGATTTTCGTCAAACTCAACTATTGATCGGCGGCTTTCTTCAAATGCCTGTGACCAGCTAACAAATGGCTTGAATGCATTTCCTACCAGAAAATACCTTCCATTTCTTGTATAAAGTTGGCCGCTGTATTCGAATCCATCGCTTGTGAATTGAGTTCAACCCACAAGATTTCCCCGTAATTTGCCTTTGTACAATGTTCTGGATCCATCCGGTTTCTTGATATAATAAAGAATTCCATCAGATATTTGAAGTGAATGAAACTCCACGCTGCTTGAAAGAGGTTGCGAAGAAAGTGTGGAAAACTCCGGGATCAATTGGCAATTAGGCCTAAAAAAGAATCCCGTCAGCAGGATGATTAGCATGAGACGCATGATGTGAATAGGTTTTGTTCAATGAAGGCAGGCAGTGATTTCAAATCAATACGTTCTCTAACAGAGCGTCGTTCAACGCTTTAGATCAATTTTTTTAAATAATGTACGCAAATTAAATGTTAATAAGAAAGTCTAACCTTACTTTAAAATGCTGCGGGGTGAAGTGTTGCCAATCTTAATTTTTTCGACAATTTTTAAAGCTCTTTCTATTCGTTTACCACTTGATTTTGCCTGAGTGACCAAATATAAAAGTCCGCGTTGGTTTCCTTTAGTCAATGAATGAAAGATGTTGTTGGCTTCCGGGTCTGTATTCAAAACTTCCAGCAGTTCTTCGGGCATTTCAAATTGATATTTTGAATCATCGGTAATAAAGGTGGCAATTACTTTGGAGCCTTTTTTAATATTGAGTTTTTTACAAATCGCAGAACCGATGTTGATAAAATGTCCACCTTCTTTTTTGCGCATGATGGCACAATGAAATTCAAGCTGTTCGTTAAGTGTACAAATGGCTCTCTTATTTTCATTATGGGCTAACGATATTACAGTTTGCTCATCAAGCATGATATAATGCATTCCACCTGCAAATTTTTCAAGAATGAATTCTTTATTCATACGGTTAAGTACTTAGGACTTTTAATGTGCTAGCTTAAACTCAATCAGCTGACTGATATCTTCCAGTACTTTCAGATTTTTAACTTCTATTCTGATTCCCCGGCCTTCAGCATAAACTCTGGCAGTTGCGAGATTGTGTTTTATTTCTTCTGAGACATTGCTTTCCATAATTTTTTCAACAGCTTTTTGGCCGAAATTGAAAGCGACCATAAAATACTGATCTCTGGGTAGCAAATAAATGATGGCTCTTTTCTTGTCTTTAACTCTAAAACTCCAGCCATACTTCTGTCCGGGGTAGTTCCACTCACTTACTGCTTTTGGATATTTTTCATAGACTAAGTTAACGATGTCATGCCATAAATCATAGCACTTTCCAAGCGCCTTTATCAGGTCTTTTTCTTCGGGTTGCTTTTCTTTTTCTGGAAAAATGCTGGTGTCCATTAGGGAGAAATTTAGACAAGTAATGAATTTTTGATGAACATGATTTGGTCAATATAGTGATAACTGATGCAGCCCGGATCAAACTTCATTTATTGATAAACAATGTAGCAATTTCAGTAGTCATTTTGTTCCAGACAGCTTTTTGTGCATAGGAAGCATTACTCAATATTGTTATCCCAAATTTATGTTCAGGATATATCATCAGCACTGAGCTGAACCCGGCAGTGTTACCTACATGAAATACCGACTTTCCTAAATTCTCATCCTGATGAACCCACCAGCCTAAGCCAATAGAGGTCTTTTTTTCATGAATACTTTTTTGTGTTGTCCACATTTCTCTGATGCTTTCATTTTGCAATATTCCCGTGAATTGCGAATCTGAATACAAGTCAATCATATGTAGTACAAATAAATTGAGCTCTGTTACATTTGAAATGAGGTTAGCACTTGGGTTGTGTTCGTAATTTTCTCCATAAACATCGTGGACTTTTAAGTTCAATACATTATTTGCCAATAAAGTCAAATCTTTTTCTTGTAATCCAGATATATTAATGCGACTTATTCTTTTTGATTTTCCTGAAAACAGCATGGGGCGGGCCAATAAAGAGGATTCAATATCATTATAGAAATAAGTACTTCTTTTCATTTGTAGTGGCCCAAGAATATTTTCCTTGATATATTCGTCAAATATTTTGTCCGATTTCTTTTCAACAATTATCCCCAGGAGATCAAATGCCACATTGCTGTAAGTTCGGTAAGATAAATCCCTGCCAGGTGGAAAATTCAACTTGCGTTTATTTAATTTTTTGATAAACAAGGATATTGAACTGGTATCACCCGGGGAGTTTTTTAATTTATTATCCCACATTAAGCCGGAAGTATGGGTTAGGAGATGCCTGATAGTAATTTCTTTAGAGCGTTTATCCCTCATTTGAAATTCAGGAATAAGATCCACTAATTTATCATCCAGGCTTAATTGTCCTTTTTCAACAAGTTGCATGATGGCTGTGGCAGTGAAAAGTTTTGAGACAGAAGCGAGGTGAAACATTGAACTGTCATTGATAGAATATTTTTTTTGAATATCTGTATTTCCGTAACTGAATGTGCTGCTTTCTCCATTGTTGACGATTCCTATTGAAAGGCCCACAATTGCATATTCCTTTATGTATTTGTTTGCAATAGAGTCGATTGCAATTAATTCCTTATCACCAATTACTTGCGAATAAAGACATAGTGATGTGAATAATATAAAGAATGTGATTACAGGATATCTTATTTTCATCTAACTATTTTTTAAATTATTACCCGAGGCGGTGTACTCTATTAGATGTCTTTGTTATTTATAATTGAGCTATTATCGAGAGGTGCACTATGATGCCCTATTTAATGAGTAATATAGCATCGTTGTTTTGATAAGCATGTGAATTAACAACATGGATTCATTCAACCAGAATAAATTGATGTTGCACAAAATGAATACTTTCTATCGCATTTCCATCCTTGAGAGCAACCTTAAATTCCATATTCTTTAGGTTTGTTTCAATTTGGTTAGTGATTAACAAATTTTCACCCCCCGTCATCTTGACTTTTTGAACTTTACCATCTTTATCAACCCAAACAAGGCAAGAGGCAGATAATGTATAGTCATCCCCATAAGCATTAAAGATGGACACGGATGGTTCAAATGTGCTAGCTAATTTTGTTGCATTGATTGGTAATGGATCATTGTCGGGAAATACATATTCGTCTTGATTTTCATAACACTTTTTACAAAGTCTTGAAATAATAGTAGTTTTTACCTTCGGATTTTCAAATTTCCGGAATCTCTTATTTGAAACTAGTCTGCCATTATTATAAACTATTTCCCGTTCAAGATTGCCGTTTATATAATATGTTCGACTAGTCCCATCTTGTTCTCCATTATTCATTACCTGAGAGTAGACAAGAATGCCATTAATATAAGATTTTTGAACTCCATGCCTTTTGTAGTCCTTATATTCTGAAATATCAAGGGTGTGTTTATCTTCAGAGATTTGATTTTCAATTTCACAGTAACCAGTCCCGTTTTTTAATGTTTGTTGCCCTTCTTTATTCCAGAAATTTTTGAGTTGATATTCACTTCCTATATACTCTGCTTCAAGCCTTTTTTGACCATTTTGATAAAATTCCTGCCATTTTCCACCAGGATTGAATTCTGTTAAATACATACCTGACTTCAACAACTGTCCATTTTCAAACCATTCTTTATAAGTTCCACGGCGTTTATTTTTTTGTGCAAGTTTTGATTCGAGTTTTTTTGGATTTCCGTTTTCATAATACCAGGTATGGATCAACAAATCCTCACTTGAATCTTTTTCGACTTTATATTTAATGATCCCACTTTCATAAAACTCTTCCCGCTCTCCGGTGAGTTTGCCATTCAGATAATGTGTTATTTCTTTTTGATTCCCATTTTGATAGTAAGATTTGAATGCCCCATGTATCACACCCAGTTCCAGATTGTATTCGTTCTTAATTCTTTTATCATCAAAATAGCTGGAATAAAGACCGCTGAAACTCATGTTAAAATCATTTCCATTTTCATCCAAACAAATTTCATTGGGGTTTCTTCGAATGTATGTTTCTATCAATGACATTGTCTGGTGATTCATGTCAAAATACTGGTCATCGAAGAAAGAAATTTCATCAATTTTATCATCGGAGTCAAACCCAAACTCATTACCATCAATGTATTTCTTGTTTTTTTGATAAACTTTTTCTGCTTTTTTTACCAGATTAGCCATTGCAGTATCTCCTACATATTCTAAACCATTGATGATTGCGGGAATATAATGACCATAACCATTAGAATAAAATTGAGCAAATCCACCGTTTGTAACCTGGGCATCCAGGTACCACCAATAATAGAGTGCTTTCTGTCCGTAAGACAATGATTTACTGCGTTCAAATTCATGATCCCGATCTTCAATAAATTGAGTCAGTGGTTCAAGAACATACCAGCCGAAATCAAATCCTGTTAAAGTATAAAATTCGCCCGTATTTAATTTGGGTTTAAAGTGTTTCTCTTAAATAAATTCCCAGTATGGATCATTACTGCTTTGGGCTGTGCAAGCAAATACGCATAGAAAATTGATTGCTATAATTAGAGAAGATAGTATATTTTTCATAAGCTTTATTTGTAGTAGATTTTTCTATCAAAGAAATTTTTCTTTGAACTGTGCAAACAAGCTTGACATAAAAGTAACACTATTGATTTAAATCCTTTCCTGTCTGCCTATCGGCATCTGAAAAATATCCTTACTCCAATTCCGGAATTCATAATACCTACTTTTGGGTTCTCCGGTCCAGCCATTGATTCCCTTTTTCCCGGGCAAATAATATCCATGTATATAAATTAAAGGAATAATAAAACTTGCCAGGAAACACATGGCCACGGTTCTTCCAAAGAAGTAGGAGAGAACACAAACTATTAGCAACGAAATAAGATATTTCCCAATCTCCGTATTTTGGGAGTCCGTTCTTCAAAATGCCCCATCAGTATATTACCAAAAGCATAAATCATGCTTACGACGGCAATTTCAAACCAGAGAGAGTCAGTTTCCCACATAGAATGTAAATGTGATTTTTAAAGGGTTCAAGAATTAAGTTAGAAGTATTCAGCTTGCTTCAAAATACTACCAACTCTAAGCTACAGATTGGATTAATTGAGTATTAGATTAGGTGAGATTTATTGCTTTAAATTGACCAGTTTTCGAGTTTAATATTTTTTATATTCTCAAAATGTTTTGTGTTATTCGTCACCAATGTCAATTCAAATGCAACCGAGGTAGATCCGATTAATAAATCAAAGTCATCAACAGTTCTGCCTGATTTTCTCAATCTAGCTTTTTCTTTTGCGTAGGTGTCAATTGCCTCGAATATGGGAAGAATTTGAATTCCTGTTAGGAAGTTGTCTAATGCTTTCTGATTTTTTGCAGGGGCTTTACTATTCTCAACACCAAATTTTAATTCAGCAAGTGTGATTTCTGAAATGAAACAATTTTCAATTTTAACGGATGCGAATTTTTTGTCAAGGTCAAATAAACCCTTCATATAGTAAATACAAATATTTGTGTCGAGCAAATACTGTCTCACAATTCTTCAATTTTTCTATTGAAATTTCTGCTGTTTCTGATATCTTCGGTTATCTTTTCAGCGTCATCGGATTTGTCCCATGCACCAAAAGCTTTATCAAAAGAATTTCTTTTGTCTTTAAGGTCTGATTTAATAGACTTGGTCAATTTAGATATAAGATCAAGCTTACTGCCCGGATCCAGTTTCTTGAGCAATTCTAAGTATGCATCAACCAATCTGTTATTAAATTCTGCTGTCTTCATATTTGCGAATATACAATCTCTAACGTTTCAAATTGGTATTACCTCAGACATAGAGCATCAAAAATGACCTTAATGTTTTTGCTTGGCATAGATTTCCTGTCTTACTATTTCCACTTCTTCATTAATAGTCTTTAGATCAAGGTCATTTGTTTTGAAGTTTTTTAGCAGACGTGTCAGCTTAGAGTCAATTGCCTCTTTCTCTAATTCTTTACTTAGCATTAATTTCTCTTGTGCTGATAATTGCTTTACAATTGACACAATTTGGTCGAAGGTTAAATCTATTTGCAATGCCGTTTTCATTTTTGCTAATCTTTACTTACAAATTTATAATATTTTAATTCATTCTTGAATTTTAACGCTTATCAAGTTAGCTGCAATCTATAACACATATTACAATCATTTTATTGATGAACCAGTTCATTCAATGCATTCAAATTCCCCAAAGCATCGCCCTTTTTGCAGCGTCTAATAATACTCAATCAATTTCATTTCAGATAGCTGTATATTTCTATCTCCACCCACCACCGAGTGCTCGATATAAGTTTACCTTGCTTTGGAGCAATTTTCCCTTTACCTCGATAAGTTCCAGTTTAGCTTCCAAAGTCTCTTCCTGAGTGAGCAATACTTCTACGTAATCCGCCCGTGCAGAATTAAATAAGTTGGAGGCAATGTTGACGGATTGATTAAGGATTTCCACTTCGCTTGATTTGACCTCAAAGCTTCTGGAATAATTCTCTATCCTGGCCAATTGATTCATGACGTCTACATGCGCTTTCAATATGGCTTGTTCGTAATGAAATACTGCCTGCAATTGCAGGGCATTTGCCGTTTAATATGCCGCTTTAATGCCATTTTTATTGATAAGTGGTGCCATCCATATCACCTGCCAGGTTGAACAGAATGGAATATGGATTAATTAAAAACTTCGGATTATAAGCATTCAAACCCACCCCGGCGCGGATATCCAATGAGGGATAAAAATTGGCTTTTGCTACCTTGACATCCAGTTTGGATGCTGCTAATTCCAATTCAGCTTGCCGAAGGTCAGGGCGGTTCGCCAAAAGTTGGGCCGGCACCCCCACTTGAAGGGAATCCAATGGAATGTCCAGAAAAGCAGCAGAACCCCTGGTAATAGATTGAGGAAATCGGGCAGACAAATAATTCAGACGATTCTCAGCCTCCACTATTCTTTGCTTAATTTCATATTGAAGATTTGTTGTCTTGAGCAGCTGTGCTTCAAAGCGATTCACGGCCAATTGCGACACTTTTGCTGATTCCTTCTGGAGTTTTACTATCCTCAATGCATTGGATTGAATATCAACGTTTTGATTGATAGTTTGCAAAAGATTGTCATATGCCATTAATTCATAATAAGTTTCAGCAATCTCGGCAACCAAATTAGTTACCATAAACTTATTGCCTTCAACACTTGCCAAATATCTGGTAGCAGCAGCATCTTTAGCATTGCGCAATTTTCTCCAGATATCAACTTCCCAGGACCCATATGCACCAATTTCAAAATCACCCAATGGATCTGGAAATTCATGACCCTCTCTGATGTGAAGTTGCTCATCCACTGCCCCATGACGTGTATACCGGCCCTCCTTTTCCATTCCTAAGCCCACACCTACATTAACAGATGGCAGGTATTCACCCTTTCTGGCCAGAATTTCATATTGGCTGATGGATATTTCCTGTAACATGATATTCAACTCCTGATTATTATGCAGGGCGGTATCTATAAGTGCTATCAGATTTTCATCCTGAAAATATTCCCGCCAATTCATAGCTGCGATATTGACAGAATCTGTGGATTGAATATAAGTTTCAGGACTCTCAGTCCGGGCTTCCCTGACAGAGTCTTTAAAGCTGGTGCAGCCGCTAAATAGTAGCGCTGCACCTAATATGATTTGATAAAATTTATGTTTATTTTTCATTCTTGTTTCTTTTTCTGTTGACGACTTTAACCATCAGACCAAGGTTTTTTAATTTTTTCAATAATGAGGCTTGAGATGATTCCTCCACCCATTCTTCTGTTAGAGGAGTATAGTCTTCATCCTGAATTAGTTTTCTGCCTTCAGCAAGTTTGCCAAAAATGTAATACAATCCAGGAACCAGGATGACTCCAAATATGGTACCCAACAACATACCTCCTAATGCAGATGATCCGATAGTTTTATTTCCGATAGCACCGGCACCGGTAGCGCGAACAAGCGGAATTAATCCCACAATAAATGCAAGTGATGTCATCAGAATAGGCCTGAAACGTACTTTAGCGCCCTCAATAGCAGCAGCTAAAACTGTAGCTCCCTGCTGATGTTTTTGTACAGCAAATTCCACAATCAAAACGGCGTTTTTGCCCAGCAAGCCCACCAGCATGATCAAGCCGATCTGTGCATAAATATCATTGGACAATCCCATCATTTTCAATAAGAGATAAGAACCAAAGATTCCGCCCGGTAATGAAAGTATTACAGCAAATGGAATTAAAAAGCTTTCATATTGAGAGGCCAATACCAGATAAACAAGGATTAAAACCACCAGCAAAATGTAAACCGCTTCATTCCCTCGTTTTGCTTCGTCAAATGATAATCCTTCCCAGGCAATATCATAGCCCTTAGGCAAGGTTTCTGCTGCCACATCTTTTATGGATTGCAGCGCCGCTCCTGTCGTGTATCCTTTGGCCGGTACGCCACGAATAGTCGATGAAGTGTATAAATTGTAACGTGTGATTTCATTAGGTCCCTGAGTCTTCTTCATCGTCATAAATGAAGAATATGGAACCATTTCACCTGCTTCATTTTTTACAAATAATTTTAAAATATCACTTGGCAATCGTCTGTATTCCGGACCTGCCTGAGTGTAAACTTTAAAGAAAGTATTAAATCGTGTGAAGCCCTGTTCGTATGTACTTCCTATGAGGATATTCAGATTCTCCATTGCATCGCCGATGGACACACCTTTTTGCATGGCCTTCTCATTATCGATTATGATTTCATACTGAGGATAATTGGCAGCATAGAAGGTGAATAATCCGGATAGCTCTTTCTTTTTTCTCAGGGCTTCCATAAAATCAGAATTGACCTTATCGAACTCCTGATAATCTACCGTATTGTTTTTGTCCAGCAAACGAAGTGAAAATCCATCAGAAGAACCATAACCCGGCACAGCAGGAGGTTCGAAGAATTCGATCACAGCACCCAGATTGTGTGTTTCTTCCTCCAGCAGTTCGATGATTTCTTTCACATTGTGCGTTCTGTCATCCCAGTCTTTGAGATTGATGAGACATGTTCCGGCATTGGAACCACGACCTTCAGTCAGAATTTCGTAGCCAGCCAATGAAGTCACAGATTGAATGTCATCAATTTCTTCAGCTATTTCCTGCAATTGCTCTGAGACTTCCTTGGTTCGTTCGAGGGTACTTCCAGGTGGGGTTTGGACTATCGCATAAATCTGACCCTGATCCTCATTCGGTATAAAGCCACTGGGTAATACTTTATTTATGGCAAAAATTCCAAAACAAAATGCGGCAAAAATGAGAAAAGTAACCAGCCTTCTATGTACGATCAATTCCAGTAAACGGGTATATCCACCAGTGACCTTTTCAAAACTTTTGTTGAACCAGTTTAGAAACATGGAGATTGGAGTCTTCCTTTTTGGCTTACCGTGGTTGTTCTTCATAATGATGGCACAAAGCACCGGAGTGAGCGTCAGAGCTATTACTCCTGATAGCACAATAGCACTGGCCATTGTGATGGAGAACTGCTTATAAAATACACCGACGGGACCCGGCATAAAGGCTACCGGAATAAACACAGCAGTCATGATCAGGGTAATGGCTATAACTGCTCCAGTGATTTCGCCGAGTACCTCTTTTACGGCGAGAAAAGGTGTCAGGTTTTTTTCTTCCATTTTGCTGTGCACTGCCTCTACTACCACAATGGCATTATCCACCACAATCCCGATCGCGAGTACAAGCGCAAACAGCGTAATCAAATTGATACTTAAATCAAACATCTGCATGAACAGGAATGCCCCGATGAGCGAAATAGGAACAGCAAGAATGGGTATGAGTGTCGATCGCCAATCTCCGAGGAAAATAAACACCACAATGGCAACCAGAATGAAGGCTTCAATCAGCGTATGCATCACCTTTTCTATGGATGCATTTACAAATTTGGAAACATCATAATTGATTTCATATTCCATCCCTGGAGGAAAATCTTTTTTTAGCTCCTCCAGCTTGTCTTTGGCTATGGCAATTACTGCACTTGCGTTGGTTCCGAAATTTTGCTTCAACACTATAGAAGCAGAAGGATAACCATCTTTGTTGGAATAAATGTCAAAAAACTCACTACCCAGCTCTACTTCAGCTATCTCTTTCAGCTTCAGGAGTTCGCCATTTGCATTTGCCCTTACAATGATATTTTCATATTCTTCCGGCTTGTTAAATCGGCCTTTATAGAATAGGGTGAATTCCAGGGATTGAGTTGTTTTTCCGGATGCCTGACCCAATCGTCCCGGCCGGCCTATCAAGCTTTGTTCTTCCAGGGCTTTCATTACCTCGACTGCAGAAATATTGTATGCCTGCATACGGTCCGGTTTTAACCAGATACGCATAGCGAATGTGCGGCTACCGAGAATTTGAGCACGCCCCATCCCGCTGATACGCTGCAGCTCAGGAATTACATTCACATTCGCATAGTTGTAAAGGAATTTTTCATCCGCATTTTTGTCAGTACTATATAGATTGACATACATCAGCATACTGGGTTGAATGGGGGTGATGATGATACCTTCTCTCTGCACCAGCTCCGGAAGATTGTTCATGATGGCATCAATCCGGGTTTTTACATTTACTACCGCTGCATTGGGATCAGTACCCGGTTCAAAAATAATTTGAACAGTAGCTTCTCCGGCACTGGTGGCATCGGATGTGAAATATAGCATTCCCTGAACTCCGTTGATGGCACGTTCCAGAGGGATTAAAGTTGATTCTACTAATACCTGAGCACTGGCACCCGGATAGGCTATAAAAATATTAACCCGGGGTGGTGCAATATTGGGAAATTGAGAGATCGGTCTTGTATTCATAGCCAGAATCCCCAGAAACACAATGCACAGGGAAATGGATATAGCAAGAACCGGTCGTTTGATAAATTTGCTAAACATAATTATATTTTTTTTCGGTTCTTACTTATTCGGCTTCAATCTGAGTCAGCTCATGGATTATGTCAGCTTGCTTAATGAATTTACTGTGGATTTTATCTCCATTTTTTACCTTTCTCAATCCTTCAATCAGTATAGTATCCTGACTCGTCAGACCTTCACTCACTTCATACAAATGTGGAATTTCGTTACTCACAGTAATTTGTCTTGATTCTACATTCCCATTTTTCACGACAAATACAAACTTTTTGTCCAGGACTTCGAAACTTGCTTTTTGAGGAATTAATAAGGCATCCTTAAGTAGAACCGGCATGTATATCATCCCCGTTTGACCATGCCTAAGAATTGCTTTGGGGTTTCGGAAAGTGGCTCTGAATGCAATATTTCCGGTTTCGTTGTTGAAATCAGATTCGATGGTTTCTACTATGCCGGGTTGGTCAAAGAGTTCACCATTAGCCAATTTCAAATTAACTGCCTGTTTGGGATCATTCACATTATTGTGCTTGATAAAATCCAGATAAACTGCTTCCGTCACGTTGAAATAGACCCACATCTTGCTATTATCTGACAGGGTTGTCAGCAATTCTCCCACTTCTACCAAACTTCCCAATCTTACATCATTGAAACGCCCTATAATTCCATCAAATGGCGCCCTGATTTCTGTAAAATGGAGGTGCGCATCTGCGAGAGAAAGTTCAGCATTTGCTTTCTCCAAAATGGCATTTGCGAGCGCCAGTTCATTTTTAGAGACAATATTGCTGTCAGCCAGGATTTTGGTGTTTTGGTACTCTATTTTGGCATGTTGATATTCGGCCTGAGCTTTTTGTTTTTCAGCCTGATAAATAATGGGACTGATCTGGAAAAGTAGTTGTCCTTTCTTTACCCGCTGTCCTTCGTCAACATAAATATTTTGCAAATAGCCTTCTTCCAGTGCTCTTAGCTCTATATGTTGAATGGAAGACACTTGCCCTATGTATTCTTTGTTGAAAGTGAAGTCTTTTACTTCAGGGAGAGAAACAGTGAAAGTGGACATTTCTTTTGTGTGCGTGGACTCATGTTTGCAGCTGTACAGGCATACAAGAGACAGGCTGAGGAGCCAGAATGAAATTTTCATCGTGTGATTTTTTCTTGGAAATAATAAAAAGTAGGAACTAGGATTAATCCTGTATGAATGGATTATCTAATTGAGGTGCATTCTTTGATTGAATGCATGAAAAAAATCTACACCAGATGGATCCTGAGGGAACAGTAGAGGATATAAAGTGGATTGCACTCTTTGAGTGAAGCTGTGCCTTGAATGCAGAATAGCACCCTATCATCAGCATTAGGATTACAGGCAAATACTGCGCATTTTTTTCGATTGTCATCGTCATCGAATTCTATGACTTCCAGGACTTCCAGAGGGTTTTCATCTGACTCCTGAATAGCTAAAAACGCGCTGTAAGCAAAGTCAGAAGGTTCGAAATCGGATAACTGATGTTGATTTTGAAGTTCCTCGCTGAGAGTAAGCAGGGAACTGGAATCAGAAGCATTAACAGACGTGAATCCTGTACTGACAAAAGTGATAAATAAACATAGGGCAATCCAGAAGAATTGCATGGTTGACCCACTCATATGTTTAAATTTGTAATTTGTCATGCTTGCGGTTGCAAATGTAAACAACAATTATGATCCTGATCGGCAAATTTATATCGATAACATTTTGATATGTTTTGGCCAGGGTTGATTGGAAGGGTATTTTTAATTGAAATTTTATGAATGAGGATACTAAAGCTTGTAGATCATTTTGAATTTGTGGGTTTGAAATGCAAGAAAGATTTCTAATCCCGAACCAATGCATTTAGAGCTTTTAAATTGCCAAAAGCATCACCCATAGTATTATTGAAGTAAACATATACTTCTTTTCCTTCCGATATCCATTCATGAATATAAGTAGCATATTCACTTAGAAAATCATCAGAGTAGCTCTCCATGTAATTCCCCGTCGGTCCATGAAACCTGATATAGATAAAATCCTGTTCATGAGAAATTGAAGGAGTGGCTAATTTGTCCTGAATGACCAGGCAGGCTTTAAAGTCATTCAATAGTTGGTAAATGGAATCATCATGCCAGGATTTGTTTCGAAATTCTACTGCGATTTTCCAGCCGGAGCTGTTGTATTCCTTTAGGCAAATCAGTAATTTTTTCAACTGAGAAATGGATTCAATTTTCAGTCCCGGTGGAAACTGAACCAACAAGCATCCTTTCTTTTCTTGTACGTTATTTATTGACTGAAAAAATCGCGCGACATCCGCTTTATTAAAATTCAATCCCGGGATATGGGTGATTTCTCTCCATAATTTAAACGTGAATTTGAAATCTTCCGGAACTGATGAGGCCCATTTGGACACCGTAGCTCCTTGTGGGATTTTGTAGAAAGAGCTGTTGATTTCTATGCTGTTGAAATGAGATGCATAATAAGTCAGTCGGCTGGCATTTTCAAAAGGGGCAGGGAAAAGGTATTTTGGGATTGGTAAAATAAGACCGCTGAGGCCGGAGTAGAAGTAAGATTTAATATTTGAGAGTATGCGCATTGTGTTTAGAAATAAGACAGATTTTCGACCAGCAAAAAATCAAAATATTGGCATTAAGATTTTTAACATAATTAATTAGAATTTTTGACTTCAAATTGACCTCAAGCCGGTCGGGCTCTTACTTTTTTCTACAGTCAAAAAAGTAAGCAAAAAGTCCGCCCACTGTGTAGTCTAATCCTAAAAATGCGTTTTCGTTTCGCTAAGCCCGCTAAACTCGCCGAGGCATTTCAAGTTCAATCTTATTCCTCGCAGGTCATCTCTGTACCAGTTTGGCCTCACAGAATGCTCAAACAGTACCGGTCTTGGTCGCTTCACTCAAAACCATTTTTTACGGCTTATCCTACAAGGTGGGAGCCTACTCCTATAATAACTGGATTGTTATTAGAAATTAGAATCTCCGACTGGGATACTTGAACCATTACTACTAAATGATTTTTTAGAATCCGGGCAAACCTTATAAGCAATGGCGCTTACGGCTCCAAAAACAACGTGGGCAAGCACAAGCTGGCTCATAAATACTTTTAGATTTTTGGGCTGGGGATTCGGATGTGATTCGAACATTGTTTTCCAGGCCACTACACCAAGCACTCCACTGGCAGCTCCAAGCAATGCACCTGAACGAAGGGAAGGTTCTAACTTATGTCTTTTCCACAGTTGATCATAGAGGCTTACAAATCCCATTCCGATACCGTAATGTGAAAACACACCTGCAACTTTTGCTGATTTTTTGGAAATATTAATGGGCAAACGGTTGACGAGTTGCGCCAAATTTTCTGATTGCTCCAAATTTTTGTTCTCAGATTTTGAAATCAGAGAGCTGAATAAAGTCATGGCTGTGGTGCCCAGGATTCCGGAAAAAAGAACTTTTGGTATTTTCATAATAGTAGATTTAATATTGCTTAAATGATCAGGCAAAATTAAATCTGCGGGGAGAGGTTAGTGATATATAAGTTTGGTAGATGATTATAAAATTGCTGGGAGGGGGGACTTAGAAGTGTAATGGGCACACCTTAAATTGGATTTTGAAGATGAGGCCTTATCAAATTGAAAGTTAAATCAGGAATGCTTTGCCTCTTTTATCGACAAATTAACCCGGGATATTGGGTGATTGCGGGGAAACATCTTTATTTTCGGCATCTGATTGCCATCAAAATATAGATTATGACCCTCATCGAAGAAAAATTCCGCCAGGTAAAACTCAAGTATATACTGTATAACAGCCTGTTTCTCAATCTGCCGTTCAAGGGGATATACCGGACGGGGACCTGGTTGCCGATTTTTGAACAGATCTGCAGGGAGACATATCAGAAGGGGGAGGATCCGATCGATGCCGTGGAGCGCTTCTTTGCGGATTATCTGCCGCAGATTCCGGAGAAGGATCAGGATGATTTGTTTTTTCAGTTTATTCAGTACATCGAGCGTCAAGTGGTGTTGTTTGACTCGGTGGAGGATGCTTCATTTGAGCAGATCAATGATGTTCGGGCAGAGGCTCATTCAATGAGCTGAAAGCAGGGTGCGCACGGCGGGCAAGGATGCTCAGCTGTTGGAGGAGCTGAATAAATGCCGCATACGTGTGGTGCTGACGGCGCATCCGACGCAGTTTTATCCGGGTCCTGTGCTGGCGATATTGACGGATCTGGAGAAAGCGATCCGCGACTCGAATCTGCCGCATATCGACCTGCTGCTGCAACAACTGGGCAAGACGCCATTCCTCAATAAAAAGAAGCCGACTCCGCTGGATGAAGCAGTGAATCTGATCTGGTATCTGGAAAATGTGTTTTATATGGCCGTCTCGGGGCTCGTGGCTGAATTGCTGGATAAGACGGGTGTGGATCCGATCAGCTGGTCCAATCCCGAACTGATCAGAATCGGTTTTTGGCCGGGTGGTGACAGGGATGGCAATCCATTCGTGACACCGGAAATCACCCTCGATGTCTCCCGCAAACTGAGGGATGTTTCATTCAAATGTTATTACAGGGATATCCGGATTCTGAGACGCAGACTGACATTCAGGGGCGTGGATGAACTGATGCTCCTGATAGAGCAGAAAATATATAACGGGGTCTATGGCGATCCGCAATTTACATACGTCGCTGCTGATGAATTGCTCAGTGATCTGGGTAAAGCGAGGGCAATTCTCGTGAATGATCACGATGGTTTGTTTCTGGATCTGATGGACAGGCTGATACTGAAAGTGAGAATTTTCGGATTCTTCATGGCGACCCTGGACATCCGGCAGGAGAGTGGTCGGCATGGAAAATCTGGACTGAAATTCTGCGGGAAGCACATGCAGACGGAAAATCTGTTTCAGCGGAAACTTATGAGGCATGGTCGGAGGATGAACAAATAAAATATTTAATGGAATTCAAAGAGGATATCTCTCAATATTGCAAGGATTCTGAGATGGTCAGGGAGCAGTTTGAAATCATAAAAGGTATCCGTCAAATCCAGACACATAATGGCGAAGACGGATGTCACAGATATATCATCAGCAATGCGGGTACTGCGATTCAGGTGATTGAAGTGTATGCTTTGCTGAAGGGATTTTTCCCAAAAGAGGTGCTGCTTCCGATGGATATTGTGCCGCTGTTTGAGTCGATCTCGGATCTGGGTGAGGCTCCTGCTGTCATGGCTAAACTGTATGAAATCCCTGAGTATCGGGCGCATCTGGCTCAAAGAGAAGGAAAGCAAACCATTATGCTGGGCTTCTCAGACGGAACCAAGGACGGCGGATATCTAAAAGCAAACTGGGGATTTTCGTGGCAAAAGAAGCATTGACAAAAACTTCCCGGGAGTACGATGTGATGGTTGTTTTCTTTGACGGAAGGGGAGGACCTCCGGCAAGAGGGGGAGGGAATACACATGATTACTATGCGGCTCAGGGCAATGAAATCGAATCTACGGAAATCCAACTGACAGTGCAGGGACAGACGATCAGTGCGAATTTTGGCAAGCCGGTTTCCTGCAAATATAATCTGGAACAATTGCTTTCTGCGAGCCTTGAAAATAAGCTTTTCGAATCCCGGCAGCGAAAGTGGTCCGAAGAGGAACGCGCCCTGATGGATGAATTGGCGGAAGAAAGCTATCAATCTTATCTGGCCTTAAAAAATCATGATCAGTTTGTGGATTATCTTGCCATAGCAACACCACTTCAATGGTTTGGCGAGACGAATATCGGCTCCCGACCTGTGAAAAGAAATGCCGGAGAAGCGCTGAGCTTCAAAGACCTTAGGGCGATTCCTTTTGTAGGCTCATGGGCACAGATGAAGCAAAATGTTCCGGGATATTATGGAGTAGGTGAGGCATTTGAAAAATGGAAAAAGGAAGGAAAACTGGAATCAGTGAAGCGTCTATATAAAGATTCTCTCTTCTTCAGAGCTTTGCTAGGCAACAGTATGCAATCACTGGCAAAGTCATATTTTCCGGTGACAGCTTATTTGGGCAAGGATGAGACATTTGCTGATTTTTGGCATATTCTCAAGAATGAATATGAGCGATCTTGTAGTATGATACTCGAAGTCGCCGGGCAAAAAATATTGCTGGAAGACAATCCTTTATCGAGGGAATCTATCAGACTAAGGGAGCGAATTGTACTGCCTCTTATCACGATTCAGCAATATGCATTACAGCGGATCAGAAATGGAAACTTGAGTATTGAGAGAGCAGAAACGATGAAGAGGTTGATTATGAGATGTATGTTTGGGATAATAAATGCGGCGAGGAACGCCGCGTAAGTGCCCGCACGAAGGGTGGGAGTTTACATTGTGAGATAGTACGGCGGGCACTTACGATTTCAGGTTTCAGCTTTCAGTTTTCAGAAGATTTGGAACAGCCATTTGAACAGCCGGTAAGAAGTGGCAAGCTTCAAGCTGCAAGCTGCAAGGGAACAGCCAAAAAGCCGCTTCTAGCTCCTGGCTTCTAGCTTCTGGCTGAACAGCCGGTTGTAGGTGTGCTGTGTGGGTTTGAACCCTATCCCTGCCTTTTCCATTGGAAGGGATAGGAGAGCAGCCGGAAGCTGCATTCTACTTTCACATTTCACATTTCACATTTCACATTTGCCTTTTCACTATTTACCATTTACTATTCACCATTCACTAAATTAGCCTTAAGATTCACATTTCACATTTCACATTTCACATCTCACATTTGTCATTTCACTATTTACTATTCACTTTATGGCAGGAAAACACAAAATACTACCCCGGATTGACCGGAATATTGCAAGAGCAAACACATTGCCGGGAAAAGCTTATAGCTCGGAATCCTTGTTTGATCTGATGAAGGAAAGGGTGTTTGTGCCCTCCTGGCAATGGGTGGGGAATGAGCAGGATTTGCCGGAGGGAACGGGTGTTTTTCCTGTTGAATTTATGCCGGAATTGCTGGACGAACCGCTGATTTTTTGCAAAGACAATGATGGAAAAACACATTTACTGTCCAATGTCTGTACACACAGAGGAAATATTCTGGCTGAGAAACCCATGCATTGCAGGGAAATCAGATGCACCTATCATGGACGCAGATTTGAGCTGGATGGTACATTCAAGCATATGCCGCATACGAAAGGAATGGAGGATTTTCCGTCAAAATGTGATCATCTTCCTGCAGTGAAATTTCAGAATTGGTATGGACTTTTATTCGGCTCACTGGCCCCCTCGGTAGATTTTGAAACATTCATTTCCGGGATGAAACCATGGATTAAATCTTTCCCATTGGACAAGATGGAGTATGATGTTTCGATGAGCAAATCATATACGATCGATGCACATTGGGCTTTGTATTGCGACAATTATTTAGAGGGTTTTCATATTCCATTCGTGCATCCGGGACTAACGCAAACATTGGATGTGGCGCAATATGAGACGCATGTTTTTGAGGGAGGAGTATTGCAGACAGGCATAGCAAAAGGCCGGAGAAGCAGTATTTGAGTTGCCGGAAAGTTCGCCTGATTTTGGAAAGCAGGTCGCAGCTTATTACTTTTGGATATTTCCGAATATCATGTTTAATTTTTATCCTTGGGGATTGTCGTTGAATGTGGTTTATCCGTTGGCTGTGAATAAAACAAAAATTGATTTTCACACTTATGTATGGGATGCTTCTCTGATGAATCAGGGTGCCGGAGCAAATCTTCATCAGACAGAAATGGAAGATGAGGCGGTCGTAGAGAGTGTTCAGAGAGGTGTTCGTTCGAGATTGTATGAATGTGGAAGATTTTCACCTGCGATGGAACAGGGGGTCCATTATTTTCACAGGATGCTGACAAAATGTGTGAATACGACGTGAGTTCAGCCGGCAAGTCTCGTTTTGTCACCATTTTTGCATTGAAGAAGCAAAAATGTCGCCAAAACGAATAACGAGATATTGTTTACCCCGGATTGAAATCCGGGGCTAACCGTTGGTAAACCCCATTTCAGGGGTTTTAGTAATGATTGTTGAATTGTCCACTTACTGTGGACTGAAGCTAAAAATCTAGTAAATAAATGGAGATTAAATCAATAGGAATAGTAGGAGCAGGGGCCATGGGTTCAGGGATTGCACAGGTTTTTCTGGTGTCGGGATATGAAGTTTTATTGTTGGATCAGAATGAATCAGCACTGGCCAAAGCGCAGGAAAGCATCAGGTCAGGTCTGAATAAACTGGCTGAAAAAGGTAAAATGACTATCCAGGAGACAGAGGCTGCATTTGGGAGATTGTACCTGATCAGTAAAACTGCCAATTTTGAAAAATGCGATCTGATCATTGAGGCGATCGTGGAAGATCTGGATGTCAAAAAAGCATTGTTTAAAGAACTGGAGGACATAGTTTCGGATGAATGCATACTTGCATCGAATACTTCATCATTGCCCATCACTTCGATTGCTGCAGCTTTGCAGAAACCGGAGCGGATGATTGGGATTCATTTTTCAATCCGGCCTTTTTGATGTCGCTGGTGGAAGTGATTCCTGCATTGCAGACTCGTAATGAACTGGCTGAAGAGATAGCAGATTTGTTGAGAAAATGTGACAAATATCCTGTTGTTATTAAGGATACACCGGGCTTTATTGTGAATAGAATTGCGAGACCTTTTTATGGAGAAGCTGTGAGAATTTATGAGGAGGGAATTGCAGATCCTGCTACCATTGACTGGGCAATGACCACTCTGGGAGGCTTTAAAATGGGGCCATTCACGCTGATGGATTTCATAGGACATGATGTCAATTTTGCAGTGAGTAATTCTGTTTTCAAAGCATTCTTTTATGATGCGAGATACAAGCCTTCCCTCACGCAGCAGCGCATGGTGGAAGCAGGATATCTGGGTAAGAAATCGGGGAAAGGCTTTTATGATTACGGTCCGGATGCAGTCAAGCCGGCTCCATTTGAAGATGCGAATCTGGGTAAACTCGTTGTCGAACGAATCGTGATCATGCTGATAAATGAAGCTGCGGATGCGATGTATCTGCGAATTGCAAGCCGGGATGACATAGATACTGCCATGACAAAAGGCGTCAATTATCCAAAGGGATTATTGCAATGGGCCGATGAGATCGGCATTGATACTTGTGTGAGAAAGCTGGATCAATTGTACAATGTGTATCATGAGGAGCGATATCGT
>JADJJU010000008.1 GCA_016706365.1 Saprospiraceae bacterium
ACGAGCGAGGAAAGGGGTGTGTTGGGCTGTACGGCTGTTTCAAATCTAAAACCTGAAAACTGAACTCTGAAATCTGAAATTTCTGCAACTTCCTTTCTATCTTGTTCAGTAATGAGATATCTGCCTGTTGTACTGATATACTTTTCATGCTTCGCTGCTTGTCAGATGGAGAAAACAATTTCATTGCAAGAATTCGGTCTTCCACTTGAAATGTCAGTCCCGCATAATGCCAAAATCATGGAAATGGATCTCATTGTTACAAAGGACATAGAGATTAAAACCAATGGATATTATCTTCAATTATTAACACTTTCTGTTCCATTAGATACTACTATTAGTGTTTTGGAAAACATCAGGCATGGGGTCAGTTCAGATGCTGATTTTATCACGCTGATAGAAGAAAATGAAAACGGATTCATCTTTGAGAAAAAAGATGAGACAGGAAAAAGCGTCTATAATTTCCGTCATTTAATGCACCTGGACTCCATTGTCATCATGGCCAAAGCAAGTGACAGCATGGGCTTCAGTCTTGCACAGGTACGGAAGATGCGGAAATCAGTCTTGCAGGCGAAGGTGAAACCTAACTAACTCTCATTCCCACAAACCCAAACCCCAAACCCCCAACCCAACCGCGGGCTCCGACCGCACATCACCTCCGAAAGAAATTGATTGAGGATCAGTCAATTTCTTTCGGAGATTTATCACTTCTTTATGGCGTAGCCATTAAGAAACATCACTTTTCCAGCCAGAGGCGCAGAAAAACATCACCTGCTTACGAGCCTTCCTCTTCAATAGTCGCAAAACACCCTCAAAAACAACCCACTAGCAGCCTCTAAACTCCTCATCCATTCATTTGCCATACCAATAAAAACACTGCTAAATAAAATTTTGATACTTTTGCGCCGTGGAAAGCAATAAAAGAGCATCATAAAATGTGATTTTCCGGCTCCTGTTGCACGATACAAACCATTAAAAAAGCTTATGTCGAAAAAATTACTGATCGTTGAATCCCCCGCCAAAGCCAAGACTATTGAGAAAATTTTGGGTAAAGACTTCACAGTCAAATCCAGCTATGGGCACGTCCGTGATCTGGACAAAGGCAATAATGCAGTAGATGTGCACAATGACTTCAAACCCCGCTATATAGTCTCTCCTGAAAAAACCAGAGTAGTTAAGGAACTTAAAGATCTGGTCAAAAAAGTAGATGAAGTCTGGCTCGCGACGGATGAGGACCGAGAAGGGGAAGCCATTTCATGGCACCTTTGTGAAGTTTTAGGCCTCGATGTGTATCAGACTAAAAGAATAGTTTTTACAGAAATCACCAAACCAGCCATTCTCAAAGCAGTCAATAATCCAAGAAATGTAAATGTCGATCTGGTAAATGCCCAGCAGGCGAGACGGATTCTCGACAGATTAGTAGGCTTTGAATTATCAGAATTACTTTGGAGAAAAATAAAAGGTAAACTTTCTGCAGGCAGGGTACAATCTGTGTCAGTTAAGCTGGTAGTAGAGCGTGAAAGAGAAATCACCGGATTCGAAACCCGTCCATATTTTAAAATTACAGCTGACTTTCCTGTCCTGAATGATGTGGGAAAAACAGTAATGCTTCAGTCAGAGTTAAAGAAAGATTTACCCCTTAAAGGAGACGCAAACCAGTTTCTGGAAAGCTGTATACCTGCTAATTATAAGATCAATGATATCGAGGTTAAACCTGCATACCGCAAGCCTGCACCTCCATTTACAACATCTACATTGCAACAGGAAGCCAGTAGAAAACTAGGTTTCAACGTGAACCGTACGATGTCTGCTGCTCAGAAATTATATGAGCAGGGTTTTATCACATACATGAGAACGGATTCTACCAGTATCTCTGAAGTAGCTTTACAATCCATAAGCAATCAGATCCAGAATGAATACGGTGCAAAATACCTTCATGTTCGTCGTTTCAAAACCAAATCCGAATCTGCACAAGAAGCGCACGAAGCCATTCGTCCTACATATATAGAAAACAAAAACATTCAGGCCGACAGAGATATGGAACGCCTGTATGAGTTAATCTGGAAGCGTACGATTGCTTCTCAGATGTCAGATGCAGAGCTGGAAAGAACAATCGTCCATATCAACATCTCCACCAGATCTGAAGAATTGATTGCAGAAGGGGAAGTAATGAAATTCGACGGATTCCTGAAAGTATATCTTGAGTCCAGTGATGATGATGAAGATGATGAAGCTGCAGGAGTATTGCCACCATTAAACAAGGGCATGTCGCTGCAGCTGAATGAAATGTTGGCAACACAAAAATATACAAGGGCTCCTGCAAGATATACTGAGGCTGGATTGGTCAAAAAACTGGAAGAATTAGGTATCGGCCGACCTTCTACATATGCTCCCACGATTTCTAAAATCATGGAAGAGGAAAGAGGCTATGTGATTCGGGACAGCAGAGATGGTGTCGAAAGAAAGTTTGAAATCCTGAGCCTGAAAAATGGTAAAATCACTGTTCGCACGGAATCTGAAATGACGGGAGCTGTGAAAAACAGACTTTTCCCGACTGATATGGGTATGGTTGTAACGGACTTTTTGGACAGCCATTTTGATCAGATCATGGACTATCATTTCACTGCTGATATCGAGAAGCAATTTGATAAAATTGCAGCCGGCCAAAATCAATGGAGCAAAATGCTCAAGGATTTCTACTTTCCTTTCCATGAACTGGTTCAAAAAACACTACAGGAAGCTGAACGTGCATCCGGTGAAAGAGAACTGGGAACAGACCCGGAAAGTGGCAGAACAGTAATTGTAAGGATATCAAGATTTGGAAAACCCATTGTACAAATCGGAAAAAGAGACGAACTGGCAGAAGATGAATCTCCAAAATTTGCCAATCTAAAACCGGGTCAATCTCTTGAAAGTATAGAATTGGATGAAGCTTTGAAATTGTTTGAATTGCCAAAGACTCTCGGTCAATATGAAGATCATGAAGTTTCCGTGCATTCCGGAAGGTTCGGTCCTTATATTAAATACAAAGAGTTGTTTGTTTCCCTCCCCCGCGGATTAGATCCTATGAGTGTGGTACTGGAGACAGCCATTATTTTAATAAAAGAAAAATTGGAAGCTGATGCTCCCTTTATTATGTATCAGGGCAAGGCTGTTACAAAAGGTAAGGGTAGATTCGGTCCATTCCTGAAGTGGGGCGATTTGTATATCAATGTGCCTGTCAGATTTCCGCTGGATACCATGACAGAATCACAGACAATTGAGCTTATCGAGGCAAAAGTTGCAAAAGAATTGACCAAGTATATTCAGCAATGGCCTGAAGAAAAAATTGTAATTGAGAATGGTCGTTGGGGTCCATTCATTCGTTTTGGCAAAAAAATGGTCAAAATCGGCAAGAAGGCAGATGGAAGCAAATATACCAATGAAGATGCATCAGGTATAACATTGGAGGAAGTCAAAAAAATGATCGAAGTCGAGATTCCTGATGCATTCGCTAAGAAAGCTGTAGCTAAGAAACCGGCAGCGAAAACTGCGGCTAAGAAGCCGGCGGCGAAGAAGACGGTTAAGAGGTAGATATAAGGTATAAGAGATGAGATGAAAGATGAGCAGCCAGTTATGAGCGATGAATTATGAATGATGAGTGAAACAGCCAAAATAGCTTGGTTTAACAATAGAGGAGTTAGGTCATAATTAAATTATTCAATCATAATTCCGATTTAGAGACGCAATGCATTGCGTCTTCGTCTCTAGATAAACAACCTGTATCAATGGACAATTGGCAATTCAAAAAAGATCAGCCTTTGTTGGGGCGAATCACGATCCGCCTGGCCCGGAAAAATCGTTTTTTGTCTCGCGTGAAAAAGCGTCACTTTGGGCAGCATAGCTGGCCAAAAAGTCACCTTTTGCCGGAGGCAAAACATATCACCTTGCAAGCGTAGCGCAGCAAGACGTCACCCGTGCAAAGACGAAAGATTGTGAGTACGACAAATAGACTGCCGGGTAGAAGTAGCATTATCCGGTAGGTTATAAGTTAGTCGCCTCTTGCACTCTACCAATCCAGGTATTACCTCCACACCGGCACCTTAAAAGATCTCTCTCCTTCAGATCCGGCCACATAAAATATGAATATACCTTGCGTATCAGGCAATTGGAATGTCTCATTTCCATAGATTTTATCTGACCAGATAAGCTTACCCTGAAGATCCATTAATTTGAGATCCAACAAGTCGTTCATTTCTGCTTTCTCAATTTGGAAGCGGCGATCCCCAGCAGGAATCAACAGATAGGGAGCTTTGAGTAATGAAATATCATTATTTGAAGTATTTACATCTACCTGTAGTTTATACATTTCTCTGCCTATAGCACCCAGATTACTGGACAAATACATTTGATTGCCATTGAAGCCAATGATCTGGACCGATGGCCCATTTGTGGAATTAGCCGCGTATGAATGAATGAGTTGAGGATTGAGGTCATTACTTTCAAACTGGTATATTTTAGGTACAAAGTTGTTATTTATACCCGTAGTAAAAATGATAGATCCACCATAGGAAACCATCTCTCCAAACGTAAACTCAGTACTCTCATGATAGATTTTTGTACCGGCCAGCGTTCCATCTGTTTCATATATATACACGTCACCGAATGAAGACATGCTAAAGTAAGCTTTACCATTCAGAACTCCGGAGGGAACTGAAACTCCCTGTGTGAATGATGTATTAAAAGGTCCTAAATTAACCGTTTGGGAAGAAAAACCATTCAAAGCATATAAGCGGTTTGGTGTCAACATTAAAACTAGATTATCCTTGTATGGAATGAAGCGATATGCACTTAAATAAGTACTTCCCGCAGGACTTGTATATTTTGAAGCAATACTTCCCGCAGCACTTGCAGTTGCATATAAAATATATTCAGAAAAATTATCCAGCACAAATAAGATTCTTCCATTCACACTTTCCATAGCATCAATTCCTGCAAATGAAGATGATTTGGCAACCTTAGTAACTATAACGCCATTAGCAGAACTTCCAAACGTTCTATAAACGAAAGCACTATCCGTTGATCTGGCTGGAAATGCAATTCCATTTTCAAAGGATATAAATCTTTCATGTGAGCCATTTCCACCGTCTGACAACTGCATTTCATGTGGACAAGTAATCCGTTGGACATCTGAAGGCGTACCACTGGTCATGAATAATTGAGTGGGTGTTGCAAAATATAGGAGATCATTTTTGCCTACAATCGTTTTGATAAAACCTTCTCCGGCGGATCCGGCCGCACTTTCATAAAATAAAGTAGTGCCTTCTTCAGTACCATCACTTACCCAAAGTTCGGGTCCTTTGATCCCATCATTTGCATTAAAATATACCCGATTTTTATAAACACCTAATATGAACGGAATGGAGCCGGCAGAACCGGGATTAATGTCCTTCACCATGGAGACACTTCCATTTATTTCTTTGTATAATTCAACACCGTGAACACCATCATTGGCTGAAAAAAATACGGTCTCGCCTATTCTTGCAAATGATTTATTAAATGGATTCAATCCATCAGCTGAGCCCGGATTGATATCGAGCAACAATTGAGGAGTTTGGGCCCTGGAATTTATAAAAAGAAAAGACTGGAAATTATCAGGAAAATGTGTTGATAATGCTTCATACTATTATAGTGTTTTTTCAAAGATCGAATTTTTTATCCAAAAAATGTAAAATGGCACTAATTATATACTTGCACTATGATCAATTCTGTTTTTTTAATGCTTTGGAAATTAATGTATCTGAGACGCGATACACTCAATAATTCAATGCAGCCAGGATGAGCTCTGCTGCCTTTTGAGATGCCGGTTTTTCTTGCCTTAACAGGCTTTCCAAATCTGAATATTCTTTTTCAAAGTATCCTTCTAAGGAAGGATCAAGTAATCGGCTCAACTCCATTTTTATTCGCTCAGGATTTAATTCTTCCTGAATCAATTCAGATACAAATGCTTTGTCCATGATCAGATTTACCAAAGAAATATATGGGACCCGAATTACCCTTTTTGCAATCTGATATGATAAATAACTCCCTTTATAACAAACCACCTGAGGGACCTTGAAAAGAGCAGTTTCCAATGTTGCTGTTCCGGAAGTGACTAATGCTGCATCAGCTATTGAGAGCAATTGATAAGTCCTGCCTTTTACATATTCTATCTGAGGATGAGATTTTATACTTTGTCCTGTTGTATCTGTGACGATTGTCTCGTAAAATTCATCTGACTGGGCAGAAGCTCCGGCAATTATGAAGCTAGCATCTGGAAAATCAGCAAGCACGCTTAGCATTAAAGGCAGCACTGTCCTAATTTCTTGTTTGCGGCTACCGGGTAATAATGCAATTATTTTCTTTTCTGAAACTGTACTCTCCGGGTTCAAATGCTTTTCACTCAAAAAAGCATCCCGTGCTTCCATCAATGGATGTCCCACATACTGCACTTCCATGTCGTACTTTCTGAAAAATTCTTTTTCAAATGGCAGGATAACCAACATAAGATCCACAACCTTTTTTAGGGTATGTACTCTGGATGCATTCCATGCCCAGACTTGAGGAGCTATGTAGTAGATAACTTTAATCCCCTGTTGCTTCAACCATTTGGCCATTCGGATATTGAATCCGGGATAATCTATCAAAACCACTGCATCCGGACGAAAAGCCAGAATATCTTGTTTACACTTTTTGAAATTTCTTAGAATCTCAGGAAGATGTCTGAGCACTTCAACAAATCCCATAAAAGCCAGTTCCCGATAATGCTTTACAATATTAACACCCGCTGCACTCATCAGGTCACCTCCCCAGCCTCTTATTGACAGATTGGGATTTATGGCTTGCAAGGCTTTGGCAAGATTGCTGCCATGCAGGTCTCCCGAAGCTTCACCCGCAATGACGTATAATCTGTGATTAGCCATAAAATAAATCCCTATTTGGAAAATAGTGCCGGTCCAAAGATGACTAGCCAAACTATCACTCCAGTCATCGTAGCGAAAACCATTCCTCTCTGAGATTGGAAGAAGTACTTTTTGCGGTAATAATTCATTGGAAGGAGGTTGAGGCAGATAGCAACCAGAAGACTGGTTCTGTATCTGAATCCGGTAGCTTCACCTTCAGCGGTTATGATTCCAGCATTCTGCAGTTGCTCAAATATCATGAGCAATATAGCATATCCTACAAAGGGAATCAGAATTCCAGCAATGTATCCGCTCAGTATTGAATTTTTTTCCAGAAAGAAACGCAACATATCAATTAGTCGTTGAGGTCACTCAGACCTGCCATAGCGCCGTAGCTTGTCAGATCATGACCAGATGGTACAATAGAAATATAGCCATTATCCAAAGCGTGAACATCTGTATCAGAACCTAAGTCTTCATTGATAAATTGTCCGGTGAGCCAGTAATATTTCTGGCCTCTAGGGTCTGTGGATTCTACAAATTCTTCTATCCAGCGGGCATTCGCCTGTCGGCAAACTTTCATTCCTTTTATCTCACCCGAAGCCAGTTTAGGAATATTGACATTCAGAAGGCGAGTTTGTGAAAGTCCATTGTCCAGAACAAACTGCATTATCCTTCTGACAAATGGCTTGGATGGCTCAAAATCTGCATCGAATGAATAATCCAGCAATGAAAATCCAATGGAATTAATTCCTTCCAGCGAAGCTTCCATAGCCGCAGAAAGTGTTCCGGAATAAATGATATTAATAGATGCATTCGAGCCGTGGTTGATCCCGGATACACATAAATCTACTTTGCGATCTTTGAGTACCACATGCTTGGCCAGTTTCACACAATCCACCGGAGTACCATTGCATTCCCAGGCTTGTATATCGCCAAAGGATTGTACACGATTAATCCTCAATGGATTGTGAATTGTAATAGCATGTCCCATACCGGATTGTGGTGAATCAGGTGCGATTATAATTACTTCTCCCAGCTCAGAAGCTACTTCCACAAGTGCGCGAATTCCGGGTGCAAAATGTCCGTCATCATTGGTCACTAATATCAAAGGTCTGCTCATATCTAATATTATTTATTCAATTTCTGATTGCCTGAAGCTATCAGATTACTTACTGCTATTTTACAGTGCCGCAAATGTAAGCTGAAATAAATGGTATAAGAAATGAATTGAAAGACGATATTCTTAAAGCAAAAATTATAATTGATGCAATTGCAGTTCTTACAAATGTGTTAATATGCACCTAAAATTATTGCTTTACAATTTTAGTAGTATTGATTTGACCATCATGCGTTGTTATCCTTAACAAATAAAAGCCTGCTGGAAAATTTGAAAAATTGATTTGATTCTCAACATGTGTTCCAGGTTCAATTACCGACTGATAATGAACCGTCCCCAATAAATCCAACACCTGCATTGTACTTTCTCTTGCAATTTCCTGATTAAGTCTCACATTCAATATTCCGCTGACCGGATTTGGAAAAACTTCAGTTTTGAAAAGTTTGGTAAAATTATCAGACTCAACATGGTTGTTAAAAGATCCGGGTAGCGTATTGGAAGTGGTTGTTGTAACTTGCACCTGATCAAATTCAACTGATGTTTGAGTCCTGTTATTAATACTTTCAGCAAAAAGCCCAAGATATATACATTCACTCATACTAATGGTTGTTGAAAATGCCTGGACCCAATTAACACCATTGATTGAAGTAAACCCTGTAAAAACATTTCCTGTTCTTGTCAGTCTGAGCCATTTGTGCATAGGTCGATTTAATGTCATGAGGTTTTGGTTGCCTCCTGTAATCGTTCTTATTTCTCTAAAAATAAGAGAAGTTAATTGGGTTTTCAATGCGGCTTTTTTTGAACCTGCTGTTAATAGTTCCTGAAGAAAGATTCCTCCCCAACCACCGCCGTCTATACTGAGTACTCTGGCAGTGATACTCATATCGCCGCAAGCGGATTGGTATATTATATGTCTGTTGTCAGAATTTGGAACTCCATTCCCAAAGGATTGAATGTGAAAAGTGTCTGGATTTTCAGGAACACATTCTGAATACTGAGCTGAACCTGTGGATCCGCCAATCTGCTGGTTGTCCCAATTTGTTGAGATACAATTTTCTTGAATTTCAATCAAAATTCTGCCTTCAGAACCAGCTCCTCCGACTCCAAAATATGGTACTCCCGGAACAGCCGAACCTCCTCCCAAACCACCTTCCGCCGAAAGTAGCCCACTATTGATTAGCGAATTTGTATTGATATAAATAGTTCCTCCAGAACCTCCTCCCCCTCCTCCACAATTTCCAGTTCCATCTGAACCGCCATTCCCACCTTTACATTCAATACTGCCAAGTGCACCAATAGTTATTCCTCCGCATGAATAAATAAAGACTATCCCCCCACCGGCTCCACCTCCACCGGCCCCACAGTTATATCCTCCGGAACCACCTCCACCCCCTGAACCACCATATGCTACTGTCAGTTCTGAATCTCCATATGCTGTACCGCCCAATCCATCCGCAACACTAGCAGAGGAACCATTGTTTGCATGTCCAGCTCCACCTCCACCGCTCCAGGCACTCCCCATGAATCCAGGCCCTTCGCCTAAACCATTTTGTCCATTGATAGGACCTGAACAACAAGAATATGAGCCATTTCCACCATTACTTCCACCTCCATTTGCAATTCCTCCTGTACCAAATGTGACAAAGGTTACTCCGTCGGTTCCATTCCCTCCATTTGCCTTTATCGAACCATTTATTATTACTGGTCCAGAACAATAAATTACCAGAGCACCTGATCCGACAACATTGATTTCTACTCCTGCCGGTATATTAATCGATGTAAAATTATATGTTCCGGATGGAATATTCATATTCGCAGCTGGGGCATATACTCCATCTATTCCTGTTCCACAGGGGACTGACGGTCCCTGTGCGTTAATTGAGGATGCCAAACAAATTAGCAGTAAATACAAATAGTAGTGTCTCATATCGTCAAATTAAGATTAATAAATAAATTATTGGGGTTCAGTCAAAGGTTGATACCAGACAAATCTATAAACTCTTCATCTCTTTTTATCTAAATATTAAATAAAAATATCAGGTATACCTGACTTTCCTTTCCAACTATAAAACTTTTCAGATCTATAATAAATATGCCTTAAACCCATATTCTTCAATCATAGAATTTATGAGTTTTATGTATCTGAAGGCACAAGTATTATTCTTGACAGCCAACACAGTTGAGAGTTCCACTTTCATATAAAAACCCTGATCTCATGCGCCTTGTAATTTTCCCTCAGTTCCTTAGGTGTGCAGCCTTTCCTCTTTTTAAATAAGCGGTTAAAATTTACGATATTATTGAATCGAAAAGCACAAGAAATAAACAAACAATGATGACCTTTCTAAAGAATTTCGGCTTGCTAATTTCTTTAAATTTAAGTTTTATGTTTTTAAGCTCTGATATGCCTCTGAATAAAAAGAAGATACTTTTCTTCGGAGATTCAATCACTGAAATGGGAGTCAATAAGGGGGGATATATTGCCAAAATAAATGACGCAATTTTAAAAGCAAATAAATCAGGTATATACGAATTACTGGGTGCAGGAATTGGTGGTAACAAAGTATATGATCTTTACTTGCGTATAGAATCTGATGTCCTTGATAAAAAGCCGGATATCGTGCTGATCTATGTCGGAATCAATGATATTTGGCACAAAACTTCCGGCATTGGGACAGACATAGAAAAATACGAGCAATTCTACCGGGGCATCCTCAAAAAATTAATAGATAAGGGCATTACAGCAATCGTCTGTACTCCTGGTGTCATTGGTGAAAAACCTAACGATGCCAATCCCCAGGACGAAGACCTGAATGCTTACTCTGATATCATCAGAAAGCTATCGAAAGAATATCGAATTGAACTGGTTGATCTTCGAAATGCATTTGCAAAATATGAATCAGATCACAACTCCGAGAACCTTTTTCAGGGACTCCTGACAACGGATGGAGTACATCTTTCTGATGCGGGAAATCAAATGGTGGCGGATGAAATGTTGAAAATTCTTAAAATATTATGAATACGTTTGCCACAATCATTTTTTCAATATTCTTCTTATCCTTACTCTCAGGATGCAAAGGACCTGCCTTAGATTCAGATTCCCATAACAACTCCTTCAAAGCGAATCACCCTAATATTTTCTACAGTGGCAGACATGTCGCAGATAGTTCAGGTCATGTTAAAACCTGGCAACCGGGGCAATTTTTCAAGATAAAATTCAAGGGAAAAAAATGTGAAATAATCATCCTGGATGAAGTAAAGTATGGTTCACATCACAATTATTTACACCTCGTTTTGAATGGAAATGAAAAAAAGAATTCAGTTAAAAACTAAAAGAGATACGATCCTTGTCGATAGCGGCCTCAATGATTCTGAGCATGAATTAATTGTCTATAAAGCTACCGAAGCATATATTGGATATATAGAATTGGAAAGTATTCTATGTGATTCTCTATTTCTACAAGAGCCTTTTAGCGGGCCAAGGATTGAGTTCATCGGTAACTCAATCACATGCGGAGCAGGAAGCGACCCGTCTGCTATTCCTTGCGGACAAGCACAGTGGCATGATCAGCATAATTCATATTCCTCCTATCCATCCATTATCACGCGAGCACTGGGCGCGGATAGTCAACTTTCCTGTGTTTCAGGTATAGGATTGATGCACTCTTGCTGCAACATGGAGATTTTGATGCCTACTGTGTATCACTCTTCCAATATGCTGGAAGGCTCTCCAACATGGAATTTCAATCAATTTACCCCGGACATTATCAGCATTTGCCTCGGTCAGAATGATGGCATTCAGGAGGAACAAGCATTCGTTTCAAATTATAAAAGCTTCATTAAAGACTTACACGAAATCCATCCGGATGCTAAAATAATATTACTGTCCAGTCCTATGGCCGATCCTGCTTTGCGAACTTTTCAGCGAAAAGTACTGACCAAAATTGCCTCAGAATCCGGGACTGAAATTCAAATGGATATCCCTATTCACATTTTTGAAAAATCGTATGTGGCCGGTTGTGACTACCACCCGGATTTGCAGGATCATCAACAAATCGCGGCTGAACTATTACCCAAATTTCAAAATATTTTGAGTAATTCCATGTGACAGTCTGGAGAATTAAAATCATATAGTCGAAGCAGACAGGACAAGGGGACCCTGGTCAGATACTGTCATCAAAGCTTGTGGATTAATTGCGCGAGATTATCTGCTAAAATATTACTTTCCGGATTACTGCATAAAAAGTAGATTCTAAAGTAATCAACTCAAATACTTACCTACTATCGGCATTCTGCGGCCCATACCAAATGCTTTGGATGAGACTCTCAATACCGGAGCAGTCTGATGCCGTTTGAACTCATTTGTATTCACCAATTTCAGCACTCTTCTCACAGTGGCTTCATCGAATCCATTGGCAATTATATCACCCGGACCTTGTCTCAATTCTATGTATTCATATAAAATTTCATCCAACAGTGGATAAGGAGGGAGGCTATCGCTGTCCTTTTGACCAGGTCTGAGTTCAGCCGAAGGAGGTTTTGAAATGGTGTTTTGAGGAATCAATTCCATTTCTTTATTAATATTTTCTGCCAATGCATATACCTCCATTTTATAGACATCTCCCAGCACAGATAATCCTCCGCACATATCGCCATAAAGTGTTCCATAGCCCACTGCCATTTCACTCTTGTTCGTTGTATTCAGAAGGATGTAACCCCATTTATTGCTAAGAGCCATCAGGATCATACCCCTGTTTCTTGCTTGTATATTCTCTTCCGTGACATCAAATGGCTTGCCTTCAAATAATGGATTTAGTAAATCCAGATATGGCTCATAGACAGACTTGATAGGTACTATATCGTATCGAATACCCAGATTTTTGGCCAATGATACAGCATCATCCACACTATGACCGCTTGAAAACGAACTGGGCATCATCACTCCTCTCACGTTCTCTGCCCCAAGTGCTTCTACAGCTAAGGCGCAAGTCAGAGCAGAATCGATTCCACCAGAAAGACCCAGTATAGCTTTTTTCAATCCCAACTTTTCAAAATAGCCTTTAATTCCACAGACCAGAGCTTGCCTGATTAAAGTAATTTTATCCTTCACCTGCTCTCCCGGTCCCTGAGAACTTGTTACTTGTGCTAATTGATAATGTCGAACGCAGCTTTCAAAATACGGCATTTCATCCCATACTTTGGCATCTGCTGACATGACTACTGATCCTCCATCAAATAGTATTTCAGTTTGAGCACCTACCTGATTTACATAGAAAAAAGGAACCTTATATCTCTCTACATTAGTCCGGAGTATATTGAGCCTGTTTACAGAATGATTCCATGCAAAAGGAGATGCTGATAGATTCAATACAAAATCCGGATTTTGGAGAATGAGCACATCCATAGGACAATTGATATACAATGGATTTTCATTCCCAATATTCCAGATGTCTTCACAAATTGTTATCGCAATTCGTTTCCCTTTAAATTCGACTATTTTAAACTCATTACCCGGCTCAAAATATCTATACTCGTCAAACACATCATAGGTAGGCAATAAACATTTATGGTAAGTATGAAGAATTTTACCCTCATATAAAAACACAGCAGAATTATACAAATCCTTTCCTTCGGGCTGAGGATTAACTACAGGTACACCAAGCACTATTCCGATATCATGAGAATGAGTGGCAATTTGTTCCAACGCCAGCTTACATCGCCTGATAAAATCTTCAAATTCAAGAAAATCCCTGGGGGGGTATCCACAGATACTCAGTTCACTAAAGCAAATAAGCTCAGAACCAACTTTTTTTGCTTCAGCTACAGCAGTTAATATTTTGCTGGTATTTCCTTCAAAATCTCCAATGATAAAATCCAGTTGCGCCAGTGTTATCTGCATCTTAAACTCCATTTTTTCAGGCAGTATCGCCAATGTTGCACAAAGGTAATCATTACTTGTTCGTCTTTTATTCGATTTGCTGAGCTTAGTCTGTCAGAATTCTTTAATTATTGATAAAATTTTAAAGGGAAATTTTCTCAAAATCATCCCACCTGTTATGAACACTTCAATGTTGAGCAATTACTACATTAAGCTTTGAAAATTAGGTTCTTACACAGATTCTTACTATAGATTTCAAGTTATAAATATTCATTCAATACGTTTATTGTTGGTTGAAAATCATCATACTGCCAGGAGTTTTTATTTAAAATAATGCCAAAAAAACGTTTGTTTTATAAAAAAATGTCCCATTTTTGCCGCCACAGGTTATCATACATTGGAATTATATGCATGTATTTATTTGATAACCAGCCAATTGCGGTTCTAATTCTAAATCAGAACTCATCTCTTTTCAAATGCTTTGTTTTTGCTATCACTAAGATGGAATGTTATTGTAATAGCATCCATGGCATGTGATATTTCTATTCATTAATTTCTAATCAACTCAGTCATATTGATTTATCAATTTGAATTTTTAATTTTTTAAACCACAACAACATGAAAAGGTATTTACTATTTATTGCATTTATTGCATTTTCTATGAGTTCGGCAAATGCACAATTTGAGGCCGGCAAATTATTTGGCGGAGCTAATTTGGGTTATGCTAGTCCAATTGGTGATTTTTCCGAATATGCTAAAGGAGGCCTTGCATACAATTTACTTGCAGGCTACCAATTTACTGAAAAACTTAGTGCGGGAATTGAATATTCAAGTGCAGTTACTGTGGCTTTGGATGTGGAAGGCGGAAGCGGCTTTTTTAGGTCTTACAGCTTACGGCTTGAATGCTTTTGTAGTTAAAGGCTGGTACAAGTTTATGACCGGTAATTTCAAACCTTATGTAGGGCTGGGAGTTGGACTTGCCAATGTTGCTGAGCCTACAATCATTATTAATAATGTAGAAACAGAAGGTGCAAGCAGATTAGGACTTGGCGCTAATGCCGAGCTGGGTTTCACAATTGCTGGCTTCAATGTTTCTTACAGCTTTAATATAAATGGAAAAACACCAAGTGCAGAGGAATCTGTTTTAAATATCGAATCAGCTGATTTATCAGTTTCGTATCACAGATTTGCTTTAGGATATATCTACAATTTCTAATTTAATTGAAAAGCCGGGATCAACGGTCCCGGCTTTCTCTCCTATTTTTTTCCTGGACACAAATGAATATCCTTCTGGAAAAATAGCTGAAATTGCATTCAAGTATTAATTTCAGGTATTTATTTGTGGCCTCCTGCATGTTAAGATTGTTCTTTTTCCTTTTGGTATTGTTCAGTGGGCTTCCAGGGCAGGCTCAGGATTTTTCTATGAGAAAATTCACCACGCAGGAAGGGCTGGTAAACAATAATATTACATGTCTCTTTCAGGACAGCAGAGGCTATCTATGGATTGGCACTGAAGCTGGAATTAGCAGGTTTAATGGAGAAGAATTAAAAAATTTCAGTCTCAGAAATGGACTTCCTGATCAGCAAATAAACGGAATCACAGAAGATAGTCGCGGTGATATATGGGTAATAGCCCGGAATGGATTAGCTTGTTTTGATGGAGCTACATGGTATAAGTACAGCTGTAAAAACTTTTGTGAATTTATTGGAGAATGTAAGATGGGATTCGATGCCCATGGAAATTTACATATAAGTAACAATGGTCAGTTGTTTGGGTTAATAAATGAAAAACTTCAGCTTAGTCCACTTTTCAAAAACACGCTCAATGATACTTTGGCTGCTCAATATCATTATGATAAATGGGAGGATAAATGGCTTGTCATACAGGATGGCAAATTATTAATATTTCGGGATAAGGTTCTTCTTGATACCCTCCAAATGGACGCATCATTTTCCAAAAAAGGTAAAATCGAGTTTTTGAATATCTATGGACACACTTACATCACCCATTCATATAACGACATCAAGGAATATTTTGCATTTCAGGGCAATAGATTAGAGCTTCTCGCAGATATCAGGCATGGTAGTCCGCGTATAATATCCGCATTCCAGCATCCCTATGTTATTTCTTCCGGAGGCCAAATTTTTCGCTACAATGATGAATTAAATGAACTGGTTAAGCTTTATCAGAATCCTGAACCAGATATCGCCGGAGATTTTATTATATCTTACGGGAGAGCTTTTTTCTTCGCCGGCAACGACGGCTTTTATCAGTTTTTTGGAGAAGCATTCAAGAATTATGAAGGAGTACCGAATACCTGGATGCTGGCACTGGGACAAAACGATACAATATTTGCCGGTGGTTATTTTCCTTCCAAACTCTATAAAGTGAAGGACAACTATACGCATGAAGTTGCTTTGAATTCAGTTTATAATGAGATCAACCAACGCCTCAAAAAACAGCTAAATCATTATTCATTTTACCCGGGCGGATCTTTTATGGATAATGTAGGATACTTCCCATTTTCAGATGGAGTTATGGAATATAAATCCGGCCACATAAAGCCAATTTTTTCTGAACCCGCCGGACCTACAGTAATGACTCATGCCGATAAAGTACGAAAAGTGATCGTCTGTGGGGTAACTAATGGTATAATGGTAATAAAAGATGGCAAGGTGATTGAAACTTTGGGGCAGGAGAATGGTATCCATTCAAATAAGTACATCATTAGTATTGCCCAGGATAAAAAAAACAGGTATTGGCTGGGCAGTAATAGTGGTCTGACCTGTTACGATCCTGATCTAAAAAAAGTCATTTACAATTTCACAAATGCCAGTCATCCGACACATATTAAAGGAGGCGTAGTTTCCATGACTCATGACAATCAAGGTAGATTATGGTTGGGAACAGCCAGTGGCTTATGCATCCTGGATGAAATAAATGATAGCCTTATTTCTGTAACCAGAAATGAAATGCCTATTTATTGCAGTTCTTTAACCCATACTGATGATGGATATTTATTGATCGGTAACCCGGAAGGGCTCTACCAGTTTGATTACAATACATACTTTGAAAAAGGAATCATAAGATATAAAATATTTAACCGGGCTTCCGGATTTCTTGGAGAAGACACCGTCAATTCAATGGTAAAGGATAGTTCAGGAAACATTTGGATAGGATGCATTGATAATTTGGTCAAATTCAAGCCGCAAATAGACCCATTTTTATCTCTGGAATTGAAGCCTGTTATTCAAAATGTTAACGGTATTAAAATTGGGTTCAATTCTATTTCTGGTCCCATAGTAATCACAGACAATAAAATCAGCATTGTATATGAAGCTGTCGGACATTACAGACCATCAACCACAGAATTTGCGTACAAGCTTGAAGGTCATGACAAAGAGTGGAATAACTGGACCACCTTCCGATATTCACTGTATGAAAATTTACCCAATGGAAATTATATTTTCAGAGTAAAGGCCAAATCCATGATGGCCGGATGGTCAGAGCTGCCAATAGCCAGCATTCCAATCCGAATTTCAGCGCCATTCAAAAACTGGCCAACATTTCCGTACTATGTTGCAGCAATCTTTACGTTGATTTTATTCGCAATTGTGTTCTTAATAAGTTTGTACAGAAGAGCTGCTTCCAAACAAATTAGGCTCGAAAAAGAAGCGAGGTTCTTAAGAGTGCAGGCTTTGCAAGCTCAAATGAATCCACATTTTGTGTTCAATGTACTTGCTTCTGTTCAAAATCTGGTCATGAAAAATGATACCAAACTCGCAGGTCAATATTTAGCAGAATTTGGAACCATGATTCGTCAATTCCTGAACGCATCAGTAGCCGGAAACTCATTGGATGAATACGATACCAACCAAACGATTCCCCTGAAGGAGGAAATAAGTCTGATCAATACCTTCGTGCACCTTGAACAATTCAACTATCCGGACCGGTTTGATTACTTCCTTGAAATTGAGGATGGTTTCAATTTGGAAGAATATAGTATTCCGCCAATGATTGTTCAGCCATTTGTGGAAAATGCTATCAAATACGGGCTACTTTACAGCGGTTCTAACAATGGAAGATTACAACTTAAGATAATGAAAATCTCAGAGTACGGCTTTGAAATAAATATCTCTGATAACGGGATTGGCAGAGCAGCAATTAAAGAATTCCAAAGCAAGACAGTAAAAACATACAAATCACTGGGAGGTGATCTTGCACATGAAAGAATCAGAATCCTGAATCAAATGGGACATAAAATTAATCTGGAAATCAGGGATAATCCTGAAGGAGGAACCATTGTCACTCTAACATTCTATGAATTGCAGTGAACTTCTCAGGTTTGTTTATGAGAACTAATCAGAGGTTATTCATTCCAAAAATCTATCTTTCCATTTCGGATCCGGAATCACACAGGCTTCTTTTTTGCCAAACCATCTATAACGGTAATTGGCAATAAACCGATAAATGCCATCTCTAATTACCCTGGGTATCAAAGAAAGCCCTGAGAGTAATTTATATCCTCCACCCATTAACTTAAATGCTTCCAGCATTACACCAGAATGTGTAAAAACCCTCCCTTGCGGTGAAATCATAATAACAGTGTCTGTCTTTTCCGGCAATCCATATTCTGCCCCCAGTTTCATTCCGGCGGGAGATTGAAGTGGAGTAAACATGAATAAGCTTTTCTTATCGTGGCGCAAAAGCCAATTCACTGAGGAATTGCACAAAACACAAAAACCATCAAATAAAATAATATGCTTAGAAGGGTGAGCCATGCGAGTCAAACAGATCAAAGAAATATTAGTTTTTGAGTGAAATACATACCTCCCGTGCAAATTCTGTTATTTTTTCAGCAGGTCCGACCACATAGGCTATATCGTCATTTTGAATGTTGGTTGAAGGATTCAAATCCTCCAGGATTTCATTACCGCGGTGCAATGCAATTAAATTAACTCCAAATCTTGCTCTGATATTTGAATCTGAAAGCGATTTGCCCACTATGCTGTTATTTGAATTTTCAATCCGGATCGCTGAAACGTTGAATCCTGAAAAAACTGAATTGCGGATGCTTTTCAATTCATGATCAGGTCTTAAAAATTCATAGTTTGAATTCCTGATTTCCTTTACTAAAGATTCAATATCATCCAGCGTAACGAAATATCTTTTCAGCACTCTGGAGAATATTTGAATGGAAGTCTCAAATTCTTCAGGAATCACCTCATCGGCTCCCAGGGAAATGTTTTCTTCAATGTCTTTTACAAATCTGGTGCGAATAATGATGTGAATAGTCTGAGACACAGCTCGGATATTCGCTATGATTTTTTTAGTTGCATCGGGGTCAGATATTGCAACTACCACAACTCTTGCCTTGTGAATGTAAGCATGTTCTAAAATGATATCATGAATCGCATCTCCATAAATAATGGACTCTCCCCTGGCTCTTTCTTCTTTAACTGTGTCTGCATTAATTTCAATAATGATGTAAGGCACATTAGCAAACCGGGCTGCTCTGGCAACGTTCTTTCCGTTTATACCATATCCGATAATCACAAGATGGTCTTCTTTTGCCTCTCCTTCTTCAATATTATCCGGAGTAATACGATTGGAGAGGTTGTTGATTGGCCTGGCAATATTCAAATTGAGCAACTTAATTACAATACCATCTATTCGCGGAATTATTATGGGCGTTGCTGCCATTGAAAGTATAGAAATTGCAAGAAAATATTGGTAAATATCCTGCGAGAGCAAATTATATTGCAGGCCTACGATTGATAGAATAAATGCAAACTCACCTACCTGAAACAACAAGATTCCCGCATGAAATGCTGTCCTCGGAGGGTATTTTAGCACAATTCCGGCAGTAGTGGCAATGACAGCTTTCAGAAATAAAATCACAACGGTAAAACCTAAAATGGGAATTAAATGATTCCAGGTAAAAACTATGTCCAGAAGCATCCCTATGGATATAAAAAATATACTGCTGAAGATTTCTCTGAATGGGAGGACAATACCTACTGCCTGATGACTGTATTCAGATTCAGAAATTACCAGTCCTGCCATGAATGCTCCCAATGCCAGGGACAGTCCTACATATGATGTCAGCATGGCTGTCAGGATACAAATTGTCACCACTGTCAATAAGAATAATTCTTTGCTTTTGGTCTTAGCTACTTCATAAAATAGCCTTGGAACCAAATATCTCGCCCCGATGATGACAATGGCTATGACTCCTATTGCTTTGAGAAGGAGAATTCCAAGACTCAGCCATATGTTGTCGCTTTCACCCGCTATTAACGGCGTTAGCAACATCATAGGAACCACTATGATATCCTGAAATATGAGTATTGCCAATGCAATTTTACCATGAGGAGTGCTGATTTCACCCCGATCCTGCAAGGATTTTAATACGATGGCGGTAGAACTCAAAGCCATCAAAAAACCAATGAATACTGCTTCCTCTAATTTGAATCCCAATAAAAAGAAAACTATAGCAGGAATCAGAATAGTCAGACCCACCTGGATACTGCCTCCCAGGAGCACTGCTTTCTTAATGCTCATTAAAGATTTGAGTGAAAATTCCATACCGATGATGAATAGCAGTAGGATAATTCCCAGCTCTGCCATCACTTCAATATCATGGCTTTGTGCCACCATACCCAGGCCTGAAGGCCCTACAATTATTCCGGTTATTAAAAATCCTATGATAGTTGGAAGTTTAAATCTCCGAAATACCAATAGCACAACCACCGCCAAACCCAACAAAATTCCAATCGTATTTAATATAGGTATCTCCATTATTTTGGGTCATTTTAAATCTAAAAAAGTAAGCTCACAGTAATAATTGATTACTGCTGTGGAATTCTGAAATCAATCAAAAGCAAGGCTAAAATAAAGAAATAGCCGGGAGAGCAGTGAAAGACTATCTATGAACGAAGTAAAATCAGAATTATGCCTTCTGTCCAAAAATGGTTTGACGGGCTTCCTTCATCTTCCTGGGTAACTGGAATGTGATAATATGAAACCACATAATGAAGTCGGATAATAAACTAAATAGAGGATACTGGAACGTTGCCGGCTTATTCCTTTCAAAGAAAAAATGCCCAATCCAGGCGAATGTATATGCTATCACAGGCCCCAGCAGAAAATACCAATAGTTTTCACTTATGATTGCATATATGGCTGCGGCTATAAATAATCCGGTACCTACGAAATGTAGTGCCTGACTAGAGAAGTTTTGATGCTCTGTCAGATAATATGGGTAAAATTCCCTTAAAGATGTATACTGTTTTTCCATGGCAATAAGTATAGATTTCCAAAAGTACTTAAATAATTATTCAAATACAAATGTCATATTCAAAAAGCATGCTGCCATATTGTCGCAACAAATTAAATTATAATGTCAATATGTCATGCTTACCGGGGCCTTTAACTGTCTGAGTGTCAGTATTTAGGCTTTGGTATTTCATTTGAATACTCATTTATATAACACTAAATTAAAAATTATGTATTTCACGAGTATCAAACCAGCCAACAGAAGTCCACTTGGTTTCTATCATTCCAAAGTGAGTACCACACCGGTTCAAAACAAGCCCTTATATAATGTAATTCAAAATGAAAATGCCTGGAATCTGGAAATTGCTTTACCGGGTTTCTCCAGAGAGGAAATTCAGGTTGAGATCAAGCAAGATCAATTGACAATCAAAGCAGTTCCAGCTGACAATGAAAACAAAGAAAAGACTTATTACAAAGAATTCAATTTGAATGAAAAAAGTATCCAGTTTCACTTAAATGATAAAATGGATGCTCCAGCTATTCAGGCTAAATTGGAAAACGGAATCTTACTGGTTCATATTCCATCGAAAACCCCTGCAATGCCTTCAACTGTAAACATAGAAGTAGCATAATTTATTATTTAATCTTAAAATTTTATCAAAATGACAACACAAAAGTATAATCCGGCACACCCATCCAGAAGATTTGGAAATATGGTAGATGATCTGTTTGGAAGAAGTTTATCAGAATTTCTTGGCAATGATTGGATCATGAGCAGGCCATCTGTCAATGTGAGTGAATCAGAAAATAGCTTCAGAATTGAACTTGCAGCTCCGGGTCTTGAAAAAAATGATTTCGAGATTAAAATGGAAAAAGATCAGATCGTGATCTCCGCCAAGAAGGAATTAAAAACAGAAGAGTCAGGAGAAAAATTTACACGCAGAGAATTCAATTTCAGCAGCTTTAGCCGCAGTTTCACTGTACCTGAAAATGTAGACACAGAAAATATTTCTGCTGCCTATGAAAAAGGAATTTTGCAGTTGACTTTACCTAAAGTCACTAAGGAAACTACTGAAGAAGTCAAGAAAATCTTTATTCAGTAATTAGTTTTTTAGGGATAGTATTAGTTAGTTTCTTAGGAGGCTGTCAGATGTGGCAGCCTTTTTTATTTCACTAATTTCCGGATATGCCAGCAGTCATCTTTTTATCCATTACCGGTATTTTGATCTGCATACCCGGCATGATTTGTTCTGCATCCTCCAAACCATTTAATGTCATCAATTCCTCTGCACCGCTCAACTCATATTTAACTATTAAATCCTGAACGGATTCAAATCTGCTAAAGGTATGCCAGATGAAATCAGAAGAATACTTACAGATCATTTCGTCTATGATTCTGTCAATTCCTGAATATTGGGCATTGCAGCTCAAAAAGACAGATTCTTTAGCAGGCATGCATTCGAGCGCTTCACACTGAATAAGTTGATCCAGATAAACTTGTAATGGAACATACAATGTCAATTCCTGACCGGCATATAAATCACTGGAACGAATGACATGATTCCAGATTTTTATTCTGGTTTTATTCAGATTATACTTGTAAGCAATGAAGTCCAAATCATCACCTTCATTAACCGTATAAGACATTTCTACGTATTTCAAATCTTCGTTTTCCTCTCCTTCTTCAGGAGCAGAGATTTGAATTTCTGTCATAAATTCCTTTTTCTGTTTTGCATTTTCCAGGGCCATATAGTCATTGAAAACGCCCAAAACTCTGCTGGGAAGGACTAAATTATATCCTCTTGTACTTGCGGGTATGAATTTGCCTTTATATCCTGGATTCAGCTCTGTCAACGCCTCATCCTCTACGCCGGTGATTTTGGTAATATCACGGAAAGTTACTTTATCATATACTTTTGTGACATCAATAAACTGGCGATCCAAATCCGGGAATGTCGGCTTGATTCCGTGTTCTTTATAGAAAGTCAACAGATAATTGATAGCTATAAATTTGGGAACAAAATTCTGAGTTTCTTTGGGAAGATAAGGAGCAATAGTCCAAAAGGATGAGCCTTCTTTTTCTGCCCCGGCTTTCTTTAGTGCGTTATTGACCCTGAGTGGCCCTGCATTATATGCTGCAAGGGCAAGGCCCCAATCTCCATATATCTGATGTAATTTGGACAAAAGATTGATCGCAGCTTCTGTGGATCTGTACAAATCTCTTCTTTCATCAATTGCTTTAGTGACTGTGAGACCGTACATTCTTGCTGTACCAGGCATCAATTGCCACAAACCACCTGCACCTACTCTGGAAGTAGCTGCAGGATCCAGCCATGATTCCAAAATAGATAATGCTCTCAAATCTGTTGGCATATCCTTTTCTCTCAGCATCTTTTCAAACACAGGAAAATAAACTGCCGCATTCCCCAGCATTTTGCCTGTAAAATGCTGATGCTTGAAAATGTACCTTCCAAGAAAAAATTTTACTTCTTCATTCAATCTGGGTGCAACAATGCAGGTCATCTGACGCATGCGCAATTTCACTTCCAGCTCAAAATTTTCGGGGATTGTTTCTGATTTAACTGCTATCGTGGCAGCCATCCTTTCCTTGCCAAATGCTCCAAAACAAAGGGGGAAGAGCATAAAGCCAATTAAGATGATTTTCTTCATGGAATAACAGGTTTCCTTAAACAAATAGGTATAACACAACAGGTTCCCTGATATGGGGGCTATACAAAATATCGTCGGTAAACGACAAATGTAAACAAAATAGTGTTAAATCCTACTAATATTATGGGGAAGTTAACAACCCGTTAACGTGAACTAAGATAGGCACTTAGCAAATCCAGAGGCACATCTTCCTGTTCGGTAGTGCTCAAATTTTTGACTGATACCAGTCCATTCCGTCGTTCCTTTTCACCGCAAATGATACAAAAAGCAAAGCCCCGCTCAGAAGCATATTTCAGTTGTTTCTTCAACTTTGCAGGTTCAGGATAGAGATCGGTTGAAATACCATTTGATCTTAAAATGCTGCTCACATTATACCCGAATGCCATGCTTTCTTCGTCCATGGGTGCGACCATTACTTTAGGAGCTGTCTTCAGATTAGCAGGGAATCTTTCTAAATATTCCATCACATCATAGATTCTTTCCGCACCAAATGAAATGCCTACTCCGGAGACACCAGGCAGACCAAATGCTGCTGTCAGGTCTGCATATCTGCCTCCACCACCGATGCTACCCATAGCTGTTTCAGTGGTTTGAACTTCAAAAATACATCCGGTATAATAATTCAACCCCCTTGCCAGTGTAATATCCAAATCGATATTGTCGGTGGCACCGGAGACAGCGCAATATTCCAATACTTTACGAATTTCATTGACACCCTCTTTGCCAATTTCACTTTGTGACATCAATTGCTCCATTTCTTCAAGAGAATGGCAGGAAGCAATAGCTCTGAAGAGAACATCAACCTGTAAGTCAGTTATTCTCTTTTCCAGCATTTCTTTGCGAACCCCCTCTTCTCCTATTTTGTCTAATTTGTCCAGGGCAATTGTAAGATCCATAAATTTGTTAGCCATGCCGGCAATCTCAGCTAGTCCTGCTAAAAGCTTTCTATTGTTGACTTTGATGTTAACTTGCAATCCCAGCTTTTTGAAAACGGTATTATATATTTCCAATAATTCCGCCTCATACACCAAGCTATCAGATCCTACTACGTCTGCATCGCATTGATAAAACTCCTGATATCTTCCTTTCTGAGGACGATCTGCCCTCCACACAGGTTGAATCTGATATCTTTTGAATGGAAGTTGAATTTCATTCTGATGCATGACCACATATCGGGCAAATGGTACTGTGAGGTCATAGCGCAATCCTCTTTTGCTGATGCTTGATATGAGGGCTTTAGAATTTTTCTGTTCCAGGGCAATTGGATCAGCCTTGTCCAAATAATCTCCATTATTCAAAACCTTGAAAAGTAATGTATCGCCTTCTTCGCCATATTTGCCACTCAAAACCTGCAAATTTTCCATCGAGGGCGTTTCTATGGGAGCATATCCGTAAATTTCAAATACTTCACGGATTGTCTGAAAGATAAAATTCCTTTTATATAGTTGTTCAGGGCTAAAATCACGGGTCCCTTTTGGAATACTGGGTTTCATCATGGAGTATATTTTTCAATCAAAAGGATGAGGAGAATTGCTTCAGGAATCTTAGATCATTTTCGAAATAATATCTGATATCATTGATCTTATAAAGATGCATCGCCTGTCGCTCTATTCCCATTCCAAATGCAAAACCGCTATATTTATTGGAATCGATTCCACAATTATCAAGGACAGCAGGATCTACCATACCACATCCCATCACCTCCAGCCATCCTGTTCCTTTAGTTATTCTGTGATCTGATTCAGTCTTTAATCCCCAATAAACATCCATTTCGGCGCTTGGCTCTGTAAATGGAAAGAATGAAGGCCTCAGTCTGATCCTTGCATCTTCTCCAAACATTTCCTTGGCGAAATACAATAATGTCTGCTTCAGGTCTGCAAATGAAACCCCTTCATCAATGTATAATCCTTCTATCTGATGAAACTGGCAGTGTGAGCGGGCAGAAATAGTTTCATTTCTGTACACCCGTCCCGGAGAGATAATTCTGATAGGTGGTTGTTTTTGTTCCATAGTGTGGATTTGCACCGTGGAAGTTTGAGATCTTAACATGTGAGTCAAATCTCTGGCCAAATAATATGTATCAGTCATATCACGAGCCGGATGATCTTCCGGGGTATTGAGCGCTGTAAAATTATACCACTCGTTCTCAATTTCCTTATCTTCCACGACAGTATACCCGATTCGCTCAAAAATCTGGGATATCTTTTGAATCACTATACTTACTGGATGTCTGGATCCTAATTGGAAGGGTTCTGCGGGTGCTGTCAAATCAATATCTCCAGCTCCGGCAGACTTTTCGCCGTCAGCTACATTTGATTTAGACAGATCAAATTTTTCTTCCGCAAGAACTTTCAAAGCATTCAAAGCTTGCCCAAATTCTTTTTGCGCTCAGCTTCAACCTGGCCCATCAAAGCAAATAATGGTTTTATGATGTTCTTTGTACCCAGAAATCGAATCCTGAATGCCTCCAGACTTTCTGCCGAACCAACTGCGTATTGATTAATCTCGTCTTTGATCTGATCTATTTGTTCAAAAATATCTTGTGCCATCGGATTAATTTCTTTTCAATATATTTAGTCGGCAAAGCTAAGTTATTCCGATCATATGTCAGAAAAGGCCACAGTATATCATCTCATAAATTAAATATCGCCTCAATTAATGATATTTGTACAATGATTACTCAACAAGACGCGCAGCGTAACAAACCACTTCTGGATTGGTTTGTTTCCGAGAAAGCAGTTCTGGCTGTTGCAGTAATCGCTTTATTCGCCTCTTTCTGGAGTAAATTTCTAATATCCCTTAGCATTTTTCTTTTTGTTCTATTGGCCATTCCGCACATTGTCTCCAGAATAAAAAGTCTCAGAAATATCCGGCCCCGGCCAGCCCTTTATGCTTTAAGTCTGCCTTTCAGGGACATAGTTTGTGGCTCACTGATATTAATATTTCTGGGTACTTCTGTCTCAGCGTTGTTATCAGAAACCAATCAGGATATACATAAAGTCCAATTGAGATTGCCCTATTTATTACTGCCATTTGCATTCTATTTCCTTCCGGCGATTAGTCAGAACTCTATCAAAATATTTCTAAAGATTTTCATTCCCATGGCACTTCTTTTTGCTATTGGAGTTTTGATCAATTATTCTCAAAATATGGATCATTATGATGAGCTGATAGCAATAGGCCAATCCATGCCGGTTCCGGGCAACCACATCAGGTTCAGTCTTTTATTGGCTGCAGCGGTAGCATTTGGAACCATAGCACTTACAGAATCAATTATTCCATTAAAATCAAAATGGGGTTATTATATTCTTGCTATGCTGGTAGCCCTATTCTGTTGTATACATGTGATTGCCGTCAGGAGCGGACTATTGACTATGTACGGAGCCCTGTTTCTCATATTTGTCCGATTTTTTCCAGAGAAAAAAATTCCTGCAACTCATAGCAGTAGCCGCGGGAATGAGTATAATCCTATTTTTTGCCACGCAATCCATTCCCTCATTGGAAGCCCGATTTGATTACATGGTACATGATATAGAATTGCTGACAGAAAAAGATGTCGGGAATTATTCTGACGGCGACAGATTTAGGTCCATTTATATAGGCTGGAGAGTATTTTTAAACAATCCTGTTCTGGGATCAGATCTTGCAGATTTACCACAGGCTATGACTACAGAATATAATGAGGTTTATGGGCAGACTGTGCCTGTTCGTATCCCGCACAATCAATTTATTTATATACTTGCATCCATGGGATTACTGGGAGTTATCACCATTTTTCCGGGCCTGTTCATTCCATTTTTCAAAAAATTTCTTCGCAGTAATCCTTTTATTCTAATTCATGGAGCTATGTTCATTGCATCCTGTATGATAGAACCTACCATGGAAGGGACACAGGGAATTATGTTTCACCTATTGTTCCTGTTGCTATTTATTAATTCCGTGAAAGAGGAAATGGAGAAACGGAAAGTGCGACTCTTGCAAGAAGATAATACTTCCTTGGTGGCTCGTGTAGCCGAAGCGAACCCGTAAAGAGGATGGGAGTTCTGCGCCTGAGGCGCGCAGATGGACTCAACAAGCCCGGTGTGTGAGCGTCGGCCGTGCCTCGCTCGTGTGCTGCTCTGCGGCCTACGACCGCGCGGGATGTGGTGCCATTGATCGTCGGAGACGATCAAGCAAAGCAATTAAGAATTTTGTTCATTTTGCCAAAAGCTAAAGGCCAAAAGCGGCTGTTTCCACACTCACGACTCACAATTCATCCCGTGAGCTGAGCGAACCACATCCCGCGAATTCGACAAAGGAGAATTCGCAGCACACGGGGCGTGCAGCAGCCCCATACACGATTTCTACTCAAACACTACAGGCGAAGCCTACCTCTACCCGGCTGTTTCTTTCCAAGGGAATACCTCCACTCTTTTCAAATTATCCCCTCTTTTAAAATATCATGAAGATGTACTATTCCCAGATAAATTCCATCTTCATCAATAGCAGGTAATTGTGTAATGGCATATTGCTTCATCATTTGAAGGGCCTCAGCAGCCAGTGCATTTTTTTGGATGCATTTTGGATTAACTGTCATGATATCCTCTGCAGTCAAATGGTCAAAGGTGATATGATTTTGCATCATTCTCCTGAGGTCTCCGTCGGTGATGATTCCTGCTACTTGCAACTGTTCGGACAGTACCACTGCTGCGCCTAGTCTTTTGCTTGTGATCTCATAAATAACTTCCCGAATGCTGGCATTCTTGTTAACCTGTGGTTTGTCATATCGGATATAAAGGTCCTGAACTGTCAGGAACAATTGCTTACCCAATGCACCTCCCGGATGAAAACGGGCAAAATCCTTTTCATTGAATCCCTTCAAATGCATGATCGCCATAGCAAGTGCATCTCCCAAAGCAAGTTGTACCGTAGATGACGTAGTTGGTGCCAGATTATAAGGATCGGCTTCTCTAGAAACCGGTGTAATTAATGATAAATGCGAAGAAAGACCCAGAAAGGAATCTGCCACTGCTGTAAAAGCAACCAATTTAATTCCTCTATCTTTGACAAGAGATACTAAGAGCCGGATTTCCGGCGTTTCACCACTCTTGGATAATATGCACATGATGTCATCCTGCATGACAAGACCTAAATCGCCGTGAACTGCATCGGCCGCATGAAGAAAAACCGCCGGAGTTCCAGTTGAATTAAAAGTTGCGACTATTTTTTGAGCAATAATGGCACTTTTTCCGATACCGGTAAAAACGAATCTTCTCGTTTTCATTGTAGCCAGTTGCAGTAGTCCGGTGAATGCATCAGACAGTATAGTAGCTTCCAGTTCGCGAATTGCATCCGATTCGAGATGAATTGTATCTTTGGCGATTTTTATAGCTTGTGGGAGAGAATTCATGTGGGTAAGAATGATTTGGAGCACAAAATTCAAAAAAAACATCCAGCATTCATTGAATATTTTGGAGATGTCTACTCCGATATGGATATTTAGTGTAATTTTAAGAGTGACGAATAGAGAATCAATCTCATAAACATACAGGGCAACAACAATTTTTCATAGGATAATCTTAAACATAACAATTAATAATGGTCCAGACAGAAGCCATCGATCTTTCAGCCGCATTACAGGAATATTTCGGATTCAATCAATTTAAAGGCAACCAGCAAGCTATAGTCAAAAGTGTTTTAGATGGCAAAGATACTTTTGTGATAATGCCAACAGGCGGTGGCAAATCATTATGCTACCAATTACCTGCTCTACTGATGGAAGGTACTGCAATTATCATTTCCCCATTAATAGCCCTGATGAAAAATCAGGTGGATTCTATTCGCGGTTACTCTCAGGAAGATAATGTGGCGCATTTCTTAAATTCCTCTCTGAATAAGGGTCAGATAAAAAAAGTAAAACAGGATATTATAGACGGCACTACTAAACTCTTATACATTGCACCTGAGACTTTAACTAAAGATGAAAATCTTGAGTTTTTCCAAAACACAAAGGTATCTTTTGTGGCAGTAGACGAAGCGCATTGTATTTCTGAATGGGGACATGACTTCAGACCTGAATATCGCAGGATCAGAAATATGATTGACATCATTGGCGGAGAGATTCCTGTTATAGCATTGACAGCAACAGCTACTCCCAAGGTAAGAGCGGACATCGTCAAGATCCTGAATATGAAAGCGGAAAATATTTTCCTTTCATCATTCAACCGCGACAATCTTTTCTATGAAGTGCGCCAAAAAGGCAAAAAGGAACAAACATTCAAACAAATATTGCAGCTTATCAAGTTGCAGCCCAACCAATCCGGCATCATCTATGTGCAAAGCAGAAAAGCTGCCGAAGAATTGGCTCAGGTGTTATCAGTAAATGGTATTAAATCTTCCCCATATCACGCAGGTCTCGATGCCAAGACAAGGACCAAGGCTCAGGATGATTTCCTGATGGAAGAAATAGATGTCATTTGTGCTACAATTGCTTTCGGAATGGGAATTGATAAACCCGATGTACGATTTGTCATCCACTATGATATGCCCAAAAGCATTGAAAATTATTATCAGGAAACAGGTCGTGCAGGTCGTGATGGACTGGAAGGAAATTGCATTGCATTTTATTCCTATGCAGATATTGCCCGGCTGGAAAAATTCCTTAGGGACAAACCTGTAGCAGAAAGAGAAATGGGTTCGCTGCTAATGCAGGAAGTCATGGCTTATGCCGAGACTACATCCTGCAGAAGAAAATTTCTCCTTCACTACTTCGGAGAGCATTACAATGAAGCTTCCTGCGATGAAAAATGTGATAATTGCAAGTATCCAAAAGAAAAACTGGAGGTCAAAAATGATATGCAAAAGGTCCTCAAGGCCGTTTTGGAATTGAACGAAAACTATGATATCAAACTCCTGATCGACTATGTACTGGGAAAGGCATCACAAAAAATCACTGAATATGGATTTGATAAATTGCCGGGCTTTGGCTCAGGAAAAGATAATGATCACTTGTATTGGCATTCCATATTCAGAAATGCACTGCTGCAGGATCTTATGTATAAAGATATTGAGCAGTATGGGCTATTAAAGCTGACACAACAAGGTAAAGAATTTGTAACAAAACCAAAACCAATTTATATTTCCATCAATCGCGCCTTCGAAAATGTTCAGCCTGAAGAAGGCGAAGGAGGAGGATCTGGAGTACTGGATGAAGATTTGATGAAGATGCTGAAGGACTTGCGCAAAACAATTGCAAAAAAGCACAATGTTCCGCCGTTTGTTATTTTCCAGGATCCTTCACTCGAAGATATGGCAACACAGTATCCGGTCACTATGGATGATATGACCCGTATTTCCGGAGTCAGTATGGGTAAAGCTCAAAAATATGCGAAAAACTTTATCGAGATGATCGCTCAATATGTAGAGGAAAATGAAATTGATCGCCCTACTGAGTTTATTGTTAAGTCCGTAGCAAATAAATCCAAAGCAAAAGTTGAAATCATAAAATCTATTGATAAGAAAATCCCACTCGAAGACATAGCCAAATCAAGTGCCATTTCATTTGAAGAATTATTGGAAGAGTTGGACGCTATTGTCATTTCAGGTACCAAAGTAAATCTCGATTATTATATTGATGATGCAATAGATGAATATGCCAGAGAAGATATTTATCAATATTTCATGGAGTCAGAATCAGATTCTGTTGATGTTGCATTTAAAGAACTCAAAGACAGCGATATTACATTGGATGAAATCAAATTGGTGAGAATAAAATTTCTATCTGACGTAGCTAATTAATCCCCAAGAAAAAAGCTGATGCAGCCCAAAAAAAAATCCCCCTCCAAGCCGCAGGTAGTGGCTACTGTAGATTATAGCAAATACTTTTACTGGATTGGATTTGTTGTCATTATTTTCGCATTCTTCCCGACTTATCGGTACATCTATGATGAAAAGGTAAGTGTGAATGAGGATAATATTAGCTACATACTTCTTGCTAAAGGAATAAAAAGTGGTGTGGGCTATGTTGATTACAATCAGGTGGATCAAAGACCGGCCAATCACTTTCCTCCGGGTTATCCTTTTATACTTTCCATTCTGATGTTCATTAGTGAGGATGTCCAGTTTCTGAAGATGACCAGCGGTTTGTTTTTTATAGGAAGTTTATTACTGTTTTATGTCCTGGGGAAGAGGATGAATGTCCCCTGGCAGGTGACCTTAGTAGCTAGCATTTTCACGCTATGCAATTATCATGTTGCCTCTCATGGATATGAAACTATGAGTGAAATGCCATTTTTATTCATTTCACTACTCAGTATTTTCTTTTTACTGAAGTTGACAAATGAGAAACCATTTTATAAAAATCCAATTTTTTATGGTTTACTGGCCTGTATAGTTCTTACTTACTATATCAGAGCAATAGGACTTTCTGTGCTTTTCGGTGCACTTGTTTACCTATGGGTGGAGTTGAAAAACAGAAAAGCGGCATTGGCATTATTTGCAGGTTTTATTTTGCTGGCACTGCCCTGGTATTTTCGGGGTAAAATAATTGAAGTTCCCAGCGGCTATGAGACACAGGTTATAATGATCAATCCCTACCGCCCAGAAATGGGAAAAGCTGGGATTAAAGATTTCATTGAAAGAATTGGAAAGAATACTGACCGGTACTTATCGAGAGAAATTCCTTCCGCCGTGGTGCCATCTCTGGTGATAAGTTATGAGAAAGCGGTTCCGAAATGGCTTTACGCAGTTGGTATTCTGTCCCTATTACTCGCCATTGCCGGTATGTTGTATCTGAAAAAATACAGATGGTTTATCCTGGCTTACTTTATAGGATTGGCGGGAATTTTAGCCCTCTGGCCCGATGTTTGGTTCAGTACGAGATTCATGATGCCATTTATCCCCTTTCTCCTGTTATTTATCATTTTTGCATTTGTCAAAGGTGTGGAAAGAATTCCAAACTTCCCAAAGGCCTATGCTCCCTGGACAGCGCTGTTGTTATTGTTCTTTCTGAATTATTACCTCAAGTTTGATAAGGCACCCGATTTCGAAAACCAGGAGACTGCATATCCACTGGAAAGAGCAAATATTGAATCCAATAATGGGTATAATCCCAATTGGAAAAACTATTTTGAAGTTGCTGAATGGGCAAAGAAAAATCTGCCTGCAAATAGTATTGTCGCCTGCAGGAAGCCTTTACTGTTTCATTATTTCTCAGGAGCAAGTACTGACTATTATCCATATGATGAGGATGTAGACTTATTCATTGAAAATCTGGCAAAAACAAAGGCGCAATATGTAGTCGTAGATCAGCTGGGCTTCACTTCCACCTCGAGATATCTTGTGCCGGCTATTCAGAAAAAAGAGAGTCTGTTTGAAATAATATATACCACTGAGGAACCGCAAACGTATTTATTGAAATTCAAAGCTCCTGGTAGCACTACTGAGTAAAACTGTAATTATTAAAAAAGCCGCACTCATGAAAATACAAATCATCAACGGGCCTAATCTTAATTTGGTGGGAACCAGAGAACCATCGCTTTATGGATATCAGACCTTCATAGATTTTTTTGATGAGCTGGTGGTTAAGTATCCTGACATTGACCTGAAATATTTTCAGAGCAATCACGAAGGAGAATTGATTGATAAATTACATGAAATAGGCTTTGACTACGATGGAATTATCATCAATCCCGGAGCATATGCACACACATCCATTGCTTTGGCTGATGCTATAAGAGCTATTAGAACTCCTATCATCGAAGTTCATTTGACGAATATTTATGCCCGTGAAAACTTCCGGCATCACTCATATACAGCCGCATGTTGCAAAGGAGTCATTTCAGGAATGGGAATGGAGGGTTACCAATTTGCTCTGGATCATTTTATCATGAATTATCTATAACTCCTCCGCTTGAAACCAGCAAAAGTCAATATTGATAAATGGAGAATTGACTTGCTGTCTGCCGGCTCGACACATTTGCATCAATACTATTTTTGGGTAGGATTAGTTTTGTGTGTTTTTTATCTGATTCTTACTCCTCCCATTCAATCCCCGGATGAACAAAATCATTTTTTTCGAGCATGGCATGTGAGTGAAGGTAATCTGTATGCTGAGAAAACGGAGGATAAAAGACTTGGTGGAATTTTGCCTTCCAGTATTAAGGAACAAACTGACCCATTTTTAAGACTGAAGAACTGTGATTCCTGCAAAATATCTTTTAAGGAATGCGTGGATTTTCTTAATGCAGAAATAGAACCTTCGAAATCTGGATTTATCGACTTTGCCAATACTGGTTTTTATCCGACTCTCAATTATCTGCCTCAGGCGATTGGTATCAAATGTGCCGGCTTAATTAATGAAAAAGTAGGTCTTGCATTTTATTTCTCAAGAATATTCAATGCATTGTGCTGGCTACTTCTCACAAGTCTTGCATTGAAAATTGCGCCGGCTTTCCAATGGCAATTGCTTATGTTGTTATTGCTGCCCTCCTCTTTGGCTCTTCACATCTCAGCTAATCAGGACTTAATTGTACACGGTACAGGTTTCATTTATTTTGCCCTTTTAATCAAATATGCCTCAACAAGTCAAAAGCTAATTTGGAAAAATTATGTTTGGCTCTCTATTTTACTGAGTGTTTTGGTGGCTATGAAGCCCACTTTAATTCCGCTGTGTTTAAGCTTTTAATTTTGAAGAATCAATTTAATAGGAAGAAACAGTTGATTCTATTTGGCATACTATCTATTCTGCCACTCGTTGCATTTATGATTTCCAGCAATGTTAGCTCTGCTTTGTTTATTCCCTTTGATCAATATCATACTGAATTCCGAATCGGTCAGACTCTAAACCCCGGAGTAGATCCGGATGCTCAAATGAAATATGTACTGGAACACCCATTCTCAAGTCTCTGGATTTTCATAAAATCATTAGCTCTAAGTTTGCCTTCCACTTCTGCACATTATCTTGGAAAATATGGATGGATGGCGAATTATTTACCGGGTTGGCTGATAGCTTTACTGGCATTTTGCATTTTTCTTCTCACTCAATCTGTAATCAATCCCCTGAGTCAAAAGCACAGAATAATCCTTTTTAGCACTTTTGCAATGCTTGTAATGGTATTTTGTATATCAATGTATATGCTCTGGGTACCGGTGGGACATCCTGAATTATGGAATATTCAGGGAAGATATTTTATTTTAATTATACCTATTCTGTTGCTTTGTATACCTAATATTCTAAAGATCAAATCCGGGTGGGTAAGTATTTTTATCCTCTCTGTATTAATTCTTTCGCATATTTGGATGATTATAGATATGCTGAGTACATATTGGTGGTGAGTCTCATCTATTGAAAACTGCCCCCACAGGGCTAGATGTTGCCATTAGATGTTAAATCAGCATAGTGGGGTATGATTTCAGGTTTCAGGTTTCAGTCTTTCAGGTTTCAGATTTGAAACAGCCAAATAGCAGCCGTTTCTGCAATGAAATTTGTGAACAAGAGAATGAATTATTCAACAATCACGATAGTCTCAATTACGACTTTTTGTATTTCGTCTGACTGCTTTAACTTCACTGGTAATCTCTTCCATACTCATATTGGAAATTCCATATTTGTCAGCAAGCTCCAAACTCTTTTCCAGCTTTTGACGCATAAATTCTTTTCTCACAAGATCTAACAAGTTGCTAAGTTCAGGTTGCCTGTCATTAAGCCAAATTTGCAGTGTACTGATTTCTAAATTCTACCTTCTAAATTCTAATTTCTGAATTTCTCTACGGCCTGATGTCCTGAGGATAAAAAGTCAGATCGATAGCCCGCAAGCGATATCCCGGTCCCATTCTCATTGTTTTATATTTAAATATTTTTTGAATCAAATAGCCTACCAAAAATGGAGCTGTTGACATTGTAATACTTATCCAATTGGGCGGAGTACCCAGAATCCATGCTCGTCCTGAGTAAATTATCGTAGAAATGGCGGATGAATACAGAAAAATAACAAATACATTTTTCAGACGAGAATCATTTAACTTCCTGATTTTTGTAATAGTAGCCAGATTAATCAGACCATTAGTAGTGTGAACAACATTTTGATCTGTCATCACTTCAAGTATTGTGGCTTTACTCCATACTCCCGGCAGACTTAGAATCTGATATTCAAATTCATCACCGGCTACATATCTGTAATTTTTCAAGGAACCAACTTTCTCTATTTGCATTACCTTTTGAGCCTCTGTAGTTACAGCAGGGAACAGGAATGACAGTATAAGAAGGATTGAAGTAAAGTTACGAGTCATAAATTTTGATTTAAAAAACACGTCCTCTATAACTGAAAAACCAGCTGTTTTAATATCTTTTGCATGGAACTTAATATCGTCTTGTAATCTTTTTCCTCATCCGCGGTAAAGATAAAGAGTGCCTGGATTTTTTTTTCCTGTGTTTTGAGACTATCGCGAACTATTTGGGCTTCCAGTCTGAACGCTTCTTTCATCCTGCGACGAATTAGATTTCGAAGGGTGGCTTTTTTAATTTTTTTTGCAGGTACAACGAAACTCACCTGAAACGCTGCGTCTGTTGTTAATTCAGAAACTTCATTATATACAATCCTGACTGGATACTTCGCATGTGATTGTCCTTCAGTAAAGAGATTGGATAGCCTTGCGGCTTTTAAGTCTTTCCTGAACCGGAAATATGAAGGAGGAAGGATTCATGTGCGGCTCATAAGAGAGAATGGAACTATTATAAAATGCAGAAGGAACAGCAATATATTGCTGTTCCCCGAGCTTTTAGTATGTCCTGGGAGTTAATCCCGTATTACTTAAGACGTTTTTCGTCAGATACTGTTAGCTTGTAGCGACCTTTAGCTCTTCTGCGCGCCAGGACTTTACGTCCGTTAGCACTGGCCATTCTGGCGCGGAATCCGTGCTTGTTGGCTCTTTTTCTCCTGGATGGTTGAAATGTCCGTTTCATGTTATACTTTTTTGATAACGACTACTGTTGGTTTGATTTAGAACCGGGCAGATAGACTGCTTAATTCAACCTGAAAACCTTTCCAAACAGAGGCGTATTTTACTACCTGATTTTAAAGAGGCACAAAAGTAAGGCAATCAATAACAATTACCAAACCATTGAACTTTTTTTTATTAACTATTCATTGAAGCAAGAAACTCTTCATTCTTGACAGTTCCTGTCAGATGTTTTAGAAGGAACTCTATCGCTTCATCCGGCTTCATATCGGCCAGGTGATTTCTCAGAATGAACATGCGCTTGAGTGTATCTTTATCAAGCAACAAATCTTCCCTTCTTGTACTTGACTTGGTAAGATCGATGGCAGGATATAATCGTTTGTTAGCAAGTGAACGATCCAGCTGAAGCTCCATATTACCGGTTCCTTTGAATTCTTCAAAGATGACTCCGTCCATTTTGGATCCGGTATCGATCAGGGCAGTTGCAAGAATTGTCAATGAACCACCGTTCTCGATTTTTCTGGCAGCGCCAAAGAATTTCTTAGGCTTCTGAAGTGCATTAGCTTCCACACCACCGGAAAGTACTTTACCACTTGCGGGAGCAACAGTATTGTATGCTCTTGCCAATCTTGTGATAGAATCCAGTAGAATGACCACATCGTGACCACATTCTACCAGACGTTTGGCTTTTTCAAGAACGATATTGGCAACGCGTACGTGATTATCAGCAGGCTCATCAAACGTTGAGGCAACAACTTCTGCATTAACACTTCTCTTCATGTCAGTTACCTCCTCAGGACGCTCATCGATCAGCAACACGATCAGATAACATTCCGGGTGATTGCTTGCAATGGCATTGGCAAGGTCTTTCAGTAGGAAAGTCTTACCGGTTTTAGGCTGAGCGACAATTAATCCACGCTGACCTTTCCCGATCGGAGTGAATAGGTCAATCATCCTGTTGCCATAATCTCTGCCGGTGGTAGTCGTTGTCATTTTGAATTTCTCATTTGGAAATAAAGGTGTCAGATAATCAAAAGGCACTCTGTCTCTGATTTCATCAGGTCTTAGGCCGTTAATTTTTGAAACCTTAAGCAATGCAAAGTATTTCTCTCCCTCTTTTGGAGGTCTGATGGACCCTTTAACTGTATCGCCTGTTTTCAAACCAAATAATTTGATTTGAGAAGGGGATACATAAATATCATCCGGAGAAGTAAGATAATTGTAATCAGATGATCTCAGGAATCCATATCCATCCGGCATCATTTCCAGGATACCCTCACCTTCTACTACACCATCCAGATCTACATTGAATAATGGTTGAGGCTTCTCAACTCTTTCTTCCCTGCGATCGTTGCCGTTATTTTCTCTTTTATTTTCCTGGTTGCGTTCAGGATTTCTGTCATTCGTCCTTTCCTGAGTGCGATCTTGATTTCTTTCCTGGTTTCTATCCTGATTTCTATCATTAGGGCGATCCTGATTGCGATCGTTTGTTCTTTCCTGATTCCTTTCAGGTTTGTCATTGCGCTCATTTCTGTTTGCTGGACGATCCTGGGATCTTTCCTGATTGCGGTCCTGATTTCTTTCCTGATTGCGATCTTGATTGCGATCCTGATTTCTTTCCTGGTTTCTGTCCTGGTTACGATCCTGATTGCGGTCCTGGTTTCTGTCCTGATTTCGGTCAGGTTGTTTTTCTGTTGATGCGTCCGTATTAGTATCCTGAGTTTCCTGAGGACGATTTCGGTTTTTATCCTGATTTCTTTGTTGATTGCGATCCTGAGGTCTTCTTTGGTCCTTTTGAGGTTCATTGGAACCTGAGTCTTCGGCACTTAGTTCAGGATTATTTTCTTCCGCTGCAATTTTGCCGGGTTTATTGGTTTTGTCTTTTTCAGGAGCCGGGATTCTTGTATCAGGGTTTTTGGTCTGCCTCGTCCCGGTTTGTTTTCTACTACTTTAGGTGTAGTTTTTCGGGTTCTCTGATAGTAGCTGGTTTAGCTTCAGGTTCTCTGGATTTTGGGGCAGGCTTTTGAGCTGCTTTTTCGGCGGGGTCGTCCTGCCCGTTAAATTTTTTGTCAGCTTTATAGAGGCTGGTTTCGATTCTCTCGGGGCTTGGATCCTCCTGTTGTTTTTTTGCAACTGCTTGTTCATCGAGAATTCGGTAAACAAGTTCTTGTTTGTTCATGCGTCTGAATCCACGGATGTTCATAGCCTCAGCTACATCCTTTAATTCATTCAGGAGCATCTCATTTGATTGAGAAATGGAATACATATGATAGTGAAAAGTTTAATACTAAATGGGTATAAAATGAAATTGGCAATTAGAATCCCTGGGAGAAATGAAACAAAAAATAAAATTCAATATGTTTAATATACTGAATTGTCTTGCATTTCGATTACCTTGAATGAAACATGTTTGTTGTGAAATTACCTCAACTACTCTTATTCAAAGCACTACTCCAGAGATGATGTCTGAATCGACGGCTCAAAAATAATTTTATTTTTTTATTCAAATACTATATTTGTAAAAATTGAATGCAATTTTTGCACTCTATTTACCAAATACCACATAAGCATGCTTGAGCTGTCCTATATCCGTGATAACAAAGAAACTGTACTAAAAGGTTTACGTAAGCGAAACTTTAACGAGGAAGGCCTCGAAATAGTATCTAAAGTCCTCGAATTGGACGATCGTAGAAAAGAAATTCAATCTCAATTGGATCAATATCTCAATGAAGCCAATATTCTTGCAAAACAAATCGGCGATTTGATGAAAACCGGAAAGCAGGATGAGGCTCAGGCATTGAAGGCTGATGTGGCTGCTGTTAAGGATAAAAGCAAGTTACTGGAAGAAGAAATCAAACAAGTTAAGGATAACTTAGAAGAGAAACTCCTGACCATTCCTAATATTCCTCACGAATCGGTGCCAGCCGGCAAATCCAGCGATGATAACTTCGTCTATAAAGACTGGACAAATTCCTTCCCACAATTATGGCCGGGAGCACAGCCGCATTGGGAACTTGCAGAGAAATATAATTTATTCGATCTGGCACTGGGAGCAAAGATCTCTGGGTCGGGGTTTCCATTATACAGAGGTAAAGGCGCAAGATTACAGAGAGCATTAATTGCTTTTTTCCTGGATAATGCTGTGAAGGAAGGCTATGAAGAATGTCAGCCACCTCTTTTAGTCAATGAAGCTACAGCCAGAGGCACAGGACAATTACCGGACAAGGAAGGCCAGATGTATTATGCTGAAAAGGATGATCTGTATCTCATCCCGACTGCAGAGGTTCCACTGACAAATATTTACCGTGATGTCATTGTTGCTGAAAAGGAATTACCGATGCTGCTGACCGGCTACACTCCTTGTTTTAGAAGGGAAGCCGGCTCATATGGTGCACATGTAAAGGGATTAAACAGGGTGCATCAGTTTGACAAGGTAGAGATAGTGAGATTCGAGCATCCGGACAATTCCTACAATTCATTATTGATCATGCTCGAACATGTCGAAAGTCTGTTACAGGCCCTTGAACTTCCGTATAGAATTTTGCGTTTATGCGGTGGAGATATGGGTTTCACATCGGCTTTGACATATGACTTTGAAGTGTATTCCGCAGCTCAGCAAAGGTGGCTGGAAGTAAGCAGCGTATCCAATTTTGAAACATTTCAAACCAATAGGATGAAAATGCGTTTCAAGGATGAGAACGGAAAAAACAGATTCGCGCATACACTCAATGGAAGTGCATTGGCTCTGCCAAGAATCGTAGCATCACTTCTGGAAAATCATCAGACCGAAAATGGAATTCGCATCCCTGAAAAACTGGTACCATATACCGGATTTGAGTGGATTAATTAAAAATAAAAAACAAAATAGAAAAATGAGTGAATTAGGTGCATTGGGAGGGTATTATGGCTACATAATTGTGGGTATAATATTATCTGTGGTTGGATTTTTGGTGAGTGCAAGACTGAAGAGTAAGTTTCAGAAGTACTCACAAATCGGACTGAGAAATGGCATGAGCGGCAAAGAAATTGCAGAAGCTATGTTGCGTCATTACAATATATCCAATGTCAGGGTTATTGAGCATGAAGGATTTCTATCCGATCACTACAACCCGCTAACGAAGACTGTTGCATTGAGTCATGCTATATATAGTGGCAGGAGTGTAATGGCTGCAGCTGTTGCATCTCACGAATGTGGTCATGCAGTCCAGCATGATCAGGCATATGCCTGGCTTACATTAAGATCCAAGGTTGTGCCTATTGTAAATGTGGCAGCTCAGGCTCAACAATGGTTATTGCTGATTGCATTTATGACAATTGGTTCTATGCCACAATTGCTATTGATTTGTATCATCGCATTTTCAATTACGACGGCGTTTGCATTTATCACATTACCTGTGGAATTTGATGCAAGCCGCAGAGCAGTTGCATGGCTGGAAAGCTCCGGAACTGCACAAGCTGCGGAATTAGATGGATCAAAAGATGCATTGAAATGGGCAGCAATGACATATGTTTCTGCAGCACTGTCTTCATTGGTCATGTTGTTGTATCTTATAATGAGATATGTGGGAAGCAGGGATTAATTCTTCTCAGAAAAAATATAAAAGAAGCCGGTTTTTGCCGGCTTTTTTTGTTTACTATTTACTTATTTATAACGTCAAGAATCAACACTGTAAAAAAATACCCACACTGGTAATAGCTAAACAATGGATTTCAAAATTGAAAACAAGCATTTTTTACCTTTGAAATATTATTTTTGGCAAAGATTAACAAAACAGACATCATGAGCGAAGAACTTGATTTAGCATTCGATATGACCCATGAATCCATGGAGAAGGCATATTTACATCTCAATGATGAACTTTCAAAAGTCAGAACCGGGAAAGCTACTCCACAGATTGTGGCAGGAATTAAAGCAGATTATTATGGCACCATGACACCATTGAATCAGGTCGCCAACGTATCCGTGTCCGACGCCAGAACCATAGTCATTCAGCCCTGGGAAAAGAAAATGCTGGCATCTATTGAAAAATCAATTTTCGAAGCAAATCTGGGTGTGACTCCCATGAATGACGGAGAAGTGATACGTCTCAACCTTCCTCCTCTGACTGAAGAACGAAGAAGAGACCTTGTAAAACACGCCAAGCATCTCGCTGAAGAGGGTAAAATCAGCGTTCGCAATTCCCGCAGAGATATGATGGAAGAAATCAAAAAAGCGGTGAAAGATGGATTTCCCGAAGATGAAGCGAAAAGACGGGAAGCAAAAACACAAGAAATGACGGATCAGTATGTGGAGAAGATGGATAAGTTGTTTGCTGCGAAGGAGCATGATATTATGACGATATAGGGGAAAGGCGTAAGGTGTAAGTAGTAAGCCGTAAGTGAACAGCCGGATGGAAGTGGTAAGGCGTAAGTAGTAAGTAAACAACCAGGAATCACAGAATAATATAAATGGTACAAAAACTCCGGATGGAGTTTAATATGGATATCCCCGTGCAAGTGAAACGCAGCTCGGGGTATAAGGCTACTCTTAAAGAACTCCGTAGGTGTTCAACCCAAGAAAGTTATAGAAAATGAAGTGAGACTTTGTGGCAGGCAGGAAATGCTTATTTAGTTGGACACAAACATCTTCATAAATTTTTAATATCTCACCTCTGCCTATACACCATTATACCAGCCGGATGAAAAGCATATAAAGCGTTTGGCAATACAGTGTAAGAGACTATGTCTTCCGGTAAATTTTCAGGTAATTGCACAGTCCAGCGGGCGTCAGTGTCGATGTCCCAGGAGAAGGCAGATTGATTTTCCAGATAAAATAATTTTCCACCAAAGGTCATAACTGTTTCCGGACGAACAAAGGGCTCGTTGCGGACGTAATTGCCAAGATTATCGAAGATTAGCAGCCCAAGCTGAGAGTCCAATACCAATACTTTGTTTTGACGCTCCAACATAGCAATGGGAGAAATACTTCTGCCCAAGCGAAGTAATAAATCCTCGCTTTCTCTAAGCACCGTTCCGTAACGATCGATTTTTTTCAATTTAAAATCCAGACCATCCATGATCCAGATTTGAGCATCATTGGATACGCAAACTCTTTTGATATCAAAAAATCCGAAGGAAACCAAATTGGTTCGCGAAATCTCATTCAGAGTGACATCCAGTGTGACGATCGTCTGTAGTCCCGGATAATACACCAAAATTTGAATAGGATTGCTTGCATCTATCAGAGAAGGAGCACCCAGATAATTATTGGTATAGCGGTATAGAATATCACCATTTTCATCGTACTTGATAATATTATTATCAGGGGTGATGACATAGATCTGGTGTAACTTATCCACTGTTGCAAAAACAATATCTACTGCAATATTTATATCCGGTTCTGAAGAAAACTGAGCTTTCAAAGAACTTGCATACATCCAAAAAAGACTAATTGCGATATATTTTACCATGTTCATTTTCATAGAAAGCCAATTGAAGATCTCCATTTTCCATTATTCCAAAGGATTGATGATTCAGCCAGTCACCCAGGTTGATATACTGGCTTCCCCCTTGAAGATTGAATGATATGGGCAAATGTCTGTGACCAAATACAAAGTAATCGAAGTGATTTTCCTTTAACGTGTCTTTTGCAAATTGCACCAGCCATTCATTTTCCTCTGATACAAAACGATCGGGTTCTACATTTGCGTACCGGCTCTTTGCTGACCAGAAATTGGCGATTCCAATTCCCAGATTCGGGTGTAATCTGGCAAACAGCCATTGACATGCTGGATTTGCAAAAACTTTCTTGATGAATTTATATCCATTATCGCCCGGACCCAGGCCGTCCCCATGGCCGATCATCATTTTTTTACCCTGAATTTCTCTGATAATGGGTTCCCTGAAGGTTGGTATCCCAAGTTCTTCCTCAAAATATTTGAACATCCACATGTCATGATTTCCGATAAAAAAGTAGATCGGAAGTCCGCCATCAGTTAATTCTGCGAGTTTACCCAATAGACGGATATAACCTTTCGGAACAACTGAACTGTACTCAAACCAAAAATCGAACACATCACCGACCAGATAAAGTTCTGTGGCATCTTTAGATATCTTGTCCAACCATCTGACGATCAGCTTTTCTCGTTCTCTGCTTGGCAATTTTGCAGGAACTCCCAGATGAAAATCAGAAGCGAAATAGACTTTACTCATAATGAAGATCGGAGCTTATACTTTCTCCATCACAGTGCCACATTTGTCACAGGTTCTTAATTCTTCAGAATCCATGAAATGCTTCATCACAGGAGGTAATTGATTGACGATATCTGTCACTTCAAAAGTAGCCTCATGAAGCTTATGATGACAGCTTTCACAGAACCACATTAATTGATCCATCTCGCCTTTGTTGCGATATCTTTCCAATACCAAGCCGACTGTACCTGCAGGTCTTTGAGGGGAGTGCGGAATTCTCGGAGGGAGCAAAAACATATCACCCTCTTTGATGCTTATATCTTCAGGTGTACCGTCAGGGTGAATGATTTTCAGCGTAATGTCTCCCTTCAACTGGTAGAATAGTTCCTCTCCGTCTTCGAAGTGATAATCTTTTCTGCCATTGGGACCTCCAACTATCATGACTATGAAATCTTCATTTTCAAGATACAATTGTTTGTTGGCAACAGGCGGCTTGAGAAGGTGGGCATTATCATCTATCCACTTATTCAGATTGAAAGGCTTTGCTATAGACATACTGAATTTATTAATTTGGCATATTGGGTTAAAAGAAATTTCTATCTTGGATTTCAAAATTAAGTAAAGTATTACACAAATCAGAAAATTATGAACTTTAGTCTTTTGGGAAAGCATGCATTAGTTTGCGGAGGAAGCAAAGGTATTGGAAAAGCAATCGGTATGGAATTGGCTGAAATGGGGGCTAATGTAACATTGGTGGCTCGTTCGGCTGTGACACTTTCTGCGGCTGTACAGGAACTTGACAAATCAAAGGGACAAGATCATGATTTTCTGATGGCTGACTTCGAAGACTTGCAGGATCTCCGCAGAAAAGTAAGCGGTTTATTGGTAGTCAGAAAATATCAAATACTCATCAATAACACAGGCGGACCAAAAGGCGGACCCATCATTGATGCCCAACCGGAAGAATTTGCCGACGCTTTTAATAAACATATTATTTGCAGCCAGATTTTGACAAAATTGTTGATTGATGGAATGCGACAAGAATCTTATGGAAGAATCATAAATGTCATTTCTACTTCTGTCAAGGAACCCATCGAGGGTCTGGGGGTATCGAATACCATCCGTGCTGCTATGGGCAATTGGTCCAAAACTATGGCGACTGAACTGGCACCATGGGGAATCACTGTGAATAATATTTTACCGGGATTCACAGATACCGATAGACTTCAGCAATTGATTACAGATAAAGCTTCGAAAGCGGGCATTTCAGAATCTCAAGTTTCCGCTCAAATGTCTGGTTTAGTACCTATGAAGCGTTTTGCTCTGCCATCGGAAATCGCTGCTGCTGCAGCTTTTCTTGCAAGTCCTGCTGCAGGCTATATCACAGGCATTAATCTTCCGGTGGATGGTGGAAGGACGCGGAGTCTGTAATTATTCCTCATTGGGTAGATTGGAGTATGGAGGTGATGTCTTTCTGCGCCTCCGGCTTGCAAGGTGATGTTTCTCCTTGGCTACGCCAAGAAAAAGTGATGTCTCCGAAATAAATTGACTGATTTTCAGTCAATTTATTTCGGAGGTGATGTTTGAGCGGAGCTCAAGGTTGGGTTCAGGGCTTTGGGTGTGAGATTGTTGGGGTGGGGAGTTTATGGTCTCCCTCCGGTTATCCCATCTCAATCCACCTATAAACAAAACCCATCACTCAAACAAACCCTCACCCAAAACCCCCCACTCAATCGCAAGCTCCGCTTGCACATCACCTTTTTGTTTTCTCAGGGTAGCTGAAGAAAACAAAAAGACATCACCTTACGAGGCGTAGCCGAAGGAAGACATCACCCTAGCGCAGCGTAGCGTAGCCGGGACATCCCATTCCCACGGGTCAGCCCCGTAAATTACGATCTATCCAACCATAACAAAACACTGATGTATCTTCTTATTCCTGAAATCATCGGGAACAGACTGAGTTGAGATATTTTTAATGTTCTCAGATTTAATATCAGCTTCATTCAGCTTGAATCCACGGTAATTCGTAGAGAAGATTAGCGTTCCTCCGGGGCTTAGAACCCTCAATGCAGAATTGATGAGATCCACATGATCCCGCTGGATATCCAGAACTCCACTCATCCTTTTGCTATTAGAAAATGTCGGCGGATCCATAACTATCATATCAAATGAACCAGATTTCAATCTCTGGAGATAAGTTACCACGTCTGTCCGGACAAAATGGTGTGCCTTTGTTTCTGATCTAATAAATCCGTTCAGAGTCATGTTTTCCTTTGCCCATTCCAGATAAGTGTTTGACAAATCAACGGTAGTGGTGTTGGTTGCTCCCCCTGCTGCAGCATATACAGTGAAAGATCCGGTGTAAGCGAATAAATTCAGGAATCTGGCATTATCCGACATTCCCCTCACCATTTTGCGGGTATTCCGGTGGTCCAGGAAAAGACCGGTGTCTAAGTAATCTGTCAGATTTACAATAAATTGAAGTCCGTCTTCCATCACAACCATCCGATTTCCGGCGGAATCTACTTTTTCGTATTGTTCCAGACCTTTCTGTTGCTTTCTGGCTCTCAGTACAATTTTCTCAGGAGCAGTTTGAAGAGCAGATGCTGTAGCTTCAAGAATTTGAGCTACCCATTCATCAGTGATGATTTCTTCATTATAATTTTTCTCGTAAAGAGATATATAAAGATAGTCCTGATATCTGTCAACACTCAATGGATACTCCGGAATATCTTTATCATATATCCTGTAACAAGTAATGCCCTGCCTGCGAGCCCATTTGCCGATATGCTTTTCGAGTTTGAGCAGCCTGTTCTTAAAATCCTCCATAGCTCAAATGTACAAAATCAATGGAACGGAGGGAGAATAATGCTTAATTGGAACAGTAGGCTGTTTATATCTCAACATCCAAAATTAGAAAAGACTACGATGTAAATCTTTAAATATCCACGAAATATCCACGAAATTACACGAAAGTACACGAAGATATCATAAGGAAAAATCAACTCAATTTCTGGGTTTATTAGTGTCCTTTAGTGTCATTCGTGGACAAAAAAATGACTTTGGAGTTTTATACTATGCGCGGATTATTTCATTTTTAAAATTCGCGAAATATCGTGCTTTAATTAAAGAGTATAACTCCAACATACTTTAATATAACCATCAAGTATTGGATTTATTGATTGTCTTTTAGTGTATTTCACGGATCAAAATACGATTGCTTTTGAACAATAGTCTGAGAAGAATTCAATGTATTTTTGAACCAGTCCACCACATTCATGCTATTGTTGTTATTTTTGCCAGCTTAATCAAATGAACAGTCTCATGATGATCGATATAACACTCCCGGATGGTTCAGTCAGACAATACGAATCCGGTGTCACAGCTTATGAAGTAGCGCTTTCCATCAGCGAAGGTCTGGCCAGAAATGTGCTGGCGGCCAAAGTAAATGGAGAGGTCCGCGATCTTTCAAGACCTATTATCTGAAAATGCTAGTCTGGTGTTATATACCTGGGACAATAAGGAAGGAAAATCGACATTCTGGCACTCCTCTGCTCACCTGATGGCTGAGGCATTGGAGGCTTTGTATCCGGGAATAAAATTCGGAATCGGCCCGGCTATTGATAATGGATTTTATTATGATGTAGATCCTGACTCACAGCAAATTACACTGGCGGATTTACCAAAGATCGAGCAAAAAATGCTTGAATTGGCCAGATTGAAAAATGAATATGTTCGCACAGAAGTTTCCAAAGAGGCTGCTATTGCATTTTTTAAAGAAAAAGGTGATGAATATAAACTGGAACTCATCGAGGAGCTGCAGGACGGTACGATCACATTTTATCAACAAGGAAATTTTACTGATCTGTGCAAAGGACCTCATATTCCCGATACAGGACGTATTAAGGCTGCCAAGATAACCAGCCTTGCCGGAGCTTACTGGAGAGGAGATGAAAAACGTAAAATGCTCACAAGGCTTTATGGAATTACATTTCCAAAACAAAAAGAACTGGATGAATATCTTGTCCTACTTGAAGAAGCCAAGAAAAGAGATCACCGTAAATTGGGTGCGGAGTTGGAATTATTCATGTTTTCTGAGAGAGTGGGTGCTGGATTACCAATCTGGTTTCCAAAGGGAACAGCTCTCAGAACCCGCCTGGAGGAATTCCTGAAAAAAGAACAAGTTAAACGCGGATATCAGCCAGTCATTACACCGCATATCGGCAAAAAAGAATTATACATCACTTCAGGTCACTATGCCAAGTACGGCGAGGATAGTTTTCAGCCTATTCAGACACCAAGAGAAAATGAGTTTTTCCTGCTGAAACCAATGAACTGCCCTCACCACTGTGAGATTTACGGACATAAACCGAGGTCTTACAAGGATCTACCGCTAAGAATTGCTGAATTTGGAACAGTATACCGTTATGAACAAAGCGGAGAATTGCATGGATTGACAAGAGTGAGAGGTTTTACTCAGGATGATGCGCACATCTTTTGTACACCGGATCAAGTGAAATCTGAGTTTCTAAGTGTACTTGAATTGACGCGTTATGTATTAGAAAAGCTAGGCTTTGATAATTACACAGCTCAGATTTCCTTGCGTGATCCTGAAAATAAAGAAAAATATATCGGCTCCGATGAAAACTGGAACAAAGCCGAGCAAGCTATCATCGACGCTACCCTCGAAGCAGGACTGACAACAACAACAGAACTCGGAGAAGCAGCTTTTTACGGCCCAAAGCTTGACTTCATGGTCAAAGATGCATTAGGTCGTTCATGGCAATTAGGCACAATTCAGGTGGATTATAATCTTCCTGAAAGATTCGAACTGGAGTACATTGGATCTGACAACGCAGCTCACAGACCTATAATGATTCACCGGGCTCCATTCGGATCCATGGAACGCTTCATGGGAGTATTGATTGAGCATTGTGCCGGAAAATTCCCATTGTGGTTGTCTCCTGAGCAATTTACTTTGCTGACGATAAGTGAACGATTCAATGATTATGCGCAGGAAATTGAGACTGCTTTAGCAGCTTCCGATATCCGCGGCACCATTGACAACCGCAATGAGAAAATCGGTAAAAAAATCCGCGACGCAGAGGTTCGTAAAGTACCAATCATGCTAATCATCGGCGAGAAAGAAGCTGAAGAAGGCAAAGTGTCCGTCAGACGTCAGGGACAGGGAGATGTGGGAACATTTACTTTGGAGGAATTTAAAGCTTGGTTTGCGGAGGCACTGGAAAAGGAATAAGTTGCAAGCCACAAGCCACAAGCTGTAAGAGAACAGCCGCTCTTGGCTGTTGGCCATTAGCTGTTGGCAACCAGCCGTAAGTAGGTGCTAACTAAAGCTTCGTTTTATAGGTTTGCCAAGGGGCGCACGACCGTGTGCCGCTACGAGAAAATCCCTGTGAACCCTTCACTCAAACTAACCCACACCCAAAACTTCACACTCAACCGAAAGCTCCGCTTGTACATCACCTTTGGTCTATGAGGCATAGCCGAAATAGACCAAAGACATCACTTCTTCGTGGCGTAGACATGAAGAAACATCACCTTTCAAGCCGTAGGCGCAGAAAGACATCACATTATCACGACAAATCCCCTTAAGGAGGTCTACTCAGATACCCCCCAATCCTGAAAGTACCGTGTTAAATCAACTTTACCCGAACCCCATTGTTCTCATGCCAAACTTTGTATTATGTCAGAGCGCAAGCAATTGAAGCCTGGAGATAAATTACCTGATATTTCCGGAATAAATGAGAAAGGAGAAAAAATCAATCTATCTGATTTCAAAGGGAACAAACTTATCGTTTTCTTTTATCCGGCAGATATGACTCCGGGCTGCATCAATGAAGTCTGCAACCTGAGAGATAATTATGCTGAGCTGAAAGAAGCAGGATATACATTACTGGGTGTAAGTACTGATGGAGCAAGCAAACATCAGCGCTTTATTGACAGGTATAAGCTACCCTTCAGCCTGATAGCTGATTTTGATAAATTGTGGGTCAATGCTTTCGGAGTTTATGGGCCTAAAACTTTTATGGGCAGGTTGTTTCAGGGAACTCACAGAGTAACTTTCGTGGCAAATGAACAAGGTGTAATCGAACAAGTGATAGATAAAGTGAAAACTAAAGATCATGCCGGACAAATATTGGAGGCGATTTTTTAATATTTAATCACTGGCGGGGTGCACTATTGATGACTACCAAAAACATTAGGAATACTTTCAGATGTAATTTGTCATTGTTCAGATTCTCACGGGTTTCCCAGTCCCGGGGATCATTTTCATAAAAGGTGTACATCATAAAATCGCCCACATTAGAATCTGTGGCACTCCACTCCTCCAGAATATTCGTGTATTTGCTTTTGAGCGTCATTCTGACCCCTTCCCCGCTGATCAACCACGTAAGAGGGTCATTGGGCCATTGAGTTCGGGCATTGTAAACAAGATTTCCACCCCGCAATTCCCATAAGTTGGGATTATCCTTGAATTTGTTCCTAATAAATCCACTCTCGTCTCCGATCTGATACATCCACTCAGTCCAGTCATCGTTGAATTCATATTGCATTTTGATGAAACCAATCTGCTCTTCTCCTTCTCCATAGACCTGCCATTCTCTGAATGAATCATCCCAGGCACTCGACATTACTTCCGGCCATTGTGCATAGGAAAAAGAGGGATGGAGAAGGGCCCATCCCAATACAATTATGAATAAAGTCTTTGTTAAAAAAATATTCTTTCTATGTTGCATCTACCTAGAACGGTAAATCGTCGTCCATAGCATCTGCACCCAGACTTTCGAGAGGATCGGTGTCGGAAGCCTGTTTGACCGGAGCTGATTCCTGTGCATTAATCTTCCATGCCTGAAGGTTGGTGAAATATTTATCCTGCCACTCTCTTCCACGGAGGTCGAAGGCGACTTGTATCATCTGCCCTTCCTGATAGGCATCAATGAGGCTGCATTTATCCTGAGTCAACTGAAATTTTACCAGCTGAGGATAATTTTCCTGAGTTTCGATAACAAATTCGCGGGTTTGAAAAGAATTGGTCTTGGATTCTATGGGGAAAATCTTTACGAGTTTTCCGTTAATTTCAAATGACATATTTTTTAATTACAAATATACAATTATTCTTTATTTCAAGGTAAATCTCCTGAATTGAGTACTTCACAAATATTATTAACACTTCAATTGCTTTACATATTAGCGGATTCAACTCTGATTAAACTCAAAAAATGTGAGTTGAATAAGAAGGGTTTGCACCTATCACAGAATCATTATCTTTGCGGCATTCTACCTGAAAATTATCTATGAAAATATCTTATAACTGGCTCAAAGATTATCTGAATACCGATCTGCCCGCCACCACAATCTCCGAAATGCTGACTGCAACAGGCCTTGAAGTGGAAGGTCTGGAAGCGCATGAACAGGTAAAAGGTGGTCTCAAAGGTGTAGTGACCGGACAAGTCCTCACTTGCGAAAAACATCCTGAAGCTGACAGATTATCTATTACAACAGTAGATGTAGGCGGAGAAGCTCCGTTGGACATTGTATGCGGTGCGCCTAATGTGCAAGCCGGACAAAAGGTCTTCGTCGCAACTGTCGGAACTATTCTGCACATGGCTGATAATCAGGTTCTTGAAATCAAGAAAGCTAAAATCAGGGGTGCCACTTCTGAAGGAATGATATGCGCAGAAGATGAGTTGGGAATCGGTCAAAGTCATGCCGGAATAATGGTTTTACCGGAAAACACTGCTGTAGGCATGTCAGCTGCTGATGTGATAGGATTATACAATGATGAGGTATTTGAAATCGGACTCACACCGAATCGCTCAGATGCCAATGGACATATCGGTGTAGCAAGGGATCTCGTGGCGGTGCTAAAAACACATCATGAATGGTTGGGTGAGTTAAATTATCCTGACCTCAGTGCATTTGCGGCAGGAGGTGGTGAGGCACCTATTAGTGTAGAAATTGAAAATAGCGCAGCTTGTCCCCGTTATTCGGGTATCTACATTAAAAATATCAAAGTTGGTGCATCTCCGGAATGGCTGAAAAACAGACTGGAAGCCATCGGTCAGCGCCCAATCAATAATGTGGTGGATATCACAAATTATATTTTGCATGAATATGGTCAACCTCTGCATGCCTTTGATGCTCACAAAATCAAAGGGCAGAAAATAGTGGTAAAATGCCTCCCAGGTGGAACAAAATTCACCACTCTGGATGAAGCGGAACGCCAGCTGCATGAAGAAGATCTCATGATTTGCAATGGAAAAGGAGAAGGTATGTGTATTGCCGGAGTTTTTGGAGGGATCGAATCAGGAGTGAAAAATGAAACCACTGAAATTTTCCTTGAATCTGCACATTTTCAACAAGGTTTTATTCGCCGGACAAGTGGTCGGCATCAATTGAGAACAGATGCTGCCCGTTGTTTTGAAAAAGGTACGGATCCCAATGGCACTGTTACCGCGTTGAAGAGAGCGGCATTATTGGTTACTGAAATGTGCGGAGGAGAAATTGTCGGGCCTGTAGTGGATGTCTATGCTGAGCCTGTGGCCCGAAAAGAAATTCAGACCACTGTCAGCTATATCAACCGCCTGAGTGGTGTTGATTTTACCGCAGAGCAGATTAAAGCCATTTTAGAATCTCTTGAAATAGAAGTAAACGTTAAGGGCGATGAATTGCATGTTTGGGTGCCGACCAACAAGCCTGATGTCACTCGTCCCGCCGATATCGTAGAGGAAGTACTGAGAATATACGGTCTGGATAATGTGCCCATTCATCAACATATGAGAAGTGCATTGACCCATAGTGAAAAGCCGGATCCGGTCAAAATAAAAGAAATGGTCGCAAATCACCTTGCAGCCACGGGGTTCCACGAAATGATGGCATTGTCCATTACTCAATCTGAGCATTTCAGAAAAGCGATTCTTGTGCCTGATGAAGAGCTCGTGTATATCAATAATACATCCAACATCCAATTTGATGTTATGCGCGCAGACATGCTGGTCAGCGGTCTGGAAGCCATACTGCATAACCTGAATCGCAAGCAAAATGATTTGAAATTATTTGAATTCGGATACAGCTACAGACACAAAGAGGGCAAATACCTCGAGACTGAGCAGCTTTGTGTCTATGTAAGTGGAAAAAAACAAGAGGCCAGCTGGCATATTAGCAAGTCAGCTCCTGTCAATTATTATACTATAAAATCTGTGGTTTCTGCCTTATTTGAAAGGCTGGGAATCAAACAATTTCAGACAGCTGAGCTGGAAGATAGTCGCTGGAGTTACGGACTTCAATACTCCAGAGGAGAATCTGTTTTGGTCCAATTTGGCAAAATAAATAAGAAAGTTCTGGAAGCAATGGATATAAAACAGGATGTCTATGCAGCTAGTTTCAATTGGCAGGCAATGTGGCAGGCATTCAGACAAAACAGGACTACAATACAGGCTATCAGTAAGTTTCCGGAAGTCAGAAGGGATCTCGCTTTGATCATCAAAAAGGAAGTCACTTTTGCAGAATGCGAGAAAGTTGCCCGGAAAACGGAGAAGGATATTCTGCGCCAGGTGCAGTTATTTGATGTGTATGTGAGTGATGAACTGAAGGCAAGTGGCAAGAAATCATATGCATTGAGTTTCTTAATGGAACCATTAGATAAGACACTCTCCGAAAAAGAAATCGAAACTATCATGGATCGACTGATCAATGCATATGAAAAGCAGCTGGGAGCGGAGATCAGAAAATAAAAATATGAAAGCGAACGACTATATTAAATACTGATTATCTTTGACCAATGTCTGATTTAGTACAAAAAATAGACGGGATTGAATGGAAAATTCAAAAGCTTGCACAGAAAATGAAGCTTTTGAAAAAAGAGAATTCCGCCCTGCTTGAAGAGAATCTTCAACAGAAAACTGAACTGGAAGGACATAAAAATAATATATATAACCTGGAAGCACAATTAAGCAGAACACGTGAAACGTTGGAAAGCAGTCACAAAAACGGTTCAGGAAGTTCGAAATTGCTGAAGGAGGAAATTGATCAATATATAAGCGAGATCGATAAATGCTTGGAATGGTTGCAAAGCATGTAATATGAGTGAAGAGGAGTATAAAAGTATCAGTATCATGATCGCCGGTAGAGCTTATCCGCTAAAAGTAAAAATGGAGGATGAGGACGCTATCCGGCAAGTTGTTAATGAACTTAATGATAAGATCAAACATTTTCAAATCACATATTCCAACAGGGATAAACAAGATTGTTTGTCTATGGCTTTACTCACCTATGCTGTAGATTTCCATAAGGCTGTAAAAAATACAGACGAAAAGCGTTTTAATGAAAGACTTGATAAATTGGATCAGCTCCTGGATGCTATTCTGAATTGACAGCAAAAGCAGGCTGTCTTTGTTTTATTTGATGTAATTGTGCCCTGCCAGATTTTCTTTACCTATAAAACCTTTAGCTATGGCTATAGAAATTATAATTGGTATACTAGGAGGGGCAGCATTAGGCTTTGCTGTGGTGGCCTTTATACTTAAACGGTCGAATGACCGAAAAACAGCGGATCTCAATCAGAAATCCGATCTTGCTCTGCAAGAAGCCCGACTCACCGCTAAAAGATTGGTTGACGAAGCCGAAATGAAAGGTGAAAAAATCGTCGCCAAAGCTGAAACCAAACACGAACAAATCAAACAACGCAAAATTCAGGAAGCACAGGAACGCTTTAATAAACTGCGGGCAGATTTCGAAACAGAAAAAGCTCAACACAAGGTAGATCTGAAAGAACGTGAAGTTGGAATTGTGAATCTCGAAAATGAATTCAAACAAAAACAAGCCGAATTCAAACGCACATTAGAAAATGTTCAACTAAAGGAACAGGAGCTAAACACAGATCGGGAAGCTATTGAGAAGCAAATCAAAATTTTAAACAAAAGAAAAGAAGAATTAGATGCTGCGAATGAGCAGCGAATCAAGGCACTTGAAAACATCTCAAGATTGTCTGAAGCGGAAGCAAAGGATTTGTTACTCGAAGCTGTAAAAGCGAAAGCTGAAAATGATTCAATGGCACTTGTCAGAGAAATACTGGAGGCTGCCAGAGTGAATGCCGGAAAAGAAGCGAAGAAAATCGTTATTCAGACAATCCAGAGAATGTGTGCTGAATATACCATTGAAAATACAGTATCTGTGTTCAATCTTGATTCTGATGATATCAAGGGACAGATCATTGGAAGAGAAGGAAGAAACATCAGAGCCCTGGAAGCTGCAACCGGCGCAGAGATTGTTGTAGATGATACCCCTGAAGCCATTGTAATTTCATCTTTCGATCCAATCAGAAGAGAAATTGCCAGATTATCCCTCAAAAAATTGGTTGGTGATGGTCGTATCCACCCTGCCAGAATTGAGGAAGTGGTAGCTAAAACTAAAAAACAACTGGAAGAGCAGATAATTGAGATAGGTGAAAGAACAGTCATAGAGCTCGATATTCACGGTTTGCCGCCCGAACTGGTAAGAATGGTAGGTAGAATGCGCTATCGTTCTTCCTATGGTCAAAACTTGTTAAAGCACTCAATAGAGACCGCTACACTTTGTGCTACAATGGCTGCAGAATTAGGTTTGAATGTCAAGCAGATCAAATTGGCTAAAAGAGCGGGTTTGTTACACGATATTGGAAAAGTTGCTGAGGAAGAATCTGAGCTATCCCACGCATTGCTTGGTATGAAACTATGCGAAAAGCACAATGAAAATGCAATGATTATCAATGCAGTAGGTGCTCACCACGACGAGATCGAGATGGATAATATCATCTCACCAATTGTACAGGCATGCGATGCGATTTCCGGTGCAAGACCGGGTGCCAGAAGGGAAATCCTGGAAAGCTACCTGAAGCGTATCAATGAATTGGAAGAGCTGGCTATGTCCTATGAAGGCGTACAAAAGGCTTATGCGATGCAGGCAGGACGTGAGCTGCGTGTCATTGTAGAAAGTGAAAAAGTAACAGATCAATATGCAGAGGAACTTTCATTCATGATTTCTCAAAAGATTCAGGATGAAATGCAGTATCCTGGTCAAATCCGTGTAACGGTGATTAGGGAGAAGAGAGCAACTGCATTTGCAAGATAGTGAGATAAAGAAGTAAGTATTTGGCCGGATTGCAAGTTTTGCATCCGGCCATTTTTATTTAATGGATTTCAGGGTTCTGCTAATTTATTAGCAGACAGTACTGCTCCCATTAAAGAAACAGAATCCAACTCGCTTGCCAATAAATTTTCTTCTTAATGGTTCTGCTAATTTATTAGCAGACGGCACTGCTCCCCGATAAGAAACGGAATCCAGCACGCTTGCCAATAAATTGGCAAGACCAATTCAACCAAGATGCATTCTGGTTTAAAATGTATTTTTGAATTATTATTTGAATACACTATCTAAAAAATGAAAATAGCGCTGTCATTCCTGCCCGACTTAATGCGACCCGTTTGCCGCGCAAATTGCTTGCTGATCTGTGTGGGAAGCCCGTATTACAAAGGACTTACGAAGCTGCCATTGCCACCGGTTTATTCCCTGAGGTGATTATAGCTACTGACAGCGATGAGATCAGGGAAATCATGGAAACAGCGGGGGCTACAGTAGTCATGAGCCGGAAAGTCCATGAAAGTGGAAGTGATAGAATTGCAGAAGCTGTTTCCGATAAAGATATAGATGTGATAATCAACATTCAGGGGGATGAACCATTTGTGAATTCAGAACTGTTGAAAAATCTCATCAAAGTATTTCAAAATAAGAACGAAAATGTCCAGGTAGCATCCGTTATGCGGGAAATCACTGAAGCTAGTCTGATTGCCGATCCCAATGTGGTAAAAGTGGTGACTGATCTTAATTCCAATGCCCTATACTTTAGCCGTCATTCTGTTCCTTTCAAAAGAGATCCAATCAATGAAACTCCTGTTTATCAGCATATTGGGGTATATGCTTTTAGAAAAGAGGCCTTAATGTCTTTTACTTCCTGGCCACAATCCCCCCTTGAAATCGCTGAAAAACTTGAACAGCTAAGATATCTGGAACATGGCGTTCCAATTAAAATGGTGATGACAGATGTTGTCGGAATTTCAATAGATGTGCCCGAAGATTTAGAGAGAGCAAGGGAATATTGGGAGAAGAAATATTAATGTCAATCTACATCAGATAGGTATGCAATTCAAATAACTTTATCAGAGAAAGCAAAATCCCTACTATCAAAAGGCGATAGCCCCATAATCCTGCCTTTGGACTATTGGATGCATAATGTGCGGTCAGCCATCCTCCGAATCCTTGTCCTAGTGCCAGCAGTAAGCCATACTTCCAATCTAAAAGTCCGTGATACTGAAATAGAATTAAGGAAACTCCAGTAAACATGAGAGATACCAACAGCTTCGCTACATTTGCCTTAATGACCGGAAATCGCGCTATCATGACAGTCAAAACCAAAAAGAAAATACCCACACCCATCTGAATAAATCCTCCGTATATCCCCGTCGCAAAATAGAGCGGATATGAAATCGCAGGATGAATTTTACGAATTACTTTGCTTTGTTGAATCCATCTTTCCGGCTTGAAAAGGAGGATAAATAACATCAGGACCATCATTGCCTTGAAAAAATCCCTAAAATCTGCATCGCTGACAATCGTGGCGAGGTACACGCCAAGTAAGCCTCCCAAAAAGGTAATCCAAATAAACACTTTAGTCCCGCTAACACTAAATTGTCCTTGCCTGGCAAAAGCAAGTAATCCAAATGCTGTTTGGGAGACTACTCCTACCCGATTACTTGCATTGGCAACTGTAGGTGGAAGACCAACAAATTCTGTTAGAATTGTAAGCGTAATAGCCGACCCATTGCCAGCCAGCGTATTAATACAGCCGGCAGCCAACCCACCTAGTATCGTAATCAGATATAGCCAGTACTCATGCATTTTCTTCTACAATGCTTTGGCAAAGTTCGACCAAAACCCCATTAGTAGATTTGGGATGCAGAAAACAAACCATTTTATTGTCAGCACCTCTTCTGGGAACTTCATCAATCAGCTGAAATCCCAACAATCTGAGCAGTTGCATACTTTCCAGAATGTCTTTTACTTCAAAGGCAATGTGGTGTATTCCTTCTCCTTTTTTCCCGATAAACTTTGCAATGGGTGAGCTTTCATCAGTAGCTGCTACCAATTCTATTTTGGTGCCATTCATATCATAAAATGAAGTGTTGACTTTATCAAGTGCAGCTTCTTCCTGCTTGTACGGGGCTCTTCCCAGCAAGGAGGTAAAGAGTTCATTACTTTGATCCATGGATTTTACTGCAATACCTATATGTTCAATTTTAAGCATAGAATTTGAATTTTTTATAATCAATTGAGTAGCACAAATAGCAGGAATTGCAAATTAAATCAATTGCTGTCAGCTTAAGTAAATATAAATGAAAAATGCCTGAAGGAAATTACTCCCTCCAGGCATTTTGAATCCTATTTGAGGACTTATTATTTTGATATCTGAACTTTATGAACAGCAGTTTCTGCTCCGGTTTGAACTTTTAAAATGTACAATCCGGCAGGTAAGTCAATTACCGGAAATTGCACATTTGCATCCTGTCCATATAGTTGTTGATTCATTGATTTCACCATCTTACCTTCCAGAGTATACATCTCAAAGCTGGCAGCCTGGTTAGCAGAAGCCATTTTTCTGAGCATAACATTGAGATTATTACTGGCAGGATTAGGGAATACGCGGCTTTCAAAACCGGTAATTTCATTTTGATAAGTTGAAGTGAAAATATCAGCTTCGACCAGGGTACCACCATCGATCGCAAATGCACATTCTGAGTCTCCTTCAATAGATGTAACGCATACCTCAGTGTTATAGAAGAGTGCATTCATGACCTCAATATTGTCAATGGACCAACCTATTACTCTTGAAAGTATATCCGCATCCGCACCAAAGCGGAATTGAAATATGATTTCTTCCCCCACAAAATCACCAAGATCTATCAGCGTTTCTTTAAATCCATCGCCAGGTCCCCAGAATCCTCTGGAATTTGGAATGGCGAAAGTTGGAAATGCAACCTTTCCTCTGTAATTATTACGGATAATATAAGGTCCTGCATCAAACCATGAATTACCACCATCAATGGAAAGCTGCACAATCCCGGCATCACTAAGGGGCTGAGTGTCATAATCGTGGAAAAATCTTAAGATACTTGTGCTGGATTGAACCGGTATTGGTTCAAAGTTATTAAAGGCCTGATGATTGGAAGGTGTTGCATACACAATCCATGAATTTTCGCCTTCATATGGCATCTCATCAAATATTTCCCAAAGGTCTTCACCACCGAATGTATTTTGCTCCCAATTTAACTCTGAATCTATCGACTCCATATCATCAAAGAACACCGGAGAAGACGCGTTATTCAATGTAGTTATAATTTTGTAAGAAATTGTTTTGACTTCATTCAAATCAAAATCCCCTAATTCAAAAACAATCTCATCTCCTGAAATTGTAGCAGGTTGAGTTGATGAATTTGCCACATATGTTGCTCCCTCAGGAATTCCGTCTCTTGCTACTACACCGGTAACAGGATTTCCCTGATAATTTCCTACTTCGATTTCGATAGTCATTGTATCACCTCTCTCAATAAATGGAGTTGATTTTTTTTCTACGGCCAATTTATTCAAACAGGAAGGGTGGACTTTAAAACCCTCTACTCCATCATTTTTGTTGTCTCTCTCTCCCTGATCAGCATCAAAGCCAAGTCCTCTTCTTGCAAAAACTTCCCAGATCAAACATTGATTCACACCTTCATAGTTGGCTCTGTCTGCAGCAAGAATAGCATCTCTTCCATCCAATAATCCGGGACTACAAACCTGCAATTTCATACCATCCATTACTAATTGAATAGCCATGTTATTGCCTCCGGTACCTTTCAGCATATCTTCATCGAATCCATGTTTATCCACCATCGCCCAGAACAAATCCCATATAGTCGTTACCCAGACTTCACCTAAACCATGTGCAGATGCTGTATTGATAACATCATCATAAGTCTGAGGATTGATATTCATATCAGTAGAATACCTAAACCTTCTGATGCCTGCTCCTGCAGAAGTCTGTCCTCTTGCATAAGTGCCTATACCTCGCCCCATTTCACCTGTATCTCCCGGTCTTAAAGTTGTAATTAGAGAGAAAAAGTCACTCCAACCTTCTCCCATTTGTTCTGCATTACCAAGACAACCAGCTTCTTCTGGCCCCCCGGTCAATCTGTTACTGATACCGTGTCCATACTCATGGGCTACAATGCCATTGTCAATTGTTCCATCCAATTGATTTGGCCCTCCGTCGTCTTCATTAAAGAAAGAAACTGTTACTTCAACACCATCGTTTAGTAATTGCTTCAAAATCATGCAATCTCCCGATGAAAGCATAACAGAGGGGATATTAGGATTATCAAATCCTTCCCCGGGCCCCATATTGTTTGCTACATTCTCATAGTTGCAAATTACCACTCCGATTGACCCAACGGCCTGAGCATTGAGCACTTTTTCAATAAAGAAACAAGATCCACGATCAATCATAGCTATATTCCCACGTACTTCATCACCATTAATTATTGGCTCGCAAGCCAAGTTTGGAGAAGCAGAATCATCAATTGCTCTGACCAGCTTACCGTTTAAAGGAACATTTGTTACTTCAGACCCAAATTGAGCATATCCTGTTGTGAATTTCCTTGCAATTGAAGCCGGGGAAATTCCAGAAAGCAATGATTGCCCGCGTCGGTTCCATAAATACATTCTCATTCTACCATTACCGCCATCAGGGGGAGTACCGAAATTGGCATTATCTACAAATTCACCCTGTCCTCCTCCAAATTGAGCCAGAGCCTCTACATCATCATTTCCCAAACCACCTTTTTCGTAATTATTAAACTGAAAATTCCCGGATACTTCATCAAATCCATATGCATAAGTAAAATCATGCATGATATTATTGAAATAGAAAAGATTAGTGGTAGCCATGTCAAGATTTTCTATTGGCTCTTGTGTTGGATCAAAATCAAAATCAAAAATCAAAGAAGGCCCTCCATCAGGTTCATCACCAGATGAAGAACCATTTCCAGCTCTGTCCGGCCATGCGTGCACATTATTCCCTCTTGTGATAGTATGCTCGGCTCCTGGCTGGCCATTCGTGTCATGCCATCCAAATGGTGATGCCTCAGGATTGAAATCATCACTAACAATAGTACGGTTACCATGTCCCGGGCTTTCCAGCGGATATGCAAACACATTATATGTCGCTGCAGCACTCATACCAAAAGTCCTGGCATGATTTTTCTTAAGGGCGTTTTGTTGTGGCATGAAATTTCTCAATACCAGTGCATCTCCTTTTTCTTCTACACAAGCATCATCATGGTGGTGATAGGTTCCCGGAAGAATGGTACACTTTACTGTAAAACTAGTCTTGTCAAGGATTTCTCCAGTCTGGGCATCTATTCTCATACTCCAGTAGTCAGTACCACCTATCTCATCTATACTCACATCCCAGACAAGTCTGAGCTTATTTTCTTTTGTGAGAAAATATTTTAATTTGACCGGAATGTCTACATGTGACAATGATTCTTTTTCAAATACATAATGGTTTGATTCTCTATTAGCAGCTAATTGTTTTGGTTGGATAGAGAAGCCCAAATTTTCTGCAGCCTTCACCAGTGCCGCAGCAGGACTTAAAGAGGGAGAAATATTTTGAACCTTTGATTGAATATTAGGAATAAAAGCATTGGTGGAGAAAAACACTTCATTTTTGGCTGTTGAATGGACTCCTGAAATAGCATTATAAATTTCAACACCATTATATCGCTGAGCAAAATAATAATGATGAACTTTGTTGTGTTTACTCACATAGTCACTTGATACTGCCAGATCAGAGACATCTGATTTTTCAAGTTGCCATTGATCTGTCTTACTCTGGATATGTTGAATGGCTATATCAAATGGAGTTATTTTTTGTGCATGTAAATGAAATACATGCATCGCGAGGATTGCGATACAAAGAAATTTTTTCATACGATCAATGGTATTGTAAATTAGAGAGTTATTGTGCATTCTTGCAAAATTAATATTTGCAGATTAATATTTAATGCAATTTTTATTTTATTTGACAAGTAATTGTGACGACTAAAAAATTATGATGAGCAAATCACGACCTCCTATCAAGGGCAGTAATATGATCATCGGCAGAAATCCTGTCGAAGAAGCCCTGGAAAGTGACCTGGAAATGGATAAAGTTTTTCTTCAAGTAGGCACACGTGGCGAGTTTGAAAAATTAATTAGAAAAGCCTGCCAGAAGAAAAATATTCCCTGGTAGTCGTGCCAAAAGAAAAGTTGAATTCTTTTTTCAGAGGCAACCATCAGGGAGTCATAGCTGTAGCTTCGCTCATCACCTATCAGAAACTGGAAGACATTTTACCTCAGGCATATGAACAAAGTAATCATCCACTTTTCATTTTATTGGACGGAATCACTGATGTGAGAAATTTTGGTGCCATAGCCAGATCGGCTGAAGCATTCGGGGCACATGCCATGGTGATTGCAAAGAAAGGAGGCACATTAATTACCGAAGATGCCATCAAAGCTTCAGCAGGAGCCCTGCTTCGGCTTCCGGTTTGCAGAGAACAAAGTATGAGCCAGGCTGTAGAGTACCTTCAGGACAGTGGGGTAAGCATTTATTGCGCTGATCTGAGTGCTACTCATCCACTGGATCAGGTGGATTTTAATATGCCGGTAGCAATCGTAATGGGCGCGGAAGGCCGTGGAGTCAATCCGGATTTGTTGAATCAAATCAAACAACGCTTCATTATACCTCAGATTGGTCAAACTGAATCTCTGAATGTTTCTGTTGCAACAGGAATTATATTGTATGAAATCAACAGACAGAGGCATTTGTCCATTACACAGTAATTTTTTAACAATAAAAAATCCCGGAGATAACTTAAGCCTGATAAATACAGTTACTTAAGTAAAATCTATAAATCATAAAGACAATGCTAAAAGAACATTCAGTTTTCAATAAACATATTTCCCTTTTCTCCTCCTTACTGTTTTTGATTTTTGGCTGCAATAGTACTTTGCTGTATGCTCAGAAAAATAATGAACCTCAATTGGAAAACAGCCTGTTATGGGAGATATCCGGTAAAGACCTCAGCAAGAAATCTTATCTCTTTGGCACCATACACATGATCAATGAAGCAGATTACTTCTGGACTCCCGCTATGAATACAGCTTTCGAAAAAAGTGAGCTGATTGTATTCGAGCTGAACACCAGAGAGATGACTGACCTCAGCAATATGATGGGAATGTTTGATCAGTTTTTGATGAAAGGAGACACTACTTTGCGGGATATTTTATCCGAGGAAGATTATGGGTTACTGGAGGATCACTTTCAGACTATCGGAATGCCATTGATGCTATTTGAAAGGATGAAGCCCTTTTTTCTTACTATATTACTGGACCCTGCGACCAACTCTTTCGGTGAAGGAGGCATGAAATCCTATGAACTGGAACTTACAGCTCTGGCAGACAAGGGAGAAAAAGATGTCAAAGGCCTGGAAACTATAGAGTTTCAAGCTGCTATTTTTGACAAAATTCCTTACACCTTGCAAGGAAAAATGCTGATTGATCAACTCAAAAATAAAGACGCAGAAGTACCCGGAATGGACCTTGATGAAATGACCAAATTGTATAAGGAGCAAAATCTAATGGCATTGAGTAAAGCAATCTCAGGAGAAGAATCAGAAATTGAAGGGTTTGAAAAGATAATGCTGGAAGACAGAAATGAAGCATGGATTCCCAAAATGCAAAATTTAATGCAGGACAAAACTGTGTTTTTTGCTGTAGGAGCAGGACATTTACCGGGCGAAAAAGGAGTAATCAACCTTTTGCGCAAAGAAGGATATACACTTACCCCCATCAAATAGAATCATAGTTTATGCGTATTCGGAATTTGACTGATTTTCATAAATCTTACATACTGAGTGTAGAAGAACCGGGAGAATTCTGGGCTTCCAAAGCTGCTCAAATGGAGTGGATGGAACCCTGGACCAAGGATTTAGAATGGGAGTTTGATACCCCTTCTGTGAGCTGGTTCAAAGGTGGAAAGATGAATATTACAGTCAATTGCCTGGACAGACATTTGAACACAAGAGGAAATAAACTGGCACTTATTTGGGAGCCCAACGATCCGAAAGAGCGTTTTTGGCGGCCTTACCTACAGGGAATTGCATGATCGCGTCTGTAGATATGCCAATGTATTAAAAGCAAATGGCGTACAGAAGGGAGACACAGTGTGCATATACATGCCAATGATACCTGAACAGGCCATTGCAGTGCTTGCCTGTGCAAGAATAGGGGCTGTTCATTCGGTTGTGTTTGCCGGATTTTCAGCACAGGCTCTTGCAGACAGGATATTGGATGCCGGATCAAAAGTCGTACTCACAGCGGATGGACTGAATCGTGGAGCAAAACAGATACCTGTTAAAGCAATAGTCGATGAAGCTTTGGCAACTTGTCCGGATGTGCAGACAGTCATAGTAACCGAAAGGCTTGGTTGGCCGGTTCATATGGAGCCTAACCGCGATGTTTGGCTTCATGATGAGTTGCCCGGTGTAGAGAAGGATTGTCCACCGGAGCCAATGGATTCAGAGGATCCCTTATTCATTTTATACACATCCGGATCTACCGGAAAGCCTAAGGGAATTGTACACACCTGCGGAGGATATATGGTTTATACTGCCTACACATTTGGAAATGTTTTCCAGTATGAAGAAAGTGATATATTCTGGTGTACAGCAGATCTGGGCTGGGTGACGGGTCATTCTTATTTATTATACGGACCCTTGCTGAATGGAGCCAGTACCCTGATGTTTGAAGGTATACCGACCTGGCCGGATGCAGGAAGATTCTGGCAAATAATAGATAAATACGGTGTCAATCAATTTTACACAGCCCCTACTGCAATTCGGTCATTGATGAGTTATCCATTAGACCATGTACTTTCTTACAGTTTAGATTCTCTGCGGGTAATAGGGTCAGTAGGAGAGCCGATCAATGAAGAAGCCTGGCAATGGTATTACAGACATATCGGTAAAGGTCGTTGTCCTGTGGTAGATACCTGGTGGCAGACGGAAACAGGAGGAGTTATGATTTCAGCTTTGGCAGGAATCACTCCATCCAAGGCTGCTCATGCAGGATTGCCACTACCGGGAGTGATGCCGGTCTTATTGGATCAGAATGGCGTGGAAATCGAAGAAAACCATGTGGAGGGATATCTGTGCATCAAGCAACCCTGGCCGGGAATGTTAAGCAGTATTTGGGGGGATCATGAAAGATGCAAAAACACATACTTCACAGCATTTGCAGGATATTACTTTACAGGGGATGCTGCAAAAAGAGATGAAAATGGCTTGTATCGGATCATTGGAAGAGTGGATGATGTGATCAATGTGAGCGGACATAGATTTGGAACAGCAGAAATCGAAAATGCGATCAATGAAACTCCGGGAATTGTAGAATCAGCAGTCGTAGGTTATCCACATGAAATCAAAGGACAGGGAATTTACGCCTATGTAGTCTGTAATGAGGCTGATAAATCAGTGGATAAAAAAGATGAAATCATAGAAACTGTGGTTCGTGTCATCGGTAAAATAGCCAGACCTGATATCATACAAATAGTAAATGGTTTGCCAAAAACCCGTTCAGGCAAGATCATGCGAAGGATTTTACGCAAAATCGCTGAGGGGGATATTAATAATCTGGGAGATACCAGTACATTACTGGATCCGGCAGTGGTAGATGAGATTGTGGAGAATGCGCAAAAAATTAAATAGGGAGGGTTATTGCTTTTCAATTGCAATAATTTATTTGCCCGCAACAAGCATTCTAAATCGTAACCCCCGGTATGGAGCATAAAATGAGAAAAATCATTACTTTATAATCCAATAGCATTGATGCATCTTCATGTTCAAAATAAACCTTTGCCATGGCCCTCATTCTTCCCGTCAAAAATGTATTACCAAAATTCGGAGCTGATTGTTTTCTTGCCGAAAATGCCACCATAGTGGGTGACGTGATCATGGGAGATCAATGCAGCGTTTGGTTTCAGGCTGTAGTGAGAGGAGATGTCAATTTTATTAAAATCGGGAATAAAGTCAATATCCAGGATGGAGCTGTAATTCACGGAACTTATCAAAAAGCAGGAACTACCATTGGAAACAATGTCTCTATAGGTCACAGAGCTTTGGTGCATGGATGCACCTTGCATGATAATGTTCTTGTCGGTATGGGAGCCATCGTCATGGATCATGCTGTGGTGGAATCTAATGTATTGATAGGCGCCGGATCCGTAGTTTTAGAAAATTCAATTTTGGAATCAGGATATATCTATGCCGGAGTTCCTGCACGCAAAGTCAAAGCATTAAGTCCCGAAGTTTTTAAGGACACCATTGAGCGGATTGCTAATAGTTATATTATGTATAGCAGCTGGTTTAAGGATAGCCATTAGCTTTTGGCCTTTAGCTTTTGGCAAACAGCCGGGAAGAAGCTTCGAGCTGGGAGCTTTGAGCTGAGGGAAAACAGCAGGAAGAAGCTGCAAGCCTCAAGCCTCAAGCTCAAAGGAAACAGCCTGAAAGCAAAAGGTTCAAGCTTCGAGCTGAGGGAAAACAGCCGGAACTATCTTAAAGAACTCGCAAAGCACATCACCTTTTACTTTTGAGGCGAAGCCGAAAAAAGTAAAAAGACATCACTTTTTCATGGCTTGCACCCATGAAAAAACATCACCTTGCAAGCCGTAGGCGCAGCAAAACATCACAGCCACTCAATGCGTCAGATAGTCCAAAGCAATCGCATACGCCCCAATCGAGACTGCTCTGCTGGTTCCTAATACAGTCTTTCCAATCGGAACCCGTTTGAAAGGATCATACTGAATTTCTTTATCCGTTCCTGGAACTTTAATCATTATAGGAGTATGGATAAGATTTTTGCTGCGTTCTTCGGGATCATCAAAATTGAAGACTTTGAATTCCATCCTGTCAGTTTGTGAGCCGTCCAGGGAACGCATTTTGCCATTCAGTTGCTTTAATGCTGAAGGGATGAACAGATCATAGGATGCAGATATACCTCCTCCGATCACCACTGCTGCATCGACTATTGTCAATACATTTGCCAATGTGGAGCCAAGTAATTTTCCAAAATAATCATAAGACTGAAGCGCTGCTTCACGATTTCCGGGCATCTCTCCATTAGCAATATCTGAAATGTCTTTGGGTGTATATACTATATCAGTTCCTGAAAATTCTCTGTACAATCTTTGCACTCCTCTGATACTAATCCCCTCTTCGGCAAATACATCCGGTCTTTCGGGATGCTGCACTGCCCAAACTTCTGCTCCTGCCGCATTGTCTCCAATAAATAATTTTCCCTGGTGTACTAATCCTCCTCCGAAACCTGTACCCAGCGTAACGCCCAAAAGATTTTTATATCTTATCGATTGTCCGGACTCTGCCATTTGCTGATTGACATTGGGCAGGAACCCATGCATTGCCTCGCCATATGCAAAAAGATCCCCATCATTGTTGATAAGTACCGGCACCTGAAATATCTCTTCCAGCATCGGTCCGAGTGCTACTCCACCTCTGAATGCAGGCAAATTGGCAAGATCTCCAATAATTCCATTCGGATAATCTGCGGGACCGGGAAATGCAAAACTGATTGCATCAATGGAAGAACTAAGTTTGTCTCTTACTGCTTTAAATCCCGAAACGATGGTTTCCAGACAATTTTCAAGGTGATGCCCATTGGAGGGTAAGGTAATCGGTGTAACCACTTCTGATCCCGCCTGCATAGCTGAAAACACAAAATTGGTTCCTCCCGCATCCAGTGTCAATATTACCTTATTCTGTTTTTTGAGTGTCATTCAATGAGCGGTTTTTCGCTGTTATCAAATTGCTTTTTGAGTGATATACCGTGGTACATTAAGTGCCAGATATAAAATATAAACCGTGGCGATAAATGGTACTACAAATCCCCACTGAATACCTATTTGATCCGCCAAAGCTCCCATTATTGGCGGCAATAATGCACCTCCGACAATAGCTGTAACCATCAAACCTGAAATCTCATTGGTTCTCTCAGGCATATGATCTACTGCAATTGAAAAAATTAAAGGGAAAATATTGGCGAATCCAAAACCTGTAAAGAATATGCCCAGCATCGTTACATATAAATTGGAAGTAAATACCATTGCAAGTCCTGCAAGGGCTACGATAACTGTGATCCTAAAAAAAGATTGAGGGCTGATATAACTTAAAATAAAAGAACCGAGCAATCGTCCAATTAAAATTGTCATAAAGAAAAATGCATTTCCTAATAATCCCCATGTGGAAAGTTCAATGCCAAATCGTTGGTTGAGCAAAAGTGGCACTCCGGTACTCATACAAACTTCCGCTCCAACATATAATAATATTCCAAGGACCATCATTCCTATAAAAGGATTCCTAAGCAAGCTAAGGCATGATGCAAGATTGGCGGGGGTGGCTTGTTTGCTTTCTTCAAATTTGGTAAATGCAATCCAAACGATTGTCAGCAGGAAAAAACCTGCATATAAAGGAAATAAAATTGTCCACTCAAGCCCCAACCATCGACCTGCAATAAAGGGAATCAACGATCCAGTCAGAGATCCTACTGCTTTGACAAATTGCCCGATACTTAGATTCCTCGAAAATTTACCTTCGTCGGAGACATCTCTCATAATAGGGTTACCCGCCACCTGCAAAATAGCAGCTCCGGCTCCCAGTAACAAAATTGTAAGCAAGAAAAGAAAATAGTCGGAGAGGCCAAACAGTGGCAAAGTTACTCCCAATCCACCCAGGCACAAACCCATCATTAGCACCACCTTTTTTCCTCTGCGATCCTGATACAAACCCATCGGTATAGATAACAGCCCAAACATGATGAAACCCATGAATGCAATAAGCTGAGCCTCAAAATTGCTCAGTGCAAATTGTTCTTTTGCCAGGCCTACAAAAGGGCCTACAGCATCACCAAAACCCATACAAAGGAATGCCAGAAATACCGGGTAAGCATTTTTTTTCATAGAATTGCGATTTGAAAACTGTTGTTGAGTTGCCCTTAAAATATGAGGTGTCAGATTCGCGGCTGAATATGCGAAAAACAATTTGTTAAGCCAACATAATCCCGGGAAATTACTGTATCTGAAATGTCGGTTACTTTAAATGAGTGGAAAGAATATTAAAAAGAAAGTCCCATAAAATTTGTCAATTCAGCACTTGAGTGCGCCTGCCTAAATAAAGACAAACAATATTTTATTATTTTTTTGAAATAAAAGGGCAGATTACCAACCCCGGGATATGTAAAAAGGTATTGCTAAGTATAACAGGTTAATGTAGTATTATCAAATTGATCGGTATTGCTCTTCATTACACCCTTAAAGCTGCAACAGGTAGAAAGCCCGTCCCAAACAGTTGGAACGGGCTTTCGTTTATGGTAAATTTTAGTTTTTAAATACTTGAAATCCTCAAGTATGCATGCCGATAAATTTTATAATTACTCCACAGCGAAAGCATAATAATAAGGGCCGGGGAATTTTTTGTAGGTACCTTCCAGTACAATTCTTTTGTCGCTTTTGCGGATCGCTTCCATAACTTGCTCTACTGTTTCTACCGCGGCATCGTTGACTTTAGTAATCACAAACCCGGGATCCATATTGGTCTTTTCAATTTTACTTCCTTTATAGATACTTACAACCAGGACCCCATTTTTTCCAATCTCCCTTTTTTCTTCTTTTGTAAGATCCCTTAACTCAAATCCTATTTCTGCCAGATTAGTGATATTTGGATTTTTTAGTGTGATAGAGGTATTCAGTAATGAGCCATTTCTGAAAAAATCAATAGATAATTTATCGCCGGGGCGATAGCGACCTACAATTTCCTGCAATTCAGGGACTGTTTTGACATTTACTCCATTCACAGTCTGAATTACATCATTGCGAATTAAACCCGATTCTGAGGCAGAACCCCCTGGCGATACCCGAAGAACATGAACTCCGGAAACATGTTTCAAACCAAGGTCTTTGGCCAGTTCATCCGTCACGTTTGCAATTGAGACCCCTAACAGACCCCGCTGAACTTTACCGAATTCCATCAGGTCATAGATTACTTTCTGAGCCAGATTAGAAGGAACTGCAAAGGAATAGCCTTCATATTTTCCAGATTGGGTAATAATGGCAGTATTAATTCCAATTAATTCACCAAGACTATTCACCAATGCTCCACCGCTATTACCGGGATTTACGACTGCATCAGTTTGGATGAAGGATTCAATGGGGTAATCTGCGTTCAGAATATTAATATTTCTTCCTTTTGCACTTACAATACCTGCAGTGACTGTGGATTCGAGACGGAAAGGATTTCCAACGGCCAATACCCACTCACCGATTTGCAGGGAATCAGAGTTGCCAAAAATCAGAAAAGGCAAATCTCTGGAATTTATTTTGATCAAAGCCAGGTCTGTTGAAGGATCAGACCCTACCATTTTGGCTGAATATTCTTTCTTATCATTGAGGGTTACACGAATATCATCACTGTTTTCAACAACGTGATGATTGGTAATAATGTATCCATCAGGTGAAATAATGACCCCTGACCCTGTGGATTGTGCCAATTTTGATCGGTCCCAGAGACTGGATCCTCCTACACGAGCCAGTATAGAAACAACTCCCGGTGTAGCAATAGAAGCTGCGAGAGTAAAATTAGTAGGCGCTGCAGAAGTAAATTCCTGCTGTATTCTTCCTGAAAACAAGTCATCTGAAATAGTTGCCTGATACACATAATCGGGATATAATGGACCTGTGGCTTCTGTTTTGTCTGTCAATCTCATCACAATAACAGTCAATATTGCAGACACACAAGATATACCTATGATGCCCAGCCATCTGGTCAACTTCTCTCTGTTCGCATTTAATCTCATGGACAATAATATGTGTGTGGTAATTGTATCTTCAAGTGTCTAACGCAAAATTCGATCCAAAACGGTATTATACAACCATTTTATTTTATTAAAGTTAAGTGTTTTTACTGCTGTATCGTAATTTCATCCTGCTTTATGATTTCTATAACATTTTCAATCTGCAAAAAAATCAAGGTATGCGAATCTATTTTTCCAAATATCAGGGAGCGGGAAATGACTTTGTAATGCTCGATAATCGTGATTCGCAGTTCCGGGAATGGTCAAGCTCTCAGAATATTGCTGCATTGTGTAATCGTCGCACCGGAATAGGGGCGGATGGGCTCATATTGCTGGAAAATGATCTTGCGCTGGATTTCAGAATGATTTATTACAATGCTGATGGCTCTGAAAGTACCATGTGCGGTAATGGTGGACGTTGCATTATAGCATTTGCAAGGCATTTGGGTCTGATTGTAAATGAGACGGAATTTGAGGCCATCGATGGAGTACATTACGGAAAAATTGAAAATGTCAATCAGGTTCATTTGTCTATGCAGGATGTTCCGGCTATTGAAAAATCAGGGGCAGACTATATTCTGGACACGGGTTCACCACATTTTGTCAGATGGTCTGAGGATTCTATTGAAAAAGTTGATGTAGTCGGAACGGGAAAATCAATCCGCTACAATGAAAGATTTAAAGAAAAAGGAATCAATGTCAATTTGATACAAGAAAGTGAAAACGCTCTTTGGGTAAGAACGTATGAAAGAGGAGTGGAAGATGAAACCCTTAGCTGTGGAACCGGGGTGACAGCTGCTGCCTTGGTCTTTGCTAAAGAAAAAGGCCTCAAAGGCGAGCATACTATAGATATAATTACAAAAGGAGGGAATCTAAAAGTCTCTTTTACTTCAGATTATGAGGGATTTAAAAATATTTGGCTGATTGGCCCCGCTCAATTAGTTTTCAAGGGAGAAATAGATTCAGACTTCTTCGTCCAGTCCTAATTCGAGAATTAAACCGTTCAGCTCTGAAAATGCATGTTGATCCCCTTGTTCACGTGTGATTTGAATTCCTTTTTCAGAAATTCTTACTGCATTTTCGATTTGACCCAATTCATAATAAAGCTTTGTCAGGTGAAAGTACAAGCCTGTATAATTCGGATCTACTATACTTAATTTTTCGAAAAACTGCAGTGCAAGCAAGGGTTCGCCGGCGTTTTGGTGTTCTTTGCCCAGGGCAAATAAAACAAAACTGTCCCCGGGGTTGTCTTTAAGAAGTGCGTTCAGGAATTCGATTCTGGGATTATTTGACATATGCTATTATTCAAAAACAGCCATTATGCTATCTTTGGCTCTTAATTCGGATGAAAGTATCCGGAAGCAAATGTAAAAGTAATCTGAAATCTGCACAAATATATTTTATCTGAGCCTTGTACATATATTATTTTGTAATATATGATACTTGTTGGATGAATACTTTTCTAACCTGATTGAAGTAATCTGGAAGAATAAAGAACAAATATAACTTTTGAATAATCAACATAAAAGATCTATGAAATACCTTGTCTGTATAAGTAAGACGCCTGATACAACTGCCAAAATAGGATTTACCAACAACAACAAGACTTTTGACAGCAGTGGTGTTCAGTATATAATGAATCCATACGATGAATGGTACGCTTTGGTAAGAGCCCTTGAATTGAAAGAAGCACAGGGTGGAGACATTACACTTATCAATGTAGGAGCCGCAGATAATGAGACAATTATCAGAAAAGGTCTGGCAATTGGAGGAGATAAAGCAGTAAGAATAAATGCAGAAAATCCAAGTGCATGGTTTGTTTCTAATCAAATAGCAAACTATGCAAAGACAGAGGGCTTTGACATCATATTTACAGGAAAAGAAACCATAGATTATAATGGAGCTGAAGTGCCTGCGATGATTGCTGAACTTGTAGACATGCCTTTGATTTCTTTTGCAAGTAGGCTGGAATTGAGTGGAAACAAAGCTACTATTCAAAGAGATATTGAAGGTGGCGTTGAAGTTGTAGAGGTTGAAACGCCATTTGTCATCAGTGCATCGAAAGGTCTTGCTGAACAGAGAATCCCTAACATGAGGGGAATTATGATGGCTAAGACCAAGCCTCTTGAAGTACTGGAGCCAATAGCTGTGGACGAATTAATTGAGATTGATCATTTTGAAACACCTCCTCCTAAATCTTCTGTCAAACTGGTAGATCCGGCAAACATGGAAGAATTGGTACGTCTATTGCACGAAGAGGCAAAAATCATTTAATAATACCCGAAAATCAAATATATGTCAGTCCTCTTTTTAGCTGAACATCAGCAGGATAATTACAAAAAGTCAGCTTTTGAAGCTGCAACATTTTCAAAAAAATTGGCAGAAAAGCTGGGCACTACAGCAATAGGAGTAGTGGTAGGCAAAATGAACAATGCCGGTTCGCTGGGTAAATATGGAGCGGATAAAGTCATTCATATTCAGTCAAATCAGGAAGTTTCATTCGACAGTCAGGTTTATACAGAAGCTATTGCGGCAGCTGCAAATCAATCTTCTGCAAAAGTTATCATACTGGCTCATTCTTCCACCGGAAAGGCTCTGGGTGGCAGGCTATCTGCCAAATTAAAAGCAGGATTGGTTTCTGGTGTCAATGCATTACCGGATACTGATGGTGGATTTAAGGCCAGAAAATCTGTATTTTCAGGAAAAGCGCAAGGTATTTACAATATTACAAGCGATCAAAAAATCCTTACGCTAACAGGCAACGCCGTCAAGCCGGTAAGATCAGAGAACGAAGCATCAGTTGAAACTTTAGATGTAGCCCTACCTCCAGCGAGAATAAGTGTAAAAGAAGTGAAAACAGTTCAGGGAATTGTACCACTTCCAGAGGCAGAAATCGTAGTGTCAGCAGGTCGGGGGATGAAAGATCCCGGCAATTGGGGAATCATTGAAGAGTTGGCTGCAACCTTAGGTGCGACTACCGCATGTTCCAGACCTGTAGCTGATGCAGATTGGAGGCCTCACCACGAACACGTAGGTCAGACCGGTATTGCTATCAGACCTAATTTGTATTTTGCTATTGGGATTTCAGGGGCTATTCAGCATTTGGCCGGTGTTAATACTTCCAAAGTAATAGTTGTTATCAACAAAGATCCTGAGGCGCCCTTCTTTAAAGCGGCAGATTATGGAGTGGTTGGAGATCTTTTTGAAGTAGTTCCAAAACTGAATGAAGCATTAAAAGCATTCAAAGCAGCTCAGTGATAAATTTATTCTCTTAATTTGTGATTATAAAAGACAAGGAAATGCTTTGATAATTGAAGCTTTCTGCATTGGAATAAGAGTTTTCTATAGTAATTTCGTTTACAAGTCTATAGAAGCAATTTACAAAACCTGAAATGAAAAAGATCGAACTGGATATAGTGGCATTATCGCACAGTGTTTCACACTCGCAGAATTATGCGATTATTTTGGGAGAAAAAGATGGTACCCGAAGGTTGCCTATAGTTATTGGAGGATTTGAGGCACAGGCGATTGCTGTGGCGCTGGAAAGGATGATTCCCAATCGTCCTCTGACACATGATTTGTTTAAGAATGCCCTTGAAACCTTCGATGTGGTCCTGACTGAAATAATCATCAATGACCTTACAGAAGGTATATTTTATGCAAAACTTGTTTGCGAAAAAGATGGGGTCCAGTTTGAAATAGACAGCCGTACATCAGATGCACTTGCACTGGCTGTCAGATTTGAATGTCCAATTTTCACCTACGACCACATAATGGACACCGCCGGAGTAGTCCTTGAAGAATCTGAAGAAGGGGAAACTTCCTCTGAAAAAACAGATCCAAAGGAAGAAAAAAACCGGTGGAGCGATGTCCAGTTATTCGCTTGATGCTCTCCAAAAAATGCTGGAAGATGTTCTCCACGAAGAGGACTACGAAAAAGCAGCGACCATCCGTGATGAGATAAATAGAAGGACGAAGGAAACGTGAGAAGAAGCTTCAAGCTGGAAGTCGCAAGCCGCAAGTGAACAGCCCTCTCACATTCTCAGCTTTCCGTAGCTTTCAGCTACGGCACTCACACAATAAAAGACAGATGCTTAGCTGGTTGCTGGCATAAACAGCCGCTTCTGGCCTCTAGCTGAAAAGCCATGTGAGAGATTGGTGTGTGGGGATGCGACATTTTTCTATTTATTTCCGAGATGTATCCTTTTAGTGGAACTAAAACAAGTCATTTTGCAAACTCAGTGAAGTAACATGCCCTTTTGTAATGAATTCCTCCCTTTATTTATCGAATTGAAAAGATAAGGTTTACGGACTTGATTTATAAATGCTAAAGCCAAGTTCTAAATGTCTTTCTGACCCAAACTTTTGTTTGGGTTCCCGTAGCTGAAAGCTACGGGAAGCAGTGGGTGAGAGTGAAATGCACAATTAGTGCGTTAGCTGTCAGCACCCCGAATGATAGTTTCAGACAGACAATCCTCGTAAGATTTTCTCGTAGGGGCGCACGGCCGTGCGCCCCTACGAGAAAATCCAGGCAGCGCATCCCATGGAAATGTACCAAGCGGCTGTTCAGCCAGAGGCCAGAAGCTAGTTGCCAGAGGCCTTCTTCCCGGCTGTTCGCCAACTGCAAATAGCCAAAAGCTAACAGCTTGCATTTATCTCGGACGATACTTCGATTTCTCCAAAATGGCTTGTGCATCCTTGTCTGCCATGAGCTCAGGGATGGTGATTTCCGGATGCTTCTCCATATAGCGGCGGATGATTTGCCAGCCTGTCCAGGTCGCAGTCTGTCCGGGAGCTTCGGCAGGCATATTTGGTGCATTGGGGCTGGGTCCTATAAGTTTCTGGATATCCTGGCGGTTGGTATTATATAGTAATTCCTGACTTAGAAAATGCGACCAGATCTGTGTTTCATTATCTTCCACCCACTGCCATTGTTCTGTTGTGTAATCAATTTTCACTGAATCAGGCGTCGCCGGCAAAACCAAATCCATCAGATACAGGACCTTCCCCTGCTGTATCATGACATCCAGCATTCGGATTCCGGAGGGTTCACCAACCAGATCATAACCCATGGCTTTTATGAGATTGGGAACAATCTTGTCAGGTCTCATATGCCTGCTGATAAATGCCGGGAACAAATTTGGGTCATATGCACTGAACTCAGAACCCATAAACATATCCAGCCCGATTCCCAGCGTATCATTGCCAATGGTAGCTGCACCCACACCAAATTCAGAGATAAAACTTACCAGAACCTTTGGCTGATTATCTCCGGTATAATGTCTGTATAGTTTTAATGCCGGTTCCAGTTCATCCATATAAGGCTTTAGATCCGGGAATATGAGCATGACACTATCATGAAGCGGATTCAAAAATTGCTGCTCAGCTATTTCATATGCATATGATTTAATAGAATCTTCAGGTACCGGAATGTCAGCCATGATTCTGCTGAAATACACCTGAAGAAAGCCGGGATACTTTTTCTCAAGATTTGCCCAACTCTCATCCCAATTTTCCAGATTTACATTCCGATAATCTTGTTCAAACCGCAATAACTTAATGTCAGCATTGATATGATCAGTATCAGGAACAGGCTTGTCATCAGAGCAGGAATACACAAGGCTGAGACATATAGTTGAACACAACACGTATATTAAAAAACGGCTCAGTTTAAAAGGCTTATCTTTATTCATTATTACATTTAGTATTTTTAGCACGAAATAAAACACGAATATCATGAGAAAAATTATTTACAGCATCATAGTTTGTGCTTGTATTACAACTAGTATCAATGCGCAAACATTTAATACCACCAGATTTGGTATCATGGTAAAGGCGCCTACTTTTACAATCATGCGTTCAAATGACAGTGATATCAGCGCGAGTGGGACTAATTTAGGTTGGGGTTTAGGTGTACAGGCAGAAGTTGCCTTGAGTCAGGTGAGATCAATCTATGCTACGGTAGGCGTCGGATTTTTGGGTAATCAGGGGGGCGGACAACAGCATACAACAGGAGGAAATTACTGGCCTGAAGCACGGTTGAGTGATCCTTTATATAATCAGGCAAACAATCCAAAGCCTCTTCCCGATGGTGTGGTATTAAGATACCATTTGAGTGTTCTTGAATTTCCGATTGGACTGAAATTTTATACTTCTGATAGACAAAAAAGGAGATATTTTGCTGAATTACCTATTTTCACCACCAATCTGGTCATTAGGTCAAGAGGAGATATTAAGGGGACAGGAATTGATGTAAAAGGTGAATTTATCAAAGAAGAGATTCGATTGATTAATTTTGGACTGGGAACCACGCTTGGCTTTGCTTATGACCTGGGATTTTCAGAATTTAATATGGGATTACATTTGGCATATAATTTCTCAGATATGATTCGGAATCATGGTTTCCGCTCTGTCGGTTCCGGCCCGGATTTTATTAGAATTGACAATAACGCCAAAAACTCAATGACAACAATTGGGATCAAATTGGGATTAATGTTTTAAATCACACAGAAATTTTCGCAGATGAATATACCGGACTACGATTGGATTGATTCTTTTATTTCGGAAGCCCTGGCAGAAGATACCGGCGATGGAGATCATACTTCCAATGCTTGTATCGATGAAAATGCAAGAGCTACAGCCAGATTGATTTTCAAAGATCATGGAATGGTCGCCGGAGTAGAGCTGGCTCAAAAAATATTCCTGAGTCTTGATCCTTCTGCTCAAATTAAGATTCATATCGAAGATGGTACTGATGTAGAATATGGTGAGGAGGTATTTGAGGTAACATGTAATACAAGAGCATTACTGCGGGCAGAGCGTCTTGTTCTCAACTGTATGCAGCGTATGAGTGCCATAGCGACTCTTGCAAGCAGGTTCGATATAGAAGTGGAAGGTACAAAAGCCACCATTCTGGATACCCGCAAAACAACCCCATTAATCCGTATGCTGGAAAAATGGGCAGTGAAAATCGGTGGCGCCAGCAATTACCGCTTTGGATTGTATGATATGATTATGATCAAGGACAATCATGTAGATGTGAGCGGAGGGATTCGTACTGCCCTTGAAAGGGTAAAAACTTACCTTGCAGAGAATAATCTCAACTTGAAAATCACACTTGAGATCCGAAATCTGGTAGAATTATATGAAGCACTCGAAGTTGGAGGATTTGACAGATTGATGCTGGACAATTTTGAGTTGCCAATACTGACAGAAGCAGTTGCCATCATCAACAATCGGTATGAAACTGAAGCTTCCGGGGGAATTAAACTTGCCAATGTTCGAAAAGTAGCAGATACAGGAGTTGATTTTATTTCTGTGGGTGCATTAACTCACTCCGCAGGTTCATTGGATATGAGTCTGAAGATTATGCTGTAGACAATTTGTATTCATCGCAACAGTGTTACAGTTCCATTTTTGTTGGATGTCACAATCTGTCCATTGACTTCTGCTTGAACTTCAAGCATATAGATGTATACTCCTGCGCTTACATCTGTATTCCTAAAAGTGCCATCCCAGCTTTGGTGGATATCATTAGATTCAAACACTTTGCTGCCCCAACGGTCAAATAATTTCAAATGAAATCCGGTGACTGGTTCATCGCAGGGATATATAAGGGTCCATTGATCGTTGATTCCATCAGCATTTGGAGAGAAGGCACCAGGAATATAATAAGAACAAATTGAACATTGGACAAATAATACCTCTGTTTGGAAGGTGTCCCTACATGCGCCTGCTCTTAACACCAAATTGTAAATACCTTCTTCCTTCACATCTATCTGGTCGTATAATAATTCGGGGAATTCCAGCCAATATGCCATATCAAATTCGTCCTCAAAATTGACCTCAATTAATTTTCTCAAGTCTTCTTCACATAAATTTTGTGATCCATTCAAAATATTTTCCGGAATCCGGTCTTCTCTTACAGTAATGCTTCCTGAAAACTTGCAGCCCAGAGGATCATGGATCAGGAAATAAATATATTCACCTGCTTTATCAGCGATTATCGTTCCTGATCCTTCAGACCAGCTGACGACATAATCTAACATATTCGGAAGCATCAAAGTCAGATTATTTCCGGAACAAAATGAAGTATCATGTGGAAAATCCAATAATGGCGGCTCTATGATGGGTATTGTAATTCTTTGATCCCAGGTACATCCAAGCCTTCGCAATTTTAAAAGAAGCTCATCATTTTGACTGAAGCTACCAGCGAGAAAAAAAGTATCCTGATTTAAAGAAATCGGATTTAAAGAAATTCCATTTAAGCTCCACTTAATTTCAGTATTGAAACCAATATTATTGAGAACAATTCCCAGCGTATCCTGAGGACAATATGCTGTCTGATCTGCTAACCAAAGGATATCCTCCAGTGATTGTATCATTTCGCACTTAGGAGTAACTGCAATCTGGGTTGGGGAAATTTCATAATAAAGAGCCTGGCCGGGACGATGGCTATAATTATGATTCAAATCAAAAATCGGAACAACTACAGACTCTAATTCTACAATGGCAGGAAGACTGGAAATACTGCAATGCTCTACCCTAAAGCAGGATTCAATGACTTCCGGCTTATTAATTAAATAGGTCGTAGAGACATTGCTTGTATTCCGCAGCGTTCCATCAACCATTTGCACATGAAATTGATTTCCAATGAATTGAACAAGAGATTGCTGTTGGATATATTCAGGATTTTGCCAAAAAAATTGGTCCAAAAATGCTCCATTTCGGGCATCCAATTTTACAAATCCACTCGTGGGCTGATCTGTGGAACTCACAGGGATATAAAGTGATTGTGTAATGCTATCCTGCAAACGCTCTTCATGAGAGTATTCTCCCCATTTCAAAATCGCAACATTTACCAATTTCTTACTCCACAGTACTTTCCCCTGGACATCCACCATACATACAATTACATTCAGGTCATTAGTTATAGGTGAAAGTTGAGAATCTGAAAAGATCATTACCAAAGTGCTATCGCTCCACCATTCTGCAGAATATAAAAACCGGAACCTGGTGTGGTAAATTTCCATGCGTTCATTGAATTCTTCTGTTGATCAATAATTGCAAAGTGGAAAGTCGAAGCCCAGCCAAAATCATATAAGAGCAAATTTGACTTTCGGGGTTTAACCTGCAGATATGCATTTCGATAATCCGAATTTTGAATATTCAAAACTGATTCCAGCTGCAATTCTAAGGAAGCATTTATCTTAAATCCTCCCAGTAGAATTGAATCTTCGGAGCTTCTTCTGCCTCCGGATGCATCATAGAAGAAAACACCATCACTGGTTTCCTGAAAAGTTATTCTCTCGTGAAAATCCCACTTGATACCATCCAGATCCAGTCTGCAAGTTGAAATCAGTTCTCCTTGTGGCCCAATACAGATTATATATACATGATTAAAAATGGCTGAGTGGTCCATTCTCACCTGAACCCATACCTGATCTTTTGAATCAATAAAAAATTGAGTCACAAATATATTAGCTACTGTGAACATGAATGAAGCATTGGATACCAATAAGCTGTCGAATTTATACTCAAAGCTCCATCGTTGAGCTGTCATGTCAGCACTCATTCTCGTGCATCTGAACTGATTTCCGGCGCCTCGGGACTCTACAGATAAAATATCTCCGTCCTGATACACATCTTTATAAGAATACCCATAATTACCAGCAACTGTATCACACAATACCTCCCATGCCCCGGTCTGGGCATTCAGAGGCGAAAGAATACCAGATATCAGAATCAATAAAAAGAATGAGCAATAACCTGATAATGAAAACATGTTGAAATAAAAATACACAAAATGGAAACATTTTATTGTACATGCTTCAGATTAAATGGAATTCCGGATCAAATGGGATTTCATATTGTTTCTGAATTTCTTACTTCTGGTACCACTTCGAATTAAACAATTAAGCAGGTCAGTTTAATGTGTTTGAATATAATATTCTTTGGGTGGAAAAAATTCAGTTTGGGAAAATGCAAGTTTCATGTATTTAAATAAATTGAAGTTGCATATTCATCTCACACAGGATACCTCAGCACAATCACCACAAATGCGACCAAGGACAGGATAACCAGCCAGAATCGGACATCCCTGTAGAACAATTTTGAATTTTGATCGATCACTTTCACACCCCTTTAGTTTTATATTCGTAGTAATTCACTTTTAATACCAAAAATGATACCATAGCATTTACTTGTAATATGTTCAGCGGGTCTGCTTTAATCTGGAAAGTTGCTTGTTGATTTGCCTTACAAAACCAGGGCCACGATAGATAAATCCTGTATAAATCTGCACGAGATCTGCCCCAGATTCTATTTTTTCTGCGGCATCTCCTGCTGAAAGGATGCCCCCTACTCCGATAATTACTTTGTCAGATCCGAGATAAGATCTTGTCTTTTTTAGAATTTGAAGTGATTCTGCTCGCAGTGGTCGTCCGCTCAAACCACCGGCACCTATTTCCTGCAAAGTGGCAGGATCAGTTTTTAGCCTTGACCTGTCTACTGTTGTGTTGGTAGCAATAACACCATTCAGCCGGGTCTCATTAACTATCTCAGCAATATCTGCAAGCTGTTGATCATTCAAATCCGGTGCGATTTTCAACAGGATGGGCTTGTGTTGCAGAAATCCGTGATTCGCTGACTGAAGCTCAGAAAGCAATTTTCGCAAAGGCTCTTTTTCCTGAAGATCTCTGAGACCCGGCGTATTGGGAGAGCTGATGTTCACAACAAAATAGTCTACTAAATGATGCAATTGCTTTAGATTGCTCAGGTAGTCTTTGACAGCTTCTATATTTGAAGTATCCTTATTTTTTCCAATATTTCCTCCCAAAATAAAATCTCTTTCCTCCATATGCTCCAATCTCCGTACCAGAGCTCTCACACCGTCATTATTGAATCCCATTCTGTTGATCAAAGCTTCATCCTGTGGTAAGCGGAATAATCGGGGCTGTGGATTTCCCTTTTGTGGTTTGGGAGTTACTGTTCCTACTTCTATGTGCCCAAAACCCATACATTGCATCACATCCAGATATTTGCCGTCTTTATCAAATCCGGCAGCCAGGCCTACTCTGTTTTTGAAGCTAAGCCCCATGATGGTATGGATGTCATCTTTACTGAATCTCCCATAATTATCTTTCATCAGACTTCCCAGTAATGGCATAGCTAATCCCAACCGCGCAGCATCAATGGCCAGTTTATGAGCTTTCTCGGGAGAAAAAGAAAAAAGAAGTGGTTTGATCAGTAATGGATATAGCATATTACTCTTCCGGTTTCAGATTCAGTTCTTTGACAAGTTTGCTCACCACAGGATTGATTTGCACAAGATAATCATACTTCTCCTGAGCAGTCTGAGGTCTGCTTTGCTGAGGTTCTTCCTGACCCATTTCAGGGTCAATGACCACATCAAATGCCAATCTCGGCAAATTCAGCTCAGCCCGCATCTTATCTATAATGGCAGTTTCCTGGAGCAAAATATTTTTTCCAAAATTAGAACCAATAAAGGCTCTCAGGACACCTTCTCCCATCTCGAGTCTGGCTAATTCCATTACACTTCGCACAGAATTAGAAACACTATCTGCTGCGTATGCCCTCCAAAACACAGATATCTCCTCAATAGTGAAGATGGTTTTTAATCCATTTTGTTTATGTGATTCAGCTTTCACCTGTGCAACAATATCATCCTTATGATTGAGGGAAGGGCCTATCAGATTTTTTTTCTTAAGTCCTGAAGATATTGGTGCTACAGGTTTGTCAGGTTCAGCATTCTGGGTGGGTTGGTTCACCTGAGTTGCTGTATGGATGATGTTATCCTGAATCTTTTCTTGATTTAGAGAGGAAACTTCTAATTTTCCCGGGGCGTAGATATCAAAATTTTTTTTTTCGTCGGATTCCGGGTGGAGATCGCGCTGAAGTACTCTGTTAAGGTAGGTTAGTTTGATCAGCGTCATCTCCATGTGCAGCCTCTTGTTTCTGGCTGTTTTGTAATGCACATCGCATTCATTCAGCAAGTCAAGAGCGGATACCAGATATGAAATTGGAATCATGTATGCATGTTCCAAATATTTGTCTTTTACAGTATCTGTAAGGTCCAGCAAAGCAATTGTCTCCTGATTTTTACAAACAAGAAGATTTCTGAAGTGATCTGTCAGCCCAGCAAGAAAAATATCCGGTTCGAAGCCTTTCTGAATTACATCGTGAAACAATGTGAGTACTGCGGGCATATTTTCAGTAAGCAAAGCTTCTGTCAGCTTGAGATATATCTCATAATCGAGGATATTGAGATTGCTGATTACCTGCTGGTAGGTCAGTTGTCCTCTTCCGCCACTGACCAGCCTGTCAAATAATGATAATGCATCTCTCAATGCACCATCCGCTTTTTGAGCAATCATATGCAGAGCAGTTTCTTCAGCTATAATGGATTCCTTGTCTGCAATGCTCTTCAGATGACTGACCATCTGTGGAACAGATATTCTCCGAAAATCATAAATCTGACATCGTGAAAGAATCGTTGGAAGAATTTTATGCTTCTCCGTAGTTGCAAGAATAAAGATGGCATATGGTGGTGGCTCCTCCAGGGTTTTCAAAAATGCATTGAAAGCAGCGGTAGAAAGCATGTGTACCTCATCTATGATGAAGACTTTATAGTTTCCGCCTTGCGGAGGGATTCTTACCTGCTCTACAAGCGATCGGATATGATCCACGGAGTTATGAGAGGCGGCGTCCAGTTCTACAATATTAAAGGAGGCTGTATGTTGGAAGGCCACACAGGATAAACAGGTTCCGCAAGGTTCAAAATCAGTTGATTTGTTTTCACAATTAATGACCATCGCCAAAATCCTTGCGCAAGTGGTCTTTCCGACACCTCTGGGGCCACAAAAAAGGAAGGCATGTGCAAGATGTTCTGTCTTCAAAGCATTCTTCAAAGTCTGGGACACATGTTCCTGACCTACAACTTCTTCGAATTTTTGTGGACGATATTTTCTCGCGGATACTACAAAAGCACTCATCAATTTTCTTTAATCTGGGAGTCCAAAGGTACAATTTTTAGAGAGTTCACACAGATAAAAGTGTAGCTCAATAGATATTTGTCCTTGTTTAAAAGTTAGTTACATATTTGGGGCAAGGTATTTGCGTATCTTTGTTGCGTATTTAATTACTGAATTAATATAAACCTTAAAATGCGATCTTTAATCTCCTTTGCAGTTATGCTGCTGATTTTTGCTGCCTGCAACAAAAACAACGAACCCGGACTAGTCAATAAAGCAACAGACATGTCTGTTCCCCTGGGTTTCAACTACGAAACTTCCCGTAACATCACCTTTAGCATTGCAGTAATTGATGACCGATTCCAGAGTCAGTCACACATTATTACGATCTATGAAGGCAACCCTGCTGATGGGGGTGCTGCTATAATTGCAAAAGGCGCAGGAACAATTTCTGCACCTTTCAGTGGAAGACTGGACCTGTCAAATATTAATAAAGACATTTATGTGTCTAAAAAAGCGCCTGATGGATCCCTTACGATTAAGAAAGCAAATATTTCTGGCAATAGAATTGATTTGAGTTTTGAAAATTTCGGTGGAAACATTGAAACCAGAAATCCATCTCCTGATTGCAATTCAGGCTGTAATACAACTATCAATAACGGCACGAATCAGAACGTAAATGCCAATAATGGAGTGACTTGTATTACCGGTACCTTTTCAGGTAACATTACTATAAGTGGTAATGGCAAAGTAAGAATTTGTGGTAATGCCAATATCAGCAATCTCAATATTAATGGTAATAACGCTCAATTGATTGTTACAAATACGGGCACTGCTACATTCAATAACCTCTCTTTCAATGGAACTGTAACAAATTATGGTACGGTAAATGTTAATGGAGATTTGAATGTCAATAGCAACGGTAATATTATAAATGAAAATATTCTGAATGTTTCTAATCAATGGAATATTAGCGGAAGTACTGAATCCATCAATCGTGGAACAGTAACTGTGAATCAAAGAGTTCAATTGAATAGTAACGGATTGTTGTCTAACTATTGTCGAATCACTGCAAATACAGGCTTCACTGCGAATGGGAAATTAAATAATCACGGATACATTAAATGTAATCAGGAGTTCACTGCTCAGGTTAGTGGAAATAATTATATTAAACTTCACAATGGGGCTTTCCTTTCCACAAAAGACATAAGAATAAATAGCGGATCTATCAATGGTAATGGTGCAACTTCTCTTGTAAAGGTTACACAAAGTACCGTTATCAATAGTGGCGGATCTGTGACAGGAAGTATTCAATTTTGTGATGTAAATGGTATTGAAACAAATAATGGAACGATTGGATCAGGTGCAACCCTGGGTTGCAATTTGTATATAGCAAGCAATTCATGTTTTGCAGAAGGAAATGGAATACAACCAGGAAGTGATGGAGACGGAGACAATATACCTGACGATGATGATGATTTTCCGGATGACCCAAATGGAGCTTTTGGTACTTATTTCCCATCTCAGACAGGATCTCATACTGTGGTATTTGAAGATTTATGGCCTGGTCTTGGTGACTTTGATATGAATGATGTGGTTATTGATTTCAGATATCAATTAGTGACTAATGGTCAAAATCTTGTGACCAGAATCAATGCAACTTATGTTCTTAAAGCAGCAGGAGGTTCCACAGGTGCCGGATTTGGAGTAGAATTTCCAGTTTCACGTGCGAATATAGCTTCAGTCACCGGTGCCACCCTTGAAGCAGGCCAATCCAAAGCAATCATTGTCGTCTTCGAAAACTCAAAATCTGAATTGGCTAAATGGAATACTGAAAATGGCGAAGCTTCTGTTCCTGCTGTATTATATAACGTATCTGTTGTATTGACAACTCCTGTAACTCTGGGAAGTGTTGGATTAGGCGTATACAATCCATTCATTTGGATAGTCAATAAAGGAAGAGGTCATGAGATTCACCTTCCGGGAAAAACCCCGACAGATCTGGTTGACAGCGGACTTTTCGGAACAGGACAGGATAATAGTAACCCTTCTGCTGGTCAGTTTTACATTTCCCGAAATAACCTTCCATGGGCAATTTATATACCATCCAATTTCAGTTATCCAATTGAGAAAGCGGACATCACTCAGGCATATCCTAATTTTGCAATATGGGCTCAGTCGGGAGGTTCGCAGGCTCAGGATTGGTATCTTCCTGCTCCCGGGAATATTAATGGTAGTTTAATATATAATCCATAAGCGGCAAACAAATATTATTTTAAGGTGATCTCTAATTGATTGCAATTAGTTTTAAATAAAATTGAGAAAGGAGGGGCTAATAACCCCTCCTTTTCTGTTTTTGCTTACTATTTGGATGGATAATTTTAAATGAATTGCTCAGAATCTTCAGGTGATTAGTTTTGAAGTATGGAGTTGGAAATGAAAAATGGCACTATCCAGCAGCTTCAGGGAGAAGTGGCAATTATAAAATAGTTACTTCAATTTTTCCAGCATTTCATCACTCATATCTTCACTGTAGATTCCATATGCATTTACCAGTGTTCCTTTCAGATGATGTTTATCCGATGAAATTGCATAAATAATAGATTGATCTGAAGGGTCGGTAAAACCTTCAAAACGGAAAAATTTATCAATTTGAAATTCATCCGTATGAATCTCAAAAGCTCCGTTCTGACATTCCAGGCAATGTGATTTCAGATTGAAATCTTCTATATAGCCCTGAGCTTTTAGTCCTTGAAGGGCTTCTACCAGTGTATCGTAATTTTCCATTTTACTTCTATTTAATTACCGGAGTGTTATTCCCGCTTGATCAGATCATTGTATTCAGGATGTCTCTTAACAAAAGAAGCAATAAATGGGCAATACAGCATAATATTCAACTTCTCTTTTTTAGCATATTCCAATCCAAATTTTGCCAGAGCTGCAGCAGTTCCTTTTCCTCTTTCAGCTTCAGGTATAAAAGTATGCATAAAAGCCAGATTTCCTTTATAAAACCTGTAGTCTATATATCCAAATTCTTCTTCAATCTGAATCTCAAATCTTTGTTTGGAAGTATTCATTTTTATAGCATTCAGCTTATCCATAGGGTAAGGGATTAAAAATGCTTCAAAAAATATGATTGGGAATACAACACTATTCAATCCATTTGAGTTGAGAAAAAAGTGATTTCCGTTAACCACAGGGGATATATACAAATTTGTATAGATTTACAATGTCTAGTCATTCACTTTTCAATTGACCACTATGAAATTACCTTTGATTTTATTCAGGAACACCCTGGTTATTCTTGTTGCAGCTTTATTGTGGACAAGTAGTTCATGCAGAAAAGAAAACCCTGACCCGGTTGATCCTGATCCCAATGTAGAAGACACCTCATTTATTGCTCCCGGTTTTGATATGGTACCGGAGACCAAGGACATTGTCATGTATGAAGTTAATATCAGAGCATTTTCTCAGGCAGGAAATTTACAAGGAGTGACAGACAGGTTGGATTCCATTCGTGCATTGGGTGTAAATGTCATCTGGTTAATGCCAATTTATCCCATAGGCAAGATTAATTCCGTCAATTCTCCTTACAGTATTGCCGATTATAAGGGAGTGAATCCTGAATTTGGTACCATTGAAGATTTGAGAACATTGGTAAGCTCTGCACATTCCAAAGGTATGGCTGTCATTCTGGACTGGGTAGCCAATCATACTGCCTGGGATCATCCCTGGATAGTAAATAAAGCCTGGTACACTCAGGTTAATGGCGAGATTGTGCATCCACCAGGAACTAATTGGATGGATGTTGCAGATTTGAATTTTACCAATGGAGAGATGAAACTGGAGATGATAGAGGATATGAAATATTGGATCAAAAAAGCCAATGTAGATGGTTTTCGATGTGATGCCGCGGATTATGTACCTCAAAGTTTCTGGAAACAAGCTATTGACAGCATTAAGAAAATTCCAAACAGGAACATTATATGGTTTGCAGAAGGTGAAAGAAACGATCATTTTTCAGCCGGATTTCATATGGTTTTTTCATGGGATTTTTATTCAAAATTGAAATCAGTATATAGCGGTCAAAGTGCTGCCCTATTATTTGCATCCCATCAATCAGAATACACAAATGCTCCTGCAGGAAAGCATTATCTCAGATTCACTACCAACCATGATGAATCAGCCTGGGATGCCACTCCTGTACAGTTATTCGGAGGGCAAAATGGCTCCATTACAGCATTTGTTGTCATGGCTTATATGGGGGGTGTTCCCCTGATTTATGGAAGTCAGGAAGTCGGAAGAGCAACACCTTTGCCTTTCTTTACCAGATCCGCTATACAATGGAATCAAAATCCGGCCACATTGCAGGCCTATAAAGAAATTATGAAAATATATACCGAATCTCCGGCCTTGCGGGGAGGTACAATTCAAAACTACTCAAACACAGATATTGTGAATTTCAGTCGCAAACAAGGGACTGAAGAGATTGTCCTGATAGCAAATGTTAGGAACAGAGTTGTCAGCTATTCGCTGCCTGAGGCTCTTAAGAATACAGAATGGACCAATCTTCGAAATGGGCAAAATGTAACATTAACAAGCACAGTGAGTCTGGGTAATTTTGAATATCAGATATTGAAGAAGAAGTAAATTAAAGTACCCGCAATTTGGTTTGAAGTCTCTAAAAGGGAGATAATGCGGCGGGGCCTGAAGATTTCACCGCGACAAGGAATTTATTCGAAGATAACAGCGGGCTGATTTCAGGTTTCAGTCAGTTTTCAGGTTTCAATGTCACCCGTTCCCTAAAATTGGATGCTGGATTAACAACTTTATATGGGGCCTGAATTTCAGACTTCAGATTTCAGATTGAACAGCCGGGGGATTTAAGGTTGATTTTGTGAAGAAATGACTTGATTTTCGATTTGGATAAGGTATTGTTAATCAGGGTTTTGCAAAAGAGTTATATAGGAGATTTGAATAGCCAATCAGCCGGTGAATTTAAATAACTTACCGGCGAAAGTTTCAGGTATTCATTAAAGAAAAATTCTGTTGATTATTCTTGCAACATAGCAGCAGGTTGCTCTGGCTTAGGCTGAAGTCCTCTGTGATACTTACCACTGATACGGGCAGTAGCATCCAGTTTGAATGCACCATTGACTACTATTTCTTCACCAGCAGAAACACCATTTAAGACCAGGTAACCCTCATCCTGATAAGCACTTGTTTCAATCGTTCTCATCTGATAAACCGGCTGTCGGTAGCTAGTGTCTCTGACATAAACTATTGCCTCTTTACCTGACCAAAGTATAGAACTGGCAGGAATCCAAATTCCTGAAGTCTTCGTGGTTCCGGAAATAGTGCAATCATAATTGGCCCCCACCAATAATTTTTTTGCGGGGTTAGAAATTTCAATAAGGGCTTCGCTATTCCCATGAAAAATATGGGATGGAAGGTCGGCACTGATGATTCTGCCTGACACTACTACAGGTTTTGCCCCATTGATTGTAAGCTTGACAGTAGATCCGGGTCTGTGAGGAAATCGATTATTAGGTAAATATTTTACCCGTAACCATCCTCTGGAAGATTCATTGATTTCATACAAAGCCATAGTTGCTCCGCTGTGAGAAGCTGCATGACTTCCGCTTCGTGAATGTATTTTTGTAACTATACCACTGCGGTCCGCATAGATATCAACAGGTTTTCTGTAATCACCATTCATATTAAACGACTTCAATGTAGCTGCACTTACTTTCCACTCCCTAAGGTTATTCATAGAGGCCCGCATGACTGCATCTGATTTTTTATTAAACTCAAGTGCCTCCAGTACAGCTATGAATTCTTTTGAGTATACAGTACCTATTTTCTGGCCCTGTTTTACATACTGACCTTCATGAGTTATATACATTGCTTCCAGCGTTCCTGGAATATGTGCCATCTGAAGAAAAGTAGCTGATTCATCATAACCATAAACTCCTCTATAAACTGATCCGCTGCCATTATCAGATGCCTGGCCAACTCTCATTGTTTTAATATAATCTCTGACTGGATCATTATCCCGAATTGCTATCAGATCAGGATTGAAAGCAGTTCCTTCATCGATGAGGGCCACCATTTTCATTCCGCAAATTGGACAAGGGCCTGCTTCCTTACTATGAATATGTGTATGCATGCCACACTGATATCGGGTAACTAAAGATTTAGCTTCATCAGCACAGTCAGCGCTTTCAGAAGTCTTAGTCAGAGCTGCTTCCTGCTTTGAAGAGAACCTTCCAAGAAAATAACTAAGAATAGTTATTACTAAAATCAATCCTATCCATAAATATCTGCTCATACTCATTTAAGTTTCTTTGAATAATATCGCATGGCTAATATCGGTGTCATATAAACTCCCATTAATTGAAAAAATAAGCCCCCAACAATTGGCACAACTAAAGGCACCAGCAATTCATGACCTGAGCTTTTTCCTGTGACAATAGGGAGTAAGGCTAATAATGTTGTTCCAATTGTCAGCATTGCAGCTCCGATTCTTCTGGATCCGGCAATTTTAATTTGTTCTTCCAGGTTTTGACCCCTGGAAATTTCCTCTTTTATATTTGACAACATGATCAGGCTCTCCTGAACAGACAATCCTGCCAATGCAATGAACCCTATCCATGCACCGGTATGCAGGCTCAGGTTCTCATGCAAAAACAATGCTCTGGTCCATTCAGTTCCAGCTATAAAATACAGTATTATCCCGGCACTTAATGTTGCGGCTACACTCATTAATACAATTCCTGACAACATCCCTGAGCGAAGTCTCCAGAAAAGAATCAAAGCAATGATGCATAAAGTCAAAGTCAATAAAAACAAATTCCTTTGAGAAGACTTTCTGATTGCCTCATATTCACCCGCTAGTGTAACACTCACTCCCGCATTCACCGGCAATTGATTTAAAGAAGAGCTAATTTTACGCAGGATCCTTTGAGATTCCTGTCCGGACCTTACCAGAAAAGTAACGGCGGAAAATAGTTCACCCTGTTCATGACGTAGCATACCCGGTCCGCTTTCAAATTCAATATCAATCAAATCTCCTAATGTATAAGTCTCACCTTCAGGATTAGTTACAGGTATGCTTAAGATAGACTGCGGATCATTTGAATATGCTTCACCCAAAAATATTCTTACAGGATTGTCTTCGCTTCCTATGGATTGTCCGGAATGGGAATGTACCTGAAAGGCATGGGATAAATGATGTGACAAATGAACCTGAGATATGCCTGCCTGTTTCATTTTTTCATTATCAGGTAATATGCTTAAATAATCAGCAGCAGTTGGTTTATCATAAAAGATAGAATACTGATCTATTTTTTCCATTGATTGTAACAATTGAATAACAGATTCAGATACGCTATCCAATACTTGTTGATTGCTCCTGAAATTTTCACGAAATAGGGAGATTGAATACTTGTCTCCTGCATAATCATTCTTGCATGTACAGGTTGCAAGCCTGGAGCATGAGAGAGTCCTCCAATATGAGATTTTTCAGATATCTGATTCCATAAGTCTTCAGAATCCACAATCTCAGGGCGCCAGGCAGGAAGTGATCTTCTGTATAGTCTATCCAGGGGGCCTGCTGAATCAAGCGGAGTATATGTATTTTCTTGTTTAACTGCGGGAATAAGATTCCCATCCAGGTCTCTTGCAATTGATTCCCGGACAGATATAAAGTTTTCAAACATTGATATCGGGGCGGGATCCATCGAGGAAGCTGCCGGACCTGCCTTTATAACGGCGGATGAAACTTCGGGGACTGATCGGTACAGTGAATCCAGCATTAAACCATAATCCAGAACCTCACTAATGTCTGACCCATGAGGGAGCGTTGGCATATGAAGAAACACTCCTTCATTTAAAACAGGTAAATGAGAAGCTGGAATCCGTATCCATGCCCAGATTCCAGCAATGAAAAAACAAAAAATGAATATACTATAGACCATTGTGTGCCTTATCAGAAAACCCAAAATTGCCTTATAATAAATCTGATTGAAGTGCATGATCAGAAGAATTCCACCAATCAGACATGTACCAAATAAAACATTTAAAAAAGGTAATTGAGCATGTCCTAATGGTGCCCAATAAAGACTGTAAAAAATCAGAAAAATAAGCACTGCCGCCTGTAGTACAATAGTTCTCTGTTTTGGTTTTTTAACCGAGAAAAAATAAGCAAGCAACATCAGAAATGTAACCAGGCCCGTCGCTGTATTTAAATAAGTAAGAATTCCGGCAGCTACAATAGCCATTGCATAACCGAAATAAGCAGGAAGAACTGCATTGAATACGCTTTTCAATAAGGTCGGTAAAACCCATAAAGTGAGAACCAGTGCTGAAATCATCATCAAAGTCTTTGTCCAGGCCAAAGGAGCAAACATTCGGCCTTCCGTTCCTTCCAATAAAAAAACTGGAATGAAGGCTATAATCACAATCGAAGCTGAAGTGATAAATAAAGGCCACACAGCTTTCATTGATTGATTTATAGAGTCTTTGATATCAGCGTTTTCACTTTGTGCTAATTTTTCCTCTACATTTTGTGAAAAAATGATTCCAAAATCTACGACAGTGCCTATAGCCAAAATAAGACCCGCAACTGATAAAATATGCAGCCGGATTCCAGTAAAATACATGATGATAAAAACCATAGAAATGGTAAGCGGAACCATCAGAGCAAGCACTAATGCAATTCTAAACCGACTCATGAATAAGTACAGAATAAAAACAGCAATCAGACATTCCATGATTAATGCTTCCTTTAAAGTACTCATGTTCTTTTGAATCAGATCCATTCGATTGTAAAAGACGTGTGAGCTAAGTCCTCCTTCTCCGGTCCTGTTATCTTGATTCCATTTCTGAATTACTTTGTCAATTCTTTCCTGAACCTTTGTCAAAACTAAGGATGGATCAGAATCGGGATATATGCTGATAAATGCACCGCTTGTTTCATGTCCTTCAAAAATTAAAAGGCTATTTCTGTTAGAAGGACCTGTTTGAACTGCAGCTATGCCCGAAAGTGCCGTAGTTCCTTCGTGACCATGAATAAGCATTTCACGAAAAAAACCAGGATCCTTGTTGGCTTCATCCCATTCTATAAAGTACTCTATACCGTTAAATGATGCCGCTCCGGAAGAGCTGCCTTCCAAAGATTTTTCGATCTGTTCAGTAAATGATTCTAATGTGACTCCCCAGCTTCGCATAGCATCCAGGTCAGGAATTATTTGAATTTCCGTACCCGAGCCGCCAGCTATCGCAACCTCCGCAACACCCCCGATATTGTATAATTCTGGTAAGAATTCCTTATTAAGTAAAGCCGTCAATTCATGAGGATCCAGAAAAGGCATAAATGTTCCGCTTGAATCTGCTTGTTTGAGTACAAAACCAAAAGCCTGATGGACAGAACTGGTAGGTGGTCCCACCTCAATAATTGCATCTTCAGGTACAATTTGAGCTGGCATTCGATCCAGAATATCAGCCAGTTTATCATATGAGACTTGAAAATCGGGCCCCTCGTCCATGCTGATATAAAAGAACACTTTCGCATTCATGGTGAGTGCCTGAACTTCACTGATACCTTTCTGGGAAAGTAGCCAATTGCTTAGTGGAATAGTCACACTCTTTTCCAGAGTCCGCGGATTGGTAGCATTTAATTTACATATAACAACATGCCTGTTCTCGCTGAGATCAGGAAGAGCGTCTACTACCAAATTATTACCCGAAACACCTGATTGCCAGCTTCCCAGCGGGGAAACCAAAAAACCGCCAGCCAGGATGATGACAACCAGGATCCAGGTAAGGATTGATTTCCTGTCACTACTAAAAAAGGAAGCATTCATGTAAGCAGGCTATTGGTACATAAAGCTCGCATAATAAATCCGTTCTCCCAATTTCAATTCCATAAAATAAATACCCTTCACCAATTTATCCGGCAATGTCAATGATGTTGATTTCTCCATCAAAATATCACCTGATTGCACTGAGCGCCCCATTGCATCATACATCAGATATTTCCCTTTTTTGTTTAAATCAAAATCCATTATTCCTTCTAAAATGACCTCTGTCAATCCACCGGATACAGGATTTGGAAATACTTTTAGTTTGTGATTCACAATTCTTGTAGAAAAAATACCTGTGCTTAATTCAAGTTCTTTACAAATGAACTTGCTGCAGAAATCCTGTTCTCTTTGAACCAAAAGACAGATTTTATAATTGCCCCCTGTATTGTACTTATGGAAAGGATTCTTTTCATTGCTGGTGCTTCCGTCTCCAAATCCCCATAGCCAATTGTCCGGTTCACCTTCCGTCAAATCCACAAACTGGAATCCCTGATTCTGATCCGGCACATATTCAAAATCGGGCTGAAATAATACACATGGATTGCTCAGATCAATAGTCTTGCAAATAGTACTTTCACACTCAGCAGTTTTCACTGTGAGGCATACTTCATAAGTTCCCAATCCTGCATAAGTATGCAAAGGATTTAAGACATTCAGTGTAATATTATTATCCCCAAAAGACCAGGTTCTTAGCATAACCGGACTACTTGTGATGGATAAGTCTTCGAATTCAATTGCAAGTCCTTTTCCATCAAAATCAAAATTTGCCTGGCATATAAAACCACCAATGAATACAGTTTTGCAAATGGTATCCCGACATCCATTTGCAGTATTTTCTAACAAGAGGCAAACGTCATAGCTTCCATCTGAGGAATAGGTGTGATTAGGAGATATCCCATTTGACTGGCCACCATCACCAAAGGTCCACTGAACCTGATCATAAGATCCGGTACTCGTGTTGGTAAATTGCACACTCTTGCTGCTGATATCCACAGCAAAATTGAAGCCTGCTTTTAATTCAAAGCATGGATTATCACAGTCCGGAGATACAAATGTTGTCTGAGTAAAACATGTAGGATCACTCAGATCAATAATACTTAAAGTGCGTTCAACGCCATCTCCCGGGATATCAAATAAAGTTAACTGATTTCCGTCTGCATTATAAGGAATAGGACCTCCCGGATATAGCATTCCATTGATCATTATCTGGTAGAAACCGGTTTTCCCAACTGCCGTCTGAAAAGTCAATTGCATACTTAGTGTATCATCATCACAAGCGGCAGTACTGGTAATGAGACCTGCCATTCCTATTCCACCCGGTGATCCGTGAGGGATACAATAATATGAAATAGTCCCGGGATCCAATACAGGTAAAGTGTATTGTGCACCTTGCCCCAACAAGCCTGAATTAAATGATCCGGGACCTGAAGAATTATCTGAAGTGACTGTATGAGGCACTACCCCGGTCCAGTTAAATATCACAACATCACCTGGTTCTACTTGAAGCGATATTGGTTCGAAATCAAAATCACGTACAAGTACTTCATGTTCTCTACCTGAAGACACTTGAATCTGCACCTGATTGAATGAACAATTTAGCTCACAATTTTGTAGAAACACAAAACCTGAGGCTGCACAAATCGGATTATCCAGGTCCTGAATAGTGATTATATGCTGTTGTCCATCTCCTTGCAGAAACAACATGCGTTCATTTTCACCGGTACGGTCGTCGTAAATAAAAGGGCTTCCCGGAAGCAATACGCCATCAAGATAGATTCTGTATCCGTCCGCGCTTCCGTTGGTAACCCTGAATTTTACCTGTAATGCAGTCAATCCATTTTCGCAGGATAGATTTGATTGTATAGAGCCAGCCATACCGATTCCTGAGGGACCTCCATGAGGAATACAATAGTAAGGGTGAGCTCCGGCTTGCTGAATAATGACTTCATAACTTGCGCCCTGTCCCAAAATGCCGGAGTTAAATACATCCGGTCCCTGAAGTGCATCAGATGTCACTGTATGTGGAATCACTCCTGTGAAATCAAACAACACCGTTTCACCTGTTCTGATATTAATATTTTCCGGCAGGTAATCAAAATCTCTGACTTCAACTCTGTGAATGATATTTTCACCGGTATTCAAATCCAAATCCAGAACAGCACAGCCGGCACCACATAATGGCGTCTCAAACAATGCAGTTGCTGCGCAACCAGGTGATTCTACATCCTGAACTGTCAGGAAATGCGGACTTCCGTCACCTATAACTCTAATTGTGGTTTGATTAATGCCCATCGGATTTTGATACAGAATAGGCTGAGCATTTAATTTCACCCCATCCTGATAAATCCAATATCCTAAAGGACTGCCATTACTGACTGCAAATTGAATGGCAAGCACAGCTGTATCCCCAACACATTCAGAACCTCCACTAACTTGTATACTTCCGGCCATTCCTATACCTCCCGGACCACCATGAGGAATGCAGAAATAACCATGTGTACCTGCAGTTGCCGGTATGACATCAAAAGTTGCACCCGTTGAAAGCAATCCAGAATTATAAGATCCCGGGCCAGTCAAAATATCTGAGGTGACTGTATGTGGAACTGCCCCTGTCCAAATAAATCTTACTGTATCTCCCAACTGGACCTGGACACTCTGAGGCAAATAGTCAAAATCTCTTACCTGCACCTCATGAACCACCGGTCCTGAATTCACTGCCAACTGATCTATTGCACAGGCAACTCCACAGGATGGAAGTGATATTTGCAAAGTATCATTACAGGAAGCATCATCCGCATCCCGGATTTGAATCTGTTTATTGGTTCCTGTTCCTGCCAGTGAAATAACATGAATGGTCTGATTACCCGAAGAATAAGGGATTGGCTGTGCATTAAATGTGACTCCATCCACAAGCACATCAAATCCAGTAGTACCTACGTGCTGATGATTGATGGTTATTGTGACCTGTACCCGATTTTGTGCATCACAGACAGTGCCTACAGTTGCAGATGCATTGATCTCACAGACGTCTACCCCTCCACAAGTTGGAGTTGTGATGGAGCCTATTATTTTACAATCTGCATAATCAGCGTCTCTAATTTCGATTGCATGAATCATACCATCTCCGGGAACAGCAACTGTATTAGATTGATTTGGGCCTGAAACATATGCATGCGGACCGGAAACCTGAGTACCGTCCACGAAAATTAAATACCCCTGCACACCAGCATTATTGGCCTGAAAATTTATAGCAACCTGCACCTGATTGTTGTTGCAGTTATTATTTACAGTGATGGTTCCTGCCATTCCTATGCCTGAAGGAGTGCCATGTGGTTCACAATAATATGGATACTCACCCGGAACCGGAAATGGAACTTCATAGACAAATCCGGGACCCTGAAGTCCGGAATTGAAACTACCCGGTCCTGTGGGTGATGAGGAAGTAGCAGTGTGTGGAATGACACCCGTCCACAAAAATTGGATAGTATCACCGGCGTTAATATCAATGAATTGAGGATCAAACTGGAAATCCTCAACCCCGACTACATGAACTACAGGTGATCCGGTTGATAGCGTCAAATTCGTCATTACACACGGATCATTGCAATTGGAAACTGATAAACTGGCTTGTGCCTGACATGCCGGGTCTACAGAATCTTCGATGCGAATGATATGCGTCTGGCCATTGCCCGGGACTAAAATCGGAACCTGAGTAACACCCTGAGAGCCATAAGTAAAAGGAGACCCGGTATAGAGAACATTATTTAAGTATATATTGAATGATGTACCGGCAGGATTGAGGGCATTTATACTTACATTGACCGGCAATGTTTGCTGAGGCGTGCAGGGACCTGATACAACTGTACTTACTGATAATTGGCAGAGTGAAACATCACAATCCGGAGTTGTAACAAGCGCTGTATTAAAGCATCCTGATTGAGAGACATCCTGTATTTTGATTTGGTGCGATTGAGCATCACCGGCAACTGGCACAGAAATTTGTACATTAGTTCCTGAAGGATATGGAAAGGGGCTTCCAGGTATTTCTACATCATCCACAAGCACTCTGTAACCACCTGCTCCAGGATTTGAAAAATCAAAACTTGTACTCACCTGAACCAAGCCATCCACACATGGTGGGCTTACACTCACTGTTCCTGCCATCCCGACTCCCCCCGGAGCTCCATGTGGAATACAGTAGTAAGGAATTACTCCAGCTTCCTCAAACGTAACAGAATATTCAAATCCCTGACCTTGCAAGCCTGAATTCCAGCTTCCCGGTCCTGAAGGAAGATCTGTTGTGGCTGTGTGAGCTATAACACCCGTCCAAATGAAATCTATAACATCACCTGTATTAATGGAAATATGCTGAGGATTGAAATCAAAATCTCTAACCTGAACTGTATGGGTAACGGATTGACCTGAAATTACTGCCAAATTACTGATTTGACAAGGTAGATTACAGTCTGCTGTTATAACCTGAGCAGTATTGGTACAGGAATTGTCCGCTACATCTCTTACAACAATTGTATGGGACGCACCGTCGCCTGCTACTTGTATGCTTACAGTTGTATTTGCTCCCTGGTATTGGAAAGGATTTCCAGTGACAGGTTGGCCATCGACCATAATTGTGAATCCTGCATTGCCCGGATTGATGGCTGAAACCATGACATTAACAGGAACATTGCCCTGATTACAGGTACCATTTTGATTTGCCTGAACATTGATCTGGCAAAAAGAAACATTGCAATCCGGGGTCACTACATTTACCGAAGCCTGGCATGTCGGACTGGTGACATCCCTAACCTCAATTAAATGGTTCTGGCCATCTCTGATACATTGACAGATTGCTGCACTTGCCCTGAAGCCGGATAAACAAATGGGCTTCCCGGTACAAGCTGGCTATCGACAAAAACATTATAACCTCCTGCTCCTCCGTTTACAAATCCAAACTGAAGAGAAACCTGGACCGCGCCATCATTGCATGGTGGGGCTGCAGTTATGGTTCCTGCCATTCCAACTCCTCCGGGTGCTCCGTGGGGGGCACAATAATAGGGATGGACACCTATTTCAGTGATAGTAACATCATATTGAAATCCCTGACCCTGAAGTCCTGAACTCCAACTATTAGGACCGGAAGCCAGATCTGATGTAGAAGTATGAGGAACTGCACCCGTCCAGTTAAATCGGACTATATCATTTACATTGATTACAATCGCTGCCGGGCTAAAATCAAAATCTCTTACTTCTACAACATGTGTCACTTGCTGTCCGGCAGAGACACTTAAATTATTGATGCTGCAAGGCAGATTACAGTCCGGACTCGCAAAGCTGGTTTGGGCAGTACAGGATGGATCAGCGACATCTGTCACAGCTAAATTATATGATTGTCCATTTCCTGCCAGTGTAACAGGAACAACAGTATTGTTGCCGGTATACTGGAAAGGACTACCTTGCACAGGCACCCCATTTGATGTTACAGAAAAACCTGAGTTCCCGCCATTTAAGGACTGAACCGTAAGATTTACACTCACATTCCCCTGATTACAAGTACCATTTTGCTGAGCAGTGACACTGATTTCACAAAATGAAGCATTACAGTCTGGAGTAGTAATATTATTAGAAGCGCTGCAAGTACTGGTCTCTGCATCCTGAATCATGATGACATGAGACATTCCATTTCCGGGAACGAGAACCGGAATGCTATTCGAGCCATTATTATCATCGTAAGGAAAAGGTCCGCCTGAGACTACATTTCCGTCAACTAATACATTGAATCCGGTAAAACCTGCATTGGCAGCCTGAAAAGTAACCAAAACACTTACAAGTCCATTATTACAAGGTGGAACTGCCGTGATGGTTCCAGCCATACCAACTCCTCCCGGCGCTCCGTGAGGCACACAATAATATCCGTAGTTGCCGGGATCAGTAACAGTCACCATATAGTGTGCTCCCTGATTCAATAATCCCGAATTCCATGTATTTGGACCTGAACTTACATCAGAAGTACTCGTGTGAGGCACAACCCCTGTCCAGAAAAAGTCAATAACATCCCCATTAGTGATCTGAATGGAAGGAGGGAAAAAATCAAAATCACGTACTTCGATTGTATGCGTAACAGCAGATCCACTGCTTATAGTTACATTTGAAATATTACAGGGTGCACTACAATTGGGTGTTGTGAACATCTGCTCAGCAAAGCAATTTGCATCCTGACTGTCTCTTACTCTGACAGTTTGGGACTGTCCATTTCCCGGTAATTGGATAGTAAATAAAGTATTTCCTCCTGCATTATAAGGAAAAGGACCGCCAGGCAACATGACACCATTTACCAATACCTGAAATCCCTGTGCACTGACATTGATTGTAGCTATATTCAATTCATAAGGTACCTGATTGTTGGCACATCCACCTGATTGGGCACCCGAAAAGCTGATACTGCATGCTGGCGCTGCTCCGCAGTCCGGAGCATTGTATGTTCTTGTATTGATACAGGTGGGGTCCGCTACATCCTGCACCTCTACGGTATGTTCCATACCATCCCCTGCGATTGTTATTATTTGGTTATTAGGGCCTGTGCCGGAGTACATAAAAGGACTACCCGGAATATTGACTCCATCCACACGGATATTATATCCTGCGGGATTAGCAATGGAAGTATTAAAAGAAACTTGCACGGGATTTTGTCCTCCGGGTGGACAATTTGCTATGATCATCCCCGACATTCCACTTCCATTTGGACCACCGTGTGGTTGGCAATAATATCGATGGGTGCCTGGATTTGTAATATATACCGGATAAGTAGCGCCAAACCCCAGTTCTCCTGAACTCCATGAATCGGGTCCTGTAGTGGCGTCAGAGGTAGTTGTATGTCCTCCATCTATAAATTGAAAATTGACCAGATCACCTATTAGGATTGTCTGATTGACGGGATCAAAAAAGTTTCCTCCTACATTTATTGTATGAGTTGCTCCACCAGAAAATTGCAAGGCCATTCCGGAAATAAAGCAATCTGAAGTGCAGTCTTCCGATAGAAAATCCAGTATCACCTGACATCCTTCTACATCCTCAGAAATAACTGCAATGACATGGTTCAACCCATCACCCGGAACAAATGTATTGATGGTTACAGGTTCATCAACCTGTACTCTGAAAGGGCTGCCCGGTACAAGATTTCCATCAATGGAGACATTGACGTCCCTGGCATTATCATACATATCAGTAATAAAAATTCTAATTGGAATTTCACCATTTGAAGTGCAATCTCCGGTTTGCGTTACCGTTACCGTCATATGGCAGATCTCCAGGTCAAAGCAAAATACATCATTACAACCATTAGCTGTCGTAATAGTCAGGCATACCTCATATATATCCTGCCCGGGAAATACATGCACCGGATTTTGTTGAGACGAGTTGCTTCCGTCACCAAAATTCCAATTCCAGGATACAATCGGAGATCCGCTTGTAGTGGATTGATCCATAAAAGCTACATCGACCCCAACCATGTCAAACGAAAATAGTGAGGTGCAATTTTGCGCCTTAATAGTCCCGGACCAGCCGAAACTTAAGATAATTGGTATAATAAGTAGAATTGATTTCATGTGCCTGAATTGATAACGACCCAATTTAGTGCTATTCAAAGGCAATAAGCCTGAGTTTAAAGACGGAAATGGAATTTAAAGGGACGAAACAGGCAATGTACTACAACATTTGACTGGCGCAATATAAAACCTGACATTCTAATCTGAATTTCGTAACAAAAAGAAATGTTATTTTTTTGCAAAATATTTGTACAATTCAGAATGACGAGTAATTTTACCTCCATATGGCAAGTCAGGCATCTAATAATTGTGCATTCTGTTCTTTTTTTTACTTTCAAAAAGTAGACCGGGTGTCCTTTACTTGAGCCATTTAAACAAAACGAATCAAGATTAAATCAGAGCCCGGTCCCCACAGACCGGGTTTTTTTTTGCAAAAAAAATACAAAAAAATGCCAGGGAAAACTTCTCATTCTTCTAAGAAACTATCAGCCCCCGATAAAAGCGAGACAGCATTGATTCATAATATCGCTATTCAGGGATATGAAGGTTCTTTCCACCAGGAAGCAGCTCAGCTCTATTTTGGAAACGAAATCAATATCATGCCGTGTGATTCATTCAGAACGCTGATCAAGTATGCTTCCAGGGATGAAAACACTTCTGCCGCTGTCATGGCTATTGAGAACTCCATTGCGGGCAGTATTCTGCCCAATTACAATCTGATTCTGAACAGTGATTTGCAGATTACAGGAGAAATTTATCTGCATATTCAGCAACAGCTGCTGGTCAATCCCGGTGTAAGGATTGAAGACATCAGAGAAGTACACAGCCACCCTATGGCCTTGCTTCAATGCATCGATTTTCTTGAGTCACCTCCTGGTTGGAAATTGGTAGAAACCGAAGACACAGCTCTGAGCGCCAAACATCTTCATCTATATCATCACAAACACGCTGCAGCCATTGCAGGTAAATTAGCGGCATCTCTATATGGTCTGGACATTCTGGCCGAAAATATACACAGTATTGCAAATAATTATACCCGATTTCTGATACTTCATAAAAAAGATTGCACACATGTTTCTGAAGGGGCTAATAAGGCTTCAGTGAATTTTTATACTTCGCATACGAAAGGCGCTCTTGCTCAGGTATTGTCTATAATTTCAGAACATTTGATCAATCTGAGTAAACTGCAAAGCATGCCCATTCCGCAGAATCAATGGACTTATAGTTTTCATGTGGATATGGAGTTTGATGACATTTCACAATTTGAATCAGCACTGGAAGAAATGAGTGCATACACAGAAGGGATTAAAGTGCTGGGGATTTACAAAAACGGAAAAAATTGAGCTATGGAAATTGCTAATCGTCTTCAGGGTATCGGAGAATATTATTTTTCTCAAAAATTGCGGGAAATAGAACAACTCAATCAAGAAGCTGCACCTTCAATTATTAATTTGGGCATCGGTAGTCCGGACCTTCCTCCGCATCCGGATGTGATCAATTGCCTTCATCAGACCAGCCTCAAGTCCGATCATCATGCCTATCAAAGCTACAAGGGCAGTCCTATTTTGAGACATGCTGTCGCAAAATGGTATTTTGACCATTACAATGTGGACATAAATCCTAACACTGAAATCCTTCCTCTGATTGGATCGAAAGAAGGCATTATGCATATCTGCATGACTTACCTGAATCCGGGAGATGAGGTGTTGATTCCTAATCCCGGTTACCCAACCTATAGCGCAGCAGTAAAATTGGCGGGTGGGACAGTCCGTGAATATCGGTTAGAGGAATCAGGAAAATGGATGCCCGATCTCGAAAATTTAAAAGGAACAGGTGCGAAACTAATGTTTGTCAATTATCCTCATATGCCGAGCGGACAATCTCCTTCAAGACATTTTTTTGAAAAAGTGATCCGCTTTGCCAAAGAAGAAAATATCCTGATCATTCATGACAACCCCTACAGTTTTATTTTGAATGATGATCCACTCAGTTTGTTATCTGTAGAGGGCGCCATGGATGTTGCTTTGGAGCTGAATTCTCTGAGCAAAAGTCCCAATATGGCCGGTTGGAGAGTAGGTGCATTATTAGGATCTGCCTTCCATATTGAGAATGTGTTGAGATTCAAAAGCAATATGGACAGTGGAATGTTTCTTCCGGTCCAACTGGCAGCTGCGACAGCTTTATCACTGGATAAGTCATGGTATGAATCACAAAATGTTATTTACAGGCGGCGCAGACAAATTGCATATCGCATTATGGAAGCCCTGGATTGTACATTGGAAAAGATCAAACCGGCATGTTTTTATGGGGACGAATTCCTGAAAAATATGCAGATTCTTACCAGTACAGCGATGAAATACTGCGTTCAGCCCGAGTATTTCTAACACCCGGAGGTATCTTCGGCTCCCAGGGCAATCAATATCTGCGACTGAGTCTCTGTACATCCGAAAGTGGATTGCAAAAAAGTCTGGATCGCATCCTACAGTACAAATCACAGCAATCTGCTGCAACAACTCAAACAGCAGGGTCATGAAAGAGAACAATATGACTTATGATTCAATTCTTCCACAAATTTGGCCAGTCACTACTGTCGTAGGTCTTGGTTTGATTGGTGGGTCTGTAGCTTTAAGATTAAAAGAGTTGGGTCTGACAAATCAAGTCCTGGGAGTGGATGCAAATGAGGAGCATGGAAAAATCGCATTAGATTCTGCAATCATTGATGAATATGTAAGTCTGGATGAAGCGATTTCCCATTCACAATTGATCATCATCGCTACCCCAGTCAACAGTATCCCTGGTATTTTATCCAATGTACTTAATAAAACAGATCGGCAAGTGATTATAGACATGGGTTCCACTAAAGCCGGAATATGCCAATCTGTTTTACTGCATCCAGCACGAGGTCGTTTTGTAGCTGCACATCCCATGTGGGGAACGGAATTTTCAGGACCAGCTGCAGCAACCACTCAATCCTTTATTGGAAAAGCAGCAATCATTTGTGAAGCGGAAAAATCTGATCCGGATGCCCTGCAAAGTGCCATCAGAATTTTCAGTGCATTGGGAATGCATATTCTCACTATGAATCCGGAAGAACATGATCTGCATACAGCTTACGTGAGCCATCTGGCTCATATCACTTCATTTGCATTGGCTAATACAGTTTTGGAAAAAGAAAAAGAAGAAAAGGCCATTTTCGAATTAGCCAGCGCCGGCTTTGAAAGTGCAGTCAGACTTGCTAAAAGTAATCCAGATACCTGGGTACCCATATTCAGGGAAAATAAGGATTACCTGCTTGATGTACTTAACGAACATATGAGTCAACTCAGGAAATTCAAGTCATGTCTGGAAAAAGATAATTGGGACTATCTGCATGAGCTGATCACAGAATCCAATCAAATTAAGAAAGTACTAGACAGGCAAAATTGATTTTCACTTCAAATCGTCTGAACACTTAACGATATAAACTATTTAACACAAAATATCTGCCATCATGGAAACTTCCACTCAAGATATACTTTCGATTCATCAAACCCTGGAAAAAAGACCTCTCATCATCAGTGGTCCCTGCAGTGCAGAAACGGAGGATCAACTCATCAATACAGCTATCAGGCTGGCACAAACAGGCAAAGTTGATATACTTCGTGCAGGAATCTGGAAACCCCGCACTCGTCCGGACATGTTCGAAGGAATTGGTGCAAAAGGATTGCCCTGGCTGAAAGAAGCTAAGAAGCAAACCGGCTTACCCACCGCTGTGGAGGTTGCAACAGCGAAACAAGTGGAAGATGCCCTGATGTTTGATGTGGATGTTGTCTGGGTAGGAGCCCGCACCACTGTCAATCCATTCAGTGTTCAGGAAATCGCCACAGCATTGAAAGGAGTAAAAATACCTGTGCTCATAAAAAATCCAATCAATGCAGATTTGGATCTTTGGGTCGGTGCTGTAGAGCGTATCAGCAAAAGCGATGTAGCCAGTGTAGGACTGATTCATAGAGGATTCAGCAGTTATGGCAATACCACCTACAGGAATGCTCCGATGTGGCATCTGGCGATCGAAATGAAGCGAAGATTCCTGGATTTGATGATGATCAATGATCCTTCACATATCTGTGGAAGACGGGATTTGTTGCAGGAAATAGCTCAGAAAGCTGTGGATCTCGATTTTGATGGGCTGATGATTGAGAGCCACATTGATCCGGATCAGGCCTGGACGGATGCAAAACAGCAGATTACTCCTGAGAATGTTGCAACACTTTTGGATGCAATCATCTGGAGAAAAGAGGATGTTGTATCTGAAGAATTCCATGCGGTATTGGAACAGTTGCGTCAAAGAATCAACCATCTGGATGATGAGCTTCTGCAATTATTGAGTCAGCGAATGAAAATAGCAGAGGAAATCGGGATTTATAAAAAGAACAATCAGGTCACCATTCTTCAAACAAGCAGATGGAATCAAATATTGGAAGAAGCTTATGCCAAGGCTGAAAAATTAAAGCTGAGCAAAGAGTTTATTTCCAGATATCTAAATGCCGTGCACATGGAAAGTATCAATCATCAAAATGAAATCATGAATAAAGAATGATATTTGCGGAAATGAATGCTAAACAAACCATGAAATTATTCTTTCCAATTTTCTTTTTGATATCAGGAATTTGCCATGCTCAATCAGGAAAAGAAGATGTCCTTGCACTTCACAAGAAGAAATTCGAATGGATGAGCAGCAAACAGCTGGATTCATTATCTGCATTACTGGATAAAGATGTATTGTATATTCACTCTAATGGTTGGATTGAAACGAAGGAAGATGTGTTGGGAAATTTAGAATCCGGAAAGCTAAGCTATCGCAAAGTAACAGTAGATAAAGCTGATGCCAGAGAATATGAAAATACAGTAATTGTGCAGGGATCCGGTTTGTTTGAAGTGGCATTGGAGGGAAAGCCACTCGATATAAAATTGAATTATACAGAGGTGTATGTCAATGTAGATGGAGAATGGAAATTAGTGAGCAGACATGCGTGTAAGATTTAGAATTCAGTACTTACCCATTGAACTCTCAGCCAATTAAGTCCTACATTTTTTTCCTCAGCCTCCTCATCGTCCAGATCATCCCTGCAATTCCCAATAGCATAAATACTACTGAGATAATCTCAGCCTGAGTTACTTCCATTCCCAAAAAAGGAAATGTATCATTAACTCTGATTTTTTCTACAAAAAAGCGCTCAATACCGGCAAGGAATGCATACAAAAAGAAGATGAATCCAGGAGCATTGACGCGCTTTCTCATTGCCCACAAGATCCCCAAAATAATGAAGCCCATAATCGTCTCATAAACCGGTGTAGGATACACAGCCACAGGTAATTGTGTGCAGTAATCCCATACACAATCTGCCATTGGTACTCCTTCTTTAAGTACATTATGCGGATAAGTCTGAGACCATAGATTTTCAGGAACCCACTCTAACCACCCCGGCTTTGCTGCGCTTGCTATACCCCAGTCTCCATCTCCGGAAAGCTGGCATCCGATCCGACCTACAGCATAACCGGTAATCATCCCGGGAGCTGCTGCATCCATCATATTCAGTCCGGGGAATCCCTGCTTTCTTACAAATCTCAACACCACGAAGAAGGCAACTATCAAACCTCCGTAAATAGCCAAACCTGTTCCCGAAAACAGCTGGCCAATCGGATCTTTAACAAATCTACTGATGGTATCAGCACTTTCAAAAATGGCAAAAACCTTGGCTCCAATTAAACCCGAAATGGCTGCCATGACCGTGATGTCTCCTACCATCTGATAGGGTTGCACTGTTTGCATGGTTTCTTTGGGTTTTGGAAGCGCTTTCTTATTTCTTAAATAATATTGTAAACCTCCAAAAATGATGGCTCCCAGGATTCCACCTATAGTTGATCCCATCGTAGACAATAAAACAGCTGCAGCATCAGCCAGGAAGGCATCCGAATTTTGAAAAATATACAAACCCTTGAATCCAATAATAAATCCTATTATGGCCTGAACCAGTAAAAACTGAACCGTAGGTGCTTCTCCCTCAATGACTTTTACCTGCACAGGCCTCAGAATTCCGGCAGCAGTGAGTCTTTTCATTTCCTGACTTAAGACCCAGGCAGACGCGAGAAAGGCGAATGCCAGCATCAAGCCAAAGGTCTTGATTACTGATGCCCAATTATCCGGCTCGATGCCAAATATGCCATGTAAAATGTAGGAAAGATCTGGATACATAATTGTACTTCTCTTAGGTAAGACACAAATATAATGGTATTGGGCAAAGAGAAGCTATTTGATGATGTATGCTTTATGTTAATGCCTTTGGAATGAATCCAAATACGGATTTCAGGTTTCAGATTTCAGCAGTTTCAGGTTTTAGATTTGAAACTGCCGCGATTTTCAATCCTCTCAATCTTCCCTAACTCCCACACAACACCCAACACTCTCACATCAATCTTTTCAATCTTCCCAAACTCCCCACAAATTACTCACACCCATAACCTCAATCCTCTCAACCTTAAACTGGCACCAACTCGTGATTGGGAATCCCTTTGAATAAGCCCTCCTCATCCAGCTCAGTTAATTGGAAGTCAATTAATTGATTGATCAGTAAAGGATCTCCTTCGAAAACAACTTTGAGATAATTGTCTGTAAATCCTGAAAGTACCCCATTGGATGGCCCTTGTTCTCCTAAGACTTGCTTTGTTTGTCCTGTAAATTGAGAATAAAAAGCGCGTTTCTTTTTTTCAGATAAAATTCTGAGCCTTTCATTGCGCTCTCTTCTTATCTCCATAGGAACTGGATCACTCATTTCAGCTGCAGGAGTATTTGCCCTCTCTGAGTAGGTGAACACATGGAAGTAAGAGACATCCAGTCCGTGCAGAAATTCAAAAGTATCCATGAAATCATCCTCGGTTTCTCCTGGAAACCCAACGATTACATCGACTCCGATACAGGCATGGGGCATAGCAGATTTGATTTGGTCGACCCTCGAGGCATACCATTCTCTCTTGTATCTGCGGCTCATCAATGCTAGTATTCTATTGCTTCCCGACTGAAGGGGCACATGGAAATGAGGTACAAAGCGCTTACTATTTGCAACAAAATCAATAATCTCATCCGTAAGTAAATTGGGTTCAATGGAGGAAATTCTGAAGCGATTTATGTTATCTACCTGATCCAACTCTTTGATTAAATCAATAAACAATGCTTCCTTTTTAGCTCTTGTGCCTTCAATAACAGCAGTTCCGTTTCCGAAGTCTCCCAGATTGACACCGGTCAGTACAATCTCACGGACTCCTCTGGCTCCGATTTCAGTGGCGTTAATCACTGCTTGTTCGACAGTATCAGAGCGGCTTTTGCCTCTGGCCTGAGGAATGGTACAAAAAGTACATTTGTAGTCACAGCCATCCTGCACCTTCATAAATGAACGAGTTCTGTCACCAAATGAAAATGCCTGAGAAAAAGTGTTGGCCTCGCTCACTTGACCTGCCCGAACCAATCCTTTTCCGGGAGCTTTTTCCAGATCCTCTATAAAATCCAGGATTCTGAATTTCTCTGCTGCACCCAAGACCAAATCCACACCAGGGATGGAAGCTATTTCATCGGGTTTTAGTTGAGCATAACATCCTATAACCACGACATGGGCATGTGGAGCTTTGCGCAGTGCATTGCGTACTGTATATCTGCATTTTTTATCCGCAAAATCAGTGACAGAACAAGTATTGATCACATAAATATCTGCCCCTGTCTCAAACTCCACAGGCTGATAACCTTTGTCCTCAAACATCCTCTCAATAGAAGAAGTCTCTGAGAAATTCAGTTTACAACCTAATGTATGAAATGCCACAGTTTTTGGCGTAGCCATGAGAATGCTTTGAAAATGAGCTGCAAAATTACAATATTTGATCAAGAATCTTGTAATTGCAAATAAGCCATGAGCTCAGAACTCTTATTCGGCTCAGTAAATAATAATAAACTCAATGGATTTAAAACGATTCAGGCATATTCATCGTTTTGTTAATTGATTCAAGCTGCTATATTCATTCACAGGAAAGGTCAATTATGAAGTTTTTTTTCTCTACAGTTTTTATTTTTATCGCTTTCTCTTCTGCGCTTAAGGCTCAGATTGTCACTGTGTCGGAGGATATTACCATGTTGCGGGATGTCAATTACGATATCATGGGTAAATTTGGGGAGTACATTCTGATCAGCAAGCAGTATGGAGCAGAAGTAGAAATGGAGGCATATGATGACAGATTGTACAAGTCCTGGACCAAAAAACTGAATCTCGATGTCAAAAAAGCGGATGTCATTTCAGTTTTTCCCGGTAAAAATCATCTTTATGTATACTACATTCATGAAAGAAAGGACTCTTCTTTTCTGATGGTAAGAAAATTTGATGCCGCTGCTGAATTGGTAGATAGCACATTAATTAAGTCTTATATCAAAGATGGTGAAAACCGCAATTTCAAGCTCGTTGCAAGTGAAAATAAGGAAATGATATCCTTACACTGCATTCTTACAGAGGACCGTTTGGAAGTATTATACTTTGACAATGCCAGTATGAAGCTTCTTGCCGATCATCTTTATGATGTCTCCACCTTTGATTTTCGGAAAGATTTCAATAAAATTTTAATCTCTGATCGCGGAGACCTTTTCATGATATTGGACAATGCCAAAAATGCTACCCGAAAAACAGATCAGGTTCTGATAATAATTCGATCAGGAATATTGAGTGAACAACCATTTGTTATGGAAATGAAAGAACTGGACTTCTTCGTGTATAGCCTCCTGTTTGAAGTGGACAATAAACAAAACGCAGTCATTGCGGCAGGTTTGTACAATGATAAACCCGGGAATGTATCTCTGGGATTTGTCACTTTCAAGCTTCCTGCCTCACAGCCTGATCAGACTAATATTTCTTACATACCATATGAAGCACAAACAATTGCTAATGCCTCAGATGGAAAAAAAATAAAAGTAGAATCACTCACTGATTTGGAAGTAATGGATATTATGCTGAGAAATGATGGTGGCCTGGTGGTTATCGCTGAAGAGAGAAAAGAATATGAGCGCAGCCTGTATCAAGGGCGGAGAGATTTTTATAGTATGAGATTTGCTATTGATTTCTATTATGAAGATATGGTCATTGCGGGTATTTATCCAAATGGCACTTCTCACTGGCAGAAAATCCTGCAAAAGAAACAGTATTCATTTGATGATGACGCGATGTATTCATCTTATTTCACATTTAAAAACAGCTCTTCTGTCAGGATTTTGTTCAATGATGAGATAAAAAATGAGAATACTGTAAGTGAATATATTTTGAGTGGGGGCGGAAAACATGAGCGTAAAAGTGTTCTCAACACTAATCGCCAGGATTTAAAACTACAGGTCAGAAGCTCATTGCAGATCAGTGCAAATGAAATCATTATTCCCAGCGTCAAAAGAAACAAGTTGAAACTGGTCAAAGTAGCATATCAAAGAGCTTAGACATTACATTATTCAAAGCATCCGGGATTTTCTTATCCAAACTATTTACTTACTTTCGGACTCAGAATAAGTTCTTTAAAGGAAACCCATGAGCTTTCTTTAATATCATAATGTTTGTATAAGTAAAATCTTCATGAGAAATATAAATCCTACACATACCCAGAACTGGAAAGCCTTAAAAGAATATCATAAGATACATTCCGGTAAACAGCTTTCTGCCATGTTTGAGGATGATCCCGAACGATTTGAAACATTTTCAATTGTGGATGATCATTTACTGGTAGATTTTTCAAAACAATTTATTCAGTCGGAGACACTGGAACTTTTTGATGCATTCTCACATGAATGTCATTTGCAGGAAGCGATCAATTCTTATTTTGGTGGCGATGCTATTAATAAGACTGAAAACAGAGCTGTTCTACATACCGCCCTGAGAAATTTCTCAGACAATCCCGTTCTGGTTAATGGCAAAGATGTTATGCCTGAGATTCGGAAGGTATTGGAGAAAATGAAACAATTCAGTGCAGGAATTATAAATGGAAATTGGAAGGGTTTCACAGGAAAAGCTATAAAAGATGTAGTTAACATAGGTATTGGGGGATCAGATCTTGGTCCAAAAATGGTCTATGAAGCTCTTAAATTTTACCGGGGGAATTTGACTGCACATTTTGTGTCCAATGTAGACGGAAGCGATCTTGCTGAAACACTGAAATTGATAGATCCGGAAACAACGCTTTTTATTATTGCCTCTAAGACTTTCAGTACTCAGGAAACCATGACCAATGCACATTCAGCTAGAGCTTGGTTCCTAAGACATGCAGGAGATGAAACGCATATAGCAAAGCATTTTGTAGCTGTATCGACTCAGGCTGATAAAGTATCTGCATTCGGTATTGACACAGAAAACATGTTTGAATTCTGGAATTGGGTTGGTGGCCGTTATTCCTTATGGGGAGCAATAGGATTACCTGTTGCATGTACGATAGGGTATGAAAATTTTGAGCAACTACTAAAGGGTGCAGAAGCGACAGATATTCACTTCAGGAATAAGCCATTTACCGAAAATATACCTGTGTTGATGGCATGGATCGGAATATGGAACCGCAATTTCCTTAAAGCAGAATCTTATGCAGTATTGCCATATGATCAATATTTACATCGTTTTCCGGCCTATCTGCAACAGGCGGATATGGAAAGCAATGGAAAGAGCACAGACAGAAATGGAGATAGTATTTCATATGAAACCGGACCTATCGTGTGGGGCGAACCCGGAACCAATGGACAACATGCGTTTTATCAACTGATCCATCAAAGCAGCACTTTGATTCCTTGTGATTTTATTGCATTCGCCAATAGCCATCACCAATTATCAGACCATCATGAAAAACTTATTTCCAACTTCTTCGCACAGACGGAAGCTTTGATGAACGGTAAATCTGAAGAGGAGGTGATTGAAGAATTGAAGAAAAAGGGACTTCACACTTCTGCCATCTTTGAACTGGCGCCATTCAAAGTTTTTCCAGGCAATAAACCTACTACCTCTATTTTGATGGATAAGTTAACGCCATACAATTTGGGTAGATTGATTGCATTGTACGAGCATAAAATATTTGTGCAGGGAGTACTATGGAATATTTATTCGTATGATCAATATGGTGTAGAGCTTGGAAAAGTATTGGCCAGCAAAATTCTTCCTGAATTAAACGGTCCGGAGGAATTAGTGACACACGACAGATCGACTAATGGATTGATTAATACTTATAAGAAATGGCGAAAGGGGATGTGAAATGGTAAATAGTGAATAGTGAATAGTGAATAGTAAATGGTGAAATCCAAAATGTGAAAAGTGAAATGGTGAGGAGTGAATAGTAAATAGTAAATGAGAAGTGAAATGTGAAATGTGAAAAGTGAAAAGTGAAATGGAAAATGGTAAAAAGTGAGATGTGAAATCTGAGAAGATTGGAAGGTGAATTTTACTCACGATTGGCCTATCAAATTTTTCATTTTTAAATTTTATCCTTCCGAAATAACATTTGGCAGTTCAGACTTCTTTACATTAGCTGAAACAAATATTTAAAGCAATGTACACCGGACTTCAACACATTCACTCTACATTACCATATCTGATTTTTATGGCTCTTGCGGGAGCATTGATACTTTCCTTGTTGAAAAGAAATAATACTGGGCCATTCGACAGCCTTACAAGAAGATTCTCCCTTTTCACCCTGATTTTTACGCATATTCAGTTACTGTTGGGGGTAGTACTTTATTTTGTCAGTCCTATCACTAAAAGTGCAATGGCAGATTTTGGTGCAGCCATGGGTGAATCTGCTATCAGATTTTATGCAGTGGAGCATGTATTGACTATGATTCTGGCAGCTGTTGCTATTACAATTGGAAACTCTAAAGCGAAAAAAGCAAGTACCGGAATGTAAGCTTACAATAGCATTTTACTTTATTTTATGGGAGAATAAATGTGGCTTGTGAGGGAAAAGGGTTTTGTTTTCCGTGTACATGATTCATTCTTAACCTTACACTTATTGTTCAAAAAAAGCTGTCTCAAATTGAATTTCAATGAATAAGACTTTCCCAACAGACCTTATTTAAACCCTATCCATTTTTCAAAAACTCCAGCACTGAATTTGATTCCCAGCCCAATAATTTTCTGGCCTTCTGATCATCAAAAGTAAGCTCATTGGTATTCTTATAAAAACTGATACTATTCAGTGGAGAACCTGGAATAAGATCGCCGGCTCCCGCAAGAATACGAGCCAGCCAATATGGAATGGAACGAACCCTGAATTGTTGATTTGCAGATTTCAAAGCTGATTTTATCTCTCCGTAACTCGGATGCTTACCATCTGTCAGGTGGAAAATTCCACTATAGCTTGTCCATTCAGGAAGATGCTGAGCGATATCAGAAGCCAGGACATAACTCTTTCTGATATTGTCATTCCCAATGCTCAGGAAATTGCCTTTTTCCATCTTATCAATCATATCCCGGAAGATGCCTTTGGATTCCTTTCCGGCAACCGGCGGCAGTCTCAGAATTAGTACATTAGCCACTTTATGCTCCTGCCATCTTAATAAAAGCTTTTCAGCCTCGGCTTTGCTCTGTGCAAATGCACCTTTCGGATCGGTATTTTGCCCTTCACTTATAAATCTTCCTGCAACCTGACCATACACAGCAATGGAGCTTAGATAAATGATAGGTACATGTTCTTGCTCATACAATTCCAAAGCTTTCAACAAGTGCTCCGTACCGTGATAGTTCACATTGATGAATGATTGCATTCCATCGAGTCCGGGGGGAATTTTGTGTGCAAGGCCGGCAGCATGTACAACAGCATCCAGTTGCACCTCAGGTAAATTAGGAACACCTTTTGAAAGATCATGGACAATGTCATTGCGTGAATCGAGGCCCAGAGTCAGAACTTCCCAGCCTGCTTTAGTAAAAGCATCTGCAATATGTGATCCTATAAATCCATACCCGCCTGTAATCAGTACTCTGGCCACAATTTAATTTTTGTAAAAGTATGGATTCCAAAGCTGTCCATCTCCCTTTCAATCAGGAAATCGCTATATCAAAAATTAATTAAGCGAAAATCTGACTCTGACGCCAGTATTGATATTCGTAATCGGGAATGATTGCGTGGTCGCCGGAACAGTCCTGGAATAATCCACAAATAATCTGACAGTCAAAGACTTGGACACATCATACTCAACATTTGGCGAAAATCTGGTGGTTCTCAGACCTCTTGTAGGAATAGGCGGCTGTTCCTGATCCAGTAAGTGGATAACGGTGAGATCATCTCTGATTGAAAAATCACAATTAATCCGCAGGTTATTAGCACTTCGGGCCTGTCCACCTCTTGCACCTGCCGGAGGAGTGGCTGGAGGAGTATCAGCTCTGTTACGACGTTGCCGGGCAGTTTGTTTAGGACTTAGGAATCCGATGACAAAGTTCTTGATTTCATAGCCAAATCCAAGCACATATTCACTGGAGCGGGTCTCTGATAACTGGAAATCAATGAAGCTCATGGCAAGATTCCGATTCTTTCTCAGGTCTGCCTTAATGATAATGTCATTATTAGTCTTTATATCTATCCCCAGTAAAGGAGACATACTTTCGTTGATCACGATATTCGGAATCTCAAATCTGGAATAATAGTTAGCCGTGATGTCATTAACTGCATCCAATTCTCCAGTGTACTTGGCACTGGAGTTGAATGCATTGACTGTAAGGGTAGACTTATATGCATGTGAAATTCTAACACTGCTGAAGATTTCCTTCACAGCAGCTATCCGCGTAAGTCCATCATAGCTCAAAGTCCAATTTGGTCGCGGAGTCGTTTTGAAAACATCCAGCTCAACTTTATCTACAGGAGTATTTGTATATGCTGCAAGGAATGAAGGAATCAGGACATCCGTCTGAAATCTTCCCAGTCCAAACTCATAATCTGAGCCATCTAAATCATGGTCCCCTGCCGGAAGCCCTCTATCATTTCGAACACGTGTAGATACTCCTGGTCTGGTCTCCTCAAAAATCCTGAACATTCCATTTACGTCATTATTGAACAGCGTATTTATGGCCATGTATGAAATAGTAAATGATCCCAGATCCCTTGAATTAAGTCGCTGTACATCATAAACACCATCATCCAGGGTATCCTTCAGAAAGAGGGTATTATTAAATGTATTGGATCTGTTCATATCCAGATCTATTTTGAAGCCATTGAATGGCTCTAAAGTCAGCCTTGCATCAAATGTCTCAGTCTTATTTCTATATACCTGTTGGTTCAGGTAAATTGTATCAGTGATCCACCGATTCTGAGCAAAACCATCCAGCTGTGCATCAGTAGGCTGCATTCCTGCTATATATTGCCATCCGGGAGCGGTCCAGTTTTCAGCTAAGCCAAACAGGAATGGAGTTGGGGTAAATCCGGGAACGATGGAAGCAAAATTTTGAGTGTAGTTTACCCTTGCTTTCCTTATCATTAATAATGGACGAATTAAAATGCGCTCAAAATTACCCGGGCCTGTCTCAACTTCTCTCTTTTTCTTTGTATCATCTGCTGTTGAAGGCTCCGGATCTTTGGCGCCGGGACGACTAGGGAGATCAGTTCCTTTTTGCATATCATCCATAGCTCCACCGGTTTGTCCCTTGCTTCCTGCTCCACCTTTTGGAGCTGATTTTGCTTTTTCAATGGATGTCAGATATTTAGATTTCTGGTACAATCGATCGAAATTAAAGGCTCCACTCAGGTTCCTGGTTTGAGACTTTTGAATGACATTACCCAAAAACTCCTGCTGAAGTGCGGCCCTGTTCCATGAATAAGTGGCAGTCACTGTCGCCCGGATACTTATGAAATCCAGAAAAGGAATATTCTTCATCGGGACTGTATACGTCGCATTAATATTATGAGAGAAGTTCTTTAAGCGACCTAGATTCTTAATATTATTGATGATTTCCTGTCTGTTTTTTTCCCTGTTGAAATCTTCATTTTGTCCGCCATCCTCATCCATCTCCGGAATTTCATCAATGATTGCATTGGCCAGAGCACTATAATTGAGCTTCAGAGATCTGGTTAAATCCCATTGCAGATTGTAGTTTCTATCCCAGAGAAATCTTTTATTCACCCAAAAATCATATTCCGGATCTGCAAATCTGAAACGGCGTTGCTGGTACTGTCTGTCAAATACATTTGAAACAGAAAAACTATTTGGTAAAGGATTGAAATTAAAATCAGTAATGAATTTCAGGTACTTATCGTTTTTGATCAGAGTTTTGAAAGGTTGTATATATGTCACCTTTCTGGCAAAACTATAGTCAATCCCAAAACGATATTGTTCCAATCTATCAAATTCAATAATCGGATCTCTTCTAAAAGTCTCGGCATAGGAATACGTCACACTAAAGTTTTCGATATTCCATGGCATTGGAGTCTTTGTACTTTGCTGAACCCTTTCTTTGCGAACATTAGTGAATGAAAATGTCTTGACGGATAGGAAATCTATGGCCTGATTTCTGATAGAATCCCTGTCATTTTGATCCGGTGCACTATTTAATTTATCATTTAACTCAATATCCAGATCATAAGGGTCGAATTGTGAAGTCGATAAGTATTGGAGAATTGTGCAAAGAATGGTATCCGGATACCGGTTTTCTCATTGAAAAACTTACCCAATTCAAGATTTGCTGTTAAGTCATATTGAATAACATCTTCTCTGCTTCGCTGGGCAAGTCGCTGATCCAGCGCGCCCCATCCTATGGTACTGTAGTTCCCGGCGACGCCAATATTTCCCAGATCTGCCAATTGCATATTCAATCTTGCAAGAGCAGCCAAACCCCCTCGTTCATCAAATCCATTCACCCTTAGTTCATTGACCCATACCTCAAAACAGCGGGCCTGACCATCATCTCCTATATTTTTGACACCAATCATGATCCCTTTCACAAGACCAAAATTTGGATTACCAATTACTTTTATTCTATTATTAGCATTTTCAGGGTCCTGACTTTCATAAACTTGTGTCAGGGCAAATCCGGTATTATTACGTTCCAGTTTTAGCTGCTTCATGATTTCGAGACTGAAATCCATGTTGTTTGCTTCTTTCCAAATATTAGCAGGATCTCTTAGCCCAAGCATAGGGTCTGACATGCTTAGCGGAATCTCATATTCGTAATAATTACTTGTGAAGTCACTACCGAGACGCATAAACAAACTCACCTTACCATCTTCAATTGGTGGAAGAGAATCAGCATAAGAAGCGTGAATGAACATTTTAATACGATCAAAAAGACGCATGTCATAATTCAATATCCTGTATGCCGCAACAGCTCTGCCATCGGGAAGATCACAGACATTATAAGCAAGCGACTGTTCATTCTGAAAAATATCCGGAAATGCTCCAATGGATCTTTCACGGTTTATTCCCGGAGGAATTACATAATTGAATGGCAGTTTACCACTGTTTTCATCAAAATTTACTGCTGCAAGATCGAAGTGAATATCATCATCAGGATCTCCCGGGAATACTACTCCCGGCTCCTTTAAGTCACGAAGATATCGTCTCCATTGATTTCTTACCAGCTCGAATCTGGCAAAGCGGAAGGTAACAGTCTCGTCGAAACCATCCAGGTACATTCTGATGAATCTCATAGAGCGGAAATCCTGAATACCGTTTACTGCTCTGTTAAATTGGCTGATGGGAACTTTGATACGATACCAAATTCCTGAATTTGCGGCATTGACAGTATCAGTTATAAATTCATTGATTACGACTCCCCCATTCACATCTCTTTCGAAAGGAATAACATATTCATAATATGCTTCGGTTTCATTCAATGTATTATCTCTGTTAATATCCTCACTATCAGGGATATTTGTGTATGACAATGTAAAGTCAGTAGCTCCCGAAGTTTGAGAAGATGGTGAATTTCCTTGCGGGTTATTGAATTTTCTGTGCTTCTCAATTATTCCATCCTGATCAGTATAAGCAGCATCTCTGAAGTGAACAAAGTTATCATTTGCAGGGTCATCAGAAATACGATTTTTGGCATCAGGTAACATGGCAGAACCATTGATATTGGCCAAATAGTCCACCAAAAAATCTCTTTCTTCTGCATCATTCATTCCATCAAGCCCAACATCCTGAATGATTCGATTGGTTTCATCAATGTCAAATGCAGGTACTATCTGAGCAGATCGGGGAATCACACCCCAATTTGTAGTATCAGCACGCGCTATACCGCTAGGTGTTGGTACGGGAACTCCGTTTTCAAAAATAATCTGGAGTCACGCAGGACATCTTCAGACACATTTCCAATATTGAGTACTAATCTGCCGGGTCCTGTAACCGGAGTGGGGTCATTGGCCCCTTTCTCCATAAATGGATTCAATACCCACATCTCAACATATTCAATATTGGCAGCTTCAAAGTCATTAGTAGTTAAGGGTCTTTGAATACCTGCCCAGCGGGAAGCCGGATTCAGGAGTGAACCATCTACATCCAGACCTTCTGAATATTGTGTTCCTCCCGGGATATCATAATTATACGGGCCTCTGTCTCTTGGGTGATAAGTAAGGTCAAAAATCTGGATAACATTATTCAAGCCCGGCTGAATGGAGGCATTTCTGAAGATCTCAGTGAGATCGATAGGTTTCGTGTATGGATTAGTATTATCATCTGTGTTTCTGACAGCATTATCGATCCGATACCAATTGAGAAGCGCTCTGTTGACTCCTCCAAGTCTATTATCAATTAATGCGGATTCTGTATATAAAGGTGATCCGGCTCGTAGTGCATTTTGTGGGACGCCTGAAAGAACCCATTGATTTGCAGGGGTTCTCAGGTCAATCCTGCTGATAACTCCTTCGAAGTCATCTAAATAAATTGCGCCTGCTCCATCCTGATTAATTGCCTTGGAGTGACCCGGTTTAAGGTATGCTCCTTCAGCTGCAAATGTGATATTAGATGCTTCTTTAGTAGAATAAAAGGGTAGTTTGTCCACCAGTCTTGTCAACCACGGTGCTTCCTTGCTGTAGTTAACATCTAATCCAAAAATCCGGTTATTGATAGGATCATCACCTAAATTAACTTTCTGTGTGAATGGTCTTTCAAACAAATGGAGATAAGTACCTCCTATGTTAAGATTTTTACTGACTTCATATTCTGCCCGTAAACCCAGCATTGTTTTCTGTTGAAAACTGAAGAGGGCATTATCTTCAAAAGAAACATTCACTCTGTTACCGGGCTCCAGAAGTGCATCATTTAAAATTCTTACTCGTCCTAATCCATAATCAATCTCATAATCCACCCCCTCGATCAGGTTCAGTGCACCTGCGGTAACTCTTACAGAACCTACAGGTATATTAAATGCCCCTAATGAAATCTCTGATGATATGCTGGACTTATAGGTACCCCGAATCACAAAACGATTCAATTCCTGATATTCACGAGCCCTCGTCACAGTAGAGTCGTAGAGCATTTGATATACGTACCTTGCTCTTTGCGTCTGGTCCGTAATCTGAGTGGCTAAGGATGATCCAAATGGCTCCAGTACTGGAAACATGATCCGGCCATTCCGAGGATTAATCGTGAGTCCCGGAACAAAGTCAAATACTCCATCCGGACCGGGATCCCCATTTGGATTGAGATTATCCATATTAAATACGCGGATCAAGGGCTCGCTGGCAATATTACTGGTAGGTAAAAATCTCTTTTCCCCTCCTCCCGGATCTTCATAAAAAATGTCCAGTCTGAAATCCTCCTGACTTACCTGGTAAGCATTGATATTGTAGAAGTTCTTCATCATCAGGTGCCAGTTCGGAATATCTACCCGCGGTGTGGTGGATTTCAACATTCTGACAAATATCACACCCAGTGTATCATTTAAAGCTCCCGGAACCTCATTGTCAAATTCACCAACCTGATAAGTCTTACCATTATATACATATTCATATGCGACACCCAATACCTGATCCGGGCGAAGTGCAGTATTCAGAGATATAAATCCAAGTTCCTGATTGACTGTGAATTCAGATGGTGTCAATTTTCTGGCTCTCAGTTTTTCGAAATCCCTTGACTGCACCATGTTAAATGGTGGACTCTGCAATACGTTTACTGCTTCATTAAGGAAACGGGATGAAGGATTATTGAGAAGATCCTGAAAAATATTGTTTACATCGTTGGCCGGTAAAGGCAAAGGTGGTACACCGGGTGCAGAAATTCCTACATTGCTTGCTCCGGGACCGGGCTGCACATTTGAGGGATTCGTAAGTCTCACCAATTCACCTAAATCGGAAATAGCTACTATATCTCTTACGCCTTCCGGCATATTTCTCTCATTGGTCACGTACACATCGATTCTATTCACCTTAAAAACACTCTGAATTTGAGGCAACTTGTCAAGTGCATATTCAAAAGTTTCCCGGTTGAAATGAGACAGGAAGAAGTGTCTGTTTTCATCATATTCATCAGCTCTTACCGCAAAGAATTGTTGCTGAGTACCGCCCTGAACGGTTACATTTTTTGCCTGTGAGCGTTGCTGGGATGCGATTGCTGTAATTCTTAATTTACCAAATTGCAATTCTGTCTTAATACCAAAAAGTGCCTGAGCCCCCTGAATCAGCGTACTCTTAAGAGGTAAGCTTACATTACCAGCCTCAATTTTCTTGATAATTTCGTCTTCACTGAATGCCTCAGAATCATATTCCAAACGCATTTGATTGTCAAAATCGAATGTAGCTTGTGTATTATAGTTTGCATTCAACTTCAGCTTTTCTCCAATTTTACCGGTCACATTCATATTGATGGCCATGTCAAAATTGAAAATGGTATTCTGCTGTTGCCGTTGGAGGAGAACGGGGTTCTCTACTTTTTGATAATTGACACCGAGTATGACATCGATATTACCCTGAGGTTTTATCTCTACCGTGGACCCGCCAAACAGTCTGTCCACAAGACTTCTCGTCACATCCACCCTTCCGATGGGATCTCTTTTTAGGCCTGCTGAACCTGTGCCGATTCCTGCCATTCTTGCAAAGGATTCTCTTTCCTGCTTCGCAGCTCTCCATTCCATGTACTCTTCAAAAGTCATATATGTAGGAGCACGATAATAATCGCTTCCTATTCTTTCACGGATGATATATTGATTGGTAACGGGATCGTACTCGACGTCTTTTTCTATGATCTGTGGATCTTTAAGATCGTATGGATTGCGACGACCCGGATCGGTAATGAAATCACCGGTTCTGTCCTTGGGGACTGTATCTGTTGCAATAGTTAATGGAACTGATCTGCGCTGCAATGAATTGAATGTCTTCTCATCCATCCATGACAAGGCCGTAACTCCCACACCTGACAACGAAACAATTAATAAAAGTAAAAAGGTCTTCTTCATAAATACCTTAACAACAGCATTTCTACATTTCAACGTAACCCATCGTAAACGAACTAAAGCTACAAGTATTGAATTGTGTTAAAAATTTTAACAATTGGGGCGCGAAGTTAAGACATTTGGTTTAAAGCCGCCTTAATCATTTGCTCCACCGTTTGAATTTCCGCTTGCTCTTTCTGTATCTTTAACAGAACCTGACTCGCCTTTTGACGGACAAAGCCCAGTGCAATCAGCGCAGATAACGCCTCATCTATGGCGATATTGCCTTTGTTAGGAACAAATTCCATGCCTCCGTCTCCGCCTTTCATCAATTTATCTTTAAGATCCAGTATGATTTGCTTGGCCGTTTTTGGGCCTACACCTTTAACACGTCTGAACGCTTCCGGCTGATCCATAAGAATGGCTGATTTCACTTCTGCAGTTGTCATCGTTGACAGGATGATTCGTGCTGTATTTGCGCCTACACCAGATACAGTCAGCAGATATTGAAAAAACTCTTTCTCCTCAGGATCAAAAAAACCGTAAAGGCTATGGCTATCCTCCTTGATCACCTGCACAGTATGCAGGAGGGTGTCCTCTATCTTCTCTATTTTGGAAAATGTCTGCAATGAAATAAAAACCTGATAACCCACGCCGTTGCATTCCACAAGGACAAAAGTGGGGCTTTTAAAGGTGAGTTTACCTTTGAGATATGCTATCATTCAGGATATTATGTGTTTTCAAAGCCGCAAAAGTAGTTAAATTTATTAAACACATTCTTAATATGTAAATGACATTTTTTAAATCCGGTTTGAAATGTTAATTTATAATTCATCTAAGCTTTTGTCATTTAACAGATCACAAATTCAATTCGTAAATCACATATTTCTTTTCGTCCTCTCTTTATCCATTGATCATTCCTTACATTTGGGCACAATAAGAAATTCTTATTCCATTTTAAATAATCTATTCTACTGAATATGAATGTTTTAATCTTAGGCAGTGGCGGACGGGAGCACACACTTGCCTGGAAAATTCGCCAAAGCCCTCTTTGTGATCAGCTCTTCATTGCTCCGGGGAATGCAGGTACGGCACTGGTTGGAAGCAATGTTGATCTGAAGCTGCTGGATTTTCAATCTCTAGCGGATTTTGCGCTTCAAAACAATATAGACTGTATCATAGTAGGACCTGAAGAGCCGCTGGTAATGGGCATTGAAGATTTCTTCAGAGATTATCCGGAAATATTTGTTTTGGGACCATCTCAACAGGGGGCATTGCTGGAAGGAAGTAAGGATTTTGCCAAAGCATTTATGGCTGATTATAACATTCCAACTGCTGCTTATAAGACTTTTGTAACAGGTGAGCATCAAGAAGCTGTGGAGTTCCTTAACACCCTGCCTCCTCCATATGTGCTCAAAGCCGATGGACTTGCTGCCGGAAAAGGCGTATTGATCTGTGCAAGTCTGGAAGAAGCCAGTTCTGAAATTCAGGCTATGCTTTCCGGAAAATTTGGCAAAGCGAGTTCCAAAGTTGTCATCGAACATTTTTTAAAAGGAATTGAATTTTCCGTTTTTGCCCTGACAGATGGTAAAGATTGGGTCTTATTGCCTGAAGCCAAGGATTACAAGCGTGTAGGTGTGGGAGACACGGGTCCGAATACCGGAGGAATGGGCGCAGTATCACCAGTTCCATTTGCTGATGAGACTGTGATGCAGAAAGTAATTGAGAGAATTGTTAAACCTACCATTAAAGGCTTGCATGAAAAACAAATCCGCTACAATGGCTTTGTATTCTTTGGTTTGATCATGGTGAACGGAGATCCTTTTGTGATTGAATACAATTGCAGAATGGGGGATCCGGAAACCGAAGTAGTGATTCCACGAATAGAAGGCGATTTGCTTGAGCTCATTTTGGCAGTCAGGCATAATAAGCTTAATGAAATCAAGGTGCCTCAAAGCAAATTGAATGCCTGCACAGTAATGCTCTGCTCAGGTGGATATCCGGATTCTTATGAAAAAGGTTTTGAAATGAATATTCCGGCTGAACCTGAAAACACTTTATTCTTTCATGCAGGAACCTCAAAAAAGAATGATTCCATTGTCACTAATGGCGGCAGAGTGCTGGCCGTGACTACTTTGAGCACTGATCTTCAGCAAGGTTTGGAAAATTCAAAACACTGGGCGGAACAAATCCAGTTTGAAGGAAAATATTTCAGAAAGGATATTGGATTTGATTTATAATGTATACTCCTGCACAAATAGCGTCTATCACCGGTGCATTTTATCAAGCCGGATCCAGTCCTGAGCCGGCAATACGGCATTATGTCATAGACAGCAGAAAGCTCATCTTCCCGGGGAGTAGTATTTTCTTTGCCATTCGAAGTAGCGTTAGAGATGGACATCAGTTTGTGGAAGATCTATATCAGGCGGGAGTAAGAGCTTTTGTTGTTAGTTCTGATTTTGCTACATCTCCATTTCCTGAAGCTCATTTTATAATACATGATTCTTCTTTAGAGGTCTTGCAAAAGCTAAGCAGGCATCATGTCGATCAGTTTGAGTTGCCCAGAATAGTAATTACAGGATCTAATGGAAAGACCATTGTCAAAGAATGGTCTTTCCAAATGTTGAAGTCAGATCATCATATCGTAAGAAGTCCTGCAAGTTTTAATTCTCAAATAGGCGTTCCCCTCAGTGTGCTTCAAATCGAGGATGTACATGATCTTGGAATTTTCGAGGCTGGTATATCTACAAAGGGCGAGATGGATAAAATTGCTGAAATCCTTCAGGGAAATATCGGAATATTCCTGAATCTGGGTACTGCGCATGATAAAGGCTTTGCTGACAAAGATGAAAAACTGCAGGAAAAGTTGAAACTCTTCAAAGATGCTGACACATTAATATACTGTTCTGATCAGAAGAAAGTACATAAAGCCATTTCCAAATTAAATATTCCTGAACTGTTGAACTGGGGAAAAGATCCGGAAGCTAATCCCTATTTTCAGATTCTTTCCACTGAAAAACACAGAGATGATTTAGTTGTGATCAGAGGTAAATCTGAGGATATCGGGTATAGGATTGAATTGCCCTATTCTTCAGATATGGATATCGAAAATCTGATGCCCATCATTGTCTACATGATCCATGTAGGATATTCTGAAGCCGATATTAATGGTCGCTTAAAAACACTACAAAAGATTCCCCTTCGTCTGGAATTGAGAAAGGGTCTCAATAATACCATCCTGATCAATGATGCCTATTCCAATGATCTGGAGTCACTTCAATCAGGATTGGCATTCCTCAAACAACAAGCAGGCTCAAAGGAAAAAATCCTGGTTTTAACTTCTTTTCAGCAAGTCAATCAGGATAAGGAATCACTGGTCAGAGCGATAGTCACTTTATTAAAAAAATACAAAATTGGCTTTCTGGCCGGATTAGGAGAGGGTATTTCAAATTTGCAGACATATTTACCCGCAGAAATAAAAGCAGAATTCTATCCTGATACTCAGAGCCTTTTAGAGAATTTGCTCCTTACCGAAAATGTAAAAGATAAAGCCATATTGTTCAAAGGCTCAAGACATTTTGAGCTTGAAAAGACCATAGACAAACTTTCCCAATTAAGACACCGAACCAGACTTGAAATTGATCTCCAGGCGCTCAGTCATAATATTGCAGTCATTACCGGGCATCTGAAACCTCAGGTTAAGATCATGGCTATGTTGAAGGCATTCGGATATGGAACAGGAGAAATCGAATTGGCCAGATTTTTTGAAACAATTCGTGTAGATTATTTGGGTCTGGCCTATATAGATGAAGGGGTCAAAGTCCGTCAATCCGGTGTACAAATCCCGATCATGATCATGAATCCGGACATGGATCAATGGGAGCAATTGATTGAATTTCAGCTCGAACCTGTTATCTATACTCTCAGCCAGCTGGAACGATTGCAAAAACTGGGAGTGCGAAATCAGCTGTGGCCCATTCATATCAAGCTGGACACCGGTATGCACCGGCTGGGCTTTATGGAGTCTGAGGTAGAGGGCCTGATCTCTGAATTACAGAAAACCCCAATTACAAGGTGCAATCAATTTTTACACATCTTGCATCCAGCGAAGATGCTGACTCTGATGAATTTACATTACTACAAATAAGCCGGTTCAATGAGATGTATGAGCAAATTTCAAAATTCCTGAAATATAATCCTGACAGACATGCTCTTAATTCAGCGGGTACCATCCGATTTCCGGATCAACAGATGGATATGGTCAGGCTGGGAATCGGAATGTATGGAGTACAGCCGGAACTGAGCAATCTTTCTCTGGAGCCTGTTCACACACTGAAAGCAACTATTTCTCAAATTAAAACAATCCCTGCCGGAGATACGGTCGGATACAACAGACAATGGAAGGCAGAGCGCATTTCAAAGGTCGCCACAATCAGTATTGGTTATGCGGACGGACTCATGCGTGTCGCCGGAATGGGCAGACATCATGTCCTTCTTAATGGCCATTTAGTTCCTCTGATCGGCCGGGTATGCATGGACATGTGTTTTATAGATGTGACGGATATGAATTGTAGTGAAGGAGATGAAGTAATCATTTTTGGAAAGACACCAACACTTGACCAATTAGCAAGGGCATGTCATACGAGTTCATATGAGGTGCTCAGCAGATTATCGGGTAGAGTTCAGAGAGTTTTTCTGAATTATTGAGTAATCTCTGTTATGATTTGATGCGTGTTACCTTGATCAAACTAGTGGCTTTTTTCTCCTAAAATAATTATATTGGAATTATCTATTTCTAATTTCGCCTCAAGCCGGCTGGGCTTTTACTTTTCTGCAGTCAAAAAAGTAAACAAAAAGTCCGCCCACTGTGTAGTCTAATCCTAAAAATGCGCTTTCGTTTCGCTAAGTCTGCCAAACTCGCATTTGGCATCAGTGTTCCTGTTTATTGCTTCCAAGTCATCTCTATATCTGTATGGCCTCTCTGATTGCTCATACAGTGCCAGCCTTGGTCGCTTCACTCAAAACCATTTTTTACGGCTTATTCTACAAGGTGGGAACCTACTCCTATCATCGGGGATTTTTCTTTGGATATTGCTAAACAAAGGGGAATATGTACCTTCAATCATAATTTTGTCACAAAGACAAAGATTATTTTCGTACACTTTTTTTGACTACATGACGTCTATGTTGCAGATATAATGACGAAGTAAAACTTCAAATGCATAATTTCAATTGAAAATATCTAATTTTGCGCGTTCATTTTGATAAGGTGTTAACAAACAAAGGATTTTAAGTGAATACTTTGTGGTAAAAAGCTTAAAAACTGATAAGGTTTATGTTATCCTTTTCAATACAAACTGATAATTCTCCAACAAACTTGCTTGCTTTTATGCAGAATTCAAAGAAATCAAAATTTCATACAATGAGATGGTCCTTATTTTTATTCTTATTCCTGGCTTCATTCAGCCCTGTGATGCAGGCTCAGGTTCAGGATCCGGTTTTATTTACAGTAGAAGGTGTACCTGTACACGTTTCAGAATTTGACTATATCTACAAGAAAACCAATGGAAATAATGCAGATTACAGCACTGCTTCTATTCAGGAATATCTGGACTTGTATATCAAATTCAAACTGAAAGTACAGAAGGCGAAAGAGATGGAGCTGGATACCATTGCTTCTCTTTCAAGAGAACTGGAAGGATATAGAAGACAATTGGCAGATTCTTATCTGGTTGACAAGGAAGTAACAGATAAGATGATCGAAGATGTATATAAAAGAATGCTGTCTGAACGAGAAGTAGCGCATATACTTTTTAAAATTAAACCGAATGCCACTAATCAGGATAGTACTGTGGCAATTGCAAGAGCTCAGCGTGCCATTGATGCATTGAAAACAGGAAGTGATTTTGCAAAAATTGCCAGAGGTAGTTCTGAAGACCCTACAGTAGAAACGAATGGTGGAAATCTTGGATATCTGACTGCAATGTTACCTGAAGGATTCTACGCATTTGAAAACGCAATTTATAACACACCTGTAGGCCAGGTTTCAGAAATTGTATTCAGTCCAATGGGGGTACACGTACTGAAAGTATTAAGCGAACGTCCTGCCAGAGGTGAAATTGAAGTAGCCCATATTTTGATCCGTGATCCCGAAAATATGCCGATAGAAGGAGCTGCCCAAAAAGCTCAAAAAGCATACGATCTCCTGAAAGCCGGAGGGAATTTCGAGGAAGTAGCGCTGGATATGTCAGATGACAAACTCACTTCTTCCAAAGGTGGCTATCTGGGCTTCTTTGGTATCAACAAGTATGAAAAAGCATTTGAAGACGCTGCTTTTGCATTAACAAAAAACGGAGATTTTACAAAGCCGGTAAAAACCAGAATTGGCTGGCATGTTATCCTGAGAAAAGATCAAAAAGGAATCGAGCCCCTGCCTAAAATTAAAAGCAGATTGCAAAATCAAATCACACAGGATAGCAGATTTGAAATGGGCAAGAAGCAAATGATAGATCGTATTAAAAAAGATGCAGGTTTCAAAGAAGATCCGGCAGCATTAGCTGAATATATCAAAACACTGGATCAGGAATTTCTTTCTTATAAGTGGCAGGCAAATAATGAGCTGCCTGTGAAGACATTGTTTACACTGGGAACTACTCAGCATACTAACCTTGATTTCAATGAATATTTATTGCGCAACCAGCGTAAGAGACTTCAGGTAGCAAGAGATTCCCAGGTTCAACTTACAGCTATGCTTCTGTACAATGATTTCGTAAGTGAGTCTTGTATAAAATTTGAAGAAGCAAAACTGGAAGTAAAATACCCTGAATTCAAAGCATTGATGCGTGAATATGAAGAAGGTATTTTATTATTTGAAGCAACTAAAATGTTGGTTTGGGATAAAGCTTCTCAGGATACTGTTGGATTGAGTAAGTTTCATTCAGCAAATAGGGAGAAATATATGTGGGATGAAAGAGCTGAATGGATGATGTACACACTGACGGATGTCGATGAAAAGGCAGCTAAAAAAATCTATGAGTATGCTAAAACTAAATCAGCTGAACAGACTCAGAAGAAATTCAACAAAAAGAAAAAAGTAGTTGTGACGACGGAACTGAGAATGATCGAAAAAGCTAATGCAACTCAAATGACAGGCGTAGAATGGGCAGCAGGTTCTATTTCTGAAATGAAAAATTGGGTGAAAATTCAATTTATAATTTCAGTAAAGTAGAAAACATCATCAAACCTCAGCCGAAATCACTTAATGAAGCCAGAGGATATATTATAGCGGACTATCAGGATTACTTGGAAAAAGAATGGGTTAATTCGCTTCGCTCTAAATATAAAGTGAAGGTTAATGATGATGTGGTAAAAGGAATGATTCGCCCTTAATACTGGGTATCAATCGGTAGACTACATTCATAAATATTAAGAAATTGAACAGGCAGGAGCAAAAGCTTCTGCCTGTTCAGTATCCAATAACAATCAAATGAAACTCAGATATTCATCATTTTTGTTTAAGTCAATGAGAGGGATAAATGTCCTGCAGGGTGGCATTTCAACAAAATGGTGTTTATTACTTGGGGTTTTATTTCTTGGATTGATATCCTGCGACTTAGGTTCAACTGATGAGGCTGAAGAAGAAGATAAGGTCCTGGCAGAGGTCTATAATAAAACTTTGTATCTGTCAGATTTGCAGGGCTATATTCCTGAAGAAGCTACTCAAAAAGACAGTATCCAGATTAGTAAAGCTTTTATAGAAAAATGGGTCAGAGAGGCTTTATTATTGAATGAAGCAGAAAAAAAAGTTAGTAAAGATCTGGAAATAGATAAGCTGGTCAGAGACTACAGGCAATCTCTTATTATATCCAATTTTGAAAAGCTATATGTCGAAGAAGCAATAGATACTTTTGTTTCAGATGAGGAGATGAATCAATATTATGAAGCTAATCAACAACAATATCAACTGGAACATACCATACTGAGATGCCGTTTGTTGAAGCTGAATAATAAGACCATCACTCCGAAAGATGCAGACTTCATGCGAAGCAACTGGCAAAGCAATAATAAAATGGATCTCAGATATATTAATCGTGTCTGCAAAGAGTTTGGTGAAATCTGCTATCTCAATGAAACGAACTGGCACAGACTGGATTTAATCAAGAATATCATGCCTGAGGGAAGCATCAATAATTATATTGTAAACAACAATAGAGATTTGATATTGCGGGATGCCAATTTTACATATTACCTTCGCGTCCTGGAAAGTATATCAGAAAAAGAGCCAGCTCCATTATCCTTTATTCAGGAGCAGGCCAAAAAGTATATTCTGCACCAAAGGAAATTAAAATTGCTCGAAGAGTTAAAAGTTCAGCTCTACGAGAAAGAAACTGAAACGAACAACGTTAAGATATATGACTAACACAAAAACAATGCTATTCAAGCCATACGGATCTAATGTACTATGGATTTTCTTTCTTTCCTTTTTGATGGGTTCCGGTTCAATATTTGCTCAGCAACCCATTATTCTTGACAAGGTAGTATCACAAGTCGGCAACGAAGTAATTCTCTGGTCTGATATAGAAGAGTTCTATGCTTATCAGAAATCAGCCAATCCAAATCTCCCTGCAGATGTAAAGTGCAATATTCTGGATAACCTGATGCTTAAGTCTTTGCTTGCCCACGAAGCTAAACAGGATACCACCATAATTTTGTCTGATGAAGAAGTAGAGGCTCAACTGGGCAGAAGAATTGATGAAATTCTGGGAATGATGAACGGTGACGTCACTTTTTTCCAGGAATACTATGGTAAATCAGTCAATGAAGTGAAAACGGATATGCGGGATGACATGAGAAATCAAATGCTGACTGAAAAAATGCAGGCCAAGATTCTTCAGGATATCAAAATTACACCCGCAGAGGTAAAAACATTTTTCGATAAAATACCATTTGACAGCTTGCCATATTTCAACTCAGAAGTGGAGATCAGTGAAATAGTGATGCAGCCTAAGGTCAATGAGGAACAGCGGAAACTGGCCATCGAAAAGCTGAATGGCCTGAAGTCGAGAATTGAAGCAGGAGAAGACTTTGCTGTATTAGCAAAGAGCTTTTCCGATGACCCGGGCTCAGCCCGATTGGGCGGGGATCTTGGATGGCAGAAAAGAGGATCATTTGTGCAGGAATTCGAAGAAGCAGCATACCGCCTCGAAGTAAATGAATTGTCACAGGTAGTAGAGTCCTCTTTTGGGTTTCACCTGATTCAGCTATTGGAAAGAAGAGGAAATACTTTTCATACACGTCATATTTTGATTAAGGCGGTGATCACGGAAGAAGATGAAGAAATAGTTAAAGTGAGACTGGATTCCATCCGCACCCAAATTTTGGATGCTAAGCTTTCTTTCGATCAGGCGGTGAGAACTTATTCTTCCAAAACAGCTCAAAGTCAGACAAATAATGGAAGAATCTCCAATCCTAAATCAGGGAATACTTTCTTTGAAATAGCTGATTTGGATCCGGATGTTTACTTTGCTGTGGATTCTTTGAAGCCACTGGGTATTACTCCTCCGCTTGAATTTCAAACTGAAACCGGAGAAAAGATATATAAAATATTGAGATTAGATACACGTACTCCACCTCACAAAGCCAATTTGCAGCAGGATTTTTCCAAAATTAAATTAGCTGCGATCGAGCAAAAGAAAGCGGGATATTTGAATGAGTGGATTATTGAAAGGGCTCAATCCAATTATGTTTTCATTGATCCCCAATTTAAAGGCTGCGATATGTTGGGTAAATGGAGGGCAAATGAAAGTGCTGCCCTCAAGCCCTAAGTTGCTTATACATGATAAAGAAAAGGCTAAGTGAAGTAAATCACTTAGCCTTTTTAATTTAGATCTTTCAGGACTTCAGCCCCGGAGTGGTACGATACAACTCAAAAGCCTCATCAATAATTTGCCAGGCTTTTTCTCTGTCTACGAAGCCGTCTATGGCTACTTTCTTGTCTTCCAGATGAGTGTATTGCTCAAAAAAGTGTTGAATCTCCCTCATGAAATGCGCAGGTAAATCCGATAAATGATCAATATGCGATACGCTGATATCTTTTGCTGCCACAGCAATTATTTTATCATCCTCCTCATCATTGTCGAGCATTCGCATAGCACCAATAACCTTTGCCTCCATAAGACAGCCCGGAAACATATTTTCCGAGCAAATTACCAATATATCAAGCGGGTCGCCATCCCCGCAAAATGTTCTTGGAATCATACCATAATTAACCGGATAATGAAAAGATGAAAATAGGACTCTGTCCAATTTTATCAAACCGGAAGGTTTATGCAATTCAAATTTTGCTCTTGAACCTTTAGGGATTTCAATTACTGCCAGAACTTGCTTAGGAGCATCCGGTCCCGGATCAAGATCATGCCATGGGTGCATCATATTATTATAAATTTATCGTGAGTTTGACGAATTCAGTAATTTATTGTTTTGTCATCATTTTTGCAAGGAAGAAGCAAAAATGACGCCAAAACAGTGCATTGTTGTTTGTTTACCCTGGACTTCATCCAGGGTTACTAAGATTTTGCCCACTCTGGGGCAATTTCTCCTCTATTCAGATTTTGTACTGGACAATGGAACTCACTTTAATGTGTCTCAAAAGCGTGTTAATCCTCATGGCTTTGCAAGTCCTCTTCTGGACATCAGTGGTCCGATTTCCGGCTTACGGCCTCTGAATTTTATATACAATTCCAAAGGATCTTCTGTGCCTCCTTTTTCCAAAATATTTTGTCTGAAAGATTTGGCAGTGGCCTGCTCAAAAAGACCTTTTGTTTTAAATGCGTCAAAAGCATCTGCATCTAAAATTTCTGCATATATGTAGCTATAATAACCTGCAGAATAGCCCCCGGAGAATATGTGATTGAAATAAGTGCTTTTGTATCTGTAAGGAATTGCCTTTGGAAGGTATATATTACCTGAATGTTCATACTCCAATTCTTTGGCTGAAATCAACAGAGGTTCCGTTCTATTGTGGTATTCCATATCTAAAAGCGAGGCCGCCACATATTCTGTGGTGATAAATCCCATATTAAAGTATTTGCTGTTTTCCAGTTTCTGTATTAAAGCATCCGGAATCACTGCATTCGTTTTGTAGTGTCTGGCATAAGTCTTTAAAACGCTGGGGTGCATTGCCCAATTTTCCAGTATTTGAGACGGAAGCTCTACGAAATCCCTGGGCACAGAAGTTCCGGACAATGATCTATATTCCACATTTGAAAGTAAACCATGCAGTGCATGTCCCATTTCATGAAACAAAGTGGTTACCTCATCTGCTGAAAGAAGGGCTGGTTTGTCCTCAGTAGGTCTCGTGAAATTACACACTATGCTGATATGCGGGTGCACCATCTGGCCTCCGAGTTTATACTGCTTTCTGAAGCTGGTCATCCATGCTCCTCCCCGCTTACTGGCTCTCGGGAAAAGATCCATGTAGAGTATACCTACATATTTTCCATCGGATTCCCGAACCTCAAAAACCTCTACTTCTTCATGGTAAACAGGCACATTATTAACCGGCTTGAATTGAAGTCCAAATAATTTATTGATCGTACCAAACATTCCATCTCTCACTCTTTCCAATTCAAAATAAGCTCTTAACTCCTCTTCGTCCAGGTCGAATTTTTGCTTCCTCAATTTTTCTGTATAATATCTCCAATCCCAGGCTTCCAGGGCTCCTACACCATCCAGTTTGGCGAGCGCCAGAAGTTCCTTTTCCTCTTTTTCTGCCATAGGTCGTGCCACATCCCAGATATTATTCAATAATTCACGAACTGTCCCTGCGTCCTTTGCCATACTTTCCTCCAAAACAAATGCAGCATGGGAATTATATCCCAGAATCTGAGCTTTTGCCAGTCTGAGATTGACTAATGATTTTATAGACTCTTCATTATTGTATTGATTATCATTGTTTCCTCTGTTGAGGTAAGCTTCCAGAATTTCTTTTCTCAGCTCGCGATTATCAGCATATTGTAAGAATGGCATGATGCTGGAATTGCTGAGATCAAACACCCATTTGTTGATCTGAGATTGCTTTTCTGCTTTTGCAGCTTTTGCATTAGCTGCAGAAATTACACTTTCCGGCAGACCGGCCAGATCCTTAGGGTCATCAATCACCAACTTGTACGAATTAGTTTCTGCCAAAACATTGTCTCCAAAAACCAGTGCCATAGTTGACATTTTTTGGTTAATAGACTGCAATGCAACTTTATCATCTGTGGAAATAAAAGCACCACCCCGTTTGAAACGTTTGTAGGTTTCTTCCAAAAGTTTGTATTGTTCGGCATTCAGTGTTAAAGCCGATCTGTTCTCATATACCTTTAATACCCGGCTGGAAAATTCCTCTGCCATAATGAAAGCATCTCGATGATTGGATATCACCGGTGCTAACTTTTTTGCAAGTTCCTGCAATTCCGGAGAGGTATGGGCATTGGTAAGATTGTAAAATATAGCCAATACCTGATCCAATGTTTCGCTGCTTTTTTCTATAACCTCAATTGTATTTTCAAAAGTTGGGTCTTCTTCATTTGCATACATGGATTTGAGGCCAGCTAGCTGGATATCCATGCCATAATAAATAGCTTCTTCAAAATGATGAGCTTCTATCTTGTCAAATGGTACTGCGCCATATTGAGCAGTATATGGTAAAAGCAATGGATTTGTACCGCTATAGTTCTGAGCCATGCCCATTATTTGATGTAAGACTATAAAAGCCATAATTATAAAAGGAGGTTTTTTCATGTGAAAAAAATTTGATGATTAAGATGTGAAAAACAACTTCGGTCCTGTACTTTAACAACACCATCTTCAAAGATAGGAATAGACTGAAATAGGAAGATCAAACCTTGACATTAATTCTATTTCTCATCAAAAACAAGATGACTACAGACGGATTATAAACCCACATTTGGTACAATTTGAATGTAACATGAAGATCAAATCAATATTACCAGTTCAATGTTTTTACAATTTCCGCAATCTGGCAAGTCTCTTTAAACAGTAATACCTTACATAGAATAAAGAAATCAGGTCATTGACAAATCTCCTCTGTATCCCTGCTTACTATAGTCTAATTTTATGTAGTCATTTATTCAGCATAATAATGCGGCCTTGCTTTATCTGTTTTTAGTTTGAAAATCACTTTTTAAAAAATATAGAAAATTCTATATACATAAATACGTGGTTTTTTAAAGAGAATAATTTGAACGTGGCAAGGATTGAGAAATGTTGAATGATTTGGATATTTTAAAAAATGAGCATGAAGGGATGGTTTGAAAATATAAACCGGGTTTCAGGAGAAGAACTATCTGATGAACAGTTGTTGCTGAGTTACTTCAATTCAGGGAAATTGACATATTTGCAGCAATTACTCGAAAAATATCTTCATATTATTTTTGCTTTCAGTTATCAGGTATTGCAGGATAGAGATCAGGCCCGGACTGCTTCTCTGAGTGTCCTGCATATTATTCAGCGAGAAATTAAAGATGCACCGCCCAGCGCATTTAGCGATTGGATGTACCGTATTTGCCGTGAAGTATGCATATTAGCGATCAGAAAGCAAATCAAATCCGCAGAATTAACGCTTGAATATCTTCTTGCAATTGAACAAACTACTCCGGTACATTTTAATGGTACAGCCCATTGGTTTGTCACAAAAGATCCTGAGGCTCAAAACTCAATAGAGAATATATTGCATCAGATGAATTCAGACGAAAAGGACGTTTTGCTGTTATTTTATAAGGAGCAAAAAAGCTATGAGGAGATCAGTAAGATTCTTGAAATCTCCCCCGGGAAGATTAAGACCAAATTGCACAATGGCAGAAAGACTTTTATAAAAAAAATACAATTGTCCAACCTTAAATAATGATTGCTCCGGACGAAAAATTAATCTGCCTGAAACTGGACACTGCCCGTGCATATGTCCATGGTTCTATATCTGACAACAACAGGTTTATTGTAGAGGAACATCTGATTGAATGTCACTATTGCAGTTCTGTTATCAGTGCTATTAAATCTAATGAACTGGATATGATTCTGGAAGAGACTCAGATTCTGAGAGAGTCTCTTAAACTTCCAAAAAATCCGGTTAAATCGCTTGCTATAAGCTTTGTGGGAGTTCCACTTTATCAGAAAATCATAGCACTTGGTGTGTTGCTGATATTCATTTTCTTTATCATAGCAGTCAGATATCAAAGCGGAACTAACGAGGTTTTCAGACAATATTATTCATTGGATGATCTTGACCGAAATGCATTCTATGCCTCTCCGGGAAATCCCAATCCGCAGATTAATGAATTTGAGAAAACTATTCTCATCAATATTAGATCCAGGAATTATACATTGGCATTACTCAATTGCCGGGAAGGGCAGCCACTGTATCTAGATTCCGGGAGCGCCAATTTCTGGGAAGGGATCTGTTACCTTGAAATGAATGACCTGACCAATGCATTTAAAAAATTATACGAAGTACGCAAAACCAAACATGCAAAACTGCTGCCTGCAACCTGGTATCTCTCTCTTGCGTACATCAAAAATGAGGAATGGACCCTGGCAAGATTACTTCTCCAGGAACTTACTGAAACAGGTGATCCGGAATTTGTCCGAAGAAGTGAACGCTTGTTGGATGAAATATTGACCCACCAACCAATCTGATGTCAATATTTTACAAATTTTCCCCAGGCCCATCTTACAATTAAAAGGGCTCCCAGAAATCCGATCAGGGCATATTGTATGGGTAAAAAGCTAATGACAAGGATTCTGGTACGATCAATGACCCAAAGAAAGATCAGTAAAGCAAATAGCATTATTATCAAGCCCGATAGCCTGTCAAAACCCGGAATAGCAGAATATGGTACTACCTGGCGAATGATCAGCAAAGTAAGCACCATGCTCACTACCGGCAAAATCTGCAAAATCAAATTGACATCCCAGACGCTTTGACGTTCAAACAAGAATAGATAACCCCATAATACAATGGATAAAACTCCGAGTATAGAAGCAATGTAAATCAGTATACTGTAAAAATATTTCCAGGGAGACAATGCAGATTCTTTACCTGCAATCTTACTGAGTATCCATGTAAGCACAGGAATCATTGTCAGAAAACCAATCGCTACAGCGGGTGACTCAGAGATAGTCTCAAAAGCTTCGCGTAATGTCATATGGCCAGATTATTATAAATCCATCAACAATAATGTCGGATCCTCCAGCATTTTTTTCACTTTAATCAGGAATGTAACTGAAGAGCTTCCATCTATCACTCTGTGGTCATAAGACAAAGCAACATACATCATAGGTCGAATAACGATTTCTCCTTTTACGACGACTGCTCTTTCCTGTATGTTATGCATACCCAGAATAGCAGATTGAGGTTCATTGATAATCGGAGTACTCATCATAGAGCCAAATATTCCGCCATTGGTGATTGTGAAGGTTCCACCACTCATTTCTTCCAATGTCAATTTGCCATTACGGGCTTTATCAGCCAAATCTTTGATGGCATATTCTATTTCAGCAAATGAAAGTGATTCTACATTTTGTACAGGAGGCACAACCAGTCCAGTTGGAGTAGAAATTGCAATCGAAATATCCGCATAATCGTGATAGATGATATCTTCGCCATCAAGCCTGGCATTGACTTCCGGCATTTCCAATAATGCTTTGGCGCAAGCTTTTGCAAACAAAGACATGAATCCAAGTTTGATCCCATGCTTAGCCACGAATTGATCCTGAACTCTATTTCTGAGTGCCATGACTTCACTGAGGTCAATTTCATTGAATGTAGTGAGCATCGCAGTATTATTCTTTGCGGAAACAAGGCGCTTAGCTATAGTGCGGCGCATTCTGCTGAGCTTTTCCCGGCGCTCATTTCTGCCAAATGATTCTAATCTGACAGCAGGAGCTTTTGGTACAGACGGAGCTGCTTCTATCGGAGCAGTAGCAGGTTTTTCAGCTTCTGTATTAGTTGCTTTAGATGCATCTTCTTTTGTGATTCTTCCATCCTTTCCTGTGCCAGGAACTTTATCAGCACTGATACCTTTTTCATCCAATATTTTGGAGGCGGCCGGGGAAGGATGACCGCTGGCATATGATTCAGTAGATTTTTTCTCCTCTGCAGGCGCTGCTGTTTCTTTTTTGGGAGTTTCTGCAACCGGAACAGTTGATTCTTCTGCCGACACGCTGGTATCGATTTTGGCTACAACAGCTCCTATCTCCAGATCATCTCCTTCCTTCGCGACCCAAATCAACTTGCCTGCAGCTTCAGAAGGGAATTCCAGGGTTGCTTTATCGGATTCAAATTCGCAGAGTGCATCATCTACTTTGACGATTGCTCCGTTAGGTTTTAACCATTGAGACAGCGTTACTTCTGTAATAGATTCGCCAATAGTGGGTACTCTTAATTCGACGATACTCATAGCTGGATGATTGTTTCGGGCCAAAGTTAGAAAATTTGAATACTATTTCGTGTCAATTTGATGAATTAGCACGGAACTTAAAGCCTAAGGTTTCTAAAATGTTTTAATTTGCAGTGTATTTTTCACACACCTATGCGAAGGATTTTTTATCAAGTTTCCATCCTGCTTCTACTCGTTAGTTTCTGCAGGGTCAGTGCACGCGCCTCAACTATTCACTTCAAAGATAGCCTTAACAGAAATTTGATCCAGGTTCAGCGCATTGACAGCTCCATTAAAGTTGATGGTATAATGAATGAAGTAATGTGGAGTAAGGTCCCATATGGCTCCGGATTTACGCAGCTGGATCCGAATCCCGGTGTTCCTTCTGAATTTCGGACTGAGATAAGGGTATTATACGATGATAATGCCATATACATTGGCGCAACAATGTTTGATGATAATCCGGAGGGTATCTTAAAAGAATTATCACCCAGAGACCAGCTCGCAAATACTGATTATTTTTCTGTAGTTATTGATACTTATAAAGCCGGACAGACTGGATTTGGATTCACTGTTACACCGTCCGGAGTTCAGGTGGATCAGCGGATTACCAATCCCTCCATAACAGACCCTACCTGGGATGCAGTATGGATCAGTGCTGTCAATATCCATGAAAATGGCTGGACAGTAGAGATAGAAATTCCTTATTCTGCTTTAAGATTTCCTCCCCTTGCCGAACAAGCCTGGGGAATTAATTTTGGGAGATATGTGAGGAGAGTGCGGGAAGAAAGCTGGTGGAATGCAATCAATCCGGCTATTAGTAATACACTTTTTCAGACTGGTCGAACTTCTTCAATAGAAAATGTAAAGCCATTACCCAGAATCTCGCTTATACCATTTGTATCCACCTACATTGAAAATAACTCCGCCAATCCTGGTGTCTGGAGAAAGACCCTCAATGGAGGCATGGATCTTAAACTGGGAATCGGGGATGCATTCACCCTTGATATGGCATTGATTCCGGATTTTGGGCAGGTAAGATTTGACGATCAGGTTCTGAACCTGAGTCCATTTGAAATCAGATTTGAAGAAAACAGACCATTTTTTACAGAAGGAACAGAGCTGTTTAACAGAGCGGGACTCTTCTATTCCAGAAGAATGGGGGCTCAGCCATTCTATCTCAGCCAGTGGTCTCAACGATATCCAGAGGGATCTTCCATTGAAAATGTGCCTGCTAATAGTCAGTTATTAAATGCGGTTAAGTTTTCCGGCAGAACCAGCTCCGGGCTGGGTATTGGAGTGCTGAATGCTATTGAAAACAGAGGATTTGCAACATTGAATGTCTCAGAAACCGGGCAGGAAAAAGTGGTAATCCACCCCCTTACAAATTATAATGTCTCCGTTCTGGATCAGAATCTTCCTTACAATTCATACGTCTCTCTCATTAATACAAACGTTTGGAGAGAGGGTGATGCTTATGAAGCAAATGTCACAGGAACAGAATTTGGTTTGAGAACGAAAAACAATAAATATCTCCTGAGTGGAAATGCTCCTATCAGCCAAAGGCATCTGGAAGAGGCTTCACAAATAGGATACACCTGGAAACTCAATTGGAGCAAAACGAGAGGAAGCTGGCAGTACACGCTTTCTGCAACTGAAATTTCTCCTGATTACAATCCTAATGATCTGGGATTCAATCTGATTCGAAACTACAGGGGCACCGTCGGGACACTTAATTATTACAAATTTATACCCGGCTCGATATTTAACCGCTACAATGCCAGTCTGACTGCTGCATATGAAAGAATCATTGAGCCTAATGCATTTCATAATTTTCAGATCAGATATAATTCTTTTTTCATGACCCGCAAGTTCTTCGCATTTGGGATCAATGCCCTTGCGGAACCCGTAATCACCTATGATTATTTTGAACCAAGAGACAATTTCAACAGCTTTTTGACTTATCCCAGAAATGGACAGATTGGAGGATTTATTTCAACTGATTACCGGAAGAAATTCGCAATAGATGTCAGCTGGAGCTCAAGGTGGTTTCAGGATGAAGATCGTCAAATGCACTATTTTGATATTTCTCCGAGATTCAGGCTAAACGATCATTTCTTTTTTACATTCAAGCATACCCAGCAATGGTTATATAAAGATGTAGGATATAGTTCTAAAAATCCGGGCTCTGTAGGAATTGAAAGTTTACAGCCGAATGATATTCTTTTCTCAAGAAGGAATCAACATATTATCACCAATACACTGTCTGCCAGGTATAATTTCAATGCATTACATAATATTACTTTGAGAACCCGACATTATTTTACCTCAGTTGATTTTATCAGATTCCATATTCTGGATGAGGATGGATTTTTGGCAAAAACTGATTACACCGGCAGAAATACAAATGGCGACTTACTACATAGTCAAACAGTTAACTTATTAACTACCGATTTAGTATATACCTGGAGATTTGCCCCGGGAAGTGATATTATTCTTGTCTGGAAGCATGCTCTCAACCTGAGTCAGAATCAATTGGATATTTCCTATTTTGATTTTTTAAATAATATCTTTGAATATCCTCAGGCAAATAGTCTTTCATTGAGAGTCGTGTATTATTTGGACTATGGTTTGGTAAAGCGCCGCTTATCCAAAGCGTCCTGATTGAATCTTTCTATTCACCATCTTAATGCTCTGTATTATGAGAATGCTGATTTGTTTTCTACTCATCTCCTTCAGGTTAATCCTGCCCAATGCACAGACTTCACTAAAGTACCAGACTCCTCCTGCTGAAATTGTGGCACTTATCGACGGACCTAAAAATCCCTCAGTAATGATCAGTCCGGATAAAAAAAGAATGCTATTAATCGAGCAATCTGATTTTCCATCTATAGAAGAGCTTGCAGAGGAAGAATTGAGATTGGCAGGAATCAGGATTAATCCCAGAAATTTCGGGCCTTCAAGAGCCAATTACTCCACCGGGATCAGCTACATGAATTTATCAGACCTTAAAGAAGTCAAAATAAATGGACTACCTGCAGTATTGCGAATGAGCAGTCTGAGTTTCAACAACTCGGGAAGTATGCTCGCATTTTTGCAGTCAGAAGAATCTGAACTTCAGTTGTGGGTAATCGATTTTGCAACAAATCAAGCAAGAAAAATTGGGACTAATCTCAATCAGGCCATGGGTAAAAGCTTTACCTGGCTGGACGATATCACAATCGTCGGAAAGGAAGTAAATGTGCTTAAATCAAATGTCCCTTCCTCCAAAGAGATTCCTGATGGCCCGGTCATTCAGGAATCAAGTGGTAAGGCCGCTCCAGCCAGAACTTTCCAGGATCTTTTGAAAAATCCCGCTGATGAGGCTATGTTTAGCCACTATACCAGTTCCAGACTTGTGAAGTGGAATGCAATAAGTGGGGAGAAAATATCATTGAATGTTGAAGGTGCAATTAGTAGTTTTCAGCCTTCTCCTGATGGTAACTTCATTCTTGTATCAAATATAAATAAGCCTTTTTCCTACCTGGTGCCTTACTCATTATTTCCTGCTACTATTAAGGTTTATGACAAAAATGGACTATTGATTCAGAAAATTCATGATAGCCCGCTGGCAGAAAATATCCCTAAAGGCTTCAACGCCACTGTGGCAGGAAAAAGGAGCATCTACTGGAGAGCAGATAAACCATCTATGCTTTACTGGGTGGAGGCTCAGGATGGTGGTGATCCCAATAAGGAAGCAGCTATCAGGGATAAGGTATTTATGCAAAATATCCCCAATGGTGCGATAGTAGATGGCCCGGTTACCGCTCTCAGATATGGCGGTGTTACCTGGGGTAATGATAATATGGCATTACTCACTGAAAGCTGGTGGGCCACCAGAAAAACTAAAACTACCATGTGGAATCCATCTATTCCGGCACAGGGCGGTAAGGTGATATTTGACAGAAGTTATGAGGACAAGTACAGTGATCCCGGTTCATTCCTTACAGAGCCTAATCAAAACGGATGGAATGTGCTTGCTACAAGTACCAATAAAAAGTTTTTGTATCTGAGTGGGATGGGGGCATCTCCGGAAGGCAATCAGCCTTTCATCGATCAATATGAAATCAGTAATGCTAAAACTAAAAGATTGTGGCAATCTCAGGCACCATATTATGAAGTGCCGGTAACGCCAGTGAACCTTGCCTCTCAACAATGGATTATTCGCAGAGAATCTAAAACAATGCCTCCTAATTATCTAAGTATAACATTGAAAGATAAAAACACAAGGACGCTCACTGAGTTTCCAAATCCTTATGCAGGATTAGAAGGTGTGACGAGTGAAATCATAAGTTACAAAAGGGCAGACGGACTTCAGTTGACCGGAAAGCTATATCTACCTGCAGGATACAATAAAGAAAAAGACGGTCCATTGCCGGTATTTATGTGGGCTTATCCAAGAGAATTCAAAAGTGCAGAGGCTGCAGGTCAAATGAGTACTTCGCCATATGAGTTTACAAGACTCAATTGGGGCTCACCGATATACTGGGTAACTCAGGGTTATGCGATTTTTGATGATTTCAGCATGCCGATCGTAGGTGAAGGAGATGCTGAACCGAACGAAACATTTGTTGAACAATTGCGCACATCCGCAGAAGCCGCTATCAATACACTGGTAAATATGGGAGTAGCTGATCGCAATAAAATTGGAGTAGGCGGACATTCATATGGTGCTTTCATGACTGCTAATCTGCTGGCGCATACCAATCTTTTTGCAGGAGGGATTGCCAGGAGTGGAGCCTATAACCGTACACTGACACCCTTCGGATTTCAATCAGAACAAAGAAGTTATTGGGAAGCTCCTGAAGTATATAATCAGATGTCGCCATTCTCCTTTGCCGATAAAATCAAAACTCCGCTCCTCCTGATTCATGGAGAAGCTGATAACAATTCCGGAACTTTCCCGATGCAAAGTGAGCGTTTTTTCAGCGCATTGAAGGGACATGGAGCGACTACGAGACTTGTGATGCTTCCTCATGAAAGTCATGGTTATCGGGCCAGACAAAGCATCATGCATACACTTTGGGAAATGAATCAGTGGCTGGATACACATGTAAAGAATAGCAAGAAGAGTACGCAGCCGTAGAGGGAGGAACTCAAGAATAATATAAGAAAATAAAAAGCGCAGTGGTTAAAATAAATCACTGCGCTTTTTTATTAACTATCTATTCGAATTCAAGTTTTTAGTCATAAAAACCATGTTTTCGATACGGTAAATTTGTATGACATTATTTATGAGTATTATTCTATTATTTAAATATTATTTTGCAAACCAGATTTAATGACATACCTTCATGAACAGGGAACACAGACCATCAAGTGGATGAAGAGGTGATTTAAACAATCCAAAACTATTTATAGTAAGGCTGCAAATTGTAACCCCTCTAATATTTTAATTTGACACAGTTCTCTATCTATGCAATACTATTCTTTTGACTTTATCCTGCATGTCCTGCGATTTTAGTCGGATCAGATACATGCCGTTAGTATAGGAATTCATGTCCAGTATCTCCACATTTGAAGCTTTATCGATTTTAAATGTTTTCAGCAATTGGCCCTGAATACTATATAGTTCCAGACTAATCTGCATCCCTGAATAGTTATCTAAACCAATTTGCAGTATCCCATCTGTGGGATTGGGAGAAACGGTGAAATCAGAGCTGCGTTCTGTTGTCTGAATTTGATTATTGATTTGTGGTAAACTAAAGCCACTTCCAACAACATCAACATTTTCAAATGTACCAGTCACAGTACTATTTTGTGAATAATTGGTAACTACCAAACCAATTTCTATGCATGATTGCATGTTTATATTTACAGCAAACACCTGATGCCATTGGGTTCCATTTGCCGAGTTGTAAGCAATAAACTGGTTACCGGACCGTACAATTCTTAACCAAAACTTGTCAAAAGCCTGAAATTGTTGCGGGACTGACTGTCCATTTGTGATACTTCGTATTTCGCGCCGGGAGAAATTGCTTTGAGTGTTTGTCATTAGCTGGACTTTTTTTTGAACCCCCTGTATTATTCTCTCGCATCACTAAGCCAGCCCAGCCCAGTGAAGTCCCGCTTATGCCAGTAACTTGTGCCGTGATGCTGCCATTACCACACAATGTCTTTTGTGCAAAAGCCATAGCATCTGAAGTGAAAGGAGAATTGTAGTAGCAATTAGTGCTGCTGACCGTCCAAACTTCATTGCCCGAATTGTATCCTGCAATATTTCCACCAGCGCAATTGATACCATTAATATTTTGAGCCCATCCAGCTGGAAGACCATTGACATTAATATTGCCTGAACAAGTAGAGCTATTTCCGTTTTCATCGGTGACTGTAGCTGTATATAATACAGATTGACCAATCTGAGCCGGGGTGACCACTGTGGGATTTAAAACCACACTTTGTAAATCACAATTATCTGATACCTGTACCAGTTCAGTAGCATTTAAAGCAAATTCTTCCTCTCCATTAAAATTAACATTTTGATTTGAGCATTGTAATATCGGAAATGTATTGTCAACTTTTGAAACTGTAAACTGACAGGTATTACTTAATCCATTACTATCCGTTACAGTCAGGTTTACTGTCATATTGCCTGCCCCAGAATCCATAGTACCTGCAAGCGGTGATTGAGTTATACTTTGTATACTGCAATTGTCAATAGCTGTAGCCAATTCGGTATAGTCTGATAATGTGGCGTTGCAGTCCGGGTCAAGAGTCAATGTTTGTGAAATCGGACAGGTGATGGTTGGGGCAGTATTGTCTACCTTCATTGCAGTAAATGTGCAGGAATTTGTATTACTGTTCACATCTGTCACAGAAAGTATTATGCTCATATTACCTGCAGCAGAAACAGTAGTAGCTACAACCGGTGACTGAGTTATACTTTGTACACCACAATTGTCATTAGCTGTAGCTAATCCGGTATAGTCAGGTATTGTAGCGTTACAGCCCGGATCGAGGATCAATGTTTGAGAAATCGGGCAGGTGATGGCTGGAGCAGTGTTGTCAACTTTCGTTGCAGTAAAGGTGCAGGAATTAGTATTATCGTTCTCATCTATCACAGAAAGTATTATGCTCATATTACCTGCAGCGGAAACAGTAGTACCTGCAAGCGGTGATTGAGTTATACTTTGTACAACACAATTGTCATCACTAATGCCTAAAACAGAGTAATCAGGCAAAGTAGCTGAGCAATTTTCACCAAGTACTATTAATTGAGAACCGGGACAAGCGATGGTAGGAGGTAAATTATCAGTGACCACTACATCTTGCATGCATTGAATAGAATTGCCAGCCATATCCTGAAAAGTCCAGGTTATGGTTGTTGTACCAATCGGATAGGGGTCAGTGAGGGCCAATGCATCTGACCGGACACCTGTAGCTGTCACAGTTCCATCCACATTATCTGTAGCGACAGGAGCAATCAAATTAACTATAGCATTACAGGAATCCATTGCTGTATTTACATTGATAGTAGTCAGGGTGTTGCAATCAAAAACAGGATCAGTCTGATCTTCTGTATTACAATCCGCAATAACAGCTGTACCTGTAAATGTGAAATTAAAGCCGGGGGGTGTATTCGTGATTCGGTTGATCAAAATATAATAAGATTCTCCTGCGATTACATCCAATGGGGCCACCCATTGATCTCCTCCTACATCTTCTGAATTATCTATGGCTCCATTGCCTGTTCCGGTACTTCCACTTCCGGATGCTGCTGCCCATGAACATCGTAGAGGTGTCCCCAATGTTCCGCAAGAAACATTCGGTCCATAAACCGCAAAATCATAATCTACAGAGCTGTTTAGTGGGGTAATTGTGAAAGCCAGAGTTCCTGAAGTTGATATGCATACAGAATGCCACGATGAGTAATGTTCACCAAGGATACATCCTGCACATCCTTCGGATACAAGTCCTGGTCCAGTGGAGGTATCGCTAACCGGACCTGAAGTAAATAATGAAGAAGCGTTCATACAGTCACTATTAGTGCCACTTGCTTGACCACCCGGTCCCGCCACACAGGAAAGTTGGGCACTCCATCCTGCCAGTTGCACAGATCCATCAGTGTAGAATCTGAATGTCAAACAACCACTAGAACTTGTTACCGTACCCGGTGATGAAGTGCAGTTGTTATAAATCATAGGACTCTGAATAGTTGGTCCGTCAAAAATTTGCAGGTAATCACAACAACTACCAGGTCCAAAGCACAGGAAATAGGTATCGTTCATTGAAAAACTTGTAAACGCTACTCTTAATTGTTCATCCGGGTTTTCGGCACAAAATGTCCTGATTATCCCATTGATGTTTGCTGCATAATTTCCACCGGACCCTCCATTGTCTGTATAAGTCCCTGAGCACAGATTAACAGGACATGCACCAATAAATGTACTTTGTTGACCGGTAGTAGGGTGGGTGTACTGAGCATTGACAAGCTGATAGAAAAAGATGGCAATGCATATCAGGAATGGGGTAATTCTTTTTGTCATGATTTTTCTGCTTTGTTCGATAAATTTAATAAATACTTCAGAAATCAGAACAAATTAATGAAGCCCAATGCCGGTAACAAAGTATGGAGTTTCGGTTAGCGGAAAGTGTAATTCATTACCTTTCCTTATTCTTTAATTTTATCAACTCCGAAGCTACACTGATGGCTATTTCATAAGCGGTTTCGCTGTTGATATCAATGCCAATTGGTGTGTGTAATTCCTGCAATAATGCGGGATCTATGCCTTCAGCTATGAATTGATCAAACATCATTTTGACTTTCTTCTTGCTGCCCATCATGCCGATATATCTGAATTTTTTGCCTAAAAGTCTGCGTAAGATGATCTCATCCGTCCTGTAGCCAAAGGACATAATAACTACATAAACATCCGGTCCTTCAGGAATGTGCTGATCTATTTCGTTATAATCTATTACCGATTTATGAGCGGCAAATGGATTGTTTTCCATAGTATTGAGTGAAGCTCTATGGTCCAGTTGATGAATCTCAAAATCCAAAAAAGACAGTATCTCACACAAAGCTCTTCCCACATGTCCTCCGCCGATCACATATACTTCATTTGAAGATTTAAGGTCTTCTTTCAATTCCCAGCTTTGCTCATCATTGTTGTAAGTAGCTGGAACACCCTCTACTCCTCCAAAACTGATTCCATTCTGTGTAAATGAAATGGTTTGTCCTGATGAATTTCTGACAGCTTCGATCCAATGCAGATCAGAATCCATAAGTAAATAAAATGCTATCATCTGTTCTCCCGAACAAATCATACCGGATTGATCTTTCGATGCCTCTTTACTGTGGAATTGCTTTTTCAGGAATGGCTTCCAGCCATCTTTTTGCAGAAGGGTTTTCGCATATTCAACAAGCTTGTGCTCCATGATACCCCCTCCAATTGTTCCGGACATATCAGTTTCAGTTACCCACATTTTGAACCCTGTCCTTCCCGGACTGCTGCCTTTGCTCTGAATAACTACCATCAAAACAACCTTTCCAGCGTTCTCAATTGCCCGCTGCAATCCCATATAAAATTTTCCTAAATAATAATCTTGCATTTCCCTAATTTACAATGCTTTATGAAATTTTAAAGATTTTATACTTGCTTCTAATTAAAAATAAAGGGCCTTTTGTCTGTTTAAATCTAATAACTGAACCCTGAAATTACTGAAACCTAAAATCATTCCCCGACGTATTATCTATCCTGGCATTGGTGCGTTTATCCTTGCGTGGACTAAAACCACACACTGCTCATTGAATAATAAATGGCCATGACCCCGGAGAAAATAGCACTTGCGAAAAAGCGATACTTCAGAGAAATCTTGTTCTGGATCAGGTAATTAGCTAAGATAGAAACAGGTATATTGACAGCAAACGAGAGAAATCCAATCCTCAGCAGATCCCAGCTAATCATATCCATCTTCCCCGAAATAAGATAAACAAACATCAAATGCCGCGCTATCCACAATGGGTTGAAATACAAAAGAGCCATCGAGGTCTTCAAAGCGATTTTTTTCCACCCTTGATAACCTGAAATTACTTTTTCAATCCATTTAAAATACCGTGGAATTTCAAATGAGTAAAGTGTCGCTCCCAATGCAAAAATGCCCAACAACCTGATCCAGCTAAACTGGTCAATGATCAGCGCAGCGATTGTATCTCCTGTCATATAGATCAAGCCCCCCAGAATAGGAGAGAGATATTTGTAGTCACTGATTTTTTTTAGGGGCATTTATCGTCCGGATTTATCGGCCTTTATACAAATCCATCAGGACCTTCTCCGGCGTATATGGAGCATCTATTTCAAATTCCGCATCAGGATTAAATGCCCGGACTGCATTTCGAATTGCAAAATATGCCCCTAATCCATACATCAACGGCGGCTCTCCAACTGCTTTGGATTTCTGAATCGCCATTTCATGACCCTGAGATTCTAAATGCTTTATATTGATCTCTGATGGGACAGAATAGATATCCGGAATCTTGTAGGTGGACAAAGCATTTGTTATCAACTTTCCCTCTTTATTGTATATAATTTCTTCCAGTGTCATCCATCCAATACCCTGTACCACGGCACCTTCTATCTGTCCATTGTCGATATGTGTATTCATACTTTTGCCAAGATCATGCACGATCTGAACTTTGTCAAAATGATACGTTCCCCGAAGACAGTCCACCGTTACTTCAAGTATAGCCGTTCCGTAAACATGATATGCAAAAGGATGTCCTTTGCCTATTACTTTATCAAAATGGATCATTGGTGTAGCATAATGTGCATGTTCACTGAGATTGACCCGTAGCTGAAATGCTTTTTGGATCAAATCCAGCCAGTTGTTGCCTGAATTTTGAAAGCCATCGAACAACATGCCATTTTGAATTTTCAAATTTGAAATTGAAAAATGTTCAGCAGCAACATTCTCAAGTCTTTCCCACAATGATACACATGCCATTTCCAGTGCTTTTCCATTAAGATCTGCACCTGCGCTCGCTGCAGTGGGTGATGTATTAGCAATTCTAAGGGTATTGGTAGACTCTATCCTCACATTTTCTGCTCCCACTCCGAATTTTTGCACTACTACCTGAAGCATTTTGGTGTTCACCCCCTGGCCCATTTCCACAGCTCCTGTGCTGACGACTACACTTCCATCCTGATAAATATGTACCAGGGCTCTGGCATGATTCATCATCGTATTGGTAAATGAAATGCCGAAACAAATGGGTTGAACGGCTACTCCCTTTTTGAAGTGTGCATTTTGCTCATTGAACAAACTCACTTTTTCCTGAATGGCTTTCAGATCAAAAGCCTATTCACAGGAGTTCCATGCATTCTGTGCCTCACACTGATCCACAATCTGTCCATAGGAAAACTCATCTCCATCTTGCAGTAAATTCCGTTTTTGAATATCCGATGCTGGAATCCCAAGAGATTCAGCAACTTTTGTTATGGCAGCTTCAATGACAAATTTTCCCTGAGGCCCGCCAAATCCCCGAAATGCAGTGTTTGGCGGGAGATTGGTTTTGCAACTAAAAGCAGTCACATGTACATTCTGAACAAAGTAGGCATTCGTTGCATGGAAAAGTGTTCTTTCCAGAACTGCCGGTGACAAGTCTGCTGCTGCTCCTGCGTTTTGATAAAAAGTGGCTTCATATGCGATGATCTTCAAGTCGCTTGAAAGTCCAATCTTGAAATCAGCAGAATAGGGATGTCGCTTACCTGTCATGCGCATGTCATCCATGCGATGCAGAACCATTTTAACCGGTTTCTGAAGTTTTTGAGCTGCTAACGCTACCATGACTGCCCAACCTGTTGCCTGATCTTCCTTCCCGCCAAATCCGCCTCCCAGTCTCACTGTATCTACCTCGATCTTATGCATCGGAATATCCAATACATTTGAAATGGTACGCTGAACTGCGGTAGGACCTTGAGTAGAAGATGCAATAAGTATGCTTCCATCTTCCTTCATGCGTGCATACGCACCCTGTGTTTCTATATATAAATGTTCCTGCCCATTGATATTCACTTCTCCTTCAAATACAAATTCACAATCGTCCCAGGCAGAATTAACATCGCCCATCTGAAAGTTACGTGGAGGGCAGATGAGCATATTCTTTGCTTGTGCTTCTCTGGGATCTGTGATTACGGGCAATGCTGTAAAATCTATTTTGATTTGCTCCCTGGCAAGTCTGCAAATTCTTTCAGAAGTGGCAACAATGATTCCTATAGGCTGGCCCCAAAAATGAATTTCTCCTTCTGCAAAAAGAGGCTCGTCAGCTATGATTCCGCCAATCTGATTCTTACCTGGGATATCCTTTGCAGTAAAAATGGCGATCACTCCAGCCATTGAGAGTGCCCCTGACATATGAATTTGACCAAGCTTTGCATGTGCTACCGGAACATCAAAAGGTAAAGCATAAAGTGTTCCTTTCCACTCTATGATATCATCCAGATAGATGGATTTGCCGCTGACATGATTATGTGCATCTATATTAATCATAGCAAATCCTCCAATTTAATCATGTCCGGAAACATAGTATGAAAATGGCTGAAATACAATTGCCTTGCCAGCAAACGCTTATAATCCGCAGATCCACGGGCATCACTGATAGGAGATATTTCTGCCTGCAAAATTTCAACAGATTCTTTAATCAATGCTGGAGAGAGTTTTTTGCCTTTCATGAACTCAGCAGTCTTTTTCAAATACATCGGAATTGGTCCGACTCCACCTATTGAACAGTGAATTTCAATAATTATATTTTCATCTTTAAGTCTGATCTGCAGAGCAGTATTCACACTGGCGATGTCCAGGTATTTTCGTTTACACACTTTTTCAAAATGAAAAAGTGCATCTTTTTCAGGCAAGTCAAATTTGATTTGCGAGATGATTTCTGATTCTTTCTTATTCAGTTTTTTGTAACCCAGATATAAGTCACTGAGTTTTACTGTTCGGAATGGAAAATCATTTACTGACAAGACAACCTTTGCATTCAAGCCTAGCAAGATAATTGTGAGGTCACCAATGGGAGAGGCATTGGCTAGATTTCCCGCCACAGTTCCAATATTACGAATTGGGGTAGAAGACACCAATTTCATAACGGAATGCCAGCCTGGAAATATTGACACCAATCTGGAATTTTCAAAGAACTCAGTTGCTGTAGTTGATGCGTTCACAATACATTCTGTTTCAGAAAATTCAATACCGAACAGTTCTTTTTTCCTGAACAAAAAATTCAGAGAACTCTCCTGAAGTTCATCCTGATGGTGAACAAATAAATCCGTGCCACCGCCAATTGCTGTATGACCTTTATTAACCAGACTGGCGGGCAACTGACTTAATTTTTCAGGAATATCTTCAAAATAAGAAGGAATGAAATTATGATTTGTCAGCCAGTTCAAGGACTGGTTCTGGTCTTTCCCCTGCAGTTTTTCTGTTACCAATGCAGCAGCTCTCTCAATGGATTTGTACCCTGTACAGCGACAAATATTACCGTCCATAGACCCAACAGCCTCACTGACATTAGCCTTCTCACAGTTCAACGCATACGCGCATAATGAAGTCACAAATCCGGGAGTACAGAAACCACACTGGGTTCCTGAGCTATCAACAAATGCTTGTTGAACTACATTAAGGCCTTCAGTATTCAAGCCTTCAATGCTTACAACATGCATTCCATGTACATTTGCCAGGGGAGTCAGACAGGATGTTGCGCTGGAATACTCTATCCTTTGATCATTTAATTTACCAAGCAGCACAGTACAGGCTCCGCAATCGCCTTCTCTGCATCCGATTTTGGTACCGCGAAGATTTGCTTCATATCGGACAAAGTCCAGCAGAGTCATTCCTGGTGAAAGCTCTGTACGGATGGTTTCATTATTTAAAATAAATTCGATCATGCTTTGAAGTCCGTCAGATAAAATCCTGACCAGACTCTACAAATTAAAGCATAATAAAAGAGATTAACAAGGTAAGGTACCTTACCAGACAAGTAAGCTGATGGAAATTAAAATGGTGAAAATATAGACACGCTTAAAATGTCAGTTTAAATCCCAGCATATCGCCTGGCACATTTCGTTGTAACATTTTAATTTGTTGCTCTTCACTCTGCTGAAGCATTCCAATAGCAACAGGATTGAAATTGAAATCAACTTTTGACTTTCTTTTTCTTTCAAGACCCATTCCATTTTTACCTCCGGAACGGTTTCTATTTTTAAAAAACAAGTATGAAACTGCCCAACCCGCAGCTGCTCCAGCAGCAGTTATAAAAACTGGCCCTGAAAAGGAATCCATATCTGCAACAATAGCAATACCTCCACCGGCCAGCCCGCCCACTATCGATCCCAGAGCTATTAATCCTCCTTCTGCATTATCAAAAGAAGTGTGGTTTGTCATTAAATAACTTGCAGCAAGTCCCAGCCCTGAACCTGCAAACAAGCTCGTGAATGCCCCCCGGCCGGATCCTTCATCAGAAAACCCTAATCCTATCGTGGCTCCAATAAGACCTGCTGTATTTATTGCCCGCAAATCACCTGTCGTTCTTGGCTGCGTTTTCTGTAAATAATTCATAAGTGCAATTCCTCCGGCAGCACCGACTAAACTACTTACACCCGCTCCCCTTATATCTTCTTCTTCGAATTCAGTAATCGCTCCATATGCCAGCACACCTAATCCCGTACCCCAAAAATTACCTGTGTTCCATGCCGCAGATCTTGCGTAATCAAAATTGTTTTTCTTTGCAACATAATACATCGCCCAGCCCTCGACAAGACTGGTTAATCCAACAAAAAGTGGTGTATTATTTTCCTCAAATACTTCATTTCCAAGTATTATGCCTCCTAATCCTACTCCATGAGCATAACCAACGCCGGATCCAAAGAAATGCATGTTTGCTGCAGAAGCTAAAATTGGTTTGTCCCTTGTCAAAAATAAAGAACTTACAAATGTCCCGGCACCAACCAACAATGGGAATGCTCTACCAAATCTTGTCTTTTCTGTGTAGGTAAAAGAGCCACCCGGATAATAATCTGTGTAAGTAGTGGTCATTAATTCAGAAAGAGCCAGGGCCTGAAATATACTATGAAATGTTGCTGAAGTAATGAGATAATACCGGCCATTATAAACAGTTTTATTTACCGTTTGAGCAGGAGGAATTACCGTACCACCAGCACCACTTAATGCATTACGCAGATTTTGCAGTTCCTCAGCTGATATCGGATACAATTCAAACCACTCCCTGCCACGTTTTTCAAATTCTACTTTAAGCATGTACTCTCCGGATGCTTCTCTCAATAAAGTTGCGCGATTGAAACCATCAGAATACTTCTCTAATATTTGCTTATCATTTCTTTGATCAGCAGTGATTTCAAAGACTCCTGGTATGACTTTTAAAAATCGAAATCCAGTTGTGTTCATGTTAGAGTTGTAAAGTGTACCAAAAGAACGTAAATAGTATGTGTATAAGTTGGGTCAATCCTCTTTAAAAATCTCTGTATATTTTTTATCAGGCAGTATCCAGCCTCTGTACATCCCTTCAGAATTGAATTCCATCACTATATTTCCTTTTTTGTCCAGTCCAATGATACCCCCATCGCCTCCAAGTGCAGTGAGTTGCTTTTGGATGACATCCGCAGCTGCATCGGCTAGACTTGATTTTCCATATTTCATCTGAGCATGAATAGCGTGAGCCACACCTAATCTGATAAAATACTCCCCATGACCTGTTGCTGAAATGCCGCAAGTTTCATTAGATGCATAAGTTCCGGCCCCGATGATGGGTGCGTCTCCGATTCTGTTAAATCTCTTATTCGTCATACCACCTGTGGAAGTTCCGGCAGCAATATTCCCGGATTTATCTAATGCAACAGCCCCCACAGTACCATGTCGGGTAGCTGCATCCTGCTTTTCTTTTTCAGCTTCCTTTTCTTTTGCTTTCTGGAGACTGTTCCATCTGGATTCTGTATAGAAGTATGTGGGGTCCACAATTTCCAGGCCATTTAACGCTGCGAATTTTTCAGCACCGGCACCAATCATCATGACATGTTCACTTTTTTGCATCACTGCGATGGCTGCACGGATAGGATTTTTAATAGTAGTCACACTTCCCACTGAGCCTGCCATCAGATCTTGTCCCTGCATAACGGATGCGTCCAATTCGTTTTTACCTTCATTAGTAAATACTGCACCTTTGCCTGCATTGAATAGTGGATTGTCCTCCATCAATACGATGGCCGCTTCCACTGCTTCCAGGGCAGTTCCTCCGTTTGCCAAAACAGATTTTCCTGCCTCTAAAGCTGAATCTAGTCCTGCCAGATAAGCTGCTTCCTGATCAGCTGTCATATCCGCTCTCGTAATAGTACCCGCACCACCATGTATGACTAATGCGTATTCAGGTTTGCTTGATTTTTCTTCTTTCATTTCTGATTTTGTATCCATATTGCAAGCGCTTATCAATATGAAAATAAGTAAGAAGGGTAGGATTATTTTTTTCATACTAATGTGATTTGGATCCGAATATAGCCCTTTTTTATTCCATTGTGTGGCATTTCAAAATCCCAATTTTTGTTTAGAAGGAATGTAAGAATAGCACTTGAATTCTATTTTGCTATTTCCAGAAGTTTGGCTTGAATTTGATGATACTTTGATTTAAGTTCAGCATTCAATTGATTGAATTTGAATCTGATAAAAATTCCTTCCCAGTTTTCAATCCAAAATGCTGCCAGCCAACTCCATATTGGATATAACATCAGCAGAACCAAACAAGTCCAACTTTCGCCCGCAATAATTAATCCAGCAAGAATGGCATTTTGAAATACCGCAATAAAAAACATAGCACCCATCCTGACTGGAGTATAATACTCAATCATTTTTTTGATTTTTGAACCAATTGCCTTTGCAGCATAGAAAGGGATAACATTAAGAATAATCCCTAAAACTGAAGGGATTGTAAGTAATACCTGAAGAATAAGTGACAGAAAAGGCCCTGATCTTTTGAGATAAAGTTTGGACCAGTTACGAATTCCCACACCTTCAAGTCCGGTTCGGATTTTGTTAATATCATTATTCAATTCTAAATATGCCGTAGCATCAAGATCGTTAATGAAATTACTTAGCTTTTTTTCTGCCTGAAAACGATTTGGATTTTCCAATATTATTGGCCACACTGGAACCGGAGTTCCGCCATGCCATATATCCATGACATCATCGTATAATTTATCCCGTCCCATATCCTTTATCTGCAATACAAGAGGAGAAAGGCGATTTTCAATTTCCTGAGTGATCTGATTAATTGCTACCTGCGGCTGTTCGGTATAAGTTTGCCAGTAGTCTCTCACTGCTATTGGTTCTCCAAAATGAACCATAGCCTGAGATCTGTACTGATCTCCATGCGGATAGTTGACTGCAACCGGAAGGATTTTAATCTCAGGAATCTCAGGAAATTTATCCAGAGCTCCCAACACAATTCTGGCTGCTCCCTTTTTGATAGGTCGTAAACGCTTCTCGAAAACACAACCTCCTTCTGCATAAATGACAATTGAATTTCCGCGTCTCAAGTGTTCAAAACAAGCAGAAAAACTCTCATCATTGCGCTTCATGTCGGCATAGCCATCTTTGAATCGGTATATAGGCAGCTGATGTGTCATTCGCAATACCCAGGCAAAAACCGGATTTTTGAATACATCTCCCCGAACGAGATAGTACAATATTCTTTTCTGAAAGGTGGCCAGTATGACCGGTTCTGCGAACGAATTCGGATGATTACTTGCTATTAACAGCGGTCCGGTATCAGGAACATGATGAGCATCTATAATATGCAGGTTTCTGAAATAAACTCCAACTGCCAGTCTTACGAGTGGTCTCAGAATTAAATATAACAAGCTGTGTTTCATGCAAAGGCAACAGATAAGAGAAAAGACAAATTATAAATCTGCTCAACTGCAAATGAATTTATGAGCGAAAGAACAAGATATGACAATTTGACTAAAAGGATCCAAAGGAACTATATGTGAAGCGCAACATTATTGACAGCAAGGGCTGCTTCCTTAATTGCCTCTGCAAATGTCGGGTGCGCATGCGACATGCGTGCAATATCTTCAGCTGCAGCCCGGAATTCCATAGCAGTTACTCCCGCCGCAATCAGATCAGCTGCTCTGGCTCCTACCATGTGAATACCAAGAATCTCATCTGTATCCTTGTGTGCAATAATTTTGACCAGTCCTTCGAGGTCCATGCTGGCACGAGCCCTGCCCAGGACTTTGAATGGAAATTTACCAACCTTGACAGCTATTCCCTGAACTTTTAACTGCTCCTCTGTTTGCCCTACAGAAGACATTTCAGGCCATGTGTACACCACACCAGGAATCAAATTATAGTTGATATGCGGCTTTTGACCGGCCAGTATTTCAGCGACAAACACACCTTCTTCTGAAGCTTTGTGTGCAAGCATAGCTCCCTGAATAACATCACCAATAGCATAAATTCCAGGAACATTTGTTTCTAGATGATGGTCCACTTTGACTCTCCCTCTGTCATCCTTTTCAATTCCCACATTTTCCAGTCCCAGATTATCGGTATATGCCCGACGCCCTATGGCAATCAGACAGTAGTCAGCTTCAATCTGATTGACTACCCCGCTATCTTTTGCTTTAAATGAAATGGTAGCCTGTTTAGTGTTACTTTTTACTTCTGTAACTGCGTGTCCCAGATGGAACCTGAATCCAAGTCCCTTTAGTGATTTCTGCAATTCTTTTGCACAATCCTTATCCATCCCTGTGAGAATTCTATCTTCAAATTCAATCACATCTATCTCTGTGCCCAGTCTGGCAAATACGGATCCCATCTCCAGGCCTATCACACCTGCTCCGATGATTACCATTTTCTTAGGAACAGATTTTATATTCAATGCCTCTGTAGAAGTGATTATACGTTTCTTATCATAATTAAATGCTGCCGGTGTAATGGGTTTGGAACCTGTAGCGATGATGATTTTCTCGCCGGTAATCTCTGTGGTTTTGCCATCATTTCCTTTGATTGAAATAGTGTTTTTGTCTACAAAACTGCCATGCCCCAGGTATGTGTCAATTTTATTCTTCTTCATCAGATAATCAATACCTCCGCTTGTCTGGGTTACTACATCATCCTTGCGGCGGATCATCTGCTCCATATCTAAAGTAAGCTTTCCTGTGCTGATCCCATGAGCAGCAAAATTTTCCACAGCATTATGGTAATGTTCAGAAGAATCCAGCAAGGCCTTGGAAGGAATACATCCTACATTCAGACATGTGCCACCAAGAGTATTATATCTTTCGATGATGGCAGTTTTCAAGCCAAGTTGAGCTGCGCGAATAGCAGCCACGTAGCCACCCGGACCTGATCCGATCACGATGACATTATATTGCATAAGAACTACATTTGAGTTTAGAATAAATTAGTACCGGGGAAATTGTTTGACACCCCATTTGATTGAAATTTATATCACTATCAGCCACACGAGCATGTGGATTTTTCATAGAAGTAAATGAATTACTGAGGGGGATTGTTCGGTCTTCTGTCAGGGAAATTTTTCTTTTTCTTCTTCTTTTTCTTCCTTTTAGGAGAGTCCGGTAATTCCACAGCTCCTGTTACATCTGCATAATCCATCTTATCGTCATCCTGATTATCGGAATGCTTAAATTGCAGCTCCATAGGATCTGTAGGTTTTTCACCTTTCTTATTAAGTTGCTGGATTTCTCTTACTTGTTCCTTTTCCAGTGCAATCATGGTAGGGCGACCTCTCTCAGGTTCGTAATTGTAATACATCAGACCTTTGAATATATCAGTCTTTACATGATGAGCATTACCGAGTGCAAATCTCAATGGAAAATTATCCGGTGGAAATTGGCTTGAGTGCATCGATATAAGCATCCAGTTCAAAGTTGAGGCAACATTTCAATCTTCCGCATTGCCCTGAAAGCTTAGCTTGATTAATGGCCAGGTTTTGATATCTGGCTGCTACAGTTGCCACGGACTTGAAATCTGTCAGCCAGGTTGAGCAACAAAGTTCTCTTCCGCAAGATCCGATTCCACCAATTCTTGCAGATTCCTGTCTGGAACCAATCTGGCGCATTTCAATCTTCACGCGAAAATCCTTTGCATAATGCCGTATAAGTTCCCTGAAATCTACCCTTCCATCCGCTGTAAAATAAAAAGTAGCTTTGCGCAGGTCACCCTGATATTCCACATCTCCCAGTTTCATGTCCAATCCTATGGATCTTGCTATTGCTCTTGCTTTTACCAATGTAGCATTATCCAGCATCCGGGCTTCCTGCAATCTTTCCAAATCCCGCTCATTTGCTTTTCTAATGACCGGATTGAACGTTCCGGTTTCCGTGATCTTCTTCTTTTTCATCTGAAGCCTGACGAGTTCACCGGTTAAAGAAACTCTGCCGACATCATATCCTCCACCTGTATCTACTACTATCCAGTCTCCTGACTGGACCAGGACAGGATATTCTATTTTAAAAAAATCTTTTCTTGATCCGTTTTTGAAAGTTGCTTCAATCAGGTGATAAGGATCTACATCCTGAATCCCGGCATCAGACAACCAGTCATAGGTATTCAGTCTGTTGCATCCCCCTGTGGAGCAGCCACCGCTTGAGCATCCTCCGCCACAGCCACCGGAAGAACCCTCTTTTGTTATACTACATCCTGCACATGCCATGTTCTTAATTATATTAACCAAGGGCTAAGATAATGCGATTATTTTAATAAGGTAGATAATTAGGCGCTTGAGGAGCCTCTTATGTGTTATTGGTCTTACTATTTTATAAGCAAATTTTCACATGAGCGAATATAAGCCTGGCAATAAACTGGCAGAGCATTTACAATTCTAAGCCCTATTCTTCAGCGTCCTGTGAATGAATAGCGTAGACGCCATGGCTAATATTTTAGAATTCGCGTTTTGTTCCAAAGCGGCTAAATCCTCGTTTAGACGTTCGGTGATTTTCTCTATAACCAGAAAGGGCAATAGAGGGACTATTTTAGGTAGAGTTTCTTTCTCTGCAGCTGAGAGTAAAACATAATCATCACCCCGATATTGAGCAATCAATGCCTGCTCCAAAAAGTACATGCCATACCTCAAAAAATTCTTTTGCTGCTCGCGTGATATTTTGTTAAATGCATCGGACCATTGTGTCATTTCTACAGGATGTGCTTTATATGCACATCTCAACCAATCAATCACTGAGAGTTCGTGTTCCTCCGTCTTATTTTGGAGTATTCTGGTAGCCTCACTCATGTTGCCGTCAGCCAGCCAGGCAATTTCATTCGCCTGCTTGTGGCCAATTTTCATTTGCTCTTCCAAAACATGTGCAATATCTTCTGAATTCAGTGGGCGGGTTCTGATCAATTGACATCTCGATAAAATGGTCGGTAAAATAGCCTCTTCCTGCTCAGTAACCAGGATCAGATAAGTATCCGGCTCCGGCTCTTCGATGAGCTTCAATAAAATATTCCCTTCTTTTCCCAGTAATTCAGGGAACCAGATTATCATTATTTTAGACCTGCCTTCGTAATGGCTTAAACTTAGCTTCTGAATGATTTCCCGGGTAGCTTCAGCACTTATATTGGCTTGTTTGTTTTCTCCTTCCAGGGCTGCAATCCAGCTCTTCTTGTCAATGTAGGGATTAGCTGTAATTTGCTCCCTGAAAAGATCCATATAATTGGAAGATAGTGCAGCGACCTTGTCCTGCCTTATCAGAGGAAATGCAAAATGGATATCAGGATGAATAAGAGCAAATGATTTATTACATGCCTGACAGGTTCCACAGGCAGATCCTCCCAGAAGAGACTCACATTGAAGTGCTGAGGCCAATGCCAAAGCCAATGCCAATTGTCCTGAGCCCGGAGGACCCGAAATCAATATGGCATGAGGAGTTCTGTTGTTCAGGATCATTTCCTCCAACAAGTTAACAGCTTCCTTTTGTCCGGCTATTGAGGAATTTTTCATTAGCCGCGAAGATAAATAAAAATGAAACTAAGCTTCGATCCAATTTAATAAGTCCTCATCCAGAGGAGTCATGGAAGATGGCAATGCTTTTTCAAGTTTGCCATTTTCATTAATCAGAAATTTGTTGAAATTCCATTTGACCTCAGCATCCAAAACTCCATTTTTAGATTTTTGAGTCAACCATTCGTAAATTGGATGAACCGGACTGGATTTGATATTAACCTTGGTGGTAAGGGGAAAAGTTACCCCAAATTTACTGGAGCAGAATTGCTGAATTTCTTCAGCTGAACCCGGCTCCTGACCACCAAAATCATTACTTGGAAAACCAATTATGACCAAATTTTCCTGATGAAGCTCATACAATTCCTGAAGCTGAGCATATTGTTTGGTATATCCGCATTCAGATGCCACATTAACAATCAGGATTTTTTTACCTTTAAAATCTGAAAAATCAATAATCTTTCCATCAATAGATTCAACTTTGAAGGAATGAATTGAAGCAGTATCTGTCATGGAAGAATATTGGCTTAATGAAAAAAGTAAATGCAGTAGGACAAACATATTGAGTTATTTGGTTGAAGAACAAAACACACAGCTGCTTGTTCAAATCCAATAATTGAAATCCTATTCCCCGACCAGAAAAGAAATTTATGAAAGTTGCAGTATTTAGAAAGGCTCATTTCAATGCAGCTCATCGTTTGCATCAACCTAAATGGTCGGATGCAAGGAATAATGAAGTTTTTGGGTTGTGTAATAATCCCCACTTTCATGGTCACAATTACGAAATGGACGTAAAGGTTATTGGTGAAATAGATCCTGAAACCGGCATGCTGATCGATCTCGGGTGGCTAAGAGACCTTATTAAAACTGAAATCGAAGATCGCTTCGATCACAAAAACCTAAATGTGGAGACAGAGGAATTTGCCAATCTTAATCCTACTGCTGAGAATATTTGTGTTGTCATCTGGAAAATCCTTAGATCTAAATTGGAATCTAAATTTGATCTCCAGGTGCGACTATATGAGACTCCCCGCAATTATGTTGAATACCCTGCTTTCCTGGGATGAAAATATTTTATCCCTCCACCCTCTTCCATCTTCTGTGGGACCAGAGCCATCTGGCAGGGTTTTTTTTGATAGTTGCTTCCAGTGCAGTTGCGTATAGCTTTGTAATTTTTCCTGGCTCAGTTTCCTTGGAATCCGCCACTAACAATCTTGCATTGATTTCATAAAATCCACGTTTGGATTGCGTGACCTCGTAGTATACTACAGGATAACCAGTTTTTTTTGCCATAGCTTCCAAACCGTGCAGAAAAGGAGTTTTTGTTCCTAAAAAATCAAGCCAAATGGCATAATCCATATTCACCGGAGATTGGTCGCTAAGCGTCATTACCGCATTGACCCCTTCCATTGCGGTGATAGTAGCCACAGCGCCCTGAGCGGAAATCAACTTCATTCCAAAGCGAGCCCTTCTCTTCATCAGATATTCATGGATATAGGTATTGCTCACGACCTGGTAGATGCCACAAATTTGATGTTTAACAATTTTATTAAAAATGAGCACACCCCATTCCCAGTTATTATAGTGACTTCCCGCAAACAAAACGGACTTCCCTTGCTTAAACAATTCATCCATCTCCTCGCAGGGATTCATAGCGTATCTTTTTTTCAGGCTGCCTTCCGAAAGTGTAAAACCTTTAAGGCCTTCTAAAAACCAATCAGTCAGTGCTTTGTAAAATTCTGAGCGTAATGTATAAATCTGTTGCTTTGTACATGCAGGGAATATTCTTTCTAAATTGGATGTGACCACATTGAAACGATACCTTATGACATACTGTAGCATGAAACGCAATCCATCCGAAATTACGTAGATCATACGAAATGGAATGATCGCAAAAAAACCAACCAATATCCTAAAGGCAAGGTATATAAGATATGCAATGGATCGGGTAATCATAATAATTCCAATTTCTCTGGATGATGCAGCTGCGATATTACACAATAATTTATTAACGAATTTAACTGACTGACCTTTAAGCTGAAGAATCAGATACCTTCAAATCCATGAGCAAAGAAAGTCCATTAAAATCAGATATCTTGAGCGGCATCAAATTGTTGCTTATTGATGATCATGTCCTTTTTACGGAAGCATTGACAGATTTACTAAAGAATGAGGGGGCTGAGTCTATCTTCAGCTGCAAAAGCATTGATGAGCTCTATTCAATTCCAGATAACTTCAGACCAGATATCATTTTATTGGATGTCAATCTTCAAGGTAAAAATGCGCTGGATTATTTAGCCACGATAAAGAGTAAATTCAAATGTCCTATATTGGTGCTTACAGGACATAATGTACGCAGCTTCTGGAACAAAGAAAGAATAAAAGATATTAATGGCGTGTTTTTCAAAACTGAAAATTCCGGAAAACTACTGAAGGCAATAGATAAAATTCTGCACGGTCATTTCTTTTTTCATCTGGAAGCCTGTCAGGATTCAAACCAAATCAAATCAGATCCAAACCTGAAAGACGCTTTTGGCTCAATGGTTACGCTGACTCCGCGCGAAAAAGAAACCCTGAAACTTATCTGTGATGGCAAATCTGTGGAACAAATAGGTAAAGAATTGTATCTCAGTAAGCATACGGTCATAGTCCATCGCAGAAATCTGTATAAAAAGTTTGCAGTAAATTCTCTCGTAGGGCTTTATGCAAAGGCACATTCTCTAAATATAGACAAATCTTTATGAGATCTGTGATTACTAATATAGAATGTCAGTGCAAACAATATCAGCATAAGTATGGTGTATTTTTTGTCAATTATTGCTGAATTAAAATTTGGAACGATTTTAGCTATGCAAGATTATGATAATACGTAATGCTTAGAATTACTTCAAAAGAGAAGTATAATAAAAAGCAGATTTCTGCATTAATTAGCAAGATTCAGGTGTAATCCAAATATAGTTTGTTTTGAAGATTTTACTCCTGATCAAGCTCAAGTGAAACCACTTTAAAATATAAATGCTTGAATGTGCAAGAAATACACTATACGATCATCTATAAAATAAAATGCATTACCTTTGTCTTTATATATGTTTGAATTGAATTTATTTAAAATAATGATATGATGAGAATAGCGCTACTCTTAGCTTTCCTTTTACAATTTTCGATTTCAAATTCACAGGTAACCATCGATATTGCCGATGTTACAGGAAATTCTGGTGGCACAGTGGATGTGGAATTCAGAGCGACCAATTTTACCGATATTGCGGGTATGCAATTCACTGTTAGATTTGATCCTGCAGTAATTACATACAATCAGGTTTTGGATCTTAACAATGCTCTTCCTGGATTTGATCCTTCAGGGTCATTTGGAATAAGTAATATTGCAAGTGGTATTCTGAGGGTTCAGTGGAATTCATCCAGTGAGCAGGGTTTTACTCTTCCAGCCAATTCATTATTATTCACCATAAGATTCAATGTGATTGGTGCACAGGGCACTTCTTCCGAAGTTTTCATTTCAAGTAACCCGGTTGAGATTGAATTTACTGACTCAAATTTCAACGTTGTTGAATTTAACCAAAACAGAGGAAGTGTTACAGTTATAGGTGGCGGCACCGGAACTGTCAAATTAATTGCATCCAATGAAGCGTCCAGCACGAATTCTATAGTTTGCGTTAAATTTAGTGCTGATGGGTTTACAAATGTTGGCTCTATGCAATTTTCCATTGCCTGGAATCCGGCATTTATGACTTTTAACAGCATAGGTGCCAATAACAATACTCTGAATATTGGAACAGGAATTTTAAGTATCGATAATACAAACGGGACCCTGGCAATAAGTTATTCTCCCGTTAATCCTATAACCTTACCCAATGGGTCGATTTTGTTTGAGCTCTGCTTTCTGGTTACCGGAACCTCCGGGTCTACCGGTGTTACTTTTACAAACAATCCGACTGTAATTGAAGTTGGCGATCCTGATGGAAACGCCTATAATACAACAACTCAAAATGGAAGTGTTACGTTGGGAGGTATAGATCCGGATTGTATCCCTGAAGGTTTTACATTTGCCGTTGAGCATCTTACTGTGCAAGAAGATCAATTGTTTTGTCTAAATGTAAGAGTATTTGATTTTGTTGATATCGCAGGATTAGGGATGACTTTCCAGTGGGACCCTACTGAACTTAGATATTTGGAATTGGATCCCGGGGGATTTCTAAATGGTATCGGCATTGGATCCGGAAATTTTGGAGACTCTATGGCAGTCATGGGGTTTTTAGGAATGATATGGTCTTCACCAAGTGGAGCTACTACAATAATTGATGGGACTACTATGTTTCGAATTTGTTTTGAAGCCATTGGTCCGGCAGGAACAGAAGCCATGGTTAATATCAATGGTTCTAAAATACCAATAGAAATATTGCTGGAAGATGGTACAGAAGGTGAATTATTTGAATGTAAAGGGGTTGTAACTATCTCCAACGAATTACCTTTCTCTGTATCTCTGGCTGCCTCCAATCCATCCTGCAGTAATAGCACTAATGGCGCTATTTCTTCTACCATTACTGGAGGAACATCTCCTTTTACCTATGCATGGACACCTGCCGGTTCAGGACCAAACCCCACAGGTTTAGCCCCGGGTAATTATACAGTTACTGTAACAGATAGCTCAAGTCCTGCAAAAACTGCCACTGCAAGTATTACACTTACTGCTGTTAATACTATCACAGTAACCCCGACTATTGTTCCTGCAAATTGTGGAACATCAACGGGGTCCATTACACTTAATGTAGGTGGAAATCCGGGAACCACGACATATGCCTGGTCCAATGGGGCTCCAAATACAAATACAAGGTTAAACGTTGCAGCGGGAACTTACACAGTCACTATTTCCTATGGAACTGGATGTTCATTCACCCAGGCTTATACTGTTCCTGGCACACCTGCCATTTCAGTACAGGGAAGTGTTAATAATGGTACAGCGTCCGTAACTTTAACTGTTGCGGGTGGATCAGGAACTTACACCTATTTATGGAGCCCGGGCGGAGCAATTACAAAAGACATCACCGGTGTCGCGCCTGGTTCATACACAGTAGCTGTTACCGATTCCAATGGATGTACCGGCACTGGTGGTCCATTTGTGGTTGGTGGTAATTTAGCTGCAGAAATAGTTATCACAGATAATAATGGATTTGGAGTTTCCTGCAATGGAGTTTGCGATGGAAGACTTGATGCCAATCCTATATCTGGTACCGGTCCATTTACATTCAGATGGAGCAACAATTCAACTGCAGATTCATTGACAAATGTTTGCGCAGGTATGTTCACTGTAACTGTTACTGATGCTAATGGAATGACATCATCTGCAACTGCTAATGTTACTTCACCGGCACGATTAAACATTTCAATTGAAAGCTTTACTTCCAGTACAGGCTCCAATGGTGCTGCTACCGTAGATGCAACCGGTGGTGTTCCGGGATACATATTTACCTGGAATGATCCAAATGAAACACAGGGTGCTTCCATAAGCGGATTGCCGGCTGAAAGATTTATTGTCACAGCAACTGATGCTAATGGCTGCACTGCAACCAGACCAATCAACTTTGCTGAAGAATCAGAATGTTATGAAGCAATCCCTGCTATTACACCCAATGGCGATGGATTTAATGATGCCCTGGTAATTTCTTGTCTGGAGGGTACAACTAACAGAATCGAAATATTCGACAGATGGGGCAGACCTGTTTTCTCTGCAAGCAATTATGCAAATGATTGGCAGGGAACTTCTCAGGGCGGAGAAACATTGCCTGATGGTGGCTATTTCGTAGTAATTCGTGCTACAGAAAGTACTGGAGTCGAGAGAGTAGAAAGAAGATCCTTCTCTATTATCAAAACCTTGAGATAAGCAGGATTTATTCAAAGAATGAAAAATTGAAATCACAGAAAGGTCCCGGTACCTTTTGATTTGCAACAAAACAAATATATAGTAATGAAAAGAATTGTTTACCCTATCATATTGGTCCTTTTCACTTTCGGGTACGGTTTCGCTCAGGAATATGGAGCTTACAGTCAGTACCTCGTGAATCCGGTTCTTGTCAATCCTGCCCTAACGGGATTCAATGGAGGACATGATTTATTGCTCAATTACAAAAGCAATGGGCAGGATTTGAAGGAACTCCAAGTATGATTACTTTCAATTACAATGGTCAATTGTCTGACAATGGTGGAGTAGGACTAAATATTTTCAATGAAAATATGGCAGCCACCAGGAGATTCCGCGTATCGGGCGCTTATGCATATCATCTTCAACTAAGTGACATGAAAATTGGACTAGGCCTTCAAGCTGATTACGTCCAGGAAAAGCTAAATGATGATGTACTGACAAATGGTCAGATTGATCCAAATGATCCTACTTTATTGGCATCAGCTGATGGTGTTTCATTTTTTGATGCGGCATTTGGATTTCATGCCAGATACAAAGACAAATTATACTTTGGATTTTCATTGCCTCACCTGGTCAGAGCAAGATTGACCGATGTGGAAGGTACTGAAGATGCTGAAGGCACAGGATTTAAATCATTTACTGCCAATGTAGGTTATAACTATGCTCTTCCTCTTCTGGATATGAGTATCGATCCATCTATCATGGTTCGCAAAATGTTTAACGGACCAATTACAGTGGATGGAAATTTGTTGTTCACATTTCTGAATCAACAGTTATATGGCGGACTTACTTACAGATATACAGTGGATGCGGGAAGCGGTCTGGGCGTATTAATAGGAACAAGATTCAGTAATATAAGTATTTTTTATTCTTACGATGCAGGTTTTGGTTCCTTCCAGGCATATAACAATGGAGGCCATGAATTTGGTCTGGGATTCCATATTGGTAAGAACAAACAAACGGCACCTGCAGAGCAATCTCCTGCGAGTTTTTAAAATAATAGTATCGCTACAATTAGTAGCTTAAAATATAAGAAGCCACCTTGCTATGCATGAGTGGCTTTTTAATTTGAATCCGTTACATTTGAAACTCTTTCTAATATGTATCTTTGTGTTGCGATAGCGCACCCTTAATTTAGCAGCACATGTACCTATTTATTCTTTTTACGCTATTTTTGGGTATAAGTCATTTTATATATAGCCAGTCCCTCAATCATACGAGCATATCACAATGGTCTTCGGCTGGCTTACAATCTTCTTTCGAATCTGAACTTTATGTAAATATACTGGATTACGGAGCTGATCCAAGGGGTCTGGTTTCTACAAATCCTGCACTCTTGCTGGCTTTAGAACAAAATAAAGACAAATCTTTTACAATACTTTTTCCAGCGGGAAATTACCTGTTTGATCAAACTATCAGCATACCTTCCAATTGTATTCTAAAAGGAGAAGGCAATCAATTGACCACTTTGACATTTGATTTGAAAGGAAGCGGGCAGGCAATTATCCTTGCAGGAAGTAGCAGTGGACCAATAATTGAAATTAGTGAACCAATTCATTTAGGTAGCCACAAGATTTTACTGAATGAGCAACATGGCCTTGAAACGGGTGACTGGATTTGGTTGCAATTCAATGACAGTGCACTTATGGGTTCAGAATGGGCTTACGGTCTTGGAGGAGGATTATATCAGATTAGAAGTACAAGTTCCAATGAAATAGTGTTAACAATGCCGCTAAGAATAGAAATAGCAGCTGAATTAAAGCCGGCGATAAAGAAGATCAACCCTATTAAAAACACTGGCATTGAATGTTTGAAAATTGAAAGAAGAGATGCCACAGTGGAGCAAACAAGCAATATATTTATCCAGTATGCTGTCAATTGCAGATTTGTCGGAATTGAAAGCAACAAAACAAATTTTGCACATCTGGATATCCGGTATTCTCAACACATTTTGGTAAGAGGTTGCTATTTTCAGGATTCTCATGGTTTCGGAGGAGGGGGTCAGGGCTATGGAGTGGTTTTGCAATCCGCCAGTGGTCATTGCCTGATCGAAAATAATCAATTTAGAAAACTCAGACACTCGATGTTGTTGCAATCTGGTGCAAATGCTAATGTCCTGGCTTACAATTCCTCAGTAGAACCCTTTTGGACGCAGACATTCTTACCGGCTGATGCTTCAGGTGATATGGTATGTCATGGAAATTATCCCTACATGAATCTATTTGAAGGAAATATTGTCCAGAATATTGTTGTGGACGCCTCTCATGGAAAAAATGGTCCTCACAATACTTTCTTCAGAAACAGGGCCATGAATTACGGAATCTTGATGAGCTCGGGATCAGGAACAGATACCACCCATTTTATAGCAAATGAAATTCCAAATACAGGAGCTATTAAAGGACTTTATTCCTTGATAGGTAATGGAAATATTGAATCCGGAAATATTGTAAAAGGACAAATTATTCCGGTAAATAGCTCTGAAGAATGGCCATCATCGTTATACAGAGAACTCGTTCCCGGATTTTGGTCCGACCATCAGCCATGGCCATCCATCGGAGAAATATCGGCATACAATATATACCAAACTCCATCGAGAATTAACTGGCTGGATTACAGCTTTACTGATTGTCGCCTGAACCCGGAATACACTCCAATTGTATCTGCATCCACCAGCACTCGGTCACATCCAGATGAATTGTCTGTTTATCCTAATCCGTTCAATACAGAAATAAAACTGGAATTATTGAACGCTGAAATTAGTGAAGTGTTTGTGTACGATTTGAGAGGAGGCTTGATATTGAATGTAAAAATGACAAATCAAATATCAATGACAGATGTTCCGGCGGGGATTTACATTTTCAGGGTAATGAGCTCTGATGGTCAATACTACATGAAAAAAGTGTTGAAACTTTAAAATGAATTATCGGTCAGAATTGAAGGTCCAGAAGCATTTCCTTTCCTTCTCTCTTGATTTTCACTTTTACTTTGTCTCCCTTTTCATGTTTGCCCAGCACTTTCATGTAATCCTGGATATTATCGACCTTACTATCACCAATTTGCAGTACAATATCTCCTGCCTTTAAGCCCGCATTTGCTGCAGGTTTATCCACAGTTACACCATCAAGTCTGAGTCCTCCATCCTGCCATGTATAATCAGGCATAACTCCCATTGTTACTTTAAAACGCGGTGTATCGGAGCCCTTGTTTACAGTCTGAACATAATTCAGTTTTGCAATTTGTTCAGTACCTGAGACAATTCGGGTGATATATTTTAGGATATCTGATTGACCTTCATAGTTTATTTTATCCGGTGTGTCGCCAGGTGTATGATAATCACTATGTTGACCGGTAAAAAAGTTAAGTACAGGAATTCCTGCAAGATAAAATGAACTGTGATCAGAAGCTCCGATCCCGGAGCTATCTTTTACCAATGCAAAATCTTTATTATTTGCAATCAATAAACTATCCCATTCTTTTGCCGAACCTATACCGGTTACTACCAGTGTCTTGCTATCAGGCTTCATTCTTCCAATCATATCCATGTTGACCATGTAATTGATTTTTTCCTTTGCGACGGGCAGCCTTTCTACGAATTTTTTAGAGCCATGCAATCCAAGTTCTTCCCCTGAAAAACAAACAAACAAAATATTAAAGGCTTCTTTTTTATCATTCTTAACGTAATAATTTGCCAAAGCCAGGACTCCTGATGTTCCGGATGCATTATCATCTGCACCAAAGTGAATCTGACCAAATAAATTTGGTGCTCTTGAACTGCCAAATTCACCTTTTGCAAGATGATCATAATGTGCACCTATCACAATCGTATATTCCGCACCATTGTCAAGAAATCCCGCAACATTCTTCCCTGTGGTAGAAATCAGATCCGATTCTTCAGACCCGTGCATTTTGGTGGAATATTTGAAATCAAATGGCATAATATAACTGTTATCTACTCCCACCGGAGTAAGACTCAGCATTTTAAAACTGGCTGCCAAATAATCTGCCGCCATTGCTTCCCCTTTGGTTCCCGTGCCCCTGCCTTCCATTTCCTCTGAAGCCAGAAAATAAACATCTCTTTTCAAATACTCCACTTCAAAACTTTCCTGAGCCTCGACTGAATGAAAGCAGATAATTGAAATGATAGTCACGAGTATTGCCTGAAATTTCATGGTTTTGTTTTTTAAAGGTGGAAGAATCCGGTATTTAGTCAACCCATTCTGCAATGAAAACATTTGTATCGCGGGTGCCTTGATTATTGCGGTTGGAAGAGAAAACCAGTTGTTTTCCATCAGGAGAAAACATAGGAAATGCATTGAAGCGGCTATCATTGGTTACTTGCTCAAGACCCGTACCATCCGTATTCACCATGAATAATTGGAACTCCCATCCTGCTGTAGAGTGGTGATTGGAGGAAAACAGGATTTTCTTTCCGGACGGATGATAAAATGGTGCCCAATTGGCTTTACCTAAATTGGTGATTTGCTTTACATCTGTGCCATCCACATTACAAGTAAAAATTTCCATATTGGTTGGAGCGACAAGTCCTTCTTTTAAAAGCTTTTTGTATTCTTCTTCCTCCTCTTTGTTTTTGAATACTGAAGCTCTGTAAACAAGTTTCTTACTATCCGGAGAGAAAAAAGCTCCTCCATCATAACCCAACTTATTAGTTACTTGCTTGAGATTCGTTCCGTCGGGCTTCATAGTCCAAAGTTCCAGATCTCCTGAACGGGTAGAAGTAAACACCACCATTTTCCCATCAGGAGAAACAGTCGCTTCTGCATCATAACTTTTACTATCAGTAAGTTTGCGGGGATTATTACCAGAAGCATCTGTTACATAAATATTGTATGTATCGAATATCGGCCAAAGATATCTTCCTCCTTGTCTCAAATCCCCATGTGTCGGACAACCGGCGCCGCCTTCATGAGTAGATGCATAAATTACTCCCATACCTTTTGGCATAAAATAAGAACAAGTAGTCCTTCCTTCTCCGTTGCTGATCATTCGGGGCTTGTAGCTCGAATTATTTGCTGCAGAGTCAATGTTCATAGTAAAAATATGATCACATTCAAGTCCCCAGGCAGGATTATTGGATTGGAAAACAAGTGATTTATTATCCGGACTGAAATAAGCTTCTGCATTATCACCCCCAAAAGTTAGTTGGCGAATATTCTTTAAATGTGGCTCTTTATTACCTTCTGTCTGGCTGAAAGATGTAAAAGGAAACAAACCCAACAGGATAATGGAGAAAAAATAATTCAATGATTTCATACGTGAAAAGTTTTACACAACACACTTTTAAAAAGCGTACGCAAAAATAGATGAATTCTATAAGCCCTATACCGGTTTGACAGCAATTGACAAGAATATTACATTGTTACAGCTTCGAGTTCCCCTATAACCAGAGGGACTAAGGTCTAAGTACCGCAAATCAGATGGCTGAAAATCTTTCTGGCTCCTTGCATTAATGAAGGTTGTATATTTGAGCTTAAAGTAATACCTGCTGACTATGATAGCCAATCGTTATCTCAGAATTCTTTTCGTTGCAGTTTTGTTGGTCCTGGTTTTTTTTCTGCTTAATATCTTCAGTGATATAGTGGCATATATTCTGATTGCCTGGGTAGTTTCTATGCTTGGGTCTCCCATTATGGACTTCATGTTGTATAAACTACATTTTAGCAGATTAAAGATTGGTCGAAGTCTGGCTGCTATCCTGACTCTGATCTTGTTTTTAGCAATTATTGTAGGTATTACACTCATTTTCATACCAGTTATCTTAGAGCAGGCAGCAAATCTTGCCAGAGTAGATATGAATTCAGTTCTAAGTGCTTTGCAGGAACCAATTAATGAGCTGATGCTCAGGTTACAAAAAATAGGGTTGGTAGAAGCATCCACAAATACAGATCAGCAGATTAAACAACAATTGACAAGAGTCTTTCAGCCTTCCAAAATTTCCTATTTCTTTTCTTCTTTCATTTCGATAGCCAGCTCTGCTGCAATTGCTGTTTTTTCTATACTTTTTATCGCATTCTTTTTCCTTCAGGAACAAGGCCTTTTCATTCAGTTCCTCCAAAACTTTGTTCCTTCCAGATTTGAAGACAAAGTGCAGAAGACAGTGGATGAGGTAAGCAATTTGCTTACAAGATATTTTGGTGGCATCCTTCTCCAAATTGCCATTATCTCTACTTACCTCCTGATTTTATTAAGTATTGTAGGTGTGAAAAACGCCTTGTTGATTGCAGTCTTTGCAGCATTAATCAATGTAATTCCATATCTGGGCCCTCTAATAGGAGGAGCATTTGGTATTATGCTGACGATAACATCAAGTTTAGATCTTGATTTCTACTCTGAAATGATGCCTTTATTGATTAAAGTTTTACTCTGCTTCATGTCTGTACAAATGATTGACAACCTTATACTTCAGCCTTTCATTTTCTCCAACAGAGTGAGGGCCCATCCACTTGAAATTTTTATAATCATCATGATTGGCGCTAAAATAGGAGGCATAGTAGGTATGGTACTGGCTATTCCAGCTTATACTGTGATCAGAGTGATAGCACGCACTTTCCTGAGTGAGTTTGAAATAATACAGAAGATCGCAATTGGTTTAAAGCAACCTGTCCCTGAGAAAGGAAAAAATTCTGATAAACCCCATGATCCGGTTAAACCTCCGTTTACTGAGGTTTAAATTATTTAAAGGAGAGAAAAATTAAAGTGGTTACACGTGGCGCTCAGCATGGTAACTTGATCTGACAAGCGGTCCGCTTTCAACGTATGCCAAACCTTTCTTCAAACCTATTTCTTTATATGCTGCAAACTGATCAGGATGCACAAATTCAGCCACTTCCAGGTGCATTTTTGTGGGCTGCAGATATTGTCCCAGAGTGAGAACATCACAACCATGCTCTATAAGATCATCCATGATTTTATAAACTTGTTCCGGTGTTTCACCAAGTCCTAACATGACTCCGGACTTAGTCCTTTTGCCATATTCTTTAATGCGTTTGATTTGATCGAGACTGCGCTGATATTTGCCCTGAGGTCTTACTTTTCTATACAAATCTTCTACAGTCTCCATATTGTGAGATACCACTTCCTGTCCCGGACTGATCATTCTTTCAAGCGCCTCCCAATTTGCTTTCACATCCGGAATAAGGGTTTCAATTGTAGTTTGCGGAGACATTTCTTTTACTAATCTGACTGTCTGATGCCAAATTTCAGCTCCGCGATCTTTTAACTCGTCCCGATTGACAGAGGTGATGACAGCATGTTTGACTTTCATGAGAAATATCGCCTCAGCAACACGACGTGGTTCATCTTCGTCATATTCATTGGGACGACCGGTCTTGACAGCACAAAAAGAGCAGGAACGCGTACAGGTATTGCCCAATATCATAAAAGTAGCAGTCCCATTTCCCCAGCATTCTCCCATGTTGGGACAATTACCGCTTTGACAAATGGTGTGCAATTTATATTCATCTACCAGAGATCTTACATGCTTGTAATTTTCACCTATTGGAAGTTTTACCCTCAACCAATCAGGCTTGGATTTCCGTTGCGAGTTGGACTCAAGCACAGGTAAATCGATCATAGAAGTTTAGATTTTGACGGTATCAGGTCCTTTTGCCTAACTGCAAAGTTATATAAAGATTAACAAAGAATGGTCGATTCTGTTGATTGACCATAAGTGGAATAGATCTGGTGAACACGTCCACCATGACACCTACTTCCAGCGCTTTGATAAATTCTTCATATGCACCCCACTCAAAATGGGTACCCAGGCGGGCATGTATTCCGGGAACAAAGCTCATTTGTCCCACACCTTTCAGCAATCCGGATGATCCAAAAATTCTGGTAATGTCCAAAAACACATCTTTATTTTCATCAGAATATCTCTCACTGGAAAGTCTTGGACGGGCTGAATCCTGAAATCGTGTTAGTTCCAGGTAATAAGGTTTCAGGAGACCTAGCGTTGCTCCAGCTTCAAAAGAAATTCCAACTGCCACCCCTTTCTCCTTTGCTTTTTTCAGTATAATATCTTTTAAAGCCTTTACCGGCTCTCAACAAAAAGAAGTTATTCTGCTTTCCATATACAAATGATTTACTTGCCTCACCGGTAAGCGTATTGATGTACTTGAAATTTTGGCGGTATTCCTTTGGATGCTTTATCTCTCCAAAACCAGCATAGTAGTAGTTGGTTTTGTAGTAAGTAGCTATCTTGCCCCAGCTTACACCAAAGGCATAACCATTGGTGTGGGCGGTGAAATCAAATGTAAGTTCCTTATTGTAGACAATTCCTTTACGACTTTCAGTCAATGGTTTGGGCTGAAAAGTGGTTTGAGACCAAAGTTGGCCCGCACCCGATATTACCAAATATATGTAAAGGATTATTCGCATCAAGTTAACTAACGTTTTATATTTCAGCTCTAATATAACATAAAATCTGCTTTTGCATAAATAGGTTCATTTACCGGGAATAATTTTAACTATTAATGACAAATACTTTATACGTCTACTGTTCGGATCCCGGTCCCCGTATAAGATACGTATTTGAATTCATACGGATTCAATGGAAGCTGGATGAACTAAAATTTTTGGATAAAATTTCAATTTCAAATTTTACGGGATCAGTACTCATCAATTATAGCGCTTATTCACTGCCACAATCATCATTACAATTTATTCCATGCTCCATCACAGAGTCCGGCAGGAAAATGGTTCCGGAGAAACTTGAATGGGTAGATGATGTCCCATATTTCTTCAAAACAAATAAATCAGCAGCCGGCGTGCAAGCCTACGATATTCCCGGAATGATTTTTTATATGCTGAGCAGGATGGAGGAATATGAGAATCCAGAGCGAGATTTATTAGGTAGATTGGAAGGAAAAAACTGCTTTGCTGCAAAAAATGGCTTTCTGCATCTGCCTGTAATTGATTTATGGATTGAGGAATTAGCTAAAATTTACTTCGGACATACTACAAATTTCATTCCCGCCCCCGCATTTCATCTGACGGTAGATATTGATATCGCATGGGCATTTGCAAACAGACCATTATGGGAAAATTTAGGCGGAGCGTTTAAAGAACTGATTTCCCTGAGGTGGAAAAAGTTTCAGTCTAGATGGGAGTTTTGGACCGGATCAAAGAAAGATCCTTTTGAAGTGTATGAATATTTGAAAGAAATTCAGGATCAACATGGTCCTGTCCAATTTTTTATTTTATTGGGCGACCGGACCGAACTAGACCGGAGTTTTCATTGGAAAAATCCAGCTTTTACTGCTTTAATAAAAATGCTATCCAAATCTTCTGAAATTGGAATCCACCCATCGAGTAAGGCCTCTGTTAATTTGTCAGTTCTGACAAAAGAAAAGCAACGATTGGAGAGTATCCTTCTTCATGAAGTAAAAAAATCAAGGCAGCATTATCTTCTCCTGCATTTACCTCAGACATACAGAGACTTACTTTCCGCAGGAATTACAGAGGATTACACCATGGGCTTTCATGATTTGCCGGGCTGCAGAGCCGGTACTACAAAACCATTTTATTGGTACGATTTGGAATCTGAGGAAGAAACTGAATTGAGTGTTCACCCATTCTATATCATGGATGTTACATTGAAAAATTATCTGCGCATGAGTGCATCAGAAGCTTCAGATTGGATGCAAAAACAAAAAATACAATTCAGTCATTGGAACCTTCCTATGACTTTAGTTTGGCACAATAGTTCATTTTTTGAATCAGATGGATGGAAAGGATGGAGAGAAGTTTTGGAAATTATTTTTCCAAAGTGATCCGGATAAGTATGTGAAATGCCCCTTAAAATCTGGAAACTATGAGAGGTAAATTTTCTTTGATCCCATTTGTAGTTGAAATCCTCCGAGAAAAACCGCATGTTTATGCTTAATTTAGCGATTGCGTTTAAAGAATTACATTGATTTTGTTTCAATTTCTACTAAAGCGGATTCTCCTCAATAACCTGAACTCTCTGAAGACCAATAATTAAAGAAGCTATGATTTTCAATCTAACCCAGAAAAATTCAATCGCAAGTAAAATACTCGCGGACCTGAGAGATGTTCAAATTCAGAAAGACAGACAGCGGTTCAGGAGTAATCTTGTCAAACTGGGAGAAATTTTTGCTTATGAAATCAGTAAGACATTTAAATATGAAGAAAAGCAGGTAGAAACATCTCTCGGTGTAGCCAATTGTCAGGTTCCAACCGACAGAATTGTGATTGTTCCCATATTAAGAGCTGCCTTACCGCTGCATCAGGGTCTGCTAAATGTATTTGACGAAGCAGATAACGGTTTTATCTCAGCTTATAGAAAGCACCACAAAGATGGCACATTTGAAATCAGTGTAGATTATATGACTTGTCCGGATCTTGAAAACTGCATATTTATCCTTGTAGATCCGATGCTGGCCACTGGCTCTTCCATAGATGCTTCTTTGAAATCTATTAAATCATACGGTACACCCAAGCAAATTCATGTGGTTACAGCAATCGCGGCTTCTTTCGGTGTTCAGTTTATCCGAAGATATTATCCGGCAGTTAATATTTGGGTAGGGGCATTAGACGATGAACTGACCGCCAAATCCTACATTGTGCCCGGCCTGGGAGATGCAGGTGATCTGGCTTTCGGAAATAAATTACAGGATTAATTTACTGAGTGTACACCATGGAAAGCGGATTATCACCATTATTATTGATTACAATTATCGGAGTATATTTCCTTGGCCTTATTTTTATAGGACACCTGACCGGCAAACAAATTGATAATAAAAAGTTTTTCCTGGCAGGAAAAAACTCCCCCTGGTGGCTTGTAGCAATTGGTATGGTAGGAAGCTCTCTATCGGGAGTAACATTCATGTCTATTCCAGGAGTTGTAGGATCAGGAGGGGCTAATATGGCATTTTCGTATTTGCAGCTTGTTTTTGGCTATTTGGCGGGTTATTTAGTCATTATATATGTTTTGTTACCCCTTTACTACAAGACAAACCTTACTTCAATTTATGGCTATCTGGGAGAAAGGTTTGATCTCAAAGCGCAAAAAACCGGCTCAGCTTTTTTCATTCTCAGCAGAATGATTCAATCTGCTTTCAGGTTATTTCTTGTAGCTATTGTAATCCAGCAATTTATCACGGGACCTTTGGGTTGGCCATTCTGGTGTACAGCTATGCTCACCCTGATTTTAATCTATGTGTACACTTTTAAGGGTGGCATCAATACTATCATCTGGACAGATCCTTTGCAGACATTTTTTATGCTATTTGCTGTAATTTTTACAATAATAGCCATTTCATCAGCTATGGATACCTCTGTGGTGGGATTGTTCGGCAAAGTTTATGAAAGTGATTATTCCAGGGTATTCTTTTTTGAAGGAGGCTGGACAGATCCCAATAATTTCTTTAAGCAATTTTTGTCAGGTGCCTTAATAACAATAGTCATGACCGGCCTTGATCAGGATATGATGCAGAAAAACCTTAGCTGCAAAACACTTAAAGAATCGCAAAAGAACATGATCACTTACAGTATAGTTATTGCATTTGTGAATGTACTTTTTCTAAGTCTGGGGGCGATGTTATATTTTTATGCAGCTGACATTGGTGTGGCTATTCCTGCCAGAACAGATGAATTATTCCCCATGCTGGCCATGGAGCATCTCCCGGTTATTGTGGGAGTTGTGTTTATCCTGGGACTTATTGCTGCTGCATATTCCAGTGCTGATTCCGCTTTAACTGCATTGACAACTTCTTTTTGTATAGACTTTTTGGGGTTCGGAGATGAGGTAGAAAAAGAGGCATATTACAAAACCACCAGGCGCATCATTCACGTCGTATTCGCTCTCATCATGGGTATAGTAATTGTCCTTTTTGAGCAACTCAATGATGATGCTGTAATCAGTAAATTATTCGAAGCGGCGGGCTACACATATGGACCTCTTCTGGGCTTATTTGCTTTCGGGATTATGACTAAATTGCATGTAAAATCCCTTCCCCTTATTGTCGTTTGTATTGTGTCTCCTATTCTGAGCTATTTTATGAATCTTTATTCTGAAGATTGGTTCGGAGGATTCAAATTTGGGTTTACAATTATTGCTTTAAATGGTGCATTGACGTTTTTAGGCCTGTTTATTTTTTCATACAGACGAGCTTAGATTTCACACCTGAAGAACTTCGCATTGGGTAAATCTGATTCATAAGCATTTGCGTAACTGGATCAAAGCTGCTCCCGGATTTTATTAAATCTAATCAGCAGCTCAATTATTTTTAATAAACTGATAATTTTAATGCTGAATCATTATCAAGATTGAAAATAATGAAGAGAAATAATTGGATAAAATTAGTGAGGGAAAACAATGTGATCAGGTTGAAAAATAAAATGAAAGGGATCAGAAATTGCTCGATTTTCTGTTTCTTTTTTATTCATAATATTTCATTGATTCAAGCTCAGGAGCCTGCTATTGATAGCATCGACACTTTCAGGCCAAGTTTTGCAGCATTGCCTTTAGTATTCAGATCGCCCGAGACTAGTTGGGGATTTGGAGCCGGTGCATTTTACGCATTTAAATTCGCTAATCAATCAGCACATACCAGACCCTCACAGATTCAGATAGGATTCGCCTATACTTTATTACATCAGGTCCTTTCCTATATCCCATTTCAATTTTTTACCGATGAGAACAGATATCAGATTTCAGGTGAACTTGGTTATTACAAGTATATCTATGATTTTTATGGGATAGGTAATCAAATTCCTGTTGATTATAGAGAGACATTTGATGTTGTTTTCCCCAGGCTAAGACTTCAGGCATTGCATCAGTTTAAACCCTTACAATATGTAGGTTTTCGCTATTCATGGGATGATTATCAGATCACAAGAACAGAGCCGGACGGATTTCTGGGAAAACAAGAAGTGACCGGAAGCCGGGGCAACGTAGTGTCATCATTGGGAATCATATATCAAATAGATAGCCGGGATAATATTTTTAGTACAAGAACCGGCTGGTTTGTGGAGGCTCTTTTTGCAGTCAACAGCACGTTTCTGGGCAGTGATCTGAATTTTCAAAAATGGATTCTGGATGCAAGGAGGTTTTTCCCATTATCCTCCGGAACGGAACTGGGTATAAATGGATATCTTGAATTTTCTAATGGAGAAGTACCATTCAATCAAATGGCATTAATCGGTGGAACCAAACGAATGAGAGGATATTATGAAGGCAGATACAGAGATAACCACATGATTTTATTCCAGTCAGAATACAGATTTCCGATTTGGTGGCGATTCTCCGGAGTTGTATTTGGCGGAGCAGGATTAGTCGCAGGAAGTTTTAATGATATTAATCCGGAATATATCAAATGGAGCCTGGGCTCCGGGCTTAGATTCGCTCTGGCAAAAGCATCCAGAATAAATCTAAGGCTTGATATCGCTATTGGTAAAAAAAAGCAGCGGATTATATCTGACCGTTGGTGAAGCCTTTTAATCTATTCGGGATTAGTTTTTTATTGATGAGTTGATTTTTTGAAGAGTAATTTAGCAGCTGATTTTTTATAAGAAATGGATAAATTGATTTCCATCATCATACCGGCAATTAATGAAGCAAAGCATTTGGCTAAGCTAATTCCATATCTGAAAGAAAATGCCGGGCCACATCTGGCTGAGATCATTTTGGTAGATGGAGGCAGTAAAGACGCATCAATCGATATCGCAGAATCTGCAGGAGCTGTTGTAATTAATTCTCCACTTAGGAGAAGATCTGTACAGATGAATCTTGCTGCCAAAAACGCTACCGGGGATATTCTATACTTTCTGCATGCTGATACATTTCCACCTCCTCAATATGCATTCGATATCGTGACTTATTTTGAGCAGGGATTTCCTGTGGGATGCTATCGGTTTAAATTTGATTCTGATAAATGGTATCTCAGGATCAATAATTATATGACCCGTTTTGATTACCCGTGGTGCCGGGGAGGAGATCAGTCCTTATATGTGGATAAAGCGATTTTTAATGAATTTGGAGGATATCGGGAAGACTATATTATCATGGAAGAATATGATTTCATGGAAAAAGTAAGAGAGAAATATCCCTTCAAAATCATGCCCGATGATATTCTTGTGTCTGCCCGCAAATATGAAATGAATGGATACTGGAAAGTGCAATGGGCAAATTTTACTGCGTTCAGAAAGTACAGAAGCGGAAAGTCACAGCAGGAAATATTTGATACCTACCACAGGATGCTCAAACACCGGATGTAATGTTATGATTGGACTGAACACTCCTTATTTTGAAAGTTTGAGCTTTTCATGGAAGTATTAAAAATACATTTCCTTTAGAGAACTCATAATACCTGTTATTTTTACGATCGAAATCAAAATGACTTCCCACAATGAGTAAATCCAAACCACGTCCTGTAGCACCCAAAACTATCAAGCAGAGCCCGGCAGCATCTCAAACATCCACCCCAATTAATTCCTGGATGGCACATGCACTGAGCATTGCCGGATTTTTAGTATTGTGCTGCATATTCTTTTTTCCACAGCTGGAAGGAAAGAAAGTGATGCAGACAGATATTCTGGGATGGGAAGGTATGGCACAGGAAGCTCTTTCATATGAAGAGAAAACAGGTGAAATGACGCTCTGGACGAATAGTATGTTTTCCGGAATGCCTACCTACCAGATTAATAATTTTCAGCCCAATAATATGACACAGTATGTGCAGAAATTAGCGGGTTTCTTTTTTAGCGAGCCTATTGGATTGTTTCTGGCAAGCAGCATTTGGGCTTATATACTTTTACTGGTCGCGGGTAGCAGACCTTTGATTGCCTTTATGGGCGCATTTGCTTTTGCATTTACCTCTTATAATGTCATTCTCTATGAAGCCGGCCATGTTCTGAAATTGCAGTCTATCAGTACTTTTCCTCCAATAATTGCCGGACTATATTTGATTTTCAAACGAAAGTTAATTCCAGGTGGAGTGCTTTTTGCACTGGGAATGGCTCTTGCATTATATGCAAATCACGTACAGATGACATACTATCTGGGGATTATACTGGGATTATTCTTTTTGGTAGAAATTATCAGAATGGTTCGTCAGAAGGAGTGGAAGCTGGTAGTCAATACCGGACTTATCCTGATTGCAGGAATTGTATTAGCATTAGGGAGTAGTGCTTCCAAAATGTGGACCACCTCTGAATATGTCAGTGATACTATGCGTGGAGAACCCATTCTACCCAATTCAGATCCTGCCAGTAGTTCTTCCACTAATGGATTGGCATGGGATTATGCCATGCAGTGGAGTCAGGGAGGATTGGAGACATTTACTGTAATGATTCCCGGAGTAGTGGGTGGATCCTCAGCAGAAAAAATTGGAGCTGGATCGGCAACTTTCAAAGAATTGCGGGCCAGAGGTATGAATGTACCTGAAGATCTGAAACTGCCCTTGTACTGGGGTAAATTACCCTTCACAAGTGGTCCCGTTTATTTTGGAGGAATAGTTGTTTTTCTATTTGTGCTGGGTATGATCCTGCTGAAAGGACCTATGAAATGGTGGATTTTGGCTGGAGTCCTCTTTACATTTATTTTTGCCATGGGTAAAAATGCCGAAGGAATTAACAGGTTGATATTTGATTATTTACCATTGATGAATAAATTCCGATCGCCAAATTCTGTCACCGCAGTTACGCCGGTTTTTATGATTTTGCTGGGCAGTATTGTTTTACAGCAAATACTTTCCGGAGCATTTGAGTTGGAAAAGGCTAAAAAAGCAATTTATTGGGCAGCAGGAAGTTTGGCTGCTGTTTGTTTATTCTTTATTGCATTGGGTCCTTCCATGTTTGACTTTACTTCAAGCGGTGACGCGAGAATGGTGGAAATGGGTGTGAAGCTGGATACTATTCTGGAGGACAGAAAATCCCTTATGAGAGCGGATGCCTTCAGAGCTCTGGTAATTATTGGATTGGGAGCCGGTTTGATATGGATGTATCTGGCTGATAAATTGAAGAGTAATGTAGTACTGATAGCACTTGCAGCAATTACAGTCATAGATATCTGGACTGTTGACAAGCGCTACCTGAGTGGAAGTGATTTTGTCACAGAATCAGAATATAAAGCCTACTATAACCCAAGACCTGTAGATGAGGCCATTTTAAAGGATCCTGATCCTAATTACAGGGTGATGGACTTAAGTGATAATACTTTTCAATCGTCTTTTGCCAGTTATTTCCATAAGTCAATTGGAGGATACCATGCAGCTAAGTTCCAGCGATATCAGGACATAATAGACCGGCATATCAGTCAAAATAATACAGTGGTAATAGATATGCTCAACACTAAGTATATCATAAGTGGTGAAGGCGAAAACATAACTTATCAACAAAATCCGAATGCAAAAGGCAATGCTTGGTTCGTAAAAGAAATAAAACCTGCTGCCAGTGCTGAAGAAGAAATTAATGCACTTTCAGAAGGGTTTGATCCTGTTCAGACCGCAGTTGTCCATGCAGATTTCAGTGCTTATCCTTCAGCTGCAAGTTTTACAGGAGAAGGCAGCATCAGACTTACATCGTACAAGCCAAATGAGTTGATTTATGAAAGTGAATCCGCTTCCGGGCAATTTGCAACTTTCTCTGAGATATGGTATGGTCCGGATAAAGGCTGGCAAGCTTATGTAGACGGGAACCCCGTAGAACATATCCGTGTGAATTATATATTGCGTGGTATGAATGTTCCCGAAGGAAAACATACAATTACATTTAAATTTGAGCCTAAGTCTCATGCTACAGGAGAGACTATTTCTCTTATAAGTTCGCTTTTACTTTTACTTGCAGTGGGCGGGATGGTGTATATGTTTTATCATGAAAAAAAAGGTACTCTTAGGCCCCAAAAAGATACTAATGCATAAGTATAAGAGTAAAAGGAAGTATATTCTTCTATTTAAAAGTGTCAAAGCATTAGGGCTGATTAAGGGAGTACTTTTCTGGACGAAAACAATGATTCTCAAAAAAAGTAAGCTTTCAATTTCGGGATGGAAACATCCCATTTATTTAAGGCCAGGCTCATATGATTTGGATGTATTGTTGCAATTCATGGCCGATAAGCAGTATGAAATGGAGTATCCGGACAAAATCCGGGTGATCCTGGATGCCGGAGCCAATATAGGTTTGGCTTCTGCATATTTTGCCAATAAATTTCCCGAAGCAAAGATCATAGCCATTGAGCCCGACTCTGATAACTATCAGCAATTACTTCGAAATATAAAGCACTATTCAAATGTAGTGCCCATAAAGGCCGGCCTTTGGAAAAATAATACTAATTTAAAAATCTATGATCCGGGATTTGGAGAATGGTCATTTATGGTTGAGGAAACTGAATCTACAGAAGGGTCTTTACCGGCAAGAACAGTGGATGATATCTGCAGAGAATACTCGATATCGTCCATTGACATCTTTAAAATAGATATTGAAGGATCCGAAAAAGAAGTATTTGAATCAGAAAATGGAAATTGGTTGCATCTTGTTCGAATGTTGATCGTGGAAGTACATGACCAAATGAAGGCCGGAACGGCAAATGCAGTTATTCATGCTGTAAAAAACAAAGATTTTAATTTTTATATAAAAGATGAAAATCTGGTTTTCGTTTTCAAATAACTTTTATCTAAGCAGAAGGACATTTCCGTAATAAGATTTACCATCTATTTTAGCGTGCCACACATATACTGCAGCAGGAGCATCTTTGCTCTTAAATTTTCCACCCCAGGTTTCTGACAGATCAGAAATTAAGGCAATTCTTTTACCCCATTTATCAAATTGCAAATTATCTGTACATGATGAACTATTCAAACTACAATAATTAAAAAAAATCTTGCTTTCTCTCTCAAAGATTGTCACGGGCCTCAATTCCCAAATATAATTTTGATCTTATAGCCGAATCCCATTGACAAGGAACTAATGTCATTGTAATGCTTGTATAAAACACTGTAAATGAAATGCTCGCAAAGAAAACTATTCCTGGCCTAATGGAATTATTAAGTTCACAATATGCATTATATAGATATTTAAAGGTAACTTTGCACCCGTTTTTAGGAGACAACACAAAATATGAATATCAGAAACATTGCGATTATCGCACACGTTGACCACGGCAAAACAACTCTTGTTGATAAAATGCTCTTATCGGGTAAGTTATTCAAGGAACATGAGACTCCTGGCGAGCTTATCATGGACAGTAATGAGCTTGAAAGAGAACGCGGTATTACCATTCTTGCAAAAAATGTCGCATTCCAATATAAAGAATATAAAATCAATACAATCGACACTCCGGGTCACTCCGATTTCGGCGGTGAAGTGGAGCGTGTATTGAATATGGCAGACGGAGTGTTGCTCCTTGTGGATGCTTTTGAAGGTCCTATGCCTCAAACCAGATTTGTACTTGAAAAAGCTATCGCATTAGGCCTTAAGCCCATCGTGGTAATCAATAAGGTTGACAAGCAAAACTGTACTCCTGACGAAGTACATGAAGCAGTCTTTGACCTTATGTTCCACCTTGATGCAAGCGAAGAGCAGCTGGACTTCCCGACATTATATGGTTCTGCCAAAAATGGCTGGATGAGTACAGACTGGAAACATCCGACTACAGACATTACTCCTTTATTGGAAGCAATTATAGAACATATTCCAGCCCCTCAGATTTCTGAAGGAAATACTCAGTTGCTGATCACTTCACTGGATTATAGTAACTATATTGGTAGAATAGCAATCGGAAAATTAAGCCGCGGTATACTAAAAGCTGATTCTCCCGTATCTCTGGTAAAACGTGACGGATCTATCGTCAGAAGCCGGGTAAAAGAACTTTATCTTTTTGAAGGTTTTGCAAAAATTAAAGTAGACAAAGTTCTTGCCGGAGATATTTGTGCGATAACAGGAATTGACGGTTTTGAAATCGGTGATACCATTGCGGATTTTGAGGCTCCGGAAGGTCTTGAGACAATCACAATTGATGAGCCTACGATGAGTATGCTTTTTACTATCAATGACTCACCTTTCTTCGGAAAAGACGGAAAATTTGTGACTTCAAGACACGTAAGAGAGCGTCTGGAGAAAGAATTAGAAAAAAATCTTGCTCTGAGATTAGAAGCAACCGGTGCCGCAGACTCCTTCAGAGTATATGGAAGAGGTGTATTGCACTTAGCAGTATTGATTGAGACAATGCGTCGTGAAGGATATGAACTGCAAATCGGTCAGCCTCAGGTAATCCTTAAACAAATCGGTGGAGTTCGTTGCGAACCAGTTGAAGAATTGAGAATTGACATCCCTGAAAACGTTTCGGGTAAAGCTATCGAAGCCGTTACCAGAAGAAAAGGTTTGATGCTGTCTATGGCTCCAAAAGGAGACAGGGTGTTGCTGGAATTTGAAATTCCTTCCAGAGGGATTATTGGTTTGAGAAATTATTTGATGACTGCCACAGCGGGTGAAGTTATCATGTCACACAGATTCAAAGAATATCAGCCATATAAAGGCGAAATTCCAGGCCGCCAAAACGGATCATTGATCGTTATGGAGACAGGAACTTCCATACCTTATTCTATCAATAACCTTCAGGATAGAGGATTTTTCTTCATCGATCCGGGTGAAGAGGTATATGAAGGTCAGGTAATCGGAGAACATAGCCGTCCGGGAGATTTGTTGATCAATGTCACTAAAACCAAAAAGCTTACAAACATGCGTGCTTCTGGTTCTGATGATAAAGTGAAGATCACTCCGGCTGTTAAGTTGAGCCTTGAAGAAGCATTGGAATATATCCAGGAGGATGAGTATGTTGAGTGCACCCCACTTAATATTCGTCTTAGAAAGGTATATTTGAAAGATCACGACAGGAAGAAAAACAAGAATTCGGCTGTAATGGCTTAGTTCCTTTTTAACCTGAATCATATAATTCAATCTGTAAGCGATCACTTAATTCGTTTGAGTATGCAAAGAATTTCATTACTACTTTTCGCAGTGATGTTGGGATTTGCTTCCTGTAGCTCTGAAAAAGCGGAGGATAGTGGTGACAACTCAACAGGCACACAGTTGAGTTTTTACCTGCGCTATCTGGAATCAGAAAGCAAGGTCAAAGCTATTGCAGAGTGCAGGATACTAAATGAGGACAGCCTGATGGTTGCAGATTCATTTGCCTACAATATTTGGATTCAGGGCCGACCGCTTGAAATGCTTCCTGAAGTATCAAAACCAGGTTATTATACTTTAGATCTGGATCATGCTCAACCAGGCCAATTCGAATTTGTTTTTGAAGATAAGAACGGCAAGCCCGAATCTTATTCTTTCAATCTTCTTCCCAAAGATTCTATTTCTGTCATCTCCTTCAGGGACACACAGGGTTTAGCACTTCAGTTTAGTAATCAAGGTCTTGAAGCTGATGAATCACTTATTATTGTCGCTACAGATCAGGATAATGCTTCAGCTTCCACTACCATCAATGGGCCCGGAGCAGGTACGCTTTATGTACCGTTTGATGTTTTCAGCGCATTGAAACCCGGCACTCTTACACTTTATCTGGTTCGCAAAACACGTATAAATGCTCAGCATGAAACAGGTCGCAAGTATGTCGCAGAATTAGAGTATTATTACAAGGATATGAAGTGCGAACTCGAAAAAGCACTCTGAATATTTCTTTTGAGCCCGGATCGTAATAAAATTATAAAATATATTGGTTGAGATCCAATTTGCTCAATCTCCTCATCTGTGATTTGAGTTCACTGAAATGTCAAAACAAAGCCCGGCTTCATTGTGTTTGCGATAATAAGAACCTAAATGTATCCTATACTTTGAATGGCAGAATGGTGAGTGATCATTAAATTCATTTAACTTTGCGCCCGAAAAATACACCCAGATTAAAGTAAACCAGCACTTATGAACAAAAATAACCGGATCGACCCTTATCAGCATCATGACTATTATTTATTGGATGAACTTTTGGACAGCGATCATTTATTAGCAAGAGACGCAGTAAGATCCTGGGTCAAACAAGAAGTAACTCCCATCATAGAAGATTATGCTCAGCGCTCAGAGTGTCCTGTTCATTTGTTCAAAGGGTTGGCTGAGATTGGTGCCTTTGGGCCAAGTATTCCTACCCAATACGGCGGAGGAGGAATGGACGAAATTGCATATGGTATCATCATGCAGGAGCTTGAAAGAGGAGATTCAGGTATCAGATCAATGGCATCTGTACAGGGATCCCTGGTAATGTATCCAATATATAAGTTTGGTTCGGAGGAGCAGAAAATGAAATACGTTCCTAAGCTGGCATCCGGAGAATTTATCGGTTGTTTTGGGCTTACGGAACCTGACCACGGATCCAATCCGAGTGGAATGATTACAAATATTAAAGACGATGGTGATGCATATATCCTCAATGGCGCCAAGATGTGGATCACAAATTCTCCTGTAGCTGATATTGCAGTTGTCTGGGCGAAAGATGAAGCAGGGATCATTCGCGGAGTAATAGTTGAACGTGATATGAAAGGATTCTCAGCTCCTGAAATACATGGCAAATGGTCTTTAAGGGCTTCTGTTACAGGTGAATTGGTGTTTGAAGACGTACGGGTACCGAAATCAAACGTCTTACCTGGAGTGACAGGGCTAAAAGGTCCATTAACTTGTCTGTCCAAAGCAAGATATGGAATAGCCTGGGGTGCCATCGGTGCGGCATTGGATTGTTATGATTCTTCTTTGAGATATTCTCAGGAACGACAACAATTTGGCAAACCATTGGGTCAGTTTCAATTGACTCAGAAGAAATTAGCTGAGATGATTACAGAGATCACTAAAGCCCAATTACTGGCCTGGAGGTTGGGAAATCTTGCCAATCAAGGTAAAGCGACCCCGGCTCAAATATCAATGGCCAAACGCAATAATGTTAATATGGCCATAGAAATTGCCCGTGAAGCACGCCAGATCCACGGGGGAATGGGTATTACAGGTGAATATCCAATTATGAGACATATGATGAATCTGGAAAGTGTAATTACTTATGAAGGTACGCACGATATACATTTACTCATTACGGGTATGGATGTGACTGGTTTCAATGCATTCCAGTAATGCCCTGATAATCAATTTTTGGCCTGCTATTTATACTGTTTTAAAGTTCAAATCGTTATACAACACATCAGGAATAGAGAAATTATGGTAAGGTGGAGTGTTTTCGGTGCAGTATTATTTTTTGCAGCTTCTGCTAAAGCGCAGGATTCTAAAGAAGTTATTCAGCTTTTTAATTCTTCTTTTGAAGATTTTGCCAGATGTTGTCAACCACCGACAGGGTGGATGGACTGCGGTTTTCAGGCGGAAACACCACCTGATGTTCAGCCGGCAGGTGGATTTAGTGTGAATCGCCCCGCACAGGATGGAAGGACCTACATGGGTATGGTCACCAGAGATAATGATACATGGGAATCTGTTCAACAAAAGTTGGAATATCCGATGGAAAAAAATTCCTGCTATTCCTTCTCAATATATTTATGCCGGTCAGCAGTATACGTAAGCGGAACAAAAGCAGCCCCGAATGAGGTGGAAAGCTTTACTAATCCTATAAAGCTTCGAATTTGGGGCGGTTCAGGAGCCTGTACAAAGCGTGAATTATTGGGTGAATCTGAATTGATAAGGAATATTGACTGGAAAAAATTTGAATTTAAATTTGAACCCAATAGCACAATTAACTACATCATTTTAGAAGCATTTTATAAGACACCAACTTTGCTTCCTTACAATGGAAACATACTGGTGGACAATGCCTCTGATCTTGTTTTAGTGCCTTGTAGGGAAGGACAGGAAATTGCAAAAGCGCCTGTGGAAAATAATACCGGATCAAAAACATCCGTCAGAAATAAACCGCATCCAAGGGAACCAATAATTACAGAAAAAACTCCATCCAGAGTTCTTAATCTTGATAGAAAGAATGTAAGAAAAGGTCAGTCAATCATTATTCAAAGCTTATATTTTGAATCGGATTCTACTGTTATTCCTACAGACTGCTATCCGGTACTGGATGAATTACATGATTTTCTGAATATTAATAAGGATATAATCATAGAGATTTCAGGACACACTAATGGAATCCCTAAAGACGAATACTGTGACAGACTTTCACTAGCCCGGGCAAAAGCCGTTGCCGCTTATATAGCCGGCAAAGGTATACCCTGGCGCAGGCTTTACTATAGAGGATATGGAAAAAAGAAATTAATCGCCAACGATGCCACTCCTGAAGGCAGAAAGAAAAATCAAAGGGTTGAGTTCAAAATCCTGCACATGAACAGCTGATTCCAATGACAAAGGAAACAATTGTTCCCCCATATTATCACACTGCCCAATATCAACTGCCGTCAGATCCTGAGTTCAAAAGTAAGATCCTGGCTTATATTTCAGAGCAATCTTCCATTCATTGCTTTTTAGATAGTAACCTGTATCCACTTGATCAAAAGCAGCAATATGAGTGGATGGCAGCATGCAGACCTGTCAATTTACTGCAAATTAATCGCAGCTCTAAAGCTGAATTCCTTCATTTAAAATTGAAAGAATTTTTTGTACCCGGAGCATGGTATTTTGGGATACTGGGATATGATTTAAAGAATTGTCTGGAAGCTTTATCTTCCTCCAATCCTGACCCTATTGATGCACCCGATCTGGTCTTTTTTGAAGCCGGAGTAGTCATCACTCAACGTGATAATCTGATTACGATCTTTTCAACTATTTCACCTGATGGTGTATGGGAAGAAATTCTACAAACAAGAGGTATTAGCACAGTATTGAATAATGAATTAAAACTCATACCGGAACCATTCATTACGAAAGAAATTTATCTGTCTCAAATCAACAAAATAAGAAAGCTTATTTTGGATGGAGATATTTATGAGCTCAACTTCTGCCAGTCCTTTGCTGCAAATTACGGGCAAATTGACACCATTGCTCTTTTTGAAAAAATGAGTTCGAAGACCAAAGCCCCCTTTGCAGCCTATTTCCAATTCAAAGAATTCCTAATAATGAGTAGTTCTCCGGAACGCTTTCTTCAGAAAATAAATTCTCAGTTGATTTCACAACCCATCAAAGGCACGATCAGCAAAAGTTCTGACCCTCAACAAGACTTAATTCAAAAGAAGGAATTAATAGAAAGTGAGAAAAACCGTGCAGAAAATGTGATGATAGTAGACCTCGTACGAAATGATTTGTCAAGATCCTGCAAACCGGGTACTGTCAAGGTTGAAGAGTTATTCGGTATCTATAGTTTTGAGAAAGTTCATCATTTGATATCCACTGTTTCAGGAGATTTAAAGGAGGAAACACACTGGGTGGATGCTTTGCTAAACTGTTTTCCTATGGGATCAATGACAGGGGCACCTAAGGTGAAAAGTATGGAACTTATCGAAGAACTGGAATCATTTAAGAGGGGATGGTATTCCGGAGCTATTGGTTATGTCAGCCCTGAAAGTAATTTTGACTTTAGTGTCATCATTCGAAGTCTTATATTTAATACAGATAAGAAGCAATTAGTACTGGCTGTAGGAGGAGCTATAGTCCATGATTCTGAAACAGAGCAGGAATATGAGGAGTCATTATTGAAGGCAAAATCTCTTTTTGAACTATTGAAAAATGAAGGCCAATCTTAATCTACTCTTTTTCCCAATCATTATACTTATCAAATAATTCTAAAGCACGGTCAGGATAATCAGTAATGATGCCATCTACTCCCATATCGGCCATACTTTCCATATCTTCTGCGGTGTTTATTGTCCAGGGAATGACTTTCATATTTAGTTCATGTGCCTTTTTGACTATACTTTCATCCAGAATTCTGAAATAAGGGCTAAGAATCTGAGGCGTAAACCCAAGAGCTGTTATTTCATCTTCCAGTAAGGAAACATTCCAGCTTTCAAGTAAATAAGCCAGGCGGATGGCCGGATATTTTTTATGTATGTATTTTAATGCCCGTGTGTCGAAGGATTGAATAGTGACTCTTTCCCAGGGCAATACTCCTTCGAGAGCAAATACTACAATCTGACAAAACTCATCTACTTCAGGATGAAAAATGCCTTCTCCTTCTGCAGTTGATTTGATTTCTATATTATAGTAGATAGGTTTGCCTCTCTTTGAACGGACATACTCCTCACAGGTTTGTATTAATTCATAAAATTCAGGCTTGCTGAGTTTAATATTTTTTTGATCCGGGAAATCCGGATTGACTGTTGAACCACAATCATACTTTTGAGCCTCGAACAAGCTCATATTGTAAATATTGTGGTAAGACAATTCATCCTGCCGGCGAAGAGCTTTTCCATCTTTATCCAGACAAATTTTGTGTGACATCCAGGGCTCATGAGATACTAATACTTCTCTGTCTCCGGTAATCACGACATCGAATTCCAGTGTTTGAACTCCCAGGTCAATCGCATGCAGCATGGCGGGAATAGTGTTTTCCGGCATTAGTCCGCGGCATCCTCTGTGACCCTGAATATCCATTTGGGCTGATATATGAACGTTGAGTAAGAAAAATAAAGAAAGAAATAACAGTAATCTACATAGTTTCATCTTACTTCTCTACTTTGGTAATGATAACTTCAACTCTTCGGTTTTGAGCACGACTTTCATCATCATTCCCAGAATTAATAGGTTTGGATGGACCGTATCCTCTGGTTCTAAGCCTTGGGGTTTGAATGCCTCTTTCTTCCAATAAGGTTTTTATAGCTGATGCTCTTTTTTCTGAAAGGATATAAAGATCGCTTCGATTCCCCTCATTGCTGGTATGTCCACCGATCAAAACAGATATTTCAGGATGGCGCTTCAAAATATTGCTTAGCCGATCAATTTCCACCAGAGAAACCGGAAGAATTTCAGCAGTATTTTTCTCGAAAAAGATAGGATTAAGTGAAATATGGGCATTTTCCTCTATTGGATCAACATAGAAAACTACTTCCTCCTCTGTCTTACCCTGTTGCAGTAATCTCACTGGATGCACGAGCGCATCTTTAACAATATAACCATCCAACTCTGGCAGAATGCGGACATACTGATTGGAAATGATACTGAAACTCGCTTTTCCTCCGCTTGTTTCGACATTATTTGCCAATGTAGCATCAGAGGCCAATCCAAACAAAATCCTTCCATCTACGGGCTTATTGTTACGTGTACTTAGAATGACGCAATTAAACTGTACTTGCTTTCCCGGAGCTTTTTCCTGAACAACAGGTGCTGGGTTATCAATAGGTTGTTCAACCGGAACTTCAGTAATAATCTTCTCTTGTAGGGGCTCAATAGTTGGGGTTTCTTCCACTATAGGTTCCTTTTCAATAGCAATTATAGCATCAGCTACTTTGACCCGATATATATTGCTGTCTCCATCTCTTCTGGAAGCAAAGTATAAATACCCGCTTGCTTCATTAAAAAACGCCTGTGCATCATCGAATGCTGAATTGACAGGTGCACTTAAAGGTTGAGGTTCAGTCCATTGATCCCAGCTGTCACCTATTCTTTTAGACATATAAATGTCCATTCCCCCTAATCCACCTGAGCGATTGGAAGCAAAAAATAAAGTCCTTTTATCATTGCTTAAATATGGTGTAGATTCTCTGAATATTGAATTGAGTTGTGGTCCCATATTGACGGGTGCTCCCCAGATTTCCTTGTTGATTCTCTGGCAAACAAACAAGTCATTATCGCCGTAAGTACCTTTTTTATTAAGTGATAATATGGCTATTTCACCGTCATAAGATAAATTCAGATTAACTTCTGCCCCGTAATCCTTTAAATCATAAATATGAAAAGGTTTGGGATGCATCCAGCTACCGTCCGACATTCTTCTCAAAATAGAAAATCCCTTGTACATACTACCGTCCTGATAAAATTCATTCACAACTGCAAATTCCTCAGGATTGGGAGTAAGTGAGCAGATACTATTAGGCAGCGCATTATTGACCGGGTGATCGGGATGATCCAGCACATCAAATTCTGAATCTACTGATCGGGCAATCCATATATCCTGATTAAACAAGGAATTTGTGGGATCAAGAATTGTCTCCTCTGATAATTGCTTGTACACCAACAATAATTTCTTATCATAATCCACGCGATCCAGGGATGCTGACATGTCATGACCCTGGTCAAGTAATGTTCTGTTGAATCCCGGATAACCCACTCTTGTAAAGTATAAGGTCTTGCCATCTCTGCTGACTACCGGATTGGTCTCATCATAGTATGCTGAATTGATTCTGCTATTTAGTTTTTCAATTTTCAATTTTGCAGACTGTCCTTCAGCATTCCATGCAAATAGAAATAAAACCATGCTAACCCACAATTGCATCAATCCTTTGAATCCTAAATCTAACATTCCTATGTGGCTCATTAATATATTACAAAAAAATATAATGCAAAGTTAATCAATTTCAAACAGTATAACAACATAAACCTACAGATAGAATATTGAGTTGGAATACTTACCTTCATTTCAAATTTTCCATATGAAACGATTTTTTACTCTTTATTTGACTTTATTTTTAATCATCTCAGTCAAATCTCTGACAGCGCAAGTTACATTTCCCATTAATGGAGTAGCGGATCCGCGCGAACAAGGCACTGTAATCATCAATGCTAATATACATCAGGACTCCAAAACGGTTTGTTCCGGCTGTATGTTGTTGATTGAGAAGGGTAAAATCAAGGCCATTGGAAAACAATTGAATATCCCGGAAGGGATGGTAAGTGTTGATTTGAAAGGTCATCATATCTATCCATCATTCATCGAAATCTACAGTAATTATGGCCTTAGCGAAGGCGCTGAGGCTTCGAGACCGGCTGGGGGACGTGGCAGAGTTGTACAGTATGACAGTAACCGGAAAGGTGCATACGGCTGGAATGATGCATTAAAAACGGATTATAATGCATTTGAAAACTTTACAATCGAGGCCAAACAAGCTTCGGACTTGAGAAAACTTGGTTTTGGAACTGTCTCCACTCATAAAATGGATGGAATGTCCAGAGGAACAGCTGCGGCAATAATGCTGGGAGAAGAAAAAGATAATCTTGAAATCCTCAAAAATCAAACGGCCCACCATCTATCATTTAATAAAGGAAGCTCTACTCAAAACTATCCCAGTTCCCTCGCCGGTGGTATTGCGCTCCTGAGACAAACTTATCTGGATGCACGCTGGTATCAACAACAAGGCATTAAAGAGCAAACAAATTTGACGCTGGAGGCATGGAATAAAGTACAGGCTTTACCCCAAATTTTTGAAGTGTCAGATAAACAGGAAATGCTCAGAGCAGCTGCTATCGCAAAAGAAAATAGCAGCAAATACATTTTTGTCGGGGTGAATGATGCATACCAAAAATTGGATGAGATCAAAAAAACCGGGTCTTCACTGATTGTGAACCTTAATTTTCCTGAGGCCTATGATGTTGAAAGTCCATTCGATGCACTTCAAGTCTCTTTGGCGGATATGCTTCATTGGGAATGGGCTCCCTGGAATCCGGGAAAGTTAGTCAAAGCCGGAATACCAATAGCCATCACACTACATGGCCTCAAGGACAAAAAGGACTTCATGAAAAAAATAAGGCAAGCGCTGGAGTCCGGATTGGACGAAGCAGATGCTATCCATGCCCTTACTGCCGCACCAGCACAAATGCTTGGGATTTTTGATCAGGTTGGATCACTACACCCAGGCAAATGGGCCAATTTCATTGTTACCAAGGGACCTGTGTTTGAAGAAAAATCAAGTATTCTGCAAAACTATATAAGAGGCAATGCCTTTGTGATTTCTGAAGATCCTGCTCAGCTTGCTCCTGGTACCTATGATTTGATATCAGCCGGAATGAGCAGAATATTGGAAGTGAAAAAAACTGATAAGGGAACAGAGGTCAGTATTCTTGTTGACACAAGTTCTATCAAAGTTACCTATCAGCAGACAGGACAACAGATTTCCATGCATTGGAGCGAAGCGAATCAACCGTTACAGCAAATATATGCCCTGGAAGTGGAGAATGGTTTCAAAGGACAAATTCAGTCAGGACAAGAAGCATGGTCAGCTGTGGAAGCAAAACTTAAAGCTGCTCAGGAACCAACACCTGAAAAAATTTCAGATAAAGTACCGGCAACAGAACCCATGGTACTAAGACAGCCATTCAATGGTTATGGCTGGACTACCCAACCGGGTCAGGAAACAGTCCTGATAAGAAATGCTACTGTATGGACCAACACTAAAGATGGTATTATAACTGAAACAGATGTACTCATTGAAGCAGGAAAAATCAAAAGAATCGGAAAAAATCTTTCTGCTTCCGGAGCTATCCTTGTGGATGGAAGCAACAAACATCTAACAGCTGGAATTATTGATGAACATAGTCATATTGCCCTTTCCAGAGGAGTTAATGAGGGCACACAGGCGAGTACAGCCGAAGTAAGAATGGGAGATGTCATCAATGCCGAAGATGTCAATATTTACAGGCAGCTGGCAGGCGGAGTGACAGCAGTACAATTGTTGCATGGATCAGCAAATCCGGTAGGAGGGCAGGCACAGCTAATCAAACTTCGCTGGGGATGGCTGCCTGAAGAAATGAAATTTGAAGGGGCAGATCCTTTTATAAAGTTTGCATTAGGTGAAAATGTTAAACAATCCAATTTCGGAGATGGGTTTAACATACGATTCCCACAATCCAGAATGGGCGTCGAACAAGTGTACCAGGATCTCTTTACCAGAGCAAAAGAATATGAAACATTAAAAAAATCAGGCAAACCTTACAGAGTAGATCTGGAGACTGAGACCATACTGGAAATCCTTAATTCTAAAAGATATATTTCCTGCCATAGTTATGTTCAGAGCGAGATTAACATGCTTATGAAAGTAGCTAACACCTTCGGATTCAAGGTCAATACTTTCACCCACATTCTGGAAGGATACAAAGTCGCTGACAAAATGCATGAACATGGAGCCGGGGCATCGAGTTTTTCAGATTGGTGGGCTTATAAAATGGAAGTGAAAGATGCAATTCCCTATAATGGTCTGCTTTTGCAGGAACAAGGCGTAGTGGTTGCATTCAATTCAGACGATGCTGAAATGGCAAGAAGACTCAATCAGGAAGCCGGCAAAGCAGTTATGTACGGCGGTATGTCTGAGGAAGATGCATGGAAACTAGTCACTCTGAATCCGGCCAAATTGTTGCATGTTGATAAACGCGTAGGCAGCGTAGAAGTCGGAAAAGATGCAGATATCGTGCTATGGTCCGCCAATCCACTTTCCATTTATGCGAAAGCTGAGAAGACATATGTGGACGGCCGGTTACTATTCGACAGAGAACAGGATGAGCTAAAGAGAACTGAAATTGCCAAAGAAAGAGAAAGACTCATACGGAAAATGATACAATTGAAAAAGGGAGGAAACAAAACCCAGGGAGTGAGACCACAACGTGAGCATCACTATCACTGCGATGATATTCTGGATGAAATGACCCAATATAAAGACTGATCCATTTTCAATTATTCTTAAAGATACACACCATGTACAAAATATACATTGCCATCATTTTTTGCTTTTTCATTACTCCTTCATTTGCTCAGAATCAATTTCTTCTGGAAGGTGGAAAATACCATATCGGTAATGGAAGCACCATTGAAAATGCTTTCCTTCTGATTTCCGAAGGTAAAATCTCCTATATCGGTACCCAGAGACCTGCCATTGATGCAAGCACACAAGTAATTTCATGTGCAGGCAAGCAGATTTACCCGGGATTTATAGCACTTGGATCCACCGTTGGATTAGTAGAAATTGAAGCCGTGAGAGCTACCGTCGATAATCGTGAAGTGGGGATTTTTAATCCAAATGTACGCAGCCTTGTCGCATTTGATGCTGAATCCCAAATCATCCCCACCATTCGTTCAAATGGTATTTTAATGGCTCAGTCCATTCCCTCCGGCGGAGTGATTCCGGGAACTTCAAGCGTTTTTAATATGGATGGATGGAATTGGGAGGATGCAGTTTTTCAGGAAGATATTGCTATTCACCTGAATTGGCCGGAAAGAGTTATGTTCACAGGTTGGTGGGCAGAACCGGGTGGAATACAGAAAAATGAGCAGTACTTAAAGCAGGTTGCAGAAATAAAAGTTTTCTTTGACCAGGCAGCGGCTTACAGACAGAATAAGCAAATTATTGAAAAGAATCTCAAGCTTGAGTCGATGAAAGCCATATGGTCGGGAAGTAAAAGGCTGTATATTCATGCCAATCTGGGAAATGCAATGATGGATGCGATCACATTTGCTGAAAGCTATGGCATTAAACCTGTTATTGTGGGGGGAAAAGAATCCTGGATTGTCGCAGATTTTCTGGCAGAGAAAAAGATTGATGTAATTCTCAGAGCCACTCATGAATTACCTTCCAGACAAGACGAAGCAATTGATCAGCCATTCAGGACACCTTCTGTTCTGCATGCTAAAGGAGTTCGATTTGCACTCAGCATGGAAGGAGCATGGAAGCAAAGGAATCTTCCATTTCAGGCCGGGCAGGCTATTGGTTTCGGACTCCCATATGATGCAGCACTCAGTTCGATTACCGGAAATGCTGCGGCTATTGCCGGTATTGGTGATCGTGTGGGCACTCTGGAAAAAGGAAAAACCGCCACGCTATTTGTCAGCGAAGGGGATGCTTTGGATATGCTGGGGAATCAAGTGATCCGTGCCTTCATTGATGGCCGTGATATAGATCTGGACAACAAGCATAAAGCGCTTTACAGGAAATACAAAGCGAAATATGATGCAGAGAAATAAGTTGTTACCGGTTTGTTGTGCGTTTTGATGAATTATAAATTCATTAAAATTTGGATCGCAGTTGAAAACTGCGACCATCGAAGTAATATTCTAATTCATATCAAAAATCGGCAGCTTTTGGGCAGTTCCAAATTCGAAATTACTCCTATATAACACTTTTGCAAAACGCTGATTTACAATTCTTTATAAAAAATGAAAATCCAGCCATTTCTTCACAAAATCTACTCAACTTACGCCGGCTGTTTAATCTGAAATCTGAAAACTGACGTCTGAAAGCTGAAATCAAGGATTTCTATTCGCGTCTTGTCTCGCAAATACTCTTCTGAGCAAATCTGTTGTTCTTTGAGAAATATCCGTTCGGATTCTTGCTTCTTCAATTTCTACCATGGCAAAAAGACCATTCAGTGCCTGAGTCGTGACGTAATCGTCCAGCCTTGGATTTACTTTTGTAATGAATGGAATTTTATTGTAGGCATTAACAGCATCTGCCCAGTATTGAATGGCGTTGAATTTATTCAGAGACTCTACGATGACCGGATTAAATTCATTGTACAATGGCTGATAGGTTGTCCTGTTGAGATATTGAGTGGCTGCATTATTGGAGCCCATCAAAATATCCATTACATCTCCAAAAGTGATCTGTCTAATGGCATTTTGGAAAATTGGTTTTGCCCTTTTTGCTGCGTCCTCCGCACCTCTGTTTATTTTTTCAAGGATGATTTCCTCAACATTTGTGAAGCCCGGAATAACTTTCAATCTATCAGTAATCTTTCTTGCTTCAGGAGGTAAAAGTATCTTATATGAACTCCTGTAAAATCCGTCCTGCGCTGAAAGCACATCAGAACCTTTACTGACTCCTATTTCCAGCGCCTCCTTTAATCCTAATGCAATTTGGTCATTAGTCAGAGGAGTTGTACTGTTATCTAAAATCTTTTGAAGTTCTGCACATCCACTTAGTGCAAAGATTAATACCAGAGAAAGCAAGCGTAATTTCATGATGCTATGTTTATAAAATACAGGACGTGTGAAAGTGGATTAAGTTCAACTGATAATAAGTGAAAATCCTAACTTAATCAGACGAAAGATATACGTCTTAAATTGACTTGTTTTCACACAAATGCATTCCTAAGTCAGGAATTTAATTTTGGAAAAAATTGGAATTGTATCAATCTTGCTTAAAATTCTCCATCTTCCATGCCCCCTCTATCTTGTCCATTAGTCTTCTTTTTCATCCAGCCTGGATCTGTCGCGCCAAATGAGTAAGAAACAGTGAGACGAACGAACCGGGCTTCGCGTCTTCTTGTGCTTTCCTGTGTGTACGATGGGGTTTCGAAATATTGTCCCCAAAGCCTGCTATCAAAGGCATCACTAAGGGTAAGATTAATATTCCAGGCTTTTCCAATTTTCTTATTCAAAGTTACATCCATGAAATAGACTGGTAATGAACGGCCCTGTGCCATGATATTTGCTGTGCGGTAATTACCATTGATCTGGGCACTCATGTTCCATGGAAGCTTATAACTAATCATCGGTCTGAACTGGGCCATAAATCCACTGTTGCTGAAATTACCCTGAGGTGTGGATGCATTAGCTCTGACATAAGATAATTCTACACTTAATGTCATTTCAAGTTTCTCATTGGGTCGCCACTTCATCGTATTTTCCCAGCCTCCAGTGTAATCATACGTTCCATTGACAGCCTGTGTCACAAGTACAGAAGAATCCCCGTCAAAAGGGAATGTGATCCAGGAAATTGGATCTTCAGTCACTCTGCCATATACTGAACTCAATAAATTGAATTGTCCAGCAGTAAGGCTGTAATTGATTTCACTTAGATTAATGAATTCTGGTAATAGATTAGGATTACCAAGACGAAGATTTCTTGGGTCATTGATGTTTACTCTTGGAGTTAATTGCCAGAAACCGGGCCTTCCGATTTTACGGCTCACATTGAATTGCAACTCCTGATTTTCACCAAATTTTCTTGAAAGATACAATCCCGGAAAAACAGCTTTTACGATATTATCCGGGCTATTAGGATATTGGTAAGTAAAACTATTCTCAGTATTCAGGACATTTCCCTCGTAAAATGAATATTCGAATCTAAGGCCAAACTGATAGTTGAGCCATCCCCATTTTCCTACATAATTTACATATGCCGCATTGACATTTTCAATGATATCAAATTGGTTACTCAACACACTGTCGTTTACAAAGATGTTTTCTTCCCTGTCAAATTTGTTGATGAGGTTTTGAAATTCACTTCTTTTGTAAAACACTCTGACTCCTGCTTCAAATCTTGCACCGTTTTGCAAAGGATTTATATAATCCAGTTGGTAAGTCAGTGAGTTACTTTTGTTAGTATTATCTATATTCTGCAAAATGGGCATACCCGGCAACAAGACCCCATTTTCATCATAGTTGTTGGTGCTTAAATCGTTGATTCCATTACTTCTGTTACCATTGTATTGAAGATCAGAAGTAAATTCCCGACCGGGCTGCTTCATTTTATGGTTATAATAAATCTGTGCCGTATAGTGATTGAACTCATTATCTTCTATTTGATTTTGTTCACCTGTAGATCTCACTGAATTATTAATACTGGAATTAAATGTCTGCTTTTGATTGCCGCGCCAGCTTCCAAGGGATACATTACCACTCAGCGATATGAAATCTCTTTGACTCAATTTATAATCAAACACAGTTCTGAATGAATGATTGCCTCTGTAATTGTAAGCATTCGATTCCTGTATAAAACGTCCTCCTGCTCCGGGACCCTGAATGGTATTTCTATTGGAGTAAGTAAAAATGTCGTTACCCGCCTGATTGTAATTATAGTTGAGAGCCAGATTGAATGGTTCTCTTTTCATGTTCAGATTGACAGTTGTGGTATATCGGTCTGATGTACCAATTCCTGCAGTGAGTGTTCCATTATATCCCGGCTTCAGGTTTTGCTTCAGACGAATATTTATGATACCGCCGGAACTTGATGCATCAAATTTTACGGAAGGATTTGTAATTACTTCCACGAATTCGATTTGGTCTGCTGGAATTTTGTCTAGTTCTAGTGTTGTAGGTCTTCCGTCTACAAATACCTGGGCGTTACTGTTACGTACATTGACCCCTCCATCAGCATCTACATTCACTCCGGGAATGTTTTTCATGACATCTTCACCTGTTCCTCCTTTCGTGGAAAGGTCTTTATCTACATTATAAACTTTGCGATCTACAAATAGATTTACATTAGATTGTTCAGCAGTGACAACTACCTCATCTAAAAGCTGCTGATCAGGATCAAGAGATATTTGTCCCATGTTCACATTTTCTCCCTCTTTGAGCTCAATAGTCTTTACTAATGTCTTGAAACCGAGATATGCAAATTCAACTTTAACAGATCTGTACCTTAAAGGGATTTCAAATTGAAATCTACCCTGTTCTTCTGTAAGAATACCAGTGATTAGACTGTCATTGCCAGCCTTTAGAATACTAACTGCAGCAAATTCAAGTGCTTGATTACCTGAAGATTCAACTAAGGTACCGGAAATAATACTCATTTTATTTCCCCCGCCAAATGCTCCCGCAGGGGGCTGGGCATATGCAGAATTGAAAATAAACAGAAGGGAAAAAATGGAGAAAAAACAATACTTAATCATGGGGTGATTTGATTCCTTTAATTGACTAAAACCCAATATTAATCCATCCAGATACGTAAAAGGATGTAATCTGTAAAGGAGATTTTTCTGGTTTAGCTTATTTTAATAGCAAAATTACAACCATTAGCAGCGTTTGTTGCTGAGGTATAAATGTTTAACCTTTCATTAACTAACATTAAACAAAATTGCAGACGATTGGTGGCAAAATATTGACTGGCAATTAATTATGAAATTAAGGTTTTAAACCCAGTATTTATTTGGTAGCAAAATCGGAAATTATGGTATCCAGGCTTTCAAATATTCTTTTGAAATCCAAAGGACTTAAATTCGATCCACTCGGCAAACAAAGTCCTGAATCAAACAAGTTTTCTGCTGTATTTCCGCCATAATATGGGTAGTTCTTGAAGTAAGGCTGCAAATGCATGGGCTTCCAAAGAGGCCTGGCTTCAATGTTTTCAGCTTCCAGGGCAAGTCTCATGACTTCCCTGCTCAATCCATTATTTGCTTGAGGATCTATTGTGATACAAGTGAGCCATCTGTTGCTGTAGCTTCCTTCCGGTTCATTCTGAAATCCGAAATGAAAATTGAAAAGACCGGCACTAGCTTGCCATTTGTCAAAATATTGCTGATATCGCTTAAAGTTTCCTCGTCTTTGGTTTACTCTTTCAGGCAAAACTTCCATCTGCCCTCTGCCAATTCCTGCCAAAATATTACTCATTCTGTAATTGAACCCTAAATGACTATGTTGATAGTGTGGTGCCGGATCTCTGGATTGAGTAGCATAAAATCTGGCCTTTTCTATTTTCTCCTTGTCATCGGATATCAAAGCGCCTCCTCCGGAAGTGGTAATAATTTTGTTTCCGTTAAAACTAAGCACACCCATGTCTCCCAAACTTCCGCATGCTTTTCCATTGTAAACACTGCCCAGTGCTTCAGCAGCATCTTCCAAAACCGGAATTCCATACTTATTTGATATGGCTTTGATTTCATTCATTTTGGCAGGCATTCCGTACAAATGAACCGGTACTATTGCTTTGATTTTGGATGACAGACCTGAGTTAGTCTGAATTGGAATCTTCTGAATCGAAATTATCGCTTCCTCCAATGCCTCCGGATCCATATTCCATGTATCCATTTCTGAATCAATAAAAACAGGTGTAGCTCCCTGATAAATTATCGGGTTTGCACTGGCGGAAAAAGTAAGGCTCTGACAAAGAACTATATCTCCCGGGCCTACATCCAGCAATAATAAGCCTAAATGTAAAGCTCCTGTACCTGAACTAAGCGCGGCTGCGTGGCTCACTCCGGTAAAGGAAGCCAAATCTTCTTCAAATCCATTCACATGAGGGCCCAGAGGAGCAATCCAGTTACTTGTAAAAGCATCAGAGACATATTTTTGCTCATTCCCGCCCATATGTGGGGAGGACAACCAGATTTTGGAAAGATCTTTTCCGGAGTGGATTTTTATTATCTCTTCTGGGGATTTTGTGCTCATTATTCAAGTGCTTTGGATTCGAAAATCTGATCACAGGCTTTCGTTAAGTATTTACGAGTTCAAGATACTATCTTGCCAGCATTCCGACATATTCATGCAAAGATTTTTCCATTAGTATGATCTTGTTAGTAGAAAACTTAAAAGGAAAATCATACCGATCAGGATCTATTTTGATAGAATGATTTGTAGGTGCAGCTATTGGGTTGACACCATGTTTGCGAAACCACTTCATTGCTCTGGGCATATGAATAGCATCAGTAATCAGGATTAGAGTCCCTTCCCTGTCAAATCGATCTGCATAGGCTTTTGCTTCAGCCTTAGTATTGTGTGCGGTGGCCAGAAGAATCGTATCTAATGGATTAACCCCCAACTCAATGGCTGCCATTGCGCTTACTTCTGCTTGTGAAACGCTGCTTCTACCGGGATATCCCGAGCAGATTAACTGACTACCCTGTATCATTTTATGAATTTCTGATTCCTTCGGCTAGCCTCGCAAGGGCACCAGGATATAATTTATCAATATTGGGAAGCTCAGGATCATTGGTGTGACCTGCGCCTAAAACCATAATTCTGACGGGTGGCTTTAGTTCGACCTGATCAATATTTACAGGTGGGTATTTTTGCTCCAGATGAGCTGCCATCCATATCGGGATGGGCGAAACTGTAATGAGAAATAACCAGAAAATGGAAGCAATAGCAACAATTCTAAGTGCGCGTAATTTTGATTTGAGGTAGAAAAAAATTCCTGCCAAAATCAAACACCAGAGCAAAAAGACTGGGTGAATCAGAACATGAACGAGGGCATTCAATTAAGATGTACTAGGTTGAGGTGCAAAGCTTATATTATTGTTTGTTTAAAACCAAAGGTGTATCATAGGTACTCATTCTGTTTTTATCCTTGTACCACAATTCTAATAATTCTATACCATCCTTTTTTATTGACTTTTTAAATGTAAAAGTCATCCCTCCTGGTAAATTGAATACATTGTCGACATGAAATCCTTCATTCCTGTACTCCAAAAGCATCGGTTTAAAGTTTTTAGAGGGATTGAGTAAATTATATTCAACCTTAATATTCGGATTATTATGTCTTACGGTCTCTGAAGGAATTGTCGTTGGAAAAGTATAGACGTGCATCATTACAGCCGTATCACCCAGTCCTTCATAGAAGAATAAATAGGGTTTCACTTCCTGTTTCATACCAGGATTATCAAAATATCCTTCTTCCAGTAACCAAAAGCCTTCTCTCTGAGGTGCATTCAGAATCCACTCATCTATTTTAGTATTGATTAAAATAGAAGTTGGATGCTTTTGGACTCCAGTACTTAAATCTTCCTGAATTTGTTTGTTGTTATTAAAAGTACCTACTATATATTTTTCAAACAGAAGAATGGCCTTCTCCGGTGGATATTCCTTCGGATCTGATTGGCATGAAATAGTGCAAACAAAAATGAAAAAGGTAAAGAAGATTGATAACTTATTTTTCATAGGTACAAATTCAATGATTCAATAATATTGACTGCTGGTCAACTTGTGCTTGCAAAGTTCAGTGATTTGAATTAATTCCTCTCAATAATTAAGAAGTTTATTGACTCCTACTGCAGAAATTAAAATTGCTAATAGAATTTCCCAACGAAAAAGGCCCGAAGAATTTACCTCCGGGCCTGCCATAGAATTTTTGTCAATTATAATTTTAGAAACTCCAATGCCTTTTTTGCATCTTCATCTGCCGGATCTAATTCCAGCACTTTCATATAATATTCTCGTGACTTTTCTTTTTGCTTCTCTTGCAAATAGATATATCCAAGGCTGCTATAAGCCTCTTTAAGGCTGTTCTTAAATTTCTCTGGATCCATCACACCAACTTCTACCAATTTAAGTAAGATTGGTTTAGCTTCTTCAAAATTATCAATTTTAATTGCAGCATATCCCAGATAACGATAAGCATTGATAAGATCTGTGCCAAATTTTTTCTTATCTGCTTCACCCAAAACAATGATACGCTCATGGAATGGCTTTGCAAGTAAGCTATCTTGTTTAGGATCCAGAAATTCATTTGTCTTGGCTCTGTACACAAAACCAGGCAGCCAGTCAGGCAATACTTCTGTAACAGCTGCGAATGCTGAATCTGCCGCTTTGTAATCTTGCATTTGATATAGTGAATATCCTATAGCAAAGAAATCTGTAGATGTAGGAGTAACTTTCTCCATTTTCTGACGATATGCTTCGACAGCTTCAGGCCATTTCTTATTCTCATAATACATTTTGGCGATCTTGTCATATACATCATCTTCTGCCATTCCCAGCTCCAATGCTTTGCGATATTTTGCAGCAGCACCTTCCATATCTCCCAATTTTACCGCTGCTCTTGCATAGTAGTCGTAATCCATGAAATAGGTTTTGCCTTCACCTACGTTAGCGAAAAACTTCTCCATAGTTGCAAGACCTTCCATGTATTGCTCTTTTTCAATCTGCGCATATCCTTTCCATCTGTGCATTCCTGCATTATTTGGTTGAGTTGCAAGTACCTTGTCTGCCTCAGCAATTGTTGCATCATAATCTTTAGCCTGACCAAACAAGAAACCTACCAATCTGATGCGCATCTCTATGTCATCACCTACCAGCTCGGTATAGGTTCTAAGTAATGGTGTAACTTTAGAATATTTTTTTGTAATTTGATACAATTCAATCAAATCACGGTATGCCGGAGCGAATTTAGGGTCAAGACTTATTGCTTTTTCAAGGTTCTTTTCCGCCTCTTCATATGTTCTGCTCCTCTTGAACAGCAACGCCATTTTTTGGTACACCTGCGGACTTTCGACCTTTAGATTTTGTAGAACATAGTCATATGCAGATGCTGCTTTTCCTCCATCATTTCTAGCCAGGTAAGCATCACCCAAAGTAGACCAAACTTCCACATTAGTGCGGGCAAGGTCTTTGGCAGACTCCAGTTTCTCTATTGCTATATCCAGATTCTTGTCTTCAGCTAAAAGATACAAACGGCCTATTTCGTAAAGCACTCTCCAATCTTTGCCTTTTCCAAGTCGTTCTGCGCGCTCAAAAAGTTCTCTGGCTTCAACCTTCTTATTGTTGTTATATTCTATTTTACCCTGTCCTACATAGTTAAGGGCGCCTCTGCTGTTGTTCTCAACACCAAGGTTGAAATAGTGTCTTGCAGAATCTATATTGTCAACATCCAGAAATGACTGACCCATGTAAAAGTATGCCTGAGCATCTTTATTATCTTTGGCGATTAAATCAGCAAAGATTTTCCTGGCTTCTCTGTAGTTTTCATTTTCCATCTGACGGATACCCGCTTCGATGTTCTGGGCCTGTAGCCCTATACTAAGGAAACCAAGGATCATACTTAATATCAAATAGTTGGTTTTCATATTACTCATTTTATCAAAGACGTGCCAAAATTATATTGGTACATAAATGAAATGTTAAATACTAAATGTTGTTTACTGCAAAGATTAAAATAATAAAATAAAGCATTAGCACCTAATCACACATTTAAGTTTTACTCATGGATGATCAATTCTCTTGAAGGCATGTCATTGGGAAGCAATCCGGCTTTTAAAATGATCCTTTGACCTCTTTCACTGGCAAGAAATGACAAAAAACCTGTTCCAAGACCTACCCTCGATTCATTACTTATTCCATATATTGACCTGATCAATGGATAAGTGCTATCTGCAATAAACGTTTGTTCAGGAAAAAAGTAACCTTTTCGGGTATCAGCTCCCGATATTGCTAAATACTTTATTTTAGCGTCAATCGCTGCTTTGTCCGCAGCTCCTAATTGCGTTATCCAGTTATTTGCAAGAATTCCAACTGCATTTAGATTTTCAGCAACATAATTTACAACTTCCTCATTGGTATTCAGAGCATAAACCTGCTTTGGCAATTCTGCTAATTCAAATCTATCCATCAGGTATGAAACTGCTCCTGATGCAGAATTATCAAAGACCAGAACAAGATCAGCATAATTAGATATGTTGCCCTTCATCCAGGATTCCAGGGTACTCAGTGAAATACTATCCACGTAATTCTTGCCCACTATAAGTGCTACTGCGTCTTTTGCCAGTGGCGTTTTTCTGGGTGTAATTTTTTTAGCTGCAAAGTTCTTCAACTCTTGCTCATTTAAGTATCTTCCCCCAATAACAAGCCTGACACTATCTGAAAGTAAAGCCTTGTAAGCATGCTCCTGGGGTAAATATAATGCAGTGATTTTTGCATCCGGATTGATTTGCTGGAAATTGTAGATTCCAGTGCTGACCACATCCTTCAAAGACTCATCGACTGAAATGTAAATCTGTCCCTGAGTAATAGTATCTATATCACTGGTTTCTGGAGCCCCACATGAGATTGAGATGATCAAATTAATTGATAAGACACCGAATAATATGAATCTCCTTATGCTACCTCTCATATTTGTCTGGGTTTTTTCAATATTTGAAAAGCACGGTAAAATCGAAGTGCAGAATATCCTATACAACCTACTCCGAAGATGAATTGTAATGTATAATTTAATCCGGGAATAAATTCCTTTTTGACTATAAGAACAATGCCCAAACCTAAATATACAAGTGAAAAGGCCAGGCTTAACACAAATAATATTTGAGTCATCGGATTTGATCTTTGTGTCATTTCATTATTCATTAAATAAAAATGGTCAAAACAATTACATAGATGAATTATTCTGACCATTCAATTAGATTTATTATCCAGATCGATTTATTCTAATCTGAATTTGATAGGAAGCGTAAATTTCACTTTTACTGCTCTACCTTGTTGCTTACCTGGTTTCCATTTAGGCATATTTCTTACTACACGAAGTGCTTCTTCGTCACACCCTCCACCAATTCCTCTTGCCACTTCCGGACTGGAGATACTTCCATCTCTTTCCACGACAAACTGAACTATAACCGTACCGCTAATGCCATTTTCTCTGGCGATCGTAGGGTATTTGATATTTTTACCTAAATATTCCATCAATTCTTTCTCACCACTACCGAACATTGGCATCTGCTCAACTCTGGTAAAAACTTCCTCTTTTACAGGAGCTTCCACTATTGGAGGAGCTGCAGGTCCATCTCCATCAAGGATTCCCAAATCTACTCCATCTTCAGAACCCTCTTTAGTCTGAGTACTGATAGCAATATCCTTAAGCTCTTCAACCATCGGAGGTGGCTCTTCATCAACAACCTCTTCATCCTTTTTAATCACCGGCGGAGTATATTTGATCGTCGGCTTCGAAGGCGGTGGTGGCGGCGGGATTTCAGGTGGTGGTGGTGGTGGTGGAGTATTGGGATCTAATGGTGGAGGTGCCTCTAAAGTTAGCTCCACAATTACTTCTTCCTCTGCATCAGCCTTAGTCAGGTTACTGATCATAGCAGTAATCTGAGGTAAAAACACAATCACTAAAAATACAAGTGTACCTAAAATGAGCGCATTACGCACATGATTGTCATAGATCGATCTGAGGACATATGCACCATATGACTTGTTCCGTCCTTCGAAGACGATGTCATCCATATGTGCTGTCATGATTTTATTAGGATCCATATCTTTTTATTTTAGAACGTAAATATACGTTATATAACGTAACATTGCAAATAAAAGTTGCTGATGTGATAAAAAAGAATCTTCAGCTATACAATTATTTTATCAGACGTCAAACAAAGGAAGCGTGTTACAATATAGAAAACCCTATTATTACTCTTCCTGAATAATATCATAAATGATCATAGAGTCTACCTCTGTAAACTCACCTATTGCATAACGCTTGGTTTGAGTAATGGACATTTCATCCAGAATATTAACAAGATTTTTATACTTTGATGCTGCCATTGCTTTAATCACAACAACCAATTCATCTTTGTCGCCCCATTGTTCCTGAACCTTTTTTTGTCTGTCGTAGATGATAGGTTCTACATTTTTAGACTGGGAAAAATCTACAAAACCCACTTCCGGTTCTTCGATTCCAATATAATAGTAAAGTGTATCATTGTAGGCCAGTATCAGAGTCAAGGCTTTTGATTCTTTTACAACGGTTTGATCCAGAGTATCATCAGTCTTTGCGGGCACATTCAGTTCCATCGCCTGAGGTTTACTCAGGGTGGTAGCAAGCATGAAAAAAGTAATCAATAAAAATCCAAGATCCACCATTGGAGTCATATCCACTTTGGTAGAGAGCTTCTTCGATCGTTTCTTCCCATCACCGCCCTTATCGGCAACTTCCATATCAGCCATATCGCGTAGGAATTTATTTTGTTAGAAAATTAGATCACGAGATCAATTAACGGATTATTCATCTGCTTCTTCCTCAGCTCCCGGATTAGCACCTCCGATACCGGCAGCACCTTTTAGGGTTGTGATAAGGTTAAATTTATTGATTTTGCGATCCTGCAATGTTTCAATCACTTTTTCAATATAAGGATACTCCACAAAGCCATCACCTCTGATTGCGATACGAATTCCTTTAGATTCGATCTCTCCGGAACTACTCAATTGCAAATCAGACACCCTTGCCAAATGAACCCAGTCTGACAATTCATTTCTTTTACTATCAGTTGTATCCATGGGTATTCCGCTCTGCACAATTGCATTTCTTTCATCAGGCGTTTTGTCAAGCAGGGATGGGAGCTGTGCGATAGGAACACCAAAACTTTCCATTAAGGAGAATTCCTGAATCTGTCCGTCTGTGAAGGTGACATTATAAAGTTTACCCATTTCAAGCAATGTATTCACCCTTACCTTCTGATTATCAACATGAAAAAATACTCTTCCATCTTTGGCAATAGAAAGAATCAAAACATTACTCTCGGGTAATTTTAGCTCAGAACGGGAAGCCGGTAAATCTACGGCAACAGGCTCAGCAGCACGGAATTTAGCTGTTAACATAAAGAAAGTCAACAGCAAAAAAGCCACATCAGTCATAGCTGTCATGTCAATTGACGAGCTACCACGTTTCATTTTAATCTTAGGCATAATTCATCGGGCTTTTATTATTGCTATTATTGTAATGACAGTCAAAGCAGTCCAAATAGTTCCATTCAGACATGCTAAAGCACCAATTTACTTATGCTTAGCTGCAAATGTGTTTGCTATACTGAAGCTACACTCATCGATGGCATATGTCAACGCATCGATCTTGGTAGTAAAGAAGTTGTAGAAAATAATTGCAATGGCAGCCGTACCGATACCCAGTGCTGTATTGATCAGGGCTTCAGAAATACCATTTGCCAGAGCTACAGGATCCGGAGCACCTGCAGTTGCCAGCGCCGAGAATGCCTTGATCATACCAAGTACTGTTCCCAGAAGTGCAATAAGTGTAGCAACGGAACCCATTGTTGAAAGGATAACCAGGTTTTTCTCCAGCATTGGTAGTTCAAGAGCTGTCGCTTCTTCAACTTCCTGTCGGATTGCCAATACTTTTTGCTCAGTATCCATTCCTGTTATAGTTTCCATTTCCTGATATTTTTCCAGAGTAGCTCTCACTACATTAGCAACTGAACCCTTCTGTTTGTCACATTCTGCAATTGCAGCATTGACATTACCAGTTTCAAGATTGTACTGTACTTTACGCACAAATTGTTGAGTATTACCTCTTCCTTTAGCTTTATTGATAGTCAGAAAACGCTCAATTGCAAAAGTGATAGTAACTAAAAACAAGGTGAGAAGAAATGGCACTACATAGCCGCCTTTGTAAATCAGACCTAATGGATTTCCATTCAAAGGGTGATTATTGGGATCATTGCCTTCGAAGTTTGCCGGATTTCCCATGACAAAAAGAAACACCAACCATCCGATTACCAGACACGCCAGAATTGCTATTCCTGAAAAGAATCCTGATCTTTTAGGTTCCTTCAGATCATTCGTTTTAGCTTTGCTCATACACTTTTAGTTTTGAGTTGTAACAATTAAGTAAGTTTCAAATTAGGTTATTAACGACAAAATAATATTTCAATTACTATGCCTTCCAACTAACAAAAAAACTTCCAACAGTGATTTGTTGGAAATTTGAATTGCTAAGGAGTGGCAAGTTTAAAATAAATTGTTTTCATTTCAAAAAAAGCGTGCGCATTATTTACCCTGTTGTCAATGAAATATTGTTCAATATACACAAACCCTGAAGTTACGTGCTTTTAATTGGGTCAAAAAAAGCAATATCCAATCAATATTCGGGTAAGAGATGTATTAATTATACATTAATTTCAGGATTCTAAGATCTGAAGCTTGGCAAACTTCAACATTATTCGCTTTTCCTCATCGCCTGTTGCATCAAATTTGATGGTTGCAACCTTGCTGTCATTATTCCCGTCGATATTCACAACCGTTCCTTTTCCGAATCGCAAATGGAGTACGTTCATACCTTGCATAATCTGTGAGGATGGACTTGCTTTGAAGTTCAGGATTTCTGTATTTTTAAATGATGGAGCTACAATGATAGGTTTCTTATTAAGCAAACCTGAAACTCCTGAGCGCTGCTGGCCCATAAAATTAGGAATTGCTTCTACAGCAGGCATATCCAGGCGCTGGGCATCAATTTCCTGCAGAAAACGGGAAGGTTCATTGTATCTGATCTGCCCATAACGATACCGGCTTTTTGCAAAACTAAGTGACAAGAACTCCTGAGCTCTGGTGATAGCTACATAAAATAACCTTCTCTCCTCATCGATATTTTCAATAGTTTCTGAAGACTGGAAGGAAGGAAATAGATTTTCTTCCAGTCCAACAACGAATACTGCTCTGAATTCCAGTCCTTTGGCAGCGTGGACGGACATGAGGGTGATGTAGTCCGGATTCTTATCGGTCTGATCCATATCGGAGATCAATGCAATATTTTGCAAATAACTCTGCAGAGATTTATCGGGCATGGTAGCTTCATCAATCAGCTCATCATTTTCAGAAAACTCCTTGATACTATCGAGCAAAGCCTGAATATTTTCCAGCCTGTTCAATCCATCCTGGGTATTATCTCCTTTAAGGTCCTGTACGATTCCTGTTTTATTGGCAATGTATACGGCAAGATCAAACACATTTAGTGTTTGCATTTTCGCTGAGAAAGAATTGATCATTGTCACAAAAGCTTCGAGTCCTCCCTTTCCTTTTGAATTTGCGGCAAATACCAGCGTAGCTTCCCACAGTGAAATATCATACGCATTTGCCCAGGTTGTAATCTTTTCCAGGGATGTATTTCCTACACCACGCCTTGGATAATTGATAATGCGCCTGAGGGCTTCATCATCTCTTTTATTGGCAGTCAGACGCAGGTAAGCTAATAAATCCTTGACCTCTTTCCTTTGATAAAAAGACAATCCCCCAAATACTCTGTAGGATAGATTGTATTTGCGCAAAAATTCTTCGAATATTCTTGACTGGGCATTGGTTCGATAAAGAATTGCAATTTCACTGTTGGATAAATGATATCGATGCTTAAGCTCAAGGATGCTGTCAGCAATTCTTTTTCCTTCTTCTGAATCTGTAATCGCTTTGATCAGGCGGATGGGTTCACCTTTAGGCTTTTCAGTCCAGATCTCTTTTTTGATTTGTCTCTTATTATAAGTAATGACATCATTGGCGGCCTGGACTATGTGTGGAGTTGAGCGGTAATTTTGCTCCAATTTGAAAGTCTGTAAACCATTGAAATCCCTTTCAAAATCCAATATATTTTCTATTGTAGCACCCCGAAATGCATATATACTCTGAGCATCATCTCCTACTATGCAGATATTGCGCGGGCTTCCCTCATACATACACAGCTTCTTGATAATTGCATATTGAAGAAAATTTGTATCCTGAAACTCATCGACCAGCACATGACTGAATTTCTGCTGATATTTTTCAAGGACATTATCCGGATTCTGATGAAACAACCGAAATGTCTGATAGAGTAAATCATCAAAATCCATAGCTCCAGCCCGCTGACACCTGGCTACATATTTAGCATACAGCATGCCTGTTTGCGGCATAGCATTCATCCGATCCTTTGCCTGAATATCGGGATTATCAGCATATGCTTTAGGCGTAATCAGATTTGACTTCGCCTGAGAAATCCTATTTTTTACAGAATTAGCATTGTAAACATTTGTATCAAGACCAGATTCTTTAATCAATGAATTGATCAGATTTTTCGTGTCATCGGAATCATATATAGTGAAATTGGAAGGAAAGCCAATTTTTTCAGATTCAATTCTGAGAATTCGTGCAAAGATGGAGTGAAAAGTGCCGGCCCAAACCTGATTTCCTTTTTCGCCCACCACACTTGAAATTCTTTCCTTCATTTCTTTGGCAGCTTTATTGGTAAAAGTCAGGGCCAGAATCTTGTAGGGAGGAATTTTACTGTCGATGAGATAAGCAATCCTGAAGGTGAGCACACGGGTCTTACCTGAACCGGGACCTGCAATGACCATTACGGGGCCTTCAATTGTAGTGACTGCAGCGTATTGTACAGGATTCAATCCGTTCAGATAATCTAAAGTCATTGGAGTATTGCTTTGTCCGGTAAAAGGACAAAATTAAGAAGATTATATTTAAAAAGCAGAAATGTGTCAACACTTGCAAGAATTCAGCGCAGATAGAAGACACATGCTTCGATAAATCCTACCAGATGGAATAATGCTCCAGATGTAAATCCTGCTGGTAGAATAGCTGCGTCGTGGCTTCGAAAGAAGGAGTATAATCCGAAACAATGAATCTATGTTCGGGAGGAACAGCAAGTGGACTCAGTAAATGATTGACTGTCAATTGTCGTTCCACTTCAGCACTGGCAGCATCGATGGAATCAATTACATCCACAGAAGGACCCAGGATTTCCCGGATTTCATTTTTAATAAGAGGATAATGAGTGCATGCAAGCAGTAGCGCGTCAATATTCCGGAACCCGGGATGATCCAAATAAGTCCTGATAATGTTGTGACTCATTTCATTCTTAAAAAATCCTTCTTCGATCATGGGAACTAAAAGCGGAGTTGCCATAGAAAATACTTCAAGTCCGGGTTGTTGCTCCTTTAGCTTTTGTTCGTACATGCGGGAGCCTATCGTAGCTTTGGTTGCTATTACTCCGACTTTCTTATATGATTGCTTTACTGTATACTGAACCAAGGGGTCTACCACATTTACAAAGAGGCATTGTCCTTTGAAAAATTCCAGCAATACATGATATGCTGCTGAGGATGCAGAATTGCAGGCGATCACAATCATTTTGACCCCCTGATCCAGCAGAAATTTGCCTATGCCCAGACTGTAATAACGAATTGCATCCGGTGATTTATCTCCGTAAGGAAGATGTGCTGTGTCTCCAAAGTAAATTATTTTCTCTTTGGGGAGTCGCTGTATAATAGCATTGGCGACCGTAAGGCCGCCAATGCCGGAATCAAATATTCCAATTGCCTGATAATTGTCCGCAGACATTAAAGGCCAAGTTTCGTTTTAACTTCAGCTGTGATATCATGCTCTTCCGATGCAAATAAAAGCACACCGGAGCTAAGGTCTATTATATACTGATATCCTTTCACGCTGCAAATGTCAGCGATAGCGGTATTAACTCTGTCAAGGATCGGTTGCAAAAGTTCTTCTCTTTTTGTAACCATTTGAGCTTGCATATCAGCTTCATAAGCCTGGATTTTTTCTTCCTCAGCTTTCAGTTTTTTGCCTTCTTCTTCCAATTGTTTTGGAGAAATCTCACCTTGTTGTTCCTTTCTGGAAACTTCCTGATAAGACTTTTGAAGGGTTTCTACCATTTGCTGTCCTTTTTTCTCCAGCTGCGTTTGGAATGCTTTAAGGTTGGATTCTGCTTCTTTCACTTCGGGCATTTCTGCAAGAAGAGTCTGGGAGTTCAGATGTCCTACTTTTTGTGCCTGAATAGCACTAAAGCCAAACACAAGGAATAAAATCGGGAATAATTGCTTGATCGTCATATTGTTTTGATTTGAGGGTGCAAATGTAAAAATTATTTCTTGATGTTCAATTTTTTCATGACATCATCCGTTCTGTCGAGCGCATCTGTTACGAATAAAATTCCTACTGAGGCTTCTTTGTCAAGAATTACATCAAATGCCCGTTCTTTGGCATAGTCCTGAATCGCTGCATAGACCTTCTCCTGAATAGGTTGTACCAGTTCTTGTCTTTTCTTAAATAAATCACCTTCAGGACCAAAGCGATTTTTCTGCATTTCGCGAACTTCTTTTTCTTTATTCACGATTTCTTCTTCTTTTGAGCGCTTCATCTCATCGCTCATCAGGACTTGTTCACTTTGATACTTATTGTACATGCTGGTGATTTTGTCATATTCATTTGCAATTTGCTGGCGCCATTCTGCAGCCAAATTGTCCAAATTTTCCTGAGCTTTGCGATAATCAGGCATGGATTCCAATACGAGATTTAAATCGACAACTGCGATTTTCTGTGCTTGCAACTGAACTCCGAAAAATGTGGTCATCAATAAAGCTATCAATAGATTTTTCATAGTAACTTGTTTAAAGTATGTGGTGAAATGTTTGTTCCTGTTTTCTTTTAATTTGAACTTTGCTCTGCCTTATTTCTCAGATGCCGGAAAGTCTTTCTTAAAAATCCGTACAAATGTACAATTTTCCGACAGCTTGAAAGAACAACGATCGACCTACAATCTTGAGTACAAATGATTATTGAAAAGCCGGCAGTTTAATGTTTTGATAACAATATTTATTCTCTGTGAGGGTAACCTTAACTTTTCAAAAGCTATATCACTATCAAATGTCCATAAATAAGTATTTCACTGAGAAGCTTCCATCTTACCAAAACTTCCTGTTTAAAAATTGAAAATAAGTCCATTATTCCAATCAACGGAACAGACTACATAAAGTAATTGTATTTTTGGGGCAAAAAACAGGGTGATTACAACAGAAATAGGTCAGCACCATATCGATATCAACACATTATTTGAGATACTCCAATCTGATACTACTATTGAAATCGATGCTGAAAGCAGGGAAAAGGTCAGAATTTGCAGAACATACCTGGAGGATAAGATAAAAGCCGGAGGCTTGCTTTATTACGGGATCAATACCGGATTTGGCGCATTGTGTGATATAAGAATTTCTGAGCAGGATATTGAGAAACTGCAAAGCAACATAGTCCAGTCTCATGCTTGTGGATTAGGGGATGAAGTGCCGGAAGAAATTGTGAGGATCATTCTTTTGCTTAAAATAAAGAATCTGTTACCTGGAAAGTCCGGTGTGCGGGAACTGATTTTGGACAGGCTGCTGGATATGTATAATAATAAAATATTTCCAGTCATTTATCAGCAAGGCTCATTGGGTGCTTCCGGAGATCTGGCACCTCTGGCTCATTTGAGCTTACCTATTTTGGGCCTTGGAGAAGTGAGGTATAAAAACTCCATTAAAAGTACCGCTGAAGTTTATACTGAATTGAACTGGGATAGCATTCCCTTGAGTGCCAAAGAAGGCCTTGCCTTGCTTAATGGTACTCAATTTTCCACTGCATATGCCGCATGGTGTACCGGGCAATCTCATCAGCTTTTGGAAATAGCAAATATGGTTGCCGCTTTGTCTATCGATGCTTTTGATGCTACTGAAATTCCTTTTCATCACAGATTACATGAAATCAGAGGGCATGAAGGTCAGATAAATGCCGCAGAGGCTGTGAGAAATTGGCTGAATGGAAGCCCTATGCAGCAAATGCAAAAAAATAGTGTGCAGGATCCTTATTCCTTCAGATGCGTGCCACAGGTACATGGCGCAAGTTGGGATGTCATACGATTCGTACAGAATACTGTGGAAACAGAAATGAATGCGGTGACTGACAATCCAAATATTTTTGAAGATGAAGACCTCATTTTATCCGGAGGAAATTTTCATGCCCAACCAATTGCATATGCGCTGGATTTTCTGTCTATAGCTATTTCAGAGCTGGCTAGTATTTCCGAGAGGCGCACTTTTCAGTTAATTTCCGGATTGCGGGGACTGCCTCCGTTCCTCACCAACAATCCGGGTTTGCATTCCGGTTTTATGATTCCTCAATACACGGCTGCATCTATTGTGAGTCAAAACAAACAGCTTTGTACTCCTGCTTCTGTTGATTCAATAGTCTCAAGTGCCGGACAGGAAGATCATGTAAGTATGGCAGCAAATGCTGCTACAAAATGTTATCAGGTAGTCGGCAATGTTTGGAAGGTACTGGCCATTGAATGGATGGTAGCCGCTCAGGCTATGCATTTACGCAGACCCCTGAACACTTCCCCTGGATTAGAAAATATTCTAAAAGAATATCGTACTGTTGTACCTGCTCTTGAAGAGGACAGAATACTGCATCATGATATGGTTGATACAATTTCATTCCTGAAGTCGCTTGCTTCAAAGAAAGCTAAATAGTATGGAAGGTTATATTATTGCTTAACAAGTTTAAAGAATCGATCTTCCGCTTTTAGGAGATACAATCCTGATGGCAGATTATCCAGATTCCATTCCAGCTGATTTTGTAATATACCGGTCCGCATTACTTTTCCACGTAAGTCCATCAATATGATGGATACAGGCTTTGACAAAAATGTTTCAGATTGAATCCAAATTCCTTCTGAAAAAGGATTTGGAAATACTTTAATGCCGGAAATCATCTCATCAAACCTTATTGAATTGGTTCCGACAAAAACCTCAGTAACTTGAAGGGCAGAACAACCATTGACATCAGTTACTTCGACTCCTAATGTCTGTTCACCGGCTTGCAGCCAGATAACAGTAATTTCATTTGGCTGTGGACCAAGGAAAATTTGGCCATTAGAACAGCTCCATTCATAAGTCATTCCGGGAAGCAAATTTGTTGTGTAAATCACTTCGTTTTGTGTTACAGCTTCCTCCGGACCTTCTATTGATTCGAGTTCAAGAGGGTCAGGCTGAGTCAACAAAATATTTAGAGTGTCGAGGCATCCCCTTTCATCCTCAGCAGTAATTATGTACATTCCGGCATTTAAACCTTCTGCGCTGGAAGTTTGAATACCATTAGACCAAATAATTTCATAGGGCAATGAAGTCCCCTCAACCTGTACACCAATACTACCATCTGAACCACCATGGCAGGTAATTTGAGAACTATGAATTAATTCCAAACTTAAAGCACAGGTGGGGTCAGAGAGAACTATGTTAGTGATTAATATGCAGCCATTATCGTCTGTGATGATTACCTGATAAGTTCCCGGCAGCAAATCACTCAGAATTTTTTCTGTGCTTTGATTGTTCCACATAACATTGTAAGGAGCAGTGCCTCCTTTTGGATTGATTTCTATTCTTCCATTATTGAGAACCTCAGCTGTTGGCTGAGTGATTTGTATTTCCAGATACAGTGAATCGTTTTGAGAAATAGACGCAGATGAGGTGATTATACATCCTTTAGAATCAGTCACTGACAATCCATAGGAATTCGAAGGAACACCCTGAAGATTAGCAGCCTGACTGCCATTTGACCAGACATAGAAATAAGGTGCCAGACCTCCTGTTACTGTTGATAAAACATTTCCCGTCGATGATCCATGACAAAGAATAGTATCAGATTGCAGTTGCACTGCAAGGGCTGTTGGAGAGCCAATGACCCCATTGAAAGTCCTTACACATTGGCTTGCATCCTTGATGCTGATAGTATAATTACCTGAAACCAGTCCTGAGAAAAGACCTGAAGCCTGAAAGTCTGTAGCATTTATGCTATAAGTATATGGGGCGACACCGCCTGAAGCAAGTGCATTTAGCGTTCCATTATTTCCACCAAAGCAACTAACATCAGTTGCAGCTAATGCAATCTCTAATTGTTGGGGTTGTGATATTGTAAGATTTACAATTGCCTGACAAGATGCTGCATCAGCAACTGTGATAGCATAATTACCAGCAGCAAGATTATTTACTGTAGCAGTTGTTTGAGCTCCCGGCCATAAAAATGTGTAAGGAGATTGCCCATTTGAAGGAACAATTGTAGCCCCTCCGTTTTGGAATCCAAAACAAGAAACCCCGGCAATATTTTGAGCAGAAGCAGATAAATTACAATTAAATGGAGCTATGATTACAGATCCTGTAACCGAGCAATTATTTGCATCAGTAACAGTAACATTATATGTTCCCGCAGGTAGATTTTGAATCGAAGAAGTCGTTTGCCCGTTGGACCATTGATAATTGTAAGTTGCAGTTCCTCCTGATACAATAGCGGAAGCTGTCCCATCTGAGGCTCCTAAACTGCCCAATGGAGTGGATTGCACATTGACGATCAGTGAGGCAGGTTGTGTTACTGCAACTGCAGCAGTAGAGTTACATCCATTTGAATCAGTGGCAGTTACTGAATATGTACCTGCCGGAATATTGTTAATTGATGACCCCGTGGCTCCATTGGACCAGCTATACATAAATCCGGATGACCCTCCCTGCGCCTGAGCTGTAGCAGATCCATTGGAGAGTCCGAAGCAGCTTACATTTGTTGCATTGGCACTTAGATTGATTGTTCCGGGTTGGGTTATTGTATATGTATTTGAAACAATACAAGCATTATTGTCCTGAACTTGCAAGTTATAAGTCCCCGCACTCAGACCTGTAAAAGTTGCTGAGCTTCCCAAATTACCGCCATTGATAGAATACTGATAAGGGGCTGTACCCCCACTAGCACTTACAGTAATCACGCCATTATTTCCTCCTGAACAACTCACCGGATTGCCGCTAAGTTGAATATTCAGGACCGGAGGACTAAGGATAGTCACATTGCCTGAAGCACTGCACTGACTGGCACCTGTCACAAGATACGAGTATGTTCCCGCAGCTAATCCTGTAAAGACTCCGCTTGAATTGGGAGTTCCACCATTAATGCTATATTGGTACGGTCCATTTCCACCACTGGCCAGCAGAGTGATGCTTCCATTCTGAGAATTCGAGCAAGTGGATGGAGATGATTGAGCATTTACCTGTATAGCAGTAGGTTGAGAGATTGTGACCGCCAGAGGAAACTGGCAATTATTAGCATCTTTAACTATTATATTATAGTTTCCCGCAGCGAGATTAGTAAATGAATTCTGGGTCTGGAATGTTCCTCCATTTAGGTTAAATTGCAGTGGAACAGTTCCTCCTGATGCATTTACTGTGATAGATCCATTGGATTGACCAAAACATGTAACAGTCTGCGTGGAGGCCGTAGCTGAAATTGCTGCAGGTTGTGTTATTGCCTGGGATACATTCAATGTGCAATTGTTGGCATCTTTCACTGTTATCTGATATGTTCCTGCAGCCAAACCTGAAAAGCTGTTACTCGCCTGAAAATTTCCGCTGTTAATCGCATATAGATAAGGAGAAACACCGCCGGTGGCATTCACTATTATACTTCCATTGGATTGACCGAAGCAGAGTACATTTGTTGCCTGAGTACTTGCAGAGATGGCAGTATTCTGAGAAACTACTACTGAAGCTGATGAAGTACATTGAGATGCGTCTTTCACTGTCAAAGCATATGTACCTGCACCCAGATTAGAAAATTGATTGGATGTTTGAAAGTTTCCACCGTTCAGAGAATATTGATAAGGAGGCGTGGCACCGCTAACATTCACTGTAATCGACCCGCTTGAAGTCCCAAAACATGAAGCAGGATTAGAGGTCGGATTAATAGAAAAAGCTGAAGGTTGAGTTACAGTTTGACTGGCAGTTTTTTGACAGCCCAATGCATCCGTAACTGTAACAGTATAAGTTGCAGCAGAGAGATTGCTTATTGAAGCACTTGTTTGGTTATTGGACCAGGCATAATTGAATGTTGGTGATCCTCCTGAAGTATTCACCAGAAGTGCCCCATTGTTACCTCCCGGACATGTAATCGTGCTTGTCACAGTTATTGTTGCATTCAAATTACTAACTATGCTGACAATAACTGATTGGGTAGAAGTACAGCCATTCCCATCCTGAACTGTAACTGAATATGTTGATGCCGGAAGATTACTAAATATGGATGTTGAAACAAACGAGCCTCCAGTGCTATAAGTAAAATTTCCATTTCCTCCTGATGCAAAAATGCTGATAGTACCATTATTGCTACCACAGAATGCAGGAGTAGTCTGTGTAGTAAAACTTACAGCCGGAGTACTTTGAATAACTGCTTGTGCAGTTTTGGTGCATGATGAAGCATCGGTTACTGTTACCGTATAATTTCCTGAAGGCAGATTAGTAGCAGTGTTGCTACTCTGATTGCCGAAACCAAAATTATAGGAATATGGGGAAGTGCCTGAGGAGACATTCACGGTAATAGAACCCTGATTGATTCCACAATTTGCATTTGTGGTTTGAGTAGAAATATTCAATGCTGTTGAAGCATTTACGACACTAATATTGGAAGCTGTACAGCCAGCCCCGTCAGTCACCAAAACAGTATAATTGCCTGAAGCCAGATTGGAAAAAACATTTGTACTTTGAGCGTTGCCATTGAGAGAGTATTGTACAGTACCTGTGGTATTAGAGGCATTTATCGTTATGGATCCGTTGTTGAGGTTACAGGTTGTATGTGAGATATTTGTAGTCATTGCAATAGCTAATGAGCCGGCCACTGTTGCTGAAGCTGTTGCTGTACATGAATTTACATTGGTTACAGTTATGGTATACGTACCGGCGGCCAGATTATTAAAGGTAGAGCTTCCTCCGGGGCCATTACCGATATCATAGAGATAGGGAGTTCCCCGCCTGATGGAGTGATACTTATACTGCCATTATTGACACCACAAGTTGTAGGCTGAGCAGTTGCGAAGGCTGAAAGGGCATTTGATCCACCAACAATTGCATTGGCAGTTGCAGAGCACCCATTATTTGAAGTTACTGTCAGGTTATAGGATCCACTGCTTAGATTAGAGAAAATACCATTTGAAGTACTTCCAAAGCCAATATTGTACTGATAAGGTGCTTGTCCACCGGAAGCGAAAACCTGGATACTCCCATTATCCAGAGCACAGGTGGTAGCCTGTATATCCAGACTGAGGATGATTCCACTGGAGGCGGCTACTACTACGTTTGAAGTTGTTTCGCAGCTATTGGCATCTCTTACAGTCACGGTATAATTTCCCGAACTGAGATTATTGTAAACTGTCTGGCTGGAAAAGCTTCCACCAATACTGGTAGTATACGGAGAAGTTCCGCCGCTGGGTGAAATGGATATGCTTCCATTGCTAAATCCGCAGGAAGTTCCTGTCGGGGTTGCAGTGGCATTTAATCCTGTACAGGGATCTCCCGCACCGCATTCTTCGAGACAATTGCCATTTGTAACCCGATTTCGGATTCGATTTCCTGGTAATGGGCCGAAGCCGTTGGCAAAATTAATACCCGGACCACCTGATAAATGACAATAGCTCATTATAGTACCACCTCCTGGTCCCGGAGCAGGTCCGGGGTTGCAGCTGCCTTCCACTTGAAAACAATTATCAATGGCTCCCCCGGGCCAGGTACAGGAGTGTGTATGAGGGGAACCAATATTATGTCCCAACTCATGTGTCAGCACCAGCACTGTCCAGTTGTATGTTGGATAATTTTGGAAGTTGCTTTGGACTCTGCTCACTCCGTATTTAAATTGGGGAGGTCCACATAAGATATCTACCCATGCAATTCCAGCCAGGGTACCGTTCGCCAATTGTATTAAATGTGCCAAATTACCGTCAAATGTTGGAGTAGCAGCACCAAATTGATTAAGAGCAGTTTCGGTATTAGTGCTGTAAGAATCAGGTGTTGTCCAAACAAATACTTCATTGATCTGTAGATTAATCTGCTCATTGGCATAAATAATTCCCACATTATTAAAGACAGAATTTATCCAGGTATTTACATTGTTGACATTACTCGAGCGATTTACATACATATTATAATCCACCTCCAGATACAGCCCTATACAATCAGTCAAGTCTCTGCTGTTAACAGTCTCAAGCTCCTGAGGCAATATTTCAGAAATGGATTCAGGGGTATGGCAATCAAACCCCGGTATAGCCGGAATGTCGTCACCTGGAAATAATACATGTAAAGTTTCTTCATCTTCTACCCGGCCTAAAACCCATGAACCATTTAACTGAGTTGAAATAATTCCAGAAATCTCATTATCTGAGATAGATATACCGACTAATGAACCGGGATGGCCTTTTACAATACCCCGATAGTGAATCTGGTTGGGAGCATTAGGAATTATAACGTCCGAAGTTTTCAGATTATAGTTTTATGTAAATGGATTTTGAGCAAAAAGCTCCAGTATAATAGTTTGATTATCTGCAAAAGGCAATTCGAGCAGTAACACCTCCGGCTTGTTTCGAAGAGAAGGGTTTATTTTTTCAAAATCGGGTTCCAATAATATTGCAGAGGGTATACTTTGTCTGAGATCTCTTCTTATATCCTGAGACTGAACCTTTAGAAATATTGATTCCCTGGGAGCAATTGAAAATTTTTCTTTTCGCCTGGCAACCTCTTTGGCAATTGCACCAGGAGGTTTTTGTTCTGAAATTCTATCTTCAATTTGTGATTGTACTATTTGTTGGGAATATAAATGTGAATATCCAAATAGTGCCAGGATTGCTAATACTCGTACTGCTGTTTTCATTGGTTGCTTCTCAGTTCAGAAGGGTAAACAAAATATCAGACAGGCTTACATACTAGTAAAAGTATATATTGGTTTGCGATACCATTTTCAAATTTTTCCGTATGAATCCTATCCGCGACAAAAGTAATAAAGAGAATACACAAATTTATACATTAATAAAATAAATATATGATTGCCTCTTTCATTTATCCAAAAAATTAATATGTTCTTTTTCAATATATTATCCTAATTGTATGTTCATTATTTTCTACCGCATTAATGACTTAGATCTATATCCGCATTATCCCCAATATTGAGGCTTTGAGAAAATCCTTTTATAATAACATCATTTCCAATGACTGATTTTTTCAAAACTGCTTCATCCAGTTTGCTAAAATTTCCAATGATCGAATTCCAAATCACTGATTTTTGTATCCTGCTGGATTCACCAATAGTCACATGAGGGCCGATGATGGAATCTGTGATATGACAATGAGCTCCGATGCTGACCGGAGGAATCAAAATAGTGCGCTCCAGTTTGACATTTTCATTTTCTTTAATTGGTTCCTTGTCCAGAAGAAGCGCATTAGTCTGGAGTAATTGATCTTTCTGGCCGCAGTCCCACCAATTATCCACTTCAAATCCATAAAACTTATGCCCTTGTTCGATCATATGCATCAGTGCATCCGTCAGCTGAAACTCAGCATATGTCTTTATATCATGTGAGATTATAAATTCCAGCGCTTTTATAAAAGTGTCCAGGTCATTTATCTTATACAGCCCTACTAATGCCCAATTTGATTTAGGGATCTTTGGTTTTTCAATGATTTTAAGAATTAGCCGTTCCTTGTTCATTTCTGCCACACCAAAAGATTGTGGATGTTCAATTCTCTTTACCGCTATGGAGGAATTCTCAGAAGAAAGAAATTTCTTCATGTCTAAATCTACGATGGTGTCACCAAACTGTATGACGATTTCCTCAGATTTTTTCAGATACTCAACAGCCAGTCGGATTGCATGAGCTGAGCCCAGGCGAGGTTCCTGATAGATAAATTCTTTACGAATTCCGGGATATTTTTGCTCTACGAAAAGTCTGATTTTCTCTCCCAGATAACCAATTACAAAAATAAAATCACTAACTCCATTCTGAATAAGCTTATCGATTATAAAAGATAATATGGGTTTTCCCGCTACCGGAATCAGTGGCTTAGGTTGGGTATATGTATGAGGCCTCAAATTAGTGCCGGCTCCGGCAACAGGTATAATGGCTTTCATGAATGGTTTTAAATGCGATCTTAGCGCGCTAAGATATTTACCTTCAAATATCGTGCAAGATTTTTTTAAGGGGCATTTGTCGTAGCACGGTGACGCCCCTTCCAGGCTACTCCAGTGAAGGGGTGACGCTTTTGCATGCTGGATAGGCCCAACTTTTCAAGCGGATTTAACACTGAGAGGATTAGCAAACTCATTTCAGCATTTGTGTGAAGCGAAACTTTGTCCTTAGGCGTCAGGAGACGCCAGCTTGTGAAGGGTGTGGGTTCAGTGTTTGAGTTTTTGATCCGGGTCTGGAGACCCGGACCATCTGCGACTTATAAAGGATATTCAGAGTAAATAACTGCAACTCCTTTCCGGCAGTTTGCCACAGCTCAGTCGGCTGTTTCCTTACACACCTGCCCCCACCCAAAATTCGTCCCGTGAGCGTAGCGAACCACATCCTGCGTTGCAGAATGCAACTTGCACACACCGGGCACAGCCCGACACACACTATCTACTCAAATTCCGCAGGCCCAGCCTACCTGCACTCTGGCTGTTCCATTCAATAATTCAGCAATTCGGCAATTCAACAATTAACTTTTCTCAGGCCACAGTGTTTATATACCTTTCTTAGCTTTAAGGTAATATTATCATGACATTAATATGAAAGCGATCAAAAATACATTTACCCGACAATTGAATATTCGCTATCCAATTATCATGGCTCCCATGTTCCTGGTTTCCAATGAAGCAATGATGCAGGCAGCCATAGACAATGGTATCGTTGGGGTATTCCCAAGTCTCAATTTTAGAAAAGAAGGTGAGCTGGAATCACTCATTGAAAGACTGCATGAATACAAAAGAAATCATCCTGAAGGAGGCGGGAATTTTGGTGTAAATATCATTGCCCAAAATACTAATCCGATGTATAAAAAACATCTTGAAATTTGTGTTCGCCTAAAAGTACCCTTCTATATTACCTCCCTGGGATTTCCGAAGGAAGTAATAGATCAGGCACATACTTATGGCGGGATCGTGTATTGCGATGTGATTAATCTGAAACATGCAAAAAAGGTTTATCAGGCAGGATGTGATGGATTTATTGCTGTAGGGGCGGGCGCAGGAGGGCATGCTGGTCCATATCCTTTGAATAATCTGATTCCGGCACTGATGAGAGCTTTTCCGGATAAACCTGTAGTCGCAGCAGGTGGCGTTGCAGATGGTCAATCGATGTTGTCAATGTTGGCTATAGGGGCAGAGGCCGTATCTGTAGGGACAAGATTTATAGCAACGCATGAAGCCACAGTGAGTCAGGAGTATAAAGATGCCATTGTCGATGCAGGCCTTGAAGATATTGTTTTGACCACCAGAATATCCGGAACTCCCTGCAGTGTCATTAATACGCCTTATGCTCAAAAGCTGGGATACAGACAGAATTTTCTTGAAAGATTTCTCAATAAGAACCCCAGGACAAAAAAATACTTTAAAATGTTGGTTCAATTCAGAGGAGTCAACAAGCTTGAAAAGGCCATCAAACCTGGCAATTATAATAGTCTCTGGGCAGCTGGTCAGTCCTCAGATGCTGTCAATGAAATTTTGAGCTGTGGTGAAATAGTGCAAAAAATGATAAACGAATTGCAAGAGTCAAAGACTCATCTGGATAAAACTTTAAGTTAAGTTACGTATAATTAGAAAGGCACCCTGAACATTATTGGGATTCCTGCCATTCTAATAAAACCCGGTAATTTAGTTATAATGATTCAAAGGTCATATATGTGGATATTTTATATTTTGGCGCTTGCTATATTTTCAAATGGGTGTGCTTTACTGCAGGATAGAACTCAGGATGAGGATATTACTGCCTATTTTAAAAAGCGAAAGCAAGAAATCAAAATAGGTTATTATAAATCCCATGGTCGTGAAATAAGATATGCATCAACAGGTGCTGATAGTTTGCCAACGCTATTGCTAATTCACGGGGCACCCAGCTCAATGAGTGTGTTTAATCAATTGATGACACATAAGCATCTGGTGAATAAGTTTCAAATATTTGTGCTGGATCGTCCCGGTTATGGCTATTCAGGATTTGGTGAACCAGTTACATCTATACAGCAACAATCAGATATGATCAGACCTATTCTTGACAGTCTTCGAAGCTCCAGAAGTAAAGTAATAGTCCTTGGTGTTTCCTATGGCGGTCCTATTGCGGCGAGACTGGCAGCAGATTATCCTGATCTTGTAGATGGACTCGTTCTTGGAGCTCCTGCCATTGCTCCCGGGGAAGAAAAAGTATACCTAATTTCACATCTTATGAGATACAGTGTTACCAGCTGGATATTTCCAAAAGTATTATGTGTTGCTACAGCCGAAAAATTCAGCCACCAGAAAGAGCTTGAAGGTATGCAGGATATTTGGGCAAATTTGAACAAGCCTATCATTTACATCCAGGGAGAAAAAGATGAATTAGTCTATACAAGCAATGCAAAATTCATTCAAAAGAAAGCGATAAAAGTTCCATTCTTGAAAATCCTGATGATTCCCGGGCAACCACATTTTCTTGCCATTCCGCAAAAAAATTTACTGGCTTCTAGCATACTTGAAATGTTGGATATTATCTCCGGAAAAGAATATATTGCCGGTAAATATGATTATCAAAATGCTGAGGAAGCAGAGGCTGAGATATTAGCAAATTAGACCCTCATTAAGTTTACCCTCCCCAGCTTTCTCTATCCAGATCTCTGTACTGGATGGCTTCTGCCAAATGCTCTACTTTAATATCCTTTGATGCTGCCAGGTCAGCTGCTGTCCGGGCGACTTTCAAGATCCGATCATATGCTCTGGCTGATAACTGCAGTTTCTTCATCGCTGTACTCAAAAGCAGCTGGCAAGGTGAATCCAGTTGACATACTTCCTTTACCATTTTACCCGGCATCTGTGCATTATAATAAATTCCATTCAATTCTTTGAACCGCTCTTCCTGAATGGCTCTCGCCTGAAGCACTCTTTCGGCAATGATTTGAGAACTTTCACCAGAGGGTTTTCCTGAGGATAGCTCATCTACTGAGACCGGTGTCACTTCTACATGCAAGTCAATCCGATCCAGTAACGGCCCTGATATTTTATTGAGGTATTTTTTGACTGTTCCCGGCGGACAGACACATTCTTTCTCGGGATGATTATAGAATCCGCAGGGACATGGATTCATGGAAGCTATCAAAATAAAACTGGAAGGATAGTCAACAGAGATTTTTGCCCTGGATATAGTGACTCTTCTCTCCTCCATGGGTTGTCTCATGACTTCCAGTACCGTCCTTTTAAATTCAGGTAATTCATCCAGGAACAAAACTCCATTGTGTGCCAATGATATTTCCCCGGGCATGGGATTCGAACCTCCTCCAACCAATGCAACATCGCTGATGGTGTGATGTGGAGACCTGAAAGGTCTGTTGGTGACCAATCCGCCATTTGTACCCAAAAAACCCGCCACGGAGTGTATTTTGGTGGTCTCAAGGGCTTCCTTCAGTGCCAGAGGAGGCAGAATTGTAGGTAATCTTCTTGCCAACATCGTTTTTCCTGCACCCGGAGGTCCTATGAGAATTACATTGTGCCCCCCCGATGCTGCGAGCTCCAGTGCCCGTTTGATATTCTCCTGCCCTTTTACATCTGAGAAGTCAATCTCGTATTTGTTTACATTGTTATTAAACTCCTCTCTGGTGTCCATGGTGACCGGTTTCAAATCAGACATCCCGGTCAAAAGTCCTATTGCATCAGATAATGTTTCCACTCCGAATACATCCAGGTCATTGACGATGGCTGCTTCTCTGGCATTTTGTTTAGGGAGAATAATTCCTTTGAATTTTTCTTTTCTCGCTTGAATAGCTATCGGCAAAGCACCTTTGATAGGTCTTAGCTTTCCATCCAGCGACAGCTCACCCATAATTACATAGTCCTCCCATTTTTCTGACTGAATTACACCTGTAGCTCCAAGGACAGAAAGCGCTATCGGAAGATCATAGGAAGATCCTTCTTTACGGATATCAGCCGGAGCAAGATTGATGATAAGCTTGATCCGGGGCATTCTCAACCCGGCGTTTTTTATGGCTGCTTCTATTCTCTGGTAACCCTCCTTGACTGCATTGTCCGGCAAACCCACCAGAAAATAACCCATTTTACCGGCAAGCACTTCCCCACCGGCATTGACCTCGACGGTAATAGTACGGGCATCCACTCCTTCAACAGCACTGGCAAATGTTTTAACGAACATGCGATATCTATTTAAATGTTAATCTTCCTTTTTCCAATTGAAAGAACAAGACCCATCCAGACTGCATTAGTCTGGCAGAAGCCACAAGTTTTCTTCATGGATTAAATTAATACTTGCTTATTGGATAAAGGTTGTCGCTTTTGTAAAAGCAGGACTGCATTTAAATCGAAAGTAAAAATATCCACCCAATCCACCAAAATTGTATTAAATAACTTTTAATAATGTTGATTTATTCAGATCCAATTCAAGATCTAAAAATGCAAAAAGCCCGGTTTAAGGCCGGGCTTTCGCTATATAACTTGAATACATAATCCTTAGAAGAATTTATATCTCTTGTCTTTCACATCATACTTTTCAGTCAACTTACTCATAAAGTTATTTTGATAGTTTCTTCTTGCGAAACTTTGAGTAGAATTTCTGAACATATTATCGTCCATCATATCATTAACGGCATTGGCAGTTACTTCAGTCACAACAAACACTCCTGCATTTCCACGGATAGGTTTGGATGTTTTGCCGGTTCCTAAACCAATTGCAGTAGCAACAACTGCCGGCTCTTCTCCGATCTCACCCAAATTGGTGTTATTGAATGATCCTTCCTGTACAGGTTGAAGCTGGGCACTGTACATAGTAGCAACTTCAGCAGCAGTTTTACCCTGAATTTTATCAGTGATAAGTTTGGCTTTCACTCTATTGCGAACAATTGCTTCCAATTCCTGTCTTTTGTCTTTTGCAGAAGGTAAACCTTTAGGGTTGATACTATTTAAGCCTGCAATCACATATTTTGATGTATAAAAAGCATCCTTATTAGAAATTGCATACACTTCACCGGAAAAGTCTCCGACTTCGCGATCGTCAGCATAAGCCCATCTTACAATCTCTCTCACTTCTGTTGTTGGAGAGATACCTGCGATCAGATAATCATTTTCCTTCAAAGGTTCAGAAGTTGCAAGAATCACTCCCGGCATTTCTTTTATTGCCTCTTTCAGCTCATCAGTCGTTTTAAACTTAGAGACCAAATCAAATGCTTTTTCATACACTTCATTTTGAGAAGCATCAGAAGGAGCGATTTCTCTGGCAATTGTTGCAATTGAAATACCTGACTCTTTAGTTATATATTTTCTGTCAGTAACTTGCACCAGATGGACCCCAAATTCTGTAAACACGGTGTTCAGTGTGTTCATTTCAGCTTTGTAGAAGATCATATCATTGAAATTCTTAACCATTCCATTCAGACCTACATAGCCAAGATCTCCTCCACTGGACGCAGAGCCATCCTGACTAAATTGTAGGGCCATTGCTTCAAATGTTGTACGACCAGCCTGAAGTTCAGTTTTGATACTGTCCAATCTGACCTGCGCAGCCATTGCTTCATCCGCATTTTTTGCAGGTAATAATATATGCCTTGATCTCACTGAATCCGGTATCATCTTTCTGTCAAGGACTTTTGTAATTTTATAGAAACCTCCTTCAACATATGGACCTAATACATCACCATTTTTCAATCCAAATAAAGATTCTGTGAAATCTCCGGTTATATCAGCCTTCTTTTTGTAGGTCCCATCCATTTCTCCCATGTTCGCTTCGAGGAAAGTAGTATCATTTTCTGCAGCTACAAAAGGTGCAATTAAATCATCCAACTCCTTCATAATCATTGCTGAGTCAGATGCAGCAGGAACAACATTAAATGCAATGTAATCTAATTTACGTGTTTCGAATGCTTGCTTGAACTGCCCCGCATTTTCTTTGATATATGCATCAATATCACTGTCTTTCACTTCAGCTTCTGTATCAGGGATAGCTGTATAAGGTACTAGAACAAACTTAAAATTGAATGTCGAGTTATTTTCTTTGAAATCTTCTTCTGCCAACCATTTTGGAGAATACATTGCCTTGCTGACCATGTTGGATAGCTTAGACTGAAGTCTGTCCTTAATGATTTCCTTTTCCTGAGTAGCCCAGTATGGCCTCAGTTGTGCCTCCATAGTATTTGAGGAAATCTGCTCCTGTATTCTGTTCAGGTTTTCACGATCAACCTGGCCTGTCGCCTGATTGATAAAACGACCTGAAATAATTGGGCTTAGATTTGATCCAAATTCCAATTCTTTCAATTCCGGAATGCTTACACTTAAACCAAGTGTTTTAGCTTCCTTTTCAATAATTGCCTTCTCAATAAAGTAGCTCCATAAGTAAGCTCTTCGGCCGTAAACATCAGCAGTTGAGCCCTGATATAAAATTTCTTCAGTCTGTAAAAATTCTTTCCAGTCAATTTTTTGACCAGCAACTTTCCCTACAGTAAAATCATTGCCTCCAAAAAGACTCTGATTACCGGAGGTCATATCCATAAGTAGGAATCCTGCAAGTGCTAAAGCGATCAATCCTATGATGATGCCGCTGCGTTTTCTGATATCTGAAATGATTGCCATCTAATGATCTGTTTTACAATTAAGTGTTTTTAATATACCCGCTTCGCTTAGGTTTGGGGAAAAACGATGCAAAAGTAAGTTTTCGGTATTGATATTTCAAACTTTATATAGAATATCCTTAAATCAATAAAATTTAGTATCTTTTAGCTCTGTTTATTTTTGATGAATTGTGCAGCAGCGTCAAGTTCATCATAGAATTCTGCACCAAATTTGCGGGTAATTGCATCTCTTAAAAAAACATATAAGGGTATTCCGCTGGAAGCTCCTTTTTCGCAGGCAGGACTACAAATTTCCCACCTATCATAATTAAGCGCCGTGAAACTATCTTCCGGTAATTCAGTCAGACGAATAGGATACAGTTGGCAGGACATTGGTTTTCTGAATTCAATCTTTTTATCCATCCATGCTTTTTCGATACCACACCAGGCGATCCCCAGCTCATCATAAGAAACAAAAGCACATGCCCCGTCTTTTTGAAGAGCCGTTCCCATAAAAACATGCCCATCTCTGTACAGCTTGTACAAGCCATCTTTTGCAATAGCAGCCCGCCCTTCATCTGAAATATATGGTTCCACCTGAGGATAAATAGCATCCAAGATTTCCAGTTCTTCGTCATCCAACGGAGCTCCAAAATCTCCTTCCACACAACATGCACCTTTGCATTTCATCAATTCGCAGGCAAAGTGCTCTTCAACTATATCATTACTCACCAAAACCTCCTGAATGATCAGCATTTAACTAAATTTTAATGCAAAGATAAAAATATGCTCAGCCTATTTATCCTATACTGTCAAATTGGAATATATTAGCGTGCCCAAAATGATTCACACGATTAAAATAATTATGGTTTCCTCTGCGTCTTATAGTCCGACAGTGGATTTGCCTCTGCAAATCACATTTTTTGTTAAACATTTTCACGCTTACAGTTTTATATCTCTGGAAATGTACTCTTTATTACAAAGAGCTAACCAAATTTAACTCTGATCCAAACACAACATATCCAATGGACATACTCAAAGAAAAATTTTATACCAAATGCCAAACACTCAAAAGTGACATCAAAAATCTCCTGAAAGAGCATGGAGATATGAAGCTGGATGAAGTCAAAATTTCACAGGCTTATGGTGGAATGAGAGGAATTAAAAGCATGATTTGGGAGACTTCCCTACTTGATGCTAATGAAGGAATTCGATTCAGAGGATATTCAATCCCGGAATTGCAGGAATTACTTCCCAAAGCTGCGGGTGGCAATGAACCACTTCCTGAAGGAATTTTCTGGCTCATGCTTGTAGATGAATTGCCTTCAGATTCTGATGTAAAGTGGCTGACTGAAGAATGGAGAAAAAGATCAGGACTCCCTCAATATCTGAAACAAACAATGGATTGTCTGCCGGCGGAAACCCATCCGATGACTCAGTTTACAATCGGAATTATGGCACTGCAAAATGACAGTATTTTTGCTGCCAGATACGCAGAAGGTATGTCTAAAGATGATTATTGGGATGCCACTTACGAGGACACAATGAATCTCCTGGCCAAACTTCCGGAATTGGCTGCATATATTTATAGAAGAACGTTCTTTAACGGAGATCACAAAACATCAGATTCCGGCCTTGACTGGGGTGGTAACTTTGCTCATTTGCTCGGCAATGACGATCCGGCATTTTTAGACTTAATGCGAATTTACCTTACCATCCATGCTGATCATGAGGGCGGAAATGCCTCTGCACATACTACACACCTTGTAGGATCTACGCTAAGCGATGCTTATCTGTCTTTGGGAGCAGGAATGAATGCACTGGCCGGACCATTACATGGACTTGCAAATCAGGAAGTAATCAAGTGGATATTTGAAATGCTGGAAGATATCGGTACTGAATCTCCCAGTAAAGAACAAATTGCCGAATATGTTGAACGGACCCTTTCTGAAGGCAAGGTCATTCCGGGTTACGGGCACGCTGTATTAAGAAAACCTGATCCAAGGTATATGGCGCAAAAATCATTTGCAGAAAAAAATATTCCTGATTCATCTATAGTGCAGGTTGTCTGGAAAGTATTTGAAGTGGTTCCTCCGATTCTTCAGGGATTGGGCAAAGTAGCAAATCCATGGCCTAATGTAGATGCCCATTCCGGAGCATTGCTGGTGCATTATAATATGAAAGAATATGACTTTTATACGGTGCTTTTTGGTGTGTCCAGAGCAATGGGTGTATTAGCTCAGCTGTGCTGGTCAAGAGGCTTGGGTTTATCTTTGGAAAGACCAAAATCATTGACCACCGGCTGGATTAAGGACTATATAGCCAGGCAGCAAAATTCATAAATTAAAATCCACATATGGCTCAGGTTTGCTGATATCAAAAAAATGTATTTCTTTTGGATTCCTTTTAACTCTAAAATCTCAAACAAATGAATATCCCCCAAGACCTTAGATACAGCAAAGAACACGAGTGGGTGCGCGTAGAAGGTAATATCGGTACAATAGGAATAACAGATTTCGCACAGAGCGAATTGGGCGAACTGGTTTATATTGAAATTGATTCCATAGGGGAAGAGCTATCCAAAGATGATGTGTTCGGAACAGTTGAAGCTGTGAAGACTACGTCCGAACTCTTTATGCCCATTTCAGGTAAAGTGATAGAATTCAATGATGAATTAAGTGAAAAGGGCGGTGATAATCCTGCAATTATCAATGAAGATCCATATGGCAAAGGATGGATTGTGAAAATTGAAATTGCTGATGAATCTGAGCTGGATGATCTACTGAGTCCTGAGCAATACACCGAACTGATTGCATAATCAAAGCTTTGAAAAGAAGCGGACCTTATACTTAATAGCTGCTATTATTTGTACCATAGCTGTTTTAGTCCTGTCCCTTTTACCGCCACAGAGTCTCAGTACATTTGAAGATTTACAATTAAGGCATTTGGACAAAATAGTTCATGCTTTCATGTATGCTATTCTGGCGTTCCTGTGGTTCAAGACTTTAAATAAGGGAAATTTTAACCGACTTCAATCCGCTGTTATAGTTATTGTCATAAGTCTGTATGGTGCACTCATGGAGTATGCACAAATCCTGGTAATAGGCAGAAGTTTTGAATGGGAAGATATGGTAAGTAATACTATTGGCGCTATTCTTGGCATAGTCATTGCCTCTAAGAAAAGGACAAGCGTAAAATAGTATGCAACTTTTAAACCGGTTCTTTCGTTTTTCCCAAAGTGATGAAAGATAAGAGCATGATACAAAAAATACTACTGACCATTTTGGTTGGATTTCTGGGGTTCACTGCTATGGCGCAGGACCCGCGTCTTGCATTTCAATATAAGCAGGATGGTGAACTGGAAAAAGCCGCTGACCTTTTCAAAAAGCTTCATGAAAAAAGTCCGGGAACGGATTACTATTTCAATAATTATCTTGAATGCCTGATCCAAATGGAACAAATTCCTTTGGCAAAAGAAGCTATTCAACTTGAAATAAAAAAACGTCCCGCAGATTCGCAGCTAATGGTTCAGTATGGAAACATTCTGGATAAAATCGGCGAACCCGATGCTGCAGAGGAACAGTATAAAAAAGCTGTTAAAACGCTTAACTCAGACAAATTTGGAATCACAAAATTAGGTAATGCCTTTACTTCTGTCAATAAGCTGGAATTGGCAGCCATGGTTTATGAAAAAGGAGAAGAATTATTTCCCGGTGAAAATGCCTTTGCCTATAATCTTGCCGATATATATCGACGCCTCGGCAATACGGAAAAGATGGTTTTCTATTATCTAAATAGTCTGGAAGGAAACCCCGGTTCCCTGGAATCCATCAAAACAGTCTTTCAACGATTCCTGGCAGAAGAAGATTTTGTGTATTTGCAGGAACAACTTTACAGTAGGATGCAAGCCAATGAAAACAGTGAATTATATCCTGAATTACTGGCATGGATCTTTCTAAATAAAAAGGATTATCGCAACGCCATGAGACAATTGAAAGCTCTGGACCGAAAGCTGGATGAAAATGGTCAAAGGGTATTCAATCTTGCCTATCAGGCAGTATTTGATGATGAATTCGATACGGCCATTGATGGTTTTCAATATATAGTAGATGAAAAAGGTAGAAATTCAAGCTATTACATTGAAGCAAAAAAAGGAGTGCTGACGACCAAAAGAAAGAAAATTACGGATGATCCCGCATACGAAAAAGCTGCCCTCCTGCTACTTGAAACTGATTTTATTCAATTTCTTGAAGAGTTTGGAAGTAACTCTTTGACTGCTCCCATAATTATCGAACTGGCTGATTTGCAGGCATATTATATTGGTGAGACAGGAAGAGCCATCATGACTTTGAGCAATCTGGTTCAGTATCAGGGAATAAACAGATTTGTGCTTGCTAATGCAAAGCTGGATTTGGCTGACTTACATCTGATCAGCGGTGATCGCTGGGAAGCAACGCTGCTATATTCACAAGTTGACAAAGACTTTGAAGAAGAACTTTTAGGTCAGGAAGCCCGTTTCAGAAATGCCCGTTTATCTTATTTTGTAGGTGATTTCGAATGGGCTCAACAGCAGTTCAATATCCTGAAAACTGCCACTTCAAAGTTTATTTCTAATGATGCACTCGATTTGTCGGTCTTTATCATGGATAATCTGGGTCTGGACTCCACTGATGTTCCGCTAAAAAAATATGCTGAAGCGGATTTACTGATCTTCCAGAATCGTTTTTCAGAAGCTCAGACATTGCTCAATGAAATTCGTGTTGAATTCCCGGAACACAAGCTGGAAGATGATATCCTGTATCTGGAGGCTCAGTTATTAACCAAACAAAGAGATTATCCCGCTGCCGTTGCTAAGTATCTGAGTATTCTAGAGCGTTTCCCTGAAGAAATCAGAGCCGACAATGCCATGTTTGCTTTAGGAGAATTATATGAATATAATCTCAACCAGGCAGAGGAAGCCATGAAATATTATGAGAGACTGTTTGTGGAATACAATAGTTCTACACTTGCAATCGATGCCCGTAAACGCTATCGTTTATTAAGGGGTGATTCTATTTAATAAGAAGATGATTCAGAATGATTTACTACAATGTAACCATCATTATTGATCCTGAAGTCGAATCAGATTGGGTTAACTGGATGAAAAATGTACATATTCCGGATGTACTGGCAACGGGATGTTTCCTCTCTCATAATTTCTGCAGATTACTTAGTGTGGAGCCTGACCAAGGCCTCACTTACTCCATTCAATACAAATGTAAAGACCTGGATTCTTACGAACTCTACAAATCTGTTTTTGCGGCGGCATTACAAGCTGATCATCAGGAAAGGTTTCGCGATCGGTTTATCGGATTCAGATCCCTGATGGAAGATGCGTGATAGCTAGCTGTTTTCTATTGGCTAACAGCCGGTGGAAAGCTTCAAACTTCGAGCCGCAAGCTTCGGGAAATTCAACCCGTCCTCAGCACCTGTCTCCCATATATTCCAACAACACCTACCAACGTAAAATTTTTACTGAAGCTTCAGTTTTCTCTCAAGCTGTAGCTTAAAAAAAATTGATTGTCTGTTTTTTGTCAAGTTTATTAAGAATCATTCTAAATAGTTTGTAAAGGTCAAAGCCAAAAGTACATTTGCTTCAGCTTATTTAGAATCAGTTTTAATAAACAACAAACAAAATGGAACATTATTTACGCCTAAGCTTATTAGCAGTTTTAATGATGATTTATCTGATCAGGCCATTGGAAGGTCAGGATTCTTCTAATTATATAATTCCTGAAAATGTGGTAGATACTCTCAGAACTTTTGAAATGCCACAAGTCATCGTGGTAGGTAACTATCCCGGTGTATTAAAACAAATCCCGGGTTCTCTCACCCTAATCCAACCAAAGGATAATATCAGGACTCAACCTTTTACGCTGAACGAACTTATCAGACGTGCTCCGGGTCTAAATGTCACAGATGAAGAAGGTATAGGCCTGAGGGTTAACATAGGCATACGTGGACTTGATCCTGATCGCAGCAGAAATGTCCTGATGCTGGAAGACGGAGTGCCTCTCGTTTTAAACCCATACGGTGAACCCGAAATGTATTTTTCCCCATCCATCGATAAAATTCAGGCAGTTGAGGTCCTTAAAGGAAGTGGGCAGATATATTACGGTCCTCAAACCACCGGAGCTGTGATTAATTTCATCACTCAGGACCCGCCTGATCAGGAACAAATCCAGCTAAGAATCAAGGGAGGCCAGGGCGGATTATTCTCCGGCTATGTCAGCTATGGAAATACTATAGGTAAAACCGGATTTGTGATATATGGTATGCATAAACGAGCAAGTAATTTGGGATCAATGGATTTCAAACTGACAGATATCGGTACCAAAATAAAAATCGAATTAAGCGAAAACTCCCGGATCGGATTGAAAATCGGCATGTATGACGAGCACTCTAATGCCACTTATATTGGTATTACACAATCGATGTATGAAAGAGGAGATCAGGATTTTGTGCGCATGGCTCCCGGTGATCAGCTCCCCATCCGCAGATACCATAGCAGTCTAACTCACGATTGGGATATCAGTTCTGCATTCAAATTAAAAACCACTGCTTTTGCTTATACTACCTCTCGCAATTGGTTGAGACAAGAGTTTTCATCCAATCCTTCTGCTCCCAACCAAACAGGAGTGGTGTGGGGTGACACAAGTATTGCGGGAGATGCCATATATATGCTGAATACGTCTGGAAACCGAAACAGACAATTTGAAGTGGCAGGAATTGAAACAAGATCCTCCTGGAAAACTTTGATTGCTGGTAAATCAAATATTTTGGATGCAGGTCTGCGATATATGTATGAGAGAGCTTTTGAGCAATTTATTACAGGTGCGAAAGCTGATGCCTCTGCGGGCAATATGAGAGATAATGAAGTCCGAACTGGAAATGCCTATTCAATATTTGTTCAGGACAAGCTGGCAATTAACCAAAAACTCTCTATCACAGCGGGACTTCGCCTGGAAGTATATGATTATGAACGCCATATTCTGAGAGGCAGATTTCTCATCAATGGTTCAAATCAGCTGCGGGACACAAGTCTGGTGGCTTCTGATCTCACGATTGCCATTATCCCCGGTGCCGGAGTTAATTACAATTTAAATGAAAATGCTACCATTTTTGCAGGGATACACAGAGGTTTTGCTCCACCAAGAATAAAAGACGCCTTAACAGGGGAAGGTAATTCTTTGGATCTGGATGCTGAACTGAGCACCAATTATGAAATGGGATTCAGATGGGCTGAAGTGCAAACATATCAGCTTGGAATTACAGGCTTCTTCATGGATTTCAAAAATCAAATCATACCTGTCTCCCAGTCTTCCGGCAATGTCAATGCAACAGGACTTATTAACGGGGGTCACACTAAACATAAGGGGCTGGAATTTAATGGCCGTTTTGACTTTGGTAAGTGGTGGCAAATCAAAGACAGCTATACTCTGGAGGCGGCATTAACTTATGTTCAATCCACTTATTCTGAGGACCGTTTTGTCGGTTCGGAATCGGTAAATGTAAAGGGAAATAAACTGCCCTACGCTCCTGAATGGCTTTTCTGGGGAGCTGTAGGCGCTGAATGGTCTTTTGGCCTTGGATTTCAGTGGAATTCGCATTTCATGGCAGAGCAATTTACAGATGAGATCAACAGTACAATCCCATTTGCAGATGGGAGAAATGGATTGATTGACAGCCGATGGGTGCACGATTTGACGATTTCATATAAAATTCCGACCTGGGGAACAAGCTTCCACATCGCTCTTAAAAATATAAGTGACGAAAGATATATAGCTTCAAGAAGGCCACAAGGCATCAGAGTGGGATTGCCCCGATTGTTAACTCTCGGGGCAGATTTTACTTTCTAAAAAACATACTTTTCGGTTTTCGCTTTATTTTGAAAACGCTCTTTCTGCGCAGGCAGAAGGGGCGTTTGTGTATTGGATAAGATGAAATGAAAGTTTAAGCAGCAAAAACGGGCCGCTATTCCTGACTATAATCTTATTACAAACAGCCACCAGGAAGCCTGGGATATTCCAGCTCCAGTTTTTATCAAAATGTCACCGTATTTGGATTACTGCAATGTGTGAGGCATCTCCGGGTGCGGTTTGTGTGGATTGGCCAATATAGAATCTTATCGCTTGAGGGTGGCTAAAGAACTGAGCGGGTTAAAAAAATGGCCCGTCTCAAGGATTAATTACTTGAGACGAGCACTAACTTTTAAGATCCTCATTATAACTTCACATTCGTGGTATCTGTAGCAGTGCCTTTCGCATTAGTTACAGTAATGACAATAATATTGTCACCTTTATTTAAGCCAATAACATGTTGGATTTTGCCGGTTGATTCATCAAAACTAAATCCTCTCTCCGGAACTCCATTGACCACAAAGGTAATCTGACTAGCATTACTGATCCCTTTCAATGTGGCCAACACAGTTGAGGTAGGCGCAGCATTAGGATTGAATGGATCAGAAACCGGTCTGGAAGCAGATTCAATTTTCACTTCAGGCACCGGAAGTGCTGCTACCGTAGGATCATAATTAACTTCTATTTTTTCTTTTGCTGACCCGCCGGGATTCAGAGCTTCGATTTCTATAGTATTCTTACCTATTCTCAAAATCAGGGCTTTGTTCAACATACCTGTTTCTTTGTCAAATGTAATGGCACTTTGGTTTCTCCCATTGAAAATCAACTTTATCTGATCTACCCTGTCTATGTTGGTCACCCGGGCCTGAAGCTCCAGTCTGGACAGTTCTACTGTGGTGCTTTGCACTGGATTAACAAAGGTGATTACAGGCTTTTCATACCGGATATCATACCTAACTTTTATAGTTTGTTCAGAAGTTCCGTTCCCATTGTCTGCTACTGCTCTCAGTGTATTTTCACTACTTCTTAAAGTCAGATCCAAACTGTATTGACCGGCTCTTAAAATCGGACTGCCTATCAATTGATTATTCAGATAAATTTTGATCTGATTCCCAACAGTAATATTAGTTACTGTACCCGTCATTTTTACTCCGGGATCATTCAGGACAGCCCCATTTGAAGGAGTAGTGATGGTTAATAATGGCAATGCCGGTGCTTTATACTCCACTTCAACAGAAGCGTTGGCAGTTCCACCTGCATTATTTACGCTGATAGCAATAGTATTTCTTCCAGGTATTAATACCAGATTACTTTCTATGGCTCCATTTGCTGCATTGAATGTGAAGCTTGTGGTGTTTCTACCATTTAGGGTCAGCGTGATCTCACTTTTTTGGCTCACATTTTTTACACTGGCTCTCAAGGCAACATTTTCAACTGTGATGACAGAGTGATTGTCTGGCTGTAGAATACTCACCGCGGGGCGAGGTACAGCAGGTGAATTGCAGGACAATAATCTTTCATCACGGGATTCACCTGATTGGTTCCGTCCGGTAATGATCAAGTTACTGCTTCCTTCCTTAATCGTTGCCTGAAAACTTAAGTTTCCGGTATGAGGATTAAAATCAAAATTGCTAATTCTGTTCCCTCCTATTCTGATATCAAGATCAGAAGCAAGCTTCACATATTCGATCTGTTCGTTATAGTCATACCTTGTAAATGCATAGCCATTGTATGTCAACTGTATGTTGTCCGTACGTCTGATTTCTTTCAGTCCCAGCTCCAAAGCCTGACCAGGTACTGTAGTTCGGTAAGGAGATACATTAGGTGTAATGAACTGGATGGAAGGTGGATATACAGGTGCTTCGTAAATAATTCTCATGGTCTGACGATCAGATCCACGGCGATTCCTGGCATCCAAAATCAATATATTCTCACCTTCTGCAAGAGTAATACTGCTATTAAACATTCCTGTCCTTGTATCAAACTTCCAGGACTTATTTTCCCTTCCATTTAATGTGTACACAATATTCTTGTCTGTCTCCATGTACAGAATCTCCGCTAACACATCATATTTTGCATTGGTTACTATCTGTCCGCTTACTTCAGGACGGATGAATCGGATTATAGGTGGATTGTCTGTTTCAGGCTCTTCAATGATGATTTGTACCTCATCCTCACCTGTACCTCCGCCATTCGTAGCTACAGCTTTGACAATATTCGTTCCCTCATCCAATATTATAGTTGCTTTCAAGGTTCCCCTCCTGTACGTAAAACTAAGTGGTCTGCCATTATTAGTCAGATTGATCTGGCTTTGATCTTTTACATTCTTGATTTCCGCTTCTACCACTTTGTAAGGTTCCTTAGTCATATATGGGCTATATTCAGGATCGATGAAACGTACAGTAGGAGGCAATTCTTCCTTTTCATCCAAATTGAATCTGTAATACAGCTGCAGATATGTATAGTGGTGAATATCATTCTTTGTACTTGGCATTGTCAACCCGTCAAAAATATCTACTCCCGTGTAGCTCACTTTATGACCTAGTCCTAAACCCCATCGAGGTGTGATATCATAACCAAGCTCTACTCCCAATTAGGCATTAGAGTAACTTTCCCATTAGAGCTATTTTCAAATCCATCCCCAAGCGATTCGTAAGTTCCATTCAATATATCATTCCGAAGAAGAGATCGTCTTTGTGTAAAGGTTGCTGTTGTATCAAGTGCGGCATAGTCAGCGGCATAATTTGTATTGCTGGATTCATCTCCCTGATCTGTTTTCACGCGATACCAGTCTATACCTATTCCCCCAAAAACAGAAAGGTTGATGCCGGTCCTCTGTCTCAGACGGCCCAATGTAAATACTGCTTCCAGGCCAAGTTCTCCCATCTGAGTGCGGTGGTTGTTGAATATAAAACCATCCGGCTCCTCCAGCTCAGAGGGAAACTCACGATAGTCCCAGAGATTGCTACCGTTGACAGCTGTATTTTCATCAATAAGATAATTGCGATCGACATCCTGTCCGTAAGAAGTAGAGTACATCAATCTGCCTCTCAAGTCTACTTCCAGAAGCTGTCCATGACGGCTATTCAGGTTTTTGGCAAGAGTGATTCCGAGTCCTCCACCACGGATTTGGGCTGCAACATCACTTTGTTGATAACTGAGACCCGCATTGATTCCAAGTGTGTACCATCCCGGACGGAGTGTATTTATTCTTTGTGCAAAAAGAGGTAGTGACAATAAGCTCATCATCGCGAAGATGAAAATTCGGCGGGGTAGGGTGAGCGTTTTCATTTTGTTTAGTTTGAAGGTTTAAATCTATGGTATTTTTTCTAGTCTCCTATGCTTACATAGTTGTGTTAATGAAGCCGGAAGATTGTAAACCATCACCACTCTCTTTGAACTCTGTCCCTTCTCACAATTCTTCCGGCAAGGACCCTATTTTCCAACCATTCAACATCACCGGGTCGCATAATTCGAAGACGAATATTCTTGTGAAAAGTAATGGTGTAAAGCCGCAATACATATTATTTATTTAACACATATGAATTCTGATAAAGTGGAATAAATATCGTTCCTGGGTCGCGCAGAAGGATTGAATGTGCCCAGTGTATGAGCGTAGGCCCGGGGCCCGCTCGTAGCTCCTCGCTAAGGTGAGTGAACTCGGGGACCAGGCTTTTGAGTATCATTTGCATACGCCCGAAGCCGGGACGTGGTTCACTGCGTTCACGCGATGTGTAACAGCCTTGATCGCCTTTAACGAAACAATAAAGTGAACAATAAACCAGGACAGGCTGTTGGCCAACAGCTAAAGCCAACTGCCAAAAGCTGGCTGTTCCAAAATTTAATCTACTAAAGCTAAAAGCACACACGATCTCTACTCGTATCGGGTGGAGCTTACTTCTGGACCAGACTGATTGATAATAGCTTGAAGCTAGCTGGAATTTCTTAACAAATTACAGTTCCACAGCACAATCAATTAACAAACATTTAATAATATCTCAGCCACACCAAGCTTCTCATCTCCTCATTTCTCTGATATTATTTTACCCACTTCCTATCCAATAAAATTCAAACAAATTATTAAGGTCAAAAATGCCTTATCTTACCAACAATAAGCTGACTATTTGAGTCTTATAAACATGCCGCTCAACCTTAAAACTTTGAACACATGAGATACTCTATTTACACTATATGCTTTTTGATTTGCATTTCCAATACGGTGCTTGGTACCGATATCTACAAAGCTGGAACTTCTTTATTTACTGGAACCTGGCAAGGAGAAGGTGTTCTCTCAGAAATCACTACCGAAAATCCATATGAAGGCGGCCAACATTATCGATTTGTCTACAACTTTACTAATCACTGGTCAGGCTTCGGTCTGAATATGGACAATTGGGGCTCAACGGCTCCTGTGGATTTCACCGGATTTACTCACCTCCGATTGGTCTATCGCGGTGTATCAGCTCAGCACACATTCAGAATACAATTGAGGTCCGGCGCTGATTTTGGGGTCTTATATGATGTGGGCGGGACGGCTCAAAATTATACAGTGATTGATATTCCATTGATTGTGCTGACTTCCGGGACCACTATTTCATTGGCAGATATCACAGAGATTGACATCAATGTATCCAGTGATAATTCTTCTGGAAATGGTACACTTTATTTTGATGCAATAGAATTGGTTAATATTGCTCCGCCTCCTCCATCTATCGCATGGCCTATGGCAGCAGCTATGTCTCAGGGCTTTAATCTCAATAATTGGCTGGAAGCATATTGGCTGATACCATTTAATGCATACCCGGAGGTCAATAAATATCGTCGGGAACATATTGCGTTCCTGGCATCTGGAGGTATTAAAACAATGCGAATGCCTGTTACTTTTGAGCGTTTGGCAGATACGGAGCCTCCTTATGCGCTTGATGTGGGTCACGAAGCTTTCAGATTGATAGACTCTTGCATATTATGGGCACAGGATTATGGTTTAATTTTGAGTATCGATAATCATCATGGATATGAATTGAATGATCAGAATTATCTCCAAGAAACCCCTCGATTATGTGCTATATGGAGACAAATCGTACAGCGATATGGTCACCTTCCTGCTACAAGTACCTTATTTGAGATTCTGAATGAACCTCATGCTATCTCGAAAAACAATCTTCACTATGTTCAGCACGCCATCATAGACACTATCAGATTGTACGCTCCGGACCATACTCTTGTTGTCGGAGCCAATTCTTATAACAGCGGGGCGGCATTATCTGCATCCAATCCATATGATGATAATAATATCATCTACACATTTCATTCTTATGAACCTTATTTCTTCACACATCAGGGAATGTCATGGACGAGTCCCCCATTTTTCCCTCCTATGTCTTTTCCACAAGGAAATGATATGGCGAACATTGCAGCTCTATTTTCTACTGTCAGTGCCTGGTCAGAGCTGTATGATGTTCCGGTGTGGTTGGGAGAATTTGGTGTCGGAAACAGTGCCGCGCTTACAAGCAGGTGTAATTATGTAGAAGCTATCATGGATCAAGTAGATCTGTACGATATGCCTTTTGCATATTGGGATGTATTTTCCGTCACAGACGGCTTTGGCTTTGCTGATCCGAATAATTTGGTACCCTCTTCTGTGATTCCATGTTTTGAAGAAGCTATGCACTTAAATTTTTCACCGCTTTCAATCCTTGATTTTGGTAGCAGCATTGATTGTACTAAAGATCAGGTTACGCTGACATGGCAACTGGAGGAGCAGGAAGCTCTGCTTGAGATCCAAAGCAGTATTGATGCATATTCCTGGAAAACTATCCAAACAGTTTCTACTTACAACGGCAGGATGAAACTGGATGTCCCTTTGGAATTCGGAAATTCCACTTCTTATTATCGTTTGAAAGTCACTTCCCCCAATCAAGAAATTTATTGTTCCGTTATTCAATCAGTAACATGTGAAGAAAAAAGAAAGTAAAAATCTTCTTGGGTAAGGTCATCCAACATTTTAAGGGGAAAGAAATTAATGGAATGAATCAAGAGCTAACTTTAAATGGGATATCCCCAGGGCAATATTATCTGAGAACCATTCTAAATAATGGAGCAGTAATTAACACAGGATTTATAATTCAACAGTAATCAGGTAAAAATTATTTCATATTGAATAAATCCATCTTTATCAGGACCTATTGGTACCATAAAAAGTATTAGAGCTCCTTTTCGAGGATGCATAAGCTGATAATTGCCCTGCAGGTAATATTTGTCTTTCAGATCAGTAACAAAAGTCAGAGAAAATCCATCTCTGAAGTTTCCTTCTCTGGGAATGTGGTTCATGACCTTTGTTAGTCTCGCTTCAATTGGCGCGATAGTTTCATGCACTATAATTTGCCATTTTTGATCAGGATCAATGGTAAAATCGGAAGCTTGTAATTGTGTAATTATATCGGTTTGTCCCATAGCTTAATTAATTTTCAGGATACCATTTCATCAGGATATAAACCTGATCATAAGTTTCTGCGTGAATAAAACCCAATCGCTCATATAAGGCTTTGGCTGGATTGAATTGCTCAACATGAATGCTTAATACCTTCCCAACCGTTCTGCAATGCTGTTGCAAATCCTTTAAAATGGCTGATCCTACTGATTGATTTCTGTAATCAGGTAACAGAGTAATATCTATAATTCTGATATCGGAAGGATGGTTCAAGTTAACATAGAGACGCCCGATTACTTTATCACCCTGTATGATGACATTATAAGCTGCATCCGGATATACTTTTTGATAATAATCATGCTGCGCCTGGAACTGATGATCAGTGAATAGTTTTTTCTGTTCATCCGTCCAGCCTGTTTGCATTAATTCCTGCACCCTTGTGGAAGCATAGATTTCAGACAATAAACTTAAAATATCCTGAGAGAACTCAGTAATGGATTTTATTGAAAAATTCTTTTGCTCTCTGAACAGGCCGGAATCTAACATTAAATTATGGCCTTTGAGGAAAAATGCCTTGCAACGCTATACAAAAGTTAAGTGTCAGATAGGGCTGCATATTATTGTGAGGCAAACTTCCGCCTGAGGGAGCCAGCATTTCTAAAGCCATGTTGACAGAAGGCGCCTGAGTGGTTTGATAAATACTTGCTCTTCCGGGTACGGCTCCTACCGGAGATGTCTGTAAACCAGAGTCATTTACCCCCATTAAACTATGATTGTGGAAAGGAATTTCAGATTGCAGTAATGTTACTGTTTCCACACCGCTCATTTCTCCTAAATCACGAAGGGACAATCCCTGGCCCTGACCCGGATGCATTGGGGCATTTCCCTGCATATCAGGTAATGCAAAAGTACTTTTACCGTCTCCGCCATAAGTGGTTCCTAATAATGAAAACAACGCTGTATTCTGAGAAATCGGCATCAGTTGTCCGTCGCAAAATGCCCATCCTGGAGGAGGAAAATTAAATGGAAATATTCTGATTTCTGCTACAAATTGATCTGCCATAATTTAGGGTCTAATTGGTAAACGAATTGTTTTGAAATAGTTAGTATTTACTTTTCTATGTTGGAGATGGAAAAACTCCAAACAAAGAAATAATAAAATTAATACAGAGAAAAGGCTGAACATTAGTATGAGGCTGAGATCCGCCAGTAGCCGAAACTGAGTTAGCGTTAAGAGCCTCCAGCCCGCCTGAAGTGTCACTGGTATAAAATTCTGAAGAAGCATTCCTGGCAAGATATGAACCGGCGGGACTGGTTCCTCCCCCATTATTTGCATTACCAAGCCAGGCATGATTATGAGCGGGAATTTGTTGAACAGTCAATGTGACATCTTCGGTTCCTGCCTGTTCACCTAATTGATAAGTAGTTCCATCTGGTCCGGTACCCATATGTAAAGGAATTCTGCTTTGTAAATTTGGCAAATTAAATGTTTCTTCCCCATCTCCACCATAGGTGGTACCGATTAGCTGAAAAAGTACTTCATTCTCTGAAATAGGCAGTGTCTGACCGTCACAAAACAGCCAGCCATTGGGTGCAAAATTACCAGCAAACATTCTTATTTCTCCTACATATGGTTGTCCCATGATTTGAATATTTTAATTTTGTGATGGAAAAATACCCTGAAGAGCAATACAAAAGTTCAGGATTAAATAAGGTTGCATATTATTATGAGGCTGACTGCCTCCAATATTAGTAACAGACTGGGGAAGCAAGGTCCCTGATGATGTGCCGGAGTAAACTTCTGATGGAGTGGTAGCAGCAAAGAAATTATTTCCGGGTGCTATCGAATTTTGCACACTGCTGCTTGCATTAACAAAATGGCTATGTTGGGGCAATTGTTGAATATTGATTGTTGTTGAAGTGGAGCCGGCAGCTTCTCCCAAATTATGACCGTTACCCATATGAATTGGTGCTCTTCCTCTTAAGTTGGGCAATGCAAAATTTGTTTGCCCATTGCCACCATATGTTGTCCCCAACAATGAAAATAATGCCTGGTTTTGGTTGATGGGAAGGAGCTGTCCATTGCACATTGCCCAACCTTTGGGGGGAAAATTAAAGGACATGATGCGAATTTCGCTTAAATAAGGCTCTGCCATAATAAGATTGGTTTAAGAATTAAAAATCTGTTCTGAATTCATTTTTCCAGATGGATTGCTGATCTATTGTAATAGACGCAGAAGTTTTTGCTGTCCTGCCATCAAAATAAGTATTGCAAACAAAATATGGTTTTCCTTTTTGTTGTGCACCACTACATTTACTCATTTTGGGCATGCTGATTATATTTTCAGCGTTGACGGATGGATTTGGCAGATCAGTTAAGGCCTTAATAGCTTGAGATCTGGCTTGTATTTCAAATGCATCAATTGTATGAAGAGGTTTCCAGGTTTTGCCGGCTTTTTTCAAGACAAGTGCTATTGGCATCATATGAGATGAAGCAATTGAAAACAAAGAAAGAATTTGTTTTCTGTCTGCTGAAATCATATATCCGGAAGTATGAGGAGTATAACCCATTTTAATAAGTGAATGAGCCTCTTTTGAGAGTATTCTGTCAATTTGAGGGTCATATTCCAGAATGGACACGGGCTTAAATCCGCCAGCAGTAATAATATCCTGTGCAAGGGTATTGAAGTTGTCTGTTTTTGAAGATATTCCGGAAATAAATCCAGGATTGCCAAACAAAAGAAATCCGAATGAAGCCTTTTGGATAAAAGTCCGTCTTTGTATCATGGTGGGGTAGTGCTACATTTAAAAAAACGATTTAAGGCAGTTTTCGTAAGCCAAGCAAATATACAGATTGTAATCATTTAGGCGCATTATATTTTAATTAATTTGTAGTAAAATTTCTACTGAATATTTATATCATTGGATATCTTTGTTTCCTGTCTCAGTAATCAATTAGTAACCCTGACAATCTTATTATTGTGCAACAATTCTCCACCGCTATTTTATCAGCCCTGCTTTCCTTTTTTGTGACTGCAGATGAACAACCTCAGCAGGCTCAGTCTGATCAATGTTATGAAATTTGTTCGGAATCACCTGAGAATCTAACTGACAAAAATACTTTTTACATTGACAAACCTGCAGATGCTAAAAATATTGGCAATAATCATTTGCCTTCCTTTTTAGCACCTATCATCGCGGCAACTAAAACTTATGTGCTGCTTACAGATAATCTTCCGACTGGTGCAGGACCTGCTGATGTATTGAGATATACTGTAACCATCACAAATAACGGAGATATGGATGCCAATAATGTCATTTTTACAGACATGATTGATATCAATACGACACTTGTACCTGGCTCACTGGAATCTTCACCAATCCTGAGGAATGATACGTATAGCACAGTTGGTAATGTGTCTATAAGTGTCCCCGCCGGAACAGGATTATTAGCCAATGACACAGATTTAGACGGAGATGTCATTACGGTCACATCCGTCAATACAGCCGGAACCCAGGGAGATGTCACTTTCATGGCGGATGGTTCATTCACATTTAATCCCGCTCCCGGATTTACAGGCACAACCACCTTTGAATACACCGGAACTGACGGCCTGTTTTCCAGAACAGCAACAGTCTCTGTCACAATGACCGGGATGATTTGGTTTATTAATGCTTCAGCTGCGGCAGGAGGTGATGGTCGGATTAATACACCCTTCAATTCTATGAATGCATTTAATACAACTGCTATGGATGATCCGGGTGATAATATATTTGTTTATTTAGGTACTTATACAAATACCAGCTCTACAACTTTATTAGGTACCCAGAAACTTATTGGCCAGGGAGCGGTGGGAGCAAGTTTGGCAGCATTAACAGGAGTAACTTTTTCAGTTCATCCTCCAATATCACCTGCAACTATACCAGCAGTCAACGGAACAAATCCAACTATAAATCAGGCAGGAAATTCAATTGTCCTTGGCTCATCAAATCAGGTCCGGGGCTTGAACATAAATAATACAAGTGGCACATCCTTATCAGGTATGAGCTTTGGCACATTTACAGCGAGACAAATTACTATTGCCAACACAGGTGGAATTGCCATTAATTTAGCCACAGGTGTATTAGATGTTTTAATTCAATCAGTATCTGCTTCAAATGGTACATATGGAATCAGATTGGCAAGTACTACAGGATCATTTGAAATTACCGGTACCGGAACTACTGATGGAACCGGAGGAACATTTTCAAATATCTCTTTAAGGGGTATTGAATTGATTACTGCTTCAAATATTACGCTCCGAAATCTTACAATGAATAATGCAAATACTACTGATGCCGGAGGTGATGGGACATGCGATGAAGACCAGAACCTAGCTTGCCATGCCGCAATTTATATGCAAAATGTTACAGGTACAAATTTATTCAACAATGTTGACATCAATGGTACTGTAGAACAAGGAATTAATGGAAATGGAGTGACAAATCTTACCATGACAAATTGCACTGTAAACAATGCGGGCTCCGGAGGCGACATCGAAGAAAATGGCCTTAAGTTTATTAATTTAACAGGTACTTGCAGCTTTACTGGATGTACTTTTTCTAACTCCGCCAGAAGAAATTCTCATATTAGAAATGATGCGGGGAGCATCAACCTGAACGTACAAAACTGCAGTTTTTCTAATACCGCTTATGATATAGGCAGGTTTGATTGCTTTGAAATGAGAACCTTGAGCAATTCTTCTGCCACAGTAACATTAAATAACAGCACATTCCATAGAGCAGGAAGCAAAGCAATACAATGCTTAGCAGAAGGAAATTCATCTTTCGTCCTAAATATTACCAATTCAACTGTACAGCGTTTTGGCAATCCTATGGCAGGAATCGAGGTGGGTTCCAACGGTGCAAATGCTACAATGGACTATAATATTATCAATAATCCAGTAATTGAATCTTCGGAGAAGTTGCAGTTCTTGGCTCGACTTTTATTACTTCGGACGTAAATGGCCGGGTGAATAACAATGCAAGCATTACAAATAATAATACCACTGCCAGTACTTTTGCTGCTATTCGGTTCCTGCATGAGAACAATGGTCAGGCTATAATAGAAATAAAAGATAATCCGTCTGTTGTATCTTCCAATATTGATATTCCTGTTGATATGGTAGCAGTAAACGGTACTAATGCCGCCGCCCGACTTGATCTAACTTTGGATAATAATAATATTACGAACTCTACCACCACAGTTGCCGGGTTGGAAGGCATAGTTGTGAGAGCAGGTGACTCACCAGCAGGTTCAGATGTGAATACGGTATGTTCAAATATTCGAAATAATGATTTAACCCTACCAGTTGGTTATCCCCGTGCCTTCAGGGTGAGATTTCTTGACCCCACTTCTTTCATGAATTTTCAGGGACCTGGTCCTACCACAGCTGACAATTTTACAGGAAATTCAAACACAACAACTAATGGTACGATCAATGGCGTGGGGCCTACATTAACAGTAACATTTGGTGGAATTTGTAATGTTCCGGCCCACGCTGCACCACTATCCGGAGATTTAGTTGATGCTCTGGCAATTGACGAAGCAGGTGAAGCCCCGGAGATTGCAGTTTACAATCCTGAAGAAGCATCTGATAATGAAAATACAGATATGGGCATTGAAGAACCTGATGTAGCTTTCTCTATGATGGCTGGTGAAACTGTTATTGTAGGTGCTCCAACAGGTTTCAATTTACCACCAACCAAGTTTATTACAATCCAATTTGATGTAACAGTAAATGATCCTTTCCCCACTTGGAGTGTGTTCTGTCAGTAATCAGGGCTCGGTTAGTGGAAGTATGTTTACCACTGTATTAACTGATGATCCCTCTGTTGTGGGTCCCGCAAATCCTACAGTGACCCCCTTACAAATTGCTCCAACCATTACTATTTGTCAAACTAACATTATGACAAATACTGATCCAGATCTATGTTCTGCTTCAGAAAGTTTTGCCGCCACAGCAGTAGGATGTCCTGCCCCGACATTAACTTATAGGATCGGTATGACTGTCATTACTTCCCCTCATGTGTTCCCAATTGGTACTACGACGGTTGACGTTACTGCGAGCAATGGAAACCTTCCAAATGCTACTTGTTCATTTACAGTGACGGTTACAGATAATCAAGCTCCCACAATCACTTGTCCTGTGGGACCTTTTAATCGTGGAACCAATCTGGGCAACTGCAATTATACAGTACAAGGAACTGAATTTAATCCAAGTTTCTCTGATAATTGTCCCGGAGCTGTTCTCACGAATGATGTAAATGGAGCTGCTTCGCTGGCAGGAGCCGTTTTATCCTTTGGATCCAATTTAATAACCTGGACAATAACGGATGCTAACAACAACACTAACACTTGTAGCATTACAGTTGAAGTTTCAGATGATGATGCGCCTTTAATAACTTGTCCAGGCCCTGCAACAACTCCATGTGATATAAATGATCTTCCCCCATATGCCGATTTGACAGCTTTTACATCAGCAGGAGGTATCGTTAATGATAATTGTGGTATTGATAATGGTAGTTTCATGTATCTGGGTCAAACTGTGCTGGTAAATGTATATACACGAACATACCAAATCAGTGATATTAATGGTAACATGGCTTCCTGCACTCAAACAGTTACAGTAAATGATGTAACACCGCCAGTAATAACTCCGGGATCAGTTGCTTCTTGCTATGCTACAGTAGCTGCATTGGAAGCTGCGGCCATCTCAACCACCACCGCAATGGATAATTGTCCTGGGACACTAACTTTCACTGCAAGTACATCCGGTACTTGTGTTGCAGTTGTTACAGTTACTGTTACTGATGCGGCAGGTAATTCCGCAAGTACCATGTATAATTCGAGAGTAGATAATACTCCTCCTACCATTACTGCCGGAGCCATAAATTCTTGCTACAATTCAGTTGCACTTGCAGAAGCTGCTGCGCTCGCTGCTACTAGTGCCATGGACAATTGTCCCGGAACCATTACTTATTCTGCTTCAACTGCAGGAAGCTGTACGGCAATTATTACTATTACAGCTACTGATTTTTGCAGTAATGCTTCCACCACAACATATTCGACCGTTATTGATGATTCTGATCCTGTGATTACAGTAACCGGAACTATTGCAGCTTGTTACCCAACAGCAGCTGCAGCTGAAGCAGCAGCAATAGCTGCCACCACGGCCATTGATAATTGCCCCGGGTCCTTAGTTTACACTGCCTCTACAGCAGGTGATTGTGCAGCCATTATTACTGTTACTGTCACAGACGGATGCAGCAGGACTGACCAAACCACTTATTCTACAAGAATCGATAATACTCCACCCGTAATTACTACGGGAACTATTGCAACTTGCTATCCAACATTGGCGGCAGCTGAATCTGCTGCACTCGCTGCAACTTCAGCCATGGATAATTGTAGCGGCCCGGTAACATATGGTGTCAGCACTGCCGGTGATTGCAGCGCTATTGTGACTGTAACAGCTACAGATGGTTGTGGAAATCAATCAAGCACCACATATAATACAAGAATAGATAATACAGCTCCCGTTTCTACGGCCGGAACTATTGCGGCCTGCTATCCAACAGTAGCAGCGGCCGAGGCAGCAGCATTGGCAGCAACTTCAGCAATGGACAATTGTCCGGGCGTATTAACTGAATCAGCATCGACTATCGGTACATGCGCGGCAATAATCACAGTTACTACTACAGATGGTTGCGGAAATTCAAGTTCAGTGACATACAATACCATCATTGATAATACTCCACCTGTAATAACAACAGGTACTATTGGTACTTGTTATCCAACAGTTGCAGCAGCAGAAGCAGCTGCACTGGCAGCTACAACAGCATTAGATAATTGCCTGGGAACAGTTAGTTTTTCTGCCGGTACTTCTGGTACATGCGCTGCTATCGTAACAATAACTGCTACCGACTTTTGCGGGAACTTTTCTACAACAACCTATAATACCAGAATTGATAATACAGCACCACCTGTCACTCAGGGAAGTATTGCGACATGTTATCCAACGGTTGCAGCTGCTGAAGCAGCAGCATTGGCAGCAACGTCAGCTACTGACAATTGCCCCGGAACACTAACTGAAACAGTTTCTACAACCGGAACTTGTAGTGCAGTTATCACGGTCACTACAACAGATGGGTGTGGAAATTCAGCCAATGTCATTTATAATACAACGATAGATAATGCAGGACCTACAGTCATGAAAGGCAGCATTGCAACTTGTTATCCAACTGCTGCAATTGCAGAAGCTGCAGCGATTACTGCTACAGGTGCCACAGATGATTGTCCATCTTCCTTAACGTTTACAGCTGCGACAGTTGGTACTTGTTCTGCTGTAGTCACAGTTACAGTTACCGATGGGTGTGGAAATACAGCTTCTACCACTTATGATACCAGAATTGATAATACTCCACCTACTGTGACAATTGGAAATATTGCTCCCTGTTATGCTACCGCAGCAGAAGCTGAGGCCGCTGCATTAGCAGCTACCTCCGCAACAGACAACTGTCCCGGTCCATTAACAGAAACTGTCAGCACTTCAGGTGATTGCCTGGCAACCATTACAGTAACTACAACGGACGGGTGTGGCAATAGCATCTCCATAGATTACACTACAAGAATTGATAATACTCCACCTATTGTTACGCAGGGTAGTATAGCTTCATGTTATCCAACCGTAGCAGCTGCAGAAGCAGCTGCATTGGCAGCCACCACAGCGACTGATAATTGCTCGGGGCCTTTATTTGAAACAGCATCCACAAGCGGAACTTGTGCTGCAATTATCACTGTTACTACCACTGATGGTTGCGGAAATTCATCAACAACAACTTACAATACCCGTATTGATAATACTAATCCAGTAATTACTACCGACTATCGGTTCATGTTATCTGACTCAGGCTGCAGCTGAGGCTGCTGCTCTTACTGCTACAACAGCTACAGACAATTGCCCGGGTACAATTACTTTTGATGTATTAACTTCAGGAACTTGTAGTGCTGTACTGACGGTGACAGCTACCGATTTCTGCGGAAATTCTTCAACTACTACTTATGTTACACGAATAGATAATACGCCTCCTGTTATCACTGCAGGCACTATAGCTGCATGTTATGATAATGCTGCTGATGCTGAAGCCGCTGCATTAGCGGCTACAACTGCAACTGATAATTGCCCGGGTACATTAACGGAAGTGGCTTCTACAGTTGGATCCTGTGTGGCAGTCATTACTGTTACTGTTTCTGACATGTGCGGAAACAGTTCCAGTGTAAATTATAACACAAGAGTTGATAGTGTCGGTCCGACTATTATACCAGGAACAATTGCAGGATGTTATCCTACTCAGGCCGCTGCTGAAGCAGCCGCATTGTCAGCCACAACAGCGGAAGATGACTGTCCCAGTTCATTGACATATGATGTGGCTACAGTTGGGGTTTGTGATGCATTAGTGACCGTAACAGTTACTGACGGATGTGGCAATAGCTCTTCTTACACATATGATACACGAATCGATAATACCCCTCCTGTCGCAGTTTGTAAAACCGGAACAGTATTTGTCAATATTTCAGGTCCTTATCAATTGCTACCTTCGGATGTATTTGATGCAGGTGCATCTTCCGATAATTGTCCCGGACCATTGACTGTTGTAAGTATTACGCCCGCTACAGTTGATTGTGATCTGCTTGATCAGACAATACCTGTAGAAGTTATTGTCAGGGATTCATGCGGATACAGGGATACTTGTATTGCTATGATCACAGTAGATGAGGACAATTCAATTCCGGCCCCGTGGACTAATTCATCCATTGGTGGAGCCCCGGGAGGAGCACAAGCTATTCCTTGTTTGGCTGAAGGCACATTTGAAGTCAGCAGCACTGGCTTCTCTTCTCCTACATCAGACAAACAGAATTACTTGCATCAAAGTATTTGTGGAGATGGTTCAATAACTGTCCATGTGTCCAACATCATTGGCGGAGGCCTGGCAGGAGTTGAATTCCGTGAAACATTGCTTCCCGGTTCTAAGAGAGCCAGCCTTAAGACTCAGTTGACAAACATCATCAGAAGACAAATTAGATTGGTGACCAATGGTGCCATGCAACAAGTATTGTTAAACAAACCAAATCCTCCAAGTTGGTTGAGGATGACGAGAGTAGGAAATGTGTTTACAGGATTTACCAGCGTAAATGGTGTTGATTGGGATTTCGCATTTACTGCCACCATATCAATGGCTAATTGTATTACCGTAGGTATGCTATCTGAAAGTATCAATAATTCTGTTAACAATCAAGCCTGGTTTGATCATGTCAGTATTATAGGCTCAAATAATCAATCTCGTCCATTTAAAGGAGATATTCCTGAAAATATGGAAAATGAATTGCTGCTTGAATTATATCCAAACCCTGCCCAGCAATGGGTTATTACTTGGAAATGTTATTGATCAACGTCAACTGGCAGGTGGTCATACATCATTGGATATTTCTACCTGGCTACCAGGTGTATACTGGATCCAGGTAGAACTTGATGGCAAATCAGTTACGAAGAAACTTATTAAGATGCATTAGAAAGCACCGGGATAATGAATTATTAAAAAGGATCAGCTGAGATTATGCTGATCCTTTTTTTTTAAATATTGATGCTGAAATATTCTACAGGTTCAAATTGATAGTGAATGTATTATCCATCTTCACTTCTTATCAGAAATGCTACACAGTAAATTCAAGTAAATTATTCTTGATGTCTTCGTCAAATAATACTCCGTCATTGCCGTGAAATTTCACTCTTAAGGGAAGTGCAAAAACTGGCAATTGCTCCTGTTGTAAGAATGTTCTGTGCTTATCCATTCTAATGGCATCCTTTTCAGTAGTCAGAATAATTCTGTTTTCTACACCTATATTGTCATACACTTTTTTGAGTTGGCCCATTTCATGATTTGTAAAGTCATGATGGTCTTCAAATGAAAGGGTTTTCACTACATTAGTATGCTTTTCAAGATATTGTGTTAGATAATCTGTTCCTGCAATTGCACTGACAAGCAATACATTTAACTCAGGATTTAGGCGTACCCTTTGGTTGCCATTGTATATATAATAAGGATGTCCGTATTCATAATATGAGAAATAGACTTTCTGATTTGGAAAGGGTTTCAACTCTTTGATGATAGCCTCGCGATCCATCAAAGTAGGATCGGATGGGCATTTCGTAACTATGATAATATCCGCCCGCTTTGCAGCAGATGGCCATTCCCTTAACCTACCGGAAGGAAGTAAAAAATCCCTGGTGTATAGATGGTTATAATCCGTTAGCAGTATATTCAATCCCGGTATCACCCCACGATGCTGAAATGCATCATCCAACAAAATACATTGCAAATCAGGATACAAGCCTACCAATCTGGGGATGCCTAATGATCGGCTCTCTGAAACCGACACAGCTATTTCAGGGAATTTCCTTTTAAATTGGAGGGGCTCATCACCACTGGTATCTGCATCCATCATAGAAGTTACTTCCAGAAATCCTGTAGTCTTTCTCTTATATCCGCGGCTCATAGTACCCACCTGAATATAATCTTTGAGCAAAACAATCAAGTATTCAATATGAGGTGTTTTTCCTGCCCCTCCAACTGTGAGATTTCCAATTGAGATAACAGGTAAATCAAATTTGACTCCTTTTATCAAACCTTTATTGTACATCCAGTTTCTGAATGACACTCCGATTCCGTATATTAGTGAGAATGGAAGTAATAAAAGTTGGATGAGTGATGTTCTAAGCATAATGTTGTTTATAATAACTGATTTCAAATGTAAAAGAATTATCTCAATAGCTTTCTTTTCCGAATCAGACCAACGCGACTTAAACAAAATAGGTTTGTTCATCTCAAACAGATATTGTTAATTGTTATGTCGGCAATACAGTGCAAAACATAAACAGTAAACTTAATGTTTCATGCAATTTTCATTTTAAATTGAAAATTAACATAACCTTAACCATTAGATTTATTCTTCTTATTTGATTGATTATCTAATACTTACATTACTAATTTAAATTGATATAAAGGTTGAGCAGTACCAAATTAGAAGTTTTGTTTAATTGTTATTTGCTTATTGTTAAACAAAACCGTATTTTTGGAAGGTCTTAATTAATTATTAAACAAAAACGCTTGTCATGTCCACAATTGAATTTAATGTCCAATTCGGCCAGTTGTCAAGAATCCTTCAATCATTTGCTTACAGCCTCACTAAAAATGTGGAAGACGCAAAGGACTTGTTCCAGGAGACTGCATTCAGGGCGATGACCAATAGAGATAAATTTCGTCCGGGTACCAACTTTAAAGCCTGGTTGTTTACGATTATGAAAAACATATTCATTAACAACTACAGAAAGAAAGTCAAGGCGAATACCATTATGGATTCTACCGATAATATGCACTATATTAACTCCGGTAGTGTCACAGTGAAAAATGATGCCAATTCCAATATCCTGATGGATGAATTAAATGGCATGGTAGAAAGTCTGGATGATAGCCTGAAAGTGCCGTTTGTGATGCATTACGAAGGTTTTAAATATCAGGAAATTGCAGATGAATTAAGTCTTCCTCTGGGTACTGTAAAAAGTAGAATCTTTTTTGCCAGAAAAGAACTCAAAGAGCAAATTCATCGCAGGTACGATAAAATGTTTATGCCCTGGGATAAAGAATCTCCGGCAATGAACAATTAGGAATTAAGTATTTTTAGGGTTAATAATTTAGAGTCTTCACTTGAATAAGTGGAGACTCTTTACTTTTACAGCATGAGTTCAGAAGCAAAATTCCAGTTTGTAAATAAGTTGTTGACATGGCACGAAAAAAATGACAGGTATTTACCCTGGAAGACTAACAAAGACCCTTATCAGATCTGGTTATCAGAAATCATCCTTCAACAAACCCGGGTAGCTCAGGGATTGCCTTATTTTGAGCGATTTATCCATCAATTTCCCACTGTTTTTGAACTGGCTAAAGCAGAAGAATCTGAAGTATTTAAAACCTGGGAAGGTCTTGGGTATTACTCCAGGGCCAGAAACCTCCACCATACTGCCAAAGAAATTGTAAAAACATTTGATGGTCATTTCCCGGATAACTATGATGGCTTATTAAGATTGAAAGGAATAGGGCCTTACACAGCAGCAGCAATTTCCAGTTTTGCATTCGATTTACCACATGCAGTGTTAGATGGAAATGTTTTTCGTGTTCTATCCAGAATATTTGGAATAGATCTACCCATTGACCAGCTAGCAGGAAACAGCATTTTCAGAAATTGGCAGAATCACTGCTAACTGCAGGTGATGCTGCTAAATTTAATCAGGCAATCATGGATTTTGGAGCCCTGCAATGTGTCCCTCAAAACCCTAACTGTTCAGAATGTCCTATGCACCATATTTGTGTTGCCTATCAAACCGGAAGAGTAAAAGATTTGCCGTTTAAGTCAAAACGGATTGTGAAACAAAATCGTTATTTTCATTTCTTCGAAGTAAAGGATGACAATTCCTTTTGGATTGAAAAACGCAATGGGAAAGATATTTGGCAGGGATTATATCAATTCCCGCATATTGAAAGCATTGAGCCGCTTATTGAAAAAGATTCTGCTTTATGGCCGGGAATTGATCGGGAGGACTTAAGACCGGTATTTTCTTCAAAACAACAACTAACGCATCGCACGATCCATGGCGCCTTCTATCAGATTGAAGTGTCCGGTCTGACAAATATTCCGGAAAATTGGATTAAAATTGAACATACCAGACTAAGTGAATATCCTTTTCCAAGGATCATACATGATTATTTGAAGAGCAGAGAGTGGTTATTGCTTTTCAAATCGGCTGTGGATTGATTACCGGGAAGCTTAATGGTGAAAGTTGTCCCTTTTCCGGGCTCGGATCTCTTAACAAATATTTTCCCACTATGATAATTCTCAATAATTCTTTTAGCTAAAGATAGCCCAAGGCCCCATCCACGTTGCTTGGTTGTAAATCCAGGCTGGAAAACAGTTCTGAACATGCTGGCAGAAATGCCTTTTCCGGTGTCACTTATATCAATCACCACGTGATTTGCCTCCTGAAAAATTTCTGCTCTGATCTCCCCTTCTCCATCCATGGCGTCCAGGGCATTTCTGATAATGTTCTCTACTACCCATTCGAATAAATGTGCATTTACCTTAATCAAAACGGGTTCTTTGTGACTATCAGGAAAAACAAATCTTACTTTTCTGGAGGCACGTTTCTCCATATATTCTTTAACTTTGTTCAGCTCATCATAAATATTGGCTTCTTTCAGCTCAGGTGCCGAGCCTATTTTTGAAAAGCGATCTGCGATCAATTCCAGTCTGACAATATCCTTTTCCAATTCGCCCAGAATCTCGTGATGTGCCGGAGTCATATCCTCCTGAGTCCTAAGATACTCTACCCATGCAATCATAGCACTGATAGGAGTACCAAGCTGGTGAGCAGTCTCTTTTGCCATGCCGACCCAAACTCTGTTTTGTTCAGCTCGTCGGGCATTACTAAACCCCAGATATCCCAGGGCAATAAATGCAGCAATCAGGCAGACCTGAATAATCGGGAAAAATCGGAGCCTGTCCAGAATGATGGAGTTCTTGTAATAGATATATGTTACCTCTCCGAGAATATCCAGCTTGATTGGCGGGTGGCCGGACTTCTTAATTTTTTCCAGCTGTTTTGCGATATATTTATCAGATACTTTATCACCAAAATTAGATGCCAGTTGAATTTCCCCATTTCCATCCGTGACTATTACTGGGATATGCTGATTACCCGACATGATATCGCTCTGGAAAGTCACATCTGCATCAGAATTATCGGGTAGATTATTAAGAAACTCATAGGCACCAACCCAAATTCCCATGGCATCTCTCTCCCTTTGGGCCATTTTGGAGGCAATGTGCTGGGTATATCCCATTGACAAGCCTATAATGGTAATACCCACAGTTGCGAGATATATTTTCCACCTTGATTTTCGTTGATATATATTCATAATGGTTCAGGAAGCACATAAGGCAGTACAGCACAGGCTGCAACAAATATACTTATGATGAGGAATCAAACGCATCAGATTTAATTTCATTTTACTGATACCGCTCAAATTCTGTGTCGAAAGTAGCAACAATCCTGCCAATTGTGTTGTCATTTTCAGATTCTAAAACGATCACAATTTATAATAGCGTATTTTTGCAGGGCATTACGCATGAAGACAGATTATGGAAACGCAAAGAGATATACGATTATTAAACTTCCCGGAGCTCGAACAGCAACTCCTCGAAGCCGGTGAACAAAAATTCAGAGCCAAACAAATCTGGCAATGGATATGGCAAAAAGGTGCCCGATCATTTGAAGAAATGACCAACCTTTCCGTGGAACTCAGACAATTTTTGAGTCTGCATTTTGAAATCAAGCCAATTAAATCTGAGAAAATTCAGTTAAGTACGGATGGTACCATCAAAACAAGATTCCAGCTCCACGATGGTCATTTTATAGAATCTGTTCTAATCCCTGTTCCAAACGATGAGCGATTCACTGTCTGTGTGTCTTGTCAGGTGGGCTGCAGCCTGACTTGTAAATTCTGCGCAACCGGTAAGATGAAAAGGATAAGAAATTTGGATCCCGGAGAAATAGTAGATCAGGTTGTGGAAGTCAATAAGCAATGTCTTGAACACTTCAATCATCCATTGACAAATATAGTATATATGGGTATGGGCGAACCACTGCTTACTTATCAAAATGTGATGAAAAGCATTGAGCGAATTACCTCTCCTGACGGGCTTGGCATGTCCCCAAAGAGAATCACAGTGAGTACAGCTGGCATTGCGAAGATGATTCACAAACTGGCTGAGGATCAGGTTAAGTTCAATCTGGCACTTTCACTACATGCAGCCAACGATGTTAAGCGCAATGAAATTATGCCCATCAATGAGCAAAATAGTTTACAGGTTCTGATGGATTCATTAGATGCTTTTTATCAGCAAACAGGCAATCGGATTACTTTTGAATATATCGCACTGAATGGCTTCAATGATACTATGGAAGATGCAGCACAATTGCTTAAACTCTGCAGAAGATTTCCGGTCAAATTAAATATCATAGAATACAACCCAATTGAGGGAGAGGTATTCTCTAAATCTGACGACCCTGTTATCAATCGGTTTGCTGCTTTTCTTGCTGAAAAAGGGGTGGCAGTAACGCTTCGCAGAAGCCGGGGAAAAGATATCGATGCTGCCTGCGGACAATTGGCCAATAAAGCTTAAACTCAAAAAATAGTTATTTTAGAAAGGGCAAATCAGCACGGGATGCTAAATACATCACCCCGTACCTATTTTTATTAATATAATGCCTTAACCTTTATTTGCAGCAAAAAAACGCCGCCTGTAAAATACAAGCGGCGCTGGAAAAATAAATTATATTAACTGAGATTATCAGATCATTTAGGGTCTGTTTCCGGACACAATAAATTTCTGAATCTGAGCTGCCTGACCTTCAGTCATTAATGAAATGACATAAAGTCCGCCAGGTAAATTACTTACATTGATTTGTTCCTGTTGAGTCTGAAGCTCATGGATATTTCTTTGTAAGACAACTCTTCCCATTTGATCCATCACATTTATGGAAATGTTCTTTCCTAGATACTCTGTTCCAATTTTCAAATTAAGTTCAGAGCTTGCAGGATTAGGGAAAACCGTCAAACCCTGGATTCCTTCGTTAATAGAATTGGTCATATTAGGTAATGAAATTACCTGCGATTGGAATCCTGTAATCATGCTGAATTGTGCCTGAGCTACAGATGCAGGATTCAGTCCCTGTGCAAATAAACCTACTCTCACGCAGGAGTTTAATGCTAGATTTACTGTAAACGCCTGGTTCCAGTTAATACCATTATGTGAAGTAAACCCGGTAAAAGTATTTCCACTGCGAGTAAGTCTAAGCCATGTATGTCCCGGAGCAGGTATTTGTTGAAATAGTCTGTTACCATTTGCTACAGCTCTCAGCTCGCGGAAAACATGTGGATTCAGTTGAGTTTTGATAGCAATAAATCTGGAACCTGCAGAAACTGTGTCCCTGAACATGATACCGGCAAAACCACCATTCGTGATGCTCTGCACTTTTACAGTAATAGACTGGTTGCCACAAAGCAATTGGCTGGATAAGAATAAAGCGTCGGAGGTAAGACTTGGAGAATAACCATTTGAAGAAATATCTATACTTCCTCCACAGACATTGTCTATACCTTCCCCTGTAGTATTTGCTCCAATTGCATTATTGGACCATGGAAAACTTAAAGGTGCTCCACATACGCATCCTACATTCATAGAAAATGCACCAGTGGTAGTTCCAAATCCACTTACAAGAATGTAATAGGTCGTACCCGGCGTGGTATTGAACACAACCTGAGAACGTGTAGTTGCAGATGTACAGATAGAAGCATTATCATCATTGCTTATTACACAAGATAAACCCGCACAAGAACCGGAATAGACATGTACTTTTGTATCATAAGCAGAACCACAAAGATCCAGCGTAATCTGAGATCCATCACCAGCAAGACTGTACCAGACTCCATTTCCCGGTGTTCCGGCAGATCCGCATGATCCTTGTCCGATATCAGAAACAGCGCCTACTGTAGATCCGTTTACTGTGCTATTACAAGAAAGTGGAATAGCTCCGGCGCATGCGTCGTTTGCAAGAGGAGCGGTGCTGAAAGTAACCGTTTCATAGCTGCTGGCAGAACCACCACCACAAGTGCTGGTGCGTACACAAACGCGGTACGTAGTATTAGGAATAAGGTTATTCAAACTTATAGATGTGGCTGCTGTATTAGCACCTGTACCTGTTGGGCAGCTGCCGCCTGTGCCCACTGTCCAGTCATAGGAGACAGCACCAGCAGCAGCAGACCAGCTCACAGAAGCACTATTGCTGGTAATATTAGAAACAACCGGTGTGCCAGGGGCATTGCAAGGTGGAGCAGGTGCCCAAACACAAATGCTAAATGTCCCAGCATTATCATTTCCATATTCCCAAAAGCGAATATAAATAGTAGCGCCGGGAGTCAGACCTGAACGATCAATCATCGGCATCAATCCATTTGCGCTATCATCATCATCACATTCAATCAATGTCAATACTCCACAGTTACCGGAATAAATAGCCATTCCACCGTCAGTTACGACACCAGTATTTGTGTCTATAATCAAGCGTCCTGCAGCAGGAACCACTGCAGTGAACCAAACATCACCACCAGAATAGCTGGCACATCCCGGAGCCGGAGGTCCTACAGAGCCAGTTGCACCACCAGTGGTATATTGTGTAAAATTACAAGAAGCTCCAACTGATATTGGAACTGTTCCATCATTTAAAATTGTTCCAAATGCAAGAGCTCCCGGACAATTGTCATTAGCTGGTGGTGGCGGAGGAGTCCCTATACAAATTGTAAAATTTGATGTTGTACTCGGAGTAGAAACTGAGGTATAAACTCTAACAATGGCTCCGGCACAATTGTCATTTGCCGGGGGGGGTGGAGGTACAGTTATATCTAGTGAAAAGGCTCCACAATCAGGTAATGGCCAGGTGTCAATAATGATATAATATGTACCATTTGTTGGGAATGTAACATTTCCAGATGCAGATGAGCCGCTACTTGTAGCAATACCTCCGACACAATTTGCGCCTGCTGGTGGACAGGCTGAATGGACAGATGCTATCTTCCATACAGCTGCTCCACCTAATGTTAATGTATAAGTGACCGGAGCTGTAGTAATAGAGATCGAGTATACATAATCTTCCCCAGCTCCGTAGCTACTGCTTACGCAGGTTGAAAATCCAGCTACGAAGTCATTCACTGTTCCACACGTGGTCTGTGGACCGCTGGAGAATGGAATTGAAGGAATTACGAAGGGTGAAGCACAATTGTTTTGTGCTTTACTCTGAAATGTCATCAGAGTAAATAAAAGTGCCATGCACCAGGTTGAATAAGTAAATAATCTTTTCATTTCTTCATTTTTTTAAGTCGGTTAAACACGTTAAAGCCTGGTTTTTCAATGAACAAGTCTTGAAAAAGCAAGCATATAATCTTCAAAAAGTGTGGTAATATCTTAATGTATCGTCTATTCCAAACCCCTTTGGGATCAAATATAGGCAAGATTCTGTTCTGGTTAATTTTTTGTTAAGATATATTTGCACATAGATTCTTTGTCTTGTATTTAATTTGTTGAATGAAACATTGAGCCATATCTAAATTTTACCATCAACAAGATCGGACCCTCAACACATCTCACTTCAAGATTTAACTATTTCCGCCGCCAATATTCCCATTTCACTGCATATCATGCTATTAAACATTTTAGCAGGCATAGTTTTGATTTGAATTTGAAACATCGTGATTATTACAAATATTATACCAATCCTGTACCCCGGGATCTAAAGCCGGAGCCTTAGGGTTCCGGCTAGCTTTTAACATTTCAATTTTATACGTAAAACCCAGCATTATGAAAACAATAATCTTCAATTTTCTTCTTTGCCTCCCTATTTGTCTGATAGGTCAAAGTTTCCCTTCTGACTCCAAAGTGATAGAAGATGTAAAAAAATATCATGGTAAAATTGCCAGTGCCAAAGTCCAAAACGAATGGAAACTGGAACGAGAATCGGGCTACAATTTCAGCAATATGGCAAAGAGAGTTGTAGCGGCTACTACCATTAAAGAAAATGGTGTTTCTAAAAATATTATAGGCCTTGCAATTTACGTCAGAGGTGGAGCGGGGGAAGGCTGGAATTTCTCCAGGTACTTTGTTACTTCATCAGAAACAAACGGACTTAAGGGCTTGTCTGAAGAACAACTTATTGCTCAGGTAATCGCACAATTGAAAAAAGATCCGGGCAGAGTGTTCACTAATCTGCAGGATATTGCCTGGGTATATGATGTGAACTTTGCCAATGGATTCAAGCATGAGGTTGACAAGAGAAGCGGGGATCTGATCTATAAGGCTCAAATTGAATATGAACTGAAGAAGATTGATTATTATCCATTCGAAGGTGGCTTAAACAGATTCAATGCACCACTTGAGATTTATGTAAGACAAGTTGGCTCTGAATTAAGAGCAGATGCATTTAGCGTCGGGTATGCTGAAACGGTAAAGAAAACACCCATGACAGAGAAACAATTTAATGCCTGTCCTACTTTAAAGGAAAAACCATTTGAAGAATTGTACGGATTGCAAGGACCTGTCTCGGGCTCAGATTCCGGTGTTAACAAGGAATCCATTGGGCAAAAAGTCACAGGAAATGAAAATAAAAGTCATAATGATCCAAAAGATTCCGGTGTTAAGAATGAAAATACTGAACAAAAAGCCACTGGAAATGAGAAAAAAAGCCTCAAACTGCCAAAAGTAAAAGGGACGATCAAACTCTTCTAATGTCAATCTGCTAAATTCGTATCAAAATACCTCTGAATGCGATATGCTATTCTCATCCTACTTTTATGGTATGCTGATTTAACACTTGCTCAGGATAGATATATTACACTGGAAAACAGTGTAAATTTATTGATGAGCAAGGTTTCAAAAGGAAGCACTGTTTCCGATACCGCCTCACTTGAATATGCTCTGGCTTTAAGAGATAGCATTCATAGAGCAGGGTTCAAAGATCTGGAAGCTGAAGTTTTGATTACAATTGGAAAACTACATCAGCAATTGGGCAGGATGGGAAGCGCTGAAAGTTTCTACAAATCAGCAATGGTACTTGGCAGCCAGCACAAGGACAGCTTGTGGGTTGCAGAGCTCTGGGACAGATTGGGAGATTTCTATGCTCTGGAAGAAAGAAACTATGTGGCACTTGATTGTCAGTTAAAATCTCTGGAGTTGTTGGAAAAATATGATTCCAGCAGATTGAAAATTGCTGATAGTTATTACAGTATTGCAAGAGCATATATTCAGCTGGGCGAATTAGATATAGCGGAGAAATATTTGGACCGGGCAACTTTATTAAAATCGGAACTCAGAGATACTCTGCGCCTGGGAATCATCACCACTCTTCAAGCGGATATTTACAGGAAAAGAGGACAATATGACTTAGCTGAGCAAAATTACCTTAAGGATATTCCTAAGCGACAGAATCAATCCAATTATGAAGGCTTAACAGTCAGTTATCTGGGATTAGCTCAAAATTATTTTGATTGGGGGAAATATCAGGAAGCTGAAATTCATTACAAAAAAGCATTGCAAGCTGCAGAGACAATCAAGCGTCAAAGGAATATCAATTTGATTTTACTCAGACTTGGTGAATTATACATCAAAACAAATCAGATCGGGGAAGCCAAAAAAGTATTTAGTCGCGCCGTTGAAAATAGTGCTCAGATTGATTCCAGAATTTATCAAATCAACGGTTACAGAAATCTTTATCAACTGGCAAAAGATGAGGGTGACTTGAAGACTGCTTTGGAATATATGGAATTGTATACTGCTGTAACTGATAGTTCTGCCAAGGAGTCCCTTGCTTTAAAGATGGAAGATCTCAAAGCTTCATTTACCCTGCAGGAGAGAGAATCAGAAATCTCAAGACTGGATGCAGAAAACAAAAAAGGCCGGCAATTACAAGGATTCTTAATTGCCGGAATATTGCTGTTATTAGCTCTCATCACTGCTATGATCCTCTTGTATCAATCAAGAAAAAAGGCATTGAAGCTAGTCCGGGAAGAACAACACCACACAAAAAAATTATTAACTGAAAAGGAACAATTGTTGGAAGATCTTCAGCAATCAAATATTCAATTAATCCATTCTGAGAAAATGGCATCATTGGGTATTATGACTGCCGGAATTGCCCATGAACTCAACAATCCCGTAAATTCCATCATCACAGCTGTTGAGGCTTTGAAGATGGACCACAGTGAACTACTTCCTATTTTTGAGTTGCTCAGCAATTTGAAAAAGGATGAATTGAGTGATCATAATAGATTCATTGAACTGCAAGGAATGCTTGAGGCGATTAATTTTCAATTTCTGTCCAAAGAAGTGAGCAGCTTGATGAAAACCATAACTAACGGTGCTCACAGGACGGCCGTTATTGTGTCCGGCTTAAAGACATTTTCCAGAGATACGGGTGATCAATTTATTCCTGTGAGAATTGAATCAGGAATAGAAACTGCTTTAACTTTATTGCACCACAAACTGAATGAAGATATTAGAATTGTCAAATCATACAATACCAGCCGGGAAATCAATTGTCAGGTCAGCAGAATTAATCAGGTATTTCTAAATATCCTGGACAATGCCATATTTGCGATTGAAGAAAAAGGACAGATAGACATCCAAACATTTGAAACTGCTGAGCATATTATTATTAAAATCAAAGACAATGGAAAGGGCATGGATGCGCAAACAAAAAACCGAATTTTTGAGCCATTTTTTTCTTCTAAGGAGGTTGGATCAGGAACCGGTCTGGGTCTCTCTATTAGTTATGGAATTATAAAACAACACAAAGGAAGTATCGTGGTTGATTCTTCCCCGGGGGCCGGAACTACATTTACTATTTCGCTGCCATTTTCAGTTTAAGCATTCCAGGCAAAAATAAAAGAGTAAACCCCGGTATATAATTTGCAGCATTTGCTTGATATTGCTGCATGATACTAATTCTGGAATGACAATGCCATTTTCAATATTATATCTCGATGATGAAACAGATAATCTGACTTCATTTTATGCGGTTTTCAGAAGGAACTATGACGTACATATAGCTGAAAATGCAAACGATGCCTGGATAATATTGGAGAAGCACCCGATAGACTTGCTTATAAGTGATCAGAGAATGCCCGGACAAACGGGTGTTGAATTTTTGGAACAGGTAGAATCCCGTTTTCCAAAGATTCTCAGAATGATACTTACTGGTTATAGTGATATGGAAATGATCATTGATGCAATCAACAGGGGCAAAATATATTATTACATAAGAAAGCCCTGGCGGCTGGATGAGATGAAAATAATTCTGGAAAATGCCCTTAATTTTGTGAAACTGAGCCGCGAAAATCACCGGCTTGAATTGGAAAAACAAGAACTCATTCTCGACAATCTAAAAAAAGAAAAAGAGCAAATCGCCGGCCAGTATGAAGTTCTTAAAAACCAGATTAATCCACATTTTCTGTTTAATTGCATGAATACATTGACTTCACTGATCGCCAGTAATCCTGGCGATGCAATTGTATTCAGTACCAGGTTTTCAAAAATGTACAGGCAATTGCTGGAATATGGAGAATACCCACTTATCTCCCTTGATAGTGAATTAGAACTGACTCATAATTATATTTTTCTGCAAAAAATTCGTTTTGGAGAGCTCATAAGACTTGAGCATTCTATTCCCAATACCAATTTCGAGATCCCACCATTTGCTATTCAGGGATTGGTAGAGAATGCTATCAAGCATAATATCATCTCCGGCTCGAATCCATTGTTGATCAGCATTCGGATGGATGTAACAGATTTGGAGATCAGCAATAATTTGACTTTGAAAAACACAAATGAAAACTCCACCGGGATTGGACTTTCAAATTTGGCTAAAAGATATAGCCTGCTTACAGGAAAAGAAATCTCGATTTTAAAAACAAAAGAGCGATTTATGGTCAGACTACCTCTGATTGAAAAAGCAATTTAAATTACATATCGATGATTAATGTATTGATTGTAGAAGATGAAAAACCTGCCCAGGAATATCTTATCAGGTTATTGACCCAATTGCATTTTGACATCAATATTCTAGCTATAAAGTCCGATATTAAAAGCACTGTAATCTGGTTAAAGAGCCATGTGGCAGACTTAATTTTCATGGATATTCAACTCGCAGACGGTGTCAGTTTTAAAATTTTTGATGAAATAGAAGTGCGAACTCCGGTAATATTTACTACTGCCTTTGATCAGTATGCAATTAAAGCTTTCAAATTCAACAGCATTGATTATTTACTAAAGCCAATAGATCCTGATGATTTAAAAAAGAGTCTTGAGAAGTTTAGTAATAACAGATCTCAAATTTCCCCACTTATGCTCAGAGAATTTCTCAAACAAGTTCATCCGGTAAAAAATCCATATCAGGAACGGTTTGTGGTATTCGTAGGTGAAAAGCTTTTAAGCATAATCATCAATCAAATTGCCTATTTTGAAGCTGAAGACAGATATGTATATCTGGTAAAAAAAGATGGATCACGGTACATTGTCAATTATAATTTATCTGATCTGATCCAGAAGCTGGATCCAAAAAGATTTTTCAGACTCAACCGGAGTTTTATAGCCGGATTTGATGCCATACGCTCAATGCACCATTTATCTAAAAGCAGAATAAAAGTTGAGCTCATTCCAGCTGCAAAACGTGAAGTTATTGTGAGTAATATCCAGGCATCCGGGTTTAAGCATTGGCTAAATCAATAAGAAATATAAATATGGCATGAGGACACAAAAAGACGCCTAATTGAATCTTAATGTTAGAAATCAGTTTTCACAGGGATTGTAATATTAAATCCTTGAATAGAATATTTACTTTTACACCTTTCTATAACGCACTTAATTCATTCCAATGCAACTGAATGGTACACTTCTGTCTGTTACAATTTCCATCGTAATTCTTTTTTTGACCTTTGATGTATCTGCTCAACTAGTAGATAAAGGAGCACCGATCAGCTGGAATGGAAAAATTAGCCCCAAGAAAAAGGATAATGTAATTAAAATGCCTCAATTTGATTTGCAGGCAGTACTTCGGGAAGATGCTGTCAATGATAAAGACAAAACTAAGCCATGGCGTTTTGGATATAATCATGAAGTAAATTTTGGAACTGAAAATTCCGGAGAATGGATTGACCTAAAAAATGGTGGCAAAATATGGCTGCTTAATATCTATTCTCCCGGTGCAAAAACTATTAATGTCATTTTTGATCAGTTTTATATCCCTGAAGGAGCCTATCTCCAAATGTACAACCGTGACAGAAAGCATCTTGTGGGTGCGTATACACATATTTTGAATAATGAAGCACAGATTTTAGGAACAGAACTGGTTCAGGGAGATTATATCACTCTCGAATATTATGAGCCGGCTAACACGAAAGAAAATGTCAAATTAAACATAGGAACCGTCACTCATGGATATCGCAGCCTGTCTCTTTTGACCGAAAAAATGATGAAAGATCTTAATGATTCAGGAGCTTGCAATATAGACGTGCTTTGTCCTTTGGGTAATGGCTGGAACAATCAAATCCGTTCAGTAGGCATGATAATAGTCAATGGAAATTCTGGGTGTTCCGGAGCGCTGATCAATAATACAGCAGGAGATGGAAGACCTTTCTTTCTTACGGCGGATCATTGTCTTGGTAATCCATCCAACTGGGTATTTAGATTCAACTGGCATAGCACGGCACCATCTTGTGCATCAAATATTCCAAGTGGGGACGGGCCATATTTTCAATCCACATTTACCTCTACTCTTCGGGCAAGCAGTGAAGGATCTGATTTTGCACTGGTAGAATTAAATGACAATATTCCTGCAGAATGGGGAGTATATTTTGCGGGCTGGGACAGAACTGATATTGCGCCTTCATTCACATTAGGAATCCACCACCCGGCAGGAGATATAAAGAAAATTTGCAGAGATGACAATGCACCTACTAAGACAACAGATGGTGCCGCCCAAGTGTGGAGAATAAACGAGTGGGAACATGGAGTCACCGAACCGGGATCATCCGGCTCGCCGCTTTTTGACCCGGCAGGCAGAATTATTGGACAACTTTTCGGAGGTCTTGCTGCATGTATCAGCAGCAATTCTACCCAAAATAATGGGGAACATGATGTTTATGGAAGGTTTGGAATTTCATGGAATGGAAGTAGTGCCAGTACCAGACTTAGAGACTGGTTGGATCCAAATAATACTGAATTGATGATTTTGGAGGGTTATGATCCCGCATTATCCAATGCAGCTATCGATGTGACCTTGCTCAGTGCCGGTAATCCATCCTCGCCTTCCTGCACATCTGCGATTGAACTACAGCCAAGAATTCGAAATCTGGGATCTGTCACCATAACTCAAATGCAAATCGAAGTTCGAAATGGAGCAAATTTATTACTGGAATTTCCATGGACAGGATCGCTGGAATCAGGAGATATAATTACTATTGAATTACCTGCATTTGATTTCCCGGCTGGTTTGAATCAACTGACAATGAATGTGTTGGATCCCAATGGATTGCAGGATGAAAATCCCTTAAATAATACATTGGATTTCAATCTGACTGTAGTAGAAGATGGAGAAGAGACTGTGTTTACTCTTATGACTGATTGCTTTGGGACAGAAATTGCATGGGGTATCGCCGATATTAATGGTAATATTATAGCAGAGGGCGGCCCATATGAAGATATTTCAGGAGGTGAAACCATAGAACGGGAAATTTGTCTTGCCGAAGGATGTTATACATTTGTTATTATTGACTCTTTTGGTGATGGATTATTCGGTAGTCAATACAACGAATGTAATGTGGATGGAAACTATTTTATGTTGGATGCAGAAGGAAATGTACTCTTTGAAATGACGGCTCCGAATGGAGATTTTGGAGAGGAAGCTATTCATAATTTCTGCATCGAAGGTCAAACTTTGGTTCCTTCTTTTGCATCTTCTTCTCAAAACATTTGCAGGGGCCAGTCTGTACAATTTGAAGACAGTAGTACAGGAGATCCTACATCCTGGATATGGACATTTCCCGGAGGGTCACCGGAGATGTCTGATAATCAAAATCCTAATGTTACTTATAATTTCCCTGGAACATATGCTGTTACCCTTCAGATTTCAAATGGTCAAAATACAGAAAGTATAACCATCACAGACTACATTACTGTGGGCGATACTCCTGAAGTTTCCATCTCCCAAACCGGGGAATTTTCCTGCACTAATAATTGTACCGGAGAACTTCTTGCAATTGTGACAGGAGGAACTGCGCCATACAACTACCTATGGTCTAATGGAGCTACTACAGACATCATTTCTAATTTGTGTTATGCCCCCTCATTTTTCGTCATTGTTACAGATGCCGCAGGTTGCGTTGCTGACAGGGCAATCGAAATAGAACAAAATGATGCCATTATTCTGGAAATGGAATTGGATATCAATTGTGCAGACTCAAGTGCTTGTGCGCAATTATTTATAAATGGAGGGGAAGAGCCATATATCATAACCTGGAGCACCGGACAAAGCGATACATTGTCAGTATGCGAGCTTCCTGTAGGAGAACATTCCGTGTCCGTTGAGGATGCTAATGGTTGTAGCAGTACTTTTGAGTTTACAATATTTCCATTTGCCCCATTAATCATTACTGCTGATATTACTCATGGAGAATGCTCTGATGAATGCAGTGGAGTTATTATTACTTCAGTAAGCGGTACTGAGCCGTTTTCCTATAACTGGAGCAATGGTTCTGAATCTCCAAATGAAGATAATTTATGCCCGGGGGAATATCGCCTTACGGTTACAGATGGAAATGGATGTTCTGCTGATACAGCTTTTTTAATTGAGGGTACTTTTATTGACCTGAATCTGACGCTGGACCATATCGGTTGCAATGAAGAAACAGGCTGTGCATCCATTAATCCGGCAGGTGGAACAGCTCCATATATAATTACATGGAGTACAGGACAATCAGATACAACTACTATATGCAATCTAGAAGCCGGAGTATATGTTGTGACTGTTGTGGATCAAAATGGTTGCCAAAGAGTCAGAGAATTCAGAATAGAAATGCAATCTGAATTTAATGTTGAATTCGATGTAATAGATGAAAAATGCTTTAATGAATGTGATGGTCGCATCGTCATACAGGGAAGCCAATCGAATACATATGTTTGGTCTGAAAATATTTCTAACGGGCCTGCTGCCGACAGTCTTTGTGCAGGGCAGTATTCTGTTACAGTTACCAACGAACAGGGATGCACCAGAGTTTTGCAATTCGAGATAGAAGCCGGAGATGAGGCACCTGTCGCATCTTTTACAGCTTCCTCTGTTCATGTGAATATTAATGTAGATCCAAGAGTCTCATTCACAAACGAAAGTGAAGGAGCTGACAGGTATGAATGGAGTTTTGGTGACGGAACGGGCTCCGATGATGAAAATCCTGGTCACACTTATACAGAAGTAGGAGAGTATCTTGTAATACTTTATGCCATTAATGGAAGCTGTATCAAAACTGATTCAATTGTGATAATTGTTGATGAAATGGTAGGAACAAATAACATTGAACTTCATTCTAATATCCTGTTATTCCCTAATCCGGCTAATGATCGGGTTTCATTCAAATTGAATGGAAATCTGCTTGCATCTTCTGTTGAGATCATCCATATGAATGGCTCAATTCTTCAAAAACAAGTCATTGACACAATGAATAATTTCAATGTGGCAATTGATAGAATTCCGGGCGGCGTATATTTTGTAAGAATTCAGACGAATGCCGGGGTGGCAATTAAGAAATTGATTGTTCAGAATTAAGGAATTACTGGAAGCGGTGATGTTTTTTGCACCTTCGGCTTAAAAGGTGATGTTTTTTCAGGGGACAGACCCTGAAAAAGTAATAGCGAGGTTCGCTTTACTCACTGCGCTACAAGTGTCTCTTTAGCCACTTGTTCTGCAAATATGGCTGTGTCCCTTATGCGAAGCTTTGCCCAACTGTGGTGAGGGGTTGTTGGTCTTTAATCCGGGTCAGGAGACCCGGACCATCGTCGAGTTATTAAGGAGGTTTTGAGTTATGAAGAGCATCTTCTCACCGGCTGTTCACCAAAGGCCAAAATAATTTGCAAATTTTTCGTTTTCGGCAGCAAGAAATGAATCTTCAATATCAAGTCTGTACTTGAATTTGACATTTAAATTGGCAAATTTATATAACCATCCCTCCAAATATCTCCTAAGCCACTAGTTCGGCAGGCGTAGCTGTTTTACTATGTCCGAAACTTTGTAACACAGCGTCTGGAGACGCCAGCTTGTGGAGAGAGTGAGTATTGAGTGTGCGTTTTTAATCCGGGTCAGGAGACCCGGACCATCGTCGTGTGATTAAGAAGATGTTGAGTAGGAATAAGCAACTTTTTTCGACTGTTCGCCAATTGCCAAAAGCTAACAGCTAAAAGCCAACGAGCTGTTTCTTACCCTTTTGGAGGAGTATACCGCTCTACAGTATTATCCGCTTTAGGGATCGTCCTGAGATATTTGTAGATAGAAGCGAGATCCGATTCTTCCATATCTGCATACATCATCCAGGGCATTATTGTTTGCATCGTGCCTGGTTCTACTTTTGGAGGAGTATATGTTGAAGGGGAATATGATTTAAATTTATCGATAAACATCTCTTCAGTCCAGGCCCCAATTCCTGTCATATCTGAAGTGATATTTGGAGTCCTTAGGATGCTGCCGTCTGGAAATCCAAATTCTCTTCCGCCTCCGCATAGAGGACCCACCATTTCGCCTTTTTCAAATTTTGTATGACATTCTCCACACGAAGCTGCAATAAACATATATTCTCCATAAGCAAGTTCGTCTGAAGGATCCGGCTTTTTCATAGGTGAGGCAGCCACGGGCATGGTGCGAAGTATGAAGTTAAAAGGGAAATCCGCTTTTGATTCAGGGAATTTTCCGTCTTTGGGTTCTAAAGTACGCAAATATGCAATTACAGCTTCGATGTCCTCAGGGGCCATTTTACCATAATTGTGGTATGGCATAACCGGGAAAATAGGCTCACCATCTCTTTTTACTCCTGTGGTAATCAGTCTGAATAATTCACCATCGGTCCAATCACCAATGCCGGCGGGAGTAATATTTCTGGAATAAAATACACCGGGAAAACCCATTGCCTGATCAAATTTTTCACCCCCTGCCGCTTCAGTTCCGGGTTTAGGAGGGCCGGAATATAAGGTAAAATCTCTTTGAGAATGACAGTCAATACATTGAAATACATGCCATGCCAGGTATTTGCCATATTCGACCTTTTCAGGGGTACTTTCTACTTTCAAGTCAGCAGGATCACCGACGTTGGGCAACATAGTATTGACATAAACTGCGGCACCACCTACTACCAAAATCAAAAGTAATACAATTAATAAGAGGGCTTTTTTCAGGGTTTTCATACGCTTTATTTAAAATCATTGAATAAGCTTCCCGCGCTATTATTCCGATTTCTCCTCTAAGAAATTCCGCCTATTTTCTTACCCTGCATTCCAAAGTTCGGAGTACTAGCTGACTATCAAGTGCCTTTACTTGAAACAATAAATTTACATATTATTTCATATTGTGGTTATATACAAACAAAATTTTTAAGGTGTTTCTGAAGGCTATTGTTTCGGGAGTATTAAGTATTGATTAATTGATTTGCAGGTCATTCTATATATCCCCAATTCTATATTTCTTTGGTTGTGTTAGAGGATTTCTGTCTTGTCACATTTCATTATCCATTTTGATTACATCAATATTATGAATGCAATCTTAACCGCCATCTTACCCCTATCAAATGAAAATAAGGATTTGTCATTTGATGTCATGGTAGCCAATGCAATTCACATCGGATTTGCTGCATTCATTTGCCAGGAAATGGAAAGGTCTGCCTTGAAGCGGGGTATTGGAATTGCTAAAAGGAGTGTTGGTTATATTCAGCAAAAAATGCTGGAAGGCAAGGCAATAATAGCATTCAGTTCTTCAGGAGTATGGGCCGGATTCTCATTTATAGAGCCCTGGGATAATGAAGAATTTGTATCCAATTCAGGACTTATTGTTGCATCTGAGTTCCGGCAAAGTGGCTTGGCAAGAATGATAAAAAAATCGATTTTTCGTCTAAGCAAAGAAATGTTTCCCGGGGCTAAAATCTTTGGATTAACATCTAGTCAGGCTGTATTGAAAATTAATTCAGAACTGGGCTTTCAACCGGTTACATATGCTCAGTTACCCAAAGATCCTGCATTCTGGGATTCCTGCAGATCTTGTGTAAATTATGAGATCCTCATTCAAAAGGAAAAGAAAATTTGTTTTTGTACGGCTATGAAGTATACGGTTTGTATATACTGAAACGCGTTACATGATCAAAATAAGTACATTTGTCCATACATGGACAACAGTCAGATTATATCAACGGAGGAATGGCAAAGGAGAGCTACGGCAGGTTTGGGCTGGCTGATTCGGAGCATTGATGCTACTGAGCGAAAAGGGTCTTCACATATATTTTCAAGATGGCGATATCCTGTTAGTGGCTGGCATTTGGGTTATCCTGAAACCACCGGATATATTATTGAGACTTTGCTGGATTACCATCCGTATTTTCCTTCACTTCAACTAGAGGACTATGCATTTGAGTGTGGCAATTGGTTGCTTACACAGCAGTTAGCTGATGGGTCCTTTCCAGCTTTGCTTGCCGGGAGTCAGACTCCAAGTTTCTTTAACAGTGGGATGATTGCATTTGGTTTGGTAAGATTACAAGAGAGAAAATTTGACGAGATACGGGAAGATGCATTAGCTGATCTGGCAATTTGGGCCGGCAAACAACTGATCAATCCCGTACAATTTGCGGAGAGATCAGCTTCCTATTATAGCAGGGCTATTTGGGGTTTTACACTTCTCAGCAGATATCTGAAAGATGAATTATTGGAGCAAAAGTTAAAAGCCATCGCTCTGAAATTAAGTGAGAAAATAAAAGACAATGGAGCAGTTCTTGCCTGGGGTTTTAATGCAAAAGATCGCGCTTTTACCCATACGATTGCATATTCCTGGAGAGGCTTTCTCGAATTGGCTGACTTATGGCAAATGAATGATTGGATAGAAAATTGTAAAGTGTTTTTGCAGAAATTAGAATCTGAGATAATCAAGAGTCCATTCCTTGCCGGAGATTATGATACTGAGTGGGATGGAAATTATCAGTACCGTTGCGTCACCGGTCAGGCGCAATGCAGTTTGATAGCATTCAGGATGTTTGATATAACAGGAGAAAACAAATACTCAGAACTGGGCAATAAGCTGATGAAGGCTATTCTTCGAGATCAAAAAGAAGGAAAGTTTGACCCGCAATTGAAAGGAGCTATCCCGGGAAGTGTTCCGCTTTGGGGTCCTTACATGAGGGGCAAATATCCTAATTGGGCGGTTAAGTTTTATTTAGATGGTCTGAAAAAAATAAGGGAATAAATTGAATTAATTTATTCCCTTAAAATTGGAATTTTGAGAAAATGAAGCGGAAAGCCTGTGGGCTCCAATTGATTTAATTACTTTTTGAAAAATCCGCCCAATAGCTTCTTTCCAATGTCTCCCAAATCATCCATGATTGATCCATCTCCATCTTTATCCAGAACTTGGGTGGCCATTTTCATAAGAGGATTCTCATCTGCATTTTTATCTACAGTGCCCCTGAGCAGATCGGTGAGTCCCTTTTCATCTAATTGATTTTGTGATTTCACTTTACCCAAAGTAGCCATTACTACAGGTGCAAGTTTGGTAAGCATGGCGCTAACAGAACTTGTGTCCATTCCTGTACTTTTGCTGATTCCGTCTACAACAGTTCCGGCTTTATCTCCAAAAATATGTCCCACAATTCCTGCTCCATTGGAAGCTCTTTGATTGACATTATCTCCACCATTTACCAGATCCATTACATTATCCAGAAGACTCCCATCATGGTCTTTATCCAAAGCATTTTTTAGAGATGCCGCACCTTCAGCTGTAGAAGCATTTTTTGAAAGAGCCCCAACAAGCGTTGACAAAATACCATTTGCTGCTGCTGCTGTCTGCTCTTCCGGAGCATTCACTTGTTTGCTTAATTCTGGGATCAATTGTCCGCTGAGTTGTCCTTGTAACATTTCGAGAAGGTTATTCATGTGTTTGATTTTATTTTCAGAAATATACAACATTTAAGATTTAACTGTTATTATGACCTTTTGCCCCGCTATGGTGTTTGTTTTGGCCGCGATTTCACACAATTTCTACAGGGTTTGAATTTTCATAGGCCTTGCAGCGTAGGTTCTTTCTATTTCACAGCTGATATTTTCATTTTTCCGGACTTGAGGCCTTTAGCGCTTACAGTCAATTCCATCTCTCCCGGCTCTGAAGTAGACTGTACCAATATGACTAGCTTTCCGCTGAATGCCTTCATTCGGGGCTCATGAAACATCTCCAAAGAAGTGGCATCACCATTACAAGCAGCCCGGAAACTTCCTTTTCCGCTTACATTAAAGTCCAGGCTATTGGTTGCTGTATGACATGGGTTTCCTTTTTTGTCAACAATAGTAGCTGTCACAAAACTGATGTCCTCGCCATCGGCCTTAATACTTTGTCTGTCGGCTTCAAGGATGATATGATGTGGTTTTCCGGCTGTGACAACAGACTTTTCAGCTACAGCTTTGCCCTTGTCGTCATAGGCAACTACTTTCACTGTTCCCGGTTCATATTTTGTATCCATCCACATGAGTCTGTATCGACGGAGTTTGGATATATTGCTCTTTTTCTGAATCCCCTGGCTTTTGCCATTGATAAACAATTCGGCGCCGGGATAATTGGTGTACACAAATACCGGAGTGGTCTGCCCTTCCCTACCTTCCCAGTTCCAGTGGGGAAGTATGTGCAAAGTTTCATCCTCTTTATTCCATCGACTTCGGTACAGATAATATCTGTCCTTTGGCAAGCCTGCAAGATCACTTATCCCAAAATATGAACTCCGCGAAGGCCAGTAATCATCATAAGGAGTAGGTTCTCCCAGATAATCAAATCCGGTCCAGACAAATTCCCCAATCACCCAGGGCTTATCGTCCTGCAGCACAAAATCATCTTCAGGAAGATTGGACCACCAGCAATATTCAAGGTCATAGGAAGAGCATTGCAAATCATCGTATACTTTTCCAGCTGCAGTATCCACCGGGAATTTGTAAATGCCTCTTGAGCTTACAGTAGATGCCGTTTCTGAGCCCAATAAAATTCCCTGAGGAAATTTTTCATAGGCTTCATCATACAAGTGCGTCCTGTAATTCAGACCCGGAACATCCAGAATCGCCCCGAATCCACTTTCCATAACAGCTTTTACCTGATCCATTCCCACTGTAACCGGTCTTGTAGGATCCTCTCTGTGGAAAATGTCCTGCAGCCATTTCAATCTTTTGACCCCTTCGCTTCCCCATTGATCCGGCACCTCATTTCCTGCACTCCACATCACAATGCAGGGGTGATTTCTGGTGGCATGGATAAGATTTACCACATCCTTTTCTGCCCATTCATCAAAAAACTGATTGTAACCATTTTGGACTTTGGGCTTTTTCCACTCATCAAAACTCTCTGCCAGAAACAGAAATCCCATTTCATCACAGAGCTCCAATTGTTCTATGGAGGGCATATTATGGGAAGACCGGACTGCATTGCAACCCAAATCTTTTAGGATTGTCAATTGCCGTCTCAGTGCAGCTTTGTTAATGGCAGAACCGATAGGGCCAAGGTCATGATGCAGGCAGACACCTTTGAATTTGGTTGTTTTGCCATTCAATTCAAATCCCTTCTCCGGAGAATATTTGATCTCACGTATTCCGAATTTTATAGTCTCCTCATCCTTTAGAATGTCTCCCTGAAACAGCTTCATTTCAGCTGTGTACAAGTATGGATTTTCAGGACTCCAGAGTTTTGGTTGCTTAACAGATATGACTTGTTCAATTTCATCTGAATATCTTTCTTTGCCTTCACTTTCTGCAACAATCTGGCCTTCGGCATTCCTGATGATGGTCTTAATACGCAGATTATTGCCACTTACTTTTGAACGGATATTGACTTTTGCTTTCTCTCCGGAAATAAATGGAGTTGTTATAAAATGCCCCCAATGCTGAAAATGTTCCTTGTCTTTGGTGATTAACCTCACTTTACGATAAAGCCCGGCCCCCGGATACCAGCGGGAAGAAAATGCCTGATTTTCCAACCGAACTGCAATTACATTTTCCTTTCCGGTTTCTAAAACATCAGAAAGATCAAAATAAAAATAACTGTATCCATAAGGCCAGTTCCCAATCTTGTATCCATTCACATAAACCACTGCATTGCTCATCGCTCCATCGAAGGACAGAAAAATTTGCTTGTCCATCGCATTTACCGGAATTGAAACCTTTGTCCGGTACCAGGCAGTTCCTATGAAGGGCAAAGCACCTGTGCGCCCGGTTTTTTCAGTGGCGACTTTTTCATTGTTTTGTTCGATTTTGACTACCTGCTTGTCAATTTCTTTATCGAATGGTCCATAGATAGCCCAGTCGTGCGGGACTTTAACTGATTCCCAGGAGGCATCGTCGAAATCAGCTTTGAATGCAGATGCAAAGTCGCCTTTGGAGAATTTCCAGGACTGCAGTTCTTTAATTTCTCTTGTCTGAGCAGAGAGGAAAAAGGTTTGAGAAATTAGGAGTAGGTATATGAAATATTTGAGCATAATAGACAAGCTTATGATTGTTCAGCTCCCAATTTTAAGCTTTTTCAATGAAAAACAACCTGAAGGATGATTTCAATTTCATAAATTGATCATTGAACTCAGAAAGGCTTTCACATATAGCGCATTGCGTATATTTGAGCAATTGCTTTTTACAAATATGCTACACCATGATTACAAGATTTGTACTCTATTTTTCATTATTGGGATTATCCATTTCTTCTGTAGCTCAGCAAAAGCTAATCCTGGACAGTTTGTACTCTCCTTCCATTGATGCTCATAAAAAAATTTACATCCTTGTTCCCGAGAAAGCTGATGGTCCGCTACCTATACTGTATCTTTTGCACGGAGCCTGGGGTGATTATAAAAACTGGACCGAAAATACCAGGCTTCAGGAGATTGCAAAGATCTTCCTATGATCATAGTCATGCCGGATGCAGGAAATTCCTTTTACGTCAATTCAATAAGTAATCCATCACAAAAGTATGCAGATTACATTCTTGAGGACCTGAGTGATTATGTTGAGAAAAAATATTCTGTGGATACTGCCCGTCAAGGAATTGCCGGCTTGTCGATGGGTGGATATGGTGCTTTTTACCTGGCATCACTTCAGCCTGAACGGTTTTTGTTAGCAGCCAGCCTAAGTGGAGCTATTGCAGTGCCGGGGAGAAATTACGAGCCTATTGATTCGAGCGAAATGAATCCTTTGATTAAAATTCTGTGAGATGTGTTCGGGCCACCTGATTCTACCACTTATCAGAAATTGTATCCTCCCGATTTTGCCCAAAACCTGAATCCTGAAACTGTACCTTATTATTATTTTGTGCATGGCATCCAGGATCATTTTAAGAATTTTCTTCCTGTTCACAGAGAGCTCACAGAAGTATTACGCCAAAAAGGAATTGCTTATGAATATCATGAAGTTCAGGGCAAGCATGATTGGAAGTTCTGGGGAAAGCATATTCCTGAAGTGTTAGAGCTATTTATGGCATTGTGTGAGGAAAAGGGAGAGAATAAGAAATAAATCAATAAAGCGGTTTAGGGGATTTTGATTTCCGTTTATTCTGATTTTAAAAAGTTCCTGATTAATGCTCAAAACCATAACCCCCTTAGGAGCTGAGTATAAGTTTCTTTATTCAATTTTATTGTTTTTAATTAGGAAATGTAAGCTGGCAGC
>JADJJU010000009.1:0-77500 GCA_016706365.1 Saprospiraceae bacterium
TTTTCCGCATTTGAGATAGAACTTTCATTAATTCAATGCATTCATTGTGAATGTCTTTTAGAGATTCTTCAGGCAAAATTGCAGATGCTATGAGTAAATCCAGCCACATTTCTGTTTCATCCGCCTCTTCTACAACTATTGATAATTTGCTGAAAAATTCAGCTTTTGAACGAGCTCTCAGTGCAGCACGAAAATTGGCATACATTGAAGTTCCGGATTTTGTAATTTGATAATTGATTACTCTTCCGCGTTGGTGTTCAGGAATTTTTTCAGATAAAGATAGGATGGACAAAGAAAATACTCTTAGCCTTTCCCTCACACTAATTTTATACTCAATCCAATTATAATTCTCCATAACCTGCCATATCAATATTGGTGATAACTCTTTCAGCCTACAATCTTCCAAACTCCACAAAAATTCTCCACACCTCAATCCTCTCAATCTTCTCACACTCCAACCACGATCCCTCACTCTCACATCTATCTCCATCAATCTTCCCACACATATATCTCACACCCTTAACACTAACACCAATCTTTACCAATCTTCCCGCACCCAAAACCCTTAACTCTCCCCCCACACAACAATCTTTACTCCTCCTCCGCATCTGCATCCGGACTACGTCTGTAATAAAGCACTGAAGCTTTCTCCGGAACAAACAATTCCCTCGCATAGGCCTGCAAATCTTCCGCTTGTATTGATTGATACATGGCCACTTCCCGGTTAATGAGATCAGCGTCACCAAGAGACTCAAACAAGCTCAAGTTGATAGCTTTGGTCATCACATTACACTCCTGAAATGTGATTGTACTCTCTGTCTTGTTTTTGAGTTTTTGTAATTCATCATCAGAGATCAATGAATGATGTAGTTCCTGAAGTTCTTCCCAGATTGCAGCTTCCGCCTGTTCATGAGTAACTCCAGAATTTAATCTTCCCTCTATGATGAAAATTCCGGGATCAGCATATCCAGTTATGTAAGCATCTATACTATTGAAAAGTTCTTTTTCCTTCTGTAGTCTCTGATACAACCTGCTGGAGCGGCCATTCGAAAGGACATCGGACAATAAATCAGTGGTGTAATACTCCGGCGACAATCGATCAGACATTGGGAATGCCATATAAATAGCATCTGAAGGCACATTGCCCTCAATCACTAAATGTCGTTTTTCCGTTTGCGGAGCCTCTCTGGGCAAGTCTTTCTGATGTAATGGAGTGGATGGAATGTCTTCAAACCAGTACTGACATTTTTCCAAAGCCTCCTGAAAACCAATAGGACCTGCTATAGTCATTACCTGCATTGGCAGGTTGATAAAATGTTTTGTAAAATGTCTGAGCATCTTCCAGTGACTGAGCTAATATGCTCAGGAATCAATCGATAACAGGCCATCTGTATGGATGCTGCTTATAAACGAGAGCCGAAAGTAAATGCCATACATCACCATAGGGCTCGTTGAGACAGGTTTCCTTGAATTCCTCGATAACCACACTTTTTTGATTGTCCAGTTTTTTCTGAGTCAAATGTAAATCTGCCATTCGATCCGATTCCAGCCAAAGAGCAGTATCTATGTTTTCAGCAGGCATCATACAATGAAAGCTGGTGATATCATTATTAGTGAATGCATTGTTTTCACCACCTGCATTTTGAATGGGAGTATCAAAATCTTTTACATGTCGAGACCCACCAAACATCAGGTGCTCAAATAAATGAGCCAATCCTGTCTGCTCAGGATTTTCATTTCTGGAGCCGGTTTTATAAGTAATATTTACGGCAATAATAGGAGTGGAACGGTCTTCATGGAATATCAGTGTCATTCCATTTTTGAGGACGTGTTTTTTGAATGGGATCATAATACAAAGGTAGAATTTAGAAATTAGAATTTAGAAGGCAAAAGGAAAAAGGAAAAAGGCAAAAGGAAAAAGGAAAAAGGAAAAAGGCAAAGGAGGGGAAAAGTCTGAACAGCCAAAGATTTTAGAAGTTGAGGAGTTTAATAAAAGTCAGTAGATCAGCCAATTAAAACGATTCAAAACATAACCCCATTTTGCAGCTGCTGTAGATACGTTGCAAGCAACATATTACCATGAGGGGAATATGCCTGTTTGAAGCAACCATTTAATCTGGAAATCGGTTAATCGTTACCTGTCATGAAAGTTGATGAGATACGGAGTTAAGAAGTCTTAAACATCAATCCCATCAATCTTGCCACACCCTAAGCTCAAACTCCATTCTCAAACCTCAATCCTATCAATCTTTCCACACTCTAACACTAACCAATAGCTCAAACCATCAATCTTTTCAATCTTCCTAAATCTCAAGCAATCTTCTTACTTTAGGGCTCAAATTCAGAATATGCTCAATATTACAGGACAAAAGCCAATCAGACTATTTCTCATACTTGGCGCTATTTTTATTACCAATGCTTTGGTGGCAGAGTTCATCGGTGTGAAAATATTTTCCCTGGAAAAAACTTTGGGAATAAGTCCTTTGAATTTAAATATCCTTGGATTTGAAGGGCTTTCATTCAACCTGACAACAGGAGTGCTTCTCTGGCCCGTAGTTTTTGTAATGACTGATATCATTAACGAATACTTTGGAGTAAAGGGAGTAAGATTTTTATCCAATCTCGCTATTGTTTTAATTATTTATGCCTTCTTTATTGTTTTTATAGGTATTAGATTGACCCCCGCAGATTTTTGGCCCGAATCTCACATCAATCCGGGTCTTCCTCAGGCTGAACAGGATGCTATCCGCTCTAAAGTAAGTGATTATAATTATGCATTCCGCCTGGTATTTAATCAGGGATTATGGATAATAATAGGATCATTAGTTGCATTTTTAGTTGGTCAGATCCTGGATGTTTTTATTTTCCATAAGATTAAAAAATGGACAGGTGAGAAAAAGATTTGGTTGAGAGCAACCGGATCAACGCTTATATCTCAGCTCATCGATAGTTTTGTTGTTTTATTTATTGCATTCTATATTGGTGCTGATTGGAGTCTTAGTTTAGTATTGGCAATCGGATTAGTAAATTATTTTTATAAGTTTGCAATCGCAATTGCCCTGACTCCGGTCATTTATCTGGTGCATTATTTAATAGATTCTTTTCTGGGAGAGGAACTTTCAAATAAGCTTAAGCAGGAAGCGATGCGACAAAAAATTATAAATTAATATGGCATCCAGAGCTCTTCAAACGACACATCATATCATGATGGTAAGGCCGGCAAATTTTGGATTCAATACTGAAACTGCAGAAAGCAATGCATTTCAAACATTTGATGATTCCGAGGATCCAGATTTTATAAAGGAAAAGGCAATTGTTGAGTTTGACACATTTGTCAACGATCTCAGAACAAGAGGTATAAAGGTACATGTCATTGACGATACGATCTCACCTGTAAAGCCCGATGCCGTTTTTCCCAATAACTGGATTACATTTCATGAGGATGGAAGCATTGTGACTTATCCCATGCAGGCTGAAGTCAGGAGACTTGAAAGAAGAGATGATATTATTTATGAACTGAGTAAAGATTTTGAGCTGAGCAAGCGATTTTACATGGAGCAGGCTGAAAGATCAGATATCTTTTTGGAAGGTACCGGCAGCCTGATCCTGGACAGAGTTTATAAAATCGCTTATGCATGTCTCAGCCCCCGAACTGATAATTTCTTATTGAATACTTTTTGCGAAAACATGGGTTATCAAAAAGCAGTTTTTCATGCCGTTGATGGAGAAGGTAAACAAATATACCATACAAATGTGATGATGGCTCTGGGAGAGGATTTTGTTGTCATCTGCATGGATAGCATCCCGGATAGTCAGGAAAAAGAGGAACTGCTTTACATGTTTGAGAAGACCGGGAAGGAAGTCATACCGATATCTTTGGCTCAGATGAATTCATTTGCTGGCAATATGCTACAGGTCCGCAATGAAACCGGCGAAACATATCTGATCATGTCTGAACAGGCATTTAATGCTCTGAGAGCAGACCAAATTGAAACGATTCGTTCATTCACTCAGATTTTGCATGTCCCTATTTATACTATTGAAAAATACGGAGGTGGAAGTGCCAGATGCATGATGGCTGAGATATTTCTTCCTGAGAAGGAGAAGCCGGGTCAGGAGGAGATGAGGAGATGTAAATAGCCGGGGAACAGCCTCGTTAAAGCGGTGAAGCGTTTAATCGGAAACAGCCGTAAACAGCCTCGGTAAGGTGGAAAGACTTAGAGGCGTTTAGTCGGAAGCAGCATGAGATGGCATGCGCGTTGTGTGAATTGTCATTCGCCCTTTCTCCACATAGAATGTTAGATTAAAAATCAGGGATCGGTTAATTGGGTAATCGATCGCTCATTCGATACGTCACCTCCGAAATAAATTGGTTGCAATGCAGCCAATTTATTTCAGACGTCACTTTTCATGGCTTGTCCCATGAAAAACGTCACTTTTTCATTGCTCAGCAATGAAAAAAAGTCACCCTTCAAACGGGCAATCCCCTTTAATCAAGTGAATTCGCAGAAGAAACCCAGCCAGAATTGATAATTACTTTACATTTGAATACTTAGTTTGTGATCAATTTTCATTTCCTTCGGTTCAAATTCTAATTGTATGAAACAGATATTGTTACTCCTTTTAATTCTGGGAACGTCCTTAATCGCAAATGCACAGAGAGAACAAATTCAATCGGGTCCAATGCTGGGATACTCTGAAATGCGGGAAGTAATGGTTTGGATACAGTTAAAATCTACATCAAAAGTCAGGCTGGTATATTGGCCCAAATCAAATGCGGGGATTAAATTGTACACGGAGGCACAGATTGCACTTCAGTCAGAATCCTATGTTGTAAAATTTATAGCTGATGATGTCGTGCCGGGGAATATTTATGGGTACGCCATTGAGATCGATGGAAAGGAATTAAAAACAGATTTTCTTCAGGAATTTCAAACTCAAAGTTTGTGGCAATGGAGAACTGATCCCCCGGCATTTTCATTTGTAGCGGGAAGTTGTTTTTATGTAAATGAAGAGCAGTATGACCGTCCGGGTAAGCCATATGGTGGAGGATTTGAGATTTTTAATGCAATTCAAAATAAAAAGCCCGGATTCATGGTATGGCTGGGTGACAATATATACCTGAGGGAAGTAGACTGGATGACATCCAGCGGATTTGAGAAAAGATACACACATACAAGATCTTTGCCGGAGTTGCAGCCATTATTAGCAAATGTACATCATTATGCAATATGGGATGATCATGATTTTGGACCCAATAATAGTGATCGCGGATTTAAGAATAAAGGCATGGCAAAATCTTATTTTGATCGATTTTGGGCCAATCCACCTTTCAGTGCTGAAGTGGGGGCGGTATTACAAATCAATTTCAATGGGCTGATTGTGATTTTTTCCTGTTGGATGATCGATTCAATAAAACACCCAATGAAAGGAAATCAGATCAACGGGAGGTGCTTGGCAAAACTCAGCTGGAGTGGGTAAAAGATGCACTTGCATCAAGTTTTGCGCCTTTTAAATTTGTTTGTGTTGGATCTATGTTTTTGTCTGCTTCTGAAGAAAAGGAAAACTTCGTTCTGGCAGCACCGGATGAAAGACAAGACTTGATTCAATTTATTCAGGACAATGAAATTAAAGGCGTTATATTTTTGACGGGGGATAGACATTTCACTGAATTGAGTCTAATCCAGGCAGCTGGCAAAGTTCCAATCTATGATTTAACAACCTCGCCATTGACATCGGGATCAGCTTCTTCTCAATACGATACTGAAAAAAATGCGCATCGGGTGGAAGGAACAGTAGTTCGGGAAAAAAACTTTGCTTACATTAGCGTTGAGGGCCCAAGGAAAGAAAGAGTTTTAAGTATGAATATTTGCAACACCCAGGGGGATATTTTATGGAGCCGGACCATTAAGGCTTCTGATTTTTAAGGATGTACATATAATCCGGTATCTTGACTTATGCACTCTCTGTGCAATTTTGACATAATCTTTAGTCCTATTCAACAAGCGTAACGATGTGTATTAGAATATAGTATTGAATTTAATACATATTTGATAGGAAATTCTTGTCATATAGGAATATAACATATACATTTGACTTCAATATAATAGAGGTCGACTTAATATAAATTAATATTAAGATAATATTAGAATTTAGTTTCCTTCACCCAATGTGCAGTTATTTGCACCAAATTTAAAAGCGTTATCTATGAAAAGCAGAATTTTACTTTTTGCAGTTTTATTACTTGGGACAATGTTCCAGGTACAGGCACAGGTTACTTCGAGTAATATGTCCGGTACAGTAAAAGACAATAATGGCGAACCTTTAGTAGGTGCTATTATTGAGGCAAAGCATTTACCATCAGGTACTGTTTATATTGCAGCTGCCCAAAATGATGGAAGGTATGCAATATCTAATATGAGAGTAGGGGGGCCTTATGAAATTACTACTTCATTTGTAGGTTTCAAAAGTGATCCGGTTCAGAATGTATTTCTATCTCTGGGTGAAATATATGCCTTAAACCTGAGCATGGTGGATGCAAGCATTGACCTTGGAGTAGTTGAGATTGTTGCTATCAATGATCCCAACCTTACTTCACAAAAAACAGGTGCTTCCAAAAACCTTTCTTCGAGACAGTTGAATACATTGCCTACGATTTCAAGAAGTATTAATGATTTTACCAGATTATCTCCTCAAGCAGGTAATGGTGGATCATTTGCAGGTAGAGATGGCCGTTATAATAATATCACTATTGACGGTGCAAATTTTAATAATAACTTTGGTTTAAGTTCTTCCGGTCTCCCAGGTGGTGATGCACAACCAATTTCCCTGGATGCAATTGAAGAGGTTCAGGTGAATATTGCACCTTATGATGTAAGACAATCTAACTTTACAGGTGCAGGTATTAATGCAGTTACAAGAAGCGGTAACAACACTTTAAGCGGCTCAGTATATGCATTTTACAGAGACCAGTCATTCAACGGTCGCAAAGTGGGAGAAGATACATTACAAACTGCTGCTAAAACTACCAGTACTGTATTTGGTGCAAGACTTGGTGGTCCAATCATCAAGGATAAGTTATTCTTCTTTATCAATGGTGAGTATGAGAATACTACTTTTCCGGGTATAGCATTCAGACCTAGCACTGATGGAAGCACAGGAACGGATATCTCCAGAACTACTGTAGCAGACATGCAACGGGTATCTGATTTCCTGGGCACTACTTATAATTACAATCCAGGAAGAATTTCTGATTATGCAAATAATTTTAATACTAAAAATTATAAAGCATTAGCCAGACTTGACTGGAATATCAGCAATTCCCATAAGTTTACTATCAGGTACAATGAAGTGGTTTCTTCTAATGACCAGACAGTTAATGCGACTTCTGCTCCTAACCCACGTGCTGCGTCAAGCAGAATTTCACTAAATTCTTTTGCATTTGAAAATGCAAATTATGGGTTTGAAAATAGTGTAAGATCAATTACAGCTGAATTAAACAGTACTTTGATGGGTGGTAAGGCTGCGAATCAAATCTTAGTGACTGGGACAAGAATTCAGGATAAAAGAACAAGTAACAGTGATATTTTCCCATTTGTTGATATTTGGGAAGGAGGAGATGCTTATATGTCATTGGGTTACGAGTTATTTTCTTTTAAAAATGATGTACTAAATGACGTCTTAACTATCACAGAAAACTTTACCTATTTTATGGGTAAGCATACAATTACGGCGGGTCTTAATTTTGACTTTATGACATTTGGTAATAGCTTTAGAAGATATGGAACCAGCTACTACAGATTTAATTCAGTAGATGACTTCATTAATGGAAGTTTACCTACAGCTTTCGGTCTTACTTATTCCTTACTACCAAATGGGGAAGAGCCATATGCTGAGTTGAAATTTGGATTAGGCGGTCTTTATGTTCAGGATGAATACTTTGTTAATCCAAACTTTAAATTAACATTGGGTTTGAGGGTTGATCAACCATTTTTCCTTGAGAAAACTCTTGTAAACCCGGCAGTGGAAGCACTCACGTTCAGAGATCCTGATGGAAATAATGAAAAAATAGTTATGTCCTGGCCAAATGCGAAACCATTATTTTCGCCAAGGGTAGGTTTTAATTATGATGTGAAGGGCGACAGAAGCCTTCAAGTGAGAGGTGGAACGGGTATTTTTACAGGCCGTCTTCCTTGGGTTTGGTTTACAAACCTTCCTACCAACTCTGGTATGCTACAAAATACAGTTGAGGTGACGAATGCCCAAACGATCGCAGATTTGGGATTGAATTTTAATTCAAATCCTGCAGCGCATGTATCAAAATTCCCTCAAAATGCAGGTGAGAGTGCTCCCGGGTCTATTGCTGCAATCGACCAGGATTTCAAAATGCCGCAAGTTTGGAGAACAAATTTAGGTTTTGACGTTAAACTTCCATTCAGTACTGTGCTAACACTTGAAGGTATATACACTAAAGATTTAGTAGCAATTTATCAGAGAAATTCTAACCAAGCAGCACCGATAGGAAATTTGTCAGGATCTGACACGAGACCATTATTTGCAGCAACTTCAGCTGAGCGCAGAGTAAATTCTGGTATCTCCGAAGCGATGATTCTGGATAACACAGATCAGGGTAGTTCATATGCATTTACAATAGGGTTGGAAAGACCATTTGTAAGAGGCTTGTCCGGGTCTTTGGCTTATACATACATGGCTGCATTTGATATATCAGGTAACCCGGGTTCACAAGCTGCATCAGCATGGACCAATAACCTGGCAGTCAGAGGTCAAAATGATCTTGATCTTACTGTCTCTGAATTTGCAGTACCTCACAGAGTCGTGGGTGCTTTGACATATTCTGTTGAGTATTTGAAAAATTTGGCAACTACATTCAATCTTGTATATGTAGGAGCTTCTCCTAATAGATATTCTTACAGAACTACCAATGATTTAAACAGAGATGGAAACAACGCAGATCTGATTTATATCCCTGCAAATCCTTCTGAAATTCGTTTTGTTGACGTGGTTTCAAGCGGAAATGTCCTGTTTACTGCTCAGCAGCAATCAGATGCATTTTTTGCATACATTGCTCAGGATGATTACTTAAGTGCTAATCAGGGTAAGTATGCAGAAAGAAATGGTGCTACCCTGCCATTCTACCACAGATTTGATTTTAGCATTCAGCAAGATCTATTTGCTAATATAGGAGGAAGAAGAAATACTCTTAGAATAAGCTTTGACATCCTGAACGTTGGAAATATGATTAATTCAGATTGGGGAATCAGAAAAATTACCAATTACAATAACGGGGCCATCCTGGAAGTTGCAAGTATTGGCGCTGACAATCAGCCTAATTATCGTATGGCAAGAGTAAGTGGTGCTTTGGCCACTGAAACTTATAGAAATTTAATTGCTTCAACTTCGACATGGGGTGCTCAGGTTGGATTGAGATATATGTTCTAACTATATAGCTAATTAAATTTAACCCTTAAATAAAGAAAGTAAGTCGCTAATGTGGCTTACTTTTTTTATTTTTAGATCGTAATTGTTTTAAATAAACCTAGCTATGAAAAAAATTTACCTCTTTGCAATACTATTTATTTTGGCGCTAAATGCACATTCTCAAATAGTTATATCTGAAATTATGTATAATCCTCCAGAATCAAACATAGATTCTCTTGAATACATTGAATTACAAAATGTGGGTTCTCAACCCATACAACTACAAGGTTGGACATTTGCACAGGGCATCAACTTTACATTTGCAGACTTTACACTTGGAGTTGGAGAGTATGTCGTGATTGCCGTCAAACTTAGTGCATTTCAGAGTGTTTTTGGTAACAGTGCTACTGTCTTTCAAATGGAAATGAGCTCAGCCCTTAATAATGGAGGAGAGCCAATTTCTCTTGCTGATCCACAGGGTACTGTAGTCTCTTCTGTAACTTATTCCAATGCAGCTGGAGGCTGGTATGCTGAAGCAGATGGTAATGGCGCAAGTTTGGAATTATGTGATCCTGCGAATCCAATCAATGACGTGGACAATTGGGGACCATCTACGAATAATACAGGAATCACACATGCTGGGAAAGCAGTTTTTGCAAGCCCCGGATCCGCCAATACCTCAGTTTGTGTATCAGTGCCGGATGTAACTGTTATGGTGGGCGATTTCTTTTTTACGCCGGCTGACATTACCATCAATGTCGGTGAGACTGTATTATGGATGAACACCGGCGGCACACATAATGTAAATGGAACTCAAGCTACATTTCCATCTAATCCTGAATCATTTACCAGTGGTAATCCTGCAAGCGGCAACTGGACTCTGGAACACACTTTCGAAATCGCCGGAGTGTATAATTACAGATGTGATTTTCATTCAGGTTTGATGCAGGGAACTGTGACAGTAATGAGTGATGTGGTAGATATTCCTACTTATACGATTGGTCAAATTCGTGGTATAAACTCCGAAGGAGTTGCAGATTCATTGGGAGTAGAAGCTTATGTCGAAGGAATAATCTACGGTGTAAATCAGAGAGAAACAGGGCTTCAATATACTATGATAAATGATCAGGGCGATGGTATTGGATTATTTAGCACCAACACAGCACTTTTAAGCCCGGAAGAAGGGGATCTTGTGAAGGTGAGAGGTGTTGTTGAGCAATTCAGAGGCTTACTGCAATTAAATATTTCTGAGATAGAGATTTTGGGCTCAGGCAATACACTTTTGGACCCTATTCTTATTGACGAACTTAATGAGCAAACTGAGAGCAGATTAGTGCAGTTAGTTTCTTTAACAATCGTAGATCCATCCCAGTGGACGAATGCTCCGGGTGGATTTAATGTCACTGTGACGAATGGTACGGATAATTTCACGATGAGAATAGCAAGAAATGTGAATACTGGCTTTACGGAGGCTCCTGTCGGAACTTTTGACCTTGTCGGTATTGGCGGACAATTCAGTACCAACTCCAATGTTCCTCCTTATAATGACGGATATCAAATACTTCCAAGATATGCTGCGGATTTTGATTTGATGACAAATGTGCAGGATCTGGTATTTGATTCCCAGGTTAGTGTTTATCCAACGCCAACAAATGATAGAATTTATATTGCTAGTCAGATACCACTACAGAGAGTCGAGCTGTATAATATTTTTGGAGTATTAATCGAATTTAAAGATATGTCCTCTCAGCAGAATCAATGGCTGGAAGTAAATAAGTATCCTGCCGGCACATATTTATTGCAAATAATCGGGGCTGAAAATCAGATGATCACAAAAAAAGTCGTGATACAGAAGTAGGCCATTCATTATTATAAAAAACTAAAGCCCGTCAGCTAATCATATTGCTTTCGGGCTTTTTTTATTCTTAATTTGCATGGAAGAAGACAAAAAGTAATTCAAATTTCAAATAAGGGAGAATGAGCAACAAAAAAATTGGACTTGCCCTTTCCGGCGGAGGCTTAAGAGGTTTAGCGCATATTGGAATTATAAAAGTGATGGAGGAGCATGGAATCTCCGCAGAGGTGGTAGCCGGCACTAGTGTTGGCTCTATCATTGGAACATTATATGCAGCCGGCTGTCCCGCAGATGAAATGCTCAAATTTGTCAAAACGAGCAACCTGTATAAAGTCATTAGCTTCGCCTGGCCCCTGATGGGGTTTGCTTCACACGAATATTTAAAAAAACGATTAGCTGAGTTTATGCCGGGTATTGGCTTTGAGAGTATGAAAATTCCTTTGTACATCACAATGACCAATATGAATACCGGAAAATTAGAGGTGAAATCTGAAGGGGATTTACTCAATTATGTGGCAGCTTCATGTGCTATTCCTATGGTTTTCGAACCAATAGAGATTGAGGGACAACTTTATATGGATGGAGGTGCTATGAAAAATCTTCCTGCAAGCATAATTCGCGATGAATGTGATTTGCTGATTGGTGTGAATCTAATGCCCAGGAATCAGATGCAAACGGATCAGCTTCGAAGTCTCATCAGTATAGCGGCCCGTACATTTGAAATGTCACTTTGGAGAAACCAGCAGGATGATATTCCTCTTTGTGATTTGCACATCGAAGTACAAGGATTGCAAAAGAACAATATGTTCAATTTTAATAAGTTAGATGAAATCTATAAAGCAGGTTATCAAACCGGTCAGCTAGTAATTCCTCAATTGCTGGGTTTGTTGGAGCAGGAGTCCTAAACTTAAATTCTGTGACACATAATCTTAATTTTTCCATGAATCTCATTCCTGGCAATCTCTTTCAATCTTCTCAAACTCAATAACCCCACCATTCATATCAATCATCTCAATCTTCTCAATCTTCTCAAACTCTCAACAACTTACTCTCACCCACAACCTCAATCTTCTCAATCTCCCCAAACTCTCCACAAAATACTCACCCTCAAAACCTCAATCCGCCCAATCTTCCCAAACTCCTCATATATTACTCACACCCCATAACTCAATCAGCTCTATCTTTCAAAACCCATATTTATCTTTCCACAATTCTTTGAGGTGGATTCTGATTTTTTCTTCTGCTACATTTTTTCCGGGTTGATAAAAACTTGTTCCCGATAATTCATCCGGAAGGTATTCCTGAATGACGAAGTTCTGATTATAATCGTGTGAGTATTGATAAGATTTTCCATAACCAAGATCTTTCATTAATCCGGTTGGGGCATTGCGAAGATGGAGGGGTACCGGATCGGTAGGACGCTTTTTGACGAGGTCAATGGCTTTATTGATTGCCAGATAAGAAGCATTACTCTTAGGAGAGGTAGCAAGGTATATGGCTGTTTGTGAAAGCAAAATTCTTGCTTCAGGCATACCAATCATCTGTACACCCTGGAAACAGGAGGTGGCAAGTAACAGAGCATTAGGATTAGCAAGGCCTATATCTTCACTTGCAAGGATGACCATTCGCCTTGCAATAAATTTCACATCCTCTCCACCCTCCAGCATTCTTGCAAGATAATACACTGCAGCATTCGGATCACTTCCACGCATAGATTTAATGAACGCAGAAATGATATCATAATGCATGTCAGCATTTTTATCAAAAAATGCAATTCTGGATTGAATGATACTGCCTACAGTTTCGTCTGTAATAATGACCTTCTCATCCTCCGGGCGTAGATTCTACTACAATTTCCAGGGCGTTATATAGCTTTCTTCCATCTCCACTGCTATACAATTTTAAGGCATTACTTTCCACAATTTCTATGGAACGCCTTTTCAGATTTTCATCCTTTGTTATTGCATTTGAAATCATAAGATCCAAATCCTCAGTAGTTAAAGGCTGGAGAATATATACCTGGCAGCGGGACAACAATGCCTGGATAACTTCAAATGATGGATTTTCTGTTGTGGCACCGATTAGGGTAACAATTCCTTTTTCCACTGCGCCCAACAGTGAATCCTGTTGAGATTTGCTGAATCTATGAATTTCGTCAATGAATAAAATAGGCGAGGGGCGATCAAAGAATTTCTGTTTTTCTGCCTTTTCAAGTATTTCTCTGACATCTTTAACTCCAGAATTGACAGCACTTATTGTATAGAATATTCTTCCTGATTGAGTTGCCAGAATCTGTGCCAGAGTAGTTTTACCCACTCCGGGAGGTCCCCAAAATATCATGGAATGGATTCTGGCTTGTTCAAGTGCCTTTCGAAGAGGGCCATCTCTGCCTACCAGGTGCGATTGTCCAACAAAATCATCCAATGTAGCAGGACGCATTCTTTCAGCTAATGGTATCATTTTGATTCTTATAAAGGGATTCAAATGTCGCATTAATATACGTTATTCAATAGATTTACTTATTTCTGATGAGCATTTCAATTGTGATTGAATGATTAGATTTACTTCCGGAATGGCTTCAGTGACAATAAACAATAAATAGAGCGCGGTGTTACTCTGCCATTTACCATGCCACGAATGAATATTAACTCAAATGGATGAATACATTCAGGATTATATCCGGAATTGGTTAAAAGCAATGGACATTGAGCGTCAGGAGCAACAAGCTTTGTTTCAGTCTTTGCTTACGAATAAGCATGTGTTGGAAAGAGTACGTGATGGATTTACATGGTACCCTTTGAGTGTAAAAGCCAATGGGTATGCATTGGGTGAAATTCCTTTTATAATAGTTGAAAGGCAGGAATCTCAGGTGAAGGAAGATCAGATGCAATCCGGCAAAACTGTCAGATTATTTTCTATGCAAAATGGAAAGGAACTCACTGCTGTAAAAGGCATTATCCATTATATTCAAAAAAGGCAGGCAAAAGTTTTTCTGCATGCTGATGAAGTTCCGGATGAACTCCTTGAAGGCAAATTGGGAATGGATTTACTCCACGATGAGCAAACCTTCAAAGATATGCAGGCTGCCATGAAAAAAGTGATGGCACTTAAACCATCAGATCCTTTATACACAGCATTAAAATATTTTTACGGCTTCAACGAAAAATTCCCGGCAATTCAGCCAAAGAATATCATTCCCTTATCAGGCAGCTTAAATGAATCCCAGAATACCGCTGTTAATTTTGCTTTGGTATCTGAGGGAGTAAGTATCATTCATGGTCCTCCCGGTACAGGCAAAACAACCACCCTGATTCAGTTGATCAGGCAGTTATTAAAGGATGAAAAGCAAGTTTTAGTGACAGCACCCAGCAATGCGGCAGTGGATTTACTGACTGCTTTGATTCATGCTGAAGAAATTCCCGTGGTTCGTTTGGGGCATCTTTCGCGAATTGATCCTGAAATATTGGAATGTAGTCTTGAATCCCAGGTTTTATCTGATCCTGATTCTAAACAAATCAAAAAGGTAAGATTACAGGCTGATGAATATCGAAAGCTGTCCCAGCAGTACAAACGAAGTTTTGGGTATGAGGAGCGCCAACAGCGTAAGAGGTTAAAAAATGAAGCCAGGGAATTGAGTGATTGGGCTAAGGATCTGGAAGAAAGAGTAGTTCAAAAAATTGTTGAGCAATCGAGAGTCATTACCTGCACTTTTACAGGAGCAAACTCAAGACCGATTCGTGATCTTCAATTTAAAACATGCATTATTGATGAGGCATCTCAGGCCTTACAAGCTGCTTCCTGGATACCTATTCTTAAGTCGGAAAGGGTTATTCTGGCTGGAGACCCTTTCCAGTTGCCACCAACTGTTAAATCGATACAGGCTGCAAGACTGGGACTGTCTGAAACACTTTTGGATTTGGCCATAAAGAATGAAAGACCATTACATTTATTAGATACTCAGTACCGAATGAATAATGTCATAATGGGTTTTTCAAATCAATGGTTTTATAAAGGAGCATTGAAAGCTCATGAGTCTGTTGCGGATCATGTATTGCCTCTATTCAATCACGACACTGATGCAGTCATTACCTTCATTGATACAGCGGGATGCGGATTTACTGAATCCATAAATCCTGAAACCAGAAGTTATTTCAATAAAGATGAATATCTAATTTTGAGAGAGCATTTGGATCCTTTGTTACATCAAAATTTTGTCACTCAACCCAATGTAGGAATTCTATCACCCTATAAGGCCCAGGTCCACTTTATCAAGGATGAGTTGGAAGAAGATGTTACTTTTCCTTTTCCTGTAAACGTTCAGACTATTGATTCTTTTCAGGGGCAGGAGCGGGATATAATTTATATCTCCCTTGTCCGGTCCAATGATTCTATGGAGATTGGCTTTTTAAAAGATTATCGCAGGATGAATGTGGCGATGACCAGAGCGAGAAAACATTTGGTAATTATAGGCGATAGTGCTACGATTGGCAATGATGCATTTTATCAGGCATTCCTGGAATATGTAGAAAAGCATGGTGCTTATCGATCTGCATGGGAATGGATACAATGATTTTCTGAGGAAGCGTTTTGCATACAAATCTGCTTATCGTGGAATTGAAAAGAAAATTTCGCTGGATTGATTCAAATGCAATATATTTGTGTATTCAATAAGGGGTTAGCGGCATACTTATACAACACCTAATATTAATTATAAGTGGAAAAAGAGATTAGTGAGATTCAGACTGAAGCTTTGAGGAACCTAGGAAGGGAATTAAATGAGCAAGAATTGCAAAGTTTTCTCGATTTGAAAATCATGGAAGCTGCATTTGAGAACATTGACATCGCTCATCCGGAAGAATTGAAGTCGGTCACCCCTAAATCAAAAGAATAATTAGGAAACAATTCTTATAAACTGAGGCTTGCTATCGTTACTTTTAGCGCTTCGACATCCAGTGGTTTATTTATAAAGCCATTGAGGTTAATATTTTGCCCTGCCCTGCGGATGTCTTTTGGGTCAATGGAGGAAGAAAGCATGTAAATTGAGTACCTCTTTTTAGTTTCGGTGGGCAGATTTTCAAACTTATCTAAGAACGCAAATCCATCCATTTCAGGCATCATCATATCCAATAGAATCACTGTATGATCAACCCCGGAGGCCTGCTCGTCAATATATACAATAGCTTCTGTTCCTTTTGTAAACTTTCTGATATTTTGCGTAACTCCGCCTATAGATAATAATTTTTCTATTATCATTAAATCTACAGGGTTGTCATCAATAACTATAAAAGGAAAACTCATCATGATGGGCTTAGGGTGGGTAAATATACATAAAAAGAAGTTCCTTCTCCTATGGTAGTTTCATAATATATTTCACCCCCCAACTTATTTACACACTGATGAACAATAAAAAGTCCCAATCCCATTCCTGATTTTGGGTGATGAGATCTTTTAAACATATCAAATAGTTTTATCCTCATCGATTCCTCAATTCCTGACCCATTGTCTACAATTTCAAAACATGTTTTGCCATCTTTATAATAGGATCTTATTTGAATAGACTTATTTACTTCATCCGGGCGTTGATATTTAACTGCATTTTGAATAAGATTCCTAAATATCAGGTGCAGCTTAAGTTTATCACTTACTATTTCCTTATCAGTTTGTAAATCGAACTCAAACTTTACATCTTTGGCGTCAGGATGAAATTTTATTTCCTGGATCAGATCTTCAAAAAGTTCACTTAAATTGACAGATTCTTCTACAATCTCCAGTCTGTTGCCCCGGTAGTAATTTATAATATTTAGAACATACTGATCCATTTTGTCTACGACTTGTTCGATCATGTCCATGTATTCACCTTGTTTCTCTCCTTCCATTTTCGCAACATTCATTATGCCCTTCAGAGTTGTAAGAGGAGACCTGAGATCGTGGGAAGCACTGTACACGAATTGATCTAATTCATCATAAGCTTTTTGTAGCTCTACCGTTTTTACATCTAATTCCTTACGTGTACGGAAAATATCTTTTGCATTTTCGATGGAGTTTCTAACTTCATTTTCGTTCCAGGGCTTAGTAAGGAATCTGTAGACAGATCCTTTGTTGATTGCGTCAATGACCGCCTGAATATCTACAAAACCTGTCAGGAGAATTCTTATGGGATCAGGATGCGTGTGGACCAGGTCATTAAAAAAATCAGTACCTGACTGAATCGGCATACGCTGATCCGAAACAACCACTTCAATTTGATTAGCATTGAGATGCTGGTAAGCTTCTTCAGGTGTAAGTGCCAGGAAAACTTCATATTCCCGGCGAAAAACTGCTTTGAATGCTTGCAAATTGTTCTGCTCATCATCAAGGTAAAGTACCTTTACCTTATCAGCTGATATTGTCATGTGTTAGTTTAGGTAATTTGATTGTAAATTTAGTCCATTCTCCGGGTTCACTATCGACGGTAATATGACCTTTATGACTTTCAATTATTTTGTAAACTATAGATAGTCCCAGCCCGGTACCTTCTCCTACCGGTTTTGTTGTGTAAAATGGATCAAATATTCTGTTTCTGACATCTTCCGGAATTCCGGGGCCATTATCCATAAATTCAATTTCAATATGATTCTCAAAATTTTTGGCATGTATAGTGATTTTTCCTCCTGAAACATTGCCGTATTTGCCTTTAAGAGCATACAGTGAATTTGACAAAATGTTCATGAATACCTGGTTAAGTTTGCCCGGATAACAATCGATTTCAGGCAACTCATCGTAATATTTCGTGATTTCAATCACTCCCCCCATTGCACTATTTAACAATACCAACGTTGAGTCAATACCTTCATGAACAAAAGCTTTTTTCAAATCCTGCTCATCGAGCCTTGAAAAATTTCTTAAGCTTTTTACGATCTCTACAGTTCTGTTAGCTCCTTCTGCCATTCCTTTCAGAAGCATAGTAATTTCTTCATTCAGATAATCAAATTCAAGCTCTTCTTTCATTTTATCAATCTCCGCAACTACATCTGCAGGAGCCTTCTGATCATATGCAGCAATGATACTAAGCAAATCATCAACATCCCTTTTCAAAGGTTTGATATTGGAACTGACAAAGTTGATTGGGTTATTGATTTCATGAGCGACACCTGCTGTCAATTGTCCGAGGGATGCCATTTTTTCAGCTTCGACGAGTTGAGTCTGCGTTTCTCTCAGGTTATTTAAGGTGTATTCAAGGTCTAAGTTTGCATGGCTCAATTCTTTTGTGCGCTCCTCAACTTTTGTTTCCAAAATTACATTTTGCTCACGGATGATTCTTTCGTTTTCAGTCGAGATCATCAATGCTTCAGCCTGGGATTTCTCTTTTTCTCTTTTGAGAATATTGATTCTGTCAGCTAACGCAACAGAAAGCAGTACAGCTTCCAATGCTGAGCCTATTTGCAGAGAATTATCTGTGAGGAGATTGAATGTGAAAAACCCAAAATTTCTCAATACAAAAACGATGATTCCGGCTATAAAGAATATCCAGGCAAAAAGGAAAAACCGGGCACTTCTGTCTTTCTTCCAAAGGGCCAGATAGCTCGAAAATCCAAGAGCGAATATTCCTATTGTCAGTCCTCCGAAATCCAGAAACCAATAACTGGCCAGTGGAAAACCGAGTAGCATAGAAATGATTGCGGATGCATATATGAGATAATAGATGTTCAGGATCTTATTAATCAAGGGCAATTTCTCCTTCAACTGTAAGAAATTCTGAGTGAAACCAATAGCTCCAAAGCCCGCAATTCCGGAAAAGAAAACAATACTAAACTGATGAAAATCCGGCATCGTAGGCCAGAGTAATATTCTCAGGTATCCTGCAAGCCCTGCTTGTGCCAATCCAAAGAAGAGTATATAAATAACATAGTATAAATAGCTGTTATCCTTGATGGTAATGAAAAGAAAAAAGTTGTAGAAAAACATGACCAGCATGATACCGAAATAGATACCAAAGAATAAGTTGAGCCGATAGTTGCTATTATTAATAGAATCATCTGTTCCAATCCTGATGGGGACTACAATGTTTTCCTTAGAATACACTTTAAACATAAACTGATAAATACTGTCCTTTGGAAATTCCAGCTGAAATCTTGGATTATTGTGGATAATTTGACCTTTCACCGGAGCGATCCAGTCACCCTGGACTCCCAGAAGTACAGCTCTGTCTCCGGAAATTCGATACAAGGAAATGCTGTCTACCTGAGCATTTAAAACTTCAAGAATCAGATTGCTCTGATTGGTCTGATTTTGGATGGCTATATTTATCCAGACAGGTTTTTTGACAAAGGGAAGTGAAACTGCTTCGCTTGTGTTTACACTGAAATTACAGGAATTGAGCACCTCAATGGGAGTCATGCTTTCATCAGCATCGTAACAAACCCTTGTCTTTTGGCTGATCATGGTATTGATGCGATCCTGATTCAGTACAAAAAACGGGGTATCATCTGAGATGGTTTGGCCAAATGCAAACATTGCCTGCATGTAAAACCAACACAAAAGAATTGTTGATTTAAAGTTTAGGCAATTTAAATTCATGAGTACTCACATTATGTAACTTTAGGTCGTATTCGATTTCAACTTCGAAGTTGCGACCGGGAATTTTTTCCAACATGACAGTATGAAGATTCTTTCTGAGATACAAAATGGAATCTCTTTCATATTCGTCAGCATCCTCAAGTGTCTCCGTATTTTTAAGCAATACCACTGTAGCCAGAAGGTCAAGTTTAGGATAATAAAATGTACCCTCGTTACCGACCTCATCATAAATAACGCATCCGACTTTATTTGCAAATCTAACAGTGGTAGGCGCGCAAAGTGCAAAAATAGACTTTATTCCGACTTGCTCAGAAATAACTACTCCTGCTTTTGTGGCAAAGAAAGCTCCGACCCCCATTCCGGCCACTTCTCTTGAGTTCCAAAGTCCGCATAATTCACTGGTCCCATCATTTGTCAGGTTGTCAACTATGGAGTAAATTTTAGGGTCCATGTACCCTGTAGCATCCTCTATTGGTAGCGGAGTCCTCCTGTCAGCTGCCTGAATACGGGCGCCCCCATAAACTTTACTTCTGTCCAATGATTCTACTACTATTGTAAATGAAGAAGAATTATACATCCAATCATGATTGGAAGAAGTCACTTTTTTTATTCCTATTAATTCAAGAACTCGTGCATGTCCTTCAATAAACTTAATACAAGTCTCCGGATCGTCAGTTGATCTGAAAGCTCTAAGTCTTATTTTTGGTACCGGTGCGCTTGCGGACATAATTGTAATTTAAATCAATTGATTTAGATCTACAAAATATCGTCCGGATTCTTTATGCTTATCCAGGAAAATTCGTCTGCCTATGTCTGCACATAAGGCTCCTCCAAGTACCACTGAAGAAGCCAACTGAGGCCATGTGCTTATAGATCTGCCTATTTCAGAAAATGAATATTTTGCTTCGGATGAAGCGGCTTCAAAGTCAAGAATGGATAAAAGAATTTTTATTCTGTCTGCCGGGTTCTTGAAATCCATTTCATTTAAATCCAGATGCTCCAGACGACCATGAATAATAGGTCTTCCCGGCTCCAGATCAAACCTCTCAATATCCAACTGACCCCTGTCACTCGTGTCCATCACCACCGGAATCATGTACTCTTTTGCTTTCTGGCGAATCATAATTTTCATCTCCATGCTATCACACTCATCAAAAATTAGATCTGCCTTCAGATCTCCTGTGCATAATAAAGGAAGATTGTTTTCATGTAATCCATCTTCCCAGATAAGGATATCAAGGTATGGATCAATCTCTGCGATCTCTCTGGCTGCTATGATTACTTTCGGTACTTCTAAATTGTGAATGCCTGTTCGAATCCGATTAAGATTGCTCAAATCCAGGGTATCGAAATCAATCAAAATAAACCTGCCTGCAATTCTTTCTGATGCACATGTCAGGGCTACACTTTGTCCGACAGACAATCCTACAATTGCAATTGTTTTTGTGGAAAGAATTGCCTGTTCATCAGCTGTTATTTTATACTTATTTCTATTTGTACGAAGTTCAATGAAATCCTCTTTTTCAATGTGTGGACTACCCGATTTTGCCAGGGATAATAAATCCAGCTGCCCTGCACCCACATGTTTTCAGGTGAAACGATTTTATTAAATTCCTGCTCCAAATTCTCCGGAGTCCAGCGAATTGTTGCATTTCTGCTTTTAATTAAGTCTTTTAATTGAGTGGAGTATGTATCAGCAACTTGCAGCTGAGGATCTTTTCGAATCAATTCAGAAAATGAACTGATATCATCTTTTTGTCCAAAGAATAAATAATTGGCTTCCAGGATAACCTGTCAGATTGTCCAGCCCTCTGCTTCAATATATGCTCCATGTTAAGTTAATATACCGCGAACAAAATCTAAAACTAAAGGAACGCATAAGGTTGTCAATTTCCATTCCCCGATATCATAATTACAGTTTTCATGCCAAATATAATTGTTGGCTATAAATTCTGTTCCAAAGATAATTTAATTGTACAAATAAGGGAATTATCTAATATGTATAATTCTGTTTTTTATTAATTCTGTAGTCTTTATTCAAAAGTGAAACAAACATTTTTCGCTTGATTCTTTATGCAAGAAAACCATTTAATTTAATTACTACAGTGAATATAGCCTTGATATTTGTTTAAATATTATCAGTGTGATTTATGTAATTGATTGCTGATTTTACTCCGGTATCATTTACAGATTTCATGGCCTACATGAAAGATTTATTTCATACATAATTGCTTTATTTCAAAATTATTCTCTATGTTCGTGAGAGTTTTAAGAGTGAAAGTATAAATAGCCGGTACATAAGATATATATGTCTGAAGCAAAGCCTATTCGGATATTGTATGTAGATGATGAGATGAATAATCTCGTATCTATGAAGGCTACTTTCCGGCATGATTTCAAGATATATACTGCCATCTCAGGAATGGAAGGTCTTGAGTTTTTAAAGAAAGAACAGGTAGATATCATTATCACCGATCAAAGGATGCCTGAGATGACAGGAGTGGAGTTTTTGGAACAGGTGATCAAACTCTATCCCGATCCTGTCAGAATCTTATTGACCGGCTATACTGACCTTCAGGCCGTAATCGATGCAGTTAATAAAGGGAAAATTTATTATTATCTTAATAAGCCCTGGGACCCTCAGCAATTAAAAACTACCATTCAAAATGGATATGAGATTTATCAACTCAGGGAGGAAAATTTAAACTTGATCAAAGAATTGGAAAGAGTAAATGAACAGTTAGGATTTTTGCTTAGGCAAAAACTGCTTTCATAAGACCAATTATTCAAAAACCCGCAACCCAAAGTATCCACATTATTTAAATTATAAGAGAAATACATGCAGCAATTCCTGGGTATACATCGCGGATATTTCACCTTGATTTTTGCAATTCTCTTGTGTCTTTTCTTTCAGTTCTACAGCCCACCTGATGATTTTCCGCCATTGGGCTGGAAGTTGTTGGGAATAACTTTTATGATGATCATTTTCTGGATTAGCGAATGGGTTCCTTTTGCAGTTACAGCTTTAATTCCATTGCTATTATTTCCCGTTTGTGGGATCGCCAGTCTAAAGGAAGCTGCTGTTCAATATGCCAATCCTGTTATATTTCTTTTTCTTGGAGGCTTCCTAATTGCTATATCTTTGGAAAAAACTGATCTTCACAAGCGAATAGCGCTGAATATTATAAAGAGGACAGGAAGTTCTTTCACCGGGGTGCTGCTTGGATTTATGTTGGCGACAGCTTTACTGAGTATGTGGATGAGTAATACAGCTACTACAGTAATGATGATGGCAATAGCTGTGCCTGCGATTAAAACAATTTTTAGCCAGGATGAAAATCCTGCACATCGCACTCAATTTGCCACCTTTCTATTGTTGAGTATTGCATATTGTTCCAGTATTGGAGGAATAGCTACAATCATAGGGACTCCAACTAATGCAGTATTATATGGACTCCTGGAGTCCACAAAAGGTATTGAACTTGGGTTTGTACAATGGATAGGATATGCGCTTCCCATTGCTGTGTTAATGTTTCTTTTTTTATATTTTTATTATCGTGCCAAGTTAAAGCCACTTAATAATCGGGCTGACAGCCCTCTCATTAAAGCAATGGCGGAGCAACCACTTAAAGAACTGGGTAAGCTTAACAAAGCGCAAAAAATTGTCGGTGTAATATTCCTTCTTATAGTTTTCTTGTGGATATTCCGATCATTAATCAATGACCTGTTCGGTACAAAAGTGCTGGATGACACTGTAATTGCATTACTTGGAGGAGTTTTGCCGTTTCTTATTCCCGTTAAATTTGGCACAAAGTCCTTTATCGTTAAATGGGAAGATACCTTACATCTCCCCTGGAATATCCTTTTATTATTTGGTGGAGGATTAAGTCTGGCTGCGGCGATGGAATCCACCGGCTTGGTAAACTGGGCTGCAAATTGGATGGTAAATTCTTCCGGCTCATCATTGATATTAATGTCAATTTTGCTACCGGCCTTGATGCTATTCCTAACTGAATTAATGGGAAATGTCGCATTGGCATCTCTTTTTCTTCCATTAACAATTCAAATATCTACTTTGCTTGGAGTACCTGTTGAATACTTTGCTTTTCCTGCAACTATTGCAGCAAGTTTTGCATTTATGTTGCCTATTTCGACACCCCCCAATGCCATTGTCTACGGCTTAGGTTATTTCAGTATTAATCAAATGATAAAGGGCGGGTTTTGGCTAAATATCGTCGGTTTGATAATCGTTTGCCTTTACAATTATGTTTACTTTTTTGTTTTTAAAATGTGAAAATTTCAACACTTAACTTGCATCAGTGTTTAGCACATTGAGCTGTAATTAACTCCTATGGCATTTTTTTATTACCTGATTTTATTAAACATCTCTGATTTCAGGAACAGACTTCAGAAACCTGCAATCTAATGCAGCGTCAAAACCAGTTTTATATTACGTTTATGATCCTCTATGCGGCTGGTGCTATGGATTTTCGCCTGTTATTACCAAAATTCACGAAAACTGGAAAGAGAAAATTGACATTGAAGTCATTTCAGGAGGAATGATATTGGAAGATAGGGTAGGGCCCGTTTCAGAAGTGGCACCTTATATCAAAACTGCCTATAAACGAGTGGAAGAAAGTACCGGAGTCAAATTTGGAGAAGCTTATCTGGCAGATTTGCTGGGTGAAGGAAAAACAATTATGAATTCCTGGTATCTCTGTGTAGCCGTGACTGTTTTTAAATCGTTTGACAAACAGAATCAGGTTGCTTTTGCTTCGGCATTGCAGAAGGCTGTCTATTTTAATGGAATGGCACCTGAGGATACTGAAGGGATTGCAAAACTTGCCGGAAGCTTTGGACTGGATCCAAAAGCATTTAAAGAATCAATGGATTCTGAGGAAATGAAGTACGCAACAAAGCAGGAATTTCAGTTTGCACAAGACCTTAGCGCTACCGGTTTTCCAACACTTGTCATCAAAGTTGGGGAAGAATATTTCCTGATGGCCAGAGGTTATGTGAGCTATGAGGTTCTTTCTGAAAGGCTTGAAAAAGCTATGCAACCTGCTACAAAATAGGCATTAGAAGAAAAATTTATTATATTGCATATTCACCATTTAATTACATAAATCAACACAACATGATGAAAAAATTATTATTCATTCTACCGGCTCTGGTACTTTACGTATCATCCTCTGCACAATTGACATTACCTCAGCCAAGTTTGAAAGCAGTAGTAACTCAGACTGCGGGACTTACGGATATCACGATTGATTACTCCAGCCCTGCTGTGAAAGGCAGAACGATCTGGGGAGGACTTCTGGATTATGATCAGGTTTGGAGAGCAGGCGCTAATTCATCTACAAAGGTGACATTCAGCGAAGATGTAATGATTGATGGCAAGGATGTTAAAAAAGGAACTTACTCTGTATTTATTATTCCGAGAAACGGATCTGACTGGAGCTTTATTCTTAATAGTGTAGCTACAGCAGGAGAAGGCAACAGAAAAGATGCTGATGATGTAGTGAATGTAAAAGTAAAACCAACTGCAGTTCCTCATCGTGAGAGACTGGCTTACAGTGTGGTTGACTTTGATAATGACAAAGCTACTATCCAGATGGAATGGGAAAAAGTGAGAGTTTCTCTTCCTGTTAAATTAAATACAACTAAGCAGGCTGAAGCAAATCTTAACCGCCTTAACAATACATGGAGAGATTACAACAATGCTGCAAGATATGCACTGGAAGTAGGTAACCACGACAAAGCCCTTGGCTATGTCAGCACATCCATTCAATTGACTGATCACTGGTGGAACAACTGGACAAAGGCTCAGGTATTGAATGCAATGGGTAAAAATAAAGAAGCTTACGAAGCTGCTTCCAAAGCTAAGAAAATGGGAGATGAAAACCCTGACGGATTCTTCTTCAAGGAAGATGTTGAAATGGCTTTAAAGAACTGGAAGAAAATGTAATTTGATCTGATACATTGAATTTCAAAAGGAGCAGCATAGCAATTATGTTGCTCTTTTTTTTGCCTCGGGAGATAATTGGATTAAGGAGTGTGCTGATTATCAGGGTACTTTTTGGGGATTTGTTAGGAGATAAAGGCTAATTTGGATATATTTGAAATGAGTCATTGATGGATGATAGTACTTTCATGTGAAATCAAATTGTTCTACCAATCAGATTAATACAAGCGGATGCCTGTTAAAACGGCTTTATTTTTAGTTTATACTCTATTCTTTACCTGTGAATTTTGCTTCGCACAATCAGTCTATCTGAATAAAAATATTGATCAGCGAGGATCAGAAATAGCTTCAAATCTGATAGTGAAGGATTCCATACTTTTCCTGACCGTATCTCATGGTGTAATATTGAATTTAGAGAATAGAAATACTCTGTACAAATTAAATGAAGATGGAAATTTGCAGGATAGCATTGTATTTCAATATGACTCGATTATTTTTAATATTCGTGGTATACATGTAAATGCTATTTCAGGTGATGTACGTTTAGGGGGATCCATGTTAAAGAATAGAGATGAAGAGTACTGTGCATTCTTTTTGAAATATAGTTATACAACTAATGATTCAGAATTTATTAAGTATTGTGACGAATACCCTAAGTTGTTGAGAGATTTTAGATATATTAATCCTGAATATTATATTGGCGCAGGTATTATTTATATCAATGGATATAACCAGTTTTATCTTGTAAAGTACGACCAGGATGGTACCATTTTGTTTGAAAAAAATTATGGTACCCCAGGCTATCAGGAAGCATGGTCAGTCGCCCAACTTCCAGACAGTGGTTATGTGATCGCAGGATGGGTAAGGCAGGGAAGTTCATTCGATTATGATCTGATGTTGGTGCGTACTGACAAGGATGGGAATCAAAAATGGCTTAAGAAGTATGGTGGCCCCAACCATGATGGTGACGGCAATCATGTTCAGGTATTGAAAAATGGCAATATCCTAATGTCTACCTGCCGACATGCCCTGTCCTCTACTCATTATGACTCCTGGTTGGCTATCATCAACCCTGCCAATGGTAACATCATCCTCGAAAAATACTATGTACAGGAGTGGAACAATTGTTTTTTTGCAAAACCCATTGAAATGGAAGATGGGGCCATTGTGATTGGTGGATACCGGGGTGTAGTGAATGAAGATAGCGCCAGGGTAATAAGATATGGATCTCTTACTAAAATTCATCCCAATGGCAATGTAGTTTGGGACAGACTTTTGTATTTCAACCCACAAAACAATAATCGCATTCTGGGAATAACATCTGATCCTAAGGGCGGTTTCTGGGGCTATGGCTGGACTTATAACACCAACCAGGACGGTTGGCTGATCAAGGTGGACAGCCTGGGATGTCCTTTTCCTGACTGTGACAGTATCAGCGTGAGTACCTGGGAAATATCGACAGAGGCAGGCATCAGTCTTCGAGCCTATCCGAATCCAGCCTCAGAAAATGCCATCATACATTATCAGTTTAGTAAGCAAGTAGCATCACCTATGCTGGAGATTTTGATCTGCATGGTAAAATGATAGCCCGGCTACCCCTCAATGGGGAAACTCCTCAGGGAGATGTGTGGATGGATCTGAGCGACTGGGTTCCCGGCTTGTATGTGATGCGCATTGTGTCTAAGGGGCAAATTCTGGCGACTGGAAAGATGCTGAAGGGTTAAGAAAAAAACACTACATTTCTAGATAAACTGGCTGTTCAATCTGAAATCTGATTTCTGAAATCTGATTTCTGAAATCTTTATCCCCAATCTTCCAGCACAGCTCCTTTCTTAAACAAGTGTTCAATTCTCCGGATACTGGCATCATCTTCTTCCAGTCCGGGAGCATGATGTGTTTTAATGCGGGCATCGATGATCAATGGCCCTTTACATCCCCAATGCTTGTGATCTGTAAAGCTGTCCACGCCATGGATATCATGAGATGGATTAGCTCTTGTAAATGTAACCCAGACGAAATTATTGATATTTGCAGCCGTAAACACGACTTTCGTCTGCAATCACAATCAGTGGCCAGGAATTTAGATTCTGAGCTTGCAATACATCTCTCAATTGCTTTATTTCAGTCTCTGCAGATGTCTGATCTTTCCAGGAAATTCCTTGAATAATCATTACACCCGGCAGTGCAATAAATGGTTCGGAAAATCCTTCCGTCAATTTCAGATCTGTAGGTATCTCAGTTGATAGTGTTCTGATAGCCGGACCACAAGCTGCAATGACTACCTTACTTCCAGCATTCCATCCTGATCCGGAGTAATCCAAAGTGTCGATAGTTGTTTTGGTTTGAAAATGCAGATCTCTTGTCCAGTCTACTCTCTCCAGCATGTGCTTAAAGAATTGTGGTAGATTTTTAGCACTCAACTCAGGATGATCATTGGCAGCGGCGATCCAGAGGAACTTAGCTAGTGAAGTTTGCCCGCTGCCTAATATTCTGTTGGCTATGGTCAATATTTCTTCTGGTTTCTGATCTCTGAAAGGCATATAGCGCTCCCATCCGATAGCTACCAACAATGGATGCACCCCTGCCGCATCTACTGCATTGATTTCCTTCACACCGGGGAATTCCACAGCTGTTAATTCCTTTACCAATTGATGAATCAAATACCCGAAACTGGAATCTTCTGCAGGGGGTCTGCCTACCACTGTAAAATGCCAGAGTGGATCTTTTCTGTGATAGACTTTATCGACTTTCATAACCGGAAAATCATGCGCCAAACTGTAATATCCCAGGTGATCCCCAAATGGACCTTCTTTCTTTTTTTGATTTTTTAATATTTCACCTGTGATCACAAAGTCCGCATCCGAAGAGATGATATAACCACCTTCTCTGGTATACCGAAATCTCCTCCCATTGAGCAAACCGGCAAATGTAAGTTCAGACAATCCTTCCGGTAGGGGCATGATCGCAGAAAATGCATTGGACGGTGGTCCACCAACAAATATGCTCACTTTGAAAGGATGACCCAGGCGATTGTATTTTTCATGATGCACCCCAATTCCACGATGGATTTGATAGTGGAGTCCGATTTCTTCATTGGGCAAATAATCATTTCCCGAAAGCTGAATTCTGTACATTCCGAGATTGGACTGCATGATGGAATTATTCTCAGGGTCCTGACTCATCACTTGTGGCAATGTGATGAATGCGCCTCCGTCCATTGGCCAGGATTTGATCTGTGGTAATTGATCTATGGTAGTGCTTCCATATTTGACCGGACTACCCATGATACTTTTCATTGGAAGTCCTGTCAATGCAGTGAAAGGGGTAGTGGCATATTTCAGCGGCGACTTTAAAAAATCGGAAAAATCTGCCTTAAGTTCGATGACCTTCTGTACCCTTTTGAGTGTATTTCTGAATATAAATTCTGTCCTGTCAATTGTACCATAAATATTGGAAATAGCCTGAAAAGGACTGCCTTTTACATTCTCAAATAGAAGCGCCGGACCACCTTTGTCAAATACTCTTCGATGAATTCCTGCCATATCCAGATTCGGATCGACCTGTTCCTTAATCCGAACCAGTTGTCCGGTTTTTTCAAGGTCATTCGCACATTCCCTCAGACTTTTGTAAGTCATATGTATTGATTTTTCATGCTATTGATCCAATATAGGACCCTCGCCATTATTTCCTGCACCTTAAAGCATAAAATGTAAAAATTGTTGACATAACAATGTCAATTTCGGGCAGGATGGACTGGGTTTACTGGTGTGATTTTTAATGGCTGTTTATATTGGGGCAGACGCAAGGCATTACGTCACAACTTGCGTGTAAACTTCCAAAAACCTGGCTTTATTTGTAGAGAGAGGACATATTTTAATTTGCCCCTACTTGTGTTTAATCACCGGCTGTCACCCTGGCTGTTTACTAAACATCTCACCTTCTAAACTTCTAAACTCGTGTGAAGTTTTGCTTAACGCCTCAATCGGCTCTTTTGCTGTTAACTTATTACTTACTACTTACTACTTACTACTTACTACTTACGCCTTCCCGTCTCATCCGGCTGTTCAATTAACCGTGCAAACGGCTGTTTGTGTTTTACCTCATCAAACTTACTTCCCCATAGAAACTCTTAAGCGTTCCATCGGTAAATTCAACCTGTATACTATAAACAAATGTTGCAGGAATCATAAGTTTGCTCTGATGGAAGCCATCCCAGCCATATTCTGACAGATTCGGTGGGAATTCTTTTCTGATGAATACTCTTTCTCCCCAACGATCAAAGATTTCCATGAATTTGATTTCTTTGATATTTTCTCCCCCATAGAGAGTAAAAGTATCATTGATTCCATCTCCGTTTGGAGAAAAACCTCCCGGAACAAAAGCATTATGTCTCTTGAGGATATCGATCATAATCTGATCATCAGCTGTACAACCGTGGTTGTCAGTTATTTGAACAGAGACACTGGTTCGTTCTTCTATTTTTAAGCTGATGGATGGACACAGTGGACAATTTATATCAGTACTATCCGTCATCCAAAGATATTGTGAAATACTGTCAGGCGGAATTGTAGCATTTGCATTGATATTGACATCAGTGCCCGGATCCACTGTAATTCCTCCACCCAAATCAACTAATAATCTCGGAGGCTCTGCTAATGTGAATTCCTGTGAAGTACTGCATCCGAAAGCATCTCTTGCAACCAAAGTATAAAATCCAGCCCCAAGAGAAGAGAACAATGTTGATCCGGAAAAGGGACCGTTATTCATGGAATATTGTACGGGAGCTGTACCACCGGATGTTGAAATTATTTCAATAATACCATCACGGAATCCAAAACAGGATGGAGATTTTGCTTCTACTTCCATTCTTGGTATAAGTCCCACACTTATTGTAATACTGCTTGAATACATGCAAGCAGTTTCTCTGTAAATAACCTGAATCAAATGCTCTCCGGCACCGGCAAGTTTGGCACTAAAAACTCCCGTGCTTGCATTAATTATTCCAGGACCAGTCCAGGTAAATGAACCATTACCGGGACCGGGAGAAATCTGAACAGCCAGCGTCATATCCGGGGTCACATCTGATAAGCAAATTGGGTCTACAGGTAAAATAACTATATTAACATCCGGACAGTTTACTGCTACACAAGTCGTTTCTGAGGGGACGCTATTCCCGCAAGGTCCATTTCCAATTGCAACTATCTGAAAATTAACTGAAGATCCGGTTGCAAGCGGCTCTACCAAATGAGATGTAGTATAAATTGTGTCTGCATTTCCATTATCAACAATAATAATATACCCAGAAGCACCCGGTACTGGATCCCATGTGAAAGTTACTGAGGTGAGAGTCCCGTTGCATTGAATCACCGGAGCTGGTAATGGAGAATCCACCTGCACATCGAACGACGCCGGTTCTGATACACATCCATCTTTTGTGACTATCAATTCTATTGTTTTATTTCCGGGGATATCCCAGGTGATATTGTCAGGAATAGTAGAAGTTGCAGTATTAGGTACTCCATTATCGAAATCCCATGCAAAACTACCGTCTGCACTATCTCCCGTATAAGTTAAAACTGAGGCCTGTCCAATACATACAGGACTTTCCAATAAGAAAGAGGCGACTGGTGTAGGATTTACTTCAATGATAACCATGCTTTCATAAACACAATTATCTTCTGCATAAGTAGCAGTAATAGTATGCGAACCAACACCACTTAATCCCGGATCAAAACTTCCTGAAGCAGGATCTGAAATGCCATCACCACTCCATGTCAGAACTCCGTTACCGGAATTAGGATTAATATTTGCATTCAACTGAATAACAGAACTTTGAGGTATCAGACAGATGGGAGACACCGGATCAATGAGAACTTCAACATCTTCACAATCCTGTGCGATACAGGTCAGTTCAGCAATCGAATTGCTGCATGGTCCGGGGTTTATGAACTCTACTTGTAGAGTCATGCTGATTCCGGGAGTGAGTCCTGTCGTGGTATATGTATTGCCTGTCTGAATTCCCATAGGTCCATCCAGAAGGGTAATAATTTGGCCGCTTGCCATAGGATCTGTATTCCATGAAAAAGTAATGCTGGAAGTATTAGTTTCGCAAGTGATGACTGGATCAGCCATTGGCTCTACAACTGCAACTGTTTGCTGAAAAGGTTCAGAGGTACAGCCATTTTCTGTGACTTGAAGACTTATAGTTTTGGCTCCACTATTTGACCAACTAACATCATGTGGACCAACACCTGACCCCGGGATAGCATTTCCGTTATTGAAGTCCCAGTCAAATTGCGCGCCTATGCTCCCGCTTCCAATGTATGTGATTACTGAGGATTGGTCAAGACAAATAGGAGAAGAAGCTGTGAAATCGGCCGTTGGAGTTTCATAAATCGTGATTTCTCCTGTGCCTGTATATGAACAATTCCCTTCTGTATATCTGAACCCAATCGCATGGACTCCTGGCCCGGCAATTGAAGGATCAAATATGCCCGTATCAGTATCAGTTATTCCGAGTCCTACCCATGTGACAGACCCTGAGGGATTTTGTGGAGTCACAATAAGATTCAGTGTTATTGGAGTTGTGGCTGTTGAGAGACAGATGGGCATTATTTCTTCGAAATCAAGCAGCACAGCAGGGCAATCTTCAGCCACGCAAGTTAACTCCGAACTCACAGGCCCACAAGGATTATTTGTCAAAGCAGTCACTTCTATAGTGATAGCATCTCCGGGATTGAGACCGGTGAAAGCATAAGAATTACCACTTAAAGTTCCTGAAGGACCTGTGATAACGATAGCATCAAATCCAGTAACTCCCGGAATGTCTGCCCAGCTGAAAGTGATGTTTTCAGTATTTGTCGAGCATGTTATAAGTGGAGCTGCGACAGGATTGGTGACAATTACAGGAAGACTGAATAAAGGAGAACTACAGCCATTTTCGCTAATAATTAATTCTACAGTTTTCGTTCCTGCAGTGGACCAACTAACAGTGTGAGGACCGGCGCCATTTCCAGGTGTAGCGGAGCCAGTATCAAAATCCCAGGCAAATTGCATACTGCTATGAATTGGCAGTGTTTCAATTGTCAATGTTGTCGAAACACAAATAGTATCCTCGCTTAAACTGAAGGAGGCACTTGGTGTGCTAAATACCTGGACTGGCAAAATAGTGATGATTTCACAGGGACCTTCGGCGTAAGTAATTGTCACATTATGCAATCCTATGCCTGCCAAAATCGGATCAAATAAAGCTTGATCTGCAGCTGCAATACCGGGTCCTGAAAAAACAAGATTGCCTGCTCCTGCTGTGTTCCCGGTTAAATTAACGACGATAGGAACATTGGGAGAACTCGTAATCAAACATATATCAGGGATCGGTTCGGCTTGTAAAATAAATGCAGGACAACTCAATGCAGCACAATTCATAGTTACAAATTGATTTCCGCAGCTGTTATTGCTTATTATTTCTAATTGAATAGAAACCAATTCATCTGGCATCAAATTATCAACACTGAAGGTATTTCCTGAGATACTACCCGATTGACCAGTAAGCACAAGAACATTATAGCCTCCAGCCCCAACAACATCTGTCCATTCAAAAACCACACTGGTAGTAGTTGCCGTACCGCAAGTAATGGCGGGAAGCGGAAGAACAGTATTTATCTGTATGCTTTGGGTAGAAAGTGCTGAGAGGCATCCATTGTCTGTCACACTCAATGAAATGATTTTGCTTCCTCCGCTATTCCAGGAGACAGTATGTGGCCCGGGTCCAGTGCCTGGTGAAGCAGATCCTGTGTCAAAATCCCAGGTAAAACTAGCATTGGCGCTTACATTTCCGGTAAATGTAACAATCGTACTAGAGTCAACGCATATAGGATTATTCGCTAATGTGAAAGAAGCAATAGGAACCGGATAAACATAGATTGTAATAAACTCTGTGTAGAAACATAATTCTTCATTATAGATCAAAGTGATCTGATGCTGACCTACTCCTGCAAGAACCGGATCAAATATACCATTCTCAGAATCTGTAATTCCCGGTCCGGTCCATTCATATGTGCCCAGATTGGGATCACCCCCTGAAACATCAGATTCCAGCGTAATTGCCGGAGAATTCGGACCGAGACAAATATCACTAAGAGGCAAAATATTTACGGTAATGGCAGGGCAGGGGACAGCTGTACAAGTCAATTCACTAAAGGTGTCAGGGCAGGGAAATGGTCCAACTGCCGTAACCCGAATAGTAACAGATTCACCGTTTACTAAGTTATCAAATTGGATACTATTCCCATCAATTTGTCCAGTGTGCCCACTTAAAATATCGACTGTGATATTTGTTGCGCCGTTGACAGGATTCCAAAAGAATGAAACAGATGATCCTGTTGATATTCCACAGAAAATTTCCGGCACTTCGATTTGTGGTACAATTTCAACGGTAGAAGATGTAACAGCCGAACATCCATTACTATCAGTTACTGTAACTGAATATTCTGTTGTTTCACTTGGGTTTACGACTACAGTTGCGTCTGATCCCAGCCCCTGATCCCATTCATATGCTACACCTCCTGAGGCATTTAATACGAGTGATTCACCTGCGCACGCGATAGGATTAAATGGATTAATCATCGCATCCGGTGCCGGATCAATAATGAAAGTAATTGATTCTGTTCCTGTACATCCAGTGGCAGCATCAGTTCCTGTGACAGTATAAGTATAAGTTCCGGGAACGCCCGGATTAACAATTCTGATGGGAGAAGTATTAGAAGGTTCATCTTCCCATACATAAGTATCGGTTCCTGTAACTTCAAGTGTTATATCTGACGAAAGACAAAGTTGGCCATCCATAGTAATATTCAGCACAGGAGAAGGAATCATGTAAATTGTAATTTCAGCACTCCCTTCACATCCTTCAAAACTGGTTCCAACAACTAAGAAAGTAGTAGTTTCAGTAATGATTGGATTTATTGAAGAGTTATTGCCTAAATTCTGTCCTGTACTTAGATTGGTCCAGGTATAACTGAGAGCTCCACTGGCAGTCAGTGTAATCGATCCGCCATCGCAGACATCCAGGGCAGCGGCATCAATGATAATTAGAGGTTCAGGGGCGAATGTTACTTCAATTGTTTCAGTAGATGAAGGGCATCCATTTAAGTAAACTGTCAGCGTATAAGTCCCTTCTTCCGTTGCATCCGGGAGATTTTGCTGATTGGAATTATATCCGTTTGGCCCCATCCATTCATAAATAACATTAAAATTGATTGGTGAAGTACTTCCATTAAGCATGATGGGCTGCCCCGGACAGGGAATGCCTAGTTGAGTAATAATTGCATCCGGGGCTTCAGTAATTACAACAGGGAAACTATAAGTCTCTGTACAGCCATTTTGCGTAACTGAAAGGCTTATTAATTTGTCACCGCCCGTATCCCAATATACCTCATGAGGCCCCTCACTGTTTAATAAGGTAGCAATTCCACCATCAAAATCCCAAATAAATTCTGCCCCGGGATTAGCTGTTCCTGTGAAAGTCACCAAAACAACATCCCCTGCACATATCACATTTGGTCCCGAGATTTCAAATGAAACTACCGGAGGATCACAAATTCCGGGTTCTGTAGTTGACGAATTAACAGGACTCACAGTTGTTGGATCTTGTTCACATACACAGCGATAATAAACTGTCATACTAAATTCCTGATCGTATGTTGGTATTGCAGGGTTACCCCCGGTCGTGCTGAATGGATCATTGAAAAACATTAAAGTGGCTCCAGCGGGACAGGAAGGAATTTCAGGAATAAAGGTTCCTCCTTCCAGATTGCAAAATATGGAGCATTCGCTGTCTATTATAGTCATCGAAGGTGGGGCGAAACTAAGATCAGGACATAGTATACAATCGGCAGGAATAGGAACAGGCTGAATAGGACTCATACAACTAGTATTGCAACTGTTTCGCACTCTGATTTGTCGGGGTGGTCCTCCGGCTGGGATTCCTGTGAGGACATTGGAATCAGTCCAGCTTGCACCTCCATCAAATGAATATTGCCAAAAACATCCGGCTGGTGCTCCTGCAATGGTCTCAGCTTCAACAGTTATTGTAACAGTGCCTCCCTGACATTCAGCCATGGTATTAAGAATTTCCGGAGTATCATATACTGTATATGTGACAGGGGTCCTGGAATTTCCACACAGGTCATTTTGACTTGGACATTCACAATTTGCATAAAAAGTATATTCCCCTGCGGCTAAAGCTCCCGGATTGAAGGTATTTCCTGAGCCTAAACTTGCACCACCAAAAGCTGTATTATACCAATTTACCTGCGGCGTCACAGAAGGCGGAACTATCAATGTTGCCGCAGTAGAAGTAGAACAAGAGTTGTCATTTATAACTGCGTTTCCTGATACCGCATAATTAACCGGAATTCCTCCATTGCATCCGGGGCATGCGAAGGTTATACTTACACTTGTAAGAAATCCAACATCTGCACCAATACAATCAAAAACCTGGACTGCCCAACCTGCGGCATTGATATCACATGAGCCTATACTACTGAGAGAACCGGAAATAGCCCAGGTGCCACCCAGAGGAACTGGTTGTGTACATATATTGAGGGGACCACTATTTGCTCCGTTGGTAAAAGTAAGATTACTGAAGTTATCACCTCCATTGCAGATTCCCGGCCCTGTGTGTTGATGCAATTGTAATGTGCCACATCCATTGGGGCCTATCAGATACCACTGATGCAAATCTGATACAAAAGTATGCGTACCATTGAATACTACAGTTACTATGCAAGTTGCCGGATCAAATTGACAGGGAAGATGACACGTATTTGGAGTACAACCTGTGCTTGTTAGATTTCCACTTGAACCTTCACATACGGAAATTCCGTTGACGTTTTGCTCTTCTGCAATACACTGACTTCGCAGTATCGAGCCAGCGCAAACAACAAACAAACTTATCATTACCAATCGTGCAATCCCCATATCCCCTATATTCTACACTCTAACCTTCAAAAATATATATTTTGCCTCTGTTGACCTGTGCGCAAAGCCAAAAACAAAGGTAAGAAGTTATATTAAGAGCTACGTACAAAATCACTTATAAGTTAGTATGACACCTAACAATTTAAATTTGGTTTTTAGATTCGTCTAAAAAATAAAGTGTTTCATTAAAGTCCATAGGGGAAATTAATGAAACACTCTAAAATCTACATTTTAGCAATAAAATTACAGAACCAGCCGTATTGGGTTTTCTATATATTCTTTAACCGTTTGCAGGAATTTTGCTCCCGTTACTCCATCGACTACTCTGTGATCACATGAGAGTGTCACCTTCATGATATTTCCAGGGACAATTAATCCATTTTTCACAACGGGAACTGATTTGATGGATCCTACTGCAAGAATACAAGCATCCGGTGGATTGATAATAGCAGTGAATTCATCAATATCAAACATACCCAAGTTTGATATTGTAAAAGTGTTTCCCTGCATTTCTGCGGGCTGTAATTTTTTCTCTTTTGCCTTTCCGGCCAATGTTTTTATTTCAGAATTGAGTTGGGAGAGTGATTTAAAATCAGCATTTCTGATGACGGGAACTAATAATCCATCCTCTACACCAACTGCAACACCAATATGGATATGCTGGTGGTAAGAAATCTTATCACCCAACCACGAAGAATTAACTGCCGGATGTTTTCTCAAAGCAGCAGCACATGCCTTAACAACGATATCATTGAATGAAATTTTTTGCTCTGCAATTTCATTAAGTTGTGCCCTTGCTGCTATAGCATTGTCCATGTCAATTTCCATGGTTAGATAGAAATGAGGAGCAGAAAATTTGCTTTCACCCAGTCTTCTTGCAATGGTTTTGCGCATTTGGTTGACAGGAACTTCCCGGGAGGAATCTTCCATACTAAATGATGGAGCCGGAGTTTTTATTTCAGATTTTCCATCCATTGAAGGACTTGCAGATCCGGAGGACATAGCAGCTTCCACATCTTTTCTTATAATTCGGCCCTGATCTCCTGAACCCTGAATTTTGTTAAGATCTACTCCGCTTTCTTTAGCTATGGACTTAGCGAGAGGTGATGCTTTGACTCTCTGATCAGCAGATTCTTTATCGTTTTCTTCTGATCCAGCTTCTTCTGAATCGTTTTTAGAGTCTCCCTGTGCTTCCTGGTTTTCTTGAGCGGGTCTTTCTTCCTTTGAATCAAGCTTTTCCTCCTTTTTCTCTTTTTTAGATTCATCCGCAGATCCACTGGATCTTTTTAAAGCACTCTCAAAGTCTTCGCCTTTCTCACCAATCACAGCAATAACGCCATCCACTGGAACTGCTCCTGATTTAACTCCAATATACAATAAGTAACCTTCATGAAAAGATTCCAACTCCATTGTGGCTTTATCTGTCTCTACCTCAGCCAGAATATCGCCCGGCGAAACTTTATCACCTACTTTTTTTGACCACCCGATAATAACCCCTTCCTCCATCGTATCACTCAGGCGGGGCATTCTAATTATTTCTGCCATGTAACTTATTGTTTGTATTATATGAACGCAATGAATGCTGCAAATATAGTCAAACAATTATTTATACCTCAGGTGACTTAAATGTTTATGGCTTTAAGGTCTGGTAATGTAAGTATCAGGCGCTTCATAAAATATTGGATTTATAATTTAACCCCACTCAAAACAATACAGGTTATCATACTTTTAAAAATCATTTTAACATATTTTTAATTGCTGAATAATCTAAATTCGGTGATAAGTTGATACACTTATTTTATGTATATTCGTTTCCAGTCAGGTAGGATCAATTTATAAATCTTTGTGGGAAGAATGAAGTACATCTGTTTAATAATATTGATGCCTTTTTTGTCTTCGGGACAATCCCAGGATAAAATGTGGGCATCGGTCATTGCGGATATCGATTTCAGCAAAGACACTGTTGAATCTGTTTTCAAATGGGTGACAAGTAATATCCGGTATGATCAAAAAATGGTACCGGAGGATGGATTGTATACTTCCAAGATTAAATTGGTACAGGATGCATTGAAAACAGGGAAAGGAGTTTGTGAGCATTATGCTGAATTATTTCATGGATTGATGCAATATCTTGGTTATGAAAGTATTGTAATCGGAGGATATGTGCGACAAAATGAAGTGATTAATTCTGAATTTGGCCACGTATGGAATGCTGTTAAAGTGGATGATAAATGGTATTTATTTGATCCGACCTGGGCATCCGGATATACAGAAAATGGAAAATTTTATGTCTCATACACTGAAGAATGGTACAAGGCGACCCCGCAGGATTTTATAAAAACTCATATGCCATTTGACCCGCTGTGGCAATTGCTCGACAGACCATATTCGCATGCTGATTTTATTTCCAATAAATTTACTACTAAACCTGAACTTAAATTCGACATTGAAAGTGATGTTTTGGCAGAAATATCGAAATCTGAACTTGACAGGCTGGCTTCACATATAGAGCGGATTGAATATGCGGGTATGCCTAATAACCTCACAAAAAGAAGAGTCATGCGACTCAAGCAGGAACTTGATAACAGACGCTACAATGAACAACTAGACGTTCTCAATGCCAGGATTGATGAGATGAATGAGATTGTTGACGATTTCAACAATTATGTGGAAGCAAGGAATCAGGGCTTCAAACGAGGGAATTGGACCCGAAGCAAGATTGAACAGAGGGCAGAATATATGTACAGTCGGGTTTCTGAGCTTTTAGCTTTTTCAGAATCGTTGCCGGTTTATGAAGGGAGTAAAAATCAACCTTTCAATTCCTTTAAAACCAGTATTAACCGGATGTCCAAAGAAGTGACTAAAGTTTATCAGGAAGCCAAGAATATGAAGTAACTGTCCCTATTCTGATTTATATACTTTGATGCTGTTTATTGAATTTTGACTGCACACTTTTAAAATATACATTCCCGGATTAAGCGAACCCTCTGAATTCCAGTTGAAGTAATGTTTTCCTGCTTCCATCCATTTATCCCCAAGAATTAAGGACTGATTACCGGAAATAGAATGTAAAGCAATCGTATAATACGCAGGAATGCTGATTTCAATTTCAATATTCAATTGATTATTAAATGGGTTTGGATATGTTTTAAAGTTTAATCCAAAGTTTTCAAAATCATCTACCCCAGTACTTGTTTCCAATTTCCACAAACCGTTTTGAGTAGCATACCACATTTGATCCTTCCAAAATATCAAATCGAGACCAGCATTCAGAGGTGCTGAGAAATTATTCCAGCTTAGGCCATTATCTGCGCTATAAAAAATTTTACTTGAACCGATAGACTTTGCCAGATGGGCGTAAATAATCTCATCATGGTAAATGAGCCGTGCCTGGCCGATAAAACCTGTCTGTAAATTTAGTTGAACCCAGTTCTGGCCTTCATCAGTGGATGCATATAATCCAGAATTACCGGCGGCTATCCATGTATTATCCACTTTTGCGACAGCAAGTAAGGCACTGGGTGAACCATTGAAGATGGCAAATTGGATTTCGGACCAATGATTTTCCTGATCTTTATTTAAATACAGGGTAGCATTGGAACCCACTCCGGCTACAAGTGTTCCACCGATATTTGTAATACTTTCTGTGTTTTGCCAGTGGACGCCTGAGGAAAAAGCTTTCCAGCCCAGGTTCATTTTCAAATTTTTTACAAATATGCTTTCACCTATAGTTCCCACATAGATGCTGTCACCCCGAATTGTTCCACCTATAATATGGGTAAAACTAAGCCCCTGATTGAAATCTTCCCAGCTTTGACCTTCATCTATACTTTTGAAAATTCCCTTCGATTCATCGGTAACAAATATGATGTTGTCATAAATTAAAATATCTGAAATGTATTGTAAATCAGGGTGTATAATCTCAGTGCTGTCCCATTCAGTCGAATTTTCTGATATGAAATACAATTTATTTGTCCCTGCTACCCACAGTCTGTTTTCATCTGCAGCGATTGCTGTCATCCATATCGATGGTAAGGATTCAACTTTCATCCAGGATTGAGCATTTGCCTTACTACAGAGCATGCCTTGAACTATAATTATTAATAAGATATGGAAGTATAGCTTTTTCATTATTAGCCGATTTCATCCGGATGGATAATTTGATATTATATTTTTTAAGGGTGTAAAAACAGGAAGCAGACTTATCGCCTGCTTCCTGACCAATATTCAAATCATTCTTTCTCCGCTTTGATAATTAGTGGTTTGCCATCCTGGGAGCTGACGAATACCATCTTATCATCTTTAATGGTTACAGTACTGCTTATTATTTTGCTTTCAGTGGTCATTGTCACACTTTTGGTAATATCATTAACTGTGTAGTCGCCACTAATCACATCTGCATCACTATCAGCAAAAACAACTGACTGTGTAAATTCCGTTTTTCCATTGGCAGTAGCTTTGTATTCAATATAAGCACTGTCAATGAGATTGCCCATGTATTCTGAAGTGTCAAGTTTGAAGGAAGTGAAATTCCACTTGCCTACAATTGTTTGATTCAGCGGTAGTTCGTCTACTTCTTTTTTGCAGGAACTTAAGACAAAAGTGCCCACTACTGCAGAGAATAGCGCAGCTATTAAAAACTTCGTTTTCATAGTTTTTGGATTTAAATGAATAATTATTGAAATTTTTCCCGGCCTGAACCGACTATTCAAAGGCTATATCTGGGGTATACTTTTGAAAATGAAGGAAAAATCTGCCTGAACAAATGGAGGACGATAGTTTGCAAACAGATGGTTGGCCAGCCCTCAAATTTTTTTTGATGGGAAGTGAATTTTACCTCAATTGGTATTGAAGTAAATGGAAAACTTAAGCGTGAAAAATGAAATTATATTCAGGTTAACTGCTTGAAATACTTGTCCCTTTCGAAAGTATCAATATGCCTGCTTTTTTTGGATTCGTAGATATCAGCAATTCTGATAAGAATGCCGGTTTCTTCCACTGAACCAAATTCATTATTGATAGCTGTACCGAATGTCTTCATTGTAGGGGAGAGGTTCATATAAGTATTGATCAGGGGAGGTATGTTTTCTCCGCGAGCCCTCACAAATGTATTGAGGACCTTATACCCTGCTTTATATTCAAGACCCAAAAACATCTGCTTATATTCTTTTGGATCATGTTTTAGCTCCAATCCTTTAATGGGTCTAACTAATACACTCTCATCCGGAAAATAATGGTGCATAAATGAAAGCAAAGCATTTCTTGCCTCCACATTGTAATGAGAATACATTGTAACCTTGCCAAAAAGATACTGAATATCCGGATTCAGTATTACCACTGCTCCAAGACCGTCCCAAAGATTATCCAGAGAGAACAATCCTTTTCGATTATTTTTTACGGGTTGATATTTAGGTTGGACAAATGATCTTCCAAGTTCAATTGTATGAGGTAAATATTCCGATTCGAAAGTTTCAGAAAAATCAAAAAGGTGGGCCGTAGACAGATTGTGCTCACCTGTTTCAGTATAACCTGCAAAGTCGCATCTTATTAGTCTGTATCCTGCAATAATTTCCTCTTCTACAGGATTCCATGCAATTAATTGGTCATAACACCTTTCGCAGGTATCATTTTCATCAATGTCCAAAGAAAGTCCTGTTCCTCCACCGGCATCACGGAATGTGATTTCTCTCAGGCGACCGACTTCTCTCAATACATTAGGTGCATTATGGAAATTAACTAAATAAACAAGATTGGCTCCATTGTTGGTATGCCTGAGAAATCGCTCCTCAGTCAGCTCTTGTTTTAAAACTGCTCTATCTACCGGCTCAATGATTTGTTCCATACTAATGTCTTGGGGCTAAACTGTAAACCTGCTGTTTCATATATTCAGCCCATTCTTTTTCACTTTTTGAGCCGTCAAAATACTGGTAAGAAATGGGTTTTCCTATATGGATGCGTACTTTTTTACCTTTTTGATCAAACATCTCTCCGGGTAGATAAAACATTTCGATATTGGTTTTTATTCCAAGCCAGGTCCTGAAGCGTGCGAAATTGTAAAAGAAATTGGAATTTCTTCCTTCGATATATACGGGAATAATGTCCTTTTCATATTTTTTGGCTTTGCTTATGAAACTCTTTTTCCATTCAAGATCCATGATTCCATTTTTTGTTTCCTGGAAACAAGTCCAGCCGGAAAAACTAAAACTGCATCACTACCTCCATAAGTAGCTTCAATACCGGATTGACCTTCTCTCCTCTGGGCACCGTGTTTGTTGACAGGAACAAAGAGGTTTTCCAAATTCCTTAAATTCAAAAGGATATCATTGACCAGAAATTTAATGTCCTGCCTGTATTTTCCTAATACATGCATAAATACAATCCCATCCATACCACCAAGAGGGTGGTTTGCAGCAAAAATTACAGGCTGAGTTCGTGGAATGTTTTCTTCCCCTATGCATTCGACTTCGATGCCAAAATCTTCAATCACTTTTTCCAGGAACTCCAGATTATGCAGATCGCCTCTCCGGGCCATAAAATCATTAATTGAATCTTCACGCAGAACACGTTTAATATAGCGTAGAATGAAGCGCGGCATCCATTTCAGGAGCCCTGGATTCTTCCTGCGAATCACATCCTCAATATCTATATATTTATCCTTTTTGAGGGACATTCGGTGCAGCTGTTTTAGTTGTCAGCCGCAAAAATACTATATCCACCTAAATTGAATAGATATAGCAGAAATCTAATTTCATAGACTTTGATTATCCTAAAGTATAAAATGGGGGCATCAATCAGAGAATAAGGAACTTATGAACATAAATGACAGCACATAATAAACAATAATTTTTGCAAATATGGCTTGAGAAATGTTAAGAAAACTGTTCTTTAAGCTAAAATGGCTGTTTGTCTTCCCTGAATTTAAATCCGGGAAGTGTGCTTAATCCTTTAATATCAAGTTAAAATGGAGTACAAGTTTTAACATTTAATCAATTAAGTTGTACTATTGTGCTGAGTTTTATCGTCAATGATCAGCACAACAAATAAAAACACATTTATTAAATTTTGAATATGACTACTTTAAAATACTTCATCAGTTTTGCCTGTTATTGGCTTTCACATCCGTTACTTTTGCTCAGGAGGAAGCTAAAAGAAGAATATAAGGCAGAAAATCCAGGCTGGCTTGTTAATATTGACGAAGCCTGAAGTTTCCCAAAAAACTGGCAAGCCAATTCTCGCCAATTTTACCGGTAGCGATTGGTGTGGATGGTGTAAGAAGCTAACCGCAGCTGTTTTCAGTAAACCTGAATTCATCGAATGGGCAGAGAAAAATGTCGTTCTTTTAGAATTGGACTTTCCGAGAAGAAAAACAGTACCTCAGGCAATTCAGCAACAAAATGCAGGCCTTCAACAGGCATTTAAAGTGACAGGTTATCCATCAGTTTGGGTTTTTCATTTAAATAAAGATGAAAAGAAAGCTTATCAAATAGATGCTTTGGGCAGGACTGGCTACAGACCTTCAGCAGAAGAATTTATACAGGATATTGAAAATATGAAAGCACAGAGAAAGCCTAAAGGCTAGTTTCTGAAAAAAGATATTGCCAGCAAAAAAGCCACTTGGATTTCAAGTGGCTTTTTTATTGATCTTAAAGTTTAATCATAGACTGTATGTCAAGCCTATGATAAAATACTGTTGTAATGTTTTGTCAGATCCATTAGCAATTGTTTCTTGCTTGTTGATTCTCAGTGCGTACTCTATTCCTATTCCAATTCCTTTGAATGCAGTGAATGAAATACCATTAGTCCAGGTATAGTTGGACAAGGCATCCAAATCTTTGTAACTTACGAATGCACTCAGATTAGATTTCCAGTTGAATCTTTCGGCTATTGTCCTGGTATATGTGGCTAGAATTTTGGTACCCAATGAAGATTGGTACATGTTTTCATCATCAGCAAAAATTATATTGTAGTTCAGAGGGTGAAAAACAACAATCAAATCATTTATAGGCGTCCAGGTAGCTCCCACTCCAAGATCCAGGTAACCTGGATTGTTGAAATTATTGAGAAGATTGGTTCTGTACTCCCCCAAACCCGAAATGGCAAATTTGGAATTTAATTTATAACCATAAAGTGAATTTATATTGAATATATCTGCTGTTTGTGAGAATTCTTTTTCTTCTTCCAAAGGCATGGTGTTATCTTTTATAAGTCTTTGCCAGCCAAGGTTTAAATTGAGAGAATTGTTCCAAAAATACTTTTCTTCATTCCGGTTGGCAAATGCATTGAAACTGCCCTGAATGGTAATGTTTCTGGAGTCAGGATTAGCAGCAGTAACCCAATTATTGAACCCTGTCAGATTTGCCCCAACGGTACCAAACAGTCCCTTTTTCCAGCCGTAATCCGGGAAATCGGTTTGTATTTTGGTTTCAATTTCGGAAACTTGGGTCTTTAAAGCATTAATCTGAGTTTCCAGCTCTGTTTTTTGGGCAGTCAATTCCTCCTTAGTTTGAGCTGAAAGGCTTGCTGTTAATATACAGATGAGAGCTAAAAGTAAAAATTTGGTTTTCATAGTTGTTTGTTTTGTTTAATTATTTTCAAATAAGTGTCCAGGTGTTTTTTCATGTTATCATTTTCAATTTGATAAACTCTGCCTTTCAATTTTTGTTTGGATGAAATATATAAAAAAAACTGCAATTGAATTGTCTTGTGGGTTTGATTTAATCTTCCCGTATGAACTTTGATTACATTTGTAACAATCTTCGGCAACATGCATTATTTGATCCAATGAAAAAAGCTAAAACAGACAAGAACTTCCTCAATATGCCTGAGTATCCGGGTGGAATGACAGCAATGAAAGAATTCATCATGCAACACCTGAAGTTTCCGGAGGAGGCAAGCAAAAATAATATTTTCGGACATGTGAGCGTCAAACTGACTATCAACCACAAAGGTGAGGTTATCCTGACCGAAGTGCTACAAGGTCTTGGCTATGGCTGCGATGCAGAAGCTAAAAGAGTGGCATCGCTGCTGAAATTCCATGTGGATAAGAACAGGGGAGTGAAGATTCGATTTTTTAAGACGATTCATTTCAACTTTCATCCACCTGCTCAAACAATTGCAGCAGCTCAAACAACTGCTCCTCTTCAAGCTAATGATTCTACTTCTTCCATGGAGCTGAATTATACGATTACTCCAGCGAAACCTGCTGATAAGAAACCGGAAAAGCCGGTTGTCGCAACGTTTTCATATACTATAACGAGAGGAAACTAAAGAAATTGACGCTGTTGTCGGTTAACAATCCGATTTTTTCACATGTTTCGAATTTGCATTTTCCTTTGAAGGCTCAAACGTTGCATTCAAGGTATCTACAACAACTGGTAACGAGGCTGTATTTTCAAATACGATTTAATTTGCTGTTATACCGGCTGTTCCTAAACTTCTAAACTCTTTATCTCCTCAACTTTTCGGCTGTTTAAGATTAACTGATTTCCCAAATAACCGATTACCTCTACCCCAGCTTCAATTGCTTCATATATGCTGCATTCTCTACTGCGGCTTCAATAGGAGTGACGTCTACGAATTTTTCCTGCTCAATGATAAGATATTCGGTGCCGATTTTTTTTGCAGTATTCAATAGGGCAGGGAAGTCAAGTTTTCCGGTTCCAAGTTGAGTAGATCCAATGTCCTCAGTTTTTTCTTCCATGTCCTTGACATGCACCAATGGCCATCTGCCCGGATATTTATTCAGCCATTCTGTAGGGTCTTGTTCTGCGAGGGCAACCCAGTAAATATCCATTTCAAAATATACTTTGTCCTTGTCGGTTCTATCCATCATCAATTTTTGAGGAAGTACACCTTCTACCGGGCGGAAAGAATAATCGTGATTGTGATAAGCAAACCGTAGACCCGATGCAGAACAAATTTCAGCGCATTTATTGAATTTATCAACATGTTCTTTATAATAATCCAGGGAATCATTCGCTCCAATATGGGGGCATATCAGATATTCCAATCCTGCTTCGGCAGCTTCTGTAACTTTCTTCTCAAAATTCTCATTAATATTGCAATGGGCAGCAACAGCTCTCAGCCCCAAATCTCCAAGGTATGTTTTGTATTCGGCAGGAGTCAAGCCCCAAAAAATGCCTTGAGCACCTTCAAAAGTTTCAATCTGAGTATATCCTGCAGCTGATAGTTTTTTATAGACATCTTTTGGGTCTATAGCCATATCTTCTTTAACGCTCCACAATTGTATGCCAAATGGATGATGGGCTAGTTTTTCTTCTTCCTTATTTACTTCCGGTTCAGTGCAAGCGGACCAATTTGAACTCAAACCTGCCAACCAGATACCGGTACCAGCCAGGCCTGCCTGATGAATAAATTTACGACGGTTATGGAAGGCTGACATATTGAAGATTTATTAGAATGAAGAATTGAAAAAAGATTGATAACTACCCGTATTGGAAAGCTTTTTCTCCCGGTTTATAATCTATGCACGCTTCATATTTTCCGGGAATTGGAGTATATCTTCTTGCTTTGGTGGCTCCCAATTCTGATGAGAAATAACCCAGAGTAGTTAATTCTTTCATTAATCTGAAGTAATGCGTTGCTTGTTCCGGTGTTTTGGAATTTGTGTATTCTTTTTGTTCCTTATCCAGTTCATTGAGTAAGGCAGTTCTTTCCTCTGCTGATAATTTCACAAATTTATCACCATACTTAAGCATGGCTTTCTCGTTGATGAGTCCCAGACCTTTTCTAAATTCTGCCTGATCCTTTGCTTCATAGCAATCATCCACCATCAATGCAATAAATGGTCCGACCTTCGCCTCTTTAGCCCCCGGAGAGTCTGTTTCCGGAATGATAGTATCAGCAATTTCGGCGATCAATTCCAAATCTTCCTCACTCCAGTTTTGGTTGGTGCCTGTTGCTGATTTGCAACCGGAGAGAATTGCGGCACTACCCACTACAGTCCCTCCCATAATCAGGGAAATATATTTTACGGCTTCTCTTCTATCCATGATTCTTATTTATTTAAAATTATAAATTGAGACTGTATCCTTCGCGATATGTCCTTCGTACAAATTGATTTACATCATCAAAATTGGTCACTTTCATTTGACTATTGTCCCAGAGTAATTTGAGATTTCTACCCGGATAATTAAATCCTTTGCCATTAGAATTCGGGTATTGAATATCATGAGCTCTGATAGCCAGATTTGCCATCAATAGTGCTTCTGTCAGTGGACCTGCAATTTCGAATGGTGAACTTGTTTCTTTTTGCCATGCCCAGCAATACAAGCATCTACCCATTGATTATAGTGACCCGATGAACCTCCTTCTACTCTTGCATATTTCTGAGGTACTTTGGTTTCTTCAGTTTTTGACACAGGTAAAAGTCTTGGATTCGCGCCATAAGTACTGCACATCATTTTACCTTTTGCTCCTATGAAGAGAGTGCCATTTCCTCCATCACCGAATATTTCATTTGCTGCCAGTTCATCCGGTCTTTCAGGTTGAATTCCTCCATCCATCCAGTGGAGTTTGACATCTCCTGCAGTTTTGTCAGTTTTCGGAAACTTAAGGATAACATGGCTGGACGGTGGACAACTTTCAGGAAATATCCTCTGACAAATTCATCAACGTAGACCGATCCCACACTTGCCTGAACTTCTTTTGCATATGCAAGATTCAATACCGAAAATGCGGGCTCAGCAATATGACAGCCCATGTCACCCAATGCTCCGGTACCATAGTCCCACCAACCTCTCCAGTTAAAAGGAACAAGACCATCCACATATTTTTTATACGGAGCTGTTCCAAGCCACAGATCCCAGTCCAATTCAGCAGGAACTGCTTCCGCAGCTTTTGGCCAGGAAATACCTTGAGGCCATACCGGTCTGTCAGTCCAGCAATACACAGTATGTACATCTCCAATAACCCCCGCATCATACCATTCCTTGAGTAATCTGACTCCATCACCTGATGAGCCCTGGTTTCCCATCTGAGTGACTACTTTATATTTGGCTGCTGCTTGTGTTAATATTTTTGCTTCATAAATATCATGCGTCAAAGGTTTTTGAACATATACATGTTTGCCAAGTGCCATGGCAGCTAATGCCGGTGCAGCATGATTATGATCCGGAGTAGAGATGGTCACTGCGTCAATTTGCTTTTCCTTATCCAGCATCACCCTCCAATCTTTGTAGTAAGTAGCTTTCGGAAAATCTGTTCTGCTTTTTACTGATCTTCTGTCATCTACATCGCACATTGTGATAATTTCTGATCTTCCGCTTTTAAAAACACCAGCTATATCACCTCCACCCATTCCTCCTGCACCAACAGCGGCGACCATTAAACGGTCACTTGGTGCAACAAAGCCTTTGCCCAAAACATGTCTGGGAACAATCATGAACCCTAAAGCTGCAAGGCTTGAATTTCTTAGAAAGTCTCTTCTGCTTACAGAGGATTCTAAAGGGATATTGGGCTTTTCTGGTTGCATAGCTTCTGTGTTGGGTTACAAGTTCTGTTTATTCAATTCTTTGACTGCAAAATCAACTGCCCGGGCAGTTAATGCCATGTATGTCAATGAAGGATTAACTGCTGCGGCTGAAGTCATGCAAGAACCATCCGTAATGAATACATTAGTAGCCTCCCAAACCTGATTATTACCATTCAGAACAGAAGTTTTAGGATCTCTACCCATTCTGGCAGTACCCATTTCGTGAATGCCCATTCCCATTTTATAGTCGCTGTCATATGGATAAACATCTTTCAAACCTGCTGCTTCTAACATTTCTACAGCGTCATTTTTCATGTCCTCGCGCATTTTTAATTCATTTTCCTTCAGTTCTGCATCTATAGCCAGGACAGGAAGTCCCCATTTGTCAGTTACTGTGTGGTCAAGAGAAATTTTATTATCATAATGCGGAAGTATTTCTCCAAATGCAGTGATGCCCATGTTCCAATCACCCGGTTCGCTCAATGCATTTTTGTAATCTTTGCCAATACCCAATTCTGCTATGAATCGTCCCCAATCACCCCGGCCTGCACCTCCCTGGTATCCAAAGCCACGCAAATAATCTCTTTTTGGACCTCCCGGTAAATTTTGGTAACGCGGAATATAGATTCCGTTAGGGCGATTCCCAAAATAGTACTTATCATCGTATCCTTCAGGTTTGCCGCCGGCACCGACTCTGAAGTGGTGATCCATAACATTGTGACCTAGTTGGCCACTGCTACTTCCAAGTCCTTCCGGCCAAACATCAGTTGCAGAGTTCATCAGGATCCAGGTGGAATTGAATGATGATGCACATACGAAGATCACTTTTGCAAAATATTCATAAGTCTGATTGGTCTCAGCATCTATAATTTCTACTCCTTTTGCTTTTTTGCTGTCCTTATCATAGATCAGTTTTGTGACTATAGAGAAAGGCCTGAGTGTAAGATTACCGGTTGCAACAGCTGCAGGAAGCGTTGATGATTGTGTACTGAAGTAAGCACCAAAAGGGCAACCCAACCAACATTTATTTCTGTACTGACAATTGACACGGCCTGGAAGCGGTTCCGTGATGTTTGCTACCCGGCCTATGATCATGCGGCGCTTATCATTATAGTGCTTTCTGATGCGATCAGCGACATCTTTTTCCACACAATTGAGCTCCATTGCAGGAAGGAATTCTCCATCAGGAAGTTCAGGAATTCCTTCTTTGGATCCGCTAATACCAGCAAATCTTTCCACATAACTATACCATTCTGCAATGTCTTTGTATCTTATAGGCCAGTCCACAGCAATTCCATCCTTAAGATTGGCTTCAAAATCCAGATCGCTGAATCTGTAGCTTTGTCTTCCCCACAACAAAGATCTTCCGCCGACATGATAGCCCCGAAACCAGTCAAATCTTTTAACTTCTGTGTAGGGGCTTTCTTTTTCATTTACCCAAAAATCAAGATTCTTTTCATTTAGCGGGTAATCTCTTTTCAAAACAGGATAATTGGTAATCATTTCCTGAGTTCTGCCCCCTGCATGTGGAAATTCCCAGGGATGTTTATTGGCATTGATATAGTCTTCAACATGCTCGATATTGCGTCCTCTTTCCAGCATAATAGTTTTAAGACCCTTCTCTGTAAGTTCTTTTGCAGCCCATCCGCCGGAAATTCCGGATCCGATCACGATTGCATCATAAGTGTTGTCTGCCATGTTATTTTCGATTAAATGCTTTATTTAAATGTATCAAATGGTGCAAATGCTTATGGCATCTGCTAATGCTTTAATTTTATCTTCATCCGTTTTGCCGGTAGGAATGAATTCCTGTGCCACATATCCGGTGAATCCTGTTTCAGAAATTGCTCTCATGATCGCAGGATAATATAACTCTTGTGTATCATCGATTTCATTTCTGCCGGGCACACCTGCCGTATGATAGTGTCCGAAGAATTGGTGATGCTGTCTGATGGTGCTGATGATATCACCTTCGCTGATTTGCATATGGTAAATATCGTAGAGCAATTTGAAGTTAGGAGAATCAAGTTTCTTACAAAGTTCAATACCAAACGCAGAATTATCTGCCATGTAATCAGGGTGATTGACTTTGCTGTTGAATAATTCCAGTTGAATGATGACGCCCTTCTTCTCAGCCTCTCCCATAATTTTTTTGAGTCCTGTAACACAGTTTTTGAGTCCTGTTTCATCATCCATTCCGTTTTTATTCCCCGTAAAACAGATCAAATTTTTGTAACCGGCTTTAGCTACCAGATCGATATGTTCCAGATAGTTTTTAACAAGTACAGTATGATTTTTTGGGTCGTTCCAACCTTCCGTCAGTCCGATTTCTGCACCATTGCACATGGAGGAACCAACGCCGTGCTCTTTTAAAATGCTCCATTCCTTTGGACCTGCCAAGTCAATTGCATGAAAGCCAATTTTCTTAACAACCTGACATAATTCAGCTAAGCTTAAAAATCCATAGCACCATTTTGAAACTGAATGACGGATTGGATTGGATGAAGGCGGTTTGCTTTCCTCCCAGGAACCCAGAGCAGGCAGAACCATTGCTGTTGTGAGACCTGCAGCTATTTTTTTAATCACATCTCTTCTGTTTTCCATATCAGATTTATTGAAAAGCTATCGCTGTTTTTTACCCTTAATTAGGAAGGAATATGTGCTGAATCGACAACTGATTTTTTTGTTTTTTCATTTTTAAAAAAGATCATAAACAGAGCCATTACTACAAAGGCAATAACAGCCGGAATTAACCATACTTGCTGCCAGAAGGATCCAAGATCTTCAGTTCTTAGTGCTGCATAATGATCTCCAACGTATCCTGCTACCCAGAATCCTATTAACTGTCCCACTCCATATGTCGCTAAGGTGATTAGACCCTGAGCTGAACTCTTGTACTTGGGTCCTGCTTTTGCATCAGTATAAATTTGTCCTGATACAAAGAAGAAATCATAGCAAATTCCATGAAGCGCAATTCCAAGAATAAGCATGTAAGTTCCTGATCCTGCGTCGCCATACGCAAACAAGACATATCTAAGAGCCCAGGCCAGCATTCCTACTAATATCGTATTTTTAAATCCAAATCTTGTAAAGAAATATGGCAAAAGGAGGAGGAAAAATACCTCAGATATTTGTCCGATTGTCATCTTCCCTGTGGGATTTTCCATTCCTATTTCAGTGAGGAATAGATTGGCATTTTGATAGTAAAAAGCGAGCGGAATGCAGATGAGGACTGATGAAATAAAGAAAACCAGGAAGTTTCTGTCACTCAGGAGTTTAATGGCATCCAGTCCGAGAATGTCACTAATACTACTTTTTTCTGCACTTGCTTTTTTGATTGGTGGTGTTTTGGGCAATGTGAAACTGAATAGTCCTAAAACCAGCGACGCGACAGAAGCCATTAAAAATGTATTCTCCAGCATAGTTGCTCCGCTGTCCCACATAAATATATAACTGATGCTGAGACCGGCGGCAATCCATCCAATCGTTCCCCAAATTCTGATAGAGGAGAAGTCTTTTTCTGGATTGGAGATCTGTCTGAATGATACAGAATTGACTAATGCAAGCGTAGGCATGTATAAAATCATATAACCCAGGGCATACGGGTAAAAGATACTGACATCTGTTGCCTGATACATCTGGTACATTAAAATGGAGCCCAAAATATGCAGGACTCCAAGAATTCTTTCGGCATTGAAGTACTTATCAGCAATCAATCCTATGATGAATGGCGCAATAATAGCTCCCCAGCTCTGAGTCGAAAAAACATTGGCAGTTTCCAGGCCAGTTGCATTCAGTTTTTGACTTAAAAAAGTGCCTAAAGTAACAAACCATGATCCCCAGATAAAAAACTCCAGAAACATCATGAAAGAAAGTTTGAACCTGATTGTTGTATTCATTTGCCGGCTTATGTTAATACTTCTAATCTTGATAATTGATGCCCTCCATACAGAAATGCTAATGTAATATAATTCCTAAAAATAATGCTGTAGCCAAAACTAATTAGGGCAGCAAGTCCTTATGGGAAATTATTATTGCTCAACCCGATGTTAACTTACAATCAGTTATTTCATATTTTTGATTAAATAAAATCAATTTATTAAAATGGTTTCGCACTGAAAATTTGTAATTATCATGCTTTATAATTGTGACAATCTTAATATTGCATATATTCGCATCGATTGGGATTGTGTATAATTTACAATAAGGCGTCAAAGTATTAAAATTTGCTGATTAGATAAGTATGCAGAACAAAATATTTTCGCGCAGCAAATAAAAAAAATATTCACTCTATCTATGATCGATTTGCCAATGAACATAAGTTGTTTAAAAGCAGCGTAATTATGATTGAATTGGGTTATTTTAGCGGAATTTGAGTTTACATATTTTTCAAATTATTGTTATTCAGTGCTTTCAATAGCCTGATTGATATTGGCAACATTTTAGCTCTTTAATACAGGAAATAATGGCAGGAAAAATCAGAATGGGAATGGTAGGTGGTGGAACGGGAGCCTTTATAGGGGCGATTCACAGATTTGCTGCTTTGGGTGATGGATTAATTGAATTGGTTGCAGGAGCATTTAGCTCTGACCCTGCTGTTTCTGCTGAAAGTGGAAAGAATTTGTTCATGGATTCTTCCAGAGTTTATGGTTCTTTCAGAGAGATGATTGAGAAGGAAGCATCACTGCCAGAAGATTTAAGAATGCATTTTGTTGCAATAGTCACACCCAATTTTGCTCATTTTGAACCTGCAATGCTTGCATTGGAGCATGGTTTCCACGTTTTGCTGGAGAAGCCAATGACTTTAAATAGCAATGAAGCAATTGAATTAGCGCAAAAAGTAAAATCCAGTGGTTTGCTGCTGGGACTGACACATACTTACACCGGCTATCCAATGGTCAAGCAAGCGAAGGAGATGGTAAAGGAAGGCAAGTTGGGTAAGCTTCGCAAAATTTATGTGCATTATCACCAGGGATGGCTCAGCAGATTATCAGAATCAGAAGGAAATAAGCAAGCCAGCTGGCGTACTGATCCAAAGAAATCCGGCAAATGTGGTGCAATGGGAGATATCGGAACGCATGCTTTTAATCTGGCAGAATATATTTCCGGATTGGAAGTGAAAGCGATTAATGCCATGTTGAATACTGTTGTGGAAGGCCGCAGACTGGATGACGATGGCATGGTAATGATCCAATTTTCTGAAGGAGTTACCGGAATATTGACTGCTACCCAGGTTGCAGCAGGGGAGGAGAATGATCTTAGAATTCATATTTACGGTGAAGATGGAGGTCTTGAATGGCATCAGATGGAGCCAAATACTTTAATTTTCAAGCCATTGGAAGGACCTGCACAAATTTATCGGGCAGGGAACGGATACCTGGGAGAATCTGCTGCACGAAATGCCAGAACTCCCGGTGGCCACCCTGAGGGTTATCTGGAGGCATTTGCTAATATTTACAGAAATTTTGTAAAAGCGATTTCTGCAAGGTTGAATAATGAGGATTATGATGAATCGGTATTTGATTTTCCGGGTGTTGAAGATGGGGTAAGGGGAATGGCTTTTATAGACCATGTAGTGAAGAGCAGTGAGAGTAATGAGAAATGGATTCCCTTTAGGGTTGAGATATAAGTTATAAGAGATGAGATATGAGATGAACAGCCGGTAAGAGTTATGAGTTATGAGTTATGAATGATGAGTGATGAGTTGAACAGCCAGTTAATTGGTAAATTGGAGAATGAAACAGCCAATAAAACAGCCAGTTGAACAGCCAATTGCCGAATTGCCGAATTGTTGAATTGTCGAATTAAACAGCCAGTTGCTGGTTGCTAATTACTGGTTGGAGCAGCCAAAACAGCCCGGGAGAAGAGTTGGTCCATGGATGAAATGGTAGAGACACAATGCATTGCGTCTCGTCTCTGCACAAACAGTCGGAATCATTGGAAAATGCGGTTCCCATTCGACACTAAAGTGTGTTGAATAAACTCATAGGCCGTGATAGCGCAAGCTCATCACCTTTATATTTTCGAAGCGAAGCTGAGGAAAATATAAAGACATCACTTTTTCAGGGCTTGGTCCCTGAAAAAAATCACCTTTCAAAGTGTAGCTGCAGAAAGACATCACATTCACGCAGAATTCAGGTTCAAAAACAAAATAAAGAGTCAACAAATGAAGACAATGAAAGGTCCCGGTGTATTTCTTGCCCAGTTTATGGGGGATGTAGCTCCTTTTAATTCTTTGAGCAAGATATGTGGCTGGATTAGTGGATTGGGGTATAAAGGAGTGCAGATTCCGAGCTGGGATGCAAGATGCATTAACCTTGAGCTGGCGGCAACGAGCCAGACTTATGCAGATGAAATAAAGAATTGGAGAAAGTCATGGAATGCAGATTACTGAGTTATCGACACATTTGCAAGGTCAATTAGTGGCAGTAAATCCCGCATACGATATTATGTTTGATGGGTTTGCGCCTGAAAGCCTTCGTGGAAATCCCTCAGGACGGCAAGAATGGGCAGTTCAGCAGGTAAAATTTGCGGCTCTGGCATCCCGAAATCTGGGTCTGAATGCCTGTGCGACATTCAGTGGGGCATTGATGTGGCAAAATGTATATCCATGGCCCCAGCGACCTGCGGGTTTGGTGGAATTAGGGTTTCGGGAATTGGGTAAAAGATGGAAGCCAATACTGGATGTGTATGAAGATGCTGGAGTAGATTTATGCTATGAAGTGCATGCTGGGGAGGATCTCCACGATGGGATCACTTATGAGATGTTTTTGAAAGAAGTGAATGATCACCCGAGAGCTTGTCTTTTATATGATCCTTCTCATTTTATTTTGCAATGCCTTGATTATCTGACATATATTGATCATTATCATGGGCGTATCAAAATGTTTCATGTAAAAGATGCTGAATTCAATCCGACAGGTAAGCAGGGAGTTTATGGCGGGTATCAATCCTGGTTGAACAGAGCAGGCAGATTTCGTTCTCCTGGTGATGGTCAAGTGGATTTTGGTGCTGTTTTTAGTAAATTAGCAACTTATGATTACAGTGGCTGGGCAGTTTTGGAATGGGAATGCGCCATCAAACATCCAATGGAGGGAGCGGCGGAAGGAGCTCCATTTATACAGCAGCATATTATTCAGGTGACGGACAAAGCCTTTGATGATTTTGCAGATTCAGGTGCAGATGAAGCTGCCAATAGGAAGATATTAGGTATCTGATACTTAGAAGATATATTGATTTTTACATGCAGGTTTAATTAAAGGAATTATTAAAAATAACATTTATGAACAAGACAGGATTGCTGCTATTTACCATGGTAATGGGTTTAGTTTTTTCAAATTGTGGATCAACCAATTCAGAAAATACGGATAGTAATATGGAAACCAAAGACAGTAATGAGATGGCTGAAAATTCGCTTAATTCAGAAGAAGAAGCTGCTGGCTGGGTATTGTTGTTTGACGGAAAAACGAAAAATGGCTGGCATGGTTATGGCAAGTCAGAAACTGGCGCAGGCTGGAAAGTGGCAGATGGTACCATTTACCTTGACGCAGAAAATAAAGCATCCTGGAACGAAGGAGATGGCGGAGATATTCTAACCAATGATGAATACGAAAATTTTCACTTCAAGCTGGATTGGAAAGTAGCTCCGGGCGGGAACAGCGGTATCATGTTTTATGTGCATGAAGACACAAGCAAATTCAAAAATACATATGAGACGGGTCCTGAGATGCAGATCCTCGACAACGACGCACATCCGGATGGTAAGATTACAAAGCACAGAGTCGGGGATTTGTACGATCTTATAGCTTCATCTTCAGAGCCTGTCTATCCGCCGGGAGAATGGAATCAGGTTGAGATCATTTCAAAAGATAGCATGCTGGAATTTCATTTGAATGGGGTAAAAGTGGTAGAAACTAAAATGTGGGATGAAGCCTGGAAAACTATGGTTGCAGGTAGTAAATTCAAAGACATGCCTGGATTCTCCCAATATCAGAAAGGTAGAATTTCTCTGCAGGACCATGGAGACAATATTTGGTTTAGGAATATTAAGATTCGGAGGCTGTGATTTTGCGTTTTATTTAGGAAATGTTTGCGGCGATTTGGTAAAAGAAAGAAGTAAATGGACTGGAAATAATTCCAGCTCTGATCTATTTCCTTTCAATAATTCCCATATCCATCCTCAACTGATCACTCGTCTTTCTGCTTCCATCATGACTCCATCCCGGAGGACCAAAAATATACATCCATCGGGAGTGCCAGTCAGGAGCGTTTACGACATCCTTGTACATATCAACCCATTCATGAAAAATGATTTTTAATGGGTGGTGGGATAGCAATGGAGTAGTCAATCCAAATTTTACATGCTCAGTTTCTTCCTCAAATGTGCCAAATAATTTATCCCAGAAAATGAATATCATACCCATGTTGCGGTCGAGGTATCTGATATTAGAACCATGATGTACTCTGTGATTCGATGGCGTGGCAAGGATATGATCCAGTATGCCGAGTTTCCCTATATACTGCGTATGTATCAGAATCCCATAGATCTGAGTAGCTGAATACATAAACATAATGTCCAGTGGCTGAAATCCCAACCATGCAAGTGGAATGAAGAAAATAAACCTGTACAGTGGCTGAAATACGGATGATCTGAACCCAACAGTCAGATTAAACTCTTCTGAAGAATGGTGGGTCACATGAACCGCCCAAAACAATCGAATATGGTGATCAGCCCAATGAAGCCAGTAGAAAACAAAATCTTCTGCTATCAATAAAATGAACCAGTACAATAAAACATACTCTATACTCATCACGTGAATGCTGTAAAAATAATTGAGAAACAGCAGGCTGGCTCCTCTGAAAAGCACATCGATACTCATATTACATAGCATCAGATAGAGGTTTGTCAAAATACCTTTTGTAGAATATCGCTGATGACTACTTGTGTAAGATAGTAGTAACTCAAGTCCAATAACCAATACATAAATCGGAGTTGATATAAGTATCAACAATGATTCTCTGAATTCCTCCATCTCGTTCTTTTATCAAATACAATGCAAACTTAACAATAAATTCACACACGAGAATGGAAATAGACGAAGTGAGAGATGGGCTGGATAAAGGAATTAATTGGACCCTATGTAATAAAAAAAACTGCCTGAATCTTGTACTTCAATATTCAGGCAGCATTTAAATTTGATCTTAAAATTCTATTCCCCCTTTGGCGCCAGATCTATCATGAACGCATACACTCTGGCTACATCATGCAGTCTTTTGTAACGTCCCGCAGCTCCACCGTGTCCGGCAGACATGTCAGTATGGAGATAGAGTGGATTGTCACCGGTTTTGGTGGCTCGCAATTTAGCTACCCATTTTGCCGGTTCCCAATATTGTACCTGTGAATCATGAAGCCCTGTTGTGACCAGCATAGCAGGATATTCTTGTGCTGTGACATTATCATATGGAGAATAAGATTTCATGTAATCGTAGTAAATCTTATCATTTGGATTACCCCATTCATCGTATTCTCCGGTAGTTAATGGGATGGTTTCATCCAACATCGTAGTGACTACATCCACAAATGCCACTTCAGCAACGACACCTTTAAATAAGTCCGGCCTCATGTTCAGGATCGCACCCATCAATAGTCCGCCTGCACTTCCACCCTCAGCAAATAATCTGTCTGAAGCTGTATATTTTTCTTTAATCAAAAACTCTCCGCAATCTATGAAGTCAGTAAAGGTGTTCTTCTTTTTAAGCAATTTACCATCCTCATACCATGCTCTTCCCATCTCCTGGCCTCCTCTGATATGTGCTATGGCAAAAATGAATCCTCTGTCAAGCAGACTGATCATATTCATATTAAATCCGGGATCCATACTATACCCATATGAACCATATGCATAGAGCAGGAGAGGGGATTTTCCGTTTTTCTGTGTTCCCTTTTTATATACAATTGAAAGAGGGACTTTGGCACCATCTCTGGCATTTGCATAAATTCTTTCACTTTCATAATTGTTCTTGTCGAATCCCCCGCGGACTTCTTTTTCTTTGAGAACATCCAATTTTTGGTGGAAATAGTATACTCCATATCCGTATTGGGAGTAGTTAGAGAATTGTACGATAATCTGATTTTATCAGTTTCATATTCTGCATTCGGGCCCAGATCTGCTACATAAGATGCTTCAGGAAATTTCACGTAAGTATCTTCAGTTGCTGACTTAACTCTTATTTGTACTATGCCTTCCTTTCTCTCGTTTATAACAAGATGCTTAGCAAATCCGGATGCATCTTCCAGCAACACATCACTCCTTTCCGGCAACACTTCTTTCCAGGCTGCTTTATTTGTATTGGAAGGATCACATGACATCAACCTGAAGTTTTTCGCCTGCCAGTTGGTAACAATGTAGAATTTTCCATCTGACTCAGTGACATTGTACTCATGATCTCTTTCTCTTGGCTGGAACATAGCAGGCGCTTTGAGTGGCTGAGCAGGATCAAGGATTTGAACTTCTGTGGAAACAGTTGCCCCACTGACTATATAAATATATTTTTTGATCTCGAAGAGGTGACATACACGCTGAATGTCTCATCTTTTTCCTCAAACACCACTCTGTCCGTTGCCGGGTCAGTTCCTAAAATATGATGTTTGATTTGATTAGTTCTGAGAGTTGTTAAATCTTTCTGAGTATAGAAAACAGATTTACTATCTGCGGCCCAAACCACCCCACCTGATGCATTTGGAATTTTATCGTTGAACAGCTCACCGGTTTCCAGATTTTTGAATTGAATGGTGTATAATCTCCTGCTCACAGTATCCTGACCATAAGCCAGAATTTTATTATCCGGAGAAACATTCAGTCCAACTGCGCTGTAATAGTCATAGTCTTTTGCCAGTTCATTGACATCGAGAGTAATAATTTCCGGAGCATTTGCTTCAGTAGTTTTTCTGCAATAAATAGGATGATCTTTGTTTGTCTCATATCTTGAGTAGTAGAGATATCCATTTGATAGATAGGGAGTTGATGAATCATCAGGAACTATTCTTTCTTTCATTTCTTCGAAAAGTTGCTTTTGCAGATCATCAGTATGGGCCATCATTTGCGCTGTGTAATCATTTTCTGCTTCGAGGTAAGCAATGACCTCCGGATTTTCACGATCATTTAACCAGTAGTAAGGATCTATACGGGTATCACCGTGAATACTAAGTTCTTTATCGATCTTTTTTGCAATAGGTGGGGAGATCATGTTTTCTTTTTTTGGATTTTGGCAGGCGAAAATTGCAATAGCTGCGATGGAAAAACCCTTTAGCCAAAAGAGTTTTTTTCTTGTGGTTGAAAATTGCTTCATGTGAAAAGGTCATTAATATGTGAAAAAAATTGTCGTTGTCAATGGAATATACCGGCAACTGATGCGGTTAAGAAACAGGCAACAGTGCCACCAATCAGCGCTTTAATTCCAAATTCCGTCAAATTTTTTCGTTGACCGGGAGCCAGCGCTCCTATACCACCGATTTGTATACCAATGGAAGCAAAATTCGAAAAGCCGCAGAGTGCATATGTTATTATTATGAGGCCTTTGTCACTGATCGGTATCCCTGCTGTCCTTATATTACCTAACTCCGCATATGCAACGAATTCATTAACTACGGTTTTTTGACCAAGTAATTGACCGACAATAAGAATATCATCGGATGGTGTTCCCAGTAGCCAGGCAACAGGCGCAAACAATAAACCGAGCAGGTAAGTAAAAGTCAATCCTTCAAATCTTCCGTCAGTGGCTGCAATAATTCTTTCATTCAAACCGGTCCAATCTCCTATGGTGTTCAATAATATGCTATTTGCCATATAAATTAAAGCAGTAAAAACCAGTAGCATAGCACCCACATTAATCGCAAGTTTTAAACCATCTGTTGTACCTCTTGATATCGCATCCAGTAAGTTGTTTCCCACATCCCCACTCATCTCAAGTTGTTTTGAAAGATCTTTTTTATGAGTTTCTGGATACAACATTTTGGAAGCCACAACAGCCGCCGGAGCTGAAATAATGGATGCTGCGAGTAAATGTTTGGCAAAGTAAACCTGCATCTCCGGATCTGATCCCCCCAAAAAACCAACATAAGCTGCGAATACACCACCGGCAATGGTTGCCATTCCACCTGTCATCAGGCACAATAGTTCCGATTTAGTCATATTTTCCAGATAAGGCTTGATAACGAGTGGTGCTTCAGTTTGTCCCATGAAAACATTTGCGGCAGTTGCAACACTTTCCGGACCACTTAATCTCATGGTTTTAGACATTAGCCAGGCAAAAACAAATATTATTTTCTGAAGTATTCCAAAGTAATAGAGAATGGCTGAGAATGCTGAAAAGAAAACAATAGTAGGCAATACCTGGAATGCAAATATGTATCCAAATGAATCCAGTTCTGTCACAATATTTCCGAATAAGAACTTTGCCCCTGCTCCTGAGTATTCCAGTATACTTGTAAAGAAGCGTGCCATGTATTCAAATAACTTATTGATAAAACTCACTTTCAGAATTGCTACCAAAAATATAAACTGTGCAATCATACCTATCATTACTAACCGCCAATCAATTAATTTTCGATTAGCGGAAAAAAGATAGCAGACTAATAACAAAAACACAATACCCAGCGCTCCTCTTGAAATATCTATCATTAAGTCCATTATTCAATTCATTTCTTGTTATTAGAAGTATTTATTTCTCAAGCAAGAAAAGAATTTTACTCCGCTTTTATATCTTTTTGATGTATTATTCTACAGCATTAGATATTTTTGCCGGAACTTACAGCTGTCATATGCAAACCCCATTCATTATTGGGATCACAGGAGGGAGTGGTTCTGGCAAGACTACATTTATAAAACGCCTCAGATCAGCCTTTTCTGAAGAACAACTCTGTATTATCTCTCAGGATGAATACTATCGGCCACGTGAACAGCAACGCACAGACGAGATAGGTATCAAGAATTTTGACCTCCCAAATTCCATTGATCACGATAAATTTATCTACGACCTCAAGAAAATTGCTGCCGGTCATGTGGTGACAAAACAGGAATACACATTCAATAATGAACAGAAAAAATCTGGTATAATCAGCTATTTTCCTGCCCCGGTAATTGTAGTGGAGGGTCTTTTTGTTTTTTACAATGAAGAACTGAGAAACTTAATGGATTTGAGAGTATTCATCTATGCTAAGGAAAATCTCAAAGTGATAAGAAGGATCAAAAGAGATCAATTAGAGAGAAATTATCCGTTGGAAGATGTTCTGTATCGTTATGAGAATCACGTATTGCCTTCGTATGAAGCATTTATTAAGCCTTTCATTCACGAAGCAGATATCGTGGTGAATAATAACCAGAATTTTGAAAGGGGCTTGAAAGTCATAAATGGATTTATTCTATCAAGAGTCATGCAATTGAAGAATGTAGAGAAGACTTAAACTCTTATAAATCTGACAAATCTACTAAGCAATCAATTACTACTCTCCCCCCTGCATCCCTCTTTAAAATTCCGCATTCATTCAGGGGATCATGTTCAAAGAAGAGAATATCTTCGTTCAGAATCAATTCATTATAAAGCTTTTCTTTTTCCTTCATAGTTTCCAATGGGCGTACATCGTAACTCATTACATAAGGCATTCCCACATGGAATGAAGAAGGCACAAGATCAGCGACATATATAATGTGTTTGCCTTCAAAAGGTATTCTGGGGACCATCATAGCTTCTGTGTGCCCGTACACAAAATCAATTTGAATACTTTCCAGCCAATCAATTCTTTGCTTTTCCTTTATAAATTTCAAAACTCCGGCATCCATCAGGGGTACAAAGTTCTCCTTCAAAAAAGAAGCTTTTTCTCTGGCGTTTGGTTCAAGAGCCCATTTGTAGTGACCTTCAGTTGACCAGTAAGTAGCATTTGGGAATGTCGGAACAAGTTTCCCGGAATTGTCTCTGCTGACAGCTCCTCCTACATGATCAAAATGAAAATGAGTTAACAAGACATCAGTTATTTCCTCAGCCTGAATTCCGGCATTTTTCAACGATTCTATCAAATCCAAACTCCCATGAGGTTCAAAGTGGGAGCGGAATTTCTCATCTTGTTTATTGCCTATTCCTGTGTCAATCAGAATTTTATGTGAACCACTTTCAACTAACAGGCAGCGCATAGCCCATGTACACATGTTGTTTTCATCCGCTGCAGTTAAACGGCTCCACATTTGCTTTGGAACTACTCCAAACATGGCTCCTCCGTCCAGTTTAAACCTGCCGGCATCTATTGTTGTCAGTTTCATTCATTTTATAATTTAGGGCTGAAAATAAAAATTCAAAGAAAGAGAGGCTTATTTAAACCCAATTTTCTTTTCAGCCTGCTGCATCTTTTTACTTAAATCTATCATTTTAAGGGCAGTATGAGCTGCTTCTATTCCTTTGTTGCCATACTTGCCTCCCGACCTGTCCTTAGCCTGCTCCTCATCATTTGGAGTCAGCACTCCAAATACAAAAGGTTTATTCCGCATTAGTGACAATTGCATCAGGGCCGATGAGACAGCTTTATTGATATACTCATTGTGACTTGTTTCACCTTTAATGACGCAGCCAAGACAAATAATGGCATCCAGGGGATACTTCCCATCCAACAGTTTCGCACCTAAAGGTAGTTCAAATGAACCCGGAACCCAGACATTATAAATATTATCTTCTATAATTCCCGCTTCAAGCAAAGATTGTTTACAACCTGAAAATAAAGCAGTAGTGATGTCTGTATTCCACTCTGAAACAACGATTCCGATTTTCAAATCTTTATCATCAATTGAAAAGGAATTATGTACAGTGGATAAATTTTGATCTGATGAGGACATTTTCTGGAGTTATGAATTATGAGTGATGAATGATGAGTTGAAGATATAAATTATGAGATATGAGAGATAAGATGTTGAACAGCCAGTTATGAGTGATGAGTTATGAATGATGATTTGAAGATTGACGAAATTGAACAGCCGGTTTAAGTTGTAAGATTAAAGTTGAAGTCAGTAAATTGTTGCCTTGTAGAGCCGCAATGCATTGCGGCTAGTCTCAGAAGAAACAATCAATTGAGAACTTGCCATTTAATGAGAAGTCTCAGTTGATATCCCTATTATCATCACCTTGCAACTTTTGAAGCGAAGCTGAGAAAATTGCAAGACATCACTTTTTCAGGGCTTGTCCCTTGAAAAAAACATCACCTTTCAAGCCATAGGCACAGAAAGACATCACCTTCATCAGACTAATCTTTCTTAGCAATCAATCATTACAAAGCCGGACTTTTCCGTCTCCATGTAATTAAACACAATTTCCTTCATTTGTTTCAATAAAAAAGGCCTCACATTGAAGTAAGGCCTTTAATAATCTATATTTCTTTCAGAATTTAACTACTCGATTGAAGCATTCACTCTTGCAATGTATTTGTCAATTGCCGTAGCTTCTACAGAAGAAGGATACTTCTCTTTGATTTGCTCATAAGCCTGAAGACCTGCTTTTTTGTTGCCTTGTCTTTCCTGTAGCATTCCCAGTTTTTTCAAATAGTAGGGAGTTAAAATCTCATCATCTCCCGTTTTGGAAGCTTTTTCATATAGTGAAAGTGCCTTTTCATAATCTTCTTTTTCAGAATAAGCATCTCCTAATGCACCATATTTCATAATGGGAATAATTTTGCCTTTCGGAGAAAAGTCATTTAGATACTTTATAGCTTCATCTGGTTTTCTCAGATTAAGGTAGCAAATACCGGCATAATATTTTGCCAGGTTAGCAGATTTAGTGCCACTGTATTTGTCGATGATAGCCAGGAAGCCATCAAATCCTCCACCTGGATTGTCAAGTGCCAATTGGAATGAATCATTCCCAAACTGAAATTCAGCCATATACATTTGCTCGATAGCTTTCTGTTCTTTCGGTGCTTTGTATAAAGTCGTATAAGCAAAATAACCCCCGATTAAAAGTGCTATTCCACCTACTATTCCTACAATCAGCTTCTGATTTCTGGCAAAATAATCCTTTGCTTGTCCACCTGCTTTGCTGATATCAATCAGCGTGTCGTCTTGTTGTTGTTTCTTTCTGGTTGCCATTGTATAGCGTTACGTTTTGAAAAATCTGCGCAAAAGTAGGAAAAAATTGATTTACTGTCTCATCCTGTCAAAAAAACATATGAGAAAAGTTTTTATATCCTCGTAATAGTTGTGGCTTACAAGGTATTAGTCTTTCATGAATGGGTAATCTTCCTGTTGATAATTGTCAGTGTACAGCTCGGAAGCATCCGGAAATTCAGAGTTTTCTGCAAATTCGCTGGCATCGTCGATTTCCAGTTTGATCTTTTCACGGATTTTGTCAAGATCTCCTTCATTGATCATTTCTTTTGACAATAATTCTACTTCGATGATTTTAAGAGGATCTTTTTCCATGTATGCAGCCAGCTCATCTTTTGAACGATATTTACCCGGATCAGATACTGAGTGTCCTTTGTAGCGGTAAGTTTTGATTTCCAGATAATATGGCCCTTTTCCTGAGCGAACATGAGCGGTGGCTCTTTCAAACGCTTCGTGAACATCCATTGGATTCATGCCATTAACAGGTTCAGATGGCATTTCAAACGCCGATCCTATTTTGTACAAATCTGTGACATTGGATGTTCTGCTTACAGATGTACCCATTGCATAGCCATTGTTTTCACAAACGAATATTACAGGTAGTTTCCATGTCATAGCCATATTAAAAGCCTCATAAAGTGCGCCTTGTCTGGCAGCACCATCTCCGAACATCGTCACGCAAACATTATCAGTTCCTCTATATTTCTCTGCAAGAGCTATACCCGCCCCTATTGGAATCTGTGCACCAACAATACCATTCCCTCCGAAAAATCGATGCTCTTTGGAGAAGAAATGCATAGATCCGCCTTTTCCTTTTACAGAACCGGTCACTTTTCCAAACAATTCCGCCAAACATTTTCTAGCTGAAATGCCTCTTGATAAAGCTATTCCATGTTGACGATAGGCTGTAACTACTGCATCCTCCTTTCTTAAGGATGTAACCATCCCCGCAGCAATTGCTTCTTGTCCTATATAAACGTGACAGAATCCTCTGATTTTTTGTTGAGAATAGTGAAGTAAAGTTCTTTCTTCAAATCTTCTGATTCTCAGCATGGTCTCATACCAGGTGAGATATGTTTGCTTGTCGAATTTTTGAGTTTGCTTTTTCGCTTTTTTTACCACAGCTTCAGCCATCTTACACTACTATTATTTGTTAAAAGTGGGACAAAGGTAAAGCAATTTTGTCATTTTAAATAACTGCAAATAAATGGTAATGACTTTCGGAAGCAAATAAATTTGTTCAGGATGCTTGAATCTGAACTATTGAATACAAATGTCAACTGTTACTAAGTTTTGTTTTGTCCCAAGTCTTATTGTAATTTGCGCGCTTTCTGTGCTTGCCTGATTACAACTGATAAGCAAGCTACTCGTAATAAATCCAATATGTATCTCCAGTCCATTAAAATTGACCAGTTTAAGAATCACAAGGACACCCTTATGAGGCCACTTCCGGGTATTAATCTGGTTTTAGGTAAAAATGGTATGGGTAAAACAAATTTACTTGACGCTATCTATTTTTCTTTATTTGGCAGAAGCTATTTCTCTGCGAGGGAAGTTCAAAATCTGATGCATGAGGCAGCTTTTTACAGAATTGAGAGCCGAATTCAGACTCCCGATGATTCATATAAAATTGTAATTAAGTACAATGGAAGAAGTAAGACCATTGAGTCAGATGATGTTGCTTACAAATCTATAGCTGATTTTATTGGCATTTTTCCGGTTACATTCATCACTCCGGGTGACATTGATTTAGTGATCGGCGGGTCTGAAGTTCGAAGAAAGTTTATTGATCAAACTCTAAGTCAGATGCAGTCTGGCTATTTGAATGCATTGATCCATTACAATAAAGTCCTTAAACAAAGAAATGCTTTATTGAAGCAAATGTCATCTCAGGGGCTGGCAGACTCTGATGTTTTGAATGCATTGGATCTGCAGTTGGAGCAATATGGAACCCCTGTTTTTAAGTTCCGGGAAAGATTTGTCTCCAATTTTCAACCCGTATTTGATCGAATTTATCAGACCATCAGTGATAATAATGAGAGTATATTACTCAATTATCATTCTGATTTACAAAGTATTGCATTCACTGAAGGATTAAACAATTGCCGAAGAAAAGATTTTATTCTTCAACGGACCAACTTTGGGATACACAGAGACAATCTGGATATGACTCTACGTGGCTTTCCATTGCAGCACGAAGGTTCTCAAGGCCAGATCAAAACAGCTGTTCTGGCATTAAAGCTGGCACAATACGTCTACTTGCGGGAAGCATCAGGTAAGCAACCTATCCTTTTACTGGACGATGTGTTCGATAAGCTGGATCCATTCCGCATCGAGCAACTATTACGAATCATTACTGCTGAAGATTTTGGTCAGGTTTTTATTTCCGATACCTTCAGCAATCGTCTGGAAGAAATAATTCAAAGCAAATTATCTCTGGAATATGGTAAATTTGTGATCGAAGATGGCCGAATCATCTCGCAAAATACTTCACATGATTCCCAAAAATGATAAGCCTTTAAAAGATGTCCTTCAAGCCTGGCTAAAGGATGATAAGGTTCGGGAAAATTATTTCCAGGCTAAACTGGAGGTGAATTGGCATAAAATCACAAGTCAATCTATCCGGCAATACACGACAGATATCAAACTAAAAAATAAAGTCCTGTTCCTACGCATCAGTTCGGCCCCACTCCGCAATGAACTCCACATGGGCCGCGAGCAGCTTCGCAAAAACCTCAATGAATTCCTTAATGAAAACTACATCAAGGAAATCCAGTTTTTGGTGTGAAGGGAAAGGTAAATGAAGAAATCGAAGCGTCTTAAGGGCTGTTTGGGCTAGAGGCTAGAAGCTAGCTGCCAGAAGCGGCTGTTCAATTGGCTGTTTCATTCACCAACTCACTAATTCACCAACTGATCTTCCGGCCAGAGCATATTATCTATTAACCTGATCTCCCCTGCAAATGCTGCGATGCATATCGCAACTCTGTCATTTACAGTTACTTTATCCAGAATGGCAAGTGTCTTCTGATCAGCAATATTGACATATTCCGGTTTAAGTCCGGCATTTTGAAGCTTTTCATTTGCTTCTGTCAGTATTTCAGAAACATTATCAGAAGGAGTTTGGATTTTATCTCCGATAACGTCCTGTAAATAGCCAGCGCCTGTTCCTTTTGTTCAACTGTGAGTCTGCGGTTTCTGGAGCTGAGAGCCAGCCCGCTTTCTGACCTGTAAGTGGCCACAGTATTCATCCTGATTTGAGGAAATTGCTGATCCAGCAGTAATCTAAGGATGGCTTGCTGCTGAAAATCCTTTTGACCAAGATACAGAACATCTGGTTCTACAATTTTTAAAAGAATATAAACCACCTGCAGCACCCCTTTGAAATGCCCCGGACGAAAAGCTCCTTCCATGACTTCATCCATCCCATGAAGGTCAATATCAGGAATGAGGTAAGACTTTTCAGGGTAAATTTCTGTAGTATATGGTATAAAAACGGCATCACAACCGGCTTTTCTCAGCATATCGATATCCTCTACCTCTGTTCTGGGGTATTTCGCAAGATCTTCCTTATTATTAAATTGGGTAGGATTGACAAATATAGAACTGATGGTAAAATGGTTCTCTTTCTTAGATTCAGTAATCAGCGATATATGTCCTTCATGCAGTGCGCCCATTGTGGGGACAAATCCTACAGTTCCGCCAGTAGCACGACATAGGTGTAGATAATGCTCAATTGATGAAATAGTATGGTAAATCTGCATAAAGGGCGCAAAGATAATTTGGAACCGGTAATATGTATTATTAATTGAGAATTATTCAGTTGTGAATGCTAAAGGTAAAAATGAAGGATCCGGACAATTGGCTCTTTGATATTCTATTTCATCTTCAGAACAAACGCCAGGGTAATCTCCTTCATATCCATTCATATCCAGTATCCATTGAAGGTGCAGGTGTGGAGGCCAGCCACCGTTTTCTGCTTTAGGACCGAGTTGAGCGACAATATCTCCTGCTTCAAAAGTTTGTCCGACAGCTATGTTTTCAATACTTTTCAATGATAAATGACCCATCAATAAATAAGATGGAGTATTCTGAAGCATGCATGAAAATACTATTGTCGCCCCATAATCCAGAATCTGATCATTGTAAGCAAAACTGTGCACTATGAGTGGGAGAGGAGCATATAAATCTGTGAATTCCGGTGCCCAGATATCCCAACCCAAATGAATATTCCTGTTTTTTGCCGGATTTGAGAAATGCGGACTATTCTGATATAAATGCCTGATTTCCAGGTATCCACCATATAACACTTTGACATTTTTTTGCTGCATTTGCTCATTGATGTAAGCATCCAATTGCTCATAAGTCCCTTCTGGAGAGCTTTCTCTGATAACTATGGAAGCAGGGCTTAAATCAACTGCTTGAATTTGTGAGTAAGCAAACTGATTATTTAATAAAGGAAAATAGGTCATGGAGGATTGCTGTTTGATTGATTTGCATATTTAAGATTGAATATCCACGAATTACACAAAATGACACGAAAAAGAACACTATTTATTTCAAAAGAGCATTTACGCATAATGCGAAATAAAATAAAAGTAAAATGGCTGCCATCTAATTGTATTTCCTTAGAGGGTACATAATTGCCAATTTTTGATAAATTATACCTTATAGATTTTCGTGTACCTTAGTGTAATTCGTGGATATCTGGCTGTTATGCTTTACCCAAAAGTGCAATGAGCAATTGTGGTGTTGGATTACTGATTCACAAAATTTAAGCTTATAATTTCGCGCTTAATTTCACAGTTTAAAGAGGTAATCTTATTATTGTAGCCGATTCATGTGTTTGTAATGCGAAAAAGATAAATCAGCACATGCCCAGAATCAAGAATATTTATGTTGCAGCCAGTAGTCAGCATGTCGGTAAAACGACATCTACACTGGGTCTGGTTGCCAGCTTTATGAAGATGGGATATAAAGTCGGTTATTGCAAACCAATTGGGCAGCAAGCATTGAAAGTAGAAGGTTTTCCCGTGGATAAGGACACAGTTTTGTTCGCAGATTTGATAAGTTTCGTGATACAACCGGACATTCACAGTCCCGTAATCCTCGGGAAGGGAGCTACTACCTCATTTCTTGAAAATCCCTGTGCATTCCATTATAAAGAGGCGATCATGAGTGCAGCTGCAGAGCTCGAATCAAAAAACGAGCTTGTTATTTATGAAGGTACAGGGCATTCTGGTGTTGGAAGTGTGGTAGGCCTGTCCAATGCGGCAGTGGCTAAAATGCTGGGCGCTGGGGTGATTTTTATTATTGAAGGTGGTATCGGAAGTTCGATCGATAAGCTCAATATGAACCTTGCGCTTTTTCGGGAGCACAATGTACCAATCATCGGAGTGATTGTCAATAAAGTCGTTCCGGAGAAAATGGAGAAAATTCGCCACTACTTACAAATTTGGCTGGATCAGGCTAATCTGAAACTATTGGGATTAATGCCTTACGATGAATCTCTCGCCTATCCACAGATGTGGTCAGTCGTGGATGCCATTCACGGAAAAGTGATTTACAATGAAGAATACCTGGATAACAAAGTAGAATCATTTCTGGCCGGATCACTGATTGATGCAGTAAAAATAAAAGAGAATCAAAATTTGCTTCTTGTAGTTTCTACTCCCAAAGTAGATGAAGCCGTTACCACAGTTCGTTATCTTACAAGACGATTTGGATTACCCAAGCCGCCATTGGCTGGTATTGTTGCTACTGGTCTTGGAGAAATCAAGAAGAACACAATTGATTTTGTGAAAGAACATAAAATCCCTCTTGTCACAACCCACCTTGATACTTATGGCTCGGTTATCAAAATCTCCAGAATCGAAGTGAAAATCAACCGTGAAACTCCCTGGAAAGTGCAGAGAGCCATTGAACTTATTCAGCAAAATATTGATCTGGATTATATTCTTCAATCCGTGAAATTATAAGATAAAAAAAGCATTCCGATAATGTACCGGAATGCTCATATTTTTCATCGAAAATGTTTCTAATATTATAACTCCGTCGGAAGAATTTTAACTCCGGAAGCCAGGAACTTCAACTCCACCTTTGGTTCAGTAATAGCATCAATCTCTTCTTTAGATGCTTTCTTGTCTTCAGCATAATGCTTCAAGTCTTCTACAGAAGTTGTTTCATAATATGCTTTTCCCTGAATAGCTACTTTTTGGCCTGCGAGGTCTTTAGGCATAAAGAATCCATAATCCTTGAATTGAACAAATGCTTCTTCACCGCCTACTGTCCCATCAGTGATATTCATCCAGCAACCTTTTACCTGACAAACTTCACCCACGACTGCTACCACGGTTACATTTTCAATTTCCTTTTCCGTTTGCAGTCTGGTAAGCAATTCAGAATATTCGATAGCGCCCTCTTCACTGATCATTTCACCATAATGAATACTGTCAGTAGTGCTTACGACTTGTTCTTCTCCATGCTCGTGGTCTGCGTGTTCGCCTTCCTCATGATCATGATCGTGTGCTTCATTGCTACCGCAAGCTGCAGCAAACATTAAAAGAAATGCCAATGATAAAAGATTGATGAGTTTCATACTTGTTTGATTTTTAATTTGATTAGGTAAAGATAATACTTTTGGAAATATGTGGAAAGAGATATAAGGTATAAGAGATACCAGATAAGATAACCAGTGAAAGAATGCTGCTGGCATCTTGCCTCTAGCCTCTAGCTGAACAGCCGAAAAGAAACTTTTGGCTGTTGGCTTTTAGCTGTTGGCGAACAGCCAGAGCGTGTTATAAATGAGGATGAATGAAGTCTTTTTCCATTGTGAGCGGGGCGTCACTTTTGACATCCCAGATGTCAAAAATGTCACCTTTTGCCGGAGGCAAAACACATCACCTTGCGAGCGCAGCGAAACAAGGTCACCCTTCTTACGAGCAATCCACGTTTCTACTCACCATCCCACACGACCACATCCGGAGTATAAAGGAAAGAAAATCATACTTTTATTTTTCAATTCAATACTTAAAGCTATCTTTGCGGGCCGAAATTCATTTTTTAATTAAATACGTAGAATTCATGCGTTCTTATGAAGTAACTTTCATCGTAGATCCGGTGCTGTCGGGCGATGAAATAAAATCGACAGCTCAGACATATGTAGAGCATCTCAAAAGCGAAGGCTGTGAGATAGTACATGTGGAAGATATGGGATTAGGCCAGTTGGCTTACCCAATTAATAAGCGCAGTTCAGGCGTTTACTTTTGTATCGAGTTTCAGTGTGATTCAGGTTCTCTGATTGCCAGACTTGAACTTGCACTTAGAAGAGATGAGCGTATTATGCGTTTCCTTACAGCTTCACTTGACAAGTTTGGTGTGAAATTCAATGCTGACAAGAGAGCAGGATTGATTGGAAAATCAAGAAAGGACAGAGTTAAATCTGACGAACCAGTTCCTACAGTGAGACCATCTTCAGCTCCGGTTGAAGCAGTAGCTGCACCGAAAATTGCAGTAGCTCCTGAAGTCCCTGCAGCGATCGTTCCGATTGTCCAGGAAATTGAGGCAGAAATGCCTGAATTATTTGAAGAAGAATAATTGAATCACACAAAAGAGAAACATCATGGCTACTAAAGACGATATTAAATTTCTTAGCAATCCCAAAATCGGTCAAAACAAGAAAAAGTATTGCCGCTTTAAAAAATTTGGGATTAAATACATCGATTACAAAGATTCAGAGTTTTTGCTACAATTCATCAACGAACAAGGTAAGATCCTTCCAAGAAGAATTACCGGTAATTCATTGAAATACCAGCGCAAAATTTCTACTGCAATCAAAAGAGCAAGACATCTGGCTTTATTACCTTATGTAGCTGACTTGCTTAAGTAACCTATTTTTTAAATTCTATTCAACTATTCAAGATGGACATTATTTTATTAGCAGATATAGATAAAGTAGGCGACAAGCATGACGTTGTTAAAGTCAAAGCAGGTTACGCCCGCAACTATCTGATCCCAAAAGGATTGGCTGCTGTCGCTAACAAAACCAATAAATCTATTTTGGCTGACTCAATCCGCCAGGAAGATGCTCGCCAGAATAAAATGTTGGATGCCTACAAAACTATGGCAGATCAACTACAATCGATTACTCTTCAAATCGGAGCGAAAACCGGTACTACCGGTAAAATCTTCGGTTCTGTTACCAATGTTCAGATAGCTCAGGCTTTAAAAGAACATCACGGTATTGAAATCGAGCGTAAGAAAATTCACATCACCGACGAAGTAAAAGAAGTTGGTTCTTATGAAGCAAACATTGATCTTCACAGAGAAGTGAAAACTAAAGTTAAGTTTGAAGTGGTCGCTGAATAAGCTTCCGTTTTACATAAATTATAAAGCCCTGTCGATACAATCTTCAGGGCTTTATTTATTTTATTAAGTTCGGTAGCTGAGAAGTCAACTTTTAAGTGAAACTCAATTCTTTATCAGTTTCTCTACCTGAATTACACTATCATTAGAAAGGTTTCTTACAACCACAACATAAAGTCCTTGTGGTAATTCAGATATTTGAAGCGTTCGGATTTCCGTCTCAGAAGGATAGAATCGGGTGCTCAATTTAAGCTTTCCGAGCATATCTAATACCTGAACTTCAATTTCTCCAGGGTTGCCGGATAACAATTCCAGCTTCAACTCCCTATTTACAGGATTTGGATATAATTTAACTGATCCTTGCAAGAAGTTAACTGCTCTGATAGGAGAAGATGAAGCATCCGTATTTTTTTCTATCCATTCCAGTCTATAATAATTAACTCCTCTATTTGGATTTTTATCTTCAAATTCAAAAACAGTATTGGAAGGACTTTCATCTGTGTAGATAGCCTGCCATTGCAAGGCATTGTCACTTTTCATTAATTTGTATGAAAACAATTCACTTACATCATCGAACTCCCAGCTTACCAGGACTGAGGATTTTTTTGAGCTTGCTTCAAATTTGATTAATGAGACATCCAAAAACTGCAACGCGGACTGCACTGCTGCCAGAACATTAATGATTCCATGACCATAAGTATTATTTGGTGATGTTCCGGTAGGAATTCCTCCACAATCATTGGTACTCAATCGGGTTGTTGCTGTTTCCATTAATATATTTTCAATGGTTTCCACTTGTCCCGCTAATCCTGGATTTGCAGATATGATGAGGGCTACTGCTCCTGCAACATGTGGACCGGCCATGCTGGTACCGCTGGATGTTCCGTACCCCTGAAATCTGTGAGATGATCTGACATTTACCCCGGGAGCAGATACTTCCGGTTTCATAAATGTCCCATTGTACAATGAAGGACCTTTACTGCTGAAGCCGGCAATAATTTGATTAACATCGGTAGCACCAACAGAGAAACTTTCCTGGAATATAGCAGGTGGGTATACTGTAGTACTGCAAATTCCACCGTTGTTTCCATTAGAAACTACGACCACTACTCCCGCCGTTTTGAGACTGATGACAGCTTGTCTTAAAGGTTCGATAGAAGCTCCCTCACATCCCTCAGAAGGGGGACAAGCCCAGCTGTTATTAATTACATGAGGTGCTTTTGATGGATCAGGGTTACTTCCATTTATATTAGTAGGTGCCAGAAACCATTGGAAACAATCCAGATAAGTCTCAGGAGTTCCATCCCCCATGTCCATATTTCTGCAAGCCAGCCATTTAGCACCTGGTGCAACTCCTATTTGATTTTCGCCGCCATCTGTTCCAACCATAGTTCCCATTGTATGAGTTCCATGGTTATTATCGTCACATGGATAAGGAGATGGTGTTGGGCAGGGGTTTCCGACAGAGGTAAGAATCGCATCATGCCAGTTATAATTGTGATCAGCGGTCATTGTTTCAGGGTCATAGCCCCTATATTGGTTAATGAGGGCCGGATGATCCCATTCATACCCCGTATCCTGACCTCCCACTATGACCCCCTGACCTGTAAAGCCCAAAGTCCAAACATCATCTGAATTTATATGAGATACACCCCATTCGATAGCTCTGTTGGTGAATTCAGCCTGCTCAATGATGGGTAAATCCATTTTCATCGGCTCATTTGGAAGAATCTGCGACACTGATTTCTGTTCAGCTATGACTTCCATTTGATCCTGAGTGAGTTCAGCAGCAATTATATTTGCAATAAAATAGGGTCTAAATTGAACATCCGACATCTCGTCTAATGCCTTCCTGACCTCTGCCTGATTAGCTTCTGCGAAGCTCTTTAATGTTTCGTAAACGAACTGTCCCTTGCGTGTTTTATTCTTAATGGCTTTAGCTGCACTAAGATCTGCTTGTGCCGAGAATAAAATCAGACATGGCTGGGGCTGGGAGCCTCTGGTATTTGTATTTAATAAGGGATGTATCTTAGAACTTTGAGCTGTTAAAATAGTAACAGAACAAAATAATAAGGAAATGAACAAGACTATTGCAAGAACTTTCCGCTCAAATAAAGTTGAATCGTATATCATCTTAGAATGACATTATTATGGTTGCTTAAAAAACTATTAAAGTGCAAGTCTCAAGTGACTCATGATAAAAGTCCTCGAAATCTTTACTAAAGATACGAGTCTTTTGACTTTGCGATAGTATAATTGACTTCTGCACTCAATTTTCAGTTTGTAGAGAAGCAATTTCATTATAATTAGAACATCAATAGTTAGTGAAATTGTTTCACAGAAGAATCGTATGCATACTAAATAGTCAAACTCCGACCATGATCTTTCAGCCATTTTTCTTTAGCTCTAAAGGTAGGATCTGCTTTTTCCACGATTGCCCAAAACTTAGATGAATGATTCATTTCAATCAAATGAGCCAACTCATGTACAATGACATAGTCGATTACCTCAAGTGGGGCAAGTAAAAGTCTGGTAGAAAAATTTAAATTCTTTTTTCTCGAACAAGATCCCCAATTACTGGTATTATATTTCAATCTGAGGGTGCTGATATCCTTTTGAAAATAAAGTTGATTCAATTGAATAACTCTGTCAATCATATCGCTTCGCATTTTTTTTGCGATCATCTTACGAAGTATCAAACTGATCCCAATTTGTTGATCTTCAGACGGCCAGATCTGAGGCAAATAAATGTGGAAAATATTCTCTTTGATATTGGCTTTAAGGTTGGGATTATTGTGAGTGTGTAATTTGAGCTGAAATGATTGTTCCATCAAAATCAATTCTTCACCGTCCTGGTATGTTCTGTTTTCGGGTTCAGCCAGAGAAGGCTGTTTATGATATTTTTTGATGATCCAATCTTTTGCCCATTGCAAATATTCAGACTGCTGTCTGGAACTAAGATATAAAGGAAGCCGCAGATTCGCACTGCCTTTGGAAATAGAGATCCGGACATTTCTGCGCGGTTCTACATATATATATAAAGGTATGGGAATCTGCGGATCCTCAAGAATTTGAACGGGTAAATTAGATTTGGCTTTAGGCATACTTTTGTTCAAAGGCTTTCATGACATCCACGAGGGCATTGACACTTTCAGATCCAATGCATTGTATATGGATGCTCTAAAACCACCAACGCTTCTGTGCCCTTGCAACCCATCTATACCGGCTGACTTCAGCATATCCATAAATGTTTTATCCAAACCATCTTTGGTTGCCACAAAAGTTACATTCATCCGGGATCTGTCTTCAACTGCAGTGGTTCCTTTGAATAGTGTATTTCTGTCAATTTCATTATAAAGTGTGCTCGCTTTTTCTGCATTTCTTTTGTCCATAGCTTCAAGGCCTCCCAATTGTTTGATCCATCTCAGAGTGAGCATAGATACATAAATTGGAAATACCGGAGGAGTATTATACATTGATCCTTTTGACTCATGTGTTCCATATTGAAGCATTGTAGGTATATATCTACTAGATCTTCCTATCAGAGATTTCCGGATGATGACAATAGTTACACCAGCAGGTCCCAGGTTTTTCTGAGCTCCTGCATATATCACATCAAATTTTTCAGAATCAAAGGGCCTGCTGAGAAAATTAGAAGACATATCTGCTACAAGAGGAACCTGTACTTCCGGGATATTTTGCCATTCTGTACC
>JADJJU010000009.1:82500-315265 GCA_016706365.1 Saprospiraceae bacterium
AGAAAAGCTTCTAAGCTCTAGGTATATAGAGCCCGTACCGTAAACCGACACAGGTAGTCGAGGAGAGTATCCTCAGGCGCTCGAGTGATTCGTGGCTAAGGAACTAGGCAAAATGGGCCCGTAACTTCGGGAGAAGGGTCACCTGACTATAGACGTCAGGTCGCAGTGAAGAGGCCCAGGCGACTGTTTAACAAAAACACAGGACTATGCAAAATCGAGAGATGAAGTATATGGTCTGACACCTGCCCGGTGCCGGAAGGTTAAGGGAGGGGCTTAGGGGGTAACTCCGAAGGTCTTAACTGAAGCCCCGGTAAACGGCGGCCGTAACTATAACGGTCCTAAGGTAGCGAAATTCCTTGTCGGGTAAGTTCCGACCTGCACGAATGGTGTAACGATCTGGGCACTGTCTCAGCCACGAGCTCGGTGAAATTGAAGTATCGGTGAAGATACCGATTACCCGCAATGGGACGAAAAGACCCCGTGAACCTTTACTATAGCTTTGCATTGGGTTTGGATACACGATGTGTAGGATAGGTGGGAGACTTTGAAGCTGGCACGCTAGTGTTGGTGGAGTCGTCGTTGAAATACCACCCTTTGTGTATTTAGATTCTAACCCTGAGAGGGGGACAGTGCATGGTGGGTAGTTTGACTGGGGTGGTCGCCTCCAAAAGAGTAACGGAGGCTTGCAAAGGTACCCTCAGCACGGTCGGTAATCATGCGTAGAGCATATTAGTAGAAGGGTGCTTGACTGTGAGACTGACGGGTCGAGCAGGAACGAAAGTTGGCTAAAGTGATCCGGTGTTTCCGAATGGAAGGGACATCGCTCAAAGGATAAAAGGTACTCCGGGGATAACAGGCTGATCTCCCCAAGAGCTCATATCGACGGGGAGGTTTGGCACCTCGATGTCGGCTCGTCACATCCTGGGGCTGGAGAAGGTCCCAAGGGTTGGGCTGTTCGCCCATTAAAGTGGCACGCGAGCTGGGTTCAGAACGTCGCAAGACAGTTCGGTCTCTATCTATTGTGGGCGTAGGAATATTGAAGAGGTCTGACACTAGTACGAGAGGACCGTGTTGGACGAACCTCTAGTGTATCTGTTGTGCCGCCAGGTGCAGTGCAGAGTAGCTATGTTCGGAACGGATAAGCGCTGAAAGCATCTAAGCGCGAAGCCATCTCTGAGATGAATATTCCATTCTCGAAAGAGAAGAAGGGCTGTGGGAGATGACCACGTTGATAGGCTATAGGTGGAAGCGCAGTAATGTGTGTAGCCGAGTAGTACTAATTGCCCGAAAGCTTCCTTTAATTTTTACGAATCCGGAAGGAGGAGTTACTAAGAACTACGAAGTATAATGTGCAGCAAAAGGTATATTATACGGACAGATCAACCGAAACTGATCGATACCAAAAACTACTAAAATTAAGCTTAAGACTTGTTTCTAACATTCCTTGTTGATAGCCTGTCAAACGACATAAAGCAGATAAGATACTCCAGTGGAGCATCGAATCTGACTAAGAATTGTTGGTGGAAATAGCGAGCGGGTCCCACCTCTTCCCATTCCGAACAGAGAAGTTAAGCCGCTCAGCGCAGATGGTACTGCCCCATAAGGGTGGGAGAGTATGTCACTGCCAACAAATTTATACTAAGGGAGTTCAGTATCGTATGATATTGAACACCCTTTTTTTATGCCCTCTAGAGAAGTTGAAGAGTATAGAAGTTTATAAAAGTTGAAGAGTTGAGAAGTTTAGAAGAGAAAGCTAGTTGAACTTATCTTTTAACTCTTGTCTTTGTTCGTTTCGATGTCTCTGACCCGAATCGCATCGTTTGCAAGTCTCCGACTTGCACTGAAAGAAGTAAAATCGAACTCCCAATCTCGAAGTTTTAATCCAGGAATTAGCCGCATTTTTTCGCCGGAAGAATCTCCAGCGGCTACAGCTTTCCTTCAAATTATATTAATCATTTATTTGTATTGAAATGATATATAGGTTTTTAAATCTGAAACTTGAAACCTAAAATCTGAAATCATTTTACTAAAAGTAACATCAAACTCCAGCTCTCCATAAGCACAACCAAGCATTAAAGCTCTTAAATGATTATGATTGAATTTCCATAAGCCTAAAATGTTAATTTAAATTTCATATTCTACCCAATTTTGTATCGATCTATACCAGCTTGCTCACTCTCATTATATTCGATCGGTTATTTCAGCATTTATTTTTTGTTAGCTATAGACTGTTTAAGTATACTAATTCTCTTTTAATTATGTAGATTTCTTCCCTGATTAGAATGCATGTTTTCACCAGTCTATTTGTGAATCTTTACCTCTCATTGCGCGCAATATTGTATTGAACAATCAAATAAATTTAAGTTTAATTCAAGTCGTATGAAATTGTATATAACTTTTGTACTTGTATTCTTGATGGGTACCACTCATGTCTTTTCTCAAAACGATGTAGATAGCCTCAAACGATTGTTGAATAGTGCTACCAGCCCGGCAAAAAAACTCCCGATTCTCGTTCAATTAGGAAACATAATGGAAAATGAGGATTTGGCGAAGGCAAAAGATTATTATCTCTCAGCAATAGAAATTGGAGAACAATTGAAAGATACTACATTATATAAAATGTACCTCAATGTTGGAAGAGTATTTGCCAATACTCCCAATTACGATTCTGCCTCTGTTTATTTTGAAAAGGCATTTCAATATTGTGTTTCAAATGGAATTTTGCATTGTAAAGCCAGGTCTTTAATGATGAAAGCATATGTTAGTCGTGAAACTTCTAAATTGGATGAATCAATTGAATTCAACCTGGAAGCACTGTCTATTTTATTGGAATTGAAGGATAGTATAGGAATTGCACGTGCATATGAAGAGATTTCCTGTGATTTGTATCGAAAAGGCAAGGCAGATGAGGCAATGGAGTATGCTCTAATATCAATCGATATTGCTGAAAAAGTTAATGCTGAACCCCAACTAATATACAGCCTTTCTGCTGCGGGAAATGCAGCACTTTTGATTCCCGATGGTAAACTTGCTTATGATTATTATGATAAAGCGATAAAACAATCCATAAAGTTAGGTTATCCTGAAGCCAATATTGCTTTATTGTATAATGACAGGGGTAATGCTTTGAAATATCAGGGCCGTTTTGAAGATGCAATATTAGACTATAAGAAAGTAATTGCATCAACAGGCAATTCAAGAATGGGTATGGCAGAAGCGATGGCTGAGGCGAATCTGGGCGATGTTTACATGAAGATGAAGGATTATCCACAAGCGCTGACTTATAAACTCAAGTCTGTAAAACGCCAGGAGGAAGCCGGAATGAAGAGTAATTTGATTGAGAACTATCTTCACATTAGTAATATTTATGAAGAAATGGGCAATTATGCATTATCACTTGAATTTCATAAAAAATACTCTGCCATTAAGGATACGATTATGTCAACTGAAAAGGATGCTAAATTTTCAGAGCTTCTTACTAAATATGAAACCGTTGAAAAAGATAGTCGCTTAGCTGTTCAGCAAGCTCAGATTTCCAGACAAAGTACCGTGCAATTGGCTATAATTGGAGTAGTTGCAGCTCTTATTTTCATTTTATTTCTATTGTATCGCAATTATCTTAACAAGCAAAAGTTAAATGCAGCATTGTCAAAAACCAACTCTTTACTTGGAGCAAAGAACAATGAGAATGAATTATTATTAAAGGAGATCCATCACCGTGTAAAGAATAATCTCCAAACTATATCCAGTCTTCTCAATCTTCAATCAGCAAATATATCCGACGTGGGAGCATTGGAAGCTGTCAAAGAAAGTCAAAGCAGAGTAAGTTCTATGGCTTTGATCCACCAAAAATTGTATCAGGGAGAACGTCTCGCTGCAGTTGAAATGAAGGATTATTTCAATACAATGGGGGAATCTATATTTGATTCATTTGGCATTAAATCTCTGAATGTAGCTTTCAAAGTTGAGATGGATAATTTGGAATTGGATGTAGATACAGCGATTCCTGTAGGTTTGATTGTCAACGAGCTCATAACCAATTCTCTGAAATATGCGTTTCCGGATGGGAGGGAGGGTCTGGTTCAATTAAGTTTGAATGCAGATCAGTATCAGAATATTGAGCTTAAAATTAAAGACAACGGTATTGGTATTAACGCTGAGGAAAAGTCCGTCAAGCAGTCTGGATTTGGTACAAGGTTGGTTCAATTGTTAACCATGCAATTAGAAGGTGAAATGGAACAAAGTACTAATGATGGGATTACCACTATTATCCGATTCAAACGAGGTTTGAAAGCAGCATAATAGAAATGTATTTGAAGACCTAATCAGCTAAAAGGACTTGTCCCTGCATTCCATCAGTATCCTTGTGCCGTGACTCCATTATTTCCACTTTTACCAGGTGCTTTTGAATGCGCAACAATTGGATGAGAACTAAAGAAAAGAATGCGAATATGGCAAAGGAACCGATTACATATTCCCAGGCAAATGCCGCCGTCAATGGGCCTAGCAATCCAGCACCTGTTGCACGACCCATGTTAGCAATAGCCATATACAGCGTAAACTGAGTAGCAGCCACTCTGTTCCAGCATAATTGCATTCCTATTGCAAATATTGAAATTGTCAAAAACACATAAAGTATATAGTATATTAAGATATAAGAAGTTATCACAGCGGGTGAAACCCAATAGCTTTTTAGCAAACCCATACTAATGACTAAAACGATCAGAGAGACAAGATAAATAGTCATCATTCTTACCTTTCCAAATCTATCAGCCAGTAGACCCCCAGCTAGCATCCCTGCTAATCCTCCTGTCAAGGAGCACACTGAAAACGCCCTTGAAAAAGTCTCATCTGACCACCCTGCTTCCTGTATTGAGAAGACAGGTAATATAACTTCCATTAATCCGATTCCTATACTTGAAGAAAAGATAGCTACACCCATAATTAAACTAGTGGGTAGAAAAAACACTTTAAAAAGACTTCTCAAAATTTGTGACCAACTTTTCATTTGCATTTTAGCAGCATCAGGTGACGCGCTTCCTTGAGTCCAGGGTAATAATTTTTCACCGGGTCTTTCTCTGAGAAATAATGGCACTAACATGATTAATACAATTCCTGTTAAAAGAGATAGGATGGCTGCTGAAAATCCATAATTATTGATGAGCCAGTTTCCTATGAAAAGCGAAGCAGAAATCCCCATAGTTTTTGAACCCCACATGAGACCATTAGCCCTTGCTTGTTGTTCCACAGGTACTACATCTATCGCCATTCCATCAGTTGCTATATCTTGTAAGGCACCAAATAAGCTCACAAAAAAACCAGCTGTCATCAGCAATGAGAGATTATTGAGTGGGTCTGGCACCATTGACATTGCCAAAAATGCCCCAATAAGCCCTGTTTGCCCAATTAAGACCCATGGTCTCCTTCTTCCCATAGCTAAAAATGTGTATCGGTCCATCATCGGTGCTAACAGAATTTTGAAACTCCAGGGAATACCTACCACTGCAACAAATGCACCAATCTCAGCCGGGCTTTTTCCGTTCATAGCCATCCAGGCTGGAATTCCAAAGTATGTCATTCCTTCCGGGATACCCTGAGCAACATACAATGCTATGAAAGAGAAATATCTAAAAAACTTGTTCTTTGTCAAAACAGGAAGACGGTTTGAAGAAATTGGATTGGAGCTGCTCATAATGCTTAATTTTTCATAAAATAAATAAGAAAGCTATTTTGCGAGAAACAATAATTCCAACATATATTCAGAATCAGGGTGTTTAAGTATGCAACTTTCAAAAACTGATTGTTTTGAGCAAGTCTGAACTTTTGAATATCCTGATTCCAATAAATGAACTAATTGAATTTTATACTCTTCTGATTTTTCATACATGATACAGTTATGATGAAACCCTTCACCGAAAGCATCTAAATAATCCGAGAAGATGTTATTTCCTGAGTATGGGGTTATCAGAATCATGAGTTTATGTGGTCCTTCAGATATCTGCATTTGATATAGAAGTGATGAGCCAGTCTCTGTAGACAAATCTCCTTCAGATTCAAAGTCAAATATCTTCCAATTTACCGGGTATGCATTGGATAGCCTTCGTGCCATAGATTCAGCGTCATATGTCAAAAAGCATGAATACTGCCTCCTGGATTGAGCAGGGAAAATCTTAAAGTTTTTAGAAATATTAAACGGCATATGAAGTATTTGTAGTCGTGCATTGCATCACATACTTCAAAGCTAAATTGAGATTTAGCTGTATTGCTTTATATTTTCCGGAAGGAATAATTCACTTTCCGAATTGTGCTTATTTGTCTCCGAATGAAATGGTATTAAATGACACGTAGTTTATTTGCAAGACTATCCTGAAATGGTTTGCTGACAGGTAATGTACTCTTACCCAGCTGAACATGAGAGAAATTATCACTTGTCGACTTTATTTTATTAATATTGATAATATAAGATCGGTGAATTCGCAAAAACTCCGGGGATTGTAATTTTTCTTCAAAGGCCCCAAGGGGCATTGTCAATAAATATTCCGCCTGATCAGTAATTAGTTTGGAATAACTTCGATCAGCTTCCAGATATTGAATTTCATGAAGGAAAATTCCAAGCATTTTTTCTTTGTATCGGATAAAAATTCTATCCCTTAGCAAGTATGCTTCTTTTGTTGTATTGTTCCCTTCTGTGGATTCTTGAGAACTTAATTTTTCTGAGATTCGCTCAATGAGAAGCTCGATAGCTCTTTGTAAATCATTTTGTCTGAAAGGTTTTGAAATAAACGCAAACGGTTTTGCTTCTTTAGCTCTGTTGAAAGTAGTGTCATCTGCATTTGAGGTAAGAAAAATGACCGGAATTTTGTGTACAGAATTAATCATTCTTGCTGTATCTACTCCATCCAAAGCTCCTTTTAATGCCACATCCATTAATACTAAATCCGGTTTGGTTGCTTCAATACTTTTCAGTGCATCTTCTCCTCTGGGGGTGATTCCCGTAATCTCATAGCCTAAATTACTGAGGATCATTGAAATGTCCGCTGCTATAATCATTTCATCTTCAACTATTAGAATCTTGAAATTATTTGTCATATAAAGAATCAGGGAGATTGAATGAATTATGAAAACCTGGATCTACGTTTGAGATTAATATATATGTACACAAAATACCCTGAATTATTGATTCTGTCAATTAACTCTCAGCTGTGATATCTAATCCTTTCCAAAAATAAACCCTCTTTGGAATAAGGTTCAAAAGAGGGTTTATGGAATTTATATTTGTTCTTATTCTACTAAAGTTTTACAAATTTTCTGGACATACTTTCAGATCCATTTGTGACAGTGATGTAATATACCCCTGGCTGTAGATTATCAGCAGGTATATTTAATGAAAAGCTATTTGATTCATTTCTGTCTAATTGGCGACTGTACATTACCTGTCCTAGTCCTGAAAGGATTTGAATGTTGTAATCATCCTTACGAATGGATTCTAATTGGATATTTAATTCTGCAGATACAGGATTGGGAGAAATTACAAAACTGCTCACACTGCTGATAAGCTCTGTCGAAGTGGTTGTGGAGCCCATGAAGTTAGCAGTGCTTTTAAACGTAAAATCATCCACACTCAACAAGGTATTATCATCTCTGTCCAAAATTTTATAATAGCCACCGTTTCCAAGACCCTCTCCGCTTTCGCTGTAAACATTTAATTGATAGCATTGACCTACACTCAAAAATACTGTATAAGTATATAATTTGTTGTTCTCCAGATCTTCACCTTTCAGTTGGATGCCACCCGTGCCGGTTTTCAATTCCCATTTGGTTGATGCACCGTTTTCGGTTGCCAAAATTTCAATTTTTATTCTTCTCCCTGCCTGGAGTTCCGGATCGGTATATAGCGTAATATCACTTAATTGGCTCAGTTCGAATATTTCCTGACCTGGAGCTTCAGCTCTTATCTCGACATTCATCCCATCTTCAATTTCAAAATTTTCATCAAATGTGACTGTTGCAAAACCATATTTTGCAAGATTTCCTGTCCATTCTTTTGTTGCTATAATTTCTCCATTTTCAACAACGGTAAATGTTGCTGCTTCTAAAGGTTCAAGCCCATAATTTTGGAATCTAACTCCCAATGCCGCATTCTCAGTGCAGAAAAGGGTAGTGCCCTCAACATTCATCAACTTTATTTCAGTTTCCTCAGTTGCTTGTCTTGGCATACTTTCAAAACTGGATCTCAACCCTGAAAAGGGTGCTGGTCCAACTTCATAAATTGACCTGTTAGGGTAAACAATATAAACGGTCGGAAAATATCCAATTTTATACGCGCTGGCCACTGTATTGCTAGTCAAATCAATAATTGGGTAAGGTGTATTCTGTACCCAATTTCCCTGAGTATTTCCTGTCCCATTAAGATTTGCTAAAGTTGTGGCTACATCTCCTTCAATGAAAAAAACCATCGCTTCATCTGTTCCATTCGGGCCATAATTATTGTAGAATGTTTTCATTGCACCACCAGAATGATATCCCCAGCAGGGTCCACACCATGTAGCTGAAAAATCAATGATTACAAATTTACCTTCGTCCAGATAATTATAGAGTGTGTGAACATTCCCATTCAGATCTGTAAGTGTCCAATTGGGTGCAATATCACCATCTTTTAATTGCGCAAAAACGCTCAAAGAGATCAATAAATTAAAGGAAATCAGGTAGAAGATTTTTTTCACGATCGGGTATTTTTGTTAAATTCAAGTAAAAATATAAAAAATTTAATTTTGAATTAAGGTTCGGGTTGAAATTCATACAAAGGAATACGTCGAAAGAAATCAATGCGACTAATTCAGTATTTGAGAATGCAAATGTTTTGCTATTTTATGCCCCTGCAATATCCCGTTTTCAATAGCTGGCCGATAATGAATGCCGGCATAAAGTCTTGAAATAGCAGCTTCTGCAGCTGCTTCATTGAAGGATTTGAAATTCCTGAGCGGGAGTCCAAATACAATCTCTGTGTTATCAGTGAAAGCAAAGTTTTCAGCAAATATTTCAGTTAATATATCTCCGGATATGGTAGATATCACAGAGTGTCCGCTAGTGTATTCCGGAAAGGGGGGCGTTTGCAGCAAAGGCTTCCAGTTTTTATCTATAAATTGATTGATATAGGTTTCCGGCCTTAGCAGATTACTTCTATATTTGGCGTGCATCACATGTCGGCTAATATTTCATTTGTAAGGGTTGCAGTCCCAATAATCTGCAATCAATTTTTGCTCTTCAGTCGCCTCGTTTACAGTATGGTAGACTTCCAAAGCATTCTCCATAAACTTACTTTGTGAGATGGTATCAAATGGAGTAGGGGACTTGGGCCTGAATTGCGATGATGAATCTATAACCAGTGGCCTGATTTCACTCCAATGAGGTTCGATTCCATCAATATAAGCAGGTGGAGTTGGCTTCCAGACTGAAACATCTGATTTAGCCTCATATTTTGCAAAAGATCTGGTTTTCTTGTAATTGTCCTCAGACGCATATTTCAAAATTGCCTCACTCATTGATTTTGCAAACAGTATACTCCTCTTTTTAACTGCATCTTTCAGCCCCTTACCTCCATATTGTTCAATAATTGTTTTTACTCTGATTTCAACAGAGTCTGAGGTAAAAATGAGCTTACTACTCGTATACAATAATGCCAGATTCGCTGCCAAATTGAAGTCATATTCTTCACTAATATCCGGTGTAGGCAAGTTTTCAAGGCCCTTTAATTTATTTTCAAAACTCTGAGCTGTGCTGTTCTGAAATTTTGAAACCTCGTAAGCAGCCAGTAATGAATAAACATAAATTCTACTCGCAACGGGAGGGAAAAAATGTCATCTACTATGATAGTTGTGATAATTTTTACAGATTCATGAAGTAATTCTGAATCTGATTTTATGGGTTCAACTTTTTCATTTTGCTGACATGAAGTATGTCCAAACAGCAGAATAAAAGTTGAAATAAAACTTAATTTATAAACTGACATGAGAGAATACAATGTTTAACCAAAAGTAGTCTTTTCAATTCAGGGGTTATTTATACCAGACCACAAATTATAAGTAGATCCAAATATAAATTATCGATATTATAGAAATAAATATATATTTTTTGCAATAAACGCGAAAATTCAATTAAAGTGAGTTCAGACATTTGAGCTCGGGTTGAGGGTGAACAAAATCTAACTGTTAGAATTTTTCATTGCTCAACTTAATACTCTTACTGTACTCGTAATGGCCCGATTATCTGTTAACTAGTGACAGATTTCGGGCTTTTTTCGGATTTATTTCCTACACCTGCCTCTTCCAGGGCAATGACATTTTCATCAGCTTGCTCAGCTTTCTCAGGGCTTTCATTTTTTAATAGCTGAATTGGTTTTTGAATAGCAAGGTTATTTGGGTAGACAATGACTCTGTTATCATCCGTTAGAAAAGTGATTGAAAACATGTTAATGTCTCTGATCCTTCCTGCCACGGAATTATCCCCATCCATAATCTTGACTCTTTCACCAATTCGCATTGGGTGATAAAAGAATAGAATTACAGAAGCAGTAATATTGCTTAGAATAGACCATGATGCGAATAATGCTACTCCCGCAACTGTTGCAAATGATGCAAGCCAAAATGAAATATGCTGAAACTGAATATCCCAAATTAAGCCAAGTGCTACCAGGAAAGCCAGACCCCATCCAAAATTAATTACTTTAAGCGTGTACCGCACTCTTCCTTTATCAATTCCATGTTTTACAGCATGAGAATAGGCAAATCTGCTCCCATAATTTCTCATGATGAAAAAAAGAAGAATCGCAACTGTAGAAAGAATGAGTTCAATATACCAGGGAGAATCATTAAGAAAAGACATATCTGAGAATTGTTATCTATGTTTTAAGATGCAAAATTATTGTTTAAACGCTTTTAAATTGAAAATGGCTTTAAAAAGACCTCCTAAATTTTAATTAACCGGAATTAAGTAATCTCGCAGGTATATTATCTCTATTTCCGCAGCTCCCTGAATTAAATTCCCGCTTCTCAAGAGTATAGTGATGCATACCTGATTTCAGGTATGTACCTGACTTTAGTCTCACTGATTTTGTGCCGGATACCAGTATTGGTGATTTATTCAAAATCAGGATTTATGGTGTAGGACGAGAGGCTCTCGTCGGGCCACTTTGCCTTAGAAATAAAATCAAAGGCAATATGAAAACCCAATTTTACACTCAAACCTTCTCTAAGTCATTAAAAGTTGCTGCCCTTATTGTTTTATCGTTTAGCACTGCAATAAGTAATATAAGCGCCCAGTCAAACATTAACCAGCTTGATTCTAGCCTTAGTACTAATGAAAGTCCTTACCAGCTCACAATTTATGTAGTGCCATCCACTGAGTGGCTGGGTTGGAATTCTCCTCTTGCTCTGATGAAAAACACAGCCTGGAATAAAATATTTCCTGTCTTCCCAAAAAAGAAAAAAAGAGCCATCGGTCATGTTTTTGTAGAGCTTACTGATGGGAACTATCGTTTTTTTGGTGGTATGACTACTCAGGGAGGAAATCATCAAATGAATAAGGTGATGAAGGAAGGATATAATCTGGGCATTTTATTTGCTGAATTTCCCGGAGCTTTGGATTGTCCTAAGAAATTACAGATTGAATTGGATAAAAGGTGTGAAGATGGCGAGATTGCATTTATGACTTTCAAATTGCACAAAGATAATTTCGAGCGCTTAAAAGAATATGTTGAGCAATATAAGCAAAGAGAGTACCACTTAATTTATAATGGAAAAAATCAGCCTAGAAGAGGGCAGGGTGCAGGATGTTCAGCATTTGGGATCAGTTGCTTAGAAGTTGCCGGATTGTTACAGGCGGATTGGAAAGAGGAATGGACGATGGCAGTAAGAGTGCCTGCACATCTAGTTGGTGGTCCAAGCACTGGTCAAAAAGTACCTGTTCTTTCAATGCTATTTGCCAACAGATGGGCAAATGAAGATGAACCTCACCTGGTACTTGAACTTTATGAACCGTATTTGATACATGAATGGATAGTCAATCAGACAAAGCAAACAAATAAACCATCTAACATGAAAACTTCAATGAATGAGAAAGCCTTAGGATTGAGTTTTGATTATACTCAGGTTTTGCCACCATCAGATCCTATATTTCTGGATTAATCAGTGTGGTTAAAGTACAATATATTCCCTTAATCACCTTCTTGATAATCCGGCTGATTTTTATATTTTGATAATAAAGATTTTTCAAAGCAAGGAAAACGTAATTTTGTATCTATTGATATTCCCACACTACTAATTTAAATAGCAACATAATGACGAAGCAAGATCCTTCAGAACAATCCGAGTTGAATGTTTCATTCGCGAGTTTATTTTTTGTCCTGGGAACAGTTTCATTATTTATAGGGATGATGTATGTAGGTCAGACCTTACTGGCCCCTGTAGCATTTGCAATATTGATTTCATTTATAATGTATCCAATGTGTGTATGGATTGAGAAACGGCTGAAAAGCAGGACATGGGCAATTATTGTATCATTCTTCTTAGTAACCTTAGTGCTCAGTTCAATCATTTTCCTGTTTTCTTCTCAGCTGGTCAACATCGTCAATAACTTTGAAGACTTTACGTTGAAACTCAATGACATCCAAAATCAGATTATTCTTTTTATAAATACAAATATCCCTTTTGTACCCGAGATGAATAAAGATGGTCTGCTGGATATGGGAAAACAGTGGTTTACAAGTAATTCAGGAGGAATGCTTGCCGGTACGCTAAATGTGACAGGCGTATTATTCACAGGTATCATGCTTACATTTATTTATACTTTTTTAATGCTCCTGTATCGTGATGGCATAAAGAATGCACTTTCCCATTTTGTTCCTGTGCACAAAAGACCGGAATTCCTCCTAATGCTTAGACAGATGAGAAAGGTGGGTCAGAAATATGTATCCGGTATGTTGATCATCATAACTATTCTTGCTACTCTAAATACTATAGGTTTGCTTATTCTAGGTGTTGAATATGCTGTCTTTTTTGCAGTATTTGCAGCTTTTTTGGGGATAATACCTTATATAGGAACCACTTTAGGCGGAGCATTGCCGGCAATTTATGCATTAATGACAACTGATTCCTTGTGGGTCCCTGTATCAGTAGTGCTGGTATTTTGGTTTATTCAATTGATTGAAGGTAATTACCTGAGTCCCAGAATTATGGGAGGCAATTTGAATATTAATGCCCTGGTTTCTTTATTAGCATTGATTTTGGGAGGACTCATTTGGGGTGTAGCGGGGATGATATTATTTTTACCTTTCTTTTCTATATTCAAAGTAGCATGTGATCATTACAAAGAACTCCAACCAATAGGTAAATTGATTCAGGGGAATTTATACGTTGTAGAAGAAAATAATTTAAAGGCAAAAATTGACAAATTATTGCATATCAACATGAAACAGAAGAAATAAGAGGGAGTAAGCCCATCCCATTTTCAACACCAGCTTTTTACTATTTTGCGATCTATTTTACCTGTATCATTTTTGGGGATAGCATCAATAAGGCAAATCGATTTAGGAATTTTAAAAGCGGCCATTTTAGCTCTGCAAAAATTGAAGAAGTGATTCTCATCAAAAAGCTCCTTGTTTTTAGAGACAATGAAAGCCTTTCCGACTTCTCCCCATTTTGAATCAGGAATTCCCACAATAACTACTTCACTAATTTCAGGATATTGTAAGATTATCCGCTCCAGCTCTGCAGGATAGACATTTTCTCCTCCGGAGATAAACATATTTTTGATTCTGTCTATCACATAAAAATATCCTTCTTCGTCACGATGAATAATATCGCCCGTTTTGAACCATCCATCTTCTGTAAATGAATCTGCAGTTGCTTTGGGTTGGTTCCAATACCCGGGAGTGACAATAGGGCCTCTGAATTGTAGCTCTCCTGATTCTGTTCCCGGCTGTTGATTTGAATCCTGAGAAACTATTCGCCAGTCCACATAAAAATTAGGAAATCCAATGGATCCTTTTTTGCGCAAAGCATCTCTGTCATGCAATGAAGTAAGATTCGGGCCTACTTCCGTCATACCATATCCCTGACGAATCATCACATTTTTTTCAGCCCATTTTTCTATTACCGGAATAGGAAGTGGCTCTCCCCCTACGATGATGTTTATGAGCTCAGGCAATTCTATTTTGTTAAATTCTACCTGTTCTGTCATCATTTTCAGCATGGTAGGGACACCCATAAAGAGGGTGATTTTTTCCGATTTCAACAAATCCAGTACAAGCTTTGCGTCAAATTTTTTCAACAAACAAGTGTAAGCGCCATGATGTAGAAATGGGGTAGTAAATACATTCCAGCCGCCGGTATGAAAAGGTGGCATTACATTGATTGTTCGCGAGTGGGAGGTAATATTAAGTCGAAGACTCGTATTTATACTGTTCCAAAACATCATTCCATGTGTGTAAAGAGCGCCCTTAGGATAACCTGTAGTTCCGGAAGTGTAGAGTATAAATACGGAATCGGAATGAGTGACCGGGGAATCTATTCTTATATCCTCAGTATCCTGGTTTTTTGAAAGATCTGTTACTAATTCAATTGGAACAGTATCCTTTTTCCTCTTTTCATTAAGCAAATCCTGAAACTTGGTTTCAACAAATAGAAGAGATGGGCTTGCGTCATTGATCAGGTATTCGATTTCCGGGGGACTCAAGCGATAATTCAAAGGAACGAGGATGAATCCCAATTTGCATGCTGCCCCAAAAAGAATTAAATTTTCCAGGCAATTTTCGGACAAGGTAGCGATCCTGTTTCCTTTTTTAATTTTATGTTGAGACTGCAGATGGCGGGCGATTGCGTTGCTGAGCAGGTTCCATTCAGCATAGCTCAGTGTTTTTCCTGATTCATATTCTTTTAAAGCAATCTGATCGGGACTATACTCCGCCCATTTTTTGCACCAGTCAACATGAGGTTCTACTTGCATTATTAAGAATCATTGATGCTGCTAATATCTGAAAATTGTTCCGGCAAATGCTAATCCGCCTCCTGAACCTAAAAAACAAATGATATCACCTTTGTTTATTTTGCCGGATTCCATCAATGTATGAAAAGCCATAGGAATACATGCGGAACCAGTGTATCCAAAGTTATGCATGATTTCCACAGCTTTTTCATGTGCTTGATTCAGTCGATCCATGGTTTCCCTGATTGTGTGGACATTGATCTGGGTGAGAATGTAATGACTTATATTATCAGGACTGATTTTGGCTTTGAGGCACATTTCTTTGATCATTGCAGTCCAAACCTCTGCATTTAATTCTTTAGGAAATTTTCGAACGAAAGCCAGTTGATGTTCATGCCGGGAAATACGCTCTGCAGTTACAGGGTATTTGGAGCCACCACCATATATTCCCATCCACTCATTGTATTCCCCTTTAGTTTTGAGCATACTGACCAGTTGTCCGGTAGTTTCAGTTTCCTGAGCCTGAAGGAGTACTGCCCCTGCTCCGTCAGCAAAGAGTGTGACTGTTTTTTTATCAGCCATATTCAAATATTTACTCATGGCATATCCACCTATGACTAATACATTGCGATAGGATTCATCGGCCTGAATATATTTTGAGGCCATGTCCAGAGCAGTTACAAAACCAGCGCATGCAGTATTGATATCAAATGTTCCTGCATTTACTGCTTTTATTCTATCCTGAATAATAGCAGCGGTGGAAGGAGATATATATTCGGGTGTATCCGTAGCAATTATTATAAGATCAATTGACTCTGGATCGAGGGAGGAATTCTTTAGGCAAAGTATGGCTGCATGTTCACATAGATCGGCTGTGCTCTCTTCAGAGCTGCACCATCGTCTTTCGAAGATTTCTACATTAACACGCAGCCAGGAATCGACATCTTCACCTAATAATTCATTGAAAAACAGATTATCAACACCCGTTCCGGAGCATATGCCCCGGAACTTATTATTACAGCATTTCGCATGTATATTTTTTCTTTGATTATGAGAGTGTCAGCCTAATTAATCCTTACAGATTTATTATTGCTTTTTCTTGAATGCAGGTAGATTAACTCTTAATTCTAGTGAATATAATGGGCTTATGGCCGGAGATGCAACAAATTCTCTTACTTCCTGATTCAGAACATTAACGACCTGGCCTGCTACAGTAAACATATCATTTATGCGATATCCCACTGAAACATCAAGATTAAAGAATCCGCCCAAAGGACCATTGTTAAATGATCTTCCAACTCGTGCATTTTCAACTACCGGCGATCCTGCATAAATGAGATCAGTATTTGTACTCGCAGCTACATTAATACCGGAGAAGAAAAATATTTGTCCACCCACCTTCCGAACAAGCTTGCAAAGAATTTTCCTCTGGAGTAATTCAATCCTGCACCTAATTTATGAGTGGGTGTATTGATAGGCAGATCATTTTCATCGACCTTGCCATTTCTGTTTCCGTCATTATTGATGTCAGTAGTGTCTAAATCATACCCAAACCATGAATAGTTCAGCACTGCATTTAAACCGTCTGTAATAGCATAATTTAGAGAAGCATCGAAACCATATGTATCTACCCGTCCAAAATTCAGGTAAGTCAAAATTAAGCCGGCGCCTGTAGCAGGAGTTCCCGGAACTACTTCACTCATCGGAATTCCTCCCCTATGAGTCACTGTTCGTCCCTGAGTGGCAATATTGATAGCCGGGCTCAGGAAGTTTTCTGAAATATTATAATAAGCATTTGCATCAAAGTAAATTTTATCTGTCAATGCACCCTTATATCCTGCTTCAATAGTGTTGATAGTTTCTACAGTCAAGCCTTTAATTTCGGTACCATCAGACAATGTGAATCCCGGACCATTGCCCAATAATACTCCACCAAATATGTTTGCTTCGAGATTCAGAATGGTTGGTGCGGCAATTCCTTTACCATAAGTAAGTCTCCAGGCACCCTTGTCATTGAAATATACTATACCAGCTTTTGGAATGAAGTTGAACCCATAAAGGTCATGGTTGTCAGCTCTGGCTGCAGCCACCAGACGCAAATTTTTTCCCAAAAAATATTCAAGCTGTGCATAACCTCCTAATTGGCCTATTTGTATGTCTTCTCCATTATCCAGCAAGTAAGTGCCATTAGAATTTGCCAGATCCAATTGGTATTGAGCCCCTACTATATATTTGAAAGCTCCAACCTGGTCATTGTATTGAGCTTCACCATTCAACCTTCTTGATTTATCTGTGAAAACTGCACCACGCTTGAGCGGAAAACCTGCCTGAGGAGAAATTCCAAACCATTGCTCATTAAATGATCTGGCCTTTGCTTCTGCTTCTGGAAAACCTGCATTGGTAAAACTTAAATAGTTCTGAGTTCTCTGATTCATAGCGAATGTACTGTCAGAATTGGAGACTGTATAGTAAGCATTTGCATACAATCTTGGCGAAACATATCTTGCCTGAAAGATTTGAATTGTCCAGTCTTTGATCTGGTTTCGTCCTGCATTTGTATTGCCAATATTGTTGTTTTTGCTACCGCCATAGGTAAGAATGATATCGGAAGTTTCATTTGGAGAAATGTATAGAGCAGCTTCACCTTTCAGAGAATTGAATTTTCTATCCAGATCTAATTCAGGAACAGCATTATATCTGATTCCTGTTCCATTACCGGGACCTCCAAAAATTGGGTTGTCAAATGCGGTGTTAAAATAATACACTGTATCCGTGAATTCGAATTCCTCTCCCTGAGTATACTCTGCACTCACTTTGAATGCGAGCATATCATTGATTTTGGTGGCATGTCTGAGTCTTCCTGTGAGCACACTTTGATTTCCGGCTCCCAGTACAAGGGTTGTTCCTTCAAATGTTCTTGGATCTTTTGTGATTGTATTTAATAGGCCATTATGTGCATTAGGTCCATAAAGTGCTGATGATGGGCCCAGAATGACCTCAATCCGTTCAATATCTTCTTTTACTGTAGTACTTAAAACTCCTAAGGGAAGACCGGTTGCTACAAGAGATGAAAGGCGGCCATCATTGATCTGTAAATTTTTTGGATTAAATGCACTGTTAAAGCCCCTGGCATTAACGCCAATGCCCAATACACCTGATCTTACATAGTCCAAACCTCGCTGCCTTCCCAATAATTCTGCCACATTAAATGAAGGCTGCTCACTGAGAGCTTTAGCTCCGATGACAGAGATTGTAGCAGGGGCATTGGTTATTTTTTCTGCCCGACGGCTGGCAGAAATTACCACTTCCTGTCCCACCATAGACGTTTGTTCAAGAGCTGCATCCAGCTGAGTGACAGAACCAGCCTGAATATTCACTATTTCAGTTCTTGTGTTGTAGCCAACATAAGAAATAAGGATAGTTCTCTCACCGGCTGCCAAATCCAGCTTGTATGCACCTGAATTGTCTGAAACGGTTCCAACATTGGTGCCATCCAGAAAAATATTAACACCAAAAAGGCCTTCGCCGGTTTTAGCATCAGTAATGGTTCCGGAAAGGCTTCCTTTTTGGGCCATCACTATGCTTGCGAGCACTGTGCACATGAACAGGAGTAAGTATCTTTTCATAAATTTACCGTTTTGTTGATTGTGTAGAATAAAAAAGCTTGTTGAAACAGGTTACCAAAATCATGTCTTGTAGTTCAGGTAAAATTGTTTATATTATTTCGCAACTAATGTAGATCATCTGTCACATGTGCTTTGATTTTATTAAAAGTATTTTGGCCGGACATAAAGGTGTAAAATTCTACTAATATTATTTAAATGCTTCTATTGCAATAAGATATACTATGTGTTATAAAGGTGGATCAAATGATGAGCTTCACAAATAAATTATTGAACTCTAACACTTTGCGAGCGTAACTCCCTGCTACGCCACTCACGCTCTCACTAGTTAGTGGAAATGATCTTCTAATCAAGTAGCTGAAAGCTACTTTGAGCAACTGCACACACACATTGCTTCCCTTAGCTTCCAGCTACGGCATTCAAGAAAAATAATTCCTGCGAAAGACAAACTTTGAGGCAAGAAAATCCAGTCCTTTGGATGGTATTTAAAGTATTTAAAATTAAAAAAAATGGATCGCAAGTTGATACTTTATATAGCAATGAGTCTTGATGGATATATTGCAGGGCCTGATGATAATCTTGACTTTTTGTCTTGTGTACAAATACCCGGAGAAGATTATGGATATAGTAAGTTCAATTCTCAGGTAGACACATTAATATGGGGTAGAAAAACTTATGATAAGATGCTGAGCTTCGGTATCGATTTTCCACATAAAGACAAGAAATGTTATGTGCTTTCCAAATCGAGGTCCGGGCAGGATGAAAATGTAGAATATTACGGTGGGGAGCTTACCAATCTGATTAAAAGATTAAAAGAAGAAGATGGGAAACACATTTATTGTGACGGTGGCGGTGAAATTGTATCAGCTTTATTGCAGGCAAATTTGATTGATCAGTTAATAATCTCAGTGATTCCATATCTGCTTGGTTCAGGGGCTAGATTATTCCATGAAGGTAGACCTGAAGCAGCTTTGAGCTTTCTAAATTCTACTACATATCCTTCAGGATTAGTGCAACTATGTTATGTACGTAAGTTGGAAACTGCAATCTAAAACACAATCCATACAGGTAAACACTCACACTGCTTTCCGTATCTCTCAGCTACGGCACTCAAACTCCCACACTAATAAGCAGGATTGAACTACTAACACGTAGCTGAAAGGTACTCTGAGCAAGTGAGGATAAGGAGATCGTAGCTGAAAGCTACTCTGGTACTATTAAACGCTCTGATTAACTAAACACTCACTTGAGCCGCAATTGATTATCTTTGGCCCCAATTCAGAATTGATATGCATATACATTGTTTGAAGTAAAATATGAGCAGAAGAAATCTTTTTATTGCTTTTGAAGGTATTGATGGAAGTGGCAAAAGTACGCAGGTGCGATTACTTTCAGATCGACTCATTCAGAAAGGCAATAAAGTGTACACAACATTTGAACCTACAAATAGCAGAATTGGCACAATGATTCGTGACATTTTTAGCCATAAAATGGAAGGAGATCACAGAACTATTGCAGGATTATTTGTTGCGGATCGACTCGATCATCTTTTAGATTCTCAAAACGGCATGTTGAAGATGATGAAAGATGGCTTCAATGTAATATCAGACAGATATTATTTCTCTTCCTATGCATACCATGGTACTCACATGTCCATGGATTGGGTGATAGATGCCAATGCAATGAGTGCCGCACTTCTCAGGCCTGATATTAACATTTTTATTGATGTGGCTCCGGAAGTTAGTATGGAAAGAATCAGGCAATCCAGAGAGTCGGTCGAAATGTATGAGACTCTTGAAAATTTGAAGGCGGTGAGAAATAAATATATGGAAGCTTTTGAAAAACTTTCAGGGGTGGAAAAAGTATGTATGATAGATGGAAACCGGGATCAGGCAACAATTGCAGAAGATGTCCTGAAATGTATAGAAAGAATTGGAAATTAAGATTAAAAGTGAACTGGTCTAGTCGTTTTTTACAAACGCAGGCTGCATTGGTACATAATTTCTTTCATATGTCACCCAGGGAGTTGTCTTGTGGTGATTCTTGCCGAAGAAAGTAATTATTTTTTCAAATTTCTGAGCGGTCAAATAACCCTGGATAGGCTGAATTACTTTGTAATTTTCATCCAAAAAAACAATGGTAGGATATGACAATTTTCCTTTAGAAAATGCTAAAGCCAGTTCATTATAACCAGTATTTCCTGATTTTACAAATTTGTATGATTTGCCATTGAACTCTACCTGTTCCTTTGTTTCAGCGTTGAACTTAATAGCGTAGTAATTATCATTGATATATTTAACAATGTGTGGCTCCTTGAAAGTGCCTTTTTCCATTTTCTTGCACCAACCGCACCAATCTGTATAAACGTCCACCATAAATTTACGGGGATTGTTTTTGGAAAGGACTTGAGCCTCCTCAATGGAAATCCAATTGATCTTCTCCTGAGCTATCGAAAGTGACACCTGCATGATTCCTATCATGGATAATGTAAGTGTGAAAATAGTTCGGTTGAATGACATGATAATTTTTTACGATTTCAAATACAAAATAACAGCTTTATAACTGCAAAAACAAACTCCTGGTAACTGGCAGGCAGCTATTTATAATAATTTTAACGTTTCACATAGGTATTATAGCGATTAGGGCACTCAATAAAACAAATATTATATATTTATAAAGAATTCACATTCAAAAAGTAGTGCCAGGTATCCTCTTCCAAATTAGAAATTAGATTAAGCTTTGCATGTTTTAGTTCAGGAGCTTTAATACCGTTCTCCAAAGTTTTGGGACAATGAATAACAACTGTCTCATTACATAATTCCTCATCAATAAACGATTTTAAAACCTTGGTTGCGTCTTCTACCAGTATTGTTCCAATATTTCTATTTTTTAATTCTTCTAACCAGGTAGTCATGTTATTAACGGGTGATTCCGGCACAGAAATGATTTCAAGCTGATCGGATGAGATAAAATTTTCTGAATGGGTGGAAACAATTATTGTTTTTTCGCCGGACTTGAAAACTGCATGTTCAGTGCTAATTCCTTTTGTAGAATCCAAAACAATTTTTACTGGAGATCGACCTATATTAAATCTGGTATTCAATTCAGGATTATCAAATTCTATGGTTACGGCTCCAACTAAAATACCATCCACCTGTGATCTTATTTTGTGAACCTGTCGCTTACTCCATGGATTACTTAGCCATACGGATTCATTTTCTTTTCCCATAAAGCCATCCGTACTTTGTGCCCATTTCAGGATAATATAAGGTCTATTTTTTTTCATAGACATTACATACGGCCTGATTAATTCTTCACAGGCACTTTTTTCAATTCCAATCATGACCTCAATTCCTGCATTTCTTAAATATTGAATTCCCTGACCGGAGACCAAAGGATTTGGGTCCTCACAGCCGACAATCACTTTTTTAATACCTGATTGTACGATAGCATGGGAGCAGGGAGGAGTTTTACCAAAGTGATTGCATGGTTCAAGTGTAACATATAGAGTAGATTGCGGCAATAAATGTTCTTTCTCCGTAGGAATGAGGGACAATGCATGGACTTCAGCATGCATTCCTCCAAAATATTGATGCCAGCCCTCTGACAGGATCGTATTTTCCCACAAGATGATACAGCCCACTCTGGGATTAGTTTTTGTATAGCCTGTAGCCCTTTCAGCAAGACTTATACAACGTGACATAACAGAATTATTATCTAACACGAAAATAAATTTTCATTTTGTTTAACGTTTTGACCCTTTTTCCTAAACAAAAAAACCAGTAAAGTCATTTACAGAACATATTACAATCTATATTGACCCAAACAAAGCCAAATAAAGTCATAATGCAGGAAAAAATCAAACTTAAAAATTCTGATGAGGTAGTCCTTCTGGATTCCAATGTTTTTGAAAAGTTGAAATCCGATCCTCAATCTAAAGGAATCAATTTGTTAGGGAATCTAAGAAAACACTCTTCAGGCTGTGCGGTTTATCAAAAGACATACAAAAATTCTGATGGTAGTTTTCGAACTGAAACTATTTATTTGCACCGTTTCATTGCAGAGAAATTCAAAACCGGATTTTCCGAAGAAAACAATCTGGTAGGTGCGCTTAATGGTAATAAGCTGGATTGCAGATTAGAAAATTTGGTTTGGCGATCAAGGGCTACTGCCAGCCGTCAAAGAAAAACCAGCAGTAAAACGGGCTATACAGGAGTGTATCAGGAAAATCGGAAATACAGAGCCATAATTTCCATCAGCGGTAAAGCAGTGCACCTTGGAATGTTCAATAATCCTGAAGCTGCAGCAGAAGCTTATAACAAGAAGTCAATGGAATTGTATGGCGAAAAAGCAAAGATTAACGCTATCAGTGCTTCTCCAACTGCAAGTGTGTGAATGCAGTAATTGGAAGGATAGTTTTTAATTTTTCCATCACCTGATCAATTTCGGCTTTAGTGTTGAAGTGCGAAAAAGAAAAGCGAACTGATTTCCAGGAAGGATCTCTGCCGATAGCTCCTATCACATGAGATCCTTTATCTGATCCCGAGCTGCAAGCACTTCCACCTGATACACTGATTCCGTGAATGTCAAGCACGGTCAGTAACATTTCTGACTTTGAATTTGGTGGGAAAGCAACATTTAACACTGTGTACAAACCATTTTCGGCTCCATTCATACAAATTTCAGGCTGCCATTCCAATAGTGATTCCTTAAGATAGGAACGCAAGTCTGAAATATATCCCATTCTTTCATCCAGATGCTCATATGCATCTTCCAGCGCACGAGCCATACCGACTATTCCATAAATATTTTCAGTCCCCCCTCTCATATTTCTTTCCTGAGCTCCTCCATCAATGAAAGGTTTAATAGCATTCCGACTATTGATATACAATAATCCAATTCCTTTTGGGCCATGAAACTTGTGGCCTGCTCCTGAGAAAAAATCTATATTTAATTCATCTGCATGGACGGGATAATGTCCCACAGTCTGCACCGTGTCTGAATGAAACAATGCTCCATTAGCATGGCATATAGTTCCAATCCGGGCGATATCGTTCAATGTTCCAATTTCATTATTAGCGTGCATGATGCTTACTAAGGTTTTGACATTTGAAGCCTGCAGTGCAGTTTCTAAATCAGAAATGTCAATTCTTCCCTCATGATCGACTTCAAGATAAACTACATCAACATTCATATATTTTTCCATACTTTCTACTGTATGGAGAACGCAGTGATGCTCGATATTGGTGGTGATTATTCTTTGTACGCCTAAATCCCTGACTGCACATTTAATGGCCATGTTATTTGATTCAGTACCTCCTGAAGTGAAGAATATTTCTCCGATGGAAGCATGCAGATATTTAGCTATGCTTTTTCTGGATAGCTCGATTAAAGCCCTTGCTTTACGTCCTTCACTATGAGTAGAAGAAGGATTTCCAAACTCTTGCTGCATACAATGAGTCATAACTTCAATGACCTCAGGACTCATTGGTGTGGTTGCGGCATTGTCAAAATATATTCTCATATCATTCAAGTTAGTTATTGTTGGATCACATTTTCTACCAATGAGCAAAGTCTTTTCACTTCTTCCTTGTCTGTGGCTTCAGCATACAGTCTGATGATAGGCTCGGTATTGGACTGTCTCAGATGCACCCAGCCGCTGGCGAAGTCAATTTTTACACCATCTATATCGTTTATCTTTTCGTTTTTGAACGCATTCCTAACCCTGTCCAGTAGTTCTAACACATTCATACCCGGCACTAGTTCAATTTTGGACTTAGCCATTTCGTAAGCAGGGTAGGAGCCTTTGAGGGAACTCATGGATACATTACGCTCAGCAAGTAATGACAGAAAGAGAGCAACTCCAACCAATGCATCCCTGCCATAATGCAGTTCAGGGAGTATGATTCCGCCATTTCCTTCACCTCCTATCATTGCATTGACTTCTTTCATTTTTGAAACAACGTTAACTTCGCCCACTGCAGCAGCAAAGTATGAATGACCATGTTTTTCAGTAACATCTTTTAAGGCTCTGGTAGAAGAAAGATTTGAGACAGTGTTTCCCCCTTTTTTGCTTAATACATAGTCTGCTACAGCTACCAGCGTGTATTCTTCACCAAACATACTTCCATCTTCATTGATAAATGCCAGGCGATCCACATCCGGGTCAACAGTAATGCCCATGTCTGCATTTTCACTGACAACCATTTCTGATAATTGTGTTAAATGCTCAGGTAATGGCTCAGGATTGTGAGCAAATTTTCCGCTCAAATCATCATTAATCATCGAAAAATTACATCCCAGCTTATTCAGCAATGCTCCTAAAGCCAGACTTCCTGTGGAATTCACAGGATCTACTACTATTTTAAATTGTCTCGATTTAATGGCGGCGACATTTACCAAAGGCAATTCCAGAATTTTATCAATATGATTTTCAAGTGTGTTTTCAGGATAGCTTATGTATCCCAGATTTTCTACTGTTTGAAATTTGTAGGTTTTGCGGTCTATGGTATCCAGGATTTGCCTACCATCTTCAGCTGAAATGAATTCTCCTTTATCATTTAAAAACTTGAGGGCATTCCATTGGATAGGATTGTGACTGGCTGTTATAATAATTCCGGCTGAGGCATTTAAATCCGTAACCGCCATTTCAACAGTTGGTGTAGTGGATAAACCCAGGTCCATTACATGAAAACCCTGAGCCACAAGTGTTTGAGCTACTAAAGTCTGAACTAAATTTCCTGAAATACGGGCATCTCTTCCAATAACTACACTGGGTTTCTTACCGGTTTCCAGAATCCAATGGCCAAACGCTGCAGTACATTCAACAATATCTACAGGAGTGAGGTTGTCACCTGGAAACCCGCCGATGGTTCCTCTTATTCCTGAAATTGATTTTATTAAGCTCAATGACTTTATTTTATTTTTTGAGGCCGTAAAAATAGGAGAAATATTTGGTTTAATCTTTCAAGATTGAGAATCAAAACAGTGAATTATCAATCAGTAAATCAAGTATTTTTAATAAATTAAATCCGGCAGAAAGAGTTAACTGCCTTGCGATACTCAATTGTCCACAGAATTAGATCAAATAAAATGATAGTTTTGCCGATGTAAATTTTTCAGAAATGCTGGAATTTGATCAGGCACTTTTTTCTTCCATCAATGGCTGGCAAGTACCGGAGTGGCTGGACTATGTGCTCATTCAATGGAGAAATCAAAAGGTATGGATCCCACTTTATTTGATTATGGTTTTTGTTCTTATAAGAACTTTTAAGAAGAAAGGCATTCTGATAATCATCTTTGCAATGGTAGTGGCGGGATTTTCAGATTTCACCAATTCCCAACTCATAAAGAAATCCATTGAAAGACCAAGACCCTGTCATGAGATCTCTGATATTCAGAATTTGGATTTGAAGATTCATTGCGGATCCGGGTATAGTTTTCCATCAACGCATGCATCCAATCATATGGCATTATCGCTGTTTATATTTTTGGCAGCGGGAAGCTTGTCCAGAAAGTGGACAGCATGGTTATTTCCCTGGGCAGTACTGGTGGGTGTCGCTCAGATTTATGTGGGCGTTCATTATCCTCTGGATGTGCTGGGTGGATTTATTTGGGGAAGCATGGTCGCGTATGCTTTTTATAAGATTTATGAAAAAGTACTGGAGGGATTGAAGTGGGAGAAATAGTTCGTAACATCAAAACGAAAAATGCATTGCCAATCCGACTTGCATAGGTTGAATATTTCCCGGATAAGTCTGTATGCTGGGCGTAAGTCTCAAACTTAAGTCATCTGAAATATCAAAATCATGTAAATGTGCATCGACAAATGCCTCGGTTGCTGCCAGCAGATGAATAAGAACTGCCCCCAGATATGAGTATTCTAAATATTTACGGAAACCATCTCTATTTGTGCGGAGAACACTTACTGGAATCCCTGGAAATTCGTTTGTCTCGTTTCTTAATAAAAGTATGACAGCTTTATTGAATCGCTGATATTGGGTATAGTTGTAGTAAATGGAATAGCCTACTGCTCCATAGGCACCCCATACTATTGGCACTTTCCACCAGTCTTTGTTATATATCTGCCCAGCCCCGGGAATGAGAAGTGCTGCATACGTTGCAGTCTTCGGATGCGGATAATCTTCTCCAAAGCTTTTACGGAAATTGTAAGGTTTAGTCTTGGAGGGTTTTTCAACTAGTGTAGAACTGTCCTGAATAATAGTATCATTTACAATGATAGTATCCGTCTGGGCATTACTTTTATAATCCTGAAATATCAGGAAAATTAAAAAAATAAATGTAGTTAAGTGTTTTAATTTATTCACTTTCAATAAGTTCCATTATACGATTGAAGTCCTGCATGTCATGAAACTGAATAACGATAGAACCACCGGCTGCGTTTGCATTTTGCTTCACTTTAACTTTAGCATCCAGTGTGTGGCTCAGTTGACGTTCAACATGTGCATACGGATTATTAGCTGCAGGTTCGCTTGATTTTGGTTTGGATGGTTCCTGATATCTTCTGATTAGTTCCTCAGCAGCCCTTACACTCAGACCTGCTTCTTTAATATTTTTAGCTACACTCAACTGAACAGCAACATCCTGGATACCCGCCAATGCCCGGGCGTGGCCCATACTCATCTCCTGTCTTTTCAGAGATTGCTGAATCTCGGGTGGAAGCTTTAGTAATCTTGTGTAGTTGGTCACAGTTGATCTGTCTTTCCCTATTCTGTCAGACAGTTGCTCATGTGTAAGGCTGCACTCTTCCATCAATCGCTGATAACTGATTGCTACCTCAATTGCATTCAGGTCTTTACGCTGAATGTTTTCCACCAATGCCATTTCCAGGAGTTCCTGATCATTGGCAAGTCTGATGTACACAGGGATAGTTTGCAGACCGGCCAGTTTGGAAGCTCTCAGCCTTCTTTCACCCGAGATCAACTGATATGAATTGGCAGCCAATCTTCTAACGGTGATAGGCTGAATCAAGCCATAGGTTTTAATGGAAGTAGCTAATTCTTCCATGGACGCCGGGTCAAAATCTTTTCTCGGCTGAAAAGGATTTATGTCTACCTGATCTATGTCTATTTCAATAATGCTGCTATTCAGTTCCTTTACCACTGCAGGCGCATCCGTCTGCATCTCATCGTCCAGATTGCTCAGCAATGCTCTGATTCCTTTCCCTAATTCCTTTTTTAACACTTTCTTCGCCATTTAATTTCAATTGTATATTTCTTAAATATATGATTATAAAGTAATTATGATCGTATAAGTAGAAATTTTATTTATATTATTTATTTGTTAACTGCTATTGCAGCTTTATTATTTTTCAAAAACTCCTTTGACAGATTCAGAAAATTGATGGTACCCTTACTGCCAGCATCGTACAAGATAACCGGTTGATGTGTGCTGGGGGCTTCGGATATTTTAGAATTTCTATGAATGATGGTGTCGTAGATGGGATCCTTTACCAGTGATCTTACTTCTGAAACAACCAAATTGGCCAGTCTGAGTCGCTTATCATACATGGAAAGCAAAATTCCTTCTATGCTTAGATCAGGATTCAATTGCTTCTTTACAAGGTTGATAGTGTTTTTCAACTTTGTGAATCCCTCTAAAGCAAATATTTCGCATTGAATCGGAATGAGTACACTGTCAGCTGCAGTTAAAGCATTGACTGTTATAATTCCAAGAGAAGGCAGACAATCAATGAAAACATAGTCATATTCATCCCTGATTTTATCTACAAAATCTTTCATGATATATTCTCTGCGGATCTTGGAAACTAATTCCAATTCGGCACCAACCAGATTGATACTGGATGGCAGAATATACAGATTAGGAGTCTCTGTTTCGTAAATGGCATCATGCGGATCTGCCTCATTCATCATGCAATCATAAATGTTATAATCTATTTCCTGCAAGTCAATTCCAACTCCTGAGCTGGCATTAGCCTGAGGATCAGCATCGATTAGTAATACCTTTTTTTCCAGAATTGCCAGACAGGCTGCCAGATTAATAGCAGTAGTGGTCTTACCTACACCTCCTTTTTGATTGGCAATTGCAATTACTTTTCCCATTATGAAAACTCCTTAAATTAAAATGTAAATGATTCTCCGATGGGCAGAAGAATTAATTCTTTCCCTTTAGATTTGAATTTGTTAATTGTTGTTTCCTGATCTATTTTGATGTATCCAAAAGTATCATAGTGGCATCCAATGATTTTGTTGCATTCGATAAAATCGCTGGCAATAACAGCATCATCGGCATCCATGGTGAAATTGCTTCCAATCGGCAAAATCGCAATATCAGGTTTAGAGCCAAACATCGGGATCAACTTCATGTCCATTGTTAATGCAGTATCACCTGCGATGTAAATATTTCCTTCTGGAGTATATAGCATAAATCCGCATGGATTCCCTGCGTAAGATCCATCGGGAAAGGAAGATGAATGAACTGCATTTGTGACTTTCAGGCGACCGAAATCAAAATTCCAGGAACCTCCGTGATTCATCGGGTGACCCTTGATGCCTTTATTTTCGAAGTAGGTAACCACCTCGTAGTTTGAAATAATACTTGCACCGGTTTGAGCGGCAATGCTTTCTACATCAGCAATATGGTCACCGTGGCCATGAGTCAGAAGGATATAATCGGCCGTTAGAGACTTAACATCAATATGAGCAGCCAGAGAATTCGGTGTAATGAAAGGATCTACAATTATCCTGGTATTTCCGATAGTAATATGGAAGCTGGAATGTCCTAAATATCTGATAATCATATATTCATTATTTTTATGTCTCTAAATTCGTCGCAAAGGTAATGATTCTTCAGGCTATTTGCAGATGGGGAGATTTTTTGATTCGGAAAGTGGTTGAAGAATGGATTTCAGATTTCAGTCCCCGCGACAAGAATGATGCCATTCGATGAAGATAACACAGCGGGGCCTGATTTCAGTTTTCAGCTTTCAGATTTCAGTAGTTTCAGATTTGAAACAGCCATAAGATGCCGAGTTTTTATAAATAATTATACAAAATGCTTAAATTTCGTTTGTTTATAAAACATTGAAAATCAGTGTTTTGCAAAAGTTTTATATAGGAGCAGTTTCAGATTTCAGTCTTTCGATGGTCGCAGTTTTTAACTGCGATCTATTTATTTATGAATTTTTAATTCATCCACACTAAATCGCCAACCTGAAAATGGATTATTCTTGACGAACATGAGATTGAAAAGTTCAGGAGGGTTCAGTTGGAAAACAACTGACAAAAGTGACTTGTACGTATTTGAAATAAATAAAGCATTTATGGATTCCGAACCTATCACCCAATTGTCTGCCAGTATTGGTGAACAAAATTACACCTGCACTATACAGGATTCAAGGCATATGTACATCATTGATGAACCTGAATCCAAGGGTGGGGCTAATATAGGACCTGAACCTTTAAGTGCTTTGCTTGCTTCGCTTGCATCTTGTATCGCCATAACCCTCAAAATGTATGCTGACAAAAAAGGTATCGGTACCGGTAAAATAAGTGTTCACGTGGAGCTGCAACAATCAGGCTCCGGTGAAAACACAAAATCAACATTTTTGAGAAAAATTAAGGTTGAAAATAAAATTGAACCTGAACAGATGGATCGCCTGCATTATATTGCGTCCGTTTGTCCTGTTTCACGATTGCTGAGTGGAGAAATATTAATCAAATCAATGGATTGAGATGGAAAAGAATATTGTCAAAAAGTATGAATCTGAAAAATTGACATCTTTGTTTAAATTAGTTGCGGTGTTTTGTTTCATTTTTTCCACAAGCTCTCCAATTTAAGTTTTTAAAAGTTTACCGTGCTGTAATCCCAATTCATAACCACTTCCTGAAAAGTTAACTTCACGAATTACTTGCTGACCAAATGCATTAAATGAAACAGTTACAAGTAGGAATAAAAATAAATTTTTCATGTCTTTATTTTTAGTTAATTAAGTTATTCAATTTATTGTCGTTGGGATTGCCAACAACTTTTTTGGGCTTGGCGATGGTGGCGATTTTCACCACAAATGTTGATTCGGAGAACCAAACTTTGATTAACCACAAATATGTCTGCGGAGCACTGAATCGCCACTTTTGCCAAACCCGTGTGCAGATGTGTTTTTATTTATTTTTAATCAATTCCAATGTTGTTTCTAAAACTTTGTCTTTGCTTGAAAGAATATCTGAAATTGCCAGAGGTATTTCAACGTCAGGATTTATACCCTTGTCTGGTTGTTCAGTCAAAGGATAATAGCCAATCAATGGAATATCTATCTCTATTTTAGAATTCGGTAGCCAAAGAAAAAATAATTGCCCCCCGTTCGTGCCTTTCAAATTACCACCTGTTTCTGAGCCAATAATCGTGGCAATTTTGTTTTGCTTTAAACCCGCTGTAAGAAAAAATGTGGCTGAACTGTTGGCAGCATCAACCAATAAATAGGTATTTCCTTGAAATGCTTTGCTATTTTGCTTTATAATTGAATTACCTCTATCTTTTTTCCAAGAATAATAGCCGTTTTCTTGCGCTATTACTTTTCCGCTTCGGTCATAGAAACTATTGTCCCAAGTATTGAGATAGGGTCTAAATTCATCAGAAACTTTTTCGTAGCGTAGTAATTCTTTAAATGCAGGAAATTCAATTTGTTTCTTTGCCAACATTTTCCCAAGCACAAGATTAACTTCATCATCACCTCCTTCATTGCCACGAATATCAATAATCAAATTTTGAATATTATTTTCGTTTAATTCATCAAAGATTTTGTTCAGAAACTTCTTCCAGTCAATGGTTAATTTGTTGGTTACAAAAGTGCCGATTTTCAAATAGCCTGTTTCATTGTTGAGTAATTTAAAACTCCATAAGTCATCATAGGTAGAAGGCTGTTTTCCATATTTTTTCTCTATAAGAGCAAGCCTTTCAGTACGATTAATTGCTTTCACATTGATTTGTAAAGTATTATTTTGGTCAGGCTGTTTTATTTCTAGCGAATACGTATCACCATTATTCTGGAACAGCAATGGATAAAAAATATCAAATGCCTCAAATTTTCCTAAGCCTGATAAATTCAAGTCGTTGAGCCTTTTTAGGTTATTATTTCCATCCCCTTTTGTGTCTTGAATTAAAGTGTCGATAATGGTTGACACGGGTACATTGTTTATTGCCAAAACTTCTGTTCCTTGTTTGAGTAGTTCATTATCTGAAACATTTTTTTCAACGAATATTCTTTTATCAAACAAGAAAAAGGTAAAAGGAACTTTATCATTTTTGTTGAAAAGTAAATCCTTTGTAGTACCACTTTGATTGTAATAACTACAAAAAGTATGTCCGCATTTTAGTTTTGCTGTAAATTTAGAGAACAATAAATATGCTTCAGAAATTGGCATATCATGATTTAGTTCTTGTTGAAGATTATCAAAGTGCTTTTGAATAGTAACACTGTCTTGAAATCTGTATAATCCAGGGTGATACTTTAATAAAACACCTTTCAATACTTCAAAGTCTTTTAGAAGTTCTAGGGATGTCAACGTATTTGAACCTTGTATAGATTGCGAATTTGTATTTTCTGAAAATAGTAATGTAAATATTAAGCTCAAAAAGATAGCTCTAATTTTCATATCAAATGTTTTTTCTTTTAGGATGTCTGGTAGCATATCAACTAACGTTTTGCGGCTTGGCGAAGGTGGCGATTTTCACCACAAATGTTGATGCGGAGAACCAAACTTTGATTAACCACAAATGTGTCTGCGGAGCACTGAACCGCCACTTTTGCCAAACCCGTGTTAGCGGTTCGTTGTTTATCTCGCTTCTAATGTATACAGTTTCAAATTCTTTTTCCAACTCGTCTTTAAATTAGTAGCTAATTATTTCCCTCTTTACTATTAAAGTCCGTGTTGGTCTTTCCATCATAACGATACAGTCCACCATCATATCCAAACCAAATACTTCCATCGTCAGCTTCCAGGATGCCGGAAAAGGTTCTTCTTAATCTTCCAGACATAATTTTGGTTACAGTGGACTCCTTCTTGTACAACGACTTTTGATCATAGCGGGAAAGAGCCCAGTTGGAACCATCTATTCTACCACTGGTCCAGATGTTTCCTTTTTTGTCTTCGATTATAAAAGTGTATCCCTGATTATGAGCAACTTTGGTAAATGTCTTTCCGTCATAACGCCTAAGGCCATCCCAGCCTCCAAGCCAGGTATTACCCACTTTGTCTTCGATTAAAGAATGTACATCATAAACTCTGTCGTCTTTATTGGTGAGCGTGGTAAATGATTTTCCATCATAAATGGAGATATCGCCCCTTGCGCTAATCCATAATTTCCCAGTTTTGTCTTCCATGAAAGTGGTAATAAAAGTGTCCCACCTATATTCTCCTTTCGTTATAAAATTCCGGAAAGATTTCCCATCGTAACGGCTTGCTCCACCTTTGGTACCGAACCAAATAATGCCGGCTTTATCTTCATAAATACATATAACATCATTATCAGCAAGTCCATCCCTTGTTGTAAAATGTTGAAAGGATTTCCCATTGTTATAATAAACACCTGAATCGATGGTAGCTAACCAAAGAACTCCTTTCCGATCTTCGAGTGCATCCTGGAATCTGTTTGAACCTAATTTGTCTGTGAGATTAGCGAACGATTTTCCATCGTATCGACAAACCCCCCTGGAAGCAGCAATTAAAATGCTGCCATTGATGCCTTTTTTTATTTGAAGAACTGTGTCGCCAGGCCAGTAAGAAGTGACTGTATCTAATTTCTGGGGCTTAATACTGTCTTTTGGCACGTTTATTTGGTTTTGCCCTTTGCTGGAAGTGTCGCCTTGACTGCAGCCAAAAAGCAGAAGTCCAAATATTAAAGTCATCAGTTCAATTTGCTTCATTCCTCATGATGTTCGATGTCGAGTGTCGTGCCACAATGACCGCTAACGTTTTGCGGCTTTGCGTTCGGGCGGGTATTTTACCACTGCACTTGATACGAAGAACCGAACTCAAATATACGCAGAAAGCGTCAAACGAAGCACGAAACCCCGCCTGACGCAAAACCGGGGGGGGGGGGGGGGGGGGGGGCCGTTGGTTTTTTTGGGCGGGGGGTGGGGGGGGGGGGGTTGGGGGGGGGGGGTTGGGTGGGGGTGTGGGGGGGGGGGGGTGGGGGGGGGTGGGGGGGGGGGGGGGGGGGGTGGGGGGGGGGGGGGGGGGGGGGGGGGGGGTGGGGGGGGGGGGGGGGGGGGGCGGGGGGGGGGGGGGGGTCCGTGGGGGGGGGGTTGGGGGGGGGGGGTTTTAAGTGTGTTGGGGCGGGGGGGGTTGCGTGGGGGGGGGTTTTTGTTGGTGGGGGGGGGGGGGGGGGGGGGGGGGGGGGGTGGGGGGGTTTGGGTTTGGGGGGGGGGGGGGGGGGGGGGGGGTGGGGGGGGGGGGGGGGGGGGGGGGTTTTGCGAGGGGTTGGGGGCGGGTGGTTTGGGGGGTTGGGGGGGGGGGTGTGTGCTGGGGGGGGGGGGGGGGGGGGGTGGGGGGGGGGGTGGGGGGGGGGGGGGGGTTGGGGTGGGGGGGGGGGGTTGGGGGGGGGGGGGGGGGGGTTGGGGTGGGGGTTGGTTGTTTGGGGGGGGGGGGGTTTTTGGGGGGGGGGGGGGGGGGGCGGGGGGGGTGGGGGGGGGTTGGGGTGGGGGGGGGGGGGGGGGGGTTGGGGGGGGGGGGGGGGGGGGGGGGTGGTTTTGGGGTTGGGGGGGGGGGGGGGGGGGGGGGGGGGGGGGGGGTGGGGGGGGTGGGGGGGGGGGGGGGGGTTTGGGGGGGGGGGGGGGGGGGGGGGGGGGGGGGGGGGGGGGGGGTGTGGGGGGGGTTGGGGGGGGGGGGCCGGCCCGGGGGGGGGGGGGGGGGGTTTGTTTTGGGGGGGGGGGGGGAAGTTGGGGGGGGGGGGGGGGAAAGGGGGGGGGTTGGGGGTGGGGGGTGGGGGGGTCGGGGGCCTTGGGGGGGGGGTTTGTGTGGGCCGTTTGGCTTTTGTGGGGGGGGTGGTTTGGGGGGGGGGGTGGGGGTACCGTGGGAAGTGGGGGGGCGGGGGGGGCAATGGTGAATTTTTGTTTGGGGGGTTGGGTGGGGGGGGTTGGGTTGGGGGCGGGGGTTGGGGGGGGTTGGGGGTTTGGGGGGGGGGGGGGGGGCGGGTGTGGGTGTGGGGCCGTGTGGGGGGGGGGGGGGGGTGTTTGGGGGGCTCTGGGGGAAAAGTTCACCGGGGGGTGGGTTGTTTGGGGGGGCTTTTTCCCCCGGGTGGGTTTTTTGCAATTATTGAGTGTTTGGTTTGGGTGTCGCCCCGGTCGGGTGGCGCGGGGGGGGGGGGGGGGGAGGGGGGTCGCCGCGTTGTGGGGGCGGGGCACCCGCTGTTATAGGCTGCCCTTCTTGTCCGTCTATTTCATTTTATTAAACATATAACGGCTTATTTTCCATTGTCCGTTTGTTTTTTGAAGAACAAAAAGTTCTCTATTTTCTTCTGCTACAGTTTCTCCGTTGGCGTGAATTAAAGTCGTGCCTTTAGAGGTTGTCCGTGCAAAAGCATAGTCGCCATTTACCACAATTTCGTCTATAAAAAATTCGATGTTTAATTGAATTTGCGAAAAAACAAACTCATATGAACCTTTTATTTGGTCTTGTCCGATTGCAGAAGGTGCATTGGAAGGCATAAATACCCCATCGTTTGTATATAGAGGCAATACTTTATTTACGTCTGATGTATTTAAAGCATCACGGTAATCAAAAAGTAATTTTTCAATTGCTGATTTTTCTGTTGTCTGTTCCATATTGTTTTGTGTTGAATTGTTTGATTGATTTTTTGTTTCGTTTTGGCAAGATGCTAAGGATACAAGCAATATTGCGGAAATTATTAAATGTTTCATTGTGTTATTTTTAAGAGTGAGAAATTTTGCTTTTCGCTTCGGCAAGTGTTACTGGTTTGCCTAATGCTCCAAATTCGTGCAGGTCACCAAATACTTCTATTTTTATAGACTGGTCTATACCTCCAACGTTGAACGGGACGAAACCACTACTTGTTATAAGTTCTTCAATTTGTTGTCTACTATTGGTGCTGTCGGAAGCATAGAAAAGAACTTTTTTGTCAGGCTCATTAAATGCCGAATTTAATAGTGAACCAGCACCTAAAGTTCCAAAAGCCTTAATTAGTCTGGCGTTTTTGGGAATTAAATCGGATAGAATTTTTCCAGCTGATTCATTTTCTGCAATAATTTTCTTGAAGCCACCATTTCCATCAGGAGCAATGGGATTTGATACATCAATAATTATTTTTCCGTCCAATTCTTTTGAAAAAGTTTGAAAAAAATCTTTTAGGGCGTTGAAATAAATAGCAGGAATAATCACCTCCGCTTCTTTTATAGCATCCACTATTTCTTTAGAGGTTGCAAGGTTGCCCAATTGTTCTGCTAATGATTTTGTTTTCTCGTTATCTCTTGAAGCAAGAATTACAGAATGATTTCCTTTTACAAGATTTGTTGCAATGGCTTTGCCAATATTGCCAAGCCCAATTACTGCTACCGTTGTTTTTGAAGTATTCATATCCGTTGTATTGAATTTGTTTTATGTCAAAATTGACAATACAAAGATGAGGTGTAAGCGCAGCCTTCACCTATAAACTGGTTTAAGAAATAGTCTTAATGTAGATTAAGGGTAATTTATTTGACAGTCCGTTCGTTTCTAATTTTACTAAGGAATTCTGGAGTAATTCCAAGATAGGATGCAATTTGTGTATTGGGTAATCGGTAAGCCAATTTCGGATATTGCTCTAAAAAACTTTCATACCGTTCGTAAGCAGTCGTGCTGAAAGTTTGAAGAAGTCGGTTTTGAAGTTCAATATATTTGTCTTCGATAATTACACGAAAATTTCTGTCAAACTTTGGATAATTGGCATATAAATACCAAAGGTCGCCTTTAGATATTTGAAGTATAACAGAAGGTTCAACTGCCTCTATAAATAATTTGGAAGGTCGCTCTTTGTGTAAGCTGTCAAGGTCTGTAATCCATTCGTCTTCGGCAGCAAATAGAAGGTTGTGTTCTTTGCCAGAATTGTCCACTCCATAAGTTTTAAAACAACCCTTAACAACGTAACTAAAATACTTGCAAGTGTCGCCCTCTTGTAAAATGTATTGTTTTCGTTTTATTTTACGCTCCGTCAAACGACTTGTAAAGGCTTCCTTTTCGTTGTCGTTTAGTGGAAGGTATTTATCAAAATGCTTAACTATATATTCCATATGTTACTCTATCGCTGTCGTCTGGTAGGGTTGCCTATAACTCTTTAATACACGCAATATCTAAATTTTCACCAGAAAATTCTTCCTGTTACCCTGGATTATTATAATGATTTGCTAATTAATCGTTTACAATAAGCTGTTTTGTTATTTCTGACTTACGCTTTTTGTATTATTAATTTATATTTGTAAAGATTGTTAATCCAAAATGCGCAGTATGGGAGTGCATGATTTTGCAGGTTTTACTTTCACGGAAGGGCATCATAATATTCCAAAGACATTTGGATTAGCTTTGAATATAGTCCGAAATAAACTGTTCTCAATCTGATTATCCCAAATTTCTGACTTCTACCTTTCTTCCGCGTGAGGGGGATGGAGGGCGGCGACGCAGGAGCCGGTCCCCAACACAGTTGGGGACGGAAGCGAAGCGCACCTCGGAATGACCCGACCGCGAGTAGTATGAAATTGCATTTTTTTATATTGCAATTTCATACTACCTCGCGGGCACGCCTAAAAATATCATTTTAAGATCCTGAAAAAGCAACTCAATACGATTCATGAATCGCCCCTACATTAAAATATGTATCAGGCTGTTTCATCGTGAGGTCCAAGAATGGCGGGTGCAGTATAACGGAATCTCGATATTCGTTCCTCAAAGCAAGACCTGAGCTTCAAATATTGGCTGTTCTCCTGGCTGTTCATTTTCAACTTCGCGAGGTGCCGCTTTGCTCTACTACGCGATCCTGCAGATTCAATTTTCAACTCATAACCGGCTGTTCATCTTATCACTTATTCCTTACGACTTATGCCTTATTCCTTACCTACATTTTCAAAAAAGTCTGACATCCCGGTTTTCCGGAATTACTTCTTTGCATACACAGTGTATACACTCCAGGTTTTAATTTACTAATATCAATATTGAGGATCCCTGTTCCATGCTCTATATTCATGCTTTTAACCTGAGCTCCTTTGCTGTCACTGATAATTAATTTGTGGAATCCACCCGGCGGAGTATAATGCACAGCAACTTTCAGAATGCTGTCCCCAGGTATAGGGTAGATTTGAAAGTCTTTTTTGTCTTGCTTAATGTCTTCAGCAGAGGAAGTACTGCATAATTCTCCATTTCCGGCTTCCTGAATCAATTCTCCATTATTCACATACCAATGATACCATTCCCCGCCTTCTCCATTTAACCAACTGCTGATATTAAAAGTGTTGCTTCCTGTCTGATCACCTTTAATTCTATATACTTTCAATGCTTCATTTTCTTTGACCCAATGAAGTTTTTCATCAGGCTCACAGTTCTCCGGTAATGATTCCGGCAGATTGCAATTGGTCTGAATGAAGTAAGCAAATGTGTTAGGGTTACTATTGATACCAAAAACTCTGGCATTCCCATCAGCTGTGACACAAACTGCAGTTCTTTCATTACAAGCTATTCCCCTGGGATTGACATTGGAATCTTTTGCCATTCTTGCTAAAAATGACACTGTTCTTCCCGCTCTTGTTCGATTGTCAAAATGTGTATCAGTTATGGTATTTCCCAATAAAGGGTGGGAAATAAAAGGTACGGAACGGACATTTATAGAATTAGGATGATAAGGATTCGCTAAAGCTTCTGCAGACACCAGACTTGATCCGCTTGGAACATAAAAGAACTCACTCAATACTGCCATCCCGGCACTTGTCCCTCCGATGCATGCATTTTTTTCATTCATTACATACAATATAGCCTCATGCACTTTAGTATTTATCCAGTTATCGTAATATGTTGTTTGATCACCTCCGGCAATGAATAAGACTTCAGCTGCTCTGATTCTTTGAGCCACATAATCATTATTAGCACCTTCACGATTGTCGATTCGGATACTTTCAACTGAATTGAGCGTAACGCCCAGTTCTGAAAAGAAATAGCTATTGTAGCCATCGGATCCTGTTGTTCTTAGTATCACTACATCTCCGCCTTTTGCATTTTCAAGCATCCATTGCATTGCATAGTCATTATCTGTTCCTCCACCTGCCAATACTAGTCCCTGTTCATGATCAGCCTCAAAGTCATTACTGTTTCCTGTAAGCCAGCTTTGATAACCCTGAGCCTGCATCCATATGGAACAAAACAAGAGAAGAAGGAGTATAATGTTTTCTTTCATGTCAAATATGTTAATGGGTAAAGATATATGGAAATTGCTAAGTGCTGTTATGGAGTGGACGTGATTTTAGTATAAACTTGGTACAAGTTTGGGCTAAGTTATTATTCAAGTATTGTAAATCATAATAGCGGATTTGAACTATCATTGAAATTCATAAGAATTGTCTGCTTCTAATTCGCCTCGAGCCGGCTGGGCTTTTCTTTTTTTTCAACAGCCAAAAAAAAGAAACAAAAAAAAGCCGCCCACTGTGTAGCCTAAGCCTAAAAATGCGTTTTCGCTTCGCTAAGTCTGCCAAACTCGCTCTGGCATTTGCTGTTCCTGCTTATTAATCTCAGGCAATCTCTATAACTTCAAAGCTTTACCTTTTGCTCACACAGTGCCAGCCTTGGTCGCTTCACTCAAAACCATTTTTTACGGCTTATTCTACAAGGAGGGAACCTACTCAGAGCAACGTAATGTTTCCACTTTGAATAATTGGATTTGGTGATTTGCTACGCACTAATCATAACTGCGTCGATATTATTACAAATAGAAAAAGGCCCTCCTTTGAGGGCCTTTTTTTGTTCAACTCCTAAATAAAGCGTATGAAAAAACCTGTCTGTTGTTACAGATGATTATGCTTTTGCGGAAGTCACCGGAGTAGCACTCATTTTGACTTCCAAAGATTCTTGTTTGCCAATTTTCAGCTCAACATTTCTGTTTTTAGGCTGAACGATTGTAAGGTTTTCAGAAACCAAATCCTTGGTTATGATAGAACCAAGACCACTGTTGTTAATCTTCAGTTGATTAACATTACCTGAAAGGTGAAGGTCACCTGCTCCTTCCAATTGGATGGACATCTTGTTAGCAGCTAATTTCAGATCAGTTTTACCGATTGTATTCAGCGTCAGGTCGATGTTATTGAACCATAAGAAGTTGGTAGTTTTCACAGTTGCCACATCCTGAAAGCCCATACTTTCCAATTGGTTAATAGTCAGGTATAAGTTCATTTTGGTGCTTTTACCTGTATTTTCTTTGATTCTGATGTGCAATACACCATTTTCATCATTTACCAGGACATTTCCCTGAAGGTTTGAATCTGTTTCAATTGAAAGTGCAGCTTGAGAACCGTATGTAAGGATCACATCGAAGTTACCTTCTACTATAAGATTCTTTACTGTATTGACAGTGTAGAAATTTCTGGTCACATTACCGGTTCCGTTTACGATTTCGGCTTTGCCATTAAAGGCGAAAAATAAAATGGATAAACTTAAGACTAATTGTTTGATTGTTGTTTTCATAATTTTTAATATTTATATATCAGTATCTTTTAATTTCAATATATCGTTTGTGAATTTCAATTTTTGCGCTTTCAAATCTATAGATGCATTTCTTCGAAAGGGGGTTACAAATGTTTGAATTTATTTTCAGATAACTTTTTACCTGTTTTGTTTCACGATACAAATGTGCGATGTCTTTATACTTGTATCAAGTTTACTCGACAAATGTCACGAATTACTCTGCGAAGGTATAACAAAATATATGTTTGTGTACTATCCCATATTGACAATAACACAGAATTAATGTTTGTTAACATCTCTTAACAATTATAAAAATTTGGCTCATATATTACTTTTATCGGATTCAGTTCTGCCAAATTATCTTATGCCAACTTTTATTCTGAGTTTTCTTTGAATAGCCTTATACTATTGTATTTTTGATTTGAAATACTTTATGTAACTGATAATAAGATTTCTATGTGTAATTGTAAAATTAAATACTTCCTGACTGCCCTGAATTTTGTCTTTCTTAGTGTTTTTTGTACAATAAGTGCTCAGGTTGTCAATATTGAGGGCAAAAGAATTCATACCGATACTTCGGGATTTGCGGGTCATATCGATCTTGGAATGTCTCTGGAGAAAAATGTATCCCAGTTATTGAATATCACAGGCAATTCACTTATTCAATATAAATCAAAGAATTCCAAACATCTTTTTCTCTTTATGGCAGATGCAGGAATAGTCAGATCAGGAGAGGTGGATCTTATTAACAGGTATCTCGGGCATCTGCGGTACAATACCAGATTCCTTACTGACTGGCTCAAATGGGAGGCTTTAATGCAATTTCAGCGCAATCCTTTAATCGACATTGAAGCACGTTATCTCTATGGTTCCGGATTTAGGTTCAAACTTTCAGAAAATATTAAATACAGATTCTATCTGGGAACTACCTACATTTTTGAGCATGAACGAGGTTTTCAGGATAACCGGGAAGAATTCAACCATAGATGGAGCAATTATTTTTCTTTCTCTATTCTTCCTTATGACAATTTCACATTGAAATCAACCACTTATTACCAACCAATTCTAACTGCATTTAATGATTACAGATTGATGGAAGATATTCGCCTTGAATTTAAAATCACCAAAAATTTAACTTACACGACCTCTTTTGAGATGATTTATGATTCAAAACCTCCTGCCGGAATTCCGTATTTGATCTATTTGTTGAGAAATGGGATAGGGTTTAAGTTTTAGTGGAGGAGGGGGAGCAGCTTTTAGATTTTGGCCCTTAGCTGTTGGCGAACAGCCGTAAATAGTAAGGCGAAACAATTGACAATTGATAAGGAACAATTGAAAATTAAACAGCCGGATTGTAATCATCCGATGATAAAAAATACGGCGGGGGCTGTAGATTTCAGGTTTCAGTTTTCAGTAGTTTCAGGTTTCAGATTTAAACAGCCAAAAAGCAGCCGATTGGTTTTTTAGTAAATATTGGATTGATCCTTACAGCTCTGGGGACGATCAGGGAGGGGATGATGCAGTTCTACAGGAAGCAGTTTTTAAATGAATTTCCGCCCAATTTGGGCGTCTCTACTAATAAATTATCAAGGCCAGAGGGTACTGGAAACTCTGAATCAGCACAAACTGGAGGCAAAAATGAAAAGTGGAAACCTGGAACCATTGGTGTTATTATAAATCAATACAAACGCATTGTCACGATTCAAGTTCGTAATACTTTAATTGGCAGTCACGGTTTTACGATCACGTAATTCAAGATTCTCAATCCTTCAAAGCAATTTCTAACTATATTCGGAATAATCTGAAGAACTGGGAGTTTGATGAATTCAGATAATTATATGATCTCCATCTCATAGCAATAGATCATATATTTTAATATATTTTTTTTATTTTCAACTTCTTTAAAAGCCCTCCAATGAAAACAATAATTAATCTGTGTATCCCATTTCTTCTCTTTACCATATGCCAGGCTCAAAAATCTGATTTGTCCTTAAATCTTGAGATAGGTAAATCATACACGCAAGAAATAAATTCAAGATCAAGCATAACGCAGGAAGTGAGCGGTCAAAAAGTTGAAATGGAGATGAGCAATATTAGTAGTATGTCATTTCTGGTAAAAAGACTAATTGGTGAAGGATATGATTTGGAAGTGAAATATGATAAGATAATTATGTCCGTAAGTAGTTCAGGGACTGTAATGGAATTTAATTCTGAAGTACGGAAGGATGATGATGTATTTTCTGCGATTTTGGCAAATCTAATTGACCAGCCTTTCGAGCTTACTATGACCAAAAAGGCAGAATACTGGAGCTTAGAAATATCGATGCTTTGCTCGAAAAGGTACTTGCCAAGTTTGCCGAAGTTCCTGATATGGAACTAGCTCAATATCAATCTCAGTTAAAAAATGCTTTTGGAGAAGCAGCATTCAGAGGTAGTATCGAGATGTTTACTGCTGTTTACCCTAGTGATCCAGTCAATAAAGGTGATAAATGGAATATCAGCACAAACCTTGAATCAGGAATGACTACTGTGGTTACATCAAATTATGAATTCCGGGATGAGACTTCTGATTATACATTGATCTCAGGTAATTCAAAGCTAACCACAGATAAATCTGCTGAAATAATTACAGGAGGTTTTACAATGAATTTTGATTTAAAAGGTACAATGACCTCTGATATAAAGTTGGATAAGAAATCCGGATGGATAATTGAGGCTGTAATTAATCAGGAAATGAAAGGAGTAAGTATCATGAATCCGAATGAGTATATTCCGGAAGGAATGATAAATCCGATTAGTTTTTCAACCAAATTAACAACCAGGAATTAGTAAATTTCCAGGTTAGAATTTATAATCATGTTGCCTTTCTATATTTCTTTTTGCAAGACCTGAGCTATTTGATAGATTTTTTAAACTAATTAATTTAGATTTACTGAGAGAAAAGCCATGAGTCCAATCGTCTGTATGAGTCGATTTCTGTAGTTATTCATTAACCACAAATTCAAGTATCATGGATCAAAGTAATTTTATTTCCCGAAGAGCATTAGTTCAGAGCTCTATTTTTGGCTTGATAAGTGCATCAATCCCTTCCATTCTTTTTGCTGGAAAGCATGTGATTCCTGCCTTATCACCCCACAATGAACGCGAATTGTTTCACAGGTATCCTTCGATAGATGATGCAATAGTTGCGGAAGTGGTTGGTGTTTCCCACTTTAATCTGGACAGACTCAAAGAATTGGTAAATAAGAGACAAGACCTTGCAAAAGCAACCTGGGACTGGGGTTTTGGAGATTGGGAGTCTGCTATTGGTGCTGCATCACACGTTGGCAGAAGAGATATTGTTGATTTTTTGCTGAGTAAAGGAGCTCGTCCTGACATATTTACTTATGCGATGTTGGGATCTTTTACAGCTGTGCAAGCCATGATCAACGCAACTCCGGGAATTCAATCCACTTTCGGACCACATGGAATCAGCCTTCTGCAACACGCAAAAAATGGCTTAATGTCTGATACAGTTTCGCAATCTGCTAAAGATGAGTATAATAAGCTAATAGCCTATCTGGAGTTATTAGGCAATGCTGATCCAAAACAAACTCATATGGAGATGACAGATGCTGAAATGGAAAAATATCTGGGTGATTATAAATATGGGGATGATCCAAATGATGGTTTCAGTGTGAAGATAAACAGCAGGAAATTTCTTTCTCTTGGTAAAATTGGAAAATTTGGTGGATCACTCTACAGGAAAGGAGAAAATTTGTTTGGCTATAATGGGATCATTTCCTTGGAAATATTTTTTTCAATAGAGAACGGAAATGTTGTTTCACTTGAAATTCGCGAACCTGATCTGATCCTGCTTGCAAGGAAAGTTTCGACGAATTAGCCTAATTTTGGAGGATAAAATGACCAAAATGTATTTTAAAACCAAAAGCTTACTTTGCCGCCTTTTCATCATTAGTTTGTTGATTTTTTGTGCTAAGATTGGATTTGGACAAATCAATTCAGCTGATTCCAGTGTTCAGGTGTACACTTTATGGAATTTGAATGAATCAAATACTTATGAGGTTACCTTTCAGCAACTTACCTATCGAAAGGAAGATACTTTGTCCAATTTGACGCTTTCTTATGATATAGATATCACGGTAATGGATTCTTCAGAAAATTCATATACCGTCAGATGGCAAAATAAAAACTTCAGTGTTGTTCCGTCTAACCGCAAATTGAAAACTCTGTACGATGCCGCTTTTAATAAGGCCATAGATATCAAAATAAGCCGATCAGGTGTCTTTAAAGAAGTAATAAACTGGAAGGAAGTGAAAAAATCCACAAAAAAATCTTTCAGTAAAATAAGGAGAGAAGTAATTAGTGACGACCAGGCAAATCGTTCCTTCTACTTATTGAACGAGGCGATACAATCAAAAAGAAACATGGAATCAAATTGGATCCCGGATGTGCACCAATATTATATGTTCCATGGTGCAAGTTATAGTTTCAATAAAGACATTAAAGGCAAAATACAGACTCCAAATCTACATTACAAATCAAATCCGCATGATGCTTATATAACTATTGTTCTCGAAGAAATCAGCTCTGAATTCAATAAATATACTATCCGCGCATTTTTGGAAGTCGATACAGAGCAATTGACTAATGCTACATACGATTTCGTTTCCAGACTAATGGAAGGTGCGGGAAAATCAAATGTCGAAAGAAGTGAATACCCGGACGTATCCAAAGTCATTGAAACCGCAGCTATATTTCACAGTTCAGGCTGGGTCATAGACAGCACTCAATGGAAATCTTCAGTTACAGGTGAAACAACTATGATGGAAATCAGGAGGATCAAATTTAAGTAATGCCAGCCATTGGGTCTCTACAGCCGACTATTGACCGTATGTATTGACAAAACGCTCTAATCTCTTCTCTCTCAACTCCAACTCCGCCTAAACGCCTAAACCCCTCAACGCCTTAACGAACCACAGCCCCAACCCTACTCCAAAACCCACACTTCGATTAACCGATTAACCGATTACCCGATTCCCGGCTGTTCCTTCAACTTCTTAACTTCTAAACTACTCAACTCCTAATCTCCCAAACTTTATTTACCTTACGCTATCAATCTTACATAAGAAATACTTTTATGGCTTCTGTGATTCCCTATAGTTTATTGACTGAATATGATATCAGCTTGTTGAGAATCGGCAAGCACTACCGGCTTTATGAAAAACTTGGGTCACATATTGTAAATCACAATGGCAATCCCGGAGTTTTCTTTGCAGTTTGGGCTCCTAATGCTCAGACTGTAAGCGTAGTAGGTGATTTCAATCAATGGAATACTTCAGCTCATATATTGCATCCAAGATTGGACGGAACAGGTATTTGGGAAGGTTTTCTTCCGGGATTAGGACACGGAACTGTCTATAAATATTATGTGCTTTCTCATCATCAAGGGCTGCAATTATTTAAAGGTGATCCCTATGCCCGTAAATGGGAAGCACCACCTGCGACTGCTTCTATTGTTTGGGACAATAAATACTCCTGGAAAGATAAATCCTGGATGCAAAAACGCCATCAGCATAATAGCCTGAAAAGCCCGGTTTCGGTCTATGAACTCCATCTGGGATCATGGAAAAAGCCCAAGGAAGAAGAACTTAGTTTTTTCACATATGATGAAATAGGAGACAGGTTGATTCCCTACATTCAGGAAATGGGCTTCACACATGTTGAGTTCATGCCTGTCATGGAGCATCCTTACTATCCATCATGGGGTTATCAGATCTGCGGTTTTTTTGCCGCCTCTTCCCGTTTCGGCGATCCTCAGGGATTGATGTCCCTCATCGACCGGCTACACCAGGCCGGAATAGGAGTATTTCTGGACTGGGTTCCTTCCCATTATCCAGGAGATATTCATGGTTTGCATTTATTCGACGGAACTTCTCAATATGAACACGAAGATCATCGCCTGGGCTACCATCCCGAATGGAACAGCTATATATTTAATTATGGCAGATTTGAGGTACGTTCTTTTCTGATAAGCAATGCAATCTTCTGGCTGGAGCAATATCATGCTGATGGATTGCGCGTAGATGCCATAGCCTCTATGATATTCCTTGACTATGCACGAAAAGAAGGGGAGTGGATACCCAATGTTCATGGTGGGAATGAGAACCTGGAAGCGATTTCTTTTCTCAAGGATCTAAACACTGAAGTTTACAGAACTTTTCCGGATGTACAGATGATTGCGGAAGATTCGACAGCGTTTCCAAAAGTCAGCAGACCCATTTATGATGGAGGGCTTGGTTTTGGGATGAAATGGATGATGGGCTGGATGAATGATACATTGAGTTATTTTAAGATGGATCCCATCCACAGGAAATTTCACCATGGGCAGATCACTTTCAGTATAGTGTACGCCTGGTCAGAAAATTATATGTTGCCGCTTTCCCACGATGAGGTGGTTCATGGAGAAGCTTCTTTGATTCTCAAAATGCCGGGTGATGACTGGCAAAAATTTGCTCATCTAAGAACCCTGTATGGGTATATGTTTGCTCATCCGGGAAGTAAATTACTATTCATGGGGGCGAAATTGCTCAAATGAAAGAATGGAATTATGCACGCAGTCTTAGTTGGGAATTGCTACAATACATATCTCATGAAGGTATCCGCCGATGGGTCAGGGATTTAAACCGAACATTCCGCAATGAACCTGCGCTGTATGAACTAAACTATGAAGAAGCAGGTTTTGAATGGATGGTAGTAGGAGATTTCACAAACTCGGTCCTGGCCGTTGTAAGGTATGGTAAGAATGCAAGTGATACTTTGCTGGCCATCATCAACCTTACCCCTGTGTCACGTAACGCTTACCGTATCGGGGTGTCCCATTCAAAAGGTTGGAATATTCTTTTAAATTCTGATGATCCCGAATACTGGGGTAGTAATATGGCAATTTCAGCAAGTCTGACAACAGAGTCCATTCCTTCAAATGGAAAATCGCAATCAGCACTGGTTGAGATTCCACCATTAGCCACTCTTATTTATAAAATTCAGACTAAAAGTGTTAGAAATAAGAAGGGGATTTCATCCAAATCAAGTTCTTAATCGTTTCAATTTTAAACCTTTATGAAAGATAGCCTGCAGAAAAAATATATCTGCATTCACGGTCATTTTTATCAGCCTCCAAGAGAAAATGCCTGGCTCGATGAAATCGAAATTCAGGAATCCGCAGCTCCTTATCATGACTGGAATGATCGAATAACGGACGAGTGTTACGCTCCAAATTGTGTTTCCAGAATTCTGGGTCCTCAGGAAAGGATCGTTAATATCATGTCCAATTTTACCAGGATTAGTTTCAACTTTGGTCCTACTTTGCTTAGTTGGATGGAACGGCATCAGCCCAGAGTTTATCAACGAATACTTGAAGCTGACAAAAGGAGTATTTCCAGGTTTGGAGGACATGGATCGGCCATAGCTCAAGTTTACAATCATATCATCATGCCACTGGCGCTCAGAAGAGACAAAGATACTCAGGTCAAGTGGGGCATATATGATTTCAAAAAGCGTTTCAACAGGGCTCCTGAAGGAATGTGGCTTGCTGAAACAGCTGTGGACACTGAAACACTGGAAGTGCTGGTGGAAAATAATATTCGTTTTACAGTACTTTCTCCTTATCAGGCAAAAGCTTTCCGCGTTATTGGCACTGAAAAATGGACCAATGGTATCAATAGCAGGCAAGCATATATCTGTAATCTGCCTTCAGGCAAGTCAATTTATTTATTCTTCTATGACGGCGAGCTTTCCCAGAAAGTAGCATTCGGTGGATTACTTAATTCAGGTCAAAGGTTTGTTCAGGAGCTCATGAATACTTTTCATGCTGAGGAATCCGGTCCAAGGCTGGTGCATATTGCTACTGATGGTGAGACATTTGGACATCATCACAGGCATGGCGACATGGCACTGGCATTCTGTCTGGATCACATTGAAAAGCTTCAGCTGGCAACTATTACAAACTATGCTGAGTTTCTGGATCTCGTTCCTGTGACACATGAAGTTCAGATTGTAGAGAATTCATCCTGGAGTTGTGTTCATGGAGTAGAGAGGTGGAGATCTGATTGTGGGTGTCAGGCAGGAGGTGAGCCACACTGGAACCAGAAATGGAGAGAAGGGTTGAGAAAGGCTTTGGATGAGCTGAATCAAAAGCTTGCCATTATTTTTGTTGATGAACTGTCCACTTATGGAATCGATCCATGGCATGTCCGAAATGAGTATATTCACTTGTTTGCAAATAGGAGTAAGGATAATACCAGAGCATTTGTCAAAAAGCATTTTGATACTGTCTCCAATCAGGCTGAGCTGACCAAAATAATCCGTCTGCTTGAGATGCAACGACAGACAATGCTCATGTTCACGAGCTGTGGTTGGTTCTTTAATGAAATTTCAGGAATTGAAACTATTCAAATACTTCAATATGCAGCAAGGGCCATTCAGTTGTCCGAGTTGTGTGGATTTAAGGATATTGAATCTGAATTCATTATGAATCTAAGCACTGCAAAAAGTAATCTTCCTGAGTATAGTGACGCAAGTTTGATTTATTTGCAACATGTCATTCCTAAGAAATTATCACTGACACAAATTGGTATGCACTTCGCTGTTCACTCACTTTTCAATGAAACAGAGCAGCTAAAAGTATTAAACTATGACTGTGATCAACAGGATATAAAGCGTTATAAATCAGGTTCATATATTCTGTCATGTGGTAGTATTCAGGTAGTCTCCCGGATTACTTACAACAGTGAACAATTCAGATTTTTATTGATCTATCTGGGTAATCATCATCTTATTGGTAATACAGCTACAGATATGTCCGCAGCTTCGCTTGAAACAGTGCGTACTCAGGCGGTCAAATCTTTCCTGGAGGGCAATTTGGCAGCATTGCTGGAGATAATGCGTTTCAATTTCTTCAATAAAAGCTTCTCGTTTCACGACCTTTTCAGAGATGAGCAATTAAGCTTGCTTAGTACGGCTATTGATCAGAATCTTGATACAATCGTTCAGGATTATGAAGCAATTAATGGAAGAATCTATCCGATGATGTCCATGATGAAGGATTTCAAGCTGCAGGTTCCTTTGTATTTCCAAAAGCATATGTCAGCATTGATTTCAATTAAATTGGAGAAGTTGCTTAAAAATGAAAATCCGCTTTCTTTGATAATACTAAGGGAACAAGTTAGAGAAGTTTTGCAATGGCAATTAACGATAGACACGGAACGTCTCAATTACTTGTCCACTAAACGATTGAACAGACTATCCTACAAACTGGAAAAGGCGGAAACGCACAAAATCGATGAACAAGCATTGTATATCACAGAACTATTATTGTTGCTCGAACAACTAAATATCAAACCTCATTTGCATGAACTGCAAAATGTAGTTTTCTACTTGTTGAAGTTCGAAAATCAAATTTTAATGGAATTCAGTCCCATACCTGAAGAAAAATCTGCACTGGTTTTACTGGCGGATCAGATCAATATTCAGGTAGACTTAGTACACAGAAAGTAGCGGGGATAGATATTTCCTTGCGTCCTTTGCTGCATATTGATCGGATATTCGACTATTTTGATCTGTTTTATTTAATATGTGTCACAGATTAAGTGTAATTTAGTCAGGAATTTAAGGAAAAGATAGCTTCCTTTCCAGTGCATAGAGTCATGTGAATATTTTGAATAATTTGTATAATTGACTGATTCAATGTGCCGGTAAGTAATTCAGAGAAGTTCTTTTATGTCTGATTTCAATAAAAATTTAATCATTTAAAAAAATTAAAAATGTTATATCTTATTGGTTTACTGGTAGTTTTGGGTTTACTGGTAATGAGTTTTTACAACCGTTTTGTTAAAAGCAAAAATAAAATGGGGGATGCATGGGGAGCAATAGATGTGCAATTAAAACGTCGTTATGATCTTATTCCTAATCTGGTCGAAACAGTCAAAGGTTACGCCACACATGAAAGGGAAATCTTTGAAAATCTGGCGAAGGCCCGCAATGCTGCTATCGGAGCAGGAAATATAAATGATCAGCAGGCTGCGGAAAATATGATTTCACAATCTTTAAAAAGCCTCTTTGCTTTATCTGAAGCATATCCGGATTTAAAAGCTAATGCAAATTTTCAGCAATTGCAGGAACAATTGGGTAAAGTGGAAGATGATCTTCAGATGTCCAGAAGGTATTACAATGCAGTCGTCAGAGACAACAATAATATCGTAGAGACTTTCCCGGGCAATGTATTTGCTGGATTGTTTGGTTTTTCTTCTCAGCCCTTCTTCGAAATTGAAGCTGCTCAGAAAGAAGCCCCAAAAGTTAGTTTTTAAATGCAAAAAACTCATTTTATTCGGCTTCTTGGGTTTATCCTTGGCGTGCTCTTCTCCATAGACATCAGTGCTCAGGGCTATGTAATAGAGAATTATGACGTTCAAATCTATTTGCAAAAGAATGGAAGCATCAAGATAAAAGAGACGATTGATGCCCGCTTCAAGGAAAAGAAGAGGGGAATTATTCGTGCTATCCCTTTTCGATACAATTCAGAAGCATTTGTTTCAGGTGAAATAGCACAGAGAAGCCAGACCGGTGGAGTTTACACCACCAGAATCAAGGATATTCAGGTAGAAAAACATCCCTTCACAACATACGAAGAGGGTAATGAAATAAAAATCAGGATTGGCGATCCGGATGTATCTTTCAAAGGCAGAGTTACTTATGTAATCAGCTATACCATTTGGGGAACTTTGAATGCATTCAGTGAAAATGTAGAATTTCCATTTAATGTAATCGGTCAGGGATGGGATGTACCAATAGAAGAAGCAAGTTTTAAAGTTCATTTCCATACTCCCATTACCCTCAGGAAGGAAGATTTTCTTGCTTACACCGGTGGAATGGGCAGTAAAGCAACAAATCTGACTACCAATTTGGACAGGCAGAGTGTTTCAGGGAAATTAACCCGTTCACTAAATGAATATGAAGGCATATCAATAGCACTTCGATTTCCAAAAGGCTATTTTGATCAGACTGATATCCCGATTACTGAGTATGCTGAGCAATATTGGCTGAAAGATCACAAAGTTAGCTTCAGATTGGATGAGGATGGATCAGTGTTAGTGGAAGAATTAATGAAAGTTGGATTCACTTCTAGATTTCAGGGTTTAATCCGCTTTAGTTGGGCGACTCCTGAAAGTCTTGAACCTCACGAGCAACGTAATTATTTGGAGGATTTACAACTCGCAGACGCAGGGACCAATATTAAAGTGAATGCTCAGTGGCACAGACAAGATCGCGCTGAAGAATTATATGCAAATTTTACTCCGGGTGCTTCTGAACGGAATCTAAAAATGACCTACAGACTTTGGGGTGCAGTCATTCAGGATACATTGCTTTCTGGTGTATACTCAGTTGCGCTGCCATATACGGGTATTGATGGCGTTTCTCCTATTGAAAAAGGAGAAATCAAAATTACCCAACATCCGGATGTCGAAGCAAACTGGTCTTACTGGCCGGAATATTTGGAAATGGGAGGCAGCTGGCCTAAGCTGCAGCAAGAAGACAAATCAATTTCGTATAGCGCAACTAATCCTCAACTCGGGGGCTCCTCAGGGAGCATCATCCTGGCACTGAATCGGGCATATCTGGCATTGAATTCAATTCCCTATCAAGTATTTGCCAATTATTATGTATTCAAAAGAATTGATCAGAACCTAAATGTTCTTTCAAACGGTAAAGTAGAGGTTACACAAAAGTTGGAAATTGATTTACTGGATCCTGCTCATGCAGCTTATTTTCATTTTCCGCTGCCGGATAGAATCGCGGGTTTTGCTGTAAGTGATGGCAGCGAAATCAAATTTCCAAACTATAATGTCTTTTCAAAGTACTCCCAGATTCATATGGAAGACTTTGAGTATGATACATCACTTTTCAGAACTGTAAGGGATGATAATTTTGACAAGGGATTGGAATTTGCTAATGTCACAGGCACTCCAAGAGTTGTTGAAACTACTATTAAGTATACTTTAAGCGGATTTACCAGGAAAGAAGCAGGAAATTGGGTTGTCAATTACCCGATTATATTTCATTTACCGGAGCCGGTCTTAAATACCAGGTTCAGCATTACTTCTGAAAATGAAAAGGCTGTTTTATCCGATTGGCGAATTGTTAATGACAAAGGCAATATCATTGCAAGCTCATCAACTGCTCAGTCTTCAGGGAATTTTCCACATATTACAGGGTTGTCAGAAAATGTAATATTGTCAATATCAGTTCCGGCTGATATCATTAGCATGTCCTGGTTCAGACATTTTGCCCTGATTCTGGAAAACAATACTTTCCTGGTGATAATGTTTTTTATTGGTATTGCATTGTTTGCATTATGGTGGTTTATCGGTAGAGATAAGAAAGTGTTGCTGAATGTTCAGTATTATCCGCCTGAAGGAATGACTCCAGCCGAAGTTGGATGGCTATATGATGACAAAATCGACCAAAGGGACTTAATAAGTTTGATTTTCTATTGGGCTTCCAATGGATATATGATTATTGAAGAAATTCCGGATGGAAAAAGAAAGAAAAAGTATCGGTTTATTAAAACCCAAAGTCTGCCTTCAAGTGCAAAAGACTATGAGCGTACTATGTTTAATGGCATTTTTAGTAAGGGAACAGATGTGACGACAGAGGATCTTAAAAATACATTTTATACGAAACTAAAAACTGCCAAATCAGAGTTGGAGAAGCACGGCAAACAGGAAAAATTTTACTTACCCGGTACAAGGGGTTTTGGCACTTGTTTGATGATCCTTGGCGTGTTGGTACTTATATTTTCAGTTGTAAGTTTCGTTGTAGGATTTGTTTTGGAGGATTATTCATTTGGAGTGGCCGCTATCGGTACAGCAATTCTCATGTTTATTTTTGGAAGAATAATGCCGAAAAAAGGTCAGCTCGGACATGAAAAGTATGAACAATTGTTGGGATTCAAAGAGTTTATGGATAAAGCTGAAGCAGATCGCTTGAAAAAACTTTTGGACGAACACCCTGATTATTTTAGTAAGACGATTGCTTATGCTGTAGCCTTTGGAATGGCAGAAAGCTGGGGTGAAAAATTCTCCGATCTTGCCATAGAACCACCGAATTGGTACCGATCTCCGGATCATGGGACATTCACTGCAATATATTTTGCCTCATCATTGCAGAATAGTATGAATAGTATTGGCTCAGTAATGTCAAGTATGCCTGCCAGTAGTGGCGGCAGCTCGTTTGGAGGTGGATTTTCCGGCGGTGGTGGATTTGGTGGAGGAGGAGGAAGTTCATGGTAGGGAAGGAGAAAATATTTACAATAAAACAACTCTTTTGCTCTGATTTGATTGATAGTAATGTGAGCCGGGCAGATGGGGTAAAGTTGTAAATAATAAAAACCCCGAATAGGGTTTCCAAAATAATAGCCCGGATTTAAATCCGGGGTAAACATGAATAAAATCAATTGTTTTGGCGTCTTTTTTGCTTCTTTGAGCAAAAAATGATGACAAAACCATAGACATAGCAAACTGTTGAACGGACATTTGGAAGTAAGTATTTTTACGGATATAATCCGCGTTTGAAAAGTGGTACTTTTGTTTTTCATAATTTAAAAAAATAGAAAATGGGACTATTTGATTTTATTAAGAATGAACTGGTTGAAGTCATTGATTGGATTGAAGACGATAGAGATACCGTTATTCATAAATGGCCTCATGATAAGGACAATATTAAGTACGGCGCTAATCTCATCGTAAGAGAAGCCCAAACAGCTCTCTTTGTAAATGAAGGAGTGCTGGCTGATACCTTCGAGCCCGGAAGATTTGAATTGGTGACTGCGAATATGCCTTTACTTACCAGCTTAAAGAACTGGGATAAGGGTTTTAAATCTCCTTTTAAGGTAGATGTTTACTATGTAAGCACGCGCCAATTCACAGGTTTGAAGTGGGGAACGCCAAACCCTATCATCCTGAGAGATCCTGAATTCAAGCAGGTAAGAGTAAAAGCGTTTGGAGTTTATTTCATTCGCGTTAAGCATCCGGATTTGTTCTTCAGAGAATTTGCAGGAACCGCCAGAACACTGAAAATCCAGGAGTTGGAGGAAAAACTGAGAGAATTGGTTTCTCCAAAATTTGCAGAAGCAATTGCCAATGCAAATGTTTCCGTCATGGATATGGTAGCCAATTATACAGAATTGGGAGATCGCATTGCGCCATTGTTACAGGCTGATTTTGATGCATTTGGATTAGAATTGACCAAATTCCAGATTTCTTCGACTTCATTGCCAAAAGAAGTGGAGGAATTCTACGATAAAATGACCAACATGAACATGGTTGGTGACATGAATAAATTCCAGCAATTCCAAACTGCTCAGGCAATCGAGAACGCATCCAACAACCCGGGTGGGGCAGGAGAGGGCCTTGGAATGGGTATGGGATTTGGAATGGCACAGACAATGATGCAACAGCAACAACAAATGCAGCAGCAACAGGCTAATGAAGCTCAGAATCAAAATACTGCCAATACTACTCAGTCCAAAGAGGACATAATGAAGCTCCTGAAAGATCTGGGCGAATTAAAGACTGCCGGGATTCTTACAGATGAGGAATTCGATGCGAAGAAAAAAGAATTATTGGCTAAACTTTAATCCATAGCATGTCAGATTTTGAAGAGTCTAAGCAAATTGAAAAGTTGCTCGACGTTGATTGTCCTTCCTGTGGCTCCAAGTTGTTTTATTCGGCAGAACATCGTCAGATTTCCTGTCATCACTGTGGCTACAAGGAGGACTATCAGCGTGATAATACCCAGGTAGTAGAGCTGGACCTGAGCGCAGCGCTTCAGCAATTGTGCTATTTCGTACCGGAAAAAACGGATAGAAAAGTTTATGATTGTAAAAGCTGTGGTGCTAAATTCATGGTGGATGTAGAAAAGACGAGAGTAAATTGCGGATTCTGCGGATCTGAGAATGTCAACCTGGAAGCCTTTGACCATAAGTATATTCAACCCTCAGGTATTTTACCATTCGAAGTTCCCAAAAAGAAAGCAGAAGATCTCTTCCAGGAGTGGGTGGGCAAAGGGTGGTTTCATCCGGGCAAGCTCAAGACCCTTGCACGATTAGATGCTTTGCATGGTGTATATATTCCATTTTGGACATTCGATGCCGAGACATCGAGCGATTGGAAAGGTGAGGCCGGATTCAATTATTATGAGACTGTCAGGGTCAAGGTAGGGGATAATTATCAGCAACAACAAGTACAAAAAACTCGCTGGGAATGGAGAAGTGGACACATAAATCATTTCTTTGATGATGTGATTGTCTCTGCCTCCACAAATCTGGATCAAAGATTCCTGGACAGAATTTTGCCCTTCAAAATGGATCAGGCGGTCAATTTTGATGCTAGATTGATGGTTGGCTGGGAGTCTGAGATCTATGGAGTTGAATTGGATAATGGCTGGAAAAAAGGAAATGAAATCATAAATGAGCAGCTGCGATTCATGTGTATGCAGGAACTTGGCGGAGATACTCAAAGAAATCTGAGTGTCAAAACTGAAAAGTGCAATGAAACCTATAAACACGTGATCCTTCCTATATGGCTTTGCTCCTATAGATTCAATGAAAAAATCTATCGTTTTGTAATCAATGGTCAGACCGGAAAGGTACATGGTCAGAAGCCTATAGCCTGGTGGAAGGTCATTTTGGTTGTGCTTATATTTGTTTTATTCATTGCAAGTATAGTCTGGATGCGGGAAAGTGGTATTTTTGCCGGCGATTAATAATGATCATTAAGCTGTTTTAATTTCTTTACATGATTCAGGTATTTGTTACCGGAGGAACCTTCGACAAGGATTATAATTTTACTACCGGAGAACTCTTTTTTAAGGACACACACCTGCCCGAGATGTTTGACAGGGGCAGATGTACTTTGGATATAGATGTCAAGACCCTGATGATGGTGGATAGTCTTGAAATGACGCCCGAAGACATTGAAATTATTCAGCACAACTGCAAAAGATCACAGGCAGATAAAATCATTGTCACGCACGGGACTGACAGGATGGTTGAAACTGCCAGAGAATTAGCTTCACAGGAAATCGAAAAAACTATCGTCCTGACCGGGGCCATGATTCCCTATGCCTTTGGTACTTCTTCAGATGGTTTCTTTAATCTTGGAAGCGCTTTGGCATTTGTCCAATCCTTGCCTCATGGTGTTTACGTAGTAATGAATGGCCGCTATTTCAACTGGGATAATGTCTATAAGAACACTAAGACCGGTAATTTTGAGGAATTGAGTGAAAGGATGAGTATAAGGTAAGACTAACTATCATTCAGAATATACTTTGGCAACATCAGAATAAAATCCTTAGCTTTCCCGTAATCCAAATCTTCATACTCCAATCCCAATATCCTTAGATTTCTGTAGTATAGAGAGTGGTGCTCGTAATACATTTTTTCACTTTGAATAAACAAGGTTTTTTCTCCCAGCTTTTCTGCCAAAAACCACTTTTCAATTAATCTTCCGCACCTTCCATTGCCATCATTCCATGGATGGATTTTCACAAAAACAAGGTGAATTAAAGCAGCACAATAGAAGACTTCTTCGATACTCATTTCAGCTAAAATCAAAGTTTCAATATCGGACAAGAATTTTTCCATTTCATTAGTTACCTGATCAGGTAAAGTTGCTACATATTCAATACGGCCATCATCTGTAGTAACATACATATTTTGAGACCTGTATTTCCCTTGCCATGTTTTTGATAAAAGATTATTGGCCAATAATTTATGGGCTTCCGTTATGTTTGATTCGTTTAGCTTATTTGTTTGAGCGTAAGTATAGGCCAGGTATAAGTCATCAATTTTTCTGGTATAATCTGGTTGAAAAGAAATTCCATCCCGTTTATGTTTGATATAACTATCCAGATCGATTTCTTCCCCTTCTATTTTACTACTATAAACTGAAGCTACAGAGGTATAAAAACTAAAATCAGGAGTGGATAATTCAGCATCCTTCAACGAAACAAATGCCTCCTGCAACCCGTTGGGAACTTCCTGAAGGTATTGCTTTAACAGTTTTGTGGGATGATTTTTAAAAGCATAGTTTTAAGATCACATCAAATACGCTGAATACACATTTTCCTTCAGATCTACCTGAATATGATCTTTCAATGTAGTAGCCAGAGCAAGCCCTACATAATTCACATGAATTGGAAATGCCTTATGCTTGCGGTCCACGAGTACTGCCACTTCGATTTTCTTGGGTAAAATTTCCATCAAAGGCTTCATTGCATAGAATAGCGTTCTCCCGGTGTTTGCCACATCATCAGCAATAACAATACTGGAACCACTTAATTTTTCAAGGGGAATATCCAGCTGAACCTCCTGAGAAAGCGGATTGGCAGGATTTAGACGAATATTGATCAGATTGATAGGTACTTTTCCGATGTAGAGCAAATCCTCATACAATAACTGGGCAAAATGAAACCCGTTATTATTGATACCTGCCAGATAGATCTCAGATTCATGATGATTTTGTTCCAGAATCTGGATAGCCAGTCTTCTGATTTTTTGCCTTACCTCGCGATCATTCAGTACTTGCATGTCTTTTTCGATTTGGTTTGATTACACTTTTGGATTCTGATTGTGTAAACCTGATTGTTCAAAGTACAAAGCTAAGATTTTACTGATTAAGTCTGTTTTGAATAAGTATAGATTAATATTTGATATGGTAGAATTTCAATGAAGTGCTTCTGATTATATATTATATATTTACCTTTAGTTAATCACAAACGATTCAGAATGTTAGGTATCATAGCTTTTTCACTGGTATTCATACTGACCTTTTCTATTGCGGCCAGAAGATTCATGGCTATCCAGAGAAATATCAATCTGGGCAAAGATGAATTGATTGCAGGCAATGAAGCAAAGCGCTGGAAGAATGTGCTTTTAGTGGCTTTTGGTCAGAAAAAAATGTTTAAAAACTGGATTCCCGCAGTACTGCATCTATTCATTTATGTGGCTTTCCTCTTCACGCAAATTGAACTTATCGAGATATTTGTAGATGGATTTACAGGAAGCCACAGATTTTTTGCTCCTTATCTGGGCATCATTTACACTATTGCAATTAACATCATTGAAATTTTATCTGTCCTGGCATTTATTGGGACTATTGCATTTTTATCAAGAAGAAACATTCTCAGGGTAGCAAGATTTAAAAAGCCGGAAATGATTGGATGGCCATCTATGGACGCCAATATAATACTCGGACTGGAACTGGTTCTCCTGATTGGGATATTTACCATGAATGGCACGGATGTATTGTTACAGGGCATTGATCCTGCTCATTATCCGGATTCCGGCACATTGATGATTAGCTCAATCATAGGTCCTGCCGTTTTCGGCTGGATGAATAAAGATGCATTGGTTTTTCTCGAAAGAGCCGGGTGGTGGCTGCATATTTTGACAGTCTTTGGGTTCTTGCTTTACCTGCCATTTTCAAAACATCTTCATATCGTTCTGGCATTTCCGAATACCTGGTTTGCACGGCTTAGAAAGAATGGAAAAATGGAAAACATGCCGGATATCATGCGTGAAGTGCAATCTATGATGGGCATTGCTACTCCGGATACAGACGAATCTCCGATGGATGAAATACCTGAATTTGGTTCGAATGATGTCTTCAATCTATCCTGGAAAAATCTTCTGGACGCGTATAGCTGCACAGAATGTGGTCGATGCACAGCTCAATGTCCTGCCAATATTACCGGTAAAAAACTATCTCCCAGAAAGATCATGATGGATGTACGGGATAGGGCAGAAGAGGTAGGAACAAATCTGGATACTGGGGATGAAAAATATATTAAATCAGATAAGCGTAAAGAAGGTGCTGAATTGAGTCCTCAAAATTACGATGATGGAAAATCATTATTTGATTACATCTCACCCGAAGAACTGCATGCTTGTACTACCTGTAATGCATGTGTGGAAGCTTGTCCCATTTTAATAGACCCGCTAGAGATAATATTGAAAATGCGTAGATATGAGATACTCACCCTTTCTGCAGGTCCATCAGAATGGGTTCCTATGTTTACCAGCATGGAGAATAATGGCTCTGTCTGGCAAATGCCGGTAGACAGAGATCAATGGGCTAAGGATGCCCGTGAAGCTTAAATTTTATAAATCTTTTATAGAAAAATATGAATATTCCAACTTTAGCAGAAATGACTGCCAATGGTACTTCACCCGATATTCTTTTTTGGGTAGGATGTGCCGGGAGTTTTGATGCCAGAGCACAAAAAGTAACCAAAGCTTTTTGTAAAATATTGAACCATCTTGATATTTCATTTGCCATTTTAGGCAATGAAGAAGCTTGCACAGGTGACCCGGCCAGACGTGCCGGAAATGAATTTGTTTTTCAAATGCTGGCCAATCAAAACATACAAGTTCTCAATGGATATGGTGTCAAAAAGATAGTAACCACCTGTCCGCATTGTTTTAATACATTTAAAAATGAATATCCTGAACTTGGAGGACATTTTGACGTTATCCATCATACAAGTTACCTGCAATCACTGATTGATGAAGGAAGGCTGAAAATTGCTGATGGGGGCCCTTTCAAAGGTAAATCCATCACTTATCATGATTCTTGTTATCTTGGTAGGGCAAATCAGATTTATGAAGCTCCCAGGGAGGTTTTGGAAGCACTGGATGTGGAATTAAAAGAAATGAAACGCTGCAGAACCACTGGTTTATGTTGCGGGGCAGGCGGAGGACAAATGTGGAAAGAAGATGAACCCGGAAAAAAACGTATTAATATAGAGAGAACAGAAGAAGCTATAGCCACTGGTGCTTCAGTGATTGCGGTCAACTGTCCTTTTTGCCTTACAATGATGAGTGATGGTGTGAAAGCATATGAAAAGCAGGATGAGATTATGGTATATGACTTGTCGGAATTAATCGTTCAACAAAATCAGTTATGACAGCCTCCACTAAAAAAGATCAGGTATTTTCAGATGAATCCAGAATTTGGATTTATAGTGCTTCCCGACAACTTAATGCCGAAGAAATCCTGCAAATAGAAAAGGATTTGAACTTTTTTGCAAAGGAATGGACAGCGCATTCTCAATCATTACTAGCAAAAGGCTGGATTGAAGACAAAAGATTCCTGCTGCTCATGGTGGATGAATCTCAGGCAGGTGCAAGCGGATGCTCCATCGATTCGTCTGTCGCTTTTTTACGTGAATTGGGCAAAAAATTTGATCTGGAACTGTTCGATCGCCTAACTTTCTACTTTAAAGATGCTGCAGGAGTGCTGCAACCCATCCATAAGGAAGAACTGGCTCACGCTTACCAGAAGGGCGTCATTACAAATGATACACTTTTTGCAAATACACTGGTAAGCACTTATGGTGACTTCAAAAACAACTGGTGGGTTCCGCTTCGTGAAAGCTGGCATCGCAGATTTTTATAAATCAGATACTTATGTTTGGAAAAGTAAAAAGATGGCTGGGCATAGAAGGTGTGAAAGTAGAAATCATCGTCCCGGAATTTTTTCAATTAAATAGTGGGACATTATCCGGTAAGCTGAGATTCATCAGTATGGCAGATCAGCAGGTAACTGCAGTTGAATTAAGATTCATTGAAAAATATAAACGCGGTCGCCGGGGTAAAAAGCTCATCGATGAATATACGCTTGGCGAGATCGTACTCCAGGAGTCATTTATCGTTAATGCAAATGAAGAAGTCTTCGTTGATTTCGTCCTTCCTTTCGAGCCATTGAAATCTGAAATGGATATGTTTCAGGAGAAAAACTTCATAACCCGCGGAGTGATCAATGCTGCAAAGTTCATCAAGGGTGTTAATTCAGATTATAGAATTGAAGCCAGAGCTAATGTTAAGGGGACTGCCTTGCATCCTTTTGATGTGAAGATGTTGAAGCAGGAGTGAGGTAATATTACTACAACTGTAGCTCAATATTTTTACTTTTTTGGAAATATATGATGAAATTACACTTCTGATAAGTGTAATTATGTTATTTTTACACTTATGAAAAGTGTATTTAAGGAAATCGTTCTACTTCAAAGAGAATATTTTACACCTCCTCTTCATAAAAGAGAGGTAAATATTGAATTTTCACTTCCCAAGATTCAAACTGTTGTTGGACCTCGTCGTGCCGGCAAATCATCACTATTAAGATTATCAATACAGAGTTTGCTGGAAAAAGGAGTTTCATGGGATAAAATATGCTTTATATCTTTTGAGGATGAACGATTGAGGAGAGAACCTTTTGAAGCAGACATCATACTACAGGCATTTGCAGAGTTAAATTCCCATCGGGAGAATTTAAAAGATACCTGGTTCTTCTTTGATGAAATTCAGTATTTGGACAACTGGGAACCATTTGTCAATAGGATACATGAGCATATAAGTAAAAGAATAGTGATCACAGGATCCAATAGTAAAACTTTACATACCCAGGTATCGTCGGTTTTGAGAGGAAGAGGATTGCCTTTGGAGCTTTTACCGTTGTCATTTTCGGAGTATTTGCAATGGATTCAAATTCAATTTGAATCATATGGTGCTGGTAAGGCAAGAGTTGTGGCGGCATTTCATCAATTTATACTAAGAGGGGGATTCCCTGAAGTAGTTTTGTTGCCGGATCATCAACAACAAAGTCTTTTACATGAGTATTTTAATGCAGTTATGTTCAGAGATATGATAGACGTCCAGCAACCTGCCAATTATGCTTATTTACGATATCTGTTGCACAGGGTAGCGGCTAACGTAGGCAAAACTACAAGTCTTCAGAAAATTTATAGAGAACTGAAAAGCAGGGGCTATTCTGTGGGTCAAAACTCAGTTTATGACATGACTCAACTGGCTGAGGATGTTTATTTGCACAAGCGAATATCCAAATTTGATGCCTCTATTATTAAAAGGGAAAATGCCGATAAGAAAAGTTATTTTGTTGATAATGGAATGTTACAAGCCTTAAATAATAGTTTTTCGGACAATTATGGAATGTTGCTCGAGAATGCTGTATTTTGGCAATTATATCGACAGTATGGCAGCATTTACACGACAGATATCTATTATTTCAAAGATGCATATCATGAGTGTGATTTTGTATTGTACAAAGAAGGAGGGTATGCACTTCCTGTTCAGGTATGCTGGAGTTTGCAGGAGGAGTCGACAAAAATCAGGGAAATAAGAGGTTTATTGAAAGCTTGTAAGTATGCTGATAGTAAGCGGGGTGTTATAATTACGTCTGAAGAAGAGTTTGAATTGAATGAAGATGGCGTGTCAATTTATGTTGTACCAGCCTGGAAGTGGTGGGGGCAGAATTTGGATCTATTTGGATTTATTTAGAAAGCCTAAGTAAATAAGACGGTCGTCATCAAAAAAGCCATTCCCTCATACGAAGAAATGGCTTTTTGTATTAGCAGAAATAAGATTATCAATGATGAGTTTCTTCCTTAACTACCGGCTCATCATAATCCATATTCGCTTTTCTTAATGCTGCTTTCTCAGCTGAATATTCTCTGCCAAATAATTTGAAAACTCTTGTTTTTGATTTTTCAATCAGCACTAACAAACTAGGTACCATGATCAATGTAAGGAATGTTCCAAAGATCAATCCAAAGATCATCGTCCAGCTGAGCGGTCCCCAGAAAGCAACATTGTCACCTCCGAAATATAAGTGAGGATCCAATTCCGTAAAGAGCTTCACAAAGTCCATGTTGAGGCCTACTGCCAGAGGGATGAGACCCAGGATGGCCGAAATAGCTGTCAATATAACCGGAGTCATCCTCGTTTTCGCTGCTTCTGCTGCAGCCTGACGCAATTCCATTCCCTGACTGAGAAGCAGATCCGTAAACTCCACAAGGAGGATTCCATTTCTCACAATGATCCCCGCAAGTGCAAATACACCCACACCCGTCATAACAATGGAAATATTCATATTGAATATCGAGAAACCAAGTAATACTCCAGTCAAACTGAAAACGATCTCTGAAAGAATGATCAAGGGTTTGGATGTCGAGTTGAACTGCATGACTAGCACAAGGAATATCAATCCAAATGCCACAAGGAATGCATATCCCAGGAAGCCTGAAGTTTCAGCCTGATCTTCCTGTTCTCCGGTCATTCTGATACCAATAGAATCCGGATGATCAAATTGATTGACAGCAGCCTGGATATTAGCAACAACTTCATTGGCAGTGTAGCCTGTAAGCACATTGGAAGATAAAGAGATTACACGCTTTTTATTGATACGCTTGATACCGGCATAGGTATTTGAGTATTCAACCTTAGCAACAGATGACAAAGGCACCTGACGGATCAATCCGCCCATCCCCATATCACGGTAAGTAAGAGGAATATTAAGGATATTGCTGATATTACCCCGCTGATCTTCTCTGACTCTCAGGTTAATTTCATATTCATCCTTGTCATCGCGGTACTTGGAAATTTCTTTTCCAAAAATCGAAGTACGAAGTTCACTTCCGATTTGCGCAGTAGAAATTCCTTCCTGATTTGCTCTTCTTCTGTCGATTGTGACGATAATTTCCGGTTTATTGGCCTGGAAGTCAGATCTCAATTCCTCTATACCTCCGATTTGCTTATCCTGAATGTAAGATTTAAGCTTGTTCGCATTATTGATCAATTCCTCAAAATTGTCACCTGAAATTTCAATATTAATGGGCTTTCCGGTTGGCGGCCCATTGGCTTCCTGATCTACTGTGATTTCAGCTCCGGCTATGCCATGGGTTACTTGTCTGATTTTGTCAAGATATTCCACCGTCGATTGACCATTCCTTTTTGCAAATTCTACAAATGCAACTGTAACCTTACCAAGGTGAGGCATAGCCTGAGTTTGGTTGTCATCCTGCGTTCCTGCTCCAATAGCAACATTGGAAATAACCGATTGTACCATTGGATTATCTTCACCTATTACGCCATAAATTCTCTCCTCCAAAATTTTAGTGATGGAATCTGTGACTGTCTGATGTGTTCCGATCGGCAACCTCAAATAAGTGATGATGTAATTAGGGTCACTTTTTGGAAAGAAATCCACCTTTGGTTGACGGATTACTGTAAATATAATTGAAATAATAAACAATAATATTCCACCAACCAGTACCAGAATTGGTCTTTTACCCTTCAAAACAAAAGTCACCAAGTTGTGATATCTGTTTTGGAAAGCCGGCCAGGTCCTGGTCTGAAATCTTTCGATAGCCCAGGAGAATACAAATTTATTTAGCAGAATTAAGGCAAACAAAACCAGCATTAGATTTCCAAGTCCAAAATTGACCATGTATCCTACAACTATGATTCCCAGGAATGCAAGACAAAGCATTTTGAATCCTCTGGTGATTGCTCTTGATTCTTTGACAGTTTTGTGAGGCTTCATGAAATCCACCGCAAATACCGGATTGATAATATATGCCACCAGGAGTGAAGCTAATAGCATGATAATCAGCGTAAATGGCAGATAGTACATGAAATCACCAATAACTCCCGGCCAGAATAGGAGAGGGACGAAAGGTAAAAGCGTTACAATGGTTCCTGTAAATACAGGCAGGAATACCTCACCCGCAGCTATTCTAACAGCTTTAAAGATGGACATTTTGCCATTTGCATAAATCCTGTGCGTATTTTCAATGACCACCACAGCATCATCCACCACAATTCCAAGTCCCAAAAGGAAGGAGAACAATACAATCATGTTCATCGTGTATCCAAACATTTGTAGCACAAGGAATGCAATGAAGGCGGACAGTGGAACACTTAACCCTACAAATAAGGCATTCGATGTTCCCATGAAAAACATCAGAACCAATGTCACAAACAAGAATCCAAGGATAATTGTATTGATCCGGTCATGCAACGTGGTTTCGGTCTGAACTGATTGATCCTGAGTTATAGTGACATCTACGTTTTTTGGGAGGACACTTGACTTGATGTAATCAATTTCAGATTTGATATTGTCTGAGGCTGAGATAAGGTTCTCACCGGATCTTTTTACGATATTAAGGGTGATTACATTTTTGTTGTTGAGCCGTGCATAACTTTACTGTTCTTTGGTAGTATCTACTATTTGAGCGATATCCCGCAGATATATTGTACCGCCCATACTGGTACGAATGATAAGATCATTTAGGAGAAGCGGATTCTTATATTCTCCCTTTACACTTACTGCCCATTTAGTACCATCAATATTGATTTCACCACCAGAGATGGTCATGTTTTCAAATCTGATAGCATTTTCAATGTCCATAAAACTGGCACCTGCAGCAGCCATCTTATACATATCCACATTGACCTGAATCTCTCTTTCTAAAGCACCGACTATGTCTACTCTGTTGATCTCTTTAACGGATTCAAATCTGTCCTTAATGTCTTCAGCATATTCCTTCAATTGCAGGAGATCTACATCACCTGAAAGATTGACATTCATGATAGGTAAATCTGCAAGATTGATATCCATCACTTCAGGATCAGCAGTCAGGTCATTAGGAAGATCAACTCTCGCCTTATCAACAGCATCTTTAACTTTTTGCTTGGCAATATCGATTTTAATCCCTGTATTAAATTCAACTATAATTGTGGAGAAATCCTGCATTGAATTGGAGGTAATTTTCTTTACTCCACTTATTGATTTGATTTGTTTCTCCAAAACCTTGGTGACTACATTTTCCATATCTGCAGGACCTGTACCTGCATAAATGGTGGCCACAAATATTTGAGGAATAACAACCTCAGGGAAGTTTTCCTTTGGTAAACTGTTATAAGTAATGAGCCCCAATATCGTGATAAAGAGAGTGGCCAGATATATACTGGTCTTATTTTTTATAGCCCATGTTGTGGGCTTAAATTCGGCATTATAATCTTCCATAGTTAGCTATTCTGTTTGTGGTTCGAATGTTTTCCTGCTCCTGTTATTCAAAGCTGTTGCATTCTACACCTTAATGGGTTTGTGTTGGATTTAATTTTCAGCTACTTTCAATAGATCACCCTCTGTGATACTTTGATAACCTGTAGTAATCAGCATATCGCCGGCCTTCAATCCACTCAACACCTCCACATTATTTCCACTGACGACTCCGGTTGTGATATTTGTCTGTTTTGCAATTTTTTTACCAGCCTCTTCTTTCAGGATATAGACAAAGTAACCTTCCGTATTTCTTTGTAAAGTTTTAATCGGAATGGTAATAGCTGTAGCATTATTATAGTCCTTGATGCGCAGAATACCCACCATATTGGTTTTAATATCCGTACGGTTACCTCCGATAAGGATTTCAGCAGTAAATGTCCTGTTCATTGGGTCTACAACTTTTGAAATATAGTTAACCTTCCCATTGATTTCCTTGTCCAGATCCGGCATATAAATCACTACCGATGCTCCCGTCTTGATCTTTGAAGCATAGGATTCGGGTAATTCAGCTTTCATCTTCAATCCTTGTGTACCCACTATCCTAAATGCAGGCATTCCCGGAGCTATTGTTTGACCCAGTTTTACTGATACTTCATCTACCACACCCGGATAAAGTGACTTGATTTTATACATGTCATTTTGCTCATTCAGGATATTCAATGCTGATTCAAGTGATTCCTTGTTGTTTTTGGCAGTCAGGAATTGTACTTCAGAGCCAATCTTCTGATCCCAGAGGCTTTTTTGCTTATTATAAATATCTGTGGCAAAATCAAGTTGTTGTTTGGTTTGGGCGATATTTTGCTGAAGTACTCCATTATCCACTGTTGCCAGCGTTTGACCTGTTTGAACATTGCTGCCTGCTTTTACATAAATTTTGGTGACAGTTCCTGGCATAGAAGCAGAAATAGTGGCATTCGCATCTGCATCAATTTTACCCATCACTTCTACCTGTGAAGAAAATTCTCCTGTGCTTACGGGTGTTACTGAAACTAATTTGCTCACCTGGACCTTTTCGCTGGTGTCAAGTACAGTAATTTCCGCTTCTAATTTTGCAATCTCTTCCTCCAGCTTAGTTTTCTCTGCCAGGAGGGTAGTGAGTTTTGATTGTTTTGCCGCCAAATTGTTTTCACCAGAAGAACCAGACCCGCAAGCCTGTATGATCAGTGTCAGTATGACAAGCAGGGAAAAGAATTTCGATCTCATATAAATGTGGATTATCTTGATTATGAAAAGTCGGTTGTTAATTGATTGTTTTGTTTTTATTTATAAACTCCAAGGGCCTTTTGAAGGGTAAATCTGGAGTTAATTACTTCGTATTGGGCGCTTATATAATTTGCCTGGGCTCCATACAAGTCTGACTCAGCTTGCTTAACTTCGAAACTTGATCCGATACCTTCTTTGTATTTAATTTGAGCTACACGGAAAATTTCTTCTGCAAGCATGATTGCTTTTTCTCTGTCCTTCACTGTCTCTATAGCATTAAAGTAGGATTCTCTCGCATTTTTTACTTCAAGACCTACTGCTCTTTCGAACTCAGACTTATCCAATCTGGATTTTTCAAGCGTCAGTTTTGCTCTTTCGATATTTGCTTCTTTTGCAAATCCATCAAAAATGGGCACATTCAATGAAAAACCAACTACACTCGTAGGCAACCAAAAGCCACCCTCTTTGAAGAAATTATCTGACTGAAATGTTCTTTGAAAACTACCGATTAAAGTGAGAGAAGGTAAGTATCCCTTCCTGTAGCGGATGATATCCAGATCAGCTAATTCAATTCCCTTATCAATAATACTGTACTCGATCCGATTCTTGATATTGTGTTGAGTGACGCTTTGATTATCAGCTACAACAGCTTGCTTGTAAGAATCTTCAAAGGAATCAGTTAAAGTTATATCCTGATCATCGGGATACTGCATCTGAAATTTCAGCAGGCTTTTTACAACTTCCAGCCCGCGATCCAGATTCTTCATGGTAGCTTCAAGGGTACTGATACTCAAATCAATCCGGTCAACATCCAATTTTTCAATTAATCCACTTTCCTGAATAGCTGCAGTCTCTTTTCTGAGATCCTGCAGGACAAGTAGGTTTTTACCCAATTGCTCCTTATTTCTTTGAGCAATAAGAACAGAATAATACGCCTGGGTAATTGCAATTCTCAGATTTATTGGCGTTTGCTCATTTTGTAAAGTAATAAAATCACGGTACACTTTAGCTGCTTTAATTGCAACTATATAAGAACCATCAAAAGCAAGCATGCCCATATTGATTCCCATGGCCAGGAATTTCTTAATTGAAAAGACACAGATCCTCCCATACCGGAAGGGTCGAATTCTTTAGGAAGTACCAATTGGGGGACTTCCAGGAAATAATTGTAATCAACTGCACCGCTTATCTGAGGTAGTCCGCTTGCTTTAAGGGATCGGATTTGCTCCTCTGCATCCTTCACCTTTATAGCATCATACTTAATGGAAGCATGATTTTTTATTCCATATTGAACAGCTTCCTCAAGCGAAAAAGCCTGTTGGGCTTGTATGGGCAAGAATGCTGTAATAAGCAGCACAAAACATGAAAATATTTTAAGCATCAGATTATGTTTCATATAAATTAGTTGAAGTATTTTTTTGTGTATATCGGGATAAGCTCACGCCCCTTAGCGGTACAAATTCCATGGAGATGATATTCAAGCATTTCTCTGATAATCTCCTTTTTCAGGAAAATATCCTCCGGAAATATGTCCTTATCCATAAAAATGGTGGTTTTATGATAGAACAATTTGGCAATAATCCTTTCATTCATCTCAGGCCTGTAGAAACCGGCCTCTTTACCTGCATTCAGGTTTAGCATTATCTTTTCTGTGGTAAACTGTTCAGATCCTCTGATGAATTTCTGCCATACCTGATGGTAGTATTTCTTCAGATCGTAGATATAATTGGGATTTTTTTTATCAGAATCATTCAATAGGTATTGAAAAACTAAATAAATCATCTCCACAGGATTAGCAGCAGTCTTACTTAACTCTTCCATGTGACTTTTCTTGGTCTCGTCACAAGATTCTAGAACTTCAATCAGAAGATCCTCTTTATTTTCAAAATTCTGATACAATGTTTTCTTTGACATCCCGAGTTCTTTGGCAAGGTCATCCATTGTGACACTCCGAAACCCGAATTGCGTAAAACATTCCAGCGCCTTTTCTTTAATCTGATTTTTAAGTTGGGACATGTAATTGTATATAGTCCGCAAATGTAATCCAATTATATCAAATGGAAACTTTTAGTACATTATTAGTTTTCAAAGTATATTGTAGTTCAGAAAGGAGCTTTTCTACAATATTATTGGGAGGATTCAACAGGAAAATTAGATTAAATTTTGCTAATGAAGCATATTTCAAATGAGTGCCCGAATGTTAATGTTTTGTTTTTCGACTAATAATATAAATTCATAGACAATGAGTTAAAAAAGCTTGAATATCTCAGTCAAAAATACTCCTGAAATCGATTTTTAAGGCAAATTTTTGATGTAGATAGGTGGATGGTCAGATTACTCTATCAAATACGAATAATTAAATTCGGTGGCTAATTCTGTCGTACTTAGTTAAGAGTTATCTACCTTTGATTTATTAAATAGTAGCAAGAATGACAATTTTGGACGGAAAGAATTTGGCCAATCAACTGGTCATAAAAATCAGAACGGAGGTTGATCAAATAACATCAGGAGGGAAAAGAGCGCCACATTTAGCTGCCATTTTAGTGGGAAATAATCCAGCCAGCCGGGCCTATGTAGGCAACAAAATGAAGCTTTGCGAAAAAGCAGGTTTCAGATCAAGTCTGATTGAGAAAGACAGTACTTGCCCTGAGTCGGAATTATTGGATTTAATTCATGACTTCAACAAGGACCCGGATCTGGATGGTTATATTGTACAACTGCCACTCCCGAAGCATATTGATGAGCAAAAGGTATTAAATGCTATAAGTCCCGATAAAGATGTGGATGGATTTCATCCTGAAAATATTGGTAAAATGACACTCGGATTGCCGGGGTTCAGACCCGCAACCCCACTGGGCATTATGATTATGCTGGAAAATTATGGCATTGAAACTGCAGGAAAACATTGTGTAGTGGTAGGCAGAAGCAATATTGTGGGTACTCCAGTGAGCATTTTAATGAGTAGAAAAGGTTATCCCGGTGATGCAACAGTCACACTGGCCCACAGCAAGACAAAAAATCTTCCTGAAATAGTCAGACAGGCGGATATAGTTATCGCAGCCATCGGAATTGCAGAATTCGTGAAGGGAGACTGGATTAAATCCGGAGCTGTGGTAATTGACGTAGGTATGAACAGGGTGGAAGATTCCGCTGTTCCCAGGGGTTACCGTTTGACGGGAGATGTTGATTTCGAAGCTGCTTCATCAAATGCATCTTCTATAACTCCTGTTCCGGGTGGAGTAGGACCTATGACCGTATTTGCGCTCATTCACAACACGCTTCAGGCGTACAATTCCCGATTTTAGAGAAATATTTATGCAATATATACAATTTGATATCCAGTGTGCTGATCCAGAACAAGTTGAGTTCGCACTGGCATATCTTGCAGAGTTACCATTTGAAGCATTTGAAGAACGTGATACCGAGCTAATTGCGTGGGTACAGGAACATTTGTGGGGTTTTGACGAAGCTATTGAAATAAAAACCATATGTAAAGACCACAACTGGTCGTTTTTTTCCAAAACCATTGAAGATGCAAACTGGAATAAAGCCTGGGAAGATAATTTCGAACCAGTAAGAATCGGCAAGCTGGCAATAATTCGCGCACCTTTTCACGAGAAGGAAGAAGGATTTGAATATGATGTAATGATTCAGCCGAGAATGTCTTTTGGAACAGGGCATCATGCCACCACTAAAATGATGATTGAATCCATTGATGAGCTTGATATTCAAGGTAAAAAGGTGCTTGATTTCGGCTGTGGTACAGGCATTCTGGCTATTTTTGCTGCCCTTAAAGGAGCAGGTTCTGTGTCCGGTATTGATAATGAAGCACCTGCTGTGGAAAACAGTCTTGAAAATACGCTTCTGAATCCCATAAATCACATTGACTTTACAGGGGAAACACTGGAGGAAATCAATGCTAGAAAAGGCCCATTTGATATCATTCTGGGAAATATACAGCTAAATGTATTGCGTGATCATGCTCCAATCCTGGTAGAATCATTGGTATCCGGGGGCATTCTCCTTGCTTCCGGTGTGCTGGCCCAGAATGTGGATCTCCTGATAGACCACTATGTCAATTATCAATTAGAATGGCTGGAAACAAAGCAGGAAGCTGGTTGGTCCTGTATTATATTCCGGAAGATTTAAGAGTGGCCACTTTGAATCTATGTATTTCTGAGGATAATTGAAAGCGTTCCTAAGAACTTGAAAACTTCTTTGAACCAGACTCATTTATGCTTCTGCAGCAACAGTTATGATATCTTCCATTAGTTTTTGCCTACGCCTTATTGGAAATTAGAATACACTTTGGTAAAAGTGGATTAAGTGTATTGCTAAAAGGTGGAAATGCAAGCATAATTTGGAGAAGGGAGAAGGGATGGGGGGAGTGAATATTATTGTTTGTTCTAAAAAAAATATTTATTTTTGATCAAATACCTTCCCCATGATACCATTAGAATTTTCAAAGTTTTTTAATGACTGTGATAATGCACACAAACAAATGATTATTGATGAATTAATTGATATCGTCATGCAAAATGAATGTGTTCCGGACAATGTAGATGGAACTATATTAAAATGTCCGCATTGCAGCAGTATGACTTTTCGCAGAAATGGCTACCTGAAGAAAATGAAAAGATTTAAATGCAATAAGTGCAACAAGCATTTCAGTCAATCTACAGGAAAGTTTTGGTTTGCCCTTAAGAAAAAAAATCTTCTGAGTACTTATATGTACTGTCTCATCTCTGGATATAGCATCCGTAAAAGTGCTCAGTTTACCGGTATTTCAATTCAAACCTCATTTGATTGGAGGCATAAACTTCTCACAAGTTTCAGCACAGTGTTGCCAGTGGGTTTTAAGGGAATAGTGGAAGTGAATGGTCTGGACGTTCAATATTCTGAGAAAGGAAATCGGAGCACTGGAGAAACTCAAAGTGAATTAAGTACTGAAATTAAGAAAAAAGCAGATGACAATAAACAGGTTGCAGTTTTAGCGACATGTGACCGCGGCGGCCGTGAATATCTAAGGGTGATAACTCAGGGCAGTCTCCGTTTAGAAGATGTAAAAAGAGCTCTGCAAGGAAGGATTCAATATGCAGAAATACTCATAAGTGGCAGAGAAAATAAATTAGATGTTCTTAATAGGGATCTTGAAATTGAGCAATTAAAACCGGAATCAGAAAAATCGATATTATCCAATCCGACAATTCATATTAAAAATGTAAATAATATGACAATTGGATTGACAAAGTTTATGATCCCATTTCACGGTGTAGCAACGAAATATCTTCAAAATTATCTGAATTGGTTTTTGATATTGACGAAAGTAAAAGATGTTACTAGAAAAATATTAACAGCAGCCTCCATAGCTCTATCTGCTAATCGTACCTGGTTTGATTTCCGTGATAGGAACATCAATATTTTTTTTAGAACATAAATTTTAGATACACTTTCTCCTCACCTCATCTACACCCGCACCCCACATCCCACCAATTAAACTCATCCCTCTTATCTCATTTTCTAATCATCTACTCATCATAAAACTCCAAAAAAGTGAATAGCTGAATATAGTAGTCTTAAAATCAAATCGTAGGTTCATTTAAATTATTAAAATCCAAATGCCCATCCAGCACCTCAAACACTCTTCTCATCGGCAATCCCATTACATTCGTATAGCATCCCTCGATCTTTTCAACAAAACAAATCCCCAACCACTCCTGGATTCCATATGCTCCTGCTTTGTCCATTGGATTGTAATTTGATATATAATAATTGATCTGATCATCTGAGATAGGCGCAAAATGCACAATAGTTTTTTCAAGTATTTGAATGTCAATATCACCCCGAAATGAAACTCCGGTGTAAACAATATGCGCTGTCCCGCTGAGATTTTTTAACATAATAAACGCCTCTGCAGCATCCCGGGGTTTACCAAGAATCTGATCATTCCATACAACAATAGTATCGGCTCCTATTACTATCGAATTGGCTGGATTACCAAGCTTTTCATAAATATCCATAGCCTTCAAATCTGCCAGTTTCACAGCAACTTCTTTTATTTTCCATTCTTTTTGTATGATTTCTTCAACCTTTGAAGGTAAAACCTCAATATTGAAGCCGTTTTCTTCAAGTAATTGTTTTCGACGGGGCGAACCGGAGGCCAGGATCAGTTTTTTCTGATTGTTCATTGATATATTTGTATAATTCAATTTGATATAGGACGAGCTAAGGTATGACATTTAGCCTGACTGTGAAAAACACATCAACAGACAAAATTCTAACATGATTTTGTTCCTGAATTAAAGTGCTAATGAAAATGATTTATTTTGTTCCATCAAAGTGACTTTCTTCAATTATACAAATAGCGCTGCAGGACATGTATGATAAGATTAAAATTCTGATTCGACCTATTCAGAAAGGTGATATTGTAGAAACATTGGCGATTTATCGTCCTTACGTAGAACAAAGCGTTACAAGTTTTGAGTATGTTGATCCTTCTGAATCGGAATGGTTAGAGAGAATTGAAAAAACAGGTGCTGAATATCCCTGGCTGGTAATCGAATTCGAAAATAAGGTAATCGGATATGCTTATGCTTCGAAGCATCGCCATCGAACTGCCTACAACTGGTCTGTGGAATCAGCCGTTTACATAGATCAAAATTTTCACGGTTTTGGGATTGGTAAAGTTCTGTATTCGACACTTTTTGACATACTTCGTCTTCAAGGGTACAGGAATGTCTATGCCGGGATCACTTTGCCAAATGCTAAAAGTGTGAGCCTGCATAAATCTATGGGATTTTATGAGGTCGGAATCTTTAAAAAAATCGGATATAAGTTTGGAGCCTGGCATGACACCGGCTGGTTTCAATTGCACTTGAATGAAACAGAAGAAGCCCCCGGTCTGATAAAATCTCCGGCAGAATTACGATCTGATCCTTTATTCACAGAGATCATCAACAAGGCTAATCAGATGTTGAATTTGAAATATTTAGAAAAATTAAATAAATGAAAATTGAAGTTTTGCCTTATAATTATTCCTGGACCCGGGAGTTCATGGTAATCAAAAAAGAGCTGGAGAAGATATTATCAGATTTTAATCCCCATATCCAACATATAGGAAGCACATCCGTAGTGGATCTGGCGGCTAAACCATTTATTGACATATTGGTCGGTATAAATGCTGAAGAGGATTTGGATAAAGTCATAGTGCCCATGATGTCAGCAGGATTTCCATATTATGAAAAGCATAATGTTGTTATGCCTTACCGGAGATTATTTGTCAAAATGAAGGATACTGCAAACGAACTCGACTATGCATTATTGATCTCTGATGCAAATCAAAACACAGATGTGATAAATGATCACAAATGGGCACATATTCATATACTGGAATACGATTCTGAACATTGGATCAGACATATTGCGTTTCGGGATTATTTGAGAGCATTTCCGGATGCAAAACAAGAATATCAGGACCTTAAATTATCCCTCAGCACCCGTGAATGGAAGGACGTAATGGAATACAATGGTGGGAAGGATGATTTTATAAAGAAAACTGAAGCATTGGCAATTCAGTGGTATTTGCAATTAAATAAATGAAGAATGAAAATGGAATTAAATTATTAAATATCATGAAATTAGGCGTCCATAACACAGGATCAAAAGGAGCATTACTTGATGAATATGAGAAAGCCATTCATGAATTGATTGGGGTATTAAGAGGAATTTCGGACTCCGATTTGACAGAAATAGTTGACTTTGATACAAAAGATTCAGACTGCAGATCGATCCAAACCCTACTATCACATGTTGTTCACAGTGCTTTTGGCTATGCTCATTATATTTATCTCCATATAGGCCACTCCAATGTAAGACCGGAAAAAACTAGACATACCAATGTCGGCGAGTACATCAGAGATTTAGAAAAAATTATTCCTTTTAACAGAATTGTATTTGCAGATATCCGGGACCCGGAATTAGAAGAGTTTGATAATGATCTAAAAATTAAGGTTCCCTGGGGCCAAACTTATGACATAGAACAATTAATGGAGCATGCAATTGTGCACATTTTGAAACACAGAAGACAGATAGAAAGATTCAAACTCATATTAAACGAGCATAGAGCTTGATGGTAGACTATAAATGAAGGCTTCCATGAATTAAACAATTTTAAAAAAAATGCATAGGTATAATTTTACACTGTTCATGTGTTCACTTTTAGCTATTAATTGCAGTCAGCCAATAGTAATTAATCCGAAAATCGAGAAAGTGTTCCTTGACAAATCTGACACAACAAAAAATTCTTATACTATAATATATCCACCTGATCTTCCTGGGCAGGCTTTGTTTTTAGTTCCCGGTTTTGGTGAAACAGCAGAAAATGTTTTTGAACAAACTGAGTTGCATTTAAATTAGCCCAAAGGGGAATATTGACAATTATCCCAACTTTTCAAGATGGAGCATTGTCCCTTGGTGTAGACAGCTCAAGTCAACAATCTTTTAAAAGAATCCTATATGATGTAACAACCAAACACGACATTTTGGACCAAAAATTTTATGTTGGGGGATTTTCAATTGGAGGCAGTTGTGCTTTATACAGAACCGGATATTAATTGGTGGCTGGCAGAAAGACATTCCGATCTCACAAATACGAACGCTACAGATTGTTCTGCATTTATTAATGAACTTAACATGCTTGGAAATGAGAATGCATCATTAATTATAACGCAAAATAGAGGATATAGAAGACCCAAAAACTTAAGACACCCTCATTCCTGGAGTATTGTAGAGAATGACGATTTAATTGATTGGTTACTTATTCAAAACTAATCCTTTAAAGCTCTATACATTTATTTCCTTTCTGCATGGAGCTGTTTTTTTTCAGTACAAGTCGAAAAGTACTCTTTCGGGTCAGAAAGCGAAAACAGCTATGAAAAATTAAATTTCGGCTGTTAAAAGGGCTGCTAAGTTGGCTGTAAATTGTAAATCGTAAATTGGTAGAATTCAGCAGTGGTAATTCAGAATTGTATCGTCAAAAAATAAAAATGAAGCATCCCAACCAGCATCATGATTTTCATAAGCTGACTGCAAATAAAATAATCTTCTTTTCCCTTGGCATTCAAGACTTTAAGTGTAACTATAAATGCAATAATCGTGAGTGGCAGGAGAGCAAATAGGATGTTCTATGTACTTAAATACATAAACATAAAATAAGTCCAGAGGGCAATTAAAAGGAGTAAAAGCAACATTAAAATTCCCATAACCATTTGGCTCATAGCCAACCCGTATAACACAGGTAGAGTCTTGTACCCTGCGGCTTCATCACCTTCAACATCCTCCATATCTTTTATAATTTCCCTGGATATGGTAATCATGAATGCAAATAAGGTCATGCCGGTCAATAGTTTGATCAGATAAGTATATGCCTCACCGGCATTTTCTTTGATAGAAGCGATCACCGGCCACTCCGCCAGCAATAAAAGAAAGGGGACAACTGCACACATAAATGCCACGACCAAATTACCCATGAGAGGTATTCCTTTCAGATATCTGGAATAAATGTAAAGCAACCAGTAAAACAATGGATAAATGATAGCCAAATATGGTCTTTGCAGGCGATAAGAAACATAAATTGAAAGAAGTGTACCCAGGATCAATAGCCAGATATAGATATTCTGTAATGCCTTATGCCCCAGATTCTGCATGACTATGACTCTTTGAGGGCTGTTGACAGTATCTGTCTCAATGTCCAGAATATTATTAATTATAAACCCCCCTGCCATTAACATACCCAGTGCAAGCAGAAACAAGATCATATTCCATCCTGAAAGTTCAGGCTGGTCGCCAAATGTCACTATGAAGATTTTGATAATCCAATGTGACAAATAGGCTGTCAATATGGCAATCAGAAGATTTTGTAGTCGGATTATCCGGAGCATAAATTAATGACAATTTAAACAGTCAAATTTCGGGATCTCAAACATTTAAAAATGACATCTCTCACACATCCTTCACCTCCTTTAATGGGGGAGATATATTTTGATATCTGCTGAATTTCAGGTGCTGCGTCGGAAGGGCAAGTAGGATATCCTACCGATTTCATCACCTCATAATCAGGATAATCGTCCCCCATATACAAGAATTCCTTCCTGTCATATTCATACAGGGTCTCAAATAAATCCAACATTTCCATCTTATCTTTTACACTCTGATACACATCTTTTATTCCAAGAAATTTACATCTTTCAACAACTCCCTTAGAAGTACCACCTGTAATCACTCCAATATGATATCCGTATTCTATTGCTTTTTTAATAGCATAACCATCTTTAACATGCATGGTGCGCAGCATTTCTCCACTTTCTGTTATTAGAATATTACCATTGGTCAACACTCCATCTACATCAAAAAGCAGCACATTTACTTTTTCAAATGAAATCATCTTAGCATTAATTGTGTATATTCAATGAGAGCAATAAAGATCGAAACAAAGGTATCAAAATCTTTTTCTCTTATTTCAAATGTAAATTAATGCCTCCAGCCAATTTGAGATACGCATTTTAATAAAACGAGCGAACATCGAATATCACTTTTTGCCAACTAAACAAGTAGTGATTCGGTATTAGTAACTAAGTCAGTGTTAAATAATTCTGCCGACTCAAAATTTATTGGTTTTGGTACGATATTGGCATGTATATATAACAGATTATCTATATACATGAATGATTGACTTGAAAGCGAGATCAATTGTACAAAATTATAATGTATATCTTTATGAATTATAGTTGCCTGTGATTGGAATTTAATTTCTGGTTTATGAATATAACTGGAGTGTAATCATATTTCCTTAGATTAAAATTAATTTACCAATGTCTTGATGGCTATTATTTCAACGCGATACGTTTATACAATTTTAAAAATATTGATATTTCAATATAAAATATACTTATGAATAAAATATACTTTCTATTTATCTTCTTATTTGTCGGCTTCCAATCATTTGCACAAAATGCGAGAGTACAGTTTATTCATAATTCTCCTATCCCGGGTACCGATGGAGGTCCTGTAATGGATCTGTATGTCAATGATTCATTGTATGCACAGTTGGATAGCTTTACTTTCCGGACCGCAACTCCTTTTCTTGAGATTGCACCGAATTCAAATTCTATCGTAAAATTCCGGCTATCCCCAAGTACACAATTGGACCCACCATTAGCGGTCTTTTTATTGGGTGATTTACAAGCAGATAGCTCTTACACAGTGATGGTCAATGGTATTTATCCCAGCATTCCGGGATTGCCATTCATCAATCTGATTGTTAACAATAATATACCGACTACCTCTTTATCAGACAGCACTATTTCCATGAATTTCTTTCATGGTGGAGTACTCGTCCCGCCATTACAAGTGAGAGCTCAGGGAGAAGGAAATATTTATAGTGCTCAATTTGCCCAGTATACACCTTATGCTGAACTCGAAAAAAAGGTGTATTATCTGGATGTAGATATACAAAACATTGGTTTTCTGCTCACTTACGAAGCTGATCTTACGCAATTGCCCTGCGATGTAGCGCTTATGTTTATTTCAGGAGTAGCAATTGGTATTCCGGAATTGGGTTTATTTATTGTCTGTGAGGATGGCAGCATTTCTCAGTTACCCCTGACTCCAATAGCTAGAGTCCAGTGGGTAAACAATTCTCCCGATTCTGAGTATGATATTTATTTGGAAGATGAAAAGGTAATTAGTGATTTAGGATATCTGGAAGCGACTTTGTTTGACTTTTTTCCTGCTGACCAGCTTTTGGAGTTTAAATTAGCTCCTGCTGGTTCTGCCTCAGTTGATGAGGTTGTGGACACATTATTTGTAGGCTTTGAAAATACAAAATCCGCCGTTGTTTCTATCAATGGCCAATTAGATCACCCCGAATTCCCATTAATTGCAGGTGGTAAACAAGGTGCGAGAGAAAATCCTTTAAATCCGGAAATGTTTGAATATACAGTGGGTCATGCAGCTCCGGGATTGGATTCAGTTTCAATTTCCATCAAGGATGTGGGTCTGTTGCAGGATAGTATTCCCTACAATACATACACTGATTATTCGAGCTTCGATACAGGAACATATTATATGGATTTCAGATCATCCGAGACTGACGAGCTGATCAAGACATTTATCATCAATGTAACAGAAGATTACATAGGGGAAAACTATGACAATGTTTCTCAATGGAACCCTGGAAGATGATGGAGATGTCAGATTATGGGGTCTCTGGACAGATGGAACATTGATAGAGTTTGAGTCTTTGGGTTATTCAAGAATACAATTGATACACAATAGCCAGACTGATTCTGTCGATGTATACTTCAATACAGAATTATACGCGGAAAATCTTCATTACAGGACTGCAACGAAATATCTTAACATCCCATCAGGAATTGATATTAATATTTCTGTGAGACCCACAGGATCAGATTTTGCTGATACGACCACCATGGAAAAAACTTTTGTCTTTGAAGAAGACATCGATTACATCATGGTGCTAAGTGGATTAGCGGGAGATATGGTGGATAGCCTTCAGTGGTTTTTGAAAGATAATGCAAGGATTCTACCTGCTGAGTCCGACAAAGTAGACTTGCTGGCTTTCCACGGAGGAAAAGGCCTGGATGCCATTGATATAAAGGTGCGGGATGGTTTTACATTATTTGAAAATGTTGTTTACAATGGATTTTCCGAATATGTTACTGTGAATCCATTGGAGTATCTTTTAGATATCAATCTGAGTGGAATTCAGGACGTTCTTTACAGTTTCTTTGGAGAATTCAATTTGTACGAAGGACAGAGTATAACATTAATGACTTCGGGTACTGTTGACGGAGATCCTAATTTCACTTTGCTGGGCATTTTATCTGATGGCACAGTATTCGAATTGCCTCAAAGGAGCTTTGCTTATGTTCAATTTATCAACAATGCTTCTCTGGCGGTGATGGACGTCTATCTGAATGACACGCTTTATCTTGATAATTATAACACAAGAAATGCGACACCTTATATACCGTTTGAAGCAGATACTGAATTTAATTTTGCTTTTGCTCCCGCAGATAGTGATGGAATAGATGATGCATTTTATAGTGTTGATCTGATCCTGGATGGAGGAAGGAATTATATTCTTGTGGCGACCGGAAGCAGAAACAATGCAATGTTTCCATTTGAAGTCATTCTCAGAGATGATGCGAAGCAATTTGCGGGCAACCTGAATTCCATTAATTTGCATTTTGTGCATGCTGCTGCAGTTTCAGAGGCTCTTACTTTCCATACCCTGGAAGGTGAATTGTTGGTGGATTCGCTGGCATATGGAGACTTCAGTGATTATTTACCCCTGGATGCTATTTATCAATTATTAAGGGTTACCAATGCCGTCAATGGAGATACACTGGATGTATATGAAATGGACGCGCGTGAATGGGCAGGACAGGGCGTTACCATTTTGGCCAGAGGATATCTGAGCTCAGCCGAGTTTGAATTGCTGGCTATATTGAATGATGGAACCTTTTTCACGCTTCCTACAAGAGATTTCTCCAGAATACAATTTATCAATATTTCTGATACGGGACCCAAAGATGTTTATTTGAATGACAATCTCTGGCTGAACGATTTCGATTCTGACAGCGCAACAGTTTTTATGAATATCGTTGCGGGAAGGTTGAATCAATTCGCGATTGCTCCGGCTGATAGTGAATCTGCAGAGGATGCGGTTTCTATTTTTGAGTACAACCTGCATAGAGATTCAGTACACACACTTTATCTCACAGGTGGTACTGATCCGATGGATTTTCCTTATGTATGGAAAATGAATAATAGCTCAAGAGAGCAGGCTTTGGTAGATACCCTGATTGATATGAATATTTTTCACGCGGCTCAGACACTGCCAGTCCTGAGTATCAATATTACAAACATCGGCACATGGACCAGTAATCTTTCTTACTCTAACTTAAGTAACTATTCTACTTATCAACCCGGCAAATATTATGTGGAGCTTTATGAGCAGACTGACCTAATAAATACATTTTATGTAAATCTGTCTGATTTAGAAGGGGAGGCCCTTCACTTTTTTATTACATCTCCTGATTCGGATACGACGGAGATTGGCTTATCAGCAGCGCTCTCAGATGGAAGCATCATTGATTTTCCTACAGTTAAATTTACGAATGTTCAATTTTTGCAAAATATCCCGGGGCTGGCATTAGACTTTTACCTGGATGGATTTAAGTTGCTTGATTCCATGCAATATCTCAGTGCTACTAATTTTCTTACTATCCCGGCAAATATTCCTGTCTTGCTTGAATGGGCTCCGGCAGGCCAGCAACCTTCGGACAGTTTGGGTTTACTGGAATTGTCTTTTGAAGCAGACTCAAATTATATATTAATATTCAATGGATTGACTGATGATGATACTTATCTTTTGGAGTTATTGATATATGATGAAGCTATGACAGAAGGCTTAGATCCATTCGATGTGGAAATGGCAGTATTTCATGGATCCGCCGGGACTCCTCCTTTGGATATCTCTATCCGGGATGCCGGTGTTGATTTTGATAATATTGCATACAGAGAAATCACGTCATACACATCTGTAGAGACGAGCAGATATTTAATTGATATCTCAATTTCAGGATCGGATGAAATCTTATATACATATGAAGCCAATCTGATTCCTTACGGAGGCAGAGCCGGGGTTCTCTTCGTTTCAGGCCAAATTGACGGACCCCAGGCATTTGGATTGTATCTTTTGCTGGATAATGGAACGGTAGTGCCTTTTGTTTATAAGCCCCTGGCCAAAATTCAATTGATCCACAACGCAGCAATTGGTAATGTAGATGTATATCTGGGAGACGAAAAAATTGTTTCTAACATGAATTTTAGAGAAGCGACGCCATTCATAGAATTGCCTGCAATTACTCCTTTAGTTTTTGGTTTTGCAGAGCCGGATAGCGAATCGGTTTCTGACACTTTTGCCATGTTCACAGTTACATTGGAAAATTCGTCCAATTATATTGCCATGGCATCAGGCTTAAGAGGATCTCTTGAAAATCCTTTTGATCTTAAAACTTATGATCAGGCAAGATTAGAGGCGGAAGCCGGTGGCATAGATATCCTTAAATTTAATGGTATTCCGGATCAAGGACCCCTTATGCTGAATATTCAGGGAGGACCCACCTTGATGGACACATTATCGTATGGAAAATTTCAGGAATATTCCAAACTTCCCGGGGCTACTTATACACTTGATTTAATTCAAGTTGTTTCCGGAAATAAATCAGCAGAATATTCGATGCCTCTGCGACCTTTAGAAGGTCAGGCTATTACCCTGTTTCTCAGTGGACTTTGGACTCCGGAGCCCGCCTTCGAATTGTGGGTTGCTTTAGCAAATGGGGTAACTTTCCCGCTGGATATACTTTCTTCCACTTCAGAGCTCCCTGCCGCTATTTCAGGATTAAAATTATACCCGAATCCTGCAAATCAATCAGCCCAGTTAACCCTTGAGCTGAATACAAAACTGAGCGATGTATCTATACAATTATTTACTTTAAATGGACAAATGCTCAAACTGATCCGAAATCCAAATTTAGAGGCCGGTTCCCAATTCATTGAAATTCCGGTCGCTGATATAGCTAATGGAATGTATAAAGTTTTGTTAAAATCTGATCAGGGAACTGTATCTACTTCTTTGTTAATCCTTAGACAGTAAAAGAATACAATTTCCTAAATCATAAATTTCTAAGGGGCCTTTATTGGCCCCTTTCTTTTTTATGGTATCTCTGATTATCTTGCTTTCTCTAAAATTGATACCAATGAGAATTATCTTAAGCTTGCTTTTATTTCAAGTAATTCAACTACATGCCCAATATCCCAATAAGTCAAGTCTGACTCTAGAAAGCATTATGGCTGGCAATGACTTCATAGGACATTCTCCAGGTTCTCCATTCTGGTCGGCCCAGCAGGATTCAGTATACTATTATTGGCAAAAACCCGAAGACATCAGGTCTGAACTTTACGCGTATGTTCTGAAGGATCAGAAAAATGTAAAAGTCCCTCTGGAGATTAAACCCCTGATTTACAGAAGACCTGATTCCTCTCAACAATTGTTTGATGGAAAATATGTGACAGATCACCAGGGAGGTATTGCCTTATTCGACAAGCAATTTAAGTTTCAAAGATATTTGATTCAATTTGATTCCAGAATTTCTCAAATTTCGATCCAGCCTAATAAAAAAGGCTTCTATTTTCTCATGGATCAGGTGTATTATCATTATGACTACATCAATGGCAGTATAAAATCCCTATTCAAGATTTATAAGGGTAAAAAAGAAGAAGAAAAAAGGATAAATCAACCTGGCTCAAAAAAAGAAGAGCTCAAATTATTCGGGCATCTGAAGGAGGAAGCTGATGAAAAAATCGTTCTCGATTCGCTCAGAAAAGTGGAGCAATCTGCTCGTACGAACAGGCCGGAATACTACCTGGAGGAAAAAATGGGAATCCTGCACTGCTTTCTTCTAATGGCAAAGCTGCTTTTATCATCTTATCCCAGCGTGAACCATCTACAGCCACTGAAGTTCCGGATTTTATTGCTGCTGATGGTTATGTAAAAATGCTGAATGGCAGACCAAAAGTGGGGGTGACGCAAAACTCACAGGAATTACTGATGCTGCTACCAGAACAGGATACCAGTATTATGATCGATTTCGCAATGGTCCCGGGCATAAAGGACAAGCCCGATTATAAGAAGGAATATCATAATGACAGTTTACCTTATGAGCCCCAATACAAACAAGCAAAGCCCATTTTTATAAGTGGATTAATAGGCTCTGCAGATAGTACATTCGCCATAGCAGATGTTTTCTCCAGAGATAATAAAGATCGCTGGATTCTTAAGATTCTGATTCCGTCCGGCAAAGTTGAAGTGATTGATCATCAAAGAGATCAGGCATGGATTGGAGGACCGGGTGTCAGGAGTTTCGGTGGAGCTGGAATTGGTTTTTTGAAAGATAATAATACCATATATTTTCAGTCTGAATCAGACGGTTATTCTCACTTGTATACATATGACATTGCAAAGCAAAGGAAAACTCAGATCACTGCCGGGAACTTTGAAATTCAGAAAGTACAGCTCTCAAAAGATGGCAGGCAATTTCTTATCCATGCAAATAAAGAACATCCCGGAGTCTTTAATTTATACAAAGTCAATACGAATGGTTCAGGTTGGACATCAATTACCTCTGAATCTGAAGGCAGGTATGATGCAGTCTGGAGCCCGGATGAATCATATATTGCTGCTTTATTTTCCCTGGCAAATCAACCGGCAGAATTATATATTAGAAAGTCAGATGAGAAAGCTGCCTGGAAACAAATCACTCAATCCACTTCCGAAGCATTTCGGAAATATGAATGGCGCAAACCTGAATTCAGAACTTTCAAAGCTGCTGACGGAGCTGAGGTTCATGCGAGGGTGTACAAGCCTCAAGGAGGATCAGGCAATAAAGCAGCTGTCATATTTGTCCATGGAGCAGGATATCTGCAGAATGCGCATAAACATTGGAGTACTTATTACAGGGAATATATGTTTCATCAATTTTTGAGTGACAATGGTTATACAGTGATGGATATTGATTACCGTGGCAGTGCAGGTTATGGCCGTGATTGGAGAACTGGAATTTACAGGCATATGGGAGGAAAAGACCTTTCAGATCATGTAGATGCTATTCCTTTTCTGGTTTCTGAATATGGTGTGGATCCTGATAAAATAGGGATTTACGGAGGATCATATGGTGGTTTTATTACACTGATGGCATTGTTTCAGCATCCCGGAACCTTCGCTTGTGGTGCTGGTTTACGCTCTGTTACTGACTGGGCACACTACAATCATGGTTATACTGCGAACATTTTGAATACTCCGGAAGAGGACAGCATAGCATATCTCAAAAGTTCGCCAATATATTATGCAGAAAATTTGGCTGACCCTTTGCTTATTTTACACGGTATGGTGGATGTCAATGTGCAGTTTCAGGATGTGGTAAGATTGAGTCAGCGATTGATAGAGCTGGAGAAAAATAACTGGGAAATGGCTGTTTTTCCGATTGAAGATCATGGTTTTGTTCGTACATCTTCATGGATAGATGAGTACAAAAGAATTTATCTATTATTTGACAAACATTTAAACAAATAATGCCCTTTTACTCGTTTGTACAATCAGAAAGTGTGAAGAAAGATTTGAAATTTATCTAAATTGCATTTAAATACCTCGAAATACGGTGGCAGATATTATTAACAAACCTGTGACTAAAGCCTATAAATTCAGAGAGTTGCGTGTTTACGCATCCACTGAATGGCTGGCTGACAATAAGAAAAAGTATCGTCAGGTATTTGACAGGGGAGAGACCAGCTATATTTATGCTGAATTGTCTTTTTACAACAAGCTTTTTGATGAAGATTTCTGGGAAGTATCTATTTCTCTCAAATGCTTCATGCTAAGTAAGGGCCGCAAAAAAGAAATTTGCAATTTGTCTTTCAAGCGCAAAATCAGCAAATACGATAATGTAGTTTATATCCGGGAAGGTTGGGGGAATAAAAATCCGGGAGCATTCTGGAAGAAGGGGACCTATTATTGGGAGGCCTGGATCGAAGGAGAAAGAGAGGCAACCAAGTATTTCTATATCGAGGAGGCTGATGAACCAATAAATCATCTGTACAATCCTTATTTGGGGCTGGATTCTTTCAAATTATATGAAGGCCCTTATGACGATATAGCTGAGGACGATCGCATCTATTATAAGACTTTCAGCAGTATGGATTATGTTCTGGGAATCATTCCATTTGAAGTGGCTGATCATTTTGAGGCAGGAGTTTCTATGGTCACAATGCCAAACTCCGAGCATCCAATGTTGCTACAGCCCTTCGATCTTGATAAAGTCTCTCTTGAAGACTTGCTTGTTCGCCTGGACAGTCTCATAGGATTGCAGCATATCAAACAACAGGTGCGTGATCATGCAAGATACATTCAATATTTGCAATTGAGAAAGAGCAAAGGAATTGAAGAAAAGGAGCAAATCGCTGTTCACTCAGTATTTATAGGCAACCCTGGTACAGGTAAGACCACCATTGCAAAAATGATGGGTCAATTGTACAAGAAAATGGGAATCCTTAGTAAAGGTCACGTCAAAGAAGTGGATCGCGTAGATCTTGTAGGTGAATATATTGGTCAAACTGCACCTAAAGTCAAGGATGCCATTGAAGCTGCAAGGGGAGGGGTCTTATTCATAGATGAAGCCTATGCGTTGGCTAGAACAAATGACGATAGCAAGGATTTCGGAAGGGAAGTAATTGAGATTTTGGTCAAAGAGATGAGCAATGGTGAAGGTGATCTGGCTGTTATTGTTGCCGGATATCCCAAGGAAATGAATCACTTCATGGATTCAAATCCTGGACTGAAATCAAGGTTCAAACTGTTTTATCAATTTGAAGATTACTTGCCTCAGGAATTGTACAGTATCGCGGAATATGCCTGTGTGGAGAAAAATGTGACTCTTGATGAAAATGCTCAGCTGGCATTGCGTAAGATGATTACAGACGCATACAGAAACAGAGACCGGACATTTGGTAATGCAAGATTTGTCTATGATCTCATTGAGAAAGCCAAGCAAAATCTTGCAATGCGGGTAATGAAGGGCGATAAGCCTGAAGCTTTAAACCCTGCTGAATTGAGTGCAATTCAGCTTCAGGATATTGAAAAAATTCAATTCAAGGAGGGCAGATCACGTCCCAATATACCGATTGATGAGGTATTGCTCAAAGAATCCATGGATGAGTTGGAGAGCCTGATAGGTATGGAAAATGTGAAGAAGGAGATCAGAGAAATGATCAAACTTGTTCAATATTACAAGGCATCTGAGAAAGATGTTCTCAATCATTTCTCCTTGCACACCATATTTGTAGGCAATCCTGGCACAGGAAAAACTACAGTTGCCAGAATACTTACAAGAATCTATAAAGCGCTGGGTATCCTTAGAGCGTGGTCATGGTTGAGACTGACAGGCAGGGACTTGTAGCCGGATTTGTTGGTCAGACAGCCATCAAAACCGCTGAAAAGATTGACGAAGCTTTGGGCGGCGTATTATTTATTGACGAAGCTTATGCACTGACCTCCAACGGTCCTGCCAATTATGCAGATTATGGCAATGAAGCCATTCAGACGATATTGAAGCGAATGGAAGATCAGCGCGGTCAATTCTTCGTTTTTGCTGCCGGATATACAGATAATATGGAATCCTTCCTGAAATCGAATCCGGTCTTTCATCCCGATTTGACAAAGCACTGCGATTTGAGGATTACAATCCGGAAGAATTGATTCAGATTGCCCGCAAGATGATCACTGACCAGCAATACAGACTGGATGAAGAATCTGATCTTCATTTGCAGGAATATGTCACTTTCCTTTACAAATTCAGAGATAAATACTTCAGCAACGCAAGAAGCATCCGCAGTATGGTATTAGACGCATTCAAGCATCAAAATCTTCGTATAGCTTCTATTCCAGCTGAAGAAAGAAAAATCTCGACAACTTCCTAATCACGAAAGAGGATGTTGAGCACCTGAAAGCAAACTCTGATGCATTTGTGTTTAATCGTAAGACGATAGGGTTTAAGTCGAAGGATTGAGCTTGAAGAAGCCACAAGCTCAAGCTGCAAGGAAAAGCCTGAACAGCCGCTTTTGGCTGTTGGCCTTTAGCTATTAGCGAACAACAGCAGGTATAATGTTTGTTTTTTAGACGTAAAACTCACAGTCTCATTCACTCTAATTCCAACAAACTCACACTCTAACTCTCCACACAACCGGATGCTCTGCATAAACGTCACCTTGCTGCTTTTGAGTCATGGCCGAGAAAAGTAGCAAGACACTAATGGCGCAGTGAGCAAAGCGAACCTCGCTATCACCTTTTCATGGCTTGCCCATGAAAAGACATCACTTTTCCAGCCGAAGGCGCAGAAAAATACTTGTGCCGTAGTGAGTGAAACGAACCTCGGTATCACAGCCCCGATGTTACAACCAAATCCCCCTAACAATCTCAATACACCTGAAACCACTTCCTCCTATAACTCACAATCGGCTGATACACCGACTCCTGATCAGAATGTGTGTAAACTACAATTCCTAAATCATACAGATCAATATAGAAACACCCTCGTCTTCCGGATTGGCTCATATTCATCCATTGCTTTCTGATAGATTTTGATTTGGACAAATTGCAGATAATCAGACAAGCTTGTTGCTGAGTACCCCGGAGGATTTCATCAGCTAGTTTTAATTTTTGAGAATCTAACAAGCACACATCCAGCAAGAAGATAGATTTATGTTGATGTTGATTATTTATTGTAGAAAGAATATCATTTTGTAAAAATGCAGAAAGTTCAGGAAGCTTCAGCAATTTGAAATGTGTTCGGATCAGTTCGTCCATTTCAGACCCTGAAGATTGAATATTCAGTCCAGCCTTTCTGGAGCCAAAGTATAAGGACAAAGCACTCATGCCCGCATCATCCCTGCGTGAGATGAACATTTGCTCCGGCTGAAACCATTTGGTAATCCTGAAAAGGATGTGGTAGATTTTTAGCGGCAGCAGCTTTGTCTTCAAAGCCGGATGATTGGCCAAAATCATTTCATGAAGTTTCTTCAAATCAATATCAGCATAATAGCTGTCTCTATCCTCAATAACCTCATTAGTGAATGAATATAACAATGGTGAATGTATTTTATACTTGTTCCCGGCTTTGAAATAAAATGCAATACGCCCCATGTTAATATTCATACTTTGCAAAATAAGCACAATTGTATATAACAAAAAGTAATATTCGTACGTCTAAGGATAGAATCTGAATATTCACTCAGCTGCCTGATGACTTTTCAGACTTTTCACTATAGTATTACATCACTTCTGATTGTATTCGTTCATAAGATATTTATACACCTGTTTCCTTAAAGTATTCAAAATTGATTTGCTGAAACAGTAAAAATCCGCAGACATATTTTATGTTTGTATTACATTTCTTTATAATATAATCTCCGGGTATGTACAAAACGCTTGTCAAGTAGTTTTCTTTTACTTTGTTTTTACTCATTAAGCCTTTCAGCTCAAAACTATAAAGCTGCTGTCGGAATTCGCTTGGGAACTGAAGTCGGTATTACTGGTCAATTCAGAATAGGAGAGCGCTCCACGCTGGAAGGAATGCTGCAAACAAGTTTCAGATACCCTTCTTCACAATTCTCTGTATTATACGAAAGACATTACCCTATCATCACGAAAGGTTTGAATATGTATCTTGGAGTAGGTCCACATATTGGCTGGTATGCTCCACCTGAGACAAGCCAAACAGACATTAAATTTGGCATAAGCCCTATCGCCGGAGCTGAACTTACACTTGGTAAACTCAATTTCTCCTGGGATATGAAGCCTACTATCAATCTTGTCGGTGGCTATCGTATCCTGGAATTGGAAACTGCCATCTCCGTACGATACATTCTTGTCAAGCGAAGCAAAAACTCTAAATCTTCCAACTGGAAGTTCTGGGAAAGAAATTCTTCCGGATCTAAGAAAAGAGGAAGGTCGGGGAAAGCGTAGTTATCAGTGATAATACTCTTGCACTTAGAGGGAAATAAGCTGCATCAGTTCGAGGTAAAAGTAGGGTTTGACCTTCTTAATATCTCATTAGAATTGCGTCCTTCTAATTCACCTCAAGCCGGTGAGGCTGTTACTTTTGAGATGGCAAAGTAACCAACCATCGCAATGTTGAGCCTAATCCAAATGCGTTTTCGTTTCGCTAAGCCCGGTAAACTCGCTTGAATTAGATGTTCTGTTCGCTCCAGCTCAAATGTGCATTGAGTAGTCGGTTTTGGCCGCTCACTCCAAAACCATTTTTACGGAATTCTCAAAGGTGCGATTGTTCCACCTTCAATCCCGCTTTTTTTTTTTCCAATTGAAGTTTAACCCTAGTTAGAATAATAGATAAAAGGAGATTTGCTCTAAAATTTCACATTCCTCCTCAGATCAAATGTCCTTCTTCTTAAACACTCTCAAAGCTATCCAAACAGGAACAATAATCCAGATCAATAGAATAGCAGTCGAGAACAGGATACCTGTATAATTCCCGAAGAAATCCTTATATAAAGCGCCTGTATAACCCATCAGTGCCGAAATGTCCAGCTTGAGAATCATCAGTATTCTGGCCAAATCCACAGGATTCAAAGAAACGAGAACTAGCAAGGTTTTGTCCAGAGGATATTCGCCAAAAGCATACACGACCCAAAGCAGGATAGCATCGTATATAAGCGAGAAAAAGAACCAGACAAGCAATGTAACTCCTATAGCCTTAGCTTTATCCCTCGTCAGCACTGCCACCAGAAATGCCAGTGAAACGAACACAAGTGTCAGCATCAGACCTGTATATAGCAATGTTAAGCTTCCGTCATTGATCCCATATATGAGGGTAGGAAATCCTATTCCGATAGCGAAGGCCACACACATGAGGAAGCAACTGCAATATACTGGGCCAGAAATACTGTCTCCCTTCGCAAAGGCTGGGCGAGCATCAACTCTGTAAACTCGTAGGAATTGTAGAAATGTATCGTTGTAAAAACAGCGCTGATCAAAGGAACGATTAAAAGTAAAATGCTAAGCAAACTAAGGATTACTTTCGATGTATCGGTGTCAAGTTGGTACATGAAGAATGTACTCAGTAAAAGAAATGAAAGATAAAACAATATAAACCGGGTGCGTAATATATCGTAAAATATGTATTTGAGTAATCTGCTCACGATAAGGCTGAATTTTGGTTCATCAGATGGGTAATTGCTTTGCCCAGCCGCTGCTCATTCGTTAATTGTTTCAACTTTTCAATAGTGTCATCATAAATTATATTTCCTTCATGCATGTACACCAGGTCGGTGACCAGATCATCCAGGTCGCTCATGATATGCGAGGTGATGATAATCAGTTTTCCTGCCATCTTCTGTTGTATGATTTTTTCCTTCAGGATTTCTACCGCCAGCGGATCGAGCCCTGCAGTGGGTTCATCCAATATTAAAATGGGAGGATTGAATAGAAAAGCTAAAGCAGCACTCACTTTTTGTCTTGTTCCGCCTGAAAGTGTGTGCATTCTTTTATTAGAAATAGAAGCAAAATCAAATGCTTTATAGAGGTCCTCATCAAGACTTTCAAAACTCCGCCGTATATTCTTCATCATCTCAAATAGCTGTCCAATCTGCAAATTGTCCGGATAATGGCCTATTTGAGGCATATATCCAATTTTTTCACGGTACAGCCAGGTTCTTTTAATTGAAACTCCATCCACTACAATATCGCCTTCTGTAGGGATAACGAGTCCCAGAATTGATTTGATCAAAGTAGTTTTTCCACTTCCATTGGGTCCGATAAGCGCATACACTTTGCCTTTCTCAAAGTCCAGTTCAATCTCCTTAAGCACCTGAAGCTTTTTGAATTTTTTTGTGACTTTATGAATGGAGATCATGCGCTTTCATTTTAGGTGATTCATCTTTCAAGTTTTCAGGGGTGACAGCAGGGAGAGATTTTTCAGCCCGGTCTAACACCAAGACCAGAAAACTTCGCCATAATATCACAGCGGGTGGAACTTGTTCTATTATCATTGAAAATAGGCTGACAGGTCTGTAAGGAACATCCCCAAACCCGTTTCTATCCCTGTCATATCCCTGATATTTATCCCAATAATTTTGATCCAGTGAATTGAGGACTGTCCTGCTATTAGTAGAAATATCAAAAGTATTTCCCTTAAAATTATTCTTGCTAAATGTATTATCATCACAACTAGCCATCAGCTTTATGGCATATCCATTTTCTCTAAATTCATTCAAATGAAAAACAGTGCGGCTGACACCTTCCATATAAATGCCGGAAGTATTAGATGAAAAAATATTGAATTCAACATGGCTATCCCTAATATCTTTTAAGAGCATTCCATAAGATGACGAGCCCCAGTTTTGCTCAAATGAATTGTATCGCATCGTGACATTGGTGGTGTACATTACTGCTACCCCTGCTCCATTATTGATAAATGAATTGTGATAATATTCATCATTATGCGAAAACATAAAGTGCAGCCCGTAGCGCTTATTTTTTCTGCTGATATTATTTATAATCTTTGAATTGGTAACAAACTCGAAGTAGATTCCATCTCTGTGCCCCTCAATCTCATTGCCCTGAATATAAGCATCTGAACACTTCCAGAGATGAATTCCATTTCCATGTTCATATTCATGTTCACCCTCAGTCAGGAGAGTATTGCATTCGATGATGATTCCAGTAGAATTTGAAATGTGAATTCCAAAAAAAGTGTGTTCCAGGGTATTATAGCTGATGTTTACATTATTAGCATCGAGACATTTTATGGCTGCTTTATCTTCCATGCTGGAACGTCCTGTATTAATGATTTTGAAACCGTTTATGGTGACACCGGAGGCGGCAATTGTGAATATTTCATGCTTAAATTCGCCATCCAGCACGGGTTGATCAATACCTAGAAGGTAGAGTGATTTGGTAATCAAGATATTAGCTTCCTTATATAAACCAGGATATACTTTGATAGTATCACCATCTACTGCAGAGGCAACAGCCACTGTAATTGGATTCCCATGTGAAGCCTTTACCTCAATTATCTTGGCATCCATTAGTCCTGCATGAACGAAACTCAAAATGAAAAAAAAGAAACTGAGACGAATTTTACGAATACTAAACATAGTTTGATTTTTCTATTCCTCTACACTAAACTTTTTCCATACCTGATCCCAACTTATCTCTTCACCTTTCAATAGCTCATGATGCGCCTGCTGTAACCTGCCAATTCCGAATGCAGCAACTCTGCTCGCCATAGGTGTACGCAATTCCCCGGAATGAATGTAGGACGCGGTCCTGGCATCTATTATTTTTCCGGGATCACTGTAATCCAATACGTACAGGGAATGCTTATCCTGAGGCGATATTTTATTTTCAACCATATATTCAACCAGACAATTAATATCATCAAACTTGTATACCCTTCCCTTATCTGTCACAAGTTCTGTCCCAAATTTGGGGTCCATGATTGTCATCTTGCACCAGGTGCATGCATCTTTTCCAAAGTCAATCGGCTCAGGTCCTGAACTACAGGCTGTAATGGCCAGACATAAAAGGAAAAGTAAACTTTTATTAAGTAAATTCATAATGAGATTTTTATTTTAAAAGTGTGCTCGCAGATGTAAATCTCTTCTGCAATTTCTTTTTAAATATTTCAATAAAAACGACAGCGACGGCGAGAATACCGGAAACTAATGCAATCCAACCTCCGATCGCAGGTCCTGCATAAGCAACAAAATTCAATAATTCTTTTGAGCCTATAAGTGGGGGCTGGTACACCATTCCCGGAACAATGATTGCTGCTTTTGGATCAAGATTGTGTCCATAATCATAGCTCCATAAGTAAAAGTCAACAAACCCTGCAACAGCAGATCCTACCAGTACCAATAACCAAATCCAGGAACTGATTTTCTTTCCCCAAAGAGCCAGAAGCAGCCCTGTCACAATCATTCCCCCTGCTATATAGGGCATGATCTTGAACTCAGGAAACATTTCAGTTTGAATATTTTTCATCCCAATATAATGGTTGAGCCCATTAATTGTATTGATGTCTCCTGATACCTGATACAGCCAAATTTGCATGCTGAGCCATTCAGGGTATTGCGGAGCCCAAAGATCTATCTGCCAAATTGGAGTAAAAAAAAGAATGATCAGCAGAAGGGATGAAAGTAAGATAAGCCATCTCGATAGCGGCGTTAATTTTGTCATGTCTATTTTATTAATACCAACTAATAGAAGTATGCCCCTATGTGAAGGGGCATACTTATTCTACATGTTGTAATTATTTACCTTCTTCTCCATCGAGAGAATATTTGATAGGTACCGCGCTACCTTTCGGCGATACCCTTATGTAACCTTGCATCTCCTGGTGTAAGGCTGAGCAAAAGTCTGTACAATAGAACGGGTATATTCCCACTCTCTTTGGCATCCATTTCAATGTTTGAGTGGCCCCCGGCATGATTAATGTTTCCGCATTATCGGCACCTTTGATGGCAAATCCATGAGGTACATCCCAGTCCTGTTCCATATTTGTCACATGGAAATACACTTCATCGCCTACTTTTATACCTTCAATATTGTCAGGAGAGAAATGCGAACGGATGGAAGTAAGATACACTCTCACTACATTCCCTTCTCTAACTACTCTGGCATCTGCGGGAGACTTAACTGCCTGAGGGTGTTGATTGTCTTCAATTTTGAAGATTTTCACACTCTTCTCCTTGATCAAACTTGCCGGTATTGCTTCCGCATAATGTGGTTCACCAATGGTAGGGAAGTCAAGCAAAAGTTTCATTTTATCACCGGATATATCAAACAATTGTGCAGAGTGACAAAGCTCCGGTCCAGTCGGAAGATATCTGTCTTTTGTGATTTTGTTGTATGCAACTAAATATTTTCCATGAGGTTTGGCAGTACATCCTCCCGGAATCATTAAGTGTCCCACAGAGTAATATGTTGGAACTCTGTCCATTACTTCAAGCGAGCTGATATTCCATTTGACAACCTCAGAAGACACAAACATGGAAGTATATGCATTTCCTTTTCCGTCAAATTCTGTATGCAAAGGGCCTAAACCTGGTTTTTCGACAATACCATGGAGCGCAGATTCATATTTCACTACAGAAAGGCCATCGTATTCACCTTCGAAATCACTGTTTTCAATGGCAGTCATGAGTTTGGTAAATGAAAATACAGGAATCATGGCTGCAAGCTTTCCGCTACCTACAATGTATTCACCTGTAGGATCCACATCGCAACCATGAGGCGATTTGGGGCAGGGTATCATATAAACCAGATCATCAAAATCCCTGATATCCAACTGCAGGACATCTTCCTTGATGGTTGAAGTTGTTATGTGCGTCTTATGGTCCAGTTTATTATGAGCATATTTAGCTTTCACTTTTTTACCTTTGCCTGCTTTGATATATTCTTCTGCCTTCTTCCAGTTGACAGCCATGATAAAGTCCTTATCTTTCTGAGAAGCATTTACCTCCAATAAACTGTATGCTTGCTCAGTATTATAGCAAGAGAAGAAAAACCAACCGTGAGACTTTCCTTTTCCGGCTCTTGCAAGGTCAAAGTTGACTCCAGGAGTCACTAACTGAAAGGCTATATCCATCGTACCGTCATCTCCGACTTTTACAAAGCTGATCGTTCCTTTGAAATTTTCCTTGTAAGTATTTATCGGAACATCTCTTTGTGCATCATCACCCATAGGCACAGAGAAACGGGTACCTGCTATCACATATTCAGTGTTTTCTGTAATAAATGGAGAGGAGTGATTTCCTGCACTATTAGGAATTTCAAGAATCTCTGCAGTCTCAAAAGTTGTGAGATCCACCCTGGCAATTCTTGGCGTATTATTTGCATTTGCGAAAGCCCAGCGTCCATCATGTTCACCCTTGGTAGTTGAGATGGCGATATGGTGTAAATCATCCCAGGGTACAAATCCATGAGAAGTGTTTAACATAGGTTTTGACTCTTCACTATAGCCATATCCATTCTCAGGAAAGACAGAGAAAACGGGAAGAATCTTAAGTACACGTCCGGAAGGAAGACCTACTACGCTGATTTGCCCATTGAATCCGCCGGACACGATATTATAAAATTCGTCATGTTCTCCAGGTGCCACGTATACTTTAGAAGCTGCATCACCGACACTCACTGAGCCGGGAGATTTGGGTCTGCAAGAAGTCTGAAACAATGCCAGAAAAGCAATGGCTGCTAAACTCGAACTGATTAATGTATTCCTTTTCATTGAAAAATAAATTTGTGTTTTTAATAAATACCATATTATTATTCAGGTAATAATACCTTGTCGATGATATACACGACACCATTAGAAGCTCTGACGACACCTGTAATATTAGCGCCGTTCACAGTGAGTTGTTCACCGCTTTTGCCCAATGTCACATTTTTTAGATTTACCTGATTAAACTGTCTTCCGTCTTTGAACATCGTTTCCTGAATAACCCCTACAAAAACATGATACTCCAGGATATCCTGAAGTTTTGCCTTATTTTCAGGCTGAAGCAGGCTTTCAACTGTACCTTCAGGAAGTGCATCGAATGCGCCATTGACCGGAGCAAATACTGTGAATGGTCCGGCATTGGAGAGTACATCTACAAGGCCAGCAGCCTGTACTGCCGTCACCAAGGTGGTATGATCGGGAGAAGATACTGCAACCTGCACTACATTTCGCTGTGATTCATCATCCTGGACGGCAGACTGACCGGCACCCGCCGGTTCGGTGCTTGAGGACACATTTGCTGTCTGATCCTGGCCTGCACATGCAAAGAAAAATAAAATACATACTGAACTAAGGAGTATCAGGTATGACAGGGTTTTCATGATTTTCATTTATTAATTGATTAAGTGGTTATTTTACAGCCTGATCACGTAGTTTAAGTCGCTCTTCATCATTATTTCTAAAGAATTCGAGAATATCTCTTGCTTCGCTTACAGACACATTTTGATTGGGCATTCGTGTCAGACATTCTTCAAGTAAGGCTTGAGCAGTCGGATCTTCGTCCAGCATGACATTGACATTGGTAATCATGTTCATGACCCATTCAGGGCGTCTTCTGTTAGTGACTCCTTCAAATCCCGGACCCACTACACGTTTCCCATCCAGCTTATGACAAGCTGAGCATTTCATGTCGTAAATCGGTTTCCCTCTGACCACCATATCCTGATTTATTCCGTCTCCCAGGTCGACGTTAGTAATTTCTCCGACACCTTTTCCCTCAGCGATCGACGAAGGCTTTCTTTTGCAGGTACCTCTGATTCGGATTCTTTTGGTTTTTCTTCCGAACCGCAGGCAAACCAAAAAACTGGGATAAATAATGCCAGCATAATTAATAATTTTTTCATAACGTTTGGTTTAATAGATTAAAGATAAAATTGTCTTAATAATAAATAATATGATTTCCGTAAGAATGAAGCCGGAAATGAAAATCCATGCACCAATTCGCCCTGGCATGTCAGATAAATCAACAATCTGTTTATGTTTTAAAACACCTATAATAAAGCATGAGATAGAACCCAGCATTGTCAGGTGCACAAATCCCACTACAAATTGCCGGATAGTATATGATATTACAGCTATCTGCGGTATCACGACACAAGCCTGTACAAGAATTTTAAGTATGAATGAAATCAAGGCAATAGAAAAGAAAACTTTAACCGAAAACTGCGATGTTCGATACATTTGTTTTATACCCCTAGAAAGTAAACCTGCTCCTGCCACAAGAGCTGCCAGTTGAATAAGACACCTGCTCCATTCAGGAAAAATAATGTATCCTCAGGTGAGCTCCATGTAACAGCAAGGGCAAAGGTCAAAATAAAGGAGATAACTATTAAGAAAAAAAAGTCTGAATCTTCCTGGGTTAATCTCAACGTTTTGTTCAGAGAGTAACTTAAAGAGAATTGCTAAAGCACCAAAAGTAAACCAGCCATTAAACTGAAAATGGAGGAAAAACTGGATGGACATATGATACAAGGATGGAATTCTTCAAATTAAACATCATGACAGGACCAAGGTCCCATACTCCAAGCGTAGAAATTAACATCCAAACAATGGCCGTACGCATTAATAGTCCTGAAAAATTATTTTTATATTCAATAAGTCTCCAGATGAAAAACACAAATACATAACTGGCAAGAATGTGAAGTGTCGAAAATATAATGGAGAATAAGCCATACCCTGAATAGGAAAGCTGATCATCATCCTAGGACTGTGAGTTGAGTAAACCAAAACAGACCAGAGAATTTCTTTTTAATGCGTTGTTCTTCAGGAAGAAACAGGAACCAGATCAGGCAGTAAAAAGCAAGATAAAGCCAGCCCAATAATGCGACATGTGAATGACCATGTCTTAGGTTTTTGAATTCTATCCAATCGATTTCAATAATGAAGGCCAAACGCAATAATAGACCCATTATAGATGCAATCGCAAAATTAATCAGGGCGATTCCGATCCAGTATTTCAATTTGTGATGTTGATGCTCATGCATATCCTTTAGATTTGAACACTTAAGATTTGCGAAAAATAAAATTACAGGATCTGCTTTAAATAACCTATTTCATTCTGCCATAATATTGAATTTTTGAGTGAAATTTTCAAAGTGTATTTATCTAAAAATAATTTAAATTTATTTAAAATAACAGCAGGATTTTGTACTATTCCAGTTGAGTTACAACAAATTCAGTTATTGTTTTTATAATTTCATGTTTTATAACCACATATCCTGCATCCTCAATTTTTGAAATTATAGCTTCAATGTGGTTTTTTTTGTTCGTATTCAATAATGGCATACTTTTCTTCCAGGTAAACTTTTACATCTTTCACTCCGTCGATTGCTCCAACTTTTTTTTCAATTTTCTGTGCGCAGCGCATACATGACATTCCCTCTATATACATTTTTATCCGGGTGGTGTCCTTCAGTATTGTACAATCAAAATTTAATGACCTGTTACTGTCTGCAAGTACCGATTGAGAGCTGATCATACCGATGAGAAATAATAGACTTGTCAGACAAATTTGAAAAGAGTAGTTCATGTATTAAGGTTGAATCAAGTTATGTAAATGTATTACATTAATTTTAAAAATCAAAGTGATTGGGTATTTATTTGGTTGGGCCCCGATTTGCTCAGTTTTACGTACCGGCACCATCATTGCCTTCAATAATTTTGGGATTAATCTTTTCAAATCTTACCGTAAAATGCCGCAAAAAAGGAGGCTCGTACAAAATTTTAAAACCGCTGAGGATCTGATCCATTTCTTTTATCTCTTTAAAAATGTCAAGCACATAATCTATATGACTTTGAGTATAGACCCTTCTCGGAATCGCCAGCCTGACCAATTCTTTTCTGGCCGGGGTAAAATTCCCCTCGCTGTCAAACTTACCAAACATGACGCTGCCCACATCGACACTTCTGATTCCTCCTCGGACATATAATTCACATACCAGAGCCTGGCCGGGAAATTCATGAGGCAGTATGTGAGGAAAGAGTTGACCGGCATCTACATATACTGCGTGTCCACCTATAGGCCAAAGCACTGGAATACCCATATTCCTGAGTCTCTCTCCTAAATAAGCAGTACTTTTAATCCTGTACTCAAGGTAATCCGGTTCAAATACCTCTCTCAGCCCAATTGCCATCGCTTGCATATCTCTGCCGGCTAATCCTCCGTAAGTCGAAAATCCTTCAGATAAAATAAGCTGATTGGTACACTTCAAACTAAGGGCATAATCTTTCATGCAAAGTAATCCGCCTATATTGACCAGCCCATCTTTTTTGGCACTCAAAATAAATGCATCAGCCAGGCGCAGCATTTTTTGGGCAATCTCCCTGTATGACCACTCTTCGTACCCACTTTCTCTATGTTTAATAAAATAACTGTTCTCAGCTATTCTGCAACCGTCCAATATGAGAAGTATATTTTCCCTGTCACAAATGACCCTGACAGCCTCCACAGATGCCATGCTCACCGGCTGCCCGCCAAAGGAGTTGTTGGTCACGGTTATTACTATCCCTGCTATGTTTTCTTTTCCAAGAGAATTGATGCTTGAAACCAGGGACTTCAGATCGATATTTCCTTTAAACGGTAGATATGTATCCGGTTCCATAGACTCCTCCGGCATAAGATCAATAGCTGTTGCTCCTGTGTTTTCAATATTAGCGCGCGTGGTATCAAAGTGTGTATTGCTTAGAAAATATTTTCCTTTACCTCCCAGAATACCAAAGAGGATTCTTTCTGAAGCCCGCCCCTGATGTGTAGGTAGTACATATTCCATACCACTCAAATCTTTGACTTCCTTCTCCAGGTCCAGCCAACTCCGGGCACCCGCATAACTTTCATCACCCATAATCATTCCCGCCCATTGCGCCTGACTCATTGCACCTGTGCCACTGTCAGTTAATAAATCAATGAATACATCATCTGAATTCAGTAGAAAAGGATTGAATCCTGTGTTCCTCAATGCCTCTTCTCTGTAAGCTTCGGTAGTAACCCTGACAGGTTCTACCATCTTAATACGGAAGGGTTCTACAAGGGTTCTGCTCATGAGAATTAATTTTTGGAATTTGGTTTGCAAATATATATAAATAAGACATAAATATCTTTAATATAGAAAACTGATCTTCCTCATTTCTGTAGATGATATTCGTCATTAATATGCAATACATGCTCTATTGTAATCCTGGTTTGCCGGGAGCTAATTGAATCTAAACAAGTGTTAAAAAATAAATAAGATAAAAATGTCTTAAATAGTATTAAATTACAAAATGTTATAATATATTTGCCCGCATCGGTTTCTCACATTCTGCTCTGATTTATTTACCCGGATTCAGGAAAGTCATGAAGCAGCAATGTAAATCAGAATTGTAAATAATAAATGAAATTCAGCGCTATGGAAAAATTCGTTATAAAAAGAAATGGAAATTATCACCCATTTAGCTGGTATAAAATTGAAGCAGCCATTGAAAAAGGATTTGGCAGCGTCATGCAGGAAACTGACCCGCAAGTCATCGGGCAAGTGTCAAAAGCTCTTGAAAGTAAAGTAACATGGGCCGTTGAAGAAATCCAGGACATAATTGAGAAAGTGATTTTCGAAGCCGGGCATTTCGAGGTTCTGAAATCATTTGTCTTGTACCGGCATACACGCAAAATGCAAAGAGATCATGTTAACGGAATGGAAGAAAATACAACCTATGTAAACAGCACCCAAACAATCGAAGAATATACAGGTAAATCTGACTGGAGAATTCATGCTAACGCAAATACATCTTATTCTAATGCAGGACTGGTCAATAATGTATCGGGAAAGATCATTGCTAATTTCTGGCTGGATGCGGTGTATAGTAAAGAAGAAGGCTATGCACACAGGAATGCAGATATTCATATCCACGATCTGGATTGTCTTACCGGCTATTGTGCCGGCTGGAGCCTGAGAGTATTACTCAATGAAGGATTCAATGGAGTCAGAGGGCGTGTAGAAAGCAGGGCTCCATCGCATTTCAGGGAAGCATTGGGACAAATGGCCAATTTTCTTGGTATTTTGCAAAGCGAGTGGGCAGGTGCTCAGGCATTCAGCTCCTTTGACACTTATTTGGCACCTTATATTTTCAAAGATAATCTCAGTTATCACGATGTTCTGAAGGCAATCAGAAGTTTTATCTACAATCTCAATGTCCCTGCCAGATGGGGGCAATCGCCATTTACAAACATTACACTGGATTGGGTTGCTCCTGAGGATTTAAAAACGCAAATCCCAACAAATAATGACCTTCATTTATTCTCAGGAATAACTGATCCTCAATTTATTGAACGGGTGAAAGGCAGAGGTGTTGATCATCCTGAAGCCTGCACTTATGCTCATTTCCAGCAAGAAATGAATATGATAAATAAAGCCTACTACACTGTTATGACGGAGGGAGATGCCCAGGGGCAGCCTTTTACCTTTCCAATTCCCACTGTCAACATAACTGAACAATTTGACTGGTATGGAGAAAATACTGATTTGCTGTTTGAAAATACTGCCAAAATTGGTTCATCCTATTTTCAAAATTTCATAGGTAGCCAGTATATGTTTGATGAAAATGGGAGCAGGATTGAAAATCCTTACGCATATAAGCCAAATGCTGTTCGAAGTATGTGTTGCCGGCTCCAATTGGATCTGAGAGAACTTTTAAAAAGAGGTAACGGACTGTTTGGGAGCGCAGAAATGACGGGCAGTATAGGAGTTGTTACTATAAATATGGCCAGGCTGGGCTATTTATATAAAAATGATAAGCCGGGTTTATTCAAGCGTATTGAAATTCTGCTTAATCTGGCCAAATCCACGCTGGAAAAGAAAAGGAAATTTATCGGGGAAATGTACGACAGGGGTTTATTCCCATATACAAAAAGGTATTTGCCCAACTTTAAAAATCACTTTTCAACAATAGGTGTGAATGGAATGAATGAAATGATACTCAATTACTCTGATGGACTGGATGATATGACTAAACCCGTGGGTATATCCCTTACGGCAGAAGTACTGGATTTTATACGCAAAAAAATGCAGGAATTTCAGGTGGAAACCGGAAATCTCTATAATCTGGAAGCATCACCGGCAGAGGGAGCAACTTACAGATTTGCAAAGGAAGATGCCAAACGGTATGATGATATAATGCAGGCAGGTTTTGGAGAAAATATTTATTACACCAACAGCTCTCAAATACCGGTCGATCATACTGAAGATCCTTTTGAAGCATTATTGCTGCAAGATGAGCTTCAATGTAAATATACGGGTGGTACAGTGCTGCATTTATATATGAGAGAGAAAATCAGCAGCGCTGAGGCATGCAGACAGTTTGTAAAAAAGGTATTAACAAATTTCCGCTTACCCTACATCACAGTAACACCGGTTTTCAGTGTTTGCCCCAAACACGGCTATTTGCCCGGAGAGCATGAGTTTTGTCCCAATTGCGACGATGAATTAATTAATAAAATCAAATACAATGAAAAAAACGAAAATTTCTGAAATCGAATTGAAGCTTTCAAATGATGAAAGAACAAAATGCCTTGTATACACCAGAGTGATGGGATATCATCGTCCGGTAGAGAGTTTTAATACCGGCAAAAAAGGAGAGCATATGCAACGAAAACATTTTACATCCTGTGATGGCAAATCCAATTTATAATATTACCCCGTTTTCGCTCCTGGATTACCCTGATAAAATTTCCTGCATATTGTGGTTTGCCGGCTGTAACATGCGTTGCGGCTATTGCTACAATCCGGAGATAGTCACAGGGCAGGGCAGAATAGCAATTGAGGAGGTAAAGCAATTTCTCAGCAGCAGAACTGGCTTGCTGGACGCCGTAGTGTTCAGCGGTGGTGAATGTACTTCGCACAAGAGTATTTTTGAACTGGCCGGAATGGCAAAGGATATGGGTCTCAGTGTAAAAATTGATACAAATGGCTCGCATCCCGCTGTGATAAAATGGCTGATCGATGAAAAACTCGTGGATTACATTGCCCTGGATTTTAAAGCTTTACCTTCTCAGTTTTTAAAAATAACAGGTAAAAAACTTGTTTCAGCCCTTTGAAAATACACTGGCAATTTTAACGGATGAGCAAGTGGAATTTGAAGTTCGGACTACTGTTCATTCTGATCTGATCTCTGATGAAGAGCTGGAGATGATGGCGTGGTATTTATATGAAAAAGGTTACAGAAGCAAGAATTACTATCTGCAAAGCTTTGTAAATGGAACTGAAACAATTGAAAAACTTGGTTATTCAACACCTTGTCGATTTGAAATTGGCAATGCACCTGCTGACTTTCCTGTTATCGTTTTCAGATGAAACCGATCAAACAAATTGTCAGCAGAATGCATCACCTTCTCCCAAATTAAACCAACTTCTTTCCGATTACATTAAACCGGTTCAAATTGAAATGAAAAATCAATTATTTACTGTTTCAGCCGAAACATTACTCATCGCTAAAGCTCTTGGAAAGAGAATATTATTCTCCAGATGTATATGCACGTGAAGGTCAGATTCAAACTCTTTCAGCATGGCGTATGCAACACTATAGGTAGTGCAACCGTCTGCTGGGACTGTATAGCCACCTGTCAGGTTTTCTATCTCTCTAAATCTATCGCCTTCCTGTTCATGATCAGCATTCATTGCACTTATAATGTTCGGTAAAGCTTGTATTTCAGAAACATCAGTATTTCCTTTTTCAAATCGCTGAGTAAGGAATTTGATCATTGGAAATAAAACTTGTTCTTCTTTCGCCATATGTGTGAGAAGATCCTCAGTCGAAGCAGTAAAAAGGTTCCTGACTTCAAACAATTCCGGATGCACATTTCCATGAACTTTACATAATTTGTCTAATAAATTGACCAGGACCTGGGAATGCTCATTGACGTATCTGTGATGGACCTTCACTATATAATCTACCAACAAATCCAATGGCAATTCTTTGAAAGAAATAACTCCGTTTTCCTTTTTGGAGTTAATGACATTGAGGAGTTGGTCTAGCAGCAGGGTAGGAGCAAGGTCTGATTTTAGACAGACTTCTTTGATTGTTTTAGATCCTTTGCAACAAAAATCAATTCCATGTTTGTTGAATACCCGGGCGCTTCTGAAATCATGTGCAACAATTTGCCCTACCGGTGTATCCTCATCGATAGTAAGAGCTTTCTGGTGATCTGATGCTATGTTTATCATAATGTGTGATATTATATATTAAAAAATTGTTATTTGATATTTTGCATGACTTCAAAGCCTGTTAGATTAATAACTCTGAAGCTTATTCCCGCACTCTAAGGTGACCTTAAGATTACTCGTGTTGTAAATATAATCTTATTTAAGACATATTAGTCTTAATTAAATGTTATATTTACGCGATTTTACATTATTATGACCTGAATTGGTTGATTTGAGAAAGAAACAAACAAGAATTTGGCCATAGAAACATTAATAATTTAATACATTTATTGCTTAATTAAGCTTCACAAGTCTCAACAACATTCACATGTCTCTAAGAATTTTTTCCAATTCAAGCGTGTACGCATTAAGAGCTCTGATGTATCTGGTGTCCAGGAGAGAAAAGCAGAAGTATATCAGCATCAAGGAAATGTCTGAGACGCTTGATATTTCCTTTCATTTTCTCACTAAAGCCTTGCAACCATTAACTCACAAGGGAATCTTAATGTCCAGCAGAGGACCGGCCGGTGGGGTCAGCTTTTTAAAAGCACCGGAGGAGGTTACACTTATGGAGATTATTCTGATCCTGGAAGGAGAGGATTTTTTCAAATCCTGCATGCTGGGCCTCGAGGGATGCGGTCATCAAAGACCATGTCCTGTGCACGGCGTATGGATGGATATAAAATCTATCCTGATGAAAGAGTTTTCTTCTATTTCTCTGGCGATGATTGGAGACAAAACTGTCATGCAGCATCTGAGGCTGATGAATTTGTAGCATCTACACTATATTATATGTGAGTAAAAAGCGGTTGATTTTATAATCGCAAAGTATCCCGAGGCTAAACTCAGCCCCGACCCCTCTCGTGGAAAGTTTTCATCAGGAGCCAAAAGCTAATGCCCAACAGCCAACAGTAAATAGCTTTCTTCATTTATTTCACAATCATATATATGTTTTTTAATATTTATTATTAGCTTCGCCGCTGGAACGTTAATGCAGGCTTTTAACTGCAGTTCCAAAGCTCAATAAATAAAGAAGAACACTGGATGGAAAATTATCAACAGCTTCTCAGAAAAATTCTGGACGAAGGAGTAGATAAGTCTGATCGCACAGGAACAGGTACCAGAAGCCTGTTTGGATATCAGATGCGCTGGGACTTGCAGCAAGGTTTTCCACTTGTTACCACCAAAAACTTCATCTCAGGTCCATCATCTATGAATTGCTCTGGTTTTTGAAGGGCGATACCAATATTAATTATCTCAAAGAAAATCAGGTCAAAATCTGGGATGAATGGGCAGATGAAAACGGCGATCTGGGTCCTGTCTATGGCAAACAATGGCGCAGCTGGGAAACTAAAAGTGGGAGAGTGGTGGACCAGATTTCGGAAGCACTTCATCTAATAAAAAATCAACCGGATTCCAGAAGAATAATTGTCAGCGCATGGAATGTAGGAGATTTGCCGGATATGGCGCTGGCTCCATGTCATTGTCTTTTCCAGTTTTATGTAGCTAATGGTAAATTATCCTGTCAATTGTATCAGCGTTCAGCAGATGTATTCTTAGGTGTTCCATTTAATATTGCATCATATGCCCTGTTGACTCATATGATGGCGCATGTGTGCGGACTGGAGGCAGGTGATTTTGTTCATACTTTTGGGGATGTTCATTTGTATCACAATCACATGGAACAGGCGCTGGCACAATTAGAAAGAACACCCAGAAAATTACCGGTATTGAGAATCAATCCAAATGTAAATGATTTGTTCAATTTTAATTATGAAGACTTTACAATTGAAAACTATGACCCCTATCCTGCAATTAAAGCACCGGTCGCTATTTAGATGTGATCTAAATAATGCAGAGATTTCTAATATTTAGTTAAAATGATAGGCTCAATTGTATTTTTGCTGACCAAAGTATGACAATAGGACTTACTATATTTATGAATGTATCATCTCATCAGATTATGTCAACGAATATGTTAAAATCAAAGTGGCTGACTGTCAAATTATTAACATTCCTTTTATTCCTGGTTTTGCCTTTATTTGTGCAGGCGCAACCGGATATCGAGAACGGTAAAACACTTTTCAGAAATCAGTGTGGTGCTTGTCATGCAAAGGATATGAAAAGCAAATTGACTGGTCCTGCATTGGGAGGCTCCGAGGAAAGATGGGGAAACCAGGAAGAATTGTATAGTTGGATAAGAAATTCCCAGGCAATGATTGCTGACGGCCATCCGCGTGCCAATGAGCTTTGGAATCAATATAAGCCAGTGGTTATGACACCATTCCCAAATCTGACTGACGATGAGATCGCTTCCATACTATTGTATGTTAATGGTGTTTACACAGGTACTTACGGAGCTCCAACCGGAGTTGCGGCTGCACCGGGTGCAGTTGTGGAAGAAGAATCAAGCAATACAATATACTTCATACTACTGGGAGTTTTAATCATACTGGCATTATTATTATCTACTATTCTTTCCAATCTGAATTATTTGTCCAAAAGAGGGGATGGAGAAGTAGATGTAAAGAGAAAAACTTTATTCGATACACTTACCAGTAAAGGTGTCATAGCATTTGTAATATTCGCATTGGTTGTATTGGGTGGTTATACTACAGTTAATAACGCTATCAACCTGGGAAGACAGCAGGGATATGCTCCGGAACAACCAATCAAATTCTCTCACACAGTCCACGCGGGTACACATAAAATCGATTGTCAGTACTGCCACGATGGAGCCAGAAGATCAAAGCAATCCGTCATCCCGGCAGCAAGTACCTGTATGAATTGCCACAAAGCTATTAAAGTGGGATCTCAATATGGAACTGGGGAATTGACAAAAATATTTGCTTCAATTGGTTACGATCCATCAACAGACAAGTACATTGAAAATTATGACAATCTGACTGAAGAACAGATAGAAGTGATTTACAAAAAGTGGATCGGTGATCAATATGTATTAGAAAATGGGGGTCTTGATAAAACCGGTGAGGAAATGATGGTAGATCAATGGGACGAGATCAAAACTTCCCTGACTTCTGATATGAAGAAGAAAATTCAGGGTCCTATCGAATGGATTAGAATCCATAATCTCCCCGACCATGCTTACTTCAATCACGCACAACACGTGTCGATCGGTAAAGTTGAATGTCAGACCTGCCACGGTAAAGTAGAAGAAATGGAAACGGTACGACAGTACTCACCATTATCTATGGGCTGGTGTATCAACTGCCATAGACAGACAGAAGTGAAGTTCAACGATAATGAATACTATCAAAACTATATTCGCTATCATGAAGAACTCAAATCCGGCAAACGGACCGGAGTGACAGTGGAAGAAATAGGTGGATTGGAATGTCAAAAATGCCACTATTAAGATTTATAAATAAGAGCCATTTTTCTTACTTAAAGGATATTGATATCAATGAAAGATTATACTAAAGCCTGGATAAGTGCAGATGACCTGGAACAAACACCTGAGTTTGTAGCTGGTGCAGAACAAGAATTTTTCAACCTACCTGTGTTGAATGACCTTAGTTCTGACAATGTTGTCTCCAAACAATCAAGTGGAACTAATCGAAGAGACTTCCTTAAGTATCTTGGATTCAGTCTTGGAGCAGCTACAATCGCTGCTGCTTGCGAAACTCCGGTAAGAAAAGCAATTCCTTATGTAACAAAACCTGATTCTATAGTACCCGGTGTAGCCGTGTATTATGCTTCTACCGTACTTCGCGGTGGAGATTGGGTTCCTGTTCTTGTAAAAACACGTGAAGGTCGCCCTATCAAAATAGAAGGAAACACTGGAAGCAAGACAACCGGAGGTGGAACAAGCGCCCGTTCTCAGGCATCTGTTCTTGATTTGTATGACGTATACAGACTCAGACATCCGGGTAAAGTGACTGAAAAGGCCCAGGTGGAAGAAATGAGTTGGGAGGAAGTTGATAAAGCAATTTCAGGAAAACTGACTGCAACTTCAAGAGTTAGACTACTTTCTAATACCTTAATGAGCCCTTCAGCTCAGTCTGCGATCAATGATTTCAAGAAAAAGTACAGTAATACAGTTCATGTAAGCTATGATCCGGTTTCCGCTTCAGCTTTATTGGATGCAAATAATTTATCCTTTGGTCAAAGAGTAGTTCCTTCATACGATTTCAGCAAAGCTGATGTTGTAGTGACTTTTGGAGCTGACTTTTTGGGTACCTGGATTTCTCCTGTGGAATTTGCGCATCAGTGGTCCCGAACCAGAAAAGTAGGAAGAGAAGGACAAAACACTATGTCACGTCTGATTGCTGTTGAAGCCATGATGTCTCTAACAGGATCAAATGCTGATCACCGTGTCTTGATCAAGCCATCAGAGCAAGGTCTTGCCATTGCTACCCTTCACCAGGCAATAACTGCTGCAAAAGGCGGCGGATCTGTTAGTGTAAGTGGTGCATTTGCGAATGAAAAAGCAAAGGCTCAAATCGAAAATGCTGCTAAAGACCTTCTTGCTGCAGCATCCGCAGGAAAAGGAACTTTGGTTGTTTCAAATTCTAATAATGTTGCTGAGCAGCAATTGATCAATCATATAAATTCGCTTCTGGGTAATTATGGTAATACGATAGATTTAGGAAATTACTCACTTCAAAGACAAGGTAGTGACAAGGCCGTTGTTGACTTGCTTGCTGAAATGAATTCAGGTGGAGTTGATGCTTTGATCGTACTGGATGATGCGAATCCTGCATTTGATTTGCCTGAAGCTGATCAGTTTAAATCTGCAATGGGCAAAGTAGGTCTACGGGTTTCACTATCAGGATATCCAAACGAAACGCTTGCTGTATGTGACTACTCATGTCCTTCCAGCCATTCCTTGGAGTCTTGGGGGGATGCCCAGCCAAAAAGAAATGTATACAGTTTAATTCAACCTACAATAGCGCCACTTTTCAAAACCAGACAATACGAAATGTCTCTTTTGAAATGGGCAGATGCACTTCCGGTAGTTACCGGAAATGATCATCCCTACTATGCTTACGTTCAAAAAGTATGGGGAGAGATAGTATTTACAAAACAAAACGCCTTCAGCACATTCCGCTCATTCTGGGATAGTACTTTGCATGATGGTATTTTAGAAATAGATTCAAATGGAACTGGAAGCGCAAGTTTCTCCGGAGATGCTGCTTCACTTGGTTCACAAGTCAGTAAACCATCTGCCAGTGAATTAGAATTAGCCGTTTATGAATCAGTAGGTCTTGGTGGAGGTCAATATGCTTCGAATCCATGGTTGCAGGAGTTACCTGACCCAATCACGAGAGCCTGCTGGTCCAATTATGTTTGCGTTCCTGTTAAATGGGATGGCAAAAGCAGATTTTCTGTATTGAATGATTTGAAAGAGGATGGAAATTTAGTGGATTTAACACTCGGAGAGCAAACCTACAGACTTCCAATCGTAAAGCAATTCGGGCTATTGCAACAAACTGTAGGAGCAGCTTTAGGATTTGGTAGAGAAATTGCCGGAAAGGCAGGTTCTGAGGTTGGAAAAAATCTTTACAGTAGCCTTAAGCGTGATGCTGCAGGATATACTCAATACTACATTGCAGATGCTCAGGTGAGTGGCAAAGTAGGTCACGATTCTGAATTTGCGACAGTTCAGCATCATCATACAATGGGTGTGAAGGGCATTGATGAGACTATTAATGAGCTGATCAATGTGGATGAGAAAGCCGTGATGACTATCGGAAATGGATTCCAGGGAGGTTTGACGAAGAGATCCATTCTTCGCTCTGCTAACTTTGATAAATTGGATGCAGCCGCTGAAACCTTAATTCACGAACGCGAACATCATCAGAAACTGAACTCGTATGGATTATACCCGGGACATGATGATCAATATCACCTAGGGCATCATTGGGGAATTGCAGTTGACCTTACTTCATGTATAGGGTGTGCGGCATGTCAGGTGGCATGTATTTCTGAGAATAATGTTCCGGTAGTGGGCAAGAAAGAAGTAAGTCGTCACCACGAAATGACCTGGCTTAGAATTGACAGATACTACTATGGAGATGTAGAAAGCCCAAATGTGGTATATCAACCAATGATGTGCCAGCACTGCGACAATGCTCCGTGTGAGAACGTTTGTCCGGTAGCTGCAACCAGTCACAGCTCAGAAGGTCTAAATCAAATGACATACAACAGATGTGTAGGTACAAGATATTGCGCCAACAACTGTCCTTATAAAGTGAGAAGATTCAACTGGCTGGATTACACAACAGCAGACCTTTTCCCTGTAAATGAAAATGACCCGTTCAAGGAGGACACACCATATTATGGTGACAATCTTACAAGAATGGTACTCAACCCTGACGTGACAGTTAGATCCAGAGGGGTTATAGAAAAATGTTCATTCTGTGTTCAAAGAATTCAGGAAGGCAAATTGAGAGCTAAAATTGAAAACAGAAAGTTGAAAGACGGAGATATAAAGTCTGCATGTCAGACTGCATGTCCTACAGGAGCAATTGTATTTGGTGACATGAATGATGCAGAAAGTGAGGTCAGTAAGAGAATGGCCATGAAGACCAACTATTTTGTTTTAGAAGAGATAAACGTGTTGCCTTCAGTAGGGTATCAGATGAAAGTCACTAACCGCAATGAAGCGTAACAACTTTAATAAGTTATAAATTATCAATAAGTAAGACATAACATACATTTATGAGTGCAGTTATTTCACCAACGAGAGATCCCTTAATTAACGGTAGTAAAACCTACCATCAAATTACGGAAGATATTTGCTCACCAACTGAGCAAGCTCCCAGTAAGACCTGGATAATAGGTTTTATTGTTTCTTCCAGTCTTTTGGCATTTGGTGTGTTTTCAATTCTATGGACTATATACTTCGGTATTGGAACCTGGAATTTGAATCGCACAATTGGTTGGGGTTGGGATATTACCAACTTTGTTTGGTGGGTAGGTATTGGTCATGCCGGTACGCTGATCTCTGCGATCTTGTTGTTATTCAGACAAAAATGGCGTACAGGGGTCAACCGTGCAGCTGAGGCTATGACGATTTTTGCTGTAATTTGTGCCGCATTATTTCCAGGAATTCACGTTGGTAGAATATGGGTTATTTTTTACTTCTTCCCTCTGCCAAATACAAGAGGACCTCTTTGGGTTAACTTTAATTCACCTTTACTTTGGGATTTATTTGCGATTTCCACATATTTCACTGTTTCGCTTTTATTTTGGTATACAGGTTTAGTGCCGGATTTTGCTACAGTACGTGACAGAGCGAAGGGATTTCGCAAAAAATTATATAGTTTCTTATCATTTGGATGGACAGGTGCCGCGAAACACTGGCAGAGATGGGAGTCACTTTCTTTAGTCTTAGCTGGCTTGGCTACTCCTCTGGTACTTTCTGTACACACAATTGTAAGTTTTGACTTTGCCACTTCCATTATTCCCGGATGGCACACTACGATATTCCCTCCGTACTTTGTCGCCGGGGCGATTTTCTCCGGATTTGCGATGGTACAGACATTAATGATTGTAACGCGAAAAGCATTGAAACTGGAAGATTATATTACCATTAATCACATTGAATCAATGAATAAGGTAATCTTGTTTACTGGTACAATGGTGGGTGTCGCATATCTTACTGAGTTGTTTATCGCCTGGTATTCAGGATATGTTTATGAGCAATTTGCATTCATGAACAGAGCCATGGGTATTTACTGGTGGGCTTATGTTGGTATGATGGCATGTAATGTTATTTCTCCTCAGCTATTCTGGGTTAAGAAATTTCGCAGAAGTATTATGGTGACATTCATAATGTCCATATTTGTGAATATTGGTATGTGGTTTGAACGATTTGTGATTATTGCTACGACCCTGGCAAGAGATTATTTACCATCCAGCTGGTCTTATTATGATCCTACCTGGGTGGAGATCGGTATTTTCCTGGGAACCCTGGGTATCTTCTTTACTTTCTATCTCATTTTTGCCAGAATCGCACCTGTAGTGGCAATTGCTGAGGTGAAATCCATATTGAAAGCAGCTGGAGACCAGTACGTTGAAGGTCACAAAGAAGAGGCTAAGAAGGGAGCAGATTTGAATCCATCACATGAAGTTCATCATCATTAATCAAGAATATAAAAGCTTTCAGATATGAGTAGTTCATCGGCAAAAGAAGTTTTATTTGGGTTATATGATGACGAAACCCAACTGTTGGATGCAGTGAGAGCTGCTAATGCGCAGCATCTTGAAATCGACAATGTGTATACACCTTTTCCGGTTCACGGATTGGATCCTTTACTGGGCCTGGAAGAATCCAGATTACATATAGCAGGTTTCTTTTACGGCCTTACTGGAACCAGCCTTGCTTTTGGGTTTATGACATGGGTATTTACCCGTGACTGGCCTATCATTTTTGGGGGTAAGCCTTATTTTTCTGCCCCATCATTTATTCCAATCACATTTGAGTTGACAGTACTTTTTGCTTGTATTGGTATGGTGGTAACTTTCTACACTGTTTGCGGCATGGGGCCTGGTGTAAAAGCCAAAACACTGGATGACAGAATTACAGATGATAAATTCTGCATAGCCTTTGCGACAAGCGGTCTTTCTAATGATGATTTAGGCAAGTTAAGCAATTTCTTCACTGAAACGGGAGCTTCCGAGACAAACACTAAAACGCTATAAATCTCTGACTATGAGAAAAATATATTTTTTAGGATTATTATTTATTGTGCTTGTTCTAATCACGCCTGCCTGTGGTCCTGCTGAAGGCAACTACACTGGTCGTGAATACATGATGGACATGGGACATTCAATTGCCTATGAGGCAAATGTAAGTAATTACTATTCCTATAACAGATTTACCGGTGAGGAAGATTACTATGCTATGATTCAACCCAGACTTCCACAGAATGGTACCATTCCACGTGGATATGCGGGTTTGAGTAATCCGTCGGATGCCACAGTTATGGCGGACTTTCGGTCAGAGTTTCAGAGTTTTCCAATTAATGGATCAGTTCCTTATTATTATAAGGATACTCCGGAGGACAGAGAAAGGGCAAAAGCAGAGATTATTAAAAACCCATTCCCCATTACAACTAATGGCCTTACAAACGGAAAAATCTTATACAATATTTTTTGTGCCACTTGTCATGGAGAGAAAGGCGATGGTCTGGGATACCTGGTTCGGGATGATGGAGGAAAGTATCCTGCAGCTCCAGCAAATTTGGTAAGTGATGATTTTATCAACTCCTCTAATGGAAGATTTTATCATTCTATAATGTATGGTCTGAATGTAATGGGTAGTTATGCAGATAAGCTTTCATTCGAGGAAAGATGGCAGGTGATTCACTACATTCGTTCACTACAAGCAGCGTCCAAATCATTGGAGTACAGCGAAACTCTGAATAATCTGAACCCACATGCTATTCCGGGAGCTTCTGTACCAAAGGAGATTTCAAAAGCTATAGAACAATAACAATATTATACTGAAAATATCAGAAATCCATAGATAATATGAACCAGTTTGTATTCGAATCCAGGCAAAAACAATTCCTAATCAGTGCGATGATTCTTGGATTAGTATGTTTGCTAATCACTTTCTTTACTGATGATGCATATCATTCCAGGTTTTGGAGTAATATCCTTCATAATAGTGTATTCTTCACAGGAATAGGATTTCTGGCGATATTCGTTTTATCTGCTAAGTTTCTTGCTTATTCCGGATGGCATACAATTTTTAAGAGAGTATGGGAATCATTTTCGATGTTCCTGCCAATAGGATTGGGGCTGATGTTACTTATTATCATTGGAATTTGGGGCCATTTCCACCACCTATATCATTGGACTGATAAAGCTGCTGTTGAAACGGATCCTGTATTAGCCGGAAAATCAGGATTTTTAAATCCTATGATCTATACCTTATTTACTATTGGTATTGTTGGTGTTTGGATATATTTCGCAAACAGAATCCGTAAAATTTCATTAGCAGAAGATAGAGAAGGAGGTCCATTAAACTTCATCTTCCACAGAAAATTGAAAGTAACCGGAGCTATTTTTCTTCCTATTGCAGGGTTTTCAAGTGCTGCAATAATATGGTTGTGGATTATGTCAGTGGACGCACATTGGTATAGTACATTATTTGCCTGGTACACAACCGCCAGCTGGTTGGTTAGTATGTTGGCATTAACCATTCTTTTGCTACTTTATTTGAAATCCAAAGGATATTATACTCTCGTAACGGACGAGCATTTGCACGATCTGAATAAATATTTATTTGCCTTTAGCATATTTTGGACTTATTTGTGGTTCTCTCAATATATGTTGATCTGGTATGCAAATGTTGGTGAGGAGACAGTTTATTTTCAGACTAGAATGAATGAATATCCTGTACTTTTCTATGGAAATTTAATCATGAACTTCGTCCTTCCTTTCCTTATTTTGATAAGAAATGATAATAAGCGTAAAGTAGGTGTAATGGTATTTATCGCAGTCCTGGTGTTATTTGGGCACTGGGTTGACTTTTTCCTAATGTTGAAACCGGGAATTTTGCATACCATTCATGAAGTTATGGGTCATGGGCAAGTTTTAGTTGAAGACGCGGCTCATGGGCAAGCACATGGAGAGGAGCATTCATCTGCTGTAGCTGGATTTTCTTCACCGGGATTATTGGAAATTGGAACTTTCATCGGTTTTCTGGGTCTGTTCCTGTATTCCGTTTTTGCCAGTATGACGAAAGCATCAATGGTACCACAAAATGATCCATACCTGAATGAAAGTATTCACCACCACGTTTAATAAGAATCTTACTAAACTATATTGAAGCAAAAAGACTTATCTAAAAGAAAATTAATATAACATGACCGCACTTATTATCATCTTATGTATCACACTTCTGATTATAGTTGCCGTACAAATCGGTAAAATCAGTGAATTGGCGCAGAAGATCAGAGGCGAGGAAGAAGTCGAACAGGAATCAAATAACAGGAGTGCTTACGGGATGCTGTTGTTTTTAGTAGCTTTTTTGGTTTTTTGTATCGTGACGGCTTTATATTACAGAAATTATATGCTGGGCTATGGTCCTCATGAATCGGCGTCGGAACATGGCGGTAAAATTGATTCCATATTCAATATTACCCTTGTTATTACCGGTATAGTTTTTATCATCACGCATATTGCCTTATTCTGGTTTGCTTACAAATACAGAGCACAAAAGGGTAAAAAAGTACTTTATATTCCTCACGATAACAAATTGGAAGTAATCTGGACCATTGTTCCAGCCGTTGTTATGACTATTTTAGTGGTTGGTGGTTTGGATGCATGGAATGAAATCATGGCAGATGTAAATGAAGATGAAGATTACATGGAAATTGAAGCTACTGGGTATCAATTTGCCTGGGATATCAGATATCCGGGGGCAGATGGAGTGTTGGGTGCGAGAAATTACAAACTAATTACAGCGACAAATCCCATTGGACAAGATTGGACTGATGTTAAAAATCTGGATGATATTAAACCGGATGAGATTGTTCTTCCTGTAGGAATGAAAGTTAGAGTCCGTATTACATCCAGAGATGTGCTTCACAATTTTTACTTACCCCATTTCAGAGTGAAAATGGATGCAGTTCCGGGTATGCCTACCTACTTTGTATTTACTCCAAAAATAACTACAGAAGAGTACAGAGCAGAACTTAAGAAATATCCTGAATATCAGGGTCCTGCTCTGGCTGAAGAACCGGATGGGCCCCGACTTTGGGAAGCTTTCAATTATGAATTGGCTTGTGCTGAATTGTGTGGTTCCAGCCACTTTAGTATGAGAAGAATCGTAAGAATTGTAACACAGGACGAATATGATGCATGGATTAAAACTCAGAATTCATTTTTCCTGACATCAATTCGAAATACAGATGATGATCCATATAATGGGAAAGCATTACCTATCCCAATGGATGAAAAAAAGATTGAGGAACCTGCTTCAACTAGCGGTACTGATACAATCTCAACAGATACTATTCCCGCTGATACATTGAATAAGGATCAGAAATAAGAGCATTAGAATTCATTTGATTGATATAGTTCAATAATATAAAATTAAGAATAATAATATGGCAACGCTAACCAAAATTGATGAGGAAAAACTCATTCAGGAGCAAGGCTATAATGATCATTTCCACGATCATCACCACGGAGATAAGTATAAGTCTAATTTCATTACGACATATATTTTCTCTATGGACCATAAAATCATTGCCAAGCAATTCCTGATTACTGGTATGTTTTGGGCGATCATTGGTGCTGGTATGTCTATCATTTTCAGGCTGCAATTAGGATTTCCTGAAGAGGATTATTCATGGTTGAGATATTTGCTTGGGAAATGGATCGTTCTGGATGAGGCTGGTGTAGGGTCACTTTCTCAGGAATTCTATTATGCACTTGTGACTATGCACGGTACTATTCTGGTATTCTTTGTATTGACTGCAGGTTTGAGCGGAACCTTCTCCAACTTATTGATTCCTCTTCAGGTTGGAGCAAGAGATATGGCCTCTCCATTATTAAACATGATGTCATACTGGTTCTTTTTTTATGGCTGGTTTAGTGATGTTCATTTCACTTTTTGTCAGTACAGGACCTTTCTCAGGCGGCTGGACTGCTTATCCTCCTCTAAGTGCTTTGCCTCAGGCTTCCAGCGGATCCGGTGCAGGTATGACACTATGGTTAGTGAGTTTGGTTTTATTTGTAGTTTCAGTATTACTGGGAGGTATTAATTATGTAACTACAGTACTGAATTTAAGAACTAAAGGGATGACCATGTGGAGAATGCCTTTAACTATATGGGCATTTTTGATCACTGCAATCATCGGTATTTTATCATTTCCAGTATTAGTTTCCGGTTTCTTATTGTTGATATTAGATCGTTCATTGGGAACAAGCTTCTATTTGAGTGAAATCTTTATTGGTGGTCAGGCATTGGATCACGTAGGAGGTAGCCCGGTCCTTTATCAGCATTTATTCTGGTTCCTCGGTCACCCAGAAGTATATATCATTATCTTACCTGCGATGGGTATAGTTTCTGAAGTACTGTCAGTGCATGCCAGAAAGCCAATATTTGGATATAAAGCGATGGTGCTTTCTATTTTAGCGATTGCATTCCTTTCATTTATAGTTTGGGCTCACCACATGTTTATGTCCGGTGTGAATCCTTTTATCTCTAATTTCTTTGTTTTATTTACCCTGATAATTGCAGTCCCTTCTGCGGTCAAGGTATTTAACTGGATTGCAACATTATATGGTGGGAATATCAGGTTCAATTCACCGATGTTATTTGCCATCGGATTTGTATCCATGTTTATCTCCGGAGGTTTGACTGGAATCTTCCTTGGTAACTCTACGATTGATATCCAGATGCACGATACATACTTTGTGGTGGCTCACTTTCACATCGTAATGGGTATTGCTGCGTTCTTCGGAATGTTCGCTGGTATATACCACTGGTTTCCAAAAATGTACAGCAGATTTATGAATGATACGCTTGGTAAAATTCACTTTTGGGGTACTTTGATTGGTGCATATGCCATATTCTGGCCAATGCACTATCTGGGAATCGCCGGTGTTCCAAGAAGATATTACAGCTTCGATACTTTCGATACATTCAGACATTTTGGAACAATGAACCAGTTCATCACCATAGCTGCAATTGTTGTATTTGCACTTCAGATACTATTTGTTGTAAACTTCTTTTACTCCATCTGGAAAGGCAAGAAAGTAACAACACAGAATCCGTGGGGAGCTTCTACGCTTGAATGGACTACCCCTATCACACCGGGTCACGGAAACTGGCCGGGCAATATTCCGACAGTTCAGAGATGGGCTTATGATTATGGTAAGGATGGAAGAGAATTTATCTCTCAAATTGAACCATTAGCTGAAGGGGAAGTAGAACATTAATTTTTATTAATACAACTAAGAAATAATAGTGTCAATTAACACACAAGTTCAATCAGTATCTGCATTCTCCCGTAAACTGGAGGATTATAAGCTATTGGTTAAATTCAGGTTGAATGTATTTGTAGTGTTTTCTGCAGTGATTGCTTATCTCGTTGTTTCGGGAGGAGATTTCAAATGGCAGTCTCTGGTATTTCTAGCTTTGGGTGGATTTTTGGTTACCGGAGCTGCAAATGCCCTGAATGAGGTATTGGAGAAGGATTATGATAAGCTGATGAAAAGAACCGCAGTCAGGCCATTGCCTGATGGCCGTATGAGCATATCTGAAGCAGTCTTGGCAGCCGGATTTATGGCTGTAGTAGGTTTATTCATTTTAGCTTTGTTTAATCCGCTGACTTCAGTACTTGGATCTTTAGCAATTATCAGCTATGCATTTATCTACACTCCTCTAAAAAGACATTCTCCTATCGCAGTTGTTGTAGGAGCTATTCCGGGAGCCTTACCGGTATTAATTGGTTCAGTAGCTTTCATTGGCGGACTGACTTTGGAGGCTCTTGTGCTTTTCGGCATCCAGTTCTTCTGGCAGTTTCCTCATTTCTGGGCGATTGCCTGGGTTGCAAATGAGGATTACAAAAAGGCTGGTTACAAGCTTATTCCGCAGAACGCCGATGGTACCCCCGATCCTATAATAGGAAAGCAGTCATTTATTTATACTTTGATGCAATTGCCTTTGTTTTATCTGGCAATGGAGATTGGGATGGTAGGAATTATTGGATTTATATTGCTGACTGTTTCAGCATTAGCATATGCCTATCTGGGCTGGGTACTTTATAAAAAGGCAGATAAAGCTTCAGCAATGAGGCTTATGTTTTCCTCCTTTTTATATCTGCCACTGGTTTTATTTATTTTACTCATTAGCGTTTTTGCATAATCATGGAGATGAGTCAAAATAATACACTCTTAAAGCAAAGAATCAATCCACAAATGTTTGGATTGTATCTGGGGCTTGCTAGCGTGCTGATGATGTTTGCTGCTCTTACCAGTGCTTACATGGTAAGGCAAGCTGCAGGAAATTGGTTGGAATTCAGATTGCCGGTCCAGTTCTTTTACAGTACAGCAGTGATTATTATAAGTAGTGTCATTTTACATTTAGCCGTAAGAAATTATGGCCTTGGTAAATTTGGTATTTATCGAATTCTTCTCGTATTGTCAGCGGTATTGGGACTTGGATTTGTTATTTTACAATACGCCGGGTGGCTTGAAATGGAATTGATCGGAGTATATCTTACTGGAAATCCTTCAGGATCATTTGTATACATAATTTCCGGACTTCATGCCATTCACGTCTTAGGAGGTTTGACAGCATTATTTATATCTGTGTTGGTAGCATTTATGGCTTCATCAAAAGTGACGGTCAAGAGGAAGCACAGATTGAAATTGTTATTGCATTACTGGCACTTTGTAGGTGCTCTTTGGATTTATTTGTTATTGTTTTTAATCTTACAGAACTAAAAACTCTCTAGCATGGCTACAGATACTCATATTGCAGAACACGAAGTACAGGACACAGGAAGTGCCTGGTCAGGAGGACAGGAACCATTTAAGGCCAGTTATGGCAAACTGATGATGTGGTACTTCCTTGTTTCAGATGCTTTCACATTCGCAGGATTTTTGATTGCTTATGGATCATTGCGATTCAGTATGCCTACATGGCCCGTACCGGATTTTGTATTTTCTACATTTCCGGGAGGGTTTCATCATATGCCACTAATTTTTGTAACTGTCATGACATTCATTCTAATCCTTAGTTCTGTGACTATGGTTAGAGCGGTACAGGAAGGACATAGAGAAAACAAAAGAGGAGTGGTCAAATGGATGGCGCTTACAATTGTTGGAGGATTGATGTTCCTTGGTTGTCAGGCATGGGAGTGGACTACATTGATAGCAGGTGAACACACTACAATTCTGACCAATCCTTTCGGAACACATATCGAGGCTGGTACTTACATGGAGGGAGATGGCCATGATATTAAAGAAGGTGATACATTCGATGCAGGTGCTCCTTATTTAATTCATCAGGTAGATGGAGAATTTAAGCAATTGCAATATAAAACAGAAGCTGGTGAAGTGAAGCAGCAGGCATTTGGACCGAAGGCTTTCGGAGCTCTATTCTTTTTTATCACAGGTTTTCACGGTTTTCACGTTTTCTCAGGCGTTTTATTCCTGCTTATTATCATGATAAATGTGGCATCCGGCCTGTATGTAAAACGGAAAAATGGTTATGAGATGGTAGAAAAGATAGGATTGTACTGGCACTTTGTAGATTTAGTTTGGGTGTTTGTATTCCTTGTATTCTATCTGCTTTAATCTCTTCAAAAATAATTAATAAAGAAACTCAAAGATATGGGACTCAGTTACGAAGAAAGTAAGAAGCTGGTATTCAAAGGGATGATCCTTTTGGGGGTGGTTACAATAGTGGAAGTACTTATCGCTTTGATGGGTAATGGTCACCTGATTGATGGCTTTACAATGCCAAAATGGTTGATGTATCCTATGATGATTGGACTTTCCTTATATAAGGCCTATTTCATCGTTTATGAATTTATGCACATGAAGTACGAAGTTCGTGCACTTGCATTAAGTGTATTAATGCCAACACTCTTGTTAGTATGGGGTGTTATAGCATTCTTTCAGGAAGGAAGTTCATGGGGAGCAAGAAGGGCACAAATTCTTGAAAAAGATGCCAAGCCTGCATCGGAAATCAGTATTCCAGCCGAAAACACAAATGAAACAAAAGACACTCTTATCATTGAATAGTCAAATTATTTAAAGACACAGGTTTTTAAGAACTTATCCGATTGTCAGAGGTTAGTTTCATATCAAAAGCAAACAATGGGTAAGACAATCAGAATATTGTTTCTCACAATGATGGTGGTAGTGTTTCCACTGATTTCCTGGTTATACTTGAGAGAGGGCATTGATTTCAGGAAAAATGCACTTAATGAAATGGAGCCAATTGCCAATCTGGAGAATCTGGCATTTCCTGTATTTGAGGTGGAAGTAGGAGGGAAGGTGGACTTTCCTGCGCCATACTATGTGATAGTAGAGCTGGACAAGTCTGATTCATTAATCAGTAATTCTCTTACAGGAATTTCTACTCAACTTGGTCAGGTTCCTTCAGTCGTTCTAATCGCAATCATTGATAAATCCAATCCTACCTTTCAGTTTTCAGATTCATGGGTCTTGATAGATCGTAATGACCCATTAGCTGTCCAGTTGAAATCGGCAACTGCCGAATTGCCAGAATATACATCTGGCAAAGCTGTTTATCTCATAGATTCAAAGAGACAACTTAGAAATATTTATAATCTAACAGACATGGAGCAAATGAGAGATTTTGCTGTACATGCCGGAGTATTACTACCAATTAAAAATCAGAAAGATCTGGTTTTCAAAAGAAAAGCAGAATATTGATATGGGATTAAGTAACGTACCTTTAAGAAAATTGGACCTTATAGCATCGATAATATCGATTGTTGTCCTTTTTTTAGTGGTGATGATGCGACGGGTGAAAATTCCAACTGATATTGATTTCTCTTTTTTACCACCTTTTCACGCAACATTGAATGGAATTACTGCTGTAGTACTTTTAGCTGCATTATACTTTATTAAGAACAAAAACATTGAAGCTCACAAGAAGTCTATGTTACTTGCTATAGGATTATCAGTTTTGTTTTTGTTATCATACGTAGTTTACCATTTCACGACAGAAGAGACCAGATTTGGGGGCGTGGGAACCATCAGATATGTGTACTTTTTCATTTTGATTACACATGTAATTTTGGCTGCCGTAATTTTGCCTTTTATACTTTTTACTTTTAACAGAGCAATTACAAATCAAATCACTAAGCATAAGAAACTAGCCAGGTGGGTATTCCCAATCTGGTTATATGTAGCTATAACGGGTCCTCTTTGTTATTTTATGTTGAAGCCTTATTATCAGTAATCAGATGTATTTTTGAAACCAAGTCAATTGACTTTTTGTTTGAATCATTATGAAGAAATCAGCCAAATACTTTCTAACATTTATAGCTCTAATGATTAGCTTATCTGTTTTAACTCCTGAAAATGCAAACGCTCAATGTCCAATGTGCAGAATGAGTGCTGAATCAAACATGAAGAATGGAGGTACTGCCGGCAAGGGACTTAACAAAGGTATTTTGTATCTATTCTTTACTCCTTATATTATCATTGGAACTCTTGGCTTCTTATGGTGGAAACACAAGAAGAAGCAGGAATTAATTATGTCAGGTACTGATCAGGCTGAATAACTATACTAATCTATCTAACGGTTGGTAAATCGATTCAAGTTCGTTATCAATCAAATTCCCTCCTAAATCGGCTATTCATAGAAATAAACTCAACCGGATATCTGACTTGAAGGAATTCTTTAGCTAAAAAAAAGAGCCACCAATAATGGCAGCTCTTTTATAAATCTTATATAGCTTATTAATTAAGAGTATATCGGGCTGATAAGGCTCCTAATCCGCCTCCGAAGCCTGAAAGGTATCGTGATATGTATACAGTTGGCAACCAGTCAACACTTAAATTCAAAGGTATATTTTCAAATTTGTAGTCAAGACCAACCGCGCCATTGATACCTAAACCGAAACCTCCGTCACCTACAAATCCAGCATCATAGTTATAGAATAATGCATTCAATCCACCACCTACATACCACTTCAAACCAGGAACTGATCCGATTGGGAAGTGATGTTGATACATTGCGCCTACCAGGAAGTAATTGTAAAATGCATATCCTCTGAATCCTGCATAAATTTCTACTGCACCAGGCTCAGAAATAAAGGTTTTGTAGGACACAGAAATAGGGTAGCCCAGTCTTAGTCCAATAGCACTTTTGTAATCTTGTGCGCTCAAGGATTGCACAGTGCAAAACAACGCCACCATAAGGGTTAAAAGTCGAATTTGTTTCATAGTTGTATAGATTTTAAAATTTATAAATACGTGTCAAATATATGCAATGAACAGATAGCTAGTATTATAATATGTCAGATATTTGATAGGGTGTACCTAAATCTCGTCGAAGCAACTTTTATAATCGTTTAAGTGAAAATGCATACGAGGCTATCAGACCCCATCCTCCCAGAAAACATAAGCCACCAACGGGAGTTACCGGACCTAGAAATGATATTGCAAATCCAGTTAATTCCCTGGTAGACAATAGATATAATGATCCTGAGAATAAAATTATTCCTAAAAAGAATAATCTGCAGGCCCATTTAATAGTGTTGGCAGAATTGTTGGCTAAACTCAAAGCAAGGATCAGCAAAACGAGCGTATGAATAAAGTGATATAACACTCCTGTCTGAAATACCGCATATTGATCTGCCTGAATGTGCGGCTTGATTCCGTGTGCTCCAAAAGCTCCTAATCCTACCGCAAGGAAGCCTGATATAGCGGCGTACATTAAAGTCTTGTTCATATAATTTGCCAATTGATGGGAGTTTTACCCTGTGTGATTAAATATTGATTTGTTTTTGAGAAATGCTTGTTCCCCTGGAAAGCGTTGCCGGCAAGAGGGGAGGGGTGAGCCGACTCTAAGATCAGATGCTTTTCAGAATCTATCAGAACCCGCTTATTTCGCGCAAAATTTCCCCAAAGTAAAAACACCAGTCCGGATTTCTGTTTTGATAGAATTTTTATAACGCTATCTGTGAAATCTTGCCAACCAAAATTTTTATGTGATCCTGCCAGATTCTGTTCAACAGAAAGCATTGCGTTTAAAAGGAATACACCTTGTTCAGCCCATCTGCTTAAGTCTCCATGGGGAGGTATCTCACAGCACAGATCGCTTTTAAGTTCTTTGTAAATATTTACAAGAGAGGCTGGAGTTTTAATTCCTTTTGGAACTGAAAAACATAAGCCCATCGCCTGGCCCGGATTATGGTATGGGTCTTGCCCAATGATGATAACTTTCACATTATCGAATGGAGTTTTCTCAAATGCATTGAACAAAAGTGGACCGGGAGGGTAGATTATTTTTCCCGCTGCCTTCTCTGATTTAAGTTGTGACACAATATTGCTAAAGTATTGTTTGTCAAATTCTTCCCTAAGAACCCTGTACCAACTTTCCTCAATTTTAACTTTCGGACTTTCCATGCTATAAATCTACTGAAAAACATATCATCGATAATAGGATATATTGCCATAAAAATATTATTTTTGTGCCGCATTATAAAAAAGCAGTTTTTTATAGTCTTCACACTCACACCCACACTCACATTACACACCCATTTTTGGTTCCGTAGCTCAGCTGGATAGAGCATCTGCCTTCTAAGCAGAGGGTCACAGGTTCGAATCCTGTCGGGACTACAACTTTTAAAGGGGTTAAGGCTTTACTGTCTTAGCCCTTTCTTAGTTTTAAGTCAGGTCTATGATAAACTTCAACCACACCTAAGCTTTCTTTTGAGTTTATCAAATGAATCTGACTATTGGACTACGCTTTCTTTGAGCAAGTTCCTGTCATTTACCAACAAGCAAGTCCCTTTTTGATCCAGTAAGTACCCTTCAGGAAATACTTGTTTGAATGTATTTTTAAAAAACTTGTCTGTCTTGTATTGATCTTTATAGTAACTGTAGAATCGATTGTACAACAGAACTCCGTTTTTATTCAGATTTCTCCTGATAGCTTCCATGCATTCAATTGTCTCAAAACCCGGAGGAATCACATCTTCAATGCATACATCCAATACTATGAAATCAAACTTATCATTTGATTTTAATAAATACTCCTGCCCATCTACATGAATAACCCTGATATTGCTTTTGAAGCGGGGAAGACTGTATTTTTTTGCAAAATAAATCACATCTGAATCATATTCAACAGCGGTAAAATCAGGATGAATTTTGAATTTTTTCTCTAATATATAGATCACGGCTCCCAGCCCCATTCCTATTATCAAGACTTTTTTACTATCTACCTTGCTCCAATCTATGGCTTCCAATCCCCAAACATAATTCATGTAATGATCATCCCAGGAGTAAATTGTAGCTTCAGTACCCAACATCAATCTCCCTTTTTTCAGCGTGATACTCAAAATACTTTCCGGGCGAACTATGCTCTCCAGATGCTGCTCTTTAAAATAGCTCATCCATTTTTTCCTAAGGGGGACAGAATTAATTGTAGGGTTCATACAGCCTGAATCAGAATGTGAAGATATGTTTTGAAAAGGAGACCGATTTATTGATAGTGTACATATATGTTAATTCTTTGTGCGAAAGAATAAAAACTGTAGATTTGATCGGTTTCAAAAAGCATCCATCTAAACAAATTCAACTTCATAATATGGTTTTAAGCGGATTGGACTGGTCGATTGTATTGGTTTATTTTATAGTAACACTCGCGATCGGTATTTGGGCCAGTCGATCGGCAGGAAGCAGTACCACTTCATACTTTTTAGGAGGACGAAACATGTCCTGGTGGTTGCTGGGGGTATCTATGGTTGCCACCACATTTTCCACAGACACCCCCAACCTTGTAACAGATATTGTAAGACAAAATGGAGTCTCAGGCAACTGGGTATGGTGGTCTTTCCTGTTGACAGGGATGCTTACTGTATTTATTTATGCACGTCTTTGGCGCAGGTCTGGAGTTGTGACGGATTTAGAGTTTTATGAATTGAGATATAGTGGTAAAGCTGCGGCATTTCTCAGGGGATTCAGGGCGATTTACCTTGGATTATTCTTCAATGTCATGATCATGGCTACCGTTTCGCTGGCTGCCATAAAGATTGGTAGTATTATGCTGGATCTGAGTCCATGGGAGACCTTAATTATAGCGAATATAGTTACGGTAATATATAGCGCACTTGGAGGTTTATTGGGTGTTGTATGGACTGATTTCTTTCAATTTGCACTTGCAATGGCAGGCAGTGTTTTAGCTGCTCATTTTGCTTTGAACTTACCTGAAGTAGGTGGATTAAGTGGCTTATTATCGAATGAACTGGTGATGGACAAAATTTCATTGTTACCTGATTTTGCAGATAAAGATGCATTATTGATGTTACTTATTTTGCCACTGGCAATTCAATGGTGGAGTGTGTGGTACCCTGGTGCTGAACCCGGAGGAGGGGGGTATATTGCCCAGAGAATGTTATCTGCAAAGGACGAGAAGCATGCAGTCGGGGCTACTTTATTTTTTAACATTTCCCATTATGCACTCAGGTCCTGGCCCTGGATCATTGTAGCGCTTTGTTCTCTTGTAGTATTTCCTGATTTAGACTCATTGAGGGTTGCATTTCCCAATGTTGCGGAAAATGTCATTGGGCACGATCTTGCTTATCCCGCTATGCTTACCTTTCTGCCTGCAGGATTATTAGGTTTAGTGATTGCTTCCTTGATAGGGGCCTATATGTCAACAATTTCTACCCACTTAAACTGGGGATCTTCCTATATGGTCAATGACGTTTATAAAAGATTTATTAAAACAGATGCAACGGATAAGGAACAAGTATTAGCTGGTAGAGTATCTACCGTGATATTGATGTTTATAGCCAGTGTTCTCGCATTATTTTTAAGCAATGCACTGGAAGCTTTTCAGATTTTATTGCAGATTGGGGCAGGAACCGGATTATTGTTTATCATGCGCTGGTTCTGGTGGAGAATCAATCCATACAGTGAATTTACTGCCATGATAGTTTCTTTTTTAATTGCAATTTATTTTCAGTTTGTGCATAAGAGTCTTGATTTGCCTGTAATAAGTGGAGCAATGCAGTTAGTAATTGGTGTCGGAGTTACGACTTTTGCCTGGATAGCAGTGACTTTATTTACAACTCCTTCTGATCAAAAAACACTTGATAACTTTGTAAGGGTAATCAGACCGGGTGGACCCGGCTGGAAGCAAGTGATAGCAAGGATGGATGGATATCAGGAAGGACAGAAAGGTTGGTCAGTTCCTTCCGGTATTCTATGTATGGTAATGGGAAGTGTGGCGGTTTATGCAGTATTGTTTGCAACTGGAAATTTGATTTATGGCAAATATCTGCTTGGATCCGGACTATTGATAATCAGTGGAATTGCAACGTATTTAGTATTCCGGGTTTGGTCTGGAATGATTAAAAAAGATACAGAATGAAACTATTATTATTTCATAAAATAAAGACAAAATTACCATTCACTTTGTGTGCTATTTTAAGTATTGTAGCATGTGATACCCCTATAAAAGAAGATGAATCGGTCAAACAGAAGGAACAATCATTTATAATCAGGTTGTCCCCTGAATTGGACAGCATTATTAGCACATCAGCTACGCTGGATACATTAGCAGAGGGTTTTATTTGGTCGGAAGGTCCTCTTTGGTTGGAATCAGAGCAAGCTTTGCTCTTCACAGATGTCCCCAAAAATGTCATTTACAGATGGTCAGAATCAGATGGATTAAGCACTTATTTGGAGAAATCAGGTTATCTGGGGGAAAGAACCGACAAGCATGAAGCTGGTGCCAACGGACTTATCCTGGATCAAAATGGGAATCTAATTCTATGTCAGCATGGAGAAAGGCAGGTTGCCAGAATGAAAGCGTCACTTACAATTCCGGAAGCCTCATTTGAGCCCCTGGCAAATATGTATGAAGGAACACCATTAAATAGTCCGAATGACCTTGTGCAGCACAGTAATGGAACGATATTTTTTACTGATCCGCCTTATGGTCTGGATCCATGGGACACAATCAAGCTGGATTTTGCCGGCGTATATAGCTTAGATACCAATGGAAACCTGATGTTAGTGATCGATTCATTGTCCATGCCAAATGGAATAGCTTTGTCAGGTGATGAGTCAAAGTTATATGTGGCAGTTTCAGATCTGGATCTTGCAGCTTATTATGTTTATGATCTGGATGCTACTGGAAAAATTACTTCCGGCAAACTGCTTCTGGACGTGACTGACAAAGTGAAAAGTGGACTTCCCGGGCTTCCTGATGGATTGAAAGTACATCCAAGCGGAAATATATTTGCTACGGGCCCTGGAGGAATATTGGTGATTGCATCTGATGGAAAACATTTGGGGACAATAGATACTGGACAACCCACAGCAAACTGTGCTTTCAATGCTGATTATTCTCAACTGTATATGACGGCACATAAATACCTGATGAGATTGAAGCTTAAATAATCCTTGTTTCACATTTTACTTAATGAAAACAGAATATTACTTATGACTTTTACTGTTTCCGCACCCGGAAGAATTTGTCTGTTTGGTGAGCATCAGGACTATTTGGGTCTTCCTGTCATTGCTGCAGCTATCAGCAAGCGATTTTATTTTAAAGGAGAACCCAATTCAGACCGTAAACTCAGGATTAAATTATTGGATCTGAATGAAACAGTCGAATTCAGTCTTGATGATCTTAATTATACGAAACCAAGAGATTACTTCAAAAGTGCGATAAGAGTGTTAATGCAAAATGGATACACAGTAAAAAATGGAGTAAATGCTGAAGCCTGGTCTGAAATACCTCAGAGAGCGGGTGTATCCAGCTCTTCTGCTATGACAAATGCATGGATATCATGCGTTTTGACTGCAAACGGATATGAAATACCTGATTTAAAAATCTTAGGAAGAATGTCTTTCACAGCAGAAGTGATTGAATTCAATGAGCCGGGCGGAATGATGGATCAATATTCAACAGCAATCGGAGGCACTATCTACCTGGAGAGTCAACCGCAATTATTAATTCAATCATTATCAACCATTCCGGGAACGTTCATTCTGGTGGATTCGAATCAACCGAAGGATACTATTGGTATTTTACAATTTGCCAGAAATAAGAGACTTGACATCGCACTGGAAATTCAAAGTCAGAATCCGGATTTTAGCTGGCAATTAGCAGAGAAGCATACTCCTGATTATTTAGTCAGGGAAGCCCGGGATTTGTATTCCGGTACCATCAGAAACAGGGATATTCTTTTGGAAGCGATACAGTTGTTGAGATCTGGTGATTTTGACGCAGTAAATTTTGGTAAATTATTAACTGAGCATCATGGAATACTAAGCCAAACTTTGAAGGTTTCTACACTTCTCATTGATACAATGCTCGAAAAGTGCCTGGAAGCGGGAGCTCTCGGAGGCAAGATTGTAGGTTCAGGGGGTGGAGGTTGTTTCATTGTCTACGCCCCTGATAATCCTGAAGAAATTATTGAGCTCATGGCGGCAAATGGATTGAAGAGTTGGAAAGTTGCAGTTGATCAGGGCGCCAGGGTAGAATGAGATTTTATGTAAATTGACTACTATTAAAATAAAAATTTATTTTTTATCCCGATCCTCAACCATTTCTATACATTTGCGTTTGTCAGATTATGTTTTGCAATTTCATACATATCAACCATCATCATCATCATTTACCTACCGGGGTGAGTATGTGTAGTTGATATTGGTCAAATAATATTTTACATAACCCACCTGATTCTTCGGTGGGTTTTGTTTTGACCCCTTCCGGAATTCAGGATACAAACATTGAATCATGTTAAAAATTGCCGTACAGAAGTCCGGTCGATTATTGGAAGAATCACTTTCCATTTTGAGGGAATGCGGAATTTATGTTCCATTTGGTGATGGGCGGCTCAAAACGGAAGCAAGTGGATTTCCATTGGAAATATATTTTCTCAGGAACAGTGATATACCATCCTATCTAAGAGATGGAGTTGTCGATCTGGCAATTCTTGGAACAAACATGTTGGCAGAATACGGGGAAGGTATCAGCAGTATTCTCCCGCTTGGATTCTCCAGGTGCCGGCTTTCTATTGCTACATTGAGAGAAAACAATCTTCAAAGAATTGGCGATTTGAATGGAAAGAGAATTGCTACCTCATATCCGGTATCACTGGATAAATATTTGAAAGAAAATAATATTAACGCTCAGATTCATGAAATAAGCGGCTCGGTTGAAATTGCACCTACAATAGGTCTGGCTGATGCCATTTGTGACCTGGTGAGCTCTGGAAGCACCCTGATGAAAAATGGTTTATCAGAAATGGAAGTCATTTTTCAGTCGGAGGCTGCCTTAATAGGAAGGAGCAATTATTCAGCTGAATCTAATGCCGGTTTGATCGAAAAATTAGTGTTTAGGCTAAAATCAGTTCTGGCTGCAAATAAATCTAAATATATATTGCTCAATGCTCCCAATTCAAGCATACCAAATATCTGTCGCATTCTCCCGGGAATGAAAAGCCCTACAATACTTCCTTTGGCTCAATCTGGCTGGTCTTCTCTTCATTCAGTCATTGATGAACAGCAATTTTGGGATATAATAGAAGAACTTAAATTGGCTGGAGCCGAAGGCATATTGATCATTCCTATAGAAAAAATGATACTTTGATGAAAGCTGTCAAAATGAAAATACACCAGGCTGATTCATTACTTAGAATCACTGAATATCTAAGCCGACCCTCATTTGATAAATCAGATGTCACGGGAATTGTTAAGAAAATCTTTGATCAGGTAAAATCCCGGGGAGATATCGCGGTTCGGGAACTCACGCTGCAATTCGATAAAGTTGAAATTAATGACTTTCAAGTTTCCCCGCAGGAAATCGCTGAAGCTGAAAAACTGCTCGATTCATCTTTGAAAACGGCTATCCTTCAAGCAAAAGAAAATATATATACCTTTCATAAAGCACAAATGCCAAATGGTATTTCTATAGAAACAATGCCGGGTGTGAACTGCTGGACCAAATGGGTAGCTATCGATGAAATTGGGATATATATTCCGGGAGGAACTGCACCTTTATTTTCAACTGTCCTTATGCTGGCCGTACCTGCAATGATTGGAGCTTGTAATCGTGTGGCATTATTCACACCTCCGGGTCAAGATGGCTCGGTACATCCTGCAATTCTATATGCAGCAGATATTTGTGGAGTGCAGGAAGTTTACAAAATTGGAGGAGCACAGGCAATAGCTGCTATGACTTTTGGCACCGAAAAAGTGCGCAGGGTCAACAAAATATTTGGTCCCGGAAATTCATTTGTTACTGAGGCTAAAATGCAGGCCATACAGCAGGGTGTTGCAATTGATTTACCTGCAGGCCCTTCAGAAGTGATGATTATTGCCGACAATACTGCAGACCCTGTTGCTGTTGCTGCAGACCTTTTGGCACAATTGGAACATGGCGCAGACAGTCAGGCAATACTTTTGACAAATGATTCAAAGTTCGCAAGTGCTGTAAATGAAGAATTCCAGCATTTGAGCCTGCTTTTGTCCCGAAGGAATATCATAGAAAAATCAATTGAAAATTCCTTTTCCATTGTCGCAAAAAACGATCTAATAATAGAAATTGCCAATGAATACGCCCCGGAACATTTGATCATTCAAACGAATCAAAATGATTATTTCATGGAGCATATTCGTCATGCGGGGTCTGTGTTTATTGGACCCTGGACACCGGAAAGCGCCGGTGATTATGCTTCGGGAACAAATCACACGCTTCCAACATATGGATTTGCACGGGCCTGGAGTGGAGTGAATATATTTAGTTATCTAAAGCAAATCACTTATCAGGAAATCAGCAGGGCCGGTCTTGAAGCACTAGGACCTGTGATTGAAACGATGGCTAAGGCTGAAATGCTCGATGCACATGCAATGTCGGTTTCAGTCAGGCTGAATTCTATGAAATAATTACTCTTAATCTAAAAGTCAAATCACCAATATGGAGAATCGAAATACCCAAATTCCTCTGGATAATCCTTCCATAATAGGCGGATGGGAAGCATTGATACGACAGCATCTTCATGAAATAAAGCCATATAGTACGGCTAGAGATGATTTTAAAGGAGCTGCAGAGATTTGGCTGGATGCAAATGAATTGCCTTATGGAAGATATTTAAACCGTTATCCGGATCCGAAGGCTTCAGAGCTTAAGGAAACTATTGCAAAAATCAAAAAATGGGAAACTTCAAATTTTTTATTGGGCAATGGCAGTGATGAATGTATTGAACTATTGATAAAACTTTTTTGTGAACCCGGTCTGGATGAGATCATGATTTGCCCACCTACTTATGGTATGTACAAAGTGACAGCTAAAATAAATAATGTAATTGTCAAAGAGGTATTTCTCAATGAAGAGTTCCAATTACGGGTCGATGAGATTCTAAAAAATGTTTCAGATAAAACTAAAATTCTCTTCCTATGCACTCCAAATAACCCTTCTGGAAATTTGATCATCCGGGCTGACATTCTGCACTTGCTGCATGAATTCAAAGGAATAGTTGTCATTGATGAGGCATATATAGATTTCAGCGGAGAAAAAAGCTGGACAACTCTTGTTAATAATTTCCCCCGATTAGTAGTCTTGCAAACGCTTTCTAAATCTGCAGGTCTGGCAGGCTTGAGAGTGGGAATATGTTTTGCACAGATAGAACTTATTAACAAACTTTATGCTATTAAGCCTCCTTACAATCTAAGCTTACCAGCTCAAATAATAGCATTATTCCAATTAAAGCAATATAAAAAACAGAAAGATCTCTGGAAAATAATCACAGCTGAAAGAGATCAACTTATTCAATCACTTATCCGGTTTGATTCTGTTGAAAAAATTCATCCTTCCGATGCTAATTTTTTGCTTGTAAAAGTAAAAGATGCATCTTATTCCTATGCATTTCTTACTGACAAAGGAATTGTGGTTCGGGATCGTTCGGATGAACCATTGTGTGAGAATTGTCTGCGGATTTCTGTAGGAAAGCCTTCCGAAAATGAGCGCCTTTTTAAAATATGGAAGCGTCTGGACAAATCATTTAAAAAGAAATTACAGTCTGAGAGAATAGAACTTAAAAAGAAACATTCGAATGAAAAAAGCACTTTTTATTGACAGAGACGGAACATTAATCCTGGAGCCACAGGATACTTTTCAGATTGACAGTTTGGAGCGTCTGACTTACCTTCCAGGTGTTTTTAAAGGTTTAGGTCTTATCTCTGAAATGCTTGATTATGAATTGGTAATGGTAACTAATCAAGACGGATTGGGTACTGATCTATACCCTCAAAGTGCATTCGACATGGTTCAGGAGAAACTTATGGAAACTCTTAAAGGTGAAGGAATCCATTTCTCTGAGGTTTTGATTGATACAAGTTTTGAATCCGAAGCGCTGCCTACCCGAAAACCGGGAATCGGCTTGTTATCAAAATATTTGGATGGGTCGTACGATCTAAAAAACAGCTTTGTTATAGGAGACAGACTTACTGATTTACAATTGGCCAGAAATTTGGGATGTAAAGGGATTTTCATAGGCCCAGAATCAGGTCATGTACAAATTGTAAATGCAAACCTTGAAGATTGCTGTCAGTTTTCCACGATGAGCTGGGTGGACATTTTTTATTTTCTCAGAAAAAGCGAAAGGGTTGCATCTGTCTTACGCAAAACGAACGAGACAGAAATTGAGGTTAGAATCGCTTTGGATGGATCAGGTATTGCTTCCATCAAAACAGGACTTGGATTTTTTGATCATATGCTTGAGCAATTATGTAAACATAGTGGTATGGATCTTTCAGTCAAAGTAATCGGTGATCTTCATATAGATGAACATCATACAATCGAGGATACAGCGCTTGCTCTTGGTACAGCGATTCGTCAGGCATTGGGAGATAAGATAGGAATTGAAAGATATGGATTTGACGAAGGGGAATTTTCAGCTGAAGTGTTGCTACCTATGGACGAGGCATTGACAAGAGTGGCACTTGATTTTTCCGGCAGGCCATGGCTTGTATGGGATGCAGATTTCAAGAGGGAAAAAATAGGTGATATGCCTACTGAAATGTTTATGCATTTCTTTAAGTCATTTTCTGATGCAGCATTATGCAACCTAAACATTAAAGTGGAAGGTCAAAATGAACATCATAAAATTGAATCCATTTTCAAAAGCCTTGCCAAAGCAATTAAAATGGCAGCTTCAAGACAATATCTTGTCCGGACATTGCCCAGTACCAAAGGAGTCTTATAGTTATGCTGATTAATAAAAGCGACATGAAGAATCAAAAAATCGTAATCATTGATTACGGTGCAGGCAATGTCTTTTCTGTCAAAAATGCGTTGAAAGCAATAGGCGTGGAGGCAATAATATCGGATCACCCAAATGAAATACAGGAAGCAGATAAAGTGATTTTTCCAGGTGTCGGAGCTGCCGGAAATGCTATGAATCAATTAAATAACAAGAATCTGATTGAGATTATACCAGCTTTGCGACAGCCTGTTCTTGGGATTTGCCTTGGAATGCAATTATTAATGGACTTTAGTGAAGAGGACAATACTTCATGCTTGGGGATCATCTCAGGTAGTGTGAAGAAATTTAAACCTTTTTCGGGCTTGAGGGTACCACACATGGGTTGGAACAGCGTTAGCTTTTCAAAGGAACACAGACTTTTTCAAGGATGGAAGGGTGGAGAGTGGGTGTATTTTGTACATAGTTATTATGTTGCCGGGAATCCATTTACAATTGGAATTACCGAATATCAGGATTCATTTACTTCAGTACTTGAAAAGGAAAACTTTATTGGTGTTCAGTTCCATCCGGAGAAGTCAGCCGAATCGGGTTTGCGCCTGATTCAAAATTTTATAGAATTGTATTAATTAAGCAGTATCATAATGGAATCTAATAAAATAAATATTATCCAACTCCGCCCTGCCATTGACCTAATGGGAGGTAAATGTGTCAGGCTCGTGGGTGGAAAATTTGATCAGGTCACGGATTATGGTTCTGATCCTCTGGAGTTTGCCAAAAGGTTTGAGGATTGGGGCTTAGAATATCTTCACCTGGTAGATCTGGATGCTGCAAAGACAGGATTATTATCACAATATCGCTGGGTGGAAAGAATTGTAAGCAAAACTGCTATGAAAGTAGATGTTGGGGGTGGGATTCAGAGCGAAGATGCCATCAGGATTGCTTTTGAATCCGGAGCATCTCAGGTTAATATCGGAACAGCTGCCGTTAAAAACCCAGATCTGGTTTACAAATGGTTGAAAACCTTTGGCCCTGAAAGAATAATGATCTCTATGGATATGCAGGTAGATCAAATACGCATCAGAGGTTGGGTAGATGATGCAGAGATCGAATGGAAAGACTTTCTTCAAAATTTCGTAAAAATGGGATCTAAGTATTTCGTTTGCACGGATACCAGTAAGGATGGCATGCTGGCTGGGCCATCTTTTGAAATGTATAATAATATTAGAAAAGCAGCTCCTGACATTTTTATTATGGCCTCGGGAGGTGTCGCTTCAATGGATGATGTTCTCCAGCTTCAGGAATCGGACGTTCAAGGTGTAATTATAGGCAAAGCGCTTTATGAGGGAAATATAACTGAGGAAGATATCAAATCATTCACATTTCTTCAAAAATGACAGCAAGCACTTTGGCAAAACGAATTATTCCCTGCCTGGATGTCAAAAATGGCAGAACGGTAAAAGGCGTTCATTTTGAATCACTTAGAGATGCCGGTGATCCTGTTGCTCTTGCCGCCCATTATGCCTGTGCGGGAGCTGATGAGCTGGTTTTTCTTGATATTTCTGCCACGCTTGAGAACAGAAAAACTTTACTCGACCTGGTTAGTAATGTTGCAACTGAAGTTTATATTCCTTTTACCGTCGGTGGAGGAATTTCATCAGAATCAGATGTTTACTCACTTTTAAGAGCAGGTGCTGATAAAATCAGTATTAATTCTTCCGCGATCAGGTCTCCGGAATTAATTGAACGGCTAGCCTTAAATTTTGGAGCTCAATGCATAGTAGTGGCTATCGACGCCCGTCCGGATGAATGTGGTATTTGGAAAGTATATAGCCATGGTGGCACTCAAAATGCAGGTTTGGATCTCTTTGAATGGGCTGTGCGAGCTCAGGACTTTGGAGCCGGTGAGATACTTTTCACAGCAATGTCTAAAGATGGTACCCAAAGCGGATATGCTACTGAAGCTCTGGCTCAACTTCATGATATCATTCAGATTCCGATCATCGCTAGCGGAGGGGCTGGTACTAAGGAAGATTTCCTCAATGTATTCACAAGTGGGAAGGCCGATGCTGCCCTGGCAGCTAGCTTGTTTCATTTTGGTTTGCTAAGTATTTCTGAATTAAAATCATATTTAAAGGACAATAAAATCCCAATTAGATGCTAAGTATTGCTGACATAGAAGAAATGGATTTTAATAAAATGGGCGGACTTATACCTGCTATAGTACAAGATTCATCTACCACTGCTGTATTAATGCTTGGTTTTATGAATCAGGAAGCTTTGTTAGAAAGTATAAAGAGCAAAAAAGTGACTTTTTTTAGCAGGACATAACAAAGACTGTGGACAAAGGGAGAAAGCACAGGAAATTTCCTTCACATTCACAATATAAGTCAGGACTGCGATAAAGATACGATATTGATTTCGGCAGTCCCCGAAGGCCCTGTTTGTCATACAGGTAGTAAGACTTGTTTTGGTGGGGATTCACCTTCATCTGCAAGTTTTCTCCACACGCTTGAATCTATTATTTCAGAAAGAGGTATATCAGGAAGTTCATCATCCTATACAACCTCACTTCTTAAATCCGGCATTCAGAAAATTGCCCAGAAAGTAGGAGAGGAGGCAGTTGAAACTATTCTGGAAGCTGTTAATGGAAGCGACGACAGACTGATTAGTGAATCTGCTGATTTATTATATCATTTTTTAGTATTGCTGAACTCAAGAAACATCACTTTGTCAATGGTGGAAGCTGAATTGAGTAAAAGACATCATAAGCCTTTATTTGCTGGATAGAGAAATTATTATCCGATTAAGTTTTGACACAGGCCTTACTTATGTTATTTAACAAGAAAATATGTAAGTCCATCCGCAAAAGTACGACGATTGTCGTAAATAATCAATCTGCAATATATATTCTCATACATTTGGCGTTAGGATTAGGTAAACAGCAGAAAACTGCCCGGAGTCATTTTTCAGGTTTTGATAGAATTTTTATCACAATAAAACCCTTGATTATGACAACGTTTAAGTTTTTTACAATTGAAAGAATAATTACTGCACGGAGTGAATTTCAGATCTCCTTAAGTATATTAATTCTTACTTTAATCAGTTATTCAAACATTTCTTCTCAATCAGCCTCAGCTCTGGTACACAAGAAATTCACCGATCAGCAGCATTCAGAAAAGGAAAGTAGTAATGTGCTGCTTATGTCTGAAATTTCTGTGCCGCTAATTTCTGCAGAGAATGAAGATGAGGAAAATCGCATTGAAATTAATCAGGCCATGGATCAGGAGCGGACTGATGGAATTGACATGTTTTTAAATGGCACGCATTATCATGGTAGTTCCAAAATAAATTTTGAAATTGAATTTTTACAAGAAGGTTATACAGTTGTTCAGGTTTTGGATGCTGCCTCAGGAGACTTCTTGATTAACTTAATGGATGACCATACCAAGGTTGGTAAAGAGCGCTTCGAAATTGATCAAAATGATTTCAAAGTGAATAGCATTATTGTTGTTGCAACTCATACAACTTTATCAGGACAAACAATAGAATCTTCACTTAGGTATGAGTTGTTCAGGACAGAAGACATTCCAATGAGCTCGGGTGAATTTGTTGAGAACATTCTAATTGCTCAATTGACTCCCACTGCAGGAAGAGGATTATTTCAAATAAGAGCAGATTTTAAGACAAAAGGATCGGCCAATGTCAGGATTTTTGATTTGAATGGGCGTTTGATCGAGAGTTTGTTTTCCGGTAAAATCCAGGAAGGAGCTGTGACTTTCGATGGTAATAGTAGTAATTGGGTAGCAGGGAGTTATGTTGTTTGTGTAGAAACAGAAAAAGGCAGATGGACGCAGAAAATGATTGTCCTGTAATTTCAAGATTATTACAGAATAGGTGTAGAGTTTAAAAGTGTAGTTCGTATTTCACGAGCTGCACTTTTTAACTTTAAAACTGATACTTAATCTGTATTGTAACATCAGTTCTTTTATTTCCTTGTATCTGGTCCAGACCTGAACCTATCACATCTATGTCAGTATAGTATGTTTGTGCCCAGCGGGCTTCAATAGACATATTTCTGATGCCACGATATCGGAGGTTGATATAATAGCGATACCCTTTATTAAATAATGGTGGTAAACTAAAGCTGTACAACACATCATTTTCATATGCATACAATCGGGAATTGAAATCTTCAGTATCGAATAAGGCAATTCTGGCATTGAATGAAAGAGGAAATCCTATGGGTTTGTAAATTACATCCTGATAAATCAAAAAGCCTCTGGTTCTTGGTCCTCCTTCAATATTATAAATCGAATACTCAATCCGATTTCTCAATTCAAGCGTTTTGCTGACCTTATTGGCCATATGAATTCTGAATTGCTGTCTGGCATGAAAAATAATGGGGCTGGTCTGGGTGATCTCATCATCAGCTCCATTGCGCTCTCGCGTCTTAATTCTATATTGGATATAAATATCAGCTCTTCTTTTGAGTGTGTAAGTTAATCTTGCAAAATATTCACTGCCGGTTGAAGGTGCATCCACCTGGAATCTCAACCATGGATGACGCCAGAAATCAGCATATGCACTGAATTTCCAGAATTTATCGGGACGTACTTCCAGCCCTAAATATATGCCATTCTCATTGTTGGACAGACTTGTTTCAGAGAAAGTATTTGGGATGATTGATTGATAATTTCTTGGGAAGTGCCGGTGAAGAACAGATACATCAACATGTCTGTCAAGGCTTGTCAACAGACCATTGATCGTAGCTACTGATCCATTACCGCTGACTGCCGTTTCACCAAAAACATGGAAATTCCTCCAGATATAGGTGTAGTCTAAACTTGAATTCAGAAGACTTTTTCCGCTGAACAGAAACTGATTATACGGCTGGGAACTTCTCGAAAACGGCACATTGAATTCATCAAATAAAGTATTCCATGCGATTTGCAATCTTCCTTTTTCATATTTGAGCCTGCTCCCTGCTGTAAAATGTTTCAGAGCGTCTTTATTTTCAATCTCACTCTGAGTTCTGTGCAATCCTCCAAGAAGGAGGGAGGTAAAAAAACCGAGGTTCTCATCAAAATCATCTAAAGTGTCCTGTTGACTCTGAATGTTAGCATCCCGTGCTTTATAGGAAGCAAATAAAGTCCATTCCCAGTCTTTGTGCAGTTGAAGCGTTGCTCCAATACCCCGCATAAAATTATTTTCATCAACAGAAGTATAGGGCCTCAAAGGCTTGCCACCTCTTTTGATTGACATCACAAAAGCACTTTTTCTTGCACCGAAACCGGAATGAATCAGAAGCCCCTGTCCAAAGCTTACTGCAAAATCCCCGAGCGCAAAGCTTTTTATGGTTCTGTTATAATCTCTCAAAAAGAAGTGTGCTGAGTAGAAATCAAAGCCGTATGGATTATTTGCCTTGAAAATTGCTTCTCCCGGATCCTTTTCCATGGTAAACCCATAACTCAGCTTATTTTCAAAAGTATGCCTGTATCTGGCATACAATCCATATGGATCACCTGCAAACATGCTTCCACCTGGTGTGGTGGGCTCTCTGTATCCTCTTCGCTCTTCCAACAATCTTTCTGCTCTCAGGTAAACTTCATTATTTCCCCGTGCAAGCATTTTGACTATCGATAGTTTAGCGGCATAAGGATCGCTATTGACAGTGACAAATGGTAAAATGGCACGAATAGTCTTTAAATCAAATCCCGGAATCGATTGTAATTCCTGCAACGCTATAAGATCCCCCAATCTGGCTCTGTACTCAAGTAAATTGTTAATTTGTATTGGGTTTAAGAGCTTTAATTCTGTTAGTTCTTCGCGAGCAGCTCTGTTGAGATCCATGGGCCTGCGTCTAAATAATTCCAGATCTTCCAGGAGTGTATTGAAATCAAAATCTTCACCATCAGTACCCTGGATGAATTCTTCAATTAAATCCTGAAAATCCGAGACTTCACCGATTGGAATTGAATCTACCTGAGCATTAACATCCTTCACAAATGAGAAAAGTACCAGAAATAAAATAAGAATGTAATGTCTATCTAACATAAAATGGATTCTGCAAACGAAGTTACAGAATCCATTTTAAAAATTGAGTTTCGGGTATTAGTACGATAACCAAGTTCTCGATTTAATGCAGGGTCTACATTTAGCCGGGTATTGCGTCGATTAATTCAACATTAAATATTAGTACTGAATTAGCAGGAATCAGTGCAGAGCCCTGAGAACCATATCCTAATGAAGAGGGGATAATTAGTGTTATCTTTCCTGCTTCATTGATAAGTGGAATACCTTCCTGAAATCCGTCAATTAATTGATCGAGATCAATAGTTAGACTATCGCTTGAGTCAAAAATCTGACCACTTAAAAGTTTTCCCACGTAAAAGAATTTAATCTGATCGTTAATACCTGGTTTGAGCCCGGTTCCCTGTTCTTCAATTATGTAATGCAGTCCGCTTGAAGTGGATTTTGCATTGGTGATATTATTGGCAGACAGATATTGCTGAATCAAACGCTGGTCTTCCTGATCCTGGGTCTCTTCGTTTTTCGTACAACTCTGTGATCCGATTAAGAGGAAAATAAATAGAAATAAACTGATTTGTTTCATTAGTTGCTTAGTTTCGATAGTCTTAAACGAACTATCTGATTATTATTGTTTTATAAAGCGAGAATTATATATTCCCTCATTTGTTTGAATAGATAAAATGTATAATCCCGCCGGTAATTGATTCACTTTCACGTGTTGGATTGATTGAGCCTTGTCCGGAATTAGCGAATTGATCATTCGCCCGGATATATCGCTGACCAATAACAAATTTGCACTGCTCCAATCTCCATTTATAACTAATTCCTGATGAACAGGATTTGGATACATTGTGAACGGGAATGGATTGATTGATTCAGTTGTGGATGTTTCCAGTAATATTTCAAAAGTATCAGTAGTGATGCTGCATCCATTGGCATCAGTTATTATTGCAAAATAATTTCCCGAATTTAAATTAAAAATGGCGTTTGTGAACAGGCCAAGCAAAACACTATCTTTCTGCCATGAAATTTCATAGTCTGCTGTTCCTCCTGCAATGCTGATATGAATCGTGCCTGTTCCTTCCACACTTATCTGTGGGGTAAATTCAATTACATCATATTCAATTTGTTCAGGCTGTGTGATCTCCACAGTAGCAGAACTGGAACAAGCCCTTGCGTCAACAACCGTCACACTATAAATACCAGCCAGTACTTCATACTGAGAGCCTATAATTCCCGGCGTCCATGAAAAATTATAGGTATAAGGCGCTGAACCTTCATTGATGAAATTTAGTGCAAGAAAGCCTGTGGATCCAAAGCATTTAATAGAATCTTGTACAATCAATTCAATTTCCATATCACAGCTTACTGTTCCAACTGTTACTGTTGCTGATCCTGTACATCCATTTCCATTAGTAACGGTAACGCTGTAAACTCCTTCCGGTAAATTACTGATCATTGATGTTGTTTCGCCATTACTCCAAATGTAATTAATCGGATCTATGCCACCAACAACATTGATCGAGATACTTCCATCATTTGCCCCACTAACGCTTAAATGCGTTACATCTAATTCAAAATAAAAGTTCAATCCAATTTCTATTGTGTCCACGACGCTGCAACCTTCAATATCTGTTGCAGTAACAATATATATACCTGCGGATAATTCTGTGATAGTATTTGTGGTTTCGTTATTAGACCAAATATATGAGTATGGCTCAGTGCCTCCACTTGCTACCACGGATATTGACCCATCAGCTGCACCTGCACAGGATTCATTTATGCTGGAAGTTATTTCTAATTCAAGAGCACAGCCACTATCGCTCAAAGTCACCGATCCAACAATTTCACATCCATTATCATCGGTTAATGTCAAAAAGTATGATCCTGCTGCTAATCCTGTGATCGATGCTGTCGTAGCTCCTGTACTCCATAAATAATTATATGGTCCTGTGCCTCCCGTAGCTGTTGCTGTGGCAGACCCGTCGCTCAAGCCGGGCTCACTTGGTTCCTGGCCATTGATACTGAGTGTTAGATCAGAAGCATTTACAGTAATTGTATCCTGAGCCGCACATCCCAGCGAATCCAGAACTGTTACAATATAAATGCCGGGCATGATATCTTCCAAAAGATTGCCTTGTTGACCCCCTGACCAATTGTATGTAAAAGGAGCTGTTCCTCCTGAAAGGAATACCTGGATAGAAGCGTCTGCAATTCCAGGGCATGATTGATGTACAACATCAATATGATCAATTTGTAGATTACAATTGAAAGGCGAAATAATCACAGTTTGTGTAGCAGTGCAACCCGCAAGGTCGGTTGCAGTCACAGTGTAAATTCCGGCAGCAAGATTTGAAATACTCGCACCTGTTGCTGAATTGCTCCAGGTATATGAATATGGACTAGTGCCTCCTCCAGCTGTTGCAGTAATACTGGCATCATTTTCTCCGGGACCTGACATAGGAGTGCTAGTTGTATTCAGTGTTAATACCGTTGGTTGGGAGACAGTAAATGAGCTGGTTCCGGTACAACCAAAGGCATCAGACACAGTAATGGAATAGGTCCCGGCAGGTACATTTGCCAGAAATTGATTTGTAGAGCCATTTGACCATTGAAATGAATACCCACCACCACCTCCTGAAGGTGACAGCGATATTGAACCATTATTACCTCCATTGCAACTAACATTAGTAACTGTGCCATTAGCTACAACAGCAGTTGGTTCTCCCAAAACTGCTACTGTATCGACAGAGCTACAACCCGTAACATCATCAAATACTAATAAATAGTATTCACCAGCCAGGCTGACTGTAGGAGTATAGGTATCGGAACCTGAAACTATGTTTCCGTTAATTGTGAACCAGTCAACAGATATTTCAGGATCAATTGGGCCGGAACCCTGAAGTTGCACTGATTCGCCAGCACAGAATATTGTTTTATCCGGTCCGCCGCTGATAACAGGTTCCTGATTATTGGCAAAGATAAAAATGCTAATGGTTGCCGAACAATCATTTTCATCAGTTGCAGTAACTTCATAATTACCTCCCATGCTGACCATTATTTCATTACCGTTTGCACCATTGGACCATGTATATTGGAAAGTTCCTGTTCCTCCTGTAGCCGAGACATTAATCTGAGCAACAGGATTTGCACAAGTGATGTCTTCTGAAAAAACTTCCTGTAATTGAATGGCACCCGGTTGCGTAATGGTAACACTTGCACTGGTCGATTCGCCCAATTGATCAGAAACGGATACAGTGTATGTTCCTGCCGGAACATTAGATAATTCAGCAGTGGAACCACCATTGGACCAGTTGTACACGTAAGGTGCTATTCCACCTGTCGCAATAGCGGTAGCAGAACCGGTGCTACTTCCTTCGCAATCTACATTTTCTACATTAGCAATGATGACTTCCAGAGGATCGCCCTGAGGACCAATGAATTCAGTACTTACAGTCTGGGTTAAAACCCGGTCATTGTAACTTGAACCATTGCCATTGGCCAAAACTGATGCTGCATAGAATGTGATGGTGTTGCTGCCAGCAATTGCAGGAGCGGTCCAGTCAAAGGTATATATTATAGTATCCTGATCTACGACAAAACTCTTTGCATTCTGATGTTGAGCATAATTTCGGACACCTGAGCTTGCAAATCCCACATTGGAACCGCCGTTGTTTAATGTTCCAATATTAAAATCATTCCCATTTAAAGCGACCAATTGAAATCCGGCTTTTAAAGGTATGCTGTCATCCCTGGTAATGGTAATTGAAATAGGATAGGTTGTTTCAGGTAATACTGTTGCAGGAACACCACTGATCTCCAGTGTACCTATAAAATTTGGAGCAGTAGAATGACATTGTGAGCAGAGACCTTCGCCCGGAGCACCTGTTCTCCCAAGCGGTGGGCTGGATGAAAATGAAAGTAATAATACAGAAGTGACTATTGTAAGGATTGAAATCATTTTCTTCTTTTTAGTTTTCAAAGGGTCTAAGTTAATCATATAGAATATTTTCATAGTTGTTTGAGGCGCAATAATTAAGATTTAATACGAAATGTATTACCCTAAGCGGGAAAAATCTGAAGAATTTGTGAATTGATTATGTAGAAATTCTTGATATTTGATCTAATACATTTGAAATCAAATCATTAACAACCTTTGCAGCGTTTTTAGAAAATTCCTGCTTTATCCTGTTAGCGACTACTGCACTTACAGACAGCGCTTTGTGACCGAGTAAAGAGGCCAGGCCGTAGATACCTGCTGTTTCCATTTCAAAGTTAGTTGCCTCCAAATCATGATAATTCCATTTCCCTGCCTGCCCCAGGATGTCATCAACTGTGGCTTCATATCTAAGAATTCTTCCCTGTGGTGCATAAAAACCGGGACAAGTAAGTGTAATTCCTTTTCTCCATTCGGGACCTATATTCTCTAATAACTCAGGGTCCGCTTCTGAATAATAAGGCATAACCGGCAACTTGGGTACAGCAGCTTTAAATTCCTTCAGAAGCATATCAATTTTAGCAGTGCTTTCTCTTTGATAAAAGTGCAATAAATTGTCCAGACCTATAGCAAAAGCACTTTTCACAATGGAATCGACAGGTAAATCCTCCCGAAGACTTCCGGTCGTCCCTATTCTGATGATTCTTGCGCTTGTTAGCTTAGATTTGGTCATCCGGGTCTCAAAATCAATATTTAATAAGGCATCCAATTCATTAAGTACAATATCAATATTATCCGTACCAATGCCTGTAGAGACCACACTAATGGGAAGATTGCCAATGCGCCCGGTATGTGTGATGAATTCACGGTGTTGTTTGATGACACTAATCTCATCGAAATGTTTACTTACGCTGTTTACTCTGGCCGGATCACCAACAGTGATGATGGTGTTGGCAAGTTCCTCAGGTCTTAAACCAAGATGGTACACACTGCCATCTTTATGTAAAATCAATTCCGATTCCGGAAACTGTAAAGCCATTCTATGTAAGTTTGCTGTCAGAAAAACCCTAAATATAGCAATAAGAGAGCAGTTCATTGCGTAAAATAAAATTGTACAACTTAATACTTGAAGAATTAAGTTTCTATTGATCTGTCGTTTCGTAATGAATGAAGCTATAACTGTTCAATAAAACAAAAAACAATTTTAAATGAAGAAAATATTCCACTTGTCCACATGCTCTACCTCAAAAAGAATTATTGCCGAATTGAATGATGGCAAGGGCTTTGAACTGCAGGATATAAAAACAGAACTGATTACAGAAGAGCAGTTGGATGAAATGAAAAAAATGGCAGGTAATTATGAATCTTTGTTCAGCCGCAACGCTTTGAAATACAGGTCCATGGGCTTGCATGAAAAGCAATTAACGGAGGAGGATTACAAGAGATTGATTCTGGAAGAATATACTTTTCTGAAGCGTCCTGTCATCATCAACGGGGATAAAATATTTATCGGAAACGCTGCAAAAACCACAGCAGAAGCTAAAAAATACATTTGATGAACAAGTTATACATAGCAGAGAGACTGAAAGAAGTACAGGATAGCATTTGTGCAGATTTAGAGAAGTTGGATGGAGATGGGAAGTTCAAACAGGATCTATGGGATAGAGAAGAAGGGGGAGGAGGACGCACCAGAGTCATTCAGGGGAAGGTCATTGAGAAAGGTGGAGTTAATTTCTCAGCTGTTCATGGTCCGCTTTCTAATAAAATTGCACAAGCATTAAAAATTGAAAGTGGAGATTTCTTTGCTTCAGGAGTTTCCATCGTTTTGCATCCTGCCAATCCACATGTGCCTATCATTCATATGAATATCCGGTACTTTGAAATGAGCAATGGAACCTGGTGGTTTGGAGGAGGAATTGACCTGACTCCTCACTATGTTGATCCAGTATTAGCGGGTGAATTCCACAGAGCTTTGAAAAAAGTTTGCGACAAACATCATCATGAATATTATACCAGATTTAAAAAATGGGCGGACGATTATTTTTATATCCGGCATAGAAAAGAAACAAGAGGAGTAGGTGGAATCTTCTTTGACAGACTAAATGAAGAAACTGAAGGACTTACAAAAGAACAATTGCTTGCATTCATTCTGGATGTAGGATATTTATTTGCACCACTTTACAAAACAATGGTAGAACCAAAGAGGAATCTTCGATTTACTGAACAACAAAAACAATGGCAGCATATTCGCAGGGGCAGATATGCAGAATTTAATCTTGTTTATGACAAAGGGACCAAATTTGGCCTGGATACTGATGGAAGAATAGAGTCAATCCTGATGTCCTTACCTCCAATGGCTGAATGGCTGTATGATCATCATCCCTCAGTTGGTAGCATGGAGGCAGAATCACTGAAATGGCATCAAAAGGAAATTGACTGGATCCATCATTGATTACAGAGTACATAAATCGGAGGGGTCTCAATGAAATTAGAGAGATTCCCGGCCCGATCCTTTATTTGAATCTTATAGGTCAATGTATCCACAGGATAGGAAGTTGATGGAGTACATGGAACCTGACCGTCTGGGAAAATGCAGCAAGTCGAATAAGTAACTATTGCCACTTCCCCGGATATACCATTGGCGGCACCTTCAGGTGGAATAAATGGTATCCTGAATTTATTAGCAATAAAATCTTGCCTGGTATCTGTCACAAATATATTAATGCTATCAGTATCACCTAAATCACCATCACCGTCAGTAAATGTAAAGTTGATAGTGATAGAATCTTCATTCAGAGTGCTTTGTTGAATTATATTCTTAGATAGTCCAACTAATTCTATCACTGGTTCGATAGGGTAGGAAGGTGGTTTAATACAGGCGAAAATGCCCAATATGCAACCCAGTATTATGATAGTTTTGTTCATCTCAGGCATTTAACGAAATTGCGGTGTTTATTGTTATCACATTCATGAAAGAAATACCATTACTTAAGAAACGAATATCAGCACTCTCAAGAGATGACTCTTCAGCTTTTAATTCGCTTGCTTTGGAGGTATTTCATTTGCAATATACATATAATGACATATACAGGATTTATTGTGATTTATTTAAAGTCCATACTGCTGCAATATTCAGAGCAGAGGACATTCCTTTTTTGCCCATTTCCTTTTTTAAAAACTTTGAGATTAAGTCTGGTTCCTGGGATGCATCTGAAGTTTTCCGATCCAGCGGAACTACGGGAATGGAGCGAAGTCAGCATTTTGTAAAATGCATTGACTGGTATTATGAAATTTGTCTGAAAGGGTTTCTGGAGTTTTATGGCAATCCTTCTGACTATAATATTATAGGATTATTACCTTCCTATTCTGAGCGACCCGATTCTTCACTTATTTCTATGGTCAATATGCTCCAGAGTAAAAATCCCGATGACACTGAAAGCTTCTTTCTGGAGGACTATGCTGCATTGAATAAGACAATTAAAAATGTAAAACTAAATGGGAGGAAATTATTAATTATTGGAGTAACATTTGCACTCCTGGATTGGGCTGAAAAGTTGCCAATGCAATTGAAAAGTACGATTCTGCTGGAGACAGGTGGAATGAAGGGACGTAAAGAAGAACTGGTGAGATCAGAGGTCCACCGTCAATTAAAAGTCGCTTTTCAATTGGACAATATTCATTCAGAATATGGAATGACAGAGCTATTTTCTCAGGCATATTCTATCGGGAACGGATTTTTTTATCCGACTTCAACGATGCGCGTGTATCCCCGCCAGATTACGGATCCTTTAACATCAGGAAAGATTTCTGAGCAGGCGGCAATCAATGTCATAGATCTTGGAAATATTGACACATGTTCATTTATTGCTACAGATGATGTTGGTAGAATTTATCCGGATGGAGGATTTGAGATACTGGGAAGGCTGGATCAATCTGATATCAGGGGTTGTAATCTGATGTTTGCAGGAGGTTAGGCAATTCTGAATTTAGTCCCAAAGGCTTTGGGGAAGAAATTAGAAGTGGAGGCGTTGAGAAGTTGAGTAGTTGAGTAGTTGAGAAGTTTAGGAAACAGCCAGTATAACAGCCAGTTTAATAGCCAGTACAATTGGAATAATAAGCGAAGAGATAAATTCAATGAACCAGGAATGGCAGACTTAAGACTTTGCCATTTTTATTCCAAACAAGTCTGAAATATCCGGGATGCAGTTTTGAAATGTCAATAGGCAATATTCCAGTTGATTCTGAAGCAATGGAATTTACTAATATACCCTGAGCATCGTAAATATGAAAAGGTCCTGTTTGTATTTCAATATTATTTGACTCCAGAAATATCCAATCATTTGCAGGTACCGGGTATAATTTGTAGGAAGTCCCTGTCTCCTCATTTTCTGTGGCAATAGTCATATCCAGCAGGAATTCAATATTCATTACACATCCTGCATTATCCATAACTGCAATACTATAAAAACCACAAGGGGCATTGTTGATACTTGCTCCCATGCCCGTAAAAGAATTGTGAGTCCAATGTATGTCGTATGGTGCAATTCCACCCTGAACATTTATTGCCGCTGTTCCCAGGTTATCTGCACATAATCTGCCATCATAACTCAATCCATAAATAATGGAATCAGGCCGCATCATTTGTAAAGGAAGGATATCCAATTCACAGCCATTGGCATCTGTTATCTTGCAATCAAAAGTTCCCTCGGTCAATCCGGAAAGGATATTTCCCATGGTTCCCGTATTCCACTCAAATTCATAGGGCTCCGTACCTCCCATAGCTATTAAACGAATATAACCATCTCCGGACGAATGGCAAATCGGCGACTTGTATTCTTCTACTGAATAAGTCAGTGGGTTTGCAGGTCCATTTACTACCATATTTTGGTTGATTCCCAGACAGCCTTCAGCATCTGTAATTGTAATTCTATATGCCCCCTGAGCTAAGTTCAATATTGAATCGCTTGATATTTGTTTTGATACTTTTCTTCCGTTGCTCCAGTGAAATTCAAAGGGGGAGACTCCATCTTTAAGTTCAACGACTATACTACCACTGGTATCTGAATGGCAAAGGATATCAATTATTTCGTTCACTTCCAGATCCAATGGCCTGTCTTCATTTAGAACATGAAAGGGCCCTGCGACAAATTTGCAATTGTATTGATCATTGATTGTTAAAGTATAAGTTCCACTTGCAAGAGAATCCAATCCTGATGCCACGCTGCCATTGCTCCACAGGTACACATACTCGGCTGTACCTCCACTTAGATCAAAGTGAATTTTACCCTGCATACTACTAAGGCATCTGTTTGGATAAACTACAAGATTATTCAATTCAAAAGGATCTGGTGATCCTACGTAAATGCTATCCATGGTTTTTTTGCAACTGCCAGCATCAGTCACCGTCAGAAAATACCAACCCGAACGAGCCTGAAGGATGTTTTTTGAGTAATAGACTAGAGTGTCCTCATTTTCCCATGTATTCCAGGTGTAGGAATACGGTGAATTTCCTCCCGAGACCTCTATCTGGATTTTACCATTAATAGCGCCTGGGCAGGTGACAGGATCCAATGTCCTGATGCGGATATCTATGGAGTCAGGATCGTTCAACTCATATGTTCTTGTCGTATTGCATCCCTGCAGGTCACTAATGGTCACACTATAAGTTCCGGGACTTAGATTCATAATCATATTTTCATTGCCAGCCTGATGCTCCCATGTATACTGATAGGGTGACTGTCCTCCTGTAGCTCTTAATCTGATACGTCCATCATTCTTTCCGGGGCAGGAGATGTTTTCCACATCTTCAAGTGATAATTGCAAAGAACTCAATGAGCCTACATTAAATATAGGACTCAGCTCAATACATCCATCATTATTGGTAACAGTGACCTGGTAAGATCCATTTGTTATATTGCTGAGATTTTGAATAGTATCCCCGTTGCTCCAGATGAAAGTATATGAATTGGCAGGCAATTGATCTGACAACGAAATTGAAAGTGATCCATCTTCAATACCACTACAGGAGGCAGGGATGACATTGTCCAAAGTAATCAGAAAAGCTGTATTTAGTCCAACATACATATTAGTAAGTATGCTTCCACAATCGTTTTGATCAGTGATTGTTACATCATAAAAACCAGGAGCAAGGTCGCTTAGTACGTTTGTATTCTGAACTGAATTGCTCCAGGAAATATCATAGGGAGGAAGTCCTCCTTCAATGACTAGACTAATCTTTCCATCATCCACTCCGTTGCAGGTAGCATCCTGAATATTTGCGCTGGCTATATTAAGTCCTCCAATTACGTCATCTATCTGACCATTGCAATTGTCATCAATCAAATTACATGGAATTTCTGTTGCACTCGGATTGATCATAGGATCATTATCATTACAATCCAGATTATTATCTACATAAGTTTCGGGTGGAAAGAGCGCACAAACTGAAATTGAGTCTGAAGGGTTACCAAATCCATCATCATCCTGATCTGCATAAAATACAGTTTCTTCTGTCACAATACTTACATTTCCCAATAATGAAATTTCATCTAGTGCAACATCTCCTAAAGATCCTTGAGGCAATGCAGAGAATTTAAGCTGAACATTCTGACCAATATATTCCACAAGATCAATGTTGACACGGTGCCATTGATCGCCCTGATAGCCTTCAAGTTCCCAAATCGCAGCCCAGTTAAAACCTCCATCCTTTGTGATTAATAATTTTAGTGATCCGGATTCCGGACCATTCATGTGATAATTGAATGATAAGTTGCAGTCTGTATCTGTCGGAGCCCAATGCAAACATTCAGAAATAATCTCTGCTGGTCCTGTATTAAGGCATTCAGGGTCAGATGCTTCTACATAGATATATTTTCCTCTGCCAAAGAGATCGCCGTTCGGTCCGGTCAAATCGGTATCGGTTGAGCCGGATTTTACAAGCCATTTTAATCCGGAATCTGTCTGATTACTCCAAATATTATCCAGAGTGCATGCTTCGATACAATCATCCGAGCATTCTTCCAGATTATCGAATCCTGACTGAATATCAGCATGTTGACACAATGTGCTGAATGTCAGGCCACAACTATTAAAAGAAAATCTATCACCGGGGCATTGAGTTCTGTTATATAGTGTGTATTCCTGATTAGGGAGTAAGCCTGATATAAGATAGGGATTTATCCCACATGGCATATGTACAAGTAAATTTTCGGGATCACCCTTATTCAATCCAAAACCGGGAGATTTACCTGCTGGAACAAGTTCCACGATTACTGAATCACATTGACTGAAATTGGCTATTGATACGGCAATTTCTTCCGCATTGATTTTAGTAAAATACACATCAGGGCTAGGAGTGCAGGCATCGTTGCTGAAATTTATTTTTACATATTGTAAAAACCCCGGATCACCTATAAAGTCGTCACAAATACGAAGTTTCCATATCCCGTTTGGATTGGTACTGTCCTGAAAGGTTATAAAAGATTCTTCTGGCAGAACAGCTCCTGTCAGAGGCCCGGAGAGCCCTACGATACTGTTACATGCCAAGGGCGTGAAAACAATTGGTAATGCACAGTTTTGAGCAGCAGGGTTACCGTAATTTTGCCTGGCAAGACCATTGCTTTGGCTCAACAATACCATTTTACCCGATGGAGAAATAAGTGAAAAATTTAAATCTGAAGGTGTAGGGTGAGGGATAATTAACTCAATACTAGAAAAATCGATATCAACCCCCAATTGAGTACCTGGTACATTTGTTACTTCAATATCAAAGAATTGTGGGTTGAGTTCACAAAAATTACCTCTTTCTATAATATCAAGATGTAGTCCACAGGAAGCTTCATTATCCAGAACTGTTGTAAATTGATATCTTGAGAGATTGGTGATACCCATTGTGCATACAGCTCTTATTTCTACCTCATATTGCTGTCCTGGGGCCAGGTCATAAATAGTAAAAATATTCAAATCACTTTCAAATATTATAGTATCCGGAGCTGAAGTTTTATGGATAAGTTTAATTTGAAAATGATCAAGGTTTGCCAGATCATGATTCCATCGAAGGTCAATAAAGTCCTTACCTTTTGTTACAGTTCTGATGCTAGTTGGAGTATTACAGTTCTGTGCAGATAAAGAATTAGTAGAAAACAAGCAGATTAGACCTGTCAAAACTAGCGCCAGGAAGAACTTTCTAAGAAAAAAAGAAGATTGTAAAAACTTATATAACATGCTAAATATGCACTCAATTATGACCTGAACAGTGTTCAGTAAAAACAATTCTACGCTCTGCTTCATGGGATAAACAGCAAATATTACTCATTTTTGCCGAACTGACAAGCACCCTTATGTTAATGAAATGCAATACTTCAACGCCAGGGGCGAGCAATGATTATAACCCAAACACTAACATATGGTTAAATGGTTGGGTGCTGCTCAAAATAATTTCCATGAATATCCGATATACGAGGTTTGGATTTAAATAGGGTGTGACATTTTGTGTGGTACGAGCAAGAATTGTTTTCCCCCCAATGTGAATTTGTGTGAATGTACACCTGTTAAGTGGCTGTTTGTGTGATCATTCTGGGCAAATATTTATTTGCCCCTACGGACAATTTTAAATGATAATTGTGTGAATAGAATGGCTGTTTAATTCACAATTCACAATTCACAATTCACAATTGCTTACGCGACCACATTTATCATCTTTCCCGGCACAATAATGACCTTTCTAATGGATTTTCCTTCCAGCCATTTTTCCATATCAGGATGAGATTTAGCAGCATTTTCAATATTTGCATTGCTTTCTTCTGCGGGAAAACTGATAATAGCCCTTTTCTTACCATTGATGCATAAGGGATAATCAATCTCATCATCCTTCAAATACTGCTCATCAAAAGCAGGGAAGGAGGCATCGAATACAGTTCCATCATTTTTGAAGATATTTTGCCAGATTTCTTCTGACAAATGCGGTGCAAATGGAGCTATTAATATGGCAAGAGGTTCCAGGATTTCCTTTTTACTGCAATTCAGTTTTTTCAATTCATTCACACAAATCATGAAAGCACTGACAGAAGTATTGAAAGAAAATTTCTCAATATCCTCAGTGACTTTTTTAATGGCAGTGTGCAGAATCTTCAGTTCAGGCTTCGTTGCAGAATCTTCCGTAACCTGAATCCCCTCCGGACCAGCATACAAACTCCAGAATCTGCGTAAAAACTTCGCCACTCCATCTATACCATTCATATCCCAGGGTTTTGATTGTTCGACAGGGCCCAGGAACATTTCATACATTCGGAAACAATCCGCGCCATATTCTCCTATGACATGATCGGGGTTGACTACATTGTACTTGGATTTGGACATTTTCTCGATCTCCCATGAACATGTGAACTTACCATTTGGATCCAGTTTAAAATCTGCGTTTTTGTACATATTGGATGCCAGGGCCTTTTCAATGTCCAGTACATCATTTTCAAGCCAGTTGACATCAATATTGATAGCAGAAAAATTTGATTCGTCGTATTTGTAAGTTAAATTATGTGATACATACAATTGCCCGGGTTCTTTGTCATATTCGGAGATTACAAATGGCACTGATGAATTCAAGTTTTCTCTGATGATCGCTTCAATATGCCTCGGGTTGTTGATATTTCTGGAAATAGTTTCATTTGCAATCACTAACAACCTTTTTTCATTCGCAGCGGCTATTTCTCTGATTCGTGTAATCTTATCAGATTGTTTGAATGAGGTTACTTCAATTACCAGATTGGAGTTCTTGAAACTGTAGTCATAATTAGTGGCAGATTCAAAATCTGATTTGGTTTCTTTGATATATTCAACATCGCCCATCAAATCCGCAAAAACTTTTTTCTCAAGGTATGCCATGAAAAACTTGTCATTTGCTCTATAGATGAAATTGGATCGTCCCTGGATCATACCCTGATTAATGAGCTTCCTGAATGGTTCAGCTGTTGGAACTTTTCCGATGTCAAATAAAAATTTGTGCCAGGTGCGGGAATACAAAAGGTGACCAACTGCATGTTCAGCACCACCTACATACAAATCCACATCCTGCCAGTAATCCAAAGCCTGTTTCGAAGCAAAAGCTTCAGGATTTTCCGGGTCCATATACCGAAGAAAATACCAGGAAGAACCTGCAAAACCGGGCATAGTATCTGCCTCTCTCATCCAGCCGTCAATAGGATGGAGCCATTCCAATGCTTTTGTTAAAGGTGCTTTACCATCAACAGAAGGTTTGAAATCATCCAATTTTGGAAGCTCTAATGGCAAATCTTCCAAATCTACTGCATGGGCAACTCCTTCAGGATCATAGAGGATAGGGAAGGGTTCTCCCCAATATCTTTGACGGGAGAAATTTGCATCTCTCAATCTGAAATTAACTTGTCTCGTTCCCAGCTCATTTTGTTCTATATAGTCAAGAGCTGAAGCGATTGCCTCAACTATACTTTTACCATTCAGGAAATCAGAATTAATTAAATGTCCCGCTTTGTCTTCCATTGTGGCATTTGGGAATGCTGAACGATCTATTACTTCTATGATGGGCAATTTAAAATGCTTTGCAAAAGCGTTGTCTCTGCTATCATCTGATGGAACTGCCATGATTGCGCCTGTCCCATAATCTTTCAATACATATTCAGAAATCCAGACAGGAATCTCGTTTCCGCTGATCGGATGAATAGCATATGATCCGGTGAATGCTCCGGAGACTTTCTTAACTTCGGAAACTCTTTCTCTTTCACTTCTTGATTGCACGTAATCCTTATATTGCTCTATCCCTTCACGACATTCTTCAGTTGTGAGCCGTTCAACCCAGTCGTGTTCAGGTGCGAGTACCATGAATGTAGCCCCAAAGATCGTGTCGGGTCTGGTGGTAAATATCTCGATAGCGAGATCCTGATGATCTTTCACCTGGAAAAATACTCTTGCACCTTCAGATCTGCCGATCCAGTTGCGCTGCATGATCTTAAGAGATTCCGGCCATTCAACATCATCCAGGCCTTTCAATAACCTCTCAGCATAAGCTGTGGTTCGAAGCGACCATTGCATCATCGCTTTTTTGATTACCGGATATCCGCCCCGCTCCGAAACACCGTCTTTGACTTCATCATTTGCGAGAACAGTACCCAGTGCTTCACACCAGTTTACGTAACCTACTTTCCTGTAAACCAGTCGGTAATTCATCAGGACATCATCTTTTTCTTTAGCTGAAAATGAGGTCCATTCATCTGCTGTGAATGATCCGTCAAATGAATTGCTGGCTGTCAAATTTGAAGATCCCTGCTTTTCAAAATGACTAATCAGATCAGAAAGTGGCCGTGCTTTGTCCAATTTTGTATCATAATAATGATCAAACAATTGAAGGAATATCCACTGCGTCCACTTGTAATAAGCCGGATCTGAGGTATTCACTTGTCTGGACCAGTCATATGAAAATCCGATATTGTCCATCTGTCTGCGGAAACCTTCGATATTAGCTGCAGTAGAGTCAGCAGGATGAACTCCGGTCTGAATGGCGTATTGCTCAGCCGGCAGACCAAATGCATCATAACCCATGGGATGCAGAACATTGAAGCCCGTTAGTCTTTTAAATCGGGTGAAAATATCAGTTGCAATATAACCCATAGGGTGACCTACATGAAGCCCTGCACCTGAAGGATATGGGAACATGTCAAGGACATAATACTTCGGCTTTGTACTATCGTTGCTGACTTTGTAAATCTGATTTTCCTTCCAGTAATCTTGCCAGTGTTTCTCTATAATATTTGGACTATATTCCATGCGGGATTGATTTGAATCTGCTGTGAACGGTTTGAAGCGGCGAAGTTATAAAAAATCAATGCTTTGTACTAGTGTTTGGGGCGGAGCATGGCCGACCTCCTATAATTGACGGGAATTTTGAGTGAAATGAATGAGCTGAAATGGATTTTATCGAAATTCCGGAGACTTGCTAATGGTTATCTTTTGGTTTTGCTAATTTATTAGCAATCACACAAGCCACTCTGACACACACCCACACCGGCTGTTTTGTTTCAAGGGCTGCAGGGCATTTTGTTGAACATCTTCCGGGTGTTCGATTGGGAGTATTAACCTACCCCGGGCTATGCCTTCCGGCATTCGTGATGGAAGGACGAATTGAGCTTCACCCCTTCCTTTCATCTCTGGACATGGTTTTGTGTGAATTGTGGCTGTTTGTCTTACGACATAAGGCAAATATTATTTGCCTTTGCATTACAACTCTGAACTTGATTTTAAATGAAAAGACAGTTGTTAACTGGCTGTTCCATTCATAATTCATAATTCATAATTCCTAACTCAAAACTCATCTCTCATCATTCAAAATTTCCAAAATCTTTATCGCTGCCTCAGCAATGACCGTTCCCGGCCCAAAAACAGCAATAACCCCTGCATCATACAGAAAATCATAATCCTGCTGAGGAATGACACCTCCAGCAACTACGCGAATATCAGGACGACCAAGGTTTTTTAAGGCTTCAATAGTTTCAGGAATTAAGGTTTTGTGGCCGGCAGCAAGGGAGGAGACGCCGAGGATATTCACATCATTTTCAGCGGCTTGCATGGCCGCTTCTTTGGGAGTTTGGAATAAAGGGCCGATATCGACATCGAATCCTACGTCAGCAAAACTGGTGGCGATGATTTTAGCGCCTCGATCGTGGCCGTCCTGCCCGAGTTTAGCAACCATGATTCTTGGACGGCGGCCTTCCTGTAGCGCAAATTCATCGGCTAATGCCCTCGCCTTGATAAATGCTGGATCCATGGCTATTTCTTTAGAATAAACTCCTGAAATCATATGAGATTGAGCTTTGAAGCGGCCAAATGCTCTTTCCATGGCATAAGAAATCTCTCCCAGTGTAGCCCGCAATCTGGCACCCACAATAGCTTTGTCCAATAAATTTCCCTTACTGGTTTTAGCACATTGATAGAGATCTTCCAGTGCGATATTCACTCCTTCCGTGTCTCTCTTTTCTTTGATATCATTCAATCTCTTGATTTGAGATTCTTTTACGGCTGAATTATCTATTTCCAAAATATCAAATGTTGAATGTTCAGTTGTTTGAAAAACATTGACTCCAACAATATTTTCTGATCTGCTGTCTATTTTAGCTTGCTTTCTTGCGGCAGCTTCTTCAATTTTAAGCTTTGGTAATCCATTTTCAATAGCCCGGGTCATTCCACCCAAACTTTCAATCTCCTGCATATGCTGCCAGGCTTTGTTGATCAATTGTTCGGTGAGACTTTCCACATAATGGCTTCCTCCCCAGGGGTCAATAGCTGAACAAATGCCAGTTTCTTTTTGAATGTATAATTGAGTATCACGGGCGATTTTTGCTGAAAAATCTGTCGGTAATGCAATGGCTTCATCCAATGCATTGGTATGCAGTGACTGGGTTCCTCCAAATACCGCAGCAAGACCTTCGATGGCCGTTCGGGCGATATTGTTATATGGATCCTGCTCTGTGAGGCTCCATCCTGATGTCTGGGAGTGGGTGCGGAGTGCCATGGACTTATTTGACTTCGGATTAAATCCCTTGATAATATTAGCCCACAAATACCTGGCTGCCCTCATTTTGGCAATTTCCATAAAGATATTCATGCCGATTCCCCAGAAAAATGAAAGTCTGGGGGCAAAATCGTCAATGTCCAGACCTGCCTTTAATCCTGCTCTCACATATTCCAGTCCATCTGCGAGAGTATAAGCCAATTCAAGATCTGCTGGTGCTCCTGCCTCATGCATGTGATAGCCACTGATGCTGATAGAATTGAATCTGGGGCATATTACTTGAAGCATATCCGAATATATCGGTAATGATCTTCATTAGACGCCTGCGGAGGATAGATGTAAGTGTTGCGAACCATAAATTCTTTTAGAATATCATTCTGAATGGTTCCACTTAATTAGCCGGAGTAACTCCTGATTCCTCAGCTGCTACTATAAAGAAGGCCATAATCGGTAGAACAGCACCATTCATCGTCATGGAGACTGATATCTGGTCAAGCGGGATTTCGTTAAAAAGTAATTTCATGTCTTCCACAGAATCAATGGCTACCCCGGCTTTACCTACATCTCCTGAAACCCGCTCATGATCAGAATCATAGCCTCTGTGTGTAGCAAGGTCGAAAGCTACAGACAATCCTTTTTGACCGGCTGCAAGGTTGCGTTTGTAGAATCTATTACTTTATTCAGCCGTAGAAAAACCAGCATATTGGCGAATAGTCCAGGGTCTCTGGGTATACATTGAGCCATAAGGTCCTCTTAAAAAAGGTGGAAGCCCGGATACATATGAAAGCAGCTTTTTGTCTTTGAGGTCTGACTCATCATATTCGGATTGCAGCGGTATTTGCTCATTTGTGAGCCTGCCCTTTACCTTTGGAATATCTGCATTCAGAATATTCAGATCCGGTTCCTGCTGTTTGAATGAAATCTTACTCATACAACAAATATAAAATCATTATCCAGTTTAATCCATCTCATTCAAACAACAATGAGCAATAGCTATCATTATTTAATTAACATAAGTAAACCAGATTACTATTTATAAGTATATTTTTGCAACGCCTTAAGGCGTTTTTTAAATTATGACGCAGACTCTTTCATCCAGAAGAATCCATTGCAGGGATCTTGGCCTGATTTCGTACAACGAAGCATGGGATTATCAAAAGCAATTGCATCAGTATCTGATCAACCGCAAACGCAATGTGGATCAGGAACTTGAAGAAGGAGTTGAATCCAATGATCATTTCTTTCTTATTTGCTCGCATCTTCCCGTATATACATTGGGCAAAAGCGGTAAAATGGATCATCTGCTAAAAAGTGAGGATGATTTACTTAAAGAAGGCTTCGAATTTTTCAAAATCAACAGAGGCGGAGATATTACCTATCATGGTCCTGGACAGATTGTAGGTTACCCGATTTTGGATCTGGATGCTTTTTTTACCGACGTCCATAAATATGTGCGTTTTCTTGAAGAAGCCATATTGCGTACTTTGGCTGAATGGAATATAATTGGCTATAGAGAGCCTGATTATACAGGTGTCTGGGTAATGCATGATGAATTGCCAGCCAAACGTAAAATATGTGCCATAGGTGTCCATCTGAGCCGCTGGGTGACAATGCATGGGTTTGCATTTAATGTACAAACGGATCTTAGTCATTTCAACAATATCGTGCCATGTGGCATAAATTCAGCAGAAAGAGATGTTTGTAGCATGGAGACAATTCTTGGATATGCTCCGGATATGAATATTGTCAAACAAAGATTAATACATCATTTTTCTGAGATATTTGAAACAGAAATCTTGCAGGTGAGTACAATATATAGATTATGAAAAAGGATATTCCTGTTATTAAAGTGGAGGATATTGCCATAGCTGTGGCCCCACGAACAGATGATTTTGAAAATGATTTGCTCTGGGATGTGTATTTGATCAATTTGAAGGATGAGCCTATTAAAAACGTATTGATCAATAGCACAGGTTATGGCTTCCGAAATGATGAAAAAGTGAAGACCAGCACTTTCCGGTATTTCTTTGATGAAATAGGTCCTTTGCAAACTGTTGTGATTGAAGCCATCCAAACTGAATTGTTTGATATCACACATGAATATTGGATTAGCTTCACTATGAATGACAACTATTTGTTTGACAAAAAGTACACCTTTGTCAGTGGAAGTATTTCAAGAGATCATTTTACACGAATTCCATTTTTGGATGTTCATGGAGTGATGATAAAATAATTCTCTCTTCCCGATTCGATTAGTATAATAATTAAAATGAGACAAAAAACTGTTGCTGAATCACTTACGACCATGACTGAAATGGTTATGCCAAATGATACCAATCCTATTGGAAACCTTATGGGAGGCAATCTGATGCGCTGGATGGATGTAGTCGCAGGAATTTGTGCCGGAAAGCATTGTGAAGCTTATGTAGTCACCGCTTCTGTTGATCATGTCTCCTTTCAGAGACCTATCAAAAATGGGGATGTTGTGACTTTAATTGCCAGGGTTACTCGTGCATTTACGACATCTGTAGAAGTGTATGTAGAGGTATTTGCCGCCAATATTAAAGGCAGTGACCAGAGACTTTGCAATCATGCATATTTTACCTTTGTTGCCATTAGTGATGAAACTCAAAAACCAATTCCAGTCAGTGAGGTGATTCCCCTGACCCAGGAAGAGCAGAAGATATATGAATCCGCCATACGGAGAAGGGAATTAAGACTTGTTCTAGGTGGCCGAATGCAAGCTAAAGATGCTGTTGAAATGAGACAACTCTTTACGACTATCTGATTAGAAAACGCCTGTCCTGAGGTTTAAAATATGAATAGCATTCTTGTTCTGCTGCAAAAAGAATTTACGCTGGAATTTCGCCAGAAGTACGCTATTGGAGGAGTATTTCTATATGTATTTTCTACAGTGTTCATAGTGTATAGTGCTTTTATTCAGATTCCGGTAACTGTCTGGAATGTGCAATTCTGGCTGATTATTCTGTTCGCGGCAGTGAATGCCTTTCTCAAGAGTTTTGTCTCAGAAAATAATGATAAACAGCTTTATCTATACCAGCTAGTTTCGCCGCTGGCAGTTATTATATCTAAGCTGATTTACAATTTACTGATTTTGTTGATGATAACGGGATTAGCTTTTCTGGCTTTGGTATTATTGGCAGGTAATCCGGTAAGAGATGCGGGTCTTTTCTTTCTGACCGCTCTGGTGGGGGCCGCAGGGATTAGCATTGCTTTTACCTTTATCGCTGCAATAGCATCCAAAGGAAGTAATCAGGCTACCTTGATGGCTATTCTTGGTTTTCCTGTAATTATTCCGATCTTGCTGACAATCATGAAACTGTCTGCAAATGCGCTGGGTCTAATTCAGGATACTGCTATATTGTCAGATTTGGGTATTTTATTGGGTCTGGATGCTTTATTATTGAGCTTGACATTACTTTTATTTCCATTTTTGTGGAAGGATTAAAATATTACAAATGAGTTCTATAAAAAAGGATTGGTGGAAATGGCTGGGAGTATTAATCCTGACTCTGGTCATTTTAATAGGTTTACTTGTTCCACTGAATCCAGGAATCACACAAGTAAGCCCCTCAAATGCCGCATCCGGAACGACAGTGTCTGTTTCTGCAAATGGCTATAACACTTTTTTTACTTCAGCTAAAAGTATAAGAGCCTGGCTCAAACTCGCTGGCGATCATGCACTTGGAGCAAAATCTCAGGAAATTATAAGTGATAATGAAATCATCTTCACATTCGATCTGCCACAATCTCTTCCGGTAGATCAATTGTATGCTGAAACCGCATTGGTCATTGATTCTGATATTGACGGGGCTTTCGTAAGGCCATTTGCTCTGAGTATCAATCAAAAAGAAGTCAATGTAGAACTGGGAGAACAAGCATGGTCCGTTGATAAAATCCATGAATTGACAGAAACGAATCATTTCAGATATCCATTCCGCAATATTTTGGTTGAAACTATTCGCAACACTTATTTTCATGTCCCGCTTTGGTTTGGTATGATACTGCTATTTCTCGGTTCAGTAATTCATTCAATAAAATTCCTGCGAAAGCCTGACGAACTCAGTGATCAGAAAGCTGTTGGCTTTGTAAGTGCAGGGGTATTATTCGGTATTATGGGTCTTGTTACAGGAGCCATATGGGCAAAATTCCCATGGGGTGCTTTCTGGAGCTGGGATGTGAAGCAAAATATGTCAGCCATTTGTATGTTGATTTACGCTGCTTATTTTGTCCTTAGACAATCCATGACAGACCAGGATCGGCGTGCACGCGTTTCAGCAGTATACAATTTATTTGCTTTCATGGCTATGATTCCGCTGTTATTTGTGATTCCAAGACTAACTGAATCTCTTCACCCGGGAAATGGGGGAAATCCTGCTTTAGGAGGTGAAGATCTGGACAACACCATGAGAATGATATTTTATCCTGCGATAATAGGATGGACACTCCTGGGCGTGTGGATGGCACAGTTAAAATGGAGAACATTGAGAATTGAGTCCAGATTGAGGGAATAATTATTAAGATATTGCCACAATAATATTTGGTAAGTTTAATTTTTTGAACGAGTTTTGGCACCGATTTAAGCAATATGAAAAAAAGATTATTTGGTTTAGCTGCTTTTCTACTCTATACCCTGCCGATGATGGCTCAGGGAAGTACAGATGACTTTTTCAGAAGTACCGGAAAATTATACGTAGTAGTTGCAGCTATACTTGCCATCTTTATTGGCATCGTTATTTACTTGTATAATTTGGATCGTAAAATCAAAAATTTAGAAAAACAAATCAAGAATGAGTAATCAGGTCCCTTCGTTTTTTGAAAGTGTTCAGCGCAACTTCGATAAAGCTGCCAAACACACCGGATTGCCTAAAGGTCTTCTGGAGCAAATTAAAGTTTGTAATGCTGTGTATCAGATGCGTTTTCCCGTAAAAATTGGAAACGATTATCAGGTTATAGAAGCTTACAGAGTTCAGCATAGCCATCACCGGCTGCCTACCAAAGGTGGTATTCGTTATAGCATGCACGTTAATCAGGATGAAGTGATGGCCTTAGCCGCACTTATGACATACAAGTGTGCTATTGTAGATGTTCCTTTTGGAGGTGCAAAAGGAGGTCTTAAAATTTCTCCAAGAGATTATACACCTAAGCAACTGGAAAAAATCACAAGAAGATACACCGCGGAATTAATCAGAAAGAACTTCATAGGCCCGGGTATAGATGTGCCAGCACCGGATTACGGAACAGGAGCAAGAGAAATGGCATGGATCGCTGATACTTATCAGACCATGAGACATGGTGAAATAGATGGCGCAGCTTGTGTAACAGGCAAACCAGTTTCTCAAAATGGTATCAGAGGAAGAGAGGAAGCAACCGGTAGAGGAGTGTATTATGGCATTCGTGAATTTTTTAGCTTCAAAGAGGACTTGAAACCACTTGGTTTGACTCCCGGCTTGGCAGGAAAGACAATGGTAATTCAGGGTCTTGGAAATGTGGGAAGCTTCACCGGAACCATTTCTCAAAAAGAAGGGGATGTCAAGGTTATAGCTGTCGCAGAATATGAAGGAGCAGTGTATAGTGAAAATGGCATCGACGTTGAAAAGCTTCTGAAATTCAGAAAGGACACTGGATCTATAGTGGGCTTTCCGGGTACTAAGACATTACCAAAAAGAGAAGATGCACTGGAACTGGAATGCGATATACTTGTCCCAGCTGCTCTGGAAAATGTAATTCATGCAGGAAATGCAGACAGAATTAAGGCAAAAATAATAGGAGAAGCAGCAAATGGTCCTATTTCTGCGGATGCTGAAGAAATATTATTGAAGAAAGGAATTGTGATTATCCCGGATATGTATTTGAATGCAGGTGGTGTAACAGTTTCTTACTTTGAGTGGTTGAAAAACCTGTCACACATGCGTTTTGGTAGAATGGAAAAACGATTCAACCACAATACTTACGACAACCTTGTGAACATGGTAGAGGGCATGACAGGTAAAACTGTTGGTGTTCAGGAAAGAATATTCCTTACAAGAGGTGCTGATGAGGTGGATTTGGTTCGTTCCGGACTGGAAGAAACGATGGTGACTGCTTATCAACAAATCAGGGAAGTAAGCAAGCGCAAGAAGGGTATCAATGACTTCAGAACTGCTGCATTTGTAAGCGCATTGAATAAGATTGCGAGTGACTATATGACTTTAGGAATATTCCCATAGATAATTTGGCATTAACATTTTCTTAAGGGTGTCCTTGTGGCACCCTTATTTGTTTGTTCCCTTTTGAAAATAATTTCTGCATCATATTTCTTATCTTCGGAATATTATATTTTCTTTGTAGGGGCGTTTGGCAAATTTTTTACAATAAATTAATATTTGGTGACATGGCTGATAATAAAATGGACAAAATCGATCTTGCCATATTAAAAATACTTCAGGAAAACAGCAAGATTACAAATTTGGATTTATCCAAAAAAATCGGGCTGTCTCCTGCGCCAACACTGGAAAGAGTTAAAAAATTGGAGCAAACCGGAATAGTTGAAAGCTATCATGCTCAAGTCAATGCTCAGAGCATTGGTCTGAATGTAAAAACTTTTGTTCTTGTCTCTCTAGCCTGGCAGATGGAAAATGCATTGGACAAATTTCTTGATAAAGTGCGCGAAATTCCTGAAATCGTAGAATGCTATATCATCACAGGTGAAGCAGACTTCCTTATGAAGATCATCACAAAGGATATTCCTTCCTACGAGCATATCCTTTTCAAGACGCTTTCACAAATCGAAGAAATCGAGCGTCTTAAGACTTTGATGACATTGTCCACCGTCAAAGAGTCCAAAATCCTTCCTTACGGTTATGAGTAGGTTTTTTTGAAAGTTGTTTCCTTTCATATTGTCAGCTAATCAATTATAAAACCGAAAGCTGTAATTGAAGTTGCCACATCCCGCCTTAGAGAATAATCCGTAAAAAATGGTTTTGAGTGAAGCGACCAAGGCTGTCACTGTGTGAGCATTAGGTGAAGCCAAGCAGATATAGAGATGGCCTATAATCATTAAGCAGGAATAAGGGATGCAAAAGGCGAGTTTGACAGACTAAGCGAAAGGAAAACGCATTTTTAGGATTAGGTTCTACAGCGGGAATGGTTTTTGTTTACTTTTTGCCATCTCAAAAAGTAAAAGCCCAGCCGGCTTGAGGCGAATTAGAAGTAATAAATTCCAATAATTTGAATTAATACACGAAAACTTGCATTGTTTGAAAATTGAATAATTACCAAGTTTTATAAAATTCAAAATGTAAATTGATATCAGTCATTTTAAGAAGACTATAATTACCACTTTCCAATGTTGACCTACAAAACCTTGACCTGGTCTTTGGAACATCCTTCAGGGATTCAGTCCTATTTATTTGGTACGATGCATGTTCAGGATGCGAGGATCTACTCAAAGATTGAGGGAATACTGCCTCTGATTGAGTCATGCGATGTGTATGCAGCCGAAATGCACCTTGAAGATGCTGCTCAATTCATTCCCAATGCAGGTGATAGTGAAGATGAAGATGTAGCTGAACGTTACTCGGATCATCAGTGGGAAAGAATTGTCAAAGCCACAAAAAAGCATTTTTCTATAAATATTGATCCATATAGAAATATGCCTTCCATTTTCGTCATCCAGATGATTACCATGTCTATCATGGGCAAAGAACATGCTCAGAGTCTGGATCAGTTTTTATGGAATCACGCTCAGCATCATGGAAAGGAAATGAAAGGACTCGAGACAGTACATGAGCAAATGGATTTACTGGGAATCATGAGCACTACGGAGCGCACTCAGGACCTGAAAACCATGAGCAGAAATTTCTCCCGCCTTAAGAACCAAATCCACAATCTGATTGAGCGTTATATGGACGAAGATCTTATGGGCTTGTATCACCAGAGTCGCATGAGCCTCGGCGCTGCCCGCAAATGGATGGTCAATCACCGCAATCCTATCATGGCAGAGCGATTGGATCAAATGGCATCTGTAAATTCAGTCTTTGCAGCTGTAGGAGCAGCACATTTGCCAGGAAAATTTGGCTTATTGAGGCTTATGAAGCATAAAGGGTATAAGGTGGTACCTTTGAGTTTGGTGGGTTCGGAGGTGATTGATGTGGAAGTGGAGTGAGGGAGGAAATTTTCATCATTTATTAATTTTCTAGGGAATAAATGAAGTCAAAAGATTTCAGATTTCAGTGGTTTCAGAAATCAGATTTCAGATTTAAGAACAGCCATGTGAATAACAACTTTGAATCAAGCATAAGATTGAATGGCTATATATATCTAATTTCTCTCCACTCTTATCCCCGATGGTCGAAGTCTATTACTTCGATCCCATATTTTATGAATTTTTAATTCATCGAATACTATTTAATTTTTTTCATAGAATTGCTGTTCCATCTCATCTCTCATATCCGGCTGTTTCACTTTCAACTTTCAACTTTCAACTTTCAGCTGTTCACCCATTCATAACTCATAACCCATAACTCTTACCTGGCTGTTCCATCTTATCTCTTATCTCTCATATCTTATATCTACCGCGATAACCACAACGCCCACTTCTCCAACTTCCTCATCGTATTCTTGTAAGGTGCATAAAGCAAATCCGAATCCAGCTTCAAACTCTTATTCAACACCGGCTTCATGTGAGAGAAAGTCTCGAATCCGAATTTACCGTGATAACTCCCCATACCGCTATTGCCTACTCCTCCGAATGGAAGAGTTGTAGTGGCTACTTGCAGAAGCGTGTTATTGATGGCCAATGATCCACTGTAAGTACTTTCTTCTACTTTCTCCTGAACTGCTTTATCATTAGAGTAAAGATATAAAGCCAGCGGTTTTTCTCTTTTGAGGATGAAATTTATGGCTTCTTCAATAATGTCATATGTGAGGATTGGCATTAATGGTCCAAAGATTTCTTCCTGCATAGCCGGATGATTTTCATCTGCATCGATCAAAGTGATGTCAATGAATTTTTGTGAACGATCGGTTTTGCCACCGGATAGTATATTACCGCTAATCATTCCGGCAATTCTGTCAAAGTTTTTCTCATTGATGATTCTGCCAAAATCAGGACTTTGAATCGTGTCTTCTCCGTATGCCTTGTTTTTGAATTCTATGAATTTGCTGACAAAAGCATCTTTCACTTTTTTCTGGACAAGCACATAATCAATTCCTATGCAAGTCTGACCGGCATTGAAGCATTTACCCCAAAGTATTCTGTTCATGATGGCATCCATGTTCACGTCATCATGAACGATGCAAGGGCTTTTACCTCCCAATTCCAATGTGACCGGAATCAGATTTTTTGCAGCCTCCTGCATGATGATTTTACCAACAGCAGGACTTCCTGTGAAACAGATATAATCCGGCGCGGAATGAATCAGGTTCATAGTCACATCCTTATCTCCCGTAATCACGTGAAATAGTTCAGGTGGAAATGTCTTATTTATCATTTCTCTGAGAACTGCCTCTGCATATCCTCCAATTTCTGATGGCTTTAAAATGACGGCATTTCCTGCAGCAATAGCACCAACGATAGGACTCAATGAAAGCTGTACCGGATAATTCCATGGCGATATGACCAGTACTGAACCATATGGCTGAGGAATCAAATGTGCTCTTCCGGGAATCAACAGCCATGGCAGAGAAACTCTTTTCTTTTTGGCCCATTTACTGATATTCCTTATAGCATGGTCAATTTCATTGTACATGTAGAGGATTTCCGAGGCATAAGCTTCCAATGAAGGTCTTCCCATATCTTTTGCAACTGCTTCAATGATGGCTTCTTCATAGGATTTAATGGCATCCCGAAGAGTTTGTAAAACACGTTTTCTTTCTTCGATGGATCTTAATCCTCCGCTATGAATATATTTTCTCTGTTTTTCAATCAATTCCTTGTTTGAAATTTGAGAAGTCGCACTTGTCATTGTTTCCATTTTGTGTATTTTACCTTCTCATATAAATGCTGAAATCCCTTATTAGTTTTCGCTCTGGGACCCATTGACTCTGAAATATAAAGATAATTCTATATAAACCACTTTGAATATGCGCACAGAAGAATTTGAATTGAAAGCAAATATCGTAGACCTGCACAAAAGGAGCATTTATCCTGCAATCATCTCTGTCAAAGGAGACAGGATAGCGTCCGTTCAACCTATTGAGTCGACTGAAGCTTTACCTTATGTTTTACCCGGATTCGTTGACGCCCATATTCATATCGAGAGTTCTATGCTTCCTCCGGCAGAATTTGCACGAATCGCATTGACTCATGGGACTGTAGCCACAGTTTCTGATCCTCATGAGATTGCCAATGTGCTGGGAGTAGAGGGAGTTAGGTTTATGCTGGAAGATGCAGCAAAGTCTCCGCTTCATTTTTGTTTCGGAGCGCCATCCTGTGTACCGGCAACTTCCTTTGAGACTGCAGGGGCAGAGATATTGGCAGATGAAATCGCATATATGTTTGATGAATTGGGATTGACTTATCTTTCAGAAGTCATGAATTATCCGGGTGTTTTATTCAATGACCCTATAGTGATAGCCAAGTTGCAGGAAGCTAAAAAACGAAATCTCCCTATAGACGGACACGCTCCGGGATTGAAAGGGGAGAAGGCGGCCCAATATGCAGCTGCAGGCATTTCTACAGATCATGAATGCTTTACAATGGAAGAAGCGCTGGATAAGATTGCAGCCGGTATGAAAATCATCATCAGAGAGGGGAGTGCTGCCAAAAATTATCCTGCATTGCATGGTCTCATCGGAAAATACCCTGACAAAGTGATGTTTTGCTCAGATGACAAGCATCCGGATGATCTGATACTGGGACATATCAATAAACTGGTAAAAAGAGCATTGAAAGATGGATACGAATTAATGGATATACTAAATATTGCCTGTAAAAATCCTGTAGAGCATTATCGATTGCCCATTGGACTATTGAGAGAAGGGGAGTATGCTGACTTTATTGCAGTGGATAATTTTGCTGATTTCACAATTACGGATGTATGGATCAAGGGAAAACAGATTGTTCAGAGTGGTAGAACAGAAATTGAATATCAGGCTACTTCTACTCCAAATGTTTTTGTCAAAAATGAAGTAAAAGAATCTGATATTCAAATCTCGCAAACAAAGGAATTTCTTCGAGTCATAGAAGCTATCAATGGAGAGTTGATCACCGGATTAAAAATCATGAAAGGAAAAGTTCAGGATGGTTTTTGGGTGCAGGATACAGAACAGGATATTCTGAAAATTGTGGTAGTAAATCGCTACAATCAAGCCGCGCCGGCAGTTGGATTCATAAATGGTTTTGGATTGAATTATGGAGCCATAGCTTCTTCAGTTGCTCATGATTGTCACAACATCATTGCAGTTGGGGCCAATGATGAGGCCATTTGTGCAGCCATTGAGGTGATTCAGCAAAATCAGGGAGGCGTCAGTGTGGTGGATGAAAATGGAATCGCGGATATTTTGCCTTTGCCGATAGCAGGAATTATGTCTCACCTCAAAGCGGAAGATGTAGCAGCAGCTTACCAAAGACTGGATCAAACCGCAAAAGAATTAGGTTCTAAATTGAGTGCTCCCTATATGTCTCTTTCCTTCATGGGATTGCTGGTGATTCCGGCGTTGAAGATGAGCGATCTTGGGTTATTTGATGGGGCGGCGTTTCAGTTTGTGGAGGTGGAATGTGACTGAACTGCTGCTACTAGCTTCTAGCTTCTAGCCTCTAGCAAACAGCCGGGAAAGAAGCTACAAGTTGCAAGCCTCATGCCTCAAGGAACAGCCAGGTGTGGGAGTTCAAGGTGATGGTGTGAAACCTATCCCGACCTTTCCGGAGTACAGCCCTTAAGTAAGTTGCACAACTCCCCTCTCTTTCCAAGTGAGGGGTTGGGGGTGAGTTTAGCCCCGGGAAATTGAGAGACTTGGGGATGCACTGTGAAAGAGCAGCCGAAACAGCCGGGCGTGGGAGTTCAGAGTGTTCAAAATATTCTCAAAAGATCTCTTCATTACTCATAAAGATATGGCTCATTGTTATAAGCCATTTGTTTTATATTTTCAATGACCTGCTTCATGTATGTCTTCCAAAATGTTCTGGTAAAGAGCCAATTGAGAGGATATAATAGAGGAGTTTCTGAATAAAGTGTATAAGTATATTCAACTAAAATTTTGTTCTCTTCAATTTCAGTGGTTTTCCATTCTCCTACAAACTTTGTAAAACCCAGCATCCATGATTGAAAGTTGTTTATTTCAATTTTCCAATACTTGTTTTCAAGCCTTTCAATAACATTATCCACAGAACCAAATCCGCCTTTTTGTGTCAAGGAAGCCGCCACAAACACTTTTTTACTGGAACCGGGTTTACCCCAATCTGCATCATCAGTGCAATGAGTCACTCTGGGCATGATACCATACCCTGTATGTACTTTTGAAACATCACATAACATCGGGGTTTTAAATGCTCTTTCCAGTGAACAATGAAAGATACTTTTTACGGTGACTTTGGTTTTCATTTCCATATCACAAGGTAGGAGATTCTAAAGAATTGAGTATACCCGACTCACAAGGAAGCCAGAAATTTTTCAGCATTGTCAATATGGATTTTTTGTCTGGATTCATCCATCTTATCAAATGTTCTGATCAGCATACCGAGTCTCGGATTTTGCAGGAAGAAGTCCCTATGCATATCCATAAATCTCCAGAATAAACCATCCCAAACTTGCTGCCATTCCCCTTTTTTGTAATCGCTCATCTTCATCAGGTAATTGCTTCCACTTATATATGGCTTGGTGGACATCAAACCACCATCAGAAAACTGACTCATCCCGTAGACATTTGGTACCATAACCCAATCATATGAATCAATAAATAATTCCATAAACCAGCGGTACACATCGTCAGGGTCAAACTCGCAGAGCAACATAAAATTTCCCAGAACCATCAGACGCTCGATGTGGTGACAATATCCGGTTTCCAGTATTTTCTTTATTGTCAGGTCAATGGGCTCAATACCGGTGCTTCCTTTCCAGAATGATTCCGGAATTTTTCTGGTAAAGCCCCAGTAATTTTTTGTTCTTTCTTCAGTGCCTTTTAATTCGTAAACAGCTCTGATAAATTCTCTCCATCCTATAATCTGCCGGTTCTTTCCCTTTAGGATATTTTAATCGATTTTCTTCATCAAAGCTCCATTTTCCGCCAATCGGATTTTGGTGATGATCAAGTAAAATATTTTTGTTCTGTCTCTGATACTTGTAAAAATCAGCCTGAAACATTCTCTTTCTATTCTTGAAGAATGAAGCATTCTCTTCAGATGAATTCAAGAATGAAGGATTGGGATATTTATGAGTGTTAATTTGATTAGTATTACGAGAATTGGAGATTCGCTGTTCCAGCCAATCATCGGTTGGGTCGATATATTCTATAGAACTTACTCCCTGCAATTTCAAATAGGGAAGCAGCTTCCTGACATCTGAAAGCTCATTCTGTGAATCAATATATACAACTTCAATCTCTTTTAATTGTAGATAGTTTTCATAGAATTTCATGCTGGCCCTGTGGAAAGCAATTTTCCTTTTGTGGAATTTGAATTGTTTAAAGTACAGCCACTCTTCGACCAGGTAAATGGTTTTGCACCTGGAAATGAGAATATTGTCTTCAAATAATTGATGAGGGAAAATGATTCCTACCATGCTCTATCTTAAGTTTTCCAGGCCATCTTTGCCCCTGAAGTTATCCTGCACATTATCATCCCTGGTATTCACCTTGTGGATGTAAATCTTTCAAAGACAATGAATATTAAAAGAGCCGGTTTTGTTGTGTTACATTTTTTCTGAGTGGATATATTTCAAGGAGTAAAATGGGCAGGAACTCATGTTGAAAGATTACTATATAAAAGGGGGAAGAAAAAATCCTTCCCCGGGTTGAAATAAAACCCTATGATTCATCCAGTAATCTGACATTAATCTTTCTGATATTCCGTTTACAAATGTTTGGCATAATCAATCATTCCCTGAAAATCAATTACTACTGCGGGTTCATCGCCCACCGTCCATGCATCATGTCCTGATGGCAGAAGCGATACATCTCCGGGCTTGCAGTCGAATTCTGTCCCATCATCCATGACTACATGTAGGATTCCTGATACATGATACTGAAAATGGGGAGCTTCGCAGCTATGAGTTTTAGCAAGTGGTTGAACGGATGTTTCCCAGCGCCATCCGGGTTCAAAAATACCTCTGCCAATTGTTGCTCCTCCGATTTTTATGAGCTCAAGTCTTCCTTTTGGAAATTCCCGGACCTCATCCGGATTATTGAAGTTTTTCCATTCTGCTTTCTGCATTTCAGTTAAATTTTTTTCCATTGTATTTGTATTTTAATTACAATACAAATAGAAACAGAAATGCTGAGTTGGCATTGTAAATTATTCGGCAATGTATGTACAAAATCACCTTTTTTTGCGAAGTTCCAGGGGTGACAGGCCAGTTCGATTTTTTATAAAATGCGTGAAATGCGGCTGATCATCAAAATTCATCTGATAAGCAATTTCCGAAATAGATTTATCGGTTGAAATAAGTTGAACTTTTGCTTCCAATAGCAGAATATCGTGAATAATCTTTAATGGTGCGCGCCCGAAAGTCTTACTCACCACCTCAGAGAGATGCCTTGAGGAAATATGAAGCATCTCAGCATAATCATTTACAGACCTGTATCTTAGAAAATATTTTTCAACCAGCAGTTTAAACTGATTAGCTAATTGTTCGGATCGGCTCAAATTTTTTCTCATTTCCTTTACATGAATCCGATATATTTCCCGAACTCTTAAAAGCAAAATGATAATCATGTTGCTAAGCAAAAAGTTTCGTTCAAATGAAGGGCGTTCATATTCCGCGATAATGTTTTTAAAAGCGGTTTGTATGGCTTCACTTTCACTTTGGTTCAGATTAACAATATGTGGCGCATCAAAGTCGAAAAAAGGAAATTCTTCATTAAATGGCCTGGAAAGAGAATGCGTAAGAAATTCGGATTTAAAATGAATACAATAGCCTTTACAATTCTTTATATGATCACTGGCATATAGCATGTTTTCAGGAACTATAACAAGATCATTTTGATTTAATTGCAAATTGTCTGCTCCCAACTTTACATCATGTTCCCCGTCCAGCAATAAATAAATCAGGTTGAATTGCCTTCTGAGTGCTGGGATACTATCGCAATTCTTATGTTTATCTTCAAGTGTTCCGGGCATAACCATCAAATCAATGTCATAAGATTTTGAATCCAGGTTGATCAAACGCTCGAACATCTCCAGCGTATCAATTTTCAGAATTTCATTTTTCTTAATATTAGAAATTGTCCGCTTTTTCATGAACTGATTTTTTGGCCTCCTTTAACTCTTCTCTATCGCTGGCATTTATGCTCTGATTAATTAATAGTTGGAAATACTTATTGGCACTCGTTTTATCATTCATTGCTAAGGCAGCTTGACTAGCTCCATAAAGCCCATTAAATCTGTTTGGATGTTGCTTTAGATCAAATTCATATGCTTCAAGCGCTTTTGAAGGATTGCCCATTTCCAAATATAAATCGCCCAGAAGTTCTCCGGCCGGAATGACTTCCGAAGGTGTGACCGGATGCTTACCGGTTTTGTATTCCATTTCAGATGCTTCTTTCATCAAAACCAGAGCCTTTTCGGATTCTCCATTTCTAAATGATATCCAGGCCTCTATAGATTTGATCTGAATCTTAACCTGATTGGCTTTGTAGGTATCTTTGACGTCCAGTAGCTTCTGATGAGATTCCTTAAGTATACTTAGTTCCTTATTGGCGGCTGCCACATCTCCTGAACGAACTGAGCCCAAAGCCCTGCTGAAGTTTATAATTGATTTCTCCCAGGGAAAATCGTCCCAATTTTTTACAATTGATGGAAATTCCAGGTTTGCCGCCTCCTTCCAATTTTTATTTTCCAAAGCAATCCTGGCCGGAATTGCCGCGATTGAATAAGCCACTTTGAAATTTACCGGAAATATTTTTTTAAATGAAAGCAGATAATTCATCTGTTCAATTGCCTTATCGTTATCACCAATCTGGAGATATGCATACACGAGATAATCCATGCCATGGAGTTCTTCATCCCAGTGTGCGCTTGAATCTATACTTTGACTGTAACAAAGTGCAGATGCAGTGGAATTGATATTCGATTGTATAGATTCGTCCCATAAGCCAAGCCTGGTAAAAATATGCGATGGCATATGTTGCGCGTGAGCTGAGGAAGGAGCGACTGAAGCATATTTTCGGGCTGTAGGTAAAGCCAAAGATGCCAGTTCCGGATAATCATAGGTGTGAATGATATAATGCAAAATTCCGGGATGATCGGGTTGGTCCGGCATTAGAGATTCCAGTATATTGCCTGCTTTCTTTTGATTTTTATAAGTTTTGTCGGCCGGGTTTGCAATTGTATTAAGAGCTAAGGCATAAAAAATGGCAGCTTCTGTATCATCAGGATACTTCAGATAAAGTTGTTCCATTTTGTTTTCAAATAATGATTTTCTGGTGCTGAGATCGAGCGTCTCCCAATCTTTATAAAAAGCGTGTATCGCATTCAAATAATCCTGTTCCCCTGTCAGTCTTAGGTAGTGACTGTGCTATTTCCAATATTTTGGATCCTTTCTCAAGATGTTTAGTGCCTTGTTGGTTCCAAAGTGCGTGAAAGTTACTCATCGCCACACCCCAGTAAGCCATGACACAATCCGGATCGGCATCAATTGCCTTTGCGAACGACTTCTCTGCTTCTTCATATTCAAATGAGTGCAGAAGAGAAATACCCAGATTGAATGGCTCTCTTGAATCACTATTACATGATGCTGAAAAATTTACTACCCCAAACTCCATTCCACCACATAGTTTGATTTCTCCGCGAATGAGACCTATATTATCTAGTTGCACGGCTCTCTCAGAATTTTCGTTTTTACAATTGAATGTTGAAACTGAAATTAACAGAATTGCAAGCCAGGGAATACTTCTTTTCATGTCTGGTAAGTTTTGACAACATCAAGATCAAAAAATGCCTTGACGTTGAGTTACGAATAGCAATTTACACTAAAAACACCCCCAAAAGTCGCGACAGGAATAAAATATATGTTCAGAAGATCAAATTTGTGATAATTACCGGTTTCAGACGACCTTTTTCATTCCACGGTAAAGGCCGCTAATGACCACAATTCAAACAAAAATTAAAGGCAATGTAAGCGATATTGAATTCTACTTTCTAACTATGGATAAATACAAACTTGTCCCTGACCAACGGGTAACACTGAGGCAATAATATCGTCACTCATTTTCTTGTCATACATTTTTTCTACTGCCCAGGATATCAGATCTACTGCTGCCAGACAACCCGCTGCGGTTCCAATATTTCTATGTGTAACCAAATGTGTATCCTCAATAACTTCAATACCAAAGCTCTTTAATTTTTCAAATGCAGTAGGGTAGGTGGTTGCAGATAGACCATTAAGGTGTCCAAGTGCAGCAATAATTAATGCACCTGAACACATTGAGCAGATGATTTGCTTATCAGGATCCAGCTGGAAACGACTTAGGTAATCTTTGTCTTCAATAAGAATTCTCGTCCCGGGACCGCTGCCAAAAAACACAAAATCTGCATCATTACATTCCTCGATCAGTCCATGAGTAATCAAATCCAGCCCGCATACAGATTTATGCGAAAGCTGAGTACCAACAATTTTAACCTGAAATTCTTGTCCCGTAATTTTACCCGGTTTAGCAAATCCTAGGGTAAAAAATATCCACATCCGTGAATTTATCAAACGCTACAAGCACCGCTTTTTTCGACATCTTATTTGGGTTTTGTTAGAAGGAAACTAATAAGAGTATGAATATAATGAAACCTGCCTATTTTGCCCGCCGGATCATTAATTATTGCGCTGTTGGCTGCCCTTCTTCGTATTCATTAAACAACCTGGAATACAAAAAAGAGTCCTCAAATTTAGCATCAACTCTAGTATGCTGTCTCATGATACCTTCCTTGATGAATTTATTCTTTTCTAATAATTTTATAGAAGGAAAATTTCCAACCCGGACAATTGCCTCAAGTCTGTTTAGCTTCAAATCCTTGAATCCATAGTCAATGATTGCCTCCACTGCCTCACTCATAAAACCCTGTTTTTTAAAGTCATCATCTACCATTACATACCCAATTTCAGCTCGTCTATCCTCCTCACTCCAATTATGAATTCCGCAGCGGCCAATTATTATTCCGGATTCTTTATCAGTAAGTAAAAAGAGCTTAAAACTCCTGTTGTAGCTGGCATATCCCTTCTTATGCTTGAACTCTTCTTTGATGTAATCTTCTTCTGATCGATGGCCCAGCAGCTTCATAATTTCCAGCTTTGACAGAGTATCAAAAATATAATTCATGTCTTCAGGAGAAAATCCTTTTAACAATAATCTGCTGGTTTCAATTGTGACTAAATTCATAGTTATGCTCTTTTTCTACGGCTTACCAATGTAAAAAGATATGATTGAAAAGTCCATTTTAAATTTAGTAAAGTAAAAGCATTGCCAATTATCATAGCTGATATTTCAATAGTTCTGCCATTAATTTTCTGTACTCCATCTCTGTTTTCAAATAACTATTTATTGCTTCATAATAAAAGCTCATTTCCAAAAAATACTCAATGGTTGTAATTTGGCCAAATGACAGAGATTTATCCAGAAGTTCTACATTATTTAAAGTTGAAAATAAAGTACGGTATTCCTCTAATAGAGCATTTAGACTGATCATTCTATCATATTTTTGCCGGATTTCATGGTAGTGTTCGTTCATGTAATCCTGGAGATTGGCTTCATGCATTATCAATTCAGCTTGTTTGGTTTTGACCAGGTTTTTGTTTTCCCAAAGTGGAATAGTCATACCCAGATGCACCCCATTAAATTGTTGTCCCAAAATAGCCTGAAAGTGATAGCCAGCTTCGATTTTTGGCAGGGTCATGGCTTTAGATAATGATATTTCATTTCGTCCTATCACTTTTTCCTGCTCCAGAAATTTTCTCAGAGGGTCATTTCCAACAATTGCATTTATTAATGATTCAAAATCAGGAACTTGCTGTAAACGGGTATAAGCTGTGTCTGTGAATTGAATCGGTATACCTCCGTTAAATTCTGTCAATTTTTGATTCAGCTGATTGATTATTATTATATTTTCCCTGTAGTTTGTATTAGTTTCTATAAGCTGTAATCTGGCCTTATTAACATCCATTATATTGCCTTGACCTTTATCTAAACTTGTCTGAAAAGCAGCAAGCCATTTTTCTGTATTTTGCTTGCGCATACTCAATTCCGAATTGAGTTTATTCCTGTAAACCAGTTCTATACTAATCAATTTCGCTTCCAATAATATTTCCTGCCTGCTGGCGCTTAACTGAAATTCAGCTTGCTTACTTTGCTCATTGGAGAGCAGTTTTTTTCTGGTATATACTGTCGGAAAATCGAAAGATTGTGTTACTGTAAAATCTGTTTGATTTCCAGCGTTCGCAGGTGTACCAATTAGAAAATCATAATCCACTCTTGGATTATAAGGAGTCAAGCCGGTTTTATATTCCAGTTTTTTCGCTTCCCAATAAGTTGAATTGGCAATGATGGATTTGTTGTTTTTAGTGATGTTTACCAGAACAGAATCTACAGGTGTTTGAGTGAATCCATTTGATACAAAGAGCAGTAAAGGAATTATGAATGTTAAATGTTGAATTTTGAATGCATTCATAGGGAGTGAAATAATTTTGAACCTTTTCATGATTTTAATTTAAAATTTAACATTCAAAATTTAGATTTTCGATTTGTGATTCGCGAGAAAGTAGACTACCGGAACTATGAAAATATTAAGTAGTGTAGATGTGAATAGTCCGCCCAGAATTACTTTAGCCATCGGACTTTGTATTTCATTTCCAGGCAAATCCCCTGCAATGGCTAGTGGAATTAACGCTAAACCTGCTGTTAAAGCAGTCATTAGAATTGGACTTAGACGGTCTTTTGAACCCTGAATGATGGTATCATATAAATTCATTCCTTCATCTTGCAAAGTCTTATAATGAGATACTAACAAAATCCCATTTCGTGTAGCTATTCCAAATAGAGTAATAAATCCAATAATTGCCGGAATACTTAAAATGCCACTTGTAAAATAAATACTGAATATTCCACCAATTAATGCTAAGGGAAGATTTAATAAAATGATACCTGAAGTTTTCACATCTTTAAACTCCTGATACAGCAATAAAAAAATTACTAATAGGGAAAGTAATGAAGTAAGCATCAAGGTCCTGGAAGCTTCTGCTTCTGCTTCAAACTGGCCACCATATTCTACATGATACCCTTCAGGGAGTTGGATTTTTTCATTAATTAATTTTTGAATTTCCTCTACTGCACTTTTTTGGTCCCGATTGACAACATTAGCTGATACTACAGTTTTTCGTGCTACATTTTCTCGGTTTATAGTGTTTGGACCCGAAGTACTGATCACGTCTGCAACATAATGAAGTGGTATTTTCTGCCCATCTTCGGAATCTATGAGGACATGTTGCAAATCTTCAATTTTGCTTCTGCTACTTTCATCCAATCTCACTATTAAATCAAAGGTTTTTGATCCTTCATAGACATCAGATACTTTTTCCCCCGCAAGTGCAGCATCTACAAACTCATTAAATGCACCCATGGTAATTCCATAATGATTGAGTAATTCCCGATTTGCTTTAATTTGAATTTGAGGAATTTCTATTTGCTGCTCCACAGAAATATCTACCAGGCCCTCCACTGATTGAATTTCATTTTTGATCTGGTTGGAAATCGAAAAAAGTCTGTTCAAATCATTACCAAAAATCTTTATGGCAATATTGGCGCGGGTTCCTGAAAGAATATGATCTATACGATGTCCAATTGGTTGGCCAATAGTGATATTCACACCGGATAAACCAGATAATTTTGCTCTGACTTCTTCCATGAACTTCTCCCGGCTTCTGTCTTCTAAAATGAAAGGAACTTCAATTTCAGAAGAATTCACACCCTGGGCATGTGCATCCAGTTCTGCCCTTCCTGTTCTCCTTGTGGTAATGTTGATTTCCGGAATAGTCAGTAATTCATTTTCTATGCTTTTTCCAATTTTATTGCTCTCCATTAATGAAATTCCCGGTAAACTCACTGCAGTTATTACAAGTGATCCTTCGTTGAATTCCGGGAGGAAACTCCTTCCTAATTGTGTGAATGCCAATAGTGATAGGATCAATAGCACAATACTGGAGAGTACTACAGTTTTTTTCCACAGCATAGCTTTCAGCAACAGCCGGTAATAAATTTTCTGTAATTGATCTACCAGCCAACTTTCCTTGCGTTGTTTTTGTAACATCACATCATTGGTAAGCAAATAGCTGCAGAGGACCGGAGTAAGTGTTATAGAAACAACCAGCGAAGCAAACAGAGCAACAATAAAAGCAATTCCTAATGGAGCTAATAATTTTCCTTCCATACCGGACAGGAAAAACAATGGCAAAAAAGCAACGATAATAATAAAAGTTGCATTGATAATAGAATGTCTGATTTCAAAGGAAGCGTCAAAAATCACTTTCAATTTTTGCTCTCTTTCATCCAATGGTTTTCGGGCGTTTTCTTTAAGGCGCTTAAAAACATTCTCTACATCTATTATGGCATCATCCACCAAATCGCCAATAGCAATAGCCATACCGCCCAGACTCATTGTATTTATGGTAAACCCAAGCCATTTTAAGGTTAAAATTGCCACGATTAAGGAAATGGGAATCGCAACAAGAGAAATAGCTGTAGCCCGCCAGTTCATCAGGAATAAAAAGAGAATAATAACCACAAAAGCAGTTCCTTCCAACAAGACTTTTTGAATATTACTAATGGAAGCGTTTATAAAATCTGCCTGTCTGAAAATTTTGGTATTGATGTCAATGTCAGCAGGTAGGTTTCCTCCCATATTGGCAATCAATTCATCTATTTTGTTCGTGAGTTCCAGGGTATTTGTTGCTGGCTGTTTTACAATGGTTAAAATTACAGCAGGTTCCCCCATGAAGGAACCATCTCCAATTTTTGGCGCTGCCCCAATTTTGATGTCAGCAACATCTTCTATTTTTATCGGATTCCCATTCTCTCTTTTTATCACGGTCTTGCCCAATTCATCTACAGAATTGGTTCTTCCCATTCCTTTTACGATGTATTCATTGCCATACTGATTAATAAATCCACCCGAGGAATTGCCATTTGCTTCTGAGCTTGCTTTAAGTAATTCTGCAAGAGTAACATTATAGTGCTTCATTTTGATGGGAGAAGCTAATACCTGATATTGCTTATACTCTCCTCCAATTACATTCACCTGAGCCACACCTCCTGTAGCTAATAATCTGGGGCGAATTGTCCAGTCGGCGATGGATCGCAAATCCATTTGGCTGGTTGAATCGGCAGTCAGACTGATGAGCATAATTTCGCCCATAATACTGGATTGAGGAGCCAATGTTGGATTACCAACCCCAGCAGGCAGATTTTCTCCAATGACACTAACTTTCTCATTTACTATCTGCCTTGCTATGTAGATATCTGTATCCCATTCAAACTCAACCCAAACAATGGAAAATCCGGCAGATGAAGAACTACGCACCCTGCGAACATTTGATGCACCATTAACAGAAGTTTCAATAGGGAAAGTAACTAGCTTTTCAACTTCTTCGGGAGCCATCCCATGCGCCTCAGTAAGCACAACTACCGTCGGAGCAGTAAGGTCTGGAAATACATCTACTTCCATTCTTGTTGCAACCAGCGAGCCAAATACAATCAATAATACCGAGGCTACAACGATAAGCAAGCGGTTATTGAGAGCGAAGTTTATTATTTTGTTTAACATGGGGTATCGTGAATGGTGAATCGTGAATCGTGAATGGTGAGGGTTTGAGTGTGGGTGCTGAAGGGTGGATATAGATTTTTCCTATTCTGGATTCATGATTTTATCATTTGGGTTAGCATTTTGAAGCAATTCAATAATTCTTTTCCTAACGGTTCAATGTCAATTTTTTCAAGGTATCCAAGGGTGTTCGATATGTCCAATGCTGCATCTATTTCGACAAGTGAGCTTCTAGATATTTCAAAAAATCTTTTTCTTTCAAGCTCTGATTTGCGGGCGGAACCTTCTGCCAGGTTGAGATGAACCGATAATGCAGCTCTTCGAATTTGAGAAATCATGCCAAACTTTTCTTCAGCAGGCATTTGAATGCTAAGTTTATAGCATTCAAATACTAATTGTTGAGTGGATTGATAAATATCCAACTTTTGATGATTCAGAGTTAGAAACATAAAATTCTATTATTTAATGTATTAAAATTGACAATTCACAATTGACTATTCACGTCCTTTTCACAAATTAGCATTCAACATTCAACATTCACCATTCACCATGACTGTGCACCATCGGATTGACAATTCACAATTGACTATTCACGTCCTTTTCACAAATTAGCATTCAACATTCAACATTCACCATTCACCATTCACCATTGCCTGACTATTCACGATTGACTATTCACGTCCTTTTCACAAATGAGCTTTCAACAATCAAAATTCCATTACTAACTATTCCGCATTGACTATTACAATTGACTATTCACGTCCTTTTCACAAAGCATTCAACATTCAGCATTTAACATTCACTATTCACCATTCACCATTGACTATTGACTATTATTCAACCTTTCACAATTGACATCAAATTCATTACTATTCTTGACAATTGAGCATTCAACATTCAGCATCCTTCTTCACAATGACTTTCACATCAACATTCCATTCAACATTCAACATTCAACATTCAACATTCAACATTCAAAATTTCTTCAATGCTCATGCCCGTGCGCAGGCAATTCGCCTGAAGCTGATGCAAGTTTAATCTGATATGCACCTTTTGTTACAACACGTTCTCCTTCCTGAAGGCCTGAAATTACTTGCACTAAGTCCCCATCACCTGCAGCAATTTTTATTTCCCGCTTTTGAAAACTTTCTCCTCCTGTTTGCACAAACACATAGAAGTTTCCTGTTCCTCCATAAGAGAAGAAACCGGAATAATAATGCATTTGAAATAAGGGAGGACTTAAGGTAGATTTCCGCTGCGGAACCGGGAACAAGGTTGCCAATATTATCAATTTCAAAGGTTATTGGGAGAAAAGCTGAGTTTGCTGATGTGCTTTTACCATAGGAAATAATTTTTCCGTTCAACTTTTTGGTGTCGAAAACCTGATCAGACCCAATCGGTACAAAATTCGCGGAGGATATGGTTTGAAGTTTGCCAAAATATTTCTGCGAAACATTTGCCTGTAAGATCAGTTTTTTGTTCTTTGAAACCACAGCCAGGGGCATTCCTGCTTCCACATACTGTCCTTCATTTACAAAAATGTTTTTTACAAAGCCACTAATGGGGGAACCAATAGTTTGACCGGAGGCTGAGTAGTTTTTAGAAATAGCATTCAAAAGAGACTGTGTATTCTCAAAATCATTTTTCGCCTCTAAGAAGGCCGCTTCAGAAATGATTTTATCCTTCACCAATTCTTTTGAGCGATCGTAATTAGCTTTAGCTTTATCAAAATTGGCTTTCGCTTCTTTGATGTTGGCATCCAGATTGTTTTCGGTCAGGTTCCCACCTGAAATAGTAAACATTGACCTGTTTTGTGATACTTCAGAACCTACAATGGTTTTGCTCCCACTAAATTTAATTATTCCGCTTGAAGTGGCTGCAATCATCATTTCATCGCCGGGGGCTGCTAATATTTGTCCGGATGTTTTGATGATGTCAGCGAATTCACCTTTAATTACCGGGGCATTTGCAAATTCCGATTTCCAGGCTTGTTCTTTCAGATAACTTATTTCGTCTTGAGAAGCATGTTCTGATTGATTGTCTAATGCAGAATGTTCATCAGCATAAATAGTTACATTATTAATTACAATTTGATCATTGAAGTCTTTTGTTTCTATATCAAATACAAGCTTTCCTTTTCCTGCAGTTTTAGGTATTAAAGCCAATTTAAAAATACCCGGAGAACTGGCAGAATCTGCACTTTGGCGAATACCGCTATCACCTACAATAAGACTGACAGTAACCTTACCCTTAGTTAAGGGTAAGAATTTGTCACCTAATATGGTAAAATGAGCAGCAAAATTGGTTTTACTGTTGACAATCAGAGGAATAAATTCAACAAAAAGCTCTGTTTTATCGGAGTATAGAATATGCGCAATCGGTTCTAAGCCGCCTGCTTCGTGTTCGTGACCATGCTCATCTGCAGATTTGTCGGCACAGGCCACAAAAAACAAAGCAAACACAGCCATCAAAATGGATGCTATTTTCATTATACAGAGAAAATTTAGGTTGATTAATGCTTGTTGCTGTCATCGTCGTGACTATGCCCATGTTCCTTTTCTTTGTTTATTGCAGGACTGTCACTTTCTACCTTAAACTCTTCCTGATTGTGTTCGGCATCATCATGGTCTTTGTGCTCAGTGCCATCTTCGTGCAGGTGTGTTCCATCGGAATGTTCATGTGTTCCCTCATCATCATGAGAATGTGTATCGATCTTATTGTTGCCACATTCTGACATCAGAAGTACAACAATTGCGAATGAAAAAATATATTTTGTCATCGTTTAATTTTTTGAAATGAAATAAAAGCAACCAACTTGTCATTGGAGTTGACAAGTGTAAAAATTCATTGAAAATTGAAGCTTAAACGATGAGAGTGGGAGGGGCCCTCAGGCCATAAGGAAGATAATAATGTGAATTGCAGAAATCTGAAACATACGGCGGCAATTTGTGGAGGATATCCATTATTGATGGCTCAAAAAATACAGTAAGGCTATGCAGATTAGTTATTTGAGTGTTCTTTTTTTTATGAGAATCAACTGCAGTATTGCTGATGAAAAAATTTAGTCCGCATATTTCATGCTGAAAATTGGAGAAGATATGTCCCCAATCTGAATCCCCATTTTCTGAATCATGCTGCCGGACTAATCCCTCATGCTCATGGTGATGATGTGCTTTATCGTTGTGCTCATAATGGTGATAATGAGGTATTAAATTATGACCCAACATTATAGCCAGGGCAAAATATAATATTAATATTGACAAATATCTTTTAAGCATCAAGAGCTAAATTACGACTATTTAAGTAAAACTGCGGATTTAGTTTTACAACTGAAGACTGCAACTATGACTTTGTGGATACAAACAACAAAACGAAGTGGTTTTAATTTTAGTTTATTTTTACTTATTTACCTTGTCTACTATCCATTCAAAAAGTACTTTCTGAGTATCTTCGGAATAAGGATAATTTTTCCAATCTCTGTCATAGCATTTATGAGCCTTTTGAAAAGAGTGCGTTTCACTTGCGGCAATGTAAATCTTTAAATGAGAGGGTTTTCCACTGGGGAATATATTCTGAAATTCATCTACTGCCCATTTGGAATTTACCAGCTCATCATTTTCTGCAAACATAAAAAAGAAAGGCTTTTCAATATGAAAAATATACCTTTTTGGCTCAAAGTCCTGGATAATTTTAAGTTGCTTCCAATTGCCTTTTTTACCAAATCTGTTGACAAATTTTATATCCCTGTTTGCCTTTTTTGTTGCCCTTTTTAATGCTTTTGTTTCTGAGTTGCCTTTTTTACAAATATAGTTACTCATATAGTCATTGATCAGCTGTTTCCTGACGCCAAACGTAGCGCCCGCCATACTTACCCCGCCTGCAAATATTTCAGGATAATTAGACAAGGCTATCTGGGCAATCCAGCCTCCCTGACTATGCCCGATTAAGAAAATTTTGTCCTGATCGATATAGTCTAATTTTTTGATTGCTAATGCCACATTGACCGCATCAGTTGCCCTTTGTTCAAATGATGTTTCAAACCAAACTCCCTCTGATTCACCCACTCCGCGTTTATCAAAATATACGAGAGCAAAATCATTCTCCAGGAAAGTTTTCTCAAGAAAATAGGCTGTAAAGTCCTTATAATTAGTCTTATGTGAAGAAGTACCACCCGAACCTACGAGGAATATGATTACGGGAACTTGATTATTTAAGGATTTCTTTTTTAATTGAACATCCAGACTGTAGCCTTCACTTTGAACTTTAAAGTTTATAGTATCAATGTTGTTACCCGGGGAGGCTGATAGGGTAATGTAAAAAGAGATATAAGTTAAAATAGATACTATTCGATTCATTTGCTGGTTACTTTAGTGACAACTCTGCATTTTTATCTCTGAACGCAGTTCTTTCAATTTTCTAGTGAAGTCCATACTCTTTCGGTAGTGTATGTCGCTCAAAGATAGTTATTAAAAATACGGATGAAAAATTGAGATGTGAGGGTATGTAATAATCCTTGACAATTTGCAATTGAAAGAGTATTAGTGGAAATTCCGGTTATCCGGAATACTGATGCTTTGAGTAGTCACTAATTTTTCAATATCAGGTACTCAAATCCACCAAGTTGCAAATTTCCGGGTAGCGGTTCTGTTTTGTCAATTAATGCATTTTTCAAGGTTCCCTGCAGCTCATTAGGTCTAGGGATAAACTTTAAGAATATATGAAAGGTGTTTTTCATTTTTTTGATACCATATCCACAATTATATAATAGGAATCAGATATTGTTGACCAACATGGCCACTGTCATCGCATCCAGCAAACCATGGAATACCACAAAGTATGGAAAAAGTGAAGGTCTTTTAAATATTGAAATTCCAAGCAGGACAGCAAAGGGGAGGAATACTAAGGCACGAAACACGATAAAATCAAGTTCAAATATCAGGGGTAGCGTACAATGTTGAATGGAAAGAAAGAAGGCCGGAATGAGAACGATTAATGTTTTTGATTTTAACCTAGTTTTGAGCAAGGGCATCAGGTACCCGAAATATGTTGCAAGTTCTGCAAAGGCAATACTAAGGGGAAAAGCTATCAGAAGTAAATAAACTAAAACTTTTGAAATAGGCTGAAACATTATATCTGAATAATGAGAAGATCCTCCATAGATCCATATGTTCAAATAATAACTGGGGAGTAAAACAAGAGGAATTGAGATACTTGCAAGCAGAAGGAATATAAACAGATCCTTTTTCAATGTTGTGGAATCAAATTTAAAAATTGACAGGAGATTAATTCCTTTATTCTTTAGTAATGTCCTGAGTATTAGAATGGAACAGATATTTGTGATCGTCGCTACAAGTATCCAATACTTTTGGGATTCGAACCAGGAAAATAATATCAATGCAATCAGGCCTTGAAAAAAGGCAAATAGAAGTAATCGACTAAAAAGTAATGCAACTATTTTCATAAAACATAAATTTCGAATGCTCGATTTTTACATGAAGTATTCTATCTTAAAATGCTTCAAAATTCGCAATACTCTCAATGTATTCCATCTGCTTGCTTTGCCGGCCTCTTCCATTGTAAAGTGTACCTGACCAGGATGTGCAGCCGGTAAATTCCAGGTGCCTTCTTTGTTTTTCTTTTTAAGAATGAAATCTAATGCAGGATGCAATCTATCATCCCATTCAATCCCTGCATATTGAAAATAATCCAGGACCCTGAGAATATCATACTTCCATCTGAATGGATATGCTAGCTTCAAAAAGTCCATATTAATAATTTGACCTGTTCGGTCAGATATAAATAGCTGATGTTGGAGGAGAAATTCAATGGCACTTGCAATGGCACTCCGAATTCCGTCGATTCGATACAGGTGACCAGCTACCATGAATTCCGTGATTCCTTCAAGTACCGATATAGTAGTGTGAAATGAGCTGTGTTTCGCCCCGGTTCGGAGGGTACAACAATTAAAACCACCATCCGGCATTATCTCATCCAGAATGCAATCAACAATTGAGTGTAAATGATTTTCAGCTGTGTTGAAATATGAAGCGTAATTTAAAAACATTCCATTCACACAAATATCACTATACTCCAATGTTGAAGGTCCCAGGGGAATGCCTCCATCAGCTGATTTCCCATTTTGCAAAACCAGATCTATTGTTTCCCGTACAAGTTCATTATTCTGGGGAAGATTTAAATTGCGAAGGTCAAGCAGCGTGTAATGTGTAGAAATCCACTTTGGCTGGTAAAACCGTAAGCCCCAATGCCCATTGGGGTTTTGCTTCGATAAAAACATTTGTCCCCAGCCTTCTATTGCAATTCTTTCCTGAAGATCCTTTTTTTCCACATCCAGCAAATCCCGGTAAACCTGGTATTGAATAGAAACATCACCTTTCAGCAGCCATTCTATAATCTGATCTGTATTCATCCCGGTGGTTTATTGGTTCAGTTTTGCAAAAAGAGGATGGAAAAAGCAGTTCATTTCCATCTCTTAAGCTGTGGAATGCTGCGGGTAGCGAGCCAGGCAAAAACAGTATTCATTCCATCCTTCTTCATTTCCTGCATACAATACTTTTGCATTTTCTTAGAAGTGTCAATTTCAGGAGGAGTCAAAAACACCCCATTTTCATAGCACATGGAGCAGTACATTTTGCTGAGCGAACCGTCTTTTTTCTGTACCCCCGCCTTTCTTGTCTTTCTTTAAGGGAAAGCCACAACTTTGACAAAATTTGTATTCATTCATGTGTTCAAATAGTTTTTAAAAGTTATAATTAGTTCCATCAATTACATATCAGGGAAGTGGGGACTTTTCAATTCTTCCGGCAGATCACTTATGTTTCAACATTAATTGAGCTGCTAAATCTGACAATAACCATTCTTCGGTGATTTTCTCATTCTCAAAACGGGACACTACCATTTCGTGCCACTTCACTCTTTTATCAGAAGCAGGAATCCCTTTCAAATTTGCTTTATGCGTCCCTGTAAATGACCTTTGCCAGGTCAACGTATTGTCCGTGTGAGATAATTGGTCAACACTGAGGATTTTGATGTCAGGGATAGCAGTTCGGATTTGTTTTGCAAATTGCTTTATAAATTTGTGTCCACTATAGTTTTTGTCTCCTGAATGTGCTACATAATTATCTGAAAATGCAGAGTCCACAATTTCTGTATTTCCTTTTCCAATGATTTGATCGAGCGCGTATTTTACATGATTCAGCTTATCCATAATAATATTTGTATTTACCAGATTTGAAATTCTTAATCTTCAAAAGCGCTCAGATTATACTTTACACTTTTGTATTCTAATTCTCCATAAAGAAAATCACCTTCCGGTTTCTGATATATCAGTTTTGCTTTTCCCGGCAATAAATATCCGCCCATCATTTTGTAATTTTCTACAGGAGTTGCCCAGGGATAATTGTGGTATACTTTTCCGTTAGTTTCATACCTGTCATTGCTTATGAAGTTTATTAATTCTCCATTTTCTTTAAAGTATAATATGGCGCTTATGCGGATATTTCCATTTGTAAAAATTGCTTTAACCGTGGTGTCGTTTTTTATTTCCCAGCTTATCCTGTTGTCAATTAATGTCGCCGGGGCAATGAAGCACATATCATTGAAGAGTGTAACTGTTTCAGTCTGATTCAATTTGTCACTCCCTGGCATCCACTATCTTCAGCCAGTTCAGCATTTTCACTTCGAAAGTTGCAGTTTGATTGTGGTATATATGCATTCCGCTTGCAGGTAAACCCATTTTGCTTGCTTTCATATAAAAGTAGCGGGAGGGCTTTTTGTAAAAATTATATTGAACAGATTGGACCTTCATGTACTTATCGTTTGGTCCGGAACGCATTCCTCCGACAAACTCTGCCCTGAAATTCTTAATCTTCTCCCGGCCCACTGATTGGGTATAATAGAGATACTTTTGGACTATTTCAGGCAGATGCGTGATATCGTTTTCGCTCACAATATCAGTGGAAAGCGTGTTGTTTTCAATAAAATCATTCTTCACATGATCTGAATACACATTTTTCAATAGATGAGAACCCAGACTCACTATAGATACCAGCAAAATTACCAGGTTTGGAATGGTGCCAAACTTTGCATCCTTCCAAAACATTATGATAAGGATTTGCGAGATCAGTACAGCAATCATTCCCATGAGCCAGGCATATCTTGAGTTTGTAAAATATGAAATGCCATAAATGATTAAAAGCATACAAGCAGTTAGCCAAAATACACCCATGGGTTTTGATATGGGCAGTGTCAATTCCTTTATTTCCCGCAGACCAAAGCCTTTGACAAATCCGGCTAAGTGAATGAGAGCGTGTAGTATTACAATGATTAAAAAAAATATTCTCATTTCATTTTTGTTTGAATGTCTTTTTATAGTTCTTCATCATTTTGCCAAATGCTTTGTCCTTTTTTCTTTTCTCAGATACAGAAGTTTCAAAATGAGCTTTCTCTCTTTCCATTTTCATATAATTTTCATATGATGCTTTGTTTATTTCTCCTTGTTCCAGAGCATTCAAAACAGAACAACCAATCTCATTTTGTGTGCGTACAGTCTTTGAACCTGCAATTTTGAGAAAGTCTGTAAATTGCCTCAAAAGTGATTTCCAGGCCGCTTGGGGAATCCGCAATACCTACTTCTCTCATTCCTGGATTGTCAATTAATATTCCCCCATTATCAAGTAATACTAATTGCCTGTGACTTGTAATGTGTCTACCTCTGTCAGTGCTCTTACTAATTGTATTTGTCTGCATTATGGACTTACCGGAAAGCTTATTTAACAAAGTGGATTTGCCAACCCCTGAAGATCAGCATGCAATATGTTTTGCCTTTTTCTATTATAGATTTTATTTTATCGTATCCTTCCAGTGATTCATTGCTAACTGCAATTACAGGAACGTTTTTTATCCTGGTCTTAATTCGCTTAGTTAAATCCGAAATCTGCTCTTCATCTATTAAATCAATTTTAGTCAGCACTATAATGGGACTCACCTTAGATGTATTACAAATTGTCAGGTACCTTTCCAACCTGTTGATGTTAAAATCTCTGTCAACAGCCTGCAGCAATAATGCGTAGTCAATATTTGTTGCAATTATTTGTTTGTCAGATGAGTTGCTTACCATCTGTCTGGCAATTATCGAGGATCTTGGTAAAACTTTATGAATGAGAGATAGACCTGCATCATAAATTGCCAATGCTACCCAATCACCAACAGCAGGAAAATCCTCACGATTAATGGATGAAAACCGTAAATTCCCAGTAAGCTCTGCTTCCATTTCTCCCTTTTCTGTTATAACCTTATATCTCTCCTTATGGACTGAAACGACCCTCCCAATCTCAAAATCACCGGAGCTTATTCTCCATCCGGAATTTTCAAGCTGACCATTATATCCAAAATCTTCTAATTTCATTTCGCCTTTTGTTTGTTTGAATTTTCCTAATTGACCTAATACATGGTTTGTTCAGATGGGATATTTTGTGTATATAATAATAACTTAAAATTTAATTAGTATAATAAAACATCTGCATCCCGGCTTATTTAGTGGAGCACGGGATGATCCACTGAACTTCAGAGCAGTATCCCCCGATCTATCATCACAAATTTGCAGAAAGTATTTTGATCTATGAACTCTATTTATGTGATAATGACAACTATCATTTATTTTATTGACAAGCGTCAAACATTCCACCTGCATTCATATATATCTTTGATATACAAATTTTTATGACTGGATAATGTGTCTTTTGCAAACAACACCATTATGGAAAATCAAAAGAGGAATTTTTATCACTCTGAAAGTAACTTTCAATTTATAGTGGAAGATAACAGATTAAGTGAAACGAATTCAGAGCTGGCAATAAGACTGGAAGATCCAATTATAACCCGCAACCTAAAATCAGGAAATCAGATAAAAACTAAACTCTGGATTAAAAATATGGTGAGTCAATGCTGTGTAATTGTAGTGAAAGCTATATTGGATACTATTGGTTTGAATTATACCAAAGTGGAATTAGGCGAAGTAGAAATTGTCGGTGATATTTCTACTGAAAATCTAAGGAGGCTTAAATCATATTTATTAAAATATAATCTTGAATTGATTGAAAATAAGAAGGATATTCTGGTAGAGAAATTATGTAATGTAATTATTGATATGATCAAAGACCCTGAGGAAGTATTCAATTTAAAAAGCTCCTATTTCCTTTCAAAAAAATTTAATTATAGCTACACTTATCTTTCCAGCATTTTTTCATCCGTGAAGGGTAGTACTATTCAGCACTTTATTTTAATTCAAAAAATTGAACGGGTTAAGCAATTACTTTTATTGGGTAACCTGACTCTTTCGGAAATTGCATGGCAACTTAATTATAGTAGTGTAGCGCACTTATCTAACCAGTTTAAAAAAATTACCGGACTTACGCCGTCTGAATTCAAAAAATTAGAATCTGCAAAGGTGCATTGCATGCTGTGATTATTTGCAATATCAGATACACAGCATGACAATCATGTATGCTTTGTGAGAGCGAGAATCTTTGATCTATACATAATATTATCTGCACAGATAATAAACAGCCAACAATGCATAACATCCCGGACTGAAAGTAAGTGAAGAAAAGAGAGTAAGCTTTGTCTTCGATTTTCTAAGTTCAAGTTTTGTTAATCTTTTTCATCAGGTCTTCCAGATAATCTGTCTGCAATTCCTGAATTTCTAAGAGTTTTCTATTTTGTTGAACCAGGAGATGTTCTATTTTATCACTAAGCAGGTTTATTTCAAATTCAGCTTTAAAATTGATTTTATAGTCATGTTCTGCACGGAGGCGGTCTTTCTGTTCCTGTCTGTTTTGGCTCATCATAATTATTGGAGCCTGGATAGCTGCCAGACAGGAAAGAATAAGATTAAGGAGTATGAAAGGAAAGGGATCAAAAGGTCTTGTGGCCAAGAACCAAATATTAATGATCATCCAAATAAGGATGAATGAAAAAAATGCGATGATAAAAGTCCAGCTACCACCAAAAGTGGCAACTTTGTCAGCAAGTTTTTGTCCAAAGCTGAGATCAGATTCTCCATGGTTCAAAATGTTTTCAGAAATAATAGCGTTTCTTCTAATGGCTTCTAACACATCTTTGTTAATCACAGCCACTTCGCCTTTTTCCTGAATTATCAGAGAGGTAAGATAAAGACGTCTGTAGGTATTCAGGTCATTAATTGAGATACAACTGTCTTTGTCAAACTCCGGATAATCGTTCTTTATCAGGTCAAAAATGCCTTCTCTCAGTTCCATTCCTTTTACTGCTTCGCCTTTGGGAATTTCTTTTTTGCTTATGTAACTTATTAGCATTTGTATTTTTTTGAAGAATCGATAAAGGCATCTTGCTTTGATTTGCTGGGCTCTGCAATACAAGTATAATCATTATACTGTATTTGAAAGAGAGATAATTTTATACTTCAGATCTTCTTTTTTCTTTAATTCCGAACTGAAATTTCATCAGGCTTTGATATTATGTCAGCATTTTTCATCTATCAATGTGCATTTCTGTTCGCTTCTAATTATTTTTTTCAAAGTTTGTTCCTGGGGTTTTCCTGATGAAGCCAAAGTAAAAACATATCAGGCACAGAATAAGATGGACAACTCCTCTAATATAACCTACTTCAGAATTCTGCACTATATCTGATCCTATGAGCGGGATGGAGACCTTTGCGTAAGCAAGATAAAGTTGAATGCCTCCACTTACAAAGAAGGCTCCTGTTAAGAATTTTCTAAAGTCAACGCTTTTGATTACAAAATATATTGTCAAAACAATAATTGAAAAGATAAGTATTATGGAGATAGCATTCATAATATTTTTAATTATTTAACGATTCTCATGATTGAAATTCGTTACTTTCCTCTGCAAGCAGAGTCCTCTACTTACTGGCAAAAGCAATAATATGGCCATCAAAATCTGCAAAATAACATACTCTATCACCCCAATCCCTTTCTTTTATCGGACTAATTAGCATGGCTCCGGTTTTCAAAGCGTTGTCAAATTCGAGTTCTATATTATCAACATAAAAATAGAGTTCACATCGGGGTATTCCGATTCCAAGATCGGGATGAGGTGTTCTATCCTGAAAGAATTTTAGCAATTCCTTTGTTCGGCATTAAGCCTAGTTTGAAGTTTTCGGCAAGGATGAATTCAGTCATTCCCGGAACATTCAGATCAGGATTTTGGCGCAATAGTTTTGTATAAAAATATGTACTTTCCTGCTGATCGTTAACGTAAAGGATTGTCTCAATTAATTTGATGTGATTCATTTTACCTCACTGATTTACTGGTTCTGGATTTTAAATTTTATTCTGAAATGTTAAATATTATCGTTGCAGTGAGAGGGGGCTCGTCCCTCTTATTTGTTTATTGGTAAATTAATCTTTTGAAATAGAACAGTTTTGTCTTTTAAAGATATTTTTTCCACCTTGTAACCGTATTGAAGCAATTCCTTTTTATAATTCAGGAAGGAGTGATCTATCGCAATTCCTGCAATATTATGAATCTCATCAAAGGAGAGTTTTAATGATTGCACATCCTTAGTTTTAATATACTCCCACAGAGCATTGTATTTACTCATATATTGTTTAAATATTTTGAGAAAGCTTTAATGGAAGCCTCCAGGACATTTTAAATCAAATATAAAATAAAATTCTTACAGGAATTTGATCAAAAGGGATGGAAGCAGCTGACAATCATGAATTTCGAAAGTTTCATCATCCCGGAAATAATAGATATTATTCAATTTCCTTCTCTGGTAGTATTTTATTTAATAGCTTTTCAAATACCGGAATGGTCCAAATAAAAATGAGAACCCCGCAAATATTGAAAATCATGTGAGCATTTGCCACTGTCCTTTCAATGGAAGCTCCTGTACTTATTGTTTTAACTAATTCAATAAATGGGTAGAAAAATATTAATCCGATGATTATGGATAGTAAATTGAAAGTGACGTGAAATAATCCCGTCTTGAGAGCCTGACGACTTCCTTTAATTGTGGCTAATAAAGTATCACTACAAGTGCCTAATTCTGCTCCTAACATGACTGCGACCCCACCAACCAGACTCAAAAGACCTTTTTTTGCTAAAATAATTGCCATACCTACAGTTGCTGATGATGATTGAATTACTACTGTGACAATAGCCCCAATCATTGCACCCCGAATGGGTTTTTCAGTTTTTTTCATCCATTCGGAAAAAAAAGCCTCCTCTCTCAGGGGCTCCACTGCATTTTCCATTGTGTATAGCCCGAAAAACAGGACTCCGAAGTACAAGATTATTTTTCCAATATTGCTGACTTTTTCAGATTTAGCTGCAACGAGAAGTACGAATCCAAGTAATAAGAAAATGGGGGAGTATTTCCCAATATCCATTGCAATGATTTGGCTGCTTACAGTTGTACCTATATTTGCACCCAGCACGATACCCATTGCTTGCCTAAATGTCAGCACTTTAGAATTAACGAAAACTATGGTAATGATTATTACGGCAGAGGAAGAGTCTAAAAGAGTTGTAGCAATTATACCAACAATCAAACTGGAGAATATCGATGAGGTGTATTTTTTTATCCAATTTGTTGCACCGTCCCCAATGGCGGATTTCAGCGAGTCTGACAGGTTGCTTACAGCAGAGAGGAATAATACCAATCCTGCAACAATAGTTAGTATTATCTCTGTCATTACTACTGCTCAAAAAGTAAATAAAATCAAAGATATGTGGTGTATATATCCTGCCTGTTAATTGCTTGTTATTTAATTATTAAGCTTAACCTGGCAAAAGCCTTACTTAACAACAACTGTCCAAATCTTTTTTAAAAGGAGAGATTATTTAAGTCCTGAGATGCATTCCTTTTAACCGAATTCCTGTTTAGTGCAGCGCAAGAATTAAACAAAAGATAAAAAGCAGAAGGGTCAAGGGCGTGAAGATTAATTTTTCCCATTTGTTTTTAATGAATAAATTGCCCAAGGTATTGAGCGCAAGTAAGGCAGCCAAAATAGGTCAACTAATGAAAAGGCAATATATATCACTCAGGAGATAAAGCAAAGTGCCAAAAGTCTGTTTACATAATCACCTAATGCAATTACAATATTTGGCACTTCTGCAGGAGCCGGCAATAAATATTGTCTTCCCAATCTTTTAATCAATAAAAATGCGCCGATCGAAGCACTTTCCTTCACCCGACGTAATTGATTTGTAATAAATGAATTGCACATTTAAATTTTGATTGACATCTTTTGTTTAGAAATCAAACCAACTTTTATAAAGGATACATTTAATTGTGAAACCTATCTAATAAATGGTCCAATATTAAACAACATATCTTGATTGTGAATAGCCACCCAAACCGAAACATAAGCAGCAAGTAAGAGCCAAAATAGTCTTGGTAAAAAGCACCAGAATGATTTTAAGGAAATGGGATAACTCTTGACGACTACTATAACGACAACTATTAACCCCAATACAGTGTCGATCGCTCCAAGTATTGGACTTTTTAAGTAAAAGTAGAGGAATGTGAATATGGCAAAAAGACCCCACGCTAAATACTCCAGGGTTATTATTGATCCTCTATTTTTTGTGTTGACAGGTAGGTTTGAAATGGTATACAAACCGATTAATGAAGTGATGTTAAGGAATAACCACATCGGAGCAAAGAGCCAATCCGGAGGTGCAATTCCAGGTTGTAAGAAATTATTATAAAAGGCTTCATCTCCGTTAAACCCTGCTGGAATAATTGAAATGACATTGGCGATCACAAGGATTATGAAGCAATGCCACCATTTCATTTTACCTGAAGAATTGGATGTGTTGACTGTTGATGTGATGGTTTTCATGGTTATTATTTTTCCAATCAACATTAATTAAACAATATTGTTCTAAAATAATAACTAAATAGTTATATTTACTTCATGAAAAATGATAAATCTTATTTGCCACTTATTTCTGAATGGGAAAACTATCTGAAAATTAGTAACAAAGCTGATTTAAAGGGTTTTGCCTATTGGTTATTAGAGAAGGATGGAGTGCCGGCAAGAGAGGAGGATGTAGAATTATCTGAATATTTCGGGAGCAATACTAATGATTATAAATTTGCATATAAAAGTTCTGAGGCAGCTTTTTTGATTTGGCGTTTAGGCAAATTTATCAGACATTATACAAAGCCAATTCTTCTCGGGAATGGATTGGCAGGACAGGATGATTTCGCAATTTTATCGCATGTTGATTACAAGACTTCCTGTTCTAAAAAAGAGGCAATAGAAGCCAATATTATTGAGCCTACTACAGGTATTGAAATCATCAAGCGGCTCATCAAAGCTGGCCTGCTTTCAGAAAAAGTCAATAAGGATGATAAAAGAGAAAAGATTATTTCTCTGACGAAAATTGGCAAGGAAAAACTATATCAAATTTATGTTGGATTTGCACAAATTCAGGACCTAATGGCTGAAATGAATGTGGAGCAAAGAGAAAATCTTATTCAAACACTTACAAGTCTGGATACATTTCACACTTCAAATCTGTCTGTACCTTAAAGCTTTGTTTTATTGAAGTTTGAATTAATTTAATTCTTATCTCTACAATTCTCTCCTTGGTCTTGGATTTGGGCTGTCTTTGATAATTTGTATCCCTTTTTCAATTTGTCTGTTAATATCCTTGATTTTATTGATAGAGTGAATTACGCTTCTCTTTTTTCCATCTGTTAAGCTTATAAAGATATCATTCAATTCTTTGTATTGTTCCAAAATCACATCTAAAACTTCAGGCATGTCCACTCCAAGTTGATTTGGATCTTCACTGAGCTCAAAATGGATTTTATCTCATATTTTCTTACCAACAGCCATTAGGTTTTTAGTGGATAGAATTATGAAGAAATTTCCATCTCCTAAATGGTTAAGACCACATTGAAAGGTAACTCTTTCTTCCAGTGTACAAATAAATCGGGTATGTCGCTTTTTTGTGAATTGATAGATGATGTCTGCCTCAATTTTAAGAAAGAAATACCCACCTTTCCGTTTCTCTAACTGGCCAATTTCCTGATCATTTTGGTAAGATGTCATCTTGAATATTAATTATCCCACACAACAGCAGAATTTGGATTTTTGATTCGTAAGATTGTAACTTAAATTAACGCTTATTATTCTTGTTAAATCATTGAATCTTCAAGTCAGCCAATTAGAAAATTGTGATTAGTTAATACCACAGATGCCATTGATTCTTTTGTGGCAAAGTTGCCCGATACTTAGAATTTAATTTTTTTAGGACCCACCAATAAGAGCTTGGTGAATTTACGGCCGTTTTGATAATTTCCATTAATTCGTTCCATAACCTTTTATTAAATTTCTCAAGATTAATATTGCGAATTCCTGTGCCAATTTATTCACGGTATCTACCATCCGTCACAGATGTTATCTCTTATTTTAGTGTTGTCTAGTTAAGAGCAAGTATCAAACAAAAAATGAAAAGAATAAATGTCAAAGGCGTAAAAATTATTTTTTCCCATTTGTTCTTTGACATTAAATTGCCAAGTGTATTCAGTGCAAATAAGGCAGCCATTATCCACAACAGTATGGAGATTATATTGGGTGGAATAATCGAAAGCAAAATGCCTGAATACGCGAACACTATTGCCAGAAAAATTAGATTTGTGAAAATGGAAATCAGTTCAAACCGATACATTTGGGTATCAGATTTCAAGCGTCCGCCCCAGACAATTTTGTAAGGGATTACTTTTAGTAAAACCAAAAAGTGGAATACCAGAACAGCTGACAAAATGATTATTAGTCCGTATTGAGCAATGTTTATCATAATTAGTTCTAATTAAATACATCAATAATCATATTTGAAATACCCTACTCTTAGACAATATTTTGTGCTGCAATTCTATTGCAAAATATTCTTTTTTCTAAATAACAAACGATTAAGACGCGGTTCCGACAATTTCAATTCTGCCTGCAGGTTTTTTCTTTTTGAGAATTCTGTCGCGCATTTTCATAAAAGGTTTTTCAATTATCTGATGGAGTATCCAGGCAATCAGGACACATGCTGCAGTGCAAATGATGAACATCAAATTGCTGTTTTTATCCACACCAAGGGGAGTCAGCAGATCCTGAACTATGTTTACAACGCCTTTGTGAGATAGATAAATGCCATAAGACAGCGTTGCAATTAAAGTCGTCACACGAGAGTTCCATTTGTATAAAATACCTGAAGGACAAATTGCTCCTAATACGAGAAATCCGTAACCAATGGAAATGAAAGGGAAGCCATAAATGGAGGTCTCATAGGAAGAAAGCCTGGAGCAATAAATGTAGGCTACGGTTAAAAGTGCAAGACCTACTATCAACAGAAGATTTCCAAACCTGGATACTTTTTCCCAGGACTTTGGTAAAAATTGATACATAGCTGCAATCGAAACTCCTACCAACAAACCATCCAGGCGATTGTATGTGGGATAGTAAATGTATTTCCCCAAAATCCCTGACCAGTATTTTCAGAAATAGCAGGGAGATATAAATAATGCCAGCTAATTAATCTGATGGCAAAGCCTGCTAAAAATAGAATGATAAGGATCCAGTAAGCTTTGTGCAAGCGATTCGACATTGTGAGAAATACTAATATCAAAGGCAGAAACAGATAAAAGTGTTCTTCCACACAAAGCGACCAGGCATGAGAAAATGTCCCGTAATTAACCCTGTCCAGACCAAAATTTTGAGTGAAAGTTAGAAACCTCCAGAGTGGAGGCAATTGCTCCTGTTCACGAAAAAAGGGGATGCAAAAATATATAGCCACGACCACAAAATATATGGGAAGTATTCTGAAGAATCGTTTCACGAAAAACACTTTCAGGGATATTTCCTTACCCACTTTTATCTGAGCAAAGAGCTGAGATGAAATCAAAAAGCCACTCAAAACAAAAAACAAGTCAACACCTGTCCAGCCAAATTGCTCAAATTCTTTAGCCCATTCCGGGAATCCATAATAACCCAGCTGATAATGAAAACCGAATACCAATAAAATTGCCAATGCTCTTAAATGATCAAGTCCGTAGAATTTTTGCGGAGCCCGTGGAAGGGTGCTATCCATTTTTAGTGTAATTATTATTAAAGCGATTTCCAGGATGATGCCACAAAATCACGTTGTGTATAGTAGTTGAAATTATCATGGAGTTTTAGTCAATCTTTTTATAGGTGTAATTTGTGATTTTCAAAATCCTTATATCAAAAGTAATTTACAAGGACAATAAAATGAAATTACAGGAGATATTATTTGGCCATATCTTGTTGTATAGCAATAAAATAAGTAATAGGATATATATTGCTACTGATTTTTGAAAGAGGCTAAATTTTATAACTTTTCTCGCGGTAAAGTACCCCTTTTTATCACCTCGAGGATGTTATCGCAAGAACAGTTATTGGGTTTGACTTACTACTGGTTGTCATCAAATCAAGTCAGCTTATTTTATTGCTATATTTATAATCAAATTATTGTGGCCATGATTCGTGTTATAACAAGAAAATGGATGTTTATCTCAGGTTTGTATTTATTAAATCTTAAAAAGGCATATAATAAATATGCTAAGACTTTATTATTGCAACAAGACGGAAGTCAATTTGCATTACATAAGCTACTAAGTAGTGCGCATGAAAATGTACCGTACTACAGAGAAAATCTACCTAAATTTGAAAATAATGCAAACCTGATAAATACGTTTAAGGAACTAAAATTTGTAACCCAAAAAAGTCAGATCAAAAATAGCATATCTGAATTCATTAACCCTGCATTAGTAAGGGAAAATAATTTGATGAGTTTAAGAAGTAATAAATTTCTAGTTTTTCTAAAGTTTTATAAAAAAGATATCATTTTTCCTATGAGCACAGGAGGCTCAAGTGGCTCACCATTAAATTTCTATATCGGCAAAAACAGGGGATTGAAATTTATTATGCAATTTATTGCAGTGGCCAAAACTATTGGTTGGAAGGAGGGTGAACCATACATGGCCTGTATGCAAGGAGGAATGTATCAGCAATCTAATCTAATTTCTAAGTTACTCCCGTTTATTGGGACTCCTGCCTTTGTTTTTAGAGAAATTAATTTGAAAACGGCAAATATATTTGCAGCTCATTATACAAAGTATCGTCCTGTTATTCTCTTCAGTTCTCCATCTTTTTTATCAGAAATTGCTCTCCTTCTGGAGGAAACAAAAATTAAGCTGCCCGGTAAAATTAAGGGAATCATGTGCATTGGCGAAATGCTTCTTGATAGTCAGAGGAAAATTATTGAAAGCTATTTTAATGCCCGTGTCTTTAATATTTATGCATCCAATGAAATGGGAACTATAGCTGTAGAATGCAAAGAACATAATGGATTACATATTTTGGAATCAAGTGTGTTTTTAGAAAATGATGCAGATTTAAACATTCTTGGTACTGCTTTTGATTCTGAATGCCAGCCATTTATCAAATATAATATTGGTGATATTGGAAAAATTCAATTTGAAGAGTGTGCATGCGGAATTAAAGGAAATAAAATAATTGATTTACGAGGGCGAATTGAAGAATACATCATTGACAAAAATGATAATCGAATTCACGCTTCTTATCTAAGACAGTTGTTAATTAATACTAATCATTTATATGAAAATACTGTTGTGAATGGACAATTTGTTCAGAAAAAAGATAGAGATATTCATTTCAGACTTCAATTAAATTCAGATAAATATACCCAACAGGTTATTGAGCATGTTAAAAGGGAAATTAAATTAATATGCAATTTGGATTCTTATGGCAATAGTACAATTTCATTAGCCCCGGCAACAGGGAAATTCCGCTTTTTTTATAGAGAAAATTAATTTCTCAGAGAATCGCATGCAGAAGTTCCTCCATCAATAATTATTTCAGCACCTGTTATATAACTTGACTCATCGGATGCTAAGAATATTATTGCATGTGCAACTTCTTCCGGTTTTCCGAATCTTTTCATCGGTATTTTTTCAGAATATTTTTCTGGAAGTTCAAAATTTCCATTTTCTTTTTCCTCCAATAAAGGCTCCCACATGGGTGTTAAAATGGTACTGGGCAAAACGAGATTACATCTGACGTTATAATTTTTAGATGTTGCATAAATTGCAATCGATTTTGTGAGGGCTGCTATTGCTGCCTTACTTGAAGCGTAGGCAATCCTGTCATGCCTGCCACTTATGCCGCTTCGGGATCCAACATTTATAATAGATGACTGCTCCGATTTAGCCATTAATTTCATAGCTGCTTTACAACCCAGGAAAATTCCATCCAGATTAACACCCAAGACCTCCTTCCAACTTTCGAAACTAGTTTCCTCCAGTCCAAGAGCCTGGTTTTTTAATTTAGTGCCTGTAATTCCGGCATTGTTTATCAGTACATCAAGTCTTCCATATTTCGAATCAATCAGGTTAATTGCTTCTTCCCAATCTATTTCACTTTGTACATCCAATTTTATTAGCTCGCAATTGTCACCCATCAATCGAGTTATTTCTTGATTGATAATTCCTTTTTGATTGGAAATTATTACCCGGGCTGCTTTTTCCTTTAAGGCCAGTTTAGCTGAAGCCAAACCTATGCCACTAGTTGATCCGGTAATTAATACTACTTTGTTATCTAGTTTTCCCATGTTTCATTTTGTAAATATTTTTAATTTTTTGCACCAACAAATCATCAACAGGATAGCCTTGCAAATGAAATCCAACAGCATCAAGGTTTAACTCATTTACTTTTCTCCAATAGTGAGAAGCATTGATTCCGCTTACTAAACCAACAGTTGCAGGTAGAGAATTATCATAACTCATGAGTAAAGATTCAGCCTGACAACCTGGCAAACCCTCATCACCAAATTTTTTAATGATATTTTGTATCCAACTTTCGGGGACTGAATTTTGAATTATTTTTCTTTCTTTTTCTCCCACGCTTAATTTGCCAGCACCTATAATTAAAACATCCTGCTCATTTTTCATGCGTAAAATGGCCTTTTTTACATCAATGATAGGAGGGAAGGAATCATCAACTAATACAGTTCCGGATCTTAATCTTGAAACTTCAAGAATTTTGCCACTCGAACTTGCCCCTATAATAATATCAGCCGAATAGAATTCATCAGGTACGTTTTTGTGAACTGGATGTACTTCCAGCCGCTTTGTTAATCGTGCTTTCAATTCATTTAACGGATTTTTCAATACGGGGATTTGAACTGCTAAATCAGCTATTTTTAAATATTTAGGAGTTCCGATTTCTGCCAGCAATAAGTTTATCGAAGCCTGACCAATAGATCCAAACCCAGCCACAGATACAGTCAAATTATCAATACTAAGGTCCAGTTCTTTCAGCACTTTAGCTATGGTTTTAACTACAGCAACTACAGTACAGGAATGTCCTGTTGTAATATGGGCTTGCAAATCTGTCGATGTAGATTTCTTTATCGCATCAATGAGCGCATAACCATAATTGGTTTTGGAAGGTAAATTTCCTGCAAGTGAAATGTATTTTGCCCCATTATCTTCACAAACTTTAACACCTTTCATAATGCTTTCAATTAATTTGTTTTGCGGCAAGTTCAACAATTGATCGGCAAAATAGGGTATGAAAACAACACCGGTTCTTCCAAAGGGAGTTGTCTCAATTTCTAGAAGTTGAGGTTCCTGATTAGGGAGAATTTTACTCACAAATTCTTTAGCAATTTTAAGGCTGAATTTTCCATTAGACAATAAACCTGTTATACTTCCTAAAGAAGGAAAATAAGCAATTAATGCAGAATCAATTAATTTTTTATTAATTGAAGTTGAAGGCATTGTTTCGAAATAATCGCTCTGGCTTGTTATTATATCTAAATCTAACTTCATTCTGTCTTTCACCTCACTTTTGAATAGCGAATTCGTTATGCCATTGAAATTTATAAGAATTTTATCTGAAACTCTTATACCCAGGAACAACTCAGATTCCACGCTTCCGGCATTAAAGAAAAAATCGGCATCATCCCAATGAAAAGCAAGGTTCATGCTTTCATAGTTTTTTAATGCTGAAAAATCCATATACGAAATAAAAAATCTGTATAACGATTGCATTGACTCAGCACCACTTTCCAGATAAATTTTGATTAATTCGTTGGGGGGAATTGTATTATTTTCAGTGGAATTTAAAAATGAAAGTTCAAGTTCTTTTATATTAGTTAATAAATTATCTTCACTAAATTTAACATTAACCGGTAGACTTCTTGCAAAGCAACCTATGATATTTTCAATGCCGTCTATAGACAAATCTCGCCCACTTACAGATGTATTAATAAGAATCCGGCTTAAATTAAGTACTTTCAGTAATGAACGGGCGAAGACTGCACATAATAACTGAAATAAACTAATTCCATTCTTAGCGCAAAATCTTTTCAATCTTAATTTTTCAGCATTTGAAATGACCAATACTATTTTACCTTCATTTTCCTCACTTAAATGCCAGTCTTCGTGCAGCTCATATTTCGGTAAATTCTTGAAAGTTTCTTGCCAGAAATCGTTGGTTTTAGAAATTTGTTGAGTAGATAAGATCTGTTTATCTGACTCTGCATTAATTAATTTAAGAAAGGAGGATTCTAGCTTGGGAATTGATATATTTTTGTTTTCCAAAACCTGATCGTATACTTCCAATAACTCATTCGTCAGCACTTTCATGCTCCAGGCATCACCAATTATATGATGAATGCACAATAATATATTTGATGTATTTTCAGAAACTGCGAAGCAACTCAAATAAAATAAAGGTGGTTCTGATAGATCAAATTTCAATTTCTTATATTTTTCATATACTTGTCTGATTTTCTTTTTGCTATCATGATCTTGTGAGTAATCCACAAAGTCTATTTTCACCTGATCGACTGAAATAACTTCCTGAACTGTGTTAAGTCCTTTTTGTATGAATCTTGTTCGGAGCATTGGATGCCTTTCAACCAAAAAATTGAAAGCTTTTTGAAATGAATTTGGTTCAACTTTCCCTTTTACCGGAAGCAGTGCTACCAGGTTTGGTGAAGTTTCCGGATTTAGTTTGTTTAAAATAAAGAATCCTTTCTGAGTAATGGAAAGTGGAAATTGCGTTATTATTTCGCTTTTGCTATAAGTTTTTTTCCCCTGATCATTATCTCTTTTTGAAACAATAGGTACATTTAGTTGATCTATTGTGCGAGCAAGATCATCTATGGTTTTTTTTCTGAATAATTCAACCGGTTTTGGTGTGTTTGGAAATTCCTTTCTTAGGTGATGCATCACTTCGAGTGCCAAAATTGAATCGCCGCCCAACGAAAAGAAATCATGATTGAGATCGGAAATTTCTATGTTTAGCACCTTCTCCCAGATTTCTTTAATTTTTAATTGTGTATTAGTCGGAATTCTCTGGTTTCTATTAGCCTGAGAATTGTTCTTTTGCATAGTTTTTAAACTCAGGCGATCAACTTTCCCTGCTTGAGTTATTGGGATGAAGTTTACAAATTCAAACTTTTGTGGTACCATATAATTCGGCAATTTTTTAGCCACAAAGTTCCTGATTTCAATTTCAACATTCTTTGAATGGGGATCTTTTAAAACAACAAAGGCAGTAAGCCAGTGACGGTTATCCTCCTGGAAGTCTAATACTGCAGCTTGATTTATTAAATCAAAAGAAGTTAGGGTTGCCTCTATTTCAGCTGGTTCAATTCTATTCCCATAAAGTTGAATTTGATTATCGTTCCTTCCCAGAAAATGGTATTCGCCAAAAGAATCCTTAAATCCTATATCTCCGGTTCGATAATAAATTCCATCAGTGCCCTTAATTCCTGGTATTAAGAATCTTTCATTGGTTAGATTGGAATCTTTATAATACCCTTTAGCGATTCCCGGGCCACCAACATAAAGTTCGCCTTTTGTACCTTCCTTTGAATGATTTCCGGTTTCATCCAACAATATGACATGAACACCATTTCTTGGAAAACCAACAGGTATTCCATTCGAGTACTCCAAATCCTTTTTTATTTCATGAAATGTTGCATTTACGAGGGTCTCTGTTGAACCATATAAATTTACAATTCGCATGGTATTTCCGAAATGCTTTTTCCATCTTTCAATTAGTTTTACTGGCAAAATTTCTCCGCCAATTAACAATAAGCGCAATTTTTCAGGATTCGGATATTTATCTTTGGGACTCAATTGTTCAATGTATTCGCAAAGGCTGTTTAGAACTGAAGGCACAGTATTTAAAATTGTAATCTCTTTGTCAACTAAAAATTGAAGAAGTGATTCAGGATCTTTTAAATCAAAACGGTTTATTGGATGAATTTCTCCTCCTGCTAAGAGGGTTGAGAATATCTGGCGAATGGATCCACCAAAACCCAGTGATGAGGTCTGTATAAATTTATCTTTGCATGTGATTTGAAATTCTTCCGATATCCAGGATAAAAATATTTCTATTGCTCTGTGGTGCACCATCACTCCCTTTGGAGTACCTGTTGTTCCGGAAGTGTACATGACGTAAGCCAAACTATCAGGAGTAACACTTTTGGTTAAAGGAAGGAGTATTTCATTCGATTCCTTTTGAAAAGAAAGTATTTTAGAGCCTTTTGAAATTAAATTTTCAGTTTCTGATTCTTCAGAAAGCATGATGTACTTTATTTGATTGAATTCAGGTCCATTTGTATTTAGTTGATTCAAATGTGCAGTAGAAGTTAATAGTATTTCTATTCCTGAGTGTACTGCAATTTCTTTGATTCTTTCAACCGGCCAATCAGGGTCGAGAGGGACCCATGCATTTCCTGAAGCAAGAATCGCCAAAATACTTGTTGTTGCGCTGATTCCAGGATATTCCAGAACTCCAATAACTTCCTTTTTTACATTTTTTGATTGAATAATTGCGTTGGCTATTTGAATACTTTTTGCTTTAATTTCTGAAAAAGTTATAGTATTCAATTGATCCGTAATGGCAATTTTTTCTTGGTATAAATCACAAGCAGTAAATACTTTTTCGTGAAGTAGTTTTTGATTTGGGAAACATTCCATTTGAGGCAATTCCAATCCTTCTGTTTCCTTAGTTCCTTCGTCCGGATTTATTTCCTTGTTTTCATCCAGCAATATTTGCAAGTAAGCATCATTAAGCTCTTTTATTGATTGAGCTGAAAAGCAATCAGTTGAAAAATTCCACGTGATTGACAGACCTGAATTTTGTTTAAGACAAATTAACGACAAATCAGTAAAAGGCAGGGCTGCGCGAGTTTCAAATTTAGGATATTTAGTTGTGTCATCCCGGAAAAAATATTCTGTGTTAAGGTAACTAATTCCAAAGGGTGTAATTCCAGCCGGGCCTCTTTGGGTTCTAGAATTCAATAAACCCGCATATTCTATTGAAGCTATTGAACTGAATTTTTGAGCTTGATGTAGTTTTTCTTTAACCTTCCTGCTAATTTCAATTAATCCGTCTTTTTCACATACATGCATGCGAAGTGGAATTGAATCGGCTATACATCCTGTTAAGTTTTGAATATTGCTGAATGAACGTTCACGGTTTGCGGTAGCCACCCTGATCATCAAATCATTCTGCCCTAAATTCTTCTGCAGGACTTTATAATAAGCTGAAATAAGTAAATGAAAAAGTGAAACTCTTTCTCGCTTTGCTTTACTTTCAATGGCGTTGGTTGTGTTTTTATCTAAAACAATCTGATATGCGCGTGTTTCAACTCCGCTCACATCGCTTAAGTCATTGTTTTTCGAAATTTCAATGGGCTTAAATCCATTTAATTCATTCAGCAAGTATTCTGTGCCATCCTTGTTTTCAATTTGTTTTTTAGAATTCATTTCACTGACGTAGTCCGAAAACAAGGGTGTGGATTCGTTATCCGGTGTTTGTCCGGCAGAAATCGAATTATAAATTCCAATAAGTTCCTTCAATAGCACCGCCATGCTCCAGGCATCCGTTATAATATGGTGGGCATTAAATATAAGGACTGAATCAGATTGTCCTATTTCGATATAGCATAAATCATACAAGGGATAGCGGTCTAATTGATAGACCCTATGCAACATCTTATTTTCAATGTCAAAAATCAATTCTGCCGAATCAGTTTTATTTTCAATCTTGAGATATTCAATTTTAACTGAAGAGAAATCTGCTACGCTCTGCTCGGGACCATTGTCAGTCATTTCAAACATTAGACGCAAGGATTCGTGTTTTCTTGAAAGGAAATCCCAGGATTTTGAAGTAGTAAAGAATCAAGCTGCTTTTCAAAAGTAATTTTCACTAAACTGTTGCAGGGAGATTCTGGGTAAAACACCTGATTAGAATAAAAAGCTTTTTGAGTGGGTAGCAGTACAAAACTTTTATGTTCCTGGCTAACATTTAAATTTGAAAAATACTCGGAAAGCCTTGAAATACTGTCATACTCATAGAGTAGGGTAGGGTTTAGAGTAAATTGATATTCTTTTTCCAATTGTCCCACAATGTCTAAAGCACTAATGGAATCAAGTCCAAGACTGGAAAAGGATTCATCTTCATTAATTTCGGAAATCTGAATTTGCGTCGCTTCTGAAATTAGCTGAGTAATAATAAATTTGAAGTTTTGAGTGTTAGGTTTTGGTTGAATTATTTCTTTTTCAAATGGCGGATTAGGATTGTAATCATACATCTTTAATTTTCTTTCTACCCAGTGAAAAGTAAATTTTGAAGCATCAAGCTTATCTATTGCAACAAGGTTTGACTGTCCGGCACCAATTGATTTTTCAAATAGTTCAAATGCTAAGGTTAAACAGATAGGAGTCATTGATAAATCCTTAGGGAAATTCAGGTTTTTTGACATTCCTGTTTCTTCCCAAATACTCCACGCAACAGAAATCCATGGTGTCGAAGTTGAAGAACATTGTTCGGCATATGTATCCAAATACGCGTTTGCAGCCCCATAACCTGACATACCAGACGCCAGATAAGGAGATAAACCTGAAACAGATGAAATCATGTAAACAAAGTCAATCCTGAGATTTTTAACTACATCATGCAGAATATTAATTCCTTTGATTTTGATGGCAAGCGTTTTTTCAAAGTCAGTATCGCTCATCGAATTAAATGTGCCGTAATTTATTAAACCGGCTGAAAACACAATTCCATTGATTTCGTTATATTTTAAATTTATATCCTCAAATAGCGACTGTACTTTATCTCTTTCCAATACTGAAATCTGGAAGTAGTGAAAAGAATTACTTAACAGTGATTTAAGTTGATCAGATAACTTCTCTACCGCTCGTGTTCCTGTAATTATTATTTTGCAATGGTGTTTGTGCTTCAGGAACTTTGCTAGTTCTTCCCCGACACCGGAAGAGCCACCGATAATTACATATACTCCTCCATTTTTAATTTCAATTGTTTTCCATTAGATATGTTTACCGGAAATAGTGAGGGAAAATAAAATTTTTTGTTTCTTACAACAATAGGATGATTATGAATCTGGTAAATATTTTGAGCTATAAGATCGGTGTTTTCAGAAATACTATCTCCTTCAATGTCGATGATTCCACCGTATAATCCCACATTTTCATTCATTGCGGAGCCCATAGCTGTTGCTACAGAATGCTGAAAAGCTGAACTTTCTTCATGTGGGTAAATTTTAAAAGCATTGGAAGTAATACACCAAAATATAGGTTCTGAAAGGTATCGGATTGAATTATTGAAGAGACTTTTAAAATGCAGGAGTTGTGTTATAGTTTTATCAGAAGAAATTTCCTTTTCAAAGTCTGGAATAAATACAATCCCATAAGATTTTGATTTGTCCAATCCTTCAAAAAACCATCTTAAATGATTTTCATCTGAGTTATTTATCGTAAACGTATCTTCATTTAAGCGGGAATATGCAGTGCCGGACAGAATCGAGTAACACTTAATACCTTCTTCAGTGATTTTTTCTTTTAATGTTAAATGTTCATTGCTGCAATAAATCAGCCAAAAATCCGGATGTTTTATAGAGTCAGATTTTTTAAGATCAGCTTCATTCCACTTTACTGAATACAAAGACTCAAATGCAGGTTTTAATCCGGGGAAAATGTCAAATGTAAATTTCTGCTGTTTAAAACGTGGTTTTTGTAGAATGCGCTCCTCTGACTTTTTTCCGGCAGGTTTATACTCTTCCAAAATTACGTGGGCATTTGTTCCTCCAAAACCAAAAGCGCTCACCCCAGCTGCACGAATTTGTCCATTTTCCCAATCTTCAAGAGAATCCTGAATCTTAAATCCAGATTTTCAAGATTCCATTTTGGATTTACACTTGTGCCTACAATTGAAGGGGGAAACTTCATTTTCTTAATTGAAAGAATAGCTTTTATAAGCCCTGCAATTCCTGATGCACCAAGTAAATGACCAATGTTTGATTTTACTGATCCAATTGAAAGTTGGTTTTTATGGTTCGAAAAGAATCGCTGCAATACAGTAATCTCTATGGAGTCGCCAATTGGAGTGGAGGTTCCATGTGCCTCAATCATAGATATCTTTCCGGGGTCATAATCGAATCGGGAATAAACAGACTGTAACAGACTTAATTGTCCCTTCCAGCTTGGAGTCATAATTCCCAGTGAATGACCATCATTATTCATGCCACTTCCTTTAATTACACTCCATATTGGATCTCCATCCTTAATGGCATCTTCCAACCTTTTCAACAATACTAAACCGGCACCCTCGCCAAGCAAAATTCCGTCCGAATTATTGGAAAAAGGGATACATTTACCTGATGATGAAATAACCTGTGCGGCTTCCATCATCAGGAAAATTGAAGGAGTAAGATTTAAGTTAACCCCTCCGGCGAATGCCATATTACATTCCTTTCCAGATAGACTTTCACAAGCCAGATGCACTGCAATTAAAGATGAAGAGCAGGCGGTGTCCGTTGTCAACGATGGCCCCGTAAGATTAAATTCATGGGATATACGGCAGGCAATCATATTACTGATATTGCCGGTTATTGAAGAAGAGTTAAGTGGAATTGATTGATCAATTTTTTCTAATTCTGCAAACAATTCTTCTTTAATGTCTCTTGATATTTTGCGAATACTTTCTAATTGTCTGACACGATCTGTGACTTGTCTTTTGTATAAACTAGTTGTAAGATTTTCAGCATAAGCCCTTTGATTAGCTCCTATAAAAACTCCAATATTTTTATCCTTTATATCTTTAATACATGCACTTTCTTTGGCTTCAACTGCCAGCTCAAGCATAATCCGCTGTTGTGGATCCATTGAGATTGCTTCTTCTGTTCCGATCTTAAACCATGTATTGTCGAAGTGGAATGGATTTCCAAGAAATGCTCCCCTGGGATTTCTAAGTAAACTAAAATCAAATTGTTCTTGTCTTTCTTTGGGTATCCCGGTGAAATTATTTTTTCCTTTTGAAACTACATCCCAAAATTCTTCAATATCATTTGCTCCCGGAAAGCGGCAGCTTATTCCAATGATTGCAATATCAGATTTTTTCATACAATAGAATTAGGAAGTTACAGTTGTGAACTGAAATAATATTGAGAATTGAAAATTTTATTGAAGTCTATTAATTTAATAGTTTTCTTTTTGTTACATGCTATAGCGCAAGAGTAGTCAGTTTCAATATTGATATTTTCAATGAAATAGCTACTCAATCCAACTTCTACCACATTTTCAAGACAATTTATCAAAGACAAGTTCAGTCCAAATCCCCGCCCATCAGCTTTTATTACGGCTTCTTTTCGAACCCATAATCTGAAAAATGACAAGTCCGGATTTTCTGATTTTTTAATGAAATGCCATTCCTTCAGGCTGAAGCAGTTTCTATAGGTATCTATGTTTATTGACTTATTAAATTCTAAATCTATCCCTGCAATGGAATTGTTGACAAGACAGCATGCAACCATTTTTTCTGAGTGAGATATATTAAAATCAAATCCATTTGGTAAGGTAAAAGTTGGCCTGCCTGATTTTGTTATACTCACAAAATCTGGCTGGCCAATTTCTAATCTTATTGCAATGTATTTTAAAATAATTCTGCCAAACAGTGTTCGTTTTTGTACATCCTTATTCTGAATAGAATTAAGGAAATGTTGATCTTTAACTGAGAATTCGGAAATGAGAGATTGGATGATGCCATCGTGGCAAAAATCATAAATACGAAAATAGTAGAGGCCTAATTCGTTGTTAGTAAAATCGAAAGGTGAATAACTCATTTGATACTTATGAAGAGATTAATTCTATAATAAAAATCTGCCGAATTTAGCTCATTAAATAGCTTTGTGCAGCATTGATTTTTATTTCTGAACTTTATCCAAAGCATTGTAATTCAAAACTAGTTTCCTGTCCAAAATTGAAGGAAACGCGTTTTCTAAAATAAATGTGGTTGAATAAAGCATGAGGTATAGTACCTCGCTCTTCTAGTATAATTCAGGTATCTCAAAACTTCGAATCAAAAATACGATTTCATTACAAAAAAAGAATTGTAGAGGAATTAATTGTTAAGAATTTATTTTGACAAAATATAGCAATAGGGTTACCCGGATAGGCAATTCATCTGAAATGTATTAATTCCTGGTTTAAGTTTTTAATTGTATTCAAGTTTAAAGTATTCCAATTACCTCTGTCATAAATTTGTATTTATTTAAGCTGAATTGCATGTGTCCTTTAGGCAGTATCATTTGAATTGTCTGTCTTTTCCTGGCCATAAAACTTATTAAAAATGACACATGCTGTTAAATCTCCTGTCACATTTACTGTTGCCCTCTGCATTCCTAAGATTCGATCTATGCCGATAATAATGATCAGTCCATCTACCGGAATTCCTGCACTTTGCAATACAGAAGCAAGAATAATTACTCCTCCGCCAGGTATTGCCGGGGTACCAATAGATGCCGCGACAACTGTAACAGTAATTAAGAGCAGGTTTACCATAGACAGTTCAATGCCATAAGCTTGGGCCATGAAAATAGTGGTCACACATTGAAAAAGGGAAGTACCATCCATATTGACCGTCGCACCTACAGGTATTACAAAATCACTGATATTTGGGGACACGCCCAGTTTTTCATCTGCTGTTTTCATTGATATTGGCATTACTGCTGCAGAACTGGCAGTTGAAAATGCCAGTAGCTGCGGTTCACGAATCAGTTTTAAAAATTTGAACGGATTCATGCGCGTGAAAATAAATACTAATATCAAATAGAATCCCATTAGTATGGTCAAACCGATAAAAACGACTAATATATAATACCCCAGGCCCATGAATATTTCGACCCCTATTTTCGATAATAAAGCAGCTCTTAATCCAAATACAGCATATGGTATAAGCATCATAGCCCATGAAACTACGATCATGCAAATCTTTTGGATCGCTTCTACAAAACGAATGAGGGGTTTGGCAGTTTCAGTTTTGAGCTGGGTATAGTGATGTTCACCTATCAATATGGTGAACATCACTATACCCAGCATTTCACCCATCAAAAAGGCTTCGAGAGGATTATCCGGGATGAGTTTAGAGATGGTGTCGGGTATGTTTTCCATTAAATCTGTTTGCTCAGTGGATTGTACTATTTTTTCACCACTATTGGGAAGTCCGCCGAGATTAAAAACATACTGGCCGGGTTTCATGATGAGCGTGATGAACACGCCAATTCCGATTGAAATGACTGTTGTAAATATGAAATAAATGAGGAGTTTAAACCCAAAGGATTTAAGGTTCTCCGATGTGTTGCTGACAATCCCGGAAACGATAGAAGCAAATATCAGGGGGATCATAATCATTTGGACCAGGCGCATGAATATCTTACCCGGTAAGTCAAACCAATTGGCTAAGGATAAGCTTACATTCTCAGAGACCAGGCCAGTGGAGGGATTGGAGAATAATTCCAAGGACTGCACCCAAGAATAATCCAATGATAACCTTCAGCCATAAACGGCCATGGATAAGGCGGTCCAGATACCCGGATTAATCATTGAGAGATTTGATTTCCAGTATATTAAATCTATAATTATTTTATGCGTTTTGCAACTATAGGCAGTACTCCCTGACCTGAGTAAATACCTTGTGATAAGGTAGAATCATATAATTCTGAATATTAACCTTTGTTTTCTTTCGCTTTCCAGTTGAATCCCGGCCCGCTTTCAGCTGTTTTTACTTCCCCTGATTCAAACCAGCCTGATTTTGCATCGGGGTTTGGTAAATTATTGTCCGAATATATTTAATATTTCGGAATTTAGAACTTACAGGCCATGGATCACACACACCCGAAACGCATCATGGTTACTGAGTTAGAGGCATTACGGCTGTTGGCTGTTAAATTCACAATTCACAATTCACAATTCATCATTCCAAACTCTCAATTTCGTTTTAAATCATATCAATTAAATAATTCTAACGCAAACACCAGAACATAAAAAAGTTATCATTCCCATAATGTAAGCAAACAATGCTTTTAAGTAATTAATTGCATGCTTCTTGTCAAAGAAATGCGCTATCACCAGGGCACAATAAACGAAGGCCACTATGCTACCCACTTGCAGAAGCCCGATTTTTGTCAGTCCCTGAATTAGTGCAAATAAAGCAAAGATTAACATTCCCATTCCCATTGTAAAACAGAGGAGAACAAGAATTTCAAATAAATTATAACCATACTTTCTGAAAAGTATTTTTACCCAAAGAGCAATAAATGCTCCCATGATAATATTTGCATACCCATAGTGCCCTTGTACCCACATTAAAATTACTCCTGTCGTGGATTTCTGTACCTCCGCATTATTCAGATACTCGTCCTCAATGTGAAAAAAGTGACTCACAAGCGAATAAATCAATGAAGTCACTATAATAAAAATAACCGGCTTTACCAGTTTATTTCTGTTCTCAGAAATGTATTCTCTGATAGCTGGTCCCGGATTAAGAATCAGTGCCTTAACAGTAAATAATATTCCCTTTTCAAGATGTAATAAATGTTCAATTTCATGTGCCAGGTAATGGCCATCGATTCTATTTAGCTGAGCGGGATGACCGCAATTGGGGCAATATTTTTGGTTGTGTTCGGTATTGCAGTTTTTGCAATTAGTGGGTTGGGCAGTGGGGGATAGGTCCATGTGGTTCGCTTGTGATAGAGGTATAAGGTATTGTTTTATTGGCATTTATGCGCTTCCTTTTTGCAATGTACAAATATCGAGCTATAGTTGTTCACGGGTGACACCTTGTTTCAGTGTGCTTTCAATGTGACTTTTTTGGCTTCGCCAAAGGGTGACCTTCTCAGTAATAAATTGACTTATTCGCAGACAATTTAGTGCGGAGCTGACAACATTTCTATGAGTTCCAAAACTATCATTCCCGTTGTTATAGCGATACCAAAGCTCAGCAGTGTCCCAATTAAAATATATTCTGTAAGTTTTCTGTCTTTCGATTCTTTTAGATCTCCAAAACGAAATACAGATTTTGCAGCTAATAAGAAGCCAATGGCTTCCCAATTCCCTGTAATTACAAAAGTGAAAACAAATAATCGTTCTAAGATTCCAATGTATTTCCCGGCATTGTTTAGAGATTCATCATTTCTATCATTTAATGATTTTGACCAATTGGACATCAACATTTGAATGATTATACCACACACAATTGTTAAAAAAACGAAAGCCATAATATATATCCATAGAGAAGGAGCTATAGTCCATTCGTTTAGATTTATGGATTGATTAAACCATATATACCATAAAATCAAAATGCTAATGAAGTGCAATCCCTGATCTATCAGGAACCATTGGGGCTTATTGTTTTCTTTTTGAGCGAATAGTTTTATTGTATCAATAATCCAATGCGATATCAGAAGCAATAATGCTAAAAGCCAATAATCTAAGTCCCATAGAATTAGCAATACTAATCCTCCATGTATTAAGACATGAAAAAATAGTTTTATAGAAGTAGCTTTTTTTATTTCTTTTTCTTCTACCCAGGATTTTGGTTGTAATGCAAAATCACCAATGAAGTGGGCAAGTATGAGTTTTATCAGGAGTATCATTATGGCAGGTTTTTAAGTTTTTTGCGGAACATCATTTCGACTGCCATAATTTCCTCTGCATTTGATCGATTCCATCTGCCACTTACAGAGTTCTGTTTAATCCCCAATTGTTTTCCAATTTCTTCCTGTGTAGTATTTGGGTTTTTGAGTATAATTTCAATCAATTCGGCCGATGAAACAGACCATTTATCCATGAAGGTTCCGGCTAATTTCAGATACAAATTCATTTCTTCATCAAAGTCTGGCCAGGGGCTTTTTAAACTGATACTTACATTTTCTTTTTTAAGCAAATCAAATTTTTCACCGGCATGAATAAAAGCAGGGCCGTTGCTTTCTGATATTTTAACACCGGAATAGGTTTTTCACCTATACCAATAGCCATTCTAACATCAATTGTACTAATTTTTTTCTCTCATCTACCGGTTCAATTTTTTTAACTAATGCTTTTATCTCAAATGCTTTTTTGAGTACATTTTCCGGAGCTGGAATTTCTATCTGAAAAAAATCTCCCCACACCAGCTCCCAGTCTTTTGGGGTATCGCCCCATGATGCTAACAGGTTTTTAAGCGGCAGCAACCATTTTTCCTGATCTGGAAGTTTTCTTGATGCGATGATGTCTCCTTTAATTATAGCTATCATAAATCAAATATCGTTTAAAGCAACGATAATTCCAAATATCGCTTAAATAGACGATAATTTAAATTATCGCGAATTGCTGTGATATTTGGGTTTTGGAATTTTTTTGACTTCAGGGATAATTGACTTTTGGCTAAGTTTATCCACTAAGCCATTCTTCCTGAGCAAATGTGAGTACTCTTATGAACTATTATTTGAAATGCCTCCGCACTATTTCCATTCATGGTATTCACATCAATTATTGAGTGTTCTTTGATTTTGAACTCTTGAAGTAATTCATTAATCCATTCTCTTGTATGATGTCTGAATATCGCTCCTTCCGGTAATGTAAAAGTGCCAAAGTTGTCAGGATTATCATTTAAATACTCATATCGGCTGGTTTTGGAAGGATCCTCCTGAATATAATAATCACTGATATAAATTATTCCATTTGGTTTAAGTCTGGATCGGAGCGTATTTATAAGATTTTTCTGAGCCTGGTTGGAAGGAATACATGTAAGTACAGCGAAGAGCAAAAAACAATCAACTGAATTATCCTCAACAGGGAAAGTGTCGATCCCTGCAAAATTATGCAAACCTGAAATACCACATTTCTGACCACGAATTATTAATTCTTTGGAAGTGTCATATCCCTCAACATTGTTATAATCCTTATCGAGCAATATTTTAACGACTCGACCATATCCACATCCGAAGTCCACAATTTTATCAGAAGGAGTAATATAATTGGATAGTAAGTCCAGATCTATTGGATGCGTGAAGGTCTTCGTTTGTGCCACACTATCCCAATATGATGTTTGATTGTCAATATCCATTACATTTTAAGAAAAGTTGAGTGAATTTATTGAATACCTGGCTTTAACCGGCATTTTTTTATTGTACTCCAATACATTTACCAATGCCTTCCCATTCCCAACTTTAAAATAGAGCATTTTTTTCTGGAAATGGATTTTATTTTGATAGCTTTACTTATTCGCTCAGAATCCGGATGTTTCAATTCCTGAAAACCTGAAGTTACCTTTTTTGATATAGTTGATTCTTCCTGATAACGTAAATTTCTCTGGAATAGAAGTAATAAAATGCATGGTTTCTGAACCTTATATCAGCGCAGTTTTTGAAGCTGGTTTCATTTTTTACAGCAGATGAAGTATGGTTTACAGAATGTTGGATTTAAATGCCGAAGGTCCTGCAGTTTTTTTTATATTGATAAATATTATAATATGTGTTTCTCAGCAACAGCAAGTTTTAGTGCGGGAATAATACTTTCAACGATAGGAGTTGTCTCTGTAAAGAAAGCAGAATCAAAATCTCAACTTGCTTTTGCAAGCATACCAATAATCTTCGCTATACAGCAAATTACAGAAGGAATTCTCTGGCTTGCCCTTACCAATCCTGATTTTGCATTTCTGAAAGAGCCGTGCACGTATATTTTCCTCTTTTTTGCACAGGTTGTGTGGCCCTTCTGGGTGCCATATTCCATTCTGAAATTAGAAAAATATTATAGAAAAATCACTGGGAAACGAATTTTAAAATCCATAGGGGCTATAGTTTCCTTATACCTGGGATATTGTTTGATTGTCTATCCTGTAAATGCTTCCATAAGTGGAATGCATATAACATATGATCAGGCTTATCCCGCTTCCTTAAGTTTAATAGTCGGACTACTATATATAATTGCCACAATTGTGCCGCCATTTTACTCATCTTTTAATAGGATGTGGCTATTAGGGGTGTCAATCTTAATTTCATATATAATTACAAGCGTTTTCTATACTGATTATGTTGTTTCCGTTTGGTGCTTTTTCGCTTCTATCATCAGTATCACTGTATATGTTATCATTCTGGAAATGAAAAAATCTAAAGCCAAAGCGGATATTAATAAAATTGAATTTCAAACTTAACATAAAGTAAATGAGGCCATCGAGTACGAGTAGCTCATTCAAATGCTGTGCTGGTCCTCATCCCTATGTTGGTGATTTTTGCCCATTTTTTAGCTTTGTAATTTGCCTGAAAGAAACATCCCAAAGCTTGTTGAGTATTAAGCGTTGAGGTTCCTTAATAGATATGTAATCTCCGCAAATATGAGGTGGTTGTTTTGGGGTTTCACCGAATCTTATCAGAAATCATATCCAAATCAGACACTTTATTTCAATCAATCATCCAATCTTCCGGTTTTCACCTTTCCAAAAAGTATATAATGAGTGATAATCACTCTTTTGGTAGTAAGCATCCCATCTGTCTTTATTTTTTTACAATAAATTTCATGGCTGCATTCTTTGTGTGAATAAAATATACACCATCACTAAGTCCTTCAACAGAAATAAAATTTGCCGCCCCGGTCTGAGAAAATACTAATTGCCCATAAATCGTATAAACTTGTACATCCTGTAAGGTTTCTGAAAAATTAATTATTCCGTTTGTTGGGTTTGGATAAAGCCTTATATTTTGATCAATATTCTGTTGTTCGGAGATACTCAGCGATGTATTAGTCATGGTGATAAGATGAGAAGTGTAAGCAGGTAACTCAAATGCCCCATTAGTCCATGCAACTGGTGTTTCTCCATTATCGCTGTCGGTCACTGTATATTGATTAATTTGTGAATACATTGAAGTATTTAAATCAATATTATTAATTTTCAAAGTTAAGTTAATTGTATTTGCTGTCGGATTAGAAATAAGAATGGCTTTATTCCCAACAGAATCTTCTCCGGCTAAAGTCCATATTTTACTACCACCTGAAGCAATGGCGCTAACCGATGAAGTTAGCTTTTTGTTGTAAGTAGTTTGCATTTTAGAGCAGAGTTTAAATCCATATGCCACTGGCTTATAAGCTCCATCTGCGTTTCCCTGAAACAAACCCATAACTCCCAGGCTTGTGTCTGAACCCAATTCACCACCTCTGTATATATAAGCTCTTTCTATATCCGCGTGTTGCAATGCTATGAAAACACCCACATGATGAGCGGCCCCTCTTTGTTTATTAAATAATGAATCTCTTGTCGAGTCAGGAAGAGACTGGTCATTATCAAATCCCCAGGCATCGCATATTAACTCAGTTCCATGGAAAAAACTTGAATCTCCAGCCCCCCAAACTGAGGCATAAGAAGTGAATGGTGATTCTGAGCGAAGTAGTTTACGATAATTGAGTGCTGCATTATAAAATTCATCTATGTCATTACTGAAGACATGAAACCCAATCCAATCAGGTTTCAGATTTCTTAGTTTTAATTCTCTAAGGAATAAATCAATCCATATCCTCACTGCTCCATTATTTCCCAGAATGGTAGAAACTGATGTATTAAACCCCGGTCCTCAATTTTTAAAGTTGGAAAATTGGTTTTTAATGAATCAAAGCATTGCACCAAAAATTATTAAATGCTACGGAATCTCTATCCCAAAAATTGTATTGAGGATATTCAGTCCATAAATCTAAGTATCCGCTTAAGGTGTTGGTATTTCCTCCAAAATTGTTATACCTGTTTATGACCCTTATTCCTGCATTAATCCAGTTCAACTCCTCATTACTTCTGGGTCCTTTGTAATCATGATTCCTTATTATATGATTATTCTCTCCTCCCAGCCTAAAAAACGGCAGAAAGTTTCCATCTAACCAGTTTTGAAATTGTGCGTCACTTTCAGTAAAATGGTAATTGGCCTGGTTATTTGAATCACAATCCCAATTTGGATATTGGGGTGTGAATTGATTAATTGGATAAGTACCGCAAAAGAACATCCGCTCCATATCCAATCTGTCATCAAAATAATCATTATTTCTAATAGTAGTTACTCCAATGTCCTGATACTTTGTTGTCAAATCGGGGGCTATAGAATTGTAATTCGGAGAAGGTCCTGCAATTACTCCGAGCATATGTGGTTTATTAACAGAGTCCGCTGCATTTAATGCACCAATATCAATGGTAATGGTTTCCTGAGCCCTTACACTTATTATATACAGTAATGCAATTAGAGGGGTTAAAATTTTCTTTTTCATACTTCTTGTTTGAAGGTTTGATACGTAAAATTGGTATAGGTTTAATTTCTTAAAAATTATCTTCTATTCGTTCGGCTTTTTAGGTATGGCGCGGTTTTACCCTGCTTTTAAAACACGAGCTCAGAAGGCGGAAGGGAAGGAAGAGTGATAGTTTTATACTAATTGGTACATACCATGCATTCCTTTATATCTCAAAACATTTAAGTATTCAGATGGAGCTCTAAGAGTGCAGGGAGGAGTTTTTTTTCCGCAATGAATGGAATCCCAAATGTCCTTTCTGAATAGCTTGATTTAATTGTATCAATAACTTCTTTTTCAGCATTGGCCCGACTTTTAAGAAGCGGATCTGTAATACCTGATAACATTGAAAGACTTTGGTTTATTAGCCAGGCATAAGGTTTAATTCCTGCTCTTTTTAAATCGTCCTGTAAGGAGCCGGCCTCCCTCATAGGAGTTGTTTCTGGCAATGAAACCAAAATTATTTTTGACAATTCCTGATCTTGCAATGACATATAAGGTGTACGAACCCGACCTTCATTGATGTTATTTCTCATAATATCCCGGTGATAGCTTCCGGCAGTATCCAGCAACAAAAGTGTATGTCCTGTTGGAGCGGTATCCATTACCACAAATTTTCTTTTCGCCAAACTGATGGCTTTGGAGAAAGCGTGAAAAACAGCAACTTCCTCGGTGCAGGGCGATTTTAAATCTTCCAGAATAAGCTTCTTTGCTTCTTCTGATTGTCCCTGTCCTTTATACGCCAGTATCTTTTCTGTATATCTCTGTGTTTCAAGCTTAGGGTCTATGCGTTCTACGGTCAATGTTGCGGGAAGTTCACCAAGTTGCTCTATAAAATCCTGAATATGAGCAGCAGGGTCAGTAGTGGTCAAAAGAACATCAAAGCCTTTATTTGCAAGTAAAACTGCAATAGCCGAAGCAGCGATGGTCTTGCCTACTCCTCCTTTACCCATAGTCATGATAAGCCCGCTCTGTTTATTTTTGCAAAGTTCCTCAGTTAGCGTTTCAATACCTTGTAATTCCTGACGAGATGGCTCTAATTTTGAAACAACATTTGCAGAAATAGATTTTTGCATTTCCGGATTAAATAGAGATCGGAGTTTATCAATTCCTAAAACGTTGTAGGGCAAAAGCGGAAATGTCTTTAATGGCAGGAATTTCAGATTTTCAGGTATAGCATCCAGCTGTTCTTTGCCCATTGCCTCAATTTTGTTAGCAAGCAGATCTTGTTTGTCAATAGCCCTGAATACTCCATTGAGGTACAACAGTTGATTGATCATTTCAAGTTCTTTCAATTCATTGCTGGTTCGTGAAGCTTCCTTCAGGGATGCTTTGTCAGCTCTTGATACTATATAAAAACTGGTCAATGAAGCATCTCTGAGTCTTTTCACTACGGTATGATATCTTTCTTTTCCACTTTTTAGTGCAGATGCGGGTCCCAGACAAGAAGCACCATCTGGATTTTCATCCGTAAAACTTGACCAGGCAGCAGGCAGTTCGAGCAATCGCAGGGTGTGACCGGTAGGTGCGGTATCGAAGATAATAACATCAAATTTTGTTCCTTCAATCTCACCGGAAACAAAACGGGAAAATTCATCAAAGGAAGCTATCTCAGTAGTGCAAGCACCTGATAGGTCTTCTCTTATTTTCTTGATTTCATCTTTTGTTGCAATACCTTCTAATGGCTGGGTTACTCTGTTGCGATATTCTTCAGCTGAGTTTTCAGGATCGATGTTAATAGCAAACAGGTTATCAATGCCCTTTACGGGATTTATATTTTCGTCAACCGGACTTTCCAATACATCTTTTAGATTAGATGCAGGATCAGTGCTTACAATAAGTACAACTTTGCCGGAATCAGCCATTTCAACTGCGGTGGCACACGCAAGAGAAGTTTTACCCACACCACCTTTACCTGTGAAAAATAAATATTTTGTATTCTTTTCGGCCATAGATTGTCCTGATGTATTTTCCTTTTTGTGCTAGTATTGACTCGCAAGGAAAACCATAAATTTCCGATTTCTTGCACTCTGTACTTTCCTGATATATTAAATATCCGGATTCATATTGAGATTTAATATACTTCCATTGATAATTTTGTTAGTGGTGGTCTTTCTTCTCCCTTATCTCATCCGCTAATCTTTCCCGGATATCAATTTTAGCTCCTGTAAATACACAAATGGAGGTTCCGAATTCTCTTGCATATTGATTTGTAATAGAATCTGCCAGCATTGAGTGTTGAAAAAATGGAGATGTCTCTGCCATCTCAGTATATTTTTCGCTTCTTTCTTTCACTCGGATAAGGTTTTCGTAGTTGATCGTTAAGTCAAACCAATTGATATAGTCAGCATTGAAGGAGACTGATCTCAAATTTTGATTTGAATAAAAATTGATAGCTCCTGCTTGTCCGTAATTATCACAAAGAATGAGGGTCTTGTCTTTGTTTGGCAGTGTGGAAAATATGCTGTCTACTTTAAAAGCCAGCTCTTTCCAGCCAAGCATATCGGCGAAGTCCTGGGGTAATAGATGGTCTTTTCCATCCTCCCAGCGCAGCAATCCCAGCTTTTTGTAGGTTTCTGGATGATGAATAATGTATTCCGGACTTTTATTTGGAAAGGCAATATTGTAAAATGGAATAAATAATAATACCGGAATGGCAATTGCTACTGGCTTCAAATATTTTTTCCACCCATCCTTAAGCATGTTCGCAAGAAAAACAGCGCCGAATGCTATATAAATAGGGTAGAGGCCAATGGCATAATAGTCTTTTGCCCTGAAGTAAAGGAATACCAGCAAAGTAAAAATGATGGAGAAAAAGAAGATTCGATACTTTTGAAAAACCCGATAAAACAACAATGCATACAAAGCAGAAATAATTACTAATAATGAGCCTGTAAAAAATAATAGCTGATTTTTTAAAAACTCCATTCTATCTACATTTACCAATTGAGTTTCTGCCAATTCTTTCAAGTGCTGAAATACAGGAAAACCATTTTTGTACTGCCATAAAAGATTAGGAGAAATTATCAGCAGTCCTAATATAATTGCAACATAGAGTTTGGGTTGTAAAAATATTTTTCTTTGTTCGGTAATTAATAAAGCAGGAATGAGGCCGATGATAAGAAATACAATATTATACTTATTCAAAAATCCAAGTGCAAACATCACCGCTCCCACAAAGATCCATTTAAAGTCTTCTGTCCTGATATATTTCAACAAAATAAAGTATATAACTGTCCAGCTTAATACATCAAGAGAATTGGGTTGATATAAAGTATTTAGTCTTAAGATCGCAGAAAATAAAATACAGGTAGCTCCAAGAACCAGAGCAAACAGATTTCCATTTAATTCTTCAATTGCTTTCCACACAAAATAAATTGTCAAAGCTCCATACAATGCCGGAAAGAATTTGATCCAGAAAATCGAATTCCCCAACAATTGAATGATGTATGAAGTCCAGGAAGTAAATGGAGGAACTGATAAATATCCACAGGCTAAATGATTGGCCTGGTCAAGATGCAAATACTCGTCCCGATGCAATTCATACTCAGGACTGATCAATACAAATTGCAGGATAAATTTGACAGCAATGAAGATTAATAAAATTATGGTTCTGTTTGACATTGAGAGGCAGCCCGGATTTTTGAACAATATATTCAAATCCAGAAGATTTTACTTACAACCTTCAAATTTGAATAAGCGACACATGATATCAGCTCTCCTTTATGACATTTAATCGAACTTAAAAATCCAGTTTTCTCTTTGATAAACTTCTTCAAAACCCAGTCTAAGCAAATTTTTGTGGCTCTGCACTGGTTTTTCAGGAGTGGATACAGCTGTTTCAGCAAAGACATAAGTGCAACCTGCCTTTGTAGCCTCGAGCAATCTTCGTTCAATTAAAGTTCGCTGTGCACCCATGCCGCGATAGAAGGGCAAGGTCCCGGCAAAGGCAAGCGAGGCATAACAGTCCATCACATGCAAGGCTGCAGCTGCAATCGGCTTATCCCCCAGATATGCCAGATAGTGATGATAACCCATTTGGCCAATGGTTTTGCTTAACCAGGATTTCAAACGTGGATCTTCCCATCCGAAACTTTCAAACAGTATGTGACCATAATCTTGCTTTTGTTGCTGATCGTCGGCTATTTTTTCTATTCGCAGTTCGCTGGGGCTGACCGCAATGGCCTTATCCAGTTTTTTCTTCAGTTTGAACCAGTGATTATGCAGATTGAACCCGGCATTGCTCAACATCATTTGCAAATTGTCCTGAATGGCATTGGTAGCCAACTGAATCAAGAATCGCTTAGCCCCTGCTTTTTTGTAAAAATTAATGATGGATTCAATATCCTGAGGCTTAATCACAGCTGTCATTCCCATACCGATAACCCGGTTCATAGCCAGTACATTTATCTCCGGCACAGCACCGATAAATGCACCGGCTATTACAGTCCAAAGCATGACAGCTGCTCATCAGGTTGGTAATACTTACTCCAATACACAGCCCTCGGTTTCTTCCAGTGCCAGAATAAGCTGCCTGTCCATTTTCATTAATACATCCTTATCCATTATTTTGGGTTTTAAAGGTTGATCTTAATCTTTATAAATATTTCTGTGTGGCATGGAGTTTTCAGGATTTATGGAGACATCTGTAAAAAGTATCATTTCAGGAATTCGGCTTGATGCCCCTTCATAGAATCCAGTTTCGAATTCACGTGTTCTGGGATTGGTAAATGTGCCAAAGAGTATATCATAAATCGGCAGGTCTGAATAGTTATGGCGGTGTATTCCTTTCGCATGGTGATAACTGTGACTTTCCGGACGCTGGATAATATAGCCAAGCCACCGGGGTGTTTTAATATTGGCATGCTGAAAAATAGACAGGAAATTGGTGGTCAGTAACACAATAGTTATGGATTGTGGCGATAATCCTACCACTAATGCAAACACACGCTACCCAAAAGAGTAAATCCTACCATGTCCAGTGGGCTAAAGAAAAAAGCACCGTAAGTGTCTATACGTTCGGCACTGTGATGCATCTGGTGAAATCCCTTCCACAACACATCTGAGTTATGTAAAGCCCTGTGCCAAACATATATGCCTAATTCATACAGCAAAATCCCAAGAACTGCACCTGGAATGACTCCCCAGGTAGATAAATCGAATAATTGATACTGACTCAATAAAGGATTTGTTAAAAGTGGCAAATAGTAGAAAGGTAAAAGAAAACCATGAAGGACAACATTCCACGTAGCTTCCAGTGCTTAATCCGGGGTAAGGATTTGGCAGGAAATATAGCTTCCCAGATCATGAGAAGTCCGTAGATAAACAAAATTGTAAGCGAAAGAGGGTCTAATAAAATTTCTAATGGCGTTGGCATTTTCTTAATAATTAGAGTGAATAAATTGTTTTCACTTCTATAGGCGTAAGATTAGAGCTTACACTGTAAGATGACAATGCCTTTTGAACTTACATTTTTTATTCATGCATCCAATGCAATTTTTCTTCAGGGCGATAAGAACAGAATGTACCGGTTTTAACCGAAACACTCAGATGCTTGCCAAGGGCAGGGTGTTCATTGCTAATTTTTTGATACTACTCTTGATATGAAGAGTAACAGCAGAGCGTATTTTATCTACAGATCCTGAAGTCATTCTGGCCATGTCCCAACCCAGATGATTTTGAAACATGATCAAGGACTTCTTCATATTCCCAATGCAAGCTTTCTACCGGCCGGGAATCTCCAACCATTTCGGCTTCTTGTATGGCGTTTTGAATTTCTATAATGCGTTTTTGATAAGCGGATTTAGCTTTACTATCAAACATCTCGACACCCTGCTCCTCTATTGCACCATTTCCTGCAAGCTCAGAGCAGTGGAAATCTTCATCAGGTCGCAACAGTAGTTTTTGTATGTCGTGTAGCCCCTTCGAATCTTTTAAAACCAGTTTTTGATTCTTATATTCTATTTCCCAAAAATCACCTTGATGCCTTATGGTCGTCTTCCCTGTGCTTGACTCAACAGGTTCATTTATTAGCCCTTTATCTTCCAGAAACAGTTTTTCCATGTAGTCCCAAAAGGCTTGACAATTTGTTTTCCCCTTATAAGGATTTATTTCCTTCTGCCAGCGCAGCGCATCTTCCGGACAGGCGTCCGAAGTAGAAATTTGTTTGCGAAAATTATCAAGGAATAATTCCCAACAGGTTCTCATTTCATTCAGATCGCCTAAAAGATAATAAGCTGCAGCCATGTATACCGGAAAATCAACCCATGCATTTGGTCAACTCGTCTTGCCATGTCCAGGGTTTTTGAATGTAGCCCGCTTCAAAATAAATATTGGCACCATACTTTAAATAGCGGTCTGCATATAGTGGGTTGAGCTGGCAAGCAGTTTCATAAAGCCTTACACCTTCATCACCTAATTCCAGGTACATCATTGAAAAGCCAATTTGAACAAGATTCCAGGCATCATTTGGATTGACCTGCAAGGATTTGCGTAAAAAATGCTCAGCTATCTCATATTGACCTGAAAACAAGTAAGTTCGCCCGGCAACAGCAAGAGCAATGTAGTCATTGTCATCAAGTGACAGTGCTTTCAGTGCATATTCATGTGCTCCTTTTCGGGATACATCCCATCGGCTCCAAAGTTGGCAGCTCCATTCATTAAAATAGGACAGAGAGATTCCCGTGTAGGCCGGGGCATAATGCGGGTTGATTTCTATGGCTTGATCAAAAAATTGTCTGGCATTCAAATCATGCTCGACACCACCTTTCTTAAGCGCTTCCATTCCCATCAAATATAACTCATATACTTGCAGTTCAGGTTTTGGCTTTTGGTAAGAATTAATCAATATATCAGTATCAATGCTCTGTTGAAGCACATTTACAAGTTGTAATGTGATGTCATTTTGCAGGTCAAACAACTCTTCAGGGGGCGCAGTATAGACGTGGGCAAAAACTACTTTACCATCTTCATTTCTGATAAGCTGGATAGCTATTCTGAATGATTGGTGCAGGTCTGATATTGCCATTTAGAGTATACCTTGATTGAGCGCCTGGAATTTGACGAATATCATCCAACGATTGTAAGGATGAGTAGATTCAGGTGATATAACCTTGTCCTTTAATTGGAGAGATTGATTATTAGGTCATCTACAAACCCGGCCATAAGCAATCCGAGACGCTTATCTGATTGAATATTTTTGAAAGGAAGAAAGGCCAGAGTAACTCCCATCTTAATAAATTCCAATGACTTGCAGTGTAAATGGATATAAATTTAATGTACTCTAACTTTGTTTACAAATAGTTTTCGACTAAATGGTTTATACGGACGATACGTTGAATATCAAAAAAGGATTTTCTTTAGGTTATGTATGATCAGTGCTATTTTATTTACCAGTTTTCCAACTGATTGACAGACTTTCAAGCAAAGAATTAAATTCCCTTTTTTCATTTCTTTCAAGTCTGAAATATACCCAGGGGCCTTCCTGGAAAAATCTTCATGTGAATAAAATTCAACAGCAGCATAAGTATCATGCCATTTTCCCAATTTCTTTTGTTCTTTGCTGAGTTTGGCTGCATTCAATTCGATTTTGTTTTGCATCTTTTCAGGTAAAGCTCTATAGGCAAATAGTATTTTCTTTATTTTGATTCTGTACTCGTGTAATCCATCACTATCGATATTGTCAAACATTTTATTTGCTTTCTTTTGCTCCTTATCAAAGTATTTTTTAATTTTCTTTTTACGCGGAAGCTTCTCAGGCAAGCTAAATTGTTCGCTAAAATCATTGATGAGTTTGTGGTTAAGCGAGTCATTCTCCAAAAATTTCTGAACCAGAATATTTTCTTTCTCTTTCAGAATTGGAATAAGACCATCCGGAGAATCAGGATACTCCATCAAGAGGTCTATGTTGATATGTATCTCCCGTATATTTCCTGCTTTCTGAAATAGCGGTTTCAAGCTCCGGGTTTCGAATTTTTCTTTATAGATCTTTGAGGCAAAGGAGAACACAGCTCTTATTTTTTTAATATCCAATCTCAACTGGTGGAGGTATTCAGGTTTTTGCTCTTTCGTATATGAAGAAAGATTCTGCTCCAGGGATTCAGTAAGTTCTATTACGTAATTGTTCAGTCTATTTTTTTTCATTGATATTTTGTCTTTGATAAATTATTAAAGGCATGTTTAGACAGACTTAGAAATAACTGAGTTCCTCACTGAGAATTTATGTTCGGAAAAATCACCTTTTCCGGATTTCTTTTCAGCTCTTTCATCACTGCCTCAAATAGCTGTTTTTTGACTCTGCCTGAATTTTTAGGTTCGACCAGGTATCTTACTATCACTTCTATCCAAGTATTTTCATGAGCTTTCATATATACAGATGGATATTCATTTACATCCAACTCATCTACAGGAGTGTCTTTCAAAATTGTTTTAAAGCGCTTTACCCGGCGGACCATGGCTTCACCAATTTCTATTTCAACAATGCGTTTTACTGTCTCGCTGGTAAATTTAAAATCGCTGTCATAGGAAATAAATAAGCTTAATTCATTCCAGATAAAGGGGAATAAAGGCCAGGAGTAATTATATACATATTCGCTGAATACTTTGGAGTTTGCAAATCTGATTGTGCGTCCGCTCGGATGATCACCTGATAAATAATCACCGTGAAATTCCCAAAGTGTTGTATCGATATAACTTACGTTGATAATATCTCCATACACATTGCCTATTCGTATGCGGTCACCTACTTCATATGGTTTTCGTATCAAAATCTACAGCCATCCAAAGAAACTGCTTATGAGATTTTGTAGAGCAAAACCAAGAATAAGTGAAACAATTCCAAATGAAACCATGGCGGCATACCAGTTGGCAAACAGTAGTGAAAGTACAATCCCAATTATGAGGAGGCTCGCAAATAAGTCGGCGATGCGGTTGAAATTGAATACAGTAGTTTTATCATCTATTCTGCGGTTTATTATTTTCTTTAAAAGCCTTATCACCAGCAAAACCAATGAAATCAACATCACAGCAAGCACAATTTTTTGTGCGAATGGAATGTAAATGCTTGAAATGGGAAATCGCTTCCATCCTAACAGATAATAAATAATTCCGAAGCTAATAAAGATGATGGCAGTTATTCCCAAAATGGGAGCTTCTTTCTTTACAGTATCATTGCTGTCCTTTTGCACCATAGCTGAGCTTTCAATTAAGGCCCTTTGTACTTTTTCATCCTTTTTGATCGCCTCAATTTCTTTATCTTCTATTGGGTCCGGAGTTTCCATGTATTGAATTCAATTTATTTGGTTATAATAACAACACCTCATGTGAGCACATTCAACAATTAATAATTACGCAATCTGAACATGATCCGGGGAGGGGATAGAAGGGCACCATAATTATTAGATGCAATTACAAGTCCTTCACCACGTATTGTTCGGAGTAATTTTTTTTAATTGATGTTGGATATATATCCTTATGATTTGGCATAATATCAATTTAAAATTTTCTCAGACCTTTCAATCAGGTTCTGAAGATCATTTTTTTCTTTAAGGGTTTGTTTACCCAGATTTATAATCATTTCAGCATGCCTGATCACAGCCTTTCTTTGTTTTTCATTTTGTGTAAATCCAATTATTGTAGTTAAAGCCTCCATCATTCTTATCATGACTGCGGGGATACCGCCTGAAAATTGACGAATTTGGTGGAATGCCGCATCCAGAACACCCTCGAAATCTAGTGTGTCAGCAATATCTCTCAGTTTTTCGTTTTCATCAAATCTGTATTTTGAAGGGAATTTGGCTTGCGCCAAATAGGATAAGGTAGCTTTAAGATTGTCGATACATGCAATGGCTGTGTAAGGGTCATTTATTCCGGGAGATAGCGCACGTAAAGCTATTTCGACCATTTGATGGATAGAGAATTCAAGGTCTTGTCTGGAGGTTTTGATTTTTCCTATTACAAGTTGATCTAATATCTTATCCAAATTATCTGCCTCCCAATCATTTTTTGAATAAAGCCAGGCTATTTCTTCACCCTGTACAAGATGTGCTCCGGGTCTGCAAAACAGATCCAGCAGCGAATCATGTTTGCTTAATATTTTCATCAATGTATCAGAATCGATATACTGGAGATAACCGCTTTCAGGAGATTTTATGGAGAGTCGTTGCGGATACCCTGATATGAAAACAGCACTATCAATGTTTTCATCGCTATCCTTTTCCTCCCCCAGTTTTTCAGGGAAAAGGTTGTTTACTTGCCTGGAAATGAAGTCTGAAATATCTGAAATCACCTGATCTGCCTGAATACTGATAGCGATCCGATGTATAAAAATAATCAACAAAATTATATTTGTGATAGCGGCTATAATAGCTACAAGTATGGATATAGAAGGAATGAATGTATATGCGTCTCCTTCTTTCACGGAGTTTAAAACAAGGAGGCAATACAGATAGGTAGAAATATAGGAACCCAATACTATCTGATTGAGCCTTACATACATGAAATTTTTGATTAGTCTTGGACCAAATTGTGAAGAAGCGAGCGTTAGTGCAACCAGTGTAATGGAAAAAACAGTTCCTGCGACACCCATCATAGCCCCTGAAATAGTGGTTAATATGCTCCGGGCGGAGTTTGAACTGTTTACAAAAAAGAAGCGGGCAATTCCCTCTTTTGAAAAATTAATTATGCCATCTAAATAGACAAGGCCTATTGCCAGCAGAATGGAAGTGGTGATTATCACAGTTGGAATAAACCAAAAAGTTGAGGTTAATTCACTCCATTTAAATCCCTTAGTTTTTTCATTGATAGATCTTAATGCCCTGATGATAATGCCTAAAAAGCTGCTTCCGGAGTTTGTCTAAATCTGAGATAACTTTCCATTTTGTTTCGATTGAGTTCCTTCAAAGATACGATTTTAAACAAGCCTCTATTTAAATGAGGACTTATGAACTTTCAGGACATCTTGCACTTTGTCTGAATTATTGTTCTAACTGGAGGAGTATTTTGCTTACACGTTTTTGAAAATCAAATGTATGTTTGTCCATCTGGTCCTTTAAGCAAAGTATCAGTTCACTTTTTAGTTCAGGATACTTTTTTGTAAGCTTGAACAAGACTAACATTGATCTTGCTTTAATAGTGACATTTGTGTTGCCTGAGAGAAGAAATTGAAACAATATGCCATTAGCATTTTCCATTCCTCCCTGCAGCATTTGAAATGAGCCAAAATGAAGCTTGAGAGGGAGGTTTTGATATAGGATTAAAATGTTCAAATGGATTTAGTAGAAATGGAAGTTCTGTTAACAACTTGTTCGGATTCTTTTTAGCCCACTTTACCCAGCAGCCATAGAAATCGGTTGGCTGTTTTCTTTTCGCAATTTAGTAATCCAGTAAGTTCTTTTATAGCTATGTTCTCGTCAATAATTTTTCTCACCCAAATTCTTCTGTTTTCAAAGGTGCTTTTATGTAATGAAGCTTCCAGCTCCTGGTAGAATTCAGAATTATAAACATTTGAGTTCATTTTAATTTTTGCTATGGTTTGGGGGTTTTGTGGTCGGAAAATCTACAATCAGGGTAGGGGATAGAAAATACTTTTATTTTGATGTAATGTATAATCTTACCAGAGCAATTTTGCATAGGTAGTATACTACAAACTAATCAGATGAGACAAGTTTATCCTGCAAATTTTTTTCTTCTGAGTTCAATCCGTCTTGCCTTTAAATGCAGCATAGATTGCCATTGCATGGCCATGACCGAGATCAAATTCTTGTTTCAGCCAGTTAGTAATTTCAGTTGCCTTAACTGTGGGAACGAGCTGCCCGGATTTCATAAAACCTTTTTGTTCAGCCAGTTTTTTGAAGTCTTCAGGAGATTTTCCTGTCTTCGTTTTGATGTTGTCTATGTAAGCTTGAAATGACATATTTTTTGTTTTTTATGGGCAATTAATTAAAAAGGCAATATACATCGCCCAGGAAATAAAACAGAGGACCAATAGTCTGTTTGCATAGCCACCCAAAGCAATCACGCCTTTAGGTACTTCTGCAGGAACAGGAGAGTCTTTGTCCCAGGTTACACCAGCTTTTTGAAACCTGAAAACATAAGCATCATTGTAAATGCCATTAGCCATATGCTTATCCAGGTTGAATGTGCTAAAATTAATGTATCAGTCTGAGTGATTATATTGTTGTTCAATAAATGATAAGTCAGGATAAGGGCAGCCACAGGTAATGTTGGAATACCAAGTGCAAATGCCATCCCGTGCTTTTTATGCTTGACATCAAACAATCCGCCACAAATGGCTCCGATACCCGAAAGAACAAGTAGAACGATTCCAATGTGAGCCCAAAATCCAATAATTATTTCCAGTAAAGCAATAGCAAGGAGTATCGAACTTGCTCCCCACATAAAAAAGAATAAAGTAAGCAGCCATTTATATTTCCCCAGGGCATATTCACTTACCATTCTCCAGGAAGGCTTAAATTCAGGACTTGTAAAATGTAATGCCAACAAGCTATAGGAGTGATAAAGCGCCCGAAATGAAGGATAGAATTGCTAAAATATTCATGTCGATTTATTTTAGAAATGCATCTGTGAATTTTCTGAGGAAAAAAGCCTTCTGAAACTATTCGGTTGCAAATATAAATGCAACCAATCGGTTTCGCAAATATTTTACGAATATTTTTTCATAATGAAGATATAATTGGTAGCTCTCCGTCTTACAGCTCAAAGCTGACTTATCCAAAGATCAATCATTAAGGGAATCAATTCCTTTTTCTTTCAAGCGTTCAAGCGCTTCTTTCATGGCTTCAATTTGCCATGTCGGGTGTCCTTGCCATAAGCTAA
>JADJJU010000010.1 GCA_016706365.1 Saprospiraceae bacterium
TGTAAATCCTTGGCATTAGCCGGGCAAAAGTTGTCCGTGAATTGATTCTGCTTGTTTCATCAATCAGATCTGGAGACCATATAGTTCAATCGAATCTATTCCGATTCCATTGTTAAAAGGACCAGGTACAACGCCAGCGCATGAATGTGTCATACGCTGGTCCTCATCCCACAATGAAAACGAACTCAAGAAATTGAAAACTGGATCTTTGATCAGGCACGTTCAAGCTGATTTTTACCTGAATTCAGAAAATCCATGATCTCATCATAGTCATAGAGCAATCCTCCTCCGACCCGGATAAATGGAATGGTACCATTATTCCGGTGGGTCTGCAGTGTGCCGGCAGACATTTTGAGAAGAGACATGACTTCATGTGTTTTGAGAAATCTTTTGGGGGCTGCATGTGCCGGAATCTTTAATAACATTTTCTGAATGTCAGAAAGCAATTCCATTTTAAATTCTCGTAAATCGTCGGTAGTAATAATTTGTGTTGGCATAATAAATATGGTTTTGGGTTCCCAACAAATTAGCACAAAATCAATGCCTGTGTTGTACCAGTGTACTAGTACACCCTGGTACACTACTGATAATCAATGAAATAAAAATTGAAAAAAGTTGAAAATGTGCCGAACGTATATTGATTCTATATAATATGATCACATTTTGAGTAAATAATCGAGCTTTGAGCGACCAATTGAAGAAGGAGCTATTAACAGCCATTTATTTTGGAATCAAAATGGCATAAATTGTATCTTGGAGTGCAAATGGGGAGAAAGCCTAAACAAAGAAAATTGTAGCGAATAAACTATGTGTGGCAAAACCTACATATTCATAGACACACACAGTTGGTTGCTGGTCCCTACTAGCGTGGGCATCAGCGGCTTGTGTGTAGGGGATGTGGAGTCCCTCTCGTCGGGTTGTTTGGTGTCTCCACGCCCTTTTATACCTTAATTGTAGCTTAAGGGGTGTGCATTCTAAAACTTTAACAGTATGAAACAAGCACCCAAGGGGCATAGGCCCATCAGCAATGATCTCAACACGCTCCTGGAGCTGAAAACGGCTTCGCATGGATGTACAGCAATTGCTCGAATTGACTATGTTAAAAATCATGAGGTTGGATGGGTTTTAATATCGGATTGATGTAGAGATTACTTCGATTTCAGAAAGTTTAGGAATCCCATTAGTCGATCAGTAATGACCTTTACTGTTCTAAAATTAAAAGCTTCTTTATAGCGGGTATTCAAGGTACTTGGATTAAGTTTCTCCAAATCCATCGGAATAATGAAGTAGCTTAAATACTGAAAGAATAATGTCATATCGTCGTGGTGAATGATCTTAGCCAATCTCAATAATTTGAACCAGGACCCCATTTCACTGACATTCATATTAACTTTGATTTTCCTCTGGACATAGATATAATTGCTATCATCCTTCTCCGTTGAAACGGACCCGGGGGATTCCTTAAAATAGTCAATGGATGACAAACACGATTTAATTATGAGCTCACTAAGATCAAAGATTTTTGAATTATACTTCGGGTGCTGAATCAAGCTTCGCTGATTACACTCCTTTATAAACTTTCTCAGAAAGTCAATTTTTAATTCAACGGGTATAATCTCTTCCAATTTACTCTCAAGAAATTGGTTAACTGAAGATAAGATCCTTGTTGTATTGAGATTACATTCAATCAATAATTCAATGAAAGAAACCTCTGTTGTTGAATGAATATCCTGCTTTTTGAAGAATTCATGCAAACGATTAATCAAATTTACAAGGAAAGATATTCGATTGTAGGAAATGGCAGGAATTGTATTGGTGTATATCAGTTCATTAAAATGCATATGTAATTCAGGAAGAATATTGATGGAATCCTCCAGAGCATTCAATGAGTCACTCACAGAGTGAATCAATCCTTTGTTTTGCTCTAGTGTAGCATCGACTACAAGTGGATTCGTGAATTTCTCCCTGTCAATAAAAGGCTCGAAATGATGGTAAAGGAATTTCTGCACTTTCTCACAATACAAGCCAGCCAATGTAAAAAAGTCTTGAATAACAGGATTAATTGGCAATTCTGTTCGGGCATAATAACTTCCTTCGTCCAGGCGCCTATAGAAAATTCCAATGTTGTGAATGATTAATTCGAGATGAGAACCAACCATGGATTTTGGTGATTGATGATTGGATCCTACTTCCAAAATTGATAGACGAAGATTCTCTTTTATTTCCTCAACCTGAGTCTTTAGGGAAAGATTGAGATAGAAATAAGCCAGCTGGTTGACTTCCAATTCATTAAGATCCAGTGGAAATGAAAATGTAACCACTGATCCATCAAGAGATCCTTTCACTTCCTTGATGGATATTCCGGAAGCCGGCAAATTCAAGAATTCTGCAATGGCATCTTTCTCTGCAGCATTAAGGGCAGTCTTTGGAAAGCTGCAGTCTTAATGGGATAAGGAAAATATTGCTCGATTGCTTCAATATTCTAATCTCTCGAGTAGCAGCTTTCGAAAGGGAGAGCTGCATGACTTTATGAATAACTATGTCCGACTCCCTCTGATGTGCAGGATCCTGAAACGAGTTGAGCCCTTGAGGCTGGAGTAGCTTCTCCGGATGGAACTCGCCTTTGATGATGTCATCAAGAACTGTAGATAATAATTTGAACGCATATCACACCTCTTACAATATTAAAAAGTGCAAAAAAACCACTGAATTTCAGTGACAAATGAATCTGTATAATCTTGCTTTAGGTGCATTAACATCAATTGAATAGGGACTCAGGCAGAATCACTATACAATAAAATCAAACGAAAGATAATAAAGATTAGCAAAATACATCAATCTGTAATTGAAATGTTTTTAAAAATATGGTGTGGATTATGGGTATAATGGGGATATACTAATTGGGGGGGGAACGTCTATTGATGAGGTCATATCATCCAAGACTAAACCGAATTTCCCAAATCTAGATTCTGGAAAGGGTGGTCAATATAGGCCGGAATCAGGTTCAAAAGTTGGGCTGTTGTCCCATCAGAATGGCTTAATATGCTTTTACTTTTCATTGCGAGTGCATTCCTTAGTCGTTCATCTCTAAGGCGGGACTGTGGCAACTTCAAAATAGCTTTATAGATGTTTAATCAATATTTATTTTAGAACATAGCCAAAATCATTTATGCCTTAAAAGGGGTTTGGGGTGGCAGAGTAGTTGCGAACGAGGTGCAGACTGAACCACTGAACAAAAACAACCGAATACCATATTTCCTTTTCGTGTGTTGGATTGCAATTCTTACGTTAATTCGTTGTTTATATCCCTGATAGTTATTTTATTTGCATTAAATAATAACAAAAGCACAGCTTTAAATAATAATATTCGTACAACGGTAAATAATAATATTTGTACAGCATTAAACAATAGGGATAACACAATAACATGGCAACACCAGGAGAAAAATTAGCAGAATCATTGGAGAAATTGAAGGCTTTACAAGATAGTGGCGTTTTAGGGATTAAAGCAGATGATTTTACACGTGTACACCGTGAACGGTTAGTTGAACATGGATTTATACGAGAGGTTGTGAGAGGATGGTATATTTCTTCTCCGCCTGATGAACGACAAGGAGATAGTACTTCATGGTATACTTCTTTTTGGGGATTCTGTTCACGCCATTTGGAAGATCGTTACGGTGAAGATTACTGCATATCCGCTGAACAATCCTTAGTGATTCATGCAGGAAATCATTCCGTACCTCATCAACTAATTATTCGTGCTCCTAAAGGGAATAATATGCCTACCAACCTATTGTTTAATACGTCCTTATTTGTCATGAAATCTACCTTGCCGAATAAGGCAGAAATTGAGGTAAAAGAAGGGGTACGTATGGTAAATTTACCTTCTGCTATTGTTCATTGCCCGGCATCCATGTTTCAAACAAATGCTACAGATGTAAGAACTGCTTTATTACTCATACAAGACGCATCCCAATTGTTAGCCGTTCTTTTGGATGGTGGTCATTCCACCATAGCAGGAAGATTAGCGGGTGCTTATCGAAATTTGGAGCAGGATAAAATTGCAAACGAACTGTTGAAAAGCATGAAAGCGGCAGGATATGATGTGCGGGAAACAGATCCTTTTGAGGAGAAAACACCTCTTGTTTTGGATACTCGTGAAAGATCTCCTTATGTGAATAGAATTCGTCTGATGTGGCATAAAATGCGAAAAGATATTATTGAAGTGTTTCCAATACCTCCGGGACTTCCTGCGGATACTGATGCATATATTATCAAAATGGAAGAAATCTATACAATGGATGCTTACCATTCTTTATCGATTGAAAAATATAGGGTAACTCCCGAATTGATAGAACGAGTAAGAACCGGTGCATGGGATGCAAAAGAGAACGAAACGGATAAACAGCAGAAAGATGCTATGGCCGCCAAGGGTTATTGGCAAGCATTTAATGCGGTGAAAGAAAGTATCCAACGAATTTTAAAAGGTGAAAATGCAGGTACTGTTGTCGATGATGAGCATGGTGATTGGTATCGGGAGCTGTTTGCTCCAGGTGTTGCCGTTGGTCTTTTGAAACCTTCGGATTTAGCGGGGTATCGAAACAATCAGGTTTATATTAGTCAATCCAAACATACACCCATCAATAAGGATGGCGTGCGTGATGTAATGCCTCTTCTATTTGAATTATTGAGAAAGGAAGAACACGCAGGCGTTAGGGCAGTTATGGGTCATTTTGTTTTTGTTTTTATTCACCCTTACATGGATGGCAATGGCAGAATTGGACGGTTTCTCATGAATGCCATGTTGGCTTCCGGTGGATATCCCTGGACGGTAATTCCTGTGGAAGAAAGAGAACGATACATGAAAGCATTAGAAGCTGCTAGTGTAGATTTAGATATTAAACCTTTTGCGGAGTTTTTAGGTTGGTTGGTTGAAGAAGGAATAAAGGGAACGCCTGTGGCAACGATTAAAACTGAATAAGTTTCCAATTTAGAATATGAATATCCTCCATACAAGTTTTATTTGAATGCAAATGGATCTAAACTTGAAACGCATACTAAATCGAAACTTTGAGACTATATTTTTTTAGGTAGCAAGCCTCAGTAATGCGCTCGAGAGGCCTCGCTTTTACTTCGGTTCACTTCAGTCATAAAATATAATTTATGCCTGAACGAATGATATATCATGCAAAAGTACAGCAATTAAATAAATTACGATAAATGGCAGAGGGCTCTAAAGATTGGTCCCGGTTCTTATAATATTATTCATCCCCTGCCCTCCTAGCCTCTCCCTCAAAGCCCGCATATCCTCAGACAACTTGCGCTCCACAACTTTGCATAAATCTGTGTAGTGGAAATCTTTGTATGTCCCAGCATTTTGCTGACTGATTCTATTGGTACTCCATTGGCCAGTGTGATTGTAGTTGCAAATGTATGCCTGGCCAGGTGAAATGTCATGCGTTTTTCAATCTTACAAATTTGACCAATTTCCTTACCAAATTTGTGACAAAATAAAAGAATCCAAATAAATGCAAAGCATTGAAAAACAAATAGAAAGATCAATAAAAAGTAAGCCAAATTGCTGGGTCACCAGACTGGCTTAATATGCTTTTACTTTTCATAGCGCTTCAATGACTTGAGGAGTCATTGCATTGATACAAAAGATAATTGATTTGGTAAAATCTAGTGATTGAAAGTAACTTTGAGCTGACTAAAGAGATAGTATCATTGGATTCTTTAAGAAATTTCTCCCCGTCATTCGCAGTGGATTAAATCAATTCCTAAAGCAGTCTCCATTTTGACAATGTTTTCCAGGGTAAGATTATGCAAACCACCTAGCCATTTAGATACTTCCAAAGGTGATTGGCCCATAGCATCAGCAAGCTGCACATTGCTCCAGCCTTTGCTTCAAGGCCAAACGCACTTTTTTCAGTGATTGCAAGGTTCTTTTCTACGAATGCTTCAATCTCAGGATTACCATTTTTATCCAACCAATTGGTGATTAAATTATTTTCATTTCTCATTATAGTGTCAATTATAATTGTTAATCCATTCCATAATAAAATCTCATCCAGCTCAATGTCTGTTTGATCGTTGCTTCAGGGATTTTCTGTATCAATAAGCGCTTTATGAATAAGTTTTGACAATCTGTTTGCGTTTCAAAATGTGGTATCACCTTTTCACATTCCTGATAAGCATCTGCAGTTTTCACTTTTCCATTAAAAAACACCAGTGGATCATCCAGTGTTTGATATCGGATAATAAATATGCATAATATTTGGCAATTTACAATGTACAGAATTAAGAAGATAAGCATGTATCATTGATGCATTAGAAAGGATCGTTTGCATTAGAGAAAAACCCTGATATACATTGTGATTACATGAATAGTGTGTAGATTTATTCATGTACTTTTTGGTTAAAAGCGCCAGAATATTGAAATTGCATTGAAATGTGATTCATTTGAAACTTAATTTGACTTGATTGAATTGATTATTACAGATATAATTGATAATAGACAGTAAATTCTTCTAAGCATGTCCAAAAACAAAAAAGAAACACGTTCACAAAGTCCAAAATCAGGCTTATTTAAGAAAGCAATTGAGGCAGTAAGTCCAACTAGAGTCAGATTAGTAAGGGATTCAAAATCTGGTATTAGACCTCAAAACGCTCCAGAGTCAAAAAATTCCGACCAAAAAAGAACAGCTACTGGAAGAAAAGCCAGCTCAGTTTTTCCTCTAAAATCTGGATACGTCAAACCAGTTATGCATGATTTCCAGCCAATATCAACTCCCAAAAATACAGTACAAACCAGCGAAGAAATTAAAGTGAACGAACAGTTATCTATTGATCCAAAACTAATTGAAATGAGTCAGCTATTATTTGCTGAAGCTACTCCACTGGAAGGCGCTGAATATGATACTTTAACTGAACTGTATAAATCTTCATTAAAATCCGAACCTACAATCAAGTTAAAATAATCATATAATAACAGATTATAGATGAGCATTGATTTTGATGATACAGAAAAGCTACTTCCTGACCAGCTCTCTAAGACCGGAAAGGGAAGACTACAATTATTTCTTTCACAGTTTAAAACTTTAAATAATTTCAGCGAATATTATGACGATAACGACTATTCGTCATTTTTGCAAGGTGATGTAATTAACGACGTTTATACGTGTTCAATGAATTCTGATAAGACAGTACATGGACCTGGGTATCGACCGGCCATTATCATTTCTAACAGTTGTGATATTAGCGCGGAAAATGAAAGAAAATATATAAATAAAAATTGCCTAATGGCTCCCGTGGAGGATTTAGATACCCACAGATCAATGTTATTACGAGGGCAATCTGAGGATAAATCTGTAGATGATCTTATAAAATTAATAAAACAGCAGCAAAAAACAAATCTTTTATATCTGCCGCCAGCTTCCGACACAGGAGTAGAATATATTGCTATTCTGGATAAAATATTCTCTCATCCCCCTGAATTATTAAATGAGATGCTCCCACATAATAAAGCACTCAGAATTTCTTCTTTAAGTCAAGCTGGCCACTATTTATTTCTGTGCAAATTGTCTTTTCATATATGCAGAATACCAGAAGCTCCTGATAGAACTTTTCGGAAATGATTTTGATATTTAATTGTTGTATTTTATTTGCGACAAATGTAAGTTGGATCTTGTCACAAATTCACAATCAACTTAAGACCAAGCGATAATCTAAAAATTCTATCTTTGTAAATAAACAAAAGTTTAGCTTGAACTAAACAATTATGCCTAAAGCCAGGTTAAAGGCATTAAGAAGTTCAAATTATCAAAACTCGTTGATACTAAATTTAAAGATATGATTTCAAGAGAAGAACTTTTAAAAAGCAAGGAGTTTTGGTTAGTCAAACTTCAAGCTGCTTTATTCGAGCAGGTAGAGCTCTATTTAAAAGAAAATAATATTTCCAAAACTGAATTTGCTAATCGGTTAGGTGTCAGCAAAGGTTATGTGTCTCAATTACTAAATGGAGATTTTGACCATAAGATGAGTAAATTAATAGAATTAAGTCTTGCAATTGGTAAAGCACCTATTTTAGAATTTGAGGACATTGACAAATGTATTTAATGATAGACTTCAGATGATAGATCCTGAACCAAGTGCGCCTGTAAATATTAATTTGTCAGAACCATCCCGCTAAACCATTTTCAACCCTAATGATCCTAAACAGGATCTTACCATTCTGATTTTTCTGCACTTACATCTTTATCATTGGATGAACCTCTAGCCCGCTTACGTTTTTTTCTCTGCAGCTTGGCCAGCGTCAATGGACTAATTGTTTCCCTTACTTCAAATGCGCTAAGGACATGCAACTGATCTAATATTCTCAACACCTGGAGAAGAGTGGCAACAGTAACTGTTTCACCTCGTTCTAATAAACTCAAAGTGGAACGACTAATACCGGCCGCAGCTGCCAGGGTATCTTGAATAATATTTTGTTCCATTCGATGATGTCTTACAAATTTTCCAATATGTTCAGCTAAAGCTTTATCAGTCATGGATACCCAGTCCTTGAATGAATTATCAGTCATAAAGTAATAATTTAGTGCTTAACGAATGATATATCATGCAAAAGTACACAATTAAATAAATTACGATAAATGGATATGGCACCTAAAGATTAGTCCCGGTTCTTATTATATTATTCATCCTTTGTCCACCTAGCCTATCCCTCAATGCCCGCATATCTTCAGACAACTTGCGCTCCACAACTTTAGCATAAATCTGAGTTGTGGAAATCTTAGTATGTCCCAGCATTTTGCTGACTGATTCTATTGGTACTCCATTGGCCAATGTGATAGTGGTTGCGAAGGTATGCCTGGCCAGGTGAAAAGTCATGCGTTTCTCAATCTTACAAATTTGGCCTATTTCCTTAAGGTATGAATTCATCTTCTGATTGGAAAATGACGGAAATACCCTGCCGGTTCCGATGACTCGGGGATCATTTTGATACTTGCGAATGAGTGCAAGTGCTTGTGGCAACAGTGGAAGTATAACTTTCTCACTGGACTTCTCCCGTTGCGTGTGGATCCAGAAATCGCCATCTATTCCTCTGATCAGATTGTCTGTAGACAATTGATTCAAGTCGATATAGGACAAGCCGGTATAACAAGAAAAAACAAACAGGTCTCTGACCATTTCCAATTTGGTAGGTAATAAATTGATGGTTTCTAATAATTCAAATTCCTCATCTGACAAATACCCCCGCTCTGTTTTCTCAAATTTAAGGCTGAATTTATCCATTGGCCGGGCTGACATCCAATCCAGCTTGTGAACGAAGTTCAGCACCTTCTGCAGACGCTCCATATGCTTCATAAGACCATTGTTTTGCATTCTCTTTCTATGAGTTGTTGGAATGTATGCTCTGAGAAAGTATTCAAACTCTGTAATGAACTGAAAGTTAATTTTGCTCAATGGAATATCTGTTTTTCTCTTTTCCCTGGTCACGAACTCTCTTATGTACTTTTCAGTAGTCCGATAATTTTTCATGGTACCGGGTTTGAGTACTGCGGATTGCATTTTATAATGATAGACAAAAGCTTCAATAATCGTTTTTTCTTTTACCTCAATTCCCTGGAAAATGTCTTTCAGGGTATACAAATCTATCCCATCACCATATATCCTGGCATCCTTATAATGGGCCCACATTTTTGCTTTGGATTGATCCAAAAACATATTAATCTCCTTGTATTCGGGGAGCTTTTCTGACAGCCTTCCTTTGCTGTTATCCCACTCATTTGACTGGACGACAACCTTCATTGAAATTTCTACACGCTTCATTTGGTGTACAATCCGCATAAACACTGAGCCGTAGCCGGGTTGATTGATTTTTTCGCGGAGGACGAAGTGTACGCAAAAGGCCCCTGATGTACTCATTTTGGTTCGATTTTGGTTCATTTTGATGAAAAAAGCCCGAAAGCTCACCTTATAGCTCACCGGGAATTCATCAAATGGTATCAAATGAAACTAAATCAAATTGACACATATAATTGTATATCAAACAATTAGAGTGCAAGTGGTACAAATATAGGACAAAAAATTACTCACCCTATAGCTCACCCAACAATTGAATTACATTGGTATAAATTGAAATGCCCAAAAACATAAAACGCTGTAAATCAATTGATTTACAGCGTTTTGAAATGATTTAAAATGGCCTTTGTCGGGATGACTGGATTCGAACCAGCGACCCCCAGCACCCCATGCTGGTACGCTACCAGGCTGCGCTACATCCCGGATCGGGTGTGGGTGTGAGTGTGGGTGTGAGTGTGGTTATGGGTGGGAGTTTGGGTGTTTTCTATGAAAACAAATGATACAATCCACCCGGAAACTATTTATTTTATATTGAATAAGGATGAAAACAAATCGGCTGTTTAATGGCTGTTTTAAACCTAAAATCTGAAAACTCCTATATAACACTTTTGCAGAACGCTGATTTTCAAGTCCATATAAAAATAGAATTTCAGATTAGTATTCAGAAATTCCAATTTAAAAACGGCTGCTAAATGGCTGATTGACTAATCTGAAATCTGAAAACTGATAGCTGAAACCTGAAATCAGTCCCCGTCGTGTTATCTCTCATCGAATTGCAACATTCCTTGTCGCGGGGACTGAAATCTGAAATTCAGGCCCCGCAGAGTTATTCGTGTCAAATTGAAACATCCAGCGTTGCGGGGACTTCTTTATTATACTCCGTAATGAGGACTGTCAGGCTCCTTAAATGCCGACAAACGATCATCATCAGGCACATTTCTGATCATACCCAGCATCATTTTGGAAACTTGCTCGTATTGATCATACACGATCTTGAAAATTTCAGGTGCGATGATCTGATTATCCAGCATTACATGCAGAATAGCCACACACTCAAAAAGTGAACTCCGGGACATAATGTAAAAACGCTTCTTATCTGCATTGGAATGCCTGCCCGTACCTTCTGCCAAATTAAATGCAATACTGAGACTCGCTCTCTGTAATTGATCCGCCAAATCTTTATGCTCAGTTTTAATCTTGAATATCCAGGGCAATAAATCTTTATTTAAAACCCTGATCTTCTGATATACATCCAATTTTTCAAAGTCAAACACTGGTTATTCTTTTTAATTTATAATCTCGCATTCTCAAATCAGCTCCTCACTCTACCACACTCACACTCACTCCCATAACTCTCACTCTACCACACTCACACTCACACTCACACCCACACACACACTCATTTTCGTCGAGACTACTGGATTCGAACCAGTGACCTCTGCCCTGTCAAGGCAGCGCTCTAAACCAACTGAGCTAAGCCCCGTATTATCGGACGGCAAATTTATAGTAATTTCTTTAATAATTACACATCAATTTTTATTAGTTTTGAGCTAAATTGCTTCCCAAATCTGATTTCTAAACGTATCATTGATGGTTTAGGAAGCTAGATTTTAATTATTCAATCAATATTTCAATTTATTTCAAAATGTATACAATGATAAAAACTTTCCTTCCCATTGTGATCCTGTTTTGTTTCGCAGGAATCACGAGTGCCCAGCTGGCATCCAAATGGAATATAACCGATACAAAGGGTAAAAACCTCAAAATAGAAATGGGTAAGGTGAATGATATCAATGTTCCTGTCTATATTCTGGACAGCAAATCAGGAGATTTGAATATTGAGTTATACTATATGGGAACACCGGATTTTAGTACTAAAAGATTTCTCCAAATCATGCCGGCTGATGCTGAAGAGTCCAACCATTTACTGGATTTGACTCAAGCAAATGAAAGGTCAATGTCCACCAGTATTTCCACAGCAAAAATCCAGGAAATTACCAGGTCAAAATCAATGGGCACGATTTATAAAGTGCAGGAAGTAATTGAAGGTGGGGGGAAAGTCGATATGAAGACCATATTCCACTTCAAATTAAAGTAGAGTCTGATGTCTGCTTCGCTTTTAACCGAAATAAGGGCAGATCTCCACAGCCGAATCATTCCGGAGAAAGCAGCATTTTTCCCCCGGTTCTTTAAATCAGGCCCCGGCGAATACGGTGAGGGTGATCAATTTTTAGGGATTACAGTCCCTTCTGTAAGAGAAGTATCTAAGAACTATTCAAAAAAAATAGATCGGTCTACACTTGATAACTTGTTCAAAAGTCAATGGCATGAAGAACGGCTATTAGCTGCACTGATGTTGGTTAATCTTTTTGATGCCGCTAAAGATCCGATCCAGCAAGAAGAATGGGTAGATTACTATTTGGATCAGGTAAGTAACAACAGAGTCAACAATTGGGATCTGGTTGATTTATCAGCACATAAAATCCTGGGGAAATTTCTTATACCAAGAGATAGATCCATTCTCTATAAATTATACTATACCGGTCAGCTCTGGAGCCAAAGAGTGGCAATCATGAGCACTTATGCTTTTATCAAAAAAGATGATTATAAGGATATTTATGAGCTTGCAGAACTTGCTTTACCTCATAAGCATGATCTGATTCATAAAGTATCCGGCTGGATGCTGCGGGAAATGGGCAATAGAAATCAGGATGCTCTGAGGGAATTTCTCGATATTCATATGAAAAACATGCCGAGAACCATGCTTCGATATGCTATTGAAAAACTTGATGAACCCATCAGACAATATTATCTTATAAACAGCAGATCATGATTAGGCTAGTTTATGTGGCTGTCTTTCTTAGCATTTTTACACAGACAAATGCAGAAATTCGGTACATAATGACTACTGATATGGGAATCAGTACAGGTATTTTGCAAAAATCAATAATTTACAAAAAGGACGAAAAGGAAAAACTCAATAGCTCTATCAGCAGTTCTGAAATTGTACAATTTCTTACAGAACAAGCAGACAATGGAAGTACTTTGCTGTTCTATTCTTATTCTTTCCTGGGAAATGTTGAGCCATATCTAACACAAAGCCTGGATAGAATTCAGAAGAGGATGATAAGACATCCTGAAGCAGGAATGGATGCCACATTAATAGTGTTGTTCAGACCCATTTATGCAAAATCTTTTCGGGGAAATCATCTGAAGGCCTACAAGGATGGTCAAAAACTGGGTCCGGTTTTGCAGGATGTTTTATATCAGGTTTCTAAGCAGAGTCACTTAAAACCAAAAATTAAGATCCTTGCACACTCAATGGGATCCCGGTTTCTCGAAGGGATTTTTGAATCATGGACAGAAAGTTCACCATCCATAGACCAGTTGATTTTAGCTGCTCCGGATATTGCACAGGACATTCCGTCGAAATGGGCAAATAATCTTCCAATAAAGAAAATCACACTTTATACTAATTCTGCTGACTTGTTCCTTGGAGTCTCCAAATCTTTGCTGAATAGTAATCGCGCAGGAAAGTTACCCGGGAATAAAGATTTTTATTCTACCAATTCAAAAATCACGGTAATTCAAGTCAGGAATGTTGCCAAATTTCCACGGAGCATCGATGTCACCGGCCATGTTTATTTTCTGTATTCCAAAAAAGTCAGAAAAGATATTCAAAGAGAAATCCACGATAATGAAGGATCTTCCACCAGGAAAGCACACCCGGAAGGATATTTGACACTTAGATAATTGGATCATTGGAACACATATCCGGGATTACTCTTGCTCAGGTGATGTCTTTCTGCGCCTACGGCTGGAAAGGTGACAGCGAGGTTCGCTTTGCTCACTGCGCAGCAAGTGTTTTTTCAGGGGACAAGCCCTGAAAAAGTGATGTCTTTCTTCTTTTTTCGGCTAGGCCTCAAATGAAGAAAGGTGATGTGCGAACTGAGTTCGCGGATGAGTTCCGGGTTAGAGTTTGGGTTTGTTGGGGTATTATAGACACGGTGCAGCTTCTTTCGGCTGTTCATCCAGAAGCTAGAAGCGAGCAGCTAGAGGCCTGTAGCTAGAAGCGGCTGTTCAGCCACTCTCCCATCGTACTCAAAAAACCTGGCGCAAATTCTTTTTTCAAGCTCATATATTCTCCCGGACTACCTGTAATGGCCTCCTGAAAAAGATGATTAGCTTTTGGAATGATGACTGTTTGAAAATTTTTATTACCTCCTTCCTTCAGTGCATTTTCCATAGGCTCAAGGTTTTGGGAAGCCAGGACCTGAGTATCGAGTTCGCCAAATAAAATCAGCACGGGACAATTCACTCTCGTCAAAGCTGGATATGGATCATAGCTCATATAGAATCTTAGCCATGGTACTTTTGATTGTCCAACAGCTTGCTGAGCTCCCATCTTTGCATATGCTTCTTTGTCCGGAATCTGCTTAAGCGATTCTTCAGGTAGCAATTCCAGTAATTTCAGCGTTTCTGCCTTGACGAATGTAGTGAGCATTTCTTCTGAGACAGTGCTGTCATACATCATTTTCAAAACTTTTTGATTCATAGTAGATGATGCTTCAACAAATTCTTCTGACATTCCCGATGATCTGAGAATTGCCTTTTGCTGAACAGTGCTCACTTCTGTACCTTTGACCCCAAATCCAGCCATTAATATCAAAAATGCCACATCCGGTTCTTTATTGGCTACAATGGGCACAACTACTCCTCCTTCAGAATGACCTAATAAACCAATTCTGCTTTTATCAATATCATTCCTTGACTTCAAGTATCTGTATGCTTCAGTAGCATCGTCTGCTAAATCAGCAGTAGTAGATTCGTTGACTGATTTGCCTTTCGATTTTCCCACTCCCCGGTCATCGTATCTCAGTACCGCCCAGCCTTGTGAGTTAAAAAAATCTGCTATCACCTTAAATGGTTTGAATCCGAAAATATCGCTATCCCTGTTCTGAGGTCCACTTCCACTAACCAAAACTATTGCGCCATAAGATTTTTGCTCCCCTTCCGGAAAAGTTAATGTGCCGGATAATTGAGTGCCTGCATTATTGAATTGTACTTCTTCCTCCCTGAAAGACTGGGCCGAAACATGAAAAATAAACAATGTCAATATAAGGGCAAATAATTGTTTCATGGTAAGGCAATTTTATAGATTTGGTCGGAAATTTTTCAACAGATTTAATGATCAATACTCTTGACTTTCCTTCTGTAATAATGAAACCAAGATAAAGATACTATTTAGATGTTTATCTAAATACTTTTCAAACAAAATTTTATATTTGTAAGGTGAATACCATTTTCAAAGCGCTAAATGATCCGACCAGACGAGCCATTCTGGATTTACTCAGAGAGAAGGATATGACAGCTGGTGAAATTGCAGATGCCTTCAATATTACTAAACCCAGTATCTCACATCATCTGGACCTCCTGCGGCAAGCCAATCTTGTCAGTTCGGAGAAAAAAGGACTCTTTATTTTCTATTCACTAAATACCACAGTTTTGGATGACCTGATGGTATGGATTCTGACACTGAAGAAGTAAAATGGATTCATAATTTGAGAAATTAACTTACTTAAATGCTACTCAAATCTCAGAAATGAAATGAAATACAAAACTTTGATTCGCGAGGCCATTTTACTAATCATTAGCACTATACCAATCCTGATCCTTTGGCAAATATGGAATCTCCTGCCTACTGAAATTCCATTACATTATAATTTCAAAGGGGAAGCTGATTCCTTTGGACATAAACAAACATTATTATGGTTCTTGCCTCTGACCATACTGGGTATATATGTGCTGTTACTCATAATTCCATTTGTTGATCCCAAAAAAAGAATTGCTCATGAAGGAAGCTCATTCTACAGCATACGACTGATAGTCAGTATGTTCTTAAGTGCAGTATTTATTGGCTACCTCCTGGAACTTAAAAACAGAACAGGCTTTTCTGATTTCATTTCCATTATAATTTTGGCTTTCATCGTAACATTCGGGAATTACATGCCACGACTCAAACCCAATTATTTTGTTGGAATCCGAACACCCTGGACTCTGGAGCACCCTGAAGTATGGAGCAAAACTCATCGATTCAGCGGAAGACTCTGGATGATAGTTGGCATAATATTGCTGATCATTTATGCTATATTTTACAACAGGCTTACACCTGCATTAGCTATCATTGCGATTATTTCATTGGCATTCATTTCTGTTATCTATTCATTTATTGCCTACAAAAAATTGAATGTCAAAATGGGGACTGGGAATGAATAAAACAGTAACTGGAACTTATATTGCATTCCTAAACTAATTGGCATGGAAGAAATCATTCTTGACACTGAAAATTTCAAGCTGACTCAGACTGAATTTATTGTCCGGCTCCTGGTGACAGTCGGAATGGGCGGTCTGATTGGCCTGGAGCGGGAACATACAGCTATGAATGAACCCACCAAAAGTTTTGCAGGAATCCGCACCTTTATTTTTCTCTCTCTCCTTGGATTTATGGGAGGTCTGACTTATTTCCTGTTATCTGAATGGGTATTTTTAGCAATAATAATTTCTGTTACTATTCTGACAGGTATTTCATATTGGGTCACAGCATCCAAAGGTGAAATAGGTGCCACCACAGAATTCTCAGCTTTGATAACCTTTGTATTGGGAACATTGACAGTTCTGGGATTTATAGAACTCAGTTTGATGATTACTGTAGTGGTTGTTGTTATTTTATCTTCAAAACTGAAACTTCGAAATATTGTAGGAAGAATTACAGCTGAAGAATTCTATGATATTGTACGTTTTGTTGTCATTGCTCTCTTGATTTTTCCCTTCCTGCCGAATGAGACTTTTGGCCCCTACGATGTCCTCAATCCAAGAGAAATTGGCTGGGTCATTATTCTCACTTCCGGGCTCGGTTTTGTAGGATATCTTCTCATGAAATTCATGGAGACTCAAAAAGGAATTTTAATCAGCGGTATAGTCGGAGGGATGGTTTCCAGTACTGCAGTAACCTGGGTTTTCTCTAAAAAGAGTAAAGAAAATGAATCTCATTCTAATAGTTGTGCCATTGCAATACTAGCAGCTTCTTCGATCAGCATCGCCAGGGTGCTGATTTGGGTATTTATTTTTAACAAATCCCTTTTCAATCAATTGTACCCCGCCTTCATTATGATCTTTGCAGCAGCAATTGGTGTCACACTTTTCCTGTATTTCAAACGAACAGATAAAGTAAGCATTGATTCTGAGGTAAAAAAAGGCAAACCACTTGATTTAAAAGGTGCTTTTGTTTTCGGGATTATATTTGTAGCCATCACACTTATCGTCAGCTATTCGAATGACGTTTTTGGAGCAAGTGGAATCTTTCTTTCCAGTGCCATTGCCGGATTATCTGATATCGACGCTATTACTATTTCAGTCTCAAAACTGGCTGGTGGAAGCATCGATCTGGATCTTGCCTCCAAATCTGTCCTCATCGCCACTATCAGCAACACACTCGTAAAAATGGGCATAGGAGTCTGGGCCGGAAGTCCTTCCCTCAGAAAGCTCCTTTACATAGGATATGGTGCTGTATTTGTGGCAGCACTTATTGTATTTCTGTTATTATAGTACTTCAAAAAAACGCCCGAAGTAGCTTCCAGAAACTAGCACACACAAAACCCACACCCGGCTTCTACTTTAAGTTTTTGCAGCTATTTCCGGAGATATAGTTGAAGCGAAGTGATGTCATTCTGTGCCTTCGGCTTGAAAGGTGATGTTTTTTCATAGTGCTGGCCATGAAAAAGTGATGTCTTTATATTTTCTTAAGCTCCGCTTTGAAAATATAAAGGTGATGGCTGACGCAAAAAATAAGTGGACAACTTCTTCCCGCTGTTTTCATTGGCTGTTTAACTGGCTGTTCATTTTCAACTTTCAACTTTCAACTTTCAATTATTACTTACTCCTTACCACTTACTACTTAAGTAACTGCTTCATCTCCTGCAGCTTCATAAAACAATCAATCGGCGTCATCCCATTCAAATCCATATCTCTTATTAATCTTGCTATCTCCTCCGCCTGTGGATCTGCCGTCTGAAAAATACTCAGTTGATACGAACTCTTGCTAGGCACCTGTTGCATTGACCTTTGCCTGGCCTTCACTGCCGTCTTATTATCATCGATAAATTTCTCCTCCAGATGAACTAATATTTCACCAGCCCTGTCTACAATCATTTTGGGCATTCCTGCCATTCTGGCCACATGGATACCAAAGGAATGCTGACTTCCGCCCGGTACTAATTTTCTCAGGAATATCACTTTTTGTCCCACTTCTTTTGTGGCAATACTGAAGTTTTTAATGCGGGGAAATTTCTCTGACAACTCATTCAATTCATGGTAATGCGTTGCAAACAAAGTCTTAGGATGTGCATACCCATTCGAATGCAAAAACTCCGCAATCGACCAGGCGATGGAAATTCCATCATACGTACTCGTCCCCCGTCCTATTTCATCCAACAAAATCAGTGAACGCTCCGAGAGATTATTCATGATAGAAGCAGTTTCATTCATCTCTACCATGAAGGTTGATTCACCCGAAGAAATATTATCTGATGCGCCCACCCTTGTGAATATTTTATCTACGATAGACAAAGAAGCCGCTTTCGCCGGCACAAAAGATCCCATCTGAGCCATGAGACATATTAATGCTGTCTGTCGGAGCAATGCAGATTTACCAGCCATATTCGGTCCTGTAATGAGTAATACCTGCTGATCACTGTTCTCGAGAAATACATCGTTCGGCACATAAGATTCCCCAGGAGGAAGCTGTGCTTCAATTACAGGATGCCGGCCTTCTTTGATATCAATTGCAAGCCCATCATTCATCTCCGGCTTAACATAATCCCGCTCCAGCGCCAGCAATGCAAATGATAATAAACAATCCAATCTTCCTACCAAATGCCCATTATGCTGAATCGGCTGAATGAACTGTTGTACGATTCTGACTAATTCTTCAAACAATCCTGATTCCAGTTCATGAATCTTATCTTCAGCGGTCAATATCTTAGTTTCCAGTTGCTTAAGCTCATCAGTTATATATCGTTCAGCATTGGCTAATGTTTGTTTTCTCACCCAGTTTTCAGGGATCAGATCCATGTCCTTATAACGATTGGTCACCTCCAGATAATACCCAAATACATTATTATAGCCAATTTTTAGACTTGTGATTCCTGTTGCCTGTGCTTCCTTGAGTTGAATGGCCGCCAGTGCTTCTTTGCTATGAGTAATAAGATGTCGCAGTTCATCCAGTTCCGCAGAAACGCCATCAGCAATAGTAGGTCCTTTGTGCAATTGGACAGGAGCGTCCGACCTGATATACCGGTGAATTTCCGATTGGAGTGAAGCACAAGTATTCAGCCCATCAGCAATCAAATTTATATCTGCCCGGGCACTTTCAAGCAATATTTTTTTCAATTCTTCAGTCGCTTCCAGAGATCGGCGAATCTGTAATACCTCGCGTGGATTAATCTTACCTGAAGGTACTTTTGCCACCAGGCGCTCTACATCTCCCATCTTGCGAATGATCACTCTGAGCAGATCAATTTGCTGATGATCCTGAGCGAAGTATCCAACAATCTGATGTCTTTCTTCGATTCTGTGAATATCTGTCAAAGGCAACACAATCCATTTTCTGAGCATCCGTGAACCCATCGGTGAGATCGTCTTATCCATAGTTTGATAAAACGAAGTTCCCCCTTCATGCGCACTGTGAATCAACTCCAAATTCCGTATAGTAAAGCGATCCAGCCAAAGATATTCCTGGGCCTGCAATCTGCTGATCTGAGAGATATGTTGCAGCTGCTTATTCTCTGTCGAATTAAGATAATGTAATATCGCACCCGCTGCCGATTGAGCTGCTTCCATCTCCTCAATTCCAAATCCTTTCAGCGACAAGACCTGAAAATGCTCCAGCAATTTTTCCCTGCCAAAACTTCCGGAAAATATCCACTCCTCCAGTGGATAAGTATAAAACCCTTCACCAAACAATTTTTGAAATCTCTCCCGCTGCGATTTTTGAAAAATAATTTCCGAAGGTTTGAACCCTTGCAATAGCTTCTCAACCTGTGAATCTGAACCCTCACTCACCAGAAATTCACCTGTTGAAATATCCAGAAATGCAAGACCATGTGGCAACCCTTCCCTGCTCAGACTCACTGCTGCAAGAAAATTATTCGATTTGTGATCCAGCAATTTATCGTCAAATGCCGTACCCGGAGTAATCACTTCAGTAATTCCTCTGCGCACGATTTTCTTCTCTTTGTTTGCTTTTTCCAGTTGCTCGCAAATTGCTACCCTATATCCCGCGCGCACCAATCTCGGCATATAAAGATCAAGTGAATGATAGGGGAATCCGGCCAGCTCCGTATCCGCTGTCCCATTGTTGCGATTCGTCAGCACTATCCCAAGTGCATTGGAGACTTTAACCGCATCTGATCCGAAAGTTTCATAGAAATCCCCCACTCTAAAGAGCAAAATGGCATCGGCATGCTTGGCCTTCAGCTCATAATATTGGCGCATGAGCGGCGTCACCAGTTCATCTTTTTTGTCCTTTGCCACGTCTATTTTTTATATGGATTTGCGATTCATCAAAAGTGATAAAGATACAGCAAACATATTTAAAAATAAATATTTGTTCAAATGCTGGCCATCACCCGACACGATGCATATGATTATTTGGGCGTGCCCCCGGGGTAATCTGAAATTGCAATTTTTGAATATGCAATTTCAGATTACCCGGGGTCGTGCTATCCGCTTTACTTCGCTCCTGCGTCACTCGTGCCCGCTCCTATCACTCACGCGAAAACCGGCTACAGGTTCTTCCCCGATTATTCCCACATTGCCGGAAGCAGCGACTAGCTATGAGCACAATTACACCTCACACAAAATTTAATTACATGTATTTGCAGCTATTTTCGGGAATTTTGTTGTAGCGAGGTGATGTCTTTCTGCGGCTATGCCTTGAAAGGTGATGTTTTTTCATGGTACAAACCATAAAAAAGTGATGTCTTTAAATTTTCTTCAGCTTCGCTTTGAAAATATAAAGGTGATGGCTAGCGCAAAAAATAAGTGGGCAACTTCTTCCTGACTGTTTACTTACACCTTATAACTTACAACTTTCCGCACTCTGCTCGAAGTAGCTTCCAGCTACTAACACACTCACCCCCTTCACCCGGCTGTTCCTTCCTATTAATTTGCAAATTTTGTGGTAGGCGACAAGTAATGTATTTCTTCTTAGTAGTCTACATTTGAATTTGACATTTAAATTGGCAAATTTATATTCCATCCTCCAGGTATTACTGCACCCATGCACCCAACTCCACACCGGCTGTTCAGCCAGAGGCTAGAGGCCAGCAGCCAGAAGCGACTGTTCAACAAGCAACGAGCAACGAGCAACCAGCTTTACTGATTCTCCATCAACTTCCTGTACTTGAATTTCTTCGATCCTGCTTCTCCCAGACGCTTCTTGCGATTCTCCTCATAATCTGTGAATCCACCTTCAAAAAGTACACCTGAGCATCTCCTTCGAATGCAAGAATATGTGTAGCAACTCTGTCCAGGAACCATCTATCGTGGGAGATAATTACGGCGCAGCCTGCAAAGTTCTCTATCGCTTCCTCTAATGCCCGAAGTGTATTCACATCTATATCATTCGTAGGCTCATCAAGTAATAGCACATTGGCTTCCTGCTTCAGACACATGGCGAGGTGAAGACGATTGCGCTCACCACCTGAGAGAACTCCGCATTTCTTTTCCTGGTCCGAACCAGTAAAATTGAATTTCGAAATATAAGCTCTTGCATTAATTTTGGTATTACCCAATTCAATCCAATCGGCCCCTCCCGAAACTACTTCATTCACTGTTTTATTAGGATCAATATCATTATGAGATTGATCCACATAACCAATCTTGACCGTTTCACCTATTTTGATTGATCCGGAATCCGGATTTTCCTGCCCCATGATCATGCGGAATAATGTAGTTTTACCTGCACCATTTGGTCCGATAACTCCAACAATTCCTGCAGGTGGCAGACTGAATGTTAAATTTTCAATCAAAACTCTTCCACCATATCCTTTCGTAAGATCCTCAGCATCAATCACATTGGTACCCAATCTTGGGCCACTCGGGATAAATATTTCCAGTTTGTCTTCTTTTCCTTTTCCTTCTTCCGAAGCCATTTTTTCATAGTTACTCAGACGCGCTTTCGCTTTAGCTTGACGTCCTTTAGGGTTCATTCTCACCCATTCCAACTCGTAACAATGCCTTTTGACGCTTACTTTCCTGCTTCTCTTCCAGGGCAAGTCTCTTCTGCTTCTGATCCAACCAGGATGAATAATTTCCTTCCCATGGAATTCCTTCCCCTCTGTCCAGCTCCAATATCCAGCCTGCTACATTATCAAGGAAGTACCTATCGTGCGTGACAGCGATTACGGTACCTTTATATTGCGCAAGGTGTTGCTCCAGCCAGTGAATGGATTCAGCATCAAGGTGGTTAGTAGGCTCATCGAGAAGTAGAATATCAGGATTTTGAAGTAACAGTCTGCAAAGCGCTACTCTCCTTTTTTCACCACCGGACAGTACTTTGATAGATGCATCCGGTTCCGGAACCCGAAGTGCATCCATGGCTCTGTTGAGAACATTGTCAATTTCCCAGCCATTAATGGCATCAATTTGTTCGCCCAGCTCGCCTTGTTTATTGAGCAATTTATCCATTTTGTCGGGATCCATGTAGTTCTCCTCAAGCCCCATAGCCTGATTGACATCCTCGAAGGCATTCATCAGGTCCATAATGGGTTGAACACCTTCGCGAACTACTTCGATGACAGTTTTGGATTCATCCAGTTCCGGCTCCTGAGACAGGAATCCGATGGAGTATTGTTTTTGAAATTCAATTTTACCCTGATAGTTGGGATCCAAACCAGCTATAATTTTTAGCAAAGTGGATTTACCGGAACCATTGAGACCTATGATACCAATTTTGGCACCGTAGAAAAAGGACAAATAAATGTTCTTTAAAATAGTCTTATTGCTGACGGGCAATGTCTTACCTACTCCCAGCATTGAAAATATGATCTTTTGATCCATTGATTTAGTTTTTTGAAGCCGCAAAGGTACAATTCCCACTGCAAATCAACCTTAGAAATTGTAAAAATGGGTGATACTTGTTTTTAAAGCCTGTTTCTCAAAATTGATACATTATATTTCGGGAAATCAGTCGTCTGAAGGTGATGTATTTCTGCGGCTTCGCCTTGAAATGTGATGTCTTTTCATGGGACAAGCCATGAAAAGATGATGTGTTTACGCTCCTCCCCGGCTGTTCCAGCTTAAAATCTGCAAATTTTTCGTGAGTGGCAACAAGAAATGTATCACTCCTTTGTTGTCTATAAATGAATTTGCAGATAAAATTGGCAAATTTACACACTAGCCCTCTATGGTTACCTCCACCCCAACTACCACCCACACTGGCTGTTAAGCTAATAGCTAGCAGCCAGGAGCCAGAAGCGGCTGCTCAATAAGCAACGACTGTTCTCTCAAATTTTCCAATTAAAATTTCTCCATTTACCAAAAATAATATACATTTATCACCTGAGTCAGCACAAGGATTCTATCAGCTCTGACTCCTCCTCAACAATCTTTTCATCTGCAGATGAAGTCCGGACTTTCATAGAGGTTCGACTTCTCAATTCCATTAAAATCAATTGTATTGATTCAAATGATTTGCAGATGAGATATCAATTTACTTACTTCAGGACCTTTTTATTCCTGGCAAGCTTTATGGTTTGCGGATCAGGCTTATTTGCTCAGGTATTTCCTGTGGACTTGAGTTTGAATATCATGCGCCCTCATGCTCCTGCATTCCACACGCTTGGTAATTCTACAGGATTCGGACATCATCCAAACCAAATCCAGCTCTTCCTGACCCTTAAAGATTCCCGCGAACCCATGCTCAATGTTGGATTGCAATGGGAAATAGTCACTGAAAAAGGCCGTTACACAGCTAATCCTGAACTTTCATTTATTCCAATCAATCTAGTTTTTGGGATGTCCACTTCGCTCACTAATAGCCACTTGAGTGCTTACTTTTCCGAAGCATCATTTCCTTCGGGTATGCTTAATAATGGTTTCCTTCCTCAGGGTGCTTGCGAAATTTGTGTTACTGCTATAGAATTAACCAATCGTTCGCCCGTCAGTTTGAAATCTTGTGCGTTTTTATTTCTAGAGGAACTTGACCCGCCTGTGATCCTGCTACCTTTGGACAGTATCATCCCATATTTTCCTCAAAATGTCCAACTTAGCTGGCAGCCTTTGCATGCGGCTTCATTTCCTGTAGAGTACACACTGGAAATTTGGGAAATGATCCCAGGGCTTACTGCAGAACAAATTATCACTTCCACTCCCCCATTTTTTGTCAAGTTCATTCAACAAATGACTACCGCCTTTTTGGGACCTTCAGACCCTCCGCTGATGGTCGGCTCCCAATATCTGGCTCAGGTCACTGCCAGGGACATTGTCAATATGGGAGGTGTAACTCCAGCTTACTTGTTTAAGAATTCGGGAAGAAGTCCGGTCCACATTTTCAAATATGGTTATACACTTAATGACTTCCCTTGTGAACAACCAACAGGACTGGGTTATGATACATCAGAGGATCTGGAAACCTATATATTCTGGGATGGAGGTTCGATTCCGGTTCAGGGACAGGGTATTGTTTTGGGGAATTCAGAGACAGGAGGTAATAACGGTTCTTTCAGAAGTTTTTACAAGCTCAACTGGAGGGAAAAATCTGAGACTGAACCTTCCGGAACATGGAGTAATCATACTACTGATCTTGCTTATTACAATTTTGATGATTTCAAGCGAGGTCGTACTTATCAGATTTTCGTTGAGAAAGCTTGTCCATCTGAAATGATTCCCAGCGATACAATTGAGATCAGTTTTTCACAATTTCTACCAGAAAGACCTTATGAATGTGGCCAGCCCCTTCTTGATTTGATGCTTGAAAATCAGTCTCCTCTACAAAACTTATTTATTAATGATACGATCATGGCCGGAGATACCAGAGTCATTATCACGGAAGTGATGGGTGGCAATGGCAACTTTTCAGGAGAAGGATTTTTCAAATCTCCATTTATCAAATCCATCAAACTCGCTGTTGAATTTAAAAATATCCGCATCAATGATGAATACAGATTAGTACAAGGAGATATCATCACAAAATGGGACCCGACCGGCAGTAATATCATTGATGGCGATGGACTTGAAGATCTCTTCGATAATGATGATTTCGATGTACCGGAGGTATTTATAACCGATGTCGATAGTGTCGGCATTGATGAAAATGGCAATGTTATTGTGTACCATGACGGAGGTACTACTACGTTCTCGCAGCCAATTATAGTAAATTCTAATACGGGAAGTTATGTAGTAAGCGGTGGCTATGTGATGCCGATTCTGGAAGATTTTGTGATTCCTGATAATCTCATGCCCGGAGTTAGACTAAAATTTGCAGCACATGAAAACTCTGCTTTTGGTTTTGATCCCTATGATGATCGCATTCCGGATCAATATCAAAGCCAGGAGGATTATAAAATTCCATATAAAAGTATAGCCCGGGGACTTGCAGATAGTTTAGTTGGAATCCTGGAAGGAGACTGGGATATTAACAAGATTATGCTGATTTCTTCGAGAGGGGCAGTCTTACCCATTGAAGTGATGGGATCCAACAGCTTACTCATTCGGACAGCCGGAGTGGATGACAATGAGATCATTTATGCAATCGCTGATAATGGAAGCGGGCTTGGTTTGTTTTTTCAAAAAAGCTACCAGTACACCAATTATCATGTGCATTTGGTTAAGGTCAACAATGCAGGCAATAGCATTGATCCGGCAGTGCTTGAAAATAGTATGAACAAAATCCTGCATCAGGGAGTGACGCTGAGCACTGTCAATTTTCATCCAATACAGCTCACTGATACTGACCCGGACAATTTAATTGGAGCCCAGTCAAAACTGATCACAGCCTACAGTTCCGACATGAATCGCATCATCCGCAGTTTTGTGAATCAGGCAGGGCCCGGATTGGAAGAAAATCATTTCTACATTTTCCTGGTTGATAATCTTCAGGGCGATGTGGCTGGCTTTATGCCTCAGGGTATGCAATTCGCATTCGTGGATGTCGCTAAGGTCAGCGGTAATTCCCTTAGTAAAGTCTTGACACATGAGCTTGGACATGGAGCTTTTACACTTCGCCACTATTGGGATGATTATGTAGGTGGCCCTGATGTGGATCATGGCAATCTTATGGATTACGGCCCGAACGGTACCCGACTACTGGTTCGTCAATGGGAGCGCATGCATCAGCAGCGGTTTCCGTTGCCCTGGTTGGATGGGGATGGGGACGGGCAGAATGTAACTTCAATTAAACCTCCGGCAGTTTTCAAAAATACGGATGATATTAGCATCTCCTTTATGTCTGCGACAGGCGAATATCATCACCTGTACCGGTTAGACAATTTAGTTAGAGTAGAATTTTAATTATGACGCAGTAATAGCTCCTAATAACTATAATGAGACTTTAGTTGCTCCAAAGATTTTATAAGAACACTGTTCAGCTTCCAACTTCAACTTAGAAACAACACGAAAAACAGATAATGGAATCCAATTCATAAATCCTAACACGATGAAAATTTTGAGGACTACACTGATATTATTCAACTAAATGGGGTCATAAAGGGAAAAATAAATTTTTCATTTGAAGATGAATTCATACTCTACAAGTAAAGCTTACCTTGACGGTGCCGACCAAGATGGCCAGGAACTATAATAAAACCAATTTTTACAGCGATTCAGGAAGTACATTTTCGCCACTCCTGAAGCGGTTGATTCAATGGTTAATGTACTGAACAACAAATTGAGAGAAGCTCCTTTGAATGTTGAAATTCCTATGCAGGTCATTATCCTTTTATCCTGATCAGGAAGTCTTTCATCATATTATTAAAATTGCAAGGTTCAGCAAAAAAATTTCAACATGATGATCAGCTCTATTATTAGGCAAGTTCTTCCCTGATACGCCGAAGAAACTAGGTAGATGAATTTCATGTTATTTAAACCTACCAACTTTATTTCAATCCAGAATTATTCGATTTGGGCAATCTGGATAATCACCAAAGGGAAGCCCTTGGAATCACAGATCCTATGGCTAGCAGTAACAATTCCATATAGTTTCTAGTGCTTATAGGGTGGTAGAATGTCGGTTATTTTTGCCAGGGTATTCAGGTGCTTATGGGAAAACCTTTGAAGGGATCTTCCAGATCTCGAAGTGGTCCAACACTTATTAGAGGTACTCAAGGATTGTAACCCGCTTTGGAAAACCTTTATAGAGAACTCTTGCTTAGTATCCTTCTGATGGAAATCAGATCACTTAAGAAAAATCAACCATGGCACAGGTAGAGGTAAGGAGAGAATCAATGAGATGGTCCTTTTTGATTATGATCGAGGCAAATATTAATCAAGTTAGTGTGGCATATGAAAATGTTCTCACTGTTTGTGCCTCAGGAAGAGTCCAAAATCAATGCATGTAAACAGGCACTAATTCATATTTTTCTCAATTGGATTATATAAGAGAAGAGTCAGCAGAGATTTTCACTTTATGAGATTAGAAGACCGATTGATATAGTATTATTATGATGATCAAACAGGATTAAATAATCCGGATGACATTTATGCAAATCGGTTTGCACAATTTGAATATGGCAAACTTGGCAACATTTTACCCGATTATTTGATAAATTTATTTAGTAATGCTATTGTCAACCTTCCAAGTTCTGCCTTGTATGGCACTGACACCTACCAATTTTGGTATGATCTCGCTGATATAGTGAGTATTGCTGGTTCAGCTATTCAATTTGATTTCATTGGTGAGGGAGGTGGATTAATTGCTACACTCTTCGATGATCAAACAGATAGAAGAATCTTAAATACTTCTGCATATTGGACGAATTGCTACTGCTGGTGTTCCAGCTATAACGTTTAAAAGTATCGCAGCAGGTACCGGATTTGTTTGGTTACTTGCAAGGAGAGAGGCAATCACAAAATTTGGTGCTTCACATGAGGTAATCGACTTTTTTTCTGAGCGATTCCAGATACAAATCAGCAGAGACTTAGCCGATAAAGTCGTCAGAAGTGAACTACCAGACACAATTAGTCAAAAATGATTTTCTGGTAAAATGATTGGTGAATCTCCAAATGCCAGAGAACTATTAGATGATCTGGCAACCCATCCTGATTTTTGCAGACTATTGATCAGAATCCATTTTTGTGGAGGCTTGGGATGGGTTATAAAGCATCCACAATGGAGTTGACGGGCATCAATTCTCAAAATTTCAGACATGTTGAATGATGCTAATTTTATAAGCCCCTTCCTGGCGGAATGACACAGTTTCAAAACATTGCAGATAAGCTAGTACATCCTTGTTGTGGTGGTACACATGAGTTTATGAAACCGCTTTTGGATCATTTGGATGATATTCAGTATACAGTCAATACATTTTATAACAAGCCCGGATTTAATCAGTTAGTGGAAGCATTAAGTCATTCTCTTTTCACTGTTCAGGATGGAACAAGTCATGTTTACCTATCTGGAGGAATTTAGATCCAGTCACTGTAAAGAGATTTGAAGCAAATATTGTGGATGCGGTGTCAGATGCTGAGAAATCTGGACGGAATATGTAAATTGTCTTTTTTGATATTGGAGATGATACCTAACGGTGTTATTGAAAACTTGAATTGAAGAGCTATAAGGCAGAAACCCTTGATCATATTGCTTCAAACCAACAATTCAAAAATCAATTCAAAGCTTATCTTGCCACTGCAATAGATATGAATGGATTTCAATATATATTTAATGGAAGAAAAGAAGTTAATTTCAACATGGTTAAATTAAAATTTCGAGAGTTATTCCAACAAGGTAATTATGGAATTTATAATGAGATTAATAATGCCAACGCTTCATTATTTAGAAATCTAGGAATAGATGATATAGAAGATTTTGCTGAAAAGGTGGATAATCTTGATATTGAATTATATAAATTTATTCATTTAGCAAACTAATGACTCCATTTAAAAAGCTATTGACCGTAAAAGATGTAAGTGGACATTATTTTGTTATAAATGGTGGTGATTTATTGTTTTTATCAACCAACAATCAACTTATTCGTAGTGGAGCAATCAACTGGTGTCTTACGATTGACGGTTTTTTGTATCCCAAATTCTGTGACGAATTTAAAATTTATGTTCAGTATAGAAACGAATCATCCTTTAACGAGAAAACTAAATGTTTAGAAACACTTACAGGTAAGGAGATGAAATTTGATCTACCTGATCAATTTCAATTCGTTGCAAAAAATAACTCTCCTTTTTTATTCAGAAGTAAGGATGTAGAAAGAGTAAAATACTTGCATTATACTAATGATGGTTGTGAAATCTGGAAACAAAATATTGATGTTTATATTAATAAAGTGAAAGCGGTCCAATTCGATTTAAAAGATACTTTCTCGCAATCAAACATTGAAGCCAGACGCGGGGCAGTTAAGCTGGACAAATGGCTAGTTTTTGCCGATGATTTAAATAACAAAGTTGCAGCCTTTAATCTGGAAACGCACGAATTAGATTGGATATGGGACTTACCTCAGGATGATATTTCCCATAATGAAAGAGCTCGCTGTCCGCTGGAAATAAAAGGAAATGATAATAAACTTTATGTAAAAGACAACAAAAATACCCTTCATATTTTTGAGATGAATTAATAAACAATTATTACAATCAGGAATTTCAATACTCAAACAACAAGGAGAAAATAAAGATTATAAATATGAAAATATTAGCATATAAAGAATACACAGGTTCAATAGAATATAGAATAGAAGACAATTTATTCTATGGCAAGATATCAGGAATTAAAAGCCTGATTTCTTATGAAGGAACTACTAGACCTGAACTGGAAGCAGATTTCAAAACATCAATTGATGATTACCTGGAAGATTGCAAAATGCTAAGTTTAAAACCAGAAAAGCTTTCTTAAAAAAGTGATTTTGTTCTAATTCAATAAGAAAAATGAAAATTCAAAGTTTACTCCTCCTGCTCTTTATAATCCTCTCCTCCTGCACCCCCAACCCCATCCCCGCAATACATCTTCTTCCTCCACAACAAATTCCTGGAAGAGCGCGAACTGACTGACTCCCACCCGGAATATGGCCGGGCAGAATACAATGAAATCGTAACTGAATTTCAACAAAACGGCTTCAATGTGATCAGCGAAAAAAGAAATGGAAATGTGAATGTCAAAGAATATGCCACTGGTATCGTAAACCAAATCGACAGCCTGTTGGCTAGCGGAACAAAACCTAAAAATATAACTGTCATAGGAACTTCAAAAGGTGGTTACATCGCGCAATATGTTTCAACGCTAGCTGCGAATCCGGAACTCAACTTTGTTTTTATCGGTTGCTTCCAGGATAGAGATATGGAAGAATTTCCTGATATCAATTTCTGCGGAAATATTCTCACAATTTATGACAAAAGTGACCCGTATGGAGTTTCCACCATTGCCCGAAAAGAAAATTCTACTTGCACTATCAAACATTTCAAAGAAATCGAACTCAACACAAATCTAAAACATGGGTTTTTATACAAAGCCATGAAGGAATGGATGGATCAGCAATGGAATGGGCAAGAGGAAATTATGAATAATAGAAATATTGGGTGAGAAGTATCCCGATTCCCTGCACTACAGTGAAACTTACGGGCAAAATGACTATTCTGCAAAGGTTCATAATTGCTCAATAAATAATACTAATCTCACCTGAAATCCGGATAACCGATCCCGAAGAATGCTTCAATTGTGCAGAATAAACAAACATATTTTGCAGATAATTTCCGGATAAATGCTTTCCATCCCAAATTTTTTCAGCTTCAGCATTATTCAAATTCGATTTACTACAAGTAGCATTACCCCATCTGTCAAAGATTTCAATCTTTTCAATGCCTGAAAATTCTTGTCCAAGAAATATCCCCCAAACATCATTGATACCATCAGCATTTGGACTAAATGCATCTGGAGCAAAATATGCATTGGCCTGGTTCAAGGTAAATTCAATGGAACTTTCAGCACTACACCCTTCTCCATCAGTAACCAAAATGGAATAAATTCCACTACTCTCCGGCATAATTAAATCTGCTGAACTACCATTATTCCAGGAGTAAGAAAATGGATTTATTCCTCCCTGTAATTCAACCATTAATATATTATTTTCAACATTAATAGCTACATCAAATTCAATGCTTTTCTCTACAGTTATCCTGGCTTCACCGACACAGCCGTCCCTCGTAACTGTTACGGTATAATCCCCTGCCTGATCCCAAAGTATGATTGCCGTGGTTTCTCCTGTACTCCATAGATAATCATCAAAAAGCTGCGATACGCCTAAACTTCCAGTCTCCCCAAAACATACCAGAGTATCACCTATGATCATAGGAATTATTTCTTCACCAGGCAAAAGTATTACAGAAGTAAATGACTGACATCCCTGTGCATCAGAAACAGTAACACTGTAGGTTCCTGCAGGTGCTGTGATTGTTGGGGTGATTTCACCGGAATTCCAATTGTATTCATAAGGACTTATCCCTCCATTCGGAATTGCAGTCATCATCCCTGATTGGCCCAAACACTGAGGATGAAATATATCTACTATAATATCAATACCAGGACACTCGAAAGGGTTCACATCCACCGAAGCAGTGGCTATACAAGCATCCGAATCCATCACCGTTATTTGGTAATTACCCGGACTGAGGTTGCTGATAGATTGAGTGGTTGAACCATTGGTCCATAAATAAGTATAATTTCTGACCCACCGGATGAGGTAACGGTAATTTCCCCATCATTGCATCCATTACAGGATTCATGTATAATATTTATAGAGAGTATTATCCCGCTTGAAGAATTGATATTTACACTGGATTCAGCCGAGCAGCCAACTAAATCAGTTACTGTGACATGATAAATTCCAGAAGAAAGGTTGTTGATAGTTTGTGTATTTCCACCATTACTCCAATTGTATACATATCCATTACCACCTACAGGGTTAACTGTTGCACTGCCATTAGCAAGTCCGCAGGTGGTGTGGGTGGTTAAAAAGGTAATTGTAAGTTCGGTTGAGCCGTTGATGATAATTGAAGCTACACCAGAACACCCATTTCCCCCGGTAATAGTAACGGTATAGGTCCCGGCAGAAAGATTGCTAATGGTCTGTGTACTTCCACCATTGCTCCAGATGTAGGTATAACTATTGCCTCCGGAAGGGTTAACCGTTACACTGCCGTTGGATTGTCCACAGGTAGTATGGGTGGGGATAGTGGAAGAAGTGATTCCCGTAGAGCTATCAATTATAACTGAAGCAGAAGAACTGCATCCATCAGCGCTTGTCACTGTGACGGTATAAGTCCCCGCGGAAAGATTATTGATAGTCTGCGTAATTCCGCCATTGCTCCAGATGTAAGTATATCCAGTACCTCCATCGGGACTGGCTGTTGCGCTGCCATTAGCTTGTCCGCATGTGGTAGATATAGCAGTTGAAGAAGCGGTGACATTGCAGCCAGGCATAAAGTGCCATTTGGACTATCTCCCGTTATAGTCCACCCGCGTAAATTTATAAGTGTATTTCGGTCGTTGATAGCATTATTTCCATAAAGCATATTTGAAGCGCCCAATGATCGTCCTGTAACACCTGGATTATTTTGTGCCCAACCAATCAAAGTATTACTATAATTGGTACAATCCATTCCACATTGACTAAGCATAATTCTTACATCTACATTTGGATTTAGAATCCAATTACCTAATGGTTGATTGTAAGAAATTGCATTCTGGAACATTGAATTCATATCAATTACATTAGATACATTCCAACTTTCAAGCGATTGATTAAATGATTCTGCATTAACAAACATCAGACCTAATGTGGTGACATTTGATGTGTTCCAGGTACTTATTGGTTGATTGAATGCAAGTGCCCCGTAAAACATGCCATACATGGTTGTAACGTTGGAAGTATTCCAATTACCAATTGGCTGATTAAATGCCGGAGCAGCGGCGAACATTTGTTCCATAATTCTGACATTGGAAGTATTCCAGTCCCCTATATTAGAAGGTCCGTTGAGGACTATGCAATTAAAAAACATACCATACATACTGCTCACATTAGAGAGGTCAGGAGGTCCAATTGATCCGATTATGCTTAGATTTTCACAACCGCCAAACATTGTTTCCATGCTATTCCACTGCACAGTTCCCCATTGGGTGACACCAGTCAATTGCAAAAGACTGGGTGTATAGTTACCGTTTCCATATGTATAAAACCTTCTAAGATTATCAGGGCCGATTGATAGATTCAAAGTTTCTTGTTCAAGAATATTTATATCGAATGAAACCAAACTATTTACTGGTCCTGCCCAAGTTCCGGTTCCGGATTGTGTCCCACAAGTCCAAGAATATGTCGTATTTGCTGTCGTTTCAATAAAAAATGATATCGTGCTCGCTCCCAATGGTACTTCCCATTGTGTGACGAAAGGCTGAGCAACAAGCTTTGGAACTACTAAATAAAAAATAATCAGTAAAACATTAGGGACTGCTGGTATACCAACATATTTCCATTTGCAAGATGATGCAGTTTGTTTAGCCATATCTATATAAGGAATTGATTTTTTATAACTATCTATTCATCCCTATCTCCGATTTGATCTCTTTACCTTCTACAAATTTAAGTAATTTTTCTATTGATGCCTGCTGGCTTTGGTATTTGCTATTCAAAACATCAAACTCTGCTTTCACTTTATCATTTTCGGCTTTTAGTTCCTTCACTGCATTGATAAGCATATATATAAAAGCAGTTCCATCTACGGATAGATATTGACTTCCAGTTTCTCCCTCTTTGGTAATAGTAGTATTTGAAACCATATATGGAGCAATTGATTCAAGCTCTTGTGCTATGACACCTATATACTCTTTATCAGGAGCCAGACCTAATTTCCCATTGTATTGATAACTAACAGTTCTAACCTTTAGTAATTCAGGTAATCCGCCTGAAAAATTTCTGATATTTTGTTTTAAATTGCGATCAGAAAAACTTGACCATGATCCACCTCCCGGCTTTGATGCGCCGCCATTTACTGTCAGCTTTTGATCCGGTGAACTTGTGTTAATCCCAACTCTACCACCCCCATTCACCAATATTAAGTTCTGGGTGGTATTGTTATTTAAATAAAACCCATCAATAGTGACATCAATTTCGTTTCCATCAAAAATCATTGCCTGAGTACTATTTCCAGACTTTGAATTAATTTTAAACGCTCCCATAAGCCCGTCATTATCCTCTTCGGAGTAAACAATCAAACCAAAATTTGAGACAGATTGCAAATAAGCACCATATCCGGAAGAGGAAATTCCTATTATTCCATGGCCACTTACAGATTGTCCAGAAACACCATATGTTAAGTTAGCAAACCCTGTCACACCTGCATAAAGTGAAGATGAGGAGTTCGTTTGGCCATAAACACCATGATTATTGCTAGAAATTCCCCATACCCCATACCCAGCACCAGCTGAAGCTTTTATACCTGCTGCTCCCGTTCCAAAAGTTGAAGCAGTTGATGTACCCAAGAAGCCATAGGTCTCTGCCTCGCCATTTACACCAACAAAATCAGATTCACCGCTGATACCATAACCTCCATCCTCACCCTTTACGTTTAGTTTTGCACCCGTTGTGTTGGGATTGTTGATTATAATTTTTGTGCCCCCGGAAGAAACTTGTTGCACAATACTATTACCCAATGAAGTTCCACCTGCATTCCACACCGGAAGATATCCAGCTGTACCTGATCCTGCCGAACCAGAATTATCATTGCCAGGCTCCCATCTGCTATTATTGCTGCTCCATTTGAGAACTTGGCCATTTGTAGCGTTCATGTGCGCGATATCCAAGGGAGCTGAAGGCGTGCCGTTTCCAAATAATCTATTGCTCACTTCAACAGACTGATTGCCCCAGGTATCAAATTGTGGGACCCACGAGCTGCCATTAAACTTCAAAACTTGTCCATTGCTGGCTCCCTGAGAGGCTAATCCCAGAGGGTTTGCATTTGTACCGTTTCCTGACAGAGAAGCATTACTTATGACCGTCTGATCTCCCCAATCGTCTCCAGCAGGAGCGGCTGGAAGATTAATCACCCCCCCGCCTTTGCTCAAGCTCAATACTGTGCCCTGGAGGATTAGTGACTGAATTTCATTAGTGTCACTAATATCCATAGCTCTTAACGTATCACCTGCAATAACAATACCTGTACCTGCTATGTAAGTACCTGCCGGCCTCTGCATTCCCGGAGTTCCTGGGTCTCCATTTACTCCTGGGTCTCCCGCTCCCCGGTTCACCATCTTCTCCCCTTTCACCCTGCATTCCTGGGTCTCCCCTTTTCTCCTTTTTCGCCGGGAGGTCCCGGCTCACCCGGATCTCCCTTTACACCATTAGCTGAATATAAAGCAAAGGGCACACTGTTCAAAGCAGTGGTGCTATTGAGCGTATAATTTGTGCCTCCTGATGGGTCAATTTCTGTCTGAATATAGTATGTACCCACTGACCAATCTATATCAGCAAATCCACAAATATCACAGTTGCCGTCTCCAATTTCGAATGTAAGCAGACCATTTTTATTTGTGGATGGATTCGGGAAAACGGTTTCGCGATATACAGTCCCACCGGGTGATGTTCTGACAATAGAAATACGTGCCCCTACCTGGGTATCCGCAAGAAGTGCGCCTGATTGTTGACGAATTACTGATTGGAAAGAAATTTTTTGCGGAACTTGTGCAAATGCCATTTGGCATAAAATCGTCAGAAATAGAATGTTTAAAAAGTGTCTCATAGCTTTATAAATTTAAATGATTTTTTATGTAATGAACTGCTAATGAATGTTATAAAATAAGTACCCGCCGCCAGGGATGTTACATCAGCCTGATTCTGCATGTACAGCCAGTCTTTAAAAACTACTCTTCCATGAATGTCTGATATTTCAAACTTGAGACTTTCAGGTAATTGTCCGGAAGTTTCCAAATAAAGTTGATCCGCGACAGGATTTGGGCCAGATGCGAAGCACTAAAGAGGGGTGCTCCGGAAAAGAAACATTTACCAGAATCTCATATGGCTGCTGCAGCCCATCAATGCTGAAATTCATTGTTCCTTGTTGAACCGTAGAATACCTGACCAATGGAGACCTCCATACTTTCACCAGATGCGTTATTTGCACTCTGACCGGAGGAGACTACACCCGATTGAGCAAATAGCATTGAACTCCAAAACACAAAAGAAAGCAGACAAAATATAGGACTAAACAAATATGATTTCATAGATCCAAGTTTTTATTATTTGACAAATTTTTTTTATTTACTTAATTTAAATACCACACTTTTTAAACATCAACGATGTTTGTAAATCGCATTCTAAACCTAAACATTCAATCTATTTTTAAAACTTTACTTGAGCCAAGCTACAATGCTTAACCAAGAAAATTGAATGCTTAAACCGCGGGATTTAGTTAAAAAACTGCGAGTATGACAAGGATTGTTTCAGAGGAATATTTATTAATACCAGAAATCGGAAAATCTTAACAAGCGTTGAAAGTTATTTTTCAAAAAAAAATGAAATTCATGCAAAAGAGGCTCAAAACCTGACAATTGGTTATTTCCGGTTACTGTCAATTGCTAAAAGAAGGAATCAAATGATGCCTTTCAATAATATTTCTAAACACCAATACAGAATTGATTTATTCTACCAACATAAATCCTGCCCAATAATAAGGCTCATATTTTTTTGCCCGCATTGCATCCTGAGCCGCCTTGAGTGCCTTGCGGGGATACATCTTAAGTTCGCATAAATTTTTGTAAAAAAGGGTCATCAATTCCATCGTTTGATAATCCGCAACATTCCATAAGGAAAGTATCATTTTATTGACTCCTGCAATCTTAAATGCTCTGCGCAGACCAATAACACCTTCGGAAGCTGAAACTTGTCCATGCCCTGTCATACAGGCGGAAAGCACTACCAACTCAGTATTTGAGAGATTGAGTTGACTGAGTTCAAATGCAGTAAGTATCCCATCATCTGACCCTGAGACAATGCTATCAGTCCAGTTTCGGTTGGCTCCAGCCATGACCAGACCTGTGTGGACAGATGACAGGTCGCCTGCACGACGTAATTGTTTATAATTGTCAAAAAGACCACCATATATTGACAGGTCATTCTCCGAATAAAAAGAATGAGTCGAAAAATGAAGGATTCCGGGTGAGGAGGATTGCATCTGCCCGGAATACATTTCTTTAAATTTGTATTCGTTAGCTATGCTATCTTCGTAAAAAAATACCGTCACGCCGGAATCTTCCAAATTAGTTTTTATCGCACTTATTTCTTTGGAAGAGTTTTGCAATTGTGGCCATTTAAATCCTTCAGAATATAATGTCTGTCGTTTAAACTCAAAATTATTGAAACCTCGAAGCACGTTAGTATCTGAGGAAACATATAATTTATCCTGCGGTGTTGTATTATAGTTAATATTACCAAATAAAGCAGCAGTCTCTGTAGATCCCAGGTGATCCTTTATCCCGCCTTGCTCTGCAATATGACGGGCTGAACTGATCGATATGATCTCATACAAATCTCCCAGCCGGCCGCCATCTTTTCTGAGCAGGAAATTGAGATTAATCCCACTGAACTCATTATTCTGAACCAGTAAATTCTGCTTCCCTTCGGTATACCTGCAAATAGCTTTCTGAAAATCATTTCTGTTAAGGCAGTATCTGCATACAATACATTGACCCCCGCAAAATCCTTTTGTTCTGTAGTTTGTCTTTAATATATGAAGCCGGAAATAAGTTGACAAATTGAATACTGTCTTCCGAATGAGAAGTTATAAATGCCCCAAAGTTATCATCTCCTTCATTGTAGGCTTTGATGGATTTATATTTAACCAGCTCAATAATGATTTCGCCTGGCTTCAATGAAGCAATTAAATCATTGCTGGTAATCTGCTTTAAATCAATATTCAGATTGGATGCAGTTTTCGCCAGTAATGATTCGTATTGATTTTTTTCTTCCATCAATTCCCGGACAATTTCTTGTCGATCATTCTTACCGGACAATTCGACTGAAAGTTTCCGCTGTACTTCCTTCAACTTGTCATACACATCTTTCAATTCAGGGCTAAACTGAATCATATTTCTGAGTCTTCCTATTCTATTCAGTACATAGTGCTGATTGTTGAGCCAGCCATCATAAACTTCCTTGTTATATCCTGGATTATCATTGCGCTCCAGAATGGTAAATAAGTAATCGTATTTTTCGATTATACCCAAAATATATCCTTCAAGGTCTCCATCAGTCAGAAAATGGCTGTAATCCTGCAAAAGTGAATAGACTGAATCCAGACCTTTGTTCATTATGCTGAATGCATCTTGATCATTATTTAAAAAGAATTCAGATTTGCTCAATTGAAATATTATTTCACACTTACGTTCCATTTTTACATTTAAACTCTGATATATATCTAAAATTTTCAAATAAATTGATCTTGCTTCTGTGAAATCTCCCTGATTTAATTTTAATTCTCCTTGTTGCATTTTTAGATTAAACCCATCTCTGGTATTCCAATGACTTGTAATATTTAAAACCTTAGATCTCTGCCTAATTAAAGAATCAGCAAGTGTATAGTTTTTCAAACCGATTGCCACCTTTGTGCCACAATATTTTACACTATTCTTATAGCTTATTAAATTTTTAAATTCTTCTAAGTTTAGAAGGGAATCGGTTTTAAGATAAATACTATATGCTGAATCATATAGATTCAAAGAACTATACACTTCCATCAAAATTACATAAGAATTCGCAAGCCCAAAATTGTTTCGATTTCTCAAGTGAATCTCGATGTTCTTTTTTGTGTTTTCAAAGGTTTGAAAAACTGATTCTTCTGTCCTAAAATTTTCAAATTCAAATAGGAGTATGTTTAGATAGAAAAAGCTCTTTTCACTAGTAGAGTCTTTTTCACATAGTGCTTTAGAAATTAGGAATGATTCCTCAGATTCTTCTCTTTGGCCAAGATGCCATAACGGAAATCCCTTCAAATAATATAGGTAGGCAATACTCCCTATATGGTCTTCAGAGCAGTTATTTGTATTTTTTATAGCTTCGTCTATTACTGATATCATCAACTCATTTTCAGATAGAAATGAATAAATACCAATTAATTGATATAACAAAGTGTTGTAATCTTTACAATCCAACTTTGCTTTCAGTTCGTTATCATTTATTTTAGTGTAACATGCTTCAAGATATAACTTCATTTCAGAACTAAGAGCATTGATTTCAAATTTCGAAGTGGAGGATAATAAAGGCTTGATATATTCTACATCTCCGGTATTATTGAAAAAGTCCGTGCATTCTTTAATGCAAATCCCAAAATATTTGTTGGAGTTTTCAGTGTCGCCAATGGTATAAAAAACCAACCCGATTACATAATTATTCCTTTGTTTCTCAAGATCCCTTCCTGGTTGGGTTCTGAGAAGGGAATCCGATTTCAGCAGGTTATACAGTGCGTTTTTGTAATCCTTTAAGGAATCAAAATTTTGATATTGTAGGTAATAAAACCAATCGAGTCTTTGGCATTCGAATCTGCAATTGCAGGCTTTGACTCAGTCTGTGATGAGATTAAAGGATTGAACCCAACTAAAATTAATGCGACGAATAAATATTTCATTAATTTTTGTTTTACAGTTTTTTATTTATTCAACTCCTTATTTATTTCAGTATAATTTTGAAAGTATTTGTCACTTTTATCTTCAATTGTTTGTGAAAGCAGCTTTTTGGCTGCATCAATTTTCTTGTTTTTGATAAATGACAGAACCAGGTAATATGTAACCTCTTCTTCGAATCTTGTTTTATTTCTGTCCTTAATTCCAACCAGCGTTTCTTCAGCTTTCCGATATCTTTTATTTTCCATCAGACAAATCGCATATTGAAAAGTAAATTATCATTATTGGCATTCAATAGTTGCTTTTCATATAAAGTGGCAGCTTCTGAATATTTCTTATCCCAATATAAACTTTGAAAGATCAAAACCGGGTCTGTATTCTCAGTTCCTCTTGTTACACTTTCTAAGGATTCATCCCTGAATACGGAATAATATCTGTTATAAATGGCATCCACATTCAAAACGGGATTATCATTCTGAGCAATTGCTTCTTTTAATTCCTCTTCAGGAGTGCTTATCACCTGATTAATATCGCTTGAATCTTGCCGCTCACTGGCAATATCTATTCCTTCTATGGATTGAGATGTAGAGTCTCTTTCGGGTATTATGAGCTGCGACTGAGCAACTCTGTTTGCTTTAAAAAAAATTAAAAATATCAACCCTGCAGATAAGACTGTCGCCAAAACGATCAATATCTGAGTGGTCTTTTTACCACGATTTGCATCTTTGTATTTGAGCGGCTTTTTTTCAGATCTGTCTTTAAATCGATTCTTCCTGCTTGACGGATTGCTTCCATAGCAAGTAAATACTCATTATAAACTTGCTCTGCCTCAGCATCTTGCCTGATGATACTGAAAAGGTTATCAATCTCCTCATCGTTCAATTCCTCATTGAAAAACCTTTGGACCAAACTATGGATATCCCCTCTGTCCATATATTTACATTTTTTCCTTTAATATGTTTCTCAAGCGGCTCAGGCATCTGCTTAAAGAAACACTTACTACATTTTTGCTACTAAAATTGTACATCTTCATCATCTCTTCTGTTGTCAACTTATCATAAAATCTTTTGATTAGCATCTCTTTACAAGGTGCCCCTAACTTGTCCATTGCACTTATCAGATCCACATCTGCCTTGTCCGGACCAGTCTCAAGATTAGTAATTTCTTCAATCAAATATGGAGTCTCCTGCAAATCACCCGGCAATTCCACACGCCTATCCTTTTCCAACTTTTTATAGATCAGATTACGACCAATTCCAAAAAGATAAGTTGTGACATTGCTATTTAATACTTTAAGCTTGCCATTATTAACATTCTCAGCAAATATAATGATCGTATCCTGCCAGATATCTTCAATATCCTGAATACTGATAATAAAATTTTTATGAGCCCATTTTGCAAACTTCAACCTATTGTCTAAGTATAGAGATTTGATCAAGTCCTTATCACCAGTACGGATTCTCTCAATAATTGACATTCCGCACGTTTATTATTATATAACAAACAAATTACAAACTTCTATACTTCTTCAAAAACCAACAATGCTTCTCCAGAATAATTAAAAAGCCCAACTTAAATAAAAAGCATTTCTATTAGTACTTAAAAATGAATTAATGTGGACTTAGTTATATTTGGTAAAGTCTAAACCAGCAAATTCTATTCATGTCCATAATGTATGGAAGTATAAAGTATTTAGATGCTTCCCTACTTTGTTAAAAAACAAGATGATATTTATTTATGAAGATATTCTGATAACAAATGTTTTTTTTGTCTCCATTTCTCCTGAAAATAATATATTTAAATAAACTACCTTTCGCTGTAACCTGCGTCAATCATCCGTTGTCCTATGTATTGTATGAGCCATTGCAGACATGCTGAATGACCGTGAATTAATAGATAGTACCCTTCGCGGTAATATTCATGCGTTTCGTATGCTGGTAGATCGCTATCAGGATTTGGCTTATACGCTGGCCCTGAGGATTGTAAAAAGTGCTGAAGAAGCAGAAGAAGTTGCTCAGGATGCATTTATCAAAGTGCATGATCACCTGATCAATTTCAGAGGCGATTCCAAATTCACGACATGGTTGTATAGAATTGTTTATACAACAGCGCTTAACAGACTAAGAAAAAGAAAACTCACACAGGTTTCACTGGATGATCCAACTGCATCTTATGGCAACATTGCTTCTGATAGTTCAGCTGATCAGCCCACTGATAAGATATCCATGCTCAAATCAGCTATAGCCGCCATGTCTTCAGATGATAGCACAGTGCTGAGCTTGTTTTACTTTGATGAAATGAACCTGCAGGATATCTCGCAAATTATGGATATTGAGGCAAATAATGTAAAAATTAAACTTCACCGGGCGAGATTACGTTTAAAAACTATATTGGAATCCAAACCCGGATTTAAAAAGGAGGATTGGTTATGAATACTGAAACAGAAAAAAAACTTTGGCAACTTGCTGCCGGCGAATTATCAGACTTACAGGAACAAGAACTGCAAGAAATGCTTGCAGCAGATCCTGATCTTCGTGAGAAATTTCAACTGGTTCTCAACCTGCATAAAAGCCTCTATCATAGCGTGGAAGAACCTGCACCTGTGGGATTTACCGACAGGACCATAACTAAACTGGAGACCAAATTAAGCGCAAGACAAGTTTCCATTTTGAAGAAGTTTGCTCCCGGCAAGAAAATCATTTACATCGTAGCTGCTTGCTTTCTGGTACTTGTAATTATTTCCGGATTATTTGGTTCAGGGGAATCAAGCCCTCTGCCATCCTGGATAGATCCAGCCAATCTTGTACCTGAAGTCAATTTACCTTTAGAAAATTTTACGCTGCCTTTGATAGGCCTGAGTGCAGTCTTTCTACTCCTGATAATTCAGAAGTTATTTGATTTGCGTCAATTGAAAAATGCAGGTGATATGCTGAAATAATTAGCGTTTTCCTGGATCAATCAAAATATGGAATATGCATCAATTGATTGATAAAATCAACAAATAAAGTAGGCTTCAACATGACAGTGAATAATAGACCAAACAAAGCGCCATAAAAATGCGCATCATGGTCAATATTATCCCTGCTATTTTTACTTGCCCAGGAAGAATAAATCAAATATAATACCCCGGCAATTATTCCCGGAATCGGTATGATCGCATAGAGGTACAATAGATTCCACGGATAGAAAAGTATATTGACAAACAAGATTCCGGATACTGCACCTGAAGCACCCACTGCAGAATAATAAACATTGTCCTTATGCTTGAGTAATGATGGTATATCAGCCAGCACAACTGTAACAACAAATAATAAAGTGTAAAACAAATTACCCCATAACAGTCCGAACTCTACCCGGAATCTTGCTTCAACCACTTCACCAAACTGCCAGAATACAAACATATTAATCAGTAAATGCATCCAGCTCCCATGAATGAATCCAGAACTGATTAACCGGTACCATTCCTTTTCCCTTACCTCTGCATACGGCCAGTGTTTAAGCTTTTGAAATAGTTCCTGATTACCAAAACAGATATAAGATACTAATACACAGACTGCGACTATAATGATCGTGATACTGATTGTCATACTTCAGGAATTGTGATATGGTTCGTTATTCAAAATTGTAAATGCCCGATAAATTTGCTCCAAAAATATCAGGCGCACCATTTGATGCGTAAAGGTAAGCTTTGATAATGAAAGCTGCCAATTGGATCTTTGTTTCAAAGAATCGTCGATGCCCCAGGCTCCACCCACCAAAAATATAAGTCGTTTGTAACCGGCGTTCATCCAGGATTGCATTTGTAGGGCCAATTCTTCAGATGCGACCTGCCCCCCTTTCTCATCCAATGCAATCAGATAATCATCCGCTTTCAATTTTGCCAAAACCAGCTGACTTTCCTTACCCTTGATTTCTGCAGCACTCATAGAGGCTGGCCAGGCCGGAATATCTATTGTACTTACCTCGACAGCCATATATCTTTTAATCCGCTTGATATATTCGGTCTCTCCATCTTTGAGATAATTATCTTTTGTCTTCCCAATTACCCACAATTCAATTTTCATATAGAGATAAATACTTTGTAATGTTCAATATTGTGGCTTTAGTCCTGCACGCGTAGAAATCTTGCTGGCGAGTTCAGGGTGACTTTCCCTCCGGCAAAGGTGACATTTTAACAGCCAGATGTCAAAAGTGACGATCACTGCATGATGCTTTCTAAGGCTGTTCAGCCAAGAGGCTAGAAGCGCCAAAGCCAATAGCTGGTTCTCAGACTAAAACTTCCCTCAGTGAAATCCGCTTCCCAAATTGCTTCAAAATTCTATCCTTCAATGCTTTAGAATATTTTGTTTCAGACTTCAAAGTAATATTGGACAAAATGAAAGCAACTTTCTCAGAATTTAAAGGACCCATATGATCATCCAAATGAGTCGCAATTATAGGAAAGACATTTTCTTGTATGTATTTGAACTGATCCTTATTGAGATATTGAATGATCCCATACAATCGCGGAAAATCTAGTTCCATTCTAAGTTCCTGATCCATTATTTCTACACGTTTGAGAAATGAAACAGCTCCAAAATATTTATAATAATCCTCCGCTGATTCGCATTTCGAACGCAGATATTGCAGTAATCGCAGTCTGTCCTTGATCCCTAATGGTTCAAATAACTCAACTGATCCATTCTTAAGGAATAATTCTGTAAATGTTGCCTGCACCTTCTCAGATTTAGCGATAGATGTATCCCTTTTGAAAAGCATCGCTAATGCCTTTTCATGAAGGAAAACAGGTAAATATTGAATCATCAGATTCAATATTACAGGAGCGTTTTTTTCAAGAGACTGGAGTGCTTGCGTAGCTTCCAGAAAACTATCCCAGGATGGTAAACTCCATTTTTTAACTATACCCTTTTCCTTTATATATTCAGGTTTAAAATGCAATAATGTTGCCATCGCAAGTGGTGCTCCTTCTGATGAAACAGCATCAGAAATTATATAGTCAAATCCGGATGGCAGTGCCTTTTCATTTTCCCAAAGTTGCCATAAATTTCCTGAAGCTGAGGCCGGACGGTAAGCATACTGATCCAGAACCTGTAATTTCAATTGATTAAATTGATCACTTAATTCAGGGGAAAGAGTTGATTGTGACAATTCAATGAATAAATGCTCCAGCTTCTTTAATGACTTGATAGTCTGCGGATAAGTATTATGTCTCAGAAGGGCTGGCATTACTTTTTGAGTGAGTACGTGCAGAATGATAAATGTCTCCCTGAAATTATAGGCTTCCAATAAATTTACAGCCTGATCAGAAAGCTTATCCACTGCCTGCGTAAACTGCTGAACCTGTCTGGCACTGATCTTTTGTGAGGGTGTGGAAGCAATACTATATTTCAAAATTTCCTGAACAAGGTCTTCATACCGCTGATCATCGTCCTCCAGTCGAACATTTGTCAGGAAGTGAGTCTTGAAATACATTTCAAACTTCTTGTCCTGCTTAGCATAATCCATTATAAAATCCTGCAGATCATCATTTTCTATATACCTCAGCAAATGGCGAACTGTAATTCGGTGCTGGTCTCTCTTTCTGGGAGCGTTTCCTGATTCATCTTCAGTTGGCGCAGAAACTTTTTTTCTCTGAGATTGCCAGTGAACCAACATAGCTGTAGTGTGAACACACCATTTGTCTTCTTTGAACTTTGAGCAATCACATTGGGTATCTTTTACACGGGACGCTGCCATCCACAATTCTGTCTCGATGTTTTTTTCCAATTGGAAAACACCTACCCAGACTCCTTTGTCTAAAGTACTGAAAGACACCAAACTACCCCTTGAGATCAGGTTCTCAGCTTCGATGAGTGCCGCAGGAGCTAGACTTAGCAGAATAGTATCTACTGTTTTGTTTTTAAATGCTGGTATCACCGATTCTTGTGTGTTTAACTGCCAAAGATAACACAGACTTATAACATTCTTGCCCGTATCGAAGAAATGTGAGAAGTAAAGCTATATGGGAGCGGAATTTATTCAACACTTATTTATAAAAGGATTTGCTACTAGAATTATAAAATGTTCTTTCAGCACATAGCGTTACCTTTGCAAAATAATTGAAGTCCATGAAAACACTTTTTCTTGTAAGACATGCCAAATCCTGCTGGGAAGATCCCGTTTTGTCTGATATAGACAGACCCCTTAATAAAAGAGGAAAAAACGATGCTCCGCTAATGGCCAAAAAGGTGAAGAAGCTTTTCATAAAGCCTGATCTTTTGGTTTCCAGCCCGGCTAAACGAGCTTTGACCACAGCTCAATATTTTGCTGAAGAGTTGGAACTAAAGAGAAGCAATATAGCAATTGTAAAAGAGATTTATGAGGCATTGCCGGATACATTAATTCATGTAGTGCATAGTTTGCCACATGAAGCCAATACCGCTATGCTTTTTGGACACAATCCTGCTTTTACAATGATTACTAACAGGTTTACAGAAGCTCCTTTTGACAATCTGCCAACTTGTGGAGTAGTGAAAATTGAATCAACCGCTGAGTTCTGGGCTGATTTTACTGAAAATAACTCAAAAGTGACCTCCATTTTGTATCCAAAAAAGATCTGTAATGCGTCATTTCTGGTTAGCGTTGCTGTTCATGCTATTGGTTTCATGCAACCAAAATGAAACCAAATTACTGAATGATCCCAATAAATGGGCTCCTGTTCTGGCAGATATGCAGATCATTCAAACTATGCTGGAAAATACGCACCCAGAGACAAGAGACAGTCTTTCTGCCATTTACATTGATCAACTTTTGAAAATTCACGATATTAATAAAGAAGATCTTGAACAACTGAAAGAGGAGCTGGTAAAAGACCCAAATGCTACAGCAGAATTTTATGAAAAAGTCACGCTATACTTCCAAAATATTGAAACAGAATACGAAGAAAAAGCACCGCTCAAAATTGGACCTTCCCAAAACCAACAGTAAACTTAACACATTGTTAAACATAGAAAAAATACTAAACTGTTCTCTTCCATTAAATTTGTGTCAATTTTTGATTAAATATATTTAAAAATGGACCATTCAAATTCGAAAGTTCTTATTGTTGATGACGAACCGGACATACTTGAATTCCTTCAGTACAATCTGAAAAAGGAACAATTTCAAGTATATACAGCGTCCAATGGGAAAGACGGTATTGATTTAGCTATCAAGGAAAATCCCAACCTGATCATTCTCGATATCATGATGCCGGAGATGGATGGTATAGAAGTATGCAGAAAACTGAGAGAATTACCTCAGTTCAAAAATACAATTATCACTTTTCTGACTGCCCGTAGTGAAGATTACACTCAAATTGCTGCACTCGACTATGGAGGGGACGATTATATTACAAAGCCCATAAAACCAGGAGTATTCATCAGTAGAATAAAAGCGCTGCTTCGAAGATCAGAACGGAAAGAAATTGATGCCGGTGAAAAAATTGTTGTTCTCGGCGATCTTAGTATTGACAGAGAACAATTTCAGGTTAAGAGAAAAGGAGAAATTATTGAGCTGGCAAAAAAAGAGTTTAATCTCATTGAATTACTGGTATCCAAACCAGGAAAAGTTTTCACAAGGGATGAAATTTTCAGAAAAGTATGGGGTACAGATGTGATCGTAGGAAATCGTACTATTGATGTTCATATCCGTAAATTGAGAGAAAAAAATCGGCGAGGATATTATTAAAACAGTAAAGGGAATTGGATACAAATTTGAATTTTAATCATGTTTAAAAATCTGACACCCAATCAGATTGCTATTTATGCAGCATTGTCTATTGCCGGTTTGCATACATTACTCTGTTTGATTCTGAGCTTGTTTGGAGTTCTGAATTTGGATACTTTTGATTTATTAATCGTATTTACTTCTTCATTTCTCGTCAGTTATTTCCTAAGCCTTTTCTTTGTAACAAACTATATTTATAGAAAGATAAAATTGATCTATAAGATCATCCACAGTTACAAAATCGGCTCAAAAGGTAAGTCTGCAGGCTCTGCAGTAAGTGCCAATAAAAGAGTTTTCGAGCAGGTCGAACAGGAAGTAATGGATTGGGCAGATAACCAAAACAAGGCTATTGAGGATTTGCAATCTCTTGAAAATTATAGAAGAGAATTCCTTGGAAATGTGTCTCATGAACTCAAAACGCCTATATTCAATGTGCAGGGTTATCTTCACACACTGCTAGATGGAGCATTATATGACAATGAAATCAACCGGCAATATCTGCTCCGGGCTACAAAAAATGTAGAGCGACTGGAGACCATTGTAGAAGACCTGGAAGCTATTTCTAAATTGGAATCAGGGGATTTGGTGCTGGATCTTCAGAAATTTGACATTAAACAATTAGCTGATGAAGTGTTAGAAGATCTCGAACTGCAGGCATCTATTAAAGACATTCGAATCATATTCAAAGAAGGAGCTGATCTCCCCTTCCAAATCAGAGCTGACCGCGAATATATCCGTCAGGTTCTCAACAACTTAATTAGCAATTCCATCAAATACGGTAAAGTAGGCGGAGCCACGAAAATAGGATTCTACGATATGGATAAATATGTTCTGGTAGAAATCGCTGATAATGGCATTGGCATTTCTCAGGAGCATCTCAAGCATTTGTTCGACAGATTCTACAGAGTCGACAAGTCAAGATCGCGTGAAGCTGGCGGAAGCGGCCTCGGCCTTGCTATAGTTAAGCATATCATTGAAGCTCATAATCAGACAATTAATGTGAGAAGTACTCCGGGATTGGGAAGTACTTTTGGGTTTACGCTGGAAAGAGCTTAAGAAGCTACAAGCTGCAAGAAAACAGCCGCTTCTGGCTGCTAGCTTCTGGCTGCTAGCTGAACAGCCTGAAAAAAGAAGAAATCTATAGTTTTGAATAGCCAGTTTCTCAGAAAGGCAATTCGAGAAGTCGAACCCTCACACAACTCTCACACCGGCTGTTCGCCAGAGGCTAGTAGCCAGAAGCCAGAAGCGGCTGTTCAACTATTCATAAACAGCGGCATCTCAAAGTAAAAGTCAGTTCCCTTGTTTTCAATAGTAGTGAAGTAAATTCTTCCTCCATAAGCTTCAGAAATATCCTTAGAAATGGCAAGCCCCAAGCCTGTACCTGAACTCTTTGTAGTGAAATTGGGATAAAAAACTTTGTCCTGCATACTCTTTGGAATACCTGTGCCATTGTCCGAAACCTGAATGATTGCGTAGCCATTTTTAGTATAAAGCTTGATATTGATTTTGCCTTTCCGATCCTCAGGGATGGATTGCAAAGCATTCTTTATCAAATTATTAAGTATCCTCAGCATATGGCTCCTGTCTGCGAAGATGTAGATTTCATCAATAGGTACATATAGGTTGAAGATGATGTCTTCCCGTTTTCTGAATAAATCATGTACGGAAGCAATCAGGTCATTCAGTATGATTTTTTCATTATCCGGCTCTGGAAGTTTAGAGAAGTTAGAGAACTCAGAGGCGATTCTATTTAGATTATCGATTTGCTCTATCAAAGTGGTAGAAACCCTGCTGATCAAAGGCTTCATATCGTCAAGAGAAAGATCATTAATTTTGAGCTGCAGATGCTGAATACTAAGTTTCATGGGAGTCAGCGGGTTTTTAATCTCATGAGCAACCTGTTTTGCCATCTCCCTCCATGCCACTTCACGTTCATTCTGGGCAAGCAGTTCAGCACTTTGATCCAGCTGTTCCACCATTTTATTGTATTCTTTTATGAGTTCGCCGAGTTCGTCGTTGTTTTTCCAGTCCAGGCGTTCATTACTCCTTCCCAGTTTGAAAGCTTTCAATTTATCGCCCAAAACTGTAATCGGCCGGGTAATAGAATTCGAAACAGCAATGGCAATACCACCGGCGATCATCAATAGGAATACATACACATTGAGCAAAGTACCCATGAAGGATTTTACATTGCTCTTCTGGTCAGAGAATTTGTTGGAATAGGGTAAACTTACATAAGCCACAATTCTATTTCCCGTATATCTGATCGGTACAAATGCTGCTTTATAAATCAAATTGCCCATGGCTTCCTGATCGTTGATATACAATGCCTGATTTCCTCTTCGCAGCGTTTGAAAAGCCAGCGGATTCATATAACCCGCCAGAAATTTGTTCTGAAAGATCTCAATATCTGTGGAATGAATCAAATGTCCATCCTGACCAAAAATCGAGATATCTGTTTGGTGAATTTTGGATAAAGCAGGAACTAATTCGCTTAATATCTCGGGCTGAATCTGATCCAGAGGAACGCTTTGCACCTTATTTTGAGCATCAAATTGCACAGACAAAGCTTTATTCTGCAATCTCTCCTTGTCGTTTTGTTCAGAGGTATTGCTGAAATAGAAAACTGTAACGATACCTACAATGATGAATGAAAACATGATCAACACCAAAACTGCCAATTGAATTTTATTTCTCAAGGAAAGTTTTCGATTGATTTCCAGGCGTAACTGATCCGGAAGAACTTTAAAATATGTATTCACAAAAGCAAGGATAAACACTGTCAAAACAAGTAACCCAAATAAATAGGAGAACAGAGATATAGGTTTCATCAACCCTGATAGTGGTTTGCTGACAGCAACCAGGTAATCATTTGATCTGTAAATGAGATGGGATCTGCTATTGTAAATCACCTCAGAAACAGGATCTATATTTCTCAAAAATGGTAAAGGTATACTTCGGCTAAAATGACTTCCTTTGCTCTCCTGAAGCACTGTTCCCTTATAGATGGAGTAATCATAAGCATCCAGTAAAGGAATATTCTTAAAACTGGATACATTCAGAAGGGAAGAAAACTCAGTTTGCTGACTCACATTTCGACGACTGTAAGAAATGCAGACATTGGCACTTTTTTCGGAATCATATAGATCGTATGTCGCTTTGTAAGCATAATGGTGAGGCTTGTCCTGCAGTTTTCTAACAACTCCTGTATATGTCGAATCCTTAAAAACTGTAGTAAATTTAAGGTCTCTGCCGCCTTTTACAAGCTCGTCAAACTTCTGATCCACATACCTGTCCAGCCTGACCTGAACGAGATAAGCATCACTGATGTAATTGTTCTGATCAATATGATTTTGAATGGATTTCAATAATTCTGCCTCAGCATCGGATCGTTCTGTACAAGATAAGAGGATACTCTTCAAGCGGGCATCCTGTGAGATTTGTACCGTAATGTCAGAAGTCTTTTTGAATAGTAAAGTGTCTTCTGTATGCAGCAATGATTTGGCAATTGTCTCGCGGGTAGCAAGGTCTCTGTCTTTGCTGTATTTGAATAATAAGGTCGAAGTCAATCCGCTGAATAATACAATCCAAATCAGTAACCAGGCAATACTGGGCTTATTGGATTCCACAAAAAATTCAAACAATAGGATATATGCCAGTCCGGCCAGGTAAAGCAATGGTAATGAAAACCCTGTCTCACTCTGATAAAAGAATGGACTGACAACAATAAATGCAGCCCCTATAGATACAAATCGCTGATTTTGAGTCAAGCCCAGCAATTTGATAGTCAAAGTCATTCTATGCGAAACCATGAAAAAGACCAGCATGAATAAAATGATGCCTACAAATGCCAGAAAACTGCTGACCTGCATATTGAAAACGCTGTCAAAGTCAAATGGAATTCCGCTCTCTGTCAACAAGGCCTTGCACACTCCCGAAAACATGACCATTGCAATCAATATTGAAAAATGATTGGCGGATGCGAGTGCAATTCTTCCGAACAGTGACATTGGTTGAAATGCCCCCCTTTTGAATTGCCGGTACATGAACAGTAAAAACCAGAAGAGCATCAGAATATTGGCAAGAATCGATCCCAGTGAATGGTCTCTATTACCTGTTGTATCCGCTTTTTCCAAAAGCACTATATCATTAAACTGATCAATCAGACCGGAGGTACTTATCAGCAGGCGAAATACAACGATCCCGACTATCAGTACCGCAATTCCTGCGATGACTGACCATCTTTTAATTGTAATTCTGGCTACATGATGCACAGTTAGGGCAAGAGATAGAAATGCCATTAAAAACAATAAAAATGAATAAAGGGGAAACACAACTTTCTGCCCACCAAATCCTTGAAGATAAAGTATAGGCTCTTCCTTTTCATTAAGTACCGGAAAACTTGTTGGCTGCAGTGAAATGCGAACTGTTTCCGGGATTTTAACGGAGGCAGGAAATTGATTTTGAAATGAATATTGGCTGGAAAATATTCCAGTTTAATGGGAATCAATACGTTGCAAATCCACTGATTACCGGACTTCCCGGGTATGGAATAGCTCTCCGCATAAAATGTTCCATTGCTGAGTTTGACTGCTTTCTTTTTACCTGCTTCGTTAAGCACAGGTTTTTGAGGAACCTGAGATTGATTGGACCAAAAGACTAAATGACCATTTTTGTAGAGACAAAAGCTATATGGCTGGTCCATTAATTTTTGCAGTACAGGCTGGTCTATATCCTTAGTAGCTGCGCTTCTTGAAGGAGCGGTTAATGTATTAATTAGAACAGAATCATTCAGAAACTCCAGGGCAGATGCCTCTGATTTTTTGATGTATTGACTAATTTGTCTTTGATAGCTGGCCATGGATGAGCCTCTGTTCTGGTACTCCCGTACAAAGTATCCGGCAAGGAACAAAATTGCCGTACATATTGAAGTGACCAGAAAGCGAATATCCATTCCATATAATTATATGGTAAAAATAGATAATATAAGTGAGAAGTGGGAAATATGTCCTATTTAAGTGAGGATGCGAGTTTGGAGGGTTTATTTTCTATTCCAAAACAGATTGATACAAGCTCCTGAATCAATAATAATTGGATCATTAAAATGATACCATTCAGAAATGATCAGCGATGAAAATCAGCAACTAATAAGCAATTCAAGAAATCAAATAAATCAACAAAATATCAATTTGTTCTCTCAGGAATCAGGGCTGCTATTCCTGCGCTCCCTATAAATTTTCAAGACTTCATTTGCAAAAATAAAACCAAGCACTGAAGCAATTAATGTATTGAAAATTGGAATAATTATTTTTACGACAGTTTGTTCAAATATATTAGTTCTGGTTGAATGAATTACGGAAACCAATTCTTTATAATTCTTTATCTCTTTGGTTTTTGCGTCTTGCAAAGTATCATTGCCATCTGGTGACAACACCGGAGCAGGGGGAAGCTCCATTTTATTTATTTGAATAGTTAACATGAAGGTTGACAACAAAATACAAGCTAAAACAAACGCCGTGAGCCATAATGCATATTTCCTGATTTCTTCCATAATAAAGATTCTTTTAATAGTTCCGGATAGTAGTTCTAAATATAATCATTGCCATGAGTTCCAGAATATTCACTAAAGAAAAATTTCTATTTAAGATGGAAATACCTGGACATTAGCTCCTCTTGACAGACGAACTAAGTCTGTCAGTGCGGCCGGTCTTGAACTGTAATATTCCAACACCAGCATTGCAATTCCCATCCAAAGTCCACTCATAATACCCGGAAAATCCAGTACTGGTTTGCCAGTCGATGCGGAGTAAGTTTCCTTTAATAGTTGCTTGTCCTCTGGCAGAGCCTATACCCGTTTCGATTGCCGTTCCGTCGTTTTTAATTTCCCAGGTGGTAGAACCTACACCAGGTGTGTTTTGCGCCCAGGTTCCCTGCATCTTGCAGCCAATAACCGGGGTCACTGGTATTTGCTCATCATTACTGCAGGTTCCGTTGATTCTGGTCCATGTACTGGCTCTGTATGGGGCTGATTCAGACACTTTAACGATCTTGTTATTATTTTCAACCCGGGCACTCAAACTGGCTCCAAATGCCTGATATGTGTTTGCAGGCAAATCATACCACATTCCTGTAAGGGTATTACCTGCAAGCGCTCCATGGAACACATTGTGTACGCTGGAACCAGCTGGCCCGCCCGCCCAAAAAACTTCGTTGCCTTTTTGCCTGATTTGATAACAACCACCCACATCACTTTTCCAATACCCCGTTAGATCATAAGTTTGGGCCGATAAGTTGAACGGCAAAAAGTAGCAAAGCAAAACAAGCATTCCTACTGTTATTGGCTTTATTCTAGTTGATTGCAATAATTGAGCAATTGAATTCAAACTAAACTGATTTTGTCTCATGATAATTGATTTTATTTTAATGTTATAAGTGATATTAAGTCAATTCTATAGTAAGTGTGAGTATCTTCAGGAGTAATGGATGAACAAAAGTTACCCTTTAACGTAGGCCAATTTTTCAGCCACTTTCCCATTGACAACTCTGAAAATATCCACACCCCGAAGGTGCCAGGGTTTTCCATCCTTAGTTTTTCGGTAAATCCACCGCACTACACAGCGGTCGCCAGCAGCAAAAATCTCCTCAGTCTCAAATCGTGCGTCAGGATTGCGGGCAAAGAAGTTTTCCCAATAGGCTCTCACAGCCACCGCGCCTTCCAATCTCGCACCATCAGGAGCTGGATTCGTATTCTCAAAAATGCAATCATCAGTCATTAAACCCATTACCTCATCCACATCCTGACGATTGAATGCAGCATTAAACTTCTCAACAACTACTTGTGAGGAATTAGACATATTTATTTCCATGGTATTCATATTTTCATAAGTTTGGTTTTGTTTTTTGTATGCTCCGGTTTTACACGATGCCATGACAATCATCAAGAATGCAAGTGACAGAAAAATGCTCTTCATAATTTATTAGCTATTTATACTGCAAAGGAATACAAGAGCTGCGGGACAGCATTGTAAATTATTCGGCATTGTGTGTATAATCTAACATTTATACAGAAGCTGGTATGGTGATAAGCCGGTACTCTTTTATGTAAAATGAGTGGAGTATGAGAGGCCATCAAATGCACGAAAACACGCAGCACACAAAAAAATATTGCAGGGCGGATGCCCATCATCTCTTACTAAAGTATTTGAATATTGAAATCTGATAGTCCCGTTAACAATCTACTTCCTCTCCTCCCCCTTCGCCTGATTCCACAAAGCATCCATTTCTTCCAGGCTCATTTCTGTCAATGATTTGGGGGCATTTTTCTCGATAAATTCGAAGCGGCGTTTGAATTTTTGATTGATGCGCTCGAGGGCGGTTTCAGCATCAATGTTCTCGAATCGGGCAAAATTGATGAGGGAAAAGAAGACATCTCCCAGCTCTTCTTCCCGCTTTTCTGCTGAGAATGAACCGTCCAATGCTTCACGCAATTCGCCGATTTCTTCCATGACTTTTTCCCAAACCTGATCTTTGTGATCCCATTCAAAACCTACCTGAGCTGTTTTTTCCTGCATCCGCTGGGCTTTGATCATAGCAGGAAGGGAATTGGGAACTCCGGACAGCACAGACTTCTTTCCTTCCTTCAACTTAATTTGCTCCCAGTTTTGCTTGACATCTTCTTCTCCATTGACTTTCACATCTCCATAAATATGTGGGTGGCGGTTGATCAGCTTTTCGCAGATGGCATTCAGGGAATCTGCCATTTCAAAGTCTCCTGTCTCGCTTCCGATCTTGGCATAAAATACCATATGGAGCATCAGGTCTCCGATCTCTTCTTTGATACCTGCAGTGTCTTTGTTCAGAATGGCGTCGGCAAGTTCGTAGGTTTCTTCGATGGTGAGGTGGCGCAGTGTTTCAAATGTCTGCTTCTTATCCCAGGGACATTCTGCTCTCAAACGGTCCATGATTTCCAGCAAACGGGCGAAGGCCATAGCGGGAGCAAGATATTTTTCTGGAATGTCCATGATATTATATTTAATTGCCTATAGTGTTTTTATAAATCAATATCAAAGTTATATATCCGCAGGTATGTTTATGTTACAAAATGCAATGAATAAGCAAGACCAACTTTAATTTATTTAAGCAGTAAAAATGACTTTTCAATTTCTAACTTTATTTATTCGAAATTTTTACTTCTAATTTGCCTCAAGCCGGCAAGGCTCCTACTTTTTGAAATTGCAAAAAGTAGGCAAAAACAATTCCCGCTGTAGAGCCTAATCCTAAAAATGCGTTTGACTTACGCTTAGTCTGTCAAACTCGCTTTTGGCTTTTCTGGTTCCAGCATATTGTTTACAGGCCATCTCTACATCTGCCCGGTTTCACATAATGCTCACACAGTGACAGCCTTGGCCGCTTCAGTCAAAACCATTTTTTACGTATTATTCTCTAAGGCGGGATTGTTGCAACATACTCCGAGCTTATGTGCACAATTTAAATTTTCTAAAAGATGTCATTACCAATCCAATGAATGCCCCATGACATCCTTTTTGGTCTGGTAGTATTTCAGATTTTCTGCGCGGGGAGGTATCATCAGAGGAACGCGGGAAACAACTTCAATATCTGAGTTTTCAAAAGCTTTCACTTTTGACGGGTTATTAGTAATGAGGTGAATTTTACTCACCCCCAAATCAGCCAAAATATCCAGCGCATCCTGATAGATCCTTTCGTCTGCTTCAAAGCCAAGGTGGGTGTTAGCTTCCACTGTATCGAGTCCGTCCTCCTGCAGATTGTATGCTTTGAGCTTATTGATTATTCCAATTCCCCTACCTTCCTGACGAAGGTAGATTAGCATTCCTTTATTTTCATATGCCATCTCCATAGCCATTTGCAATTGCGCCCCACAGTCACAGCGATAAGAACCAAAGATATCTCCGGTCATGCACTCGAGTGAATCCTTACATAAGCAACTTGTGAAGGATCAAATTCAGAAGACAATAAAACTATATGTGGAATAAGCGAATCTGAATCTGCAGCGTATGCGAGAATTTTAAATTTACCAAATTCAGTAGGCATGGATGCTACTACCTGTTGTTGTACCATGTTAAATGTGGATGGTCAGGAAAAAGAGTAAACAAAACCAGCATCAATTAGTTGATGAGTTTTGACAGGTTGCTACAGACCTATATGGTAGCCCGGCTTTAGCGACGGCGTTCGATAATTACCTTGGATGCAGAAAGAAATATGCTACCCAGTAAAAAAGAAACCGTTCCGATGTAAAGTAGACGCATCTGAAAATAATAAAGTAGTAATAAGGCTTTCGAATGCGAAAATCTACAAATGAAGTCACTTATCAAAACTTTATACCGAATATTTACGTAGTGGGGGTACAATATATTTGTTTAAACATACTGTGGGGGAACATTTGAAAATAATTTGTCAATTGTAAGAGTCTGTTATTACAAAATTTACAACAAATACAAGTTGATATAAGAAGATTTTCAAGGGTATTGTAATCTGAAAGCAGTATCGATTGAATTTGCTTCACAGCTTGTGTATTGGCTTTCTGTACTTTTGTCTTGATACAAAAGTACCAAAAAATCAAGGCTGTTTAAACTTTCCTTGTTTTCTACGCTGCTCTCCTCTCAGCGCATGCAAAGCCGCTCGCTTACATAACTTGTCGCCGGGAATAGAATAAGTGTTCTAATTAAATCATGAAATAACTCAAAGCTTATTCGTTAGCTCGACTTCTATGCCTGCTTGCTTGTCGTCAAATTCAGAATGACAACTGTGTTACGAGCAGCTTGAAAAGCTACGGAAATTTTAAAAGGCCGGGTTTAACAGCCGGGATAAAGAAGATTTTGAGTCTTATTCTATTTTACTTCCGGCAGGAATAAATTTCAAAGAAAGAGAATTAACACAATGCCTTGTATTCTTAGCTGTTAACCGCTCTCCGGTAAAGACATGACCCAAATGTCCCCCACAATTATTACACAAAATCTCTACCCTTCTGCCATCTGCATCTTTATCTTTTCTCACTGCACCCGGAATCTCATCATCAAAACTAGGCCAGCCACAGCCGGAATCAAATTTTGTATTTGATTCATACAAGGCAGTATTACACCTTCGGCACACATAAGTGCCTTTTTCATAGTGCTTGTTATACTCTCCGGTAAATGGTCTTTCTGTTCCCTTTTGAAGAATGACATACTCTTCTTCAGGGGTCAGGGGATTGAACGTATCTGACATATTAATTCAGTTTTGTGGCAAACTTCTTTTTAAATTTCTGCAACTTAGGATTGATCACATAGACACAATAAGGTTGATTCTTATTATCTCTGTAGTAATTCTGGTGGTAATCCTCTGCTATATAAAACTCCGTAAATGCGCTGATTTCTGTGACGACCGGATCTTCCCAGGCTTCTGCAGCGAAACCGGTTTTTGATTTTTGAGCAATTGCTTTTTGCTCATCATTGTGATAGAAAATGACAGATCGGTATTGCGGACCTGTATCATTTCCCTGTCTGTTAAGTGTAGTAGGATCGTGCGTCGTAAAGAATACTTCCAGGATTTCTTCATATGTCACAATCTCCGGATCGAAAACTACCTGAATCACCTCTGCATGTCCTGTAATACCCGCGCTTACTTCCTTATAGGTAGGATTTTTTTCAATGCCACCGGAGTATCCCGAAGCAACTGAAATTACACCTTTTAATTCCTGATAAATAGCTTCTACACACCAAAAACAACCGCCACCCAAAGTAGCTGTATCTTTCTTACCCGAATAACTTACTTCCTTTACTTCTCTTACTTCTGACATTGTTGTTAAATTTTGATCAGCTGACTGACATCCAGCCCAGGTAAATGATTGAGCAATAAAAGCCCACATGAAAAGCGACATAACCCATCTTCCTGAACGCCTGGCTCCCGAAGAATAAAAAATGTCTAATGAATTTGCTTGTTGAGTCATAATTAGAAATTAGGGATGACAACCAGTATAATGAATTATTTATTGAGCTTTCAAACAAGCATATTAACGAGAAATGGAGGGCTTTGGTTGTCGGGGAAACAAATACAGTGCAGATTTAACCTTTCATTAAAAGAGTTAAACTAACTTGAGTTCGACGAGGTCAGGGGCTTATGGTTTTGTCATGATTTTTGCATTTGGCAAAAATAACGCCAAAACATTATGTTGTTTTTCTTTACCCTGGATTTCATCCAGGGTTACTAAGATTTTGCCACTCTGTGGCAAGTATTTCTTCATTCAAGTTTGAGATTGACCACCGACTCAATCTGTTTTAACTAAGGGTAATATTAAAAGTGAGGGTCATGGACTAAAAAAAGAAAGAGGACACCTGGTCCTCTTAGTTTGTATCGACGCGCTGTGAAGTTCTGATTACAAATATTGCACTTGCTAATCACTTTCTCCATAGACATGTGCTTTACGCCCGCAAAAATATGCAAGCTTTTTATTTGTGCAAATATTTTTGAAAAAAATCTTAGTGTAAAATCAACAATAAGCTTTAGAATCGATGCATTAATCCCACATTAAAGGACTCTCTGAATTGAGTACGAGGCCCCTGGCTGCCGGTAGACTGGCCTTCTGCATCCACAATATCAAATTTGATATCATCGTCGTAAATCAGCTGTGTAAAGAAATTAGCACTCAGATAATCATTAACTTTCAGTGTGATTACATTTTCCCAGTTGACATCAATATTGCCAAATCCCTGAATATGATTAGTGAAAAAATCAGCCTTGGAGTGTACAAAAACATTTTTCAAGACCTCCATCTTGAACTCCATTTTCATAAATGAACCAAGCTCAATTCGGGTTTTTGACCTTCAAAACCTATTGGTAAATATTGTGAAGCCAGATTTCGATCTGCCACATAAGTTATCTTTGTATTGACCGGGGAGTAATAAATATTCAGATAAGGCTGCTGAATTTTATAATCCACTCCTGTGCCAATATTTGCAAATGCAGGAGATAGAAATCCGCCAATGTAATCCCCTCTGCTTCCATCCGCATTGATTTTGTAATTATTATGCATGCTGGATCTGAAGTTCACAAGTGTAGAAAAATTCCAGCGCTCAGAATAATAAACATTGTACTTGGAATTGAATTCCAGCTGATCCACATTTTTATTGAATTTATGTTTGCCTTGTCTCACTATTCCATATAGAAAGTCTATAGAATTTTGCCAGTCAGTTTTTTCTTTTTGAAACTTGGCTGCGAGAAATATCTTAAACCCTACGGCAACTGAGCTTATTCCTCCGGCTTTCCAGTAAGGACTAAAGGAGTGCTGAGCAAAATTAACATGAAAAGAATTATCAAATAACCACAAAGGTTGCACCACGATTTTAACTGTATCCCTCCTCTGAAATTCTGCCTGTTTCACCTCCTTGGAAGCCAGTCTTATTTTTTCCCCTTCAGCAATCAACATATAATCTCCTGCAGGAACACCTGTTATGATGGCAATACCTTCTTTATTGACCTTATACCTTTTCCTTTTGTCCTTTATGCGAATAATACACTCGCCTGCTTTCAGGTTGGAAGGAAAAAGTAATTGAATATATAAACTATCAGAAAGGGGATTTGCTGTTGCAGTTGCTTTATAAGCAGGTGCTAATATGCAAATGAATATTAGGGTGAAAAGACTTCTCGACATTTGTTCAGAAAGGAATTAGCAGCTAAAACGCTTATGGCAGAAATTCAGTATTCCCTGCAAAAATAATAAATAATCAAACAACGCATTAAATTATTTAATCATGTGTTGTCGCCTCCAAAAGCCATAACAAGATCCTCAACACTCCATGCATCTTCCACTTTAAAGTCCCCACTTGAAGTTCTCCTCAGACTATTCAGATATGCTCCGGTTCCCAATTTTTTTCCAAAATCATCAGCGATTGATCTGATATATGTTCCCTTACTGCACCTCACCAAAAATTGAACAATTGGAGGTTCAAATCCTGCGATTTTCATTTCAAAAATATCTACGAATCTTGACTTGATTTCTGTCGTCTTGCCCTGTCGTGCTAATTCATACAATCGTTTACCGTCCTGCTGGACTGCCGAATAAATAGGCGGAGTCTGCTCAATATTATTCCTTTTCCTGGGCCTGTAATGACTCAATCATCTTGGTGCATGGACCGGTACAAATAACGATAACGCCCGTGGCCAGGGGATCCAGTGTACCTGCATGGCCAATCTTCAATTTTGGAAGGTCAAATTTGTATTTTGATTTCCACTTGATTTTTGAGACAACATCAAACGAAGTCCAGTTCAATGGTTTATCCACCACGAAGATGGAACCTTCCATCAGTCGTTCGCGGGTGATAGTATCCTGAGGGGAAAGAAAATATTTAGTATGCAATACTGTACCAGATTAGGGAAATGGTGGCTACTGCAAAACAGTAGTATGAAAAATATTTCAACTGAGCATTGCTCACAAGCTTTATCATCCAGGTACAAGCGAAATAACCAACTACAAAAGCAGCTATAAATCCGGCAACTAAAGGCATAATTGCCACATCACCCTGAGTCCATGTTCCATCCATAGTATCTTTAGCCATTTTGCCAAATATCAAAGGCAAAACCATTAAGAAAGAAAATCTGGCTGCTTGCTTACGTTCAATTTTAAGTAAAACTGAAGTAGCTATTGTAGCACCTGATCTGCTTATGCCGGGTAACAATGCTATTGCCTGAGCTATTCCGATTATCAGAGCATTACCGAACGTTACTTTACCGGTGGTGGATTTTGATTTATCAGCGACAAAAAGTAATAAACCAGTGATATAAAGACAAACGCAAACCAGAATAATTTGCCTGTCAAATAAGACTTCCAATTCCTCATCGAATAAAACACCAATTAGAGCAGCCGGAACCATTGAAACAATAATTTTCAGGGCAAATTGCTGATTCTCTCTATCCTTTGTGCTGAAAAGACTAGTCAAAATCTCCCAGATATCTTTACGGAAAACCACGAAAGTGCTTAGCGCTGTAGCAAAATGCACCACTACTGTAAAGAGTAAATTATCCTGAGGTTCAAAATCAAGAAAGAATTTGCCAAGTTCTATATGACCACTGGAAGAAACCGGCAAAAATTCAGCAAGTCCCTGAATGATTCCCAGGATAATAGCGTAGATAATTTGTTCCATCGATGAAAATATCCTTATTCAGATCTGGTAAAAATGGCATATATATTGACGCCCAGGCCCGCCAGAATAAAAATCGGGGCAAGTGTAATTCTTCTGAAACTGTAGATCAATGATGGATCCCAGGTATCCTTATCAGGCATACCGCCACCAAGCATCAATAAAAATCCTATGACTACTAGCCCCATACCCACACCCCAAAAGATGTAATTTCTCTTACCAAATATTAATGGAACCGCAGTGGCAACAGATACTGAACTTCTGCGTGCAGTAGAAGCCGGAGCTGCTTTCTTTACTAATGGTGTACTTTTGGGAGTCTTCTTTGCTGACATAATTTCTATTTCTCCTGCAAAGCTATAAAACCTGTACTATTTTTCCCGTATAAGGGAGAAATCTTTATTAACGTACTACTACTAACAGGCTGCAATAGTCAAATTGGTGACGCCCCGGCACGGCTGCGCATGGCCGGGGTGACGTTTTTTGACAGCGAGCTGTCAAAGTGACGCTATTGCATGTGGGACAGGGGCAACTAACTCACTGGGTGTTTGCCAATAGCTAAAGGCCAAAAGCCAACAGCGGCTGTTCAAATAGTAAGCAGCATTTTGCCTTACATTATTTTCTATTGACAGATAACCCCACCTTTTGCCTTTCAATTTTCAACTTTCAACTTATACTTATACTTTTTACTTTTTACTTTTTACCTTTCTACATCAGGTCTTCCATTCTCATTTTCAAATATCCTGTGATGACAATGAATGTACTTGAAACTGTCAAAAGCATTCCACTCAGTAGTATTATACCCGCATTCATCACAAGCAATTCTCTTTTGAGGATATCCATTATTTCTGGTTGATTCTGAATAACCCATCCAAAAAGCGTACCCAGTAATATACAGGCAAGCAGGCCGCTTATTAATCCATGAAGCATGGTTTTCAACATAAATGGCTTTCTGATAAAATTCCATGATGCACCAACCAATTCCATATTGCGGATTAAAACTCTATTGGAATAAAGTGACAATTTTATAGAATTATGGATCAAAACCAGCGCAATAACCATGAATATACTGGCTAATATTAAAATGAAAAACATCATTTTTTCCACATTAGACAAGACGTTGTCCAACATAGATTCCTGATAATATACATCATTGATTTGGCTAGATTTGCGCTTGAGCTCAGCCTGAATAATGGACAATTCTTGTTTGTTGAGAAATACACCCTCCACATTAAAAGTGAATACATCAAATAGAGGATTGGGCATATCCAACAATAAAAAGTCCTCACCAAAATCCTCCTTTAGTATTTGGGCAGCTTCATCCTTACTAATGAATTGAATAGAATTCTCTTTGATCTGTGGCATTTCTGCCATTATTTGTCTGATTTTCTTAACATCATTTTCAGATGCTTTGTCTTTCAATTCTACGATGACATTGATCTTCTCCTTCAAATAATCCGTCGATTCATTGGTATGTGTACTCAATAGCACAAAAAAGCCAAATAGGAAAAGGACCAAAGACATACTCACTATCGCCGTCGTATAATTAGGACGGGGAAGCAGTTTCTTGTGATTAGGATTAGATGCCATGTTATTAGCTACTTATAATAAATAAAGTACAAATATAGATTTTCTATCATATATAAATATGCTTTCTCTGTGTTTTTTTACTTATTTGATTTTTATTTACTCAATTCCGTCTTCATTCTTACTTTTCAATTCATTATAAAATAAGCTAAACCACAGTAATGTAAGAATCTGAAATTGATAGAATTTGATAAGGTCCAAGGAAACATAATTGGGATAACTGACTCAAAGAATCTTAAAAAAATAAAACCCTCAGGTCTCCTATCCTTTATATTTTATTAATTTGCAGCAAATCCAGCAGGTCAATCAATTTTGACAAACACCCTTTAAAGCAAAACTTTTAATGGAGCCTAATAAAATCCCCCCTTTAAAAAAAGCCTTAATACCGATCGTATTTCTTATTCTCATGTTGAGTTTCAATGTAATCTTCGTGTACGGAGATGATTCCATATCAGGATCAAATCAGATGATACTTATATTGTCCGGAGCAGTGGCAGCCATAGTCGGATATACAGAAGGTTACACCTGGAAATCTATTATTTTCGGAATAGTTCAAAGCATAGGTTCCACGGTACCGGCCATGATTATATTATTGCTGATAGGTGCTTTAGCTGGCACATGGCTGATCAGTGGTGTGGTTCCCGCCATGATCTATTATGGTTTACAAATATTGCATCCATCTATCTTTTTGGTTGCTACCTGCATAATATGTTCAGTGGTTTCCGTCGCCACGGGAAGTTCATGGTCTACCGTAGCAACAGTGGGAATTGCATTATTTGGAATTGGTAAAACTTTGGGATTTTCTGATCCTATGGTAGCAGGCGCAATTATTTCCGGGGCTTATTTTGGTGATAAAATTTCACCATTGTCTGACACGACAAACCTGGCACCAGCAATGGCAGGAACGGATCTGTTTACGCATATTCGATATATGATCTATACTACCATACCAAGCTATATTATTACACTAATAGTCTTTATTATACTAGGCCTGGGACATGAAAGCCAGGGAAATAATTTGCTTATTCAGGATGTGATCACAGCTATTGAAGCAAATTTCAATATTCACCTTGGATTATTTATAGTTCCATTAGCAGTTATATTCATGATTATAAAAAAGACTCCTGCAATTCCGGCTTTGTTGGCAGGAGCGCTTTTAGGCGGAATTTTTGCCGTCATTTTTCAGCCTGAACTGATTAGAACTTTAGGAGGAGAAGCAGGATCATTTGCATTAGTGGCTTACAAAGTTGTAATGGATGCAATGACAGTAGCTACTTCCATTCCAACTGAGAATGAATTATTGGCCAGTCTTCTGGGAGCAAAAGGAATGAATGGAATGCTTGGCACTATTTGGCTGATAATTGCTGCTATGATTTTTGGGGGTATAATGGAAAGCTGCGGGTTCCTGAAATCAATCACAAATGCCTTTATCAGCATGGCCAAAACTACTGCCTCATTAATTGGAACCACTGCAGCTACTTGTATTTCTATCAATGTACTGGCTTCTGATCAATATTTATCTATTGTTGTTCCCGGAAGAATGTATGCTCAAGTGTACAGAGAAAGAGGCTTAAAGCCTGAAAATCTCAGCCGAACGCTTGAAGACGCAGGCACTGTAACAAGTGTTCTTGTTCCCTGGAATACATGCGGGGCTTACGTATCGGGAGTACTCGGAGTCGCCACGCTGGCATATTTACCCTTTTGTATTTTTAATCTTATAAGTCCAATAATGACCTTTATTTTTGCAGTTTTCCAAATCAAAATTGCCAAATATTCAGAGGAGGAGCGTGCCAAAATTGCCGCTGAGGATGCAAGCATCCCGATTGTCGAATAATCATTTTTTTGACGATAGCTACTTTCTTAAAAGTACTTGGTTAATTTTGCAGCTCAAAAAAATAAGGTTCCATGGGAAGAGCATTTGAAAAGAGAAAACATAAGATGTTTGCCAGGTATGATAAAATGGCAAAAGCATTTACCAGAATTGGTAAGGATATCGCCATAGCTGTTAAATCAGGCGGACCTCATCCCGAATACAATTCACGCTTAAGAGCCGCGATACAAAATGCGCGCGGTGTGAATATGCCTAAAGACAGAATCGAAGCAGCTATCAAACGAGCCTTTGCAAAAGATAGCAAAGACTTTGAAGAACTAACATATGAAGGATATGCCGCTCATGGAATTGCTTTAATCGTGGAATGTGCAACTGACAACCCTACCAGGACGATAGCCAATATTCGGATGCACTTCAATAAGAACAACGGGTCACTGGGTACTTCCGGATCCGTTCAGTTTATGTTCGAAAGACGTGGAATCTTCAAACTGGATGCCACAAAAGTAACTTTGGATGATATAGAACTGGATCTCATTGACGCAGGTGCTGTCGATATTGAACAGGAAGAAGGAGTTATTACAGTTTATGCTGATTTCAATGAATTTGGTTCCATGCAAAAGTATCTGGAAGATCAATCCATTGATCCCATCAGTTCAGAAATCAGTTACTTACCCATGACAACTAAGGAACTGGATGATTCACAGATTGACGATGTATTAGAATTGATCGAAGCTCTGGAGGGAGATGATGATGTTCAGAGAGTATCACATAATCTCGCCTGATCAATTGAAATAATATCTCAGGACAAGCCCGAAATAATCGCCTTTAAGGGGTAAATCTATGAATGGTTCAGGAGATGCACCATTTCTCAATGTTACACGGGTTAACATTTGATGTGTTAATGCAATATTATAAATAGCACCGAGATAAAAGGTTCCATCATTTGGTGTGCGGTAGTCCACCCCAACTAATGTTGCAGACGCAGGTCTGAATGCAGCTACTTTAAGAGACAAAGCATCCATTTCAGTGGTTCCTGACAACAGATCTGTGGGTACATATTGAATCGGAAAACCTGTACTTAGACTTAGAAAATACCTTTCACTCATTCTCAGGTAATAAGTTATCATCACGGGAATTTCATACATGGTAGTTCTGATGGTCATGGACGATATATTATCTTCCACAATCGCTTCAACTCTAAAATTTCTTCTCAACATATTAATTCCGGTATGCATGTATAACTGTTTGGTTATACGCAGCTTTGCCAATGCACCAAATGAATATCCATTCTGAGGGATGAGATTGAAAGTAACGTCCCCGGAATTTCCGGTTGTGGTTCTTGCCCGAAATAAATTACTCGCAAAATTGTATTGAATTGTACACCTACTGTAACTATAGGATCCAGACCTGTACCCACTTCCCTGTCCGTCTGAGCATCAGAGATAACTGAAGTAAGAAATAAAGCTGAGATGAAGATGTATTTGCTACTGTAAAGTAAAAATCTGTTCATATGCCGTATAACGATGAGAAATGCCAATTCGTTTATTTGATTTGCAGATCAAAGTTCTAAAAATTAAATAAAAGCCGGGAAATTTGATCAGCAAATGCTTTTCGAGCCGTCGACCTATATCTGAAAAAAATGCCTGAAATTTTGATCTGTCAGGAAATAGGCCATCAAAGCGCTGATAGTGTGAGGATGATTTATCAAACCGGATCGCATGGCCGGAACAATTTCTTCAACCTTTAATAATACGATTTCCAGGTCTTCTGCATCATCCATTTTAGTTGCATCAGTAAGCCCAGCTCCTTCAGCTACCCAATGGTGAATATAACAATCAAGATAAACCGGATTGGATGGTACACTGGATAAATATTTCCAAACCGGAGCGGTATACCCGGTTTCTTCAACAAGCTCGCGCTTCGCTGAGTGAAGCTGATCCTCGCCTTCTTCCATCAATCCTCCGGGAACTTCCAGGGTATATTCATTGGTCCCGAATCTGAACTGCCTTACAAATAATAATCTTCCATCTTCTGTAATAGTAATAACATTGCAGGCATCAGGACCGCTGAGACGTACAATTTTTACTTCCTTTTTGTTTCGGGGATTGATCAGATACTCAAAGTAAGCATCAAATAATTTCAAATCAATCGAAGTGTCTTTTCTCAGGGATTTCCAATGAGACATGAATAGCAGGTTTAATTATTGATGAGTTTGAGCCGGCAAATTAAGTTCTTATCCCGGTGTTACAAAAGCATTTGTAATTTTACACAATGAAACTGAGAAAGATAGCCAAAAGAGTATTAGGGACCGGGCATAAAACATTTGGAATCCTGATGGGATTATACCCGGCATTTCTATTCTTTGGAGTCAGAGTCAGGTTTAGCAAAGACTTTTTACAGGCCACATTATACTTACCTGTTCGCTGGTATTTCAGAAATGGGCATGGAACCATATTTGGGGGAGCAATTCTTGCAGCTTCTGATCCTTTTCCGGCAATTATGTTTTCAAAAAATTTACCCTGGGCACTTACCTGGACCAGAGGGCATGAAGTGGAGTTTTTAAAACCGGGAAAAAAGAGACTGAGAGGCATTGTCCATCTCACCATTGAGGAAATTGAAGAAGCAAGGCATCAACTCATGCTTCATGGCAATTTTCGAAAAACATATCATTATAACTTTATTGATGAAAGCGATGAAATCATTGCGCTTGTTCATAGCACAATTCACATGCGTAATCCCCGGCATTCGCGGTATATGTCGAAAAGAGATGTAAATGCATCTCCAATCCCCGAAAAGTAATAAATTTGCATTTCCATTTTTTCACAGAAACCAATTTAACACAAAATGAAGAACTTATTTATTTGTTGTATGATTGCTCTGACTTGCTTTAGCGGATTTTCTGCTATGGCTCAGGCAATAAAAACCCCGGCTGCCAGTCCGATGCAGACTATCCGTCAAGACTTTGCACTTTCCTCTATTGAAATCAACTATTCCCGTCCTGCTAAAAAAGGCCGTGTCATTTTTGGTGACCTCGTCCCTTATGGCAAACTTTGGAGAACAGGTGCTAATGCTGTATCAAAAATTAAATTCGGAGAAGATGTAACTGTAGGCAGTGTTGCTGTAAAAGCAGGAGAATACGCAATCTACACAATACCAAACAAAGATTCCTGGGAAATTATCCTGAACAAAGGTCTGACTAACTGGGGTGTGGATGGTTACAAAGAATCAGACGATGTGGCCAGGTTTAAAGTAAAACCAGAAACTTCAGCTATTGCTTATGAGAGTTTCACTTTTCTGATTGACGGTGTATTGAGCGAAGATTCAAAAATTTCAATGGCATGGGATAAAACCATGGTTTCTTTTTCAGTGAAAGCAAATATTCAGGAAAAAATTTATTCCCAGATTGAAGAAGTAATGACCAAGGATAAAAGACCTTACTTCCAGTCTGCCAGCTATTACTATGAAAATGATAAAGACCTGAAACAAGCTTTGGCATGGACCGATAAAGCAATCGAGCAAAGTCCGGATGCATTCTGGGTAGTGCACCTTAAGGCAAAAATACAGGCTAAAATGGGTGACAAAAAAGCAGCTAAAGCAACTGCTGAGCAATCCATCAAGCTTGCACAAAAAGCCGAAAATCAGGATTATGTGGCATTGAATTTGAAATTGATCGATTCACTGTAAATACTATTTCCTTCAAAGAAAAAGGCGCTGTCAATCGATAGCGCCTTTTTTATGTTGACTACATGAAATCAAAAGATTGAAATATTAAATCTGGAAAACGATTTAATAGCAATCCATATCATGTCTGGATAAATCATCATTGTTGGGGAAACAAAGGCCTGAAAGCACTTTGGTGGGAACATATCTCTGAAGATTCGGATCTCTTAGCCCATCTCTCAGAAAAGCAACAAGATCAGCTTTTTCTTCATCAGTCATTCCCAATGGCTGCAAATAAGGTGATAATTGACCCGCAGGAATCCGACCATTTTCAGCTACACCATTGTTGAAATAATCAACAACCTCCTCCAAGCTCCCTTTGCTTGCTCCATGAAAATAAGGTCCACCGTCACCAAGATTGTACAGCTGTGGAACGCGAAATTTATAGTAATCTTCTTCTCTTCCTGTAAATCCTCCACGGCCAAGGTTACGTCTGTCGTTTATGTTGGTTTTCAAACCTCCATTCTCGAATAAATCTTTCACACCAAGGGCATGAAATGTATTTGAACCCAAATTTGCTTCAGAATGACAAGAGACACAACCCAATTTGCCAAAGAACAATACTGCTCCTCTTTTCTGTTGTTCACTCATTGCTTCAAGATCTCCCTTGATCCATTTCTGAAACGGAGCCTGATCAGTTAGCAGAGATCTTAAATATGCAGAAATTGCAAAGCTTGCTGTTTTGCGGTTATAACGCTCAGATTCCGGCAAGTCTCCAAAGGCTTTGTCAAACATTTCTTTGTAACCATATGTCTCAACCAACTCTTTTGTATATAATAATCGATGGGTTTTTAGTCCTTCAATATTTTGACCTTCCAAATTTCCCAAATTCTCATGATTAATGGCTGTTCCGGGATCAAAAACTCCCCACATTTGTTCCGTTCCTATATTCACATGATCAGAACCAAATGAACCATTCCACATAGAATTGGTGACAAATGCCACATTTAAAACACTGAGTGGTCTGGCACCCTGGGCATCTATTTCATTTTCCTCATATATTGGAAGCTTAATTCTGGATTCACCCTGTGATCCGAAACCATATCCACCATCAGCAATTCCTTGTTTTCTGCCAGGTCTGAATCCTGCGGAAGGCACATGGCAAGAACCACAAGAAAATGTCTGTAAGCTTTGATAATGCATGGCTTCAACCCCAAATGCCGGCTCAAAAAACAAGAGTTTTCCCAGATCAATTTTATCCTGAGAAATTGGATTTGCTTCCGATTGTGGGATCTTGCTGAATTCTGAAGCAGAAGGCAATTCAAATTTGCCCTTGTCTGGTAATAATCTTTCTAATTCCCTATCCAAAGGATCATACAAGGGGTCAAAAGTACATGCTGCAATGAATGCCACCAAAAAGATACCAGCTAGTATTCTTATCTTCATCTTTTTCACTTTTATCGAATCGCAAATATAACAACATTTTACACATTATAATTATATGTAATGTGTAAATTATATTAAAATGTGATTTCTTTGTTTTGAGTTAGTCATTGTCAGCAGGATATTATCCTGAATTTCCATTGCAAAGGTATGTGTTCTATTGTCAGGAATTTATGACAATCTACTTAAAAGCACATTAAAATGATTGAGGAAGGGATTTTTCCATTTAAAGACATCTTTAATCCGGAGTTCTCAGATAGAATAAGAGATCCCAGACTGAGTGAAATACGGATTTTCTTTAATTTCTAGTGAGATTATGAAGATTAAATTATAAGTACTTTCCTCAAATTCAGGCCCAATGTCTGTTAAATTAACTATCAGATTTTCAAAAAGTCGGCCCTTTTTGTAACATAAAACTCCTCACAAATGTCTTTAAATCTAATTATCACAATCACTAACAAAACTCCGCAACTTTATTGGCAAAACAGATAAACACAGAAGCAAAGACTGATACACTTACCTGGAAGGAAAAAACCCAGGCGCTTCGTTATATTCCTCCTTTTTTACGCATGATATGGAAGACTTCCCCTTCCATGGTCCTGGGCAATTTGATTTGTCGATTAATAAAATCTGCATTGCCGGCTTTGATTTTATATATAGGCAAATTGATTATTGATGAAGCAATCCTTCAATTCAATCTGGCAGAAAAGGATTTGGATCACATTTATCTTTTGGTTTTAGCTGAATTATTACTTGTCATTTTATCAGAATTTCTTGCCAGACAGATTAGTTTGCTCGATAGCCTGGTTGGTGATCTGTTTTCCAATGCAAGTTCTGTAAGAATTATGCAGCACGCTGCTTTGCTCGATTTATCTCAGTTTGAGGATTCTGCATTTTATGACAAAATGGAAAGAGCCAGAAGACAGACTGTAGGAAGGTCTGTTTTACTCTCTCAATTACTGAGTCAATTGCAGGACATTGTAACTATTTTTTTTCTGGGAGTGGGTCTTGTATTTTTAATTCCCTGGTTGATTCCGATCCTTCTTATATCTGTCATTCCCTCCTTCCTTGGAGAGACACATTTCAATGCAAAAAGCTATTCCCTTACCCGCAACTGGACTCCCAAAAGAAGAGAACTGGATTACCTTCGATATATCGGAGCGAGTAATGAGACAGCCAAGGAAATTAAAATATTCGGACTGTCAGATTTCATTACTACCAGATTTTCAGAAGTTGCAGACAAGTATTATGAAGAAAACAAAAAACTTGCCATTACCCGCTTTCGCTGGGGAATAGTGCTCAGTTTTATAGGAACAGCAGGTTACTATGGCGCCTATTTTATCATTTTACTGCAGACGGTAAATGGAAGCATCACCATTGGAGATCTGGCATTTCTTTCAGGATCATTTAGCAAAATGAAATCCACGATGGAGGGCATTCTCAGCAAGTTCTCCAGTATGGCAGAGAGCGCATTATACCTGCAGGACTTTTTTGATTTTTTCAAAATTGAGCCCAAAATCTTTTCTCCTGAACAGAGCATTCCTTTTCCTTCACCTATCAAAGAGGGTTTTGTCTTTGAAAATGTAGGATTCAAATATGACAATGCAGATAAATGGGCATTGAGAAATTTGAATCTGACACTTCGAAAGGGTGAAAAAATAGCGCTTGTAGGTGAGAATGGATCCGGTAAAACAACGCTAACCAAGCTGCTTGCCAGGTTGTATGACCCTACTGAAGGGAGAATTCTTCTTGATGGTGTGGATCTGAAACTGTATGATCCCGCAGATTTAAGAAAATCCATCGGAGTCATATTTCAGGATTTCGTGCGCTTCCAAATGTTATCATCTGACAATATTGCAGTTGGTAAAATTGATGAAAAAAATAATCCAGAGGCAATCATTGAAGCAGCACGATTAAGCTTAGCAGATGAAGTCATAGAATCATTGCCGAAAAAATATGAACAAATGATAGGCCGCCGATTTGATGATGGTGTGGATCTTTCAGGTGGTCAATGGCAAAAAATTGCATTGGGTCGCGCTTACATGAGAGCAGCTCAGGTAATTATCCTGGATGAACCCACAGCAGCGCTCGATGCCCGGGCTGAACATGAAGTATTTCTGCGATTTTCAGAATTGACTAAAGGAAAAACTTCTGTTCTTATTTCCCACCGATTCTCTACTGTCCGGATGGCGGATAGAATATTAGTCCTGGATGAAGGCAAGCTCGAAGATGAAGGATCACATGAAGAATTACTTGAAAGAAATGGCAAATATGCTGAGTTATTTAGATTGCAGGCACGAGGCTATTTATAGCGGAAGAATGTCGTGCTATAATATCCGCTATTTTTAAATAACTCATACTCTGATTCTTAGAATTTCGCTCCAAAATAATACGTTTGAGGACTGTTGAGAATTGCTTTTCTCTGTATCTTCAATCTAATTAATGTCTCATTCATGAATCGTTTTGATAGAATTACAGCCATCCTCATTCACCTTCAATCCAGAAAAATTGTCACTTCCCAGCATCTTTCTGATCGCTTTAAAGTCAGTCAAAGAACGATTTACAGGGATATCAGAACACTCGAAGAGGCCGGAGTGCCAATCCTGAGTGAAGCAGGAGTCGGGTACAGTATCATGGATGGATATCGCTTACCGCCAGTGATGTTTACCCGCGAAGAAGCTGTAAGTATGGTGACAGCTGAAAAATTGATGGATAAAATGGTGGATAAAGTACTCGGCGAACATTATCAGTCAGCTATGTACAAAGTAAGAGCTGTGCTAAAACACTCTGAAAAAGAATGGTTACAATTGCTGGAATCTCAAATCCAAATTTTTCCCGGCCATTCTCCTGTTAATGCGAAAATCCCGAATACTCTGGAACTCATTCTGAAAAGTATAGCTGAACAAAAAGTAGTACATCTCAGATACAAAGCCTTCATGGCAGATGATTCAATTGACAGGATAATAGAACCAGTAGGAATCTTTCATGAAAATCAATTCTGGTATGTTTTCGCTTTTTTGTCAAACTAGGCAGGATTACCGGCAGTTCAGGGCAGACAGAATGGAGCAGCTCAGAATAAGTGGCGCATCCTTTGCACGTGTTCACGAAGATCTCGAACATTACCGCAAGAAAAAATTTGCTTACAGTTCTGACAAGGAGGAAATCACACTACTTGTTCCTGCATCGGCATATCGATATATTCATGCACAAAGCAAATACTTTGGTGTTGTCCGTGAGAAGAAAATCGGAAAATCTGTAGAAATGACGTTTCTGCATGAAGTGGATTGTGATGGCATGGCGAGATGGTATCTGATGTATGCAGACACAATACAAATCATTGGTCCTGAATCATTTAAATACCATGTGGAAGATCTGTTGGAAAAAATTCAAAAAAAATTGAAAATCTCTGAGCCTATGCTGACATAAGGCTGTCATTTGCTGCTATTTTCTTTGTGATATTATTCACAATTAAATAAAGATAATGACACTTATCGAATCATTCAGAAGAGAGCTTGAAAATGAAGCAGTAGCTACCCGTAAAATGCTGGCACGTATTCCTGCTGACAAATACGAGTTTCAACCCCATGAGAAAAGCATGGATCTCCAGCGTCTTGCCAATCATATTGCCGACCTGCCTTACTGGATCAGAATGTCCCTTCATCTTAATGAGCTTGATTTTGCAAAGAGCCCCTACAAGCCTACGACCTATCAGGGTGATGCTTTACTGCACTATTTTGAAGAAGGAATGAAAGATGCTATGGCCAGTTTTGAAGAGGCCAATGATGACATGCTTCCAGAATCATGGATTCTCAGAGATGGTGATACCATATTTGTGGACAGTAACAAACTTGATACTGTCAGGATGTCTATCAGTCAGATCATCCATCACAGGGCCCAGCTTGGAGTGTACCTTCGTTTGTTGGATGTTCCAATTCCCGGCAGTTATGGCCCGAGTGCGGATGGGGAGTAGACAGCCTGTGATGTCTTCCAGCGCCTCTTGCTTGAAAGGTGATGGAGTGATTCGCTGCGCTCACCCGCCACAGGTGTTTTTTCTGGGACATGCCCTGAAAAGTGATGTCTCCGCAATAAATTGACTGATTCTCAGTCCATTTATTGCGGAGGTGATGTTCGAGGTTCGTTCTTAATTGCGACAGGTTTGATTGTTCCGATTACTGGCTCGTCCTATTTTCTCGCAGGGGTGCACGGCCGTGCGCCCCTACGAGAAAATGGTGGCAACCATCTTCAATCTCCGGCTATTCCCTTGAAACTTTCCTACTCAAAGCCTTGGGACTTGAGGACACGGTGTAACTGGAGTAGCCGAGTAGTTTTGTTCGACAGGGCTCACTTCACTACACGGTTCCCTTCTCAAGGGAAAGGCCGGGATAGGGTTCGCACCCAACACTCACAACCCACACCCGGCTGTTCCGGCTGTTTCAACCAGCAACAAGTAACCAGCAACCAGCTACGGCTTCCTCCGGCTGTTCGCCAAAGGCCAAAAGTCAACAGCTAAAAGCTATGTGTTATCCACTTGTTAAGTGACAAAAATCACATAAATACGATACAGATTGTATTAATTTTGCAGTATGAAACGAGTATTACTGCTTTTCTCTGTGGTATTTACAATAGGATGGAGTTTTTCCACTGAACAAACTGCACATGATCCTGTCACTCCTGATGAATTGGGCGAGATTTTGTTTCATGACCCAATTCTTTCACTTGATTCTACTGTTAGTTGTGCTAGTTGCCATAAACCGGAATTTGCATTTGCTGATACTTCGGCATTTAGCCTCGGAGTAGGTGGGCATCTGACCCGGCGCAACGCACCCTCCATCATGAATACTCTCTCGCGGGATGTGCTGATGTGGGATGGAAGAGCAGCATCACTGGAGGATCAGGCATTGCTCCCACTCGAACATCCCGGCGAAATGAATATGCCGCGAGATTCAGCCATCGCCAGACTCAATCGCACTCCGAGATATAACAGATGGTTTAATTTAATGTATAAAAAAGATGCCGATATCAAGCTGCTTTGTGCATCTATTGCTTATTTCCAGAGAAGGCTGGAAACATCTGACACTCCTCATGACCGCTGGTTGGCAGATAGAACTCCGGGATTGACTGAACAACAAATCAGGGGACGCAGCATATTTTTTGGAAAAGGAAATTGCCTGGAATGTCATTTCACTCCGGATTTTACAGGAGATGAATTCAAAAATGTAGGACTTTTCAATGGAAAAAATCTGGATGATCCGGGTCGTTTTGATGCAACAAAGGATTCGACAGATCTTGGTAAATTTAAAGTTCCCGGCTTGAGAAATGTAGCTATCACAGCTCCTTATATGCACAATGGAATGTTTAAAACGCTGGAGGAAGTCGTAGACTTTTACAACGATACAGACGCGAGAGTTCCGGATGCCATCAATAGAGATACATTAATTAAGAAATTGAATCTGAATCCTCAGGAAAAAGCTGATTTGGTGGCATTCTTAAAATCACTCACAGATGACCGATTTGCTCATCTTTTAGTGGAGTAAAGAAAATTAAATATCCACATCCAATCTAAAGGTGAGATTTCGCGGTCCTTCCAGTAAACCCGGTCTTAAGCTGTATTCTCTGTTTAAAGCATTTTTGAGCAATACACTTGCTTTGAGATTTCTTGTAAATTTCCAGGAGGCTCTGAAGTCCACAATAATAAAACCTTTGTTATTTTCTGCACGATAAGCTTTCAGGCCTGGCACGACCAATTCCTCCAAAATCGCATCAATATTTTCCATATTGCTATTATAATTTACAGATATCCCCGCTCTGATCTTATCAGTTCCTGTTTCCAGGTCAAATTTGAATGTATGCTGAAAACGATATTTCAGAATGTTTCTTTTAGCAGATGAAGTGAAGGAATCCTGTTCTGTAAAAGTTCTGTATCTGGGATCCAGATAAGTATAACCGGTAAGAATGATAGTCTCCAGTCCGGCTATCTTTCCAGCTCCAGAAATATTCATATCAAGGCCCCTGATTCTTGTATCTCCAATATTCTGAGATTGGAAACCAAACTGAAAATCAGGTGTCACTGTAAAAACAAATTCCATCATGTTGTCATATTCCTGAACAAATCCGGCGATATCAAAAAATCCTTTCCAATTGCCAATTTGCAGGCCCTGCTTAAATCCTATTTCAGCAGTCCAGCCTGTTTCTGATTCAAGAGCAGGATTGGGAAATACCCTTACTGACCCGAATGGTGTGTTGACAAATCTCTCCGCTACTGTTGGAAATCTATATCCCTGACCAAATGCAGCTCTTATAAATGTGTAATTAGCTAATTGATAATTTGCACCAGCCCTCATTACCGGACGTGTTTGTTGATTCACACCACCTGGAATCACAAAATCCCCTACCATTTCAGGACTTCTCATTTCATTGTATTCCACTCTGGCACCCAGGCTGATATTTAGTCTGTTGAAAAACTTTTTCTCCAGTTGAAGATATGCAGCCAAATTAGTTGAGCGATAAGTGGTGTCACCATATAATTCAGCTGTGGTTGCAGTTCCCTGATATACTACTCCACTTGCCAGCACCAGATCAATAGCCTTAAATGTTTTCAGATATTGATATTCGGCATAATACAAATCTGAGCGGTTTGATCTGTTATCATTATTCCTGTTGTCAATGAAGTTATAACGACCTATGATTTTGTGACGACTTCCCGCTTTATCAAAATAAGTCAGATAAGGATCCAAATTGAATCTGAATCGATTGGAGATAGTTAGAACATCCGGAGCCGGTTGATATGCCCCTGTCTGAGCATCCCGCCAGTAAAAAAAGTCGGAGGAACTTCCGGGATTAAAATTGCTATTCAGACCTATAATTAAATTGTCTTTTAGTCTGTACTTCAGATTGGCGGAAAGTCTGCCATATTTGCTGTACGAGCTTTGGTTAAAGCTTTCCCTGTTACGATAGAATCCGTTCAGCACCACATCCAGTTTATTGAATTTTTGTTTGTGCAAAATACTCATTCCGGTTTCATAGGGAGCCCGGGTCCACCATTTTTTGGCAGGGTCTGCGGGGTCCATGAAATGCGTATAATAAAGTACGGCTTTTGTCTCTGCCTTCTCAGTCGGATATCCTGTCAGAACATTTATTATACCATTAAGGGCTGAGGAACCATATAGAACAGATGATGCACCTTTAAGAATTTCAATTCGGGATATGTTTTCGATAGGAAAATCATTCCAGTTGGTGGTTCCGGCATCCGCTTGAAGAGCTGGAATATCATCCAACAAAATCAATACTCTGCTCCCCGCCCCATATGAATAACCTGATCCTCCCCTTATATTCGCCTGCCCGTCAATAATATCTACGCCCGGCATTTTCTGGAGGACCTGGTCAAGAGCTGTGGTGTTGGTACTGTTGACTAATTGGGGTCTGATTACCTCCAGAGATACTGTAACTTCACCTATGGCTTTATCATAACGACCACTCGTGACTGTGGTTGTTTTCAAAATATTATCCGCCATTTCCATATCAAATGTCATTTCAGAAAAAGAGTCCATCTTAATATTGACATTTACGACTACAGGAACATAACCAACAAGACTCAATTCACAAGAATATGATCCGGCTGGGAGAGTCAACTCAAATCTTCCATTTTCATCAGTTACAGCGTAATGAGAGTCCATCTTAACAATGACACCAATTAGAACAAATTGATCATTTCTATCTTTAACAAGACCTTTAAAAACACCTGTACTTGTTTGAGCAAAAGCTATATTAGACACCAAAAATGTAGATACAAGAATCAAATAATAAGTACAATAAATAAAATACTTCCTCAGAGTCATAGGTTGAATACATTAATACGGTGAAGAATTTCCTGAGCTCAAATATAAATGTAAAACAAGTATTGAAATATCAGACGCGATTGCATTCATTACTCGTTAATTGATAAAACATTTATATTGTCAGAGTCAAAAAAATGCGATCTTTATATTCTAATCAAGTCCTCACGAATTCCATTTTCAAATTTGAAATTTCAGCTTATGAACCTTCGATTACTGTTTTTTCAACTGCTTTTTATAGGCATTAGCGGTCTAGCTACTGCGCAAAATTGTATTCCGGATCAATTTTATGCTGATTCAGTTGCAGGTGTCTATCCAAGACCACTTTCAGATCTATATCCTGATGCAGGAATCCAGGCCCCTGCTTGTATTGGAGAGCCGTACACTTTTAACTTTACAATAAAGCTTACTGATACGGTCACGATTGGTGCCATTAAACTTGCTATTAATAGTATTCGATTGAGAGCTGACACTCCGGTCATTGGACTACCCTCCGGAATTTCTTACAGATGTGAACCACCAAGCTGCGAAGTACCCGCCAATTCTCTTGGTTGTATTGAATTATTTGGAACCCCTGAAGCCAGCAACATTCCAGGACAATATCCTCTGGAGATCCACGCGGAATTACTAACAAACTTTGGAGTTATTCCAATTGAATTTCCTGATGCTAATATCTCTCCTGGTACTTACACTTTAACACTGGGGGATGAAAATGGACCGGATGAGTGTATTACTCTTTCCACTCACAGCCCTTATGTCAAGACTTTTCCCCTGGAGGTCTACCCAAGTTTTGGTCATGGATTCGCGATGATATACCTTCCGGAACTTAAAAATAATTCGGCCAACTTTTTTATATCAGACATTATGGGAAAGACGATCCTTAAAAGAGAAATATTTAAAATTAGTGGCAATCAAACTTCTGCCATTGATATAAGTCATTATCCGGCTGGTACGTATATTATTCAATTACAGGATGGTAATTTAACTTATAGAACCAAATATATAAAATGGTAATCACCCTTTGAAAGATATATTTTCATATTTTTTTGCGCTTCAACTTTTGACAATTATATTATTTTGTCAATGTTCCTCTGAATCTGAAACCACAGTAAGTCCTCCTGAACTCAGCAATGATTCAGCAATGGATCAATCTTATGATCAGGAAATTGCATTTGAATCCATGGATACTATTGGCAGCATTGAGGAATTAGTAAGAAGCACCCTGGATAACTCTCAGACAATGCAGGAAGTAAATTCAACAAAGAGAAACCTGGACTCATCTCCGGTAAAATATGTAGAATTTAGGGACAGTTTAGGGATCCGGGTCAGAATTGATTTTATTCCTGAGTCCAGAAACCCCATTGTCCAATATACCTGGATCGGGAATGCAAATGAATGGTTATGGCTCGGAAAGCGGATCAATTCAATTACAAACCACAGGGACTCATTTCAGGAATGCTTTTACATTAAACACAATCAACCTTTTGCATTTAAACAGCAAGATTTATCGGTCAGTAATCAGGATATAAATGAATATTTTCCCGTTGAAGCCTTAACATGGCTCACAAAAATAGAAAACGAATAAAAATCAGCATTTGACGTTTTATCTTTTTCAAATATTTCAAATAATAAGCCCTTCTAAATAATGAGAAATTTTTTGATCCTGGTCATAGTATTGATGGTCGTTGCAGCACTTTCAAACCCCTCACACTCCACTCATCGTGAAAAAATCAAAGCTACATTCAAACAGGATAATCCTTTGATTTCTGCAGTGGGTGGTGGAGAAGTATTCACCAGATTAGTTGATTACCATTCATACATCTTATTTTCAACAACTACATTGGATGATGAAAAAGTGAGCACGGGGATTTTCGGAATGGTTTGGGTCAATAGGGTGAATATTGAAGAATAGTCAGGGGTAAGGAAAAAGGCAAAAGGAAAAAGGCAAAAGGAAAAAGGAAAAAGGTAAAAGGTAAAAGGAAGAAGGAAGAAGGTAAAAGATTTTGAACAGCCGGAGAGTTGCCAGTTTAATTGTATTCAATCCTATCAATCTTACCAACCTCTCCACAAAATACTCTTATTCACTACCTCAATCTTATCAATCTTCTCATACTCATTGCTCGTACCATCACTGACACTTCAATCTTGATATTTCAATTAAATGTTTCCACGGAAGCCTGTTGGGTCGCATCCTTGAAGTAAAGCATAAATCTGGTTCCTTTGGGTGTATTATTAATGGACCAATAGCCATCATTTTTTCTTACAAATTCACTGCAAAGTTTTAGTCCCAGTCCCTGAAGGCTCAATACAGTCACTTCGTCCGATTTCGGAGCGAGCAAAGATGATTTGACTTCTTCAGGTATTCCACCTGCTTCATCTTCTATGACTATGACAGCCTGATCAGCTTCTGTATACCACTTAACATGAATACTGGTGTATTCAGGACTATACTTAATGGCATTGGATAATAAATTTCTTAGCACAATTTCCAGGGAAGATGAGTCTGCCCAAAGTTTGATATCGGGATTTCCTTCTGTGATGACTTGTAAATGTTTGTTTGCAATCAATGGGTCATTTCCTGAGATTACTTTAGCTACAATTGACTTCAGCTGAAGTTTTTCTTTCAAAAGTTTAATACCATCCTGCTGCGATTTAGCCCACATTAGCAGGTTTTCAAGCAGATTTCTGAAATCAATGACACTTACTTTTGTAGCGTTTAAAATTTCCATAGATCCTGCAGAAAGCGAATCATTTTTTCCCGGTAGAAGGTTGAGAAGCATAAATACATTTCCGGCAGGGCTCCTAAGATCATGTGATATAATAGAAAATAACAAATCCTTAGTCCTGTTGGATACTTCGAGGGCAAGAGATTGCTCCTCAATGGCTTTATTTCTCTTCTCTAAAAGCTGTTTACCTGATTGACTTTTCCTATAGAAATAAATCAAGGGCAAGAGTAGCATCACCATCATTACTAGGGCCGACATAAGTATATAACCCTGAATGCGTTTCTGTTTTAATGTTTCCTCGTTAGAGGCATTCAATTTCTCAAGATTTTCCAGATCCTTACTTTTATTTTTCAGCGCAATATCAGATTCCAAAGCATTGACTTCCTGTAGACTGGAAAGCGTAATATTTTGTATTTTGTACTTGTAATATAATTCCAGGTATTCGAGGGCTTTCTTGTAATCTTTTTGAAAAACTTTAATGTTGTAGAGTACATGGTAAGCAAATGAAAGGGGGAAAATAGAGCCTTCCATGGGATTGCTTTCAATTGCAGCTAATGAGTATTCTTCGGCCTTAGTGTATTGCCCGACATTAAAGTAAGCCTTACCCAAATTCATCAGAATATAAGGTGCAAAATTTACACCCGGGTGTCTTTGAAAGATGCTGTATGCTTCGTTAAGAACTTTTAATGATTCATCATATTTCCCCAGTTCTCCCAGATAAATACCATAATTGGCCCGGTGAGCTGCAATCATGGAGGAGTCATTTATCTGATCTGAAAAATGCATTGCTTTCCTGATCCAGTCTATACTGCTTGAATCCGTTTGATTCATCATATTAAGTCCCATCAGATTATAAGTACTGGCTATATTGTAGGTGTCTTTTAATTCTTCAAAAATTGGGAGTGCCTGGGTGGCATATTCAATTGATTTATCATTAACATTTGTTTGATAAAACATTTTGGCTAGCTCTAATGCCGCTAATGCATAGAAAAGCTTTTGATCCTTGTGATTAGCATCCAGAGATTTGATACTTTCATAAAAATAATAAACTGCAGAGTCTTTGTCATCTGTATGACTGTAAGTGAGGCCAATATTTCTTTGAACATAACCTATATTAAGCGTATCATTTAGCTTCACATAAACTGGTAAAACTTCAAATACAGCTTACGCGCTTCGAGTTCATTACCCGATATGGCATATAAAATACCTTTCTCAAGTGTTGCTTTTGCAATAAATTTTGGATCGCCGGATGCATCAGCAAGTTTTTTCTGGAGCTTGTTAAGTTCAAATGCCAGAGTTGAATCAGTTTTAATGTGTTTGCGTCCCTGATCCCTTAGAAAACTAAGTTTGTCTTCAGTCTTAACAATAGTATCTAATCTGGTTTTTAAAGAATCCGGGATGCCTGCCCCAGCTGCGTGAGCAATTGTCAAGAAAATTATGAGTGAAACACTTAAGATTAATCTCCTGGCTTGCATATGAAGGTAGCGCTGTTGTTCAATTGAAAATTATATCAATATGCCCACCTAAAAACACCAATTTGGTTTGAAGCTGATCTCTTTATGTGCGCACAATAGAGCGAAATATATTACAAAATACGCACAATTATGTAAATGACAGACCTTTATATTTCCAATTATAAAATCTAAAACAAATCAAACGGAAGAATTCTATGATAAATTTATATGTTATAATTTGAATAAGAATAATATATACTTGCTATAATAACTACATATTAATTCTTGATAAATCCTTCTTCTCTCCATTTCTCCCGAAGGTAATTGCCCGTAAAAGATTCTTCAACGTCAATGATACCATCAGGGGTTCCCATATACACCAAATATCCTCCTTTCAATCCAGCTTCAGGACCCAGGTCTATTACCCAATCCGCAGATTTTATCATATCAAGATGATGCTCCACCACTACAACTGTATGGCCCATTTCTATCAAAGATTGTAAAGCTGATAAGAGCTTGAGTACATCATGGAAGTGTAATCCGGTCGTAGGTTCATCAAATACAAATAATATTTTATCTCTACTTTCCTGCATTCCGAGATATGAGGCCAGCTTAACACGTTGAGCTTCTCCACCGGACAATGTTGAGGAAGATTGACCCAGCTTGACATATCCCAAACCAACATCGGAAAGTGGTTTGATTTTTTGAACAATGTCTCTCTGATCTTTGAAAAATTCAAGCGCATCATCGATACTCATATTCAGAATATCGTTGATATTCTTTTCCTTATATCTGACTTCCAGAATTTCATCCCTGAATCTTTTTCCATTACATTCCTCACAGACAAGTGTCACATCCGGGAGAAACTGCATTTCAACTACTATTTCACCATCGCCCTTACAAGTTTCACAGCGACCTCCTTCCACGTTGAAGGAAAAATGTTTTGGCTTATACCCTTTGAGTTTGGACAATTGCTGACGGGTATATAAGTCCCGAATATGATCAAATGCTTTAACATATGTAATCGGATTAGACCTGCTGGACCTGCCAATAGGAGATTGTCCGATCATTTCGATATGATGAATTTTTTTAAGATCACCTGAAATAAAATCAGTGAGCGAAGGACTTTGACTAAGAGGATCTGACAGTGATGCCCTGACGAGCGGTATTAATACTTCTTTTACTAATGTACTTTTGCCTGAGCCGGACACTCCTGAAATTACAGTCAGTGCGTTCAATGGAATAGTTACACTCAGGTTTTTCAAATTGTGCATTCTCGCCTGATGAAGCTGAATCTTATTTCTTATAGGTCTGCGAACCAAAGGTGTAGGAATGATCAACCTTCGGTGCAAATATTGGACAGTAAGACTTCGCAGATGTTTATCCGGATCCGCTGTTTTGAAGTTTCCTGCAAAAACAACTTCTCCTCCATGCAATCCTGCCTCCGGTCCCATATCCAAAAGAAAATCTGCCTGGCGAATCACATCCTCTTCATGTTCCACAACCAGGACTGTATTTCCCAGATCTCTTAATTTCTTCAATACTTCTACCAGCTTCAGCGTGTCTCTGGGATGAAGACCAATGCTTGGCTCATCCAGTACATAAAGAGAGCTGGCCAGATTACTTCCCAACGTTCTTGTGAGATTGATCCTCTGAATTTCACCCCCGCTCAATGTGGAAGAAAGTCTGTCCAAATGCAGATAATTCAACCCGATTTGGCACATAACATTTAAGCGGCTAATAATCTCAGTAAGTATTCGCTCTGCGATTTTTTTATCAGAATCAGAAAGTTGAATCTGTTCAAAGAATGCAAGCATGTCCTCAATGGGCAATAATACAAGCTTGTCTATTGTATTCCCGGCAACAAAAACATAGAGTGCTTCCTTGCGAAGCCTGGAACCTTTACAAGAGGGGCACTTTGTTTTACCACGAAATCTGGCGAGGATAACCCTGTTCTGAATTTTATATGTTTTTTCTTCCAGCTCTTTGAAATAGTCATTGATACCTTCTATACCATTGCCCCCATTCCAAAGTAAATCTTGTTCAGCATCACTCAGAAATTCATATGGCCGGTGAATAGGAAAATCTAATCGAATGGCTTTTTGAATAAACCTTTCCTGCCAGAGGGAAGAAGACTCTCCTTTCCATGCCAACACGGCACCTTCGTGCACTGACAATGTTTTATCCGGAATCACTTTGTCGGAATCGATTCCAATAACCCGTCCGTAACCCTCGCATTCCGGACAAGCTCCATATGGATTATTATAATTGAACAATGCTGGTGAAGGATCCAGAAACTCAATTCCATCAGCCTCAAATCTGTTATTGAAAGCTTTAATCCCTTTATCATCAGCCACCAGGCAATTGCCAAAACTCTCGTCAAATGCAGTCTGAACTGAGTCAGCTATCTGCTTTCGTATAGCATCAGTATTATCACCTGTAACTAATCTGTCAATCAGAATATAGATTGGTTCCTGATTCAGTTGTCCTAATGGCTTTTGCAGGAGAGGGCTTTCCTCTTCCAAAAAAGCTTCAATATATTTTAGTTCATCAGCGAAATATAGACGAGTGTATCCCTTTTGCATCAATAATGACAGTTCGTGGCTAAGCAAACGGTCAGGATATCTGTTTTGAAGCGGTATCATCAATCGGATGCGCACACCCGGCTCATAATTCAATATAAAATTAACCACATCAGTAACTGTATGCTTCTTCACCTCAAGTCCTGAAACCGGCGAAATTGTCCTGCCAAGTCTCGCATACAAAAGTCTTAATAAATCATAAACTTCGGTGAGAGACCCGACGGTAGATCTTGCATTGCTGGTACTTACTTTCTGTTCTACAGCAATAGCCGGACAAATTCCTTTTATGAAGTCCATATCGGGCTTCTTCATCCGATTCAGGAATTGACGGGCATAAGATGAAAGACTTTCTACATATCTTCTTTGACCTTCAGCATATATGGTATCAATAGAAATAGAAGACTTGCCACTTCCAGAAACACCACTGACAACGATGAGTTTATTCTTAGGCAATATGACTTCAATATCTTTGAGATTATTGACCCTCGCTCCTTTTACATGAAGTGTATTCCGGTAATTATGCTCCGTTTCTATTGTTTCAGTAAGTTTTGAATCCTGCATGTTCTGTTTTCAGCAGTTATAAAGAATTAATGAGTGCATAAGTTCAATCTGCAAAGGTAGGAATGAGAATACTTACAAGCACACATATCTTAAAATATAAATATAATTTAGCGTACTTCATGGACTGGCTCTCATATGGAGGAATATTGCATGAATCTTGAAGAGCTGAACAAACCCATGCACCCGTATCATACGTACTTAAGGTAGAGGTTATATAAATGTTGAGAGTTGTTGAAAAATTTTGAACAAAAATTAATTAGCTTATCTCCTGATAGTTAATAGGAAAGAAATATAAGAAGCGGAAACAGGAAAAAATAATTATGTTAAAACTGTGTTAATTTATTCCGCAACTATTGTATGTATGGAAATTATACTATCTTTCGCCTGTTAATCGGTTTCAAAGCCAAATTTTATTTTTTTATTAATACCAAACACTGAATCTATCGCATATAACCTCTACATGTAAACACCATTTTTTTTTAATCTGTTAAAGTGTTTTACTATGCAAGTTATGACGCTAAGTGATCAGGAGTTAATCGGGTATTATCTTGAAGGTGACCAAAAAGCTTTCGAGGAGTTGTTGTCCCGCCACAAAAACAAAATTTACACATCTATTTATCTCTTTGTCAAGGATCAAGCCTTAGCGGAAGATATTTTCCAGGATGTTTTCATTAAGATTATTGACACTCTCAGAAAAGGGAAATATAACCATGAAGGTAAATTTCTTCAATGGGCTATGAGGATCTCATACAACATGTGTGTGGATCATTTCAGAAGGTCGAAACGCAGACCTCAATTTACTCCTACTGAGACATTTGACATCATGGATATACTAAAAGTATCCGATGATAATATGGAAGTGCATATGATCAAAAGTCAAACGCATGATAAATTGCGCCGACTTGTAGATCAACTACCTGATGAGCAAAGAGAAGTAGTAATCTTAAGACATTACGCAGACCTTAGCTTCAAGGAAATCGCTCAACTTACAAGAGTAAGTATTAATACTGCTCTCGGTAGGATGAGATATGCTTTGATAAATATTAGAAAATTGATGGCTGAAAGAGAAGTTGTCCTTCAGTAAGATTCGATAGCAATTTGTGAGATAGGTAAAAAATTAAAAGCCTTCTGTCTTTATGATAGAAGGCTTTTTTTTATTGGTGTTAGTGACTTCATTTAAGTCATAGACTCAATAGTGCGACGTCTTGCGTCGCTGCGCTTGCAAGGTGACGCCCCACTCGAAATTAATTATGTGAAATGCTCAAACCACTGTTTTACCTAAATACAGCTGCAAGACATTGCGTCTCTACTAGCTCGCATAACCGCCTGTTTAAAACTAAACGGTTCAACGAATTGACCATTCTTATCCGGCTGTTCGACTGGCTGTTAACTAAACTTCTAAACTACTCCACTCCTCAACCCAAGGTCTATTTCCACCAGCTTGTAGCTTGTAGTTTGATGCTTCTTCAAGGCTGCTCCCGATTAACCGCTTAACCGCTTAAACGTGGCTGTTAACTGTTACTCCTCCTGCAAAAACGGATACCTAAAATCAGTCGGCGAAACAAAATTTTCTTTAATTGTGCGAACGCTGACCCATCTCCAGAGATTTAATACAGAACCTGCTTTATCATTGGTTCCAGATGCTCTGCTTCCGCCAAACGGCTGTTGTCCCACTACTGCCCCAGTTGGCTTGTCATTTATATAGAAGTTACCTGCAGCATGTCTGAGCTTTTGAGTTGCAAGGATCACCGCCGCTCTGTCTTTTGCAAAAATAGCTCCAGTCAAACTGTATGGTGAAGTGGCATTCAATAATTCTAAAGTATCAGCATATGCTTCATCAGGATAAACATATATCGTAAGTACAGGCCCGAAAATTTCTTCGCACATGGTGGTGTATTTTGGATCCTTCGCCAAGATTATAGTAGGTTCAATAAAGTAACCGACCGTTTTATCATAATTTCCACCTGCAATAATTTCTGCATCATTGGACAAATTGGCTGCATCTATGTAAGAAGCAATTTTATCAAATGATTTTTCGTCGATGACTGCATTGATAAAGTTTCTGAAATCCTCCGTGCTGCCCATTTTGAAATCAGCCAAATCCTGCAGCAAATATTTTTTCACATCTGACCATAAGCCTTCCGGCACGTAGGCTCTTGAAGCAGCTGAACATTTTTGTCCCTGATATTCGAATGCTCCCCGTGAAAGTCCAACGGCAACAGCTTTAGGATCAGCAGATTTGTGGACCATAACAAAGTCCTTTCCTCCTGTCTCCCCTACTATTCTTGGGTATGATGTGTAGTTAGGCAATTGCTCTCCGATGGTTTTCCATAAACTCTGAAATACTCCTGTACTTCCTGTGAAATGCAATCCGGCAAATGCTTTATGATGAAAGACGACATCTCCCACAGTTTTTCCCCCTGCAAAAACAAGATTGATCACTCCATCAGGCAATCCGGCTTCTTTATAAATTTCCATAATAAGACTTGCAGAATAGATCTGAGTCTCAGCAGGCTTCCACACAACTACATTTCCAAACAATGCAGGTGCTGCACATAAATTACCTGCTATTGCTGTGAAATTAAAGGGGGTCAGATGCAAACACAAATCCTTCCAATGCTCTGTATTCCAGTCTGTTCCATGTCGCGGAAGGGCTGAATGGCTGCTGAGCATACATTTCTGTCATGTATTGAACATTGTATCGCAAGAAATCTACTAATTCGCAGATACAATCTATTTCCGCCTGATATACATTTTTTGACTGTCCAAGCATTGTAGCTGCACTCATTCTAGCTCTGTAAGGACCGGCCATTAAGTCTGCAGCTTTCAAAAATATTGCTGCTCGCTCTTCCCAGGGCATTACTTCCCACTCAGGTTTTGCTGCTAATGCGGCTTCAACAGCTGCCTCGACATGCTCCTTAGACCCTTTGTGGTAATAGCCAAGTGTGTGAGCAATCTCATGAGGCGGATGTACCCGGACAGTATCATTTGTCCGAACCGCTTTACCCCCGATGATCATAGGCATATCCAGTTCTTTGGATTTTGCATCTGCAAGGGCAGCTTTCAATGCTTTTTTTTTCCGCTGAACCGGGCAAGTAATTCAAAATTGGTTCATTCTTAGCCGCAGGGACTTTAAAAAATGCGTTAGCCATATAATGTTTTATTGAAGTTGATTTAATGTGAATGCAAAAATATAAAAACCAATTGAAAGGCTGGAAGTTTACCACCCTACATATCGCGGTGGTTTAATCCCGTTTAATCTTAAATAAATCGCCATCTGTCCGGCATGATGAGTGGTATGATGTAACAACAAAAATAGGAAATCTGATTTGCTCAACATTTTGCCTGCAGGCTTAAAATCCTGCATGACAATCATATCCTCAGGATGTAAAAGAAAAACTGTCTCCCTGACATCCTGAAATATTGAATGTAACTGAGCTATTCTTTCCAGTTTACTCAAAGTTTTATACTCAATTTTGTTATTCCCTGTAATGCGGGTAAGCAGGAAGCTTCTGTCTATCACATTTAAATGATTGACTATGTGGTGCAGTTGCTGATCAAAGGAAAATACTTCATCTACCGGTTTAAAGCTATAAAGTGAATCCGGCATACATTCGGCCATATCAATCAAATAATCTTCCATTCGGTCCCATTTATCAAGAAAGTCTTTGCAGGAAATTTGAGACTGACCTTCAAAGCTGGCAAATAGAAATAAGAGAAGTATGCTTATTCTCATTGTTTATGTGTTTTTTTGTTGCCTTAACCATTTTCCAAATATGAAAACACCTAAAGCATTTGTACGGTTGCTTTTTATCGCAATTGTGTTCATTTCTTTTCAGTGTTCGCAACAGCAAAAAGCGGACCTGATTATTTTGGATGCAGAGATTTACACAATGGATACGCTCTTGCCGTCAGTGCAGGCTATGGCTATAAAGGATGGAAAGATCCTGGCAATGGGTACTGATGAAGAAATCATGAAATGGGCGGGATCAGAAACTGAAGTTGAGAAATTGAATGGTCAGTTCATTATCCCCGGATTGATAGAAGGACATGCTCACTTTTCATATTTAGGTAAAAGCTTACTGGATCTTAATTTCATGAATGTCACATCTTGGGACGAGGCTGTCAGAATGGTGGAAGAAGCTGCAAAAAAACTGCCGGAGGGAACCTGGATCGAAGGACGTGGGTGGCATCAGGAAAAATGGCAAACGATCCCACAAGAAAATGTAAATGGATATCCTTTTCATGATGCATTAAGCGCTGTAACGCCGAATCATCCGGTCATTCTCAGACATGCCAGTGGGCATTCATTATTTGCCAATAAAAAAGCCATGGATCTGGCGGGAATTCAGGCCGAGACTCCGAGTCCTTCCGGAGGTGTTATTGTAAGATCATCAGATGGGGAGGCAATAGGTGTCTTTGAAGAACGTGCTATGTCTCTCATTTCAGATCCTTTCAATCAATATTTAGAAACATTGGATGAGGATGCTTTGCAGGAAAAATGGCTCATGGGTATCAAACTGGCTCAGGAAGAGTGCCTGTCTCATGGGATTACTTCCTTTCAGGATGCAGGATCCAGTTTTGAAGAGGTAGAACAATACCGAAAAATGGCCGAGGCTTCCGATTTAAAAGTAAGATTATATGCTATGGTCAGACATGCATCAGATGTTTTGGCGAAAGAACTGGATAAATTGCCCATTATTGATGCCGGAAACGGTTACTTCACTTGCAGAGCGATCAAATCAGAATTAGATGGAGAATTGGGTGTATTCGGGGCCTGGAAATTAAAACCCTATGCAGACAAACCGGGATACACAGGTCAAAACACAACTTCCATTGAAGAATTAAAAAAGATCGCTGATCTTGCTGTTAAGCATAAAATGCAACTCTGTGTGCATGCTATTGGTGATAAAGCCAATCGTGAGTTTTTGAACATTTGTGATTCATTATTCAAAATCAATCCGGAAGGAAATACATGGCGATGGAGATCAGAACATGCTCAACACCTTGACACTGCTGATATTAAGAGATTTGCTCCTCTGGGTATACTTGCTTCTATGCAGGGAATTCACTGTACCTCTGATGCTCCGTTTGTTGTAAAGCGTCTTGGTCAGGAACGATCACGCACAGGAGCTTATGCATGGAGATCCCTTCTGGATGCCGGTGTAATAATCAATAATGGAACCGATGCTCCGGTCGAATCAATTGATCCTATAGAATGTTTTTACGCCAGTGTAACCAGAAAGAGAAAAGATAGCTGGAAGGCTTTTTTTCCTGAACAATCTATGACCCGGCACGAGGGACTTTATTCCTACACAATGGCCAATGCTATGGCTGCATTTGAAGAGAAAAATAAGGGTTCTTTGAGCGTCGGAAAGTATGCTGATTTTGTAATATTATCCAATAATCTGATCACTTGTACTGAAGCAGAAATACTTAAAACTGAAGTACTTCGTACCTATGTCGGCGGTAAATTGGCATATCAAAAAGCAAATTGATTCTGTAAATAGCTTCAAGTATCTATCAATTGGACTGATTCGTCCATAAAACTTACATGGAGACTTTGAAATCCTTAGTTTTGTATCTGAAATAAAAAATAAATATCCTCGTATGAGACAGTTCTTTAAGTTTGTATTCGCTTCCTGCCTTGGTGTAATACTGGCAAGTTTTGTAGTTACTGCAATTATGTTTGCGGTTTTTGGTGCCATAAGTTCTGCAGTTTCCACTGATGATACTGCTGATGTAAAACCAAACACTGTTCTTGCCATAGATTTTACTCAAGCCATACCTGAAAAAACAAACAATCTCCCGGTCAACCCATTTGACTTCCAAAACAATAAAATACTGGGTCTGCAGGAAATTCTGGATCTAATCAAGAAAGCTTCCGAAGATGACGACATCAAAGCCATCTATCTCAATTTGTCAGGAATGACGGGTAACCAGGTAACATCCAGAAAAATAAGACAAGCGCTGGCTGATTTTAAAGCATCTGGTAAAAAAGTCATTGCTTATTCCCATTATTATCCTCAAGCTACCTATTATCTGGCATCTGTTGCTGATCAGATATATGTTAATCCAATCGGAGCTGTGGAGTTCCAGGGCTATGGCGTTATTCTGGCTTTTTTCAAAGATATGCTAGACAAATTGGGAATAGAAATGCAGGTATTTTATGCAGGACAATTCAAAAGTGCTACAGAGCCTTTCAGAATGAATGAGATGAGTGATCAAAACAGATTGCAGATCAAAGAATATATGGAAGATCTATATGACATTTTCCTGGATGATGTGGCTGCCTCACGCGGTATAACTAAAGATTCTCTCAAAGCAATAGCTGAAGGATATTTATCCAGAGATGCTGAAAGTTCTAAAGCACTTGGTCTGATTGATGATATTAAGTATGAAGATGAAGTCAGATCTGAGTTGAAGGCCATAGTAGGTATTGAAGAGAATGATGACCTTAATTCTATAAGCCTGCAGGAATATGCAAAAGGCCCTGCTAAGACCGGAGAGTACGGTAAAGGAGATAAAATAGCGGTAGTATATGCCGAAGGAGAAATCAATGATGGCATCGAAACAGCCGGACAAATCAATGGTGACAATTACGTCAAAATTCTGAGAAAAATTAGAGAAGACGACAAAGTCAAAGCTTTGGTTTTGAGAGTTAATTCAGGAGGAGGATCAGTATTGGCTTCTGACAGGATATTAAGAGAAATTCAACTTATAAAAGATAAAGGAATTCCGGTAGTCACTTCTATGGGCGATGTGGCTGCTTCAGGTGGATATTATATAGCCTGTAATTCCAATAAAATATTCGCTGAGCCTAATACAATTACCGGTTCTATCGGAGTATTTGGAATCCTGCCAAGCGTTCAAAAATTATTCAATGACAAGTTAGGTATCCACTTTGATACCGTCCAGACTCAGAAGTATTCCACTGCATTCACTCCGTTTTTCAAACTGAAAGATTCAGAGTTTGCCATCCTTCAAAACAGTGTGGATAAAACTTATGATAGATTCCTAACACTGGTGGCCAAAGGAAGAAGTATGACAAAAGAAGAAGTTCACGCAGTAGCTCAGGGTAGAGTTTGGAGTGGCAGAAAAGCGAAAGAAATTGGACTTGTGGATGAATTAGGTGGTCTGGAACAAGCCATTGCTGCTGCCGCTGCATTAGCTGAACTGAAGGATTACAGAACTACTGATTACCCGAGAATCAAAGATCCTATGCAACAGTTCATAGAGCAAATCACAGGAGCTGATGATGGAGAAGCTATCAGACAAACAATGATGAAAAGAGAATTAGGTGATATGTATGGATTCTATACTTGTGTCAAGCAAATGAAAGACATGAAAGGTCCACAAGCAAGACTACCGTTTATGCTTTACGCTGAATAAAATATAAGTTTCTATTTATAGCCCCTTTTGATGCATGTCAAAAGGGGCTTTTTTTTTGCACATTTTTTAAATGCTCCAATAATATACGCCAGTACAGGTTCCCAATGATCCAACGTAAGGAAATTGTCATAACAATGATAATACTATAAATCTATATTTATTTAGTTTTTAACATTTAATTTACATTTTTTATTTTAAAGAAATGTGCCGGTTTCTTTCACTTGCTAATGTAAATAGACTACTACCCTTTTGCTAGTTGATTTCCATCCTGATTTATATTCAGATCTGCTGCTTAATACATTGTAAAATAAAATATTTATATTTAATTGGTTTACTTTATGTTACAAAATATACAAATCTCAAAACATAAAGTTTAGATGATTGTAATTCAAAATATTTTTTGCATAATTTTCAAGAAATCACCAACTCCGGGGATTGCAGGCTCGTAGTCTGTGCTGTAGCCGGGCTACTATCCAGAAAAAAGGATCTAATTATATTTCTATTTAAGTATATTATTTGAAATTAGATTCTATTAAACGTAAACTATTTTATTTATTTACAGTTTCATTAAAATAACCTCTTTCTTAATATTAAAACTTTTTTCATGAAAAAGCTTGCACTCTTTCTTACAATTATGCTCCTGTCGTGGATGGCCATGGCTCAAACGAGTGTTGTAGATATCATCGTCAATAGTCCTGACCACAATGTACTGGAAGCGGCTGTTATCGCAGCTGAACTGGCCGATGACTTGAACGGCGACGGTCCTTTCACTGTTTTTGCTCCGACTGATGCTGCTTTTGAAGCACTACCGGCAGGTACTGTTGAAGCCCTACTGGAAGATCCAACAGGTGCGCTCGCTCAAATATTGTTATATCATGTCGTAGAAGGAACCGCGCTTTCTACTGATTTATCTGATGGACAACGAATTGTCACACTGAATGGCTCTTCAGTAATTGTGAATATTGAAGGCGGCAATGTATTTATCAATGATGCTCAGGTCACAGTGGCTAATATTATCGCAGACAATGGTGTGGTGCATGTGATTGATGCGGTGCTTTTGCCGCCATCCAATACTGTTGTAGATATCATCGCCAATAGTCCAGATCACAATATACTGGAAGCTGCTGTTGTAGCTGCTGAGCTGGTTGTTGCATTGAGAGGAGGTGGTCCTTTCACTGTTTTCGCTCCGACTGATGCTGCTTTCGCAGCACTTCCGGCAGGAACAGTAGAAGCTTTATTGGAAGACCCAACAGGTGCGTTGGCTCAAATTTTATTGTATCACGTTGTGTCAGGAACTGCACTTTCCACTGATTTATCCGATGGTCAAAGAATTGTCACACTGAATGGCTCTTCAGTAGTTGTAAGTTTTGAAGGTGGTAATGTATTTATCAATGATGCACAGGTTACAGTGGCCGACATTATTGCAGACAATGGTGTGGTTCATGTGATTGATGCAGTGCTTTTACCGCCATCCAACACTGTTGTAGATATCATCGCCAATAGTCCTGATCACAATATTCTGGAAGCTGCTGTTGTAGCTGCTGAGCTGGTTGTTGCATTGAGAGGAGATGGTCCCTTCACTGTTTTCGCTCCGACTGATGCTGCCTTTGGAGCACTTCCGGCAGGAACCGTTGAAGCTCTTTTGGAAGATCCAACAGGAACTCTTGCTCAAATTTTATTGTATCACGTGGTTGCAGGAACTGCTCTTTCTACTGATTTATCTGATGGACAAAGTATTGTCACATTAAACGGTGCTTCTGTGGTAGTAACTATTGAAGGTGGCAATGTATTTATCAATGATGCTCAGGTCACAGTGGCTGATATTGTTGCAGACAATGGCGTGGTTCATGTGATTGACGCAGTGCTTTTACCTCCATCCAACACTGTTGTAGATGTCATTGTGAATAGTCCTGATCACAATATTTTGGAAGCTGCTGTTATCGCTGCTGAACTGGCCGATGACTTAAGCGGAGACGGACCTTTCACCGTTTTCGCTCCGACTGATGCTGCATTTGCTGCTTTGCCTGATGGCACTGTTGAAGCTCTTTTGCAAGATCCAACAGGAGCTCTTGCTCAAATTTTATTGTATCACGTAGTTGCAGGAACTGCACTTTCTACTGATCTATCTGATGGACAAAGTATTGTTACATTAAACGGTGCTTCTGTGGTAGTAACTATTGAAGGTGGAAGTGTATTTATCAATGATGCTCAGGTTACAGTGGCTGATATCCTTGCTGATAATGGTGTAGTTCATGTGATTGATGCGGTGCTTTTACCTCCTGCAGTTTCAAATACAGTTGTCGATATCATAGTCAACAGTCCCGACCACAATGTTCTGGAAGCTGCTGTTATCGCTGCTGAACTGGCCGATGACTTAAGCGGAGACGGACCTTTCACAGTATTCGCTCCGACTGATGCTGCTTTTGCAGCACTTCCGTCAGGAACTGTTGAAGCTCTTTTGGAAGATCCAACAGGTGCTCTTGCTCAAATTTTATTGTATCACGTAGTTGCAGGAACAGCTCTTTCTACAGATTTGTCTGATGGTCAAAGTATTGTAACCTTAAATGGCGCTGCTGTAACTGTAACTATTGAAGGTGGAAATGTATTTATCAATGATGCTCAGGTTACGGTTGCTGATATCCTGGCTGATAATGGGGTAGTTCATGTGATTGATGCAGTGCTTTTACCTCCTGCAGTTTCAAATACAGTAGTAGACATCATTGTCAACAGTCCCGACCACAATGTTTTGGAAGCTGCTGTTATCGCTGCTGAATTGGCCGATGACTTAAGCGGCGACGGGCTTTTCACAGTATTCGCTCCGACTGATGCTGCTTTTGCAGCACTCCCGGCAGGAACCGTTGAAGCTCTTTTGGAAGATCCAACAGGTGCTCTTGCCCAAATTTTATTGTATCACGTAGTTGCAGGAACAGCTCTTTCTACAGATTTGTCTGATGGTCAAAGTATTGTAACCTTAAATGGCGCTTCTGTAACTGTAACTATTGAAGGTGGAAGTGTATTTATTAATGATGCTCAGGTTACGGTTGCTGATATCCAGGCTGATAATGGGGTAGTTCATGTGATTGATGCGGTGCTTTTACCTCCTCCTGTTTCAAATACAGTTGTCGACATCATAGTCAACAGTCCCGACCACAATGTCCTTGAAGCTGCAGTTATAGCTGCTGAATTGGCCGATGATCTAAGCGGAGACGGACCTTTCACTGTTTTTGCTCCGACTGATGCTGCATTTGCTGCTTTGCCTGATGGCACTGTTGAAGCTCTTCTCCAAGATCCAACAGGCGCACTTGCCCAAATTTTATTATACCATGTGGTTGCAGGAACAGCTCTTTCTACAGATTTGTCTGATGGTCAAAATATTGTAACTCTAAATGGAGCATCTGTGACAGTGACTATTGAAGGTGGAAATGTATTTATCAATGATGCTCAGGTTACAGTGGCTGATATCCTGGCTGATAATGGTGTAGTTCATGTAATAGATGCCGTATTACTCCCACCACCACTTGGAATTAATGAATTGAAAAGTGCTTTTCCTGAAGTAAAGATTTTTCCAAATCCTGCTTCAACAAAAGTCACTCTTGATCTTAGTTCTATTGATTTACCAATATCGCAAGTCAGAATGTTGGACACAAATGGAAGAACTGTAAAGACTGAGCGGATCATTGGTGGTATAGAGTCTATAGATGTATCAAACTTCAATTCCGGATTATATTTTCTGGAAATAATAATTGACGATAATACATACACCAGTAAAATTATGATACATAATAAATAATTTTTTTTCAAACCATGTTTTTGCAAGCAGGTGTGATCTTTTGAAAAGGTCACACCTTTTTTATTTCAAAATTCAGATCCGGTAATTCCAGGTTCACCCAACTCACTTACAAATGCATAAGTTATAGAGGAGACATAAGTTCCGGAACACTAGATTAGTCGGATATGCATTAAATTATATTATAATATAAATGCTTATATCCTGATTATCAGTTATCCATTTACCATTGGCATGATTATTGGCGTATATATATATTAACATCAATTAAAATATAAGTAGCATGAAAAAACTTGTACTACTACTAGTTCTATTTTCAGTTTCATACATAAGCAAGGCTCAGACTGTTCTGGACATCATCGTGAACAGTCCGGATCATGTTATTTTAGAAGGATTGATCAATGATGCAAATCTCAATGCGACTTTTTCAGATACAAATCCATTAACAGTATTTGCTCCCACTGATGGAGCATTTGGTAATCTACCAGGAGGCGTTCTGCAAGCTATGATTGATGATCCTGATGGTCTGCTTACACAAGTTTTAACATATCATGCGACTCAAAATAATCTTTTCGCCTCCAATTTATTTCAGGGACAGCAGATCTTTACAATCAATGGGTCAACGCTTGATGTTACAGTAAATTCATCCGGTATATTTATAAACGATGCCTTAATAATTATTGAAGATATAATCGCGAGTAATGGAGTAGTGCATGTAATAGATGCTGTATTGCTTCCGCCTCAAACCACGAATACGGTTTTTGATGTTATTGCAAACAGTCCCGACCATACGATTCTTGAATCAGCTCTGATAGCTGCAAATCTGGAAGAAGCTTTGAGGCTTGGAGGACCTTTTATGGTATTCGCTCCAACAGATGCAGCCTGGAATGATTTTCCTCCGGGAGTTCTGGAGGCTTTATTGGCGGACCCAGCCGGCGAATTATCGCAAATACTTTTATATCATTTGTCTGCAGAAGTATTAAACACATCTTCCTTTTTCAATCAACTTTCTGTTTCTACCCTACATGGGGATAGCGTTTTAGTTACTATAACCAGCCTCGGAATCTTCATTGATGATGCTCAAATAATCATTAGCAATATCCAGGCAGACAATGGAATCGTCCACGTTATTGGCGGGATGTTACAACCAACAGCGGTAAATGGTACTGTAAGAGAAATCATAATGAACAGTCCAAATCATATTGTTTTTGAATCACTTTTAGAGTATGCAAATCTCCTGGAAAATCTTCAGGGACCTGCTTCATATACCGTATTTGCACCAACTGATGATGCATTTGATGCGCTTCCTGATGGTTTTATTGAAACCTTGCTGGCAGACCAAACAGGTGCACTTGTAAATCTGTTACTTTATCATGAGACTTCGAGTGTTATACTTTCAGAAGATTTTGTACAGGGGCAAACAATATCCATGTTGAATGGAAATACGGTACTGGTGACCGTGAACAACCAGGGAATATTTATAAATAATGCCAGAATTATTACAGAAGATATTATTGCCAGTAATGGGGTTGTTCACGTATTAGACGCTGTATTGATCCCCCCTTCGCCAGGCAATAATATTTTTGACATCATATCAAATACCCAAACCCTTAGTATTCTTGAACAGGCTATCATTTCAGCCGGATTGGTACCTGTTTTTGAAGGAGCAGGACCTTTGACTGTTTTTGCCCCTACAAATAATGCATTCAATGCATTACCACCGGGGGTTCTCGCAGATCTTATAGCTGATCCAACAGGTGCTCTGGCGCAATTGTTGCTATATCACGCTTCCGAAGGAGAAACCCTTACGAGCGAAATGGCAAGCGGATTAAATCTGCTTACACTTCAGGGTCAGACAGTAACTGTCACAGTTAATGGACAGAGTATTTTTATAAATAATGCAAGAATTACTGTTGCAGATATCATAGCAGATAATGGAGTAGTTCATATAATAAATGCTGTCTTGATACCGCCCCCTCCTTCAAATAAGATATTTGATATCATTAAAAATAGCCCACAACACAGCATTCTGGAATTTATAATTACCGCTGCCGGATATGCTGATGAATTAAGCGGCAATGCTCCTTTTACGGTATTCGCACCCACTGATGCCGCTTTTGATGCGCTTCCTGCAGGATTTATAACTGAGTTATTGGACGATCCGACCGGTGAGTTACTTCAGATACTGCTATATCACACGCTTAATGGAAGCAGACTGACCAGCAACATGTCAAATGGCCAGAACATAGTCACATTAAATGGTGCTTCAGTTACCATTACAATAAATGATCTTGGCGTGTTTGTGAACGATGCAATGATTACTGTTGCAAATATTATTGCAGATAATGGAATGGTTCATGTGATCGACGCAGTGCTTATGATTCCTCCTCCCGCACCGGTAACAGTTCTTGATTTGATAGTGGCGAGTCCTCTTCATACTACATTTGAAGCATTCATAATTGCCGCAGGATTAACACAACAACTTAGTGGCACGAATCAGATTACAGTGTTTGCACCAACTGATGCAGCTTTTTCTGCATTGTCTCCTGCATTAATTAATGAATTAGTCAGCGATCCCACCGGAGTTTTGGCAGAAGTGATACTTTACCATTTAGTTGGAAACAGAGTACCGTCCAACCAGATGCTCAATGGTTCTCAGCTTGTTACACTTAATTCACAAACAGTAGATGTGACAGTAAATGCCCAGGGCATTTTTATTAATAATGCAAGAATCACAATAGCTGATGCCCCTGCAGACAATGGGTTAGTTCATTACATCAATGCTGTCCTGCTCCCGGAAAATACACTAAATGCAAAAAATTTGGATGATGTATATCCGGAAGTTAAAATATTTCCAAACCCGGTTTCTTCAGAATTGACCATAGATTTGACAGGACTGGATAAGCCTGTAAATGAAGTCCGAATAATAGATATAAGTGGAAAAACTGTATTAGCAGAACGTGTTCAGACTAATCAAGTTCAGAGAATCAACATTGAAGAACTGACATCAGGACTCTACTTTGTAGAAATGGTGATTGAGAATGAGGTGTATATTACTAAATTGATGGTACAGAGGTAGGGAGAAAGATTTCAGATTTCAGCTTTCAGCTTTCGGGTTTTAGATCTAACAATCTGTTAATGATTTAAATATAGATTTAATTATATCTAATTTAATACAGCGCAAAGAAACATGGTATGCAAGATCGAATGGCGGAGTTTGGTTTTACTTTGGTCAATACAAGACAGAGACCTTGCAGACATTACAATTCGGGTCAGAGACCGCGAATCGAGCGAGGCAGAAGGAGGAAAAGAGAAGAAATAGACTATTTTATGCGGCTGTTTACGATTAAACGTTTCACCTATTAACCGCTTCAACGGCTGTTAAAACGGCTGTTAAACTGGCTGTTCAGTCTGAAACCTGAAACCACTGAAATCTGACATCTAAAATCTCCGCTTTCTAAAGCGTTCTTCCCGGAGCGGTCTTTCTCTTAAACTCCGTGCTTCCTTCATTCTCTGTCAGTATCAGCAGAGTAACATATGCACTGGATGCTCCTGTTTGATATACTTTGTCTCCATAAGTAACATTCCCGCCATCTTTATCCCAGTCAGTTGCGAGCAATACAAATGCTCCATCTCTTTTTTCACTGGATCCAAACATCAGGAAGGATTTTGAATCATCCTTATCAAAACTGATCGCTATTCTTTCATTATCGGGACTGAAGAGCATAGTACCGGGAGTGCCGCTACGAATAATAATCTCTTCATACTTAGCTCCATCTTTGGAAACAATCTTTCCGGATACAATCTTTGCTTTGGAATCCGTGACTTTACGACGCAATACTATATTGTCAGAAACATAAAACTGAAGCTTCTTTAAATCATTTTCTCCCCATTCAGCGGTAGTAATTAAATCTCTGGTAAGTGATCGGTATCGGGTAGTAGTGCATGAAGCAAGCACAATTATTAATACTCCCAAAAAAGTCCATTTGATCATAATGCTTTGTTTTTTTTCAAATATACATTCAGCAACTCTGTCTTACTTCAGTATTAAGACATATTAACTACGTGATTAACACGATCTTAAAAACGAAAAGTTATAGTTTTATCTTGCCCTTAATTCAATACACAGTATGGATTTGGAAGAAACCTTCCAGGAATTATCTTAGGCGCTGGAAAAATTGCTGCATAATTTCTCTGCACTCCGTCTCCTGAACTCCGAATGCCACCTGAGTTTTTGGATGGAGCATATGACTACCAAATCTCATGTATCCGTTTTTTTCATCTTCGGCGCCATACACTAATCTGCCAATCTGGGCCCAATGCAGTGCAGCTGCACACATGGGGCAAGGCTCCAGTGTTACATATATGGTGCATTGCGGTAGATACTTGGAGCCCATGTGAGAAGCTGCGGAAGTAATCGCCATGATCTCTGCATGTGCAGTGACATCATTGAGTCGCTCCGTGAGATTATGTGTTCTGGAAATAATCGTATTCTGCACTACAATCACCGCACCAACAGGCACCTCGCCTTCTTCTGAAGCCTTAGTAGCTTCATTGAGGGCTTGTTTCATGAAAAATTCATCACTATAGACAGAGAGCATATCGGAAAGTAAACATGAATTAATCGCTAAATATAGGTGTATAGATTTTGAGATTGTAGAAGAAGCAGTATTTTTGCGCATGGAAACACAAAATAGCTTTGATCAAAAATTCGGGGAGCAAGCATTCACATTTGATGATGTATTATTAGTCCCCGCTCATTCTGAAGTCCTTCCACGAGAAGTAGATTTACGTTCCCAACTGACCACTGACATTCGACTGAATGTTCCTATCATTTCTGCAGCAATGGACACAGTGACTGAAAAAGCACTGGCTATCTCTATTGCCCGCCAGGGTGGAATGGGAATCGTGCATAAAAATATGAGTATTGAAGATCAGGCTGATCATGTGCGCAGTGTGAAAAGAAGTGAGAGTGGAATGATCCTGGATCCTGTCACACTGGGCGAAGATGCAAAAATTGCAGACGCTCAGGAACTCATGCGTAAATACAAAATCGGCGGAATTCCTATTATCAACAATCAAAATAAGCTCATCGGAATCCTGACAAACAGGGACTTAAGATTTGAAGATACTATGAACAGGCCTGTAAAAGAGGTGATGACAAAGGTCAATCTGATCACAGCGCCTGCGGGCACAACTCTAACTGAAGCTCAGGAAATTCTGCAGACTAATAAAATCGAAAAACTACCGGTCATTGATGATGCCAACACATTAGTGGGGCTTATTACTTATAAAGATATTATCAAGGACAAGGATTATCCTGTGGCTTGCAAGGATAAGCATGGCAGACTAGTTGTAGGTGCAGCTGTAGGCATTGCTGCAGACACAATGGAACGCGTGGAAGCATTGGTCCATGTAGGTGCTGATGTAATCATTGTGGACACAGCTCATGGACATTCAACAGGAGTGTTGAGGATGATCAAACAAGTCAGAGAAGCATTTCCATATCTGCAAATCATAGGAGGCAATGTGGCCACAGGCGATGCTGCCTTGGCATTAGTGGAGGCAGGCGTAAATGGTGTTAAGGTCGGTGTAGGACCGGGAAGTATTTGCACCACAAGAGTTGTTGCTGGTGTTGGAGTCCCTCAATTAACTGCCATCTATAATGCCAAACGGGCGATTGCCCATACAGGTGTGCCTGTTGTAGGTGATGGAGGTGTTAGATATACTGGAGATATTGCAAAAGCAATAGCGGCAGGCGCGGATACCATCATGGCAGGCGGATTATTTGCCGGGGTAGAAGAAGCTCCCGGTGAGACAATCATATTCGAAGGAAGAAAATTCAAGGTATATCGTGGAATGGGTTCTTTGGGTGCTATGGAAAAAGGCTCAAAAGACCGTTACTTCCAGGATGTAGAAGAAGATATTAAAAAACTTGTGCCTGAAGGAATTGAAGGCCGGGTACCATATAAAGGGAGCTTGCAGGAAGTAATGCTTCAATACATCGGAGGCCTTCGTGCGAGCATGGGATATTGTGGCGCCTGGACTATTGCTGACCTTCAGAAAGCCAAATTTGTGAGAATAACTGCAGCAGGTGTTATAGAATCACATCCGCATAATATTACGATTACGAAGGAGTCGCCGAATTATAGCAGGAGGTAGATATAAGGTATAAGAGATGAGGTATGAGATGGAACAGCCTGCCATGATTGGTGAGTGTTGAGTTGAAAAGCCAGTGATAGGGCTATAGAGTAGGCGCTGCCACTCACGGGTGACGCCCCGACACGGCTTCGCCGGGTCGGGATGACGTGCTGGTACACATTTTGCCTACGGCAAAATTACTGGACGCAAGTAAAGTGGATGATCCTCAAACAATGCGTTTATTTTTGCCTGAGGCAAAATTGCTCCTAAGAAAGATATAAGAAGCCTCTACATGTTGCCTCAGGCAAAATGGGAGTAGAGTTCTGGACCTGAGTCCAAATAAATCGCTTAGGCATGGTCACTCATGACATCGAAGATGGCATGAATGTCACCTTTTGCCGTAGGCAAAACACGCCTGTGCCGCATCATCTGAAGGATGTATCGGTATCACCCCTTGCCAGGCGCAGCCGGTAAGGGGTGTCACCCGTCCTACGACAAATCTCCATTAGAAATCGCATAAATTTTAAGTGCGATTGCTATTAGTTTTGCAATACATATCGCAGGACTTGCAATTTGCAGTATCAATTTTCGTTTTTGGAATGAATTTAATTTACCGTTAGATAGTTATGAAATTCAAACTTCTAGTTGGCTTTTTATTATTTATTGTGATCCAAAGCCATGCACAACAAGATGAGTTACCTTTTAGTACAACTGATGTAGAAATAGGATTTTGCCTAAAAAATAATGTTCCCATTCTTGCCCATGTAATTGAATTTGATCACCCGATTATTGATTTTGAATTGCATCCTCAGTTTGATATATTGTCAATTCAATTGCGGGAGATCACGAACTCGGGAAAATACTTTAAAAACAAAGGGATGCTTGTTGGATTCGATCTCAACAAAAGTGAAATTGTCTGGACACGGAAATTAAAGTATCAACCATACATTCTAAATCAACGTGAGAACCAAATTTTGTGGAGAAAACCCGGAAAAACAATTTTTATAAATCCATCCACAGGTATTGATCAATCAAACTTCAACTATAATTTCTACCATTTTTATCATGATAATCAGGCTGCATTATCATATGCCGGAACTGTTAAATCCAGCACACTATATTCAGTGGATCTGAAAAACGGCAAGCCACTGTGGGAAAGAAAAGTAAAACAAGACTTTGGGTGGAATTATCTGGACCAGCTTAATGATTCAACAATTCTGATAACTTCATCAGGCCTGCACCACGTTAATATTAATACCGGAAAAGGTTGGGAAGTGAACACAAAGACTGGAGAAAAAGACTACACAGGAACAATAGTTGCCAATGCTGCAGGTGTGGCACTTGGACTTCTGACAGGGATGTTTTTTGTTAGTACCGACCACAAAACAATTACAGGGGTCGTATCCAATGCATTGCAAATGGAGCAAAGTATCTATCAGGCTAACAGAGAATTTATTGCAAAATATGACGAGTTGACCGGACAGGAATTATGGAAGCATGAATTCCCGAAAAATCTATGCAGCAAATCTTCTCTATTTCAGATAGACAGTTTTCTTTATATGGTCAATTATGGGTATGCATACCATGGCCAAACACCTGTATTCTACGGCAAACCATTTATAGCTTGTTTCGATGCTAGTTCAGGCAAAACTGTATTTTTCAAAGAGGTGGAAGCAGAAAAATTTGCTATCAGAGATTTTGAATTAAAAGAAGATCGGCTCTGTCTGGTGACCAGAAATAAGTTAATGGAATTTAACATACAAACTGGAGAACTAATTCGCAGTATGAATGCTAATCTTCAGCCAGAGGAAAAAATCATGGGATATCTGGGAGCTGAAGTGTATACCTATATGTCAGATAAAAGTGTCCAAAATAGTAAGCAAGTCAATCCAACTGCTACATTCGCATATACAAATGCCAACAATATTCATGAGTTTAATCTGGACAACAATACCGCTATTGTAAATGAATCAACAAGTTTCTTCATAGAAAAATTGAGATATCAGGGTTTAAGATTTTTATCAAGTACCACCAAGTCCCTCATAATTGATGCCGATGAAAATATAGTAGCTGAGATTGAGCTCAGTGGAAAACCAATATTATTTAAAGAAACATTGTACTACAGTAAAGGAACAAAGTTCTATACTATTTCCCTGGAAGATATACTTTCCGCCAATAAATAAACAGTTAATACAAATGCCCAAAAGTGAATCAATCTTGTCAGCCTCATTTTATCAGGATGCAGATGTTGTTTCTGTGGCACAGCAGCTGTTGGGGAAATTATTGGTAGTAAATAAAAACGGTAATCGCAGATCCGCAATTATCACTGAAACTGAGGCTTACAGAGCTCCGGAAGATAAAGCTTCTCATGCCTTCAATTTCAGAAGGACACCCAGAACAGAAATAATGTACCAACCGGGAGGGCATGCATATGTGTACCTTTGTTATGGAATACATCGTCTTTTCAATGTCATTACAGGGCCGGAAAATATGCCACATGCTGTTTTGATTCGTTCTGTTCTGCCTGTTGATGGACTTGATTTTATGTTCGAAAGCAGGAAAATCACTAATTTGGAGCCCCGGCTAAGTTCAGGACCCGGCTCCATGAGTGCAGCTATGGGTATTGAAATGTCAGACAACGGGAGCGCATTGTGGGATCATGAAGGCACGATTTCTATTTATGAAAATACTGTTGAAACACCTCCTTTTGAGATTGCGGCCGGACCGAGAATTGGTGTGGATTATGCAGAAGAATGGGCAGATAAACACTGGAGGTTCTGGATAAGTAAAAGTCAATGGGTAAGCAGACGAGACAAAGCAAAATTATATGAATAAAATAAAGCTGTTTGTACTTTTAATTGGATCCCTGATCGCATCAGACAAGCTTTCTGCGCAATGGTCCAACGTCGATACTACCTACCTGCCAGAGATCAGATCAGTGTTATTTCATCCCATCTCTGACCCGCTTGCTATTCCCATGTTTGCATTGCATGGAGGTGGACAATTAAAGCTTTCATTCGATGACATGCGTGGAGGATTTATGGATTTGAAATATCAAATCATACATTGTAATTCAGACTGGAGCAGATCCGAGATGAACTTTATGGAATATGCTTCCGGATTTGAAGAAGAAAGATTAAGAAACTTTGAATATTCTATCAATACCTATGAAAGCTATACTTATTACGAATTACTTTTCCCTAATGAAGACCTGAACGTGATCATATCCGGCAATTATTTATTGCATGTTTATCAGGATGATGATTTTAATACTCCCCTGCTAACGAGAAGATTTTTAGTGGCAGAATCTGATCTCAGAATTGCCCCACAAATGAGAATTACATCGAATGCCGGGAAATACAGATCTCATCAGGAAATGGACGTTATAGTTAATTTTAAAAATCAAAGGTTGGTCAATCCTATTAATGAAGTGACACTTACTATTCTTCAAAACAACAGATGGGATAATGCTTTACAGGGCTTAAAAGCACAATCAGCCAGAGCGGAGGATCTGATGTATAATTATATCGATAAATTAGTATTTCCCGCAGGGAAACCCTTCCGCAATTTTGATGTACGAAGCCTGCAAAGAAGGACTGTGAATGTCAAAAGTATTGAGCAATTTGCAGATGGAATTGATGTTCATATTATCCCGGATAAAGACCGTAGCAGCATCAATTTCATTAATTATGCGGATGCCAGAGGAGGTTTCGTTATCGAGAACCAGGACAGACCAGTCACAGCAACCCAATCAGAATATGTACTGGTACATTTTACGCTCGCTGTACCTGAAATGCAATCCGGTGACGTATATGTTTGTGGCCGGCTAACCGACTGGCAATTGAGGGCTCCTTTCAAAATGGCATATGATGAAAAATCAAAATCCTATAAAGTGTCTGTGATGCTCAAGCAAGGATATTATGACTACTATTATGTTCATTCTGAGGATGGGAAAACCTTTGATTACACGCCGCTGGAAGGAAATTGGTCAGAGACAGACAATGAATATACCCTGCTTGCTTACTGGAGACCATTCGGCAGCAGATATGACAAGCTTTCTGCAGTAAGCAGAATTAAAGCCAGTTCTATTTCTACTTCCCGCTGATACGACCACATTGATCTGATTAAAAGTATCTTTCATAGAAAATATTCTATGGATGCATTGAATATAATTAACATTGTATCGTATCTTAATCTTGTATGTCGTATGATTAGATTAATTTCCCCCAAAGTAGTACTCTTCTTAGTACTTTGCAGTTCAATGCAAGTCCGGGCTCAGGAAAAATGGACCCTCAGAATGTGTATAGACTACGCATTAGAGAATAGCATTGCCATTAAGCAAGCTCAAATCAATGTGCGCACTGCACAGATTACCCGAAGAGCTGCGGTAGAATCAAGGTATCCATCGCTGGATCTAAGCACCAATGCCGGTTTGAATTTCGGTAGAAACATTGACCCTACAACTAACTCATTTGAGACTCAAACCTTAGGTTCCAACAGTGTATCCATCAATACAGGTATGTTGATTTTTGACGGAAACCGCATCAACAATACAGTCAAACAAGCAAAAATCGATATTCTGGCCAGTCAAAAAGATTTGGAAACTGCAGCGAATGATCTGGCCTTGCAAGTAGCTCAGTCTTACCTCAGCGCCCTACTGAATCTCGAAAACGTCGATCTGGCCAGAGCGAATCTTGCACAAATCAATCAACAAGTAGAGCAAACCAGAAAACTTGTGGATTCAGGAGCCAGAGCCAGTGGTGAATTATATGAAATCTTAAGCCAGCAAGCTACAAGCGAGCAAAATCTGGTAATTGCGGAAAATAATTATGTTTTTTCATTGCTGGACATCAAACAATTATTGCTATTAAGTGATAATTATGTGTTTGAGATCGAACGTCCTGAAATTCCGGAGAACATTCCACACCCGGTTTTTTCATCTGATGCTACATATGAATATGCAGTTAATAATCAACCTCAAATCGCAGCCGGCGATCTAAAATTACAAAGTGCCAAAGTCGGCGAAGCAATCGCCAAAGCCGGATATTATCCGACGCTATCCATCTTTGGACAATTGAATACATTTTATTCTTCTCTGGCAAAAAGAGTGGATGGATTTAATGAGGAACTTAGTCCGCCGACAACAATTGTCTTTAATGGGATATCTCAGGATATTCAGTTTTTCAATCAGGTTCCCATTTTGTCCAACAAAGCTTATTTTACTCAATTCAATGAAAATCTTGGTATAGGTGTAGGTGTCCAGCTCTCAGTTCCCATTTATGACAATGGCAGGACAAGAGCCAATGTGGAACGTGCCCGTCTTACTCAGTATAGTACATCACTGCAAAATGAGCAATTGAGACAACAATTAAGAAATAACGTGGAAAGAGCTGTCACGGATGCCAATGCAGGCAAGACTGCATATGAAGCTGCCAAAAAATCCTCAGAAGCTGCTGCTATTGCACTGAGAGATGCAGAACGGCGGTATGCAGTTGGTGCTGCAAATGGGTTTGAATTGACGAACGCACAAACGCGTGTGGCGACTACAGGTCAACAAGAAATAATAGCGAAGTATGAATATATTTTCCGTTTGAAAGTAGTAGATTTTTATTCCGGAACCCCGATATCTCTGTAAAAACCCTCAACATCATGGCTAAGAAGAAAAGTAATAAATGGTTGTATATCCTCGGTGGAATTGTAGTTGTGCTGATTATCGTCAGTTTGATTTTTAGTAGCAAGAAACCAAAAGGTGAAACAATTGAAATTGAACAAGTTGCTACACGAACTATCAAAGAAACTGTTGTTGCAAGTGGTAAAATTTACCCGGAAACTGAAGTTAAGATCAGTTCGGACGTATCAGGTGAAATCGTGGAGCTTTATGTCCTTGAAGGTGATTCTGTCAAAGCAGGACAATTGGTAGCCAAAATCAATCCTGACACTTATGTCTCCTCTGTCGAAAGAGGGGTGGCCAGTTTGAATTCAGCAAAATCCCAGAAATCCATAGCTCAGGCTCAAATTCTGAGTTCCATCGCACAAAAGGAACAAATTGAAGCCCAGATTGCCAATGCCAGAAATATCTACAACAGGAATAAACAACTGAAAGCGGACGGTGTCATTTCTACTGCAGATTTTGAAGCTTCAGAATCATCCTTGAGAGCCCTGGAAGCCAACGCCCGTTCTTCAGAAGCTAGTGTTGCTTCATCAAAAGCGAATGTTCAGGCAGCTGAGTTTTCAATAAAAAGTGCAGAAGCCAGTTTACAGGAATTGAGAACTTCTCTTCAGAGAACCTCGATTTATGCTCCTACAAATGGTATTGTGTCTCTGTTGAATGTTGAAAAAGGCGAACGCGTGGTAGGTACAATGCAAATGACTGGTACAGAAATGATGAGAATTGCCAATCTCAATTCAATGGAAGTACAGGTAGATGTGAGTGAAAATGATATCGTCAGGGTCAGCCTTAATGACGAAGTAGAAATAGAAGTGGATGCTTATCTGGGCAGAAAATTCAAGGGAAATGTGTATCAAATTGCCAATTCAGCCAGCTCCTTAGGTGGAGCCGCTCAGGCAACAAGCACTGATCAGGTAACTAACTTCTCCGTTAAAATCAGAATAGATCCGGCTTCTTATTCAGATCTGATCACTTCTACCAAACCATTTCCATTCAGACCAGGTATGTCCGCCTCTGTAGCAATACAAACGAATGTTAAACCCAATGTCATTAGTGTTCCGATCCAATCCGTAACAGTACGCGATCCTGACAAAAAGAATGAAGCTCCTGACTCTGAAGAAGTAGTTGCTGAGCAGGAAAAATCAGAAAATCAAAACAAGGGGGAGAAAAAACCTGAGGCTGAAAAAGAAAAAATTGAAGTAGTCTTTGTAATGGAAGCAGATACTGTTAGACTGGTCCCCGTCAAAACTGGTATCCAGGATGACACTTATATAGAAGTACTGGAGGGATTAAAAGGAGATGAAAATGTAGTTTCGGGACCATACAGCGCGATCTCCCGTCAGCTCAAGAATGGTAGCAAGGTCGTACTTAAGGAGAAGAAGAAAGAGGACTAACTTTTATTCCTCATATAAAACCTAATGATCCAACAAGTGTTGGAACTTGGGTCTTATATTAAAATTTCCATTTTCAGTGTAATTTGCTATTCATATGGCTCACAATATCATTGTCCTGTTTAAAAATCCCATTGAGGGGAAGGTAAAAACCAGACTTGGTGCAACAATTGGTGATGAAAAAGCTTTGATGGTATACCTTGAATTGCTGGAACACACTTTTAAGGTTGCAAGGTCAGTAGCAGGAGCGCAACTCCATTTGTTTTTCAGTAATTTCATTGATTCCAGACTTCAGCATATTGGGTCAGAGGATGAATTATATCTTCAGGTCAAAGGATCCCTGGGTGAAAAAATTTTTCATGCTTTTGAAACTGTTCATGAGCCGGGAGATAAAACCATCATTATTGGGAGTGACTGTCCCGGTATCAGTTCTGAATTAATCCAGCAGGCATTTTCAAACCTGGACAATTTTTCAATTGTTCTGGGGCCGGCAGAAGATGGGGGATATTATTTGCTGGGGCTAAATGATCCAGATTCAAGTCTCTTTGAAGGAATCAACTGGAGTACGGATCAGGTCCTGAAACAAACTTATCAAAAAGCTATCACATCCGGCAAATCCGTTAAACTTCTCATCACCCTCAGCGATGTGGACACTGAAGATGATCTTCATTTACTGGACCAATACCTTTGATCCTTTTGCAAGAGTAAAAATCGGAACTCAGAGCAAATAATAACTGTAATATAAGAGTTATAGTTACCAATAAAAGTATGTTAAATCTTCTGGATGCAGGTAAAAAAATATAAGGCAGTATCTAAATTAGAGCATTGGATATCAACATCTTACAAATAAGCCAAAAAGATGAAACTAAACGACTTGCTTTGAGTGTTAATGATTAAAATAATCAAACCTTGATTCGCTTAAAAAAAATCAGAATTTTTTCTTATTATTGAATCATATAATGAACAAATCCAAATATGCGCCAACTCAAAATTGCTCATAAGATTACCTCCAGAGAGAGCTATGCGTTGGAACGTTATCTTGCCGATATCAGTAAAATAGAATTACTATCTCCTGAACAAGAATCAGACTTAGCACAAAGAATTCGCAATGATGATGAAGATGCACTCGACAAATTAGTTAGAGCAAATTTGCGTTTTGTCGTTTCTGTAGCCAAGCAATATCAGAATCAGGGACTTTCATTAAGCGATCTGATCAATGAGGGAAATGTGGGTTTATTGAAAGCCGCCAAGAGATTTGATGAAACTAAAGGATTTAAATTTATCTCCTACGCTGTCTGGTGGATAAGACAATCCATCCTGCAAGCTATCGTAGAATATTCAAGAATCGTTCGATTACCCACCAATAAAGTTACTCAATACAATAAGGTCAATAATACATTTGCTTCATTTCTTCAGGAATTTCAGCGTGAACCATCCAATGAAGAATTAAGTGACTTGCTCAATCTTTCGGTCAAAGAAGTTGCCAGTCTGATAAGTTCCAACAGCAGACATGTATCCATGGATGCACCCATGAGCGATGATGAAGAGAGCTCTACTTTACTGGAATTGATTTCCACTGATGCTGATATGTCTCCGGACTTGCAGTTGATGGAGGAATCAGTTAAAATGGAAATTCAATATGGGATGGCATTTTTATCCCCCAGAGAATTGGACGTAATAGCCTGCTTTTTTGGATTAAATGGGTTCAAGGAAATGTCACTCGAAGAAATCGCCGAAAAATATGACCTGACCAAAGAAAGGGTCCGGCAGATAAAAGATCGGGCTATCAACAGGCTGAAAAGAAACTTCAACAAACATGCCCTTCGATCCGTTTTTAGATAATTTTACTTTAATGATTTCTGTCCCGGTTCTGAAATTGATGATGCAGTTGCGTGATGCATTAAATTAATTGAGCAACGGATAGAAATTTGTTTGTTACCTTACATTAAGTATTCTCTAATATAATTTTCATCTATGGTGATTTGGCTCATATTGATTGCACTGGTAACCTTGTTTTTCCTGTCTCTGAGGAAAAAAACAGTCACTATGAAAACTGTAAATAAGGATGTAGCTTCCTTCAGAAAAGAACTGGATATAAAAGCAAAAACTTTGACACCCTGGGCACAGAATGAGCTGGAATTGCTTTCGCTAAATCTCAAGGAAAAGAAAGTAGCAAAAGGATTTCACGAGGTGGAGAGAGGCGTTTTGGTCAATATTTATAATGAACCAGTACTGGCATTTGTCCGCAAAAGATACAAAGGGAAACAGCCAAAGACTCTATTGATGGCAAGAGGATTTGCTTATGAAATGGTCTATGTCCTGAACGAGAAAGGTGTTAGTATTTACAGAAATCAAGTCCAGATTGCCAATTTACTGCCTGATGGAAGACTAGTCAATACCGCAGGAAATAAATTATTAGGGCAAATTGAATATTCTGACCATTTGGAACTGCCTCTTCTGCTGGAAGGTAAACTTGTAGCCGGAATGAGAAAAACCCGCGATGATAAGTCCATGTTTCCCAGGGCTTTAAATTTGTATGAATCAATTTCAGAGCAAGATCAACAACTTTTATTGGCCATGTCCCTGGTTCATGTGATCGATCTCGCAGAAAAAAAATAGAGCACTATTTAACTTTTTTTTAATACCAGAACAACCAATGTCTGTGGGGTTTGTTAGTTTCGCATAATATTCAGTGTTTATGAGTCTGAGAGAGAAAGCCAATTTCATTATATACAGGTTTGCAGAAAAGGGTCTGGAAGTCTTTATGGTAAAAGATGATGTAGATAATACAAGGGAGTGGAAATTCCCTGAAGGTTCTATGTTGCAACAAATGGATGCTACAAAAGATGGACAGGACCTAATCGAACTGGAGCCATTGATGAAAGAAAATGGTGAATCAGTAAAAGCAATTGCGCTTGAAGGCGACTGGCATGATCTACCTTCTATCACTCATAAGGTTCAGGAAGATGTGACCTATGTCAAAGACAAGATCAAAGACATGATGCCTGATCTCAACAAAGGAGCATATTTTGCCATGAAAGAGGCTTTCAAAAAAGTAATGCCACATGAATATGCATTACTCAAAGAATTGAAAGATATCCTCCTGGATAGAAACAGTACGAAGAATATTTAATTCTACTTTCCCTTTCACCTCATGTGCTTTCCTCTTCCAAATCAGTCGATACTGATTTTTCATCAAATTTTGATTTATATCGCTTTTGCTTTTTGATGGCCTCGTCCAGCAAATATTCTATCTGACCATTCACACTTCGGAATTCGTCAGCAGCCCAACGCTCCAGGGCATCGTACATTTCAGGCTTAATCCTGATTACAAATGATTTTTTCTCAGCCATTATTTTTCCATTTCATTATCAGACATTATGTATCTGAATAAATGACGCTTTTTAATTCATTCCATTCTCATCTTTTGAGCCCACACAGAGCTCCCTTCAAATATCCTTTGCCATTCCTCCTTGTTTCGGATACTAACCACCATTTTTTTTCCGGTGCTCAGATTAAATTCTATGGCAAATTTTGAATCTGTAACATATGCTGTAGTGTCTCCCTTAATTCGTTTACCTAATCCACTGAATTCCCTCAGCACATGCAATGGTCTTATTTTCATGGCTAATATATCATCGGGTTCAACTATCACTGCTTTCAGTGAAAATGGAACCATCTTTACACTGAAGTGCCTGTATTCCATTTTCACTTTGTAGTGTATGAAGTTCAGTAACACAAAAACCAGTGTAAAAATAGCTCCACTAATCAACATCATTTGTATAGTATCCTGACTGTCTTCATTCTTACTTATCGCGAAAAGTATGACAAGAATAATCACAAAATCCATGACTAAAAATGTGAGCAACCAGGCAGGTAATAATTTCAATTTTTCTTCCAGCATCGGATTTGGCATCTAAGATTATTCAATCAGGCTAATCAATGATGCAGTGTTCCTGCATTGACTACCGGGCTTACCGCTCTGTCAGAGCATAATACAACCAGCAAGTTGCTAACCATTGCCGCTTTACGCTCTTCATCCAGGTGAACTACATTTTTTTCTGCCAGCTTCTCCAGGGCCATTTCTACCATGCCCACTGCTCCATTCACGATTTGTTTACGGGCTGCAACAACTGCTGTAGCTTGCTGTCTTTGTAACATAGCCCCTGCAATTTCCTGGGCATATGCCAGATGCGAAATCCTAGCTTCGATTACTATGACTCCTGCCCGAGCTAGTCTGTCCTGAAGTTCTCTTTCCAACTCCTGCCCCACATGATCCGCGCTTGCCCTCAATGTGTATTCAGATGTAGCATCTTCAAATTCATCATATGGGTATAAACTTGCCAGCTTACGTATAGCAGCTTCAGATTGCACTTCAATATAATGGGTATAATTGTCGACATCGAATGAAGCCTTGAAAGCATCTTCCACCTGCCACACAACCACAGCCGCTATCTCGATTGGATTTCCTATGCTGTCATTTACTTTTAGCTTAGGTCCATTCAGGTTACGCGCTCTGAAATTGATTTTTTTCTTGGCTATAAATGGATTCATCCAGTAAAAGCCATTTTTAACAATTGTGCCTTCATATTTTCCGAAAAAGGTCAACACTGCTGCTTCATTGGGCATCAGAATCAAAAAACCATTTAATAAAAAAATAAGAATTACAATCCCGGCAACACCCATAGCAATATATAAAGACTCCATTCTGGTAACGGAGTAAATACTCGCAGCTAAGAGAATTAATTGAATAAAGAGAGAAAAGAAGCCATTGCTTTTTGTAACGATTTGATCTTTCATGTTAGTATTGGTTTGATATTGTTTTGATATCATAAAGATACTATTCAAGTAACAATTACAAAATATCAAAGACGATAATATCAGATATTCCGATGAACGGATTTAAATATTCGATCGGACAGAATCTGCCCACAGTAGTGAAGGGAAATAAAAGAGGGAGAAAAGGAATAATCCATTTAAATTTGCGGATCAAAATTTGACCAAATGTCTTCACCTATAGTTCAACCAAACGCAGAATACAATTTTCATCCTGATCAAAAGGTTTATCACGGAAAAGTTAGAGATGTATACACCATTGGTTCAAAAATAATAATGATAGCTTCTGACAGGATATCGGCATTTGACCATATACTTCCAAGATCGATTCCATATAAAGGTCAGGTATTGAACCAGCTGGCTGCTTACTTTCTGAAAGCAACATCAGATATGGTACCAAATTGGTTGCTGGACACCCCCCTGCCAAATGTTGCTATCGGCTATGCATGTGAGCCACATAAAGTGGAAATGGTGATAAGAGCTTATCTGGCAGGACACGCCGCAAGGGTATATAAAAATGGAGGCCGGGTATTATGCGGAGTAACTTTGCCTGAGGGATTGAAAGAAGGTGATAAACTGCCTGAGCCCATTATCACTCCGACTACCAAGGCTTCTGAAGGTCATGATGAAGATATTTCCAGAGAAGAAATTCTGGCCAGAGGAATTGTAAGGGAAGAAGATTATTTGATTTTGGAAGAATATACAAGAAAATTATTTGCTGCCGGAACTACTATGGCTAAAGAAAGGGGCTTGCTTCTTGTGGATACCAAGTATGAATTTGGCAAATATAATGGAAGAAATCTTCTAATCGATGAAGTACATACTCCCGATTCATCCAGATACTATATTGCTGATGGATATGAAGACAGGCAGAGAGACAATATCAGTCAAAAGCAATTATCAAAAGAATTCGTGAGAGAATGGTTGATGGCAAATGACTTTCAGGGCTTGGAAGGGCAGAGTATGCCCCTGATGCCTGATTCCTTTGTGACTGAGATCAGCCAAAGATATATTGAGTTGTTCGATAAAGTGACCGGTCTTGAATTTGTACCGGATACAGATATTCAAAAAGAAGACATTGAGCGCATTGTTGTAAAATGGCTGGATACACATTAATTAATTGCATTATATTTGCACTCAAATTGAGTAAAACTGAAAACAACACATATGAAAAATGTACTTTGGATGTTGGTCGTGGCCCTTTTCATGGCTGCATGTGGTTCTGATGAAAATAAGGAAGTGGTTAATGAAGGACCACAATTGAATGTAGATTCACCTGAAAAAGCAAGTTTGGAAACGCTTTCTGAAAATGCAATACTTTATTATGTTTTTGACAAAGGAGATAATAAGGCAGAGGTAGATGATTTCAATGCTCAGGTTGAAAAAATTAAAGCACATTTCGCAGATAAAGGTGTAGATGTAAAGGATTTGAAATTGTTCAATACACAGGAGCAATTCAAAGGAGCTGAAAACTCATTATTCCAAATGGAAGGAGGCTATGTAATTAAAAGAGGAGGACCAATGATCCTGGTCAAAAGAGATTTGGGAGAGAATATCATCACTCAGGCAGAAGAATTTTTTGCTCAGCAATAAGTTATAAAAAATCCTTTTAAAAGGCTTTCCGAAATTTTTCGGGAAGCCTTTTTTATTTCCAGAATTGTCCAGGCTTACTTCTCAAGTCTCTACCTATTCTGCAAATAGAACTCAACAACCCTCTCATCTACCATGATATCTCTGGGCGTAACCGGTCGTTTTAAAATAATTCCTTCCAGTGTTTTACAACGGGATAAGGCGACATAAGTCTGGCCAAATTCAAAAGCTCCCCTACCCAGATCTATCATCACCTTATCAAAAGTTTTTCCCTGGCTTTTATGAATGGTGACTGCCCATGCAAGTTTAAGGGGAATCTGCGTGTAAGAGCCAATTGTTTCACTACTTATTTTATCAGGATTTTTGGGGTCAGGTTTGTATTGAATCATATCCCAGGTAGCTTTGTCTGCCTGAACAATTACTTTACCGGTCGAAGTTTCGACTTCGACTTCGACCAGGCTCTCTGTCAGTTTTGAAATGATTCCAATAGTACCATTGACATATCGTTGGTCCGGATCATTGCGAACAAACATTACCTGAGCACCAAGTTTCAGGGTAATAAGTGGATCGACAGGGTTGTAATGAGCTGCAAACTGACCAGTCAATTCAGCTTTGAAAGTAATGGCAGGATATTCAATCTCAGCCAATTTTTTCTGATTCATTGTGTCTGCAATTGCATTCGTGCTGCTGAGCGTGATGAAAGTTTCATCCTCTTCAGTCAGGGGAACACATCTGGAATTCAGAAACTCCAGATCTTCATACTCAAGTTGATTATATCGAATGACTTCCAGCAGATTAATAAATGACTGATCTGTCTGTCTGAAAATATCTCTCAATTCGATCATTCTTAGTCCGGCCTGCTTAAAAACCAGTGCTGAAAAAAAGTAAGGAGTCTTATACACTTCAGAAAAGTAAAGCCTTTCTTCAGGAGAAGAAACCACAGGTGGCAATTGAAATAAATCGCCGAAGGCCACTAATCTGGCCCCTCCAAATGGAAGAGGACTGTTTTTATATCTCCGCATCAAATAATCAATATGATCAAGAATATCAGCTCTGACCATAGAGATCTCATCTATGATAATGATTTCTATTGCTTTCATTAGTTTAGTTTTTAAACTTCATGAAATGCAATTCGGAAGGTTGAACAAGTTTAGGGGGGTAGGTTAAAGAAACTGTGGATAGTTTGACCTTTAACATTAAGTGCGGCTATTCCTGTTGGTGCAAGGACAACCGTATTTTTCGAAGTCGTTTTTATAAAAAGTTCGAGGAGAGTACTCTTACCGGTACCTGCCCTCCCGGTTATAAAGAAGCTGTCTTTACTGTTCTCCAGTTCATCAAGAATGGAATGAAAGGCGGGAGTAAGTTGAAGCGGTTTTGCAATCAAAGGAAATAACTTAAATAAAAAAGCCGGAGCATATCGAAATAGCCCCGGCTTTATAATTCTAATAAATATCCACCAGGTGGATTGTTATTCTTACATAGTTAAAGTTGCAGCAGAAGCTTTTACAGCTTCATATCTCGCTTTAATGTCAGCGATAGTTTCGTCAGTAGCGCTATTCACTGAATCTTTCAATTGTTGAATTTCATCTTTTAACGTCTTGATTTGATCAGCAGCAGCTTTAGAAGCATCATCAGATGCTTCACCAAGTGCATCAGCTTTTGCATCAAGTGCTGTTTCAATAGCAGCCAAATCAGTTGAAATCATAGTAGCAGTCTCAGTAGTTGCAGCGGATACTGCAGGTGCCTGCTCTTCCATTGCTTCTTGTGTTTCTTCAGCAGGTGTTTCTTCGCCGCAAGCCATAAAGCCTACCATAGCTAAAAGCATTACCCAGATCAAATTTTTCATGTTCTTTGTGTTTAAGAATTTAATAATTGGGAGATAAAGGTCAAATGTAAGGATTTTTACATTCAATATAATGTCAATACACATCTAAATATTGCACAACATTTTTTTGACAAATTCTGAAGAAATTCCTGATTGCGAAATGTTAGAAAAATTCAAGCATCTTTTGTCTTTATTATTTCTACCATTTTTTACCAGGTAAATGCGCCGACAATGTATTAAATCATTAATTAACAATGAATTATACATTCAATATAATCGAAATACAAAATTTACATCTGAGCGAAAATAATTCAATTTATAAATGTGATAATGCCTGATTCTATAAAATACCAGGAAAAACACGATTAATAAACTTTATTCTTTTTCCTAATATTACTCTTTAATAAGTACTACATAGGATGGAAAGTGGTCACTATATCCCGACATATAATTGTCTCCATCAAAAGTTCTGAAGGGATAACCCTTATACCGACCAGACTTTGTCTGCATAAAAGGCTTGTTGAAAGTAGTTGACTTATAGTATTTATAGCCTGAGACATCTTCTCCAATAAATCCATGGGATACCAATACCTGATCAAATAAACTCCAGGCATCCTGATAAGCATTGGACCCAATACCTTTTTTGAAAGGTGTATAAAATGGATTAAAAAACTGATGCGGTTCTACACTGTCAGCTTTTGCCTTTCCTTCCAAAACAACAGCCACACTTTCATTATCGGGATCATCATTGAGGTCACCCATCACGATGATTTTAGCTCGGGGATTTATAGCTCGTAAGGAATCTGAAATTTCTCTGTTTAAACGGGCACATCCACTCCTAAGGGCTCTTGTCGATGCTTCACCTCCCCTTCTGGATGGCCAGTGATTGACCATTATATGTACAGTATCACCATCAAGGATGCCTTTGGTATAAAGCACATCACGCGTAATCAAAGGAAGCCCGTCTATATCGGGCAAATTTACCGGAATGCTCCGGCTTTCCAACAAACGGTAATATTTGGGATTATAGAGCATTGCTACATCAATTCCCCGGTAATCCGGAGAATCAAAGTGTACGATTTGATACCGGCGCGAAGCTATGGCAGGTTGTTTGGCCAAATCTTCCAATACTCCCCGGTTTTCAATTTCGGAAACGCCTAAAATAGCAGGACCATCAGGAGATACGTCCGTCGCAATTTGTGAAATTACTTCGGCCAGACGGCCTAATTTATCTGAATACTTATCGTAGGTCCAGGCCTTTGCTCCGGAAGGAGTAAACTCGATATCATTGACATTTTCATTATCAATGGTATCAAACAGATTTTCAAGATTATAAAATCCAACGCAAACAACTTTAAATTGCTTCTTTTGAGAGAAACCCTCAGTACTAAATAGAAATAAGCAAATAGAAACAAGGGTAATTATGCGGAAAACAGTCATGAGCAGAGTTAAGATTCTTTGTAATTTGTGAATATAGGTCAAAAATAGACGATTCAAAACAGAATTTGCATACCCGGGCTAACAGTATCGTGTTATTTTTATGTTACTTGCCGAAATGAGTTGATCCTGTTTGTAGTAATATATGATTTCTTGTTTCTACCTTTACGGCTTTGTTATTCATACCTAACTCATATATGACAAGATATTGTACACTTGCCTTTTGTATTCTCGCATTGAATTTTATCAGCTACGGTCAAACTTCAGGAGTAAAAGGAATTATTGTAAATGCAGGAAATGGGCTCGGTGTAGAAGGAGCCATTGTTGCCATTCAGGAAGACGCAGCCAGCACTCCAAGTAATATTACCGGATTTTTTGTGTTGAATACTCCCTCATCCGGAGCAAAAAAACTATTTATCACCGCTGAAGGATTTCAGGATCTGTATGTGGATGTTATCATTACTGCAGACCAGGTGATTGATATTGGTGAAGTAAAAATAACGAGAAAGGTGGCTACTGACCTGGATGATTTATCTTTGCTACCCACCATTTCATTGGAATCATCTGACTCAGACATTGAAGGAGGCAGCGATGCAGACATTTCATCAGTACTATCTGCATCCCGTGATGTATTTATAGGAACTGCCAGCTTTACCTTTGGTCCTGCAAGATTCAGAATCAGAGGTTATAATCCGGAATATACAACACTTAATCTTAATGGAATTCCATTCAATGACATGGAAAATGGAGTGGCATATTTCTGGCAAATGGGTGGATTGAATGATGTGTTACGTAACAGAGATATCAATATTGGCGTTACGCCTGTAAGCTATGACTTTGGTGATGTAGGAGGTGTCTCTAATATTGACATGAGACCAAGCCGTCAATGGAAAGAAAGCCGTGTTTCTTATGCCTTATCCAACAGAAGCTATCAACATCGCCTGATGTATACCACAAACACCGGAATGATGAAAAATGGCTGGGCATTTTCATTCTCTGGATCCAGAAGATGGGCGCAGGAAGCTTATAACCCGGGTACTTTTTACGATGCATGGTCATACTTTTTGGGAGCTGAGAAGAAAATTAACGAAAAACATAGCATAAGTTTGGTTGCTTTTGGTGCACCAACTGTTAGAGGTGGAACCAGTCCGGTAGTACAGGAAATGTATGACCTGGCAGGTACAAATTATTACAATCCAAACTGGGGATATCAGAATGGTGAAAAAGAAACTCCGGGGTAAGTAATGCTCACATCCCGATGGCTATCCTGAGACATGATTTTCAGATTAATCGCAGATCAAATCTAGTGACCGCTGTTTCATACCAAACCGGCAGAAATGGATTTGGAGCATTATCATGGGATAATACAAATGACCCAAGACCGGACTATTATCAAAAACTGCCTTCCTTCCAGGAAAATCAGGAGACAGCTGATCTTCTGGCGGAGTCATTGAGAAATGATGAAAATCTGAGACAATTGGATTGGGATTATTTCTATGATGTGAATAGAAATAATGTGGTGACTGTAGAAAATGCGGACGGAATCGTCGGAAACAATGTGCAGGGTAAACAGGCAAAATATTTCCTTGAAGAAAGAAGAATTGATAATTCAACATTCTCCTTCACCAGCTTTTACGAAAACTTCATAACAGACAGATTTTCATTGAATGCAGGAGTCAATTTTAAGCATTTCATAGGACATAACTTTAATAGTATTCAGGATTTACTTGGGGCAGACTTTTATCTGAATGAAGATAGATTTGCAAGAAGAGATTTTCCGGATGATCCTACCAAATGGGAAAATGATATTAATAATCCACGCCAATTACTGAAAGAAGGCGATGTCTTTGGATATGATTACAATAACAATATTCGTCAGGGAGGTGCATGGTTGCAGGGAACTTTGAAGCTTAGAAGATGGGATTTCTTTGCAGCTGCAAATTTAAATCACGACATTTACTGGAGAACCGGCAATGTGGTGAATGGACGATTCCCTGATAATTCATTTGGAGATTCAGAAAAGTAAATTTCACTACTTATGGTTTGAAAGGAGGAATAACATATAAGATAGATGGTCGCCAATATGTATATGCACACGCATTTGCTGGTACCAGACCTCCATTGTATAGAAATGTTTTCCTTTCTCCCAGGACAAGAGACCAGATTAATCCATACACTCAGGAAGAAAGTATCCTTAATGGTGAAATTGGATATCTATTCAGATCACCATATTTGAAAGCAAGGGCATCAGTTTACTATACAAGGTTCAACAATCAATCCAATATTGTAAGTTACTTTCAGGATGATGGTGTAGATTTTGACCTGGATGGACAGAATGATGGCGGAGGTCTTGTAAACTTTGCATTGAATGGAGTACAACGCACCCATACCGGTGTAGAGCTTGGATTAGAGTACAAGTTAAGCGCAACGCTTTCTGTTACTGGTGTTGCTTCTTTGGGAGACTTTATAATATCCAACAGACCGACTGCATATATAACCCTTGACAACAATAGTGCTCCCGTTGCTGACGGACTGCTTATATATGCTAAAAATTTCTACGTAAGTCGTACGCCACAACAAGCTGGTAGTATCGGGCTCAATTACAGATCCCCAAGATTCTGGTTCCTGAATGTGAATGTCAATTATTTTGATAAAATATACCTTGATTTCAATCCTGTAAGAAGAACAGAGCAAGGTATTCTTGATGTCACACCTGGATCTGCAGAATGGGAGAAAATTCTTTATCAGGAAAGACTTCCGGCTGCCTTTACGGTGGATCTTTTCGGAGGAAAATCATGGAGAATCAATCAAAATACACTAGTCCTGAATGTTGGTATTGGGAACTTACTTAACAATCAGACATTTGCTACCGGAGGCTATGAACAATTGAGATTTAATTTTGAAGATCAAAATCCGGACAGATTCCCGCCCAAGTATTTCTATGCTCAGGGCTTCAACTATTTTGTAAACATTACCTATAGATATTAATATGAACGCTTTCAGATCCATATTCCAATTAAGTGTATTCGCTCTATTGATGAGTGTAGCTATTTCATCTTGTGTTAAAAGAAATTTTGACGAACCACCTGTGGTTGATGAGACCACGAATTTGACGGTTACACATACCATTGCCGAAATTAAAGCCCGCTATGTAAACAGCCCTGTACAGATTACAGATGATGTGATCATCTCAGGAATCGTTATTTCTGATGATATAACCGGTAATTTCTTCAAGCAACTTGTGATTCAGGACGAGAGTGGAGGAATTGAATTCAGAGTAGACAGAGTGACTTTGTCCGACGATTATCCTTCAGGAAGAAGAGTATTTGTAAAAATGAAAAATCTATGGATTGCCAGTAATAATGGAACACTTCAGGTGGGAGTAAGTGTTACGGATGGTTCTGCAGACAGAATACCTGATGCTTTGAGAGGACAATTCTTTTTTAAAGGACAAAAAGGTCAGGTACTCACTCCAAGAGTTGTAACAATAAGCGAATTAAATGCTTCGATGATCAGCACATTGGTACAAATTAATGGGGTACAAATAATTGCTTCAGAAATGGACTCTACTTATGCCTGGGCTATCGGTGGAGAGCAATTGACAAGAAACAGGAATATCGAAGATTGCAGCGGCAATCGTATTATATTGAGAAACAGTGGTTTTGCAACATTTGCAAATACTCCGTTACCTAAAGGAAATGGAAGTATTGTTGCTGTATACAGTGTCTTTGGCGCAGACAGACAATTATTTATCAGAGATGTAACGGACTTATCTTTTACCGGAACCCGCTGCGGTGGTGGTACAGGTGGAGATCTGGATCCTATTAGTATTCAGGATCTGAGAGCGCTCTTTTCAGGATCTGCAACTACTGCTCCTACAAAGAAAAAGATAAAAGGTATAGTAATCACTGACAGAACTGCTGAAAACATTACCAGCAGAAATATGGTAATCCAGGAAATTGGAGGTGCAGGTATCACAGTAAGATTTACAGGAACAAATACATTTAACCTGGGTGATGAGTTGGAAATTGATATATCCGGAATGGAGTTATCAGAATTCCAGGGAACGCTTCAATTGAATAATGTCCCGAATGCAAATGCAACACGTTTAAGTACAGGAGTGAATGTCATTCCTCAGGTACTTACTATTGCACAGATTAATGCAAATTTTGAACAGTATGAATCTGAATTACTGACTATCCAGAATGTAACCATCACGAAAGCCAGCGGTAATACTTTTTCTTTTTCGACTACACTTACTGATGCTACTGGTAGTATGGATATGTTTACACAGAGCTATGCTACCTTTGCCGACAATCCATTTCCAACCAATGTGGTAAATATAACCGGAATAGCACAGCAAGGCGGATCTTCCAGTGCGAAACAAATTTCGATTCGTAACCCTACAGATATAACCGGTGGAGGTGGCGGTGGAGATCCGATTTTAATTACCATTGCTGAAGTGAGAGCCTTATATTCAGGAACCAATACCAGTGTACCTGCAGCCAGAAAAATAAAAGGAATTGTTATCTCAGACAGAACTAATGGTAGTATAACTGACAGAAACGTTACTATTCAAAATGCAAACGGCGCAGGAATCCTGGTTCGTTTTACTGCCAATAATACATTTGTATTGAATGATGAAGTAGAAATAAATATTTCAGGCATGGCATTAGAAAGCTTTTCTGGTCTGCTGCAATTAAACAATGTGCCAAATGCAAATGCTACCAAAACAGGTACAGGAAGTATTACACCAAATGTGCGCACGATAAGTCAAATTTTAGCCGATTTCGAGAATCTGGAATCAACACTGGTGCGAGTTAGCGATGTTACAGTTTCTAATTCAGCAGGCTCTACCTGGAATGGAAATACAGTACTAACTGATCCTTCAGGCACAATGGCGCACTTCACCAGATCGGCAGCAACATTCTCAGCAACTAATTTCCCAACTACTCCAGTTACGATGACTGCTATCGTGACTCAGGGAGGAGCTACAGAAGCCAGACAACTCAGCATCAGAGGCTTGTCTGACATTCAATAAAATATCAGATATTGAACTTTTACCGCGATTTGAACTACAAGGTTATTCTTATATATGGCATCCGAAAGTTTATCTTTCGGATGCTTTTATTATTGCTGCCAGCTATTTCCATCAATGCACAGATAGGTCTCACACTTAGTGAAGCAGATCAGGAAAGCCTAACACTTAAACATACTTATCCTTCTGTTAATGACATCATAGTTCGGTATGGAAGTTCAGTACCATTGAATGAGGAAATTGTTATCAATAATTGTCCGGCCCCCTGCAGTTTTCAAATTGAAGATCTGGATCCGGCTTCGTTTTATTTTGTAGAAATACGTCCTGCCAGCAATCCGGGATTTGTGCTTTTAGATGGATACTTCAGCACCTCATCGCTATCCAGTGGAGAAATAAAAGTTTATTTTACAAGAGAGATAGATTCAAGTATTTCCACCGGTTCCACTTCTGATGGCAATACCGGAGAGATTATAGAATCTACTGTCGTTCAACTGATCAATGAGGCGCAATCTACGATTGATGTGACTATGTACAATATCAATCGCAGACCCATTTCAGAGGCTTTGAGTGCAGCTCATGGCAGAGGAGTGAGAGTTAGATACATTACAGGAGATGACACCAGTAACTCTGCTTTGCGGAATCCTGACGTACCATTTCCCGTCCTTGAAGGAAATGAAGGAGATCCTTTGATGCATAATAAGTTTTTGATTTTTGATGCTGCTGACCCTAACCGTTGCCAATTAATTACGGGAGCGACAAATTTTACAGAAGGACAAGTTTTTGATGATTACAACAATATGGTAATCATCCAGGATCAGTCTGTAGCCTTGATTTTCCAGGAGGAATTCGAAGAAATGTGGGGATCATCTGGGACCTTGCCTGATATAGGAAATTCCAGATTCGGTTCAAGTAAAACAGATAATACGCCTCACCAGGTTAAAGTGGGAGATATTTGGATGGAAATTTACTTTTCTCCCTCAGATCAGACATCCTTTCAGATTGATAAGCAATTGAGAAAAGCTCAAAACGACATTTCATGCGCCCTGCTTTTATTAACCAGAAATGAATTAGCGACTGCACTTTTGCAAATGCATCAAAGAGGAATTGAAGTAAGAGGCTTGGTCAACAATATCAATGATACTGGATCTGACTTTAGTTTTTTGCAGGCAAACGGTGTAGATATCTGGCAACATGATGAAGGGGTTATTTTACATCACAAGTATGCAATTATAGATGCAATCTCTGATGTGGGATTACCGGTAGTGATCACAGGATCTCATAACTGGACCACAGCTGCTGAAGAGACTAATGATGAAAATACTATCATCATCAACGATGCTACCATAGCCAATATCTTTTTGCAGGAATTCCAGGCCCGCTGGTGTGAGACCCGACCGGAATCGACATGCAGATTGACATCTATAGATGAAACTCAAATCCAACATTCAAGTCTTAAAGGAGCTTATGAAAGCAACGGTTCTGTCTTGCACATATTTTCAGACAGATCATTTGACGCAAGCGGATTTGCATTGTATGATATTCAGGGGCGGATCATTATGGGGAGTAAAAGCCATCTGAGTTTTTCAGAAAATGGGAGCACCAAAGTTCAGCTTCCCCGGCTGAGTTCAGGAGTTTACTTTGTGAAAGTGGATGAAAAAGAACATTCTCATTTGATAAGGTTTGTGGTGGGTCTATAGGGTTTACCCGGATATTACTGTCAAATTATTACAGTTATATTTCCAAGCTATTTAAAGCAACAAAGAAGCTATGTTTTGCCTAAAGGCGGTTTTCAAAGAATTAAAGTCTTACTTGAAAATCTATAGTTGTACTATAGGATTTCAAGGTAAAATCAACTTCATCATTGAAAATCTATAGTTAAACTATAGGATTTCAAGGTAAAATGCTATCTTTGGAAGATGGAATTAATAAGATCAGATATATCTTTGCTTCAAAAGAAGTTAAAAATATCACCTGCAGTAGTCATACTTGGGCCGAGACAGGTGGGCAAAACAACATTTGCCCTTCAGGCTGCCCAATCGCTTCAAAAAAATTATTTATATCTGGATATGGAAAGTGGGCAGGATTTTGCCAGACTTAGTGAAGACCCCGAAACATTCCTGCAGCTACAAAAAGAGAAGTTAGTCATTATTGATGAAATTCAAGCTATGCCTTTACTATACTCAAGGCTTAGAAGTGTTATTGACCGGGATCGGATTAATGGCAGATTTATACTGCTTGGTTCTGCTACCCCGCATTTAGTACGTGGTGTTTCTGAAAGTTTGGCCGGCAGAGTAAGTTATTTAGATCTGCCTCCATTGAAATTATCAGAAATAAGTTCCTTTTTTGACTGGAAACATCATTGGTTCAGAGGGGGATTTCCCCGGGCATTACTTGCCTCATCCAATGATGAATTTATTGACTGGATGGATAGTTACATTCGAACATATATTCAAGTTGATTTAAGCACTCTGTTTGGAATTAATCTTAATCCTTCTATAAACAGAAAACTTTGGTATATGCTCGGCCATAACCATAGTAATATTGTGAATGTTCAGGATTTGTCAAGGTCCATCGGTGTTACAGCTCCGGTCATTAACCGTTATATGGATTACCTTCAAGGTGCCTTTTTGATTTTCAAGTTACAGCCATGGCACACAAACGCCGGAAAGCGACTTGTCAAATCACCCAAAGTTTACATTAAAGATCCCGGAATCCTCCATGCTTTGATGAATATCCAAAGTTTTGATCAATTGACATTGCACCCTCATATCGGTGCCTCCTGGGAGGGGTATGTTATAGAACAAATCATGTATCACTTACCTTCAAGCTATCAACTCTACTATTACCGTACACACTCCGGAACAGAAATCGACCTTGTTATAGTAAAAGGAAGTCATCCGATTTCATCTATTGAAATTAAATTCAGCAATATTCCTACTCCAACTAAGGGATACTTTATTGGAATTGAAGATCTTAAAACTGAAAAGAATTTCATCATTACACCGCTTTCTGAGACTTACATTTTTAAAGGGGCTACAGTCTGCAGTTTAAGCGATTTTATTTCCCTGTATCTTGGTACAATTGAAAATACAAATCAGTAATTATTACTCATCCCAGTAAGTAATTGTCCTTCGAACCAGACTCTTCAACTGACCATTCTCGTCCAGGGATCTTTTCTCCACCCCAGAAGAATCCGTATAAATCCGTGAAGCTCTCATATGATACGGATTTCACTTTACCCTTAAGTTCCATTTCGGAAAGTCGCGTGTACGTATACGGTTGAGCCAATACGGTAATGAATTCAAGACTGAGGAATATCGAGAAGAGTACTTTCACAATCAGATCAAATTTATTGTAAACAATAATCACTCATCCCAATAAGTGATCGTTCTGCGATGAATATTCCCTGTTTGGCTGGAACTGCCGAAGAATTTTTTCTCGACCCAGTTACCATGCTCATCATACAGATATTGATATGACCTGATTTTTTGATTTCCAGCGTCATTTTCCTGATAGCTTTCGGATATTAGATCATTAGTTGTGTTTGTACTGTATAAAGATCTTATTGAACTTGAAGTATTTTCAGAGGAATAATTCAATTTTAAAACCCTAACCTAAAACTACTCAAAAATTCAGAACGCATTCAAAAGCCTGATATTTTAACATTTATACTTAATAACCAGAGTAATTTAACTCAACGCCGGAAGGCGTTCAACATGGATAACCCCGGGCAAACAAAGTGCAGCCCGGGGTGCAACTTCACATATCGAACACCGGAAGGTGTTCAACCGATGGTTACACTAAAGGCCATTTGGGCTCACATATTCATGCAACAAAAAATCCCTGCCTCCATCTAGGAAACAGGGATCATTATATTCAACTAAACTGTAGTTATAAACTACAATCCGATACTAATCATCTTGCTGACCATTCGGTCTTGGCATCAAAGCTTTTCTGGAAAGTCTGAATTTCCCGGTCTTAGGATCTACTCCGATCAACTTGACTTTCACATCATCATCTACTTTCAATACATCTTCCACATTGTCTATGCGTGAATGAGAAATTTCTGATACGTGAAGTAAGCCACTCTTACCCTGGAACTCAACAAATACTCCATATGGCTGTACACTTACCACTTTAGCTTCGTATACATCTCCTACTTCCGGCGTGAATGCAATAGCTCTGATCTTGCGAACAGCTGCGTCGATATTATCCTTATTTGCACTGGAGATTGTTACGATACCTTTATTGTCCACTTCTTCGATATTGATCACAGTACCAGTAGTAGCCTGCATTTCCTGGATGATTTTTCCACCAGGTCCGATAACAGCTCCAATGAAGCTCTTGTCAATAATCAACTCGACCATGCGTGGAGCATGAGGTTTTACTTCCGCATTTGCGCCTTTGATGGTTTTATTCATCTCGCCGATGATGTGCAAACGACCCCTTCTTGCCTGCTCCAAAGCACGCTCCAACAGATCATAAGGCATACCATCTACTTTGATATCCATCTGACAGCCACAAATACCTTTCTCAGTACCAGTTACTTTAAAGTCCATATCACCCAGAGCATCTTCGTCACCGAGGATATCACTCAGGATTGCATGACGCTTTCCATCAGATATCAAACCCATTGCAATACCTGAAATATGTCCGCTAGTCTGAATTCCACCATCCATCAAAGCCATTGAGGAAGCACAAACTGTTGCCATTGAAGATGAGCCATTTGACTCCAAAATATCCGATACCAAACGAATTGTGTAGATATTTTTCTCAGGAAGCACTTGCTTGATAGATCTTGCAGCAAGATTGGCGTGTCCTACTTCACGTCGACCAGGTCCACGCTGAGGCTTCACCTCTCCTACTGAAAATCCCGGGAAATTATAGTGTAAAAGCAATTTTTCATGGTGCATTTCCAATGCATTATCGATCAATTGCTCATCCGTTTTAGAACCTAATGTCAATGAAGTAAGTGATTGAGTCTCCCCTCTTGTAAACAAAGCTGAACCGTGGGCAGCAGGCAGATAATCTACCTCAGACCAGATAGGTCTTACTTCATCCAGTTTACGGCCATCGAGACGGATCTCAGTAGCCATGACCATTTCACGAACCAACTCTTTCTTAAGTTTGTCGAAATAGTTTGAAAAGAAGCTGGATTTTTCTTTCCAGAAATCTTCACCTCTATTGGCCAATACATGTTCCTTCATTTTTTCGAAGGTCTCTTTGAATTGGTTTCTTCTTGTTGTTTTGTCAAGATGAGAGGATGCTGTGCTATTAATCCCATCAGCACATAGCGTTCTAACCATTTCCTTCACTTCATCATCTGAAGGAAGCTCAGGCAATTCACGTTTTGGAAATGCCTTTTCTCCTACTTTACGGGCCAATTCTATTTGAGCCTGACATTGAACTTTTATAGCTTCATGTCCAACCTTGATGGCAGCAATCAGATCCGCTTCAGAGCATTCTTTCGCTTCTCCTTCCACCATAGTAACATCCTGCAAGGTAGCTCCTAAGATAATATTCATCTCAGCATCTGCCAATTGAGTAGTAGTTGGATTCACAACAAATTGGCCGTTGATTTTAGCAACTCTTGCTTCAGATATAGGGCCTGCCCAAGGAATATCTGAAACTGAAAGAGCTGCAGAGGCTGCCAATGCTGCAAATGCATCTGGTGGAGTGTCAATGTCTCCGGAAATCAGGTTGATTATTACCTGAGTATCATTCATATATCCGTCAGGGAAAAGAGGACGGATCGCTCTGTCCACTAGTCTGCAAATCAATACTTCGTAATCAGAAATGCGGGCCTCTCTTCTGAAAAAAGATCCGGGGATTCTACCACCGGCAGCAAATTTCTCCTGGTAGTCCACACTTAAAGGAAAAAATGATTGCCCTTCTCTGGCTTCCTTTGATGAAACTACTGAACAAAATAGCATTGTATTGCCCATTTTGACAACTACCGAACCATCGGCCTGTGTTGCCAGCTTACCTGTTTCGATAGTCACTTCACGACCATCAGGTAAATTAAAACTTTGTGAAATCGGGATTCTTCCCATGGAAATTAGCTTTAAATTATTATAAAAAATCTGGCAGGATATTTTCCGGCCAGTGCATCAAGAAAACTTTTCTGATCTGAAATTAATGAAAGGAAATAACAGGAAAAGTGGAGCTTAAACAAAAAAAGTGTTCCCTTGCAGAAACACTTTTTTAGAATTTATTTTCTGATTCCTAGCTTTTCGATCAATGATCTGTAAGCTGCGATATCTTTGCGCATTACATACTGAAGCAATCTTCTGCGCTTACCAACTAGGGTAAGAAGTGTTCTTCTGCATGAATGATCTTTTTTGTTGCTTTTCAAGTGATCAGCAAGACTTTGTATACGAAAAGTGAACAAAGCAATCTGCCCTTCTACAGAGCCGGTGTTAGTTGGTGCACCTCCGTATGTTTCGAAGATTTCTCCAACTTTTTCTTTTGTTAAGTAAATAGCCATTTTTATTTTTTTAATGATTTACCAATAGTGATTACAGGAATCAGTTTTAGCGGTGCAAAGATAACTCTTATTTCTATTTGACATAACAGAAATTCAAATTTTTAAGCCTTAAGAATTTATCAATGAGAATAAAATTGCGCCATAGTAAGTATCACAATTACAAAGCTTAAACTGCTTTGCAATCTATTAATAATAATCAATATATATAATTAATTATTTGTCAGCAATATATTAGCCAGTTTTCTTCCTGTTCTGAGAGCAGCATTTATGGATCCGTGGAGTAAATGATCTCCACAAACTGCTAATCCGGGTCTGATAAAATACTTATCATCAGGAATATTGTACAATACAGATTGTTGGTCAGGTAATGCGTATTCGATACGATACACTTTCAAAAGTGACCAATTATCAACCGGGCTGCCGTACCATTGCTTCATTTCAGACTGAATTGCTTTCAATAAATCTTCATCACTCCTTTCCTGAATTCCATTTATAGATGCTGAGATGAGGACTTTCCCGGCAGGAGCATACTCAGCAGAAACATTGGACATTACTGCCAGATTATTGACAAGCTTTCCACTCAGAGAATTAAGCGCTATCAGTGGTTCGGAATAAGGAGCTTCAGGAGCCTCCATATAAACACAAGTAACACTATTGTATTCGCGCTTTATTCCAGGCAAATAATCTTTCACAATCCCTGTTGCTTCAGTAGCCAGTATAATTTGATCTCCATGAAATGTTCTGCCATCCTCTGTGGAGACAATCTGCCCTTCTATCAATTTTACTTTTGCATTACAACGGATACTTTCCGCAGGAAGACTTTGGGCAAGCTGAATAGGTATTTGTTCCATACCTTTTGAAGGTACTGCTGCATCTCCCCTTGAAAACATTTTAAAAACAAAATCAAACATTCGGCGGCTGGTATCAAGATCATTTTCCAAAAATATACCTGCAAAAAAAGGCTGCAAAAATCGCTGAATGATTTTTTCATTCAAACCATATTCTCTAAAAACCGCCGCAGTTGATTTTTCTTTTCTTTTGAATAATGCTGCATTTCTTTTATTCAGCAATCTGCCTTTCAAAGAAAACAAACTCATCTTATCGCCAAATCCTGATACCGGAGAAGTAATCATTTTCCATAAATAGCCACTTTTCCGCAATGCATCCATAAACACAGCCTGCTTACCCTTCTCACAAAGCAAATGAGCTCCGGGCCAGAATGATTTCATATTCAAAGCATCCAAATCCAATGCGTATTGTGTTTCAGGATACGCAGTCAGGTATACCTGAAAGCCATGATCCAGCAGAAATCCATTGATTTTATCTGTCTTGACCCTTCCTCCCGGTCTGTCCCCGGCTTCAAGAATAAGTACAGATTTCCCGGCTTTGACGAGATGCTTCCCAAGTGAAAGACCTGAAATGCCTGCACCTATGATTACATAATCGAAAGATTCCATAATAACTGCCATTGGATATTGATAAAATCAATACAGTCGAATGAGGGAAATACCACAAACTCTACAAACTTATAAAAAGGGAATTGCAATATCATTGTATGAGGTAAAAAACAAAGTATCTACACGGCACAGTGAATTTAAACCCGGGTCATTTTATCCCCGGAAATTTGATATCGTATACCAGATTCGGAGGTTGCCCGGCCTGCTTCATCCGGGCTTAGTCTGTTGCCCTCAGAGTCCATCCATCCAATTTGCCGGGCTGGAACACCTGCCATCAATGCAAAGTCAGGTACTTCTGAAGTCACAACTGCCCCGGCAGCAATGAAGGCATATTCTCCTATCCTGTGACCACAGACTATTGTCGCATTGGCACCAATACTGGCACCTTTTCCTATTATTGTTTCCCGGAATTCAGATTTACGAATAATAGCAGATCTGGGATTGAGCACGTTTGTGAATACAGCACTTGGACCTATAAACACATCGTCTGCACACTGCACGCCCGTATATAAAGAGACATTATTCTGTACTTTAACACGATTGCCCAGTTTTACATTAGGTGATATGACTACATTCTGACCCAGATTACACCCAGTCCCAATTTCTGAATTACTCATGATGTGCGAGAAATGCCAGATTTTAGTTTGTTCACCAATTACGGCATTTTCATCAATTATGGAAGTGGGATGGCAGTAGAAATCTGATTGGGTCCAGGTCTGCAGACAACTGACCCATTCAGGGATGATTTGAAAAATTAATGCATCCCGCTCCTCTGCCTCTGCCATTTTTATCAAAAATTGTTCAATAGCAAGTCCGGTTGACTGGCGCTCTTCAAGCTTTGTTGCATTCTCAAATTGATCCAACCAAACTCTCAATTTTAAAACATCATCAGGTCTTCTGTCCAGATAGGCATTTTGAAGCTGGAGTAGTCGGTTTTTAATTTTTTCAGAAAGCATGATGGGTGTTATCTATCAGATAAACTGAATTGCAGTGAAAAAATTATCAAATTACAAGACCAGGAGCGGTCTTGTGTATTCTTTACCACCAGCTTTGATACGATAAATATATCTGCCACTTCTTAGTCCTTCTCTTGATTTGTTGAGATCAAACACATAAGTTCCCGCAGTTTTATATCCCTGCTCCAGTCTTCTGAGGACCTGACCTCCGGTATCCATCAGTTCCAGCTTAATATCGCCATCTTGTAACAGTGCATATTGTATCTGTGTAATGGCAGGAGTATCGGGATGAGCTCTATGACCCAACAAAACTATGTAGGCATTTGCACCGGACGGTGGGGTGTATGGAGGCAGTATTCCAGGCAGAATATTTTGTTCCTGTCCAATCATAAAGCTGGCAAGCTTAGGATTGATTCCAAACCAGCCGGTCAGTACTGTATTATACACATCTTTGAAATCTACATCAAAAAATGGATCTCCATAATGATCCACGTCTATCAAATTTGGCGGAGTACCATGAAATCCCTGACCAATATCTCCACCAAACATCAAAATGGGTGACCCTGTTCCATGATCTGTCCCGGAAGAACCGTTTTCATAAATTGTGCGGCCAAATTCACTGAATGTCATACTCAATACTTTTTTGCTCAATTCAGGTCCCAGATCCTGATAAAATGCAGCCACAGATCTGGATAAATTGGACATCAACTCAGCATGTGCTTCGGCCTGATCCGCATGTGTGTCAAATCCGCCAATGCTTACCATATAAACTTTAGTCCGCAAACCACCTTTAATCATTCTGGAGACAATTGACAAACCCCTGCCCGGATTCACATCCGGAAAGTTTGCACTGGTACCACCTGCAAGGAAAGCTTTCCGGATAGTTTGTGAATACCTGAAGGCACTGTTGGCAGTCCTTCGCATAAATGTCAATTCGGTCTCATAAGGAGAATTGCCAAGATGTTCTGTAGGATATAAATTGCCTGTTTCTGCTAATTGATAAAACTCTTCGGGATTTCTGAATGCAAGTGCTGTGCTAAATTCTCTGCTTTTAAATACTAGATCAGTCTGAACTCCAATCTGCAATGCAGGTGGAGTGGTAGGCTGAGCCTCCAAAAATAAAGGAAATTCTTCCTCAATAAATCTGCCGATCCATCCGGTCGTGCCTACAGTGTCAGCATCTGTAGCCGTAGCCCAAATATCTGAGGAACGGAAATGAGAATAATTCGGATTTGGATATCCGACATTGTGAATGACTTTCATTTGGCCATTGTCCCATAGAGGTCTCAATGAATCTGAACTGCCATGCATACCAATACTATCAGACAAATGCCACATATTTTGGTCACTGATACCCAGCGTTGGTCTTATATTGTAGTACTCATCATTGTTTCTCTCAATAACAGTATTCAGTCCGTCATTTCCTCCATTCAGATTGATAAGCACCAAAATTCGGTCATCAGCGCCCATTGCCTCCAGCATTCTCAACCAATGATTGGATTCGGATGCCATGATGGGTGTATCTCCCAACATGGTGGCCAGGCCAAAAGATGCTAATCCGGTTGTTTTGATGAATGAGCGTCTGCTCCATTCTTTATGGTCCGCTTCATGCTTTTCCTTATCTGCAATAAGTGCCCCGGGTCTTTTATTGAATATATGCTTCATAATGATATCAGATTATATAAGTTGACTTTCCGGCAAGCGGGTCAGATAGAAAAGTAAATTGATAATTTGATAAGGAGCTGAATCCCAATACAAATTCCAGGTACCATCATCATAATAATTAGAAGGAATATCCCCTTTGAACGCATCGGTAGCATTAGTAAGCATTGAAGGTTCAGGCAATTTTCCCAGGACTTGTCTGCTTATCTCTCTGGTAATGCCAAGAGGATCATTCGGTGCCGGAGCCAGGTCCAGCGCCCAGATAAGCAACTTTTCTCTCACGCCTTCCTGATAGGTGGAGTTAGTAAGGTATTGTAAAAATTTAATCCTTTGGGTAAATGTATTTTCATTAATCCAGGAATGGTATCCCGGCCAACCTGCCACATTTACGGGATTGAAAATATCCATTCCCTGATCATAAGGGCCCCATCTAAAAATCCAGATATTCTCACCTACTTCTTCTTTAGTAAGCCCAATCATTCTAGCCCATTTCACAACGCTATCCAATGGGCTGCTAATGATAGTTGTGATCCATTTTTCATCAAAGAAATGCTCGCTTTTGAATAGTTGCTTTAAAACCGGAGCGATTTCCCAATTGTTTGATTTGAAAGTTTCAGCAAGTCCGTTTACAATTTCCTGATCCACCGTTTCGTATACAAAATTCTTATACCATTTTTGTGAAATATACCCGGCTACCTGGTCTGCACGGTGAGTAAAGATAAGATCGTGAACATCCTGATAGCCCCAATTTCCGGTTTGACCAAAAATAGTTTTGTTTGTATTATCATGATAAGAATTCTCAAAATGAGGTGTTTCGCAAGCGTACATATTGGCTCTCCATCCCGTCAAAGCTCTTGCCATCTGAGCTACATCTGCCTGAGTATAGCCATTCGATTCGCCCATTGTAAATAATTCCATCAATTCCCTGGCGTAGTTTTCATTGGGACTTGTTGCTATGTTTTGATTCCCATTAAGAAAGCTGAGCATAGCAGGGTTGATTCCCATTTCTTCTACGAATGTTTTGAAATTTCCAAGACAATGCTGGTGTAATAATTCAAAATAGGACCATAAGTATTTATTGCAGCCATAGACATCCTGCTGTGTCACAAAGTGGTTATGCCAGAAAAGAACAAATCTTGCTCTTCTTCCGTCAGTAAGCATTTCAGCATACCAATCATCTCTCATTTGATCCCTGACTTCATAATACTCATCATCTCCAAACTGGTCATCAGTATAATCTGCCCAGTAAGGCCTGGTGGGTAAAGGTGCATTTTTTACTCCATCCAGTAATTGATCTACAAGCTCTGAGGGAGTCATTTGCAAAGCCTGCTTTATTTCTTCAGGTGTGGGACCCATTCCCAGTCGTCGATACAGATGTATGACCCGCTCTGTGTTCCAGGGTTTGAAAGGGGACGGTATGTACGCATTTAAGCCTTCACTCATGATATATAAGGATGATTTCATCCAAATATAAAGCGATTCTTTAAAACTGAGCACACATATTTTAATTAAACTGCATAAAAACTGTTACCACATTCAATAAATCATTTAAATTTGGCTTAACACTAATCGAGCAACCTATGTATCGTACATTATACACACTTGCCACCATATTAATTGCATGCTTGGCACTGAATGCGCAAACCGAGACATTACTTAAGGAAGACTTTAATTCTTGCGAGCTTACTGCAGGTTGGAATGTGGTGATTGATGGCAATCCGGATGCAGTCTGGTACATAGGAACTCCAAGAAATCCGCAATCAGATAGCAGTAGTATTGATGGTACTTGTATGCTTATTATAGATGATGATGCCACAGGTGATAATACGCCGGCTTACATTTGGAAGATGACATCCCCTGAATTCTCCGGTAACAGACATTCCAATTTAATTTTCACAGCAGATGTACATTTAAGAGATGCGGGCGAATCATTCAGAATATTGCTGGACAATGGAACTGAATTGATCGAATTGCGAAAATTCGAAGGCAGAAATTATTCAGGAACTCAATTTTCTGAGTTTGTAAAAGTTAGTGTTGACCTTAGCTTTTATCAATCCGATAATATGCGGCTGATATTTGAATACAATGACAATAGCAAATGGGGATGGTGGGCCGGTGTCGACAATATACTCGTAGAAGGCTCAGGAAATGCAGACATTCTAATTGCTGAGAATTTTGATAAATGTGAGACACCTCAGGGTTGGACAGCCATCATAGAAAATGGTGAATTGCCCTGGACGATAGGAAAAGTGAATAATGGGAATGCAGGAACTAATGTGAGTATGAATGGAACATGCTTCATGTTTTTTGATGATGATCTTGCCGGAGAATTTGCAGAACCTTCAAGGGTTACGATGCTAAGCCCTGTTTTTGACGGTACAAAATATGCAACTTACGCACTAAGCTTTGACCTTATTTTTAGAACCTATTCTCAAACTGAATATTTTGAAGTAGGTGTACTAGATAATGGGAGATACAGACCTGTGCATGTTAATACTACCCAGGTGGCAGGCAACAATTTCTCAGTTTTTGAAAATATTAGTCTTGACTTGTCGAAATTCAAAGGGGAAAACCTGCAATTGTACTTCAAATATGATGATTCAGGTGGTTGGAACTGGTGGGTTGGAATAGACAATATAAAACTGGTCGGAGAAGGAAGCGTCAATGATTTTTGCGCAAAAGCATTGCCAATAAATGTAGGTGAAGACTGCATCGAATTTGATATGGAAGTGGCTTTTGCTGCTCAGGATATTCCAATGAGTTGTAATTCAAGTCCTACCGGTACTTTATGGTATAGCTTTGATCAGACACAAAATGGCGTTCTGGAAGCTCATGTTTCAGGTTCAAATTTTAACGATATTATTGAAATTTTCAAAGGGGATCAATGTGCTGATCTTGAACCGGTCATTTGTAAAGACAGAGATGAGTATGGATTCTATGGAGAAAAATCAACACAAGTCCTGGAAGCAGGAAAATACTTTATTAGGGTTAGCGGGAAAGCTGCTGAATTTGGAAAAGGAAGTGGTCAGGGATGTTTAAAAGTCATGCAGCTAGGCACTGAAGCCACTCCTCCTGCCAATGAAGACTGTGGCAATGCCAGACAAATTGAAATTAATCAACCTTGTATAGTGCAGACAAATCTGGATGCCCTCAATCCGGAGAATTTTCCCTCTATCAATGAGAGATCGCGTGCAGATGTTTGGTTTAGTTTCACCGCATTGGATGAAAGTGCTTTATCCATTATTTCCGGATCAGATTTTTCTGATGTATTAACTATCTGGGAAGGTAATTGTGATCAGTTATCAGAAGTCATCAGCAATGAACATGGGGCAGAACTTATTTTCAAAGATCCTGTTCCCGGCAAAACATATCTGCTTCAATTGAGCGGATATTTTTCTACTTTAGAAGGGGCTAGTTGTCTTGAAATTAAAACTGTTGAGCTCGAAACTACCAATGACCTGTGCACAACAGCTAAGCCACTTACTTTAAATGCTGATTGTGAAAGCAGCAACAATTCGGGGGCGACATTTTCAGGAATAATCCCTGCCTGTGACCCACTTGCAGATGCAGATGTGTGGTACACATTCACTGCGTCCGAAAGTAATATGTATTTGAGAAATAAGAGTGAATTCCTCAGTACGATTTCTATTTACAAAGGAGACTGTCAGGAACTGGAATCAGTTTTTTGTAATAAAACTCAGCATGCCTGTGATGGTTATTTGCATGTATCAAACCTTGAAGCCGGACAAGAGTATTTCATCCAGATTGCTTCTCGGGGAAAGTTTCCCGGATTAAACAGAGGGAGCACTTGTGTAGAAATAATTTCTCCATCTAATTTACCTGATTGGGAACCATTAACAGTATCTGCACAAGCTGTCTGTGTAAGTAAAAATGCTGTTTTGATTTTACCGGAAGCCACAGGTGGTGCAGGAAATTACAGTTTTACCGGAAATGCTCTTCTAAGTCCGATTTTAAGTTTGGAAGAATATCATGTAGAAGCAACAGACAGCGATGGATGTGTGGATTTCTTCAGAGGTATAGCTCCTGACTGTTCACAAATGGATTGCAATGTATTTTTTGAAATAGAGACCACTTCATTAAAATGTTTTGGAGAATCAGACGGAAAGGCCGGAATCGAAATCGCGGGAGGTGTCTCACCTTATAATTATGAATGGTCAAATAATGCAACTTCTTCAAATATTGAAAACTTAGTTGCCGGCACTTATTCTGTTACTGTCAGTGACAGAGGAGGATGTGAAGAAGTATTAACTTTTGAAATTGAACAGCCTGAGGCTTTAGTAATTACAACCGAGGTGATTGATGAGGTATATGGACAAGGTGTAATTACTTTAAATGTAAATGGTGGAACTGCACCTTATACATATTGGTGGTCAATCGGTGGTAATTCGTTTGAAGATGATAATGTGTTGGACAACTTGACACCGGGAACTTATTCCGCCAGGATTATAGACGCAAATGGTTGTGAAATAACAACGGGAGACCTTGTCATCACACAAACTACTTCAACAGTCTCCGGATCTTTACCATCAGGTATGCAGATGTATCCGAATCCTGTAGCCAATGAATTGATTCTTGCATTCAAAGCCAATTTCCAGGGTGAATGGAATGTCAGAGTGCTTTCAGGAACAAGCCAATTGCTGATTTCAGAAAAAATCAATCTTCAGCAAGGTGGAAAATTGATGATCGATGTGAGTGAATTATTGAACGGTATGTATTTCATTGATATCATCCAGGGCGATAAAATTTACTCAAGCAAATTTATCAAGCACTAGAAATAAAACCGGATCTTCTGAAATTATGCTGTATTACAATTCGCTTAAAACATCTGTGTATCATTCTGAATGGTAGATTTGCAGAAATTTGCAGAAATTTTCAGAGTTTGCCTGCGCCTAATTTGGAATTGAAGATGCACTTATCACCTATAACATCTTATTTTCAGGTTAATCGTTGAGATGCTCGAAGTGAACATCCCAGTTAAATTACTATCGATTCATGTCAACTTCCAATTATCCGGAATTCAAAATTATTTTAGTAGTAAAAGAACCTGCACAACAGGATGCTTTCGAAAAAATATTTCTTGAATCCCATTTCAAAAATACCATTATACATACGGTTTCAGAAAGCGAGGAAATATTTCCTATTCTTGAGTCCCGATTTATTGACGCAGTTTTTATATACCACACTTCTGAAGATCCTCAAACTGAATCAATAGTCAATCTATTGCATCATTCGGATTCAAAGCTTCCGATAATTATATTGACTTCATCTGCGACAGCGTTTGATGAGAATAAGTTATTAGCGTTGGGCGTGATAGATGGCCTTATGCTTATAGAATTGAATGCTGCAAAAATTGAACATATAATGCTCACAGTTTCCAGGATAAAAGTATTCCGGAATGAACAATCTGCATTATCCCTGGAACTTAAAGAAAAAGATAAACTCCTTGAGAAGATTACGCATTCCTCTCCAAATATCATTTATGTTAATGACATAGAGTCAGGCGCAAATCTGTTTCATAATAATCAGATCTTAAGTTTATTGGGATATTCCAAAGAGGAGATTAGCTCTCTGGGGATGATGTTATTTGATCAAATCATTGAAAAAGAAACACTGATAGATCTTAGAGAGCATTATCTAAAGATCAGACACGAATTGGAAGATGGTGCATATCTGGAAAAAGAACTTTGCATCAAAAGCAAAGAAGGTAATGAGGTTTGGTTATTCACCAGAGATACCCCATTTAAAAGAAATTCAAATGGCAAAGTGAGCCAGGTACTTGGAACAGCTATAGATATTACGGATCGGAAGAAAGCTGAAAAGGAACTATTGGAGGCAAAAAAAATGGCTGAAGAGGCAGCCCGGGTCAAATCTGAATTTCTCTCTACTATGAGCCATGAAATTCGCACACCAATGAATGCTATTCTTGGTTTTGCTGAGTTGCTTCTGAAAAAACAACACCCTCATGAAGACACTCAGTATATAAAGGCAATCAAACAATCTGCTGATAATCTTTTGGTCATCATTAATGACATTCTGGATTTTTCCAAGATAGAAGCGGGCAAACTGACCCTGGAGAAAATTCAATTTGACATTCATGATAAAATCAGTTTTCTGGAGCAATCATTTAGGTTCAGAGCTGAGGAAAAAGAAATTCAATTAAAGGTGACGGTGGATCCCAAAATACCAAAATTAATTAAGGGTGATCCTTACAGACTTAATCAAATATTACTAAATCTGATCAGTAATGCCATAAAGTTCACGAAGGCTGGATCAGTCACAATCAATGCAGAAAAATTGACAGAAAATGAACATGAAATACTTATTAAATTTGAAATAAAGGATACAGGTATCGGAATCCCCGAGAACAAACTGGACTCCATTTTTGACAGCTTTACACAAGCACATGAAGACACTTCCCGCCAATTCGGTGGAACAGGATTGGGCCTGACCATCACTAAAAAGCTAGTGGATTTGATGGGTGGAAATATTACAGTCGATAGTGTCAGTGGGCAAGGCTCAGTGTTCATAGTATACCTCAGATTTTCACTGGAACTCAATGAACCAGAAACTTTAACTGATACTACACCAGAAGCTTCATCAGAATTTGAATCTCCAAATATAGAGGATATTCAAATTCTCATCGCGGAAGATAATGCTGTGAATCAATTGCTTATAAAATATATTCTGGAGGACTGGAATTTGAAATACACCATTTGCGCTAATGGACAGGAAGCTATCAATATGCTGGAATCCAGGCATTTTGATGTTGTTCTTATGGATATTCAAATGCCTGTAATGGATGGAATCATGGCTACATCTTTGATCAGGAAAATGCCTGATCCAAAAGGTAAAGTTCCTGTCATTGCCCTTACTGCTGATGTCGTAAATAAAGAGTTCTTCAGTTCAGATGCAACCGGGTTTACAGATTACCTTATAAAACCCTTCAAGCCTAATGATCTTATGGATATGATCCACAAGTATGTTCGCAGGGGAAGAGGGGAATAAAAAACCGGTATCCGCCTGTTACAGACAAATACCGGTTTTAAAGCTTCAATATTAACTATTCCTTCATTTTTTTCTCTCCTTTCAAATGCTCGTCAAGAAATGTGAGAATCGAGCCATACCCTTTTATTTGATTTTCTTTTTTTACAAAACCATGGCCTTCATCTTCGAAAATCAGATATTCTACCGGAACACCATTTGCCTTTACAGCTGCAACCATTTCATCTGATTCGACTTGCAATACACGTGGATCCTTAGCCCCCTGAAGCACCATTGTTGGCTTGGTCACTTTATTTCCATGGAATACCGGAGATATACCATACAATCTTAAGGAATCGGCAACAGGATCGCCCATTTCTTTGTAAAGTGCTTCTTTGAATGACTCCCACCATGGGGGAATACTTTTAAGAGTACGAAGCCAATTGGTCACACCAAAAATATTTACACCCAATGCAAATTCGTTAGGAGTATGCGTCAATGCTCTCATTACCATAAAACCGCCATAAGATCCCCCAATAATACCTACTTTACTTGTATCGATATAGTCTTGCTCCTGCATCCATTTCTTTCCCCATATGCAATCTTTCAAATCACCTTCTCCATGATCCTGATCGTCCATTTGATAGAATGTCTTGCCATAGCCACTGCTTCCGCGATTATTTACTGCGAGAACAGCATATCCGTGATTTACCAGGTACTGAATCAGTGCACTGTAGTTCTGTCTTGATTGTCCGCCGGGACCTCCATGAACCCATATTAAAGCCGGCACTTTACTATCTTTTGAAGCTTGAAGCGGCTTATAGTAAATAGCCGGAATATCCAGAGAGTCAAATGAAGGGTAACGGACGACTTCTGCCAGTACCAAATCATCCGGTGTGATTTCAGGATTCAGATTCTGAGTAAGTTGAAAATGCTCACCAGTTTCCAAATTCATGGTGTAGAGATTGGAAGGTGAAGCAGAGCTACTCACATAGAATCTTACCCATTTTTCAGAGTCAGAAAATGTAATGCCTGTGATATCGCCACTCTCAAATTTTGGAAAATCAAGGGCCTTTCCGCTATCAGCATTGGTTACACGAACCACAGTTTTTCCATCTTCATTGATACCCATTATAAAATATTTACCTGACTTAGAAAAGTCAGCAAACCATACATCCCATTCAGTTTTGAAAACTGTTTCTTTTGTTCCGTCAGCAAGTTCATATTTGACAAGGTATTTGTATTCTTCTCCTTCGTCAGTCATGAAATACATCTGTGATCCATCATCGCTAAAACATGCAAATTGATTTCCGGACAAAGCTGTGTTTACTTTTTTTATTGATCCATCTGCCAGAGTATAGAGAAAAATGTCACTATCATTTGTATTTACCGGTTTACCCAAAACAAGTGTTTTCTTATCATTTGAAATGCCACTTATATCATATGCTTCCTCATTCTGATAAATAAGCTTTGCAGTCATACTGGCTATATCCATTTCATACAGGTCTTCAAACTTAGGATCTCGTTTGGTAGATGTATAGAAGAAGCTTTTACGATCATCTGCCCATCCCTGAAATGAAGCTCTTGCACCTTTATCAGGCGTGAGGCTTCTGGTGGATCCATGAGCCTCCTGAACATACAATTGAAACAGTTCATCGCCATTATTGTCCATCATATACAGAAATCGATCATCCTCCGGAAAGAATGAAAGTGCATAGACGGAGGCATTTTCAGAAGAGGTCAATGGTGTCATTTCTCCCCCCTGTACCGACAAAGTGTATGCATTAAAAATGCCACTTTTATCACTGCTTATCAGGATTTTACTATCATCATGAGAGAATGATCCCCCATTCACCACTGTGGTATTTATAAATTGCTCAATGGTATAAGATTTTACTTCGCGCGGGGCCGGATCTTTTTTCGAGCAGGCCATAAAAATTGAAATGAAAAATAATAGAGGCAGCAGTTTGGTTCTCATATCTTGTTTTGTTTAATGACAGAAAAATCGAACTTAAATATATGAAGATCAATGTGTATTGTCCCAAAGAATTCAATTTGATAGACTAAGGCATAAAATACACTGTTAAGTGGACAAATAACTCAGATGAAATCATCCGGAATGAATTTAAAAATTAAGTTGTAAATTGTCTGTATTAAATCAGAGATGTAGCGCGTATGAATCACGACTGTGATTTCCTGGTAATTGGTTCCGGATTTGGAGGAAGTGTCTCGGCTATGAGACTGGCAGAAAAGGGTTATTCTGTAATAGTGCTGGAAAAAGGCAAAGAATACAAAACAGAAGATTTTCCAAAAACCAACTGGCAAATCAGAAAATATCTATGGCTTCCCTTTTTGCGATGCTTTGGAATTCAGGAACTCACATTCTTCAGTAAATTATTTGTAATCCGGGGTGTTGGTGTAGGTGGGGAAGCCTCGTATATGCAAATACACATCTGATTCCGTCAGATGATTTTTTTTAAGCTTCCAACCTGGATCGGATCCAAAGATTGGAAAAATATACTGATGCCTTATTATAATAAAGCAAAATTTATGCTTGGCACTACTGCCTACAATAAGCGATACACAGCGGATAATGTGTTACTGGATATTGCCAAAGAAATGGGTCGTGAGCATACTTTCAAAAATGTAGATGTAGGTGTTTACTTTGGAGATTCAGCAGATGAAAAGGATCCGTACTTCGGAGGTGAGGGGCCTGCAAGAAAAGGCTGTACAGAATGTGCAGGCTGTATGGTGGGTTGCCGCCACAATGCAAAAAATACGCTGGACAAAAACTATCTTCATTTTGCCCGAAAATATGGTGCTGCAATTCATGCTGAAGAACAAGTGGTCAAAATAGAATACAAAGATTCATATTACCAGGTGGAAACTACCCGTTCCACATCGTTTTTCTCCAAAAGAAAAGTATATCGTTCCAAAGGAATTATCATGTCCGCAGGTGTAATTGGAACATTGGAAATTTTACTGCAACAGAAGCATAAACTCAAAACACTTCCCTTGCTTTCTGATTGCCTTGGCAAGCAAAGTTCGAACAAACTCAGAATCTTTATGTGGAGCAACTTCTGCGAATCTCAAATTGAATCATGGAATTGCGATCTCCTCCGGATTTTACCCTGATGAAAATACGCATGTGGAGATTGTAAAATTCCCTGACAAATCCAGTGCGATGGGAATGTTGGCCGGGTTTTCTGCCGGTCCGGGTATTGGAATAGTGCGAATTTTAAAGATGATGGGGCATATGATTTCAAAGCCGGGCAAAATTCTCCCCTGGCTATTTAAATATAAATGGGCAAGCAGATCAGTGATACTTTTGGTGATGCAGACATTTGACAATTCAATGAGGATGACCTATAAAAAAGGCTTATTCTCCGGATTAAAAATCAAGCCGGAAGGGACAGGAAAAGTACCTGCTTATATAGAAGTCGGCCAAAAAGTAGCCAATGCATTTGCAGCAAAAACAAATGGTTTTTCTCAAAATGGAATTACTGAAATTGCATTCAATATGTCGACAACAGCGCATATTTTAGGAGGAACTCCTATGGGTACGAATGCTTCTAATGGTGTGATCAATGAAAAAATGGAAGTCTTTAATTATCCAAATATGTACATTGTTGATGGTTCTGTCATTCCCGGTAATCCGGGAGTCAACCCCAGCCTGACTATCACTGCATTGGCTGAATATGCCATGGATCAGATTCCTGAAAAGGAAGGGAATATTAATATTAGTCTGAAGTCTGTGCTGGAGAAGAAAGGGATTGAGATGCCATAAGAAGGCTTTTAGCTATTGGCTTTTAGCTATTGGCGAACAGCCGGTGTAAGTTACGAGTGTGGACTCTATACCGACTTTGCACATGCCTTAGCTTCCGGCTTCTGACGCAACAGCCGAGTTCGCCCATTCAGGGCTGACGCGCTGTAAGCCCTGAATGGGCGCAATATGTCAGCGAGGCGGTGCAACCCCTCGCGAAAAAGCCCGATTGAATGACTAACCCAAATATTGCGGTGCAACCCCTCGCGAAAAAGCCCGGTTAAACAACCAACCCAAATATTACCGCGCCACCTCACACGAAAAGCACGGTTGAAGAACCAATCCAAATATTGCGGCACCGCTACTCGCAAAAATAAGGATAGGAGAAAATTAGCCAGGGGAAGGCAGAATTTCCGTGAAAAATAACCAGGGGTATGACAAAATTTGCTCTAAAGCGAAGTATATAAAACAAAATCCCCATCCTGAAACCTTCAGAACGGGGATTTTATTTAGAATCAATTCCATTTATTTTCTATCAAAACGCTTAACGCAAGAACATCAATTCTCTGTATTTCACCAAAGGCCATTGACGATCTTCCACCAGATATTCCAGTCTGTCAGCATATAATCTGATTTCCTCCATGTATGGTTTTACATTGTCACAATAGTGCTCAGCACGTTCTGCTGCATCAGAATGATCATTCGCTTTTCTGCGTGCTTTTGTCATTTTTTCGACAAGTTCTTTGACCTTATTTATGTTTTCAGAAACACGTTTTAAGAGATCCAATTGCGCTCTGTAATCATCTTTGTCAAGCCCTAATTCTTTCAACTTCAAAACATTATCCGCAAGTGTATTTTGATACTGAATGGCAGCCGGAAGGATCCAGTTGATACACAATTCTCCCATAGTGCGGCTTTCGATCTGCAAATGAAGATTATAGGTTTCCACCATTACTTCATAATGCGCTTCCAGTTCTCTGTGAGTCAAAACACCAGTGCTTTCAAATAAATCTTTTGCCTCCTTAGTAATATATGCTTTCAGCGCTTCAGGAGTATTTGGCGTATTAGCCAGTCCTCTTTTAGCTGCTTCATTTTTCCACTCATCTGAATAGCCGTCACCTTCAAAAAGAATCGCCTTAAACTCTTTGATATAGCGTTGCAAAATGGTCAAAATAGCTGCATCCTGTTCAGTTCCTTGTCCCATTAATTCATTCACTTCAGTATAGAAAGACTTCAATTGCTGACCGACTATTGTATTCATTACAGTCATCGGGCGGGCACAATTTTGATTGGAACCCACCATCCTGATTTCAAACTTATTTCCCGTGAAGGCAAAAGGTGATGTTCTGTTTCTGTCGGTGTTATCCTGGGCAAGGTTTGGAATTTTACTCAGCAAATTCAATACTTTTTTACCCCTTCCTCATCCGGAGTAATTCCGGTTTCGATCATACCCAATACCTGTGTCATTTCTTCACCGATATATACAGAAACGATTGCCGGTGGAGCTTCATTTGCACCCAAACGGTGATCATTACTGGCTGAAGCCACAGTGGCTCTTAGAATATCTGCGAATTGATGAACAGCTTTAATCGTATTCACAAAGAATGTAAGAAAACGCAGGTTTCTGCCCGGTACATCTCCCGGTGATAATAGATTTTTACCATTATTGGTCGCCATGGACCAGTTATTATGCTTTCCGCTTCCATTCACACCTGCGAAAGGTTTTTCATGGAGTAACACACGAAGCCTATGTCTCTTTCCTATTCTCTCCATTAAGTCCATCAAAAGTGAGTTGTGATCTACTGCCACATTCACTTCTTCAAACATTGGCGCTAATTCATACTGCCCCGGACCTACTTCATTATGCCTTGTACGAACAGGGATACTTAGTTTATGACATTCTGTTTCGAGATCGCGCATGAAAGCATACACTCTTTCCGGTATAGAACCAAAGTAATGGTCTTCTAACTGTTGACCCTTTGGTGAATGCTTGCCAAGCAATGTTCTGCCGGTCAACATCAAGTCAGGCCTAGCATTATATAAAGCTTCATCAATCAGGAAGTATTCCTGCTCCCATCCAAGGGTAGTAATAACTCTTTTTACATCTTTATCAAATAAATGGCATACCGGAATTGCGTGTTTCTCCAGATAAGACTGAGATTTCAATAAAGGCAATTTGTAATCAAGTGATTCACCACCGTAGGTTACAAAAATAGTAGGGATACAAAGTGTCTTACCCTCTCCTACTTCAAGGATAAATGCAGGAGATGATGGATCCCATGCTGTGTAACCTCTTGCTTCAAATGTAGATCTGAGTCCTCCGCCCGGGAAGCTGGAACCATCGGGTTCTTGCTGAGCCAGTCCGGATCCGTCGAATTCTTCAATTGCTTTTCCATCGGAATTCAGGGTGAAGAAAGAATCGTGTTTCTCTGCAGTTTTACCGGTCAAGGGCTGGAACCAGTGGGCATAGTGAGTGGCACCTTTGTCCATTGCCCATCGCTTCATGGCATCTGCCACCATGGCAGCTAATTTGAAATCCAATTTTTCTCCGGACTGAATGATAGCTTTAATGCTTAGATAAGCTTCTTCGTCCATGTATTTTTGCATGGCTTTGTCACTGAATACATTACACCCATAAAATGAGGAAATGGTTTCAGTTGCTTTATCCACGAAGTCCAGATCCAGATCAGATCGGTTAAGGATAATATCAATAGCATTAAATCTCGAAAGACTCATAAGACTTAGGTGTTTATTGTTGTTAATGATTTCAATGGAACCCGGAGAGAGACATTGCTCCCAGAAAGAAGCTACAAATATATTATATTTTAAAATTAAAATGTGTATCTAATCTGAAGCAGAAGCATTTCCATAAAGTTCCTGCTTTTGCACTTTTGCCACATTACATTTTAATCACCACAGAAATGGTAAACTATTATTCCAAATCTAACTACATATGTCATATAATATTGGGAATGGCGCTGGATTTTTACAATGCAGTTATCAACATTATGTGGATAAAAAACTTTGGAGTAGCATTGGTAGGTGGGAGGAAGTGGCTGAGGAGTAGCATTGGTAGGTGGGAGGAAGCGGCTTTGGAGTAGGGAGCGGTGACGTCCTTTGCCGGCTACGCCTGGCAAAGGGTGATACCGATACATCCTTCAGATGATGCGGCACAGGCGTGTTTTGCCTACGGCAAAAGGTGACATTCATGCCATCTTCGATGACATGAGTGACGTCCTTGCATAAGCGACATTTTGGGACTCAGATTCAGATTGCGACTCCCATTTTGCCTCAGGCAAAATGAAGCACTATTTGAAAAGCCTCCACTTAACCAACGTCTAGTGATTTTGCCGTAGGCAAAATGAACTCCAGAACGTCACCTCCGAATATTTTTGAAGGCATAGCCTTTCAAAATATTCGGAGGCGTCACCTTTTTATTGCGTAGCAATGAAAAGGCGTCACCCCGGCCAGGCGCAGCCGTGCCGGGGCGTCACACGTACTTGGCAGCGCCTCTCTAATGAAACACCTGGAGTACAATGTCGTCACCTGTGAGTGGCAACGCATTTACACAACGGGTCAGTCCACTTTCACCAATTTATCAACTACTTTGAAAGTATCACTTCTGACCGACAACTGATACAAACCGGCCGGCAGTCGGCCCAGATTCCAGCGAACGAAATTGTCAGCAGTAATCACCTGCTCAACGATTCTTCCATTCATATCAATTAGTCGGTAAGTTTTTAATTCATCAGTTCTTTTGGTTAGGAGCACCAGGACTTCAGAACTTACAGGATTAGGGCGAATTTGTATATCTGCTGCTGCAGAGTTTTGATCCTTAGTAGAACTCAGTCTGGCAACCTGCCCCAAAATCCAATGCGTGGGATCAAACACTATATCAATCAGTACTTTTTCAGGAGGAATTGAAATGAAAAAATCTTCTTCAGGATGCTCATTCCACAAAACTACTGTAGAATCTCCATCCTGAAATTTTAAAACAAAGGGTAATGGCAATCGGAAAAATGGCGTCTGTGGGGCACTTCCAGTCTGAATTATAGAGCCCTGAATGCCATCAATTTTCTCAACAAAATCAAATTCATAAATTGGATGACCTTCTCCATAATACCAGGGTTCAAAAAACCAGTCCAGTGATGCACCATATTCCTGCTCCGCATGAGCAATAAAATTATCCATTCTTGCAAATCCATATTGAACTTCAGGATCATTTAAATAGGACCGCAATGTTTTGAAAAATGGTTCGTCCCCCATGATCCATCTGAGCATATGGAGCAGATAAGCCCCTTTGGTATACGTAAGTCTTCCGCTGAAAATGACCGGAACTTCAGTGGTATCACTGACAAAAATGGACCCGTCAGGTTTTTCAAATACAATATCCTTTCTCACGGATTTCCATCTGTCCCACCATTGCTCCTCAAGCAAATTTTCTACGCAAATTCCGGTCAAATATGTTGCAAATCCTTCATTGAGAAAAATATCCTGCCAGCTTCCACAAGTTACCATATCACCAAACCATTGATGACTCAATTCATGCGCAATCAGTTCAAATGAAAAGCTGCCCATAAATGACATGGTCTGATGTTCCATACCACCGGGCCATGAGAATTGTGCATGACCGTATTTTTCTGCTGAAAACGGATAAGGCCCGATGAGACTATCCAGAACATGAAAGATGGGAATTACAGCTTTAGTTTCAGAGTAATATCTGTCAAAGTCTTCCGGATAAACATAGTTAAGGATCTCAAGTGGGCCCGCTGATAATTGTACCGTGTCCGTAAATTCTACATAGTTAGTGACTGCTATCGCCACCAAATAAGTTGCGATCGGATATCTGTGCTTCCAGTGATACCAGGAATGAGCATCACCTTCCAGTACTTCTGCAAGTAATCCGTTGGACGCTACTTTATTAAATGAAGGGACTTTCACACGAACATCCAGAGAATCAATTTTATCCTCCAGTCCCTGCTTACAAGGCCACCAGTCTTTGGCTCCATATGGCTCGGATAATGTCCACAAAACCGGCACACTGTTATGCGTTGATTTGATAAAAGAACCGAAACCTGATACTTCAGGTGCACCTTGATAATAGACACTTATGGTTCTCAGAATTCCTGGTTCAAGGATGGAATCAAATAATATTCTGATGATATGTGGATCTTCCAGCTGATACTCAAGTGCTCTGCCTTCCCATATTATTGAATCAATAGAAAGCGAATGGTTCATGTTCATCTGGATCTCTTCCAGCATGTTTCCATGAGCTAAAGTTGTATGAACAACACCTTTTATGTACTGAATTGCGGGATCAACTTCGATATCCAAAAATTGATGAATAACGTCGTAAGTATTTTCCACTGTTGTGATTTCTACCTTCTGCATTCCAATCTTGCGGGATGGATGGTAATGATCGTCGGAAGGGAAGATGGGGGCAGGTTGAGAATAAATAAAACTCGTTATCACAACGGTAAAAACTGCCGTCAAAAAGAAATTTTTTAAAGAGCGTTTATTTGTGGAATACATACATAAATATACGTTAGTTATATCTCTAAAGTATGGTATCTTCCTCAAAGTCAAATTAGTTTGTGTTAAAAACTATCACTCATGTAGCGCCGATAACATCAAAATCGCAGCGGCCGGATTTGTTGCTAAAGGAATATTATGCACGTCACAAATTCGCATAAGCATCTGAACATCCGGTTCATGCGGGTGTTTTCCAAGGGGATCCCTGAAAAAGAATACTATATCCAGTTGCTGCGTGGCTACCATAGCAGCAATCTGAGCATCACCACCTTTAGGGCCACTGAGTACTTTTTCGACGACCATACCAGCAGATTCAAGGTACGCACCGGTCGTCGATGTCGCTACAAGGGTCACCCCACTGAATAAATCTTTGTTTTGCAAAACAAATGTGACTAATTCAGCCTTTTTGCCATCATGGGCAATGAGGGCTACTTTCATATTTATTATTTAAATAATCTTTTTTACTGATCTTTTTTCTCTGCAGAAGTATCTGCAGGTTCAGGTTCTTCAGTACCGGATTTTTCCTTATTCATTTTCTCCAGCATCAAGTCAGTAATATCTGTTTTCTTGTCTGCATAAAGAATATTGCCGGCTTCTGAATAAGCAAAGATGGCTTTGATATTTTTGCCTTCTGCAAATTCAGTGATATGCTTATTCAGTAAGTCCATTAACTCTTTATTTGTAGCCTGACCTTCCGCCAGCAATGCACTCGTGATAGCTTCTCGTTCAGCCATGAATTCTTGTTGTAATCTGGTAAACTTCGCTTCCTCGGCCTGCATCTGCTTTGGAGTTAACTCCCCTGACTGTGCTCTTCTCTGATATGCCATGATATCTCTTTCCAGTTTAGCGCCTTTATCGCGAAGTAACTTGTCTGCGTCCTGTTCTTTCTTCCCCAAAACCTCTTGCTTTTCAGCGAGAAAATCCAGTTTACTATTCAATGAATCAACATTTACATAATAAATCATTTCATCTTCTGCTACTTCAGTAACAGCAGTTTCAGATTTTTTTCCTGATCCGGCAAAATGAAGAAAATATAGAATTACAATTGCAATAGCTAATACAATATTGAATGGATTCAGAGATTTCATAATGTTAAATTATTTTAAAACTTCAAATGATAAGTGGTTGACTAAAGTATTTGCATCTAAATTTTTATACAAAACCCTATGTCTACGAGCGGCAAAAGTACTGTATTCAATATGAAAATGTATGTATTGCTGAAGTTTTCTTTGTAAGCAGAATGTGATATTTAAAGGATCGATATGATATTGTAAACTGCAGATTTATATAAGTTAATTAGCAGGTGCTGCAAATTAATCCCAAATTGAATATTCATGTAATATCCGTATTTGTTCAACCCCATTCGGGGTTGGATAGAGATGTTATTATTTACCCCGGATTTTCATCCGGGGCTAACCGTTGGTTTCCGCCCCTCTTCGGGGCTAGGGGTATTCTGAATGAATTTTCCAGTCTTGAAATTGTAAATATAACTTTTTGAGGATAATCGTTAGGTTTCTAATCAGTTCGATGAAAAATATATGCTCTGAACACGAGGCATTTGTGCAACCCCATTCGGGGTTGTTTACAGATGCAATATTCTACCCCGGATTTTTATCCGGGGCTAGCCGTTGGTTTCCGCCCCACTTCGGGGGCTTCACTGAATATTTTAATGCCCCGAAGTGGGCATATACAACGGTTAGCCCCGTACGAAAGTGCGGGGTATCAGCATTTAATGAATTTCAACTCCGAAGGTGTTGAACAAAAAGGGAGCATCATAAAAAAGTAACTTTCTTTGAAGAATACATGAGCATATTAAAGGAGCATGATATCCAGTTCGATGAAAAATATTTGCTCTGAACACGTGGCATTTGTGCAACCCCATTCGGGGTTGTTTATAAATGCAATATTTTACCCCGGATTTTTATCCGGGGCTAGCCGTTGGTTTCCGCCCCACTTCGGGGGCTAAAGATTGTTTTCAAATAAAAATGAATCGCTACTGATTGATTCATACTCTATTGCCCTTCTCAAGAAAATGGATTTAATGCCCCGAAGTGGGCATATCCAACGGTTAACCCCGTACGAAGTGCGGGGTCGAATTAAGTAGAGGATTTCAACTCCGAAGGTGTTGAACAAAAAGCATTTATGAAAAACAATTATCTTTTTTTGTCCGCAATCTATTGTTTTCAAGATTAGATTATTACTTTGACTAGTAAATCTCCTTTTTTCACTTTAGATTTTCATATGATGAGCACTTTCACTCAAATACTTTATCAAATTATTTATTCGACTAAGAATAGAGAACCTGTATTATTACAACCTCATAGAAGCAGAATTTTCAGTTACATGGCAGGGATTATACAAAACAAAAACTGCCATGTATATATTATAAATGGTGTGGAGGATCACATTCATATTGTAACCAGTCTTCATCCAGGTATTTCACTTTCCAATTTTGTCAAAGATTTAAAAATTGGAACTTCATATTTCATTAAGAATGAAAATTTGATCCCGAACTTTCATGGTTGGCAGGAAGGATATGGAGGATTTACATATTCAAGGAATGACAGGCAAAATTTAATCGATTATGTAAAGGGTCAGGAGGAGCATCATAAAAAAGTAACTTTCCTCGAAGAATACATGAGCATATTAAAGGAGCATGATATCCAGTTCGATGAAAAATATTTGCTCTGAGCACGATGCATTTGTTCAACCCCATTCGGGGTTGTTTAAAGATGAAACATTTTACCCCGGATTTTCATCCGGGGCTAACCGTTGGTTTACGCCCCACTTCGGGGGCTTTTCTGAATATTTCCACTTGAAATTGTAAATATAAATTGGGGATAATCGTTGGTTTCTAATCTGTTCGATGAAAAATATATGCTCTGAACACGATGCATTTGTTCAACCCCTTTCGGGGTTGTTTAAAGTTGAAACATTTTACCCCGTTTTCATCCGGGCTAACTGGTTTACGCCCCACTTCGGGGCTTTTCTGAATATTTCCACTTGAAATTGTAAATATAAATTGGGGATAATCGTTGGTTTCTAATCTGTTCGATGAAAAATATATGCTCTGAACACGAGGCATTTGTTCAACCCCATTCGGGGTTGTTTCAAATGCAATATCTACCCCGGATTTTCATCCGGGGCTAACCGTTGGTTTCCGCCCCACTTCGGGGGCTTTTCTGAATATTTCCACTTGAAATTGTAAATATAAATTGGGGATAATCGTTGGTTTCTAATCTGTTCGATGAAAAATATTTGCTCTGAACACGAGCTTTTGTTCAACCCCATTCGGGGTTGTTTAAAGATGAAACATTTTACCCCGGATTTTCATCCGGGGCTAACCGTTTTACGCCCACTTGGGGCTTTTCTGAATATTTCCACTTGAAATTGTAAATATAAATTGGGGATAATCGTTGGTTTCTAATCTGGGAAAAAGCTCTGAACACGAGGCATTTGTTCAACCCCATTCGGGGTTGTAGATTTTCATCCGGGCTCGTTTCGCCACTCGGGGGCTTTATGTATATTTCCATTTGAAATTGTAAATATAAATTGGGGATAATCGTTGGTTTCCAATCCGTAGCGAGGTTCCGCGAGGTTCATTGTATTCACGCGCTGCATGCGCCTTAATCCCTTCACCATCCAATGACTTCTGGGGCTTATGATTGTTTTCCAATAAAAATGAATCGCTACAGGTTGATTCACACTCTACTTCCCTTATTAGTGAAATGGATTTAATGCCCCGAAGTGGGCATATCCAGCGGGTAGCCCCGCACGAAAGTGCGGGGTGTCAGCATTTAAAGGATTTCAACTCCGAAGGTGTTGAACAGATAATCACAATTCACAATTATCACAGTAATTAAAAGTGGTGATGAAGCAAATTGCCGCACCACCACCATGCAAGTTTCAAAGTCAGGATTTATTATTCAATAAGCACAGGAAAAGTGACATCAATATCAGTTGATCCTGTCACAGCCGGATTAGTAGCTGTCTTATCGGGATTATGTTTTAAGACAATATTTACATTTCCGCTAACAGCATTAGTGGTGGTCCATGTGGATTGCAAACCCAGATCATTGTTGTTGCGATCTTTGTCTGTGATTAAAATTGATAAACCGGAAGTGGTTGAATTAAAGACAAATAAATGCTCCTCAGCTTCTGCCTGAATTTCTTCAGTGATATTATCTGCCGGTGTTTCACTTTCATTCAACAATTCAAGTTCAACAGAATAGACAGTATTTACTGCTAAATTAATAGTCGGGATAGTTGGAGCATTCCCTCCTGCTCCATCCAAATCCTGCCATGAGTAGGTTAATACAGGTCCAGTAGCCGGAGTGAATTTCAGCCGAACAGTAGTAATTAGTTCTTCTTCATCCTGATCATGGTATTTGTGGCACGCAGATAAAGTCAGACTGATGACAGCAATAAATAAAAATAAAAATTTAGACAAAGTATTCATAATTAATTATTTAAATATATATTAAAAGAATGTTTTGATGTGAAATTGAATATTTCTGCCAGTCTCATCTGAAAAGTATCTGAGTCTGTTGAGATAGTCTCTGTATCGTGTATTGAGAATGTTTCGTGCCTGAAGACTCCATATCCACTTTCTGCCAAACAAACTTGATTCACCACTAACACGTGCATGCAGTAACAAATAAGCACCTGGTGGTGGCAGGTAATCTCCAGCCTCAGGTATTCTGGTTTGGGCAGCTACATACTGAACTCTGATTCCGGGCTGAATATTAAATCCGGATGTGTCCGAATGGCTTTTCCAAAGTAATTCCATCTCAGTTCTGTTGGCTGGGATCCAAATTAATGGTTGATTCAGTTCTCTGTTTTGTGCAAAAAGAATGGATGTACTATTCTTCAACCAAAACCCATTTGACAAATGAACTTGCGCGCTAAGATTCCAACCATACAAATCAGCATCCGTCTGATCATACCGGAAGGTTGGAAATGCACCTCTGATGGTCAATGTAGGAACAGTATCAGGCATTGAAAAAATATAGTTATTAATCCGGTAGTAAAACCATTCAGACTGAAACTGCCAGCTATCGGCTTTTGCCGACTTGAGCACCAGAGCACTATTGTAAGCTACCTCCTTTCTGAGGTTCGGATTCCCGATTTCATACGAAGCAGTTCCATGATGCACCCCGTGTGCAAAACTTTCATTGACATTGGGTGCACGCCAGGCATTCGAAAGATGAAATTGTAAAAATGTAGAAGATGCAATTCGATAATTAATACCCGCACTCCATGATACATTACCAAATCGCTGTGAAGGTAAATCTTCAGACCCACGAGGCGGAGTTAATAATTGAACAAACCTCATATCATATCGCAATCCCAACTCTGCATCTATTGGTAATCCTGCTTTCTTCCAGCGTTCTGTGATAAAAATTCCGGTATTCCAACTGCTGAATGAGGGAATCAAACGACCTCTTGGTGTGGATGCCATCTGTACCATTCCTTGTATTCCTGCATTCATGGTCCAGCCTTGTTTTACTTTTTCTTCAAATGAAAAATCCATCGACTGAGAGCTCATTTGCAAAATAAGATTTGGGACATTATCCAAAAGCTCATTGTAAGGTCTGTGCGCATCAAATTCATTCCGATCATCATATTGAGTTCCACTGGTAATGGCCCATTTATTGCCGTTATTTGTCAACCACCAATAAGAAGCCTTCAATAGATGATGCTGCACTCTTTGCATCGGTCTTCCAATAGAATACGAAAATTCTCCATCTCCTTCAGGTCGCCCTCTTTCTATCGCAAGTTTCAGGTCAGTAATATTGTGGATATGAGAAGCTGCCATAATACCTACTTTGGCATTGAACAAGCTATAGTACAGATCCAGTCCTGAGTTTTGTTTTCTCATAGATGTGGATAGGGAGAAATTATACTCTTCCAGTCCTGTATTTTCCAGGAAATAATCCGGAGTTCTGGCATTGCCTGCTTTTCTCATAGAACCCTGTAAACGATATCGCCAGGTATCATTCTTCGTAATTTTGCCGGTATAAGAAGCTGAAAGTCCCATTGCCCGACCATTACTTGCACCCGATAAAATTGCTTCTCCTCCCAAAGCATCCTGCTGAAAAAGTGAACCCGGTTCCACAATGATCACCCCGCCTATTGCATCCGGTCCATATCGCACACCTAATGCACCTTTGACCACTGTGATATTTCTGGCAATGAAGGGATCTATTTCAGGAGCATGATCTGCTCCCCATTGTTGACCTTCCTGACGAATTCCATTATTGAGTATCAGAATTCTGTTGCTGTGCATTCCCTGGATGATGGGCTTGGCAACCCCCGATCCGGTTTGAAGCATTTGAACTCCGGGAATACCATCCAGTGCCTGCGCAAGTGACTGTCCCTGTCTTGAGAGTAAATCAGCCCCGCTTAGTTGATTCTGCGCTGCAGGGCCTGTATAAGATGGTTTCTCTGCATGAATCATCACATGATCAATTTCATAAGCATGTTCTTCCAGAAGGATTTCCAAAATTGTATCCTTTACTAATAAAATATCCTTTACAAAATGTTCACAACCAATATGACTGGCTACCAACTGATAAATACCCGGACAAACATTTTCCAGCAAAAATTTTCCCTGATCATTCGTTGCCACTCCTTTTGCAGTACCCTCTAAAAAGACGTCTGCAAATGCCACCGGCTCTCCGGTATGTGCATCGCGAACGACACCGCTGAGACTCAATTTACAATCCTGGGCAGACAGTATATTAAATATGGAAAGGACTCCAAAGAGGGTCCAAAATATAATTAAACGCATCATTCATAAGACTGATGTTAAAAAAGAAAGAGAAAGACGTCTTAGGAAATGATGGCAGGGGGACCGCGACCGGAAAGAAGTTTGTGAGGTTCAGATGTGTATAGATCTAACTCAAAGTTTGCTGTAGTCTTGCCAAAAACAGGCAAATGTAAATCGCTGAATTCGCAGGTTTCAGGAACCTGGGAAATGAAATCGAAAGCACAGATTACGCAATCTTCAGCGCTGTCTCCATCTTCATCCTGATTATCATGCTGATGATGAGGATGATTGCAGACATGCTTATGTGTCTCAGCTTGGTGAGGAAGTATGAGTCCGTATTCGTGACCATATTTAATTGCGTACCCACACAGAAAGACCAACATCACAGCGAAGCTGAGTGCAGTCTTTATCATGGCAGTAATATGATTACGTTGATTCATTATTAAACAAAGATACAGTTTAGTGTTAACTCTGAAATTGTAAAACGGGGTATGGGAGGAAATTGTTTTGGACTTCTAAAGCTGGTTTCCTCGTTTCGAGGTGATGTCTTGCTGCGCCTCCGGCTTGCCAGGTGATGTTTCTTCCCGGCTACGCCAGTAAGAAGTGATGTCTTGCTTCTATTTTCGGCTATGCCTCATTAGAAGCAAGGTGATGTGTGAGCGGAGCTCACGGTTGGGTTCAGAGCTGGGAGTGTGAGTTTGTGGGAGTGAAGAATACAAAACCAACAAGCTCAAACTCGAACAGACTCAAACCCAAAACTCACCGCTCAACCGCAAGCTCCGCATGCACATCACCTTTTTGTTTCGAAGCGAAGCTGAGTTTCCTGTGAGGAAAATCGGAGCATGTGCTTAGTTTCATGGTTTAGATTTTGGGTAAGTTGAGGCCTTGAGTTTTGAAATTAATTTAACCCCATCACACCTACAGACTCAAACCCAAAACTCACCGCTCAACCGCAAGCTCCGTAGCGAGGCTACGCTCGCTATCTAAGGACTTACACATCACCTTTTTGTTTTCTCAGCGAAGCTGAAGCAAACAAAAAGACATCACCTTTCGAGGCGTAGCCGAAGAAAGACATCACCCCGGCGAAGCGCAGCGCAGCCGGGACATCACCTTCCACGAACAATACAACTGCGAAGCTTAACTCTAATAATCCAGCATCTGATCCAGCGTCTGTTGTGAAATACTATGATAATTGGGTCTGGCTTTGGAATAAATACTCCTGGCTAATTCGTATTGATCCGTCTCTTTTAAGGCATTGTAAAGTGGACTGATATATTTTCTCCGACCTACTTTGATGAGAAAGTCTGAGATACTTTCCCGAATATTCGAACTGTATCCATTGTAAATGGCCAGTTCATACCAAACTGCCTGAATTTCAGTATTGCGGGAATTGCTCAGATTGAAAGATCTATCCAGATTTTCCATATGCTCTGCACTCAAATCTCTGGGAAGCAATTTGATAAAATGAATCCATTCCTGGGCAGACCAATCTTTGGCTTCCAGTTTCTTTAAATCATTCTTTGCAACAAAAGCATTCATTTGTTCTTCTACTTTTTCGAATCTATCCGACTGAGGAACCGGACAATCCGCAGGAAGCCCGGTAGTGTAAATCCATTTATTCAAATCAAATTCCAGCTTATTGGCTTTCAACAATTTCTCCTGTGCATATAAGATAAACTGTCCCGTCTGAATGCTTTTGTAAGCTTGATCTTTAAAATATTGTGACAGAAATGCATCAAATGTTTTTCGCCCTGCCAATTGCTCCAGAGATTTCAATAAAAAGAAATCCCTTATCGTAAGGAATTCGGGTCAATCCATCATCTGGATTGCGACCCTCCAAATCAACTTTCAATCGCGTGTCAGGATGATCTTTACCCATTTTAGTAATAAGAGTCTTCAGATTATTATATGTAAGCAAGTTTAACATTTCTGTAAAATCAGCTCCATATACTTCTTCCATAATCCTGCGCTCAAAATAAACGGTAAAACCTTCATTCAGCCAAAGGTCATTCCATGTGGCATTTGTCACCAGATTACCGGACCAGGAATGAGCCAGTTCATGAGCAACAAGCGTAGTCAGTGATTTGTCGCCTGCAATAATTGTTGGAGTAGCAAATGTGAGGCATGGATTTTCCATGCCACCGAAAGGAAAACTAGGTGGAAGCACCAACAAATCATAGCGTCCCCAATTGTAAGTTCCATACATTTTCTCTGCTACATTCAGCATTTTATCTGTATCACTGAATTCTGTGGCTGCAGCCTGAAGTAAAGATTGCTCTGCATAAACCCCGGTCCTGGGTCCTGTTTCAGCAAATTGAAAGTCTCCTGATGCCAGCGCAATTAAGTAGGCAGGTACTGGATTGGTTTGTTTAAAAGCATAGACTCCATCTGCAGTTTTTTGTCGCGGATTTTCAGCACTCATCACTGCCATCAATCCGGGCAAAGTGCGAATAGTAGCTTCATAAGTAAAACGAATCCCGGGACTATCCTGAGTAGGTATCCAGGTACGGGTCAGAATAGGCTGGCCCTGTGTGTATAGGAAAGGATGAATTTTGTCTGCTGTCTGCTGAGGAGTTAGCCATTGCAAAGCGGCGCTTTTATCCGTTGTTTCGTAATAAATTTTAACGACCCTTGTCAATGGAGCCAAAGGAATAGTTAACGATGAACCTTTAATTGAATCTTCAGCACTCACATTGAAAGAGGTTTCACTTTCCTGCTCTCCCAGTGTGACTTGTTTGATTTTCAAGCCACGGGTATCTAATATGATTTCAGATGCTTTATCGTGTTTGATCTGATAAGTGACCGATCCTTCCAGCTTTTGTGCATTAAAATTAACAGTCAAATCCAGATTCATGTGAGTAATCACTGCAATCTCCGCTTGGCTGTAAGTATGTGGATCAGTGGAATCCTCTTCTACAGGAAGCAATACACCTGTCCATTCATCTGATTTATTCCCTCCGCAAGCGCAAAATAAAATTAAAAACAAGGTACTCAAATATCCCCCAACCGCTATTCTCTTAAAAGTCATTGTTGTCGCCTATTTGTTATTCTTACTCAAAAGTAAGGAAGTGGAGGAAATGCTATGTGTTTTTGGGGAGAGAAATGTGGATGAAGGAAAAAGGATTTGAAAATGTTACATTGGATCAAGAGAAATCACTCTTAGATTTAAAATGTTATTGAAATCACGATCATTTGTTAACAAACTTAAATCATAAACAATTGCTGTCGCTGCTAGTATTGCATCAGGAATTTTAATTTTACGAGACCTTCTTATTTTGATACATTGCTCCACAACTTCGTGGGAGAGCGGTAGAATATTACAATCATTAATAAAAGATTTAACAATTGCCTCTTTCTCTTTGTCAGCATTTATCCACGAAAGTGCCTCTATTTGAGTAATAATTGAAATATTAGGAGTCATGTCAATAACTCCCGATAAAAAATTCATGGCACTTTCAGAAAAAAGTTCCGAGAAAAAACCAGAGACAATGTTATTATCAATTAAATATTGTCCCATTCGTTTCGCATTGTCTGTGTATGTTCATTAAAGCTTTTGGCATCTTCACTACTGAATACACCTCTATATTTTTTAGAAATCTTGGTGTCGGAAGGTTTGAAATTCTCCTTTAAAACTTTTATTAAATTTAGCTCTTGTAACTCATATAAAAGCTTCATTGCCTTTTCATTGGTTATCTGGATTAAGATTGTATTTTCCATAAGATGAACATTATTAAAACATTATCACCGAATATGCCAAAAAATTAACTGTCATATCATACAACACAAAATTAACAAATTCAGTTACCTCAATTATAAAAGAATCGATTTTAAAGTTTATAAATTTATAATTGAATCTACAGTTTAAATCTTTACATACCTCAACACTACTATATTCATTATCACTAATGGCAACCTTCAGAATTAGAATTGATGAAAGAATTCGCATAGGCAAAGCTATTCTTGAATTGTTACGTGCAACAGCAAAGGAAAGTAAAGCAATTGAATTGATTGATAATACAGAAGCAAAAGATAATTACAATGAAGATTTTGTAAAAATGGTATTAGAAGCTAAGGCAAGTAAAAACAGAATAAGAATTGACCCTAAAAACTTATAGGAAATTATAAAATAGAATTAACAGATATTGCGCTGGCTCATATTTACAACATTTTTGCACAATGCTGATTTGCAAAGCTTTATTTACAATCCAATTTGGATAATTCTACACCAAATCCTACAGAAAAATAGATGCTTTTGGGCTGTTTTAAATCTAAAATCTGAAACCGCTGAAACCTGAAATCTGAAATCATGGCTTACTGTGTATTCTCTCATCGAATGGTAAATCCTTCTGTGTCTAAAATTACTATTTAATAGCTCCCATCCCCACAAGCACCCTCTTCGCATAAGGCCCCTGACACATCAGCATATCCAGAAATGAAAGTCCGGCCTGAAATTCAAATTTGTCAGAAAATACCTGCTCATATGATGGAAATGAGATAGAAGATTTATAGTCCTGATATTTTTTCGCCGCTCTCAAATCCAGATACAATGCAGGGTCATATTCCTTTTCAAATGTATCGGTCAATGAAACCTGAATCTCCAATCCCGATAATTTAATCAGCAATTGAATCAGAGATAAATTAAAATCGAACAGCAAAGGAGGAGGATTCAGCAAAGTATCCTTGATCTGCATTTCATAATGCTCAAAAAATGGAGCACTTCCATAAGCAGATCGAATAGCCTGCCAATGCTTTTTGTGCCAGGGCATATCGAAAGCAATTTCTACTTCGTGCACAGGCATTGCAGTATTTTTCCCTTGCGCAGCGGCACACTAAGAGAAAGTGGACCATTAGCAGAAAGTATATCACATCTGTTCCGGAAGGAATTTTTCTGATAATTTTCATTTGCTTCAATCAAAATGACCTTACTCTGCATTCCCAAATAGAAGAAAAATGCATCAGGTAAATAATAGGCCGGTAGCACCGGAAGTGGCACTGAATGCATATGAAAAGTAGGCTCAGATAATCAGATAAAAGATATTAAATTAAATATATTTTGCATGCGTAAAATGCTATCAAATAATAATTTAATAAAATTAGCCGGCTGATGAATAAACGAGATACAATAATAATAGTACGATCAGCGTAACTACAGCTACTATTGCGAAAAACTTTTTTTGTTGTGTTTTCTTACTGCGGGGCTTGCGTATAATTGCGGAGCTTTGTTTTCTTTTGGCCATTATCTTGAATTTTGTCTAAAGTAAATCAATCCATTTCAATTGTGCAAATGGATTCGCGTTTAATCGGGGAATCGGTTAAATGGTTAATCGATAACAGCCGGGGAAGAGACAGTTGAGATGTTGAGGAGGTTAGAAGGTTATTATATTTAAATTCAGCATTTACGGCTTGCCTTCAATTCTGTTTTATATATCTTAGCAATTAATGGAGATGTAATGTTAATCGGCACTTTTCCATTATTCATTCAAAAATAATAGAAGATATGAGGGTGTTTCTTTTTTGGATGATATTTAGTAACCAATTATTGGCACAAGAATTTTATTCTAAATTATTGAGCAAAGAAGTGTTTGCAGAGTTTGCACATGGAATTATAGAAGTTGATGATTCATCAAATTTGCTTCAATTCAGAAGCAGTACAGACTTAACATTTAACTTTGGATGGATGCATATTCATCAAAATGGAGACACCCTCTCTACTTTTTTATTTAAAGTAAATTTAGTTAGACCCGATGGAACTAATACAATTTTAATGTCAGGTGATACAGTTTTTCAACTATTAAAACACAGAGACTCAATTCATCAAATCAGAGTTTATGCAACGTCTTTAGGTGGAGACAGTTTATTTATGAGAAATTACGATTGGGCCCGGCCTGACTGGCGCACAGTTTATCCGAGAGTATTGTATAGGAGTGATAATGGTGAATGGCTGATTATTGGGGGAACCGTGAAAGCTAATTCCGAATATGATGTTTTTGCAATACTTTGCAATCCAGACGGATCAGTATTGAAACAGAATGTAGTTATTGAAGACTTTGATAAAGTAGGGTCTCGAGTGGAGTATTTATATGCTCACAATATAATTGAGAATGATTCAGGTTATATATTTTCTTTACGAGATTGGTATGGCGATGCTTTTTCTTCCTCTCATATTATATTTATAGACAAGGAACTTGATTTTAAAAAAAGAATAGACAATGCACAGGATGGATTGGCTTATGAATATAATCCAATCGGATTTACTAAAGATACTTCCAGCATATATTTTGCAAGTTCACGAATCCTGGAATTTGAAGAAATTGAAGCTGCGGGTTATGATTGGCAAGAAATTCAGAACCCAACCATGATTACCGGGATGCTGGACATTGAAGGAAATCTTATGTGGGAACGTATAATGTATTTACCTAAAGGAAACTGGCTTGAAGTTTATTCAGGTAAAACTGTTAGTAATGGAGACTTTGTTGTTTGCGGTAGCTGGCAGAAAGGCATTGAACGTTTAGGACTTATAGCCAGGTATTCGGAACAAGGGAATCTGATTTACTGCTATGGCTTTCCACTTCATGAGGCTCCTAATCGCAGTGCCTTATGGCTGGTAGATTTCGTAGAAGATAATACTGGAGCTTTGACATTTGTCGGTGATCTGGAGGTAAGCCAATCATTCAATAACAAAGATATTTGGCTTTTAAGAATTCCCGGATATGGATGTGATCCTGACTTCTTTGATTGTTCGATAGATTCTGTGATTACCAGCATTAAGCTGATTCCTGAAAAGGAAAACTCAGCTCCGGGAATGACTTTATATCCAAATCCTATCTTTCCCGGTCAATCCATCAATCTTGAACTCAGCGGCGTCAGTTCAGGTATGGCCAATTTCCGCTGGATAGATTTAAATGGCAAAATTTTACATCAGCAAGATGTTGAAATATACGAAAACGCCCCTTCACTTCAAGTCCCTTCACAACTGAAAGCAGGCTGGTATCTTGTTGAACTAAGAGACAGTAAAGGCATAACTGCAACTGCTAAAGTAGTGGTATGGAAGCGCTTTTAAACGTAAAATCATGTTTGACAAAAAATTAATTTTGATTTTTTCGAAATTATTTAATGCTTGCTATTGACATGAATCACATTTAAATATATATTTATCACAAAATAGACTCCAATTATTCCCAACAAATGGGATAATGACTTCTATCTTTCGGAAATAACCTGACAATCTTTATCAAGTGCAGTAGAAAGCCTGCTTCTATTCAAAGCCAAATGCTTTGGATTCCTCGCTTTCAATTCATTTTCATTTTTCTTTTGATTCAGCTGTTGCAATTAGCACCTATTACATTTAATGTAATTTCAAGATTTTATTGCCTCAGTTCTGATCAATTTAATGAACCGGATATGAGGCAGCTGATACATTTCACCCTGTTATTCCTTTTGTTTAGCTCGAATACTCTTCAAGCTGCCCCAATTTCCATCATAGTAATGTAGAAAAACGAGAATCACCAGATCTTCTCAGCTCCTTATATACTGCAATCCCGGTCACCGATACCATTTATCTTACCTTTATTATATGTGAAGGTGATACAGTTCAATATATCGAATCCTTTTTTCATGAAGCAGGTATATATGATGTTATTGTAACATATGAAGAGCCCAATATTTTACTCCTGGCAATCGTGACTGTTATCGTTCAGCCTGTTACCGTTGTCGAAATATATATTGACGAAATATGCGAAGGAGAAAGTGTAAATTATTTTGGACAAACTTATAACCAATCCGGAGTTTACACTCTAAATCCTTATGATGGAATTCATTGTGACAGCATAATTCTGCTGGATCTTAATGTCATTGACACATTTTATTCAGAATCTTATGCAACTATCTGCCAGGGGGAAGAATATTATTTTCACGGCCAGTCATTTACTGAAGCAGGCAGCCATCCAGTAGTTTTTCCAAATTCTCAGGGATGTGACAGTACTTATATGCTGCACTTAACAGTCAATCCATCCTATTCAGATACAATCACCACTTCAATTTGTGATGGTGAATTTTATGATTTTCACGGTGATATGATTTCCACTAGTGGAACATATGATATAGCATTCCAAACAATCCAGGGATGTGATAGCTTATTTACTTTACATTTGACTGTTCACCCGACTGCAGAAACTTTATTGAACGAAGAGATCTGTGACGGAGAGGTTTATCATGTAGGATTCAGTACATATGATTCATCCGGCTCATACATAGATACGCTTTGGACCAGCCTTGGATGTGATTCAGTGGTTCACCTTAATCTTACAGTTCATCCTCTTTTCGAAACCGTCCTCAATGAGGAAATCTGCGAGGGCGATTCTTACAATGTAGGAACTAGTGTTTATTCTACTTCAGGAACCTTTACAGACATTCTACCGGATGTCAATGGTTGTGATTCAACCATCATTTTGAATCTGACAGTGCATCCACTTTTCGAGACCGTGCTGAATGAAGAAATTTGCGATGGAGATTCATACACAGTTGGAACAAGTGTCTACACAATTTCAGGAACTTACACAGATATTTTACCCGATATCAATGGGTGCGATTCAACCTTGATTTTGAATTTGACAGTTCATCCACTTTTTGAAACTGTGTTGAATGAAGAAATCTGCGACGGAGATTCTTATACAGTCGGCTCAAGTATTTACACAACTTCAGGAACTTACACAGACATTCTGCCGGATGTAAATGGTTGCGACTCGACTGTTATTCTGACTCTTACTGTTCATCCACTATTTGAAACTGTGTTGAATGAAGAAATTTGCGATGGAGATACATACACAGTTGGCACAAGTGTTTATACTACTACAGGAAATTACACAGATATTCTACAGGATGTTAATGGATGTGATTCTACGATAATTTTAAATTTGTTAGTGAATCCCTTATCACCGACTATTCAACTCGTGGAAATCTGTGATGGAGAATCTTTTTCTGTTGGTACTAGCACCTACAATATTGCAGGAGCATATATGGATGTCCTTCTTGATGTTAATGGATGCGATTCAACTGTAATTACTGTATTAATTGTGCATCCACTACTTGAGACCCTGCTCAACGAAGAAATATGTGATGGTGATTCTTATTCTGTGGGTTCAAGTGTTTACACGACTTCCGGAACTTACACTGATATTTTGACAGATGTCAATGGCTGTGATTCAACTGTTATTTTAAATTTAACTGTGCATCCACTTTTTGAAACTGTGTTGAATGAAGAAATCTGCGACGGAGATTCTTATACAGTAGGCTCAAGTATTTACACAACTTCAGGTACATACACAGATATTTTGCCGGATGTAAATGGGTGCGATTCAACAATCATTTTGAATTTAGCAGTTCATCCACTTTTTGAAACTTTGCTGAACGAAGAAATTTGTGACGGGGATTCTTATACAGTCGGTTCAAGTATTTACACTAATTCAGGTACATACACAGATATTTTGCCGGATGTAAATGGGTGCGATTCAACAATCATTTTGAATTTAGCAGTTCATCCACTTTTTGAAACAGTGCTGAACGAAGAAATTTGTGACGGGGATTCTTACACTGTCGGCACAAGTATTTACACTACTTCAGGTACTTACACAGATATTTTACCTGATATCAATGGTTGCGATTCGACAGTGATTTTGAATCTGACTGTGCATCCGCTTTTTGAAACTTTGTTGAACGAAGAAATTTGTGACGGGGATTCTTATACAGTCGGTTCAAGTATTTACACTACTTCAGGAACTTACACAGACATTTTGCCGGACGTTAATGGGTGCGATTCAACGATCATTTTGAATTTAACAGTCCATCCACTCTCTGAATCTTTGCTGAACGAAGAAATTTGTGACGGGGATTCTTATACAGTCGGCTCAAGTATTTACACTACTTCAGGTACTTACACAGACATTCTGCCGGATGTAAATGGGTGCGACTCGACTGTTATTCTGACTCTTACTGTTCATCCACTTTTTGAAACAGTGCTGAATGAGGAAATCTGTGACGGAGATTCTTACACAGTCGGCACAAGTGTTTATAATACTACAGGAACTTATACCAACATTCTGCCAGATGTCAATGGGTGCGACTCGACTGTTATTCTGACTCTTACTGTTCATCCACTTTTTGAAACGGTGCTGAATGAAGAAATCTGTAACGGGGATTCTTATACAGTCGGCTCAAGTATTTACACTACTTCAGGAACTTACACAGACATTCTGCCGGATGTAAATGGTTGCGACTCGACTGTTATTCTGACTCTTACTGTTCATCCACTTTTTGAAACGATGCTGAACGAAGAAATTTGTGACGGGGATTCTTATACAGTCGGTACAAGTTTTTACACTACCTCAGGCATATACACAGACATTCTGCCGGATGTTAATGGGTGCGACTACGATCATTTTGAATTTAACAGTTCCGGGGATTTTTATACAGTCAGTACAAGTATTTACACTACTTCAGGTACTTACACAGATATTCTGCCGGATGTAAATGGTTGCGACTCGACTATTATTCTGACTCTTACTGTTCATCCACTTTTTGAAACAGTGTTGAATGAAGAAATCTGTGACGGAGATTCTTACACAGTGGGCACAAGTATTTACACTTCTTCAGGTACTTACACAGATTTCGGATGTAAATGGGTGCGATTCAACAATCATTTGAATTTAGCGTTCACCTAACTGCTGAACGAAGAAATTGTGACGGGGATTCTTAACAGTCGGCACAAGTATTTACACTACTTCGGAACTTACACACATTCTGCCGATGTAAATGGTTGCGACTCGACTATTATTCTGACTCTAACTGTTCATCCACTTTTGAAACAGTGTTGAATGAAGAAATCTGACGGGAGATTCTTACACAGTGGCACAAGTGTTTACACTACTTCAGGAACTTACACGATATTCTGCCGGATGTAAATGGGTGCGATTCGACTATTATTCTGACTCTTACTGTTCATCCACTTTTTTAAACTGTGCTCAATGAGGAAATCTGTGACGGGGATTTTTATACTGTTGGCACAAATGTCTACACTACTTCAGGAACTTACACAGTTATTCTGCCAGACGTCAATGGTTGCGATTCAACAATCATTTTGAATTTAACAGTTCATCCACTCTCTGAAACAATCCTGACTGAAGAAATCTGCGATGGGAATTCTTATTCAGTGGGTTCAAGTGTCTACACTACTTCCGGTACTTACACTGATATTCTGCCAGATGTAAATAGTTGCGACTCGACTGTTATTCTGACTCTTACTGTGCATCCACTTTTTGAAACTTTGCTGAACGAAGAAATTTGCGACGGTGATTCTTACACAGTCGGCCAAGTGTATACCAACTTCCGGACCTACACAGATATTCTGCCAGATGTAAATAGTTGCGACTCGACTGTTATTCTGACTCTTCTGTGCATCCACTTTTTGAAACTTTGCTGAACGAAGAAATTTGCGACGGTGATTCTTACACAGTCGGCTCAAGTGTATACACAACTTCCGGATCTTACACAGATATTCTTCCTGACATCAATGGGTGCGATTCAACAGTTTTTCTCAACCTGACAGTTCATCCACTTTTTGAAACGGTGCTGAATGAAGAAATTTGTGACGGGGATTCTTATACAGTCGGTACAAGTTTTTACACTACTTCAGGCACATACACAGACATTCTGCCAGATGTTAATGGGTGCGACTCGACTGTTATTCTGACTCTTACTGTTCATCCACTTTTTGAAACAGTGCTGAATGAAGAAATCTGTGAAGATGATAATTTTACAGTTGGCACAAGTATTTACACTATTTCAGGTACTTACACAGATATTCTACCTGACATCAATGGATGCGATTCGACGGTAATTTTGAATCTGACAGTTCATCCCCTTTTTGAAACGGTGCTGAATGAGGAAATCTGTGATGGAAATTCTTATACAGTTGGTGCAAGTGTGTACACCACTTCCGGAACTTACACAGATATCTTGCCGGATGTAAATGGTTGTGATTCCACTGTTATTTTAAATCTGACCGTTCATCCCCTTTTTGAAACAGTAGTCAATGAAGAAATCTGTGATGGCGATTCTTATACAATTGGCTCGAGTGTTTACACCACTTCAGGAACTTACACAGATATTCTGACAGACGTCCATGGGTGCGATTCAACAGTTATTCTCAATCTGACAGTGCATCCACTTTTTGAAACATTGCTGAACGAAGAAATTTGTGACGGGGATTCTTATACTGTTGGTACAAGTATTTACACTTCTTCAGGCACTTACACTGATATTCTGCCAGACGTCAATGGGTGCGATTCAACAGTTATTCTCAATCTGACAGTGCACCCACTTTTTGAAACATTTCTGAATGAAGAAATCTGTGACGGGGATTCTTACACTGTCGGTACAAGTATTTACACTACTTCAGGTACTTACACAGATATTCTACCTGACGTCCATGGGTGCGATTCAACGATCATTTTGAATTTAACAGTTCATCCACTTTCTGAAACAGTTTTAACTGAAGAAATCTGCGATGGGAATTTTTATTCAGTGGGTTCAAGTGTCTACACTACTTCAGGAACGTACACTGATATTCTGCCAGACGTCAATGGATGCGATTCAACTGTTAATCTGACTCTTACTGTTCATCCACTTATTGAAACAGTGCTGAATGAAGAAATTTGTGACGGGGATTCTTATACTGTTGGCACAAATGTCTACACTACTTCAGGAACTTACACAGTTATTCTCCCAGACGTCAATGGTTGCGATTCAACAGTTATTCTGAATCTGACAGTGCATCCACTGTTTGAAACTGTACTCAATGAGGAAATCTGTGACGGGGATTCTTATACTGTTGGGATAAATGTCTACACTACTTCAGGAACTTACACAGATATTCTGCCAGACATCAATGGTTGCGATTCGACGGTGATTTTACATCTCATTGTGCTGGACGGAAGTTCTCAAGATATAATTATACAAATCTGCCAGGGGGAATCATATGAACTTGATGGAATTGAATATGATCAAACCGGAGTCTATGAAATCATTGTTGAAAGTGGAGACAGTTGCTCGTCAGAAGTAACATTATATCTCACAGTATTTGAGCCAAGTCAAACAGAAATTACTGATACAATTTGTTTAGGTGAATCAATTCAAATAGGGATTCATTCATTCTTTCAAAGTGGAGATTATACTGTTATTCTGGAAAATGAACATGGTTGCGACAGCACCGTTCAATTGAATCTTACGGTTTTAGAATTGTCAACTACACCATTAATTGCAAACATCTGTGAGGGCGAAATTTTTGAATACAACAATTCAAATTATTCGCAGTCTGGAGAATATAATATCATCCTTCAGGACCAAAATGGATGCGATAGTACAATCATTTTACAGCTTATTGTAAACGAACATTCCGACACGACACTTTTATTTTCAATATGTGAAGGTGACTCAATTCAGATCAATAGTGTCAGTTACAATTCAAATGGAATTTTTGAACAAACAATTCCAAATTCCAATGGATGCGATAGCGTCATAATTATAAATATAACTATCATACCAAATTCT
>JADJJU010000011.1 GCA_016706365.1 Saprospiraceae bacterium
CTAAATTACGTGAGTTAAATTTAATATATACACATTAAAAAGCCCCGCATCAAAAGATGCAGGGCCCATGGGCAATCCCAATATATATAGAAAAACTTGCCGAAATAATCAAATCTGTTTCCTGGCTATTTCAGCCAGATCAGAACTGAGTTCTTTATTCAACTTAAAAGCCATTTCGATATCTTTTTTTCCTGATTTCTTATCATTATTTGCCATTGCAATTAAGCCTCTAAGGCAAAAGTAATGCAGGATTTTTGGAGCCTGTGACTGATGCAGCTTTAATATGCTCTGCGCTTTTGTGTAATCACCTTTTTTATAATAAATCTCTGCCAGCAATCTGTTGACATCGATGTTTTTGCTTCTTGTTTTATATTCAATTTGTGCATACTCCATTGCCTTATCCAAATCCGGAGTCACATGTAAATAATAATTAATATATTCCATGGACATATTGTGGCCTGTGGCAACATCGTCAGTGTACATTTTATTTACTTCTGTTACCAATTTCTGATATTCAGTCTCATTTCCCTGTTCTTTTCTTAGTAAGGCCAGACTTTCATAAAAACCTACTTCAGGAATAATAGCTGCTGCCTGGGTCAACAACTTTTCAGCTTCCTCTTTTTGATTCATTTCCATTGCCAAATCGCCTAAGGCTGCAATAGCAAATGGATAATTGGGTCTTTGGTCCAGGATGATTTCAAATTGTTCTTTGGCTTCTTCCTGTCTTCCATAATTCCAATACAGATAACCCAAAGTCAATCTTGTCCAGGCACTTTCTTCAGTTCCCGGAAAACCTGCATCGACTGCCAGATTCATTGCATCAAATGCATTTTCAGGACCTTCCATCTGACCATATATTTCTCTTAAGTATGAAACTCTTGAGTAAGATCTCAGATCCGGTCTGATAGAAACCATTTTATCGGCCATTTCAACCGCCTTATCATACTCTCCTAATTCAACATATGCATCCACCAAAACACCATAAACCTGAGCATTCAATGGATTGATGGCCAAAGCTTCCTGTCCGGTTTTTAAAGCGCCGGTAAAATCATGCTGAGATAATTGTACACCTGCTTTTACAGTTGAAGCCATGAAGTACATATCCTTGTTTTCTTTAGATCGTTCAAGCACATCATCACAAACTTGCAATGCTGCAGGATAATAATGCCCATGCTCACCGGTCACTCTTGCTTCAACTATAAATAATTGAGCAAGTCTTAATCTGGATTCCAGTTCCTGGTCATCTTTCAGTATTTTATCGCGGTACGATAAGTATTCATTTGTAACATTCTCCCACTCTTTGCCCATTTTTATGTTTTCAGGACGATCCAGAAGTTTTGGAAAGGCTTCTAGATTTTCGGTATAAGTATTATCAGCATTCGGCTGGCTATTACCTGTTTGACATGCCTGGATAAAAGCCATTGCTAGCAATAGAAGAATTGAAAAAAGTTGCAAGTTTTTCATTCGGTTAAAATTTAAAATATTGGGAAATAAAATAGAGAGGTGCCCGTCTCTTAAAGACCTGACAGGCACCTGCTCTGTAATTAATTATTGTGTCTCTTAATCAATTTGTGGATACTGATAAGGTCTCCTTTGCCATTGGTAGCCCTCACGAAATATACACCCGGCATATAATCTCCGGTGTTGATTTCTTGCTGTAAAGTTCCTGCTTTCACATTCTGTCTGTTCAAAACAGTTGTGACAACTTGTCCCTGAACGTTCAGTACCTGCACTGTATAAATACCATCCGCTTCCAATTTAATTTTAAGAGTAGTACTCTGATTGAACGGGTTAGGATAGTTGGAAATATAAGCAGTCGTTGCGAAATCTACATTCGCAGCGCTGATACCCATTGAGGTTGATCTAAACACCTCTGTATTGCTTGTAGCAGAAGCTAGTGGACTTGCACAGTCAGAGTCTCCAGCATGAGCCATAGCCGTAAATGGAAACTTAGTTCTGAAAGCTCTATCGTTTGCCTCTACACCGGTAGTGTAAGAAAGTACATCCAACAAATCTTGAGTCACAGGACTTCCACCCACCACGTAATCATCATACCAAAGTCCAATTGCAGCTAATGCAACTCCCGCAACAGCTTGCAATTCGATTCTTGTGACATCATCCTCCAATCTTCTGCCATTCGGGAATCCATCCATATTTGGAATGAATTCAAGATTTTTATTGGTATTGTATCGGGGGTCCACCAAACCAAGAACTGCAGCCTGGATTACACCCAGAGAGCTGAAATCCGGGCTATTTCTCGGCGTATGTGGAACTGCCATATTCAGTCTCAACATATCACCACCATTAGGCAGGAAGTTGTTGATAAATGGCTTACCTGCTGCTAATGGATCTCCATTTTTACCTGTAGCCAATTGATATGGTCTCATGTTTGGAACTCCTGTATGAAATATAGGCCATAAATCTACTGATCTGGGCTTTCCAGGGCCAGGCAATAACAATGTTCCAAAAATGGCATCGTCCAAAGCTGTTCCCGCCAATGCAGCATTACCTTTCAGACCATAAAGTCCATCTTGTCCATTCCCGAAGTCAAATGATCCAAGTGAATTTCTTTGAATTCTAAGAGGTGAAAATGCCGGCACTGCAGATCCGAATAAATCATCATCCATATACAATGCCAATTCTGGATTGTAGAAGTATTTGTCCAAAATAGTATCTCCCAATTCCTGGTAAGGAGTGATTGCATTCCAGTAATCTTTAAATCCTATAGGAATCACTGCTTCATTTGTCAAAGGCATTCCCAATCTTGATACTTGTACCCAATCTCCTGAATGTGCTTCAGTTCCATCCTGACCAAGCGTTCTGATCTGTCTTCTGGAAGCAGATGCCCAAACACCGATAACATAATTTGGATCCAAAATATTCTGAGGAGCATTTGGTGGTCCTGATTTTTTCAGGTAAGCTATAGGTATTTCCAGTACAATGGCACTTGCATTCTTACAAGCAAGATTATCCACTGGTATACCGTTTTGTCTAGGAGCATCTCCTAAATCAAAAATACCTCCCAAGGTCAACAAAAAATGGATCATCAACCGGTCCAACAAAAGCTCTGATTCCTGTGGCTCCTGTGATAACTGCTCTTCTCAGGTAATCATCATAGTTTGGAGTGGATCTCTGACCAATATTATTTGGTGGAACAAATCCATTAGTAATAATTGGTATGAATGTGTTTCCTCCATTAGTAGAAACCTCCAGGGTATAAGTCATTTTTAGATTTTGCTTTCCCAATCTTATATTGAAGAAAGTTGTTGGATCTTCATTTTTAGATTTGAATGTAAGTCTGTAAATTAACTCATCACCCGGTGCTCCTGCATTGTTGTCAACGTGGATTTCATACCTGATATTTGTGCCAAAACCATAGTAATTAGGACCACCTTGTGGTAGCTGCATTGGAACATACGTAGCTATAAAAATAATATTATTTGGTCTTTCCGGTGATTTGAAAGCATATAGATCCACATTATCAGCCAGAGGATCATTGGCGATTAATGGCGCCTCGCGATGCGAAGAAGCCCTGGTTTGACCTGCAAAGCCTACAAGTAAGAGGCAAACCATTATTTTATAAAATTTATTATACATCATTATTTCTTTTACTGGATTAAAATATCCTGATTAATTAATTGACTTCTGTACCTCTCCAGGGAGTAGCAACATATGGGAATACTGTTTTGAATGCCTTATCATTACGCTCTACACCTGTCGTGTATGTCAATACATTCAACAGATCCTGAGTCACAGGACTTGCATTTGGATTACCTGAATCATAATCATCGTACCAAAGTCCGATCGCAGCAAGCACAACACCGGATACGGCCTGTAATTCAATTCGGGTAACATCATCCTCCAATCTTCTTCCATTTGGAAATCCATCCATATTTGGGATAAACTCAAGATTAGTGTTGCCGTTATAGGTAGGATTGGTAAGTCCCAGAACTGCTGCCTGAATAAGGCCAAGAGTACTGAAATCAGGACTGTTTCTCGGGGTTACAGGTGTAGCCATATTCAATCTCAACATATCGCCACCATTAGGCAAGAAATTGTTGATGAATGGTTTACCCGCAGCAAGAGGATTGCCTCCTTTGCCTGTAGCCAACTGATATGGCGGAACGTTTGGAACTCCTGTGTGGAAAATTGGCCAAAGATCTACTGATCTTGGTTGTCCAGGGCCAGGCAGAAGTAGTGTGCCGAATACTGCATCATCCAATGCGGTACCTGCAACAGCTGCCGAACCTTTCAATGGCCATAAACCATCTCTTCCATTCCCAAAATCGAAGGCTCTAAGTGATAATCTTTGAATACGCAGCGGAGCAAAAGCCGGTACTGCACTTCCAAACTGGGAATCATCCATATAAAGAGCTAGCTCAGGATTGTAAAAGAAATTGTCCAATTGCGTGTCTGCTAATTCTTCATAAGGAGTTAGAGAATTCCAGTAGTCTTTGAAGCCTATAGGAATTACAACTTCATTGGTCAAAGGCATTCCTAAACGGGATACCTGAACCCAGTCTCCTGTTTCATCTGCACTGGCACCAGTTGTGTTCAGTGTTCTGGTCATCCTTCTGCTGGCAGAAGCCCAAACTCCGATTACGTAATCAGAATCAAGAATGTTTGCAGGTTGAGCAGCAGCTCCCGTTTTCAAAAGAGTTGCTATATCTACCTGAATCACAATAGAATGAACATTCAATCTACCTACACCATCTCTGGCAGGACCATTCTGTCTTGGTAAGTTTCCTAAATCAAAAACACCACCCAAATCCACAAAGAAAGGATCGTCTGCAGGACCTGCAAAAACTTTCTCTCCTGTGCTGGCTGTCATGATTGATTGTGAAATCAATGCATCATACGTGGTTCCAAGACCAACTCCGGACTCGATTGAACGAGGTCCGATGTTGGGAGGAGGAACTACACCATTAGTAATAACCATTTGGAAGGATTGACCGCCATCAATACTTCTTGATAAAGTATATCTGGTCAGCAAATTTTGCTTTCCTAAACGGATATTGAAAAATGTGGTAGGGTCTTCATTTGTCTTAGTAAAGACAAAGCGGTAGATGATTTCATCACCTGGCTTACTGGCGTCATTGTCGATATGAATTTCATATCTGATATTCTCTCCAAAAGAATAGTAATTCGGCCCACCAAAGGGCAATTCCGCGGGTATGTAGTTGGCAATGATCGTTATCGTGTTCGGATTGTCCGGACTACGAAATGCGTAAACGTCGGTGTTGTCTGCAAGTGGATCATTGGCAATCAAGGGAGCTTCCCGGTGACTGGAGGCCTCAGTGGCCGTCCATCCGAACAAGCATAGTAGATACAGTACGGACATAGCAATGCCAATACGATCGTGGATCAGTTTTTTCATAAGCTAAAAATTTTATTGATGACGCCTTTACTTACGCTGATTGAGAAACTTTGGATTGAATAATTCCAATTTTCCCTTATTTAACTAAATAATAACCTCAATGAGGTAGGCTCTATTTTTTTGATTTCCATTGCTTTATGCCAAAAAAACCAAGGTTACCAACAGGTGTAAGCTGTTTACAGAAATACTTGGTTTAATTTGAACAGGTTGATAATTATTTAGCGTTGACAGAGCTTTTTACCTTCCTTAACATAATACATTTCAATGAAGTCTATAAAAATATGTGCATTACAAGGTTTAAAAAAAATAATCTCCCAGGAATGTTACTTTTAAAATGGACATTCTGCACTTATGATATATTTGGTTTAGAAATAATAGATTTCTAAAAATAATGTTATTTAGTGGACAGTTCCTTCTCCCTTATTTCTTTTTATCCTTCAACATATATTGGTAATTATGCGCATTCTGACTCTCATGCTAATTCTTTGTTTGACAGTCCCTACATTTCTGAATGCACAGGAAGTGAATAAACCATTACCACTTATTGTCATTGCTCCAAATGGGCTCAAACTCAGAGAAGGGCCTGGCACTCAATATAAAGCATTGGAAATTGCGCCATATAAGTCAATAGCTTTTCTTATAGATCGCAATTTTATTCAATATGATCCAACTCAAAAAATCAAATTGCCCGGGTTTAACAATAATGAAGATGATAATATGCTGAGAGGTGGCTGGCTAAAAATTAAGTATAAAAACAAGAATGGATATATGCTTTCGACTTGGTTATATCCGAGCTGTGAATTTTCCGAATCAGACCTTTCAGGAAAAAATAGGAAAATTCAAATATTTGATCAGGAAAACCATTTTGATTGTTTTAATATCCCTAATCCTGCGACTGATTATTGGTATGACTTATCTACCGATTCAAAAGGTCAATTTTCTATGGAAAAAACTCAAATTGAGTTTCTTGTTTCTGCTGGTGATATTGGATATGGTGTTGTTTTTGGTTTAATGAGCAGGCGGGTTGACAACAAAAAAGCCAAAAGATTTATTCGTTCGGTGAAACCACTTGCTGAGGGTAAACTTCTGCAGCTCCCTGTTCCCTCTTTTGATAAATTGTATAAAAAAGCCCAGGAAGAGGCTCATAATTATAAAGGTGATGATAAACTATGGACAAAAAATATATTAAAAGCAAAAAACGAAGAACTTAAAAAGGTTCACATACTAATGTCACATGATTATGAAAAACATGAAACCCAAATTTTCAGTACAATCAAAGGTGAAAAAGAAGTTAATGTACATAAAGGAACACTCAGATGGAAATGGAATTGCAAATGTATCAATGGTTGCTGATTTAGATGGTGATGGAATCTTGGATTATATTTTGGGATTCGGTGATGAAAAATCTAGTGTTGCCATTTTATTTTGAGCTCTGAGGCGGCCCTGGATTTAGCCATAAAGCAGTGGCAGCAATAGCAGATGGATATATCTGCTGAGTAAGACATTTGTATTACTTAATTTTAATTCCATTTAGGCATTGAGATTGTCTCTCTCCAGAAATAATTATCGTTGCTCAAAAGAAACCACTACTTTTGCCCCCGTAAAAAATCATCCCAACGCAAATGTTGCATATCGGAATCCTCAGAGAAGAAAAAATCCCCCACGATACAAGAGTCGCTTTAAGTCCGGATCAGTGTAAAGAGCTTATTCAATCCGGAAGAGCAAATATTACTATTCAACCTTCTGATGAAAGATGCTTCTCCAATGCAGATTACATAGGTGCTGGGGTAATTATTTCTGAAGATCTGAGTGCTTGTGATTTGCTGTTGGGAGTCAAAGAAATTCCGGTCTCATTTCTGAAAGAAAATACCACCTATTTCATCTTTTCACATACAATCAAACAGCAAGCCCACAATCGTCCTCTGCTTCAGGCGATGTTGCAAAAGAATAACAGATTGGTGGATTATGAGGTATTGGTAAATGAAAAGAATCAACGATTGATTGCTTTTGGCAGATTTGCGGGTAAAGTAGGAGCACATAATGCGCTTTACACTTATGGTAAGCGGACCGGTAAGTTCACGCTACCAAGAATGAAAGACCTTGCTGATTATGCAGCCGCACTTGAGATCTACAAACAAACTACTTTCCCAAAAATGAAAATTGTGTTGACGTGAACAGGGCGTGTTTCAGGTGGATCAGTTAAAGTTCTCGACGATATGGGAATTCGTAAAGTCAGTCCTGAAGCTTTTTTGAATGAAGAATTTGATACAGCCGTCTATACTCAGCTCAGCTCAAAGCATTATGTAAAGAGAAAGGATGGAAAGCCTTTTGAGAACGCAGAATTCTATGCATTTCCGGCTGATTTTGAATCAGCATTTTCACCTTATGCAGCTGTGTCTGATATATTTATCAATGGCATTTACTGGGACAATGACGCACCAGCATTTTTTACAGTCGCAGAAATGTGTGAAAAGAATTTTAAAATCGAAGTGATTGCAGATATTACCTGTGATATTGCCCCTCAATCTTCTGTTCCTAGTACTATAAGAGCTTCTACAATTCTTGCTCCGGTCTATGGATTCGATCCTTTCCTCGAGAAAGAATCTGCTCCCTACCAGCTCAATAATATAGATATCATGGCAATTGACAATCTACCAAATGAACTCCCCCGGGATGCATCAGTTGCATTCGGAGAGCAATTCATCAGCAGTGTACTTCCTGAAATCGAAAAAGGCTGGGGCAGTAAGGTGATCGCCAGAGCCACCATCTGCGAAAATGGGCAATTGACCCCATATTTTGAATATTTACAGGATTATGTAAATCAACTTGTATAAAACTTGCGTTAAGTTATTTGCTGAGTGGGGTGGTTAACGAATCATGCTACACACTTTGGTAAATAATTCAAATACCAATGTTGAAACGAGTAGGTTCCCACCTTGTAGAATAGGAACATTTGTTTGAAATAGGCATTTAAGTGATTATACAGGTAAGATCAAATTTTTAAGTTTCAAGCATGTTAGATCAACTATTACCCCGTAGTGGGTAACATATAAATAACCCGGGGTAAAACCCCGGGTACAAATAGCCCCGTAAATGTTTTGGCGTTATTTTTGCTCGAAGGAAGCAAAAAATCATGACAAAACATGGAACAGAATGCCGTTTCGAACTCCTGTAAGTTCAGTCTTTCGGAAGTTCTAATTTTAGAAATACATATACCCGGCTTGACTCATTTTTTACAAAAATCATTCAAATACAGAATCATCATATTGTCGAATATTTCAAAATGATACAAAAAGGAACACTTCTTTTACTATTTCAAATCCTTTTCATACTCCCGGTTCTTGCACAGCTCAGCGGTAAAATCACTGACACTGCCGGAGAAGCTTTGCCATTTGCCTCCGTATTAATCAAAGGAACTACCAAAGGTACCACTGCCAATGCAGAAGGAAAATTCACACTCCAGCTCCAAAAAGGTAAGCATCAACTCGTCTTCCAATACATCGGTTATCTGCAAAAAACTGTAGAAGTAGACATTGCAGACAGTCCGGTCAACCTTGACATTGCCTTAAAAGAAGAAATTTATAATATTGCTGAAGTGGAAATCAAAGCCAATGCTGAAGACCCCGCCTATGCCATCATCAGAAAAGCAATGGCAAAAAGGCCCGAGTACAAAAAAGAAGTCAATGGATTCGGATGCAATGTGTATATAAAAGGTGTGGTTAAATTCCTCAATGCGCCGGAGAAATTTATGGGTCGCGATCTGGGCAACCTGGGTGGTATTTTGGACTCCACGCGAAAAGGCGTCATCTATCTTTCAGAATCCGAAACACAATTTTTCTTCGAGCAACCGGATAAGATCAAAGAGATCATGGTCTCCAGCAAAGTAAGCGGAAATGATAATGGCTTTTCTTTCAATCGGGCCAGTCTGATGAATTTCAATTTCAATGAAAACACAATGGAATTTGGCAGGGCAATCGTCAATCCGATCGGGTCCAATGCTATGCAATATTATAAATATCGATTGATTCGCAGCTACTACGATGAGGAGAATAGGCAAATCAATGAAATCGAAGTCATCCCAAGTCGTTCAGAAGATCCGGCTTTCAGAGGGAATATTTATATCATGGAGGGATCCTGGACGGTCCACAGCACAGATTTGTTTCTCACAAAAGGTGCTATGAAGCTGGAAGCGTTTGATACGGTGTTTGTAAAACAGCAATATGTGCCTAATCAAGCGGTTAATGCCTGGTCACTCTTTTCTCAAACTTTATCCTTCCGGGCCGGAGCTTTTACCTTCAAGGTGGCAGGAGATTTCACAGCCGTTTATTCTGAATATGATATCAACAGAGCATTCGAAAAAGGATTCTTCGGAGCTGAAGTTCTTACAGTTTTGTCTGAATCCAACCAAAAAGAGGCTGATTACTGGGATCAGATTCGCCCCATGCCACTCACGGAAGAAGAAGAAATAGACTATGTCAAAAAGGACAGTCTGGCCATTCTCTGGGAATCAAAACCATTCATGGATTCCATGGACCGGCGGAGTAATAAATTCCGAATCACCAATTTAATTACAGGCTATACCTACCGCAATTCCTTCAAAAGATACAGCGTTCGCAGTGAATTCTACAGCAATTGGTTTAATCCCGTACAGGGCTTTTCAGCAGGGTATCAGACTTTGTACAACCGTACGTGGAAAGATCGTCCGGGTAAATTTTTCAATATCGGTGGCGGTTTGCAATATGGATTTTCAGATAAAATCCTTAGGTTCAAAGCGAGTTCCGCGATTGGATTTAATGCGATTGACAGAACACAATTCCGGATTTCTGCGGGGAATGAAGTGGTAGACTTCAATGATAGGGAAGCCTTATCCCCATTTTTCAATGCCGTTGTAAGTTTGCTTCCAGAAAAAAGTGTGATCCGATGGTACAATCGTCAACATTTGCGCCTCAGCGGATCCGGTGAATTTGTCAATGGTCTTAGATGGGAAGCGAGCGCCGGAGTTGAAAAACGTGTACAGCTTAATAACACAAGTAACTATTCATTTGTCCGTGGAGAAGATTATGCGTCCAATAATGATCTCGGCAGATCAGATGGAGATGTCAATCTTGAAAACAATCAAATTTTCAAATACAGGACATCCTTGCGCTGGGTACCAGGCCAGAAATTCATGAGATATCCCAACCGTAAAATATCACAGGGTTCGAATTATCCTGTCTTTCAATTTACATACACTGGAGGATTTTATCAGAACGATTCTAAGGATCAGATGCATCATCTCTCAATTTCTGTCCGTAAGAATGAGATCTGGTCAACTCTGGCCGGAGATTTGAGTTTCAGGCTGGAGGCGGGCTTCTTCCTTGACGAGCCTGAATATTTTCATGATTATACACACTTCTCAGGAATGGAAACCTGGCTGGTAAATCCGGATGTCTTCTCCCGTGGGTTCAAACTTCTCCCCTTCTACACTCACAGCACTTCCAAGGCCCACTTCCAGGCCCATGTCAATTGGAATGACAACAGCTGGTTATTTGACAAACTGCCACTCATTCGCAAGCTGGGCTTTAATCTGATCTATGGCGCAGACTATCTCTATACCTCAGAAAAAGGTCACTGGAACGAATTTTCAATCGGAATTGACAGAATCGGCTGGAGCGTTATCCGCCCATTAAGAGTGGAATTTGCAGTCGCATTGGAGAATGGAGTTTATAGTGATTTCGGTGTGAAGCTGGGGATGAGTTTGCCGTTTGATTAAATCAGCCTACTCCTCTTCAAAATTCACCCTGGACATCACAATCAGTGCTATTCCAAAAAATATCATAAATAATTTGATAATAAATCCCGCCAATGGACCAAATACATCGATCCAGCTGAGAAACATAAATCGCATTCCAATCAGAGAAAGCACTAAGGACAGAAAGCCCAGAATCAGGGAAACAAACCCGGCAAGGGTCCACCAGGGATTTTGATATATGGATTTTAACATGCGGCAAAGGTAAATGTATTTATCGTTTTTTGGGTTAATCGGTTAATCGATAACAGCCAGTGGAACAACCGGGTTGTCGGAAGCAGCCTGTTTTTTGGATCTCCGACTTTGGCTTCTAGCTTCTGGCCTCTGGCTCCTGGCTTCTGGCAACAGTGGGAGGAAGGGATTGAGGAGTTTAGAAGGTTAGAAGGTTAGTTAACTGCCAGGGAAAAGCCGTTTTCTGCCGGGATAGTAGAGTTGCAAAGATTTTCTCGTAGGGGCGCACGGCCGTGCGCCCCTACGAGAAAATCAAACGTGGATGCTGATGTTAAATGAGAATCAACAGATTAGTTAGCTCAAGCCCTGAAAGGGCGACATATGTTAGCGAGGCGGTGAAGCCCCTCGCGAAAAGCCGGTGGGAAATACACGAACCACCAATCATTATGAGACCAGATCGAGAAAAGGTAATTTGGTTAATTTAATCGAATATCGAAAACAGCCCTCGAAATAAATTTAGGCAAAAGGCACAAAGGAATTGAGTAACCACACTCTACACCCACACTTCGATTAACCGCTTAACCAAATAACCGAACTGCTTTGATTAAAAGATGGTATGTTCGAATAAATAATCTCACTCCCATTAAGCCTCCCTCGCCTATGAGCGCCAGCTGTCACCTCCGAAATAAAATGGCTGCTTCGCAGTCATTTTATTTCGGAGACGTCACATTTCACGGCTTGTCCCGTGAAATTCGTCACTTTTTCTTTGCATAGCAAAGAAAAAAAGTCACCGAAGCACGACTAATCCCCCTTAAGATTCTATAACTTTATGCGTAGAATCCTTGTTCGATTAAATGTCACTTAGTAAACGCTCATGCTCAAACTGATCGAATGTCCCCGAGATGCCATGCAAGGCATCAAACAGTTTATCGATACGGATTCCAAAGTCAGGTACATCAATCAATTGCTCAAAGTAGGATATGACACACTGGACTTCGGGAGCTTCGTGTCACCTAAAGCCATTCCACAAATGAGGGATACTGAAGAGGTTCTCTCCAGACTCGATCTGAAGCAAAATGCCACTAAATTACTCGCTATCGTTGCCAATACCCGCGGTGCTGAACAAGCACTAACGCATCCTGAAATCGCATATCTGGGGTATCCATTTTCTATATCTGAAACATTTCAACTGAGAAATACTAACGCTACCATTTCGGAATCTACCGAACGGGTAGCCGAAATTCAATCGCTATGTGTGGCAAAAAACAGAGAATTGGTCGTATATATCTCCATGGGATTCGGAAATCCGTACGGTGACATCTGGAATGCCGATATCGTGTTGAAATGGGTGGAAAAACTGCATGAAATGGGAGTCAGAATTTTATCATTGTCTGATACCATTGGTGTAGCTAATCCCCAGAGCATCAAATACTTATTCTCAAATGTGATTCCAGCATATCCCGATATTGAATTTGGAGCCCATTTGCACACCATGCCGCAAACATGGAGGGAAAAAGTGGAAGCAGCATATCATGCCGGTTGCAGAAGATTCGATTCAGCGATTAAAGGATATGGCGGATGCCCTATGGCTAAGGATGATTTGACAGGTAATATGCCTACAGAAAATCTAATTCAATACCTTGATGAAATCAATGCAGATATAGAAATCAACAGGAAAGCTTTCAATCAATCCATGGCTCTTGCATTAGAAATTTTTCCTCATTAAACCACAAAAACCTGAATGCCAGTCATAGAAATTGAATTTGGAACGCCGGAATATGATGAATCTGTAGCACTGAGAGATACTATTCTCAGGAAGCCTCTGAATATGTCTTTCGATCCGGATGTGCTTGCCAAAGAATGGGCAGACATTCACCTCGGATATTATGATAATAATTTTGGACTGATGGGCTGTCTGATACTCAGCTCAGTGGACGAAAATACTATGAAAATGAGGCAAGTCGCTGTTGCAACCCGGGCGCAGGGATTAGGCATAGGGAAACAACTTGTCCTCGCATCAGAGGAAAAAGCTGCAGAATTGGGATATAATAAAATGATGTGGCACGCCAGAGAAACCGCCATCCCATTCTATGAAAAGTTGGGATACAAAATTGTCGGAAAACCATTTACAGAAGTAAACATCCCGCATGCTAAAATGCAGAAAACATTGAAATAATGATATTTAGATAGTTGATAAAAATAGTGAACGCTAAATCAACAAAATTACCCCGGATGGGGTACAATATGGATAACCCGGGGTAAAACCCCGGGTACAAAAACCCAAACAAACTGTTTTGGCGTGCATTTTTGCTTAAAAAGTAAAAATCATGACAAAACAAGAAACCTCAAATTCCGTTGAACGCACTATAATTAAACACGAATCATAAACCTTATATAAAATCACAAATATGTCTTCAGAAAATAAAACAACACTAGTCATCCTCGCTGCCGGAATGGGCAGCCGTTATGGCGGATTGAAGCAATTGGACGACGTAGGGCCGAATGGTGAAACCATCATTGACTACTCCATCTATGATGCTTTACAGGCCGGATTCAATAAACTGGTTTTCATCATCAGAAACGAATTCCTGGATGCATTCAAAGAAAAAGTAACCAACAAATTTGCTCATCTGGCTGAAATCTATTTTGTCAATCAGGATGTGAACACCCCCATTGATGGGGTTGATTTACATACTGACAGAACTAAACCCTGGGGAACAGGACATGCAGTTTTAGTCGCAAAAGATATCATCAGGGAACCGTTTGCAGTCATTAATGCTGATGATTTCTATGGCAGAAATGGATTTATGGAAATGGCTTCTTTCCTTAAAAACGAGGTCTCTCCCACTCAGCATGGAATCATAGGTTATGTGCTGAAAAACACACTCTCTGACAATGGTTATGTGTCCAGAGGAGTCTGCCAAATGGATGAAAACCACATGTTGACAGAAATCAATGAAAGGACTAAAATTCGGAGAGTAGGTGACAAAGTATTGTATGAAGAGGGCGATAAAGCATTTGAAGTTCCTGATGATTCCCCGGTATCCATGAATTTCTGGGGATTTCATCACAGCATCTTTGATCATCTTTTAAGCGGCTTTTCAGAATTTGCCAAAAACAACACTGACAATTCAAAAGCTGAGTATTTCATCCCCCTCGTCGCCGATCATCTTGTAAACAATAATCTGGGACAATTCATCGTAAAGGTCTCCAACGATAAATGGTTCGGAGTCACCTACAAAGAAGACAAAGCAGACGTCACCGAAGCCCTCGCAAAACTGACAAAAGCAGGAGAATACCCAAGTCCATTATTTTAATGTTCAACCCCGGCGGGCGTTAGCCCGCAATTGACACACCCACACCACCAAACTTTCACACCGGCTGTTCGCCAAAAGCTAATAGCCAACAGCTAATAGCGGCTGTTTCACTCCGATCAACCGCTTAACCGATTAACCGATCAAATGATCACCTGTGCTGACGTAATTCTTCCTATTGCTGTGCCTAAGGCCTATACCTTCAAAGTCCCTGAGGACCTGGAAGCCGGTCTCATGGTGGGAATGCGGGTCGAAGTTCAGTTTGGTAAACAGAAAATATACAGCGGTATCGTACAAAAGATTGAAAAACGGGATGTCAGAGACGACAAACTCAAATTCATTCTTGGCAGACTCGATGACCAGCCTTTGATTCATCCTGTTCAAATGGATTTCTGGGTCTGGATGGCAAATTATTACTGCTGCACTATCGGGGAAGTTATGCTGGCTGCTTTACCAGGGGCACTTAAGCTGAATAGCGAAACTTTCCTTGTTTATAATCCTCAGCATTTACATGATCCTTCAACTTTGTCTGATGATTTATATCTCATTCAGGAGGCACTGAGTATTCAGGGGAGATTAAGAATACAGGATATTCATGAAATTCTGCAGAAGAAAATAATCTACAAAATCATTCAGGAAGCTGTTGAACTGGAGATTGCCTTCATCGAAGAAGAAGCCAGGCAAACTTACAAACCCCGACAAGCTGATTATGTGCGCCTGGCTTCCCAATACCGTGATCCTTCTACCTGGAATGATCTCTTTGCTTTGACTTCCCGTTCGGAAAAACAAACAAATACATTGCTGGCATATTTTCAACTGATCAAATCTCAGCCCACACTCAGTAAATCCATGCTGATCAAACAAGCTCAAACAGATGCTACTGCCATAAAAGGGCTTTGTGATAAAGGAATTCTGGAAGTTTACTCATTGAGACAAAGCCGGTTGGAGCAACAAACAGAAATGAAAGATCATCTGTTGCCAATGTCTGCCTACCAGCAGAAAAGCTATGTGCACCTGAGATCAGAATTAATGTTACATCAGGTAGTTTTGCTGAGAGGTATCACAGGCTCAGGAAAAACAAGAATTTATCAGGAGCTGATTCATGAAATTTTGACCAGCGGGGGCCAAATTTTATATTTGTTACCGGAGATAAGCCTCACATCTCAAATGGAAATCCGTCTCCGGGAACAATATGGAGGAAGAATGCTTTCTTATCACTCCAGACTGAACGCCAATAAACGGGTTGAAATCTGGCAAGCCATTTACAATGGGCATCAGTTAGTTGTAGGCGCCAGATCCTCTCTGCTTCTGCCTTTCAGAGATCTTCGCCTCATCATCATTGATGAAGAGCACGATCAATCTTACAAACAGCACGAACCCAATCCCCGATATCACGCCAGGGATGCAGCCATTTACCTGGCCCAACAAATTGGTGCCAAAGTAATCCTCGGAACCGCAACTCCTTCTATTGAATCTCTGTACATGGCAAAATCCGGAAAATTTGGCTATGTTGAAATGCTCGAACGATTTGGAAAAGCACAATTACCGGAATTACAGCTGGTTGACTTAAGAAAAGCCAGACTTGAAAACAGAATGGTATCTATATTCACCAAAGATATGCTGGAGGAAATGGAAAAAACCTTCAACAGGCATCAAAAAGTCATTCTCTTTCAAAATCGGCGTGGATTCTCTCCGGTCCAGGAATGTACCGTCTGTCATTGGCGTGCAGAATGTATTCACTGCGATGTGAGTCTTACCCTGCACCAAAAAATGAATGCTCTAAAATGTCACTATTGCGGGTATAGTACACAGATATTTACAGCCTGTCCTGCTTGTGGTTCACTGGAACTTCAGTTGAAAGGATTTGGAACAGAGAAAATTGAGGAGGAAATCAAAATCTACTTTCCGGAAGCAAAGATAGCCAGAATGGATGCAGATAGTGTGAAAACTAAGATCCAGCTTGAACAAATTCTGGAGCAATTTGCAGAAGGCCAGATAGATATTCTCGTCGGCACTCAGATGATCACAAAAGGTCTTGACTTTGATGATGTCGGGCTTGTGGGAGTGCTAAGTGCTGATCATTCGCTTTATTTTCCTGATTTTCGGGCAAGTGAGCGCACATTTCAATTATTGACTCAGGTAAGTGGACGATCGGGCAGAAGGGAAGAGCAAGGTAAAGTTTTGATTCAATCCAACAATACCGAGCATCCTGTTATAAAGGAATTCCTGGACCATGACTTAGACAGCTTTTATAAAAGGGAAATCCATGAACGTCAGGAATTTCATTATCCTCCATTCGTCAAATTGATCCAGATTACACTAAAACATAAAGAGCCTCAAAAGCTAAAATATGCAGCCGATCAATTAGCAATTTCTCTCAAGAAAACACTTGGCACAAGAGCCATTGGACCTGCGACTCCAGGGGTTCCACGAGTCCGCAATTTCTATTTAGCTACCATCTTGTTGAAGCTTGAACGCAAGCAAAAAATTCTGGATTTTGCCAAATCACAAACACTGATTCAGCTTTCTGCACTCCAAAAACATAAAGGGATGTCCGGACTTCGCCATGTTATTGACGTCGATCCGGCTTAGAAGAATAGTGGCTTTTGGGCTGTCGTCGTCGGACGGGGTGATGTCTTGCTCCACCTGCGGTTTGAAAGGTGATGTTTTTTCAGGGAACATGCCCTGAAAAAGTGATGTCTTTAAATTTTCAGCAGCTTCGCTTTGAATGTATAAAGGTGATGGCTGACGCGAAGACGAGGAAGCAGCTTCTCTCCGGCTGTTCCTCGCAGCTCGAAGCTCTCAGCTCGAAGCGTCTTCTCCTGGCTGTTCTCCTTTCCCTTCCAAGGGAAAGCTCGGGATAGGGTTCGCACACTCACTCTGAACGCTCACCCGGCTGTTTGCCAGAAGCTAGGACCAAGAAGCCAGAAGCGGCTGTTTGGCTGTTTACTTGTGACTTGTAGCTTGCAGCTTCTTCCGGGCTGTTCAACCAGCAACCAGCAACTAGCAACCAGCAACTAGCAACCAGCTTAATTAAGCCCCACTCCTATCCATCCTTCAAATCCTGTCAATTCCTTAACTTCTGAATCCAGAGATAAAACCTGGCATCTAAATTTAACTTTGAGAGCCATAACTCTTTGTAATCTGAAGAAATCAGGCTCAATAAAGCGAACCTCCTCTATTTCAAAATATGAAGATGCAGGCTGTTGTAGATTACCTGAACCATACACTTTACCAGCTTTATCAATTAAATTGATATCAATAGTGGAGAAAATATCAGGATTAGGGGCTTGAATAATAGGGCTTAAGCTCATTGTAGGATACACATCACCACCCTGAAAGCCGGTATTAGTTGAATTAAATTCTATTTTCTTTTCATGTGACACTGTATTGCCATCAACATCGGTGAATGTAACAGCATAAGTGCCGGCATTATTGATAATTATTGAATTGCCAATTGCTCCGGTTGACCATTTGTAAGTTCCCTGAACGGAAGTATCACCCTAAATACATGCAGTGAGAGGAGGGTTGTTCACACTGATAACTGACCCTCCAAAATCAACGCCTAATACTGGAATACTGGCTTCAGGCCTTAACATACAGCAGAGTTTTCCATCTCCTGAATCATCTTTGTATTCTGTGCAAAAAGTATAATTAGGACCTACAGGCAAGTTCACTGTATTTTGTGATCCAAGTAATTCTATATTTCCAGGCTGGATAGTAGTTTGGGCTTCAGCAATTGTATTGCTGCTGGAAAACAACTCATACTGTACAGGCCATTGACTGGTAGTAGTTGATATTCCGGAAAAAAAATAAGGTAAAGTTCTTGGCATTGACCAATATGATGAATCAAATGAATCTCCTGCCTGATTATTTCGGATATGAAAATTCATCTTCCAATTACCATCATCAAATGCACTAAAACCACCCTGGAAAATATCCAGGTCCATTACATTACTTGATTCTGTTGTAAACTCAAAATCAAAACTATCCAGGCCTATGTAAAAAGAATTATTATCCAAATTACCTTTGACCCCAAATGCAATTCCGGCAGTGGATGAATCAGGTAAATCAAGCTTACTGCATCCCGCTATTATCGTGAGCATTACGGTGCCTAATATCCAATTAAAATTAAATTTCATTCTACTTTATTAAAATTTATACCTTAAGGAAATTCCTGCCTGCCATTTATCTTCCAATAAAAACGGCTGCTGTTTGCTTCCTGAATCTGCAACCAGAGAAGCAAGAATATCCTGATTTTCATTTGTCTTTTCTGCAAATGCAATACCATTTGGCATCCAGGCAGCACTGACAGAAACTGCCCAGTGTGAGCTCAGATGATAACTGTATGCAAGCATATATTCAGGGACGATTGATCTGAATCCACTTTCATTAATCCAACCGGTATTTACTGTGTTTGAATTAAAGCTCAGATTCTCTTGCTGATCATTTCTCCGTAATAAATATTCGTCCAATTGCCCTTTGACTCCCAACAACAGATGTGTTCGAATTCCTGCGCTGATTACGTGCTTCCCTGCATGGAAATTCACCATCAAAGGAACTTGTAAATATGTTGCTGAGGTAGGTACAAGTAAAAAGCCTCTTCTCACTTTCTGGCTGGTATAAATATCCTGAGGGCTATCCTGGAACCCGCCAAAATTACCCCACCTCTGCACAACTCCTGCACCGGCAGATGCACTCCATCTCTGCGCCCAGCGGAATTGTAAGTGGTATGCGGCCTGTAATCCTGTAAAGAATCTGGATCCTTCATTTACTCCCGGGAAAAACTGCGCCCCTAATTCAACATGATGGGACCAACCTTTGAAAGGGCAACATTCGACAATGGCAGGTTCCAAAGAACTCAAATCGTTGATTAATAAGCGAGATTGAGGCAGAGCTATGGAGCTTTGTTCCAAACTTTTTATTCTACAGCCAATGGATCGACTACCTGACTCCCGATCTTTGGATCAGATACGGCCATTGCATTCACTGAAGCTTGTGAAGTAATTGCCGGTTCATTTGGCAATCCCTGTTGAGAATTTTCTGAAGTTCTTACCTCCCGGGTGTTAACAGCAACAGAAGAAGACTTTTCAGAAGATTTTGCTTCAGTCAGAGTCTTATTATTTTCGGAATTTGCATGCTCATTTAATGCTTGCGAAGTAAGGGCTTCTGGATTAACTGCTTCTTTTTCCAGCGATGAAGTATACTTTTGAGAAGCTTGTGATCTTTCTGTTGATGATGTTTGCTTTTGCTGTGCATTTGGCGAAACCAGTGCATTTTTATTTCCGGTCTTATTAGGTTCCTTGCCAGTATCTACAATCGCTTCTTTAGAATTTTCAGCAGCTGTTTCTTGAGTGTCATTGGTGGCTAAAGGCTCAGAAGCATTCTTGCCACTATTTGATACATCAACTTTGTTATTTGAAGCAGGGCTGACAGGAGTGTTTTCTTCCTCTTTTGAAATGAGTATATCCTGTTCAGATGCCGGGTTATTATTAGCTTGCCATGCCAACATAGTGCCTGCACCAGCAATCACACATAATGCCAAAATCCATATAAAGATAAATGGTCTTCTGCGCTTTCGGCTGCCCGGCAATTGATTGAGCTGCTGAGAGAATGAGTCCCAGGAGCTTTCTGAATAAGCCACTTCCTGCTCATTCAATTTCTTATTATACCATTGGTCAAATTTATCCATTCGTGACCTCCTGTTTTACTGTTGATGGGTGAATCCATTCTTTTAATTTCTTACGAGCCTGAAATACATGCCATTTAGCAGTATTCTCATGAATCCCAAGTAATCCTCCAATCTCCCGGTAATCCATTCCCTCCGAGGCAAACAAATTGAATACCTTGGCTGACATTTCCGGAAGCCTTCTCACGACCACCAACAGGGATTCAGCATCCATATGCTGATCTGCCCAGTTGAGATCTACTCTTACATCAAACGCTTTCATATCCTGATCTTCTTTCAAATGAACCATCTCTTTGTATTTCCTGGATTTTCTGAATCCATCAATGATAGTATTGATCACGATTCTTTTGGCCCATGCATAAAAAGCACCTTCTCCTTTCCATTTTTCTAAATGTGTGAAGACTTTTAAAAAGCCTTCATTTAAGTAAGCTGCTGCTTCCTGATCATCCGTAGTGTACTGACGACATACCTTCATCAGAGGCACATAACATGCCTGATAAAGTGTATGCTGAGCTCGACGTTCACCCCGAATGCATCCTTCTATGATTGTTGGGTCTATAATTATCATAGTCTGCGCCTCTGGCTTAAAGGCGATTTTTTAGTGAATAAATTTGATCTATACTTACTTTCCAAAACTGGTTTCGGAAGTATAGATGCAAAGTTGCGAAGAGAGGTTACTATTACAATGCAAAATCAGATGAACACCATTTTTGACTGTATCAATTCCCATTTTAGCCTGATAAAATATTTGCAAATTTATCAAGCTGATCTTCATACTACGTTTCCAAACTTTTTCATCGACTTACCTCAGAGTAATTTCGATGAAATCATACTATGGAAACAAACCACTCATCTACAACCATCACTAATCAACCGAATAATAATATCCGCCAATCATCAGGTCATCGTGGCCATTCTTTCATACTTACTTGTTTTACTTTTCAAAAAAAAAGAACAACTTTATGCTCTCATCGATTTGTGAACAAAATATAATTGAATTGACTGCAAAAATACTCCAAATAAAAAGAACCGGAATTACTTTTCTACCTGCCCGTTGAAACAAGCTCCGATCCAAAGCCAAATGTGTCGGAAACGAAAAGTAATCTCCGGTTCATAACCAATCTCTACTCTTCTAAATACCTCTCAATTGAGATATTTATTTCTTCCAGGATGCTCTTGGCTTAAGCATTCAGACTCCTTTATTACTGGAAATTATCTTATCAGAGTAAATTTCTAATTATAATCAAACTGATCACTTTTAGAAAAAGCAATATTTCAAATTAAAAAAAAGGGCTTATTTATCTAAATTTCAATTACTTGTGCATTCACATACTGTCCTTCGACACCCATTTTTCCTTGTTCACCTATATCACGAAAGAATAGTACTCAGTCGTTTGTCTGATGCTGAAAAAAGTTAAAATAATTAATGGTTTATGTTCCGTTTTGTAACTGCAGCTGTCTCATACAATTTGCTTACAGGGGCGCACAGCCGTGCGTAAGTAGCAACTCACAATGAGCCATAGTCGCAGCACAGTGCCCCCCCTGTCATGGCTACGCCTAGTATTTACAGCTATTTTGGAGCTGGACTTGAAGCGATATGATGTCTTTCCACACCTATGGCTTGAAAGGTGATGGAGTGATTCGCTGCGCTCACCCGCCACAGGTGTTTTTTCATGGTACAAGCCATGAAAAAGTGATGTCTTTTTCCATTTTCAGCTTCGCCTAAATGGAAAAAAGATGATGAGCAAGCGGAGCTCGCGATTGAGTGGAGGGTTTTGAGTTTGAGTCTGTTTGAGTTGTGAGTTGACAAAATCCAGACAATCAACCCGCACCGGATGTTCAGCCAGAGGCAAGATGCGAGAAGCTTAAAGCGGCTGTTCAACTTTCTACGTGGTATCCACCAGGGAAGCCTACCTCCTATCCGGCTATTCAATCGCGAGGCACCCTCCGGGAGTTGCGCTACCTGAGGCTCATAACATATAACCCTTAACTGGCTGTTCCATCTTACATTGTCAGTGCCTGAAATTGGTTGACCGTTTTTCGATGATAAATTTAACTAATTTAAACGATCAAAAAATGGCAAACAGGAGTAAATTTACAATGACAGAAGCTCAAAGGAGAGCGCGAACTTTTAGTGAAAGTTTCAAGAGGCAAAAGGTACAGCAAGTAGAGCTTGGCCAGATCCGGATAGCGGAGTTATGCAAGCAATATGAGATTTCTACTATGACAGCGTATAGATGGATAAATAAATATGGTACTATGAAAGACAAGCCTGAGCGAATAGTGGTAGAGACGCAAAGTGATGCAAAAGAATTACTCAATCTAAAAAAGAAGATTGCAGAGTTAGAGCGAATCGTAGGACAGAAGCAAATGCTGCTAGACTTCAAAGACAAGATGATTGAGATAGCTGAGGAAGAATATGGAGTAGACATCAAAAAAAAATTCGGCACCAAACCATCCGATACTACTGGCTGAATAGGGAGTGTTTGAAAGGTAGTTTAAACAAGCTGTATGAGGCCATCGGGATTAGTAAGCAAGGAGTACATAAGGTACTCAACCGGTTTGAAAGAAACCAGGAGCTGGAAGGACAGCTGAGATTAATCATCCATCAAATCCGTGAGAATCATCCTACAATGGGAATGCGGGATATGTATTACAAGATTCAACCTGAAGGAATAGGACGAGATGCGTTTGAGGTATTTTGTACTAAGGAAGGACTAAGGTCAAAGAGGCTTAAGAATTATAAAAGGACAACTGATAGTAGCGGAGTGGTAAGATTTGACAATTTATTAGAGGGTATAGAAATAAACAGGATTAATCAAGTCTGGCAGAGTGATATTACATATTATGAATTAGGAGACAGGTTTTATTATTTGACATTTATAGTAGATGCTTATACGCGAAGAATAGTGGGACATAATACATCCAAAAGTCTAAGTACAATTATGACCACATTGCCCTCACTTATGAGAGCTGTACTGGTTAGAAAGGGTCAGGATCTGAAAGGATTGATACTACATTCAGACGGAGGAGGGCAATATTATGCGAATAAATTTGTGAAATACACAACCGATTTGGGACTGGTTAATAGTATGTGTGAATATGCCTGGGAGAACGGTAAAGCAGAGCGAGTCAATGGAATAATAAAGAACAATTATCTAAAGCATCGCAATATCAGAACCTTTGAAGAGCTAGTAAAAGAAGTTGACCGAAGTGTAAAACTATATAATGAAGATAAGCCACATTTGATGTTAGGTCGAATGTCACCAGTAACATTTGAAGAAAAATATATAAATTTGAATAAGCAAACCCAGCTGAAGATGACCGAGTCATTAGAAGCAACAATGTGATTTTGAGGGTTTAGGCCCTCAAAATCCAAGCAAACCCAGCTTCAGAATCCCGATGTATTTCAGCATCAATATCTGAAGCTTAAGTGACCAAATCTGGTCAACCTTATTCAGGCATCGTCACCTGTCATCTTATATCTTATATCTTATATCTTATATCTGGCTGTTCAACTCATAACTCATCATTCATAATTCATAACTCCCTAGGGTAACCACCCCCAAACCAACCATGACAATTCTCAATAGAATAGCATCTGACGGACTAAACAAGGTGGCTGTAAATCTTACTTTCATGGCAAGTGTTGGTCGGCCCCTGCCATCTTTTTCATACTCCCGGATTTCTTCTATTATAAATCTGTTTATACCCTGCGGTCCTTTGTTTGACCTATAAATTATACCTGATCTGTCTTTGTAAGTTATATTGACAGTTTTTAATTGCTTTTTGTCGATGACATCAATAGTTGGCAACCATTCAGATTTAAAATTGAAACTATTTCCATAAGTAAAAAATCTGTTGGTATTATCCTTCAACAATCGTTTGCTATGTAAAAACTTCCTTGAATGAATATCTACCATTTGAATATGGTAAATACCGGCACTATCTGTGCTTATATGCCTGGTATTTAGATTACCATTCAACCAAATATATTGTATCCCTGCCGTTTCATTAGACAATCTGCCCTCCAGTCTGACAGATTGTTGATTATCCGCTGCAATAATCCAATTTGGATAGGTATTTTGGAAAATCGGCTGGGGCTTACGTCAATGCAAAACTTTCCATTTTTTGACCCACTTCGTATTCCACACACACAGGTATCATTCCTCTCCCCGGCATCAATAAAATAGTATCTGAAGAGGGGCTTTCTACCTTTGATCCCCGGCCTGAATAGAACGAATCTCAAGATTTTCATCATTTTTGTCATAAGCCGCAATTGATGGAAAGTTCTTATTATTCCTCCTTCCCGCATATAATCAGAGAATCAGAAATAAACGGCTGCCATTGAATGACCGGATCATTTCCTTCATTTCTATTCCTTAACTGAATCGACAGAAACCGACCATCTGGCGGAAGATTCCAGCTTACCAGAGAACTCCCACAGAGTCTTCTCTAAATTCTGCTCCTGTAATCAGCTTGATTCCTCCTGCTCTATTCCAAATTTCAAATCCTCATTCCCAGCCTTTCCACTAATTCCAAATGGTATGCCGGTATAAGTTGAATCAGGTATTTCAATTTTTTCGCATGAGTACCATGCCAGCAACAGCAACAACCCTCCCAATTTTAAATGTATTTTTTTCATCACAATTTGTATTGAATTCCTACCTGGATATGTAAAAATTGTTCTTTTAAAACTCGATTCGCCCGGAATACTTTCATATCTTCCTGCGACAGGATCATACTTATTTTCCACAAGAGGATATGCCAATCCTGCAGGTGTATAAGCAAACTGACCCGTCAATCTCCATTTCTCAGAAATAGCCAAATTCCAGACCTGCCTGCAGTTCAAAAGCCCATTTCTGAAAGCAGGTGTACTTTGATGCTCCCTTCAGATACTTTGGAGCTCTCTGGAGATAATCACTCCTGGATCTTCCACTGAAACCTCATTGCTATAATTATAAAGTTCACCTGTTGCACCGACCAGATACATTCATCTGTATTCCTGCCTTTCCTCTCCATCTCCCTCTCTCCCATCCGGCATACCAGACTTGTGATTGCGCATACGACAATGTAGTCGGAATCAGACGAAACCCTTCCTCCTTTTCCTCAAAAACATATTCCAGGTGTTGGATGGTCCAGCATATTTGCAAATGTTCCCGTTCTAATGGCATAGCCAGCGGATATTCCCGTAAAAAACCAGTTCCTGATTTTAATCTCACTCCTATTCCAGCCTGTGCTCCTAAATTGCCTTTTTCATCACCCCTGCCCGGAATATTTGTAAGCACCATCAATTCCGATAAAATACTGAGACTCCACTTTATAGGTCTTACAATTGCATTACTCTTAAATTCAGTCTTTCAATGTCCCAAATAAATGCTCTGTTTAAGTACCCTATTGACAACACCGGAATCATAGAAATTTCCCGCCCGGGTACAGTGTCTGTTGGAATTCATTGATTACAATTTTTCAAGCCTGATCTATAACTTGCTTGGTTTTCCTCTATTGTTTGTCCTGAAGTCTGGTTTTGGTTCTCATGAAGAACCAAATTTTTCAAGCCCGATTTTTCGGACCTTGCAATTTATCTTCAATATTTGCGCAGTTCTTATCCCTCCTACACTTGCAACTTGGTTTTTGTCAGTTTTAACTGAAGTTACTTCCTTAGATATTATGCCATTCTTTGACACTCCGTTTCCAGTAATTTTGCTCGACTTCTCTTCTTTAGTAGCATTCTCACCTGAGAACTATTTTTGCAATTTGCAATTCAGACAAAAGTAACAGAATCTCTTTTGTTTTCAGCTATGCTCCACCAAATCAGGCTCCCCGATGAGAATCATAATTGCTCCGGCAAAATCCACCAAAGCCGATTATTCGCCGTCTCTTCTCCTTTCCTTACGCTCTAAATGCGCCAACGCCTTTTCCCAATAAGCATTGCTATATGCCTGGTTCAGTTGCTGCATTGTATTCTGCACTTGTTTATCTATTGGTTTCATCATAAGTTTTTTTGATGGCTTTTAATGACTTTCTCAAATCTCGCTGCCAGCTTTTTCTTGCCTCCCAGACATGCCAGCGAATTGTCGCATTTCATTTCCAACCAGGTACTGATTTCTTCATAACTATATCCATCAATAGCACAAAGTCAAATATCTGAGAAGTCAAAACCGGAAGATCTCTCAGCCAGTCGAGCATTTGTTCGCATCCACTGCCGGATTTTCCCACTGAAACTACACTCTCATATTTTGTTCCAAAGCTTTGATATCCTCAGGGCTCATTGCTGTTGCTGCCTGTAGGATTTTGTCTTCTGTAATTGTCAGTGCATTCAACATGATCCTTTTGCCATTTTCAAATGGAATATGTTGTTTCGGGAGAACAATCCTTTTAAAATTTTATAAAATCCCTCATTCAAATGTGACATAGCTTCCTGATCATCCCGACTGTATATTCTGCATATCCTTATCAAAAAAGACAAGCCTCAAACAAAACTTGCTGTGCCTTCCCCTCTCGGCATTGATACATTTCGCAATTAATTGGGAATTTATCTCCCATATCTTCACCCGGATCTGTATTCTTTTTTTTTCTGAATATAGACACTCTTTGAAAATGAAAGCAGAATTGACTTTCATTTTCAAATCATATCTAAAGCTATTACTTTTTGATGAATCTTGCGCTCAAGGTTTTGCCCGCGTTCAAGCACTCATAATATATAATCCTGAAGGCAAGCTACTTGCATTCCACAATTCTGACGTTCGGAGTCCTGCTCATTCAATCTGAATTGATGAACCTGCTGTCCATTCAGGTTGTAAACCTGAACAACTGTACCATTCTGAACTATTTTTCGGCCATCGGATATTCAATTCTTCATTGACGGGGTAGGAAACACTAAGTTTCATCCACAGAAGACATAAACTCATTGCTTTCTATAACAACAGGTAGAAAAATGGCCGATCCTTTGGCATCCACTCTATAGCAGTATAAGTTCCCGCCTCAAGTTACTAATATTTCGTGCCCATTCCATCAGCCGAAAGATTCAATTATCTCAGCTGAATTGCTGATTTTCAAATGTATAGAACCATCATTATTTACTGATTTCTGTACATTGATACCACCTTAATTCCCCATTTTGTTCCACCAACACAAGCCTCAGCTGTGCAACTTCCAAAAACTATAGTAACACAATATTCTTCATTCAAATCTGCTACCTGAATACTTTCAGTTGTCGCTCCAGTACTCCAGAGATAAGTGCTTACCTGGGTATTTGGAGGACTGGGCACAGCTATCAGCAAGTAACCTGCATTATTTCGCAAAGCCTTTATTCTTGCTTCGCATTTGTCAAATGTTACGTGAGTAAACAACACCTTTCTGCAGGTTCTTTGATCCGGATCAGACACCAGCACTTTGTAAAGTCCGGATTGAGTAACATTAATGGTTTGAGTAGTTTCACCTGTGTTCCAAATGTAATTGTAATTCAATGTATCATCATGGATTACTGTTAATGTTGCAGATGGCAGACTATCATATTCCACTCCAAGCACAGCTTTGATACATTCCTGTGGTGGTTCATGGTCAAGTGTGCAGGCTGAAGCCGTACATCCATTGGGGAATGTTACGGTAACACAGTAATTACCCGGTTTCAGGACAATAATTGTCTTAGTTGTATCACCTGTACTCCATACATAAGTTCCACCTACAGGAGGAGCACTTAGTGCAGTAAGTTGCGTGCCCAAATTTCCTCTCCGGGAGACAATTGTTACTTTGCACCCATTAGAATTTTGCATAAAACATGCTTCCGCTGTACAATCTTTACTATCTGTAACAGTGACGCAATGCCTTCCAGTACCAGGATACGGAATGATCTGGGTGGTATCTCCTGTTGACCAGAGATAAGTGAAGGGAGCAGAACCGTGGGCTACCGCATGAAGAAACGCTGCGTCCGATGAATCTCTGGAAAACTTCACTTGGACTTTACAATGGTTTTGTTCGGAATCACAATAATTAAGTTTGAAGAAAATCACATTTGAATTACTGTTAGGTTGCGGCCTCTGGAACTCAGCTTTACGCTCTCCTTTGCAATTCACGAAAAAAACTTTTACCCAAATTCCCGGGTCTCCATATTGTACGTCCGTCTCCACAGAGAAATTCCCCGCCGCATCTGTGTTCACCATGTAAAGATGCTGGGTGGTATTTCCTGTCAATATGCTAATCTCAATAGCATTTCCCTCAGCCGGATTTCCATCCTGATCAGACAAATTTCCGGCTACTATCAGATTTGCCGCAAGGGACAATTGTGCGATCAGGCAGTAAAATTAAAAGAGTGTAATCCGTTTCATATGAGTTTTTTATAGTTTTAAAAATCTTGTCTATACATTTTACATACGCCTGCCACTCTTTCTCTGTTGGGTGCAGTCCATAAATTTTAATATTTAATCTGCCTTTGCTGATGATTTATAGATTTGGTCCTTTTATTCCGGTAGTACATGAATCTGCCTTTATCCACCCTCAGGCCGCAGTCACAGGCAATGTTATCATAGGCAGGAATGTTTACATCGGACCCGGAGCTGCCATTAGAGGAGATTGGGGAGGAATAGTCATAGAAGATGGCTGCAATGTCAGGAAAATTGTACCATTCATATGTTTCGGGCATCACGGTAAGACTTCAGGAATCAGCACATATAGGCCATGGAGCTATAATCCATGGAGCTATGATCGGCAAAAATTGTCTTATTGGAATGAATGCAGTCATCATGGACGAAGCGATTATTGAGGATGAATGTATCGTTGGTGCCCTCACATTCATTAGAGCACAATCCCGCATCCCCGCCCGTAGTTTGGTGGCGGGAAATCCATAAAAATTCTCCGTCAGGTTAGCGATGAGATGCTCGCACGGAAAACTGCAGGCACAGAATTATACCAGCAACTCCCCACTGAAATGAACCAAAACTGGGAACCTTGTGAGCCCCTTAGAGTGGTTCCGGATAATCTTCCATCTCAGGAAGATCTCTACAAAATCTGGAAAAAGAAATAAGATTTGGGCATCCCCAGTCTGTAAGGTAATCTGAACCTTGCTTGCAATTTTTCAAATATGCAACTTTCAGATTACTCGAGGTCGGGCTATCCGCTTTACTTCAGTCATCCCTTCCTCGTGCTCGCTCCATCCTGATGCAGTGCGTGTAAGGTAAAATGAGGACTTTATTTACGAATGGAATGTAAGTAATTTAAGGAATTATGTAATATTCAGATTAAACTATTCCTGAACTTTTACAATTCAATCAATTCTTATGAAAGCAATTTGGAAAGGCAGCATCAATTTCCGGTCTTGTCAATATACCAATTAAGTTATACAGTGGAGCTACTTCGAGTGGCATTGACCTGAACATGATTCGCAGGAAGGATCAATGCGCCATTCAGTACGTTCCGGGTCTGCAAAGCGGATGGTAAAGTCCCCCTGGGACGGGATTGCCAAGGGTTACCAAAAGAAAATGGAGATTATGTAGTATTGGAGGACAGTGATTTTGAAAAGTATTACCGGAAAAACGAAGTCTATTGAAATCTTTGAATTCGTTCTTGAAGAAGAAATTCCCTCTAAATATCTGGAAAACCTTACATCGTTGAACCAGAAAAAGCTGCCGCTAAAACCTATGCATTACTTCGGGAAGCACTCAAAAAATCAGGTAAAGGTAGGACTTTCAAAATTTGTTCTGCGAACCAAAGAGCATCTCGCTATTTTGAAAGAAGAAGATAGGTGCAATCCTGTTGATCCAACTCCGTTTTGAGGATGAACTCAGAGATCCAGAAAAGCCAATATTCCGGGAACATCAAAATTCAGAAAAAGAGTTGGACATGGCGATGTCCATCATTGATCAGCTTACAGAAAAATTTGATCCATCAAAATATAAAGACACTTACAAAGATGAGCTTATGAAGCTAATCAAAAAGAAAGCAGCCACTCCTAAAGGTAAAAAGTTGCACTCAAGAAGAAACCACTCCTGCAAAGAAAAAACCGGTGGAAGATGATTTACTCGCTCAATTAAAAGCTAGTCTGGAAGCCATTCAAATTAAAGGGCATGTCTCTCGAAAAATATAACAGTAAAGAGAAATTTCAAGAAAACAAAAGGAGCCTAAAGGGTCGAAAAAGGAATCCGGTGGTGCTTTGCGATTCGTTGTTCAAAAACATGCTGCCTCCAGACTTCACTATGATTTTAGATTGGAAATAAATGGAGTGCTCGTCAGCTGGGCTGTCCCTAAAGGTCCTTCTGCCAACCCTGCAGACAAAAGATTAGCGGTCAAACGGAGGATCACCCAATGGATTACATTGATTTTGAAGGAATCATTCCTCAGGGCGAATATGGCGGCGGAACAGTTATAGTATGGGATAATGGAATCTATCATGCTGAGGGAAATGAAGATGTTATCAAAGACAATTCCCTCATGAAAAAACAACTGAAGGATGGAGCAATTAAAATTGTACTGAAAGGTGAAAAACTCAATGGTTCCTGGCATATGGTGCTTATGAAAGGCGATGAAGAAACACGCCAATGGCTTTTAATGAAATCGAAAGACGAGTTTGCTGACCCTAAAAATAGCTTTGATGAAAATCAGTAATTAAGCGGCAAAGCCCCTGGATCAATTTGCCACAGGAGTGAAGAATGAAGTCATTGCTAAGGATGAATCCAAAATGGATTCAAAAAAAAGTTGAAAGAGCTGAAAAACATATCGATGTTTCTGTCATCGATTCATCTAAAGAAGGATTCCATGCGAGGGACCTTGCAGCGGCAAAAAAAATAGACAATTTTCCTTCTGATTGGAGACCTATGCTGGCTACGCTTGCTGATGAGGCATTTGACAATGAAGAATGGATTTTCGAAGACAAATATGATGGTTACAGAGCATTGGCAGAAATAAATGAAAAAGCTGCGAAGCTCATTTCAAGGAATGGTTTGAAATTTACTAAGTACCCCTCCATTGTAGAAGCTTTGGAAAATGTTTCCAAAAACTTGATCCTGGACGGTGAAATCGTTGTTGAAGACAGTATGGGGAAAAGTCGTTTCCAATGGTTGCAGCATTTCGAAGATAATCCCAAACGTGGAATGCTTAAGTTTTATGTTTTTGATATTATCTATTTTAATGGTTTTGACCTTCGACCACTTGAATTAATTCAGCGTAAGAAAATTCTGAAGGCACTATTACCCAAAATTGGATAACATCTTCTATTCTGAACACATAACTCAACATGGCTTGAAAGCCTGGAAAAAGCCAAACAATCAGGAGCAGAGAGGAATCATTGCCAAACCGGGCAAATTCTAAGTACTATTCTGCCAAACAAGCAAGGATTGGTTGAAAATAAAAATTGCTTCAGCACCAGGAGATGGTTATAGGTGGCTATACAGAGCCTGGTGAAGTCGGAAGGGATTGGGCGCTCTTCTCTGGTGGCTATTATGAAAGTTGAAACTCTCAGATATTCTGGAAAAGTTGGTACCGGATTTACAGAATCAATCCTGAAAGAATTAACGCAAAAATTAGAAAAGTTAGAACGCAAAACATCACCTTTCACAGATCCCCTCTCATGAAAAATCTGTACATTGGGTAAACCCCATTTTGGTCGCCCAGATCAAATATTCGGAACTTACAGAAACAAACAGCATCGGCATCCTGTTTATCTTGGGCTGAGGCCAGATAAAATGCGGGGAGGTTGTCTGGAAATCCCTCAATTTGAAACTGATGCAGTAGCAGAAAATAAAGAAAATATGAAGAAGCTTGACTCTAGTAAATTATCGAACAAAGAAAATCTTCCACTAAAAGCTTACTGAAGCAAAAGCAAAGGAATTAAGTAACAAAGTTTCGTTTACAAATCTGGATAAGATTTTCTGGCCAAAGAAAATCACAAAAGGTCATGTTATCTCTTATTATAATGAGATAGCCGATTTTATTCTTCACATTTACTTGACAGACCAGAATCACTCAGACGAACTCCGGATGGCCTGAAGTCTGAGGGATTCTTTCAGAAAAATAATAATGGAAGGGATGGTTACAAATGGATTAAAACACGTAAAATCAAGTCAGATTCTAAGGAGGAGTCAATCGAATACATGCTATGCCAGGATAAGGATACCTTATTATTCATGGCAAATTGGGGGCTGTATTAGAGAAATCAATCCATGGGCAAGCCGCGTAGGGTCATTAATAACCCCGACTTTATCATTTTGACATTGATCCCAAGGATGCCCCCTTGGCAATACTATTAAAACTGCATTGAAACTGAAAAAGTTCTGGATGCATTAAAATGTTAAAGGGATTCCTAGAAAACTTCTGGTGGAAATGGTTTTACATATATTTATACCGGTTCTTCCTAAATATTCATATGAGCAAACAGGGAATTTCTCACATCTAATTAGCCAGATGGTGCATAAGCAACTTCCGGGAATCACTAGTTTAGAAAGGATGCCTGCGAAAGGAAAGGCAAAGTCTATCTTGATTATCTTCAGAATGGGCGTGGAAAAACCATGGCCAGTATATATTCTCTCCGTCCCCGACCCAATCTTGGGGTCAGTACTCCATTAGACTGGAATGAGCTAAGTGATTCCTTTGACATGAATGAATACAACTACTTTACCATCCTTCCCCGTCTCGCTGAGAAAGGGGATCTCTGGAAAAATATCTTGCAGGACCCGATGGATTTGAAGACTGTCCTCAATGGTTTGCGTTAGCAACATAAGCTTTCTATTGAATGTATGTAAATAAATTTCCCAGGAATCTTGTATAAATGAATAATAATTCATTTATTTACACCTAATGGCAAGAGCAAAAGATCGGTAAAATTGCGCTAATTTATGATTCGACTCTTTCGTTAATCATGAAGAGTGGATATACGGATTTAAGGATGGCAGATGTTGCCAAAGCTGGCATGGCGACAGGCACTTTGTACATATATTTTAAGAATAAAGAAGAGCTAATTAATACACTTTTTTTACAACTTAAAGAAGAGAAAATCAAACAGATGTTTGAAAACACACAACCCACAGACAGCTTTTTTATTTCATTCAAAAAACTCTGGTCAGCATACTTTACAATCAGTTTAAAGGAATTCCCAAAAATGCTTTTCATTGAGCAATACGCTTATTCTTCTCTATTATCAGCAGAGACAAAGTCGGGTCTGATAAGTTGGTTGCCCCTCTATTAGAAATATTATTAAAAGCTCAGGAAGAAGATCTAATCATGAAAATCCCGGAAATTATGATAGCCACATCATGGGGGCTACACTTGAAATTGTCAAATATTTTGTAAACACATCTACTCATCCAAGTCAGGAGATCTTCCGAGCAAAGCTTCCCATATGGCCTAGAACAGCATTCGCAAATAATTTTTTTTAATAATAAATGAATATATATTCACTTTAAAACAACACTATCATGAATAAAAATGCTCTCATCACCGGCGCGTCCTCTGGAATAGGACTAGAACTTTGCTCACATCTTTGCGCAAAGAACAAAACGGATTTGGTTTTGGTGGCCAGATCAGAAAAAAGCCCTCAAGGAACTTGCTTCCCTTCTCGAAAATAAACACAATATCAAAGTGCATGTACTGGCTTTGGACTTAAGTATTGCAGACAGTGCTCAATTAGTTTATAATTTTCACAAATGCATCAGTTGAGGATAGACTATTTGATTAACAATGCAGGACTTGGTGATTTTGCTATGTTTGCTAAAAGCAATTGGGACAAACAAGCACAGATGATCAATCTCAATATCCTTGCATTATTATTGTTAAACTCAGGTCAGCTCTGATTTCTATTTGTGACAAAGGACAAATCGTGATTAGCACCTACACTAAAACCCTGAAGCTGATTGTGTGTCTAAACAACAGTTAAAACTGCCTGTTTCAATTATCATTCATAATTCACACCCTGTTCATCCGGCTGTTTGTCAGGGCCTAATATATTGTGGGAGGCAAAACTAAACTATCAAAGAGTTCACCTGTGTATGTCAGGAGAGAGGGCAAATATTTATTTGCCCACATACAATCCTGAATGTGATTGTGGGCATAGCTGTTGGCTGTCACTCATCATTCATAATTCATAACTCATAATTCACCCCAGCATTGTCATCTTACAGGCTCTTATATCTTATATCTTATATCTTATATCTTATATCTAAAAAAGGCTCCCCTTTCGGTGAGCCTTCCTTCATTCGACATAAAATATGTTCGAGAGAATCCATACTAGTTTGGTTGGACCGCAGATCTCATCATTGCTCCAATCTCAGCCGGAGATCTTACTGTGAGGATTCCGCAAGCTTCCATGATCCGCATTTTTGCTTCTGCAGTATCATCTTCTCCTCCTATGATAGCACCAGCGTGGCCCATTTTTCTTCCTTTTGGTGCAGTCTGACCCGCAATGAATCCAACAACCGGTTTTTTACCATGTTCATAATCAGTAGGCAGCATCTGCTTCCATATTTCCTCAATCTCACCAATCATCACAATTCCTTCCGTATCCGGGTCTTCCATCAATAATCGTACCGCTTCTTGCGTAGAAAGTACCAACAATAGGATCACCTCAATTCCTATACAAGTAGATTGACCCTAATCCTGCCTTTGTTACCTGATCCCAGCTTCATATGTCAATGTGCCTAGGAACGGGACTCAATACCGTAGTTCCTTGCGATGGATGAACCGGCATAATTCAACTTTAGCTTCGTCAGGTGTAATAATGCGAGGACAATTTTAGTCCAATTAAGCGGCAATCAAACTGGCTGATATAAGATTTTACTTTCACCATATCCTGAACAGGAATTCCTTCAATGATACAAACGATGACTTTCACTCCGCTTCTGCAGCTTCCATAATGGCGTCGCTCCGAAAGCCAGCGGAACAAAAATGATTGAAACATCTGCTCCTTCTATTTTTGCACAGCATCATAAACTGTATTGAAAACGGGCCTCTCAGGGTGGCTACCTCCTCCTTTACCGAAGTCACACCACCCACTACATTCGTGCCATATTCAATCATCGGACCAGCATCAAATGTTCCTTCCTTTCCTGTAAATCCTTGTACTATAATTCTTGAAGCCTTGTTCTCAAAGTGACATGTTAATCTATTGTTTTTGTTCTCGTACTATAATGAAGACATCTTCATTTTTTTTCTTCTGTAAAGTATTTCTCTCTGGCAAACTTTTCTTTGTATCGCTCAAGGTTTTGCCGTTCATTTTTGCATCAGTAATCATTCCAGCGTAGTTGACCTTGTCTTTTCTAAAAGAAGTGCTCTGTCATATACAGCTGAAATTAGTGTAAGCTATGCTTATCAAAAATAGCATCCATCAAAAAACACTAACAATAGTAATATGTATTTACTCTTGAGTGCTTCGAAATCTTGCTTTTCCACTTTCCTAATTTAATTTGTAATGTTTTATCATATTACGATTATTTGTAATGTAAAAATAGCACAGAAAGTGCATTTTACAATACAAACAGCATTATATTACATATTTTATAATATATAGATATTATCCACCTTTACTGAATAACTGCCATTCAGGCATTTTATCAAAAATCAACCTAAAATCGCCCTGCCGGGAATACTCCTTCTGCGCCCAATTCTTGTTCAATCCTGTTAATTGATTGTATTTTAGCAATCCTGTCAGAACGGGAAGCAGATCCGGTTTTGATCTGGCCTGTATTCAATGCAACTGCCAAATCCGCAATTGTAGTATCTTCTGTCTCCACTTCTATGACTCATCACTGATGTGTAGCTGTGACGGGTTGCTAATGCAACAGTATCTATCGTTTCTGAAATAGATCCGATTTGATTCACTTTCACCAGTATAGAGTTTGCCACTCCTTCATCGATTCCCCGTTGAAGTCTTTTAGTGTTGGTCACAAAAAGATCGTCTCCAACGATCTGAATTTTACTAGAAAGTCTTGTGGTCATTTCTTTCCAACCAGCCCAATCATCTTCATAAAGTCCGTCTTCAATTGAAAAAATTGGATGTTGTTAACCCATTCTTCCCAGAAACTAAGTTGAGCAGAGGTAAGCTTATCGCCGCTTGACTTGTGAAAGTGGTAAACCTGTTCATCACTCCAAGGTAGAATTCTGAAACTGCCGCATCCATTGCAATCATTATATCTTCACCCGGTCTGTATCCGGCCTTTTCAATTGCTTCCAATACTATTTGGATTGCCTCATCATTAGATTTGATATTGGGAGCAAATCCACCTTCATCGCCAACATTAGTAGAGTATCCTCTTTTTTCAAAACAGACTTCCAAATGATGGAACACTTCGCGCCCATTCTAAGTGATTCTGAAAGAGCTCTGCTCCTACCGGCATGATCATGAATTCCTGAAAATCTATAGAGTTGTCCACCAAGGATCCCCATTCAGGATATTCATCATGGGAACCGGCAATACATGCGCATTCACGCCACCAATGTATCTGTACAATGGTTGTTTCAACTCAAGGGCAGCCGCTTTTGCCGAAGCCATGGATACACCCAATATTGCGTTCGCTCCCAATTTATTCTTATTGTGAGTCCCATCTGCCTCGATCATGATATTATCAATATATCGCTGGTCAAAAACACTTACACCAATCAGTTCATCGCGCAATACTTCTTCAATGTTTTTGCAGGCATTGAGCACACCCTTGCCCAGATATCTGAGAGGGTCATTATCTCTCAATTCAACAGCCTCATGTTTTCCGGTAGATGCTCCGGAAGGAACAGCTGCTCTCCCAACTATCAGATTCTCAGTTGTAACTTCCACTTCCACAGTAGGATTCCCTCTTGAATCTAATATTTCTCTCGCCAGTATGTCAATGATCGCGCTCATATTAAGATTATAATTTAATTCATCATAGTTATAAAATCATCAAATAAATATCGGGCATCATGCGGTCCGGGTGCAGCTTCAGGATGATATTGCACTGAAAATGCCTGTCCATTACGCATTCTGAAACCTTCTATACTTTGGTCATTGAGATTGACATGAGTAATTTCTATGATATCCGTTTCTCATTGCTGACTCAGTATCGACACCAAAACCATGGTTCTGACTTGTTATTTCACATTTCCCTGAAAGTTTATTTATAACTGGATGGTTAATCCCTCTATGCCCATAATGCATTTTGTATGTGGTCATGCCCAGAGCCAGGGCCAGCAACTGATGCCCCAGACAAATCCCGAAAATAGGAATCTTAATATCCAAAAACTTTTTTGTCAGGTCTATCGCATAGGACATTGCTCCAGGATCTCCCGGGCCGTTAGATAGGAAAACACCGTCGGGATTCCATGCCATAATCTCTTCAAATGAAGTAGTCGCTGGAAAGACCTGAAGATAACATCCTCTTTGTGCCAATGACCTTAGAATATTCTGCTTCACACCATAATCAAGGACCGCTACTCTTTTATTACCACCACTTTCTCCAAAAAAATAAGCCGCTTTAGTTGAAACCCTGGAAGCCAATTCCAACCCATCCATTGATGGACACATTTTTAATTGCTTCGCAAGCTCAGATTTGTCAACAAATTCAGAACTTATTATGGCATTCATCGCACCTTTCTGCCTGATATGCCTGACGATTTCTCTGGTATCCACATCAGATATTCCGACAATGGATTCTTTCTCAAGATACTCCTGAATAGATAAGCCAGCCATCTGTCTGGAAAAATGGACATTAAAGTTTTTGCATACCAGGCCGGCAATTTTAATGGCATTGGACTCAGACTCTTCTTCACGAATCCCATAATTACCTATATGAGCGTTCGTATTAACCATGATCTGGCCAAAATAAGATGGATCAGTGTAGAATTTCCTGATATCCGGTCATACCTGTGTTGAAACAGATTTCGCCGATAGTTGTTGCCTTGTTTGCCGATACTAAAACCTTGCCATGAAGTACCATCTTCCAATAGAAGAATAGCGGTTTTTTTTTGCTGAAGTGCCATGTTGGCGGGGGATGTTTTTTTCTGGATGCAAATATAGTATTTCAGAATTGAAATCATTGGGAGTCTGCCACCTAATCACATAAAAACAAAAAAAAAGTCCACCCGAAGGTGGACTTAATAATATAGTATGTCGGCAAAAATTATTCTTCTTCCTGAGTATCGGTATTTGTAGGAGGAACCTGATCCAAGGTTACCGCTGCCTCATCTGCTTCCTGCTCAGGCAATACTTCAGACGCTGCAACTGCAACAGGGACTTCTTCTACAGCTACTTCTTCTGTAGCTACTTCTTGCGCTTCAGCTACAGGTGCAGTTTCATCCACAATTACTGCTGCTTCAGGTGCTTCAACTACAACAGGAACTTCTTCAACAGCTAATTCCTGTGCTTCAGTATTTGTTGGAGGTACCTGATCCAGCGTTACTGCTGCTTCATCAACTTCCTGCTCAGGCAATACTGCAGCTGCAGCTACTGCTGCTTGCTGCTTTGCGCTGAGTTGCTGCTACTGCTGTTGCTCCTTCAGATGCTCCAGTTGTTTTCTTAGCAGATTTACCTCTTCTTGAACGTTTAGATTTCTTAGAAGCCGGAGAATCAGAACCGCTGTACTCAAGATTAAAGTCAACCAATTCTATGATAGCCATCTCAGATCCGTCACTTCTACGGAATCCTGTGCGAATGACTCTGGTATATCCACCGGGACGTGAAGCAACTTTCTCAGCTACAGTAGAGAACAATTCATTCACTGCATCTTTATTTTGCAAATAACTAAACACAACTCTGCGAGAGTGGGTAGTATTTACTTTAGATTTAGAAATCAATGGTTCAATGTGTAAACGCAAAGCTTTCGCTTTCGCTATTGTTGTTTTGATTCTCTTGTGAGTAATCAAAGAAATGGACATATTTTTCAAAAGTGCTACTCTGTGCCCCTTCTTTCGTCCCAGGTTGTTAACCTTATCACCGTGTCTCATAACAATTGGTTTAACTTCGTATCACCGAGCTTTTCAGCTGCCAGGTTAATACAATGGTTTAAAATTATTGAACTAACTTATTAAGTTAGATTATTCTTCGTCTAGTTTGTACTTGGACAGATCCATACCAAAGTTTAATCCTTTGGTCTGTAATAGTTCTTCAATTTCCACTAAAGACTTCTTACCAAAGTTTCTGAATTTCAATAAGACATGAGTCTCATATTGTACCAGTTCAGCAAGGGAATTAATCTTAGCGGCTTTCAGACAGTTGTAAGCACGAACAGAAAGATCCAAATCTTCCAGAGAAGTCTTAAGAAGCTTTCTCATGTGAAGGATATGCTCGTCTACAACTGTATCCTGACTTCTGGATGCATCATCAAAAGTAATATTCTCGTCTGTGATCAACATAAGATGTTGGATCAAAATACGGGAAGCTTCTTTGATTGCCTGCTCCGGATGTATAGTTCCATCTGTCTTTACCTCAATAGTCAACATTTCGTAGTCAGTTCTTTGACCAACACGAGTGTTTGACACTTGATATGCAACATTTTTGATTGGAGTATAGATCGCATCAACCGGAATTACTCCAATTGGTGCATCCTTCGGAAGGTTTTCATCAGCAGGAACATAACCACGACCTTTAGTCACAGTCAATTCCATTTCTAAATTCACTGATGGTTCCATGGTGCAGATCAACTGCTCAGGGTTCATCACTTTGAACACATTAGTGTGCTCTTCGATATCACCTGCAGTAAAAGTCTCTTTCCCGCGGATGGTGATATAGATCTTTTCTTCAGCCAAATCTTCATCAGACAAAGTCTGTTTTAATCTGATTTGCTTAAGATTCAGGATAATTTCAACCACATCTTCCACAACTCCTTTGATTGTAGAGAACTCATGATCCACACCTGCTATACGCACTGCGGAGATCGCATAACCTTCAAGTGAAGATAATAAAACCCTTCTCAAGGAGTTACCAACCGTCTGGCCAAAACCAGGCTCAAGTGGTTTAAACTCAAAAACTCCCTCAAAGTCATTTGCTTTGCGAAGAAGAATTTTGTCAGGTTTTTGGAAATGTAATATACTCATTTGAAAATATTCTTGATGAAAAAGCTAAATGCAATACTATAAAAACACTTTTGACAACTGAAAAATCAGTTGTCAAAAATGAAGATTACTTAGAGTACAATTCGACAATAAGTTGCTCATTGATTTTCTCGGGAATCTGATCCCTTGAAGGATATTGTAAGAAAATACCTTCATACTTGTCAGGATTCCACTGCAGCCATGCGAACTTGCGAACGTCAGTTTTCTTGGCAACATTTTCCTTCACTACAGAAAGTGCTTGTGATTTGCCACGCACTCCAACTACATCACCATTTCTCATTTGGTAAGAAGGAATGTTGGTAACAATACCATTTACAGTGATATGCTTGTGAGAAACAAGTTGGCGTGCTGCTCTTCTTGTAGGTGCAATACCTAATCTGAATACAGTGTTATCTAATCTTGCTTCCAACATTTGAAGCAAAATCTCTCCGGTAACACCACTTTTTCTTGCGGCGGTTTCGAAAGTATTACGGAATTGTCTTTCGAGCACCCGCCGTATGTATATTTTGCTTTTTGCTTTTCGCTCTATTGAAGAGCATAGTCAGAACGTTGCTTACGCTTACGATTCATCCCGTGCTGTCCAGGAGGATACTTTCTCTTTTCAAAAGCTTTATCGTATCCGTAAATTGCTTCGCCAAAACTTCTAGCTTTTTTGGTAGCAGGACCTGTATACCTTGCCATATCTTACTTATTCCTGATTTATTAATTAAACTCTCTTCTGCGCTTAGGAGGACGGCATCCATTATGAGGAACCGGAGTCACATCCTGGATTACAAGTACCTTAATACCTGAAGTATCAATAGCTCTGATAGCTGCTTCTCTTCCTGAACCCGGTCCTTTTACATATACATCAACTGCTCTCAAGCCAGCATCATGTGCTACTTTGGCACAATCTGCTGCAGAAATTTGCGCTGCATAAGGAGTATTCTTTTTAGAACCTCTGAATCCAGACTTACCTGCAGAAGACCAGGATATCACCTGACCTTGCTTGTTACACAAGGATATAATAATATTATTGAAGGTAGCCTGAATATATGCCAAACCCTCAGGTTCAACTTTAACTACGCGCTTCTTTACTTTCTTTGCTTTAGCCATGATATGACTCTTATTTGTTAATGGTTATTTAGTGGCTTTTTTCTTGTTTGCTACCGTCTTACGTTTTCCTTTACGTGTTCTGGCATTGGTTTTAGTTCTCTGACCTCTTAAAGGAAAGACTTTTCTGTGTCTGATACCTCTGTAACAACCAATATCCATTAAACGCTTAATATTCATCTGAACTTCAGAGCGTAACTGACCTTCAACTTTCACATCTTAATTGATGATGGTGGTGATGTCTTTTACATTATCATCTGTCCAAGCTTCAACTTTCACATCTTCGCTAATACCTGCACGCTCTAAAATCATAGAGGAAACAGTTCTACCTATACCGTAGATGTCAGAGTCAATCCGATTACACCTCTTTTATTTCTAGGTAAGTCAACACCAGCAATACGAGCCATATATAATAATACTTAATAGTTCAATAAAATATTAACCCTGACGTTGTTTGTACTTCGGGTTCTTTTTGTTGATAATGTACAGTTTACCGTTTCTGCGTACGATTTTACAATCTACAGACCTTTTCTTAATCGATGCTCTGACTTTCATGATCTCTTTCCTTGGTTACTTTTGCCTGTAAATATTCTGCCTCTTGATAGATCGTATGGGGACATTTCCTACCGCCACTTTATCACGGGAAGAATTTTATATAATTCATCCTCATCTTACCCGAAATAGTCGCCAAAATTTGGTGATCATTTTCTAATCTCACCCTAAACATAGCGTTTGATAACGCCTCTTCAATAATACCATCCTGTTTAATTAAATCCTGTTTTGCCATATTTTTTATTTCGGAGTGCAAATATCTATCTTTTCTCTGAAATATCCGTCAGATTCGGATTTTTTTTGATTGCATCTTCAATAATAGTATGATCAGACAAGATATCAGCCTGAGCTTTCTTTACTGCGATGGTGTGTTCGTAGTGGGCGGAGGGTTTTCGATCTCTGGTAAAAATCGTCCATCCATCCTTTGACTGATACACATTGCGCACTCCAAGATTGATCATTGGTTCTATCGCGATCACTAAACCTTCTTTCATTAAAAGACCTTTGCCCTTTTTTCCAAAATTTGGTACTTCAGGAGATTCGTGAAGATTTCTTCCTACTCCATGCCCTACCAAATCCTTTACTACAGTATAATGATGCGTCTTCTCTGTAAAATCCTGAATAGCTGCACCAATATCTCCTATCCTATTTCCGGCTACTGCAGCTTCAATCCCTAAATACAAGGAAGTCTTTGTAGCAACACATAAATCAACAACTTCAGGATCTACTTCGCCTACAAGAAATGTATAAGCGGCGTCACCAAAAAATCCATTCATGAATACACCGCAATCGACTGATACTATATCTCCGTCATTCAATTCTTTGTCTCCAGGAATTCCATGAACAACTACCTCATTCACAGAAAAACACAATGTTGCAGGAAAATTCCGGTATCCTTTGAAACCGGGTAATGCATCATTTGACCTGATAAATTCTTCTGCCGCTTTGTCAAGACTTTTTCCTGTCGAACCCGGTTTGATCATTGATCCCACATGAGCCAATGTTTCACAAACCAGTAAGCAGCTTTTTCTGATCAGCTCAATTTCTTCATTTGTTTTATAAATCACCATTTGCTTTATGCTAAAAGGTACAAATAAATGGACCGAGCTAATTTATTTTTACATGCCGGCTCCTATGCCCTGCATTCCACTTCGTCCTCTGATTCTTCCTGACTTCACAAGCCCATCATACTTTCTCATCAATAAGTAACTTTCAATTTGCTGAAGTGTGTCAAGAACAACACCCACCATGATCAGAAGTGTGGTTCCACCAAAGAACACTGCGAATGCGGTGTTTACACCAAAAATGGAAGCAAATGCTGGAAGTATCGCAATCAAACCCAAAGAAACAGCACCCGGAAGTGTAATCTTGGAAGTGATTGAATCGATGAAATCGGCGGTATTTTTCCCCGGTTTGATACCAGGTATATAAGCGTTCTGACGCTTAAGATATTCTGAATACTGTTGAGAGTTTACAATCAAGGCAGTATATACATAAGTAAAGACTACGATCAAAGTAAAATATATGACGTTGTATACACCCGAATTTGTATCTGTCAATTGACGCAAGAAACCTGAGCCCGCAAAGTCTCCACTATCGCCCATTGCAAACTGCCCAATTGTTGCAGGTAAGAACATAAGTGCCTGAGCAAAAATGATAGGCATTACACCCGCTGCGATAACTTTTAAAGGAATATAGTCTCTATTTCCAGCTGCCGGAAGTGAGGTACCCGTTCTGCCTACTGCCCGCTTTGCAAATTGAATTGGAATTTTCCTGACCCCCTGTACTAAAAGTACTGTTACAAGAACAACAAGGAAGAAGAAAATCATCTCTACCACAAACACGATAAAACCACCAGAAGCAAGCTGAGACTGGAACTCAAATATAAGTGCCTGGGGTAACTGGGCAACAATACCGATCATGATCAATAATGAAATACCATTTCCGATACCTTTCTCAGTAATTCTTTCACCCAACCACATGGCAAACATAGTTCCGCCGGCAAGAACAATAATATTAGAGATCCAGAATAAACCCGGAGGTAAAGTTGGACTAACAGCATTCAGAGAATGGATATAAGTTAAATAACCTCCACCCTGAACCAACGTGATAGCAACTGTTAACATACGGGTTATCTGATTGAGTTTCTTTTTCTTCCAGATTCTCCTTCATGTTGTTGAAGTCTTTGAAAGTATGGAACAGCAAATCCCATCAACTGCACAATAATTGATGCGGTGATATAAGGCATGATTCCCAATGCAAAAATAGATGCATTGTTAAATGCACCTCCAGTAAATATATTAATCAAGCCTAAAAGGTCATTAGCACCTTGTGCGGCCTGGTTAGCCTCAAGAGCTGATGGTACCACACCAGGCAGTACAATAAAGGACCCCAGACGGAATACCATTAACAATCCAAGAGTATAAAGAATGCGGTCACGCAGTTCTTTAATCTTCCAGATATTTTTGAGGGTTTGGATAAATTTCATTGGGGGGATTATTTTACAAGATTTACACTACCACCAGCTGTTGTAATTGCTTCAGATGCTTTTTCAGAAGCTCCGTGAGCAGTAACAGTCAGGGCAGTAGTAATCTCACCATGTGCCAAAATTTTGATCAAGTCGCCTTTATTTACAATTCCTTCTCTTACCAAGAAGTCCATGTCAATAATAGAAACACTATACTTCTCTGCAATTTCCTGAAGACGGCTCAAATTTAGAGGCACATATGCAACTCTGTTGAAATTCTTGAACCCTCTCTTTGGAAGACGCATTTGAAGCGGCATTTGACCACCTTCAAAATTCCTTTTATTTTTAAAACCAGATCTGGCCTTATCACCTTTGTGACCTCTGGTGGAAGTTCCACCGTGACCACTACCAGTACCTCTGGCGATCCTTTTACTTTTCTTTACAGCGCCTTTTGCAGGCCTTAAATTTGACAGTTCCATTGGAATAATCTTTTTTTGTATTTACAGATCAATTCACTTCCTCAACAGAAATGAGATGCTCCACTCGTTTTACCATTCCCGTAATCTGAGGATTGACATTGTGAACCACACTCTGATTGATTCTTCTCAATCCTAGTGCTTTCAGTGTATCTTTCTGTCTATGAGGACGATCAATGGCACTTTTAACCTGTGTAATCTTTATCTTTCCCATTATCTTATGAATCAATAATTATGATAATTAGCCTTTAAATAGCTTGTCCAAAGAGATGCCTCTGTTTTGAGCAACCTCAATTGGGCTTCTCATGCTTGCAAGGGCATCGATGGTAGCTTTAACAACATTGTGAGGATTGGATGAACCCATTGATTTAGCCAATACATTATGTACACCCGCAATTTCCAAAACGGCACGCATAGCACCACCGGCAATTACTCCCGTACCATCTGCAGCTGGTTTAACCAATACTTTACCTGCTCCATATTTTCCTTTCTGTGCATGAGGAACTGTACCTTTAAGTATAGGAACTTTAATCAGGTTTTTCTTAGCATCATCTACAGCCTTTGAAATTGCATCAGCAACCTCTCTAGCTTTTCCAAGACCCTGACCTACAGTGCCGTTACCGTCACCTACAACTACTATAGCTGCAAAACTAAACGTACGACCCCCTTTGGTCACTTTAGCAACACGATTAAGAGCTACTAATTTATCTTTTAATTCTGTAGCCTCAGTTGGGCTTACTTTTCTGATATTCCTTGACATTCCGTTTATTTTTTAAAACTTAAGTCCACCTTCGCGAGCACCGTCAGCCAATGCTTTCACGCGACCATGATACAAATACCCACTACGATCGAAAACAACCAATTCGATGTTTTTGCCACTTGCTTTTTCAGCAATTGCCTTTCCAACTTGCTTTGCCTGGTCAACTTTAGTACCACCTGCATCCAGACCGGCATCTTTTGAAGAAGCATATGCCAAAGTAACACCCTGATCAGCGTCTATCAACTGGCAATAAATTGCTTTATTGCTGCGATAAACACTCAATCTCGGACGCTGAGCGGTCCCCACTTACTTTCCTGCGAACACGGTTTTGAATCCGCCTTCTTCTACCTTCTTTAGAAAATTTCATAACTCAATACTATTGAAAAATAGTTAATTATTTTTTACCTGAAGTTTTACCTGCTTTACGTCTGATTACTTCACCTTTATATTTCACACCTTTTCCTTTGTAAGGTTCAGGTTTTCTGAATGCTCTAATTTTTGCAGCTACCTGGCCTAAAAGCTGCACGTCGGAACTCTCTAGGCTGATCAAAGGCAATTGACCTTTTTCTGCAGCTGTAGTAAGTTTAACCTCATCCGGGATATAGAACATGATAGGGTGAGAATAACCCAGAGATAGTTCCAAAAGATTTCCTGTACTATTCGCTCTGTAACCTACACCGACAAGCTCCAATTCCTTAATGAATCCGTCAGATACGCCTTTGACCATATTAAAAATCAAAGAACGATAAAGTCCATGAGCAGCTCTGTGGCGCTGTTGTTCTGTAGGACGTTCAACTGTAAGGATCCCGTCTTCTATTTTTATCACCAAATCCGGGTCGACTTGTTGAGAAAGTTGACCTTTTGCACCTTTTACAGTGACAAGGTTTCCTTTGCTCACGGAGATTTCAACTCCTTTAGGTAACTCGATAGGTGATTTTCCTATTCTTGACATGACTAAGAGTGTTGTACGTTCAATTAATAAATGTAGCAAAGCACTTCACCACCAACTTTGGCTTCTCTCGCTTGCTTATCAGTAAGAACCCCTTTCGATGTAGAAACAATCGCTATTCCCAAGCCATTGATTACACGAGGTATCTCATTTGTTTTAAAAAACTTTCTCAAACCAGGCTTACTGATTCTGATCAGTTCGCGGATAACCGGTCTTTTGGTATTTGGATCATACTTCAAAGCTATTTTGATAACTCCCTGAACACCTGTACGATCTACTTTATATTTGTGAATATAACCATTATCGTAAAGTACTTCGGTCATCTTTGCTTTCAGGTTTGAAGCAGGAATCTCTACTACAGTATGCCCTGCCATTTGTGCGTTTCTGATCCTTGTCAGATAGTCAGCTATTGGATCTGTGACTGCCATTGTCGTTCAACTATATTGTTAATTAATTACCAGCTCGATTTTGTAATTCCGGGAATCTTACCCTCATTAGCCATTTTACGGAACATTACCCTATTGACACCGAAATCTCTCATGTATCCTTTGGGTCTGCCTGTCAATTTGCATCTGTTGTGAAGACGGATCTTGTTGGAATTGCGTGGAAGCTTATCCAACTCTTCCCAGTTACCTTCTGCTTTCAACTTTTTTCTAAGATCTGCATATTTAGCGACCATGCGCTCTCTTTTATGCTCTCTAGCTATGATTGATTTCTTAGCCATTATATTTTAGTTACGTTGTTGATTTCTAAATGGAAGTCCTAATTCTTTCAGAAGAAGCATCGCCTCAGTGTCATTTTTTGCACTGGTTACGAAGCTGATATCCATACCCACGATCTTATTTACCTTATCAATATCAATCTCAGGGAAAATAATATGCTCAGTGATTCCCATAGTATAGTTACCACGGCCATCAAAACTTTTTTCGTTGATTCCTTTGAAGTCTCTTACACGTGGTAGTGCGATTGAAACTAAACGATCCAGGAATTCATACATTTGATCATTGCGAAGTGTTACTTTAGCACCAATAGTCATTCCTTCTCTCAATTTGAAGTTAGAGACTGAGGTTTTAGCTTTAGTAGGTACAGCTTTCTGACCAACTATTGTAGATAGCTCATTCAAAGCTGAATCCACAAGTTTCTTATCAGAAACAGCATCCCCGATACCCTGGTTGATACTTACCTTAAGTAGCTTTGGCACCTGCATTACAGACTTGTATTGGAACTGTTCCATCAATTTGGGAACAATCTCGTCTCTATATTTCTTCTTTAATCTTGGTTGATAGCTCATCACTTAATTATTTCACCTGACTTTTTAGAATAACGTACTATTTCTCCATCAACTACTTTACGACCTACTCTGGAAGCGGTTCCAGTTTTCGGGTCCACGATCTGTACATTTGAGATGTGAACTGGTGCCGGAATTTCAACAATTCCACCGGCATCGTTTGCAGTTGGTTTTCTATGCTTCTTAACTAGATTGACATCAGCAATCACTACTCTTTCCTTATCAGGAATTACTTGAAGCACTTCTCCTGTTTTGCCCTTATTTGAACCAGAAATAACGATTACTTTATCGCCTTTCTTAATTTTGAATTTGGGTGCAAAACGCTTATCGGATCTACCTTTCATTTCCCTTGATATTATAGCACCTCTGGTGCAAGTGAAACAATTCTCATATAATCTTTATCACGCAATTCTCTTGCAACCGGGCCGAAGATACGCGTACCTCTAGGTTCATCAGCTGCATTCAGGAGAACTACTGCATTATCATCAAAGCGAATATGATCCATCCTTTCTTCTGAATTTTTGTTCTTAACGATAACAGCTTTCGACACTGTACCTTTTTAACTCCGCCGAGTGGCATCTTTCACACTGACAACAATCTTGTCGCCGATGGAAGCATATCTTCTCTTGAACCTCCAAGAACACGGATACAAAGAACTTCTTTTGCACCGCTGTTATCTGCCACTCTGAGTCTTGATTCCTGCTGGATCATGGTCTGTTAATTATTGCGATTTTATATATTATTTTGCCTTCTCGATGACCTCTACAAGGCGCCATCTTTTATTCTTACTAAGAGGTCTGGTCTCAGCGATTTTTACCAAATCACCGATGCTGCACTCATTCTTATCATCATGAGCCATGAAGGAATTTGATTTCTTTACAAACTTTCCATAGATAGGGTGTTGTAAACGTCTGGTCACAGTAACGGTAATGGTCTTATCCATTTTATTACTTTTGACAACTCCTACTTTGACTTTTCTTAGGTTTCTTTCTTTTTCCTGTTGTTGTTCCATGACACTTCTATCTATTATTTGGATTTACTTCTTCTCGCTTTCAATTTAGTCCTTAGACCTAATTCTTCCGGGGATAACAGAGTCAACTCCCTTTGGCGCAACTCAGTATTGATTCTGGCAATGTTTTTACGCATTACTCTGATGTCCAATGGATTTTCGAGACCTTTTACAGTGTGCTCGAACTTCATTTTCTGATATTTTGCTTCCAGATTTATCAATTCTGCGCGAAGATCGCTTTCAGAAAAACCCTGTAAGTCTTTTACATTTTCTAACGCCATGATGACTATATTTCTCTAAACTTCTAAAATTATTCTACGTAATCCGGTCTTGTGACAACTTTCGTCAAAACTGGGAGCTTCTGACCCGCCAGTCTCAAGGCTTCATGTGCAATCTCGGAAGTTACACCATCCAATTCAAACAGTACTCTGCCCGGCTGGATCTGTGCAACCCAATGGTCAACAGCACCTTTACCTTTACCCATCCTTACTTCAGCGGGCTTTGCAGTAATTGGTTTGTCAGGAAATATTCTGATCCAAACTTTACCTTCCCTCTTCATGTAACGTGTCATCGCAATACGGGCAGATTCAATCTGTCTGCTGGTAAGTCTGCCGGTTGTAATAGCTTTCAGACCAAATGATCCGAAAGAAACCAGGCTACCTTTGACAGCAACACCATCGTTTCTACCTTTCTGTTGCTTTCTATATTTCGTTCTTTTTGGTTGTAACATGACACTTATTTTTAAGTCTTTTCAGACAAATATTCAGCACGCATTTCTTGATTCCTCAAAAGCGAGGACAAAGGTACGTTTTTTAGTGATTATTTTACTTTCTCTTTGGATTATTTCTACCACGTTTTCTATCCTTACCTTGTTGGTTCTGGTTTTCAGGACCTTGTCCCTGTCCACCGGTTCTAACCTGGCGCTTATCTACTCCAACATTTGGAGAAAGATCGCGTTTGGATAATACTTCACCATTGCAGATCCATACTTTCACACCAATTTTTCCATACACAGTTTGTGCTTCTACGATAGCGTAGTCGATATCTGCTCTGAAAGTGTGCAATGGAGTTCTTCCTTCTTTATACTCCTCAGATCTTGCCATCTCAGCACCATTCAATCTACCTGAAATTCTTACCTTGATTCCTTCAGCACCTGCTCTGATAGTAGATTGTATAGCCATTCTTGTAGCTCTACGATAGTTGATCCTTGTTTCAATCTGTTTAGCAATAGACTCTCCTACTATATATGCATCCAACTCAGGTTTTCGAATTTCAACGATATTGATCTGTGCATCCTTGCCAGTCAATTTTTTCAATTCTTCGCGTATCTTATCTACTTCTGTACCACCTTTACCGATAATGATACCGGGACGGGATGTGTGCATAGTAACAGTGATACGCTTAAGTGTGCGCTCAATAATAATCTTTGATATACCTCCTTTAGAGATCCTTGCTCTCAGGTAGTTTCTGATTTGCTCATCTTCAACTACTTTAAGTGCCATATCTTTTCCTCCAAACCAGTTGGAGTCCCATCCGCGGATGATACCTAAACGATTACCAATTGGACTTGTCTTTTGACCCATGAAAAGGTTATTTAAAGTACTATGTAATATTATTCTACATTATTATTTACTGAAGAAACGGCCAGGGCCTCTTGTTCCTCCTCAGTTGCAATTTTATTCTCAATTACCAGAGTCACGTGATTCTGATGCTTGTGAATTCTGTGCGCTCTACCCTGAGGAGCCGGTCTGAATCTTTTCAGTCTTGGACCTTCACCAGCAAAGATTGTCTTTACATACAGATCATAATCATCTGCACTTAAGCCATCCTGCTTGTTTTCCCAGTTTGAAATGGCAGATAGCAACAACTTCTCAAGCCAAACAGCAGCTTCCTTCTTTGTAAACTTAAGGATATTCAATGCCTGCTGAACATTCTTACCTCTTATCAAATCCACTACCAGCCTCATTTTTCTAGCTGACATCGGGCAATTTCTGAGTTTTGCAACTGCTTCCATCTCGATATAATTTAAGGGCCTTAACGGCTTACTTTAAAAAAATTATTTCTTCTTGTTACCACCGTGACCTCTGAAGTTACGTGTCGGAGCAAACTCACCGAGCTTGTGTCCTACCATATTTTCAGTGACAAACACAGGGATAAAGTTTTTTCCATTGTGAACCGCTATCGTTTCACCAACCATATCCGGAATAATCATGGACGCCCTTGACCAGGTTTTAATAACCTGCTTCTTGTTTGACTCCTTTGATTTTAATATCTTTCCATCAAACGATAGAAAACATAGGGTCCTTTTTTTATTGATCTTGCCATAATGCAACTACAATTCTTTCGATTATTTACTTATTCGGTTTTCTTCTGCTTATAATTAGCTTGGATGAATGCTTCTTGTGGTTTCTGGTTTTCTTACCTTTAGAAATCAAGCCCTTTCTTGAACGAGGGTGTCCTCCTGAAGCTCTACCTTCACCACCACCCATAGGGTGATCCACAGGGTTCATCGCAACACCTCTTACACGAGGACGTCTGCCAATCCACCTTTTTCTTCCAGCCTTCCCAAGTACTTCTAAAGCGTGATCCGGATTTGAAGTGCTACCCATTACAGCTTTGCAAGTCAATAGTACACGACGTGTTTCACCCGAAGGCATTCTCACCACAGCGTACTTTCCTTCTCTTCCCATCAAAACTCCGTTAGTTCCGGCACTTCTCGCCAAAGCTGCACCTTTACCAGGATTCAATTCAATATTGTGAATTTCAGAACCCAGAGGAATATCTTTCAGGAATAATGCATTACCAACGTTGGGTGCTGCACCGGCTCCGGAAACTATTTTATCTCCAACTTTCAGACCTTTAGGAGCAACGATATATCTTTTGTCACCATCTGCATAAACAATCAATGCAATGAATGCTGTACGATTCGGATCGTATTCAATGGTTTTTACGTTACCCGGAACACCATCATTGTCTCTTTTGAAGTCGATGATTCTATAGCGGCGCTTATGTCCACCTCCGATCTGCCTCATGGTCATGCGACCCTGACTGTTTCTACCACCTGATTTTGACATCGGAGCCAGTAGAGATTTCTCAGGAGTACTTGTAGTGATCTCTGCATATGCATTGCCCACTCTGTATCTCGTACCCGGAGTAATCGGATTATATTTCTTAACTGCCATCTGCTTGTTATTTTGTCAGTTTCTAATTTCTATTTATGCTTCACCGTAGAAGTCGATAGTCTCACCATCGGCTACTGTAATAATTGCTTTCTTGTAAGAAGGCTTCATACCTTTTGCAACTCCTGCTTTGGTAAATCTTGTCTTCTTCTTGCCCGGGATCACTGCTGTATTAACAGATAAAACATTTACTGAATACATCTTTTCAACAGCTTTACCGATCTCCACTTTGTTTGCTTTCTTGTCAACTACGAAAGTGAACTGGTTGCGTTTTTCAGAAAGACCTTCTGCTTTTTCTGAAATCAAAGGCTTAATTAATATATATCTTGACATTGCTTGAATGATTTTCTGATGGTTACTTAGTTAAGTTCTTCAACCAGTTGCTTAATTCCACTTTCAAAGAATACCAGTTTACCTGCATTCAATATGCCATAAGTGTTCAGATCTCTTGCTGCAGACACTACGGCCTTTTGAAGATTTCTTGAAGACAGATACACATTTTGATCATAGTCACCGGTAACAATCAGCGGTTTAATATTGTCCACTTTCAGATTCTTAAGTACTTGCACGAATGACTTAGTGCTTGGTGCATCAATCTTTAAATCTTCTATGATCATAATTTGACCTTTAGCAGCTTTAACTGATAATGCAGAAACTCTTGCAAGTGCTTTTACTTTCTTATTAAGACTGAAGCTATAGTCTCTTGGTCTCGGACCAAATACTCTGGCTCCTCCCTTAAATGTCGGGCTCTTGATATCTCCTTTTCTTGATCCACCTGTACCTTTCTGCTTGTGCAGCTTACGGGTAGATCCAGATAATTCAGATCTTTCTTTTGATTTGTGAGTTCCCTGACGCTGATTAGCATTGTATTGCTTTACTGCCAGATAGACAGCATGTTCGTTAGGCTCTACTCCGAAGATACTATCCGGAAGCTCGAAATGTCTCCCTGTTGTATTACCTTCTTGATTTAGTACTTCCAGTTTCATGACAAGATTACTTTTCAATGATTACGAATGAACCGATATGACCTGGAACTGCACCCTTTATAAGGATCAGATTTTGCTCAGGAAATAAGCGAACCACACGAAGATTTTTAATTTTAACACGGTCGTTACCCATACGACCACCCATTCTCATACCTTTCACTACTTTGGAAGGGAAAGAAGAAGCACCAATAGATCCGGGAGCGCGAAGTCTGTTATGCTGACCGTGGGTAGCCTGACCAACACCCGCAAATCCGTGTCTTTTAACAACACCCTGAAAACCTTTACCTTTACTGGTACCGACTACAGAGATTCTATCACCCGGAGCGAAAACTTCATCGAGAAGTACAGTGTCACCCAAAGATTTGCTCAATGGAGAATCACGAAACTCAAGAACTTTTCTCTTAGGAGTTGTATTTGCTTTGCCGAAATGGCCCTGTAAAGACTGTGTTGTATTCTTTTCTTTGGCGTCACCAAATGCAAGTTGTAGAGCACTATATCCATCTGAGTCGATGGTTTTGACCTGAGTAACGACACAAGGTCCGGCTTCAATAACAGTACAAGCAACATTGTTGCCGGCATCATCAAAGATGCTTGTCATTCCGATTTTTTTGCCTATAATTCCGTTCACGACAGAAAATTTAAAAATTTATACGATACAAGATCCCTCATGCCACAGCATGCTGAAGATCTATTCTTTCTCAACATTCTACCAGACCACAGAGATTTCTCTTAAGTCAGTTTTACTTGTATGTCTACACCACTTGGAAGCTCCAGACGTGATAATGCGTCCACAGTTTTCTGTGTTGGTGTGTAGATTTCAATGAGTCGCTTATGTGTGCGAAGCTCAAACTGCTCACGAGACTTTTTATTGACGTGCGGAGAACGCAAGACCGTATAAATTTTCTTCTCGGTGGGCAGCGGAATCGGACCTGTAACAACAGCTCCACTATTACGGACGGTTTTAACAATTTTTTCAGTGTACTTATCCACTAAATTGTGATCATACGAACGCAATTTGATTTTGATTTTTTGATTCATAACCCTGTTTTCAAACTTTAAATGTAATCGACTATCTTTCTAGCCGTATATAAATAATTTTAGATACTTAAACCTTAACTGCTCCTTTTGCCTTCTCGATCACAGCTGTGACCACGTTAGCCGGTGCAGGTGCGTAGTGTGAAAACTCCATTGAGCTGGAAGCTCTACCTGAAGTAATCGTTCTAAGCTGAGTAACATAACCGAACATTTCAGCAAGAGGCACTTCAGCTTTCACAATAACTGCTGTATGCTTAGAGTCCTGCCCTTTGATCAAACCTCTTCTTCTGTTCAAGTCACCGATAACACCACCCGTATATTCGTCAGGTGTAGTTACTTCTAACTTCATGATCGGCTCAAGCAGAACCGGAGCAGCAGACTTTGCAGCAGCTCTGAATCCTTCTTTTGCACATAATTCGAAAGCGATAGGCTTGGAATCCACTGCGTGCATAGATCCGTCATATACTCTTACTTTCATACTGTCGATGTTGTATCCGGCAAGTACACCATTGCTCATCATCGCAGTGAAACCATCAGAAATTGGCTTGATATAGTTCTTATCGATTGATCCACCTACAATACCCCAAACAAACTGCAATTTCTTCTTACCTGATTTGAAATCATCTGTTTCCAGGAATTCCTCATCTGCAGGTCCTAATTCAAACTCCATATCGGCGAATAAACCTGAACCACCCGTTTGCTTTTTAAGACGTTCTCTGTGTTTAACAGATTTAGTCAAAGCTTCTTTATAATTTACCTGGGGAGCACCCTGGTTAACATCTACTTTAAATTCTCTTCTAAGGCGATCCACGATGATCTCAAGGTGAAGCTCACCCATTCCGCTGATTACTGTCTGTGCGGTGTCTTCATCGTAGTATACTCTGAATGTTGGATCCTCTTCAGCCAATTTGTTCAAAGCCATACCCAAACGCTCCAAATCTTTCTGAGTTTTAGGCTCAATCGCAAGACCAATAACCGGCTCAGGGAAGATCATACTTTCCAATACGATTGGATGCGCCTCATCGCATAGGGTGTCACCGGTACGAATATCTTTGAAACCTACAGCTGCTGCGATATCACCAGCTACAACCTTATCGATTGGATTCTGCTTGTTTGCGTGCATCTGATAAAGTCTGGAGATACGCTCTTTATTGTTTGATCTCGTGTTCAAAACATAAGAACCAGCATCCAATGAACCTGAATATACACGGAAGAATGCAAGACGACCTACATATGGGTCAGTTGCAATTTTGAATGCAAGCGCTGCAAATGGAGCCTTTACATCTGGTTTGCGGGATTCTTCAGCATCTGTTTTAGGATTGATACCTTTTACAGATTCAACATCAAGCGGAGAAGGTAAGAATGCACAAACTGCATCCAACATTGCCTGAACTCCTTTATTTTTGAATGAAGATCCGCACATCATTGGCACGAACTTCATATCTACTACTGCCTTTCTTACTGCTACACGAATCTCGTCAGGACTAATAGAATTTGGATCATCGAAGAATTTCTCCATCAACATGTCATCGTATTCAGCGATAACTTCCAATAATTTTTCTCTGTTTTCATTAACAGTCTCAACCAAATCTGCAGGAATTTCAATTTCTTTGAATGTCATTCCCATATCAGCATCATTCCATACGATTGCCTGATTTGTGATCAGGTCAACTACCCCTTCAAATCCATCTTCAGCGCCAATTGGAACCTGAAGTGGAATTGCATTTGAACCAAGCATAGTTCTTACCTGCTTTACAACTTCAAAGAAGTCTGCACCCTGACGGTCCATTTTGTTAACAAAGCCGATACGAGGTACTTTGTAACCATCAGCCAAACGCCAGTTGGTTTCAGACTGAGGCTCTACACCATCAACTGCACTGAAAAGGAATACTAAACCATCCAATACTCTGAGTGAACGATTCACTTCAACAGTGAAATCCACGTGACCGGAGTATCGATAATATTTACTGCATAAGAATCATCAGCATAAGTCCAGTTAGTCTTGGTAGCGGCAGAAGTAATTGTAATACCTCTTTCCTGCTCCTGCTCCATCCAGTCCATTGTCGCTGCACCATCGTGTACTTCTCCAATTTTGTGAGAGATACCGGTGTAATACAGGATTCTTTCTGTTGTAGTAGTTTTACCCGCATCAATGTGGGCTGCAATACCAATATTTCTAGTGAACTTAAGATCGCTCATGTCAGCTATTATTCTATTTATCTATTTCTTAAAATTAAACTCTAAAGTGAGCGAAGGCTCTGTTGGATTCTGCCATTTTGTGCATATCCTCTTTTCTCTTCACTGCTGCACCTTCACCCCTGCTAGCTGCAAGAACTTCTGCTGCCAATTTTTCAGCCATACCTTTTCCACTTCTGGCGCGGGCAAACTTAATAAGCCATTTCATACCTACAGATACTTTTCTGTTTGCAGGCAATTCTGTAGGAATCTGGAAAGTAGCACCGCCAATTCTGCGTGATCTTACTTCTACCTGAGGCATTACATTGTTCAAAGCTTTTTTCAAACCTCTAACTCACTTTCTTCACTTTTGCCCTTAATCTTGTCAAGTGCATCATAAAAAATAGTAAATGCAGTAGATTTTTTGCCTTCCCACATCATGTGGTTTACAAATTTGCTTACCAAAACATCGTTATATCTTGGATCTCCTGAAATGATTCTCGCTTTTGGCTTCCTTTTCCTCATGACTTATATCGATTCGAAAATGTTTTAAATTATTTAGGACGCTTTGTACCGTACTGTGAACGAGACTTCTTACGACCATTCACACCAGCAGTATCCAATGCACCTCTTACAATTGTATATCTAACACCCGGAAGATCTTTTACTCTTCCACCACGCACCAGTACGATGGAGTGTTCCTGTAAATTGTGACCTTCTCCAGGGATATATGCAATCACTTCAAGCTGATTAGTCAGACGTACCTTAGCCACTTTACGAAGCGCAGAATTCGGCTTCTTAGGGGTAGTAGTGTATACTCTTGTACATACACCTCTTTTCTGAGGGCATGAATCCAAGGCACGAGACTTGCTTTTCGCTTCTACTTTTAACCTGCCGTTGCGGACTAATTGGTTGATTGTAGGCATATTTTCTAACTTTTTTCTTGTTGTTTATTACTTTTGACTTGCCGCCTTTTCGAAAGCGAATGCAAAGATATCACTATTTCTCTGTTAGACAACTATCTGTAAAAAAAATATTTAAAAGTTTCAGACAAGGCACTGTCACTGAGGAATTAAGATTTTTTAATGATGCAAAAGAACCAAATAATAGATGTGAAAAACAGCACATACATCACAATATTGTATTTACATTTATCTATACACCAAATTAAAAAATGAAATATGCATATATCAGTTCAATTAAAATCCGGTGAAAAAATATTGATAAGGACGGGGTCAAAGGAGGATTTAAAATCAGTTTTTTCACTGGTGAACATACTTGCTGAATTTGAAAAGGCAGCAGATGCTGTTAAGACCAGTCCGGAAATTTACCTGAGAGATTTTGAAGCAGGTTGGTTTGAAATTATTATTGCAGAAAGTGAGGATACCGGAATAATCGGAATGGCACTCTTCTATCAATCTTATTCCACCTGGAAAGGCAAGATGATATACCTGGATGATTTAGTGGTTGAACCCGATTATAGGTCCAAAGGAATTGGTTCACTGATTCTGGATGCATTGATCGAAGAATCAAGATTGAGGGCAGCTTCCTTACTAAAATGGCAGGTACTTGACTGGAATGAAGATGCTATCCGATTCTACAAACGAAAAGATGCCATCATAGAAGATGACTGGCTCAATTGCAAACTTTTTCTTTGATCATTTTGAGATACATATAATAACGTTGTTTCGATAGAATCTGTAACTCTTGGTTTTGTCATCCACCAAAGCGTTGGGGACATGTTGAATTTTGATTGAAGGCACGCATCACCAAAGCTTTGGAGCCAAGACTGTTTGGTATAGTTTCTCACTCTGGACTGCAACCAGGGTTACAAAGAGTTTTACCACTCTGTGGCAATGTCTATGCATGTTTTTGAATTTACCTGTCGAACTCAGGTTATAATATATATATAATGTGTGATTTTAAGTATAGCAGGTGTCCTCACCTAAATGATATTCAAATTATGATGGGCCAATGACAAACTAATTGGTAGAACTAACACGTCCTATTTTTGACATATGCATTTAACTGTACGCTCGTGTTTGAATAAAATAAAATCAAATGAATAAAACTTTTACTTTAATCTTCCTACTGGCTTTCATACTACAATCTGAAGTAAGCAAGGCTTGCTCCTGTGTTTACATTGGAACATTCTGCGAAACTATAACATATAATAACGAAGAAGTAAGCCCCTATCTTTGTGTTATCAGAGGAACTGTAATTGCTCAGGAATCAGATAGAATGAAGGTGAGAGTTGTAGAACATCTGGGAGGAACTGCACCTGAAGGAGAAGAGATATTTATTCTTAGTGGTAATGGGGCCAATTGTGCTGAGTTCGTTGGAGGATTTGAAATAGGAAAGGATTTTGTATTTGCTATGAATATTGGATGGGGCGAGAATTCTGATCTTTATAGTCTTACAATCTGTGGTGTCAGTTATTTGAGGATCAATAATGAAGTTGTAGAAGGTAAAATAGCGCCCGGTATAAATTCGATCAATTACAACAAATTAGGAACAATAGATGATTGCGGTAAACTTACTATAGAACAGAAAATTGGGCTGTTCTCCATTTTTCCTAACTTAACTTCTGTGGGTCCTACGATATCGCTGGATCCGGAATCTTCAGATCCTGTGTTGATAGATTGGGAAGTGTACAGTAACATCGGTCAGTTGCTTGATGAAAAGAATGCTCAGAGCTTCTTACCGGGAGAGAAATTCAGAGTAAATATGGAAAGCTACCCTCCCGGAGTATATTTATTGAGAATCAGGAGATCAGGAGAAAGAAAAGTATTTAAAATTGTAAAGATTTAGTCTTATGCTAAATATCCTGGTCAAATAAAAAAGATCAATAGCAGAGACACCCGCTATTGATCTTATTATTTATGATTAAATTCCGAAAATTCCAAAATTCACACAGGATCAGAATTTATAAGGAACTTCCACAGAAGCTTTATCCCATCCAATCTTCAAATTCTTATCTTCGGGTGTTATCGTGAATTGTTCGGTGCTTTCTTTCAGTGCCTTTACCGGAACCTTTATTTTCAAAACATCTTTGTCTTTTATTTTGTCATAATTGTATGCACCCCACTGCTTCAGCTCAGAATTTAGAATGATTTCCCATTCCTTTTCACCAGGGATTGCAAACATGGAGTATGTGCCCGCTTTTACTTTTTTACCACCGAAAGTAGCATCTTTTTTAAAAGTAATTTCTGTCGCCTCATCAGCCCCCAATCTCCATATCTGATTGTAAGGAACAAGTACACCAAATACTTCACGACCCTTTTTGTAAGGTCTGCTGTATTCAACTTTCAAATCGCCTAATTCTGCAGTTTCTCTTGGGCTGGCTCTTTTTCTATCCTGAGCGAAAACTTGTCCTACCATCAGGACTGCCAGAAAGGTCAAAAATAAATTTTTCATGTGTTCGAAAATTTGTGAAAAAATGGTTTGTCAAAAAAGTAAAAACGACTTAGATTTATTTTGGTTGCAAAAATGATATCTGATTGATGGTTTAATATTACAAAAGATAGATGTACTATACTTTACTATCAGTCTGGAGCACTCTTTGGGATCGGTTCATCCACATCAAATCCCAAATAATTTTCAACCAAATCAAAATACAGGGAACTGCTTTCAGCACGTAAGGAATCACCCAGTCCCTCCGAATTGCTGCCGGAAATAAATCGCTCGGTGAAAGTGAAGTGAATATCATGGCTAAAGCGTACAGGACAATATTAAATGCATTTTTCTCTGATTTAATAAACCAAATTGCCACTCCGACCATCGCAATTATGAAGGTAGGAGATTCAGCCTTGTGATTAAATATAACTACCCAAATCAGAATGGAACACAATGTCCAAATTCTGAAATTTAAATCCTTGTATAGCTGCCAGCGAGTTAATGGTACCAGGAACAAAATGACTCCGGCTATTAAGGTCAACAGCTTATGCCCATCCATTCCGAACCATGTCTGCAACCAGCCCATTACTGAAAAGCCAAGTGAAATCGAATGATCCTCTGAGAGCATCCGTCTCCAGCTTTCCATCAGGTATTGATATTGTGCCATGTCAACAAATATGAGGGGCAATGCCAGTAGTACAATAGTCCAGATGGCGGAATACAAAGCTAGTTTCCATTTTTTGGGATAAAACAAAAACATAGCCATGGCCACGACTCCGAAAATCTTGATGAATACAGTTGCAACTAATAATAATGTTGCCAGCCAGTATTTATCTTTTTCGAGCATGCAAAATGCCAAAACAATCCACCCTACCATAAGTCCGTTGGATTGTTCATTCTGCATAGATGTCAATAATTCAATCAGACAAATTAATGCTATCCAGCTTTTATTTTTTAATGTTATTCCCGGGAGAAGATAAATGGCATATAATAGGAAGAGGGCATTGAGCAGGTTCCAGACACTGAGACCAATACCATCGGGCAAAATAGCCAATGCTCCAAATACTACTGAAAAACTTGGGCTATACTTATACAGATCCCAATGTTGTTCCGGGTAAAGAATATATAGGTCTTTCCCATCCTTAAGATGAAAGAAGGACTGCTTGAAAATGGTGTAATTATTATACTGATTATACGGTATTCCGCCATCGACAAATGGTTTATCTCCCTGCTGGATAGACTGGATGCTTGCAATCAGAGCAAACAATATATATATGGCGAGAATTGTTCGGGGATTCAGCAGCCATTTTTCCAATATTGCCTTCATGAATGTCAGAATTGATCAGGATTTTATATTGTCGGACCAACGGCCGAAGATAGTGAAATTAGGTACTTCATAATCTGCCATAATGTCTATCGAACTGACAGGCAAAGTTCGCAGGATAGCAGATTGGCACCAAAAATCCTAATGTAGCTGCAATATTGACAGTAAATACAAAGTGGCATAAACTTAGCAGTTGGGCTTATGTCTGAAAACTTATTTTCATTTTCATTATATAACTTTCAAAACCAAAAAACGTAAGATCTATGAAACCGATCAACGATAGAGTGGTAATTAAGCCTGCAACGGCAGAAGAAAAAACAAAGGGTGGCATTATTATCCCTGATACTGCAAAAGAGAAACCTCAAAGAGGCGAAGTCATTGCAGTAGGTCCCGGTAAAGAAGGCAATCTGATGACAGTTCAGGTAGGAGATATCGTATTGTATGGCAAATATGCCGGACAAGAACTTAGTCATCAGGGTGAAGACTACCTTATCATGAGAGAAGATGATATTCTCGTGATCCTTTAAGCATTTATTTTATTCATTGAAACTCAAAAAAACTAAATAGTCATGGCTAAAGAAATTAGCTTTAACTCGGATGCGAGATCGGAATTAAAACAAGGTATAGATGCATTAGCGAATGCAGTAAAAGTAACATTGGGTCCTAAAGGTCGTAATGTTATTATACAAAAAAGCTTTGGTGCACCCGTCATTACAAAAGATGGTGTTACTGTTGCAAAAGAAATTGAATTGGAGAATGCTGTTCAGAATATGGGCGCACAGATGGTAAAAGAAGTCGCGTCTAAAACTGCAGACCTTGCAGGTGATGGAACTACGACTGCTACTGTTCTTGCTCAGGCTATGGTAACAGCCGGTATGAAAAACGTAACTTCAGGTGCTAATCCTATGGACCTGAAAAGAGGTATCGACAAAGCTGTGAAAGTTGTTGTAGAAAACCTGAAAGGTCAATCAGAGATCATCGGTGACGACTTCGAAAAAATCAAACAAGTGGCTGCTATCTCTGCAAACAATGATGAGGAAATCGGAGCATTGATCGCTGACGCAATGAAGAGAGTTTCTAAAGATGGTGTTATCACTGTTGAGGAAGCTAAAGGAACTGATACTTATGTCGAAGAAGTAATGGGTATGCAGTTTGACCGTGGTTATCTTTCTCCTTACTTCATCACTAATGCAGAAGAAATGGTGACTGAGTATGAGAATCCTTATATCCTTATCTATGATAAAAAGGTTTCCAACATGCAGGAAATCCTTCCTATCCTGGAGAAGGTGGTTCAATCAGGTCGTCCTCTATTGATCATTGCTGAAGATGTTGAAAGCCAGGCACTGGGTGTTTTGGTTGTTAACAGACTTCGTGCAGGATTGAAAATTGTAGCAGTGAAAGCTCCGGGATTTGGAGATCGCAGAAAAGCAATGCTGGAAGATATTGCCATCCTTACAGGTGGTACTGTTATTTCTGAAGAGCAAGGCTACAAGCTGGAAAACACAGAATTGGAGCACCTTGGTCAGGCAGCTAAAATCACCATCGATAAAGATAATTCTACGATTGTAGATGGATTAGGATCTGATGATCATATCAAAGCTCGTATCAATTCAATCAAGCAACAAATTGAAACCACTACTTCTGACTACGACCGCGAAAAGCTGCAGGAACGTCTTGCTAAATTGGCAGGAGGAGTTGCTGTTCTTTATGTTGGCGCACCTTCAGAGGTGGAAATGAAAGAAAAGAAAGATCGTGTAGATGATGCATTGCACGCTACAAGAGCTGCAATCGAAGAAGGTATCGTTTCAGGTGGTGGTGTAGCACTTGTGCGCGCTATCAACAGTCTGAAGGACATGAGAGGTGTCAATGAAGATGAAACAATCGGTATCAGTATCGTTCGCAAAGCATTGGAATCACCACTTCGTACTATTGCAGAAAATGCAGGTGCAGAAGGTTCTGTAGTATTCCAGCAAGTAATGAGCCAGAGTGGAAGCTATGGTTACAATGCGCGCACAGATATTTATGAAGATTTGAAAGCAGCTGGAGTTATTGACCCTACTAAAGTGACCAGAATTGCATTGGAAAATGCGGCTTCTATCGCAGGTATGGTATTAACTACTGAGTGCGTAATCAGTGATAAGCCGGAGCCTAAAGACGCTTCCCCGGGTGGAATGGGTGGCATGGGCGGTGGAATGGGTGGAATGATGTAATCATTTCTTCCTTTCTTAATGGAATAAATTATAAAAAGCCTGTTGTCGTAAGATGACGGGCTTTTTTGCTTTTAGCTATTAGCCTTTAGCTATTGGCAACAGCCAAACAGCCGGGAAGAAGTTACAAGCCTCAAGCTTTAAGTGGAACAGCCGCTGCTAGTTGCTGGTTGCTCGTTGCTCGTTGCTCGTTGCTGGTTAACAGCCGGGAAGAAGTTGCACGCTTGAGCTTTAAGTTCCCAAAAAGCCGCTGCTGGCTGTTGGCCTCTAGCTTCTGGCAAACAGCCGGGAAGAAGTTGCATGCTTCAAGCTTCAAGAGGAACAGCCGTTGCTGATTGCTCGTTGCTCGTTGCTGGTTAACAGCCAGGAAGAAGTTGCACGCTCGAGCTTTAAGTTCCCAAAAAGCCGCTGCTGGCTGTTGGCCTTTAGCTTCTGGCAAATAGCCGGGAAGAAGTTGCAAGCTTCAAGCATCAAGAGGAGCAGTCGTTGCGAGTTGCTGGTTGCTGGTTGCTGGTTAACAGCCTGGAAGAAGTTGCACGCTCGAGCTTTAAGTTCCCAAAAAGCCGCTGCTGGCTCTGGCCTTTAGCTTCTGGCAAACAGCCGGGAAGAAGTTGCATGCTGCAAGCTTCAAGAGGAACAGCCGTTGCTGGTTGCTGGTTGCTGGTTTAACAGCCAGACAGCCGCTGCTGGCTCATAGCTTCTCGCTGAACATCAGGTTAAGATGTGCATCCAAAGTTACAGGAATCCGTTTAACATTGCGGGTGGGACATCACCTTCGATATCACAAATATCAAAAATGTCACCTTGCGAGCGCAGTGATGCTAGATGTCACCAGTGCTACAACTTAAGCCAGTTAAATGCTAGACCACAGGTATACACGAATTTTAAAGAGCAGTAATGAATAATCACATTACCAGCTCATTACTCATCTCCGGTTTTTTTTTGAGTTGGAGGGGAAGGGAGATGGTGAAAGAGGAGCCTTTTCCATGTTCGCTTTGGACACTGATGCTCCCACCATTGCGTTCAATTATGTCCTTGCAGAGGATAAGACCCAGACCGAAGCCGCGTTCCTTGGCAGTACCGAGGGTGGTTTTAAGTTCTTTTTTGAATAGCTTATCAAGAACTTCTTCCGGGATTCCGATTCCTGAGTCGGCTACTACAATTCTGAGGATAGAGCCTTCCTGCATGGCGTAGGTTACAATCGTGCCACCTTCAGGCGTGTATTTGATGGCATTGGAAATAAGATTGCGGATGACAAATTTTAATGATTCTCTATCTGTGAATACCTGATATGGCAATTCGATAGAGTTGTCCAGAATCAAATTTTTCTTTTCAGCCTGATGACGGAAAAGGGACATACAATCATTTACAATATCGTTCACCACGCATGTTTCTGGATTGAGTTTCAGACCACGCATCTGAGTCGAAGCCCATATGAGGAGATTCTCGAGGAGACTTGAGGTTTGATCCACATTCTTCTCTACCTGTGCTAGAAAGGTGCGGAGTTCTTTTTCATCTACCAGATCATTTTCCACCAATTCAAGCAGACCTTTCAAAGTCTTCATTGGTGTGCGAAGGTCATGAGCGATGATGGAGAATACCTTATCTTTGATGGCAACCAGTTCAGACAAGTCTTCGGCTTGTTTTTCCAAAGCTTGTTGTTGCATTACGATTTCCTGCTTTTTCTTTTCAATCTGGATCTTAGTGCTCTTTTTCAATTTAATATTTGCGAACGCCAGACCGATAGTGATTAATACCAGCGCTCCTGCAACCAAAGCAAATATCCAAACCCAATAGTTTTTGGTTTGTATGGATTGATGCAACACATCAGATTGGTGATAACGGGCATAATCCAACTCTTGCCGTAGCAATCTTGTATTCAATGCATGGTCAGTGATCTGAGCAGCTTCTAATTGTGCCGAATATTCAAGTGATTTTTTGAGTGTGGCATAAGCCATATCATATACTCCTGATTTGGAGTAAAGCGTTGCCAACATTTGTGAAGTCTGAACCAGACCACTCAGATTGTTTTGTTCTTCTGCAATAGTTTTTGCTTCCTGAACCAATCTCATGGCTTCTTCCATGTTGCTGGTTTTCTGTTCGTATTCAGATAGGCTGATCAATACCTGAAACACAATTCTCTCGAAATTGATATCACGGGCAAGGGTGAGGCTTGCAGTCAAATACTTTTGGGCATCGACAAACTCATTCCTTGCAAGATGCGCCTGTCCGATATACATCTGAGAGATCGCTTTATAATTCAGGTCTCCTGTTTTCTCTGCAAGGTCCATTGAGATTGCAAATTGTTCGCCGGCAGATTCATAATCTTCCTGCGCCATATATACCTGTCCAAGACTATTATGGGCTTGTAGCTTTAAAGGAATATTGGAGAGAAATTCATAGATTTTGATTGCTTTAGTAAAGGATTCAATGGCACCTTCATAGTCAGCAATTTTTTGTTGGGCTTGTCCCACATTTTGAAGACAGGCAGCAATTTCTCTGGCATCACCAAGAGATTCTCTGATCTTTAGTGATTTGGAGAAGTATTCAAATGAAGTTTCCGCATCTCCTTTTTCAAAATACAGATTTCCAAGATTATTAAGCACAGTGCTTAAACCGGGTTGATCTTGTATGGTAGAATAAATATGGAGAGATCTATTAAGGAAGTTGATGGCCAGATTGTTATCACCTTGTAAGAGGTAAGACAGTCCTACGTGTCTCAGGGGCAAGCGCCATGCTGGGTTTATGCTGCGATTTTTCTGCTTGTTTGAGTGCTTCACGTGAGCAGTATAGAGCGCTGTCCGGTTTTGAGACCCAATAAAGGCTGGCAAGTTCGCATAAAACACTGACTCTTGACTCAATTGTAAGATTTTCGTTGAGCAGGGTCTGCAGACTATCCTTTTTAGTTGATTGCGCCGGGATTGTACCGGAAAGGAGCAACAGTAAGACAGGCAAGAACCATCTCAGGGGCATGTAGCAGTAGTAATAACGTTAAAAATAATGACTTCAAACTGAAATCATCGGAAATAACATTCCGCGCTGCTAATTTTAAGGTATGAAAAGACAAATATACAATTAAATCATATAAATTGTTTGCAAGAATTTCTAATTATGGCCATCCCATGTAGATCGAAAATGTTTCAATATTTTCAATTTATCCAAACAGCTTCCGAATATAAATTATATTTCATTGATATTCAGTTGTTTAACTCTGATATCGCCTGCTTCTAAATTCGAAGTTGCCTATTCCGCCAATAATCTTAGATATACCTCTTTTTTCAGAGGCTTCACCAGATAGTCTTTTACGATGGGGTAGGTTTTAGATTTTGCGATGTCGCGGTGGTCGATAGAAGAACTGACTATGTAAACTGCAACTTGTTTTTCAAGGCTTTCAAGCTTAGGCACTATAGCATCAAGAAAAGACCAACCATCCATTTCAGGCATGTTTATGTCCAGTAATATGATGTCTGGAATATTTTCCTCACTAACTTGTGCAGTCAGATAATCATACACTTCCTTGCCATCATTGAAAATTTTGACACTATGTTCCGGACTGATTGAGGTGATAACCTTATTAGCAGTAAACTGATAAATCTGGTCATCATCCACCACAAAAATATATCGTGCGCTCATCTTTAAGGGTTAAAGGTTATTCTTTCTACTGCATTGCAATCAATGCTTACAAAAATAGTACCCAATTTGTTAAAAGCCGAATATCATCGGAATTATTCTATACTGTCTCAGTTCTGGTAACGAATCTAAGTGTTAAATTTATGATAAGCAATTAATATGAAATATAAATTTACTGTATAACTCAATGATTGTAAAATATCTGAATATGATTAATTTTCAAAATATTTCCTTTCACATGGAATGTGAAGAAAAAGGGAAGAACCGCTTGAGGACTAATAAATGGATTAAATTTTGAATAAAAATAGCTGTTATGGAATAAGATCTCGTCTTGAAAACCAGATGGATTGCTCAGGATTGTTCTACCTTTGTAAAAATTTGAGTTCATGCAAGTTAAAAACATTCTTACTGCTTTCCTTTTTTTCTTCATTGTCACTGTACCCTTAACAGAATCAAAAGCTCAGGAGCAAATTCCTTTTTTTGATTTGTGGCCTACTTTTAAAGAGGAAAAAATAAAAGACAGATTATTCAAACATGCGGATTTGATTCCTATGGTCAAAGCTTACTCCACGCTTCCAGACTTTGAGGTGAGTCAGATAGGATTTTCATTTGAAGGCAGAGAAATATTGTTATTAAAAATCGGACATGGGGATACACCTGTTTTGTTGTGGTCCCAGATGCATGGTGATGAACCAACGGCCACTATGGCTATTATGGACCTGTGCAAGTTTTTTGCACAATCAGATTCACTGGATTATTTCAAGAATAAAATCAAAAATGATCTTTCCATTTACATTATCCCAATGCTTAATCCGGATGGAGCTGAGATTTACAAAAGAAGAAATGCACTGGATATAGATCTCAACAGAGATGCGATGATGCTGGAATCTCCCGAGTCAAAGATATTAAAGCAGATTCGTGACAGTCTTAATCCAAAGTTTGGTTTTAATCTTCATGATCAAAGTGCTTATTACACTGCAGGAGCTGAGAATAAACCTGCCGTAATAGCATTTTTAGCACCCGCATATAATGAAGAAAAGGATATCAATGATGTCAGGCTAATGCGATGCGACTCATTCAAATCATGAACAGATTGATTCAAAGTAAATTACCGGCAACGTTGGAAGGTACAATGATACTTTCGAGCCCCGCGCATTTGGCGATAATATGCAAAAATGGGGTACGAGCACTATATTAATTGAATCCGGCTACCTTCCAGGCGATCCTGAAAAACAAAACAACCGACAATTGCATTTTGCCATGTTTTTGGAAGCCTTCCAGAATATTGCGGACAATCAATATCTATTTGAAAGTCTGCATGAATACCATGAGATTCCTTTCAACCAAAGAAGGGCTCATGATCTGATTATCAGAGGGCTGAAATATCCATATCAGGATAAATATCCGGTCATTGACGTTTCCTGGCAGCGCACTGAAACCTTCAGGTCTGATTACAGGAAGGGATATTACAAAGCAACTATTTCAGATATTGGTGACTTGTCAACCATGTGGGGTTTTGATGAGTTTGATGCTACCCAATATGACTATGTTGAGGGAAAAATATTAAAAGGGGCCTGGAAAGAGATGCAGCATATGAAGGTCATTGATATTATCCGGAGCGGGCATAGTTGGATCCTCGCCAAAAGCCAGCCGGAACAGGAAGCTGCATCAAACCTGCCATTACAAGTTATTTTACATGAAAGAGATTTCAAGAATGACATTAAGATTTCACGAAATCCGGGATTTTTTCTACAGCAAAATGGTCAGTTAAAAGTTTATATCCATAATGGAGTAAAATATGACTTGCAGGAACTTGCTAATATTTTAGGTGATAAGACGCTTGCGGATTTCTATTAAGCATTGTACATTGTTGGTTTGATTTTTCAATGAAATTGAAATTGAATTAAGCTATGAAAACAATACTCCTGCTGACCATTTCCAACATTTTTATGACTTTCGCCTGGTACTGGCATTTGAAGGATACGCAGGAAAAAATGTGGAAAATCATTTTCCTTAGTTGGGGAATTGCCTTCTTTGAATATATGTTTATGATTCCTGCCAATAGGATTGGTTACCGGACTTTTACAGCTTTTGAGTTAAAGACAATTCAGGAAATTATCAGCCTTAGTGTTTTTACAATATTTGCAGTTTGGTACCTGAAAGAAGAATTAAAATGGAATTATATCGTGGGGTTTGTGCTACTGATACTTGCTGCATTTTTCATATTTAAGAAGTGGTAAAAGCCGGCTCCCCTACCCTTTCACTTGTGCATGAAAGGAAGCTGCCGGAAGTAGCTACCCGGAAGTAGCATGACCCCGCCCCCGGGGGGCCCCCCCCCCCCCCCCCCCCCCGGGGGGGGCCGGGGGTGGGTCGCCCCCCCCCCTTTTTGATTGTGTTAATAAAAAATCTATTCTGAGTGACATTGCCCCAATTAATGGACCCGGTTAAATAATAAAGCGCTTGCCAATTGACTTGACAAGCGCTCTTTTTAAGGGGTGTAAAAATAAATTATTTTATCAAAATCTTTCTGCTTTCCGGTCTATATCCACCAGCTTGAAGTACTAAAATGTACATTCCGGCAGGTAATGAAGGTAACCTGAAATTTTCTGCGAATTGGAAAGATTTACCTCCGACTTTTTTTCCATTGAGATTATAGACAGTTAAATAAATCAAATTGGTAGTCTCAACATTGATTTGAACTACATCTCCGGGCCGGGCAGGATTCGGATTTCTGATATCGAAAACCAAGTGCTTTTCTGAACCAATGGATGAAGTAAATCCTTTATAGAAATGCTTTTGCTGACTCATAATTACTTCCGGATTTTCCTCTAGTGAAATCTGTGTTTCCAAAACCACATTACCATCATGATCAAATTCTGTAGTCTCTCTTCGTACTGGTATCAAGATTCCGTTTGGAATGACATATGTTGTATAAACACTGATTTCTCCCCATGTATCGTGATACTCAAACTCTTCAATGTCAATTTCAGTTTCTTCCCCCAGAGAAGTTGAAATTGTGGTTTTTCTGGTCACTCTCTTGTTATTATCGTAGGTGTATAAGTAATCCGTGGTGTTAATGAGCAACCAGCTTTCAGTTACAGTATTCCAGAATGAATTAGTTACCTGTAAAGGAGAACCATTATCATCATATGAAACATACTCTATCAATTCTGAAAGATAAAATTCCAGGCTTTCAATACTGTAAAATTCAGTCTGGCTCGTTACAATTTTTTTAGAGGAATTGTAAGAATTTGTTTCGCGAGATGTTGGTACAAGTGCAAATTGCACTAAGTCCATGTTACTTGAAACTATGGTGTCCGGTAAATTCTGATTATTGTAGGTAATATTTGTTGCTTCAAATGGTAAATACTCAGCTCCGAAAAATATAGCAAGCTCATGATAAAAGACTTGTCCATCATCTCTCGTCTTTTTTGTTTCTTTTGCAAATTCTACTAATTCTGACGTTTCCTCATCCATGGTACGAATTGTCGTAATAACTGTAGTTGGAGAAGTTTCGTAAGTCAGATCAGCTCTAAATGATTGCAACCATTGACCAGTATTATATTCAAATTGGCTTACAGTTTTGATCCTCTTTGACTGATCATACTCATAAACAATTTTACTTACCAGGGCTAGTCCTTCTTCATGCCGTTCGTACAAGTAAGTGGAATCTAAAGTGCTTTCTGAATTTCTGCGATCAGAGCCGGAATCGAACTTTTCAATTTCTTTCAGAAAAGCTTTCGCTTTGGCTGCGTGTTCGTAAAAATCAAGTCTGTCACCAGACTGTGCTGATAATAAAGAGCTGCTTAATAGTAAAACAGCAATGATTGGGTTTAGTAAAATTTTCATAGCTATTAGATTTTCTTTGACCGTAAGATGCAGGTAGCGATATGTTTCGTTTGCAGATTTTTTGATTCATGGATGAATGGTGATTTTTTTTCTACTAAAGGCAGTAAAGGAGAGATGAGATAGACAGTTATGAATGATGAATGTTGAATGTTGAATGTTGAGTGAACAGCCGGTGAGGAGTTATGAATTATGAATGATGAATGAATGGTGAATGGTGAATGGTGAGTGAACAGCCGCCGGTGAGGAATTATGAATTATGAATGTTGAATGTTGAATGTTGAGTGAACAGCCGGTGAGGAATTATGAATTTTGAATTTAACAAGCAGTTAAACAGCCAGATGAGCAGCCGATAAATTGGAAATTGAAAATGAACAGCCAGGATGATGGCAACTAACACGCTGGGGTGAATCTCGTTTCTCCAGGTTAATCGCTCGCCTCAGGGATCGTAGCGGGCACGAGTGACCGCAGGAGCGAAGTAAAGCGGAGAGCCCGACCGTAGCAAATATTGTAGAGACGTCCAAATTGGGCGTCTCTACAATATTTGCTGCGGGGATGCCCAAATGATTTTCATAATCCGCGGCGCTTTACTTCTTTCAGAATCATTTGATATTCACGGCTGAGATCTCCTGTTACGGCAGCATTCTCCTGGGTGCGGCGAATCAGGTAAGGAATAACATCGCGAACAGGGCCATATGGCATGTACTTAGAAACTTTGAATCCGGCTTTGGCAAGATTGAAAGTGAGATTGTCGCTCATTCCATATAGCTGGCAAAACATAAAATGAGGGTGATCTTTTGCCAGACCTTTCTCATGTATGTAGCTGGACATCAACTGATTGGAAGTTGCATTATGTGATGCATTGCAGAAAGCAATATTTTCATAATGATCTATGCAAAAGCGCATGGCAGTATTGTAATCTGCATCCGTGCTGAGCTTGTCCGGCTGTATCGGAGATGGATACCCCATTTCTGCTGCACGGGCACGTTCTTTATCCATATAGGCTCCGCGAACAATTTTGGCTCCCAAAATATAAGCTCCGGACTTCGCGCGAGAATATGACTCTTTCAAAAAAGCTAGCCGATCCGTGCGATACATCTGGAAAGTATTGTAAACGATAGGCCGATTTTTATTGTAGCGCCTCATCATCAGGGTTACAATATCATCTATCGGCTTTGCATCCAGGATTCCTCTGCATCAATAAAACGGACACACCCCGCTCAGCTGCTTTGTTGCAAATGACATCTACGCGCTTTAGCAGACTCTGTTTTTGATGCTCCTCTTCTGTGCTGAGGGTAAGACCGGCATGCATTTTTTCAAGCAAGGGGGTATGGGTCAAACCCGTAATCTTAGTCGATATCGCAGGAATGGAAGGATTGTGAAAAGCAAAATCAATCCCGCGCATATTCTCATTCATTGTCAGGTTGAAGTCTTCCTCAGTATCTTTTCCTTCTGCACCGTAATCCAAAATCGTATTGACATGAAAATCTCTAAGCTTATCAATATTCGGCTGACAATCGAGCAGTGTCTTTCCCCCGCAAAACAGGTCAAATATCGTGGCTTCAACCATCGTTGCAGCGAAGGGAACTTTATATTTGAAAGCTGCCAAACCAACTTTAGAACCGATGTCCACAAGCCATTTTTTGTTCATTAGAGAAAATAAACGTGCGGTCTTTTTCAGCTCTTTGTCTGATTTGCTGGAAAAGGCAGTTGCTGTATCCTGAAAATCCAGTTTTAAATCGGTCATGTGTTGTATTACTTATGTTTTTTGGTTCCAGATGCTCCAGGCTTTTTCGGCCTGCAACTGAAACATCATCTGTCCATTCATTCCTTTGCAGCCTTTTTCCATTCCGAGGCTCAAAAATATTGTTTTTTCAGGATTGTAAACCATGTCAAAGAGGAAATGTTGCTCATTCAAATATTCAAAAGGAATAGGCGGGCAAGTTTCAATATTAGGTTTCATTCCCAAAGGAGTGGTCTGAATAATTAATTGCTTGTTATTCAGTAAGTCTTCTGTCAGGTCTGAATAATGTATTTCATTTCCAGCGGATGGTTTGCGGCTTACAAATTGATAATCCAGATTCCATTTTTTCATCACATATGCTGCTGCTTTGGATGCTCCACCTGTCCCAAGTATGAGGGCTCCTTTGTCTTCAGCGGGAGAAAATACATTCAACAATGATTGTTCAAATCCAAAAACATCAGTATTGTATCCCTTCGAAAATCCATTTTGAAACAGGATGGTATTGACAGCACCTACAGATTCTGCTTCCTCATCAATTTCATCCAGATATTTCATGACTGCCGTCTTGCAAGGAATCGTGACATTGAGCCCCTAAGGCCTGCAATTTTCTCTCTGAGATCAAGAATATCTTCAATTTTTTCAAGTGGATACAGGTTGAATTCGGTATCTAAAATCCCTTCCCTCTCAAACTTTTCGCTGAAGTATTTTGCAGACTGTGAATGAGATAAGGGGTAGCCTATAAGGCCAAAATGACGAAGCATTTTCATTACTACAATTTTTCTAAAAGCAGAAACCTGTCAAAATGACATATCAAGATACAAAATTAGTATCTTTGCGGTCCAATTTTGAAAAAGTTATAAGCATGTACGATAATAATCCTACTCTAACAGGCCTCCATAAAGAGATAATTGAGGAAAGGCAGGGTGAAGTCTGGGCTAAGGACGAGATTAAAAATACAGCCGGGCTCAAGAAATTCTATATCGAAAGTTATGGCTGTCAGATGAATTTCTCAGATAGTGAAATCGTTGCTTCGATCCTGGAGGGAGCAGGATTTGTTTCACACAGAGATGTTTTTGAAGCTGATCTTATCCTTATAAATACTTGTTCGATTCGTGAAAAAGCAGAAGAAACCGTCAGAAAAAGACTGCAATTGTTTCGCAAAATCAAACGCAAAAAGCCGGGCACACTCATCGGAGTGCTGGGCTGTATGGCAGAAAGGTTGAAACAAAAGTTAATGGATGAGGAAAAACTGGTAGATCTGGTCATCGGACCTGATGCCTACAGATCTCTTCCTGAATTGGTAGAAAGTGCAGAAGAGGGTGAAAAAGGAATCAATGTGCTTTTGTCCAGAGAGGAAACATATGCGGATATCAGCCCGGTTCGTCTGGGTTCAAATGGCATCTGTGGATTCATATCCATCATGAGAGGATGTGATAATATGTGTTCATTCTGTGTGGTGCCCTTCACCAGAGGCAGAGAGCGCAGCAGAGATCCTTTCAGCATTTTGGCAGAAGCGCTGGATCTGTATGATCAGGGATTCAGAGAAGTAACTTTGCTGGGTCAGAACGTCGACTCTTACAAATGGGATCATCCCGAAAACGGAGAGCATTACAATTTTGCCAAATTGCTTCGCATGGTAGCAGATACACATCCTGATCTCAGAGTAAGATTTTCCACTTCCCATCCGAAAGATATTACTGATGAAGTGTTGTACACAATTGCCGAATATGAAAACATTTGCAATTACATTCACCTGCCTGTTCAATCGGGAAACTCAAGAATTCTGGAATTGATGAACAGAACCTATGACAGGGAATGGTATAAAGAGCGAGTCGACGCTATCTATAGAATCATACCTGATTGTGCCATTTCTGCAGATGTGATTACGGGATTTTGCTCTGAAACAGAGGAGGAACATCAGGATACTGTAACCATGATTCAATATGCCAGATATACTATGTCTTATATGTTTGCTTATTCAGAGAGACCGGGAACGATGGCTGCGAGAAAACTGGCAGACGACATTCCTGAAGAAGTCAAGAAGCGCAGACTGGCGGAGGTAATCACAGTGCAGCGTGCTATTTCGCATGAAGATAATCTGAAAGAATTAGGGAAAGTATATAAAATATTAGTAGAAGGAGATTCCAAAAAATCAAGCCTACATTTTGCAGGAAGAAATTCGCAAAACAAGGTTATAGTATTCCCGAAAGTAGAAAATGTTAAACCGGCAGATTATGTAATGGTTAGAGTCACTGAATCTACCAGTGCCACCTTATTAGGTGAAATTTGTCAATAAATAAAATGCGCCGTGATGGAGCCGCAATTGCAGAGTATTAAACAAAGGTTTGGAATTATTGGGTCTTCAGACGCATTGGATCATGCATTGAGCACGGCAGTTCGTGTGGCTACCACTGACCTCACCGTGTTGATTACAGGAGAAAGTGGAGTAGGAAAAGAAGTATTTTCCAAGATCATACATAACCTCAGTCCCCGTAAACACAACAAATTTATAGCTGTAAACTGCGGGGCTATTCCTGAGGGCACAATCAATTCAGAATTGTTTGGCCATGAAAAAGGCTCATTTACGGGAGCTACCGGAGAGAGAAAAGGATATTTCGAGACGGTGGATGGAGGAACTATATTTTTGGATGAAGTGGGTGAAATGCCTCTGGATACGCAGGCTTATCTGCTTCGGGTATTGGAAACAGGAGAATTTCTGAGAGTAGGGGCATCGAAAGTTCAAAAGACAAATGTTCGTGTCATCGCTGCGACCAATGTTCATCTTGATGAAAAAATAAAGGCAAACAGATTCAGAGAGGATCTTTTCTACAGGCTTAATACGGTTCCTATCAAAGTACCTGCGCTTAGAGAGAGACGTGAGGATATTTATATGCTTTTGAGGAAATTCATTTTGGATTTTGCTGAAAAATATCATGCTCAACCTATACAACTAACTGATAGTGCAAGGGTGATATTGGAAAATTATAACTGGCCGGGGAATATTCGTGAGTTGAAGAACTTTGCCGAGCAAATTTCTGTGTTGGCAGTAGATAAAATGGTTACGGATCTGGATATTCAGAAAAACGCACCACATCTGCTGCATCGCAATCTTCCGGTTCCAGGCAGATTTGGCAATGATCCGAATGGAAATCTGGATGAAAGAGAAATATTGTACAAGTTGCTTTTTGACATGAAATCGGACCTGAATGAGCTGAAATCATTGGTCTTCGGATTGATTCGCTCAAATGATCTTCAAATACCGGATAACCATGCAATGGCAGCTTTAATGCCGGGAGTCAGGGAACATAGCGGAAGTAGTCAGCACATAACTGCAAATCATGGATACCAGTCAGAATCTGATGAGATATTTGAGAGGCGGGATTCCAGACCGGTTATTGTAGATAATAGTCTGGCTCAGCAGTATGAAGAATCAGAAATTATTGAAGAAAATCTCTCATTAGAAGAAATGGAAAAAGGCATGATAATTAAGGCCTTAAAAAAGTACAATAGTCGACGGAAAGAAGCTGCGTCCGAATTGGGAATATCTGAGCGCACACTTTACAGAAAAATCAAACAATACAATCTACCGGATTGATGTTATGACCAGGATGAACAAACATTTATTATTTCTTTTTCTTTTTGCCATTGCTGCTTCAGGCTGCTATTCTTTCAAAGGAATCAGTATTCCTCCGGATGTGACTACATTTTATGTTCCTGTATTTGAGATCAGGGCTTTGAATGCTCCACCTTCTATCGGACAGCAATTTTCCGAAAGATTAAAAGATAAAATCAGGAATGAGTCCCGTCTGGTATGGAATGAGGAAGAACCGGATGTAGAATTTACCGGTAATATTGCAGATTTCAAGGTGAATCCGGTAGCCCCCCAACCTGGAGAAACTGTGGCCATTAACCGACTGGAGATTGTGGTGACAGTGAATTTCATTAATCATAAGGATGAAAAGAAAAACTGGAAAAACAACTTTACTTATTTCAGCGATTTTGGCACAGATCAGAATCTTTTGGATGTACAGGAAGGTTTGATTCTGGTCATATATGAGCAATTGGTTGAAGATATTTTTAATAAAGCTTTCACCGATTGGTAGACATCCTGTATATTACGAGATATGAAAGCATCCGAACAACTGGCAAAATGGATCAGTGATGAAAATGACCTTTACGGGACTTCGCAGGACGAAATCCTCAAATTGGTTTTTCAATACCCAGCAGTGGCTTCATACAAATTGATTCTTGCAAAATGGCAGTTTCTCCGTCATGGTGCAGTCGAGGAAGGATTATGGCAGCAATTGTTGTTACAGTGGCCTAATCCAGGTCAATTGTTTGAATGGAGAAGTAAATCATTTGATTTTAACAAAGTAAATGAGCCTGAGACTTATCAAAGTCCGGAAATGGAAGCATTCATTTCAGAAAAGATTCCCACAAATGATCAGCCTGTCGAAATAGAATGGAATTGGGGCCAGTATTTGGATGAAATGCAAGCACCGGTTTCCTTTGTTTGGGAGATACCTGTTGAAATCGATATAGTAGAAATAGAGGAGTTGCCTGTTTTTGATTATTTACTGCAGACAGACTTAGCGCCCGAATCCATTCCTGCAATGGAAGAGTTTAAGATCACAGAAGAACTTCCCATAGTAAAAGAGGCAGATAACATCAAAGCCAGGACATGGGATTGGGCGAAATTTATCGAAGAAAACCTGGATCACATATCCTCAGTCTGGATTTCTGAAAATGTTTTTAAAATAAAGCAAATTGTAGAAGATTCGCCAGTTGAAACAGATGAAATTCAGCATGAAACCGAAGTGGCCATCAAGGAAACTATAGTCAATTTAGAGAAAAAGAATCTCTTTTCTCGTCAAAGCGCAACTATAGATTCGCCTGAAGAATATCAAGCATCTGCATTTGTCAAATGGCTTCAAAGTCAGAAACAATTAGAGGCACATGAGAAAAACCAACAGTTGAAGTTGAAACACATTCCTGAGTCAGAGGTCAAAGAAGCCGAAAAGGAAGTAAAAAAGTCCAAACAGGAAAAAGAGAAAATCAAGGAAAAAAATAAAGAGAAAGACAAGCACAAAAAGAAGGATAAGAAGAAAAAAAAGCTCAAAAAGAAAGATAAACTGGAGGAAGAAATATTCAGCAGTTTGGAATTTAGTGATGATGTCGCTTCTGAAACATATGCAGCATTGCTGGCAAAGCAGGGGCATTATGAATTATCTGAAAGAATATATGAGCGATTACGCTTGATATATCCGGAAAAAAGTAGTTACTTTGCGGGCCTAATTAAAAAATTAAAATCATAATCATAAGTTATGTTAACTGGAATTACAATTTTGATCGCTCTGGTATGTGTTGTATTGATGGCAGCGGTATTGATCCAGAATCCAAAAGGAGGAGGAATTGATTCTACTTTCGGAGGTGCCGGAGCAAACCAGATGTTTGGTGCAGCGAAATCTGCGGACTTCATCGTGAAGATCACATGGGGATTGGCAGCAGCTTTAATGATACTTTGTGTATTAGCAGCAGTATTCATTGATACTCCCGGAGCTACAGATGTTCCATTGTTGACTCAATAAGAGAAAGCTTCCTAAAAGCGATATAGCAGAATCAGAGCAACTCCATATGGGGTTGCTTTTTTAGTTTCGGGGAGAATGAACAGCCGCTTAGGCAATATAATGTTAAAAACGAAAAAATAGGAAAAAAATTTAGCTTCTGCAAAGAAGGGAAGAATCAGTGAGAAGAAAAGAGAAGCTAAGAACATTGGGAAGGAATTGAACATGAGTTAGAAGGGACGGAGGAGCGAAAGCGAAGTGCGCACCCCCCGGGAAATCTAAGACCTTAGGCTGTTGGCTTTTAGCTATTGGCGAACAGCCGAAGGCTTCTAGCTTCTGGCCTCTGGCCTGTGGCTGAACAGCCAGTTTGAGTGAAGCGTTGGGGTTGGTATCTTCTCCGACTCAAACAGACTCACACCCAAACAAACTCACACTCTACACCCCAGACTCAGCCGCGGGCTCCGCACGCACATCACCTCCGAAAAAAATTGACTGCGAAGCAGACAATTTTTTTCGGAGACATCACTTCTTCGTGGCGTAGCCGGGAAGAAACATCACCTTTCAAGCCGTAGGCGTGGAAAGACATCACCTTATCACGTGTTAAGCCGGGAGAGCAGTCGCTATTGTTTCACAAATCATTTACAATTCTGAATCAAATACTGTACTTCGCACTCAGCAGGAATATTCTTGTTTCTCTTTTAGAATAGAAGGTATGGGAAAAGGTATCGGTCAAACTGTTACCGGCAAAGCGGCGGGTATCGAATATGTCCCGAACACTTAGAGAAACAGATGCTTTTTTATTGAACAATGTTTTCTGAATACTGGCATCCATGAAATACTGTTCCAGGTCTTTGCCCTGAGCCTCGATTTCAGGAGAATCATAATTGAAAACAAGTTGCAGGGTAAATCCAAGCGGGAGTCTGAAATCTGATGTAATTTTTGTGTTAAACGCTACACCACTATTCACAAATTCATCACTGATATTGGATCCATCCACATCAATCATGAAAGCTGTGGCACTACCGGTAAGAGTAATCCAGGAAGCAAACTCAGAAACACCGATTGCCTCCACTCCATAAGATTCCGCACTATTTAAATTTTCAGGTTGCGAATAGGAAATACCATCCTCTACATAGGTGATAAAATCCAACTGTCCATTGACTTGTCGGTAAAAGAAATTCGTTGTGAAGCTTGCCTTGTCCACTTCAAAAATATGACCGAGCTCCAGGGAGTTAATTAATTCAGGTTGTAGATTAGGATTCCCTCTTCTTACATTCAATGAATCTGTTATATCCGGGAATGGATTCAATCTCCAGGCAGTTGGTCTGTCAATCCTGCGGCTGTATGTGAATTTTGCAGCATGCTTATCATTAAGACGATATAGAGTCTGTAGGCTGGGAAATAAATTGAAATAGCTCTGGGTATTGCGCTGATCTGTATTGTGCAGGTAAGTTTCGAAGTTGGTCAATTCTCCCCGGAGACCTGCTGTGATGTCCCATTTACCAGAAGTTCTTGCAAGAATTACATAAGCTGCGTGAATTCTATCCCTGTAATCAAAGCGATTACTGATAGCAGGATCTTCCTCAAAGATTTGACCTGGTTCATTGAATCGGGCAAAGTCATAATCGTATTCAAAATTTCTGATATTGGACTTCAGACCTGCCTCCATTTTCATACTCTCATTAATAGGATGGATGTAATCCCCCTGAAAAATATAATTAAAACGCTTTTCATCCGTAAATGCTCTCTCCTGCCCTTCCGGATCAAATCCAGGAATTTGTACGTCTCTGAAAATGTCTATTTGCTGAGTTTTATACTGATTTGTGTATGATTGACTCGCCATCATTTTGAATGAACGCTCTTTATTGTCGAAAGTCCTTTCGTAAATCAAGGCATTGTCTAATCCATCATCAGTTTCGGACTCAGTATTTCTTCTGACATATTCCTGCAATAATTCGCCGGATTCCAGGCTTGTTAACCTTGAATATAGCGTATTCAAATCATTATCAAGGCTGGTATTATATACTCCCTCGTAGCTCAGAATATTTTTTCCAAAATAATAATCTCCGCCATAAGTAAAGTTGTGCCCCAGATTATCGCTTTTATTGGCTGTTTCCTGTCGCAGAAATTCACCTTCTCCAAAAATTTCTCTGTCTCTTACCCTTGTGCCTACATTAAGCCATCGTCTCAAGTTGTAACCACCATAGATATTGAATTCAATAGCCCGATGATTGAGTTGTGCCCCCAGATTCATACGTCCCCGAGTACCATAAAGTGCATCGATATTGGCATTGGTGCCTAAATTATCCCCTTTTTTCAGAATGATATCTATAATTCCTGCTTCGGCTTCTGCATCATAGCGGGCATTTGGATTGTTGATGATTTTGATTTGCTCGATAGCTGAGGCCGGTATTCTTTCAAGGTTTTGAGTCAGAGAAGAATTGCGGCCATTTATCAGCACATTGGTACCTGAACTACCACGCAGAGATACAGATCCATCATCGCTCACACTTACTGAAGGTGTATTTCTAAGAATATCCAGCAAAGTACCACCAAGATTAGAAAGATTTTGATCAGGATTGATGGTGAGCCCCTCGACATTTGTTCGCATTTGAAGCTTCGAACTTTGAACTACGACTTCACCGAGCTGCATGGATTCATCTGCCAACTCGATTTCTCCCATATCTACATCTGAATCAACAATTACATTTGGAATTACCAGATCTTCATATCCCAACAGGAAAAATTTAATTGTGTAAGTTCCAGTATATATTTTCATACTAAAATTACCATCAAGGTCTGTTTCAGCGGACACTAAAGGTGTTGTCTGCTCTCCTGTAAATGCTGCTACCTGAAGGAAGGAAACGGGTTGATTTGTCTTTTCATCGAGCACTTTTCCGCTGACTGTGAGCAGCTCAATATCGTATTGAGCGAATGTATTTGCAGAGAAAAATAATAAGATAAAAGTAAATATGCTATATTTTATTAATATATTCATTATTGAAGAATCAAGGAGTTACTGTTTGAGGGTACAATAAAAATGATACGAAATTGTTTTTGCAAATATCTTAAATAAAACTTAAAAAACAGCTGCAACCTTGTTGCTGGTTGCTGGTTGCTGGTTGCTGGTTGCTGGTGAACAGCCGCTTCTAGCTCTGGCTTTTGGCTTTTGGCAAACAGCCAGTGTGGGTGAAACGCTTGGTGTTTGTATCTTCTCCAACTCAAACTGACTCACACCCATACAAACTCACGCTCTACACCCTGAACTCAATCGGGGGCTCCGCACGCACATCACCTCAGCAATAAATTGACTGCAAAGCAGACAATTTATTGCTGAGACATCACTTCTTCGCGGCGTAGCCATGAAGAAACATCACCTTTCCAGCCGCAGGTGCAGAAAGACATCACAGCAGCTCCACACTCAAATTTAAAATTAAAACAAAAAATATTTCCGCAATCAAATAATTGCACATATATTTGCAACCATTCAGTAGCACAAATAAATCATTATGAGAAGAGACATATTTCAAGCCATAGCAGATCCTACCAGAAGGGCAATTCTGAGTTTGATAGCTCTGCAGGCAATGACACCCAATGCACTTGCCACCCATTTTGACAGCAGCAGACAGGCAGTTTCGAAGCATATCAAGATCCTGACAGAATGCAAACTGATAGAACAAAAACAGGATGGCAGGGAAATTTATTACCATTTTAATCCCGAGAAAATGAAAGAAGTAGATCAATGGATAGAGCAATTCCGTAAAATATGGGAGCGACGATTTGATCAATTGGACCAGGTATTGCTCAACATGAAAAATAAAAAGAATGAGAAGTGATCGTCCAACGGAAATTGTAAAAGACTTACCAAATAAAGTAATTACAATCATGCGATACTTCCATGCTGATCCTGAACAAGTCTGGAGGGCATGGACAGAAAGTGCATTCCTGGATCTATGGTGGGCGGCAAAACCATATAGGGCAGAAACCAAATTACATGATTTCAGAAACGGAGGTCATTGGCTATATGCGATGGTTGGTCCTGACGATTCCAGGATTTACGCAAGAGCAGACTATTCTGACATTGAAAATGGAAAAAGCTTTAGGGCTGTGGACAGCTTTTGCGATGAAAATGGAGAAGCTGAAACAGGTTTTCCGGGAATGAAATGGTACAACCAATTTATTCAGGATGAGCAAGGCACAAAAGTGATCGTTGAAATTCACTTCAAAGATGAAGATACATTGAATTCCATAATTGAAATGGGCTTCCAGGAAGGATTCACAGCCGCTATGAGCAATTTAGATCTGTATCTCAAAACGCAATTCAGAAACTGAAAGTGAAAGGAAAAAGCAGGGCCTTGAGGCGGATCGGCTTATTAGAGTAAGATAGTAGATTGGGCAAAATCATTCCTACATTGGATGCATTCAAAATAAAAGAATCAGGGACTGATTTCGAGGCTGAAAAGCAGAAATGGATTTTATTAATCAATGCGTATGAGCATTTTTCCAATCCTGGATTCATTCATGTTTCTTTGGAAAAATGACCATTGAACAAATTGGTATTCTGGCATTTAAGCATTAAGACCATCATCTCAGGCAGTTTAATGTCTGATCTAAAACATAGAGTTGTGAACAACGATTTTTGAAAGTATCTGTTAGCAGGATAATTAAGAATTGTTAATTTACAGCCTTCTATGAAAATAACCAGACTATTTAAAGAATTTTTTGATACTGAAAAAGCAGGCGGTCTTACGCTAATTGCATTCACTTTATTGTCACTCATCCTGGCAAATTCAGGTTTTGGTGAATCATATCATCATTTGTGGGAGGGATCTATTGCAGGTCTCAGTTTAGAACATTGGATCAATGATGGTCTGATGGCGATTTTCTTTTTACTAATAGGGCTGGAACTGGAAAGAGAGATTTACAAAGGAGAGCTGTCAAATATAAAAGATGCAATGTTTCCCATATTTGGAGCATTGGGAGGAATGTTCGTCCCTGCTGCTTTGTTCTTGGCATACAATTATGGAACATCCACTCAATCAGGAGCGGGTATTCCTATGGCCACCGATATTGCTTTTGCACTAGGAATATTGTCCTTACTTGGCAACAGAGTTCCGGCATCTCTAAAAATATTTTTGACTGCACTTGCAGTGATAGATGATCTTGGAGCAATTATGATTATTGCCATTTTTTATACAAAGACATTAATATGGGCAAATCTTTTATTTGCTTTAGGGATATTTAGTGTTCTTCTGGTGTTAAACCGCCTCAAAGTGCATAACTTAATTCCGTACATAATAGGTGGAATAGTTATGTGGTACTTCATGCTGCATTCAGGGGTTCATGCAACTATCACAGGTGTATTATTAGCTTTTGCCATTCCATTTGGGGATGGAGGAAAACAATCTCCATCTTACATTCTGCAGCATATTTTACATAAGCCGGTCGCTTTTCTGATTATACCCATATTTGCATTGGCCAACACAGCCATTATATTCAGCGGTGACATAGTTGATATTTTAAGTCAGGATTACAGCATAGGAATTGTCCTTGGTTTGGTTGTTGGTAAGCCACTGGGGATTTTCCTGTTAGCATATTTTGCAGTTGCAATCGGACTTTGCAAACTCCCTGAAGATCTAAACTGGAAGGCTATAATAGGCGTCGGTTTTTTAGGCGGAATAGGATTTACAATGTCTATATTCATAACACTCCTTGCCTTCGATGATGCAGCTATCATTAATAATGCCAAGCTTGTCATTTTAATTTCCTCCCTAATTGCCGGTCTTATTGGTTTTTTAAGTTTGAAATTCAGCTTGAAAAAAGAGGTGGTGGAGGATTTGGTGGAGTAATCAGAAATTTTTAACACCAGGAATACGATGCATTGTTTTTTGCTATCATTCGCCGATACCTAGTTTAATGCAAATAAATAATACTTTGAAAATGACAAAATCACTGATATCTCTTCTTTTTTTATTCACTATGCTCACTTCCTTCGGTCAGAAAAAATTTGATAATAAACTAAGCGAAACTCACATTGCAGTTAAGGGCACTAAAATCAGTTTGATTCCACCTCCAGATTTCACTAAAGCCAGCAACTTCAATGGTTTTGAAGAAGAGGAAAGCAGTTCCAGTATCATGGTTCTTGACTTGCCAACGTCTTATGCAGACATAAGCGGAAGTCTTACTAAAGCAAATCTTGCAAAGCAAGGTGTAGAAGCAGAACAAATTGAAGAAATAATAGTAAATGGCTTGCCTGCGCTTTTTATATCAGGTCAGCAAATGGCTTATGGTGAACTATTTGGGAAGTACATATTGGTTTTCGGGACTGAGAAGGAGACAATAATAATCAATGGAGCATTTCCAAAGGAACTTGAAGAGCTGGGTCCAGAGATCAAAAAAGCCATGCTTACCATTTATTATGAAAGGGAGAAAATATTAGATCCGTTTGAAAACCTTGATTTTTCCGTTGATCCAAAAGGCACTAAATTAAAATTTGCAGGTAATGTTTCTGGTTCACTATTGTTCACTGTGGATGCACAAGTACCGACATTGACTGATGACAAAACTAACCTGATTGTAGCAAAATCAATATCCGCGGTAAATGCGGGCGATAAAAAAACTTTTTCAATCAACAGATTAAATAAAACTCCACTTAAACATAGAAAAAATACAATATACAAATGAGATCAGTATTGATGGTTTGGATGGATATGAAATCCTGGCATTAGGAAAAGACAAGAAAACCGGAGAAATGGAAAGCATTTATCAAGTAATTCTATTTACAGATAGTGTCTATTATATGCTTCTTGGAACAACTAATGATCAGACTGAAAGTAGTATTGCAGATATAAGAAAAGTTGTAAAGACGTTTAGGAGAAAATAGTTATTCTTGAATATTTATGAACTTCGTCATTGCAACGCTACTTTCTTAACCTACATCAATGGTATCTTGTTTATTAGCTTATAACTTTGTTATATCAAATTAATAAACAAATATCATGTCAACAAGAAGCATAGAAGTAGTAGTCCCGCCAAGAGAGCCACATTATGTAGGCGATGGATTTAGAGTACATAATTTCATTCCGGGAGGATACAGACTGGATATGAAAAGAATGGATCCCTTCATCATGCTGGACTACAATTCAAAATTTTATTTTCCACCATCTGATACTCCCAGAGGGGTCAGTGTGCATCCGCATCGCGGCTTTGAAACGGTCACCATTGCATATCATGGCAAAGTGGCGCATCATGATAGCAGTGGAGGTGGCGGAGTCATTGCTGAGGGAGATGTACAGTGGATGACTGCTGCATCCGGGATATTGCATAAGGAATATCACGAAGAAAATTTCAGCAAAGCAGGAGGTGATTTTCAGATGGTACAGTTGTGGGTGAATTTACCCGCAAAGGATAAAATGTCTGCTCCAAAATACCAGGCTATTACAAATGATGCTATGGCCAAATATTCTTTGGCGGATAATGCAGGGACTATAGAAGTAATAGCTGGTGAATACCAAAACTTAAAAGGAAGTGCCAGCACCTTCACACCTGTATACTTGTTGAATGCAAAATTGAATAAAGGTGGAAAGGCAAGCTTCGATTTTCCGCTTAATTTCAATACAGGATTGTTGGTCATAGAGGGAAGTATCAGAGTAAATGGAGAAGAAGTAGTCCCTACAAATCATTTTGTACTGTTTGAGAATGACGGGACCTCATTCGAAGTAGAAGCAAGTGAAAATGCTGTGGTACTGATCCTAAGCGGGGAACCGTTGAACGAACCGATTGCAGCTCATGGCCCATTTGTTATGAATACGCATCAGGAAATTGTCCAGGCTATGCAGGATTTTCATGGGGGAAAATTTGGGGAATTGGAAGATTGAGAAAATCTGGTTGCTGGTTGCTGGTTGAACAGCTAATTGGTGACTTGGTGAATTGGCGAATCAAACAGCCAATGAAACAGCCAATTACCAGCCTCGAAAACTACGAACTTAGGAGTTTTGCCCTGCATAGTCATGTGAGTGTGAGTGTGAGTGTCGTAGCTGGAAGCTACTGGAAGCATGGATGTGTGAGAAACAGCCGGGAAAAATTTTGAGTTATGAGATGCAATACGTTTCTGGAATTGAGCCTTTTCTGTGATGGATTTAGCCCTGAAAGGGCGCCATATACCAGCGAGGCGGCGCAGCCCCTCGCGAAAAAGCCGCGAGATTACGCTTCAAACCACCCATCGGCAAAAAGCAGTGAAGCGTTTTTTCATTTAATTGTTAACAGCCGGTGTATAGAAGATCCAGCAGTGGCCAGACCTGACGCTCGCGGCAGGGCCGGGCGACAGCGAGCTGCGAAACGTAGCGCAGCCCGCAGGGATGACCGCCCAAAATATTGCCTTGAGAGACTATGGAATTCGATTTAACAGTATCTTGGGCAAAAGTAAAGGCAGAGTATTCTTTGGTCTTGCTTCATTTCAACAACAGTATAAAGTAGGGATATGCTTAACTTCATCCGGAGGTTCAAACTGACATACATGATTTACAACCTTTTCCAAAGGCGTAAATTGAAGCATAATGAAAAATTGTACAAATTACTGGGGCTAAAAAAGCGGTATTATTCTCCGATTTCAAGTGCCGACTTTGCTAACTGTGACCCTTCGCGTATAAATAAAATTGTACAAACGCTTCCAGTGGAGTCGTCCTCACTCTATAAGGATCTGGATGCAGAATCACAGGAAAGCATTCGGAAATTTGATAAGGAAGGATATGCGGTAATCAAGAACTATCTTGACAAGGATACTGTATCTGCTGCAAATGCTGAAATCGCAGAATTGCTGAAAAGCGGAAAACTGAAATTCCGGTATAAGAACAAGATCATGTTTGCCATCCATCAATCAGAGCTCTTATATAAGATAGGGCAGGATGTAAGGCTGCTGGAGCTTCTGAATTCTTTGGCCGGTGATGAGATGAAGCTATTCCAAAGTATCAACTTCATCATGGGAAGCGAGCAAAAAACGCACTCTGACAGCATTCATATGACAACATATCCCTTAGGCGGACTGCTGGGAGTATGGATTGCACTCGATGATGTTGATGGGGACAATGGTCCATTACAATATTACCCTGGCAGTCATAAACTTCCATACTATCTGAATTCGGATTATGATAATTCCGGCAATGCATTTATGATTGGGAATAAAGACTATTCGGCATATGAGGCGATGATTGCTAAAAAACTGGAGGATCAGAAAGAGAACAAAAAAATATTCACAGCAAAGAAGGGAGATTTGTTGATTTGGCATGCAAATCTGTTCCACGGAGGAGAGCCCCATACCAATAAATCAAAGACCAGAAGAAGTATGGTGTTTCATTATTATTCGGCAAACAGGATCTGTTATCATGAGATTTCGCAGAGGCCGGCGCTGATGAGTTGAGCAGCCGGTAAACAGCCTCGTTAAAGCGGTAAAGCGTTGAATCGGAAACAGCCGAAAAGAAGCTGCAAGCTACAAGATGCAAGCTGCAAGAAAACAGCCGGAACAGCATTGTTAAAGATTTGAGTAGGGAGCTGCTGTAGGGGCCAATCAAGATTCGTCATATCTCTGCAGGAACAGCCTGTTTAATTACTACTAAAAACCAGGAATGATCAAGGGCACTTCCTTTCTATATTTTGCAAAATCGGGATAGCGGGATAACATGTGTTTTTCTTTCATAGGAATACTGACAAAAATGAACATAATGGTTAGAGCGACAATACCAATCAAAGTGTACCAGGCAGCTCCAAATGAAATTCCGCAAATCGCCATTCCTAGCCAGAAAAGTATTTCTCCCAGATAATTGGGATGCCTGCATTTTGCCCAGATTCCTTTATCGAGCATTTTTCCGGTTTTTAATTTCCTGAATGCTGCCAATTGGTTATCTGAAATGAATTCAAGGTAAATACCTAAAGTAGCAACTGCGACTCCCGCGACACATAATAATTTGGATACATCGCCACCCGCAGGAATACTGAATAAAGGCCACATACATAAAAACACCATACAGGTTGGGAATAAATGGATACCCAGGAAATTAACAATCGGGTAATACTGTCCGGTTTGTGTTGCCAGATTTCTGTAACGCCAGTCTTCATGCTGGAAACCATCCCAGGATCTTGCCCAGTTGAGCGTGAGTCTCCAGGACCAAATAAAGAGCGTCAAATAAGTCAGTCCTGACCAAAACGTTAACGTGGCCGGCTCCAAAATAATCCATCCCACAACAAAGTAAAATGGAATCACACTCCAGTAAGCATCATAAACTGAACTGTTCCTATTCCAAAGACTGAAAATAAAAGCAACTATGGTCATTACAATGTCTGCTATGAGAAAGGATTCGAGATAAGGGCTACTTTGAAACTTTATGTAGGTAATGAATCCAGCTACCGCAATGACTATATATATGACTACAATAACCCATAAATCTTGTTGCTTTTGCTTCATGCTGATTGTGTGGTTTTGAACGGGAAACATACAATTGAAAAAGCAAGATATGGAATTTTTCAAATGAGAAATGCCCTGGTTGTAATCCCTTAATCCTGAATAAAATATAGTATTCCACAATTAAAATAAATGCTGTAAATTTACTATTCGTCGCACCAACCTTATGCTAACCTTAAAAGTGTATAGACACAAAAAAATGCGCAGCACAATTACATGCCTTCTTTTACTGATAATATGCACTACTCTCAGTGCAGCTTTGTATCAGGTCGGGCCAGGAAAACCTTACGCTAACCTGCAGGCAGTGACAGGTCTTTTGAATCCCGGAGATATTGTTGAAGTGGACGGGGATGAGACCTATCCCGGAGGCGTTGTATTCAACAGGCCCGGTGCTCCCGGTAATAAAATCATTATTCGGGGTATTCGAATCAACAATCAGCGGCCTATTATAAGTGGAGCTGTTAATACTGTAACATTTGCAACACCATTTCCATATAATAATCCGAATGGAGGGCATCATTATATTTTTGAAGGATTCGAAATCACTGCAGGAAGCTTCAGAGGGATTTTTCATCAGGCAAAAGATCTGACTATCAGAGATTGCTATGTTCATGACTGTCCCGCTCACGGAATATTGGGTGCAGATCAGGGGGCCGGATCATTGCTGCTGGAATACACAGAAGTGACAAAATGCGGATCGGGAACAAGCCAACATCAGGTATATATGGCAACAGATCAGATTAATAATCCCGGGAGTGTTTTCCGAATGCAATTTTGTTATATACATGAAGCAACAGGTGGAAATAATGTAAAATCCAGAGCTGAGAGAAATGAAATATACTTCAATTGGGTGGAAGGGGCTTTTTATCATGAGTTGGAGCTGATCGGTGCCGATTTTAATGCAGATGGTGGCAATCCACAACTTGCCAGAGAGGACAGCGACGTAGTGGGAAATGTGTTAATAAAAAGATCAACACTCGCAGGGAATGAAATCAATTTTTCTGTCACCCGAATTGGTGGTGACGGTACAGGTGCTAGTCATGGACGATATCGATTTGTGAATAATACTATCATCTGCGGAACAGGAGCGGTATTTCGTATTTTCGATCAATTGCAGTCTGCAGAATTTCATAATAATGTCTTATATAATCCCTCTGGCGTTCCCAGATTTAAGCGCACAGTTGAAGCTATCTGGATAGAAGGAATGGAAATTATTGCAGGGCAAAACAATTGGCTGGAGACTGGAATACTTGAAGTTCCAGCAGGAATTAGCGGTACCATTTTTGGCTCGGATCCAGGCTTTCAGGATCTCAACAATAATATACTTATCCCGATTGCAGGAAGCCCTTTAATCAATTCAGGCAATTTGCCTACTTCCTCTCCGGCCGGATTCCCATTTCCCAATCCCCTTCCCTCTCCTACTCATCATCCTCCTTCAGGAACCTGGATGTCACCGGAAGAAAATACACCCCGATTTATAGTAAATATCATTGATATCGGAGCCTTTGAATTTGGATCCAGTTTACCTGTTTCACTCCTGCACTTCGATGCTAAAACTCTGGATGATTCCAGAATTAAACTCGATTGGAAGATAAGTGAAGCAGATGATTTGGAATATTTTGAAGTATACAAAAGTACAGATGCAAGCAACTGGACAAAAGCTGGTATTATTCCGTCCGGGCATGAATCTGAAAATCTGGAAAGTTATACCTGGACTGATGATTCCTCTACGAATGGAATTAATTATTACAAACTAAGAATTATCAATCGGGACGGAAGCTTCAAATATTCACCACTTGCAAGTGCAAGCATTCTCAAGGAAGATTAAATAAAATTCTATCCCAATCCAGCCGGTGATTTTTTGCAAATTGAGAATGCAAAATCCGAAATTCTCATAGTAAATTCCCATGGGAAAATGATGAAGAGATTTGTTCCCGGGGATCAGGAAAAAAATAATTACACAATCGAACTCAGTGGATTATTACCCGGAATATATTGGTTGAAAACTAAAGGACTTAGTAAATCATTTGTGAAAAAATAAAGTCATGCAATGCAAATTTTTGTTTGCAACTTAATAATGAAATCCTGACTCCATTTACTTGTAAAAACTCTTTAACGACTTGGTAAAACTTGTTAATATTCAAGGATTTAAATATGTAGCGCATACATTTGATGAGTATCAAAATTGTAGAATTAATACTTATCTAAATCCTTTTAATTATGAAACAATTCAATTCCATTAATCTTCTCTGTTTAATGTTGGTTTTTTTAACAGCATGCAATGAAAAACCGCAGATTTTAGAGGCACAAGTTCCTCCCCCTTATTTGATAGCTAGCGTTAAAACCAACAATTCAAACAACTTTCTGAATATAATATGGCCTGATTCTACACATCAAATCAGTGAATATATTCGAGAAATATTTGAGGACAAAAAAGGCAACTTATGGTTTGGAACCAATGGAGACGGAGTTTGTAAATATGATGGTAAATTTCTGCAGTATTTCAATGTGAACGAAGGTTTTAGCGGAGGTGCTGTCAGAGGAATCGCAGAAGATTCATCAGGAAATTTATGGTTTGCTACCGATGGTGGAGTTTGTCGATGGGACGGAAAGGAATTCACAAAATTTACAACGGCAGACGGTTTAGCCAGCAATGATATATGGAGCCTGATGATTGATAGCGGAGGAACTGTCTGGGTTGGAACTTTGGCTGGAATTTGCAGTTTTGATGGTCAATTCTTCAGAAAATTTCCGATTCCGGCGATTGAAAAAGATAACAGTTCACGGTTTAATCCCGACCTGGCATGGTGCATTTTAGAAGATAAAAATGGTATTATTTGGTTTGGAATGGATGGCGGAGGACTCAGAAAATATGATGGCAAATCAATTACTACTTATACTGAAAAAGAGGGCTTAGCAAGCAATAATATATATTCAATTTTAGAGGATTCAAAGGGCAATTTATGGCTGGGCACAAAAGATAAAGGTATAACAAAATATGATCGCCACCCAAATGACAGTGTCAGACATGATAAATTATTTACTACTTTCAGTACACAGGATGGACTTGCTAATAATTCAATATGGACGATTTCAGAAGACAAAACCGGCAATATTTGGTTTGGTACCGGAGGCGGTGGAGCAAGTAAATATGATGGCAAAGCATTCACAAATTTCAAAGAACAAAGAGGGCATACAAAAAATCACATTCAAAGTATTACAGAAGACAAATACGGTAATTTGTGGTTTGGATTTTCAGGTGGATTATATCGATTTGATGGGCATGAATTTATCAATGTTCAGAAGAAAGATTTGGTAGATGGATGTTGAAAAACGATCCTGTGAAGGTTCTCGATTTCAAATTTAAATTAGAACGCGCGCTCTAAAAGAAAAGAGGAAATTGCAATAAAAAGCGGTTTCCCTTTTTGCAATGGAATGCAGGAGGATACTGCTTTGGGACTGAATAATTTTGGACTAAAGCTGAAATTCACATAGATTTGATACTAATTCAAAATGCAATTTTCAGTTATAATTCTGCTCGCTCAGGCAATTATTAAATATGACAAATCAAAGGCTCATTCATCCAGATTTTCAGTTTTATTTAGATCTAAAGCAGCAGGATTTAATTGATCTTTTCAAAAGCTTGAGACAATTAATTCTTGATTTATATCCTGATAGTAATGAGCTTCTATACCATACCCATGCCCTGACTTCGGTTTTCTCAATTTCAGAAAAGCTGTCTGATGCATTTTGCATGATTCCGATTTATACAAATCATCTGAATCTGGGATTTAATAAAGGGACACTTTTAAATGACCCTCATAAAATATTAACAGGAACTGGTAATTTAATCAGGCATGTTGATGTTAAAACTCAATCAGACTTTCAGAAAGATTCTATTAAGGAATTAATTCTGGAAGCAATAAATTTTGCTATCTCGGACATGGATAAAGCTACCAAATCAAAAGGTATGACTATATCAAAGATCAAATAATTTTGACTTCTGATCAGGATATTAAATGGAGGAAAACCGGATTTATTATTTGATTATTCTCAATTAATCATGTAATTCCGTAACATTCAATAAGATATAGTAGAGCAGCATCCAGAATGGGTGGTTAAATATTCACGTTTGCCCTGAAAATCAATTCATATGAAGGCTCTATTACTCATTTTTGCACTTTTCGTTTCAATACATTTGTTTGCTCAGAACTACATCCCGCTCAGACTTGACAGCACTTATAGATATTCCTGGAATATAGGATTGCATCAGGAAATCATTACGAATGAATTTCATTCGGCTTATACTTATGACGCAAATGATAGCGTAATTCAACTCAGATATCCGGAATACAGATTTAATTTTGTTTATTCTCAGGATACTACCTATCATGTTACCGAGAGGCCACTTCCGGGTGATCAATGGACAGAATCCAACCGGTCAATCAATACATACCAGGATGGAAAATTAATCTCAAAGATAGATGAGTTAAATAATGGTGGCACCTGGGAAAAGTCTGCCCGATATATTCACACATATACAACTGATAATCAATTATTGGTTACTCTTCTGCAACACTGGAAAAATGGTGCATGGGTAGACTTTTATAAAAAAGAACACAGTTATGATGACAATGGAAATCTTCTTGAGGAAGCAGAATATTATGCCATTGAAAGTAGTGAATTCAAGTACAACAGAGGTAAGCAATATTCTTACGATGATTCGAATAATTTAATTGAGAGTATCAGTCTTAGTTCTGCTTTCAATGGGCCCTATATTTCGGGCAAGTATACATGGTTTTATCAGGGAAATAAGTTGGATTCACTGATAATATATGATTACGATAATAACCAATGGAAAGAATTATCACGATTCGAATATGATTACTCAAATCCAGAAGTTGAGAGCGCTAATCATTATCATTATACAGGAGGAAACTGGAAATATATCGGCCAAAATAACACTTATAAAGGTCCCGGAATTTACAGTGAAAAGCCGGATTCCATCCTTTCCTACCAATATATAGAAGCTGACGATATTTTAAAACCAACTCAAAGAAAATATCTGACTTACGAGGATTTGGGCAATGGTAAGATTTATTTCAAAGAAGTTGAATACACCTATTTTAATTCCTTACAGGAATGGAAGCTTTCATTGTTGAATGAAGAATGGTACACTGTCAAATCCACAGTCAGCACGGAACAAAACTTCTCGCATGAATCTGCCGTATCTTTCTTTCCCAATCCCTGTAAAAGCGGCGAAAACATCTATCTTAAAAATGCAGAACCAATGACCGAATCTGAAGCATTGATATTTGATATGCAGGGAAAACTGGTCAGCCGTGAAAGTTTGAATAACAAATCAAGTATAAATGCTCCTTCATCAGCAGGTATTTATTCTGTTCTGATCAGATCTGTGAACGGAATTCATAGTATTTCAAAGATTGTTGTTTTGGATTGAGCTAAAATGCAAGTTGAAAGTACCAAAGCCAATTTCAATAACTTCCATCTCAATTGTCCATGATTGTTTCTGATGTTAAATTTCAAATAAGGTAAAATATTTCCAGGCAGAACACCTTAATTGAGGAATCATTAGAATCTTAAGCTTTTAAAGCATTAACTCCTTATTCAACAATCTCCTACCCATGAACAACCTGTGTATAAGTGTTCTTCTGTCTATATTTTGCATCGCCACTAGTTATAGTCAGGAATCAAGTGGTCCTATAACTATGAAAAAAATGCTTGGCGGATATCAGTTTTATCAAGGGACAAAGAGACTGAATATGACACAATTGAAAAGAGTTGTAGAACCCAATGCAGAAGCCTACCAACTTGCTAAATCAGCCAAATCAAATACTATTTTCTCTTCCATTATTGGAGGTGTTGGAGGATTCATGCTCGGCTGGAATATAGGAACTGCCATCGGAGGTGGAGATCCCAATTGGTGGGTTGCCGGAGCAGGTGCCGGATTGATTGTAGTATCCATTCCAATCAGCAATAAATCAATGAGACAGGCAAAGTCAGCTGCTGAGTTGTACAATAATACCACAGGATATGGATCGCTAAAGGACCAAGGAGAGTGGCATCTGTCACTTGGTTCTCAGGGTACTGGATTGGTTTTTAAATTTTGATAATATGTAAAGCATTTTATTTAACCTTCCTGTCCCTCCCCTCACCTCTTCAGCACCTTAAACCTCTCCACCTGAATCTGCTTGCTATCTGATACTTCCAATATATACAGTCCCGGCATCAAATGACTGATATCCAGAGATCCACCATCTGAATTGTGTAGTACAATATTGCCGCGAATATCCCTGACAATGACTACCGGAATATCCTGAGAACTGCCATTGATATGAATAATATCATCTGCTGGATTAGGATAAATGTTCCAGCCATTTTGCTTGATTGTGATAACTTTCATAGGAGAGTATTTCACCATACCATCCTGAGTGCTTAGCTTCAGCCGATAATAATTCTTACCATTAAAAGGATTATTGTGAAAATATCTTATGGCTTGATCTGTTGAAGTCTCAGATCGAAATGAATGTATTGTTTGGAAAATCTGCTTTGAATCACTATGCTGCAATTCGATTGAAGCCAGCGTTTCAGATGATTCCACTTTAAACTGAATCAGTACCTGTTTACCCGCCTCAGAAGCCTCAAACATTGTAAAATCGGTATTAAGAAACTGGTACACCCCTGTTGGAGGGTAAGAAGTAACCACTTCCCAAATCATATTTTGAAGATACGCAGCGAGCTGTGGGGAAGGGATAGGTGTCCCGCCGGGAGCATTGGGCAACAGATTATTTGGCAATCCAACAGGACTCAAATTATAAATACAGGCATAATGAATCATTGCAATTGCATATGCTCCCAGTTCATTAGTGTGTATATTATCAGAAAAGAAATCAGAAATATGATCCACATCCGGCACCAGATCAAGCTGAATGTCATCATACAGCCGGGCCATCATTTTATGTCCCGGAATCAAATAAACAGGAGGGCTTCCTGGCAGAAGATTTTCGTTGGCAAATTCCTGCATATTCTCCCATTCTTCTCCCAGAACATCCAGCATGGTTCGCCATGGGCCGTCAGAATTGTCGATATTTGTCCAGGTGGTCCATAATAATGTCGGAGCTCCATCGCCTCCATTCCCATTTGCCCAGGCATTATTTGTAAAATCGGATAATTTTTGCCTTTGCTCAGCAATGGCTTCTATATACCATTGTTGTGTACTGCCCCCTTCATAATATAGGGGCACACTTTGCGTGATACTCAATAATTCCCAGTCAGCAATATCATGCCTGGCATCGGGGGCGCCACAGCAGGGAGGATTATCCCAACGCCATGACAATGAAGATCCTGGAATGGTTGACTTCCCAATCATATCTCCGGACCATTCTCCTAAAACTTCGTTCATCAAATTTACATATTGACCCGGCCAGTGAGGATAAAACAAAGGATCTGTGAGACTGTGGCCGGAATGGATCTGAAGTACATTGAAAGGATAAGCTTCTTTAGGTGGTAATTGAGCCTGAGCGTTCAATGTTAATATCAGGAAGCTCAACATCAAAAGTCCAATTCGTGTCATGAAGGGTTCTGTTTGGCATTTTTAAAGACTGATAAAAGTAAACAATTTTATTAACCGGGCAAAAGGGGATTGGGTTTGGAGAGATAATATATGTGCGTTTGAGTGAGAGTATTTTGAGTTGTTTTTTTGACGAAATGAAGTGGCTGGCTCCTGGAGAGGTGATGTCCCGGCTTCGCTGCGCTATGCCGGGGTGATGTCTTTTCACAGCTTCGCTGTTAAAAGGTGATGTTTTTTTGTTTTCTGCAGCTTCGCTTAGAAAACAAAAAGGTGATGTGCAAGCGGAGCTTGCGGATGAGTAGTGTGTCTTGTGCATGAGTCTGTTTGAGAGTTGAGTCTGTGCGTGTTTTGACAAGTACCAAACTCCTCACTCGAACAAACCCACACTCAAAACAATGAACCCAACCGCGAGTCCGCGAGATCGCACATCACCTTTGTTCTATTGAGGCGTAGCCGAAAATAGAATAAAGACATCACTTCTTCGCAGCGCAGCTGTGAAGAAACATCACCTTGCAAGCCGTAGGCGCAGCAAGACATCACCTCGTTTCGACCATATCACCGGAAATAGTTGCAATTATTTGAAGTCGAAGCTGTGTAAGTTTGAGTACACGCATTACTGAATGTTACTTCGAGCAAGTGGGAGAAAACAGCCAGTTTAATGGCTACACAATTTTTTAAAATCTGGTATTTGGATAAAATGCAAGTGCAAATAAATTGACAATGTTAACAGTGGAGTTTGAGATGCGTGTGCTTTTGATTGCTAATAAATTAGCAAAACCAAAGAGCCAGTGAACAAGAGTAGGTTCAATAATTCACTATATTTGACAGTAGGAAATATATTAATCAACTTATTAAATTTTCTGGTAAATACTCTTTAATAAATCCCATGGATCACCGCTTTGAAATTTATAGTATAAATAATGTCAGGATTGCAAGAATTCTTCCGGAAGGAATAGTCATAAAAAATGAACAGGACGCCCTCGACTTGATAGCAAACTGCTATTACAGCGGAGCATCAAAACTGCTCATTCATGAAACCCAAATACACCCTGATTTCTTTGACCTGAAAAGCGGATTGGCGGGTGAAATATTACAAAAGTTCTCAAATTATCAGGCTCAACTAGCTATCATTGGTGATTTTTTAAAATACTCAAGCAATAGTCTGCAGGATTTTATTCGTGAAAGTAATCGGGCGGGAAGAATATTTTTTACAGCAAATGAGGAAGATGGAATAAACAAACTGGCGCAGGGTTCTTAGCCTTCCTGAAAGAAAATGGTTGAAATTCTTCCTGCAAATGCCTTCACTTTGAGAGAATTAAGCATTAATCTCTGGCATTTAATGTAAAATCATTACGTATTTCGAATGATGCTGTGCAGTTCATCACCTGGTGAATTCAACAATTCATGAACTTCGCTTATTTCGGTCAAACCTAAACTTTGTGGCAAAATAGTTTGCGCAATAAACATATAGTAAAAAACATAATGTATAAAAATACAAAATTTGATGCAATTATCATTGGAGGAAGTTATGCCGGATTATCCGCCGCAATGACACTCGGAAGATCTCTGAGAAATGTACTTGTCATTGACAGTGGCAAACCCTGCAATGCTCAGACACCTCATACCCATAATTTGATCACATTAGATGGAGAAACCCCTGCCTCTATAATCGACAAAGCCAAACAGCAAGTCTTAAAATATGAAACAATTCAATTTTTCAACGGCCATGTTACTGAAGTCAAAGGCAGCAATAAGTTATTTCAAGTTTACACGACTTCCGGCCAAAAATATGAATGCTCTAAATTGCTCTTTGCTACCGGTATCAATGATATCAGCCCTGAAATTCCAGGATACACAGAATGCTGGGGCATTTCAGTACTGCATTGTCCATATTGTCATGGGTATGAGGTTCGCAATTCTGATATTGGGATTCTCGGAAATGGAGAATTCGGATTTGAATTATGCAAAATGTTGTTCAATTGGAGCAAAAAAATTACCCTTTATACTAACGGCAAATCAGAACTTTCCAAAGCCCAACACTCAAAATTAGAATCTCATAATATTGAAATAATTGAAAAAGAAGTCCAATCCTTAAGACATGTAAATGGGCAATTAGAAGAGTTGGTTTTTATTGATCAATCGACACATAAATCCAATGCACTATTTGTAAGGACAAATTTCATCCAGCATTGTGATATTCCTGAGAAACTAGGTTGCAAACTCACAGAATCAGGATATATATTTATTGTGGATTCTCAGCGAACCAGTGTAGAAGGGATCTACGTAGCTGGAGACAACTCAAGTATATACAGGGCTGTAGGTAGTGCAATGGCTGACGGAACAAAAGCAGCAGCATACATAAATAAAGCTTTGAATGAAGAGTCCTTTTAATCATTACCTGTATCTTTGGAATTCATCAACATCGATCCACATGAATAGCAACATGTTTAACCTTACTAAAGTTAGTTTCAAAGCTTGCGCCTTAATACTAACCTTATTTATTTCAAGCTTTGTAGCTTGTAAGAAAGACATTCCACTTGAGCCCGAAGTTATTGAAACCAGCTTGTGTCTTGTAGAAATCAACGGTGTATTTCAAGAACTGGAATTAGATCAGATGCCCATTTTTATTAATGGTGGAGATGAAGGCCTTGCAATGGAATTATCCCGGGTAATCAAGTATCCTACAGAAGCCAGAGAGAACGGAATTGCCGGCCAGGCAATCGTTCAATATGATATTCTAATAGATGGTAGCACTGATAATTACAACATCATTCTGGACCCGGGCCATGGCATAGGAGACTCCCTGAAAGGGGCCATGCAAGAAGTTATGTCTGGTATCGTCTTTACCCCTGCAATCCTTAATGGTCAAGCCGTGAAAGTCAGAAAAGAAATAAAGGCAACATACAGATTGGAATAAGAATTTCCGCCTTACTTAACATCTAAAAAAAATGAAACTATTCTTACTGCCTGCCATTGGAACATCTGAATTACTTATTTTAATAGCCGTTGTAGCGCTATTAATCTTTTCATTGTTCGGAAAGAAATTAATTCAGGGATTTAAAAGATAATAAGAAGGCAAAAAATCCACCGCGCATAACGGTTGCTTTATCCGGCCAAATTTAAAACTATGCGCATTTCAGCTATATTTGCGCCTGCATAGAGATAATTTCTCACAATGTTTTAACAGCAACAAACACATCCATGCTTTATTATAATCCCAAGGAATGGTTCATCGCCATTTTCAGGTTTCATAAGTCTGACACTTTTCGGGCACTTTTTCCTTTACTGATTTTCATGAGCATATATTCCTGGGGAATAGTATTTCTCGAAACTGAATATTTGAAATTGGGTGCCAACAGTAATGCGAGAAATATAACGGTAATGCACACCTTGTTGGGATTCGCGATCTCAATGCTACTCGTTTTTAGAACTAATACTGCCTACGACAGATGGTGGGAAGGAAGAAAACTATGGGGAAACCTGGTCAATAACAGCAGAAATCTGGCCATCAAACTGAAAGCTATGTTGCCCGAAAATGATCATGCATCCCGCTCCTTTTTCAGGCAGGTCATCCCATTATATGCTATCTCTCTTCAGAAACATCTCCAAAAAGAAACCACCAAATTTGAACTCGACGAGAAACCTCATCCAGAACTGCCAAGCTTAAAAGATATCCACCATATACCCAATCGTGTCTCTGAGAGTATGATTACTAAGATAAATAGTTTATACAAGCAAGGTGTTCTATCCGGGGATCAACTGATTATCATAAATAATGAAATCAGCTCCTTTACAAATATTTGTGGTGCTTGTGAGCGAATTAAGAATACCCCTATCCCCTATAGCTACAGTGCTTTTATCAAAAAATTTATCTTCATTTATGTAGCCACCCTTCCTTTTGGGTTTGCTTTTAATCTTGGATATTTTACAATCCCGGTAACTACATTTATATTTTATGTTCTTGCGAGTCTTGAATTGATTGCCGAAGAAATTGAAGATCCATTCGGCAAGGACAACAATGATTTGCCAATGATCAAATTATCAGATGCAATCAAGGCCAATGTGAACGAAATATTTGATTTTAAGGAAGAGGAAGAAGTAATACCAGTATGAGAGAATAGTTGAAATTCATCTGTATTAAGAGTTGCATAACGATATCAATCAAAAAACAATTTTCACTATTCAAGTTGAAAATTTGTCACTCATCAAAATTTCTACTTCGACTTTAATTTTTTATCTCAATCTTTGAGAAGAATAATCAGAGTTTGCATCGTTATTCATTTGCAGAGGCGTTCTGCAAGGCGGATTCCGAAAAGCCATAAGAGTAGGAAAAATATTTAAATAACTAAAAATGAAATTTATAATTTTATCTATCAGCTTATTATGGTCATTCCAGACGCTGACCGCCCAAAGTATTTCAGGCCATATCCTGGAACTTGAATCCTATACCAAATGGGATGCCGTGGAAAAAGAATGGGCAGGTGTTCGCAAAGATTGGGAAGTTCAAGCCAAAAAGGAAAATACGGCTGTTATTAGTGCCGGCTTATTGCTGTCATTTGAATCATACATCAAATGGGATGCGGTGGAAACATCATGGAAAAAACGCCGTGACAAATGGGTAAAAGAAGTTGAAAAAGCAGTCACTAACGCACAGGTTGCAGCGCTTCTCATTGAACTGGAATCCAACATTAAATGGACCGCAGTGGATGAAAAATGGAAAGGACGCAGAGAGGCCTGGATTAGTGAATTGAAATAATGGTCTGAACAGCCGTTGAATCGGTTAATCGGTTAAGTGTATAAGCGAAGTGTGAAGAAACAGCCGCTATTGGCTTTTGGCTGTTAGCTTTTGGCTAACAGCCGGAGCTGAGTTACTGAGTATGCCAGGAGCTATCCAGATTTAATGCCTTCCGGATTTCCCAACCTTAAATGTATTCCCTCCACTAGTATGTCATATTTTTCAAGATGTCTCAAATGTGCCCTCTTAAAACTCCGTATGGAGTTTAACATGAATAACCCCGTGCAAGTGAAACGCAGCTCGGGATACATAATCACTCCTCCCCGAACTCCGTAGGTGTTCAATTTGAAATGAACCGGCATTCTCCAGGTTTAGATTCAATTCCAATTAATGCTGGCTTTATTGACTTTCGAGTTATATGTGAATTACTGTTTTGTCCTCACCATTCACTTTTCAAATTTCACATTTCAATTTTCACATCTTACTTCTAACCATTTACCATTTACTATTCACCATTTACTTTTCTCATCTCACATTTCACATTTGACATCTCACCCTTCTCTTCCTGCCATTTACTATTCCCTTTTCACTTTTCACTTTTTTTCCTCTTCTAACCATTCACCATTTACTATTCACCATTTACTTTTCTCATCTCACATTTCACATTTGACATCTCACCCTTCTCTTCTTACCATTTACTATTCACCATTTACTATTCACTTTTCAATTTTCACATTTCACTTTTCACGTCTTACTTCTAACCATTCACCATTTACTATTCACCATTTACTATTCTCATCTCACATTTCACATTTGACATCTCACACTTCTCTTCTTACCATTTACTATTCACCATTTACTATTCACTTTTCACTTTTCACATTTCACTTTTCACTTCTTACTTCTAACCATTCACTATTCACCATTCACTATTCACCATTTACTTTTCTCATCTCACATTTCACATTTGACATCTCACCCTTCTCTTCCTGCCATTTACTATTCCCTTTTCACTTTTCACTTTTTTCTCCCTCCTTTGGAAAAATAAATTCCAAATCGTACCTTCCCGTTTTATACCCGCCAAGATCTATGAACTGCTCAACCCGAGCCTGTCTTCTATTTATTGATATCACAAAAATTCAATTCAGCCCATGCAAAAGTTCTTGCTCCTACTGTCCTTGACATTTTTAACACTCATCCTGAATGCTCAAAGTAATGAAGCATATTTCATGTCACATTCCACGCTGACACCAGACGGACAAACGATTATTTTTGATTATGACAATGATCTTTGGAAGGTCAGCACCGCGGGTGGCTCTGCCTCCAGATTGACTGCGATGGATGGAAATGAACAGTATCCCCGTGTCTCACCTGATGGGAAATGGCTTGCATTTTCGGGCAATCAATATGGGGGGACCGATGTATATATTATGCCACTTAATGGGGGCGATATCAAACAATTAACTTATCATGAAGCCTTTGATCACGTGGATAGCTGGTCCTGGGATTCAAAAAATATTTACTTCACATCCAATCGTTACAATCGTCAGTCAGGTTATAAAGTTTCCATTGATGGGGGAACTCCTGTGAGGTTATTTGCCAATTATTTCAATACTGTCCATTCCATTGTTGAGCATCCCAATGGTGAAATATTCTTCAATGAAACCTGGGAAAGCAAGTCATCAGCTAACCGCAAAAGATACAAGGGAGCATATAATCCAGATTTACAATCATATAACCCCAAAACAAAAGAATTTAAAGTTTACACTTCATGGAACGGCAAAGATTTCTGGCCGACTTTTGACAAGCAGGGCAAAATTTATTTTGTATCGGATGAGGCAAATGGGGAATACAATCTTTATGAACTGGAAGGGAAAAATAAAAAACAACTTAGCAAATTCAATACCTCCATCAGCAGGCCACAAGTAAGTGCTAATGGAGAAAAAATAGTATTCGAAAAGGATTACCAGTTATGGGTATATGATGTGAAGTCTAAGGATAGCAAAAAAGTGAATATCAATATTTTCAACAATAGTGTTCTTACCAAAAGCCAGGATTTTGATGTTAAAGGGAAAATTGAAAGCTTTGATGTTTCCCCTGATGGGAAAAAAATGGCTTTCGTGTCAAGAGGTAAACTTTTTGCTTCTGATATAAAAGGTCAATTTGTCAATCTTTTATCCACCGGTACAGGACGGGTGCTGGAAGTTAACTGGATGGCAGACAATAAAACAATGATCTATGGTAAAACCAATGAAAATGGCTATGCTAATTATTTCACCATTGCTGCTGATGGATCCTCAGCTGAAAAACAAATCACCAATGTAAGTCGTAACGATCGTGATCTCAGTCTCAATCATGACAAAAGTATGGGAGTATATATCAGCGGTCGCGATGAAGTGAGAACAATTGACCTCAAATCGCTGACGACTTCATTAATTGTAAAGGACGAAATCTGGGGATTTCAAAATCCGGCTCCGGGCTTTTCACCGGACGGAGAGTATGTTGTTTTCACAGTTCGCCGCAATTTTGAACAAGATATTGTAGTACATCATTTGAAATCAAAAACCACTACTAATCTTACAAAAACTGCCATCACAGAAACCAATCCTGTTTGGTCTCCGGATGGAAAATGGATTTATTTTATTTCCGACCGGCTTGGCCCGGGATATCCATATGGGCTTAGAGATGCACATATCTATCGCATACCCCTTGAGAAACATGAGGATCCCTATAAGAGCGACAAGTATGCAGAACTTTTTGCAGCGGACTCTACTAAAAAAGATGACGTAAAAAAAGAGGATAAACAGGATGAAAAGAAAGACGATAAGAAAAGCGACAAGAAAGATGACAAGAAAGATGACAAGAAAGATGAGAAAAAAGATTCAATAAAAATTGTAACCCCTCTCAGTATTAATCCGGAAGGATTGACACGCTTGGTGGAGCAGGTGGGGCCTACTTTTGGAACCCAAAGCAATTTATTTCTGTCAAAGAAAGATGATAAGATTACTATGATTTTTGCATCTAATCATAGTGAAGGTAAATCCAATTGGTGGAAGACAACCTATGAACCATTCACTCCTCCCAAGACAGAAAAAAATTGAAGGGGCAGTTCAGGGGTCTGTCTATATCGTCGAGGTGAGCGGGAAAATGTATGGATTGATTTCGGGCGATATTCATACTGTCAATCTGGAAGGTAAAAAAGTCGAGAAGGTCGAAATCTCTTACAAATTCCGCAAGAATTTACAGGAAGAATTCAATCAAATGTTTCATGAAACCTGGGCGAATATTGAGGAGAATTTTTACAATGAGACTTTCCATGGCATTGACTGGCCCGGAATGAAAAAAAGGTATGCGGCATATCTCCCTCATCTGGGATCAAGAGCTGATTTGCGAGTAGTATTGAATGACATGCTTGGAGAGTTAAATGCTTCCCATCTCGGATTTAATTCTGCAGGAGATGAGGAGAAAATATTTTACAAAACACAAAATGCTGAAACCGGAATTATTTTTGAAGAAGAGAAGCCATACACTGTCAAATACGTGGTTAAAAACAGTCCAGCTGATAAGAAAGGTAAAGATATCAAAGCAGGTGATGTGTTGACACATGTCAATGGTCAGGCAGTGGATACAAAAATGTCCAGACACTACTATTTCGCTCAGCCTTCGCTGGATGAAGAACTAAGTCTCAGCTTTAGTCGCGGCTCAGAAAAATACGATGTCAAAGTAAGACCTCAGGCTTTTAGTGCGCTTGTATCCCTGCTGTATGATGAGTGGATCGACAACAATAGAAGTCTTGTTCGCAGCAAAGGAAAAAACAGAATTGCCTACTCACATATGCGTAACATGGGCAAAGGAGAATTGGATAAATTCATGATGGAAATGAATAGCGAAGAATATGCAAAAGAGGGCTTAATTCTGGATTTAAGATTCAACACCGGAGGAAATGTTCATGATGATGTTTTGCGCTTCCTTAATCAGCGTCCATACTTAAAGTGGAAATATCGTGAAGGAGCATTCACAGTCCAACCCAATTTTACCCCTGCTGCCCATCCGATTGTATTGCTTATCAATGAACAATCATTGAGCGATGCTGAAATGACAGCCGCAGGATTCAAGGAACTCGGACTAGGAAAAATCGTCGGAACGGAGACATACAGATGGATTATTTTCACTTCCGGAAAAGGACTGGTGGATGGTTCCTTCTATCGGATTCCGGGATGGGGATGTTATACCCTGGATGGAAAGAATCTGGAGCAGGAGGGTGTTCAGCCTGATATTCCTGTAGCCAATACATTCAAGGATCGTTTGGAAGGCAGAGATCCGCAATTGGAGAGAGCTGTGAGTGAAATTATGGGGCAGTTGAAGTAGCAGCCGGCCTTTAGCTGTTGGCTATTGGCTATTGGCAAACAGCCGGGAAGAAGTTAGAAGTTTTGGAAGAGCCTTTTCCAACAGCAGCCTGCATTTTGCGGATAAAGTTGAAGTTAACTTGTTTAAAGTGTTGTGCACTACAATACTTGACAAGAGTTATCGTCAAGCTTTCACATTTAATATAATGACCACAGAACAATTTACAAACGAGTTTGAACTGGCAAGGCCACAGTTAAAATCCTACATTCTTAGGATAACTGCAAGTATGGAAGACTCTGAGGATATTGTGCAGGATACATATGTAAAAGCACTTATTAAACTTGACACATTTAGAGGCGACAGCTCCGTAAAGACCTGGATTTTTACTATTGCTTCAAATACTGCAAAGGATAATTTGAGAGCTAAGAAAAGATGGCCTGAAACGGTGACAGACATTTGCAGAGAAAAGGCTTTAGCTAATCCGGGCTATTTTCCTGAAATCAACTCATTGATGCAAAATTCTGCACAGACAGCATTTGAAATAAAGGAACACATCACATTTTGTTTGACTTGCATTTCAAAATCGCTTCCATTAGAGCAACAAATTTGTATCCTGCTTAAAGAAATTTATGATTTTAAAATTGCTGAAATAGCAGAAATCATGGAGACTACCGAAGCAATGGCTAAATACTATTTACATACAGCTCGCTCAAAAATGGTCGAAATCTATGAAGGCAGATGCGCCTTGATTAATAAAAATGGTGCTTGCCATCAATGTTCTGAACTAAATGGTATATTTAATCCGAAACAGGATTTTGAAGTAGAAAAGAAGAAAATAGAATTTGCTAAAAAAGCAAATGACCCTGACAGGGAACATCTATTGGATTTGCGATTTAAAATTATGAAGGAAATTGACCCATTTAATTCAAATGGCTCCAATTTACAGTTGTTCCATTTAGAGCACAACAAAAAAATAATGGAGAATTTTGAAATAAAAGATGAATAAATCCTATCGATTTGTCTTTGCCAAGCGTCCAAAGGTATTAACAAACAAAATCAGGAACAATGATTTCAGTAACATCAAATGGCCAAGCCATCACCGAAAAGAAAGTCTTTAGTCGTGAAACCGCCGTAAGCATTGATATTCAGGCTGACAAAAGTATCATATGGGCATTACTTACCAATGCCAATGACTTTCCACGCTGGAACTCTACAATTATTTCTATTGATGGAATCATTGCAGCGAATGAAAAAATCAAACTTAAATCAAAACTGGACCCCAAAAGAGAATTCAAATTAGTAGTAAAGGAATTAGTTCCTGAAACCAAACTCGTTTGGGGAGATGCCATGGGTAAACGCATTTATGCTCTAAAAACTATTGGCCCCAATTTGACAAACTACTATATGAGTGAAAAAATTGGTGGCCCTATTTTCCCTTTATTTGCAAAAATGATACCTCCGTTTGACCAGGCATTTGAGCAATTTGCAAAAGACCTGAAAACCGAAGCAGAAATAATTTCTAAAACAAAATAAAATATACTGACATGGCACATAATATAGGCACAAAAGATAAACCTATGGTATTAAAAACGCCACCTCTGACAAGTGAATACACCATGCACAATGGCGAAAAAGATGGGAAGGAAGTAATAGTTTGTACAGTTGGTAAAACAGTATTACTATATAACCCGGATTGTATCGACGACTTACACAAAATGTTGAAAAAGCACGGAGATTGGATGGAGCTAGGCAGTGCAGACGAACAAAAACCAGCCAAAGATGGGACGGTTGAAGCATGGGGTCGTTCAGAAAACAATCCAGTTGGGGGTTGGTATGGACTTAAAAAAGGGCTACGCGGACGTTTCGGAATGTATATACCACCATTAATGGAGGCTCTTGGGCTTGCTGAAGTAACTCACGATCCAAAGGGAAACAAGATGAGAGCAATTTAAGAGTCGAAAGCTCCCTCCACTTGAATTATTTAGATCATATTCGGATGACTGAGTTCATGAAGAAAAATTTTACATTTATCTAAAATTATAAATCATGACCCGTTCTGACATCAACCCAATGCCTTTCTATTATGATCGCTACATCAATTTGGTGCCTGACATCGGCTTGATAGAAGCTTTTCAACAAAGCCTTGAGACCCTGCAAAATCTGGACCTTGAACCATATCACCAATTAGGAGATCAGGTATATGCGGAGGGGAAATGGACGACCCGACAAATCTTCAGACATCTTAGTGATTGGGAACGTATTTTTTGTTTTAGAGCACTTGTCACAATTCGGGATGTTGGAGCAAGTTTAGAGCCTTATGATGAAAATGTGATGGCCGATAACAGCAAAGCCAACAACCATAGCCTGGAAGAGACACTTAATGACTTGATCAGGGTTCGAATATCCACTATCAGCTTATTCAATGCTTTCGACAATCATGATCTGATGCGTATGATTCAGATGCCAACGAGTCAGATACAGGTATTAGCCAAAGCATTTACCATTATTGGGCATCAAACGCATCATTTAAATGTGATTGAAGAAAGGTATATGCCGCTTTTGAAAATGAGCTAAAATCTCAGCTATAATTGATTCAACCTTCCTTATGATTTGGCAGTTTATCCTCCATGAAGAGAAAAGTTCTTCCATTGGTATTTACAGTATTGGTATTAACAATAATTATTAAGGGTACTAGTCTGCCCCTGGGGATGCTCATCGCCGGACTAAGTATTGCATTTACAGGAGATTTTTATGCCGTACGCAACTCACTTTTACAGATCAGAACGAGATTGGACAAACAAGGCCTGGAACTCGGTAAGGTAATACCCACGACTCTGGTAATATTTGTGTGGCTGATATACGCTGTGGTGCATTTTCAGGTTTTCATTGCAATGGTGCATTACTTCGATTTACCACCGGAATCATTGAAATGGGTTTTTCCTTTGACAGCTTTTAAGGCGCTTTGGCTTGCTTACTATTTGGGGAGTAAACTATCCCCGGCAAAAATAGAGCCCGGTTATTCTATCTATGATGTTGCATTTCAAATCCCATGGGCAATAGGAGGAGCTATTGCCTGGTACAATTCAAATGCCGGCGGGTACTTCGAATGGTCTTTATTAATTTATTCTCTATTCTTGGTCGCAATAATACTTTTGCCATCAATATGCAGACTAAGGATAAAATAATCATTCAAAAGGGGTCTCGACAAAGCGGTAGGATTGAGTACTATCCGGAAAGATAAAATATCGCGGATTGAGCTTAGGATAATCAAATACTCCCCAATTGGTAATAAAAGCATCTTTCCTTTCCATTGTCCAGGATAATTCATTCGCTTCGTTCTCAAGCACAACAGATTGCGTCTTTCCTGTTTTCATTGTAGAAAGCAACCACATTTCATATGGAAATCCCCAGTTCATCTTCAATAACTTATTGTCTACTCCACTTGCAGGGGTGATAATTTTATCTAAGTTTTTTTCGTTCAATTTATCAGATATGGATTCCAGGTAAGTAACTCTATCAGTATACTGGCCTGAGATAGAATATATATCGATCATCCTTACAATGAATACAATTGAAATTAAAGCAGTCAAAACTGCTTCTCGTTTGATTGATTTAAATACATCCAAAACCAATGGAAACAGCAGCATCATTCCGAGTGGTAAATACAAATTCTCAATGTAAAACTTCTCAGGATTTCTTCCTGCATAAGTGACATTGATCAACAACAGAAAGAATGCTGAAAAAAGCAGATAATTCAGCAATTGAAACCAATTTTTGGATTTGATATAAAATGCAATGACTGCAATAGCTCCCAACAACAGCAGATAGTAATCATTTACCAAATACTTTAAAAATTGAACATTTGTATCAATAGTAAAGTAATTTGGAAACAAACTTTTAAAGCTGCTCAAGCCTCCCATAGCCTGTGAATCGTAGGCAGCTTTGAAGAACAATTGCTTAATGATCAAAATGGAAAAATATATTACTAACTGGCTCCAAAAAAACTGTGTTCGTTTGTACTTTATTCCAAAGAAAGCAAAACAGTATAAAAATGGGAAAATAAGCAATGGATGCGCAAAGGCAAGAAAGAATGCAATCAGTGTTAAAAATGATTGGTACCAAATATTTGGATATTCTTGTAGTAACGATTTATGAAATAAAGCAAAATACAAAACCATGGCCCACATCCCTTGAGGTAACTCAGACTGAATCCAGAAAAATGTATCAGAAACCAACCAAAAAGTGGACAAAACCACAATTAATGGAAGATCCCGGTCTTTAACTATATATCTGATCAATAAAAAATATAGAAACGGAACTACTACAAATGCCATGGAATATAGCATCATAATGGGCTTCAAACTCAGGCCCAGTGCCATTCCACTCAATGGGAAAAGTTGTGTAAGAAAAGCTATAAATCGTGAATTCTGAATCGCAAAATCTCCCTTTGTGAGGAAAAACAAATGAAAGCTAATATCCAGAAAAACAGTACGCTCCAGATAAAAGTAAATAGAGGCGATCAAAAGAACAAGGAAGATTGTGTAGCTGAGGCGGGTTATCATACTTTATAAAATAAGCATCATGAATCAAACACAAAAAAGAAAGCAATCTATAACAATTAAGAGAAATCTCAAATTTAATTCATGCTATTCCAATGCTGGGGGGATTTGACAATTCAAGCCCAATCCAAAGTACTTATGAGTACTGGAATATTCCATTCTGATGATTGCCAAATACTTTTCTTTAAAACATTTTTCCAGTAAGTACAGCATATCTCCAATATCGATATCGCTAAATTTGAATTTTGTGATTTACTTTACAGGACAATTGATCTTCCTATGAATCGCTCCGCCTACGCTCTCATATTCTGCTTTTTCATTATGGCATTGGCAGGGAATTTATATTATCCCAAATGGCAAAAGACCAGAGGAGAAGCAACAATAAGCTGGGATGTGGCAGGTTATTATTTGTATTTACCTGCTTTGTTTATTTATGAAGATATCAAAGGCTGTGGATTTGCTGACAGTCTCCTCAGAAAATATGAATCATCTCCATATTTTGATCAGGCTTTCAAGCATGAATCCGACAATTATGTCATGAAATATACAGCAGGGATGGCTGTTCAATATTTGCCATTTTTTGCCATTGCTCATGCCTGGGCATTGAATTCTGATGAATATCCGGCTGATGGATATTCAAGACCATATCAGTTCATGATTTACTTCGGATGCTTGCTCATTGCCTTCCTGGGTTTATTTTACCTGAGGAAAGTATTGCTTACTTACTTTAATGATAATTCAGTTGCGATTACCTTAATACTCATAGCACTGGGAACCAATTTCCTTGAATATGCCTCCATTACTAATGCTATGACACATGGGACGCTGTTTGCCTGGTATTCGATATTGATCTACATATCTATGCAACTTCATAAGAATCCCAGCAAATGGTTGGCAATAGGTGCCGGCCTCATCTGTGGCTTGATTGCTTTGACCCGCCCGACTGAATTAATTTCTATACTTATTCCGCTTTTATGGGGATCAGATCTACTAAGCAAAAAAGGAATCAGCGATAGATATGATTGGTGGAAGAAGCATTTTGGCTTATTGATTCTCATGGGAGTCTGCAGCATTATTGCTGGAAGTATTCAGATGATTTACTGGAAATATGCAAGTGGAGACTGGATCGTGTACAGCTATCAGGATCAGGGCTTCAGTTGGCTCAAACCACATATTTGGAAAGGTCTTTTCAGTTATAATAATGGATGGCTTCCCTACTCGCCGGTCATGATTTTTGCACTGATTGGATTCATTTCTCTTTATAGAAAAAGCAAACAAGTTTGGACGGTCCCGGCTTTATACTCTTCACTTTTTATTTACATCGCATTTGCCTGGGATATCTGGTGGTATGGGGGCAGTCTGGGACAGAGAACTATGGTTCAGGTATACCCATTATTAGCCTTTCCTTTAGCTGCATTTCTTCAATCTATCAGCAGCACAAAATGGATTAAATATCCGGTTTACCTGATCATGTTTGCTTGTATTTATGTATCTATGTGGTGGGTCCATCAGGCACATAAGGGTGGTATGTTTCTGACCGAACAAATGACCAAAAGATATTACTGGAACGTACTTGGCACATATGAAATAAAAGATGACAATCTAAAATTTCTGGATACAAAAGATGTGTATAAAAGATCTCCCAAAAATACCAAAGTGATTTATGAGAATAAGTTAAACGATGGTTCAGTTTATACCGATTGTTCCCTCCCTCCTATTGAAGGAACCGGCACATTTTGTGTAACAAAGGATGTTAAAAATAGCCCCATTTTTTCAATACCGCTTTTGCCTGGAGCAGCAAAATGGCTTAGAGCTACTGCTACTTTTCAAACAGGATATAAAGAATGGAATCATCACAACATGACACAGTTTCACATTCGGGCAATGAAAGGAGATCATCCTGTCAAAGAGAGATTTATCAGAGTCCACCGCTTGCTGCATGATGGGCAATTGAAAGATATTCATCAGGACTTTAAACTTCCCAAAGATGATTTTGACAGAATAGAAATATTTTTCTGGCATCCAAATGAAGATAAAGAGCTCAGAATCGGTAATATCAAAGCTGAGATATTTGACAATTGAGATTTTTCGGTAAGATGTAAACTTAAACCTTCCATTAACCAAAACACAATCATGAAAATCAATTTTCCCGGATGGCAAATTCAAAAAATTGAACCCTGGATTTTTGGTCTGATGGTTCTGGTGAATTTAGTACCAATATACTTCAATACTTACTTTCTTACAGGAGATGGCCCATGCCACATATATAATGCAAAAGTTCTGCTGGATTTCTGGACAGGTCACAATCAGGAATTTTATGCTCCCTACTACTACCTTAATACAAACTTCGAACCCAATTATCTGACCAGCTATTTATTGGCATTTTTTCTAAGCTTTTTACCAGATTATCTGGCAGAAAAAGCTTTGCTTACTACGTACCTCCTGACTTTTGCCTTTTCATTGAGATGGTTACTGGGAAAAATCCATCCGGCTAATAAAATATTTGCGCTCGCAGGATTACCATTCATTTACCAACAGGCATTACAGATGGGATTCTTCAATTACTCGATGAGTATTGCACTTATGTTTTTAATTCTGGCTTACTGGCTACATAACAGAGAAAAATTTACTCCATTTAAACAACTGCTAATTAGCATTTTAGGAGTCCTGATGTTTTTTACACATGCAGGTGGATTAACCCTTACTATTCTGATACTTGGTTCATTTTGGCTCATGGATTTAATAGTAAAAACTATTAAGGACAGAAGCGTGGTTAGTAAAAATATAAAAACCTGGAAGAACGAAGCCATCAACTTAATTATCTGTTTTTTGCCGGCAGTTCTATTGCTATTAGCTTATATTTCCAGAAAGGGCTTGTCGGTTTCTCCCGGCGCTGATTCATTTGAACAGCTAAAGGAAAGAATTTTTAATCTCAGCGCTTTGGTCAACCTTTCAGCTAAGGAGGAAATCTATGCAAGCTATCTTGCATATTTCTTCATTTTTCTTTTAATTGCCGGGATCATAACCAAGATATATTCCAGAAAATTCAATGCATTTGATGTATTCTTTCTATTAGCCATACTAGCGATATATGTCTATTTCAATATGCCAAATACGCTGGCTGGAGGAAGCATACTCAGTATCAGGTTTCAATGTATTCCATATTTCCTATTGATATTATGGTACGGAAGTTTACACTGGCATAATCTGTTTCGCTGGATCACTTTAATTGTGTGTAGCATAATAGGAATTGGCTTCATCGCTGTTAGGCAGCCCATTCATAGGTTGGCGTCTAATGGAGTTGTCGAATATACCTCTGTCAGAGAGCACATACCTGATCAATCCACTGTTCTGCCTTTAAGTTATTCTCACAATGGCAAAACTCCTGAAGGAGACTTAATATGTGAAAAATTGTGGTTATTCATGCATGCTGCTGACTATATCGGTACAGATAAAAGCATGGTACTATTTGGCAATTATGAAGCAAACACAGGTTATTTTCCATTATTGTGGCACTGGGATCGCAATCCATTCAGACAACTGGCGGTAGCTGGAAGAGGATTTGAAGAACAGCCACCCAGTGCTGATATTCGTGCATATCCTGAAAAATCACAAACAGGAAGAATTGATTATGTCATACTTTGGTGCATTGAAGAGGATTCTGGTCAGATCGATCATACCAGAAATATTCTAACGCAGCTTGGTGAAAGCTACGAAGCTATTTTCACTTCAGAAAATGGATTAGCTGTACTCTACAAACGCAAATAAATGAAACCTCAGAAGATATTGTGTGACATTCACTTCTCAATTTTCATTTCATTGATGAAGTTCATATAAGTCAAATCACTTTGTGTGGCTGAAAAATAATATATAATTAACAAAATCGGGGTGTGTTAATATGTTAATTATTTAGAATATATATTCATTTATTTTACAGCATTTAACATGATTGCGTATTGATGATTTAATAAAATCACTTAGACTTTTATTAGAAATCAGAAGTAAACATAGAATATCAACTACAAAAACAAAAATTATATAATAATCAGCTTACCTTTATTCAAATTTTTATTTGATATGAATAGCTTGATATTCTTCGATTTAGAATAGGTATTTGACTTTGTTTGTAATTCAGGGGCTGTAATTTTGATAAACCTATGTGCTGAAATTATTGTAGTTGCTTTACTTGAAATCTTAACCAATTTGGATGCTACGATTTTCTCAGTCAACATTAAAATATTGGCAGTTCTGTTTCCATCTTTCTTTCAATTTCAATTATGTTATATAATTTTAAAATGATACACATAAAATGTTAAATTTTTATTTTAGAACTAATTCTACTTCCAAAATATGAAACTTAAAAATACTCTCCACAGATATTTTAAATCTGGAATGTGCCTATTATTTATTATAGGCTTTTCTACGTCAATAAAAGCCCAATACCTGGAACCCTTCTCTACCCCAAACAAAGGGTATCAGATCAATTGTGTAAATGATATCACGGCAATAAACTGGTTTTTAACACCTTGGGATCCGACAGGTACTTGCCAAACCAGCCCTCCTGATCCTACCACCGATCTCCGGGATCCCACTGATTATTTCAATACAACTGCTGCAGGCCTTCTTGAATGCATTGATCTCGATCAGGAAGTTTGCTGGGAAAGCCCGCTATTGAATATCAGCTCTGCAGGCACCGTTTCATTTGCCGTTGACTTAGCCTGGAATGGCTTTGATGTGGATGCTGCAGGAAACAATTGTATAGGTGATTACATCAGAGTCAGTTATAGCCTTAATGGCGGTTCATATACAATGGTACCCAATGTGGTAGGCGGAAACCCATGTGCCACTATAGCATATCCATTAAACGCCATGGGAGGGCCATTTAATTCGAGCACAACTGTATCTCAGGGAGGAATCACTGGCACAACATTAAAAATAAGAGTATGTGTTTTTACAAATGCAAATGCAGAACTTGTTACAATAGATAATGTCAGTGTACCGCAGGCAGGAGTAACCACAGGCTGTGCTGCGCCGATTCTAAGTGCTGTCATGACGCAAGTAGGTTGCAGTAATCCCAACTCCGGAGCAATCAACCTAAGTGTATCAGGTGGCACCCCGGGTTATACCTATGATTGGAGCAACAATGGACCACAGGCCCCTGACACTGATCTACAAGACCTCAGTGGATTAGCGATTGGAACATACACTGTAACAGTTACAGACGCAGCATCCTGTTCAGCAACAACTGCTGTCACAGTGACCAATGCCCCGGCTATAACACGCTCCACACAAGTATTAAATACAAATTGTTCAGGAACATCAGATGGAGAAATCGACCTTCTAGTCAGCGGAGGTGTGCCGGGTTATACTTATGACTGGAGTAACAATGGTGCACAGGCTCCTGATACTGATCCACAGGATTTATTAGGCGTCCCGACCGGAACTTATTCCGTCACAATCACTGATGCCAGTGGCTGTACTTCCACTACCAGTGCAATGGTAGGGGTTTTGCCCGAAACTGCCTATCTGGAACAATTTAATATTGCAAACAAAGGATATCTGATCGGCTTCGTTGATGACTTTTCAGCTGTAAACTGGACATTAAGCTCCTGGACACAAACTGTGTTTGGCCGGCAGACTGAAGACTTTTTCCGGACATCCGGTGGAGCTTTAGTTGGACAAGATTTTGATCAGGACGTTTGCTGGACCAGTCCGGTTATAGACCGTAATACTGCCACTCAGTTTTCTCTTGATCTCGCCTGGACAGGATTTGATATTCAGGTAGATGAGTATATTAATGTAAAATACAGTATTGATGGCGGAGCATTTATCACAATACCTAATCAGGTAGGTGGAGGTACAGGCACGATTCAATATGCAGGAGGACTTTAGACCAAAATGGTTCTACAACAATTACCAGAACCGGTCTTACCGGAACCACCCTACAAATTCAGGTCTGCGGACAATTCAATGCTGATGCTGAAACCATGACTATAGATAATGTGAGTGTTCCTGGAAGTACTACATATTGTCCCGCACCCGAGATTTCTATTACTCCCACTAATGTTACCTGCGCTGGTGGTAATAATGGAAGTATTCTGGTAACTGCAACTGGTGGTCTACAACCATATAATGTGAGCTGGAGCGGGGCGAGCAGTGGAAATCCGGGAGGAACGGAAATTGTTAGCTCAGGCGGAATGTACAATATCACGAATCTTGTGACAGGCATGTACAATGTCACTGTTACTGATGCAAATTCACTAACTGCCGTCGCCAATACCACACTTATTGCTCTGAATCCTGCAGAAAATGCAGCCTTTGCTTATCCCCTATCCGGTTATTGCCGTGCAGGATCTGACCCTCTTCCTCAAATATATGGTAATACAGGAGGTACATTTACTGCACCAGTGCAAGTCAGTATAAACCCGGTAAATGGTCTTATTGATGTATCAGCAAGCACAGCAGGAGGGCCATATAATATTACATATACTACTAATGGACCATGTCCTGCAATGATGACTTTTGCTGTAACAATCGTGAATTGTCAACCCGGAGCAAGCTTGAGCGATAATATTATTATTGACAATGGAGCTCTTGCTAAAGCCGATCCGGGAGATCGGATCCGGCTTGCCGCCACCATCAGCAATACTCAAACCGCCAATTATGAAGGGATGCAAATTACGCTCAATAATGATCCTCGTGTAACTTTTGTGAATAATTCATTCAAAACAACACCAGTTGCTGTTGATGATGCCTACAATAGCGTTCAAAATACTCTTCTGACGATTTTAGTAGCTAATGGGCTTATTACCAATGACTTCGATGAAAACAAACCAGGATTAAGTGTAACTTCCTTCAATTCAATGAGCGTCGCAGGGGGAACAGTAGTAGTAAATCCAAATGGCAGTTTTACTTATAACCCGCCAAATGGTTTTACAGGTAATGATAGCTTTAATTATACTATCACTGACTCAGATTTACAAACAAATTCAGCTACAGTAAAAATCAGAGTACAATGAAAAATCAACATAAAAATCCAAAGTGCAAAAGTATCAAGAATGCAATTTTAAAAACCAAGCTCCTGAATTGGATTAAAAATATAAATTTCATGCTTCCATTAAAACCTTACCTATTTGATTATAAGAGCTCATCTAAAATGGGTATTTCAATCTTATTGTTGTGTCTAATTTGGACTGACATTCAGGCCCAAACCTATCCAGTACCGGGATTTACACTTCCTGCAGGTAAAACCATTGTCATTACCTATGAAGTAGATGTCAATGCCAACTCATGCCCTACTGGTACTTTACCCACCCAAAATATAAGTAATCAAAGCAACGTGTCAGGTTCTAATTTTGCTACAGTACAGACGGATGATCCGGATATGGCTGGTGCATCTAATCCAACACTTACTCCCTTTAGCTCATTGAGTTTAGGAAATCTTGTCTATCAGGACAATAATCGCAACAGTGTATTTGATGCTGGTGATGCAGGAATAAATGGTGTTTTATTAAATCTGTATTTGGACAATGGTGATGGTATACTTTCAATATTGGATGGTGCTCCTTTAACCAACAGCACAACAGCCGGAGGTGGCTTATATTCCTTTTCTGTCTGTCCGGGTATTTATATTGTAGAGGTGGCTGCTTCCAATTTTCTCCCCGGTGGTACCTTGTATGATAATGGCCTGATGGCGGCATTAGTCAGCAGTCCCCTTACTTCTCCAGCCGACCCGGATTTTAGTGATACCGATAACGACGACAACGGTAATCCAGTTACCGGTTTTGGCGTAGCCTCGGCAACCTTTTCGATGGCCTATGGCACGGAGCCTGACGGCGTCGATATGAATACCAATAATCGCGTCGATTTTGGTTTCAAAACTCCCACCACCGTTACGATCAATGATGTGACCATGCAGGAGAATACTGGGGGCGGTACTACCAACTTTAACTTTACGATTACACGGAACGATAATTCGGAAGCATTCAACCTTACGGTTAATTCAGCCGACGGCACGGCTGTCAGCCCCTCGGATTTTACTGCTATTTCAGGCGCAACTCTTTCGTTCTTTGGAGGGGGCTCTTTCACACAAAACTTAACTGTGCTGGTGAATCAGGATAACATCGTGGAAGCCAATGAAACGTTTACGATATTGTTGAGTGGCGCACCGGCAAGTGTGCTTATCACTGATGGCTCAGGACTCGGCACAATCACGAACGATGATGCCTCTGTAGTAACACTTACAGGTACACAATCACTTAACGAAGGGGCCGGTGGTGCAACGACAGATTTTACATTTCAGGCTTCTTTGAACAATCCGGTTCAGGGTGGTTTTACGATTGCCTACAACACTAATGACGGTTCGGCACAAATAATTGATTCTGACTATTCTGATAATGATAATTCTATCATTTTTACCGGTACAGCAGGTGAAAGTCATGATATAACAGTTGTCGTCAATGATGATAATAAAGTTGAAATTAATGAGACATTTACAGTGTCACTGGGTGCCATATCAGGCGCTCCTGCAGGAGTAAGCAGCGCGGGCTCTCCTCAGACAGGAACGATTTTGAATGATGATAGTGCAGTAGTCACTTTATCCGTTGGGGGAGCTGGAAATATGCTGAATGAAGGAAATGCCGGACCAACGAATTTTGTCTATAATGTTACCTTAAATAATCCTGTCCAGGGTGGATTTACTATTGCATATTCCAGCGATGATGGAACTGCCACTTTAGCAGATAACGATTACATTAATAATGATGCCTCTTTAATTTTTGCCGGAACTGCCGGAGAAATACAAAATATTACCATTCAGGCTAATGGCGATTTGAAAGTGGAGGCAAATGAGACGTTCACAGTAAATTTGGGTGCTATAACGCTTGCCCCTGCCGGTGTAACTTCAGCAGGCTCTCCTCAATCGGGAACTATTCTAAATGATGATTCTGCTACTGTTACTTTAACTGGGGGAGGTGCTGCAAATGAAGGAAATACAGGTACGACTCCAAGGGTGTTTACAGCAACTTTGAATAATCCTGTTCAGGGTGGTTTCTCAATTTCTTATGCAACAACAGATGGAACAGCCACCACAGCTGATAGTGACTATGCAGATAATGACGGTCCGGATCTGGTTTTTGCCGGGACTGCTAATGAAACTGAATTGATTACAGTGCTGGTCAATGGCGATTTGAAAGTAGAAGCAAATGAAACTTTTACAGTAACGCTTGGAACAATTTCAGGAGCCCCGGCTGGTGTGACAGTGGGTGGAACAGCTCAAACAGGAACGATTTCAAATGATGAAATTGACTTCGGAGATGCCCCGGATCCTGCTTATCCAACATTACTCGCATCTAATGGTGCAAGACATAACACTATTTTAGGATTTCATTTAGGGGCAACAATTGATGGAGACCTGGATGCACAACAAAGTGCAATGGCTAACGGCGATGGAGCAGATGAAGATGGAGTGACACTTCCAGCTGTCATGGTTACAGGAACAACTGCTGATATTGTAGTGAATGCAACGTCAATTGGACTTCTTAATGCATGGGTTGATTTCAATGACAATGGATCATGGGCTGATCCCGGAGAGCAGATATTTACAAATACACCTTTGGTTGCAGGCAATAATAATCTTTCATTTGCTGTTCCTCCGGGTGCAGTTGTAGGTACTTCATTTGCAAGATTTAGACTGTCAAGTGCTTCAGGTTTATCTTTCACAGGCGCAGCTGCAGATGGTGAAGTAGAAGATTATCAGGTAAATATTCTTAATAACCAGTTCTCAATTGACAATCCAATAGTTACAGAAGGAGATGCCGGAACAACCACAATGACTTTTACCGTAAGCAGAACCACAAACGCCAATGATTCTTCCGTTGATTTTGACATCACAGGGGGAACAGCCACTTCTGGAACAGATTATACAAGCATACCAGGTGCAACTATTAATTTTCTGACCGGAGGCTCACTTACTGAAACCATAGAGATTACTGTCAATGGAGATATAGTTGTTGAGGATAATGAGACGATTATTATCACTTTGAGCAATCCTGTAAATGGTGGTCTTGGCACAAATCCCGGAACTGGTACCATCAACAACGATGATTCTGCAACAATAACTCTAAGTGGTGGTGACTCCCAAAATGAAGGTGCTAGTTTCACAATGACAGCCACTTTGAGTGCGCCGGTGCAGGGTGGGTTTACTGTCGCATATGCAAGCAATGATGGAACTGCAACAACAGCAAATAATGATTATGCCAATAATGACGGTAGCCTTGTTTTTGCCGGAAATACAAATGAAACTCAAACATTTATAATTGCAAGCAATGTTGATAACACCGTTGAATTGGATGAAACATTTACGGCAACTCTCGGTGCAATTAGTGGTACTTCTGCTGTTCAAATAGCAGCGATATCTATTGCAGGTTCTCCGCAAACTGATACTATCTTAAATAATGATGCTGCCGTAGTGAATTTGGTCGGTAATTACACGGAAGAGGAATCCTTTTCTCCACATAACTTCACTGTGTCTCTCAGTAACCCTGTGGACGTTCCTGTAACTGTTTTGTTCTCTACAGCAGATAATACAGCATTTGCCTCTGATAATGACTATGTAGCTGTTTCTAATCAAACGGTAACATTCCCCGCTAATACGACTACAGCACAGTTCGTACCGGTTACAATCGTTAATGACAATAAGGTTGAGACAGATGAAATTTACAATGTTTCAATTAATACGCTAAATGCAAGCAGCCGAAATGTGGTCATAGGTACGAGTACAGCCATTGGTACAATTGAGAATGAAGACCAATCTGTGGTAACCTTAAGTGGAGGTGTAACATGGACTGAAGGCAATTCGGGAACAATTGCCTACGTATTTACAGCAACATTATTAAACCCTGTTCAGGGTGGACTTACTGTGAATTATACTACTAATGATGGTACTGCTATGCTTTCAGACAACGATTATGTCAATAACGATGGTTCAATTGGTTTTGCAGGGACCATGGGTGAATCGCATAATATTACTGTATTAGTAAATGGAGATCTCAATATTGAATTTGTTGAAAACTTTAATGTTGCCATTAATAGTTTGAGTAGTGTGATAAATCCTCCTGCTGTTTTTATAGCCGGATCACCTCAGACGGGAACGATCCTGAATGATGAGCAGGATTGGGGAGATGCACCGGACACATATAGCACAATTTCTGCTCCAAGTAATGGAGCAAGGCATGGCACAGAACCCGGAGCTTTGCGTTTGGGTGCAACCATCGATGCAGATTTGGATGGTCAGCCAAATGCCACAGCCACAGGCGACGGTGCAGACGAAGATGGGGTCACTTTGCCTTCGGCAATAGTAATTAATACTACCGCAAATATTACAGTCAATGCTTCAGGTGCAGGTCTTATTAATGCCTGGGTAGATTACAATTTAAATGGGAATTGGACCGATCCCGGAGAACAAATATTTACAAATCAAGCAGTTGTCGCCGGGAATAATGCATTAAGTTTCCCTGTACCGGGTGGTGCTACTTTAGGTAATTCATTTGCAAGATTCAGACTTTCAACTGCTTCCGGTCTCTCATTCACCGGCTATACTCCGAATGGTGAGGTTGAAGATTATGCAATTGAAATAGTAAACACTCAATTTTCCATCAGTGACCCTATGGTCACAGAAGGAAATGCCGGAACAGTTAATTTGGTGTATGAAGTGAGCAGAAATGTGAATGTAAATGATTGTTCAGTAAACTTCATAGTTTCAGGAGGAACTGCTTCTCAGGGTGATTTTGATTTCCAGAATCTACCATCAGATATCTTAAATTTCAGTGCAGGTGGAGCATTTTCTCAAACTATTACTATAGTTGTAAATGGTGATAATAAGGTGGAATTGGATGAAACTGTAGAAATCGCCTTATATAATCCTGTGGATGCAGGAATCCTTGATGGTCTGGGAGTTGGAACAATCGTAAATGATGATGCAGCGACTGTCACAATCACTAATCCTTCAATAATTGAAGGAGACGCAGGAACTTCCAATCTTGTGTTTACTGTAATGCTCAATAATCCTGTTGACGCTGCTGTCGACATAGATGCTGCAACTTTGGATGGACTGGCTACCCTTGCAAATTTAGACTATGTCGACTTCGACGAAACCATAACGATATTAGCCAATACACTTTCACAAACTGCAACAGTACTGATTAATGGAGATTGTACAATTGAACCAAATGAAAACTTCTCACTTGAACTTAGTAATATTGCTGCAAGCGGAAGAAATGTTATTTTCAGTGGAGGTGGTGCTTCACTTCAGGGAACAGGTACTATTCTGAATGATGATGTTTTACCAGTAATCTCATGTCTGGCTGAAGATAGTTACAATACCAATTTAGGTACATGTGACGCCACAATTATGCTTGATTTGCCGACAGTTGTAACTTCCTGTGGTACATTAATTTTAGAATTTCGATATCGTTCTATCGATGATTTGAATGTTCCGACAGGGCCATTTACTGCTTATATACCTTCTTCAGGGAACACCATCACTATTGCGAAAAACAGGTATGAAATACAATGGCGGATTACAGATGGATCAGGTTCTACTAACTGCAGTCAATATATTGAGATATTTGATTTGGAGAATCCAAGTATTATTTGTCCGGGTTCGCAAACATTAAATTTAGATGGTGATTGTGAGGCCATTTTACCAAATTATACAAGTTTGGCCACAAACGATGATAATTGTGGCGGAAATGTAGTTGTTCAATTAGCTGCGCCGGGAACCACAGTTTCGCAAACAGGTACTGAATTAATTACTTTGACTGTCACAGATGAAAATGGAAATTCGAATTCCTGCACTTTCAATGTCTCTAAAATCGATGCCATTCCACCTGTGGTGGTTTGTCAAAATGATACTGTGAATTTCAATGGAGAAACTACTCTTATTCTTACACCTTCTGATTTTGTAACTGCTACAGATAATTGCGGAATTGACACAATTGCTGCTTCACCTTCAACTGTCAATATCAGTCAACTTGGTCAAACTATACCTGTTACATTGACTGTTACAGATTTAAGTGGAAACTCTTCAAGCTGTGTAAGCCAGGTGACCATCGGAGGCTTACCTCCGGGTTGGAGTCAGAATGAGAATGGTGTGAATTGTGAGGATGGAAACAATGTGGAATACCAACCTTCCACCCAAATTTGGACGATGAGCAGTACCGGATGTTTTTACGGACCTCCATTCACAAGTGATGAATTAGCATATGCACAATATACACTTTGTGGAAATGGACAGATCGTTGCTCAGGTGACTGGTATTTCCGGCAGTGGACTCGGATGGGCTGGAGTATCAATGAGAGAAAGCACAGCTGCCGGTTCTAAAAAAGTACAGCTGACAACTAATCTCAGTAATTTTTCTAAACGAGAGGTGAGATCTGTGACAGGAGGGGCTTCTATTCCTCAGCAATTTAATTCCCTAAATCGATACTGGTTGAAAATTGTGCGCACAGGTAATCAATTCGTGGGATATACATCACCAAATGGAGTTACCTGGTATAATGTAATGGCAGTAACTGTGCCTATGAATTCATGCATCCAGCTCGGTTTAGTACTTACAAACTACAATACAAGTGGAACTGTAAATGCCACTTTTGCCAATGTAAGTACTGTAGGCAGTTCAGTTCCTTTGGCTGATATTCCATCAAATCTTGTCCAGGTTCCTGATTACGAATATTCTGTATATCCTAATCCAAGTAATGGAAAAATTCTGGTGGATTTAGGCGATTATGTGAACAAGGAGGTTCGACTTGAATTGGTAGATACTTATGGAAGAATTGTGTTTGTGAAAAATTTGGATGTTGCAGTTGGAACTGAAAACATAGATCTGAATTCATTTACGAATGGAATTTACTTCCTGAAAGCAAGATCTCCCGGAATACCGGACAATATAAAGAAGGTCATTTTGTTAAAAAATTAGACAAGCTTTAGCCATATAAAATAGCCCGGAACTACTTGTCCGGGCTATTTTTATTTATAGTAAAAGTTAATTAAATGCAATTCAATGTTGTGCTGGCAATTTGGTCCTGCAAATTGATTCCAACCTTTTGTTGAACACCTACGGAGTTCTTCATTAGATACACACTTACCCTGGGCTGCTCTTCGTTTGTCCGGGGTTATCCATGTTTAATGCCTTCCGGCATTCTATCAACTAGCTTGTCTTTTATCTTCCATCTGTCCAATAATCAAACTTGCGTCACATCTGTTTAAAAACTCCGCAAGGAGTTTAATTTGGATAACCCCGGGCAAGTAAAACGCAGCCCGGGGTGAGCAGACTCCCCGCTTCGAACACCGTAGGTGTTCAATATCTTATAAACCCTGCAAGTCACCCGAACAAATGCAAGCCCCGGGTAGGTGATACCACAGAATCGTTTTGGACAATAAAGCGTTGAGGACCTGAAAGAATCTAAAATTAACTTGTCCCCAATCCCAAAGCTTTGGGGAAGGATTACAAAACGAAAACTTTCTACTCCTTTCGAACTCATGCTATTTCATAACTACAATTTGCTTTACAATTTGCTGACCCGGAATACTCAGACTGAGAATATAGGTCCCTCCTGCCAGGGATAATTCATGCGCATCAATAGTTAATTTAAATTCAGTTGAGACCTTTTCAAAGGTCCTTTTTAATCTGGATTTTCCTGCCAAATCGCTCAGTTCAATATGAAGCGTATCAGGGGATTGCTTGAATTCGGCATGTATGAATATCTTTTCAGATGCAGGATTAGGAGAAACTGTAAATGAAAACAAATCATTCTGGATCGCAATTGAGGAACTACCGGGCTCATAGATTTCTAAAGTCTTATTTAGCTCTGCATTAGACAATTCCTGCACTACTCCGGAAGGCCAATAAATTGTTAAGTTATCAACTATTTCGGTATCTGCCATTCCAAAATGAACAGTCAAACTATTTTGACCCGCGTATCCGGTTTGAGAACTTATGATTCGGGTTTGATTGACCAATTCACCATTGATCTGGGCGGAGGCTACTATTCTTACTCCTATCCCATCCGCATTGGATTGCACACCCTTTAAGTTTAATTTCAACCAATTATTTTCATTTCCTTCATTTCTATAAATAAGGTTGTTGGGCAACGCTGATGCCGAAGTATTTTTACAGGTAGCAATTACTAAATCCTGAAAACCATTGTTGTCCAAATCACTCCAGGCTACCCCAAAAGAGCAGGGTGTAGAAAGATCTGCAATACTTGAAGTATCTCTGGAAAAAATACCTTCACCATCATTCAGATACAAGAAATTCCTTAGCGATCCATTGCAATATCCATTAGTAATCACAAGGTCCAGATCTCCATCATTATCATAATCAGCAAAGGCGGAGGAATATGAACAGCTAAGATCAGACTCTACAACACTTGAAGGATTTTCGAATGTTCCATCACCTTTATTTAAATAGATCAAATTATCCTGAGCAGTAAAAAAACCGGCATTCGTTGTGAGCAGATCCAGGTAACCATCATTGTTAATATCACCCCAGCTTGCACTCATCGTTGATCCTGTTTTTGCAAATAAATCCCCGGCCGCACTCACTTTACTATAAGTACCATCGCCATTATTTTTGAACAGGGTATTTCTGGTGTTATTTTCATTACAAATAAATAAATCAGAGTCGCCATCGTTGTCATAATCAATAAAGGACACTCCCCTGCTATGATCTGCATCTACCGTCAATGGATGTTGTTGGAGCAAATTCAACTTGCCACTTCCATCATTTAAATAAACCTGATTTTTATTGTCGGCAGGACCATTTCCACTATTTGAAACATACAGATCAAGGAATCCATCATTGTTAATATCTGACAAAGCAACAGTTTCAGAATAAGTTCTCACCGGAGCATTTTGGCCTTTCCAAAAATCAGGAAATTCTGCCATATAAAATCCATTGAATTGATTATACCAAGTCGCCACAAAAATGGATCGCATCCCAGAATTCGAAATATCACCTATGCTTGCTCCTACAGAAGATTGGCCCAGAGATTGAAATTTCAATGTATCTTCTTCGAAATTAAAATCACCTTTATTGAAATACAAAAAGTCCTTTGCCCCACTTGATGGACCATTTGAAATAAAAATCTCATCCAGTCCATCTCCATCCATGTCCACGAGGTTAATGCTCCTGCTATCCGAAGGGGTATTGACGACCGGACCCGTAGTCCATTTACTAAATGTGGTTTGAGCAACTAATTTATTATCCGAAAAACTACTGCCAACAGAGAATACAATAAATGCTAAAATTAGAAATTGAAGTCTTTTCATAATAAATCCATTAAATGATGAATAAAAAAATAGAGGCAGTCTCCAAAAATTATCATTATACTACACTTTGAATCACTTGTTACTGCCTCCGAAAACAAGTTTAATGACATATGCTGAATATTAAAACTGGCATCAAACAGTTAGCATTTCCCGCACCCCAGAACACCTCTTAACTATGCTAAATGAAAGTATATAGTGAAATTTATCTTTTGTAGGTAGCAACTGGTAGTTGGTTGGTCGCCCGCTATATTATATCTTTAAGTAATCGAATTTTGCCGGACAATGAAAAACAGGCATTTACAATTTTGGGGAGCATATTTGATATTTCACTGGTTGCTGATCAGTAGCAGCTTATTGCGTCCGGAATCTAACACCTCATTCTTCACAATAATTTTTATTTCACTGGGAGCGGTGTTATCTCTTTTACCTGCTCAATTAGCTGCTGTATATCTTGGCATACCGACGCTTGTCAAAAAGCTTTCAGGAGCAGATCTTACCTGGGTATACGTCCTGATGAGAGTGCTCACAGGAACGATTGTGGGTATTATCTTATACAGGACAGCTATACACTTTATTGTTTATCCATATTTATACGAACAAGCAATAGCATGGACTCAGTTTTACAGCATTGCCAGATGGCTTTCCAATTTTGCAGATCTTTGTATGCCAATGCTTCTTTTTGCAGGAATCTGGCTTTGGGACGAACAAAGGAAATCCAGACAGTCGGCAAAAGATCTCGAAATGGAAAAATTAAAAATAGAGCTTCAATTCCTCAAATCTCAAACCAATCCCCATTTCTTATTTAATACTCTCAACAACATTTACGGACTTTCAAGACGAAGTGATCCCAGAGCTCCGGAAGCCTTGCTGCAATTATCACAATTACTCAGATACCTGCTTTATGAATGTTCAGCAGAAAGAGTTCTACTGATCAAAGAAATAAAAATGCTGGAAGTGTATATTGAATTGATGCAACTCAGAAGATCAGAACCTGCACAAATCAGTATTAATACTACAATCAATGAATCACATTGGGGGATAGCACCAGGAATATTGTTACCATTAATGGAAAATGCATTCAAATTTGCTGGTGATTCTCCTGAGATGAGTACAACTATCATTTGGAACTGCGAAGTCCATGATGATGGTCAATTTATTATGACCCTGAAAAACTCTGTGCAACATTCTAAGATGCATGAAAGTGGAGGTATCGGTTTATCCAATATTCGCAGACAACTTGAAATTGAATATCCGAATAGACATTCCATTGATATCGATTCAGAAAATGCCTATTTTCAAATTCAATTAACTATTCAACTGGAAGTATATGAAAGCGTTGAAATGTCTGATAGTCGAAGATGAGCCTATAGCAGCAGGCATTATTGAAGATTATATCAAGTTGGTACCATTTCTCAGTCATGAAACGACATTTCATGATCCGCTGAAAGCGCTTCATTATTTGAATGAAAATTCAGCAGATGTCATTTTCCTGGATCTGTCTATGCCTCATTTGAATGGTAAAGAATTTCTCAGCATTTTGAAAGAAAAATATCAGATAATCCTCACTACTGCTCACCACGAATTTGGTATCGAAAGTTATGACTGGGGTGTGGTTGATTATCTGTTAAAGCCGATACCTTTTAGCAGGTTTATGATCGCAGTCAATAAATTAAGGCCGCCAGCAAATGCGGTATCAGAAGCTCCTGCTCCATTATCTGAAACCTCGCAGGAAAGAGCTTTCAGATATTTCAATGTCAACAAGACGATGATAAGAGTTTTTCTGGATGAAATCGGAATGGTTGAAAGCATTAAAGATTATGTCCGTATTACCACCCAATCCCAAACCATTATTACGAAGGGTAATCTGCAGGAATTTGAAAATTTAATGCAGGCACATGGCGGGCTGCGCATTCACAGATCCTATCTGGTCAACCTCAATCATGTTGAGGCATTTACGACACATGATGTCATCATTCACGGCAAGACCATTCCAGTAGGGAGATTGTACAAAGAATCTGTATTGGAGGTATTAAAGAGCATTTGAATAGATTAACTCTACTCTTTGCATAAATATTAAAACGATTCTGCTACTCTCTTAGAAAAGAGGTAAAAACCAGAACAAAAAAGCCGTAGTATTCACCGAATTCAGCTTAATTTTTACTTTTTCTGCACACAGAAAGAAATATTCGTGTCGTTTATACTGACATTAAATAATTAATGTCTACATTCACGACATGAAATTAAATGAACCCCGAAAATACAACATGTCTCTCAGAGGTAAGACGGCTGCCATGACTGAGACTAATATCCTCAAAGCGATCGGAGAATTGTGGTTAAGTTTTAACATACACGAAATAACTCTGGAAATGATTGCTTCAAAAGCAGGTGTTAATGAGAGGACGATATTGAGGAAATTTGGCTCAAAAGAAGGATTACTCGAAGCGGCACTCAAAGCTGACGATGTGGCAGGTATAAAATCCATCAAGGACGAAGCTGAAGCAGGCAATATTGAGCAAATCGTCCAAACTTTAATTAAAGAATACACAATTTCAGGCCAGGCTTCCTTGAGAACCCTGGCTATTGAGCATGAAATCCCGATCGCTGCAGAAATAATGTCCAAAGGTCGTCAAATGCACCGAGAATGGTGTGAACGTGTTTTTAGACCATACCTACCACTTAAAAAGAATAAATATTATCATTTAATCATTGGCGCCTTTTACGCTGCCACCGATGTACATAACTGGAAATTACTGCATCAGGACCTGGGATATACCCAAAAAGAAACTGCTGAAATATTATCTATACTCTTGCGATCCATTATAAACTCCATAAATAAATAAGTCATGAAACCTACAATGAACCTCACTTTTTTGGCACTATTAATCATATTTGCCGGATGCCAAAAAAATACTGATCAGATTGAACCCGATGTCAAATCGATCAAAAAAGTATATACTACCCTCGTAGATGGTATCAGCAGGGAATATATTGTCAGTGTTCCAAAAAGCTATAACGGGCAATCAAAAGTACCTGTGGTCTTTATGTTACATGGCACTAGTGGAGATGGTGAAAAATTCTACAATATTTCAGGCTGGAAAGAACTCGGAGAGCAAGAAAATATTTTGACCGTATATCCCAGCTCATTATCAAAATGTATCACCGAGGGTACAGAAACTAAAACTATATCTAAATGGAATGCGCAGCCTTTATTAGATTGGAATTACTGTCAGGGTGTAAACCCACCGGATGATGTAAAATTCCTGGAAAAGGTACTGAACGAAATTCAACTGAATTATACCATAGAAACAAAGCAGGTTTATTTTGTAGGCTTCTCAAACGGCGGCCAAATGTGTGCTTTGCTCTCTATCTTTATGGGAGATAGAATCGCCGCAATAGTTGAAAGTGCCGGATCATTTAATATAGACAGCACATTTATACCAAAACGAAATTTGCCCATTACCTTCCAAATTGGGAATAAAGATTATGGTCCTGGTGTGGAGGGCCCCGAAATTCCTCTCAGCGATTTTGAAACAGCTTTAAATAATCAAAGCTATTACCTTAACAGAGTTAAAGAAACTCATATAAATAGTTTTCATCTTAATCCAAATTATTCCATTTCCGGAGATACAAGCACAGCAATGACTGCTACTTTTCTTCCGCTGAGTGGAAGCGAAAACAACAGCTTTAATTTTGTGTACATAAAAGGGTTGGGACATGAATACCCAAATGGAAAAAACCATTGGTTAAATGGAGCAAGGGCAAATTGGGACTGGTTGAAAAATTTCAAACTCCCTTAAATTCATGAAATAAAGTCAGTACTATTCATTTCAAATTCAGAATGCCATGAAAAAGAGATTTCTCATCGTAACCATAGAAGGCGGTGGCAATATTCCACCCGTTTTACATACCATAAGAACTCTTCAGGAAAAAGGTCATTCAGTTTATCTGCTTAGTGAGCCATGGTTCAAAGAGTTGGCAGAAACTAATGGGGCCATTTTCATTCCTTTCCGGGAATACTTCACAAAAACGGAAAGAAAAAAAGACATACTTGAAGACTGGAAGGATAAGAATAACTCATTCAAAATCATGTTTGGAACTGCCCGAATTGTGGTCAAAGAAACCATTGAAGCAATTCGTAAATATCAAATAAATGCAGTCATTGCAGATTTGTTGATTCCCGGGGCACTGATAGCTGCTGAGATTATGAATATTCCCAGGGCAATGCTTTTTCACATGCCTGAGTATTTACCGGGACCCAACAGGCCGCCCGGAGGATTGGGAATTTTGCCACTTGACAATATCTTCGGCAGATTAAGAGATAAATTATTGGCAAGTATCTTCCATATTATTTTTGATAAATATCTACCTGATATTAACATCCTCAGAAAAGAATTTGGATTATTACCATTTAATCATCTCACAGAATTATTTCACTCGGCCGATTTACGAATTATACAAACCAGTAAATCGTTTGATTTTCCGATTGTTCCCGCTCCCGGCAATGTTTGGTATAGCGGCCCAATATTAGATGACCCGGACTGGGCAGGAGAGCATCCCATCCAATGGACAAACGAAGACAGAAGGCCTTTAGTAGTCATTGCCATTTCATCCACTTTTCAAAATCAAAAGCAAGTCATTCAAAACTGCATTTATGCCTTGAGTAAATTAGATGTTCAGGGATTAGTTACATTGGGTCCGGCTATGGAATCCGAAATTTTTGATATTCCTTCCCGGAATGTGAAGGTAGTGGCCAATGCAGCTCATGCCCTTATTTTTCCTGATGCTTCCTGCATCATCACGCATGCAGGGCATGGAACAGTAATGCGAGCTCTGGTGAATGGCATCCCTCTGCTATGCCTTCCTATGGGAAGAGATCAGGGAGACAATGCAGCAAAAGTGGTTTATCACGGTGCCGGTATAAAACTTTCAAAGGGCGCCTCTTCGACTGTAATAAGAAAAGCTGTTACCAAAATTCTTTCAAACCCATCTTATCGTTTGAATGCGGAAATTATAGGCACCAAAATTAAGGCTGACGCAGAAATGGAATCAGTTGCAGTTGCACTGGAAAGTCTTTTTAAAGGCTAATTGCCTGTCAAATAGAAATGCCTTTTAAATATTCGTATGGGAGAACCATGAATATATCTTTATAAAAACCTCAATTCTTCTCCACCTTCACGCTAAGTACATAATCAACCGGAATATCAAATTCAGTCGGATAAGGTGACAGGTATAAAAACTGAAACTGATATCCCAGCGTATCGACAAAATTCCCGCAAGGATCCGGATTCGGTTCACAAAGTCCTTTAATTTCATAAGGAATATTGTGCACAGTATTGCCTATTTCAGCAGCCATAATTCCCCAGGCTGCTCCCTGCCAAACACAGACCACATCAAGTGCACATCTGCTATCATTTATTTCACCAGTTAGCGTCGCTCTCATGCCGGGACCTTGTGTCCATTCATTATATTTTACTTCCATTAATACAGGAAGATCTGATCTTTTATTGCAGGCAGTAAACAGTATGCCGGTAAGTACCATCCAAAATGCAAAAGATAATTTGTTCATAATTTTCAAGATTTAAATTTTGAATCAAGCGTGTACTTATATGGACGTAAAATTACTACTTTTTGGTTGGGGGATTGTGAGAAAATATTTGACTATTAATTTGTCTGGTTTCAAACTCTGCTTTATTCCCTATTTTTATTCCAAAATTAATCTTGCATGCTAATTAAAGCATTACTTATCAGCCTCCTGCTTTTACCCCTAATTTTGTTTTCACAAGAATCAGAATTTATTAATTCAAGCTTTATAGTCATTGCTCCTAATGGTTTAAAATTGCGGGAAGGGCCGGGTACAAAATTCAAGGCAATAGATGCTGCAGCATTCGGAGCTGAAGTCACAATGTTGGGAGTAGCTGATGTTCCAATTGATACCGTACAAAGCTATATTCGATATTTTACTCCAACAGATAGTTTTGAAATGCATGTTGAAGCAAGCTGGATGAAAGTAAAATATGGGAAAAATACCGGTTATATGTATTCACTCTATCTGCATCCAAAATGTGACAATTTGGAAGATAAGCTATTTCCTCATGCCAATAAAAGCTATCAATTATTTCACAGAGAAAACGATTATCCCTGCATCAATTTTAAATCACCCAAACAGAATTTTTGGTATGAACTTATCAAAGGTTCTGATGGTAATTTTAGCCTTAACAATATACAAGTGGAAATGATGAGTAGCTACACTTATCTTGAACATTGTGGTGGTGACAGATGGCAATTAATTGTTCAAAGGGCAGATAGAAAATCAAATTCTTTGGTGCTGTATTCTGACAATAAGCTTACACCTGGAGAATTAAATACTCATGTTATTGAAGACTCTAACTTACGACTCCAATCTATAAATATGGGATATTATGATATGGGGAATGGAAAATCAAAGGAAGAATTTTATGCACTTAAAAATAAAGTTCTTGAAAGATATTCATTGAGAGAAATTCAGGACAAAGAACTTAAAACAAAGTTGTTCTATAAAAGAAATGGTAAAGAATATTTACTGGCTGAGATATCCGGTCCTGGCGTATCCTCAATTGAAATGGTATCTGATCTGGATTCTGATGGGGTAATGGATTTTATAATTATTTCAGGTGATGAAAATATGACAAAAGGCCTGCTATTTTTAAGCTCAGAGGCTGAAGCAGGAAAAAGTCACAAATTAGTAGCTACCACACCTCCCGGATTCATTTGTTAAGATCCTTAAAATGAAATAAGAACAGGTATAAATATCATTCTTTTGCATATGGAAACTCCTCCACCCCAGGAAAATGTATGGAATAAATCACATCCGTGATCAGCCATTTCCCCTGATCATTCACCAGATTCCATTTCTCATTTCCCCATTGAATCATTTTATCTCCTGAAGTAAAGCTGTAGTCAAACATGATACTGGCTATCATCCCGTCTGAATTAATGTCGATATTGTAAAAATCCTCTCTTTGAGACTTATCAGTTTTGCAAATTTCACGGATGAATTTTCGTGAATTAGAAATGGATACACCTTCAAAATCAGACACATTTTTTTTGATGGAATTTTCAGTTTTTGGCGACATAATTCCCACAAATGGCACTTCATTTTGAAAGAATAATTTGTTGAATTTCACACTATCCTTTTCAAAGATTGCAGCCTGAAAATCCAGGATGACTTGTTGCAATTTAATTCTTGAAGCGGAAGATTCCTGTGCTAAAACTGCTATTGGAACCAGCAAAATACCAGCAAGAATAATATTGAAAAACTTACCTAAATACATGGGGCGATGTTTGATAATTTAAATTTAATAACTTGATTTAAAATAATATAAATATTATGTATTCTAATATATCAATAAGAAATACTTGCTAAGGATTCTCCATGTTTCAATTTCTGCTTCATTGTTATCATCAAAAATAGATCTGAAAAAATTACTGAAAATATTTTCGTGGACTCCAAACTGAAAGGTGAAATCAGATTCATTCATTGATACAGGAAAATGAAAAATATTCTGAGTGCCGTCTGCATTATTTTGGACGCCTATATTTCCATGATGATGAATGACGCTGCTCTTGCCATTAGAATCCATTATGTTAATTATATTACCATTTACAATTGCAGCCGAATGGGTCCCATTTGAATTCACCATAACCAGCATATTCCCATTGACATGTCCTGTAGAATGGGTTCCATCTGAATTTATTCCTGTAATCATATTTCCGTTTTGATGCATTATACTCTGACTTCCATCGGTGTTAATTCCTATTATTGTATTTCCATGATGATGCAATACTGTGTGCGTTCCATCCGAATTTACTTGCACAGATATTTGAGAAAAAAGACTTGCACTCATCAACAGGAATGCGACTAAAATTGAATGGGTTCTCATGGCATTAGAATTTAAATGTTAGTAAGTAGTTTGTCAAACAAACTGCTGTTAATTAATTCATTAGCATGAATCAAATGTAAGCTGAAGCCGCACAGTTTTATATTAAGGATAAGTTATTATTGTCGGTAGGAAATGTTACAATTATCAACTCCTGACTGCTATAAGAATGGTATGTATATCTGCTCCTTCAGGTCTGGGATACTCCACTCGAAAGATTTTATTGTCAATAAATCCATGTTCTTTTAAAAGGGACTCTAGGTTTTCCAAAGTGTGGAAATGGAAGAAAACCTTATCGCCGGTGCTGCCGGTTTTGAATTCGGATTTTTCAGGATCGTCATCCATAAAACTGATATAAATTATTCCATTTACATTTAATAAGTGAGTACAGTCTGATATCAGTTTTTCAATATCCTCATGTGTTAAAAATGGTAAACAAAACCCACAGACGATCCCATCGTACTTTTCATTCATTTGACCAATATCTCTGGCGTCCATTATTTCAAATTTCGCCTGAGGGCAATTCCGGCTTGCCAGTTCGATCATATTTGGAGCTACGTCCGTTCCAAAGATGTTAAAGTCAGGTCTTTTGGACAATAGATATCTGGTTATATTTCCAGGGCCACAGCCTATCTCAAGAATGCTTGCGTTCTCCTTCAAAATTTTATCACAGAAGTAATCATAGGTCTCATTGTAGAGATCGAGGTCCATGAATTTATCCTGGTAGATATTGGCCAGTTTATTCCAGGTGTGGGCAGTTTCTTTGTAATGGTCCATGATAAATTTATCTTTAAAATAAGCTCAGGAATTCAACATCCAAAGCGCTCCATTTTTGCGCACATCCCTCTCTCGATATTCTGCCAATTCGCGAATGAGATCTGCCGGAAGTGGTTTATTATATGGAAACTGGATAGTGTCTCTTCCACATACATAATCTTCCAGTTCATCTTTGAACACATCCAGAGTTGATCTGGTAGGCATGAAATTGATATGGGTTTTGTATGCCATATATGCAAACAAAATTCGCTTTTCTTCAAATACAGGATTACCCCATTTCAGAGATTCAATTGCATTGGGAGCGACTGAGCGTAAAATTGCTCTGATTTCGTGAAGTTTTTCCTGTGCTTGTGGAGGAGCAGATAGGATATATTCTTCTATAGTGGTGGGTTTAGGGGCTTTCATGTATAATACTTTTTACTAATGTATTGTAATTTGAAATACAAATGGAATTCAAATTAGCATTAGCTCACAAAATTAATCATTAATACCAAAGGAAAATCTTCAATAATACAATTGAAGAGAATTCAGCAAATTTTAGGGATTGTATTTACGATATACATTATTCCTTTAATATCTTCTTAGTATAAACGTTTCGGCTTGATATTGATTGAACTTGCAATAAATAAATCCCGGCTTGCAAATCTCTTAAATTCAGATTAATCAGATTCTGCCCTTTTTGAGTTTGGAGTAACTTACCATTTAACTGGAACAATTTGAGCATATACTCCCCCTCCGGTAATTGGACCTGAACAAAATCAGCTGTTGGATTGGGCCATATTTTAATATCCAAATCACTGTCTGATTTCAGAAACGGAAGTACTCAGCGGAATAATATCCAGTTCACCATTTTCATTGAAAGGATTAGACCATTTTGGATCTGTATAAAGATTTTGTCCGCTTAGTGTTCGCATGAATGCCTCCAAAGCTTGCTTCTGAGCCTCAGTGAAATTCAATTGCTGACCTGCCCCCTGAGGACCTCTGAGTCTGGGATCCAGGCGGGGATTGGATGGCTGCGGGACTATATTATTATAATGGTCTATCACTTCTCTGAAATTACGAAAATGACCGGTATGCATCATCGGACCATTGAGAATTCCATCAGGTCTGTAAAGATCTCTAAGGCTTGGAGATCGGGTATTGTTGAAGTCAGGACTCGTAGTTCCGGGGATAAATGCAATCACTCCGTTGTTTCCTGTATTGGGATCTATGTCAAATTCCGGTGCTCTGTGGCATCCCTGACAACCACCACCTCCCTGAGCCGGCGGAGCAAAAAACAACATTTTACCCTGATTTTCCTGAGGAGTGAAATTCGGGAAGGGCATATTATTATTTCCGGTGAGCAATCTCCCTTCATCAAACCGGGAATCAAAAGATACAATACTTCTGACAAACTGGGACAATGCTTTCTGTATCCTGAGTTCCGAAATTTCTTCGTCTCCAAATGCATATTCAAATAACATTGGATAATAATCAACACCTTCCAGCCTCCTCAACAGAGAATCCATACCAGGATCTCCTGAAAAACCACTGAATCCCATTTCCACATGATCCTGAATGGGCATAGTGGTTTGTATCTCCAGCGAAGCTGCCCGTCTATCCCAAAAAAATAAGGAATCATCCGCAAATCTGATATTAGCCAAACGCATAGAATGTCTGCCGGTCAATTCTCCTTCAAGTCCCCTGCTGAAAACAGCAGTATCACCAAAAGCAAACTCCTGCTTGTGACAAGATGCGCAGGAAATACTCCCGTTCCTCGATAATTGTTTGTCATAAAATAAAACTCTGCCTAAAGTAGCAGCGCGATCATCGATCCTGTTGCTTTCGGGAATATTGTCTTTAGTGATATATGCCGCAATATCAGGCTCAGAATAATTGTCAGGGGCATTCAGATTGATCAGGGCCAGGGAGGCAAAGCTCAGCAGAATTAATAATATCAGAAGGGATTGGCGTTTCATGGAGTAAATATAGGAAAATTGAAGTCTGGGTAAATCAATCAGAAAATGATCTTGATCATCATTTAGTATCATTTGATGTAATTTAGTCTCATGGGTTTAAGCTTTTCCAGAATTAATTTTCTTAAGAATTGAAGATTTATATTTCGCTGTCTATTTCCTAATCATTTAATAATAAATTCAGCATGAATATCAGAATTGTTCAAGTGGATAATCTCAAAATCTTGCTTAAGTTCGCTCTTGAATTTTTCACTAAACACAGTCTTATCTTTTTGATCAGAATAAGGATGCTTCTCATTTGCCATTTTAACATAAATAATTCCATCAGTTGTGAGTAAACTTTGACATTGTTTCAAAATATTAATAATCTGATCATGTGGATAAAAATGAAGAATTTTAGAAAGAATGATCAGATCATAAGAGTTAGAAGTGAGACAAATAAAGGTTTTGATATCTTTTCGATTAGATATAAATTGAGATTTACCTTCCTGCCTGCATTCAGCATCAGAATTATATTCTGAATTCAGATCAAAGTTTTTTGGAGTCTTATCTTCTTCCTCCCATAAATCAATTCCTTCCATCAAATGAAAGCTCAAATCAGGGTCATCAAATAATCCAAATAAAAAATATCCTTTTGCACAGCCTAAATCGACTACAGACAAACCCTGCTGTTTGTGCAAGTACTTTTTAATCAATCTTATACTATCATAAGGTATTACGCTACTTTCTTCATCCATAAGTTGTATTCATTTTTATTTAGGAATCTGTTGAATTCATGAGGTGGGAAGGAAAGGATTTTTTTTGGTTTCTGACTATCTGGCCAAAGTCCCAAATGGAGATAAAGCTACGCTTCAACTGGAAGTTAAGATCGTAAAAGACTAAAATCACTTGCTGAAATCAATTTTCCATACGATATTTGAAATGAATACATTCAAATCAAACCATTATGGAAAACAACTTTACCTACGACTGGACTCAATTTGTGATCCGTATTCCCGTCAATGCACCGGTTCAGGTAATCTATGATGCCTGGACCAGTCAGAACAAATTGGAAAACTGGTTTCTAAGAAATGCAGTGTTTACTTCAGCTAATGCTCAGTTGCGAAATACAAACGAGCCTATTCAGGTGGGGGATACATATCAATGGCAATGGTTTGGCTGGAGTGATGATGTCACCGAGAAAGGAGAAATCCTGGAAGCGAACGGAAAAAATCAAATGAGTTTTGTGTTTGGAAAGGCAGGTATAGTTTCAGTGATTATCTATCCTGAAGGAGATCAGAGCATCGTAGAACTCAGTCAGAAAGACATCCCAACAGATGAAAAATCAAGAGTAAATTTCCATCTGGGCTGTTCCAACGGATGGACCTTTTATTTGGCCAATCTCAAATCTCTCCTGGAAGGTGGACTTGATTTGCGGAACAAGAATGAGGACCTAAAAGGTGTACTGAATTCCTGATTGCTAAAAACATTTTTATTCAAGATATAAAAAAACAAAACCTTTCCCTTACCAGCTCATTTTGCACCTGTAAATCATGGACTCTTTGCCATCGCTGTCGGTGACTAGTATTACTGTTAAATGTCGATCAGAATGGATGGTCTCGACTCCAATAGACTCGACTTTTACGGGTTTGCTACCAGTATTCAGCTGGATGGTCCTGATGGAAGATGTGAGGCGATCATCCTTTAATTTGATGGCTCCTGCGAAGCTCCCAAGAATGGCACCATCACTGGTGGAATTGTCATTCGATTCGACCGAGGCTGTGAAAATCAGGTAAGGGATGTAATTAACTGATGTTGCGCCTGAAAAACCTGCCCTTACACCATTGACAGATGGTAATTTGTAAGTGTGAGTTTCTATGGATGGGAGTGTCGATCCGTCCAGTATATGTTCCAGAAATGCACTGTAATCCATCTCAAATATAAGGCTCGGAATTCTATTGAAAAGATACATTTTATTCTTGCGAATGGTGACACCTTCAATATTCAATTCCTTGCCTTCCAGTTCTTTTTGATTCCTGAGATGTTGATAAAATGAGGTCATTGAATAAGTCTCAACATTATTCGGATCTTCCGGATTGATCCGCACAAAAACATCGCGTTGAGGGGATTTAGATCCGGAGCCAAATATAAGAAGGATGCTGTCTCCCTGATTTTCAAGCGCTTCGAAATCCGGCTTAATATTTCCGGGTATCCGGAGAATACTTGTATCTGCCGGAAAAAACTGCCACTTTTTCTTCACATTAAACTGACTGTCCACCAGAAACATAAATGGGGTATCATCCCCGATTACAAAATATTTTCCACCATACATAGCCAATCCGGAAGCACTGGCCACGCCATTCAATTCAGAGGTATGAGTGATTTCAAGCACTTTATGATACCGGTGGCAGGAACTTAGAAAGAACAGAATGAAAAGGAAATAAAGAACTGTTCGGAACATCAGAAAATGAATTTGCTGAATGGCAAAGATAGTAATAGTGATGATTTAAGGTTTCAGTTTTCAGGCGTCAGGTTTCAGATTTTAGATTGAACAGCCGCTTCTTTCCCAAAGCTTTGGGAACTAGCTCCTGGCTTAAACAGTCGCAAAACCGTTTAACCGATTGTCGGCTGTGTAACGGACTGTTTGTCGAGAGACAGGGCGTATGGCAATTCGCCCTTATATGCTTGCATCTATCGGTTGTTTCCTTCTCAACGCCTCAACCTTTTAACGCCTTAACGAAACACCTCAACCACACACACACTCCCACCTCGATTAACCGATTACCCGATTAACCGATTGTTCAAACACGTTGTGTTGACACCCAGCTCATCCAGATTTCCTGAGTAAGATAGAGGATCTTATTCTCCTGACAAACTTTAATGGTGTGTCCTGTACCACCGCCCAGTGGGTCTGTTGGATCTATGTAAAAGAAAGCAAAAGATACCGGATCCAGCGGAATGGATTTGGAGCCAATGATGGCCATCGTGTCCCGAAAAAGATAGGCTGCCTTCATGCCATTTCTATCTTTATGTCCATCCATGTATCGGTTGACAAGATTGGAATTCGCTTTGTTTGATCTGGTATAATATACGAGATCATCATCTGCTGCCAGGTCTACCTGATCCATTGAACACGACTGGGAATAAGGGTTTATATTCTTCTTGCGGTGATTTTCATATGGCAAAATAGATTCAAATCTGGAAGGATCGACACGACAAACTCCTTCTGAAAAAAGCGCATCAGATCCTTCTGCATTTCCGCTTCGGAATATGACATGAGGTAATTCTGTAGCCAGCAAAACACCGAGATGAGTTAGCTTTACTTTGTCTTGTTCGGGTACATTTCTTTTTCCGCCCAGAAAAATGCGGGAAGTGCTGATTGTGAGTTGGTCTTTAAAAGTTTGGAAATTCATGGTTGGGGGTGAAATTTAACCAGTAAAGATGGGAAAAAATGCGGAGCTGAAAGAAAAAAGGAAAAGGAAAAAGGAAAATCAAATCCGAAGACACTAGAGGCTTTTTGACTTACTATTTATCGCCTTTAACTGTGGTAAATTCAAATGATATTTTACTGCAATCAAACGAAAGACAATCACGGTCAACGCTGCAATCAACTCAGTAAACCCTCCGGGAAGATTTAAATAACTGCAAATAAAATAAATGACGCCACCTGCTACACAAGCGAGCGCATAAATGTCTTTTCGGAATAACAGTGGAACCTGATTGAGAAGCACATCTCTGACTACACCACCAACAGTTCCGGTAATCGTACCCATAATAATACAAACCCAAAAAGGAAGACCTGCATCCATACTTTTTGTAATTCCCACTACAGTAAATAAGCCAAGCCCTATAGTGTCAAATAAAAACAAGGTACTGCCTATTTTAAGCATTTTTTCTTTGAATAGCAGCACGGCAATCAGCGCAACTCCTGTTGTAATAAAGTACTTGCCATCCAATATCCAGAACGGAGTTACATCCAGCAACAAATCTCTTAATGTTCCTCCACCAATTGCGGTTACCAGCCCTAGAATATAAGCACCAAACCAGTCAATCTGCTTACCTGATGCGTGCCTGATACCGCTAACAGCGAAAGCAAATGTTCCCAGTAAATCTAAAAGTGTGGTGAAACGTCGCTTTTATTGATTCGACCTTGCCAAAATTAATCAATTATTTGTTTTATGGCGGCCGCAGTATGCCATTTATTCGGAAGGACTTGATCTCAAAAATAATGTTTATCAAATTGGTTCACCAACAGTTAATCGGATATTATGTCTTGTCCGGTTCCTTTGGGGGGGGGGGGGGGGCCCCCATCCCCCCCTGCGTCTAATAGTTTATTTGATAATTTAGGTTTTGTCAATCCAAGCATATTCCCAAAAAAAATTGACACTAATAAAAAAAGAAATTAACTTTGAAGATCAACTGATTGTAAAATTAAATTATCAATTATGAATACAAATGCGCTTGGGCTAATGGGTGTAGTATGTGTATTTTTTTTACTTCAATCATGCAGAGTCGCGAAAGATGACGAATGCAGAACGTTAGAAGTAAAAATTACACAAATCGGTTCTGATCAATTACAAGCAGTTGTTAAGAACGGATTAGGTCCGTTTTCTTATAAATGGACCCATGGCCTTGGTGATTTTCCTTCAATTTCCGTAAGTGAATCAGGCGACTATTCTGTTACTGTTACTGACCACGGAAATGCATGTACCAAAGATGCATCGTTTTCTTTCATAAAAGCCAGTGGAAATGGCTGCGGCTCTTCTAATGCGGTCATGGACGCTGAAAACAATTTATATGATATTGTAACAATTGGAACTCAATGTTGGATGAAGTCTAATGTAGTCATCGAAGCTGGAATTCCAAAAGTTTCAGACGAAACTGAATGGAATTTTACTACAAATCCGGCCTGGTGTTATTACAACAATGATATTAACAATAGTCCAAAATATGGAAAACTGTACAACTGGTATGCTGCCAAATCGGGCAAATTATGTCCTGCTGGTTGGCATATTCCAAGTATGGCTGAATGGGAAACACTGATCAATTTTTTAGGGAAAGATTCATTAGCTGCTATAGCTATGAAAAAAGTTGATCCACTTTGGACGGGAACTATAAATGCCAGCAATTCAAGTGGATTTAGTGCTTTACCTGGTGGTAGAATGCAGCCGGGAGGTTTTATTTATGAAGGCAGAGATGCAAATTTCTGGGCCACGGATGAAAGCAATTTTCCTGGTTCAGCAAAAGCAATAACCCTTACAGCTGGATTTGACGGAATAACAAGAATTGATTGGGGGAAAAGTCTTGGATTTAGTTGCAGATGTGTTAAGGATTGATACCCGATTTAAAAAGATGACTGATTGTTATAATTCTCTCATAAGTAGTAAAAAAAGCAAATATTTATGTAGTCATTAGAAATGATGCAAGATATATGGCAATGCATTAATGTTCACCTTCCATATAGGATGTAAAACGAATTGGTGGAACCCAAAAGCTTCGGAAACTTGTCCTGCTCATTTAGGCGTAATTGGAAAACGTTTTTATTTTTTTATTACCATTATTGAACTGTATCTCCCATCTGAGAATGTAATGTGAAAGAAGTAAATTCCGTTAGGCTCAGGAAGCCGATAGTTAACAAATTCGGTCGCCATAAGACTTTGCCTTTGGATCAACCTTCCTATTTGATCAAATAGGGAAATTGATACTTGCCCTTGAATGTCTCCGAAACCTATTTGGACTTCCTCATCTGCAGGATTAGGAAAAATTTGTAAATTCACTTTTTCTAATTCCGACAACTTGCTAATGATGTATTGTACGGTGGATTCGCATCCATCAAAATCGACCACCGTCACGGTTTGAACATCTCCATTCACGTCAATTGAAATTTCATAAGGCTCTACGCCACCTGTCACTATAAGCTCCTCATTTACTATACTCACGTCCAGGGTGTCCAGCAAGCAGCAAACATCCGTATTAGTATTTTCTGCAGGTTCGCCATCCGGATAATACAAATTTATTATGGACTGTAAGATTCCGATTCGCTGCTGTGCTTCTGCCGCATTGTAAGTCAAGGACTTTTGATAGTGCCATCCTACCCCGTAATCAGGACTATCCGTTGGACCATTTGTGTATAGATCGGGATATACAGACTGGGCATAATTGATAAATGCTGTGTCATCTAACGGTATAAGGTTGATATATTCCTGGAGTCTATAATAAATAGCTCTGGATTTCGGAATGTTTAATAGATCAAATGATGCTTGAACAGCAATTGAGTCTTTTGGAAGGATTCCAAAAACATGGAAGAGGGGACGCAAATCAGCATTGGCAGCAGTGGACATTCGAATGATCCTGCTGTCAATGTCCTGGTCATTGATGCCATGGTCGATACCATTCTCAAAGTCAAAGGATTCTTTTTTCCAGAAGTTTCTGAGTGGACACCATCCAAGTAAGCTAACTATCTCAAAATAATGTCCGTACCCTCTGTGCTGGTATCGTACTTCGTCTTTTGTGGTGTTTGAAATATCTCTTTCTGAACCAAATGTATTAGAAACTATCCTGTGGGTAACGGTCTTGTCGATGTCAAATGTATTTGGAACAAAGCTGTAATTCACCTTGAGATCGACACCGAGGCCATAATTCATTGCCATTATGTATGGAAAGTTTACTAAAGCTTCAACCTCACCAGGAAATTTACTCATGGCTAATGCATGCCCGGTTTCATGGAAATTTGTCTCATCATCCGGGCCGGGCCCATTAATAAAGTATGCTGGACCAGGAACATTGAAATAGTCAAGTGGTGTATTAGACATTGGATAACCAATTGAATAGGCACCGCTTCTTATCATTAAATCAGCAATCATATACATATTATGCTTATCTGGAATGATTTGCCTTGCCATTATAGAATTGACACCTCTAACTGCAGTTTCCCAATCTTGTAATGTCTGAATCAGGTTATGTTGACCGGGTATGATGGAATGTTTTGGAATGGTATACATCACATTTTCAGACTCGAATATTGCCCATGGACCGGGTTTGTCCAATTCAGCATTGATGTCTTGAGTCTCATAAAAAGACTTTAATGATATGAAAGGGGCTTCAACAATATTTGTAGCACTTACCTGAACGATTCCTTCTGCTGCTCCGTAAGGGACAAGAATAGATATTGCACCTCCAAGAGGATTAAATACTTCGATGGTAGTTGCGTTGATTGCAAATTTCTTTGAAATTCTATTCAGTCTTTTAAACAGAGGTTTGGAGGAAAGATCCCATTCGTGTGAGCCTACCCTTATATAATAATCCTTTCCAACAAGGTCTTCAGGAACAGTAATACTTGAGACACTCCTGGAGATAAATAAAATCCTGTAGGACGCAAAGCATGTGATGTTCCATCTCCATTGATATCGTAATACGGATTCATGCCATCCGGGTCTTTAAAATTAGCAAGAATCAGCATGGAATGGTTCAGCGAAGAATCTGATGGCGGATCTACATATCCGGGAAAGGTAACACATGAATTAAATTTCCACTGATTTATGTGTTGAGGATAATCTGAATAAATATCAGCGGTGAAAACCTGATCGAATACTCCCTGTTCAAGTCCCACCATAGCCCTTGCCAGCTCTATGTTGGGATTATTTCCCGGAGTTTTACTGAAGCCATTTATTGTAACAGGGGTAGTAAAAAGAGGCCCAATCATCTCATCATAATCTTCTATTACACTTTTACTTAGTAATATCATCATTTCGCTTTCCACCAAACATTCTGGAAAGTTATTGAAGATGTCGTATATAAGATTCATATCAATGATGGTAAGAGAGTTGGATCCATCAATGTGTCCTTTTAGATCATTTAGAGCATCCCGGGTATAGGTGCAGGCTCCAGGACAATAAGCAGTTGCTTTAGCATAATTCCCAATGTCATTCGCGCCGCTGGCAACAATCACCTCGTCAGCAAACAGTTTATATCCGTTAGGAGCAAGGATTCCGTCTCCATAAGTATCATATATCTCGAAGAAAAGCAGCCATCAACAGCCACACAGATGCTGTCTGAATAGGATAATAAGTTGCCATAAACACCTTCCTTACCTCCTTCCATAATGATCGCCCCCCTTAGGTCTGTTAGTTTCCAGGAGGTTTCGGAACCCCAATTATCAGTTGCAATTTCGACTTTAATTTCAATTTCATTTGCACCACATTGAGCAGAGGTATAAATTATAAACAAGGACAGGAGGGGAATTAATAATAAAATTCTTTTCATGTTGTTCAACGTTAATGTTTATTGCATAGAATTACAGGTTGTTCACCTGAGGACAAATAAATTTCATAATCTCCATTGACCGACCAAAATACTTGATAAAGTGCAAATAGAGACTTTAGGGAGATGTTTATTTGATATAAAAATAAATCTTGGTTTTACAAGGTGTGTAGAGGACTGCAATGCATGCAGCAATCGTCAAATACAAGCAACGGATGATGGATATAGAGTCTGTTCGTCAACCATAGCACACTCACACCCACACCCCCTCTCAAACTCGAAAGCCCTGTGAAAAAAATGGAAGCCATTTTTTTCACAGGGCTTTCGACTAGTCGGGATGACTGGCCTACAATACGCTTGTATATCTAATTGATTATCTGCGTTTTACAAGGTTTTATTTTTTTCAACTCACCCTATAACTCACCAGATAGTATAATGATTTAGTTCCAAATGACGTCACATTTGATTGTGTGTGTAAAGATAGGGTATTTTGGGGTGATTTGGAATAGGTATTATGAATTAAGTATCCGTTTTTTTATGAGCCTCATTGATGATATTCAACAATTCGTCTGGAATTTTCATGCTTTGGAGCGGAGGTACATTTGCCCCACCGGTATTTCCAACCGGAATTTTTCCAACAAAGGACTTAACTCCTCCAATTAGTAATCGTGGAATTTGACCAATAATCTCTTTCGTGTTTTTAGTCTTAACACCAAAAAGTAACATTTTCCAATGAACTAATGAATGCTCATAAGGATAAGGCTGGCCTAGAATATGCGCTCTTTCTAAATGTGCCCAACTTGAGTAAAAATTTCCTTCAGCGAATAAACTCGCTGCCAGGGATATCTCTGCATAGAAATGGACTTTTAGAGCAGCTGGCATGACCGTAAATACTTTCATTCTATTTATTTAATTGTAAATAACGATACATTGGTTTAGAGTAAATATTGGCGGTCAAGATATTCAAAATTAAAAAAGATATTTGAAAACTGCCATCAATAAGCAGTGTGTAAAAATAAATCCATTGGTGAAGGCTTTAAGATCAATTTGATTTCAACTTTCACTCAACAGAGGAATGAAATAAAAAAATAAAATCAGAATATAAATATCAAATAGTAGTAAAACTAACTTATCGATTCTATTCTTCAAAACTTCATCCTTTGAATTCTCACAGCATTCAAAATAGCTAGCAAAGCCACTCCTACATCGGCAAATACAGCTTCCCACATAGTCGCTAATCCACCGGCACCTAACACCAATACAATTGCTTTTACACTAAAAGCCAGGATGATATTTTGCCAAACTATCTTTTTGGTTTGTTTGCCAATATTAATGGCCATTGGAATTTTACCTGGCTTATCGTCTTGAATTACTACATCAGCAGTTTCAATCGTGGCATCGCTTCCAAGCCCTCCCATTGCGATGCCTACATCACTTAAAGCTACCACCGGTGCATCATTTACGCCATCTCCAACAAAAGCCACTGTTTCGTTTCCAGCTTTGATTTCTTTTACTTTATTGACCTTATCTTCCGGTAGTAAATCACCAAAAGCATTTGCAATACCCAATTTATCCGCAACAAATTTTACTACATTACTCTTATCACCACTGAGCATTGTAATTTTTATGTTCAATGCTTTGAGCTTGTTTACAGTAAGTTGAGCATCTTCTTTAATACTGTCGGCAATGCTCATGTAACCTGCGAATTTATTGTCCCTGGCAATTGCAATTACTGTATGAACAATCGAGTCTGGATCCATGTCATAAGAAACATTAAACTTATCCAGCAGCTTAAAATTACCTACAAGTAATTCTTTTCCACTAACGGTTGCTTTTAATCCATGTCCTGAAATTTCTTCTACATTTTCTAATTTAATTTTGTGATTTATATCTCCCACATAGTCATGGATTGCTGTAGCAACAGGATGAGAACTTTTGCTTTCCAAGACATTCACCATTTGCAAGATTTCATCTTTACTAAATCCATCATTAAATATTACTTCCTGCACTTTAAAAACGCCTTCGGTCATCGTACCGGTTTTATCCATTACAACATGCTGAATGCCGGCAAGTGAATCAAGAAAATTACTTCCCTTGAATAGTATTCCATTTTTACTTCCAGCTCCTATACCTCCAAAATATCCCAAAGGAATACTAATGACTAAGGCACAAGGACATGAAATAACCAGAAATATCAGCGCTCTATACAACCATTGATTAAAATCTATAATTTTCTACAAAAAATAAGGTGCCGCGGTGATAAGAATAGCTAACAGCACAACAATTGGCGTATATATCTTTGCAAATTTTCTTATAAATAATTCGGTTGGCGCTTTTTGGGCGGTGGCTTCTTGCACCATCTCTAATATTTTACTCAACTTACTATCAGTGTATTCTGCGGTAACTTTTACTTGAGCAACTGTATTAAGATTGATCATTCCTGCTAAGACCGTATTACCTTTGGCTTTTGTATCCGGATTGCTTTCTCCTGTTAGTGCAGCTGTATTGAAGGAGGCAGTATCAGACATTAATTCTCCGTCAAGCCCCAATTTTTCCCCTGATTTCAGCTGAATAATATCACCAATATTTACCGTTTCTGCCTTAACGATTTTCGTCTGATTGTCAATTAAAATTGATACCTCATCCGGTCGCTGGTCAAGCAAGCTTTTGATGTTGGCTTTAGCCCTTGTCACTGCCAAAGTTTGGAATACTTCACCCACAGCATAGAATAACATAACAGCTACTGCTTCCGGATATTCGTTTATGGCAAATGCTCCAATTGTGGCAATTGACATCAAAAGAAATTCCGAAAAAATTTCACCTTTTCCCATAGCCTCAATGGCTTCCTTAATCACGGGGAATCCCACCGGAGAATAGGCTGCAACATACCAGGCAATTCTTATCCAGCCAGTGAACCAAGTCTGAGGTACCCAGTTATCAAATACTATGGCTGCCATCAACAGTACAAAAGAAATAATGGAAGGCAAGAAAATTTGAAATGTGGATTGCTTTCCCACTGTATGCTCGTGGCCGTCATTCTCTGAATGTTTCATTGCTATGCCATGATCTAATTCCTTTTTATATTGAATACCGTGGTAATGCCCATCGTTTTTGTTATGTCGGACTTTTAATAAATCTTTTGCACCGGCATTGCTGTAGATTTTTTCTTGCTGTGTACAACATGTTTGATTGCCGAATGCATCGTAGGTGTGTTTGTGTTCCATAATAATCCAATTTTTAAAAGGTGCAACCATGACAGTTGCACCCAATGAAATTTCTTCCACTAAAACAATAGCAATTAACTCGGAATAAGGCTTTACTCACTTTTAGTGATTGCACTATTCTCCTTCACTATGATCGTGTCCATCTCCTTCTTTGTGTTCGTGATCCTCACTTTCATTATGATCGTGTCCATCTCCTTCATGATGATTGTGTCCATCATTCTCTGAGTGCTCCTTTTCGACCAGGTCCATTTTACATACAGGGCATTTACCCATTTCTTTATAGGTTTTACCCTTTTCACAATCCATTGGGCAAACATATTCATGCTCATGAGCTTCTCCATCTTCATGCATGTGGTCTTCCTTTTCAGATTGCTGATTTTGTTTGGACTCCCCACAGCTGCTCATTCCAAAAGTTAATCCTACAAATAGGAATGCTGTCAAAATTACTTTAATCATGGTTCTAAATTTTTATTGATTATCAAGGAAAAAGTTATGGTGCTATTTAATGTTCGTGTTTTAAGGCTCCCGCTTTTTCTTGAGCGTATACATAATACGCACCTTTAGTGACGATTTTCATTCCTGCAGGAATTGGATCTAATAGTTTTACAGCTGTGAAGCCATTATTGGTGGCACTTGTAATAACACTAATTTTTTGAAATTCAATTTCTTTAGATTTCGGCTCATTTTTAGCTACATAAATAAATTCATTTTCGCCGTCTGAAATGATTGCTTTTTCAGGCAATGCGGTTGCGGTATTATCATTCAGCCAAATTTTTGCATCAATAAAAAAGTCTTTCAAAAACATTGGCTTCTTGCCTTTCAAATGCCCGTGAATACGTACTGTTTTATTTTCTGCATTAAATTCTTTACCAATCACATTTACTTGTCCCTCAAAAATGGTTTCTCCAAGTGCAGGAATGGTGTAGCTAATCTTTTGATCCTTTTTAATTTTAGCAACATCTTTCTCAAACACATCCAGTTCTAAATGCAAGTGTTCAGCGGACATTATTTCCATCAATGAAATGGAGGATTGCGCATATAACCCATTATGGAAATTGATCCTGGAAATATATCCACTCATTGGAGCAACAATTGCAATTTGTTGTCGTATTGAGCCAGGAGAAAGATTGGAAGTAGATATTCCCAGATAAGCAAGCTGCTTGGATAGACCTACAGATTTAGCTTCCAATATCGCTACTTCTGCTTCAGCATTCTGTAGATTTTTCATTACACCCGCATCAGCTTCGACCAAATTTTTCTGACGTTCCAAATCATATTTTTCAATTTCAACTGCGCTTTGGATTCTAAGTATTCCTGCTTAATTATAAAATCCGGATTTTCCAGGTAGGCTATGATTTCGCCCTTTTTAATATAATTTCCCTCTACAAATTTCTTAGTTCCTATGATAATTCCGCTTGATTTGGCTGTCACAGAAGAGTAGGCATTAGGTGGCAACCCAAGAGTGCCGCTAGCTTTAACAAAATCATTTACCTTGATAGATGCTAACTCTCCAAATTCTAATCCAATGGTTTCTGTTTGTTCCCTGGTCAGGTGTAATCCCTCTTCATGTTCTTCGCCTTCAGCACCATGATCATGTCCATCGCCCTCAGCATGCGATTCTTCCCCATGATCATGTCCATCATCCTCAGCATGTGATTCTTCCCCGTGATCGTGTCCATCGCCTTCAGCATGTTCTGTAGTTTCTTTGCCGTGATCGTGTCCATCGCCTTCAGTGTGTTTTTGTCCACATGATGTCAATAGTGAAAATGATAAGCAGATTACAACCACTATGATATTTTTTATATTATTCATTTTGTTGACTTTTATTGATTAGTGAGATATTGATAATTTGCAACTGCTTTATTGAAGGCAATTATCTGTTCCCAATAGTTTTTGTTGTTTGTGGCCAAAAGCTGCAAACTGTTTAATAACTCCAAATAGGAAATTTCCCCCTCCTGATAATTGAGCTGACTGATTCTTAGGACTTCTGGATTAATTGTCTGGAGTTGTTCTTTATAAAATTCTATCCCTTCCTTATATAAACTCAACGAATTCTCAATTTGCAATAGTTCCTGCTTTAAGGCAATGACTCTGCTTTGATATTGGAAATCGCCTATATCAATTTGTATTTTTTGAGCTTCAACCCTTCTTTTTGTTTGGCCATTAAACAAAGGAATTGAAACACCTGCCTGGAATGCATTGAGCCAGCCACCTTCATAATATCGCTGAGCAGCATATCCTACATTAAATCCGGGTTTCATGTCAGATTTAATGACCTCCACTTTAGCAATTTCAACAAGCATAGTTTGTTTTGCTTGAAGCAAATAAGGATTAGAAATGCTTTCAGGATTGGCAGCATAAGCCGCGATTGTCAGGCTATCATTTGGTGTAACCTGTTCAGAACTATTTAATAGCAACTGAAACTGTTGATTGAGATGATTGATTTCAGTCCGGGTTTGCCTGAGCAGCAATTCCTGTTCCTGCCATTTGGATTGCAGACTTAGGGATTCCATGGCATTAGTTGCACCTGCCTGAACTCTCTGAACTGCCTTGCGATAATAATCTGAGTAGGTAGATGCAAGTGATGTGTACAATTTTTCCAATTCCTTTTTATATTGAATATCATAATACAATTGTCGCACCTGCCATTTCAATTCATTTTCACTGATTTGCTTTGCATACACACTTTGCTTAGCCAATTCATTTTGCAATTTATTTTGTGCTTTGGTAATCCCCGGGCTTGGAAGATTTTGAACGATGCCAATTTGATTCACTTGCTGACCAAACTCAGTGTCAAACAATCCATCACTCCGGTATGAAATCTCAGTGGCTCCAGGATTATATGAAAGATTTTGAAGGGACTTTTCTTTAGTTACCCTCAGATCAGCAGCTCTGATATCGGGATGTTTACTCAATGCTATGGCAATTGCATCCTCTAAATCTACAGGCTTCGGTTGTGCCTGAACGCTTAATGACACACTTAAACATAGCAAAATCAGAGTAGCCCCTTTTGTTGGCAAAGGAGGAGTGCTATTTCTCGATTTCCACTTTTCTAACCATAAGTATAATATCGGAAGAATCACCAAAGTTAAAAATGTTGCTGTAATAAGCCCGCCTATCACAACCGTTGCCAGTGGTCTTTGCACTTCTGCTCCTCCTGAGGTGGAAAGTGCCATAGGTAAAAAACCAAGTGAGGCAACAGCTGCAGTCATGATTACGGGTCGCAGTCTTACCCGGGTTCCGGTCAAAATTCGTTCTTTTATGTCCGTCATGCCTTCATTTTTAAGTTGATTGAAATAGCCGATTAAGACTATTCCATTTAAAACTGCAACTCCAAAAAGAGCTATAAAACCTATTCCTGCAGATATGCTGAATGGTAAGCCTCTCAGCTGTAATGCCCAGATACCGCCAATAGCTGATAATGGAATCGCCGTAAAAATCAATAATGCCTGCGACATTGATCCAAAAGTGAAAAGAGTAAAATGAAAATCAAGGCAAGTGCAAGTGGAACAGCGACTGATAGCCTGGCGTTAGCTGCCTTTAGGTTTTCAAACTGACCTCCATAGGTAAAGTAATAACCTGTAGGCAATTCAACTTTTGCATCCAGTTCGGCTTGAATTTTTCCTACTAAACTCTCTACATCCGTATCACCAACATTTACACCAATTACGATTCTTCTATTGGTATTTTCTCTGGAAACCTGCATAGGAGCATTAATCAAATCGATAGTTGCTATGCTGCTTAAAGGTACCTGACTGCCATTGTCGAGCGTTACAAAAAGGTTTTCTACATCCTGCATGCCTTGCCGATTCTCCTCATTTAACCTGATTACCAAATCAAAGCGCTTATCTCCTTCATAAATGATACCTGCTTTTTCTCCCGCAAAGGCAGAACGGATTACCTGATTGACTTCCTGAATATGTAAACCATATTGAGCCATCTTGCTGTAATTGAAACGCACCATGATTTGAGGCATACCTACAGTTTGCTCTACATTCACCGTTCCAACTCCTTCTATCTGACTGATTATTTTTTCTGCTTTACCGGCATTCTGAACCAAAACATCCAGGTCCTCTCCAAACAATTTAATGGCGATGTCCGCTTTGGATCCAGTCATCAATTCATTGAAACGAAGCTGTATGGGCTGAGAAAACTCTAAACCAACACCGGGCATACTTTTGACTGACTCTTCAAACTTCTCATACATATCCAGACGATTAGACGCTGTAGTCCATTCAGACTTTGGTTTCATAACGATCACATAATCTGCTATCTCTACAGGCATAGGGTCTGTAGGAATTTCTGCGGAACCAATGTTTGCAACGACATCTTCTATTTCAGGAAAATCCTTCAGCAATTTGTTTTGAATCATTTGAGCAGTTTCTATACTTTGCGAAAGTGAACTGCCCGGAGGAAGTATATGCTGCATTGCCAAATCTCCTTCTTCCAATGTAGGAATAAACTCACCGCCCATTCTATTAAAAACAAAGAGACTAATAAAGAAAATAAGTACTGTAATTGCAACGAATAATACTTTCAACCTTAAAGCGACATCCAGGATGGGACGATAGCCTCTGTAGAAAAAATCAATAATCTTATCCGAGTAATTCCTTTTGTTACTTACATTTTTCTTAAGAACTAAAGCAGCCATCATGGGTACATAAGTTAAGGAAAGAATCAATGCACCGGCTATTGCCAGCATCACGGTTTGTGCCATCGGTTTAAACATTTTCCCTTCAATGCCAACAAGTGCTAAAATCGGTACGTACACCATCAAAATGATAATCTCTCCGAAAGCAGCTGAGCTTCTTATCTTTTGCGAGGATGTGATTACTTCTGAGTCCATTTGATTTTGAGTAAGCAAATTACCTGCTTTATTTACTTGTAGTCTATGGACAATGGCTTCTACAATGATTACAGCGCCATCTACAATTAGACCGAAATCGATAGCTCCCAAACTCATTAAATTGGCAGAAATACCCAATAAATTCATCATTGATATGGCAAAAAGCATGGCCAGTGGAATAACAGAAGCCACGATCAATCCTGCTCTCCAATTACCTAAAAGTAAGACCAGGATAAAAATGACAATGAGACCTCCTTCAATTAGGTTAGTCGTAACTGTACCTATGGCGGTCTTTACAAGTTTGTCTCTGACCAAATATGGCTCAACGACTACACCTTCAGGTAATGATTTTTGGATTTGAAGTACTTTCTCTTTTACCAATTCGGTTACTTCGGCAGAGTTGGCGCCCTTGAACATCATAACCTTACCTCCCACTACTTCTTTTCCATCTCTTATCAGGGCTCCATATCGGGGCGCTTTGCCAAATTGAACCGTAGCAACATCTCTGACCAGAACAGGAATATTTCCCTTGTCACTGACTACAATATTGCCAATATCATCTAAAGATTTGGCTAATCCTTCTGAGCGGATATAATAGGCGCTGGAGTTTTTTTCACTGTAGGCTCCACCTGTATTTTCATTACTTTTTTCTAAAGCTCTGAATATATCTGAAATACTAATACAGATAGCTTTAAGTAAATTGTCATTTACTAATACTTCATATTGTTTTAAAAATCCACCCATGGAGTTCACTTCAGCCACACCTTCGATGCCGAGTAATTGTCTTTTGACTACCCAGTCCTGAAGACTCCGCAGCTCTGTTTCTGAGAACTTGCCTTCAAAACCTTCTTCCGGTCTCACTACATATTGGTAAATTTCGCCCAATCCTGTCGAAAGTGGCGCCATTTCAGGTACACCCAATCCTTCCGGAATGCCATCCTGGGCTTCTTTTATACGCTCACTGACCAATTGCCGGGCTAAATAAATATCATAGCTTTCATCAAATACTACTGTAACCACAGATAAGCCAAATCGGGATATGGATCGTATTTCTTCTGTCTGTTGAAGACTTTGAAGAGACAATTCTATCGGAGTAGTGATAAACTGCTCCACCTCCTGGGTTGCTAGGGTAGGTGATATCGTAATGATTTGTACCTGATTGTTGGTAATATCGGGCACAGCATCTATCGGTAATTGTTTGAGGGAAAATATACCCCATACAATGAGGGCCGCCACAAATAGCCCAATAACAAATTTATTCTTAACCGAATAAACGATTATATTATCAAACATAAATACGTGATTTAATGAAAAAGTTAAACCTGGAAATGAAAGGAAAGGGCATAAATATCCCTTTAAAAAATGTCTAACTTAAGGCTGGCGGTTCCCAGATTCCTTCGTTGAAATCGAAAGAATAAGTAAAACTGTAATGGAAAAAGTAATCTGTAGGAATACTCAGTTTTGATGGATTGATAAACTGAGATGCCGGCATGGTAAAAATTGTTCCACAGCAGGCACATGAACAAAATGGCGTACAAGTATCATTGCTGTGGTCCGAATGATCATGATCATGATGGTCTGTAGATTGTCCGACTGCAATATGATCATTAAAATGTGCTACATTATCAGAGCAAGGCACTAAAGATAGTGCCAGAATATAAAGTGATAATATGAATGCGAATAATCTCATTAACTCAGCCAAAGGTATTAAAAACTGAGTACAAAGTACTTGCAAAAAAGCAGACAACTTACATATTCACAAATAGACAATAAAATGATTTGTATACCACAAAGTAAAGAATTACATAACTGTAAATAGGAATTCCTAAGTAAAAGTTTCAAAGTTCTCTACAAGTATACGGTAGCTGCTTTATCATTTTGTACTAACAGAAGCTTAAACCGGCGAGAAAATTTAGTTAATTATTGAAGGGTTCGCCGCTATCAATTGCCATCTTTTTTGTCTGTGTATGTAAAATGATTTTGCCCAAGATGTAATAAACCAAGTCAAAATGCCGCCATAAATAACTATCTCATCTTCGTATTTTATGAATCTTTTGGTGAGTTCATTTAAGGATATTTTATGATTCCAGACTTTTGCAGATTGGTCCCACTCTCTTGTTTGCAATACCTTATTTTCCATATCTATCCTCTCAAAATAAAGAGAATGCAGTCCGCCAAATGGTATAAAACCATAAATAAACATTCTAGTCTCGACAGTTTCACCTTGTATCCATATTGGAGGGAAGTGTCCTCCTGATGGTTTAAACTTAACTTTGCCCTCTGATACAAAATTCAATAAAGCACTAGTTTGAACTTTACTCCATGCAGAATCAATGTCTAAAGGAATTACAGAAGATACAGTGAGTTTTCGAGCTTCAACTTTCTTTCCATTGAAATCAATTACAATTTTTTCAATTCTGGAAGTCATATTTTAATATTAAATGGACTCTGGTCTACCATGCAAAAATATTGATTTTTAGCAAGATGTTACTTTGTCGAGTACCACTATAACAAAATGTAATACAATGCCTATAAATACTAAACCGGTATAACCCCTTCTGGAGACAGTAGGATTACAAAACGCTGTAAAATACAAGTGCCAAATTCTAATTGATGATTTAATTATTCAGTTTTAATAGGCTGGCATTGATCGCAACCACAATAGTGCTCACGCTCATCAAAACTGCTCCCATTGCAGGGCTTAGAACAAAGCTTGGATATAATAATCCTGCAGCCAGTGGAATAGCTATTATATTATACCCAACAGCCCAAACAATGTTTTGTATCATTTTTTTATAAGTCCTTTTCCCGAAGTCAATCAGTTTTGCAACATCGCCCGGATCGCTGTTAACCAAAATGATATCGGCAGTCTCTGCGGCAACATCGGTGCCTGAACCTACAGCTATCCCCACATCAGCCTGAGCCAGAGCCGGTGCATCATTCACGCCATCACCTGTCATGGCTACAATCTCACCTTTAGATTGAAATTCTTTAATTTTCTCTTGTTTTTCATGAGGCAATACATTTGCAAAAAAACCATCCATGTTTAGTTCACTGCTCACCGCGCCTGCAATTTTCTCATTATCGCCTGTCAAAAGAAATGATTTAATGTTCATAGCTTTCAGGTCAATCACTGCTTGACTGGAACCTTCGCGAATAGCATCAGCTAAAGTGATGATTCCAATTACTTCATCGTCAATTAATAAATAGTTGACTGTCTCGGTATCCTGGTTGATTTCCTTAGGAATTTCTGGTAATAAACTACCCTTATCTTTAAAGTAATTTGGTCCTGCTGCTACTACATTTTTTCCTTTAACAGTTCCTGAAACACCCACTCCTTGTATCAGCTGGAAGTTGTCAGATTTCCATAATTCAAGTTTCTTTTCTTTCAGGGTTTGGAGCACACCTTTTGCAATATGATGTTCTGAATTTTGCTGAACAGCGGCTGCATACATAATGATATCATCGGAGTGGTATTTCTCCGTTAATGGGATTGTTCTTTGAAGTTTATGAGAGCCTTGAGTGAGTGTCCCTGTTTTGTCAAAAATAATGACTGACAATTTTCTGGTAGTTTCAAAGGCTGTTCGGTTGCGGATCAGGAGTCCGTTTGTTGCTGAAAGTGTTGTAGAAATTGCCACAACCAATGGAATGGCAACACCCAAAGCATGTGGGCAAGCAGTTACCATTACAGTGACCATTCTTTCCAGAGCAAAAGCTATATCTCCATTTGCACTATACCAGTAGACAAAAGTGCCAACTCCAACAGCAATTGCAATAAATGTGAGCCATTTGGCCACTTTGTCTGCAAGATTTTGTGTATTCGATTTTGCTGCCTGAGCATTTTGTACCAGATTAATTACCTTATTGAGATAGCTATCTTTACCTACTCCGGTTGCTTTAATTTTCAAAACTCCATCACCATTGATGGAACCTGCGATTACCTTTCCATCAATCTCTTTTTTAACAGGGACGCTTTCACCGGTAAGCATACTTTCATTTACAGATGAAGATCCTTCAATAATTAATCCATCTGCTGCAATTTTTTCTCCTGGTTTAATAATTATTATATCATCATTCTTCAGCTCATCCAACATTATTTTGATGGCTTCACTATTGCGCTCAATAGTAACTTCATTTGGAAGTAAGGCCACCAAAGAATGTAAAGCTTTGGATGCTGACATTTGAGAACGCATTTCCAGCCAATGACCCAAGAGCATAATGACGATTAAAGTTGCTAATTCCCAGAAGAAATCCATTCCCGGAAATCCCAGGGCTACAGCCATGCTATAGAAGTATGCAACAGATATAGCCAGCGCCACCAAAGTCATCATTCCGATAGATTTGGATTTAATTTCGCCAATCATTCCTTTTAGAAAAGGCATTCCACCATAGAGGTAAATAGCTGTACCCAAAAGCATTAACACATATTTATCTCCCTTAAAACTAATGTGGAAACCCAGCCATTCCTGAATCATGTGAGATAAAAGCAGGATGGGTATTGTGAGACCTAGACTTATCCAAAAACGCTTGAGAAAGTCGTTGGTATGATGTCCTTCATGTTTGTTAAAACTTGATTTTGAATGGTCTGCATGAGGTTTTGAATCATCATTTTGAGGTTGATGGGAATCATGCTCAATTTTATCTCCAACAAGTATTAAATCCATTCCGCAGATAGGACAGTTTCCTGGTTCGTCTTTCAGCACCTGCAAGTGCATTGGACAAGTGTACTTTTTCATTTACCTGCATTTTCAAAATCAAACGATAAGCCTACATATTCCCAATTAAAGTCAATTCTACCGCGACCTTTTCCGGTATCCACCACTTTGAATTGCAGGGCTTCAACCAAATTTTTAGTCATTTTAGGAATGATTTTTAATCTGAGGACATCATTCTTGGGATTATAGTCATCTGCGAGGTGCATATCCCAATCTTTGCTTAAAATAAGAGTCCATTCATTTTCATCAGGAATGGTAAACAGGCCATATTTACCTTTACTAATACGTTGTTTATTAATCATCACATCTTTTGAAAATTCAATCCAGGTGGCACTATGTGCCCCTGTTGCCCAGACTTGCCCATATGCTACTAAACCATTCCAAATAACACGTCCACGGACGCTTGGTGAGCCGTAGTCTATGTGAACATGATTGCTGCCAATCATTGCCATATTGCTGGCACGTGGACTTTTAGGTTTGCTGCTATCCGTTTTGGCAGGCGGGTTATGGTGTTCATGTTGTGCTAAGCCATGAAATGAACCGGCAAGAAGAAATAGAATGAACAACTTGTTTTTCATAATATAAATTTATATAATGTAGAAGAATGATTAATTAGAATGAACCCAAATTACTAATGTGTCTTACTTGAATCTTTTATCAGTTATAAAACAAAGATCGGAAAGTTATGAGATACTGTTGTTGTGGAATTTTGGAGTAGAGTTATAATATTTAGAATCACTAGTTGACTTACGTTTATACTATGACAGCTTAGCTAAGAACTTCTATTTATTTCTAAAAATTAAACAGAAAGTTGAATTCTGGGAGTTTCAACTCGATACCAATATTATCATAAAAGACTTATTAAAAGGAGCTGCTTTATTTTGATCCATTGTGATTATTTAATTTTATATATTTTTTGAATATTGACTTTACTGTTTTTGTACAAAATTTCAATATAATACATACCGGATGGATACTCTCCAAGATTTACTGATTCAATATTTTTATCTCGTTTTGTCAATACTATACGCCCATTTATGTCACTGATTGTGATTCCTACGATTGGGTTTTCTGATTTGAAATAGACAATGTCTTTACACGGATTAGGATATATCACCACAATTTCTTTTCATATTCCGATACATTTGATGTCATCACTGAACGGTTGTCAACTACAATTATTTCAGCTTTTGATGGTATATCATCAACCATGGCAAACAACATATAAAAACCATCAAATAATATAAGGGAATCCGAAGGCAATAAAGCTTTAACCTTTCCATCATTTTGTTCATATTCCAGCTCGACAAAGCGATTATTGCTGCTATTCATAAAATGCGTGTTTACAGCATTTGCCATAAGCAAGACTCCAGTTATGGAATCGGTCCTCGCTATTTCAAATGTTAGCTCATCACCTTTTGAAAATCTATTGGCATTAAGATTCACTATTTCAGGTCTTACTCCCCTGAAAAGGTAAGGTGGTTTATAAGCTTCAATGATACTCAGGGCGGGTTCATTACCGGGTTGGCCTTCGCCTCCCACTGCTATAACTCTTCCATCCGGTACTAAAGTCAGAATAGAATGATATTCCCTGAAATAATTCAAATCTGCAAGGTTTCTCCAGGTATCGGTTTCGGGATCGTATAAATCGGACCTTTTCATGTAACCCCATTGGTTTACCGGGCTTGTATCATTTTGATCTTCTTTCTGACCTCCTGCAATCAATATTTTTTTATCAGGAAGTATTATGGCCTTTGCTCTTGATCTGACAGGATTAATACTGCTTTTCAGCTCCCATTTATTTGCATCTACGTCATATTTTTCCACAAATGTACCAGGAGTGTTATTAAATGGTTTATATCCAAAGGCAAATACATCCCCGTCCGGCATCAATACCAATTCATGATCACTATGATCCCCATTGCTCATGCGATTGCTTTGGACAAAATCAGCTGCCAATTCCCATTGATTTGTGGCTGGATCAAATAATTGCGGCGGTCGGTGCGTCATTAATGTTTTACCATTAAGTAAAGGCACAATCGGGGAAACTTCATTACCAATGGCAATTTGACCTGTCGGTTGTGAATTGCCACTTTTTGGGTCATAGATTTCAGATGTTTTTACTCTTATTGGATTATTGAGCCCACCACCTCCAAGGATTAAAACTTGACCATTCGATAGAGGTGAAACAGTTGGATACCATCTGAAATCAAGCATATTTTGGTGTGTCTGCCAATTGTTTGTTCGCACATCAAATTTTTTTACCTTTCTTGTTCCGGGACCATATATTTCTCTTAAAGTACCACCAAAAAACCATACTGTACTGTCTGATAAAAGTATAGGTCCAACACATCCTTGAATACTATCACTACCCATTACACTCAAAGTATCATTAGTCACGGGATCGAAATAAAATGGATCTTTGGTATCATGGCAATAATATATTTTTCCATCCGGCATTAGTACTCCCAAATCCGTTCCACCTAGTGGTTCCGGTGAATTTATAATTACCTCCCATTTTCCTTTTTCTGTTTCTCTATCAAGTGTAACATTAAAATTCTGAATGGATGCATCAATTATGATATTGGATTCATTGTAATTATAATTGGATTGGGCTACACCAATTGTAAAAGATCCAGCAGGAAGATTTGAAAACAAGAACATACCATTACTATCACTTCGACCTTCCTTAAAATAAGAAGTGTCACTATTAAAAAGTGTCATCCTAGCTCCACTTATGGATTGTGTTTGTTCAGTGATCTTGCCTGAAATGGAATATTGCGCAATCAATATGTTGCAAAAAAATATTAGATATATTGGTAAAAATTTTAGAATCATAAGATCTTCTTTTTTGGTTTTAGAGCCACTTTCATCTGCAACACTTCTTCACAAATACTATTCTCAATATTCTCTTTAATAAATGCATTACCTTTTTCATTTGGTTACATTAAAAAAAGTATATTCAAAATTGAGATAAACACCATTAGGGGCTGTCCGGAGCATATTACTATACAACTCCTTATGGTATCCGATATCAATTCTACCCTGACTATTTATGATAAATTGTATAGACGGCACTATATCAATATACGTCTTTCCATTTTCATTCAATGTTTGTCCAACAAATTCTAACATCAGGTTGATATTGGTTTGTTTAAAACTTGTATACTTCTTTGGGTACATCAACCGACCTATCGACAGGGTATAATTTGAAGCATGGCTACTCTGATCGGAAGGGAAGTCATAGTCGGGTCTATTATTCAGCGCCTTTTCAAAACTTAATGTAGCACTAATGGCAACTTTTTCGATAAGCTGTGTGGCCACAAGACCCGATTCGAATCCTGTATTATGCCCCATGATTTCTATTTGCTCCTGATGAATGTCTGCTCTGTT
>JADJJU010000012.1 GCA_016706365.1 Saprospiraceae bacterium
AAGGTTCAGGTGCAGTTCTTCATTGAACTTTTGTACTTTAAAATCCGCCACTATGCCAAGCCGCAAAACGTTAGCAGCCATACTATGAGAGACCCCTCGAATTAAAACAACACTAGTCACAAGAATTAACTGCAAGTACTATTAAACAATATAAACTATAAGAGTATGTTTAAAAAAACTTTCCTTTTCATAACTACAATATTAGCTGCTGTATCAGCTTCGACTGGTTATGGAGCAACTGATTCTTTAAAAGGGAATATCAATGTTGCCACATTTCTGGATTGGTTCGGCAACACAGAGAAATATATACATGTAAAGGGTCTTATTGTATTAGACCTGATACCAATTATTTTTTTGATTGTTCAGGCGGTTTGGTTTTTTAAAGACAGAAAAAAAATTAAAGGCATATTGACTGTCCTTGCATTGCTTGCTAATATTATCGGAGTATTCATTGCAATACAGTATGCCCACCCTATTGCTTCTCAAATAGCAGGATGGATTCCTGATAATGTACCGTCAGATTGGATAAGTATAAAAGAAGATTGGTTTAAATATATTGGACTTTACGGCTTAACGGGCATATTAGGTTGGCTTTGTTTTGTCATAACATTTTTTGTATCTGAAACAAGAAATACGGAGATAAAACCGCTTCCTCGTTTTCTGAATTTCATAAAAAATACACTGCTGTTTTTTCTAACTTTTATCTTAGGAATGGGTGCAGCAAGTTTATATGAATATTGTTTTTATCCTATCCAAATGAAATTACTGGTGCTACTTTTATTGAAATGCACCGACCTATAGATTTAATCATGAGAAAAGTAGGACCAATATTGTTTACAGTCATGATTGCTTTAAAAGCAATACTTGCCACGCTTTTTTTTTTGTAGAAAAAGCAAGGAAAAAGGAGGGCTTATTATAGGTGCATTAATTTTCCTATTATGTGACACTTTTATTGCTCTGCAATACAACAGACCTATTAATGACCTCTTTCTTTCATGGACACCAACTACTATACCTACCAACTGGACAACCATAAGAGATGAATGGTTAAGCTACCATTTGTACAGAAACATATTTAAGACATTGGGAATTGTTTCAATTATACTTATCTATTTTGTTAAGAAAAATAAAAACGCAACACAAGCACAATAATATTTTACAAAAATGGGGTAGGAATTAAATTCCTTGCTATAACAGGACTGTTAATCGTATTAAAGACAAAAAAATGAAACGCCTAATCATACTATTTTCGACTATTATTTGTGTCTTTTCATCTTGTGGACAAGACACAAAATATGACAATAGCTTTATCCGTTTTCATCTTTACGGTAATGGCGAACCTGTATTTGTATTGGGTGGCGGACCCGGAAATGATTGCCATCAGGAAGAAGATGTTGCAATAAAAATCGGCGAAAATATCAGGCAATTCTATTAGAACAACGTGGCACAGGACTTTCTATGCCAACAGAACTCAACAAACATACCATTAATCTCGATGTGTTTATTAAAGACATTTTGTTTGTAATGGACAGTTTAAAAATTACTAAGGCTAAATTTTATGGACATTCATGGGGAGCAATGTATGCATCTGCCTTTGCCATTCAGTATCCCGACAAAGTAACTTCACTTGTATTTACAGGAACAGGCTATATGAAACTAGACAAATCCTACCAAGATAAAATTTTCAGCAACAGAATGGCAAAACTCACAAATGAACAACGTCTACGTTTTGACCAACTAAGCAAAAAGGATTTAGACAAAATGACCTTAAAAGAGCAAAGTGAAGCAGCGAACCTAAGAGCAACTTTTAATACTTATGACACAACAAATCAGGAATGGAAATTTGCCAAAATAAAGAAAGGCACAACCAATCAAAAAACAAATAAATTAATGATGGAAGACCTTGAACGAATAAACTTTGACCTTACGCAACAACTTAAAACATTAAAAATGCCAATAAGCATAATCACTTGTAAAGAAGACCCGTTGGCATTTCTCACAACTGAATATCAAAAATATGCACCACAGACTAATGTAACGTGGTTAGACAAATGCGGACACTTCCCCATGTATGAACAACCTGAAATATTCTATCCGCTACTGATGGACGCATTACTCCGATAAAGTACGGCTGCTAACATGGGTTTGGCGTTATAGGGGCTGAATAATAAAGGCTCAGGTTTAGTTTTTCAATTTATCTTTGGTACAAGGGTTGGGCTGACGTTCCCTGATTTCCCCTACAACGCTAAGCCCTAAACCGTTGTGTGCCATTTTAAACGCTGTCTTACCTCAATAGTAAAAATTTTGACAGCGAAACAAAATGATGACTTAATATAAATTAAACAAGTAACAAATGACAAAGAAACTATTATTGATCATATTCGCAATTATGTTAGTTTTTTCAGGCTATTCACAATATCCTCCCGTATTTAAAAATAGTATTTATGGAAACAACCCTAAAGCTGGACATTATGCTAATGTGCGAGGTTTTAAAATGTATTATGAGATCTATGGAAAAGGTGAGCCGCTATTATTAATTCATGGAAATGGAGGTTCAATAAATAATTTTTCTGGTCAAATACCTTATTTCGCAAAAAACTACCAGGTAATTGCAGTTGACAGCAGGGCACAGGGAAAATCAGTAGATACCGGTGATTCTTTAAGTTATGAAATGATGGCTGAAGATTTTAATGGACTATTGGATGAACTTCAGATCAAATCGTGTAACGTAATTGGCTGGAGTGATGGCGGTAACAATGGATTATTGTTAGCCATTCATCATCCTGATAAAGTAAATAAATTAGTAGTAACAGGCGCCAATATCTGGATAGACGCAAGAGCCTTTCCTCCTGATATGCTTGAAATTCCCGATGTGCTACTCGATTCATTATCCAAATTGCCCCAAACCGCAGAAGTAAAAAATGCGATAAAAGTTTGGAAGTTGGTTTACCAGGAGCCAAATATTACATTACCACAATTGAATTCAATAAAATGTCAGACACTTGTAATAGGCGGCGACCATGATATAATTCTCCCCTCACACACTGTGCAGATAGCAGACAATATTCCAAACTCTAATTTATGGATATTGCCAAATTAAGGGCATTCAACTTTAATTAACTATAGGGATTTATTCAATAAAACAGTAGACGACTTTTTTAAAAACCATACAGGACACTTAAAGGGATGGACCGTATAAATTGATGGTTAATCATTTTTTTAAGAAGCATGCCATTAGACAAAAAACGGCACACAACACACGCTACAAGCAATTTGGGGATTTGGCTTAATGGAAAAATTGGTTTGTATTTGGAAGATTTGGCAAATCCGAATAATGGGCTTAATTTAGTCCCAAACTGCTTGTAGCGCGAGAACGTTGTGCGTAACATTTTGAAGCACCATTCTAACTTTTAAATTTTTTTCCATGGCCACTCGTAAAAAAGTTATTCAATTTCTTTCTTTGGTGGACTGTACTTGGTTTTAGCATTTGGCTAGGCGGTACAATTTTCAGTATGTCTGTTGTAGTACCAATGTGAAGTGAAGCACCGCCACAATCAGTTAAAGAATTTTTCAGCGAGACAAGTTTTAATAAATACATCTTTAATTTTTTTGGACCGCCTTGGATGGCTATCAGAAATCTTCCTGTTTTAATTGCATTGGTATTGGGTTGGTATAGCAAACTACACAGACAGTATTTGCTAATAACATTCATCAGTCTGATAATTGGTATAATTTATACGTTCACATATATCTATCCCATTAACGAAGTTTTGATGACCCAAGCAGGTGCAGATAAATCTGCGGAAGAAATTAGAACAATGGTGGACAAATGGATTTTCGCCGACAGACTAAGATTTGCCGTTATGCTAATCGGTTATTTCTTTTTATTAAAAGCTTTTAGACTGCAAATACCAGAGCAACAAAATTCCATTAGAAAGCCCACGGTCAATCAAAACGAATAAGGCTACGCACAACAAAAGGTTTGCCGCAAGGCTGGCGGACGGAATAACAATCGGCTGTTATACTACTATCAACTAATATCGGGCTTGACCGAATTCTATTTGGCTTTTAGTTGTTAACTTCATCATCAGTTTTTCAATCGGCTTCAGTTGCCGGGCGGACACAGCAACAATTCCAGCCCTGCGGCAAGCCTCGAACGTTGTGTGCAACCCTAAAAAACCGACAACGCATAGACAGACAATGAAGAAATTAGGACAACTTTTACTTTTAATAACTTTAACCTTGACGGCTTGTAAACAAAACGACCGACAAGAAAAAAGCCATAATCAAACATTTAACGACAAGACAGAAATGCAATTTAATTCAGCAACAGAAACAGAAAATTACACACGAAAAGAAACCATATACGGACGAACTTATGGGACAGCTTTAACAATGGACATTTTCACTCCAAAGAAAAATTCCAATGGTTTAGGCATAGTTCTTTTCATAAGCGAAGGTTGGTATTCCGAACGTGAGAAAACCCAATACAACATTCCTATTTACATTGACGAGTTTATAAAAAAGGGTTACACCGTTTTTGCAGTAATACACGGAAGCAATCCAAAGTTTTCACTACAAGAAAATTACGAACACGCAAAACGTGCAGTTCGTTTCATCAGACACAACGCAACAGAGTTTGGCATTAACCCAAACAAAATTGGTGCAACAGGAGACTCCGCAGGTGGACACCTTTCTCTTTTAGTTGGTAGTGACAAAGAAACACAAGACAAAAATTCAGAAGACCCAGTGGAAAGACAATCTTGTAAAGTGCAAGCAATTGTTGCATTTTTTCCACCGACCGACTTTTTTAATTGGGGCAAGGCAGACAACAAAATGCTTGGCAACCACCCGACAGTTTAATTAAAAGGTGCATTCACATTTTACGAACTTGACAGCACAACTAATTCATTAGAACAAGTTACCGACCAGACAAAAATTTATTCTATTGTAAAAGACCTTTCTCCAATTTATCAAGTAAACGAAGCGACTTCACCAACGCTTATTGTTTATGGCGACAAAGACAGCTTTATTCCTATTCAACAATCACAATCGCTATCAAAACGACTGCAAGAACTAAAAGTTCCAACAGAAACAATTGTAGAAAAAGGTGGCGAACACGATGAAGTAACTATTAAAAACAACCTTGGACAAGCAATAACTTGGTTCGACAAATACTTAAAATGACAAGTGAAACAATGACGGACGTAAGAAGGGCAGCACATAACAGCACATTTGCAATAGGCGGGGTTTCGTGCTCCGCAGACAGTTTAGTGGTAGCCGAAAGTTTTGTGCTCAGCATAAAGTTCAGTGGTAAAAATCCCGCCCATCGCAAATCTGCAAAACGTTATAAGCAATTAATACAGACACGATATGAAAAATAGAATTATAATCTTAATGACAGTTCTCTTTGTTTTAAACGGCAAGGCTTTTGGACAATATTGCACTAGCGACACTAGATACACCGAAGTAGAATATTTCGACTCTACGGAAATTACAACTGGCGCTAATATTTCATTTGGAACTGCCAATGACCACCTCGGAAATCCTTACACATTATTAATGGACATATATTATCCCAATCTAGGAATAGATACATCAGCTAAACGCCCATTTATAATGTTATTTCACGGTGGAGGTTTTTCATCGGGTGACAAGCAATCGGGCGACATAAAAGATTTATGTATTCACTTAGCAAGAAGAGGTTTCGTTTGTGCCTCCGTAAATTATCGACTTGGTTACGACTTTACTGAATATGGTCAGTACAAAGCAAGATATAGAGCCATTCAAGATGGTCACGCAGCAATGCGTTATGTAGTTAACAATGCAAATGCAGTAAGAATAGATACTAATTGGATATTTGTTGGTGGACAAAGTGCAGGCTCATTACTTGCTTTAGGTATGGTATATGCCGACCAATCTGAACTTGACAGCATTTCCTTGTTGTATAGTGCAACCGCTACAAGTGTCGAATTAGGCAATCTTTATACTTCAGGTAATAATTTGACTAATACTTATTCTTTCAAAGGAATTTTTAATAATTGGGGAGGCGTAACTGCAAGCGAAGTAGATGCTGATGAAATGCTTCCTACGGTTGCTTTTCACGGAGAACTTGACACAATAGTATTAATTGACGCAGACAATTCCTTTTTGCATTATACATTAAATGGTTCTAGGGCTATCCATAATCATTTAATTGCAAATAATATTTGTAGCGAAATAACTATAGATACAATAGGCGGACACGGAATTTACAGAAACGCTAGTAGTGTAGTGAGAGCAAGTAGAGCAAGTTGTTTTGTTAAAAGTATTTTTTGTAATACCTGTTCCGACTTTTATACAACAGACTCAATTCCTTCAAATTGTTCTACGCCATTAAGTGTTGACGATTTAAATTTTGCTTCAACTATTAAAGTGTATCCGAATCCTTTTGAAAGTTCTTTTACAATAGAAGGAGTTGAAGGCACTTTAGAAATATCAATTTATAATTCTTTCGGACAACTTGTATATGAGGACAAAGCATCGGACGGAACAATTCAAACTAATTTAGTGCCTGGACTGTATTTTCTAAGCATTAGACAACTTGAATCAAATAAAACATTCACGAGAAAACTGATAAAAAATTAACTGCTAAAACATGGGGTTTTGCGTTAGTGGGCGGACAGTGCGAATAGAAACATTTGAGCAATTAATAAACGTTAGTGCTGGCAGACAGTTTACGGTTTCAAAAGCCCACCAACGCAAAGCCCGAAACCGTTGGGTGCAATCAAAGAAATGACAAGCGAACAACTTTAAAATAAAAAAAACTATGAAAACAGTAATTGCTCTAATGTGTATTTTTTCTCTTTTGATAAATTCGTCTTGTAAAAATGTCATTGAAAAGGAAGGTTACGTAAATGTCGAAGGTGGTAAAATATGGTACAAAATTGTGGGGGATGGCGATGGAATTCCTCTATTAATTCTTCATGGTGGGCCAGGTTCGAGCAGTTGTTCAATGATCCCTGGATTCTCTCTTTTGGCTAAAGACCGTCCAGTAATATTCTATGACCAACTAGGTTCAGGAAATTCGGATAGACCTACTGATACAACCCTATGGAACAAGGAACGATTTGTGAATGAAATAGACTTATTAAGAAGTGCATTGAAATTGGATAATCTACACATATTGGGACATTCTTGTGGTAGTACATTTTTAATAGAATACATGATTACAAAGAAACCGAAAGGGGTGAAATCTGTAATTTTCTCTAGCCCACATATCAGTAGTCCTGATTGGATGGCAGATGCCAAAATTTTGCTTTCTCAACTGCCTGTTAACGTTCAGGACACAATTTTTAAATACGAAGCGCTAAAAAATTACAACGCACCTCAGTATCTTGCTGCTACTGATTCGTTTTATGTTAGACACATGTCAAGAAAAAGTTGGCCAATTACTCCTAATATAGAATGTGAAAATGTACCCGGTTTCAACGATCAAATTTATGAATATATGTGGGGCCCAACGGAGTTTAATATTACTGGTACTCTTAAGGATTTTGATAGAACGGCTGACCTAAATAAAATTACCGAACCAATACTTTTTATGGCAGGTCAATATGATAAAGCAAGACCAGAAACCATGTACAAATATCAAAAATTATCTAGGAACGCAACTGTTGAAATTATTGACAATGCTGCACATAAAACAATGATCGATCAACCAGAAAAAGTATATGAAGTAATAAGTAAGTTTCTTAATCAAGTTGAAAAGATTAAATAACGACTGCACACAACAAACAGTTTGCCCTCATTGGGGCAGGAAGGAGCAATCAGCAGCATCTTATTAATGTGCTTTTGTTCGTGCTTGAAGTTCTTTGTTCAGCTTTTGTTTGTTACATTTATAGCCGTCCGCTATTGTGCTGAAAGTTCGGGCTGAAGGAACATGAAAGACCCCAACAACGGCAAGCGGGCAATCGTTACCAGCAATGTATCAATATTCTCTTCGAGCCTGATGATATAAACTACATTTTTGTCAACACTGTGGAAGAAATTTCTGAGGTAATTAACGCGATCAGATCAGCAAATTCATCAAAACCTCATGACAGTGTTGAAAGACTCATGTCAAGAATTTTAACAACTGCACAAATAAAAACCGACTTTTAAAACAGCATTTTAACATTTGATTTACGTAAACGATGCATGACATTTAAACTTCAAAAGCATCATGCCTATCAGATTTGGTTATGGGGTGGACTTTATCTAAGGTGTTTTCCTTAGCTTCATATTCAAAATACGATTAAGCTTTGCAATCGGGCGGGAGGAATTCTAAGCCCTCGCCTGATGTAAATGCTTTACTTTATGCAGAATCTGAATTTTAAGGCAATTGAGGGTTCCTACTTGATTTAAGTGCTATACTCCTGAAAGTTCTATTTTTCAAAAATAGGCTTTGCGATGACTTTTAATTCCTGAGATATCGATACTATTTCATTTACATTAATCAGCATTATGGACAATAAAAAAGGGAGCTTAATCCTAAGCTCCTTCTAATCTTATAATGTGAAAGTTTAAACTTTCAAACTTCCTTCTATTCCTCCATCGTCCGATTTCTTTCCGGTAATGGCCATAAAACTCATTTTTATAAAGCTGACAATTTTTCCGTCTTGCGTATCCCAATAGTCGGATTCATCCGGTTTAACGGAAATAATCGAGACGGTAGGATCTTCTTTACCTTCAAACCATGCATTGGCAAAGTTGGTCCAGTATTTATCTATTAATGCTTTATCCGTATGAATGGTAGCCTTTCCACTTACCACTAAAAACTCATAAGAAGAATTATTTTGAAAGTAAAGGCTTACTCTCGGATCATGAGCAATCTCGGAATTTTTAGTGCTTTCAGTAGAACTGATAAACCATAAATTTCCTTCCTGATCGACTTCCTGTAAGGCCATAGGCCTGCTGGTATGGGGATACGATCCCAGGTTTGTACAGAAAAAACAATTTCTTGACTTTTCAGCCAATTCTTTAAGCTTATTTACAGCTTCATTATTAAATAGATCCTGGCGAGGTGACTGGTCGTCGGAGTGCATATTTTTATATTTTTGATGTATATATAATACGGCCAAAGCATCTGATTTTGTTTTATTGAAGAATCTTTTTTTATAAACAAGACCATTCAGAGCGTTTAGAGTAAATTTTGTGCTTATGCTTGATCGATCTTATAATGAATAGCCTGTGATGCTTTAAGAAGTTGTTTAGTTGGGGATGATGAATTGCCTGGAAGCCGATGTATCTTTCAAAAGATTTTGTGTCTATTTAATCAGGCTCAATGCTCGCTCCAATTTAAAGTTAATCGCTTTGGAAAAGTAAAAAATGATTACAGTTTTGGCCTATTTGCAAAAACGAATTGGAGCTTGAGAAGAGCTACTGATACGCATTTGAAATATACTGAGTTTCGTGTTCCCCAGACAGTTTAGTAGTATCAGAAAGTTTTGTGCTCCGCATGTATAATTGTAATGAAAATTCAACCCGGAGGAAATCTACAAACCGTCATAGAGCATATTAATTAAAAAAATCATTTAATATTTGTGTCAGCCTTAGTTCAATTTATTTAGGAACTTACACAAAATTAATTGTTCAAATAATGAAAACATATTCTAATCAGGACATTGAAAATTATTATGACCAGACAGAAGTTCACTATAGAATGTTTTGGAAACTCAAAAAATCTAATGGGCTTCATTATGGAGTATGGGACAAGTCAACAAAAACACTTCAGGACTCGATAATCAACACAAATTTTTTACTAATGAAGTTGGGGGAAATAAAATCGTCAGATTCTGTGCTTGATTGTGGCTGTGGTATTGGTGGATCAGCAATATACTTGTCACAGAAATTAGGTTGCAAAGTAACCGGTGTGACTCTTAGTGCCAAACAAGTTGCTACTGCAAAAAAGCTTGCAATTGAAAATTCAGTTGAGCATTTAGTATCTTTTCATCAACTAAATTATCTTGAAACCGGGTTTGCAAATAATTCTTTTGATAAAATATGGGCTATTGAGAGTTTTGGTTCTTCTCAAGACAAAAAACTTTTCTTTCAAGAAATGGAAAGAATTTTAAAGCCGGGAGGAAAAATCTTATTTGCCGATACATTTAAGCCTTATACCTATGATATCAGGAATGAACCAGATATGCAGGTAATGCTTAATGGTTGGGCAATTTCCGATATATTATCCATAGAGGAATTAAGTAGCCTTGCAAAGGAGCATAACTTTGACATCCCTGTGATAAAAGATGTCACAAAAGACATTAAAAAATCTGTCGAAAGAATATACTGGGCTTCATTGCTGGGTAAGATTGGAACAAAATTGTACAATATGTTCAAAAAAGCAAGCTATTTCTCAAGAATTCACTACACAACTGGTATTGCACAAAAGAAAGCATATACAAATGGTAAATGGGGGTACTATTTAATTTCAATAAAAAAGCGAAGCAACTAATTCAAATGATTATTCATTAAAAAATATAGGAACTATAATGGATATTGAAATCGCTAAATAATCTCCTGTTTTTGCTTATATATTACCTTATGAAAAAAATGGCTGTAAATTGTGGTTTGCTGTAGAAAGTAATCGAAAAGAGTTTGAAACCAGGGGGTAAGCATAGGCAATTAAACACTATTTGATTTGAAATGAAATCTGAATAGAGTGCTGCTACCAAGATTGGCTAATCTAAATGAGACAGAATGTGCTGATGGGTAAGTAAAAACTATAAATAAAGTAATCCCTAAATGGATAAAGTAGTTTGTTTAATGGTCCCGCCCTACGCAAATCTCAGTCAACCAATATTTTATAAATTCTACCGTACTATATCAACAAATAATATTTGAATAAAGGTATATATTTATTGTTTATCAATAAATATACATTAACTTTGCGACATCAATTAAAACTCTTTTAAGATATGTCAAAAGGAAACAACTTCGTATTTATAGGCCTGCATATTGTGGCCTGGATCATTTTTGTCGGTTTAAGTATTGAAGCCGGTGGCCTTATTGTAAATTTCTTTTTCAGTGTGTTCAAGCCGGAATTTGTCCCAAATCTTTATCAAAAATTGGATTTGACTGAAATGTACTATGACAGTAAATTGGCCTTTTTTGGAATCTTTAGCTTTATACTATTTATTTCAATTTTAAAAGCCGTCTTGTTCTATTCAGTTGTGATGCTAATGCACAAAATGGATTTAACTAAACCTTTCAACACTTATGTTTCGAAGCAATTTTTGAAACTGAGCTATTATACCCTTTCCATTGGATTCCTGAGTTACATTGCAAGACATTCAGCTAAAAATTTAATGCATTACGGTTATACAACAGATAACTTAAGCCAATTTTGGGCTGACAGTCAAGCCTTTATATTAATGGGGGCAGTAATTTATATTATTGCGACTATTTTCAAGAAGGGAGTAGACATTCAAAACGAAAATGATTTAACTATTTAAGCTATGGCAATCATTGTAAACCTGGATGTAATGATGGCAAAGCGGAAAATGTCGCTTAATGAGTTATCTGAAAAAGTAGAATTAACGCTTTCTAATCTTTCTATCTTAAAAACGGGAAAAGCAAAAGCCATACGCTTTAGCACACTGGAAGCTATTTGCAAAGCTCTTCATTGTCAGCCGGCAGATATTCTTGAATATGTTGAAGAACCTCAAAATTAATTTATCCATGAAATCGGTATTGTTTTCGGCTATTCTGTTACTATTCTCTTTATTTGTCAGTGCACAAAATGAAGAAAGCATTACAATAGGAAACAAAGCAGTCATTTCATCCAAAGTACTAAATGAAAACAGAACAATCTGGATTTATACTCCCAATATTACTTCTCCGGGTGTTAACCCCGATAAGAGATTCCCAGTGCTGTATTTATTAGATGGTGATGCGCATTTCTATTCGACAGTTGGCATCGTTCAGCAACTTAGTCAAGCCAATGGAAATGGTGTTTTGCCTGAAATGATTGTGGTTGCCATTACAAATACAAATAGGACAAGGGATTTGGTGCCATCGCTTGATGTAATAAATCCAAATCCATTTAAAGAATTTCTGGCATCTGAATTAATACCTTTCATGGACAAGCATTACAAAACTGCGCCTTACAAAATGCTGGTGGGACATTCATTGGGTGGACTTACGGTAATTGATATGCTCAGTAATTATCCTGAACTATTTGATGCATACATAGCTATTGACCCAAGTATGTGGTTCAATAATGAAAAGTTTTTAAACAATACAATCGCTCAATTTCCCAACTTAAAAATGAAAGGTAAAAGACTATTTGTAGGAACGGCTAATACAATGCCCGCAGGAATGACGTTATCACAGCTCAAAAACGATGCTTCTTATGAAACACAGCATATTCGTTCCATTTTTAAGTTGGATGATTTTTTGAAAACGAATAAAAATGGATTAGTCCATGGGCATAAATATTATGAAGCAGAGAGGCATAACACGGTACCCCTTTTAGGTGTGTACGATGGCTTACGGTTTATTTTTGATTTCTTCCATTTAGATCTATCTGAAAACGATTTTGCTGATTCTACTGCGCTCATTGCATCAAAATTAAAAACCCACTATGCTGTTATTTCAGAAAATTTGGGATTTGAAAATGCTGCACCGGACGTTTTTGTCAACTATATCGCTTATGAAGCATTAGGCAAAAGCCAATTCAAAAAAGCACAAGCTTTGTTTGAGTTAAACACTGAATGGTATCCAGATAATGCCAATGTCCTTGCTGCATATGCTGACTATTATGTAGCAGTAAAAGATACCAGTAATGCCATTAAAAATTATGAAAAAGCGCTACAGATTAACAAGGATCCATCAACCGCTGCTAAATTAAATGATATCACTCAGACAAAGACCTTTAGTTATACCGTTGATTATTTACAGAAATATGCAGGCATATATACATTGGTAGATTTCAATCTCGACATGAAGTTAGAAGTCAGGGATAACAAACTCTGGGCTATTGTACCAGGCCAGCAAGACTCTGAGTTTTTACCAGTTTCTGAAAATGTTTTTACGGTAAAAGGACAGCAAGGATATACAATAACTTTTCAAATGACCGGAGAAAAACCTGAAGGATTTACTTCTGTTCAACCCAATGGGACATTTAAAGCCGTTTTTAAGAGTAAGTAACTTATTAAGAACGGAAAGCTAACAGGAACCCGCTAAAATAAATCAAGGCAAGGAATTGCATTGAAAATTTGAAAATGCAAATACACTATCTTGAATGAAAAAAGGACCGCTTACAATAACGTAAGCAGCCCTTTCACTTTAATTTGATTCTCTAGAACACCCATGTCAGCCCCAATCCGGCAGAGATATAGTTGAGATCAACCGCAGTAGTTATTGTTTCTAAGGTAATATCTCTCGACAATGCACGATATCTCACGCTGGGCATCAGCCTGAAATTTTCACCTAATGGGATTGCAAATCCTCCTTCCACCTGCCATCCAAAGCCATGACCGGAATCTGAAATGATTTCATCTCCTTCTTCCACCTCAATGTGGTTGGCAAGTCCTCCTGCTCTTATCAGATACTGAATTTTAGAGCTTCCAATCGGATGAATGAACTGAAGTCCAAAAGTATAGCCGGTTTCTTCAAAATCCAGATTGGTACCATTGATCTTCTGATCTGACCCGAATTTGTTCCAGCCCCATCCGGCATATACACCCAGATGCTCTAAGAACCGATAAGCTACAACTCCTTCAATTCCGTATCCTGTCTCAAGCGTAGCCTGACCTAGTTTCTGAGTGGCGAAATTAACACCTGGTCTGATTTCTATACTGAATCGACCCTGAGCAAAAGTGCTCTTCGAAGCACAAATCAGAACAATAAGAATCAATAGAGATGTAATTGCTTTCCCCTAACATATAGAAATTTTTTTCATCATAATTTTGTTTGGTAATTGAATTATTTTTCAATCCAAATTTGCACCAGTTTTCTTCAAAAACCATGACTTGGCTCAGTGAAAATGTTGATATTTATCAATAAGGAAATTAGATCTTAGAGGTCAGAATTTAGAGGTAAGATGTGAGATGTAAAAAGTAAGATGTGAGATGTAAAAGGTAAAAAGTAAGATGTGAGATGTAAGATGTAAGAAATCAAAACATTTAATAAATATTGAGGCCTATTCCTTAAATATGTGCATCAAATCCTATTTTTAGCTTCAGGGACTCAAACAAGCCCGGATTCCTATATATGGAAAATGCCAATTGCCTCAATTGTGGACTTGAACTTTCAGGAAAATTCTGCTCAGGTTGCGGTCAGAAATCAGATACACAGCGGATATCATTTAAGCGTTTCATTTCACATGACATTTTACACGGCACATTTCACTTTGAGAAAGGCATGTTGTTCACCGCAAAGCAGGCTTTAATCCGTCCCGGCCGGGCTGCCCTGGATTATATAGGCGGAAAGAGGGTCCGCTTTTATAATATTTTTTATTTCATCCTGCTGCTTATAGGTTTGCTTCTAATTCTAACACATTACAATAATGAACTGGCATTACAGTATAAGCCTGAAAGAAGCCTTATTCCACAAATGGATGATGCAGGTAAAAAAATCTATGAGTTTCTTACGACTTACAACAAATTGCTAATCTTCACATTTGCCCCTGTAATGGCATTGAATAGTTTTTTAATTTTCAGAAGAAAAAAATTCAACTACAGTGAGCATTTCATCTTAAGCGGCATATTACTTCTCGGTTTATTTATTCTAATTCTGCTATTTTTTATGTTGTCTTTTTTAGAATTTGCGGGGCTGCCTTCCGTCTTCAGAGAATGGGGATTTGTCATTATGTCATTCCTGATATTCTTTTACGTCCTATATGCGTATTACGATGCGTTTAGAAAAGATTATTCATTGATTGGATTTGTAATGAGAATGCTGCTGTTATTATTCCTGTGTACAGCAGAATTGTTTATATTTTTCCTCCTGATCATCATGATTGCAAGCAATGGGGCTACAGAAACGGAGATAGAGTTTTCGTATTAGAAATTGAAAAATACGATGTCAACTCAGATATAATGAGACTAAAATTGATGCAGCTATGCAAATAGATGCGTTTGAAATTAAAGAATACTCTGATCAATATCGGGAACAGCTGCTCGATGTTTGGGAAAAATCTGTTGTCGCTACGCACCATTTTTTAACACCTAAAGATTTCCAATCTATTAAAGCACTCGTCCAAACGATTAACTTCAATGAGTTTCAAGTGTACTGTCTGATTTGGGAAAGTGAAGTTGCAGGTATCATTGGAGTACTAGCCGACAAAATGGAGATGCTGTTTATTGCACCAGACTTCATGGGACAGGGATTAGGTAGACGTTTAATGGAATTTGCAATTGATACTTTGAAAATCAGCAAAGTAGATGTCAATGAGCAAAATACTAAATCTGTCTCATTCTACAAAAAGCTCGGATTTGAAGTATATGAGCGTACAGATCAGGATGATCAGGGGAATGAATATCCGCTGTTGAGGATGAAACTCATTAAAACGAACTGATAATAAAAAAGCCTAACTAATTGAGAACCAATATGGAAAAAGAAAAGACAAATTTGAAAGACGGAGACTTTTGCAAGGTCATTGCAGGAACTCACAAAGGTAAATCAGGATTTGTTCAGGACATCAAAACCAGCAAAACAGGACATATAACTATTACAGTTTTGCAAAAAAATGGAGTAAGATTCAAGACCCTGGGTAAGAATGTGGAAGTAATCCAGGAACTATAGAACCTCAATGTTTTATACCCAATCCACAAAACTTTGGGGAAAGGACGATCCAATATTAATTGAATTTGCAAATCAATTACGACACTTTTACTTAGAATCAAGATAGCTCTTAAACCGGCTGTTTGTGTAGAAACGGGCACACGGCCGTACGACAATACGAGTTCACATCCTGGTTCCCCTCACGTCACAAACAAATCACACCACAAACTCTCCACATGCTGACCACACCGCTTCAACGTTTCAAAGTTTTAACGCTTTAACGAATCATACAACTTACACTCCCCCTAACCCACACACCGCCTTAACGCCTCAACCTCTTAGCGCCTTAACGAACCACACGTCAAACTCCCACACAAAACCCAAACTTCAATTAACCTGATTACCCGATTATCCAAACCGACGCCCAGCTGTTTATACCGCTCAAGTAACATTATTTATGTAATCTTACCAATGGAAATAAACTGGGTTTATTAAACAGGAACTGCGGATTAATAAATATTTAAAGATGAAATTTTGTAAAATTTACACATTACTACTTTTATGTGAATTTCAAATTCAACTCAACGCACAAACCAATGTGCCCTATATTGATTTTGGCAACTCGATTTACCCCGGCTTCAATATCGATCAAATTACTGTGACAATTATTAGTGCATTAGATACGAGCATGCTGAAATTCACTTCTACACCTGCGCAAGTAGAGAAATTAAATTTTCAAAACGGGAGAATGATTTTGAGTGAATCGTATAAAACAAACCAATTGGGTTTATATGGCAAACATTCCTTTGATTCGATCTTCTACAATAACAATCTGGTTTCAAAAATTGTCACGTATGAAAGAAGCAAGGGTAGTAGGGACTCCTGGCAAATAATGCATATTATTATACCTGCCTATTTAGAAGATAAACTTATTCAGGAGCAGTACTTTGACAAGGATTTATCCCTTTTGAAAAATGTTGTCTATCATGAATATTCTTCTACTTCAGATATGCTAAAGTATAACTCAACTGAATTTGAAACTGAGAATAATATTCAAACATTATCAAGGAAAAACACGCATGAAAGTGAAAAAATTAATAAAGTCTGGCAGAACAAATACTCCCTGATTACAAATCAGCTTAATGACACTTTATTATTCACGAAAATTGATACAATTTTTAAAAGTCTGAATTGTGAAGTAAGCAGAAATTATAAACAAGTAAACAGTTTAAATGCATGGTTTTTAAATCCTGACTCACTCCCGGCTATACGCTATATTGAACAGATTCAGGGAAAATACAAATCTTATCAATACATCATTTATCAGTACAATGAGATCAACAATCAATCGATAGCAAAAAACGAATTACTTCTTGACATGACTGTTTCCAAAGGACCCTGGGTGAATGAAGATGAAAACTTTGTTGTAGAAATCAGAAAAATGGGTAATAAGTACTTAGCCAATGCTCAAATATTAAACAAAAGCAAAACTATAAATGGATTTATAGCTGATTACAGGCAATTGAATAAAAGAGGCAAAGGACTTTATGTTGATAATGGCGCAATATATTCAGATGTAGAATTAGGGAAAGTAAAATTTACCATAGAAAATATATCAGGAAACTATATAATGGTACTTGAGCCGATAGATTATGAAAATGCGGGCATCCGCCTAAAATCAATGTCAAATCAATTCAATGATCTGTCTAAGTATGATTATTCAGTTGCAAGAAAATATGCATTGAAAAAATCTAAACCAAAATAATATATTAATTTATGGAAAATAGAAACTACCCGCTTGTTTACCGAATAATGCATTGGGCAATAGCCTTTTGTATGATTTTCTTGCTTTTAACAATTTTTCTCAGATTAACATGGATGAACAAAGAAAATGTGGCCGACATCATTCAAAATTATCTTTCCTCAACTGACATAACTTTATCACGGGATGAACTTATTGTGCTTGCAAAACAAATTAGAAAACCCATGTGGAACTGGCACATCTATACGGGCTATGTTTTAACAGGCTTGTTTTGTTTAAGACTGGCGCTTCCCTTTTTTGGCAGCATGAAATTTTCGAACCCCTTAAACAAGCAACTTTCGGCAAAAGTAAAATTTCAGTATTGGGTTTATTTAGTCTTTTATGCATGCTTATCTATTTCCTTGATTACAGGCTTAATAATTGAATTCGGCCCAAAAAGTATGAAGGGTTTTATGGAAGAAATTCATGTTCTTTCTATTTATTATCTGGTGCCATTTTTAATTATCCATTTGGGTGGTGTTTTGATTGCTGAATTTACTACTCATCCCGGGATAATATCAAGAATAGTGAGTGGAACAAAACGAACAAAAGAAAAATAGAGCCCGAATTTCATCTTGCAAACAACAAGAAAATCGGTTACTACTTCGGCTGATTGTGTAGAGACGGGCGCAGGGCCCTGCGCCCCTGCGAGATGATATTTTCCGGCTGGTTCGCCTCTACTCTTCCATGTTTTAACTACTTATGAGAATCAATCATAACCCTGACATTCTTGCTTCGATTTCGGGAGGGGTTTTACCGCCTCGCTGTGATACGCCGCCCCTTCAGGGCTAAATCCCGGCAGCCCTGAAAGGGCGCAATCGGCTTTTGCTGTTGATTTAACATGCCAAAAACCAAATGAACTACCCAACAGAATTTTTGTGTAGAGACGGGCGCAGGGCCCTGCGCCCCTACGAGTTGTATTTACCGGCTGTTCTCTAAACTCCTCAACTCCTCAACGAATCACACCCCAAACCCTCCTCCCCCAACCCACACACCGCCTTAACGCATACACGCCTCGACGCCTTAACGAACCACACCTCATACTCACACCATGAACCCACACACCCGATTAACCGATCCCCAGATTAACCGATCCACCGCAGTTTTATCCCACTGAATTTTCATTATTTATGTTAATCTTGTAGCAGAAATAAAATAGCACCTATAAAAGATCAATATGCACCATCTCAGACTGTCCGGCGTATGTATCCTAATTCTACTCACGCTCCTCTCCTCTTCCTGTAAACTCGGTCGCTTTGTATATTACAACTTTGCAGACATCGGAGACCATAAGATATTCCCATCCCGTCCTTTACAGAGCAATGAGACCAAATTCAAATTTCATACAACCGAAAATGGCAAATATCCCAGAGCCTTCAAAGTAAGTAACAAGGCAGATTCAGTTACTATGGAGCAACTGCTGGAAGCCCATAATACTGTGGCATTTTTGATCATAAAAATGACACGATACAGTACGAGAAGTATTTTAAAGGCTATCATAAGGAGAGTATCATTCCTTCCTTTTCGATGGCCAAGGCTATTACCTCCATTTTGATTGGCTGCGCTATCGACGATGCCCTGATACCGTCTGTGGAAGAACCTATCACGAAATATATTCCGGAATTGAAAAAGAATGGTTTTGATAAAGTTACCATCAAGCATTTGCTGCAGATGACTTCGGCATTGGATTTTAGTGAAAGCTATTCCAATCCATTTGGGGAGGCGGCAGGCTTTTATTATGGAAAAAACTTAAAACGGGAAATTTCAAAATTGAAATTAAAGGGCATTCCGGGTCAAAACTTTGAATATGTCAGCGGCAACACGCAGCTTCTGGGATTGGTGCTGGAACGTGCTTTAAAAGGTAAGACTGTCACTCAGTATTTTCAGGAAAAAATATGGACCCCACTTGAGATGGAATATGATGCTTCCTGGAGTATCGACAGAAAAAAGGATGGAACAGAAAAGACATTTTGTTGTGTCAATGCAAGAGCCAGAGATTTTGCCAAGATCGGACGACTTTACCTGAATAAAGGAAACTGGAATGGCAAGCAAATCGTCTCAGAAAAATGGGTAAAGGAATCTACTACCATTGACACTACAGATGGCGGCGCGGATTTTTACAAGTACCAGTGGTGGCTGCCTACCGCAACCGGTGACTATATGGCAGAAGGAATATTGGGACAGTACATTTATGTCAACCCTTCTGAAAATATGATCATTGTGCGCATGGGCAAAAACGGAGGAGATGTTGAGTGGTCAGATTTCTTCAGGTTGATGGTGAAGTATCAGGAGAAGTGAGATTGTAATAATAATAATAATAATTTACTGGAAATCAACTACGTTTGAAGAGAGTTGTGAGTAAAAAGAAATATTAAATGAAAATGAAATGGCTATTCTGTGTTTTAATCTTAAGTATTAGTAATACTATTTTTGGACAATCCTCTTTAGAGGGCAGCGAATTTTCTGATGGCATAGTATTTTTTAGTGCTAACATGTAGGGTTGGTCCTGGACTTATAAATTTGGTAAAAATGACTACCAACTTTATTTATTTTACCATTATGATTCACCCAAAACATATTTATTTGAAGAAGGGAATTACACACTTAAGAATGAAGAACTAGTTTTTAAGCCGAAGAAAAAATTGCTTTGTGAACTTACAGAAGCAGTACGCTATGACTGCTTGAAGGGTCAGGATCCTGTAGACGGCTTCTTAGTTTCTGTAGATTCTTTGTCGAAAAAAGAAATCATTGATTTATCCTTCACGGACAGAGTCTGCAAAATCTCAACTGAGGCAGATAAATTGACCTTCAATGATCCCTCCAGGCCATTTGCTGAATTTAGGCAAAAAGAATAAGAGTGCAAAATGCTCTTCATAATAATTTTGACTCGAAATAATAGAGTTTATGGCTTTTTCAACTTCACCATTCTAAAAATCTACCCTTGAGAATTTGGAAAATGTTATCTGATTAGCTAACTTTGCTATGTGATTGACAATCCTATCAGAAACATCTTTTACTATAAAAACTTTTACCTTGACTTCTTTGAAAAACTCAAACCGGAAGTAAAGAAAAAGTTCAACTGGACATTACAGTTGATTGCAACAATCGAACGTGTCCCGAAAAAGTATTTTGAACATTTAACCGATAGCACGGGAATTTATGAAATAAGAGTGGAAGCAGGTTCTGATATTTACAGAGTCTTCAGCTTCTTTGATAAAGGAAACCTTGTGATATTGGTAAACGGTTTTCAAAAGAAAACACAAAAAACTCCCAGGCATGAAATTGAATTAGCAGAAAAACTTAAAAAGCAATACTTTGATGAAAAAGGAAAATAAGAATTTGACCTCATTTGCAGACCATTTGGACGCTCAATATGGAATAAGAGGTACAGAAACACGTGAGAAATATGAAGAAGGATTTGAAGCTTTTAAGCTAGGCGCTTTAATTCTGGAACTTCGAAAAGAACAAGGTTTGACCCAGGAACAGTTGGCTGAAAAATGCGGAACCACTAAAACCTATATTTCCCGAATTGAAAACAATGCAAGTGATATTCGACTCTCAACATTAATGAGAATATTTCGGGAAGGATTTGGAAGGCATTTACGTTTGACATTTGATGTATGACTTCTTGGCATTCAATTCAGAAATACATCACTATTTTTTTATATTTGAATAAGGAAAAGCGGATCAACTCCTGATAGGATTGCTCTATATTGTTTTAGCACCTGATTTGGTTCAATGTGGAAAGTTGATTCTGGAGGTCAATTTTTCTGAAGGTTAGCAACAACATCTGATAGCAACTCAAAGCAAATTAATTCACAAATATTATTACCAAACTTTACAAAAAGGTACTCTTAGCATTCAATATTTGACAAAGTATATGAACGTTTCTGAATCTTTTGATGAAATAATACAGTATTCACATTTTTGGAATTGGGCTCCTGATTGGCAAGTTGTCAAGGAAATTTACGAAATATTCCCTGAATCATATTCTGTGTTATCCCCTTTTGCATTTTCATATTTAGAAGAGTTGATCAGATCAATAACAAGTGAATACGGGAGAGACATCTATGATGATAATGGTGCACCAAAAAAGCGAAGAGTTGGAATCAGATTATTACATCTGGCCATTGATGAGAACAAACAAAAAAGCCATGAACTGATAAGTCTTTTAGAAGAATTAAAAAGATATTTTTCTACATCTAGAAGTACTGACGTTGGCGATAATAGAAACAGTGTTCTACATGGGTACATGCACCCTAGATTTTGGAGTGCTGAGTCTTTTGAAAAGCTTATTTTTGATATTTCAAGATTGTCAAAGTTTTCTGGTTTTTAAGTTTTCGATTAGTTGAATAACGATAAATGTACCAACAATGGTAGAAAGAAAAAGCAAACACTGAGTACTAAATATGACAAAATATAAGTGGGGATTTCTGCGTGAAACAACAGCTTTGGCAAAAATAGCTGGATTAGACAAAGCGACAGGTCTTCATAGGACAGGTTTGGAAGAATATTTAAAGGTTATTTTTCCGAAAACAAATGACTGGATACATGACAAAGCAATAGGAGAAGTTAATGGTCACCGTTATAGAAAACGACCTGACTATAGGAGTGAATCTTTAAAAATTATAATCGAATTTGACGGTCTTCAGCATTATACAAATCCTGACATCATTGAAAAGGACATTGAAAGCACAAATTTATACAATGATTTTGGATATAAGGTTGTTCGTATTCCATATTTTATTCAATTGACAAACAAAGCAGTTCAGACCTTATTTGATATAAATGTTCCACAAGAATTATTTGATGGAAAGATTCCTTCATTAAGTACAGTAGGGCGAAATTCACCAGCTTATTTATGTCCCGCAGGAGTGAAAAGGATGGCCCAAGAGTTCAGAAATTTTCCAGAACAATACAAAATAAATTTTGACTTTTTAAAGCAACAAAATGATCTTTTTAAAAGTGGAATTGAATTTTTGGAAAGAGAATATAATGTCCAAAGCTAATCCGGGAACTTATAAAATTGAGAAATGGAATTCGTTACATCGCAATAGCTAAAACGGAGAAGTAATAATATATAGTTAATAAACATATAATATGAGCTTACTATCCAGCATTACGAACAGTGTTGAATACAACCTTTGGGTAACAGAACAATTAGTAAAATGGCTACAAAATTACCCTGAAGAATTATTGCAAAAAGATTGTCCGTAGAGTTTAAAACAGCAAAACAGACATAACAAGGAACCACTATTCATTATCCAATTGATGTTTCGGACCCGATTGATACTAAAAGTAGACTGAACAAATATTTTCCACTTCGGGCCACAAAAATAATGTAAGTTTGAATTCTATACTATTTCCGAAAAGTCCTGAGAGAATAAATTAAATTACAATTAATTACTTATGAATCCACTATCGAAAGCAAATCCGCAGCAAGTTATAATCAATGGGAAAACGTATGATTATCTTGGTTTTTATTTCCCGGGAAACAACACAGATTGGGATGATGTGTATGGAGTTCCCTACTTCGGAAATTTTTGGCCACTAAGCTTTGAAGTTGGACTAAAAGGATCTGCTAAATATAGATTTCACACAGCTGAAGCTGCATATCAGGCATCGAAGTGGTGGAATAATAACCAAATCGTTCAGGCCTTTGAAGCTGCAATCGACGGAGATGCTGCATTTCATCTAAAAAATAATGACTATAAATCTACTCCATTTGACGGTGAATATGGTGGATACTCAACAGGTGAAGAAGCAATGTTTGAAATATTAAAATGCAAATTCAGTGATGATCACCCGGAATTGAAAGCCGCACTTGGGGCAAGCGGAAATGCATATTTATTAGAACATGGTGCTATTTTAAAACACCAGGATATGGTTTGGAGTGATGGAAATAATGGACGTGGTACTAACCACTTAGGATTATGCCTGATGGAAGTTCGTGAATTTTATTTTCCGGGTCAGGGGAATCCACTCGAAGATGAGGATGGCGCAACTGTAGTTATGGCTTGTAGAAATGCATTGCTGGCGGAAATGAATAAACGCGGATTGAGTGCCGACAATAAATATCCAACAAAATAAACTTTACAATCTCATGAGTACATTTTACAATTCAAACAACAAGGTATTTGCTGAAACTTCCGGATTGACGAGTGAAAGTATTACCGATCTGAAAAGTAAAATATTATTGCCGGCTGGCTCCGCACTTATGACAAGCGCAGGGAAGCTTTCTCCGGAAATTACTGCTATTTTTCATGCGGCAACTGGAACAATGAACCCTTATTTTCCTGAACAGACATACTATGAACCCACCCTTCAATCTGTTGAAGACTCCATTAAAGCCTGCTTCGAATTAGGTAAGTTGAATGGTAACAAACTCATGGCAATGCCGTATATCGGAGGTAAAATTTTTAAGAAAAGAATTTTTAAAGGACAAGGATTAAGCGATGATGATCAAAATAAAAGACTGGTTGCCTGTATTGTAGCAGCTACCATCAATAACGCGAAGTCAAGTGCTCTTGACTATTGTTTTGTTGCATTTGACCATCCAACGTATATACTTTTTAGCGATGAGTTAGAAAACTCATTTGAAGAAGTTGATTTATCTGCACATTTAAAGGAAGGCGATATTACAGATTTCAAACTTCATAATTGTGATGGTATTGTAAATGCAGCCAATATGGAAGTTAAATTTGGAGGTGGTATTTCGGGTGCTATAGCCAATGGAACGCAAAATCAGTCAAACATCGATCAGGAAGCCAGAGCTGCTATCAACAAGTTTTGGACAGAATATATATCTTCTCTTTAAATATATACTACCTGCAATGAGACCAATCCCCACTCTCCTATTCTTCCTCTCTCTTATCCTCTGCACATCCTGCGGTCTCATTTCTATTGACGGTAGCCTTCAAGGATTAAACAGTTATTACAATAAAACCAAAGCTGACAATCCCAACCTGCTTGCCAGACCTGATAATTCGTTCCCACTTTGTGAGCTAAAAACAAATGAAACACCCAAAGTCTATGTAACCAATGCTGCTGAAATTGCTTCCTGTTTTCCAAAAGAAGGTAATGCTATTGTTTACATATGGAGACCTAATTGTTCAGGCAAATTGTGTTATTCGTTAAACCTTGTTCAGGAAAAATGTAATAAGGAGAAAATTGATTTGTTCATTGTAGCTGAATACTACCATACAGAAAAGATGGAGATCAACTATAAAACTGAAAGACCTGTTTTTGGAATAGATACTAAATATTACCGAAGCAACCTGACTTCAAAATACCTTTCAAAATTTCGCAATGAATTGACGGGCACAGGTGAACTCAATGGTCAATTCCTCCTATTTAGAAATGGAGTTTTTTATAAGTCATTCAAGGATATAGAAGATATAGATGAAGAACATTTATGAATGCTAAAGACAAAGAACCCTGGACGAACTGAACCTTTAAATAACTTTGACCACCATAAAATGAATCAGGAAATAACTATCAGAATTATATTGGAATCTCCCCCAACTGGTGTTGACTTTGGAGTTCAAAAAGGCAACGGAAGCAAATATGAAACAATTCAAAAGCAAAGATCCAATAATAATAATCTAAGCTTTGAGTTTAAAATTTCAGTAAAAGAAAGTAAAACCCCATTGCCAAATTTTACAGGTCCCTTTGTTCAGGGTCCCAAAAACGAACGCTTCATTTACATTGATATTGGAACTTATGCAGGTCAGGTGGATTCGGTTTGGGGTCGTCGATTGAAAATTCCATTGAGAGATATTTCATCTGAAACTATGCAGCTATTATTGTCTGACTCCTCTTTGATTCTTGAAACAAAGGTCCCGGGGACAAGTAAAGACGGAGGACCAAATTGCGCCACAGTAAAACCATTCTCTGGCTGGCATTTAATTCCGGGTTTATAAAATATAAGGGTACCACCTTATACATCGTTCAGGTGTGTCGGTTTCCGACAAACCATCCTGGATGACGATGACGTTTTAGGTGGATTTGAATTGGAGGTACTTTTTTGATCTTTTTACCTGAATCATACTAAACTAAAAACAATAACCCTCATAAGCAAAGGAAACGTAATTTAACCTATTGAGAAATGAAGTTATGATTGCCAACATTTGAAGCTAACACTAAGTACAGACAAAACATGAATAAAATAATACTTTTCTACTTTTTGACATTATTTACCTCCTGCAAAGGTCAGGAAAAAGCCAATCCACTTAAAGACCCAATTACTCCAAATCCAGGTCCCACTGTAATCAAAAGCTTTAAAGCAGTTCCTTTTGCCCCTGATTTTGATACTACCTTAATCAGTCAATATATCCGGAGCATTTTTCAGGATTCAAGAGGGAATTTGTGGTTTGGTACCCTTGGCGAAGGCGTCGTGAGGTATGATGTAAAAACCTTAACCTACTTTTCCAATCCTGATGGATTTATCAACAACACGGTATATGCTATCAATGAGGACAAAGCTGGTAACCTGTGGTTTGGGACAGATCAGGGAGTGTATAAATACGACGGCAAGAACTTTAGAAATTATAATCAAAAGGATGGACTTAATCATATAGACATCACCCGCAAAGGTATCCTTGTTGACAAATCAGGTAATATCTGGGTGGGCACACATGGAGGTGTTTATCGGTATGATCGGGATGCTGATAGCTTTTCATTATTTCAGGATCTCCCTCATATCAATGTTGCCGGCATCCTGGAAGACAGTAATGGTAATATTTGGTTTGCAACATCTGACAAAGGGGTCTTTCTCTATGACCCTTCAGCTTTACTCTCAGGTGGAAAATCCATTACGCATTTTGCAGAGAAGGAAGCTTTGGGAGAAAACTATGCTGGAGGCATTGCCGAAGATCAATCCGGAAATATTTGGTTTACTTTTAAAAACGGTATCTGCAAGTATGACGGAATGAAATTTACTGAATACACGGCCAAAGACGGATTAGGCGGAACTGAATTTTGGGGCATATATATAGAAGAATCCGGTATAGTTTGGATAACCGCACGTGGTAGCACAACCAGGTTTGACCCTTCCCTACCCCTATCTGATCCGGAAGTATTTACCGTCTTCACTCCTGCTGACGGCTTGAATTGCTGTGTTCAAAGTATGTATCAGGACAAATCAGGAAATATGTGGTGGGGCTCAGGGCAAGGTCTATATCGATTTGACGGGACGGGATTCTATCAGGTTAAGAAGGATGGACCCTGGTAGGATATTCAAAACCAGTCTCCACAATAATATACAGAAACCAACACCAAACATACAACAGCCGATTTAGACAATATCCTGTGAATTATATAACTCTTTCCTTCAATTTTATAAGTATTACCAGTGTGAACAAATTTACATTCAGCCTTTGTTCACAGTTAATTAAAATTAATAAAATGAAAAGCTTTAAAAGTAATATCGAAAGAGACACAGTGGAAAATATTAACTTTCGTGAAGTATTATACACAGATAAACATCTCCAGCTTGTTCTGATGAGTCTGAAGGTTGGAGAAGATATAGGAGAAGAAACGCACAAGGAAACCGATCAATTTTTCCGTTTTGAAAGCGGCGAAGGAAAATGTATAATTGATGGAACAGAATACCATGTGAAAGATGGAGATGTTATCATTGTACCGGCAGGCGCTAAGCACAATGTCATTAATATAGATACAGTATCTGAATTGAAAATGTATACTATATATAGCCCTCCTCACCACAAGTTTGATACTGTAAAGCTGACAAAAGAAGATGCAGAGAAAACCGGGGAAGAATTTGACGGAAAAACAACGGAATAGATTTATTCGGTGATGATAAATTAACCTGAGCTCGATGAAGATAAATGAGATTGAAAAATATATCAAAAACCCCGAAAAGGGGTTTACCAACGGTTAGCCCCGGATGAAAATCCGGGGTTGAGTGAAAGAAATGAATCGTTTTGGCGGCATTTTTGCTTAAAAGAAGCAAAAATGGTGACAAAACGAAAAAGCCTCATAATCTGTCGAACTCACGTTAAATTAACATGTATACATCTAACCGCACTGTTTTCAGGCATGGCGTTGGTAGACGGATCATTGAATCTGCAAAAATTTACTCCTCCTGCAATGTAACAGTTTAGCCTGAAAAGCAGTGATGTGGGTAAATCCATACATTGCTTCAATAACCGCAGAATCTGAATCGGGTAAAGGGTCAGTTTTTATACTTCAATTTCCAGTGAAGTAGCATGCAGCCTCGCTATATTTGTATACAAGATAAACCAAAACATATTCTTAAGAGTTAAATGATGAAACTGAAAATAGATGCATAAAATTTTTTATCTGATACTTTTGATAGGCTTAACTTATACCAGCGATCTATTTGCTCAGGATAAATTTGAGAAGGAAAGTAGGATCAAAAAAAGAGATGTTCCGTCAAAGGCACTGCTATTTATTGATTCTCTAAACAATAATGCCAGAGTGAAATGGTATATGGAGGAAGGATTGACAGGAAAAAGCATTGAAGCAAAATTCAAATACAACAAAACAAAGTATAGTATCGAATTTGATACGCTTGGAAATGTAGAAGATACTGAAATGGAAGAGAAGTGGAAGAACATTCCACCGGATGTATCAGCAATGGTTTCAGAGCAGTTCAAATCAGACTGTTCTAAGTTTAAGATTCAAAAGGTACAAAAACAATATACGGGAACTGAAAAAGACTTATTGTCGATTCTTATCAATGGCAAAAAACGTGAAGAGCTTAAAACTAACTTTGAAATAATCGTCAAATGCCATCAGGATAAGGATGTCAATCTTTTTGAATATCTATTCAATGAAAAAGGCAAGCTAATCTCCAAATCAAAAATCGTTTTTAAAAACAGCAGCCACCTTGAATACTGAAATAAAATATCTCATTCCAGTATTGATGCTTTTGCTGTTTCACTGTGATGTATATTCTCAAAGCACTTATCAGTTTGGGGCGCTGCCTTCATTGAATCTGAACAGGAAGCTGGATAATGACTGGTCTTTAAATGCAAAATTGGAGTCCAGACAACTTTTCCGTCGGGGCGAGATCAATGGGAATACTGACAATGAGTATGATTATATACTCACAGATTTTTCCCTTATAGCTGCGAAAAAAGTAGGTCTAAATTCAAGAATTGCCGCTGGATATTTGATTCGGTTTGAAGATGCTGAAGTGTTTCATCGATTTATACAGCAGTATGTGATAATTCAAAAAATGTCAGGATATCGCCTGGCACACCGACTTTTAAGTGACCAAACATTTTCCAAAGCAGAAAAACCGGAAATCAGATTTCGGTACAGAATTACAGCAGAAATACCTTTGAATGGAGAATCAGTTGACCCGGGAGAATTTTACTTAAAATTGAATAATGAATACATCAATAGCTTTCAGGCAATGGAATATGATCTTGAAATCAGACTGATTCCTCTACTTGGCTTTGCAAAATTGAATCAGGCCTGGACTATAGAGTGAATTCTTTTTTAAATAATAAAACGAGACATAGTTATTGGATGACCTTCAATCTGTTTATTGACATTTAATCCATCCTGCGGACCTCTCCGACCACATTTAATAAGAGCTGTTGTTACTTAACAGACACTTAAGTACTTCTTGAAACAAGGGGCATAACCATTTCTAAGTGGCACCATTCACGAATAACTTCACGGCATTGCTTAGAAGATCCGCAATTCTTTCATCCCTCACTAATTGCCATTCGTCATTTCAATTAGTCGATTGAGCAATCTCTATTTGGCCTTAGCGGATGTCTGACCATAACTTTGGGATATTATTAAAACAGAAATCACCCCTAGTTATGAAAAAGAATGTAAGCACTTTGACCTTTTTACTGGCTTTGATAGCCGTAATATTACCCGGTTTCGCCGGAGCGCAACCACTCGCACCCAGCATCAAGCAACAATGGAATGCTTTTCCTCAAAAAGTTGAATACCTGTTGAATAAAGCAGGATTCGATCCTCAAAGCCATGGAGGAAATCAGTCACCAAAACCACGATTAAGCGCATTGCAATTAGACTCGACTATTACTTTTTACGGTTTTGCTGAAAGCAACCTGGCTGACAGTACGGCATTGTTCAGAACCGTGTACACTTATCCCGAAACAAATATCAAGATTGAAATCAATTCCGAACGTAATCTTGATGAATGGACTAATATAAGTCATATAACATCCATTTATGATGAGCAGGATCGTTTGGTTGAAGTTTTTGCCCAGACTTACGACTCATTGACAGGTGCGCTGGTGCCGGATTCAAAATTAGAGACCTTCTACCATGGTAACTCGTCCACCCTAATTGATTCATTTGCAGTATCACAGTGGAGCCCGGACAGCATGGATTGGGTAGTACAATTGACCTCCTGGAATGTTTACGATAACCAAAACAAGATCCTCGAGAGTTACTCGTCCATTGGATTTTTGGGAGAACCGATCCTTTTTAGAGATGCCTATTACTACGATGACAAGGGCGACAATCATATTATTGAAAGCTTCGCAATCTTTGAGGGTGAAGAAATACCAAGTGGACTTACAGAGAACACTTTTATGAATCATTTGCTTACGGCAGCGGTAGTTTATGCCCTGGAGGGCGATAATTTCATTCCTGAAAGTCGTGAAACGTTTCTTTACGCTCCGTTTGGAATATTGTCACGACACAGTATCATGGAATGGAACCTGGAAATTGAAAACTGGCAACTTTCCATTACCATTGATCATGAATATGATGAGGAACAACGTCTTAGTTCAAAATTCATTACCTACTATTCAGAAGGAGTCCCTGCAGATGCGGAGCGTCCCACATACTTATATATTGAGGGTCAAAACCTGGCTGTGGAAGTAAACTTTCTATTTAATGAAGCCACTGAAACCTGGTCCCTGGACAGCAAAAAGTATTATTACTACAATGGGCTTACCTCAGTCCCGAATGAACCGACGCCAGTAATTGCCTTATCTTTGTCACCAAATCCAACGAACGGTATAGTGAAATTTGGAATGGAGGAGACTTTGACTGTACATTTATTCGATACAACTGGCAGGATGATTGGCAGTCACTTGCTGGAACCGGGTCAAAATTTGGATCTAAGTCCGCTTCCCTCCGGAATATATCAGATCCTGGCCCTGAATGAAAGAAACATTTACAGCGGTAGAATCGTCAAAATGTAAGTTGCTCGCGCAGGTATCACGAAATCTCAACCGGGATTTTGTGATACTTGAAGCGTGCCAAAAGGATAAGATAGAAAACCGCAATTTTTGAGCTAAGCCTTGATACTATACCCCAAAATGATTATTCGTTAATCTGCCATTAGATTTCGATTTCAATAAATTTGTTTAATCTTCCCCTCATCAGGTAGTTGCTAATTATAGGTTCCATTCAGTAGTGCTCCGACTGTAAAAAAAAACAATCTAATTTTTGCAAACAAAAGCTTGGTGATTTTCAAAATTATATGTTACTTTGTATAACAAAGTTCTTTTAAATATAATTCAATGAAAAATCAACGCTTATCCATTCTCCTGACATCTGCACTAATGCTATTGCTCTTCCCACTTATTGCCATGCAATTTACTACCGACGTTGATTGGGGTATTTTCGATTTCATAGTTATGGGCTTTTTACTTGTCAGTCACAGCTTTAACTTGTGAACTGGTATTGAGAAAAGTAAAAAATATGAATAACAGAATTCTAGTTTGTGGAGCGATATTATTCGTATTCTTCCTGATTTGGGCGGAACTTGCAGTCGGTATATTTGGAACACCATTTGCTGGCCCATGAGCGCCCCTATGCCGAAATCACCAGCCATAACATTGCATTTTAGCCTTAATTGTCTTTACAAGCTTAACGCATTAAAACCGGAAGACGTTCTGAATGGGAATCGTCTATAGTGTCTGCTTAAGCCATTCAACTATTGCTGTGTCCATCTCTTCCGATCGTTTTGGCCAAATCCAAAAATGTTCGGGCCAGCTAAATTCATTTCCGAACAGAGATTGATAAAAGTAAAGACTGTGAGGCAAGTCGGCTATAGTTAATACTTTATAAGCCTTAGCAGACTCGCTCAGATAAGATTTCATGAGCGGAGCATTATCGTTTGCAGGCACATAAATATCTGCAGTACCATAAATAGCAAGTATGCTTGCTTTACGTTTCTTTAAATATGGCGCAGGATCAACATCATTGTTTTTCCACCACAGCATGTTTTCATCATTAAGTCTATCAGATTTTGGCAATTGTTCAGCCCATTCGCGATCTTCTATCATTTTCCTTTCATTTACCAGTTGCTCCCACGAGTGAGGGTTTCTGGCAGTTTTGAAATATAAGCCGGCATAACTAATGGCAGAATCTATCTGAGATTGACTGAATCCACGGTCTTGCAATGATGACTTTATGACATCGTATTCCAGATCAATCGGGCTCTTGGGGGAACCTTGTATTAAAATAAGTGACTTAAAATAATTTGACATGCCGGCAGCCATGGGTGCAACCCACCCTCCCCTGCTTTCACCAATGATTGCCATTCTTCCCGGATCTATTTCAGCTTGTTTAGAGAAATGCTTGCCAATTGCAACAAGATCGACTGCATGCATATTCAAATCTGCATCCTTTTTCCCTCCCGAAGCACCGCTTCCCCGTTGGTCGTAAATGAAGACAGCATAACCATAATTAACCAGTAGATAGGCGTAATATCGGTAAACCCAATTTGTTCTTGAAGGATTATCTGCTCCATGAGCAATGATCAGCAGCGGATGTTTTTCACGGTTCAGTGGTTTATATAAACTGCCTTTAATCTCAGTATCCGCAATGATAATTTCGACCTCTTTTTTTTCATATTCAGGTAAGGGCACTACCATCTTTTTAATATGAAATTTTAATGGCACTGGTTTCCAGGCATGATTAATCCCTGTTATTTCATCATGCTCATTATTAATGGTAAGCTCAAAAATTCCCATATAAGTTTTAACAGTGAAACTACTATCAGTAACTGCACCAAGCGGGGCCTCTTCTTCATACATGCCGAGATCTGGCAGATTGTAGATAGCCTTCAGCGAATCGCCATGAGCGCTGAAAGTAAACTCTATTAATTGAATGGCACCATCCCGTGAAACTGCACCCCGCCAATAACCGTCGATCGATGGCAGCTGAGCTTGTGAATAGGAATGAGACAACAGTAATAGAAAACACAATAATTTTAACATATACGTTTTTTTAGTTGCAGTAAATGTAAACTGCTCATTAGCTGAAGCTGGTTGATTAAACCTTTAGAAAACCTTTAGACAAGCTTTTTTTTAAGGACGATCCTTTAATTTTCACAAAAACAGTATAGTATTGCAGCTATGGAAAATTTCAGAATTAACAATGCTTATACCGTTTTGCCTGAGAAGAATCTGGTAAACGAAATCAAGCTGGAACCGAGACTCATGAAATTACTGTGTCTCCTGGCAGCAAATCCCCGACAGGTCATCAACAGAGAGGTAATTATTGAAGCAATATGGAAAGGTTATGGTGGAGGGGATGAGGGATTAACACAAGCTATTTCTTTTTTACGCAAGTTATTTAACGATCATGAAAAAAAAATAATAGAAACGGTGCCCAAGGCGGGATATATCTTTAATGCCGATATTGAATTTGCAGGTAAAATGATAGAGATGAAATCAGAGAGAAAGAAATCCCGTCTACCAGTTTATCTCATTATCGGAGTAATGATTGCGGTCCTTTTATGGATATTGCTATCGCCCAAATCTTCGGAAGTACCATATGCACCAATGCCACCTGAAACCGGTGAAGAACAACAACCTGCCAGTGCTCCTAAAAATGTGAATTAAAAAGGCTATCTAGTAGTGACTATTAATTAATCAGGGTAATGCTACTGAATTACTATCACCTTCTCCCCTTTTAAAAAATATTTGAAAAAACATTTGCGCAAGTCAAATCTTGCACATAAATTTGCAAGTAATAACTTGCGTATAATGACACAATCAAGAGACATTTTTCAGGCAATAGCAGATCCAACCCGAAGGCAAATCATAGGTATGCTTGCCAACAAATCACTTAACGTAAATACTATTGCCAGTGAGTTTGATATCACCCGGCAGGCAGTATCACTGCATGTACAATACCTTCATGATTGCGGTCTTATTGAAATTAAAAAACAAGGCAGGGAAAGATACTGTGAAGCCAATCTCGCAAAATTAAAGGAGGTCACAGATTGGGTTGAGCAATACCGGAATCATTGGGATAATAAATTTGACGCATTGGAAACATATCTGGATAAAATTCAAAAGAAGTAAAAATAGAAAAATGGAACAGTACAACACATTCAAACATGAAGACAACATTATTACTCATACAAGATTTCTGGACGCTCCCAGGGATTTGGTTTGGGAAGTATGGACTAATCCGGAGCATATAAAAGAATGGTGGGGACCGGACGGTTTTACACTGACTACCAAATCAATGAGTGTTGAGCCGGGTAAAATATGGGACTTTGTCATGCATGGTATGGGTCAGGATTGGGATAACAAAATCGAGTATGTAGAAGTGATCAAGCCTTCTCTCCTCACCTACAAGCATTCCGGTGCAAGAAGCGAGGAGTACAACTTCACAGTTACCATTTTATTTGAAGAGCTTGAAGGAGGAAAAACACTTTTAACAATGAAGTCAATATTCAAGTCAAAAGCAATTATTGACGAATTAAACAAAAAGGTAAATGCAATTGAAGGTGGCAAACAGACTTTGAACAGGCTAGTGGAGTATATGAAAACGTTAGTTAAAGGGTAGGAACTTGAGAAATATTTTTCTTATTACATTAACAATTTTACGAAATTGCAGACGCTGAGATTGAAATCACAAGAATTATTCATGAAAGTATGGACTTGAGATCTAAGCTTTAATTCAAGGTCTTATAACATTTTCGCCAAAGCAGGGCACAATCAAATTACAATTAACAAAAAAATTTTTTTTAACAAACATGAAACAAACTATTTTAGGAGCAGGTGGTGCTATTGGTATCGAACTAGCAAAAGCACTAACAGCATATACATCAGATATAAGGTTAGTGAATAGAAATCCCAAAAAGGTAAATCAAACAGACTCTCTTTTTCCGGCTGATCTTAGTAAAAAATCGGAGGTATTCAAGGCAATTGAAGGTTCAGCTATAACATATGTAGTTGTTGGATTTCCTTATAAGACAAGTGTCTGGAAAGAACTTTGGCCTGCATTTATTCAAAATGTAATTGATGCATGCTTAGAATACAATTCAAAACTTGTTTTTTTCGACAATGTCTATGCCATTGGGGGCAATAATGTAAACCATATAACAGAGAACTCTCCAATAAGTCCCGTAAGCAAAAAAGGTGAGATAAGAGCTGAAGTAAACAGGCTTATTTTGGAGAATATTAAAAAAAATCAATTGCAGGCTATCATTGCAAGAGCACCGGATTTTTTTGGAGGCACTTCAAGACAGAACAGTGTCATTATGAATCTGGTCTATGACAATCTGGTAATAAACAAAAAAGCACAATGGTTTTGTAATGCTAAAATTGTTCATAGCATAGGCTTTGTTCCTGATCTTGCTAAAGGGACTGCAATCCTTGGAAATACCCCGGAAGCATATAATCAGATTTGGAATTTACCAACTGATCAGCAGAGAATTACCGGAGAAGAATGGATACAGCTGTTTGCCAATGAATTAGGTAAACCAAATAAATTTACTGTCCTACCGAATTGGCTGGTGAAGGTAATCGGATTATTTGTGCCTATCATGAAAGAATTGGCAGAAATGAATTATCAATATGACAGAGATTATTACTTCGACAGTTCGAAATTCAACGAATACTTCAAATTTACTCCAACATCTAACGCTGTTGCTGTAAAGCAGGCAGTCGAACAAATGAAAGAAAGTGAGCCATTAGCTACAGCTCGTTAAATGTTGAGCCTGGTAAGTGTATACATTGCAATTTGCCGCGCAAAAGAAACGACATGACCCTAATTAAATATAGAACATGCAAGAAATCAATGCTATCAACATTATGGACAAGTTTTCATTGTTTGAAAAGCGATGGACACCTCACATTATCGGAGAACTCAATGGACAATATGTGAAACTTTGTAAACTCAAAGACGAGTTTGTTTGGCATAGCCATGAAAACGAAGATGAACTTTTTATGGTATTTAAAGGAACTCTTTTGATGGATTTTCGGGATGGAAGAACAGTTGAAGTTAAGGAGGGTGAAATTCTAATTGTTCCCAAAGGTGTGGAACACAGGCCTCATACAAATGGAGAAATTGTATTTAACCTTCTTTTTGAACCAAAAGCCACTTTACATACAGGAACTGTCGAAAGTGAAATGACTGTGAAAGAATTGGGATGGATTTGACAAACTCTTTACTTGGAAAATGAGATTTCCCTTTTCTTTAACTGGTGAGAATTAATTTGTATAATTGCAAGTCGCTGAAATGTGCGCAGATAAAAAATGTTGATCAAAATAATAACGATTAAACATAAGGCCTGCACATGAACAAAGCATTTATCACCCGCATTATTCTGTTATCCGTTTCTTTTTTGCTGAGTAAGAATGCGGACTCCCAAAACTTAGATTCTTTATTTACCGTATGGCAAGACCAATCGCAACCTGACTCCAACAGAGTAAACGCCTATAAAGACTATATTTGGAATGCTTACCTTTTCTTAATGCCTGACTCAGCCGCATTCCTGGCAGAAGAACTGCATGTTTATGCTAAAAATCAAAAATACATAAAAGCGGCTGCTGTTGGATTCAATATTCAGGGCATAGCAAACACTGTTCAGAGTAACTATAAACTTGCACTGGAATACTTCGAAAAATCAATGGCAATTTTCGAAGATATTGGCGATAAACAAGGCATCGCCAGCAGCCTGAACAATTTTGGTCTTATATATTCCAACCAGGACAACTACCCGCTCGCGATAGAATACTACGAAAAGTCACTTGCAATAGCAGAAGAAATGGGTGACAAACGCAGCATTATTAATAGCCTCATGAATATTGGCAATGTTTACAAAAAAGAAAGTAATTACCCCGCAGCCCTGCAATCCTACCAAACATCTCTTTCACTAATGGAGGAAACCGGCAATCTTAAAGGCATAGCAAATTGTCTGAACAGTATTGGGATGATTTACGATGATCAGGGAGATTATCTCCGTGCCTTAGAGTACTATGAAAAGTCCCTTTCGGCAGGGGAAGAAATTGGCGATATAAACACCATCGCAAATAGCCTGAACAATATTGGTATTGTTTACCAAAGTCTGAACAATTACCCACGAGCTTTAGAATACTTGAGTAAGGCACGGGAGGTAAACGAAGAACTTGGAAACAAAAAGTTGTTGGCGAATAACCTGAATAATATTGGCCTCATTTACATAGATCAGGGAAACTATCCCCTCGCCCTGGAATACTCCGAAATGGCGTTGGCACTTCGGGAAGAAATCCAGGATAAAAACGGCATCGCTGCTTGCCTGAACAATATAGGCATCATTTACCAAAAACAAGGCAAGTCAAAACTGGCCTTAAACTATTGCGAAAAAGGTTTGGAGCTGGCCAAAGAAATTGGCGCTTTAGACTGGCAAAAAAATGCCTCCCAATGCCTGTATGATACCTACAAGGCCATGGGCAACAACACCAAAGCATTAGAATATTATGAGAAGATGATTGTGCTCAGAGACAGTATCTACAATGAGGAAAACACCAGGAAGCTTACCCGCATTGAAATGCAATACGAATTTAATCAAAAGGAAGCGGCCGCTCAAGCTGAACAGGAGAAGAAGGATGCTATTGCAACGCAGGAACTGGAACGGCAGAAAATGACCCGAAATGGTTTTATAGCCGGCTTTACCGTGATGCTGCTTTTCGCCGGGGTATTTTTGGGGCAACGAAACAAGATAGGAAAAGAGAAAAAAGAAGCGAAGAGCTGCTTCTCAATATCCTTCCTGCTGAGGTGGCGGAAGAATTGAAAGCTAAGGGCGAAGCTGAGGCAAAACTCATTGATGATGCAACGGTTTTGTTCACGGATTTTAAAGGCTTTACCGGAATGTCGGAAACTATGACACCAAAAGAATTGGTGGCAGACTTAAACCACTGCTTTTCAGCTTTCGACAGAATTATGCAGAAATATGGTATCGAGAAAATAAAAACCATCGGCGACGCTTATATGGCCGCCGGAGGTTTGCCTACTCCAAATGCTACCCACGCTAAAGATGTGGTTATGGCTGCGTTGGAGATCCGGGATTTTATTGAAAATGGAAAAGTTGAAAAAACAGCACAAAACCTTCCCTATTTTGAAATACGCATTGGGGTTCACACCGGTCCGGTTGTAGCCGGAATTGTGGGCGTGAAAAATTCCAATACGATATTTGGGGCGATACAGTTAACACTGCCAGTCGCATGGAAAGCAATGGCGAAGTGGGCAAAGTCAACATCAGCCAGGCAACTTTTGAATTGCTAAAAGATGACCCTGATTTCGCTTTTGAAAGCCGGGGTAAAATTGAAGCGAAAGGAAAAGGAGAAATGGAAATGTATTTCGTTAGTGGAAAAACAGAAACAGTGTAAAAACGACATATAACCTAATTATTTGTTGTTTTAAACTACCTCCCTTATACAAGTAGCAAGTCTTTTACGTAAATGAGCAGGAAAGAATTACCATTGCATATTTGACGGACTCATACTCTTCAGAGAGCCAATTTGTTATCGCAACACTAAAACCACCTTCTACCACAATATTTTTATGTATTACTTTCAGTGATTTAAATCATTAACGAGCGTGTTTAAGATCATATTTACAAAACTTTTCCCGGAATACTTTTGTGAAAAGAATTCAATTCAATCATTTGATAATTTTGTGCCGGAATAAATCATTATGCAGCTTGCTAAGCAGGCATATTCAAAATTCAATATCTTCAAAACCGCCACCTTCGTATATCTTCAAAATCCTGCTCAGGCAGTCATAACTAAATTAGTATATTTTTAACACTTTCATGGAAGACCTTAAACAACTTCAAGTCGATCTTCAGGTGCTCGAAAAGAAAATATCTGATGCGAGTTCAAATCGCATAAAGCTTATTTCCGGACTGCATATTTTGCAACAAAATAGTGCCAAAAATCTGATCCAATATCTTGCTCTTAGAAATGAAGACATTCGCTTATTACAGGATAACCTGCACCAGGCTGGCTTGTCAAGTCTGGCAAGTTCAGAAAGTCATATTTTGAAACAAATCCAATCTGTCAGACAAAGGCTGGGTGCCACATTAATAGAAAATGAAATATCAGCTTCTGATTTTTATAGTGCACAAAATGAATTAAATCAATTCACTTACAATCTATTTGGAGATAAAAAAGATGCTTCTATTCCGCATATCATGGTTACACTTGATACCTCCTTTGAAGATAATATCCCTTTAATAGGGAACCTAATAGTTGCAGGAATGAATGTAGCACGAATTAATTGTGCGCATGGCGATGAAAAAAATTGGTTGACATTGATTGAAGCAGTGCATGAGGCAGCAGATAAAAGTGGAATTCCCTGCAAAATATACATGGATATTGCGGGACCAAAAATGCGCGTGGATTTGCCTGGAAAAGGAAAGAAAAGTGGCAAATTGAAAGTGAATATAGAGATGGAAATTTTGTTGGTTGAAACCGGAACAGAAGTAAAACACAATGAAGTTGCAATTGCCTGTTATGAAATTGGAATTTTTACAAATTTAAAAGAAGGTGAGCGGATCATTATTGATGATGGTAAAATTGAAGGGATAGTAATTCTGAAAAATGAGGCTCAATATTTGAAAATTACAAGGATCTCATCAAAAAAACCATTTATAAAAAAAGATAAAGGATTAAATCTCCCAGACACTCACATCGATCTGCCGGCACTTACCAATGCTGATTTAAAAGCAATTCCATTTATTGCCCAATACGCTGATATCGTCGGCTGCAGTTTTTTGCGTAAACCTGATGATCTTATATTGATTAGGGAAATATTCAGTAAATATGAAAGCAAACCAAAGCTAATTTTAAAGGTAGAAACGCCTGATGCTGTAATTAATCTTCCCTCCTTGTTGCTCGAAGCCATGAAAGATGAATCATATGGTGTGATGATAGCACGAGGAGACCTTGCAGTTGAGATAGGTTTTGAGCGCTTAAGCGAGATACAGGATGAGATACTATGGATTTGTGAAGCTGCGCATGCTCCGGTTATTTGGGCCACACAAGTCCTCGAATCCTTTAATAAATCCGGTATTGCTACCCGAAGTGAAATTACTGATGCTGCTCATGCTGCTAAAGCTGAATGTGTAATGCTTAATAAAGGTGATTACATTGTCGATACTATAAAGCTACTAAAGGAAATTCTCAGCAAGAGCGGGGGCCATCGGCAGAAAAAAAGGTATACCATGCGTCCTTTAAATATTGCAACACATTTCTTTAATCAATCTTAAAACGTAAATACATAGATAACCTGAGTTCAATGGTTCATCTCAAAGTCGGAATTGGCGAAATTCATTGCCTCAGAGTGGACAAAATCTTGTAACCCCGGATGCAATCCGCGGGAAAGAAACAAAAGTGCACAGTTTTGGCGTTATTTTTGCTTTTAAGATGCAAAAATCATGACAAAATCATGTGGTGGTAAATCTATAGAACTCATCTTAGATAAGAAAGCCTGTGAACAATAATTGCGTTATCCATTGCAGTCCGGATCAAACATAGAAATATGGAGCTAGAATTTTTACTTGAATATAATCCTGTGTTGCTTGCTCTTTTTGCAACGCTGTTTACTTGGGGTGTGACTGCTCTAGGATCGTCAATGGTTTTTTTCTTTAAAACTATCCATAACAAAATACTAAATTCAATGCTGGGCTTTGCAGCAGGAGTAATGATAGCTGCCAGCTTTTGGTCCCTTCTTAAACCAGCAATAGAAATGGCTGAGGAAAACGGAACAATACCCTGGGTGCCTGCACTCGTTGGATTCTTATCCGGAGGGGCATTCTTATTTCTTATAGATAAATTATTGCCACACCTTAACTTAGGCTTAACTATTGATAAAGCAGAGGGCGTTAAAACAACCTGGCAAAGGAGTGTTTTACTTGTACTGGCAATTACCCTTCATAACATACCTGAGGGACTAGCTGTCGGTGTTGCTTTTGGTGCACTTGCTAATAATCCGGATGTAGGAGTGCTTTCTGGTGCAATGGCGTTGGCGATTGGTATAGGTTTGCAGAATTTTCCGGAAGGTGCTGCCGTTTCGATTCCTTTAAGAAGGGAGGGATTTTCAAGATTAAAGGCATTTAATTACGGTCAATTATCCGGAATTGTGGAACCATTCGCCGGAGTACTCGGTGCATATCTTGTTCTGACAATTGAACCAGTATTACCTTATGCCCTTTCTTTTGCAGCTGGTGCCATGATTTTTGTTGTAGTCGAGGAATTAATACCTGCTTCTCAGGCAGGCAATGAAACGGACTTATCGACTATTGGAGCCATGATAGGATTCGCCACAATGATGTTCCTTGATGTTGCATTGGGATAAAAAGGATAAAACACTACCTCCAAATTACCTTAACCTTTCCTGGTTGACCATTTCACAGCAAGTCTGCTAAATCCCAAATTGACAAATTATAAATCCTGCAAAGAGCCAATTTTCATCCCCAAAACATGATTTTCGTCATCTTTTGAAAATTCAACAAAAAATAGATGCAGTATCAGATATATTTAAATTAGCTTTGTGAGCGAATATTCACTTACATAAATATAAATAAGATGAACGGTAAAAATAACATAGCGATCGGCTTTCTGACAATGGGGCTTTTTATGGCTTACGGATTTCTTCTAATTTATCTTCGTGACTTTGCTCCAGGTAAGGAAGAATGGGTAAACTCATACAGTGTCGGAAAACATTTTGAAAGCAGGTTGGCTCATGTTCACGGCAACCTCTTCGCATTTCTAAATATACTAATAGGTTATCTTCTCATGCATTTTAGTGATAAACTTCAAAATGTAAAGGTGATTTCGTGGTTGTCATTGACAGGAATATTGATGCCTGTTGGAATTCTGGCAGAGATTTACTTTGGTTTATCACCGATTTTTGTAATTATAGGAGCAATAGCAATGACATCTTCTGTGATTTGGCTGGGAATTGCCTTTTTGAAAATGAAATTTATTAACAAATAAAAAATGAAGGAAACAATTTCTGATAGACAACTCGAGATCATCGAAGCAGCAGGTAAAATACTGACAGATTCAGGTGTAAGTGGTTTAACTATTAAGAACCTTGCTAAGGAAATGAAATTTTCGGAAAGCGCCATCTACAGACATTTTACGAGCAAGGAAGAAATAATTATTGCCTTGCTTGAATATCTTGCTATCAGTATGGATGAACGTTATACTAATGCAATTTCTGCCGAACAATCACCTGAAGAAAAATTCACAACGCTGTTTCAAAATCAATTTTCTTTCTTTCAAAAGAACCCTCACTTTGTAGCTGCGGTATTTTCTGACGGACTGATGGAAGAAAGTCAGCGCATCAACGAAACAATATTGAAAATAATGGGTGTAAAAATGAAACACTTGATGCCTGTTATTATGGAGGGACAGCAAAAGAAAGTATTTACAAATGCAATCACATCAGATGAATTAATTCAAATTGTGATGGGGACTTTCAGGTTGCAAATGTATAAATGGCGAGTTGCAAACTTTCAATTTGACATTGTTAGAAATGGAGACAATATTATACAATCCCTTTTAACACTCATAAAAACCAAATCCTAATGAAAAAACTAACTCCCTATTTCCTCGCTATAATTTTAGCGGGATTTGGTTTACTGACATTATTCCTAAGCACCTCTGTTATTTTTGACTTATTTGGCATCAGAGCAAAAGAAGGCAACTATGTTCTGTTTGTTGTTTGGTCAAATTTCATCAGTAGCATTCTTTACTTAATAGCAACTTATGGGTTTATTAAAAGCAGGAAATGGACGGCTAAAGTGCTGAGTATTTCTTCAATTATTTTAATTGTTGCTCTTTCAGGCTTGTTTTATCACATTGATTCGGGTGGTATTTATGAAACAAAAACGATAGGCGCAATGGTATTCAGAATTTCAATAACTCTAGTATTTACAATCATTGCCTATCTCCTATTTAACAAAAAACTACGTACTAAAAATTAAAAATAACAATCATGAACACATTAAAAATTATCGCATCAATAATAGTTATAAGCAGCTTTACGATGAGTTGTGGAAATACGACTGACAACAAATCTGAAGTAAAAACTGAAGCACACAAAGAGCATAACCAGGATGAACAAAACGAGACAATTAAACTCAGCAATGGAGAGAAATGGTCTGTCAATGAAGAAATGAAACCTTTTATTATAGAAGCTGAAAGCATTTTGACACAGTATATTGAATGCGGAAATTCTGACTACAACACACTTGCGAAGAAGTTAAAGGAGAAAAACACCGGACTCATAAAAAGCTGCACAATGCAAGGTGAAAGTCATGATGAATTGCACAAATGGTTACATCCGCATATGGAACTAATTGAATCATTATCAAATGCTACCACAACAGAGGAAGCAAATGAGATTATAGCTACTCTTCAAGCATCATTTTCAACTTATAATCAATATTTCCAATGAACATTATAGAAATTCATAACCAGGAAAAAGAAGTTTCATCAGTAAGTTAATTTAAGGGTGAACTTGGAACAACAACTGCCATACAATTGCAAAGAAATGGCACACTTAAAGAACATATCACTAAAACACCCTCATTGTTGCTTTGTATCAGCGGGTTGGTTACGTATAAAGATGAGAATGAAGTTGAAGTAGCATTAGAATCCGGTGATTATGTAATCATATCACCTAATGTGAAACATTGGCTTTTCGCTTCTTTAAAATCCCAACTAGTCCTATTGAAATAAAAAAATTTGAACCATGAAGTTAGCGAATATTCACAAACATTACTTAATCCTGCTTTTGCTTTTTGCAGGATTACTAAGCACTCATGCCCAAACATGGACCTTGCAACAATGCATTGCTACAGCCCAAGTGCATAATAAATAAACCTATTAATTCATACCAGACAATATTTGCGAAAATGTAAAGCATGACTAAAGTCAGTGGATAAGCTGATAGGGCTCATAGAGTGAACTGGTTTTTTATTTGAATCTTACATTGAAATAATAAGATACGAATCCATGAAAAATCTGGTTATACTCGGAGCAGGTACTGCAGGAACCATGATGGCCAACCACATGATTCACCACTTGAAACATCCTGAATGGAATATCGCTATAATTGATGAAAAAGAGGAACACCATTATCAGCCGGGATACTTATTTCTGCCCTTTGACATTTATACTCCCAAAGATATTATCAAAACCATAGAGGAGTTTATTCCAAAAGGTGTTCAACTCATCAAACAAAAAATCGATTTAATTCAACCAAAGGAAAACAAAATCAAATTAGCTGACGGAACGGAACTTGCATACGATATCCTCATTATTGCTACAGGTACCAAGATTGCACCGGAAGAAACAGAAGGTATGCAAGCTGAAGAATGGAAAAAATCAGTTTTTGACTTCTATACTTTTGAAGGAGCTCTCGCCCTTCGCGACAAATTGCGTGAATGGGAAGGCGGTAAATTGGTAGTACATATTACTGAAATGCCTATCAAGTGTCCGGTAGCTCCCCCTGTAATTTGCTTTCCTGGCCGACTCCTTTTTCAAGCATAAGCACATGCGCGATCAGGTGGAGATTACTTACGTAACACCTCTGAGCGGGGCATTTACAAAACCCAAAGCCACCGATGCTCTGGAGCATTTATTACAAGAAAAGAACATTCATATTGAAAGCGACTTTGCCATTGAACGGGTAGATAATGAGAACAAAAAAATTATTGATTACGGAGGCAGAGAAATAGCATTTGACCTGCTTGTCACTGTACCTACTAACAAGGGTGATGAACTGATCGGCCGTTCAGGTATGGGAGATGATCTTAATTATGTGCCTACACATAAAGCTACATTGCAGGCTAAAAATTATAACAACATTTTTGTACTCGGCGACGCCAGCGACATTCCAGCTTCAAAAGCAGGTTCTGTGGCCCACTTTGAAGCGGAGATACTCACCGGCAATATCCTTCATTTCATTAACAAGGAGCCTTTGAAAGAAGAATTTGACGGGCATGCCAACTGCTTTATTGAAACCGGTAATGGCAAAGCACTGCTAATAGATTTTAATTACACCCATGAGCCAGTGGAAGGCTCCTTCCCATTCGCCGGCATTGGCCCACTGAGTTTACTCAAAGAAAACCGTATGAACCACATGGGCAAACTTGCTTTTCGTTGGATTTACTGGAATGTACTGCTTAAAGGCACACACATTCCATTTGTTTCTGCCACCATGTCAGAAAAAGGAAGGAATTATGAAGAAATAACAGAACATTAAAATAAACAGCAATGGAAAGAATTATTGAAGGCAAAAAAATCACTGTTAACGAGGAAGGTTTTCTCAAAGATTTCAGTGAATGGGATAAAACAGTGGCCACAGTGCTTGCCTCAGAAGCAGATATAGTCTTAACACCAAGGCACTGGGAGGTACTGGAATATCTGCAGCAGCAACATAAAGATGAGGTGGCGCTAAGTATCAGGCGGATAGGCAAAAGCGGTGTGCTGGACATCAAAGAATTCTACCAGCTGTTCCCCATAGCACCCTTAAAAACAGCTACGAAAATTGCGGGTATACCTAAACCTGCAAGTTGCATCTAATATTAAAACATAAATAAAATGAAAGAAGGAAACGGAGCAATTAAAAAGATGATGATCATCATTTCGAAAGGAACACTGGAAAATGTATACGCTGGGTTCGTTTTGGCAAATGGAGCCCGAATGGAAGGCATCGGTGCGGAAATATTTTTTACTTTTTTTGGTTTGGAAGCGATTCATACCAAGAAGCTGGAACACCTGCATGTGGCCACTGTGGGTAACCCCGCTATGCATATTCCTACCATGTTAGGTGGTTTACCGGGAATGGAATCATTGGCAAGTATGATGATGAAAAAGGAAATGGAAAAAATCGATATGCCTGATATTCCTGAATTTTTAGACATACTAACTGCTTCCGGAGTAAAATTGTGGGCCTGTAAACTTGCTATGGACATGTTCCATTACACAAAAAGTGACCTCTACGAAGGCGTTGAAGATGTAATTACGGTTGGGGATTTTTATAACAAGAGTGCAGGCGAAGGTGTGCACATGCTTTTTATATAATTTGCAGATTGCGCAGGCTCAATAGTAACTGATGTTTACAGCTGCTTACTATTTTCCGGCAATGAAGATTATCATAATTTAACATGAAGACACTCATTCATAGAACAGCTATATACTTCTACATTTAAAAGACAAATAATCAGCTATAGTAAAACTATGGAACTTCAAGAAAATGAAACAAAACAAATGGTTTCAATGCCAAGAATTGGCGACAAAGCACCTGAATTTAAAGCGATAACTACACAGGGAGAGATTCAATTCCCTAAGGATTATGAAGGAAGCTGGGTTATACTTTTTAGTCATCCGGCTGATTTTACTCCTGTTTGCACTTCAGAGTTCATGACCTTTGCATCACTTGAAAAACAATTTAATCAGGCTAATTGTAAGTTGATTGGATTGTCTATTGATGGTTTGTATAGTCACATTGCCTGGTTGCGAACGATCAAAGAAAAAATTGAATTCAAAGGAATGAAAGACATTGAAGTCACCTTCCCTTTGATAGAAGACATTACCATGCAAGTAGCAACAAAATATGGAATGATAATGCCGGGAGAAAGCAGTACAAAAGCAGTTCGTGCTGTATTCGTAGTTGATCCAAAAGGAGTAATCAGAACCATTATTTATTATCCACTAAGCCTGGGACGTAATTTCGATGAATTGTACAGAGTTGTGATAGCACTTCAGACTGCTGATAAATTTAATGTTGCCACACCTGCTGACTGGAGGCCGGGTGATGATGTAATTGTACCTACCGCCGGTTCTTGTGGCGTAGCAAAAGAAAGAATGGACAGCCAGGATGAAAACACGCACTGTTCCGACTGGTTTTTTTGTACAAAAAAATGGATAAAGAAACAGTGCTAAATGCGATCATTAAGAAATAGTTTCATTACTAATTGTTGAAAGTTTCTCAATTTTGGATGAAGCAGATCACAGCTGTTCATAATATTCTTTGAAGTGTTACTGCGGACAATAAATCATCCTTCACAGGAATTAGATTTGCTTTGTCCGGGATACTTCTTTTAAAATATTTATCCTGCTTAACTAAATCAAAAGCAAACGATTAAGTTAAAATGAACGTTTTAAAGTAAACGTTATCAAGCAATCTAAAAAATATAATTATGAAAAAAGCAAGACTATTATTAGCCACTATTGTCTGCTTAAACATTGTTTTGACAGCTTGCAATAAAGATAATATCAGATGTACAAACGAATCTGAATTTTGTGGATTCATAAGTTCAGAAGAATTCGACAATACCGGGCCACTTACAGATACTTTCCTTAAGAGATTGGATAGTAATCTAAGTGCTCAGGAGAAGCTTGAGAGGCTTGTTAACTGGTTAAAATGTAAAAGATGTGTTGCTAATGCTGAGATATTTTGTAATTCTTGTATTGAAACATATCCGGCACAAAGTGAATTAAAAGTTTGGTTCCTGATAAATGGACAAGAGGTTGAAAAAACGCTGGATATAACTATGTCTGATCCTTTGCGATTCAGGACTTACCATGATTAAGGAAATGTGAATATTTCCACATCTACATTCTTAGTAAATAGAATATAAGATTATATAACACCCGCATTCTTCGCCCCCAAAAACCAAAACTCCCCAATCCTGTTTATCTTCCGTCTATCAAAATCATTGCTTTGAGAGTAATCGTAGTAGGAAGTGGGATTGCCGGCATAGCAGCCGCTATCAGGATGGCTGTCAAAGGGCATCAGGTCAGCGTGTTTGAATCTAATTCATTCCCCGGGGGAAAGCTTTCGTCCTTCTCACAGGATGGATATCGGTTTGATATGGGTCCTTCCCTATTCACGATGCCCATGTATGTGGATCGATTGTTTGAATTAGCCGGTAAAAATCCTGCTGAGCATTTTAAATACAATAGACTGGAGGTTATTTGCAGGTATTTTTGGGAAGACAAAACTGAGCTCACGGCATTTGATGATATTGAAAAATTTAAATCAAATGTGGCTCAGAATCTACAGATAGATCCTGTTGTCATAAGCGATATGCTGGCAGATAGTAAACGAAAATACGAACTAACCGGCAGAACATTTCTGGAGCAATCCCTGCACAAGCTTGGTACCTGGTGGGACAAGGATGTACTGAAAGCATTGCTCACATTGTATAAGCTGGACATTTTCAAAACAATGCATACTGTCAATACCAGGATTCTGAAGCATCCCAAACTGGTTCAGTTCTACAATAGATTTGCAACATACAATGGTTCCGATCCTTACAGAACTAGCGGTCTTCTGACTATCATTCCATACCTCGAACAAGGATTCGGAGCTTATATTCCGAAAGGAGGTATGAATAGTATCACTGATAGCCTGGTTGAATTAGCTACATCTTTGGGAGTTGAATTTCATTTCAATCAAAGAGTGGATGAAATCACAATAGCTGACAAAAAAGCGTTCGGGGTCCGAATAGCTGAAAACCACTACCCTGCTGAACTGGTGATTTGCAATATGGATGTTTTCTTTGCTTATGATCGCTTATTACCCGGCCAGAAGCAGCCCAAAAGAATTTTAAAGCAGGAAAAATCAAGCTCAGCTCTGATATTTTACTGGGGCATTAAGAAGGTATTTCCACAACTAGACCTGCATAATATCTTTTTCAGTGATAATTATAAAACTGAATTCAAACATATCGCGGAAGGCAGGGTTTATCATGACCCTACTGTCTATGTAAATATAACTTCAAAATATGTTCCTGAAGATGCCCCTGAAGGCTGCGAAAATTGGTTTACCATGATCAATGTACCCTACAACCAGGGACAGGACTGGGACGCCATAATTTCTAAAGCAAGGAAAGATGTACTGGGGAAATTGAGCAGAATTCTTGAAGTAGATATTGCAGCTTTAATAGAAACCGAAGAAATCCTGGATCCACGTACTATTGAATCCAAAACACATTCTCACTTAGGTGCATTATATGGAACAGCTTCCAATCACAGAATGGCTGCATTTTTAAGACATCCTAATTTCTCTTCCGGTATAAGGGGATTATACTTTTGTGGGGGAAGCGTGCATCCAGGAGGTGGCATTCCACTTTGCCTGCTTTCTGCAGAGATCACAGACCATTTGATTCAGAATGACTATACATCTTAGTGCCATGAGAAACAAGCAATACATATTTTCAGGTATCATGATTGTGCTGTATACTGTGGGAGTTTATGCATTTGCCACAGAATGGCAGACTGTCATTAATTTGACGCCATTACAACTGATCATCAGTACAGTCATTCTTTTGCTGGCTCATAGTCAGATTGATTCTGCTTTGATTAAATTCAGTATAACAGCTTATTTTATTTCATTTATAGCAGAATGCATTGGAGTTAATACAGGGTTTCCATTTGGAGCGTACACATATCATGAAGTATTAGGCTATAAAATCCTGGAAACACCCTTGTTGATTGGGATAAATTGGTTGATGCTTTTATTGGCAAGCCGCTCAGTAGTGGAAAGATTCTTTAGAAATAGAAGCCTATTGTTTCAAACTTTTCTGGCAGCACTAATCATGGTAGGACTTGATTTTCTTATTGAGCCTATTGCAGTTCAATACAAATTCTGGACCTGGGCAGATTCAGAAATTCCCTGGAATAATTATGTTTCCTGGTTTATACTGGCCTTTGGACTTCATTATTTACAGAGAAAAATGCTGCCGGTGTATAGCAACCTAAGCGCAGATGTATTGTTGCTATTACAAGTTTTGTTTTTCGGTACTTTAAATTTAATTTTACTTAACTATTAGCTAACAATGATTTCGATCTTCATTAATATTTCTATCGTTTTACTGGCATTTGTAGGCATGGAATTCATGGCATGGTTCACTCATAAATATGTGATGCACGGCGTTCTTTGGTCATGGCACGAAGATCATCACAAGCCACATTTTCACAAGGATGGATTTTTTGAAAAGAACGATCTGTTTTTCCTTGTATTTGCGATTCCAAGTGCTATATGTTATATCCTTGGAACCAGCACCGATATGAATTATCTCTTGTATGTTGGTATTGGGATTTCCATATATGGCCTTGTATATTTTCTTATTCATGATGTGTATATACATCAGCGCTTCAAATGGTTCCGACAATTAGACTCAAAATATTCCAGAGCTATTCTTCGTGCTCATGGAGCGCATCATGCTCATATCACTAAAGAAGCCGGGGAATCTTTTGGTTTATTGGTTGTCGCGAAAAAATATTACGCTCAATATCGCCGGAATAAACAAGCAATGCAAACAGAATGAAGGAATGAGCAGCGAATATGAATTTGAATTTGACCTTCATGATATTCCTGCTCAGGACCATCGGATCAGACGATTTATAGAAAATGCAGAAGAGGCAGAGCCTTTAGATGCTCTGGCTTTTGCCGATAAAAATGGCATGAAGTCAATCAGGTCAGACCCGGAATCGGATCATTAATGCATATTTTTATAAAAAATGGTGAATATGTTGTGTTTCACGATGAAGATATGATCAAAGGCCACTGGAATCAGCTGGAGGATCCTACACAAATTCTCATTATCACGGATCCTACTCATTCAGTAAAGCAAGACTTAAAAACCGGTGGCATATATTCTATTGCTTGGCAAGACGATACTACACTAATCCTGGAAAAAGAAAATATTTCCAAATCGTCTGTTAACAGTCATTATCTATTGATGAGCAGTGTGAGCGGACAGGATGTAAGTTTTACAGATTTTATGGACAAAATGGAGAGCATGCATTTATCTACAAAGGCACCTTCAGTGGTGTATGTAGTGATTATTGTATTCATTTTAGTGATGCTGGTACTGTATTTCACTTTGCAATAAATAAGCTGCAACCCGTAACGCATACTATTAATAAATATATATACACTTTTTTATAATAATATTTTGGTGAATTAAATAATTTATTTTTACCTTTGCGTCCCTAAACGATAATTAAAATGAAAAAGGACATACATCCATCCAGTTATAGAACAGTTATTTTCAGAGATATTTCTGTAAATGAGGACTTTATTGGCAAATCTTGTGCGAACAGCAAAGAGAAGGCAACATGGGAAGATGGAAATGAATACCCACTTATCAAACTTGAAATTTCTGCATATTCGCATCCATTTTTCACCGGAAAAATGAAATTTGTAGATACTGCGGGTCGTATTGATAAATTCAACAAGAAATTTGCAAACAGTAAGTTTGGAAAATAATCCTTGAAAAACATATATCATTAAGAAGCCCCGTGAATTTTACGGGGCTTTTTTTATTATTTTTGCAATATGAATAATCTGATTCTTTTTGATAGCGATAAGCGGGATCAACTCCTTCCCTTAACCTACACCAGACCTGTTTGTGAAATACGTGTTGGTATTCTCACAATACGTGAAAAATGGTCTCTTTGGATGGATGGAGTGGTTTCCTATATCACACAGGATTATCTTTCTGAGAAATTTCCTATTAATGTTGAAGACAGAAATTGGGTGAGTAATGGTTCCATATTGCCCAATGAACTTCTATGTCTTAAAAGAAAACAACTTAAGCTGAATGAAGCTTACATGAAGTCAGGTGAGCTCATTGCTGCCAGGCTGCCAGAAGAACAATTTCACAGATTGATGAATGGCGAAGATCTGGAAGATCTCATTGGATATGAACTGGAGAATGTTCCTTTTATCCAGATCAATCAATTGTGGGATATTTATAAATATAACAGTACAGCCATTCAGGCAGATTATGATTTTTTGACAAGAGCACGAAGTTCCCAGCCAATAAGTCCAACAAATAGAGTGATTGATCCGATGAACATTTTCATCGAAGAAGGTGCCAGAGTAGAATGCAGTAATTTAAATGCTTCCAGAGGTCCTATTTACATAGGAAAGTACAGTGAAGTCATGGAAGGCAGCAACATCCGCGGACCATTTGCACTTTGTGATCATAGTCAGGTGAAAATGGGTGCCAAAATCTATGGTGCTACTACCATCGGTCCTTACTGTAAGGTCGGAGGGGAAATCACTAATAGCGTCATGTTTGGATTCTCCAATAAAGCGCACGATGGCTATCTGGGCAATTCAGTCATAGGAGAATGGTGCAATCTTGGTGCAGATACCAATAATTCTAATCTGAAAAACAATTATTCCGAAGTTAAACTTTGGAATTATAAGACAGAGACCTTCAAACTTACAGGAGAAACATTCGTTGGGCTTTTCATGGGTGACCATTCAAAAGCAGCGATAAATACCATGTTCAATACCGGAACTTTGGTCGGTGTGTCTGCCAATATCTTTTCAGATGGATTTCCCCGTAACTTTATCCCTTCATTCTCATGGGGAGGTAAACAAGGTTTTAAAACATACAAGTTGCAGGAAGCATTTGAAACCATGGATCGGGTAATGGCCAGACGAGATAAATATCTCAATGAAACGGAGAGGCAGATCTATACTCATATTTTTGAAGAATCGGCTAAATTCCGTACCTGGGATAAAATCGAAAGCGATACATGAAAACTCTGATGGATTGGTTCAAAAAATACTGGAGCTATATTTCACCGGTACATCTGGAATCAATTCAGGGATTGGAAAATCAGACACTATCAGTTTATCTGAGCAATGGTCGTTATCAACTGACCACTGAAAATGCTATCTATTCCTATGATGATCTATATGACAATTTTTCCCTGGCTTTTGAGAAGCTTGACTGGAAACAGCTTCCTGAAAAATCTCATGTATTGGTTTTAGGATTGGGATTAGGTTCTATCCCTTATATGCTGGAGAAAAAATTCAAGAAAAAATTTAGCTATACTGCTATTGAATTTGATGAATCTGTCATTTTTCTGGCATCCAAATACACTATACCCCGAATGAAGAGCTCTATACAAATCATTTGCAGGGATGCTGCGTCGCATGTAATGGAAGATGAGGATGAATATGACATCATTTGCATTGATGTATTTCTTGATGATGTAATACCGGATTCCATATCAGAAATAAAATTTCTATTGAACATAAAATGCCTGCTGAGCCCTGATGGAATTGTCATCTTCAATAGATTAAACAGAGAAAGAGATGAAAAAAATCATATCCAAAAGTATATAGATCAGGTTTTCTCAAGCGTTTTTCCTGATTATGGAAGTATTCAAGTCGAGGGAAATTGTATGTTGTTTTCTGATAAGTCTAAATTGGCCAATACTTAAAAACAGATTAAAATAAATCTGTATATATCTGAAAATGAGCGAATACCACTTGCTTTGTTTATTTTTGCATAAATCAAGCAGACAACGTGCATATACTACTTATAGAAGATGAACCTAAAACCGGCAAAACCCTGAAGCAAGGCCTGGAAGAAGAAAACATTTCAGTAGATCTGGCGGATGATGGATTGAGAGGCTTGCAGCTTGCACTTGGCCTCCCCTATCAGGTCATAGTGTCCGATATAATCCTCCCTAAAATCAATGGTCTTGATCTTTGCAGACAACTGAGATCCAATGGAAATAAGACTCCTTTACTTCTATTATCCGCGTTGCATGATACATCTGATAAAGTGGCAGGATTCGAAGCAGGTGCTGATGATTATCTTGCTAAACCTTTTGAATTCAGGGAGTTATTACTCAGAATAAAAGCTTTGGCCAGACGTTATCAACCTTATTACACTCAAGAAAATGAGGTGCTTCAATTCGAAGATCTAACCATGAATCTGGATGCGAAAACTATCATTCGGGGGGTAAAAAAATAGAATTGACGCCAAAAGAATTTGATTTGATGGCCTATTTCATCAGAAATCAGGGGCGGGTAATTTCCAAAACAGAGCTGGCAGAAAAAGTTTGGAAGATTGATTTTGATACTGGTACCAATATTATTGAGGTTTATGTCAATTATCTTCGTAATAAAATTGATAAACCGTTCACAATGAAGTACATTCATACTGTTTTCGGGAGTGGATACACTTTAAAAAAGGAAGAAAATGCAGATTAGAACTAAACTCACCCTCAGCTTCATATTAGTAGTTGCAGGACTTTCAATCGTGTCACTGTTCTTCATTTATCTGCAGTTTAAGAACCATTCTTTGAGCGAATTTTATGGTTCCCTTAGATCCAAAGGCATCATGACAGCAGAAATGCTTGTGAAAAATGAAGCTGAAGCATCCAAGCTTTCTCCGGTAGTTTTAAATTCACAGCCGGGCAATGTGACTCCATTTACAGAAAATATTTTAATCATTGATGCTGAGTCCAATATCATCTATACTTACAATGATGCTACTCCGCCCATTCCTGAAAAAGTCCTGGAAAACATTAAAAGAAACAAAGAATTCTCTTTCGACAATAATGAGATGCTGGCACTGGGGATGTATTACACCAACCGAGATAATGTGCCTTATTATATCATTTCAGAATCCACATTTGACAACACAGGACTGCTAAGTCTTAGAAATATCCTGATTTTTACATTCTTATTCATGATATTGCTGGTGGCCTTTATAGGTTACATATTCGCCGGGCAGGCACTAGCCCCTGTTTCGAAAATCATGAATGAAATTGATACTATATTACCTTCTAATCTTAAAAAGAGAATAAGCTACAGTAATCAAAAAGATGAAATTTCGCGTTTAGCGGCCACCTTCAACAACCTCCTTGATCGTATAGAACATGCATTTTTTATCCAGAAATCATTTCTTTCCAATATCTCCCATGAACTCAGAAATCCTCTTACAACGATAATAGCACAATTGGAGGTGACACTGCACAAAGAGAGGACAGATGAAGCCTATAAAAAGACCCTTTATTCCATTTTGGAGGATACACGCAAATTGAATGAGGTTTCAGAAAAATTGATGCAATTGGCCAGAATCAATGCGAATGGTAATCAAATCGAACAATATCCACTCCGACTGGACGAAATAATCTGGGAAATCAGAGAAAAAATGCTTCGAAGTAATCCTGAATATAGCATAGACTTCCATATTCAAAATCTTCCGGCCGATGAATCAGCATTAATTATCAATGGAAATGAGGCTCTTCTTAGCACAGCGCTTACAAATCTTATAGATAATGCGTGTAAATACGGCAAAAGCCACAAGTCCTGGTTGTACCTGGATTGCAAGAATGACAAGTCAATAGAATTAAGAATTGAGGATGATGGTCCCGGTATAGCTGCTGAAGAAAAAGAACTTATTTTTGAGCCATTCTACAGAAGTAATCAGACCAGTCATATTCAGGGAAGTGGCGTCGGACTTAGTCTTGTATCAAGTATACTCAAATTACATCAAATCCCTTTTAATTTGCAGTCAAGAGTAAATGAAGGAACAAGATTTGCATTAAGTTTCCAGACTTTGTCATCAGGATTAGCTGCCCAAACAATGAATCAACCGGATCATGTCGCTGTTTAATCAAAGATATCAGAAAATAATAAGCAGACCATTCAAGTCTGTTCACTTTTATGTCTTGTCGGGGATAAGTGCCCTAACAATTTGTATCCTGATCTTTGCTTTTCAGAAAAAGGAAAACCAGAATAATCAGATTGTGACGAACTGGTATGATTATTTCTTAGTCCTTGAAAAATTTACAGAAGGATTCAGGCCACCTGTTGCAGCCAGAACCTACGGAATCCTTGGAATAATAGGCTACGAAACTGCACTTAAAAACTATCCTGATCAATTATCATTCTCCGGTAAATACCTGAATTTGCCTGAAACTGAATTTCCTCCAAATATCCATTTCAATGTCAATATAGCTCTCAATGCTGCGTATGCTGAGGCTGGAAAGTTGCTTTTTCTCAATGCAAGAAAGGATTACATGCTGGAATTGCAGAAAAAGGAAGAATTGTTATTTCAGGAATTTAAAACGACCAATCCGCTTTCAGATTCTGTTTCCGCAGCTTATGGAAAACAAATAGCGAGGAAACTAATATCCTGGTCAGCACAAGATTCCATTGCTCATATTGCCCAATTCAGAGCATACAACGGCGAATTTAAAAATGTTACAGCTCCCGGTATATGGAACGAGATGAGCCACCCTCCGCTATTGCCGGAGTGGGGAAAATCACAAACGATTCTTCCATCTAATAATCAATACGAATCCCCTGCTCCACTGGCATATTCCGTAGATAGATCCAGTTTATACTCCAGACAATTTCTGGAGGTGTACTCTGTGCGGAGAGAACTCAATCAGGAAAACAGATGGATTGGTGAATTCTGGAGTGATGATTTGCAGGGACTTACATTTTCCGCAGCGAGTCGCTGGATATCAATTGCTAATCAGGCACTTATTGATGAAAACCTGCCTCTGGACATTACACTGGAGACTATGCTCAAGACAGGATTAGCTTTGTATGATACAGGTGTCATATGCTGGAGAATGAAATACAAATATTTGGTTTTGAGACCTTCACATTATATTAATGAGAATATTGATCCAAATTGGAATCCAGTAGTGGATAACCCGCATTTTCCTGCTTATCCTTCAGGCCATAGCGCATTTGGAGGAGCCGCAGCAACCGTTTTAGAAAGTATGCTGGGACATCAATTCGAAATGTACGATCGCTCTCACATTGGCAGAAAGGAATTTAAAGGAAAACCCAGACATTTTAACTCATTCAGAGAAATGGCCAATGAGAATGCATTTTCAAGAATACTGATGGGACTCCATACCCGCATGGATTGTGATGAAGGCCTCAGAATGGGAAATTCTATAGGCAATGAAGTCAGTCAGATTGAATTGAAAAAACAACCATACCTGGGAGAGTTGTAGATCGTTACCCGCGAATACCAATCTGTGTAAGCAGCAGAAAATTCAGACCACATTTGAAGCCTGACAATCTATCTGTCCTTAATTCAAATTTGCATTTTTAAACTTTGGAATGGAAAGCGTCCTGGAAGTAAAAATCAAGACTTGAATAATCAACCCAAGTCCGATCAACAATGCGAGCTCAAACTGAGTGAGGACTTCATTACCTGCGACTATTTTTTGCGATTGTTCATTCAACATCCGACCTTCTGCTAATTGTATATCAGATAATTGTTCCAACTTTCCTGCCACAGAAAGAAACTGATCATTAAGTGATAATAGTATTACAGGACTAACCGCGTCAATTTCCAACTGAGACAGATATTGACTTTGCAAGGCAGCAATAGAGCCTATATTTACTTCTAAATCTTGAAATACCTCATCTTCCTTCTCAGTTAGTTTGGTAAGTTTATATTGGCTCATTAACATCGAAATATCAGCATCATAGCTGCTTACCTGGGTCTTTAGATCAGTTATATTGTCGGATACAGCACAATTATCCAGCATTTGTTTTTTTTGATACAGCAATTCTGAAAGCTTGTATATATAACTTTCTACTACTAGTCTGTCTTCATACACAGTAGCAAAGGATTTTGCTAACTTATGCACGTCGTAATAATCCATTCTATTCTTGACCAGAACCACAAGAAACACAATACCTAAAATAATAGCGGCTTTCCTCTTTCGCGATATACTGAATACCCAATTCATTGAATTTATATTTTGCTAAATTAAGTAATTTGAAAATGTAAGTGTTCTAGACAAGTAGCTATGAAGTTAATGTAAAATAGTTGATATTAGTACTACAACACTTAATACATATGGTTTAGTTCTTTACTTTTATTGAAAACCAGGTATTGCATTTATTAGCCACCACTCTCTATTCAAATAGCCTGACTCTTTTGTGAGGTCGAATGGCAATGTACCCCTACATTACACTCAGAACTTGAAATTGTGCATGAATTGGTGGCTGTTGAACTGGCTGTTTAATTCAAAATTCATAATTTAAAATTCATAATTACTAACTAGAACTTCTCATCTCTTTTTCGATTCCGTCTTCTTATCCATTTGTAAACCTCAAACCACATTACAGAACAAAATGCAATCAAAGAGGCCATTGCCCAGTCAATAGCCGATAAACTTATGAGTCCAAAGAAATCCGAAATTCCCGGAAGATAAATCAAGCCTACCAACAGCAACAATGTCAATCCAAGCATAAAATTCAATAAAGAATTATAATATCTCAGACTTGTAATAATTGAAAAGTAAAAGGAACGATTCACCAGAGTTAGTAAGACATTAGAAAGTACTAAGGTAGTAAAGACAATTGTTCTTGTATATGCTTCATTCGGATTGCCGGAAAGGCTCCACTGATAAGCGAAAAGCAATCCTGATGTAATCACAAGACCCTGTATTATACTTAATGATAAATCCTTAAATCTCAGGAAAGATTCATTAGCTAGACGGGGTGGTTTAGACATAGTATTCGGTTCAATTGGCTCATTTTCATAAACTATCGAACAAGTGGGCCCCATGATCAGCTCAAGAAAAATAACATGAACCGGTGAAAAAATGAAAGGAAATATCCACTGAAAGACAAGCGGCAAGGCCACAATTAATATGATAGGAATATGTATGGAAATGATGTATTGAATCGCCTTCTTTAAATTGGTATAGATTCGTCGGCCCATGGCAGTCGCGTCGATCATTTTCACCAGATCATCATCAGTCAAAATAATTGAAGCAGCACGCTTTGCTGTTTCCGAACCCCTCTTACCCATTGCAATACCAATATGAGCTGCTTTTAATGCAGGACCATCATTCACCCCATCCCCTGTCATTGCCACAATTTCTGACTGGCTTTTCAGGTGATTGACTACTTTCAATTTGGCTTCAGGAAACATACGGGTAAACAATACATTATCCTGAATGGATTTATCGAAAGCTGCGTCGTCCATCTTCATCAAGTCTGAACCTTCGATTACTTTATTAGAATCTTTTATTCCTGCTGATTTTGCAATGGCTGCAGTAGTAAGCGAATTATCCCCGGTTATTATTTTCAGTTTTAATCCGGCTTTATAAAATTGATCAAAAACTTTATTGATACCCTCTTTTGGAGGATCAATGAAGGCTACAAGTCCAATGAATTCAAATTGAAATTCTTCCTGGGATTCAGGAAAAGCGCCAGTGTGTATTCCTTTCGATACACCCAATACGCGCAAACCTTTGTCTGAAAATTTCTCCACTAATTTCAGTACCTGATCTTTTTCTTTCTCCTTCAAACTGCTGTATTGCAAGACAGCTTCAGGTGCTCCTTTACATGCAATGACAGGAGCTTCCTCGCCCTTTTGGAAAACATGAGTCATCATCGGTGGCTTGCCGGACAAGGGATACTCCTGCACCATGCGATACCCGGGACGTTCATCCTCCTTAATATGTTCGGTATAAGCGGCATGTAATGCCATTTCCATCGGATCAAAAGGAACAGGCTCACTAGCCCACATGGCATAACGCAATAATTGATCTGCATCAGATAAATTTGCATAAGGATATTCCAGCAAATGCGAACCATTATGAACATACAGGGAATTTAATTCCATTCTGTTTTCTGTTATGGTTCCGGTTTTATCCAGACATAAGACTGTAGCTGCCCCCAGGGCTTCAACAGTTTGAGTTTGTTTGACAATGATCCCCATCTTCATCAATCTCCAGGCTCCAAGTGCCATGAAAGTAGTGAAAGCCACCGGAATCTCTTCAGGCAAAACGGACATAGCAATTGTGAGTCCCCGCAATAGACTCGCCACAATATCCCTGCTTTCATAATAGCTAATTCCAAGAATCATCAGGAAAATTAACGCACCAATGATCGCCATGCTTTTCACAAATTTGCTAATTTGCTTATGAAGAGGAGAAGTTTCCTTCACTACATCGTCTATGGATTTACCTATTTTGTTCAATGCAGTATTTGTCCCTATTTCTGTAACCTTCATTATACATAGTCCGGAAGACACTAAAGTACCATGAAAAACCTGCGGCGGGCTTTCTTCTGAAACCTGTTTGACAACAGAAAAACTTTCCCCGGTAAGAATGGATTCATTTACAGAGAAATCATTAGCATATATTACTATTCCATCAGCTGGAATTAGTTGCCCTTCTGAACACTCCACAAAATCGTCCACAACAATATCTATCGTGGGAAAAACTTGTAAAACATTATTTCTGATGATTGTAGCATTTGGCTCGTTGTAAGCTTTCAATGCATCCAGTGCTTTTTGGCTCCTGGAATCCTGATAAATTGATATACCGGAAACTACTAAAATAGCTCCCAACAAAAAAAATCCTTCACCTAATTCTCCTACTAAAAAATATATTAGCGTGCATGCCAGAAGTAATAAAAACATAGGTTCCAGCACCACAGTTTTCATAGTTTCCAGCCAGGTAAATTTCTTTTGACTTTGGGAAGCGTTTTTCCCATGCAATGCAATACTTGCATTGACTTCATCATCATTTAAACCTGAAAAAGGATATGGATTTTGCACCTTTTGGATATTTAGTAAATTATAAAGCAATCAGCTAATTTGATTTTTTTCATCTTCGTCAAGCATCAGATGTTTGTACTTGTTGTATAAGAAGGAAATAATAAGCAAGAGAACTCCGAGTGAAACAAATACAACCGTTTTGGAAATCGTATTCAAATGACTGATATCATAGAAAAACAGCTTTATCAAAGTACAGGAAAACAGCACAATAGCAGCAACTCTCAAATGTTGCTTTCGCCAATAAATTCCAATCCCCACCATTCCGACTGCAAAGCTTCCCCAGAATATACTCAGCCCCAATTTGTGGAAATCCTCAAAACCATATACGTCCATCCAATGATATAATTCACTGCTCAATACTCCGAAAAGCAACAGGGCAACGCTGATGTCAAATATTTTATAGACTTTGAAAGTATTGAAAGCTGATCTGAGCGTCATACCGGCGGAAAGCATCATGATTGCAGCTGAAGCAATCGCAATGTACCTGATGAGTAAATGGAATATGCCTGCATTAGTTATTTCTATATTTCGACCCAGATATATGTCTCTCAATTCACTGATCTCATACAAACCGCCAATTAAGAAAAGCAACAAAACTATGCCTGTGAGTACAAGATGTATCTTACCAAGCAAAGGAATTCTCCAGACCTTAAGGTTGAAAAAACCAATTGCACTCAGAAAAAGCATTGTGTAAATTATTAGCCAAAGTGTTTTGAAATTCTTATAATCCCACTGATAAGTTGTAGTCTCATACCCCAGGACTGAATCATATTCACTTACCATAGAAAGTTGGAATTTCTTTTCCCAGAAATAACTGATCTCGTTATATCCCGCCAAATAGAGCACCAGAACAGCAAGCACCTGCAATACAGAAGTGAAGGTTTTATCCCGAACAAGAACAGCACCTGATGCGGATTCCAACAATTTATCACTCTTCTGTAGTCCCATGTATCCTAGAGCTGCAGCACACAGTAAAGAAGAAAAAAAGTTGATATTCAAAAAAGAAGTAAATAGCTCAGTGTTAAAATATTGATCATAGTTGGTTTCCCAATCCTGAAACAAACTCAACACTGCCAGAATTGTCATCACAAAAGATAAAGTTCTAAATGATTTGTTTGACATCTTTGTTCCCGTCCAGAATAAGATCACAGCTTCACCCATCCATATGAGGGTGACCCAGTTTCCGTCCCAATAAACAGGTACAGCCATCGTGATAAAGAGCAATGATAAGCCAATTGTCAGATACATGATTTTGCGATCGGAATTCTCCTGTTTGTAAATCACATAACTTACCAAGCCATGGATCAGAGCATTAAAAGCAGTAAAAAAGGCCATTACACTCCTTGGATGATCCCTTTCCTGCAAAATATCCATTCCAATTCCGTAAAAGATAAACACATTCAAAAATAAAAATATAACATCTTCCACTCTGAACTGCTCCTTCCTGATAATCTTATAAAATAAGAATGTAGCATAGAAAATAGCAAAAAATATGGTCAGGAATATGGGGCCGTTTGAGGAAAGCAGCCCGGCATTGGAGGCATTAAAATACCAGCCAAGAAAAATCAGCCAACTCAGAATAAATGAAGAATAATATAGTGGGCGCCAGTACTTGTTGATTGCAACATACAGTATTCCTGCGTTGATAATTGTCATGTAGGTAAACAATGATAATGGCTCACCTTTTCCATCATCTAACAAGAACGGTATTGCGTAAGCGCCCACCAGACCTAATTGTGCAATAATCTGTCGATTATAATGCAATGCGGCAAATACAGTGCTTACTGTAATGGCCACCATCAATCCAAAGGCGGGAATTTTACCAACTAAGGCATAAAAATCATAAGCAACGAAACTTACAAAGTAAAATCCTGCCATTGCTCCACTCAGCATTACAGCGCTAAAATGCTGGTAGTTTTTCCTTAAGTATAGTGCAACTATCAACAAAGCAAAACATGCTCCATAACCCAATAATATACGGCTGAGTGGTGAGATCATGTCTTTGTCTATGGCATACTTGACTCCGATAGCGATTCCGATCACAAGCACTGAAATACCAATCACACTAATTAAATTTTCTCCTATAAAGCGTTCCATTTCAGATTTGCTTTGAGGAGTTCGGGAGGTTTTTGCAGCAGTCCGTAATTGTGGATCGGCTTGTTTGGCGGCTGCCGGTGGAGTATTTCTTAATTCAGATGCCTCTGTTACAATCTCCTGTGAATCAGGTATCTCAGCTTGTACATGGCCAGAATCGTTGTCGGCAGGTGCAGATATTTTGAGGGATTCAATTTGCTGCTCTATTTTTAAAATTTCCCTGCCAAGAAAATTTTGTCTTTTTTTAATTAGATCCAGTTGTTGTAGGAGGTCCTTGATTTTGTCGGCAAATTCGCTCATAAAGTTTTGTTAAGCATTGATAAAAGCTTATAAAATAGGCTCTTTGCAGGGAATTGCCATTCCACATAACTTCTATACACCTTCCTGAAGCCCGATTGTAAATGTAATATTTAAACAATTAAAATAGTGATGTAATTAATTGCTGTTAGAGCCAGGGTCTATGCAGTTAAAATCTTTGTCCACTCCCTGCAGATATGGACTTTTGCTTCAATTTCTCATACATTCTGTAATACAATTTTGGAACATGTGGCTTTAATTGTTCCACGAGATGAAGGATTCTATTGATACGACCCTCTTCCAGGATCGTTGCATCCAGCCATGTATCCATTTGAGAAAGCATGGATTTTTCTTTAAGGTACCCTTCCTTAAAGGAGGCTACCAAATAGCACCAATGAATCGTGGGTATATAGTTGGGTTGATCCTGATTTTTCTTCTCCAGCTCAAGAATATGATTTTGATGGATGAGCTGAATCACTTTAGTGTATTTATTTTGTTGTAACAGCGTTTCGAGATAACTTGTAAAAAATAGATGCCATCGGTTTTCGATGATCTCCTTTTTATAAGCTTTGAAAAAGGTACCGGCATAATTCTCAGCAGATTTGTATTGCTGATTGGCATTAAGGCAGAGGAGATAGAAGGAGACAAATCCAATTTTGTTGTACATGTTTTGCGTATCTTTCATAACAGGATATGCGGCTTTCATAAGTTGAAGTGCCTCAGTATTTTTTTGCCTGCGAAGCAAAACAGCCGCCAGATTATTTACATAATAAATGTAGTCATGGTTTTTCCAGCGCAGAGACAGATATCCATAATATATAGCTTTGTCAAATTCCTTAAACTTCGAATGAATCAGGAGCCTGTTGGCATAGTAATTACTCAGAATTCGCTTACTGTAAAAATCTCCCTCCTGAAATATATGATCCATATGATCAAATTTCTCCAGCAAGCGATCAAACTTTCTATAATTCAATCCAATAAAGGTGAGTCTCAACAAAGCCGTATACCGGTTGAGACCATCAATTTGTTCATTATAAAAAACCTCCTCGAGCCATTGCTCCCATTGAAGGGATTCTACATCATGTTGAGCGTATTGCGAAACAATATCCTTTGTAGCGACATGCATTTTTTCATCGACTTCCTGAGAAAGCTTATAAGCCGGGGCAAAATTAGAAATAAACTGATCTGCGACCTGATGATCCTTGTATCTTAACCTAATCAATAGAAACTGCCGATAGGTTCGTACTAATTCATAAAACTTACAAAAGAAGAAACCCGGTTTGCGATATCTTCGGATAGCAGACAACAACTTTTTTTCGTCATCAGGCGCAATACTATCAGTCATGATTTTGCGCTCCATATCATTCATCCAGACCAACTTCTCATCCACATCAATTGCTTTCAAACGCTCCTCAATCCAGTTTTTCAGATGTGAATATTTACGCTTGTCAATTGATTCATCCCAGGGAACTGTGGATTCTATTTGCCTGCCATGTTCATGCAGCGTATTCAGAATCTGCAGTCTATCCTGATCTGCAAATTGCTGAGAATTCAAGAGATAGTATGTCTCATGAGGTAGAAGACTCTTACTGAACTGATCGAATGCATGAAGTTTTGGTCGCATACTTTTTGGCTTTTAGCTATTTGCTTTTAGCTGTTGGAGAACAGCCGGTTTGCCTTTGGTTTTGGCTTTTGGCTGTTGGCTGTTGGCTGTTGGCTGTTGGCGAACAGCCGGTTTGAGTGATTAGTTATGTGTGTGGACTGGCTCTTAGCTAATGGCCAATAGCCAATAGCCAACAGCTACAGAGTGACTCCTCCGTCAATACTGAAAACTGCTCCGGAAATATAGGCCGCTTCATCAGAAGCTAAAAAAGCATACAACGCAGCCACTTCTTCTGCCTGTCCTAATCTGCCAAGCGGGGTCTTGTCCTTTAATTTCTGAAGGATTTCTTGCGGAATCGTGTCCATCATTTCAGTGTGAATAAATCCGGGCGCGACGGCATTAGCAGTAATATTATATCTGCCAAATTCCTTCGCCCAGACTTGAGTCATGGCAATTACTCCGGCTTTAGTAGCTGCGTAATTAGTTTGTCCCATATTTCCGTATAAGCCAACTACAGAAGATGCTGTCACGATTCTCCCATACTTACGTTCAGCCATATGGGGATAGACAGCCTTCGTGCTATTGAAAACTCCGGTAAGGTTTACATCCAGCACTTGTTGCCAAAATTCAGAACTCATTTTTTTAAACATTGCATCTCTGGTAATTCCGGCATTATTTATCAAAATGTCAATCTGTCCAAATTCCTCAATAATCGCTTCCACTGCTTTTTCAGTCTGATCTGATTTAACAGTGTTGACATTCTGAAATTTAACGGTCCTCCCCTTCCCCAGAAGTGATTTTGTCAATTCTTGTCCTGCTGCCTCCTGAATATCCCAAATTACAACTTTAGCACCTTCTGAAGCAAATCTCTCAACAGTGGCGCGACCGATTCCATTTGCTCCGCCTGTCACTATTGCTACTTTATCTTTTAGTCTCATTCTAAGTGAATAAATTTAGAGTTTAATTCAATTTTAAACTGATGAAAAAATATCAATATTTCAATCGTTTAAAAGTACAGATTGCTGTCGGCAAACTTACAAATATTGTTTTCTAAATAGTATTGACTAATCATATTATTTACATTGAATATTATTTAATAAATTGATTATTAAATAATTAAACCAAATATTTAATTATGGACTAATTATAAAATTTAAACAAAAAAAATCCGGGAGTCAAAAGCCTAATCATACACTTAATCCATTCATATTCTTTGATTTAGATATCTAACCCGGAGAATACAGAATTAAGTCAACCCCCTTGAATCAATCCTGTGTTCATTTAATTGTTGCGGGTACCTTACATTTATCAAACGACTTGAAATTATAGGATTCTACAATAATTCAACTTCAAACAAAGCGGGATCAAATGGCGACACAAGACTGGGTAATGGCAACAGCAATATTAATCAGCTTATATGCCTGTTTGATATTATACTTTGTTATAAGAGGAGCTTTGAAAACAAAAAACCTGCAGGATTATGCTGTCGGGAGCCAAACGTTTCCACCGGTCATTGTGGGTTTGTCACTTGCGGCATCTATTACCAGTGCCGCAACATTCATTATTAATCCGGGTTTCATTGCACTCTATGGTATAAGCGGGGTCATTTCATTTGCCATTATGTTACCTCTGGGTTTGTTTATTTCACTTAGTGTATTAACCAGGAAATTTAGAAAGCAGGGGACAAAACTGAGTGCTATTACCCTGGCTCAATGGATTGGAAAACGATATGGAAATGCGGGATTCTCCTTTTTCTTTGCTGTACTTTCATTGCTGCTAATCACATTTATGGTATTGATTTGTGTGGGAATGACAAAGGTATTATCACAAGCTTTGAATGCTGATGAAGCTTATGTTTTGACGGGATTGATTGTATTTGTCTATGGTTATATGATGTTTGGAGGTGCAAATTCATTGGCCTATACAAATGCCATTCAGGCTATTTTGATGCTCATTGTAGCAGTTATTCTGCTGGGTTCGGGATATGATCACTTCAGTGAGGGTGTTCATGGGTTTATGGATAAATTGACAGCCATTGATCCTGCCCTGACAGGAATCACAAATCCGGATAGTTACTTATTCCGGGATTTCTTTGAAATATTTATTTGTGCATTTATTGTCGGTATAGCGATTGTATGCCAGCCACATATCCTGACCCGCTCTTTATTGCTCAAAGAAGATAAAGATGTGACGACATATCTTACAAGTGCCATTATAGTAGAGGCCATATTCTTTGCAGTAGTTATCATTGGCTTGTATGCCCGGATTCAATTTCCTGACCTGATGGTTGATGGTAAAGCAATTCCAATGGATGGGATAGTGTCGGCCTATGTTGTGGCAGAATTTCCGGTTTGGGTAGGGCTTATAGTAATTCTAGGATTGTTATCAGCCGGCTTATCAACATTGGAAGGATTGATTCAATCGCTTTCGACCACAATATCATCAGATTTGATGCAACCAATTAAAGCAATCATTACCAAACAAGATATAAATTCTTCTGCAATGCCCTTTTGGGTAAATAAAGTTGTGATTATCGGACTTGCAATTGTTACAGGATTACTTTCATGGCAGCAGCTGGTGAGTCCGAGTCTGAGTGTTGGTATATTTGCTCAGAATGGAGTCTATGCCTATTTTTCAACTGCTTTTATGCCGATTCTAATGGGTATATTTCTTCCGCACACGAAGCTTAGGGCTCCTCTCGTGGCAGCAATTGTAGCCGTCATTGTCTATTTTTCTGTGAGTTATGGCGGAATCACCTGGTATATGCAGGCTGCTGTCAGGAACCCTGCCATTCCCGCTACATTTGCCATCATTGCTTCAGTGCTCACAGGCTTTATATTTTATAAACTTCAGAAAAAATCAGTGCCGCATGTCTCGTAAATCAAGCATTTTCAATTCATTCCCTTTAAGCCTAATATTCATAATTTTATTTTTTCTTAGCCTTTCATATTCAAGTATGTCACAGAAATCGACCTACCCGTTCCCTGTTCAAAAAATTACACTGCAATCCGGAGATGAACTGGCTTATATAAAAGCAGGAAATTCTGATACTGTGATCCTGATGCTGCATGGAATGGGAAGTTATTCTCCGGCATGGGCTAAGATGATGAAGATATTAAGCACAAATTATACTTGCATTGCAGTTGATTTACCTGGATATGGGCATTCAGGCAATAAGAACAGCGAGGGAAGTATGGACTTTTTTGCTTCTGTGATCGATGAATTGATTCAAAAGCTTAATCTGCAAAATATCATCATTGCCGGACATTCTATGGGCGCGCATGTGGCGATGCATCGGGCAATTCATACACCGGGAAATGAATTTGCATTGATTCTACTAGCTCCAGCAGGATTTGAAACATTCACAGAAGCAGATAGAAAATGGTTTTCTACTTATGTCACACCTCCATTTCTGAAACTGCAAACGGATGAGCAGATCAGGAATAACTTTCATGCCAATTTTACTTCCTTTCCTGAAGATGCAGCCTTTATGATCAGTGACAGAATGATATTGAAAAACAGCCCCGCATTTGATAACTATTGTCAATTGATTACAAATTGTGTCCAGGGAATGTTAAAATCGCCGGTTTTTGATCAATTGAATCAGATTAAAGTTCCTACATTAGTATTGTTTGGAGCCGATGATAAATTGATACCCAACAGGATCCTCCACCCTACCCTGACAACTAAAGAAGTCGCGCAGTCAGGGCATTCAAAAATACCCAAATCTCAACTTTACATAATTCCGGGTACCGGGCATATGTTAAATTGGGAAGGAGATGCACAGGCTAGTGAACATGTAATGACTTTCATAAGAAATATGAAATAAATAAGAGAGATTATCAGGATTTGGACTGCACTTCCCACCAATCAAGTGCATCCTGAATTACATCATGTATATGGCTTTTGGATGAAACAATTTTTCCGGAATCATCCTTAATCATTTCATTAAAGTAATGGTCATAAGGCAGTACCAGATAGTGAATGTTAGTTCGTCGTTTTCTTAAACTTTCGATTTTTATATAATCTGCCCCAAGAGCTGTAGTGTTATGATCTTGTGAACAAGCAATGATATAAATTGGAATGTCGGATCTGATGATAGATTCCAACGGGATATTCTGACAAAATGAACTCCATCTTAGATATGTATGGCCATACCATTTTTTTGAAGTCGATTGTGGATTCGCATAAATATCATCGAATATCAAATAAAGGGAATCAATATTCTCCTGTGCCTGCTCAGCAGAAATTTTCCCAATTTCCGCCTCTCTTCTGTTTTGAATGACAAAATCATACATCTGGTTCAGCCCGTTTCCTACAAGGAGCATAGCATGAGTTATACTCTCATTGACATCCAATAATTTTGCACCCACCTGAAATCCTTCTGAAATTCCGATAATTCCAATCTGATTGGAATCAATAAGAAGATTCTTGAAACATTCTTTTAACACCAGATCAGCAGCATTTACCCTCCAATCGAGAGATAAGCGTTTATCATACTCCTGTGGAGGTTCATACAAAGGAGCACCACTTATAGGATCCCTGCCCACTGAATCTATAAATGGAACTCCAGGCTTACTAATGATAACAAAATGATATTTATCGGATAATTCCCTGTAAGGCAAAGCTACAGAACTACCAATTCCCCTATCAGTATATTGAAACAATGGCATGGCGCCTGATCCATCCAAATAAACCAGAAGAGGCTTTTCTTCGTCTATTTTTTGTGCGGTGACAAAATAATTGACCTTACCTAAGAATTCAGTCTCAATAGAAAATGATTTCCAACCCAGTTGTTCAGGAGTGTAGGTTTGAGCTTGCAATGTTAAAAAGGAGATGCTTGCATAGAAGCATATTAATCTGGTTTTCATGAGCTGCAAATTGATCAGTCAGAAGTGAATAATGAAGATCAAAACTGATGAAACTCATTTAATTATTCAATAAAACTCCCCGAATCAGAGGTAAAATCCGATTAAAGGGTGAAGAAAAATAGATTAAAATAATTCAATCAAACCCTCAGCTCCTTATCCCATAAATCAATTCATCCAGGTATTGCTCATTCTTGTAAAATGTTCCTTTCAATTTGGCTTCAAGATGAAATCCATTCTTTTCCAATACCCTTTGCGAAGCGATATTTCCTCCAAATGGTCTGGCATAAATCCTGTTAATGTCAAAATTGTCAAATGCATACGAGACAATTAACCTGATAGCCTCTGTAATAATGCCCTTTCCCCAGTATTCCTCTGCCAGCCAGTATCCCAGTTCCGCATTTTTACGATACACATCCGATTGTGGATGAACTCCGATTCCACCTACCAACTCTTCATTTGCAGTGATAGCAAGAACAGATTCAGGTTGACCTGATATTGCCATATTTAAAAAATTCTCACCCGCTTCTCTTGTGTAAGGATGAGGAAAACGGTCCATCAGATTTGCCGCAATATTAGGATTGTCAGCCAATTTAATCAATCTGTCCAGATCACTTTTTTTCCAGGGTCTAAGTGCTATTTTCATTCAAATATTTTTCTACTCCAAACAAATATAATGTAAATTTCCGTGCAGCGAATTTTAAAATAATGTGGTACGTTAAACATAGTGTAAACCAAAATATCGAACCCAGCTTATTCAATTAAAATAAAGGAAGCTTTCTCTTAAACCCCAACAATACTATCTTCGTACTACTCAAAAAAAAATTGTCGTATGCGTCTTAATTTTACTCTTCTGTTATTTGTCATTTTTATTTCTCTAAATACTTCTCAGGCCCAATCTTACCTTGAAATGATTGATAAAGGCACCTTCAGTGTCTTTGAAATTCAGGACAGCGCTGCAGCTTATTTTAAAGATGCTGACAAAGGAAGAGGTACTGGATTTAAACAATATAAGCGTTGGGAGTACAATGCCCTTCGTATGATGGATGAAAATGGTTTTCTCCAGACATCCGCTCAACAAATCCGGGAATTGGAAAGATATCAGGCGGAATTGTTACGAAATGCAACCAGCAGAACAAGGACTGAAGATAATTGGATTGAATTGGGTCCTAATTCCTGGAATCAAACATCTGGCTGGAATCCAGGAATCGGAAGGATTACTGGTTTTGCTGTAGACAATAATAATGAAAATGTAATGATTGTCGGTGCAGAAACCGGAGGTGTCTGGAAATCTGAGGATGCAGGAAATTCCTGGATTCCATTAAGTGATTATTTTTCAAATCTTCGGGTCTATTCAGTAAGTATACATCCACATAATTCTGACATTTACTATTTCGGTTCTTCTGAAGGCCGAATTTATAAATCTCCCGACGCTGGATCGACTTGGAATTTCCTGGGAATTGCAGGAACATCCACCATTAACAAAATATTAATCAATCCTGAGAATCCTGATTTAATGTTCGCAAGTTCACAGTTTTCAGGTTTCTATCGTTCTGAGAACGGTGGTGCAGATTGGACAAAAGTTACTTCAGATCCCAGTGCCTTTGATATTGAATTTCTACCGGGAGATTATAATACCGTATTGGCAAGCGGGAGTTCTTTCCACAGATCATTTGACGGAGGAGCTTCTTTTACTTCTATTCAAGTTCTTCAAAATTTACAAATTCTATCCCCTCAAAGCCTCTCGGGTTCTTTTGTAGCCACTGAAAATTCTTTTGATCCGGGCAAGGTAGAAATTCCAGGTTTCCCCGAACACATAACATCCACTTTGGGATTATTTAAAGATTCTGCAGGAGATTCCAACCTGGGATGCAGCACTGCTTCTAACCCTGAAGAATTGGATGGGAAAATTGTGCTTGTCCGTCGTGGAAATTGCAATTTTGCTACTAAAGTACTTAATGCCCAGGCAGCTGGAGCTATTGCAGTCCTTATTGCCAATAATGCCGGAGGAGCCTTTGCGATTGGAGGTGGAGATGAAAATATTGCTATTCCTGCATTGGCTATTGATGGCTCATTTGGTGATGGCCTAAAGGAGCTTATTGATAGTGGAATAATATTGGAAATACGTTTGCAAAAACCCGATGCAACCAATATCGGAAATGGACCAAAAATGTTGGCTATCAGTCCTTCAAATCCCAATATAATGTATTTGCTTGAAGCTTCAGGCAGGGTATTTGGAGGTTTGTACAAAAGTATCGATGGTGGCGTAACATTTCAAAAACTGGATCATGCAGGGAAAAATTATTTTGGTTACAGCACAGGAGCAGATGACGACAGAGGCCAGGCGCCTAGAAATATGGACATTGCAGTACACCCGCAAAGACCCAATGAGGTACATATTGCGGGAATCCTGACCTGGGTATCATATGATGGAGGAGTAACTTTTGAGCCTACATCAGACTGGATTCCAAACAGTGCTGCCAACCAGGGTATTGGTTATTGCCACGCAGATGTGGAATTCCTTGACTTTATTGGAAATACGCTCTATGTTGGATCAGATGGTGGCATTTTCAAAGCTGAAAATACTGAATCCGTTAGTGAAGCGTATTACAAAGATTTGACTACCGGATTGGGCATACGACAGTTCTATAAAATAGGCGTATCACAGACTGCAGCAGTTGTGGTTTCCGGAGGATCACAGGATAATGGAACTTCCTTGTACACACCTGACAAAGGATGGATTGACTGGCTGGGAGCAGATGGTATGGAAACATTTGTGGATAAGAATGATCCGGATATTATTTATGGTACTTCACAATATGGATCACTTTACAGATCAAGAAACGGTGGAAATTCATACAGTAATTTATTTACTGATGTGGAAGGAAATTGGGTCACCCCATTTGAGCAGGACCCAATAGCTGAAAATACAATTTATGCAGGATATAATCAGGTTCTTAAGTCAGAGGATCAGGGTTCCTCCTGGGTGCCTATTTCTCCTGACTTTGGGGTAAACCTTGATCATTTGAAAATTGCGCCTGCCAACAATAAAATTATGTACGCTGCGCATGGAAATGTCCTGGAAAAAACCACAGACGGCGGCGAAACATGGGAATCTATACCTGGGATTCAGGGCTTGATCAATTCAATTGCTGTGCATCCATCATATCCTGAAAAAATTGCTATTGCAACAACCAGTGCAAACAAAGTTTTTATTTCACAAAATGGAGGTATATCATGGCAAAATTATAAAAAGAACCTTCCTGATTTCAGTGCTCTGGCATTGGTCTGGCAGGATGGGCCGGAGGATGGATTATACCTGGGAATGAATTATGGGATATATTATATAGATAATAATACAGCCGAGTGGTTAATTTATAATAACAATTTACCGAATGTAATTGTCAATGAACTTGAAATCAACTATGAGGAAGGCTTATTGTATGCTGCAACATACGGCAGAGGATTGTGGGCTTCTCCTCTATTTAGCGGATCGACTTCCACAAATGAACCTGAGTTATTGGCAGGTACAAGGCTATTCCCTAATCCTGCTAATTCTTCAATTTCAATTGAAATGGCCCAAAATCAAATGATGAAAACGGACATCCGGGTGTTTGATAGTGCAGGTAAATTGCATCGGTATTATAGGGATATCAGCACTTTCCCTTATCAAGTGGATGTATCAGGATTACAAGCCGGTATGTATTATATCAAGGTCAATAATTCTGCAGGTTCAGTAGTCAGGAAATTAATATTACAGCGGTAGTATCGGTATCTGTAAGTTATTTATGTTGCCAAAAAGCTTTGTGTGCTGGCTTTTAAATATGTTCTTCATAATACCCTTTATAGGGAGGACTGATCTGAATTGTATCGATTCATTAATTGTACAGCATCCATCTTGTTCCGACAACTGAAAATACATTTCAATTTTTGTAAAGCGCATTACTGTAGCAATGATCGTCACTTTATTTTGTGAATGATCAAATTCTAAGATTGCTTTATAAGTAAATGAAACCGGTATTGGCCCCAGCTGGATTGTTTCAAATACTTTATAGTGATTGTTTCCTTCATGATCTATCCTGGTAATTACAGGATGCACCGAAGCAAAAAGCTGCATGTCTGTCAGGTAATTAAATACAAAATCTAAAGGCTTTTCCACTTTGAAGAAGAGTTGCATGAGATGCCTATCATGGTGTAGCTCAAAAATACATAATTCAAATACAAGGAGAATGTCATTATAAATCTACAAAGGTGGCAGAGGGTTTTCCCTGCTATCGATTGTTCTATTACCCGGCATTTTTTTACAATTAAGTTAAATGGTCATTCGTACAGTTATGAATTTACCCACCGACTGCTTTCGGATTACCCATTAACAACTAATTTTTCACATTGTCATTGTCTACCTATCTAAACAATGTCACGTCTCCATAATCCTTTATTACTATTCTTAAATCACAATTATAGACAACAGCATCCAGCTTCCATACATATACAGCAGTCTTTTCATTCGCATTTCTGCCGAAACCATCCCAGCCATTCAATGGGTCTGTAGTTCGGAATTGCAATTCTCCCCATCTGTCGAATACTTCAAATAAATAGGACTCTATAACTGTATTCTGGGGCCAATAGGTTTTAAAAATATCATTTATCTGATCTTCATTGGGCGAAAAAGCTGTCGGAACAAAGACATTTCCTGAAGCATCATCCAGCGCTCTAAATGCTCTGCCATGAATTGTTATCTGTTCGCATTGATTGCTCACAGTAGCCGAATAAATACCTGGTTTGTTTACTTCAAAAATTGATCCCAGAGGTCCATTGAACCATTCCATTGTAACACCGCTGGTATCACTCAGCAATAAATTAATTTCCAGGGAAGCAGAACCATCACATGGAATGGATACATCGGGAATTTGTGCTTTAAGTTCCTCTATTCGGGAAATTTCGATTGAAAAATCCTTATAGCATCCGGCAAGATCTTCCAGCCTGATTGTTTGCATTCCTGCATTCAAGTTGCGTGGATTATATTCAGTACCTATAGAATTGCCATTTAACCAAACATTCAATCCAGGTGGACCATTGATTTGAAGCTCTCCTGACATTTTATTCGGGCAAGAAGGCAGCGCAACAATATCAGCATCGAATCCCGGCTGCATAGTTACTTCAATGTCAAAAATAGAATCACACACAGCCCCAGTCCCGTTAATTGTATAAGTGAACGAGGTATCGCGCTCAAATGTGAGATCTCTAAACATTACAGTTTGACCCGGGCAAACATTCAATTTTACTTCTTCCTGAGAAACCGGAACGAATTTGATATCATACCTGACAATAGAATCACATCCTGCTATGTTCAGGTAATCAACAGTGAAGACAGAATCTCGAATGACAGGTGTCGATCCAGCCATATAAACCGCTCCTTCACATAACTGCTCACTTATCCGGGTTTCTGCTTGTTCATCCAAGATACGTATTTCAACAGCAAGCCAGGAAGGGCATACAGAATCCAAAACCATCAAAACAAAACTGGAATCCTTCTCAAATGTCCACATGGTTCCGTCGATTTCAACAGGTTCGGATTTGCAGATATTGAAATTCAGACTTGTGGTATCCCTTGAGCATTTTTGCAGGACAACAAATAAATCTTCTACCCTCTGATCGCAGTATTGAATAGTTGCTGTGCCGCTGCTTTGGATTATTACAAATCCCTGATTCAACAGGGATGAAGAATCCATCTGTATATTATAATTACCGGAAGGTAAATTGGTAAACAAAAAAGCACCGGCTGTATTGGTTTTGATGCTATCTGTTACGCCCTGTCCATTGATCCAAATCAACTGGTTGCCCAGCAAGGAATCTCCGGGCGTAAAAATTCCATCTCCGTCAAAATCAACGAATATGGTACCGGCCAAACTTCCAAGGGCTGAGTCAATCTGATAATTTAGTGCGCTGGTTTCGTATTCACATCCTTCCAATGTTCTTAAGATAGCATGATAAGTCCCACTCTCTGTAAAATTAGGATTAAGCATATCAACAGGAGGCGGAGACACTGCTACCCCATCCATCATCCAGGTTGTTAGCTGCGCTCCCGGAATATTAGGAACACAGATTTTGGCAGTATCACAAGCCTGGAAGCATCCATCTGGAACCAAAGACAACTGTGGAGGTCCCGAAATATTGATGAATCCACTTGAAGAAGTACATCCAAAGTCATTACTGGCAATTACATTATACTTTCCAGCCAATCTGGTAATTATCTGAGGTCCAACAGTACCTTCTGACCATCCGTAATTTATTCCGGATTCAATATTCTGTACGTTAAGCGTGATTTCAGTTCCACTACACAATGGAAAAGGACGATCTGCTGCAATTACAGGCATTGTTGGAGCTGGTACTACATTAACAAAAAGCGAATCACTGACTCTTTCGCAATTACTTATGGGATCTGTAACTTTCAGATAAAAAGTATGAGTCCCGGCAATTAGTTTGCTATTCTGGATATCATCAAATAAGACTTGTCTTTGATCTGATCCATTTACCCAGGAATAAATATATCCCAGATCCGCGCTGATGGCCTTAAGCGTAACGGAAGCACCTGCACAAATATGTAAAGTATCTGGTGCATAGGCAGATTTCCCCTCTCCAATAGCTACAATACTGGACTCCGGAGCACGTATATATTCAACATTGAATGGCTCAGATTTAGAAGAACAGCCATACTGATTGGTTAGTGTCACCTGATAATCACCTGCATTTTCAGCAATTGTAGTTTTTTGAGTTGATCCATTGCTCCAGGCATAAGTAACATTATTCTCGCTATTGCTTAATGTTACAGGATATGCTGAGCAGGCAGGTAGTGGAAGAGAGGAGGAAATCAGTCCCGGATCAGGGTTCCCGAATACCTGAACAGATTCGGTGTTAAATGCTTCACACCCATAAACATCTGTAACTTTTAATCCGATACTATATATTCCGGGTTCAGGATAACCATGCAATGCAGGATTAACGGCATCCATAATCACCCCTGGTGCATTATCCATATCGAAAAACCATTCATAATAAAGGGCATTTGTTTTATTTGGCAGAACTTCTAATTCTGTATCAGTACAAATTGAATCCCGGAATGTAAAACCGGCATCTGGCAATGGACGAATATTTAGGGCTGCAGATGAATTTACATAACAGCCTGCTGAAACATCTACTCTCAAGACTACAGTGAAAATTCCTGGGGCAGAATAAAGATGTTGAGGATTTTCTAAATTTGAATAGTTATTGGAACCTGAAGCCGGATCACCAAAATCCCAATTAAAGCCAATCGCAGAAAAACTGGCATCAATTTCAGTCCTGTTTTCAAATGTAGCAGCATCAGTCAAGCATCCCACTTCATGTTCAAAATTTCCTATAGCCGGCACAACAAATATATAAGAAGCCGGACAAGGAGTAATCGTATCACCAAATGAATCAATATAAGAGCCAATAACTATCATTTGAACTCTGCCTGCTCTTGGAAAACGATAATTTAAGGGATTTCCACTCAAGACCCATCTGTTGCCGGAAATATCATTAATTAACCACCTGACAGTTGAATTGATCACAGTTGGATTAGTGACACTTAAATCAAAAACATCGCATTCAGCAGTAGGATCTACCTGAACAACCAATGGCGCCTTGCTCAGATCACAACTTCCCCCGCCATCACATGGGCAGAAATAACAAACTGTCAGTGGGTCACAATGCTCACAGAATTCAATTTTATTAGAAATTTTTGTACACCCTGAATGTATGTTGGTTACCAACCTGTAATATATTCCGGTCCTGCTCACTTTGAGTGTATCTCCTGTTGCAGAAAGAGGCAGATCATTATGGAACCATGTGAATTCGTAGGGACCTCCCAATTCTGAAACAGTAATCAATAAAGCAGTATCTATATCGGGGCAAATCCCAAGTGGGTCATTTGTATAAATATTGATTTCCGGAAGAGGTGATGAATGAATTTCAAAGGTGGATTTGCTACGGCAACCGTTTTCATCTACACCCAGAAATAAATATTCTCCGGGGTTGGCAGTGACAGATGAGGAATTAGACTGAAATATTCCGTGATTAAACCAATAATATTCTTTGAAGCTTCCCGGAGCATTAATCAATACTGTTTGATTCTCACAGAGTGTATCGGGATGTGTAATTGCCGGATTATAAATTCCTGTAATATTGACTAATGTATTCTGAGTAAAAGCACAAAATGAAGCAGTAACAGTAACATCACCAGTTTGTAACCATTTAACTTTTAGCGAATTGTCAGAAGGAAAACCAAGCACATTTACGAGGGAGGAATCACTGAATGACCATTTAACTTCTTCACCCGCCGGTAATGGAACCTGAAATGTTGCCCGTCCAAATTCACATGAGACATCATTACTTGTAATCAACTGATTTTCAATTAAATTAATAATCATACTGATAGTATCACTATAACAAAGAGTCAATGGATCATAACTGTGAAGTCGCAGTTCCATAGGCGCATTTCCGGACCAGGCCCAACGAATATTATTGCCATGTACTACGCTATCAAGGGATCCATCTCTGACATTCCAGACATAAACCAAATTCTGCTCTGGATCGGAAACCTTATACGAATAATCCTTGCCGGCACAGACGGTATTTCGACCGACAATAGGCTTAAGTGGTACAGGCAAAGCATGAATCACTAAAGTCTGAGTGAATGTCAGATTACAAAAATCACTACCCTGTTGACTATTAGTAATTTTATAGATTCCGGGGCCTGGCTGGATTGGTAGTAAAAATTGAGCTGAAGGGGCAGAACTTTCATACAATAATTGATCAGTAGCGTTGGTCAATTTCCAAATGCCGGGAGCTGGAAGCGTAGGAGTAGAACTACTAAATGCAGTCCAGCCGGCTGATTCACCATCACAAATAGCATCTGGTCCTGATGTTTCGAAATTCTCAAGAATCTCCAACCACAATGTATCCCGTCCCACACATCCCAGATGACAATTATTATACTCCACAGCCAGAAAAGCAGGGACTTGCTTCCACCCAAATTTGATACTTACAGCCGATGATCCTTGCCCTGACTCTACAATTCCTCCAAATGATGTTGTCCAGTTAAACACTGTGCCTTCATGGGGATCTATCCTGTAGGAAACAGAACTATTAAGACAGATTTTGGTTGGGCCAGCAATCTTGTTGTCTTCACCGATTAGAGGTATCAATTCAAATCCGGGATCTGAACAAACGTTCGAACAAGCATGGCTAAGCTCAACTGTTCCTGAACCTCCAGTTTGCCAGCTGACCTCAACAAATGCATCTGTGTTCGTCCCGCCGGCAACTATGGTTCCATTAGGACTTATATTCCAGATATAATCCTCACAATCTGCATCAGTTTGGTATTGAAGTGTATCTCCTAAACAGGCTGTAGCAGCACAATATATCTGAGGAGCAGGATGATCAATAACATTTATAAATAGCGATTTCTCATCTTCACAATCACATGTATTGCTGACAAACTGTCTCACCTTGTATAGTCCGGGAACATCAAACTTCCGGGAAATGTCTCTTTCAATACTGCTATAACCATTTGAAATGGTCCAGGAGATATTAAGTGCTGAACTGGAATTTGTAAAATATACATTTTGACCTGAGCATATCGTGATAGTATCTCCGCCGGCTGCCGGGTTTGTGCTAAAACCAGCTTTAGGAACATCCAGCACTTCAAAACAGAAAGACCTTTCAAAAAAACAAAGTCTGTCACTTTCCAATTGACCAAACATTGAAATATTATAAGTTCCGGGTATTAAACCTACTTTAATACGGATCGAACTCAAGGTCTCCTCAATAATTTCCACGCCAGGCCCAAAAACTCCCCATTGGATTTCCGTGGCTATGAGACCCACCATAGAGAAAGTTACTTCTTCGCCTACGCAGACTTTAAAGCAAGATGATGATTCAGGAATGACACCACAGTTATCTTTTTGCATTTCCATGGGTACATGACTAAACTCTGAAACAAATACAGTTAATTCATATACTTTATTCTCATGAATCACTCTGATAATATAAGCCCCAAATCCCGGAAAACATACTTCAATAGCTATACCTGAAGGATCTAAATTGAATGATATAGGATTGCCAAATCCATCCAACACCTCCCATTGTAGTTGAGTTCCAATCGGGGTCCCACCCGGAATCTCGAAAAAATATGTATTGCAAGTATTATTGCAAACAAATGCTTCTCCCAGAATAGATTGAGCTTGCGATAAGATAGGAATTCCCAAAAAGCAAAACAACAGTATTAGAATTCGCATAGAAGGGGCGTTGAACAGGTATTCAAGTTTTATTTCAAAATGGATCAAGCGATCTCAGTTACTTGAAAGATAATCATAACCTATCCTTCGTTGCCTGAATAAGAAAAGAAAGATAATGACCCTGAATTGGTCGTGCTAATTTATAAACGAGCTCTCTACTCTCTTTGCACTATATGAATGTGGTACAACTCTCTTGCGGCTTTCTGACTCAGCCAATAAAAAAAAGAACCATTAAGGGTTTCATGATTTTAGGTCTTGCTAATTTATTAGCAAGCTCTCTACTCCATAGCAGGTTAAAACAATTGTTCAACTCTATACTGGCTTATTACTCTGCCAATAAATTGGCAGAACCAAATAATACATGGTCCGGCTGTTTTTTGGTCTTGCTAATTTATTAGCAAGCTATTTACTCAAAAGCACCTTCCTGGTTGAATTCAACTCTCTACCGGGCTTAAGGACTCTGCCAATAAATTGGCAGAACCAAAAAGACTAATAAAATGGCAGAACCGTCAATTATTGGGTTCTGCCATTTATCGTTTACTAACCAGAATCAATTTAAGATTGCAATTTAAACATCACGGGAAGAGTAAACTTAACAGATACAGCTCTTCCCTGTTGTTTACCGGGCGACCAGGCTGGCATCTTTTTCACAACCCGCAGTGCTTCCTGATCACAGCCACCACCGATACCCTTAAGCACGTCAGCATTAGTGACATTTCCATTCCGATCAATCACAAATTGAATGACTACTGTACCGTAAATTCCATTCTGTCTTGCGATAGCAGGATATTTTATTTCCTTTGACAAGTAAGCAAACAAATCGTTCATTCCGGAACCAAACACGGGCATCTGATCTACTCTTATAAACACTTCTTCTTTTTCCTTCTCAACAATTCCAGTTGCATCGGATCCTGTACTTCCTTGTTCTCCTTTTGCAGTACCATTCAATTCACCTGTTTCAGACCCAAAAACATCTGAAGGATCTCCTCCGGCAACTTCTCCCACATTTGCCCTGAAATAAGAGCTGTCAACCATCGGAAGTTCAAGTGCTGAATTGGAAATAAAATAATTATCCGGATTTGGCTGAGAACTAGTAACAGGAGTGCTTCTCCCCTGCTGAATACCAGAAATGAAATCAATCTTATCCTTCTTCACATAATCAACAATGACTTCAACCAAATCATTTGATTTAGGGGCAACTATCTCGTACACTTTAAATTCTCTGGTAAATAAAAAAGGTGCACAGACGACTAAGACAAAAGCACTAATGCTGAAAAACATAGCTCTTGCCAATCTAAGATCATAGGTTGCTCTCAGATTGTAGGCTCCGTACCTTTTGTTTCTTCCTCTGAAAATAATATCATCGATGTGATGATACATAAAAATAAAAATACGCATAGTGGTAAATTTAGAAGGTGAATAATAATATCAAAGAAGGCTACCTGCAAGATCAACGAATAATTACATCTTATAACGTATATTTACGTTATTAATTTCAAATGTGCTGCTTCTATTTTAAGAAAAATTTAAAGCTATGGTATCACAGATCCTGATGTTTGAGCTGAATGTTGCATTAATACAATACGCCTCAGGGATAGCAGCGAACACGAGCGGAGACGCATTACTATGCGGCTCTTCGAAGTAAAGCGGATAGCCCGGCCCCGGTCTGAAATGGATGGTTATTTTAATAAACATCCATTTCAGACCGGGGAGAGGCCCAAAAAATGCATTTGGGCATCACAATGGTATATTTAAATAAATGTTAAGGAATTTGCTTATATAAAATACACGTGTATATTTGCAGCGTCGAATGTTTCTATTGGCAGTTACCATTCTTGGACCAATGGTAGTTGATTTATAGAGAAGAGGTGAGAGACAGGCTCTGTGATCCTCTAGCAACCCTTCCCCAGGGAAGAAGGTGCTAAATCCTGTCCTAAAATATTTTAGGGTATATAAATTTAACAAGATGACCGCTTTTCAAATTCTAAGTCTTTCTGACGAGTCTTCGCCGACATTGCAAATTCAAATTGCAATCACTTCTCCTGTATTAAATTCTGCACAGCCAATGCACATGTCCATGTGCTGTTGTTGCTGCTGTTGTTGTTGATTCCATATCACATATCGGTATCCTGACCCACTAAGGGATTGCTATGCATTTTACTTTGCCCGGCAACCTGAAGGGGCCTCTGGTATTATTCCATTTTTATCCATTTTTTCCCATTTTTTTCATTTCTAAATTCAATTAAGATGTCACAGAAATTGCGATTCGAAACCCTGCAATTGCATGCAGGTCAGGAAGTAGACGAAACAACACGTTCCAGAGCTACTCCTCTTTATCAGACCACTTCCTACACTTTCAAAGATTCCGAGCACGGAGCAAATTTATTCGCCCTTAAAGAGTTTGGCAATATTTACACCCGGATCATGAATCCCACAACAGACGTATTTGAAAAAAGACTGGCGGCCCTGGAAGGCGGCGTTGCTGCGCTTGCAGTTGCTTCCGGTCAGGCTGCTCAGTTTATTGCTATCAATAATATCACACAGGCCGGTGATAATATTGTATCCACTTCATATGTGTATGGAGGCACATACAATCAATTCAAAGTCGCTTTTGCAAGACTGGGTGTAGAAGTCCGGTTTGCAGATGGCGACAAACCGGAAAGCTTTGTAAGATTGATCGATGCCAATACAAAAGCACTGTATTTGGAAACAATAGGAAATCCGGAATTCAATATTCCTGACTTTGAAAAAATCGCTCAAATTGCCAAAGAATACGATATTCCACTGATTGTAGATAATACATTCGGGGCCGGGGGATATCTGTTTAAACCCCTGGAGCATGGTGCAGCAGTAGTAGTCACTTCAGCAACTAAATGGATCGGAGGCCACGGAACTTCAGTAGGTGGAGCCATCATTGACGGAGGCAATTTCAATTGGGGTAATGGCAAATTCCCTCAGTTCACAGAGCCATCAGAAGGATATCATGGCCTGAAATTCTGGGATGTATTTGGAACGGATGGTCCATTTGGAAATATTGCCTTTATTATTCGTGCCAGGGTGGAAGGTTTGCGAGACTTTGGTCCTGCGATCAGTCCATTTAATTCATTTCTGCTCATACAAGGATTAGAAACCTTGTCTTTAAGAGTCGAGCGTCATGTGCAAAATGCGCTTGCTTTTGCAGAGTGGCTCGAAGCACATGAAGCAGTTGAATCTGTAAATTATCCGGGATTGAAATCCAGTCCTTATCATGAACTGGCGAATAAATATTTGACAAATGGTTATGGCGGAGTGCTTTCCTTCAATATAAAAGGAGGTCTGGAAGCGGCTAAGAAATTTGTAAACAGTCTGCAATTGACAAGCCATCTTGCCAATGTGGGTGACGCCAAAACATTGATCATACATCCTGCTTCCACGACGCATCAGCAATTATCAACAGCGGAACAAATTGCTGCAGGTGTAAAGCCATCACTACTAAGAGTTTCAGTTGGGATCGAGCATATCGAAGATATTAAAGCAGATTTCCAGCAAGCTTTTGATAAAGTATTGGCTCCGGCTTTAACTCATTAATCTAACCAAAAAGTCCACTCCGGTGCAGGAGTGGACTTTTTAATATTTCTTTCACAAATCACAGAATTCAACATGCCGACTTTTCAATATAAAAATGCTTACAAATTGGAGAATGGATCCATCTTGCCTGAATTTCAGCTGGAATATCAGACATGGGGAGCACTCAATACTGATCATTCAAATGTTGTTTGGGTTTGTCACGCTCTGACTGCAAACGCAGATGTGGTAGACTGGTGGCCGGGACTTGTAGGTCCTGATTGTCTGTTCAATCCGGAAGATCATTTCATAATTTGTGCGAATATGCTGGGATCATGCTATGGCTCCAGTTCAGCGACAGATATCAATCCTCAAACTGATGAGCCATATTTTCATGATTTTCCTGTTTATACCATCAGGGATATCGTTGGCACTTTAGAATTACTGAGGCAATATCTACAAATTGAACACATAGAAGTATTATTGGGAGGCTCAATGGGCGGTCAGCAAGCTTTGGAATGGGCTATTTTGAAGCCTGAAATATTTTCATACCTGATTCCTATCGCTACAAATGCAAGGCATTCTGCCTGGGGAATAGCGTTTAACGAATCTCAAAGACTGGCATTGGCAGCAGATCCTACATGGAAGGAAAGACGCAGGGATGCAGGTCAGGCCGGATTAAAAGCCGCACGGGCAATTGCGATGCTTTCTTACAGGCATTATGACACCTATGTTGAATTCCAGACAGAAGAGGATAACAGCAAACTCGAACATTTCAGAGCCACAACTTATCAATCTTATCAGGGTGACAAATTGGTGAAGCGCTTCAATGCTTTTGCCTACTCCTATCTTTCAAAAGCTATGGACTCTCATAATGTGGGCAGAGGACGGGAAAGTATTGAGAATGCTTTGTCTTTGATCCGGGCAAAAACCCTCATCATAGCGATTAGTTCAGATTTGCTTTTTCCACAGCATGAACAGGAATTTCTCGCAAAACATATTCCCGCGGCTCAATTCGTAAGCGTGGATACAAGGTTTGGTCATGATGGATTTTTAATTGAAACAGAATCTCTCTCATCTCATATTCAATCCTTTATTCAAAGGAATAAATCTGCAGGCAAAGGCTCAGATTTCATATCCAAACCTGCAACTATCTTTATTTAATCTATCATGACTCAAACACTTCATAAAATGTCTGTATCGGGAATACTTACACAGCGATTGCACCAGATAGCATTATTGGGATATGGTGTTGTAGGACAAGGCTTGTTTCAGATTATCAAAGATGATTTGAGATCAAAATTTCAGTTAAATGGTATCAGTATAAAGGATAAAAACAAGACTAGAAATATTCCGCATTTTCACTTTCAAAACACTTCAAGTGATTTAGTACAACATATTGATATTGTAAGTGTTATCGAAGCGACTGACGACCCAGACTTTGCCTGGAAAATACTTTTGTTGGCGACGAATTTGGGTAAAAATTATATCAGTGCCAATAAGAAAATGGTTGCAGCTAATCTTTCAAAAATTGTGGACATCATGGATAATGAAGAGGTGTCCATCCTATACGAAGCTTCCACAGCAGGTGCTATTCCCATTATCCGGATATTGGAAACTTATTTCTCTGAGGAGCCTATTCTTCGGTTGAGAGGCATCATTAATGGCTCCTCAAACTACATTCTAAGTAAAATATTTCTTGAAGGAAAGGAATTTCAAGAGGCCCTCAATGAGGCTATACAACTTGGTTTTGCGGAATCGGATCCAAGCTTTGACCTTAACGGATCAGATGTTCAGAACAAGTTAATTATTTTGGCATTGCATGCATTTGGAGTGATCGCACCTGAAAGTGAAGTCTTCTTTTTCGGGAATTGAGCAATTAAGTCAGGCTGATATCGAATATGCAAAAAAAGAAACTGTAGGATAAGACTACTGGCCAATGCCAGACTCAATCCTGATGGCACTGTATCTCTTTATGTTGTGCCTGCACTTGTACGGGAAAATGATCCATTTTACAACATCAATGCTGAAATGAATGCTATTGAGATTGAGGGTAAGTATTCAGGTACTCATTTGTTAAGCGGTAAAGGGGCTGGTTCCTACCCTACTGCTTCTGCTTTGGTATCTGACCTTCAGGCAGCATCAGAAGGATTCAGGTATAAATATTCTAAATATCGCAGAGCGGTTTCGAAAAAGCTGGGTGATGAAAAGTTACTTTCTGTCTACCTAAGGTATGCAGATCCAAAACAGTTCAATTCAGATGACTTTGAATCTGTTCAATCTAAGTTGATCAATATTGAAGGCTTGATTGTAGAAGGAAAAATAAAATTAGCTACTCTCTTATCAAATCCTAAGTTTAAGGGCAAGCAAATTTTTGTAATGCAAATACCTTTTACATAGTTTATTGAACCAATTCTTTCTTAGAAATGCTATATTTCTGATCTCATTTAATTAATCTCAAAATTAAAACATATGAACATCGCAGTACTTGGCACAGGATCAGTCGGAAGCACCATAGGATCAAAGTTAATCGAACTGGGACACAATGTAATGATGGGTTCCAGAACTGCGAACAATGAAAAGGCGATAGCCTGGGTAGGAAAGCAAGCAGATAAGGCTGCGACCGGAACATTTGCTGATGCAGCTTCATTTGGTCAAATTATCATCAATTGCACAGCTGGAACAGCGACAATGGAAGTATTGAAATTAGCAGGAGAAACCAATATTGCAGGCAAAGTTTTGATTGACATTTCAAATCCTCTTGACTTCAGTAAAGGGTTTCCTCCCTCATTGTCTAGTGTTAATACTCATTCACTCGCTGAAGAAATTCAAAAAACATTTCCAACTGTTGAAGTAGTTAAAGCTTTGAATACCATGTGGGCAGGACTAATGGTTAATCCTTCCCTGATAAATAGCGGAGATCACAGTACCTTCATTTGCGGTAATGATCCTGAAGCCAAATCTATCACAACACAATTACTCAAATCCTTCGGTTGGGATGAAAAAAATATCCTGGATTTAGGAGATATCAGCAAAGCAAGAGGTTTGGAAATGTATCTTCCTCTTTGGCTGAGCATCTATGGAGCTACAAAAAGTGGAGCGTTCAATATCAAGATTGTGAGCTAAAAACCTCCTCATTCACTCCATAAACAAAGCGGACGAAATAAAATCGGCCATTAATTTTCCCTCTGTTGTTAAGAGATATACCTTCCCATTCCATTTTACAAATCCATTTTCAAGAAATTCCTTGATGGATCTTTCAAATATTTCAGATAAACCACTTTGCAAAGTATCAGGAAATGAAGGATCCAGGCCCCATTTCGTCCTCAATCGGTAAGAATCCATTCATTGTAATGGTCTTTCAGTGTCAGGTTTTCTGTTTCCAGTGGCAAAGTCGATTCATTCAGGCTTTTGATATATTGTTGATTATTAGCGATATTCCAGGCTCGGCTAGAGCCATTGAAAGAATGGGCGGAAGGTCCTAGACCCAAATAAGATGCTCCCTTCCAATATGCTGAATTATGTATTGCATATTGTTCATTCCTGGCAAAATTGGAGATTTCATATTGCTCATAATCATGCTGCTCGGCAAATTCCATTAATATTCTAAATTGTCGCTCAGCATCAGCTTCTAACGGGGTAAACTCTGGCCTTTTGCTTACTTCTTTCGCTAATGGCGTCCCAGTCTCCAATGTCAGTGCATAACAGGAAAGATGCTCCATCCCTAATTCATTAGCTATCCTAAGATTATTCAACCATGCTTCGTCACTCATACCGGGTGTACCATAAATGAGGTCGATTGTAAACTTTCTAAATCCGGCTTCTTTTGCCAATTTGATACAATCAAGAGCCTCTGCAGCATTGTGAGCCCTTTTCATAAAAATAAGATCTTCCTCTCTGAAAGACTGAATACCAATACTAAGACGGTCTATTCTCGTTTCATTTCTAAGTCTTTGGATATAATCCCTATTCAAATCATCAGGATTGGCTTCTAAAGTCACTTCCTTTAACTGCGATAAATCAAAGTGCAACTCCAGGATTCCAAATATCCTGTTCAGTTCTTCAATACTAAGCAAGGAAGGAGTACCTCCCCCAAAATATATAGTATCTAAAGTTTTATCAGTCAAATAATTAGCCCTCAACCTAATTTCGCTGCATAAAGCGTCTAGCAAGGCATCCTTATACGCCAGTGAGGTGGAAAAATGGAAATTGCAGTAATTGCAGGCTTGCTTGCAAAATGGTATATGGATATAGATGCCTGCCACTAAACTGGTATTTATAATAACTTACTTAAAAAGCGGTTTTACCTTTGCATTAAACAAGGCTGAATTGACCCGAACTGGCAAATATACAAGATGTATTCTTCTTAAGAGCGTCCTTACCGGGCTTATCATTTTCTATACCATCTGCGGAAATACACAAACCCGTATTCTCTGGCTCAATGATTCTCTCCCTCAATTATTGAGTGATACTTCCTATTTGAATAAAAGCAGATCTCAGCAAAAGGCTATTGCAGATAGCCTTGTCCTTAATCTCAGGGCTCAGGGATATCTGGAAGCTTCAATCGATAGTTTCTTTTGTCTGATCAGCGCCTGCTATATGGATTTCCATTTAGGGCCAAAATACATATGGAAAGCACTTCACATTGAGCATCTTGATCCTTTGTTAATCAGATATTTACAAGCATTCACAAAAACCATTCCTGACAAAGCATTTCAGTCTGAATATCTCAATTTTCTACTGGACAAAAGCATATCATTTTATGAAGAAAAGGGCTACCCTTTTGCAGCAGCATTTCTGGATACGATTATTCTCGGGAATGCTCAATTGTCAGCAAGACTTCAGGTAGTTCCAGGCAGATACATGATAATTAAAGAAGTTGTAAATGCCGGCGATGCTAAAGTATCTAATACTTACCTGCAAAGATATCTGGGGATTTTACCCGGAAAACCATTTCAAAAATCAAAAATAACGGAAGACGGAAAGAGAAGGTTAACTGAACTTCCATTTGCGACTCAAAGAAGGGACCCTCTGATTCATTTCATTGATAATGAAGTGTCTGTGAATGTTTTCCTCAATAAAAGAAATGCCAGCAGATTTGACTTTGTTCTTGGGCTTTTACCCAATGCACGTGAAACAGGTCGTTTCCTGATTACCGGTACTGCCAACCTGGATTTGTATAATCAGTTGGGAAATGGTGAAAGATTATTCCTTCAATATCAAAGCCTGCGTCCTGAAACCCAGGAAATAAAGGTGCTCATAAATTATCCTTATCTGCTTGATCTTCCTTTTGGGATAGAGGGTAGTTTTGGATTGTATAGCAGAGATTCCACTAACAGAGATATCCAGGCAGAGTTTGGTTTACTCTACTTGTTGCAGGGAGGAGACTACCTTAAGGCATTTTATCAATTACTGAGCACCGATCTTGTCAATGTTAATACGTCAAGTATCATTGCCCGTAAAAAGCTTCCATCCTTTTTGGATGTGAGAAATAGTTTCTATGGAGTGGAGTATCTCAGACAGCGCCTGGATTATAGATTTAATCCAAGAAAAGGCTGGAGTTTGCAGAGCAGAGTCGCTATGGGAAACCGCAACATAAAAATTAATGACCAGATTGCAGATCTAAAAGACCCCAATGATCCTGATTTTGATTTCCGGACACTGTATGATACCATCAGCCTTCGCGCAATACAATTCAGAGGACAGTTAACTCTCGCCACTTATATTCCGATGGGAAGTGTCAGCACTATAAAACTTGGTATTCAAAGTGGGTATGTATATGCTCCGGATCTTACCTCGGGTAGTGAAGTGTACAGAATAGGTGGAAATCGCATTCTCAGAGGATTTGATGAAGAAGCTATATTCAGCAGTCATTATCAGATTTTGACCGCAGAATACCGCTTACTCACTGGCCGCAACGGTAACATCTTTGTTTTTGGAGATTTTGCATATGTCAGAGATCAAACCTCAGATGAAATTGTTGACAACTTCCCGTATGGTTTTGGAGCAGGACTCAATTTTGATACTCCGATTGGAGTCTTCGGAGTTACGTTTGCCGTGGGAGCTCAGCGACAAAACCCGCTTGACTTTCGGGCTGCAAGAATACACTTTGGATATGTGAGTTTGTTTTGATTTAAAACTCCAGGAAACTGCTCAATTGCGCATCAATTGCTTTCAGGGTTCCTACATCCGTTACCTGGCCCGAGCTATGATCTACCATGTTTTTAATACTTGAAACAGGCAATTTATTTGGATGGACGACCATGTTGAGTTTTTGTAAAATTCCGCACAGCATATCAAGTCCTCGTAGATTTCCTGCACGTCCGCTTGCAACCCCGGTCAATAAAACCTTTTTCATTGTAAATGTTTCTTTGACTCTTCTTGCTGACATTGCGTCGATCCAGAGCTTAAGTATTCCTGCTACTCCCCCATTATACTCCGGCGATACCAGGATCCATTTATGATCTCCTGTAAAATATTTGTCCTGAAAATCTGCCAATACCGGTGATATCTGTTGCTCATCATACATACCGGTATGAAAAGCTTCAATGGGTAAATCCTCCAAAGAGCAGAATTCTACAGGTTCATTAGTCATATCCTGCATTCTGGAGAATACATGATTAGCAATAATTCTCGTATAGGATCCGGGACGATTCGTTCCTGAAATTATTAGGTAGCTCATAGATCGTAATGTATTAATTATTTATATATCAATGGATTACCCTTTATCAGTTAATCTCATACTACAATTAAATTTGGAGTGATATTACTTCTCATTCAATATTTCAGCTGGCTCCAGACCAAGTTCTTTCCCTTTCTTTAACATGTACTCATATGAGCCTTCGTAGTTATTGGGAATTTCACCTTCCAAAATAGCCTCTTTAATTGCATTTTTAATGATGCCAATTTCCTTCCCCGGTTCAAGGCCAAATACTTTCATGATTTCCGCCCCATCAATTGGAGGTTTCCACTCACGCAGCTTATCATTCTCCTCTACTTCAATGATTTTCGCTCTGACGATCTGATAGTTTTGAATGTATTTTGACCTCTTTTCCCTGTTTTTTGAAGTAATATCCGCTTCACACAGCAATAGTAAATCATCCAGATCTTCTCCCGCATCCACAATTAATCTCCGGATGGCAGAATCCGTAATTTCTTCTTTCGTAAGGCTGATCGGCCGCAAATGCAGGCGTACAAGTTTTTGCACATATTTCATTTTCTTATCCAAAGGCAAACGCAAAGACTGAAATATTCTCGGCACCATTGCAGCTCCAAGAGCTTCATGACCATGAAATGTCCAACCTACTTTTGGATCAAAGCGCTTAGTGGGAGGTTTCGCAATATCGTGCAGTACTGCAGCCCATCGCAGCCAAATGTTGTCTGTCTTCGTACAAAGATTATCGACGACCTCAAGGGTATGGTAAAAATTGTCCTTATGAGCTCTGCCTTCCTGCACGTCAATTCCTTGCAGCTGAGCCATTTCCGGGAAAATCATTTCCAGCAATCCACAATCAAAAAGCAATTTAAATCCTTCCGAAGGTCTGGGAGCCGCCAGTATTTTTTGTAATTCAGTAGCGATACGCTCAATACTTACAATGTGGATCCTGTTTTTATACTTTGAAATAGCGGACCAGGTCTCCGGATCAATCGTAAAATTCAGCTGAGTGGCAAATCGAATGGCCCTCATCATCCTGAGAGGATCATCTGAAAACGTGCGACCAGGCTCCATGGGCGTTTTGAGAAGCTTCTCTTCCAAATGTGAAAGCCCATTGAATGGATCAATAATTTGTCCAAAATTTCCATCGTTGAGACAGACTGCCATGGCATTGATAGTAAAATCCCGTCTGTTTTGATCGTCTTCAAGTGAACCGTTTTCCACAACAGGTTTTCTTGAGTCATGTCTGTATGACTCCTTCCTGGCACCAACAAATTCAATTTCGATATTTTCATGCTTCAACATGGCCGTACCAAATCTGCTGTAAACAACCACTCTTGGAACAGGACGCAGAGTCAATGCGACAGCTTTAGCCAATTCTATACCGGAACCCAGACACACTACATCAATATCCTTGGTAGCTCTTCCCAGTAAACGATCTCTCACATAACCGCCAACCAGAAATGAGGGAAGCTCCATCTGATCTGCAACTTTGCGAATCTGATCGATAATAAAACGTTCCTCTTTTTTTATGTTGAATACCAATTTCCAGCTATTTATTTATTCTACTGTGTAAAACTCCCGGCTGTAAGTCTCCTCGACTTCATCCAGTATAGCGAAAAGTGTGGCAGGATCTTCCTCCTGAACAAGTTTGGACCTGTAAAATTTGATATTTTCCAAGCCTTTGAAGTAGTTGGTATAATGCCTTCGCATTTCATAGACCCCAATTTTGTCACCCTTCCACTCGATAGATCTTTGAAGATGCATTCTTACTGCTTCCATACGCTCAGTTAATGTGGGAGGAGGCAGCAAATTTCCGGTTGCCAGATAATGTTTAATCTCTCTGAATATCCATGGATAACCGATAGATGCCCTTCCGATCATAATACCATCTACACCATAGCGATCTTTATATTCTTTAGCTTTTTGAGGAGTGTCGATGTCTCCATTCCCAAAGACAGGAATATGAATGCGGGGATTGGCTTTGGCATTTGCAATTCTGGACCAGTCCGCATCACCTTTGTACATCTGAGCTCTGGTACGGCCATGTATACTTATAGCCTTAATTCCAACATCCTGAAGTCTTTCCACGACTTCCTCAATAAAAATTGTATCGTCATCCCATCCCAGACGGGTCTTAACAGTCACTGGAAGTGAAGTGCTCTTGACAACAGCTGCCGTAAGTGCAACCATTTTGGGTATATCCTTAAGGATTCCTGCACCTGCAAGCTTACAAACGACCTTTTTCACAGGGCATCCATAGTTTATATCCAGTACTTCAGGGTTTGCAGCCTCCACTATTTCTGCGGCCTGCATCATAGAATCCAGTTCTGCACCAAAAATCTGGATGCCTATTGGGCGTTCCTCATCATATATGTCCAGTTTCTGAATACTTTTTTCCGCATCCCTGATCAATCCTTCCACTGATATGAATTCTGTGTACATCATATCGCAGCCTTGCTTTTTACACAATGCCCTGAATGGTGGATCACTCACATCTTCCATGGGTGCCAGTAGCAAAGGGAAATCCCCTAATTCAACGTTGCCTATTTTATCATAATTTTATAAATCGCCGCAAATATACGGCATCAGTCGCACTTACAATAAGGACCTCTCAGAAACAATTGAATTATAATAAATATATCCATGTTTAAGAGCTTAAATAACATAGAAATACAAAAAATGAATGGCTCGCGTAATTCCGAAAAAATGCATCATCAGTAAACCCAAATGCCAAATTGCTTTGCATTTTAGGACTTTTAAATGTATTTTCGCCGCGGCCCTGATAAAAGCATCAAATAACTTATAGACAACACCATGCTGACTACCGTAATTGCTTGTTTTATTATTGGTTATACATTAATAGTTTTCGAACATCAGCTCAGGCTTGATAAAACAGTGTCAGCTTTATTAATGGGTGCTATTTGCTGGGCACTCGTTTCACTGGGCGATTTACCCCTCGTCAATCATTTGCATCAGCCTGATTCTCTGGAACATACCTTATTTCACCACATTGGCCGAATTGCTGAGATTTTGATATTTTTAATTGGGGCAATGTCCATTGTGGAACTCATTGATTTACATAAAGGATTTGCAGTTATCACCAACAAACTCAAAGCAGAAAATAAAATGCAAATGCTTTGGATAATATGCGGTCTGGGGTTTATACTTTCCTCCGTACTTGATAATCTGGCTGCAACAATTGTTCTGGTTTCACTGCTTCGGAGATTAGTCCCGGATAAAAATGAGCGATTGTGGTTTGTCTCGTTTGCTGTCATTGCTGCCAATGCAGGAGGAGCATGGTCACCTATCGGAGATGTTACAACCACAATGCTTTGGATTGGTAAAAAAGTAACCACTGCCGGTTTGATTAGTACATTGGTAGTACCCTCAATTCTTTGCATACTGATCCCGCTATTAATTGCCTCCTTCAAGAAGATCTTTAAAGGCCCTATTACTAAACCTGAGCACCTTCTGAATTTGTCTGGAAAAACTGAGTTACTGGGCAGCAGCAATTTAATGTTGTATGCAGGAGTTGGCGCCTTAGTTTTTGTTCCGATTTTTAAAACGATTACACATCTTCCCCCTTACTTGGGTATGATGCTTTCTTTAGGCATTATGTGGATGATTTCTGAATATGCCAGGCCGGAAAAAAATATGTCTGTGGAGAAAAAGCATCACTACTCGACACATCATGCGTTGTCCCGAATAGAATTACCCAGTATATTATTCTTCCTTGGAATCCTCTTAGCCGTAGGATCACTGGAATCATTGGGCCTTTTAAATCAATTGGCTGCATCACTGGATGAAGTTATTCCGATTCGGGAAGCAGTAGTTTTAATTCTGGGAGTAGCATCAGCTATCATTGACAATGTACCGCTGGTTGCAGCTGCAATGGGTATGTACACATTTCCTACTGATGACCCACTTTGGCATTTTATTGCATACTCTGCCGGTACCGGCGGGAGTATGCTGATTATAGGTTCTGCAGCCGGAGTTGCAGCCATGGGAATGGAAAAGATAAATTTTATTTGGTATCTGAAAAATATAACCTGGATAGCATTTGCAGGATTTCTTGCAGGTGCTGCAGCATTTTTATTAATGAATAAGTTCTTATAAGATGATAATTTCAAAATACCTACCCTTCTTGCTATGTGTTATTTTAATATCAGCATGTCAGACCATCAGCAAAAAGAAGCTTTATGGAACCTGGTTGGCAGTTGAATTGATTGAGGAAGGCGAAATTCAGGATATAGATCTCAGCTCAGCTTCATTCACGTTCAATGATGACATGACCTACTACTATGACAATACAGAATTCCTGCGTGAAGCAGGAAAATATGAATTGCGGGGTAGTGTTGTAATTACAAATGACACATTGAATCAGATGTCTGAGCAAAAGGCAGTAGAAATCATTTATCTGGATAAAGATTCCCTGCATTTCGAAATGAACGCAGCCGGTAAAAGGCAGGTATTGAAATTGGTAAAAGATAACCCGGTTTCAGATGATTCTGCAAAACCTGAAGAGTATACACCTGCAGATACTGAAGAACCGGAGTCAAATGAAGAGGAGCTTTGATATTCACTTTAGGAGAATTTTATTTAATTAAATGAGGAGGAGCGACTGCAATCACCCCTTCTTCTATAAAAGTCAGCTAAAAGAGTGTATGTTACCATTACTTATAATTATTGGAATCTTCATGAGAGCAACGCTAATAATTAGAACTTAAATCTTTGCGTAAAAAAAGCAATTCACTCCAGGATTTCTCTATGTTTTTTGAAAGACTTTCAATTTAGTCATTCCATGAGTTTTCTCCATGTATAGATTCATAAACTTCTTTTAAAGGCTTACGAAATCCGGCTGCTCTTTCTTTCAGGCCTTACTTGTATCTTGTTATTATGGTGTATTGTGCTTGACCGGAAGAACTGACGGCGTAAACAGCCATACTTACACCATTGGCTTGCCGACTGATGCTTTCATTTAAAGGATGAATCATCATCAATTGATTCTGCGATTCCTGAAGATGATATGCCGGCAGATACTGAGGAACCGGAAGCGGAAGAAGAGGAGCTTTAATTTTGGACACAATTTCTGAAGTACCACCTATATTTATCCAAAATAACTGTAATTGCCTCAATTGTTTGCTTCTAAAAAAGTAATTCTCGTTTAGTTCCCGCTATTGCTTGAGATAAGCGCAATGACCGGATGTAAAATTTGTTACCTTTATTTCAGGCAATCGCTACCTAACACTAATCAATCTAAAGATACATGAGTCATCGTCTTACCTGCCTGTACATCCTGATTGTCATGTGGCCTGGCTGGTTTTCTGCGATTCTGCATTGTCAAACAAAAAGCAATGCACTTAGCGATTCAGATAAATTAAATGAATATTGTTTTAATGCACTAAATTTTTCGGAGTTAAACAGGGACAGTGCTATTTATTATTCACAATTGGCATTAGAAGTTGCAGAGGAATTGAATCAAAAGTTCTATAGGGCAAGTATCCTCTGTGATTTGGGATTCACCTTGCTTAGCAATGGTGATTATGCAAATGCTCTTACAAATTTACTGGAAGCAAATAGACTAGTTGAGGATAAAAATATCGCAGATAAGGTAATTATAACTCCATTCTTTCAAAGCTATTTTACCGGCAAGAATCCGGATGAAAACCGACTAATTTTATTAGGCTACATAAAAAACAATCTTGCTACTTTGTATGGCAGGACAGAAAATTATGACAAGCAACTGGGAGTGTTATTTGAAGTAAAGAATTCATTTGAATCCGGTAAAGCTGATGAGAAACTGATGTACAGTATCAACACCAATATTGCAAATGCATATTTTGACAAGGGTGAATTGGATTCAGCGCTATATTTCCAGAAATTAGCTTTGGAAATTGAAAGATCATTTCAAGATAAAGACTATAGTGGAGCATCTAATACAAACATAGGAAAAATACTTTTCGCCCAAGGAAAATATGAAAGAGCCAGAAATTACTTTTTAGATGGATTAAATCAGCTCCAAAAAAACACAATTCAGAATAAAAACATTGTGGCTTTAACTCAGTTTGCTTTGGCAAATACTTATCGTCAGTTGGGAATGGCAGATTCTAGTTTGTATTATTCCAGACTGGGAATAGCCACATACAGGGATATAGGAAGTTCTGCCCCGGAAATGGAGGAAGCTTATACTGAGCTTGCTTTAATCTTCAAAGAAGAACAACGATTTGACAGCGCATTTTACTATATATATTTAGCTAAATCTCTTAGTGATTCAATATCTGACGGCGAAATTAAGACACTTTCAAATTATCATAAACTAGCTTTCAATGAACAAATCAGGCTCATGGAAACTCAGGTTGAAAAAGACAAACTGAAAGCCAGAAACCAGATAATTTTCCTCCTTGTCGGTTTGGGTATGTTTTCGCTAATTGCTTTCATTTTATACAGAAGCAATAAAATGAAAATAAAAGCCAATTTCCTCCTTGAAGTTCAGAAAAATCAAATTGAAAAGACGCTGAGCGAACTAAAATCTACGCAGTCTCAACTCATTCAATCAGAAAAAATGGCTTCTCTTGGTGAACTCACGGCAGGTATCGCCCATGAAATTCAGAATCCACTCAACTTTGTTAACAACTTTGCTGAGCTCAATATCGAACTTGCAGATGAGATTCAAAGCCATTTAGATACTGTCAAGAATGAATTTTCAAATTCTGCATCAAAGTTATCTACTAATCAAGACACTGTCGGGGATAGTTTCTCAGAAATGGGACAATTATTCATAGACATTAAATCAAATCAGGAGAAGATTCATGAACATGGCAAACGTGCTGCGGCCATTGTCAAAGGTATGCTACAACACAGCCGTACAAGCAGCATTGCAAAAGAACCAACGGATATAAATGATTTATGCGGGGAATATTTGCGCCTGGCTTACCATGGTTATAAAGCTAAAGACAAATCTTTCAATGCAAATTTCGAATCTGAACTCGATTTATCCATACCTAAAATAAATGTCATACCTCAGGATATTGGACGGGTAGTTCTAAACCTTCTGAATAATGCCTTCTATGCTGTCTATGAAAAATCAAAGCTGAACATTCCCGGCTATGAACCACTGGTTGTGGTTTCAACGAAAAATTATGAAGATAAGATTGAGATCAGAGTCAAAGATAACGGGCCGGGAATTCCACAAAATGTAATTGAAAAAATTTTTCAACCATTTTTTACAACCAAACCTACAGGACAAGGGACGGGGCTTGGGCTTTCATTAGCATATGACATAGTTGTCAAGGGCCATAGAGGTGATTTGAGGATTCACAATTTACAGGCACAAATTGATGGAGTGCACCTAAAACAGGAAGAAGGATGTATGTTTATTGTCACTTTGCCGAAGCTGAGATGAGTGATCTGAGACAATCGGTAAACCGATTGCTTGATTTTGTAAGCTTTTTCCTTGAATCTATAAAGTTTCTCCGCAATCTGATTAGTCTTTTCATCAGCACATAATTCAAGGCTGTACTGCCATAATTTATCTTGCTGTTCCTGACTCATTACAGCAGTATCTTCCGCAATTTCTACAAACTCATTTTTCTTCCAGGTAATAAATTTCCCGGACCTCCCAAGACTTGCTTCCTGGCTTTCCGTAAACAAGGGTGCCATTATCTCTCCGCATTTTTCTATTGAAATAAATGTACCGAAAAACTTCATGATGGTTGCCATTATTCTCATAAAAGCCGGAATGATATTTAATTGATTACTCCAGACAGTTTTGGGAATCTGAAAGCCGATAAAGGAAAATTTAGACTCATTTTTCTCGCTATAAAGTTGATGTAACTTAGACAGAAACATCCACTTTGCAACCATTGCCTGCTGAATTCCATCTACATAACTTCCCATTTCTTACTCATTTGAAGGTCATCCCAGAATATTTTACCTCCCTCTGTTACATTAAAAATGATTCTTCCTCCCTTTTTTGAGTTCTCCAATAAGTCCAGCAAATTTAATGTCAACATGAACTGGGACAAATAATTTACCTGAAAATGTGAATCAAATTCATCTTTAGTTACCACGCGATTTGCAGCATACCCAAGTCCTGCATTTATAAAAATACCATCCAGAAACTCATGTTTGCTTTGAATTTCAGTTATTGCTCTCCTGACATCGGAAAGTTTTGTTAAATCACATAAAATGATTGAAAGCTGCTTATTGGAAGTAGTATCAACTATTTCCTTTAAAACAACTTCTCCCAGCTCTTTGGATCTGCAGAGTATGATTATTTCATGTTCCTGATTATCCAAGCCTGCCAGTATCTTTGCTACTCCTTTACCCATGCCATTAGTACCACCTGTAATTAATATTTTCATTATTATTTCCCTCTTATTTAAGTTTGCAATAAATCACTACGAAAGTCCATTTCAAGTTAATCTTCAACTTTTACAAAATGTCTGTTCGCAATTATTTTGGATCCGATTTTCTGATATAGAGTTAAATTAAAGGTAAGCTCCTTGCTTGAGTTTTGAAATAAAATGCGACCATCATAAAGAAAGCGACGATTAACAGAAAAAGCAGGTATGATTCTGTTCTATCTATATTTAATAAAGTACTATAGTTCGAAGTGTCTTCAAGTTAGGGCAGCATATCCGATGTAAATAAAAGTGGAGTAAAAAAAGTGAGTTTGAATATGAAATATAGATCTGGACCATCAACTATTGTTTTGAGTTTATTTGGTATGCTTTTCAAGTCCACTAGCCTGGTTAAATTTATAATACACTCCAGTCATTTCCTCTGATTTCTGCCAAAGTCGATTAGCAATTTCCTGGTCTTTGGAATCTTCATCTGAATCTACTATTACAGGGTATCCTCTCATTTCCTGGAAACCATCAGGACCTATATATTCGCCACCTTGTAGATCTTTTTGCAGAGCGGCAAACAGCACAGGTAAAGCTCCCTTCTTTGCCTTTTGTAAGAATAAGCTTCCTAGAGGCCGAATCAAGACAGGGAAATATCTGTCCAAATTCGTTTTCGTTAATCCCGGATGAGCAGCTATTGAAATAGCACTTTTGCCCGATGCCGATAATCGCCGGTTTAGTTCAAAGGCAAAAACTAAACATGCTCTCTTACTTTGGCCATATGCTTTCTTCTTATTGTAACCATTTTTGAAATGGATGTCTTCAAAGTCTATTGGGGCCCATTTCTAGGAGAGACTGCTTAAAGAAATAATTCTGGAGCCCGGCGTATTTAACAATAATGGGAGGAGCAAACCAGTTAGGGCAAAATGTCCCAGGTAGTTTGTAACAAACTGATTTTCATAGCCATCCTCAGTTTTTTTATATGGAGACATCATAATGCCCGCATTGTTAATGAGCAAATCTAATGTGTCAAATTTCATTTTAAAATCTTCAGCAAATTTCCTCACGCTTTGCAGACTACTTAGATCAATTTTCTAAGTTATGATTTGAGCTTTGGGATAAATTTCCAAAATCTTGTTTTTTGCAAGTTCCATGGCGCTCATGTCTCTGCAAGCCATAATAATGAGAACATTTTTTTTGGCTAATGCAAGCGCAGTTTCATAGCCAATTCCGCTATTGGCTCCGGTAATAATACAAACTTTCCCAAGCTGCACATTCTCATTTTCAATATCCCAATTTTTCATTTTTTTAAAGTTGTAGGATAGGACTGTATTATCTCAAATCCATAAGTTGGCTAATTAATTATTAAGTTTAGATACGCCTCAATAATTATCATACATAAAGTAAAAAACTCCTTTATGTTTAGCAGATGCAACTACTTTTCCAATATTTAAAATTGGACCTTATAGTAAATTCAATTCTCTGCTTTGTGGACCTCGGTTGTTAGGCTTAAGTTTAATGAAAAATTAACGCAAGCTTTTGAGCAGTATTTAGTATCTGCCTTACTTTACAACTTGAATTTAAATCCAATACACATGAAAAGTATTTTACTATCCACATGTCTGTTTATAGGAACCTTTGCAGGCTTTTCTCAGTCTTTAATTTCGGGATATGTTTATGAAGACCTGAATAAAAACTTTAAAAAAGATAAGAAGGAAAAAGGAATTGCCCGCGTCTCTGTTACCAATGGCATGGATGTAGTACAAACTGATTCAATGGGCCGATACAACTTACCAATTGGTGGCGATCAGATCCTGGCCGTGATTAAACCCTCCAATTATGACTTGCCTAAAAACGTCCTCAATCTGCCCCAATATTACCACATACATAAACCAGCAGGTTCTCCAGAGCTTAAATATAAAGGTGTGACACCCAGCGCTGAGTTGCCAAAAGAACTCAACTTCGCCTTGTTTCCTGCAAAGGAGGAAGCTGAATTTACAGCATTGGTATTTGGTGATCCTCAGCCGTACAATATGGAGGAAATAGGTTTTTTTGAAAGAGGTATCGTCACTGAAGTTATGGGAATAAATACCGTCAGATTTGGTTTGTCCCTGGGAGACCTTGTGGGAGATGGCTTGTCTCTTTTTATACCTTATCAGGAGGTGATTGCTAAAGTAGGTATTCCATGGTATAATGTCATCGGTAATCATGATCTGAACTTCGATGTAAAACTGGATGAGCAATCAGATGAAACTTTTGAAGCCCACTTTGGACCTTCCAATTACGCTTTCAATTATGGTAAGGTCCACTTTATCGTTTTGGATGATATTCTTTATCCTGATCCACGGGATGGGACAGGATATTGGGGAGGTTTGAGAAGTGATCAGTTAGCTTTTATAAAAAATGACCTGGCATTTGTACCTAAAGATCACCTGATCGTATTGGCTATTCATATTCCTCTCTTTGATGAGGGAAATGATGATACCTTTCGGGACAGTGACAGAGAGGCACTCTTTGAATTATTGAAGGAATTTCCAAACACCCTTTCACTTTCAGCACACACACATTTGCAGCGCCATGACTTCTTCAATGAAGATGCAGGTTGGAAGCAAGAAAAACCACACCACCATTACAATGTAGGTACAACATCCGGGGACTGGTATAAAGGAAAGAAGAATGATAAGGGTATTCCTGTATCCAGGATGAGGGATGGCACACCAAAAGGTTATGCCTTCATAGATTTCAAAGACAATACCTATGAGCTTCGTTATAAGGCAGCCGGTCATGAAGCATCATATCAAATGGAGATATTTGCACCTAATGTGATTGAAAAAGATAAGCGAACTTCAGCTGGTATCTTTGTAAACTTCTTCATGGGAAATAAAGAATCTACTGTACGGTACCGGATCGATGACGGAGAATGGAAAGAAATGCGATATTTAGAAGAATACGATCCGATCTATCTTTTAGAAATGTTTGAATGGGATACGACTTCCGAGTTATTGGATGGAAAACGCCCCTCCAATCCGGATCAGAGCAAGCACCTGTGGCGAGCAAATGTAAATAATAAACTATCTGCAGGCCAACATATAATTGAAGTGGAGGCAGTTGATATGTTTGGAAAGCAACACTACAGCAAGAGAACTTATGAAATTAGAGACCCTGAATAAGTTCTCCATGGTCTTTCATGAAATACAAGCTCTGTGCACTTGTACTATAAACTAATTCTTTTAAGGACAAGTGTCAACTTGTTCCTTTAAGAGAATAATTTCTCAGTGAGACTAGAATGCTTAGGCATGAAAATAATGATACCTTTGCAATTATTTGATATTTGCAACTATGAATAATGTTAGCATTTTAGATTTTTATAAAGAGATTTTCGACGGAAGCGGTGCTCAATTCGACATCTTATTGGAAAATAAAGGTTTCAATGATTTGGGGCATTTTAATGTGTTTGATACTGAAAAGTTCTATTTTAGTAAGGACAAGAAGTCCGGAATGTCTTATAATCGAAGATTATACTACAAAATCAGTTTGATTAAAGGTAAAAATCTGGTTGAGTATGCGGATAAAACGGTGATGATAGAAAACCAGGGGATATTGTTTGCGACACCGAGAATTCCATATCGGTATACACCACAATCCTTGGAGCAATCCGGCTTCTTTTGCGTGTTTACTAAAGAATTTTTATCCAAATCAAAAACAGGGTTAGTAATTGATGACTTGCCCATCTATCAGCCAACAAGCGATTTTGTATATCAGCTGAGTGATGAACAATTCACTGCAATGGAGTTAATATTCAAGAAAATGGATGCCGAGCTCTCTTCTGACTATGTATATAAGTATGACTTGATACGAAATTATGTATTGGAACTGATACATTCCGGACAGAAATTAAAACCCATAGAAAGTGTGGCTTCTACTACCAATGCTGCAAGTAGAATTTCTTCATTATTTGTAGAATTGCTGGAAAGACAATTTCCAATTGAAAATGATGCACAAGTCATACAACTTAAAGCTGCTGTAGATTATGCCAAAACATTGGGTATCCACATAAATCACCTCAATAAAGTGCTTAAAGAAACAACTAACAAAAGCACTACAGAAATAATTAATGGCAGAATTGCTGAAGAAGCCAAGGTATTATTAAGACAAACCCAATGGAATGTGTCAGAAATTGCATACACCTTAGGTTTTGAAGAAGTGGCTCATTTTTCCAATTTTTTCAAAAAACATACAAGCCTTTCACCACTGAAATTTCGCAATTGATTGAATTTTGCAAATAGTGGATTGCTATTTACAAGCAACTTATTTACAGGATGACTGACCTTTGTGGTACAATCAAATAGTAAATATAATGACAAGTAAAGCAAAAAAAATAGCCTTGATTACAGGTGGTAGTCGTGGCCTGGGCAGAGACATGGCAATTCAATTAGCCAAAAAGAATTTTGATATTATTATCACTTACAACAGCAACGTTGAAGCGGCCAATGAGGTACTAGAGGAAGTGCATGCAATTGGAAGGAAGGCGATTGCCCTGCAGCTTGATGTTGCAAAAAGCAGCAGTTTTGATGCGTTTGTGAGTCTGGTCAAAGAGAATTTGGATATATATTTTGACGCCACCCGGATTCACACCCTGGTGAATAATGCAGGTACCGGATTATATGCCCCATTTGACAGCACTACAGAAGAGCAATTTGATGATATGGTAAATATTCATTTAAAAGCAGCATTTTTCTTAACCCAGAAGATACTTCCCATTCTGTCAGATGGTGGCAATATCATAAACATATCATCCGGCCTGGCGCGTTTTAGCAACAGTAATTATTCAGCTTATGCCATCATGAAAGCTGCTATTGAAAGTTTGACACGATATCAGGCATTGGAATTAGGTAACAGAAAAATACGGGTTAACACTGTTGCTCCGGGTGCCATTGAAACTGATTTTGCAGGTGGTTTTGTCCGGGACAGCAAAGAGATAAATAGCATGATCGCAAGTGGAACTGCTTTGGGGAGAGTAGGTTTGCCAGAGGATGTGGGGAGTGTGGTTGCTTTTCTTTCCAGCGAGGACGCTAAATGGGTAAATGCACAGAGAATCGAGGTGTCCGGTGGGTACTATATTTGATCTGTTCAATATTAATAAAAAGAGCCGCATTTATGTGGCTCTTCTTTTTGAATTTTAAATCTAATTCTCACTTAACTCCATTAGTGTATTACTAATTACTATAAACCAGCCCCCATCTCTCATTTTCTGACTATCCTTAAACTTGATTCTTAAATTAGTTGTAGGTTTTTCAGCTTCCTTCCAATTTAATCCTCCATTATCAGATAAGGCAATTAAGTCATTAACATGGTAAAAATCTGTTGGGCAACTACTATTTTGCATCAGCATTAATCCTTTTTCCGGCGAATCAAATCCTATGATTTTTGCACTCTGATCGTGGATTTTTTCCCAGGTAGCCCCAGCATTACTGGTTTTTATCACTTTTCCTGACATCGCTACAACAAGATTATTTTCATCCAAAATCTCAAAATCCCAAATGGAAGAATTGCCTGTTTCCATTGTTCTGATCAATTGACCATCCAAATCGATTACTAATATTCTTCCACCTTCAGCAGTTGCATATATTTTGTCTTCAAAAATATCAAAACTGAATAAGAATAAGTCTGCAGAGCTGAAATGAGTTTCCCAGGACAAAGCATTGTCAATGGATTTCATGATCATTGTTTCACTATTCAAATTCAATGTAGCATAAAGGTTCCCATTGCTGTCATACATCGGATGATTCAATACCCCATTTAAGCCCTCATACTCAACCTGAACCCAATCTAAGCCGCCATTTTCTGTTTTAAGGATGACACATTTATTTAAACAATTTGGCGGAGGACAACCTGTCACATCGTGGACAGTAATAAATCCAAAATTTTCATCCTGAAATATCATGCTTCTTGGCAGTTTATTTATTCCAATATTCAGATTTATCCAATTTTGTCCTCCATCAGTAGTTTTGAAAATCTCCACATTCCCTCCTACATTATTGCTCAGCAAGGCAAAGCCTGTTAGATCATTGACAAACTGAAATGACTTAACACTTCCGTTGAAATCAATCTCGCCAATTGTTTTAATCATATATCCCTGCGGAGAAAATATTTCTTCCTTAAAATCACAGATACCTTCAAATTCATTAACACTAGCTTTATCCTTTAAGCAAGATATTAAAGTAGAAATTACAAAAATAAGAAGCAGTACTTTCTTCATTTCATTATTTTTAATATTTACAAATATAGCAAATATATTGCCCCGTTTTTACAAATACGCATATAGGATAGTTTGCGTTTGTATAATGTAGAATTAATAAAACATATATCAATTTCCTTCTCAGAATCAGTCATATAGTTTTATCTTAATACACTGAAATAGTCAGCAGAATCATAGTAGCAATCAGCAAGAGAAAAAATAGAGGCATTATGAATTTCAACCACTTGTTGAAACCAATTTTGACTATAGCCAGGGCTGCTAAAATTAAGCCGGCAGGATTAACCAGGAAAAACAATCCAAGGCCATATTGATAACAGTCTACTACAATTTCTCTTCCAATATTAACAGTATCAGCCAAAGGCGCCATAATAGGCATGGTGAGTACTGCCATTCCCGAAGATGATGGCATAAAAAAAGATAAGCCACCATAAATAAAAAGCAAGATATTCGTAAATAATCCTTTGTTCATTCCTTCCGTAACATGACTTGCATGATAAAGAATAGTATCACTAATAAGCCCATCTTCCATTAAAATGGTGATACCTCTGGCTATACCAACAATGAAGGCGACGCTCAGTAATTCTCCTGCCCCTTTTGCAAATGCCTCTATAAAAACACTTTCTTTAATCCCGGCAATAAAACCAATGATAACAGAACCCACTAAAAACGTTGCAGTCATCTCAACAAACCACCAGTCGAGCAAGGAAACACCTGTGATCATGACGACAAAACAAAGTGAAAATGTGAAAAGTATAAGTCTCATTCTATGAGTAAATTTAATGGAGGCATTCATTTTACTCAAACCAAATTGTGTTTCTATAGCTTCTTTTTGATTAAATATAATTGAATTGGCAGGATCTGCTTTCACCCGCTGTGCATAGCGCAAAATATAGAGAATAGTAATAGTCAAACATACAACTAACATAATTGCCCGGTTTTCAAGACCGTCTGTCCAATTGATACCCGCGGCATCAGAAGCAATGATAGTTGCAAAGGGATTTGTAGTAGAGCACATTGATCCAATTGCAGATCCAAGGAAAATGCATGCCAGTCCAACCATGGCATCATATCTGGCAGCCAGAAAAACAGGTATCAAAATAGGATAAAAGGCCATCGTTTCTTCTGATAGTCCAAAAGTTGTCCCACCTGCAGCAACCAGAGATGTTACCAGAATGATCAAAAGATACTCTCTTCCTTTAAGTGTTTTCGCCATCCATGATATTCCTGCATCAAAAGCACCGGTAAGATTCATGATACCAATTAATCCTCCAATGATAAGCACCAGAAAGATGACATCTGACGCGGCGATGATACCCTTTACAGGGGATTTTAAAAATGCTGCAAGTCCCTGAGGTTTAGGCTCAAGTTCTTTGTAAGTATTTGGGATTCCGATTGGTTTAAAAATATCTCCATTTGTAAATTTATAAATGGGAATTTTGATGTCCAGGCTATCCAGAGTGATTTGTGTAGCAGGTAATTCGACAGAATTGTCTAAACTGGTTTTTGTAAATGTATTATTTGTGGAATTGTATGCAAGCGTATCGAATTTACCTGCCGGAACTATCCAGGTTAATAGCGTTACAAATCCTGCAATGAGAATTAGAATTGTTTGGGCAGTTGGGAAACTTAGTTTTTTCATGGAGAGATATAAATTTTATCCTATTTCTACCCATATGCGTCACAAAAGTCCCGGCTTAGAGCCATAGTTTCGGATCCTAAGCCCCAATGCATTGGAAGTTCCGGATTCATAAATGTAAATAAAATTATTTCTTTAAAGTCGAATTCTGATAATGAGTCACCGCAGAAAACCCAATTACCTTTGACTCCAAATTTTTGGCTTTATTTTCCACAATCTGTGTCCTCCAATTGTGTTTCACTTATCATCATTCCCATCAGGATAAAAAGTTTTCAATCTGAATTTCCTGACTTTCTTTGCATAATTATCCCCGACATAAATACTACCATAGCTGTCCACAGCAATATCATGAGAGAAATTCCAATATGTTTGATTTTCATTTTATTCAATATGAGATATCCTGACATTCTGAATCTCCATTTCAAGCCTGTCAAAGTTCTCTTCATTCTTGGGGCCAGCAAAGTTTTTAATTTTGTTGCATTCCTCCTCCGTTTCGAATATCATGCGGAATGAAATTTCAGTTTCTGAATCACTGAGTTTTTTAAACTCAACTTCCATTTCAAACAAGGGCTTCGAAATTCTCTGCCATTTGATCACTTTGAAAGGTTCAACAATCTTAAATACTGAAGAATTCTCATAATTTCCCTTTTCAGGACCATGCATAGTGAGTATCCATTTACCACCGGGACGCAGATCGAATTCATGAAATGTATTCGTGAATCCATTCGGACCCCACCACTTTGATAAATGTGCTGGATTTGAAAAAGCTTCATAAACGATTTCTATTAGAGCTTTTAGTTCTCTGGAACTGTAGATTTCAAGCTTTGAATTAGAATCCATAGATTGAGTTGCTTTATTTCATACCTATTTAATTGCCTTTTCTAAAGCACTCTTTCCTCCTACTACAGGAAGTGACAACACCGTACCATTCAGATCTACTGTCAGTTCAGTTCCAGGTTTAGGATGAATCGTAAACTCTTTATCCGAAGAAAAAATCATCAACCCAATCTGTTTACCGGCTGCAATGATTTGATCGTCCGGTTGAAGATCGAAACTCAGTTCGTAAAATTTACCTGGTTCCAGCGGTTTTGACTCACGGATAGAGGTATGATTTTGCGGATCGGCCCATCCCCGGGTTATTATGTTGTCGGTGATTTTGGCATTCCGTCCTTCTGTCCATGGCAGAGCTACCAGCCAAACCGACAGGTTTGCTGCAGGTTTATTGGAAGCTAACTTCACTGTTATTCGGGGAGTCCCTGAAATATGTACAGCCTCTTTTAATTCCGGACTTAGATAAAGTAACCTATGTTCCGTGTAGTCCGGACTATCCAGGCTCTCGGCTCATTTTCGACACCATTTTCTACTCCATGCAGATATCGGGTAAACCAACGATTCATCATAGAGAACGGCGGAGGACCACCATGTCCACCCTGATGATAATAGATCATTGAAGAAATTCCCGCAGAACGGACTGCGTCATAGATCCGATAGCTATGCTCAGGCATTACATTCCAATCATTAAATCCGTGTGACATCAGAAGCGCAGCCTGCATATTTTCAATTTTATTCAGGTAATCACGTCCTGCCCAGAAATCATTGTAATCACCTGTAGCTCTGTCCATTCCTTTTGCCATTTCAGAATCGCGGACTGTTTTATTGTTGTAAGCTCTTTTAGCTTCATCTCCACTGTGGATAAAGTCATAGAGGACATCAATATCTTCACCTAAATAACCACCCGGAGACCGAACCAATCCATTGGAACGATAATAATGGTAATATGAAGTATTGGGTGCAATAGGGATAATTGCTTCAAGACCCTGTACTCCTGTCGTTGCAGCAGCCAGTGGAAGCGTTCCATTATAAGATGTGCCTGTCATTCCGACTTTACCTGTCGACCAGAAAGCTTTTACTTTTTCATTACCATCTGGGGTAGTAAACCCATTGTCTTTGCCAGTAAGCCATTCAATAACTGCTTTGGGTGCAAGGGACTCATTCTCTCCTCCTACAGTGGGTGAGCCTTGTGACAAGCCGGTGCCCGGAGAAGAAGAATGAACAACGATATATCCTCTGGGAACCCAAAGCATGATTTCATCATCTGAAATTATCGGCCTGCTTCCTTTTCGTTGTACTTCCACATGAGTACGGGCCGGGCCGGCAGCACCTAATTCATGCTTAACATCCCAAAAAAGACCTGGTGCCATACCTGCTGTTCCTGCATAATATGGGCTGCTGGCATATACAACCGGGAGTTTAAGACTATCAGATTCAGTTTGTTTTGGGCGGGTCACTGCCACATGCATGCGATCCTTTTTCCCATCTCCATCCGTATCAAACGTTGTTTCTACCCATAGATCATGACGAATCCAGGAGGAGGAATCTTTGAACAAGGGATGAACCTGAGCTTCTCCATTTTCAAATACCGGCTTTACCTGAGCAGCTAAAAATTGAGTTCCGATGAGAAAATAAAGACAAATGAGCGAAAGGATTCGGGTCGTTTTCATTAAATGTATTTAAGTTGAAAGGAAATAGATGATGAAGTTAGCAAAAATGTTTTATTGGAGAAGAAGTGACCCTTTCTTGATAAGATATTTGATAAATGCTATTTGTAATTTGTTCAATTTCCGTAATTGTTTGTCGTCTACTTCACGGGGGGACCTTTAGGGCTATGACACTTGGGGCGTTATCTCACGATTCGCGTGAGGCGGTGCCGTAATTTGTAGATATAATTCTCCGATTGGGCTTTTCGCGAGGGGGATTTGTTTAAAAAATGTGGGGTTGATGCATGGAACCGGCTTTTCGCGAGGGTTGCACCGCGCCTCGCTTGTATATGTCGCCCCTTCAGGGCTAAATCCGCTCCAGCCCTGAAGGGGCGACATATAGAAAGATAGGTCGCAGCCCTATCTTGTGGCTCTGCCTCGCCATCAAGCCCTGAAGGGGCGTCATACAAACAAAGCCGGGGATTATACTAATCCCAAACGTACCGCTCATCGTATTCATGAAGGTATTCGCGGAATTCATCCTGGAAGGAAATCTTGCTATGATGTTCGTGCTGGTTAAATTTTAAAGATTGAATTTGTCATTCTTCCAATTTCGTGGATTGTTTATGATATATCGTTTGAGATGGGTAAATTCTTTTTTGGTTCGGATTCATGAAGGTGCCCTATATTTCATGGGGACGTTGCCTTCCGATTCGCAAGAGGTGGATACCGTAATATTTTGATTTGATGCTTCGATCGGGCTTTTCGCGAGGGGTTTCACTTCGCTTGTATATGCCGCCCTTTCAGGGCTAAATCCTTCAGCCCTGAAGGGGCGACATATATTAAGATAGGGCACAGCCCTATCTTGTGGCTCTGCCATGCGATCAAGCCCTGAAGGGGCGACATGCAAAAATGCCGGGGATTACACTAATCCCAAACGTACCGCTCATCATATTCAATCTCATATTTGTGGAGAAGTCCACGGAATTCATCCTGGAAGGAAATGTTGCTTGATGTTCATGTTGGTTGGCAATATAATCAATAACATTATTCACACCGGATGGACTCACCGAAAATGCACCGTAACCATCCTGCCAGTAGAAATCCTCATAACTAAAACCCTTTGCTTTTATCCATTTAGAGGAATATGCTTTTATCTCTGCCAAGAGCTTCATCAATGCAATCTTTTTGGATAACATACACAATATGTGCACATGGTCGGTGTAACCTCCAACTTTTAATACATGGCATTCAAGCCTATTACAAATGCCACCGATATAAGCATGGAATTCGTCTTCTACAGGCGGGTATATAAGTGCTTGGCGGTTCTTTGTGCTGAATACAATGTGAAGATAATTTCTTAAGAGTGATTGACCCATATCGTGAATTTTATAGAATTAAGAGTTGGTTAAATAATTTTATCCCTGCATTCTATCACAAATTGCCCAAGGAAATAAAGATTATAATAATTATTTATTCATCATCCAATGGCTCCTCAGGCAAGGCCAGTAAATTCCTCTTGTATCGCTCATTATTAAATTCCTTCTTACATTTCAACTCATCATATAGCTTCTTGCAATTGACCATTTATCTTGTCAATCAATCCTTCCAGGATTTTAATGAATGCAGTCTATGAATGCTGAGTCTTTTGCAGTTTAGACAAATCAAAACCTTTGGCTTGTAATCTGTCAATAATCCCCTTATAAACTGCTTCACTCATCACAGGAGTTCTTGATAAAATCCATAAATACTTTTTATTGGGGTTACTGACTACAGCAAAACTATAGTCATCTGCTAAATCAATGATCCAATAATCTCCTTTAAAGGGCCAAAAAAATTGAACCTTCAATCTTGCATTGCCTGAACCTTTCTGAGCAAAGGCTTTCCCCTTTATGTAGGACTCCTTCCCACTTATGCTATCCTTGTTACAGCGGTTTTCGACTATCACATATCCTTTCTCATGCAAGGTATATTCAGCTGTCGTACCATAACAGTTCTTTTGAAACCGTTGTGGAAAAGAGGCAATTTCAAACCATTTACCTGAATATTTTACCAAATCTACTTTAGGCACTGTTTGAAGAACGGGCCCAGGATCCGGTCTCACGGATAAAAGAGAGAAAAGAAATACTAATGAGCCACCTGATAATGATAGCGTTATAAATTTTTTTAATATTAAATTATTCATTTTTCAGCATTAAGTAAATAAGTAATGAGATGTAAGTCTTGTAAGAATCACAATTTGGCAAACATGATTTCAATCTATTCTTTGAACTTTTGTCTAAAAATAAATTTGGATGTATTACTACCGTTTCATCAAATGTCAACTGATCATGATACATGTATTACCTAAAATACGTTAAAAGCAGCAATATTTATTACAATAGATAAAACTGCTTTCGCAGATTTCCAGAATTGCACCTGAAGAATAGTTGAAAGTATGGATAGCCATCATGACAAGTAATAGCATGCGGGTTATCACATCAAAACTAGCCTGGCCTATACTGTTTAAAAATGCTACTTTCCACAACTCATCTCACTCTGCATGAGGGGATTGAATAGGTTTATTAAAGGTTCAAATCATATTTTTCGTAAAAATGTCTGCCTAATGGTAAGCTCCTCTTTAGTTTCCAAAAATATCTGGCCTTTTCAATTGTCATATCCGGATTGTCAGCTAAGATATCCCTGATATATTTATTGAATTGATTTCCTTCCGGAATATTGCTTTTGAAGTTTTTATCTTTACTCAGCTTAGTTAACATTTGCCATTCATTAATTGCATCCTGTAATGTCTTGCCGCAGTTATTTTTCATGAATGTCATCAAAGGTATGCTGAAATGAAATTTAACCCCACAGTGCTGTATGAAAAATCGTCTCACATTCTGAGTATTCTTATAGGAGTTTGTTATAACTGTATCAGGACTAAGCATTTCTGAGTGCCAATCAAACTTTGATTTTTGTTCTTTTGAAATAGGGGGCTCTGAAATTATAGTCTCAACCTTGTCTAATTTATTTGCTATTCGATCAAGGATTTCAAATTTAGAACCTGCTGAACTTACATTTTTCAATTTGCAATAATCTGCCAATTCTTGTTTTAGCCAATACCAGCGTTTTAGCTCCTCCCCTGTTTTGATGTCTGTAATGTTTGGCCGCTCCAAATCACTTACTGTTGAGACTCAGTGAGCTTATAAATATACTCCTCCACGTCCTCATTCCTCCCATTCGCAAAGCCCTTATCAATTCCTATTTTTACAAAACCACAGTTCTCCAAACTCTTTGTGAACCATAATTGTCAAATGCAACCCGCCCATGCAGTGGCCTGTTCTTTTCAATTTCCAGGAATTCCTGAAGAGCCCTTGTTGCAATACCCTGTCCCCAGAATTTTCTGTCTATCCAATAAGTGATCTCATTATCTCCAAACATCACAAATTTTCCAATACTTCCTACGATTTGATCATCGATTTTTATTGTTTGTGTGTTGTTGGTCGGATCAGTTAAAAACTTGCTATACTTCTCAAAATAAGCAGCCTTGTCAGTATGGTCTTTAGAAGTGAATGCTGCAAGATGAATGCCTTCCTGGTCAAGCTGAAATTCGAAGAGGGTGTGCAGATCGGCTTCAATTGTTTTTGATAAGGTGATAGTGGGGGTTGGCATTGAGGGTATATGGATCTATTGATTAATGATTCAAAAATATTGAATTTTGGGGATAAATAAACTGATGTTTAATATCGGGAGGCGTCGCTACCAGATATGCGAGGGGCGGTGCATGAATTATATACTTGGCGGTACCTCCCGATTCGCGAGAGTATGGTCGTAATGTATTGGATTGACGATTCGAATTGGCTTTTATGTGGGTTATGTCGAAATGGTTTGGTATGAAGATATGTACTGGCTTTTTAGCGAGGGGCTGCACCGCCTCGCTGTTATATGTCGCCCTTTCAGGGCTAAATCCACTCCAGCCCTGAAGGGGCGATATACAAGAAGATAGGGCGCAGCCCTATCTGGTGGCTCTGCCACGCAATCAAGCCCTGAAGGGGCGACATACAAAAAAGCCGGGGGAATTCTCTAATCCCATACATATCTCATATCCTACCCATCCATAATATCTCGTGGAGTATTTCATTCCTTAACTTAAGTCAATGAGCTTATAATTTCTATGCCACACCTTTGTGTTCATAATGAATAACAAAAAAAAATAACATCATGAACGCAAACGAAAATTCTCTGCAAATGTCGGTCACAAAATCAAAATTGCCCGGATTAAAAACAAAAATGAAAGCAATCGAAACAAAAAAATACGGATCAGCAGAGGTCTTCAAATTAAATGAAATAGCCAGACCGGTTCCTAAGGCGAATGAAGTATTGATCAGAGTATTTACCTCCACTGTAACTGCTGCAGATATTATGATGAGAGAGGGCAAACCATTAATAGGCAGGCTTTTTCTGGGTTTGAGAAAACCCAAAAATACTATTCTTGGTTTTGACTTTGCCGGTGAGGTCATTGAAGTGGGGTCTGAGGTCACTTTATTTAAGAAAGGTGACAGAGTTTTTGGAGGAAGCACTGCCCTGGGGTGTTATGCAGAATATGTTTGCGTAGATTCGAAAGATGTGTTAACCACCATTCCCGAAAATATATCCTATGAAGAAGCGGCCCGTTTAGCGGAAGTGCCATAACTGTGTGGAATTTCTTAAAAGCAAAGGCAACATTCAGAAAACCAAAAGATGCTTATCAATGGCGCATCCGGAGGTTTAAGTACATATGCGATTCAACTGGCAAAGCATTTTGGGGCAGAAGTTACCGGAGTTTGCAGTACCGTAAATGTAGAAATGGTGAAATCATTAGGTGCTGATCATTTGATTGATTATACCAAAGAAGACTTCACAAAAGTTGCAGACAGATATGATATCATATTTGATACGGTGGGCAAAAGTACATTTTCTAAATGCAAGAAATCGCTCAAGCAAAATGGTATTTATCTCTCAGCTGTTGTAAGCTTTCCACTATTCATACAATCCATTTTCACTTCTTTCATTGGTAACAAAAAAGCAATAACATCAGCGACTGGGCTGCTTCCGACAAAGATTCGCTTACAGTATCTGTTAGAATTGAAAGAGTTGATGAAGGCAGGAAAAATTAAATCGGTAATAGATCATTCTTATCCATTAGCACAAATGGCTGAAGCTCACAAATATGTAGAAAAAGGACACAAAAAGGGCAAGCGTTGTCTTATCGATATGATAGAAAGCACATTAGAAAAGAGTTACCTGAGTTTTTTTTTTTTTTTTTTTTTTTTTTTTCTCAGTACTCTTTCTGATCCTACTCAGGGATTCAGGTTTTACTCCGGTATAACTGGCGATCTGATATTGTTGGAATTCTTTGGAATAAGTCGGGCCTGGATTCTAGAAGTGTCGAGTATCGTTGTTCGGGAGAGGTGGTCAAAAAGAAGTCAATAATTTTTTTGTTCTGCAAGAAGTCTCCATGACCGCCCTTGAAATAGTCTCAAATCTTGGATACTGTTTAAACATTTCCTGAGCTTGTTTTCATTTCCAACACTCACTGTAGTGTCTTCCACATACCAAAGTGTTGCTTGCAGGACTTTGGGACCAAAATTATTAAGGAAATCACCCATTGTTCCTCAGTGGAAAAAATTGTTTGTTTTCTCTTCTCCATCCACCATCACATATTCTCTGATACAGCCTTCCAGTATAAAGTAAGTATCCACTGACACTTGTCCTGCTTTAGTAAAACTGTTCCTTTTTTGAAGGTTTTAATGCTCATACCTTCTTCGATACTTTTTACCTCTTCCCTGAAAGCGGAGATATTTTAGAG
>JADJJU010000013.1 GCA_016706365.1 Saprospiraceae bacterium
CTTCTTCTTCATATTCTCCAAATATTCTGATCCGCCGATGTTGAGGGAGCGGGCGAGTTTGGCGATTTTGTCGAGGTTGATCTTGCCGTGGAAGGAGGTCATGGTACAGGCTTCGTTTTGATTGAGGACCATGATGAGCTCGCCGTCGGGCTTGTCTTCGTTTTTGAGGTAGATCTGGACGTTTTCTGACTTTTTGCGGGCGCTCATGACGGTTTCGTAGCCTTTGGTGTCGAGGGATTTGACGGCATCGTCATACCATTTCTTGCCGCCGGTCTTGGTGCTGAGGATACGCATGCCCTTGAGGTCTTTGATGGTGGCTTTGGACTCGGCATCCATGTCCTTGACGTCCATCTTGGATACTGCGCTGATCATGCGGGGACTGATATAGGCATGCTCAAACTGGTCATTATGGATTTGTTTGCTGAAATACCTGACTATTCCATCTTCCTGTGCCGTGAGTGTGAGTGCAGAGAAAAATGTGAAAATAGCTATGTGGAATAATGATTTCATAATAAGATTCATTAAAAGGATATGGTTTGGGTGTCTTCTAATTTCTGGAATTGTTCATGAACGATTTCTGAGCTGCCATCTATCTGATCGGATACCTGTATCAATGCGGACTTCAGTCCTGCGAGTGCCGCTTCCGGCGTCTCGTAAGTGTCAGCGTAGAGATCGAGATTCTTTGACTTGTACTGGTACCAGTCTATCACGACCAATGTACCAATGACCAGTGCTATCCCTGCTGCAGTGCGCATGATGACCTGAAAATTAAACTTTCTGACTGGTCTGTCCAACTGAATTACCGGTGCAGCGATTTTCTGCATCAAGTCAGCTTCAAAACCTGCCGGACTTGCTGTATCCTTCTCCACTTCAAAGTATCTGAAAAGTGGTTGATACACAAGCAGCTCAGGATCAATGTCTGATTGAGTAAAATACTCAGCCAGCAGTAGTTCTTCATCCACTGTACTCTCACCCTCCCAGTATCTGGTAAGGATGTCTTTTATTTTGTCATTAGGTGCCATAAGATCTGGTTTTCTCCAGGTTGTATCTCAAAAATTGTCTTGCACGAAATAGATATACTTTCACCTGATTGAGGGGTATATCGAGCATATCACTGATTTCCTGATAGCTCAATCCTTCGAAATCCCTTAGCTGAAGGACTTCTCTTTGACTGGCCGGCAGTTCCTGAACCCATTTTTTGACTAAGGCCATTGTATCAGAGATCTCGGCAGATTTGTGTGGGGAAGGGCTGTCATGCTCGCTGGAGCTGGCGGCCACAATGTCCACACTTTTGTAATGCTTCAATCTGGTTTTATCAATGGACAAGTTTCTGGTCATTCTCAGGCAATATGCATCGAGGTTCTCAATCAGACTCAATTCTTCTTTCTTTTCCCAGACCTTGATGAAGACTTCCTGTGCCACGTCTTCGGCGAGCTCTTCGTCATGGACGATTGCCAGCGCGATGCGGTACATGCGATCTTTCAATCTGCGAACAAGAAGTGTAAAGTCCTTTTCGTTCATGTTTATGTGTGACGAAGGTTTAATAAGTAATGTTACATCAATAGGGGGGACAAATTAAGATTATTTTTATGTATTTTGTTTCAATGGGTGGGAAATTGGTGATTTTTTGGTGAAAAGACGCTGCGGAGTACTAGTTGCTGGCTTCTAGCTACTAGCTTCTGGCCTCTGGCTCAACAGCGGGTGGAGGTAGGCTGCGCCTCAAGGATTTGTGTAGAGATCGTGTGTTGAGCTGCGCTCGGTGTGTGCTTGCTTCATTCTGAAGCGTGGGATGTGGTTCGCTAAGCTCACGGGATGAATTGTGAGTGGTGGGTGTGGGTGAAGGAGCAGCCGGTGTGGGAGTTGTGAGTGCGGGTGTGTACCCTATTCTGGCTTTACCGTTGCTCAAGCCCTGCAGGGGCGTCATACGCTAGCGAGGCGGTAGAGCCCCTCGCGAAAAAGCCGGTTCGATGTACCGAACACGCCCATGTAAAACCCCTCGCTGAAGGGGCGACATATACCACGAGGCGGTAAAGCCCTCGCGAAAAGCCGGAGGGGAATGACAATCCCACCCGACGTGGATGAGGTGCACCATTCGTCAAATTCAATTTTCGTGTTAGGATCAACATTGTTGTAAACAGCCAATTCGTAATCCTTGAATTCTCGTGAATGAATTGAAAATTCATAAAATATAGGATCGAAGTTGCAAACTTCGACCATCGTGCAACGAGTGGTGTTCGATTTGATCGTCGAAGACGATCAAGGGCGGTTACACATCCCGCGAACGAAGTGAACCACATCCCGCGCGGTCGTAGACCGCAGAGCAGCACACGAGCGAGGCGCAGCCAGCCCGGCAGAGCCCCCAGGCGCTACCTGCAGATTTTCATGTAATTTTGTCCATCCAATTGATAATTGGGATTAATTCTTGTCGTTAAGGTGCTGTATGTTGCGATTTTTCCGGTTGAAAAAGCTTGATTCTCTGGTTCTTGGAAGTATGTTGCCTCCATTTATCACTTCTTTTTTTATAGCGCTGTTTGTGTTGACCATGCAGTTTTTGTGGCTTTGGATCGACGAGCTGATAGGGAAGGGGGTGAATATTTTGATCATCCTTGAGTTGTTGGGATACGTTTTGTTGTTTTTGATTCCCTGGGCGATTCCAATTGCGATATTGATATCGAGCGTAATGGTTTTCGGGAATATGGGGGAGTATAATGAGCTTACGAGCTTCAAGTCTGCCGGGGTTCCTTTGCTGAGAATGATGAGAATGGCGATTGTGTTCGGGGTGTTTGCAGGGATATTTACTTTTTTGTCCGCGGATTATTTTGTTCCGGTAGCCAATCTGAAATATAGGACGAGGCTATTTGATATCCGAAAGCAGAAGCCGACCCTGAGTATAGAATCGGGGATTTTCAATTATGATTTTCAGGGATTTACGATCAGGGTAGAGGAGAAGTCTCAGAATAACCGGGATCTCAAGGGGGTACTGATATATGATTACACGAGCAGTAATCCCAGCAAAGTCAATATCATCTCTGCAGACAGCGGGGAGATGTTTACCACTGCGAATGAAAGATATCTTAAGATGAAATTGTACAATGGGAATCAGATCTCTGAAACTGAAAGGAAAGGTGAGCCTCAATCTGATAACTCTCAATCTTTCATGAGGACATCTTTTGATACCTGGGAAAAGACATTTGACTTGAGTGAATTCGAGATCAGCCGCAGCGATGAGGAAGGCTTCAAGTCCCATCAGGCTATGATGAATGGCCGGCAATTGCTGTCAGCGTTGGATACCATCAATCAACAAATATTCGAATTGGATGAAAGGGTGCTGAAAGATACGGAGCGGGATTTTTATACTGTTTTAAAAGCAGCTGATGTTCCTGTGATAGATATTCCGCAACCTCCCGGCTTATTAAATATAGATAAAGAAGAGGTATTTAAACAAAAGGATACGATTGATTGGGATTCAATAACGGGATTTCATCAGACATTTCCGGATTCGCTGGTGCCGATTTTTGTTGGGCAGGCGAGGGCGAAGATCATAGATAGCAGGTCCAGACTAACGATTGTTGCAGGGAGTATTTTTGCGGGAAAGGAAAATGCGATCAAGCACAGATTTGAGTATCATTTGAAGTTCTGCTATGGGTTAATCTGCATTGTATTCCTATTCATCGGTGCTTCTATGGGAGCCATCGTGCGAAAGGGTGGATATGGGTACCCACTTTTAATCGCGATTGTGTTCTTCGTTATCTTTATTACACTCAATTTTACTTTTAAAAAGTTGGCGGAAACAATGCAGGTGGATGATGTGTTGGCGGCCTGGTTTCCGGCATTGGCTTTGATGCCGTTTGCCATATTCTTTACATATAAGGCGCAGAGGGATGCGAAGTTTGTGCAGATGAGTGTGCCAAATTGGTTAAAGAAGAAGAAAAAGTAAGTTGGTTGCTGCTAGTTGCTAGTTGCCGGTTAACAGCCGCAACAGCCGTTTCTAGCTTCGGACGACAGCAGGAAAGAAGCTGCCTTCATGTCTTCGCGTCAGCCATCACCTTTATATTTTCAAAGCGAAGCTGCAGAAAATATAAAGACATCACCTTTTCATGGCTAGTTCCATGAAAAGACATCACCTTGCAAACCGAAGGTGTAGTAAGACATCACATCGCTACGACTATATTTCCGGGAATAGCTGCAAATACTTGCCAGCTAAGCCGGGTGTGAGCATTGAGTTAAATTTACCAGTTTTAGGGTCAAATTCGGGTGTACATTTTTTGTAATGTATATATTTCTTGCTGCCATTTACGAAAAACTTGCAAATTCGTATGGGTGTGGAATAGCCGGGTGGAAACAGCCCGATTTCAAATATTGATTTGTCGGGGATGAATTAAAAATTCATAATATATTGGATCGAAGCCGCTCTCCAAAGCTTTGGGGACGACCATCGGGGTTGCTTTTCATTTCGAGTGGTACGTCACTTTTGCCATCGAAGATGTCAAAATGTCACCTTTTGCAACAGGCAAAAGACGTCACCCTGCGAGCGCATCAATGCAGGACGTCACTCTTGCTACTACTTTAGCCGGTTAAATCGACCAAAAAACTTAAACAATAAAGCCATACTTTTGCTTTAGGAAGCATTGTCCAATAACAAAACAGAAGGGAAGTGCAGTCGAAATAATTAGTATGAAGGAAATTTTTAGAGACAATAGTTGGTATTTTGTAGGATTTGGTTTCGTTTTGATTTTTGCTATGGGAATCTGGACCCAGGTGGAACAGTTGGATCCGCTATATTTCTTTTCAGAGAGAAGGTCCGGTTGGTTGAACCATTTGTTTATTTATGCTACTATGCTGGGCGAGCCGCTTTCTTTCGTGCTTGCATTTATAGTTTTTTTATTCATCAAGTATAGGTATGCGCTGCTGGTAGCGGCAGCAGGCGCTTTTACATTGTTCATTTCATGGGGACTAAAGGTTTTATTTCAATCCGCCAGACCCGGACTGGTCATCAGAGATTCGGGAATCATGGATCAATTTGTCTTCATTGAGGGAGTTGAGATGAATGTAGGTTTTACCAGTTTTCCTTCAGGCCATACATTTGCTGCATTCACTATCTTTACTTTGATCGCATTACTTTCCACGCATAAGAACTGGTGGGCTATATGCTGTTTGGTGTTGGCAACAGCAGTTGCAATTTCGAGAATGTATTTGTTGCATCATTTTTTGGCAGATGTGATTGCCGGAGCAGTAATAGGAACTTCGATAGCAGTTATTCTATATTGGATGCAGGAATATGTGATTCTGAGGAGGCACCCAAAGTTGGAGCGGAAGTTGCATTTGAGGTTTATGAGGAAGGTGACTTAGCAGTCGATCTAGTTGCTAGTTGCTGGTTGGGTTGCTGGTTGCTGGTTGCTGGTTGCTGGTTGCTGGTTGAACAGCGCGGAAGATGCTGTTGGCTGTTGGCTTTTAGTTTTTGGCGAACAGCCGGGAACAGCCGCTTCTGGCTGAGCAGCCCCTTGAAAGCTGCTACAAGCCCTGCATGGGCGACATAGACCAGCGAGGCGGTAAAACCCCTCGCTGAAAGGGCGACATATACCAGCGAGGCGGTGCAACCCCTCGCGAAAAGCCGGTTCCATGCATCAATCAAGATATTACGACATAACCCCTCGCGAAAAAAGCCCGATCGAAACATCAATCAAAATATTTGACGACATAACCCCTCCCTAAAAAGCCACGAGGAAACACAAAAACCGACCAGAGGATAAAGCCAGAAAATACATCAATTAATGATTTCGAGTTCCAATCGAACATACATGGAAACAGCCCGGGTTAAGATTTGGATTTTTCATGAATGAATTAAAAATTCATAAAATATTGGATCTAAGTCACAGACTTAGACCATCGAAGTTGAGAGATGGGGGTGTGTTTCAAAAAGCCTCGTCCGATTTGCTCGTAGGGGCGCACGGCCGTGCGCCCCTACGAGCAAATCGGGGAAGCGTTCCCCGAAACTTCACACTGGCTGTTCCGGCTGTTCAGCCAAAGGCCAAAGGCTAGCAGCTAGAAGCTGGCTGCTCTATCCCTCTCCCTTCTCCTGCAACTTAGTCTGCAAAATCCCCAACTTCTGCTGACAATATTCAAGGAGAAACTGGGCTCTGTCGATGTCGGCTTCAAGAGCGTCGAAATGTATGTGGCCGCTCTCCAGTTTTTGAAGGATGTCCGTTATTTCCGACAGGGCGGCTTCATAGCTTAGTTCTTCCGTTTGAGTCTTTTTCTTAGTCATGGGTAATTTCTTTTATGTCTGAAATAATTTGGCCGCCTTCCAGTCGGGTTAGTATTGCTTTGTCAGGCTGAATTTGATTAATATGTTGGATCATCCTATTATCCTGAACTGTGATGGAATATCCTCGTTTCAGGACGGATTTATAATCCAGGAGGCTTAGTTGTTTTTTTAATTGCTGGATTTCAGATTCTTTCTTCCAGAAGAAGGCTCCTACATTTTGTTGAAGCTGCACCTGGTAGGTGGATAGTTTATTGGAAGCTTCTTTTATGTATTGAAATTGAGCGACAGTCATTTGATATCGGAGTCGATTGATAATAGTTTGCTGGTTGAGGATATGATTGGATGAAATCATATTGATGTTGTCTACCAGGTCCTGCAAATTTGAGATGAATTCCAGGGCCTTTGCAATGATGTACTCAGCAACTGCCGTGGGAGTTTTCAGGCTTGTGTGGGCCACTTCATCGGCTATACTTCGGTCAATCTCGTGACCGATACCTGTCAAAACCGGAATGGGAGCCAAAGCTATAGCTTTTCCTATGCCGTATGAATCGAAGTCTGATAAATCCATCCTGGAACCTCCACCTCTAATTATCACGATGCAATCAAAATCGGCTTTCTCGATGACTGAAATCTGATGCAGAATATCTTTTTCAACATACTCTCCCTGCATGGCTGATTCGAAGAGTGTGGAGTGAAATTTTAATCCATATGCATTGTTGTGCAGCTGATCCATAAAATCCTTGAACCCTGCGGCAGTGGGGGAGCTGATGATGGCAATTTTCTGTAAAACGGGTGGGAGATAGGCACTTTTGTTTATGCCCATGAGGCCTTCTCTTATTAATTGGTCCAATGCCTCTCTTCTCTTGATCTCCAGCTGACCAATTGTGAATTCCTGATCTATGTCTCTAACTACCAGCTTAAGGCCATATCTTTCATGGAAATCGGGGTCTACCAGCAACTTGACTTCGGCTCCGCTTTGGAGGAATTTCAAGATGGGTTCGCTGAGGGTCTTTTCGATTCTCAATGCATCTCCGGCCCAGATGACCGCGGAGGACTGGGCAAGGACGGTGTCGGTTTCTTTGGACTTCTCTACCAGTTCCAGGTAGTAATGGCCACGGGAGTATCTGCACTGAGTGATTTCGGCTTTTACCCACAGGGATTCTGAGAAGTTCAGAGCGATGACCTGCTTGAGGTATTTGTTGAGTTCGTAGAGGCTGACGACTTCCATGTGGGATTAGTGTAATAAGGGTGGTTTTGTCATGATTTTTGCGGAAGCAAAAATACACGCCAAAACTACTGATTTTATTCAATGAACCCCGGATTTTCATCCGGGGCTACTAATTGGTAAACCCCTTTTAGGGGTTTTGTGTATGTTTGGAATCTCTGCTAGCTCCAGTTAGTAATGGCCGCGGGAGTATCTGCACTGGGTGATTTCAGCTTTTACCCAGAGGGATTCTGAGAAGTTCAGAGCGATGACTTGCTTGAGGTATTTGTTGAGTTCGTAGAGGCTGACGACTTCCATGTGGGTTAGGTGTAATGGGTTGGTTTTGTCACGATTTTTGCGGGATGCAAAAATGCGCGCCAAAACGTTGTTTTGGTTTCTGTACCCGGGGCTTCACCCCGGGTTACTAAGATTATGCCCCTCTGGGGCAAGGTTCTGCTGAAGCTGTTTTCTATGTTTTATCATGATTTAAGCTGGAGGCAAAAATACGGGTCAAAACTAGTGATTTGGTTTCTTATTGCCTGGGTTTTAGCTTATGTTAATTTACCCGGAGGGATTCTGAGAAGTTCAGAGCGATGACCTGCTTGAGGTATTTGTTGAGTTCGTAGAGGCTGACGACTTCCATGTGGGTTAGGTGTAATGGGGTTGGTTTTGTCACGATTTTTGCGGGAGGCAAAAATGCGCGCCAAAACGTTGTTTTGGTTTCTGTACCCGGGGCTTCACCCCGGGTTACTAAGATTATGCCCCGGGGCCGGTTGCTGGGGGGGGGGGGGGGGGGGGGGGGGGGGGGTGTGTGGGGCTGCCGGGGGGTGTGGGGGTGGGTTGGGGGTAAAGATTTGCCCCTCTGGGGCAGCCATTTTTCTCCGGTTGCGATTCTTGAGGCAAAACGCCAAATGTTTGCTTCAGCTTGAAAATACCTCTAAAGAAGTTCCTGATATATTATAAAAACAGCACCGAATTACTCCGGTGCTGTTTTAAATCTTATAACTAAATTAAGCTTCAGCAAGTACCTGTCTTACAAGGTTAGCTGCTTCCTGAAGTAAAATTGCTGAATGTACTTGCAAGCCTGACTCGTCGATGATGGCTTTGCCAAGATCGGCATTGGTACCCTGAAGTCTGACGATGATCGGTACATTTATATTTCCCATATTCTTGTAGGCATCAACAACTCCCTGGGCTACTCTGTCACAACGAACGATTCCACCAAAAATATTGATCAGGATGGCTTTTACATTGGGATCTTGAAGTATAATTCTGAATCCTTTCTCCACACGTTCAGCATCTGCCGTTCCTCCTACATCGAGGAAGTTGGCAGGATCGCCGCCGCTCAATTTGATGATATCCATTGTAGCCATAGCAAGACCGGCGCCGTTGACCATACAGCCGACATTTCCGTCTAGTTTGACATAGTTTAAATCGAAATTTCTTGCTTCTACTTCTGTCGGATCTTATTCATCCTCATCCCTCATTTCTTCGATGTCCGGATGACGGAACAAAGCATTATCATCTATAGAAACCTTACAGTCAACAGCGATAATATCGTCATTTCCTGTTTTAAGACATGGATTGATTTCAAACAATGTAGCATCTGTTCCAACAAAGGCTGCATATAATTTAACAATGAAACTGGTCATTTCCTTGAATGCCTTGCCGCTCAATCCAAGATTAAAGGCAATTTTCCTCGTTTGGAAACCAATTAAACCCAGCGTAGGATCTACGTATTCTTTATGCACCAATTCCGGAGTATCATGAGCTACTTTCTCAATATCCATTCCTCCTTCAGTACTGTAGATGATCACATTGCGCTTGGTATCTCTGTCTGTCAGGATGGATACATAATATTCTTTGCAGGAATCAAAAGTCGGAACGTAAGAATCCTCTGCGATGAAAATTTTCTTCACCAATTTGCCTTCTCCTTCCATTCCTCCGGGAGTCTGGGGAGTTTTAAGCATCATCCCCAGGATATTTCCTGCATGTGTTTTTAAATCTTCTGCATTTTTTGCAAGTTTAACACCACCTCCTTTGCCGCGACCACCTGCATGGATTTGCGCTTTGACAATGACAACAGGGTTATTACTTTTTGAAACTATTTGCTGATATGCGGCTTCTGCTTCCTGAAGAGTTGATGCGACTGCACCTTCCTGAACTGCAACACCGTATCTTTTCAGGAGCTCTTTCCCCTGATATTCGTGAAGATTCATATGTGGTTTTAATTGTTTTGTTTAATGTCCTTATAATTAAGGTACCAGGAATTTCAAGGCGGAAATACCTTCTCCGGAGTTGATTCTCATGATATACATACCTTTAGGTAGTGATCCAACGTAAAGCGTTTCAGATAAAGGACCCGCTACTAAAAATTTCTCTGTACTGGAAAGTACTCTACCCTGAAGGTCCAGAACATCAAATGTAACGTTGATCGATCTGTTCAATCTTCCTGATATAGTCATAAATTCAGTGCCATTAAGAAGGGTAGGATAAATGCTGAATGAGCTGCCTGCTGCTTCTGAAGTTGAGGTTTGGATAACCGCTCTGAATCTGGTAGAAGTAGAAAAGCTAGTACAAAAATCTGAATTATTTATCGGCATCACCCTGTAGAAGTAATTTCTGTTAGCCACTAAGGTAGGAATAGTGACTGAAGTGGTTGTTACTTGAGCTTCGAATTCCTTAATGGTAAAATCAAGGAATCTGGATACCTCTACTATATAAGCAGCAGCGAATTCCACAGGTTCCCATTCTATTAAAATATTTACATTTAAAACTTCCTGATCCTGGGTTGGAGCTATATTAACAGTTGTCGGTGTTTCAAATTCCGGAAGGGATCCACTATAAACCATATCGCCTTTGGTAGTTTGAATATTTGCACGCATCGCTGCAACCTGTTGAGGGGAAAAAACTGCAGCACATGCATCATTGGAATAAGCCATGATCAATGTACCGTCTACTCTGAATTCTACATTGAATGGGTCTTTAAGGATAGTCGGGGATTCTCCATTTGCATTACAATTCCATCTTGCACTAAGATAATCCGGTTCTGTATCACAAAAACCATCTGCTGCATTTACACAATCTACACCATCTACCCGCTCTACATTTACCGGACTATTACCTCTGAACACCACTGAAGGAGTTGGCTGAGTCGGATCATAAGTAGTATCTTCCCATCCACTGAAAGTATGGGGTAGGGATAAAGCGTGACCCATTTCGTGAGACCAGGTTGTAGTAGATGGACCTCTGATACATGATTTCTTTAAAAATATTCTATCACCACCAAGTGTTGCGTAACCGCAGTTACCTGCAGCATTGTTATCAATATAGATATTCATTGTGCCAGCTACCTTAGTACTGTTATACATAAGATTTCCAATATTGAAGGATGCGTGGTTGTACCAGCTGGTATTGTTATGGTAGATGAGGTTGCCCTGAATAAAAAACCTGATATTATGTTCTTCAAAATCCGAATTCAATTTGCAAATTGCCACTTGTAGCTCTGCTCTGGAAAAATACCCTGAGCCATCTGTCTGTCCAATAATATGGATTGTCATTGGCAATTGCAACATCTCATTATTGCCCCTTAAATGAGAAAATGCGCTAGGGTTGGTTTGAAATTCTCTGAGCCAGGCCGTAGGACCAAACTCTCTGACGCCACAGGGAGGAATTTTTGAAATGTCTTCTTCCTGAGCATAAACAGAAGAAAATGATAAAAGAAAGATGAAAAGACTAAGATATGAGTTGAAATTCATGTTACTTATTTAGAAGTGATATCGTTAGAATGCCTATTCTCCTGAATTTGTTCTTTAACAAGGACAAAAATAGATATTTTATATGGTCATCTCCAAGTGAAGCTGAATAAATCCTTCCTGTTTCTTTAAAATAATCTACATTTGCGCCTTCAAAAATTAATTAAATAAAACATCAAAATAGTTAAAGATGAGTAAAGTAACTGTTGTTGGGGCTGGTAATGTGGGTGCTACGGTAGCAAATGTTCTGGCACATGAGGATATAGTAAAGGAAGTAGTAATGATTGATATCAAGGGTGACATCGCCAGAGGAAAAGCGTTGGACAGCTGGCAGCAGGCGCCTATAGATTATTATTCCACATACCTTAGTGGATCGGAAGATTATAGCGCTACTGAAGGTTCAGATATAGTTGTGATTACTGCGGGTCTGCCTCGTAAACCAGGTATGAGCAGAGATGACTTGATCGCTACTAATGCACAGATAGTCAATGGAGTTACGGCATCTATATTGAAGTATTCTGATAATCCGATTATCATTGTTGTTTCCAATCCTCTGGATGTAATGACATATGTGGCATACAAAGCATCAGGCCTGGATTCCAGCCGGGTCATGGGTATGGCTGGAATTTTAGACACAGCCAGATATCGTGCATTTCTGGCAGAAGCACTTAAGGTTTCACCAAAAGATATTCAGGCAGTTTTAATGGGAGGGCATGGTGATACTATGGTTCCACTTCCAAGATATACTACAGTTGCCGGTATTCCTGTAACAGAGCTGATAGATGCTGAATCACTGGACAAAATTGTGGAAAGAACTAAATTTGGTGGTGGTGAGTTGGTTCAACTGATGGGAACATCTGCCTGGTATGCTCCGGGGGCCGCTGCAGCACAGATGGTTTCTTCTATTGTAAAAGATGAAAGACGCATTTTTCCTTGTTGCGTGAAGTTGCAGGGAGAATATGGCATCAGTGATATATTTGTTGGTGCGCCGGTAATCCTGGGAAAAAATGGCATTGAAAAGATTATAGAGCTTCAACTAAATGCTGATGAGATGCAATTGCTTAATGATTCAGCTGAACATGTTAAGCAGGTAATGGAGGTGTACGATAGAATGGCCTTGTAAGGAATGAGTAAGTGCAAAAGTAATAAGTCAAAGGCAAAAGGAAAAGGCAAAGGCAAAAGGAAAAAAGAAAAAGGAAAAAGGAAAAAGGCAAAAGGAAAAAGGAAAAAGGAAAAGAGAAAAGCAAAATGTAAAAAGGCAAAAGGAAAAAGATAAAAGGCGAAATGCAAAAGATAAATGGCTTAAGGCATAAGTCATAAGGCGAAAGCGATAATACGAAAGCCATTTTTCAAAAGAAATCAGGCACTTTCAATAATGCTTGTGGGACCAAATAAGTGAAGTTCATTTTTGATTGAACTTCACTTAACTATATTTGTTTATATAACACATGGATAAAACAGAAACCGGAACTCAAAATAGCAATGCAATTTTTAAGATGGTCACCAACAGAGGGGAAAATGTTGGGGAGATTTCAATGAGTAGCCCTGTTTTGTTGGTTTTCCTTCGCCATTTCGGATGTGCATTTTGCAGGGCTGCAATGCTTGAATTGTCTAAAAAAAGAAAGAAGTACGAAAAACTGGGAATCCGGCTGATTTTTGTACATCTCAGTCCTTCTGAAGAAGGAGATAAATACTTCGAGCGCTTCCAATTAAGTAATTGTGAACATGTTTCAGATGAAAATTGTGAATATTACGCTTCATTTGGACTTGTAAAGGGAAATTTCAATCAACTATTTGGTCTGAGTAGTTTGCTTAAAGGCTTCAGCTATACCTTTAAGAAAGGACATGGCTGGGGAATGTTCATTGGGGATGGATTTCAAATGCCCGGAGTGTTTCTGATTCAAGAGGGCGAAATCAGAGAATCATTTATCCATAAAACAGTATCGGATCAACCTGACTATGATAAGATTGTTTCTTGTTGTATTGTCAATTAATTTTCAGCTATGATAGGATGGCGCTTTAGTGAATATTTCAAAAATGCGGAAGACGATCAGCCATTCAATAAGCTGTTCAATCTCTTCCAGGAACTTATATTATACGCATCCGGCGATGTAAAAGAGGCTTTAAGCTGGCTGACCGAGTTGGACAGAGAACTTGAATTGACAGATGAGACTTATGGTGTTCCGGATTTTATTGATGATCTGATTGATCAGGGATATTTACAAGCACCTCCTGATAATCTGGATAAACTTGAATTGTCCTCAAAGCTGGAAGGAGCTATTCGCAAGAAGGCATTAACTGATTTATTTGGTAAAATAAAAAAGTCAAAGCGCGGATCTCACAATACAAAGCAAGATGGGAGAGGAGATGAATATACTGCTGATCTCAGGCCTTACGAATTTGGGGATAAGCTGGAACATGTTGCCATTACGGAATCCATTAAGAATGCTTACATCAACCATGGAATAGAACAATTTGAACTGAGATATGAGGATCTTGAAGTAAAGGAAACATATTATCAGTCGCAAATGAGCACGGTGCTGATGATTGACATTTCTCACTCTATGATTTTATATGGTGAGGATAGAATTACCCCTGCTAAAAAAATCGCGCTGGCACTTTCTGAATATATCACTAAGAGTTTTCCAAAAGATACTCTCGATATTATCGTGTTTGGAGATGATGCCTGGAAGGTAGAGGTAAGAGATATTCCATATCTGGAAGTAGGCCCATTTCATACTAATACAGTGGCAGGACTGGAACTGGCTCAAGAAATACTTCGCCGCAGGAAAAACCCCAATAAGCAGATCTTCATGATCACGGACGGGAAACCAACCTGTATCAAGAGAGGAAAAAAATACTATAAGAACAGCTTCGGTCTGGATAGAATGATTGTCAACAGGACATTAAATCTGGCAAATAAACTTCGCAAGCTGATGATACCGGTGACTACTTTTATGATTGCCAGAGACCCATATCTGATGGAATTTGTAGCTCATTTCACAAAAGCTAATAATGGAAAAGCTTTTTATAGCAATATAAGTGGGCTTGGAGAGTTTATATTTCGGGATTATAAAAACAATAAGAACAGACGTTTTTGAAAATATACCGGGATATGTTTGGCTCGATTTTTCAAGTGAATATCAAATTATTAATTATTCTTTTATTACCAATGTTTTGGGTAATACCTGTCTTCAGTCAGTCCTGGATTACTGAGGTACATGTAATTTCACAACAATTATTGGATCCCGAACTAAGCAGGGAAACAAAGGAAGAATTGATTGCAAAGTTTGAAGTGTTAATAGGAGAGCATTCCATGGATGCAGATTTTATAAGAATTTCTCTGGAGGATGCACCAGTTTTTCAGGATGTCATTTCGCCTGACAGCAGTTTTCGGATTATAACTGCACATGCGATGATTGATAAGGATGAATATCTATACTACGGTGGATTGTATGACGCTTCGAGCAAGCAATTTATTCCATTTAAGCAGGATGCATTTTTAATGGATAAATTTGACAAGCAGACATTTTCTTTTGCGTCCTGGTATGGAGCGGTTTATTATGGAGTTTATCCTTTTAAAAAAGGCAGGAAGACAGCTTATTTATTATTTGGAATACAAAATGTTGATTATTTCACCCGGATGAAGGTCATGGATGTTTTATGGAAAGACGAAGACACATGGAAGCTGGGCAAAAGCGTTTTTCAATATCAGTCTGAAAAAATGAGTGAAGCTGACACTTTAAGCCGGTTTTACCAGGTCTATGCCGCTGAGGCTCCAATCGTCATGAATTATGATGAAAATGAAGGAATGATCGTATTCGATCATCTGATGCCAATCAAAGGTATGTACCCCGGACAAGAAACTGCCTGGGTCCCGGATGGCACCTATAGTGGATTTAAATGGTCAAAAGGTTACTGGCGTTTTGTGGAAAAACTGGAGAATCAGGTACTTAATGAACCGCCCAGAGATTTTCCAGTTTTGGATAATAGAGAAAATAGAGATATTTTGGGGAGGCAAAAGAAACAATAACCAAACTTAGCCCTCCAATGCTTATTAATTACCATCGAATTAAGGTAAGCAAAACAGCTCATTATTGCACATATGGTGACCTTAACCAGGGTACAAAATGCATCTGGTTTGTATTCCACGGTTATGGCCAAACGGCAGCAGAATTTATTGAGAATTTTAGTTTTTTGGATCCCAAAAAACATTTAGTCGTAGCCATTGAAGGTTTATCCAGATTTTACAGAGATGGTTTTGATGGTCCAGTTGCGGCATCCTGGATGACCAGAGCTGACAGATTGGATGAAATTGCAGATTATTCCAAGTTTATACAGGGTGTGTTTGAAGAATACACCAGGGAATTACCCAATGAAGTGAAAGTGGTTTTATTTGGCTTTTCTCAGGGAGCCAGTACTGTTTATCGCTGGGTGACATCAAAATTTCCTTACTTTCATCATCTCGTCAATTGGGCCGGATGGATTCCGGAGGATATTAATTATGATGATTGCCGGGATTATCTGATGGCTAAGAAATCATACTTTGTATATGGTCTTGAAGACAAGTTTCTTCCTCAGGAAAGAGTTAATTCTCTTCATGATTTTGTCCATGAAAAAAATCTGAATGTGGAATTTTTGCATTTTGATGGGAAGCATGAGGTGTTTGTTCCGTTTTTGAAAACGTTTATTAGTAAGAGGATTAAGTAGTTATACTTTTTAGTTCCTCAGAGTAGCTTTCAGCTACGATCTTAGAAGTTCAAACTAGCTTATTTGTGTGAGTGCCGCAGCTGAAAGCTACGGGAAGCGATGCTTTTGGGTCGTTTGTTGCTCTGAGTAGCTTTCAGCTACGAGCTTAGTAGTTCTGTTCCAGCTTTCTTATGTGATTGCCGTAGCTGGAAGCTACAAGACGCAGTGTGTGAAATTAAAGTGGCAAAGTCTCCAGAAAACTATACTCCTTATTCTCCCAGTCGATGTGACAGCAATAAGTATCCGGTCCATTGGAGATGCATAAGTATGGTACCCTCAAAGTATAATTATACTGGGCTGCTTGTTGAAAGGTGGAATTGGTGATTTTTACTTCCGGGTTTTTGAATTCAAATAACATGTAAGGCTGTAAATCTTTGTCGTAGAGAACAAGGTCAAACCGTTTTTGCTTTTGATAAACATGTATCCGCTTTTCTATTGCAATTCTTGATAAAGGCCAATGATTAGCCAGCATGGCTACAAATAATTGACGTATCCATTCCTCCCCGGTCATGATAATCCATTTCTTGCGGATAGGGTCCCAGATTGTCTGAGGACTATTGTCTGTATTAATTTTTAATGCAGGTAAGTAGTCTTGAAGAGGGGAGAGAATAGAATTTTCTTCAATTAGGCAAGATTTTAGCTCAGGACCAGAGAGGTAAAAGTAAATGTATTGAAAAAAAGTCGGCTATCTGACAGACAGTCGACCATTAAATATTCTAAAAACTAATATTTTAATAATCATATACTTTATTTCATGATTTCACATGACTCTTAAAAGTCCTGATAATGATATCGATACAATCATGCAATTGTTCTTCAGTGATGACAAGGGGCGGAGCAAATCTTATGATGTTACCGTGCGTAGGTTTTGCAAGCAAACCATTTGCAGCTAATTCCATACAAATATTCCAGGCAGTTTTGCTGTCTTCTGAATCATTTACAATAATTGCGTTCAGCAAACCCATACCTCTGACCAGGACAGCCAAATCATATTTGTCTACCAGTTCAGTTTGGATTCTATGACGGAAGATTTCTCCCAGTTCTGCTGCATTTTCTGAAAGTTTTTCATCGAGGATTACCTGAAGGGATTCTAATGCCACTGCACAAGCAATCGGGTTTCCTCCATATGTGGAGCCATGCTCACCCGGTTTGATAGTCAGCATAATTTCATCATCAGCAAGGATAGCAGCAACCGGATAGACTCCACCGGCAAGAGCTTTGCCAAGAATTAAGATATCAGGATGAATACCGAAATGATCACAACAAATCATTTTTCCAGTCCTCCCAACTCCTGTCTGAATCTCATCTGCAATGAACAAGACATTCTTTTCCTTACACATTCTGTACGCATCCGGAATATAGTTGCTGTCAGGAACAACAACTCCTGCCTCACCCTGAATGGGCTCGAACATAAACCCGGCTACTTGCGGATCTTCCAACGCTGTGGCAAGTGCGCTCAGGTCATTGTAAGGAATGACCATATAACCCGGGACAAATGGGCCAAATCCCCCTGTACTTGATGGATCCGTTGAAGCAGAAATGGCAGCCATCGTGCGGCCATGAAAATTACCGCTAAGGAATATGATTTTTGCCTGATTTACAGGAACACCTTTTACTTTGTATGCCCACTTTCTGCAAAGCTTCACTGCAGTTTCCACGCCTTCCGCACCAGTATTCATGGGAAGCACCTTGTCATATCCGAATAACTTAGTGATGTATTCTTCATAAGTTCCCAGCTTATCGTTGTGAAAGGCACGACTTGTTAAAGCCAGCGTCTGAGCCTGGGAAATCATCGCGTCAATTATTCTCGGATGACAATGCCCCTGATTGACTGCTGAATAAGCGGATAGAAAGTCATAATATTGTTTTCCCTCAACGTCCCAAACATACACGCCTTCGCCTTTAGATAGTACAACAGGTAATGGATGGTAATTATGTGCTCCATATTTATCTTCTAATTGGATTAAGACTTCGCTTGTCGTGGATGTTTTAGTCATCATAGTATATAGAATTTAATTCAGGGACAAAATTGGCATCTTAAAGTGGATTAAAGAAATTTTGGAGAGCTTTTCCCTTATTGATAGCTATTTTGAAGTAAAATAGTAATTCACTATCAATTGTTTACAACAGTACAAGCGAGTTGATGTCTAAATGAATCCCCTCTATGGATTTATTTTTCCCATTTTCCCATTTCCCATTTCACTTTCACCATTCACTATTTAATATATCCCATATACCATTTCCCATTGACTTTTCATTTTACTCTTCACAATTCACAATTCACAATTCACATCCCACACCATCACTATTTACTATTCACTATTTACTATTCACTATTACTATTTACCATTCACCATTCACCATTCACCATTCACCATTCACCATTCACCATTCACTATTCACCATTCACTATTCACCATTCACTATTCACCATTCACCATTTACAATTCACCATTCACCATTCACCATTCACAATTCACAAATTACCCTTCTACAAGTTTTTTCATTTTTTTCTGAAAGGCTCCTGACACAGGGTTGTCATATGGGGGTACTTTCTTTGTGTTATTAAATCATTATAAAAGCATATAATCATGGAAACATTAAATGAAGTTCAAAATGTAGGTACTCAGAGCCAGCAAGTTATTACTGCTACAGAATTGCTGGAGCATTGGCAGGGACATCGGGGGTTGACAAGAAGATTGATCGAAGTATATCCGGAGGAACATTTATTCACACACAGCATCGGAGGCATGCGTCCCTTCAGCGATTTAGTTCTTGAATTATTGGCTATTGCGGGTCCCGGGTTGCAGGAAATTGTGAGTGGCAAAACAACAAAATTGGATGAGCATCGGGTACACGACAATAGTAAAGCAAAATTACTTGAAATGTGGGATGAGCAGACGGAGATCATCAACTCAAATTTCATACAAATTTCTTTAAGCAGGTTCCATGAAACAATTAAAACTTTCGGTGAATATGAAAATACTGTAATTTCAAATATTTTATATTTCATTGATAATGAGATACATCATAGAGGTCAGGCATATGTTTATCTCCGTTCATTGGGTATTGAGCCTCCCTATTTTTGGGAGAGGTAAGATTTGGAAATTACATAAATTAATTTGGTGCTTCCGGGCGAAATTGCTGGTAAAGTTGAATGCAGGGCATTTAATTTTATCAGCTCTTTCATTTAAACACGTACCTACGACGTGGCAATAGTAAAATCTCTGAATAATGTAATTTCTATCCATTTATGTGTAATGTAATTTGTTTGGATTGTTGCAATCTTTACAGCGACTCCCAAATTCCAGCCTGAGTTCCAGAAGGCCCGGGAGCTATTTAATTACCAATGGCACTTATGCCATACAATTTTCGCAATTATCATCGTATGAAATTATTTAAAGAAGAACATTTGAAAGATTTGCTCGCTGTGGAGCAAGGCCCCTGTATTTCTGTTTACATGCCTACGCACAGATCACATCCTGAGAATCAGCAAGATCATATAAAATTTAAGAATCTTATTAAAGACCTTGAAAAGTCTTTATCTGAAAAGTACACAAATGCTGAGGTTAGTGAGTTAATGGAACCATTCCACGAGCTAGATAGCCGCTGATAGTTTTCATACAAAACCTTTGCGTCAATATCTTCAGTCTGTGGACAGATATCATATTTTGGGAGTCAATCTTCACGAAGCAAAGTTGTATGAAGGAAACAGATATTCCATCACTGAAGTGCCACTAGATAACGAGATGCCGGTTACGATTGAAGACGCGCTGGGTGAAGAGCTTACTGAACCACATTTGACATCCGCTTCATATGGAGGTGCAGGCCAGGGAACTTCAAGTATGTTTCATGGACATGGAAGCAAAAACGATGAAGTGGATAAAGATGCTGAGAAATTTTTCCGGACTATATCAACCCTCATTCATGAAAAATATTCCAAGCCTTCAGGACTTCCTTTGATATTGGCGACTTTACCGGAACACAAAAACATGTTTTTTAAAGTGAGCAATAATTCATTGCTGCTGGAAACAAGCATTGATGTTGTGCCAGAAACAGTTCCCAGAGAAAAGCTGATTCAAATGGCATGGGAAATTATGGAACCTGCATACCTGGCTGAACTGGACAAATTATCGGAGTCTTTTTCTCAGTCCAAGAATGACAAATTGGGAAGTGATTCTATCAATGAAATATCCAAGGCTGCATTTGAAGGAAGAGTAGATACTTTATTAATTGAAGCAGATAAGATAGTGGCAGGCAAAATTGATCCTGAAAGCGGCAAAATAAAAGGTGCTGATATTAATCAGCCTGATACAGATGATCTTCTGGATGATTTGGGTGAATTAGTCCTAAAAATGGGTGGAAAAGTTAAGATTCTTCCTCAGGATAGAATGCCGGTTCAAACCGGAATAGCTGCTATTTTTCGTTATTAACCGACCGCCAAGCAAAAAAGGAAATCATGAAAATACAGGTAAATACAGATAGCCTTGTGGATGGTAACCAAGGCAGGATAGATTCCGTAAGTGCATCTGTAACAAGAGGCATGGATCGTTTTAAGGATCAAATAACAAGAATTGAAGTTCATCTGTCAGCTGATAAACCAAGTGCCATGGCTGAACAACAATGTGCTCTTGAAGTCCGGATCGAAAACAGGCAGCCGATCACTGTGACACATAAAGCTCCTTCTTCTGATTTGGCTGTTAAAGGAGCAATCGAGAAAATGAAATCAGCGTTAGTTCGATCTAACGGCCGGAACAAACCATTTTAATAAATCCGGGTTTATTCAAGAGTTATAACAGATGAAAATTATAACTTATTAGAAAAGAAGTGTAATACTATACATACAAAAGTAAGACACCTTTGTGAAGGATTCTGATTCAAACCTGTTCAGCTATATTTTTTTACTGACTGAGTCATAATGTGCCTGATTTTAATCATGTGAATGATAAATTTTCATCTAAAATCATGACAAGTATGGCCTGGAGCTCTTATTATATCATGGCTTGGTAAATCAAGCTGTGAAGGTTTTCTTTTTTAATTACAAATAAGTAAATGCTGTTACACAGCATTCTTAATATTTCGATAACTATAAAAACAAATTTGATATGACAAATTCGAAATTTCTTTCTGGTCTGATGATGTTGGTTTTAGCAGCAAGTATGCTCATGTCCAGCAGTTGCAAAAAAGATGATCCGGATCCTGAATCTTATGTTTATAATCTACAAGTAAAAGATCAATTGGGTATAACCGGGAATGTAACTTTTACTAAGAAGTCTGCAACCGTGACTACGATAACTATCAGAGTGAACGGTGCTTCTGCTAAGAGTCATCCTGCCCATATTCACGCTAATTCTATTGCAGAGGGAGGACCAATAGTATTATCTCTCAATGATGTAAGTGCTTCTGGCACCAGCGTTACTGATGTGACAATGCTGGATGATAACTCTGCGATTACGTACGAGCAACTTATCAATTTTGACGGATATTTAAATGTGCATGAAAGTGCTACGGAATTGGGAATAATAGTGGCTCAGGCAGATATTGGAGGAAACGAATTAACTGCTACCAGTAAATCATACAATCTTGCAGCAGTAAATGCTTCAGGTGTAAATGGTACAGCATTATTCCAAAAACGTAAGGATAATTCTACTATGGTGACCCTTACCATGACAGGATTGATTTCCGGGACTCAATATCCTGCAAACATCCATTTAGGTTCTGTGGAATCTATAGGAGGCGGACCAGTTAGACGTGCCTTAAACAATATCGATGGCACCACTGGGAAAAGTGTTACCAATATTAGCTCCCTTGATGATAATACAGCAATTACTTATGATAACTGGCTTTTGTATGATGGATATATCGCTGTAAGAAGTGCAGTTTTAAATCCTGTAGTTATCAGTCAGGGTAATATCGGAAGTAACAGTAATTAATAGTTTTCTCTTTTCAATGTAAGGAAACTCAAGATTCATACGACTCGATTTCGGCTTAATTTTAATTGGGCTTTCCGGAATTCAAAATTTCACGAAGGTGGATGCTTGAAAGAAATCGAACTAAGACTATATGCACAGAATCATATGGCCGAGCCTGCTCTCCCGGAAGAGCGGGTTTTTTATATACTTAATTTAACTCAAAAATTAATTGTTATGGCCACTACAGGATTGAACTTGCAGATAAATGTTAATAACAACCTTATATGTTATGATGACCAGGGAGACGGTAATATTCCGGTAATATTTATTCATGGCTTTCCATTTGATAAAACAATGTGGGAACCACAAAGAGACTACTTTAGAATGGCTCACAGAGTCATTTCATATGATATTCAAGGTTTTGGAAGATCAACATGTAATTTGGAAGAAGCAAGCATGGATATTTTTGCAGATGATTTAATAAACCTTATGGATGCGCTGAATATTAAAAATGCCGTGGTTTGTGGTCTGTCAATGGGAGGATTTATTGCACTCAATGCTATCAACAGATATCCGCAGAGATTTGCAGGACTCGTATTGTGCGATACACAGTGCATCGCTGATTCTCCTGAAACGCGTGAAAAAAGAATGGATACTATCAGGGTGATAGAAAAAGATGGTTTGCAGGAGTTTACAAAATCCTTCATTCCAAATATTTTCCATGAGAACACATTCAACGATAATAAAAATCTTATTAAAAGAATTGAAGCCATCATTATGTCCAATAATGAGAAGACAGTTATCAAGGGAATGAAAGCCCTTGCCAGCAGGATGGAGACTTGTTCTTCATTAAGTGCTATCACTGTTCCAACCTTGATAATTTGTGGAAGTGATGATAAAATTACTCCGGTTGAACAATCTGAGGCTATGCTGGAGTCTATTCCGAACGCATCATTGAAAGTTATAGAAGAAGCAGGACATTTATCCAATTTGGAACAATCTGATGAATTCAATCATCATTTGGAAAATTTCATGTTTGAATATTTACCTTCTTTGAATACTGTAAACAATCTGGATTCTGAAGAAGAAAAGATCTGGTGAAATTTGAAGGTAGAAGTTAGAAGTTAGAAATTAGAAGAATTTAAATTCTAACTTCTAATTTCTAACTTCTGACTTTAGAACTGGAAATAGATAAATGAGCTGGTGCTTTCCTGGCTCCATATCAGTAGAATCAACATACTTGCCCATATTATTCCCAATGTCCACCAGGGCAGCTTAGCGAATTCGGCCAAAATTCGTTTCTCCCGAAGTTTCCAATGAAAATATAAAGTGGCACTCATAATTATTGCCACTTTAATAATGCTAAAATAGCCAAGCACAACTTTTCCATCCGGAAATGAATAGAACATGGATTGTAACATATTCCAGGCGTTCGTAAAGTCTGAAGCCCTGAAAAATACCCAGGTGATGTTAATCAGGAAAAAAGTAATCAAGGCATAAATAAACCGTGGTGGAATAGTCTTTTGAGATTTATCCCGGAAAAACTTTTCAATCCAAAGGTACAATCCGTGTAAACCTCCCCATACAACAAAAGTCCAGCCTGCTCCATGCCAGAGTCCGCCAAGCAACATAGTAATCATGAGGGCCATATAGGTCCTGAATACCCCATGACGATTACCTCCGAGAGGAATATACAGATAGTCTCTCAACCAGCTGGAAAGAGTGATATGCCATCTTCTCCAGAAGTCAGAAAATCCAACAGCTCCATATGGGTACAAGAAATTGTCCCTTATTGAAAAACCCAAACATAAGGCTATTCCTATAGCACATGTAGAATAACCACCAAAGTCATAGAAAATCTGGCCTGAAAATGCAAGAACTCCGGTCCAGGCATCCAGCGTGTGCACAATTGCGTCACTTGCAAAAACATCTTCCGCGGGTTCTGCCAATAAACTATCTGCCAGGACCACTTTCATAAATAATCCTAAAGTAAGAAGCAGTAAACCCTGAAGCATCTGAAGAGAAGAAGCTACATGGGGTACTTTGAATTGTGGTAATAATTCATCCGGCCGAACAATAGGTCCGGCAACCAACTGGGGAAAAAATGTTACAAAAAGACTGAAGTCCAGAACTGATTTTTCCGGTGCATATCGCTTCTTGTACATGTCCAGTGAATATGAGAGCGTCTGAAAGGTGTAGAATGAGATCCCTATAGGCAATATTATATCTGATTGCATTGGCTGGTATTCGAAGCCCATTGAGGCCATCAAAAGTCCGAAGTTTTCCATCAGGAAGCCACCGTATTTAAAATAGCCCAATACTCCCAGATTACCCAGTAGACTTAGGGTTAGTAAAAATCTTCTTCGTGATAGTCTGGTTTCTGAATGAAGATATTTCCCAACAATAAAATCCAAAATAGTTGAAAATATCAAAATCAGAAGAAATGGCGGACTCCACACAGCATAAAACAAATAGCTGGCCAGCAACAGATTTATTTTCTTGAATGTCCAACTTAATGGGAGATTATGCAGAAATAAAACAACAGCAAAAAATACTATAAATGTGTATGAATTGAATACCATGGCTTCTCCGGTTTAATTTTGGTTAGAATTATTGAATTTCCAACCAATTTCAGATTCCAGAATCTGAATGACTTTTCGGGTGTACTCTTTGGAGTCTGAAGGGCTCAAATGAGAATATTCCGGACAATTATAGTGATTTGTTTCTTCGTAATCCATGAAATGAATTCCTTCACACGCTGTCACACTTAGTAATTTATCCCAATATTCTTCCCGGGGAAATCCTTTCTGTTCGCCCTGCCATAGTGGTCCTGAACTTGGAGGTCTTAGAAAAACTACCTCAACACCTCTTGACTTTAAAACGTCAATATCTTTTTTCAGGTCCAGAATCAGTGAGTCTATGGCTGGTGCAGGTGCTTTAGGGGCTTTACTTCCCATTTTTGAAAGATTCATCCAAACGCCTCTCATTATAGAAAAAAGGCTGGAGTCCTGAGTGAAATTTTCTGTCATCTGAGTTTGACGATCAAAATTGGTCACTGCAAATTCGGCAGGGTATTTTGGAAAGTTGAAATGGCCCGGTCTGGGAGGAAGTGGAATTTGTTCCAGAACAGGACTTAGGGAAAAATTGGATTCGTCAAGAAACACAAAGTTTGACTCCAGTACAGTATTCACGAGAAAGCTGAATCTCTGGGATGGAGTTTCTTCATGATAATATTTGATTGCACTTTGTGGCTTTCTATCACTTCGGCCTGACAAATCAAACATTAATCCTTCAGTAGCATCTATCAGAATTTTGCCCTTAAAATCCGGATCAGAGGCCAAATCCGTTATAATCGCAGCCGCTCTTGATCCCACAAATGCTAGCTGAACCGGAGTCTCACCGGTTATTTCCGTCCAGAGGTCTGTATCAATATCGTATTTTATCCTTGATGAACCAACAAATACAGTGGCCTCGTTTTGGGGTAGACAAGCTTTCTTCCGGCTATTGGCAAACAAACTTTCTGAATCGTCGAATGAAATTCTGTGACCATATTGTCGCAGGTAAATTTCATAGCTTGCTACAGCGATTAAAGTAAGAATCAAAACAAGAATTCCTGATTTGTAGATCGGCTGACTCTCCATGGCAGAAGGATTTAAATCGCAAGAGAATGGGAATTGATAATTGAAGGACGGAAAGTACGTAAGAATTCAATTTTTTCCAGATTTATTTCATGAACTATTGAATTCACACTTTTAATATATCTACCATTTACCATTTACCATTTACCATTTACCATATCACACACCCTCACACTGGCTCAGGGATCGAAGCGGGCACGAGCGACAAGGGAGCGAAGTAAAGCGGAGAGCCCGACCACTGTAGAAACCTTACTTGCAAGGTTTCTACAGTGGGGAGCCCCAAGAATCAGAATTATATTTTTAATAAAAAAGCTCCTTTTTGGCATTGTTGCGCCATCCTGCCTGACTTTCATAGTCTACAAAGAAGATTTTGACTTGTGCCTGACTTTCGTAATCTACGAAGAATATTTTCTTGTCTGACTGACTGGCATATTTTGAGAAAAACCATTTCCCATCATTTTTTCCGGCCTGACTCTCGTATTTTACCTTATAAACTTTGAGATCAGCCTGACTCTCGTAGTCGACGACAAATACTTTGACATCTGCTTGGCTGTCATAATCTACTGAGAAAACTTTCTGTGCACTGACTAGAATGCTGAGTGAAGCGATGTAAATAAATAGCAGGTTCAGTATTTTCATATCTGCAAGTTTAAATGCGAAGATACTGATTGAACAGGATATTATATTGTACAGAATTCTCCTGCGGGGAGATTAAGAGCTGCTTGCGGAAACATCTTTTTTCTCTGATTCTGGAATTTTTTTTGCGATTTCGGTAGGAGGGGGGGCTCCGAAATAGTAATCCGTATACACCTTCGTAAATTCTGCTCCCAGGAATACAATCATGGAGGAATAGGATGTCCAGAGCATGATTAATATCACTGAACCTGCAGCTCCATATCCTGATCCCGGCTCGGCTGTACCGAAATAAAAACCCAATCCGGTTTTACCAATAACAAATAATATGGCTGTAATGAATGCTCCAAGCCAAACTGATCTGGATTTGATTTTGGCATCCGGCAGTATTTTTAACATCAGAGCAAACAGGATGGTAATGATTCCAATAGAAATAATGACGTCAACATACTGGAACAGACTCATCAATGATTCTGACCAATATTGCTTAAGCCAGTCACTCAGTGCTGATAGTAAGGATGACATAACCAGAGATATAAGTAGCAGGAATGCTATAGATACAATGAGTCCAAATGAGAAAATGCGGGTTTTGATAATATTCCAGATGCCTGATTTTTTTGTGGTAGCTTCTACCTCCCAAATATTATTAAGTGAACGCTGCATTTGAACAAAAACTGCTGTAGCACCAATAAAAATGGTAGCTATACCAATAATGGAGGCAATCCATGAGTTGGAATTGGAGGCAGCCATGGCAACCATTTGCTCTATCTGATCTGCCGTGTCAACACCCATACCACTCACAGCCTCTTCCCCGAAAAAATAACCAGCTATTGTTAAGATGACTACCAAAAGTCCTGGCAATGCAAAAATGGCAGAGTAGGCTATGATAGATCCTTCACGGAAGGGGTCTCTGTTGTACCAATGAATGGCAGTGGTTTTCGTAAGATGCCAGATCGTTTGAAGCCTGGTTTTCTTTTTTTGGTTGAGGGCTTTCATCTCAGTTCTTTTTTTGTTTTTCTTTATCCGGTTTGGAAAATACTCTTTGGAAAAAATTCTTACTACTGTCCTCCATTTCTTTATTCAGGGACGCGAGATTGACTTCGTTATCTATAGCGGGGTATAAAGCCTGAACAAAAGCATTCCTGAGCAATTGGACAATTGCATACCAGGTACTTACATCGGTGCTTTTCAAATCTCCTTCAATAGGTATCTTGGTAGCTATCTGGTCTTTGCTTGGATTTTTAAGGATTAGTCCTCCAACTCCTATGATTCCTTCCCAGATTTTATTCCAAAAATTGTCATCTTTATCTTCCGGGCCGATGACTTTAAGATCTTTTATGATGGGCTTAACATATCCTACCCATTTTCCTTTTTTGGAAGCAATTTCAGTGTAAACTCCGAATGTTCCTTTACTCACATCTATATTTACATAAGCCTGAAAGAATTCATTGAATTCGGTAAGCTGAGTATTTTTCAGTTCTGCACTCATGTCAAAAATATTATCGAGGGCGTTGAGCCGAACCTTCAAATCCAGCTTACCTCCATAAACATTGGCCGTAGCATCTACTTTTGAAGGCAACAGAGAAGTATCCTGCACACTTGAAAGATTTTGGGCCAGAATATGAGCCTGATCCAAAAATAAATCCAGCTTTGGTGAGGATGTCTCATCTATGTAATGAATTTCACCGCGGGCGATCTCGAAGCGGTTGATTTTTAAAGGCATAAAATCTTTCAAAATATCTTTGAAGTCACTGGTGTCTTTCTGGATATCTTCAGGTTCTACTTTGTCTTTTGTAAAGAGCACTTTAGGTTCAAGAAAATCCAGCTCTCCAACCAGTTTGCCTTTGAACAATGATTTCCATTCTACTGAAAGATCGATTACGTTAGAGGAAATAAAAGGAGTTTGTTCACGTGAGGCGGAGTCAACTTTGTTCAGATAAAATTTGTGAATAGTATATGCACCTCTGTACAATGATATGGTTATGTCGTCCACATGTCCGTAATATCCATCCATAGTAGCCAGCTTTTTATTTCCATAATGCAGGACGATATAAGGTAGTAATATTCTAGCTACAACCAGAAGTAGGACAATAGTTATAAGTATATTTCTTTTTCTGATCCGGCGCTTTTTCTTAGGAGTCGGAGCATTCATATCTGTTTGGTTTTGTTTGTTTTTTGGCAAAATTTCGCACTTTAAAGATCGCTTGTTATACCCTGTTTATGTTACATTTTTCTAAGTCTTAATTATATAAAAGGAGTAAGTCATAAGTCATAAGGCATAAGTAATAAGTAAAAAGTAAAAAGTAAAAAGGCAAAAGGCAAAAGGAGAAAAGCAAAATGTGAAATGTAAAATGTAAAATGTAAAATGTAAAATGTAAAATGTAAAATGTAAAAAGGCAAAAGGAAAAAGAAAAAGGAAAAAGGCAAAAGGCAAAAGGAAAAAGGAAAAAGGAAAAAGGCAAAAGAGAAAAGCAAAATGTAAAATGTAAAAAGGAAAAAGGAAAAAGAAAAAAGAAAAAGGAAAAAGGCAAAAGGCAAAAGGAAAAAGGAAAAAGGAAAAAGGCAAAAGAGAAAAAGGAAAATGAAAAAGGAAAAGGAAAAGGCAAAAGGGAACAAGAGGAAAGAGGAAAAAGGAAAAAGGTAAAAGGAAAAAGGTAAAATGAAATTGGGTGTTAAAAAGTTTAAATGCTGGAGAAGAGAATAGGTCATAATGCTCCGTTATCTAAAAAAAAATCCATACGAAGCCAAATTATAAATTCAGCAATGTATGGATTTTCTAATGTCGGTTTTAATAGATCTATGCTTCTTCTGGTTCCAAAAATTTCGGCAATGAAACGGTAATTAATTCTGTCCAGCCTCCATTGAAACTTTCTCTGGCGAAATCCAGATTTTCTGCCGGGAAGGTATGCAGTCCCGTATGAGTTAGTTTGATTCTAACTTTGCCCTCTTCTTCAAATAATTCAAACGTCACCACTGAATTACCTTCAAAGCTTTCATAGGCCCAGGTATGCTGTAGTTTTTTGAAAGGAATGACTTCGATAATCTTGCATCGGTGGATATATTTTTCACCTGTCGAACCTTGCCCCGGGAAATGAAAATTCAAATCCGGGCTCCGCAACAAAAGCATCAAGATTGAAATACCATTTTTTCATCTGTTCCTTATCAGTAATAGCCGCCCACACTTTCTGGATAGGAGCATTCAATAATTTCTCAATTATTATAGGCTGAAATCTCTCCAATTCTGGATAATTTCGGAGAACTATTTTTACGTAATTATTTTTTAGTTTCTCATGTTCGGGTATTGATTCTTCCGTGCCAAAAGGATAGATAGTTCTTTCGCCATCCAGTGTATTTTCCAATCTATCAAGCAGGCTGTGAAAACCTGCTGGAGCATTTACAGCAAATTCCGGTGAAAGCCTGTTGTAGGTCAATTTTAGTATGCAGGAGTTGTCAGTCTCCGGAAATATTTCCCATGTGGCCAGTTCTCCTTCCCAGGTATATTCAAAGAGATATGGAGCATCAATCCGCACAACTTCTCCGTAAGAAGGTGTTCTCTCTGCGTCTCTGAACCAAATTGTGATTTTGCCACCGGGTTTGAAATCTATTTGTATATCTGTAAACCAGTATTTAAGCATTTCTGCATTCGTAATGGCATCCCATACTTCTTGAACAGGGTGTTTCATTTTTCTCTCGAAAATGACCTGAAATCCATCTTCAAGTTTAGATACTTTTCCCATTTCCATATTGAAGAAATTTATAAGGTATTTGAATGAATTTACTACTTTTTTAATTGAATTAATCTTCGGAGGAATCCAGGAATTTTTCCAGGGCGTCGAGTTTATTGTTCCAGAAATCCTTGTATTTCTCTATCCATGCGGATACTTCTGTCAATTTATCCATTTTTGCTTCGCAGTATCTTTCACGACCTCTCTGGTGAATGATGACCAGACCACATTCTTCCAGAATCTTCATTTGTTTTGAAATGGCGGGCCTGCTGATCGGGAAGTTTTCTGCAACGGTATTGATGTTTAATTCCTTGTTTTTCAGAAGGTAGAGAATGTCTCTTCTGGTAGGGTCAGCAATAGCATGAAAGGCATCTCTGCGCATATTGATTTTTTTATGTAACTATTCGGTTACAAATGTATATGTAACTGTTCGGTTACGCAAATATTATTTGAATTTTCTTGTCAATAGGACTTCTAAATGTGATGAGTTTAAGAGTGGTACCTTTGCCGGCCAGCCTGGCAAGAGGTGACGTGTTTTGCCTACAGCAGTTGTGTTTAATGCTCTTCAAAAGTGACGTACCACTGGATCCAGGGATACATTAAGTTGTTGAGTCAGACCTAAAATTTTGGCTGAATTCCAAGTAAATAACCAACTGTTAAAGCTGGCTTTTCATCTCATAACTTACACTTGGCCGTTCTGCCAACGCATGAAGGGTCATTTCGGCTGAACGCCACATTCCAAAGTCAAAGCAGATTTTTGCTCACATCGAATAACCGATTACCCGATTAACCGTTAAGCTTCCATCTGGAATAGGCACTCAGGCTTCTATGTAATGTTTTTACCTGGCGAATCAGTGATGTACTTCATCATTCAGGATGACAAAATCACTTTTGGATCTTTTTTCATCGTCTGGCATTTGTTTCTGGATACGTTGTCTGATCTCTGATTCACTCAGATGGTCTCTGGACATCACACGCTGAATTCTTAAAGATTCCGGGGCAGAAACGAAAATAATCATGTCCAGATCCTGATTACTACCAGATTCAAAGAGTAAGGCAGCCTCTTTTAATGAATAAGGAAATCGGGAGTTCTTTTCCTGCCATTCTTTAGCATCCATATGAACCGCGGGATGTATGATAGAATTCAGCAATACAAGTTTGGGAGCATCTTTGAAAACGATTCCAGAGATATATGGTCTGTTATAGGTGCCATCACTTAAATAAGAATTAGGACCAAATGCTTCAATAATCTGCTGCTTCAGAGATTGATTTTCTGTTGTAATGGCTTTAGCCCGTTCATCCGCATAGTATACGGGTACCCCGAAGAGAGCAAATAATTTGCAGACTGTGGTTTTGCCACTTCCGATTCCACCGGTGATTCCAATTTTCAACATTTTATAAATATTGCAATTTGATCAAATTCTTGATGTCCAGTCCTTCTGCTTCTTCCATGCTGACATTCGCCAAATGGGCTTTAAGCAAGTGCAGAAAACTCGCGGTATCCCTTTTTCTGATAATTACTTGCATCTCAGGATGTAGGTCGAAAGATTGACTTTGTGGACTCAGGTCAAATTTCTTCATAACATTCATGACATCACTCATCTGGCTGTACTCAAAGCCCAGGCTAATATAATCACTGAGGTACTTCTCAACCTTTTCCGCATTTTTTAATGCATCAGCTGCGCTTTCGCGATATGCCTGGATAAGCCCTGACGTGCCAAGCAATGTTCCTCCGAAATATCGAATGACCACAATAAATACATCTGTCAAACCAAAACTGTCTATCTGTCCCAGGATAGGTCTCCCTGCAGTTCCAGACGGTTCACCATCATCATTTGAACGATAATTATTTCCATCCACTCCCAGTCTCCAGGCATAACAAGCATGGCGGGCTTTGGGATGATTTTTCTTCACCTGGTCCAGATAATCCTGGATCTCCTTTGTAGAAATAACAGGAAAAGCATAAGCATAAAACTTACTGCCCTTATCCTTAAAAAATCCTTCAGAAGGTCCTGGAATTGTATGAAATACATCTTCTGCCATGCCTAAATTGCGATTAACACAATGGCTAAGATAGCTAGAATAAGTCCAAGGATTTTGTTGCGATTCGATTTTTCTGCAAAGATCCAGTATCCCGTAGCGGTCGAACAAATGATTATTGACACATTGAGCAATGGAAACAGGACCGTACCACCCCATCCTGTTTCGATGGCAAGCAGGACGGAGTATACAGAAATAAAATTGGGCACTCCTAAAACGACCCCACCCGCGAGTTCTTTCCTGGTAAAACTAATTTTACGCATTATCAGTAAAACTGAACCTATTATGATGCCAAGACATGCAGCCATGCTAAAGATAGCCGTAGAGAAATGTCCTCCATCGACATCCAGAATATATGTACTTTTTACATGGAAGATCGTTGTATCAATGGTACCATTGACAAGGAAAACCAACACCGGCAAGGCCAGGATCCAAAGTTTTGATCGTTTTTCTGAATTTGGTTTCTCAAAATTCCAATTGATAAGGATTATGGCTGCCATTGCCAAAATAATCCCTGTCCATTTCATAAAACCTGCTGATTCCTGAAAGAAAATAATAGCATAAAGGACAGTAATAATCATGCTCACTTTCTGCATCATAGCGGTCAGGCCCATACCATGGTGCACGACGCATTGAGAAGCAAGATAAAATCCAATTGTAAAAATCACCCCAAGACTCAGTCCAAACGGGACCCATTCTGCTAACCAAAAATCGGGTGAAAGCAAATCTTTGTGATATAAGCCCCAACCGATGATGGAACAAATTAAATAGTTGATAATTATAGCAGGGTAAGCTTGAACTTTATATTTGCTGAAATATTTGAATATCACTCCAATAAGGGTGTTAGTCATCACAGCAATTATAAATGCAATCATATAAAGACTTAATGAAATGGTAAAATTAAGCAAAGGTAGATGTGCAGTTCATCCTAATTGTTAAATTTGTCACGAAGAGCTAGCACAACATGATAGTTACGAACAATTGAAAGAAAATGCGTTTTGTAATTGTCTTTAATTGAATTAAATATCCGATCAAATGAACGGTTTTCCGGTACCTGATTATGATACTTATTTCAAGCTGTGCATTTTTGAATAAACTTCTGAGCACGATAACATACATTTATGAGCATACTTACATTGACAGGCACGATCGGTTTAATTGCGATTATATTTACTTTCATTCTCAAGTTTAGTACCTCCAATATCAAAGTTCTGTGGTTGTCTATTCTTCAGAATTTTTGCGGAATACTATTTGTTTTTTCAGGCTGGGTAAAAGCTGTAGACCCTATGGGCACTGCTTTTAAAATGGAACAATATTTTGCAGAATTTGAGTCAACTTTTTCAGCGACATCATTTTCTTTTTAGCTCCGCTCTTCCCTGGCTTTCATCGATGAGTGTTGGTTTTTCAGTATTCATGATCATTTTGGAGATTGTAATGGGAATCATGTTGATTTTGGGATACAAGAAAAAATTAACCGCGTGGTTATTTTTCCTGATTGTGTTGTTCTTCACTTTCCTTACAGGATTCACCTTTCTTACAGGATATGTACCAACTGATGTTAATTTTTTCAGTTTCGGACAATGGGGACCCTATGTGGAGACAAATATGAAGGTTACAGATTGTGGGTGTTTTGGTGATTTCATTAAATTAAAGCCTAAAGTTTCGTTTGTAAAGGACATATTCCTTATGGTTCCTGCGATCTTATTTCTAATCTACTATGCCAGATTCCACGAACTGTTTAAGCCACAAGTCAGACTGGCCATTACAGTAGTAAGTACATTTGTCTTATTCTTATACTGCCTCAATAATTTCTACTGGAATGAGCCGCATATTGATTTCCGTCCATTCAGAGAAGGTGTCAATATCCGCGAACAAAAAGCAGCTGAAGAGGATGCAATGGCAAATGTTGAAGTGACCATGGTTATGAAAAATATTGCAGATGGGCGTATAGTAGAAATGTCTCAGGATCAATATATGAAGGAATTCAAATCCTATCCAAAGGAAGAATGGGAATTCCTGGAACCAAAGAAAAGTGAACCATCTATTGCTCAGACGAAAATTTCTGAATTCATGGTTGAGGACAAAGAGGGTCATGAAGTAGGAGAGGAGATACTAGCAGAAGAGGGATATAGCCTTATATTTATTACTTATAAATTTAAAGGTTCTTCCACTTACGAAACCAGACAAGTAAGTGATACTACATATACACGGGATACAATTATCGGAACTGCAGGTGATACTACTGTTACTGAAGTTCCGGTTGTAAATACTTCGGAGCAGGATGTTGAAGTATTTGCCTGGGATCAAAAGTACCTTGACAGATTCAAAACATCAGTTAATGAACTTGCAGCAGCTGCTTTAAAAGATAATCATAAAGTATTCGGGATTGTAGGTTCGGCTAGCAAGGAAGCTATTGATGATATAAGAGCTAAAGGGGAAATTCCTTTTGATTTCTATAAAGCTGATGATATTCTATTGAAAACAATCCAAAGATCCAACCCTGGTTTGTTATTAATGAAAGATGGTTTGGTTGTGAAAAAATGGCATCACAGGCATATGCCTGATTATGAGTCACTTAAAGAAGAATTTTTGAAGTAATCAGTGCTTTAAGAAAAAATTTAATATTTTATTTTTCTTCATATGATGTGCAGATTCGAGTAATTTGCCTTTATTTGCATTGACTTTAAAATGTAAAGTACAAACCGTTCCTAATGCTCAGCAGACGAAACATCCGTATCAAAGTAATGCAACTACTATTTTCTCTCAATAAAGATGAGAAACCTGTTGCTAACAAAGTAGTAGACAAATTCGAGACTTATGTTAAGAAGTCTTTCGAATTGTACCTTTTCAACCTCTATGTTCTGACGGAGGTATGCCAATATGCCAAGAAAGATGAAGAAAAAAGGCATGGCAAGTATCTCCCTACTCCTGAAGACTTATTATTCCGTGCCAAGTTACTTGAAAATGATTGTACACAGTCTTTGATCAGGAATCGCGATCTGAAAGGACTTTTTCAATATCACAAGTTTGAAGAATTCTATGACACAGATTTAAGCAGGAAGTTATATTTCGAATACTCGAAGACAGATGAGTATAAGGATTATGTGTACAACAGCGAATCTACAGAGATCCACGATATCAAAGCTTTATTAGAACTTTACAAGAGTTGTATTAAAAATGAGCTTTGCGCAGAACTTATGGAAGATCATTATTCCAATCTGACAGATGACAAATCACTTGTAGTAGGTGTAATGAAGAAAACGATCAAATCACTTCCTGTGGAAGGTCTTTTCTTCAATGACTATAAACCTGCTGAGGAAGCCGTCAATGAATTTGGTAATATTTTGCTGCATGATGTAATAGAACAGGATGAAAGACTCCTGGGTATGATCGAACCGGTTCTTAAAAACTGGGATGCTGACCGCGTTGCAAATATTGATATGATTCTTCTCAAAATGGCGATTTCAGAGATGATTCTGTTCCCAACTATCCCTACCACAGTAACTATCAACGAATACATTGAAATCTCAAAAATGTATTCTACTGAGAAAAGCAAAGACTTCATCAATGGAGTACTTGAAAGAATGGTAGAGGTGCTTAAAGAGCAGGGCAAGTTGAATAAAACCGGAAGGGGACTGGGAGAGGAACTGAGCGATTCCTAAACAGCGAGCTATTAGCTTGTTAGCTTTTAGCTTTTGGCAAACAGCCGGTGTGAAGATTTTCATTTTAGCTCAAATCCTCCTTAATACTTCGCAGATGGTCCGGGTCTCCGACCCGGATTAAAAACTCCCACTTAACGCTCACACTATTCACAAGCTGGCGTCTCCTGACGCAGAGTATCATTGCTTCGATCAGCGAAAACAGCCACATGCGCGGAACAAGGGGCTGAGGAGATATTTTGTGGGATGGACATATAAATTTGCCAATTTAGATATCAAATTCCAATTTGTACTACAGAAAAGTTATACATTTCTTGTTGCCTATCACGAAAAATTTGCAAATTATTACTTGCATCAGCCGGGAAGAAGCTACAAGCTACAAACTGCAAGGAGAGAAGTCGCCTACTTGTTTTGTGCGTCAGCCATCACTTTTATATTTTCGAAGCGAAGCTGAATAAAATATAAAGACATCACTTTTTCATGGATTGCACCATGAAAAAACATCACCTTGTAAGTCGGAGGCGCAGCAAGACATCACCTTGCTACGAGTGTACTTCCGAAATGGCTGCCCCAACTAAACCAAACGGCCCAATCATCCGCTTAATCTATTATTTTTCCTGCCATTCCCGCAACTCATGTTATATTTGCGGCTTATTGCTAAATCGGGCCCCATACATCATCCCTATAGTCTTTAAACAATGAAGGAAAAAGTAATCATACTGGATTTTGGTTCTCAATATACTCAGTTGATTGCCAGAAGAATACGCGAATTAAATGTGTATAGCGAAATTGTTCCTTATCATACTGAGATCAATTTATCAGATCCAGGTATCAAGGCTGTCATATTTTCCGGGAGTCCTTTTTCAGTCAATGCTGTGGATGCTTTATTTCCACCATTGATTGCCGTTTCTGATCATTTTCCGGTTTTGGGAATATGCTACGGAGCGCAGTTAATGGCAAAACATTATGGAGGAACAGTGGCTGCTTCCAGTAAGAGAGTATGGTAAAGCTTTACTGAAGATTGAAGATTCAACTGATTTCTTATTCAAAAATATACCGGAACAATCCCAGGTATGGATGTCACATTCTGACACAGTCAAAGTAGTTCCGGATGGATTCACAAAGCTAGCCTCTACAGAAGGAATTGAAGTAGCTGCTTTTCGTTCGAATCCCGGGCTTACGCCACATCCTCTTTATTGTATTCAGTTTCATCCGGAAGTGACACATAGTTTGCATGGGCTGGAGTTATTGAGAAATTTTCTGTTTGATGTTTCGGGCTGCACCGGAGACTGGACACCGGCATCGTTTGTTGAAGAAGCAGTTGAAAAACTTAAGGATCAAATAGGTGAGGAAAAAGTGCTCATGGCCTTATCAGGAGGAGTGGATTCTTCTGTGGGAGCTATGTTGCTGCATCATGCTATAGGAGACAGATTGATTTGTTTTTTCGTGGATAATGGCTTGTTGCGTAAGGATGAATATGAAAGAGTCCTGGAATCATATCTTGGAATGGGGCTGAACATTGTCGGTGTGGATGCAAAAAATGAGTTTTATACTGCTTTGAGAGGCTTGAGCGATCCTGAGTTGAAGCGCAAAGCAATTGGCAGGACATTTATTGAAGTTTTCGAGGCAGAAGCGAAGAAACTGGATGATATTAAATGGTTGGGTCAGGGTACGATTTATCCTGATGTCATTGAATCAATTTCTGTTCACGGACCTTCCATGACCATCAAATCTCATCACAATGTCGGTGGTCTGCCGGAAAAACTTCATTTGAAAATAGTCGAACCTTTGCGGATGCTTTTCAAGGATGAGGTTAGGAGGGTCGGTCGTGCAATGGGGATGCGGGAAGAATTGATTGGCAGGCATCCCTTCCCCGGACCCGGTCTTGGAATACGTATATTGGGTGAAATAACCCCTGAACGGGTTCGTTTATTACAGGAAGCTGATGATATATTTATCTCTCAGTTGAAGTCAAGCGGATTGTACGATGATGTTTGGCAGGCAGGAGTGATATTGTTACCCGTATATTCAGTAGGTGTTATGGGAGATGAACGCACATATGAACAGGCAGTTGCACTTAGGGCTGTGAGTTCTACGGATGGGATGACTGCTGAATGGAGCAGGTTGCCTTATGATTTTTTGGCAAAAGTATCCACAGATATTATTAATCAGGTAAAAGGAATTAACAGGGTCGTATATGATATCAGTACAAAGCCACCGGCTACTATTGAATGGGAATAGGATAGGAGTCTTTATACTTTTGAGTTTCCTCTTGCTGAGCACAGGAGCTTGTGCTCTTTTCAATAAGGCTTCCACTAGTCCCACTACAAACCCAGATACAAAACCAGCGGAAGAGGTCAAGCCCCGGCCTACTATTCCTGTAGAAAAAGTTGATACCATGGAGTGGAAAAAGCCTGATGAAAAGACAACGACCGGGCCAATTCGCAAACAGGAAGTAATCATTCCTGATCATCCTGAAAAAGTCAATATCCCTAAAAAGGACAAATATAACGTGGGGTTTTACTGCCTCTTTATTCACAATTGCAAAAAGATGTGCTGAATGATAACGTACTCAAGATGGTCCATTTTGCTTCAGGTTTACGGATGGCTGTGGGTAAACTGAGGCAGGAAAATGTATCCCTGAATATCAAAGTTCTGGATATTGAGTTACATTCGAATCGGCTTGAAGATCTTATTGCAGCTGATTCCCTGAAGGAATTTGATTTCATTGTCGGACCTTTTAAGGCCGATCATTTGCAGACTTTATCTGCTTACTGCCGGAAGGAAGGTAAGGTATTGGTTTCGCCATGGAACACAAGTCCTAGCATTACTAAAGACAATCCATTTTATTTTCAACTGAATCCCGGCCTTAAAGTACATTGTGAGGCTATTTCTAAGGATATTATTTCAAATTTCAAATCCTCACAAGTCGTTTTAGTTGCCAGGGAAATGGATACAAGAGAAAAAGAATATTTTCCATATTTTACAAATTCTGTTGCCTTCAAGTCTTCTCCAACTCATAAGAATAAAATCTCTCAATTGCTTATGAAATCTGACAAAAGTGGCAGACTCAGCGGAGAGGCAATTCGTAATAAAATGGTTGAAAATCAAACTACAGTTTTCATTGTTCCTTACTGGGCTGAAGAAGCATTTATACTTCAATTCCTGCATGCATTGAATAGAGAAGTCAGCGATAAATATCCGGTGGTAGTTTATGGTTTACCTCAATGGCTTGAATTTGGTAAACTCACATATGATCTCTTCGAGAAATTGCAGGTGAGATTGAGTTACAGTGGTTTTATTGATAAAAGTGATCCTGAAGTCATAAGCTTTCGTCAAACATTTTTTGATCAAAACGGTGTACTGCCATTGGAAGATGCATTCTATGGCCATGATGTAATGTATTGGTTGGGAACGGAAATAAAAAGAACAAAGTCGGATTTCATAAATAAGGTTCATAAAAAACATCAGACCGGCCTGTTTAATCCCATTGATCTGCATAGAATCAGCTATTCAGGCGGGGCAGTATCTGATAATTTTTCAACCTTTGATATCACCGAAAATCAAGCTATATCGATTATAAGACTGGTAGATTACAGATTCCGGATCGCCAACCAGTAAGTAACTTTTGTTAGCATTTTGATGAGTCATCCAAATTGATTCATGCTTCATCCTTAAATGCATTGAAGAATGTACAGATCAATCAACCCATATAATCAGATTCTCAATGCCAGTTATGAGTCAACTCCCAAAAAAGAATTTGCAGACATTATTCAACAATCCTCTAATGTTTTTAAAAACTTTTGGAGGAATCTGACAGTTGCTGATAGGGTGGATTCTCTGAAAAATCTTCCTGAGTTGATGAAAGCCAAACGAGAAGATCTGGCTTTTATGATTACTTCTGAAATGGGCAAACCGATTTCTCAGTCACGGGCAGAAATCGACAAAAGCATATTGCTTTGTGAATATTATCTCACGGAAGCTGAAGGAATTTTGCAGCCCCAGACCAGAAATTTTCCGGATAAAATATTTGAAGTTCATTATGAACCATTGGGTGTGATTCTTGGAATTATGCCCTGGAATTTCCCTATCTGGCAGGCATTCAGGTTTGCTATTCCTACCTTGTTAGCTGGGAACACAATCTTATTAAAGCCAGCTTCGTCAGTGCCCTTGTCCGGGAAAAAGATGGAAGAATTAATAGGGGAGTCCTTACAAAAAGAGTTTGTATTTACATGCATTCTTCCGGAACAGGATCATATTGAAAGCATAATAGCACATCCATTAGTACGTGGTGTTTCAATAACAGGCAGCACAAGAGCAGGAGCTGCTGTTGCTGAAAGGGCCGGAAAGTATCTGAAAAAATGTGTTTTGGAATTGGGTGGTTCGGATCCCTTTATTGTCTGGCATGATGCAGATCTGGATAAAGCAGCTTCCAGAGCTGTGGAATCGCGTATGAATAATAATGGGCAAACTTGCAATGCAGCTAAGAGATGGCTGATTCATGAGAGAGTCTATGATGATTTTCTCAATCTGATTAAAGAAAAAATCCAGGCATTAAAAATTGGAGATCCTCTGGATGAAGAAGTTTCTATCTCAACAATCTCATCAGAGCTTATTTATAAGGAAGTGCATCAGCAAATTAAAAAGGCTATCAATCAGGGAGCTGAAATTTGGACTGTGGATGGAGATCCAACAGCTAAGTGGCAGATCCTCCCTGGTATTTTGACAAATGTCAGCAACACTTCCGCTATCGCTAATGAGGAATTATTCGGACCTGTCGCTCAATTATATTCATTCAGTGATGAGGATGAAATGATACGAATTGCCAATCAAACAGATTTTGGTCTGGGATGCAGTATCTGGACAGCTGATCTTGAAAAAGCGCGAAAATGGTCGGGTCAATTAGATTGTGGATATATTTCTATCAACCAAATGCTGAGCTCAGATCCAAGGGTACCTTTTGGAGGAGTGAAAAACTCAGGAGTTGGAAGAGAATTAGGACCTGAAGGTTTACTTGAATTTGTAAATGTTCAGACAATACAATTGCCATGATGAATGAACGAAGAAAGGAAAAAATTGAGAAGGTAGCCATCCATCGTCAATTGGATCTGACTGTGATTCTGGAAAATATTCAGGATCCACATAATCTGGGTGCAGTGCTGAGATCCTGTGATGCTGTGGGAATCAGAGAAATTTATACCGTTTATTCCGATGGAGATTACATTTACAAACCTATCCCTTTAGGCAAGAAATCAACTATGGGAACCCGAAAGTGGGTAGATGTTCACCATTTTACTGATCTTCAACAATGCATGGATACCGTCAGAAGTCGCTATTCCAGGATCCTTGGAGCAATCCCTGTTGATTCATCCTCCTCCATATTTGATCTCGACCTCTGTCAGCCCACCGCACTGATGTTTGGTAATGAAAAACATGGTCTAACAGAACCTGCGATTGAACTTTGTGATGGCTTTTTCTACATTCCTCAGGTAGGAATGGTAGAGAGCCTAAATCTCTCAGTTGCCTGTGCTGTCAGTTTGTACGAATCATTTCGCCAGCGGCAGCAGGCAGGTTATTTTCAAATAAATGAAGAAGAGCTTTCTTCCGGAATCCAGCAATTAAAAGAAGAATATATTGAGAGAGGAAAATCACGGGAAAGTGCGAGGAAGACGGAGATGAAGTCATGAGTTCAACTTTAATAAGCAATATTACATTTTGAAATAGCTTTCTTTCGAAATTCCTGCCTTTTTCAACTTATTGATAACTGCCTCTGTTATTACCACATGGAAGAAATTAAATCAGAGCCGCTCACGCTCGTCATAGGTGCATCACCCGATCCATCCCGATATGCATATCTTGCATGCAACATGCTGGAAAACAATGAAAAATCCTGGCAACCAATAGGCATTAAGAAAGGTGAGGTCCTGGGTAAGAAAATATTAGACATGAGATCTAAACCTGATCCGGGAGCGGTTGATACCCTAACATTGTACATTGGTACCCGCAATCAGGCAGAATGGGAGGATTATTGGCTTTCTCTGAAACCCCGCCGAATTATATTCAATCCAGGAACAGAAAATCCTTCTTTCGCAAGTAAAGCCAAAGAACAAGGAATAGAGGTTGTTCAGGCTTGTACATTGGTAATGATTTCTACAGGACAGTATTGACAAGGGGGAGGCTTAAGGAGGATTATTCGAAGGAATGTGATGTCTTTCTGCACCTTCGGTTTGAAAGGTGATGTTTTTTCATGGGATGAACCATGAAAAAGTGATGTCTTACAGCTATTTTCGGCTCCGCCTCAATAGCTGTAAGGTGATGTGCTTCGCAGGCCCCTTCATGCATCTATTCCCTGGCTGTTAACTAAACTTCTCAACTCTTAAACATCTTTATTACCTGGCTGTTCCGCTTCAACGCTTCAACGCTTCAACGCTTCAACGCTTCAACGCTTCAACTGGCTGTTTACCGGGCTGTTATCGATTAACCGATTACCCAATTAACCGGGCATACACCTGTTCAGAGCATCTCAAACTTGACAGTCAATGTCTTTTGGAGCACTACCGAGGGTTCAGGTTTGTTGCTTTCCTGAAACATAGCTCCCAGCATTCCAAATAATCCGCCCATGCCCATATCTCCCACATTTCCAGGAGCAGTGACTTCGGAGATTGAAATAATGGAACCTGCTTTTTTTCCTGCTAATCCTGCTACGAAGGTCGCTTTCTCCTTTGCTTTTTTAACCACATTTTCATATAGTTTTTTCTCTTCTGCTTCTGACTTAGAAGAGCTCACATTAGTAATGGAGGTAGTAACATAATCTTTACCCACAAGTTGATTATACAATTTCTTCACTTGCTCCATACTGGTAAATTCAACGGTAAAGGAATTTTTTGCCACATCAAATACAGAAGCTTCTATTGTATAAGCGCGTCCTCCACCTGCCCGATATTTCAACTTTTGTGCTTTTAATAGTTGCTCGATTCTGTCCGTATTCGTTTGAAGCTGAACCATGGACAATTTATTGATATCGATTTCTTTATATTCTCCTGTGTTCTCGTCATATCCGCTTTGAGCATTATAGAGTGTGTCCGTTTTTCCTGCTGTTACCGAAATTTCATATGTGATATTATCGGGGAGCAACAGCATGGTATCAGATACAATTACTTCTAGGGTGCCGGGATTCATTTGAGAATGGCTAACAAATGAAATAAAGCAAAGCAGGATGCAGAATAGGGTTTTCATACGAATGGTTTATTTTAAGTTGATGCAACTAAAATACTATAATTCCTTCAAGCATTCAATATTTATTTTTGACATCGAAGTTTTTCAAAAGCGCTGCATTCATTGGAGCTTTATCTGTGGATTACTGTGCAACAACTGAATCAGGTGACTGGTATCTCCGAGGACTTCATCTACAATTCCATATTCCTTTGCTTCTACGGCTGTCATATACTTATCTCTTAAAAATGTGTGCTCAATTTCTTCCCAGGTATGTCCGGTGTTCTGACCAATGATATGGAAAAGCTGAGTTTGTAGTCTTTCCTGCTCCCGGGTAGCAATCCTGACATCCTCTGTGTATCCCTTTGAACCGCCACCTGCAGGATGAAAATGAATAGTGGAGTGGGGTAGTGCGCATCTTTTCCCTTTTGAACCTGAACATAACAAAGCTGTAGCCATACTTCCTGTAAAACCCACTGCAACGGTAGATACAGGAGCCTGAATCATTCGCATAGTATCATATATAGCCATTCCTGCATAAATCACTCCTCCGGGACTCTGGATATACATATATATGGGCTGAGTCGCGGATTGACTATTGAGGTATAGCAACTGGGCAACAATAATATTGGCTACCTGATCATTGATTCCTGTTCCCAGAAAAATAATTCTTTCTTTCAACAGAAGGCTGTAAATATCCATAGCCCGTTCTCCCCGGTCAGTGTTGTCAATGACCATGGGAATTAAAAATTCAGACATGTTTGTGTGATTTATGAATTAAAAAATCGCAAAATTTTCTGCTTAAATGAGCTGTGGATTGGATCTGAAAATAAGTGATGATGAATGATATCCAGGTCCTTCTTTAATTCCTGCCTGCCGTATTGGCGAACGAAGTACATAGTCCTCTGTTGCCATTTTAATTGCTCTGAAAAAGTTTCATCGCTTTTCAATCTGTACTGGAATCCTATGATTTCAGTTTCTGAAAGCCGGGAAGACAGATAATCCTCTATCAGTTGCTGATCAGTCCAGGAAGTCTTCATAACTCAATGATTTTTCGCGAATGGATAATTGTACTTTCTGAAGGCATTTATGCTTTTGAACTGTAGCGGAACGAACACCCGAGAATCCAAATTTGCCTGCAATACTTTGAAGGCTTGATTTCTGAAAATAAAAGGCACTTAATAATTGCATGCATTTATCACCGGTTTGTGAGAGAAAGGAGAGGAGTCTGCTTTCTGACACTTGTCTGGCTGATTGTTCCTCTACAAATGCACCTGAATCAAATTCCTCCAGCGAGGTTCTCAATTGCTTCAGACTGAAATGTCGATACCACTTATTTTTAAGTACAGCGAAAAAGAAAGCTTTTTCATTCTGAATTTCTCCAAGTGCTGACCACCCATTTTTTTCATATATATCTATTAATGACTCCTGGAAAATGTCTTTAGCTTCTTCCAGTGTACCCCCTTTGGAAGCAATCCATCGGGCAGCTGCAGGAAATGTATTTTTATAAATGGCAATCCATTTTTCTTCGGCAATTTCTTTTTTCACAATTGCTGTTTCCATGATCATGTTATTTAAGTCTGTTAAAGGTATGTACCAATTGGAGTACGAGTATCACCTTTTAATTATAAATATTTTCAAGCCAGAACTTTCATATTGAACACTTATGAAGCTACTATTATATAACTGTTTCCTGGAGCTGCATTTCTTTTGCATGAAGTAATTCAAATTAAACACCTTCCATAGTTTGTTAAATAACGAATATTTGATTTAATCAGGCTGTTCAGGCTGCTGTACCGGCCTTTTAAAATTTCTGTAGTTTTTCAAGCTGTTCGACACACAGTTGTCAAGCTCATTTTGACGACAAGTAAGCAGGCACAGAAGTCGAGCTTAAGAATAAACTTCAGCTATCGCATCAATAAGTTTTAATTCAATATTCAAGTCCAAGTTGAATATAAAATAGGCGAGCGGCTTTGCATGCGCGGAGTGGAGAGCAGCGTAGAAAACAAGGAAATTTTAAACAGCCTTGATTTTTTGGTACTCGTACGTTTGTGATGACTTATTTTTGAATTTCATTCATTCATATTCATTAACAAGAAAGGATGGGGTAAGAAGAGCATTTTGTTACAGAAAACATTCTTGTATTTCGACCAAAGAGATTGCGCTTACCCCTATTCTTCTCAAATGCTGAATAGTATCTAGGGAATAATTTATAAAGTTATATCCGCGTAGACAGAGGTAAAAGCTTACAGAAGAAATCCTTTTACAAACTGAGTTATCATGAAAGGAGTAGTTGGCATTGACATTTCAAAGGCAATATTTCACGTTTGCTTTATGCTCAAATTGGAGAACAAGGAGTCTAAGGTTTTAGGCATGTACAAGTTTTGACAATACTGATTCTGGGGCAATGGAATTGGTGAATGGGTGAAAAGAAAACAGAGAAGACGTTTCAGTTAACTATGTCATGGAAGCGACCAGTGTATACTATGAAAATCTTGCCTATTTTTCTCTACGAAAGTGGGCAGGAAGGTTAATCGGCAATGAAGATGAAAATTACATGAGAGCTTTAATGTAAAACTAAGACAGATAAAGTTGACAGTAAGGTAATTGCCGAATATGGTATTAGAAAGAAACGTTGAAAAATGGAAGCCAATGTCGGGCAATTATAGACAAATAAGAGATATGGCCAGAGAGTCGATGTCTATTAAGAAAGAGATCACTAGGGCCAAGAATCAGCTTCATGCACTCAAGTACTCCAAAGTTAAGTGAGATGATGAAGCAAATGAAAGAAGCAAATAGAGTTTTATAAACATCAGCTTCAAAGGCTAAGAGTAGAACTTTTAAGCATTGCCAAACAGGATAGTGACCTATAAAAAGATCAAGAAACTTGAGACGATACGCAGAATTGGCCTGAAAACAGCAATAATACTGGTAAGTGAGACCAATGGATTCCAGTTGATCAGAAACATAAGACAACTGTGAGTTATGCTGGTTTAGACGTATCACACAATGAGTCAGGAATGTACAAAGGCAAGTCTAAAATAAGTAGGGAATCGAAGAATAAGGCAAGCACTATATATGCCAGCAATGGCAGCAATAAGAAGCAAAAAAAAATGAAACAATTTAGTGACAGAATAAATGAGAAGAACCCAAATGTAAAGAGGAATCAATTGTAGCCTGTATGTAAACTATAATTCTGAGCTACGTAATTTGGATAAAAGACGAGGAATTTGACAAAATTATGCTTGGAATAATACATCAGGAAAAGAGGAGACTAGCCTTCTTTGGTCAAAAAAACGGGCGACGGTCGCTCCGCACTAGATAGACTTCGAGAATCAACTGAAGCCTTCTTTGGTCAGAACAAATATAGAAAAAGAGAGAAATTTGCAGAAATAATTTGGATAGCAACATAGTATCTTTTGGATCAAGCCAAAAGTACAAAGGCTGAGAAAAACGGTACATCAAAAGCTTGGATGAAAAGTTTTATAAATGTCCAATAGAAAGAGCTTAATAAAGGCAATATTTCATTGATACAATTGAAATTTTTTCTTAAATAGTTACTTCGCCCTTCTCTATTCATCAATTAATTGATACGCTTTACACATTGAAAATCGCCATTCATCAAAGATTAATTTTATTTGGTCGATGTCTGATGCACCTTTGTATTATCAATCAAACAAAAGAGATTTTAACTGTAACCAAAACCGTTTTACTCACATCTTAAAAAGTGTACAAACAATTACAACCCGCATTTTAAAATAAACATTATGAAAACTGTATTTTTCCTTTTCGCACTTTTGTCTTTTTCTTTTGTTTCTTCTCAGGCTTCTTCCACTAGATTGATTGGTAACGGAGTAGCTACAACCAACAGCAAACTACTATATGATTTCGAATCACTACAAGTAGAAGGTCCTTTCCAGGTATTTCTTACTTATGGATCAGTTGCCGAAGTAACTGTGGAAGCTGATCAGAATTTGATGTCTTCAATCGAAGTAACCCAGACGGATGGTAAACTGGTAGTAAGAGCGGATGACAGAATTTCTGCAAATTCCATTTTGACTCTGTATATCACTGTTCAGGAATTAACTGAAATGGATTTCAAAAATGTATTCTCAGTAGAAACTACCAATACGCTATGGTCTGATGAAATGTCAATTGACATGGAAACTTTGGGCAATACTATTCTGAATCTTGTTTGCAATAAATTGTCAGTTGAGCTTACTGGTGCAGGCAATCTTGAGTTAAGTGGTACTGTCAATGAAATGTCCGTAATCAACAGAGGAATAGGAATGATTAAGACAAAGAATCTTGACATCAATACCATTTCTACTGAAAAAAATAAACTTCCTCTAAACATACAGGTGAAGCAATCAGGTTCCGAAAGAGAAATATTTTTCTTCCCTACTATTGTACCTTATGCAGTGAGACCTTAAGATCATACGATTCCAACAACCAAACCCCATGGTAACGCGCAGGATTTGCAAAACAGGAAACCGGAACTCAAATACCTGCGCTTTTTTATTTTAAGCAATTTCAATTTTCCGTGACATGAATTTCCTTAGTTTTTTCCTTCTGGAATTGAGCCTTTTAATAATATCTCCGGGGAGTTTAAATTTTCTGAATATTACATATGCTTCAGATGTTGTTCAGAATTCCACTGAATCTGACTCTATGGCTACAGTTGAAATTGGAAATGAAAGTGGAATATATTTTACTTATCCGCTGAATTCTGTGAAGCTCATAATGCAACCCTGCGATTCATTAAATTCACAAGACGATTGGTTTTGTCCTGAACCAATATATTCCAGAAATTGGAGAGTTGGGGAATGGAAAGTATCTGAATTGCAGGCTAGTTTTACTATATATTTTTCACCCGGACCCAGTGTAGATCCTGAGTTCATTTTCATTGATAAAAATGGCAGGAAAATAGGCAGTATCCCTGCTTTGAATCTAAAAATTTACGGTGATTTGAAGATATATTCATCCGGTCATACCAATAACATGTTCGATAAGAAGAGAATGTTTACAGTTCAAAAAGACACTATTCTGGAAATTAAACAAGCATTCTACGAGGTTGGAATTAAAGGAACTTTACTTAGGGATACAGAGCTGTTTACAGATGAGAGTTTCGGGCAATTGCAACAAACTGTATATAAAGGGGAGGAGGTTGAGATTATGTTTGCCTTGCCAGCAGGGGAGGATGAACCTTATGAGCGAAAATATTTAATAAGAACGGAGTTGGGTATTTTAGGTTATATCCTTCTTGAGAGTGAAGACACATACGGTGCTTTGATGAAAGATTTCTATTATGCCGGGGATTAAGGATTGATAAGATTGAAGTTGCGAGTGTGAGTGTTTTGTGGTGAGTGTGGGAAGATTGAAAAAGATTGAGGTAGTGAGTGGGAGTGCTTTGTTGAGAGTTTGGGAAGATTGAAAAGATTGAGGTAGTGAGTGGGAGTTTTTTGTTGAGAGTTTGGGAAGATTGAAAAAGATTGAGCTAGTGAGTGTGAGTTTTTTGTGGAGAGTTTGGGAAGATGGAAAAAGATTGAAAAGGTAAAGAGCTATTTATATTTGGGAGTGTAAACTAAACTCTGTCTGGTGTTAAAATCATCATTTCAAATTTACTATTTTTTTGATTTCAGCTCTTAAATGCTTTTTTGAACCCCGAATAAAATTAGACAAGGGCGGCGACGTAGGAGCCGTTCATTTTACCCTTGGATTATTTTATTGGGGGTTCTTTCTTTGCATTTGGGTGCTGCAATCAAAGATCCACTTGCATGCGGTCTCCAAATCTGATAGCTAATTGTTGGGCTGTTATTGCCCAATTTTGTAGGGGTTGGGTCCATTTTTTAGAGATATTCTCGGTAGCCAGATAAATCAATTTTAATAAGGCTATATCATTGGGAAAAGCTCCTTTGGTTTTCGTTACTTTTCTCACTTGTCGGTGAAATCCTTCTACCGCATTGGTCGTGTATATCAAGCGACGTATTTGTTCATCATAGCTGAAATACACCGTCAACTTTTCCCAATTGTTGTGCCAGGACCTCAACACAATTGGGTATTTCTTCCCCCAACTCTCATCCAATTTGAGCAGCTCTTGCTCAGCTTGTAATTTATTGGTTGCTTGATAAACGCATTTAAGGTCTTTCATAAATACCTTCTGATCCTTGGAGGCTACATACTTTAGTGAGTTCCGAATTTGATGCACAATACAAGACTGGACCTCTGCTTGGGGAAATACCGTGGCTATAGCTTCACTAAATCCATTCAGATTGTCAATACAGGCAATCAATATATCATTCAAACCCCTTGATTTCAGATCTGTCAGTACACCCAGCCAAAAATTAGCTCCTTCCGATTCTGAAATATACATCCCTATTAGCTCTTTGCGACCATCCTTATTGACTCCCAATACATTGTATACTGCTCTACTTACTGTTCGGCCGCCATCTTTGACCTTATAGTGCATCGCATCTAACCATACTATGGTATATAACTCCTCCAAAGGACGACATTGCCATTCCTTTACCTTCGGTATTATTCTGTCCGTAATCTCACTCAATGTAGCATGGGATATGCTCACATCGTACATCTCTTCTATGTGGGATGAAATGTCCCGAAAGCTCATTCCTAGTCCATACAATCCAATAATCTTGGGCGCCAGGTTATCTGCCAGAACGGTCTCCCTTTTCTTCACAATCTCAGGACTAAATGTGCTATGTCTATCCTGTGGTGTATTAATCAATATTTCCCCTGCTAATGTCTTGAGTGTCTTATTCCCTTTGCCATTTCGCTTATTACCCTGACTTCGTTGTGATTCATCCAAATGTCCGGACATCTCTGCTGCCAGTGCTGTTTCAATAAACTCTTTTAATAATGGTCCAAAAACACCATCTTTACCAGTAAGTGATTGACCCGAACGTAATTGCTCAAGGGCCTTGGCTTGCATAGCCTTGTATTCTTCGTTGTTCTTTTGTGTTTCCATCTAAGCTCTAATTTAATTGTTTTTTTTGCTTAGACAGAGTTCATTTTAGTCTCATAATTTAAAAAAAGGCAGAACTGATCTGTATTTATCCTCCAAATCAGTTCTGCCCGACACATTTATTTTGACTTGCTCACTTTTGATTTTGCAGATTTCTTATCTGATTTTGCAGAAGTGGAAGCAGTTTCGATGATTTTTAATTCATCGATCAGGTTTTGAGCACCTGCATATTTATCCATTACCCAGAGGACGTATCGGATGTCTACCATGATGCTCCTTACCAAATCAGGATTGTAGTAAATGTCACTCATGACACCTTCCCATGAACCGTCAAATAGTAATCCTACTAAATGACCATCTCCGTTCAACACAGGAGAACCAGAATTACCACCTGTGGTATGAATTGATCCTATAAAATTGACAGGTAATTCTCCATTGACAGCATATTTACCATAGTCTTTCTTGCAACCAGGTCTCTGAATCTCTGATCCAGATCAAACTCATAATCTCCCGGAACATACTTCGCGACGATACCTTCTGCAGTAGTAAATGGCTCGAAATACACACCATCTCTTGGTTTGTAACCTTCTACTTTACCATATGACATACGCAAAGTACTGTTTGCATCCGGGTAGAATCTTTTTTCTTTGAACACTTCGCGCTGAGCTGTGATGTAAGTGCGTTTCAGTGTATTAATTTCTCCGATTAATGCATTGTATTGAAGATTGATTTTATCGTCAGCGTTCTTTTGAATGGCATCAACGAGTTGTACCAGAGGATCTGATTTAGCTTTCATGGCAATATCAGCAGGAGTTTGATCAAGAAGAGCTACAAAAGCTGTCTCATCTGTCAGAAAGCTGTTTTTAAACAATTCTGCACTAATTGCTTTCCAGTCTCCCTTATGCTTGGCAGACAGTTACTTCATAGATTCAGGTATATATTCTGCAGCCATGTTTTTTTCATAGTAGTCCATTGTAGCAGCGAATACTTTCTCATCAATTGTGGCCCTGGTAATCTTTGAAGTAACCTGATAAAGCAGGTTTAAATCGATTCAATCTCGTATTGAACGCATCCGTACCATCTTTTTCATATAAAGCAGCAAGTGTTGCCATTGTTGCTGCCATTCTGGTTACTTCAGCATTTCTCTGAATTACTTCCATTTGAATCTCTCTTGCTCGGGCTAAAGGGTTAATGGATTGATATAGCATATTGAATTTTTCCACCAATCCTTTATAATCAGACCATTGCGGATTTGCAGCTACTCTTTTATTGAATTCAGCTTCATATTTTTTTCTTTCATTGATGGCGTCAGACTGGCTTAATCCAAGAGATTCGCCTCTCCATTTTTTCCAGGCATTTGATATTCTGGACTGTTTGGAAGCATATTGAATTTTTGTTTTGGTATCCATTCTCATTGCTTCATCGATAATAGCCAGTGAACGGTCTCTGATAGCTACTCTTACAGGATTCAGAATATTCTGAACCTGGTCAATGGCAACAGAAGGCAGGTATTGGTCAGTACGACCCGGAAAACCGAACACCATTAGAAAGTCATTCTCTTTTAACGGGGTTACCGAAATCGGTAAGAAATGCTTAGGCGTAAACGGTACATTGTCAGCACTGTAATCCGCAGGCTTATTGTCTTTGTCTGCATAAATACGGAAAATTGAAAAATCTCCTGTATGTCTTGGCCATATCCAGTTGTCTGTATCGGCACCATATTTACCAATGAAATCAGGTGGAGTACCTACGAGGCGCACATCTCTGTATGTCACTGTGATGAACATATAGTATTCATTTCCTTCATAGAATGGCCGGATAACGATGTTTTCATGAGTCTCTTTCACAGTTTCTGTGCGTACTTTTTCGATATTTTTATCGATCAAAGATTGTCTTTCTTTAGAGGGAAGTTTATTATCCACTCCCTCCAGGACTTTTGCAGAGATGTCCTCTATTCTTACAATGAAAGTAGCAGTAAGTCCCGGATTTTTTAGCTCTTCAGCATAATTCTTCGCCCAAAATCCATCTTCCAGATAGTTTTTTTCCGGAGTAGAATGAGATTGTATTTGGCCGTAACCGCAGTGGTGATTGGTGAATATTAGTCCTTTGTCACTCACAACTTCAGCCGTACATCCACCTCCAAAGTGAACAACAGCATCTTTGATACTTCCTTTATTAACACTGTAAATATCTTCTGCAGAAATCCGCATTCCCAAACTCTTCATTTCTGCTTCATTCAGCTTCTTTAACAGGTTTGGTAGCCACATACCATCATTTGCCTGCATGGCAGTATTTAATAGCAAGAAGAGGGCTAAAACCCCAATTACCTTTTGGATCAATTTCATAAACGTTGTTTAAATTTTACTAATGAACCGCGAAATTAACTCTTTTATACCTAAATGACAAAAGCTATCATGGGTAAGGCAGCTTTTGTGTGTATTTAATATAATATCTGCTGAAGAAAAGTGATTTAGCTAATTATTTATTAGCATATGAAGAGCTCTGGTTCATAATTATTGAAAAATCAGGTTTGACAATGACTGATTTCAAGTCTCGATTGGGCGGCCTACAATATGGAAGCCAGATGTCTTATTATTTTTCGGACCATCCTGAAATGTTCTGATTGTCAATGTATAGAAATATCTAAAAAGATCAAAAGGTAATTATTGCGGAATTGATTAAAAAAACGGGCTTTGTCATTAGTATTAATTGACTTTTTTTTTCAACTTTAACCATGAAATCAACCTTAAGCCTACTGATTTTATTGCACTTATGTGCCATGTCTGCTTTTTCGCAAAATATCTTCGATGCACGACAATCGGTCCTGCTACAGGCGACTGTACAGGATGATCCTCCGATGATAGTATTGAACTGGAGAGTGGATACCATCAATGGAGGTTATACTATATGGCGTAAGGTCAAAGACGACTTACAGTGGGGCGATAGCTTGGCATTCGTAGGACCGGGAAGTACTTCCTGGACTGATACGGCAGTAAGCATTGGTATTGGGTACGAATATAAGGTCTTGAAAATTCTACCGGCATTCCCATTTGAAAATGGCACTCCGAATTTCGGATCTGCTTACCTTTATGCAGGAATTCAGGTGCAGCCGATTCACTACCGCGGATCTTGTCTGGTGCTTATCGACAGCACTTTCAAACAGACACTCGAATCCGAAATTACCAGACTATTAAAGGATTTGGAAGCGGATGTTTGGCGGGCTGAATCTCTTTTTGTCGATCGTAATGATCCTGTCACCACCGTAAAATCTTACATCCAATTGTGGGCATCTTCCAACCAGGACAACAACCGGGAACTGTTCCTACTGGGCCGTGTGCCGGTGCCTTACTCCGGCGATATTGTTCCGGACGGGCACTACAATGACCACAAAGGTGCATGGCCCTGCGATAGTTATTATGCTAACCTCGACGGTCTTTGGACCGATCAGACAATAAATATCACCACTTCTCCGGGTACCCGAAACGACAATGTTCCCGGTGATGGAAAATTTGATAACAGCGTGATTCCCTCAGATGCAGCCTTGCAGGTAGGGCGGGTTGATTTCGCAAACATGTCTCTTTTTCCTGAATCTGAAGAACAACTTTTGCGGCGTTATCTCGACAAAGATCATCGTTGGAGGAATGGACTGACGCCCGTGTTGGAACGCGCTCTCGTGGACAACAATTTTGGCGACCAGGAAGGATTGGGAAGCGCTGGCTGGAGAAATTTTGCACCTATGTTTGGGTCTGCAAAAGTGCTTGACTTGCAATACCGCCAGACGCTCAGCAACCAGTCCTACCTGTGGTCTTACGGCTGTGGGGGCGGCGGTCCACAAAGCGCTTCCGATATTTCAAGCACTACCAATTTCACCACTGACTCTTTGCAAACCGTATTCACTATGTTGTTTGGCTCATATTTTGGCGACTGGGATTATCCAAACAACTTCCTGAGGGCTGCCATTGCTTCACGTACTTGTCTGGGCAGCACATGGGGCAATAGGCCGCAATGGTTCCTGCACCACATGGCGCTTGGTGAAAACATCGGTTATGCCACACAATTAACTATGAACAACCGCGGACTTTATATTCCTTCATATTATGGAGGTTATGTCAATACAGCACTCATGGGTGACCCTACTCTTCGGATGCACATACTGCGACCTGTTGAAAATTTAGTTGCCAGGCAGGCTGGACTACATGTACAACTCGAATGGATAGATCCTGCAAATGCAATTGGTTACTATGTTTATAAAAAAATGGCTACTGATTCGGTATTTCAACTACTCAACCAGGTCCCGCAGACCAGTCAGACGTACCTGGACACTTGTGCCTTAGCAGGTTCGGCTGAATACATGGTACGTAGTGTGGAATTGCGGACGAGCGCCAGCGGCACCTATTACAACCTGAGTGCAGGTATTACTGTTGATTTTGAGAGTATTCCCTCAGCTTTTTCTACCGTACTTGTGGTGGCAGATTCCGGCACTTCCAACGGATCTGTTACTCTGAATCCATCGGGTGGTTGTCCTCCTTATCACTACCTCTGGGACACCGGACAAACCACCTCACAAATTTCAGGACTGGAGGCGGGCGTGTATTGTGTGATGTTCAGCGATTGCGGGTCTTGTACTGAGGTTTATTGTGCCACTGTGGAACTTTCAAGCAGTGCTGGAACACTTCCTGGACTGAGTTCCTCCAGGCTGTATCCTAATCCAGTTGATGATCAGTTTGTTTTGGAAATGTATTTTGAAAATTACCAGGACCTTCATTTGGAGATATTCAATACGCAGGGTAGAAGTATGGCCCGGCAAATGCAAAGTGGTAAGGATATGATTTTGCATTGGGATGTCAACTCTCTGCCACCTGGGTTCTATTGGATACGTGTTGAAAGTGCTTTCGGAAGGATGATGTTTCCCTTCGTAATTGTTGGCGAATAAGTTTGCTTTGTAATCTTCAATTGATGGCACTTTTCGTAATGTGCTGGTTAATTAAATCTTTCAGCTCATTATAGTTATCATATAAGACTATGAATAAATTAAAAATACACAAGCAGTCAGCCAATCCAAAATGAGTTGACTGTTACTTTTTCCGCCATTATAGTTTCGGAATTTGTAAACTACCCAAGCTGACCGGGAATGTATAGAAGTTAATTTCATTCTTTAACTTACTACACTCCTTATCTCAGGTTTTGGGAAACACAAAACCTGATGACTTTCAAACATAGAATTTATAGCTTATTTAAACGACCAGATCCACTAATGGATGAATTGATAATTGGGTCACCAAAATAATTGACTTCCCCACTTCCGGAAATATTTACTTTCAAATTCTCAATTACGTGAAGCCAAACTCTTCCACTTCCAGAGATTTCAACATCAGCATTTTGGGTAATATGTTGTCTGGCATCTATTGTCGCTGAGCCGGAAATATTGTAATTTGAAGACTGAGAGGTTCCTGCTGTTATCTTCACTGTACCGGATCCTGATATATCAGAACTAATCTGATTCGCGATGACTCCGGTTTCTAATGTACATGAGCCGGATAAATCAGCCTGGAAATTGTTGACCTCAATTGTATCATTACATACAAAATCACAAGCACCTGACATACCAATTTCAGCTAAAGCGGGGGCAGTAATACGCACTACCATAGGTTGGTTTTCCCTGATCGTAAAGCCTTGAGCGGTTTGAATCTCGAGACGGTTATTTTCTACTTTTGTTTCAATGACGGACAAAAGATTACTCTCAGCTGATATTTTAAGACTGAAAGTGTCCGCTACGGAATATATCACACTATATGTACCTGAAACATCCAGGGCGGAAAAAGAGCTAACAGGTCTGACTTCCTCTGTTAAATTACCATTGCCACGTATGATTTCATTGTTTCGGATACATCCAATGGAGGTTATCATTAAAGTCATTGTCAAAGCCAAACTTAAAATTCTCAAGGTTTTCATAATTCAATTAATTAAAAAATTCAATGGGGTAAATAAATATTCAGGAAGGACGAATAGACTTTAAGTAAAGTTGGTCAGAAGAGATTGTTTTTTTGTCTGCTTGTGGATCTAATCGTGGTCGGCTGCGTGAATCGTGAATGTTGGAATGGTAAATTTTAAATGTTGAATTTTAAATTATAAACAGCCGATAGTGAATAGTGAATCGTGAAGTCGTGAATAGTGAATCGTGAATGGTGAATGGTGAATGGTTGGAATGTTGAATTTTAAATGGTAAACAGCCGTTAGTGAATAGTGAATAGTGAATGGTGAATGGTGAATGTTGGAATGGTAAATTTTAAATGTTAAATGGTAAACAGCCGATAGTGAATCGTGAATGGTGAATGGTGAATGGTGAATAGTGAATGGTGGAATGTATATTTTAAATGTTGAATTTTAAATGTTGAATGGTAAACAGCCGATAGTGAATAGTGAATAGTGATCCCCTAAGGTTCACTCCTGATTTAAAATTCAAAATTCAAAATTCAAAATTTCTCACTCCACTTGGCTGTTCATTCATAATTCATAATTCAAAATTCAAAATTCAAAATTTCTCACTCAACTTGGCTGTTCATTCAAAATTCAAAATTCAAAATTTCTCATAACTCATGCCTCAATAAGGGATTCCCACCTTTCTATATATAAAATGCAGCAACCAGGCCGGCCCAATCAATAAAAACTTAATATCATCAAAAAAACTTGGTTTTTTACCTTCTATCCCATGCCCTATAAATTGACCGATCCATGCCACTGTGAAAATTGCGATGGAAACCAGAAATAAATGCCAGTCAGACCCATTCACCCAACTCAGTATCGCATAGTTGCCATATAGCATCAAGCCCCCAACAATAATGAACCCGATAAACATTGAAACAGATAGTGTGAGGTAATACCCCAGAGCGAGCAACAAAACCACAGCGGCCCAATTATAGTAGATTGTCTTCTCAACAAAGAAAGGGATACTCATCAACACTCCAAATAATGAAAACATAATGCTGGGAACACATATCCAATGTATCAGTTTATTCGTTGTATCCTGATGACTTTCACCATATTTGATTAACAGATGATCGATAGTCCGTTCCATTGGTTAGAATTTTGGTTAAGTTTGCAATGTATTTTCGTTCACTTAAAGTTATACAAAAAATGAATAAATTAATTTTTTCCTTCCTCATTTTAAGCGCATCCTTTGGAGTGCAGGCCCAAACTGCAGGCAAATCAATGCTGGAAGGTGAGAAACCTGAGGATTACAAAACAGCACTCAAGTTGACGGATAAACAATTCCAGAAATGGGTAGAATTTGATGAAGCACATTATACTGCAGTTAATAAGATTGTAGCTGATGTTAAAGATCAAAAAGAAAGAGCAGTTGCAATCAGAAATGAAAATCTGAATCGCGAGAAATTCAGAAAGGATCTCTTAAAAGAAGATCAGGTTGAAGCATATACAGCATACAAAGCTGAATTGAAAGCCAAGCGTCGTGCTGAACAAAAGAAAACCTATGAATCTCACAAGGCAAATGGTGCCGTCCAGGAGAAACTAGAAAAACAAAATTAAGTATTATAAAAAGCCCGGTTGTCAAATCGGGCTTTTCTCTTGAGATCATTTCTTATGAGATTATTAAAGTATAATATAATCAATTGATAATCACAATCATTGCTTTTCAAAGCGGTTATCACATCCATCTACATAACTCGACGTAAATAATACTTCGTCTTCGCATATTAGTATTACACCAAACAATTGGCTGACAAATAAATCTGTTTTAATCTGGTAACTTCTGGCTGGATCTGATAGAATGTTCGTTTCAGTTTGAATTACTTCCCAGTTAGTTGTCAACACTGGGTTACCATCCTGAAGAATAGTTAAAGTATTATCTGATTTAAATTCAGCACTTAGTCCACTATGCTCAGTGTCAGTTGGTACATCATTAGGGTTGAACGGGCAAACTTTATGTTTCCAGTTCCAGGTTCCTAAAAGATGTGTTTTAACCGAAGCTTCATCCCAGTCATTTGTTAAGTGGCAGGCGTAAAATTCCTGATTTGTTTTTTCCGGTACGATTTCCTCTTTTTTGCATGATATAAGAGAAAGGAGTAATGCTGTTGAAACTAACAGCATTTTTGACATTGATTGCGTTTTCATGATGTCTGAATTTAGATGGTGAATAATGTATCCAATTTCTCTGAGGACGTCATCCTGTTAATAATAAGTTTGCTCTGTTATATTAAGGAAAATGAAATATTGGTTAAATATTTCCAAATGAAAATATACTTGAAATGCAGGAAAAGTATATGATAAAGATTCATCTAATGAACATCGAAATAATCTTTAAAATTTCGCCTGGATTTCAATGTTAAATCATTGATTGCCAATTATTTTATATCCAAAACATGTATTCATTCCAAGAATATTATTTATTTTCAAGGCTATAAACAGAATTACTAACTTTTAACCTTAATGCGCCATGAAAGCAATGCTCACTAGCCTTGCATTGATCTGCATATTGTTATGCCTGGTTCAATGCAATTCCAAATCTCCCGAACCTGAAGGAGAACCTCCTAAGACAGGAATTACTCCTGTTCCTTTACCCACTAACCTTGTTCCCGGTTTCAAATTTCCGGAAGACAGCTCCACTATTATTCAGTCCTGGCTGGGTGGATACAATGGGACTGTGTATGATTCAGTCAGTATTTATAATCATGCCTGGGGAATCTGGGCTGGATTGACAGCTGCTTCAGGACAGTCATTCGATGGACAGGAATTATTAGTGTACGAAACCTGGCCTGGAATTACTGATATCAGGAGTATTGTCGAGTCCGGCGACACAAGTTGTGTGATTTCAAAATCCGCAAGAGGTCTGCTTCAGCCTATGCGCCAAAAATCACATGCAAAAAAAGTCCTTTCTGGTGAAATGACTTCCGGTGTCGATTCACTGAATGAGGAAGAAAATGACTTTTGGGTCTCGGTAGCCTATGACCCTACAGCAGCCTGCCATACTATCCAAAATCAACTCCTGGATTCTACTGTATTAAAGTCTATGGTAAAACCGGGAGAAATAGCTGCTATCCCTGCATTTCCAAATACAGCAATCACTCTGAAGCCTACATATTTCTTCGTTCGCAGTAAAGATACACTGGTTAGGATGCCGGCCTGGCCCGGACCTCCAAATCCGGCTGCGAATTTTCCTGATACCATGTGGAATTCATATATATATATTGATCTGAAGAATGGACAGGATGACAATAAAAAACTGGTACCTGTTGGTGATGGGAATAATTCTCAGGAAGCTATTGCGAATGCCACTTGTAATTTGAAAGATTTTATCCATTTCAAATTCAATAAAGAAGCCGCTGATTATTTCAATTCTCAACAAAGTACTGAAGGAGATTCGGCTCAGGCGGGTGATTTGGCGATTCTTGTAGCAATGCATGTCACAACTAAGGAAATTTCCAACTGGACCTGGCAGACATTTTTCTGGGCTGCAAATCCCGATAATCCGCCATTCCCAAGCGATGCGGTTGCTGCTTCATTGAGACCATCTCAATTGAATGGTGCAGCCAGCCATTATGCATTATCAGCAGTGTACTCCATGGTACGCCCTAATCAACCCATCACTGGAGGAACAAATGCAGGAATGTCACCTGTAGTAGGATACAATCCATATCTGGAACCGAATTTGGGACAACTTAATAATGCTCAGAACCCAAACAGGCTTAATGCCACAATGATCTGGGGTGTTCAGTCCAATTGTATGAGCTGCCATGCTCTTGCAGTATATCCGGGTAATCCATATACTGCCGATCAATATATTGATCTGGCTGACAAGGCCTATTTCGGAGGGAAATTACAATTGGATTTTGCCTGGAGTATTCAGTCCACAAGCAATCAAACCAAAGCAAAATCCGAATCTCAATAAAGTAAGAATTTTCGTTCTTTGTTTGTTTTCCAATATACGGGGCGCCGGTCACATGACCGGCGTTTCGGCTTTTATCAGTGAACATTATTGAGCTTGAAATCAATTTGCAAATTCTATCTTTTATCTTGTGTTCTTCATTGTTGAAATAGATCTCCGCAGGATGAAAGAACTGACTTTTACATCTCTTATATACCAACTGGATTATCTGCTGAATGTCCATTACATCAGGGTAGAACCTGCACATATTGCTCATTTCGGAGGCACCCTTAAGAAGCGATTCACCTGCACAATCAATGATCAGGAAACCTTTCCCTGTGGATTAGTGGCACTTAGTGAAGGTGCAGCCTACATCACTGTGAATCTGAGCCGCATAAAAAAGCTCAAACTCAAAGTGAATGACACCGTCAAAGTTCATCTAATGGAAGTCGATTCCGCCCTAGGTCTCGAACTTCCTGAGGAATTAAGTGAATTATTAAGCATCGATCCCAAGGCTAAGCTCCACTTCGAAGCCCTCGTCTTAGGCAAACAACGCTTCATCATAAATGAAATAAACAAATACAAACTCTCCGCTACCCGCATCGAAAAAACCATTTTTTACATGGATAATATCAAACGTCAGCCTCTGGGAAAAGCGACGCACCGGCATATATTGGGGATAGATGTGTGAGGGGGGAAGGGATCAAAGATTTTTTATCCACGAATTACACGAAGGACTTATTGAGGAAAAGCCTACCTGAATATTCGATGGTCCAAGTCTGCGACTTCGATCCAATAAATTTTGAATTTGTAATTCAACTACGACAATGTCAATTTAAACCCCATTTGGCTGTTTCAACCTGCACCAAAAACCAAATCAACTCCTCAACCGGCTGTTGGTGTAGAGATGGGCGCAGGGCCGTGCGCCCCTACGAGTTTGTATCCACCAGCTGTACTGCTTTCACGTGTTGCAACAATATCGAATCCCACTCGCAACTCTCAACTCACACCGGCTGTTCGCCAAAAGCTAAAGGCCAAAAGCCAAAAGCTGCTTCTCCCACACCCCGATTACCCGATTAACCGATTCCCCTCTACCTCCTCCCTCCAATAACCTGAACAATAATCCCGACGACCATCACAATTGCAGTACCCAATAAATTGAACCACAAGAATGTCAATTCAGTAAAAAAGTAGCAATAGAAAATGCAGGCCTGTGCTATCAATGCCGCAATAAACACCGCATTCCCTTTCACGAATTTAAGCATGAAAGCGGTGAGAAAGATCCCCAAAATCGTCCCATAAAAGAGCGATCCCAATACATTGACCGCTTCAATCAAACTCCCTAATTGCGAAGCCATATTCGCCACCAAAATCCCAACAATCCCCCACATAAATGTCGCCATTTTGGAGGCTTTCAAATAATGAGCCGGACTGCGGTCTTTGGCTATGTTTCGTTTGTAAATGTCCACAATGGATGTCGAAGACAGGGCATTCAATTCCGCAGATGTCGAGCTCATTGAAGCACAGAATATCACCGCAATGATCAAACCAATAAGACCTCTGGGCAAATATCTCGTTACAAAATCCAGAAATATATAATTCGTATCGTTGGCATCAGAAAGCGGATCATTGTCCTTGATCATTGTTTTTACCTCTGTGCGCAGGGTTTCAATTTCTTTGTTTTTCTTCTGAATGCCTGGTACGATATCTTGTTGAGATTCCGGCTGATCCATGAATTGATTTACCAGTTCCATTTTCTCCAGATGTAATTGAGTATGCTTTGTTTCCAGGTCCTGATATGCTGAATTGTAGGAACTACTTTCGAGCTTCTTCACTTCCACATCATTGAAGAAAAGAGGCGGTTTCTCAAGCTGATAGAATGCCACCAACAATACACCAATCAACAGTATTCCAAACTGCATCGGAATTTTCACCGCCCCATTAAACAATAATCCCATCCGCATTTGATTGAGATTCTTGCCGGTGATGTATCTTCCCACCTGGCTTTGATCCGTCCCAAAATAGGAGAGAGCAAGGAAAAAACCTCCAATGATTCCCGACCAAACATTATACTTTTCTCTGAGATCAAAAGTGGTATCTATAACATTCATTTTACCCAGGGCCCCACCAATTTCAAGCGCATCTGCAAATCCCATATCTCCCGGCAATAATTTTACAATCATAACCGCTGCAATTACCATTCCTGCCAGAATGACCAGCATTTGTCCCAGCTGTGTATACGAAACTGCTTTTGTTCCACCTGAATAAGTGTATAAAAGTACAAGTCCTCCGATACACACATTCGTCAGATATATATTCCAGCCCAGCAATGAAGAAAGAATAATACTCGGCGCATAAATCGTCAATCCTGCAGCCAATCCTCTCTGTATCAGAAACAGTGAAGCCGCCAATGACCTCGTCTTCAAATCAAATCGCCCCTCCAAAAACTCATATGCTGTAAACACCTTCAATCGATGATACATCGGCAGAAAAACAGCTGCAATCACAATCATCGCTATCGGCAAACCAAAGTAATATTGTACAAACCTCATCCCATCCGTAAATGCCTGTCCCGGCGCCGACAAAAACGTAATCGCACTAGCCTGCGTCGCCATTATGGATAGCCCCACCGCATACCATGGCATGCTGTTATTCCCCTTGAAATAGCCCTCTATATTTATAAGCCCCTTACTCCTGTAAAGACCATAAATCATAATGACCGCCAGGGTAATTATCAGTACAAACCAATCCAGTGCACTCATGAGTATATTTTAGTCAGCCAGTAATATAAGACTATCTGCAGCAGCAGAAACACCATAAGCATTGAATACCATAAATTCCAGTTGAGCTTTTTTTCTGTGTCTTCCATATGTCAAAAAGTAGTAAATGGTAAATAGTGAATAGTAAATGGTAAGTACAGAGTGGTGTGTTGAGAGTTGTGAGGATTGCAAAATGTAAGATGAAAAGTGAAATGGAAGAAAGTAAAAGTGAATAGTAAATTGTAAAT
>JADJJU010000014.1 GCA_016706365.1 Saprospiraceae bacterium
CACTATCGCAGCAGAGGATGGAGTTTTCTATAATGCAGAGGCAATCCTGAAAGGAAGTTTAATTGAAGTCAGATCTGAGCTGGTTCCAAACCCAAAATATGTACGTTACGCATGGGCTGATAATCCCGGTCCGCTGGATTTATATGATGAGGCTGGACTACCAGCATTCCCGTTCAGAACTGACACATTCCCTTTATCCACAGGCAAAGCAGTTTTCCAATTCGACCAGTACGGTTTTTAAACTGTCCCAGGATAAAATTCTTTTTTTAACCGCACTCCGGGATGCGGAAAAATCCTTAGGGCAAATACAGTAAATTTACTGATGTTTTCTGACCTTTGATCCAGGTTTTTGTAATACAGATTTCATTAGCTATTGAATTGATTTAAATTTCAAACAGTCATGCAGAAAATCCAATCGTATTTATGCACATTATTATGTGTCTTACTGTTCATTTCTTGTTCTGATAAGAGTTCAGCTACTGCGGAGGCTCCTCCAGTTTCAATAACGGATAGTACAACTGCTATTGAGGAGCAAATCCAGTCAACCCAATTCAGGCATCATCAAATGTAGATGATAAACTCCAAGGTTCATGGCTGGTAACTGATGTAGTCAGGAACACCGGGATTTAAATATGGGTTTTGGTATACACAAGGACAAAAGATGGCAAAATGTTAATGGAGAGAGAGTTTACCATTCAGGGACTTTACACAGTGAAAAATAATGTTATCGTATGGACTACCAAGGATTTTGAATTCACTTATGATTATACTATAAGTGGTGATGTCATGACACTTGTTCCCAGGAATAGCGGGCATACTTATACTCTAAAGAAGAGGTAAATAATGGTAATACTATTATTTAAGGTTAATGGTTTTTTAATTGTCTGAATTGCTCAGGTAAGATTGTAGAAATATTTATAATTCCTTTTCAAAGAAGTGAGTACAGCTAAAGTGCCCTGTATTCCCAATGGGGCCATTCAAAGGAGTGAATCCAAAGTGGTGGTATACAGAAATTGCAGTTTCCATGGTCTTGAATGTTTCAAGATAGCAGTGAGTATAGCCCAATTCACGGGCCGCTTCCAGACAACGATTCAGTAAGATAGTAGCCAGACCTTTTCCTCTGGCTTCAGGCAGGAAATACATTTTCTTCAATTCACAGTAATATTCTGGTCCATCCGAAAGCGGAGCAATTCCGCCACCTCCCAAAATTGAACCATCTTTTTCGATGACGAAGTAGGCAGCTTTATGTTGATAAGATTCATACATAGTATCCACTTCAGGGTCATGGATGGCAAATCCTGCACCGGAAGCGCCAAATTCAGGCATAACGGTTCTGATAACGTGGGCAATTCCGGGATTATCTGATCCCTTAATGGGTCTGATTGAAAGCTCGCTTTGCATAGCAGTAATTCTCAGTTTATTTAATTGTGAGGTCTTGCTTTGTCTCTTGGGGGTCCTCCCTGTTTTCTATTTGAAGAATTACCTTTCTGAAAATTCTTTTTTCTTGGACCGGATTGATTGGATCCAAATGGCCGGGGTGGGCGAGCTTTTGAAATATCAAGCTCAGGTCCAGGTCCCAATTCCTGAGGTATCGGCATTCTCCTGATAGTTTTTTCCATCAATTTTTCAATTTTGCCCAGTTTGTAGGCATCTTTTTCATTGATGAAGGTAATGGCTGTTCCCAGCTTTTCTGCTCTTGCCGTTCTTCCTATGCGATGGATATAATCTTCCGGATCGGGCGGACAATCAAAGTTGAGCACCAGATCAATTCCATCTACATCAATTCCTCTTGAAAGAATATCCGTTCCTACTATAATTCTTATTTGCTTATTCTTGAATTCCCTCATGATGACTTCCCGTTCTGCCTGTTCGAGATCAGAGTGAAAAGCTTTAGCAGGGATTTTTGATTTTCTTAGAAGCATGTCCAGCTGCTTTACTTTATCCTTGGTGGATGCGAAGACAATTATGGACTGAAAATCATTGTCGGTTAATATGCTTTTAAACAATGGGTTCCTTTTGGCGGTCATGAACCATATACACCTGCTGGTCTATACCTTCTGCTGGTTTTGATATGGAAATATTGATAGAAATCGGGTCAATTAATATACGTTCTGCCAGTTGTTTGATCCTGCTGGGCATTGTTGCTGAAAAGAGCAAAGTTTGTCTTTTTCTTTGGTAGGTATGAAATGATTTTAAGTATGTCGTCATAAAATCCCATATCGAGCATTCGATCTGCTTCGTCTAAAATCAAATGTTGCAAATGCTTAAAATGTACTGCATCAGAACCGAGCATTCCTATAAGACGACCGGGAGTGGCAATCACAATATCAGCTCCGGTAACCAGTGCTTTTTTCTGTTGTTCCCATGTAATTCCATCGCCTCCTCCGTAAACAGAAATGGAACTGATATTAAGAAAATAAGCTAAGGCTTCTATTTGCTGATCTATTTGCTGTGCGAGTTCCCGGGTAGGTGCAAGGATCAATGCATTCAAGTGCCTGTGATCGGATCTGTGAATTCTGTCTAAGATCGGAAGCAAAAAGGCAGCCGTTTTTCCAGTTCCTGTCTGGGCGGATGCAATAAGATCTTTATTAGCTAAAATCAGAGGAATTGCTTGTTGTTGTATTGGAGTTGGGGTTTTAAAACCCATTGCATTCAGTCCATCTAAAAGGTCTGAGTTCAATTGAAAATCTTCGAATGTCAAAATGTTATTTTTTATAGTTGCTTAAGTGTAGCTGTAAAATTTCAGGCTGAAGATGAATTTTGAAGATCATATTTCTATGTTCAACCAATGCAAATATACTGAATTGTACTGTGATATATATAAAGATTTTTATAAAGAGATAGTTCAGAAAATCGGACAAGCATTTCACCTGGAAATAATTTATCAGTTTCATATTGAAAATCAAGATTTTGCTAATCCGAAAATCAGTATATTTTTCAAATTTTCAGTTAATCTGTCTGACGAAATCCTGCCTTTTGCAAACTTATAATGGATCCATCGGAGGGATGTTAAAAACGAGAATAAGGCCACTTCAATATCTACTTTTTTGAGCAATTCTTTTTCTATTCCTTCCTGAATGATGGACTTCACAGACTGTTCATATTGTATGCGTAACTTCAAAAAATCACTGAGTGCCGGTTCTTTCAAATGCTTCCATTCATCATTAAAAACGGTGACTGATGAAATATCATCAGAAGCAATCTGAACATGGAGCCGGATGATAGATTCTAACTTTTGCAATGCATTAAGATTGGAATTTTCCTGAATGATTTTCATTCCATCGGTGAATTTACCGGCATTGCGGAGACATATTTCCTGAAGGATTTCTTCTTTGGACTTGATATGGTTGTACAAACTGCTGGCTTCTATGCCCACCTGCAAAGCCAATTCCCGCATAGAAGTAGCAGCATATCCTTTCTCTTTAAAAAGTTTGGCTGCTGCCTGGTAAATCAGCTCTTTTGAACTCATGGCAGGGGTTAATTATGATTGATCAAAATCTACTGCCAGCTTTTCGGATCTTGGATGTGACTGGCAAGTGAGAATGAATCCATCTTCTACTTCATCCTCTTCCAGTGCATAATTTCGGTTCATTTCTACAATTCCTTCAGTCAATTTTGCTTTACATGTACTGCATACTCCTCCTTTACATGCATATGGCAAATCTGCTCCCTGTGCAATGGCGGCATCCAAAATATTTTGACCATCATATTGTAAGTCAAAAGATATAGTCACACCGTCTGCCTTTACTTCAACATGCCCGAATGGACCCGATGATACTTTTTCCGCAACGGTGTCAGCTGCAATTTTTTTCTCCATTCCGGGAATCGTAAATAATTCAAAGTGAATTTTCTTCTTTTCAATTCTGACACTAATAATGTCTCTTTTACACTTTCGATCATTTCCAGCGGACCACAGAGAAAATATTCGTCGGCATTCAGAATATGTGGAATCGTATGAATGAGGCTTTGACATTTATCTTTATCCAATCTGCCCTGGAACAATTCTGAATCCATTTTCTCCCTGCTCAGCAAATAATGCAGAGATAATCTACCCAGAAATTTATTCTTCAAACCCTCCAGTTCTTCTTTGAAAATGATACTTCCAGTGGATTTATTACTGTAAAAAAGAGTGACTTGGCTTAAAGTTTCTGTTCGAAGAATGGTTTTTATCAGGGATAAAATGGGCGTGATTCCACTTCCTGCTGCAAACATTACATAGGATCTTTGCATTGAGGCGTCCAGTGGGGTGTGAAATTTACCCATGGGGGGCATCACCTCTAAAGTATCACCTGCTTTTAAAGCCTCATTTGCAAATGATGAAAATTTTCCATCCCTTACTTTTTTAATAGCAACACGCCATTCATGATCCAATGGACAGGAACAAATGGAGTAAGATCTTCTGATTTCTTCTCCGCCCTGAAAAATTCTGAATGTCAAATATTGGCCTTCTGTGAATTGAAATGTTTGGCTTAAATCTGAAGGAATATCCAGAGCGACAGAAACTGTGTCATTCGTTTCTTTTCGAACTTCTTTTACTCTTATTTTATGGAAATGTGTGCTCATAGCTGCATTTCCAATTGTGCGTGAATAGAACTGAAACATTCCATGAACCAGTCGTTTTCCTCTTTTCTTCCGACTGAAACTCTTATACAATGTGGGAGACCGAATGATCCTAATCTTCTTACCAGAATTCCTTTTTGTCTTAGAAGCTCATATGTTTCTTCTACAAGAACTTCTGATCCAAGGTCGATCATTACAAAATTCGCAAAAGAAGTAATATATCGCACTCCCATCTGCCCGAAGTAATCATAATATCTTGATAGTTCGTGTACATTATGCTGTACTGTCATTTCCAGAAAATCGACATCTTCCAGGGCAGCAGCTGCGGCGAACTGTGCTAGCAAATTAGGATTAAATGTGAGTTTTACTTTGTTCAATGCATTGATAATGTGAGGGCTGGCTACACCAAATCCCACTCTTATTCCCGCCAATCCATACACTTTGGAGAAGGTTCGCAATGTAAGTACATTTTCAAATCCCATTACCGTGCTGTCGGGATATTGCTGAGACAATACTGTACTGTACTCAAAATATGCTTCATCAACAATGATCAGTATGTCCTTAGGTACTCTTTCAATAAATGCTTTCAATTTATCTGACGGAATCATCGCTCTGTTGGATTATTGGGATTGCAGAGGTAAATCGCTTTTGTTTTGTCTTCAATTGCTTCAAAAATGGCATCCAAATCAAACCCATATTCACTACTCATTGGAACAGTGAGGTAGGGGACCTTGTGCATTTTAGCCATGGATTTCAGTGACACAAATGTTGCATCAGATGTCAGGATATGTTCGCCCGGCTCAAAGAAGGCTTTGAATAAAGTATATAATATTCCATCTGATCCGTTTCCAAGAATTATTTGATCTTTAGCGTATCCGAATTTTTAGAAATGGCGGTTTTTAGGACTTCGCCTGTAGGATCCGGATAGAGATATAATTGGTCCAATGCATTGAGAATTGCTTCTTTAGCTTTGGGGGATGTGCCAAAATTATTTTCATTACTGCAAAGAATTGCACTGCGACTCAGGATTTGACCGTCAAACATATCTGCTCCGGGTTTGCCGGGTTTGTAATTGGCTATTTCCTGAATGTGGGTGGGGATTCGGATCATGTTTAGGTATTGTAATTCGCTGCAAAATTAGCAAAAAATATTCTTACATACGAACGTTTGTTCGTCCTTTGAAGTATAAATGAGCCTGGACGAAGCTGGTAATTATTTTTGCATTTCTCAATATCGGTTAATTGCTTAGAGTAATGATTTAGTTCAAGGATTATGCAGTATTTTGTGGCGCTAACTGCATTATAATTCAGATTAAATTTTAGTATTCAAATGAACATTACTATCATCGGCGGAGGAAACCTTGGAACTGCAATGGCACTTGGATTGCAGGAAAGTCAAATAAAAGCGAAAATTACTGTTACTAGAAGGAGCCTGGAGCGTATTCAATATCTGGTTGACAAAGGTATAGCTATTAGTGCACATAACCCTGGAGCCATTGAAAATGCAGACATTATTATTCTGGCATTAAAACCATTTCAAATAGCTCCGGTACTTCAGGAAATTGGAACTTCCACAAGAGGTAAAATTGTATTGTCACTGGCTACAGGCGTTACGATGGCGGAGATGCAGGCACTGGTAGCTGATGGGACATTTCTGGGCAGAGCGATGCCCAATACTGCCATAGAGAAAGGTGAATCTATGACCTGCATGGCAATTAATCCATTGTTTTCGGCAATACAGAAAGACAAACTCAGCAAAATATTCGAGGCATTGGGAGAGGTGATTTGGATCGATGAAAAACTATTTGATGCGGCTACAGTATTAGGCGCCTGCGGGATCGCTTATGTTATGAGATTCATCAGAGGAATGATGCAGGGAGGAATACAAATAGGGTTTGACAGTCAGACTGCCTTAAGAATTGCAGCTCAGACGGTAAAGGGTGCTGCTACTATTTTATTAGAAGAGGATACCCATCCGGAAAGGGAAATTGACAAAGTTACGACACCAAGGGGGTGCACTATCGCAGGACTCAATGAAATGGAGCATCAGGGATTTAGTTCTGCATTGATCAAAGGATTCAGACTTCTTATCAGGAGATTGCTGCGATTAAGAAGGACCTTACCTGAGTTATGAATTATGTGTTATCCGAAGGATCGCGCAGTGAGGAACGAACCTCGCGATGAATTATGAGTGAACAGCTGCAACAGCCTCGTTAAGGCGTTGAGGCGTAGAGGCGTTTAGTCGGGAACAGCCGAAGAGTTGAGGAGTTTAAATGTTGAAGATTTTAGTTATGAGCCAGTGTTAGCAGCCAAAACAGACGGTGGATACAAACTCCCAGGGAGCACGGCCGTTTGCCTTTCTCTACATAGACAGCTGGTAAAGTAGCCGAAATTTTCTTTAAGAACCCGCGAAGCACATCACCTTTCGGTTCTTGAGGCAGAGCCGAAAAGAGCCGAAAGGCATCACTTTTTCAGGGCCTGGTCCATGAAAAAACACCTGTGGCGGGTGAGCGCAGCGAATCACTCCATCACCTTTCAAGCCGTAGGCGCAGAAAAACATCACTGCTGCTTACGACAATAATCCATTATCAGCAAAACTATAGTATTTGGTACCTGCAATAATGATATGATCCAGAATCATAATGTCCATCAGTTTTCCGGCTTCGTAGAGTTTGCGGGTGAGAGTCCGGTCTTTATCGGATGGATTAAGATTTCCAGACGGATGATTGTGAGCCAGGACAATAGCAGAAGCCATTACTTCCAGTGCTTTTTTAAAGATTAGCCTGACATCCACAACAGTACCCGATATACCGCCGGAGCTTATACATTCTTTATGGATTACGAGATTCTTCCTGTTGAGGAAGCAGACCCAGAAATATTCTTTGCTGTGGTCAGCGAGTAGGGGATACAAAATTTTAAAAGAATCACCACTGCATGTAATGGAAGGTAAAGTCTGAACATCATGTGAAGTTCTGCGTCTGCCCAATTCCAATGCTGCTGAAATCGTGATTGCTTTAGCTTCACCGACTCCTTTAAATTGCATGAGTTCATGAAGGGACATGGTGCCAAGAGTATGCAGATTGTTTTCAGCTTTTGAAAGGATTCTTTTGGATAGATCGAGCGCTGATTCATTTCGGCTTCCGGAACCAAGTAAAATAGCGAGTAATTCAGCATCGGTGAGATGTGTGCGGCCATGGTGAAGCATTTTTTCTCTGGGGCGGTCTTCTTCTGCCCATGATTTAATGCTGAGTTTGGAGATATTGTAATCTGAAGGTTGCATAGTCTTTACTATTCATTACAAGTGAGTACTTGTATGGTTAATGAAGTGGTTACAGACTGATTTGTTATGGTTGTGAAGGGCTAATGTACTGTTCTTTTTGTACTTTATAAATAGCTTTGATATAACAGTGTGAATCTGACCTTATTATTGAGAACTCAGGCCTATTAATATTGATTGATTAAATAATATTCTATTGAAAGTAAGCGTCAAAACCTAAAATAAAACAAAATGGAATTAGCTCATCCGACAACTCAAACTGAAAGACTGGCTCCGGCATATTTAGCCCTGATTGTTGGGATTTCATGTCTGCTTTTATTTTCACTGGATCATGAGACCACTTCTTTTTGGAAACTCTTTGAACCCGGTAATTTAGTAGCTTTGATTTTCTACTTTCTGCCAACCTGGATTATGACAATGATTGTGTATTATTTGTCCATTAAATACAGATCGGGGAAGTCTCATATACTGCTGGCCGCTTTGATTGGAATTCCACTTGCCTTCACAGCAATTATTTTGTTTTTTATGCTTGGTATCAAGGTTGTTCAAGAATTTATGATATCTGGATAGAATGGATGATCGAAAAGTTATTTCTACATGATCTTTAGCTTTCATTCCTAAAAATCCGGCAAAAAAGGCGACCTTTGCGGCTTCAAAAAGCGGAAGCAATGATCAGCGTAAAGAATCTCTCACTTTCTTATGGAAAAAGGACCTTATTTGATGAGGTGAATATCAGTTTTGTCAAAGGTAATTGCTACGGTGTGATCGGAGCAAATGGTGCCGGCAAATCAACATTTCTTAAAATCCTCAGTGGTGAAATTGAAGCCAATAAGGGACATATAGAAATCACTCCCGGAGAAAGACTCGCAGTCCTGAAACAAAATCAGTTTCAATTTGACGAAAGTACAGTCATTGATACGCTGATGATGGGTCATGAGACGCTTTGGAAAGTTATGCATGAGCGCAATGAAATTTACTCTAAAGCTGACTTTACAGAAGAAGATGGAATGAAGGCTGGCGAGCTGGAAGAGGCTTTTGGTGAGATGGGCGGTTATGAAGCTGAAAGCAATGCCGGTAGCTTACTGAGCAATCTGGGTGTAGAGGAACAATATCACAATAGTCTTATGAAAGACATTCCGTCCAATCTCAAAGTAAGGGTGTTATTGGCTCAATCATTGTTTGGTAATCCTGATATCCTGCTTCTGGATGAGCCCACGAATGGTCTTGATATCGAGACAATTCACTGGCTGGAAAATTTCCTGGCTGATTATGAAAATATAGTTTTGGTTGTTTCTCACGACAGACACTTTCTGGATGCGGTCTGCACCCATGTTGCTGATGTTGACAAGCAGAAAATTAAAGTTTATACCGGTAACTACACCTTCTGGTATGAGTCTTCTCAATTGATGGCACGTCAGATGAGTGACAAGAATAAAAAGGTTGAAGACAAGCGCCAGCAAATGATGGAATTCATTGCGCGGTTCTCTGCCAATGCATCAAAATCCCGTCAGGCAACTTCGCGGAAAAAAGCCCTCGAGAAATTGGTTATTGAAGATATTCAACCTTCCAACCGCAAATATCCGGGTATCATATTTACTCCATTACGTGAGCCTGGTAATCAGATCTTAAGTGTTATCGATTTGAAGGCGAAAGTGGAAGACAGGATTTTGTTTGATAAAGTAAGTTTTACTGTCAATAAGGGAGACAAAATTGCTTTATACAGTCGCGATCCACTTGCTGTTACTGCATTTTTTGAAATACTTGCCGGCAATGCCGAACCGATTCAGGGAAGAGTAGAGTGGGGGACTACTATCACTTCTGCATATCTTCCGGTGGAGAATGCACAGTTTTTCACGGAAGAACTGAATCTGATGGATTGGCTGAGACAATGGGTTCCACCTTATGTGAAGGATGCAGATGAGGCTTTCCTGCGTGGATTCCTGGGTAAAATGCTTTTCAGCGGTGATGATATTCTCAAGAAAACCACTGTACTGAGTGGAGGAGAAAAAGTGAGATGCATGGTTTCCAGAATGATGTTGCAGAATCCCAATTTGCTCATTCTGGACCAGCCTACCAATCACCTGGATCTTGAAAGTATTCAATCTTTCAATGAGAGTGCGGCAAACTTTAATGGTGTGGTGCTATTATCATCTCATGACCATACTTTCATGCAGACTGTTGCCAATAGAATCATCGAAATTACACCAAAAGGTACCATCGACCGCCTGATGGCATTCGATGAATATCTGAGTGACCCACAGATTTTGGGGCAGAGGAATGAGCTGTATGGGACACCGGAGAAGGTAACTGGATTTTAGTAAGCTATTCGCCTCGAAACACTGGCTTCCGTTTGTCCAGAAATGCCTGAACACCTTCACTATAGTCGTAGGTGTTTCCAGCCTGGGTTTGCAATTCTTCCTCAACGCCGAGTTGTTCCTCCAGTGAGTGATTCATGGAAAGATTTAAGGCTTGCTTGGTTAATGCCAGTCCTTTTGTAGGCATCAGAGCTAAATGAACGCAGATTTTTTCCATTTCTGTATCAAAGTTTTCATCTTCCAGTACTTTGTAAATCATACCCAATCGTTCTGCTTCTTCTGCCGATACTTTTTCTGCCAGCATCATCAGTGCTGATGCTTTCTGAAAACCTATTAGGCGCGGTAATGTATAAGTGCCTCCACTATCCGGAATCAATCCGATTTTGCTGAATGCCTGTAAGAAAGTAGCTGATTTTTTAGCAATGACAATATCACAAGCCAGGGCAATATTGGCTCCGGCACCGGCAGCCACTCCATTCACACCGCATACAACCGGTTTTTCCAAATATCTGATTCTTGAAATTATTGGATTATAGTGATTGCCTACAATGGAGGATAATTCCGGTCCTTCCGGGTCGATTACTTCATTCAAATCCTGGCCTGCTGAGAATGCCCTTCCTACTCCTGTCAAATAGACGCATCTGATTTCAGGATCCTCCGCACATTGATCCAGTTTTTGTTGAAGCAGAAATGCCATTTCCTGGTTGAAACTATTGAATACTTCGGGTCTGTTAAGTTGTATTTTGGCTACTCCGTCCTGAATTTCAAAAAGTATATATGACATAGGGTTGTGTGTTTAATCAGATTTTCTTCAAACAAATTTAATCAAATATTGATGTGAAGGAAATGTAAAATGGCATTTGCATATATACAAACAGATATCATTTTATTATCTTTGACCATATCAGAACTGAAATATTATGCCTGCAAACTCAGATTTTCTTTATCACCAGATTGCTGATCAAATCGAAAAACTTATTCTGGACAGTGTGTACAAATTGGGGGATAAAATACCTTCTGTTCGTCAATTATCCAGCGAGCGGGGTATCAGTCCAAGTTCTGTTTTCCAGGCATATTATCAGCTGGAAGCAAAAGGATTAATTGAGGCAAGACCTAAGTCCGGTTATTATGTAAGTCATAATCCAAGAAAAACTCCGGCTTTACCTCGCATGGGAAGTACAATATCCAAAGGACGTTTTGTCAGTGTTGAAGATATGATTTCTGAAGTATATCATGATTTGGCAGATCCTCATGTTACTAAATTTTCCCTTGCGGCACCTTCCATATCCTTATTACCTGCTGCAAAGCTGAACAAGGCAATGATTCAGGCAGTGAGGAGTCATCCTTTTAGTGGCTTATCTGCTGTTCCAACCAATCCATTAACTGGAGTAGATCTTACTGCTTTCGAAAAAATTCTTGAGAAACAATCCGTGAAGGCTTGTCTTTTTGTCCCCAATTTCAATAATCCTCTTGGCTCCTGCATGCCGGATGAGAATAAAGAAAAGCTGGTTAAAATGCTTGCTAAAAGAGGGATTCCGCTGATCGAGGATGACATTTATGGTGACTTGTATTTTGGCAAAAAGCGTCCGCTTACCTGTAAATCATTTGATAAGGATGGAATGGTACTTTATTGTTCTTCGCTTTCAAAAAGCCTGGCTCCCGGTTATCGCATTGGCTGGTGTATTCCAGGAAAATTTTACGACCAGATAAATCGCTTGAAAATGGTGTGGACTGTGACAGGGACCACTATCACTCAAGCTGCGGTGGCAATTTTCCTTGAAAATGGGAGATATGAGCATCATCTAAGACAGTTCAGGAAAGTTCTCCATACACTTAGCATGCGCTATGCTCAGGAAATTGCAGCAGTATTTCCTCCCGGAATTCGAATTTCCCGACCTGATGGAGGATTTGTTTTATGGATTGAATTGCCTCAGGGAATTGATGCGTTTCAATTGTATCAGGATGCTATGAAGTACGGAATCTCTATAGCTCCAGGCCAAATTTTTTCAGCTGACGCCCATTACAGTCATTATATCCGACTGGGATTCGGACAGACATTCACTCCTCAGATTAAAGACAGTCTCACCAAACTCGGTAAGTTGATCAGCAATACTTTGTAATCTTCCTGATATCTTTATTTTTGATTTCTAAAAATAAAAATTCAAACGCAATGAGCATATATCTTCAGACTCCAACACCCAATCTGGAAGCTAGTCTCGATTTTTACAGAAGATTAAATTTTCAGGAAGTAGATGGTCAGCCTAATGTATTTACAGATGGGAAAGTCTGTATCGAAGTAAATCCGGATCGTTATGCAAGATCTGGTATAAAAATCTTCAGGGAGGACTGGTCTCAGGTTGTCAATGCTCTTTCTTCATTGGCATATGTTATGAAAATAAATGAAGGCTATTTACTGAGCGACCCTTCAGGAGTGTGGATTTATTTGTTGGAAAAAGCTGCGCCATTTGCAACTGTCTCAGTAGAGAATAAGGAAAGTGTGCTGGGTAATTATGCCGGAATTTGTCTCGAAACTATTGATGTAGCCAAAGCTGTTTCAATATATGAAGCTATTGGATTCAAGCTTACAGCAGGGTCCGCGGAAGGCGGATATGCATCTTTTCATATGATAATTTTGTTGTCACCATTATGAAGCCCCTCATGTGCCCCCATTTATTTTTCAATCCTTCGATGACATATTTCAACGGAAAAATCAATAATCCGATTATTATTGCAAAAATCCGCGAATTGGAAATACCTATCACGGAAGAAATTTCACATTTTAACAAGGAAGGTATAGTAGATAACATCATTATTCGCGATCCGGGAGGATTTGGATTTTTTATATACAATGATTGAACTCTAAGCAATTACAGTCACAGGCCTGTTCCCAAGTAAAAACTGCACAGATACTTCATTGAATTCAGCAGGTTTTTCTACATTGACTACATGTCCACATTTTTTGATGATATGCAGATCGACGTGTTTTACATCATCGATGAAATCGAGAATTGGTTGTAGGAATAGTCTGTCTTCTTCGCCCATCACATAGAGTGTTGGTATTTCAGGATGCCAGCTTTGCAGTCGTTTTAGTAATCCTGTAACCTGATTGGTTAACTTAAACCAGCGTAAAAATTCTTTCCTGGCGAGTCGGCGGGCTTCCTGGATGAAAACATTACGTGATTCAGCATGCGTTTTTCTCGGCATCATGACAAATGCAAAGATTTTGTACAACCAAATAAAAGGCAGCACATGTTTGAATGCATTGCCAATTCCTACCCAAAATCTTGACTCTGTATTGAAATGGGTAATAGCACCACCCAAGATCATGGACGCTACTCTTTCAGGATACATCACTGACAAGTGTCTGATGATGATTGTGCCCAAAGAAATCCCTATTAAATGAGACTTTGCAATTTTAAGATGATCAAGCACTTCCATCACATCCTCAACAATCATTTTAAAAGTGTATTTCCTGGAGAAAGCTTCATCAGTCTTACCTGCAGATTTGCCATGACCTCTCAGGTCTATGAGTAGAATGTTGAAATGAGGTTGGAAGTATTTTATCTGGCGAAACCAGATATTCGAGCTGCCGCCGGCTCCATGTATGAAGACAACCCACTCTTTGTTTTCCTCCTGTTCATAAGTTTTGTAATATAGCACAGGTCAGTTTAACATAATGTAAGCGAATAATGTTTGGATAGTGAATTTTTCAATCAGGCCGCAAGGTAAGAAGAGGTATTGAAAGGTAGGTCAAATGCAAAGAAATGATATAGTATATATTGAGTTGCTAGAAATTGAAAAAATAAATTCGATACCTTTCAGTTGAAATTACGGATTTTAAGCACCAAAGCATATTAATTATTGGAGCCTGACATAATGAGCTTTTTGGGATTGATATTATGCGGTCTGATTTTCTTCAGTGGGAATCTACTGTGCCAATTTGTATCCGGACAGAAAGCAAAGATCCATCTTGACTATTATCAATCACTGAACGTGGCTTTCACCGGAGTAATATTGGGATATGGTTTCAATCTGATTCGCGAAATAGATTTGATTACTGAAATTGCTTTTTATTCCGGACTTATTATATCGGGAATTACAATATTGAGCATGCTTTCAGGGCTCCTGAATTTCCTGAGATCAAGGGACTTATCAAGAATTATAGCCAGTTTTTACATACTGACCGGAATATTCAACATTGATAAAACTGAATTTTCATTCAATAATATTACTCAGCTGTTAAGCAGATTTAGCTGGGAATTGCCACAAACGCTGGTCGGCTATATTTTTGCTCAGGTGATGAACAGTATCGGCAGGGTTGGGGAAGTGCAGTTCATTGCAGGAGCAACCTTCTGTTTGCAATACAGACATTCCAGCCAAAGACAGGGTGTTAGTATCAGTAATTTTATATATGTGAGTTTGCTTCCCCGGGAAATCACATTTGAGAAAGATCCGTTATTCTTGCACGAATATGGGCATCACCTACAGAGCAGGAAATATGGATTACTCTACTTATTCATCATTGGCATTCCCAGTTTGATTTCAGTTTTGAGAGCTAAACCGCTACCGGGAGGTGTTACCACTCATGATCTTCAATGGTATGAAATGCAGGCAAACAGATATGCAGGAGCATATTTACAAAAGAACTATCAAGCTGATTGGTCCCAATTCGAACCGCCATTTAACAGCTTTCCGCGAACAAAATTCAGGGATCTTACTTGAAAAGAGACTCCACAAATATTTTTTTATTGAATACCTGCAGCATCTCAATTCCTTCACCCACACCAATATACTTGATTGGAATTTTAAACTGATCTGAGATACCAAGGGCTACACCCCCTTTTGCAGTTCCATCCAGCTTGGTTAGTGCCAGGCAACTCACTTCAGTAGCTGCAGTGAATTGTTTGGCTTGTTCGATGGCATTTTGGCCGGTGGTTGCATCCAAAACCAACATCACATCATGGGGCGCGGATTCCATTTTCTTACTGATGGAGCGCTTGATTTTAGACAGTTCATTCATCAAATGAATCTTTGTGTGCAATCGTCCGGCCGTATCAATGATGGCAACATCGCAGCCATTATTTTGAGCATATTGAACGGTCTCGTAAGCAACAGCGGCAGGATCTGCTTCCATGCCTTTGGAATAAAAATCACACCCCACGCGCTCGGACCAAATTTGTAGCTGGTCCACAGCAGCAGCCCGGAAGGTATCACCGGCACCAATGACCACCTTCATTCCTTTTTGCTTAAATTGGAAAGCCAGTTTGCCGATAGTAGTTGTCTTTCCTACGCCATTCACACCGACAACAAGCATAACGTATGGTCTTTCTGATATTGGACTAATGAAATCTTCATAATCCTGAGTATTATTTTCACTCAGAAGATCCGAGATTTCTGTGCGCATAATCTCATTGAGCTCCTTTATGTCAAGGTATTTATCTTTTGCAACACGAGCTTCCAGGCGATCGATAATTTTGACAGTTGTTTCAAGACCAACATCTGCGGAAATCAGAGCTTGTTCCAGTTCGTCCAGGACTTCTTCATCTACAGTCGATTTACCGGCAATGGCTTTGGAGATTTTGCCAAAAAAACTGGTTTTAGTCTTTTCAAGACCTTTATCCAGTGCTTCTTCCTGCTCTTTTGCCAAATATTTTCTTGAAAAAACTCATACTCTTCTTTTAAATTGAGCGAAGATACTACAAAAGCTGTATGTGGGAAAGGAGAAAGTATAATCCGCTGCATTTTAGTAATAAAGTTTAATTAGCCTGTTTTGAACAAAAATCATTTGTGAGAAGAACTCATATTGACTATTTTTACAGGGAATTAAACTTCAATTATGCCTGATTTTACCATAGAACAAGTTAAAAATATCATCGGGGAAATTGAGATGGGCTTCAGAGTTTTCTACCATAAAGAAAGTGGAGAATTATTGCAGGTTCCGGGTGACGGATTAGATGGAATGGAAGGATTTGAAGAGGAGGAAGAAAAGCTGGAAGAAAACTTCTCAGATTATACAGAATTGAGAAAAATGGATTCCCGGGAATCTTTTCAAATCATGGAAAGTTTTGCGGAACAGCTTTCAGACAGAAATCCTTTAAAACATCGACTTTTCTCCGCTCTTAGCCAAAATAGACCTTTTGCCAGATTCAAGCAGGAGATTGATCATGCCGGAATTTTTAGAGATCAATGGTTTGATTTTAAAATGGAATATCAACTAGAATGGTATTCTGAACGAATTGAGCGAAATAATAGGTATGCAGAAAACGAAGAAGAATGATGCTTTACTGTATAACCGGATATTCACGGATATTCAAATCGTAAAAAGTAAATCCGGCAATTCCTGCTTACCGGCTGTTAACGATTAACCGATTCCCCAAATAACCGATTATCCACCGCCTCACCTTAGCCCACTACAAAAAGGCCTTCCTCTTGCGGGGAAAGCCTTTCAGATCATTTATTCAAAAGACAATTACTCTTTCAGCAATTACTTGCCGGCGAAAAAGTCTTTTACTTTATCCTTGTGTATGATAAGTTCCTGATAGGAATATTTTCCGGTTACAGGATCTTTGATGCTTTTAACCACTTTTACGTGATCCTTACCACTACCAGCATTGGCAGCACGTTGAGCAACTCTCGCGTTCTTTGAAACTTTCTTAGCCATGATTATTTGATTTCACGGTGAATGGTATATTTCCTCATGATAGAATTGTACTTTTTAAGTTCCAATCTATCAGGTGTGTTCTTTCTGTTCTTCTGCGTCACAAAGCGGGAAGTGCCCGGAAGGCCGCTTGCTTTGTGCTCTGTGCATTCCAAAATCACCTGGATTCTGTTGCCTTTACTCTTCTTAGCCATTGTTTATTAGGTTTGCTTTTTAGCTTATAATGCGACGTTGGTACGAACGCCTTTACTTTCTAGTTTTTTGATATATTGGTAAATTCCCAATTTATCAATGGTACGCATAGCGCTGGTAGAAACTTTGATCGTTACCCAGTTTCCGGTTTCCGGTACAAAAAAGGCTTTTTTCTGCAGATTTGGCAGAAAACGTCTCTTCGTTTTACGGTTGGAGTGAGATACATTGTTTCCTACTATTGGGCGCTTGCCCGTCAATTGACATACTTTAGACATGTTAAATTCTTCTTTAAACCTTCTATAAAAGTCGGTGAATGAATGTATTATGTGACTTCGGCAGGACTCGAACCTGCAACCTTCTGATCCGTAGTCAGATGCTCTATCCAATTAAGCTACGAAGCCCTTTTTCAAATCAGGCTGCAAATATAACGCTACTCTGCTTATTCTGCACTTTTTCTCAGAAAAAAACTTTCACAAATCATCCATTTTGATGAAAGGCTTGCTTTTGACTTCTTTTTTATTTCGTACAGTAAGGATATATTGTCCCGGAACCAGCTTTGATATATCGATTTCTAATTCCGGATCACCAAATACAATCGGATGTATTTTGTCCTGTAATACTACCTGGCCCAACATATTCACAATCAGAATGTCATGATCCACAAATTCGTTCCCTTTGAATACATATTTAAGTCTGTTCCTGGCCGGATTGGGCATGAGTTTGTCTAAACTAAGATTCTCTTCTATGTTGCCGAATTCCTGACTTAGCAAAATCATACTTCGTTCCAGATTTAATCTGCCTCCACTTAGGGTCCGCTCTTCAAGGTTGCTGGTTTTGTCGACGCCATCCACAATATATTGTTTGATTAAAAGGCTGGCTCCTGCAGGATTAGATTTTGCCATCGCAGCAAACTCGGGAGAAGGCATACTGTAAAGTAAAGCAATAGCGCCGGTAACAAGCGGGGTAGAAAATGATGTTCCACCACCCTCAGTACCACCTGCTACTGAATATGAATTACTCGTATTGGTTGTGTGTATATTGATTCCGGGTGCTCCCAAATCAATATGTTCCTTACTGAAGCCGGCATCCTTTGCTTTAATATCATCCTCTGTAGTATTTGTAACCCCAATAATGAAAGGACTTGGGCACAGTGTTGGCAAGTCTCCTGCTTCTCCAATATTTACATTGCTGTTTGAAGTTGCTACCGCTGTCATGATACCATTATTGCCCATGACATCGTACATTGCACACCAGCTTGGAAATTCATCCGGAAATGTATTGTCCCTGCCAAAAGAAGCATTACTGGCAACTACATATGCACCATCCGTGCCACCGGAATTGTCATATCTTTTACGCATTTCAATTATATATTCATATGCTTCAATGATCTGACCGACAGTCTGCACATTACTCACCATGAGTATTTTGATGTTCCAGTTGATACCCGCCACGCCAATATTGTTATTGCCGGTGGCACCGAGAATGCCGCACACAGGGGTAGCATGATTTCTTATATCGGCAGGGTGTTTGTCTGATCCCAGACTAATATTCAGACCTTTATAATCATCAGTATAGCTGTTATTATCATTATCGATTCCGTCATTAGGGATTTCTGCTTTGTTAACCCAAAATTGACTCAGCAGATCTTCATGGTCTACTTCGGGCCCCTCTCTTTCTACCACTGCTATTACTATGGTGTCGCCATCTATAGTAAATCCTCCCGTGGACTGTGTCCATGCCCGTTTGGCTCTTATTTTGTCAAGGTACCATTGAATATTTGCCTGAGGATCATTTGGTTCGTTTATGTTCCTGTTTTGAACTTCCGCATCATTTTGAATATAGAGGATCTCTGAATAGGACTCAAGATCCTTTTTGATTTCTTCTTTTGAAATATCCGTCTCCCAGCTTAATAACCAGATATTTAAGGAAGCTGAGATTCGCTTCCACCGCAATCCTTCTGATCTTTGTGTGGCAAATGAATTCACAACTGCCTCTCCTCCTGACTTGCTATGAAATTGTACTATTAATCTTTTATCAAAATTGAATTGCTGAGCAAAAATATTAGACTGAAATATGAGTAAACACAGAGCAATTAGGTATATTCTATTCATATCGGGGGCTTACTTTGATCAATAAAAGGCTAAATTAAGTTATTCAGTTCGTATATATACTTTTTCATATGTAAAAGTCTGCTGCCATACCAGGAGAAAAACATTCCATCAACAATAATGACACTTGCTCCCGGAAATAAAGTTTGTACTTCGGAGAAATATTTTTCAGTGAATGGAAACGGTTCGGAAGATAAAAAGACATGGTTTACCTTGCCTGTCAATTCATTTGAGCCCTTTATCTCCGGATAACGTTGTAAATGTCCAAATGCGTTTTTAAATCCTAAAAATTTCAAAAAATTGTGAATATACGTACCTGAGCCTGCTGCCATAAAAGGATTTCGCCAAATAAGGTAAGCTACATTGAGTTGCCTGGCTGCGAAAAATTCCCACCATTCCCCATAAAGTTGTTCATATTGATCAATAAGTAGCCTGCTTTGCGAAACTTGTCCGGTCAAACTTCCGATTTTCTCTATCAAATCAATCATATCCTCCCACTTTTCTACATCGCTCATCCACACGGGGTAAAATTCCTCCAACAATTCGATGTCATCTTTCGTATTCTCTTCTTTGCTTCCAATAATCAGATCCGGCTGAAGGGTGTTGATTATATCAATATTAATCTGCTTGGTTCCTCCTACAATTTGAATGGATTTTACTTCCTGCTCAGGAAGAATACAAAATTTGGTGCGTCCTGCCATTCTACCAGCAAGACCAAGGTCAAATAAAAGTTCCGTAATCGAAGGAACAAGAGATACAATTCGTTGCGGGTTTGGGGGGCAGACCACATTGCGACCCATCTGGTCGGTATGAGCGAAATTGCTCATAAGCTTAATGTCCTGTTTTCTTGAACGCTTTTTCTCCAACAGGAATTTCAACTGACAAATGGTTTTCGGATGGTGGAACCGGGCAATTAAAGCCATCTCCATATGCACACCAGGGGTTGTAGGAAAAATTGAAATCCAGTTCAACTTCATTATCAGGGTCAATATCAAATTTAGTTAGTTCCAGATATCTCCCGCCGCCATAAGTTGTTGATCCATTACTGATATCTTTGAATGGCAGAAAAAGCTCATTTTTATATAATGGATTTTTTAGAAGCTGAATATTTTGATAGATTGTGAGGCGTAAACTATCATTTCCAATTTTGAAATGTAAGTAGCCAAATGCCTGAAATGGTTTTGAGCTGCCACTATAAGTGGGCATTTCGAAGACTTTTGCATCTTCAATTGGTTCAAATCTGGCAGTCACTTTGAATGCTGAATCAGGAGCAAAGAAATCAAGATGCAGGGTATCCGCAACTTCATAAGGCTTTCTATCCTGATATGGATAGGAATTAAAATATTTTGCCCGATGCTCAGTTATTTTTTCCAACCAATCTGATTGAGCATCAGCATTCTTAACACTAATACAAAGCACAAGAAGCAACAAAAGTTTGGAAAACAGACGCATAGTGATAATCATTTCATTGTTCTACAACTATAACGAGCAAATTGTTGGAGGGGTTAACAGAGAGCCGTGAAACTTTGTTCCACCCATATACGCTAAAGTCAGCGACCGGATCCCAGCGATTTTGTGTTTTTTCAAAATGCCAGCGATAAAGTGTTGAACCCGAGGCGCTTAAGATAGATTCGTCATTCATAATAACAAAGTCTTCAGATCCTGCCGGCATTTCAATTAGTATTTCGCTCTTTCGTTCTGCCCAGATATATCTTTTGAGAAACCAATGTTTTTCAGAATATTTATGGATAAATGCGAGGTCAGAATTGGAAAACTCCTCAAGACATCTGCCAATATTTTTACTGATAGTTTGTTTTTGAGAAGCTGTATTTTGGAATAAGCTCAATTCAGGTGGCGTAGTAACCAGGAAAGCTGCCAAAGTATCAGTATGCTTAAAATGGTAATACCCGGCATTTGTAATACTACTGAATCGGGCACCACCACTGTGTGTACGGTCCACCGGGTATTCCCATATGCGTTGGATCTGAGTAGAATCTAAATCCACCCGAATGCAATTAAAACTATTGCGTTCAGATGATAGCTTTGGCGAATATTCACTTTCAGGGGTATCTGTGATCTGTATCATAGTCGAATCTGAAAACCGGAATGCGTAAATATCGGTTTGTTTTCCTCCGGCAGCTCTCATGGTGAAATACAAAAGATCATCTGAAAAAAAACGGGGTTGGTTATTATATCCAGCTTGATTGAAATTGGTCAAAAAAATGGGATTTTGAACATTCAAACCATTTGGGTTTTCGCTCAACTCTAATAGAATTAAATTTGTTATAGGAACTTGTGATGATGTTGTTACACAAAGTCCAAAACACAAGCAGCATATTTTAAACATACATCGTTGATTATTTGAGAGAAATCGGGCCGGCACAAAGTTAATTGTAAAATATTGGCATTGTGATTTTGAAAATTAAAAATCTGTATTTAAATTACCACTTAATAAATCTAAATCGAGAGCATATGATGAACGAACCCGTATCCGCTATAATGACCCGCAATCTTATAACAGTTTCACCCGAGGATAACCTGAACAGGGTCAAAGAAGTCTTCTCCACGCATCGAATCCACCATTTACCTGTGGTAGAAAAGGGTAAATTAGTGGGTCTGATCACAACCTATGATTTATTTAAATTAGGCAAAAGCCATGAGGAATATAATGATATAAAAGTTACAGCCATCATGACTGACAAACTTGCAACGCTTGAGCCCGGTTCAAAAGTCGGTACAGCTTGTGAAGTATTTTTAGAAAACCTATTTCACGCATTGCCAATAGTTGACGAAGCTGGAATGCTTGTTGGAATAGTTACTACTTTTGATGTTATGAAATACACCCATATCAAGGAATACCCTGACAGGGAAATTCTTAGTAGTATGGGTCACTAGAGGGTTGGATTCCCGGTAATTCATGAGCGGCTGTTGAGTAAATCATCAGTCGCTTTTTTTATTATAGGATACTGTCATATCATTTGAGAAATATACCTGCCTTAAGTTTGCGCAGCAAATTACTCTCTACCAGCGTATCTCTCTGGTTGATTTTTAATAAATTTTATACAAGTGTTAATCACTTTTTTCGAAATGGCCTTTAATCCACTTCTCAGAATAGCTCTCGTTTGTGCCCTGTTCTTTAAACAGTGGGGCTGCATTTGCACAGTTAATAGGAAGAATTACTGATATACAGACAAAGCAGCCAGTTTCATATGTCAATTATTACAATCTGCGCACTGAGCAGGGAGGACTAAGCGATGAAGCGGGCAATTTCCGCATTACCCAGTTTTTTCCTTCTGATACCATTGAGTTCAGTATCATTGGATACAAGACTCTGAGGATGAAAGCAACGGATATTCGCGCCAGACCTGACGTTCAATTAACTGAAAACCTTCAGCTGCTCCGTGAAGTCCCCGTGCTGGCATATGATAAACGCTGGCACACTTTGCTTTTAGAGGCCAGGTCAAATTTCAGTGAAGATGCCTACAGCAGCAAATCATATTATTTACTTGAGAGCTTTAGAGATTCACAGCAAGTTGAATGCTCCCTTCCATGATTCACTTTGTTTCCGTACTCAATTGAGTTGGGGACCCGTTGGCTGCGCTCCGGCATTCCAGGTATCCTACACAATTGGTTTTAAGGTGATCCTGTTCTCTAAATCTACGTTTGTTTCAGACTCGTAATCGAGGATATCTGCCGGTTTACATTGAAGAACTTCACATATTTTTTCAAGCGTACTGAATCTGATAGCTTTCGCTTTACCGCTTTTGAGGATAGATAGATTTGCCATTGTAATATTAACTGCCTCTGAAAGTTCAATTAGAGACATTTTTCTACGGGCAAGCATGACATCCAAATTCACTATAATGAGTATATAGAGAAATATTAAACGATATTATCAGATAGTCAGAGATTGTTCCTCCTTGAGTGAAATTCCTTCCTTGAAAGCATGATTAATTATGACCAGCAACAGCACAAAGAGAAGAGTTGTCATGTCCAGGCCGACCCTCAATGAAAATGGCATTGCTGTTCCCATTGGCATAACATAGAATGATACAGCAGTATCAATGCCTATTCTGGCTATAACTAAAAATATTATCCATCTTGTCAAATCGTTGATAATTATTAAATTATGTCTGATGAATATTAAGCCTTTATCCAGGTTTTTGAGCAATCTCCTTACTTTGGTGAGCAGGAATAATATGATTAAAATGAAACTTATCAGTAAATAAAATTCAAAATGAACTATAGAATTTAGTTTTGAGGCTTCAATAGGTATCATGTAATCAGATTTGATTTTTGACTTATAAAAAGTATTATCAAATTTCTTTTTTGGGTACTCTAAGTCATCCAAATCTCTTTCACTCATCTTCAAAGGAACTTTTAAAAAAAATTCCTCTTGTTCAGTAGAATCAGCGCGATACTCATAGTAATGAACGGCCTCCAGATCAAAAGGCAAGTCGTATGCAGTATGGTAGTTCAAATTTAATACTCCATCTTTTGACTGCAAATAATGATATTTTTGCAAATTCTCAAAGCTAAGATATTGATACACTTTGAGTCCTATCATTATTAACATGATAACCATTGTAAAATGCACTAGCCCCAGCAGAATTTTTGATGCTTTCATTTTGACGAATTTTGAACAAATATATCATTTTATTATTGATAAACAATAATAAAATATCTATTAACAATAATAATTATTATTAATCAAGATTTTCGCTTTTTATAATGGTGATTATAATCAACAAAAAAGGAGTCGGGTCTTCCCCCACTCCTTATAAAGACTTATAATTTTTGATTTCTTTTTACTTCTGAACCTGCACTTTTTTAACAGCCATCGTTTCACCGGCTTTTTGAAGCATTAAAAGGTAAGTTCCGGTTACAATTGATTCCGGCAAATCTATGGATTGATCGGAAATACTTTTCTGTCCAATCAGCTGGCCTTTTAGGTTAAAAATGAAAACCTCATCCGGAATTTGATTTAACTGATCCCATTTGAAGAAAATTCTTTCCTTGGCAGGATTAGGGAATATCGAGATTTTATCAGACTCTAAATCCTTAAGCCCTGAAACCACTCCATTATTGACAAAGGTAATACCTCCAAGGTTATCAATAAATATCATGTCCAGCAATTGATGATCGCAGTCGAAAAATTCAAGCGCCAATGGTGTGATTCCGTGTTTTAGGATGGTTTATTTGCAAGAAAACAGCGCTTTTAATTATATTTTAATTTCCTAAAAGTCGCTTTCCAGCAAAGCGTTTATTTGAACCAAATATATTTTATCCATATGGTGAGTATAATCATGACGCATTCTTAGGCCGGCGTCATATTGCGTTTTTGCTAATTGTAATTGTGCTTTAGCTGCCTTATTATCATTTTCAGCTTTGTGAATCAATGCCATATAATAATGAGCTTCTGCGGGAGCATTGACAGCCAACTGCTTTTCCATACAAGCTTTAGCCTTTGCAATCTGTCCTGTTTCAAGATATAAAACACCCAGATGCAGGAAATTATAAAGCCGCGCATCTCCATTACTTTTCTCAAAGTATTCTTCTAAAATTGAAATAGCTTTTTCTTTATTTCCTAAACCCTTATAGCATAATGCACGTGCAACTTGCAAATGGTAATCTCCTTCCGCAGAATAACCTGTTTCAAAGCCTATAAGTGATTCCAGTCTTTCCAGGTCATCAATAGCTCCCTGATAATCCAGAAAAAAACTATACCTGCACCAGCCCCGGTATCCAAGATATTCTTTGGGTTCCAAATCCACCGCTTTTCCCATCAGATATTCCCAGGTGACAAAATCTCCGCTTTTGAGATATGCGGTAGATTTGTGGCTGTAAGCCGGCGCATATTCAGGGCAGCGCGCGATTGCTTCATCGCAAATCTCCTGATACTCCCTGGAATACTGATAGTGAATATTTCGGGGTTCTGCAATCTTACAAGCTTCGTATTGACAAGTGTCTCCCCTGCACTAAATAGAAATTACAATTTTGTGCTTGTAAAGAAAGGCTGGAGAAGGAGCTGAAAGCGAGTATTGTTATAGATAATTTCATGGCAGAATTTCTTTGATTTTTCCATTTTCCAGTTTGAAAATCAGATAGATATAATAATCACCTCGTGTCTCATCATCAGGTAGAATTAACCAACCCTTAAGTCTTTTGGTGATGTTCAGAAGTTGATCCGAAATTGATTTATCGAATGTTTGCGGCTTTCTGTTTTCATCCATACCAATAATCCGGAATCTATCCGTTTCGCCCTGGCAATTGACTATGAACCGGATTCGTAACCAGCCACTTTGCGCTGTTATATTTTGGGTATTATACTGTTCTCTTATTTCTTTTTCCAGAGCTATTTTTTCGCCCTTATAAAGAAAGCCGAAGCTAAAATTATGATATTGCTTAATATCGTCAGCATCGCATAGGTGAAAATCTTTCTTGTCAGTTTTTGGGTCAAATGCTATGTCTCCTACCCAACGCAAGTATTTGGGAGGAGGAGAAGTTTCAGAGCTGCAGGAGTTTAATTGAAAGGCAAGAAGTACAAAAAATACATAGGAAGGTAAACACCTTTTACTTGCCAAATCTGGAAAGATTATTTTCATTGGGCCCGTTTTGTTTGATCCAACAAAATAAAACAAAACGGACCCAATAATATGATAATGCCTGGCAAATGATTGTTAATGAAAAGAGAATGAACCCCGGTACTTAAAACTGGAATTTAAAGAAATGCAAATTGAGAATACCCTCACCTGCATGCAGCCATACATCTTGTCTCAGTCCTGCAGTTTTCCGGCCCATTGGGTCCCTGGGTACATCGCTGAACCTCAACTGTCCCACATGTAGCATTTTGGCCGCACTTGCATCTGACACTTGAAGTTCCAATATTCGCACAGGTACAACTTGGTAGAATAGCAGTCAGAATCGAGTCTGTTCAGAACGCTTCTTAAAAGACCCACTGCTATTCCAAAAAAACGAATTAGTTTGGTAACCAGCTTCGCTTATTTGATCCCCGGCGCCTAGCATCGGAATGTTAATCAGGTCCAACTGTATCAGATCCATAAGTTCCGCTGATATGTCCTTTCTGATATCGAGTTTTTTGAAGCTGCACTTTTTTAGTGGTTTTACCTTTTAAGTATCAAAGCAGTTTCCTCTTTGCTTATCTGTATTGTGAGCAATGAATTTTGCCTTGCGTCCAAAATTTTCAAGCCCTGAAGGAGTCCATAACTATACTTCAATGTGTAATTACTTCTTGCATACTCCACTTCATAAATAAAAACTTTGGCAGGTTCCAGCCATCTTGTTTTTTAAGTTTGAAATCAGAGTTTGAAATCTTTTTCATCATATGTTGATTCTTTAAGATGCGAGAAGGCAAGCTTAAGCTGATTGACAGGAGGATCAATAATATTGTTTTCATAAGAATGAGTTTTGATTTTTAATGAATGCATTTATGTAATCAATCTGCTTTTACTCTGTATTCAAATTTATTCCCGACAGATTTGTTTCTCATGGCAACAATGATGATTTTTCCTTTAGCGTTGTTCACTGTAAATTTTTTAGTTCTTGCAGTATTTTCATTTGGGAATGTATAACTTGTTTCATTCTGCATGTTTCCATTGGCTTCATGTGTACAAATTACAACTGAGGTTTCTGCTTTTCCATCATACTTATTGATAGTAATTTCGACTTGATTGTTGAAGGATGGGGGAGTAACAAATGTGCGTTGTGTCTGTCCTAGTATGGTACCTTCCTGATTGCCTTCACCAACTTCTAATCTTCTTGGTCCAACTGTGCCTACACCATTGGACGAGATCCAATTCCAGTACTGTCTTAGAGTTCTGGCTTCGTTTTGAAAAGGGACCAGTGAAATATTAGGCTTCCATGGACCCCATTTTTCCCAGGTATTTTGAGCTACTTTTTCACCTGAGAACAACTTGCATTCTGGGCTGAAACTACTGCAATGCGAAAAACTGCAGCAGCAAATAATCATGAGTACGGGTTTCATACGATTAATTTTTTAGTGATTGTATTATGTAAAGAAGCACAGGATGAAAATGGTTGTCTTCATCCTTTTGGGTGAATTCCTGAGTGAAGGGAGATTTTATCCGGACCTTTAAAGAGCTTGCCGGATAGTAATAAAGACTGATATGGGCATGGTGAAAAGAATAAATGACAGTGCCCTTAAAGGGGCTACTGTCATTTATTTATCAAATTTCAGGAACTTAAAGTGTATTTATTTTCGCTTTATTTCAAGGCTAAACTCTCCTTCGGCTAATCCATTAGCTCCTGCCACTCCTATGATTACTTTGTAGGGATTTTGAATGGCTAAAATGTCCCCAACAATTCTTCTGTGATCCTGAGTTTTGCCGGCTTTAGGCCGGTCCCATTTATGATCTGCTTCGCAGCGTATGCATCTGCTGAGATTAGGAACGACGGCGTCTGTCCCGATCCCGATCATATAAGCATACAAACTCATATCATGTTTTTTGTCCTTTGGGGTCAATATGATTTGTACCTCTGTTCTTGCAGGAATTTCAAATTCAAAAAGTTGATGCTTACCGGTAAATTTTCTAACCTGAGTTTCCGGAAAACAAGCATTGGAACTACTCCAGGCCCAGGAAAGGTCAGAGATTGTTTTGCCATCAGCCAAATTGCCCAAAACACTGGCTTCAGCTTTGTCATTAAGTTGGATCAATAGTGGAAGCTCTGCGTCCTGTGACTATACTTCTGAAGCCACAGATCAGGAATACAATACTCATTATTATAGCTTTCATTTGATAAATTTTTTTTTTATTAAACACAAGAAACGATACAATAATCATGCGTTTCACATACTTCTTCGCCTTCTGTCGTTTCTTCACATCTTTCCCCCCAGACTTCCCCGCAATCCATTTGCTGTTCACAAGGGCATGACTTGGCATATGTAATTCCATTTCCACAATCACACTCTACAGAATGCATACAATCAGAATCTTCCTCAACTACATCACTAAATTCGTCCAGTAATATAACCTGTTGCGCAAGATTATCCCATTGATTAGGGGCAAAGTATTGAATTAAATCTTTCCCTCCAATCGTTTTTGCACCCAATAAATGCACATGAAATATTTTCAGCATATCAAGAGTCAACCATTCCAATAAAGGAATATTTTGGCCTGTCAAATATATTTTTGACTTACTCCCGGACTGCACTTTTGTGCCATTGGATACTTTAGAAAAAGTCACTGTTTTTGAGTTGTTTATATTTTTAATTCGAATAAATAAGTTGCTTGCATAACTGTAAGTCAGCAAGTAGGATGCATTGTTATAATTGACATTATAAAGAAAAGCTTTTTTAGGACTTGACCACAATGCTTTCGGGACCCAGTTATTGGCAGCTTTGTTTGGAGAGGAAGTTATACTAGTAATTAGGGGTTCATTTTCAGTGTTTTGAACACAGGCAATGGTACTCAGAAAGCAAATAGCTAAAAATAATTTTTTCATACGGCAGCGTTTTTTGGTGTTGAAATTTCGGTTTGAATCATTTATATTATGCTGCAAAATTGGTATCAAAGGAACTCACAGACTTCATCCTTTCGGGTGAAATTGAAAGTTATTTCAGTTGTTAATTTTGTGATCTATACTAAAGGAACATATATGATACCTCCTGAAAATAAATCTGAAAAAAAACTTTTCATTCAGAAAGATGATAAAACTCTGCCAAACCCGGAGCTGAAAAATGAATTGAAACCCATTCAACTTTTATTAGTGAAGGAATTAGAAGATATTGAAAGGAAATTGAGAGAGAATCTGAATTCTGACGACAAAAAAGAAATATCTTAAGTTATATTTAATGGGATTGTAACAGTATGTAGTAAATAATTATACACATTATGGCCAGATTAAAATTTCTTCCTATAAACCTTGTAAAAGATAAAATAAAGTATTCACTAATGATAGGGTTTATCTTGCCTGTATCATTAATGGCAAGTACTGATAATCCTCTTTCCCTTCAGTCTATTCAGGACAGCATTCAAAAAACGCTTTATAGCAACCCGGACAAAGCTTTGGAATTTGCACTTGCATATGTTGAAAAAGCAGACTTACAGGATAGTATGCTGTATAAGGGCAAAGGAAGAAATTTTCTTGGAATGGTGCAATATGTTAAGGGAGATCTGGATGCGGCAATAAAAAACTATTTGGCTGCAATGGATATTTTTGAAGAACTGGAGGATGTTTGGTTTGTGTCGATGCTGTATAACAATATCGGAGCAGTTTATCAGGTGAGGAAGCAGCCTTTAGAAACTATCAAATATTATGAAAAGGCCCTAAAGGGATTCGAAGAAATTAAGGACTCCCTTTGGATGGCAAATCTCTACAATAATATATCAATACAGAAAAATGAACTCGGTCTTTATGAAGAGGAGCTGACTTTTAAAACACAAGCTTTGCAAATTTATGAATCGCAGAACAATGAAGAAATGGTCATTTTTACGCAGGGGAATATGGCGCACACATTTTTTAAACTGGGAGATCATGATCAGGCTATAAAATACGCTGAAATATTTTTGAAAAGCGCCAACGCACAGACAGATCCTGCTATGAGAACAACAATATTGCTTGCTTATTCCTATGCTTTATTAGCAAAAAAAAATATCGATGCATCTCTTGAAGCAGCAAATCAAGCAAGAGAAATTTGTGACAGTTTAGGGCTTTTAGGAAACAAATCAAAAGTCTATCTGCAACTGGCAGAGATTTATGAACAGAAAAAAGAATATCGCCAGGCATTTGAAGCTTACCGAAACTATCATTTGTTGAGTGATAGTTTATTCAACGCAGAAAAAGATGCCACCATTCAAGATCTTATTTTCAAATATGATACGGAGAAAAAAGAATCAGAAATTGTAAACCTTGAGGCTCAAAATATTCAAAAGGATTTGTTGATTCAAAAATCTAATTTTGAGCGTGCAGGATTGATCGCCGGTTTGCTGGCAATTGCACTGATTGCTTTTTTTGCCTGGAGAGCCAGAAATATAAAGAACAAAGCAAATCTGCAATTGCAGGAAAAGAATGAGATCATCACAAAAGCCCTGGCTGAAAAAAATATTCTTCTCAGAGAAATACATCATAGAGTAAAGAATAATTTGCAGGTTATATCTAGTTTGTTGAAATTGCAGGCACAATATATACAGGATGAAAATGCTATAATGGCCATTGCAGAAGGTCGCAACAGAGTCAATTCAATGGCTCTTTTGCATCAAAATCTTTATAAAGATGACAATATTACCGGCGTTAATATGGAGGAATATTTTTCTTCATTGGTAGAGGGTCTTTTTGATGCTTACAATGTACGACCACAAAGTGTGAAACTCAGCACCAGAATAAGTCCCATGACCCTCGATATTGATACTGTTATTCCATTGGGTCTTATAATGAATGAACTAGTCAGTAATTCCCTCAAACATGCATTTGAAAATGTGGAGGATGCTCTGCTGGAAATAGAACTTTGGGAAGATGATTCCCATCTATTCCTGATGGTAAAAGACAATGGAGTGGGAATCCATAAGTCTGAAAATGGACAAGAGTTGAATACTTTCGGACAAAAATTGATCAAAGCATTAGCGGAAAAACTTGAAGCAGAAATTGTGACCAAAAACAAAGGTGGAACCGAAATTGTCATTAAAGTAAAGGATTACAAAAAAGTAGCCTGATCATGTCTGCACGAATACTAATTGTAGAAGACGAACCTATTATTGCAGCAGATATTGAGTCGACACTTTTATCGCAAGGATATGAAGTGGCAGGAATTGCTAACTCTGCTGTACAGGCACTGGATATGATCGTCAACCGTGGCCCTGATATGGTCATATTGGATATCGCAATTAAGGGTGAAATGGACGGAGTGAGCATTGCTCAATTACTTCGAAAAAAATATTTTTTACCATTTATTTATCTCACGTCTTTCAGCGACAAGGAAACATTGGAAAAGGTAAAACCAACCTTACCTTACGGATATATTGTCAAACCGTTTAAGGACAGGGATTTATTAGCTGCGATCGAGTTGGCATTATACAGGCATGTACAAGAGCAAAGCCATTCGGAATTGACCCAGAAGAAAGCAGAAGCTGTAGCTGGGACATCCCTCACAAATATGGAATATAGAATTTTATCCCTGTTGTGGGAGGGGAAAGCCAACCAATCCATTGCTCAGGAATTATTTGTTTCAATCAATACGGTTAAAACCCATATCAAAAATATATTCGAAAAATTTGAAGCCAATAGCAGAAACGAACTTATAGTTAAGTTGAGATAAATCAGGGATTCACCCGAAAGGGTGAAGAATGTCTTTTTATTTTCGGGCAGATTTGTGGTCAATATAAAAAACCGAACTGCTATGAAAAATTCAATTCTGCTTTATGCTATTTTTTGCATTCTCAATATTGAACTAAATGCTCAATCCTGTCTTGCAGGAGGTGCATATTTAAACACTCAGGAGCAAGTCAATAACTTCAGTGCTGACAATCCCGGATGTCAGGTTATTGAAGGAAATGTATACATTGGTACTAACATTCAAAATCTGCAAGGCTTATCTGCAATCAGAGAAATTCAGGGTGATTTGTTTATCAGCCAAACAAGTCAGCTTACAAGCCTGGCCGGCCTTGAACAACTTGAGGTGATTCATGGGGCAGTAAGGATTCAAAATAATTCTGCATTAATATCTCTTGAAGCTCTGTCTGAATTGACCGCTATAAAGGGCGATTATTTTTATATTTCAGACAATCCATTACTTCAGAACTTAGAAGGACTAAATTCATTGGACACAGTAGCAGGAATTTTTCATATAAATGATTTGGCAGGTCTGAAGCATCTCACCGGATTGGAAAGTGTTTCTTTTATTGGCGATCGACTGAATATATTCAGATGTGATTCTCTGCTATCTCTGAATGGGCTTCAAGGATTGAGAGAAGTCGGAGCGCTGGATATTACAGATAATCCTGTTTTAACTTCTGTTCAGTCTTTGGATCACCCTCTTCAAATCAATGCATCGCTGGTGGTCACAGATAATCCTGAACTATCGGAGTGTAATATCGAAGCATTTTGTGAATATTTAATTGATCCTCCTTCATTTGTGGTCTTTCGTGATAATGGAAAATGAATGCAGCAGCAGAGAACAAGTTGAATTTGGAATGTACTAGTAATAGGACTAAGATTTGTATGCTGCTACAATAAAAGTATTTCCAAATCCAGCGCAGGAGTACTTGACCCTGGATGTCCCGCAGAATTCCAGAATTGATTGGATTAGATTGCACAATTTACAAGGAAAGCCAGTTCTGGCAGATATTATTCAGAATCGGATTGAAATAAGCGCACTGAGTTCCGGTATGTATTTGCCCAGATAATGCTTGATGAAAGATCTTCATTTCTCCTTTTTCAAAAACTAAGTTTCAGCAGTAAGCTTCAACTGGAGTTTTTCCCCCGGATATTTTTGAGCTATTTTGTTCAGTTCATTTTGAGAAATGCTCAGTATTCGGGGATATCCTCCGGTGGTCTGTGCATCTTTCAACAGTATCATCATTTGTCCCGATGGAGTGAGCTGAACAATCCCCGGCCAGACAGCCGATGTTAGAATAGACCCAGTTACAGGTATTAATTTTTCTTCCACAAAATATGCCATTCTATTACTTTGGTTACTGATCGTCCATTCATTTTCATTAAGCTGTATAATTGCTTCAGGATTTAAAAGATTCCACTCAGGACCAGGCACTGCTATTATCCCATTTTCTGAAAGATCTTTTGAATACTCTTTGATAAAAATGTCATTTTCAAAATTAGAATTGACGAATTCTGAATAGGGAAGAAGCATGTGTTTCTTTAATATAAATGATTTTGTTATCTGCGGATGCCACGATCGGCTCTGCATTATTTCTTCCGTTTGAAAACCTCCGGCAATTCCCAGATAAGCTATTCGACCATTTCCAGGATACCTCATTGTGAGAATGTCACCCGCTTTAATCACATGATTTTGCTGAACTCTGACTCTTTTATGATTGATTTCAGGATGCCAATCTGCTCCAAATATTGAGATCAAAGTATCCTGATTAAATTCAAATTCCCAACCTGGACCAATCAATTCAAGCATACCTGAATTTTCAGAATTTCCACATATCAGATTGGCTGTTTTGGCGGATTGCTCATCTAATACCCCACTGCCAGGCACGCCCCAATCACGATAACCTGTCCGGCCCAAATCCTGAATTGAACCATAAGTGCCACATCGCAGGACTTTTAATTCAGGCATATTTTTAGTTTGTAATAGATTTCTGAATTTCCTCCCAAATTCTAATTCTACTGGCTTCAAGGTCTGATTCATTAATGGAATAGAATTGAATCCGGTCATTGCTTTTAATTACAATCTGCGGCCTTCGCTTCGGATCAAATACTGGAAATGGCGTATTGCCTATAATATGCCAACCGCCGGGAGAGTTTACAGGATAAATTCCTGTTTGATTGCCTCCAATTCCTACTGATCCGGGAACAACTGAAGGAGCAGGAACATCTTTTCTTGTGATGTGCAGATCAGGATCTAAACCTCCCAGATAAATCCAGGCAAGAAACCAATGAAATGTACATCATAGACAGGGAGCAGTATGTTTCTCAATCAATTGATCGGGATTCAATTTTAAGTTCTTACATATTACCTCCAAATCCGGCCCATAAATTCCCCCATATACAACAGGAATTCTCCAAATTTTTCTGCTTTCTGTTGGAGCTGTTGATGCTAAATGATATATCTCCCGCAGTGAATTAATAAACTCTGAAGCATGATCAATTGAATCCTTCAAAAAAATAGTTAATGAATGATATGCAGGAACAATATCAATTACATGAATCTGATAATGATCTTTAATTTGACTTGCAAAGTGTTTAATTTTTTGCATTCGCGCAATGTCAATTGCAGGGGCCCATTCCAGATGGAGGATATTGTTGTTATATATTTTGTATGAAAAATCCTGGGTAATCACTTTACTGCAATTTCCTTCATTCCATTTATGACATATTTTAAAAGTTCGAAAGATGCCGGCGCATCTGTATGGAAACAAATAGTGTCGCATGGAACCTGGATACTGCTACCATCTATGGCTGATACAGGAGCCGTCTGAGCCAGAAGCAATACTTGCTCTAATGCTAATTGGGGATCTTCAATAAGTGCATCCTGCATTTCTCTGGGGGCAAGCTGTCCATCGGGCAGGTATCTGCGATCCCCGAATGCTTCCCACCAGAATGGGATCTCTTCTTTTATACACAATGATGCCAAATAGGAGCTTGGGGAGATAAATTATGCAATTCAGTTCTAATTTTTCCACAGCTCTACCAACATATTAGCCATCAATGGTTCATTCGCCACCTCATGATACAAAGCTCCGTGGCATTTCAAATGGTGAATGGGAGCATTTAATGTTTTTGCAATTTGTAAGAAGTCTACAATCTGTTGCTCCAGAATTATGCTTAATTCTTCAGGTTCAATATCCATTTTAATTCTGCCAAAATTATTTGTATCAGGATAAGAAGGATGCATCCCAATGTGGACACCTGATTCCTGCGCCGCTTGAATTGATTTTTTTATAGTTTCGGCATTGCCTGCGTGACCCCCGCAAGCTATATTGCAGGACGTGATCCATGGCATCCAAAGTGCATCATCAGTGAGTCCTTCTCCCAGGTCGGCATTGATATCGATCAATTCTGTGTGTTCCATGTTTCAAATATTTTCCATAAACTACGAAATCCAAGTGCAAATGCTATAAGCCAAATGAGAATCCCAACAACATTTTGCATACTAATTGCGATAATTTCCCATCAATATCTTCCTGTTGATTACCCAAAGTAAAAATCCTGCTATCAGGGGCAATAACAAGCCATTAGCTATTTGTGCAAAAGTTATAATTTCTATAGGCTTCAATCCAAGTGAAGAAAACAAGACTCCTGAGCCCAAAACAATCATCCAAACGGCTCTGAATTTAATTGAATTTCTTTCCTGAGCCCATCCGAAGCAATCGCAGGCAATATAAGCAGCAGCAAGCGGTGCTGTAATAGCTGATGAAATGCCCGCTGCAAATAATCCGATTCCCAGAAAAACTCCAGCAAACGATCCAAATAATGGTTCAAGACCTTGGACCATATTTTCTACTGAAACATCCTGTTTCAGTCCGGTATTAGCGGCAGTCATCAATATCGCAAGAGAGATAATACCACCCAGACTATAGAAGCAATCGTGTCCTTTCGCATTTGAGAAATATCCTGAGGACCACCCCATTTTTCCTTACTCAATGAAGAATGCAAAAAAAGATTGTAAGGAACTACTGTTGTACCCAACAATGCCATTATAGTCCACATACTGCCATCAGGAAACTGAGGTATTAACCCTTGGAGAAGGCTGACCAGTCCGGTTTGAGAGGAGTGCAGTGCTAATGTATGCTATGCTCATCATTCCGACTAAAATCATCATAATGGTTGTAAGTAATTTGTATTTTCCAATGTAGAGTACTACAAAGGCCATAATACCGATTAATAAAGCGAGCGGCTGAAACCGAAAAATTCCAATCTGCCAGTCTTTATTGTGTACAATATTCTGAATTCCAAGAACACTTCCACTTATATTTCCTGCTTCATATGCAGCATTCCCAATAATGATCGCTGCACAAATTAATACAATTACAAATGTCCGGATGTATGATTGTTTTATTTCCTGACGTACAACAGCAGCCAATCCTTTGCCGCTCATTATTCCGAGGCGTGCAGCCATTTCCTGCAAAATTATTGTAGCTATTGTGGAAAGCACAATTGCCCAAATTAAACTATATCCAAACTGGATACCTGCTGCAGAGCACACTGTTACGGTACCGGGTCCAATGAAAGCTGCAGCTATAAGCGTACCGGGACCGGGACGGAATCTTTGGAAGAAGTTTTTATCTGCTTTTAAATTCAACTCGTCCTTTATCTTTAATCAATGAATATTCATAACTTGAATGCAACTCTGATCCTAATTTTAACAAAGTTGATAAGAAATAATTGTTCGCTTCATTCCCTGCTCATCATTGCATACAACGCAAAACTTCCCAGCCAATGCCCCCCTTCATAGCTATCTTCCAATAAATTAGGCAATGAAAATTGAATGTGGTCATTGGCGATCTTATGCAGGTGCGACCATTCAGGATGATCCGCTGCTATAATATTGAGGCACCAGGCCCGGCTGGAAAGTGAGACAATCCAGGTGAACCAATTTTCCATCTGTACGATCAGACACGTTTGCAGGTTCCAGATTAAATTCAGTTTCTAATAACTCTGGCATGAAGTTTTTGATCCATGATCCAAATTCTGATGGTTTGAGAACTTTTTTCATCAGAGCAGCTTCCTCCAGACAAGGTGAAAGAAAATCAAATCCGCTTGGTTCCCATCCGAGGGGGCAGCCTTTATCCTTCAGATAAAAGAAACGACTACGCGCTTCGATACTGTTCTGAAGAGAACTGTCAGCAGTGACAATTGCAAAATCCAGGGCCAGCCGCAATCCGAATGCTGTATTACTGTGTTCTCCTACCCGGATCGGATAAAGCAGTTTTGGCAGAAATGATTTATATTTTTCAGTAATCAAACTCGTTAAGGGTTTCAAATTTTGATACAATTCATTGCCCATTGGATCATCCCATTCGTGAAGTTCAGTTGCAAGTTGGAGGAGCCATGCCCAGCCATATGTTCGTTCAAAAGTACTGTTGTTGAGATCCTCAAAAAAGGCTTTTTCAATGAGAATATTTTCCGCACTTAAATGGGTTTGCAGGATTTCTTTGATTCTTGCGGATTGAGCATTTTCAGGATATTCTTTCAGAATTCGCAATAGCATCCAATGCCCATGAACTGCTGAATGCCAGTCAAAGCACCCATAAAATGCGGGTCTCAGTGTCTTGGGTGATTTCAAATCAAGCTCAGTGCCAAGCACTTGTCCCAATTTATTCGGATATTCTTTTTGTACACAGCTTAATGGCAGTTCAAGTAATTTAGCTGCCTGGGAAGAATCCAGATGAATTAGAGGAGACGACTCATTTGTTTCCATTATAGTTGATTCTGAATTACAGCTTTGCAGCAATATAATTCCTGTTAAAAAATAAAGAAAAACGAGTGTGCTGAGGCGCATATTAAAATTTAAAACAATCCTGAAATATTACCATCCTCATCAATATCGATCAATTCTGCGGAAGGGATATTGGGTAGTCCCGGCATACGCATCATCTCACCAGTGATAGGAACCAGAAAGCCGGCTCCTGCAGCAATTTCAATATCTCTGACTGTCAGCGTAAAACCTGAAGGTCTTCCCAGCAGTTTAGGATTGTCGGAAAGATATTATTGTTTTTTGCTATGCACACCGGTAATTCGTTCAAGCCCAATTTATCAATTGTCCCCAATGCTTTTTTGCATCCGGTCCATATTCGACTTCTGCGGCTCCATAGATTTTGCGGGCGATAGTTTCAATTTTTTGTTCTACCGGCCAGTTCCAGTCATAAACCGGAGTAAATCTGCTTGCGGAATTATCGACTACATCGATCACCGTTCGGGCCAGTTCTTCAGCGCCCTCGCCACCTTTTGCCCACACCTGAGCCACTACTCCTTTAACATTATGTGCAGCACAGCGATTGAGAATTGCGTCATGTTCTTCTTTAGAATCTGTCACAAAACTGTTGACAGCAATGACCGGTTCTATGCCGAAATGACGCACGTTTTCAATGTGTTTTTCCAGATTTACGAGCCCCCGCTCGACTGCTTCTGCATCCGTTTTGTTGAGATCAGCTACTGCGACTCCACCGTGATACTTCATTGCCCGAACTGTCACTACTAAAACGACGGCGGATGGAGCGAGACCTGCGCTGACACATTTAATATCCATGAATTTTTCAGCTCCAAGATCACAACCAAATCCAGCTTCAGTTACTACATAATCCGAAAGAGACAATCCCATTCTTGTAGCAATCACAGTGTTCGTTCCCTGAGCAATATTGGCAAAAGGTCCGCCGTGGATAATGGCGGGATATCCTTCCAATGTCTGTACCAAATTGGGCATGATAGCATCTTTCAGCAAAGCTGCCATAGCTCCATTTGCTTTTAGATCTCTCGCATAAATGGGTTTTTTATCCTTGTCAAAACCGATGAAAATATTGCCCATTCTTCTCTTCAGATCATTAAGATCATTTGAAAGACAAAGAATGGCCATAATTTCTGATGCGGCAGTAATATCAAATCCGGTCTCGCGAAGGACCCCGTTGCCACTTCCTCCCATCCCGATGATCATTTTTCGCAAGGAACGGTCATTCATATCCATTACTCGTTTCCAACGAACGGTATTGGTGTCGAGGTTGAGACTGTGTTTCTTATTTTGAAGGTTATTGTCCAGCAAAGCAGAAAGCAGATTATGAGCCTTTTCAATTGCACCAAAATCACCGGTAAAATGCAGATTGATATCTTCCATAGGCAGCACCTGGGAGTAGCCACCACCTGCGGCTCCTCCTTTCATTCCAAACACGGGTCCCAGTGAGGGTTCTCTCAGGACAACAGTTGTTTTTTTACCCACTCTGTTAAGTCCTTGTGACAATCCGATTGACATAGTGGTCTTTCCTTCACCGGCAGGAGTAGGGGAGATGGCAGACACAAGTATTAGCTTACTTTGTTTCGCTTTTTCGGTATTGATGAATTTGAGTGGAATTTTGGCTTTGTATTTTCCATAAGGTATAATATCATCTTCAGGAAGATTTAATTGTGCTGCGATCTCCCTTATATGTTTGAGTTGAATGGACTGTGCGATGTCAATATCAGAAGCCATAGAATGCTTAATTAGTTGATGTGAGATAATTGATTTCCAGCTTTGGCGGGCAAATTGATCAAAATTCATCAAATAAGAAAGAGTGAGGCTTGAATTTTGAGTTAATTTGAAGATGGAAGGAGTTTATGATACATGCTTTAAGTTAAAATAGAATACAACTTGTCCATACAATTCTCGTTTGCTTATCTTGTAACCAAATTTTGAAGAGGAGCACTGCATGATATCACAGAGACAATATTTGGAGATTGGAAAAAAAGCGAAATATTATGATTCAGACATTTTGAATGTTTCTGTAAAAAGAACTTTGAATGTCTTTCAGTTTTTAAGACCTATAGTTATCATATTTTTACTTCTGGGGCTATTACCTCTCACTCTTTCCGCTATAAATGAGGACTTAATGGCTGAAAGGCCCGCCAAATTCGATACCTTAAAAGACACGGTTTGTACCGGTGAAATGATCAGATTTCATCAGGAGGTAGAAAAATGGAAAAGTAATAGCCGCTGGCGAATTACTTATGAATCTGGTGAAATCATTGACTCATTACAATACCCATTTTCATGCAAAAGGGGGGGCTGGATACAGCTAACACATATTCTCGAGATGGATGGTAAGTTGGACTCATTTAGCAGGTCGCTATTTGTGGCCACTACACCAGATGCGGAATTACCACAAAACCTGAGCCTTTGTGAAGGTGAGGCGGTGATATTTAATTTTCCTGAAGATGAAGAGTTCAATGTAATCTGGCAGGATGGCTCAGAGGAGCTGAAATATGTAATTGAGAGCACTGGCAACTATGCTGTGCAAATCAGTGACAAAACAGGAAAATGTAAAATAGGCAGTAAATTTTTTGTCAAAGTACTGCCAATGCCGGAAGCAACGCTTGCCCCTGATTATTATATATGTGAAAATGAAACTATTTGGATAGAGGTCAAGGATTTGAGAAATGTTAAATCCTTGATTTGGAATAACGGTTCAACTTTTCCGGATCCTGAAATTACAGCTCCCGGGGATTATATTGTGACTTTACAAAATGGTGTGTGTGAAACTACATTAAGTACATTTGTACATCCTGATGATTGCCAAAGCTGTGAGTTTTATTTTGCAGAAGAACTGGATTTGAAAACCGGTACTACTGACCAGGGCTGGATTTGGAGAACAACCTGTGATGCGTATGAGGTAATCAATGCAGCCATCTTTAATCCCTGGGGTCAATCGGTTTATTTATTTAGTTTAATTGATCCCAAGCCCTGGGATGGTACTTGTGGGAATGATTATTGTCCAGCAGCTTATTACAATTATTTTGTTGATGTAGAGGTGTTGGATGAGAGAGGGGAATGGAAAAAGGAGAGATATTCGGGGGTAATTAGGTTGGTTCGGTGAGGAATGGAGAGATGAGATATGAGATATGAGATATGAGAGATGAGGTGAAACAGCCGTTATGAGTGATGAGTGAGAACCGCCAAACAGCCGGGTAGGAGCGGAGAGTGTGCTCGTAGCTGGAAGCTACTCAGAGCAAGTGTGGGAAAACAGCATGCTATTGGAAACACTCATCAAAAGGGTATTATTGAATATTGAGAAGGACGTCACTCTTGACATCATAGATGGCAAGAATGCCACCTTTTGCCGCTGGCAAAGGATGCCTGGGGCGCAGTGAGCAAAGCGAACCTCGACCTCACCTGGCAAGCGAAGCGACGCAAGAAGTCACCCCTTAGGAATATGAAGGCTTGTTGGTATGTATAGATTTAAAAAATAGGAGTAAAATGGATTTGAGAAAGGCCGGAATATTAGTTGTGGATGATGATCCTGATGTCTTGACAGCAGTAAAATTAATGCTGAAGACTGAGGTGCAACTAGTCCAAACAAGCAGACATCCCGAAGAGCTGCCGGCCCTCCTTGCCTCCCCCGGTATCGATTTGATATTATTGGATATGAATTTTCATTCATCTATTCACACCGGAAATGAGGGACTCTTTTGGTTGAGAAAGATAAAGTCACTAAGGCCTGAAGTATGCGTTGTTATGATCACTGCATATGGTGATATAGACCTTGCAGTTCAATGTCTGAAGGACGGCGCTTCAGATTTCATAGTAAAGCCCTGGGACAATGAACGGATGCTTTCTACTATTAAAGAAACATTAAAAGCGAAAGGGAATCCGACTACCTCCAGGAATAATATATCATCAGAAGATCAGATAATCGGAAAAGAACTCCTGGGAGAATCTGATATTATGCAGGATATTTTCCTCAAAATCAGGAAAGTAGCGCCCACAGATGCCAATATTCTTATACTTGGTGAAAATGGTACAGGGAAAGATCTGATTGCAAAAGCTATCCATCAGCATTCATTGCGAGCCAACAAATCCTACATTAAAGTCGATGTAGGAAGCCTTACCGAATCACTCTTTGAGAGCGAATTATTCGGACATGAAAAAGGAGCATTTACAGATGCCAGAGAGCAAAGAACAGGTAGATTTGAGTTGGGAAATGGAGGTACCTTGTTTCTGGATGAAATTGGTAATATCAAATTGCACCAACAAGCAAGATTATTGACTGCATTGCAAAACAGGTACATTTCAAGAGTAGGTTCAAGTCTACAAATACCTATCGATATCAGGTTGATATGCGCTACTAATTTACCACTGAATGAGCTGGCGGATGAAAAGCAATTTCGTAAAGATTTAATCTACAGAATCAATACTGTAGAGATTCTGGTGCCTCCACTTCGGGACAGAGGAAAGGACGTTGAACTTCTTGCAAATCATTTCTGCAGGCAGTATGCGATCAAATATTTAAAAGGCAATATTTCAATCAGTCCCTCAGCGATTGACAAATTGAGAAGACATAACTTCCCGGGAAATGTCAGAGAATTGCAGTATGCCATGGAGAGAGCAGTAATAATGGCTGAATCAGAGACCCTGAGGGCTGAGGATATTCTATTTTCACCAATCGAGCAAAACATACCCGGGCAGGCAGAGTCTCCAATGAATTTGAATGAAATGGAGAAGCAAACTATTTTGCAGGCAATTGACAAGCATCGGGGTAATATCACAAAAGCTGCCGAAGAACTTGGTTTGACCAGAACAGCATTATACAGAAGAATGAATAAATATGGAATTTAATTCAATAGAATTCAAAGTATCAATCAGGCTTGTTCTTATTTTCGGACTTCTATGCGGAGCGGCTTATTTAGTGATTCAGGAGCAATGGACATTTGTTGTATTGATACTCCTCTTTTCCGCATGGTGGGTCTGGGAATTATTCAGAATGTTAACAAAAACGCAGGATGAGCTCAATCAATTTCTGGATTCAGTTCAGTACAGAGATTTTTCAAGGCACTTCGATGAGCGGCATGCTCCGGAAGAATTGAAGCCTCTGAGAAAAGGATTCAATCAGATCAATTCAGCATTCAAAGTAATCAGTAAAGAAAAAGAAACACAATACCTATATCTGGCGAAAATTCTGGAGTTGGTTGACACCGGAATTTTGTCATATGAACTGGTATCAGGTGAAGTGATCTGGATGAATGAGTCGCTTAAATCTATTCTGGGAATTCCATATTTGAAGAGTATTCAATCATTGAATCAAAGAGATCATGAGTTGTATAATGAAGTTATTTCCTTGAAAACGGGTGACAGCAAAATTGTCTCCATTACCAAAGACTTTCAGACCCGGAAGCTCGTTTTGTCTATGACTGCATTTCATACCGATGATAAAGTTTTCAGGTTGGTGGCATTTCAGAATGTCAATGAAGCCCTGGATGAAACAGAATCACTTGCATGGCAAAAACTACTAAGCGTCATGACGCATGAAATTATGAATTCTGTTGCTCCAATTTCCTCTTTGGCCAATACTTTAAAACTTCGTGTTGCTGAGATGTCAGCTGAATCTGAATCGGTTGCACTGGAGGACATAGAATTGGGAATTGACACCATAAGGAGACGTAGTGAAGGGCTTATGAGGTTTTCACAGGTTTACAGAAATCTAAATAAAATTGCCTCAGCGAATCTGCAACAAATTCCTGTACGGGTTTTGCTCGAGAACGTAAAACAACTCATGTCCCCAACCTTGAATAGTAAGAATATTCAACTGGACATTCAGCAACAAGATCAAAAATTGCAATTGGAAGCTGACACAAATCTTATCGAGCAGGTATTGATTAATTTGTTGGTAAATGCCATTGAAGCAGTTCGTGATGTATCTGATCCTAAAATCATCATTTCAGCTACTTTGGGCAATCATAATAAAGTCATCATAAAAGTGGCGGACAATGGTTCTGGAATGGCACCGGAACTATTAGATAAGATTTTCGTCCCTTTCTTTAGCACAAAAAAAAGTGGAAGCGGCATTGGATTAAGTTTATGCAAACAAATTATGCTATTGCATAGAGGCCAGATTTTGGTTCAGTCTGTGGAAGGGAAGGGGAGTGTGTTTACATTGCAGTTTGGGTAAATCCAGATATGAGATATAAGATATAAGAGATGAGATGGAACAGCCGTTATGAGTTATGAGTGATGAATGATGAGTTATGTCCCCCTCCCCGCCGTCTTCTTTTTGGTGGGGGGGCTTCTTTTGCCCCCCTTTGCGGCTCCCCCCCCTTTCGCCCCGGCGTGTCTTTCCCGGGGGGACCCTTTTTTTTTTTCCCCCCCCGCCGCCCCCGGGGGGGTCTCCTTTAGTACTTACCCCCCCCCCCCGGCCCGGGGGCTCTCCTTGCTGCTTCTTTGCCCCCTGGGTCTTTTCCCCCCAGGTTCGCCTCCCCCTTGGGCTTCTGTCCTTGGGGGCCTCCCCTTTTGCCCTTTTTTTGTTCGTTTTTTTTGGTTAATTTTTCGGGGCGGACAACAGCCAGTCCAAATCTCTTCTAATGGAACTCGCGAAGCACATCACCTTTTTGTTTTCGAAGCGAAGCTGAAGAAAACAAAAAAAACATCACTATTTCGTGGCTTGCCCCACGAAAAGACATCACCTTGAAAGGCGGAGCCGCCGCAAGACATCACAGCTATCTAAATTGCTTCGGCTTAAGTTTCTGAGCGGCTAATTCGACAATTTCTTTAATTCGGTTTTGGCGGGTCTCCGGTCGCCGGGCGAGGACAAGCCATTGAAGGATGTTTCGTTTGTCGGATTTGCTGAGATTGATAAAATATTCTTTTGCTTCAGGAGCTTTAGAAAATTCTGCCTCCAGATCATCAGGAACAATCCAGGCTTCAGCGCCGTCCAGTATATTCCAGTTTCCATTTTCTTTTGCAATCTCGATCATCTTCCAACCGGCGGGCATGATCAGATTTTGTTTTTCCAATTTTTCTATTCGCTCCTTATTCAGTTTTGACCAGACGCTTTTAGGTTTGCGTTTGGAGAAAAATTGCATATATTTTTCTTCATCGATGGGCTTGGCTTTACTATCTATCCACCCAAAACAAAGCGCTTCTTCGACTGCCTCATCATAAGAAATAGAGCTCTTTGCTGAACTCTTTTTATAATAAACTATCCACACTGATTGTGCTTCAAGATGGTTTTTCAATAACCAGTTGCGCCATTCACTTCGGTTAGTCAGATACAATGGTTCATCTTTTTCTTCCATGTTTCAAAAATATGAAAACGATAGAAAAAAGCTAGCTTTTGCAGTTGGCTTTTGGCTATTTGGGGCAGCCTGTGATTAGAGAATAAATTTGCCAATTTAGATGTCAAATTCGATTGGAGACAACAGGAAGCTATATATATCTTGTTGCCCACACGATAAATTTGCAAATTATTAGGACACAAGGTTCCTTAAATAACTTGCCAAGCACATCACCTTTTTGTTTTCGAAGCGAAGCTGAAGAAAACAAGAAGACATCACTTTTTCATGGTTTATACCATGAAAAACATCACCTTGCAAGGCGTAGCCGCTGCAAGACATCACATCAGCCCGCCCACTTCAGCCTCAAACTATTACTTACTACACTGACACTACTCATTGCCATAGCAGCTCCGGCAATCATGGGATTTAACAGAAAGCCATTGAACGGATAGAGAATTCCGGCTGCGATTGGGATTCCGATGATGTTGTAGATAAAGGCCCAAAAAGATTCTGCCGGATAGTTGTTGCAGTTTTGCCGGAGAGTCTTATAGCCATTGGAATTTTTATAAGATCTGAAGAAATAATAGTCATCCTTGCAACTTCCATAGCAATATCACTCCCTTTACCCATGGCAATACTTACATCTGCCTGCGCCAATGCAGCGCTGTCATTGATCCCATCCCCCACCATTGCAACCACTTTCCCTTGCTGCTGCAGATCGCGGACAAAATTTGCTTTTTGATCAGGTAATGTTTCAGCCTGATAATGCTGGATGCCGGTTTGTTTGGCAATAGCTTTAGCAGTGTTTTCGTTGTCTCCGGTGAGCATATACACTTCAATTCCACTTTGCTGAAGTTCTCTAATTGCCTGGGCCGAACTTTCTTTAACAGAATCTGCAATAGCAATAAGAGCCAGGACATTTTGATTGTCAGCAAACCATACCACCGTTTTTGCTTCAGAGGACCATGATTCTGATTTTTCCAGCAGTTCAGACGGAATACTGATTTCTTTTTCCTGAAGCAAATTTTTATTTCCTGCAAAATATTGCTTGCCATGAATATTAAGAATCGCGCCCTTACCTGTGACGCTTTGAAGATTACCGGAAGGCAGGTTTTTTGCCCCTTCCAAATGCTCTGTAATTGCGTCTGCAAGTGGGTGTTCTGATGATTTTTCGAGTGTGTAAAGAATGTCCTTCAGAGATTCATTTTCATTCACCCAATGTATATCAGTCACCTTAGGTTTGCCTTCAGTTATTGTCCCAGTTTTGTCGAGAATGAGGACATTGACGTTTTTAGCTAATTCAAGACTTTGAGCATCTTTGATCAAAATGCCTTTTTCAGCAGCTCTTCCTATACCTACCATAATTGCGGTCGGAGTCGCCAAACCCAATGCACATGGGCAGGCGATAATCAGTACAGTCACCATAGCCATTAAGCCCTGGGTGAATCCATTCTCTCCACCAATTATCCACCAGGCGGCAAAGGTGAAAACTGCAATTAGCATCACTACCGGAACGAAAATAGAAGCTATCTTATCTACCAAATTCTGAACAGGAGCCTTACTGCCCTGAGCGTCTTCTACCATTTTTACAATTCTTGCCAGCATGGTTCCTTTGCCAACTTTCTCAGCTTTGAAACGAAGACTTCCTTTTTGATTGATAGTTCCCGCATAAACTTTGTCATTTACAGACTTCTGCACAGCAATTGCTTCGCCACTCAACATACTTTCATCCACATAAGAGCTACCATCTGTGACGACACCATCTACTGCAATTTTTTCTCCGGGTTTCACAGGATAATATTCCCTACTTCGACCGAATCAATCGAAACAAGGACATGATCTCCATTATCCTGAAGAATAGTGACACTACTCGGTTGTAATCCCATCAATTTTCGAATAGCGGAAGAGGCATTTCCCTTTGCTTTTTCTTCCAGCCATTTTCCTAGTAAAATAAATGCAATGACTACTGCTGCTGCTTCAAAATAAACATGGGGATGGATTCCTCTTGCATGCCAAAATTCTGGATTAAGGGTGTTAAATACACTGAATATGTAAGCAACTCCTGTACTGATAGCTACCAGAGTATCCATATTTGCAGTGCCATGTCGGGCTTGTTTCCAGGCATTGATAAAGAAATTTTTTCCAAACCATAAAATTACTGGAGTGGAGAATACCCACATGACATAGTTGGCATAAGGCATATTCATCCAGAACATTCCGATAATCACCACAGGAGTTGCAAGTACCATTGCCCCAATTGTCCTGAATTTCAGTTTGCGGTATGCATCAGATTTTTGAATTTCCAAATCCTCTTTGGCAGATTCACTTTCATCGATAAACAAGTCATAACCGACTTCCTGGACTGCTAATCTTAAGCTTTCAGCGGATACCCTTTCGGGAATGAATTCCACACTGGCAGTAGCAGTGGCCAGATTCACACTCGCAGTCAAAACACCTTCTTGCTGCTTCAATGTTTTTTCAACATGATTCACACATGAAGCACAGGTCATTCCCTGCACCGGAAATGTTTTTTGAATGCTCTTTACTTTTTGTACTTCTTTCAGATTTGTTTTATCAGCCATGATCTTGACAGTTTAATTTGATACAAATTTCGCCATAATACTTTGGCTGAAGGTTATGGTATTTTGGGAAAGTGTTGTAAGATTTGGCTTTCCCCTAAAACTATAAGGATTGTTCCCGTCGTGGCCAGATGATTTTTTAACCTGATAATTATCAAGTACCAACAGGCTATAAACGTAAGCAGAGAGATTTTGATTATTAAGGGTCTCGTTGCATGCAACGTGACTACATATAAGATATCAAATAGCTTTTAGCGATTCAAGTACATTTCCCTACCTTCTCTTAATGCATTATTGGCTGTTGATTAACAGCTATCAAAAGGCTATAAAAGTAAGAACAGAGATTTGGATGATCAAGGGTCAAGTGGTTTGAAATATAACTACATACAAGTTATCAAATAGCTTTTAGTAATACAAGTACATTTCCTTATCTAGTGGGGCTGTTTTACTGCTGTTTAATAATCTCCTCAACTACTAAACTTCTAAACCCTCTGGCTGTTTTCCCCAACGCTTCCATTAGATGTCATCCAAATATTTCCTCCTCAAGGTCCTTCCATTCTTAAACTCAGTAGGAGTAAGCCCTGTCACCTTTTTAAACTGATTGCTCAGATACGCCACACTGGAATAATTCAACTGATCAGCAATCTGACTGAGTGTCAATTCGTTGTACACCAACAATTCTTTAACCTTTTCTATTTTTTGAGCGATGTAATATTTTTCAATAGTAATTCCCTCCACCTCCGAAAACAGATTGCTGAGTGAATTATAATCATAATGCAATTTTTCGCTGATCAAACTCGATAAATTATCCCGGATAGGTTCATCCTGAATATGCACGACTTCAACTATCAGGGATTTAATTTGCTCGATGAGTTTACTTTTTTTGTCATCAATTAGTTCAAAACCCAGCACCTCCAGGTTCTCGGCCAATTTTAATTTTGTTTTCGGATTAAGAGGATTTGAGATCTCTACCTCGCCCAGCTGAATGGAGTGAACTTCAATTGCCATTGCCTGCAAGACATTTTCGACAGCCATGATACAGCGTCTGCATACCATGTTTTTAATGAACAATCTTTCTTTTGACATTAGCGGATAGGTGAATCATTAATTATTCACTTATCAAAAGTACATAATGCTATGAAAAATTGACACTTGGCTCCAAATGGATTGTGGTTTTTACAGAATTAGAAATTAAACAATTCTTCTCGCTCATCTCAATGATGCGGATCGCTTTTTCCTGATTTCCACCTTCAGGTATTGTAACTACAGGTTTCAGGGTAATTTCTGTCACCTGATACTTGCCATCCACCTTGTCCACTTTGCCACTCGCATGTGAGCTAAAATGAGTGTATTCAAGTTTGGAATTTTCGGCGATGGCCAGGAATGTTGTCATTAGGCAACTGTTTATGGATGCGATGAATAGATGCTCCGGTGACCAGATTCCCGGCATGCCTTTTGGAAAATCAGGAGGGGTCGCCACTTCTATTTGCAAGGGCAATTCAGAGGATACTAATGTACCTTTACGGTCGTGATTCCATTCCAGGTCCAGTTCATATTCGTGCAAAGATTCCATGATGCTTATTAATTTTAAATTATTTAATTTGAATGAATCAGAATGATATCCTGGCCAGCTCCTCGAACAGTTTCTTTTGTTGTTCGTTGAGTTTTGAAGGAATTTTCACCTGATAAGTTATATACAAGTCTCCGAATTGCCCTTCTTTTTTATAGACAGGAAACCCCTTTCCTTTCAATCTAACTTTGGATCCATTCTGTGTTCCTGCTGCAATTTTGAGTTTTATTTTGCCATTCATTGTATCAATTGTTACGTCTGAACCCAGAACGGCAGAAAAGAGATCAATTTCTTTGGTTATAAATAAATCATCGCCCTCTCTGCTAAATGGCGTGTTGTTGGTGATTTGAAAAGTAATGAGCAAGTCGCCGGCAGGACCTCCATTGAGACCCTTGCCCCCCTGACCTTTTAGTCTTATTGTTTGTCCGTCCGATATTCCTGCCGGAATGGTTATTCTGATGGCTTTTCCATCCAGATTGAATGTTTGCTGATGCGTTTTGTAGGCTTCCTCAAGACTTAGTTTCATGCTGCTATTGTAGTCATTTCCTTTCAGCTTTACCTCGGAACGGCGACCGGCCTGTCGTCCAAACATCGATTCAAAAAAGTCAGAAAAGTCATATTCACCAAAGGAATCAGCTTGAGACTGACGACCGGATCTCGCACCATGTTGTTGTCTGGATTTCTGATATTGTTCGTATTCCTCTCCACGTTCCCAGTCTTTTCCATACTTGTCGTATTTCTTGCGTTTTTCCGGGTCGCTCAGCACTTCATTGGCTTCATTGATACGCTGGAATTTCAATCCTGCATCCTTATCATTCGGATTGAGATCGGGATGATGTTTTCTGGCAAGTTTACGATATGCTTTCTTGATGTCTTCAGTGCTGGCACTTTTGCTCAGCCCCAGTACATTGTAATAGTCTATAAATTCCATAATGAGGATTGAATTATTTTATCAGTTCAATAATTAATTACGGGTAAACTCGGTTTAATTAATAGTAATCCGAGCACTACCAGTAGCATACCTATGATTCCCATTATTACCTGCATCATACTGAATGTCTGAATCATAATTATTTGAATTAGCAACCAACCTAACAAAATACTTCCTTCTAATGTTACCAAATGTGCTGAATACCGTGCATTAAATATCAACATGATTGCAATAAGCAGACTGAACTGACCAATCACATTAAACAGAAAAAGTCCGGGGATCAGAAAATCTTTGAAGGGCCCGACCTGTAGCAATTCAGTGCTCATCCCCAGACTACTTCCTGTGGGGTCGAGTATGAGAGAAAGCCCGCCATATACTGCACTGAATCCATTAAGAAGCAGTACCAGGAGGGTAAATTTCTTGAGTTTGAGGTTAAATTTTCGGGGCATACAATCAGATTCTGGAGATTAATCCAATATTATTCATTTCGATCCCGAAATTTAGAGTGAATATTCACTTTGGAGTATGACAACGGTCAGGGAGGGGGATGAGGTTTGTCAATATCTAATCTAAAGGTTATTGTTTTTCCAAATTGGGCATCAGCTGAAGAAACGATAAAAGGACAATATGAATCCTGTTAATCCCATCCCGGTCAATTTGATTATCTATTTGACTTATCCAGTTTTTTCACAGCAATTTCAATTGAAATAAATATCTTGATTTGTCCAATTTAATTGGGAGTTTTCAAACAAAATATATTCAACTTTGAGAAATTGACAAGAGCCTATAATTGTATTTTCAAAAGCATTTATTTGAATGTGCCTTGATTAATAGAATACGGAGATTAGCCTAACAAATTAAACCATGCTAGGTTTTAAAATTGGAAAACAACGTCGATATAGGGAATTCCAAAAATAATATAATCTGAAATCCATGAATTGTTGATGAATGCTAAGTCCACTGCAAGCTTTTCTCCGAAAAATCGGATACCATATGAATAATATTTTGAATACTCACTACCGGGAATGAACCAATTTTCTGTTACTAAGGCCGCCTTTTTAGATATTCGTGTCATTCCAGAAACAGTAACTGTAGGATTTTTAGAAAATCTACCTCCTATAAATCCCCATCCAATGCTGCCTGTAAGATTGTGGTCTGGAGTTCCAAATGTTCCAATCGCATAAGTTATTCCCAAACCACCAGATAGCGTAGTTCCAAGCAAAACTCCTCCTCCGGCGTGAAACTTATCGGTTATTTTATAACCTATCTTCGGATTGATAAAAAAAATTGGATTAACACTACCTGCAGAGATTAAAGATAATAGTTCAAGACCCGCTCCGATTGAAATATTATCTGTAATACCATAATTGAAAGAGTTAAATATCAGATTACTATTCTGATAATACCCTTCTCCTTTCTTTAAATTAAATGCAGATGGTCCTAATAAATACCTTGTCGAATTTGGATTAGGAAACCAATACTTTCCGTTTTTGAAATTTGATATATTAAGTTCAGTTATGCTTTTGAGTTTTATTATTGGAATTTCAATTTGTTGAATTGATGCAGTTTTAACTACCAATTGAACTGAGTCTTTTTGTAGAATTTTACATATAATAATAGTCCCATCGGTAAGTTCTATATTATACATCTTAAGTGTGTCAATAGGTTCCTGGAAACTTACTTTTTGACCAAATGCATTTGAAGCAATGCATAATAATATAGCAAGAAATAAATAGAGTGTTAAGTTTTTCATTTTTGGCGATAGTTAATACAAGATGTATTTTTTTTATCAAATGTCATGTTATCGACAATCAGACTTTTTAATTTTTGCGTGTCTGAAGGTACAAAGGTTCCATCATTTAAGTGCTTGATTTTCGCGTTCGCAACTAATAACACATATTTTTTTCGCACATATGGAGAATCAGAAACAGAAGTGGCAGATATTTAATTAATAAAAGCAGCTCAGTGAAAATAGGTCTGAACTCGTGCAAGCTTTCTGAGTTTTTATTGTTTATTTAAGAAAAATAAAGTGCTTTCGATATGCAAAAACAAGTATTATTAATACATGGGGGCGGCGGAGAGGAAGATTTTAAGGCAGATGCATTGCTAGCCGATTCATTGCGGAAAAATTTAGGTGAATCTTTTACAGTACATTATCCTTTCCTGGAAGATGATGAATCATCTCCTGATTTTGGAAGGATAAATCAAATTCATGAAGCACTTTCTTCACTGACGGGAGAAATCATTTTGGTTGACATTCTCTGGGTGCTTCTATGATTTTGAAATACCTTTCAGAAAATCCAACTCAAAAAAAGTTTGCCGGCCTATTTCTTATTTCAACACCTTTCTGGAGTGGGGATGAAGATTGGAAGCAAGGCCTTAAATTGATAGAAAATTTGGTAGATAAATTGCCTCAGGACGTTCCGGTTTTCCTGTATCATTGCCTGGATGATGAAGTTGTTCCATTTGATCACTTCAGAGAATATGCCCGACATCTTCCTGCAGCAACTTTACGTGAAATAAAGAGTGGAGGTCATCAACTTAATAATGATATGAGCTTAATTGCTGAAGATATAAAGTCATTATGACTGAAATGGATAAATCAAACGGTTATGAGAAAGTAGCCACAAAATTCATTTCACATCGTGAACTAAGCAATAATGCAATCGGCCTATCGGCTGTAAGAAAATGGGCAAGATCACTTCCTAAGGATGCAGTTGTTTTAGATCTTGGTTGCGGGACAGGTATTCCAATTTCGAAAGTACTGCTGGATGAAGGAATGGAGGTTTTTGGAATTGATGCCTCATCAACTTTGAGCAAGGCTTTTCAGAAAAATTTTCCGAATGCTCAAGTTGCTTGTGATTCAGTTGAAGACTCCAAATTTTTTAATCGAACATTTGACGCAATCATCTCCTGGGGCCTGATTTTTTTATTATCCAAAGAGGCTCAGGAAAAAGTAATAAATAAAGCTTCAGAGGCTTTGAATCCCGGAGGAAAATTACTTTTCACATCTCCTTCACAAAATACAGAGTGGACAGATGTTTTAACAGGGCATAATTCTTTTTCCCTTGGTGCTGAGAAGTATACTGAAATTCTTTCTTCATCAGGATTAAAATTGATTGATACATTTGAAGATGAAGGGGGCAACCATTATTATAGTGCGATTAAAATTTGATTCTCAATAATTAGAAAAGTTTAAGCGGGCAAATCTTTCATAATCCAGGGAATTAAAATCAATCATCCATCTAAAATCCGTACATCAGTTGTACTGTAGCTTGCTGCAATAATTATTAGAATTTATGGAAGTTATACAATTTAAAACCGTCCACCTGATCGGTCTGACCCTGAAAGCGAATGAATCAAATCAGGATGATATATCCAGACAAGCATATGGTCAATTATGGCAAACATTTGAAGACAGCGATTTTTACGATATAATTCCTAACAAAATTGGGAATGAAATCCTGGCTGTCTATCACTCATATGATGAGGAGTTCGAAGGCTCATTTCAATACTTTGTTGGTTGTAAGGTCATACAAGGAACCGAAGTTCCTGATGGACTGGAAAGTTTAGAGATTCCGTCAGGTATGTATGCCAAATTTACAGTTCATGGAGAGATCCCTGAATGCACAACAACTGCCTGGAAATCTATAGGAGGCGCTGTCCCCGACAGAACATATATTGTAGATTTTGAGGTATATGATGAACGGTCTGCTGACAGGGATAATGCGATCATAGATATTTTTCTTTCCGTTAATAAATAATGTCCTGCTCTTTACTGCAATCCTGAAAGCTATTATCTCAAAACTATAATTGATTATATACCTTTAGCTTTTTGACTATAATTCATAAAGTAATATGGCAGCTTTACAGGCATTCAAGCAAATTTTTGAAAGCGCTCTGATTTCAGAACTGGAATCTACAGGAAAAGAAATGAGTGTCAAATCCGGAGATATTATCATGGAAATTGGACAGACGGTGAGGTTCATGCCAATAATTTTGACCGGAACGGTTAAAATTGTAAGGCTTGACGATGAAGGAAGGGAACTGCTTCTGTATTATGTTCAGGCAAATGAGAGTTGTGCTATGACATTCACCTGCTGCATGCAGCAACAAGCTTCTGAGATAAGGGCTGTCGCTGAGGATGATGTGGATATGCTCCTCATTCCTATTGCTGTTATGGATGAATGGTTGGTAAAATATCCTTCCTGGAAAAATTTCGTAATGAGAACTATCCGTAATAGATTTAATGAATTACTCAAAACTATAGATCAGATTGCTTTCCAAAAGCTGGACGAAAGACTTGTTCACTATCTGAAAGAAAAATCTAAAGCTACGGGATCTTCTTTGGTCAATCTCTCACATGAACAAATTGCCTCCGAGCTGGCAACTTCCAGAGTGGTCATCTCGAGACTCCTTAAGAAGCTGGAAAATGATCAAAAAGTATTGCTATACAGAAATCAAATCAAACTCCTCAGAGCTTTGTAACTTTTGTCACGCAGATCCTTTCCCGAATAGCTGATCTTTGATGTATTATTCAAACAAAAATCAGCTTTATGAACGCCAACATGGGAACAACCGACAAAATAGTAAGGATACTTCTGGCCGCATTGGTTATTGTCTTATACTTTACTAGTGTTATTTCAGGATTGACTGCCATTATTTTACTTGTGGTTGCAGGTATTTTTATTGTCACCAGTTTTATCAGTTTCTGTCCCCTGTATTACCCATTCGGCATTTCTACCCGAAATAAATCAGCTCATTAAATCAAGTTTCATTCAATTAAATAACAATATGACTTTTGTCAAAAAATATCAGTGGACTATAATTGGTCTTGCAATTGGCTCCATTTTCGGAGCGCTGTATTATCATTTTGTCGGCTGCTCATCAGGTAGCTGCAGTATCTCCTCCAATCCATTTAATATGACTGCATATGGAGCATTAATGGGTGGACTTTTATTCAGCAACTTTAAATCAAAATCAGTTTCTACAACATCAAAAACTCAGGAAAATGAATAACCAGGCAAAAACAATTATCGATGTAAGAACTCCCGCTGAATTTCAGGGAGGACATGTAGCAGGCAGTATCAATATTCCATTACAGGAAGTTCAAAGCAAGTTGGAAGATATCAAATCCATGGACCAGCCTATTATATTGTGTTGTGCCAGTGGCAACAGAAGCGGCCAGGCTACTAATTTCTTAAAAAGCTGCGGCGTTGACTGTGAAAACGGAGGCAGCTGGCTGGATGTAAATGCCCAATTCTAAACTTTTTAGTTAAAAAAAATAATGTTTCAATCAATCAAAAATTTGCTTGGCTTAGGCCCGGCTACAGATTATAAAGCTTTAGCGAAAAACGGTGCTCAGATTATTGATGTCCGGACACCGGCTGAGTTTAAGGAAGGACATCTTAAAGGTTCTGTCAATATTCCATTGCAGACTCTAAGCAATAATCTTTCGAAAATAAAGAAAGATAAAGCTGTCATCACTTGCTGTGCATCAGGTATGCGCAGCGCTTCCGCAAAATCAATTCTCAAAGTGCCGGCTACACTGAAGTGTACAACGGTGGGGGATGGAGTGCACTGCAAAGCAAACTCAGATAGCGTTATAGTATCGAGCCGTCAAAGGACAAGGGCAAGAGATCATGTGCAGAGTTGATTTTAAAAATCGGCCCACCATTTCCTTGTAGAATAATCTCAATGGCCTGATTTTGTCTGCTCTCATATTCACAGAGTACTTGCCTGCACGACCCGCAAGGTGAAACAGGATGATCCAGGGCTGACTTCTTCGAGGTAGCTGTAATAGCAATTTGTGTTATTTTCTGATCCGGATAATTGGAACCAAAATGACTCAAAGCAGCTTGCTCAGCGCAAATACACAATGGGAATGATGCGTTTTCCTGATTTGCACCACCTATTATTTGTCCATTGTCTAATCTCAGCGCAGCTCCAACCATGAATTGAGAGTAAGGAGCATATGCATTTTTAGTAAACGTGGCTGCGGTCTGTAGTAATTCCTGCTCTTCCGGAGTGAGTTCTGACTGATTATCAAACACATATGCAGTAAATTGATTTTGAAGAACCTTCATGGATTGTATTTAAGGTAAAGGGGCGTTAAAAATAATGAATAAATAACAATATTTTCGCACTGCTTAATACAAGGAACCATTCATGAGGCACATTTTAATCATTGGGGCAGGCCGCTCCACTACAGCTTTAATACAATATTTATTGTCGTATGCTGCTGCACAGCAATGGACAATTACCATCGCAGATGCTGACTATTCACTGGCACTTTCTAAGGCCGGCGGGCATTCCAGTGCAAGGGCTGTAGAGCTTGATGCAATGAATGCAGAGCTGAGACAAAGCCTGGTAAAGGAATCGGATCTGGTTGTTTCTATGTTGCCACCAAAATTGCATATTGAAGTTGCCCGCGATTGTCTCCAATTTAAAAAACATCTGGTCAATGCTTCTTACACCAGCGATGCCGTTCAGGCTATGAATGCTGAAGTCAGAGCAGCAGGTCTTACGTTCATGTGTGAAATTGGTCTTGATCCGGGTATAGACCATATGTCAGCAATGCTATTGTTAGATGAAATCAGAGAAAAAGAAGGTGTAATAACTGCATTCAGGTCTTATACCGGTGGATTGGTTGCTCCTGAGCATGACGACAATCCCTGGCATTATAAATTTTCATGGGCCCCCAGAAATGTGGTGCTGGCAGGGCAGGGGACAGCACAATACATTGAAAATGGGCAGTTGCGTTTTATACCCTATCAGCGTGTTTTTGAACAAATCAGACCTATCGAAGTTCCCGGGGCGGGTTCCTGGGAGGCTTATGCAAATCGAAACTCGCTGGCTTATATTCCCATTTATGGTTTAGAAAATGTCCCGACTCTCATCAGAGGCACCATACGGGGTACCGGATTTTGTAGTGCATGGAATTGTCTGATTAAGCTGGGAATGACTGATGAATTATTTCAGATTCCCAATGCTTCAGAAATGACTTTTAAGCAATTGATGAAATGTCTAACTTTTGGTGGCAAAGGAGGAGTCAGAGAGCAGGTTGCGAGGGTTTGTGGATTACCTGCTGCAGCGCAGGAATTGGATAAACTGGAATGGCTGGGTCTTTTCAGTGATGAAAAGTTAGCCATAAAGAGTGGCTCTCCAGCTGATGTGCTTGAAAAATTATTACTGGAAAAATGGAAACTGGGACCTGATGAGAAGGATATGATAATCATGCAACATGAGATTGAATACATGATGGGCAATCAAAGGAAATTTGTAACCTCCACGCTTATCCAGGAAGGCAGCAATTCTAGCGATACTGCCATGAGTCGATTGGTCGGACTTCCGATGGGAATATTTATCAGGCATTTACTGGCAGGTAACGATGTACCAAGAGGGGTTGTAATTCCTATTCAGGCCGAAGTTTATAAACCTGTTTTGAAAGAGCTCTCAGATTATGGAGTTAGTTTCAAAGAATATGTAATGAATTATTGAAATTCAATTCAAGCCATATCAGCCAATTCCTGAATGATCCTGTAAGACAGTTTCAATTAAGTTTTTTACTCAAACAGGCAGCTGTTTTAATTGGCAGTATATTGATTGCTCAGAGTATGTTGAGCCTGGAGCAAATTGGCAAGATAGAATGGCTCTTCTACATTGGCTACATAGGGACTTTTTTTTGGTCAAATGGTCTTCTTCAATCATCTCTTCGGTCTTCACAGGATGAAACTCCCGCTAAGCGTGCTGAGATTCTTTGGAATATTTTCCGGTCAAAAGCCTTATTATCATTTGCCTGGGCAATTTGTATGTTGCTTATGTACCCTTTTATCTGGGATGACCTGAAAATAGGGTTTGCAATTTATTTGTTCTTTGTGGTTTGGATGGTGGGGAATGTATTTTCCGCTTTTTTACCTTTTCTATTTTACAGAATGCATCAGTATAAGAATTTGATGCTGTTTAATATATTATATTTTAATATATATGTAACCATATTTATTTTGTTTTGGGTACAAGGGTCAGTATTGGATAACCTGCTGCTTTCACTGGGTATTTTTGGAGCAGTGCTTATTGCAGGTACGACACAGGCTGCTTATTCCGGCAAAGGATCGGGTTTGAATTTTTCAGGTATTACTTCAGCAATAAGGACAGCCCTTCCCTTGATAGGATATTCATTAATGGCAGGACTCGCAGTGGTGACGGATGGTTGGCTGGTAAAAATCTGGAGTGACGATGAAGAAATTTTCGCGATTTTTAGATATGGAGCCCGGGAATTGCCGCTTTCGCTGGCTGCCTCAGTGGCGCTAAGCGGAGCGGTGATACCACTTATATCCAGTTCCACTGAATCAGGTTTAGCACAATTAAAAAAAAGAGCGTTATCCTGGATGCATGTACTATTTCCTGTCAGCATTGCTTTAGTCCTCTCCAGTACATATCTCTTTGATTGGTTTTATGGTGAACGATTTATTGACAGTGTAATATTATTTGATGTTATGCTTTTACTGGTGATAAGCCGGCTAATATTTCCACAATCTATTTTATTGGCAAAAGGGATGTACGGGCTTATTTTCAAAGTTTCTGTGATAGAGATAATGCTTAATGTTGGCCTCAGTATCTGTCTGCTATACTATTTTGGTTTGGTGGGAATAGTCGCAGGTACAGTGGTTGCTTTTCTGTGTGAGAAATTAATTATGATATTCATCATACGAAAACGTTTTCAGATTTCTTTAAGTACATACCATGCTCTGAGCTGGCATTTGCTCTACACCATGCTAATTTGCATCGCGCTATTATGTAAGTATATTATTATTTATTATTGATCGCGAATGATTAATATCAATTTCACATAAAATTGAGAGCGGATAACTAAGTATTCCATTATATTTACAACGAATCGAACAACTCAGCCAATATGAAAAAGATACTTGCAACAACGGACTTTTCTGTTAATTCCTGGAAGGCAATCGTTTATGCTGTTGAGCTTGCTAAAAGCACAGGAGCAGAATTGATTGTTTTGAATGCCTATACTTTGCCTTACAGTAACCAGACTGTATTGCTCTCAATGAAAGAAATTTTGAAAGAAAGTGCAGAAGGAGGACTCAAAGAAGTTCTTACTAAAATGCATAATGAATTAAATCTGGATGGATTACAGATTACCACCAAAGCTGTTCATGGCGATTTACTTGTGATTATTGATTTGATGTGCGAATCAGAAGGGGTGGATTTGGTCGTTATGGGTACCAAAGGTGCCACAGGACTGAAAGCTGCTCTTTTGGGAAGTAACACTTCGAATATTATTAGAAATGTGAAAAAGCCAATCATCGCAGTACCGGATAGTTATGTCCAGTCTCCAATAAAGCATGTAACGCTTTGTGCTGATTTCACATTAGGTTTGGAATCCAGGGTTGATTTCGCAGTTCTTCAGGACGTTGTACAGGTTGAAAAGGCAAATCTTCGCCTCCTTCATATTGTAGACCCTTATGATGAGCAGGTTGAAGAAGAAAAATTGCCTCTAAAAACTAATTTCCAGTCTTTATTCCCTGATATTCAAATATCTGCCAGTATTAACTATCATGAAGATATTGAGGATGGAATCAAAGAGTTTATCAGTGATAATCCCACCGATTTACTAGTGATGATCCGTAAGAATTACAATTTCATTGAATCATTATTCCACCGCAGCATGACCAGACAACTGGCATTACACACAGAGCTGCCACTGTTGATAGTTCATGAAATAAAGTAAATACGATATTACAGTCTGTCAGAAATCAGGTGTATAAGATAGACAGCAACAGGAAATAAAAACAGAGCTCCATCCAGAAACCAATAATAATGGTTCTGAGGAGACTCTGTTTTTATATTTTTATAGGAATGTAATACAGACCCAACATTAAAGGAGCTACCCAAACTCCCGGGTAAAATTTCTGGTAGAATAAGCCAATCATGATGATACTAATAATCAAACTGATGAAGGCCGTAAGCTGAGTAAGCTTCCATCCATACCTGTTGGCATAAGTTGATTTATTCATAAGTTTGTCCATTTCTATATCCTTGACATCAAACATCAGAGCATTTGCCAGGATTAAAAAGAAGATACTACTTAGAAAAAAGATGGTCTGAATATCAAAGTAATGTAAAGGTCCGACACAAATCCAGGTCCATGAAACAGCAAGAGATACGGGTTTGATCCAGCCAGGAATGAATCGTGAGCTTATGATTTTCGAAATTGGCAGTAGATATAAAATGGAAATAATTACCGGAATGAAAAGATGTCTAAAATATTCAATTCTGTTTGCGAAATTGAATAGAATATACATGGCAAGCAGTGAAAGAATCAGCAGAAAAACAATATAAAAGATAGGAAGTTTTCCATTCTTCAAATAGCCTTTGATAAGCAGATGGCTATTGTATACACCCAGCGTTCCGATGATTATCAGAAATCCATAATCCCATGAAAAAACGCATTTCAATGCCAAACAGCTCGCAGCATAAAAGGAAAAAGCCAGAATGGACTGTAATACTCCGTAAGTAAAAACTCTTTGGCATCCGGCAAAAAAAATGGTTTTTAGCCTTTCCGGGTACTGAGTTTTCAACTTAGAGATATTTAAAGGATTGTCCGCTTTCCAATTTTTGTAAAGTAAAAAGAATGAGTTTTATTACATCTTCAACATCTGACTTATCGGCCATTTCTACTGTTGTGTGCATATATCTCAATGGAAGTGAGATTAAAGCCGAAGGTGTGCCCCCATTAGCATATGCAAATGCATCCGTATCCGTTCCGGTAGATCTCGATGCAGCTTCACGCTGTATGTTAATATTATTTTCCTCTGCAGTTTCTAATATTAAAGCAAGTAGCTTATTGTGCACAGCAGGAGCATATGTAACAGACGGACCTTTACCGCATTTGACATCTCCTAGTTTCTTACTATTCATATGCGGGGTTCCGGTATCATGAGTGACATCAGTCACTATAGCCACATTTGGATTGATAGTTTTGGCAATCATTTCAGCTCCGCGAAGGCCAATTTCTTCCTGTACTGAGTTGACGATATATAGTGAGAAAGGCAAAACGATGCCTTGTTCCTTTATCAATCTTGCAACTTCAGCGATACAAAATCCTCCCATTCTATTATCCAACGCGCGACCCACTATAAATCTATCATTCAGCATCATGTATGTGTCTTCATATGTTATGACTGCACCTACGTGTACTCCTTTTGACAATACCTCTTCTTTATTCTTTGCCCCGATATCGATAAAAATATTTTCTATAGTAGGGGTGATATTTTCATCCTTTCCATGTCTTGTATGAATAGCAGGCCAGCCGAAAACTCCCTTTACAATGCCTTTTGGAGTGTGGATATCAACTCTTTTGGAAGGAGCGATCATATGATCCGAACCTCCATTGCGGATTACATGCAAAAATCCATCATCCGTGATAAAGTTAACAAACCATGAAATTTCATCTGCATGTCCTTCGATTACCACTCTGTAATCCTGACCGGGATTGATGATACCATATACAGTTCCATAATGATCGCTATCCCATTCATCTACATAGGGAGTAAGATATTCTATCCATATTTTTTGGCCTGCGGATTCAAAACCCGTCGGTGATGCATTATTTAGGTAAGCTTCCAGAAACTCAAAGGACTTTTCAGTTAAAATTTGCATATATATAATCAGTACTTATGATTTGTATCTAAATCAAATATCAATAACCCTGCCAATTTTCAGGGTCCTTGCGCCATGCTGAAAGAAGCCCTTTTTCAGCCTCAGTAATGTATTTACTTTTAATTGCAATATCCAGGAGAGTGGTATAGTCAGATAGGGTACGGAAATCTACGGAAGCCTCTTTAAAAGCCTGTTCCGCCACTGGTAATTGATATGTAAAAATAGCCAGCACTCCCGCTATGGCTGCTCCTGCTTCTCTTAATGGTTCAATTGCTGCCAGACTGCTTTTTCCGGTGGAAATAAGATCTTCAATGACTAAAACTCTTGAATTTTCAGGCAACTCACCTTCTATTTGATTCTGTCTGCCATGACTTTTACTTTTATCTCTTACATAAATGAAAGGAAGATTCATCTTGTATGCAAGAATGGCTCCATGGGGTACCCCTGCTGTAGCTACTCCTGCAATGACATTGAAGGGCGCAAAATCTTTCGAAGCTTCAATAAATGATTCTGCAACAAAATTTCGTACATCAGGATGTGAAAGAACAATCCGATTATCACAATAAATAGGAGACTTAATTCCTGATGCCCAGGTAAAGGGATTTTGGGGACTCAGTTTTATTGCGTTTATTTGGAGCAGCATTTCTGCGATAGGAATAGCCCGATTTATCATTGCCTACGCTTAATTTTTTGAGGAGCCAAATGTACAAAATATATATCAATAATGCCCCATTGATTCTGACCACCAGAGAGGGGATGCAGGATTATCCGCCAAGCAAATACAGACAGATTAAAGCAAATTATTTGGGGAAGTCAAAATTCTTCTTTAACTACATTGACTTGCTTGAAAAGACGGGTCCTGACTGTGAAGTGGTTATTGGTTGCAGGGATGTAGTAGAAGCCTTCAGGGATTTCAGTTCTCTTTACACTATTATGGAGGCAGGAGGGGGGCTGGTGGTTAATCCTGAGGCTGAAGTGCTTTTAATATTCAGACGGGGATTTTGGGATCTGCCTAAAGGTAAAATGGATCCCGGAGAAAATATACTTCAAACAGCTGCACGTGAAGTCAAAGAAGAAACAGGTATTCTTCATCTGCAGACTGACAGACATCTATGCACGACCTATCATACCTACCGCACTGGAAAAGGAAAACGGGTTCTTAAAATATGCACCTGGTTCTTAATGTTTTCTCAGGATAAAGACTTATTTGCACAAAAGGAAGAAGATATCGAAGAAGCTTCCTGGATCAATTTGACTACTTTCCTTGATTCAGAAAACAGAATATTTAATAATATCAAGGAAGTTTTGCAGCTCTATCTGGAATTGCCGGCAAATCACCAAACGTAAGGCAAACTCTTAAGGACATGATCTTTAAACAGGCAAACCCCCTGAAGAGGAGGATGCTTTGCCCTGTTTTATGCTGTTTACAACAATTCCTCTTCACGAGTTTCTTTTTTCTCTACTTTATGTGCCATGACAAGTCCAATACCGCCTAATATGAAAATCATGGAGAAATAAATTGCCGGTGCTTCGTCCTCAGCCAGGCCTGCTAATTTTGTGATGATAAAGGATGATAATAGTCCGAGTCCTATGCCGATCATCAAGTATCCCCATCTGATAACTGAAATTTTTCTTTTTCTCTGGGAGTAATCTGTAATAATTCCTTTCTCGATCATCGCTAGTTTTTCTCTGTTTACCAGATATCTTATAGCAAAAATCATAAGAAAGAAGGCTAATGGAATGGATACTGCAATTGTTTCCGGGCTCATGATATTTAATTTTAATTGTTTAATTATTGTGTGTTCATAGCATATGACAGCAGCATCTTTGTTCAGGTTACATCTCAGTGAATTATTTTTATTGATTGCTAAAATTTAATTGCAATTAACGATTGAATTATGTTTAAAATTCAGTCTTAAATATTGGTACATTCAATCAACTTTTTCATTTTAGTACTTGTTTTAATGTGAATTTATATGATGTATCTGCCTGATTATATATTAAGATTCGTATCTAAATAGTGTGCAAACTTGATTTTATTATTTACGTTATTTTAAATTAACAACTATGAAACACACAGTTGCAATCTTTGCTTGTATGCTTTTCATTTCAAGCACTATTTATGGACAATTTGCGATTCGGCCCTATGTGGGAGTGAACACCGCAAAAATGACTGAGGACTTTGAAGATATTCACTGGCAATCACAATTGGGATACCAGGCAGGTCTGGACTTGCAGATAGGGAGCCGTTTGTATGTGCAACCCGGAATACAGTGGGAACTGATTAGAACGGATTTTGATCCTGATAATCCTATTCCTGGATTCGACACGGAGTTCAAGGCAAGTCACATCAGGATTCCTGTGATGATAGGGTTCAATGCCTTACCATTGGAATCCGGCAATATATTTAATTTCCGATTATATACCGGACCAGATGTTGCCTTTACTATTAGTCATTCTGATCATAGCTTCCTGGGCGTTGAGATAAACGATGACACATACAATAAACTTCATTGGAGCTGGAATGGAGGCCTTGGTGTAGATATCCTTTTCTTTTTTGTTGATGCGGGATATAAATTCGGTGTATCTGAATATTTTAATAAAGACGAAGTAACTAATCCTGCAAGAACGAATATTTTCTTCGCAAATGCAGGGATGAGGTTTACTTTGTAATCTTGAAAATAGATCTCTATTCACCTTTTGGTGAGATCAATTTTTAATTCCCTTTCTTTTGAGTATTCAAATGAAGATTCTGAGAATGTTGGAGCTCTGGTGAATTTGGCAGCGCTTATTGAAAATCCATAAGGTTCCGCAGGTATGCCAAATAGTTTTTTATCCAGTTTTTCATTTGCATTCAAATCTTGAAATACGCTAATCGCATATGTACCAAAAGGTAAATCATTGATTTCAATAATAGCCACATCAATTGTTGTGGCTATTTTTTTGCATAGAATATTTTTCAGTCAGGAAATTCTCAGCATTATCAAACACAGCGATATATAGTCTGGATTCTTGCTTGACCAAACCACTAACAGATAGTGTTAACTGGGATTTACTTTCATTGGAAAGCAACAAAATATGACAAGTGAAACAATTATTGATTGAATCTTCATAGTGGTACAAACGAAATAGGACTTGAATAGGTTGTGTAAGTGTTTATATCCTGTATTTCTGCTTCCGCTGTATTTTGTTCCTGTTCTGGGAGGATTAGGAGCACCTTTTCCCGCTTCAGGACCTTGAGGTTTTTCTTGTGCTACATCATCAGGGGTAGCGATTCTAAATTCTACTCTTCTGTTAAGAGCTTGTTGAGCTTCGGTCTCTGTTTGCTTTTTTGTTTTCAGGAAGATCCGGAACGAGATTTTCTTCATCCCCACTGTACTTCATGATGAAACGATCTTTAGGAATTCCATAGCGAGCCACTAAATAATCCACAGCAGCATTTGAGCGATTGTAAGATAATACATTATTATAATCAGATTTTCCGCGTACATCAGCATGACCTTGAGCCACAACTTTAGTATTAGGATGCGCTTGCATTACCTGTGCTATTTGTTGTAGTGCAACGTAAGATTCAGGATTTATAATATACTCGTCAAAATCAAAGTAAACTGTAGGTAGCCACCATTCCATCTTGATATTGGAAACTTTGTCATTAACAATTTCAAGTACTTTTTCTTCCGTCATGTATTCAGGTACATTTGCAATACCTTCTTCATTATACCCGAATCCTGGAGGAGAGAATGGTTCTTTATCCAAATAGTCCGGAACTGCATCTCCATCGCTGTCTACAGTTTTACCTTTTACATCTACAATAGCACCAGCAGGACTGCTTGGTTCGGAATCCAACATATCAATGATTCCATCAGCATCTGTATCGGTTAGGTCCAAAACTGGCCTCTTCTTAAGATCAGCGATGTCATTATAAACTGCATCTAATGGATTCACCCAATATAAAGGTTCTGTTTTTGAAGCAAAACTTCCCAGATTGATACCGACTCTTAGAGAAGTATAATGCATAACATCATTATTATTTGTAAGGTCATTAACTGTTCTGAATCTGAATCCGTCCAGTAAATCATTGGAACTCAACCTTACCTGATATTCCAGGCCAATGTTAACTCTTCTGTTAATTTTTCTTGTCAAACCACCACCCAGTGAAATCACGGGCTTAATAACCCAATTATCACCTAATGCTGCATCGTCATTTCTGAGTCTACCTTTTGTTTCATAGTCTCCATCCAATAAATCTTTAACTGCATTTCTGATTTCTTTTCTTTCTGCATCATCCATGGGGTTAGTGTTAATACTTGAAAAATCATATGGCTGACCATTTGCATCAAGAAAATCCATGTTTGTATCATGGATATAAAGTCCAATCCCACCCAGAAAGTATAAGTTCCACTTATTTTCGTCTTTGTGGAAAAGGATATTACCCATATTGAAAATCCCCTGAAATGAAGAGGTGATTACTTTAGTACTGAAAACTCTTGCAGATCTTCCGTTTCCATATAGATCTGCAATTGCAGGATAGTCAAGTCCGAGGTGACCTGATGAAATAAATTGATGATCGAATCCTTTGTAAGATCCGTAGTCCGCATCAAACCTAAGAGAAAAAGTATAATTCAGGGATTTCCTTACATGGAATCCAAAAGCAAATCCTCCCGGAATTTGTGCAGGCACATCACTAGATAAAATAAAGGAACCTGCATGCAGTCCCAGCTCCCACATATCTCTCGGCTTAGCAGAGAATTTTGCCTGTCCTTGTTTCCATTGGCTGTTTTGAGCCGGATCGACAGTTAATTCATCTGAGAAACCACTTGTACTGGTAGTTACCTGAGCGTTGATGCCTCCTATGAAGACCATCATCGCAAAAACGTACATCCATTTAAAATAAGACCTTTTCATAATTGATAGAGTTTTTTGTCCCAACGTTTAATATTATATAGTTTGTGTCAATTTTTATTTAAATAACTATTTCAATTCAATGTAAAAATAACCTGTTTTTAGTAGCTTTTACATTAAGTAAATAAATAATATGTTTGTATTTTTGATCCAAATTAATCTCTGATGCAAAACATTACTTCGGAATCCCTTTTTACAGCAAGTCCTGAATCAGCCAAATTGATCATTTTATTTCAATTTACTCATCGGGAATTTGCGAAACAACTGAACGAACAATTGAGGGTATTTCATTGGAATCATTCAGCTCAAATCCATTTGCAGTTAGCTACCGAATTAAGCAATTCCGACGAATTGCTTAAATTGATCGTGCCTGCAATCGAGAAAAATATCCCCGTATTATTTGTGGCAGATCAATCGTTACATCTGGAAACACTGCTCAAAGCCTTTCGCTACCTTAACCATCCTTTCATATATACGTCTATATCTGAAAAACCGGATGATATTAAATATTTATTTAATATATCAAATACCATACCAAACTTTGATGAACCTTTGATATCGAACATTATGCGATATGATGCCATTGGTTTTCAAATTCATCAAATTAATCCAACGTTATTGGATTCTCTTGAAGATACCTCATCGAGGGTAGATAGGTTGGGACAATTGAAAGAAAATATTAAAGAAACCGAGCCTATATTGCGCGACTCACATTTGACACATTTGCAATTATCGGTTTTGAAGCATAGTGAGGCGCCAGCTCAGTTCTATCCGAGCCAGAGTGGAATTGGTTCCGAAGAAGCATGCCAGTTAGCCAGGTATGCAGGGATTAGTGACAAATTGCAATCTTTGGCTATATCCGGATTTGATCCTGAAGGGGATAAGGATGGAAGAACAACAAATGTAATTGCACAATTAATATGGTACGCGGTGGATGGATTTATGAACAGACGTAAAGATCATCCGGATCAGGGACCCCCTATGGCACACTATACTATTGAATCTGAAATTTTATCAGATGATCTTATTTTTATAAAAAGCGAGAAGACAGGAAGATGGTGGTTGAAAAATCCATTTGCGTCCGATGAAGACCCTGACATCCATCGTTATTTCCCTTGCTCTTATCAGGATTATTTATTGGCATGTGAGGGAGAGATTAGCGACAACTTACTGAAAGCTCAACATTGGTTTTCAAAAATGTTACTGAAATAGCAGTTCCAGTCCATTAGATCTGGATCCTTTTATAAAAAGCAACAAGTCGGTAACCTTTATTGCTTTCAGTTCCGTTTGAATCTCTTGCAGTGTATTAAAATGCCTGAACTTAAATGACTGGTTGGCCACGTACATTTCATCCCCATAAAGATATACATCATACCAGTTTTTCTTTGAGATCCACTGTAACAATTCCCTGTGCTCAGAGTCACTTACTTCGCCCAATTCTTTCATGCTTCCAAGAATTAGTAAAATTTTTGAAGGATCTTTTTTTTCCAGAGCCTGAATGGACGCGCGCATGCTGGTCGGATTTGCATTGTATGCATCGAGTATGACGTTGTGGTTTCCCCATTTAAGCTGTTGGGTTCTGTTATTATCAGGAATGTAAGATGCTATGCCTTTAGCGATCTCAGGCATTGGAACTTTAAAATATATTCCAAATGCGACTGCAGAAAGGATATTTCTGAAATTATAGATTCCAAACAATATACTTTTTATGACTACCTCTTCTTCTCTGTCAGCAGAAATTTTGAATTCGATTTGCGGTTCAGTGGAAATTATTTGAAAGCGATAAACGGTGTTATTAATTTTCAGTGCCGAATCATCTATACGAATAATGGCGCTATAATTTTGCACATAGGGCAGCAATAGTGAATCAATGGAGTGGTAAAATATCTGTCCCTCTTTTGATTTTATGTATTCAAATAGCTCAGATTTCCCTTTCGCTACCCCTGTAATCCCTCCAAATCCTTCCAGATGCGCTTTTCCAATGCTGGTTATTAGTCCTAAGTTAGGTTGAGCAATTTTGAGAGGGCTTCAATTTCTTTCTGATGATTGGCACCCATTTCTATGACTGCAATTTGTGTATCCTCTTGCATTTGGAGCAAAGTAAGCGGAACCCCAAAATGATTATTGAAATTCCCCTTTGTTGAATGGACAATAAATTTTGTAGCCAATACCCTGTGAATAAGCTCCTTAGTGGTGGTTTTGCCGTTGGATCCTGTAATTCCTATTACAGGTATCTCAAACAATTTTCTGTAATCATAAGCCAGATTCTGCAGAGCCAGTAGGGTATCAGGTACTATTACACAATTACTATATTTGGCCCAGGCTTCCCTCTCTGTAACTACAAGTCCTGCTTTTGCGACTAAATTTTCATCAATAAAATCATTAGCATCATGTCGTTCGCCTTTAATAGCAAAGAAAATTGTATCCTGATCCACTAATCTTGAATCAAGGGTCACTTTACGACGAATTAAAAATTGCTCCAGCAAATAGTTTTGTTTCATATCAAAAAAAAATCCTCACTACAGAATAGTGAGGATTTGAAATATTAATTACATTAAATTATTTAAATCTTCTCTTAGGTGATTTAGTTTTCTGACCAAACTCGTGTCCGCCGGTATCTTCATTACCGGCTGAACTTCCCACTCTCTGCATTGCACAGCGGAAACCGATTGTTTTGTCAGCTTTATCTTCATCCTTATACCTCCGAGTTCCTGGAGACAACCAGTAAAGTCTGTCTGCCCAACTACCCCCTTTGATTACTCTTGACTTTTCATTTATTAAGCTAGTCTCACCATACAGATATTGTACTTCGGAGTCAGTATCACCATCTTTGTAATTGACAAGATCAACTTTTTTATAGTTCTCTCTTTCTGCTACTATTGAATCAATTTCAGGCTCTCTTTGGAGTCTTCCCAAACTGTCTTTTTCTATTGGATTTCCATCTTCATCTCTCTGAAGTTGAGTGAATCTGTTACCTCTGAATGGGTTAAGATCATGGTTGTCCGGATCTCTTAAAGTTTCACTTGTCATTGGTCTGTAAATGTCCATCGTCCATTCATTCACGTTACCGGCCATATTGTATAGACCAAAATCATTGGGCCAACCCTGACGAACAGCCTGAGGGAAGGAAGCCTTATCATTCAGCTTACCAGCGATACCCATGTAATCACCACCACCGATTTTGTAATTTGCAAGCATTTTACCCTGATGCTTATCTCTTCTTTTATATCTAGGTGATGCACCATTCCAAGGATAAATTCTTCTGTCGGAAATAATTTCGTCTTTCTTTGAAACTTGATTTCCCTGAAGTGCAAGTGCTGCATATTCCCACTCAGCTTCAGTAGGAAGTCTGTAAGCAGGCAATAAAATACCATCTTCAAAGCGAACAGGTCTTTCACCCCCTGTAGATTGATCTTTCAAATTCTTTTTGACATTACCTTCATACTGTCCGAACAAATAAGAACCTGTATTAAAGTTGTCAGCATCTTTTTCTTCCGCATTTGGATTTAATATCCCTCTCTCTACAAGAAGCATATTATTTACTCTGTCAGTTCTCCACTTACAGTAGTCTTCAGCTTGTTTCCAGTTTACACCCACTACCGGATAATCATCATATGAAGGGTGGCGGAAATATGTTTCTACCATTGGCTCGTTAAATGCCAATTCCTCTCTCCATACAAGCGTATCAGGAAGAGTTGCTCTCCAGACTGTAGGATATGTTTCACCGAATACGCGATTAGTGTAAAATACATATTCTCTGTAATCAATATTGGCAACTTCAGTTTCATCCATATAAAATGATGATACTGTCACTCTTCTTGGAACATTATCCCATTCAAAAGTAACATCCTGACCTGTTACACCCATTGCAAAAGTTCCACCTTCAATTAAAACAAGATTGGGACCGGTGATCTGACCTTCATAGTCTAACTTCTCGAATCCTCCCCATTTTTGATCATTGTAAGCCCAGCCAGTCGTTGCAGAACGATCGGATTTCTTACAGGCAGTGCCCAGTACAACCATCAAAACGGCCAGTAGGCCTAATTTTACCGTATGCTTCATTCCAATTAGATTTTTTAGACGCACAAAGATAGATTTAATTCTTAAAAAATAATCCCTTCTGCTCCGGCTACATAATAAAAATATTTTTCTCATATGATTTACTCATCCGGACTAGATGCAAAAACCTTATATGCCAAATATTATTGTATTGATTCCAGCAATTAACGAATAGATGTCATTCAGGGGAGCTTTATTGCTGAATTCAGGAGCAATTGTTACTCTTAAAGTATTGGTATACAGTGTAATGTTTATCTGTATAACTGAAAGCAATCGCTGATATCAATTCCTTCTTTACCCTGATTAAGTTGCATAACAAAACTGATTTCATGCGATCCCCCTGATGCACTATATAGTTTGGAGATAGTAAAATCATAAGAATAAGTAATTTTAAATTGTTCGTATCGGGTACCCAACGCAAAAATGATAGCATCTGGATTACTCCCTGCCTGACGGTACCATAATCCCCCCATCACGGGACCGAATGTCGCCATAGTACCTATATTAAGTTGTGTAAAAGCACCTTGTTTGACAAAAAGAAAGGCTGGTGACAAATAAGCCCTGGAATTCTTTTTCCATAAAATTGCCTGTCTAATGGAATTTCAGCTCCTCCATGAACTGTTATTCTTAAAGGCAATCCTCTTTCTATTCCGCTGGATGGGTTATCTATAAAACCCAGGTCCGGGCCATTTATATGCTTTAGAGATACTCCTCCGTAAAATTGTTTTGAATAAACCAAAAGCCCCGTTCCGATATCCAAGGCCAGAGTCGTAAGTTGATCCGGTTCTATTTCATTGCTTGGAATGGGTACTCCTCCAGGGGTTGTATACCCAAATTCGGGATCGATCTGGTCGAGAAAAATGAGCTTTGACCAGTCTAGTGTAGGACTTATAAATCCAACTTCTACTCCAAGTCTGGCATACAAGTCTCTCCCTCATTGTACCCTATATGAATACAGACCTGTCAAGTTGTAAGTTCTTAATAATCCCCGACCTGCATCATCTGCGAGTGCAAAAACACCAAAACCACTATTAAGAGAAGGGACATATTGGTCATATGAAAGTGCATAAGTTACGTATGCCTGATTGATGGAAGGCCATTGATTTCTGTAATTTATAGCCATCATCCCGCCGTGACTATTACCTGTAAATGCAGGATTGATCTGTAAGGGAGCTGAATAAAACTGACTAAATACAGGATCCTGACCTTTGGCATATTGGAAAATACAACTGCATCCTAAACAAACCAACCATAAATATCTTTTCATGCAATGAAATTAATAAATGCGAAATTAAACTATATAGTACGTTATGACGTATTCTGATGACAATAAGATTTGAAAGCGCTTCGTTCACTGTTTCAATTAAAAAGAATATCGAAGTACCTTTGCAAAATACAAACATAACCAGCGAATGGGAAAATTATTATATACATATTTATTTATCATTTTAATTGCATCTGTTGCGAGTGCTCAAAACTTTACAGTGTCCAAAAGAATCAACTGGGCTGATGAGCCGGACAGCATTAAAATAGATGAAGAAAATTATATATACGTTTGGAGTTTTGAAAACGGAAACTACTCACCTGACTTCCCGGATTTGCCTTCTGTTTCTGAACGCATTGAGGTTGGGAGATACACCTATAAAGCAGAACTCAGATACAGCGAGACCTCAGCAATTGATCTGTCATTACAGCCGGAATCCGCACTTCAGGTAGCAGATAGCATTTATATAGATGTCATGTTGGTGAGAGATAAAGGCTTGTTTTTCTTAGCTTACCAATTCCTGCCAATTTTTAAACAAGGAAACAGTTTTGTAAAGCTTGACACCTTTACCATTGATTTTATAGTTACCGGAGAGTGGGAAGGAAACATTGGAACCCCCAAAAAAACTAACTCTGTACTCAACAATGGGACCTTCTTTAAAATGGCTGTTGCTGAATACGGAATTCATAAAATAGACTACGATCAATTGAAGAAAATTGGAATAGATCCTGACCGTATAAATCCCGCGCATATCAAGATATACAGTGATGGTTCCGGCATGCTTGCTGAATCAAACGATATTGACAGAGTCGATGATACTGAAGAGATTCCTATTTTCGTTACAGGTGAAGCTGATGGAAAATTTGATAAAGGAGATCTCATCTTATTTTTTGCTCAAGGTCCTGACGAGCTTAAAGCGCTGAACTCAGAAAAGCGAATGAGCTTTGTAAAGAATCTATATGATGTCAGAAATCATTATTTCATTAATGCTGAAAGCACTAATGGAAAGCGTGTGGCTCCAGCGTCCCAGGCGCAAAATGGGAGTTATATTTCGGATACCTTTGATGATGTGATCAGGTTAGAAGAAGAAAAAGTCAATCTTGGCCATACCTCTGCATATACAAGCGGATCCGGGAAAAATTGGTACGGAGATTTCTTTCGGAATCAAAGGGATAAAGAATATAATGGAATATTCAATTTTCCGAATTTAGTCACAAGTGATTCAGTTCGCGTATTTTCAGAATTCCTTGCCCGAAGTGAGAGTTCATCACGATTTAGACTGATCCTTAATAATTCTACTACTTTTCAAAGCAATACTATTTCTTCTACAAATTTAGGAGGATCAGAATCCAACTATGCTCATGTCGGTACGATAATAAATCGGTTTCTATCAAATCAGGATTTGATTCAGGTGAAATTGGAATATCCGGCCACTACTTTTTATAGTGAAGGTTGGCTGGATTATATTGAGATCACTGCGAGACGGAGATTGCAGTTCAATGGGAATCAATTTATGTTTCGCGATTTTAAATCATTGAGTTCACCATATACTACTTATTCAATTTCCGGTGATACAAATGGAGCTACAGTTTGGGATATTAGTAATCCACTGCAGGCTCAGGAGATTTCATTAGTCAATCAGGGAAATGCAGCTGTCTTCCATTACGAAAGTGAGGATATCCGGCAATTTATCATTTTCAATGCCAATAACATTACATTGGTTCCCGAACCGGCAGGGCCAGTCCCCAATCAAAATCTGCATTCTATTATGAGTACAGATTTATTGATTATTTATCATTCTGAATTAGAATCAGAAGCACATAGATTGGCTGATTTTAGAAGGAATCATTCAGGTTTGGAGGTCACAACTGTAGAAATTTCGCAAGTGTATAATGAGTTTTCTGGTGGAAGTCAGGATATAACAGCTGTTCGTGATTTTGCTAAAATGATCTACGACAGAGATGTTTCATTCAATTATTTATTATTGTTTGGAGATGCCACGTTTGACTACAAAGGCATTCTGGAATACACAGGTCCACGAAATTGGGTTCCTACCTGGCAGTCTGAGACATCAAGAGATCCTGTGAGCTCGTTTCCATCTGATGATTATTTTGCCTTACTGGATAACAATGAAGGTGGCAGTTTGCGTGGAGCAATAGATATTGCAGTAGGCAGAATTCCTGTCAACTCTGTAAATTTAGCTGCTGCCGTAGTTAACAAAATCATTAAATATGAGACTGATCCTTCCACACTTGGTGACTGGAGGTTAAATCTCAGCATGGCGGCTGATGATGAAGATTCAAACCGACACATTAATGATGCCGATAAAATTGCAACTAATATTTCACAGAAGTATAAGGTCTTTAATATCGATAAAATATATTTTGATGCTTATCCACAAGTATCTACTCCCGGTGGTCAAAGATATCCGGCAGCTAAAAATGCCATTAACCAAAATGTTTTCAAAGGGCAATTGGTACTCAATTATTTGGGACATGGCGGCGCAACCGGGCTGGCTCAGGAACGAGTCGTAGAAGTAGGAGATATTAATAACTGGAGGAATACTGAAAAGATGCCTCTTATAGTTACTGCGACTTGTACTTTTTCATCTTTTGATGATCAAACCAGGGTATCTGCAGGAGAATATGCTTTGTTTAACCCTACAGGGGGAGCTATTGCGTTATTTACCACGACCAGAGCTGTATATGCTCATCACAATGAAAGACTCACTTCATCTGTTTTCAATACCATTTTTGAGCGAAGAAATGGAAAATTTGATCGCATAGGAGAAGTAGTGAGAAAGGCAAAAAATGCAAACAGTACAGATACGAGTGACACAAATGCCAGAAAATTTACGCTCCTGGGTGACCCTACTTTACAATTAGCTATTCCATTCTATGATGTAAGGACCACAAAAATTAATGGCAAGAATGTTAACCCGGCACAACTCGATACTATTAAAGCACTTGGTAAATATACAATTGAAGGTGAAATTGTAGACGCCAATGGACAGCTCCTCGATTGGTTCAATGGGAAAGTCATTCCTACAATCTATGATAAGGAGGTGACATTACAAACATTGGGGCAGGATCTGGGAAGCGGGGTCAGGAATTTTGATATTCAACAAAATGTCATTTTTAAAGGGGCAGCAAGTGTAACTAACGGCAGGTTTAGTTTTACATTTATTGTGCCCAAGGATATCAATTATGCCTTTGGAAATGGGAAGATCAGCTACTATGCTTCCAACGAGAACCTTCAGGACGCCGGCGGATTCTTTAAAGATTTCATTGTAGGGGGCACTTCCGATAATTCAGAACTTTCAACTGAGGGCCCAACAGTACAGCTCTTTATGAATGATGAGAATTTTGTGTTCGGAGGAATTACAAATAATTCACCGATACTGGTTGCTAAACTGCAAGCTCCCAACGGAATCAATGTTACGGGTACTGCTATAGGGCATGATCTTTCAGGTATATTAAATGAAGATGAAAAGAATGCATTTGTACTTAATAATTTCTATGAAGGTCAATTGGATGATTATACCAGGGGAACTGTGAGATATCCTCTGGCAAAATTAGAACCGGGACTTTATAAAATCAAAGTTAAAGCCTGGGATGCAGTCAACAAGTCGGGAGAAGGATATCTTGAATTCACCGTAGTTAATGATGAGGAGTTTGTAATCAAAAATTTATTGAACTATCCCAACCCATTTAACAGGAATACCCGAATTGAATTTGAGCATAATCATCCGTTTAGCCCTATCGACGTACAAGTACAAATTTACTCCGTATCAGGGCATTTGGTTAAGAGTATAGAACAGAATATAATACCTGAAGGATACCTGGTAAGGGACATCCATTGGGATGGACGGGATGAATATGGACAAAAACTGGCCAATGGTGTTTATCTCTATAAAATGAAGGTAAGCATGCTGGGGCTGGATGGTAGTCGGAAAACTACAGAGTCAGAATTTCAAAAGATGGTTATCCTAAACTAAGATCAACAGGCAATAAAAATATAAATTGTCATTATATTTGCGAATCAAATTTCAGCACGAGTATAAAATTTCAAAATGAACAAGATTTCCACACTGGTATTATCGATATCAATTCTTTTTTCTTTGCATGTAGGTGCTCAATCTACACCTTGTCTTTTGGATGCAAATGGCAGGTATGTTTTACCTGATGGTTCTCCATGTCCTAATGCTATAGTAACTACAGTTCCTTTTCTAACTATTGCCCCGGATGCCAGAGCAGGAGGTATGGGTGATGCTGGTATGGCAACATCTGCAGATGCGAATTCATTGGCATATAATGATTCAAAAATTGTATTTGCTGAAGAAAAAATGGCACTGACCTTGAGCTATGTGCCCTGGTTAAGAGCGCTTGGGCTGCAGGATATTGGAATGAGTTATGCAGGCTTTTATACAAAATTGGATGACAGGCAGGCTATTGGAGCCAGCTTAAGATATTTCACTTTGGGATCTATTGAGTTCCTGGATATTGAAGGTCAATCATTAGGAATGGGTAAACCAAATGAATTTGAAGTGAAAGTGGCTTATGCGAGAAAACTTTCAGAAAATTTCAGTGCAGCCATTGCTCCCAAATTTATATTTTCAGATCTGGCTTCCGGTCAACGCACCCAGGATGGCGGATCAGGAGATTTAATCAAAGTGGGAATTGCATTCGCGGCTGACATATCTGTGACTTATCAAAAGACAATTCAGACTAGTTTCAAGAGAGATGTGACATTTGCTGCAGTATTATCTAATATAGGTAGTAAAATAGCATACACAAGCACAGTTGCTGATATGTTACCTGCAAATATTGGGATAGGATATGGATGGAGAGCTCATCTTGATGAAGCTAATACATTCTTGCTTACATTAGATATCCGGAAATTATTAGTTCCTACGCCAAGGCATCAATCTGATCCGGAATTTGATGCGAACAATGACGGCATTGCGGATTTCAGGCAGTTAGGCACATTTGAGGCAATATTTGGGTCCTTCTCCGATGCACCGGATGGTTTTGCCGAGGAACTAAGAGAAATTACTTATTCCATAGGTGCTGAATACTGGTATGATAATCAATTCGCTGTAAGATTGGGTTACTTCTATGAAAATCCTTTAAAAGGAAACAGAAAATTTATTACAGCAGGAATTGGTCTAAAGTATAACATCTTCGGTATCAATCTTTCTTATTTGGTACCTACAAATAACCTAAGAAATCCATTAGATAACACACTCAGATTTACATTGACTTTCGATTTCAGTAAAATGGGAGCGGGAGAAACTGCACCTGCAGGAGACATTTAAGCTCTGAATTAAAAGAAATTAAAAGCTCCGGCAACTCAATGAGATGTCGGAGCTTTTTAAATTGTGCAGAGCTATAAGCCGGATTCTGTCACCACTCAGAGAATGGGTCCTGTCATTTATCTCGCTTCGTCATCACTGACGAAATCTATCTGCCTACCCCTTCAAACTGATGAATCATCAACCAGGCGAGCAACCCGGAACCTGCCCCAAAAAGGAACAGAGATTTGAATGTACATGGCATTTCAACCCACAAGGTTTACCTCAGGAGACAATTACTTGCCTCCGGCGTGAGCTCTTACCTCACGTTTTCACCTTTACCCTGACAAGTCAGGGAAGTCTGTTTTCTGTGGCACTTTCTGTATTCCGCTTACAGCGGAATCCCATCCGTTAGATGGTGTGGCGCTCTGCGTTGTCCGGACTTTCCTCCCTCCGTATGGAGAGCGACAGGACACTCTGCCTGACAAAGAAACAGCTTTTTTACATGGATTGATTCACCCATGTGCAAATATTTGAATTCAGTGAGAAATCCAGGCTTTTCATAACCGAATTTCTGCAAGACCGTATTTGCCTTTTTTATTGGATATCAGCATTTAAGTTACCGGGAGTTTCAGGGATTCTATTGCTTCCTTGTTTTTTAAGGATTAAACATTTATAGTTTTGAGCTAGCTGGAGAATTTGAAGCAAGTTTTATTGAATTCAGAATGTTAATACTTGCGAAATTTCTTGTTGTGACATATTTATCAAATTAATATACCAAATATTTCCCATATATTTCGGGGTGAAACAGCCTGCTATAGGGGCGGGAAGGCAATATTCATTTACTCAATCTGATTTTTTTTATCCTAAAGTGCCTACACATATATAAAAACGTATATTTGCACCACTTTTTTAAAGTCTGCTATAATTAAATCACATTCGACGATGCAAGGGAAAAATATTATAAAGTTCTTTTTAGTACTTCTGGTGGCTGTCTGTCTTATCCAGTATTTGCTTATCATACCCACGAATCGGGAAGAGAAAAGAGCGGAAGCGTATGCTAAAGCACAGGCTGCTACGGCAACAAATGAAGATGAAGCTTATTTATTGGAAAAAACTGCAAGAACAGAATACCTCGACTCTATCAGTAGCGAAGTAGTTTTGAGCATTCCACTAATTAAAGATTACACTTATGAAGAATTGAAAGCCCAGCAACTTGCTTTAGGTCTGGATCTCAAAGGAGGATTAAGTGTTACCCTGCAGGTGGATCTCAGGGATTTCCTGGTATCCCTGTCTGAGAACACAAAAAATGTTAATTTTCAGAAAGCACTTGATAATGCTGTAGAAAGGCAAAAGGCATCCAGCGTAGACTTTATAACGCTTTTCGGTGATGAATATAATAAGATAGATGGTGCAGAACCACTTTCGAACATATTCATTCGAAATGCTACTTTAAAGGAGAAAATCAACTACGAATCTTCCAATACAGAGGTTTTACGTAATATTCGCGAAATTGCAAACGAGACAGTAAATCTGACATTTACAAGACTTAAGGACAGGATAGATAAGTTTGGTGTTACTCAGCCGAATGTGTCTTTGGATGCTAATCGTGACTTAATACTTGTTGAGTTACCCGGAATTGATAATCCGGAAAGAGCCAGAAGATTTCTTCAGGCAAGTGCGAAACTGGAGTTTTGGGAAACTTATCGTGTGAGTGACGCAGGAATTTTAGCTTCATTTCAGGAGGCGGACAGAGTATTGGGAAGCACTAATGCTCAGGATACAAGTGCTGTTGATGAGGTAGCTGAGGTCAGAATTGACACGATATATAAGCCGGTAACAGATTCTTTGGGTAACGTAGTAGATTCTACAATGGAGTTTGTTGAAGTACCGGTAGGGAGAGGACCCGGCTAGTTCAGGTGGACCGTTATTGAGTAATTTATTCCTGAATAGTGGTAATGCCGAAGGACTTGTAGCACCACCTGCGGTCATGGGATTTGCAGATAAAAATAAAATGAACCTGATAAATGAGTATCTGGCAAAGCCGGAAATTAAAAGATTGTTCCCGAACGATTTGGTTTTCAGATGGTCAGCCAAACCTACAAAAGATATTGAGACAGGTAAATTTACCAATCAGTATGAGCTTTATGCACTAAGAATGAAGAGAGGGGGAGACGGACCTTCACTTGAAGGAGACAGAGTCATCAATGCCACTGCAACCTGACCCTATTTCAAGTCAGGTAACAGTGTCTCTGAAGATGGATAATGCCGGAGCCCGTATATGGAACGACCTTACTACAAGAGCGGCAAATGATAATAATCGCGAAGTTGCGATTGTTTTGGACGACGAAGTTGTTTCTGCTCCCAGAGTAAATAGCCCGATTCCATCAGGTGACTCACAGATTACCGGAAGCTTTACCATTCAGGAAGCAAAAGATTTATCCAATATTCTCCAAATTGGTAAGTTACCAGCCAAAACTATTCCTGTACAGGAATCAGTTGTAGGCCCATCATTAGGTCAGGAGAATATCAATAAATCCATTATTTCACTAGGAGTAGGTTTCTTATTGTTATTGGTTTTCATGGTTATTTACTATAGCTCTTCAGGTTTGTTTCCATAATAGCTTTGCTGGCAAACGTCTTCTTTATATTTGGTGTTCTTGCATCTTATGGAACAGTACTGACACTTCCCGGTATTGCAGGTATTGTATTAACCATTGGTATGGCGGTAGATGCCAACGTAATTATATTCGAACGTATCAAGGAAGAGTTGAGTGAAGGGAAAAGTCTCATTAATGCGATTACAGATGGATTTAAGCATTCTTATTCTTCTATTATAGATGCTAACGTTACCACTCTTTTAACTGCAATAGTTTTGGCTTATTTTGGATTAGGCCCTATCAAAGGATTCGCAGTAGTTCTAATCATTGGTATATTATGTACATTGTTTACTGCGGTATTGATCACAAGGTTAATTCTTGAATACTGGACGGTTACAAAAGGAAAGGATATTAAGTTCTCCACTAATTTTTCTAAAGGACTATTCAAGAATATTAATATAGATTTCCTTTCCAAAAGAAAAATGTTCTATGGCATTTCAGTTGGTATTATTTTACTCGGAACAATTTCATTTTTCACACGCGGTTTTGAATTGGGTGTAGATTTTAAAGGGGGATACTCCTATAATGTTGCATTTAATACAGATGGTGATGTTGATCCACAGGAAATCAGAACAGCCCTGGCTTCAACTTTTGGTTCTGAGCCGATCGTAAAAGCTGTGGATTCCAAAAACACATATAATATCACTACAAGTTATTTGATTAATGATAATTCCGAAAATGTTCAGGATAGAGTGGCTGAAAAATTATTCGAAGGAATCAAGCCGCTTGCAGAATCAGGATTAGAAATTGAAAAATTCAAACAATATGATTCCAGTGGCACCAGAATTACTTCATTTAGTAAAGTTGGAGCTACAATAGCAGAGGACATTAAAACCAGCTCTATTTATGCGACGTTTTTCTCTATTTTGCTCATTTTTATTTACATATTAATAAGGTTCTCCAAATGGCAGTATAGCTTGGGATCTGTTGCAGGATTGATACATGATATCCTGATTCTTTTGTCTGTATTCACTTTACTGCACGGATTTATGCCATTCACCATGGAAATAGATCAGGCATTTATCGCAGCACTACTTACTGTATTAGGTTATTCAATGAATGACACCGTTATTGTTTTTGACAGAATCAGGGAGAATTTGAATACTTATTCCAATCGCAATCGTAAAGATGTGATCAATAAGGCTTTAAACACTACTTTAAGCCGAACATTGATTACTTCAGCAACTACGATTCTGGTAATATTTATATTACTAATATTTGGTGGTTCTTCAATCAAAGGATTTGCTTTTGCATTATTTATAGGTATCATCATTGGAACTTACTCATCCATATTTGTGGCAACACCGATCATGTATGATTTTTCTAAAAAAGATGATGATCTAAAACCAGTTGCAAAAGACACAAAAGCAAAAGTTACTTCTGCATAAGGACAACTTCATATAGATTTTTGAGAATCCCCGCCAAACAAAAGTGGGGATTTTCTATTTTAATGAAGTACGCAAATAGGGTTCTTAAAAGTCCTGGCTATACGAGAATGTAGGTAATTTCGTTTTGCTTGTTAAATGAGTTGGTATGCTGTCCAGATTACTTTTTTTCTTACTACTATTGTTGTTGTTTTTTCAATCCTGTTCCTATACTGAAAAGATAAAGGACGGTCGAACTGCATATGAAAGGAGGCAATTTTATGTAGCAACTCAAATTCTGGAACAGGAAATCGAAAGTGCCTCCAATTCCCTTGAAAAGGCGGAATTATCTCTATTACTTGCAGAAAGCCATCAGCGTTTAGGCAACCTGGACAAAGGATCAAGCTGGTACAAGCAAGCTTATACATGGAACAACTCGGAACAAAATGCACTACTTTATGCAAGAGCATTGAAGCAAAATGAAAAATATACCGAAGCTGTCAATTTTTTTGAGGAAGCAGGAAAACTGTCCAACGAACCTAACAAATATAGGGGTGAGGCGAATAGCAGCAGAATAGCAGCCGACTGGCTGTCGAAGTCTGCAGAAAATGAATTTGTTATTAAAAGAATTTCAATTAACTCCAGCTCAAGAGATTATTTTCCTTTTCCAATGGATGCAGGAAAAATAATGTTTACTTCCGACAGAACCCAAAGCATGGGTACGAATTTTTATAAAACCACAGGTGACAAGTTCTACAGTCTGTTTACAGGCAATATATACACAGGAGAAGTCACGAGATTTGACAATGGCTTTAGTTCTGAGCATAATGATGGAGCGATGGTTGTTACAAAAGATAGATCCATGGGTGTTTTTGTAAGATGTGACGATACAGAGGGAGGTGACCAGTTCTGCAAATTGTATTATGCAATATTGGATGGAACTATCTGGACCACTCCAATTCTTGTCGAATTTACTACCCCGGAAGTGAATTACAGTTCTCCGGGATTTTCCGATAATGGGAGATTGATGATATTTGCTGCTAATTATGAAGGAGGTCAGGGAGGATATGATTTATATGTTTCTGAATTTAACAATGGGGGTTGGCAAGATCCTACGTCTGCGGGCAACCTGATCAATTCTCAACACGACGAAATGTCACCATTTATGGATGCTGACACTTTGTATTTTGCCTCCAATCAGCCCGGAGGGATGGGTGGTTACGACATATACAGAACTTATCTGGATGCCGGCGGAAAATGGACACCGGCGCAAAATTTAAAGGCTCCTCTAAATTCAGGTGCGGATGATTTTGGCTTTGTGGTTGACCTTTTTGGCCCATTTGCCGACACAGTCATGCAAAAAGGATATTTTACTTCTAACAGGAAGGATGGCCTGGGACTTGATGACATATATTATTTTGAGAGGGTTAAAAGAGTGCCTGTCGAAGTTGAAGACACTACAGACAGCACAAAGCCTTTGTTTGCTATCAAACTCAACCTGATAACGCAGGAAAAAGAATTTAATACTCCGGATGACCCTAATAGTGGTATTAAGTTCAGAAAGCCAATCGGTTCAGTGGATGTGCAACTAATTTCGGGAACTGACACTACATTTTTAAAATCAGATCGCACTGGTACAATTAGGATGGATTTGGAACAAGGCAAAGAATATGAATTTATAGGAAGTTATCCTGATTATATCAGTACACGAGTTGATGTGAGTACCTTGAAATTGTCTGAATTAGAGCAGGATACAACGATTGAAGCCCGGCTGATACTTGAAAAGATTTTCTACAATACTGAAATTGTACTGGATAATATTTATTACGATTTGGATGAAGCGGTTATCAGAAACGACGCCAAACCTACCCTGGATACTCTGGCTGAATTACTTTTGATCAACAAAACCCTGAATATACAGCTGGGTTCTCACACTGATTGCCGGGGTGAACTGGAATATAATCAAGACTTGAGTCAGAGAAGAGCAAAATCAGCGGTGGATTACCTGATCTCCAAAGGTGTAGACGGGCAAAGACTTACTGCCAGAGGATTTGGAGAATCTCAGCCTGCAGCTCCCTGCGTGTGTGCCAGGTGTACTGAAGATGAACATCAGTTAAATAGAAGGACCACATTTGCTATTCTCAAATGATTTAGCAAATTCTATTTTTGTTTTAAGTCTTCAAATAGCACCAAATCTGTATCTAATCCCCCAGGGAAGACTGAGTAAAGGTTCACTATTAGAATTTGCTCTGGTAAGGCTTAATAAACTTAAGATTATTATTATCAACTGTAAGCTTTCCTCTCAGTTGGATTTGTCCTGAATATTTAAGGTTCAGGTTTATTTGTACTTATTAACTCTACACTGTATCCTGCCAGCAATGCGTATATCATATAAAATCAAGAGTATGTTTCATTCGTTATTATATTGCATGCTATAGTGAAGGGTTGACTGAGCTGGAATATTGCTTGTGTTTAGCGCTCAATATTATCTACTCAAGTTGAATTTTCTATTTTTAAAAAGTTGGGATACTCAAAACTTACCTTTGGGATCTCTTTTAATAAGCTGATATGAAAAAATGGTTAAAAGGAATAGGAATTACATTAGTAGTTCTACTAATTATTTTGGTGTCGTTACCATTTATTTTTGAAAAGAAAATCGTCCGAATAGTTAAGTCTAAAATGAACGAGCAGCTCAATGCTGTGGTAGATTTCAAAGATTACTCCTTAGGAATATTCAGGACGTTCCCTGATTTTAATCTGCGACTGGATAGTTTGACCGTGGATGGAGCAGGAGCTTTTGAAGGAGTTCAGCTCGCCAGTATTGAGACATTTGCAATCGAGCTGGATATTATGAGCGTGATAAAGGGGGAGGAAATTCAAATTAAAGATTTTTCGCTTATCAACCCGGTAATAAAAGTCCGGGTTTTAAAAGATGGAACAGCGAATTGGGATATTATGAAAACCACTGAAGAAACAGTAACAGACACTACCTCCGAAGAATCTGTCGCATTGGCCAACCTGCAATCCTACAGCATAGAAAATGCTTATATTGACTATAAGGATTTGAGCATGGGAGTAGATTTCAAAATCCAGGGTTTGGAACATAATGGTAATGGTGATTTTTCATCGGATCAGTTCCTATTGTCAACCATGACCTCAATCGATTCCCTGGATGTCTGGATGGATGGAATCAGATATATGAACAGGGCAAAACTGGATGCAAAGATTGATCTGGATGTGGATTTACCAAATTTTAAATTTACCATGAAAGAAAATGAGTTCAAATTAAATGAACTCGGACTTAATTTGGATGGATGGCTGTCTATGCCGGAAGATGATATTAATATGGACTTGACTTTTGCTGCAGACAAAGCCGAATTTAAATCAATTTTGTCCTTGATTCCGGCTGTTTATCAAAAAGATTTTACCAGTGTGAAGACATCCGGAACAGCAGTTATTAATGGTAATGTTAAAGGGACTTATTCCTCTGTTTCGGGATTATATCCCGGGATGAATATTAATATTAATGTCCAGAATGGCCGTTTTCAATATCCTTCTCTGCCGGCTGCGGTAGAGGATGTATTCTTTGATTTGAGTATCCAGTCTGAAGGAAAACGCGAATATGATGATATGATTATTCAGCTTAGGAGAGGCTCATTAAAATTGGCGGGAAATCCCATTCAGGCAAGTTTGACCTTGAAAACTCCTTTATCTGATCCGGATATTGATGCTGCTGTAAATGGGAAATTGCAAATGTCTGATATAGGCAAAGTAATGCCACTTGATGAAGGTGAATCCTATAAAGGATTAATTACTGGCGATGTGAAATTGAAAGGAAGAATGTCTGCTATTGAGCAGAAAAAATATGAAAATTTTGATGCGAGTGGAACTGTGAAAATCACCGACATGGAATATAAAACAACTGCGCTCAGTGAGATTGTTGCTGTAAAAACGATGGATATGACCTTTACGCCTCAGGCTCTGAGATTGAATTCTTTGGTCAGCAAATTTGGTCGAAATGACTTTAAGGCTTCCGGTAATGTTAACAATTATTTGAATTACTTTTTCAAAGACGAGCCGGTTAAAGGAGATTTTACTTTTCAATCTGATTATTTAAATCTTAATGATCTGATGTCACAAGTACCGGCTGATGAGACAGGAACTTCTGCAAAGACTGATAGTGTCCAGGTCATTGACTTACCAGGGAATGTTGACATCAGCATGTCAGGAGGAGTGAAAAAGCTTATTTATGAGAATGTAGAAATATCTAATGTATATGGGAATGTTCGTCTTGCAAATAAAACTGCAAGACTCTCAGACCTTACGATGCAAATGATGGGAGGTTCCTTAGGCCTTGATGGCACTTATGATGTATCCAATGTAGCCAGGCCAAAAGTAGACTTCAAACTAAATATAAAAAATTGGCATATCAAATCGGCTGCGGATAAATTCCTGACGATCGCAACCTTTGCACCTATTGCGAAATTTGCATCAGGTTTGTTTTCCACTGAGATAAATTTCAAAACAGATCTGGATGCAACTATGACACCCGTCTTTTCCAGTGTATTTGCCGGGGGAAATTTGTTGACGGATAATTTGGATATCAAGGGATTCGACGGTTTAATTAAGTTGGCTTCCGAAATGAAATTAACCAAGCTTGCCGCTCAAAAAATATCAGATCTTGCAATGTATTTTAAGATTGAAGATGGCCGGATGAATGTCAATCCTTACACCATGAAACTTGGAAACAGTAAAGCCACAATTGCAGGTTATACAGGACTTTCACAAGATATTTTCTTCAAGATAAATATGGAAGTGCCTCGTTCAGAATTTGGAACGGATGCCAATCAATTTATTGACAAATTATCTGCTCAGGCATTGAAATTGGGATTAAAGGTTGATCCTTTGAAAACTGTCCTGCTCGATATTACTGCAGAAGGAACGATTTTGGCTCCAAAATTCTCTTTTAAATGGTCAGATAAAAATGAAGACCTGCTAAAAACTCTTCAGGATCAGGTAGAATCAAAAGTGAAAGAAAAGGTAGAAGAAGTCAAGGCATTAGTTCAGAATAAAGTAGACTCTGCAAAAGTCGTAGTGAAAGAAAAAATTGATGAGGCAAAGCTAAAGGCACAGGCAGAATGGAATAAAAAAGCTGATCAACTTATAGCCACTGCTGAGGATCAGGCTGCAAAAATTAAATTGGAAGCAGCCAATCTTGCAACCAAAGTTCGGGAAGAATCAGAGTCTAATGCCCAAAAAATAGAGAATGAAGCACAAGGTTTTATTCAAAAGCAAGGTGCAAAATTGGCAGCCGATAGATTGCGGAAAGAAGGCAATGACAGAGCAACTCAACTGGAACAAGAAGCCATAAAGAGAGCGGATAAACTGCTGGCTGACGCAAAGGTACAAGCTGAAAGAGTGAGGTTAGGAGAAGGGGAGAAGGATAATTGAAATGTGAAAAGTGAAATGTGAAAAGTGAATGGTGAATCGTAAATGGTGAAATGTAAAAAGTGAAATGTGAAATGTGAAAATGTAACAGCCAATTAAACAGCCATTGATTCAAAATGTATAAAATTATGAAATCCATCAATTTCTTCACAAATGCAGGCTCTGAAGGGATAATTCGCTTCGCATTGTGACTATCATTAGTCGGCAGCTGAAATCTCCTAAATAACACTTTTGCAAAATGATGAAATACAATGATTTATAATCAAAAAAGTGCTAACGATTTCTGCATAAAATTTAACTTATAACTCTCCGGCTGTTCAACCTGAAATCTGGAAATCCATAGAAAACTCTGAAACAGTGACTGACAACCTGATACCTACGAAATACCTTAAAATCCATCAAATTCTTTTATGCTTTCTCCTGGCATTTTTTTTTTTTTTTTTTTTTTTTTTTTTTTTTTTTTTTTTTTTTTTTTTTTTTTTTTTTTTTTTTTTTTTTTTTTTTTTTTTTTTTTTTTTTTTTTTTTTTTTTTTTTTTTTTTTTTATCCGCGCTTTTTTGCGGGTTTTTCTCCGAAGTGTTATTTCGCTTCTGTGCGTGGCAACTCACAGCGGTTGTTTTGGGGGGCCGAAATCTGAAATCTTTTATGCTTTTTCTGGCTTTATTTTTTAGAGCAGAAAGCTACCTCTTCAATTTATAAATGCTAAAAATAAATTTTTTTTTGCTCCCCCCGGGTGAGCGGTAGCCTGAAGGTATTTTGCTGTGGTGTTTTTTTTTGTGCTTTCTAAGTTTTTGGGGTTTGTCCGGTTTTTTTTTTGTGTCTCCACAGGACGAACAGAATACCCACCACCCATGCTCACTGCCACCGGAATTTTGTTGTCTTTGCATGATTGCAATACAAATCTGTCTCTTTCTTTGCACCCTTGTAAGCTTAATTCCAGACGTCCAAGTTTGTCGGTTTCTAAAACATCTACACCGTTTTTTTTTTTTTTTTTTTTTTTTTTTTTTTTTTTTTTTTTTTTTTTTTTTTTTTTTTTTTTTTTTTTTTTTTTTTTTTTTTTTTTTTTTTTTTTTTTTTTTTTTTTTTTTTTTTTTTTTTTTTTTTTTTTTTTTTTTTTTTTTTTTTTTTTTTTTTTTTTTTTTTTTTTTTTTTTTTTTTTTTTTTTTTTTTTTTTTTTTTTTTTTTTTTTTTTTTTTTTTTTTTTTTTTTTTTTTTTGGGACGACAGATAAAAGACAAAATCAGGTTTTTCCTGATCGATTAGTTTGGGTAGGGTATGTTTGAGAATATTGAGGTACTCCTTATCACCCATTTTATCCGCCAATCCGATATCGAGAGATGAGATTTCCTTGTGTAAGGGAAAGTTTTTCTCACCATGCATACTGAATGTAAAAACTCTATCCTCATCTTTAAAAATTGACGCCGTGCCATTTCCCTGGTGAACATCAAGATCCACTATTAGTATAGAACTTGCAAGTTGATTATTCAACAAGTAATTGGAGGCAATTGCAATATCATTCAGTATACAAAAGCCTTCACCACGATCAGAAAAGGAATGATGTGTTCCTCCGGCAATGTTCATGGATATTCCAAATTGCATAGCATATTGGGCGCACATAGTTGTTCCCATTGAGATATGTCTGCTTCTCTGAATGAGTTTTTCACTCATAGGAAAGCCGATCTTTGTAATTTCCTTACGACTTAAATTTTGGGTTTTTAGTTTTTCCCAGTATTCAATGTCATGAGTCCAAAGTAAAATTTCTTCAGACAACATTTCAGGGTGGAAAAAATTGTTATCATTCAAAGTACCCTCATGTACCAATTGCTCTGGCAAAAGCTCATACTTATCCATCGGAAAACGGTGTCCCTCTGGTAATTGATACTTGTATACCGGGGAATATGCGACTTTTAACATATGGTGTCAATCATTCAGAATTACCTGAATAAAGTAACTTCACCTGCAAATAGTTTTTTGTCGCCATTCAAAAATTGAATTTCGGAGACGAAAATATACACGCCCGGATTCAAATCCTGTCCTTTATAGTTTCCATTCCAGCCCATTCTTTCGCCTGGTGGGAAGTCTTCCAGCAAGTATATTTCTTCACCCCAGCGATCAAACATTTTCAAGAAGTTTACTCTGCTGACATTTTGTCCTCCGAATGCAGTAAAGATATCATTGATGCCATCCCCATTGGGAGAGAAAGCAGAAGGAAGGAAGACATTAATATTTACCTGAAGTGTGATTCTGAACTGGGTATTGATGGCACAGCCTGAATCATCTTCCAGCCGTATTTCAACGATTCCGCTTTCAGTAGGTTCAAATTCAAAATCAAGACAGGTGGTGCAGAGTAAATTGCCATTGAACCTCATTTCAGCGATAATTAATTGCAGTAATGTTCGATTAGTCTGGACATTTATCTGAATTGAATTTCCAGCTTCAATTGTTGTATCCGCAATTGCCGCAATTGTAATATTATCTGATGCCGGAATATCAAATTGAAGATTGACCGTGCAGCCATTAGCATCTGTTATCTGGCCACTATAAGAACCTGGTTCAATGTCACTTACTGTGAAAGGAGTCGAACCAATGCTTACATTGAGAGGGTCTGCATTAATGGTATAAGGAGCAGTTCCACCATTAATTTGGGTTATGATGAGGCTTCCATTATCTTCATTACATCCGGGACCGAATGCCGAATAATTTGCTATTATGGGCGCGGGGTCGTTTAATGTTATAGAACCTATTGCAGTGCAATTAAAGATATCTGTCACAGTAAAAGAATATGTGCCTGCAATCAGGCCACTCCTTAGATTCTGTACACTTTGCCCATCATTCCAGGCATATGTAAATGGTGCGTTTCCTCCGGAAGGCGTAACCAAAACTGCACCTGTGTTTGTGCCTGCGCACGTAATAGCCTGAGTTACTACCCCTAAAGCCTGCAAATCACAAACGATTTCAAAACCAAGTGTTAGCTCACAGGTATCTCTGCAGCCATCCGGAGAGGTAATGTAGAATATATAATCCCCTGGAACAGCATTGGTCAATGTATAAGTATCAGAAGCGGTTGTATTGATTGGATTACCGGAAGGTCTAATAATATTTAAAGAAATGGGACCCACATGAATCCATGCAATTTCAATGATACCATCAGGATTTGCAGGCCCTGAAGCAGGCTGCACTATTGAACAATTTATCATTAAATCATCTGTGCATTCTACATCTGGGCCGATGATAAACTGACAGACGGAGATACATCCATTGGCATCTTCCACTTCAACATCATATATTCCATTCCTAATATTTATGATTGAAAAGTTGCCAGGATTTGCGCTGGGCAATGTTCCGGATAAAGGACCAGTCCAACGGAGAATGTAAGGCGCTGTGCCTCCCGCTATGACTACAAGTCCGCTACCATCCGCCACGCCATTTTGGCTTGCAGGGCTTAACTCTGAGCAGGCTAAAGTTAATTCATTCGGTTGGGTCACAATCATGGAGGAACTTGCACTGCATCCACTGTCATCTGTTACCGTGACATTATAAGTACCGGCCGGACCCAATGTTACTCCCGGAACAACAGGTACCGGGGCATCAAAATTATAGCTTATATTTCCAAAAAATCCAGTAACACTTACAATGATTCTGACACTGGAATCTCCAAAACACAGATTGGTTCCTTCCTGACTTATCTGCACAGTCATAGCGCAAGCCGGTTCATCTACTGTAAAGCTGCATTCACCGGTACATCCGTCCGCATTAGTAACAGTCACACTATATGTTCCGGCAGCTAATCCGGTAAAGTCAAAGCTTTGATTAGCCGTAGTGCCGGAAACAGGATTACCTGCAATATCAATTGCATATGAAAATGGCCCGGCAGTACTTACCCAGCTTATTCTACCCACTCCGTCTGAACCACCTATAGAACTGGCATTTGAAACAGTAGTGCAGGTAATAAGGAATGGTGCAGGGTCTGTCAGGATTGCTATTGCTGTATTGCTGCAACCGAATTGATCCGTCACTGTGACAGCATAAGAACCAGGACCAAGATTCATCGGGTCCGGTATAGTGCCAATAGAAGAAGGATTCCAGCTATATGTCACATTTCCTAATGCTCCTCCCACAAAGACTTCCACGCCTCCATCTGTTTCTCCCACACATGAAATATTAAATATCTGTGTATTTACCGTGAGCATACAGACTCCTGCTTCAATGGTTGTGCTACAACTAATTGTACAACCATTGACATCGGTAATGACAATATCATAATCTCCATCCAATAGATTAGCAATAGGAATAGTGCCTATGTTGAACATCATTTCCTGTCCATTCTGTGGCCCCGTATAGATTACTGTATACGGGAATGTGCCCCCGGATACTGTGATTAATAAAATCCCGTCGGCAATGCCGGTCAATGTAGTCGGTTGAGATGCACAGCTTATTGTTAAAGGGGCAGGATTAGCGAGAGTGACACTTGCAACCACAGCACAGTTGAGGTCCACATCATTAACAGTCACAGTGTAAGTGCCGGTTCCCAGGCTCAATGGATTTTCAACAGCTGGCAAAGTAGCAGGTGTCCATGAATAGGTATAATTGCCTGAACCACCCTCCACATCTACAAACAAGGCTCCATCCATATCTCCGGCACAGCGGATATTTTGAACGATGTCAATGTCTGCCGTAACATTGCAATCAGGATCCAGAACAGTTGATTGACATGACTGTGTGCAGCCATTTGCATCAGTAATAATAACTGAATAGGTTCCAGCCGGAAGATTTGTTAGATTATATGGACTTCCGGCGGACATGATATTCCCGCTAAGTGGTCCTGTATAATTTAGACTATAAGGAGCCTGGCCTCCATTGAAAGTCAGCAGGATCATTCCATCCTGATTTCCTGAAGTAATAGCAGTAGGAGTACATGTCAAATTAATTCCAGCCGGATCTGTAAGAACGACGGCACTCGACGCAGTACATCCATCCTGATCAGTCACAGTGATTTGATAAGTACCGGCAGCCAGTCCGGTGACCATAGCAGTTGCAGGATCAGGTATAATGTCCCAGCTATATATCGGGGTTCCTGTATTACCACTTACGATAATAGTAATTGATCCATCTTCTTCGCCAGCACAGGAAGGCTGAATGGATTGTGCAATCAAAGAAATATTACAGGAATTTGAATTGATCGTAAAACCGCAGCTAATCTGGCAATCATTAGCATCAGTAAGAACAATCACATAATTTCCCTGAGAGAGTTGATTTGTGATAGATACAGTGTTTCCGGCAATATTATTTAATGAAGTATTAACTGGTCCCATAATCTGTACAGAGAATGGTGCTGTTCCACCTGTCCAGTTTAAATTAACACCACCATCAGCAGCAATTGCATTGGATGCATTGATGGTTGAGCTATAATTAAGTGTGAGTTCAGCAGGTTCCGGGATGTAAAAGTTCACAAACAGCTCACATGCGTCCGTATCTGTTATAGTAATGACGTAATCACCTGCTGTCAAATTATTTGCAAATGGAAAATTACCGATTCCCGAAACTGACCAGGCATATGTATAATTACCCGTGCCTCCTGTTATAATAATTTCTATGAATCCGTCATCTCCGGCAAAACAACTTACCGGGATTACTGTACTTTGCTGCAAGCTGAGATTGCAATTCTGGAAAGTTATGACAAAGGAACAAGTAGCGGTACAGCCATTTGCATCTGTAACATCAATGGTATACGTCCCGGGTATTAAACCAAAGAGGTCAAAATTTCCCAAATTGACGTTGTTAAAACTTCCATTAACGGGTCCGGTCATGACCAGATTGAAAGGAGCGTTGCCGGAAGTAAAGAATACACTGCCTATCCCATCTGCATTCCCGGGTCCTGTAGCCGGAACATTTTCAAAACATGAAAATAGGGTTTCAGAGGGATCGTTCAATGTAACGCTTAGAATAGCTGAGCAATTGTCATCATCTGACACAGTGATACTATAAGTACCGGCAACAAGCCCTGTACCGACAGGAGTATTGCCGACCGGAGTGTTTCCACTCCAGGTATAAGACAGTGGCGGTGCTCCGGAAGAGGCTGCTATGGTAATACTTCCGCTGGCTGCACCAAAACAATCCGGATTTTCACTATTATCAATAGAAGCAAGCAGATCACAGCCGGCTGATTGCACAACAAAGGCACAGGTATTTGCACAGTTATTGGCATCTGTTACTGTAATGATATATGATCCGGGAGGAAGCATATTGAAGGTATTTGTACCTGCTATTACATTATTCAGGTTCACATTCAAAGGTCCGGTCAAAGCAATATCATAATTTGCTGTGCCGCCGGATACCGTCACTTGTCCGGATCCATCAGAAGCTCCGGGAGATGTCTCATTACTGAGTACCATGCAGCCTACTATAAGTGGGCTCGGTTCTGTAATTGTTAAGGAAGCTATTCCTGTGCATCCATTATTATCAGTTATAGTGATAGCATATAAACCTGCAGGAAGATTGTTATTAATTCCAAGCACTATGTTAACTCCAGGAGGGGCTGTCCACTCAATATTTTGTATAGGCATTGCAGGTACTCCTGTAAAACCGACTGAAATGGCTCCGTTTTGTCCGCCGGCACATAGCACATTATTAAGAATACTCGTATTTATACTCCAATCTGAAAACAATGACACAACTGTAGACGCAGTATTGGTACATCCATTGGCATCTGTGACAGTTACTGTGTAAGTACCTGCAGCATTTGGAATGGGATTAACCAATGTGGGATTTTGTTCCGAAGACATGAAACCTGCCGGACCGGACCACTCATACGAAATGCCTCCACCGCCGTTTAGCTGAATATTTCCCTGGCCGGGACAGGCTGCCCCTGAATTGGATGCAGTGGCATTTGGTCCCGAATTAATGACCACCTGTAAAGTGGTACTTGTCGCACATTGTCCTGCTGTGGGCGTGAAAGTATAGGTTGTAGTCATTACGGTATTAATTGCCGGTGACCAGATTCCTGTGAACCCGTTGTTTGAGGTGGCAGGAGACTGAAATTCTCACCTGCACAGAAGGGTCCGATTGATGAGAAGCTTGGGACAGCAGGTTGGTTGATGGTAACGGTCATTGATGCGAGTGAAGCGCATTGTCCGGTAGTTGGACTGAAGAAATAAGTTTGTGTGGCATTAGGATTAATGGCAGGAGACCAGGTCCCTGTTAGTCCATTATTGGAAATAGCAGGCAGTGTAAAATTTTCACCGGCACAAAATGGGCCTATTTGTGTAAAAACGGGAGTGGCCAAAGGCGTAATGGTAACATTCATAGTTGTTGTTGTAGCACATTCTCCAGCTAATGGTGTAAATGTGTACAATGTACTTGTCATATTATCAATGGCTGGAGACCATATTCCATCGAACCCATTATTGGAAGTCGAAGGTAGAGCAAAAGCATCTCCTGCACAGAATGGCCCAATTTGAGTAAATGTGGGAGTTGTTAAGGAGGTGATAGTCACTAGCATAGTTGCAGTACCTGCACATTCCCCTGCAGAAGGAGTGAATGTATATAGTGTAGTTCCCATATTATCGATGGCAGGTAACCATGAGCCGTCAATTCCATTGTTAGAGGTGCCGGGAAGTGAAAAGTTTTCACCGGCACAAAAAGGGCCTATTTGGGTGAACGTGGGAGTAACCTGCATATCAATAATTACGTTCATAGTAGCAGTCGTTGCGCACTCTCCGGCTGAGGGAGTGAATGTATATAAAGTGGTACCCATAGTATTAATGACCGGAGTCCAGGCACCATCTATGCCATTATTGGATGTGCCGGGTAAGCTAAAGTTAGTTCCGGCACAGAATGGCCCGAGCTGAGTAAATGCCGGTGTGACCTGAGCTGTAACATTCAACTGAACAGGTTCAGGATCAGAAGGGCAGGGGCCACCGTGATTAATTACCGCATATACTGTAGTAGAGCCACCGGTAACAACAAAAGCATTGTTAGGTGCTGCCGGAGTGGTTAACCCCGGATTTTGAAACCAGGTCACAGTGCCTCCCATTCCGCCAGTTATAATATTGTTGAGCGCTGTAAGATTGAAAGTCGCTTGACCGGGAGCCGTCTCGCAGGCTTCTAATGGGCCAGCAGGAAAGGTCGCTGGTTGGGGAGTGATTGTTACTACAAAGCTGATTTCATCCGGGCATGGGGCAGTTGGGTCGTATACATAAATAGTTTGAGAAGATGAGATCTGATCTCCCGCATCATACGAAGTGCCTGTACCCATAGGTCCAGTAAAGTATGCTTCATTTCCAGTGAGGTTGGTACCTGTAATAGTGGGCAATGTAAATGGCCCACATGATGGAGGAGCCACAATGGGATTAAACATAATGGCAGCAGGGGCTGGACCTACAGGAGGAGCAACGCATCCAGCATTTCCGTAAGTTCCGGGGGGTATGAAATAAGCTCCATTACCGCCAACTAGTGAAGCCTGATTATATGTATATGAATTGGAGCAACCGGTCGTAGTGGCTAAAATGCTGGTCCTCATCCCTGCTCCAGCATTTGTAAACCCTCCTGCGGATCTTGTACAGCTGCTAGCAATAACATAAATACAACCACCTCCGCCACAAATTGCTGAGAAATCGTATGCTACATTAGCATTATTACTAGTGAAAAACACTACAAAAGAGTTAGCCGGGACATCAAATCCTAATCCAATAGAAATAACATTTGAACAACCTGTTAACATAGATGCATTTCCCGGGACCAAACTGCAAGCTCCTCCCGGCAGATTATTAATATCTATGTTTACATCGTTGTTTTCCTGACCAATAATGTTATTATTTTGATCATAACTGAATTGGAAATTATTTGTATTAAAACCTCCTCCTGAGTGGATGATAACAAATTCATTTAATTGTTCAGTTCCGCATGCATCCACCATGATTCCTAATACCGTAGGACATTGTGCATTCAGGTTGAGCGTTAAAAATAAATGAATGCCAATGACAAAATATCCAAAGTGTCTCTTTAAAAATCCCATGCGTCTGTAGTAATAAGGATGCGCAATCCATCCACCCGTCCAGGCTGCCTGAAAATTGAATCCTCCCGTTATCCCGTCAATATTAAGGATTTCGCCCGCCATGAAAAGGGTAGGGTAAGTCTTGACTGAGAAGGACTTGAAATCAATGGATTTCAGATCGACCCCTCCGGCCGTTACGAATTCTTCCTTAAAGGTGCTTTTACCTTTGACACAGAAATTGGATTCGGAAATTGCTTTAAGCAGGGATGTGATTTGCGACTTGTTGAGATCTGCCCATTTTGTGTGTTCGGGAATTCCTGCTGAAGCAATGATTTTTTTCCAAAATCTAAGAGGGAATTCTTCGAAAGGGCTTTTACCTGAGGGCAGTGTTGATCCTTTTGTTTGTCGAATTGTGTCTATTGTTTTCTTTAACGAATCAATTGAATACTTTGGAAGCCAGTTAATTAGAATGTCGAATTGGTACTGTTTTTCATGCAATTCAATTGCTCCCCAGGCAGATAGTCGAAGAATACCCGGACCACTCAGTCCCCAATGTGTGATAAGTACAGGGCCTCTTTCTGATAATTTGCTGCCGGGAATTTTTATCTCTGCGTCTTTGATAGCAATTCCTGGTAAATCGCTGAGTCGTTCATCTTTAATGTTGAATGTAAAAAGCGAAGGAACAGGATCTATAACCGAAATATCCAGGTTCTTTAGTATCCCCCATATTCTGTTGCTACTGCCCGCCCCTATGAACAATTGATTGCAGGTAAATAAGGTATCTGCACAATGTAGCTGCCATGATGACTCTAAGACTTCAATTTCCAGCACATTAGTGTGAAGCCTGATTTCTATATTCAATTTTTCTGCCTCTGAAATCAAGCAATTCAAGATACTTTCTGAGCGATTGGATTCCGGAAACATACGCCCATCTGCCTCCTTTTTGATTTTGACTCCTCTATCCTGAAACCAGGCTACCGTATCTGCAGAATTAAATTTAGTGAAGGGGCCTATCAATGTTTTTCCTCCTCTGGGATAATACGTAGCCAATTCTTTGGGTTCGGATATTGAATTCGTCACATTGCAACGTCCTCCACCTGATATTCTCACTTTTTGGAGCACTTCCTTTCCTTTTTCGACAATCATTATCTTCAGACCGGGCCTTAGCTCCGCCAGTCTGATAGCAGCAAAGTGAGTAATGTGAGTTGAGTGCTGGTTCGTTAAGGCGTTAAGACGTGTAGGCGTTGAGACGGTGTGTGGGTGTTGGGAGTGAGTTTGAGGTTTGGTTCGTTAAAGCGCCAAAGCGTGTAAGCGTTGAAGCGGAGTGTGGGTGTGAGGAATAGGGAATGAGTTTGATTCGTTAATGCGTTTAAGCGTTGAAGCGGAGTGTGGGTGTGATTTTTTGGGCTGTGGTGTGAGGTTTTTACAACAGCTCATTCATTTTTGAATTTTCCTTTTAAATCCTGGTTATTGTTAATTTGGAACCTATAAAAAGCATTTAACATGTTACATAATCTGTCCATTTTAATTCTAAATTGAGTGTACATATCCGCATTAATATAACCTAAATCATAGGCAGTAATCAATTGATTAATAACTTCAAGGCAACTTGCATATGATATGTTTATAAAGTAAGCTTTATCACTATTTGTATTCCTGCCAGAACCTTCTGCAATGTTATCAGAAATACTATTTGCTGAACGCCTAATTTGGTTGGTTAAGCCATATTTTTCATCTGAGGGAAATAAGACGGTCATTTGATATATTTCAAACCTTACTTGTCGTGCAAGTTGCCAAACTTCAAGTTTCTCAAATCCTTGTGTATGGAATTCTTTACTCATCTAGAACTGGACTTTATTACGTAGTCAATTCTGTGATTTTATAATTAATTCTAACATTTTAGCATAAAAATATTCATGTAAGATAAGGTGAAAATAATTTCAAATTATCGGTTCAATTCTGATTATTTAAATAATCAGAAAGATGGTGAACCATCTTTTATAAAGGCTATTCCGCCTCAACGCCTCAACGCCTCAACGCCTCAACGCCTCAACGCCTCAACGCCTCAACGCCTCAACGCTTTACCGGGGCTGTTAACCGGCTGTTATCGATTAACCAAATACCTGATCTACCAGGTTAACTGGGTGGCCAGTTCTTTTGAGTGGCTGCTATCGATTAACCGATTAACCGTTCAACTCTCTCAAAATGCCGGTTTCTTCGGCTTATTATCCAGTATACCTTCAATCCTGGTCATTACTTCAGGAGTCAGTAGCGGTAGAATATCCGCAGAAGTGAGTGTTTCTTTCAATTGATCAATTTTGCTGGCGCCAAGTATTACAGTGCTCACATTCGGATTTTTCATGCACCAGGCAATTCCAAGCTTGGCGAGAGAAGTTCCAAGTTCCAGAGCGAGCTCATTGAGTTGGCGGACTTTATTGAGTTTGTCTTCGGTGAGATTGCGTTCTGCGATGCTTTTAAGTTCATCACGGCCCAGACGGGTATCGGCGGGGAATTTGTCCAGGTATTTATTGGTGAGCACACCGGAAGCAAGAGGAGACCAGATGGTAGTGCCCAGACCGACTGTTTTATAGATTTGACTGTATTCCACTTCTACTTTGTCTCGATGCAGCATATTGTATTGAGGTTGTTCCATGACTGGTCCGATGAGGTTATATTGTCGCGCAACCATATGTGCTTCCATGATTTCTTGCGCAGACCATTCTGATGTACCCCAATAGAATATTTTGCCCTGCATAATCAATTGATGCATTGCCCAGACTGTCTCTTCCATGGGGGTTTCCTTATCAGGTCTGTGACAAAAGTACAGATCCAGATATTCTAATTGGAGTCTTCGCAAAGCTGCATCGCAGGCTTCTATGACGTGTTTGCGGTTAAGACCTTTTTGAGTGGGTTTTGTGCCCCCGTCTCCAAAGAATACTTTGCTGGAAACGATATATGAACTGCGATCCCAATCCATCTTTTTCAGGATATTTCCCATGACCACCTCAGATTGGCCGTTTGCGTAGATTTCTGCGTTGTCAAAAAAATTGACGCCCTGATCATACGCATAAGCCATGAGGTCTTCTGAAATCTGGTCACCAATTTGATTGCCAAATGTGATCCATGATCCGAAAGAGAGCGTACTTACTTTAATTCCGGATTTGCCGAGTCTTCTGTATTCCATGATTTTTTATTTTCTGAGATTGGTAAATATTCGTTTAATTCAATAGCCTATTTTGGATTCATTTTACTGATATAATCCATATAATGATACAACTTGTAAGTATCCAAAGCAGTAAGAAGAGGATTTTTACTTAAAAGGTTTTGTTCAAGTACAGAAATTATAACCCTCAGTGATATCCGACTGAGAGTCAATAGTTTTTTATCAGCAATAGATTCGAAAGTTTTGGAGAGTTTGGTTTCAATATCACTTCCGGAGTCCTGTAGAAAAGCGAGATTTTGAAGGGCAAGTTTTGTTTTCTCAAGGAATTCCACATTGCTTACTAAGCCCAGGTGCCGCATCGGGTTGTCAATGTGATGAATGTGCACTCCCTGTTTCTGTAATTCATAGCCAAAAAGCGTGTCCTCATGTCCATATGATTTGATTCGGGTGTCGAAGCCGGTAGAAATAAAAACCGATTTTCTAATCCAGAAATTATTGGTTTGAAATCCTTCGTAAGGTTTCAAGTTCCTCTCACTTGAAGCTTGAACTTCACGTTTGCTCCCATATAGCCAGTGTAAATATTTGGATTTGTCAGGGGGTTTTTCCTGACTATAGCTGCGGCCACCGCAAATGACATTATGTTGTTGGGCAATATTGACATATTGGAGCAGAAAATTCTCTGATTCCGGCCAGCCATCATCATCCAAAAACAGGAGGTGTTCAAAATTCGCTTTTGATCCCAAAAATTTCGAATGGCAGACCTGCCTGTATTATGATTCATCCTGTAGATGGTGATCTCCGGTATTTTATCCAATCCTTCAATTCCGGTCCTAGCCACATCTGGTGAACCATCGTCACCAAGAATAATTTCAAATGGAGTATCCAGTTTTCTTCCCAAGTGAAGAAGCTTGTGAACGAGATCTGAGACGGGGTAATTGAAGACGGGGATGAGGATGGAAAACATAGGAAGATTTCAGATTTCAGGTTTCAGATGGCAGATTTCAGATTTGAAACAGCCACTTTTGCAGCCATTTAATCGGTTAAGCGTTTAAGCGAAGTGTGAGTGTGAGTTTATTTTAGAATTACGATTTACAATTGAACAGCCATATTAACAGCAACTTAAAAACAATGTCAGTTTCAGAGTTGCTATGTAGAGACAAATTGAAATTCGTCCTGTCTTTACTCAAATAGCCTTATATTCAACTTTACATTCAACATTTCACCATTCAATTCATTCAACATTTCACCATTCACCATTCACGATTCACTATTCACTATTCACGATTCACTATTCACCATTCACGATTTTCCTGATAAAGATAAGCTTTACTTCCAGCTCCAAAAACCTGTCTCAACTCTAAGTTCCTTTTTTTGTTATATTTTTGTGCCGTTAAAAATCTGACATGACCAAAATTATTAGTGACCTGGAGCTTTTATTGAATGACCAGAATCTTGATCCTACACTTAAAACTATTGCTGCTAAAGTTCAGGCCGAAGAAAGAATTTCCTTCGATGAAGGAGTTTATTTATTTGAGCATGCTAGTATTAGCTATCTGGGTGTGCTGGCTAATTTGATTCGCGAACGAAAGCATGGGGACAATACCTATTTCAACCGAAATTTCCATATAGAACCTACAAATGTGTGTCTCTATACATGTTCATTTTGCTCTTATTCAAGATTGCTCAAGAAAAGAGAAGAAGGCTGGGAGTACACGATTGAAGATATGATGAATATTGTCAGGCAATACGATGATCAGCCTGTAACTGAGGTTCATATAGTAGGAGGGGTGTTGCCCCAGTATGATGTGCCTTTTTATGCTGAATTATTCAGAACAATAAAAGCCCACAGACCTGAATTGCATATAAAGGCTTTAACTCCTGTCGAATATCATTACATTTTCAAGAAAGCAAAAATTTCTTATGCTGAGGGTATGGCTTTGATGAAAGACGCAGGTTTGGATTCAATGCCAGGTGGTGGGGCTGAAATTTTTCACCCCGAAATCAGAGATGGCATTGCAGGTGGGAAGTGTAGCGGTGAACAGTGGCTGGAAATTCATGAAGAATGGCATAAACTGGGAGGCAGATCTAATGCTACTATGCTCTATGGGCATATTGAAAAATACTGGCACAGAATTCACCACCTTGATGAGTTACGCAAATTGCAGGACAGGACCGGTGGCTTTCAGACATTCATTCCTTTGAAGTTCAGGAATAAGGACAATGCCATGTCATATCTTTCTGAAGTGAATAGTATCGAAGATTTGAAGAATTATGCCATCAGCAGAATCTATCTTGATAACTTTGACCATATCAAAGCTTACTGGCCAATGATTGGAAGACAGATGGCACAGCTTTCATTGGCATTTGGAGTAGATGACATTGATGGTACCATTGATGATACCACCAAAATTTACTCAATGGCAGGAGCTGAAGAACAAAATCCTTCTTTAAGCACTTATGATCTGGTAAGGTTGATCACTCAAGTGAATAGAAAACCTATTGAGAGAGACACCTTGTACAATGTCCTTCAGGACTTCAGTGATCATATCTTTGAAGAAGACAATCAATTTAAAGGCTATCTGGAATTGCCGGTAGTTCAATCATAATTTATACCAAAATTGGAGAAGGAAATATTCATTGTAAGACACGGCGAGACCGATTACAATAGAAAGGGAATCATTCAGGGCAGTGGTATCGACAGTGATCTCAATGAGCTGGGATACAGACAGGCTGCAGCATTTTATAATCATTATAAAGATGAAGGTTTTGAATTAGTCATCACTTCAAATCTGCTGCGGACACATCAGACTGCTGCTCCATTCATAGAAGCCGGACTTCCCCATATCGTCGCTCCCGAGATCCGAGAAATTTCATGGGGAATTTATGAGGGGCAAACTTATTCACCTGAAGTAGGTAAAGAATATAAAAGATTAATCAACGCCTGGGCCGGCAAGGATCTGTCCATGGCTATGAAAGGTGGCGAAAGTGCTGAGCAATTGAGCAAAAGATTGTTATTATTTATGGATCAATTAAAATCCCTTCCGCAGAAAAAAATACTGGTAGTTTCCCATGGCAGAACGATTCGCTGCATGATGTGGTTATTCAATCAGCTACCGATGAAAGCTATGGAACAATTTTCGCATGCCAATACAGGTTTATTTGTTGTCAGAATGCAAGCTGAAAAAAATGTGGTCAAATACCTCAACGATATCCGTCATTTAGAAAGTCTCTCTCTCACAATATAGATGTTATGTTAAAAGTCACTGCCGTTAGTTATCTCAATACAAAGCCATTTCTTTACGGATTGCTCAGCAGTCCTTTAATGGATCATTTGGAAATTGATCTCGCCATTCCTTCTGAATGCGCAAGAAAACTGAAATCCGGTGAGGCTGAAATCGGTCTCGTTCCTGTTGCAGTTCTTCCCGAATTGAAGGAGTATAAAATTATATCAGGATTTGGAATTGGTTGCGAAGGCCCTGTTGCTTCAGTATGCTTGTTTAGCGAGGTACCTGTTCAGGATATAAAAGAGATTTATCTGGATTATCATTCAAGAACTTCAGTAGAATTACTTCAGATTCTGGTAAGAGAACATTGGAAAATCAATCCCAAATTTCTGCACGGAACGAAAGGATTTGAAGATCATATCCAGGGCAGCACGGCAGGCTTAATTATAGGTGACCGCGCGTTGGAAATAGGGAATAAATTTCCGTATATCTATGACCTTGGAGAAGCATGGTATGAATGGGCAAATTTGCCTTTTGTTTTTGCTGTTTGGGTATCTGTTAAGCCAATAGATCCTTTAGTCAGCAGTATGTTTGAGCAGGCATTAGCCTCCGGCATACAACAAATTGACAAAGTCATTAAAATACTACCCTCACCGGAAGATCATTTTGATCTTAAAAAGTACTTTACTGAGAACATTTCGTATACATTGGATGATAATAAACTGAAAGCCCTGGACTTGTTTTTGCAAAAAATGACTGAAAATAACTCCGGAGCAAGAGAATCAAATCCACGATCCCAGTCACTTTAACTAGATTCCATTCCGGGAAATTATCATTTCATTATCCTAAAAAACTTCGGACTAATATATCACACATGAATAATTATCTTAATATCAAAACACTCGGAGATTTAAAAAAGTCAGGCTATCAACCTAAAAATATCAAACAAGAACTCAGAGATAATCTGATCGGTCACTTACAGGCGGGAAGTAAGGTTTTTGAGGGAATTCATGGATTTGAAAATACGGTTTTACCTGATATCGAAAGGGCAATTTTATCCAGACACAATGTGTTGTTACTTGGACTCAGAGGTCAGGCTAAAACAAGATTGGCCCGCTTAATGGTTCGTTTATTGGATGAATACATTCCCTACATCGGTGGTTCGGAGTTGAATGAAGATCCATTTAATCCAATCACGACATTAGGACGTGATATTCTTGCAGCCAAAGGAGACGATACTCCGATTGAATGGCTTCACAGAGATGAGCGTTATATCGAGAAACTGGCTACTCCCGACGTTTCGGTTGCGGATTTGATTGGTGATGTGGATCCGATCAAAGCTGCCACAATGAAACTCAATTATTCTGACGACAGAGTGATTCACTACGGAATTGTACCACGGTCAAACCGATGTATATTCGTTATCAATGAATTGCCGGATTTGCAGGCAAGGATCCAGGTGGCCTTGTTTAATATCTTACAGGAGGGTGATGTACAAATCAGGGGTTTCAAACTACGAATGCCGCTCGATATTCAATTTGTTTTCACAGCAAATCCGGAAGACTATACAAACAGAGGTAGTATCATTACTCCATTGAAAGACAGGATAGAAAGCCAAATCCTGACACATTATCCTGAAACCGTTGAAATTGCAAGAATCATTACTTCTCAGGAAGCCAAAATTCTACCTGAACAGGCAGCTGTGATTTATGTCCCTGAATTGCTCAAAGATTTACTGGAGAGAGTGGTATTTGCTGCCAGAGAAAGCGAGCTGGTGGATGAAAAAAGCGGTGTTTCTTCCAGAATGAGTATCACGGCATACGAAAATCTTGTTTCAGCAGCGGAGAGAAGGATGCTGATAAATAAAGAACCAGGTACTACTGTCCGGATAACCGACTTCTGGGGAGTGATTCCGTCTATAACCGGTAAAATTGAGCTGGTTTACGAGGGCGAGCAGGAAGGTCCATATGATGTTGCCTTACACTTGTTGGGAAAGGCTATCAAAGAGGAATTCCTTGAGCATTTCACACATCCGGATAAAATGAAGAAATCCGAGAAAAATGATCCATATGCAGTCATAAGAAGGTGGTTTTCTTCCGGAAATACTTCAGACCTTATCAATGATTCCAATGATGAATCATATAAAGAAGAATTGGATGCTATTGAAGGGCTGAAAGAATTGGTTTGGAAAATTAAATCATTAGATCCGAAAGACTTGTATGTCTACATGGAATTGGTTTTGCATGCTCTTTCTGAATTCAATGTTTTGAATAAAGAAATGATGGAGACACATATCAAATTCAGGGATTTATTGGCAAATATGCTGGATAATCTTGATGAAGAAGAGGAAGAGGATGAAGAGGACTTTTAAGTATTAAGCGGAATCGATTTCGCATTTTACACCCATACCCCACGCCTCTCAACGCACAACTCACTATTCACCATTTACAAATCACACCTCACACGTGACACCTCACACCTCGCATTTCACATTTTACCATTTACTATTCACCATTCACTATTCACTATTCACAATTCACCATTCACTATTTACCATTTCCTGTTCACATTTCACATTTTACTAACCTTAAAAATTAAAATATATGTTTTTAGAAATTCACCCCGACAATCCTGATCAAAGACAGATCGAACTAATTGTCAAGACCTTAAATGAAGGTGGAATTATTATTTATCCCACTGATACAGTGTATGCTTTGGGATGCAGCATAGATCAAAAACAAGCAATAGAAAAGCTTTGTGCACTTAAAAAGATTGATCCGGATAAGGCATTGCTAACATTTATTTGTTCAGATATCTCCCAGGTTGCCTCATATGCAAGACCAATTGATACAACTATTTACAGAGTAATGAAACGCAATTTGCCCGGACCATTCACCTTCATTCTGGAAGCAAACAATGAAGTACCGCGCCTCATCAAAGGAAGAAAAAAAACCATTGGAATAAGAATACCTGATAATAAAGTCGTGCAGTCCATTGTAGAGGCTTTGGGAAAACCGATGCTTTCTGCTTCTCTTAAATCTTATGATGATATTCAGGAATACTATACCAATGCCTTCGATATTTATGAAGAGTATCAACATCAGGTGGATATTGTAATCGATGGTGGTCTTGGGCATCTGGATGCTTCAACCATTGTTGATTGTTCTGAGAATGAATTAAATATCATCAGACAAGGCGTCAAAGAATTAATTTAAGTCAGGCTTATATTAAATCTCTAAAAACCATATCTTTGCCGGCCTTGATCACATGTAGGGTTGCGAAGCGACCTTATTTTCTTATTTATATTGGCAAGACACACGTATGAAAAAAATTATATTCACTTTAGGTCTGTTGTTAAGCCTAAGTGCATTGTATGCCCAGGGTATTGTCAGAGGTAACGTTTTTGACAAAGAATCAGGAGAGCCTATTCCATTTGCATCTGTAGGAATTAAAGCCACATCAGTAGGTGATGACACCGATGAATCCGGATTTTTTAGTATCGCTGAAGTCCCTAACGGCCCACAGACTATTACAGTTTCCTATGTAGGTTATGAAGATTTTTCATTCGATGTGGATGTCCGGAAAGGAGGTATCACTTATAAAGCAGTTTACCTTATAGCTTCAGGAATACAGTTGGATCAAGTTGAAATTTCCGGAAAAAAGGATCAGGCCAAAACAGAAGTTCAGATTTCCAAAGTGCAGGTGACCGCAAAACAGATAAAAGCTATGCCTACTACGAGCGGGGATGCTGATATTGCGCAGTATCTGCCTGTATTGCCTGGCGTAATTGTTTCAGGAGATCAGGGCGGACAAATCTATATCAGAGGGGGAGCACCTATTCAGAATAAAATTCTTCTGGATGGAATTACTATATATAATCCATTTCACTCTATTGGTTTTTTCTCTGTATTCGAAACAGAGATCATTAGAAATGCAGATGTACTTACCGGAGGTTTCAATGCAGAATATGCAGGCAGAGTCTCAGCTATCGTAGATATCAAAACCAGAGAAGGAAATAAGAAGAGATTTAGCGGGATAGCTTCTGTGAGCCCATTTCAATCTAAATTGCTGATAGAAGGTCCGATTGCAAAACTGAAAGAGTCAGGTGGTGGAAGTACTTCGTTTATCCTTACCGGAAAGCACAGTTATCTGGACAGGACTTCTCCTACATTGTATAGCTACGCAACTCCTGATGGAGAAGGCTTGCCTTTTGCATTTACAGATTTATATGGTAAAATATCCTTTGTCGCTGAGAATGGTACAAAACTCAACCTTTTTGGGTTTAATTTTCAAGACAGAGTGAACTACCAAAATACGGCAGATATTAACTGGAATACTACAGGAGTAGGTGCGAGCTTCTTATTGATCCCATCTTCCACTAATTTAGTTATCGGTGGAACATTGAACTACTCCGGATATGAAATTGGATTGCAGCAAATAGGCCAGGATTTGAGAACTTCCGGCCTGGATGGATTCAATGTGGGTATGGATTTTACTTATTATGGTGCAGTCACTGAGATAAAATATGGATTTGAATTGAATGGGTTCAGGACCAATTTTAATTTTAGAAATCAATTAGGGATTACTATTAACCAATTTGAGAATAATACTGAGATTGGTGGATTTATGAAAATTAAATACCGATTTGGTAATCTTGTAGTTGAGCCTGGATTGAGACTACAATACTATGCGAGTTTGAATAACTTTTCTTTCGAACCGAGAATTGGAGCTAAGGTAAATCTGAGTGACAATGTTCGTTTGAAATTTGCAGGCGGAATTTATTCCCAGAACCTAATCAGTACTGTAAATGAAAGAGATATTGTCAATCTCTTCGTTGGATTCCTGTCCGGCCCGGATGAGATTCTTTACAAACCTAATTCCAGTGAACGTACTCAACATAAACTACAAAAAGCTATTCATGGAATTGCAGGGGTAGAAATAGATTTAAGCGATAAAATTGAATTGAATGTAGAGCCTTATATCAAGCGCTTTACGCAGTTAATTAATCTCACCAGAAACAAGTTAAGACCTTCGGATCCTAACTATATTACAGAAACCGGGAATGCATATGGCATTGACTTTTTATTAAAGTATAATGATAAGAACCATTCCGTTTGATTTACTTATTCTCTTGGTAAAATAGACAGAAATGATGGATTTCAGGTGTATGCTGCCGGGTTTGACCGTCGTCACAACATCAACTTCCTGTACAATTATGCATTTGGAAAAGAAAAATCCTGGGAATTCAGCACTCTAATGGAGGCAGATTACCTACCTTTCACAGACTGGATGTATCACTGAGGAAGATAATTAAGTTCGGAAAATATACAAGACTGGAGGCTACAGCAGCTGTTACCAATGTGTACAACAGAAATAATATCTTCTATCTGGAAAGATTAACTAACGCCAGGATTGATCAGTTACCGATCATGCCTTCGCTAAGTGTGGCATTGTTCTTCTAGATTTTTCTTTAGATTAACTCTAATATCTTCTAAGGTTGTGCTTTCTGAAATGTGACAAATGTTATGCTGTAAAAAGATTGTTAGATTAGCGCATTAATGAATAGCTTTGTGAATTGCCTTTAATGTTAAATCTATATTTCATGAAATCTTTTTTGTTTACACAGTATTGTGGGAAGATCGGAATGATCATTTCTTGTCTGATTTTTTCCGGAATTAATTCAATAAATGCACAGGAAGGCAGAGCACATTCAGTCTATTTGGAAGCTTTTGGCGCTGGTGCTGCATATTCTGCCAATTATGATGTGAGATTTGCAGAGAAGCAGAGTGGATTTGGATTGAGAGCAGGTGTAGGTTACCATGCTGTCAGCGGTAGCAGTTTTTTATCGGTACCTGTGTTAGTTAACTTTATAACTGGAAGAGGCAAGCATTTTTTTGAAGCAGGAATTGGTGCAAGCTTCATCTCATTCAAAGACAAGTACTATAATCCAATATTTTATCCAACAGATGATACATTCCTTTTTGATCATGGAAACAGATTTTGGGGAATGATGAATTTTGGATATCGCAAGCAACCCGTTGGCAGAGGTTTTATTTTCAGAGCCGGTATTTCTCCGGTATTTGGACATGGTAGCTTCATCCCTTATTGGCCTTATGTTTCCATTGGTTATAAGTTTTAATTCACTGCTTTGATTTTAGTCTGATCAAATCAATCAAGCTTCTTTTGAAATTTTCCCCTGAGAATGATAAACCCATCGGGCATGAAACGCCATGCATAATAAAAACTAGCCCACATTCTGGCCTGAATAGCTCTGTGGATGATGGTTTGTTTGATAGCAACTGTCAAAGACAAAGCACTAACCCAGCCAATGGCAGCGCCATATAGTCCTACAGTCGGTATTAGTATCAGCGAGAAGATTAGGGTAGTAATCATTGTTACAAATACCAGCTTGAAATTCAAATCCGGCTTGCCTATAGCATCCAGGAATACCCCTGCCTGCCTGTCAAATGGCTTTAGTATGGCAATGACAATGATTATTCGCAGGAATAAAACTGATTCCAGATATTCTTCTCCGGCAATGAACAAAATAATTTCTTTTGCGAAAATCATTACCACTACAAAGAAAGGAACTGTCATAAATAGCATCAGACCTGTGGAGCGCTCATACAAATATTTCATACGCTTGAAATCCTCTTTTTGAGCTGTTTCTGAAGCCTTGGGATAGGTTATGGATGCCACAGAATTTACCGGCACTTCTATAAAATTCAGGACTCTTCCTGCTGCGTTGCTGATGGCTACCTGGACAGGGGAGAGCAGAGCCCCTAACAAGAATTTATCCAGGCTATTGCCCAGCATAGAAACCAGATTAGTGCCGAAAACATACTTGCCAAAATGAAAGACATTCTTCAGCCATTTTGCTGAAATAAATTTACTTACAATTAATTGCTCTTTACATTGATACAGAGCAGTTAATGTAGCTATAACGAATGCGATATTTTGCGTCCAGGCTAACATTGAAAGGCTAAGTGGTTTTTCAAAAATGTACATCACTGCTATGAATCCAAAAAATGGAACACTTTTGAAAATTCCTGCCCAGAAATAGGCTTTAAACATTCCTCTTGCCTGCAACACTACCATTACATGCGTATGGAAAATAAGCACAGGCAAAATATAGCAATGAATCCTAAGTATCTCAGCAAGAGATGGAGCATTCAGGAAAGTTTCGAGAAAAGGTGCAGTGGTCCAGATAAGTATGATAAAAAGGGATGTGAGTGCAGTATTCAACCAAAGTGCTGCAGTCTGAATATTGGCATTTTCCTGCTGATACTCACCAACCAAAAAACGGATCAGGCCATTCTGGATAAATCCATTCCTGGCCATATCTACAATACTTGTAAGAGTAATAAATAATACCCAGGAACCAAACGTATTCTGAGGAAAAATACGAACCAGTATCATGAAGCCCAGAAAGCCAAGGACAAAGTCCAGTCCCCTGTGAAGCATAGTATACATACCGCTACTGATCCAATATTTTTTTTCGCTCATGCCTTGTCTGATTCTATAATCTTATAATGCTCAAGCACAGCTTCAGCTGCTTTTCTATAGCTAAAAAGTGGGACTCTCTTCTTGCCAGCCTCAATCAATCTGACGCACAAATTGGTATCATTCAACATTTTGTAAATGGCATCAGCCAGTTCCTCCGGCTCAGAAGGGTCAATTAATAAGGCGCCTTCCCCGGAAATTTCGGGCATCGAAGAAGTATTCGATGTGATAACCGGACATGCACAAGCCATTGCTTCCAGAATGGGAAGTCCAAAGCTTTCTCTTAATGACGGATAAAGAAATAATGTAGCACAGTTGTAAATCGCAGGCAAATCCTGGTTGGGCACGTAACCTGTCAGATGAATTTTTTCCATCAGAAAACCGGCATTTATGCCTGTCAAAAGTTCAATGAGGTGTTCCTTACCAAAGTCCGGCATCACAAGAGCCGGTATTCCGATCTCATTTTTTTCATGAAGAATTTTCAATGCCTTCATCACTCCAATAAGATTTTTTTTGGGATCTGTATTACCCAAGAATAACATGTACTCTGGAGGCAGTCCGTATTCCTGCCTTGTCCGATGTGCTAATACCTTATCCATCACTCTGAAATGCGGTCTTACTCCATTATACACAACCTTTACTTTACTATTATCATATCCGAAATGTTGCATAATTCGCTCTTGTTCATAACGCGATACAGTGAACAGATACCTGGCTTTCTTTGCAACAACAGGTACATTCCATCGACGATACAGACTACCAGCCCTTTGATACCAGGTCCCCTGATTAATCATCATTTTTTCCAGATAAATAATATCATGCAAGGTTATAAGCAAGGGAATATTGAGATTTACCGGTGCTGTGTTGCTGGTGCAGTGCAACAGATCCAGTTTGTATTTTTTTACCGCCCGTGGCAGATGATACTGTTCCCAGACAGGGTAGGGGCTTTTTTTTAGAGGAATAAAATGAAAATTCGGAGTAGGCTCAATGACTTTATCATCAACGTCAGGCTGCACAAAGATGAAATACTCATTTACAGTATCGATTTCCTGCAGATTTTTTATCAACTCCAACGCGACCATATCCATCCCATGTTTTTTGGGGCGGAAAATTCTTTGTGCTTCGATACCGATTCTCATGAGTGCAGCTGCTTTAAGATTTGTGTCAAAATTACAACGATTATTATGGAATAATTTTATATCAAAACATAAAAATATTTGATAATTAATATGTTATATTTTAATAAAATTTGCAATGTGACTTTTTATTTCTTTTAACATTTGACATTCAACTCTGTTCAATTCTCAACAATTGCTTGTCTTCATGTACCTTCCAATGTTCAAAATTCCACCAAAGCCCTTTCAAATAGGCTTTCAAGTGATTCCATTCCCTTTTAAAAACGAGTTGAAGGACATTTTTAGGAACAGCTATCAGAAAATAATATAGCATTGTTAATCCAAAAACCGGCCATCTGACATTTCTTCTCAAATATAAAAGCCTGTTTCTGCTGAGATAATAGGTTTTCAAAAGGGAGTTTTTGCCGGTAGTCATTGACTCTTTATGGTAAACATGTGAAGCAGGTTCATACCAGATAGTGTAACCTGCATTTTTGATCCGCTCACAATAATCCATTTCCTCATAATACAGAAAGTATAATTCTGCCATTAAACCTACCTTCTCCACAACTGTACGCGGAATAAACATCGCTGCTCCATGAGCCCGGCTTGTGAGGCAGGCTTTATCATAAGTCCCATCATCCCGCTGATTTATCCCAATTCCATGGCCTCTGCCAGTTACTCGATTGATGGGTGTATATCCGGCATACTGGATAATTTCTGGCTGATCATAATATAGTAGTTTCGGGCAAATTATGCCTGTTTTTTTATCGTTTTCGGCCCTATTTACCAGTGGTTCCAAAAATCCCGGTGGAACTTCGGTATCATTATTCAGCAATAAAAAATAGTCGCCTTTTGCAATTTCTATCCCTCTGTTATTACCACCAGCAAAACCTTCATTCGCCGGATTTTTAAACAGAATGACTTCAGGAAATTCAGTTTTTATTGGATCGGGATTTTCCTTTGATGCATTGTCAACAATGATGATTTCTACCCTGGGATAAGTCACATTTCTGAATGAGGCAAGCATATCCAGCGTCAGCTGCAGCCCATTATAATTGATGCTGATGATGGATACCAGTGGTAAGTTGCTCATTTTTAGGTTGATTAGCTATTTCATCATCAAGATAAGGACTTAAATATATAAATGCCCAGCTCATGTATAATAATATTCCGGTAGGCATCTGACCCAGCAATGGATTTCCATAACTGGCAAAAGCAATTCCTGCAAATCCGGAGTACAATGCAATGATCTTTGTCTTCAATACTTGATCTCGTATTCGCCAGATAAATCTGATCCCAATAAGGAGGATAAACAGAATCATGAAAACATGATAGGAGAGCCCCACTATTCCGGTCTCTCCCCAGATCTTCACATACCAGCTGTCGGTTGGTGTATCTGCAAGAAATGTCCCCGGTGAAAAGCGTTTTCCCCATGATCCTGCAGTACCGATGCCTCCGCCAAAGGGTCTTGTCGATAAATATTCTCTGTATCTCCGCTGGTTCTCTACCCGTACCTGAAGAGATGCATCTTCGGGGTTAAGTGCACTCCGCAATCTTCTGATTTGAAAAATATCATTACCTGCATTAGTATATTTTAAGAATGCAAACACAGCAAAAAGTGCCAGCAATCCCAGAAGTAATATTTTGAAATTGCGGATGACAAAGCAACATGTCATACCGCCCACAACCGGGACAAAAAATGATCCTCTGGTTCCTGACAGGAGCATCATCCAAAAACAAATTACTGCCATGAAAAAGAAAAATATTTTCTTCTTCCAGGAAAACGGTCCAAAACCTAAAATACTTGCTATGACACCTACCTGAGCCATTCCCGCTCCAAATTGTCCGGCATCTGAAAAGAAAGAAAATATTCTCAGTTGTCCAGCCAATACGTGGGTTTGTCTGGGACCTGTGTTAAGCCAGGCATTTTCAAAACTGTCTACACCGAACACCATTTGTTTTAAACCCCACAAGGCACCTACTAAGGTGAGAATGAATGTTAATTTGAAAAATGTATTGAGGTTTTTATTCTTATTGAAGTACAAAAGTGTCAGAGGAATGGTTAAAGCCATATACAATGCAACTCCTCTTACAGCATAGAACCAAGCCGCAAAGCTTCGCGCTTCGGGATTGAATATTTGCAGAATACAATATAACAGCCAGATTAAAGTCAGATACACAAGGCTGTTGTTGAGTAAATGCCATTTTGTATCCGATTTAGTTTGAAAAAGCGCAACCAGAACTGTTGCCAACAGACAAATGTCTACCAGCAGGCCAAGAGGAGCATCTACATACCTTGTTAACCCGATCGCTAAAAAGGCCATTACAATGGTAATATGTAACGCATGTGCTGGCTTGAGAAAGAGATAATAAATAGTCCCTATAAGAAAGGGCAAAACTCCTAAAATGACGAGCATCTTGAATTCTCCTTTCGAAATGATCCAGGAAAGGGCCACTATTAAAGCTGCAATCAAAGTGCTTTTCAATAAATATCTGAGCCCGGTCTGTACACCTGACTCCATTATACATACTTGTTGGAGCGGCGTAATCTGGACGGTAGATTTCCATAGGATTCTCTGAGCTCATCTATCCTCATTTTATTCAGGACTAATTGAGGCTGGATAGAAGACAATTTGCGTAGCTGTGCAAGTAATTGTCGGTCAGTTTGGCTCCAGGCACGTCGGGCATTTACCACCAATATAGCTAAATCGGAATTTAAGAACCGGATCTACAGGAATTCCCCCGAATTGAGCATATCATGCATCTCTATGATTATAACATCAGTATCCTGAATAATTTGATCTGATTGATTCAAAATTCTGCCAATTATCATACTCTTTCCAGAAGTCTGTCTGTTAGCAAAATATCATTCTTCCATCCAATGACGTGAACAAACTTGCCTTCTGCGTTAAGTGCCTGAACTAGTTTTGAAATTAGAAATGATTTTCCTTCTCCTTTCTGAGTACTGCAAACAAGAATATTTATTCCCTGAGTATTCTTATCAGAATTTTGATATCTCACAAGTTCAATTTCAGAAATAATTTTCCTTGTTTGGAATTCAATTATGGAAGGGTAGTGGACCCACCAACTTTTTCTTTTCAGATTTGGGAAAGCGGAAAGTAATGATAATTGAGTTCTTGCAGATGCTCTTTCAGCATTTCTGATTGTCGGATCAATAAAATACAAGCCCAACAAAAATCCCAGTGTAAGGATAAATCCTACAAAGGAAGTGCCCGCGATCAATACCATTTTTCTGCTGGATTGCGGCTTCCCGGGGAAATTAGGTTCATCTATTACGCTTTGAGAACTTGAAGTTTCCAGATCGTATTTCTGCAAATAAGCCTGATTCAAACCTTGTAAAATTGACAGATATTGATTTTCACTGATACTGACTTCCCTTTCCAGTTTCTTTAACTCAGCTCCAAGAGGTGCAAATGCAGCAATTTTATCTGATATCAATTCTTTTCTGTTCTTCATGACATCCAATGCCTGTATTTGCTCCTCATGCTGCAGTTTAAGTTTGAGCCATTCATCCAGCATGGTTTTTCTGGCAACTCCTTCCTGAGTATTGGAGCTTTGATAAATTGCAGAGGTTACGTTATCTGCCAATAAATTGAGCTCTTTAAGCTCTTGTTGTAGTTTGGCAAGCTGCGCTGGACTTGAAGTAGGATTCAATTGCAGACCATTCAGTTCCTGTGTTTTGGTTTGAATAGTTTTTTGAATGGTAATTACTTCGTCGATCTGCTTTCCCCTTTTAGAGAATACATCGAAAAGTGATTCCACTTGCTGCAAATTGGCAGCTGTTCCTGAACTCAATCTTTTTGCCCGCTCTTCATCTTGATCCTGCTCAAGCTTTGCAATGTCCAGATATTTGCCCTGCTCATAAAAATTAAGGATTCTATTGGCGGAAATAAAGGACTTAATATCTGACTCAGAAACTTTTAATTTATCGGCTGCAAGTTTTAGCTGGTCTTCAAAATATCGGATAGAGCTGCTGTTTTCTGATTCTCTCAGGCCTTTATATCGGTTCATGAAAGCATCGATGATTCGCTTCAATGTGTGCTGGGTAACCCCGGGATCATTGGACCGGTAGTTGAGCTCGATCATGTCAGAGGCAGCCTTTCTGTTTACTGTAAGCCTTGATTGTATATTCGAAACCCCATAATTGGGGTGGTCTTTCAATAAATACTCTACAGGTGTATTGATATTTTTGTCCAGATAGTCCAGGATATTCAAATAAGTTTGCTCCTCATTATTCCTGACTCCCAGTTTGACCCATAATTCGGGTGAAATATGATCTTTGATTTCATTGTAAGTTTCTTCCGATATTATTCGGGGATTGGATTTTGGTAAACTTAGATGCAAAGCGAGTAAATGTAAGGATGCCTCTTCAATGGTTTGCCTTGAACGGATAAGGAATACAAGGTTGTCAAATAAGTTATTGGAGGTATAATAGTCTACTCTTGTTGCTTCACCTGAAGCAGAAATGCCTTTAGCTACAGCAGCATTTGTGTAAACAAGTCCATTGCTGACATAGTCTTTCGGTGCTTTGTTTAAGAACAAATAAACCAAAAGAGACATAACAATCGGTATACTGATCAACCAGAAGATATTCCTGATAAGAAACCTTATGAATGTTGAAATTTTCATTCTGCCTTGCGATATAAAAGGTGAAGGGGGGTACCTAATAAAATACACATTTTATCATATGACATTCTGAAATTTCTGCGGGCCACTTCATATTCTGATTGAGCGATAGTTGATATTTCCATCATCCTGGTAAATGAAGTCACATCTATATTTCCGGATTTATAGTCTTGTTCTGCAATGATCGTATTGGTTCGGGCAGCTTCCTTCATAGAAAACCGGATTTGCATCATTTTTTGATTTGAAAGCAGGTAATGATATTCTTCGATCACTTGCTCACTTATGACCAGGCTCATTTCTTCTGTTTTATATCTGGTTGCTTCGATTTCATGTCTCGCCAGCGTTATACGGTTCTTTCTTGTAGCAAATTCATTGAGCGGAACATTTAAATTAAATCCAACCCTGTATCCGTTTGCAATATTTAAAATATCTGTATTAGAGGACCCGGTGGCTACAAGCGTTTGATTTCCATAGCCATAATTCACAAACCCGGACAGCATATTGGTCCATGTTTTTTGAGCAATTTCAAGCCGCTGATCAGCAGAACCGATCAATTCCTGATTCAGATTTACAGTTGGATGATTTTGAACAGCTATTATTATCAAAGAATCGAGTGGCGGCAATTGCAGGTAAAGGTCCTTATTCAGATCAAAAGTTTGAGTCGCATCCTGAGCCAGTATCTTCTCTGGTTCCTGAGCTCTTAAAGATCCGGACATTACAATCAAAATCCCTGCGAATAAAAGGGCAGCCCGAAAAGACCGGTATATATGCTTATTTATGGCAATTATATTTCTCGCATTTAAAGGTTGTATCATATAAAATCAATTGTGTTAAATCGTGATGGGTTGCAGTATCAGGATTTAAGCTATTCCATTTTGTCCACATTATAAATTATTATAATGCAAATAGTGTGCCTGTTTAAACAATGCATACCTCTATATAATTCCTGAATTGTGAAATAGCTCATTTTCTATTCTTCTTCTTTTAAGAATTCTTGAAATGAAACTACATCTTCAAGGCAAAACAATTGTTGATTTGAAATCCGGGTTTTCTTCCAAAAAGGACCAATACCTGATTTTTAAAAACCAGTTTCGGTACTTTCCAAGCCAAAAAGTGTTAACGAAATGTTAAATTTTAACTTAATTTTTAGATGTAATAAGTAATTCTTTTTTAGCTCTAATAATATATTACACTTTTCCGGCAACTATACATTGATAATTATCAGCTCTTAGAATTTATTTCCTTCCTGCCCGGATAAAATCCAACATTGACTTTCATTATTATTTGTTAAATCGGCCATAGTTTCAGCTTACAGGCAAAGTCTAGAATTATGCAAACAATTGAATTTGAGTGTACCTTTGGGTCGGATTCAATCGGAAATTTTATGAAATACAGGATAGCAACTTTGCTGTGCCTGTTTGTAGTTTTGTCATTTGGTGTTCACCCGAACGCTAATGCTGCATCTACAGACAATGGCCTTACAGCATATATACAAAACCCTCAGGAAGGGACTTCATCTTTCATCAGAGAAGTTAACGATCCAAAGGTTAATGACCCATTACCTATTTCGGGTTTATTTAAAAAGACATCTTATAAGAGCGGACTTTCAACATTCGAAGGAGTGTTGAAAGACGCTTCTTTTTAGAGCTGGATGCGAATACACTGCAATCCTGGTTAAGTACTGATGCACCTCAAGTGCACTTATCTCTCCCTCAATCTTCAAGAAGTGAATTACTGTTAGAGTTAAGTGAAGTCTCCCTGTTAACTGATGATTTTAAAATCACTACAGATAAAGGGGATTTTGATATGTCTCAATTTAAAGGAGCAAAATTTTATAAAGGAATTGTAAAAGGCCATAGTGAAAGTCTTGTATCCTTGAGTGTCCTTGAAGACCAGGTAATTGGAATGATTTCTATAGATGGAGTAAGTCAGATACTCCATAAAATGGAAAAGGAAGAAGTTTATATACTTTACTATACTGATGACCTGATGGTGTCACATCCGTTTACTTGTGGAGTGGAGGAAGATGACATAGAATCCAGAGGAGGAGAAGAAGCCGATGAATCTTCCGGAGATGATAAAGGACAAACCATCCCGTGCATAAGAGTTTATCTGGAATGTGATCATGCGCTTTTCACAGACAAAGGAGGAGTAGTCAATGCAGCGAACTGGATTGCTGCTGTGTTCAATAATGTTGCTGCACTTTACCAGCTTGAATCAATTGTATTAACCTTGTCTGAAGTTTTTGTCTGGACAAGCAAAGATCCATATAGTACTAAAAGTTCTGTTACAGCATTGAATCAATTCAGGACAGTCAGGAAGAATTTCAACGGAGACATTGCACATTTAGCGGCATTAGGAGGTCGTTCCTTAGGCGGAGTAGCGTGGCTGGATGTAATTTGTAATACCGGATACCGATATGGTTACAGCAACATTCATAGCACTTATGAAGATGTACCTGTTTTTTCCTGGTCAGTTGAAGTAATTGCTCATGAGATTGGACATAATCTTGGATCAAGACATACTCACTGGTGTGGATGGCAGGGTGGCCCCATTGATGATTGTTATAATCCGGAAGGTAAATGTCTGCCTGGTCCGGCTCCGGAAGACGGAGGAACCATAATGTCTTACTGCCATCTTAGTGGAGATGGTATCTATTTTAATAAAGGTTTTGGAACCCAGCCGGGAGATCGCATAAGAAGTAGAGTTGTAGATGCAAGCTGTCTGATTTCCTGCGCATTACCAGCTGAAGGTATGTGCGGAAAGCCTGGTGAACTTCAAATGGTAAATGTGTCTCATGAAACTGCCTCATTGAAATGGCAAAAAGGAATAGGCGCTTCAAAATATCTGGTGAGTTACAAATTGAAAAATGACGAGAATTGGACATCAGTAGTACAGGATACCAATATATTTGCAATCTCAGGATTATCAATCAATACGTGGTACAGCTTCAAAATTCAATCAAAATGTGATACCACTCTGAGCCCTCCAACTACAATCCTTGAATTCAGGACATTGAATGAATCAGAATATTGTCAGAGTAAAGGCCATTCCACATCGATGGAATGGATTGAACATGTGGAAATTGCAAATATCAAAAGAGTCTCTGCCAGTGATAATGGTTATGTTGACGCATCAAACCTTGTAGCAAATATGGAAACAGGCAAGACCTATACCCTGACTTTCAAGGCAGGAATGAATCGCGCCAATTTCAATGAATTCTGGAGAATGTGGATTGACTACGATCAGAATGGAAAGTTCGATGATACTGAATTAGTTTTTGGCAGAATTTCCAGTTCCACCTCCCCAATGACCAGAGCTATCAGAATCCCTGCATCTGCGAAAACAGGTTTGACAAAAATGAGAATCGCCATGAAGTACGGATCACATGCTACTGCTTGTGAAACCTTTGAATACGGTGAGGTGGAAGATTATAGTATCAACGTGATCGGTGGCTCTAATTTACTGGCATTTGAAGAAAGTAACCAACTTGAATTGTTTCCTAATCCCACCTCAGACTGGCTGGTAATTAAAAATATTCCAAGATTGGAAATAAAAGATCAGGGCAATTTGACAGTCTATAATTTGCTGGGCAATGTAGTCTGGCAACAATCCCTCAATCAAATCGATGAATCACAGGAAATCAGCTTAAATATTGAGAGCTGGCCTCCCGGACAATATATCCTTTCGAGAAATCAAGGCAACCTTAATACGCAGCACAAGTTTTTAAAGCTGTGAGGAAGGCGTTCGATGAAGAACGGAGGCCTTCTTACTTTCTATTATTGGGGTAAGCGATCTTTAACGAATCTCACAATCCCTGATATCGAACTGGATCTGACTTTTCCTTTTGTGAAAAGCGGATCCTTTTCTTTTTTACTCTTCAGGAACAGTTACCAGAGTAATATCAAATGTGTTGTCTTTGAACATTTTAAGCAATGACATTCCTGTCTGTCTTAAATCGGCAAGTTCTGAAGGGGCTAATTGCTTATTCTGAAAATAAAGTATAAAGTAATATCCTACCGCCTCCAAATGCCAGCTTTTTTTATCTGAAAAAAAGTGTAAAAGATTCTCCCCAAAAAAACTTCTTACGATATCTTCTTCCTCAGCCTGCAGTAAATACTGTTTGGAAAATATTGGAAAGGTTTCAAAATCTATATCCTGCATCCCCAGTAAGCTTCCAATTTTGTGCAGAATATTTTCCGGTTGCATCCTGAACGAGGGTATTCCAAGATGTTTTGAGGAGACAAAAAATACATTTTGTTTGAATGTATGAGAAGATTTGCCGGTACTGATAGTATAACGGTAATCAAAGATGTATATTTTTTCTTCCATCCATTCGTCCATTTCAAACATAATATTCTCAAGCTTTTTAGCTCCACCTCTGTTAAACAACTTAAAGTGTTCCAGCATTGGCAATAAACTAGTGTCATCTTTCTCCAAAAATTCCATTTTCCAATGGAAGGCTAAGGAGGCCAATTGTTCAGATCTTGTTTTGTTATTAGAAAACATAAGCAGTATTTGTAACAAATGTACCAACCCTGAATTAAACTTTATCGTATCAGCTGGAGAAATAAAAAAGCAATTGGCATAGAAGAAACTTTAAATTTTTCATTCACTTTATTTTGGTTAGTTAAGTGTTTCGTCTCGCTGGGGCTTTCAACCCGAACCTTTTTTGCCTCAGCGAGCTTTTTTGCATAGAGTTGTATAGACAAATTGAAGTATCTTTAAAGTAAGAATGAAATAGATAAAGGATGGGATGTAATTTTAATTGAACAGAAATACTTTTTCACGGTAAAGAAACACATGCAACCGGATCCCCTGATTATAAAAGGCTGTGTAAATGGCGATCAGAAGTCACAGCATTTGCTGTATAAGGAATGCTATAGTTTCTTTTTTGGAATTTGTTTCAGATATGTCAAAAAGGAGGATGAAGCAGCTGCACTAATGAACCAGGGTTTTCTGAAAGTATTGAATAATTTACATCTGTACAACCCTCAGATTCCTTTTACAGCATGGTCCAGGAGAATTATGGTCAATACCATAATTGATGGCTTCAGGAGCAATAAAAAACATAAAGTGGTAGATTCTGTAGATTTTGTTACAGAGCGCAAATTCGATTCTGCTATGCAACCATACAGAGAAGTACCGGATAGTATGGACATGGAAATTGTAGAAAAAGCAATAGCAGCCCTACCTGAACCTTCAGGATCTGTTTTTAATATGTTTGTAATAGATGGGTTTTCGCATCAGGAAATTGCAGATAAATTGAAAATGAGTGTAGGTACAAGCAAATGGCATTTGTCAAAAGCCAGAGGAATATTAAAAGAAAGAATTGGAAAATTATTTATATCTGTATAATATCATATGGAACCGATTGAACGACACATTAAACAGCATTTTGATAATAAGAGCTATTCCTACAATGAAGCACATTGGCTGGATGCTCAGAAATTGATTGCTGAAAATAAGCGCAGAAGAAGAGGATGGTTAATCTGGTGGACTGGTGGAGTAAGTTTGATTTTAATCACTTTTCTGGCTTATTGGACCCTTTCTGACACCACTATAATAGTTTCAAATATGGATACAGATCCTATTGAAGCTGTTGAGATTGCTAAATTAGGTACTGACCAAAATGGAATTGTAAATAGCTCCCATGAATCGCCAATGGAGAATACTGACAATATAAGTTCCGAAAGAGTCGGGATTTCCCTATCGTCGGGCCAATCATTCAAAAACCCTTCGACCCATCCAAATAAAAAAGACCAGGGATCTTATTCTGCTTATTCCATAAAAATCAACAAGAGAGAAAAAAATTCAGCCGTTTCAGAATCCTCTGATATTTTGAATCAAACATTTACTAATCAACAAAAGCCAATCGAGAATTCAGCTAATACCAGGGTGGAAAAAAATTACGCTGCCGGAGAATCGGAATCTGCGATTGTGCTAAACCAGGAAAAAGAAGGTGTTGAACCGTCTGAACTAAAAGTTCAACAAAACTTATTAGATGAATCGAATACTGTAGTAACAGAACCAGTGAGCAAAACTGAAGAAGTGATAGCTCTTGAAAATGCTACAGGCCAACTCAATATAGTGCCTATTACACCTGTATCTAAGAACGCAAATTTTGGATTTGGGTTTGTAGCAGGTTATTTAATGCAAAAACAATTCACTGAAGGTCAATGGCTCAATGGAGCTTATTTGGGGGGCCGTGCAAATTGGGCGCTGTCGCCTAAATGGAGTATCGGTACAGATCTCTCACTTGTAATTCAGGAGATGGAGACCGTACATTTTCATCATGATGTAATATCAGGCTATGGTTTCGGACGGGATAGCATAGTGACTGATTTGTATGCAAAAAGAGCGGTTACACTCCAGATTCCTCTGGCAGTATCTTATGCTTTTGGAAAGCATACTATTTCAGGAATGATTGGAAGCAGGATTTTACTGGATGCACAGGCCAGAATGGAAAAGTTGCATTATACCAATGCTGATCCTGAAAATACGGCGAGTGGTGTAATAGTTTCCAGGTCTACAGTGCTTACTAAAAAGAACAGTTAATGCCTGAGGGAGCTCTGGCTCCTTTTTCTGTTTACTCAGGACTCAGATACGGATGGATGATAGGAAGAGGGTGGGGGCTGGAAACCACTATTTCAATGCCGCTTTATCATAGAAATGCGAAGCTGGACATTGGGACCAAAATGGCAGCGGATCAGGGAATCAGATTTGAACTTGGTGTGATGAAAGTCTTTTAATAAAAAGAAAAAGTGATGAGGAGAATTTTATTTTTATTCCTGCCTTTGTGTTGCATGATTTATGCATGCCAGAAGCCAGATGATTCTGTTGATATTTCACCTGTTCCGGTGTTCACCGCAGAAGGCACTTTAGATGGTATGCCGGTTTCTATGGCGGCAGGTGAAAATGGGATGTATATGTATACCTTCGCCAGAGAAGAGTCCGATGGAACTTTTGCTTATGGTGGAAGATTAGCTAAAGAAAATTGTGAAACAGATTGTGGACCGGCTCTTGAGATCTTTCTCATAGATACGCTGCCTTTTGTGGAGCAATATGGAGAAAGTCGTGTTTGGGACTCGCTTCAGGCAATGTTATTTCAGGGATCTGTATTGAATGATACTGTTAGATGCGCAATGGGTTTAACTAACCATTCCTATTCAGCTTATGGTGGACTGATAGAACGCTGGCAATTCAATGATGGGTGTATAATACAAGGAAAGTTGAATACAGATTATCTTTACTTTCCATCTGTCGGCACTGTGAAAACAACACTGATGATGGAGGATATTGACGGAAATTGGGCTAGTGTTCAAAAAACTATGGATTATTATCATGAGCATGATACCGGATTGAATTTGAAAGCCGATCCATGTACACCTGGTAAAGTAATATTAAAAGTAAATAACCCCCATCAAATTGGAGCATTGAGCTATAAATGGAGTAATGGGTACACTGATAGTACTATTTGTGTAGATGTTAACTATGGTCATACTCCTTATTCAGTCACAATATCAGAAGGTACGATAAATGAGACAATTCTAAGTTGTTCAGTTAAAAGAAGCGGTAATGGAGTAGCTTATTTAAATGCAAACTACAGTTTTGATTTAGAAGGCCATCAATTTGATATATCTGAAGCATGGCCCAGAGTGGTCATCCGTTACAGAGATGATAATGGAAAGTGGTATGATAGCAGAAATATTCACCAGGATGACTATTGTAATTACTTCGCTCTAACAAATATCAAACCATATCAGACTAATTATCAGGGAATAAAAACCAAAAAAGCTGAAGCCTTTTTTACAGTTTCGCTCCGGGATACTGCGCTGCAGTGTATTGAACTTGAGCATTTTAAGGTCACGTTTGGATTCGGTAGCAGAGAATAAAAAAAATGGCCGGTTTCCCGGCCATCAATTTATGCACTCAATTTTTCACTCACGATAGTTTTCCACTTATCAATAAGCTGCCATTCACCATTGAGGTTGAGGCTTTCTGATCTGTCAAAAAATTCAAACCTTTTTTCCTGTATTTCCGGCTTGGCAGAGGAAAGTACCAATTGCAGATTAGCCACACCATTTGCATTATTCAGAGAACCATGATTCTTTTTGTGGCCGTCCTGAATGTTACATTTTTGGTAGTCAGATAAATTGACAATATTCTCCTTCCAGCTGTCGTCTGATTTTTTGAGATATATCAAAGCATTTTTGTTCTGGTCAAGACCAATAGCGTATTGTTGGTTCCAGTAGTCAAGCTGATCCAGACTCAGACCCTGTTCTGCTGCTTTTGATTTTATTAGTTTGAGAATTTGCTTCTTTTTGTTGGATTGAACCCTTGATAGATAAATAAAAGGTAAAGTGAAGGCAGCTATTGAAATAATAGCCACCAAAGCTGATGCCATATCCATGGTAAGATAAAATTAGAAATTAGAAATAGGAATTTAGAATTAGTCCCGGTCATGCTAATAAGGCATGCAGGATATAGAAAGGCCGGTTATAAATCCGGCACAGAGCAAGTATCTATCTTACCAGAAAAAGTGAGAAGGGAATATGATTTTGGAAATTGAAAGGCCCAACTCCATCGTAATAGCACGAAGTGTTACAAATTTCCATTTGACAAATAACTGAGCCTCCTGATTTCTTAAGAATGTTGTTTTATTCTTTTCAATACCCTTAACCGGGTGAATAATGATTTGCTGAAAACCTGAAAAATTGATTTCTGCTAATAATGGACCCAGAGAATTGACTTTTATTTGTTCAGCTATGGGCTCATTTGAGAGCGCCATAGAAGTCTGGTGTTGTCTTATCTCATGGAGCTGATGGGCAGAAGTTCCCAGCAACAACAAAGATGCCAGATAAATTGAAAAAATGCTTGAAAAAAGATTCCTGCCCATATCGGATGCAAAGATAGGTCAATTCAAATTCATTGTCTTTAATGGATAGATTTTTATTTCTCTAGCCTGCCATATAAGCCATATCACTCTGAATTCAGCAATCGCGTATTGAAAATCAAGATACCTTCTACTTATTTCAATCCGACAGAGGCATGCAATAACTATGCTGCCTGAATCACTAAAATTCAATAAATACGGACTGTCTAAGCCCCATATAACTTAAGTTATATTGTTGACGCCTCAGCCTCTGACTAATTTTGAGATATCAAGCAAGAAATAAAAATTGGATAAGCATGGAACTGAGAGCTAACTTGTCAAATGAGTATCTCCTGTATAACGCACTCAGTTATGGAGGACAAAAGGAGGAAGTAATTGCAAATTACTTGCTTACAGAAGCAGAGTTTTTAAATCTTCTTAAAAATACAGATCAAAGAAAATTCTTGCTGGATCAACTACCTCCGGACATGAAAGGAGGTTTGTTGCATCTTTTTCTGAATCATAAATATAATATTACAGAAAGTCCTCTCTGGCATTATACAATCCTGAATTATAAACAGCCTGTTCGTGCAGTGCATGCTGAAACTGATTTCTGGGTATTGAATCGGGCAATTAATCTTAAATCCTTGCACCAGGTCCGCCTGCTTCAAAAGCGAATTCTTGAAATTACAAATCATGAGCTCCGGGTAAATGTCTTGTGTCTGGGTGCAAAAGCCGTGGTAGGACTTCCGGAATTGGGAAAAAATTTAAGCATTTGCTGTATAGAATCCGATGAAAACATGCTCAATGAACTGAAAGCCATTTATGCAAATGAGCCGGGAATCCGAAAATATGTGAAAGGTGATTTTCAGCATTACTGCCCTGACAGGAAGTACGGGGTGATAGTTTACCCCAGTGGCAAAACCTGGCAAGAAACGGAGAAAATGCAGGATTTACTTCTCAAACTAAGGAATTATCTGAGCCCTGAGAAAGGGAGAGTGCTGGCGTATTGAAAAGACAAAAATTGAAATTGAAATAGCTATTCGATCATATTAATTACCTGATTAAAACAACTTTCTAAATTAACCAAACATGAAAAAATTATTATTCCTTTTTATTCTAACATTGAGCACGCTGAAGGGATATTCGCAGTGCTTTAATGGTGTGCTGTATCCTTCAGGAAATGTAAGTGTAACCTGCGGAGGCTCTGGATGGTCCATTATTGATGCATGGCCCGGAGAGTACTCAAACATCAATGTTGTAGCAGGAAATCAATATAATTTTTCCAGCGCTGTGAGTTCTGATTTTATTACTATTAGTAATTCTTCAGGAAATAGTTCACTTCAAACAGGGGTGGGGTCTGTTACCTATACTCCGTCTTTTACTGGGATTGTCAGATTCTACCGGCACTTAAGCTCGCAATGTGGAACAAGCCAGGTTGACAGAACAATAAACGTTACCTGCACAAGCCCGGGACCCGGCAAAATCTCACTTTTTATTTTGGAGAGCTTACCAGCTATGAGTCTGAGAGTTTGATTGATGGTCAGAATACTGCAGTGCCTGTAAGAACTTTAGGATTCCAAAATATAGGGTCTTTCCAGTTTACGATCAAGATTGAACCCGTGTGCATTCAGATCATTTCCACCGGATATTATAGATATCGTCAATATACATCCGGGACTTGTTTTAATAGTTTTGAAATTGATCCAACAGGCCAGTTTGTAACATTTACATGGTTTACGGCCACAAGTTTGAGTGTTGCAAATGCAACCAAGCTTTTTGATGTGGTAGTGGCAGGGGCCGGGGTTTGGTCAACCAAACTTTTGTTGCGAATACTTAAGTTTTAGTGATGATCCGGTTGAAATCAGAGCATTTAACAATCAGGGTGCTGAAATGAATGTAATTACCACTGATACACATGGAATTTGTGAAGCACCAGTACGAATTTGTGGCTGTATCCATCGTGAGAATGGAGATCCGGTAGGCAACGTAACTGTGGAGCTTTTTTCAAATGGAGTATTAATTGATGAAGACCTGACAGGTGCCGATGGATGTTATGAATTTAATGATTTAAATATCGGGTTGGATTACACAGTGATACCTTCAAAGATTATTAATCCAAAGAATGGGGTTGATATAAATGATGCTTCACTAGTCGCGCAATATGCGGGAAATAAGCCATCTCTTAATTCCGCTTACAAAATAGTCTCTGCAGATGTGATATTTGATTCGGGAGGAAAGGTGAGCGTTAATGATGCTCAACTAATTGCAAGAGTGGCAGCTCCGAGTTTGCCCAATGATTTTGGACAACAGCCATCATGGAAGTTTGTCATATCAGAATATGAATTCCCTGTTTTACCAATTACCGGGAGTTACAATGATAATTTTCCAATGGAGAGAAATATTTTCAACATTGATGGAGATTACTGCGATGAGAATTTCATTGGAATGAAAATGGGAGATGTTAATCTTAGCGCTAATCCTCAAAATGCTCAGGGAGGGAACCAATCCAGATCATTAGCCTCCGGATTTTTGTCTGTCGATCCTGTAGTCCAGGTAGAAGATTCTGTCTTCACTTTAAATATCAAGGCCGGATCCTTTCAGGGTGTAAAGGATTTTCAGGTAGGATTCACCTGGGATAAAAATCAAATTGAGTATTTGAGGTATTCATTGAATGAATTTGGTATTCCTGAATCAAGTCTGGCAGGAATAATCATTGATGGAGATAGCATAGCCAAGGCTGATGGAAGACTATATCTTGGATGGTATGATCCTTTTTTCAACGAGGATGGCGTCAGTTTGCAGAGCGAAGATCTTATAGCTAAAATTGTCTTTAAACTGAAAGATCTTAGCATTGATAAACTCAATTTTGGCCAGGATAGCACGATTGAGGCATTTTATACAAATCATGAAGATAGAAGGATCAGTGTGAATATTGATTTTAACAATATTGAGTTGGATATTGTCAGTGGAACATCTAACACATACATTGACAGAAATTACCGTGTATTTCCGACTATCAGTGCCGGATTAATCCATGTTCAGACTTCTGAATCTGTTGAATACATCCTGGAAATGTACGACATGAATGGCCGGCAAATACAACGTGAGCTTCAGTCAGGAGATGCCGGCATTCAAATAGGATCCTTTATTTCCGGTCAATATATGTTGAAGATTACTGAAGTAAAAAGCGGCGAGACCGGAACCTTCAGAATCATCAAAAAATAGTGATCTGGGGCCTGAATTTATTTCCATATGCTTGTTTTGATAATTGCTTTGTCTGTCTGCCTGCTGTAATTTTCATACCCTTATGGCGGGTAGGCGGACCTTGCAAATTTGGAAGGTGAATGCAAGAGGATTTGGTAGGAGGATATCAAATTAAATTATGGAAATTTTTTTGATTAATATTTAGATTTAGTAAGACGAAATGAATAAATTGATCGCTGATTCTTCCAGAAACTCAATCCATATTTTTAGTCTTAGTATCCTAAATCATGAAGCTTTTTTTTAGCTTGTATTTATAAAAACCAAATCAACAATTTTATTAATTTTTAAACCTTTAAACTTATGTGTGGATTAAGTAAAGCTGAATTACCTGATGTTTTTGTGACAGCTCCAGACAGACAAGATGGCGAGCCCAGTTCTGCATCATTTAACAAAACCGATGTTAGAACTTTAATTGAAGGATTCCCCAACGCTAATATTGAAATTGCCCTTAATGACTCAGGTGAAGACCCGAATTTGGAAATGTGGGCTATAGATGAAAATAATAACAGGGTAAATGGTCCCATTATAGCCGAATTTCCATGCCCAAGAAGATGTTTTGACCAACATGGTATGTTGCTTCCTCGCAGTCTTTTTTGTAATAGAGATTTACAATCAGTATTGGATCACGATGGGTCGAATT
>JADJJU010000015.1 GCA_016706365.1 Saprospiraceae bacterium
GAGGATAGTATGACTTTCTGGAAACGGTTCAGAAATAGATTTTGGGTCTCTCCTGTATTTTGTGTTAGTTTCTTGCAGAAATCATCACCCTCATCAAATTCTTCCCGAATGATTTTGATAATATCATCTGCATGGCTGTCTGTTTTGGCAAAAACCAAAGTTTTAGGCACTTCATAATCTCCGTTTTCATCTTTTCTACCCGGGAATATTTCTGTTTCCAATGCCTTTTTATATTGGCGAATGATATTCCGGATTTGACTTGGGTTTACTACTTTTTTATCCAAATCGTTTTTCTGATATTCTGTATCTTCATCTTCTTGTGTCCAGCGGTTTTTACGGGTAAGTTTGTCTTGTCTAAGTCACATACCAACCTGCTTTTATTACACCACCTTTTTGTGAAATATCCGTTTCGATATTATATACATCATAGGGAACATTTACGCCATCAATCACCGATTCTTCATAAGTATATTCACTTACCACATTTTCTTCAAAAAAACCAAAAGTTCTTTTGTCGGGTGTAGCAGTTAAACCGATGAGAAAAGCATCAAAATAATCCAACACTTGTTTCCAAAGATTATAAATCGACCGGTGGCACTCATCAATGACGATAAAATCAAATTGCTCAATGGGAACTTTAGGTGAATACTCGAGAGGGATTGCCTTTTTTTTATTTCGCTGTTGTTCCATCCAGCTTGATTCATGGGGTTAGTATCCTCTGCACCTTCATCCAATTCTTTCACCTTTCAAAATGGCATACATCCGTTGAATGGTAGAAATACAAACCTGACTATCGGAAGCTATATAACTTGAAGTCAATCGCTGTACATTATAAAACTCAGTGAATTTCCGGTTACTGTCGTTGGGTTGAAAAGCCATGAATTCCTGTTCGGCTTGTTCGCCCACCGGTAGCCATTTGAATTAAGGCTTTGGGCTTGTTCTTTTTGAAGGATAGTTCCAGATTTTTGATAGCCTTAATCTGAGCAGGACGAAGCCCTGTTTCATTTAAAACAGGAATATCTGATAATCTACTTCTTAAACTCTTATCTTTTTGTAGCCATTCAGCCAATGTTTCAGGTCTGTAAAACCAAAAAATATTTCTACCTCTTGGTTTTGGGTCTCTCAAATCTCTAAATCGAGTAATTAACCCAGTGCTTTCAAATACAAAAGGCAAGGGGTCGTTGTCTAAGTACTTTAGTTTAGCTAATGCATATTCTTTGGATTGGTCTTCGGCTACTGTGAGTTTATGTCCTTCGTCTTCTTTTTTTGCTTCAATAATTCCAACTGGTTTCTTATCAACAAACAGCACATAGTCCACAAATTTTGTTTCCGCCTGGTATTCTCTCAACGCAACACCTTTACCTGCTCCCAGGTCCACTTCCTTTTTTGATTGTACAATCCAACCGGCATCCACCAACATTTTGTCAATTTTGTCTCTAGCAATTTGTTCCGGATTTTGATTTTTGTCTTCTGTCATATCGTTTTCTTTCAGCCGTGCTTTGGAAAGAAATTACTCCTTTGGTTTTATGATAGTTGGCAAGATAATGCTTCTTAGGAAATTACAGCATCCGGAACTGAAAAAGCAGGGATCATGCATGGTCTAAAATTAAAGACGAAATTCGTTCATTTAGATTCTGGAAAGGGGTCAATATATATAGGAATATCCAACACGGGAACTAAATTTTCCGGACTAGTATATCAAAGTAATTTAAGCTCGCTTGGTTTAAATAATCATTCTGAATTTTTTATGATTTAAAAAGCTATCGGATGTAATTTTATTATTTGCCAAGTAATGGTCTTTGGTGTGCACTGTTACAAGAATATAAGTTCCGGAAGAACTAAACCTCAAAACATCTGAAATGAATCTCTTAGCTTCAGGCTTCGTATAAAAATGTAAGAGATTCGAAAGAATAATAACATCGAATGCTCCAATGTCTACAAAATCTTTTGTTGGAAATTCTTCCGATGATAAATTGACTCTTTCCTTATTATGATTTGCAGCATTTATTCTTTGCTCCAGGTAGTTAAGTTGCAATTGATCTATATCTACGCCATATAGGTCAAATTTAGAATCCAAAAAATCCAAAAGGTATGTACTTTGACCACAACCGATATCAATTATTTTTCCTGTTTCCTTTGAACAATATGCTTTCACTGGATTATAAAATCGCTGTAGAAGTTTTTCATTTGGAAACCATTCAAAAAAAGTTTCCAGTATAAGTTCATATCGTTGCCCATATCAGTTCAGGTTAAGCGTTTACGTTTGGCACAAATTCAGTCTTTTTGTCAATACACCTTAAGAGTTGATGCAAGGTAGAATGTTCAATTAACCACTTCACCCGACATTGAGCCATACGCCTCTTGGCTGCTGGCTTGTTCATCGTCTTTCGCTTTTTTTGCTAGTCCTTGGGCAACAAGTGATGTCTCGTAAACGGTTGCCACATCACAAATTTGTTTTGCTAACATTTCAAAAAGTCAATATGATTCATTACTGTCCTTGTATCTGGCCATTGAAAACTCCCTGAAGGATGAGCCACTTTATTTCTAATTTCCATAAAGTCATTTAAAAACTTGGTTGCATCTTTCTGTGCTTTACCTGCATCAGCAGTTTCAAAAAAAGATTGAAGTCTTGCTTGTTGACCTAGTTTAATCCAAATTTCTTTAACCCCAATTCTACTAAATAAGTCACTTAATATTTGAGGTCGCATATTTTCACTAGTTATTGATTAACACTTTGTATTAACATCTGTGATTTCAGAGCCATTAATGTTATCTGATAAGTTAGTTATGAATGTCTTAACCCCATTATCACCGTGACCATATTTGCTTGGAGATTTTATCACTTCGGATGTTAGTGAAATTAGGTTTTCTTTATACTCCTTTGGTAAGTAGTCAAACTTTTTACACTTAATTGCTATAGACATAGAAAGTTCTTCAAAAGTGTCTTAACAAAGTATTCAAATCTTCCACCTAAGTACAGAACTATTGTTCCTGGTATGAATACCATACCAAAATTAGCTTCTCTTGATTTTAAATGAACATTTTCGGCAAGTTCTAAGAACTTATTATCAGTTAATTCAATCTTAGGTTCGTTGGTTTGAGCCGAAAACCCTTTTAGAGCATCAGCCAAATTAAGAACAGCTTTAAGATGTTCAATATCCTTGCAAAAATCTTGATAAATGTATTCCATCTTAAAGCTATTTCATTAAAATTCTTTTGGCTTCTTCGATTCTCAATCTTATTGCTTCAATGGAATTTCCTTTACCTAATAGTATGTCATATGATTTACTTGTTGAAAGACTTTCTTGTAATTTCTTATTAATATTTTCTTTGACGTCAATCTGCTCCTTGGTCAATAAACTATATGCAACCATTAGTGTGTCATAAAGTGCTCTACTCGGTTTGTTTAAGCTTGGAATGACGAACGGTTTTAAATCGAATATTAAATTAAGGTCTTTTAATGTTGAGATGAAAAGTTCTTTACTTTTCTCAACTGATTCCTTACTATCATCTTTATGTTTTTTCATTGATTTGTCAAGCAAGGATTTAAGACTCCCTTTTAGGCTATCAAGTATAGTCTCCCTAATTGCGAAAAAGCGAAGAACTAATTCACAATCGGCCATAGATTTATAAAGAGCATTATTTATTAGGGCTTTTGGTGGGTCATTTTCTTCATTTGATGTTTTTTTAGGGATGTTCCAAACTTTAGTGAACAAATCTGTTCTAGAAACCGCAAAAAGCATATTATTAAAATGCCCATAGTAAAGAGCATTTCTTAATTCTTGAGGATTAAGTTGAACACCACCGGTGTTTAACCTATTAAATAAAACCATTCTTACATCAATTTCAGAATCTTCTGGTCTTGTAGTCTCTGCAAGTAAAACGGTTGCTGAAATTGTTCTTCTCAGAAGACCCCTTTGTATTATTACTGGAAGTTCCTTAAATCTTTTTCCATTTAACTCTTTCCAAAAGGTTAAATTTTTCAAAGGGAAAAGATTATCTAGAAAGTCTTTCAATGTTTCCAATCTTTGTCTACCATCAACAACTTCATACTGCCCATACTCAATTTCAAAAAGAAAAATTGGTGGGATTGGAATGTTTAATAAAGTGATTCAATTAGTAAAGAACGTTTTTAGTATCCCAACGACTTCTTCTTTGATATTGTGGTTCTAAATCAATTGAAGTTCCTAATGATGACTTCAAGTAGTCAATAGAGTAGTCAAGATTAGTTCGAACTATTCTTAATTGAGTATTTGCATATTTTGACGATATATCTTCTTCCTTTGTCTGTTTAGGAAGAGTTTCTTCAATTTGACCTTCAAAGTCGTCTAGTTCTTCATCGCTAAACCACTCTTCTACTTCTTGTTCGTCAATTTCGTTGATGTCGTCATTATTCATTGTTTGTTTTTTGTTTGTCTGTTTTTTTCAGTTTGCAGCCTACTTGCTTATAAGTCTTTTAAAATCAACTTTATACAACAATTATTTGTCGTTTCAAGTCTATTTGACACGAAGTCTTATTCCCACTTCATTTCCAATCTTAATGCTAAAAATATCTGCTGAAAGTGCAGAAGAAATGTCACACTGTCCAATAAATAAGCTAAATAACTTCGCTACAGCATGTGCGTGGCGACCGGAAAATAAATATACCGGTAAGCTGTAGTCAATATTTGTCTGCTGCAATGTATCCAATATTTTGACCGAATATATAGAAAATTTATCATGCGAGTATTCTGTGATAGTGCATTTATGTAATTTAGGTATTTCTACTTGTGTAGGGTACGTAGAATTACCTGCTCAGGTGTCGGTATCCTAAGTGTGCAGTGGTTTTATACTAAAGCTGACCGGAAATTGGTGAATCACAATCTGAAAGACTAAACCATGTAAGAAGTCCCACGCGTGAGGGGATGAAGGGCGGCAACGAAGGAGCCGGTCACCGACCAAAGGAAGGGGACGGAAGCGAAGCGTACCCGCAATCACCAGCCGCCAGGTAGGATTTTTAATTGCATTTTTTTAAAGATGCAATTGAAAAAAACTCGTGGGCACGCCCAAAACAAAAGCAAATAGAATCTGTAAAACCCAATCCTAAAACGGATACCCAATAGCTATCATGTAAATGATATTCTCCCGACGCCAGTCTTTTGACCAAAATCAAAAGTCGGATCCATCTGTCTCCCTCAGGAGGAATGGCTTTCTCAGAGGTGTAGAGATGTCAAGTCTGAGAATAAAAATCCGACGTCCAGACGTATACCAAAACCGGTTCCAACTGCCAGTTCTGAAAACCACTTGGAGGTGAATTTACTGCCCGGTAATTTTTCATTTCTCTCTGAGCAGCCAAATATTTCCTGCATCAGCAAAGAGCGCTCCTTTAAGGATGCCGACGATGGGGAATCTATACTCAATGTTAGCTTCGAATTTGATATCTCCCGCCTGATCAAAGAAAGATGCAACATCCAGCACTTCAGGTCTGTAAGTCCCCGGCCCCAAAGAGCGGATTCTGAAGGCTCTCACACTATTGGGTCCCGCTGAGAAATATTGCTTGGCGAAGGGTAAACTAAATGAATTTCCATAAGGCAGCCCGACCCCCGCAAAGGCTCTCATGATCCACTGGGATTGTGTTCCGATGCTGGTGTAATGTCTGATATCTACATCAAACTTGGTATACTGTGCGTAGGGTTGTCCAAAGATTTTCTTTTCAACATTGGGCCCATTAAATGCATTCTGAATTCCTCCGATGACATTGCCACTCAGGTCAGTATTGAAGAGGATAAAAAATCTGTTTCTTTTATTCCTTCTTAATAACTCATTATACTGCACTGAATAGGTCAATCCAATGATGAATTGCTGGGCAAAACTTCGCTGCAGTAATGGATTGGCCAAAAGAATGGAATCAAATGATTCTGAAGTATGAGATAAGGTTACAAAGTTCAGAGAAATGGGATTGATCTCGTGCGACATTCTCCAGGAGGTATTCCAGGTATACCCGTAAGAAGCAAGTATGGAATTGAATCTGAAAAAACTGACACGGTTGACAGTGCTGAAACCTACACCTACTTTTGTGGTCGGCAGGGCATAAGCCTGATTCAGAGGCACACGGAAAGGTGCTATAAATCTTGGAAATAAGATAGATGTCGACAATCCTGTTTCAAAAGAATTTAATCCCGTCTGTCTTCCACTGGCAATCTGGGTTTCGAATCCAATTTTTCCACTCACTTCGATTATTTCTCCACCTTTGAACAGATTCCTGTTTTTATAATTGAGTTGAAATACAGGACCAACAAAATTATTTGATTTGGACAATAATTGAAACTCAGCTCTGACCGATCTTTTCTTGAGGGGAGAGAGGAATATATTGGCTTCCAGAATTCCATGAGTTCCAGGATCGCTGGTATCCATATCCATCGGGCGATACCGCACATTGACAAATTTATAATTACCCATACTGCTCAACCTTGTGGATGTAAGATTTTGTCTCCTTTGGTTGTATAAATCAGCTTCTCTAAAATGGATACTTTTGGCTATAAATTTGGGTTTTATGGAGCGCTTCGATTCAATAAATGTCATTCCATCATAACTCACTGTGTCTAAAGGAAGTCCTTTTCCCAAAGATTGATCATAATCGGAATACACCATAACATCTCCAATATAATATGGAATCAGAGAACTGGAAGGAACATTGGTTTTGATGGATAAATACAAATCATACTTTCTCTCTTCATATTGGTTAGTATCCACCCTGAAAATCAGATAATCAGGCTGGAAATTATAGTATCCCTGTCTTTTTACAAGGCTGTCTACTCTTTCGCGTTCCTGCTTGAATAACTCCAGTTCATATCTCAATCCTTTTTTCAGCCTGGTACGGGTCATGCCTGAATCAATAAGCGCTGCCACTTTTGTACTGTCCGAAATGAAAACATAGTTTTCCAAAATGTAAGGTTCCTTTACCTCAATGTCGTATTTCCAGCTGCCTGTGTGCTCTTTCTTTTTTTGATGAGGCCAGAATTCTTGAATCAAAAAAGCCATTATTTTCCAGCCTGTTTTGCATCAGTGAAATCGTATTCTCCAGTGTTTACCTGAGACATAAGGGCGGGTTCTTCCCCGAATTTTTTATTTAAATATTTCCCTATTTTCTTAGCATTGGGTCGTGTGCCTCTGTAATGTGCCCATAATCCAAAGCGCCAGCCAAGAAATTTCGAATTGGGCTTTGGCCGGATGATATCTTCAATTTCTGATTTTAATGCTTTTTTGGTCTTTTTATCCGCCGGACCTGTAATATTGATATCAGCTCCTGTGAATAATTTTTCACCTGGAGGAATGTATTTGGCAGTGCGACAGGAGGATCCTATCGTACAAATGATGACTGCAAAAAGGAAACAACGAGAAACCGATCCTTGAATCATGTGAGAAAATAACATATGCGTATCCAATAAACGTAAAGTCCGGAAAATTAAGCTCGCAAATGTATGACTAATTTGTTATGAGTTATGTATGAGTTGCTGGTTGCTGGTTGCTGGTTAACAGCCGAAAGAAGCTGCAAGCTGCAAGCCTCAAGCTGCAAGGGAACAGCCAAACAGCCGGGGAGTGATATTGGTGAAGCGTTGCCTTGATTTTCTCGTAGGGGCGCACGGCCGTGCGCCCCTACGAGAAAATCGGGCGCGGATGATAGTGTGTTGCAAGGAAATTAACAGATATTGGCGCTCAAGCCCTGAAGGGGCGATATAAATTAGCGAGGTGGTAAAACCCCTCGCTGAAGGCGTGACATACGTTAGCGAGGTGGCATCGCCCCTCGCGAGAAGCCGGAGCGAATGACAATCCGCCCCTCGAGAAAGATCGACATATACCCGGAGGTTCCCCTCTTCAACAATTGCCCCAGGGGGGCAACACCTTTGAAGCCTCAGCCATGGAACAATTCAATCGCGCCAGAGGTGCGATACCTTCTTCGTGCATGAATAGCCCATTTGTCCTATTATTTTTTTAATGTGGAATGACATACAGATATGGATACCCGTAGAAATCTGTGCGACCCCGCTGGGGCCGGATTTAATTTCTTAATACCCAGGCTACAAAGGTAAGACCCCTCCGGGGCCAGAGTAGGTTTGAGTTTTGCCCCGGAAATGTTGCCTCCTCGAATTTGAGTTGCGGTGGAAACAGCCGTGTGTGGGTTCGGTTAAATTTGCCAGTTTAAGATGACAAATTCGTCTCTAGTCTATTATTGAAATGTAGATTTCTTGGTACCTTTTACGGAAAACTTGCAAATTGGTGGTGGGTGTGGAACAGCCGATTTGGGTTTTATGTCAGCTCCGGAGCAAACATTTCTCCCAAATCAAGCATTAGGTTAACAATTATCTGTGCTGTAGTGTATTTAATATTCATATCAAAAAGCATTACAACCCGTTTACTTCGTTTATCACAGTATCTTTGATCATAATATTTCTATGCCGAATTTCAAAAAAGTCCTTCGAAGAACGCTCCGAACCATACTCGGTGTCCTGATAGGGCTTATTCTATTGTTTGTTACGCTGGTTTTGTTGATTCGTACCCCCTGGGCTCAGCGCAAAATTGTGAATAAAGCCATCAGCTATGTTTCTGAAAAGACAGGGACTGTTGTGGAATTGGAGCGATTGTTCATCACCTTTTCGGGCAATGTGTATCTGGAAGGACTTTATCTGGAAGACACTCAGGGTGATTCACTTGTTTACATCCGCAGCTTTGAAACCGGAGTTGCTTTAAAACCGCTTCTGGATAAAGAAATTCATATAACAAAAATTGACTGGGATGGATTGAGAGCACATGTCAAAAGAAGTGCCACAGATAGTACATTTAATTTTAATTTTTTGATTGATGCTTTTGTTTCAAAGGATAGTCTTGTTGTCGAAGATCCTGTAGACACCACCGAAAAAGTTGCATTCAAATTGGCAAGTGTCGGCCCAATATCTTTAAGTGATTTTCAGCTTACCTATGATGACAAACTGGAAGACATGAAAGCTTACCTGGCATTAGGCAATCTTCAACTGGAAAACAGACAGCTGGATTTGGACAGTCTGAATTTTGACATCAATAGTCTGGTTCTGGAAAATAGTAAGATTCGGTTTTACTCAGGGAAGACTCTCAGTTCAGGTGAAGTGGACGAAGACTCAACTTCGTCTGCAATTCCCACATTCATAGTGGATAATCTGAAATTGAAAAATATTGATGCTGAGGTTTCCATTCCTCCCGACAGTATTTCGGCCAATCTTGCCATTGGTCTTTAGAGTTGGAAGTCAGGAATTTTAACCTGAATACCAACACAATTGAAGTGGAGGATTTCATATTAAAAGATAGCAAGGTCATTGCTAATTTACCTAAAGGTTCTGCAAGCGCTGATTCTGAGACTGAGCTTGTTCAGGTGAAAAATGACAGTGTGATTGCAGTAGCATTTCCGGATATGAATATCAATGTGGGTTCTATTTTACTGGACAATAATTATTTCGAAATACACAGAGGCAATAAGGTCGCAACAAAGGGAAGTTTTGATCCGGATCACATGGTTCTATCCGATCTGAATCTGGAAATTTTTGATATTTCTCTAAGCAAGGAAGGAGCCGCCCTGGAGTTAAAATCTTTTGACTTTAAGGAGCGCTCTGAGTGGGAATTAAAATCACTTTCTTTTAATTTGAAAGCCAGTGAAAAATCATTTGCATTGGATGCACTTAAATTTCAGACGGCTTATTCCAGAGTCAGTATGGATCTGGCAATGAGTTATAGTAGTTTGGATGATTTGATTAATCGTTCGGAAAATGCAACACTTGATTTGGATTTTGATCCTTCTATTTTATCGCTTCAGGATGCATTCTATTTTGCTCCGGAACTGAGAAAAGACACTGTTTTTGGCACCTTTTCGCAATAAACCATTTGGTTTGGATGGCAGTATAAGCGGTCGGGTAGGTGATGCTAATCTGAAAGATTTTGCCATCGATTGGGGTACCAATACTCACATTAAAGCCAGTGGAAATATAAGAGGATTACCTGATCCCAAGGCACTGGTTTTTAATTTTCCAAAAGTGTCATTTGAATCAGTCATTGCTGATTACGCTTCATTTATACCGAAGGATACTTTGCCTGTTAAAATCCCGGCAAAAATATTTTTAAATACCAGTTTAAATGGAACACCGGAGGACATAAAAGCGAAAGGATTACTCAATATTCCGGAAGGTCAGCTTGTATTTGATGCGCATCTCAACCAAAAAGGGATTATGTCTTATGATGCTGATTTGAGTTTCAATAAAATGGATTTGGGTGCATTGTTAAAGAATGACACACTGGGATTGATAAATCTGGATATAGACTTCAAAGGCAGTGGAAAAAATATCAAAACCATGACTGCTGACCTTAAAGGGAAACTTAGGTCAATTGTGATCGGAGCACAGGAGTTTAAAGACATAAGCTTTGAAGGGAATCTTGCAAATCAGCTGGCGGAGTTTTCTCTATCCAGTGCCCAGCCATCTCTTTTGCTGGATCTTACTGCAACAGCAAATTTAGATTCATTGAATCCGGAATATAATGTGCAACTGGACATAAAAGATCTGGATGCTTATAAGCTTGCCCTAAGTAAAGTTGATATGCACGTTTCCGGAAAATTGACTGCCAGTATGAAAGGTCCGATGGACAATTTTGTGGCAAATGTAAATATCGCAAATGCCAGGGTTGTTAAAAACAATATCAAGTATGATATGGAAGAGGTGATAATCCTGGCAGATTCTGATACAAACGGAAGTGAAGTGACAATAGAATCTGATTTCCTCAATGGTAAACTTGACTGGAACACTGATGTCAATTCTCTTATAGCCGGTCTAAACAGATTCGCCGCTCCATATATTGGGAAAGATCCTGATACCATGCAGGTCGACAAGCCTGTAATTCTAAAGGGGGTATTTACATTTGAAGAGAACTCTATTCTTCAGGAACTTTTATTGCCTGATTTGCAAACACTTGAAGCCGGGGATCTGACAATAGATTTTAATTCATCAGAAAATAAAATGGGTATTAACTGGGATATTGAAGAGGTCCATTATACAGAAATGAAAGGCTACAATATTGCAATAGATGTAAGCACGGGTGACGAAAGTCTGAATCTGGATATTGCATGGGATAGTATCCTTCATCCTTCAGCCAAAGTATATAAAACTAGTCTGACCGGAAAGTATAATGGTGAAACATTTGGATTCAAAGCAGATATCCTTGATAAAGAAGAAGTACCCATGTATTTTTTCGAGGTAGCAGGGGAAATGGAAGGTGATGATATAATCATCCGGGTTTTACCTGAAAAAATTCTTCTCAACAGGGCCAACTGGAATATTTCAGCGAACAATCAAATAAGTATACTCAAGGATAGGATACTTGCCAGAGATTTTGTTTTATCTCAGGGAGTCCAAAAAATATCAATAGCCAATAAATCAAATCTTGCCGAAGATCATCTGGGATTGATTTTTGAAAACTTCCAGGTGGCGACATTCTCGGCTATGTTTCAGCCTGAAGACGAGCGGGTAGATGGAGTAATTGAGGGGGAAGTCTGGGCAATCAATCTTTTTGGTACTCCTTCTTTTTTGTAGCAGATCTTGATATTAATAATATTACATATCAGGAAATGCAGGTAGGTAATCTGAGCCTGGATGCTGTGAGTAAATCTAAAGGAAATTATGCTGCGAATCTTGTTATTTCCGGAGGAGCTGCAGATTTGGTATTGGATGGGAGCTATTCGGTTGTGGGAGATAAAACAAGCATGAACCTGGATCTTGATCTCAAATCAGTGGAACTTGCCTTAATTGAAAACTTTACAAACAAAGCTATTTCAGATGCGGAGGGTACAATCTCCGGAAAGGTTAAAATAACAGGTTCGCCCGAAAAGCCAATTTATGACGGATCATTTCAGTTCCGAAATGCAACTGTAACTGTCACTGCTGTAAATGAGCGTTTTACCCTGGCTGACGAACAACTCAGTGTAAGGAATCAGGGCCTTTATTTTGATCGCTTTACCATTCGTGACAGCAGAGGGGAATCAAGTGCCATCACCGGCAGAATTGACACTGAAAAAAGTCTTACGAATCCTGAATTTTTCCTGGATATAGATGCAAAGGACTTCAGGATGCTCAACTCCACAAGAAAGGACAATGACATGTATTTTGGAAGTCTTCTTGCTGATTTGGATATTGCTGTAAGAGGTAATATGGAAAAACCGATAGTTACCGGAAGAGTCAGATTAAATCGGGGGAGTAATGTGACCTTTATTATTCCGGAGACTCAGGTTGCCGCAGTCGACAAGGAAGGTGTGGTTGTTTTTGTAAATATGAAGGATTCCACCGCTCAGGATTCTGCAGTAATTGATGCTTTTCAAACTGACATGTTTGGACTACAGTTGAGTGCTGTTATAGAGATTGATTCCAGTACTATATTTACAATAGTAATTGACGAGCAATCCGGTGACAATTTGTTAATCCGGGGAGAAGCAAATCTTAGTGTGGATATGGAAGCTAACGGGCGAATTGGCATATCAGGTGAATATATGATTCTGGGAGGGCACTATGAAATGAGCTTGTATGAAATTGTACAGAGAAGATTTGAATTGACCAGAGGCAGCAGGATTACCTGGACTGGTGAACCACTTAGGGGTGCTCTGGATCTTACCGCTCTGTACAGGACCAAAACTTCCACAGTAGATCTCATGGGTTCACAGCTTGCCGGCGCGGATCAGGCTACTATTAACCGGTATCGGCAAGATTTACCTTTTGAGGTTTTGCTTAAAATCAAAGGAACATTGTTGAGACCTGACATTTCATTTGGTCTGGATATGCCTGAGTTGCAAAGAAATGCCATCGGCGGTAATGTCTACAATAAGATACAGCAATTGAATGAAAATGAATCAGAGTTGAATAAGCAGGTATTTTCACTGATTGTGTTGAATAGATTTTTGCCTGAAGATTTGAGTCAGGCATCAGGCGGTGGGGGAGGAGCCAATGAAATGGCAAGATCAAGTGTAAGTAAATTACTATCTTCTCAATTGAATTCATTGAGTGGAAAGTATATAAAAGGCATTGATTTGGATTTTAATTTGGACAGTTACACTGACTATCAGACCGGAGCCGCTCAAAACAGAACACAGCTCAATGTGAATCTAAGGAAAGCTTTACTCAATGACCGTTTAATTGTTTCGGTCGGAAGTCAACTAGATCTGGAGGGTGAAAACCCGAATGATCAGCCGGGAGCAGGAGATATTATTGGAGATATCAGTTTGGATTACTTGTTGGTTCCCGATGGACGATACAGGCTTCGCGGATTCAGAAGAAATGAATTCGAGGGTATTATTGATGGTCAGATTATTGTGACTGGTTTATCCGTTGCTTACAACCGAGACTTTGATAATATCAGAGAACTTTGGAAGAAACCTGTGGTGATTAAAGATTCTTTGCCGGAAGTGAAGGAGAAGAAGGAAGACTGATAGCAGCCGTTGGTGGTTGCTGGTTGCTCGTTGCTGGTTAACAGCCTGAAGCCGAATTAAAGAATCCACCAAACCTTTGGGACCATGTTGCCGAATTATCGAATCGAAGATCGCGAAGTGAGGAACGAACTTTTCGATTGAATAGACGGGAAGAAGTTACCCATTTGATCCTTACGTAAGCTCATCACCTCCGAAATTAATTCGCTGCGAAGCAGTAATTAAATCGGAGACATCACTTTTTCAGGGTTTGTCCCCTGAAAAAACACCTGTGGCGGGTGAGCGCAGCGAATCACTCCATCACCTTTCAAGCCGTAGGCGCAGAAAGACATCACATCATCTCACCACCTTCTCCACATAATTAGAATTCATTAGACCTAATGCTCCCATATATCTAAGGTGAAATGTGAGCAAATCTCCGGTCTTATATTTCTGTTCGTTCTCTCCCAGATCCAATACCAGCATATCTGAACTGGCTTCTATAATCTGAAGTGTTTCATCTTTGGGAATGAGAAAAACCGGATTTATATCCAGTAAACCAATATCTATGATGGCCCGGAAACTGGATCTTCCATAGTCATCTTCATGAAAGGAGGGGATATGTCCTGCCACATTTTCGATTTGCTCGCCACTGGGAATGACGGGCTTTTCATACAGTTCTATGATTTCTGCTGAGAGAACAAACACATCAGTTTCCATACCCCTGAATGGCTGTCCGGTAAACAGATCATTTCCAAAAAAAAGTGCTTCACCTATTCTGAAATGATTAATGCCCGCTGGTATTTGCTGATTAATTAATAAGGATAATGTGACACTAGTACCTCCTGATATCCATGGAATGGGCCGGCTAAACTTCAACTCTATCAATTGTTTGTAAAGACAGAGTTGAATCAATTTATCCTGGTTGGGGAGTATACCATTAAGGCAATTTAAATTGGTTCCGATTCCTATGATTTGAATATTAGGCAATTCAAATACCTGTTCATAAAAGTCCAGCAGATGATCTCCCATCACACCTTCACGGAGATCTCCCATCTCGATCATGATGATGACCTTATGCGTTTTATTTTGTTTCACAGCTTCCTGGCTCAACATTTGGATAGTATAGAAGTCTGTATTGAAACTCACATCGGCAAACTGAATAACACTTGCAATACTTCTCTTGGCAGGTGGTTTTATATACACCGTCTGGATATCAGGGCTTATTTTTTTGATGGTTTTTAAATTGCTGATTCTGGTATCATGCATTTCTGTAATACCCAGAATGCTCAGCTCTTTGAGATATAATGATTGCCGCATAGTAGCTTTGTGACATAGCCTCTTTCGATTTTGTGTTCAGTAAATAATTTCTCCAGGTATTGGAAGTTATGCTGAAGCTTTTCTCTGTATAATGTTAAAAATGCCATAATTATTGAGTTATAATTCTGGGGATAGTTGGTGAAAGTCTGGTCAGCATTTCATAATTCAGTAAATTGCTTTGTTCACTGAATGAATTCACTGTGATACTTTTTCCTTTTTGTTTTCCTATCAAAACTACATTTGTTCCCATCTCAACACCGTCAATTCCGTTCACATCAACTGTCATGCTGTTCATGTTGATTGTACCGACAATGGGAGCAGATTTTCCATGAATCAAAACGCTTCCTATATTGCTTAAATTTCTACTATACCCATGAGCATATCCTACAGGTAGAATGGCAATTTTCATATTTTTTAGAGCCAGATAAGATGTTCCATATCCAATGTATTGTCCTTTTGCCACTTGCTGTACTGCCATCACCCTGGTTGTCCAGCGGATGATGCGCTTTAAATCATCGGGTGTATTTTCTGTATCCCCATAATAGCGAATTTGAGTTTCTTTATTTGGCCAAAAACCAAATTGCACGATTCCGGCCCGAACCAAATTGCCGGGTGCATCCGGATAATTGAATATTGCGGCAGAGCAGGCCGAGTGAGAGTAAACAGGCGTTAATCCATTTGATTCAAAGCTGGAATGGATTAGTTTGAATTGCTGAATCTGAGAACTTATTCGGAAATGGTTTGCCTGACTTTCAGCCCCTGCAAAATGAGTAAAAAGACCATGGAAAAGGACCGATCCTTTGTGGACATTAAGCCAGTTTAGCAATGATGGAATTTGTGTGACAGTAAATCCTGTTCTCTGCATCCCTGTTTCTATTTCAATATGTATTCGGGCTTTTTTATTCAGTTTTCGGGCAAGTTCTTTGATCTTTTCTAATCTCTGAAAATCAAAAACAGCCAGCTCAATGTCCTCCTTAATTGCCCACTCTAAAGCTGCGTTTTCTATAGATCCAATTATAAACAGGTCAGGCTTTTTTGATGTTCCGGAAACCAATTGATAAGCTTCATCTGCTGCATGTACTGCAAAATAATCCACACCGGCATTCATAGCCATCTGAACATATTCTGAAGTGCCATGCCCATAAGCATTCCCTTTCACCACACTGCAAAATCGCTGACCCGGAGACAGATTTTTTCTGATAAAATTCAGATTGTTTTTGAGCGCTTTTTTACTTAATTCTATAGTGGAAGTTTCAAACATTTATGCCGGGATTTCTTCAGAAATGTATTTTATTAGCCCTTTGAATATTTTCAATCCGTCTTTGATTAATTCATCCGGAAAGTCATAGTCAGGATTGTGAAGGGCCGGAGTATTTACACCAGCTCCCAGACCGAACATACAAGCTTTGAAATGGGTACCGAATACGCCGAAATCTTCCCCCCATTTGAATGGAAACTGGCGTTCTGTGATTGAAAACCCTTCAGACGCAGCTACAAGTCTCACATAGCTTGTAGGTTCAGGATCATTGATATTGGCATAGAAAGTCTCAGTGTAGCGAATGTTTATCGATAATTGATGTCCGCTGGCAACCTGAGTGGCAAGCGTTTCAATTTTTTTCTCCAGCTCTCTAAGAAATTCATCATTCCAGCTACGTATTGTGAGATGAATTTCAGCGCTTCCGGCAGAAACCCCATATGCAGGAGACCCCATTTTAATATGCACAGGAGTGATTACCACCATCTCTGTTTTCTCTAACTCATTATTTTGCAAAGCCTGGCAAACCTGCAAGATTTCGGCAATAGCCAGAGCAGGGTTAACTCCGTTTTCAGGCTCTGCCGCATGTGCTGTTTTGCCATTCAATTCAATAATCATGCTATTGACAGATGCTGTAAAATTCAAGTCTTTCACAACTACCTCTCCCAGAGGATAACCGGGTAGATTATGCAATGCAAAAATATAGTCAGGAGTCAACTCTTGAAATCGCTTATCATTCATCATTAAAGCTGCCCCTGTTCCATCTTCTTCTGCCGCTTGAAATATTAAAACTATTTTGCCTTTTTCAGGATGATGATGGCCTAAGTATTCTGCCATTCCACAGAGTATGGTGCTATGGCCATCATGTCCACATTTATGAGAAACTCCTTTGTTTTTTGATGCATAATCAAATTCGTTAATCTCGGAAATAGGCAATGCATCCAGCTCAGCTCTGAAAACCAAAGATTTACCAGTATTGCCTGAATCCCAAATCGCTATTATTCCATTTCCTCCTACGCCCGTTTCAAGTTGTGTGGGTTTGCAAGCTTTTAAGAATTTGACTATGCGCCGGGCCGTTTTGAATTCTTTCCCGGACACTTCAGGATGAGCATGTAATTTTCTACGGAATTTCTGTAATTTTTTAAATTTGGCGGGCATATAATCTATTTAGATGGATGGTATCTCATTTCAAGATACTTGTGGGTAAATCCAAGTTTTTGATAAAGATATCGGGCGGGATTTTCCGGTTCGACATGAAGTGCGACTCCACCTTCAGTTTTCGGAAGGACTTCCAGCATTAATTTTTTTCCAATTCCGGTACCGCGATGGCTCCGGTGAACAGCTATATATACGAGAATATTGCCCGGGAATATACCCGTCCATTCCGGTTTTATTAATAACAACAGCTCCGATAATGGCTTCATTTTCTACTCCAAGCAGGACAAATCCTCCTTTTTCAGGATTCAGGGCATATTGTATAGCTTTTATTATATCAGAAGCTCTGTCTTTAAATTCATCCAGATGATCCTCCAGGAACAAAGCGATGGATTCATTTTTGAAACGATTATTTTCTCCTGATTCCGGAGTTATATACAGATAATTCATAATGTATATTTCTTATTGAATAAAAGTGTAACAAGGATAAAAGCAAAAAGTGCAGCAGTTATACCAAAGATATTAGGATCCAGACCGAATGGAAGGGGTATTTCCAAAATAGTGAGCACTAAAGTGGTACTTCCTCCCACAATCATTGAGCTCATAGCTGCATATGGATTTTTTTGTTTGAAAAATAGTGCAGCTATCAATGGAATGAATAATCCGGATACCATGAAGGCATAAGAATATAGCATCAAATCCAGAACATTTTCCATTCGGGTAGCCAACAGAATAGCAATCATGCCCAGTGAAAATGTCAGGACTTGTGTAAGTCTGAGTACTTTGGGATGCAAATGCAATCCCGGGAATATTCTCTGCAAAATGTCTGTGAGAACATTTCCCGATGCGGCCATCAGACAGCTATCAGCAGTAGATAATATGGCAGAAAAATAAGCAGAAAGCATAATACCCATAAGCCCGATTGGGAGTATTTGTCTGAGCAGTAACGGAAGGCCCAGCTCGGGGTCCATGCCTTCTGCAGAAGCAAATCCCAGATCAACAAACATGCCTTGTTCTGCTGCGACCCGACCAAATAATCCTAACAGAACTCCCATAAAAGCCATTAGTGGCCATTCAAAAAGTCCGGCTATAAACCATTCTTTTTGTGCCTCTTTTTGCTTTTACTTGCAAATATTCGCTGATATAAAGTCATTCCTACAAACCATATCGGGATAATTGTGACAGCCCAATTGACCAGAGTTGGCCAGGTAATATTGGATAATGTTAAGAAGTCCGGATCAAGTGTACCTGAAATAGCTTCCCAGCCTCCAATTGCTTGATAACCAAGTGGTAATCCGATCAATATCAAACCACCCATTAACACAATCCATTGAACGGTATCTGTATAAATAACAGCTGTCATTCCACCCATCACTGTATAAAGAATAGTAACAATTCCCATCACCCACAGGGCAGTTTCCAGGTCTAATGCCACAAAGGATGCAGATGCCAACTTGGCTCCTGCTAATATTTGGGAACTTGTAAATCCCAGGTATCCGATGGCAGATATGATACCGGCGACGAGTGCTACATTTTTATTATAGAATAAAGAGAATAGTTGAGGGAAGGTCGTGAATCTATGGCTTTCTCCCAGAGGATGTACTCTTGGTATCAGAATGACTGCACTGAGCCAGGCTCCAATCAATCCAGTAAAAAGCATCCATGATCCTGAAAGTCCCATGATGAACCCAAGTCCACCGAGACCGATAGAAAATCCGCCTCCGACATCTGTGGCCACTACAGACAGACCTACATGCCAGCCTGACATGTTTCTGCCACTGACAAAAAAGTCTTCTGTACTTTTGTTTTTCCTGAGAAAATAATAACCTATACAGAGCAATACAATCATGTACAGGATAAATATGGTAGCATCAATCCAGTGCATATCCGTGAATCTTATTAAATTGAAATAGTATGTATAAATCTATATATTTCAATAGATTGAAATTGTTTTGACTGGATTGACCCCTGATAAATAAACAAAATGTAGTGGGGGATAGAGAATGGAGATAATTTAAGGTACCTTTTCAAATATAAGAATCCCAAAATCTCCGGGAATTATCAAACCAGTCATGTTTTTTTAAGAGGTTGACGCTTCAAAAATAGTAAAATAAAAATAAAGCTCTTTTTGACGGGTAGGAATCGGTAAAAATGCTTGCAATGCTGGTATTGATTTATAAATTCAAAAGGCAGGAGAACCGCCTCCTAATCAGCTCAATATAATTTTATTGTCTTTGTTACAAAATGAGATGAATATATCTACATTGCACAAAATTAAACAAGATGAGAAAGAATGTATTTGGAGTATTAATTGCAGGATTATTGTTATGCAGTAATCTGTTGACAGCACAGACAGAAATGGTGTGGGATTCTTATGGACTGGGCTTTACACTTACTAAAGGAATGCGTATTACGCAAAATGATGGGGAGACTTTTTCTGCTGAAAAGGCGGATCTATTTTTGACTATAGTTCCTGTCAAAAACAGAGAAGTGACAGAGGAACATTTGGCAGAGGCTGTTATCGAAATGGCAGTAGAAATGAACTACCAAACTATAGCAGATGCCGATGAGCTTGAATTAAATGATTTGTATGGATATTATGTGGAAGGAACGAGTGATGGTGCTTCTGCTTTTGTAGTGGCATTGATGGATGTTGAAAGTTCAAATAATTATCTGGCGATTGTTGTATTTACGCCTGATACAAGAGATGCAGCTATAGATTTGATCATTAGCTTTTTTGCATACGATGAATAATTAACATTTGCGGAGACATTAAATAGTTTTTATTTCCTGTCTCCGCATTTGCAACTCTCTGCCGCCTAATGGATAAATCAATTGAATCTCATTCCGGTCCTGCTGCCGACAGAGCAAAAATTCTGGACATAATCAGGGGTATTGCCTTGCTGGGCATTTTGGTGATGAATATTAGTTTTTTAAGCGGATATGTATTTATGGATGAAGCCCAAAAAGCAGCTTTATCCACTTTTGCTTCCGATAACATTATTTATCAACTGGAACTCCTTTTATTCCAGGGAAAATTTTACTCCATTTTTTCTTTTTTGTTTGGTTTAGGCTGTAGTATTTTCATTAATAATGCCAGTAAGAAAGGAGTCAATCCAGTTAGATTATTTCATTGGCGAATGGCTGTATTAATTTTGATTGGAATCATCCATATCAGGTTTTTGTGGGAAGGGGACATTTTACTTTTATATGCCTTAATTGGTTTTCTTCTTCCTCTCTTTTCAAATTTATCGGACAGACGATTATTAATATTATCAGTAATATTTTTACTCGCTCCTATTGCATTGGATCTGAGTTTACACTTAATTGGAATCTGGCCGGCGGAGTTTTTATTTGAATTGGGGTGGAAAATTGACCAAACAAATGGGTTTACTGAGGACACAGATTTTAGCACATACCTATACAGACCGGAACTTACTTTTTCTGAATTTATCCAATGGCAGGAATCAGCTTTTTTATACAGATGGGGAGATCTGATCCAAACTCACAGACCATTCAAAGTACTCGGTATGTTCCTGATTGGATACGTGGCAGGCAGGAATCAGATCTATTTGGAACTTGAAAAACACAAACCTCTGTTCAAAAAGATAGCTGTTTGGGGGGCAGTTTCCGGCATACTTTTAGGACTTGCTTATTTATATTTTTATAATGATAAATTGAAAATCCAGGATAATATTCTTGGAATATATGACAGTATTTTTCATAATTTGCAAGTAGTACCTTTGGCACTGAGCTACATGTCTTGCTTTGCATTATTATACATGCAGCGAAAGAACAAGAGATGGCTTGAATTCTTTGCACCGGTGGGAAGAATGGCTTTGAGTTCTTATTTATCTCAGTCTATACTTTGTATCCTTATCTTTTATGGGTTTGGGCTTGGCTGGGGTGGGAGAGTAGGCCCGACAATTTTGATTTTCACTGCTTTGGGAATATTTATATTCCAGACTATTGTTAGTTATTATTGGCTACAATATTTCAGGTTTGGACCAGTCGAATGGTTTTGGAGAACTTTGACTTATAGAAAATGGCAGGCTTTCAGGAAATAAGTCCGCAATTGTTACTCATATTATATCCTGAACACGGGTAGCTTGTAATTGAAATTCATCCATCACAGGTTTTGAATCAAAAGTTTGATCTGTTCTGTCAGCAAGTTCAGATAGAGTTATGACCCTACCAATACCTGAATGAAAGGGTTTGATCACAAATGCCATACATTTCAATGCCCAATTCGGAATATGATTAACCTTAATTTTTTTGCCAATTTTTGTTGAATACAATTCAATAATTTCAAGTCTGGACAAGTTTTCAGGCCCACCTATGTCGAATGATTTGTTGTGCTTGTTTTCATTTGTCAGGCATAAAACCACGACCTGAGCTACATCATTCACAGAAACAAAATTGGAGGGGTTTATGCCTTTTCCCAGGATGGTAACCTTTCCTTTTTCCAGAATAGATTTGCCCATCATTTCCTTAATATGAAACTCCATGAAAGCTGATCCTCTAATGATATTATATTCCATCCCTGATGCAATTATGTGCGCTTCTACAAGACTTTTGTTTCGGTAAAAATCCAAAGCATGAGTTTTTGATGCACCAATGACAGAAATAAATGAAAAATATTTTACCCCTGAAATGACTGCAGCATTTACGAGTTCAAGTTGTCCCAGTTTGTCTATTTTCTCAGAAGAGTACTTTCCTTTCCCTATCATTGAATGAGCTGAAGAGATGACTGCATCCATTCCCTGACAAGCACTTAATAATGATTTTTTGTCTTTTAAATCTCCATAAACAAGAGTAGCCCCCATTGCAGCCAACTGAGGAAATTTCCCAACAGTGCGTGTCAAAACATAGACTTCAAATTTTAAATTTAATAGCAAGGCTACAATTTCCTTACCAAGCAAACCTGATCCACCAACCACTAAGATTCGTTTCATAGCATTAATTGATTACTTCAAATTATTCGAAATATGCTTTCAAATATCATTGTTCAGAATCAAGGTTTAGTGAAAAATTGATTCAATGCATTCCGGATTTCCTAAGAAATTTATTAATACATAATTACACTTTTTTCAACAAATCCAGAAAAGCATCTTTCTTTCTTCTGGCAATAGGTACACTTAATCCATTTTTCATTATAGCCACATCTGATTCTGAAGTTGTTACTTGTTTGACAAATTCAGTATTGACAATATAGGATTGATGTGTCCTGAAAAAAGGGGGTTGAGGTAGCATTTCTTCAAATTCTTTTAGGTTCCTGGAGACCAGATGTCTCTCGGAAGAAGCCAAATAGACAAATGTATAATTGCCATAGCTTTCAATGTGGCTGATATTATCAGTTTGTGTAAAAACTAAACCATTTGAGGTAGCCAGGGTAATTCGCTCAAATTTTTTGTCTGAGTTTGTACTTAATAAACCTTCAATTTGTTTTCTTGAAAATGGCAGTTTTTTGTTAGTGCTTATTTTTTGAATAGCTTCTTTAAATTCATCCGGATCAATCGGCTTAAGCAGATAATCCAAAGCATTATATCTAAATGCTTTTATAGCAAATTCATCATGAGAAGTGGTGAAAACAACCTGGAATTCAAGGTTATCAGCCTGGTCCAGTAAATCGAATCCTGTTCCATCCTGCATTTCAACATCAAGAAAAACTAATTCTATCTGATGAAGCCGCAGATATTCCAGGCCTTCATTCACTCCGGAAGCTTCTGCAATATGGTCTATCTCAGCAACAGTTTGCAAAAAATGCCGAATAAGGGCACGGGCTGCAGGTTCATCATCAACGATCAATATTCGAATACCCATGGAGGAGAAAGTTTTAATGTACTGCGAGTTATGAGTGGAAATAGAATGTATGTCCTGCGCTCAACCCAAATATACATATTGCAAAAATCTCCTTTAAATTTAATGAGATATTTCAGAGCTCCGGCACATGATAATCTCAGCTTCCGGAATTTTTTGAGTAGATTTATAGGGCAGTTTTCAGCAAAACGAAGCCTTATGTTAAAATGGCTTTATTTATTACCATTCTTGTTCCTTAGCTTTCTGAACCAGGAACCTATCCTCGGTCAGAATCTTTCATGGAAAAATTATACCACTGACCATGGCTTGCCGGGAAATGAAGTGTATGATCAGCTACAGGATAGCAGGGGTTACATGTGGTTTGCTACTAATCACGGTATTTGCCGGTTCAATGGGTATGAGTTTATAGTGCCGGTGGATACCAGCCATTTCAAAGGTACGGAAGCATTTTTACCAACAGAAGATAATGATGGAAACATTTGGTTTACCAGACTTGACGGATCCATCTGGAGAATAGAAAATGATACAATCAGGGCATGGGAATTTAATCATATAACTGCTCAATTGATCGCAATGTATCGCCCAATAATCCAATTGAAAATTGCACAAAACAAGGATGTCTGGATAGCCCTGCATGGGCGTGGATTTTTGAAGATTGATCCTGAAGGAATATTATCCCAAATCAGTCTGGATGATGATGGTTTTTTATTTACAAGAATTGATAATGAGCTTCTGTATGTTTTATCTTATTCCAAACAAAGCAAATTTCTTACCCAACGAAATTTCAAGCTTATGATGTGGAATGGTTCGTTTACAAAATTTGAAACTGAAATAAAAATTGACTATACCTCCAGCAACAAGTATTTGAACATGTTGCAATTTCCAGATAAAACCTTGCTTTTTAACTTTGGTACAAATTTCTATGTATTAACAAATGATCAGATTGCATGGCAAGGACAGTTGAAATTTATTGCAGATAAAATGATCATTGATCACAAGGGTAGTATTTTGATCCCATCTCATTCGGGAAAATTGCATGGTCTGATTAAATATGAATCTTTAGAACAATTCAAAAAAGGAATTTATAAAAATTTACTTCCTGATCATTACGTGACCAGAATTCTGGAAGATAAGGATGGAGGCTATTGGGCTACAACTCATCATGCGGGAGTGTTTTACTGCAAGAATCCTGATCTTGAAATTTTCAATAAAAAGGCAGGATTATCATCTGATGATATAGTTTGTTTGAGTGATGATGCTTTAAAATACTTATTTCTCGGCACCCGGCCTGCTGGTATTATAAAAATGAATTCATACGACAATTCAACAACAAATATTGCTTCTCATTCAGAATTAAGCAGGGAAACAAATGTTATTTTCTATGACAAACTGAATGGTAAAATTTTTGCCGATCAGGTATTACATTGTTACAAAAATAATACCTGGAGTGCAGTGGCACCTCAGAGTGAGAGCCTTTATTCTACTGTCGGGTTCCCGGCAAAGTCTATATCCACAGCTCCTGATAATGGATCTATCTGGATAAGTTCGCATGCAGGCTTTGCAAAAATTAATTTATCTACAGGTTCATTCGGACTGTTTGGGAAGAATGATGGGAGCACACAGAAAGAGAGAACCTTTTCCGTGGTTGAGGACAAGAATGCGAATATCTGGGTAACGACAACCCAAGGGCTAAGATTATGGAAAAACGGGCAATATGAAATGCCTCCATTTTCGCATCCCATGCTTCATCATCAGCCCAGAAATATTTTGATTTCAGATGATGGATGTATGTTATTTAGTCTGAGTGGAAACGGGATTCTGATTAAAAATGGATTCGATAATTGGCAACATATCAGTGCAACTGAAGGCTTGATTTCCAATAATATTACTAAATTTTATAAGGATTTGGACGGCATCATCTATGCTTGCTCCAGTGCAGGGCTGAGTATCCTGAATAATCTTAAAGGAGAGTGGCATATTAACAATATAACAGAAAAAGATGGACTCCCTTCCAATCAAGTTAATGATGTAATTAAATTAAACGGGGTACTTTGGATTGCAACTAATAAGGGATTAGTTAAACTAAAAAATTTACCTTTTGTAAAAGCTATACATCCACCTAATTTAGAAAAAATATGGATTAATAATGAAAGCGTTTCCATTCAAAATGACATTGAATTTTCTCACAATGAAAACAATATAACTATTAGATTTTATGCATTGCATTATCGCTCGGATGCTAAGATTCCATATAGATACAGATTGTCTGGGGCTGATTCGGTCTTTACAAACTCAAATGTTCGCGAGGTGAATTTTGCAAATCTTGCTCCTGGAAAATATGTATTTCAAGTTCAAGCCCAAAATGAAGCTGGAGAATGGAGTGAAGTGACTGATTGGCCTTTTATAATCAAACCTGCCTGGTGGCAAACAATATGGTTTTGGCTTATTGTGGGATTTGTTTTTGTTGCAATATTAAGAATTTGGTACAGGGAAAGACTTCATAAGAAGCAGCAGGAATTTGAAGTTGCCATTCAAATAAAAGATCTCGAATCAGCTGCACTGCGGGCACAAATGAATCCTCATTTTATTTTCAACTCCCTTAGTAGTATCCAACATTTCATTGCAGAAAGCGATAAAGGTGCAGCTATCAGTTATTTAGCAAAGTTTGCCAGGCTTGTCCGGCTTGCATTACATGGGTCCATTGATGGTCAGCATACTCTGAGAGAGGAAATTGAAATGCTGGAAAATTATCTTTCACTAGAACAACTACGATTCAGAGGAAAATTTGAATTTATAATTATTATCAGTGATGATTTTGACCTTGATGAAATTTCCCTTCCACCAATGTTAGTTCAGCCTTTTGTTGAAAATGCATTACTTCATGGAATGAAAAATAAAATTGATGGAGGTAAAATTGAGATATCATTCACATTGAATGAAGGAATTTTACTTGCGATAATAAAGGATAATGGACCGGGAATTCTGTCAGGTAATTTAAAATTTGAGAGTGAAGGTCATAAATCAGTAGGCATGACACTGACAAAGCACCGCTTGGAGATCTTATCTGATAATAGCAAAAAGAAGCCATTTGAAATAAATAATCTTATATCTGATAATGGTGAAGTCATTGGAACTACAGTGACATTGTCAATACCCTTAAATTGATGTTTTACAATTTAAGCTCAGGTTAGATAAATTTAGATGGAGTAATGGAGATTTATCATATCCCGTTCTTTTGTAACCGAATATCATTCTTTTCATACCGAATCACATCGAAGCCAAATGAAGCAATAATACCGCTGTATTTTAGATTCCGGTACATCTAAGGGATAAACATGCTGCCACAAAATCATTCCGGGCAAGAATTACTTCTGCTCATTCGCCGTTCGATGCGAATGGGCGATGTGGATGCAGTGTATCATACATTAAGACGCACATCCTTGCCCGAAGCAGAGAAAATTTGCTTTCGTTACGAAATGGAAGTAGGACGCTTTGAGAATGGAGAAATAAATTCTGAAACCTGGTGCCTGGATCAAATCCGAAGTTTTGATGAAATTTTGAAATGGCCGGATTTTCGTCAAAATGAAGAACCTTTGGAAGGGGAACTGGACAAAAAATTATTGCTTCGCCTGGTCAATTCATTTGAACTGGATAAAGCCTTACAGCTGTGTGAATCCATGGGCGACCGTTCTATTTTGACGCAGGCCCAGTATAAGATATTTGAAAAATTATTCCATGAAGGCAAGATTGAACTTGAGATATGGGAACTCCTCAGGCATTCGACGCAATATCAATTATGGGAATTGGGCCAATCAACTGAAACAACCTTAAATTTCTGTGTGAAGAGTCTGATAACTATAAAAAAATGGTTTCAATGCCATTTCAAATAGCGCATTTTACCAAATATCATCTTTTTAGCACCGAATATCATTCTGGTCTGAAGCCCACCCGGGTGAAGCTTATATTTGTAATAATCGATTCCCAAATAAGGAAGTTTTATTCAAAAATAAATCAGCATACATCATGAGAACTTATACTATGCTTGTTCCCAGATCTTTGTTCTTTATTATTATTTGTTTTGTTTGTTCAACAAATCTCTATTCACAATTTCAAAGACAGTATGGTACACCATTAGATGAGTCCTTTTCAAAAGTAATTCAGTCCGGATCAAGTTATTTTGTTCTTGGGCAGGCGGAATTGATTGATGGTCAGTTTCCGCGTGCGTCAGTTACTATGATTGATGCACAGGGCGAAATGCAATGGACTTTAAGTCTGGATATTGGTTCTATATGGAATGATGCAGTACTGACTCCAACAGGCAATTTATTAGTCGTAGGTAATTCTTTGCCAGCTGACAATACCAGCCAAAGCATGATGGGTCTTGTGAATCCCAATGGATCATTCACCTGGGTTCGTTCTTATGATTTGCCACAAAATGATGGATTTATCAGGATAGTGCAAAATCCTGTGCCCGAAAACACTGCATTCCCATATTATGTGCTTGGGAAGCAAATGGACGGTGCAATGTCCAATACAGAAATGAGTCTATTGAATTTGAATGAAAATGGCTTGATCAATTGGAAAAAACTCTACTTCGGGCCAATATTTTTTACTGGTAGCAAGACTCCCCATGATTTGGAAGCTAAGTCAAACGGAGATCTGTTAATCGCATTTAATTTGGATAATCAAGGCCTGATCATGCAAACTAACAATAGCGGACAGCCTACAGGTGGAGTAACAACAGGTTTTCCTTTTGTATTTAATGATATAACTAAAAGTGATGATGGTGGTGTATATGCAGTTGGGGCCGGCTTGCAAAATGGATTGCTTTATATGATGAAGTTCGATTCAGATTTAATCGATGTTTGGGATGCAACTATTCAGGGCGAGAGTGAAGTAAATCAGATTGTCCAGGGGAATGGCGATATTTATGTCAATTGTCTGAGAGTATTAAGGATCTCTGAAAATATTAATGCCCCGACTCTGTTGTGGTCAAAACATATACTGGGAGGAGTTTTGAATTCAACAGTGGGATCTCTTTCCGTTTTGGCAAGTGGTCAATTATCATACTCAGATGGTCGGCTTCCAATTTCCGCCGGCTTTGGCGGTTTTTGCGCTTTTTTATCGGTAAGTGATGCTGATCTGAGCAGCTGCATGACATTTGATGAAGAACTGGCGGAGATCATACCTGTGGATATTCTTTATAATGGACCATTATTACCGGATGCTGAATTCTATGATGTTCCCAATGCAACAAATATTACAGTGAGCAACTCAGTAGATTGGCAACAGGATGATGCATGTGCTGATCCATGTGAGGCAGATTTTAGTTTTGATTTTTCTGATTGCAATACAACTGTATTTTTTACCAATCTTTCAAATGGTGGAGGACAACTGAGTTACTTTTGGAATTTTGGGTATCCTTCAGGGGGGAATCCCCATACCTCAGTAGCGATGAATCCAGCTTATACCTTCCCGGCACAATGCAATACATATAATGTTTGTCTTACAATAACCGGAGCAGGATGTTCAAATATGATTTGTAAGTCAATAACAATTAAGTATCCCCAAACACCTGTATTGACATGTCCTCAAAATATTACTTTGGACTGTGATGCTGATACTAGCCCGGCTGTTACAGGGTTTGCAATTCTCACAGGTGCTTGTTCAGGCGCCACCGCTTCCATTACTTTTAATGATGCTGTCAGCGGTACTATGCCATGTAATGGTGTTATATTAAGAACCTGGACTGCTTTAGATGAATGCAATGTAACAAGAACTTGTGTGCAAACCATCACCATTCAGGATAATACAATTCCGACCGCACTTTGCCAACTTCCTCTGGGATATGATTTGGATCCAAATTGTGAATTAATTGTGACACCCGGAATGATTGACGGAGGTTCTTTTGACAATTGTCAATTGGATACTATCATAATAAATCCTACTCTGATCGATAGTTGTGGAATTACCCAGGTGACGCTCACAGCAATTGATTTATGTGGTAACATTAATACCTGCACGACACAAATTCAGACAATTGAAACAGATCCACCTGTTATAAATAATTGTCCCCAAAATTTTATAATCACAGGAAATATAGATTCTGCAGGAAACTGTATTGGAAACCTGGTGGCAAATAGTCCCACAGTTTCCGATAATTGCGATGGCCCATATTCACTTATTAATAATTTTACGAATACCAACAATGCTAGTGGAGATTACCCTGGTGGATCTACAACTATTACCTGGACAGCAACCGATTATTGCGGCAATACTGCTACATGTGACTTTGTGGTTACAGTGATATGTGATACCACAGACTGTTGTCCGGAATTTAAATTAATTCAGCTGGAAGAAATCAGACCATGTGATTCCATCTCATGTCGGGAAAATAGCCCTAATCGAACCCCGATTATACCAGGAGCAGCAAAAAAAATAGCATGTAAAAACAGCATTCATAGTTATTATGTGCTTCCCAATTTGCCGGGATATACTTATACCTGGTCCATAGTGGGGGGAAGTTTGAGCTCTGTGCAAGGCAACAATCCAGGTATCGTCACATGGGGAAGTGGAAGTCAGGGGTACCTTGAAGTTATTATTTCAAATTTAAGTGGCACATGCCTGGATACCTTAGGATTGGAAATCTGTTTGATTGATGCTCCCTCAGCTTCTTTTTCAGTGGCTCCAAATACCACTATTTGCCAAAATCAGGCTGTCACATTCACTAATACTTCTACTGGAGCAAATACTTTTTTTTGGGATTTTGATGATGGAACTTATTCTACCTTAGAGAACCCCCCACCTCATGTATACTCAGGCTCCGGAACTTACAATGTAATTTTAACTGTTACAAATGGCGTAGGAAATTCCGAAATACCCTGTGGTTGCCGGGATACAGCCTCAGTAATTATAACAGTCAACCTGGGTGCTGGTCCAGTCATTACTTCGGATTGTAAAAAAATGCTGTGCCCCGGAGATACATCAACATATTGTGTAAGTCCGTCTTGTACTTCTTACACCTGGAGTGTACATGGAGGCAATATTATAGCTATGGCTGATTCATGTATTACTGTGGAATGGAGTGCATTTACTCCGGCCACTCTTCCTGCTTCAGTTTCTGTTGTTACAGGTTGCCCTGGTCCATGTGGAAATTCTGCCACTTTGGAAGTTCCGGTTTTATGGAATAATATTCCTATTAGCGGACCTATTATTGTGTGTTTGGGTGATGCAGTAACTTATTCTCTTCCTGTAATGCCGGGAACTTTCTATCAATGGACAGTATCGGGAGCCGGAGGAACAATTGTTGGACCTTCTCAAAACACTGCAAATTTCAATGTACAATGGAATGGACCGGCAGGACCTGGCACTGTAATCTGTACCTACTCCAATCCATATTCAGGATGCAGTGGTTCTGATACTATTACAATAGATGTTAGGAGTGAATTTATGATTACCGGACCTTCATTGATATGTGAATGGGATACAGTCACATACAATACAGTTCCCTTTAGTCCTTCAAATTGGAGTATTAGCGGAGGATCCGGGTTCACAATTATTGGATCCACAAGCAGTGTCTCAAGCTTAACAGTAGTATGGACAACAACGGGAAGTTACAGTATCACTGCTACTGCAACACCTCCTATTTACTGTAATTTGACTTCTACATTAAATATTGGAGTAAATCCTTCTCCAGTTGTCAGTTTGAGTGGTCCAATTGTGATTTGTCCTAACCAATTATATGATTATACAGCCAGCAGTAGCCTTAGCTCAGGAAATTTCACCTGGAGTTTTACCGGTAACGGAACTGCAACGATTGCTCCATATGGTCCAAATAATTCCAGTGCTTCAGTAATTTTTTCAGGATCAGGTCCATGGACTTTGATAGCAACACAATTAGTAAATGGTTGTGATGGTTCAGGCACTTTATTAATAACAAAAGAAGCTCTGCCGGACTTATTAGCTTCCACCATTACACTATGCATTGGGGGGCAAACTACGGTTTCAGTTTTATCCACAGGTGGCCCGGGTCCTTATCAATGGAGTAGTACACCTGAAGTTTCTTTAATTAGTGGGCAGGGCACAGGTACAGCTGTATATGAAGTGCATGCCAATGGAACAATAAAAGTTTCCAATTGCAGTGGGTCAAGTATTGATTCTATCAAAGTTATAGCAACGACACCTTCACTTATATCGATCACTCAAACGGGTAGCTTATGTGGCGGGGACCTGGAGTTATCAGCGCCCGCCGCTAGCGGAGCCTCTTACCTGTGGTTTGGAGGTGGAAGCATAATTCCCCCGAATTCTCTCAGCGTCAATAACCCCGGAACATACAGTGTTCAGATGCAACATGCAAACGGATGTATTTCAACAGATACATTTGCCGTATTTCCGGTGCCGGTTCCCAGTGTAACTGTTTCTACCGGAGATCCTCTCGGATGGTGCCTTCCTGCAACACCTAACGTGCTTTTACAGGCATTTACCTTAAGTACCGGGTGTACATACCAATGGTATGAGATCGTCCAGGGACTCCTACCTCTAGAAACAAATGATACATTTCAGGTTACTGCTGCTGGAACTTATTATGTGATAGTAATGTGTAATGGCTGTGTTGATACATCCAATTTAGTTAAGGTTGAACAATTAACTTGTACTGGTGGAGGTCTGCCATGTGTAGGTGTGCCCAATCCATTAAGTGCCATTACAGCTGATGAATGCAACCCGAAAGAATTTAGCATAAATGTCACCAACTGTCCCGGTGGAGTAGTTAAGTGGAATTTTGGAGATGGAAATACTACCACCACTAATGTAATGCCGCAATTCCACACTTATTCTAATGCTGGTGCATATTTAGTAACTGCCACTATTGAATGCAACGGTTGCACATATGTTGAGCATACAAATGTTAATGTACCTGTAGTAGCAGATTTTGATTACATAGTACAATGTGGCGCTAATGGAAACAAAACAATTACACTGAGCAATACATCAAATACCTTAGGTGGGTGGACGGTTCAACCTATAGAATGGACTTCTGATTGTGGTTCACAACTTAGTTTTACCGGAGATCCATTTGTCTTAAATACTACATCTCCCTGCAGCCCAATGGTAACCATGGATATTACAGTTGTCAATGGCTCAGATACCTGTGTCGATACCAAAATATTTCAATTCAATTTGCAGTCAACTACCCTCTCTATAATTGGAAATACAACTGTATGCACAGGCCAAAAACATGATTTTATCAGTTCTTTGACACAAGGAATTGTTCAATATGAGTGGACAGTAAATAATGGACCAGCTGTCTCTCAAAATGATTCATTAAGTTATGTTTTTAATCCAACTCCATCCAGCCAGGTAGTAGGCTTGACAGTAACGGATGATTTTGGATGTACTTTCGCTTCTATAGACACGGTTATGGTGGAATTGGCAAGACCTCTAACTATTACACCAGTAAAAATTTGTCCCGATTGTATGCCGCCCGATACATTAAGTGCTAGTCCGGCTGCAGGTTTTTCGAATTATCAATGGTATCACAATGGGAATCTGGTTGCAAGCACTCCAACTTATCAATTGTGCACTTTTAATGCCTCCGGGAACTATTTTGTAACTGCAAATGATACTCAGAATAATAATTGTCCTGTCGTTTCAAATACTGTTCAAGTAACTTATCTTCCCAAGCCTGATGCTAATATACAAGGATCCTCTGTTATATGTGTACCTGGTAGTGGACCATACAATATAACACTACAGAATACGGGTAATCCCATTTCGAATTATTTGTATAACTGGACAGCTGCGGGAGCGACATTCAATCCGGCCAACAGTCATAGCACTACTGCAACTATAAATCAACTAGGAACATATCAATTTATATTAACGGTAACTGATACTACCACAGGTTGCATGGCGATGGACACATTTTGTGTGTACCTTTACCCAAGTCCTGTCGTAAGCGTAACAGGTCCTCCCGGCACTTTATGTGCAGGAAGTCCTCATACATTTACAGCTTCTACTATTCCTTCGGGTAATTATACTTACCTGTGGAGTAATGGAGTTACCGGTCCTGTTATGACTACGTCGGTGCCCGGATATTATACTGTTACTGCTACCAGCCTTGAAAGTGGTTGCTCTGATATCTCTAATTATATATATATTCAATATGGTCCTTCACTTGAATTATTCCCGATGGGTTGCGATACAATATGTGATAGTGATTCCATTCCGATTCCACTGGCACTTGGTGGTCCTTTTTACTTAGGCGGGTATACTGTTCAATGGTTTGTAGGTAGTACGCTTATTTCTACTGGTACCACTTTGAATCTTTCGGGTCTTGTTCCTTCACCCTTATCATATGGAGACAATGATATTTATGTGATAGTAAGCTTCCAGGGATGTAGTGACACTTCTGATCTTTACAATATATTTATTGAAGAATGTTGTGAATGCAAATCTGAATTAAGCATGTTCCATGGGAGTAATGAAGTCCCAATTTTTTGCAGACCACATACAGGTTTTCTTCCGGTATTACCTTGTCCTGCAGAGGATGTTATAATTTCAGGATTTTTTGGATTTTTCAACCCTACTTCCAACGAGCCATGTGGAGAAACATCTGTTATTTGGGAGCTTACCCGCCCTGTTGGGACTCCACTATCAGGTATAACCACAAATTTTACTAATTTTATATTCTTCAAAGATTCTTTGGCAGCTCCCGGACTTTATAGTCTGAGCCTGACTACAATCTCTACGGATGGTAAAGACACTTGTGTATGTATAATCCAATGGGTTAGGGAGGATTGCGATTGTTGCACTACAATGGAGGATTTCAGTGACAAACTTGAAAATCATGTACATCTCATAGTCGACGAGGCTATCTGCAAAGCTACTCTCAACATTGGATCATTTAATGGTTGTGATGCCATTATTGAGTGGATTGATTGGGACTATCCGAACAATCCACAATCAGGACCATTTTCTCCTGGAAGTATGCCTATGCACACATATACTGCAAGTGGGACTTACATAGTTTGTTATTTGGGAGTAGAGCGGGATTCCACAGGGATGGTTTGTTTCGAAAAATTAGTTTGTGACACTATAACTTTGGAATGCCCTAATTGTTATTGTGGTGCTTTCTCCTCAATGTTCATCCCCTTGACCAGAAACGTAAATGGTGTACAAGCTTTCTGCGACTCTGAGGTTGTTATACTGGGATGTCCATCCTCAGGCAATAGTATCCAGTATACCGGATTATTCCAATGCGCCGGGTCTAATTGCCCAGCGACTGCACAAGTTGGCTGGGAACTATTCAAACTCCCAAATACCACTACACCTGTTGCATCGAACACTACTACTGCAAATCCTTTCTTCGTAATCAATATTTTGCCTCTGTGGTATGCCGCTCCCGGCATATATGAGCTAAGACTCACCGGTCACTGCGGGCTCCAGGAATGTCCATGTGTCTTTAAGTTTTTAGTCGATTGTCCCAATCCGTGTCCATGTGATGTGGAAGATCTTGGAGCGGATGTAGCAATGGGTTTTGCATCATCGGTACCTAATTTTTCCTGCCGCGGCTGTTTTACGCCGCTACAACTCAACGATTGTGATTCAGTTGCATGGTATATTAATGGTACTTCAGGTACTTTTCTGGGGAACAGTGCTGGCAATAATACTTTTTGTCATCAATTTACGCAATCAGGTTCATATGTTATTTTTATGGAAGTAATCAGAAGAAGATCAGATGGAAGTATTTGCGGGATAGATACATTATCAAAGACAATAAATGTAAGTTGTATCTCCATTTTTGATTGCGTTACCAGTCGAATTTTCAACCCCAATTTTAATATTGGTGCCGTGAGTGGAGGCCTCAATTCAGGAGGTGCTTCAGAAGGCTGGGCAGCCCAAAATGGTGATCCAATAGTGATAGAAGGACTTCCGGGATCTGATGATAATTGGTCAATTCAATTGACAGGAAACCTGGACAGTACAGATGTATTGATTTCATCCCAACTTGTTTGTATTCCAAGACAAGGGGGTATATTAAAAGTAAAAAACAAAGTTGAACACTGGGGTGATCCTCATGAAAACTTAAACGGCAAGCATATTAAAGACTGGAAAGGGAAGTACAGATTGCTTTTAAACAGTGATGCAGATGCAATTGATTGCGAGAATTCAAACTGTTTCGAATTAGCAAATATTGACCTGTCACCAATGGATTCAGGTTGGTATGAAGTAGAAATTCCGGTAGATGTCTCAGGTTGGGAAGCAGCATTGGATTGTATGGGGTCGGAATCAAATGAGATTGAGGTGACCCTGGCATTTCTCGTCAGCAGTCCATTTAATGAACAGCAAGGTGGCATTGAGAACAGAGCTCGCATGCACATCGATCAGGTTTGCTTTGAAAGATCAGTTTCAACAGAGGATCCTCAGAATAATCAAAAGGTCCGAATTTACCCTAATCCGGCATCTCAAAGAATTTATATTGAACTGGCAGAAGCGATTGCAGGAGAAACCCAATTTAAGTTGATAAGTCTGACTGGTCAATTACTTTTGATACAGAAGGCCGGCTCAGGTACTTTATCGCATTCCATTGATACTTCAGTAATTCCTTCAGGACTTTATGTTATCGAAGTTATACAGAATGGCAGTTTGATAAATATTCAAAAATTAGTGAAGCAGTAGTCCCATAATTTTTCAATCATTTGCTTTGGGTCGGAAATTATTTTCCGGCCCTTTTTTATATAAATAACAGGAAAATGGAATATTGTATTAATCTATTGCATTGGTGATGAAAGCACATCAAATAATCCTGTCTCCAGCCCAGTCGATCTGTTCAGCATTTTTTGAAATTTCTCTAACGACACCGTCCAGATCATGAGCAGATTTCAAAACATGGTCTAATAATTCCTTCATTTCCTTTTCAGCATTTTGGGTGTTCTGGATTAAATCAATGAGACTCATTAAGCGGGCTATAGGAGCACGGACCACATGAGATTGAATCCAGGAAATATCCCGTAGTTTTTTGTTTTGAGTCTCAATAGCATTGATATACTTCAATCTTTCCGTGATATCCTGTGCAAGGACAACCTTTGCTTTTTTGGATTTAAAAAGTATAACATTACTTTGGATATCTACCTGAATGAGCTCCCCATTTTTCTTCTTATGTCTGAAAAATCCCTGGAAGAATAGATTATCATTTTTACTAGTAAACTGGAGTGTGTCTTCTAAAATCTGAATGTCTTCAGCAGGTCTCAAATCTTTGATTGTCATGTTTAAGAACTCGGCTTCTGTGAATCCATAATGTTTAATTGCAGATGCATTCACATCCATGATTTGCAGATTTTCCACATCATAAACCCACATAGGCAATGGGCTTAAATGAAAGAGGTCGCTGTATCTTTTTTCAGATTCCTCCAATTCTGACCTGCTGCGCTGACGTTCTATAGTGTAAATAATACTTTTGTACAGGGAAGATGCATTGATATCATCTTTCAGAAGATAATCTGAGATACCCATTGACAAAGATCTGATTCCAAATCCAAGGTCCGAATTCCCGGTGAGCACAATTGTAGGATTTGTCAGACCTAATGAAAGTACTTCTTTAATTAGTTCTTCCCCACTTTTATCCGGTAAAGAAAGATCCAGTAAAATAACATCAAAATATACACCCGGCGATTGTAAAATTATATTTGCCTCTTTATAATTCTTAGCGATAATAAGACCTGAAGTGTCTACATATTCACTAAGATAATCTTCAATAGAGCTACATCACCGGGATTATCTTCAATCAATAAAATTTTCAGCTTTTCTTTCTTCATCACTGGGTTTAATTCGAAGGAAGTTTCACAATATGAACCCAAAAATCTGCCAGCGTTTTAATAGCTTTCAAAAAACCGTCAGAATCTACCGGTTTTGTGATGTAGCAATTTGCGTGGTTTTCATATGACTTATTGATATCAGATTTTGATGAAGATGTAGTCAGCATAATAACCGGAATATGCTTTAAATCCTGGTGATTCTTAATAAACTGCAGTACTTCATGCCCATTTTTTTTAGGCAGATTCACATCCAAAACAATGATATCAGGTGTTGCTTCTGTCTCATATTCTCCCTTCTTTATAAGAAAATCGATTGCTTTTTTTCCATCTCTGACTACATCAATTTTATTGATGATTTTCCCTTCCTGAAGTGCCTCTGTAGTGAGCATTATATCTCCCTCATTGTCCTCCACCAATAATATATGGACCTCTTTCATATTGTGCTGCTAAATTTGCTTTAAAATTGTAAATGTGAAAACTGAGCCTTTGTTTTCTTCTGATTCTACTTTGACTTCTCCTCCCAGATTTTCAATAATTTTTCTTGTAATGGCCAATCCGATTCCGGTTCCGGAATATTGAGACCTGTCATGCAGTCTTTGAAAAATTATAAAAATACGCTCAAAATATTCAGGCTCAATTCCGATTCCATTATCATCAACTGAAAACTCCCAATGGGTCTCCCTGTCTGCATATGATATACGTATTACCGGAGACCTTTCATTTGAATGATATTTGAGTGCATTGCTGATCAGGTTTTGGAAAACCTGTCTGATAGGAGCTTTATACGATTTAATCTTCGGTAAATCAGAGAATAGAATGACTGCATTTAATTCTGAGATTTGTGCCTGATGCAGTAATATAATCTCTTTTATTTTTACTTCAATATCTATTTCTTCAAGTTTATTCTCCATTCGGCCAACTCTGGAATAATCCAGCAAATCCAGAATAATTTGGCGCATTCTTTTGGCACCATCGACGGCAAAATAAATGTATTTTTTCCCGGTATCATCTAATTTGTGATTTGTACTTTTCTCGAGCTGAGAAAGAAACCGGTAACCATTCTCAGTGGCTCCTGAAGGTCATGTGATGCTACATATGCAAACTGCTCCAATTCACTATTTGATATGCTCAGATCTTTTGCCTGTTTCTGTAATTTGTAATTTAATTCTGTGAGTTGTTTTTCTGAATTCTTCCGCTCAGTTATATTTTTAAAATAAATGGAAAGGCCTGCGTTGGAAGGGTAGGCGCTTACTTCAAACCACTTATCAATTGTATCATAATATGCTTCAAAAAGTCTGGGTTTGCCATCGGCGACAGCATCATGATAATTTCTGTAAAAATCTGAATCTATGACATCAGAATATACCTCCCATATGAGCTGGCCAAGCATTTCATCCTTTGATCTGCCAAGCAACTTTTCTGCCTCTTTGTTCCAATATGTAACAATCCAATTATTGTCAAGTGCAATAAAGGCGTCGTCAATGCTTTCAAGAATTTGGTTTTTTTCATTGAATGCCTCCAAAGCAGCAATTTCCGCTTTTTTAATTACATCAATATCCTGAATACTTCCAAATAATTTTGTCGTTACTCCATTATCAATTTCTACATCGCCAAGAAGTCTGACCCACAATTCATTTCCCTTAGCTGTGACTACTATCAGTTCAAGATCAAATGGGGGTGCCATTCCTAATTGCTGCTGTACCTACTTCGGTTAGCTTCTCTCTGCTTGTACCTTCCTTATAGAATTGTAGCAAACTTCCAAAGTCGAACTGGGAATTATCTTCTACTTCATAAATTTTACGGGCAATATCAGACAGGTATGTTGTTCCTTTTTGGATCTCTGCTTCCCAGCTTCCTATACGTGCAAGATTATTTGATTTTTTAAGTAAGTCCTGTAGCTTTTTCTTTTCAGTCACATCTTGCATTGCACCTACCATTCTGGTGGCTTTTCCGGCAGAATCTCGTAATATGATACCCCGGTCCAGTACATATGCAAAATTACCATCTGCTTTTTTGTAGCGATATTCATCTTCCCAATTTTCAGCATCCCCTTCAAGTGCTGTTTTTATACCTCCGAAGACTCTTTCGTGCTCAAGCGGATGAATTCTGGAGTGCCAGGAATCTATTTCGACGTCCGATCCCGCAGTTTGGTATCCGAAAATAGCATAAAAGCCCTCTCCCCAGATGATTTTATCAGTCTTAACATCCCAGTCCCAGATGGCATCGAAAGTGGCTCTGGAGACATATTCATATCTTTTATTACTCTCAATCAGAGCATCTTCTGCAATTTTACGGGCAGAAATATCAATACCTACACATTGAATTTCTGAAGGCAGACCTTTTGAATCAGTAAGACAAATAAAGTCCCAAATTGTGGTGATAATAGAACCATCGGATTTAGGTTTGTCTAATTCAACCTGAAAAACCTGATTTAAATTTTCAAAACACTTCTCCACTATTTCCCTCACTCTGTCATGATGGTAATCCATGATAGAATGCAAACCATTCTCCCCTATAATCTGACCTGATTCATGCACCCAGCTAAAGTCATTTCTGAATTTTTCATTGCAGAATGTGTAATTTCCTTCTAAATCAGTTCGAATCACATAGTTAGTCTGAGATTCAATAATACCTCTGTGTCTTGCTTCGCTCAACAAAAGATTTTCCCTTGCAAGGTGTCTTTCAGTAATATCCTGAGCAGTCCCTTCGAAAATTACCGGATTACCCGCATTATCAAATTTGTATTTCCCCCTTTCATGTATCCACTTTATAGTGCCATCAGTCAGTATTATTCTGTGTTCAAATTCATTTCCATGTTCAAAGGAAGGTGCCTGTTCTTTGTCAAAATAGTGTCTGTCATCCGGATGGACAGAGTCCAGCAGATTTTCATAACTAGGTGCGTATGTCTCTTTGTCCACCCCCCAAATGTTATAAACTTCATCTGACCAGTATAGACTAAAGTCGGCCAGATTAATTTGCCAATAGCCAAGCTGAGCTATTTTTTGAGCAGTTTGTAATTTATCTTCATCCTCTTGGAGCTTTTCAATGTATTTTTTCTTTTCTGTGATATCTATAAATGTTACAAAGGTTCCTATGATCTCATTTAAATCATTGAGAACCGGTTTATAGTTTATAGAAAAATCAACAGGATTTCCTGTTTCAGATTGCAGTAATATTTCGGCGTTTACAGTTTCTCCTTCCAGTACCTTTTGAAACAATGCTTTAACTTCCTCTCTCTTTTTTGGTTTGGCATACGACACGATAGGAGTATCTATCTTTATCTGTTTACCAAAATAGTTTCTATAAAGCTTCTCGCACTGAGCATTGAAAGAGAGAATTTTTAGGTTTTTGTCAGTTAGAACAAAGGACTCTTCTGTATTATTAATGAGCATTTTCATTTCCAGTTCAGACTGTTTTGTCACGGAGGTATCTTTACCCACACAATACATCAATCCTGAAGCCTCATCCCATCTTGCAGACCAAATCATTGGTACAACACTCCCATCTTTTCTGATATATCTGTTTTCGAAATTGGTAAAATCAATCCCGGTAACAAGCCTTTTTGCTATTTCAATGGTCAAGTCCACATCATACGGGTGAACCATTGTAATATATGATCTGCCTATCAACTCATCCGGAGCATATCCCCAAATTTTTTGTGATGCGGCACTGACTTGCTCGAATTGACCATCCTTGTTTAAAGTGCAAATGATATCCAGTGATTGGTCAAGGATTTTCTGCAGTGAATCCTTGCTTTTCTTTAATTCGTCTGCTGCTCGTTTTGACTCTGTAATATCCAAAAACGTTACCACAGAACCTTTTAACTCGCCTCCAACCAGGATAGGATTAGTCGAAAAACTGATTTCAATTGATGTTCCATCTGATTTCCAGAATAAATCATCTTCGACGTTACTTCGGACACCTTTTTTATTTGCTTCAAATAATACACATTCCGATTCGGGAAATACTGAACCATCCCTTTTGGTATGATGTATAAGTGTATGCATATTTTTACCAATGCATTCATGTGGCTCATATCCCAGCATTGAAGCAGCGGCATTGTTTATAAATGTGCATTTTCCTTTGCTGTCTATTCCATAGAGTCCTTCATAAGTGGATTGGAGAAGAAGTTCGAATTTGCTGTTCAATTGACGGAGCAATTCTTCGTATTGTATGCGCTCAGTGATATCTCTGAAATTATCTACAATTCCATAAATGTTTGGATCATGCAGCATATTTGTCAGCGTAGCTTCTACCCATCGCCATGATCCATCTTTGTGTTTGATTCTACCGGTATGTCCCGGAATTGGAATGCCGGGATTTTCCAAACTTTCAGCCATTCGCTTGGCGGTTGCTTCTATGTCCTCGGGGTGAAGGATTTCAAATAAATCCAGCATAATGGATTCAGCTTCAGTATAACCTAAAACTCTTTCTATTGAAGGTGATACATATTTAGGTTTACCTTCCAGATCAATAATGACAACTGCATCTGCACTATTTTCTACCAGAGTTCTGTATCGTTTTTCTTTTGTAATCAGAAACTCTTCTGCTGATTTCTCCGGTGTGATATTAATAATCAGGGCATCCCAGATAGTAGAACCATCCAGCATTTTTTGTGGCGTACCGATTCCCCTCTGCCAATGCATTGTACCATCATTGTGTAAAATCCGCCATTCAGATGTCCACTTCTCTAAAGAATCAGCAGATCTTTTTAAAGAGCCCTCACAGCTAAAAGATCTTCCGGAAGGAACAAGCCCCAGATCAATTGATTGTTTTCTATTGCATCCGGCGCATCAAGGCCCCAGAGCCATTTTGAGCCACTACTCAAATATAAGATTTGATCAGTTCCATCTTCATGGAGCTGATACTGAAAAATAGCACCGGGTAAATTGTTATTGATGATATTTAACCTATCCTCCGCGAATTTTTTATCTGTAATATCTATTGCAGTTAAAAATACTCCAATAATTTCTTCATCAGAATCTCTTGCCGGGCTGTACTTAAATTTAAAACTTTTGACTTTGTTATCGATCGTTGGTATAGTTATTTCTCTTTGTTCCACCTCACCATTAATCACTCTTTCAAGTGTGGCCTGAAGATTAGAACTGCCTTCAAGTAAAGCATAGTTTAATATACTTTCTCCTTTTTTAATTTCCTGGCCTTTATACTTTGAATACCAGTTTTTAGTCTGATTATTAAAGGAGACAATTCTGAAATCCATATCCAATAATACAAATGCTTCATCTGTATTATTGATTAGTAATGACATCTCGTTTTCGCTTTGCTGATACTTATCAAGATCTTGCATTATTGTAAATGCAAATTCTTCATTTGCCGAACTTTTATAAAGAATAGTTGAATATTCTACCGGAAATTGCCGGGGAATGGGGCAGTTTCCTGTTACGCCCTTTTTGTGAATGCCGGTAAAGGATCCTGATTTTCTACCTGAATTGGTACTTTCAGATGATTGTAGCTTGTGATTGGCATCATTATGCTCCATTAAACCCTTCCAGCCTATTTGTTTGAATTCCTCTGGTTAGTGTAGCTTAGGCTTGAATATCAGAAGCTGCCTGATTAGGCTTCATAGGATGCTTCCATCCGGTTTTCCTATAAAGTTGCTAGTTCTGTGAGGTGTGGAAGCGGTGCCCTTATCATAAGTTCTGACGCAAGCAAGATGGATCAATAATTGATTTGCCTTCGATCAGAAATCCTTTTAATAGCATTAAGGTCTTGTTGCGCAGGATTCGTATAGCGAACTCTTGTAATACTGCAATTTCAGCTTCTTTTTGGACAATCTCAGCAATTTGTCAATCTGCTCAGGATTATGCTGTGGCGTTATCAGTCTTGCTGATTTCATTCGCTGGTTGCTCTAAAAATTTATCCTGTCAAATTCAAACAACTTTTGGAAAATAATTCCCCAAAAATTTCTAACCTGAATCTGAATTTTCCCAAGGTAATGTTTTTAAAAATGTTACAGTCCTGATTATGAATGCAATTCATGCCAGAAATATTTTCCTGGCTATAGAATTCGTACTACAAGCCGCAAAAACACTAGATTAATTATGCAATTAAAATTGATTAATTTGTAGTAAATTAACTAATATCTTCATTGCTTCCAAAACAACTTCTGAGCTAATGACTAATTTTCCCTGAGAAGGAAATTCAATAACAGATAAATCTTTATATCTGTATAGATTTGGATTAAAGCAATACACACTAAATTAGAATTTTTTCTCAAAAATGAAAGAAATCAAAGCTTCTACGTATATCATTTTGTTCATACAATTAGCTTGAACACATGAAGTGACAACTTTAAAAGATAACAAATGCCAGAAATAAGGATACCAAAAAATTCTGAAGAATGTATTATTGGAATAAGAAAGGATAAGCTTACAAATCTGTGTAGTTTTAATAATATGAAGTGACTGACATCTTATTTAAAAGCAATATATTCGGGCTACTGATTTATTCTTCTTCAGTTATAGGAATGAAATTATGGTATATTAAAGTGTCCTTCAAAAAAAGCAATCCGATTATTTTACAATTAATTCAAATATAGGAGTCTTACATGAAAGTATCCTCCATTTCGGTTTTCGATATTTTATCCAAATTAAGAGACTATTTTCAGGGAGAGTTTGAGATCAGAAAGGAAGACCATGGTGCTCCATTTCGATCAGAATTGTATAGTTCTGACCAGATGGATATGCATGGCGTTGTGCTGGCACGCTCCCATAAATTGCTGCATAAAAGATCTTCTGATACTTTGTTGAAGCGTTTGGGAGACAATGAAAAAACGCTTCTCGAAGTGCGTAACTTATTGGTCGAAAGTATTAGAGAAGGCAAAGTAATCACTCCTGCTGCAGAATGGTTACTGGATAATTTCTATTTGATAGAAGAACAAGTTGTAATAGCCCGCAAACACTTTCCTAAAGGTTATAGTCAGGGATTGCCCCATCTAGGATCAGGAAGTTCTGAGGGCCTTCCCAGGGTATATGATATAGTATTGGAGCTCATTTCTCACAGTGACGGCAGGGTCGATATCAATAGTCTCAGCAGCTTTATTGCATCTTATCAATCAGTCAAAATATTGACACTAGGTGAATTGTGGGCATTGCCCATTATGACGAGAATGGCTGTCATAGAAAACCTCCGACGAATCGCAGGGCAAGTAGCATTGGATATGATTGATTACAATCTGGCTGATTACTGGTCGGAGAAATTTGTCAAAACTGTAAAAGAAGAACCTGCTGATTTGATTCTTATTATTGCTGATATGGCAAGGTCAAAGCCTTTTTTATCAGGTCCTTTTGTGGCAGGATTGACGAGAAATTTGCAGGGAAAAGGTCTTGAACTGATGTTGCCTTTGAACTGGATGGAGCAACAGTTGAACTCCAAAGGGGCGAATAGTCTTGACCTCGTGAGGGTAGAAAATCAGAGGCAGGCTGCAGATCAGGTATCTGTAAGAAATAGTATAGGCACATTAAGATTTCTTGGTGCAACTGATTGGCATGAGTTTGTTGAAACTTTAAGTAGTGTAGAGGCGGTACTTAAAAAGGATGAATCAGGTATTTATGCTAAAATGGATTTTGCTACCAGGGATTGCTATCGACATGTGATTGAAAGGATTGCGAAATCCAGCCTGCTGACAGAAACTGAAGTTGCCCAGAAAATCCTCGATCTTACTAAAGGGCACGATGAAGGATTTAAAAGAACAGAAAGACAAAAACATATTGGTTACTTTCTGATTGATAAAGGCCTGCAAACGGCTGAACGAGCCTGTAGTGTCAAGCTTACTTTTTCCCAAAAATTAAAAAGGACTCTTAAGAAACGCCCGATTTCTATATATTTATTTGGAATGATATTTTTGGCATGCGGGATAAGCGCTATCATGCTTAACAGGATTTATCCCCTGTTTTCTGACAATATTTGGATCTTTGGTTTAGTTGGGTTGCTTGTATTTTTAGGGGCTGTACAATTTTCTTTATCTCTGATTAATTGGTTGGCAACTGTACTGGTAAGTCCGAAGCTACTCCCCAAAATGAATTTTTCTAAGGGGATACCTCCTGAATACAGATCTATGGTCGTCGTGCCTACTATGCTTTCTAACCCGGATTTTATCGAATCGCAGGTAGAAGCATTAGAAATCAGATTTTTGGCGAATAAAGGCGAGTATTTACATTTTGCGCTCCTTACTGATTATTTGGATGCTGATACAGAGCATATGCCTCAGGACGAAGAGCTTTTGGCTTTGGTCAGCCAAAGAATTGAAGACCTGAATCAAAAGTACCCCGGAGCGGATCAGGATATTTTTTTCCTGTTTCACCGAAACAGGACCTGGAATCCCAGAGAAAAAAAGTGGATGGGATATGAACGCAAAAGAGGAAAACTTGCTGCTCTCAACGCCCTTATTTTGGGGAGGGGTCAGGGTCAGTTTTCAAAAGTAATTGGCTTGACAAGTGTCCTGGTAAATGTAAAGTATGTAATTACACTGGATGCAGACACTCAATTGCCCAGAGAAGCTGCCTGGAAGATGATAGCTACTATGGCGCATCCTTTGAATCAACCAATTATAGACAAACACATAAACCAAATCAAGGAAGGCTATACAATACTTCAACCGAGAGTTGCGTCACGGATAACTCCAGGGGGGATAACGCCTTATCTCAGACTTCAGGGAATGGCTTCCGGAGTAGACCCATACACACGTATGTCTTCTGATGTATATCAGGATTTATTTGCAGAAGGTTCTTTCATTGGGAAAGGAATTTATGATGTAAGTGCATTTGATCAGATCCTCGAGGGCACACTCCCTGAAAATAGGATTCTTAGCCATGATTTGCTGGAAGGTAGCTATTCACGCTCAGGGTTACTGAGTGATGTATTGGTTTATGAAGAAAATCCTTCTGAGTATTGGGTGGATATGCGGCGACAGCAAAGGTGGATAAGAGGTGATTGGCAGATTGCAGCCTGGGTTTTTCCATTTATTAAAAGCCCGGCTGGCAAATGGATTCGCAACAGATTATCAGTCCTTTCCAAATGGAAGATATTTGACAATCTGCGCCGGAGTTTATTGCCTTTGACCTTGCTGTTGTTGTTGGTTGTGGGATGGACTCTTCTTCCTTATCCTACATATTGGACCATAATGGTCATTGGTATTGTTCTTTTTGCATCATTAACTGCTGCCGGCTGGCAATTGCTGCATAAGCCACCTGATCTGCCTGTCAAAGCTCATCTAATGGAAGTTGTTGTAGCTGTGAGGGATAATTTAATTCGCTTTGCATTTAATCTGGCTGTTTTGCCTTTTGAAGCTCTTTCCCATACTCAGGCTGTTATACGAACCATTTGGAGAATATTCATTTCCAGAAACAAGCTGCTGGAATGGACTCCTTCAGGTGATGTATCATTTAAAAATTTTACGCTCCTGACTATTTATCACTGGATGTGGATTGCTCCTGTTTCTGCAATTGTCTGTATGATTTTAATATTAATATCTGGTCCCAGTGCGATAATTGTAGCTGCCCCGATTCTTTTAATATGGTTACTTAGCCCCTTGATAGTCTGGCGATTCAGCACTGTAAACAAACTGGATGAATCAGGCTTGTCGGAAGAACACACTATATTCTTGCACAAATCAGCAAGAAAGACATGGGGATTTTTTGAACAATTTGTTACTGATACTGATCATTGGTTACCTCCAGACAATTATCAGGAGAATCCGGTTGCAGCCATCGCACACAGAACTTCTCCAACAAATATGGGTCTGGCACTTCTGGCAAATCTTTCTGCCTATGATTTTGGATATATTTCCTTTGGATCGCTGCTGTCCAGATGCGGACGAACATTACATTCTATGCAGCAATTGGATAGATATAAAGGCCATTTTTTCAATTGGTATGATACTCTGACATTACGTGCTCTTCACCCCCGGTATATTTCCACTGTAGATAGCGGGAATTTAGCAGGTCACCTATTGACATTAAAGCAAGGACTTTTAAGCCTTCAGAATCAAGCTCTGATAAGTATGCGCAATTTTGAGGGGCTCCTGACTACTGTTCGTATAATCAAGGATATTTCCAGCGATCAATTTTGTAGTCAGATTGAGCAGATGGAATCTGATCTTGAAAAATATATTGCAGGTGATTCTTTAACTGTCAGTTCAGCCTGGGAAATGATTCATGATTTAGAGTCAAAAGTTGATGATCTAACCACCTCACAATTAATAGATGATACTGAGCTATATAGATGGACCAGAGAATTGAAGGAACAAGTGACGGATATAGAAGCAGAGTTAAGGTTGATGATACCATGGGCTAATAAAATTCCCCAACAAGAAGCTCCGCATTCTATTGGAGATTGGGAGACAATTCCCAGCTTGAGTATTCTCTCAAACTTTATCATTGAATTTAGAGCCACTAATGACAATGGAATTAAAACAGATCCTAAAAAGGAGACAGAACAATCAGCATTATTAACTTATTTTAAATCAATCCAGCATAGGGTTCCTGAAAGAGAAAATTTGATAGAGGAACTGGCAAATATCTGTGAGGAGTTCAGCGATCTTGAATATGATTTTCTATATGATAAGGCCACGAACCTCCTCCGTATCGGATATAATGTTGATGAACTTAGGAGAGATGATGGTTTTTATGATTTACTTGCCTCAGAAGCAAGATTAGGAATATTTGTAGCCATTGCCCAGGGTAAGCTTCCTCAGGATAGTTGGTTTGCACTGGGCCGATTACTTACTAATTCCGGGGGAGATCCAATCCTGCTTTCCTGGAGTGGGTCTATGTTTGAATATTTAATGCCGCAGCTGGTTATGCCGTCCTACGACCATACCTTATTGGCTCAAACAAACAAAGCCTCTGTCAATAGACAAATTCAGTACGGTGGACAGAGAAGTATTCCCTGGGGTATTTCCGAATCCGCTTACAACAGAGTGGATGCAGGAAGAATTTATCAGTACAGAGCTTTTGGAGTTCCAGGTTTAGGATTAAAAAGAGGATTAGAGGATGATCTTGTAATTGCTCCATATGCAACTATGTTAGCGTTGATGATTTTTCCTGAAAAGGCAGTGAGCAACCTGCAGGAGATGGCTGCCAGGGGATTTGAAGGCCAATATGGATTTTATGAATCAATTGATTACACCTTCACGGCTACAAAGAGGTATGCCATTCAGTATAGTGAATTCGTATATGGTACATCATCAGGGAATGAGTTTACTCTCTTTGGCATACGTTTTATTGAACCAACCAATGCAGCGAAGATTTATTTCTGAGTTAAGATTCCAGGCTACTTTACTTTTACTGCAGGAAAAGGTACCAAGAGCTACAGTTTTTTATGCTCATACAGCTGATACGGTAGAAACTTATTCAAACAATGTCGACTCACAAATAAGGGTGACTCGGACCGCCAATACTAATATTCCTGAGATACAGTTACTGAGCAATGGCCGATATCAGGTCATGGTAACAAATTCAGGAGCGGGATATAGTAAATGGAAAGACATTGTGATTACCCGATGGAGGGAAGATGCAACTCAGGATAACCGGGGAATATTTTGCTATATAAAAGACATTATTAGCGGTGATTTCTGGTCCAACACCCATCATCCTACTTTGCAAAAAGCCGTTGAATATGAGGCTATTTTCTCCCAGGGACATATTGAATTCAGGAGAATGGACTTTGGTATTGAGACTAAGACCGAAATAGTTATTTCTCCGGAGGACGATACCGAAATGCGAAGAATTAAACTCACAAACCGATCGAATACGACCAGGGTTTTGGAGATTACAAGCTATGCAGAAATTGTTCTTGCACCTCAGGCTTCTGACGAATCACATCCTGCATTCAGCAATCTTTTTATTCAAACAGAAATCTTACCGGAATTCAAAGCAGTACTGTGTACCAGAAGGCCCAGATCTTCTGACGAAAAGCCACCCTGGATGTTTCATCACATGGATGCGTTCCATGCAGATATTGAAGAAGTATCATACGAAACTGACAGAATGCAATTTACAGGAAGGGGAAGGACTTTAGTGGCTCCTCAGGCCCTGCATACAGATTTGTTGGGAGGAAGTCAGGGTGCTGTTTTGGATCCTATTATTGCCGTGAGATATAGGTTAAGAATTAAACCCGGGCAATCAGCGGTTGTGGATATGATATATGGAATTAGCGAGACAAGGGAATCTTGTGAAGCATTGATGCATAAATACAGAGATAGATTCCTGAAAAAGCGCGCTTTTGAATTATTTTGGACCCATAGTCAGATGATACTGCGGCAGATCAATGCATCTGAATCAGATGGGCAACTTTATGACAGACTTGCAGCTTCCATTATTTATAATAATCCTGCATTTAGAGCAGATTCTACTGTGATTAGCAGTAATTTCAGAGGCCAGTCCAGCCTATGGAGCCACTCTGTTTCCGGTGATTTACCTATCATTATGCTTCATGTTTTCAATCAGGACAATCTTGAGCTGGTAAAGCAATTAGTTCAGGCACATGCATACTGGAGATTGAAAGGTATGGAAGTTGATCTCGTTATCCTCAATGAAGATCATGGCTCATATAGGCAAGTACTGCAGGATCAGATTTTAGGTTTGACTGTTGGTGAAGCAGGTAACCATCCCTCACATGGCAAACCCGGAAAGATTTTTGTCAAATCAGCGGATCAATTTTCACCGGAAGACCGTACACTTTTTGAAAGTGTAGCAAGGGTGGTTATTTATGATATTAAAGGTACACTGTCTGATCAGTTGAACCGATATGTTCAGGAGCTCAATCAAGCACCACTCTTAGAGATTAAATCTTCTTCAAAATCCTCCATAAGATTTCCCGTCAGCCTGCCTTCCGATTTGTTATTTAATAATGGCATTGGTGGGTTTACGAAAGATGGTACAGAATATAAAATGCTCATCAGCAAAAGTAAAACCACACCGGCTCCATGGGTCAATGTGATTGCTAATCCCAACTTTGGGTCTGTAGTTTCAGAGAGCGGTTCAGCCTATACATGGGCCGTTAATGCTCATTCTTATAGACTTACTCCCTGGAGTAATGATCCGGTCAGTGACATAGGAGCCGAAGCATTTTATATCAGAAATGAGACGAGTGGCCGGTTTTGGTCTGCTGCTCCTTTTCCTGCCTCAAGTGATGAACCATATCTGACCACTCATGGATTTGGGTTTTCAAGTTTCCAACACAACAATGATGGTGTCAGCACTGAAATGACAGTATTTGTGGACAAAGATCTTCCGGTAAAGTTTGTGGTCATTAAAATTAAAAACCTCTCCGGACAGGAATGTAAATTGTCCTGCACAGGCTATCTTGATATTGTCCTTGGAGATCTGCGTTCCAAAACTGGAATGCATATATTGTCTGAATACGATGTAAATACAGGAGCTTTATTGTTTAAAAACAGATATAATTCAAGCTTTGCAGAAAGGGTCAGTTATTTTAAAGTGAATAGTAAACATATTACCTATACAACTGACAGGGCAGAATTTATTGGAAGGAATAGAAATTTGAATTTTCCTGAAGCTATGAAACGCAGCAAGCTTTCCGGAAAAACCGGAGCAGGTATGGATACATGTGCTGCTATTCAGGCCCAATTTGACTTACTTGACGGTGGAGAAAAAGTATTAATATTTCAACTGGGTAATGAGGTTAATCAAAGTGCAGCTGCAGATTTAATTAATAATTTTAGCACTACAGAATATGTACTTCGATCTCTGGATAGAGTTAAGGCTTATTGGAGAAATACACTTCAAAGAATTCAAGTCGGCACACCCGATATAGCTTTGAATCTGCTGGCAAATGGATGGCTGGCTTATCAAAATATGTGTTGCAGGATGTTTGCAAGAAGTGGTTTTTATCAATCCGGCGGTGCATTCGGGTTCAGAGATCAGCTTCAGGATATACTGAGTGTGATGATAAGTCGACCTGAATTGGCAAAACAACAAATTTTGCTCAGTGCTTCCCGACAATTTGTAGAAGGCGATGTTCAGCATTGGTGGCATCCTCCTGAAGGAAGAGGGGTAAGGACCCGTTGCTCAGATGATTTATTATGGTTGCCATATGCAGTTACAAAATATATTGCAGTTACAGGAGATACACAAATCCTTCTTGAAGAAGCAGATTTTTTGGAGTCCCGGGAATTGCATCCGGGTGAGGAGTCTCTTTATGACCTGCCAGCAATTAGTCCTCAGAATGGAACCATATTTGAACACTGTATCAGAGCGATCAAACGAAGTTTGGAATTTGGAGAACATGGATTGCCATTAATTGGGTCTGGAGATTGGAATGATGGGATGGACAGAGTGGGGATTCATGGAAAGGGTGAAAGTGTTTGGCTGGGTTTTTTCCTGTATGATATATTAATGGGTTTTGCACCTGTAGCTGAAAATTATGGAGATGTCAATTTTGCCATTTTATGCAAAGAACATGCTGAAACACTTCAAAAACCTGGAGAATGAAGCATGGGATGGCGAATGGTTCAAGCGGGCATGGATGGACGATGGAGCTGAGCTCGGTTCGTCAAAGAGTCCGGAATGTCGCATAGATGCCATAGCGCAAAGCTGGTCTGTTCTTTCAGGTGCAGCCAGTGCAGAGCGACAAACCCAGGCAATGGACTCCCTGGATAAACATTTAGTCAGAAGAGATCTTCAGCTCCTGCAGTTGTTGGACCCGCCATTTGATGATAATGGTCCAAATCCCGGTTATATAAGGGGCTATGTTCCGGGAGTGAGAGAGAATGGCGGTCAATATTCACACGCTGCTATCTGGGCATTAATTGCATTTGCAAAATTAGGTCAAAGAGAAAAAGTATATGAATTATTCAGTATGATACAGCCTGTAAGCCATGGTTCAGACCCTGAAAGACTCAAGGTTTACAAAGTAGAGCCATATGTGATGGCGGCTGATGTGTATGCCAATGAATCTCATAAAGGAAGAGGGGGCTGGACATGGTATACCGGATCCGCCGGCTGGATGTATCAATTCATCATTCATGCTTTTCTGGGAATAAATCAGGAAATGGATATGCTGGTTTTCAAACCTTGTTTTCCGCTGGATTGGCCTAAAATTACTGCAGAATACAAGTACAGATCTTCCACATACCACCTGACTATTTTCCAATTTGAAGGGGATGAACCATCCTGGTGGAAAATGGATAATGACAGAGGCCAGGGCAATTCAATCAAAATGACCGATGATGGACTGGAGCATAAAGTCGAGTTGCATTTTAATATCAATAAATGAAAAAAGCCCTTCCATGTGAATGGAGGGGCTTTCATCTGAAAAAATTATTTCAGTAAATTTTAATTAGGTATATGACCTAATCACTTGAAGATTTTTTACTGGCTTTTGGCTTTTTTATCAGCTCTTTTTTCTTTCAGATTTTTTTCAGACTTCTTTTTGTCTTCTTTTTTGGCTGACTTTTCTTTTGACATATTGTTATAGTTTAGGCTAAGATAACGCTATTTCATAATTGAATTGTCTGAATTATTAAGTAGAAAATATTTTTTTACTGATATTAGAAGTTATATCAACTGTGAATTGTATAAAAATAACAGGAAATAATGTAACTCTTAAGGCAAGTAAGGGTTGTAGCTTTGTGACAAGAAACCCGGTGGGATTATCAACGTTTAATCAGACAGGGTAGAAAGATTATGATTTCAGGTGTATTGAATAAAAAAGTTCATATCATTTTTACCTGGTTCTCTTTTTTTGAATGAACCTTTAACTGGCATGAGCAATTTATTATATCTGGCATCCATTATCCTGATTATCGTTTGGGCGACAGGATATTTTGCATACGATGCAGGCAATTTGATTCATGTATTACTTATTATTGCCATCATTGTTATCTTTCTTAGAGCAGTTCGGGGTAAAAACCCAATTTAAGAATCGCAAACGTGGAATTTTTTAACTCATTATATAATCATAAATAAATATTTAACATGGAACATTCAAATGGAAATGCAAAATTAATAGGTGCACTTTTAGGAGGAGCATTAATAGGAGCTGCAATTGGAGTATTGTTTGCACCGGATAAAGGTAGCGCAACAAGAAATAAAATTGCAGGCAGTGCAAAAGATCTTGCTTCAGAAATCAAAAACAGAGTAAAAGAAGAAGCATCTGCATTGAGAAACAAAGCAGAAGATATTAAAAATCAGGCTAAAGACTATGCTAGTCAGGCTAAAGATTACGCAAGCAATAAAATGCAGGATGTTGCAACTAATGCAACCACCAACGATCAGAATAGACGTTCGTAAAACATTGGGTCAATTGACTTATACGTGGATTTGTCAGAAGGGTACACGGTGGTCAGTTGGCCCGATTTTTTTTTAAAACAAAGAACCCCAAAAATAAAACGAAATGATTGACAGGGATAAATGGGAATCACTTACTGATAATCTTAAATCGTATGTGAATACACAAATTGAATTGTTGAAATTGCAGTTGACAGACAAAGTTTCAGCGGCCGGCTCGACTATTTTCTCATCTGTTTTATTGGTTTTGACAGCAATATCCTGTATATTCTTTTTCAGTTGTTGGGCTGCTTTATTTCTTTCAGCTAAGATAGGCGATACTTACTCAGGATTTGCAATTGTGGGAGGTTTTTATCTGCTCTTTTCAATAGTTTTATTACTCGCACGCAAACAAATATTAGAGACTCCGATAAGGAATCAACTTATCAAGGTTCTTTTTAAGAAAGAAGACTAAAAATCCCTTTATTATGAACCATCCTGGCAGAAAAAAACGAGAAGATATCTGTGACGGCAATGACCTTACTTGCGAAATTGAACATTTGCAAAATGTCAAAAATCAACAGGAACTCCAAATAGTAGATTCATTCTATGAACTGGCACATGCTGTTAATCCTGTCAATATAATGAAGGATGCTATTCACGGACTTGCCTCAGTTCGTCCGCCGACACATGATGTTGTTAGCGTAGGAACTAATATTGGAACAAATTACGTGATTGAAAAAGTGTTGGGAAAAAATAGAAGCATAAAAGGATTTCTCAGTGCTATGTTAGTTGAAACTCTTACAACTGAACTTATCAATCGAAATGCTCCGCAAATGCTAAATCAGGTATTGGATTGGGGCAAGCAAATTGGTATTGATTTGGAGGATCGCATTTGAATTAAATTACAATTTGCACATCTTTTTATATCATTTCTGTCATCATCCCGGATACAGAAATTTATTATTTTAAAGAGGGTCATAGATTTTAATCCTTGAATACCTTGCAAGTGGAACAAACTTGAATTTTATTTAATAGAAATTGAGTGAATATTCAAGCCTGAATTTATCCGGCAGGATACATTTCATTAGATAATAACAATAAAAAAAACTAACATGGATACCGAGAAAGATTTATTGGTGAAAATTATGCAGGTGACCAGGAAGATACAGGATAATCATCCGGAGCTCTGCAAATTCCTGTCTGAATTACCGGAAACAATTTCTTCAGATGATAATAATGAAATTAATGTAGTGGCTCTCAAAAACTATCTGGAATCATTGAATGAATTAATGGAGAAAGCTGATCATAACAAGAAATTAGAGGAATGATTTAAATCAGCCAAAAATAAAATTTATAGGGGAGCTTCGGCTCCTTTTTTTATTTAAAAAATTGCTATGAATCCTTGCTGTATCTTATATGCAGGCTGTCTAACGTGCCTGGCTCAATGCTGTTTATCGGCAAAGTATTTTTCTGATTAAGTGAAATATATAAGAAATGCAGGATTCTGTGTAACAGTTTAGGCCTCAAAGTTTCTGAAATTTGTAGTATCAAGCAACAATAAAATAACCTCATCATGGATACGATACAAGCTCAAGTTACAGATAGTATGCCTCAGATAAATGCATCTAGAAATACTAATCAAAGCTTTACAAGCATTTATGAAAATTATGGTGCTGCTATGCACAATACGATATTTAGGATCGTCAAATCTCAGCCAGTAGCAGAAGATGTGCTTCAGGAAGCATTTATTAAAATCTGGAAAAATTATTCCTATTATGATCATTCAAAAGGAAGATTGTTCACATGGCTTACTACGGTTGCTAAGAACTGCGCTTTGGATTATTTAAGATCAAAAGGGCACAAGCAGGCAATGAAAAGAGATCATAATCCTATCAGGGAAGATGCTATTGTTGGGGCTTTACATGTAGATCACATAGGAATAAATGAAATTCTGGAAAAGGAGCTATTGCCTGATAACAGAACAGTTATGGAAATGATCTACCTTCAGGGATATACGCTTGAGGCTACTGCAAAGAAAATGGGGATACCTCTGGGCACAGTAAAGACAAAAGTCCGTAATTCTATTAACACTCTAAGAAAAGTGGTAACAAGACAGCAAGTTTGTTGACTTTAGTTTAGATTCACATGATAAAAATCATAAAAAAGGAATCGAGCGGGCTTAAACTTATTTAAGCAAATTGATGTTGCTCAATATAAATAAGGCCCTTAAATAACATTACAATCTATATGTAAATCAATGTTGTTGAAAGGGAATTAATTCAAGGTATTTAAATACAGATAAACTGTTTATTTTATAAAAATTAAATCAAAATTATCATGGAAAATTTCAAGGAAAACGGAAAACTAATTGGAGCTTTATTAGCTGGTGCTTTAGTGGGAGCTGCAATTGGAGTATTATTTGCTCCAGCAAGTGGCAATAAGACACGCAAAAAGATTGCCGGTGGAGCCAAAGACTGGATTGAAGAAGCCAGACAAAAAGTAAAAAAACAAGCCGATAAACTTGGCAGAAAGGCTGACGAGTTGGAAGCAATGGCAAAAGATAGATTGGACGAAGCATCCAATAAAGCAAAACAGAAAGTAGAGGCAATGAAATAATTCCCTATTTTTTCTTCGGCCAACTCAACGAATCTGTAGGTTTGTTTCAGTTGGCCGATTTTGTTTTAGATTCACCCCTTACATTATTAAGCTGAGCAAATTATGAAATCTTCCAATATTGCAACGCAGAATGACTTAAAATTGCGCATTTTGCAATTGAAAGCAGAGCAAAACCAGGCAGCCGAAAATCTCAAAGAATCATTTGAGGATATGAAAGACATTTTGCGCCCTGCAAATCTGGCTAAGAATGCATTCAGTGATCTCTTTCAAGACAAACAGATTCAACAAGACCTAACTCAGCTGGGTCTTACTTTTGGAAGTAATATGTTAATAAGCTATTTATTCGGAAAGAATAAAAACTTCAAACGCTTTGTTGGGTCCTCATTGGTGGAACAGTTTACTACCAACTTTATACAAAACAACATTCCACTCATCATGGATTATTTCGAGCTTCTAATAGCGAAAGGCCAGGCTGCCGTTGCTGAAGACGAAAATGATCAGGAGCTTTCTGAGACTGATCGATATGCTCAATATGCACAATAGTAAAGATATTTAATCAATACTTTCCGATCTGAATTCTATTAAATTTCAGTGACTTTTTGGTCACCTTCATTACGTATATTATATTCCTCGAGCTTTGCTTCGGGTAAATTTTTATTTCACCTCAAATACTTATTACTATGAGAACCACAGGAATTATTTTAATTATTATCGGAATTATTTTGACCGTAGTTACATCATTTAAATTCTTTACCAAAGAAAAAGTGGTGGACATTGGAGCTCTAGAAATTACGGCTGATAAACCTAATTATCTCAGTTGGTCACCCATTTTAGGAATTGTCATCATTGTGGTCGGCGGAGTCGTTCTGTGGCAAGCTAAGAAAAACTAATTGTCACGCAGCATGAGTGAGATATCTGTCCATATTACGATAATTATGTAAGACTTCAGTCAAATTATATAATTCAACAAGGTCGAATTGGAAGCATCTTTGTATCCTATCATAATGGATTTCATGCATTGAGATTTCCTGTTGATACTGAATACCTTTTAATCACAAAATTAAATTAAAATATAATGAATAATGGATCTCACACTTTTCGGAACACTTTGTTACTGGGAATTGCAATCGGTACAGTGTTAGGATTGGTGATTGCACCATGGGAGGGCAAAAAGACCAGAAGGAAAATTGCAAACCGCTCCCGAGAATTGAAAAGTTTTCTTTCCGGAAAGCAGGAATTATCAGAATGGAAAGAGAACCCGGACATTACAATAATGGTAGTGGAACCGGCAAATCAGATAGTTTGAAACATAAATATTGATCAACTTAAAACCAAAAAAAATGAAACTTAATATTTTGAAAATGTCAATGTTCGCATTCCTGATTACAGGTATGTTGATGAGCTGTAATGATACTCCAGCAGAGAACGTGGAAGAGGCTGAGGAAAATGTAGTTGAGGCACAGCAAGAACTGGAAGAAGCTCGCCAGGATTCTATGGAGTATGTTACTTATAGGACTGAGGCAGAAAGAAAACTGGATGAAAATGATCAAAAAATTGCTGCATTGAAGGAACGCCAAAGGACAGCAGCAAAAGAAGTAGAAGATAAATATGACAGAGACATTGAAGAAATGGAAAGACGTAATAAGGAATTACGTGACAATGTGCAAACTTATCAGCAAGGTGGTAGAGATCGTTGGGAATCTTTCAAGCAAAAATTTAATGAAGATCTTGACGCTCTGGGAAATTCTATTTCCAATGTCTTTGAACGTGATACTACAGACAACAACCGCTAACAGCATTATTTCCGTCTTTTGAGTCTTGATGGAAATTAAAATGTACTTCCATACCGTATTCTTTTGCTAAAAATATTCCGCTCCGACGATTAAAATTGTTGGAGTGGATTTTTAAATCTCATAATATGACCAGGTATCAGTCGGTAATTATATATGGAATCCTGATAGTACTTAACGGGATTATACTTATGGCATTATCTTACAATACATCAAGAGTCATTCAGTATTCGGTAGGAATTGGTATGATCCTGGCAGCGATTTTTGCCATCATTAGTTCCAGAAAAAGTAAAGACTATCAAATCCCAATGAAATACCATGCTATCCATGCAGGCGGAATGCTAGCGTATGGCCTTGCAATTTTTGTTCTTGCGATAGATATTGAACTTTTCTTTAATATCACCACTTTTTTCCTGATATATTATGGTATTGTGGAGATAATTTTTTGCCTTCAACTGTTTATTTTAAAAACTAGAATACCGTTATATGTAATTGTCGCCCGAATGATTGTGGGATTAGCAATATCCCTGGGTGCCGTGTTTATCCTGGCAGCCTCGGAGGTGGATTTTAGCGTAGCAATGTTAGCTGCAGGATTGACATTTTTATTCAGTGGAATTATTCAGGCCATATTTAATAATACACTGATGAGAGAAAGAGCTATACCCGTGGAAGATGAAGGAATTACACAAGTACAACAGAGTTAAAACTCTGAAAACCAGAAAACTTAAAGCAATGGAAAAGAAAAATAGTGATCAGAACGATCCATATGACAATCAGAAAAAAGACAATCATACAGATATGCGAAACGAGAACAGAAATGAAACGCTTGAAGATTCACTTTTTCTGCAAGAGGAAGAAGCGGTTCAAAATGAGGATGAAGATGAACTCAGTTTTAGCAAATACGAGAATGAAGATTTTGTTGCTGAGTTAAATCAACAGAATGAGAGAATGCAAGAGGAAGATCCGCTGGAATTTAATGATAATCCATACCTGGATGATGTGGATTATGATGATCCTGAACTGGATATACCAGGTTCAGATTTGGATAATGAAATGGAAGACATCGGATCAGAAGATGAAGAAAATAACTATTATAGCTTAGGTGGTGATAGACATGAGGATCTCGATGAGCAGCATTTTGATGAAGACCAATAAACTCAGTGGTTTTTATATTTCTATTTTTTTTTAATATAATTAAACTCAGGAAAAATGTTAGCCTTACCGGTAATTTATAGTGACAAACTGGAGACTGTGGACAGAGTAGATTTACACAGATATATTGGTAAATGGTATACAATTGCTTCCTATCCTAGTCCGATAGCACCGATTGCACACCATACGGAGGTGGAATATAAACTTACAAATAAAGGAAACCTCAAAGTAAAGAAGAGTTTCAGGAGTAGAGGCCGCTTCATTCAGGATTTAGTTCTCCATGGTACAGCTTATGTGCAGGAGAATACGAATAATGCTAAATTTAAGGTCCAGTATTTGTGGCCATTTTTTGATGCGAGCTGTGTAATAGACTTGGCAGATGATTACAGTTATGCTGTAATCAGTAATCCATCCAGATCCGCCCTGACAATTCTTTCAAGAAACCCTAAAATGGACTCCTCCATATATTCGACAATTATTGATAGAGTCAAAAACAAAGGGTTTAATACCGATCGACTCAGGAAGACTCCCGAGCCTAATAAGGTCTGAACCGATTAAGCATGTTAAGGTTGTTAAAATCTTTATTGCATAGATTTATTTGGCAACCTTAAATATGTTTTTATGAAAAAGTTTTTACCTTTCACAATAGCGCTATTTGCCTATTTTATTCCTTCTACAATTTATTCACAAGTACCTGATCTCGGCTCGACGTCAGGTTTTGTTTTTTTTACAGCAGCCGGAGCCTTCACGGTCACAGGTGCATCAGTAGTAACAGGTGATGTTGGTACGGATGCCGGTGCGTTTGCAGCTTTCCCTCCGGGTGTGTTAATTGGAAGTTCACACGTTGCTGATGCTCTTACGGCTCAGGCAGCTGCCGATGTTTTAGATGCATACGAATATCTGGATGGATTATTATGTACCTATGTTGAAGGAGTTACTTTCGGAAACGGTCAGATACTGACACCCGGGGTACATTGTGCGGGAGGAGCATCTACACTGAATGGCAATCTTATCCTTGATGGACAAAATAATCCGAATGCTGTTTTTATTATACAAATAGACGGAGCTTTTGCAAGTACAAGCAATTCTACTGTAACCCTGATAAATGGTGCATCCATCTGTAACATATTCTGGCAAATCAACGGAGCAGTTGAATTGGGTATCAATTCATTCTTCAGAGGAAACATTATTGCTTCAGGCGCCATTAGCCTTCTTTCTGGTGCGACAATTGAAGGCCGGGCATTGACGACTGCGGGGGCAATAGGCCTGTCCGATAATGTAGCATCAATTTGTGCATTAAATTTTAGTATTTCTTGCCCGGCAGCAATTTCAGTAACCTGCTCGGATGATGTGCCTGATCCTAATTTTGGAGAATTGACGGTGCTGGGAAATTGTGCAATGTTTTCAGTAGATCCGGATGTAATTCTCAATTTTGTTTGCGAGAATAATTATTCAATTTCAAGAATTTACCGCGCTAATAATCAATGCGGTACTATCAGTACTTGCGAACAAATAATAACAGTACTGGATGCAGTTGCTCCAACCATCATATGTCCTCCTGCTTTGACCCTAATCTGTATTGAGGACGTTCCGGCCGCTGACACTAACATTCCCCTGATTACTGATAATTGCAGCGGTATTTTAAATGTAACTGTCACACCGGATATGCTTACAGGTTCGAATTGTGCGACTGGCTTATCACTTTTAAGAGTTTACACTGTCACCGACCTATGTGGGAACACCGGAACTTGTTCACAGAGTATGATTATTCAGGATGATATAGCTCCGATCATTACTTGTCCCCCAACTGCCAGCGTTACTTGCGGTCTGGATTTTCCGGTTCCAGGAGTTGGAGTGATTACAACTGATAACTGTATAGGTTTGATAGAGCTTACTTTTGACCAGGTGGCTATCATTGGTGTCGAATGTGAAGTCATGCGTACTTATACGGCAACTGATATTTGCGGCAATACCGCCACTTGTGAACAAATCATTTCAGTAATAGATAATGTAGCTCCTAAGATTATTTGCGCTGCAACTTTGACAGTGGGATGTGTAGGAGATGCACCTGTCGCTGATATTTCTTCTGCAATTGTCACTGACAATTGTGATCCGGCAGTGATGGTTACAATTGCCCCGGATGTTTTAAGTAATATCACCTGTGAAAACGGATTTACTATCACACGATTGTTCACTGCAACCGATGCTTGTGGCAATATAGCTACTTGTGTTCAATCTATTATTGTCAATGACGAGGAAGTTCCTGTCATCAGTTTTTGTCCTCCTTCCATTACAATTGCTTGTGGTACAGTATTGCCTCCAAGTGATATTGAACTTATAGTTGCAACAGATAATTGCACTGCTGCAGGAGACCTGAATGTTTTCAGCACTGACGTATTCAATGGCGGAAATGGATGCGGCGCAAGTCCTGCCATTACCAGCAGAATATATACTGTTCAGGATGCTTGCGGAAATGAAGCTACTTGTGTTCAAACTATCAATATGACAGATGATGAAGCTCCTGTCATTACAAACTGCCCTCTAACAGTAAATCTTGCATGTGTAACTGACCTTATAGCTGGCGACGTTCAGTTGATTGTTGCTACTGACAATTGTACCATTACTGAAAGCCTTGTAATAACATTCGATGATTTTGATAATGGAGGTTCAGGATGTAATTCAGATCCACTTATCATTCAAAGAAATTATATAGTGAGTGATATCTGTGGAAATACTGCCAGTTGTGTACAAATTCTGAACATAGTAGATGATGAGGCACCGGTCACTATTAATTGCCCATTAGAGGTGACAATTAATTGTTTTGATGAATTGTCTCCTGGTAATACCAATTTGATTTCAGTAACTGATAATTGTGCTTTAGTGGCAGATCCTGTAATAGAGGTGCTTGATATCAGCAACAATGGCTCGGGCTGTGCTTCTGATCCGCTTATTATCAACAGAACTTTCACAGTTAGTGATGCTTGTGGGAACAGTAGTGTTTGCAATCAGCTTATTACAGTGATCGACGATGTGGCACCGATAATACAGGATTGTCCTTCTGATCTGCAATTTTCATGTATTGAAGATGTACCGGCCGGGGTAGAACTTACAGTTTCAGATAATTGCGGCAATGTTGTTGTAAGTTTGGCAGAAACAAATAATGGTGGAGCTGCTTGTATTTCAGATCCATTAATCATAAGCAGAACATATACTGCCACTGATGCATGTGGGTTTGATTGTATTGAAGAAGTCCCTGTTGCGAATGTGAATCTGCTGATTGCAAATGATAATTGCGGACTGGGCAATGTAAGCTTTATTGAAAGTAATAATGGGGGCAGTGGCTGTTTTACTGATCCATTGATTATTACAAGATTTTATACTGTTTCAGATGTTTGCGGAAATACTGCCACCTGTGATCAGATCATTACTATAATCGATGATGAAGCTCCCGCAATTTCTATACAACACCCTACCCTGGGAATTTTGTCAAATGGAGAAATCATCAGCATACAATGTGAAAGCAATACAGCCGGATGGAATGTTGAAGCCCTTTTGGAAGGAATGGCAATGGTCACTGACAATTGTTCTCAGGATGCCAGCGTTGAATTTACTGCGGCTTCCCACATTAGTAACGAATGCGAAGCTGATGGATATTTGCTTCAAATGACATATCAATGGATTGCCTCTGATAATTGTGGAAATACTGCTTCATTCAATGTTGTTATTCAGGTTGTAGATACCATCGCACCAGTCTTGGTGGGTGTGCCAGATGATATCACTGTAAGTTGCGATTCGATTCCTGTGACTGCGAATGCTTTGCCTTGTGGAACTATGGCCCAGATCTGGAGCGAGTTTATCATAGTCATAGATGAATGCGAATGTGCAGAAGTGACATTTGAAGAAATAGTTATCGAAGGAAATTGTCAAACCGCAACGCAGATCTTAAGAATCTGGACTGGAACGGATAATTGTGGGAATACAGCAAGAGATACTCAGAGAGTAAACGTGATCAATAATTCAGGCCCGAATTTTACCTGGACTACAGATATAACCGGAAATATTGCAAATGGAGAAATCCTGGAGGTAGAATGTTTTGAAGGAGGATTGCCTGCCTGGGTATATGAATTGGATTTCAGAAGTATGAAGGCTGTCGATGCTTGTCAGACCAATTCTGACCTTCGTGTTTCATTTGATTATGAATTTCTGGGATTCGGTGATTGTATCGCTGATGGATATGTTCAGGCTTATGAATTCATGTGGACAGCTACCGGCATTTGCGGAATTCAGGGAGAATATAAAATTCAGATCAGACTTATTGATACTACTCCTCCTGTAATTCAAAACTGGCAGGAATTAGTTTGTCCGGGACCATTCCTTGAGGATAAATGGATCATTGCAGAATCATGTTCAGGAGTAGCATTCAATGTAACTGAGAGCACTGTAGCCAGCATCTGTAATCTGGGTCAACAAGATATTTTAAGAACCCTGATTGTGACAGATGGATGTAACAATTCAGCAGAGTATCAGCAATTAGTAGCAAGCTCTGAAGAAGGTCCTGTTTTCACATGGAAAGGTGAATCATTTAATAATGCCCAGAACGGTGATACTATAGAACTGGAGTGTGGTGTCATGGGAGCTAATACAATAAGCGGAGTCGGTAAACAAGACCTGTTGGTAAGTGCTAGCTGCAGTCCGGTTCTGAATGTTGATTTCGATGAAGAACTGATATACGAAGGAGATTGTACAGAAAATGGATTTTTCAAAACTGTCAAGCTGACCTGGACTGCAACTGATGAATGTCTTCAGACCAGTGTATTTGAATTGACAATTAATCTCATGGATAATACAGCTCCTGTGATTCATGTTCAGGGGCAAATTACGGTAATATGCGGAAAGCCTATTCCTGCTCCATTTGTTACAGATAATTGTTCTGAAGTAAGTGTAAGAATAGAAGAAATTTCAAGCTCTTTTGCAGACTGCCCTGATTACACGACTATTCAGAGAAACATTATTGCCTCAGATGAATGCGGTAACATAAGCTCTATGGTGCAGGAAATTACAATGACCAACATAGGGTTTGATATGTTTGCAGGAATAGACCAGGTCATTTGTATGACAGGTATGCCGGTTCCGGCTTTACCAGTTTTCACTGATCCATGTACCGGTGAGGAATTGATTCCGGAAGTAAGAATCGAGGGTATTTACTCAGAATGTGGGTTGCCGGGTACTATGCGCCGTACAATTATATTGACTAATAGCTGCGGAATAGTTTCAGAAATGGATCAAACAATTCTGATGAGATCACAACTGTTTCCTGAGTTGGTGATAGCTCATCCGGTTTTGGGAATAATTAAAGATAAAACTGAATTTGAATTGGAATGCGAAGATCAGGAAATTGAATTTAATCTTAGACAAGCACGAGTGATCAACTCATGTCACGGAGACGAAATCCGTTTTGAAATAAATGAAGTTTATGCTGCTGATTGCAAAGTGGATGGATTTATCAAAAGAATAGAGTACAAATGGACTGCAAGTGATATTTGTGGAAATGTGACAGTGTTTAATATTTATGTCAATTACAATGATACTCAAGCACCTGTATTCACAAATATTCCAGTCAATCAGCAAATAATATGCGATGATTTGCCTGAAGTACAAGCACCTGATGTATACGATTTATGTACTGAGGTAGAGCTCACATTTTCAGAAACCAGAGTTGACAGAAATGATGCTGTAAATCTTATCAGAACATGGGTTGCAGAAGATGAATGTGGAAATACTGCCACTGTTTCGCAGGAAATAGAAATGATCAGTAATTCTGATCTTGACTGCAGTATGGTGCTCTTAGATTCTATAATTTGCAATGGTGATAGTATCAGAATAACTACGGATATCGACGGTCCATATTATTTCTGGGAAGTGGAAGGTGGTGCATGCTATATCGAAACAGGTCAAGGGACATCAACAATTACAATTAATGTAGGATTTTCAGAAGTCACTGTCCGATTAAGAATAATAGATAACAATGGCTGTCTTGTGATTTGTGAACAAACCTTTATCTGCGAGTCAAATGAGGCATTTGCAGATTTGAAGAATGGAACGGGCAATATTCAGGTAACTGAATTATTTCCAAACCCAGCTGATAAGGAAGTTAGTTTGAGATACAAAGCGGAAAGAGAATCATCAGGTAAGATTCGCGTTTATGACTTAATGGGTCGTACTTGTTTTATAACAAATGTGGATTTTTATAAAGGTACTCATCAATTACTGCTTGCATTGAATCAGTTGCCATCTTCAGGTTTATACTTTCTGGAACTGGAATCTGAAACAGTGATTGAAACTTATCGATTCATGAAAAATTAATTTAAGCTCATTGTTTTAGATACAAGTGAGATTATGAGAATTTTCTACTTGTTGTTGAGTTTGGCATCCGGCTTGTTTACAGGTCGGATGTTTTTTTTATGCATGCAATCAACTCTGAGTAGAAAAGTTCACTGTAAAGATTTGTTTTCGTTTAGCACCACCATGAGAAGAGCCACCCTTTTGACAGGATGATTTAATTCCATCTTCCACCTGAACCCACAATTAATACAATGGCGAACAAACCATAGGCCACGACCAATCCCAAAGGAATTAAGAGAAGAATATTTCCCAATTTATACATATGCTGATTTTTCAATGCAAACCACGCAAGGAGGGTGATAACTGATAATACAACTCCAACAATGAGATTTATTTTGCTTTCATGAAAGTTAACATAATGCCCATCTCTTTTATTCATTACATACACGAAAATATGCATTGCAGCCATGTACAAAAAATAAAGAGCAGCTATTATATTAATCGAAAAGCCAAAGATTTGATACCATTTCATAAACATTAATATTCAAACTAATCTTATCATCAAATTGATAGTACAAATCTAATTTATGTGATGAGCTATTATTAATATAAATTATTGAAACTGCATCACAGTGATATGAAGGAGTATTAATATGCATTGAAGTGCTGTTGAGATTTTTTTTGTAAAACAAGTTTTCAGTTTGTTTGAGAAGTAATTGATTCAGCTTTCATTCACACTTCGTGCTAAAGCATTTTTCATAAATTATTCCTATTTTAGCAGGACATGAAAATTTTATGGAAATATCTAAGACCACATAGCAGGCTGATTTTTTTGGCATTGTTGTTCGCTGCCACAGCTCAGTTACTCAGTTTGATTGATCCCATTATTTTTGGTAAAATAATTGATGAATATGCAAATGATCAGACCAACAAGCCCGACAAGGAGCTGGTTAACGGTGCACTTTATTGGTTAATGATTGCACTTGGAGTGGGAATCATTGCCAGATTAGCCCGGAGCGTGCAGGAATACGTCATGCGCCTGGCTGTTCAAAAGTTTGGTATGCAGATATTCAATGATGGATTGAGGCAAATACTCAGATTATCATACCAGGAATACGAAGAACAACGAAGTGGTGAAACTCTTGCCATTCTTCAAAAAGTACGCACCGATACTGAGAAATTTATTTCTTCTTTTATTAATGTTCTCTTCTCATCACTTGTTGGATTTGCATTTTTAATTTGGTACGCTATCACAAAACACTGGGCATTGATTCCTGTATTTTTTATTGGCTTCATTGTTTTAGGTAGCATTACTGTGTTGTTGAGTAAGAAAATAAAAACGATTCAACGACAAATAAACAGACGGACTACTCAAATGTCCGGACTAATTACTGAATCACTTCGTAATATAGAATTAGTGAAAAGTCTTGGTCTTACTTTCCCTGAAGTGAGGAGGATGAAGGTCCATACACAGAAGATTTTTGATCTGGAAATGGCTAAGGTGAAGCAGGTACGTTTTTTAACGTTTTATCAGGATACGGCACTAATCCTGTTGAGGCATTCTGTTCTATTCACTTTACTATGGCTAATATTCCGGGATGTTTTATCTCCCGGAGAGATGATTGCGATGCAATTCATATCTACTATTATTTTTGCACCCCTGCAGGAATTGGGCAATATTTTAGTGTTTTACAGGGAGACAGAATCTTCTCTTCATTTGTTCGACAATCTGATGCAAAAGCCGGTAGAAAAACGCCCGGAAGATGCGATTAAAGTAAGTGAATTGACAGAATTGAGTTTTGATAATGTTATTTTCCGACATAAAACTGCACAACAAAATTCTGTGGATGGCATTTCATTTAAGGTCAAAACCGGTGAAACGATAGCATTTGTCGGACCTTCCGGCTCAGGTAAATCTACTATGGTAAAATTGCTTGTGGGATTGTACCAGCCGGTAGAAGGAACCATTTTCTTTAACGATGTTGATTCCCGCAAATTGAGGTATAATGCGATGCGCAGACAAGTAGGATTCGTGACTCAGGATACTCAGCTCTTTGCTGGAACTATTAAAGAAAATTTACTTTACGTTAAACCTGATGCTACTGACGATGAAATCATGGAAGCATTGCACAAGGCGTCCTGCGATCAGATGCTGGCCCGAAGCGAAAAAGGTATTCATACTAAACTGGGTGAAGGCGGCTTGAAAATTTCAGGAGGTGAAAAGCAAAGGATCTCCATTGCAAGAGCACTCATCAGACGACCTCAGTTAATGATTTTTGATGAAGCTACTTCTGCACTGGATTCTTTAACTGAAGAAGTTATAACTGATACAATTCGTGAGATCTCAGGCCGTAAAGAGCAGATAACAATACTGATTGCACATCGGCTTTCTACAATTCTGCATGCAGATAGAATCATAGTCCTTGAAAAAGGTAAAATTGCAGAATCCGGCTCACATGATGAACTTGTAACTGCCAAAGGCTTGTATTATGCGATGTGGAGGCAACAGATAGGAGAGAGGCAGATCGTATAAATTCAGAATTTTGAATTTTGAATTCTGAATTTTAAATTGAACAGCCAATATTCTATATAACACCCCAATCAAGATTCACGATTCACTATTCGTTATTTTACTTAAGTACCATTTACCATTTACCATTTACCATTTACCAGCATTTCACCATTCACTATTCACCATTTACTATTTTCATCGTACATTTCACATTTCACATTTTACATTTCTCATTTCACATATTACTATGAACGCAAGTTTCGATACAATCATCATTGGTGCTGGCTCGATGGGATCCTCCGCTGCTTATTTCCTTTCCAAAACAGGTCAGAAAGTGCTTTGTCTGGATCGATATCCGGCTCCACATGTTTTTGGATCTCACGGCGGTCAAAGCAGAATAGTGAGAAAAGCATATTTCGAACATCCTGATTATGTGCCATTGCTTGAAAGATCCTATCAGAACTGGAGAATATTAGAAGAGGAAAGTGGCCAAAAATTGTATTATAAAACAGGACTTATATATCTGAGTTCAGCGCAAAGTGAAATTTCAAAAGGAGTCAAACATGCCGCCAGAATTCACGATCTTTCTTTGATAGATTTGGACACAGAATCATTAAATGATAAATATTCTCAGTTTAAATCAACTCAGAATAAACAAATTTTATTGGAGAAGGAAGCCGGATTCGTATTGCCTGAGCTGACGATTCAAACATTGATAAAACTGTCAGGAAACTATGGGGCAATTTTCCGGATGCCCGAAATCGTGCAATCGTGGAAGGTTTCAGGAGGCGTATGTTCGGTTACAACGAATATGGGAATTTATCTTTCTGAAAAACTGATCATTTGCCCCGGAGCCTGGAGTTCTCAATTGCTTCCTGATCTGAACATTCCTCTAAAGGTGAGTCGACAAAACCTTGCGTGGTTTGAGACAAGTTCGTCTTCAAATTTCTCAATGGAAAGTTTCCCCTGCTTCATGATTGACGATGATAATCATGGATTATTCTATGGTTTCCCTGAATTGGAGCCGGAAAAATTTGGAGGTAGCGGGGGTTTAAAAATTGCTCATCACCTTGTCAGCGATTACGTAGAGAATTTAATGGAGTATTCACCGGACAATAAGATTTCTCAGGAGGAAGAATCATTGTTAAGAAATATTTTGTCTACATTTTTGCCGGAAGCCAATGGAAGATTATTAAATGCTTCTACTTGTCTTTATACAAATTCACCTGATGGAGATTTTGTATTGGATTTTCTTCCCGGATATCATGAAAAGGTAATTGTTGCTTGTGGTTTTAGCGGGCATGGTTTTAAATTTGTCCCGGTAATAGGAGAGATTTTAAGCGATCTTACAAGGAAAGGGAAAACTGATTTGAACATAGATTTTTTAAGACTCAGCAGGTTTGCTTAGTTCTGTTCATTTATACGAAATCCTGGTTTCTAAATGGAAGCTCTTTTTGAACGTCTTTACCAATATAGATAGTTACACCATCCACAGTGATTTTAGCTGGATAGAACAAGTAGAATCCACCTGTCTCATATTCCATACTTTCCCAGGGTATGAATAAAGGTTTGTGTCCCAGCGTAAATAATTTTGCAGTCCTGAGGTACAATCCTTTCTCACTTACTGCATATCTGATGGTACCACTATATCGGCATCGATTTATCAGACAACTACACCATTTCACATCCTCCGGAAAATAGGAAGTTTGATATCTAACAGCTAATTTTTGCCAGTTGGATAGATAACTAAGCAAGAAAACTACACCGGACCATAATCCGACAAAGAAGATGGGAAATGCTAATAAAATCAACAGAGTTAAAACTGCGGTATTCATAAATTGGAATTTCCTTATGAAAGGTAAAAATTCAATACTCTGAAAAACGCAATAAATATATCATTCCACATTTACTTATTGGTCAAACCAGATTTAAATGATGCTTTTCTTCCTGACGCCTGCTGCTATTCCTTTTCTACAAAAACCGGAGATTGCTGAGCTGTAAACTGATTTTCTGTAAGCTGTTTTTGTTGTTTCGTTTTCCAATTCATGATGCTGATATGGAATTGGGATTCTTCAATATCTGAATGATTATAAACCAACCATTTTCCATCTGAGCTCCAGTCATGCCATCCTTCTGATTCAGGATTGTCAATTAATTTCCACTGCTTTTTACCATCCGGAGTGATTGCAAATATGCTATGTCTTCCATCTTGTTTTGATACATAGGATATGAAATTTTCAGCAGGATGCCATCTTGCTGCTCCTGCTTTGTATCCATATTCTTTTGCTGAGGGATTATCTTCAGGGTAAGTTGTCAATTGTCTTATTCCGGTTCCATCTGCATTCATAACAAACAATTCTTCGTGCGTATTTCTATCTCGTTTTTCCTTTTTGTAGGAATAGACTATTTGCTTTCCATCAGGAGAAAAGCAGGGATCACCGTATCTTGCAGATGTATCTTTTGTTATTTGCTTATATGAGCCATCTGCCAAATTGATCATGAATAATTGGAATCTCACATCTTTACCAATTCTTCCTGTAACTACCATTTCTTTACCTTTATTTCTGCTGCTCATCCAGCTGTCTTCGAGCTGAAGTTCAGTAACTTTTTTGATATTTTCTCCGCTTGAATTCATTTCGTAAAGGAAATAACATCGGTAACATGTGTCTCTGTCGCTGACAAAAAACAAGCGATCCTGATAAGCATAATAGGTCCAGGCTACATCCCTATGTTGCGTGAGATTTTTTTTATTAGTTCCGTTCGCATTCATAATCATGATTTCATAATTGTCAGTAGTGCTGTCCTTAGCATTGACGTTGTATGCAATCATGTAATTTTCAGGCAGCTTCATTTGATTATCTGCAGGCTGAGAATACACACTCCAAATATTCAAAGAAAGCAATATACAGGCGAAGTATAATCTTTTCATTATATAGATTTTTAATAAAAATTGAAAGTGTTTATCTCCAGGCACCCAGTATGAATCCGATCAAAGTAAAGTACAAGGTAATATATCCGCCGTTGATTAATATGTATTTCAATGATCGATGTTCAAACAATCCCACCACTGCAAAAATTAATGCCGAGAACCCAAATCCTGCCAGGAATCCTGCTGTAGCTCCCCAGGAGGCATCAGTGCCTTCATCACCGAGAAAAAATGCAAGATTATAACTGATAATGACTGATATTATAAGTGTAAGTCCATAAGTTTTGGCTGGATTTACTTTTTGCATGTCTTCATCAGTAAAGTTGTTTTCCTTCATCCAGGCTTTGTAAAATAGAAGAGGTGAATACCAAATTCCTCCAATTAATAAATTTGAGATAGCGCATACAATTACTGCCCAATGATTAATGTGAAATTGTTCCATGGTTTGAATTATTTTTCAACAAAGTAAAGGCGTACTAATTGCATTGGATTGGAAAAAATTTACCTCAGCCAACAGCAAGGTAATTTAAGTTTTCAGATTTCATTCTCAAATATTCTGTGGGTGTGCATCCGGAAAATAATTTGAATTCATTAATAAAGTGGGATTGATCATAAAATCCGGATTCATAAGCAACTCTATTCCAATCTGAGTCCTTCTGAATTTCAATCTCTTGGATTGCTTTCTGAAAACGCATGACTTTGAGAAATCCTTTTGGAGTGAGGCCCACATGTGAACTGAACTGATGAATAAAATGCTTTTGAGAATAACCTATTTTGTCAGATAATGCTTTGATGGTCAATTGATGCGGGCTAGATAATATTTGCTTTACAGCAAACATGACACAGGGGTTGAGAATTAATTTGCGCTGATAAAATTGAATAAAATAGGCTTCAGACTTAGCAAATTTTCCACCTATGGATTCTATATTTTGAAGTTCTTCTCTAAGGAAAAGAAAATCCCGGGGCAAAACATCCCGGCCGTGTACGACATGATCTGTTAGCGTGTCCACAGGCATTTCCAGAAAAGGATATGATTGTCCTTTATGAAAGAAAATAATGAACATCTCCGAATCTTTACCTGAAGGAATAGTAATACATTTATTCCTGATCCCTGAAAACCAGACCTCTTTGCAGACTTGTTTTTCCTGCAGCGTATCGTTGTCATAAATGTATTGAGGATTGCCGGTGAGTTCGAAAATCAGGTGAACATCTCCATCGGGCAGAAAACGGTCTATCGAATTTGCAGGATTTACATCTTTGTAATAAAAGAACCGATCAATAAATTGATTCAGTGGAAAACCCGGAAAGTACAATTCTGCAATCATAAATTTACAAGTAATCAAATGTAATAATTACTCATTTAGTCAATTCTTAATTGATAAAATATTTCATATTACTTTCATGTTCATAAATGAATTTGACTGATTCAGCTTTAAAAAATAGAAATATATGATTCTCGCTTCGAAATTTTTAAGAATAATTATAGCAGGCTCTTTATTTGTTCATTCAGTTTGTTCTATACAATCAATATCAGCGCAAGCTTTAACATTTGCTCAGAAAAAGGTGGATAAACTGATCATTACTCCGATTGCAAAAGATGTGTTTGTTTACACAACGTTCAATGAATTTGCGGGCAAGTTATTTCCCTCCAATAGTTTGTATCTGGTTACTGATGATGGTGTAGTACTGATTGATACTCCCTGGGATACAGCACAATTTCAGCCATTGCTGGACAGCATAAAAACGAGGCATGGAAAGGAGGTAATTATATGCATTTCCACTCATTTTCACGCAGACAGGAGTGCAGGCTTGGAATATTATAATAGTAAAAATATTAAAACCTATTCAACGCAAATGACTCTGGACTCCTGCATTTCCAGAGGCGAAAAAAGAGCAGCGAATACATTTTCGAATGATACGATTTTTAAAGTGGGACAATATGAATTCGAAGCATATTATCCCGGTCCCGGGCATAGCCCTGACAACATTGTCATCTGGGTTCCTCACGCTAAAGTCTTGTTCGGGGGTTGTTTTGTGAAAAGCACAGAAAATAATGATCTTGGCAATATCGCTGATGCAAATATTAGTCAATGGGCAGGGAGTATGTTAAAAGTAGAAAAGCGGTATCCAAAAGCAAAGATTGTAGTTCCGGGGCACTTTGCCTGGGGCAGTAAGAAGAATCTTAGGCACACGAGGAAGTTGGTGGGGAAGCATGGGAAAAGTGAAATGTAAAATGTGAAAAGTGAAATGAAAAAGAAACTTGAAAATTGTAAATAGGAAATGGTGAACTGTGAACTGTGAATTGTGAATCGTGAATTGTGAATGGTGAAATGCAAAATGCAAATTCCGATTAACTCAATTCCTCAGCTTCTATCCTGAACAACTGTTTTCGGTTCACCCCCAAAGGCATAATCGGCTGTTCCATTTTCAACTTTCAACTTTCAATTTTCAACTTACAATAAAAAATGGCAGGACTACCTTAGAAAGTACCCTGCCACATTATTTTTATTTTAAACGATCTACGCTTGTTTCACCATTTGAATTTCACATTCGATACGAACTTCATCACTTACAAGCACTCCTCCAGCTTCCAGAGCAGCATTCCAGTTCAATCCCCATTCTTTACGATTGATTTTGCCGGTGACAGAAAAGGCAGATTTGATATTTCCCCATGGATCTTTACCTATTCCGCCAAATTCAACATCCAGCTTGACAGGATTGCTGATTCCATTCATATGCAGATCACCTTTAAGTTCAAATGTGTTGTCATCGACTGCCGTGAATGAGGTGGATTCGAATTTGACCTCAGGGTTGGCTTCAGCATTAAAAAATTCTGCACTCTTCAGGTGTGTATCTCTGTCTGCATTTCCGGTATTAATGGATGCTGTTTTAGCAGTAAAGCTAATTTTTGCATCTTCAAGATTATCTCCGTTTGCAACAGCAGTAGCGTTGATTTCGTCAAATTTACCTGAAACATTACTGAACATCATATGTCTGATTTTGAATCCGACTTCTGAGTGGGTGGGATCTATAGCCCAATTGATAGTTGACATGATTATTTTATTTTACGATTTTAATTACAATTTGATTTAAACAGACATAGGGACTTCCATAAGCAATATTTCTGTGTCGTCTGAAGTGGATTTGATAGAAATTTTGCTTGTATTCCAAATCCCAAATCCATCACGGGGCTCAAGCGCCTGATTCTCAATATTTGCAGTTCCTTTTAATATAAACGCATACACGCCATTACCCGGTTTTTTGATAATGTAATCCGTGCTGACACCTTTTTTAAAAGTACCCAGATGAAACCAGGCATCCTGATTAATCCATACGCCTGCATCTTTTGGATTAGGGGATAGGATTTGCTGAAATTTATTTTTTCGCTCTGCAGGATTCAGGCTAATCTGATCGTATCTCGGGGTTACATTTCTCTTATTTGGGAAAAGCCAGATTTGCAAAAATTTGACTTTTTTGTCTTTGTTTTTATTGTACTCTGAATGTGTAATTCCGGTTCCGGCACTCATTGCCTGGATGTCTCCATTTCTGATTACAGCCACATTACCCATGCTGTCTTTGTGTTCCAGATCTCCTTCCAGGGGAATACTGATGATCTCCATATTGTCGTGAGGATGCGTCCCAAATCCTTTTCCCGGATCTACTCTGTCATCGTTCAATACCCGAAGTACCCCGAAGTGCATTCTTTCCGGATTATGATAATTAGCAAAACTAAATGTATGCCTGCTTTCTAGCCAGCCATGATTAGCAAGGCCTCTGGAATTAGCTTTATGCAAAACTGTATTTTCCATGATCTTTGATTGTGTATTAGGAATATGATTAAATCCCAGACCTTCTGAAGGCTCCATTTGTTGAAGCGTTTTCAGTTCATCGATATCATTTGCGAGTAAACTCATTCCGGATGCTGAAGCAGCAAATATGCCGGTCCCTAATAATCCTTTTCTGATGAAATCTTTTCTGTCCATGATTTTTTCATTTTGATATCACAAAAATACACTTGAATGGAGTCCGTTACCAATAATGTAGATTAAGAAAATGGAGGAATATGAGGAATTGTTGAATGGTTGGAAGTTTTATTATTGAGAGCTTTTGAGATTAGAGGAGAAATTATAAAATTACATGATGTAAAACCGGGAATTATTTGTCCACGAATTACACAAAAAGACACGAAGAAAAATCCAGGAGGTTTGAGTTAGAAGATTATAAGGTTTTCGAAGTATAGATTGATCTGAGCGATTCAGTGTGGTTATCTTATCTCTTATCTCTTATATCTTATCTCCTCCTCATCATCCCCTTCTTCATCTTACTAAGGAATTCAGGTGTGACTCCGATGTATGAAGCCACTTGTTGCTGAGGAAGTATATGAATCAATGTCGGATAAGTAGTACAAAATTGCTCGTATCGCTGCTGAGCATTCAATCCCAGATTATCTACTACCCGCTGACGATATGCAACCAGAGAGTTCTCAGTGATGATACGGAAGTAGCGTTCAAATTTGGGAATATCATCAAACAATTTCATTTGATTTTTACGGCTAAATAGGTATGCTTCTGTGTCGACTATCGGTTCAATATACAACTGCGCTGGTCTCTGCGAAATGAAACTATACATATCCGTCATCCACCAACCCTCCGGAGCAAACTGAATAATATGTTCAAACCCATTATCGTCAATAGAGTAGGAGCGGAGGCATCCTTCCACAACGAATGCAGCTTCATTTGCAATTTCACCGGGTTGAAGAACAGGGTATTTTTTCTTGAATTTTACAGGAGCTAAAAGTGAGAGGAAGTGTTTTTGTTCTTCTTCACTCAGAGTGATATGCTTTTCAATGCCTTTTAGGATGATAGATTTCTCTGCATTCATAATTCAAAGATAAACGGTTTCGGCTTTGGTGGGGGGGGGTGCGGAACAACACGCTAACAATGGCATCATTGACCTAGCTAATGTTGCAGTCCTTAATAAATTCGTAAGGTTGTTATAAGATTCTAATGAATATTCCACCGTCAATTACTCGACTGTCCCAAAATTGCGGCCCTCACCCCTTGGTAACAATTTTTAGCGTGTCTTCATTAAAACTGTGAATTACCCAATCCGGTTGTCACTCCTCTAACTAAACGTTTGTGGAGGATTCTCAAAATGACTATCCAATTTCAATCCTCAGCCGTGTTGGCTGGTGCATCCAATCTGGTTGTAAGGAGGCCAATTGGAGTGTCAAGTAATTTTACCTGTTTCAGGGTAGTTTGCAAAGTTCAAAAGTCAGGAACTTTCTTAATCGTTTGTTCCATTTTTTTAGGCTTGTGCATTGTTGAGGAAGCAAAAACCCCAGGCCCGTTTTGAAGAACCAGGCCAGGGTACCTATCATGGGTTTTACTCATTTCATGGGTAATTGAAATCCAGATTTGATTCTGTCTTTTCGTTTTATGTGATACTTAAGCTTAAAATTTAAAGGCGATTTTCGTGAAATAAAATGCTCCACTGAAACCCATTTGCACAGGATCCCATAGACCGCCTGTTTCAGTTTCAGTGTCTTGCTGAGTTGGATAAACGTTGAACACATTGGCAGCTCCCAGGCTAAGCAGAATATTCTTATCAATTTTGTAGCCTAGTGTGATATCAGTCGTGATTCGGGGATCATACACATCAATAGTTCCTAACCAGTCTTCCAGTTCCACTTTGTCAAATCGCACAAAGCGAAGATTTACCTGGAAATCATTCAGCTTATAGTCAAGTGTCAGATTTAATTTGCTGGGTGGAGCAGATGCCAATAAAAATAACCTTTCTCTGTTGCCAAAATAAATATCCTCTTTCCCTGCAAGTTTGTCATTCGTGTATACATTTTCTACTGTCATACGATTGAAATTGGCAGCAAAACTCGTCTGCAATTTTCCATTACCAATTCTTCTTACATATGTAAGAATCAAATCCGCACCCAATGTCCTTGTATCCACAGCATTCGTAAAAAATTGTGCAGCACCCACTCCCAATGCCGGAAGTTCTGCTCCAATATCCGGATCACCTTCCTCAAATGCTCCAGTCAATACGATTCTGTCCTTAATGTCCACATAATATCCGTCTAAAGTCGCAGAAAATCCTTCGAATGGACTGGAAGTAATCTAAGCTGGCATTGACTGATTTTTCCTCCTTGAGTTGAGGAATTCCCAATACTCTTGTGATTGGACTATTGTTTGGGGCAATGATTTTATCCACAGGCACACCACCAACAAAGTCAGTAAAAGTGGAAGAAAAATTGATTTGTGGAAGTGAGGGAGCTCTGAATCCTGTACTCCCGGAAGCGCGAATGGCAAAAGCCGGAGAGATTGCGAACCTCGCAGCTAATTTCCCATTGAATGTACTTCCAAAATCAGAATATCTTTCTGCACGAACTGCTGCTGCCAGCATAAATCGTTTGCTTATATCAAATTCAAGATCCAGATAAGCGGCCAGATTGCTTCTGCTTTCGTTTCTCTCATCATTCGGCTGGAAGCCGGGGAAGCCCTGTGAACCTCCAGGCCTGCCCAATTGATCGATGCTGGTGATGGCTCCGTCAATGATTGTATCTACAATTCCATAATTGCGGTAAGATGCTTCTTCACCTGCAAAGATTTGATAATTATCAATTCTGTACTCGGATCCAAATGCCACATTCAAACCTCTTTCTCCCCGCTTAATGTATCTGGTAAAATGCAATCCGCTTGTGTTTTGTCTTTGTTGAAAACCTCCTGCATCAAAACGCAATGGTGATCTGGCAAGCAAGGAAGCATTAAGAGTGCCATCCACAAAATAGTGGAACTTATTAAATCCTGTAGTGTAATTAAAATCCAAATCCCAGAAAACGATCTTACTCCGTATTACTGCGGACAGGGACTGGTCATTGATAATAGATTGGATTCTTGGATTAAAGCCATCAGGATAAATTTCCTGGACATTTCTTTCGCTGTCAGCTGATCTGGTCCAGGCATAAGCATCAGTCATGCGATGTCCTATTCCACCGAAAGCATAAAATTGTATTTTTTCAGATAAAGGAATCTGAGAATTCATAAACACTGAAATATTTTCTGAGGATGCATCTCCGAATTGTTGACGATAAATATCAAATTCATTAGGATCTGCAGGTCTGTTAGTTTTCTCACGGCGTAAATATTCAGTGGTAAGATTCACAAAACCATTTTCACCAATCGCCTGGCCAAAGTTGGCACTGAGTTGATATGTTTCACCATCAAAATTGCGGTCATCCCTAAATTTTGCCTGCCTCATCCTCCAACTACATTTCCTGTGAATTCATCCACGCTTGATTTCAACACAATATTTATTACTCCCGCAATAGCATCAGAACCATACTGTGCACTTGCTCCGTCACGAAGGATCTCAATCCGTTCAATCGCCGAAGCAGGAATGGAGTTTAGATCGGTTCCGGTATTTCCTCTTCCTCTGGCACCGAAGATATTCACTAATATGATTGATGCCTGCGTTTGCCATTTATTAAAACCAGCGTTTGGTCAGGGCCCCAATCTTAAAGTTGCAGGATCGACGTGGTCGCTTTCCATCAGCGCCGGATTGCCTGTTTGAATTGAAGGAAGGAGCAGCATATTGAAGCAGTTGGTTGATATCCAATTGTCCGGTGGAATTGATCAGTTCCGCAATAGGTATGATATCAATGGCAACCGGGGTTTCTGTGGCTGAGCGGTTCAAACTTCTGCTTCCCGACAACTGCTACCTGGATAAAGTCAAAATATTTTCCTCCATTCTGACTTCGAGAAATGTAGTATCATATATGCTCATTTCTTTGGTTGAATATCCCATATTAAAAAACTAAATCGGACCCTGAACGAGAGGTTAGCAATTTCAAACTGCCATCATTACTGCTGACTACAGCATTGGTTCCTTTTCATGGATACTTACACCTGGAATTGGTTGATCTGGCATCCACAACTTTTCCTGATGGTTACCTGAGCATGGATACTTCCCGAAACAATACCGAAGAGCGGAATCAGAAGGGTAAAGCAAATTTTCATAGTTGCTTGATTTGAAGATGAATGAAAATGTGTGAGAAAAGACTTAAAAGAATGAAAATATGGTGTGATGTAATTGCGATAACAATGTATTAAATTTTTCATTGATAAAATAGAATGAAAATTATGTTTACTTTTAGACAAGCACCTGAGATGAAATGATATATATTGATGGAATTGTAATACTTTAGACAGGGATTGAAGCATTAAGGTGAATTAATATATATGAAGCCATTAAATTTTCTGTCATTATTTGCACTTTACTTTGTAATGC
>JADJJU010000016.1 GCA_016706365.1 Saprospiraceae bacterium
TGTCAGTTCACTGGAATTGAGATTGGTGGATCAGTTGGGTCGTACCATTTATCATTCTACTCAGGCTGCAGAAGCGGGAATTATCAATATTCCTGTCAGCAATTTGGGTTCAGGTGTTTACTTTTTGCAGGTGAATGCGGATGGGGTGATGGAGACGCATAAGCTGGTTAGGTAATGTTGAATTTTGAATGCTGAATTTTGAATTAAAACAGCCGGAGGGGAAATGATGAATTTTGAATGCTGAATTTGCTGAATTGAACAGCCGGAGGGAATTTTAAATTTTCCGAAGGACCGCGCAGTGAAGCAAAGCGAAACCTCGCGGTGAATGCTGAATTTTGAATTGAACAGCCGGTGTGGAATGTTGAATTTTGAATGCTGAATTTTGAATTGAACAGCCGGATGGGGGTTATGAATTTTGAATTTTAAATGATGAATAAAACAGCCGGAGGAAATGTTGAATTTTGAATTATAAATGATGAATTAAACAGCCGTCTTTTCAAGAGAAATCTGGTGCATGGTTGTTATGTAGAGACGCATTATAATGCGTCTTATCTCTACGCAAAATGACTGTTTGAAACATCTGTTAATTGAAAATATACCTTGAATGCGAAATATTGGAGAGCCGGTAGCAGAGATGCGCCGGCTTTTTTGTTGTGCCCGTAATAATTTGCAAATTTTTCGTGCAGGGTAGCAACAAATGCATCATTAATTTAAAGTCTGCACTTCAATTTGACATTTAAATTGGCAAATTTATATGTCTATCCCTCCAAATATCTCCTCCGCCACTAGTTCGGCACATGTGGCTGTTTTCCATGGACGAAGCTTTGTCCCAATGCGTCAGGAGACGCCAGTATGAGGTGAGTGTGAGTCGTGGGTGAGAGTTTTAATCCGGGTCAGGAGACCCGGACCATCGCGGTATTTTTAAAGGGCAGTAGAGTAAAAAGCTAGTAGCTTCTTTCCGAGTGTTTGCCCTGCGTAACAATTTGCAAGTTTTTCATGGATGGCAGCAAGAAATGTATCTTATATCAGAGCGCTGTATTTGAATTTGACAGGCAAAACTGGCAAATTTAAAGTCCAATCCCGAAATATCCACCAAAGCTAAATGTTCGACAAAACCTACTGTATGACTTTCGGGAGGCGCTACTCTTCAGCGTCAGGAGACGCCAGTTTGTGGTGAGTGTGAGTTTGGTGTGTGAGTCTTTAATCCGGGTCGGAGACCCGGACTATCCGCGAGATATTAAGGAGATGTTACGTAAAAAACGGCAGCTTCTTCCCGGCTGTTAGCCAATAGCCAGCAACCAGCTAAAGCCAACATCTGGTTTTTCCGGCTGTTTCAACCTCCAGCAGAGGCTGTTCCAACATTTCACATTTCACTTATGACTTCTTCCAGCCTGTTTACACTCAAGCCCAACTCCCTCACTGGCTGTTGAGCCAGAGGCCAGAGGCAAGAAGCCAGAAGCGTTTGTTCAACGAGCAACCAGCCCCCAGCTTTTACGCATTAAAAAAAAATATCATAACTAAATAACTGATATCTTGTCTTTTTACGTAGATTGTAATAGTTTTGTGGTTCAGTTAAAGCAGTGCTGTTTCTTTCCTTACAGAAGGACTGCCCTCCCACCTGAACCATCCTTAAAAATGCGCCCAATTTAGAATACCTGCATACAGCTAGCTGAGATCTTAATTTATTTAAACTATTTGAACATGAAGAATTTTATACTTCTAATGTTGGCTTTTGTGGGATTTGCCAACCTTCAGGCGCAGTCCATTTTTACAAATCCAATCACAGGAACCAATCCCAATAATGACAATCCTTACACCTTCGGACAAACTGTAAATGCTAACATTACAGCCAGTGGTATCGGAAGAGGATCCGGGATAACGAGCGCAAATGCTAATAACAGATACAATGCATCAGGATGGAATTCAGTCGCATTGGATGTGAATGATTATTTTACATTTACACTGACACCCAATGCCACCTATAATATTGATTTTGTAAGTTTTACTTATGTAGGACAAGCTTCCGCATCAGGTCCCGTCAATTTTGCACTGAGATCCAGTTTGGATGGATTCAGTACTGATATCGCAACGCCTCCTGCAGGCGGTGCCACCATTTCATTGGCAGCGGGTACTTTTCAAAATGCATTAAATGCTGTAGAATTCAGATTGTATGCATGGGGAGCCTCTGCCGGAACAGGAACATATAGTGTGAATAGTTTCACTTTTAATGGTACTGTTTCAGTATGTGCACCCTCTGTGGCACCTTCGGGATTTTCAACAAGCAATATTACAACCAGCAGCATTGAACTGGCATGGACAGGCAATGGCAATGGTGACAATGTAATAGTATTCGCAAAAATCGGAGCTCCGGTGGATCTCGTGCCGGTCAGTGGTACTAATTACAGCCTGGGCCAGATTATTAGTGGCAATACAGTGATGTATAAAGGCAATGCTAATGGAGTACAATTATCAGGTCTTTTTTCAGGAACAGAATACCATTTTGCTGTTTTTTCATATAATAGCGGCGGGCCATGTTATAATACTTCAGCTATAAGCGGATCTGCCACAACCGAATGTAATGCAGCGAATGTTATCGGTTTATCCGGTAATTGTGGCAACGCAATAGCTGCTCCGGCCTGGTCACATTCATCCTGCTATGATGAATACCTGGTAGTTGCTAAAGAGGGATCTTCAGTTACAGGAACACCTGCCGGTGATGGCAGTGCCTATACTGCGAATCTTGTTTATGGAACAGGAGATGCATTCGGCGGTGGCTTTATAGTCTATAAAGGAACAGGAAATAATACAGGCGGAGATATTACCAGCCTTAACGTTGGGGTTAATTATTATTTCAAAGTCTTCACAAGAAGAGGCACAGCCTGGAGTTCAGGTGTTGAAACCACATGTAGCCCTGCCATCCCTACAGTAAATACGGACTTTTTCAGATCAAATGTAGCCACGGGAAACTGGACAAATCCATCCAGCTGGCAGTCAAGTTCTGATGGAATTGTTTGGAGCAATGCGAGTGCAGCACCAACAGAAATGGCATCAGGAGTGAGTATCAGAAATGGTCATAATATTACCAGCTCTGTCTCACGTACAATTCTTAAAACTACGGTAGAAACAGGGGGTACCCTGACTATCAGTGGCGGAATATTGACACTTGAAGATGACGGTACAGCCGCGCATGATCTGATCATATTTGGAACTGTAATTCATCAAAGTTCTGCCTGGGTAATCGATGTGGATGCGACCTGGATCATCCAGAATGGAGGAACATATGTGCATAATACCTTCAGTGCAATTTCTGCTTCACTGGATAAGGCAACTATCTCTCCCGGCAGTAATTTTATTTACAGAAACACTAACATTATTTCTTTACCGGGCCGCACCTACGGAAACCTTACATTTGAAAATGCCGGACCTACCCCTTTATCAGGAACTGCCGGAGGAGGAGATCCGATTACAATACTTGGGAATTTAAGAATTGGGACATTATATACTATCAATAATGGTCTGTCAAACATCTGGGACATAGATGGCGACTTCAGGATTGACGGAGCCTTCAACATCAGTAGTAATGACGGGGCAAAAGTGATACACCTGGGCGGCGACCTGATTGTCAGCGCAGGAGCAGACCTGTTTGAAAACACTACGGGAAGTGGAACCATTATTTTTGACGGAATAGAAGAACAATGGCTGAACGCTTCAGGTGATATCCTGAATGAGGTTCATTTCACGATTGCAAACCCGGCAGGAGTGGGTCTATTGTCTCATTTATCATTGCCTGCAAATCTCAACCTGACTGCAGGACATTTGAGCCTTTACAATTTCAATTTTGAAATAGCCGGCACTATTAGCGGAATAAGCAGTTCCAGATACATTCGTACAAATGGCACAGGAGAATACCGTACACTAATTTCAGATACGCCCGTATTGTTTCCTATTGGAAACTCAAGCTACAATCCATTATTATTGAGCATATCTGCCGGATCCAGTTTACTTGGTGCCAGAGTCTTGGATCAGGTATTATTATACGGACTGACGGGTACACCATTTACAGACAGGGTGGTCAACAGACTATGGGATGTTAATGGAGATCTGGCCGGAGCTGAGTTAACTATAACAGTTCAATGGAATGAAGACGAGGAATTGACTTTATTTGACAGAGCAAATTCTTACATTTCGAACTGGTTCAATGGGATCTGGGATCCTGGTACTCCTGGTCCGGCATCCGGAACGGACCCTTATACCAAGACAAGATCAGGTATACTTGATCTGGGTGTGTTTGGTGTAGGAAGTGCAGGAGCGCTTCCGGTTACACTTCTTACTTTGAATACAATCAGAGAAAAAAATAATCAATTAATTTACTGGACTTTTGAGGCAGCAGAAAGATTTGATTATTTCGAAGTGGAGCACAGCAAAGACGCCATTAATTTTAACGCTTTGGGAAGAGTAACAAAAGCGGATCTTTCTACAAAATCAGGAGAAGCAAAATATCTTCATCTCAATCCGGGAACAGGCATTCACTACTATCGCCTGAAAATGGTGGATCTGGATGGCAGCTACAAGCATAGTCATGTTGTCCAGGGCAGAATAGACGGTAAAGGATCTGTAAGACCTTTGAGTACATTCATCAGTGCTGAAGGACTCAATGTCAATGTAGAAACAAGTGTCAATTCATTAGAATTGAGATTGTTTGATCAGCTGGGTCGCAGCATTTATCATTCTACTCAGGCAGCTGAAGCGGGAGTTATCAATATTCCTGTCAGCAATCTAAGTTCCGGTTTGTACTACCTTCAGGTGAATGCGGACGGGGTTAAAGAAACACACAAGCTGGTTAGGTAATGATGAATGTTGAATGATGAATTTTGAATTGAACAGCCGGGTTGAAATGTTGAATTTTGAATGCTGAATTTTGAATTGAACAGCCGGAGGGAAATGATGAATGTTGAATTATAAATGATGAATTAAAACAGCCGGGGGAAATATGAATGTTGTCATTATTTCAAGAGAAATCTGGTGCATGGTTGTTATTTAGAGACGCATTATAATGCGTCTTGTCTCTATGCAAAATGACTGTTTGATACAGTAGTTAATTGAAAAATTACCTTGAAATGCGACATAATGGAAAGCCGGCAGCAGAAATGCGCCGGCTTTTTTTGTTGCTGTATTTTTGGTTCTGCTAATTTATTAGCAGACTTAGAAGGAGCGGATCCCGGTGATCGGCAGCAAGATTTGTGTTCTTAATAAAAAGTTTCCACCCTGGAAGCTTGAGCTTGAAGCTTCTCCCGGCTGTTCGCCAATAGCAAATAACCAACAGCTGGCTTCAGAGACCCGGACCATCGCGAGTTCGCCCCACCAATAATTTGCAAATTTTTCGTTTTCGGCAGCAAGAAATGTATCTTCAATATCAAGTCTGCACTTGAATTTGACATTTAAATTGGCAAATTTACATGTCCACCCCTCCAAATATCTCCTCTGCAGCTTGTTCGGCGCATGTGGCTGTTTTCCATGTGCGAAGCTTTATCCTTAAGCGTCTGGAGACGCCAGCTTGAGGTGAGTGTGAGTATGGTGTGTGTGTCTTTAATCCGGGTCGTAGACCCGGACTATCGAAGTGTACTTAAGAAGAAGTTGAGTAGGAATAAACAACTTCTTCCCGGCTGTTTGCCCCCTCCAACAATTTGCAAGTTTTTCATGGGTGACAGCAAGAAATGTATCTTATATCAGAGCTCTGTATTTGAATTTGACATGCAAAACTGGCAAATTTAAACTCCATATCCCGAAATATCCACCATAGCTACCTGTTCGGCATATGCAGGTGTGGTGATTGTGGGAAGCGCTACTCTTATGCGTCTGGAGACGCCAGCTTGTGAGGAGTGTGGGTAATGAGTGTGAGTTTTTAATCCGGGTCAGGAGACCCGTACCATCGCGACTTATTAAGGAGGTTTTGAGTTAAAAAGATCAACGTAATTCCGGCTGTCCAAACAAAACACACTGCACTCAAACAGGCTGTTGAGCTAGAGGCTAGGAGCCAGAAGCGGCTGTTTTCTTACTTGCAGCTTGAGCTTGAGGCTTCCCCAAAGAGTTGGGGACACGGTGCAGCTTCTTGCTGGCTGTTTCGGCTGTTTTCCCGTAGCTCGTAGCTCGCAGCTTGCGGCTTCTTCCTGGCTGTTAGCCAATAGCCAACAGCTAAAAGCCAACAGCTGGCTGTTGAAGTTTGCAGCTTCCCTTTCCGCTGCTTATCTTTGTCATATCATTTGAAAAACAAAACGATATGCGATATTTCAAACCTTTTTGCTTACTGATATTGCTGATTTCAGGATTTTCGGCTAAGGCGCAGCGACTGGAGCCCGGATTTGATCCTTCCGAATATACAGAGATGATGCGTATCTCAGCCAGATTTGGAGATAGCAGCTATTACAGTCAAGTGCCGGCGCCCGCAATATTTCGTCCTGTGTATCGCTCAGCTGTGATGGGTTTGGATAACTGCTGGGACCTCTGGACGGATGATAATAAAAGAGCAGTCATCTCCCTTAGAGGTACTACTGTTAACAGTGATTCCTGGCTGGCAAATATGTATGCTGCGATGGTTCCGGCAAAAGGAACACTCAATATGAATGGCAATAAAAAATTTAATTATCACCTGGCAGATAATCCGGCAGCAGCAGTGCATGTGGGATGGCTTCTGAGTACAGCTTTCCTGACAGATGATATTTTGCCCAAAATAGATTCTCTATATAGAATTGGTACTAAGAATATATACATCGTCGGTCATAGCCAGGGTGGAGCTATTGCTTACCTTTTGACAGCTCATTTGTATAATTTGCAAAACAAGGGGAGAATTCCTCAGGATGTTCGCTTCAAAACGTATTGCAGTGCAGGTCCCAAGCCGGGCAACCTTTATTTTGCATATGAATATGAAGCAATGACTCAGGGTGGATGGGCTTATAATGTGGTGAACACAGCAGACTGGGTTCCTGAAGTGCCGCTATCTGTTCAAACCCTGGATGATTTCAACAAGACAAACCCTTTTGTTTACGCAAAAGAGTATATCAAAACGCAAAAATTTCCCAACAACCTGGCCTTAAAATATGTCTACAAACAATTAGACAAACCCTCGCGTACCGCACAGAAACGCTATCAAAAATACCTGGGGGATTTGACGGAAAAATCAGTTCAAAAATATCTTCCGGAATATACGGCCCCGGAATACACCAACAGCAGTAATTATGTTCGTACCGGAAACACCATTATACTTCTGGCAGATGAAGCCTATTACAAGGTCTACCCTGATGTTCCTGAGAAGGTCTTCCAGCACCATTTTCATATGCCTTATTTGTACCTTTTGGAGCGTCAATTGCCCGCTTATGCATCTTCTTCCACACAGAAAGTTCAGCTCGACGGAACATGGGAAGTGATGTCAATTACGGGGCAGGAAAAGAACTTTGATATGCTGTATCATGTCAAAAAACCAATCATTGCATTTGATCAGGCCAGCCGTAAATGTCATGGGAATTCGAGCTGCAATGGCTTTTCAACGACATTACTGGTTGATGGGGCAGAACTCAAAATTTCTCCGGCAATGGCGATGACCAAGATGGCATGTGAAGGAAATGGAGAGGAGGTATTCGTAAATGCGCTCAAGAAAGTGACAACTTTTTCCTTTTTGGACCAGGGCAAGAAATTGCAATTACGCAGTGCGGATGCTGTCATAATGGTTTTAGAAAGGAGGAAGTAGCCGCCTGTTGAACAGCCGGGTAACAGCCACGTTGAAGCGGTAAATCGTTAAAGCGGTAAGGGTAAGCAGCCGGGAATCGGTTAATCAGCGAAAGGACGTTAACAGCCGTTAAACAGCCGATACGCGAAAGGGGCGCCGGGGGGGGAATCGGTTAATCAGTGAAAGGGTTAATCGTTAACAGCCGATTGAACAGCCGGATAACAGCCACGTTAAAGCGGTAAATCGTTAAAGCGGTAACAGCCGGTAAGCAGCCGGGGTATCGGTTAATTGGTTAAAGGGTTATCGTGGACAGCCAAACAGCCTGTTTAACAGCCGGTTAAGGCGTTTAGGCGTTGAGGGAACAGCCGGTGGGAGTTGTGAGAGATGAGTTGGAAGCCCGTCGTATTTGGTGGAAAACCAGGGGCACGAGGCTGGTAATCACGTTGCATGCAACGTGAACTCTCTACACGAGATTCCGGTTTAATCGTTTAATCGTAAACAGCCGATAAAGCAGATTCTGTATTTCCCGTCACCTTTTTGTTTTCAAAGCGAAGCTCAAGAAAACAAAAAGACGTCACTTTTCATGGCTTGTCCCATGAAAAACGTCACCACGATAAAGCGAAGCTTTTGAGAGATGTCACATAGCCCGTCCGACGGAAAGTTCACCCAAAAACCCCTACAAACTCCCTTCCGCCATCTTACTGGATTGCTCATGAATGATCAATGCCTCGATGACCTCATCAAGCGCACCTTCCATGATTTGATCCAAATTGTATGCTGTGAAATTAATTCGGTGGTCTGTGACCCTGTTTTGCGGATAATTATAGGTTCGGATTTTTTCAGAGCGATCGCCTGATCCGACCAAACTCTTACGTTTTTGCGCCTGTTCATTCCAAACCTTGTCCCGATTGGTTTGCTGAATTTCATTGATGAGGCGGGTCATAGCAATTTCACGGTTTTTGATCTGAGATCTGGCTTCTGTACTTTCTGCTACGATCCCCGTGGGAAGGTGGGTAAACCGAACACCTGATTCTGTCTTGTTGACGTGCTGACCACCTGCTCCGGAAGCTCTGAAAGTGTCTACCCGCAAATCTGCTTTGTTGATATCTACATCTTCGATTTCCATTTTGGGCATCACTGCTACTGTTGCTGCTGAAGTGTGCACACGACCCTGAGATTCAGTCCTGGGTACACGTTGTACCCGATGTGTTCCGGATTCAAACTTGATATTTCCATAAACATCATTGCCACTTACCTCCAGTTCGATTTTGCTATACCCGCCCTGAGTTCCTTCAGTTATAGAGAGAACCTCTGTGGACCATCCTTTTTGTTCGAAATATCGGGTGTACATTTTATATAGATCTCCGGCGAAAATACTTGCCTCATCTCCTCCGGTTCCGGAGCGGATTTCAAAAATAACATTCTTTGAATCTTCGGGATCTTTGGGCACGAGCATCATCCTGATCTGGAGATCCAGGGTTTCTATTTGCTCATTCAGTTCGTGATATTCCATATCTGCCATTTCGCGGATCTCAGGATCGGGATCTTTGAGCATGGATTTTGCATTCTGCTGGTTACTCAATGCCAGTTGATAGGTATCAATCAAACTCACTATTTCTTTAAGGTCGGAGTATTCTTTATTGATTTTGGCATAGCGGTCCATGTCCGTCATCATGTCCGGATCGGAAAGTTGTTCCTCCAGATTGAGGAATCTCGACTTGATCGTTTCTAATTTCTCCAACATAGCAGTAAGTCAAAAATGGCTTGATAATATAATCACGGACAAAGGACAGCAGTCAGCTGAGCTAGTGATAAAAAAATGAAAAATTATATTGAATTAGACACAGCAAATTCAGTAGAAAAATTTCAGGGTGCAAATATAGCGTTAAACTTCAACAGAATGTCGAAGAATAGAAAGGATGTTATAAAGGTAAAATGGATTAAGCCAATCTGATTTTGTCCTTGATGGACTGAATAAACTCCTGAGAAACCTTTGGTCTTTTAAGATTGGTTTTGATAAATTCTCTGAAAGACTTGTCCTGGATAAGAGAAGGATTAGGGCTGAGTACTCCCGGAATCGGTGAATTAGAACTCTCCTGAAGTGTTTGATCACCTCTTCTGAAGGAACTATTGTCGAAATTTTCCATCGGGTTTCCTTTTAGTGAATTAATTTGATCGAACGCTAAGATAGATAGATTTATAAAATTCTATATGTATGCATGTTAATAATTACTAACATCCGGTTGTTAGTTTAGCCTCTCATGTCTTTATAACCTAGTTTCTGAGCATAAGTGCTTAATTTTTCCTTCCAGCAAATTCCTGGCCCTGTGCAATCTGGAACGAACTGTACCGATCGGAACATCAAGGATTTTGGCTATTTCTTCATATGTGAAACCTTCAATATCACAAAGCAGAATAACCGTCCTGAAATCCAGGGGTAATCCGTTGATGGCAATCGTCACTTCATCTCCCATCAGCTCTTCATAAATCTCCTCCCGAAGATCTACTTTGCTTTTGATTGGGCTATTCTCACTTTCATGAAGGCCAACAAATGCTTCAAAATCTACATTTCTCGGACGCTTGCTTTTGCGCCGATATTGATTAATGTAATTGTTTTTCAGAATCTTAAACAGCCATGCTTTCGCATTAGTTCCTTCATCATAGCTGTCGATTGCTTTATATGCTTTCAGATATGTTTCCTGAACCAGATCTCTGGCATCCTCTTCATTGTAGCTTAAGTGATAGGCAAAGGTATTCAGGGCGTTGATATGGGGCAGAAGATCACGCTCGAATTTTTGTTGTTGTAATTTGGCAATTTCTATTTCCTTGGTGTCCATTTTCCTATAGCATCAATATAATTTAAGCCTCTAAGCTACATTCAAACATACAAAACTAAGATAAACATTTATATATCAAAATATCGCAGGCAACACATGCTGTTCTGCTATCACAAATACTGTATCTTCCTTTGCCGGTTGCACTGTAAACATTCCTGTAAACTCTCCGAATGCAGGTAAAATGGCGGCATTTTTTCCAAACCAAAAACAGGGCATTCTCATTTGTTGACGACCTTTACCTTTCATGATTACGCCTGGATGCACATGTCCCGATAGTTGATATCCTTCAGGCATATCTTGTATTTGCTCGTGTATAAGTACGTATGGACCAATATTTATAGCTATTTCCGTAATGATGAGGCAGGAGGAATCGTATTTTTCTTTTTCCAGAATATCATGATTTCCCGGAACAAGTGTCCATGCTACACCGGGATGTTGTTTTAAAAATTCGCAAAATAAATCCCAGACAGGATTGTATTTGCTGTGAAAGAGATCGCCCAGGAAATAGCATTTTTCAGGAGAAAAAATATTCAGCAAATCTTTGAGGCGATCCAATGCTTTATTTTCAACAGCTCTGGGCACACGGATACCATGGGCATTAAAGTGGGTTGCTTTGCCGAGATGCATGTCTGCGATCAGGAGAGATTTTTGTTCCACCCAATAAACCGCCCCGGATGCATGCAACATCAGCGTCTGACCCAAATGTCTGAATACAGCAGTGCCCGGATAATTTCCCGACAGAATGTGTGGGTCGGAGATGTTTTCTAAATTCAAGGACAAGGTATGAGGTAAATGGATAACAATAAAGGGGACGATTTTACGGAAATTTTCCTGAAAAACAATGAGCCATTATTCCCAATTGCTCTTTAAAATCAAATCCTAAGACAAAAAAAGGGAGCATTAGGTTCCGATAAGGTGTCGGTTTGGTGCGAAAAAGATTGTCGATGGCTGAGGCTAAAGGTGCTGCCCCCTGGGGCAAAGACAGAAAGGGAGATTCCAATAAATTGGACAATTCAAATCAAATGAAAAACCGTCCCAAGACAATGATAATAATCGACCTTGGCAGAACCGTAGTGATTTAGCTAGAAAGAAATATCCCTTCGAATGAACCCAAACCGGCCCCAGCGGGGCCCTACCTTTGTAGCTGGTAAGAAGGAAGAATTATTCCAGCCCCAGCGGGGCTGAACGGGTTTCTCCACAGAAATCTCCGGATGAAGATGACATCACCAATTCATTACAATTACCTGAAGGACGGGGCTGTTCTCGCCTGAATAAGGTGTCGCACCGCTGGTGCGAAAAAGATTGTCGATGGCTGAGGCTACAAAGGTGCTGCCCCTCTGGGGCAAAGACAGAAAGGGAGATTCCAATAAATTGGACAATTCAAATCAAATGAAAAACCGTCCCAAGACAATGATATAATCGCCTTGGCAGAACCGTAGTGATTTAGCTAGAAAGAAATACCCTCGACCCAAACCACCCAGCCTACCTTGTACATAAGAAAAGACGTTTAATCCAGCCCCAGCGGGGCTGAACGGGTCTCTATGAGGAAATCCCCGGATGAATTTAAAATCCCCGCATTATAACATTTGACATTATGACGGGGCTGTTCTTGCCTAAATAAGGTGTCACACCTCTGGTGCGAAAATTATTGTCGATGGCTGAGGCTACAAAGCTGCTGCCCTCTGGGGCAATAGCCTAATCCTCTATCCATTCAAATAAATAATGATCTTCGAATTCAATATCAAATTGCTTCAGAAGATCCAGATATTCCTCTTTAAACGACGTCTTTCGATGATGAATAGGCTGATTGAGAATATATTTTACAACGGTATCCAACTGGGATCTTGAATATGAGAATGCCCCATACCCTAATTGCCAGGAAAAATTGTCTGATACCATTCGGTTCTCCTTCATCCATTTAGTTGAATCCGATTTAATATCCCGGGCCATATCAGCAATGGAAACAGAAGGATTTAGCCCAATCAAAATATGTGTATGATCCGGATTACAATAAACAGCTAATGGTGGATTTTTTTCCTGAAACAATTCCGCACATGTACTTTTCCAAAGGCTCACGGTTTTCTTCAGAAATCAAACTTCGCCTGCCCTGAACAGCAAATACGATCTGAATCAGGATTTGTGTGATGCCATACTAATATTATTATTATTAAACAAAAGGCTTAACCTTAGCCATTTAGCCTAAAATTTAAAACAAAGGCAAAATTAGGTTCAGGAGAGGGTGTTTCACCATGGGCCGCCCGATAAATTTTCTCCGAAAATGCCGGGTGCGAAAAAGATTGTCGATGGCTGAGGCTACAAAGGTGCTGCCCCTCTGGGGCAAAGACAGAAAGGGAGATTCCAATAAATTGGACAATTCAAATCAAATGAAAAACCGTCCCAAGACAATGATAATAATCGACCCTGGCAGAACCGTAGTGATTTAGCTAGAAAGAAATATCCCTTCGAATGAACCCAAACCGGCCCCAGCGGGGCCCTACCTTTGTAGCTGGTAAGAAGGAAGAATTATTCCAGCCCCAGCGGGGCTGAACGGGTTTCTCCACAGAAATCCCCGGAGAAGATGACACCCACTCCGAAGGACGGGGCGCCGCCTGCCCCCAAGGTGTCGCACCTCTGGCGCGAAGAAGATTGTGGATGCACGGGGTTGAGGTGCTTTCTGGGGCAAGGAGGTGAAGGGAGAATCTAATAAATGGGATATAAATAATTAAACCAAATGAATTACCATCTTCTGGAGAGAGAATAATTGACCTGGCAGAACCGATGCGATATAGCTAGAAAGAAATATCCCTTCGAATGAACCCAAACTGGCCCCAGCGGGGCCCTACCTTTGTAGCTGGTAAGAAGGAAGAATTATTCCAGCCCCAGCGGGCTGAACGGGTTCTCCACAGAAATCTCCGGATGAAGATGACATCACCAATTCATTACCTGGACGGGGCTGTCTCGCCTGAATAAGGTGTCACACCTCTGGTGCGAAAATGGATTGTCGATTGCTGAGGCTACAAAGGTGATGCCCCTCTGGGGCAAAGATATGGATGGGAGTGTTTTTGCCCGAACAAGGTGTCACACCGCTGATGCGAAATGGATTGTCGATAGCTATGGCTACAAATGTGATGCCCATTCTTGGCAAAGAATTACGGAATCACAATGGCCCCCGGGTCCTCCTTGTAGCTCGGGAAGAGGGAGATCCAGCGGGCTGCACCTTTCTTCCGCGCGTCATCGGCCAATTTTTTTAATCAGCATCACTACTTCAAGACCTGCAATTTAAGCCTCGCTACCCTGTCCTCCAGCTTTTCCGAACTCATTTTTTCCCGCAGGCGATCCACTACAATGGGAAATGCAAATGGCGAAAAGCGCGTCGGATGTGTCAATATCATTTTTTGCCTGGATATTCTTATCAATGCTTCCCGCAACCTGAGTTCCTCCAGCTGGTAATACAAGACCTCATCATAAGCCTGCAAAAACAACAAATTGTCAGGCTCATAATCCTGAAATACCTTGAATAATAATTTCGCCGAACTCTGCAGGTGACGATCCCTCTTTTCCTTACCAGGAAAACCTTTGAATAATAAACCTGCAATGGATGCGATATCCCGGAATCTTCTCTCCGCCATTTCGACAGAATTGATACTGGCCCGAATATCTCTCACAAGATTATCTGTGCTGAACAATGAGGAGTTGATTACTTTATCAATATCAATTTCTTTGTCTGAGAGCATTTCAAAACCATAATCATTCATTCCGATTGAAAAGGTGATTGATTGCATTTGTGATATTCTGTATGCCAGCAATGCCCCCATTCCTTCGTGTACTGCACGGCCCTCAAAAGGATACATAAGGAGATGATATCCATCCTTGCTCTTGAAATGCTCAATCAGAAATTCATCTGAAGATGGCAGATGACTTGAAGCTTGCTGCACTTCAAACAAGCTTCTCAAGAATTCCATTTCAACATCCTGAGATTTGCCTTCTTTGAACAGATTTAGCTTTTCCCGGATATGCTGAGACATTTTCGAAGAGAATGACATTCTGCCACCCAACCAGGAGGGGATTTTTCCATCTGTCGCTTTTGAGGCTTTCACAAATGCTGTCATTTCCTTGATTCTTACCAGTTCAAGGGGGCGGCCTGAAAACCAGAAATGATCTCCTGGCTTCAGTTGAGCGATGAAAGATTCCTCTATCGTACCAAGGACTTTCCCTGATAAAAACTGAATTTTGAGAGAGGCATCGCTGGCGATAGTCCCGATACTCATTCTATGTCTCATCGCCATTTTCCGATTCACAAAACGATATTTACCATCTTTGCCCCTGGCCAGTTTTTTATATTCATCATATTCTCCCAGGCTTCCTCCTGTGACTGCAAAATCAAGTGCCCGGGTCCATTGCTCCTCTGTGATATATTGAAAGGCAAATGTACTTTTTACCTCTTTTCGAAGTAATTCCGGCTCCAATCCCTCACCCAAAGCCATCGTCATAATGTATTGAATTAGTACATCATAGCACAAAACAATTGGATCTCTTTGTTCTACAATTCCGCTTTCAATGGCACTTCTCAAAGCAGCTCCTTCTATTAATTCCAGGGCATGCGTAGGCAGAAAATATATACGGCTTACAGCTCCCGGTCTGTGTCCCGATCTTCCTGCCCGTTGCAAAAAGCGGGCAATTCCTTTGGGACTGCCTATTTGAATGACGGCTTCCACGGGTCTGAAGTCCACGCCAAGGTCCAAACTGCTGGTACAAACCACCACTTTGAGCCGCTCTTCATGCAGCGCATCTTCTACCCAGGATCTCAGGTCTTTTCCTATACTTCCATGGTGCATTGCCATGACGCCTGCCAGGTCCGGATCGGTTTCCAGAAGGCGCTGATACCAAATTTCACACTGGGCCCGGGTATTGGTAAAAATAAGGGTTGAACTGTTGGCGTAAATGACAGGCAATACTTTTTCCAGCAACTTGAGTCCCATATGTCCTGACCAGGGGAAATGCTCAATCTCATCCGGCATAATGGATATCACTTCCAGCTTTTTGCGGATATCTGCTCTGATCAGCTTGTGAGCAGGCTTGTCTTTTTCCACGCCCAGAAGCACTTCCATCGCTTCATTCAGATTGCCTATGGTCGCCGAAATCCCCCAAATCTGCAATTCGGGACTGATATTTTTTAAATGTGACAATGCAAGTTCCAGCTGAACCCCTCGCTTGCTGCCCAGCAATTCATGCCATTCATCAGCAACAATACATTCCAGCGTTTTAAAGAAATCCTTGTAGCCTTTAGTAGCCATTAATAAATGCAGGCTTTCAGGAGTAGTGATCAATACCTCCGGTGGATTCGATTTCTGTTTTCCTCTCGCTGCAAAAGATGTGTCTCCTGTGCGAATCTCGACTCTCCAATCCAGATCCAGTGCTTCTATAACCCGTTCAGCACTTTCTTTTATTTCTTTGGCCAGAGCGCGGATAGGAGTAATCCAGATAGCCCGAAGTCCCGGAGTTTCAGGTTTGTCCTTGTCAGGATTTCGAATCCGGTGGCGTAATAAAATGGGTAGCAGCAGAGAATAAGTTTTTCCACTTCCTGTAGGAGCATTGATCAGACCGGACATTCCATCGGCATATGCTTTCCAGGCTTCCAGCTGAAATGCGTGTGGCTTCCAGCGCATGGCTTTAAACCAGTCTTTGGCTAATCGAACGATTGATGCTGTCTCCTTTGCTGACATAGTTGATAATTCAACTGTTTAAAGCAAGAGGAAGATCAAAATGTTTTAAGCCTTTATTCTCAATCCAAAGTTAGGCTGTAAGCCGAATAAGCTACTTTGCCTCCCAGTGGCGGTTGTTTTTTCTTTACTGTGACAACAACTTTCAGTATTCTGGAATCAGCTTGTTTGATTTCTGTGGCAATCAGATGACAGAGGGTCTCCAATAGCTGATGGCTTTCCTGCATGACCCGGACAACAATTGCATACATCATTTCATAATTGAAAGTATTGGAAATTCGGTCCGAATCTTCAGGCATTGAGGGTAGCAGATCAGCATGAGCATCCACTTCAAAATAGTTTCCTGCCTGGCGTTCAGATTCATAAAATCCATGATACGCATAGAATTCCATTCCTACCAGACTGATCCTTCCCTGCATGATGTATTATTTTTTCAAAGATAGGAGGATTGTGTTTTATTTAATCACAAGTATTGAAGCCTTATTTTGAATGAATTAAAAGAAAGGATATAAAAAGGATAACAGGAAGGGAGAATCATTGGGTCTGCAAATGAAGAAAAGTTTCCAACTGATTTTAAGTCAATGCTTTACCCTATTGCATGATAATCAGTAGAAAAGATAATTTCTCGTTTAAAAGTCTTATCTTTGCACTCTCTTTTGAGAGAACACAGTTTTTATCACTAAATGTGGACGATATGAGTAAGAAGAGAGTACTAATTGTAACTCAGGAAATGCAACCCTTTACAGCGCTCTCGGAAATTGCAGAAATTGCACGTAAACTTCCCCAGTATATCCAGGAAAATGGAATGGAGATCAGAGTTTTAATGCCAAGGTTCGGAACTATCAACGAACGCAGGCATCGGCTGCATGAAGTCGTGAGGCTTTCCGGGATGAATATAATAGTTGATGATGATGATTATCCTTTGATCATCAAAGTAGCATCCCTGCCGGGTGCAAGAATGCAGGTATATTTTCTTGATAACGAAGAGTTTTTCAAGCGTAAATATGAGTTTAACGACGACAATGACCTGCCTTTCGAAGACAATGCAGACAGAATGATATTTTTCTGCAAAGGAGCAATCGAAACGGTCAAGAAATTCGGTTGGCCACCTGACATTATTCACTGCCATGGCTGGATGACCAGTTTAATCCCTTTCTATATCAAGACGGCTTACAAAAATGAGCCAATCTTCAAAACTGCGAAAGTGATTTACTCTGTTTACAATTTCAAACCTGATGCAGCGTTCTCTGAAAGATTTGCAGCGAAGGCAGCAATCAACAATCTGGAAAGTAAAGATTTGCTGGCATTCCAAAACGGAAGCGGAATTTCTCTTAATAAAGGAGCTATTTCATTCTGTGATGCATTGATTAGCCTGAAAAGTGAGCAAGATGAGTCCATTCAATCAGCTGTAAAAGACATTGATAAGCCCCATTTGATCGCAGATGAGACTAACGAATATCTATTGGAAACGCTCGACTTTTACAAATCGCTTTCAGAAGAATAGTTCATCCATTTAATTTTATCGCTTCATGAAGCCATTCAAGAGGGTATCTTACCTCTCAATAATGTTGTGTCTGGCACTAATAGTGGCCTTTGCATGCAATAAACAGACAGATTTTGGTGCTGATTTGCTCGGCAATGATGTCATTCCGCTTAGATTTGACGATACGCTGAGCCTTCAGGTAATTAATACATCTGTGGACTCAGTACCCACATTTGATATAGCTTCAGCCGCAACTGATAATATATTAATGGCAGGAAATATTCAGGATCCGCTTTTTGGTAAGGTAAAATCCGATGCATATTTAGTATTCCAACCGGATCGTGTCATTGAAGATTTCGACCCAACCAAATACGAATTTGATTCTTTGGTCTTCTCACTTTCTGTAGATCCTAATATATTCTATGGTGATACTTTGATCCCAATGAATATTAATATAGAGAGAATTAGTGAGAATATGTTAACAGATTCGGTAATTTACTCTACACGAACATTGGCTACTTCTGAAAGCATCGGGTCCATTTCGAATCTGCAGTTTACACCAAAGATGACTACAGAGGTGATTGATAGTTCCGGAGGCGTTACGGATACCACACAAGTTCCATTTTTTATCCGCACCAGATTGAGTGATGCGCTTGGAATGGAGCTCCTCAACGCACAAGTTTATGATTCGATTCCAAAATTTATAGATCATTTTAAAGGAATCAAAATCTCGGTAGAAAATGAATCCAGCTTATTTGCAATTGATGTTTCCGGATCCCGCACCAGAATGGTACTTCACTATCATGAAGATACTGTTGCGCGTACGATCATCATGTTGGTCAACCCGGTTCAACGAAGGTTTAGTCATTTCGAAATGGATCATTCCCAATCCACTGCGGGGCAATATCTAAATAGTCTGGAAAAAGGAGATGAGTATATGACCTTGCAGGGACTTGCCGGAATAAGACCTAAAATCATTTTTCCGAATCTTGATCAATACAAAGGAAGGGGAATCAAGCTAGTGCAGTTAGAGATGACTGTAGCTGCTGACATTGCCGGGAATCCCCACCCGAATTTTAAAGAAGTAGAGCAAATGGCCGTTTCAGGAGTAAATACCGACGGTAGTTTGACTTTAATTGAAGATTTTACTTCATTATTTACAATCAATCAACTGAACCTTTTCGGAGGAAGTCCCAGAATTGATCTTGTGAATGGTGTTAAAGTAAAACGCTATACAATTAATATGACCCAGCATTTTATCAGGATGCTGAAAGGGGATGAGACGAATGAAATCATACTTTCCGTATTAGGAGGGTCACGTCGGGCCAACCGTATCATTCTTTATGGTCCCGGACATAACACTTACCCATTGCGCTTAAAAATAGCATACTCAGACCTGTAAATCCTTTATATATGTGTGGAATTGTAGCATACATCGGTAACAAACCTGCCTATCCTATCCTGATCAAAGGCTTAAGACGTCTTGAATACAGAGGATATGACAGTGCCGGTATCGCCATTATGAATGGTGATTTGAATATTTATAAAATCAAAGGAAAGGTTGACGATCTGGAGAATTTTGTTGCCGGTAAGGATGTTCAGGGCACAATGGGAATAGGTCATACCCGCTGGGCTACTCACGGTGAACCCAACAACATCAATGCTCACCCACATCTTTCCGGTAATGGCAGATTAGCCATCATTCACAATGGAATCATTGAGAATTACAATACACTGAAAGAAATTCTCATCAAGAATGGTCACTCCTTTTCCAGTGAAACGGATACAGAAGTGTTGGTGCATTTCATAGAAGAGATTCAGAACAAATATGAGCTAAGCCTTGAAGAGGCTGTGAGAAAAGCACTAAGTTCAGTCATCGGAGCTTATGCAATAGTAATCATTGATAAAGATGATCCCAATAAAATAGTTGCAGCGCGCAAAGGAAGTCCTCTTGTGGTAGGTCTGGGAGATGACGAGTTTTTCCTTGCATCAGATGCTACTCCTATCGTAGAATATACCAAAAAAGTGATCTATCTGAATGATGAAGAAATTGTTTCTATTGACAGAAATAATTTTGAAATAAGGACCATTGCAAATATCCCGAGAACTCCGGAAATTAAAGAAGTTGATATTGAGGTGGAAGCTCTGGAGAAAGGCGGGTTTGATCATTTCATGCTAAAAGAAATTTATCAGCAACCGGATTCTGTTTCTGATGGAATGAGAGGTAGATTGAATGCAGCTGAGGGCTGGATCAAATTGGGAGGAATTGAAGAGTTCGAGGAGCGATTCAAAAAAGCAAAAAGACTTATCATTGTCGCATGCGGAACATCCTGGCATGCCGGTCTGATAGCAGAATATTTAATTGAAGAACTCGCCAGATTACCTGTAGAAGTAGAATATGCTTCAGAATTTCGATACAGAAATCCAATCTTAGGGGAGGAGGATGTTGTAATTGCACTTTCTCAGTCAGGAGAGACAGCGGACACTATTGCCGCACTGGAATTAGCTAAGTTTAAAGGAGCTCTTATTTATGGTATTGTCAATGTAGTGGGATCATCCATTTCCCGTCTTACGAATGCAGGATCTTATATTCATGCAGGACCGGAGATCGGAGTAGCTTCTACAAAAGCATTTACAGGTCAATTGACTCTTTTGACCCTCATTGCTTTATATCTTGGAAAAAGTCGTGGAATGTTGGGCAAATCTCAATATCAAAAGATGTTGTATGAGCTTCAGGAAATTCCTGACAAAATCAGACAGGTATTAAAGCAAAATGATCAGATCAAATACATTGCAGGTGAAATGAAAGACACCAACAATGCAATTTATCTGGGACGTGGTTTTAATTTCCCGATTGCATTGGAAGGAGCATTGAAACTTAAGGAAATATCTTACATACATGCAGAAGGATATCCTGCTGCAGAAATGAAGCATGGTCCTATTGCACTAATTGATGAGAAAATGCCGGTGGTGGTGATCGCGACGAACAAAAATGCTTACGAGAAGGTTGTAAGTAATGTACAAGAGATCAAAGCCAGAAAAGGAATTGTAATTGCTATAGTGGCTGAGGGAGATACTGTCATCAAAGATTTGGCTGACTTCTGTATAGAAATACCGGAAACAGCAGACCCATTGTCACCACTTCTATCCGTCATTCCTTTGCAACTGCTTTCTTATCATATCGCTGTGATGCGCGGCTGCAATGTAGATCAGCCTAGAAACCTGGCAAAGTCTGTGACCGTTGAATAAATTTCACAAGAGCAGAATAGCCATAAATTGAAAAATATTATTCAGCTTTGTACGAATACATACAAAGCCTGAATACCCACATCGATTAAGCAATTAATTGATCAAATAAGATAATAATGAGAGAATTTGAATTTGAATATAATTCCCAGAGAGAACATCTGATCATTCCCGAATATGGACGCCATATTCAAAGAATGATTTTTTATGCAAAAACAATTGTAGATAAGGATGCCCGACAAGCTCATGTAGAGCGCATCATTGAATTAATTTTACAATTATTCCCGCAGAGTAAAAACCTGGATGATTATAAGGAGAAAATCTGGAAGCATGTATTCAGAATAGCTAATTACGAATTAGACGTGACTCCTCCTGCGGGCATTGAAATAGATTCATCTCCGGAGAAACGCCCGGAAAGAATTCCATATCCAGTTTCTGAATCAAGAATGAGACATTATGGCAATCATGTACAGCGTCTGATCCAGAAAGCAATTGCCATGGAAGAAGGGCCTATGAAAGATGAATTTGTCAAAATCATTGGCTCATACATGAAGCTGGCTTATCGCACATGGAATAAAGAACACTTCGTCAGTGATGATGTGATCAAAATAGATCTGGGTACTATCTCAGGAGGCAAGCTGTCACTTGATGAAAGCACTTCGATTGATCATCTGACTAATAATGTTCCTCAACAGAGAAGACCACAGCAATACCACAAAAACCAACAGGGAAGACATAGCAATTCCAACTTCAGGAAGCAGGGTAATAACTATAATAAGAATAAGAGAAGATAATGCTTCAGCATTAGATCATAAAAAAAGCCTCAGGTGTTTCCACTTGAGGCTTTTTTGTTTTTAGAAGCAGGATCACCACTCCACTATAAATCCTATGGTAGGAATAACAGAAACATCATTATTATTGAGTATTACCGGAATGGCATTTGATCCATCCGGGAGAAGAGGATTTCCATCTGTGGTAGCAAACCCTGAATTGTCGGCAGTTCTTTCAAATGTGTATTGTGGAAAAGCTGGATTAGCTGCAAGTAAAATATTGGTTACGTCCACAAAAACATCCAAGCCCCACTTTTTAAAATTCCACTTTTTATCAATGCGTATATCCATTTGATTGAATGCGTTCAATCGTTCTGAGTTTAATCGTGAAAAGTCAAGGATTCCTACACCCAAGGCTGCATAGTTTAGTTGTGAAGCTTCCAGGTCAAATGGAGTCAATGGGGCTCCTGCCGCATATCTGTATTTTAAACCAATTTCCCAGCCTCTGTTGAATTTGTAGCCCAGTAAACCAGAAAGTAAATGTCTGCTGTCCCAGGCAGAGGGAACAAGTATGCCGTCAGCTCCTGAAAACTCACTTCTTACATAGGTATAAGAAAGTACTCCATAAAAGCGACCCGTAAATTTTTTCTGAAGAAAGACCTCAAATCCATAAGCTTGCCCCTCCCCGGTGCTGCTGACAGCTTCATTTCCAATTGCATTAAAATCACCGCCCTGATTAGCAAGTGATATTCCGTCTCTCAGAGATACAGGATAATTACTGTATTGCTTGTAAAAACCTTCCACCGTTACCCGCCAGTCTTTTGCAGGCAAATACTCTACCCCTCCTGTATAATGGGAAGAACGTATGTACTCATTATTTCGATTTTGTAGCACCCCGGCTTCATTACGAAAACCCAGAACAGTATAAATTGGCAATTTATAATAATCTCCTACTGATGCATTTAAGCGCCATCCCGGAGTTAATTCATAAGATAGAGAAACGCGGGGAGAAATGGTGCGAAGTGGATTATTTCCTGTATCAGTGAAACTATTCATATCTGTGCGGACTCCCATAGCAATTCCCAGACGTTCATTGAAAAAGCGCTTGCTCGATTGGAAGAATAGGCCATATCTGTAAAACTCAATGGCGCTATTATTTTCAAATGCAAATTCGGGCTGTATTACATTGCCATTTTCATCTGTTATTTCTTTGCGAACCCTGTTATACAAATCAGAATTAAACTTAACATATTGAGCAACGAGACCGTAGCTGAGTTTCCACCCTCCAATATATTTGTTCATATCGAATCTAAGTTTATTCTCGATTTCCTGCGACTCCAGACCTAATATACGCAAGTCTTCATTTCCCTCCTGGTTATCTTCAAATCGGTTGATGGAGTTATCAAACATACTCCTGCTGATGGCAAGTTGCCAGAACCCCTGATCAACAAGGCGTTTTATGGATACACCGGTAGTGTAGTTCCATTGATTGATATTAGGATTGGAACGAAGGATGTATTCTTTTTCAAGACTGGTATTTTTTGGTGTGCCAAATTTGAATTCATCGATTGCCCCGACACCTATGAAATTAATAGTTGTCTTGGCGTCTGCCTGATGTTGTACTTTCAACTGGAAGTCCCAGTAATTTGGTCTGATAGGCAAGTCCAGCACATCAAAAAGTAATTGTAAATAAGAGCGTCTTGCTGAGCCAAGGACGGTAGTTTTTTCACCTACCGGACCTTCAGCTGTAAGTGCCAGCTCTGTACCACTGAGACGAACATTGCCCTGAAATCTTTCAGGATTTCCGCTTCTCTGTTTGAATTCAAAAACCGAGGCAAGCGCATTATCAAATCTGGCATCGAATGCAGATGAGCTTAATTTTACGTCTTCCAGAAATGATACGTTTAGTATTCCTGTCGGTCCGCCTGCACTTCCCTGAGTAGCAAAGTGATTAATGACGGGAATTTCAATTCCATCCAGATAATAGACATTTTCATTCGGAGCTCCTCCCCGGATGATGATATCATTGCGAAATCCGCCTACAGATCCGTTTGTACCCCCTACCCCCGGTAATACCTGAATCACTCTCGAAATGTCAAAATTACCTCCGGGATTACTCTTTATTTCGTCCGAAGTCAAACTCTGAACAGAAAGCGGTGTAACAATATCTGCAACGTTGGTAGCTGATTGTTTAGCTGCTGTGATGTTTACCTCCCCCAGACTACTGATATCATCTTCCAATTCGAAGTTGAGCAATACAGCATTCCCGGAAGTAAAAACCTGATTGTATCTGGTAAGTGGTTTGTAACCAATGTAGGTCACCACTATATTATGATTTCCTACAGGTATTCCATCCAGACTTGCTTTTCCATTTTCATCTGTGCCTACTCCTATATTAAGTGCAGGTAATTCGATAATTGCACCTGGCAAAAGTTCCTGAGTATTTCTATCGCGGACTGTTGCGATAAGTGTACCTGTGCTTTGGCTGAATACCGCTGAATAGCCAGTAAGGAATAAAATAAATAGTATTAATTTGTACTTATTGAACATAAATATTAATTTTATAAGTACGGAAACATACTAAATAAAAAAGTGTTTACATTTTAGATCAATTAATTTGATATGGCTTATAACTTGTTAAAATCGCTGATTCCCCTTATTGAGAAATACGAGCAGGAAACCGGAGGAAAGGACGATCTGCAGGATTTTTTACAATGGGCAGCCGGGAGCAAGAATAACAATTTATCCAGAGATAGAAATGGTTTGGATATACCTCCGGGAGAAAATCTGGAAGGGGTGCTTGGTAAATATATAGTCTTCCTATACAGGTACGCCCGCTCTTATGTCAAGAAAGCACTCGAGGATACTGCTTTGAGTCATTTTGATGATTTTGCATTTTTGGTGACCTTATTTGTAGACCAGGCACTTAGTAAGACAGCTTTGATACAAAAGAACATTATGGACAAATCTTCAGGATCTGAGATCATAAAGAGATTGACCAGACATGGATTTATGGAGGAGTTTCCATCGGAACTTGACAAGAGAAGTAAGCTGGTTAGATTGACCAAAGAGGGTACGATTGCATTACTGCAGACTTTTGAGAAAATGGGTAAGGTTTCAATGTTGATTTCAGGGAGTCTAAGTGAAGCAGAAAAAATTCAACTTTTTGAATTGCTGCATAAATTACATCACTTCCATTTACCTATATTCATGGAACAAAGACATAGGTCGATTGATGAAATCATGAAATCCGGAAGGGCATAAAAAAAAGCCGAATCCTCAAAGGATCCGGCTTTTTCTAATTTGAAATTAATCAATATTATGGTTCCATCATCTGGAAGAATTGATCCAGTTTTGGAAGTATGATAATCTCAGTTCTTCTGTTTTTGCTCTTGCCTGCAGTAGAAGTATTTTCTACAAGAGGAACATACTCTGACCTTCCCCCTGCAGTCATTCTTTCAGGAGAAACATTATATTTCTTGTGCAATGTACGGACTACAGATGTAGCTCTTTTTGCACTTAAGTCCCAATTATCTGCAAAGCAATCAGTAGCAATAGGCACATTGTCTGTGTGGCCTTCTACAAGGATGTCCAGGTCTTTCTGATCGTTCAAAATCTTAGCAATTTTGGAAAGTACATTTTCTGCAGCGCTGGTAATCACAGCACTTCCTGAGCGGAAAAGCATTTTATCAGACAGGGATATATAGACAACACCTTTTTTAACTTCCACTGTTACATCTTCATCATTTATGTTGTCCAGGGATTGTTTAAGATTCATAACCAAAGCAAGATTCATTGAATCTTTTTGCTGGATTGAACTGGTCAAACCCTGAATATATTTGCTTTGACCGTCGATAGCGTCAAGGGATTTCTTGATACTTTCAGCGCTGGCTTTGCTCACTACTGATAAATCAGAAAGTCTGGCAAGAAGGGTTGTATTGGTAGCTTTCATATACTCCAACTGTTCTTCAAGTGATTTACTTCTGTTTCTTTCACTTGATAAATCAGCATCTCTGGCTCTCAATTGGTCGTTCGCGGTAGTTAGGGATTGATTCAACATAACTTTAGCATCATCACAATCCTTCAGCTCTGTTGTTGATCTTGCAAGGGCAGCTTCTGCTGCTTCTCTGGCAGCTTTCATTTCATTGAATTTCTTGTTGCTTACGCATGATGCCAGCAATAATACACTCAGTAAACTTAATCCGATTTTTTTCATAATGTTTTAATAATTTAAATGGTCCTGATTGTGTTGATTTTTATTTTACCCGTATAATTGATTTACGACCCTTATTCAATAAAATAGCCCTACGGCCCACAAAGATAGAAAAGCAAGCACAAAAAAACTATATTCTCTACCAATTTTCATTAAACAATAAGTTAAATTCATACTATTTAGTTGTGTGAAAATCAACAAATTGTGAAAAATGAGTTTTATAGCCAAGGGATGATTATAATTAATGGATTCAGTTTCCTAACAAACTGAGATATTGATTGTTGAAAACGCTTTTTAAATAGGGCAACAAAACACGCTTACATATTTCTCCTATACTGACCTCCAACCTGATATAGAGCATTTGTTATTTGACCTAAAGAACAATACTTGCCTGCTTCCATTAGAGATTCAAAGGTATTTTGATTTAATATAGCTGCTTGCTGTAACTGTAGCATATACTCTTCAGACTTAGATTTTTGAGCAGTTTTGAGGGCTTCCAATGTTTTGATCTGATCTGTTTTTTCTTCCTCTGCAGCCCGGATCACCTCAGAAGGAATAATAGTAGGGGAGCCAGAACTCGACAAGAATGTATTGACACCTATTATAGGTAATTCTCCCGTGTGCTTGAGCGTTTCATAGTACAAACTTTCTTCCTGAATTTTTCCACGCTGATACATGGTTTCCATAGCTCCCAGCACACCTCCTCTTTCATTGATTTTATCAAATTCCTCCATGACAGCTTCTTCTACCAGATCGGTCAGAGTCTCTATGATAAAAGACCCCTGTACAGGGTTTTCATTTTTTGAAAGCCCTAACTCATGATTGATGATCAGCTGGATTGCCATGGCCCTTCTTACTGACTCCTCTGTAGGAGTAGTAATGGCTTCATCGTAAGCATTGGTATGCAGTGAGTTACAATTGTCAAAAATGGCATACAAAGCTTGTAAAGTGGTTCTGATATCGTTGAAGGCAATTTCCTGAGCGTGCAGGGATCGGCCTGATGTCTGAATATGATATTTCAGCATCTGAGAACGCTCATTTGCGTTGTATTTCAGCTTTAATGCTTTTGCCCATATTCTGCGGGCAACTCTCCCGATAACGGAATACTCAGCATCAACTCCATTGGAGAAGAAAAATGATAGATTAGGGGCAAAATCATTGATATTCATTCCCCGGGAAACATAATACTCCAGAAATGTGAATCCATTGGAAAGTGTAAAAGCCAGCTGGCTGATTGGATTAGCTCCGGCCTCAGCAATATGGTATCCTGAAATGGATACCGAATAAAAATTGCGAACTTTATTTAGAATGAAATACTCCTGCATATCACCCATCAGGCGCAAAGAAAATTCTGTGGAAAAAATGCAGGTATTCTGAGCCTGATCTTCTTTAAGAATATCAGCCTGGACCGTACCCCGCGTTGAAGACAATGCATGCGCCTTCAGGCGGGCATAAGTCACAGCATCCAGTATTTGATCACCGGTAATACCGAGCATCATTAAACCAAGTCCATCGTTGCCCTCAGGAATAGTGCCAATATAAAGCGGCCGATTAAGACCCTTATCGTCATACAATTCTTTTTTCTTTGCTTCTACAAGATGCTCCAAACCATTTTCTTTGATGTATTTTTCACATTGCTGGTCTATGGCTGTGTTCATATAAAAAGCACAAATAGCTGCAGCGGGACCATTGATTGTCATTGAAACAGAAGTCCTGGGATCGCAAAGATCAAATCCGGAATAGAGTTTTTTAGCATCATCCAGACAGCAAATACTCACCCCGGAATTGCCGATTTTGCCATAAATGTCTGGTCTGAAGTCAGGGTCTTCACCGTAAAGTGTCACGGAATCGAAGGCGGTAGAAAGTCTGTTGGCCGGCATTCCGAGGGATACATAATGAAAGCGCTTATTCGTTCTCTCTGGTCCGCCTTCCCCGGCAAACATTCTTGTCGGATCTTCTTCTTTTCTCTTGAATGGAAATACACCGGCAGTGTATGGAAATTCACCAGGGACATTTTCCTGCAGGCTCCATTTCAGAATCTCGCCCCAATCTTTGAAGTTTGGAAGGGAGACTTTGGGTATTTTAGTGCCGGATAATGTTTTGGTAAATGTCTTAAGTTTGATCTCCTTATCCCTGACTTTGTAGACAAATTCATCATTGCGATATGATTGAACTTTTTCCTCCCAACCATCGATAATTTTCCTTGCCTGACCGTCCAGTTCCAGTAATAAATCTTCAAAAACCCTGCTCAGGGTCTGATAAGTCTCCTGCTTATTTTCAATATTACTACTTTCAAGCACTTGCATAGAGGTTTTCAATCCGAATGCTTTTCTGGCAATCTCCACTTGTTTTTCTACCCAGGAATTATAAGCCCGGATACTGTCTGTAATTTCAGAAAGATATCTCGTGCGATGAGGGGGAATGATATATATTTTTTCACTTGATCCGGTAGGAAGCTCCAGCTGTGATTGCAGTGAAAAAGAGGTTTTCGATTTTACAATTTCTAACAATCTCAGATAAAGACTATTCATACCAGGATCATTAAACTGAGAAGCCATGGTTCCGAGAACAGGCATTTCATCCAGTTGTTTGTCCCATAGCTGATGATTTCTCTGGTATTGCTTACGTACGTCCCTAAGTGCGTCCAATGCACCCCTTTTGTCAAATTTGTTGATAGCTATGAGGTCTGCAAAGTCCAGCATATCGATTTTTTCCAACTGAGTGGCGGCCCCATATTCCGGAGTCATCACATATAATGAAACATCGGAATGGTCGATAATTTCAGTGTCACTTTGTCCTATTCCCGAAGTTTCAAGAATGATAAGATCATATCCTGCCACTTTCAGAACATCCACTGCCGCTTGCACATACTTTGACAATGCCAGGTTTGATTGTCTTGTTGCCAGGGAACGCATATACACATTGGGATGATTGACAGAATTCATACGGATTCTGTCTCCCAATAATGCACCACCGGTCTTTCTTTTGGATGGATCCACTGAGATCACTCCTATATGCTTATCGGGAAAATCAAGCACAAATCTTCTGATCAGTTCGTCTACGAGACTTGATTTTCCAGCTCCTCCTGTACCTGTGATTCCAATAACCGGAACAGACTTCTCAGCAGCTTTTACATTCATTTGTTTGATCTCTTCCTGACATCTTTCAGGAAAATTTTCAAAAGCTGAGATAGTGCGGGCAACAAGTCCAGGATTTTCTACAGACAGTTTTTTTACCTCACCATTGAGCCGGTCTCCAATCGGGAAATCACATTTTTCTAATAAATCATTAATCATTCCCTGCAAGCCCATTGATCTCCCATCATCCGGAGAGTACAATCTTTCAATTCCATACTCCTGTAAGGCAGCAATTTCTGAGGGTAGAATAGTACCTCCGCCCCCTCCGAATATTCGGATATGTCCTGCTCCTCTTTCCCTGAGCAAATCGTGCATGTACTTAAAATACTCATTGTGACCTCCCTGATAGGAGGTGATTGCAATTCCCTGGGCATCTTCCTGAATGGCAGTATTGACTATTTCCTGAACTGAACGGTTGTGACCAAGGTGGATAACTTCAGCACCGGACTGCTGCATGATTCTGCGCATGATATTAATGGCTGCATCATGACCATCAAACAGGGATGCTGCTGTGACGATTCTGATTTTATTCTTGGGTTGATACGCTGTGAATTGCATAGTTGAAAATTGTATTCTTTTCCGGACTTTGACATTGATGCAGAGCTGCCGGAATAATTCTGTCACAAAAATATGAAAAACTCCAGGGATTAATCCCAGTGACCACTCAAAGTCAATAGTTCGCTCAGAATCATGGCTGTTGCACCCCAAACAATATGTCCGTGAATGTCAAAGTAAGGAACATCTTTGATGAGCATCTGGTTGCTGAGAGGCAGATCTGTACGTCCAAGTTTTTCAGGCTGTACAAAAAAGTCAAACGGGACTTCCAGTACCCCTGCGACTTCCGACTCCTGAGGAATAAATACAGGCGTGAAATCACAATAAGCAACGATGGGATGGACGAGAAATTCTGAAACCGGAACATACAAGGGAGTGAGAGAGCCCAGCACATTGATTCCTCCAGATTGTAGTCCTATTTCTTCTTCGGCTTCTCTGAAAGCGCAATCGATAAAATCTTTATCAGATGCTTCTTTTTTGCCACCAGGGAAACTGATCTGACCACTATGGCGATCATTCTGAAATCGAGTACTACGCTGAATAAGCACAATATGCCACTCATCCTGTCGGGGATAGAGTAAAACCAGAACACCGGCATCCCTGGCTTCCGCAGAAGCCGGCCAGAGTTTGCGACGGAATGCATGGGCCATTTTGAGCTGTGCAAGTTCGCCCGGAAGTGGCTTCAAAAAGCCCGCCTGAATATTAGTAATCAAATCCATATGCTAAATGGTAAAATAAAAATACCCCGAGACTTGCGAATCGGGGTATTTACTATTTTTAATGAGATCTACTTGTTTGAAACTCGAAGGTAATTTTCCAAAGCCATAGTCATCGAAGGTGCTTCTGCAGCAGGTGCTTTTATATTGACAAAAAGCCCGCAGTCTTCAGCCGCTTTCAATGTAAAGTTTCCAAAAACAGCAATCCGGGTTTCGTTTTGCTTAAAATCAGGGAAGTTTTCATACAAAGATTGTAGGTCAATCGGACTGAAAAACACCAGGACATCATATGTAATATCCTTTAGATCAGACAAATCTGCACTGACAGTCCTATACATTAGAGCTTCCTGAAAATTAACTTTCTTTAGTTCCAAAAATTTCACAACATCCAGACTTCCAAGATTCGAACAGGGAAGTAGAAATTTCTCTTTACTGTGCTTGCTAAAGTAATTGGCCAGATCTTCAATTGATTTGGTACCGACAAAAACTTTGCGTTTGCGATACAAAATAAATTTTTGAAGATAATTGGCAACTGCTTCACTGCTGCAAAAATATTTGGTTTCCTGTGACATTTTGATGCGCATCTCTTCACACATTCTAAAAAAGTGCTCAATAGCACTCTTAGAAGTAAAAATGACTGCAGTAAATTCATCAGGTCTGATTCTAAACTTGCGAAACTCTTTCTCCGTCACAGGATCTACCTGGACAAAAGGTCTGAAGTCTATTTGAAGTTTGTACCTCTCCTCTAATTCAAAATATGGAGATCTTTGAGGTTGCGGTTGGGAGATTAGAATCGTTTGGATCTTCTTATAATTCTCAATAACGGCTGTAGTCATTGCTGGCATCCGGCGGGTGTTAGTTAATAATTCACCGATAAGTGATCAAACCGACTGGAACAATTTCCATAAAATGAAAACCGGTCCGATTTCGACAGCGCAAAGATAGATAAAAAAATGAAAAAAGTTTTTTGATAAAAAATTCATCCCAAGAATTAATCCTTTCAATTGCCTTAATGCATAAAACAACAAACTCAATGCCAAACCCGAATACGCAGCAATTATTACAATTTCTTCAACAGCAAAAGCCATAATTGCATTGATAGGAACAAGCAAAATTCCTAAAAGACAATTATAAAGCAGTATGGTAAAATTGAACTGAAAACTTTCTTTAGATACCGGAAACAGGGCACCAAGGAAGTATAAGACCAAATGTTTGACGCCATAAACGAGGAAAACAATCACTATACAAGCCAATAAAAGTACCGGTCCCTCCTGCCATTCATTTTTACCGAGCAAACCTAAGCTCAAATAAATGAACAAGCCGGCATTTAAAAAATATAATAAATAAAATGCCCCAAATCTAAATCTGATGGGTTCATTTACCGAACGATATAAAAGCTTTAAATAATTGTCATTCCATATGGATTTGTACAGTTTGACAATAAAAGTTCTGTACAAGCCCACTAATACGGCCAGACAAATCATCAGAATCATCAAAATGGTAAATAGAAAATCTTTATCAACCCGCTTAGTTACATTCTCCAGTAATGGATCTTCGAAATTAATATCTGACTTTGGTACCCGGACCACTTCAAATGGATTTTCAGGATCATTCTCTGAAACCAAAACCGAAGCTTTGACCGGCGCCAAAGTGTCAGTAACCTGAGTGCTAAGTGTATCATCAGGAATGGCCACAAGATCTACTTTCTGCGTATCAATCTGATAAACATGTGCATTTCGCATAGAATCCACCCAGTGCGCAGTCCGATTTTTATATCAAAGGGATTCCATCGCTGATCCGCAAGCATTGTGTGCGTATTCAACAGCAGTAAAATATAAATTACTGAAAGGAGTCTTTGTTTCACGATATCTGTATAAGCAAAAAGTATGCTAATATACAGCCATTGAGGCAAAGTATCAAAAACAGGCTTCGGAGAGTGCGCCAAATTCCGGGGAGGTAGTCGTAGCGAAGTGATGTCTTTCTGCGCCTACGGCTTGAAAGGTGATGTTTTTTCATGGATCAAGCCATGAAAAAGTGATGTCTTTATATTTTCAAAGCGTAGCTGCAGAAAATATAAAGGTGATGGCTGGCGCTAAAAACAAGAAGGCAGCTTCTTCCCGGATGTTCTCTGGCAACTCGCCGTTCACAGCTTATTCCAAGCAGTTTTGGCTGTTTACTTATGCCTTTACGCCTTGCGACTTTCCCACACTGCCCGAAGTAGCTTCCAGCTACGAGTACACACACCTGGCTGTTCAACTTGAAGCTTGAAGCTTGCAGCTTCTTAGAACCATCTTTGTTTTTTAAAGTAAACAATCATAGCCCCAGCCATGAAAATCATTAATCCCCATACAGCATAATAACCATGCTTCCATTCCAGTTCAGGCATGACTCTGAAATTCATGCCATATACTCCGACTATAAATGTGATCGGAATAAAAATGGTAGAAATGATAGTCAACACCTGCATGATTTTATTGGTGCGCATATTAATTTGGTTTTGATACAAATCATTTACCCCTACCAATGATTCTCTGCAGGTTTCTAGCGCTTCAGTAATATTCAGTATGTGATCATACAAATCCCGGATGTAGAGATAGTGTTGATCTGCCTCATATGGATCTTCAAGTTTTTGGAGTCTGTTTGCAACCTCTCTCAGGGGGAGGGTAATTTTTCTCATCAATAGTATATCGCCCCGCATTAAATGCCAATGGTGTTTGAACTGATGATTTTCATTATCTGAAATGTCTGACTCCAGATCCTGAATTTGAGTTTCTATTTTATCCAAAACTTCAAAATACTGATCGACAACAAGATCCATCAGGGCATATACAAGATAAGTGCTGTTTTTCTGCCTGAGCCTGGATCCTTCTTTCAAAAATCTTTCTTTGATAGGTTCAAATAAATCAGATTCATTTTCCTGAAATGAAATAACCAAACCCGGCTTGAAGAATATTCCGATTTGCTCTGTGACCAGTAAATTATCGGCATTAAAACTAAGTGCTGTAAGAAAAATTAAATTTCCATCATCAAACTCATCAAATTTAGGTCGCTGTCCGGGATGCAAGATATCCTCGAGGCCAAGAGGGTGTATTTTGAATTTTAATCCAATCTTTTGAATCAGATCCACATCATGCAAACCTCTCAGATCATACCAAAAGTTTAGCCCCTCTTCTGTAGCATTTTCATCCAAAGAATCATTTAGGGGTTTTAGTGTCTCAGAATTGTACATCCAGCCATCCAGATAAGGTATATCAAGACTTCTATGGCCTGCAAAAATCAATGTTCCGGGGGCCAGGCCGGGTTTCTTGATATGGTGGCTTTTCCTCCTTTTTTTTGACATTAGTTGATGGTTTGATCCGGTGATAAATTTTGTTTTGCAAAATGTACTACTTGCTGCGGATAAGGTATAACAATACCACAGGCATCAAATCTTTTTTTGATAGTTTCAAGAAGATCACAGTTCAATTCAAAGGCTTCTGCAGAGTTCATCGCCCAGGCCCAGCCCCGCAATAATATTCCATGGTCTCCGAGTAAAATGACCCTGACAGGAACAATTGGCAACCCGGAATCGACTTGTTCCTTCGTACGATTGTCTACAAAGAATTTATGTTTTTCTATTTCTTCAGCTATTATTGACTTAGCAAGATCCAGGTCAGAATTATATGAGACAAATACTTCCACCCATTTGCAAATCCGATTGTCTTCAATGTCTGCATTTACAATGATTTCCTGAGAGATGACTCAGTTGGGAATAATGATTCTTCTGTTTTCAAAGTCGCGAATGATAACGTGCCGAAGTGTGATATCCTCCACAATTCCATGTAAGGTATCCTTGATTTTAATGCGTTGGTTGACTCTAAAAGGTTTGAAAATCACGATAAATACTCCACTGACTATATTACTTAGCGCATGCTGGGAGGCAAGACCAATAGCCAGAGCCAGGATTCCTGCACCAGCCAGAAGAGATTTTGCCACAGTGCGAAGTGGATGTGTTTCATATATGGCAAAACTGATACCAACGATATAAATAATTGCTGTACCGGCATGTGCTATAAATTTATAACTGGTAGGATCATTGCGCATGATCTGTGTCGCCTTCCAGATAAACCTGTCATAAAAAGTTCTGAATACAAAATTACCTATTACTGTGAGGATCAAAATACCCAGTAAATTGAAGACAAGCGAAAAGTTATGTAATGCAGCCGGAGCTGTATCCAGAAAAATGAGCCCTGCTGAATTCATGTTATTATAAAAATATTTAATGCTTATATCGCACAAAAATAGCAAGTTTTGACTTGATTAACTTTTTATGGAAAATATTAATAGGCAGACAAATTGAATATCTTTGTAATCTTCTACTGCCATAGAGCCGGGTGTGTGATCTGACTGATCATACAATGTTACATTCATTACATTATATTCGTTACTCCATTTGAAAAACAACATTTCATTATGACACGACTATTCACTTTGCTCCTCTGTTTTTTATTGATTTTCCCTCTGCTCCGGGCACAGAAGGAGATCATGCTCGAAGATATTTGGGCAAAGAATACATTTCAAAGCAAATCTGTCCCGGGATTTAATTTTACAGCAAATGGGAAACATTATTTAAGGCTAGAAAACAATGCAATTCGCCGATATGATATTGCTACCGGTACTTTGCAGGATACATTGCTCAATGCAGAAACCCTTCAAACTGCCGATGGTAAAAGAATAAAAATTTCAGGATATACCTTTAGTGAAGATCAATCACTTGTACTGCTGGAGACAGATCCTGAAAGTATCTACAGATACAGCAAAGTTGCAAATTACTATGTATATAATCGTGCAAGCAAATCAGTCAGCACAGTACATGATGCTGCTAAACAAATGTATGCTCATTTGAGTCCTGATGGGGGCAAAATCGCATTTATTGTGAATAATAATATCATGCTGAAGGATCTTAAAAGCAATAAATTAACTCCCGTTACCCAGGATGGAATGAGTAATAAGATTATCAATGGAGCTGCGGATTGGGTGTATGAAGAAGAGTTTGCACTTACGAGAGCCTTCGAATGGTCTCCTGATGGTAAATATCTGGCTTTTATCAAATTTGATGAATCCGAAGTGCCACAATTTACAATGGAAACCTACAATGATGGCATGTATCCTACACCTGTCACCTTTAAGTATCCGAAAGTTGGCGAGAAGAATGCGGTCATCAGTTTGCATATTTACAATCTGGCTACGAACAAATCCATAGCATGTAACCTGGGAGATCTCAATGATATGTACATTCCAAGAATCAAATGGTCACCGGAAAATCAATTGCTTGCTTTTGTTATGAACCGACATCAGAATCACCTTCAAATGATGCAGGTCAGTCCTCAGACAGGAACTTCCAAAGTATTTATGGAAGAAAAAAATGAATGGTATATCGATATTCATGATGATATGACTTTTTTGCCTGGCGGAAATGGTTTTATCTGGTCAAGTGAACAGGATGGGTATCAACACCTTTACTGGTACGAAGCAAACGGCAAACTCAAAAAGCAACTGACTTCAGGCAATTTTGATGTCACCTCTTTTTATGGAGCAGATGCAGATAACAACAAAATATTTTATCAGGCTGCTGCTAAATCTCCCATGCAAAGAGAGGTGTATGAAATGGATATCAAATCCGGGAAAACACGAACATTGTCTACTGCATCCGGATGGAATAGTGCCCAATTCAGTGCTTCGTATGACTTTTATGTGCTCACGCATTCGACTGCCAATACTGCCCCTGTAATTGGAGTATTTAACAGGAAAGGCGAGCAGATCCGTACGCTGGAGAATAATCAGCGTATGGCAGAGCTGCAAAAAGAATATGGAATGACGTCCCTGGATTTTTTCAATTTCAAGACTTCGGAAGGAGTGGATTTGAATGGATATATGATCAAACCTGCTGATTTTGACCCCGCTAAAAAGTATCCCGTTTTTATGTTCTTGTATGGCGGACCGAATAGTCAACAAGTGACCGATAATTGGAAAGGAGCAAATTACTTTTGGTTTCAAATGTTGGCACAGAAAGGATACATAGTTGCTTGTGTAGATAACAGAGGAACTGGTGCACGTGGGCAGGAATTCAGAAAAATGACTTATCTGCAGCTTGGAAAATATGAAACTATTGACCAGATAGAAGCCGCCAAATATCTTGGTAAACTGCCTTATGCAGACGCATCCAGAATTGGCATTTTTGGCTGGAGCTACGGAGGCTATATGTCCTCTCTTTGTTTGTTAAAGGGAAATGATGTTTTCAAGGCGGCCATCGCTGTCGCCCCTGTTACTAACTGGAAATGGTACGATACCGTCTACACCGAAAGATATATGCGAACTGAAAAAGAGAATGCATCCGGCTATAAGGATAATTCACCTGTTTATTTTGCTGACAGACTAAAGGGCTCATACCTGCTTGTTCATGGAATGGCGGATGATAATGTTCATTTTCAGCATACAGTAGAAATGGCAAATGCTTTGATTAAGGCAAACAAGCAATTTGATACTTATTTTTATCCGAACAGAAATCATGGGATTTATGGCGGAACAGCAAGATTACATTTGTACACTAAGATGACTGATTTCATCATGAAGAACATTTAATTTCCTGAAATTTAGAAGTTTTTGTAAGTGATTAGCAATGAATTATTTAACGGAAATAATTGTTTTGCTTCAATAAAACCAAGGCCTTAATATGAACAACAGATCTACATATATTTATTCTATGCTTGCTTTTCTTTCACTTTGTATGCCTGGTAATATTACAGCGCAAACACTTGATTTGAATAAAGCATGGTTGGATCTGCAGTTTATCATAGGTACCTGGAAAATCGAATCCGGAGCAGAAATGGAAAAATGGGAATTTGTTAGTGAGAAGGAACTTAGAGGCAAGGGGTTTGCATTAAATGGCAGAGATACTATTCTCAAGGAAGTGATTCAACTCGTGTATGATGATTCGGGCATTCACTACATCGCAAAAGTCAAAGGCCAAAACAATAATGAATCAACTATCTTTTCATTAGTAAACACTCAAAAGGCTACCTTTGTATTTGAGAATAAAGCGCATGATTTTCCACAGAGAATCAATTATCGCAAGATCTCTGATACGCTGATCATGGCCTGGATAGAAGGCGAGAAAAATGGTGAAAAGAAGAAGATGGAATACCCAATGAAAAGAATAAATTAATATGTTCATCACTACTACTGATTTCATTCCCGGTTATATAATTGCTGAGGTAATTGACATTGCACGTGGAAGCACAGTAAAAGCAAGACATATTGGCAAGGATATTGGCGCAATGTTTAAAACAATGGTGGGTGGAGAAATCGAAGCATATACAAATCTGATGGTGGGTGCAAGAGAAGAGGCAATTTTAAGGATGGAAGCAGATGCAGAAAGAATGGGTGCAAATGCTGTCATCAATGTTCGTTTCACTACTTCTGCCATTATGCAGGGAGCATCGGAAATTCTGGCATATGGTACAGCGGTTCGCATTGAACAAATAAATGTATAATGTTGAAAACAATAGAAATAAAGAATAGGAAGGCAAAGCATGATTATCATTTTCTTCAATCATTTGAAGCAGGGATTATGCTAGCAGGAACAGAAGTCAAATCCATAAAGGCCGGACACGCTAATCTGAGTGATGCCTATTGTTTTTTCAATGGCGGTGAATTATGGGTTCACAGCTTGTATATAAAGGAATATCAGCAGGGAGCATATAATAATCACGATACCAGAAAGGACCGAAAATTGCTTCTGAATAAATCTGAGCTCAAAAAGCTGAGTAAAAAAGCTGAAGATAAAGGTATCACCATCATCCCTTACAGAATGTTCGTAAATGACCGCGGTTTTATCAAGCTTGAAATTTATCTGGCTGAAGGCAAGAAGTCCTATGACAAAAGAGAAACCATCAAGGAACGTGACACTACCAGAGAGCTGGAGCGAACTTATCGCGTGAGGTAAGTGGGTTTAATAAGATCGGGTTCAGGAATTTCTTTCTTTATCCAACACTGAAATACATATAAGTATTGCCGGGAGAATAAGTCCAGATTTGCCCTCAGCAAATTTCATTATTATCCATATAAATCTCCAACCAGAAGTTAATTTTTCCGTATTAACTTTTGGACTTTTGATTGTGCATTTATTTTTTAAGCAATATGTTCAAACATGAAAAATACATTTATTCTTTCAATTTTTATACCAGCTATACTTCTTTGTGGATGCTATAAAAGCTATGATACTATAAAAGTAATTGGCTGGGTACCTATGTACAGTGACTCCATTGATCTGGATATCAAAATTGAATCACCCAGAGCAATCTCCTCCCTTGAAAGAATTTATGTTTTTCAACAATATATTTTTGCGATTGAAAAAGCAAAAGGAGTTCATATCATCGATAACTCCAATCCGGAAACTCCGGTTCCTATTCACTTTCTCTCCATTGTCGGCACTACAGAAGTGGCTATCAAAGATCATTATTTGTATACGGATCAATTTAGTGAGTTGGTCGTCATCGATATTCATAATATTGCTGAGGCTATGGAATTAAGCAGAAAGGAGGGAGTTTTTCCAAATTCAGGAAATCTTCCGGATCAAAATTCCGGATATTTTCAGTGCCCGGATCCCGGAAAAACTGTTGAAGGCTGGGTGAGAGATTCTATGTTGATACCTGATTGTTCCATTTAATCCAATGAAACTCATGAAAAATTCCATTCTTTTTTTGATGTTTGTAATACTCAGCATTTTCTCTTGCAGCAAGGATGCAAGCCCCTCAGGAAATATAGGACAAGGAGGATCATTAGCAAGGTTCAGCATTATTGGTAATAATCTGTATGTAATTAGTGGACCAAGCTTGAAAACATTCAGTTTAACTGATCCTCTGAATCCTGAATTGATGGATGAGCAGAGAGTAGCCTTCGATATTGAGACATTATTTCCTCTGGGCGAATTTCTGTTGATCGGAGGACAAAGCGGCATGCATATTTTTTCCAGAGATGCTGCAGGACGTCCTGAATATATCAGTGTATACCAGCATGTACAGGCTTGTGATCCCGTAGTTGCCAATGATACTGTTGCATTTGTTACTTTAAGGACTGTGGAAGGCTGTCGATTTACAGAGACAAATCAGCTGGAAGTTTTGGATATCAGAGACAAGGAAAATCCTCAATTAATCAAAGCATACACTGATTTTGAAAACCCGGCAGGATTGGCCCTGGATGGAAATTTGCTCTTCATTTGTGATCTCGAAAATGGCTTCTTTATTCTTGATGTTAAGAATCCGGCCGATGTCAAAATATTGCACCATATTGAAGGTGTGAATGTGCACGATGCGATTGCCAGAAATGGATTGTTATTATTGGTTGGACCTAAAAAACTGCATCAATGGGATTATTCAAATCCCGCAGCTCCAAGATTGCTTTCAACATTAGTTGTGCCGGATTAAGATTGAATGAAATGATAAGAAGCTTTCTGATTCTTTTTTGTACTCTTTCCATCATACTCCCTGCCCAAACACAGGATGAAGTTGTAAAATCTGAAATTCCGCATTTTGCTATTAAGGTAAATGTTTTTCCATTTGTTATCCGCAATGCAGATATTGCAATTCCCAGATTACATATGGGATTTGAAAGAAGAATCAGCTCCAGGCATGCAATTCTAGCAGAATTAGGATATGGAAGTAGTATCAACGGAACTGTGTTTTCAGAATACAAGGCGAGAGATATTTCAGGAAACATAGGTATCCGCAAGTATTTCGGATTTAAAAATTCAAGCAGAAAGTATTGGATATTGAACCTTACTCAGGATTACTATAAGCATGATTTAAGGACATGGGTATGCATCAATGACTGCGAATATTTCAGAAGAATCCATCATACTGAAAGAACCTGGAGAACAGGAATTATGGGTGGAATGGGCATTGTCATAAAACTGGGCTCCCGACTCAGCCTGGACTTTGATTTTACTGTTGGATTATACAACCGATATTCCTCAACTACAGGAATTCCTGCTGAACTGGACTCAGAGGAGTTTCGCAGAAACAATCATATTCAAGCAGAAGGAAATGAAATACTGCCACATTTTCAACACAGAATCCGATTGAGCTGGGATTTTTATGGAAAATAAGTACTTGCTATTGAATACTGTATACCTAAATCTGTACTTATTACAGGAAATAATGCCAGGATTTTTCTAGTCAAGCCAGTTCGCTAGGTCTAGGTCTTTTATTCGTTTGAAATGGTTAGTATTATTAGTGACAAGTTGAAGCTCACTCGTTATTGCAATCCCTGCAATCAAAGTATCTGTATGTCCGATTTCAGTTCCCTTGTTACGCAGATTTGCTTGAATTGCTGCCGCGACTTTTGCCATTGGTAATGTCAACGGAATAACTTTGTTTAATTCTGCGAATTCTTCAAATTTTGCCAATTGCTTTTTTGCATCTTTATATAAAAAAGTCCATTCACGGTTTCGTAGTAGGTAATAATACTAAAACTTATGAATCCGTATTCCTCAAGGTGGCCATCCAGTCTGGAAATAACCTTCGGATTGCCCCTTAAAAATTCCGAAAGAATATCGGTATCCAGCATAGCCGGCTTCATAAACTAATTTTGCGATCAAAAAGCTGCCTCTCGTTTTTCTGGTTTGGCTTATAAAATCAGCATAATCTTCATCGCTCATTTCTTTTAAAATTCCGCCTGATGAAAGAATCTTTTACGCAGTTTAATATTACTGCGAGACGGTTGTTTAACATTTGAAGTCATTGATGTAACAAACTGGTAAACCTCTTCCAGTCGGTTTACAGGAACATCCTTCATTTCTTTAAGTATAGCATTAATTGTTGTCATTGTCCTTTCGAATTTGAGTTAAATGTAAAATGTATAGTTTGACAGGAAAGTTTCAAAAAAGACTTTCAGGCCTAACTTTCAAATTAAATATAAACAATTTTAACTAGACGATAATCAGTCAAAGCTCTTAACAAACAACAACTCATCTACGCCTGCATATAACTCTCAATCGGCGGACAGGTACAAACCAGATTTCTGTCCCCATATGCATTATCAACTCTTCCCACAGATGGCCAGAATTTGTGACCAAGTCTGAGATATGGCAGCGGATACGCAGCTTTTCTCTGCTATAAGGAAGATCCCACTCATCAGCAGTCAATAATTCAGCTGTATGAGGAGCATTATGCAGAACATTGCTCTTCTCAGGAAACTCACCTCTTGCGATTTCATCGATCTCTTCTCTGATCTGTATCATCGCATTGCAGAATCTGTCCAGCTCGGCCATGTCTTCACTTTCAGTTGGTTCGATCATCAATGTTCCTGCAACAGGGAAAGATAAAGTGGGAGAATGGAAGCCATAGTCAATAAGACGTTTAGCAACATCTTCTGCCTGGACTCCGATCGCTTTAAATGGATTGAGGTCGATGATCATCTCATGCGCTGCGCGTCCATTTTTGCCTGTGTACAGGATTTTATATGATTTCTCCAATCTTGCTTTCATATAATTAGCATTCAAAATGGCATAGCGGGTCGCATCTGCCACTCCTATTTTGCCCAGCATTTTGATATATGCATAGCTGATCAAAAGTATACTGGCACTTCCCCATGGAGCTGCTGAAACAGCATACACTGCTTTACTTCCCCCGGTGGTCACAACAGGATGACCCGGAAGATAAGGAGCCAGTTTATCATTCACACAAATAGGACCCATGCCCGGACCACCTCCACCATGAGGAATCGCAAATGTCTTATGAAGATTCAGGTGGCAAACATCCGCTCCGATTAGACCCGGCGAGGTCAATCCTACCTGTGCATTCATATTGGCTCCATCCATGTACACAAGACCTCCATTTTGATGGATGATCTCACATATTTCACGAATTCCTTCTTCGAATACTCCGTGCGTGGATGGATAAGTCACCATCAAAGCTGATAGCGTGTCTTTGTATTGTTCGGCCTTGCTGCGCAAATCCTCAATATCGATATTCCCTTGTTCGTCGCATTTCACAACAATCACATCCATCCCTACCATGACTGCGCTGGCGGGATTGGTTCCATGTGCTGAGGATGGAATCAATGTGATGACACGGTGCTGGTCGCCTCTGTCAAGGTGGTAGGCGCGAATTGTTAATAAGCCTGCATACTCTCCCTGAGCACCTGAATTGGGCTGTAGAGAACAAGCTGTGAATCCTGTGATTTTGCACAAAGCATCACTCAGTTCTTCAAAAACCTGTCTGTAACCTGCTGTTTGTTCTACCGGAGCAAATGGATGTATGGAAGAAAAATTCTCCCAACTGACAGGTATCAATTGCGTTGCTGCATTCAGCTTCATCGTGCATGATCCAAGAGCGATCATTGAATGAACCAATGATAAATCTTTATTTTCTAAACGCTTGATGTAGCGCATCATTTTTGTCTCTGTGTGATGCGTATTGAAAATAGGATGGGTTAGAATTTCAGTCTGTCTGTGTAATTCTGAAGAAATACCAAAGCGTAAATCAGAAAGTGCCTGACCTTTACCTACCAAATTAAAAAGACTGATGACTTCCTCAATATCTCTTTGCGAGTGAGTCTCATCCACCGCCAGTCTGATGTATTCTCCATCGTATCCAAAATTGTAGTTCAGCGATTCACTATGTGCCTTGAAGGAATCAGCATCCACGGGAGATACTTTTACCAAAACAGTATCAAAAAATTGCTGATGAACTACCTCGAATCCGGCATTCTGAATACCATATGCCAGGTGAATAGCCTTTTGATGGATATCCTCAGCAATATATTTCAAGCCTTCCGGACCATGATACACAGCATACATGCTGGCCATGATTGCCAACAGGGCCTGAGCAGTACAGATATTTGAAGTTGCTTTTTCTCTTCTGATATGTTGCTCTCTCGTCTGCAAAGCCATTCTGAGTGCCGGTTTCCCATGGCTGTCTACAGACATACCAATAATTCTGCCCGGAATCAATCTTTTGTAATCTTCTTTAGTTGCAAAAAATGCAGCATGAGGACCTCCGAAACCCATGGGCACTCCAAATCTTTGAGAGTTTCCGACAACTGCATCTGCACCCCATTCTCCCGGTGCTTGCAATATGACAAGGCTCATGATATCGGCTGCCACTGTGACAGCGATATCGTGTGTCTTCATGGTTTCTGTCAATGCTTTGAAAGAATTGACCTGACCATTTTTGTCCGGATATTGTAATAGTATACCAAAGACATCTTCCGCCACCTGCATATTGTCCATAGAGACAATTTCTACTATAATATCCAAAGGCTGGGCTCTGGTCAATAAGACATCAATGGTCTGAGGTAAAACTGTATCAGCTACCAGAAATTTATTCTTAGAAGCTTCCTTTACTTTTTTATTTTTGACATGGAAAAACATAGCCATCGCTTCAGCTGCTGCAGTAGCTTCGTCAAGAAGAGAAGCATTTGCAATAGGAAGACCAGTCAAATCGCTGATCATTGTTTGATAATTCAACAATGCCTCCAGTCTACCCTGCGCAATTTCAGCCTGGTATGGAGTATACTGTGTGTACCATCCCGGATTTGAAAAAACATTTCTCAAAATCACACTAGGAGTTACAGTTCCGTGATAACCGTAGCCGATGAATGATTTATTTACTTTGTTTTTAAGAGCAATTTTCTTCAGGCTTTCCAGATAATCTGCTTCACTTAGAGCATCCGGAATATCCAGCTCACCCTGAATGCGTATAGAGGCAGGAATAGTTTCATTTACCAGTTGTTCAAGGGATGAAACTCCGATGTATTTCAACATGTGGGACAATTGATCGTCCGATATCCCTATATGCCTGTTTTGAAAAGCTGAAGGGATGCTTATATTACTCATAGATGGCTAGGTTTAAATGTGGCGCAAAATTAACTTTTATCAGGTTAAAATCCCCATACAAACCATCAAAGTTGAGACAATGTTTTGGGGCGGGTTACTTCGAGGCTGAAATAGGTTCTGCCAATTTATTGGAAGAGTCCATGAGCTGGTTAGAGAGTTGATATTGAATTAGAAAAGAAGCAAAAAAGTAAAAAGCTTGCTAATAAATTAGCAAGACCAAAACCCTGTAAAATTGAGATGTTGTGATGATTAGTATAAATAATGGGAAAGAAGAAGTCGGCAACATTTTCATTTTCAATCCTTCACAATACTTCCATCCGAATAACTCCCATTTCCGTCGATTAATATAGTTGATATATCAACCAATGATTTATATTTGTGCAATGGAAAAGTTGGAAAAAGTATTTTTCTATCATTTGGAGAAAGCCATCAAATCCTACAGACAGTTTGCCCAGAGTCAATTGAAAAAAAACAGCTTTCACATTACAGTGGATCAGTGGTTGCTATTGAAAACCTTACACGATGAGCCGGGTATAAACCAGATTGCTATCGCTGAAAGAGTTTTCAAGGATAAGGCATCCATTACCAGAATGATTCAGGCGCTGGAAGAAAGTGGGTATATAGTTCGGGACATACTGGCTTCTGACAAAAGACAAATGCATCTGAGTATAACACCTACCGGCAAAGATCTGATCAATCAAATCACACCCATTGTACTGTCATACAGAAAAGCCGCATTGAATGGAATCAGTGAACAGGAACTCCTGATCGCTGAAAAAGTAATGAAAACCATTGCTCAAAATAGCAAAGACAATTCTTAAAATATTCAATATGAAAAATGGTCTTCTCAAAAGTAATACACTTGTATTGCTTCTAATATTATTAGCTGAATCACTGGCATCTCAGACATTACCCAGACGGGTGTTTTTGGGAATTCGAATGGAACCATTGACGGAAGATGCCAAAAGCATTATGGGCATTAATGAGGTGGCTGGTGTATTGGTAAACGAAGTGTTTGCACAATCAACTGCCTCAAACGCAGGCTGGAAAAGAGGTGATATAATGATCAAATTGCAGGATAAGCCTGTATCAAGCACCGCTGAAGTATTTGCGGTATTATCAGGACAGAAATCAGGAAGCAAATTTTCATTTGAATTGATCCGGGATAAGAAAGTCATCAAAGGGAATGCCGTTTTCAGCTCATTTCCGGAAGAGAGTTATTCAGATATTTCGATGGAATATACCTCATCCATTACAGCAGTTGGTCCTCAAAGAATAGTCCTCAGCAAACCCGTAAGTTCGGAAGGAAGGATGCCGCTGATAGTGTTTATAGGTGGCATAGGGTGTTATTCCCTGGATACTCCATTTGATACCAGCAGGAGTGAAATTCAGTTGCTCAATCAGCTTAGCAGATCAGGTTTTATATGTGCCAGGCTAGAAAAACCCGGAATGGGTGACAATGCAGGCCTGAGTACACCTTGTGAAGAATTGAGCTTTATGGAAGAAAGTAATAGTTATGTGGCTTCCATTAGGGCACTTAAAGCCAGAGCTGATGTTGACTCGAATGCCGTTTATATTATTGGACATAGTATGGGAGGTGTTTTTGCTCCACTTGTAAGTCAGCAAACAAAGGTCAAAGGAATCATCGCATATGGCACAATCGGCTCAAATTTCATCGAATATCTGGCTAAAACCAGGAGAACCATTTCTGCAGCATTAGACATGAATCCTGTGGAGACGGATGATTTTATCAAAGAATTTTGTGCCTGCAGCGCTTACTATTTTGTTGATAAATTGACGACAGAACAGGCAGCGCTGAAGAATCCTGTTTGTCGCAATTACCTCTCTGCTTTTGATCTCAGATCAAGGGCTTATAATGATGAACTGTATGCTTTTAATTATCCCGGATTATGGAGTACATTCAATGGGAAGGCACTCTTGCTGTGGGGAGAAAATGACTATATAGCCTCAAAGGAAGACCATGAGATTCTGAAGCAAACAATGGATTATTATAAGAAGGGCTCCACCGATTTTATAATAGTACCACAAGCTGATCATGGAATGCATATTACTTCGGGATTTCAGGATGCACACAACAATCCCGGACCCTACCAAATCGGCGTTTCTGAAATAGTCCTGAACTGGTTGAAAAAAGCGCAATCATGAGAATATTTTCCAGCTATATTATTGGGCTTTTCTTCCTAATTCCTTTTTGCCATGCACAACAAACCAAGGATTTGGATAATCTCCTTGTATCCTACACGGAAGGATTGCAGCAGCTGGAGATTCCCGCATTTACCTACGATTACAGAACCTACTTTCAGAGAATTCCGGAAATAACTAAATTGGAAGAACAGAAGCAATTTTTCTCGAAATTCAATTCTGATTTAGCAACATTTTCATCCAAAGAATTCTCTGCAAGTGATAAAATAGCTTTTGATCACCTGAAGTACGAATGCACCTTTCAGCTTGAACGGGTCCAACTGGAAATGGCTTGGGTGGCAAAAGGCAGGGAGATTACTTCAGGGGGTATCTATGGATTTTATCAAAAAGACAAATGGTACAGCCATTTCATTAAAAAAATAACCACACTTCAAATAAGTCCTGAAGAAATTATGGCTTTCGGTATGGAAGAAGTGAGCCGGATCAATGCAGAAATAGATCAAATCAGAAAGAAAAATGGATTTGCTTCATTAGAAGAAATGTATGTTTTTCTTAACCATGATTCTTTCTATTTGTCGGATAAAAAGTTGATTCTTGAAGCATTTGGAAGAGTGGACAGTATTGCAAGACGCAGTTTGAAATCATATGCAGGAGATCTCCGTATTCCTGAAATCTATCCAATGGAATGGCCCGGTGCAGGAGCTCATACTCCTCCCGGAATCTATCTAAACCGAACGCAGAATGCCTTTGGTAAGGATGTTTTTCAATATAATTTCTACGGAGAGCGATATAATAAGCGGATGATTGAATGGCTGTATATGCATGAAGCGATACCCGGGCATCACTTGCAAGCCAGTATCAGAGCTGAGCATCATCCTGACATTTTGCAGGAACAAAGTATTTATCCCGGAAATTTTGAGGGATGGGCATGCTATGTGGAGTACCAGGGCAAAGCGCTTGGATTGATGAAAGATGACTTCAGCTATCTCGGATGGCTGGAATGGGATCTGGTGCGCTCTGCCAGACTGGTGCTGGAAGCAGGAATACATCATGCCGGCTGGTCAAAAGAATTGGCACACAAATTTTGGCAGGATCACATTTATGGACAGGACGAAATTGCAGACAGGGAGATCACCCGGGTGAGCAATTGGCCCGGACAGGCACTCAGTTATAAGCTTGGAGCAAGGTTTATTTCTGAGTTGTTTGCAAAAGAAAAAAAACATTCTCCCTCCATCAGTCAGGGGGATATGCATTATACCTTTTTGAAAATGGGAATGAGACCATTAACTGTAATCGATACACACTTCGGGGTGCTTCTTGATAATATAAAGAAGAAGGGTTGAGGCCTCTATGGAATTGAATTTGAATAATAAAATTTGAAAAATGAAACAGATTATCCCATTATTCCTGTGCTTGTTGTTTGCTTCATCAGCTACAATTAAATCTGAAACAGGTCACTCTATTGTAATGGAGGCAGGCTTTCATAACAACGAAGATAGAATCAAACTAATAGATGAATACTTGAATAAACTGGCACTTGAAAGGAATTTCTCCGGTGCTTTTCTGATAGTTAAGGATGGAAAAGCTATAATTAACAAGGGTTATGGATGGGCTGATAAAGAACGGAAAATCCCATTCACTTCCAACACTGTTGCTTCTATGGGAAGCATCACAAAAGCCTTTACCGCGGCAGCTATTTTGAAACTGGAAGAACAGGGCAAACTCTCAGTTAAAGACCCCCTAAAAAAATATTTTCCCAATATTCCTCAGGATAAAGCTGAGATTACTTTACACCAATTACTTACTCATTCATCGGGTTTTGTAGAGTTTTTGCAGAATGATGGAGGAGATTATGAGATTATCAAAACGGACGCATTTTTAGAAAGAGCATTTGATTCTAAGTTGCAGTTTAAGCCGGGTGAAAAGGCGATTTACACCAATGTCGGAATGAGTATTTTGGGTATTATCATTGAGCAAGTTTCAGGATTAGATTATGAGACTTATTTAAAACAGCAACTTTTCAGTCCGATTGGCATAAAAAATATTGGGTATCATTATCCGACAGCTCCGGATGTCACAATCGCAACAGGATATAAAAATGGAAACAGGTGGGGCACTCATCAGGAAAATTTTAAAAATTCAGGAGGAGGTCCATACTGGAATTTAAAGGCAAATGGAGGTTTGGAGGCCTCCAATGATGAGTTGCTGATTTGGATAAATGCTATCAGCAATAACACCATTCTTTCAAAAGCGAGCATTGAGAAAATGTTTGCTCCACATGTTTTGGAGGAGGGTTATGACGGACAGTCATCATTTGGCTATGGTTGTAATATTATGAAAAGCAGAAGAGGGACAAAGATGATAGACAATGGTGGAAGCAATGGAATTTATCATGCCCGTATGATCAGATTGCCTGAAGAAGGACTTGTTTTTTATATGGTAACAAATGAGAGTTCTGTCAATACAAATATGGTCCTTCCCAATGTAACCCAACTCTATTTCCAGGGCAAAATAGAACAGGATGTACTCAATTCCAAACCAGGATTCAGGGATGAACTTTCAGAAAAGATTTATAATATCCTGGATAAGCCTAATGTCAAAAATCTCGCTACGGAGCTTGAAAAAGAAGGCATATCGGTTGATGATGATATGATTTTACTGGAAGTTGGTAATATGTTGATGGAGGAATCAAAACCAGAGAAAGCATTATTACTCTACAAATATTATACAGAAACATTCCCCAAAATAGTAGTAGCCTGGAATGATATGGGTGATGTTTATCTCTCACTAAATAATAAGGAAGAAGCCAGAAAATGTTATCAGCAAGCCCTCAAAATCCGACCTGAAAATCCAAGAGCAAAAGCTTCACTTGAAAAGCTGAAGTAAGAGTTTATTCCTTTCTGCACTGAATTAATTGATCCAGAATTTAAAGAAAACACTATGCATAAATTCATTTTAAGTGTAATTATTATGTCCCTTTGCTTTGAATCTTTTGGGCAATCAGAAGGTATCAGCGGAAAAATTGTAGATGAGCAGCAACAAGCGCTCGCTTACGTCACAGTATTCCTCAAAAAATCTTCAGACAGCACCATTTATAAGGTTGAGACCACAAACGAAGCCGGCAGCTTTCAATTTACCGGAGTACAGGAAGGTTCTTATTTGCTTAAAGCAGAATTTCTTGGTTACAAGCCATTTCAGAAAGAGATTAATTTCAAAATGGCTGATGGCAAACAAGAATGAAGGCACTTTTACAAATGGTAACTGAAACTAAGGAATTACAAGCGGTCAATATTGTAGCGGAAAAACCATTCATAGAGCATCAGGCTGATAAGACGGTAGTTAATATTGAAAACTCCATAATCCAGACTGGATCATCTCTTTTGGAAGTGATGGAAAAACTACCCGGTGTGATGGTAGACCAGGATGCCCGGATTTCATTACGCGGAAAACAAGGAGTAATCATCATGATGGATGGAAAACCCTCTACTCTGGCCGGTCAGGATCTTGCTAACTGGTTGAGAGGAATGCCTTCTGCAAATATTCAGAAGATAGAATTGATTACAAATCCTTCAGCTAAATGGGATGCAGCCGGAAATGCAGGGATAATCAATATTATCTCCAAAAGAAACCGGCAGGAGGGCTATAATGGGAACATCAGTGCCACATATGGTCAGGGTGTTTACGCAAAATATAATGCGTCATTTCATTTCAGCTACAAAAGAGATAAAATTAATTTTTTCACACAGATGAGTTATGCTAATAGAAAGGGTTTTAATCATTTGGTAATTGATCGTAAATTTTACGATGGAGAAGAAGTTATCAGTCGCTTTCAAAATAACAACTATATCGTTTTTCCATTCAATACTTATAGCCCCAGAATAGGACTGGATTATTTCATTACTCCAAAAACAACCATTTCGTTTTTAGGAGCCGGCGTGGCCAATCTATTCAATCCTTATGCTGATAATATTTCGACTGTCACCGGTCAGAATGGCGCAGCCGTAGGAAGTTTTGACTTTACCAACCGCTCCCGTGACAGATATTATAATGCTGAAGGAAATGTTCAGATTCAGCATAAATTTGATAGTCTTGGACAAGACCTTACCGTCCACCTTGATTATGGAAAATATTGGAATAATACCTACCAGTTATTCACTTCTATTTACACAGATGGGACCAGTGGGGATCGGGAAACTTCTTATTTGGTCAACAGACCAATAGGTGATTTGCAACTGTATTCAATGAAAGCAGATTATAGTAAACCATTGGGGAAAGATCTGAATTTTGAAGCCGGAGTTAAGACTAGTTTAGTGGATTCTGATAAGAATATGCAATTCTTTCAGAGAGTAGACGGCACCGAGATTTTCGACAGTTTAAGAAGCAGCCATTTTTTGTATTCTGAGAATATCAATGCTGCTTATATTAACTTCAACAAGAAGATTAGCAAATTCAGCTTGCAGGCAGGACTCAGAGCAGAACATACCCTTGCTAATGGAACACAGGTATTGAACGGGCAGAAATTTGACCGAAACTATACGCAGATTTTTCCAACTGCTTATGTAGAATATGAGATCTCTGAAAAGCACCGCATCAATGTGAATGCCGGCAGAAGAATTGATCGGCCGCATTATGAGCAGATGAATCCTTTTCGCCGCCTGATTGATGCTAATACTTTTAGTGAAGGCAATCCGTTTTTACAGCCTCAACTCACATATGTTTCAGAGATTGGATATTCTTTTGCCAATGAAATTTTTGTAAATTTCAATTATCACCACACACTTAATAATATTCTGGATGTTCTGATACAGGATGCAGTCACTCAAAACACCAATCAAACTGTTGTAAATCTTGGCCAATTGGATTATTACAGTCTGAATTTAACTTATTCAAAGAAACTATTGAAATGGTGGCGGACAAATACCACTTTCCTGAGCTTCCTCCCCAAATATAAAGGAACCGTCAATGATTTCAACATCAACCAGGGTGCACCTTCTTTCCACTTTAATACTCAAAATACGTTCAATATCGTGGAAGGACTGACGATGGAATGCAGTTTCCAGTATAATCACAGAAACCTGCATGCGGTCACAATCATCAGACCTAATTCTAATTTCTCCATTGGGTTTCAAAAAACCATCCTGAAAAAGCAAGGCACTATCACATTCAATTTCACTGACATTTTCTGGAATGCTTTCCCTAGCGGACTTACTGAGTGGGCAACTGTCAGAGAAGACTGGACTGCTACCCGTGATACCCGTGTGATCAATCTGGGATTCAGCTATAAATTTGGTAAAGGACAGGCTGGTCGCATGCGTCGGGATACCGGGGCGGATGAAGAGAAGGGGAGAATGTAGGAGATATGAGATATAAACTATGAGAGATGAGATTGAGCAGCCAAACAGCCGTTTAATTGGTTAAACGTGTAAATGTTTAAGCGGAAACAGCCAGGGAAGATGGGTACTATGTACCCTCGATTATTGGCATAAACCCGATTCGTACTATTCTCAAAAGAAATCAAAAAAGCTGAATGATACATGTCTGTTTATCAAAAGATTTGAGTCAGCAAGTGATTTATTTTCGTACTTTAGTGTAGAGACAAAGAAAAATTTCCAATAAGCAAGCCGATATTTTAGAACCATTAACTCAATTGTTATGAAAATCCGCTATGCTATTTTTCTTATTATCCTTTTTGTAAGTTGCAGAAAAGATCAATTCTATCCTTTTCCCTGGGTGAGAGGCGGAAATACAATCACTTACAATTTTATTTCAGGGCCTTATTCAGAGAAAGCCGCATTAATTTTTGAAGTTGGAGTATATGAATATACTGATCTACTTCAATTTCAATATACATACCCATTGTGGAGTAATCTCCCGGTCGGCGGATGGGCTGGTGAGAATTATAATATTGTTAGGAAATCTAGAGGAATACATAAACGCTTTTCTGCGGATTGTGGGTTTGGTCCGATATTCAGTACTCAATTAGATTCTTTGCGAGTTCCCTCAAAACCCTTTATTGGTGATTCTTTTCCGGAATACAGATGTGGAGATCGAATATCGAATATTCACAATGTGATTGAAATTAAAGAAGTAAGCGTTCCTCTGGGTACTTTTTTCACATTTGTAATGCAGGATAGTTTGTACGGGAAAAAAGAGTATTGGGATGAGAAAAATGGATTGATTATGATTGTGAATTTTGATAAAAATGGAAATGAAACCGGCAGATTTGAAGCCGCCTCCCGCAATTTCTGAGAAAGAAATAGCCGGGTGTTAAATTGGCTGTTGACGATTAAACCTTTAACCAAATAACCGATAAACGGCTGTTCATCGGTTATTTGGCAAATATTTATTTGCCCCTACAGCGCAACCTTGAACAAGATTGTGTATAAAATTTACGGCTATTAAATGGCTGTTTGTGTAGCAACAGACGCAGTGTACTGTGTCTCTACATCACAACTTTGAACTTGATTTTGTGTGAATTGATGGCTGTTAATGCATCATTCATCATTCATAACTCATAACACCCACCCGGCTGCTAATCTTATATCTCATCTCTTATATCTTATCTCTCCGATTTACAGCCCAAACACCTTCTTCAATCCTTTCACATCATCCAATGCTTCCCAGGTGAATAAATCTACTTTGATTTTCTTTTTAACTTCTTTACCATTTTCATCGAGACGGAAGAATTCCTTGTTAACAGTTCTGGGTTTAGGGCCCATATGACCGTATGCCGCAGTTTCTGAGTAAATTGGGTTTCTAAGCTGGAATTTGGACTCTATAGCAGATGGCCTGAGGTCAAAATATTTGCTGATTTTTTTAGCTATTTCTCCGTCTGACATGACTTTACCTTTCTTGTCAAGCACTTTAGAAGTGCCATAGGTATTGACATATAGTCCAACTGGTTCTGCTACACCGATAGCATAAGCTACCTGAACAAGTACTTGCTCGCTGATACCGGCAGCTACCATATTTTTAGCTACATAACGCATAGCGTAAGCTGCGCTGCGATCCACTTTGGAAGGATCCTTGCCCGAGAATGCTCCACCGCCGTGGGCACCTTTACCGCCGTATGTATCAACGATGATTTTACGTCCTGTCAATCCTGTGTCGCCGTGAGGCCCACCAATCACAAATTTTCCTGTAGGATTGATATGATATTTTATTTTTTCTGTAAACAGCTCCTGAATTGCTGGAGATAGTTGAGCTTTCACTCTTGGAATTAGGATCGCACGCATGTCTTCCGCAATTTTCTTCAGAACTGCTTTATCTGCCTTTTCCTGATCTGATTGCTTTTTACCATCAGGCATAATAAATTCATCGTGCTGGGTGGAAAGGACGATTGTATCTATTTTGATCGGCTTGTCATTATCATCATACTCGATTGTCACCTGAGATTTTGCATCCGGGCGCAAATAAGGCATCAAGTCAGTAGTTTTTCGGATCTTTGCCAATTCACGCAGCAACAAGTGCGATATTTCCAATGCAAGGGGCATATAGTTTTCAGTTTCGTTGGTAGCATAGCCAAACATCATTCCCTGATCACCTGCACCTTGCTCTTCTTTTTTGTCCTTATCTACACCGCGGTTGATATCCGGAGATTGCTCATGGATAGCAGAAAGAATACCACATGAATTAGCATCAAACATATATTCACTTCTGGTATAGCCAATTCTTTTAATCACATCTCTTGTGATACCTTGAACATCCAGATAGGTCTTTGTTTTAACCTCACCTGCAAGTACTACCTGACCGGTGGTTACTAATGTCTCGCAAGCTACTTTGGAATCAGAATCCCAGGCCAGAAAATTATCTACCAAGGCATCGGAGATTTGATCAGCTAATTTATCCGGATGTCCTTCAGAAACGGATTGGGAGGTAAAGAAATATGGCATAATAAATTTTCTCTTTGATGAGAAAATTGCCTCTTATCCAAAGGCGGGGCAAAAATAGGATTTTTATATTCAAATAAAGGTATAGAAGATATTAGTATATTAGGTCGGATGGATGAAAATGCAACTGATGATGGGGCTAGAGTTGTAGTGTGGTGATGTTTTTTCTTTGCCTAGCAAAGAAAAAGTGATGTCTTTTCATGGTGCAAGCCATGAAAAGGTGATGTCTCCGCAATAAATTGATTGCGTAGCATTCAATTTATTGCGGAGGTGATGTGCTTCGCGAGTTTTAAACCGATACTGCACGGCTATTCAGCCAGAGGAAAGAACCCAGAATCGGCTGTATGCTGTTCTCTTGCTTGCAGCGTGCAGCTTCTTCCTTGCTGTTTGCCAAAAGCTAACGGCCAAAAGCCAACAGCCAGATGTATCGGCTGTTCAGCCAGAGGCCAGGAGCCAGCAGCTAGCAGCAGCTGTTTCTCGCAGCTCCTGACTCGCAACTACTTGCCAGCTGTTTACGCTTCAACGCATAAACCGCTTCAACGATTAAACGGCTGTTTTTCTTCTACCTGCTACTCATTCTGATCACCGGACAAATCATCTCCTCCAGTGAAATACCTCCATGCTGAAAAGTATTGCGGTAATAGTTGTTGTAGTAGTTGTAATTGTTGGGATAAAGGAAATAAATGTCCTCTTTCGCAAAAATGAATGTCGAACTTACATTGGGTTTAGGTAATCCTGCTTCATCCGGATTCCGGAACTCAAGTACATCTTTGGCATCGTACTGAATATTGCGGCCTACTTTATATCTGAGGTTTGTGGTGGTATCTCTGTCTCCCACCATTTTTGAAGGTGTTTTTACACGGATAGTACCATGATCGGTCGTTACGATCAGTTTGATTTTGTGCTCAGCGGCTTTTTGCAAGGCAGCCCAGATGGGACTATGCAAAAACCAGGATCTGGTCAATGATCTGTATGCAGTTTCATCACTTGCCAATTCTTTAAGCACTTCCATTTCTGTACGGGCATGCGACATCATATCGATGAAATTGTACACGATAACAGTCAGGTCATTGTTGAGATAGTTCAGCACATTATCCTGAATCTGTTTGGCGACTGCCACATTGGTTACTTTGATATATTCAGTCTTTACGGGCTTGCGGAAGGTGCGCTTGACCTGATCGTCGAGAAACTCAGCTTCGAATTGATTTTTGCCTCCTTCTTCATGATCCTGTACCCACATTTTGGGGAACCGTTTTTGGATATCGATCGGCATCAAACCGGAGAAGATGGAGTTTCTGCTATATTGAGTAGAGGTAGGTAAAATGCTGCAGAAAATATCTTCTTCCTCTACTTTAAACAACTCAGTAATGATAGGCTCAATTACTTTCCACTGATCATATCTGAAATTATCCAGCAAAAGCATGATGGTAGGAACTGTCTCCTGCACATGAGGAAATACCTTTGCTCTCATCAGATTATTGGACATAATCGGAGTGTCCTCATCGGGACTTTTAATCCATTTTGGATATTTTTTTACGATGAATTTGCTGAATTCATTATTTGCTTCGCTTTTTTGCATCGCAATAATCTCCATCATCTGGGTAGTCTGAGAGGAATCCAGTTTTAGCTCCCAGTTAATGATCTTTTTATAAATCTCGGCCCATTCCTTGAAATCGGGACCGGAATTGATATCGAGTGATATTTGACGAAAATCTATCTGATAATCAGAAGAAGTTTTCTCACGCACCAATCTTTTGTTGTCAATGATTTTTTTGAGTGTCAGCAGAATCTGGTTGGGATTTACAGGCTTGATCAGATAATCAGCAATCTGTGATCCAATAGCTTCTTCCATTACATGTTCTGCTTCATTTTTAGTGATCATGACCACCGGAATAGCACCATTTTTCTCCTTTATTTTAGCTAAAGTTTCTAATCCTGAAATGCCAGGCATGGATTCATCCAGGAAAATAACATCCATTTCCGGATCTTTTTCCAGCTCTTCAATAGCATCATATCCATTCGATACTGTAATGACTTCGTATCCTTTATTTTGGAGAAACATCAATTGTGGCTTGAGCAAATCGATTTCGTCGTCTGCCCATAGTATCTTAATCTTATCCATGTGTTAATCGGGTATTTAAGGGGTTGAGGATTGTGTTTGTATTACCTTTGTGTAGAAACTTAGATCATTTTGTAGATTTTAACAAGAAAAACAAAATCGGGTTGTAAGATAATCCCTTCAACTTTTTAAATCATATGAATAAGAAGAAAATCATAAACGATCCGGTTTACGGGTTTATTACCATTCCCTATATTATAATCTTCGATTTGATTGAGCATCCGGCATTTCAGCGGCTTCGGCGTATTAGACAAACCGGTTTATCTGACTTCGTTTACCCGGGAGCTTTACATACGAGATTTCATCATGCTTTAGGTGCCATGCATCTTATGAAGCAAGCGATTGATGTTCTGCGTGCGAAAGGCACCGAAATTACTGAGGATGAAGCTGAGGCAGTATGTGTGGCGATTCTTTTACACGATATAGGACATGGACCATTTTCACATGCGCTCGAGCATACTTTACTGGATATACATCATGAGACACTTTCACTGGTCATCATGGAGCGAATCAATTTTGAAATGAGTGGTAAAATCACTCTTGCCATTCAGATTTTTAAAAATGAATACCATAAAACTTTCCTTCATCATCTGGTCTCTTCCCAGCTGGATATGGATCGCATGGATTATCTCAATCGGGACAGTTTTTTCACAGGAGTAGCAGAGGGTAAAATAGGTTATGATCGTATTATAAAAATGCTGGCAGTCAAGGATGATCAGCTGGTAGTTGAAGAAAAAGGTATTTATTCGATTGAAAAATTTCTGATGGCCAGAAGAATCATGTACTGGCAAGTTTATTTACATAAAGCTGTTCTTTCTGCCGAACATATGCTCATTCAGACACTCAAAAGAGCTCGCTTTCTGACTGAACAAGGACAGGATTTACCCGTTTCATCTCAACTTAAATTTTTTCTGAAAAGACATGTCACCGAAAATTCAAATCCTCAAACAGATTGGCTGAATTGTTATTTTGAACTGGATGATATAGATATTCTCATGGCCCTCAAGCAATTTG
>JADJJU010000017.1 GCA_016706365.1 Saprospiraceae bacterium
TTTTCTTCTGACAGTTCAATATTTTCCAGCACCAGATTGGCTGTAAATTGGATGGAAACTTTCATGTTAGTTGATTTTAGTAAAGTAATGTAAGTCTAAAAGTACTCAATATTATTAGATTGCAAAAATTCCACTTTCTTCATTTCTAAGCGGAAGGGTCTTTTCTCAATCTATCTGTGTGATGTACGACAAATCATACATTAATTTACTTCCGACGGCCAATTTTTTCCTGTCGGTTCCGGTGTTTCAACCGGGCAATTTAATTTTTAAATATATCTCTGTCCGGCAATCATAGACATCAATTCTTCATCTGAAATATCCTCTTCGCAAAGAAAAATTGATTGTTCCATTGATTCCTGCACCATATGATGATTGTCCGATACAACTACCGGATCTTCACTTTTCCATCTTCCAACAGAATCATGTATCATTTTATTTGATCGCTTATTCATAAGGATATATTTTTAAATTTTATATAATTAAATACTCTTACTATAACGTCTTATTAAGTAAATGATTATTTAACAAAATAAGTTGCATATAAGCTATATACGTGAATAACGGCTTCCCGGGTTGTAACGTTGGTTGCCTGCGATTATATTTTCCCGAAATCTGCTTCATCGCCAATTTTTCCAGCTTGATCTTAATAAAAAAGTTAGGGCTGATTATTTCCTATAATTTTACTTTTTGCGAATCAGGCTTAAAAAGAACATGTTGTTGAATCATATGTTTGCTTTTCAAAGATTTTAACTTTTTATTCGTTTAGTGAATTACCGGCTTTGTTGATTCATTTGCATTGTTTTAAAAAAGGTATTTTATGAAAACTCAGGTTGTTCTCGGTCTAGTAATCGTCATCTATATATTGATTTTTTCAAATGCTTGCCGCTTTGATCCGCTGGTTATTCCAGGCGATCCTATTGATACCACAGACAACCCAATAGACACAACTGAAAATCCGGTCAATACTTGTAATCCGGACACAGTTTACTTCAGTAGGGACGTCTTACCTATTTTTGTTTCTAATTGTGCTCTTTCGGGCTGTCATGATGCTATTACAAGAGAAGAGGGAATTCAGCTCACAGATTATGATAAAATTATCCAAACCGGTGATATCGAACCATTTGATCTGAGCGCAGGTGATATTTATGAAACAATAACGGAAGATCGCACTGACAAGAGAATGCCTCCTCCCCCAAAAGCCAGACTGACAAACGCTCAAATTGCCACTATTGCCAAATGGATCCAGCAGGGTGCTAAAAACCTAAGTTGTAATGAGGGCGGGTGTAATACCGATAATGTCACTTACGCCGGTACTATTGCTCCTTTCTTTCAAAACTCCTGCAATGGCTGCCATTCCGGATCATCCGCAGGTGGAGGGATACAGCTTAATAATTATGACGGAGTCCGCACAGTTGCCTTAAACGGTCGTCTTGTTGGAGCAGTGAGTCACGCATCCGGCTTTGTAGCTATGCCTCAGGGAGGAGCTAAGATAAATGACTGCAGAATCTCTCAAATTACTGCCTGGGTAAATGCAGGTGCACCACAAAACTAAAAAAGGCTAAGCTGTTTTTCATTCCCTTCAGTATATTCAAATGGTTCTATCAAAGTAGGGTCATTATTGCTCACTTTGTTTACAGCTTCGGAGACGGTGTAATATCTCAACAAATCATCCGGCAAAGGTTGCAGCATTTGCAATACTTCTGTTTCAGCAATATCTTCACTGAGCCACAGCTGTTCCTGCTCTTTCATCAAAATGGCAGGCATCCGGTCGTGTATGTGGGCAATTGATGCTGAAGCAGGTTGCGTAATGACAGTGAAGCTTCCTATGATTTCTCCATTGGGTGCTTTCCATGAGGTATACAAACCAGCCACAGCAAAAGCACTTGAGTCTGCCAGAGTAATTCTATATGGTATTTTCTTTTTCCCGGACTTCATCCATTCATAGTAACCATCAAATGGGACCAAACAACGGTGTTTTTTGAGATTACTTTTAAATACACTTTTCTCCAAAACAGTCTCCACTCTGGCATTAATCATCTTGCTACCTATACTGGCAGCTTTGGCCCAAAAAGGAATAAGCCCCCATTGCTTATAGACAAAATGATCAGGATTTTCCATGCCGATCACAGGGTGCATATGAGTTGGTGCTATATTAAAGGAAGGAAGCGGATTATATCTTTCCAGGTCCTCACTATAAAAAGTGGAGCCGAATCTCTCTTCCAGTTGTTTTTCATTCAGGGTAAGTGAAGATCTACCGCACATATTTTTGATTTGATAGTAATACAATTCCTGCTTAAATAAAGTTGTATGTCCAACTTTAATGCATATTAATTATCAACATCACGATCTAATAAATTAATGTCTTTACGATTTATTAACTGCAATTTAAAACATTAATAATCATTTGCATATGTTGCAATAACAGCCTGATGCTACATTTGTGACAGCTATTTAGGAATTAGGGACTAAAGTACGTTAAGAAAACACACAAAATACAATCACATGCATTTAAGATCTGCTGAAATTGTAGTCATATCAGATGTCCATCTGGGCACATATGGCTGCCACGCAAAGGAACTGTTACTATATCTCCGGAGCATAAAAACAGAGATGCTCATCATAAATGGTGATTTTATAGACGCCTGGCAGTTTAAAAAGAAATACTTTCCAAATGAACATTTACAGGTTATCAGCGAAATCATACGTATGTCTGTAGAAGGTACAAAAGTGTACTATATCACAGGAAATCATGATGATGTGCTAAGAAAATTCTCAGATGTGTCTGCAGGATCTATTCACTTACGTGATAAGCTGATCCTGATGCTTGGAGGTAAAAAACACTGGTTTTTCCATGGTGATATATTTGATGCTTCCGTTTTAGTAATGCCATTCATTGCAAAATTGGGCGGAAAAGGATATGATTGGCTCATAAGAATCAACAGGCTAGTCAATAATCTGCGCTCAAAATTGGGACTGAGCAAATACTCATTTGCAGGTAAAATTAAATCTGGAGTCAAGAGAGCTGTGAAATTCATTCAGGATTTTGAAAATAAAGCTATTGAAGTAGCTGCAGAGAAAGGCTATGAAGTAGTTATTTGCGGTCATATACATCAACCTCAGAATAGACAAATATCCATAGAAAATAAATCAATTCACTATCTTAATAGTGGGGATTGGGTTGAAAATCTGACCAGTCTGGAATACAAGTTTGGAAAATGGTCCATTTATAAATTTGATGAAATTGAATTTTCATATGTCAACAGTAAACTTGCAATTGAAGAAGAGAAAGAAAAGAATAATGTCCATCAACTTAAAACAACCAGAGAAGTTATCTACGAAAAAATTGTTCCATTCAACTAATGAGAAAGTAAGATCTTACGTTAATTATCAGTTGTACACTACCAACTCATTTGTTCTCCGTCAATATTGATTATTAAGCAAATACAGCAACCCTGCAAATTGGTTTTTTTGTATAACTTTTTCCCGTGCACTAATGTCTATTTTTGAATAATTATATAATATATCTCACAATTATTGTAATAGATATTGTGAAATAGATTTGTGTTTTTCGTAGATAAAAGTGTATTTTCACTTATAATTAACATTTGAAGGAATTATTCTGCAACAATGCTGGTTTATGGAGATCGTAAGCGTTTTTGTAATATTGAATAAGCTTTAAGGGAACAAGTATGCTTAGAATTGCCTCGAAACCTGAGAGTATAGCCTCTGTAGAACACTTTATTAAGAGTATAATTGACAAACATAAGATTTGCGAAGACAAATATGCCTGTATATTGATCTCTTTAACTGAAGCTGTTAATAATGCTATCATTCACGGAAATAATTTGGATGAAAATAAAAAGGTACATCTTTCTTACACATATAATGTAAGAAAAGGTAGTATCACTTTTTCTGTCTGTGATGAGGGAAAAGGGTTTGATGTAGAATCCATTCCTGATCCTACTTGCAGGGAAAATATTGAACAATGCGGTGGCCGCGGGGTTCTTATTATTCAGAATCTTGCTGACAGAATAAAATATCTTGATAACGGCAGAAGATTGGACCTTAGCTTCCACTTATAGTATGTTTGTTATTCCTGAAGAATCTGATGAAGATGCACCTGAAGGCATAGCTTTAGATTGTGCAGATGTACCTTTTCCAAAAATTAATTCCGGACTAATTGTAGAATGGATTCATTCTATCATCTCAGACCATTCTAAAGCATTAGGACATATACAGTTTGTGTTCTGTAGCGATGAATACCTTCAAAAAATCAATTGGGAGCATCTCGGCCATGAAGAGCTCACAGATATTATCACCTTTGAATATAGTGCTGAACCTCTGGAAGGAGAAATATATGTCAGTACCGAAAGAGTCCTGGATAATAGTCAATTGATGAATATTCCCTATGATGATGAATTACTGAGAGTACTTGCGCATGGTGTATTGCATCTTTGTGGATATAAGGATAAAACTCCCGAAGATATCCTGGAAATGAGAAAGCAAGAAGATCGCTATATAAAAATATATCGAAAGAACATATAATAAATTTCAACATTCTTAGTTTCACCTTCTTCACTTAAAGCTTCCCTTAATAGTACTTTATTCCGGCAATGATGCTAGTTTTGCAGCATAATTGAAAACAATAATATGGCCCTTGCCGGTTTTAAAATTGCAGTAAACCACTGCATCCGACCTTTCCAATCTGTACCAATCGCATTGTATACAGATATTCCATTAGCTTACATAAAATGTATTCCAGAGCATCCAGGTAAACACACAGGGCTGGATGACCATAATGAGTCTTCCGGGATTCTTGAAACCGTATATCAATGGGCCCAAGATTTTTTCAGGCATATTCGCATGGAAAACACCTCTTTCCGCTTTGAGATCAAAACACTCCCCATTCATATTTTAATTCAGAACTTCAACTGATTTGCATATTATCCGGGGTACTCACTATATTAAATGAATGGCTTCATCATCCTATGGAGAAGAATGATTTGCTTGCATGGCTCATTGAAAAAAATAAATTTCAGAATGCAGAAATCATTTCAGCTTGTATGTATGGAGGAATTATGAGCAATATCGAATTACGTCCGTTTAGAATTTACCAGCCTAAAGGTTTGTTTTTTCAAATTGAGTCAATCTCTACAGGTGAAGTTAAATTATTGACTTCTTCTCTAATACCTCTTTTTATATTGGCAATTGAACGCTCTGATTATAACAGCATGCATGATCTCTTAGCCAAAACACATCCAGTGGGAAATATGCAGGAAGGTTATCTCGGAGTTTTAGACCTTCCTGATTTAAAATCGAGATTACATATTTACAATATTTCCACTCCTGATCTTTCCTCTTTAAATATCTCCGGGCACTTAAGTCCTGTATTTGAAATTGATAGCAATGGTTGCTCAGTTGTATAAACATGTTCCACGTGGAACATTAAATAGAATTTTATACACCTGTTCCTAAGCTGTACTTATAAATGAACCTGGTATTTAGTATACCTAGCAGTACAAAAATAGCAACACCTTGATGAAGAACACCCCATAATACAGGAATTTGGCCCACACTAAAAACAAGAGTCAGAATACCAAGCAAAACTTGCGTCCCTACAATTAAACTCATCCAAATAAAAGATCTGTAAAAGAGAGAATCTATCAAATGTCTTCTTTTTATTATTTTTGAAAGTAGGTATACAAACAATAAAATAATGATGTAAGCTGTTGACCTGTGCAATACCTGTATCAATGCTGACATAAATGATGTGGCGTCATAATTGATAAAACTTTGCAATGTCCACATACTGGGATTAAATAGAATAGCTGGGATTATCTCAGAATTCATATCAGGCCAGCTGGGATAAACAAGTGCAGCTTTCATTCCAGACATTATACCACCAAGGAATATCTGAATAAGTATTAATGCAAATAATACTTTTAACCACTTTGCAGAAAAAGGTAATTCAAACTTTTGAATTGTAAAATTGGACGTCTTAATATAAGTCAAGTATAAGTAGCCGATGACTGCTAATGCAATTCCCAGGTGAATAGACAATTTATAAGCATTTACCCAGGGTCTGTTAACGAGTCCGCTTGCTACCATAATCCAGCCAAAAGCGGCTGCTAAAGCAGCCAAAAAGAAAACAACAATCATTCTACGTAGCAGTTCTCCCTGTAGGTATCCTTTGAAGTAAAAATAAACAAAAGGAATAATGAACACGAAACCCATGACCCTTGCCCAAAGTCTGTGTATATATTCCCAAAAATAAATAAACTGAAACTGACCCATACTTAAGCCCTGATTAATCTTCTCATACTGTGGTGTTGCCTGATATAATTCATAAGCTTCCTTCCAGGCAATCTCATTCATCGGAGGTAAAGTTCCGGTTACAATTTCCCATTTAGTGATAGAAAGCCCAGAACCAGTCAATCTAGTAATACCCCCTACAATCACTTGCACAAACAGCATTACCAATCCGGTCATTAGCCAAATACGGATCCATTTTCTTCCCTTATTAAGTTCAATCATCTTGTTGTTTACTTCTCGTTTCGCTCTCAAAGATACCTCGATTTTCCGGTAAAAAAATTTGATCAATTTAAGCTCATCTAATAATCTTCTTTAAATCATTTATATAAAAACCCTATTATTATTAGGCCTGTTAGTCCGTTAGTAAATACATTTAACGGTTCTTTGTTTTTAACTTATTAACATTTTTATGTCAGAGATCAACAACATGTTGTAATTCTATGATATTGAATTTCTGTCATTTAGTTACTTATACACATTAAAGTAAAGCGCTTATTTTTGAAAACCAACATATAACTATTTTTCAACTATTTGTTGGTTTAATACATGCCGGCACATATTTATTCAACACATATATATATTAATATAAATATAAGTTGGTGGTTTCAACACTGCTGTTTATAACTTTGAATTAACTCACAGTTAATTGTTGGTAACTCTTATTTTTGCAAGGTTGATGTACTGCATTTAACATATGGAAATTATAAGTTATGTTAGTAATATTTATATACAAAAATTAAATATGATATGCGTGTAGTCATTCAAAGAGTGAGTCATGCTGAAGTAAAAGTCAGTGGAGAAATTTCAGGAGAAATAGATTATGGTTTACTAATACTACTTGGTATTTGTCATGCAGATTCAGAAGAAGATATTGACTGGCTGGTCAATAAAATTTATCAGCTTAGAATATTTGGTGATGATGCAGGAGTAATGAATCTCAGCATTCAAGATATTGCAGGCTCATTTCTGGTGATTAGTCAATTTACGTTGCATGCATCGACTAAAAAAGGTAACAGACCGTCCTATATAAAGGCTGCTCCTGCGGCATTGGCAATTCCCTTATATGAGAAATTTCTTGATAAATTGAATTCAGTTTCCGGATTGAGGGTAGAAAAGGGGATATTTGGAGCAGATATGAAGGTATCATTGATAAATGACGGACCGGTCACTATCATCATGGATTCAAAAAACAAGGAATAATGGAAATCAGGGATGCGCAAATCAAAGTTGATCAATGGATTAAAACTATTGGGGTCAGGTATTTCAATGAACTTACCAATACTGCACTTCTTACAGAAGAAGTAGGGGAAGTGGCCCGCTTGATGTCAAGGATTTATGGTGAACAGTCTTTTAAAGTTGATATTCCTGCAGAAGCGGCTAAGGAAGCACTTGCAGATGAAATAGCAGATGTACTATTTGTTTTGATTTGTATTAGTAATCAAACCGGCATTAATTTAGAAGAAGCATTCCTGAAAAACTTGACAAAAAAATCAGAGCGGGATGAACATCGTCATCGCGATAATTCAAAACTAAAACAATAATGCATAAAGCTTCTCAGCTGCTGATATGATTGGTAAGGTTTTTCAAGCATTCCCATATGCGCACAGTTGTCCAGAATGCAGATTTTGCTGGTGACGGGAAGGAGTAATTGATTATATGCATGATCTCCAGATATGGCAGGATCATCTTTTCCAAGGATAAATAGAACAGGAACCTCCGTTTTATAAAATACCTCTTCATAATCATTCCGCTCTATCATTGCATTGAGATAGTGTGTCAGAACCACGGAATCAGAACCTTTCATTTTGTTTGTGAACTGTAAAATACTTTGTTGGTGCACAACAGGATCATGAAACAATCCGGGAAGCATTTCTTTCAGGTATGGACGCAACCCACGGGATTCGATGAACTCAATACTTTTAGACCGGGCTATTTTCTTTTCATCAGTATCTTCATAGATATGGCTATGAAAAAGACAAATACCCGAAAGTTTATTTACATATCGTGAATGATAGGCGGCAGCAATATACCCTCCCATAGAGTGACCCACTAATACTAATTTAGATATTTCCAGATAGATAAGAAGTGAATCAATGCTTTTAGCAAGAGAATCCAGGGAAGCATTTTTATCAAAGGGACTATCACCGAAACCGGGAAGATCTACTGTAATTACCTTATAGTGAGGGATAAGAAGAGGTTTTATTTTATTCCAGATCGTACTGTCAAAACCAAATCCATGAACAAGCAAAAGCGTGTCTCCTTCACCACTTATTTCATAACTCAGGGCGCTCAGCTTTTTATCAACAGGCACATATATCTTACTCTCTGTTCTGAGGTCAGAAGAAAGCTGATATAAAGGAGCAAATTTAGACTGTTCGATTACAGACATAATGATACCTGAGTGAATGATTCGCCAAAAACAAAAATAAGCTGCTCAATCAGTAATAAATTTGTGATTGAGTCAAGTGCTCATTCTAGCTATCCAGTACCCTGTTTTCAATAGTGGGAGATCAAATATTTTTACAGGCAGAATAAATATCAAAATTCACAGTTTTTAAACAGATTTTTAGTGGCACCTAACAGCAGAAAGCGGATACTCGTAGAAGAAATGCCACAATCCAACCTAGGAAACAACTGTATTTGTATCTTTATTTTATGATAATATACTGCATATGTCGGCGGACTTAAAAATTCTTGAAAAAAATCTTAGTGAAAAACAGCAACAAATAAATTGCTTGTTTCAAATTACGCAATCTATTAATCAGAACGACTCTGCAGATTCTCTTTTCAGTATGTATAGTGATTACTTGAGAGACGGAATGGGGATAGAAAAAATGGTGTTTTTTACCCAGGAGAATAATGAGTGGGAGATTGCATCTGAAATCAATTTTGACTATCGATCCAATGGGAAATTAGATGGAATATTGGGTCAATATAAAGACGTTACTTACCTGAATTCATCACAAAATCACATCATTGCAGCTTTTGATTATATAGTGCCGGTATTGCATAAAGATCAGGCTATTGCATATGTACTGCTAAAAGATAGCCGAACTACACAGGATAGATTAAATTTTATCACCACCATCACCAATATCATTGCAGTAGCCATTGAAAACAAAAGATTGTTCAAGCGGCAGATTGATCAGGAAAGGTACAGAAAGGAAGTAGAATTGGCCAGCGAGGTTCAGAAAATGCTGATTCCGGGAAAATTTCCCAGGAGAAAATACCTGGAATTGTCCAGCATATACAAGCCTCATCTCAATATTGGCGGGGATTACTATGATTTTATAGAGAAGTATGAAAACTGCTTTATCTTTTGCATTGCTGATATTTCGGGTAAAGGAGTTGCAGCAGCCTTATTAATGGCAAATTTTCAGGCGACATTGAGAAATGCCATCATGCACGATTCAGATTTGGTTAAGCTGGTTCAATATTTAAATAAAATGTTGGTTCAACTGACCAATAGTGACAAGATAATTACACTTTTTGTAGCAGAGTTCAATGCAATAACCCGACAACTCTCCTATGTAAATGCAGGGCATACACCACCGTTCCTTGTGACCGGAGATAAAATGCACAGACTGAGTGAGGGTTGTACATTGCTGGGAGCCTTTGACCATCTGCCCGTAATTCAATTAGGGCAACTGACGTTAGATTCAGACACTCTAATCATGGCTTATACAGATGGATTGACAGATCTGGTCAATGATGAAGGTGTTTATTTTGATGACAAATTGATTACAGAATTTTTAAAAGAAAATGCAAAATGTACAGCAGATCAGATCAATAAGAAACTGCTGGAAGCTATGGAAACCTTTAAAGGCGAACAGGATTATCCGGATGATATTGCAATTTTAACCTGTAAGCTTCATCTTAGTTCGACATAATATTGCCATTCAAAATGGGAAATAACCTGTAACTTTGTTTTTTGCTTGGTGTCAGATAATTTAGAATGAGAGACAAAACTTTATCAACTATATTCGCTTTTTTCCTGGGAACATTTGGAATACACAGGTTCTATCTGGGTCAGGTAGGTCTGGGTATTTTTTATGCAATACTAATGTTTACCGGAATCCCAACGGTCCTGGGAATCATAGATGCGCTGGTAATGGCGGGTATGAGCCAAAGTGACTTTGATCATAAGTATAATAAGATTCCCAGAAAAGTTCAGACAAAACCTGATTACCAGCGAAGAGCTGAAAGTGCAGAATATGACACTGGTCGTTCCGCCAATCCCGCTAATGCAAGACAAGCGACGACTATTCAACAAAAACAGAGACAACAAAAGCCCGTTACACGCACTACAACATCCATAGCAGACAATGTGCACAAGAAGAACGGTATAAGAAAATTCAAAGAATTTGATTATCCCGGAGCTATTGCGGAATTCACCAAAGCACTGGAACTGCAGCCACGTGATATTGCTGTTCATTTCAATCTTGCCTGCGCGTATTCGCTAACGGAAAATGTGGCAAAAGCTTATGAACATCTTCAAAAAGCTGTTTCGCTGGGATTCAATGACCTGGACAAAATTCACACCCACGAAGCGCTTTCTTATGTCAGAATCCAGCCTCAGTATCTGAAATTTAAAGACAGTAATTTTACTGAATACGCACCATTTGCGAAAACCGCAGAGGAAGAAGAAAAAGAATGGGAAGAGCAAAATGCAGAGCCTCTTGAGCTTCCCGAAGCGGACCAGTCTGACCTTCTTGAAGAGCTTAGAAGACTGCAGAATCTGAAGGAATTGGGGGTATTGACAGATGAAGAGTTTTTGGAGCAGAAGAGGAAGCTGGACGCTTAGAGCGGAAGGTTCATTGTTACAAAATCCAGGAGGATTCTTTTCCAATTTCTGTGGGTTTTAAAAGCAATTATCTGAAAATTGTTGGCATCCGAGCAAAACGTTGACTGTTTTATTCCGTTATAGTATAAATATCATCCTCATGAACGCCAGCGACCTCATCACCCAAAAAATTCCTTACCTGAAAACTTCCCTTACAGGAGCAGAAGCGCTGGTATTAATGAATGATGCCAGAGTTCGCCATCTTCCAATAGTCAATAGTCGCCAGCTCTTAGGTATAATGTCGGAAGAAGATATTCTTGCCCAGGACGTAAATGAACCTGTCGGATCATATAATCTCAGCTTGAACAGATCCTATGTAAAAGCCAAAGACCATATTTTTGAGGTTTTGCAAATCATGTCCAATTTCAAACTAAGTTCCATTCCTGTAGTGGATGATAAGCAGGAATATTTGGGGAGCATAGTTTTGGAGGATTTGCTGCATGTTTTTGCAGGCAGCTTTTCATTTACTGAGCCTGGAAGTATCCTTGTCCTTGAAATTCCGGCAAGAGATTATTCTTTGGCAGATATTGCGCGCATTATCGAACAGGACAATGCCAAAATATTAAGTGCTTTTATTACCCGTGACCTTGCAAAAGATCAATACTCTATAACTTTAAAAATCAGCGCACAGGATAATAAGAGAATATTAGCATCGCTAGAGAGGTACGATTACAATATCCTGGCATCATATACAGAGGAGGATTTTGCAGATACGCTAAAGGAAAGATACGATTCGCTGATTGCATACCTGAACGTATAATTAAGAACGTAGCCGGGATAATATTCCAAACAAAAACTACTATTATAAATGCAACATTCTTGCATCAGGACATAGTGCTGTAATAAATGCTGCACAGCTTCGTATATTTGGAACTCATAACAATAATCGAGTGCCTCTATTCAGATCAATTTTCTTCTTTTTTATTACAAGCCTCTATTCCTTTTCCTTATTGGCACAATTGCGGACTGACTCTATATGTGTTGGAGAGATTGAAGTTAAAGGGACGCGCAAAACAAAGATTACCTACATATTGAGAGAACTGGATTTCAGTCCGGGAAGTAATTTTCCTCATGATTCATGGCTTACAAGACTTGAACAAAATGAAAAGAGACTTCTTAATACAGGACTGTTTTTTCATGTAGATATCAGGGAATCTCAGGGAGCAGATAGCGGTAGAAATGTTGAAATTCTGGTAAGAGAAGCAGGACGTTTGAGCCTAACCCCAATTGTCGAATTAGCAGATAGAAATTTCAATGTTTGGTGGGAAGAAAAGGATCATATTTTGGATCGTTTAAACTTTCGTCTGACTACACGATGGTCTAATATGAGAGGCAGAAATGACTATGTGCGCCTGTCATTGCAATTGGGATATACTCAGAAAGCCGAATTGCAATATGTTCTGCCCTTTATGAATAAATTTCAAAAACTGGGTATAGGTTTCGGCCTCCTGGCCACCAGAAATAAAGAACTTTATTACGCAACACAAGAAAATCGCCAGCTATTCAGGGTGTTTGAAAATGAATATTTACTGCATAGGCTAAGGGCACAGACCGCACTTTATTTCAGGCAAAAACTATATTGGACCCATACGCTGACAGCTGAATGGAATCATTTTCAGATAAATCCATATGTCAGGGACTCCCTTAATTTTAACTATTTGGGAGGAGCCCTCAGACAGCGATTTGATGCAGTGGAATACAGTGTCACTTTTGACAACAGAAATATGATTCCCTACCCGGAGCAAGGTTCATACTGGAAAAACTCCCTAAATAAGCAAGGACTTTTTATTACTTCAGGAATTGATGCCTTTTATTTCAGCTCAGAATGGAGACATTATTACGTACTTGATACGAAATGGTCTGCGACCCATAGTGTCCATACGAGATTAGGGCTTCAACGGAAAGATTTGCCATATAATAATATAAGAGCCATTGGGTTTGACGAGACATATATACGAGGTTACGATTTGTACCTGATTGATGGTCTGGATTTTGCTTACATAAAAAACAGTCTCAGATATAAAATCGCGGATAGTGAAATTGATTGGGGAAAATGGATGCCACTGGAAGGATGGAAGCGAATGCCCTTTCGAATATACATTGTGGCAAATGGAGATTTGGGATATGTCAACAACCCATTTAATTTTGAAACCAATGATTTTGCCAATAGAATGTTGATTGGCGGAGGTTTCGGAATGGATTTTGTTATGTACTATTCCAGAGTAATAAGAATAGAGCTCAGTACTAATCATTTATTGGAGCCGGGCATATTTCTTCATTACAAATTTAGTATCAAATAAAACACAGGTAGGACACTATTTTCTCTGCCATACAGAGGAATTATACGAGGAAAATGAGAGTTTGTTTATACAGTAAAATATTAACTCAAAGTCATCTTCCATTTGTGGAAGATTGCATAAAAGCTTTGATGGAAGAAGGTGTTTCTCTTCTTGCTTCTCCCGTAGTATATGAATTTCTGATTGCCAATAAGCTCCTTGATCCTGAAATAGTCTATGTAGAAGATTATGAAGACTTTAAACAACACAAAGTAGATATCGTCATGACCCTGGGCGGAGACGGCACTGTGCTCAATGCAGTGACCTTTGTCAGAGACAGCAATGTTCCTATTTTAGGAGTGAACCTCGGAAGGCTGGGATTTTTAACCACAACCAATTCCGGCAAAATCAAGTCTATTATCAAACAGCTTGATCGTAAAATGTATCATGTCGAAGAAAGAAGTTTGTTATATCTGGAGTCTAATTTACCGATTTTCGGAGATATGCGTTTTGCACTGAATGACTTTACGATTTTGAAGCGGGACACTTCTTCAATGATTGTGCTGCATACTTATGTAAACGGTGAATTCCTAAATTCATACTGGGCAGATGGGGTAATCGTGAGCACACCAACTGGTTCCACCGGCTACAATCTGAGCTGCGGAGGTCCGATTGTTTTTCCGACCTCAAAAAGTTTTGTCCTGACTCCTGTTGCACCACATAATTTGAATGTGCGGCCATTAGTTATCTCTGATGATGCGGTTATATCTTTTGAAGTGGAAGGAAGAAGCGAAAATTTTCTTTGCACTCTCGATTCCAGATACGAAAGTATCCATGCCGGATATCAACTGGCGATCAGGAAATGTGATTTTAGCATCAGATTGATTCAACTTTCTGACAGAAGTTTTCTGCATAATATGAGGGAAAAACTGAAGTGGGGAGACGACTCACGTAACAAACCCAATGTATAATGCATCTATGATGTTACAATAGATCAAAAATTACCCCAAAAAGAATCATGACAGTTTCATTCGAGCGAAATGGCAAAAAGTACGCAGCAGCATTGGACAAATTCCTGGACATTTCGCTGGAGTTGAATCCGGAAAAATGGGGAGCTAATGCATTTTATGCGCCGGCATTTCAGGCAGAACCAGTCGTTCATGGTAATTTCATTGGTTCTACAAAAAAAGGGGGTGCGGTGAATTTTCTGAACCTTAAACTTAATCCTCACGGCAATGGAACGCACACAGAATGTGTAGGGCATATCGCACAAGAAGCAGTGACCATCAACGACACACTAAGAACTTTTCACTTTCCGGCCGAACTCATCAGTGTATATCCTGAAAAACAGGACAATGGAGACCGGGTTGTCACAAAGCTTCAGCTGGAACAAGCCATTAGGTACAGAGGGGTAGCCGAAGCACTTATTGTGCGCACTTTGCCAAATGATTCAGATAAAAAAAACAGAAACTATTCGGGAACCAATCCGCCCTATTTTGACGTATCTGCTATTGAATTCATTTTAGATCAGGGCTTTAAGCATTTGTTGATTGATTTGCCAAGTGTGGATCGGGAAGAAGATGAGGGCAAGCTGGCTTCACACAAAGCTTTCTGGAATTATCCCAATGAGATTTCAAATGGGAGAACTATTACAGAGTTAATTTTTGCCAATAATGAAATTAAAGACGATCTTTATTTGTTACTTTTGCAAATTGGTCCGTTTGAAATAGACGTAAGTCCATCAAAACCCGTATTATTTGAGGTGAACGAAGAGAAATGAGCACACATCAATACACATATAAACAAGAGATCTATCTTCAGTTCAAAGAGCTGGACAGGAGCTCATTGCGCAACATAGTCCAGTACGTTGAGAAGAACAAAGACGCTATTGAAGAACTGGATAGTGAAGAGTTTTTTGAAGTTTATGCAACCTATTGCAGAGCTTTATTTGACCTTGGCAACTATAGTAAGTATATAATTGAGTCGGAGCAACTTTTGTTTCTCTCCATTGATCAGAATATATATGAATTTGAAGGGGAAGACATCTATGCCAGCACATTATTCAGAAAGGCAGCAGGCTTATTCAATTTGGGAAATCATTCTGAGGCTAAGCTGATTTTAATTCAGTTGCTCAAAATTGATCCGGAAAATAAAGATGTTAAAGCTTTCTATAAAAAAGTAATCCGCTCCAGATATAAGCTGAGTAAAATCACAAGAGCCATTGCTGTAGGGATGATTTTAGCTTCAGCGTTCCTGATTTGTCTGGAATTATTGTTCATCAGGCCATTTTACCCGCAAATAGTCTTTAGCTTCGAGCTTTCCCGAAACATATTATTTGCTGCCGGTTTCCTTACTTTTGTATTTGGTGACTTTTCGCATTTCATGATCGCTGAAATTCAGGCAATGAATGAAATAAAAAGCATCCTTATTAATAAAAAGAAAGGATTTTAGCTTAGGCTCCTTCTATCGTATTCTTCGTTAATTTCAGAAGAATAATTTTTAGTATGAAACTCCAATTGTTTTCGTCCAAATAAAGCTGTCAATTGTCAACTCCTTAAAAGTAGATAAAAGTCAGAGAATATGATTTGTGCCAAAAACAAAAGCTCATTAAGGGCAAGAAGCCCCACAGTATCGCAAGAATGTCTAAATTGAATACAACAAGTCCGGTATTCAATGAGTTAAGGTATTGTTAATCAAACACAGTTATGAAACACCAATTGAAACCTTTGCGTTTGAACACCCAAGCAAAACAATTAAAAATTAAATAGTAATAAGATGAAAAAAGTATTGTCATTAATCATTTCAGGAGTCTTTGGAGGCGTACTCGTATTGGCAGCAATCTGGATGTTTGCTGACAAAATTTTGCCACAAGCAGCAGTTGAGGCGCCCATTTATACGAGAATGACCGGAAATACGGACAGCCCTTCAGTTCCTTTTGATTTTACTGTAGCAGCGGATCGCGCCATGGATGCAGTTGTGCACATTAAAGCTTCTGAGAGTAAGCAGGCAGTTCAGGAAAGGGGACAACAGCAAAAACGCAGCCCGTTCAGTTTCTTTTTTGACGATGAGTTAATGTTTGGAAATCCATATGGCGGACCCAGACAAGGAAGCGGCTCCGGTGTCATAGTAGATACCGAGGGATATATTGTAACGAATAATCACGTGATAGCTTTTGCAGATGAATATGAAGTCACTACTCATGACAACAGAAAATTCACGGCTAAGCTAATTGGCAGAGATGAAAACACTGACATTGCTGTACTTAAAATCGAAGCAAATAACCTGAAACCTATAGCCTGGGGAAATTCTGATAATCTTAAAGTAGGACAGTGGGTTGTTGCCGTAGGAAACCCCTTTGACCTTACTTCAACAGTTACTGCAGGAATCGTCAGTGCGAAAGCCAGAAAACTGGAACTCAACAGAAGTATAGGAGCGATTGAAGCTTTTATTCAGACTGACGCAGCAGTGAATCCTGGTAACAGTGGTGGAGCGCTTGTAGATATCGAAGGACGATTGGTTGGTATTAATACAGCCATTGCCTCTCAAACAGGAAACTTTGCAGGATATTCATTTGCAATTCCTTCCGACATCGTTAGCAAAATTGTAGAAGATATCATTGAATACGGATCATTCCAGAGAGCATACCTGGGAGTGGGGATCTTTGATAATGACAGTGATTCGGCAGAGGAATTGGGTATTACCCAAACCACCGGAGTGGTTATCAAAGAAGTTTACGATGGTGGCTCAGCTCAATATGCCGGTTTGCTACCGAATGATGTCATCATGAAAGTGAACACCAAAGATGTAAGAAATGTACCTCAACTTCAGGAATTGATCAGCAGATCCAAAGTAGGGGAGGTCATTCAGCTCACTGTGCTCAGAAAAGGTAAAGAAAAAAATATAGATGTGAAGTTAAGATCAGCGAGCTAATCGCCTACTGAGAAAAACTTCGTATATAAAATTGAGAATACAGGGATGAAAATCCATTGAAAATATAAGATGAAAGTCAAGAATTGGGGTTGAAGTTGGTTTTTCGTTTTGTTTGGCGTCTGCCCAAAGTTTTTTGGGTAGACGTTTTTTATTTTCAGGAGAAAAATACATCCCCGGCAAGAAAATTTGAGCTTGTATAATTTGTCTTATCTGCATTATTGACATTTGAAGTCCGCATACTAGTATTAAATTAATGTACCTTTGTCCCTTTAAATCCAATCATAAGAAGGCCCATGAGTGATCAGATCAAGCACGAATGTGGAATTGCGTTAATCCGGCTATTAAAACCGCTTGATTATTACCAGGAAGAATATGGTACTCCATTGTACGGTCTCAATAAGCTTCAACTGCTGCTGCAAAAGCAACGCAACAGGGGACAAGACGGGGCCGGAATCGCTACTATCAAACTGGATCCTATTCCCGGAGCCCGCTTTATCAGCAGAAAAAGAAGCAATAGTAGCAATTATCTCAAGGATCTGTTCGATGGTGTCTTCGAGCACTTTAAAGATGTATCTCCTGAGCATAAAACAGATGGCAACTGGCTTAAAAACAATAAACCCTACACAGGGGAAGTATTAATGGGCCATTTACGCTATGGTACACATGGTGTAAATACAATCGAGACCTGCCACCCCTTTCTCAGACAGAATAACTGGATCACCCGAAACCTGGTCCTGGCAGGAAATTTCAACCTTACCAATGTGGATGAGCTTTTCACAGAGCTAATCGAGCTTGGACAGTTTCCTAAAGAAGTATCTGATACAGTTACTGTCATGGAAAAAATAGGCCACTTCCTGGATGCAGAAGTTCAATATCTCTTCGAACATTATAAAATGCACGGGCATTCAAACAGAGAAATTACAGAAGCTATCATTGAAAATATAGATTTGCAACGCGTACTTAGCAGAGCCTGCAAAAAGTTTGATGGCGGGTATGTAATGACAGGAATGTTAGGTCATGGCGATGCTTTTGTCATCAGAGACCCTAATGGAATCAGACCGGCATATTATTTCGCCGATGATGAAGTGGTGGCGGTAGCTTCCGAAAGACCGGCACTTATGACAGCTTTCAAAAAGCGTATAAAAATGGTTAAAGAAATCCCGAGGGGTTACGCTTTGATCATCTTGAACAACCAGGGATCTCCCGAAGAAATTACCAGAATTCTTCAGCAAAATGCGCGTTTTGAAAAGTTGGTGGTTAAAGATGAGAAGATAAGGACTTTCATTGCTGATGACGCTTCAAGAGATGAAATGGTGGCTCACGTATACGATGTCACTTATGGCATTGTGAAAAATGAAATAGACACGCTTGTTCTTCTGGATGATTCCATCGTAAGAGGAACCACACTTAGAGACAGCATTATTACAATCATTTCCAGATTGTTTCCAAAGAAAATAATAGTTGTTTCATCAGCACCACAAATCCGTTACCCGGATTGCTATGGAATTGACATGTCAGTTTTGAAAGAATTTGTGGCATTTCAGGCATTGATTTCCTTATTGAAAGAAAGCGGACAGGAATATCTTTTGAATGAAACATATGATAAATGTATTGCCCAAAAAGATAAACCCAAGGATCAAATTACAAATGAAGTAAGAGCACTTTATGACCTGTTTCCTTATGAACTGATCTCCGAAAGAATTGCAGATATGGTGAAACCTGCGGGAATTAAACCAGAAGTGGAAGTGATCTATCAGACGGTAGAAGACTTGCGCAGCGCATGTCCTGACAGGGGAGACTGGTACTTCTCCGGTGAGTATCCCACTGCTGGGGGAAATGCCGTGGTCAATAAAGCTTTTGTAAACTTCATGGAGGGTAAAGTAGTCAGAGCTTATTAAAGTATCCTTTCATTACTTCCCGCATAGCTCATATTAATTCAACGTTTTTCAGATAATATAATCCTTTCATGAACATCCGACCGATAAAATCATTTCCAGCGGCCTCTTTTGCATTGGCACTCATGCTGCTATTTTTTTCTTGCAAGACAACTCAGCCTAGTGTGGCAACTCCTCCTGTTGAACCGGTAGAAGAAGTTGAAATTGATGAAATTGAAATTGCTGAGGAAGAACCTATGGATTATGACAGCCTGGAAAAAATAGCGCAAGCTGAACCGGAAATAGCAAATGAACTGCCGGTATATCAGGAGAGCAATCGAAGGTCCTGGGATCTGATACATACAAAAATTGATATTTCATTTGACTGGGCAAAGCAAAGAGCAAACGGCTTAGCGCAATTAATTTTGCTGCCCTATGCCAAAGCAGACTCCATTCTGGTCCTGGATGCAAAGAATTTTGATATAAAAAGTATTCGAGTTTTAAAATCGGCTTCGGATTTGAAGTTTGAATATCCGGATAGTGTGAGGCTTGTCATTCAATTGGGCAAAAAATATACACCTAAAGACACATTAAAACTTCAGATCGAATATACAGCAAAGCCTGCTGAAAGAAAGAATATTTCCGGAAGTGCTGCCATTACATCCAGCCAGGGATTATTTTTTATCAATCATGACAACAGTACTCCCAACAAACCACAACAAATCTGGACACAGGGAGAGACATCCTATAGTTCTTGCTGGTTTCCTACCATTGACAGTCCCAACGAGCGCTGTACGCAGGATATTTCAATAACTGTAGAGGAGAAATTCGCCACCCTTTCAAATGGTATTCTGAAAACTTCAAAAAAGAACGCAAACGGCACGCGTACTGATAATTGGGTGATGGACCAGCCACATGCACCATACTTATTTATGATGGCAATTGGTGACTTTGCAATTGTGAAGGAAAAGTGGAAAAATATAGAACTAGGTTACTATGTTGAGCACAAGTATAAAGAGTATGCAAAGGATATATTTGCTCATACTCCGGAAATGCTCGACTTTTTCTCCAAAAAATTCGGATTGGCTTATCCATGGAAAAAATATAGCCAGATTATAGTGAGAGACTATGTATCGGGAGCAATGGAAAACACAACGGCAGTAATTTTTGGTGATTTCGTTCAACGAACCAGGCGCCAGTTGATTGACAATTCCAATGAAAAAATTGTTGCTCACGAAATGGCTCATCACTGGTTTGGGAATTATGTTACGACTGAAAGTTGGGCAAATTTGACGCTCAATGAAGGTTTTGCTAATTATTCTGAATATCTCTGGCTGGAACACAAACATGGAGTTCAGGAAGCAGAAGTACATCGCCAGGAAGAAATGCAGGGATACCTGCAATCAGCACCAGCCGGGGCAACAAAAAATCTAATTCGATTCGGATACAACAATGAAGAAGAGATGTTTGATGCACATAGCTATAATAAAGGAGGACTTGTGCTCCATATGCTGCGCAAACACTTAGGAGATGAAATATTTTTCAAAGGTCTGACAAAGTACCTAAACGACAATGCATACAACGCTGTTGAGGTACATCATCTCAGACTTGCTTTCGAATCTGTATCCGGAGAGGACTTAAACTGGTTTTTCAATCAGTGGTACCTGGACAAAGGGCATCCTGCCCTGAATGTGAATTATACGTATGATGAAGTATCCAAAAAACTATTTTTAATGGTCTTTCAGGTTCAGCCTGCAGCAGATCATGTTCCTGTTTTCGAATTCCCCCTTGAAATTGATTTACTTTATTCTGATGGCAAGAAAGAGCGCAAAACCTTCCATATTAATCAACGCTCCCAGGTGATAGAACTGGAAACAACAAAAATTCCGGTAGATGTGGTTTTCAATCCTGAAAAAACATTGTTATGCACCCTGGAAGAAAGCTATGTGAGTACAGCAGAAGGCCTTAAACTTCGTTTTGACAATCAGACCCACTATCGCACACGCCTTGAAGCAGTAGCAAAAGCAGCAGCATTGGAAGATGATAAATTATATATTGAACTCTGCAATAAAGCTGTTGCAGATTCCTTTTGGGTCATGAGAGCAGTAGGTCTTAGCTTTCTTCCGGAGGATAATTTATCAGAAGATATGATTCAAAAAGCGCTTATAATGGCAGACGCAGATCCACATTCTGTTGTGAGAGCGCAAGCACTCGAAATACTTGCAAGAGCTGAGTTGAATGATGCTCAACAACAATCACTGATCAAAATATTGAGAAAGGGAGAAAAAGAAACCGGCCCGGTTATCGGAGCAGCTTTGAGTGTTTTACAGGTTAACAATCCTGAATTAGCGGCCACAGAAATTCCTGCTTTGGAAAAGGATGAAGACCCCTCTGTTATCACTGCGATTTCCCAATATTATGCAGGACTTGGTGATGTAACAAAGCTGAATTATTTTGTAGAAAAGCTTCAGGTAGTCGAAGGATATGAAGCCATTACTTTCATGTCAAATGCTTATGCATTAGCTTCCGGAAGCGAGAATTTAAAGGAACAAATGAGAGTAGGAGAGGTGTTTTATCAGAAGGCATTAAAAGAATTGACTGCAATTCAGCGCTATGCCGTCATGCAATATTTTGCTGGCTTTATTGCCGAGTATTCTGGAGTCGTTTCAGCGGGCACAGTTTCGAATACGGAAGAATACAAGACTGCGCTGGATAAATTTGTAGGTTATTTTGATACAATCAAGGATAAAGAGACAGATCCCCAACTTAAATCTGCTTACGATTATTTGAGATAAATGAAAAGTCTGCAATCAAGAATACATATATGCATAATGGCCGGAGGGGCGGGGACCCGATTTTGGCCCATGAGTACGGAAGCATTGCCAAAGCAATTTATCGATATTCTTGGAGAAGGCCGTTCTTTGCTTAGGGCTACATTTGAAAGGTCTTTACAATTAGTCCCAGCCAGCCAGATCTGGGTAGTGACGCATAAAAAGTATGCAGAGATTGTCCAGAAAGACCTGCCGGAAATTAATGCAGAACATATTTTATCTGAGCCTCAGAGAAAAAACACTGCACCTGCTATTGCCTTTGCGGCGTACAGTATTGAGGCACTTGATCCGGAAGCCATTATGATTGTATTGTCATCGGATCATTTGATACAAAGAGAAGATGCCTTAACCCGGGCACTGCAAACGGCAGCAGAGTATGCAGATACAACTGAAGGATTATTTACGCTGGGAATCCAACCCGATTGCCCGCATACAGGTTATGGGTATATCGATAAGGGAGAAAAAATAGCCGAAACTGTATTTAAAGTAAGCCGTTTTGTGGAAAAGCCAGACTCAAATACCGCAAAAGCATATCTCCAATCTGAGCGATATCTATGGAATGCAGGAGTTTTCATTTGGAAAATAACGGCATTAAAAAAAGCTCTAATGTTATTTGCAAATGAGCTTTTTCTTACTTTTGAAGCAGCAGCACAAAGGAAGGTGGATCAAAGCCAAAATCCCGAGTGGGTAATTCCGGTTTTTGACAAATGTGAAAACATCTCTATTGATTACGCAGTTCTCGAGGCTGCCGATAATGTTTTCACAATTGAAGCAGACATAGGCTGGAGTGATTTGGGGACATGGGGCGCTCTTTATGATTATTCAGAAAAGAATGCTTTGGGAAATGTAATCTTTAACCGCACAGTAGTACAGTCCGATAGTACCAATTGTATCGTATATCTTTCCACAGGAAAGAATGCGATCATACGGGGCCTGGATGGATATGTCGTAGCAGAGACAGCAGATGGGCTTTTGATTTATCCGCTTGACCAGGAGCAAAATATTAAGAACAGTCTTGATGAGCTTCGTAAGCTAAAAAATTTATAAGCCCTAGCCATTATCTTAATGTGCTTTGTTGTAAAAAGGTGTCAATGATTAAAGAGTTAAAAGGTAAGCTATTAGTAGTAGCCAATAATACCTGGAATATTTACAATTTCAGGATGCATATTTTGAACAAGTTTCTGCAGGAAGGTTGGGAAATATTTGTGGTCGCCAGGCCGGATGAATATTTCCGATATTTACAAGGTATTCCCAATGTTCATTTTATTCCCCTAAATGAGATTTATCGTACAGGTAAAAGCCCGGTTCAGGACTTTAGGTTTTTGAATGAACTGGTTGGCATTTACAAAAAGGTCCAGCCCGATCTTGCTATTCATTATACTGTAAAGCCTAATATTTATGGTGGAATTGCAGCTCAATGGGTTGGAATACCTTATATCGGAATTATTACGGGCCTCGGCTATCCTTTTATTCATAATGGGTGGCTCAAAAAACTGACAAGTTTATTATACTCCATTGGACTCAGAAAAGCGAAGTTTACAGTATTTGAAAACGAAGAGGATCCTGTTCTTTTTACTAAACTGGGAATCCTTAATTCTCACAAAGTGATTTCACTAAAAGGTTGTGGAATTGACACTGATTATTTTTCCCCCAGACCCAAAACCAGAAAAGACAAGAGATTTATTTTCACTTATATCGGGCGGCTGCTCTATGACAAAGGTTTGCAGGAGTTTGTTGATGCTGCAGGAATGATTCGTAAGAAATATCCCTCTGCTGAGTTTTGGATTGTGGGAGCTCCCGATCAGGAAAATCCGGCATCTGTTTCCTTTGACAAATTAACAGAATGGGTTTTCAGCCAGCAGATTACATATTTCGGTAATGCGAAAGATGTACGTCCTTTCATCGCTAATAGCGATTGCATTGTATGTCCATCCTATAGAGAAGGCAACCCTAAAGTTTTACAGGAAGGAATGGCGATGGGTATTCCTATTATTACCACTCAAACGGCAGGATGCAGGGAAACGGTGGATGATGGGGAACAGGGATTTCTGGTAGAGGCGCAATCAACTGAAGCATTATATGAAGGAATGGTCAGAATGCTTAGTATGGATGAGCTTGAAATGCAGATCATGGGTCATAAAGGTATCATAAAAGCTACTGAAGTTTTCGAAGCGAATATTATTGCCGGCCAGGTATTTGAGATTTCAATGGCAGCGGTAAATGGCTCTCAGTCTATACTGAAAAAGCTTCCAGTTTCTCAACAAGTGAGGACGAATGCCTCCTAATGGCAAAATCCCGGTTTTATTAATTTCTTACTATTATCCTCCGGCATCAGTAGGGGCGGCACAGAGAGCCTATGGCTTTGCCCGGTACCTGGATACATCCAAATATCAGGTTCATATACTGATTCCTTCCAGGATCGAAAGTGCTTATCCATCAGATACAGAATTTGAAAGTCCTGAATACGTTAAAGTGCATACTGCATGGCAACCCAATCTGGGATTTTTTCGCCGGAAAAAACAAAAGCAATTTCTGGACCAAAACCAGCCTGCCGGCAGAGCAAATAAGAGTGCTGTGTTTCGCTGGATATCAAATAAGATTTGGCCTGACAAGGGTATTATTTGGGCCTTTTTTGCTTATTTCAAAGCGAAAGCATTAATTCGTAAGTATAAAATAAAGACAATCTGGAGTACTAGCCCACTCATATCTGCACACTTACCGGCACTTAGGCTGCGGAGAAAGTTCGACATTAAATGGATTTGTGATTTCAGAGATTTCTATTGGACACACAATACTACTTTTCAGGGGCATTCAAAGTGGGCAAAAGCATTGGAGGAAAATTGCTTTATATACGCAGATCATATCACTTTTGTCACTCCGGCCATGAAGGAAATTTATTCGGCTGCATACCCGGAATTAAAGGGGAAATCTACAGTAATTTGGAACGGGACAGACATCATTTCTATACCAGAACAAAAAGCCTCTGACAGGACATTTAAAACCATTGTTTACACCGGAACTTTTTACGATGGACTTAGAGACCCTGCTCCTTTTCTAAAGTTAATAAATGAATGGCTGGAAAGCGGTTCTCTAAATTCTTCAGACTGGCGTATCGTCATTGCCGGAAATATGGAAGCGGAGCTCATCAATCCATTTATTGGAAAACCGATCTTGTCTATTCTTGATATCAAAGGACCGCTAAGTCGCATGCAAGCCACAGCTTGTATGGAAGAAGCTGATTTTTTATGGCTGATTGTACCGGATGTGGATAGTCACAGAGATACCGTTCCTGCTAAATTTTTTGACTATTTGGCTTTCCAAAAACCTGTCCTGGCATTTGTGCCGCTGCAATCTTCTGTTTATGAGTTGAGCAGGGAATTTCCTCAGGTTTTTATATTTCAGCCGGAGGAACTTGATCCAGTAGAATCTTTGCGTTTCCTGCAGATATTAAAGGATGATCCTCAGAATATTCCCTATCGGGTTTCGGGATATACTCGGGCTGCTCAGACTTTGGTGCTTGAAGCGATACTTGAAAAGCTTTGATTTTTGTGGGAGGAAATCTCGGAGATTCATGTTCCACGAATTACGCTTATGGGCGCGAATATTTCAAATGAAGCAACTTGATTGATTGTAGATGTACCTCTGTTTTAATATCCACGCATAGAAACAATTTAATTTATCATTATACCGACAACCCCTAGATTTATATTTTTTTGATAAAATAATTCATATTTTCCCTGATCAAACTCCCCGTTGGTCCTGGCAAAAAAATCTCCATTACAATCAAATGGGTCCGCTGCCATATCACAAGTGCAACAATCAAAAACAAAGTATTCCCGACCCTCAAATTCATGTTTATATAAACTATAACAATAAGGTTTTCCTTCAATAAAGGGAACCATATTGTATTCTTCTAATACTTCATCAAGACAAGATTTTTTAGGTACAATATCAGGTGGTTTTGTGCAACCTAGATATAAACCCAAACTCATAATCAGTAAAAAGTATTTCATGGCCTGCGATTTTTAAATATTACAAATAAGCTAATTGTTTTATGGGTTACGTCGTTTTTGGTTAAAACGCTGCATGTGTTGATAAAAAATTCGAAATCAGAATTTAGAAGTTTTTGACTCATTGACTTTAAGCTACTTACAAATATTGCTGTGAGTTCATTGGCCTCTTTCAAATGAATTTCAACTCGAAGCTTCTTTCCTGCAGGCTGTATAATACGATTAACTCCCCGTCTTTTAAGTATTATCCAGCGGCATTCAAGGCGTCAGGAGACGCCAGTTTGTGGTGAGTTCGAGCTGTTAAGAAAAATTAGAAATCAGATTTTAGATTTTAGAAGTTTTAGGTTCATTGATTTTAAGCTGCTTACAAATATTGCTGTGAGTTCATTGGCCTCCTTCATTTGAAATTCAACAATTTGCCAATTCTTTGCTTGAATAATTTCCAACCAAAAGCAACATTCATCAATTTCTTCTAAAACAATATTGAGCTTTGCAATAAATTCCCTATCACTTCTTGCCCTGCAAGCTGCTCTATAATTAGCACCAACTGAAGTTGCTGCACGAACTAACTGGTTCGTGACTACTTTTTTTGTAATGGAATAATCAATTTGCTCAATCAAATCAATTATGGAAATGGAAAACCTCTTTGTTCTATCTTTTAAATCATTTTTAATATTCTAAATTCTGCCTTCTAAATTCTACCTTTCGTTGACTTTCGCGTGTATCGCCTGCACTTTCTGCTGGATATCGCTTAGTTTTTCATCAATCATATTGTTGATCAATTGTCTGGAGTCAGAGAAGCTGAGATGAGCAAAGTATTCCCAGATTTCTTTGATATCTGTGAATGGCACTATGTATGGGGCAAACAGCTCATTGTCTGAGAACAACAAGAGGGATTTTTGCGCAGTATTTACCTGAACGCGCTTGTATACCAGGCCTTCTCCGCGGGTCACGATGACATAGGTGCGTCCGGGCTTGATATAGGATATTTTTTCAACAAAACTGCAGATTACGATCGTTCCTGTTTCCATTGGCAGCATAGATTCACCCTGAATTTCAAATCCCCTGTAAGTTCCTTCCGGTATGTTTGGAAACCAGATTTTGGGCAGATCGCGGATATATTCCGGATCCTGGGCGCTTTCCAGATATCCTGCTTCGGCTTTGGTATCTACCAGTTCTATATTGCTGCGATTATCGCGGTCCACTGTGATGGCGAGGACGCGAAGGTCTTTGTTTCGGATAATTTCGTACTCGTGATGTTCGAGATTTTTGCGCACCAGATCATCCAGGCTTACCTGAAAGATTTCTGCCAGCTTAATCAATGTGCCCATATTGGGCTCGGCTTTTCCCCGTTCATATTCTGCCAGAGTAGATCTGCCCATTTGCAATTGATCAGATAGCTCTTGCTGAGAAATTCCCTTTTTATTTCTGAGGAACTTAAGATTGTTGTGAAACTGTGACATTGAGAGTTTATTTGAGTGAGGTCTTACCTGCAAATGTATAAAAAAATATGCACAGACAAAATACACGACACAAAAAAGTCGTATATTTCGACCATGTTTGAGCGGGCAATTGTACATATGGACCTGGATTCCTTTTTTGTTTCCGTAGAATGTCTGAAAAATGATGCGCTGCGGGGCAAGCCTCTGATCATTGGTGGCGCCGGAGGACGGGGTGTAGTGGCATCCTGCAGCTATGAGGCAAGGCGCTTTGGGGTACATTCGGCCATGCCGGTCAAAATGGCCCTCAGACTTTGTCCTGATGCCCTGGTACTCAGGGGAGATATGGAAGATTATTCAAAGCATTCCGCCATCGTGACAGATATCATTGCTGAACGTTCGCCGATGTTTGAGAAGACCTCGATTGATGAATTTTACATGGATCTGAGCGGAATGGATCGTTATTTTGGCTGTTACAAATGGTCCAATGAGCTGCGGGATTTCATCATAAAAGAAACGGGACTTCCGATTTCCTTTGGCCTCTCTATCAACAAGACAGTCTCCAAGATCGGCACGGGAGAAGCCAAGCCCAATGGCAAGATTCAGATAGCTCCAGGAAATGAAAAACAATTTCTGGCGCCTTTATCTACCAATAAAATTCCGGGAGTGGGCAAAGAGACTTACAAGCGACTGAGCTTCATGGGGGTGCGCACTGTAAGAATTCTCAGCGAGATTCCCGTCAAACTCCTGGAGCGGGAATTTGGCATCATGGGCAAGTCGCTTTGGCAGAAAGCCAATGGCATTGACTATGCACAGATCGAGCCCTATACTGAGCAGAAAAGCATGAGCAGTGAGCGCACCCTGAGCGAAGACACCCTGGATCTGGAAAAAATCCGCAGGATGATTCGCGACATGACCGACAAACTGGCATTTGAATTACGCAAAGATCAGAAGCTATGCTCTTGTGTGACGGTCAAAATCCGCTATGCCGACTTTAATACTTATACCAAACAAAAGAAAATAGCCTACACCGCCAGCGATAAAGAGCTTTGTAAACAAGCACTCAGTCTGTTTGAATCGGTGTATGAACGCCGCCAACTAATACGACTGATCGGAGTGAAATTCAGCGGAATGGTGCACGGCTCACCCCAGATAAGATTGTTTGAAGACACGGAAGAACAGGTTCAGCTCATGCAGGCCATGGATCGGATACGGAATCGTTTTGGAAAAGACTCCATTCACTGGGCCTGATGTTAAACTCCAAATGAAGAAAGAGCTAATTTGAAGTTGAAATAATCCCGCCTTAGAGAATAATCCGTAAAAAATGGTTTTGAGTGAAGCGACCAAGGCTGTCACTGTGTGAGCATTAGCTGAGTTTAAACAGTTGCAGAGATGACCTGTGATCATTAAGAAGGAACAAGAAGGGCTAAAAGCGAGTTTGACAGACTTAGCGAAAGGAAAACGCATTTTTAGGATTAGGCTCTACAGCGGGAATGGTTTTTGTTTACTTTTTGCCATTTCAAAAAGTAAAAGCCGTGCCGGCTCGAGGCAAATTAGAAGTAAAGAATTCCAAGGATTTTAATTAGAAATAGAAAATCACTTTGTTTGAATACATTCTAACTGTGTTCTTTTAGACACTCAATTCTATATTAATTATTTACACGAACCCGGATTAATGTCTCTTTGGAAAAGTGAGGATATTTCCCATAGAAAAACACTTGCGGCAACGCGGCTCATAACTATCCTTGGCCCCGAGAAGAACCGTCTCTTCATTTTCCACCAGACGATAGGAATGAGTAGCAAGATTACCACAATGAGGGCAAATGGCATGTACCTTTGTAATATATTCGGCAACAGCCAGTAATTCCGGAACCGGTCCGAAAGGAAGACCTTTGAAATCCATATCCAGGCCGGCAATGATGACGCGTTTTCCATTCAATGCAAGATCCTGACACACTTGTACCAGATGTTGCTCAAAAAACTGAGCCTCATCGACACCGACTACTTCAGCATTTTCAGAAAGAGAAAGCATGTTGCGTGTATGATCCAGAGGCATGGACAGCATCGCATTTTCATCATGAGAAACCACCTCATCTGTACTGTAACGAATATCGCGGGCTGGCTTGAAGAGCATGACCTCCTGATTGGCAAACCGGGCACGCTTTAGCCTTCTCAGAAGCTCTTCCGTTTTGCCGGAAAACATGGACCCGCAGATCACTTCTATCCACCCACTGCGCTGACCTTTGAAAAACGGCTCCAGAAACATGCCAAATTCTTTGTAGTTGAGGTAATAATCCTGCGAAGATTGCTGTTTTAAATTCGTCCATCGCAAGAAGGGCTACAAATATTATAAAAAGCTGTAATTTTAATGCACATAAACAAAAGATATTCATAGGATGAACCTGACGAAGACCCGACAATTATCAGCCGATTTGCTCAAATTACTCAAACAAGTGTACGAACAAAACGGTGCCAGCAATTTGGAAAAAGATCTCCTCAAAGAAAATTTGAGAGAATTGTACAAAGCTATAGACGAAAGCGAGGTGGAGGAAAATAAAAACTCCAACGGATACCACAAGGAAGTAGAAACGCCACAGACACAAGCACCCGAAATTAAGGAGAGTATCTCTTCTCCGGAAGCTGTGCAAGAACTGATTCAGGAAATCAGAACGGAAGCTATCAGAACGGCAGAACAACCGATAATCAGCTCTTTTACATTTCTGGATGAGCAGCCGGAAGAGATAGAAGAGGAAGAAGAAATGGAAGAACCGATACTCTTACAAGAAGACGAAAAGGAAATATATACAGCACCCGAACCGGAGCCGCTCATTACTCAGGTAGAAAAAGAAATACCGCAGATTCAGGAATACAAAACGGAGCCAATTTCTGTTCCGGAACCTACGCCTGATCCTGTGCAAATAGCCAGGGAAGCAGAGCCGGTATATCAGCAACCGACACCAGAACCGGCAAGGTCCGGTTTTTATATGTCCTCAGAAACGGAGGAGCTGTTTACGACAAAGATTGCAAAAGAGCTTTCAGATAAGCTCAGTCAGTCACATTTGCCGGATTTACACAAAGCATTTGGACTCAATGACAGATTGCTGACGATCAGCGAACTGTTTGGAGGAGATCCCGCGGCATTTAAAGAGTCAATGGATACATTGAATACTTACAGCCATTTTGATCAGGCAAAAAGGTATCTTGCTGAGAATGTGATAGATAAATATCGCTGGACACAACCGGGCAAAAAGGATTCTGCGAGACATTTGATTCAATTGATCCGACGTAAATACTTATAGATCATGGCATTCTTCCAATCAGGAACCAAACGATTTGGCTGGAGTCTCAAAAAAGCCTTTCAGATTATCCTTATTCTTTGGATAATACATTTGATTCAGGTGGTACTAGGAACATCTTTCTACCAATTCGGAGGGCTATACCCCCGCGAGATTTACGGATTGAAAGGAATTCTGCTTTCACCCCTGCTTCATGGAGATTTTATGCATTTAATTTCCAATTCAGCACCGCTTTTCGTCCTTACCACCATCATATTATTTTTCTATACCTCGGTAGCGTACAGGTCAATTTTTCTCATTTACATCCTGACCGGACTGGCTGTTTGGTTATTCGGCAGACCTGTCTTTCATATTGGTGCGAGTGGGGTTGTGTACGGAATGGTGGCATTTGTGTTCTGGAATGGGATTTTTCTCAGGAATATAAAATCTATTGCCCTTTCACTGATAGTAGCTGTCTTGTACAGCGGAATGTTTTACGGTGTACTGCCTAATGAAGAAGGCATTTCCTGGGAAAGCCATTTATTGGGAGCACTTGTAGGGATAATGGTCTCATACATGGTAAAGCGAAGACTAAAAAAGGAATATATCGAAAGCCAGCCTGTCATCTATGATACAGACGAGCCATCAAAGCCCTTTTTTAACTCTGATGTTTTTGACAAAAAGCGCAATGATCCCTGGACCTGATAAGGTTTTTTCTCCCTTCAAACGACTAATGATATTTATTAAATAAGTTCAGATCTGATTTCAAAATCGGATCCTGCTATTTATTCCAGGCGCCCCTCAACTCCAGTCCCCAGGCGAGTATTTTTGCAACATCTCCGGTGAATTTCAATGCCCTCCTATATCAAAATGCTGCACTTGATTTGCTGTGAAAAAAATGACGTTTCAAATTCAATTTTCAATTGTCTTGCTTTTGCAATAATCAACATTAAATGAAGGTTTTATCCTTGTTTTGAATCATGTACTCTGTATACTTTATTCTCATCCCAAAACCTCCTTTCATGAAACAATTACTGATCTTTTTTCTCTGCATTTCTGGTCTTGATTATTCTTTAGGTGCAGCCGACACTTTAAAAATAATATCTGCTATTGATGCAGTTACAGTATATCGCAGCGGGGCGACGCTTAATAGAAAGGCAAGCGCACAATTGCCTAAAGGAATTTCCGAATTAAAACTGACGAAATTACCCTTGGGAATGGATAGCAAAAGCTTTCAAGCTACTGTCAGTAAAGGATTTGCAATTTTAAGTGTTACTCCTGCTACAGAGAATGAGCCTGCTGTATCCAGTGCAGAAGCAGATGATTTAGCTAAGAAAATGAAAGATTTTGATCTTAAAATAAAACTGGAAAAAGCCACTCAGGAAAGTCTTAAAGAAGAAGAGTCATTATTAATGACAAATCGTCAAATTGCTTCTTCGACTTCAGGAATTACCGGCTCACAGCTCGAGCAAGTCACTACTTATTTCAGAACCAGGATGAGTGCCATCAAAACAGAAAAAGTTTATTCAGATGAACGCTTGTCAGAATTGCAAATGAAGAGAGATTCCTTGAAGGCTGCACAACAAATAATAATTAATAAGCAACCCGGGGCTTCCAGTAAAAGTATGACGCTTAAAATTTTGGCAATGAATGCCGGGAAGGTAGAGATTGATATTCAATATTTTATGCGAAATGCTTCATGGGTAAGTTCATTTGATCTCCGTGTGGCTGACATCACTCAGGCCATGCAGGTTGATTATAAAAGTGATATTAATAACAATACAGGAGAAAACTGGGATCAGGTCAGGCTGACATTGTCAACGGGCAATCCGGTAAGAAGCAATATTGCTCCCAATATTGAAACCTGGTGGTTGGAGTACCAATATCTGGTTGGTCAGGAGAAAGTAGCAGCAGAAGATCTGGCTAATGTTCGATATAGAACTCAAGTTAGAGGGGCGACATCTGAGGAAGCCCTTAATCCGCCAATTGCCACTGTTTCAGAAAATGTTACTGCTACTGAGTTTAAATTAGAAGAACGATATTCAATTCCTTCCGGAACGGGCTCGAACCTGATATTACTTGAGACAAAAGAAGTTCCGGTTAATTATTCCTATACAGTAATTCCAAAGAAAAACAATCTGGCTTATCTGACAGCGGCATTAACCAATCTGGAAACACTCAATCTGAGCTCAGGAAAAGCAAATATCTACTTCGGCCAAAGTTATGTAGGTGAAACTAACATAGACTTATCCGAAGCTAAGGATACGCTGAATATCAGCCTCGGAGCAGATATTGCGATTGCTGTTTCGCGTGAGAAAGTGAAGGATAAAAGCACTAAAAACTTCTTTGGAACCAAGGTTGAAGAGACTCATACCTGGTTGATCAGGCTTAAAAACAACAAGGCCAGAGATATTCAGATAAAAGTCCAGGATCAGATTCCTGTGAGCAAGGAAGAGGACATTGAGGTAAAATCAGAGCTCTCTGATAATGCCCAATTGGATCCCGAAACAGGCATTGTTACCTGGAATCAAAACCTGAAATCTGGAGAGACGAAAGAATTAAGGATTTCTTATAAAGTGCGATATAGTAAAGGGAAGACACTGAATCTGTAAAGAAGAAGTTAGTTATTGGCCGTTAGCTGTTGGCAAACAGCCGGAATGAAAGGTTGAAGCAGCCAGCTATTAGATAACACCCAAAGAGATGAAGACTAAGGATGTCTCAGGAAGCCACTAAAATCTTGTTTGTCGTTGGAAATGAGGCATCTGTATATTATTTGTTTCTAAAGTGGTTCCATTCTTAGGCATTTTCAAGCCATTGGGCTTATATTTAAACCAAAATCAGATATGCAAAGGAAAGTTCGTACTACGGGATGCGCCCGATTTTTTATGGTTCTCATTGTACTGATACCATTGGCATTCATTGGCGCTTCCTTATATCAGGGTAAAAATCCGCTTCAGGCATTTGGATCGCTTTTTGGCAAGCAATCAACTGAAGAAGAAAAGCCGGCGAGCAACAGCAATTCTTCAGATGAAGTAAGTGTTGAAGCTTTACAGCAAAAATAGATTCTCTGGAAAAAGAATTGAAGGATTGTAAAAACAAATAACGCTGGCTTTTTTCATTTTAAACCTTCATGGTGAAAGCTTTGCAGAAGTATTTAAGCATCAGTTATTTCAATCTTTTTTGATGTTTCCTTACATGAATCTGTTTAAATTGTATTCTTTTGCGGTGGAATTGTGACAGCGCCCTGATCAGAGTAAAAATGTTCCGAACAATCCGGGCAAAACACACAGGAAAAAGAAGCCATAGACAAATCGAAGACACGATTTCAGACACATAAAATTAAAAAGACTCATGATTAAAATTTTGGCAAATGATGGTTTGCATCCTGACGGTAAACTCCTTTTGGATGAGGCTGAAGTAGAAGTAGATATCGTAAAATATCCGCAGGAAGAACTTGCAAAAGTACTGCTCAATTATGATGGTCTGATCGTAAGATCTGCAACCAAAGTAAGAAAAGAGCTAATTGATGCGGTTCCTAATTTAAAAATTATAGGTCGCGGCGGTGTGGGAATGGATAATATCGATGTAGAGTATGCGAGGAGCAAAGGCATACATGTATTTAACACTCCTGCCTCTTCATCCAAGTCAGTTGCGGAGCTCACATTTGCACATATATTTTCGCAGGCACGCTTTCTATATCAGTCCAACAGACAAATGCATATCAATGGTGAAACAGAGTTTACCAACATGAAAAAGAGTTTTTCGAAAGGAATTCTTTTGAGTGGTAAAAAACTGGGAATCATCGGGTTCGGTCGTATCGGTCAGGAAGTTGCTAAAATAGGAATTGGAATAGGAATGCAGGTGTATGCTGCAGATCCATTTGTAGATGAAGGAAATATTCATTTTGAGATTTATGATTCCGGTGATGTATTTCTGGGCATTAAGGTAAAAACAGTTCCTATGGATCGCATTCTGGAGAAGTGTGATATCATCTGTGTGCATGTGCCTCTGATCAATAATAAAGCTGTAATTGGGAAAGAAGAAATAGCCAGAATGAAGAATGGTGTCATTTTAATCAATACAGCCCGCGGTGGAGTTATTGATGAAGATGCGCTTCTGGAAGCGCTGAATAGTGGAAAAGTTGCCGGGGCAGGTCTGGACGTTTATGTAAACGAACCCAAGCCTCGTGCTGATTTGCTTCAGCACCCGAATGTATCCAGCACACCGCATATCGGAGCTGAAACAATTGAAGCACAATCCTTTATCGGAATGGAGCTCGCTGAACAAATCATAGATTATTTCGGACTGAACCCATAGGATCCAGACCCTGATGATTGAGAGCAGAAGGCTAAAGTTAATTCCATTGAATCTCGATATGTTGGATCAATATCTGGCATTGGATGGCTCATTGGAGGAATCACTTGAACTTATTCCTTATCCAAGGACGATTACAGATGATCTGCATTCAGCACTGAAGCATGTCATCATTCCCCGGGTCCGAATGGGCATACAGGATTTTCACTTTTCAACCATCTGGACAGCTATTCACAAGGAAAAACGTGTAATGGTCGGCGATATTTGTTTCAAAGGTAAACCCGATGGAATGGGCAGAGTGGAGTTGGGGTATGGCACATATCCGGATTTTCAGCAACAGGGATACATGAGCGAAATGGTGGAGGCAATGTCTGCATGGGCATTTGCGCAACCTAAGGTCAGAGTCGTTCTGGCTGAAACAAGAGAAGACAATAAGGCATCACAAAGAGTATTGGCAAACAATGGTTTTGTTCATTTCGAAACAAAGCTTGAGATGATGTGGTGGAAGTTGGTGAAGGGGAAGGATTAATATTAAAAACTCCCCCAAACGGTACTATAATACGGAGATACAAAAAGCAGATATCACACCGTCTTACTGATATACCGATTGACATTCATCAGGATATAAACAGATGCTGCAATTAAAACGCCCAGTATTACAATGATCAACATTCTATTCCCGGCATCCATATCCCGGACCAGGGGAAAGCATTATAGAAAACTGTCCCAATAAATAACAAAGTATAACCTATTCCGAAAATGATAGCAATAGCTTTAGTGAATGTGATAATTCTCTCATGTTTTGCATACAAAAAATATAAATAAAATAGAGCCATAGCATTTTCGGTAACATGCTGTAATCCATCTTTGCGAACTCCCTGCGTAATTTCATATATAAAAAACATGTTCGGGATCAACACGAATATGACAAGCAGAACGGTAAAAGCCTGACTTTTGTACACTATTACGGGATTGGACAGCATATTAAATGTGGACTGATTTCATCACAAAAATTATTAATCATGCGTGGCTTTTGATTCCCTGATCAAAAGATTTGACAATCCTGCTAAAATAAGAAATGTACCTGCCAGCAGCATCGTATTGATGACAGCTTCTCCAAATATCAACTTGTACAGAAAATTGACACCTCCTAATGAAGCAATGATCTGCGGCAGCACTATGAACATATTGAAAATGCCCATATAGAGCCCCATTTTTTTAGGCTCCACGGTACTGGAGAGCATGGCATATGGCATTGACAAAATACTTGCCCAGGCAATTCCGACCAGACCAAAGCATATATGCAGCATCCAGGGTTCAGTAATAAAGTAAATTAAAATAAAGCCAAGCCCCCCTGCTATCAGACTAAACATGTGAAGCAGTTTGCGATTGATTTTAATTTTAGAAGCTATGATGGAAAGGATCAGCGCAAAAAACATGGATACCAAACCATAGGTACCCAAATAATTACCCACCTTGTCTGCAGCATCGTTATATGCTTCGGAAGTAGTATCTGTGGCATTGAAAATATGCTCTGTAATGGCAGGTGTGGCAAAGCTCCACATGGTAAAAAAAGCAAACCAGGAAAAGAATTGGACCACGCCCAGTTGCTTCATGATCAATGGCATACCCGCGATGTTCTTAAATATCTCAGTAAGCCCCTTGAAAAGGCCCTTACTCTTTTCATTTTCACGCTTGAACGCCTCCATGTCTTCAGGGGGATATTCTTTTGTCGTCAGAATAGTATAAAGAATGGAAGAGAATAATACAAAAGCACCAATTCCAAACGCATATTTTACAGAATCAGGCACAACTCCTTCCGGAGCAGTATTCGCAGCACCCAATTTTGTCATCAGGAGCGGAAGATTGGAGGCCACATATGTTCCGATACCTATGATTAAAGTCTGAACTACAAATCCATATGATCTTTGTGATTCCGGCAACTTATCAGCAACCAAGGCCCTGAACGGTTCCATGGAAATATTAATCGAGGCATCCAACACCCAAAGTGTCCCGGCAGCCATCCACAAAGCTGAGGAGTAGGGAGCAAAGAATAGAGCGATAGTGCTCAGCACAGCACCGATAAAGAAGAAAGGCTTTCTGCGTCCAAATCTTTTGTGCCATGTCCGGTCACTCAGATATCCCACTATTGGCTGTACAAGCAAACCCGTTAAAGGAGCTGCAATCCAAAGCAATGGAATGGCATCCTTCTCTGCTCCTAAGGTTTGAAAAATCCGCGACATAAATCCGCCTTGTAATGCAAAGCCAAATTGAATGCCCAGAAATCCGAAACTCATGTTCCAGATTTGCCAAAAGCCAAGACGTGGTTTCTGAATGGATTGACTCACTTATTTGATATTAGAAGGGTTAAATGAATGATTTTCTACCAGGGAATAATGCACATTATTAATGTGCTCCACCGGAATACTCCTGCCCCGAAAGTACAAAATATCCATATGGCGGCAGCTCAAAACTGTCATTGTCATGAATATCGATGGTAGCACCACTGAATACATTTTTCAGGGCGTGATAATGTGAACTGATTGAAGTAGTTTGGGGCTTGTTGGTCACATTCACCAGAACCACAACAGCGTCTCCATCTTTTTGACGCTCGAAAGCGTAAACGCCTTCCCCTGTATTTAATCTTCTGGCCCGACCTCCGAATGGACCATTCCAGAGCGCTTTATTGTTTTTCTTGAGCAGCAACAAAGTCTTCAGAAACTCTGCCTTTTCATAATTGCCCCAATCGATGGAATCCTTTTCAAAAAAGGATAATTTTTTTGTTTCACCTGATTCCTGGCCGCTATAGATAAGTGGCATTCCTTCCAGTGTGAAGGCAAGAACTGTCATGGCATCCGCAGCATTCCCCATGCGTTCTTTTGTGGTTCCTTTCCATGAGTTTTCATCGTGATTTGTGACGAAGTGCATTTGGAAATAATGCTCAGGGAATTTGGCGTTTTTTGCCTGAAGAAATGAGTCCAGTTGATTGGCATTCTTTTTACCTTTTGCAAGATCATTCAGCATATGATGGAAGCTCCATCCATAATTCATATTGAAGCAAACATCGAAATGCTCAGGGATATCTTCCCATTCTGCCAGCATAAATACAGGCTTGATAGAGTCTAGTTTAGGACGAAGTGCAGCCCAAAAATCAAGGGGCACAAAACCGGCAACATCACACCTGAACCCATCAAGATCCACGTCGCTAACCCAATATGCCATTTCATTCATCATGGCAGCGCGCATATCCGCATTATCATAGTTTAAGTCTGCTACATCAAACCAGTCTGTGGGCTTATCTTCATTATCGTGTGCATGACGGATAGTATCTGCATTCATTTTATACCAGTCCGGATGTTCTGTTGTCCATGCATGATCAAAACCTGTATGATTGGCCACCCAGTCCAGAATGACTCTCATGCCATTACTGTGAGCAGTTTCCACCATTTTTTTAAAATCATCCATTGTACCATAGTCAGGATTTATCGCTGTGTAATTTGCGATGGAATAAGGGCTGCCCAGGCCTCCCTTTCTATTTTTCTTGCTTATCGGCTGAACAGGCATGATCCAAAGAATATCTACTCCCATCTCCTTAAGTCTTGGGATTTGAGTAGCGAAAGCATTGATGGTGCCCTCGGGCGTATATTGTCGAATATTCACTTCATATATATTGGCATTGATAGCCCAGGATGGCAGAGATAAAGGACCTTGCATAAGAGGTAAATCTGCTTTTTCCTCAGTGGCTACGACTTCTTTTTCTTTAGGAGCGCAGGCAATAAGTAAGCTGATAAAAGTAAAAAGCAAAATACCTTTTGTCAACATGATGGGAGAGCTTTTCATAATTTCTATTTTATGGATGGGCGATTAAATATGAGTGAGGTGCTAATAACACCTTCAATTTTTTATCTGTGACCTGTATTTCTTTACCTGAAAGGTCTTTAAATTTTTCTCTGCTAATGTAATCAGGAATTCTGACTTCAATGCTTTGTTCTTTATTCGAGGAATTTACCAAAACTATGATTTCATTATCAAAGTATTTTCTGCAAAAACCAAGCACTTGATCGGGCGTTTCCAGAAACCTCATATTTCCATACATTAGAGCCATATTGGATCTTCTGGCTTTTGCCAATTTGCTGACATTTTTTCTAAGCTGATCTGCTTCATTCTGAAGGCTGTCAAATCGCATCATCCTGCGATTATCCGGGTCATTTCCTCCGGTTAGTCCTATTTCATCTCCATAATAAATGCAGGGAACACCGGGAACACTCAGGTTCAATACGTGCATGAGCTCCAGCTTGTTAAACCCTTCAGGTGTGGTTTTGTCCACTGCTCTTGTCCAGCCTGCAAGTTTGCCATCTTCGCTGAGACTTACATCACCGGTGGCCAATGCCATTAATCTGGTTTTATCCTGATTGCCGCTCATATTACCCATAAGGTGATTTACTCCATAGTAAGCAAAACTCTGTTGCAGGCGGCTTCGCACATCTTTAAATCCTTTCTCAGGAATACATACTGATTGCAGGAAAGCATCGTATAAATTAAAATCAAACTGGGCGTCCAGCATGCCGGATTGGATGTAAGAGGCGATCAGTTCTGCTGTGCCATATGTCTCTCCTACCTGATAGACAGGGCGTCCGCTTTCCCGCTTGTAGGCTTTTACTTTTTTGGTCAAAGCTCTCCAGAATTTAAGATCAATATGCTTGGTTGCATCATGTCTGAACCCATCAATTCCCGTCTCATATAGCCAGAACATAGCAGTATCTGAAAGCATGTCACAAACATCATCCCGGTCAAATCTAAACGTGGGCAAAAACACATCAAACCATGTAGTGAGGCGGTGATCATCCCATCTCTCTGTATTCAGTGTTCCATCAGGTAAGTGTAAATCAGTAAACCAACCGGAATCTTTTTTCTCCTTGTAGAGAATATGCTCTTCATGCACATGGTGCGCGACAAAATCCAGGATTACATTGATGTCTCTGTCATGGGCCAGGGTTATTAATTTTTTTAATTCTGCCAGGTTTCCAAACCGGGGATCGACGGCACTTAATCCTGTTGGCCAGTAGCCGTGGTAGGAGGAAAATTTACTCTTAACGCCACCTTTATCCCACCAACCGTAAGCGCCATCCGGATTTCTTGGAATAGGAGACAGCCATATCGTATTCATCCCGAGCGAATCAAAATATCCGGATTCCAGTTTTTGAATAATACCCTGAATATCCCCGCCATGAAAATTGGCACGAGGGTGAATCAGCGAATCATCGGTAGGTTTGTCATTGGAAGTGTCCCCATTGACAAAGCGATCTACCATCAGAAAATACATAATTTGCGAATGATGATCATCCCGGGTTAGATTAGCAGCATCCGTGATGGGTTTTCCAAACAGTAAAGGAATAAAAAGATCAGAGCCGATACCTTTTTCGTTGTATGCATAAGCTCTGATGAATGAACGTTGCATTTTAGTGGATGCTTCAGGAATGGCAACAGACCATTGATTTCCGTTTTCTGAGGATTGATAGATCAGTGAATTTTCCCAGAAAACATAGACTCCTGTGCTGTTTCCTTCAGAAGCTATTGACAGTTCTGAGCCAGTTCCGGAAGTATAAAGCTGAGGTAAATCGGAGGAGGCAGGACCTTGTATGATCAGTGGAGAATTATAACCACCAATTCCGTTCGCCATTTTCTCAGGATTCTGAGGATCCAGCCCCTGGGTTCCATCAATTATCAGCTGATACCCATATGTTCCCGGCGTGAGATACATGCTGCCGGTCCAGGCTCCATCCTGATATTTTACTGTAGAATTGGCCGGATTCCAGGCATTGATATCGCCCAGAATTTGCACCTGTTGGTGGGATTTATCAGGATCTTCAAAGCGGAAATTGTATTTTACTTTAGCGGACTTTTTCAATAAAATATCATACCTCATGCCTTCATCAAAAAAGCTTAGTATAGAAAGGGGCAGCAGGCCTTCCTGAGGAACCAGCAATAAACTCCCTTCTGCCAGAGATCCTGAAATATTCAAATTCTCAGGCCCATTAAAAGAATCGAGCTTTTCGATATCATCAAAATAATCAGCCAATAAAAACACGGTTGTGTCGGGATTGAGGGGAACCGGGCTCGCCAAACCGGTAATCAGGCTGTCAATTCCTACTGGAAGAGGTTGCGCTTTTTCCTTGCATGAAAACAATACAAAAGTTAGCATGGAAAACATAAAAAGCAGTGCGTATCAGTCTCATGTCTTATTTTTTTGAATGAGTGATGACAGCTCCTTCTTTAAGTGAATGCTGTTTTTCATACAATTTACACTCAATGTTGAAGCCTTCCAGGTGTTCTATTTTTACATTTTCATGATCTACACTGATTTCAAGAACAGCTCCGCGGAATGACAATTTGAATGAATACTTCGTCCATGCTTTCGGGATGAATGGAGCGAAATGCAACACATCGTCATACACACGCTGACCGCCGAATCCTTTTACTACAGCCATCCAGGTTCCTGCCATACTCGTGATATGACAGCCGTCGTCAGTATCATTATTGTAATCATCCAGATCCAGCCTGGCAGTTCTCAAATACATTTCATAAGCCTTGTCTTCATATCCCAAGCCGGAAGCAAGTATTGCATGAACGCACGGAGACAGAGAAGATTCATGAACAGTAAGAGGTTCATAAAAATCAAAGTTGCGGCGGATTTCATCTTTGTCAAATCTGTCTTCAAAGAAGTACAATCCCTGCAGTACATCTGCCTGTTTGATATAGCAGGAACGCAGTATTCTATCCCAGGACCATTTCTGATTCAGGGGTAAATGTCTTTCATCCAAAGAAGCTACAGGAACCAATTCTTTATCAAGGAATCCATCCTGCTGCAGATATACAGATCTTACTTTATCACGCGGATAGTACATATTGTCTACAATAGATTGCCAGCGCTCTGTTTCACCCATGTCAAAGCGATTCTGATCAGCTATTTCAGCCCAACGTTCGGGATTAGTTTTTAAAACCTGATTGATAGCTTCCATTGTATAAGAAAGGCACCAGCAGGCTATATAATTGGTATACCAATTATTATTGACATTATTTTCGTACTCATTTGGCCCGGTCACCCCCAGCATCACATATTTCTCCTTGTCGCCAGAAAAATGAATTCGCTGTGACCAAAACCGGGCAATACCGATGAGAACATCCAGCCCATATTCGGCCAAATAAAGATTATCCCCTGTATAGCGAACGTAGTCATAAATGGCATAGGCAATAGCTCCGTTGCGATGAATTTCTTCAAATGTGATTTCCCATTCATTGTGACATTCTTCTCCATTCATGGTGACCATCGGGTACAATGCTGCACCGGCGGTAAAGCCAAGTTTTTCTGCATTTTCGATCGCCTTGCCCAGCTGATTATGTCTGTAAATTAGAAGATTGCGACTTACTTGTTCAGGTGATGTACTGAGATAAAAAGGGATGCAATATGCTTCAGTGTCCCAGTAGGTGCTTCCGCCGTATTTCTCTCCGGTGAATCCTTTAGGACCGATATTGAGGCGTTTATCTGCGCCCGTATAAGTTTGATTGAGCTGGAAAATATTAAAACGAATGCCCTGCTGTGCCAGGATATCTCCTTCGATGATGATATCGTTGCGTTCCCATTTATGTGCCCAGGCTGCTTTTTGTTCCGTCAGCATTCTGTCAAATCCCTTGGCACTAATTGCTTCCAGGCGATCCAGACATCTGTCGGAAAGCTCAGATTTATCATAATTAATGGAGGCTACATTTGCTGCAAATTTGTAGATGGTAAATGTGTCTCCGGGAGAAACTTGTGTTTCTACCATCAACTCTACATTTTTGTCTCTCTCTGAAGAAGGCAGGACATCCAGGTTCAGGTCTTTGCCATTCAAAGAAGCACTCACTTTCATCCCGGAGCAAACCTGATAATCCAGCTTCTTAGTGGCAGCATGAACCCAGCCTGTGGTTCCGAAGGTATCCTTAGCTACTTCTTTCCAGAATTTTTCATCATAATTGGAGTCTTCATTAACCACATCAAAGTCAATTGTCGGAAAGGCACAAATGGAGCCTTCAAAATTGATGGATTGTATCTCATATGAAATGGCTCCACACTCATCGTCCACCATGCTGCAAAAGCGTTTTACTTTTACGGACACAATTGGGCCATCGGTAAATTTTGCCTTGAATTCACGGGTCAAAACTCCTTCCTGCATATTCAGAACTCTTTTGAATTCCAGAATTTCCATTTTGTTCAAATCCAGCTGTCGGTTGCCTATGAAAACATCAATTCCTATCCAATTGACAGCATTGAGGACCTTTGCAAAATATTCCGGATACCCATTTTTCCACCAACCCACACGAGTCTTATCCGGATAATAAATTCCTGCTATGTAATTTCCGGAGAAAGTATCTCCTGAATAATGCTCTTCAAAATTGCCCCTTTGACCCATGCGTCCATTTCCAAGGCTGCAAAGACTTTCAGTGATTCTATTGTGCTCCGGGAAAAAGCCATCCTCTATGACTTCCCATGCTGTAGCTTTAAGATAATTTTTCATTGTACCGTATTGTCCATTTTCTTCACCCAAGATAAGGCGAGCTGTTGAATTCAGGTAAAATTAATCGGGCTTAGTGTAAATTTTACGAATAGTGATCCAGGAATTACGCTAAAAGACACGAATATAAACATCCAGGTTAAGTTGAAGATTCTTTTGAAATCCTGTTTTGATTAAGAATTTAGTCGGATGAAAATATCAAGAAAATAAGCAAAGCAGAAAGGATTCAAACTTTGGTCTAACTAGTGTTTGCAGTGAAAGACCCAAGGTTTTGACAATTTTTATTTTAATCTAAATTATACAACATCAGGTGCCCGGTTATGATTACATAAGGGGCAATAGCTTTACACTTAAAGTGAAATATACTTCTTCAGTTCGTGGTAAAAGTAGGGTTTGAACTTCTCAATTTTTTATTGGAATTGTGTCCTACTAACTCACCTCAAGCCGGTGGGGCTTTTACTTTTTGAGATGGCAAAAAGTAAACAAAAACCATTCGCACTGTTGAGCCTAATCCTAAAAATGCGCTTTCGTTTCGCTAAGCCTGCTAAACTCGCTTTGGTATTAGCTGTTACTGCTTATTGTTTACAGGTCATCTCTATATCTGTATGGCTTCAGTGAGTGCTCACACAGTACCGGATTATCTTTTCTCTTTTCTCTATGCGATTTTCTTCATATTCTAGATGCAACATGCCTCATCCCTGCGCTCGACTGAGCTCACTTGGGAATCGGTTCACTTCCTTGAAAGGTGCATTTAGCACCTTTCTGCGTCGTTCATACTCAAAACCATTTTTTACGAATTATTCTCAAAGGTGCGATTGTTCCAACTTCAATCCTGCTTATCTTTTTGAATGTGCAGTTTAACAGCAGACATATCTAGATCCTCATTTACTTCCTCAAGTTATACGAAAATTTAATAGCAATGGATGTCCCGATTATGAAGTTGTTGTTGGAAGAAACTGTCGGAGTTTGAAAAATCTTGTCGGGGCTGTTCATCCAGCGTCCTTCAAATCTGCAAATGATGTTTTGAGTAGCTGTGTAGTCTAGATTTAAGGAAAGTCCGGAGCTAAGAAAACCGTTCTCTGTTCCGACCGGAATAATGATTCCGGTTTTATCATGGTAGTATTCTGCTCTGAATGCAGTTTTCCAGGATTTGTTAATCGTGTATTGTGCGATTAGAACCGGGCTAAACCAAAGATCGTATTCCGAACTTCCTTTGATTGCTTGTTGAGTTCCAATGTCAAAACCTGCGATTAATCCAAACTTTTCAGTGACTTGAAATTGACTATAAAAATTATTGAAATATCTCATTCTTCCTGAGCTGTCAGGGCCATCAGCTCCAATGAATGTGCTCCAATTGATAGAGATTTTTTCTGTTGGTTTGTATTTTATCTGAGTTCCAAATGATGGCAAAGAATTTCCCTGCAATCGCTGAATTCGTTGCCAACCGTTCATTATTAAGCCGGCAATTTCCCATTTGTCGTTTGGATTGTAGGTCAATTTTGCACCACTTAAAAAGTATGGTGAGTTTTCAGCCAACAATGAACGGGTCATTGTCCAATTATCAATTGAAATGGCGCTCTCGAAACCAATATGCGAAGGCAAAATGCCTGCATCCAACCAAAGCGTATTTTCCTTATTTAGTGAAATTCCAATGTTCGCTTCAAAAATATTTTTCAACAAACCCGGCTCCGCCGCATAATTGTCATTGGCGTAGGTTCCTGTCTGTAAAGCAAGATTAGCTCTATATTTTGAATGTGTTAATCCCAATTTAACAAACCCCAGGTTCAAATTAAACTCGTTGTGCCGATTGTGATTATACAAAAATACTTGTCTTTGGCTTCCTTGTGGTTGATTAAAATCATAGATGTAAAACACATCCACAAATCCCGAAATACTCAATTCGGGAGATTGTTGCCAAATGCTATCCTGTGCAAAACATTGATTAATACTAAAGGACAAGGTATAAATCATGCAAGCTAAATATAGAACGCTTCTCATCGGTTTGTTTTATGAAATTTATAAATGGACAGTTTAAAAAATAATGCACAACACCCTGTGTACTCCATTAACCATTAATCATTTTCTTAAACGGCCAAATCTGCTTCATCCACTTTTGTTTTAATTTCGTTTCTTCTCGCAAGAATAGCTAATCCAAAGGTTAACACGCCTAGCCGGCCAATAAACATAACAATGATAATAACTACTTTTCCCCACCCACTGAGGGCTCCAGTAATACCCGTACTAAGACCAACTGTTCCAATTGCGGATGTTGTTTCGAAAAGAATTTGATGCAGAGGAAAATCTTCTGATATTGACAATATGAATGTTGATAGAAAAAGCACCGAAGCATAAAGAATAAATACTGAAGTTGCCACATATAGCCTTTCAAGTGGAATTACTTTTCCAAAGAATGTAACCTGCTTGTTGTTTCTGATTCTGCTCCACATTATGGCAATTAAGGCTGTTAGAGTTGTCGATTTCATACCACCACCAGTTCCGGAAGGTGAAGCCCCAACGTACATCAGGAAAACAACAAGGAGTAATATACTCAATGAAAAACTTCCAACCGGAACGGTATTGAAACCAACAGTTGTGAGTGCAGTCATGGATTGAAAGAAGGAAACCATCAGCTTGTTTTCGGCTAAATTATTAACCGAAGGTTCTAAAAAGTAAATCATCAATGTTCCAAATACAAGCAGGATAGAGGTTACGCCCAAAATGACTTTGGTGGTGAAAGTTATTGCTTTGCTTTTCCCTGAAATCCTGTTCCAAAAGTCAGTAACCACAATAAAGCCCAAAGACCCACATATGGACAAGATGGAAATAATAGTATTGATAGAGGTATTATCTGCAAATTGCTCAAAACTGTCGTTGTATAATCCGAATCCTGCAGTGCAGAATGAAGATACGCTGTGAAAAATACCACTCCAGATCGCAAAATTGTGTTCAACACCGGCGCGGGTAAAAGCAATATAAAAACATACAGCGCCCAGCATTTCAATAATGATTGTGAAAATGATTACTGATTTCAGAAAGTCTTTTATCTCAAAACCTTTAGGCATGGAAAATTCTGCATTCAATACTCTTTGATGCCAGTGTGTGAGTTTATTTTTGTTGGAAAGTAAAACAAACGAAGTAAAAGTCATGTAGCCTACCCCTCCAATTTGAATGAGAAGCATTATAATAAATTGCCCGAACCAGTTGTAGTTGTCAAATACACTTACAGTTGCCAAACCTGTTGTTGATATGGCAGAAGTAGCTATAAACAAATTGTCCAAAGCAGAAACTTTCTGATTCTGCAGAAAAGGCATACACAACAAAAGCCAACCAAAGAAAGTATACATTAAAAAACCGTACAGCAGATTTTGCTGTGGGGAAAGGGAAAGCTGAAATTTTCTGTATTGCTTTCTGAAGTGAAACCCATTACCAGATTTGGAATTTTTTAAATTGCCAACCGGAACTGCATTTTCTTGATCCATTTTCAAATTGATTTGATGAATTTAGAAATGGAATATTTTGAAAATAGAGAGGCCGCGGGCTTGGATCCATTTTCAACTTTACAAAAATCCCATTTCATTGTTTTATCGCTTGAATGCCACAAAGCTCAGCAGAAAAGAATATGCAAAAAATCAAGGTTCACACCTTTTACATAAAGATTTTATAAAGACTATTGAAATCGATACCCAACGCCACTTTCTGTAATAAAATGCTGTGGGTTATTTGGATTTTCTTCGATTTTTTTCCTTAGTGTTCCCACGAATACCCGCAGATATTGGGTCTCCGTTTGGTAACCGAAGCCCCAAATTTCTTTTAAGATAAATTGATGGGTCAAAACTTTTCCCTCATTTTTGGCAAACAAAGCCAACAAATTATACTCAGTTGATGTGAGTTTTAAAATGATCTCCCTTTCGCTTAACCATACGGGCTATCAAATCAATCTCAAGATCGCCGCAAAGTATATTTGATTTGTTTTCAGCGTTTTGACTTCTTCTTATTGCTGATCGGATTCTTGCTAATAGTTCAGCCGTTCTGAAAGGCTTTGTCAAATAGTCTGTAGCACCATTATCCAATGCGGATACAATATCTGTTTCATTGTCCTGAACTGAAAGGATGATTATGGGCTTGTTATACCATTCTCTTAGCTCCTTTAAAATTTGATGTCCGCTTTTGTCAGGCAATCCAATATCAAGTAAAATCAAGTCCGGTGGATGATTGGCAGATAATGTCAAACCCTCTTTGCCGGTGCTTGCCTGTACCACTTTATAGTTATTACTCTCCAGGTTTATTTGGAGTAATTTTCGAATTTGTGGTTCGTCATCGATGATCAGTACTTCATATTTCACAATGTTTAATTTTTAAATATTAATGATTAATTAATCTTCATCGAATCTGACTTGTCGTGTTTTTGACGGTTGAGCATTAATCACTTATCATTAATTTTTCACAAGGAATGTTCAGCGTAAAACGCGCACCACCTCCTGATATATTTTCTAAATAAACATTCCCATCCATGGCTTCTACATAGCCCTTCACTATTGAAAGTCCCAGTCCTGTTCCACCTGCTGCTGTGTTGTGTAAACGATAAAATTTACCAAAAACAAGATCAATTTCATTTTCAGGAAAGCCTGTTCCATTGTCAGAAATTTGAATAATACAATCTGTTTCATTATGGCTTACTTGAAGTTTAATACATGAGTTTTCAGGCGTATGTTGTAATGCGTTGTGGATAAGATTATGAAGAATATGTTCCATTAAACCACCATCTAACTTAAATAAAGGCAAATTATCATTTGGAATAAATTCAATTTTATGGGTGCTCAATTCTTCTTTATTATTGTTAATTACAATAAAAACAAGTTCATTTAAATCGCACCAGTCCTTTTTGGGCTGAATAAAACCAGATTCAAGTCTGCTCATACTCAGGAGGTTTTCTACCTGTCTGTTTAAGCGGGAAGCTGCAATTTCAATTTCTGAATGAAGTTCATTTTTATTGGATTCAGAAAGATTACCGGCATTGTTTTTAATGGTATCAATGGCTCCGATGATTGCTGAAATGGGCGTTCTCAATTCGTGAGAAAGAGAATTGAGCAAGGTATTGTAAAGATTTATTGCCTTAACATTATCCTCCTCCTCCCTTTCTTTCCGTTCCAAATCACGGATTTTATTGGTTAAAACGGCATTGATGATTGCAATGACAAAATACATTAGAAACATTAACCCGTCTTCGGGTGCCCCTATATGAAATGTCAGCGTTGGCGGAATAAAGAAAAAATTCCAAATCAAAGCACTTAGCAAAGCTGATACCATCACTGGAAATATATCAAACAGAATGGCATTGAGCGAAACTACTAATAGCAGAATTAATGCCACAACCCTGAAACCAATAATACCAACCGCGAAAAAGCATAAAACAGCAGTCAGGACGATAATCAGAATGCTTATCAGGTATTGATTTTTTTGACTGAATTTTCTTGTTCTGAGTAAGTCCAAGTTTTTTATTTCAAAGGTAGATATTGAAGCATAAAGATTTTGTAAAGATGCAAGTCCTTTGATTAATGTGAGCTAAAATAGCACCAGCTTAATCATGAGCAATTTCAGGATTAAAAATGTTTTAGATGGCTAATTTGAATGCCAGCCCGATTTGTGTCTTAGCATTTCAAAATTATGCAAAGTCTAATGCTCTTCCTGTAAGTCGCTAAATCACTATTTCTTGATCAGCAATTCCCTTGAAATAGACAATTCGGGACTATCCAATAACACTAAATATGTTCCCGGACTCAATCCTGCCAAAGGAATCAGCGTATCCGAATTACCTCTTGTATGAGTAGAGAAAAACACTTTTCCATCTAAAGACATCAGCTTCAACTGAAACAAAGTCTCCGGAGAACCCAGAATACGAAGGTTTGCTTCATTTTCTGCGGGATTGGGGGTAAGGGAAATTTTAGGTTTTGTATGATTGTGGGTATGATTGGTGCTGGTCAGCATTCCCGCATCTACATGAAATCCATGAATCGGTTTTGCCTGCGTCGCTACTGCAGCAAGGATCGTTTTGATGACTCTTGACATAAAAGTGTAATTCAAAGTAGCGGAAGAGTCGCCTGGAGTATGATAATTTAAATTTCTGAAATTTGCCCCGTCCGTGAGCATTAGTGCAGGAACACCTGCATCCCAGAAAGGAGCATGGTCGCTTCTGCGTAAATCAGGAACACGCGTACCAGTGCCGGGGACATTCAGGGAAATGACTCTTAATTCAGGAACGTATTGAGCAGCACTTTCTTCAATACTGGCGATGAGCGCTGCCGAGGTTGCATTTCCGACATTCGTCAGGAAGTTCCCGCGATAATCATCTGCAATGACTGCCGCGGCTGCTGCAGGAAACAAGCTGCTGAATCCAAAAGGCAAGGTCTGTGAATTAGGTTCATCGCTGTAGTAGCCAATCATCTCCATATTGTAAACCCCTTTAATCGTTTCAAAAGGTCGTCTGCCTGACTGTACATATCTTTGGCTACCTATGAGACCGGCTTCTTCAAAGTCAAAACCAACAAACAACAAATTTTGCTCAAAACTGTATTTACTTAACACGCGAACAATTTCCAGGACTCCAACTACAGCGGAGCCATTATCATCTGCTCCCGGAGAATTGCTGACTGAATCAAAATGCCCGTCAATGATCCAGGTAGAGGTTTCATCCAATAGCCCTGGTTTTCTGCCCAGTATATTTTGTCCTGTTTGATTTTGATACAGAAAATCTTGTCTGCTAGTCAATAATCCTGCAGCATCAAAACGCGATTCAATATGATCCTTCACTTCCTCCAAATGCGGTCTGGAACTGCTGTAATTTCTCGGCCCTTCTATAAAAGCCATATGCTCCCGAAGTATGGATTCACTAACTTCATCCACCCACTCCGAAATTTCAATGACTCCATCGTCCCAAACGGCAAGCCGAATAGACACATTGTTTAATTCCAAATCAGCAGGATATTCCCATTTAATAAGCTTATCGCCGGAAGAAATTCCATCACCTGCGTCTCCTGTCACCCCATCTTCTATAATGCTATAATATTCACCATCTGTCGAGGACTTTAACCGAACACTAATTGTATCATTTTCAGGATCAAAAATTGAATAATAAACCAGAATCATTTTCTGCTGCAGGTCCAGCTCTACCCTGACATTGCTTATGATCGGCAATTCATTGTGTGCAAAAAGATTGAATTCTACTAAGACAAAGAGGGAGAGAAATAATATACATTTCATGATATAGGTCTTTTATTAATTACTTCTGCCAGGTCAAAAGCCGATAGCAATAAGTAAAAGTAAGAGATTTTTGCAAATTTTGTGATGGGCATAAATCTAGAATAGTATTAAGATATTATAATATCGGGTGCCCAGATTAAGTAATTCTCGGCTGCTTTAGGCTGTTCCTTCCGGCCTTTTAAAATTTCTGTAGTTTTCAAGCTGTTCATGAGCGACGCAGGAAAGTACTAAATGTACTTTACAAGGAAGCGAACCGACGAAGAAGCTCGGTCTCTCGAGCGCCCTGAGGAGGCTACACTAAACCTCTAAAAATGAGGCACAGAAGACGAGCTAAAGACAAAGCTTCGAACAACACATGGGTTAAAATTGAATATGTTATCTTGTTCCAGTTGCTTGCTATATAGGCGAGCGGCTTTGCATGCTCAGAGTATGAGCGACGCAGGAAAGTACTAAATGTACTTTACAAGGAAGCGAACCGAGCCGCAAGTGAGCCCCGCCGAACGCCGCTGCGAGGCTACTCTATATTACACTGGTAGAATAACCCTTGATTTTTTGTTACTTTTGCATCAAGGCAAAAGTAAAAAGCCAAAAAACAGGCACATCTTTCAAATTATTCAGGAATACCTTTTACAATAACTTGGAGTAAAAAAGATGCTGAATCCTATAATATAGAGCAAAATTTACTAAATAAAACCCCATGCTGCGACTCTCTGAACTCTGGATTTATCCCATCAAATCTGTTCCAGGCATCCAGCTTCAGGAAGCAAAGGTTTTGGAACGCGGATTTGAATTTGACAGAAGGTGGATGATTGTCGACGCTACGGACACTTTTTTGTCTCAAAGAACCTTTCCGGAATTGGCATTGCTGGATCTTAAAATCACGGATACCACACTGCAAATCAGCAAGAGATCCAATCCTGAGGATAAAATAGAAACTCCCTTATTTCCTGCTCTTCTTGAAGAAATAAAAGTTACTATCTGGAATGATCAAGTTCTGGCATGGACCGTTGATCCCGCGGCAGATGTATGGTTGAGTGAATTCCTTAATCAGCAGGTAAGGTTGGTTTACATGGGGGATCAGGCAGCGCGGCAGATTGATTTGAAATATAGCGAAGAGGGCGAAAATGTAAGCTTTGCGGATGGATACCCTTACCTTTTAATCTCAGAAGCTTCTTTGGCTGATCTAAATGAAAGACTCAAAGAGCCCGTAAGTATGCGCCGCTTCCGTCCAAATCTAATTGTGACGGGAGCTTCAGCATTTGAAGAGGATACCTGGGATAATATTCAAATTGGCGACCTTACTTTTCGCGTAGTTAAACCCTGTGCCCGCTGCGTTTTGATCACTGTAGACCCACAAACAGCAGAGAAAGGAGCGGAACCCTTGAAGACACTTTCTTCTTACCGCTTTGAAAACAATAAAGTATTGTTTGGTCAAAATTTGATTGCAGATCATCCCGGGATATTGAGGGAAGGGGATGCGGTTATTACCGGGCTATAGAGTATGGGGCGGTGACGCCTTGCTGCGCTGCGCTTGCAAGGTGACACCTTTTGCATACGCTACAGAAACTTTTTTAAATGTGGAATAGAGAGTAAAAGCATTAAGCTTTCAGCTCCTTGTTGGGTGTTTTCTTGTAACAATTGCAACCCGGCTGTTCGCCAACAGCTAAGGGCCAAAAGCCAACAGCAGGCTGTTCTCTCGCAGCTGGCTTTTTCGCCAGGAGCCAGAGGCTAGAAGCCAGAAGCGGCTGTTTTCTTGGGGCTTGTAACTTGAGGCTTGCAGCTTCTTCTAAAATAAATTTCATCAGATGCAACCTTTTGCATTCCTTCTCCCACTATAATCATAGATAACAATCCGAACAATTTGAGCCAGAACATAGAAAGCGAATTGATTGAGTTATGTAAAAAACAGGACCAAAGGGCTCAACAGAAGCTTTATCAGGCCTATAAAGACAGCCTGTTTACGCTTTCTGTACGATTGGTTAAGGATAGAGAATTGGCAAAGGTCATATTACAAGATGCATTTATTGAAATATTCAAAAGCTTGCAGGGTTTCAGGGCTGATTCGGGCATATTCGCCTGGATGCGCGTCATTTTAGTAAGATGCGCCCATAGAAACAAAGGCTTTTATTTATCAAAAACCGAAGAGCTTTCAGCCATCGAAGAATACGAGGACACCCCGGCTCCGGAAGCAGAAGCTATTGATTTAAAAAGTGCTTTTGATGAATTGAGTTCCGGCTACAGAGCCGCATTAACACTTTACTATCTGGAAGAAATGAGCCACCAGGAAATAGCTGAATTATTGAATATTACTGTCAGCACCTCCAAGTCTCAATTGCATCATGCCAGAAAAAAATTGAAGGAGATTCTTGAAAAAAGAAAGATATGAATGAGAATAAAAAAGATTGGAAAGCGCTGCTGAGTAAGCTGGAAACACACGAAGCTCCTGATCATTTTAATATAGATGATTTGCATAAAAATCAGGATCAGGAATGGACGACATTATTGAATAAATTACCCGCAGAAATTGCACCGGAGAATGAAATCGAAATTAAGAAGGAGACTACAATCTCTAATATTCTAATAAGCACAAAAAGCTGGTTAAAGATAGCGGCTAGTCTTTTGATACTACTTTCAGTTTGGATGTTTTGGCCAGTCAGGAATAATAATTCATCCATAGTTCTTACAAAACAGCTTGCTGATCAAACGATTTTTAATGGATCAAATATAGAAGCAGCCTGGAGCCTGGACGAATTTTGCGCAGCTTATGAAATCAAATGTGATCAACAGGAGCTCGGCCAGTTCAGACAAGAATGGGAAGAAGTTTCAACTGCCATTTTGCTCATCCTGGAATCCCTTGAGCATAATCAAAATGATGAATTTCTCCTAAGACAACTTAGCACATTGGAGGCCAGACACGCAGAGTTGGTCAATGAGCTGCTCAAAATAGTATGGTCATGAAAAAGAAAATATTGATTTTATACCTGCTCTCTTTTGTTCTGGCATCCGCTTTTGGACAGAAAGCTGAACTTAATGTGCTTACTAAATCTGAAGAAAAAAGCGTCTCAACACAAAAAATAAAAAGAATCGAAATCAACACAGAGCGCACAGATATCATAGTTAAGACATGGAATGAGAACAAAATAAAACTGGAGATTGAATATATTTCAAAGCATGCCCTCAAGACAACTGCTGAAAAAGAACTTAGCTATCTTAATATGCTGGGCGATGCCTCAGGAGGCACTTATTACGTAAAGAGTCTTATTAAGCTGGGCACGGATGGAAAGCAACCACAGGCATCTTTATCCTTCAGATTAATTATAACATTGCCTGGAAATATACCCCTCAAAATCAAAAACAAACTGGGTAAAGTAGATATAGAAAACAGTTCACTTTCCTCCATTATTCTGGAATTGGAGCTTTGCCATTTAAGCGTTTCAAATTCAAATCTGAAAGGCAAAATTCTGCAAAAATTTGGAGAATGTCAGATTGAAAACAGCAGTTTTGAAGGCACGCTTCAACTTACCCGTACACTTTCCAGGCTGGAATTTATCAAGGGTATCTGGACTGTAATAAGTGAATCAGGAAGAATTCATTTAGTACCTCCGGCTGATAATCTATTATTGAAACTGACAGCCAATAAAACCGAAATTGAGATAATGGGTAAATTCATTGAGAAACAACATATAAAGGTCAAAGGCGACCGATCAGTGATTGATATATCGGATAAGTTGAAAACAAAGAATGAGGCAAACGGAAGTATTTCATTGGGAACAAAGAAATCAACAGGAGGAATCGATATTCAAAATGTTCTGGGATCAGTAAGAGTTTATAGCTATTAGCATTCAAACAAAACATAAAGAAATTACTATGAAAATTCAACTACTAATTGTATTGGCTATAGTGTTTATTAGCAGGATTTATTCCCAGGATACCACGATGATTCATTCTGAAATTCCTGAGGATTCTATAGTGTACAAGCATAATTATTACTCCATTTTTCAGAATGATTCAGACGTAAAGCAATTGCTTTATATCGGATTAAAAGGGCCTGCATTATCACCCGACAATAGAATCGGAGATTATCTTTTCTTTCTGGATGAGATTGTTTTTGAGAGAAGAATCTTTAATCAATTTAGTCTGAATGCAGGGGTGTATAACCTGAACTCCCCACTGTATTCCCAGCAGCAGCAGGATTATTATGGGACAAGTCTTTTACTTAAATATTTCATTCCGACCGTTCAGGACCGCCGTGCAAAAAAAACTAAAACAAACCTTACAGGTCCATATGTGGCTGCCGGATATCGCAATTATTTCAAAACAAGCAACTCGGTAGATAATTCTAATGGCTATTTGAGTGGTGTCGCATTTCAATTGGGATGGCAAAATAGAGTTTTTAAATACAGCTATTTCAATGTGGTTCTGAATGCTTCACTTTTATATGGAGACCAGCTTCAGGTTCCTTCTGCACACCATGATTTCCTTGGAGGTAAAATTTATTTTAATCCGGAAGTAAAATTCGGGGCTGTAATCGGTAATAGCAAAGAAAACTATCAGGCCTGCAGAATATTGAACTGCCAGCAAGACAGAAAGCATCTTTTTAAAATCAATGTCCTTGATTTACTTCGAAACAGATATTCCCGCCATGGCATTTCATTGGAATATGAGCAGAAATTAGGAGATGGACCATGGAGCATCAATGGAGGTATTTCTGTCAATTATGGATTTTACAAATCCTCTTTTGAATGGGAAGGAATTTTAAATCCCAAGATTCATAATATCTACGTTTCAGGATTTATCGAACCACGGTATTATCATAACTTGAAGAGGAGAATGCTGAAAGGCATCAGTGGAAATGGCTTCTCTGCTAATTTTATTGGACTGGAATTGTCAAGCAATCACTGGAATTTCTTAATCCGCGGCGAAACTGAAAAGGCAAGCTTAATAAGCAACTCCAGAATACTTTATGCAAATTATAGTATCCAAAGAGAAGTTGGACGTAATTTATTTTGCCAGTTCAGAACAGGCATTCAGTACAATTTTGAGGGATTCTCACCTGCCCTGGATATTAAGTTGGGATTTGCGTTTTAGTGAAGGGTGAATGGTGTTTGGTGAATAGTAAATAGTGAATGGTAAATGGTAAGATGTAAGATGTAAAATGTGAATGGTAAGATGTGAAATGTGAGATGAAAATGCGAAATATAATATATGAAATGTGAGTAGAGAAAAAGACAAAGGGGTATGTGGCAAATAAAGATCAGCACCAGACTTCATTCCGGCTGTTTGAAAGTATGCTGGGCGAACCATGATCGCCCCCCCATTGAGTTTATTGCGTAATATTTTAGCTGTTACCTACTGGCTAATTGTATAAAAAAGGACGCACCTCCGTGCGTCCTTACAACTTCGTATTTACCGGCTTTTCATCTTAATATCACTTATCTCTCCCCGGCTGTTCACTTACTACTTATACCTTATACCTTATGCCTTACGGCTTCTTCCCGGCTGTTAGCCAGAGGCTAGAAGCGAGAGGCCAGAAGCCGGCTGTTCAACTCATCACTCATTCACATTCCACCGTATAATCAAATACATGTGAGTCGAAATCCAGCCATTTTACCTTTGGATATTTTTGCTTTATTGCATCGCATTTGCTGAACATGCGAACGAATTCTTCATCATAGTTTTTCTTCTCCAATTTAATTGCAGCTGCGCCATTGTAACCCACATAGTATGATTTAGCATCACCCCCGGCGACGGTAAATCCCCCCACTCCCCAGCTGGTAGTTTCTTGCGCATAAGGATCATGATACACTTTTACCTTCTTAGAAAAAGTAGGATTTAATACTTGCATCATCAGGGTTTCTTTCTTCTTTTTAATCATCACTTCTGATTTCTCGAAGTATGCATATCCTTCTTTGATTCTGTCCTGATTTATTGCTCCCGGATCTTCCCACTGACGTGGATCATTGATGAATTCCATGTTTTTTCCAAACTTATCCCATCCACTCTGGGGAAGATACATGCTCTTGATTTGCTCAGGCTTGATTTTTACCTTCTTTCCATCAGTACCTTTTGCTTTTATCTCCTCTACAAGACCTTTTTTTCTGCTGATCTTGTCAACAAATACTTCCATCTCTGAACCATCATCCATAGTTAGATAGGCGATTTTCTTTCCGGAAAAAGTTTCCACCGGCGGCAGAAATTTTTGTGCGGAAACACTACAAACGGAAGCAATGACCAGTGCAATTGCCAGTAATTTACATCTTAACATACAGATTTGGATTTAGAATTAAAGGATTCAATTTTATTTGAAGACGCAATATATACTTACTTTTTTAAATAATGAAAAAAGTACCCGGCTTGGCCTTCTGTGCAACTAATTCCGTGGCTAAACACATGTCAAGGTGATGTCTTGCTGTACCTACGGCTTGAAAGGTGATAGCGAGGTTCACTTTGTTCACTCGCTACAAGTGTTTTTTCATGGAGTAAACCATGAAAAAGTGATAGCGAGGTTCGCTTTGCTCACTGCGCTACAAGTGTCTTTCTACTTTTGAAAAGTAGCTGAAAAAGTAGAAAGGTGATGCGCTTCGCGAGTTGTTTTATAAAACGCATCGCGCATAGTTCCTGGCTTCCTCAAGGTATTGGGCACTCGGCAGCTTCTGCCCGGCTGTTTGCCAACAGCTAAAGGCCAATAGCCAATAGCCTTCTTCTCACTCATCCTCCCCATTCAACTTAATTACTCTGACCGTCTCTATACGCGTGTCACTCACTGATTCCAAAACAAATCTAAAGTTCCCCAGCGTGATACTACTCCCCTCTTCAGGGATTGTTTCCGCGGTCATTACTATATACCCTGAAAGAGTAGAGTATTCCCCTTCAGGAAGATCCAGGTCTTCATATTTTTCATTTAAATAACCCATTTCCAGTCTGCCTGAAAAGACATATTCATTTTCAGAAACAGTGATTTCTATGTATTCTTCTTTATCATGTTCATCCACAATATCACCAAATAATTCTTCCAATATATCTTCCATGGTAATCAGACCTGCCGTTCCTCCATATTCATCCACCACGCAAGCCATGCTCGATCTCTCTCTGATAAACCGGTTCATCAATTCATACACCGGCATAGCTTCCGGGACAAAGGGCATAGTTCTCAGGATTTGTCTGACACTCCGCGGGTTTTTGAGTAATTGCTGATGATGCACGTAGCCCAGAATGTTGTCGACATCATCATCTATCACTACGACCCGGGAAAGTCCTGTTTCTTTGAATAATTGTATCAGATCCGGCACAGTGTCAGACACATCGACCATAATGATTTCCTTTCTGGGGATCATACATTCTTTGACCTTGACTTTATTGAAATGCAATGCATTTTCAAAAAGCTCTGTATCTATCTCCTCATCGTGCTTTTGGGATGTTCCGCGAATAAAGTTTTCAAGATCTATTTTTGTAAATGCTTTTTCACCCACCTCCATTTTGGTGCGAATGATGTACTTCAGGATAAATGAAGACATCCCCGAAACTAACCAAACCGGAGCACTCAGCAGATATTTGAAAAATAACAGTGGATAAGCAAAAAACTGCAAAGCCTCATTGGGGTATAAGCCAAAAAATGTTTTAGGAAGGAATTCTCCGAATATCAAAACCACTATTGTGATGATCACTGTGGAAATAATCAGCAAAAATAATGGCTGTTCCGACACTACCAATAACTGCGGATACAATAATTGGCTGAGCAAATAGGTAAGAATAACCAGTGTAATGTTATTGCCCACCAGCATTGTCCCGATGAAATCTCTTGAATCTTTATAAAATTCAGCTATAATCCTGCCGGCCGCAGAGCCTTCACTTTTCTTTAATTCAATCCTTAATTTACTGGCGGAAACAAACGCAATTTCTGCTCCGGAAAAAAGAGCAGAAAGAAGGAGAAAAATAAAAATGCCGAAAAATATCATGTAAGATTGCAGTGGTCTGCCGCAAAGTTATTGAAAATCTGCTTCAATATCACCAAGCTTTATTCTGCCCGTAACAGCATTGATCTCAAATCTGGTAAAATTTGCATCGGCCTTAAACCCAAATCCCTTAATAATCTCATCCGGGCTGGAGTATTGTATGTATTTATTAGTGTAAACATTGCCTTCCTTCTCATTCCACCTCAGCTCAGAAGTGCGCAACACTTCTCCCCTTGTATTTTTCATTACCACACTATCCTTCACCACGACTTCATTTTCAATAGGGTTGCGCACACCATATTTGGCATCCAGCCAACTTTCCACAATTCCATTTTTATCATAAAACTCCACCTGCATTCCTTCCGGAAACTCTTCCTTCACCTGCCCATTGTCCTGAATGCGTTTCATAACCGGTCCGGTAATTCGCACTTGCAGGATCGAAGAGTCACTGTATAACACGTCCACTCCGGTAGCCAACTCCTCCGGCGGAGCTTCGCTGTAATGCAAGGCATAGATATCCTCCACCTTGTTTGTACAGGAATGAAGCAATATAATTAAACAAAAACCTAGAAAAAGTCTCATCGAATGAGGGTAAAGCCACCACTAAATTTTGATATTTCTGTATCCAGAAATTCAATTTCGGCGTAATAAATAAAAACTCCTGAGCCCATATCCTGCCCCTTGAATGTCCCATCCCAGCCAAACTCCCGGGTATCGTTGAGCGGGAAATCAAATCCCTGAAAGATCAGCTCTCCCCAGCGTGAATACACTCTGAACACCTTGAATTGAATGGCTGCAGCGTTGGAGAAGCCGGTATACCTATCATTGATCCCATCCAGATTAGGTGTGAAAGCATCCGGAAAAAATACATTTTTGATTTTATTTACTCTCAGCATCAGCGAATCCTCAGCAATACAACCCTCTTCATCAGTAACTACAATGGAGACCATCGTATTATTGCCGACCAGGACAAAAGGATCCGGACAATTATTGCAGCTTATAGATCCCTCCGGATTCCAAACATAAGAATAAGTGAGCCCCGGCAGATCAACTATTACATTGAGTTGCACGCTGTCTCCCAGTCTTACTTCCTGATCTTCACCTACATCTATGAATACAGGATAATCACAGCATTCTACCAGTATTCTTTTTTGCTGGGTAACCAGACAACCCCTTTCATTGCGGAGCGTCAGACTTACATTTTTATATCCCGGAGTTGCATAGATGACAGAATGAGGGCCGATTCCGGATTTTGTAATCTCAGAGCTTCCCTCACCAAAATTCCATTCATAATCTTCAATCGTGCCGCCTTGTATTGTAGATCGATCCTCAAAAACAATCGGCTCCTTTCGGCAATACTCATCTAAAGGACTTACTATTTCAAAATTTGCATCAGGGCCCAGGAAAGTAGCCGTCCCTCCAAAAGTGATA
>JADJJU010000018.1 GCA_016706365.1 Saprospiraceae bacterium
AAATATAATAAATAAAATGCCCCAAATCTAAATCTGATAGGCTCATTTACCGAACGATATAAAAGCTTTAAATAATTATCATTCCATATAGATTTGTACAATTTGACAATAAAGGTCCTGTACAAGCCCACTAATACGGCAAGGCAAATCATCAGAATCATCAAAATGGTAAATAGAAAATCCTTATCAACCCGCTTTCTCACATTCTCCAGTAATGGATCTTCGAAATTAATATCAGACTTTGGTACCCGAATCACTTAAAATGGGTTTTCTGGATCATTCTTCTACCAAAACCGAAGCTTTGACCGGAGCCAAAGTGTCAGTAACCTGAGTGCTAAGTGTATCTTCAGGAATGGCCACAAGATCTATCAAGTGTATCAATCTGATACACACCTGCATTTCGCATAGAATCCACCCAGTGTGCAGTCCGATTTTTTATATCAAAGGGATTCCTATCTCTGATCCGCAAGCAATGATTGCGTTTTCATCAGCAGGTAAAAGATAAATTACTGAAAGGAATTTTGGGTCACGATATTCTGTATAAAGTATGCTAATATACAGCCATTGGAGGCAAAGTATCAAAACACGCTTCGGAGAGTGCGCCAAATTCCGGGAGGTAGTCGTAGCGAAGTGATGTCTTTCTGCGCCTACGGCTTGAAAGGTGATGTTTTTCATGGATCTTTTCATGAAATGGGATGTCTTTATATTCAAAGCGTAGCTGCAGAAAATATAAAGGTGATGGCTGGCGCTAAAAACAAGAAGGCAGCTTCTTCCCGGATGTTCTCGCAACTCGCCGCTCACAGCTTAAGCTCCCAAGCAGTTTGGCTGTTTACGCCTTTACGCCTTGCGACTTTCCCACACTGCTCGAAGTAGCTTCCAGCTACGAGTACACACCTGGCTGTTCAACTTGAAGCTTGGAAGCTTGCAGCTCCTTAGAACCATCTTTGTTTTAAAGTAAACAATCATAGCCCCAGCCATAGAAATCATTAATCCCCATACTGCATACAATAACCGTACTTCCATTCCAGTTCAGGCATGACTCTGAAATTCATGCCATATACTCCGACTATAAATGTGATCGGAATAAAATTTCAGAAATGATAGTCAACACCTGCATGATTTTATTGGTGCTTATACACTTGGGTTTGATACAAATCATTTACCCCTACCAATGATTCTCTGCAGGTTTCAAGCGCTTCAGTAATACTCAGAATGTGATCATACAAATCCTGGATATAGAGATAGTGTTGATCTGCCTCATATGGATCTTCAAGTTTTTGGAGTCTGTTTGCAACCTCAAGGGAGTGTAACTTTTCTCATCAATAGTATATCGCCCCCGCATTAAATGCCAATGGTGTTTGAACTGATGATTTTCATTATCTGAAATGTCTGACTCCAGATCCTGAATTTGAGTTTCTATTTTATCCAGAACTTCAAAATATTGATCGACGACAAGATCCATCAGGGCATATACAAGATAAGTGCTGTTTTTCTGCCTGAGCCTGGATCCTTCTTTCCTTCAAAATCTTTCTTTGATAGGTTCAAATAAATCAGATTCATTTTCCTGAAATGAAATAACTAAACCCGGCTTGAAGAATATTCCGATTTGCTCTGTGACCAGTAAATTATCGGCATTAAAAAACTAAGTGCTGTGAGAAAAATTAAATTTCCATCATCAAACTCATCAATTGGGTCGCTGCCCTGGATGCAAGATATCCTCGAGGCCAAGAGGGTGTATTTTGAATTTTAATCCAATCTTTTGAATCAGATCCACATCATGCAAACCTCTCAGATCATACCAAAAGTTTTGTCCCTCTTCTGTGGTATTTTCATCCAAAGAATCATTTAGGGGTTTTAGTGTTTCAGAATTGTACATCCAGCCATCCAGATAAGGAATATCAAGACTTCTCTGGCCGGCAAAAATCAATGTTCCGGGGGGCAGGCAGGGCTTCTTGATATGGTGGCTTTTCCTCCTTTTTTGACATTAGTTGATGGTTTGATCCGATGATAAATTTTGTTTTGCAAAATGTACTACTTGCTGCGGATAAGGTATAACAATAGCACAGGCATCAAATCTTTTTTCGATAGTTTCAAGAAGATCACAGTTCAATTCAAAGGCTTCTGCAGAGTTCATAGCCCAAGCCCAGCCCCGCAACAATATCCCATTATCCCCCAGTAAGATGACCCTGACAGGAACAATTGGCAACCCGGAATCGACTTGTTCCTTCGTACGATTGTCTACAAAGAATTTATGTTTTTCTATTTCTTCAGCTATTATTGACTTAGCAAGATCCAGGTCAGAATTATATGAGACGAATACTTCCACCCATTTGCAAATCGATTGTCTTCAATGTCTGCATTTACAATGATTTCCTGAGAGATGACTGAGTTGGGAATAATGATTCTTCTGTTTTCAAAGTCGCGAATGATAACGTGCCGAAGGTGTGATATCCTCCACAATTCCATGTAAGGTATCCTTGATTTTAATGCGTTGGTTGACTCTAAACCACTGACTATATTACTTAGCGCATGCTGGGAGGCAAGACCAATAGCCAGAGCGAGGATTCCTGCACCAGCCAGAAGAGATTTTGCCACAGTGCGAAGTGGATGTGTTTCATATATGGCAAAACTGATACCAACGATATAAATAATTGCTGTACCGGCATGTGCTATAAATTTATAACTGGTAGGATCATTGCATGATCTGTGTCGCCTTCAAATAAACCTGTCATAAAAAGTTCTGAATACAAAATTACCTATCACTGTGAGGATCAAGATACCCAGTAAATTGAAGACAAGCGAAAAGTTTTGTAATGCAGCCGGAGCTGTATCCAGAAAAATGAGCCCTGCTGAATTCATGTTATTATAAAATATTTAATGCTTATATCGCACAAAAATAGCAAGTTTTGACTTGATTAACTTTTTATGGAAAATATTAATAGGCAGACAAATTGAATATCTTTTGCAATCTTCTACTGCCATAGAGCCGGGTGTTTGATCTGACTGATCATACAATGTTACATTCATTACATTATATTCGTTACTCCATTTGAAAACAACATTTCATTATGAACGACTATTCACTTTGCTCCTCTGTTTTTTATTGATTTTCCCTCTGCTCCGGGCACAGAAGGAGATCATGCTCGAAGATATTTGGGCAAAGAATACATTTCAAAGCAAATCTGTCCCGGGATTTAATTTTACAGCAGATGGAAAACATTATTTAAGGCTAGAAAACAATGCAATTCGCCGATATGATATTGCTACCGGTACTTTGCAGGATACATTGCTCAATGCAGAAACCCTTCAAACTGCCGATGGTAAAAGAATAAAAATTTCAGGATATACTTTTAGTGAAGATCAATCACTTGTACTGCTGGAGACAGATCCTGAAAGTATCTACAGATACAGCAAAGTTGCAAATTACTATGTATATAATCGTGCAGGCAAATCAGTCAGCACAGTACATGATGCTGCTAAACAAATGTATGCTCATTTGAGTCCTGATGGGGCAAAATCGCATTTATTGTGAATAATAATATCATGCTGAAGGATCTTAAAAGCAATAAATTAACTCCTGTTACTCAGGATGGAATGAGTAATAAGATTATCAACGGAGCTGCGGATTGGGTGTATGAAGAAGAGTTTGCACTTACGAGAGCCTTCGAATGGTCTCCTGATGGTAAATATCTGGCTTTTATCAAATTTGATGAATCCGAAGTGCCACAATTTACAATGGAAACCTACAATGATGGCATGTATCCTACACCTGTCACCTTTAAGTATCCGAAAGTTGGCGAGAAGAATGCGGTCATCAGTTTGCATATTTACGATCTAGCTACTAACAAATCCATAGCATGTAACCTGGGAGTCTCAATGATATGTACATTCCAAGAATCAAATAGTCACCGGAAAATCAATTGCTTGCTTTTGTCATGAACCGACATCAGAATCAACTTCAATTGATGCAGGTGAGTCCTCAGACCGGAGCTTCGAAAGTATTCATGGAAGAAAAAATGAGTGGTACATCGATATTCATGACGATATGACTTTTGCCTGACGGTAAAGGTTTTATCTGGTCAAGTGAACAGGATGGGTATCAGCACCTTTACTGGTATGAAGCAAATGGCAAGCTTAAAAACAACTAACAAAAGGTAATTTTGATGTCACTTCATTTATGGAGCAGATGCAGTTAACAACAAAATATTTTATCAGGCTGCTGCTACATCTCCCATGCAAGAGAGGTGTATGAAATGGATATCAAATCCGGGAAAACACGAACATTGTCTACTGCATCCGGATGGAATAGTGCCCACTCAGTGCTTCGTATGACTTTTATGTGCTCACGCATTCGACTGCCAATACTGCCCCGGTAATCGGTTTTTTTTTTTAACAGAAAAGGCGAGCAAGTCCGAACGCTGGAGAATAATCAGCGGATGGCAGAGCTGCAGAAAGAATATGGAATGATGTCCCTTGAATTTTTCAATTTCAAGACTTCGGAAGGAGTGGATTTGAATGGATATATGATCAAACCTGCTGATTTTGACCCCGCTAAAAAGTATCCCGTTTTTATGTTTTTGTATGGCGGACCTAATAGTCACCGTGACCGATAATTGGAAAGGAGCAAATTACTTTTGGTTTCAAATGTTGGCACAGAAAGGATACATAGTTGCTTGTGTAGATAACAGAGGAACTGGTGCACGTGGACAGGAATTCAGAAAAATGACTTATCTGCAGCTTGGAAAATATGAAACTATTGACCAGATAGAAGCTGCCAAATATCTTGGCAAACTGCCTTATGCAGATGCATCCAGAATTGGCATTTTTGGCTGGAGCTACGGAGGCTATATGTCCTCTCTTTGTTTGTTAAAGGGAAATGATAATTTTCAAGGCGGCCATCGCTGTCGCCCCCTGTTACTAACTGGAAATGGTACGATACCGTCTACACCGAAAGATATATGCGAACTGAAAAAGAGAATGCATCCGGCTATAAGGATAATTCACCTGTTTATTTGCTGACAGACTAAAGGGCTCATACCTGCTTGTTCATGGAATGGCGGATGATAATGTTCATTTTCAGCATGCAGTAGAAATGGCAATCGTTGATTAAGGCAAACAAGCAATTTGATACTTATTTTTATCCGAACAGAAATCATGGGATTTATGGCGGAACAGCAAGATTACATTTGTACACTAAGATGACTGATTTCATCATGAAGAACATTTAATTTCCTGAATTTTAGAAGTTTTTGTAAGTGATTAGCAATGAATTATTTAACGGAAATAATTGTTTTGATTCAATAAAACCAAGACCAATATGAACAACAGATCTACATATATTTATTCTATGCTTACTTTTCTTTCACTTTGTATGCCTGGTAATATTACAGCGCAAACACTTGATCTGAATAAAGCATGGTTGGATCTGCAGTTTATCATAGGTACCTGGAAAATCGAATCCGGAGCAGAAATGGAAAATGGGAATTTGTTAGAGAAGGAACTTAGAGGCAAGGGGTTTGCATTAAATGGCAGAGATACTATTCTCAAGGAAGTGATTCAACTCGTGTATGATGATTCGGGCATTCACTACATCGCAAAAGTCAAAGGCCAAAACAATAATGAATCAACTATCTCTTCATTAGTAAACACTCAAAAGGCTACCTTTGTATTTGAGAATAAAGCGCATGATTTTCCACAGAGAATCAATTATCGCAAGATCTCTGATACGCTGATCATGGCCTGGATAGAAGGCGAGAAAAATGGTGAAAAGAAGAAGATGGAATACCCAATGAAAAGAATAAATTAATATGTTCATCACTACTACTGATTTCATTCCCGGTTATATAATTGCTGAGGTAATTGACATTGCACGTGGAAGCACAGTAAAAGCAAGACATATTGGCAAGGATATTGGCGCAATGTTTAAAACAATGGTGGGTGGAGAAATCGAAGCATATACAAATCTGATGGTGGGTGCAAGAGAAGAGGCAATTTTAAGGATGGAAGCAGATGCGAGAAAGAATGGGTGCAAATGCTGTCATCAATGTTCGTTTCACCACTTCTGCCATTATGCAGGGAGCATCGGAAATTCTGGCATATGGTACAGCGGTTCGCATTGAACAAATAAATGTATAATGTTGAAAACAATAGAAATAAAGAATAGGAAGGCAAAGCATGATTATCATTTTCTTCAATCATTTGAAGCAGGGATAATGCTGGCAGGAACAGAAGTCAAATCCCATAAAGGCCGGACACGCTAATCTGAGTGATGCCTATTGTTTTTTCAATGGCGGTGAATTATGGGTTCACAGCTTGTATATAAAGGAATATCAGCAGGGGGCATATAACAATCACGACACCAGAAAGGACCGCAAACTCCTTCTCAATAAATCCGAGTTGAAAAAGCTTGCTAAAAAAGCTGAGGACAAAGGAATCACTATCATCCCTTACAGAATGTTCGTTAATGATCGCGGCTTTATCAAACTGGAAATTTATCTGGCTGAAGGCAAGAAGTCCTATGACAAAAGAGAAACCATCAAGGAACGTGACACTACCAGAGAGCTGGAGCGAACTTATCGGGTGAGGTAGGAAGATTGAGGAGATTAGTGGTGGGTTAGAGTTTTTTTGTGCAGAGTTTTGGGAAGATTGATGAGATTGAAGTGAGGAGTGTTGTGTATGTGTGAGAGGTTATGGGAAGATTGATGTGATTGATAAGAAAAATTGAGTTACCAGGTCAGGGTTACTCCCGCCATTCCTGCAGGGATATTTTGCTTCATTAATCTGATTTGTTGTGCTTCGCTCATTTTCAACATGCTGAAACCAGTTGGATTTATTTGGAAGTTTAAACTACCGGAACGATCCTTTTCAAGCTTCATGTTTTTAGTCTTATTTTTTGTTTCAAGCTTTAATGCTGTATAAGTGATAGCCCATCCGAGTGCGGCTCCGGTTCCTGTCATAAGCATTCCTGCCGGCATTTCTGTTTCTGCCAAATAGCTTACACCTAGTCCAAGAAAGTCCCAACTCCAGTCCCAATGGTAATCACAGCTCCTTCGGATTTAGTGAAAGATGTATTATTTGTTAGCATATATGATGCACAAAGCCCTAATGTGCTTGAAATAAGGACAGTATTGTAAACTTGTTTTTCATTTCTTAATACATCAACAACGGATAGTCCAAAAAGCGTCCCAACAATTCCACCTGCATTGATTGCTCTCCAGTCTCCGCTGCTACGGGGAAGATGATTTTGTAATGCATGAGCTCCCATAATTCCCAGAGCTGATCCGCTAAACATTGCGATTCCTGTTTTTCTGGCATCCTGAGAATCGCTGAATGAATTATTCAATAAAAAACCGGATGTCATTCCCCATATATTACCGGAGTTCCAGGCAATTGAACGGGAATGGTCGATTCCATGTTTTTTGCAATGAAATATCCTGCCAAGCCCTCAGCGAGACTGAATAAACCAGCAGGAACTAAAAAATTCTTGCCCTCCTCAATGATAAAATCATCATTAATTGTCCAATACAGAGCCATACCGTGCAAGTATCCGGCCGTAGATCCCCAAAAATGAGTATTTGCTGCGGCAGGGTTTATCCATTTGTTTTTTGTCAATATCAGAGTAGATGTAAATCCTGCAATTGCAGTTATAAATGGGAAGGATTTACCAAAATTTGTTTTTTCAATTTTGTAGTCAAAACCAGAAGATCCTCTAGTATAAACTGTGTCTGTAAATAGCAATGAAATATATAAGCCCTGTACAATTCCGTGCATTGTAGCTGATGCTATCAAGTAATTTTTTCCATTACGTTCTTTCATTAGGACTGAATCAATGGCAGACAATGACTCCTTCTGAGCGTAGGATGATTGAGCCGCAAGAAGAAACAATACCGGGAATAAATAATTATATAGATTTACCTTCATGTAAGGTGATTAATATATTTATTGAATTATATCTTATACGATCAAAAGCACTAAAAGCTGCCCGGAGTAAATTTCATGATTATCTGTAAAATTTACTTACCTGAAAGCACTTTCATCGTACTAACTTTTGGACTTTTGATTGTGCATTTATTTTTTAAGCAATATGTTCAAACATAGAAAAATACATTTATTCTTTCAATTTTTATACCAGCTATACTTCTTTGTGGATGCTATAAAGCTATGATACTATAAAGTAATTGGCTGGTACCTATGTGCAAATGACTCCATTGATCTGGATATCAAAATTGAATCACCCAGGGCAATCTCCTCCCTTGAAAGAATTTATGTTTTTCAACAATATATTTTGCGATTGAAAAAGCAAAAGGAGTTCATATCATCGATAACTCCAATCCGGAAACTCCGGTTCCTATTCACTTTCTCTCCATTGTCGGCACTACAGAAGTGGCTATCAAAGATCATTATTTGTATACGGATCAATTTAGTGAATTGGTCGTCATCGATATTCATAATATTGCTGAGGCTATGGAATTAAGCAGAAAGGAGGGAGTTTTTCCGAATTCAGGAAATCTGCCGGATCCAAATTCCGGATATTTCCAATGTCCGGATCCCAATAAAGCTGTCGAAGGCTGGGTGAGAGATTCAATGTTTGTCCTGATTGTTCCATTTAATCCAATGAAGAATATGAAAAATATAATTGTTTATTTGGTACTTGCAGTACTCAGCATCACGTCTTGCAGCAAGGATGCAAGCCCTCAGGAAATATAGGACAAGGAGGATCATTAGCAAGGTTCAGCATTATTGGTAATAATCTGTATGTAATTAGTGGACCCAACTTGAAAACATTCAGTTTAACTGATCCTCTGAATCCTGAATTGATGGATGAGCAGAGAGTAGCCTTCGATATTGAGACATTATTTCCTCTGGGCGAATTTCTGTTGATCGGAGGACAAAGCGGTATGCATATTTTTTTCCAGAGATGCTGCAGGACGTCCTGAATATATCAGTGCATACCAGCATGTACAGGCTTGTGATCCCGTAGTTGCCAATGATACTGTTGCATTTGTTACTTTAAGGACTGTGGAAGGCTGTCGATTTACAGAGACAAATCAGCTGGAAGTTTTGGATATCAGAGACAAGGAAAATCTTCAATTAATCAAAGCATACACAGATTTTGAAAATCCGGCAGGATTGGCCCTGGATGAAATTTGCTCTTCATTTGTGATCTCGAAAATGGCTTCTTTATTCTGGATGTCAAGAATCCGGCAGATGTCAAAAATATTGCATCATAATGAAGGTGTGAATGTGCACGATGCGATTGCCAGAAATGGATTGTTATTATTGGTGGGACCTAAAAAACTGCATCAATGGGATTATTCAAATCCCGCAGCTCCAAGGCTATTATCGACATTAGTTGTGCCGGATTAAGATTGAATGAAATGAAAAGAAGCTTTCTGATTCTTTATTTTACACTTTCCATCATAATCCCTACCCAAACACAGGATGAAGTTGTAAATTCTGAAATTCCTCATTTTGCTATTAAGTTAAATGTTTTCCATTTGTGATCCGTAACGCAGATATTGCAATACCCAGATTACATATTGGATTTGAAAGTAGAGTAAGCCCGAAGCTTTCAATACTTGCGGAATTGGGATATGGAAGTAGTATCAACGGTACTGTGTTTTCAGAATACAATGCGAGAGATATTTCAGGAAACATAGGTATCCGCAAATATTTCGGATTTAAAAATTCAAGCAGAAAGTATTGGATATTGAATCTTACTCAGGATTACTATAAGCATGATTTAAGGACATGGGTATGCATCAATGACTGCGAATATTTCAGAAGAATCCATCATATTGAAAGAACATGGAGAACAGGAATTATGGGTGGAATGGGCATTGTCATAAAACTGGGCTCCCGACTCGCCTGGACTTTGATTTCACTGTTGGATTATACAACCGATATTCCTCAACGACAGGAATTCCTGCTGAACTGGACTCAGAGGAGTTTCGCAGAAACAATCATATTCAAGAAGAAGGAAATGAAATACTGCCTCATTTTTTGCACAGAATCCGATTGAGCTGGGATTTTTATGGGAAATAAGTACTTGCTATTGAATACTATATACCTAAATCTGTACTTATTACAGGAAATAATGCCAGGATTTTTCTAGTCAAGCCAGTTCGCTAGGTCTAGGTCTTTTATTCGTTTGAAATGGTTAGTATTATTAGTGACAAGTTGAAGCTCACTCGTTATTGCAATCCCTGCAATCAAAGTATCTGTATGTCCGATTTCAGTTCCCTTGTTACGCAGATTTGCTTGAATTGCTGCCGCGACTTTTGCCATTGGTAATGTCAACGGAATAACTTTGTTTAATTCTGCGAATTCTTCAAATTTTGCCAATTGCTTTTTTGCATCTTTATATAAAAGTCCATTCAGGATTTCGTAGTAGGTAATAATACTAAAACTTATGAATCCGTATTCCTCAAGGTGGTCATCCAGTTTGGAAATAACCTTCGGATTGCCCCTTAAAAATTCCGAAAGAATATCGGTATCCAGCATAGCCGGCTTCATAAACTAATTTTGCGATCAAAAAGCTGCTCTCTCGTTTTTCTGGTTTGGCTTATAAAATCAGCATAATCTTCATCGCTCATTTCTTTTAAAATTCCGCCTGATGAAAGAATCTTTTTACGCAGTTTAATATTACTGCGAGACGGTTGTTTAACATTTGAAGTCATTGATGTAACAAACTGGTAAACCTCTTCCAGTCGGTTTACAGGAACATCCTTCATTTCTTTAAGTATAGCATTAATTGTTGTCATTGTCCTTTCGCATTTGAGTTAAATGTAAAATGTATAGTTTGACAGGAAAGTTTCAAAAGACTTTCAGGCCTAACTTTCAAATTAAATATAAACAATTTTAACTACACGATAATCAGTCAAAGCTCTTAACAAACAACAACTCATCTACGCCTGCATATAACTCTCAATCGGCGGACAAGTACAAACCAAATTTCTGTCCCCATATGCATTATCCACTCTTCCCACAGATGGCCAGAATTTGTGACCAAGTCTGAGATATGGTAGCGGATACGCAGCTTTTTCTCTGCTATAAGGAAGATCCCACTCGTCAGCTGTCAGTAATTCAGCTGTGTGAGGAGCATTGTGCAGAACATTGCTCTTCTCAGGAAACTCACCTCTTGCGATTTCATCTATCTCTTCTCTGATCTGTATCATCGCATCACAGAATCTGTCCAGTTCTGCCATGTCTTCACTTTCTGTTGGTTCGATCATCAATGTTCCTGCAACAGGGAAAGATAAAGTAGGAGAGTGGAAGCCATAGTCAATCAGACGCTTGGCAACATCCTCAGCCTGAACTCCGATCGCCTTAAACGGATTGAGATCAATGATCATCTCATGTGCTGCCCGTCCATTTTGCCCGTGTACAGGATTTTATATGATTTCTCAGTCTTGCTTTCATATAATTGGCATTCAGATAGCATAGCGGGTCGCATCTGCCACTCTATTTTGCCCAGCATTTTGATATATGCATAGCTGATCAAAAGTATACTGGCACTTCCCCATGGAGCTGCTGAAACAGCATACACACCTTTACTTCCCCCTGTGGTCGCAACAGGATGACCCGGAAGATAAGGAGCCAGTTTATCATTCACACAAATGGGACCCATGCCTGGACCACCTCCACCGTGAGGAATCGCAAATGTCTTATGAAAATTCAGGTGGCAAACATCCGCTCGATCAGACCCGGCGAAGTCAATCCTACCTGGGCATTCATGTTGGCTCCATCCATGTACACAAGACCTCCAGTTTTGATGGATGATCTCACATATTTCGCGGATTCCTTCTTCGAATACTCCGTGAGTGGATGGATAAGTCACCATCAAAGCTGATAGCGTGTCTTTGTATTGTTCGGCCTTGCTGCACCAATCCTCAATATCGATATTCCCTTGTTCGTCGCATTTCACAACAATCACATCCATCCCTACCATGACTGCGCTGGCAGGATTGGTTCCATGTCCTGAGGATGGAATCAATGTGATGACACGGTGCTGGTCGCCTCTGTCAAGGTGGTAGGCGCGAATTGTTAATAAGCCTGCATACTCTCCCTGAGCACCTGAAGTGGGCTGTAGAGAACAAGCTGTGAAGCCTGTGATTTTGCACAAAGCATCACTCAGTTCTTCAAAAAACCTGTCTGTAACCTGCTGTTTGTTCTACCGGAGCAAATGGATGTATGGAAGAAAAGTTTTCCCAACTGACAAGATCAATTGCGTTGCTGCATTCAGCTTCATCGTGCATGATCCAAGGGCGATCATTGAATGAACCAATGATAAATCTTTATTTTCTAAACGCTTGATGTAGCGCATCATTTTTGTCTCCGTGTGATGCGTATTAAAAATAGGATGTGTTAAATTTCCAGTCTGTCGTTGTAATTCTGAAGAAATACCAAACCGTAAATCAGAAAGTGCCTGACCTTTACCTGCAAATTAAAAAGACTGATGACTTCCTCAATATCTCTTTGCGAGTGAGTCTCATCCACCGCCAGTCTGATGTATTCTCCATCGTATCCAAAATTGTAGTTCAGCGATTCACTGTGTGCCTTGAAGGAATCAGCATCCACGGGAGATACTTTTACCAAAACAGTATCAAAAAATTGCTGATGAACTACCTCGAATCCGGCATTCTGAATACCATATGCCAGGTGAATAGCCTTTTTGATGGATATCCTCAGCAATATATTTTAAACCCTCCGGACCGTGATACACAGCATACATACTGGGCCATGATTGCCAACAGGGCCGAGCAGTACAGATATTTGAAGTTGCTTTTTCTCTTCTGATATGTTGCTCTCTTGTCTGCAAAAGCCATTCTGAGTGCCGGTTTCCCATGGCTGTCTACAGACATACCAATAATTCTGCCCGGAATCAATCTTTTGTAATCTTCTTTAGTTGCAAAAATGCAGCATGAGGACCTCCGAATCCCATGGGCACTCAAATCTTTGAGTTTCCGACAACTGCATCTGCACCCCATTCTCGGTGCTTGCAATATGACAAGGCTCATGATATCGGCTGCAACTGTGACAGCGATATCATGGGTCTTCATGGTTTCTGTCAATGCTTTGAAAGAGGTGACCTGACCATTTTTGTCCGAGATATTGTAATAGTATACCAAAGACATCTTCCGCCACCTGCATATTGTCCATAGAGACAATTTCTACTATAATATCAAAGGCTGGGCTCTGGTCAATAAGATATCAATGGTCTGAGGTAAAAACTGTATCAGCTACCAGAAATTTATTCTTAGAAGCTTCCTTTACTTTTTATTTTTAACATGGAAAAACATAGCCATCCTTCAACTGCTGCAGTAGCTTCGTCAAGAAGAGAAGCATTTGCAATAGGAAGACCAGTCAAATCGCTAATCATTGTTTGATAATTCAACAATGCCTCCAGTCTACCCTGCAATTTCAGCCTGGTATGGAGTATACTGTGTGTTACCATCCCGGATTTGAAAAAACGTTTCTCAAAATACACTAGGAGTTACAGTTCCGTGATAACCGTAGCCGATGAATGATTTATTACTTTGTTTTTAAAACCAATTTTCTTCAAGGCTTTCAGATAATCTGCTTCACTAGAGCATCCGGAATATCGCTCACCCTGAATGCGTATAGAGGCAGGAATAGTTTCATTTACCAGTTGTTCAAGGAAGAAACTCCGATGTATTTCAACATGTGGGACAATTGATCGTCCGATATCCCTATATGCCTGTTTGAAAAGCTGAAGGGATGCTTATATTACTCATAGATGGCTAGGTTTAAATGTGGCGCAAATTACCTTTTATCAGGTTAAAATCCCCATACAAACCATCAAAGTTGAGACAATGTTTTGGGGCGGGTTCGAGGCTGAAATAGGTTCTGCAATTTATTGGAAGAGTCCATGAGCTGGTTAGAGAGTTGATATTGAATTAGAAAAGAAGCAAAAAAGTAAAAAGCTTGCTAATAAATTAGCAAGACCAAAACCCTGTAAAATTGAGATGTTGAGATGATTAGGTATAAATAATGGGAAGAAGAAGTCGGCAACATTTTGAATTTTTCAATCCTTCACAATACTTCCATCCGAATAACTCCCATTTCTGTCGAATAATGTAGTTGATATATCAACCAACGTTTTATATTTGCCACATGGAAAAGTTGGAAAAAGTATTTTTCTATCATTTGGAGAAAGCCATCAAATCCTACAGACAGTTTGCCCAGAGTCAATTGAAAAAAACGGCTTTCACATTACAGTGGATCAGTGGTTGCTGTGAAAACCTTACACGACAGGCCCAGTATAAACCAGATTGCTATGCGCAGAAAGGGTTTTCAAGACAAAGCTTCCATTACAAGGATGATTTCAGGCTCTGGAAGAAAGATGGGATTATAGTTCCGGGACATACTGGCTTCTGACAAAAGACAAGTACATCTGAGTATAACGCCCTACCGGCAAAGACCTGATCAATCAAATCACACACCCCATTGTGTTGTCGCACAGAAAACCGCATTGAATGGAAATCGGTGAACAGGAACTCCTGATCGCTGAAGAAGTAATGAAAACCATTGCTCAAAATAGCGAGAACAATTCTTAAGAAATATTCAATATGAAAATGTCTTCTCAAAGTAATACACTTGTATTGCTTCTAATATTATTAGCTGAATCACTGGCATCTCAGACATTACCGGGCAAGATTGTTTGGGAATTCGAATGGAACCATTGTTGGAAGATGCCAAAAGCATTATGGGCATTAATGAGGTGGCTGGTGTATTAGTGAAGCAAGTGTTTGCACAATCAACTGCACTCCAAACGCAAACTGGCAAAGAGGAGATGTAATGGTCAAATTGAAGGATAAGCCGGTATCCAAGCACAGCTGAAATGTTGCGGTATTATCGGACAGAAATCAGGAAGCAAATTTTCATTTGAATTGATCCGGGATAAGAAAGTCATCAAAGGGAATGCCGTTTTCAGCTCATTTCCGGAAGAAACTTATTCAGATATTTCAATGGAATATACCTCATCAACTACAGCTGTGGGTCCTCAAAGAATAGTCCTTAGTAAGCGTGTAAATTCGGAAGGAAAGTTACCACTGATCGTATTCATAGGCGGTATAGGATGTTACTCTCCTGGATACTCCATTTTGATACAAGCCGAAGTGAAATTCAGCTACTCAATCAGCTCAGCAGATCCAGGTTTATATGTGCCGGGCTTGAAAGCCGGAATGGGTGACAATGCAGGCCTGAGTACACCTTGTGAAGCATTGCGCTTTATGGAAGAAAGTAACAGCTATGTCGCTTCTATTCGTGCGCTTAAAAACAGAGCAGATGTTGACTCGAATGCTGTGTTTATTATTGGACACAGTATGGGTGGAGTTTTTGCCCCACTTGTAAGCCAGCAAACAAAGGTCAAAGGTATCATCGCATATGGCACAATCGGCTCAAATTTCATCGAATATCTGTGGCTAAAACCAGGAGAACCATCTTTGAAGCCTTAGATATGAATCCTGTGAGAGACGGATGATTTTATCAAAGAATTTTGTGCCTGCAGCGCTCTATTTTGTTGATAAATTGACGACAGAACAGGCAGCCCTGAAAGAGATCGCTGTTTGTCACCAATTACCTCTCTGTATGGGATTTCAGATCAGGGCTTATAATGATGAACTGTATGCTTTTAATTATCCCGGTTATCGTTACATTCAATGGGAAGGCACTCTTGCTGTGGGAGAAAAATGACTATATAGCCTCAAAGGAAGACCATGAGATTCTGAAGCAAACAATGGATTATTATAAGAAGAACTCCACCGATTTTATAATAGTACCACAAGCTGATCATGGAATGCATATTACTTCGGGATTTCAGGATGCACACACCAATCCCGGACCTACCAAACCCGGAGTTTCTGAAATAGTCCTGGACTGGTTGAAAAA
>JADJJU010000019.1 GCA_016706365.1 Saprospiraceae bacterium
CGATAAGCGTGTACTTTTTTGAAGGGCAGTTTTTTGAGATCATTTTCTGTTTTGCCTTTCACGCTTGCCCAGCCATTTCCTTTTTCTTTGCTATCTGTGCCCATCCCTGAAACATAAGTAAACACCATATCCGGATTCAGCCGGGATAAAGTCTCCCCCATGTGCAAAGTTAAAGTATATGTTATTTTAAAATATTCTTCCTTGCTGATCCCGACGGATGAAATCCCAAGGCAGAAAAAGCAGGCATTGTATCCTTTCAGTTTGCTTTCTATGGACGATAAATCATAGAAATCCTGATGAATTACTTCTGTAAGCTTTGGATGCTTTAGCCCATAAGGTTTGCGATTGATCAGCAGGACCGAGGCAACATGCTCATTTTGGAGGCATTGATGCATGACACCTTCGCCTACCATTCCGGTTGCACCTGTAATGATAACATTGAGTTTCTGATTCATTGGATTCAATTGTTGCGATGGTATGGTTTACCGGTTCCGGTTTCCAGATATAGTTTCAGACTTTGCATATAGGTATTCCATCCCTGCTCGCAAACCTTGTAGCATTCCAGTTCGGGTGTCAGGCCTATATGCATCAATGTAAGATCTGTGTAACTGTCCTGTTCATCAATGGTCCAGCCCATTCTAGTACCTTCCCATTCAGACTTATTATCCAATTCCGGCAAATCAATGACCGCATCCAGGCATTCCCACACCACCCTGGCATCCTGTATGACCCCGACCACTACCATCGTTTTATGTGAGCTGCCAAAGCGCACAGTAAATTCATCGAGCATATTCCTGCTTTGTCCTTTAAATTCTTTGGTCCACCATTTTGGGATCTCTGAAGTTAGGGCTTTGAAGACGTCGGAGCTGGAGGCTTTGATGTTGATCGTTAATTGAAAGTTGGTGGCAGACATTGAGTGAATGATGAAGGATTATTAAAACTTAGAGATGGAAAAGTACTGAATATTTTTATCGAATTTTCAACATCGGAAAAGAGTTAAAGTTCTTTGTTAATAATTTTATTGTCAATCAGATCTCAAAACAAAAAAGCCCCTAAAAAGGGGCTTCATTCGTAAACTTTGTAGCGTGAGGCGGGCTTGAACCGCCGACCTCATGATTATGAATCATGCGCTCTAACCAGCTGAGCTACCACGCCATAAAAGGATCATTTACACTGCTTTCTTCAAAGCGAGTGCAAATATGGATACCTGTTACTTTTTATATTAATTGCTCAAAAAAAACATTTGATCAATGGCATTTGAAGTAATCAAAGGGTTCCTGACAGTCCAGACATTTGTACAGGGCTTTGCAAGCAGTGGAGCCAAACTGGCTGATGATCTCAGTGTGAGATGAACCACAATTGGGGCAAGCTTTTGGTATATCCATTCCGAGCATGGCGTCCAGGCGGGCATTTTCGGCAGGAGGGGCGATGCCATATTCAAGGAGTTTCGCGCGGCCGGATGCTGTCATCCATTCAGTGGTCCAGGCAGGAGAAAGTACAGTGGTGACCTTGACCGGCCAGATTCCTGCGTCTTCGAGGGCTGAGTGAATCTCTGCTTCAATGGTGTTCATAGCAGGACAACCTGAATAGGTGGGAGTGATGATGACCTCTGTTTCGTTTTATTTATTCTGATATCCCGCACAATTCCCAAATCCAGGATCGTCAATACCGGGATCTCAGGGTCACAGACCTGATCCAGAATGGAGTAAATGTCCTGAATTGAATGTTGTGTTGTCATGAATTTTAATTGTCAAATTGCGAATGGGTTGTCCAGTGGAGCTTTTTTTGTTTTGTCATTATTTTTGCATGAAGAATGCAAAAATACCGCCAAAACAATTGCTCTTAAATTTCTTTACCCCGGATTGAAATCCGGGGCTAACCTTTGGTGAACCCCATTCGGGGTTTTATAAGCGAAGAACCAAACACATAGACTCTTGAACTTAACTTTATTTATCACCATTGCAGGCCGGGATAAGCTCTTTGCATGTATTGCAGTTCGGTCAGAATAAAGCCTAAATGCTCTGTGTGCAGGCCCTTTTTTCCATTACCGAAAAATGGGATCAGCTCAGGCATATTGAGTGTAGCTTCTTCGAAAATAGCCTTTCTTTTTTGAGCAACTTTTGCAGAAATCTGAGCCAGGTCGACCGCAATTCCTTTTGAAATCAGCTCGGATTCATAGTCTGCAGGATTCAGCGATTCCTGAGAAAAGACCCACAATCTGTTCAGTGCTGCCTGCATTTTTTTGTGAGACTCTTCAGTGCCATCTCCCAATCGAATAGTCCACTCTGAACTGAAACGCAAGTGGTAGGCTACTTCCTTGATAGATTTTGCAGCAATAGCGGATAATCGCTCATCACCAGAATGTTGCAATTGTTCCAGAAAGTAATAATGCCAGGAGTCAAACAAAAACTGACGAATGATAGTCTGAGCAAAATCCCTGTTTGACTGCTCCACTAACTGTATATTATTATATGCCGGAACATCTCTCAGAAAAGCAAGACTGTCTTCAGAATGTGGATTGCCCAAAACCTCAGCTGCATATTGATAATAAAGCCGGGATTGTCCCACAAAATCCAAAGCAAAATTAGTCAAAGCAATATCCTGCTCCAGAGTCGGGCCGTGTCCGCACCACTCACCCAGACGCTGACCTAATATCAACACATTGTCTGCAAGAAGAAGACAATATTGCACTAAGGGGTCCTGAGATTCGAATTCTAAATTCATGTGTATCATTTAAAGTAAGAACTACATGTGCTTCAACTCATCCGGCAAATCGTAGAAAGTGGGATGCCTGTAGATTTTATCTTTTGCCGGTTCGAAAAATGCGTCAGAATCTGCAGGATCGGAGGCTGCAATATGTTTGGATTCCACGACCCAAATGCTCACTCCTTCCTGTCGTCTGGTATAGACATCGCGTGCATTTTCCAGCGCCATTGTAGCGTCTGCAGCATGAAGACTCCCGGCATGCTTGTGATGTAAGCCTGATTTTGACCTGATAAATACTTCAAATAATGGCCATTCTTCTGCGCTCATTGGAATATATTTTGTGGCTGACCTGTATTAGGCAACCTGCTCTGTTAATTTTTGTGATTGTTTGTTTGCATAAGCCATAGCTGCTTCTCTTACCCATTCACCATCTTCATGTGCTTTGATTCTGGCTTCCATTCGCTCCTGATTGCAAGGACCATTCCCCTTGACCACCTGCCAGAATTCATCCCAGTTAATAGCTCCAAAATCATAATGGCCGCGTTCTTCATTCCATTTCAGGTCCGGATCAGGGATCGTGATTCCAAGTATTTCAGCTTGTGGAACAGTAGCATCTACAAATTTTTGACGCAGTTCATCATTGGTGAATCGCTTGATTTTCCAGCGAACGGATTGTTCTGTGTGCTGAGACTCAGCATCATTGGGGCCGAACATCATCAGGGATGGCCACCACCATCTGTTGAGTGCATCCTGAGCCATTGCTTTTTGGGTGGGAGTACCTTTGGAAAGTGTCAGCATAATTTCAAATCCCTGGCGCTGGTGAAAACTTTCTTCCTTGCAAATTCTGACCATTGCTCTGGCATAGGGACCATAGGATGCTCTGCATAGTGGCACCTGATTCATGATCGCTGCTCCATCAACGAGCCAACCAATGGCACCCATATCAGCCCATGCGATTGTGGGATAATTAAAAATGCTTGAATACTTGGCTTTGCCCGTGTGGAGCTCATCCAACAGCGTATCCCTGCTCACTCCCAGTGTCTCGGCAGCGCAATACAAATAAAGTCCGTGACCGGCTTCATCCTGCACTTTTGCCAGCAAGGCAGCTTTCCGGCGTAGGGTAGGGGCGCGGGTAATCCAGTTTCCTTCAGGAAGCATACCCACTATCTCTGAATGTGCATGCTGAGAAATTTGTCTGATCAATGTCTTACGATAAGTCTCGGGCATCCAGTCTTTTGGCTCGATGCGTTCTTCAGCGTCAATCTTTTGCTGGAAATTATCTTCTAGGTGAGTGGTTCTCATACTACGGTTTTACACTGCAAATATATAACGTTCAATGTGTTAAAACAAGAAATACGAACGAATGTTCGTTCTTTTTTTCATTTCTGGCTTGGCTTTGGTTGTGACTAAACCCCCTTCCCTCCTGATAACAAGATAGTGCTCAGCTTTGAGTAAGATCAGTATATGCTTCGTTGAACTCAAAACGCCTTCTTATTAATTTGGGCACTGAGTTTTTGAAAAGGTCAATTTTATGATGGACCTTCACTGGAAGAAATAAGATGAATATGTATAAACATACCAGTATTACTTAATAAAATATTTATGATTAATTCATTTTACTAATTTTACATATCGCTATGATATTAACCATCCAATTGATTGTGACAAAGTATTCATGAAAATTTATATGTAAAGTGTTGAAAAGCAATTATGTATTTGAATTGCGATTAGTTTTCTTCGCTTGGAATATTAGAAAATTGAGGTCTACTCATTAGATAAAACCATAATATTTGTATGTATAGTTTCCGGGGAAATAACCGTGTGCTAAATTTTGTAAAAAATATTTTATTAAAAAATAGCAACAATTTCAAATAACATTATTAATATTAGGTCAGAATTACTCGGAATTGAAGCATGTATAAAAATGACAGGTGCAAAATTTGACCTGGATTTAATCTGAATTGAAATGTATTATCCCATAATGCAGGCATTGTAAAAGAAGCTGAATGTTCCTTCAGTTTTTTAAAAGCGTAATTTTTAGATTTTAAGCAAGAATTATCAAGAAAGTAAGTCGTCAGCAATTTTGCTGCGAAAACGTGTTATTCCTCCTCTCAACACCAGGATGTTATCTGGTCAATCAATTCTGTTTTTGCAAGCCCATTTACAGTTGAAACTGTGAATTAAAAATACTGCATTTGTTAAGGTTGTTTAATCAGACAGGGAAGCTCAAAAGTGAGTTTCCCTGACTATTCTGACTCTTCTTTTAATGCCTGGAAAAAGTACAAAAATAGCCAGCAAATAAAATCTAAATGTGCCTGGATAATTTGCTTTAAATCAATTGTAAATGATTGGAGTAGCACGAAACAATGCCAGGACAGCCTTGGTGATTATTGTGATATGGTTGGTGCTCTAATCTCTCTTTAATTGTGTATTTGTCTCTTCAGACAACAAAGATCAGCAAGCCACTTAGCTGATTATTAATTTAAAAAACATCTTAAAAATAAATAATATGAAAGTAAAAGTTTTTCAATTAAGATTGACAAATGATAATTTGCAATCTGACCAGGACATTTTAAATAATTTCCTGAATAGTGTAACAGTTAAAAAAACTGCAACTGAGCTTATTCAAGGGCAGTCTAACTGTTGGTCCATATTAGTTTTCTACGAAGACCACAAATCAGAAATGCAAGTTTTAGCTTCAGACAAAAATATGGTACAAGATAACTCAGATCTATCCGGTGATGAAAAAGCTATTTTCGAAACTTTAAAACAATGGCGACAAGACAAAGCTGCAGAATTGAGTGTTGCAAACTATATGATTTGCCACAATTCTGAACTTATGTCTGTTGCGAAAGTAAAACCTCAGACTTTACCTGACTTAATCAAAATCAAAGGTTTTGGCGAACAGAAAATTTCCAGATATGGGGATGACATACTTGCGGTTTTAAACTCAGTTTCATAACAAAAGGTCGACAGCAATATTTACAATGGGTTTCCCTTTGGCAAGGTTGGTGAATCCATTTATCGCTCAAAACCATTTTTTACGGATTATTCTCAAAGGTGCGATTGTTGCAACTTCAACCCTGCTTTTGATTTAGATTGACTTAAACATCAGACCCAGCTTATTTAAATGGAAGTGAGCGAATCTTTAGAGTTATGCAGCCAGGGGATGGATACAATTTGCTTTATGTGATTCATAATCGAAGCAAATTAATTTTAGCAGGATAATACCAGTTTATAAAACTTCTTTCTCCAGACGCTCGAGAACCGGTAAAGTCATAGCGATAGTGCCCAGTACCGGGGCTACAAATAGTCCCAGTACTGGTATCGCCAAAATGAATAAAAATCCGGTACCATTACCCATCGCCAGTCCGGATTCTTTGCTCATCCATCTACGGCTATCCTGTATTCCATAGTATCTTTCCAGAGTGTAATCCATATTACCCGCCCCGGCATAATAGGCTTGTATAAGGAAAATCCCAATTCCACTGAATAAGGCAACTCCGGGAATCAAACTTGCTATCAATAATAGTAATGTCCAGCCAAGTTCTCCTAATAATAGATAGAAAGATATGCCTGCTCCCCGTATCATATCTTTCACAAATTGATAATGAGGGCTGACATTCGGGTCATTGTGGATATCGCCATATTTTTCTTTTTCGATTTTCTGCGAAATGAAGCTCATAAATGGAAAACTCACAATCAATACCAGGTATTTGTAGAGCATAAAACCTGTTGCTAAAAATGTCAATGCGGTAATCCATGGTGCTGTCCATTCCAAAATACTTCTGCCCCAATCCCAGGGATACATCGAAAGCAACCAGTCAGCAAAAGGATTTGCAAATCTGAGACCAAGCCAAATAATAAGTATAGCAATCAAGACTCCGGCGATTCCGGGCACCCAGAGATATTTCCACAATTTATATTTATTGGCTGTGTCGATCGCCTTAATGTAAGAGGCCAATCCTTCCAGAAATCCTTTGATCATGTGTGGATATCAGTTTTAGTATTGCAGAAGTGCGTCCATTATTTCATTGCAATTTAAGAAATAATATCTGATGTGAAATGTGAGATATGAAATGTGAATAGTAAATGGTAAATAGCCGAAAGTGAGATGTGAAATGTGAGATGTAAAATGTGAATTGTAAATGGTAAATAGTAAATGGTGAATAGTAGATGGTAAATAGCCGAAAGTGGGATGTGAGTTGTGAAATGTAACTAGGGAATAGTAACAGCCGGTTAATGGTAGTAGGTAGACGAAAAATAAGGTTCAGAGTTGTATTGTAGAGACGCAATGCATTGCGTCTTATCTCTGCAAAATAAGGCGGTTGAAAACCCACCACGCTCTCATCTATTTCACACATACCACGTGAGGGATCGAAACGAGCACGAGCGACCCAGGAGCGAAGTAAAGTGGAGAGCCCGACCGCAGATGATATTGTAAAGACGCCCAAATTGGGGGTCTTTACAATATCATCAAGGGCACGCCCAAAAATTTATTTATTTAAAATCAATTGACCGCCGGATACACATAATTTGACTGAAGTCCCAGCGGGATACCCAACCACCAGTAAACCAGGAGGAATATTGTCCACATGATGCCAAATACCAAAGTATAAGGAAGCATCATGGATACGAGCGTGCCGATCCCGGTGTTCTTGACATAACGCTGGCAGAATACTACTACTAATGGAAAATAGGGCATTAAGGGGGTTATGATATTTGAAACCGAATCGCCTACACGATAAGCGGCCTGTGTAAGATCCGGGGAGATCCCAACCTGCATAAGCATCGGAACCATAATGGGTGCGATCAAAGCCCACTTAGCAGAAGCAGAGCCAATAAACAGATTGATAAATGAGGTAAGAAGAATTATTCCTACAATCGTGACCTGACCAGGGAGTGCCATACTCTGCAGGAATGACGCGCCCTTCAGTGCCAGTAAGGCTCCTAAATTTGACTTTCCAAAAGCATCAATAAACAAAGCACAAAAGAATGCCATTACAATATAATAACTCATACCTGAGATGGTTTTTGACATGCCGTCAATCATGTCCTTTCCTTTTTTAAATGTGCCGGCAATAAATCCATAAACCATCCCGGGAATCAAAAAGACTATAAAAATGAGTGGAACGATGGATTTCATGAGAGGTGCATTCAGGGATGCAATCGCACCATCTTCTGCACGCAATGCAGAATCCGCAGGTCTGGCCCAAAGAAAAAATACCAATAAACAGAATAACATAGCTGCAGTAGAAATCCAGAAAGCTCGTTTTTCCGGAGAGGTAAGGGCTTTCATTTCTGGTTTGTCAGTCATGTCCTCGTCGACCGCGATTTTTTTCATCCGGGGTTCCAGGACTTTATCCGTCATATACCATCCAAGTAATACTATTAATAAAGTAGAAGCACTGGTAAAAAACCAATTATTAAGTGGATTCAACTGAATATTCGGGTCAATGATCTGCGCAGCTGACTGTGTAAAGCCCTGTAAAAGTGGATCGATTCCGGAGGGTATAAAATTGGCACTAAAACCGCCCGAAACTCCGGCAAATGCTGCTGCGATACCTACCAAAGGATGCCGGCCCGCTGCATAAAATATTACACCAGCCAATGGAATGACCAATACATATCCCGCATCAGTGGCGGTATGTGAAACGACAGCAACTAATATGACCATTGGAGTAAGCAACATCCTGGGAGTAATACCCAGCAGATACTTCAGTCCAGCACCAATATAACCAGACTGTTCAGCTACACCTACACCCAGCATGGCAACCAAAACCACCCCAAGCGGTGGAAAGCTTGTAAATGTGGTCACCATACTACTTAGGAATGCAGCCAGGGCAGAACCTGTCAGGAGATTATTGACCTTGATAGCTTCGTTGGTTCGGGGGTCAATTTCTGAAAATTGAAAACCTGAAAACAGAGCAGATAGTACCCAAATCAGAAGCATGAGGACCAGGAATAGAATGGCTGGATCAGGTAGCTTGTTTCCTGCTTTCTCGATCATATCCAAAAAACGATCTATGGGACGTTTTTTTACTTTTTCGGTAGCTTCAGTCATAAGGGTATTAGTTTTTGAAGTTCCAAAGTAAATAAACTACATCGTATTTATTATTCTAAAGAATGAAAAACTGTGAATAATCACAGAAACGGCCAGTTCATACGTTAAAGCATACAACAGCCGCTTCTAGCTACTTGCTTTTAGCCTCTGGCTAAACAGCCAGCAGCAGGAGTTTGAGTATAGTGTGTACTCATAGAATGGAGGTTAATTCTATCAAGGCGGTATTGTACAGATTATAAATTTTATAAATATGTAAATATCAGAAAGTCAGAAAATGACAATGGAAATTTGAAACAATGTTTTTCGTTTTGTTAGTTTGCTTTGGAAAACTACCATCTTTATGAAAGGATTGTCCCCTATATCTGTAATGTATGTATGTATAAGTATTTATTAATCAGTGATATTTGGTATTGAATTTTGTAGATATATGAATGTAATACTTGAAAAATTTCAATCTAAAAAAAAGCGAAACTTGCATAAGTTTTGCGGATTGATGTTGATAGTGTTCACCTTGCTCTTTATTACCTCCTGTACGCATGAAAAATTGGCGGAAACGCTTCCAGAGGGAGCCTCGTACAGACTATTGCATCGATGGATAGGAGACAGGGCGCTGGATTTTGAGCTTGTTTTGGAGCCTGGGGAAGAGGGGCAGGAGTATGCAATACTGGAAACCCGCGACAGCACTCCTGTGGTTCGGGGCAATAGTGTTTCCGCTGTTAATAAAGGAATAGCCCGGATGCTACAAAAACTTCAAAGTACCAATTTTTCCTGGGAAGGGTCGAGGATTTCTTTGCCGGTGGTCTGGCCTCAAAGTGGAGCTGATACTGTGAAATGTGATATTCCATGGAGATGGTATGGAAGTGTGTGGCAAAGTACATATGAAAGTACTTTTTGGGAATGGGATAGATGGGAAAGAGAGTTGGACCTTATGGCTTTCAATGGTGTCAATATAGTCTTACTTACAGAAGGAACTGAGCTTGTCTGGTGGAAAGTGTGGAGAACTATGGGTATCAGAGATGATGAAATGGATGAGTTTTTTTATGGACCGGCACAACTGAATTTTCAACAACAGGGAATCGAAATAAGTTGGAAGGGAAATACACCCCGATCCTATTTTCAAAAGAAATCTGAATTGCAAAAAAAGATCTTTGAGCGGGTAAAAGAATTAGGAATGAAAACGGTAGTTCCTGTTTTCTCAGGAGTGGTTCCACTTGAATTGGCGGAGCGTTTTCCCAGGGCGAATATTTATTACAATAGAGGAGTCAGGCCTTTGGCAATATTGGATTTGAAGGATCCGCTTTATGTAGAAATTCAGAATAAATATTGGGAAGAATATACACTTACCTATGGAAAACCTGATATGCCGTTTTGCAATTTTTTCCAGAATCCTCCTGCATCTTTTATTACAGGCAGCATAGAAACAGAAGTGGCAAAAATTGGCACAAATTTGCATGCTGCATTCAAAAACCAGAAGGAAATCATTTGGAATCTTGAACCATTTCAACTGCAAAGTGAATTTTGGGATCAGAATTTAATTAGACTCCTGTTCAAAGCATTTCCGGATCAAACAGTCACAGGTTTGCAAAATCTTACTTTGTCGAATAATCCGCTATGGCAGCAGAGAAATATTCCTGAGAAAATAAAGATGATTTACACATTTTCGCTTAACGAAGGTGGGAATAATCACTATAATCAACTACCTGTAAATTGGGCTGAACGATTTTTTCGTCTGAGAGATCAGGAAAGGATGGATGGATGGGGTATTCAGGCAGAAGGAACAGGAAATAACAGTATTCAATACCATATGCTGCATGAGATTGCGTGGAATTCTGATTCATTTGATCCTACCAAATGTCAGGAGGACTGGTGTAATTCCAGGTACGGTGCCTGTAAAACTGACTTATTGCTTGCTCAAAAACTGATTTATGAAAGTCTGGATAAGGCTAAGGAAAGCAATATGCAAAGACATTACGGGATTCAACGATTTGTATTACAGCAATCTCCCGGACTGGAATGGACATTTTATGCAAATGCGGGATTTACCAATGAAAGGTTGAGGTTTGCATTGCAAATTTATCTACGCAATTATGAATCACACAAGGAAAATAAGTTATACGGTTTTGATCTGATGCAAATAGCCAATCATATGCTGGCAATCGAATCTGATAGTTTGCTGGCAACTGCTGCAGAAAAGCATTTAGTTCAGCAGCCCTTACTAAGGAATTCAATGATCATCAAAGCGGTTGAAAATATGCATCAAATGGATAGATTAAGCTTTCTTTTTGAACCGGAGAAATGGCAAAGTTTGCTTTCCAGCATCAATTATTACAGTAATAATGGCGATGACAGGAGGGCGCTTTATGCAAGTTATATGGAGATGATTGATCGGTTTTCTATCGAAAAGCCTGCTTATGGAGCAAGATTACAACATGGATTATTGAACGGATTTTATGCTCCAAGGTGGTTATTGTTAAATGATTATCTAAATAAAAATTCCTACTATCATGAATCGGAATTCAAAGAAAAGCTGAAAGATAAAGAGAAGGAGTGGATTGAGAATGAGATGATTGAGGCTGCTGAAGAGCCGGGAGATGAGAAGGGAATGATAGAATGGTTAAAGAAAAAGTATCTCTCAGTGAAAGAGCCGGTGATATGAAGGTGTAATGAGTAAGTAAGAAGTTGAAAGTTGAAAGTTGAAAAGGGGGAAAATAATACTGGCCCTCTTCACCAATCTTATCCATTTAAAGGAGCATTAGATTGAATATTTAAAGCAAATAACTCCTTCACAGCTTTTGTGATTCCGGCCAGGTCCTGGTTTTTCATGCATTTGAAATGGCCTTTTGGACAGGAGGATTTACCAAATTTGGTGCAGGGTCGACAGGGTAATCCATGTACTTCAAACAGAGCATTCCTGATAGATAAATTACCATAATAGGGGGCTACCCCAAATCCCGGGATAGTACTCCCCCAGATTGAAACAATCGGTTTTTTAAAAGCTGCTGCCATATGCATCAGACCGGTATCATGCGCCATTACGACTGAGGACTGACGTACAACATCGGCAGATTGATTGAGATTGAGTTTGCCAGAGAGATTCACAATATTATTCTGTTTTTCTGCCAGAAGGTCACCACGCGTTGCTTCCTGTTTTCCACCTAAAAGTAAGATGGGCATTTTAAGACCCGCGAGTACTTCAATTAGATGCTCGACAGGCAAAACTTTGGTATAGTGTTGTGCACCTGCGGTTACTGCGACGAAGCCCGAATCAAGTTTCATATCGGTATAATCTGAAAGATTCACCTTATCCCTTTCCGGAACAAAATAATCCAGGCCTGCCCCGTCATTTACTATTCCCAGATGTTTGACAGTCTGCATATAACGGTCTACCAGATGTATATCAGGAAGCAGATTTATATGAAATTTTGTGAGTAAAAATTTCTTGAAATTCAGTTTATTAAAAGCAACACTTCTTGCATCAGCATGTAGTTTGGCCCGTACACTGCGAATGTTTTTATGAAGATCCAGCACAAGATCATATTTCTGATCCCTGAGTAATTGCCTCACTTCCCTGACAGATTTCTGAATGGTGATGATTCGGTCAATGTAAGGATTGGCTTCGAGGGTAGAAGCAAAGGATTGTTTTGTCAAGACATGGATAGTACATTCTGATTGTTGTTTCAGACAACGATACACCGGAGTCGTAAGTATGATATCACCTATAGAACTAAACCGAATGACTAGAATGCGCTTCATGTAAAAGAATGTGGAATTAGATTTCCCGTACGGAATGAGAGGTAAATGTACAAATTAGATTTTTAGTTGAAAGTTGAAAGTTGAAAGGATTTGGTTAGAAGGAAGAACGCCGGGGGGGGAGAGAAAAGAAACAGCCTGTTGCAAGGAAAGTTGAAAGTGAGTTGGTTGTTGGGAGTAAAAGATGAGGAGGATAGAAGTTTAGTTAACAGCCGTTTCCAGCCACTGGCTATAATGTTTTTTAAGTCCTGCATGCAAAAGCGTCACCTTTGATAGCTAAGCTAGCAAAGATGTCACCTTTTGCCGAAGGCAAAACACGTCACCTTGCGAGCGCAGCGAAGCAAGGCGTCACCCGTGTCAGTACAAAAGCGGGTAATGCAGTCCACTTAATTTACTGGAAGAAGCTGCAGGCAGGAAATGGACTCAAAATTCATACTTCAAAATTCTGACTTTTACATTCTAATTTCTTCCTTCAAGTATGGCATGATTTTGGGAGTAAAATACATACAGAGCAAAGTTGAATTTGTTAAGACTTGTTAAATTTGCAGGAATGCAGACCAAGTATTGTGATTATTCGTCTTAAATGCTCATATTTGAACCATCATTAAAAAAACAAATTAGACATGAAGAAATTGATAGTGTTCTCGATCCTGTTTGTTGCTGCTACTTTCATCAGCAATAACGTGTATGCACAAGCATGCTGCAAATCAAAATCCACTGCTGGTGCATCTTGCAGTAAGGACAAAGCTTCTTCAACTGCTTCTGTTGCGAAATCAGAAGCTATGTTGGTTGCAATGAAAGATCAAAATGTAGTAGAAAAAGTAGACGCTACTTCCGGAACTGTTTCCTATCAAATCAGCAAAGTTGACCTGACATCAGGCCAAGCTTCTATCAGTGAAGTTGCTTTTGATGAGAACCTGGCTAAATTTGTAAATGTGTCTCCTTCTAAATCTTGCATGGCTAAAGATGCTGCTGAAGCTAAATCTTGCGCTGGAAAGTCTGAAGGCAAAGCTTGCTGCAAAGCAAAGGCTTCTTCTGCTTCTGTAGAGGCAAGTCCTGAAGCAAAGCCGACTAAGACTAGTCTGTAAGCTTTAAATAAAAATATTTTGAAGAGCCGGAGAGTGAAAATTCTCCGGCTTTTTCTGTTTAGATTACCCACGCTCAATACCCGCACAGCAATTAACCAATTAACCGTATAACCGATAACCAGCTGTTTCGCTCATACTAGCTTTGATTGCATTTGACGCGTCTATTGCCGGGGATTTGCTGGTAACAAGGTGATGTCTTGCTGCACCTGCGGCTTGCAAGGTGATGTTTTTTCATGGAGTTAACCATGAAAAAGTGATGTCTTTAAATTTCTTTCAGCTCCGCTTCGAAATATAAAGGTGATGGCTGGCGCTATAAAGAGCGGGCAACTTCATTCCGGCTGTTCTGATTCCTCAACGCCTTAACCTCTCAACGCCTTAACGAACCACACCACAAACCCGCACTCAACACTCTCACTCCGATTAACCGATTCCCCGATTCCCCGGCTGTTTAACTCTACCTTCTAAATTCTACCTTCTAAATTTCCCCTCTCCCCATTTTCCGGTATATAAAATCAGGTACGTAGTCACTACTACCCATTAACTGGTATTTTATGAATATCACTATGTATGGTGTTGTTTGAGCCCTCTCAATGGGTGCATCTTTGAGTCATCAAACCGAAATTAAATCTTCAACACCGAAAAAGAATTATCATGAAAAAGTCAAACTTAAACTTCATCCTTTCAATCGCAGCACTTTCTATTTTAATCACAAGTTGCGGAGTGAGTTCTCTGACATCTTCTACTAAAGTAGAAAATATTGTTCACGAACACCAGGTAGAAGCTCCGGTCAACTTATACCAGCCCACTTCAGCTGCGCCTTTATTCCTGGATAAAGCAGGGGATTTAAGTATCAGTGTTGACTTCAATAAATCCGGAGAAAACACAAATGATGATCCAAATCTGAAAAGCGACCTCAACTTGAGATCATCCTCAAAAAGTAGCCAGAAGATCAATGAGGTGAAAATGTTTTCAATGAATACGGCATATGCAATTACCGATGACCTTTCAGTCTATGGCAGAATAGCATATGGTAAAGAATCAAAGACATATCAGCCGTACGTAGAAATGTGGGATTTGGTTACCAATAATTACAGTACGGATTATTATCTATGGTTGCCTTTACCGATTGTATTTGTTGGTGGCGGACATTCAAGCGAATACATGGAAAATTATAGAAGATATGACTATGAATTGACAAGATCATATGAAAATATGCATACAGAAATAGGTGTTGCAAAATCTATCAGCAGAGGTAAAATGAGAGCACAATTATCCGGTGGATTGGGTTATGCAAGAAACAATTTTGAAGGCCATCTTGCAAGGGGAAATGGAAGAGAGGTATATGGATCGCATACTGCTCAATGGTTTAATGTGCATGCACAGCCATCGATTGGAGTAAAACTTGAGTATTTTGAAGCCGGTATGTTTTTGAAAAACACATTAGTTAACAGCAGAGTAAATGCAACAGAAATACTAGGTAAACAATTTGACAACTATACAGAAACTGTCCTTTTCGTAGAACCTGGATTCTTCCTGAAAGCCGGTCCTGAGTACTGCAGATTCTCAATGGAATACAGATATCTTGCTCCAATTGGTAAGCCCGAAATGAAATTTAGCCAGGGAATATTTTCCATAGGAGTAAACAGTACATTCAACGTTAAGAAGAACAAGCGTACATAGATTTAGTAATGGATATGATAAATTGGGGTTATGTTTGTTGGGAAATGGGAGAGAAGAAGTTCTCTCCCATTTTTTTTATTATGCAAAGAATCACTCTCCGATGAATTTCATGAAAGCTTCTCTGAACCCTGCACTTATTGGTAATTTATGTTCCCCTATTTGAACATGATTATCCACAACTTTATCTATCCAGTTCAATGAAACGATATTTGAGCGGTGAATCTGGATGAATAAGCCGGGAGGAAGTAAATTCAATGTATCCATGATCGTTGCTCTGACAATAATGCGTTCTGTGATGGTTTGGTACACTACATAATTGCCTTCGCTTTTTACAAAGAGAATATCCTGATACCGAAGTTTTCGCTTATGATTTCCACTATTAACAAAGAAGAATTCAGTTTGGAACTTAGAACTTAGTGATATTTTGTCCCGCACTTTATTCATGGCAAGCAAAAGTCTTGAAAAATCAAAGGGTTTAAGAAGATAATCAACTGCATTCAACTCGTAGCTTTTGCTGGCATGTTCACTAAAAGCTGTTGTGAATATTACTAAACATTGACTTGCTAAATGATCCAATACCTGTATACCATTTATATCAGGCATTTGTATATCCAAAAGTAGCAGATCGATTGTATGTGAATTCAGGTATTTGATAGCTTCAAACGGGTCAGTAAAAGTAGCCTCCAATTGTGCAAAATCAATTTTTGCCATGTGATGACGGATGATATCCAGCGCTTTTGGCTCGTCGTCTATTGCAACACATTTAATCATGATTGTAAATCTATATTCAGAATTGCATGAAATGTATCAGATTCTATAGTCGTTTGAAATTCATATTTACCCTTATATAATAATTCGAGTCTTTTTCGCAGATTATCAAGTCCCACTCCTGTACGTTCAGTCGAAGCAGCATTTGAAACTATTGAATTGGAAATATCCATTTTCAACTTGCTGTCATCTAAGGTTATATTGATATTTATAAAGGTATGTTTGCTTTGGCTTACCCCATATTTAAAGGCATTTTCAACAAGTGGAATTAATAATAAAGGAGCTATTCGTAGTTTTTCAATGTGAGCGTATTCTCCCGGAATTGATGATTGTAAGGAGGTATGCAGGGTGAGTCTTTGTTTTTGTAATGCTATATATTTATGAAGATAATCCAGTTCCTTTTGGATTTCTATAGTGTCAGTCTGAGCATCATGTAGATTGTAGCGCATCAAAGTGCTGAGCATAATGATACTTTCTGCAGTTTTTGGGCTGTCTTCCTCCAAAGCGGTAGCATACATACTATTCAAAGTATTAAATAGAAAATGTGGATCAATCTGAGTTTTTAAAAATGCAAGTTCAGCTTTAATTTTTTCTGCCTGCAATCTGTCGATTTCACGGGTCTGTATTAGCCAATCTCTGATGGAAGTAAATATCCAGGAAAGGAAAATACCTATTAAAAAGGGGATAAGAATATTTTGTGCACCCCCAAGAATGCCGCCGTCCGGTTTAGTGCTGATGAAAACTCTGATTGTTTCCAAAAATAACAAAAGCAATAAGACTTTAAGTCCATACACAAACCACCTTTTTGTTCTGGCATCTTTGGGAATGAAATGATACGTGTTGATCAGAAAGGCAATAGGAAATGAGAGTAATTGCATGAATAAATTTCTACTGTCAATTTGCTCCCAAAATGTTCCCCTTCCGAATATGGCCATGATTGTGTACAAAGCTCCGGATATCAGAAGAATTAAGAATTCCAATCTTTTTATAGCGTGAGAATGCTTCATTTATATTTGGAGAAATATTTGTTTGACATAGCAGTGAGCATTCAATTTAAAACTTTGATTTATTAATCCTGTATACATTATCATGCCTGTTCATATCGATCAGATAAAGCCAGGGATCCAGTTCTATCCTATGCGGTAATTTACCTAATTTGACCCGAATAAAATTATTCTTTGCGGTTGATTTGACCAGTGAAAGATACAATGGATTGTGATAAGTGGATGCACCATAGATTCCAATAGGTATATAATCCTGAAGTACAAGAGCATCTTTTTCTGTAGAATGATCTTTTAAATTCTGATCTTGAAAGTATACTTTTTCAGCAAATTCATTGACCAGATATTTCTTAATACTGAAATATACTCCCACTTCGAAAGTTCCATCCTGCAAGGAATCCACATGTATACTGTCAATTGAATTATCATAGAATGTGACAGTTTCAAACCAGTCACGAATCAGGTGCTGCATGGAATCTGGTGTGTAGAGTCTCAAGTATTCAATGAGATCGGATGGAGTAGAATAGTTGTTTTTCTTGCCTTCCACGCAATGTAAATATGCTCTCAATGCTTCATTCAAACGGTTCTCTCCAATCATGCCGGCTAAACCGTTAAAAGCCAGCATGCCTTTTTGATAGGGGATGAAAGCATGTTCGTTACCCCGGTTGAACATGAGAGGGGGCTCAGCTGATTCCATATCACGCCGGCCGGAAAGGTAAATTTGTAGCGCTTTTTTCTGAAATTCCAGGGCTTTTTCCGGACCGTACTCCTGTTTTAGAACCATTAATGAAGTGTACTCTGCCAAGCTCTCAGTAATCATTTTGAAACCTTCAACATCTGCAGGTATAGCTTGCATTCCCCACCATTGATGCGCCAATTCATGACTTGCACCCAGGAATGAAAGATTGAGACCTTTCTTTTTCGGGTCCTGAATATTCATGACGAATCCCATTTCGGAAGCAGGGAAGTAACAGGAGACTTGGAAATATATTTAAAAAATTTTCTACCTCTTTCTATGTATGATTTCTCCAGGTAGCCCGGAGCTATAGCGGTTTGATCTTCGCTTGTGCTTACCAATAATTCAAGTGAAATAAAGTCTGAATCAAAGGATCTGTAGTGATTGTCAGTTGCACCTTCTTCATGTGCTTTTCGGTCAGTTTTGGAACTTCTATATCCAATAGCAGGGTAAATGAGTGATGTGATATATGTTCCATTTTTCTCTACAGGATTATTCTTTTGAAAAATGGTATTGTCAATACTTTTTAATTGAAAATTCAATTTCACAGTGTCACCAGGTAATAAAGGACATTCCAGTTTCAGAATATTAAACTTCGAATCGGGATCATTTAGAGTAATACTGTAGCTTTTATCTAGTTCAAATTTTGTAGAAACCTCATGGGATGTTCGAACCAAAATCGAGTCTATGGGAGATGATGAAAGATTGACCATAGAATATTGGCCTGAGCTCGTAAATTTGAATTCTTCCGGGTAAATATCCATGTTTACCTTGACTCCAATGATCCTTGGTTGAGGCAAAATCTCGAGATGAGCCCATTTTTTATCTGATTCCTTTTCAATAATTTCTATCTGTTCTGCAGAAGGTATTTCTGAATTTCTATACTGAAAATGTATCCAAATTCCCGCGGATAAAAACCCTATAAACAAAAATGAAGCGGCAAATACTAATTTACCTTGAAACCTCTGTCGAATATTTCTCAAAAATTCTTTTACTGAAAAAATTAATCCTCGTTTCCAAACAAGTAAAGTAATTGCCATGAGGATCCCGGAAAAAATAAACCAGTATACCTTGAAAATAAAGTATGCTTTTAGTGAATGGCTGTATCCGCTCAAGTCGGAATAATGAAGATAAAATCCGGGATCAGGATTTTCGTTGAAGCGAAATATCCATTGCTCGATTCCAATCATCGGCAGTTCTGATACGCCAAAGTATAACAATGCCAGTGTGAACAGACCTATCCAGGTATTTGAAATGATTGTATGAATAAAGAGCGCAAGAATTCCCCAAATGATCATTTCTGGCAAGTGTATACAGTATAAATCAAATGCATAATGATGAAGCTCAAAGTCATAGTATGAGTTCATTGACTGAACCAAAATTCCACTTAAGAAAATGCAGCTGAGGATGAGCATTTGAATTTTAATTAATGCCAATAATTTTGAACTGTAAAGGACCCAATTGTGTATTGAAGTGGCATCAATCAAACAAAACATGTCTTCTTGTTTTGCTTTATTGATTAAAATTCCTGCATAGAAGAAGCTGATAAAAGCTATAAATATTTTATAAAACAATACCGGAAAAGCGAGCATTACCCAGGTTAAAGGCCAGACTTTAATCCCATAAGGTGTATTGATCTGCGCTTGCAGCACAAAACCAAGCAAAGTTCCGAATACCAGGACAAGTATAAATGCCCTGCTTTTTACAATTGATTTCAATTCATAAAAAGATAATTTCCAGGATTGATTTATTCTGAAAAACAGACCTTTTCCAAATTCAAAGAAGGGAAATGATATTGACCTGCCTGGTTCTTTTTCTACACGAATCTCTGACCTGAATTTCTTTTTAAAGATCCGCAAGAATGAAGGTGCCTCCTGGTGGAAATTGAAATTCCTATAGCTCGTAATTGCAAGAAAAACACAAACAAGCAATACCAAACACCGATTCAATATTACAATAGAACTCAGAGGAATATTTAATGCATTTTGTTCTGCAATATCCCAATATCTGGTACTAGCTGAGGTAGCAAGCTCAGCAAATGGTTCGAGAATCAAGGACAAGTCGTTGAGTTCGAAGCCTGAACTCAACCTGATTCCTGTTTCTCTAATAATCAATAGAACTATGATTGAGATAAAACCAGGAAATTGCTTACGGCTTAAAACATTTATCAGAAATACTATCAAACTGATCAGTAAGGAATTGGGGAGGAGATAGACAATGAGTAATTTAAAATATACTTTCAAATCAAAAGGTAAAAGTAAAGTCGCTTCAAGCCCTGGCAATTTTGTTGCAAGAAAACATCCTAAAATAAAACAAGTCCATAAAATCACAATTATGAGAAATGGAGCCATAAATTTTGCAATCAGGAATTGAGAACGAGCAATCGGATAGCTATACATCAGACTATGGACCTGAAATTGATAATCTCTGGAAAGGGACAGTCCAAGCATTGAGGGTATTACAAATAGCATGAGCTTAAATCCTACATTGCTCAATTGATACAATGCAAAAGGAGAATTTGCAATCAAAGTCTGATGTGAAATATCTCCCTGAAATAGGCCGGCAGCGCCTGCAATTGAGAAAAAGGCAAATAAGAAAAGGATGGCCGCATATAAATATGTAGCCGGATTTTTCATCCAGTATTTCAGTTCAAATTTTAGAATTGCATGTATCATTGACTTGTATTTCGTGCTGCAAAATTTCCTCTAAGCATTTCTAAAAAATAGACATCCTCCAGGTTAGGGATTATAGTTGTGCACAAATGATCAGGCGGTTTGGATGCAAATAGTCTTAATACAATGCTATTGTCAGGTTGATAATTAGAAGAGAGTTGCAAGATTTCCGGAGTAAGTGTAAAATCTTCATTTGGCTGTATTTTTCTCTCCCATATTTTTCCTTTTAGGGAAATAATAGATTCGGATGGACTGCTTTTAAGCAGGATTTCACCATGATTCAAAATAGCAAACTGATGACAGAGCTCAGAAATATCCTCAACGATGTGCGATGAAAAAACTACAATACTTTCTGTTCCAACTTGTCGCAAAACATTTAAAAACCGCTTTCTTTCTACAGGGTCCAGGCCTGCAGTGGGCTCATCTACAATAATCAGCCCCGGATTATTCAGCAGTAATTGAGCTATTCCAAATCTTTGCTTCATTCCTCCGGAAAAACGGGAAACTGCTTGTTTTCGGACCTCTGTCAAATTGGTCAGATCAAGAACGTGTTCAATAATCATTTTTCTGTTGGAAGCAGACTTGATACCTTTCAGTACACATAAATATTCGAGTAATTCCTGAGCAGATAATCCGGGGTATACTCCAAAATCTTGCGGTAGATATCCTAAAATCCTGCGCAAGCTCATGGGATCCTTCAGGACATCTATGTCATTAAAGAATATACTTCCGGAATCCGGAACCTGTAAAGTTGCCAGAGTTCGCATCAGTGTGGATTTACCTGCTCCATTAGGTCCCAGTAATCCAAACATTCCGGTGTTCATTCTTAAGGAAATCCCATTTAATGCAGTTTTACCATTGGGGTAAGTCTTTTTCAATTCCTGAATTTCCAGTCTCATCAGTTTAGAACTTAATATTAGATAGTAAATGTCGGCTACATTCAGACCCGGATAAAACTTATGTGATGGAAGAGATTGGTGATGTTGTGAAATGGTAATTCTATGTGATGATCAATAATTATCTTTGTTTGAGAACCTATTATTTTGCTATGACTTTTATTCCGCCCGTACAATCCCTTTTTGCTCCATTGGATGCACTCTTAATGGATTGTTTACGGCAACTTTCGGACGAGCAGTGGAATTTGCCCACTATATCGAGGCTATGGAATGTGAAGGATGTAGTCGCGCATCTATTGGATGGAAATTTGAGAACCTTGTCCATACAAAGAGATAAGTATTTTGGCGATAAAGGACCCCAGGGGAATGATTATTCGGAGCTGGTTAAATGGCTGAATTGCTTAAATGCTGATTGGGTACTGGCAGCGAAAAGATTGAGTCCTGAGGTTTTGATTATGATGCATGAAAGCACAGGACCTTTGGTTTCTGCTTATTATGAATCCCTGAATCCAATGGAAGAAGCAATCTTTGCAGTAGCCTGGGCGGGTGAAAATACCTCTACAAATGCCATGCATCTTGCAAGAGAGTACACAGAGAAATGGCATCATCAGCAACAAATTCGATTTGCAATTTGTGATGATACACTGATGATTGAGCAATGGTCAAAGCCATTCTGGGAAACCATTATGCTTGGTATGCCTCATGCACTGAGATATGTTCAGCCGGAAATCGGAACAAGAGTCCGATGCAAAATAATCGGGGCAGGTTCCTGGGAGCTTGAATACAGACATTTGGAATGGAGCTTCACTGATTCCTATGATGATAGAACAGAAAACATTGTAGAAATCCCGGCGGAGATTGCATGGCGACTTTTTACGAAAAGTATCAGACCAGAGGCTGTGATGGATCAAATCACGGTGCAAGGTGCCAGAGAAATTACCTCTCAGGTGCTGTCATTAGTTGCCGTAATGGCATGAATTACTATAACTTTCTTTCAGATTCTCCGGAATGAGATAAAGGAAAATCCTGATCAGATAATGTCAGATTGTAAGATTATTACTCCTGATGTGAGCTGACCGCACTGTACTTATCCACAAACTGAATCATTTCATCCACCATATCAGGTGAACCAATGACGATGGTTGATCGTTGGTGAAGTTCTTTAGGTTCGATTTCCAGGATACGGTCAATCTGGGTATTGATGGCTTTTCCACCCGCTTGCTCGACGATGAATGCCATTGGATTGCACTCATACAGGAGTCTGAGTTTACCTGCCGGATATTTGCGCGTATTTGGGTAAAGGAAAATACCACCCTGAAACAAAATTCTATGGATATCAGAAACCATGGAACCGATGTACCTCAGTCCAAGGTTAAGATCACAACAGTAATCAATGTAACGACGCATTTCGAGATCAAATTTGAGATAATAGCCCTGATTCACAGAGTAATATGATCCGCGGTTGGGGATTTTAATGTCTCTGTGAGATAGGCAGAATTCACCGATGGAAGGATCCAGCGTAAATCCATTCACACCTCTTCCTGTGGTATAGAAGAGGATCGTAGAGGTGCCATACAGTACATAACCAGCAGCCACCTGCTTCAATACCGGCTGAAGAAAGTCACTTAATTCGACAGGCTGATCCTCTTCCGTGATTCTGCGATAAATAGCAAAAATGGTTCCGACTGAAACATTGACATCTATATTGGAGGAGCCATCAAGGGGATCCATGATGACGACATATTTCCCGCTTTTGGATTCATAAGCTGGAATAGGAATAAATTCCTCATTTTCTTCAGAAGCTACACCTGCACATTCACCACTATTTTTAAGACATTCAATGAATTTGTCATTAGCGTAAACGTCGAGCTTTTGCTGTGCTTCACCATGTGTATTGGCTGAGCCTTCCACACCCAGGATATTGACAAGACCTGCTTTATTGACTTCTCTGTTTACAATTTTTGAAGCAACCCCTATATCCCTGAGCAATCCGGTCAATTCACCGGTGGCATAAGAAAAATCTTTCTGACGTTTGATAATAAATTCATCCAGGGTGACTATGCGACTCATAAGGATTCGGATTGATTTGGTACAATGTTACAAATTTACTTCTTAATAAGGCTTTTCTGCATAGACTTAGTAAAATCTTTGTGATAAAAATGGGGGGAAGACGATTTTTTTGATGGAGGAAAAGTATGTTTTTACCTGGTCAGTATTCCGATTAATGAATTTAATAACAGTCCCATATCCTCTTCCTTTGTAAATCTCCCCCAACTCAACCTCACAGCCTCCTCTGCCTTCCTGTCAGTATATCCCATGGCTTCCAACACGTGCGATGGTTCCGCCAAAGCAGAACTACAAGCAGAGCCGGTAGAAAATGCAAACTTGTCTGAAAATTTACTAAACCAGGTGGAAGATGGGATTTCAGGGATTCGAAGATTCGAAACATGAGGTAATCGTGAAACCTGAGATCCTGCTATATTTATTTCAGGGAATGCTGCTTTTAGACTCTGCTCAAAATATTTTGCCAATCCCGGTGTCTTTGGTGCTCAGATTTCATTTTATCAGCAGAAAGTTCTGCCGCCTTTCCGAGACCTACTATTCCCGGCACATTTAAAGTTCCCGATCTGAATCCTCTCTCGTGCCCTCCTCCATCGATTTGAGAACGCAGCACTACTCTTGGATTTTTTTCTGATATCCAAAGTGCCCCAACACCCTTCGGTCCATACATTTTATGAGCTGACATGCAAAGCAAATGAACTCCTGCTTCTATCGGATTGACGGGTATTTTGCCGATAGCCTGCGTAGCGTCACTCATGAAAAGGACCTCTTTTTCTTTACAAATCGCTCCAATTTCTTTCATTGGCTGAATAACTCCTGTTTCATTATTGGCCCACATGATGGATACCAGGATAGTCCGGTCTGTGATTGCATTCTCCAGTTGAACTAAATCAATTAAGCCATTTGTGTCCACATCCAGATAGATTATTTCAGCTCCGTATGGCTTCAGGTTATCACAAGTATCAAGAACTGCTTTGTGCTCCGATCTGCTCGTGATGATTTGGTTGCCTTTACTTTTATATGCCTGAAAAACTCCTTTAATGGCAAGATTCACAGCTTCCGTAGCACCTGAAGTAAAGATGATGGATTTATCAGAAACCCCTATTAGCTCTGCTACTTTTGATCTTGCAGAATTAACTGCATGAGCGGCATCCCAGCCATATGAATGAGTCCTGGATGCGGCATTCCCAAAATTTTCCACAAACCATGGCAGCATGGCTTCCAGCACCATAGGGTCCATGGGAGTAGTGGCATTGTAATCAAAATACAGAGGACGAGCTTTCATGATTTTGTTGTAAGTACGTTTTAACAAAGATAGGAACTATTGGAGTGGTTAGAAGTTTTGAACGAGCTGATAATTGTAGCAAGAAACAGCCGCTTCTGGCTACTAGCATCTAGCTCCTGGCTGAACTGCCTGAAAGCTCCAAGCTCCAAGTCACAAGTTACAAGGAAACAGCCCTATCGCACTTCTCGTAGGTTCGCACGGCCGAGCCAAATAGAATGAGATGATAATGTGAGGAAAACCACCAATTTTAAAAACCTGCATCACGTGACCCAAACTGACTCGCACTCATTACTCCTCACCCAATCGCGATCCTCGATCGCACATCACCTCGGAGAGACATCACTTTTTCAGGGCTTGTCCCCTGAAAAAACATCACTTTTTCTTTGCGAAGCAATTAAAAAACATCACAACACCACGAGTAATCCTCCTAACAGGCTCTAACTCATAATTCATAACTCCCGATTCCCTACCTTTACACCTCAGCTCAACAGAAATGGAAATCATGAATGATGAACAAACATTAAGATTATTTGACTTCGAAGGCAGCTCAAAAGAGGCATGGTTAAAGCTAATAGAGAAAGAAATTCAGCCGAAGACATGGCAGGATCTTAATGTTACAGTAGGAAAATCTAAAGATGTAAATGCTGCCTATCATCCTGAGGATCAAATTATAAGTAGAAATATAAGTAAAGGCGGACCTTTAAATCATTGGCTGATTGCAGAGGATTTTGATGCATTAACCAATCCAATGGAATGCAATGAACGATTACTGATTGCACTGGAATATGGATTGGAATCGCCTAATCTCCAAAAGGTGGATCCTTTTGTGAATTTGGAAATTTTATTGAAAGGAGTGATTCCTGGGTTTATTTCACTCTGCTGGGAATTACCTGAAATAGAAGCAGCAAATAAGATTTCACAATACCTTCGTTCCTCTCACACCGGGCCAAATCTGATGGAAGGTGCATTTTTACCCCGAATGACTCTCGATCAAACATTCATTTCTGATCTGAAGGAAATTCAAAATACATATAGCGAAGGCTTCAGTGAACAATACCGCTGGATTCATATTTCCACAGCTGATACAAACAAAAATGAGCCATTTAATGATGAACTGGGATTTATTTGCTTTGCCTTTCACAAGACACTAGAAATGCTTGCTGAGAACGGAATGTTGAATGAAGAGATCATTGCAAGATTTCAAATTTCATTGCATGCAGGTGATCAGTTACTCACAGAAGTTTCCAGAGTAAGAGCTTTAAGAATTTTATTGGCGAATATTCAGAAGCTTCATGGTCTGAGTGGTCAAACTCAGGTTTTTATTCAGGGTAAAACTGATACTGCATGCTATACATCTGAGTCCAACTACAACAGAATTAAGGGGGCTTTGATAGGATGGGCATTGGCTACAGGAGGTGTAGATAGTATTAATATTGCTCCGGGGAATCTCAATCCTCCCACTGCAGAATGGGCATTCAACAGTCGGATTGCCAGAAATATTTCTCATTTATTGAGAATGGAAAGTTATATGGCTGAGGTTAATGATCCGGCTTCCGGAGCTTATTTTCTGGAGGAAATGACTAGTCAATTAGTAAAAATACCTGGAAAACACTTCAGGAAATGGATTCTATCCGAAATGTTCTAACTTTATCCTGAATCAATTCCCAATTTTGGAACGAAAGACTTTCGATATTCCCGCTTTAAGTGAAGCTATTTTAAAAGGTGATCGCATCGCTTTGAGCAGAGGTATCACGCTGGTTGAAAGCAGACATCCTGACCATCGTAAATCAGCTAATGATCTGGTCCGAAATTGTATTCCGGCAACAGGAAGAGCCAGAAGGATTGGAATCAGTGGAGCACCGGGAGTTGGTAAATCGACTTTTATTGAATCATTTGGTAAGCAAATTATCCAATCCGGCTCTAAAGTGGCAGTCCTGGCTGTAGATCCAAGCAGTCCCATCAGCAAAGGAAGTATTCTGGGGGATAAAACGCGAATGGACTGGCTGAGCACAAATGAAAATGCGTATATACGTCCCAGCCCTGCCGGTGATACCCTGGGGGGAGTAGCCAGAGCGACCCGGGAAGCAATCATTCTATGTGAAGCAGCTGGCTTCGACCATGTAATTGTTGAGACTGTCGGGGTAGGGCAGAGTGAGACTGCTGTCAGAAATTTGGTAGATATTTTTGTGCTGCTTTTGCTTCCGGGAGCAGGTGATGATCTGCAGGGAATCAAGAAAGGTATCGTGGAAATGGCAGACATTATCGTCATCAATAAAGCGGATGGTGAAAATTTGAGTGCAGTTAATAAGGCAATCGGTTTTTATGCATCAGCGTTACATTTGCTTCCTTTGAAACATGAAAATTGGCAGGTTCCGGTGATGAGTTGTTCAGCATTATTCGATACTGGAATGGAAAAAGTTCTTCAAAAAGTAATGGAATATTTTGCAAAAATTGGCTCCTTTGTGACAGAAAACAGACAGCAACAAGCAAAATATTGGCTCAAAGAAAGCGTTCTGGAAAAGCTGCAACAGCACTTTTCTCTCAGGAGTCGGTATCCATTTCGTTTAAAGAGATGGAAAAACAAGTGGAAAATGGACATATCCAGCCATTTGAAGCGGCAGATCAGATTTTTGCTATTTACCTGGATGCACTAAAAAAGTAAAGTTGAATTGTAATTTATATAAGCAAGGCTTTTGCTTTGGAATTTTCTTCTTATTCATCTTCGGTCTTTCTGCGCAGGAATTGCCCGATTTCCGTTCACCAATTGATCATGCTATTCGCTTATCAGGATCTTTTGGGGAGTTGAGATCCAATCATTTTCATGCAGGAATTGATCTGAAATCAACTAAGGGGATCTCAGGAGATCCGCTATATTCCATTTCAGAAGGATATATCTACAGAGTCATGTTGCATCCCACGGGATATGGCAATGCATTGATTATCAGGCATGACAACGGTTATACATCCGTGTATGCGCATATGGACAGATTCGAAATCAATCTGGGCATCAAGATTCTGGCAGCACAATATGAAACACGATCTTATGTGATGGATTATTATCCTGAACCCAATTCCTGGCGTGTATCTAAAGGACAGTTGATTGGTTATATGGGCAATACCGGATATTCGTTTGGTCCCCATTTGCATTTTGAAATCAGAAGGACTGAGGACGATATGCTTTTCAATCCCCTCATGTTTGGTTATGAAATAGTTGATAATGTGCCTCCTATAATGGATGTGTTTCGCTGGTATGCCTTAGATTCTACCAGACAGGAATTGAAAGCAGGAAATTTGAAACTTATTAAGAAAAATGGGGGATATGCTCCCGTCAAGGATACTCTGCTCATTCCGGGGGATTATGCTGCATTGAGCTTATCAACCATAGATTTTATGACAGGCGTCGCAAATCGGAATGGAGTTTATAAGCTGGAGCTGTATGTAGATGATACCCTCCATTATCACTACCAGATGGATTCATTTCTACGAAAAGACACCCGATATCTGAATGCTCATACAGATTACAACGAATATTTTTACAATAAAAAGTATTTCCACAGGCTTCACAAATTACCCGGTAACAATATAAATCTCTATCCGTACCTGCGTAATGATGGCGTATTTCCGGTGGATTCAGGGACTTACAGGACTGTGAAAATGGTCTCATATGATTACCTGAATAATAGTTCCACAGCCACTATGCTTATTGGAAGAGATACGGCAACAGCTTTATTTAAACCACCTAAACACACACATGTGCCAGACCGAATACACCATATCATTATCTCTTCCCAGGATGTGAATTGATTATTCCGGAGAATATGTACTATGAACGCACTTATATGCAATTGTCCAACCAAATAGAGAAAACGCACAATGCTCAGTCACAAGCCCTTGTGATTCTAAATGGGAGGGAGCCGCTACACGGATTTTATGAAATGAGGTTTGAGGCAGGACATATCCCGGATTCATTGAAGTCAAAATCATTTATAGGCTCACGCAATGGTAATTCTATTTCAAACTATGGTGGAGCATGGACCGGAGATATAATATTTACTAAAGCAAGATCAAATGGTCGTTTCGCAGTATATATTGATACCGTCCCACCTAAGATTAAGGCTGTCAAATTTCAGGCCGGAAAGAGCAAGTTGCAAAATTTTAGTTTCAATTTTTCAGACAATTATGCCAGGGCAGGAGATGCAGAAAAATGGCAGATTGATGTGTTCCTAAATGGTGAATGGTTTCTGGCCAAATACAATGGACGAAGCAATAATATTTCCGTGCCATTAGCCACTCTTCCCAAAGGTAAAAATCACCTTAAAATCGACATCACAGATAGTATGGGGAATGTGGGGAGCTGGGAGAGTGAGTTTGTGAGGTAGATAGCATTAGAACAGCCGTTTATGCGGTTAATCGTGAAAGGAGAATTCTGAATTCAGAAGAAGCGGAATCCTTGTACAAGAGCAAGATATAAAGAGCGTAACTACTGCAGAGGTGATGCCTTTCTGCGCCTGCGGCTTGAAAGGTGATGTTTTTTCATGGGACAAGCCATGAAAAAGTGATGTCTTGCAACTTTTTCAGCTTCGCTTCATAAGTTGCAAGGTGATGAATGTTCCAAAAAACTGATGGGTAGCTTCTTCCCGGCTGCACAGCCAGAGGCCAGGAGCCAGAAGCTAGAGGCTGGCTGTTACTTCTGACGCTATTTCATCCTCAATATACGCAACAATTCCCTTCAAATCTTCAGGAGAAAATCCTCTTCCAGGAATATATTTCCTTATCCAGGTTTCCTGGCGCTTGGCATAATTTCTGGAATGTTGTTTGATTTTTTCAATGGCCTCCTGCAAAGTATATTTTCCATCATAATGATCAAACATCTCAGTATAGCCGACAGTCTTGAGAGCGTTTAAATGCCTGAATTTTAACAATTCTTCTGCTTCAGAAAGTAGTCCTTTTTTTCAGAAAATGCTCAACCCTTTGATTAATTCTGCTATATAACATGGCCCGATCCATTTCGAGTTTAATATAAATAGTCTTGAATGGTCTTTGAAGCGCATTTCCGGATCTGAATGAGCTGAATGGCTTATCTGTATGCCTTATGACTGAAAGTGCTCTGATGATGCGCTGCGGATTATTCTGGTCGACTTCTTTGAAATATTGCGGGTCCTTTTCTTCTAATTCCCTGAGCAATATTTCCATTCCATTTTCCAACAATTCCTGATTCAGGGATTCAACCAATTCTACAGGGATTTCGGGAAATTTATCAAGTCCTTCTGTTAGCGCTTTAATATAAAGTCCAGAGCCTCCACTAACAATTACAACACTATGTGTTTGAAATAGCACTCCTAACCGTTCTATTGATTCCTGCTCAAATTTGCCTACATCATAATCCTTATGAATGGAGAGGGAATTGATGAAATGATGCCTTACAGCAGCAAGCTCTTCCGGTTCAGGTTTTGCTGTTGCTGCATTAGTTTCAATATAAAACTGACGGCTGTCCGAAGAGATGATTTCTGTTTTATAATGTTGAGCCAGTTGAACAGCTACAGCCGTTTTTCCTACAGCAGTAGGACCACAAACTACAATCAGATATTTTGAGTGAGAATTCATTTCAGCAAAAGTAAGCTTTTAAATGTAGCCGAAAATGCAGACTCAAATAATGCTGTAGCTTGGTGGATGACATAACTAGAACCATTATGTTGATAAATAAACTTTGGAGTTGCATTAGTTCGTGGGAGGAAGCAGCTTTGTCGTAGCGGGCGGTGACGCCCCTTGCCGGCTCCGCCTTGCAAGGGGTGACGTGTTTTGCCTGCGGCAAAAGGTGACATTCATGTCATCTTCGATGCCATGAGTGACCCCCGCATAAGTGACATTTTTCAACACTGACCCGGAAAGCAGAGATCATTTTGCCTCAGGCAAAATGATCAGGATATTTTAACCTCCGTAACCTAATCATGCAGTTTTGCCTCAGGCAAAATTAATGTCCAATTTGAAAAGCCTCCATCCTACCTGCGTCTGGAAATTTTGCCGTAGGCAAAGTCAGGTTCCAGAACGTCACCTCTGTATTTTTCAAGGCAAAGCGAAAAATAACAAGGCGTCTACTTTACTGCGTAGCAGTGAAAGGCGTCACCCTGGCCAGGCGCAGCGTGCCGGGCGTCTCCCTTGGCGGCGCCTGTCTTGTATCAAACTAGCATTGCCAGGGCGCCACCGGACGTTAAGCTAGTGATTCATGTTCTTCGATGCCGGTGTCCCCCTTACGTTGAATTTACTTTAATTTTAAATTCATTAAAGTTTGCGTGGTCATCACTTGATATCAGTCCAGGATTTCATACTCAGTACGTCGGTTCTGAGCTCTGCCTGATTCAGAATTGTTGTCTGCAATAGGTTTTGAAGAGCCAAATCCTTTAAATTGCATACGGGATGCATCAATTCCCAGTTTGATTAAATAGTCATATACAGATTTTGCTCTTGCCTGAGAAAGCGGAAGATTGACATTGTCTCCTCCCACATTATCTGTATGCCCGTTAATCCTGACTTTTACTGCAGGATTCTCTTTGAGAAAAGTTGATAGCTTATCCAGTTCGAAATGTGATATTTTCTGAAGGGAGGCTGATCCCGTTTCGTAGAATACATTATTTAAAACCACAGGTTTGGCGGCCGCAGCGGAAGTATCTTTAATTGGTTGTAAAAATAATGTGACAGACGGAATGTCGTCCTTGTTGTAATCAGCCGGTATATCAAAGTGCAGGGAAGCAAACATATATCCGGGATTGCTGGATTGAACAGCATACTTTAGCCCTTTCTGTAGAAGTACGAGGGCCTCTCCTGAATCATTTGTCATGTATTTGCCGGCCTGCATTCCTGTAAGCAAGTCAATCACCTCTATCACCCCTGAAATTGGCAAAGAATCCAGCTGTGCTTTAAGATAAATCTTACTGTATGATGCAGGTTTGGCTTTGACTTCTTCAGGTAATTGAACTGTATACAAATCCGCCTTGACAATATTTTGTGAATTATCTTCTTCAAGTCTGGTTAAAATGGCCGTTTTCCCGTCAATACTCACGGCAAGGCCACTTTCATCTCCCTTTGAATTGATTCCTGATCCGAGATTGATTGGAATGCTCCATTTTTTATCTACTTGCTTTGAACTCATAAACAAATCAAAACCACCAAAACCCGCATGGCCTTCGGAAGAAAAATATAATGTTTGACCATCAAAATGAATCAAAGGAGTCAGTTCATTTCCATCAGAATTGATGATTGATCCTGCATTCTGTGCTTTTCCCCATTTGCCATCAGCAGATCTTAAACTAAACCAGATATCGTTGTCCCCAAATCCGTCCGGTCTGTTACTTACAAAATAAAGTGTGTTGCCATCCGGTGACAACGAGGGTTGTGAATCCCAGGAATTACCGTTGACATTCTGGCCTAGATTTACCGGGTAGCCCCAGATTCCTTCTTTTTCTACGACCTCGTACAAATCACATCCACCGAACCCTTCTTTATCATTGCAGAGTGCAAAGATAATTTTCTTCCCATCTGCGCTTATACATATCGCTCCTTCATTATTAGGAGAGTTCAGACTTTCAAGGCTTGCAGCGGATTCCCATTTCCCTTGTTCATCCTTATATGTAATATAAAAATCTTCCTGCTGCTGAATTCTCCTGGTAAAGATCAGAGTTTTCCCGTCTGCTGTCAGCGTGGGCAAATACTCAGGATGTTCCGAATTAATAGCTTCTCCGAACTTGTTCCAGCTTAGATCGGCCTCCATTTTAGGATTACTGAGATAAAACAGCGCATCTCTCTTAAATTTTCTGGCTTTATGGGCGAGATTTGTACTGAGCTCCGGTTGATTAAGTGTTTTTTCAAACCAGACGGCTGCACTGTCATACATATTTTGTTCCCAGTAGGCCTGCCCTACCGTAAAATGAATCGAGGGCGTAGCATCTTTCTTGAGCGCCAGGCCCGTCTTGAAATTTTGTACAGCTAATTGAAAGGAATCCAACTTAAAATACACAGCTCCTAAATCAAAATAAGCCACAACGAGTTTTGGATCGCTCTTAATCGCTTTCTCAAAATCTAAAATAGCGTCTGAAGTTTTGCCTTCTTTTCTGGCTTTAATACCTGATTTCCAATGCTTTTGGGCAGCAGTCTCCACTTTTGGTTTTTTCTTCTTTCCTGATTGAGCAGAAACTTGTGATAGACCAAAAAATAAAACGGAAATAAGGATTAGTAAAAGACGCATGTTCATTTGGATTACATGACATAAACGTCCTCTACATGTTATGGCGTACAATATCAGACCTGAACTTTACCTGCATAGCCCATTTTTTGAGCTTTTTCCAGATCTACATTGAATCCTGAATTTCCTGCTCTTTTCTTAGCCATTCCACGATAGTATAGACAGGCAGCTTCTGAAACCAGAGGATCTCCGTCCTTAACTTTCAATGCTTCATCAAATGCATCGATGGCATAGTCGTATTGCTCCATTTCCATCCAGCAAACTCCCATATGGTGGTAAGCTTCCCTTTTGTATGGAGTAAGCGGCATTTCTGTGCTGAAATTTTTACCAACAAATAATTTCAGTTCTTTGATAGCATCTTCGAAGGCTCCTAAATCGATCAGGCAACGGCTTTTTCCAAGTCTGGCCAACCAATGAGTCTGCTGCAATGCCAGAGAATTTTTTAACAGATGTTTCAAAATCAAGCAATGAACGTTCCGTTTCCTGCAGATGATAATACACCATTGCCCTCCAGTAATGTGCTTTATAAGCACCCGGATAAATGGCGATTGCTCTGTTTAAATCTGCTTTCGCTTCTTCCCACTGACACATGTGCATCATAACTCTGCCTCTGTACTCTAATGCCTCAACGTGTGCATCATAGGTATGAATTGCTTCGTTGAGTGCTGTGAGAGCTTCACTCCAATTAGGATTCTTTGACTTAATACAGGCTTCACCTTTTTTATATTCAGAAACAGCCAGTTTTTCGTTATCAGGTGATATGATATTCTTGCGATGAATGACACCGTTTTCTGACTGATAAACTTCTATTTGTCCTGATATAGCGTAGGATGCCAGATATTCCAAACCCTCAACAGTTGTTTTCCAGGTTTTGTCGTTCCATTGGAAGACTAATCTGGGTATAGAGAAGATAAATGTTTCATCATCAAAGTATTCAGGGTCTTTGAGCCCAAATTCTCCTTTGTAATATGCATCTAATCTTAGATCAAATAATTTTTTCACCTTTCCATAACTGGCGGCATTTCCGAAATCTAAGCGGCCCTGCAATATGGTTTTACGCTGGCTCATTTTTTTCCTTTTTTTTTGCGGACGATACTACATTAATCTTGCCAAAGTCATCCAACAATGGCAATCGGTTAAATAAAAAAAGTGTTTTGAAATAGTACGGGAGGTTAAAGTTCGCCAATTCCACTGCGATTTTCAACTATTTGATTGATTATCAACATATTTTTATTTTATTAATCTGAATCAGGCACATCCTGCTCAAAATTAATGAATGTAATATTGTCGATTGACAAGGATAAATATTGCCTTTATGCAACAGTTCCAACTATATATGTCTCACATCTGTCTACGTACCAAATCACTTAATTTCGCCGATTATTGTGCGAATCATGATTTAAAACAAGCACAGGAGGTGAATAGTTTCTACATTTTTATGAAACGTGCTCTTTGCATCACTTTGTCATCCTGAATGACTTGAATCGTATAAAATCCGGGTGGTAAATCAGCAATTCTCAGCTTGTGAGTAAGATTGTTGTCATTCCATAGGCCTGAGTTCAGTATCTGTCCATTTATATGAATGATATTCCATCTTTGTTGGCCACTGAATTGCATTTCAGATAAAACATTTATTTCATCTCCGGCAGGGTTTGGAAAAACCGATAGTGTTTTTAAATATGGTTGAGTATCACTCGTGGAAGTACTTAAAGGATCAATGGTTATATCTGCAAATGCAAAATCCCGGCAGCCGGCAATATCAGTCACCTCCAAAACCACCTGATAATTACCTTCTGCAGCATATTCGTGAGAAGGTGCATCAGAACCACTGAAATTTCCATCTCCAAAATTCCAGCGATATGTTATTGCATCTTCCGATTCGTTAATAAATGAAACCCTTTGTCTTTCTTCATGATTGATACTGAATTCTGCCTTTAATTCACTGGACTTGTCTCTTAAGTCAAATGTAAATGGAACCCTGGCACAGGGAGACTGGAATTGCAAAATTAAATTATAGAAAAATCCATAGTGATAAGGCATTTCACTTCCTGGAATTCCTGATATTATAGTTCCTATTCCTTGTATATCCATAGAAATTCCTGCAAGATCATAAAATGTTTCAGCCAACAGATTTCTTCCAAACTTGTGTTCCAGAGTATACCTTCCTGGTTCTAAATCAACATTAAATTCCAGAGTGTTTTTCCCGGGACTGAGTCTCTTATTAATTTCTTTAACACTCTTACCATTTGAATCTAACAGGTAAATAATTCTAATACCCGATTCTTCCGCATAGCAATCCAATGAAACCAATTTCACATGATGGAAAAGCTCAAACTGGATTCCACCTCCTTTAAATGTCTCAACCAACTGAGCGCCTTCCCCCGGCTCCGGCGCTCCAAGTGATTCTCTAGTCTCCCAGTCAGCATAGATCGTGAGATTTCCAGCATCCTGATTTGGAAAATGAACAGGTTCATTTCCCTTACCCAGAAAATCTGATCCTTTATCAGAACCATACCACAACAAATCAGCACCTTCCACCTGGACAGGAAGGATAATTCTGCTGTCATCGCAAAGCAAGTCCGGCATGTCATCTGTAAGGACAATCTTCTTAGTCTCCATCTTCATGTGAGTCAGATCAAGCCGCTCATAATTATTCAGCATCCGGGTTTCAGCATCATGGACAAGTTGCACACTTAGGACCACAGATTGGCGAAACATATCAGGCAACTCAGTCAGAATAATTGTATCTCTGAATTGAGCATTGGCTGCAATAGTATTATTTCTTTCTGCACTTATCATAATATTGCCATCTTGATCAGTTAATGACAAGGAATAATCTGAAATATCCAGTGTTCCGTTATTACTCAGATCAACATACAGAACAGCCTCATTGAGACAAGGGTCGACCTTGACAGTACTTTTATCAATTCTGATATCATATGGATCCTTAGCAGCTACAGGCTGGTGCCCCTGACCGATCAGATAATAATATGCGGCCCTGAGGTCGATAATTCCAGTTCCATATTGGTTGTCTTCACCGGGCATTCCGAGATCTCTGGCACTGTTATACAATGCATATTTCAGGTCTTCACCACTCAGGTAAGGGAATGCTGATTTAAGCAAAACCAAAGCGCCTGTTGTATGAGGTGACGCCATTGATGTTCCACTCGCATCTCTGTAACCACCGCCCGGAAATGCGCTGCGTACATCTACTCCCGGTGCTGATACTTCAGGTTTGATCGCAAGTGAGCCCTCAAAATTTTCACAATAAGTAGGCCCTACACTCGAAAATCCGGCAACAGTAAGATTATTGATATTACCGTTGACAGCCCCTACAGAAAAAACATTTACTAAGCTTTGAACCACAACTGCCGGAGCCAAAACTGTCTGTGAGGAAGGGCCGGAATTACCTGCAGCGAATACCACAGCTATCCCAGCTGCTTCAGTAGCCAGATATATTTGAGCATAAAAATCTTCGCAGTAATAAGTGTCAGGATCAGTATAGCCCCATGAGTTATTAACTGCATCCGGCATATCATCTGTCGTGTTTGGATTATCATCGGGATCCATTGACCATTGAAATGTAGAAATCACATCGTGATTGAGACAGAAAATATCTGCTCCCATCCACAACGCATCAAATGCCACACCAATAGTATCATTGAGATGTCTGTCGATCCCTACCACAGTCCCTGTCACGTGAGTACCATGGGATTGGCAGTCTTTCGGAGGCTCATTTCCAAATGGATTAAACCAACTTTGTTTTTGCGGGAAATAATTTCCGGCATAGTTTCTGTCCAGCGATTCATGTTTCGGATCCACTCCCGTATCTACAATCCAAGCCTTTCTTCCATACCCCGTATATCCAAGCTCCCACATGAATGGTGCATTGATGGCTTTGAGTCCTTTCTCACTGGAACCCGCCCTTGCAGATGATTCTCTTGCTTGCACAGGCTCAGGCAGAAGTGAAGGCGCAGGCATGAAATCAATAACTTTGACTTGCTGCATATCGGCCAGTTCATTTATCAGATCTGAATCAGCTTCAACACCCAGGGCATTTATTATCCACCAGGATTTGATATTTTTTACTTCTCTTGTATTCAGGAAAGAAAAAAGCTCAGCTTGCGTATTTCCAGCCAGCTGCCTAAGCCTGTTATTAACTATAATAGCCCTTTCAGTGACATTTACTTTATTGATTCTGAATGAATCCAGAAGTGCTTCCAGGTCTACCTGCTCCTCCAACATCACTACTACTGTGTGAGTCTGATTACCCCTGGATTGCATGGCTTCGAGTACACGAGGTGAAATCTTATGCTGATTCTGAGCCTGGAGACAAAGTGGGAGAAATATGCTGAAAATAAGAGCCAGAAGGCCGCCGGATTTTATCATACGATTATTTTTTATGCCCAGATAGTGCAACCTTCAGAGCAATTTTTGCAAATATCTATATTCTTTCGCCCTTTTAATAAGTTCGAACGAAATTGTTTATAAGGTTCTCCCTTCCATATCGATTTGAAACTATCTTGTTTTAAATCTCCCATTTTATATTGGGCATCTTTGTCGAAGCAACACGGCACCACACGGCCATCCCAGGTTACAACTGCGCCTTGCCATAATCGCCAGCATTGATTGCTAAGTTCATGCTTGGGCATCCATGTTCCATCAGCACCCTGTTTGTATCTCGAATATTTTATTTGCTCAGGGATGAGCGGATTACCATACTCATAATCATACACTTGTGCTGTTTTTAGCCTCACAGCATCAGCGCCTATATCTTTCGCCCATTGTTCCAGACCCGGTACTTCATGTTCATTAGGTTTGACCACCAGATACTGAATGATAATGTAGGGATGTGCAGATTTCAGCTTCTTCTTCCAGCGGACTACATTTTTTATTCCTTCGATTACCTTGTCCAATTTACCCTGTATCCGATATTGCTCATATGTTTCCTGCGTAAGACCATCCACAGAAATGATCAGTCTGTCCAATCCTGATTTTATGATTTGCTCTGATATTGAATCACTTAAAAAGTGTCCGTTAGTCGATGTGATAGTATAGATTTTTTTCTCATGAGCATAGGCTACCATTTTCAGGAAATCAGGATTGATAAATGGCTCACCCTGAAAATAAAACATCAGCGTACACATATCTTTATATACTTCATCCACAATCTGTGAAAAAAAATCTTTTTTTAGATTACCGGTGGGTCGTGTAAACTGACGAAGGCCGCTCGGGCATTCCGGGCATCTGAGGTTACATGCAGTGGTTGGTTCTATAGAAATGGAAGAAGGCATCCCATAATGATACGCTTTGGAGCTGATCCTGGACAGGTGAAAGGAGACGTAAATTTTACCGAGATTGATTAATTTACGGAAGCTGATTGTTCTGACAAAGCGCATACCATCATTGAGTCTGGCTCCAAACTGACGCGTGAATAGGTGCATGCGGTAAAAATATAAAATTAATCAGGTGGTTCAGTTATATACGAAGAAAAACAATTTGGGCATGCCCGCGAGGTAATCTGAAATTGCAATTTTGATTATGCAATTTCAGATTACTCGCGGTCGGGCTCTCCGCTTTACTTCACTCCTTCGTCCCTCGTGCTCGCTGCAATCCTCATGCAGTGAGGGTGGGAGAGAAGTGTTGAGGTTTATGAAAATTACTGCCAAATCGATGAAAATTGACCTTAAAAATGAGCTAAGGAGCCCATATTTATTGAAAAAAAAGTCACATAATTTTTTTTCATATAAAAAAAGGTTTTATTTTTGGATCGGTTATGGGTGTTTTTGTTTTCAGCCTGGATGTATGTCCGGCACTAAAATTTAAGCGGAAATTATTTATAACCAAAACTTACCTTACCGGGGAGCACTTCTGCAAAGATACTGCTCCCTTTTTTGTCCGGATCTACATTCCGATTGTTCGGGCAGCAAGCATCGTCTTCTATCCGGCTCCACTCTTAGCAGCGGTGACGCCAGTCTGCTTGGCCTGTAAGGGAGTGACGTTTTCTTTTATTTCCAAAGGTGACAGCTAGTGCTCAAAACGAGAAAGCACTTTAAATGCAGAACTTTAGATCTACTTCGGTGTTCTTAAGCTTGCTGTCTGGCTGTTTTCTCGTAGGGGGCATCCTGCGGGCACCTTCACAACTCACACCGGCTGTTCGCCAAAGGCTAGTGGCTACAAGCGGCTTTTCGGTGGCTGTTCGGCCAGCCAAAAGCCAAAAGCTAACTGCCGGCTGTTCTCACTTCTTCCGATCCGTCACAAATTGTATCAAATCCCGCATAGATTGAAGCGCCGGATTTTCAGGGAAGGAATTTAAAATGGTAAATGCTTCTTCGCGATATCTGTTCATCACAGTGGTCGCATATTCCATTCCGCCACTTTTCAGAACAAACTGAATCACTTCAGCGACGCTTTTAGCGTCCTCATTTTTATTTTTAATAAGGTACATGATCCTCCGCTTTTGATCATTGGGAGCATTTTCCAGGGCCCAAATTAATGGCAGGGTAAGTTTCTTTTCTTTGATATCAATGCCCAGTGGTTTCCCGATATCAGCAGTACCATAGTCAAACAAATCGTCTTTAATCTGGAAGGCAATTCCAATTTTCTCACCGAATAATTTCATTTTAGCAATAACCTCAGCTTCTGTACCGGATGAAGCAGCACCGACTCCACATGCTGCGGCAATTAGGGAAGCTGTTTTCTGCCGAATTATTTCGTAATAAATATCTTCCTTGATATCAAGGCGTCTTGCCTTTTCAATTTGCAATAACTCGCCCTCACTCATTTCTTTGACCGAATCAGAAAGCAATTCCAGCATGTGATATTGCTTATTCTGCACTGCCAATAAAAGCCCCCTTGAAAGTAAAAAATCCCCTACAAGGACTGCAATTTTATTTTTCCACAATGCATTTATAGAGAAAAACCCTCTTCTCTCAAAAGAATCGTCCACCACATCATCATGCACGAGCGTTGCTGTATGGAGCAATTCCACCATCGATGCTCCTGTATAAGTATGCTCAGTAATTCCGCCACAGATGGCTGCTGACAAAAACACAAACATAGGTCTTACCTGCTTGCCTTTCCTCTTTACAATATAATAGGTAATCTTGTCGAGAAGGGGAACGTGACTCTTCATGGAAGCCTTGAAATGCTTCTCAAAAAGATTGAGTTCCTCCTGTATGGGCCTTTGTATTTCTTCTAATCTGACAGACATACTTCCTGTATAAGTCGCTAAGGTATTTAAATTACTTATTCAACACAACCGAAGCCATAACAAGCCAAATCCCTTTTCGTTGAATCCATCTTCAAATTGCTGATTTCTATCCTGATTGCTGAAAAAATGCGGCTATTAAACAACTGAAAATTCCTGAGTTATGGAAGCTGCTTAATTTTTCCCTATTTTTGCATCAAATATTTCTCCTTGCTGGAACTATTCCGTAAGAACACATTACTAAACAACACCCTGTTGTTGCTTTACACATTCTGTGTCAGGGCTGTCTTTATTTTCAACAGGGATCTGCCTTGTGATCCCGATGGAGGTGTTTTGTTTGAATATGTAAAATCATTATTTGTTCAGGGAGGACTGGGGGAAGTTCTTTTTGCCACTTTTCTCATTTTTATTCAGGCAACATTACTCAATAGAATTTGTGGTGTAAATAAGATCACCAGGGAAAATTCTCTTTTACCGGGATTATTTCTGGTGCTTTTAAGCAGCTTGTCTGTGTCTTTTTTAGCACTAAGTCCTATCATGCTGGCTAATTTCTTTTTATTGATTGCCATTCATAATTTTTTCCTCTCTTCAAAAGAGTCAGGAACTGCTTCCCGGATTTTCAATACCGGATTTTTTACCAGCGTTGCAGCATTTTGCTTTCAGCCATATCTGATTTTTTTATTGGTCTTTTTCGTAGGTATGGCCATGCTCAGGTCTTTCAAATGGATCGAATGCATTCAGATGCTCACAGGAATCTTTGTTCCCTATTTACTTTTATTTATTTATGGATTTGTATTTGACCAAATTCCACAGATTATCACTCTTCAATGGTATAATCAATGGCAAATAATAAATTCATTTGCAAGTATCAGCTGGCATGTATTTATTCCATTTGGATATTATCTGATTTCACTATTATTTGGTTTGATGAGCTATAGTGGCTTGATTTTCAGACAAAATGTGCAGGCAAGAAGAAAAATCAATCTAATGTATTTCATAACGCTCATGAGTGGAATCGTCATTTGGTTTCAAAGTGAATTGCGCTGGTCTGATATACAATCAGCTATCATTCCACTGGCTTTTTTGATGGGTGCTTTTCTTCAGATAGTGAAAAACAAATTACTTAGCGAGCTGATTCATTTAATATTCTTGTCAGGAGTGTTATTTTTGCATTATTATTTTTCAGCATAATCCCCTTATCAATGAAATTTGGCGTTGTTACTTTCCCAGGATCCAATTGTGATCACGATATGTTATATATGTGCGGGCAGGTCATGCAAAGAGAAGCGATTCCTTTGTGGCACAAGGATACAAGCCTCGATGCATTTGATCTGAACGACTGTATTATACTCCCCGGTGGATTTTCATTCGGCGATTATCTAAGATGTGGAGCCTTAGCCAGATATTCTCCTATTATGCAATCTGTGATCGAGTTTGCCAATAATGGTGGATATGTTGTAGGTATTTGCAATGGATTCCAGATATTATGCGAATCAGGACTGCTCCCGGGAGTACTACTGAGAAATACAAATCAAAAATTTATTTGTCAAAATACATACCTTCTACCAGACAATCAGGATTCGCCCATGACGTCCCGGTTGGATCCTAAGCAGGCTTTGAAAATTCCTATCGCACATGCTGAAGGGCGCTTCCACGCAGATGAAGCAACTCTGGACCAACTGGAAAACAATAATCAAGTCCTTTTCAGGTATTGCTCAGCTGATGGGGTTGTTACTGAAAAGCACAATCCAAATGGAGCCCTGAGAAATATTGCGGGCATCAGTAATGCTGCCAGAAATGTAATGGGAATGATGCCACATCCTGAAAGAGCAGCTGAATCTGACTTGCATAATTCTGATGGATTCAGGATTTTTGATTCCCTCATTCAGTCTATTGAAACTGAAGTGCTTATTTCATAAAATGATATGATAATTCTTAGTTATTGTTAAGTTAAACAGTACCCGCAATAACCCAATATCATATTTACAGCTGTTACTTTTACAGCATTATTCGATTAAATGATTTTGATCAATTATTCTTACCATGAGCCGCAGCTATAATTACGTCAAGTTTATTTTATTCATACCTCTGTTTTGTCTTGCCTTTCTGGCGCAGGGACAAATTTTTAATCCCGTAAAATGGAACACTACATGGAAGCATGTGGAGGGCGATAGATTCGAACTAATATTTACAGCAACCATAGACAAAGGCTGGAATGTTTACTCAATGTATTTACCAAGTGAAGATGGCCCCATAGCTACTACAATTAATTTTGATGAAGGCAGCCATTATAAGTTGGAGGGTAAAGCCAAAGAATCAGGCAAAAAGAAAGAAGGATTTGACGCGATTTTCGAAATGAACGTGATCAAGTTTTCTGAGAAGTATACCATCACTCAAGCTATCAAAGTTACAGACCTGAGCAAGCCCATTGTAGGATATCTCAACTTCATGACTTGTGATGATGAGCAATGTCTGCCCCCAATGGATGTTGATTTCAATTTGAAATTAACAAAATCAGAAGACTCGAAATCTCCTGACGGAACAGAAGGTGCTACAGGTTCAGTTACTCCGGCTGATCCGGATGGCAAAATTAAGGACAGCACAAATTTAGGTATTGCTTCAACTATTGAAGAAGAGCCGGTTGAAGAAGATGGCATGCTACAACCCGTCAAATGGAAAGGAACTGCCAAAAAAATCAGCGATACCCAAATTGAAATCACCTTTGAAGCTGCAATTGAGAAAGGATGGCATATTTATTCACAATATATGGACAAAGAGGAGGGGCCAATACCCACTCTGTTTGAATTTGATGATAGTCCTAATATCATAAGAATCAGCGAATTTGAGGAGGCAGGAACTCACAGAATGGAAGAATTTGATTCTTTTTTCAATATGAATTTGGTCAAGTTTAAAACAGATGCAAAATTCTCAGCCTTGATGGATGTCAAAGAAATGGCAGGAAATGTTGTCGGATTTCTGGAATTTATGGTTTGCAATGACAGACAATGTTTGCCTCCTACTGCCCTGGAAATCAAGCTGGACCTGGCCACTGGAGTTATGATCATTGAAGGTCAGGATCCTATATTGGGTACGGGAAAAACAAAAGGTGAAGGGACTCCTGCATATTCAGAATTTGATTATACTGACGCAAATAGCAGCTGCGATGGAACAACTGAAGAAGAAACTGAAAGTCAAAACTGGTTTTGGATATTTTTATTAGGTTTTGGAGGTGGCCTACTCGCCATTCTTACGCCTTGTGTATTTCCGATGATTCCTCTGACTGTAAGTTATTTCACGAAAAGTAGTACTACAAAGGCCAAAGGCATCAGAAATGCTATTACTTATGGTGTCTCCATCATAGTCATATATCTTTTATTAGGATTACTAATAACCGGAATTTTTGGTGCGGATGCACTCAATCTCTTGTCCACCAACGCCTGGTTTAATATATTTTTTGGGATACTGTTTATTGTCTTTGCCATATCCTTTTTTGGCTATTTTGAGATAACCCTGCCCAGTTCCTGGACCAATTCTGCTGACCGGGCTTCCGAAAAGGGAGGATTGATTGGAATCTTTTTCATGGCATTTACACTTTCTCTGGTCTCCTTTTCATGTACAGGACCTATCATCGGAACATTATTAGTTGAAACAGCAACCGGGGGGGGAGCCACTTTATTTGGATGGATACCATTGGGACCTTTGGTAGGTATGGGAGGTTTTGCATTTGCTCTGGCCTTGCCATTTGGTTTGTTTGCAGCATTCCCAAGCTGGTTGAATTCATTGCCCCGTTCTGGTAGCTGGATGAATAGTGTAAAGGTCACATTGGGATTCGTCGAAGTTGCTCTGGCATTGAAGTTCTTCTCGGTAGCTGACCTGACAATGGGCTGGAAATTCCTGCCTTATGAATTATTTGTTGCGCTATGGGTATTATGTGCTATTGGTTTGGCATTATATTTTTTTGGAAAGATCAAATTTCCACATGATAGCCCAATGAGATCACTTTCCAGTGCCCGCAAAATTCTCGCTTTTAGTATGGTAGCATTGGCTATTTACTTTGCATTCGGCTTTAGATACAGTGACAAATCTGGCACATTTAGTACTCCAAATCTTTTGAGTGGACTCGCTCCTCCTGCCGGGCACAGTTATATTTATCCTAAGGAATGTCCTCTTAATCTCAACTGCTTCAAAGATTTTGATGAAGGGATGGCATATGCAAAGAAGGCCGGTAAGCCAGTAATGTTGGACTTTACCGGACATGGATGTGTCAATTGCAGACGTATGGAAGATCAGGTCTGGGGTAAAGAGGGTATCTACGAAAAATTGCGTGATGATTACGTTGTTATTTCTCTTTACGTAGATGAGCGTAAGGCGCTTGATGAACCCTATGTTTCTGCATTCAGTGGCAAGACCATGCGCAATGTCGGCAACAAGTGGGCAGATTTCCAGGCTATCCATTTCAATCGTAACTCACAGCCATATTATGTCCTTCTTGACACAGAACAGAAAGTCCTGAATACACCTGTGGCTTATGTCTCAGAATCGGAGTACAGAACTTTTCTGGAATGTGGTTTGAGCAGATTTGAGGAGGCGAAGAATTAACTTCCACAAGCTCTTGTCGTATCCGGGTGAGTCTTGCTTGCTTCGCTTGCAAGGTGACATCTTTTTACTTACGCAAAAGGTGACGGCTGTCGCTTATAACAGGCAGGCCAGTTACACTTACAATTTTATAGTATTTTGCTAATCAATACTTTCATTTCGCACCTGCTGGTAGTGCATAGACTTTGGAATGTTATTCGCACCTACATTCCAACTTAAGCATGTCTCTGTTTAAATTGTCGGCTGTTATCTGACTGTTTCAATTCACGATTCACGATTCACAATTCCTCATCTGGTTGTATCATTTAAAATTCAAAATTCAAAATTCAAAATACCATCCGGCTTATACCTCATCCCGAGGTTACACTGCGCTTCACTCGCGATCCTTCGGATATCTCATCTCTCAAGAAACTCCTTTCATGCTCAATGAGACACGTTTACGTACTATATCAATTTCAACTACTCTGACCCTCACCTGTTGACCCAATTGTAAAACATCTGAAGGGCTTTTGATAAATTTATCTGTGATTTGAGAAATGTGGATCATGCCATCCTGCTTCACCCCTATGTCCACAAATGCTCCAAACTGAGCCAGATTTGTGACGATTCCATTTAATTGCATTCCCGGTTCCAGGTCTTCAATCTTGCGAACAGCACTAAATTCAAATGTTTCTGCAACACCTCTGGGATCAAGGCCGGGTTTTTCCAATTCCTTCATGATATCTTGGAGGGTTGGCATTCCCAGGTCTTTGTCTATATATTTTTCCAGTTGAATTCCTTTTCGCGCAGCCGGATTACTGATAAACTCTTCAACTGAAACACTGTGATCCTTAGCCATCTGCGCAACAACTTTGTATCTTTCCGGGTGAACGGCAGAGTTGTCCAATGCATTTTTTGAATCCGGGATCCGAAGGAATCCCGCGCATTGTTCGAATGCTTTCGGACCGAGGCGAGGCACTTTCAGCAATGCAGCCCTCGATTCGAAAGGTCCATTCTCGGTTCTTTGTTGCACGATGGTCGCAGCCAATGATGGTCCTAAACCAGAAACATAAGCCAGCAAATGTTTACTTGCCGTGTGCAGATTGATACCCACTGAATTTACGCAGGATTCAATGACTCTATCTAGCTTTTCCCTAAGTAATCCCTGATCCACATCGTGCTGATACTGACCTACTCCAATTTGTTTTGCGTCAATTTTAACCAATTCTGCCAGCGGATCCATCAGCCTTCTTCCGATACTGATAGCTCCTCTCACTGTCAGGTCGAGCTCGGGAAATTCCTCCCTTGCGACGTCTGATGCAGAATAAATAGAGGCCCCTGCTTCGCTGACAGGGTATATTTCCACATGTTCAATTCCTCTGATTCCTTTGCAAAAGTCAATAGTCTCTCTACCTGCAGTGCCGTTTCCTACAGCAATGGCTTCAATTTTATATTTTTGGACAATGTCATAGATAGTTTTTGCTGCTTGAATACCTTCCTGCTGAGGAGGATGCGGATATATGGTTCCATTCCAGACGAGATCACCATAGGCATTGAGACAAACCACTTTGCACCCTGTCCTGAATCCCGGATCTATTCCCATGATCGGTTTATTCCCGAGTGGTGCTGCCAGAAGTAATTGTCTCAAATTTTCAGCAAAGATGGTAATGGCTTCTTCATCTGCTTTTTTACGGGCTGAAGCCCTGAATTCAGTTTCTATAGATGGCTGCAATAGCCTTTTATAACTGTCTTCCATAGCCATTTCTACCTGTAAGCTACTGTCTCCCCGCCCTTTAATCAACCGCTGATGTAATTGATTCAACAGTCGTTCTTCATCCGGGTGTATCGAAACTTTGAGAAACCCCTCATCTTCTCCCCTAAAAATCGCTAAAATTCTGTGCGAGGGACATCTGTTGAGACGCTCGCTGAATTCATAATAATCCTTGTATTTGATTCCCTCATCAGATTTACCTCTGCCTACTTTAGATATAATCTCAGCACTTCTTTCGAAGGAAGATCGCACCAGTTGCCTCACATGATCCATTTCATGAATCCATTCAGCAATAATATCTCTTGCCCCCTGCAGCGCTTCTTCGATCGATTCTACTTTTGGATTAATGAATCGATTCGCCAATTGTTCGGGATCACCATTTCCCTGAGACATGAGTTGTTTGGCCAGTGGTTCCAGACCTTTTTCGCGTGCTGTATCAGCTCTGGTTTTGCGCTTTGGTTTGTATGGCAGGTACAAATCTTCCAGCGTTGTGCTATCCCAGGTTTCTTTGATCTTCTTTTCGAGTTCCGGATTTAATTTTCCCTGTGAACGAATGGTCTCCAGGATAGTAGCTTTCCTGAGTATTAGCTCCTCGAAGCGTTTTTTTGCACTTGTTAATTCTGCAAGAACCACCTTCATCCATACCTCCTGTTACTTCCTTTCGGTATCTCGCAAGGAAGGGTATAGTAGCTCCTTCATTTATGAGTTTCAATACTGCAGCGACTCTGGCAGAATTGAGACCGGTTGAATTAGAGATGAGTGATATTAGTTCATGATCCATAGTTGTTTGTTGTTATTTCTGTATACGTCTTATTTGCTTTAATCTGGTTTAAATGTTAACATTCATCATCCATTATTAAACCTTTTTCAGTGCAAGTCGGAGACTTGCAAACACTGCGTTTCGGGTCAGAGACCGCGAAACGAGCAAAGAAAGGTGTTTATGTGGCTGTTCAATTCGGCTGTTTGATTTTCAACTTTCAACTTTCAATTTTCAATTCATTTGGCTGTTTCATTCACCAATTAGCCAACTCACCAATTCAACAATTCTACATTTAACTACCTTTGCACCAAAATAACGAACCTTGATAGAAAGAGCAAAAGTAGTAGATATAGCTGACAAAGGAATGGCAGTTGCCAAAAGTCCTGAAGGTAAAGTCTTTATGGTGGAAGGTCTGGTTCCGGGCGATGTAGCAGATCTGAGAGTTATCAAAAAGAGGAAAGGTGTATTTCTGGCTGCAGTTGACAAGATCGTAGAATATTCTGAGGATCGTGTAGAACCCCGCTGCATTCATTTCGGAGTATGCGGCGGATGCAAATGGCAACACATGAGTTATGAGGCACAATTGCGTTTTAAGCAGGCTACTGTGGAAAATGCCATTCGTCGAATAGGAAAGATTGATGTTCCTGAGATTCACCAAATCATGGGCGTGGAGGATAAGTATTATTACCGAAACAAAATGGAGTTTTCATTTTCTAACAAAAGATGGATTACTCAGGAAGAAGTCGACACTCAGGCTATCATCGAGCAGCCACAAGGTCTGGGCTTTCACAGAGCGGGTGCATTTGACAAAGTTGTGGACATACACACCTGTCATTTACAGGATATGCTGGCAGATGCTATACGGAATGGAGTGCGGGAGTTTGCTTTGGAAAATGATTTTACTTTCTTTGACCTCAGAGCACAAAAAGGACTTTTGCGAAATCTCATCATCCGGAATACTAAAATTGGAGAATGGATGGTTGTTGTGGTTTTTTTCGAACCAAAAGATAAGCAGGTTCTGGCTTTAATGGAGCATTTAAAAAACATGTTTCCTTTCATCAACAGTCTGCAATACATCATCAATCAAAAGAAAAATGATACCATCTATGATCAGGAAGTCATCACTTATCATGGCCAGGATCATATCATCGAACAACTAGGTGATGTGAAATATAAAATAAGTGCAAAATCATTCTTCCAGACAAATTCTGCCCAAGCTGAAAATCTGTACAATGTAGTAGCGGAATATGCCGGACTGAGCGGTACGGAAAACGTGTACGATTTATATACAGGTACAGGATCCATAGCACTTTATCTGGCTTCAAAGGCGGCACAAGTCACCGGGATTGAAGAAGTCGCCGCTGCTGTTGAAGATGCAAATGTGAATAAATCATTGAACCAACTAGAAAATACGACTTTTTATACTGGAGACGTAAAGGATGTTTTAGCCGCAGAATTTATAGAAAGGCATGGCAAACCGGATGTAGTCATCACGGATCCTCCGAGAGCGGGAATGCATCAAAAGTGATAGAAACTTTGCTCGAATTAAGCGCTCCAGTAATTGTGTATGTCAGTTGTAATCCTGCCACACAAGCCAGAGATTTAGAACTGTTGGGTGAAAAGTACAATGTAGTCTCCATGCAGCCGGTGGATATGTTTCCGCATACTTCCCATATCGAGAATGTAGCGAAGCTGGTACTGAAGCAGCCGTGAACAGCCGCTTCTAGCTTCTAGCTGCTTGCTTCTGGCAGAACAGCCAGGAACAGCCGACTATTAGCTTTTGGCCATTAGCTGTGGGCAAACAGCCTCTGAGTTGATCGATACTTTACCTGCACTATCTCTAACTCTCACTCTCCACTCAACCGCAAGCTCCGCTTGCACATCACTTCCGTAATAAATTGACTACGAAGCAGACAATTTATTACGGAGACATCACTTTTTCAGGGCTTGTCCCCTGAAAAAACATCACCTTTCCAGCCGTAGGCGCAGAAAGACATCACAGCCCCGTGGTATCGACAAATCCCAAATCATTTTCTCCACTATCTTTGTTGTCCCAAAACATACACAACAAATCATAAAATTCGAGTTGACCATGGAACTGAGTGACAGCGAGAAATACTTCTTGTTAAAAGAACAATTGCAATCCTACCTGGGAGTACTTAATAAAGCCCTGGAAAAAATAAATGATGCTGGAGCAACAACCTACCCAATTTTTGTCATTCATCAGGATGCAATAAGTTTAGGATTGCCGATTATACAGCGAAGTGTGAATGGCGGCAGATGGAATATTCACTTTTCTACCCTCGAAGAATTTGTGGCTAAACGACTTATCCGAACTGAAAGAATAGAAGAGTTTCAGGCATTGTACGCAAAGCATGAGGGTGAGTTTTGTTTATTTGTGTTGAGTGAACTGGGAGCCAGCTTTGTGTTTATACCAAAAGTGTAATATCCCTTCCCTGAAAGCTTCCAGGCAGCATACTGCAAAACTGTTCATGAGTCCTGGCCAGGCAAACCATGTCAATTGAATATTCCAGAATACCGGGTCTGCCCAACAAAACTATAGTGTCTTTCCTTCTTCCAATGTTTTCACTGCGGCATTGATGCTATTTTTATTCAATTCATCGGGCGCTTGCTTTTGTGCCATCTTCGCATATTTCAGAGCTTCTTTGATATTACCTTTCGCTGAATAAATGCGCATCATTCCAACTGTTGTAGGCCAGGCTCCATTTTGCGATTTGTAATTGCCTTCCATAATTGTAAATGCTTCATCAAGCTTTCCTTGCCCTATAAGCCTGCGGCCATATGAATGCAGCTCGAGAGGTTTTGCTACTTGCAGACCTTGTTGGAAAACTGCTTCACTCTCAGCATTTTTACCCATTTTGGCGAGAATACCTGACTTGATTGACAGACTTGTGAAATTATTTAAACCACCCAAATTTGGATTGGATGCGGATTCTATCCACCCCAGCGCTTGCTCCAGATTGACATTCTGATTATTGCACCAGTTAGCAGCTGCTTGCAAACTTGGAGGGTCAAATCCTAGAGCCCCACTCATTTGAGCTTGAATATCAGCTAATATCGTTGCCTTTTCATCTATAGTAATTTCAAAAGGAATTTTCCAATTTTCCCAGTTTAGGGATAACTCCACACTATTACTACTTTCCTTGTCAAAAACATAATTCAATCTTTCAACATTTGTTGATGCATTTTTAATTTGCCGGGTCTCTACCCTAAGGACATCCTTGGACTTATCGTAAAAATAAGTGCCCCATCCTGCAGTATTTGAATTGAAAATAAGAACGCAATGATCTTCATATAGCTCCATAAAGAAACCATACGAGCCTGCTTTTAACAATTGACCATTAATACTGACATCTGTGCTTACTGTGATAATTGTGCTTTCATCCGCTCCAGCTCTCCAGGGAGATTCCACTGATGAGCCAAATCCCAGCACCTGCGTTCCAAAATATGCTACATCAGTTCCCCAAATCTTGCCCTCTCTGCCTTTTACTCCAGGTGCATTCCAGGAAATATTAATTTTAGTTACCCCGATTTTTCGCCCGGCAGTGCATGGGATGTTTGTTTGGGAAGGTATCCTTAATGCCTGAGCGGCCATTTCCAGTACGAAGATGAAACCAATCGCAATGATCAATGTCAATCTTGTAAACGTGTTAAATTTAGTCATGATTAGATGATTTGTGATGAATAAAAATATGCCATTTAGAGCAATGTTTGTGCTCTATACATGAGGCACAAACCAAAATTAGAAGTTCTTGCAGGCAGAGAAGCCTAACATCCGACTTTGGCATTTTATTCAAATATCCTTTCGATAGCTCAGAAAAGAAAATAATGCAATGAAGATAGATTTTTTAATGAAGTTATTTTTAAACATCAAATTAAAAATGCTTAATTCCTCACTCTTCAAATAATCATTAAACTGCTATCGCCCCCGGCAGCAAATCACAAAACTGATCAGGTGTGCAGGCCATACACTTGATATCTGCTGCAATCAGCATTGTTGCTAAGGATTTATTGTAATCTGCCTGAGCTTTGTCATTGATGGATAGAAGGACAATCAGCTGAATCCCTTCCTCCTTCATACCCATAGCCATTTGAAGAATTTTTTCATCTGTATCATAATCGTATAGATCCGTGACCATAAAAACAATACTGTCTTTTGGCTTTTGTATTTGCTGACGAGTGTATTTCATTGCCTGCAAAATATCCGTTCCTCCTCCCAGTTGAGCTCCGAATAATAATTCTACCGGGTCATCCAGCAATTCTGTAAGATCCACCACAGAAGTATCAAAGACAATCAGATGCGTATCCAGGGTTTGGATCTGGTGCAGGATGCAACCTATAATTCCTGAGTAAACCAGAGATTCAGACATGGATCCACTCTGATCTATCGCGATGAAAATCTCCTTCATCTTTCTCTGCCGCGCATTATATCCGAATATTTTTTCAGGAACGATCTGCTTCAGAATGGGATCATAATTTTTGAGTCCATGGCGGATGGTTCTCTGCCAGTCGATATGCTTGCTTTTCTTGCTGAGTTGCCGCTGATATCTTTGAATTCCCAGCTTGACCGCCTGAGTAATTGGGAACTGAAGCTTCTCTTTCAATGCCTGAGCCATCCTTTCGATTACAATTCTGGCTGTATGCCTGGTATGGTCAGGGATGGCATGTTTCAATTGCAATAAGGTCGCTGCTAATTGAATATCCGGAACAATATTATCCAACACATCCGGATGCTCCAGGAATGGAACAATGCCAATTTTATCGATGGCATCTTTTTGCATCATAGCTACAATGGGCTCCGGAAAATAATTTCTGATATCACCAAGCCATTGATTGACAAATGGTTTTGATCCTGCTAAACCTCCTTTTTTATCCTGGCCGTACAGAGCTGAAAGGGTTTTGTCCATCCCCTGTTCAGTATCATTAAGAGGAATGCTTTTGTCCGGATCTGCATCCTGTCCGAGGATCATTCTCCATCGCAAAGTCAATTGATCCTCTTGCACTTCTTCCATCTATCTGCCTCTAATAAGTCTTGCGATAAAAATAGCCACTACAGCTCCAATTGTTGCTGTGATGAGTGATCCCCAAAAACCGGAACTAACGGCAAATCCCAGCACTCCAAATAACCATCCTCCAAGGATAGCGCCAAGAATTCCGATCAGAATATTTCCTATAAGTCCAAATCCGGAACCGCGCATAATTTTTCCGGCTAGCCAGCCCGCTATAAGACCGATAATAATAAAATACAAAAATGACATACAGAAGGGTTTTTATAGGTTCGATGGTAAATATAAGATTATAATGACAACTTCTCAGTCTCAAAATATGGAATGAAATGAGTTCTGTAAATAAATCAATCATTCTTCACCAACTTCAACTAAACACAAGCTCAACCAGAAACACGCAAAGCACATCACCTCCGCTATAAATTGATTGCATAGCATTCAATTTAAAGCGGAGACATCACTTTTTCAGGGCTTGCCCCCTGAAAAAACATCACCTTTCAAGCCGGAGGCGCGGAAAGACATCACCATGAGCCCCTTCCAAAGTTGATTCAATAGAAAAATAATAACTTTTAATCGAAATTATCGTTTCGCTGCAAGGAATGCTGCTATTTTCGCCACTCAAATAAAACTGTGAAGAAGTCTGACCTGACTGATTTTACTGATAAACAAAAAGATATCCTCCAATCCATCAAGATTTCGAGGGTATTTTTGCCAATCCTGATCGGTATTGGAGTAGTTCTTTATTTGCTTTGGCAACAATTCGATCCAGAAGAATTCAAAAAAATTAGTTGGACGGCACATACATTATTCTGGATATTAGCCAGTTTGGTGTTTGTTGTTTTGAGACATTTGGCATATGCTTACCGTATAAAAACACTTTCTCAGGATCATTTCAGCTGGAGGAAAAGTATACAACTCATTTTTATCTGGGAATTTTCTTCAGCGGTAACGCCTACAAGTGTGGGGGGCTCAGCAGTTGCTCTATTTGTTATGTCTCAGGAGAAATTATCAGCAGCTAAAACCACAGCAATTGTTTTATATACCGTTGTGCTGGACACCTTTTTCTTTGTAGGCACCTTGCCCTTTTTATATTTAGTATTTGGCAATGAAATGATTCGCCCCGGGATGGATGGTCTGAATGGATGGGGTGTCACATTTTTGACTGCATATATTGCAATGGCGATATATGGAACATTTTTCTTTTATGGATTATTTATTAATCCGGGTCAGATGAAACGTATCGCTGTGGGAATTACCAGTATAGGATTTCTACGAAAGTGGCGGAGAAAAGCAGTGGAGTTAGGCAATGATTTTATTATCGCATCCAAAGAGCTAAAAGCGCAAAAAAGAAGATTTCACCTCAAAGCTTTCCTTGCAACTGTTGCAGCATGGACATTTAAATTTACCCTCATCAATTGTCTTATTATTGCCATTGTGAATAATTCGGACTTTTCGTTTCTGAACCAGTTCAAATTGTATTCGAGGCTGGAATCTATGTTCGTGATCATGGCATTCAGTCCCACTCCGGGCGGAAGTGGCTTTGCTGAATTTGTTTTTGGAGGATTTCTGAGAGATTATGTTCCAAAAGGAATTGCACTAGTAGTAGCCTCACTGTGGAGGATTTTTACTTACTATTCCTACCTGATTGCAGGGGCAATTATAATCCCTGCCTGGATCAATAAAATCATGCGCCAACGGAAGAAAGATGCCCAGCACAAAAAAGACGCAATGGAGGCTGCTCTTCATCAGGAAAAACAAATTCCTGAAGATAGCTCACAAGATAAGTAGGAAATAATGCATTCTCTCTGAACTCACCTTTATCTAAAAATCAAGGAGTTTCATAGAATTTCAAATTTACTTTGAATATGATTTAATACTTTAGAGACATATTTATCAGCGTATGATTCTATTTGACATATTACATCTTCAGAGAAAGCAATTCTTCAGATCCTCGTTTTTTGGGCAAGGACTCGCCATCAAAATATTAATGGGTCTCTTTGGTTTGTACATGCTCTCCATGGTTCTTGTATTGACATTTGTACTACCGGAGATTTTCAGAAGTTTAGCAAAAGATAAGACAGCTTATGCCATGTTTACTTCTGTGTTGCTGTATTATCTGGCATTTGATATCATTATCAGATATTTTTTACAAAAGTTATCGACACTGGATCTTCAGAAATTTCTTCTGACACCTTTGAAAAAATCAACTATTTTTCATTTTTCCCTCTCAGGCTCCATTTTTAATTTCTTTAACTTACTTGGATGGATACTATTGATTCCATTCGCATGGCAAATCATTATTCCTGAGCTGGGAGTTGGGATTGGATTGAATTGGATTCTGGGAATGATGGCGATACCGGTAATATCCCATTTCATGGCCATGTACCTGAAGCGAATTGAGGTTGTCAGCAACTTCAAAGGAATTTTCATACTCGGAGCAATGATATTGTTAGGCTTTATGGATTACATGGGCTGGATTTCTATCATGGAAATATCAGAGTTTATTTTCAGTTCATTATACAGTTCGACTTTTACCTGGATCATTTTTTGGGCAATTGCAGCTTTGATGTATATAATTAATTACAGGCTTCTCTCAGCATATTCACATCTGGATGATTGGTTCTCTGATGACAAATCAACCTCATCATTTGGCAGCTTTAATTGGCTGGAGCAAAAAGGAACAACTTCAGCTATTCTGGCCAATGAAATAAAATTAATACTCCGAAATAAAAGGACTAAATCAGCACTCTGGCTCAGTTTGTTTATTCTGTTTTATCCACTTATTTTTTATACTAACCCAGATTTAAACAGTGATTATTGGAAGGTATTTATTGGGGTATTTATAAGTGGAATATTTATGATCAATTATGGTCAGTTTATGATCGCCTGGGAAAGTGCAGGATTTGATGGATTACTTTCCAGGAACATTCCAGCGCTACAATATTTTCAGGCAAAATTCTTACTGCTTGCTTTCTCATGCATCATCATGTTTATTCTGAGCATCCTTATTTTCTCTTTTATGATGACATCTTTTGCCACATTTTGCCAGTTTATTATACAATCTGGGAATCAATTCATATTTCCTGATGTGGGCATCAACTTATAACAAGAAAAAAATTGATCTCAGTAAAGGAAGTATGATGAATTATCAAGGCACTGGAGCGACTCAGTTTTTAATAGCAATTCCGTTGTTATTTGGTCCTTTTTTAATCATCGCAATTCCCCTTGGACTTGGAATGGATAATCTGGCATGGATCATTTAGGGTCACTGTCACTAATTTCTCTGTCACTTCACAAGTTCTGGATGAAAGGAATCATTGCCAATTTTAATGAAAGAAAATATCTGACAGCCGATGGTTTCAGACAAAAAGCATAATCATATGGAAAGTATTATCTCAATACATAATTTGACAAAAATTTACGGACAACAAAAGGTCCTGGACATTCCCGAATTGAATTTTTACAAAGGTCAATCTCTTGGATTAGTAGGAAATAATGGAGCCGGAAAGACCACATTATTCCGAACTATTCTGGATCTCATAGCGCCCGCCACTGGAAATGTTCATGTGAAAGGTATTCCTGTAGGTAATTCAGAAGTATGGAAGACTTTTACAGGGTCGTTCATAGACGAGAGTTTTCTGATTGATTATCTGACCTCTCAGGAATATTTTGATTTTCTGGGCAAATTGCATGGCTGGAATAAAGAAGATGTCAGGGAAGCTTTGATTCCCTTCGAATCGCTGTTTCAGGGTGAAATATTGAATAACAAAAAATACATCCGCGACTTGTCTAAAGGTAATCAGAAGAAAGTTGGCATAGCAGGAGCTTTGCTTTGCAAACCTGAGATACTTATACTCGATGAACCATTCGCCAATCTGGACCCTTCTTCTCAGTTTTTACTCAGGCAAATGTTGTCTGATCTTGACAAAAATACGGATATCACTATGCTCATTTCAAGTCATGATCTGCTTCATATCACAGAATTTTGTGAGCGATTTTTGGTATTACACAAAGGTCTGATCGTGAAGGATGAATTGCGTAAAGATGATACACTAGCTGATTTGCAGGCGTATTTTCAGGCTCAGATTATGCCGGAGGAATAACAGCCGGTAAGAAGCTGCAAGCCTCAAGTTTCAAGCTTCAAGAGAACAGCCGGCTTCCAGCTTCTGGCTGAACGGCCGGTGTTGGGTGTAATGTGAACTGCCGCGATAAAGATGCAAGTTGTGTTATTTCGAATTACTCGTAGGGGCGCACAGCCGTGCCCCCCTACGAGTAATTCGAAATATGCTGGCCTCCATCACCAGACTTGTGTGGAAAACAACCAGGAAAGTTACACTCAACCCAACCAGACTCACACTCAAACTCTTCACCCAACCCTGAGCTCCGTAGCGAGGCTGCGCTCGCTATCTTAGGACTCACACATCACCTCCGCACAAAATTGCCTGCCAGGCAGGTAATTTTGTGCGGAGACATCACTTCTTTTCGGCGAAGCCGGGAAGAAACATCACCTTTCCAGCCGAAGGCGCAGAAAGACATCACCTTTTGCAAGAGCAAAGCCACAGGGATTGTCTCTCAACCTTTTACTCAATTATTTTACACAATTGATTGTTAATCTGAAATCTTAGGTGTACTTTTGCGCTCCGTTAATTTAATCACAATTTAAATCATTGACATGTACGCGATTGTAACTATTGCCGGTCAACAATTCAAAGTAGAGGAAGGCAAGGAAGTCTTCGTCCACCGGCTGGATGCAAATGCAGGAGATGCTCTCACTTTTAGTGACGTACTCCTGGTCGATATCGATGGCAACATCACTATCGGCGCACCGCTTATTAGTGGTGCCTCCGTCAACGCAACTGTAGTTGACCACTTGAAAGGCGACAAAGTAATCGTCTTCAAAAAGAAGAGAAGAAAAGGATACCGTAAAAAGAATGGACACCGCCAATCTTTTACCAAAATCAAAATTGATTCAATCCAGTCTTAATTAATCATTATTAAAAACTAAAGATCATGGCACATAAGAAAGGTGTAGGTAGCTCTGATAACGGACGCGATAGTATTAGTAAGCGACTGGGTGTGAAATTGTTTGGTGGCCAGGCTGCCATTTCAGGTAACATCATCATTCGTCAGCGTGGTACTCGTTTTCATCCGGGCAAAAACGTAGGCATGGGCAAAGACTTTACCCTGTTTGCATTGGTTGATGGCAAAGTAACGTTCAAGAAAGGTCTGAAAAACAGAACTTTCGTGTCTATCCTGCCTTCAGATTCAGTTATGACTGATACAGTTGTAGCAAATTCACCGACAGCAGAGACAAAAAATTCTGATGCAGCTTTTGCAGCTACAGCAGCAGCTATCGCAGCTACAACTGCAACAACAGCAACTGCAACAGATACAGTTGGAGAAGAAGAATAAATATTATATATTTACATATTATTCGAAGACGACAAATATTATCCCTAAGACCCGGCCCGCAAATGCCGGGTTTTTTTATGTAATAAAGTGATTGGGATGTAGTTGTGGAGAGTAGATTAGAAGTTAAGGAGATTAGACGTTTACAAGTTTAAGAGTTTAGAAGTGGAGTAGGTTAAATGTTTAAGAGTGAAGAAGTTTGGGACTCATAAACATAGAGAAGTGTAAGTGCCGGGCTCAGGCGCACAAATCACATTGAACACCCACGGAGTTCTGTTACGTTGTCTATCCTACCCCGGGGTTATCCATGTTAAACTCCATCCGGAGTTTCAGTCAGTATATGGATTAAAGGGTATCCGTAAATATGTAGTATGGAACAAGGTTATCTATGATTAACCGATTCTCGGGGCAGGCCCGGCTGTTAAACTGGCTGTTTTCTCAACTTCTAAACTTTTCATCTCCTAAACATAATCTGGTGTGGCACGAGTTTAAGTTACATGCAACTGAAGAAAAGAATGTCCCCCCGGTATAATCAACATTAATTTTACGAAATATAAGGCTATTCGGGCTGCTTCCTATTAACCGATTAAGCGATTAACCGATCCTACTCTCCTCCATCCTCCAATTTCCCCTCCAGATCTGTCTCTTCTTTCGGAGCTTCTTCTTCAATGATTTCGACTTCAGGAACAGGATCAAACTGTGTCCAGTCAATCCATTTCTGGTCAGTAAGGGAAGGAATGTCTTTAGGTTTCAAGTCCCAGCTCCAGATGAATCCTTCCAGTTTCATAGTGGCTGGATCTGCTTTGCTCATTGGAAAATAGGTGCCTTCAGGCTTGTCATAGAAGCGGATATTGTCAAGCTTCTTCTCAAGGAAAGTCATCCTCATTTTGCTGCATTGCTTTTTATTGACTCCATTATAAGCACCTGATTCATCAGTGACATAATAAATCGTTTCGGCATTTCCGGTGATGAGAACATTGTCAATTGCACCTTCTACAAACCATGCATTGATGAGCTTGCCTTTGATCTGGTCAAAATAGATTTGGTTTGGAGTACTGATGATCATTCCATTGTTAAGGATGTCCATACTGTGCAGCTTCTTTTCTTTTACCAGCATTCTGATGGTGTCACCATGAAATTGTGTTGTATCCGACCAAAGTACAGGATCTGTGTAAAAATGAAACATGGAATCCAGTGTGTTAAATGCCAGAGAATCACAAATCCCCTGCAGATCGTCTCCAAAAATCTTAACATTAGGATATACCAGAATAATTTTAAAACTATCAGGAGGTGTCTCCGGAGCCCAAACCAATTCTTTTCCCAAATGAACTACAGGTATAATGGAATCAGCAGGTTCAACAAAGACCTGCAGGGAATCCTGAACAGGTTTTTCTACCATTTTTTCAACAAGCTTGTCTTCAGCTTTTTTCTTCTTCTTTCTTTTTGATTTTGAATCAGTTGTGATGATCGTATCAGCGATTGCAGTCGTCGAATCTTCTATTACAACCTTAGCTTTAGAAGCTGAATCCTGCATCATCATCTCATCCTTCTTTTCAGGAATTTCCCCAGGCATTTTATCTTTAACTACCATACTTGAATCGGCATCCATCATTTCCTCTTTATCAGATATTACTGGAGTTGCCTTTTTTTGAGTGATCTTCATAGAGTCTGATGCAAAGGGGATTTTCTGATCCAGATAGGAATTATCCGGAGCATAAATCTTAGACAATGTATTAATCAAAAGAAGTCCTTTTTCTAAATGTGATAGAATTCTGGCAGGATTGGCTATCCTTTTACTGATAAGTGTATCACCCGAAACAAAAAGTTTTTTACCGTCTAATTCTATGACAAGCAGGGGCCTGTCTCCTGAAGCTTTCACATAATCTTCTTTTTTATTGTAAACAACATCTTCTGTCAGAATTCTAATATTCTGGACAGTATCCTGCCAATCTACCTTACCGGAGGCCATACCTTCACCGGTTTCACTGTTGAAATCCGTAATATCAGCTTCCAGCGATTGTCCACCATCCAGGATTTTGATACGGGTATCAGACCTGAATATCTTATTCTTACGGTCGTAAATAAGCTTGTCACCGGAAGCAGTGCGATCTTTATCAGCATATTGTGCATTCCCGGTGAGTTCAACAATATCCTTGAGCTCATAAAAATGCATTTTATCCGCAGTGGCCCTGGTATCTTCTTCTTCAAAAAATGCATTGCCGAGCAACTGAACTTCCTTTAGCGTTCCATCATAAATAATCGAATCAGATTTTGCCTTGGAAGTCTCACTTAAATACTGTGGATTCTTGTTAAACAAAGCATATTTTTCCTGCACTTTGTAATATCCACCCTCTGTATATATTTTACTTTTCTCGAATGAAATCATCGTTGGAGCAAGGAAGGTGGCCATCTTGGCATCTGTATTATATTGCAGTTGCTCAGTCTTCAATGAAAACCCAGGATCAATCACGACTACACTATCCTGGAAGAAAGCGTCATTTGTATTGGCATGATAAGTCCCCCGAATACTCTTGAGATAGGTTTTATTGTCAGTTAGAGTGGCTTTTTGATTATATGTAGCGATTTTGGTATTGACATCATATCTGAGCTTCTGAGTAAATAAACGCTGATCCCTATTTTCGAGCACCACATTATTTTCCAGGTCAGCAATTTTTACATAACCATCATAATACAGCTGATCTCCAAAAATATTCAGCGTGTCGCCTTGTTTGATAACCACATTACCAAATGCACGGATAATCTTTCCATCTACATTTCCTGAATCGCAATAAATGTATACCTGATCATGTCGCAACACCACATTCCCTTTGAAATATTGTTTTTCAATATCATTCTCAAAAGTCTTGACGATGTTATCCATAGAAAGGATATTTACCCCTCCTGACGGAACCGTATCTCTGTTTTGGGCATTCAGGGACAATGAATTACCAATTGTGAGAAGGAAAACCAATATAGAAAAAATGCGAAAAATCATATTCGGAATGTATAGCAGACTATACAACGTTTAATTCAGTACAAAGATATCATTTCTGCTGCCTGAATACCTACTAAAGTTCCGATAGCAACACCCATCCCTCCCATTCGAACTGCAACTCCGATTGATGGAGAAGTCATTTGGATTATTGGCTTTTTTTGCGAACCTATACCCAAAATGCCACTCCAGCTGTGTTCTATCTCAAAATCCTGTCCAGGCAGAATTTGAGTTTGTAATAATTTCATTAAAGTATTATAAATAAATTCTGTTTGTCCGAATGCATCTGTAGCCTCCTCTTCCCCGCCTAAATGCCTCCCACCTCCAATTAAGACTCTTTCTCTGACGGATCTGAAATAAAAATATCCGGCATCGAGATGATAACCGCCTTTTAAACGAAGATTTCTAATAGGATTTGTGAGCAAAACTTGATTTCTTGCTGGCTGCACTTCCAGTTGGGGGAGTAATCTTTGGGCAAAACCATTTGTAGCCACAAGAACTTTTACAGCACTTATTTTTCCTCAGTTAATGTAATTTCGCATTTATCGGATTGTTCTTCAATATGTAATACATTACTACCAAATATAATGCGAATATTTAAAGTATTGCATTTCTCGAGCAAATGGTATATCATTTTTCCTGGATGAAGCAGGCCTTCATATTGATTGACTATTGTGCCGTAAACGTCTTTGAGTCCGGTTTTTTCAGCTATGGTTTCATCAATTTGGTACACATTTCTCAGACCCAGCCATGATTCCATTTTTTTCATTGAGTTCAGGAATAGCATTGAGAAACTTTTTCAAATCATCTTCGTGCGAAAAATTTCATAACCTCCACTGGTTTCATATTCCATCACAGCATCGGGCACTGATTTTCTCAAAAGGGAAAGACCTTCATACCTCATTTTCACAGTGTCAGCGACAAGAGTTTCCGGGGAATTTTTGAGATCATCCAGGATTTCAGAGATGCTTCCAAAGCAGGCAAATCCCGCATTTCTGGTACTGGCTCCGCTGGGTAATGCACCTCTTTCAAGTATCATGATGCGGGCATCCTTGTGCTTTGCCCGTAAGGCAATCGCTGATTGCAGGCCTACAATGCCTGCACCAATAATGATATAGTCCTGCGGTGGCAGAAAGCTTTCTTTTTCCCAAAATGAAAATGTATAATTTTCTGTCATGTAAAACTCATTGAGTCTGTAAATGTAATGGCTTCAGTCCATTAATCTCAAAATTGAATGTTGCTGCTTCCTTTATTTATCAAAATTTAAGCCTTGCCACAAGTGTGGGAATTGTTAACTTTGGCCCCACTCAAAGAAAAAAACAATGATTCAAAGAATACAAACTTTATATCTGGTCCTTGCAGCAGTTGCGTGTGCGCTACTATTTCACTCATTTTTTGCTATGGGAAAACTCGCAGATGAAGCACCAGTAGTCCTTCAAGCTGCCTCCGGAACAACCTTCGCGGACGGTAAATTTACCATTCAGGACAATTTGGTTATTACTATACTCGGTGCCTCCGGCGTATTAATGGCAATCATTACTATTTTTCTTTATAAGAAGAGGAAAGTTCAGGAGCAGTTAGTGAGTGCATTTATTCTAATTTCATTAATAATCAATGGATTGGCGCTTTATATAATGTATAATGACTTACAAACTGTGCAGCAAAATATTGATACTGCATTTGAGATTGGAGTGGGTACATTTTTACCGGCTTTTGCATTTATAACAGGATTCCTGGCATTGAGAGGAATTCGCAAAGATGACAAGATCGTGAAGTCCATGGATCGCCTGCGATGAATATCCATTTAATATCTTTACCTATTAATTTTCCGGGAAAAAAGTCCATAGTGTATGCATTTGCAACACTGTTTTTGCTTACACAATCCTGTACTACTCCTGAGAGAGATGTTTTTCAGAAGCATTCGATTTCCAGAAAAGGGATGGTTGTCACTGCGCATTATCTTGCTACACAGGTGGGTCTGGATATTCTTCAGCAAGGCGGAAATGCCGTGGATGCTGCCATAGCAGTGCAATTTGCCCTGGCTGTAGTATTTCCTCGTGCAGGTAATATCGGAGGAGGTGGTTTTCTGGTTTACAGAAATTCTGAAGGCCTTGTCCAATCACTTGATTTTCGTGAGAAAGCTCCCTCAGATGCTTATCGCGATATGTTTCTTAGTGATAGTACAGAATCTGTGATGGAGAGCGGCTTAGCAGTCGGAATACCCGGAACTGTTGCCGGAATGTGGGAAATGTATCATTCCCTGAAGCCCAATCTTGCTTTCGGTGATCTGTTGCAACCGGCAATAGAGTTGGCAAGAGAGGGATTTGCTATAACTGAGGCAGAGGCAGAAAGGCTCAATAAATTCAAACAATTATTCCAGGACAATAACGACTATCCCATACCATTCGTGAAGGAAACAAAGTGGGTCACAGGTGATTTACTAAGGCAGACGGAATTGGCAAATATGCTGGAGAGAATAGCCGATGAGGGTGCTGATGCTTTTTACAAAGGTGGTAATGCAATTTATCTGACCCAGGCTGTGCGAAATTTATCCGGGATCATACGTATTCAGGATTTGTCTTCATACAAACCGATTTGGCGGGATGCTGTTTCTTCCACTTATAAAAAATATACTATACATAGTATGGCACCGCCTTCCAGTGGAGGCTTAACTTTGATCCAAATTTTGAAAATGATTGAACCATTTTCACTGGAAATGAATGCATGGGACTCAGCCTACAATATTCATCTTGTGGTGGAAGCGTCCAAAAGGGCCTTTGCAAACCGAGCAACTTTTCTGGGAGATCCTGATTTTGTTGCTATCGATCAAAACAAACTGCTGAGTACTGCTTTTTTGACAAATCAAATGCTGGAATATAATCCCAACTTTGCGAGTGATGTAAAAGCCATTGATCGAAACCTACCTGCTGCTTCGCCGAAAGAACACTATGAAACAACACACTTTTCTATTGTAGATGCAGCAGGAAATGCAGTTGCAATCACAACTACATTAAACTCTAATTATGGCTCCGGAATATTTGTCAAAGAGGGTGGATATTTTCTGAATAATCAAATGGATGATTTCAGCATGGCTCCGGGTGTTCCCAATCAATATGGACTGGTAGGAGCAGAAGCCAATGCCATCGAAGGAAATAAAAGAATGCTAAGTTCTATGTCTCCGACAATTATTGAAGAAGATGGAGCATTATTTATGGTTTTGGGTGCTCCGGGAGGACCGACTATTATAAGCTCGGTTTTGCTGGTATTTCTCAATGTTGCAGAGTTTGAATTGCCGCTCGCGGAGGCAGTGGCTAACAGAAGATTTCACCATCAATATCTGCCAGACGAAATTGTTGTGGAAGATATGGATTGGAATCCTGAAGTGTTAAAATCTCTCGAAGAAAGGGGCCATAAAATTCGAAAAATAACATCCATGGGAGCTATTGCTGCTATACGTGTATTGCAGGATAAAACGCTGGAAGGAGCTGCCGATCCAAGGGATGAGTCACATGCGCAAGGACTTTAGATTTCAGGTTTCAGCTTTCAGTTTTCAGATTTTTGAGATTTAAAACAGCCATATAACAGCCGATTTTATTCCTTTGATACTATCAATCTTTTCAAACTTTTCAATCTCCTATATCCTATCAATTTAACTCAAACTAATTCAATCTTATCAATCCCATCAATCCCATCAATCTATATCAATCTTCTCCTACTCCTACATTTTAATTCTCACCCACACAACAATCCCATCAATCTTCCCAAACGCTCAACTCACAAACACTCCACCCTAACCCCAATCTGCTCAAAACTCCACTTCCGTTGCGCCCCAGCCATACTTCGGATGGAATTCATTCCTGAATTTTGAGACGAAACTCATCTGGTCCAATCTTTGATGAATCCGTTCTTTTAGCTTGCCTTCACCGATGCCATGGATGATAAATACTCTGTCAATTCCATGCCGGATAGCATCATGAATATATTGTTCAAATACTTTCATCTGACGTTCGACTATGTCTTTTTGAGAAGAGGATTTATGATTATGCATGATTTTCTCCGCATGAAGATCGAGATCGAGAGAAAATGCAGCTTTACTTTGTATATCTATGAGTGGGAAATAATTGCCCTGCAATTTTGATTTTTTGGGACCTGATGAAGCAATTGTCCATTTTGAATTAGTAGAAGGAAGGATTTGCTCAAGCGTCAGCATTTGAAATATTTTATACTCAGTGCCATCTGTGGCTTTTCTCAATGGGGATTCCAGTATTTTTTTGGGTTGAATTTTAAATCTTAGATTTTGCTTAGTGTTTTTAGAACCGGGGATTTCGAATCCTACAATCAAATCAATTCTCGCTTGTGAACCAATATCTTCTTTATAGATCTCACACAACATAAATGGAGCTGAATTGTCCAAAATACTTTCTTCTATATATGGCTCAGAATCAAGCGTAATTAAGGTGGCATGAAAACTGCAAATAAATGCGCTGGTATTGAGTAGCCAGCATTGATATTCTTCTGAAATCGGCTGATCATCATTTGGCTTTAACAAAATATACAAGCCTGCACTCAGCTCCTCCATACCAAATTGTTTTTCAGAACTATTGGAATTAACCTGGCTTGTCGTTTGAACAGGTTTTTCCAATTTTTCAAAATGATATTCTTCCTCAGAGAGCACATCATCTGAATCAACCAGGAATCTGCTGCCGGACTGATCCTGCACTTCCAAAAACGGATCTGAATCAAGACTTACGACTGTAGCCCATTCCTGCTCAAAGCGCAGAAATACTTTTTGACCGATTTGGAATGAGAGCATATTTCTTTTTGTATCTGTCAAAGGTAAGAAAACTGGGAGGGACTTATTTCAGATGTCAGGTTTCAGGCACCGCAATTATAGACGTTACCATTCTGTGCTGGATAATACTACGGGGCCTAATTTCAGATTTCAGCTTTCAGCGGTTTCAGATTTCAGATTAAAAAGCCAAATAGCAACCGATAATTAATTGGATTTTGTTCATGAAAATTGAAAACTTATATTTCATAAAGCATTGAAATACAGTATTTTTAAAAAATGATATATAAAAATAATCAGATTTTAGATATAAACAGCCAACTGCATTTGTAATCTTCTCATCAATCCTTTCAATCTTCCAACACTCTTTACCCCCACACAGCACTCACACCCCAATCTTATCAATCTTCTCCCACTCCAACATAAAACGCTAACCCTCACAGCAATCTCCTCCCACACCTACACAACACACCCACCCTCACATCAATCTTCCCACACTCCTTACCCCCGCGCACCACTCTCACTTCAATCATATCGATCTCCCCACACACCTGCACAAAACACCCACTCAAACAACAATCTTCCTCAATCTGAATTTTATCCTCTATTTTCGCCGACAGAATTCAGAGCTATGAACATCAAAGAGAATAAATCGCTTCAAACTTTGCACACTTTCGGTTTCGAGGTGAGTGCCAATGCATTTGCTGAATTTGAAGATGTTGATGATTTAACGGACTTGCTCAAACTTTACCCTGACAATCATTTTATTCTGGGTGGAGGGAGTAATATTTGTTTCACAAAAGATTTTGAAGGATTGGTTGCTCTCAATAAAATACGTGGGAGACATTTTGATATCAAAGGTGATCATGTGAAAGTCAAGGGAGGAGCAGGTGAAAATTGGCACGAGTTTGTATTGTGGACTTTGCAAAATGATTGGGGAGGTCTGGAAAATATGTCTTTGATCCCGGGCACCCTGGGAGCTGCACCTATTCAGAATATTGGAGCATACGGCGTGGAGCTCAAAGATATTTTTGTGGAATTATCTGCATTGAATAAAGAAACACTGGAAGTAGAAGTATTTGATAGAGATCAATGTGCATTTGGTTACAGGGATTCTTTTTTCAAGAATGAAGGAAAGAATAAGTACGTCATTCTCGATGTTACCTTTATGCTGAGATTAGCTCCA
>JADJJU010000020.1 GCA_016706365.1 Saprospiraceae bacterium
TATGTTTCACCATCAAAATTGCGGTCATCCCTAAATTTTGCCTGCCTCATCCCTCAACTACATTTCCCGTGAATTCATCTACGTTTGATTTTAACACAATATTAATTACTCCTGCAATAGCATCAGAACCATATTGTGCACTTGCTCCGTCACGAAGGATCTCAATTCGTTCAATTGCCGAAGCAGGAATGGAGTTTAGATCCGTTCCGGTATTCCCTCTTCCTCTTGCTCCGAAAATATTTACTAATGCAGATTGATGCCTGCGTTTGCCATTTATTAAAACCAATGTCTGGTCAGGGCCCAATCCCCTTAAAGTTGCAGGATCGACGTGGTCGCTTCCATCAGCGCCTGATTGCCTGTTTGAATTGAAGGAAGGAGCAGCATATTGAAGCAGTTGATTGATATCCAGTTGTCCGGTGGAATTGATTAGTTCAGCAATTGGTATGATATCAATGGCAACCGGGGTTTCTGTCGCTGAGCGGTTCAAACTCCTGCTTCCCACAACTTCTACCCTGGATAAAGTCAATATGTTCTCCTCCATTCTGACTTCGAGAAAGGTTTCATCATATATGCTTATTTCTTTGGTTGAATATCCCAACATATTAAAAACTAAAACAGACTCTGAACGAAGATTTCCAATTTCAAAACTTCCATCATTATTGCTAAGTACGGCATTGTTGGTTCCCTTTTCATGGATACTCACGCCCGGAATAGGTTGATCTGAAATATCCAGGACTTTTCCTTTGATGTTTAGTTGAGCATGGATACTTCCTGAAATAATACTGATGAGCGTAATCAGAAGGGTAAAGCAAATTTTCATATGTGCTTGATTTGAAGATGAATGAAAAGTGTGTGATTCCAGATCTAAATAATGATAAATTGGTGTGATTGTAATGCGATAACAATGTATTGAAATTCGTTGATTTTATTGTATGAATTCTACAGCATTCATTCAATTGAATGTGATCATCCTCACCGGAAGTATTGATTCTGTTAAAAACTCTGAATCTGTTTATATTAAAGAAATAAATTATTTTTATGTTTTGAATAAATACCTTAATTTTGAGATAATTCGAAGTAGATTACTGAGCTTGTAATGTTCGATGTGCTTATAAATTTCAAAGTTTTAAATGATGAGTAATTTTCAATTTTATAGATCAACATTCATTTTTGCTGCCTGCATTTTTGTCTATGAACTCTATGACAAATGGATTTCTAATTCACCAATACCTCTGAGCAAAATTGGCATTTTAATCATTATCGCATTATTGGGTGGTTTGATGATAACCCATGTTTTGAATCATAAATCTGAGGGGTATGGATAGTGGTCCTAGCTCTTGAAAATTATACATTTATGAAGCCATTAAGTTTTCTGCTTCTATTTTCTGTATTAGCAATTATCCTTTTTGCTTTTGGAGCACTTATCAATGCTGAAGATATACCAAATGCTGAGTATGCAATTATGGCTTTCGTACTAAAAATCAGATCCATTGAAACACATGACTTCAAGAGAATATTTACTCTTTATTTCATATTTTTCTTCAGTAAGATGTTGACTTTAAGTCTTTTTATAATACTCAGCAGTAGCACTAACCTTACTTTGATCAAAGGCTTATTATTTCTGGGGATATCAATTTTTAGTGGATTATTAATGGCAAGAGTTACTATGACAGGAGCTGCAAAAAAGATTGCTTAAAAATGGTTCTTTTCCACAGTCTCTGAATTATCACTGTTGATCTGCATACCTCCAATAAAAGATTGTTGCGATATATCCTATGAGGCCTGTTAGGAATACAATCCCATAGCTAAATGCATTGAGAGATGCTTTATATTCCTGACTGATACCACTGTATAAACCGGGGACGGCCCAGGGGAAAAATGATCCGTATCCACTCGCCCCAATTATCTGAGCTATAACCAGTGTTAATGCCACAAATCCCAGAGCTCCCATATATCCTTTGCCTCTCAAAGCAAAGAATGCAATCGGAGTTCCTATAATAATAGTCAAAAACGCGGTATTGAAATAAATGGCTAAGTGATTCAATGTCTCAGTCATGTTCAATGATGGGAATTGGAGAAAATAGCCCAGAATTAATCCAGTGAGCAAATTCGAAATGCAAAGCCCAACACACCAAAAGATATAAATGATAAACTTTGCATTTAAGATGCTGCTACGTGAACTTGGGAGAGACAGAAGATCCTTTACTGTCCCATCTGTATATTCCCGTCCAAATATCCAGCTCGCTACAAAACCAAAGACCAGAACTCCTCCTACACCAATTGCCTGGGTCAATATTCCCAGATATGCATTCCAGTCAGGTTTGATACCCATAGCCTCAATCTTAAGACTTAGAGCTCCTGCATTTGCCAGCGCATCCGGATCTCGCATGATGAGTATAAATACTGCCCCCATAACAGGAGCCAGGCCGAATGCGATAAAACTAAGCCAGACGATGTTGGCATTTTTCAATTTTATTAATTCTGCATATAGTACATTCATGAGATTTGACTTTTTGATGTCTGTATAGTTCTCAAAAAATACATTTCCAGATCTTCTGTGAATGTGCTCAATTGAACCGGAGGTAAATCCTTTTCAACCAAAAACCGTGATATCTTTTCCGGAAATTGAATGGCGTCCGGGTCTTTTATTTCAATACTGTTATCAGCTGTTTTGATGGCGGAGTATCCTGCATCATACAGATAATTAATAGCCTCATTGTTATTCCTTGTTCTGATGATTAACTTTTTGTGAAGCTGTGAGAAGAGTTCCTCAGTATTCAATTCTCTTATTAATCTCCCTTCATGAATGATTCCTATTCGGGTAGCCACTTTGGAGATTTCTCCCAGAATGTGACTGGAGAGTAATACAGTGGAACCATTTTGGGTCAGCTCTTGTAACAATTCCCTGACTTCTACAATACCTTCCGGATCCAAGCCATTGATTGGTTCGTCGAGAATCAGTAATGCTGGTTGGTGCATAAGTGCCTTAGCAAGACCCAGTCTCTGTTGATTTCCAAGAGAAAGCACTTTTGCACGACTGTTACGATATTTCTCCAGTTTGAGTTTGCTGATGATTTCATCAATCAGGTTAGGTTTATTTAGATTTCGAAATTTGTAAAATACTCTGAGATTGTCCAAAACGGTCAAATCAGGATATGCGTGAGGTGTTTCAACAAGGTATCCGATCTCATTCCACCTCTGAAATTTCTTGTCAAGTTTTTGTCCAAAGAGAAATATATCACCTTTGTCGGGCTGAATCATAGCTAAGAGCATTCTGATCAAGGTCGTTTTACCTGCACCATTCAGTCCCAGGAATCCATATATTTCTCCCTTATTGACATGAATGGAGATATTATCTGCCGCATGGGTGGATCCATATTGTTTGACCAGATTATGTGTACTGATGACTTCCATGGGGTCGGAGAGTTCTTGTTTTGTCGATTTTGATTTTAAACAACCCAAAAATAAATTTGAGCGTATTATATCCAACCAGATTTTCACCGAGGAAACCCCTTGGAGAATTTTCAAACCGACTTTTGATCTTCGGCTGCTCGCCAATAGCCATAGCTTATGCGCCCCCAAAATTGGGGTCGCGGATTTGGACGGGAATGCTCAGATCAATAAAAAAACCCGGCACTTCTCAGGTCCGGGTTCATTGTGCTTCAATATGTGTATCGTTGTGTAGATTGATACGGCTGCACTTACGATTTCAATTAATTTTTGGATTGCAAAACCCAAAATCAGGGAGCTATATAAACATTTGGAAACAAAATTCAAAATTTATAATATTTTATTTTTTCTAAATTGTACAAAATAAACTATTAATGAAAATATAATAATATAATGTAAATCAGTAATTAACATCATATAAAAATCTTTAATTTGTATTTTGGTAAATTTAAAGTGATTCAAATTTTCATAAAATAAAATAAATAAAATGTTAATGTTCTAAAAATGGTGTATCTTTACTTAACATCTCTTTGAAGTCAGTAATAGTAAGACCTTGTTATTCCACTAGTAAATTCTTACCTAATTCAATTTCCCTTCTGATATTGGACTAAATCGAGAAAATTTTGTAGGTGGCAACCATATAAAATTTTTTGAAAAGAATGCATCCCACCCTAATAGGAGACGGAGGGTGATTGTTTATTCTTGTTGCTTTCGGATTCTCAGAATTTAACAACCTTAACAATGTTTTATGAAAAAGTTCTTACTTTTCACGGTAGTGCTATTTGCCTACATCATCCCTTCTACACTCTATTCACAATTACCTGATCTCGGCACGACATCAGGTTTTGCTTTTTTTACGGCAGCCGGAGCCTTCACTGTAACAGGTGCATCTGTAGTTACAGGTGATGTAGGAACTGACACCGGCGCCTACGCAGCATTCCCACCCGGTGTTCTAATAGGAAATTCGCATGTAGCCAATACATTAACTGCTCAGGCAGCAATAGATGTGTTAGATGCATATGAATACCTCGATGGTTTGATCTGTAACAATGTCGTAGGTGTAACTTTCGGAAACGGTCAGATACTGACACCCGGAGTACACTGCGTCGGTGCGGCATCCACTTTGAATGGCAACCTGGTGCTGAATGGATTAGGAAGATCCAACCTCTATATTTATCATTCAAATCGATGGAGCTTTCGCAAGTGCTACCAATTCCTCTGTAACACTTATTAATGGCGCATCAATCTGTAACATCTTCTGGCAGATCAATGGAGCGGTAGATTTGGGAGTCAATTCTTTCTTTAGAGGTAATATAATAGCGGCAGGAGCAATTAGTCTCCTGTCAGGATCTTCTATTGAAGGTCGCGCCTTAACAACTGCCGGCGCAATAAGTTTGTCTGATAATGTGGCTTCTATTTGTGCTTTGGATTTCGGTATCTCTTGCCCACCAACAATAACAGTTTCCTGCTCTTCAGCGGTCCCTGTTCCTAATTTAGGAGCTATTACAATTATTGGCAATTGCGCTACTTTGACAGTAGATGCTGATGTCATTCAAAATTACACATGCGAGAATAATTACGCGATTTCAAGAGTTTATCGGGCAACAAATGATTGCGGTACAATAAGTACTTGCGAACAAATTATTACTGTCCTTGATGCAATCGCTCCCGTATTGACTTGTATTCCTGATGTAGCAGTTTCCTGCGTATCGGATGTTCCTGCTGCAAATCCAGGAGGAATCGGGGCAACAGATAATTGTGGTGCAGCAGTGACTGTAACTGTTTTGGCCGATGCTATCTCCAATGTAATCTGTAATAATCAATATACTATAACAAGAGTTTATACTGCCACGGATGAATGTGGAAACGCCGGTACCTGCGCACAAATTATTACTGTTAATAATGCTGCCCTACCTACCATTACTTGTCCCGCAAACCTTAGTTTCACATGCGCTGCTGAAGTACCTGCTGCGGATATTTCTCAAATTGCAGGTGCTGATGGATGTGGTGATGCAGTGACCATTAGTGTAGGAGCCGATGTAGTTAGTAACTTCATTTGTGCAAATAATTATACAATTTCAAGAACTTATACCGCTACGGATGATTGTGGTAATACTGCCACTTGTGTTCAGGTAATCACTGTTACGCAGATGCTGGTTCACCGACCATTATCTGTCCTGCTGATCTGACACTAACCTGTGTTGCTGACGCTCCGGTACCTGATACTAATATTTCCCTGATCGCTGATAATTGTGGCGGTATCTTGGATGTAACAGTTGCTCCGGATGTTCTAACAGGAACAAGCTGCGCAACCGGGTTTTCAATTTTAAGGATCTATACTGTTACGGATGTATGTGGAAACACAGGGACCTGTGCACAGAATATGACTATCCAGGATGATATCGCCCCTACAATCACTTGTCCCCCAACCGCCAGCGTTACTTGTGGTCTGGACTTTCCGGTTCCCGGAGTGGGAGTGGTTACAAATGATAACTGTGTAGGTTTGATAGATCTAACTTTTACCCAGGTTGCCAACAACGGAGTCCAATGTGAAGTCCTGCGTACTTATACAGCAACTGATATTTGCGGAAATACTGCCACTTGTGAGCAAATCATCTCCGTTATAGATAATGTAGCTCCAGTGATTACCTGCGCTGCAACATTGACAGTGGGATGTGTTGGAGATGCTCCGGCAGCTTCTGTATCTGCTGCTATCGTCACTGACGCTTGTGATCCTGCAGTAGTTGTAACTCTTGCACCTGATGTCATAAGTAATCTTACATGTGAAAACGGTTTCACTATCACTCGCTTATTCACTGCAACAGATGCTTGTGGAAATGTAGCTACTTGTGTTCAAACTATAATTGTCAATGACGAAGAAGTTCCTGTCATCAGTTTTTGCCCTCCGGCTATCACAATTGCATGTGGAGCTGATTTACCTGCCAGTGATATCGGACTTTTAGTTGCAACAGATAATTGCACAGCAGCCGGCGACCTGATTATGTTCAGCACGGATGTTTTCATTGGTGGAAATGGATGCGGTGCAAGCCCTGCCATTACCAGCAGAATTTATACGGTGCAGGATGCATGCGGAAATGAAGCAACTTGTGTTCAAACAATCAATATGACAGACGATGAGGCTCCTGTAATTACCAGCTGTCCTTCAGAAGTAAATATAGCTTGTGTGGCTGACCTTGTTGCCGGTGACGTTCAGTTGATTGTTGCTACTGATAATTGTACGATTACTGAAGACCTTGCAATAACATTCGATGATATTGATAATGGCGGTTCAGGATGTAGTTCAGATCCTCTCGTAATTCAGAGAACCTATGTAGTAAGTGATGTTTGCGGAAATACTGCAAGTTGTGCACAAATTCTGAATATAGTAGATGATGAGGCACCGGTCATTATTAATTGCCCTGCAGAGGTGACTATTAATTGTATAGATGATTTGGATCCGGGAAATACCAATTTGATTTCAGTAACTGATAATTGCGCATTTGTTGCAGATCCAGTAATTGATGTTTTGGATATTAGTAACAATGGATCAGGCTGTGCTTCAGATCCGCTTATTATCAACAGAACTTTCACAGTAAGTGATGCATGCGGTAACAGTAGTGTTTGCACTCAGCTCATTACCTTGATCGATAACACGGCCCCTGTAATTCAGAATTGTCCTTCTGACTTGCTATTAACTTGTATTGAAGATGTTCCCGCTGCTGTGGAATTGTCTGCCTCAGCTGATTGCAACAATGTTGTTGTAAATTTGGCAGAAACTAATAATGGCGGAACTGCTTGTCTTTCAGATCCATTAATTATCACCAGAACATATACTGCCACTGATGCTTGTGGAAATACAAGTGCCTGCACTCAACTAATCACAATTATAAATGAATCAGTTCCTGTAATACAGAACTGTCCTGCAGACCAGCAAATAGTGTGTATCGACGATCTTCCGGCTGTATCTATTGTGACCGCTTCCAGCATTTGCAGTGAAGCTACTATCTCAATGCTTGAAAGTAACAATGGAGGTTCAGGATGCGGAAATGATCCACTGATCATAAGCAGAACATATACAGCTACAGATGCATGTGGTAACACTAGTGTATGTACTCAACTTATTACTATTCTTAATGAGTCAGTTCCGGTAATTGAAAATTGCCCTTCAGACTTACAGTTTGATTGTATCAATGATCTTCCTGCTGCAGGTTCTGTTACTGCTTCAAGTGATTGTGGTGATGCTCTTGTAACAATGCAAGAAACTAATAATGGAGGCTCTGGCTGTGGTAACGATCCTTTAATCATTACCAGAACATATACTGCTACTGATGCATGTGGAAATACAAGTGCATGCGAACAATCAATAACTGTAGTTGATGAAATTTCACCAGTCATTCAAAACTGCCCTGCCGATCTGCAATTTGTTTGCATTGAAGAAGTTCCTTCAGCAAATTCAAGTCAAATCCTTGCTTCAGATAATTGCAGCACCGGTAATGTAAGTTTTGTAGAAAGCAATAATGGAGGCAGTGGCTGTGGATCTGATCCATTGATCATTACCAGAATTTATACTGTTTCAGATGCTTGCGGAAATACTGCCAGCTGCGATCAGATCATTACTATAATTGATGATGAATCTCCTGTTATTACTGTACAGCATCCTACACTTGGAATTTTGTCAAATGGAGAAAAAATCAGCGTTCAATGTGAAAGCAATACTGCCGGTTGGAACGTAGAAGCGTTATTGGAAGGAATGGCAGTTATTACCGATAATTGTTCTCAGGATGCTAGTGTAGCATTTACAGCTACCTCAAGTGCAAGTGAGGACTGTTATGCTGATGGATATTTACTACAAATGACATATCAATGGATTGCCTCAGATAATTGTGGAAACACTGCATCATTTAATATCGTGATCCAGGTGGAGGATAAAGTCGCACCGGTTTTGGTGGGTGTACCTGATGATATCACGGTGAGTTGTGATGCGATTCCTGCAACTGCTAGTGCTTTACCTTGCGGAACTATTGCACAGACCTGGAGCGAGTACATTACAGTAGTAGATGAATGTGAATGTGCAGAAGTAACATTTGAAGAAATAGTTATAGAAGGAAATTGCCAGACTGCCAATCAGATCTTAAGAATCTGGACCGGAACAGATAATTGCGGAAATGTAGCCAGAGATACTCAGGTAGTAAATGTGATAAATGATACCGCTCCTGAATTTACATGGAATACAGATATTACCGGCAACCTTGCCAATGGAGAAATCATGGAAGTTGAATGTTTTGAAGGTGGATTACCTGCCTGGGTATATGATCTTGACTTCAGAAGCATGCAGGCTTCGGATGCTTGCCAGTCTAATTCAGACCTGCGGGTTACATTTGATTATGAATTCATGGGTTTTGCTGACTGTATTGCAGACGGCTATGTTCAGGCATATGAATTTGTGTGGACTGCTACCAGCTCTTGCGGAGTTCAGGGGCAATATAAAATGCAAATCAGACTTACAGATACCACTGCTCCGGTTATTCAAAACTGGCAGGAATTGGTTTGTCCTGGTCCATTTGTTGAAGATAAATGGATCATTGCAGAATCATGTTCAGGAGTTGCATTTGAAGTAACAGAAAACAACGTAGCAAGTACCTGTAATCCGGCACAGCAAGATATTATCAGAACACTGATTTTGACGGATGGATGTAACAATTCAGCAGAGTATCAGCAAATAGTAGCAAGCTCTGAAAATGGTCCGGTTTTCGAATGGAAGGGCGAATCTTTCAATAATGCGCAAAGCGGAGATACCATTCTGGTAGAATGTGGTTTCATGGGAGCCAATACGATAAGCGGAATCGGAAAACAAGACCTTTTAGTAAGTGCAGGCTGCAGCAACATTCTGAATGTTGACTTCAAAGAAGAATTGATGTACGAAGGCGATTGTTTTGAAAATGAATTTATGAAAACTGTCAAACTGACCTGGACTGCAACTGATGAATGTCTTCAGACCAGCGTGTTTGTTCTGTCAGTTAATCTTATGGATAATACAGCTCCGGTGATTCATTCACCAAGCCATCTAATAGTAATGTGCGGACAAGCAATTCCTGCTCCTTATGTAACTGATTGTTCTGAAGTGAGTGTTAGAGTAGATGAAATTTCACGCACTTTTTCAGAATGCCCTGATTACATGACTATTCAGAGAAATATCACTGCAGAAGATAAATGTGGTAACACAAAAACAATGAAGCAGCAGATAACAATGACCAACATGGGAGTTGATATGTTTGAAGGAATAGAAAAAGTAATTTGTGTGACAGGTATGCCGGTTCCCGCTTTGCCTGCATTCACTGATCCATGCACAGGAGAAGAATTAATCCCTGAAGTAAAAATTGAGAGTATGTACTCTGATTGTGGCTTGCCGGGTACTATGCGCCGTACGATTAAATTGACAAACGATTGTGGAATGGTTTCAGAAATGGAACAAACAATCCTGATGAGAACACAATTGATTCCGGAGTTAGTAGTATCGCATCCGGTTTTAGGAATGATTAAAGATAAAACTGAATTTGATCTGGAATGTGCAGATCAAGAAATTGAATTTAACCTTAGACAGGCACGACTGATGAACTCATGCCCGGGAGACGAAATCCGTTTTGAGATTAATGAAGTTTTTGCTGCTGATTGCAGAGTTGATGGATTTATCAGAAGAATGGAGTACAAATGGACTGCAAACGATGTATGTGGAAATGTGACTGAGTTTAATATTTATGTCAATTTCAATGATACCCAAGCACCTGTATTCACAAATATTCCGGTCAATCAGCAAATTACATGTGGTGATCTTCCGGAAGTAATTGCACCTAAAGTATCTGACTTATGTGGTGAGGTAGAACTTACATTTTCAGAAACGAGAGTTGACAGAAATGGTGCTGTGAATCTGACCAGAACATGGGTTGCGGAAGATGAATGTGGAAATATTGCCACTGTATCTCAGGAGATAGAATTGATCAGCAATTCTGATCTTGACTGCAATATGGAGCTTATGGATTCAATGATTTGCAATGGTGATAATATCAGAGTAAGTACGGATATCGAAGGCCCATATGATTACTTCTGGGAAGTGGAAGGTGGTGCTTGCTATATCGCAGGAGGACAGGGGAGTTCAATGATTACTATTAATGTTGGATTTTCAGATGTTACTGTAAGATTGAGAATAGTAGATAGCAACGGTTGCCCAGTGAATTGTGAACAAACATTTAGTTGCGGCTCAGCAGAGACTTTTTCAGGATTGAAAAATGGAACAGGAAACATTCAGGTAACTGAATTATTTCCAAACCCGGCTGACAAGGAAGTTAATGTACGATATACGGCTGTAAATGCCTCTTCAGGTAAAATCCGTGTATTTGACTTAATGGGCCGCACTCGTTTTGTGACAAATGTGGATATCCTAAAAGGAACTCATCAATTGCAGATTGCATTGGATCAGCTTCTATCATCAGGATTTTACTTTATAGAACTGGAATCTGATAATGTGGTTAAAACTTATCGATTCATGAAAAATTAATTAAAGCACATTGTTTGGGAAACAAGAGAGATAGTGAGAAATTTCTACTTGTTGTTAGTTTGGCATCTGGCGTGTTTACACGTCGGATGTTTTTTATTAGAAGGGCTTCGTCCGGTGCCTTTGCGATTTAACAGCCATTTAAGCGCTTAATCGATAAAGAGTATAGTGGAGTTTGAGAAAAGGGTAAAAGTATGGTTTGAGGTTCATTAGAGGAGCTAAGAGCTTGAATTGCTTACAGTCTGGAAGTTTTGGAGTTTATAAGTGGCGAAGGTAGTTGACAGCCGCTGGAATAGTCCTGTTGAAGTTAAGGCAGCGTATACTGCTTAAACCATTCCCAGTTTTTTTCTGCTCCTTTCATCCAGTGGTTAACACCATTTGGGTAAAGGTGTCCCATATCTTTAATAATTGAAACGCTGAATTCCCTGTTATCAGTAGCAGGAATAGGAGGGTAAGTAGCAATGACAACCGAGTTGGTGTCCCCTGTGATCCTATAATTACTTGAATAATCAAAAGTGGTAATGTGGCTATTGACGATTCTTTGAAAAACAGGAATATTATTCAATGCATAATCCAATCCGCTTAAGGGAGCAGGGCTGCTAAAATATCTGTCATCCTCATTACCCAATTGAAATATAATAGGCAGGTTTCTCAAAGGCACAAAAGTACTATCTCCAGGAGTAGATGCAGCACTACCAACCACAGCTGCCAGTACATCACTCATTTCAACTCCGCATCTGAAAGCCATTTGGCCCCCGGCTGAGAAACCAACAAGATATACTCTCTTCTCATCAACTGTAAACCTCGTCTTAATTTCAGTCAATGCCTGACGAAGGAATTTTATATCGTCTCTGGGAGTTTGCCCATTGCAAAATTCAAAAGCTCCGGGATACATATTCCATTTAGTGGTATTTTTCGTTTCCCCATCTTCGATAATGCAATAAGACCAGGAGGAGGGATAAACTGTCAGAATTTCTTCTTTTTCTCCCAGTTCTTTCCATCCGGAAATATTATAAAATTTCTCTCCGTCTCCGCTAGTTCCATGCAGCATAAAAACTATGGGAATCGGGTCTGTTTTATCATAATTTTGAGGGACATGAACAAAGTATTCGCGGCTATCACCATTGACTTCAGTTGTAAACCTGTTTTTTCCAAAATCGAAATCATTCTGTGGATCATCTTCAGTCTTTTTGCATGCAAAGATGATTAGGATTCCAAGTGTCAGAAGTACTGCCTTATTCATAATGCAATGGTTAAATGATGAATTCATTTCAATGTCAAAATGCGTGCGATGAATATATACCAGTAAATGTAGTTTTCACTTCATTGATAATCAATAATAAATTGATGTTTTTCCAGATTTTTTTTGAAATAAACCCCAATTTGCCAGACAACTTATTCAATTTATCTATTGAAACATTTGCATATTTAGCTCGCTCTTCCCGATAAATTTGTTTGTGGAATGAATAAAATTCCTGTGTAAACGTACAGGTCCATGTATCACCATTCAATCATATTTTGTATTGGCATTTCGTTTTTAAATTCCGAATTTATAAACTTGGTGATGGAGAGAATATTAGTTATATTGTCTAGTCTGAATGTTTTTTAACAAATCACAAATTAATAGGGCCTTAATGAAATCATAATATCGTTAAAATTTACAAAAATGAAGCATTGTAAACTACTATTATTTTATGTTCTTAGTTTAAATATACAATTGGGATATTCCCAGGTTCAGAAAAAGAGTAAAGCACAAAGTGCAAGAATATTTATGATATCTGACTCAACTTTTGTTGAAGGATATCTATATCAATTAAAAAGATTCTTCGATTTCAATTTCCAATTCATCACTTCTTGCTTCATCATCATTAGGTCTGCACGAGATGGAAGTAAAAGAAATTCAAAAAATTGAATTTGGCAAAAGGGAAAGTTTTGGAAAAGAATGTTAATTGGGGGTTTAGCTGGATTCGTCGTGGGTGGTATAATTGGGCTTGCTAAGACTGAACACTTTTATTATTTTACTTACTTTCAGTCAGCACTATTAGTAGGAGTTCCAGTGGGTTTAACCAGTGGATTAATTTATGGCATAGCCGGGAGTAGAATTGTAAGAATAGATATCAATGGCAGTAAAGAAAGTTATTATAAACAGAATCATAAATTGAAGAAATATATATTGGTAGATTGAAGGAGGGAGTTGAGAATATTGATTAATTGCATCTTTATTGAAATCAAATCAAAAGAATATGTGCAAAATCTGTAAAAAAGATTGTACGTATCTCTTTCAGGCTCAAAACATTACTAAGTTTATGCCTTTGAAATAAAAAAATGCTGAGTGATTGCTTGCAAAATTGGAGCTACTTAGTATATATTTGCGCTCTCTAAGCGAAAGTAGCTCAGTTGGTAGAGCACGACCTTGCCAAGGTCGGGGTCGCGAGTTCGAGTCTCGTCTTTCGCTCCAACAAGACCCTCTGCAAGTAGAGGGTTTTATTTTTTGGCAGATTTGCTAAGTAGGGATACTTGGAATATCGGTCTGTCAGAAAGCGGTGAATGTGTTGAATGTGTTGATGTGCTGTGTTTTTGGGATGAGCCAGTAAGTAGTAAGAAATATTAATTTCTCACTTACACACTTGTTTGCATCGCAAACAAGAAACTCAAACCCCACTCACACTCACACCCACACACCAACTCACACCCCATCGCCCGGATGGTGGAATGGTAGACACGCCGGACTTAAAATCCTGTGCTCTTTTGGGCGTGCGGGTTCAAGTCCCGCTCCGGGTACTCCTAACGGGGCTATTGATCTTTGAAAGGTCAGTAAGCCCCGTTTTTATTTGTTCAATATAGATTGTTATATTTAAGTCTTTTGATCATCCGCGCTTTGCATTCATAAGCGATATTATACATACCTTAATATAAGTAAAACTATGAAATTGACTGTAAGCTGGAAGGAAGTCTTTGTATTTCTGATTCTTGTCTCTTCTTTGGATCTCAAGGCGCAATATTACCCCCAAGGGCCTACTCCACATGTTGTTTTGATTGAAACAAATGGAGCAAAAGGACAAGGCATACTGTTTGCAAGTGATGAAGCATCTGTTAAACAAGTTTACTTAATCACATCCCGCAGCATTTTTACCAAAAATCTGGAATATTCTGCCGGCATTCCAAACACAGACTTTGTGGATGAACCAGTTATTGTTTCATATTATTTTTCAGAAATTGAAAAGAACTTTTTGAAAGGAAAGGAGGAATATTGTGGAGATATAAGTCCTCTAAACATAAAATTTAATTTCAAGTCCATACTTGACTCAACTGATTGTGTGACATTTTTTGACAGTAGTGATGTTATAATGATTAAACTTTATGATCAAGACATTGTCAATATTCAAAGATATATCTCCTTCAGCAGTGTGTGTTCATTAATACCTTTGATTCACTGGAGAAATGAAATTGGTAAATCAGGATCAATATCAACTCAGGTTTGAGCAGGGTGTTTGAGAATTAATATAAAAGGGATCCTTTGTAATTATAGAAATAGACTTTTTGCGATGAAGATTATCGAAACAGGGTTCAAAACAAGGAAGATTTGAGAATGAAATCCATATCTTTTTTCTCAAAAAAAAGGCGAACTTTAAATGCAATTGAATTAATTTAGCAATTAACCAGAAACACCTTGCAAGTAATTGAATTTCAACAGCCTGTAATGCAGATTACAAATTTTTTATTGTAACTAATAGTCACATAAAATCGTATCATGTTAACACCCAAATAATCGATACCATTATTATGCAAAATGAAAACCAACAATATTTCTTAGACAATCATGCCCAACTAGTCAAAGAGCATAACGGAAAATTTATTGTAATCTTTGATCAACAAGTGATCGGTGAATATGACAGGGGATTAGAAGCATATAAAGAAACCAGAAACCTTGTTGAACCTGGAGAGTATTTAATTAGACTTTGCAAGGTAGGGAATGGAGCAAGTGACTAAATATAAGCTCAATTGAATCATACAATTCACTGTATTGACTAAATTCTACCAACTCCAGGCACTTTGTTTAATTGTGTGGGTATTATTATAAAACGAGAACTCCATTATAAGCGGACTTTTCATGATACCTTTTGATATATCGCCCAGAGAGCATAAATTATAACGTCCATAAGATAAAAACAAATAAAAATGTAGAGGAATGAAACCTGTTAATTAAAAAGTTTCATCTATCGTGCTGCTTTGTTTGACCTGGGGTTCAAGCCCGCTCCAGGTACTCATAAGGGCTAATGATCTTTGAGAGGTCCAGTAGGCCCCGTTTGGTTTGCTTGTTTCAATTAAAAGGTGAAATTACTGAGTCATTTTGAAGTGCAATAAAAATCAAATCTTCCGTCTTTCCATTCATTTAAGGGTCAATAAAGAGTGATGAATAGCTATTATTCTTAAAAAATACCCAAATGAACAAACATGGACCCATAATAATTATCGAAGACAGCCTTAGTGACCAATTCCTTTTAGCAGAAGTCTTTGATGAGCTGCCATATGAAAATGAGCTTATTTTCTTTTGTGATGGCGAACAAGCTTTAGAATTTTTGACCAAAACGGAAATTGCTTATTCTAAGATTTATTGGTTCTAAAGGCGATTTTCTTTATTAAACCTGTAAATTATGATCAGATAAAAACGATGATGATAAAAATAGTTGAATATTGGAAGGAATGTGTTCTCCCAAACCTTTATTCATCTTCAAAATGCTCTTCTAATAAATTTAGACTGTTGATGCCAACACAGAATATTGTTTTTTTGGTTGAAGATTATGCGTGGATTAGAGAGAATAGAATGCCTGGAATAATTTGAATGAACTCATTTTTAACAATTACATTTATTTTAAATTAACCCATCATTTTGAAAGCACCATACCATATTTTCTAATACTGTTCCATTCTGACATTGGTTCCTTTTACAGGAACTGAATAAAAACAAATAAATAAAAGGAGAAAAATTTGCATCAAATAATAGATTTATAACAATTTAAAATGGATTAGAAATTTGGTGTTCAACTGATATTTTAGTATAAATGTGGAAAGGTACAGACCTTAGGAAAGTCTGAAATCTTTAAATCGAAGGGCATTAATCACTTCAACAGTATTATTCGCTTCAAATGGGTTTACAAAGGAAGGTGTATTTACTTTACCAAGAATGTAAATGACTAGTTTTTCAGGAAAGTTAAAGGCGCATTTCCATAAGGCAAATTTGTTGGACCTAAATTTTCTATTGGGAGAATCACACCTACTGTTGCATATATCTGAATTGATAGCAGAATTAAAATTTAAATTGGATAAAGCTTAAGTTAAAAAGCTCCAGGAATCATAAGAAAGTTAAATAACCATAAAGGTATTTAAATCACCAAATTGATTCTCCATTTTATAAGGAATTTCATCCAACCATCCTCCCCAATCCCTTGTCATAACATTGACAGTCGGCTGATATAATCCGTAAGTTATTTGTACAGATGCTCCGTGGGTGTAATCAATCTTTTTGGTCTCATTTTTGCAGTCTGATTATATTAGATGTTCTCAATATTTGATTAAGACAAAGATTGAAACATTGTTTTGAATAGATTTTCAGGAGCAAACATTGACGAAAGCTAACAATGACGGCTCATATCGTATATTGTTATATATTAGAGTTTTGTTTATATTTGCCCTGAATAAGAGGGAAATTTTGAATGTTCACAACTATTTATGGCATCTCTAACTTGAGTGCATGGCTGGTTGCCGAACGAAATGAAATGAAATTTGAATTAAATTGATGAAATCATCATTATGAATAAACTATTATCTCTCATTTTTCTGGTTCTATTCCTGCAAGTAGCTCAGGCACAAAATTCGAGCATTAAAGATGCCATTGGTTTCAGAGCAATTATGGTAGACTATCGCGGCCCTTATGATGGCAATTTTGACAATTTTCAAAATTATAAGACCGGATTTGAAGTGTTTTATAGCAGGACCATCTCACCAAATCTAAATCTATCTGTTCCACTTAGAGCTGGAGTTGCCCGCTTTTCAGAGAGTCTGGAAAATTCCTCTTTCATAGGAATGGATGTGCAATTGCAATATGCATTCAACCGAATAAATAAACCGGTAACACCTTATATATTCCTTGGAATCGGTGGACTGAAAGATGTTCCGGGTGATTTCAGAGCTGAAATCCCATTTGGAGGAGGTCTTGATATTCGACTTCATGAAAAGTACTTCTGAATACATTTATATCTTACAGATATGGCCTTTCTGAGAAAACAAGTAGTTTCCAGCATGGGATTGGATTCAAATTTCTCATTGGGGAAACAAAGCCCAAAGAAATAATGGATAAGGATGGAGACGGCATTCCTGATAATCTGGACGATTGTCCTACTATTCCGGGTCTTGCTCAGTTCAATGGTTGCCCGGACACAGATGGTGATGGCATTGCAGATCACCTGGACGACTGTCCGACTTTCGCCGGATTGAAAGAATTTAATGGCTGCCCTGATACGGACGGAGATGGAGTTCCTGATCATACAGATGCCTGCCCTACGGTCCCGGGTCCTGCAGAAAATAAAGGATGCCCACTCGGAGTAGAAGACTCTGATGGCGACGGTATTCCTGATGATGATGACAAATGTCCGGATGAATTTGGATTGGCTCAGTATGAAGGCTGTCCTGATACGGATGGAGATGGTGTGCCGGATCAATTGGATGATTGTCCTACAGTTCCCGGCGACAAGTTATTGAGAGGCTGCCCGGACACAGATGGTGATGGTGTTGCTGATTATCTGGACAAATGTGTTGATTTGCCTGGTCCTGCAAGAAACTCAGGTTGTCCTGAATTGAAAAAAGAAGAAAAAGCAATTTTGGATAATGCCATGAGAGCTGTCCAATTTGATCTGAACTCTGCAAATCTGAAACCGCAGTCTTTCACCGTATTGGATCAGATCGTTGGTCTGATGCAAAAATATCCTCAATACTCAATAAGCATTGAAGGGCATACAGACACCACAGGAACTCTTGAGCGCAATCAAACATTGTCTGACTCCCGTGCCAGAGCCTGCTATGATTATCTTGCTCAAAAGGGGGTATCCAAAACTAGAATGAAATCTAAAGGTTTTGGTCAAAACAGACCTTTGTACGACAATGAAACAGAAGAAGGAAGAATAGCCAACAGAAGAGTTGAGTTTATTATGACAGTGGAATAATTCCATAGTGTGGCATTAAGCTGCACCTGAAAATATACGTTTTGTGATTATGTATTACAGCCTCGCATTTCAATCGTGAAATTGTGGGGCTGTAATTTTTTGGGGTGTTGACATTCGTGGTGGTGGGCGCGCAACAATGTGATGTCTTGCTGCGCCTCCGGCTTGCAAGGTGATGTTTCTTCAGGGGACAAGCCCTGAAAAAGTGATGTCTTGCTACTTTTTTCGACTGCGCCTCAAAAGTAGCAAGGTGATGTGCGGGCGGAGCCCGCGGTTGAGTGTCCGGTGTGTGTGTGGGTTAGTGTGAGAGAAGAGAGTCAAGTTTCAAGGTAACATTTAGTTAGAACCAGCTTTACTCCTTTTCCTCGCAAAGGAAAGGCCGGGATAGGGTTTACACTCAAACTCGCAGCTCCCACCCGGCTGTTCAACCAGCAACCAGCAACCAGCAACCAGGTTAACCCAGCAGCGGAATCGGTTTCCTCTCATCATCTACAGCTACCATTGTGAAAAGTCCGACAATAGCTTTGTCCCTTTTCTCTGCATACATTTCTTCCACAATGACCTGAATTTCAACATCGAGACTTGTCCTTCCGACCCGAACTACTGTTCCGACTAATTCTATAATTGTTCCGGCAGGGATTGGTTTTGTAAAATCAATTTTACCGGTCGATACAGTAACCATTCTCTTCTTGCTGAAACGGGTTGCTGTAATAAATGCCACTTCATCCATTAGGGACATAGCCGTTCCTCCGAATAAAGTATGATAGTGATTGGTGGTATTTGGAAAAACCGCTTTGAATATTTTAGTTTGGCTTTGTTGTATTCTTGTTTCAATGTCGCTCATATTGTATTTTTAATATTGTAGATTTTCATCTTCCGGGTCCAAAGGTACAACGATAGATGATTTTAATCATTTAGCAGGCTTTACTCCTGGCCCGGGTGACATCTTGCTGCGCTTCGCTTGCAAGGTGACGTGTTTTGCCTCCGGCAAAAGGTGACATTTTTGAAATCAAGATTTCAAAAGTGACGTCCCACCTATTATGTAAACAGCCACTATTTCTCCAGCTTTTTACTTGAGCTTGAGGCTTAGTTGAACCTTCTTCCCCGGTTGCTCGCCAACAGTCAACAGCTAATAGCCGGCTGTTCAGCCAGGAGCTAGAGGCAAGAAGCCAGAAGCGGCTGTTCAACGAGCAACGAGCAACCAGCAACGAGCTACGGCTGTTTCCCCCACAACTGTTACCAATCTCCAAATTTAAATTTGGGCAATCCCAACGTCCCTCACATCAAAAAGGTGTATCTTTCCTCAACGCTGCATCTTAAATCATACGGATGGAACACTCAAATATTCAGCAAACCATTTCAGCATTGGAGCAAATAGCTCTGGAATGTGAAGAGAATCATATTCCTCATGGTTTATTTGCTGCATTGTACTTGAAAGTAACACGGCAGGTTCAGCGCTCCATTCTTGCAGGAATTTTTGAAGATGGCTCAAGGATGGAAAGATTTGATATCCTGTTTGCCAGCAGGTACCTGGATGCATATAGCAATTGGAGAAATGGAGAGCGCATTACTAATTCCTGGAAAACAGCATTTGAAGCATCATCAAGAAAGAAATTACTGGCCTCCCAGCATTTGCTATTGGGTATGAATGCTCATATCAATCTTGATTTGGGAATTGCAGCTGCCACTGTAGCAAGAGGAGCTGATTTTGAAAAATTGAAAAATGATTTTAACAAAATCAATGATATCCTGATCGATCTTCTGGAAGAAGTGCAAAATGATATCAACAGATCTTCTCCGGTTTTAAAATGGATGGATTTTATTCTCCGAAAAAAGGACGAACAATTCATAGGCCTTAATCTCCGCGCAGCCCGGCAATATGCCTGGGAATGTGCTTGTAAACTTAACACAACTGAAGATCCTCATTGGGATCTTATGATTTCAGATTTGGATTCTCATTGCAATAGTATCGGCACGAAAGTTCTTCATCCTAATGCAGTGACTCGCTGGGCAATTCATTTTATTAAGCGATTTGAGAAGCATTCTGTGGCACAACAGATTTATCTTATCAGGAATTAGGACTGTTTATTTAGCAACTATTGCCGGTGGATGCTCGTGGCACAGTGATGTCTGGCTGCGCCTGCGGCTTGCAAGGTGGTTTTTTTTGCCTCCGGCAAAAGGTGACATCCTGGATATATGCGATATCAAGGTGATGTGCCACTTACTATGAAATCAGCCACTACTTTTCCGGTTGTTTGAGGGAGATCGAGGCTTATGGTTCGCAG
>JADJJU010000021.1 GCA_016706365.1 Saprospiraceae bacterium
TCTAGTATTTCTTTGCGTGACTTTCCACTGCCTAACTCTCTAACTTCAACGTCGTGAGGAAAGTTATGACTTCCATAAGTGTAAGGTTTTTCTTTAACAATCTTAGTATAGTGATTAAGTCCTTGTCCGTGATTCTCATAGTAGTCAATCATTCTCTTTTCATTACCAGTCAACTGAAAGAAGCCTATTGTAGTATAGTCTGATATTCCTAAATCCCAAAAAGTATGGACTGGTAGGATTGGGTCATACGGAACAATGCCAATTCTTCCGCTTCGTCTAGCTTCAGCAACTTCTCTTGAATAATATGCTCCTTTAATTGAGGCTTCAAAACTACAATACCATTCCTGTAAAAACTCTTCTTCGGTCATTGACTTACGAGCATCTTCTAACTCGTTAGGTTTTATCGTATCCGTTTGATCAACAGTTAAAAGAAGTCTCAGCCATTTATCTAGGTCATCTCGTTTCTTTCCTTCATAATCTAATCCTTCATAAAGTCTCCAAAATTCATTCTTACCTTTAGGTGTTCCAATCCAGATAGCATACCCTTGATGGTCTGCTAAAGCTGGTCTGATAATTTCTGAAAATATGTTTGATGGTTGTTGAGAGTATTCATCAAAGACAACTCCCCACAAAGCTATACCTCGTAAGCTATCAGGGTTGTCTGCTCCATATAAAGTTATTCGTGAGCCATTAGGATAATCAATTCGTAATTCACTTTCATTAATCTTAATACCCGGAATAGGTCTAGAGAATTGCTTTAAATAATCCCACGCTACTGACTTAGCTTGTTTATAGGTTGGAGCAATATAGGCAAACTTAGCTCCTTGAATTTTAATAGCATCTCGTATTAAGTGATTAATACAAGCAACAGTCTTTCCTGCTCGTCTATGTAAGACTAGGACTATCCAGCGTTTTCCGCAGTTGTGGAATTGGGTAGCCCAATTTCTTGGTCTATAGGGGATAATGATTCGTTGGGTGTCGCCCATTGAAGTGTTGCATTAAAGTCTCCCTCAACTTCTTGAGGAATCATCTTTGTGTAAGCTTTAGCTAATTGTTCAGCAGCCCATTTCTTATCAGATTTATCACCTGTCTCAAACATTTCCTTTAGAAAATGAAAGAATGGTTGAGATAATTCACTGTATCTCTCAACTATTTGTAGTTCTTCAAATTTGGATTTTCTTCCTGTCTTCATATTTCTCGTTAAGTATTAATCTTTATCTAATGTTAGCTTTTCTTTATTCTTATTTTCCATTATTTGTTGACGTTCTTGCTTCCTTTTATCTCCTATCTCTTTCAGCCAATCAGGGATATATGTATAGAGTCCTACCCACAAACCATTCTTCTCATAAAATTTCCAGTTAGGTTGATCAGGTTTAACTGTATCTTGTCCCCATATTTCACCGGGATAAATGTTTTCTTCTTTCTGAATTAATGACCAGTATTCTTTAGGTAAGTAGAAGTTTCTTTTTCCGTCTGCCCTACCAAAGGCTAAGTCTAATAAGGGTTGGCTTTTAGGAATCTGTAGTTGTAATCTTAGAGCATCAAAGATTGAACAATACTCTCTGGTTAAGGACATATCTTCAATCATATCATTGACAACTATCACAACCCTCTAGGTCTGCTGGGTCTACAGGGCAAGATTTCTTTAACTGTTTATTCTTTTCAAGGTTTTTCCAGACAGCGTCTAAATGTTCCTGTTCTTCTTTAGTTGGTTGTTTCTTGTAAGCTGCTAAAGGGTCAAAGCTCATATTACTTTTTCTTAGTGTTCTTTGGTCTAAGGTTATTGTAAACTGTAAACAATTTAACAGTTGCTCCTTCGGTATAGCCTTTAGCACCAAAGTTACTTACTGAGCCAGTTCTCTTTGTTGTTGGTCGTTTTTTCATACAATTATTTAGAATACCACTTCTCTCCTAGTTTTAAGTAACCAGTAGTTGAAGTAGTTTTATTAATTATTACTCCAAAGGAAACTTTACAATAATCACAATACCAAGAACCAGAGTTAGTAGTGCTTCCGCCTATTATTCTTTTACAGGTAGGGCAACGTTCTGATTTAGGGTATGGCTTTTTCATATTGTTTGAACTTATTTTCTATATAATATTTTCCATTTACTTCGGTAATTAATAGATAATGAGTTCCGGTTTTATCTTTTACTTTACACTTATTGTGTAATCCGCAATAGGATTCAATATATTCTGCACCTGTTGTCTTTTCATTGCCATCTAAAAATAATTGAAAATCTGGCACTCCTTGTATAATACCACTACTTCCATATTTACTACAATCACATTTGTAAGAATATCTGTAGTATGGGATTGGTTCGTCTTCTTGTCTCTTGGCTATAGATAAACAATGAATACAAATGTATTCTTTAGGTTCTTTTAAATTGTCTATCTTAATCTTCATATTAACAATCCTCTGCGTCTTCAAAGTATGATTTATAAACTGCTGGGACTTTAGGCGTGACTACTATTAGTTCTCCTGTTTCAGGATCTTGCTCAGTAACTTCAGGGACTTCTTCACTTACTAATACTGGTAAAACTGTTGGGTCTGATTTTAATAGCTGATAAAAGTAAACAAATGTATTGTTCTCAAAATTAGAATCGTCAACGTCATTAAACAAAAGATGTTCACTGTGGATTGGTTTGTCTCCAGCTTGCCTTGATTCATACGAAGTATAGAGACTTACATTGAGTTGCAAAGCCTTAGAAGGCTTGTCGTAGCTAAAACTTTCTACATTCCAGTAGTTAGCTGAAACATCACTATTAATTGCTTTGGTTTTTCGTAATCCCATAGAGATTGAGTTTAATTATATTCTTATTCTATCAAAAAATAAAAAAGCCCGCAAGTGTTATTGCGAGCTGTAGAGATTAAATCGTGTCTTAAAGTTTTCATAGTCTCTTTTCTTGTGTCGTAGTATCCTCCTCAAAAGAACTATTGCTTCTTCCTTGCTTCTTTCACCGAACAAAGTGTTCCAGTGATGAGTTTTGTTAAAGCGTGGGCTTGAGATTAGGTCAATCACTACATCAATTGAAACAGGATTGCCAAATAACTCTTTCCAAGCTTCTTTGTGTTTAGGTGTTAGTCGCATATTTCCTCCTATGGTGGGTTAAATGCATCAAGGAATTCATACTTATTGAACTCCCTGATTGGTTTTGTAGGGGATATTGCTCTGACAAAAAATCTCTCATAGAGTCGTGAAGCAATGTTATGCGGTTCTTTATGGATAAGCATAACAGAATGAAGATTGCTTGCCTCTGTAATGGCTTGAAATTGGCTGTCAGTCATTGAGTTTCCAAGAAGGCTGGCTGTGTAAGGATAACCCATTGCGATTATCTTAAGAGCGTCAAATGGGTCTGTGGTTAGAATTAACACTTCAGAACCATTGACATTGTTAAGATTCCACACTGGTCTTTGAAAACCTTTAGGGAAAAGCCAGTTGCCGTCTTTGTAACCAACATAACCGACAGTTGAGCCGTCCAGGTCTTTGCAAAGTAAAGCAATGCGTCCTGCCATTATTGACCGCTGTTTCACATAACCGATTGAGTATTCTTCAGCCAAGTCTTCTGTTATATCAAAAGTCATTAGCTGTTCGGTGTAATGAAGTTCAAGATCAGGTAACTTCTTTTCCTCTTTAGGTTTGTCAATTAGAAACTGTTTCTTAATCTCAAGGGCTGCGGCTCTGAGGTCAATCTGTTTGTGGTGGGTTAAGAAGTTTATGACACTTCCTTTTTGTGTCTTATCTTTCGTTGAAAAATAAAGGTTCTTTTCTTTGGTGACAATAAATCCGTCACCTTTTAATTCTTTGTCCGTTTCTTTGAACGGAATATTAAGCCAGTTCAACAGTTGCATAAACTGCACTTGTTGGCTTATCTCTTTGAAGTTTAAGTATTCCATTATTACTCCTTTTTTTAAAGTTCTAGAGTAATTATAGCACAAAGGCTGGGGGTTAGCCAGCCTTATTAGTGTGTAGAACTACAGATTAGCAACAAAGTTTGATTTACGCTCTAACTCGGAAGTCTAACCCATAAACAGCAAGAGCGTTCTCCCTCCACCCGTTTGTGGTGACCCCACATATCTCTTTGCAAAGAAGGCAAGTAGAGTAATGCCATCTATGCTTGATGAGCTTTGCCCGTAGTATCAAGGTAGTTCTGTCTTGATTATACTACACTAAGTCGTCACCGAGAAAGTTTAAAATCTCTATTGTTTCTTTTGAAGGTTTAAAGGTAGGAGTATCTATGAGTTCTACTTCTAAAGGCTTGTAAATGTGTGTGAGAGTGTTGTCTATGCCAAGTCTAACCCAAGCAAAATGTTTCTTGAGGTTAAACAGATCATAGGGTTTTACATCAAAGTAATGAGATAGTCGCATAGCAACCTCATCGCCAGTCCGGAAACATACCATCGCGTGAACAACGTCAAGGATTACTGAAAGTATTTTAGGTTGAATTTGTGCAAAGGATTGATGAGCTAAGGTAAAGCCAACTTTTCGGCTTCTGCTTCTGGCTAAAAGGTCAGAGAACCATTGACTAACTACTATCTGAAATTCATCTACATACACCATTAAAGGTTTCGGGTTCATAACCGCAAACTCAGTATACGCAAGGACTGAATACACAATAAGGTTTGATAAGTAAATCCGAGCATTCAATGACATCTTTGATGTGTCTACTAATACAACTTGTCCTTTCTCAACTATGTCAGAGATATCTAATTCATTCTGTCCAATAACAAAGTCTTTCATTCTCCCTTCTGATATTTCAATCAATCGTGAAGCTACTCTCTTGGCACTTTCAATCTTATCTTTGTTCTTTGGGTAGTTGTTCTTTTCTTTAGCGTCAAACTCTTTCCAGTAGTGTCTAACACTTTCTTTTTGAATATCAGGTTTTACTTTATCTCTCTCTGTTTCGTAGAGCAAAAACTTAACAAGGTATTCAATATTTTTATTCTCCTCATCGGTGATTGCTCTGATTGCCATTCCAATAATCTCTCTCATTAAAACTGTGCTTTCAGGATTGCTTGCAGT
>JADJJU010000022.1 GCA_016706365.1 Saprospiraceae bacterium
CTGCAATTTCAGATTACCTCGTGGGGACGCCCAAAACAAAAAAAATCACAAAAATTTCTTCGATACTAACCTTCTGTCAGGAGATAACGTCAATTGGGCATCTTGATCAGGATGTGCATTTTCTAACTATTAATTTTACAATCAAAGACCAAATAACCATGAAAACGATTTTTGCCAACACATTAATTATAGTAATTCTTTTTGCAAATGCTGCATTCAGCCAGATGAGAGCAACAGACAAAATATTCCTGAATGACAACTCTTCATACGAGGGTATTGTGATCGAACAGAAACCGGGTGATTATATCCGATTGCTGAGATTACCGGAAAAAGATACATTGAAAATTGAATATGATAATATCGAACGAATGACCAGACTTGTTGCAGAGGAATCAGTTGCAAAGTCATCTAAAAAAGACGAACTGAAACCGGCTGTAAAGAAAGCATTCAATAGCCGCAGGACTTATGGAATGGTCCACGGGGTGACTGGTGGAGGCGACTATGCTTATGTGGGATTCGGATTGTCCTTTGGGGTGAATGTGAATCCAAACTTTCAGATAGGTCTTGGTGTGCATTATTTCGGTCAGTTGAGTGATCCTCTTAATGCTCCCAGCAGGCAAACATTTCCATTGGCACTGGATCTGAGACATACGATCCTGAAAAGTAAATCCGGGAGATTCAGCACAATGCTGGGACTAAGCGGTGGGTACAACTTCACAGTCAATGGAAATTATTATGACGAGGTATTATTTGCGAATATGAGAATGAGCAATGGATACTACTTCAATCCATCGATAGGCTTGCGAATGAATATTCTTGAAAATCTCGGAGTGATGCTGGATGTGGGGTACCATTATAACAACAGCAGCTTGCTTTATAATGAAAGTGGAGATAAAGCGGGAACAGCGGAGTGGCATAATATTTTGATCAGGGGAACATTGTTTTTCTGATAAATAGAATATTGAAAGCAATCAACGCTAATGCAGAAAGTAAGAATTGATAAAATCACAAGATGAAGATTGACAAAAACATATTTCAATCATGCCAAAACAAGGAGCGCAAAGGACAAGAGGCATTGTACAGACAGTGTTATCCGGATCTGATGCGCCTCTTGTTTCGATATGTCAGAGTGGATGCGGACGCTGCGGATATTCTGAATAAAGGGATGTTGAAAGTGTTTTTAAAGATTGAACAGTTTGGCGGGAATGAGGATAATTTCTTTGGATGGATTAAGCGAGTAGTAATTAATGAAGCCCTGGATCATCTGAGAGCCGGGAACAAATTATCCAGTGCAGAACCAATCGATAACATTCCGGAGAAGACAGAGCTCAACCTGGCGGAAGAAAAGGATGCCACTCAAATGATGCAATTTCTTCTTAGTCAGTTACCGGATCTGACAGCGACTGTATTCAACTTGTATGCCCTGGAAGGTTATTCTCATGCTGAAATAGCTGAAATGCTTGAGATTTCAGTAGCCAATTCAAAATGGCATGTATTTTCTGCAAGAAAAAGATTGCAATTGTATTTACAGCAAAACAGTCAATTATGAAAAAGCAACCTTTAGATATACATCCTGTCGATCAATTTATGCAAGCTCTGGATGCTGAGATACAACCTGTGATGAATGAATTTCACTGGTCAGAATGCAGGCATTGCTGGATGAAAACTTTCCTCAGGATGAATTACCGGCAGCAGGGGCTGCTCAGAGGATAGCAAACCGGAGACAGGAGCAGGGAAAGCGGTCAAAAGATTCAAGTGGATATTTCTTGGAGGAATGGCTTTGATTGCTACTATGGCAGGAACTCAATGGAATGCAATGGCCATTCAAAATTCAGAGTTAAAGCAGGAAATGAATATCCCGGAGGATGGAAAATTAAGGAGGAGAATTCTCCTGATTGGAATGGGACCGAGGAGAAAAATGCTGATGAGTTGAAATCTAAATCCGAGCTGGATCTAATGCAAATCTCGAAATCGAAAATATGTCGAAGAGAAACTAGCTGGATAAATCTGATTCGGAAATGACTCAAGCAAATTCCGATCAGCAAAATGTGAGTCAAAATCAAATAGCCGGTAAGGATAATCAGAAGACTGAGGGGGCTTTGGATAGTCTTCCCGGTAAGAAGAATATTGAATCTGTAAGTGATTCGGTTGGTGTTAAGAAGAAGTTTATTTTTTGGTAGGGGGTAATATTACAAAAGAATATTAACACTTTAAATTAGAGTTAAAATGAAGTATTTTATAACAGTTTTATTTGTAACTTTTGCAATAATTGCCTGTAACGTTCAAAAATCAAAAAATAACAAAGCAGCCGAAAACGAAAAAATCATCCTGCAATTTTATGAATATTTCAACAAACACGAATGGGAGAATATGGCAGGAATGTACACGGAAATATCTGATTTTAAAGACCCTTCACTTGGCCCCGGCATTGTAAAACAGACAAGACAACAGATTATTGAAAAGTATTCAGGACTAAATGAAATGTTTCCTGATATAAAAGATGAAGTGATACAAATTTACCCTCAGCTGACAATGTATAATTGTAGAGTTTATCTCAAAAGGGACAGCACCTAACGGCTCAAGATTTGAATTACCTATTTGTACAATTTTCACTATTGAAAATGGGAAAATAGCAAAGGACTTCACATATTATGACAATTTCGAAGATAGCGGGCCGGAATAGGCAGACCTCAAAACCATTAATTACAAAATTAAATCACAAAGTAATTTTTAAATATTTATGGCAGTGAAACTTGTTTTCTTATCCATCTTTCTTTTCTTCGCTTTTGCTACAAGCGGACAAGTACCACGGTACCTTAAGCCCAGCCGAAAAAGTCTATGGACTTTCAAGATTTTGGCAAGAGGTTAATTACAATTTTGTGTATTTTAATAAGGTAGATCCGAGCAAATGGGACAGTACCTACATTTCACTAATTGAGAAAGTTCAGAAGACAGAAAATGACTATGAGTATTATCGATTAATGAAACAATTCTGCGCCATACTCAAGGATTGGACATACAAATATTGAATTTCGGTAACATATTCAATCAAAACTACTAAAAACAATGTTTGGTGAATACCAGATATTTTTAGAAAATATTGAACAGAAAGCCATCATAACTCACATAAACCCTTCAAAAAAAGATATTATCCCTCCAGGGAGTGAAATCGTAGCTGTGAACAATCTTTCAGTTAAGGAATATTTAGCCCAATTTGTCTCTCCATATATTTCTTCATCTACCACCCATATTTTGGAGGATATTGCAATAATTAACATGCTTGAAGGATTTGAGGGTGAACAATACAACTTAAAAAAAAAAAAACCTGATGGGGTAATCATTGAAATAGTGGTGGAGCAAGCTAAATGTTCTGAAACTGAGATTTATCCCATTAAGAACCCTACAAATAATTTACTGGATTTAAAATGGTATAACAATCAAATTGCCTACGTCGCTTTAAATTCATTTCAAGACGAGTCAATCGACTCTTTATTTGTAAACTTGCTTCCCGAACTGAGGAAGGCGGATGCATTGATTATTGACCTCAGGAATAATGGTGGTGGGAATGGGGATTATGGATTGGAAATCCTTAAATATCTAATTCCAAATAAAAAAGTTTATGGTTCCAGAAGCAGGACAAGAAACCACATAGCAACTTACAAAGCATGGGGAGAAATGACAAATCCAAAGGATACTGCCAACAATACAGAATATCGTAAAGCCTATCTGAATTACATCGGAGAATATTACTTTGATTTTCCAAACACAGCAAGAATATTAAAAAACCAGTCAAAAGAGAATAATATGCCAACAGTAGTTCTAATAGGTCATAATACAGCTTCTGCTGCAGAAGACTTTTGGTTTTACGCTGATAAGCAGCCGCATTTTACTAAAATCGGTAGCCCAACCTTATGGCAGTACAGGGCAACCTATTATTTTATCTTGCCTGGTGGGGCGCAGGCCCGGGTGTGCACTAAACAAGATACTTATCCAGATGGGATAGAATTTGTTGGTGTTGGCATTGCTCCTGATATTTTGGTTGAACAAACCTTATCAGACTACCTGAATAATATTGATTCTGTACTTGAAAAAGCAATTGAATTTCCTAAACCAAAACTTGAATAAAATTACCACATGTGGTCTACATTAGTGATCGCTTAACATGAAGAAAAGAAATATTAATAAACTTTTAATACGGAATGTCATTTTCAGACTCAAAACCTCTCAAACACTAGGCCAGAAATCGTGATTAATTGGTGATAAATATTGAAGCGATTTTTGCAATAAAAAACATGAAAAAAATCTTAATTGTTTTTACCTCCAAATGTAAAAAGGAGATTGGGCGATATCGATTAAGTATTTGCAACTGCATATTGAAAATAAATTGTGCAAATAAAGCATTAGAATCGCATACTAATCAATTTAAAAGTCCAATCGCAATATTCTGTGAGCAAGAGTGGAATTGTTGTATCCATAAACCAAAAAGAGGCCGGAGCATTGCTGCACCGACCTCTTTTATCATGATAGTTGATTAACTAATTCTACATTACTTAGCCTGAGCTTTCCATGTAAATGTCCAATCCCAGATAGCGAATTCAGGACCGAAAACTGTTAAACTACATTGATTTTCCCCTTTCATTTCCAAAAAAGGCTAAAAACTGGAAATACGATAAACTTCAGTCGTTGGACCAGTGAATAGATTGTTAAATACAAAGTGTTAATTCAGTTTCAGCTGCATTGACACTCCAGCTAGTTCCTTCTAACAGGGCATCAAAATCACAAGTTCCACCACCTGATCCGGTCAAAGCACCATAATTTACGGACATAGTACCATCTGCATTGAAAGTGTAGACATTGTCCTTCTCACAAGCCAATACTTTTCACTTTCATTAGCTTCAGCGGCAAGTTCTTTACCTACTTTTGAGTCTAAGCGCCAGTTGAAATTCACAAGAACATAAGCCAATGAAGAGGAGCTGTTGTGATAAACAAATCCTGATGAGCCTTTTTTACCATTATTGTCTTCCGCTTCCAAACTTGAAACGGATCGGGCTTTGAAGTCCTTCTTCAGCTAATGTATAATTCAAAGTGTGAGCCGCTTCCGGTAACACAGCAAGTGTACCATTTGTACCATAAGTATTGTCGATGGTAGTACCGATAAACTTAGTAATTCTCAAAGTTTTCAAACCAACTTCACTATATGGTGGCAGTTTGAATGTCGACCTCACCGATTTACCGTTAAAATCAGTTCTGCTCAGAGATACTGAAGGTCCAACTGAATCGCATCCTTTTTGCATCCCTGTCATAAATGCCACGCTTACATCAATAGCACAGACATGGTCATGATAATTAATTCTACGATTCATATTCAAAATTTAATGTGTGAAATAAAGAAATGATTTACAATAGTTTTTTATGATTTTGAGCTGAGTGGCCAGGGGAAGAAGGAGATCCTTACTGGACCATTTTCAGCAGCGATGAGCTGCAAATTGCTACCGCGCTTTCGACGCAACAAACGCCTCCTTTTTTTGTATGTTTTTAATATAAATACACAAAAGCGGCTGGGGAATAATATTCATAACTCCTGCTTTAAATTGTATGATTTCGGGATTATATCCCAGCTGATATCCTGTAGTGATTTCTGCATTTCCTGCATTGTCGAGGACAAGAATTTGAGTTATACCTTCCGCAGAATTCTGTAGATCTACGGAAGTCCTGAATAGGCGACCTGCATGGATAAGGGAAAATATTGAACTTCAAATTTGCCGGAACCCAAATTTCTTAGCCAGAGGGTTGACATTTCCGATTGGCTTGAGATATTTCAATTTCTTTGATTTGTCTGAGTTCAATATTTGTTCTGATATCGGCTCCTACAAAAGTGCGATGACAAGTGTATTTATTCACACTCCCGGAATCTGTCCTTTGAGTTCATCCTTGGAATAGAGGGGGAAATACTTTCCTCGGAATAAATGCCGGGTAAGGATCCAATTGACCATTCCTGGTCAAAATCATATAATAGAGTCTGATAGTGGAATCGGTATTCCCCGCACATCGACCATTCATGCCTTCATTTCCGAGCTAGGATGTCAGGCAATCCATCCCTGTCCAGATCAGCGCAATGAATACTGTTCCACCATCCTTTCAGAGAGGAAACCGGGGGTTGCATCCTGCAAGATTTGCTTTTCAAATTTTCTCCACGGTTGTAAAAAATAACAGGACTCATCCAGTGTCCAGCGAGGAGCAAACTCTGGACACCATCTTTGTCTATTCTGCCCAGCTTGCGTATGAACATGCCCGATAGGATCATTATCAGAGAAATGAGATGAGAAAAATCTTTCATAGTTCCACAATCAATCCGATATAATTTTGATCAGGAATAGAGGGATAATTACTCGGAGAAATGGAAGCGCCAATGAATATTGAACTGTAAATTTCCGGTAGATTCATTTTGTGATGCAGCAATGCAATGCGCAGCTTTATTATGATTAAATGATGTAGAATCCAGCGGAATAAAATCTCCCTTTTGATCGCTTAAAAAGATTTGAGATTGATATAATGGTAAGAATACGAAAATATTGCCCCCTGGATAATCCAAGATCATTCCCATCCATCTAATTATAATCGCAGAATGACAGCATCACTTAACATTCCCCGGAGCATTAGATTTTAAAGGTTTTACTGAGCTCCCACTGGAAGTATTTTGATAAGCGATCAGACCTGATTCTGAATCATTTCCGCCAAAATTAATCGAGTCATCATTATTCAGATCACAATTTTCATAACCGGACCTGAAGAAGAATAGCTTTGTGAATCAATTTATCAAATAGAAATCGCGCATAAATTTACTCTTATGGAGAAAATAGATCGGGAAACTGAAATGCAATGTCAGTAAATAAGCCTGGGTTTTCTTTTGCATTTAAAGGTTGAGCGGGAGTCGCATTAGAATGGGAAATATTAATTCTTTTGTCCGGGAGTTACCACGGTTTCTGTGCTTATATATCCGTCCGGCCAGCTAATTTTTGATTTCCTTTATTTTTAGCACAGATCCAGTCCCACATGAATGATTTCCAGAAACATGTGACATGAATCCGCGAACCGGATTCTGATAAAATTTCTGGATCCCAGATCTGTATGGACTTCAATTTTTTGAACCGATTCCTGACAGGTTATATTTTGGACCTTTCAATGCAATTTTGATAAACGAATTACTGTCTTTTTCAGATTGATTATTTTGAAGCAAGTAGGCGGTTTGTCCAATATTCCCGACGACTAAATCCAAATCGCCGTCATTGTCGAGATCAGCGTAGGCGGCTCCGTGGAAGTAAGAACCTTTCATGCTTAATTCAGATGATATGTCTTTGAACAATCCGTTTTTCAAATTGAGAAAGCCAGGCATTCACAACTTCCAAACACGGACGTTTTTAATTTCCACAAGCAGAACTGTATCGGCAGCCGACTGGTCAGAAAACAGTTCAGAGAGAATTCGTGTAATCAACAAAATCTTTGTCTGTGATATCTCTTTTATAGCCATTAGTGATGTATAGATCTTTCCAGCCATCATTGTCCCAATCGGCAAACAGCGCACTCCAGCTCCAGTCGGTGGCAGATACTCCTGCCATTCTTCCCATTTCTGAAAATGCATAACCTGATTTGTAAGCAGCCGGATTTCCTGTACTCATATACCGGGTATTACGCATATACTGAGGTGCATAACCCTTGTTGAGCATTAGTCCCCATTTATAAAAAGTCATGGATCCAGCCATTTTTCTATACTGTGCCTGATCGGGAGGCAGCATGTCAAGCACCATAAGATCACTGGAAACCATCCGTGTTTATATCCGCCCAGATCACAGCCCATGCTATTGTAGGTTTGAACTGCTAAATAATCCTGGATTTTCTTCTTTAAAGGTTCCGTCTTTCTGATTTATATATAACAAGTCCTTGAAAGATAAAATCGTTTTGCAACATAAATATCAGGCCAATTATCGCCATTAGAAATCTCCAACAGAAATTCCCAGCCCATAACCTTCTGCTACAATCCCTGCAGCTTTACTATACATCCTCAAATTTTCGATTACCAAGGTTGCAGTACAATCTGTCCTGACTACAAGTTGAGGACCATCCAATTGTCGGGTTGTAGGAGTATTCACTGAGCTTCTGTCGTTGCTGTGGTTCATTTTGTACAGATCCAAAACCCATCACGGTCATGATCAAGGAATACAGATTGAGTTGTATAGCCTGTGTCGGCAATGCCAAATGCCTCAACTTGTTCATCAAATGATGGAAGTCCTTTCTGGTCCAATCCCTGATGGACATAGAGGCGATTTCTTCTTTCTGAAGGATCATCGTATCCGGCAGCACTGATGTAAATATCAGGCCATGATAAATAAAGTTGATATCCACTACAGTGGCTCCGGTTGCCCAAAAATCTGTAGTTAATCCAGCAGAACAGTGATATCTTTAAACTTCAATTCAGCCTCATTCAAATACAATTTGCAGCTGTTTCATTAGCGGTAAAAAGTATATCTTCCAGTCCATCCTTATTAAAATCAGCTATAGCAACTCCTGCTCCGTATAATAATACAAGTAGGTTAATATGTTGTGTGAATCTGATTCAGCCAGACTGTTGCACAAAATCAATTCCACTTTTGTCGGACGACACTAAAGCCAAAAGGGGTATTCCGGGACTTACAGCCTGTGAAGGCGAAGATCCCTGGAATACACACTACTTTACAATAGGCCTGCACTTCATCTTTATTTACAATTTATTTCTCATCAGACATGGAAGGAGGAGTATGTTCCGGTTTTGGAACCCCATTGCTCATTGGTTTTGGACCCATTACAAATTCAAGTGTATTACCACCCTTGA
>JADJJU010000023.1 GCA_016706365.1 Saprospiraceae bacterium
AAAAAAAAATCACAAAAATTTCTTTGATACTAACCTTCTGCCCAGTGAGATAACGTCAATTGGGCATCTTGATCAGGATGTGCATTTTCTAACTATTAATTCTTTTTGCAATCAAAGACGAAATAACCAGAAAACAATTTTTGCCAATACATTAATTATAGTAATTCTTCTTTTTGCAAATGCATTCAGCCAGATGAGAGCAACAGACAAAATATTCCTGAATGACAACTCTTCATACACGAGGTATTGTGATCGGACAAAGAAACGGGTGATTATATCCGATTGCTGAGATTACCGGAAAGATACATTGAAAATTGAATATGATAATATCGAACGAATGACCAGACTTGTTGCAGAGAATCAGTTGCAAAGTCATCTCTAAAAGACGAACTGCAAAACCGGCTAAGAGCGAATTCAATAGCCTGCAGGACTTATGGAATGGTCCACGGGGTGACTGGTGGAGGCGACTAATACTTATGTGGGATTCGGATTGTCTTGGGGTGAATGTGAACCAAACTTTCAGAAAGACCTGGGTGTGCATTTACTGGGCAAGCTAGGGGAGGATCTCTTTGAATGCTCCCAGCAGGCAAACATTTCCACTTGGCACTGGATCTGAGACATACAATCCTGAAAAAGTAAATCCGGGAGATTTAGCACTATGCTGGGCTAAGCCCCAAGGTGGGCACAACTTCACAGAAAGCATGAAATTATTATAATGAGGTGTTATTTGCGAATATGAGAATGAGCAATGGATTTTTACTTCAATCCATCGATAGGCTTCTTGCGAATGAATATTCTTCAAAATCGAGTGATGCTGGATGTGGGGTAGCATAATAACAACAGCAGCTTGCTTTATAATGAAAGTGGAGATGCAGCGGGAACAGCGGAGTGGCATAATATTTTGACCAGGGGATACATTGTTTTTCTGATAAATAAATATTGAAAGCAATCAACGCTAATCTGAAAGTAAGAAATTGATAAAATCACAAGATGATTCAGGAAAAACATATTTCAATCATGCCCAAAACAAGACGCAAAAGGACATGAGGCATTGTACAGACAGTGTTATCGGATCTGATGCGCCTCTTGTTTCGATATGTCAGAGTGGATGCGGACGCTGCGGATATTCTGAATAAAGGGATGTTGAAAGTGTTTTTAAAGATTGAACAGTTTGGCGGGAATGAGGATAATTTCTTTGGATGGATTAAGCGAGTAGTAATTAATGAAGCCCTGGATCATCTGAGAGCCGGGAACAAATTATCAAACGCAGAACCCATCGATAACATTCCGGAGAAGACAGAGCTCAACCTGGCGGAAGAAAAGGATGCCACTCAAATGATGCAATTTCTTCTTGTGTCAGCTACCGGATCTGACCGCGACCGTATTCAACTTGTATGCCCCTGGAAGGTTATTCTCATGCTGAAATAGCTGAAATGCTTGAGATTTCAGTAGCCAATTCAAAATGGCATGTATTTTCTGCAAGAAAAAAGATTGCAATTGTATTTACAGCAAAACAGTCAATTATGAAAAAGCAACCTTTAGATATACATCCTGTCGATCAATTTATGCAAGCTCTGGATGCTGAGATACAGCCTGTGATGAATGAATTTCACTGGTCAGGAATGCAGGCATTGCTGGATGAAAGCTTTCCTCAGGATGAATTACCGGCAGCAGGTACTGCTCAGAGTGATAGCAAACCGGAGACAGGAGCAGGGAAAGCGTTCAAAAGATTCAAGTGGATATTTCTTGGAGGAATGGCTTTAATTGCAACTATGGCCGGGACACAATGGAATGCAATGGCCATTCAAAATTCAGAGTTAAAGCAGGAAATGAATATCCCGGAGGATGGAAAAATTAAGGAGGAGAATTCTCCGATTGGAATGGGACCGGAGGAGAAAAATGCTGATGAGTTGAAATCTAAATCCGGAGCTGTATCTGATGCAAATCTCGAAATCGAAAATATATCAGAAGAGAAACTAGCTTCGGATAAATCTGATTCGGAAATGACTCAAGCAAATTCCGTTCAGCAAAATGTGAGTCAAAATCAAATAGTCGGTAAGGATAATCAGAAGACTGAGGGGGCTTTGGATAGTCTTCCCTCTAAGAAGAATATTGAATCTATAAGTGATTCGGTTGGTGTTAAGAAGAAGAAGTTTATTTTTTGGTAGGGGAGGGATAATACAAAAGAATATTAACACTTTAAATTAGAGTCAAAATGAAGTATTTTATAACAGTTTTATTTGTAACTTTTGTAATAGTTGCCTGTAACGTTCAAAAATCAAAAAATAACAAAGCAGCCGAAAACGAAAAAATCATCCTACAATTTTATGAATATTTCAACAAACACGAATGGGAGAAAATGGCAGGAATGTACACGGAAATTTCTGATTTTAAAGACCCTTCACTTGGCCCTGGTATTGTAAAACAGACAAGACAACAGATTATTGAAAAGTATTCAGGACTAAATGAAATGTTTCCTGATATAAATGATGAAGTGATACAAATTTATCCCTCAGCTGACAATTTTATAATTGTGGAGTTTATCTCAACAGGGACAGCACCTAACGGTTCAAGATTTGAATTACCTATTTGTACAATTTTCACTATTGAAAATGGGAAAATAGCAAAGGACTTCACATATTATGACAATTTCGAAGATAGCGGGCCGGAATAGGCAGACCTCAAAACCATTAATTACAAAATTAATTCACAAAGTAATTTTTAAATATTTATGGCAGTGAAACTTGTTTTCTTATCCATCTTTCTTTTCTTCGCTTTAGCTACAAGTGGACAAGTTCCGGGTAACTTAAGTCCAGCCGAGAAAGTCTATGGACTTTCAAGATTTTGGCAAGAGGTTAACTATAATTTTGTGTATTTTAATAAGGTAGATCAAGCAAAATGGGACAGTACCTACATTTCACTAATTGAGAAAGTTCAGAAGACAGAAAATGACTATGAGTATTATCGATTAATGAAACAATTCTGCGCTATACTCAAGGATGGACATACAAATATTGAATTTCCGGAACATATTCAATCAAAACTACTAAAAACAATGTTTGGTGAATACCAGATATTTTTAGAAAATATTGAACAGAAAGCCATCATAACTCACATAAACTCTTCAAAAAAAGATATTATCCCTCCAGGGAGTGAAATCGTAGCTGTGAACAATCTTTCAGTTAAGGAATATTTAGCCCAATTTGTCTCTCCATATATTTCTTCATCTACCACCCATATTTTGGAGGATATTGCAATAATTAACATGCTTGAAGGATTTGAGGGTGAACAATACAACTTAAAAATAAAAAAACCTGATGGGGTAATCATTGAAATAGTGGTGGAGCATGCCAGATGTTCTGAAACTGAGATTTATCCCATTAAGAACTCTGCAAATAATTTGCTGGATTTTAAATGGTATAACAATCGAATTGCCTATGTCGCTTTAAATTCATTTCAAGACGAGTCAATTAATGCCTTATTTGTAAACTTACTTCCCGAATTGGTGAGGGCTGATGCATTGATTATTGACCTCAGGAATAATGGTGGTGGGAATGGGGTTATGGATTGGAAATCCTTAAATATCTAATTCCAAATAAAAAGTTTATGGTTCCAGAAGCAGGACAAGAAACCATAGCAACTTACAAAGCATGGGGAGAAATGACAAATCCAAAGGATACTGCCAACAATACAGAATATCGTAAAGCCTATCTGAATTACATCGGAGAATATTACTTTGATTTTCCAAACACAGCAAGAATATTAAAAACCAGTCAAAAGAGAATAATAGTGCCAACAGTAGTTCTAATAGGTCATAATACAGCTTCTGCTGCTGAAGATTTTTTGGTGTACGCTGACAAGCAGCCACACTTTACAAAAATCGGTAGCCCAACTTATGGCAGTACAGGGCAACCCTATTATTTTATCTTGCCTGGTGGGGCTCAGGCCCGGGTGTGCACTAAACAAGATACTTATCCAGATGGGATAGAATTTGTTGGTGTTGGCATTGCTCCTGATATATTGGTTGAACAAACCTTAACCGACTACCTGCATAATATTGATTCTGTACTTGAAAAAGCTATTAAATTTCTAAACCAAAAACTTGAGTAAAATTATCACACGTGGTTTTACATGAGTAGGCGATTAACGCGAAAAGAAAATATTTGTGTAATTAATAAACCTTAATACGGAAAGTCATTTTTCTGCCTCTAAACCTCTCAGACACTAGGCCAGAAATCGTGATTAATTGGTGATAAATATTGAAGCGATTTTTACAATAAAAACATGAAAAAATCTTAATCGTTTTTACCTCCAAATGTAAAGAATTGGGCGATATCGATTAAGTATTTGCAACTGCATATTGAAAATAAATTGCTCAAATAAAGCATTAGAATCGCATACTAATCAATTTAAAGTCCAATCGCAATTTTCTGTGAGCAAGAGGAATTGTTGTATTTATAAACCAAAAAGAGGCCGGAGCATTGCTGCGCCGACCTCTTTTATCATGATAGTTAATTAACTAATTCTACATTACTTAGCCTGAGCTTTCCATGTAAATGTCCAATCCCAGATAGCGAATTCAGGACCGAAAACTGTTAAATCTACATTGATTTTCCCCTTCATTTCCAAAAGGCTAAAACTGGAAATACGGTAAACTTCAGTCGTTGGACCAGTGAATAGGTTGTTAAATACAAGTGTTAATTCAGTTTCAGCTGCATTGACACTCCAGCTAGTTCCTTCTAACAGGGCATCAAAATCACAAGTTCCACCACCTGATCCGGTCAAAGCACCATAATTTACGGACATAGTACCATTTGCATTGAAAGTGTAGACATTGTCTTTCTCACAAGCCAATACTTTTTCACTTTCATTAGCTTCAGCGGCAAGTTCTTTACCTACTTTTGAGTCTAAGCGCCAGTTGAAATTCACAAGAACATAAGACAATGAAGGAGCTGTTGTGATAACAAAATCTGATGAGCCTTTTTTACCATTATTGTCTTCCGCTTCAAACTTGAAACGGATCGGGCTTTGAAGTCCTTCTTCAGCTAATGTATAATTCAAAGTGTGAGTGCTTCCGGTCACTGTAAGTGTACCATTTGTACCATAAGTATTGTCGATGGTAGTACCGATAAACTTAGTAATTCTCAAAGTTTTCAAACCACCTTCAGCGGTTACGGTGGCAGTTGTAGATGTCGACTCACCGATTTTACCGTTAAAATCAGTTCTGCTCAGAGATACTGAAGGTCCAACAGGATCATCCTTTTTGCATCCTGTCATAAATGCCACGCTTGCCATCATTAGCATAGACATGGTCATGATAATTAATTTACGATTCATATTCAAAAATTTAATGTGTGAAATAAAGAAATGATTTACAATAGTTTTTTATGATTTTGAGCTGATTGGCCGAAGATCCTTACTGGACCATTTTCAGCAGCGATAAGCAGCAAATTGCTACCGCGCTTTCGACGCAACAAACCTCCTTTTTTTTGTATGTTTTTAATATAAATACCTGAGCGGCTGGCGGGAATAATATTCATAACTCCTGCTTTAAATTGTATGATTTCGGGATTATATCCCAGCTGATATCCTGTAGTGATTTCTGCATTTCCTGCATTGCCGAGGACAAGAATTTGAGTTATACCTTCCGCAGAATTCTGTAGATCTACGAAGTCCTGAATAGGGGCGACCTGCATGGATAAGGGAAAATATTGAACTTCAAATTTGCCGGAACCCAAATTTCTTAGCCAGAGGGTTGACATCTGATTGGCTTCGAGATATTTCAATTTCTTTGATTTGTCTGAGTTCAATATTTGTTCGATATCTGCTCCTACAAAAGTGTGATGCCTGGTATATTTATTAACAATTCCCGGAATCTGGCCTTTGAGTTCATCCTTGGAATGGATGGGGAAATACTTTCCTCCGGAATAAAATGCCAGTAAAGGATCCAATTGACCATTCTGGTCAAAATCGTCATAATAGAGTCTGATAGTGGAATCGGTATTCGCAGCATATCGACCATTCATGCCTTCATTTCCGAGCAGGATGTCAGGCAATCCATCCCTGTCCAGATCAGCGCAATGAATACTGTTCCACCATCCTTTCAGAGAGGAACCGGGGGTTGCATCCTGCAAGATTTGCTTTTCAAATTTTTCTCCACGATTGTAAAAAATAACAGGACTCATCCAGTGTCCGGCGAGGAGCAAATCCTGGACACCATCTTTGTCTATATCTGCCCAGCTTGCAGTATGAACATGCCCGATAGGATCATTATCTGAGTAAATGAGATGAGAAACATCTTTCATAGTTCCACAATCAATCTGATATAATTTTTGATCCGGAAAAGAGGGATAATTACCCGGAGAAATGGAAGCGCCAATGAATACGAACTGTGAATTTCCGGTAGATTCATTTTGTGATGCAGCAATGCAATGCGCAGCTTTATTATGATTAAATGATGTAGAATCCAGCGGAATAAAATCTCCCTTTTGATCGCTTAAAAAGATTTGAGATTGATATAATGGTAAAGACGAGGAAATATTGCCGCCCCGGATAATCCAAAGATCATTCCATCCATCGCAATTATAATCCAGAATGACAGCATCACTTACATTCCCCGGAGCATTAGATCTTAAAGGTTTTACTTCGAGCTCCCCGGAAGTATTTTGATAAGCGATCCGACCTGATTCTGAATCATTTCCGCCAAAGAAAATATCATCCATGTCATCATTATTCAGATCAGCAATTTTCATAACCGGACCTGAAGAAGAATAGCTTTTGTGAATCAATTTATCAATGTAGAAATCAGCGCCTGAATTACTCTTATGGAGAAATAGATCGGGAAACTGAAATGTAATGTCAGTAAATAAGCCTGGGTTTTCTTTAGCATTTAAAGGTTGAGCGGGAGTCGCATTAGAATGGGAAATATTAATTCTTTGTCCTGGAGTAACTGAAGTTTCTGAGCTCACTTTTCCGTCCGGCCAGCTAATTTTGATTTCCTTTATTTTTTGCTTTGGATCCAGTCCCACATGAATGATTTCAGAAACATGTGACATGAATCCGCGAACCGGATTCTGATAAAATGTCTGGATCCCCGAATCTGTATGGACTTCAATTTTGGAACCGATTCCTGACGGGTTATATTTTGGACCTTTCAATGCAATTTGGATAAACGAATTACTGTCTTTTTCAGATTGATTATTTTGAAGCAAGTAGGCAGTTTGTCCAATATTATTGACGACTAAATCCAAATCGCCGTCATTGTCGAGATCAGCGTAGGCGGCTCCATTAGAGTAAGAACCTTTCATGCTTAATTCAGATGATATGTCTTTGAACAATCCGTTTTTCAGATTGAGAAAGCAGGCATTCACAGCTTCCAAACCTGGACGTTTTTTAATTTCTGCAAGCAGAACTGTATCGGCAGCCGACTGGTCAGAAAACATGATCAGAGAATTCGTGTAATCAGCAAAATCTTTGTCTGTGATATCTCTTTTATAGCCATTAGTGATGTATAGATCTTTCCAACCATCATTGTCCCAATCGGCAAACAGCGCACTCCAGCTCCAGTCGGTGGCAGATACTCCTGCCATTCTTCCCGTTTCTGAAAATGCATAACCTGATTTGTAAGCAGCCGGATTTCCTGTACTCCTATGCAGGGTATTGCGCATATACTGGGGTGCATAACCCTTATTGAGCATTAGTCCCCATTTATAAAAAGTCATTGATCCGGCCATTTTTCTATACTGTGCCTGATCGGGAGGCAACATGTCAAGCACTATCAGATCCTGGAAACCATCGTTGTTTATATCCGCCAGATCACAGCCCATGCTATTGTAGGTTTGAACTGCTAAATAATCCTGGATTTCTTCTTTAAAGGTTCCGTCTTTCTGATTTATATATAACAAGTCATTGAAGATAAAATCGTTTGCAACATAAATATCAGGCCAATTATCGCCATTGAAATCTCCAACAGAAATTCCCAGCCCATAACCTTCTGCTACAATTCCTGCAGCTTTACTCACATCCTCAAATTTTCGATTACCAAGGTTGCGATACAATCTGTCCTGACTGGGGTGAAGACCATCCAATTGTCGGGTTGTAGGAGTATTCACTGAGCTTCTGTCGTTGCTGTGGTTCATTACATACAGATCCAAAAATCCATCACGGTCGTAGTCAAAGAATACAGATTGAGTTGTATAGCCTGTGTCAGCAATGCCAAATGCCTCAGCTTGTTCTTCAAATGATGGAAGACCTTTCTGGTCCAATCCCTGATGGACATAGAGGCGATTTCTTCTCTCTGAAGGATCATCGTATCCGGCGGCACTGATGTAAATATCAGGCCAACCATCATGATTGATATCCACTACAGTGGCTCCGGTTGCCCAAAAATCTGTAGTTAATCCAGCAGGAGCAGTGATATCTTTAAACTTCAATTCAGCCTCATTCAAATACAATTTGCAGCTGTTTTCATTGGCAGTGAAAAGTATATCTTCCAGTCCATCCTTATTAAAATCAGCTATAGCAACTCCTGCTCCATTATAATAATATAAGTAGGTTAATATGTTGTGTGAATCTGATTCAGCCAGACTGTTGCTGAAATCAATTCCACTTTTGTCGGACGGCACTAAAGTAAATGGGGTATTCCGGGACTTACAGCCTGTGAAGGCGAAGATCCCCGGAATACACACTACTATACAATAATACCGCTTCATCTTTATTTACAATTTATTTCTCATCAGACATGGAAGGAGGAGCATGTTCCGGTTTGGAACCCCATTGCTCATTTGGTTTTGGACCCATTACAAATTCAAGTGTACCACCCTTAACAAGATCTTTGTGATAAAACCAGGGCTTGTCAAGAACCACTCCATTCAATTTGGCAGACTGGACATATCTATTGTCTTTCGAATTATTTGTGGTCTTAATAACAAAAGTTTTTCCGGGATAGTATTTAGGTCCAGATGAATAGTAACCTTGTCAAAAATAGGACTGCCAATTTCGTATAGAGGTTCTACTTCTGCACCACCTCTCATTTGGAATAAACCCATGGAGCTCATCACATACCAGGCACCCATTTGACCCTGATCTTCATCGCCAGGCCATGCGGTGTGAGGAGTATCTCCATAGTAAATGTTCATAATTTCTCTGGCCCAATGCTGAGTCAACCATGGTTTGCCGGAGTAATTAAATAGGTAAGCTGCCTGCATATTGGGCTGATTACCGTGATTGATTGGCAGGACACCCATTGCATGCAGGCTGTTTGCATCGGTATATTCAGAATTGAATTTCCATTTTTTAGAGATTTCAAAGCCTTCCTGCAGTCTGGAATTAAATGTATCTCTTCCCATCAAGCTGAATCAATCCTTTCAAATCATGGGGAACAAACCAGCTATATTGCCATGCGTTCCCCTCGCACCATCCTGAACCCAGGAATGTCGAACAGCAGACAGGATCAAAATCCGGTTTGAATGTGCCGTCCATCATTTTTAGATTCATGAATCCAACTTTAGGATCCCAGATATTCTTGTAATTGTTGGCCCTGTGTCTGAAATAATTATGATCATTGGTTTTACCCAATGCCTTTGCCATCTGGCTCATGCACCAATCATCATATGCATATTCCAGTGTATTGGAGACCGGGCCGCTTTCATAGGGAACATAGCCAAATTTCATATAGTCATTCAGCTGACGATTCCCCGCAACGCCACCGCCGGGGTGGCTTATTCCCTGTGTTGTTTGCTGATGATACATGGCCTCCCAGGCTTTGTTGACATCATAGTTTCTGATTCCTTTCTGATAAGCGCTTACTATTAATGGGATTTCGTGAGAGGCTACCATGATTCCGGAATATTCAAGACCCGCCGGACCTTTATTCAGCCAACCGCCTTTATCGTAAATTTCGAGTTGAGATTGAACCCATTTATTGGCAATATCAGGAGTAGCGAGTGTCCAAAGCTGTTTGAGATTCCAGAATGTATTCCAGAAGGCATCACCACTCAGCATGGGAAAGGATGTATCTTTAAGTTGTTGTACTTTTTCAAACATGTCCACATACTTTCCGTTAACATCGCTGAGAATGGTGCGGCCTACGTAGCAGCGGTAGAGATTAGTATAGAATTTCTTTTTGTCCGTTTCGTCCTTTGTTTCGACATCGATAACTTTCAATAGATCATTCCAGGTATCCCTTGCATTTTTTCTGACAGCTTCAAAATCCCAGCCAAATGGTTCCACAATTTCTTTTTGCAAATTAAGTCTGGCCTGATCAATGCTGACAAGGGAAAAACTGGATTGAGCCATCAACTGCTCACCTTTTTTCAGATCAAAGTCCAACCAAACTCCTACATCTGTATGATCCCAGCCGGAGAATAATTTATCCACATTTTTTTGGATACCGTTTCTGGTCCAGCCATTCATTGCTTTAAAAGGCTTGTCAAAGCGCACTACAAAATGGACGATATATTCATTCCAGCCTGCACCTCTGAGGGCCTGCTGATATGAGTAACCTTCGATTTCGCGGTCTGAAACTTTGGTGATTTCGGCAGCGAATATTTCAGAGCCATATTCAGATTCAATCTGCAGATCAACAAGCACCCGGGCAGAATCAGTGCGATTGAAAGTATAGCGTTGAAATCCGGCACGAGTAGTTGTTGTCAGCTCCGCAATGATATCATAATCTGTGAGATGCACTTTATAATACCCGGCAGCAGCTTGCTCGGTCTTTTTGTCGATCCGGGATCTGTAACCTTTATCAGGATCATCTTCCAGGCCGGGTTCTAGTTGAAGACGTCCATTTGCAGGCATCATCAATAGGCCATCCATGGTCCATTCATGAATATGGCTAAAGCCTGTGATATTGTGTACATCATATTCATAGCCGGCTTTCCAGCCATTTCGTTCGTTATCAGGACTCAATTTTACCATACCAAAGGGCATGGAAGGCCCGGGAAATTGCATCCAGCGGCTATCGTGTGTACCCATCAAAGGATCCACATAGTCTACTGGTTGGTTAGGAGCCTTAGTCTGCTGGGCATTTGCATGGAAGCAAAAAAAGCAAAGAATAAGGCCAAAAACATATATCAATTTATTCATATATTTTATTTTCTCAATTTTACATTTAACCAGGATGCTTCGATTTCTTCCAATGTTTTCCCCTTTGTTTCAGGAACATTTAACCAGACGAATATGAAGGCCAAAGTTGCCATCATACCAAAGATCCAGAATGTCCAGTAGGAACCGATTTCTTCTATCATAATCGGGAAAAACTGAGTCACCAGGTAGACAGCAATCCAAAGCGTCAGTGTGGCTACAGACATAGCAAGTCCGCGCATTCTAATAGGAAAAATCTCCGAAATGATTACCCAGGTGACTGGTCCGTAAGAAGCTGCAAAGCAAGCCACATAAGCTAAAATGAAGAACAAAATCACCCAACCCGGCCATGAAAAATAGAAAGCCAGACCTACCACAAATAAGCTTAAAGCCATGCCACCGCCTCCGGCAAGCAGCAGGAATTTTCGTCCTGATTTATCGACCCATTTAATTGCAACCCAGGTGAATAATGTATTGATAACTCCCACGATGACTGTTTGCATAAAAGCCCCTCCGGTTCCTGTACCTACTTCTTTGAAAATTTCAGGAGCATAATACATAATGGCATTGATCCCCTGAATCTGGGAGAAAATAGCCAGAATCATACCGATCATAATTGCTTTTTTGAAGGAGCCGCTGAAGAGCTCTTGCAGTGATCCTTTCTCCTGCTGGAGCATACTTTTGATTTCTGCCTGGATTTCTGCAGCTCTGGTGGGTCCGTTTATTTTGGTTAAAACATCATTAGCTTCATCTTCCCGACCAGCTTTCATTAACCATCTCGGGCTCTCCGGGACAAAGAATATTGCTACCAAAAACAGAATAGCCGGTAAAGTTTCTGAACCCAGCATCCATCTCCAACCATATTCTACATTCCACGCTTCATTCCCTAAATCCTGAATAAGCATATTCACAAAGAATATCAACAATATTCCCAATACAATCGCCAATTGATAGATGGATACAAGTCTTCCTCTTATTGCTGCCGGAGCTAATTCCGTAATATATAATGGTGAAAGCATAGAAGCTGCTCCCACTCCGAGACCTCCTACAAATCTGGCAATTGTAAACTCAGTTAAATCTCTCGGGATAGCTGAACCAATAGCAGATACTCCAAATAAAATGGCAGTGAGGATCAGCACTTTTTTTCTACCCCATTTATCACTCAGGGCTCCCGCAAACATAGCTCCGAAGATGCAACCAACTATTGCGGATGATGCCGCCCAGCCTTTCATGGCTGCAGTAAGCTCAAATTTTGTCTGCAAAAAACCGATCGCTCCTGAGATGACTGCTGTATCATAACCAAACAGCAAGCCCCCCAATGCCGCTACAGATGTGAGAAAGTATACTACTTTCATATTCACCTGATTGTCCAAAGCTGCGGGTTGATTCATGATTTTCAGTTTTAATATTGGGGGATAACTAAGATTTTACAAATGCTTTGATAGTGGCAATTTTTTGGCCTGCACTTTCACCGTAAGGTCGAATGGAATATTCTCTTACGTTTTCAGGGATTATAAATGTCTCTGCAAAATGAACAATGAAAGGATCGAATGCGTCGGTTGGACTTTCTACGATGGCTTCAGAGCCTTCGATCAGATTCAGTACATTGACACTTCCTCCCGTGTGGTGAAATACTTTTTCTGTGAACCAATGGCGTCGGGTCTCGATAAATTCAAACTCGTGAAGCCCGGTACGTTCTTCGACCCAACCATTTCCCTTATCTATTTCAGAAACAGCATTGATCAGATTATCTTTCACCCAGCTTTCATCCCGATCCCACTGAATGACTTTGGCTCCATGTTCGATATTAATAGGTCTTGGAAGACCATCTAATCCGAGGCGGCCCCAGTCCCACAGTTTGAAAGTGAAAATATATGGTGTGGCGCTAATTTCAAGTACCATAGTATTTTCTCCGGAGCAATGGACTGTACCTGCTGGAATCAGGAAGTGATCGTGTTTTTTCGCCACCCATTTAACAACATATTTATCTGCATCAAATGCAGTGCCGCCGTTTTGTGCAGCCCTGAGATCATTTATCATGGCAACCTTATCAATTCCTTCTTTCATTCCAAGATATACTACAGCATCCTCTGAAGCATCCAGTAAATAATAGCTTTCATCCTGAGTATAATACATCCCAAATTGCTCTCTGATATATTCTGTCAATGGATGTACCTGCAGACTGAGATTGCCTCCTCCCATGGTGTCAAGGAAGTCAAAACGTATCGGGAATTCAGCCCCAAATCGTGCAAATACTCTTTCTCCAAGTAAAGCTTTGCTCTGAAAAAATACCAGATTATTGGATGGTATCTCAATGGTAGCATCTCCGATTCGAAGCAAAAGACTGTTTTCTTCAGGAACGCAGTCGAAACACCAGGCGAAATTTTCCTTAGAGCGATCGAGGTCGCAAACTTCTTTCATCCATTGTCCACCCCATGGTCCCGGATCAAAAAACGGAACCACTCTGAATGGTCGGTTCACCACTTGAGCCAGGGCTAATTTATAATCTGAAATGTGAATCATTTTGGGTTCATCGACTGTGTTTGTATCAAGGACGTAATCCCATTGCTCAAATGTTTGACGCTTGATACGGTCTGCCACTCTCCAATCGACAAAGTAGGCCCTTTTATATTTTCTGGATATCTCCAGATCGAAATTTGAAGTACCTAAATTTGAAACTTCCTGTCGGCGCATCCTTTGCTGTATCTCCCATCTGGCCATATCAGCATAGACAAGGGTGTCCCAGTTTTTTGCTGCAAAGCATGCACCGGTTCCATAGACTATCTTAAGACCAGGAGCATTTGAGAGTGCAGAACGCATTTGTGCCAGCTTCGCCTCATCAAAAAATGCATCAATTGTGAGCCTGGTCATATAGCCAAAAATGCGATCAGTTGTCACATCGGGATAAGTAATTCCATCAATTTCATTCTCTGATTCGTAATTGGATTTCAATATTTAAGCTTTTGATTGTATTAAATAAGCAGCGCCAGATACTCCGGCCCATTCAGGTTGTTCGGCGAGCACTATCTCCACTGCATTCGGTGGAAGCCAGGAAGCATGCTGAGCTTTTAGTTTAAAGTAATTCAAAACTCTATTATCGCTTCCTACAATTCCACCTGAAATAATCACCTTTTCCGGATCGTAGGCGTAGATAAGATTTCGTAATGTCGCACTCCATGCTTCCAATGAATTTTGACTCAATTCTACAGCCAAAGGGTCTCCATTATCTGCATTGCGAAATAGTGATTCATAATCGAGTTTGTTTTCTGAGGACATTGAGCTCTCGGAAAATAAGCTATGATTTCTGACAATTGCCGGCAATGCCCAGGTAGATGCTTCAGATTCAACACAGCCGGTATCACCGCAATTACAAGATTTGCCCAGATAATTGATACTCATATGGCCTCCCAGATTTCCTGCCAGAAAATGCTTGCCACGAAGAAGTTTTCCATCGATTAATACTGCAGAACCTATCCCTGTTCCTAAAGTCATCATAACTGCAAAGCGGCAATTTTTTGCTGCGCCAAAAGCCACTTCTCCAATGAGGGCTGCACGGGCATCATTTTCCATGATCAAAGAAACGTTCCAATTTACCCGGGCCCATGATTCAAGATCTATTGAGCGGGCATCCGCAAATTTTGCATAATCAGAAAGTATTTTACCTTGTTCTGAATCAACAATGCAAGGCAATGCGATACCGATACCGCCAAGATTGCCCGATTGATTATTTGATTCAAGAAGATTATTAAGATTTTCTGCAATCAGGGATAGATTTTCAGACAGGGAAAGCTGATTGACCACATTCATTGTGATGCAATCTATCAGTTCCTGACCCTGCAGTAAACCCATTTTGATACGGGTTCCGCCAATATCTATCCCGGCATAAATCATTTAATGTATATTTTTAGTAACCCGGATTTTGAGGCAATAATTTCTGGTTCAAATCTATTTCCTCCTGCGGCAATGGGAATAAGCGGTGAAAAGGCTGAGGGTTGGCAGCAGGTCTGGCGGCATTTACGGCTTCAACGATTTTATCAAATCGCACCAAATCAAACCATCTATGACCTTCTGCCACAAATTCCTTTCTCCTTTCAAGCAATAGACTGTCCTTGAATTGAGAATATGTAAGTCCATTCAGATCAGGCAGAATATTATGAACAGTAGTTCCATCAAATCTGGCTCTGCGACGGATAGCATTAATGGCATCATAAGCAGGAGCTGTAGGCCCATTATTCAGTTCATTCAAGGCTTCAGCATACATTAGTAAAACATCTGCATAACGCAAGTAAGGAAAATCATTTTCAGTATTTCCAGCCATTGGCTCTGCCTCTTTGTCCCAATATTTTTGAATATGTGGCTCTACTGTTGTCGTTGAGCCATTAGTATTTTGAATAGTGGTCAGGAAAGTAACCTGGCGACGCTGATCCTGGGCATCATAAGAATCATATAAGTTCTGATTAGCTACCTGCCAACCCTGCGCATTCACGCCGGGAATTGCACCGCTGAGTTGTGCGGGTAATAATCTTACATTGAATTGTCCTACCTCCCAAAATGTGATGGCATTGTTGGCAGTTCCAAAACCGATATTAAAAAGTGTTTCTTTGCCATTTCCATTGGCAAGCTTGAACACATCAGCAAAATTGTCCCAGAGTCCGTAGGTTCCGGATTGTATTATCTGTTCACAGAGAGTAATGCAATTCTGCCAGTTGCCTCTGGTCAAATGCACCTTGGCCAATAAACCTTTTGCAGCTCCCTGAGTGGCTCTTCCTTTTCCATTTCCGGCAGAATAATCAACTGGTAGGGTCGTGATGGCAAATTCCAGATCAGCTATTATGGCTCCGTATAATGCATCCAAATTGGCTTTGGATGGATAGACTTCATCAGTCAGGGTGAGTGTTAACGGTATTTCACCAAACATCCTTACCAGATCAAAATAAAGCAATCCTCTCAAAAATCTCGATTCTCCAATAAGCCTGTTTTTTCTGGTTTCATCCATCGGAACCCGTGGAATTCCTTCAATAGCAAAGTTGGCATTTGCAATTCCTTTATAAGCATTTCTCCATACATCATATGCAGTTGAATTAACTGGCTTATGATTGAAGAGATTCATTTCTTCCAAATCATTTGCTCCGGCAATCCTATTTTCCATTTCATCAGAAGTAAGTCCCTGTATGATCCAGTAACTGCTGTGATATACTCCTCCAAATGTAGGACCAACACTTGTTGAGTTGAGGATGGCATAAATAGAATTTACAGCAGAAACTGCATCATTTTCTGTCTCAAAGAAATTTTCTATGAAAACCTGATCTCTTGGATTTTCATCTAATAATTTCGAACAAGCAGTTGCCAGTAAAACCAAAACAACCACTATTGAACTATATTTTATTAAAGATTTCATCTGTTTGGTTTAAAAATTAAAGGCCTACCTGAATTCCGAATATAAGAGTTCTCGCAAGTGGATAGCCGCCATAATCAATTCCCTGCAATAAGCTGCTTTGACCGAATGCAAAGACTTCAGGATCGTATCCTCTGTATTTTGTAAAATTGTAAAGGTTATTTCCGCTGGCATAAATTCTGAGGCTTGACATTCTCAATTTGCTTAGTAAAGTACTGTTAAAAGTATAGCCCAGCGTAATATTCTTGATTCTCAGGAATGATCCATTTTCAATAATAGCATCGCTAAAAACATTCCTGTCTGAAGGATTTACCTTTGGATATTCATTGCTTGGATTTTCAGGAGTCCAGCGATTTTCCCAGTATTCAGTCAATATATTCGTCTCTCCATGCATAGAACCGATTTCCAATAAATACGCATTCACAACATCGTTTCCATACACCCCCTGTACGAATATAGAAAGATCAAAACCTTTGTAAGAGAAAGTGTTCACCATTCCAAAAGTAAAATCAGGATTTGCATTGCCAATAATAGATCTGTCAGCCTCATCTATCACGCCATCCGGCTGTCCTGTGAGGTTACCGCTTTCATCTCTTCCATTGATGTCCTGATATTTGCGGTCACCAGCACTTGCATTTTGTCCTCTTAGTACCGGACCTGCAGCAGCTTCTGCATCACTTTGGAAAATCCCGGCCGAAGTCAATCCGAAGAATGTGCCCAAAGACTGGCCTACCTGCAACACACTCCATCCGGTCGGAATATTCAATACACCTCCCACAGGAATATCATTTCCGGAGGAAAGGGCAGTAATTTCGTTTCTATTTCTCGCAAAATTCAAAGTGGTATTCCATTTGAATCCTTTATTGAAATTATAGGAGGTGACTGCAAGTTCAATTCCTGTATTTTTCAATCCTCCAATATTTGATAAGAATCCTGGAAAACCTGTGGTAGCAGGTAATGGCGTGAATAGCAACAAGTCAGTAGTGTTTTTTTGATAAAAATCTGCTACTGCAGTGATGCGACCCTCAATGAATTCCATATCCAAACCAATGTCAAATTGTGAAGTGCGCTCCCATCTCAGATTGGGATTGGGATACCTGAGAGGTTCCTGTCCTTTATAAATTTCATCAAAATGGAAGACCCCTTCACCCACCGGACCCACTGTAGCTAATGAGGTAAATGAAGCAATTTCCTGATTGCCTATGATTCCATAACTGATCCGGGCTTTCAGGCTGCTGAATACATCCAGGTTCTGAATAAATTTCTCCTCATGCATCTTCCAGGCAAAAGCCAGTGATGGGAAAAATCCATATTTATTATTAGCCCCAAATTTGGAGGAACCATCCAGACGACCTGTGAGTGTAAACAAGTATTTATTGTCAAATCCATAATTGACTCTTCCCAAATAGGAAATAATCCCCCAGGAAGATTCTCCATTAAGTGAAGGTTGTGGATTCAATGCATTGGCAAGATTGTGATACCCGGTTCTGTTGTCAGGAAAATCCAGCGCATAAACAAATAATCTGTTTGATTCGAAGCCCTGATAAGTATTTCCTATAAGTGCACCTACCTGATGTCTTTCATTGAAAGTCTTGTCATAGTTTAGCGTATATTCAGCGAGCCAGGACTGTCCGTTGACAGTGGCCAGAACTGCTTCACCATTGTTTGCCTCAGTACGCTTAAGGTAATTTGGAACATATCTGAATTCATTAACTGCAAAAGCATCTGCCCCAAGATTCACTTTGAAATTGAGCCCTTCAGCCAATTTGAAAATCGCATATGTACTTGCAATGGCTCTTAAATTCTTGGATAAGTTATCAGTCTCTAGTGCATCCGCAACGGGATTGGCAAGATTGCGACCTCTGTCATCCTGAAAAGTATAACCACCGATCACGCTGTCATCAAGGACAGGTAAAGTTGATGGGAAAAGCAATGCACCAGCTGTCGAACCCGGTAAAAGAACTCCTGTACTTGTGCCTTGTGAACCTGTTAAAACACCCTTGGAATTAATCTGACTGATGCTGAGACTTGCACCTGCTTTGAGCCAGTCTTTTACATCCTGATCCAGATTGAGGCGCACATTGTATCGTTCGAAATTAGAATTCAGCACGATTCCATCCTGCAGCATATATCCTGCAGAGATGGAATACTTTGTTTTGGCAGTTCCGCCCAGAAAATTCAACTGATAATTTTGCATCAATGCTTCTTTGAAAATAGCATCTTGCCAATCAGTTCCGGCACCAATTCTCTCAGGTATAAAATACCTTGGATCGACAGGTAATCCTGCATCTGCATTGAAGGCATTCATATAATTGGCAAATGTCTGTCCGTCCAAAACATCCAGTTGTTTTGCAACTTGTTGAATACCTATGTAACTGTCGAAGTTTACCTGAGATCTTCCTTCTTTTCCTCTCTTGGTGGTGATTAGCACGACCCCGTTTGAGCCGCGACTACCATATAATGCAGTTGCAGAGGCATCCTTTAGAATTTCGATGGATTCAATATCACTGGGATTAATGGAAGCCAGACCATTGAGCGGAGCTCCGGCGACACCACCTCCATTGAATGATCCATTGTCAGTATTAATCAGCATACCATCTATCACATATAATGGTTCGTTTCCTGCATTGATGGAGCTCGCTCCTCTGATTCTCACTGAAGTTTCTCCTCCGGGACGACCACTGACCTGAGTCACCTGCACTCCGGCTGCTCTTCCCTGCAATGCCTGATCCAGGGAAACAGGAGCAGTTTTGGCAATATCGTCTGCAGAAATGGAAGAGACCGATCCGGTCAAATCACTTTTCTTTACCTGTCCGTAAGCTATGACCACAACATCATCCAGATATTTTGTCTCTGATACCATTACAACGTTTAGTGTAGTCTGGTTAGTGATCGTAATCTCCTGCTGTATATATCCGATATAGCTGAAAATAAGTACATCTCCTTCAAAGACTGTTAGCGAGTAAACCCCATTCTCATCAGAAGTAGCGCCTCTGGTATCATTGCGCACACTGATGTTTACATAGGGTAAAGGTTTGTTTTCATCCTTGTCGGTAACGACACCAGTTATGGTCCTTTCGCTGCCCCTGATCTGTGCTTTGGATGCAATGGACAAGGTTAAAAATGAAAGCAAAAACAAAGCAATTCTTATGGGTTGATTATGTGTCATATTCTTTTTTTAATGCGTTTAGCGACTGATTTCAAATGCATAGGAGATTCCATCACCTCTATAATAGACTTTGTTATATTCGATCACAAGTCCATCAGAGTTGTAGACAGATCTTTTTCTATACAAAACCGGATCTCCGGCATTAATCCCCAATTCCCGGGCAAGGTCCTCAGATGCCGCCAGTGCGCTTATATCCTCACGTGAAACGGACACAAAAACTTCATTGTCTTCTTCAAGCATTTGGTATAAAGGTTTACTAAAATCCTGATCCTGACGAACTTTGACTCGTGGATGAAACCAGGAGACGCTTAGTAAGTATGGTTTTTCTTTGGTACCTCTTAGTCTTATCAGTTTTACTACTTCTGCTCCGGGTTTGATATGGAAGGTGGAAGCGAGATCAGCACTTGCCTTCTCGGTTGATACTTCAGTCTTGTGATTAACTACTTTCAGTCCTTTAGCTTCCATCTCTTTTGTAAAACTGAACCAATTTTCCAGTCTGGTATAGATTTTATTGGGAGAAAGAATAGTTCCGACGCCTTTTTTCCTTATTAACAGACCATCTTTTACAAGTTTGAAAATCGCTTGCCTGACTGTATTTCGGGCAACTCCCAATTCTATGGACAGATCCACTTCTTTCGGAAAAAGATTGCCATTGTGATAATCAGGATTCTCAATCATCTTACGGAGAATTTTCTCCACTTGTTTGTGCAATGGAACATCTGATTCCGCATCAACTTTATACTTTGAAAGGATGGAAGGATTATTCGAGCTCATATTTTCAAGTTAGGTCGGGTAAAGTCATTTTATAAACAAGCTGAAAATCAGCATCTTAAATTAAAATCAATTTTTGTGCTATTTGGTATGTTTAAACATACTGCAAACTAACTGATTTTTTTGGGCAATCTGTATGAAATGCTGCAGAAATATTTTGCAGAAGGTGATTTTAATGGTAGAATATTCTGCTAAATTCCGTATTCCCTGCGATTAATTTAGTGAATTTCCAGTCATTTTTTGATTGAAAAATGCAGCTTATGGCAGAAATTTTCATTTTGAAAAGTCGGTACTTTATCTTTTAACCTTTATATCAGAGTCATAAAGCTGGAAATACATCATTTCAAATGAAATTCATAATTAAGAATATCATATTAAAGAACTTATATTATATTTGAATGAGTCTTTTGTTTTTTCTGCGAACATACGGCTGAATGGTTCAAGTTGGGACTTAAGACTTTTGACAAAACAAAACGAAATCAAACCAAATCTCTACCTCCTATGCAACTCAAAATTAACTATCAGGACTCCTACTCAAGGACAGAATTGCTGCTCAGAACATTTTTCGGGTGGTTGTACATTGTATTTCCTCATGCTTTTTGTTTGGTTTTTTTAGCCCTTTGGAGCAGTATTTTACAGTTTATTACATTCTGGGTTATCTTGTTTACAGGGAAATTTCCTGAAAGCTTCTTTGAATACCAGGTCAAGTATTTGCGATGGGGAATCCGGCTGAATACCAGAGTTCTCAATTTATTGGATGGATATCCGGCTTTTGGCCTGGATGTGGAGGATGAAAATATTCATTTTGAAGTCCCTTATATTGAGCAAAGTGACAGAGGTACTGTTTTATTAAGAGCGCTTTTTGGATGGCTGTATGTGTTAGTGCCGCACGGGTTCATTTTATTTTTTGTAGGAATCGTTGTTCAGATTTTTGCATTTCTGGCCTTCTGGATTGTGTTGTTCACTAAGAAATATCCTGAAGATTTTCATAAGTTCAATATTAACTATCTAAGATGGAGCACACGTGTTAATCTATACATGATGTATATGACCGACACATATCCACCTTTCACAGGAGAGCCTGAATCTGGTGAAGAATACGATAATCCTTCCCTTGGGCCCACACCGGCTTTGGCATATGATGACCCTTTTGCAGGAGCAGATTTAGATGAAGATGATGATTTTGACAATGAGAAAGAAACCCCAAAACCACCAAAACCAGAAGATCTCGTATGAGTGAATTAGCAGAATATCATCCGATACCACAACCGGAGGAGATATCAACAAGGGAAAAGGAAGATGCCATGGGCTCATATCTGATGATGTTTGCAGCACTTGGTGCCGGTCTTCCACTGCCTATGCTGAATATTATAGCGGCATTTATTTATTATTTTTTGCACAAGTCCAAGGGCAGATTTGTACGGTTTCATGTACTTCAATCATTATGGTCTCAGATTCCAACCAGCCTTTTGAACGGTGCCGTGGTCATCTGGACCATCAGGATTATTTTTGAAGGCGGTGAATTTTCCAGTGCATATCTTGGACTTCTGGCGATTGTAGTATTGATCAATATTATTTATTTTCAGTAAGTATTTACGCTGCAGTCCAGGCCCGAAAAGGCAGATTCTACTATTTCCTGTTCTTTGGAAGACTCGCTTACCATCAAGTTTTCCTGGTGAGAGATGAAGAATCAGAGTACGTAAGAGCGAATCCTTCCAATAAACCTCCGATGTAGTTATGTTGCAGAAAATAGTTAGAGACGGCGTGATTCTGGTTGTGGGATGTGTATTGTTGTGGTTTGTATTGAGCAAATTAATTCCTGCTCAAAAGCCATTGAATAATATGGTCAGTCCGGAACAGGAGGAAAAACTAGCAGATTATATTACAGATTTAGTTGAAACGCAATATACAATCATACAGGACACTGCATGGGCAAATAGATTTGAGGAAATTATGACCCGATTCGAAAAGCAAATGCCGGACTCGGATTATGAATATAAAATCAAAATTCTGGATGATGAACTTCCGAATGCATTTGCGACTTTGGATGGCAATATTTATTTCTTTAAAGGGATGTTTGACATGGCAGATAAACCCGAGGAGATAGCAGCTGTTCTTGCACACGAAATAGCTCATGTAGAAAAAAAACACGTTATCAGTAAATTGATTTCAGAATTCGGCCTTACTATAATTACTACTGTTGCTACAGGTGGAGATATGGTATTGGCAAGAGAAATGATTTTGATGATGACACGGGGAGCATTCAGCCGCCGTCAGGAAAAAGAAGCGGATGATTTCGCTCTGAAACTGCTGTTTGACAGTGGAATTAACCCGAAATATCTGGGAACATTGTTCAGGAAATTAAAGGATGAACACCCGGAATCTGCCAGTCAGATTGAAATCATGAGCTCACATCCGGACCTTCAATCCAGAATAGAGAAATCTTTGGAATACAGCACGGAAGGATTCAAAGAAATTCCACTGGATTCAATGAAGCTGGATAGGGTAGAGGAAAGTGGGGAATTAAATTAATAAAGCCGGGGTAAGGCGATCAACACTTAGTTAATAAAATCAATTGTTAAGGTTGTTTCCAGTGCAAATTTCTGATAGATATCCGCACTGCTTTTAAGAAAAAATGCCTTTCAACCTTCCCCCAGCTAAGAAATTGATCTTCAAAAATGAAAATCAAATACTTCATATAATATTAAATACTGCTCTTTACCAAAACGATTGTCATTCAATCGATAGTTAAAGCTACAGAATCAATTAATGTAAGGGCATGGAACTTATTGAAGTGGCAGATATTATGAGCAGGAATGAAGCTTTTCGATGTGAAGCTTATAGGAAAGTACATAAAAATGGAAAGCCATCTTCACTTCTGATGATGGCTTTTCAACTTAACATAATGCAGCACATATAAATCTTTATATCTCCTTGTAAGGATAATAATTTTAAGAATTATGATGGAGGGACCGTCTATCTCCAATTGAAAAACCATTGTTTTATAGCCTGATATACGAGGTACGAATTGCATTGGTTTTTTGAGTTGAAAAAAGTAAAAAAAATCATCTATTGATGGCTTAATATCACCCTTTGAGTTTATACCCAATATAAAAACCCTTTCAAAATTGTTTATTCTGAAAGGGTTTTAGAGAATTGATAGAGTTCATTTATCTACAAATACAACCAGGTACAAAGTAACTCTGCACCCCACTAATCATAGGCCAACCATTTCCGGACCCTTCCTGTTCAAAGTAGAATTTTCCACGTTTCGAAGGATTATTTCCAACTTCATTCATATGCTCTGCTTCATACATTCTGCCATTGACCATGGTGTACATCACTTTTTCCGAAGTTCTGATATCTTTCAATGGATTCCCGTCAATCACAATCATATCTGCCAGTTTGCCCGGTTCTAATGAACCGATTTCTTTATCCATGCCCAAATAAACTGCTCCATTGATAGTCGCACACTTCAATGCCTGGTGATTGCTCATGCCACCCTGTGCCAGCATCCACAGCTCCCAATGTGCCCCCAGACCCTGCAGTTGGCCATGAGCGCCCAGATTAATATTGATCCCATTGTCCTGCATTTTTTTCAAAGATTTAGAAGTCAAAATATGCCCATTCACATATTCTTCTTCCGGTATCATAGTGCGATGTCTGGATCTTCCGTCGATCACTGCGCGGGGTGTGAAACGCATAAGCCTCTCTTTCTCCCAGACATTTGTATGCTGGTACCAATAATTTTCACCATTTACACTTCCATAATTAACAATCAGAGTAGGTGTATTATGTGTTTTAGTATTTTTCCAGAATTGAATCACATCATTGTAAATCGGAGCAATTGGAATATTATGCTCTACTCCTGTATGACCATCTGCGACCATACTCAGATTGTGATAAAAGAATGATCCTCCTTCCGGCACGACTAAAATCCCCAATTGACGGGCAGCTTCAATCACTTGCTGACGCTGGTTACGTCGGGGTTGATTATAGCTTTTAACAGATATGGCGCCATAAGCAGCTGTTCGTCGCAGTGCAGATTTGGTATCTTCGAGACTGTTTACTACAGCCTTAAAATCTCCCTCAGCACCATATAATATTGTCCCGGTAGAAAATAATCTCTGGCCCACCATGTTACCTGCTTTGATCATTTCTGAGTGAGAGAATATCATCTCTGAATTAGAAGATGGGTCATGAGAAGTCGTGACACCATAAGCCAGATTGGCATAATAATACCAGCTTTTTTGGGGACTCAGTCCATATCTGAAATCGCCCACATGCGCATGCACATCTATAATCCCGGGCATGATTGTTTTTCCTTTCAAATCATAGATCCTGGCATCAGCTGGAATTTTAACCTGAGAGTTTTTACCTACAGATTTGATGACATTTCCAGTAATTACAATAGTGCCGCTTTCGATTACTTCATCGCCTTTCATTGTGATAATACGTGCATTTTTAAAAGCAATCGTTCCGCGGGGAACATCGGATGTAAGCTTCAGCCCAATTTCAAGGCCGACAGTATCCAAAGCAGGTAAGGAATCCGGAGCTCCTTCCAAAAAGCTAAATCTGTTTTGCAATTTCTCTGTGAAGTATCGATCTCCCAGTGTCCAGTGCAGCTCTTTACTGTCAGCAGACCAATGCAAATTGATACCTGCATCGCGGGCTACCTGTGTGACCGGAACTGATTTTGTGCCGCCACTCAATTCAGTTGCCTGTCCGCCCATAGGCATCGGAGTTACATACACTTTGTACAATTCTGTAAATGCAATCCACTGATTATCCGGGCTTGGTGAAAATTGATTGCCATATTTTGAAGTAAACAAAACTTTCAAATCAGATCCATCCAGCTTGACACTCTTGAAAGATTTGCTCAATGGGCCAAATAAATTACCTCCGGTTTGGTAAAATATCCTGTCTCCTCCTGCGCTGAATCTTGGATATTCTCCTTCATCACAGACTTTTTTTGCTTCCCCTCCGCTAACAGCTACGGTGTAGATTCCGGCATTTTTTCCGTTTATATATCCCTGATGACCATTTCCTGCTTCTTTGCGATAAACTATATTTTTTCCATCTGCGGAAAAGGAGGGGGTGCGATAGATACCAGGCGATGTGTTCAATTTTTGCTTTTGTCCACCTGATAGTTTCAATAACTGCAATGTTCCCTGAGTTTCATCATTCCATGTGACATAAGCAATTGACTGTCCGTCAGGGGAGAACGCAGGTTCAAATTCAAAATCACGGTCATTAGTCACCCGAACAGGTTTGCCATTGGGCAATTCCTTTTTCCAAAGATATCCTGCAGCGCTGAATACCAGCAATTTTCCATCAGGAGAAGTCACAGCATGACGAATAACTTTCACATCAAATTTTCTTAGAAAAACCTGGGTATCAAATTTCAAAGTCTCCTGCATTCTGTGATTGGCTGCAGCACTAAACGGTATCATAGTGCTTTTTTTTGCTGGCTACATCGATTTTCCATAACTTACCCTTGCCCCAAATAATGATCTCTTTATCCTCAGGAGTCCAGGCAAATCCGGTATATATTCCAAAAATCGTCCATGCCTCTTGCTGGTCTTTGGATAATCCATCAAATAAAATCGTCTCTTTTCCGGTCTCCAGATCATGTACACATAGCACAGATTCTGTGCGAATCCTTTTTACATAGGCCAATTTTTTTCCATCTCTGGAAATCTGTGGACGACAAGCTCCACCCGGACCTCCGACAATATTTTCTATTTTGCCTTCTTGTCTGTCATATCTTCTGACTACGAAAATCTCAGAGTTTGGATCTTTATTGTATTGGAAAAACCACCCGGATACATATCTTCACTGAAATATACATATCTGCCATCAGGAGAAACAGAAGGTTCATTGACATCTTGCTGATCATTTTTGCGCTTGGTCAACTGGATACCTTTACCACCTGAAATATGATACATCCACATCTCACCTGCTCCCAGGGAACGTTCACTCGTAAAGTGCTTTCTGGCAACAAAAAACTGCCCATCAGGCATCCACACAGCATTATTAAGCAGAGTAAAATCTTCTGTAGTAACTTGTTTTGCATTCGATCCATCAGATGACATGGTCCAGATATTATCTGCTCCACCTGCATCACTAGTGAACAAAATTTTCTTTCCATCCGGGCTGAATCGAGGTTGCACCTCCCAGGCAAGACCGGTTCGGATCACTTTAGCTTCTCCACCAGTTACAGGCATAGTATAAATATCGCCCAGCATATCGAATATCATGGTCTTTCCATCGGGGCTGAGATCCAAATTCATCCAGGTCCCTTCATCTACTTTGAATTGAAACTCCTTGAAATTTCCCGGAGGATTATTGACATCCCATGGCTTTTCCTTCTCCTTCTCAGCCTGAGCCATCAAATCATTTGAAATACCTGCAATCAAGAACATGGCTAATGTCAATGTGAAAAAACGTAGTATCATAAAAATTGAATTTTAAAATTGGGCCGCAAAATACTAAAGATATGAAATAGGAAAGAGCCAAGACAAAAGGAAAAAGGCAAAAGGCATAAAACATATGGCGGAAGATGAAAGAAGATCCCAGTTAAGAGTTAAGAATGATCAATTATGAATTGAACAGCCAAACAGCAGGTGCATTAGTTTTGTGAGTTGAGAATTTAGAGATGAAAGATGAATGAGTGAAGGCAAAATCCAGGAGAAATATAGGAGCCAAGGTAAAAGTGGTAATCAAGAGCCAAGGAAAAAGGAAAAAGGAAAAAGTTAAGACAGAAGACTGAAAGAAAAAAAATTTATCGAGACTAGTCTGCTTAGATCTAGAAGATTTACATGGTTGGTGTTTGATTATCTGATCGCTTGGTTGTTTTTTTTTTTTTTTTTTTCCTTTCTTTTCCCTCCGCTTTTTTTTTTTTTTTGGGTTTTCTTTTTGTTGCTCCACGCTGGGCCCCTCCTCCGCGCGGGTTTTGCCGCCTTGCTTTTTCTTTTTTTTTTCCCTTTTTTTTTTTCGCCCACCCATTTTTTTTTTTTTTCCTTCCCCTTTTTTTTTTTTCGTTTCTCCCCCCCCCCCCCCCCCTTTCCGTTTCCCTCCCTTTTTCCCTTTTTCTTTCCTTTTTCCTCCTTTCCCCCCCCCCCCCCTTTTCCCTTTCTTTTTTTTTTTTTCTTCCCCCTTTTTTGCCCCCCTCTTTTTCCCTTTCCCCCCTCCCCTCTTTTCATTCCCTCCCATGTGACCCCCCCCCCACTCCTTTTCCTTTCCTTTTTTTTCCTCCTTTTTTTTCCCCCCCTTCTCTCGCTCATTTTCCCCCCGGACATTCTCTCTTTTTTTTACTTTTTTCCCGGACACGGCCCTCCCCCCCACCCTTCCCTACTTCTTCGTCCCCCCGTTTTCTGTTCCCGGTTTTTTCCCTTTCCCATATTCTGATGTGTTCGGCAAGGCTTTCGGCATTACCAAGCACTTCACTCCAAAGTTAAATGTCCTGTCCAGCAAATCATTTTATCTCATAAAAAACTTATTCATCTCAATAATTCTTCCTGCTTTTTACTCTTTACTTGGCTGTTATTCTTTACTTGTCTCTTTTAACTTTTTACTTGGCTCTTTCGGTTGTAAGAGCCAAGTAAAAAGTTAAAAGTTGTTATAAGATTATTGGTTTAATTTATTGATAATACTGGCTAAAATGTTTTTTAATTCTTTGCTCTCTTGCACGAGAGTTTCTAGTTCTTCAAAAGGGTTATCTTGAAGTTCACTCAAAATACGAAGCCAGTAGTTTGACTCTCTAGCTTCTTTTAATGCTATTCTTACTTTATTCTTGAAATCTGCTTTAGAAGAACCTGCTTGTGCCTCCTCGTAATTAGCCCCAACAGATGTAGCAGATTTACCCAGTTGATATTTGATTATCTGATATTCTGATGTATGTGGCAAAGCCTTCAGCATCTTCAAGCACTTCACTCCAAATTTAAATGTTCTTTCCAGCAAATCATTTTCTCTCATAAAATCTCTTATTCATTTAACTTTCTCCGGTGTCTCTTTTACCTGTCTCTTCTTACTTTTTACTTGGCTCTTCTTACTTTTTACTTGGCTCTTCTCTACTCCACTTCCACTTCAAAATACCCCTTCGGAGCAGTTGCCGGTCTCGATGCTTTTTTGCCAGATGAAGAAGTAGCAGTGATGTAGTATTCAATGGTAATTCCTGATTTTTCAATAGAAATACTTCCCGCATACCATTTATCCGAACCGTTTTTAGTCATTGTTTTGGTAGTCCAGTCAGTCTTGCCTTTAGGTCTGAAATGTAATTCTACAATATCAGGAGTAAGAGATGCAGAACTGTAATCAATGACTGTCGCATGAATGCTGAATTCCTTTTTCTTTGAAGAGACAGATGATTCTCTATTGATAGAAATGAATAACATCCTGGGATCCCAGATAGCTCTCGTACGACAGTGTAGGGCATCCCCGTATGTCCAGCCAATTTTGGTATAATGTTTTCTTGCACCTGCAGATAAAGCAGGTTCCTCTTCAATATTAAACTCAAATCCTTTTACAGTGTAACCTGGCATTGCAGCCCGCCATTGCTGCAGTGCAATTGAATCCTGCGCAATTCCAAACAATGGAACATAAATATGCTGATTGATGATAATTGAATTCGTGTAAGCTGCCAGTTTCTCTCCTTCATAGCGCTCAGTATCCAATCGCAGAATTTCGTAAGGTCTGCCATATGCATTTTTCAGTTTTGTCAATTCATGATCCACGATGGAATCATAAACAGAACGTTCGGGGTGGCCCTGAGGAGGGCGAACAACAAACAGACGATTTTCATCCAGGAATTTTAAGTAGCAGTCTACATGTTGAATGCCTCTGGGTTCAAAATTGGAAATAATATCATAATTGCGGATGCCCAGTAAGTTTTCAGCTGATTGAAAAAATTCAGCTTTTGACATACCGTTGTATTTGTTTTCATTGACGATAATGCAGCTTGATAGTGCATTGCCAAGTCCATCAGTCATGATGTTTCCCCCGGTGAAGACAAACGGTAAATTCACTATGGGTATCTCTAAAGCTTTGGCAATAAATTCAGGAGCCTGATTTTCTGTATCTGTAGGATCAACAATTTTGTTGCCCTCTTTATCAGTTGTCATAAAGATAAAGGACAGTGAATCTTCACACCCTCTTCCACTGCTCGGAGTGCTGTTGATGTAATTTGGGTTGGCAAGACTGAATGTTCCATCCGGTGCAAATACGGGATGTGGTCCCCAGTCCCTCAACCAGGATGCATCCACACTTTGCGGAGCCTGAATAAATTGTACCCTTGAAGTATCCATTTCCCATTTTAAAAACCAGCTTACCGCATCTGCCTGTGTGCTGTCATTTTCAATCATCACATATAATTGATAATCGCGGGCCAGTTCAATAACTAACTTATGTGGAACACTTAGTGGCCAACTGAGCACTGTTCCCAGAGCCGGTTCCCATTCAGCAGCAAGCCGGGGCAGATTTCCCTGATCATAGTATAAACCGGAGTCTGTTGAAGGAGATGATTTCTTGTTTGTCCGCACATTGGATAAAAAACAGGCAGGAAAAAAAGCAATGCAATAAAAAGGAAGGGCTTCATAAAATAGATGGAATTGATCTGTTTCAAATGTAATAGAAATTTGGGTACAGATCATATCAATCTAAGGAATTTACTTCAGTCGTTTCATCTCAATATGTAATTAGAGAGTCATATCGAAATAATAGGAAGTGAAAATTGAAATCCTCTAATTTCTCATCCGCTTCGGCCCGTACCAAAGCCAGAATCCTGAAATGGTAAATGTAATCAGAGCCAATCCCAAGATCAATGTGTAGAACAATTTAAAAATCTGAGCGCTGCTTCCCAGGTACAAATCAAGTAAGGAACCATCATGCAGCTTTCTATCCAGTCCGCATTACGCCTCTCTACAGCTAGAAGATTCCCTGTCGCGCCATCAAGCTGCAGGCCCCAAAAATGTCCTTCGAAAGTGAATTTGACACAGCCTTTATCAGCTCTGATTTCCATCCTGTCAACTGTGGTCGATAAATCTTCGGATACTTCTGTTTTCAGGTAAAATATGGCATTTTTATAGAGACTGTCCATGCTGATCCAGTCTTTCAGATCAGTTGAAGTTCCTGATAAGTTTTAGCAAGAATGACTCCATTGCTATTCTTTTCCAACCCAATAAAATACCCGTACATCCGATTACAAAGAAAAATAAATAATAGAGAGATTCCGGTGATTCGATGAATGCGCCGCATGACCCGAATTACGGTAGCCTGCTTTTGTCTTTTGGTTTTTTCAGTCATCGGGTTTTTTAATGTAGTCACCTTTTAAGAAAAATTGGCCACAACTTTCTTGGGCCTTTTTGTTCTGAACTTTTTTATGTCACAATCCCTTTAAGGAGTAGCAATGTACTCTTCAAATTTTTGCAAGTTGACAGGAGCTATTTTATTTTTAATGATCAGCTTGTTCAACTTAGCCAAATGCTTGGTTTTCAGATTTGCAAAATCAGTTTTTGCCTTGTTGAATCTGTTTTCAATTAATTTTAAATTGTCCATTTCAGAACTGTTGAGCTTGTAGAAACTGGACGCAACTTTTCCATACAATGTTCCCATCTTCTCTCTAAGCTGCGGTTCTGCAGTGTCCACATAATTATCTCCGGTTGTGATCACCATTGATTCCTTCAGAGTAGTGAATTCTTTGATGATCGGGTCTACAATTTTATTGGTAGCTGAAGATGGAAATTTTGTCTTTACTTCATTCGCTTTATTTACAATTTCATCCAGTTCATAGACTAAATAGGCCAAATCCTGATTCATGTCAAACAGCTTTTTAGTCAAATTGTCCAACTCCTTTCTATCTGCGAGACTCATTGGAGAAGCCGGATCATTTTCACTTCAAATTCTTGTGAAAAGGTATCATTACCTTTTTGAATAACAACTTTGTACTTTCCTGCGGGAACTCTTGGAGCGGTCATACTTCCGGCGCTGAAAGTTTTACCTCCGGCAACTTTTGGACTTTTGGTTCTGAAATTCCATTCAACAACATTGATTCCTTTTGACTTTCCGGGTGTAAGTTCTGAGAGCTTATTCCCCTGAAGATCCTGGATTTCCATGGTCATCTTACCAAAAGTGTGGCGCTTTTTCAAATAATAGGCAAACCTGGCAGATTTGCTGGGATTTGGTCCTACAAACTGTGTCTCTCCACTTGCTCCGCCAAATCCATTTTCTTCAATTACAGTGAGTGGATTCAGGTCAAAAAAGTGCAATTCTTTATTCAGCGTTGTCTCATTGATTTGACGAAGAGGACTGACGTCATCAATAATGATCACTCCACGACCATGGGTTGCCAAAATAATATCGTTGGTTCCTTTATGCTGCGCAATGTGCATTACAGCTACGGCAGGCACATTATTGGTAAATTTCATCCAATTCTTGCCGCCATTCATTGTCACATATAAACCAAGCTCAGTCCCAAGGAACAGCAAATTTTCATTCACATAATCCTCTTTTAGCGATCTTGTGAATCCTTCTATTTCAGGTGTAATAATTGAAGTCCAGGTCGCACCAAAGTCTGTTGTTTTATATGCATAAGGTTTCATATCTCCCATGGAATGTCCGTCAAAAACTGCATATGCACTTCCTTTCCGGAAATGGCTTGGTTCAATATGATAACACCAGGTGTTTTTTGGAAGCCCCGGTAATGTAGCACTCACATTTTTCCAGGTTTTACCTCCATCTTGAGTGACCTGCACCTGGCCATCATCAGTACCTACCCAGACAATTTTTTCATCCAGTTCAGATTCTGCTATTGTAAAAATGGTGCAATGGTTTTCAGCCCCAGAATTATCCCTGGATAATCCTCCGGAAGATGCCTGATCTTGTTTTGCAGGATCATTAGTGGTCAAATCGGGTGAAATTTTCACCCAATTATCTCCCATGTCTTCAGATTTGTGTAAAAACTGACTTCCAACATAAATTCTGTCGGGTTTATTGGGACTGGTTGTGATGGAAGTATTCCAGTTGAATCTCAATTTTGGATCCCCTTCTACAGGAAGCGGTTGGATGGTTTTAACCTGCTGTCTGTCAACATCCAGTCGCCAGATATTGTCTGCACCCTGCATTTCAGAATAAACTATTTTCTTCGTAGGGTGCGGATATACTCTGAAGCCGTCACCAACACCCACAGAATGCCAATCTCTTGCCTCGATTCCACCGGGAGAAGACGAAGGGCCGTACCATGATCCATTGTCCTGAAGACCACCATATATATTATAAGGTGTCTGATTATCTACCGTTACATGATAAAACTGTGAGACTGGAAGATTCTCAACCATTTCCATAGTGTTGCCTCCATCCCATGTCCTGTAGACTCCTCCATCTGTGCCCACATACATACGGTCTGAATTTTTGATGTCAAATGCGATATCATGAATATCCGCATGCATTGGTCCTAAATTTTTAAAAGTCTTTCCGCCATCTCTCGAAATAGAGCCAAATAAACCACCTTTTACAACTACTTCAGGGTTTTTTGGATCAACAACAATTCGCGAGAAGTAAAAAGGTCGAACCACCAAACCAAAATCATTGGAAAGTAATTTCCACGATATTCCGGCATCATCACTACGGTAAAGACCTTTATCTTTATTCTGTTCAGATTCTACAACTGTGTACAAAATATTGGGATTTGAGGGAGCCACGGCAATACCCATTCTTCCAAGCTGACCTGCAGGTAAACCATTATGAATTTTAGCCCAGGTTTTTCCTTCATCTGTGGATTTGTATAAGGCACTGCTATGGCCACCTGAGGAAAATGACCAGGGTGTTCTTCTGAATTCCCAGAATGAGGCATATAAAGTTCCGGGATTGGAAGGATCAATGGCCAAATCAGCACAGCCGGTGGTCTTGTTTACATAAAGTATTTTATTCCATGTCTTTCCACCATCTGTGGTTTTGTAGACTCCGCGATCTTCACTGTCACTCCAGAGAGCACCCAAAACAGCGACATAAACTATGTCAGAATTTTTGGGGTGTACTATTATATTTCCGATTCTTTCGGAGTTTTCAAGTCCCATCTTCTGCCAGTTGGTTCCCCCGTCTCCTGAGCGATAGATACCGTTTCCTGCAGACACACTATTCCTGGTCCAGGTCTCTCCTGTACCCACCCATACAACTTTATCCGGTTGAGAGGGATCCAATACCACTGCTCCCACTGACTGGCAGTAATCATCAAAAATAGATTGAAACTTTGCTCCACCATCCACGCTTTTCCAGACTCCACCTCCTGCAGTACCTGCATAAATGATTCGATCATTCGAGGGATGAACTTCCAGATCTGAAATCCTTCCACTCATTAATGCAGGCCCAATTTGTCTGGCTTTCAAATCACCGAATAACTCTTTTCCTTTCGTTACTGCCTCCTGGGCTTCGGAGCTGATGATGGTAAAAAATACAAAAAATGGTAAAATAATGTACTTCATAAATTTCTGGTTCTTTTGTGAATTGAAAATTGATCCCCAAAGCTTTGAGGAGAAAGTGTAAATCAATGACCTATGGCAGTAGAGACATTTAGGTCTCCTAACTCGGATTCTTCTGTCAGTGTAAATATGGAGGCCATTGCAGAACTCTCCAACAATTCAACCCCTAAACCTGTACATGAATTCATATAATTTGACGGCTGTAAATTGGCTTTTGCGTGGAATAAGACTCAGTATACTGCATCTCTACATCCACAGCGTTTATCCTGATTTCGAATGGATTGATGGCTGTTCCCTCATAACTCATAACTCTTCCATCTCATCTCTTATCTCTTATATCTCATATCTCATATCTACTTACTCCTCAGGAAAAACAAATTCACTGTCCTCTACCGTCGGATTGAGTTCTATTTTGGAGATAACAATTGGTTGTGAACCCAGACCCTTAACACCCTGAGCCATGGAGAATGGGAAGAAAAGGCCATCCACTTCCTGATAATCACTCATTGTCACTTGAGAAACCATTCCTTTACCCTGGCCGGTTTTGATTTCATTTTCTATCATGATACGTATGAAATTTTCAGTGTCAAAGAAATAGTAGCTGATGTCATCCTGTAATTGACCTTCCACCATCACTGGTTTTTTAGTCAATTTTATTTTAAATGTCTCTGTTCCTTCAATTGATTCTTTGCCCAGAAGTTCGACTTGATAGCCTTTGGCTTTGTAATTCAATAAGGGATCAGGAAAGTCAGTGGAAGTTGCTTTGAAAATTGCTGTGGTTTCTGCATCGCTTTTCTCCGCTTTCATTGACATGAAATTTGTGGACCAGAGAGTGGTACCGTCAAATACATTTTGTTTGATGGACATTCCCTGGAAATTGATATTGGTAGTCTGGCGACCATCTTTCAGAGAAATGATTGTCAATGGAATTTCCATTCCCTGTTGATTCACAGAAGCTGTCATTTTCATTCCTTTAAGGGCTTCCCATTTAGCTCTTCCTCCCGTATTTTCAACATATTTGTCAAGTATTTCCTGAACAGTCTGTGCATAGCTCATTCCTGAAATACTCAGGAATAATACCATTGTAACTAACTTAATTGCTTTCATGTTAAATTTTCTGTTTTCTGTTTTATAATGTGTGTAAAGATATTTTGAAGAAATGATATTGCTGTATTCATTGGTCTTAAATTCAACGGGCTCTGTCGAATAACTCCGAAATTACGAGTTTTGGTACTGTGCTTACATGGGTTTTGGTGTTCACATTATGAAAGTCAATAAATCTTTCCGGCGCTGTGAAGTTTAGCAGTCCTATATCGTTTAATCAGAATGCGCAGCGTAGTCTCTCAAAGATTTTCCAAGCGAAATACACAAATGTAGCTTTCCGACGTCCGGTTGATATTTAAAACTACTAATAAAAGTAGCTGCCAATTCTCTTCAAATTAATTGCCTATACATTCAAAATATATCCTACCTTCACGTAGGCAATTAAGATGCATAATTGAACTGTTTATACATCTGTATAATATGCATGTTAAAACCAATTCTGCTTTCCGGTTACGTAAGTTAAATTGTTAGGCAGTCAGATACTTTGGAAATGATTTGTATATGCAAATTGTAGCTTGAATTTATTTGAACGGAAAGAGACTCTAGTTAATGTGTCCTTTTATTTGCCTATTTATTTATTCAACATTGCATTATCCAAAATTCATATCCCGTTGTCTGCCAATCCATCAAAAAGTAATAAAGACCCATACATCATAGCCATAGGCGCATCTGCCGGAGGAATGCAGGCAATACATTTCTTTTTGATCATACTCCTGAAGACGGGGGTTTCATAGTGATCATACAGCACCTTTCCAAAGATCATAAAAGCTTTATGGCAGAGCTATTAGTCAAACACAGCAAGTTGCAAATTTGCGAAGTAACTAATGGAATGCATATGGAAAATAATCAGGTTTACCTGATGCCGGGTGGAAAAACATGACCATAAAAGATAGAATTTTATTTCTCTCTGACAGTAAGCCAAGGCAACCCAATTCAGCAATTGATATATTTTTTGATTCGCTGGCTGAAGATCAGGGCGTTAAAAGCATTGCTATCATTTTATCAGGGACAGGATCGGACGGCACAAAAGGAATTGCGGCAATCAAGAAAAATGGTGGATATGTCATCGTCCAAAATCCTGAAAGTGCAAAGTTTGATGGGATGCCCAGAAACGCTATTGAATCAGGTAATGCAGATGTAATTCTTCCCCTGAGTCAATACCCGAAGAGATTTTGCCTATCTCAAACGGGATCAGCTGGAAACTAATTTTTCAGGTGAGATCAATGAAAGTGATGAATCTTTACTGTTGGAAATTCTCAACCTGATACAAAAGTTTACGCCTCTGGATTTCACCGATTATAAACGACCCACGATCATCAGGAGAATTGTCAACAGGATGGCGAGAAATAGCGTCAATTCATTGTCTGAATACATCGCATTTCTAAAATCTAATCATGAAGAAATAGAGATACTTTCAAATGAATTTTTAATAAGTGTCACCAATTTTTTCAGAGATCCACAAGCTTTTGAAGTTATTAAAGACAAGGTACTTCCTGAGATTATTCAAAGTAAGCTGCAGGTGGATGCGCTCAAAGTATGGGTTGTGGGTTGTGCTACGGGTGAAGAAGCATATTCTTTAGCTATCTTAATTGTAGAACATCTTACCGAACTCAGAAAAAATCTGGAGGTCAAAATTTTTGCAAGTGATATAGATAAGGCAGCATTGTTGACTGCATCCAGAGGGATTTATCCGGAAAGTATTAAAGAAGATGTTTCGGAAGAACGGCTTAAAATGTTTTTTACCAAAGAAGAAACCAAGTACAGGGTCAGAGATAACATCCGTAAGATGATTATTTTTGCTGATCATGATATAGTGAAACAACCGCCATATGGTAAAATTGACCTTATCAGTTGTCGGAACCTGCTGATCTATATTAATCCATTACTTCAGAAGAAGATTCTCAGTTCACTTCATTTTTGTCTTAATCTGGGAGGCTATTTATTTTTAGGGCCAAGTGAAAGTTTGGGTGATTTGAAAAAGTCATTTAATGAAATCGATAAAAAATGGAAGATATTTAAAAGTGTAGAAACTGTCAGTAATACAAGGGGAATTCCTTACAGTACTCCTGGTATAGAAAAGCAATGGAATTTACCTCCCAGGGCAACCATGCCTCAGAGAAATATAATAAAGAAAAATCTGACTGATATCATACATCTTGCATTGATGCAGGAATCAGGTTATAAAGCGGGGATTTGCGTCAACGAGGACCTCATGATTATCCAGACATTTGGCAATTGTGAACAATACCTTTTACCTAAAATATTTAATTTTGATTTACTCGAAATGTTGCCGGATGAACTTGCTATAGCCGTATCAACATCTTTGCGAAAGGCTTTAAAAGAGAATAAGAGAGTAATTCTCAATAATATTACATTCAAAAGAAATGAATTGTCCCACTCGGTAGATATTTTGATCAAACCATGTTTCAATGAAGTCAATTCAGATCAAAATGTTACCCTGATTTTACTGGATGATAAGCAAGCAGGTGATGTAGTGCAGGATGAATCGGATGATTTCAATCTGGAAAAATACACCCTTCAGTATCTGGATGACCTGAGGTTGGAAAATACTGAATTCAAACAAAGACTCCGGGATATGCAGGATGCTCTGGAGCTTGCAAATGATAATCTCTCATCTTACAATGAAGAACTTATTTCCAGTAATGAAGAAATGCAGAGTACGAATGAAGAGCTACAATCTTTGAATGAAGAGTTGCAAACTGTCAACACTGAATATCAGTTGAAAATCAGGGAGCTGGCAGAATTGAACGATGACTTGAATAATTATTTCAAAGGAACTATTCATGGTCAGATCTATGTGGATAAGAATTTAATTGTAAGGAAATTCACGCCTTCAGCTATCAAACAAATCAATTTAAAAGAAAGTGATATAGGGCGGGCATTGAGTGATATTTCAACTAACATCAAATTTTCTACATTAATAGAAGATATTCAAAATGTAGTTTTAGGTGGAGCGAGCTCTGAAAAAGAAGTGCAAACTCAGGATGGCAAATGGTATCAAATGATGATCACACCATACGTCAGGCAACAAAATAATCTGACTGACGGTGCGATAATTACATTCAGTGATATTACTGAATTGAAAAGAGTTCAGACACGACTTTCCAAAGTCAACGCCGATCACGATACCTTCATTTACTCCGCATCACATGACCTTTTAGGACCGCTTGGAAATATGGAGTTTCTGTTTAGCCAGGTGAAAGAAAAAGTAACTAAGAGTGATGATGAGACAGCACAATTAACGGAGATGATGGATACATCCATCACTCAGCTGAAATCTACAATAACAGAGCTTTCAGATATTGCCAAGATTGAAAGTGAGATGGATGCTCATGAGGATATTGATTTAAAAATATTATTGGAAGAAGTCACATCAAGTATAAAAGATTTAATTCTGAAGAATAAGGCGGTAATTGTTACCGACCTTAAAGCACGGCTGATTCCATTCTCAAAGAAGAATTTGAGAAGCATTTTACTGAATATTATTTCCAATGCTATTAAGTATAAATCTCCGGACCGCGATCCTGAAATCAACATAAGTTCTGAACAGGTAGATGATTATTTTATTCTGAGGATCGCTGACAATGGACTGGACTGGATGCGAATATGATTCATGATATATTCTCTAAATTCCGGCGCAGACACGATCATGTTGAAGGAAGTGGAATTGGTTTATTTCTGACCAAAAAAATTATCACTAATGCAGGGGGTGAAATTGAGGTAGAAAGTGAGATGGGGAAGGGCTCTGTTTTCAAAGTTTATTTCAAGTAATGAGCTTAGAATTCTTTGAATTCAGAAACCATTGAACTCCAAATTTATCTGTAAACTGGACAATTAGGCCACCCTCATGATTCCTGGTTGGATTTACTTTTTTATTTCGGGGTTTAAGTTGAGAATGTAGTGACAGAAGCGTTTCTTCATCAGGGCAAGGTAGTAATAGTGAAATTGTATTTCCTTTTATGAGACCTGTATCTGGTGCCATATCCGTTGCCATCAAATGCATAAGATTGGTTTTTAGTGAGGCAAGTAATATGCAGTTCTTCATTTTCTCAGGCATGCTCTCCGTCAATGGTGATTCTCCAATTGTCTGAAAATTCAATTCTCCTCCAAGGCAAGATTGATAGAAAGTCATTGCTTCTCTGCAATTACCATTAAAAGTCAAATACGGCACAAGTCGATTCATATTACAGTTCTTTTCAGTGCAAAGATCAGACTAAAAGGAAAGAAAATTCAGGTGCAATAACGGCATTTCAAGGGGTTGATTACGCCATATTTATTTTGTACGTTTGCAAGATGAAACACGTATCCATCCTCGTTCCGGAATCTGCAGTAATGGAGGCTGTAGCGGATCCTCACTATATGTTTAGTGCGGTTAATCAATTCATGCAAGCTTCCGGAAAACCCCCGCTTTTCAAAGTAGAACTGGTAGGTCAGAGCAAGGATGTTTATTTTCAAAATGGATTATTTTCAGTTCATACCGAGAAATTGCTGGACGAAGTGAGTAAGACAGATCTTATAGTAATTCCTGCTTTATTCGGTGACATGCAGTCGGCAGTTTTAAAAAATAAGGATGCCATTCCCTGGATCCAAAAGCATCATCACAAAGGTGCTGAACTTGCTTCACTTTGTGTAGGAGCTTTTCTCCTGGCTTCGACTGGTTTGCTGAATGGAAAAAAGTGCTCCACACACTGGGCTTTTTATTCTGAATTCAAAGAAACTTTCCCCGAAGTTGACCTGGTGGATGGCAGTATCATTACTGAGGAAAATGGGATTTACTCCAGCGGAGGCGCCCAATCTTACTGGAACTTGCTGCTTTATCTGGTTGAAAAATATGTTGATCGGAATACTGCGATTCTGGCTGCAAAATATTTTGCCATAGATATAGACAGAGATTCTCAATCTGCTTTTGCGATGTTCAAAGGCCAAAAGGATCACAATGATGAGGAAGTCAAAATCACACAGGATTTTATTGAAGCGAATTATGCTGATAGAATAACTGTGGATCAGCTGGCAGATATGGTAGCTATTAGCAGAAGAAGTTTTGAAAGAAGATTCAAACAAGCAACAAATAATACCATCCTTGAATATATTCAAAGAGTCAAAATTGAAGCAGCAAAACGTAGTTTTAAGCTACCCGTAAAAAATATCAACGAGGTTATGTATGATGTTGGATATACAGACACTAAAGCCTTCCGAACTGTGTTCAGAAAAATTACCGGACTCACTCCGATAGAATACAGGAACAAATATTATAAAACGGGATTACTGGCAGTTAATTGGAAATTGCTTATCTATCAGAAGAGTATAAATATATATTTATTATCAAGTATTTAGGCTTCAAATATTTTTTGTTTATACCAGTTTTTGTTAAAAAAGTATTGTTATTTCTTGACAAAAGTATAAATTGTGGTGTAGTCAGCTGGCCGCAAATTGTTTTTTAAATATTTCCCCGCCGCACATTTTTTCATAAAGTATTGATATATATTTTGTTATGATAGCAAGGCTACATTATTTTCTTATTAGTGATTAGATCGCCCAAATGTTAAGAGTTGGATCTTTTGAATTTTGTACAGACTAATACAAAACTCTTTTTTTATGAAAAATTTCCTATTTTTTCTCATGCTTTTCCCTCTTGGAATTTCCGCCCAGAGTCTTGACAATTGGGTCATTGGTTCAGGGGGAGAATCTTCAGTCAATTCCGGAATTCAACTTTCATGGACACTCGGAGAACCCAATACTGCCACGATCAACAAGAATGGTCACATGTACACAGAGGGCTTCCAACAATCTTATTTAGAAGTTTTAGAATTAAATCCCTTTCAGCCTGCATTAAATACTCTAAAAATTCGGGTTTTTCCGAATCCAAGTTCTGATCATGTTCAGGTCAATTTTCGCGATAAATTACCCAGAGATTTTGATCTGCGACTCTTAGACTCTAAGGGTAAATTGCTACAATTCCAACAATATCATAGTGCAAGTGAAGTCTCAATTAATCTGGAAGGTCTGCCTGCAGCAGTTTATTTGATTTCCATACAAATAAATGAGCAGGTTCCATCTTTGCCTCATTCTTTTCAAATTATCAAACACTAACCATTCATGAAAAATCTGTTACTCACAATTTTTGTTGCATTCTTTACATTTCAGGCCTTCAGCCAGAGTGTGCCACAAGGAATGCGTTATCAGGCAGTTGCAAGAGATGAAGCCGGAAAAACATTGGATAACGAAAATATTTCACTTCAGATTAGTTTGCGGGCCGGAGAGAAGGGAGATGTTTTGTACACTGAGAGACATCAGGTTACAACAAATCAACTTGGGCTATTTTCTATCACCATCGGAGAAGGAAAAACTATGGAAGGAGAATTTGCCAGCATTCCATGGAGTCTTGCAAATATTTGGCTGGATATAGATCTGCAGGAAGCAGGAGGTAAGAATTTTACCAATATCAATTCTTCACAATTATTGACTGTGCCTTATGCTTTTCATGCGGGAACGGCCGATAATCTCACCGGAATGGATGATCCCACTCAAAAAAATGGTCTTCAGATCTATTGGAGTACTACGGGAAATTTAATGACAATTCCGGGAACACACTATATTGGAACCAAGGATTACAAAGATTTTAATTTTGGAACAAATAACATCATTAGAATGTCCATCTCCAAGGATGGTAATATAGACATAGGCGGTGGTCTGGATATAGGGGACGATTTTAATGTTGGCAACAATGTTTTCATTGGAAATGATTTGAGGGTAGAAAGAGATGTCAGCATTGGCAGAGATCTGTTAGTGGAACGCAATACTGAGATGGATGGAACTCTTGGAGTTGATGGTATCACTACTTTAAGAAATCCTGCAGAATCTACTACAAAAGACAATGGTTCACTGATTGTTGAAGGCGGAGTAGGCATTGAGAAAAATGTCAACATCGGAGGTAACACTGAAATTGATGGTACACTCGGTGTAGATGGAGTTTCAACATTTAAAAACACTACTGAATCTACCACAAAAGACAATGGATCAGTAGTTGTTGAAGGGGGAGTGGGTATAGAAAAAAATGTTAACATAGGCGGGAATACTGAAATGGATGGGACCCTTGGAGTGGATGGAATTACTACCCTAAAAAACACTACAGAATCTACCACCAAGGACAATGGATCACTGATTGTTGAAGGGGGAGTGGGTATAGAAAAAAATGTTAATATTGGTGGCAATATAGAAGCGGATGGTACATTAGGGGTAGATGGAGTGACTACCCTGAGAAATAATCTGATAGTAACGAAGAACGAGGCTAATTATGTGGCTATGATTCAAAATACCAATACTGGCTCAGGTGATGGTCTTCTCATAAGACTCGGGAAAGCAAGGACTCCCTTTACTCCTCCAACACCAGCAGAAGTTATTGACGCAGCAACACAGAACGCTATGGTAGATTTATTAAGAAGTGATGTTTCAGCGTCGGATAAGGCTACTACTTTAGGCAATCTTTTAGCAAATGAATTGCTTGAAGATTTGAACACAGTTGTAGGTCTTGCAATTGGAACTGGTAATTTAATAGTTAACTTCATCAATAATGGAATCGGGTTACCAGTGAATATTTCTGATCCAATAAATAATGGTATTGGACTGCCATATAATATTTCGACTCCAATAAATAATGGGATAGGCCTTCCATACAATATTTCAGCGCCAATTAACAGTGGAATTGGTCTGCCTTACGACTTTACGGCTCCAATAAATTCTGGATTAGGCCTACCAGTTGGATTATATAGTCCGCTTAACGCGATTTGTGATGTTTGTGTTGATGATGATGATTTGCCTGGGCCAACTTTTATTCCTGCGTTACCTTCTGTTACTATTCCGGCAATTCCAGCTTTCGAAATACCTGCAATTCCAGCTTTCTCAATTCCTGCAATTCCTAATTTCTCAATTCCTGCGATTCCAACCATTCCTACAGATGCCTTTGGCTTTGAGGCAATTGATCCCTTAAGTTTGGAGTTTTGGGGAATACCCAATTTAGTATTGACTGATGCAGCTGGAAATTTTTTGAATAATGAAAATGAATTTGTCCGTTTTGAGGATTCTTATAACGTCAGAATGGGAAGCATCAGAGCAGTATCAATATCAGATTTTGCGCTGGATTACTTGAATCCGGTTTTTTTGTATACGCTATTTGGTGCACTTACTAGCAGTAAAATTGATAAGTTGCATGCAAGATATCACTTCAAAAGTGAAATTGCCAAAGTAGTAACAGAGTACATCAAACTTGGAGTAGAATACAGTTCCGGAGCAGGTGATTATGCAGAATGGTTGGAAAGAATAGATAATAAAGAACGAATTGGTTCCGGTGATATAGTCGCTGTGATAGGCGGAAAAATCACCAAAAATCTTGAGAATGCAGAACAGATAATGGCAGTTTCGCATAACCCAATTGTCCTGGGAAACATACCGGCAGATGGTAAAACTCACCTGGGGAATAACGTTGCTTTTATGGGGCAAATTCCTGTAAAAGTCTTAGGCCCCGTTGCTACCGGTGATTACATTGTAGCCCAAATGAATACTCCTGGATTTGGTAAAGCCATACATCAAAATGACATGACAATAGAGGATTTCAAATACGCTGTAGGCAGAGCCTGGGGTACAAATACAAATGAAGGTCCCAAGATGATCAATACTGTAGTGGGAGTCCACAATGGCGACTATCTTAAAATTATAAAAAGAATGGAAAATAGAATGATCGAAGCAGAAAATAATCATAAAGCATCTGAAGCCAGGCTTAATTCGCTTGAATCAAAAGTGGATGCTTTATTAAGTTCCAGTACCATTGTATCTGGAAGTAAATAAATACTGGTAACCCATTTATCCGGAATGCTATTGTCAACGTAAAAGTCTAAAAACATTAACAGATTGGCGTGCTTGCGCGTCAATCTGCTTTTGGCCCCATCACAATATAAATGGTAAAATAAACTGATAATGCTAAGGCCAAATTTTAACATGTTCAATCCCTTGAAAAAAATCAATAACAATATTATTTTTTGCGCTGCCTTTATCATTAGCGCTTCCAACTTATTTTCTCAGGAAAATCAACTGCCAGGGACAGGAAACAGATTAGAATCAGATTCTATCATTATTGCCTGGCTCAGTGATTTATATGAACACGGTGTAAGGATTGAAAATGATACAATAATATTTAACGAAGAGGCCCAAAGAATTTTGACTGATGAAAAATATCACCAATTCATTTACCCTGAAACTTACTCATGGGATCTTGCAGTTTCCTCCATTCAAAAACTTGAGCTCAAGCAAGCTTTTTGGTTTTGATAAATTTGTATTTGATAAATGATGAAAATAAAAACCTTGTAATCAAATCATTATTGTCATATGACAGATTTTTAAAAATGGATAAAGTATTGGTCAGTACTTTCTACACCTACATATTAATGGATCCGGAAATAGGTACGATCGAAAACGGGCAATCAAAAATCATCGCTCCACACATTATGGAAAACAAACTTAGTGCGCTAAAAGAAATCCTTTTTTATCTTGATAAATATAAAGAGGAAGACAGGAAAAATTGATTTTAAGGTGCTTAGAAACTTTAAGTAGTAGTCATCCCTATCATTTTAAACCAGCTCATTGTCTGATTTCGATATATGTTTAGAATCATTCAGGGCGTGTGGTTAAAATAATACAATTATTTAATTTACTAATTGACAATGTTATACAAATGTGATTTAAAATTAAATTATTTTGTACTTCAAGTAATTGTTGGATTGAATTAATTTAGTTGGTATTTTGTAACGTCTTTTATAATTAAAGACCTAGTTTACAGCCCCAAGCAAGTATTACAGGAATATTTTTGCTGAATTTTCCCCCAAAATTTAGATAAAAAACTACTTAATTCTGATTTCGAATCAGAAGCTGATTTTCTATTTTATCATTAAGCGAACACTATGAAAAATTATCTATTTCTACTATTGTTAACCCCCTTAGGAGCTTTTGGCCAAAGTCTTGATAATTGGGTCATTGGTTCTGGAGGAGAGGTAAGCCCGGGCTCAAAAATCCAACTTTCCTGGACCCTGGGAGAGCTTAATACATCATCTGTAAAAACCAGAAATGGAATGATAACTGAAGGATTTCAGCAATCATATTTAGTGATCCCTGATCTTAAAAACAAAAGCAATTCGGAAGTGCTGGATGTTTTTGTATTTCCAAACCCTACCGCTGACTGGGTTCAGGTGAATTTTGCAGATTCAAAAGCACGCGATTTTGACATTTTTGTTCATGACATTAATGGTAAATTATTACAATTCCAACAATTCAAAAGCACCATTCAGACTGAACTAAGTCTTGAAGGGTTGCCGGCGGCTACTTATATGATTTCTATTCAAATCAATGACAATCGCAATGCGCTCCCTTATTCATTTCAAATCATAAAACTCTAAATCCAAGTTATGAGAAAAATTATACTATTTATCGTATTCATCGCATTATCAACAAGCTTCGCTTTCGGCCAGTCTGTCCCTCAGGGTATGCGTTATCAGGCAGTGGCCAGAGATGAGTCAGGGAAGACAATTGATAATGAAATGGTTCTACTCCAAATAAGTCTCCGTGCAGGGGAAAAGGGAGATATCCTTTTTACAGAGAGACACGAAGTGACAACTAATCAGCTGGGGCTATTTTCTATAACCATTGGAGAAGGCAAAGCAATAAAAGGAGAATTTGCAAGCATTCCCTGGAGTCTGGCAAACATTTGGCTGGATATCGATATGAATGAAGCAGGTGGAAAAAATTATACAAATATTAATTCTTCCCAATTATTGACAGTGCCCTACGCTTTTCATGCAGGAACAGCCGGCAATTATTCAGGAATGGTTGATCCAACTCAAAAAAATGGTCTGCAATTTTATTGGAGCACAACAGGTAATTTAATGACTACTCCGGGCACACATTATGTCGGAACCCGCGATTACAAAGACCTCATTTTTAAAACGAATGATCTCCGCAGAATGGCAATTACAAAGGACGGTGACATCGATATCGATGGTAATCTGGATGTGGGAATCAATCTGAATGTGGGAAACAATGTATATATTGGCAACGATTTGAGAGTAGAAAGAGATGGTAGCTTCGGCCGGGATCTTCTTGTAGAAAGAAATGGTCAGTTCGAAGGTAACCTGGAAGTAGATGGCACGCTTGGGGTAGACGGGATAACAACTTTAAGAAATACTACAGAATCAACCAACAAGGATAATGGTGCATTGATAATCGAAGGTGGAGTAGGGATTGAGAAAAATACAAATATAGGTGGAAATTTGGGGGTGACCATGAACTCAGTGGTAGGTGCTAATTCGACTGTTGGTGGTAATTTGACCGTAGGTGGTTCTTCTTCTATTGGAGGAGGTGAAACTATCGGGGGTAGTTCGACTATTGGAATGAATTTGTCAGTTGGAGGAAACGCCACAGTAACAGGAAATACGACGACCAGCACCCTTAATGTTAATTCAAGTGCCAATATCAGAACCAAATTAGTGGTGGATGGCAACAATGCTATCAGCGGAGGCGATGGATCATCTGCACCTTACCCATTAGTTGTTCAGGGCAGCAATCAGGGTGTTTGGATTAATATTAATGGCTCACGTACCAGTAGTAATAACTTTGTTACATTTTCAGATGGAAGTGGCATACAAGGTAGAATTGAAGGACAAACGCTTGCTGAATTGCAATCCAGCAGTGAATACGAAAGGGAAACTACCATTTTCGCACTGACTATTGCCGGATTTACTGCCAACATAATAGCGCTTGGAGCTGAGGCTGCCGCTGCTGCTGCAACGGTTATTGGAATTCCGGAAGGTGTTGCCATTGCTGCACAAGCTACTGCGCAAGGTATTGAGCTTGCAGGAATCATTGTTGAAAGAGATGGCTATATTTCTGATGTTGAAGGGAATGTTGGAGTGGCATATGAATCAGGAGCAGGTGACTATGCAGAGTGGCTTCAACGCGGAGAAATGGAAAAAGACATGTATTATGGACAAGTTGTTGGAGTTAAAGGTGGCATTGTTTCCTTAAATACTGACAATGCTGATCACTTTATGGTTGTGTCCAAAAGTCCGATCGTACTGGGCAATATGCCAAATCCCGGAGAAGAAGCAAAATATGAAAAAATTGCCTTTATGGGTCAAGTTCCCGTTCGCGTAGTGGGTATTGTCAATATTGGTGATTACATCATTCCTTCCGGAAACAATGACGGATATGCGATAGGAGTAAGCCCATCGGCTATGAAAATAGGTGATTATCCAAGAGTAGTAGGAGTAGCCTGGCAATCCGCATCCGATAAACCCGGTAGTTATGTCAATGTTGCTGTTGGTATTAATAACAATGACCTGGCTCGTAAAATGTTAGAGCAGCAACAACAGATCTCACAATTGAGCAGTCAGGTAAGCGATATCCTTGCTTTCTTAGAAGGAAAAGGCTCGCTGCCAAACAATAATATTTCTGCCAATATTTCTGAAGAAAAAATTATAAGTCCAGCGATACAAAATCAGACTCGTCTTGGCAAAATAATGTCAGATGAAGATTTTGACAGCACTATTGATGCTCATGCTACAAGGCTAAATGCCTTTTATACAGAGTTGGCTAAAACTATGCAAAATCAAGGGATTGATCTCAACACAATGCCAGAATTAGCTGCTTTTTTCAATGATCCTATTGGAGGTATAAAAAAAGCCCGCCGTGAATCTAAATACGAATCGCTTTGGGGAAACTTTGATAAATAGAAAGGCCTGTATTTCTTGCTCTTTTAATGAGGAGAATCCAAAAATAAACTCCGTTTTGAATAGATTTCAAAACGGAGTTTTTAAGTTACCAATAACAATATCAATGATTTGATGTATGATGTTGATATATAGACACTAAAGCCTTCCCAACAATATTCTGGATAATTAACGGACTCACTCCGACTGAATACATAAACTAATACTACAAAAAGAGAAGAAGTGAAATTTTGAGATCGGAGTGTTCTCAGGGTCGTACAAAGGATGTTCGATGATTCACTTTTTATCCAATAACTTGGTACTCTTATTTTCCATTTTAAGGTGTAGTTATACTACTACAATTTTTCAAAATACTAATTATCAAATCTATACAAATATAATTAATGTATATATTTCACAATTTTTCCGCTTTTTGCTGTTGGGGAAAAATTTAGTGTGAAATATGTAACAACTTTTATTTTTAAAGACATAGGTTGCGCCCGCAAGTTTTTTAACGGATAAATTTTTCGAATACCACCGCACAAGTTTGGCTTATCAATAAATTATTTCTGGTTGTATATCAGGAAGCGGAATTTCTATTCTATTACATAAACAAATAATATGAAATTATTTTTATTTCTATTCTTTTTGATTCCTCTCGGAGTCTTTGGCCAAAGTCTCGATAATTGGGTCATTGGTTCAGGAGGCGAGTTTAGCCCCGGATCAAAAATTCAACTTTCCTGGACGCTGGGAGAGCTCAATACTTCTTCTATAAAAACCAGAAATGGTTTGATTACTGAAGGATTCCAGCAATCATATATAGTGCTTCCGGAGCTTAAATATAAAAGCACTTCGGATGTCCTTGATGTTTTTGTATTTCCAAACCCTACTGCAGACTGGGTTCAGGTGAATTTTGCAGATTCAAAAGCACGTGATTTTGACATTTTTGTTCACGATGCTAAAGGTAAATTATTACAATTCCAACAATTCAAAAACACCATTCAGACTGAACTAAGTCTTGAATCATTGCCAGCAGCGATTTATATGGTTTCTATTCAAGTTAAAGACAATCGCATTTCACTGCCTTATTCATTTCAAATCATAAAACTCTAATATCAACTTATGAGAAAAATTTTATTATTTATCATTTTTATAGCACTGTCTACAAGCTTTGCATTCAGTCAATCAGTGCCTCAGGGCATGCGTTATCAGGCAGTTGCACGGGATGCTGATGGTAAAACTATTGATAACCAAAAGGTATCACTACAGATTAGCCTTAGAGCTGGTGAAGATGGGGATATCTTGTTTACAGAAAGACATGATGTAACTACTAATCAACTGGGCTTGTTCTCTATAACTATCGGTTCCGGAAAAGCAATGCTTGGTGAATTCGGAAGCATACCATGGAATCTGGCTAATATTTGGTTGGATATTGATATGAATGAAGCCGGTGAAAAGAGGTACACAAATATAAATTCCTCACAACTTCTGACTGTTCCCTATGCATTTCATGCCGGAACAGCTGGTAATTTCTCAGATGTGGATCATGAAAATCAGAAGAATGGACTCCAGTTTTATTGGAGTACAACCGGTAATCTAATGACTACTCCGGGGACACATTTCGTAGGAACCCGAGATTACAAAGATTTCGTTTTCAAGTCCAACAATATTCAGAGAATGACCATCTCTAAAGATGGTGATATCGATATTGATGGAAGTTTGGATGTTGGAGTTAATCTGGCGGTTGGAAATAATGCATTTATTGGGAATGATTTAAGAGTGGAAAGAGACGCAAGCATTGGCCGTGATTTATTGGTTGAACGAAATGCTGAAATCGATGGAACCCTTGGCGTGGATGGTGTGACTACTTTAAGAAATACAGCGGAATCCACTACTAAGGACAATGGTTCACTGATTGTTGAAGGTGGAGTAGGGATAGAAAAAAATGTTAACATTGGGGGTAACACAGAAATTGACGGTACACTCGGTGTTGACGGAGTTTCAACTTTTAAAAATACAACGCAATCTACCACAAAAGATAATGGAGCAGTGGTGATTGAAGGTGGTACGGGAATAGAGAAGAACCTTTATGTGGGAGGTAATACTGGTCTCGGTGGAACGCTTGACATTGGTGGTGTCCTTACAGTTGCAAATAGCACTGAATCCACTACCACAGGCAATGGCGCACTGGTAGTAGTTGGAGGAGCCGGAATCGGGAAAAATGTCAATATTGGAGGCAATACTGAAATTGATGGGACACTTGGTATCGATGGAGTTACTACTTTAAAAAATACAACAGAATCAACTACTAAAGACAATGGCTCACTTGTAGTGGAGGGCGGTGCAGGTATAGAAAAGAATTTAAATGTAGGTGGAAATAGTAATACTACCGGAAACAGCACTGTGGGTGGAACCCTTGGGGTAAATGGGATTACAACATTCAATAACACCACAGAATCTACCAACAAGGACAATGGATCTGTCATTATTGAAGGTGGAGTCGGAATTGAGAAAAACATCAATATTGGAGGGAATTCTAATGTTACCGGAAATTCAACGGTAGGAGGGAATTCAACAGTTACCGGAAGCTCAACTGTGAATGGTACTACCGGATTAAATGGTCAGGTAACGATCAGCACAAATGTCGGTGGAGGAGATGCCAGCTACGATGCTTATCCACTAAGAGTTCAGGGAAGTGATCAGGGTATTGCCATCAAAGTGAATGCAGGAACTCCAAACAGTGGTAATAATTTTATTACATTTTTTGACAGTGGAAATAGTGCCAGAGGTCGTGTTGAAGGCCAAACGGCAGGCGATTTAGCTTCTTCTCCTGAATACATTTTTGAGACAGCTATCCTTACAGCCGAAATAGTTGCAGCCGGTGTAAATATTGGTCTTTCGTTATTACCGAATGGTTGTGCAGGTGTTGGAGTTGTAGCTTGTCCTCCGGAGCCTTCAGTTGTAGCAATTACTATTGCAGAAGAAATATTGGCGATTGCTAATCAAGCCGCATATCAAACATTTGCATTCGCTAATCTGGGTGTAACTTATGAATCAGGTTCAGCCGATTATGCAGAGTATCTGGAGCGTCGTTCTTCATCAGAATCTATGTCAGCAGGAGATATTGTCAGTGTGATAGGAGGAAGAATCAGTAAGCAAACACAAAATGGTTCCCAATTGCTTGTCATTTCCACAAATCCCGCCCTACTGGGTAATATGCAGGCATCTGCAGACGTAACAAGATTCGAAAAAGTTGCCTTTATGGGTCAGGTTCCAGTGAAAGTAAGAGGACAGGTGAAAATCGGTGACTATATTATTCCATCCGGATTTAATGACGGTACAGGTATCGGAATTTCTCCGGACCAAATTTTAGCAAATCAATATAAGCTTATCGTAGGTGTTGCATGGTCAGAAGCCTCTGCAGACAGTAAAGTGTCTATGATAAATCTCGCTATTGGTCTGAATACAAATGATGTAGCAAGAATCGTAGAAGAACAGCAGAATCAAATATCTCTTTTAAAGAAGCAATTTGAATCAATGGAGGCCCGGATGATCGCACTGGAATCAGGAAAGCCTGCCAATGCACCGATTATTATAGATTCAAAACCTGCCATTTCACAATTGGAATACCTGGATACACAAATGCAAAACGATTTGAATATTGATCAGATCGAAGCTGCGATAATGTTGTTAAAGGATACTTACAGTTCTAAAGGCCTGGATGTTAATAATCACCCGGGACTTAGAAAGTTGTTTAATGATGCTACTTTTAGAAAAGATGTGATTAAAAATGTACAGGATAATTACCGTAACACAAGATACAATCTTCTTCAAATGGAGGCTGGTCGCAATTAATTATGATTTTTAAAGAAGATTTCTAGTAAGGATTTTTCAAAAAGGCGAAGGACATATAAGTATGTGTTTCGCCTTTTTCTTTTTAGGGCCTTAATATCCGGCTACTGAAATCCTGTAAGTTGATTTTCGTTCGGAATGTGATATCTATCATTGGGAAAGCCATATCATTCATTGGGAAATTGCATAAATAATCCCGGGTTTATTAATCTAGCTTTGAAACAACACTTAATGTGCTTCGACTCACTCCTAATTCTTTTCTATGAAATACTATCTGTTATTTACTTTACTAATTCCATTTGGAATAAATGCCCAGAGCCTTGACAATTGGGTCATAGGATCCGGTGGCGAAGCTACTGTCAGCTCCGGAATTCAGATTTCCTGGACACTTGGTGAACCCAATACCGCAACGATCAACAAGAATAATCTTATGATTACTGAAGGCTTCCATCAATCGTATTTACCATACGCTTTTTTACCAGCCCATTTACCCGCTGCAAATAAATTTGCTTTCCATGTTTTCCCAAATCCAACAGCTAATTATGTCCATATTAATTTCGATGACAACACAGCCAGAGATTTTGATTTGCGACTATTTGATATCCATGGTAAAATGCTGCAATATCAACAGTACAAAAGTGCTACTACTGCACAGCTTAATTTAGAAAGCCTGCCAGCATCAACATATGTGATATCGATTCACATGAACGATCTCCAACCTTCACTGCCTCAAACATTTCAAATCATCAAACATTAATACCAACTCATGAAGAATTTTTTACTTACACTTATAATCGTGGCATTAAATACATTTATGGCTTTCAGCCAGAGTGTGCCACAAGGGATGCGTTACCAAGCCGTAGCCAGGGACGATGCCGGTAAGACAATTGACAATGAAACTATTGCACTTCAAATAAGCCTTCGTGCAGGGGAGAAAGGAGATGTTCTTTACACAGAGAGACATGAGGTGACAACTAATCAATTGGGCTTATTTTCTATCACAATAGGTGAGGGAAAAACAACGAAAGGTGAATTTGCAAGCATCCCCTGGAGCCTTGCAAATATCTGGCTGGATATTGATATGAATGAAGCCGGTGGAAAGAATTTTACCAATATCAATTCTTCTCAGTTACTGACAGTTCCTTACGCTTTTCATGCTGGAACAGCAGGTAATTATTCAGGAATGGATGACCCAACTCAAAAGAATGGACTGCAATTTTACTGGAGCACTACCGGGAATTTAAGTACTACCCCGGGTACACATTATGTAGGAACCAGAGATTACAAAGATTTCATTTTTAAAACAAATGATCTGCGCAGAATGGCAATTACCAAAGATGGTGATATCGATATTGATGGTAATCTGGATGTAGGAATCAATCTGAATGTAGGTAATAATGTATTCATTGGGAACGATTTGAGAGCTGAAAGAGATGCGAGTTTTGGCCGCGATTTGCTTGTAGAAAGAAATGGACAAATTGAAGGCAACCTGGAAGTTGACGGCACCCTTGGGGTGGATGGGATTACTACTCTCAGAAATACTGCTGAATCATCCAATAAAGACAATGGGTCTTTAATAGTTGAAGGTGGTGTAGGAATCGAAAAAAATATCAATGTTGGAGGAAATAGTGGAGTAACTGGAAATAGCGCCGTCGGTGGAACCCTGGATGTAAATGGAATCGCCAGGTTTAACAATACTACTGAATCCACTAATAAAGACAATGGTTCTGTGATCATCGAAGGTGGAGTTGGAATTGAAAAAAATATCAATGTCGGTGGCAGTTCAAATGTCACGGGAAATTCAACTGTAGGTGGAAACAAGAAGTGTTAAATTCAACCTTACAAATCTACTGTGAACGGCATAACCGGTTTAAATGGCCAGGTTACAATCACAGCCAATGTCGGAGGAGGTGATGATAGCTATGGAGCTTATCCATTAAGAGTGCAAGGCAGTGCTCAAGGTATTGCCATTCAATTGACTGCAGGAGTTCCAAACAATAGCAACAACTTCTTAACTTTTTTCAACAGTGGAGGTGGAGCAATTGGAGGGGTAGAAGGAGAGACCATGGCGGAGAAATCTTCTAATCCGGAGTTTATATTTGACGAAGCAATTCTGATTGCAGAAGAAGTAGCCGCAGGAGTTAATGTGGGATTAGCCTTAATACCGATTGTAGTAGGCGGTCTTATTGCATCAACCGGCCCTTGTGGTCCATGCATTGGTATTACAATTGCAGACCTTGCAGTAGCAACTGCTAATTTGGTTGCATTCAACATATTTGCTTTTGAAAATCTGGGTGTGACTTATTCATCCGGATCAGCAGATTATGCTGAATGGTTGGAGAGATTGAGCCCGGATGAAAGAATTTCAGCAAGTGATATAGTAGGAGTGTATGGTGGCAAAATTTCAAAAAATACTTCATCTGCCAATCAATTTATGGTCATCTCCACAAAGCCTGCAATCCTTGGAAATGTACCTATGGATGGAAATACACAGAATTATGAGAAAGTAGCTTTCATGGGTCAGATTCCGGTGAAAGTGCGTGGAAGCGTTTTGGTTGGAGATTATATTCTTCCATCAGGTCGTAATGATGGTTATGGAATCGCTGTAGCTCCGGATAGAATCAAGTCTTCACAGTATAGGGAAATCGTTGGTGTAGCCTGGTCCGGTTCAATTATCAACAATGGTGAAGCTATGATTAACATGGCTATCGGACTAAATAATAATGATGTAGCAAGATTGGCTGAACAACAGGAAACTAAAATAATCGCAATGGAGAAAAAAATGGCTTCATTTGAAGACAGATTTTTAGCACTTGAAGGCGGCAAACCAGCTTCTCCGGCAATTGAAAGTAATGAAACTGATTCCCCACCTAATGAGATAGTATCAGTCCAGCCAACTTTAAGCAGAGAACAAATGGCTCTTTCATATATGCCGGCAGTTTTGACTGACGAAATGTTGGTTGATGCTATGCAATACCTGAGAGAAACATATAAAGCCAAGGAATCGATGTTAAAAAATATCCAAGCCTGGACAGACTTTTGAATGATGCAGAGTTCCAAAAGGATATTCTGATCAAAACAAAAGCAAAATATGAAAGTACATATCAGGCAATTATGGGAGAAAGAAGAAATTAATAATTGGAAATTGAAAGCTAAGCCGCTCCATAATTGTATGGAGCGGCTTTTTTTATTATCTGTGGTCTTACTGCACACATCTTGATAGGAGACGTGTTTTGTTTGCGGCAGCTGGTAATGGCGAGTTTCTTTTTCACTTTGGTACAGGCATCTTTGAAATCTGAGATTTCAAAAATGACTCCTTAATTTATAGAAGTTGCAAGCTTTCTGCGTTCATGAGGTCCCCGGTTGGGAAGGCTAAATGCGGCTTAAAATTTATAACTCAACCCCAAAACAAAGGGTAAAACTTCTTCCAGTCTCTTCTTCGCCAACAGCTAATAGCCAAAAGCCAACAGCGGCTGTTTCAGCATCATGAAAGAAGGCAGGTGCTGCAGAACTGGCTGCGAAAACAAAAGACATGGAACAATTGAGAGAAATGTACAAGAATCCGTTCTTTGTCCTTATCATTACATTGTCAGAAGTGTTTCCTATCTGGCTTATTGTGGCCTTAATAAGCACTCTGATTTTATAAAGAAAACCTAAGTAATTATTTTATACATCATTTAGATTTAAAGATATGGATGATTTATTCCTTGTAGAAAGCAGCATTGAAATAAATGCCACTCCTTCCCAGGTTTGGCAAATTCTCACCCAGCCTGAAAAAATTGAGTTATATACCGGCTTTAATACTATTACTGACTGGAAGGAAGGTAGCCCGATAGTTTTTGAAGGAGACTATAAAGGCATCAAATATCAGGATAGAGGAAAAGTTCTGGTCAATATCCCGAATGAAAAATTATCATTCCAGTTCTGGAGTGGTATGGAAAAAGATCCCGTACCCGAAGAAAATAAATCAGTTATCACTTACGAACTGAGCGAAAAAGAAGGTGTAACTACTTTAAAATATATTCGTGAGAATCTTTCTTCTCTGGACGAACAAGCCATGTTTGAAGAACATCTTCCATCTGTTTTGGAGATTATGAAGGACGTAGCTGAGGATAAGGATTCTGAATAACCACAAATCCAATAACTACATATTAATCAACGCTGCAAAATATAATTTTCCAATCTGCATATTTGAGTAAATTTGCCCCAGCTTTCTGATGACTTTTCAGAAAGCATTAATTTGTTTATTCAATCCACAATGGAAATCTTAATAATTATTGCACTCGTTTTATTGAACGGCATTTTTGCCATGGCTGAATTGTCACTTGTCTCTTCGCGGAGATTCAAGCTGGAAGTTGCAAAAAAGAAGGGAACTGCAGGAGCAGCCACTGCCCTGGAATTGCACGAAAATCCAAATAAATTTTTATCAACAGTTCAGATAGGTATCACCCTTATAGGAATCTTGCTGGGTGTGTACAGCGGCGAGAACCTTACAAATGATGTTTTCGATTTCCTGAATCAATATGAGACCATCCGTCCTTATGCTAAGAATTTGTCGGTAGGAATCATAGTAGTTTTTATCACCTACCTTTCTATAGTTCTGGGAGAATTATTTCCAAAGAGGCTGGGTATGACTTTCCCCGAGCCCATTGCTATGGTGCTTGCACAGCCGATGAGATTATTATCTATCATCACCTCACCATTCGTTTTGTTGCTTACAGCGAGTAATAATTTACTCTTAAAAATATTCAGAATAAAGAAAACCTCAGACAGCAAAGTGACTGAAGAAGAAATTAAATCTATCATAAAGGAAAGTGCTGAAGGAGGAGAAATTCAGGATATTGAGCAGGATATTGTGGAGCGTGTATTTGAACTTGGAGACCGTAAAGTAAATACACTGTTTACGCACAGAAGCGAGATTGTTTTTTTTAATACTACAGATACCTGGGAAGAAATAAAGACTAAAATCAATGAAGAAAAACACTCTGCCTATCCGGTTTGTGAAAATAATAACCTGGACTACATCAAAGGCATGGTTTTACTCAAGGATTTGTTTACACCAACAACGGACGAGACATTCAAAATTGAAGATTTTCTTCGGAGGCCTGTTTTCCTGAATGAAAATACTTACACTTATAAGGCCCTGGAAATATTCAAAAAAGAAAGATTACATTATGGAATTGTAGTCGATGAATATGGATCAACCATCGGAATTATAACTATGGATGATGTTGTAGATGCATTAGTAGGTGATGTAACCGAAAATGATCAGGATGAATATCAGATCATTCAGAGAGATGAATCCAGCTGGCTGGTAGATGGTCAATATTCCATCATTGATTTTAAAAAGTATTTCGGACTCGGCCTCGAAGATTATCAGGATTATGCTTTCACTACGGTGGCTGGTTTGCTTATTTTTACCAACAACATTCTGCCTGATGTTGGGGATAAATTTTTGATTGAAGGGTATGAGATTGAAGTGATAGATAAGGACGGGCAAAGAATTGATAAAATCATGGTCACCCGCAAAGATTCATAGAGATAAGCGGAGTTGATTGAAATAATTTGTACACCTGTTTGCAAATGACGCAAAAACAAATTACTAAAATTTTCCTGTCCCTGAGTATCCTGCTCTTTGCTTCTGCATTGACACAAAAATGTTATTGTACCACAGGTCTTTGCAGTGATTCTATTGCAGTGTTTATTTTCGGGATTTTTGGATTGGCTTATCCTTTAGCTACTTGGACCTGGCTGGCAAATCCCCTCCTTCTTGGCGCATGGATTTTTATATTTCGCAATCCAAAGATCTCATTCTTCCTAAGCCTCAGCTCCACTCTAATTGCCGCTTCCTTTATATTGTTTGATCAGATCATTGACAACGAAAATGGGCAATACAAACAAATCATCTCTTACAGGGCTGGCTATTGGCTTTGGCTTGCAAGTAATGCCTGTTTGCTATTAGTTAATATATTTTAAAGGGACGGCGAATGGTGGATCAATCTGATTAAGCAGATTTTAGCTATTGTTCTTTTTTTTAAAAAAATAACTGATCCGTTTAGTCAGCAATGCTATATTATGTTACTTATTTGTTTTAACCAGACCTTTGTTTGGGCATTCATCATATTTATGCAAATAGATGGCAAAATTTGCGTTGGTTTTGACTCCGGAAAATGGGCAGATGCGGACTGCCTGACATCTGGGGAAGGATCAAATGAATCTAAGTTTGCTTAACTTTGACAAATGGACAAAAACTGGTGTTGTATGGAGGACCTTTTTTTTCAACAAGGAAGATCTGATAAAACTATACCAGATCAACAGAGTGCCCTACATACTCAAATTGATGCTGACTCCGACAGAAGGCCAGGCGGCCCCGCCCGGGCGCCCCCCCACCCCCCCCCGCCCCCCCTGGGGGGGCTTCCCCCCCCCCCCCCACCCGCCCCCCCCCCCCCCCCCCCCCCCCCCCCCCCCCCCCCCCCGGGCCGCGGACAACCCCCCCCCCCCCCCCCCCCCCCCCCCGCCGAAACTTTGACTTGGGATATGATTACCGATTTCGTTTGTGCTAATAAATGAAATCAGGTTTATAAAGCGATTATAAATTCACAATAGAAAACGACCGTTTCCATTGATTTGAAATTTGTAATTTTAATGCTTCACATTTTAATTCAATTCAATGAACCCAGGCGCTTTCTCTATCAGTCTCGCTGTCAAAGATATCCATGCATCAAAAGCATTTTACGAAAAAATTGGTTTCACTGAATTTGGTGGAAATCTAGATAAAGGATGGCTGATACTCAAAAATGGATCTTCTCTGATCGGTTTGTTTCAGGGCATGTTCGAAAAGAACATACTCACATTTAATCCCGGCTGGGATCAGGATGCTCAGCCCCTGGACGAGTTCAGCGATGTCAGAGAAATTCAGAAAAATCTGAAGGCTGCCGGCATTCAATTTGAATCAGAAGCGGATGAAACGACATCCGGGCCGGCCAGCTTTGTGATAATGGACCCGGATGGTAACCCCGTTTTGTTTGACCAGCATCGTTAAGATTGTAAAGTCTGAAGATTTTAATATTACCATTAATTTCTCTCAAAAGCTAAGAGCCCATCATTTAACTTATGTTGAGTTTGACATATTTTAGCCTGAGATATGTTAAAATTCCTCTCAACCTTTTCACAAAATTGTTCAATTACGTAGCTGAAAATAGGGCTATGTTTATCTTCCTGCCCAAACCACTACACTCATACGAACTAATTAAATGGTGCATATGAAAAGAGATGGTCGATTTATTGCAGAACACCGGGGTGGCCCGCTTAAAAAAGCTCAGCATATTCAGCTGCTTGAATGGGCCTGCACTTGTATAAAACATGCACAGACTGTGCTTGAAATTAACCCGGATTCCAGACTGGCAGAAGCTTTGGACATAGCTGCGGCATGGGCTTGCGGATCAGCCAGCACAGGCGATGCACGTGATGCATCCATAAAGGCTATCGCCGTTGCAAACGAATCCAAAGATCCTGTCAGCGTAGCGCTTGCAAGAGCAGTGGGGCATACTGTTGCGTCAGCGCATATGGCCGACCATGTCCTCGGAGCTGTCTGGTATGCTTTGAAAGCCATTCAAAGCGCAGAGAAATCTTTGGAAGATGAAAGAAAATGGCAGAACGATCAGCTCCATCCGGATATCAGGGAATTGATTCTGTCAGCAAGAGAGATGCGGGGTATTTAAAAAAAACTTTTGGGCCTCCCCGATACATATCTTGTAGAGACGCCCAATTTGGGCGTCTCTACAAGATATGTATCGGTCGCGCTATCCGCTTTACTTCGCAGAGCCGCATGTTAATGCGTCTCTACTTCGTGTTCGCTACTATCGCTGAGGCAGAGTGAGTGAGTGTTCAGAGTAATGAAACTCTGTATTATCTTTGAATAGCAATTTCATTCCGAAACATTATTCCTGTTCTGTCTATTGTAGATTGTCATCTGATTTACACTATGAAACTATTCAACTTCACAGATTCCGAAAAAAATCTGCTCCCTTTTGATGGGGAAGTACATTACTACGGACCGATACTTTCCCCGGAACAAGCTGATCATTTTTATCAAAAACTAATGGATACAATCGAATGGAAAAATGATGAAGCAGTTATGTTTGGTAAACATATTATTACAAAGCGCAAAGTCGCATGGTATGGAGATATCGGATTCGAATATAAATATTCTAATATCACCAAAATGGCGCTTCCCTGGACTCCGGAACTCAGGGAATTGAAGAACATTTCCGAACAAAAATCCGTACACACATATAACTCATGTTTGCTTAATTTATATCACAGTGGCGAGGAAGGGATGGCCTGGCACAGTGATGCAGAGAAGGATTTGTTGCGAAATGGGGCTATCGCTTCACTGAGCTTCGGAGCAGAGCGCAAGTTTGGCTTCAAACACAAATCAAGCAAAGAAACTATTTTTATGCAACTCGAACATGGCAGCTTACTTGTGATGAAAGGAGAAACCCAAACACATTGGATGCATAGGCTTCCTCCCACTACAAAGGTTACCACGCCCCGAATTAATCTGACATTTAGGACAATTGTGGGATAAGGAAGGAATTGGATTATAAATTAATCAGTGTGGAAAGATTATTAAAACCCCGAAAAGGGTTTACCAACAGTAGCCCCGGATGAAAATCCGGGGTTAAATGAATATAAAATATTGTTTTGGCGTCATTTTTGTTTCTTTCATGCAAAAATGATGACAAAACAATTGATTTTCAGCCTAAAGCAAATCGTATATGCACCTTCCTCCCTTTGATCAGTATCCAATTCTTACCGATAATATCATCATATTACGACCTCCCCGAATCTCCGATATTCCGGATATTATGGAAATCTGCTTTTACGATGGAAAGCCCGCTGAAACGCAGGAGGAAGCAAAAGAGATGCTACAAAAAATCAACCTGGATTACGAAAATGGGAACTGTGTCCATTGGATTATTTCAGATTTCATATTACATCAGACCATCGGAACCTGTGGTTTTTACAGGGGTTTTCAGAATGAGACCGGAGAAATAGGTTATGTTTTGCTTCCTGAATTTCGGGGATATGGCTGGATGACACATGCAGTGCAATTAGCGATCAGATTTGGATTCAATGATATGGGATTGAAACGCATCATTGCCTATACAGATCAGGAAAATGTAAAATCGCAAAAGGTACTTGAAAGAATTGGATTTACATTATCTGGCAAAAAGAAGGATGGAAATCTGGAATATGAATTGTTCAAGCATCCATGACAGAACTTTCATTTTTATTTTCTAAAATTTTTATTTGCGCAACTGAAATGTTGCACATATATTTGCAACCGAATAGTTGCAGTATTTGGCATGAATTATATTTACATTAATTAAATACCACATGAGTTCCGGTAATAAAACCAAAGTAATCGCAGAAGAAGGCAAACAAGAGTTATTTGTAATCAGAGAATTTGAAGCTGATAGAGAAGAAGTATATCAGGCTTTCAGCGATCCTGATATACTCATTCAGTTTTTTGCCCCGGCAGGAGCAATCATGTCCTATACTGCAAGAGATTTCAGAACCGGTGGTCATTACAGATACGCTCATACTGATTATAATGGCAATATTGTTTGTACTTTCAAAGGAATTTTTCATGAAATGAAAGCTCCCGAACTCATCATTCAAACTGCCGAACTGGAAGGGTTTCCGGGACTTGAAAATGCATTACTGGAATCAATGATCTTCGAAGAATTGCCTGGAAACAGATGCCGTTTGATTATCCATGATATTTGCTTTTCCGTTGAAACACGGGATGCTATGCTTCAAAGCGGCATGGAGTCTGGCCTTATTATGATCTTCAACCAATTAGATGATTTATTAAAAAAGTAACCACCGTGCAAGGCAACCCAAAACCAAAAGATATAAACGAGTATATCTCAGCATTTCCTGCAGAGATCAAAATGCTCCTGGAACAAATCCGGGACACTATAAAAACCTCTGCACCTCTTGCTTACGAAGCAATCAAATATGATATGCCTGCTTTCCCTCAAAATGGAAAAAATCTGGTTTATTTTGCCGCCTTCAAAAATCATATCGGATTCTATCCGGTCCCAACCGGTAACAAAGATTGGGACGAGATTCTTTCACCCTATAAAACCGGAAAAGGCTCCATTCAATTCCCGTACAATAAACCCATCCCACTCGATTTGATAACTAAAGTAGTCCAATTTCGTTTGCAGGCTGTGAATAGTGAATAGTGAATACTGAATAGTAAATAGTGAATGGTGAATAGGTAGTGAATGGTGAATAGTGAATAGTGAATGGTGAAGCACTAAAGGCAGTCAAAACTTATCTTCTTTCAGGCATCGTCAACTTTCAACTTTCAACTTTCAACTTTGAACTTTTAAATGGCTGTTTTCATTCATAATTCATAATTCATCACTCATAGCTACTCTGGGCTGTTCATCACATTTCACATTTCACATTTCACATTTCACATTTCAATTGTGAAGAGCTTGAATTTAATGAATAAATGATAAATTTACCCTAAGCTGCACTGATATTACCCGATAGACTTCCAATCAGAAAAGAACACTCATTTTTCATTCATCAATAAATAGCTTATGTTATTACAAATAGTTGTTGTTATTGTCATATTGCTGATTGTATTTGTTCTGTATATGCTGGTCAATATGGGAGTATTTCGCAAGATCGAAAACCGTTTTGATGGGGTAATTGTAAAGGTGGTGGAGCTTCCGGGAGTAGAAGATATTACTGTAAGTGATGAAGATAAATTTGCCCTCATTTCTTCCACTGACAGACTGGAATTTCCTCCAACCGTGAATGAAGTAGGCGCTATGTATTTAATGGAATTGAGTTCAGGTGACTTTAATATTAAGGAGCTTAAGACTTCCATTCAGGGACCATTTGCTCCGCATGGAATTTCACTTGTGAAAATTGATGATGGTTATAGAGTTCTGGTAGTTAACGGGAAAATGGGTAAACACGCAATTGAAAAATTCACACTGAAAAATGAAACATTGATTTATGAAGAAACACTTACCGATGACTGGATGATCAGCCCCAATGATGTACTTGCAATAGATGATACCCGCTTTTATTTTACCAATGATCATAAATATACAGTTGGCTGGAGACGCAGTATGGAAGAATACCTGGCACTTGCCATTTCAGGAGTTGTTTATTTTGATGGGAAGACCTATACTCAGGTAGCAGATGACCTGGCCTTCGCAAATGGAATCAATATTGACAGAAAACGGAATTTGATTTACGTGGCAGCTTCGCGTGATTTCCAGGTGAAAGTATATACAAGAAACCATGACGGGTCGCTTAAATTCATCGAAAATATTGACGTTGGGACCGGCGTGGATAATATTGAAGTGGGGCCCGATGGCGTATTATGGTTAGGGGGACATCCCAATCTACTCAAACTCGCATCTTACGAAAAAAATAAAAGCAAGACTGCCCCGTCAGAATTGGTCAGAATAGTCTATCGTGGGAAAGGTGATTATGATGTCAAAAGTGTCTATATGGATGATGGCAAAAATATGTCAGCATCTACTGTAGCAGCACCATTTAGGAATTTTCTGTTCGCAGGCAATCTGATGGACAAAAAATTTCTGATACTTAAAAGAGCTATTAATGATTAGTGTATTTCCAATGCGATCATTTTCATTTCAAAAAGATTTGCCTTGAAACAGATTCGCTTCTTAGCTGTTTCAATCCTAATAGACCAACAATGAAAATTATTCGGCAATTTTTATTATTATTTTTTCTGAGCCTTTCAGCACAGACAGCAAGTGCGCAAAAGCATCCAAATCTGGACAAACTGGATGTGTATGAATCAGGCGGAAAAGTATATATCACTTGCATCATTAGTGCCGGAAATACCTGTAATGGTATCAATGTTTTGAGATCTGATGATAGCCTTGAATTTTCCATAATTGGTCAGGTAAGCGGAGTTTGTGGGAGTAATGATTTTCCCACGACCTATGACTTTGTTGATCAGAATCCAATCCTTAATAAACCCTCATTTTATCAGCTGGAGTTTGGAGGATTTACTCCTTCGGAAATCATCAGGATCTTCATCATTGAACATAACTCAAACGGATATCAGATCAGACCACAACCTGCCGGAAATCAAGCCAGAATCTATTTTGTGAATTCATCTAACAGCGAACACAGTATTATTCTTTTCAGTAGCTCAGGAAAAAACCTTCTGCAGGGAAAAAGTACTGGTGATTTCTTTGACTTGTCTTTCATCAACATTCCATCAGGTTTGTATGGTTTCCGAATTTCCGGCAATCCCGCTAAACCGGCAATTATTGGAAAAATTCTCATCCAACATTGAAGTATTGAGTAGTGTCCCATTTTTTATAGATTTTGTGTGCGTTTAGAAATTTATGAAACTTCCGAACGCATCAATAATTATGAAACCATTTTTGACAATCCTTTGCATGTCATTTTTGTCTTTGATAAACATGGACTTAAACGCCCAATCCAAACCGGTCCGGGTTGCTATTATTGGCTTGACCCATACTCATGTTCACTGGATCCTGGGCAGAGAGAAGCAGGATGATATCATTATTGTCGGCATCGTTGAGCCAAATATGGAACTGGCAGGCCGATATGCAGATCAACATGGTTTTTCGATGGATCTGGTTTATAACAATATCACTGAAATGCTGGATATCTGTCAACCTGAAGCAGTATGCGCATTTGGATCCATATTCCAACACCTTGAAGTAGTAGAAACTTGCGCTCCCCGGGGAATACATGTTATGGTTGAAAAACCGCTCGCAGTGAGCTTTGAGCATGCTTTAAAAATGCAGGCATTGGCAGAAAAACACAAGATTCATTTGCTCACCAACTATGAAACAACCTGGTATCCCTCTAATCATAAAGCATTCGGGTTTTTGCAAAGTGATTCCATTGGTGAGGTTCGTAAAGTTATCGTTAGGGATGGTCACAGAGGTCCAAAGAAGATTGGCATCAATGAAGAATTTCTGGATTGGTTGACAGATCCGGTTTTGAATGGGGGAGGAGCCATTATGGACTTTGGATGTTATGGAGTAAATCTAATGACCTGGTTGATGCAGGGCGAGAAACCTCTTAATGTTACAGCTGTCACCCAACAATTGCAGGTAGAAAACAATCCCCTTGTAGATGACGAGTCCATAATTATACTTACTTATGAAAATTCGAATGCAATTATTCAGGGTTCATGGAACTGGCCAATGGGCAGAAAAGACATGGAAATTTATGGATTGACTGGAGCTTTATATGCTGACAACAGGAACGATCTCCGAATGAGAATCGCGGAGGGTTATGATGGATACACAGAAACACAGTTCCACCTGGAAGAAATGCCAACCCCTTATCACGATCCATTCTCTTATTTTGCAGCAGTGATTAATCAGAAAATTGAAGTAAAACCATTCGATTTATCTTCGCTGGACAACAATGTTCTTGTAATGGAAATCCTGGATGCTGCTATCAGAAGTGCAACATATGGTAAGACTATTCAACTTAGGAAATAGCTCCAATATATTCTTAAGCCCTGGTTGCTGAAATTATTCATTTGCAATTATTGCAGAGCAAACCAAACGCAAAAGAAATCTTTATCGTAATGATGTAAGTTCTGTTTACGACTTGTAGTAATCTGAGGTTGTTCAAGCAGGCCAAGTTTGAAAAAATGTTTTAAACCCCCAAAAAGGGATTTACCAATGAGTAGCTCCGGATGGAAATCCGGGGTAAATCAAAGTAAATCAATCGTTTTGGCGTTATTTTTGTCTGGAAAAAGCAAAAATAACTTGTCCCCAACTCATTGGGGATGACAAAACGAGAATCTGCGGGATTAGTCTAATTTTCGTTGAATCATTAATTTACTGAATTCCATTTATGCCATCAATCTTTACTTTTTCCTTTGTTAAAAGCATTTTTATAATTCTTTTTTCTCTTCTAATTTGCCTGTCCGGTTTTTCACAAACACTACAATGGTCGAAACTCAGCGACATCCATTCTTTAACTTCATTGGCTGGAATTCGCCCTAATTCTGTAATCGATGAAGAAGGAAATATTATCTATGTTTCTGTCGAGAAAGATATTTTACATTTCTATAAGTATGATGCAAATGGCAATGAGTTAGCACATCTCAATTCAGCTCAAACCACAGGAGCTTTTTCAAAATTGATAAAATTAGCAAGCGGCGATTTCGCCATTGCATATGATTTGACACCCCTGGAAGTTGAAAGAACCATAAAGATTTTGACTTTCAACCCAGATCTGGAGATCATTCAGAACCAGGAAATTGATCTTCCATTTACATCAGAAGCCTGCATTTTATATTCTATTTTCGAACTGAACAGTGAAATTTTTTTGAGCATTTTCAATTGGGAGGAGCATTTCATTTTTAAAATATTGGAGGATGGAAGCACAGAGTTTATATTCTCCGGTGCTGCCAGCTTTGCTTCTGAAGAAAAATTAACTTTTTTAAGTGACCAATCTTTACTCATAGAGTATCAGTATGGCACTGAGCATCTGATTCGTCGAATTTCCATTCGTGACAAGCAGCTTATTTGGGAGAAAAAATATTTGAATGAGGGCAGGATTGAGATGCAGTATAAAACAGCCCATGGTAATGATCAATGGATAGCTTTGGCCTCTGCAGAAAGAGATTGGGTAGATGGAGAAGCACGCGATACCGTCCGGTTAAAAAAAATTGACCTGGAAGACGGTTCAATAATTTTGGATACATTTCTGATTCCGGATAATCATTGTATAACTCATTTAAGTGATTTTAAATTCAATGCTATCACTGGTCGTTTTTACCTCAGCCTTGCCGGTTGTTTCCCAATTTATAATCTGAGTCTAACAGAACTGGATGTTGATTTCAATTTCTTAAGGACTGCTATCCATGACGTAAATTCTGATGAATTATTCATGCATGATCCAGCTTATCTGCATGTACTCCCTGAAGGAGAAATGGTTTTCGTATTTAAGAGCAGGAAGGACAGCATTGAAAGAGGGAATTTATATATTACCATTCTGCAAGAGAACTTGAGTTTTGGAAATGTGCTGGAAATAAATCTTCCACCAAAAAATAGCAGTGAATCCATCTCAGATATTTTGACATATGACAATCACAAAATTCTCTTTACCGGTTCAATCCCCAGCTCAGAACTAAACGTATTTTGGGAAGAAGTACAGTTTTTTACGATGCTGATTGATTTTGAAAGTACAACTAGTACAGAGAATACGAAACTGAATTCAAGGAACCTGGAGATTTTTCCGAATCCGGTTCATGATATGCTTTATTTTAAAATTGAAGAGGATATTAAACAAGTTCAGATTCATCACATTTCGGGTCAATTAGTCTTCCATTCACAGAATAATCAATCTAATTTCATCAGCGTCGATTCATTACCCGGAGGCGTTTATACCCTTACCCTGACGACTAATTCAGGCCATATATATAGCAGGAAATTTCTCAAAAATCTCTGATTTTCCTGACACAGAATTACTTTCCCATCGGCGATACACCCCCCTTTATCGGAAAAGTATTGGGCACCATCTTAAAAGTTTCTACTGCATCAGGAACATTGTAGCTTTGTATTATAAGTAGTAATTGTCAAATACTTAATTATTGTATTAATCCACTTACTACACTGCTTATTTATCAAATCCAAGAGTCCCTATGAGAGCAATTGTCTATACAAAATATGGAGCGCCTGAGGTTCTGCAATTGAAAGAAGTCGAAAAGCCCGGTCCAAAGGACAATGAAATTTTAGTTAAAGTATTTGCCAGTCCTGTAACCACAGGAGATGCCCGACTGCGCAGAGCAGACCCTTTCCTGATCCGATTATTCTTCGGATTATTTAGACCTAAAATTCCCATTCTGGGAGGATCTCTGTCTGGAGAAATTGAAGCGATCGGGAAGAGTGTTACCCGATTTAAGAAAGGTGATCAAATCTTTGCTTCCACAGGCAGAAAAATGAGTTCACATGCTGAGTACGCAACATTGGCGGAAGATGGACTGATAGCTTTCAAGCCTCATAACTGCAGCTTTGAGGAAGTAGCTTCCATTCCCTTCGGCGATGGCACTTCTCTTTATTTTCTCAAAAAGGCAAACATTCAGGCAGGACAGAAAATATTGATCATAGGAGGATCCGGTGCACTGGGTGTTGCAGCAATCCAACTTTCCAAATATTTCGGTGCTGAAGTGCACGTGGTCTGCAGTAGTGTCAATGTGCAAATGGTTAAATCTCTCGGAGCAGACAGAGTTTTTGATTACACTAATGAAGATTTTACTGAATCAGGAGAGGCTTACGACATCATTTATGATACAGTCGGAAAAATGTCTGTAAAAAAAGCCCTGAAGGTTTTAAAGAAAAATGGACAAGTTATCGTAGCAGCTGGATTGATGACGCAGATGTTGGAAGCTGCATGGTTCTCACTCAGCAAAAAGGTAAAAATCATCGCCGGCGAAATGAAAGAATCAAAGGCTGATTTGGAATTCCTGGCAAGCCTATATGAAAGTGGAAAAATGCATGCTGTGATTGACAGGGTTTTTCCGATGGAAGAAATTCATGAAGCACATCGCCTGGTGGATTCCGGACGTAAAAAAGGGAATGTGATCATATCAATTTCCCGATAATCCTATGAAAGCTGCAATAACTACAAACTACGGTTCACCCGAGGTTATGAAGATCTTAGAAGTGGAAACCCCTGTCCCTCAAGATCATGAACTACAAATAAAAATCCATGCTGCTACTGTTATCATGGGAGATTCTGAGATTCGGCGATTTAAAATACCGGTTCTTTTTTGGTTGCCACTTAGATTATATATGGGTGTTTTCAAGCCCCAATAAAAATTTATGGACAGGAACTTTCAGGTATTGTGGCATCCGTCGGAAACAAAGTCACAAAATTCAAACCTGGAGAAAAGGTATTTCTTGCAACTGATATGAGCCTTGGCGCGCATACAGAATATAAATGTATCTCTGAGGATTACCCGATTGCCCGAATTCCGGATGGAATGAGTTTTGAAACAGCAGCAGCTATTCCAGTCGGAGGATCAAATGCTTTACATTTTATTAGAAAAGCTGACTTGAAACCAGCGGATAAAGTACTAATTATAGGTGCCGGTGGGAGCATTGGAACTTTTGCGGTCCAATTAGCGAAATTACAAGGCGCAGAAGTAACATGTAATGATAAAGGAATAAAAGAAAGCATACTTAGATCAATAGGAGCGGATTATTTTATTGATTATGAAAAGCAGAAATGGACCAAACTTAAGCAGACTTATGATGCGATCATTGATATCGTAGGAAAATCAACTGTCCCAACGCTTTTAAAATTATTAAATCAGAAAGGCAGATTGATTCTTGGTAATCCCGGAGTACAAAGTCTGATTCAAGGTTTGTTGCTCAATAAAAAATCGGATAAAAAAATAGTATTAAAGCTCGCATCATATTCTGTCGAAGATTACAATTATCTGAGCGAATTGGTGCTTTCAGGTCAATTGAAAGTAATTATTGATAAAACATATCCCCTGGAGCAAATCAAAGATGCACATGAATATGTTGATTCTGGTCAAAAAGCCGGTCATATTGTGATCAAAATTGCGTCTGATAATGACTAAATCCATGAAGGCAATTGTCTGCAGAAAATTCGGATCTGCAGATGTTTTAAAATTAGAAGAGCTTCCCATTCCTGCTCCGGGACCGGATGAGGTATTGATCAAAGTGAAGTATGCATCTGTGAATTCCTGGGACTGGGATTGGATTAGGGGTAAACCATTTATTGTCAGATTATTTACAAGCCCATTCAGACCTCTGCATAAAATTCTGGGCGCGGATATTTCCGGCACTGTTGAATCCATTGGTACGAATGTTATAAGCCTAAAACCAGGTGATGCAATAATGGGCGACATTTCCGGGTGTCATTGGGGAGGATTTGCAGAATATGTAACGGCTTCTGAAACTGCACTCATCCAAAAACCGGAAAATCTGAGTTTTGCTGAAGCTGCAGCAATCCCTCAGGCCGGCATTCTTGCATGGCAGGGTCTTCATCAATACGGCCCTATTCAGCCAGGGCAAAAAGTGTTAATCAATGGATCTGGTGGAGGAGTAGGTAGCTTTGCGATTCAATTGGCAAAAATGTTTGGTGCGGAAGTGACAGCTGTAGATTCAGCTGATAAATTTGAATTCATGCGCAAGCTTGGAGCCAATTACTTGATAGATTATAACAAAAATGATTACACCAAAAGTGGAAAGCTTTATGATCTCATACTCGACGTGAATGCAAACCGACCTCTGTCACAATATAAAAAATGTTTAAACCCCGGTGCAGGATTTGTAATTGTTGGAGGTTCCATGAAAACTATTCTTCGGACTGCATTGTCCGGTATGTTCTCCAAAAAGAACAACAATAAAAAGCTTAGCCTTCTCATCCATAAACCCAATCAAATCGATTTGCAAGCTTTGAGTTCTTTATGTGCAGAAGGAAAAATCAAGGTTATGATTGACAAGGAATTCCACTCAGTGAAACTGCTGATGCGATTCAGTTTTTGGGAGATGGAAAAGTGAAGGGGAAAGTCGTAATAAAAATATAGGCAAGCATAAATTTTGTCAGCTGCAACCAACATTCCATTCTAAATATTGTAGTTTCAAACCAACAAAATGTGAGTATTAATAAAAAATAATGTCACCATGAAACCCATCACCTTCGACTCCGCGGATTTCGATTTAATAAAAAGTATCGCTCTGACTTTTCCCGGAACTGAAGAAAGTGTCTCTCATTATAATACTCCTTCTGTCAAGTTTCGGGGCAAATTGATGTGTCGATTGCATGAGAGTGATGGATTTATAGCCATTCGTCTTGACTTTCTTATTCGGGATAAATATCTGGATTCACATCCGGAATATTTTCACTTGCCTGATCATTACAAAGCTTATCCATATGTTTGCATGTGGAGCTTCGTAAATGATAAAAAATTATTAAAAGAACTCATGGAATTATGTTGGAAAGGTCTTGCCACAGCGAAGCAAAATACAGCATGGGAAGCAGCAAAGGATGCTGCATATTGAATCAAATTTCCTCTAAATTTTGTTAAGGTTCTTCAAGCAAGGAAACGCCTAATTGCTCCTATGTATCTTATAATCATTGTAGGTTGAATAGTATCTAAATACCTCTTTTAAGGACCTTCAACCAATTAAAGATATTCGTCAATCGATTTGGTTTAAGTCAATATGGGGCATTCGTCCGGCTTTCAGATTTCTTTTCTGTGCTGATAGGTGTATTGTTGAAAGTTCAGATGAACGCCCCTTTTTCTTTCTTTATTTAGTAGGAAATTCCTCCATCTAAGTTAACAGTGAATTTGAATGTAGCTAAATCCAATTCTACTTCAATGTCAACGTCGCCAACCGCATTTGTAAATCTTCCGGTACCTCCGATAATTTGTCCGAAAGTAGTACCATTTGCTTTGCAGAAACAAGTAGTATCAAAGATCAAATCGTAAGGATCGACCTCTGCAAATACCTCATCTCCATTCGCTGCTACCAGGCTTACACATCCATCTACGCTGAATCCCCATGGCTGTGGAATAGCACATGATACTCCATCAGATTGAACTTCTCCCATATGAGAAATGTCACCTGAACCTTGAATAAATAAAGGTGGAACTTCTGCACAATTGCAGGTCAGATCTACAGACTCAGCAGGATAAGAAATCAATGTTCCCTTAAAGGGTTTAAGTTTAGGTGCTTTCTTAGATTCGTTCAATTCCATTTCTGATGCTTCCATGAGCTCTGAATCCTTAACACATCCGGAAAAAATAAGTCCGGAGATCAAAAACAAGTAAAGTACTTTTTTCATAATTGCGATTTTAAAGTTTAAAAATGCCATTTTAAGGTAGACCAAAAGTATCTATTAAATTTTCCAACAAGGGGAAAATGCTTCTGGCTTTTATCGGGTAGTTTGTTTTCTTGAGTGGGAGTACCTGAATCGATATTGAGAAAGACTCTTCGACTTGAATTAAAGTTACAATTTATAATCCACTATTTATCAATAATGCTTAGTTATCATGGAATTAGCTTTTTCTAGCATTAAGAATTTTATGACTATTCTCTTCAATCTGTCGTATATGTATAAATAATAAGTATTTTTAATTGACTTCTTAATAAATACCTTCCCCCGGTTTTCCTATAATTTTAACTTTATGATGAAAGCAGACTATGATGTTGTAGTGGTCGGGTCCGGACCCGGCGGTGCGACAACAGCAAAATTTGCATCTGAAGCAGGACTTCGTGTGCTTCTCCTCGATAAACGACAGGAACTGGGAGCTCCTGTTCAGTGCTCCGGCGCAGTAAGTCGTCACGCTCTACTGGAAAATGAAGTGCTTATCAGTGATGAATTTATCCAGGAAGCTATTTATGGCTTCTCCATTTATCACAGCTCTGGTGAGAATATTCAAACGGATTACCGCCTGTTGAAACCGGAAGAGTATGGAAATGCTGAGGGCAGGGTCCCTTTGGGATATGTAGTGGACAGGAGGCGTTTTGACAGATATCTGATGACTCAGGCAGAAAGACATGGTGTGGAAGTCCTTCTCAAAGCGGAAGCACTTGATATGCAAATTGAAAGTGGTTTGGCAATTTTGAAAGTAAGACATTTCAATGAAGAATTGAATATCCGATGTTCAGTTGTAGTCGCAGCAGATGGACTTCAGTCTCAGGTTGGGAAATGGGCGGGTCTTCAGACACATATTAAATTCACAGAGCTCGCCAGCTGTCTGCAATTTGTTACTGATGGGGTGGAAGCGGATGGTTTATTGGAGATTATTACCGGACATAAATGGGCACCCGGTGGTTATGCCTGGGTTTTTCCGAAAGGTCATGGTTATACCGAAATCGGGCTCGGAGTAATCTGTTCTATGACGCCTCATAATGCTCAACAGCATTTGGATCAATTTTTGAAAAATTCTTTCATGAAGGAGCGCTTTAAAAATGCGAAAATTCTGGAAGTTCAGGGAGGAGGAGTTCCATTGTCTCATCCACTCAGAACACAGTATGCCAATAATTTGATTTTGGTGGGAGATGCAGCCAGACAGGTCAACCCGATCACAGGAGGAGGAATTCACACAGCTCTGACAGCGGGTAGAATTGCTGGTAAGTTTTTAGCCCAACATCTACAAAACAGCTCTGATTTTTCTGCACAAAGTATGAGTCAATATCAGGACTTATGGATGGCTGTAAATGGAAAGAAAATGTGGGAACTGTATGAAATAAAAAGTTCTATTTTCCGGATGGATAATATAGAGGAGCGGGATCAGGCATTGTACAAAACAATGTCAGAATATTTCAGCCCTAATTCTCCATTTAAAAAGATATAAAATGGCAAAATCAGAACCGGTTCTATTTTCAATTTCATGGAATGCCTGCATTCAATGCGGAGTATGTGTGGCAATTTGTCCCCAGGAAAAAAGTTTTATCAGTCATTTTGATACGATTGCGGTGGACAGACCCTGTGAGATTGCCTGTATGATTTGTGAGAATATCTGTCCTGTCTCAGCCATTGATCATTCGCCTGCCCCTGCATTTAATTATACCTTTAAACCGGAACAAACGTGAGATTAGTACAACACAAAGAAGAAGCCTGGTGGTTTTACAGATTCTTATCCAACTTCTATGATAAGTTGGTGAATCCACTTTTTTGGACTGCCAGAATGCGCGATGAATGTCTTGTACTGGCTAAATTGAATCATCCGGATTTGAATGTAATTGACGTAGGTTCTGGTACAGGATTTAACACTGAAGGTATAGTAAAGCACATTCCAGCTTCGCAGGTAACCTGTGTAGATCAGAGCCCGCATCAGTTGGCCAGAGCTAAAAGGAAAGAAGTGCTTAAGCATTGTACATTTTTATTGGGAGATGCTGAAAATATTCCTGCAGAGACGGATAGTTTTGACAGATATACATCCACAGGAAGTATAGAATATTGGCCCAATCCTCAACAGGGATTGATGGAGGCATACAGAGTGATCAAGCCGGGTGGCATCGCACTGATGGTTGGCCCTATAGAGCCCAAAGGGCCAATTGCTAAATTTCTGGCTAATACCTGGATGCTTTTTCCAAAAGAAGAAGAGTATTTTCAATGGATGAAAGGAGCGGGATTTGTGGATATTCAGCATGTTTATACTGCGCCGCATTGGATTCCAGGAAGAGAGAAATATGGAATTGGTATCTCAGGGAGAAAGCCTGCTCCGGGTGTTTCTCCGGGCTGGCAACCCATAGCAACAGTTGCTGAATCAGGAGAAAAAAAGAGCATGAGCTTTGGCAGAAAAGTTCAACTTTTCTTCAGAGTAATAATCGGATCACTTGCAGGATTTTTCTTTATTCCGGGAGCATTAATAGGATATTTATTTGCGATTGGAAAGCAAAATCATATACCAAAAGAACAAAGAGAAAAACTCAATGCATATCAGGTTTCAGTTTTAGTGATTTTAGGGTTGCTGCTTTTATTTATCATTTACAAAATAGTTTCCTGACATGTCACAACTGAATGAAAGGATAAAAACTTTTTATGATGATTCATCTCAGCTTTGGATAGAAAGATGGGGGGAACATATGCATCATGGTCATTATGGATCTGATGGAAAGATCAAAAAGGATCGGCTCAAGGCACAAGAGGATATGATTCGTGAATTACTGGGTTGGGCAAATATTAATACTGTAAAAAATGTACTGGACCTCGGTTGTGGAGTGGGTGGAAGCTCAAGGTTTTTTGCCCGCACATTCGGAGCAGAGGCAAAAGGAGTGACATTATCACCTGTCCAGGCATCTATTGCAAAGTCATATAATAATCAACAAAACTTACAGGATAAAGTAAATATCATCGTGCAGGATATGATGAGTCTTGAAGGGAGTCCTCAATATGATTTAGTCTGGTCAATGGAAAGCGCTGAGCATATTGCTGATAAATCGGCTTTGATGCAATTATGTTTTGACTCACTGACACCAGGAGGTACGCTCATCATGGCCACCTGGTGTGTTAGAGATGAGGATTCCGGCTATAGTAAAAAAGAGAAAAGTATTCTCAATCATATTTCCAAACACTACCATCTCCCTGAAATGTTGAGCATAAATGAACTGCAATCAATAGCGATAAATGCCGGCTTTAAAAATGTTAAAAGCGCAGACTGGAGTCCGGCTGTTACACCTTTCTGGGGAGCCGTGATAAAATCAGCGTTCTCTGTAAGGAGCCTTATTGGATTATTTCGATCCGGTTGGGGGACAATTAAGGGAGCCTGGGCAATGAAGTACATGCAGCAGGGATTTCGGATGGGATTGATAAAATTTGGCGTATTCCAGGGGCACAAATGAATTCAATCCGCAACTTCATAAGATTCTCCAGACCTCATACTGTGATAGGCACTGTATTGAGTATCAGCTCTATTTTTTTGTTGGCTGGCGGAGGAATGAATGAGTTTGCTATTTGGCTGATGGCAGTCATTGCCTGTCTGGGTGCAAATATTTATATAGTGGGCCTGAACCAATTGACGGACATCGATATAGATAAAGTGAATAAGCCACATTTACCACTGGCTTCGGGAGCTTATTCAAAGAACCTGGCACTTTCTATTATTGGTATATCAGTTTTGATTTCAATTGTATTGGGAGTTGTTGAAGGAGGTTATTTGCTTGCTACTTTATTGATTAGCATTCTTATCGGAACATTGTATTCATTACCTCCTGTCAGACTAAAGCGATTTCACTTTTGGGCGGCATTCTGCATTATAGCTATCCGCGGATTGGTAGTCAATCTTCTACTGTACTTACATTTCTCTGACAGACTTCAGGGTGATGCAAGTCTTCCGGCTGTCATCTGGATGCTCACAGGGCTTATCTTTGTTTATAGCATTGTGATAGCCTGGTTCAAAGATATTCCCGATATGGCCGGCGATCAGGAGCATGAGATAAAAACACTCTCACTCAGTCGGGGTGCAGATCAGGTATTTCGCTGGGGTAATGTTATTTTGTTGATAGCTTTGATTTCAGTTGTTTTGATGGAAATGATTCAGGCTGTTTCCGGGAATCCACTTTTATTAATTATAGGTCATTTGATATTGATCATATTATTAATCTACATGTGGAGAAGTACAAATCCTGTTGAAAAATCAGCGATTAAAAAATACTATCTGTTTATCTGGGCATTGTTTTTCGCTGAATATATTCTCTTTGGCTTGAGTGGAATTTAGGGAAGATTAATTCACTGTCCTTGAAAGTTGGGCTAGTGCTATAGTTTTCATTTCTCTAATTTATTTGCTCTCACTCCTGCTCATCCTATTATCTTTAATCCTTCATTAGTCAATCTTCAATAGGTAGTAAGTATGAGTTATGTCAGCATCAATCCTGGTCCGGAACTCGAGCCATTTATCAAATGTTATTGGACCCTGGATCTGCCACCCGAAGAGTATCCTGAAAAGCAAACCATAGTTCCTGATGGATGCATGGAAATGATATTCCATTATGGAGATCATTATTTTCAGTACCTGGACAATAAGCGCAAAATTCAACAACCAAAATGTTTTGTCTTTGGTCAGATTACAAATACACTTGAAATAGAACCTTCCGGAATAACCGGTATATTTTCAGTTCGATTTCATCCAAATGGTTTTTTACCTTTCACGACAATTCCATTGGAAGAAATGCATAATAGAGCTGTCCCTCTTGATAAGATATTTGGAAAAGAAGCTTTAATGCTGGAAAAGGAAATTCTTGAATCAAAGGACACATTTAAAAGGATAGAAACAATAGAAAAATTTCTGCTCGAAAAATTACAAACACCGGATCTCAGTTACCGGATTGCTAAAGACTGCGTTGAGATTCTCATACAATCCAGCGGACAAATGAAAGTAAGTGAATTGAGTGAACAACTTCAGTTGAACCGGAGGAATCTGGAAAGAAAATTTTCAAATGCTATTGGATTAAGCCCCAAACAACTCTCAAAAATAATCCGTTTGCAGACTACTCTTAAAATGTTGGATGAGCAGAATTTCAGCAGTCTTACAAATCTTGCTTACAAAAATGGATATTTTGATCAGGCACATTTCATAAAGGACTTTAAAGAATTTACGGGTCTCAGTCCTAAACAATTCTATGCTACAAATCTTCGGATGTCCGCCTTATTTATAGGCACAGAATAGGTGTCGCATTTTTACAATTTCTGAAACAATTGATTGTTCACATTTGCAGCAATAAACATAAACAAGAATGCAAAATTTATCAATTGGTTTGAAAATTCCCCTCCCACTTTTTGGGGGGAATAACCATTTCAAAAAACAACCCGGGGGGAGAAAAAAGGAACCTTGATTTTTTTGGACCAAAGGGGGGGGGTTTCTTCCGCCGGCCCCGACGGCAGGGGGGGTTTTTTGGGGGGGGGGGGGGTTTGCCCCCCCTCCCCCGCTTCGGGCTCTTTCTCTCTCGCGGGAAGGGCGGGGACTCGGTTGAATCTAAAAGCCTTAGCCAAAAATTGCAGTAATCTTAATTTTGGATTGCTGGATGAGGAAATTCCATTATCGCCCAAGGTTTAATGTAAAGCGAAATCTGAACAAATGAAATGGATGCTCGGATCCTGGAAAATCAATACCGGTAACGGAATTATTCAGGAAGACTGGAAAATTCAGGATGACAGCACGCTTAGCGGTCGAAGTGTTTTTATCAAAAATGGTAAAGATACAATCCCCCAAGAGAGTATTGAATTGAGCTTCAGAAATGGAGAATGGTACTATATTCCCACTGTAGCATCACAAAATAATGCACAAGCCATTCCATTTAAAGTCATTTTCATCAAAGGCACAGAATTCATCTCTGAAAATCCAGAGCATGATTTTCCTCAGAGAATTTCTTACAGAAGAATAAAAACACAATTATTTGCAAGCATAGAGGGAAGAAAAAATGCTAAGTTTGCGAAGATGAATTTTGATTACTCATCTGAATAAAATATTCTGAATTGTCATTACTACTTTCCCGGCCTATTGCCTATTTTATTGATTTTGTAATGCTTTGGTTTATTTGCATTATTCCTCAGCTACTGGCATTTCATTTTCTGAATGGGGCGCCGTTTAAATATTTTACAGAACCGGTTTTGATATATTTTTGGATAATGATGACTGTTTCATTTCCTATGTGGATATATTTCATCTTTACAGAAAAGTCAGAGAAGCAAGCTACATTAGGAAAGAGACTTATGGGCCTGAAAGTACAATCAGTCATTGGTACTAGAATTAACCGGAAACAATCATTATATAGAACAGCAATAAAACTATTGCCATGGGAAATTGCCCATTTGGGATTAATTCCTGTATACGAGTCGGGAGGATTTCAACCCGATCATGGGCAATTTGAATTTGAGCCCAATTTTGCATTGTATTTGTCCAATCTCATTTTAATAGTCTTCGTAATCTACTTTTTAGCGAAGAGAGGCAAACAAACAATTCACGATATAGTATCCGGATCTGAAGTAATTATATTTAAATATACCCCCGGGGTGATAAAGGACAATTAGAATGGAACATCTATATAGGTGGACATGAATGAAGCATTGTTTTCCTTATGCTACTTTGGGAAGATTTTTGCAAAATTGCTACCTCATGTGATAAATTAAAAAATACAATATTTCAGGTTTAAAATGAATATATAGACGCAATTTATTCGTATTAAACATAACTTGCCTCTAATCGAATCGTTGAATCAAAAGGCAAGCACTTTTTATTCATGAATTATGTGGAGAAATAAGGAATGGAATAATAAAGTGATGACCTTTCATGAGAAAATTCATTAAGGTTAAATTCAATCTTATGGAAAAAGTAGTATTACATTTTATTCTTTGTTCCTTCAGCTGTATGGTTTTTGCCCAGCAGAATTCTGATAATTTTGAAGGAAAATGGCGAACTGAGGATGGATTTACGGTAGAAATTGTGAGAAAAAATAATGGGTTCGAAGGGATATCGCTTGAACGTCAAAAGGTGGTTATGGAGAATTTACAATTTAAAGAAAATAAATGGACTGCCCTGATGATCAGGCCCAAAGACAGTTTGAGTGCCGGAGCAACTGTTACAATACATGGAGATGTAATCCATATTCATATGAGAAAAGGGTTTCTTTCCAAAAAGCTTAAATGGGTAAGGCTGCAATAGCTAAGCGGGATCTCTTCCAATTTTGCAGAATACTCACATGCGAAAGTGATTGACCATAAACACTGGTTAATTCGAATATTCGGTTACAGGGCTCTACAGGGTCATGTACTAACCATGGTATAAATTTTCTCGCTTTTGTAATTATTTTACTATCCCGGCAGTATATTGCGATCCGATTGTTTAAAAATAATTGAAATTCTGTCCAATCATTCAATAAAAAACTAATGCCGGAAGCGCCAATTCAACTGCTACTTGCAGATGACGATCAGGACGATTGCCTTTTATTTTCCGAAGCAATAAGTGAGCTTTCCTCTATTATTCAGTTAAGGATGGTACATGATGGTGCAGAGTTGCTGAAATTTCTTTCTGAGCAGGATACCAACCAGCTTCCTGATATAATTTTTCTCGATCTCAATATGCCAAAAAAGACCGGCTACGAATGCCTCATTGAAATCAGACAGGACAACAAATTCAAACATATTCCGGTAGTAATTTTTTCAACATCTTTTGATCCTAAAACCGTCAGCAAGCTTCAGGAAAATGGAGCGGATCATTATATTCGTAAACCTGCTGATTTTACAATATTGAAAAATGTGCTGAAAGAAGTCCTGGCCATCATTCAATCTGAAGATCCCGAAAGGACTAATAAAGATAATTTTATATTGCTATCGTAAGTATAGAATGAAACCTATTGATGACTTATACTTTTTAAAGGGGGATAGTGAAATGCACAGGCTCACCCGGCAGCGCAACTGGAGCGAAACTGTCGTCGGTCATCCTCAGACATGGCCACAAAGTCTTAAAACCACCCTTGGAATCATTTTGAATTCCAAATTTCCCATGTTTTTATTTTGGGGTCCTGATTTGATATGTTTTTACAATGATGCTTACAGACCCAGCCTTGGAATAAATGGTAAGCATCCTTCAATATTGGGAGTTCCAGCCAAAAATGCCTGGGAAGAAATTTGGGATGTAATATTTCCCCTTATTACTCAGGTGCTTCAAGGAGGAGAGGCCACATGGAGTGAGGATCAATTAATTCCTATTTATAGAAATGGCCGGTTGGAAGATGTCTTCTGGACTTTTAGTTATAGCCCTGTTCATGATGAGAGCTACCAGGTAGCAGGAGTATTGGTCACATGCAATGAAACTACAGATAAAGTCAGGAATTTAAAAATAATTGAACAGAGCAATAAGCGATTTCAAAATCATATTATGCAGGCCCCCGTTGCTATGTGCATCTTTACCGGGGATAATTTTGTGGTCGAAATTGCAAACCAAAAGATGCTGGAATTATGGGGTAAAACTGAAGAAGAGGTCTTAAACCGTCCTATTTTTGAAGGTTTACCGGAAGCGAGGGGACAGGGACTTAAACTTCTTTTGGAAGGGGTATTCAATACCGGAGTAAAATTTGAAGCGAAGGAGCGACCTGTTAATCTTCCCCGCAATGGAAAAATGGAGACTGTTTATCTCAATTTTATTTATGAGGCAAGGATTGAGCCTGATGGTACAATTACCGGAATTGTTGCAATTGCTTCCGATGTTACAGATATGGTCAAAGCCAGATTCAAACTGGAGAAAAGTGAACAAAGAGTAAGAGAACTTGTGCATAATACACCTTTCCCGATGGCTGTATACGTGGGCAAAGATTTGCGAATTGAATTGGCGAACCAATCTATGCTGAAAACCTGGGGAAAGGGAAATGATGTCATTGGAAAAACTTATAGAGAGATACTTCCTGAATTGGAAACTGAGATTTTTGAAAATGCTGATAAGGTTTTCGAAACCGGCATTCCATTTTATTCTGAAAATGCCCGAATTGACTTAATGATAGATGATGATATTCAATCTTTTTTCTTCAATTACAATTTTATTCCGCTTTTCGATGAAGAGAGGAATGTATATGGAATAATGAATACTGGTGTTGATGTTACAGATCTCAACAGAACAAAAAACCTGATATCAGAAAGTGAAGAGAGATTCAGAAACATGGCTGAGAATTCTGATATTCTAATAGCAACCGGTGATGAAGCAGGAAATGCCACATATTTTAACCAGGAATGGACAAGGCTGACAGGCAGGGCTACTGAGGAATTGCTGACATTTGGTTGGGCGGATCTGGTTCATCCTGATGATAGGGAAGAATTCCTTGAAATTTACCTGGGGGCTTTCGAAACCCAGACTAAATGGTCAGGCGAATTCAGAATATTAAATAAAAATGGTGAATTTAATCGCCTTTATGCTAAGGGAAACCCCCGATACACAGCAGATGGTATTTTCGAAGGGTATATTGGTTCTTGTGTAGATATTACTGAACAAAAAAAGGTAGAAGAAGAACTCAAAAAAAGTGAGCAAAGATTTCGCAATCTGATCATGCTTTCACCTGTAGGGATTATTTTATTCAGAGGACCGGATCACAGAATAGAAATGGTAAATGTGGTCATGTTGAAACGGTGGAAGAAAAGTGAAAGAGAAATACTTGGCAAGAAATTGATTGAAGCATTTCCCGAAATAATAATGGACAAGTATATAGAATCACTTGATCAGGTTTACCAGCAAAAGAAGGCAATAAGATTTTTTGATTCCAGTGTGGAAGTGATGGAATCCGGTGAATTGAAAACTTACTATTTCGATTTTGAGTACACACCGCTTCTGGATAGTAATGGTGAAATCAATTCTATTATTTCCACTACAATTGAAGTGACCGAAAAAGTATTAGCAAGGAAAAAAATTGAAGAAAGTGAAGAAAGGTTTCGTCTGGTAGCTGATAGTGCCCCGGCAATGATCTGGATGACAACAATCAATAATCAGTGTATTTTTCTGAATAAAGCATGGCTGGAATTCACGGGTAAGTCTATGAAGGATCAGCTGGGTACCGGATGGTCAGAAGGCATACATCCGGATGATCTTGAACGCAGCCTGGAGGTTTGCTCTAATGCCTTTGAAAGAAGAGAGGAATTCTACATGGAATATAGACTAAGGAGACATGATGGAGAGTACAGATGGATCTCAGTAAGTGGAAAACCCAGAATAGCGAGCAGCCATAATTTTGAAGGATTTATTGGAGCTTGCATGGACATCCATGATCAGATAACTTATCAGAAAAGACTGGAGGAAGATGAAGCCAGACTTAATATTGTTATAGAGGCAAGTGAGTTAGGAACCTGGGAGTTAAACCTGAAATCTAAGAAAGTACAATACTCGGACAGATACTTGCAGATACTGGGTTACAATTCGCCGGTAGCGTTGACACACGAACAAATTCTCAATCACCTTCACCCTGATGACTTACCTGTGAGAGAAAAGGCTTTCAAGCAAGCTATGGAATCAGGTTCACTGCACTACATATCCAGAATTATCTGGAATGATAGCTCCATGCATTGGATTGAGGGAAAAGGCAGAGTGTTTTTTGATGATCATAATGAGCCATTGAAAATGATTGGAACTGTGCAGGATATTACTGAACAAGTAAAAAGTCAAAAAGTACTCTATGAAAGTGAGCAGAAATTCAGGTTGCTCGCTGATTCAATGCCACAACATATCTGGACCGCTGATTTGGAAGGAAATCTTAATTATTTCAATCAGTCTGTCTTTACTTATTCCGGCTTAAGCCTTGGGCAATTGATGAAAGATGGCTGGATGCAAATCGTGCACCCTGATGATAGGGAAGAAAATGTGAGACGCTGGCGGGAAGCAATTAATAATGGACATCACTTCCTGTTTGAACACAGATTCCTTAAGCATGATGGAGAATATCGCTGGCAGCTGAGCCGGGCAATTCCTCAGCGGGATCCAAATGGAAACATTCAGATGTGGGTAGGAACCAGCACTGATATACAGGATCAGAAAGTCTTCCTGAATGAACTGGAAAAACAAGTGCAGGAGCGTACAGCAGAGTTGAACGAGAAAAACAGGGAACTAGAAAACATGAACAAAGAGTTGCAATCCTTTGCCTATATCTCAAGTCATGATTTGCAGGAGCCATTGAGAAAAATTCAGACTTTCTCGAGTAGAATAATGGAAAAGGAGCATTCCAATCTAAGTGAAAATGGAAGGGATAATTTCAGGCGAATGCAATCGGCTGCAAATCGGATGCAGAAGTTAATAGAAGATTTGCTTGCTTATTCCAGGTCATCCAATGCAGAACATAAATATGAAATTACGCCATTGGATAAAGTCATTTCAGAAGTATTGGACGATATGAAGGAGGAACTTCAGCAGAAACAGGCTCAGGTAAATGTCTCTGTCAATTGCAATCTGAAAATGATTCCATTTCAATTTAGACAGTTGATCAATAATCTCATCGCCAATTCACTGAAATTTTCCCATCCGGGTATTCCTCCTGAAATCACCATAAAAAGTTCCATATTATCAGCTGAAACATTTGATATGCCAAAACTGGAAAAAGATTCGAAGTATTGCCATATATGTGTATCTGATAATGGTATTGGCTTCGAGCCTCATTATAGTGATAAAATATTTGGCTTATTCCAACGACTTCACGGAAGAAGTCAGTTTGCCGGGACTGGAATTGGCCTTGCAATTGTAAAGAAAATTGTTGAAAATCACGAAGGAGTGATTACAGCAAAGTCATCATTGGGTGAGGGAGCAACATTTGATATTTATATCCCGGTGGTTTGAACAGCCGGCTTTAAGCTGTTGGCCTTTAGCTTTTGGCGAACAGCCGGGCAGAAGCTTCGAGCCATGAGCTTCGAGCCACGAGAGAACAGCCCACTCTCACTCTCTGCTTCCCTAGCCTCTCACCGCTACGGCACTCACACAAGAGTTAGCCGCGAACAACCGAAATGACCATTGTGGAAGTAAAGTGTGTTCTTAACAAAAATCTATTTCCTTCGGAGTAAGATTTATTGCTTGATGAATTTTGCTATAGTTTTTCTGTCTGTACTCTCAATGGTTAAAAAGTATAAACCGGCTTTCAATTCTGATACTTCGATTTCAGAATTACCTGAAATTCCGGATGCTACAATTCTTCCAGATAAATCAAGAATTTTAAAAGCGAATTCTGAACTGAAGGCGTTTACATAAAGACTTTGATTTACAGGATTCGGATACAAAGTTAAATTATAAAGCTCCGTCTCAAAAACTGATGTAGTATTAAAGAGTCCATAATAATGGTCCTGAAAACTAATCAGATCATAATCCTGAATACCCGAATTCCAGTATAAACTTAATGTTCTATTTACTAAATCGAAGTCATAGTAGGTATAAGTCGTCCTTGTATTGTTGACCCATTGTAAAGAACCAAGAATATAATTTTGGTTTACGACATTTGTTCTTAACCCGTTTTCATATTCTTGCAGTGATCGGCTATGGAGTAACCAGATCTGATCTGCCTGAGAATAATTGGAACGTACAGATTCAATTTGTAAATTTTCATCATTATAGAAATATTCAAACTTAATACTATTCTTCAGATCAGACAATCCGAAACCGGAGTAGATATCCTGCAACACTAATTTTCCATTGTCGTATCGCAGATAAGTTTGTTGAGTGGTTTGCCATTCCTGCGGACCGGTCTGCCAGGTATCAAATGTAATCTTGTAATATTCCTCATCAGGAAAAAACTCGGTCATTCTTCTGTTGAAGAAACGCCAATTCTGATTTTCCCAAACCTCAAAAGTGCTGGTCGATACATCTGATTGAACCGTAATTGTGGTTTTTGAATAATTATTCCGGTCATTTGTTGATGAATTCCAAACTTGATTAGTCACCCTGCTTGACAAAGTATCATTGACATCATTCTCTATAATACTCCTGCTTGCGATCTCCCAGCTTTGGTTGTCGCTGTTCCAATTGGATGTGATATTTATCCGTGACTGATCGAGTGGATTAATGGTATAATTAATCTTTGTAGTCGGGACCCAATCAGACACCGTTATGCTGTATGTCCAGGTTGTAGTTTCTAGTTCGCCGCCCTGCTCATTGCGAACAAAAACTCTTCTGGTTCCCGGAAAGACATCCATGAGTAAGGTATCATAACGAGCTGAAACTGTACTGTCCAATAAATAAACCTGATCGCGAAAATCATCGATGGGTTTTTTGTCTGAATTTAACAATTCTAACAATTCAGTTTTGTCGCCTGATTCCGATAAATAGATCTGTACTCCATTTTCCAATTGAAACCGGCTCTGAGCATTTAAATTGTTCAGAATTAGAAAGCATAAAGCAAGAAGGTAAATTGACTTTTTCATGATGAGACAAATTTAATTAGATGAATCAGTTTTTTCGTCAAAATGCAGATGAAGACCTTGTTAAATTTATTAATAGTTGAAACAATATACTTTAAATATTTGATTAAGTGAAAAAGGGTCAAATTCAGGTTTAGACTCTAAAAGAAATTTACATTTCTTGCTGCAATTGAAGTAAAACTTCCAAATTATTTTGGACACAGCAGGGAAGAATCTGGAGACCCTTCTGAAAGGCTTTGCCTGGCTTTATGAGTCTTGTACGAGCTGTAGTCGCATGACGTGTGACGCCCCGGCACGGCTGCGGCTGGCCGGGGTGACGATCCGGATTTCATTTTGCCAAAGGCAAAATTACTTAACGCAGAAGGTGAGGGCTTACTAATAAAGAAAGCTCCTCCATTTTTGCCTTAGGCAAAAATATTGTTGTTAATCTGAATCTGAGTCAAGCAAGTCTCGAGTGGTACGTCACTCATGCCATCGCAGATGGCAAGAATGTCACCTTTTGCCGAAGGCAAAAGGCGTCACCCCATGCCGGCGCAGCCGGCATGGGGCGTCACCCGTGTTACGATGAATCCCCGACAGAAGTTGCCCGCGTGAAGGATGCGAAAGGTGGCGACAGCCAGCCACGATCCCGGCGAAGCGGATCGGGGCCGGAGCGAAGCGCAGCCTGCAGCAGCCTGACCCGACGCAGGAGGGGCACGCCCATATTATTTAAATTTCTACAACAAAATTTTATCTTTGTTCCATCATCCGGTTTCTTATCGGTTAAATGATAATGGAATATTCCTTCTGAATCGACTGCAAAATCTTGCCTCGTATGAAAAATCATTTATTGGGCGTACTACTTTTACTATTTATGACAAGCATGACTACATCTGCACAGGGAATCATCGGAGACTGGAAAGGGGAACTCGATGTCCAGGGAACCAAACTGGAAATAATTTTTCATATCTCAGCGACAGAGGGCTCATTTGCTACCAGTATGGATGTGCCGGCCCAGGGTGCCGCCGGAATTGCAATAGAGGAGACTGTGTTTGAGGATAATAAACTGACGTTGAAGGCTCCTCAGTTGGGGATCACCTACTCAGGTGATCTCAGTGGTCAGGCGATTACAGGTGAATTTAAGCAGTCAGGAATGACATTCCCGATGGTGCTGAAAAAATTTGAAAGTACCCTGCCCGGTGATCTGAGCCTTCCAAGCTCTGACGAGGTGCTCGCTCAGCTTGCTGCAAAGGATAAAGGGGATTATAAGTATCAGGTGAAGGATTATTTTGCAAAGCCGAAGGCATCCGGCTTCCAACTTTCACCGAATGGAAAATATATCTCGTACAAAGAGAAGGATACGGATAATAAGAATCACGTGTATGTCAAAGAAACCGCGACTGGCAAAGTAACCCGGGCCATAGAAGAAAAGGATGAACTGATTAAGGGATATGGCTGGGTCAATGATGAACGGCTGTTTTACGCGATGGACAAAGGCGGGGATGAGAATTTTCATATCTATGCGACCAATCTTGATGGAAGTAATTCCATAGATCTCACTCCATTCGATGGAGTGACTGCCAGTATTACCAATCTTCTGAAGGAACAGAAGGACTATGTCATCATTTCGATGAACAAAAATAACAAACAAATTTTCGAGCCCTTCAAACTGAATGTGGTCACGGGTGAATTGACTCAACTATATGAAAATACAGATGTGGCTAATCCAATCCAGGGATTTGAGTTTGACAAAGATGGAAACCTGCGTGGCTATACTAAGCTGGTTAACGGCGTGGAAAATGAATTGTACTATAAGGATCTTGTTACAGGGGAATTCAGGCTGGTGAAGAAAACGGCATGGGACGACAGCTTTAGTTTACTTTCATTCAACTATGCTTCCACGAATAAGGATGAGGCGTATGTGATGACGAATCTGGAAGGCGATAAGAGCAGCATAGTCCTGTATGATTTCAGAAAAAATCAGGTTGTTAAAGAAATCTACAGGCATCCGGCATTTGATGTTGGTGGGATGGGCCTGTCGAAAAAGAGAAACTATGAAATAGACTATTTCTATTATGAAGGAGATAAGATAGTGATCACGCCTGTAAGTCAGTTTTACAAAGATCTGAATTCCCGGATGGAGAAAGAGTTTGCAGGGAAACAATTTTATCCGACCGGCAATGATGAGGATGAAACTAAGTTTCTCATCATCGTGCAGAGTGACAAACTCTACGGAACTTACTATGAATATGATGTAAAGACGCAAAAATTTACCCTGCTATATGATCTGATGCCTCAACTGAAGGAAGAAGATATGGCGGAGATGCGCCCGATTAAATTCAAAAGTAGGGATGGATTGGACATTTATGGCTATATCACATTGCCTAAAGCTGCACTGGAAGGGAAGAAAGTACCTCTTGTAGTGAATCCCCACGGAGGCCCGCAGGGTGTCAGAGATTCCTGGGGATTCAATCCTGAGACACAATTATTTGCCAGCAGGGGATATGCGACGCTACAGGTGAATTTCAGAATATCCGGCGGGTTTGGTAAAGAGTTTTTACGTGCAGGATTCAAACAGATCGGACGCAAATTGATGGATGATGTGGAGGATGGAGTAAAATATGTAATCGAACAGGGCTGGGTGGACAAGGATAAAATTGCGATCTACGGTGGAAGTCACGGTGGCTACGCTACATTGATGGGACTTGTTAAGACGCCTGATTTGTACACCTGTGGTGTCAACTATGTGGGAGTGTCCAATATTGAGACATTCTTTGAGTCCTTCCCTGAATACTGGAAGCCTTACAAGGAAATCGTCAAACAGATCTGGTATGACCTGGACAATCCTGAAGAAGCTAAAATCGCCAGAGAGGTTTCGCCTGTATTCCAGGTAGATAAGATCAAAAAACCATTGTTTGTCATTCAGGGAGCTAACGATCCAAGGGTGAAAATTGCGGAATCAGATCAGATCGTAACAGCGCTGAGAAAGAAAGGCTTTGATGTTCCTTACATGGTAAAATACAATGAAGGGCATGGATTTCAGAGAGAGGAAAATTCTATGGCATTGTATACTTGTATGCTGGGATTTTTGGCGGAGCATTTGAAGTAGGGGTAAGGGGTAAGGAGTAAGGAGTAAGTGAACAGCCGGGGAGATTGAAAGTGGAAAGTTGAAAATGGAACAGTCCGTGAGGAGTTATGAGTTATGATTAAACAGCCGGAAGAATCCGCAAGCTGAGTGAGCAATTGAAACGCCTGTGTAGGGGCGATTCATGAATCGCCCCTACACAGGCGTTTTCTCGTTGTTAACTAAAATGTTGCACTTTCGATGGCTTAATAGCCGGGAAGAAACCACAAGATGTAATGTATGTGACCTGCCTGCTAGTATGATGCGCTAGCTGTCACCTCTGAAATTTATTGGATGCGTAGCAGTCAATAAATTTAGGAGGTGTCACCTTTCTGGGCCTGTACCCAGAAAAACGTCACTTTTTCTTTGCTTTGCAAAGAAAAAAAGTCACCGAATTACGACTAAAACTTATTGTGTGTTGATACATATAGAGAATACAGCCGGGGAGGAAGCTGAAGCATGTCCTCACTTCAAGGGAACAGCCGGAAAAAATAAAGCGAAACATCTTTTCTACAAAAAGCCTTTTGTTTCATTTAGATTAATTTGTATATTGCTCAAGTTTGGGTCCCGATTTTCAATAACTTAATTTACAATACAATAAATTTCAAATGAACATAAATGGCAATAAGGCATTGGTATTTACTTTTTTTCTGATAGGATTTCTGAATATATCATGGACTAACTCTGATCTTCCTGTTTCAGTTAAGAATATATTTCTACCTGTCCATGAAAATGAATCTTCAGATGTAAAGGATTTTCTGACATTATCTATTGCGAAATTAGAGCAGCAACCGGAACACTATATTCAGGGTCCCCGGGCTGCCAGGGTAGGTTCAAAAGTTGAATTGCTTATTATAAATCCAAAGACCCTGGATTTTGAATACGTCTGGCAGGAGACAGAAGGCTGCACCTATATTCTGAAGGAAGAAGGCAGGGCTATCATACAGGTGAATAGTGTGGAGGCAGTTCCGTCTAAAATTCCGGTTAAAGTGTTGGCAAGGGCAGCTAATGGTAAACAAGAAATTTTACATTTTGAATTGTCCATAGTAAGAGAACCTCTTTTCGATATTCACATTTTTAAAATCCAGGATTACGGTAACACCATTATGTTTACTGCATTTGGCAATTTCACCAACATGACAAATGGACTAAGTTTTCATTTCAGCTTATGGGATGAAGATACCGGCATTTTAATCTGTCAGAATACTGATTGGATACGGGAGTTTTCATTTTATCCTGCTAATTATGAATCCTTCAAACCGTTTGAAGGGAAGGCTGTGAATTATAAAGTAATTTTGAAAATCAGGGATGACCAGGGTGAATACATAAGGGAGAAAAAATTCAGTTTCACACCTCAGAGGATTGGATATGTGAAAACACCTTTTCTTTTATCACTTGAAAAACCATCCAGTGGATTGTGGGGCGGAACCAATGATGAATTTGAGTTGCATCTTTTATGGGAGGAAGGAGATAAGATTCCCTTCAATGTGAATTCTCCTGAAGTGGAGCTCATAGTAGCAGCTATAGAAATGAGGCACATGGAAACAGGAAATTTTATAAGTGAACAATCTGTTGGGATGAGGAAGTCAGAAATGGGCAAGGATATTCCAGTATTCTTCCGGATCGATGATTGCAAGCACTACGGAACATTAGAATTTTATATAAAAGCAAAAGGATATGACGCTGCGGGTGTTCTTAAAATAGAGACCGATCCATTATTCTCTCTCCATTTTGGAAGAACTCCGACTCATCCCTATATTGAAAAATTAAATTTCTGAGGGATGAAAGCACTTGCGAATATATATTGCAAGCCCAGGTTTTAGGTGGATGTAAATTTGATCCTACCCAATCCGATAAAAACCAATTGCCATATAAGTCTATTGAGTGGTCTGTTGTAAGAGGAGAAAAGAAAGAATCCATCATAATCGGAGAAGCTTCAGGTGATAAGTTGATTGTTGACCCGGATCTGATACCATTCCCTTCCATGCTGAACTGGAGACAATATTTGAATATAGATGTTGAGGTTTGGGTCAGGGATTATGCAGGTACAGAGACTTTAAACTCTCATTATGTCCAAATGGAGGATTTAGCGATTGTCCCTCAAAAAGATCTCAGCATTTGTCCCGGAAAGACAATGGAATTGAATTCCCTTATTGAGGGAACACCTGAAAACTTCCTGATAAAATGGTCGGGGAAAGATGTCGGCAATGTAAACAAGATTCCAGCACAAATGAATATTCATTTGTTTCGGATTCAAATGCCCTTGATGGTCATGTATATGAACTGACAATGGAATATACCGATTTGTCCTGTGATAAAAAAACAAGATTCATTCCTATAACCATTAAAGTAGAGCCTATTAAAATTACTTTTCCTCGGGACACAATCATGGTATGTAATTCCGGAAATACAGTCCACAGAATGAATCCAATAATCACCGGTGGTTCAGGTGATTTTGATTATTTTTGGAATCCTTCAATTGGACTCGATCCTTCCTTCCAATTTAATCCAAGTATTCAGTTTAACTATTCATTGGATGAACCTCAGAAATATCAGTTATCCATCAGAGATCATACCGGATGTGTAGCAAGTAGCCCTTATGTAATATTGGTAGGAGGATATTACAGATTTGATGTGGTGTTACCTGATAGTTTGGTAGTTGCCCGGGGCGAAAATGCCATAATTCCGATAGAGACACGTACACAAAGGAAAGATATTGAATTACAAACTTATTATGTCGATCCTTCGAGTTCACAGGAAATAAGGATTAAAATAACACAATTTCAATACCAACACATCCAGGTGACACGACGTACGACATGTATATTCAGGTTGGGGCTATAGATCCCCTGTATGGGTGCAGAGTGAGTAAAGATATGAAGGTTATAGTTAAGGGGAATGAGTAAATTCAGGACGCTCCTTTAATATGGTAGTTGAGGTGTGGTAGGGATGCAGCTGGTTATTTACAATTTACGAATTACGAACAGCAGGCCGCGAGTGGAGCGCATTGGAACCTCGCGGTTTCGATTAGAGCAGCCACTTAGACAATGGACAGAATGAGCTTTGTGTCAAAAGTTTTATTTAATATTAAAGGGATAGATTGGATTTTATTCTCCTGAAATTTCTATAAGCTTCATACAGCGAACTGACATGGCAACACTTTTGATATATTTATTAAAATAAGGATGAGGGCTACCATGGTATATTTGAACGTATTCAGCCTCTTGTTCATTTATGGAAGTACCAGACCAGAAATTTGCCACCCCTCCCGGATAATAAGGGTCATGATCCGGATGAATTAATCCCGCAGGTAAAGCTGTAAAACCAGAGCTATTTTGATCAGGAGTAGCATACGCCCAGCCTCTATCCTGAGAACCTGTAAATCCAAATCCTTTCATTTTTGTACCAGCCTGCTGCAAATCAATTTCTTCTATCATTTCCTTCCACTCCCCAATCTCCGGAACTTTCCAGCCTTCAGGACAGACACCTCTCACATCATCTACTACTTTCCAATTGTAATGTTTGCCAAGAAACCTTTCATTAGAATAAGAGAAATCCGGATAGGCCCAAGCTGCATCAAGTGATTCCTTAAACTCAGCCGGAGTTTTCAACTCTTTAATTCTATCTCCATTGCGAAATTTACTTGTTCGCAAGTTTTCAGCAAATACACATAATGACCCAATTTGGACAATTGGATAGACTTCACCACTGTAAATAATTTTATGGCCGCAGGGAGATTCTTTTTGGAAATAAGTTATACTATCAATTTGTGCGACAGGAATTATGTAGTTTTTTCCATCCATCAACTCAATATTGAGAGCTACCTGAGCTGAGGAAGAGGTCACGAAAGCAAAGAAAATGAATGAAATTAAGAATTTAAATTTCATGATTCTATACATTGAGAATTTTAAACTCAGCACTTACCAATCTCTTTTAAAATGATTCATGGATACATCTTACACAGACACCCTTCCATGAAAGATCACCATAAAAATCATTTCTGAATTTGTATAGTACGGGAAAGATAGGAAACACTGTTGAATAGCCTTCATCATGAAAACCGACACCAGAATAGAATCCGGATGGAAGTGCAGAAAACCCGCTTCTGTTATCTCCCGGTCTTCCTTCGTCCCAATCTGTGATATCTACCCAACCAAGCTTGCTCTTTATAGCTGTACCCTGGTCGGTTTTGAGGTGATCATACAAAGCTTCACAATCATTTATATCCGGAAGTCTGAAGCCCGGGGGACATAATCCACGTTTATCCCTTATAGCGAAGTAGTTATAGTAGGCTCCGTATTTGCTTTTTTTATTTTCATCAAAATTCATGTAAAGCATTACAGGTTGTTCTTCTATTTGCGCTTTTTCCCAGGCTTTTACATCTTTTGCAATTGGAATAGCATCACCATTTTTAAAGAATTTTGTATCCAGATTATCAGCTGTCCATATCTGATTTCCTATTTTAATTGTCTTAACATAATTTCTTTCAGTGGTTTTTGTAGATACATTGAAATGTATATGGGCCGAAGTAGATTTAACATGCCTGACTTCCATTTCAGAAAATCGGGACAACAGATCGTAATCCAGAGTAGTGTATTTTACTGTCCGAATGTCTTCAGTTGGTATTTCAACGACAGAACCATCATTTCGATGGACCCGCATGACAGTTTGGGATAATGCAGATTCGAAACTGAGAATCAAAAAACAAATCAGTAACTGACTTCGCAATGATAATGATATCATATTTTAAATTTAATCTACCAGCTTATTAAAATATCAGATCTTAACCACCTTCGTTCTATACACTTTGTCTCCAATATGCATCACCAAAAAATAAATGCCCGAAGGACAGTGTTGGAGATCGACTGTATTTTCATGAATTTTAACCCAATCAGTATGAATTAGTCTTCCGCTGACATCATAGATGAATACTTCCTGTGAATTTTCTAGTAATACATTTTCATAGACTGACAAAAGGCCATTTGTGGGATTTGGAAATACTGTCAAAGATTCGAAAATATGATTATTCGGATCAAATTTGGATTCTTCTAATTGATGATTGTACTTCAAAAGGCCCAATCCATCTACAGCTAAATAGATGTAATTATCATGACTTACTGTTAAATAATAAATATTAAACAATTCCGGAAAGTCAGGAGTGATGTCCTCCCATGAATCTCCCTGATCTCTGGAAATTATTATTTGCCGGTTAGAATAGATGTAAATATTGTTTAGGTGATCAACATGTATTGTTCCATTTATTAACGAAACACCTTCGATTTTTTTTGAATAAAAGTTGTTCCGTGATCATCTGAAATGCCCAAAAACCTTTCTGTTTCAGTATCCAAAAGTGCATAAAGCGTATTATCATTGAAGGAGGTTGTAAATCCTCTAAAGTTTGAAGGGTATGGACTTTTTTTTCCTTCTCTTGTAAGAAAATTATAATAGAGCAAAATAGGACTATTATCGGGCGCATTACCACGGGCATAAATACTTAAATTAGATCCCATAACTGCAAATTGTGAAAATTGGCCTATGAATTCCGGATTTTTTTTTGTTTCGGTTTGCCATGTTTTTCCAAGTTTGTGGAATAGAACAAAGAATCATTATGCCAGGACATGATTGCATCGGATTTTTCCTTCATTAAGTAATCTGGTTTTCTTACAAATTGATCCGAATGCAAGATCCAGGATTTTCCTTTATCCCAGGTAATATAAACTTTATTGAAAGGGGAAAGTGCAATATTAGACCCATTGGCTAAGCTCATGGGGTGGCTAAGAGTGGATACATCAGTTGGTTTATCTGCAGACCATTCAGATAGCGGACTTTTCTTGATATAAAACTTGTCATAGACTGATAATAGAAATATGTTTTCATTTATTCCTGCAGAAAAAACATACATATATGGAACTCCGACTTCAGAGAAAATTTGGCTCCATGTCAATCCCTTGTCATTTGAGGAATATAATAGTGACTTTCCAAAACTATTACCAAAAATCAGGATCTCACTATTTGTAGCAGAAGAGATAAAGTGCGGAATAAAAAGAGGAATTTGAGTTTGAGAAAACGAATTCCCATTATCCTGGGATATGTACAATTTTTGGAAATCATAGTAGAGCAATGTTCCATCGTGGCCAATATTATATAATGTAATATCTGCACTGTGCGGAAGGCTGAGAGGACTCCAGTTTATGCCATCGTCAGAGAAAGTTTTTCGGCTAAATAAACGGTTGCCATTTCTCTTAATGAATGAAACTGTTGTGGCCTGTCTTTTTTCACTGATGTAACTTAAATTATCATTAAATTCTCTTAAGAAATCTCCCTCTGAAACCCAAAAATGCAGATAATGCTTTTCTCCGACCGGATCAAGCAAAAGCCTGGCATTTAGCAATAAAGTATCATGTCTAAATAGTTCCTGACCAATGTCTGAATAAATACGGATGCCTGATCTGGATGCTACTATGAAATTACTATTGTTCATGAAGCCAAAATCCATAATTGACTGGGCTTCAAAAAAATTGAAGTCAATTCAAAGGAGGCGGTATCTAATCTATATACTCTAGATGAATTGCTTAGATAAATATTGGCGTATTCATCTTCTCTTATTTTGAAATCACCCTGATAATAAAGATCTCCTTTTGATAAATTTTCCCAGGTAACTCCCTTGTCTTTCGAAAAGTAAAACTGACCTGTAACAGTCATTTTTCCAAATAAAAACCCATGACTGGTTTGATGTTGTACTTGTATATAAGTCTTCAAAGGACTTCCTATCTGCTTCCAATCCTGACTTTGAGCAGAAGAAATAAAAGGAAGAAGAAATAAAAATAGGAGGGATACCAGTATTTTCATGGGATAGGGTTATGAGTGTCTGCAAAATGGGGCAAATGAATAGAACCTGACCTACCTACTTGTATCGTTGAGTTACAATATTACATAAAAATTAACAGTTGGCATAGGAATTAGTAAAAACTTAAAAAAAATAGGAAGGGAAGCGAACTATGACGAATTTTGCAAGACTTGTTTTTCCTGGTACTCAATTTTGATCTGAAAGCTGGTATCGGATGAAAAAAAATGTACTTTGCAATTGGACTTCATAACGAATTGTCTGTTTCAATTTAAGTTGCATGCAAAACCCATTACCGTCTGCCTCTTCCATCATCGACCTGGTCCATAGCGGAGAGGATTATTTTGATAGGCTGGCAGATCTGATTGAAACTGCAAGAACTGAAATCCAGTTTCAGACTTACATTTTTAATGGGGATGAAACTGGAAAACGTATATTTCAATTGTTGAAGAATGCATCTCAAAGGGGAGTTAAAATCTTCTTGTTGTTAGATGGATTTGGATCAACATCTTTTCCTGAATTGTGGGTGCATGAACTCAAAGAAATGGGAGTGCATATCAGATTCTTTTCGCCGTTTCTTGCTTCAAAGAGTTACTTTCTGGGTAGGAGATTGCATCATAAAATAGTGGTAGTAGATGCTGAAATTGTACTGATAGGAGGTATCAATATTGCAGACAAATATAAGGGAACCAAGGATGAAAAAGCATGGCTGGACTATGCGGTATTAATTTCAGATATTGGATTGGCTATGCAATTACGCAAGCTTTGTCAAAATATTTTCGATGCAAAAAAACGAAATACGCGCAAACGGATAGTGAGCAATCTCCCCGAGAGCGAAATTATGCTGATAAGCATTCTAAGAAATGATTGGCTGAAACGTAAAAACGAAATACCCAAAGCTTACATCGAGCATATTAAAGAGGCGAAATCTGATGTAATTATATTGGGATCTTACTTCATTCCCGGACGAAGACTGACGAATGCCCTGCAAAATGCTGCGAAGAGAGGAGTACGAGTTGCGCTCGTCTTTTCCGGAATTTCTGATGTCCCATTAATGAAACGGGCAACTGCGCATTTGTATAAAAAATTGTTGCAACATAGCATCGAATTATTTGAATGGAACCAATCTGTTCTGCATGCAAAGACTGCGGTTATTGATGGTAAGTGGACTACCATCGGGTCATTTAATCTGAACAACCTCAGCGCCTACGCCAGCATAGAAATGAATGTTGCAATTAGAAATGAAGAGTTCGCTTCAGCCTTTGCAGATCATCTCGTAGGCATCATAGAACAATGTGATAGATTAAGTCTTGAAAATCTGGACTTGAGAACCGGAGTGTTTTCTCCTCTGCTCAATTGGATGGCTTTCAAAACTGTGCGTTTTATTTTTATGATTTTGACTTATAATCCATACAAGTGAGTAAATACTTATTAAGCTTTTATGGCCAGCTGAAACATGATGAAAATGCAATGAAAGGTCTTTTCAAAGTATATCTTGTGGTATTCAAAACTTCCCTGATTGTCAGTCTATAAATCTGTTTCACAATTTTTATATTATAAAAAATATTAATATTACTGTTTCTGGAACAGACTTTCGAAATGTTGATTATCTTTGGCACTTCAAAATTCCCATCTTATCCCGCTGTATGGATTCAATAGCACAGGATCAGTTAATATTATTGAAGAGCAAATCTGCTTTTCATAAAATAAAACCATTTATTCGGGTCTTACTTTTTTGTCTGGTTTGTGCTGTTTTGATTATATCGGTTTTGTTTCCATATTCATTTGGAATGCCCGTTTTCTTTATCGGATTTCTCAATTACCTCTTCCTGTTGATTTTCAGGATTCAAAATAACATCAGCAAACTTCCTGTAGAAACACCAGGAAATCCTCTGCCTTCCGAAATAGATACTTTATCATTCTCAATCATAGTCCCTCTTAAAAAAATGAGGACGAAGTTATTCGTGCAACTCTGGACGCAATTCGGGCACTGGAATAACCGGAGAAATTAAAGCAAATTATAATTGTGGTTGCAAGATACTGAGACTGTGCCTTTAGTACATTGTCCCGGCTTAAGCTGGAAGACAATATACATGTGCTACTCATTCCTGAGGCTGCACCATATACGAAAGGCACGTGGGCTTTACTGCATGGTATAAAAGCTGCTGGGAAGGTGACATTCTGACTGTTTGCCAATTGAATCCACACCCTGAGCCTAATCAGTTGAAAAAGCAGAACTATTAGGCAAATGAAGGCCGGGTCTATGTTCGAGCTAAAAATTCATATATCAAATAGATCACCAAGTTGGATAACCCGCAACTTTGCCGGAGAATATTACGAATGGTATGAACGTCATTTGAAGACTTTGAGCCATGAAGGATATTCATTTGGATTGGGAGGTAATTCATTCTTTATCAGAAGGCAGGAACTAATCAATGCAGGCGCCTGGGATCCATTTAATGTTACCGAAGATGCAGATCTCGCAGTCCGTTTAATAGAAAATGGAATTCGGATTCGCCAGTTCGAAAGTGTAAGCACAGAGACCTGCCCTGAGAGTTGGTCTGACTGGAGTAATCAGCGCACCCGCTGGAATAAGGGTTTGTTCATTACACAGCTGGTTCATGTCCCGGGGACTCTTATCAGCGCAAAGTTTGGTTTCAGGCAGTGGGTCAACTTCTGGCTACCAATGATAGGATCTGCCATGGTACCCTTTTACAACTTATTTATTCCTGTATTCATGGTGAGTGCGGGGCTTTCATATTTTACGCTTGTAACTATGAGCAAAAGTCTCTGGATTCTTTTGGGGATCAATTTAAGCAGCTCTGTTTTATTGAATCATCTTACTTATCAGAGAATAGATATCAGGAGAAGTATTTTTACCACGATAACTGATGTCATAGCTTATTTAGGCATACACCTGTTAGCAGGTTTCAAAGCATATGCTGAATATTTCCTGTCACCCTTGCACTGGCACAAAACAAAACATATAGAGATTGAAAATTCAGTCCCTGCCGAAATTTTACATGAAACAAAATCGGAAATTCAACAATCATTTAAAGTAACCCTTTAATTTCTAAATGCATGTCACATTTTTACTCTATTGCACTATCTCTCGGGGTCTCTATTCTTAGTATCATAGCGATCACTCCCAGAGAAAAATCAGAAAATATCCAAAAACAAAATGAAATCTGTTCAGAAAGGACGCTCAATATGATGTCTGATTTGACCTGGACGGGTGCCATTGGTACAGACTGGAACGATCCCGGCAACTGGAGTCCTGCAGAAGTCCCGGATTCAGGGAGTCTGACAGGACATCACGTAATCATTCCGGTAGTCGTAAGTGGGAACTATCCAGTAGTAACAGCAAATTCATTAGCAAGGTCAGTGACAGTTGCAAGTGGGGCATCCGTAAATATTGATGTTGGTGGCGATCTAAAAGTATTTGGAAGCGATACTGATGGTTATATCAATGGAGGAACATTGGTGAACAACGGAACTTTCAGGGTTGATTCTTCCTATAATGATGCTATGCGCAATTTGGTGGGTGCAAATATTACAAATTCCGGAGTATTTAACCTGAACAGTGGCACAGGTAACAGGCTGGAAAATTTTTCACAGATAACAAACGCAGGTAATTTTACAGTGGGAGGTGGATTGGGAATTAATATGATCAATCATCCGGGTGCTGTCGTTATTAATACCGGCGCATTTTCTGTAACTGGCGGCTTGCTTGGGCGAGTTGAAAACTATGGTAAAATTGACAATTTTTCAAGCTTCCGGATATTGGGTTCTCTGGCTGGGGATGGTCTCTTGAATCAGGACACTATTTTGAATAGAGCAGGGGCAACTTTTAATGTAAGTGGTGGTAATGCAAGATTGCTGGACAACCATCATTACATTCTCAATTCCGGAAATATGAATCTGGTTGGTTGTTTTCCAATTATTCCAAATGAAGCGAATTATAACAGAGAAAATGCCACATTCAGAAATACTGCAGGAAGCATTCTTAACATGGGCAGCACGCTGGAGTTAACTTTCAGGAATGAAGGATATTTTCAATTATTAGGTATAGGTTCCATTGGGAGCACTGCAGGTTCAAATATTTTGAATGATTCTCTTGGAGTGATGGATATTTATAATCATCTCAATGTAATTGGTTCTTCTCCGGTTGGATCAGCTGCTTTGGTTAATTATGGTGTGATGAATATTGGAGCTGCTACAACGCTAACTGTTAACAACTCCTCTGCTGCCGGTATACATAACTATAATCAGATAAACTCAAATTCTGGCTGTGTTCTTACATCCGGGAATTTAGCATCAAATTCAATAGTTAACTTCGAAGGAGCAGTTTTTCACAACAATTGCAGCTCTACATTTAATAATAGTGCAGGAACAAAAATCATCAATCAGGGTAGATATATTCATAATAATGGAAGTCTTATTTCTATGGGGGGGGGCACTTTTCTGGAGAATTCAGGATATTATGAAATGAATATTCCTGCTACTTTTTCCGGTATACCCTACTTGTTTTTGAATTCCGATTCATTGATCCTGAATGCAGCATGTAATATAATTACAAATTTTGGATATGATCAGATTTTCGGAAATGCTGCCGGAGCATATTTATACTCTGATGCTCAGTTTAATATAACTAATATGGGTAGTTATTTTCTGGAAAATTACGGAAAGACAACACTTGGTCCAAATTCCACTTTTACAGGAACTTCTTTGTCTTCTACAAATCCGGTTATTCTTAACGCAGATTCCCTGGAGATGAATGGTAGTATAAATATCAGGTCTTTTGCAGGTGGAGCTATTCTTAATACAGGTCACCTTGAGCATACAGGTAATTTTTATGCTCATAATATCGCAAAAGGAATTCAGAGCATAGGAGGCTCTTTCAGAAATCGGGGTTACATAGAAATGGATTCTGTTTTCTTAAGTGCAATTGAATTATCGGATACCAATTATTTCGTTAATACAGATTCCGCTACTTTATCTATTAATTATAGTATTCACAACGGAATACTGAATACATCTGGTTCAAATTTTCTAAATGAAGGTTTAATAGAGATAGGTCAGGTAGATAGCATTGGTTTGTCTGCAATTCATAACGAAGGCAATTTCAATAACCGCAGCATCATTAATATTGGTGGCGGAAAAATAGGCTTCCACGGTATCAACAATATCGGTGGGGGTAACCTTATTAATAATGGACAACTTAGCATTTTAAATGCTCCCAATATTATCCACGGATTCGGAATAAACAATACTAATGATTTTACAAATAATTACTGTGGTACCGTAGTTGTAAATAAAAATATAAACAACACCGATATAGTGAATAATCTCGGTTTCTTCACAATTAACAGTGCTGAGAATTCTACCAATTCCGGGACATTCACTAATTACAGATTCCTAAATGTGATAGGAGGTGGCCTCCTTCCCGGTGTCATTGAAGATGAACTATTCCAAATGGAATGTCCTGAGAACCAAATAGTAAATGAAGCAGACACAATTGGGCTATATAATCTGGCAAGAAATCCTCAGGATGGAATCTTTACAGGGCCCGGAGTTCAGGATAGTATTTTCGTAGCTTCAGAAGCCGGACCCGGCAACCATACATTATCCTATAATTACTATTTTGATGAGAACTGTTTTGTTTCCTGTACATTTAATATTGAAGTGATTCCGGCTAATGACCTTCCTCCGGGATGGAGTCAAAATGAGAATGGAATAGGTTGCAATAATGGCAGTCAGGTGAGCTTTAATGATACTACTCAGGTATTCAGTGTAAGTAGCAACAATTGCTTTTCAGGTCCACCTTACACAAGTGACAATGCTGCATTTGCTCAATACTCGCTTTGCGGGAATGGCAGCATTACAGTACAAGTCACCGGTATTTCTGGTTCTGCCTGGGCAGGTGTGATTATGAGAGAGAATACCGGAACAGGCGCAAAAAAGGTCCAGCTGACCACCAACCTTCAAAGCAATTTGGTCAGAAAAGAAGTTAGAACTGTAACAAATGGCCCCGCAATTCCTCAGCAATCTCCCGCTTTCAACAAATTTTGGTTACGTCTGGTAAGACAGGGCAATCAATTTACAGGCTTTACATCAGCCAATGGAATCACCTGGTCCCCTGTAATGGCATCTAATGTTATCATGGGTAATTGCATAGAAATGGGCCTTGTAGTTTCTAATTACAATTCCAACAGTAATGTTACGGCTACATTTGGTAATGTAAAAGTAGTAGGAGGAAATGTAACGCTTCCGGTCAATAATTCAAATGTAGCCCTGAAAGGTGTAGAAAACCACACTACTGATTTCGGAGTATTTCCTAACCCAAGTGCTGGTGAAATAAATTTAGAGTTAAGTGCTTATTTGGGTAAATCTATCATTATCGAAATTCTGAGCTTACAAGGCCAGGTACTTCAGAAAAGGGAGATTAAAAGTGTACAACAGAAAATTGAAAATTTCAACCTTGCAAATAAGCTAAGCGGCACATACCTCATTAAAATTAAATCAGAGGGAAAGGTGGATCAGGTCAAGCCGGTGGTTCTGAATACGGCTAACAAATAAATATAATTTTTGATGCTGTAAATCTCAGTCAAGTAATATTTTCAGATATTATAACTCTAGGCCGGACATTCTTAATAAATGTCCGGCTTTTTAATTTTCAAGATTTTTGTTCGGTTCAAGGTTGAAATACAATTCTGGCAATTTTAAAAGAAGTATCAAAACCAGTCCATTTCTCCTTTTAAAGTCATTTCTGTAGCCTGCTGCTATATATATAACTGATACTTATCATTATGTAACAGGGTGGGATTAATATAATGCAACCTTGCATCAAAGTACTGTTCCTGTCAAGCGGAAATTTTTCCGTCGCAGCCATTAATCTTTATTCCCATTCACTCTGGGAATCAAATAACAGTATATAACCACTTAATAATGCAAGCTTCTATTTTTAGAAAAAGTTCTTTTTTCATTGGCATTCCTATTTTACTCTTTTGCTTCGTGAATCTTAGTGGGCAGGGAAAGCATACTCTGAGCAATTCCAAAAGTACAATGAGCCTTTCAGGTACTTCCAGCCTGCACGACTGGATTATGCATTCAAAAGGTTTTACAAGCGAAACAGTATTCACATTTGATTCAGGTAAAGGAAAAGAATTGAAGGGAATTCAATCTCTGGAATTCAGTCTTCCTGCTGAGAATTTGAAAAGCAACAAAAAGGATTGGACAAAAACGCGTATAAAGCGCTGAAGACTAGTCAACATAAAAATATAATTTATAAGATGAAGTCTTCCAAAGTTTCACATTTTAAAGGCGAAACATTTCTCGTTTCTGCCGCTGGAAATTTGACTATTGCGGGAGTTACTAAACTTGTCACCTTAAAGGTCAATTGCACAGTCAATGCTGATAAGAGTATTACCTGCTCCGGTACACAAAAATTGAAACTAACAGATTTTGACATTACCCCACCTTCCTTTATGCTGGGTGCCATGAAAACCGGTAATGATGTCGTGCTGGACTTTTCACTCATTTATACTAAATAAGAATCATTCATTTTAAGCTTTAAAATATTAATAACATGAAAACAATTTTACCAATACTATTCTCATTTTTGTATCATATCCCTGATACAAGCCCAACAACCAGGTCTGCAGTTTTTTCGGCCAAATGATCAGAGAGGCTTAAATATTTTCGAGCCATCCAAGACAGATTCTATCACATACGAAGGAGTCAAAGTGCGTATTGGTGGAGATTTTGCCATGCAATTTCAGGGACTCAATCATTCTAATGATTTGAACAATCTTGTCAACAGGATCTGATTTCAATCTACCGTCAGCAAACCTGAATCTGGATGTACAGTTGCTGGATGGGATCAGAATGCACTTGCGTACTTATCTGTCTTCACGTCATCATAATGAAGCATGGATCAAAGGAGGCCATATTCAAATAGATAAGCTCAATTTTATAAGACCTGGTTTCCTTGAAAATATAATGAAATACACCAGGATTACAATAGGGCTTGATGAATTCAATTATGGTGATACTCATTTTCGACGTACGGATAATGCCAGAGCCATTTACAATCCTTTTGTAGGAAATTACATTATGGATGCTTTTGCAACTGAAGCATTTGGAGAGGTTTCAGTTCAGTATAACAGCCTTTTAGCAGTAATTGGATTAACCAATGGGAAGCTGAATCAAAACGTAATTGTCAATAGCAACACTGATAATAAGCCTTCATTCTATGGCAAGATAGGATATGATGGAAGAATGGGAGATGAAATGAGATTACGCGTTACCGGATCCTGGTACATTAATAATGGTACGACTACGGGAACATGGCTTTATGGAGGTGACAGAGCAGGATCCAGATATTACAATGTCCTTCAAACAGTTCCTGATCAGAATGGCAATGTGGAAGGGACAGATTTTGACGGAAGATACAATGCAAGGTTTACCAAGTTGACGGCATTACAATTAAACATATTTGCCAAATTCCGCGGACTGGAATTTTTAAGAGTAATTGAGCGGGCTGCCGGAAATAATGAATTTACGGAACCAATTGCAGACCGCGAAGGTGCATTCACTCAGCTTGCAGCAGAGCTATTGTATCGTTTTGGAAATAATGAAAGATTTTACATCGGTGGTCGTTACAATTCTGTGAGTGGGAAACAACGTGAAAGTGCAAGTGATGATCTTGAAATCACAAGACTTAACCTTGGCGGAGGCTGGTTTATAACACCTAATATTCTTACTAAGGTAGAATATGTGAATCAACAATATACAGGAAGTGCCTGGACTGGCAGATTTGCAGGCGCTGAATTTAGCGGTATCAATCTGGAGGCAGTGATTGGCTTTTAATGCAAGAGTTTGACAAGCCTGGCAGTCTTTAATTTAATGACTGTATAAGGACAATTGAGCAGCATAGAAAACTTACAAACAGAAATGAGTTTAAGTTACTATGCTGCTTTTTTTTCAAGGTGCTATTATTACTTACACACAGTAATCAATCTGGAACTGATAAATGAATTATTTTTGATAGTTAATATCATTTGAGTGCTGGTTTGATGCAGCCTGAAATACTCCTTTTCACTTTTGATAATTCCATTATAAATCGTGAATCCTTGAATAGTTGATACCTGCACCTGAGAACCGATTGGAGCTTCAATCCAGATTCCCTCATTAGCAGGATTGGGATATGCGTTCCATTGAGGTATTGCAGCTTCATATACAGATGTCATGATTGATGGATAAAAATGAATTCTGGCAGTGAAAACCCATTCAGCATCCTCAAAATAGAATGCATCTATATAATGCGGGCATGATGAATTGCCAATATATTTATATTCATATCGTGAGGATTCAGCGCTACCAAAGAAATTTATATCTAATTCATATTTTTCAAGTCTTGACTGATCATCAAAAACTCCATACAATCGAAGCGCCAGGAACCAATCACCCAGATTTTCATCCCAGGTGAAAACTAATGCAGTAGAAGCATTTTGAGTACTGTCATAAGACATTTCCAGTTTTTCCCGGAATGACCCGGTAATGTTATTTTTCAGAATAACAGTCAGAAGTGAGTCACTTGAATCATAGGTGTACTCAGAAGTGGAACTTACATTGTAATCATTGATCCCATCCCAGGTGGATTCAACTATTTCAGCGATTCTACCTGATGGGGTATACAAAACTTCACTTTTTGAGACCGGAAACCAGGACATATCAAATTCTGAATAATTAAAATGATACATTTCTTCAAGCTGGCCTTCCCCTGAAAAGTATGAATAAATTTTTGGTAAGGAAGCAAATTACCTGTAAAAAAGTCACGTCTGTACACAATGGCAGAGTCAAAGTCTACAAAATCTCCTTCAACGAAATTGAGTTCATTTACCATATGCTCTAAAAAGGAATAATCTTTGATTACACTTCCTTCATGAGGAAAGTACATAGTGCGTTCTTCCAATAATAATGCACTTGAGTCAAAATCAAATTCCCGGATTTCATTCAGAATTGGTCTGCCGGCATTATCATAAATGGTACTGTCAATACTTCCCAATTTTAGAACCTCCGTGTCATCTACAAATTCATATTCATAAATTGCCCTTGAAACTTCAGCATATCTCCGAAAAATCCGTCTGAGACTCACTACAGAATCCTCAGGAGAGATAAACCCATAAAAGATAATTGAATCAGGGTCACATTGCTGCATTCTTGATGTATTTAATTTTGCAGTAGTGGATTTATAATAAGGAGAAAACTTTTCAGCTATTTCAGTTAAACTTTGTCCATTAACTTTATTGGAGAATAGGAGGAACAAGCTAAAACAGAAGAATAGAAACGTTTTCATAATTGAAGATTTAATGATTATAAAATACAGTTATCGGGAAAACTCATTGTAATATAATAAAAAATCGAATGTATGCCAGATTTATACGGTCATTTTAGCATAGAGAAATCCTTAGTAATGCTATATTAATTAACTCCATTTTGAAAATCATTATCGGCTATTGAAAGCTAAACTTCAATTCCATTATTTCGGACAATAATATTATATAACATGATTTCTTTTTCGCTTAGATTGTGCCGCGTTAAATAGATAATTCACTGAATCATTTTTTTACACAAGCAGAAATTCAAGACAAATGTATTTAGAAATATTACTGTTAATTGTAGGGTTTGCTTTTTTGATAAAGGGTGCCGATTGGATGGTAGATGGGGCATCCGCTTTAGCCAAGAAATATAAAATTTCTGATCTGGCCATTGGGTTAACGATAGTTGCTTTTGGGACCTCCGCCCCAGAGTTAGTGGTCAATGCATTTGCTAATTTTAATGGCCATCAGGATATCATATTTGGTAATATAATAGGTAGCAATAACTTCAATTTATTTGCTATTCTTGGAATTGCAGGATTGATAAGTCCCCTGATTGTGCAGTCAAGCACAGTTTGGAAAGAAATTCCCCTTTCCCTTTTTGCGGTTATAGTTTTATATTTTTTGACTAACGAAATATTGTCAGATGGACCGGAAGTCCTGGGTAGGATGGATGGAGTGATTTTATTAATTCTTTTTCTCAGCTTTTTATACTATGTCTTTCTCCAATTTAAAAATGATCCCGCCCACCATAAATTAGAGACAAAGCCATTCACAACAGGAAAGATTTGGCTTTTTATTATTATCGGATTGACGGGTTTGGTTGCAGGAGGAAATCTGGTTGTTACCAATGCAGTATCCATGGCAAAAGCAATGGGGTCAGTGAAACTATCATAGGATTAACGATAGTAGCCGCAGGAACTTCGTTGCCTGAGCTGGCAACATCAGTTGTTGCAGCAGCAAAAAAGAATAATGATATAGCTGTTGGAAATGTAATTGGATCTAACATTTTTAATATATTTTTTATTCTCGGAGTGACTTCGCTGATTCGTCCCGTACCATACGACCTGGTATTCAATGATGACCTGTTTTTCCTTTCCATAGGGACAATTTTCCTCTTTCTTTGCATGTTTGTTGGTAAAAGACAAGTATTGCAAAGATGGCAGGCAGCAGTTTTGCTGATCACATTTGTTGGATATACCATTTATCTGGTTAGTCGGGAGCTGCAATAAAAATACATGAGATAATATCCAATGAAAAGGCATTTGATTTAGTCGATCGTATTCAAATTGCGTATTCTATGTAAAATCAATGTTGTTTTACAAATTGCAAACTTCAGTTTATGATCAGGCTATGCACTATACATTTGGCGATTTTGCTCTCCAATATTCAATTTGTCATCGCTCAAACATCATTTCAGAAATCATATGGTCAGGAAAATTCCGGTGAATACGGACATTCTGTTGTGGAGTCTGCAGAAGGAAATTTCTTTGTAGCAGGGGTTCGGGTAAGCCAGAGTGGATCGGGATTTTCAGGCAAAGGACTATTAATGAAAACTGATCAATATGGCAATGAAATCTGGACCAAATATTATTCTACAAGCGGTTCTGATGATCTAACTTTCGATTATATTGAACTTACATCTGACAATCATCTTTTGCTAACAGGAGTGGTCAATTTTGGAGCCTGGGATTACGATGTGTATTTATCGAAAATTAACCTGGATGGGGAGGTGATTTGGAAAAAAAATTATGGAGGCCAATATAGGCAAAGAGCGCTTCAGGGTAAAAGGCAGTTGATAAAGTTCATTTTCGCAGGCTGGAATGAAATCCATGGAAATGCCGGCTCCATTTCTTTTATTTGATTAAAACAGATGAGAATGGAGATACACTTTGGACAAAAACATACGAGAATAAAGGAATGCGGCAGAGCGGATACGCTGTGATGCAGAATGTAGATCAGGGTTTTTTTATCGCAGGAAGCATTCAACAACCGCTCCAGATTGGCACTGATATTTATTTGATAAAAACAGATGATCATGGAGAAATAATTTGGAGTAAAATAATAGATAATCCCGGCAGTGGCGAGGCAAGAGATATTGCATCCGCAAATTCTGAAAACATACTTATTTCCGGATGGAATGCAGCTTCAGGATGCGCTCACCCTATTCTGGCAGAGATCAATCAGCATGGTGAAATACAATGGTAAAAGAATATGATAATGGTTTGTGCGAATGGAACTATTCGATGTGTCACACTGAAGATGGAGGATTTGCTTTGTTTGGAATGAATAATACTTCTGATTTTCCTGATAAAAACCAATGATATTGGAGTTGAAGAATGGTCAAATCAATTTGATGAAGGTTTGGCAGATTATGGATATTCTGTGAAACAAACAAGCGATGGAGGATTTGTCATGTGCGGAATAAATAATTCAAACGCCAACATCAATATTTCATTAATCAAAACAGATGAATTCGGTATTATTACAGGACTGGATGAATCAAATCTGGATGAAAATATTAGTGTTTTCCCAAATCCTGCAAGTGAAAAGATTATGATCGGATTTCCGGACAATCAAATATCGCAGATGAAGAAAATCCAGCTTTACAATACTAAGGGTCAAATTATTCGTTTAGTCCATTCTGAGAATAGTAAAATTACTTATATCGATGTAAATGGGGCTCTTTCGGGTTTTCATATTGTTGAAATAAGTGATGAAAATGGAGTTTTATCAAAACAAAAGATAATGCTAACAGGTAAGTAAGTCTTAATAGTGTGTATAATCAAAATCTAATCCCTCAAGCCACTATATTTGTGAATAATTCATCGTTTGAATAACTTATTTCAAGTGGGTATTAGCTTCAAAGCTTTTGAAAAGTCAGATGCAGAAATCCTGACAAAACTAATGTTGAATCTGTCAGCAGAGGATTTCAGCGGATGGGAGGCAACACCGGAAAGTATTCAAAAAACGCAGGATCACCTTTCTCAGCATCCTGATAAGGGGAATATTCTGGTATTTAAAAGGAGGAAGTCGTTACAGGTTATGCCATTCTCATTAATTTCTGGAGCAATGAATACAAGGGGAATGTGCTTATTATCGATGAATTGTATATCCTTCCTGAATATCGGTCTCAAGGCATAGCTACTTCCTTTTTTAATTATTTATCTGAAACCAGATACAATGATTCAGTCATGCTTCATTTGGAAGTTTCAGAAATTAATAAAAAGGCTATGGATCTTTACTTCAAAATGGGTTTCAGGATGAATACCTACAATACCCTGAAAAAGATTATTGCCTGAGGAAAAGCTGTTTGAATTGAAGCTGTCCTAACAATATTCATTCGAGCATGAATATTTTATTATATTTATCAGGAGAAACGAATTCACAAGCCCTGCCATTAATTCTATTTCATTCATATCAAAATTTGTGAAAGATGAGAACATTGCAGCTTACAGTATTAGTCATTTTATTCTTCAATTTACAGGCATTTTCTCAGATGCAGGAAGGTGATAAAGATGCGCAAAAAGAAATTGCAAAACTAGCCTATCTTGTTCGTGATTGGGAAGGTACAGGCTGGATGATGATCCAGGATGGTAGCAAACACAATTTTAAGCAGTTTGAAAAAATACAATTGAAGCTGGACGGCACTGCATTACTAATTGAGGGGCGGGGTTATACAGAAGGCAAATTAATCCATGATGCAATGGCTGTCCTGACCTACAGTAAAGAGGATGCTCATTTTAATTTAAATTCCTTTTTATTTTCAGGTAGACAGGGCAAATTTAAAGCAGAATTAATGGGTGAAAAATTATATTGGTATCCCAATGAATATATCAGATACATCATCTACCTGAATGAAAAAGGACAATGGTACGAAACCGGAGAGATGAAAAGGGGAGAGAGCTGGTTTCAATTCATAGAAATGACCCTGGATAAAAAATAATCAAAAAAATAGCAAATTATGAAATCAAATCAGGTATTAAAGTTCGCGGTATTAGTGGCATTAATTATTGTCATCAGTTCATGTGCACCGGCTGAAACCACGGAAAAAGTTTATGGATTCTTTTATGGAATCATCCATGGTCTAGTGTTCATTATTGCACTTTTTGCAAAGCTATTTGACATGGATTACGGTTTATATGCAGTAAATAATACCGGCTTCACTTATTGGTTGGGATATATCCTTGGAGTCTTCATCATAGGCGGAGGCGGTGGAAGTGCTGCTAGTCGCAGGAGAAGGAGAGATTGAACAGCCAGCCATTAGCAGTTGGCTTTTGGCTGTTAGCTGAACAGCCAGGATGAATATTCAAGCAACGAGCTTGGAGCAGCTAACATTGAGCAAACTGCTGGAATTGCCATTGCTGGCTTTTAAGAAATCCAATTTTTAATTTTACTCAGATGAACAAACGTGGGCCTATTATCATAATTGAAGACGATATCGACGACCAACATGTTTTGGGTGAAATATTTGATGAGCTAACCTATGACAATGAGATAATCTTTTTCGCTGACGGCGAGCAAGCATTAAAGTATTTGACCAAAACGGAAATCGAACCTTTTCTTGTCATATCTGATATAAATATGCCCAAACTTAATGGCATGGAATTACGGGATAAAATTCACAACAATGAAGATTTGAGAATGAAATCTATCCCTTATCTTTTCTTTTCTACAAGTGCTGAACAAGAGCATATAATTGACGCTTATTCAAGATCCGTCCAGGGGTTCTTTGTCAAACCGCGTGATTATGATCAGATCAAAACCACTATGGTAAAAATAGTGGAGTATTGGCAGGAATGCGTATCGCCACGTTATATTAAAAATACTCAGTGATTATTTATAAGGGGCAAGGCACATCAATCAATCCGTAATCGATAATATCAGCAATTTTGCGATTTCTGAGTTCTATTTGAGTCCTCAAATATGTAATATATTATCAGCTTTCAAACAGCAACGGAGTTACGGCTTAATGTATGTAGAATGATAAATCCTCAAATAGAAATTCCTCCCCGACAAATTAAGCCGGCGGAGGAATTTCAAATTATAGTTAATGATACAGGATTATAATTCCGTATTCATTGAGATAAGGTCGATTTGCAAATCAAACGTTGACTTTCAAAGGAGCAGATGTATTACTTTCTCATAACTAATCCCACAACAGCTCCTCCAATGGCCATCATAGCAGTATATGCAAGCACGTCTACCAGCAGTGGGGTCAAACCTGAAAACATAGAGCTCATAGAGTGCATATTTAAATCAACACTCAAAGCAATCAATGCTCCTACAACTGCCCCTATCTTAGTTCCTGCTGCTGCTCCGCTTTGGTTGGACCAGGACAATATCAAAGCCAACAATAATCCGGAGCTAAGACATGAAACTATCATGGACCACCAAATCATTTGATCAGGGGGATTAGCTGCACATTGGTTAAAGTTTGCAGTTGTATAATCCATCAGTAACATTCCATAAATCAACCAACCAAGCAGAAATAAGCTTATGCCTCCTGCAAGTGCACCAAGTAAAGTTTTGTTAGTCATATCGTTTGTTTTTGAAAATTTTCCTACTCGTATGGCTTTTCGGAATCGCCCCGTTTTTGGGATGGTTTCAGGACTCCACATGTTCATACAATTTTAATTAAAATATATGACATTTTTACAACTGATATTCGAATCTTTTTACGCATGTAAATATTTTACATTGTTAGGAATATCAAGTGTTTGCTACATATATTTTTTTGCCCATTTTTCATCTGAAGCTTGATAAACAAAACATAAACAGGGTATAAAGACCTCATGTATTCAACTTGTTATATTTTGCACTTAAATAATATTTTATATGCCATGATTTATGTCATTGATGGAGGGAGAGAAGGTAAGGCTCGACTCAATATTTTAGGGCAGGCAATGAATGAATATTCAATCAATGCATTGTTGAAAGCCGGCATAAAGACAGGTTTGAAATGTTTGGATGCTGGTTGTGGTGGAGGTATGATGACTTATGAAATGGCAAATTTAGTGGGGGCTGAAGGATATGTAACTGCTTTAGATTTTGATAAAGATATTATTGCACTCAACTTGAAAGAGCTGGAGGATTTGCAGATTCATAATGTGAATTTTTTTCAAACTGATATTTATGCTCTTAAATCCAATGAAGAATTTGATTTGATATTTGCCAGATATCTGTTATCTCATTTAAATAATGTGGAAGAAGCATTTCAAATTCTTAATAAAGCGTTGCGTCCAGGAGGAATCATTTTAGTAGAAGATGTTCAGTTTTCGGCGCATATTTGCACGCCCTTTTCTGAAGCATTTGAAACTTATGTGCGGTGGTATGCAGAAGTGGTTGCGCTACGTGGTGGAGACGCAGAATTGGGGCCGAAGCTTCCTGAGCTCTTTTTTTCTGGAGGTCTGAAAAGTATTGAAGTTGAGATTGCACAGCCTGTGGGATTGAGTGGCCCTGCAAAACAGATGAGTTTATTGACACTGGATAAAATCAAGTCAGCATTGTTGGATAGCAAAATAGCTGATGAAATTGAATTTGATAAAGTCCGGCTGGAACTTGAATCTATCACTAATGATGAAAAAACGCTAATTAGTATTCCAAGGACATTTCAGGTTTGGGGGAGGAAAAGTAAAAAGTAAAAAGTAAAAAGTAAAAAGTAAAAAGGATAAATGCGAAGCCGGTTCGATCCAATAACTCATTTTAAATCCTGTCAATCCCTTCAAAACGACTCGCCAATAAAGAAGTAAATTCAGAGCTTTCCCTTGTCCATGCAAAGTCCAGGCGGGTATAAATATCCTTTCTTGAAACAGCAGAAATCTTAAACCTCCTCTGCTCCCCATTTCCAGGATGTTTCTGATAAATTATACAAGTTTTCTCCGACATTGCCATATGAAGCAAATAAGGCTGCACCAAATCGTTTGCTAAAAGGAAAAGGAAGCCACCGGTATTCTGCCTGCATGGCAGCAAAACTGTTATCTCTGTACCGGCCTCTGTAATATCCCCTCATAATTACTTCACCACCCATTTCGGCCATCAAATTATAAGGAACAGGACCGCTTGCTGTAATACCAAGGACCTGGAATGCCAGCACCTGATTTTTAAAAAGTAGTTTGGTAGTACCTCAAATCAAGCGAAGTCTTGTCAAAGTGTCTGCCGGATTCCGAAAACAGGTTATATCGCAGGTACGCAAATTCACCAAAAAAACCCTGACGAACATTCAGCAAATTATGTCTGTTATCATAGACAATTCCGAGACCCAACCCGAGATTACCTCCTCCTTCTGATCCGAGAGGTAGTGGAAGAATATCAGATTCTTCTGAAGGTATAAAACTGACAGATCCAAGTCGCTGGTAATCAAATTCCAAACCTCCATATACTGAAGGAATAATTTTTTTCAATATTCTTTCTCTGATTACTAAGGAATTGCTTTCTACAACTGCCGCATAATCATTAGGTGTGGAGGGCCCTATTCCGTAATATCTAAGTGGAAAACTTTGCCAGCGAAGAGAGCCAAGAAAGAACCACTCATTTTTGTCCGAATAAAGGGCATGATCCAGCCAAAATCCATATTGCCGTTCAAGAGTAATGAATGTAAATGCATTAATTTCGCTTAGTCTGTTTGTTGTGTCCTTATTTGCGTGATACACCATCAAAGCACTGATTCCAAATTCCCATCGGGTCTCCGGTGTATATGCAATCGTGGGATATGCTATGATCCTTACTTTTTCAGGAGAGGCGGTATCCGCGAGAATAGATCCTATTTTATCTTTTGCCCATTTAATGGCCTGAGCATCAGCAAGATTGCTCAATAATAGTACTAAAAGAATTATTTTAAAAGAGTGACCCATTGAATCTATATACGCTGACTTTACTTTCCGAATATAATTTTAGACCAAATTAAAAACGGATTATTTATTAAGAAGTTTAAGTGAATTATCCGCTTCATATCTTCAATATTATCAGGACCGCTAATGATTAATATTGTATAATTTGCCTGAGGTGATGTTCCATATGATCCACATAATCTTCAAGTATATATTGTAAGGTTCTGGGTTCTTCTTCTCCACGATCTACTTTTTTCATCATGTTTTCGGCAGGAATTAGTTGGAGTAATGCAACGAGATGTCTGTTATATGCTTCCCAAAAGGAGATAATTTGTTCAGTCTGCATATGTTGGTATTGACTTTTCTCATTCCACTGCACCTGATCATACGCTATGAAAGGAAGATCCTGAAACTGTCCTCTTATAAAGCGTTGATGATTATTAGTGGCGCTGTCAATTAAGTGACCCAGAATTTCTTTTTTACTCCATTTATCAGGAAATGGTATTTGGGAGAAAGAATGTTCGTCGATGTCTCTTAATATTGAAGGAATTGTGTCACACAAATGAAGTAATCTTGCTATAGCAGTAGTTGACATGCGGAATTTAATTATTCATGAAGGAGGAGTCATAATACAAATAATACCACATTGACCTTCTTAAATATTATGAAACTCAAAGTGATAGTTAATTCTGTTCACTTTTTAAATCAATTCGGGACAGTGGCGTCTATCTCCCAAAGCCAAACACCTTCTCCAGCGAATGAGATTTACCTTTCAACATGTTTGAAATCATTTCCATTCCTATCACTGAAAATGTGATTCCGTTGCCTCCAAATCCAAGCACAAAATATGCATTTGGAAAATCGGGATGTTCACCGATGTATGGTAGTCCATCTTTAGTCTCTCCGAATGTTCCGGCCCATCCAAAGTCCGTCCGAAAGTCATAGTTAGGGAAGATTTTTTTCAGGTATTTACTCAGTTTTACTTCTTTTTCGGGTAAGATAGCGTCTCTTTTTGATGTGTTGAGAAACTCTTCGTCTTCCCCTCCGATTAATACCCGATTATCATCAGTGGTTCGCATGTATATATAGGGGTCGGCAGTATTCCAGAACAATGTATCATGAAGATGAGATTGATCATCTTCATTAACTTCTCCTACAATCGCATATGTGGAGAGCAATTTTACAATTTTTTCTTTAATTAACTCTGTAGCTTCAAATCCATTGCAGTAGATGACATGTTTTGCTTCTACTGTATTTTTGTAATCAGTGTAAGCTATAATTCCTTTTCCAGTTGATTCTACTTTAAGAACTTCGGTTTTGTCATAGACTTTCAGACCTTTGTTTACATTATAGGCGAGTATATCATGTGCCAATTGGAATGCATCAATGCTGCCTCCCTGTTTGGATAATATACCGGCATGGGCATTTTTCAAGTGATATTTTTTCTCTATTTCTTCTCCTTCAAGCCATTTCACTTTAAAACCAAATTGCTTTCTGGCTTCATATTCTTTTTTTAGTGAAGAAATGTCCTTTTTAAATGCGGCAAAATAAAGAGATTCCTTCTTTTTGAATCCACAATCAGATTTAACCTTTTTCACAATTTTTTTGAGATCATCAATAGATTCATGGCATGCCCAATAACTTTCTACAGCTTCTCTTTCTCCGATTAATTCAATAAGTTTATGTAATGGAGTGTCGATCTCATATTGCAGCATGGAAGTGGTGGCAGAAGTACTACCGTGGCCAATTTCCCGCCGGTCAAGAAGCACAGTTTTGTATCCATCTTTAATACACTGATGGGCAATCAAACTTCCTGTGATGCCGCCTCCTATAATTAGAATGTCAGCTTTGATATTTTCACGCAGGGAGGGGTAGGAATGAAGTATTCCGTTTTTTACCAGCCAGAATGGTTCGCTTGATGTCAGTTTCATTTATTTGTTCGATGATATTATTTAATTAGCACAGATACAATAGAGGATATCCTGCCTCATTATTTGATAGTTTGGACCCAATCTGCATATTACCATATTCTTACAGCTGTAAGTAAAGTCAGTAAAGATAATTTATTGACTCTTTATGACTTTGATTTAAGTGATTTATATAACACTTCCTTATAAGTATATAAGTCATTCAGTTTAAGAGTTCAGACCTTTGTCTGCGGATGAGGATTCAAATATAAGACAAAAGACAACTTCGATCTTTGGTAGAATTCACTCAGAAGTACAAACACCATTTATAAATGGATGAAGAAATATGAACAAGAATAGAGAAACTAATTCGAATGACACTTTCCCCCGTGCTCAGTTAATTCAGGTGGGGGATATGACAATGAACATTGGAAAATCAATGAAAAACGCATTTTCAGATGCGGGCAATGTTACTTTATTCACTATCGCAGTCTTTCGTGAGACATTTACAAGAGGATTCGAATTTAAGGAGTTTCTTTACCAATGCTATAAAATCGGCTACAAGTCATTGCCTTTGATTTCTATCACTGGCGCTATCATGGGATTAGTTTTGACTATTCAGTCTCGCCCTGTTTTAGTGGATTTCGGTGCCGTATCAATGTTACCTGGAATGGTGGCTGTGTCGCTCATTCGGGAAATGGGACCTGTGATTACAGCTTTAATTTGTGCCGGTAAAATAGGATCCGGAATCGGAGCAGAACTTGGTTCCATGAAAGTAACTGAACAAATTGATGCCATGGAAGTATCTGCCACTAATCCTATGAGGTTTCTTGTTGTAACCAGGGTTTTGGCTGCTACGCTTATGATCCCGGTACTAGTACTATATGCCGATTTGTTAGGAATAATGGGGAGTTGGGTAGGTGCAAATATTAAAGGAGAAGTTCCATTAATATTATTTTTTTCCCAGGCATTTGCCGTTGTTGATTTTTTAGATTTTTTACCGGCTGTGATCAAGACCTTCTTTTTTGGTTTCGTGATTGGGATGGTAGGTTCCTATAAGGGATACAATGCAGGTCGTGGAACAGAAAGTGTTGGAATCGCAGCTAATTCTGCTGTTGTCCTTGCCTCACTTCTAGTGATAATTGTAGATATGATAGCTGTGCAAATAACTGATATGATAGGATAGTTATGACAAAGGAGCAAAAAAAAGAAAGTAGAACACCTGTAATTGAAATTAAGAATCTCCAAAAATCTTTTGGTCAGTTAAAAGTATTGTCTGATATTAATCTCAATCTATACGAACAAGAAAATTTAGTTGTACTTGGTAAATCAGGAACAGGAAAATCAGTGTTGATTAAATGTATAGTAGGTTTATTGGATCCGGATAAAGGCGAGATTAATGTCTTTGGCCGGGATGTTACCCACATGAAAAGGAAGGAATTGAATGAAATGCGACTCAAAATTGGTTTTCTGTTTCAAAGCGGAGCACTTTATGATTCTATGTCAGTGCGCGAGAATATGGAATTTCCTTTGAAAAGGATCAAAAAAGATATGGGTGCCAAAGAAATGCGTGAAAAAATAATGGATGTACTTGAGAATGTTGGCCTGGCGGATGCATTGGAAAAAATGCCTTCAGAGTTATCCGGTGGAATGCGCAAAAGGATTGGTTTAGCCCGGACAATTGTGGTGGACCCTTCAATTATTTTATATGATGAACCAACCACAGGGCTGGATCCAACCACCTCTCATGAGATAAGCGAGCTGATTCTGGAAGTTCAGAAGAAATACAAAACATCCTCCATCATCATTACACACGACATTCCTTGTGCAAGAATCACCGGTAACCGAATGGTCATGCTGGGCGGAGGTGAAGTGTATAAAGAAGGCAGCCCTCAGGATTTTGAAGACTCAGATGATCCTGTCATTCAATCATTTTTAAGTCCATCTAAAGTAGGGACAGTAGAATTTAATATTAAATAAAAACAAAAAGTACTCATGGATACACATAAAGAAAAATTTAAAATAAGATTGGGCCTGTTTGTAGTACTGGGTTTGTTGTTGTTCGTGCTGGCTGTATTCATTATTGGAAAGCAAAAGAATTTATTTGATCCTGTTTTTAGAGTTACGGCTACCTTCTATAATGTTAGCGGACTTCAGGTGGGGAATACCGTACGTTTTTCAGGTATCAATGTGGGTACGGTAGATAACATAGCCATCATCAATGATTCTACCGTACGAGTGGACATGTTGATCAGGCAGAATGTACAAAAATTTATTAAATCCGATTCCGAAGTAGGTATAGGATCTGAAGGTATCATAGGAGACAGGATTCTGGTCTTATCTCAGGGCAGCACAGATGCTCCGATCATTGAGGATGGTGAAGAAATCACTTCAACCGAACCCGTAGAAACGGATGCAATTATTCAGAGTCTTGAAATAACTGCAGCAAATGCAGAGCTCATTTCCATTGAATTAGCAGATATGCTTGAGAATATAAATAGCGGAAAAGGTACCTTAGGAAAACTAATACATGATGATGGAATTGCAAGCAATCTAAGCAAAACCATGGACAATCTTGAGTCCAGTTCTAAGGGCTTGGATGAGAATATGGAAGCGGCAAAAAGTAACATATTATTAAGAGGGTTTTTTAAGAAAAAAGAAAGGGAGGAACGTAAAAAACTGGAAGCTGCGGAGAAAGCAAAAGAGAAGCAGGATAAGGCTAAAAAGGAAGCAGCTGAAGATGCTGCAAAGGAAAAAGAAAAGCAGGATGAGGCTAAAAAGAAAGCAGCCGAAAAAGCAGCAAAGGAAAAAGAGAAGGACTCGAAAAATTGATTTGCTAAAAACAAAAATATCTTTGGATTGCATTGATCACTTTTTAAGCAAGCCCTCTACTACATTATGCGCTTAATGTATCAGGTATTTTGTGTCTTTTTAATTTTGATACTAAGTGGCTACTCACCATTGTATTCGCAGGTAGATGAAGCACCTCCGGATTCCCTCATCATCATGCCTGCCGAGCCTGTGAGCAAACGAAAGAAAAAAAGGAGTCTCAATTACAGGAGTTTCTTCCGCGATAAAACTAAATCTACTGAAGCCGGGCAAAAGAAATTAGATCAGGCCTCTTACCAGGATTACGAGGGTAAGATTATTCGGAAAATATTCATTACAACTTTAGATCCCATAGATTATACTATTGAAGGTGATAGTAATGAAGCCATCAGTTTTTTGGGGAGAGCTACCAATACGCTACATTTGAAGACTAAGGAAAATGTAGTCCGAAATTTGATTCTTATTAAGGAAAATGAGCCTATCGATTCACTATTGGTGAAGGAGTCAGAAAGACTGGTTCGAAGTCAGGCATACATCAGAGATGTCACGATCGTTCTGGTGCCCATTTCTTCCAGGTCCGATTCAGTTGATATCCAGATTTATGCATTGGATCAATTCAGTATCATTCCCAGGATTTCAACTTCTTCAACCACGCTCCGGTTTGATTTAATCGATAAAAATTTGATGGGATCAGGTCACGAAAAATTCAATACTCTCAGCTTCAACAGGCAGGATGGGGATGCGCATTTTATGACTAATTACTTTATCCCAAGTATTGGCCATTCATACATCAATACCAGAATTCAATATGGGGCGGATGAATTCAAAAATAATATTCAGAGTATTTCTTTTGAGCGGCCTTTCTTTTCGCCCCTGACAGAGTGGGGGGGAGGAATTCAACTCGCAGTTCAGTATCGAACGAATCCAAAACATGTCAGAGATTCAGTTTTTGAATTGAGTACCTATCGTTTAAATTCCAAGGATTTTTGGTTGGGCAAAACATTCAGGATATTTCCGAAAGGGCATCTCAATGAAAGATCCCATAAACTATTTGTGACAGCCCGAATGGCAGAGCTGAGATATATCCAAATGTCAGAAGAGTCATTTGATTCTCTAATGGTGCATGCTGATGAAAGAATTTATCTGGGCAGTTTTGGATTTTCAGCAAGGCGCTACAAAAGGGACAGGTATATTTTTGATTATGGAATCACCGAAGATGTCCCAATCGGGAGTCTGTTTTCAATTACTCTGGGAAATCAAAACCGGAATAATCAAAATCGCATATATGCCGGTATGCATTTGGCCTGGGGAAATTATATCAAATCAGGCTATCTGAGTGCAAGTCTTGAGTATGGTACTTTCCTCAGCAGATCACGGGCTGATCAGGGAGCTATAACCATCAACGCAAATTATTTTACTGATCTGATAGAATTAGGAAACTGGAAATTCAGGCAATTTGTAAAAACAGAAACCACTATCGGAATTAGAAGACAGGTTTATGAACAGCTCAGATTGAATGATTTTTATGTTCCGTCTGCTTTCAGTAATTTCAAACTTGAAGGTACAAGTAAAGTTTTATTGACTTTGCAATCGCAGTTTTATGCACCGTTTTCAATACTGGGTTTTCGATTCGCACCATTTTTCGTATATTCTATAGGCATGATTGGCCAACAGGACAACCGTTTACTGGACAATAGATTTTATTCTCAGATCGGCCTGGGAGTGCTTGTCAATAATTTAAATTTGGTGTTCAATACGTTTCAGGTTTCTATTGCTTTTTATCCATCCATGCCGGACGGAAGGATAAATGTCCTGGGAATAAATCCTTTTCGTTCTACTGACTTTGGTTTCAGTAACTTTGATCCCTCTAAACCATCAAAGGTATTATTTGAATAAAATGAAACTTAAGAAATTACTAATGTCAAAAACCACCTGGGCAGCAAAGCTTTACTATCTTTTCAAAGAATCCTTCAATCAGTTTTTGGATGATAATGTCATGAAGTTGAGTGCGGCTTTGTCTTATTATACTATTTTCTCCCTGCCCCCACTATTGATTATCATTATCAGTGTATCCGGGGTGTTTTTCGGTGAGGATGCTGTAAGAGGTCAATTGTTTGGACAAATCAATGGTTTAGTAGGTGCCGACGCAGCACTTCAAATTCAGGAAGCTATAAAGAATATTAAATTATCCGGTAATAGCTTTTTTGCCACTGTGATTAGTGTCATCATTTTGTTGGTAGGTGCGTCTGGTGTGTTTGCAGAAATACAGGATTCCATCAATTTTATATGGGGAATCAAGGCAAAACCAAAAAAGGGACTTATAAAGTTTTTGAAGAACAGATTGATGTCATTTTCAATGATTGCTTCTCTTGGCTTTCTTCTGTTGGTAGGGTTGATTGTAAGTTCCCTGATGGATTTATTAAGTGCCAGACTCACGAATTTTTTCCCTGAAGGAATGGTAGTCTTGTTTCATGTTTTAAACTATATTTTAGTTTTTGCCATCATAACAATTTTATTCACAACCATCTTCCGAACCTTACCTGACGGGAGGGTGGTACTTAAGGATTGTATGATAGGCGCCTCATTTACTTCTATGTTATTCATGGGTGGAAAATTTGCCATTGGCTATTATCTGGGCAATTCTTCTGTGGGGACAATATATGGAGGAGCAGGCTCAGTTGTATTGATATTGGTTTGGGTATATTATTCTGCCATCATTCTTTATTTCGGAGCAGAATTCACCAAAGTCTATGCTATCATGCACGGTAAAAATATAGTCCCAAATGCTTATTCAGTTAAGATTTTGAAGCAGGATGTGGAGTTGACGAAATGAGTTATGAATTATGAATTATGAATGAACAGCCAAAACAGCCTTGAGAAGAGTCTGATCGATAGTTGAAACGCAGAGGCGAAATACATTGCGTCTTGTCTAAATAAACATGCGGTTCCTCACTAATTACCAGGTCTGAAATTGAACCCTCAGAGTATTCCTACGGATTGAGAAAAGAGCCTCCATTCATCAAATGTCATTTCAAATTTAATTTCCCGATTTCCAAACATTCCAACTTCAGTCCATCCGGCTTTTCTATAAAACTTTTCTGCATTCGTTCCCTGATCAGTGCTGAGCCATACTGTGTGTTTTGTATGAGTAAAATACCAGTCCAGCATCAGATCATGTAAATGTCTGCCAATCCCTTGTTTTTCAAACTCTGGAAGTATGAATAATGCCCAGATATTATGATCCTGTAAATCGACAATGGAAAACCCGATCACATTATTATCTGCTTCGCAAACCCATCCTTTTCCCCGTAGGCTTAGGAAGTTTTCACAGTCTTTATCCGTAACTTTGGAAGGATCAGATAATACGTTTTCTTTTACTGCATTTCTTACATGTTGAATGGCAGGAATGTCGGTAAGCTGTGCTTCGCGGAATAAGATTGTGTTGGGTGTCAAACTAATGTTTTGTGTCAGGCACTTTTAGAATCTCCCACCTCCAGATGATGCCATCCTCAGGATCATTAATTTCTTCCATTTTTTTCATTCCACACTTACTTAATACTTTTGTTGAAGCATTTTCAGCACCTAATGTGTGGGCTTGAACCATTTTAATTCCCGGGGTAGAAAATGCATGTAAAATTAAGGTTTCCGCAAGTTCAGTAGCCAATCCTTGCTGCCTGTAGGACTCAGCAATTTCATACCCTATTTCCACCATTCCTTCCTGATTGGGAGACCCTTTGAAACCACAAAAACCAACCAGAGTATTATCAACAATAAGAATCGGCAGATAAGACCACCACCCGGCTTCAGAAATACTCTCCCTTAATTTATCAAGTGAATATTGTAAGGCTTCTGGTCCAAAAATTGACCAGACATCCGGGATATTTACTTTCAAATAATCCTGCAATACATCATTGCCTGCCAATGCCGCTTCCAGAATTGGAATATCAGCGGGTATGAGAGCTAAACGGGATGACATGAGAATGCCGGATTTAGAACTTTCCATTCTGCAAAAGTAGAGAATAAAAAGCTTTTTTGAATCCTGGTTTCAACGATTAAATCAATGAAAGAATGTAGCGGGGAAATAATGTCAGGGCAACCAATGCTGCGCAACAAACAATTAAGAACACGCGCTGATTTTTCGTGATAATGATTTTTTCAATTTCCAGCGAAGTATCAAATATGCTTACAATGATGCGGAAATAATAGTACACTGCAATCAGGGAGGCAATAATACCTACAATAGTTACCCACAGATATCCACTGGCGATAGCCGTAGCAAAAATCATATACTTTGCAATGAAACCTGCCATAGGGGGTATTCCTGCCATATATAGAATGGCGACCATCATGGAAAATCCAAGGAGTTTGTTTCTTTTGAATAATTGAGCGAATAATGCCAAACTCTCCTGTCCTTCTTTTGCAAAAGAAACCCATTTAACAACATTGAATGTAATCAAACTCGCGATGCCATATACCAGAGTATAATACAGCAGAATATTAGCAGTATTATTTTCAACAGTGAATAAAGTGACAAGCATAAATCCTGCATGGGAAACACTGGAGTAAGCCAGTATTCTTTTCGAATTGGTTTGTACCACGGCACTTAGATTTGCCCATAAAACAGAAAGAGAGGCGATGACTGCAAAAAACATCAGCCAGGTACTTTCTGTTCCTGTAAAGAATTGGGCAAATAATCGATAGAAAGCAGCGAATGCAGCAGTTTTAACAATGGTAGACATGAAAGCTGTCACCTGAATAGGAGCTCCCTGATAGACATCCGGTGTCCAAAGATGGAATGGAGCCACAGAAACCTTAAATGCCAGTGCCGCCATCAACAGGATAATTCCGGTGTTCAAAAGTACTGGATCTGCTGCCCCATTTTGTATAGCTTGTGAAATAGCCGTCATATCAAAACTTCCAATCGCCCCGTAAACCAGTGTGATTCCCATTAGAAGTATTGCGGATGCAAAAGCACCCAGCAGGAAATACTTAAAGGACGCTTCATTAGATTTTAAATCTGAACGATGACTGCCGACCATCACAAATGTGGGAATACTCAGAATTTCAATACCCAGGAAAAGCATGACCAGATTATTATAAGAAACTAGCAGCAACGCTCCGGTCAGAGAAAACAAAATCAATGAATAGTGATCGGAGAAATTATGGGATTTATTAAAAAATTCTCCTGATGATAGAAACCAAAGAAATGCCAGAATTATTATCACTGCCAGAAAGCTCAGGGCAAAATTGTCCATTAACAACATGCCGAAAACAACTTCATTGGAATTCCAGTCCATTGCACATGAGATCAGGACTCCTATTAAAATAAGAAATACGGACACCTTGAAAATCTTCCGAATGTTCAATAACCCGGCAATCAAGGAAAGCATACCAACACCTGAAATCAGTAATAATTCTTTCATTTCAAACTATCTAATAATGCGATGACAGAACCTTCAGTAATGATCAGAAAAGAAGTAGGGTATACTCCGAAACCGATTACAAGTACTACGAGAATATATAATAGTGATCTTTCTGTTCCACTAAGCGGTGCAAAATTTGCGACTTGTGTAGAAGGCTCACCGAGCATGATTTTTTGAAAAGCTCTGAGCATATATATCGCTCCAAGGATTATACTTAATCCGGCCAGGATACCGGCAAGCCAGTAATATTTGAATATACCCAGAAGCATTAAAAATTCTCCCACAAAACCATTTGTAAATGGAAGACCAATTGAACCCATCAAAATAACGAAGAATAAGAAACCCAGCGGGGCATTTACAGCTCTAATCCCACTAAGGAACTTCATTTCACCGGTGCCTGTCCTTCTTTCGATGATGTCATATACAAAGAATAACCCTACGGTATTGACTCCATGGGTAAGCATATCGGCAAGACTCCCCTGCAGACCTTCTACATTATTTGACAATATCCCTGCACAGATTAATCCCACGTGTGCGACGGAGGCATATGTAATGAGGAGCTTAAAATCTTTTTGAACAACTGCCATAAATGATCCGTAAAGAATACTAGTGATACAGAGTCCCATCGCATATGGTCCTAGCAGTTCAACTCCATCGGGAACCATAGGCAATACCCATCTGATCATCCCATAAGTGGCCATTTTAAGCATGATAGCAGATAACATCATTACACCTGCAATCGGAGCAGTGTAATATGTTCCGGGTTGCCAGGTATGCAATGGGAAAATAGGCATTTTGATGGCAAATGCGAAAAAGAAGGCTCCAAAAATCCATGCTTGCTCCGGGAGGCTCATTTCTCTGGCTACTGCATACAGACTCTGAATAGCAAAACTATTATCCGGAGTTTGCAGATAAATATAGATCAAAGCCGCCAACATGAATAAACTTCCTGCCAGCGTGTATAAGAAAAATTTGAGAGTGATTTTCTTACTATTTTCTGCACCCCAAATTAAACAGATTAAATAGATGGGAATCAATGCTACCTCCCAAAATATGTAAAATAAGAATCCATCAGTTGCCAGGAAAGAACCTACCATAGCACTTTGCATCAGGAGCATCATGCTGTATAATACATGCTGATGCTTGTACTGTGTGCTAAAAGATGAAAAAACAATCAAGGGCAACAGTAGGTTAGCAAGGAATATCATTAGCAAAGCAATACCATCAGCAGCCAGGGAAAAACTTACTCCAAGTTGTGGAAGCCAGGGAAGCTGAAACGCCAGCATCTCTGATCCGGGGTTTTGAGAATGGACACTGAGACTAAAAATAGTAAGAGCCAATCCAGCCAGGGCCCCGCTTATCGTTAGTCCTCTGGAATAACGATCTCCTGCTACCCAAACCAAGAGCGAGAATAATAATGGCAGTCCGACGAGTATAATAGTCAGCATATGGATTTAAAGACTTATTAATATTAACATTAGAACCAGGGCTAAGACAAACACCAGAAGATAGAAACCTACATTTCCTGTCTGGATGAAGCGAATTTTGCCCCCACTCCATGAAACAGATTGACCGATTCCTCTTACAATGCCATCAATAAGCTTATGCTCAATGAATTGATCAAACAAAAGGCCTATGCGGTTGAAAGGTCGAAGGAAAATCTTATCGTACAATTCGTCCACATAAAATTTCTTTCCGGCCCAACCGCTGAATCCAGATTCAGCAGTATTTTCATCAGATGCCGGAACATAAGCATTCTTAACAAAGCGATTATAACATATCCAAATCACTAAAATTACTAAACCGGTGATCAAGCCCATCATTCCAAGTTCTGTACTCAGGCTAAGATGACTTTCATGTCCCCCCAACACAGGTTGCAGAAAGTGTGCTAATCCATGATCGATTCCCAATTCCTTTCCAAGTGCATGAGGGAATCCAATCCAGCCGGCAACTATGGATAATCCGGCCAGAATAATTAAGGGTACGGACATATTCAATGGAGATTCGTGCAAATGAGCAGCTTGTGATTCACTGCCCCTGAACTTACCTTTAAATGTCAGGAAATACAATCTAAACATATAAAATGCAGTCATCAGCGATACAGCTACTGCCAGCACCCAAACCACGATTTTACCTTCAAATGCTGCAGCCAGAATTTCATCCTTACTGAAAAATCCGGCTAATGGCGGAATCCCCGCAATAGCCAAAGTTCCGATCAGGAATGTAATATGAGTGACAGGAAGTACTTTGCTGAGTCCTCCCATTTTTCTAATGTCCTGTTCACCACTCATTGCATGGATGACACTTCCTGATCCAAGGAACAGGAGGGCCTTAAAAACTGCATGTGTGATTACATGAAATACTGCAGCGGTATAAGCCCCTAATCCCAGTGCAACAAACATCAGACCTAATTGACTGACGGTAGAATAAGCCAGCACTTTTTTAATATCATTTTGGTAAATACCGATAACTGAGGCGATCAGGGAAGTCGCGATTCCGATCCAAATTACCACCTGCAATGTGTCAGGTGACATGCTGAATAAAATATTGGTTCGGGCTACCAAATAAATACCGGCGGTTACCATGGTAGCAGCGTGAATCAGGGCAGAAACCGGAGTCGGACCGGCCATGGCATCTGGAAGCCAGGTGAACAATGGAATCTGAGCGCTTTTTCCTGTGGCTCCTATAAATAAACTAATTGTCAAAACAGTAATCATACCGGCAGAAATACCACTGGCTGTAATGGCATCCACATTGAGGAATTTTGTAAAATCAAGGGTACCAAAATATTGGTAAATGATAAATATACCAATCAAAAATCCCAGATCCCCGATCCTGTTCATTACAAATGCCTTCTTTGCAGCTTCATTGTTAGCGTGCTCCTTGTACCAGAATCCTATCAGCATAAAGGAACAAAGTCCTACACCTTCCCAGCCAATAAAGGTTACCAACAAATTATTTCCCATAACAAGCAGGAGCATGAAAAATATGAAGAAATTTAGGAAGGATAAGTATCTTCTGAATCCCGGATCGTCTTTCATATAACCCACAGAAAATAAATGGATTAAGAAACCAATTCCTGTGATGACAAGCATAAATAAGACTGATAATTCATCAACAAGAAATGCTACTCCTGCATCAAATGGACCGGTTTTAATCCAGTCAAACAGCTTGACTTCTATGGCCAGCTGAGTTTGCTGAATATGAAAAAACAAGGGTACAGTAAAGAAGAATGCAAGTAAGATGGCTCCTGAAGCAATCCAGGCGGAAGCCTTTTTGGAAAGCGTTCCCGCTGAAAGTCCAATTAGCAAAAAACCTGCAAGAGGAATAAATGGTATGATTTGGGCTAGTCTCTCCATAATTATGATCGGGGTTACCACTTGAGTTTATTGAGGACTTCAGTATCAGTTGTCCGGGCATTTCTGTATATCATCATCAATATGGCCAAGCCGACAGCTACTTCGGCAGCAGCTACAGCCATGATAAAGAATACTAAAACCTGAGCAGAAGTATCGGACCATTGTTTTGAAAAAGCAACCAGCAAAAGATTGACCGCATTCAGCATCAACTCTATACACATAAACATGATGATCGCATTTCTTCTAATCATCACACCCAGTGCACCTATAGAAAATAGAATGGATGAAACAATCAGATAATGATTAATGGTGATTCCTGGTATTATTTCCATCAGTCTTTTATTTCTTTTTTACTTAGATAAACAGCTCCCACCATTGCTGCTAATAGTAGAACTGAAGCGATTTCAAAGGGTAGAAGAAATTCATTGAATAACACCTTTCCCAGCTCCTCCAGATACCCGATGTTAGAATTATCTGCCATAGCCTGCATCTGAATATCTGTTTTTGCAAATGCGCCTATCATGGTCACCATTAACAATCCCGCTGAAACTACTGCTGCAATATGAAAAAAGGTGTCCTTATTCGTTTCAAATGTTTCATTGAGATTGAGCATCATGATTACGTAAAGAAACAATACCATGATCGCTCCTGCATACACCATGATATGCACGATACCCAGGAATTGAGCATTCATCAGGAAATAATGTCCGGCAATAGCAAAGAATGTAACAATCAGGCTCAGAACACTATAGACAGCGTTTTTAGTAAGTACCACATTAAGAGCGCTAATTATCGCTACGAAAGTCAAAAACCAGAAGACATATGTACTCGGGCTCATATCTTGTTTGTTTCAGCTGTCATAATGGCTATTTTTGACCGGATAAACCCGATTTTTTAATTGCATCATTGAATGTCCGGTTGTGATAGTGCTTTTTATCTTTTTTGAATTCCAACACTTCCTGCGTTTGTCTCTTTGTTACATCCACGGGAGCTTCAATTGATTCTACCAAAATGTCCTTTCCAAAGACATAAGAATCTCTGTCATAAGTACTTGGAATGATACGGTCTGTTAGAAAAATAGCTTCTTTCGGACAAGCTTCTTCGCACAAGCCACAAAAAATACAACGAAGCATGTCAATCTCATATATAGCTGCATATTTTTCTTCACGATAAAGATGTGTCTCTTCCGGCTTTCTTTCTTCTGCAACCATAGTAATCGCTTCAGCAGGACAAGCTACTGCACATAATCCACAAGCAGTGCATCTTTCAGCTCCGGCTTCATCGCGCTTTAATACATGCAATCCTCTGTAAATAGGCGATACTGGACGGGTTTCCTCCGGATATTTTATAGTCGTTTTGCGCTTGAATAAATGTGAAATGGTAATTTTCAAACCATTAAAAATAGCTGGCAGATATAATCTCTCTGTCAAACTCATTTCCCGCTTCACTACTAATTTACTTCGTTGTGTCAACATATCTTTTGTATTTAAAGCATTAGTTCAAACTGCCATTTAACCACATGATAATTCCTGTGGCAAATATATTGATCAATGCCAATGGAAGCAGCACTTTCCAACCCAGATGCATCAACTGATCATATCTGAATCTTGGTATTGTCCATCTCACCCACATGAAAAAGAACATAAAGAAGAACACCTTGCCCATGAATACCAATACCTGAACAAGGGTAAGTAAATTGCCTTCCAGTCCGGTCAATGATTCAAATGGGAAATGATAACCTCCAAAATATAGTGTTACAATCACCGCTGAAGAAATAAACATATTGATGTATTCCGCAAACAAGTAAAAGCCAAGTTTCATGGAAGAATATTCTGTGTGGTAGCCTCCGATTAATTCAGTTTCACATTCCGGCATATCAAAAGGAGCTCTGTTTAATTCTGCAAAAGCACAGATAAAGAAGATAAGAAAACCAAGAGGTTGGTAGACAATATTCGCATATCCGGCATCCTGCAGATGCACAATTTCTTTAAGGCTAAGTGTTCCGGTGGTCATGACCAGTCCGATTATAGCAAGACCCATTGCGATTTCATAGCTAATCATTTGACCGGAAGCGCGCAGAGCACCCAATAATGAATACTTATTATTCGAGGCCCAGCCACCAATCATGATCCCATATACACCTGTGGAAACTACACCCAGCAAGTACAAAATTCCAATATTTAAATCGACAATTTGCAGATCAAATTTGCTTCCTCCAATCGATAATTCTCCACCCCAGGGGATTACTACTCCGGTCATAGACGCTGTAAGCATTGCTATGCATGGCCCCAGAATAAAAAGCCATTTATTAGAGACAGAAGGAATAATTTCTTCCTTCATAAACATCTTGACACCATCGGCAATTGGCTGAAGCAGACCAAATGGTCCTGCACGATCCGGACCCACTCTATCCTGCAGGAAGGCCGCAATCTTCCGCTCCCCGTAAGTAGCATATGCAGCAACTCCCAGACTGACGAGGAATACGACCACAACAAGCAATGCCTTAAATACTAGCAGTTCCATATCAGTTTGATTCGTTGTTTGGGTCCAGAGCGCCTTCGCCGAGATCTACTTTAGTTCCATGCGGATTGGACTCGTACATGCTTTCGGGTGTCACTTTTAATGCCTTTTCACTTTCATAATGATTAGCCGAAATAACAGATTGTCTTTGTATATGGCTAGGGCCTTCGATTTCCCAGGCATGTACTGATTTTGTATCAAATCTGCAAGTGTTACAGATCCATTCAATGTTCCCTTCCGGTCCTGTAGTGACTTCTCCGAATTCATCTTTTCTGGATGTGACACGGATGACATCGTCTCCCTGAAACCAGAGTCTTACTTTTCCACTACAGGTAGGGCAGTCTCTATGCGCATCTACAGGTTTGGTATACCATACCCTGCTTTTGAATCTGAATGTGCGGTCAGTCAATGCTCCTACAGGACAAACATCTATCATATTTCCTGAGAAATCATTGTCGATTGCCTGCTCGATATAAGTTGAAATTTCTGATTCTTCACCTCTGCTGATGACTCCGTGGCATCTGCCATCTGTGAGCTGATCAGCTACCTTTACACATCTGTAGCATAGAATACAGCGGTTCATGTGCAGTTTAATATAAGGTCCGATGTCTATCGGTTCAAATTCTCTTCTTGGGAATTCGCTGCGTGTTTCTAATTTACCATGATCATAGCCCAAATCCTGTAAATAACATTCACCTGCCTGATCACAAACCGGACAGTCCAGCGGGTGATTGATTCATAAGAATTCTACCACTCCGGCTCTGGCTTCAAGTAACTCAGGGGATGTCGTATTTTTTACAACCATTGCATCCATGACTGTAGTTCTGCAGCTGGCAACCGGCTTCGGTATGGGTCTGGGATCTTTCTCAGAACCTTGAGTCACCTGCACAATGCAAGTTCTGCAATATCCGCCGGTACCTTCCAGGTGGCTGTAATAACACATAGCAGGAGGAACAATATCACCCCGATCATTCTGGCCGCTTCCAGAATAGTAGTTCCTTCCGGCACCTCAATACTTATATCGTCTATAGTTACCTTAGGCATTTTTAAATTGTTTGTAGTCTGTAATAATGCTTTACATCCTCTATCAAATGTGGATTCAAAACATATTCTTCAAATTCTGATCTGAAATGTCTGATAGCACTCGCTACAGGCCATGCTGCAGCTTCTCCAAGTGGGCAAATGGTCTTGCCATCAATATTTTTTTGAATATCCCAAAGCAAATCAATATCCATAATCGTTCCATGCCCGTCCAGGATTTTGTGCAGAATCCGTTCCATCCATCCCGTTCCCTCTCTGCAGGGACTGCATTGACCACAGCTTTCATGATGGTAAAAGCGGGCAAAAGTGTACAGGTTTTTTACGATGCTGGTATCTTCATCCATAACGATGAATCCACCGGAACCCATCATAGTTCCAGTCTGAAAACCTCCTTCAGCAAGACTTTCATAACTCATCAGACGCGGGGCGCCCTCAGCAGTTTTTAATATCAGATCTGCAGGCAGAATTGGAACTGAGGATCCTCCGGCAACGACAGCTTTTAATTTCTTACCATTCCGCATGCCTCCGCAATACTCATCACTATAGATAAACTCTTCAACAGGAACGCCTAATTCGATCTCATAAACACCCGGACGATTAATATGTCCTGAAGCTGAGATGAGCTTTGTGCCCGTACTTTTACCAATCCCTACCGCAGCATAGGCTGCACCTCCTTTATCAAGAATAGGAACTACAGCGGCCAGCGTTTCGACATTATTGACTACAGTTGGGCAATTGTAAAGCCCCTGAACTGCAGGGAAGGGAGGCTTGATTCGCGGGTTACCTCTTTTACCTTCCAAACTTTCCAGCAAAGCAGTTTCCTCGCCACAAATGTATGCTCCGGCACCGACGTGGACATGCAGATTCAAATCGAAACCACTGTTTAATATATTTTTCCCTAAATATCCTTCTGCATATGCCTCTTTAATGGCCTGTTCCAGAATTCTGGCGATATAAAAATATTCACCTCTGATGTAGATGTATGCTGTATTTGCCCCCAAGCCGTAGCTTGAAATGATCATTCCTTCAATCAACAGATGCGGATTGCGCTCCATTAAATATCTGTCCTTAAATGTACCGGGCTCGCTTTCATCAGCATTGCAAACCAGATACCTCGGCACCCCTTCCGGTTTTGCAAGGAATGACCATTTTAATCCTGTCGGAAATCCAGCACCGCCCCGGCCTCGCAGTCCCGAAATCTTTACTTCCTCCACTACTTGTTGAGCCGGGATGTCTGATAAACCCTTTTTCAAAACTGCATACCCGCCATGTTGTGCGTACACAGGCAAAGAAGCTATTCCTTCTATATGATCAAGTGCTAACAATATTTTTTCAGACATTTCTATATATGTTTCAGCCTAACAATAGCGGCTGTATTTATTTTCTTTTTTCAATTCCTCCATTATGAAATCCACTTTTTCGATAGTCAGATTCTCATAATAATCGGCACCCACCTGCATCATTGGAGCTGTTCCGCAACTTCCAAGACATTCTACTGCTTTGAGTGTGAACATGCCATCCGCAGTGGTTTGACCTACTTTAATTCCTAACTTATTTTCCAAATGGGCCATAATATCTTCTGCCCCGCATAGCCAGCAACTACTCGTGCGACATACCTCGATCATATAATTTCCTACCGGTTTGAGGTTGAACATCGAATAGAATGATGCAACTTCATAGACCTGGATAGGTAGTAAATTTAAAACAGATGCCACATAGTCCATCACCGGCACACTCAGCCATCCACCAAAATCAGATTGTGCCATATGCAATACCGGGATCAAGGCCGAGCGGCTTTGATTTTCAGGATAATGAGTCAATAATTCTCTGATTTCTGCTATTCTTGCTTCAGAAAACTGCAGCTGCGGTTCTCCATATATGTCTCGTTCATATTATGCATCTAATTCTCCTGCTATTACATTCAAACTACTCAAGGTCAAAATGGCATCACTCAACATGGTGCCGGTAATCATTTCGGGATATGCCTGATAAAAAATAAAACATGGTCTTCTGAAATGCAGCCGATAAGGCGTACGACCTCCATCGCTGATCAGATAAAATCCAAGCTCGCCATTTCCTGCTTCCACTGCATGATAGACTTCGCCTTTCGGGACATCCATTTCGCCCATTACAATTTTGAAATGGTAGATCAATGCCTCCATTTTGCTATATACTTCCTGTTTTTCAGGAAGGTAGAATGTCCTGTCCATGAAAATTCTGTTTCTTTCTACCAGATCCCTGAATTCCGCCAGGGCTACAGGGAATTCCTTCATGAAGGTCTCCAGTTTTTTCCACACATCCTCAGGAAACTCACGCTCCATTCCGCCAATTCTTCCGATATTGGTAGTGAGTCGGGCACCACAGATTCCTTCAAAAATTTCGTAAACTTTTTCTCTCATTTGAAAGAAATAGAGAAATCCTGTTGTTGCCCCGGTATCCTGACCAATGATGGTAGTACAAATAATATGATCAGCAATTCTGGACAATTCCATAATGATCACACGCATGTAATCTGCTCTCTTTGGAACCTGGCAGCCTATCAATTTCTCCACAGTCATATGCCAGCCCATATTATTGATAGGGGAGGAGCAGTAATTCAAGCGATCGGTAATGGGTGCGATTTGGTTATAAGGTCTGTGTTCTGCCAGCTTTTCAAATGCTCTGTGTATGTAACCTATCGTGGGTTCTGCATGCCGGATGATCTCTCCGTCCATCTGAAGGATGTTTTGGAAGATTCCATGAGTAGCAGGGTGAGTAGGCCCCAGGTTGATTGTATTGTAACCCAATGCATCCCACTCAGCTTGTCTGTCCTGAGCTGTTGAAACTAAATCGGATGCGTCAAATTGTTCTGGCATTATATCTTGTTTATTTGTTAGGATGATTCATTTAGCGACCAAAAAATTTATCATCCTTATCATCGCGACCGGCATCCTCCAGTCGATATTCTTTTCTCATTGGGAAATAATTCATTTCATCCATATTCAGGATTCTTCGGAGATCAGGGTGCCCTTCGTAGTTTATTCCAAAAAAGTCATATTCCTGTCTTTCCATCCAGTTAGCAGATGGCCAGAGAGAAGTGATGCTGGGAAGAGATAATTCATTTTCAGGCAATTGCGTTATTATCCGAATTCTTACATTCTGATACATGTTGTGAAGTTGATACATCACTACAAACTCAGCACCCTTGTTTTCCGGAAAATGAGAAGCGCAAAGAGTAGTCAGGAAATGAAAATTCAATTCCGGGTCCAGTTTTCAACAATTCCAATGCTTCTGCAATCCTGGATTTATGAATGTGGAAAACCATGAAATCATATTCCAGATGTTTTCCTTCATATTGCTCCCCCAGTAATGCAAGCAATTTTCCCTCAATTATATTATGAATTGCTAATTCCATTTTTATTGATTATTCAAGCCCATAATTAGCGAGCATGGCTTTGTATTCAGGGCTATGTCTGCGTCTGATATCTTCGTTTTTGGCTAGTTCCTGAATTTTCAGAATACCTTCCAGCACTTGCTCAGGACGAGGAGGACAACCCGGAATGTAGACATCTACCGGCATGATTCTATCTATTCCCTGCAATACACTGTATGTGTCAAAGATACCGCCCGTACTTGCACAGGCTCCCATGCTCAGTACCCATTTCGGTTCAGCCATTTGTTCATAGACTTGTCGGAGAACCGGGCCCAGTTTTTTGGAAATTGTTCCCATGACCATCAGAAGATCAGCCTGCCTTGGTGAAAAGCTCAATCTTTCAGAGCCAAATCTGGCCAAATCATAATGAGATGCCATAGTGGCCATGAATTCAATTCCACAGCAGGAAGTGGCGAAAGGAAGGGGCCAAAGGGAATTTGCACGTGCAAGTCCCACTACTTTTGATAAAGATGTGGCAAAATATCCCGCTCCCTCTAATCCCTCCGGTTTATACTCCGGTTTTATATCTACCATTTTCAAATATGATGTGAAACATTCGGGATTATTCCCATTTGAATGCTTCTTTTTTATTGATATACAAGAGGCCGATCACCAGGAAAAACATAAATAAGAACATCTCCACTAGCCCGATAACGCCCAATTGTCTGAAATTTACTGCCCAGGGATACATAAAAATAACCTCTATGTCAAACAAGACAAAAAGAATTGCCACCAGGAAATACTTGATTGATATAGGACTTCTTGCGTTTCCCTGCACTTCTATTCCACATTCAAATGACTCTTGCTTAACAAGGCTTTTTCTCTTCGGTCCGAGCAAATGTGTCAGACTCATAGTGAAAATCACAAATCCTAGTGCAAGAATAAACATGAACACGATTGGCAAATACTGTAAAAGCTGACTGTTTTCCATATTGATTTACAAGCTATTTCAAAAATCGGCACAAAGGTATTGATAAGTATCGAGTCCTTAACAACTCAAATGGCAAATTGTCTCCATTTTGAAGCAAAAAAGTGAAAGTAATTTCAATTAATGTGAAAATGGAAATCTGCATTTAGTATGTTGTAAATCAATACTATATCGGCAATGTATTGTTTTGCCGAATAATGTTTACCAGAACTAACTGATCGTAACACTTTATAGGGGAAATCAATCAAATTAAAAATAAAAAAAAAGGGGGCGGTAAGCAGGGAAGATTTACCAAATCAAGCTTAGCAAGATGGAGAATTGGACAAAAGATTGTAGCCGGACCAGTTATCAGAATCCTCTGTATTAAAAAAATAGTAAATTTTCAGATCTGAGTATTCAACAAGATAATTGCTATTGATAGTCAGGAATATTCAATCCTAAAATAATGTCTCTTTCTGCAAGCAATTCAGAATTGACTTCTCTGAGACGCATAATTCCGGATCCGCAACGATTTAATGCCTTTGATCTTTCTGATGCTGTGAGAAGGGGATCATCATCAAAAACAAATTCATCAATGTAATATTCATTCTTATCAGCTTCCTTGATAGTTGCATGGATATGTTCGGGCCATTTTCTTTCAGGATATGCCCCGGGTCTGAAGGTGTAAAAAGAATATTTTCCATCCTTCCCTGTTTTTATCCAACCCCGAATATAGCCATGCCTTCTGTCCCAACCTTTTTCTCCTCCTTTGGTAGGATAGATGCCCTCAGAATTAGTGTGATAAATATAGAGTATCACATTTTCAGCCGGAGTTTTGCCATCATTTTGATAGACTATGCCAGTTATCTTTATTTTGGGGTTTTGCTCATTATAATCGGGGAGCGTATCCACATTTATCAATACCTTATCTCCATACTCATAAATAGCCTCACAACCTTCGCAACCACCGCCTACAATTTTATTTGGGCTTGAACTTTTATTTGGTGCAGATGAAGCTTTTTCCTGCCCTTCACAAGCTATAAAAACAAATGAAATTATTGTCAGGATTGGAATAAGGAGTGTTAATTTCTTGCTCATAATTTCAATTTTATCATTGGTTCTCTTCTGTTTAAGTCCAGGTATAAAACGCCGGAGCTAAGATCTTAATGTGCCGGTTGAAACTATTATTAATTCTCCTATTGAACTATTCTATCAATCCATTTCTTCAGCTAAATACTTATGGGAACAATTCAAATGATGATTTGAATATTAAGCCTTACTGTTTGATTAATTTGAAAGATGTAGAACGAAATTTCAAGTCAATAAACCGAATGATATACACTCCATTCTCCAGGAAACTAGTGGACAATTGATTGGATTGTGGCAAAGTTTGCGAAATTAATTTTCCATTCAAATTAAAAATTTGAATCTGTGATAAACTGGATAGTTTATTGAAGTAGATCAAATCTGTACATGGATTTGGATAGAAAAAGAAATCATTTTGATAGCTCTGGTAAGTTGCAGAGGCCTGATTATATTCATATGCGCCAATATCGATACTACCCTCTGAAATTCTTAAAACCTTGTTCAGCGGATGCAGATAAACAAATTCAGGAGACAAATTAGTAGATTGAACAAATCCAGGTTCTATTCCTTTATCTATTGCCGGAGATTCTGCTTTCAATCGATAGTCATACCCCGTTTCATCTTCAAAAAAGAGATCGGTGGGATTATTTCTTTCCAGGTTATTTGACAGTTGGGTAGTTGTGCCCTGAATGATGGTCCCTGTGCCGGCGAAAATATTATTGATAACTTGAGCAACTGCAGTGCCAGTCTTGATTTGCAGAAAGATGCAGGAGGCTGTTCTTTTATTGACCAGAGTATTGTTGACGAAATACAGTTCAGATGGGCTATTGCTCAGACCTTCCAGACCGTATCCCACCAAATTGTTATTTTCGGCCTGAGGACCCTGCATCAATAAATTACTGATGATAATGCTCAAACCACCGTTGGACAAGTCAATCAACCGGCTTGAATTGCCGGTGGCTTCATCCATGATCCTATTGTAAAGTATGTGATTTTCATTAGCTCTGGATTTCAGATTATGACCAATTATTGCATGGTGTGAATAATTGTAACGAAATGTTAGTTTATCGACATGATTAATATACAAATTGTGTGAAAAGCCATCACCAAAGCCATTGTATGCAAATTCAGAATATTCAATCAATATATGTCCTGCATTGGGACTATTGGTCAGAATGCCATTTTCATTGTGATGGAAATAACAATGGCGAATAGTAAGATCAATTCCTTCTGAGCGAATTCCTGCACCGTTTTTATCCGGAACTTTCGCTCCTGAAAATTCAATATTTTCTATTGTGATATTATTTCCTGAAGTGATCCAGATGCTTTTGCCTGCGATGTAAGCCCCATTTGCCTGGAGATGTGCTTTTCCACCTATGCCTCTGATTAGCAGATTGTTTCTGGACCAGTTGGCCAATGTGGCTTGTCCTGAATATACCCCAGCATCTATTTCAATGGTGTCTCCATCGGAAATTGTATTCGCCAGATAGAGAGCATTGGGACTGGTATATGTTTTTGTAGGACCTACTTTGAAAGTTGCTGCATCTATTTCTTGAAAAAGAAATAGAATTATAATTGTCAATATTGCTTTAGGAAGAGAAGGCATATCTAAAAAGGATATTTGTGCAATAAAGTATTTATACAATTCAAATCCGGTTGCCCAGTGATAAACAGTGTTAAAATAACGTGAGTTCGACGGATTCTGTGACTTCTGGTTTTGTCATGAATTTTGCCTGAAAGAAGGCAAAATTCACGCCAAAACTTTGTTTTCTGATTTCTTTACCCTGGATTGCATCCAGGGTTACAAAGATTTTGCCACGCTGTGGCAATTATTTGATATTAAACAACGATATTGTTAGTTATTAAACAATAAAATCATTTGATAGTAAACAACAATATTGTTTGAGAGTAACGAATAATATTTGGATTCAGGGCTTATCCCTACCCACGAATCGCTCCCTACCTTCCAGAAAATTAATAGCGCGGATGACATTCTTGTCAATGCTGGATTCCGTCTTAAGAAATGTAAAGTATCTGACGATTTCCAGTCTTAATGAGGGGCTGATTTTTGCAAATACTTCTGAGGCCTGAGGATTTTCATCCAGTGCTTTTTGAAGTTTGGGATGGATGGGTACGATCCGTTCCTCCGGATCAAAAGCAATTTCAATGGTTACTTCGTCATCCAATTGTTTTTGAGCAGCTTTTCGCATTTCTGCATGCAGGTATAATCGCCATTGGCCGGAATATTTCACAAGCGTTTGGATGAATTCATGTCCATCGATTTTCATTCGGACGGGAATTTTGCCTTTGTGTTGGCCGGCTTGTTCGATTAGTTTTTCCAGAACCGTTTCGGGCAGCAGGACGTAGGGGTTGATGCCTATTATTTCGATTTTGGCAGCGAAATTTAACATCCAGATTTCAGATTTCAGGTTTCAGTCTTTTCAGATTTTAAACAGCCGTGAACAGCCATCAAAATTAGTTGCCTGCTCCGTAAAACACTAATATTTCCTTCCTCAAATACCAATCATACAATGCCATGGTCTGTCTGAGCCGAGCCTGGTCAAGGTTGTTTTTTGAGATCATGTATTCCACGGAATTGATGACTCCCTGATTGAAGCGGATTTCATTTGCTCTGAAGCTGGACTCAAATGCGTCAACCTGCTCCGTGGAGAGCTCATATCTCGTAAATGCAGTTGCCTGATTCAAATGAGCTTGTTCCACCAATTGCTGTAATTGTATCCTCGTGTTGTCTTCTATCCAGATGGCTTGTTGTTCCTGAAGACTTGCTAACTCAATTTGTCGTCTTGTCTGCCAGCCATTCAAAATGGGAATTTGAAGATTCAGACTGAATGTGGTACTGTAGTTATTGCTGAACTGATCCAGATAAGGAATTTTCTCAGAATTGAAGCCCGGGAATGTCTTGAAAACAGGTAATTGAGTGCCTTCAAAAATTACATAATCTGAAGTACTTACGGTTTGATCTCCAAGAAAAATGTCTCTTCTGGCAGCACTGGAGATATTAGAGAAAATCCCGGCGTTGAATGAAAGGGAAGGAGAAAGTCCTGCTTTCGCTGCTTTGAGTCCTCTTCCCGCACTGGCAGTTCTAAGCTGGGCAGCTTTGATTAAGGCAAGATTATCCACAGATCGTTTCAACAATTCCTCTGTTGTCATTAAATTTGGAATTGGGCTTTCATCGAAATCGGAGCGGGAAAAGGTAACAGTTCTGTCATATGCAATTCCCATTAACTGAAAGAGCGATATAGCTGCATTCTGCTGTGCATTTTCTGCATCCAGCAAGTTGAGTTTTTCTGTTGCAAATTGTCCGCGCAAATCTGAAATATCAACAGGTGAAATAGCTCCATCCCTGTCAAGTGTTTCCAGTCTTTTCAATTGAGCTTCAGTAGTGCTGATTTGATTTCTAAGAATTTGGATTTGATCTACAGTGCTGAGAACTTGTAAATATTGTAAAACCACACTCAATCTGATATTGTCCTTTTCCTGCTGAGTTTCCAATTGACTGGCTTCCAGGTTCAGCGCATTTCTCCGGATGCTATGATACTGGCTTAAACCATTGAATAATAGCAGGGAAGAAGTGAGACCATAATTGGCGAATGTGATATCCTGATTAATATATGTGTTGGTAAAAGGGTCAATATTCCTTCCCTGATTGATACCATGAGAAACAAAACCATTCAAATCAGGTAAGCGGGCTAATCTGCTTTGCCGGTGGTTAATTTCAGCGCTGATCACCTGCCAATCCCTCTGTTTGATGTTGATATTGTTTTGCATAGCAGCTTCAATGCAATCCGCCAGACTCATAGTCTCTTGAGCGATTGAAATTTGCATTAAACTCAAACTAATAAAGACTATTAAATACAATGATTTTTTCATTCCTGTTCTATTCTTCCGTCCAGTAAATTAATAATCCGATTTCCATAAGTAGCATTTTTCTCGGAGTGGGTAACCTGAATGATGGTTACTTTGTCCTCTTCATTTAACTTTTTGAATAAGTCCATGATTTCCTCTCCTTGCCTGGAGTTGAGATTCCCTGTGGGTTCGTCTGCTAGCAACAGTTTGGGGCTGCCTGCAAGTGCTCTTGCAATGCCTACAAGTTGTTGCTGTCCTCCCGACAATTGGTTGGGAAACAAGTCTTTCTTACCCACAATCTGGAAACGGTCCAGCATGTCTGAAACAATGGATTTGCGTTCTGAACCTTTATATCCCTGATAGATGAGCGGCGTTTCGATATTTTCAAAAACAGTCAATTCATCAATCAGATGATAGGCCTGAAATACAAATCCGATATGTTTTTTATACAATTCTACTCTTTGCTTTTCCTTAAGGCGGAATACATCCTGATCCATAAATGTGTAGCTTCCTTCATCAGCCTGATCCAGCATGCCTATCACATTCAGTAATGTCGATTTACCTGAGCCGGATGGACCCATAATGGAGACAAATGATCCTTCTTCAATTTCCAGGTTGACATCCCGAAGTACAAAATTCGGTAGAACCTGTCTGATACCATCTGTATATTTTTCTAGTTTAATCACGGTTTTTAGGTATGAGTTATGAGATATAAGATATGAGATGAACAGTGACGATGCTGAATAAGGTTGACCAGATTTGGTCACTTAAGCTTCAGATATTGATGCTGAAATACATCGGGATTCTGAAGCTGGGTTTTGCTGGATTTTGAGGGCCTAAACCCTCAAAATCACATTATTGCTCTAATGACTCGGTCATCTTCAGCTGGGTTTGCTTATTCAAATTTATATATTTTTCTTCAAATGTTACTGGTGACATTCGACCTAACATCAAATGTGGCTTATCTTCATTATATAGTTTTCCGGTCAATCTTTTACTAGCTCTTCAAAGGTTCTGATATTGCGATGCTTTAGATAATTGTTCTTTATTATTCCATTGACTCGCTCTGCTTTACACCGTTCTCCAGGCATATTCACATACTATTAACCAGTCCCAAATCGGTTGTGTATTTCACAAATTTATTCGCATAATATTGCCCTCCTCCGTCTGAATGTAGTATCAATCCTTTTCAGATCCTGACCCTTCTAACCAGTACAGCTCTCATAAGTGAGGGGCAATGTGGTCATAATTGTACTTAGACTTTTGATGTATTATGTCCCACTATTCTTCGCGTATAAGCATGAAATATCAACAGGTGAAATAGCTCCATCCTGTCCAAGTGTTTCCAGTCTTTTCAATTGTGCTTCAGTAGTGCTGATTTGATTTCTAAGAATTTGGATTTGATCTACAGTGCTGAGAACTTGTAAATATTGAAAACCACACTCAATCTGATATTGTCCTTTTCCTGCTGAGTTTCCAATTGACTGGCTTCCAGGTTCAGCGCATTTCTCCGGATGCTATGATACGACAAACCATTGAATAATAGCAGGAAGAAGTGAGACCATAATTGGCGAATGTGATATCCTGATTAATATATGTATTGGTAAAGGGTCAATATTCCTTCCTGATTGATACCATGAGAAACAAACCATTCAAATCAGGTAGCGGGCTAATCTGCTTTGCCGGTGGTTAATTTCAGCGCTGATCACCTGCCAATCCCTCTGTTTGATGTTGATATTGTTTTGCATAGCAGCTTCAATGCAATCCACCAGACTCATAGTCTTTTTGCGATTGAAATTTGCATTAAACTCAAACTAATAAAGACTATTAAATACAATGATTTTTTCATTCCTGTTCTATTCTTCCGTCCAGTAAATTAATAATCCGATTTCCATAAGTAGCTTTTTCTCAGATGGGTAACCTGAATGATGGTTACTTTGTCCTCTTCATTTAACTTTTGAATAAGTCCATGATTTCCTCTCCTTGCCTGGAGTTGAGATTCCTGTGGGTTCGTCTGCTAGCAACAGTTTGGGGCTGCCTGCAAGTGCTCTTGCAATGCCTACAAGTTGTTGCTGTCCTCCCGACAATTGGTTGGGAAACAAGTCTTTCTACCACAATCTGGAAACGGTCCAGCATGTCTGAAACAATGGATTTGCGTTTCTGAACCTTTATATCCCTGATAGATAAGCGGCGTTTCGATATTTTCAAAAACAGTCAATTCATCAATCAGATGATAGGCCTGAAATACAAATCCGATATGTTTTTTATACAATTCTACTCTTTGCTTTTCCTAAGGGGAATACATCCTGATCCATAAATGTGTAGCTTCCTTCATCAGCCTGATCCAGCATGCCTATCACATTCAGTAATGTCGATTTACCTGAGCCGGATGGACCCATAATGGAGACAAATGATCCTTCTTCAATTTCCAGGTTGACATCCCGAAGTACAAAATTCCGGGTAGAACCTGTCTGATACCATCTGTATATTTTTTCTAGTTTAATCACGGGTTTTGAGGTATAAGTTATGAGATATAAGATATGAGATGAACAGCCAGAACCGACACTTCTAGCTTCGAGCTGCGAGGAACAGCCGTTGCTGGTTGCTCGTTGCTTGTTGCTGGCTGAACAGCCGGAACAGCCGCTGCTGGCTTCTGGCTTCTTGCTGCTGGCTGAACAGCCAGTGTGAGTAAATAGTGTGAGTTGTGTTGGTGGCTGCTGGCTGTTGAGCTAATAGCTAAAGGCCAAAAGCCAACAGCCTGCTGCTTGTTCGGAGTCCCGGATAAGTATAAACTATAGTATTCCATAGTTACTCGGTTTTTATACTGTCGACCGGGTTCATGGTTGCTGCACGGAGGCTTTGAATGCTTACAGTAAACATGGCAATGATCAATGATAATAACCCAGCTGCCGGTAAGATCCACCATTCGAAATCTATGCGGAACTGAAAGTCCTGTAGCCAGGCATTCATGATGTAATATGCGAGTGGAGCGGAAACGACGAATGCAATCAGAACGAGCCAAAGAAAATCTTTGGAAAGTAATCCTACCAAACCGGATACGGAAGCTCCCAAAACTTTTCTGATTCCGATTTCTCTGGTTTTTTGAACAGCAATTAATGATGAAAGCCCAAACAATCCAAGACATGAAATCAGGATGGCTATCAATGTAAATATCTGACTGAGGGTAGTAAATCTTTGCTCTGCCTCATAGAAATTAGCTATACTTTCATCAAAGAAAACACCTTCAAATACTGTCTCAGGAAATAATTCATTGTAGAGTTTTTCGATTTCCGGAACGGTGCTTTCTACACTTTCTGGATGCAACTTTATACCTACTGAATAATACCAACTGTCTCTCTGATAGATGGCGATCGGATTGTAAGACTCTCTGAGTGTGCTGGAGTTAAAGTTTTCTACGACTCCAACAATGGGTAAATTTGCATTTCTCCCTATTCTCAGATTCTTGCCAATAATATCTTCAGGATTTTGCACTCCTAATTTTTCAGCCATGTGACGATTGATCATAACTTCGCGTACAGTGTCTGAAGGCATCAAATTTCGGCCTGCTGCCAGTTTCATTCCATATGTCTTCAAATAGTTTTCATCACCTACTTTTAGTTGAACGGAAAATGGCTCGTCTTCTGCTTTATTATCGTAATTGAAATTTCCCATCCAATAATTCTCTGAAGAAGGTTGATCGTTGGAGAAAGCCACTGATTCAACACCTGGAACTGCCAGTAATTTTTCTTTAAAGGTCTTAAACCTGGGCAGGTATAAGGAGTCAGTATTCATGTTGACATTGTATACTAAATCCGGATTGAATCCCAGATCTGTTTTTCGAATATATTGCATTTGATAAGCAGTAACTATAGTTCCGATTATGAGTATTTGTGCTATAGCAAACTGGCACATTACCAATACTTTTCGAAGACTGAGACCACCAATTTGTTGCTGTTGTACTTTGCTCTTCAATGCTTTAACAGGCTGAAATCTGGACATCAGCCAGGCAGGGTAGGAGCCTGCCAATAATATAATGAGGACACAGGTTCCTGCCAGTGCAGCCACCATATTTGGATCGGCAAATAAGGGCCAGTCTTTTGGGACTGAAGATATTAAAGGTAAAAATCTCTGAAGCAGATAAGCCATTCCCACTCCCGCCAGAGTGGCAATAAGAACTACGGCAGTCGTTTCTCCCAGAAATTGGAAAACCAGGCTTCGGCTGCTGCTACCGAGTGTCTTACGAACACCCACCTCTCTTGCTCTGGAAGCTGCCATAGCAGTAGCCATATTGATAAAATTGAAGCAAGCCATAATTGCAATAATTAAGCCAATTCCTCCCAACATAGCCAGTCTTTTCTTTCCTATGGCTGCTCCAATCTGAGTATTAAAATGCATTTCATTCAATGGTTCAGCCATATAATAGCGCTTGTTATCGCTGTCTACATTTCTTGCTGCAGCCACTTTTTTCAGCTGTGAATTAGCTTCATCTAATAATTCAGGGTTTGACAAAAGGGCATACATCTGATCATTCGTACTGATATTATGCCAATCCCCCTCATATCCTCTAAGCATAGGTTGATTTATCAGGGTTTGAAAGGAAATAGCCATTTTGACATTTAAATCTGAATTAGACGGAGCATCTTCAACAATTCCTTTAACAGTTACTATCAATTCCTCATTGATTCGCAGCGTCTGATCTATAGCTGATTCCCAATTATCAAAGGAGCGCTCAGCTATACTTTTTGTGATGACGACAGTATTGGGTTCTGACAATCCCTTAGGGCTGCCTGCAAGCCAGGTCCAATTAAAGATTTCAAAAAAACTTGGTTCAGCAAACATTGCAATGTTAGTACCTTCAGAAATATTGAATTTCAAACGGATATTTCCACTCTCATCCGGAACATTAACTTGAGGGGAAAAGAAATGCAAACGGGCAGTTTTTTCAAATTGCGAAACCATGGCATTTACTTCATCCATAGCAGGAACCTGAACGGCAGTATTCAGGGCGATCGTTCCGTCATGATAATGTTCTTCACAAATGATGTGTACAATCTGATCCGCGTTTTCATGATATTTATCAAAAGATAATTCATAGAAAACAACTTTGAAGAGAAGAAGGCAGACAGTTATACTTAGGGTCAGGCCGAGGACATTAATCCATGTATAATTTTTATGTTTCAATAAATGTCTGAGTGTTATTTTGATTTGTTGTAACCACATAGTTTTTTAAATTTAATCGTTTCTGATACTTTTTGCCGGATCCGCCAATGCAGATTTAAAAGCTTGCCAGCTTACTGTCACAAGGGCAATGATGAATGCCAAAAGACTGCTTATAATCAATATATCCCAACCGATTTCTGTACGATATTCAAAATTTTCAAGCCATTTGCTCATTCCCCATGCTCCGACACTAAGTCCAATAATCAATGCCAGGATTACTAAACGAATAAATTCTCCGGAGAGCAAAGTCACAATCGAGATAATGCTGGCTCCCAATACTTTTCGAATTCCAATTTCTTTGGTTCTTTGTTTAGTAGTGTACATTACTAATCCAAATAGTCCCAGGCAGGCAATCAAAATAGCTAAAATAGCTGCAGAAATAAATACTGCTCCGAGTTGCTGTTCCTGCCTGTATTGTAGGTCATAATTTTCTTCTGCAAAGAAAAATTCGAATGGTTCAGTGGGGAAGTATTCTGCATAAAGGGATTTCAATTCTGCAATTTTATCATCCAATCCTTCGGTATTCATTTTTACAGTGAAATAATAAAATGAAACGGATGGAACAAAAATGACAGGTTCGATTGCTTGTTGCAGGCCAAGATGATTATAGTCTTTCACAACACCGGTGATTTCAAATGGGCTTCCATCCCAAAGCAATTGAGAACCTGCAATGGGTTTATCAGCAGTAAATCCAAGTTCCTTTGCGGCACTTTCATTAATCATTAATTTTTGGGATTTTCCCCAACCATCATAGGAGTTTTCCCGGGAGAATACTTTTCCTTCCAAGAGTTCCATATTATATGTGTCAAAATACATCTCATCGCTGATAAAAACTTTGTAATTTTTGATCTCATCTTTTTCTGTACTTTCAACTCTCTTAATATCATTTGTTCCAAAATTATAACCTTTACCCGGCACATTATTAGAAGCACAATAATCTACAACAAAAGGAATTTGGCCTAATGCATTCTTAAAAGCCACGTTTTTTCCTGCTTGTTCTTCGCCTGAATTTGTGGGTCCCTGAATTACTAATAATTGCTCAAGACTTAAACCCTGTAATTCAGATTTCATGAATTGCAGCTGCCTGTAAAGTACCAGAGTGGAAACAATAAAAATCACCGAAATAGTGAACTGGAAAACAACCATTCCACGACGAAGCATGAGTCCTGATATGGATTTACCTATATTCCCTCTCATGGTTTGAACAGGTTTAGAAGTGTTCAATACAACACCTATGTAAGATCCTGAAATAATGGAAGCAGCTATTAGCATTAAAACCAGCATCCATGCCAATGGTGCCGAAAATAGCTGTTGGAGTGAAAGTGATTTGCCAGTAAATGAATTAAATGTTGGTTGCAGCACCTGCACAATCACGAGTGCTATTGCAGTACCAATAACACATAGCAACAGAGATTCTATGATTTGCTGGGACATGAGTTTCTTTTTTCCTGCACCCATGATTTTCCTGACCATTATTCCTTTTGCTTTATCTATCGCCTGAACAGTCGATAGATTTATGTAATTGATCCAGGCTATACAGAGAATCAGCAGAGCTACAAATGAGAGGAGCAATACTAATTTCAAACTTCCAAATGTGGGATAAGGGTAATCAAGTGATGGAGCCAGATGTAAATTACTAAAAGCCTGAACAACTGCCTGAACACCTGAATTATCAGGACTGGCGTTTCGCATAAGTGTAGTAATAGAAGACTGAATATCTAACGCTTTAGTCCCCTCATCCAATAATAGAAAGTAATGAATAAAACTACTTTCTGTTTCGGCTGGATCTGCCCAGTCATTATCATTTCTATCGGCTGCATTATTCAGGGAAGACATGGATAACAGAACTTTTGGTTGTAAATCAGAATTCGATGGAGGATCCTGAAATACAGATTTCACAGTGAAAATATGTTTGCCGAATTGATTGTCAATGGTCAAGGTCTGCCCAATAGGATCTTTTTTCCCAAAGATTTTCTTTGAGACTGATGATGCAAGTGCTACAGAGTGAGGCTCTGATAAATTATCTGATCCTGCCAGGACAGGGAATGTAAATACACTCAAATAATCCTGATCTACATAAATTATGTCTTCTTCACGGAAGACTTTGGTCTCTGAATCAATCTCCTCCGAAAGTTGAATGATTCCGCTTCCCAGATTTTCTGTAGTTCTTACAATTGACTTGATCCCCGGAATGGAATTTTCCATAAGTGGTTTATAACCAGGGGGTAAATGTAGTTGTGGTTCTCCATTGGCATCCATAATCGAAAGGCGATGAAGCTGATCATACCTGGCATGAAATTTATTACTCTGCCATTCATCTGTAATATATTGAGCTATCAGGACGAAAGCTGCAATACCCAATGCAAGCCCACCGACCAATATGGAAGTATGCCATTTGTTCCGGCTGAATTGTCTAAGAATACTGCGAATGCTTATTGTCATAATATTTCTTAAGTTAATCCAATTTATAATTAATGAGTCTTAATAACTTGTCTATTCGGTCCTGAGACTCTTTACCGGATTAGAAATGGCAGCTCTGATAGCCTGCAAACTAACAGTCTGGATCGCAATCAGCAAAGTGATCAAACCAGCAAAAGCAAAGTACCACCATGATAATTCTATTTTGTAGGCATAATTTTCTAACCATGAATTCATGAGCCACCAGGAAAGAGGAACGGAAATCAGGATCGCAATGAATACCAGTCTTACGAAATCTATTGACAATAATTGGACAAGTCCTCCAACAGATGCACCCAACACTTTTCTGATTCCTATTTCTTTTCTTCTTTGTTCGGATGTGAAAGCCGCCAAACCAAATAAGCCGAGACAGGCAACCAGAATTGCAAGGACAGAAAACAACAAAACAACTTTTGCTGTCCGTTTTTCTGCAGCGTACAAATTATCTATTTGCTGACTTACAAATTCATAAACAAAAGCTGATTGGGGCAAACTCTTCTTAAATGTGGATTCTAACTGACTGAGTAATTCTGAAGTATTTGTTGTACTTGCTTTGACTAGCATATAAGGCCGTCCCTCAGTGAAATTATTGTGGAATGCATAAGCTCCGATGGGCTGGTGCAAGCTACTGAAATGAAAATCTGAAACAACCCCGGTAATAATTGCGGGCTTGTTAAACATACCCGGAGCTTCTTTCCCAATGGCTTCCTCTGCGGTGTATCCAAGAAATTCAATAGCTTTTTGATTTAAAATGACAGAACAATATGGGTCGTCCTTATGAGAGCGTTGTGGTCAGGTCTGACCTGATATTAAATGCATATCCAGGACTTCAGTGATTTCTGGAGTTACCTGATTAGTGGTGATAGCTATAACTTTATCCTCGTATCCGGGCTTGTGAATGGATCTTCCACTGCCTCCTTTCCCCGGATAAGTTTGTGCTCTTGCAACTTCCTGTACGCTTGCTAAAGTAATAATGCCTTCACGCAATGACTCAATTTGACCAATATCTTCTGCTGCAGCTGTTGATATCGCAATGACCTGTTCCGGATTGAATCCCAGGTTTTTGTCCTGTATGTATTGAACCTGCTTGTAGCAGACGATGGTCCCAACAATTAGAATGACAGATGCAGAGAATTGTGTTATCACCAAGGCTTTTCTGAAAGTTCCGGCCGAAGTTTGTTTTCTGAAAGACGTGTTGAGCAGAAACTTAGGCTGGAAACCCGATAAATATAAGGCAGGATAAAAACCGGACAATAAGGTCAGCATAGCGCCTACTAACGCAGCAGAAGCAAGAATTGCCGGATTGAACACATCATGGATACTTAGATGCTTATCTACAATCTTATTAAAAAAGGGAAGAATAGCCAGAATCAGCAGGCATGCAATTATCATGGAAATCGTTACCAATAAAAATGTCTCCACATAAAATCGGGTAATAAGATGAGATCTGTGCGCACCAATTGCTTTATTGATTCCGACTTCTTTACTCTGGGCAAGAGATCTTGCCGTTGAAAGATTCATATAATTGGTGGCAGCAATTCCAAGTATGATCAATGCTAAAATAAGCAACAAATTTATTTGTCTGGCATCTCCGACTTTTAAAGCAACTACGGCTCCTGAAAATTGCATTTCAGTAGAATGTAAATGCAAATCATTAAGGGATTGAAGCCAAACGGAATAATAGCGATTTTCCTCGGCTACATTTCTCTCTACCAGGCTTTGTATTTGCTGTTCCAACTCCAGAGGATCAGTACCTTCTTTCAGGAGGAGATAAGTTTCAAAACTGGCATTACTCCAGACCAGTTCTTTACTTGCCCATTCCATGGAATTGAAAGAGCCTATAATTTCAGGATTCATAGAGGAGTTTTCCGGAAAATCTCTATAAACTCCGCTGATTTCTACATCCAGAACTTGATCGATTTTTATTTTTTTGCCCATTGGATCTTCATCTCCAAAGATGGTTTTTGCCATTTTTTCACTCAGAATCACTTTTCCTGGAGCGGACAAAGCTTCTTTCTTTGTTCCGCGAATTAGTGGGATATCAAAAACATTCAGAATCGATGGATCTGCCCACACCAAATGTGGTGTGGAGATTTGTTTTTCTCCTGAATTGATAAATGCGATATCTCCGAAATTGTGGTTGAGAATCCTAACCTGCTCATCTACACCGGATAGATTTTCTAGAACAGTTGGTCCAACGGCGTTAGGTGCTGTTGTTACTTTCTTCTCTTCTCCATCATAATTCAATGTCAGACAAATCCTTTGGATCCTGTCAGCATTTTCATGGTACTGATCATATGATTTTTCATCCCTGATGTACAGAATCAGCAGTAATGCAATAGCAAGGCCTGATGATAATCCCAGGATATTCAATGCTGAGAATTGTCTGTTTTTTAACAGGTTTCTCCAGGAAAGTTTGAAATATTGACTTATCATTTTCGTTATTTTTCTAGGATGAAAAATTGAAATTATTCTGACTTAAGACTTTGAACAGGATTAGCAATGGCGGTTTCAGTGCTTGCAAGCAAATTGTGAGTAAAGCGAACGATCCTGTAATCAATCCTGCCAGTGCAAACATCCACCAGCGCATCTCAATCTGATAGGCAAAATCCTTCAGCCATTCACTCATTGCCCACCACACTACCGGAACAGCAATTACAAAGGAAATTAATATCAAGTACATAAAATCCTTCGAGATTAATGCTACAATATCCGAAACACTTGCTCCAATTACTTTTCTGATTCCAAATTCTTTTTTTCTCTGCTCAGTACTGAAAATGGTAAGCCCTAACAGACCCAGGCAGAAATAAGAATGGCGATCATTGTGAATGCATTTATAATTCCCGATAATGTAGATTCTGTTTCATATTGCTTCTGGACTTCATCTTCCAGAAATACATATTCAAATGGAGTAGAAGGGACTTTCGCGTTCCATATTTTTTCAATTTTCGCCAACAGTGAAGCATAGTCTTCGGACTCTGTGCGCACAATTACATTTGCAAGAGATGGATTCTGAGGATCGTATTGCATCATAAATGGATTGAGCTCGACGTGCAGGGAATTGTAATTGAAATCTTTCATTACACCCAGTATTTCATAGAAAATGATATCTTCTTCTGTCGAGCCTCTCTGTGAATATATTCTTGTTCCCGGAGCAGTTTCAGTATTCAGTCCCATTTTTTTGATCACTGATTCATTTACCAGAACGCCTGTTGAATCATGAAGTCTGAAATTTCTACCACTAAGTAATTCTATACCATTTGCATCAATAAAATGCTCATCAGCGACCATGAATTGAATGCCGATTGCTTGAGCCATATTACCTCCTGGTGGATACAGACTCATATCATTGAACACAAATTGACTTGGATAATTGTTGGCTCTACTTACGACACTAACTTCAGGCAATTGCTTCAATTCTTCGATGAATGCCGGTATCACAGCTTTGGTGTCATCAGTATGAAAGGTAAATATCAACTGCTGATCAGTCTCGAACCCCAAATCTTTATTTTGAAGAAAGTTTAACTGACTTTTTATGATGATAATGCCGGTAATCAGTGATATAGAAAACACAAACTGAAAAACGACCAGTGATTTTCTGACTCCGGTGGCCGAAATGAAATTATTAAATTCTCCTTTAAACACTTTTACCACCTGAAATGCTGAGAGGTAAAATGCGGGATAACTTCCTGCGATCAGGCCGGTGATTATTGTCAGACCTGCAATCGCGGTTAGATAATTGATATCTTTTAGCAATGAGAAGGAAAGCTCAGATTGGGTTAATTGATTCAACAAAGGCATGGCCAAATAAAGAATGAAAAGTGCCAGAATGATGCTGACAAATGAAATGATCATAGACTCTCCCAAAAATTGTCTGATGAGATCAAACTTTCCTGCTCCGATTACTTTTCTTACGCCAACTTCTTTCGCTCTCATGGAAGCACGTGCTGTTGAGAGATTCATAAAATTAATGCATGCTATCAGCTGAATTAATCCTGCAATGATTAGTAGAAATTTAAGGAAAGATGAACTTACAATTTTGCCTGCTTCATTCTCAAAACCTACAGTATTGTGAATCGAACTTATAGATTGTAAGTGAATAGTTTTATTGAATCCAAAGTCTTTTAATTGCTGATGTCCATACAGGTTTAAAAAGTCGGGAAGCTTTTTTTCAAATTGTGTTACATCAGTTTCAGGGTGTAACTTAATATAGGAATATGCAAAATTATTACCTGCCCAGGCATCATTTCCCATCACATATTCTCCCAGCCCCCCGCTATTCATTGTGAGCAGAATATTGGTCTGTAAATGTGATTTACCCAGAGATTCATTTACTACGCCTGTTACTTTAAATGGCGATTTCCCATAGGAATTGTCAATTATTATTGTCTTGCCTACCGGATTCTCAGTGCCAAATATTTTTTGAGAAATGGATTCAAATAGTACGACAGAATTTGGCTCCTTCAATGCAGTTTCAGAATCACCATAAACAAAATGATAGCTGAAAATTTCAAAAAATGTAGAGTCGACGTAATGCATTTTTTCCTCATAAAATGATTTTTCTTCATATAGTAAAAGATGCTTTTTGACATTGAATGTATTTACGACTCTCGTGGACTGAACAACTTCAGCAAAGTCTTTATCCAGCGCAGGCGCAATAGGAGGGGAGGCAGAAGCCAGAATTGCTGTATTATCAGAAGACTTTAGTGTTGTGTTTATCCTGTATATATTCTCATTATCCTCGTGATGAGTGTCAAATGAATAGTGCTCACCTACGTACAGAAGTAAATACAGACAACAAACTGTTCCTACTACCAGGCCTGTAATATTAATTGCACTATAGGTTTTGTTTTTCCATAAGTTTCGGATACCACTATTAAGTAAAATCATAAGGCTGATATTTTTATTCTGATCTTAAACTGTTCACAGGATTGGTAATAGCTGCCTTAATTGATTGAAAACTCACAGTTATAAATGCAATAGCCATAACTGTAAATCCTGCAATTGCAAAAATCTGCCAGCCCACCTCAATTCTGTAAGGGTACTTTTCAAGCCATTTATTAATTAAAATCCAGGCAAGAGGCATTGCAAGCAAAAGTGACATTGCTACTAATTTAAGAAAATCAACAGACAGAATTGCGACAACTACCTGCACAGAAGCTCCCAAAACTTTTCTAACACCAATTTCTTTAATTCTTCTTTGAGCTGATAGAACAGAAAGACCAAAAAGTCCAATTCCCGAAATAAATATTGTGAGGAATGCTCCAAATAGCATCATTTGCTTCCACTTCGCTTCGGCCTCATATTGTTTCAGATTGGCCAGATCTTTAAATTCGTAAGAAAAGGGATTAACAGGAAATAGTTTTTTAAAGGTAGCTTCAATGTGCTTCAGACTTTCTGTTTCCGAACCGGGTCTAATCTTTATGATAGCCATCCCATAAGGATTTGAAGGTTTCATAGTAAATAATTGGGGCCTGATTTCCTGTGAAAGAGAAGAGAAATGATAGTCTTTTACAACTCCGACTATTTTATACTTATCATTTTCATTATACCAGAAATCAACTTCTTCACCGATTGGATTATCCCAGCCTGCTTTGCGAACAAATGATTCATTTACCAAAACCGATGATGTGGAGTCTGCAGGACAGTCCGAAGAAAAGTTTCGGCCATCTTTAAGTGGTATCTTAAATATGGGCAGATAAGAAGCATCGACTGTTTCAAAATCAAATTCTATTTCAGTATCCCCATTAATTTTAGCTCTGGTTCCCCAACCGCCCCCATTTTTAGGGGCAACGTCAATGATGTTTGGGTTCTTCAAAAGCTCTTCTTTAAAAACCTTAGCTTCGTTCCTGCTCAGACTATATTTTTCTATGAGGACAATGTTGCTATCATCGTATCCCAAATCTTTATTTGTCAGAAAATTGAATTGATTGTAAATCGTAATGGTAGCAATGATTAATAATGTTGCCATAGCAAACTGTATTACCACCAATCCTTTCTGCAAATAATTTTTGCTGCTTAATTTGAAGCGGCTGTACAAAGTCTTGACCGGATTGTAATTGGAAATAATTATCGAAGGGTACAGACCGGCCAGAAATCCTGTAATGAGAAATAGCCCGATGTATTGTAATATTAATTTCAGGTCAAGCAGATAAGATAATGAAAGAGCTTTATTAGATAAGTGATTGAAGGCGGGTAAGGATAACTGGACAATCAGAATAGCAAAAAGGAATGCAGCAAAACAAATGATGAAAGATTCTCCCATGAATTGTGCAATTAATTGATTCCTGGCACCACCTACTACCTTTCTGATTCCGATTTCTTTGGCCCTTTTGACAGATCTGGCTACAGTAAGATTGATAAAATTAAAACATGCAATTAATAAAATAAATAAAGCAATTCCTGATAAAATATATGAATACATAGGATCGCTTGCATCGACCAGACCGTTTTCAGCCGTGAATGTTTCACTTAAATGTATATCGGAAAGTGGCTGTAGGGAGTACAAAATTGAAGATTCAATACTATATTTTTCACGCATTAATTCAATAGTAGATCCGGCATCTGATTCATATACCATTTTCATTTTTGATTCAAGTTCAGGAACGGATGTTCCATTTTCCAACACCACGAAAGTATTCAGAAAAAAATTAAACCAATTTTCGCTATTTGCCATTTCCTCAGCGCTTACTACAATGGGTATTAAGGCTTCAAATTTGATAGATGAATTCTGAGGGCATTTTTTTGCAATCCCTTTGACAGTATAAGGCTCAAAATTTTCTCCATCTTTAATCAGAATGGTTTCATTCAGAGCATTTACAGTTCCAAATTGAATTTTTGCCAGGTCTTCAGAAATAACAATTGAACGCGGGGATGACAAAGCAGTTGATTCGTTACCACTCAGTAATGGAAAAGAAAAGACTGAGAAAAAATTAGAATCAACCATCAGTATTTCTTTGCTCTGCACTTCATTTCCCTGCTTAATATCATAGAAAGTACTCTGGTATCTCACATAAGATTTGATTTCAGGAATTCCTTCCATAAATTTGGGGCCTTGAAAATATCCTGTTTGACCGCCGCAATAATCCTTGCTTCCGTCAGGGTTAATCCCACAAGAAGCTATGCGGTAAATTGATTCAGTTTTTTCATGAAACTTATCATAACTCAATTCATCCTTTGTATATAAAATAATGAGCATTGCACATGCCAGCCCCAGACTCAATCCCGATATATTGATAAAGGAATAGATTGTATTTCTGGATAAATTCCGGATGGCGATTTTAAAATAATTTTTAAACATGATGCTTGATTTATTCGGTTCTCAAACTCTGGACTGGATTTGCGATGGCTGCTTTGATCGCGTGTAAACTCACAGTCAGCAGCGCAATTATTAAAGCAATACATCCGGCTGCAATAAATATCCAGATGTCCATATCCACTCTATATGCAAAATCCTGCAACCAGCGCCTCACTCCGAACCAGGCCAAAGGCCAGGCAATTAAAGTGGAAATCAATACCAGTTTGATAAAATCTCTGGATAGCATAGTTGTTATATTCTGAACTGAGGCTCCCAGCACTTTCCTGATGCCTATTTCTTTCACGCGTTTTTCGGAAGAATATAATGCGAGTCCAAACAATCCCAGACAGGAAATCAAAATCGCAAGCCCGGCCAGAATACTAACTACTTTGCTTACTGCACTGTCCGCGGTATACATTTCCTCAAAATGTTCATCCAGAAAACTGAATTCAAATGGTTGATCCTGATTGACTTTTTCCCAGGAAGCAGAAATATTACTGATCGCTTCTTCAAGCTTTGCTCCATTAATTTTGACTGACACTTCTGCGAAGCCCCAATCTTTCTGGCAGAAAATACTAAGCGTTTCAATTTTATGATGCAATGAGTTGAAGTTGAAATCTCTACTTACTCCCGCAATAAAACCTATCGAATCCATTCCTCCAAAACCATATTTTTTACCAATTAATGTCGAATAGTCTGTACTTAAAGGATCTTGCAAAAGTTCTTTCGCCATCGTCTCATTGATAATATATGCCCTGGCATTATCGCTTTCTTCATTTGTGAAATCCCTTCCGGCGATAACAGGTATATTATAAAGGCTGAGATAATCAGGGTCCACAATTACCTGAGATGATGTGAGTTCTCTCACGGGTCCTTCTCCGTGAAATAGCATACCGCCCTGATGAAGGTTATTCCCAAGTCTTTGTTGCGCTGCAGTCACTGCAGTAATGGCTGTATTCGTCAATAATTCTGCTTTCAGCGTTTCGTATCTTTCAGAAGTAACTCTGTTCAAAGGAATAATTACAACCTGATCCTTATTGAAACCCGGATCTTTCGTTTGCATAAACTTCAATTGTCTCAATGCGAAAACGGTACCTATGATCAGGAGAATTGCTACGGTAAATTGGCTGATTACAAGTGCATTTCTCAATGCACTTTTACTTTTTCCGGGGTTCAAAGCACCTTTCAACACCCTAATAGGATTAAAGGAAGAGAGATATAAAGCCGGGTAAATTCCTGCAAATAAACCCAAAATCAATGTACCTGCAAGAATAGAAGATAACAAGGAAAGATCGGTTAATGGAAGCGAAAGCTCCCTTTGACTAAGCTGATTAATAGAGGGTAATGAAAGCTTTACAACTGTCACTGCTATGAGAAGCGCTGCAATGGAAAGTAACATTGATTCTCCCAAAAATTGAGCAGCTAATTGATAACGTTCTGCCCCTATTGTTTTCCTGATTCCTACCTCCCGGGATCTTTCAACTGCTCTTGCTGTTGAAAGATTCATGAAATTGATTCCCGCAATCAACAATATTATGAAAGCAACGATAGAAAATATGGCGGTGTACTTCTTATCGAATTTTTTAAAATTCAGGTAGTCATGTGTAATGTCCGCTGAGCCGCTGTGTACTGCACTGAGAGGTTGGAGAAACAATTCGTAAAACTTCCAGCCTTCGCCTTCTGTCATATATTTTTTCAGAAAATCCGGAAATTTCTTTTCCATAGAAGCTATGTCCGTATTTTCTTTTAGTTCAAGATATGTGACCAGCCAGTTTCCTCCCCAATTGTCTTTATCCCAGGGCCTGACGATAGTGCTGAATGAGGCCAGTGCATCGAATTGAAGGTGAGAATTCTCAGGAACATTCTCAATGATCCCTGTCACTGTATAAGTTATAGTATCGCCTACAAATTTCTTAAGTGTCTTACCGATCGGATCTTCGTCTGCAAAAAGTTTTTTTGCACTCTCTTCTGTCAACACAATGCTATTTGGATGTTTCAGTACGTTTTCTCTGTTTCCAATAAGCATCTTAAAATCAAAAAGGTCCAAAAAAGTCGAATCAACATAAAAAAGTGTAGGAATAATAATGCGTAAATCTCCATTATTCAGATCCAGTTTCTCTGCCTGTCTTATGCGGGTATAATTCTTTATTTCAGGAAATTCTGACATGAGAGTGGGGCCCATAGGATACATCGACAGTGCCACATTTTGAGACTGAACCATGCCTTCAAATTTTTGCACTTCATTCAGTCGATATATGTTTTTACTGTGGACTTTATCAAAGCTATTCTCAAAGGATACAAAGAGCATTATTACAATTCCTGCTGCTATTCCAATAGCCAGGCCAAAAATGTTTATAGCTGCGAATGCTTTGTTTTTCCAAAGATTCCTCAGAGCGATTTTGAAATAATTTCTGATCATGACTGTGTTTATTATTCGGTTCTCAAACTTTTTACTGGATTAGCAATGGCTGCCTTAATGGCCTGATAACTTACAGTCACAAGCGCTATTAAAATGGCAGATAAACCGGCAATCAAGAAGATCCACCAGGCAATATTAATTCGGTATGCAAACTCTTCCAGCCATGAATTCATCGCCCACCAGGAAAGTGGAAAGGCAATTATCGCTGCAATGAGAACCAGTTTTATGAAGTCCTGTGAAAGCAAGGAGACAATAGATGGTACAGTAGCACCCAATACTTTTCTCACTCCTATTTCTTTGGTTCTCTGTTCTGACATATATGTGGCCAGCCCAAATAATCCCAGGCAGGCAATCAAAATTGCAAGGATGGCAAAAGACAGAGCAACTTTTCCTATTCTCTGCTCCGCCATGTACATTTGGTCAAAGGATTCATCGAGGAAATTATAACTGAAAGGCATGCCAGGAGCCATTTCTTTCCATTTATCTTCAATATTGGCAATCAAATCCGAAGCGTCCGAAGCTTCTATTTTAAAAGCCGTTGCCCATTTATTGTTACCAAGTTTGAAGCTTAGGGGACCCACATTTTCACGAAGGGATTCAAAGTTGAAATTTTTTACAACTCCTACAATTGTCATCGGAATTGATTGGCCGGGATTTCCATCATTTCCATATATTTTTTTACCGATCAGATTTTCTCCACCGATGAGTTTAGCCGTCGTTTCATTGATGATGATGCCTGTAGAATCAGATCCAAATTCTGCTGAAAAATTTCTCCCATCCGACATTTCCATACCCATCGTAGGAATATAGTCATAATCAATATTCCAAATCTGCATACTCAGAGCCGTTTTGTCGGTCATCACCGGTTCTGTGGAGAAAGTATTGTCTGTTCTGGATGAATTGCTCACAGGTATGAAACCGGCAAATGAGGCAGATTTTACACCTCCCATTTTAGCTACTTCATCTTTGAATGCATCCACACTGTTTCCTAAAGCATCTGTTCCCTGAATGATCAAGACCTGGTCCTTATTGAAACCTATTTTTTTATTTTGAATAAATTCAAGCTGTAAAAAAACAACTATGGTGCAGATAATCAATATAATAGAAGTAGCAAACTGAAAAACTACCAAGCCACTTCTGAGGCTACTTTTACTAAAGCTCTGATGAATTCTTCCTTTGAGTACATTGATTGGTTTGAAAGAGGATAAAAAGAAAGCCGGATATGTGCCTGCAAGCCCACCTACAGCTACAGGAAGTAAAACCAGGGCTAAAAGAAATCCGGGATTTAAAAGGTCTGTGAATACTAATTCCTTTCCTGAAATTTCATTGAAGTATGAGATGGACAAATACGAAATAACAATTGCCAGTATAAGTGAAATGAAAACCAGGAAAATAGATTCCGCAAGGAACTGAATTATGAGGGATTTTTTCTCTGTGCCCAATACTTTGCGAATACCTACTTCTCTCGCTCTGTTAGCTGATCTGGCAGTGGACAGGTTCATGAAATTGACGCAGGCAATCAGCAGTATAAAGATTGCAATTGCAGAAAAAATATAAACGTATTGAATATTTCCATTCACTCCCATTTCTACAGCCCTGTCAGAATGAAGGTGAATATCGGTCAAGGGCATTAGTGTGTATTCGAGTTTGTTTCCTGCACTCTTAAATTCAGCCATGGATCCGATTTCCATAAATTGCTGTGCCTGTGGTAAAATGTATTTATCAATAAACTGCACAAAATTTTTCTCGAATTCTTTATAGTCAGTTCCTTTCTGTAATTGGATATAAGTTTGAAAATTATGGGACAAAAAATTACCCCAACCATAATCCACATTGTCCATACTGAAGATGAAATCAAAATGGAAATGTGAATTTCGGGGCATATCTTCAATCACTGCCCTGACCGTGTAAACAGGGTTTTCATCATCTTTTATTTCAATTGTTTTCCCTACAATAGCGGTTGTTCCGAAGTATTTTCGAGCAGAAGATTCTGTGAGCACTACGGTGTTCGGGTCATTCAATGCGGTTTTGGTATCTCCTTCAATTCCTGGTAATGTAAATACATCAAAAAGGGTGGAATCTGCATGAACTACCCTCGGTTCATTAATAAAATCATTTCCTTTTTTAATTAATTTTGAACCACTGGAATTATAAAATCTGACATACTCCTTTACTTCAGGGTAATCATTTTTCAATGCCTGCCCAATGGCATCACTGGAAACTGCCATATGTAATTCATTTCCACCGAATTTTATATCAGAATGAATTCGGTAAATATCAGATGCATTTACATGAAACTTATCATAGCTTTTCTCATCTACCACATACAATGCAATCAGCATAAAACTGGCAAGACCGATAGCAAGACCAAAAATATTAATGATGGAAAAGGTCTTGTTTTTAATAAGATTTCTCCAGGCTATCTTCAGATAATTTGTAAACATGATATCAGGCCCCCCCCTTTGTTTTCCCCCCCCCCCCCCCCCCCCCCCCTTTTTTCCCCGGGGGGTTTTTTTCCTTTCCCCCCCCCCCCCCCCCCCCCCCTTTGCCCCCCGGGCTCCCCCCCCCCCCCCCCCCCCTTTTTTTTTTTTCCTCCCCCTTTTTTTTTTCCCGGGTTGTTTTTTCTTTTTTTCCCCCGGTTTTTTGGGTTTTTTTTTGTTGGGTTTTTTTTGGGGGGGCCCATCCTTTGTTTTTTTTTTTTTTTTTTTCGGGGTTTTTTTTTTTTTTTTCCGGTTTTCCCCCCCCCGTTTTTTGTTTCCTTTTTTTTTGGGGGGGTTAAAGTTTTTTCCCGGGGAGTTTTTCTGTTGAAAGTTTTTTTTTTTTTTTTTTTTTTTTTTTGTTTCTTTTCCCCCCCCCCCCGCCCGGGTTTTGTCGGGCCTTTTCTTTTTTTTTCCGGGGGGGGGGGGGAGGGAAATTTTGGGGGGAGGGGTGAAATTGGTGTTTTTTTTTTTTTTTTTTTTTTGTTGTTTTTTTTTTGGCCAAAGTTTTTTGGCCCCGTAGTAAAGGGGGTTCCGGGGCGGGGGGGTTCCTCCCCCCCCTTTCCCAGAAAAAACCACAATTTTTTTTTTTTTTGGGGCCCCTTCCTTTTTTTTTTTTTTTTTTTTTTTTTCCCCGGGGGTTCCCCCCCGGGGGGTTGGCGGGTTTTTTTCGGGGCCCCCCCCCCCGCCCACCCCCCACGGGGGCCCCTTCCCCCCCTTTTCTTTTCCCCGGGGGGGGGGGGGGCGTTTGGTTTTTTTTTTCCCTTCCGGTCCCTTTTTTCCCCCCCCGGTTTTTTCCGCCTTTTTCTTTTTTTTTTTTTTTTTTTTTTTTTTTTTTTTTTTTTTTGGGGGGGGTTCTCTTCCGTTTTCTTTTTTTTTTTTTTTTTTTTTTTGGGGGGGTTTTTTTTTTTCCCCCCCTTTTTTTTTTTTTTTTCCCTTTTTTGGGGGTTTTTGGGGGGTTCCCCGGTTTTTTTCCCTCCTTTTTTTTTTTTCTTTATGGGGGGGGGTTTCCCCCTTTTTTTTTTTTTCCCCTTTTTTTTTCTTTCCCCCTTTTCGGGTTTTTTTCCCCCCCCCCCCTTTTCCCCCTTTTTTTTTCGGGGCCGCTTTTTTTCTTCCCCCCCCCTTTTTTCCCGCCCCCGCCCCCCCTTTTTCCCCCCTCCTTTTTTCCCCCGCATTTTCCCCCCCCCCCCCTTTTTTTTCTCCCCCCCGGGTTTTTTCCTTTTCCCCGGGCCCTTTCCCCCTTGCTTTTGGGGGGGGTTTTGGTTCCCTTTGGGGGTTTTTCCCCCCCCCCTTTCCCGTTTTCGGTTTTTTGTTTTTTTTTTTTTCCCCCCGTTTTTTCGGGGGTTTTTCCCCCCCCCCCCCTTTTTTTTTGTTTCTTTTTCCCGTTCTTTTTTTTTTTTTTTTTTTTCCCCCCCTTTTTTCCCTTTTTTTTTTCGGGTTTTTTTTTTTTTTTCCCCCTTCTTTTTTTAACCCCCCCCCTCCTTCCCCTCCCCGGTTCCCCCCCATTTTTTTCCTTTTTTTTTTTTTTTTTTTTTCCCTTTTTTCCCTCCTTTTTTTTTTCTTTTTTTCCCCCTACCCCTTTTGATTTACTTGTAGGAAATTCTTCTTCGGATTCTAAATTCATTTTTCTCCACTGTAGGCCTAACATCAATAATAGGATGGCAACTATTGCAGCAGCTGAATAAGTAAGATTTTGCTGAAATATTTGACCGGCGCCATTGTTTTGAGGAAGGAAAATCAACAGCCCGAGTGACGCTCCAACAAGGCGGATCAAGGTCGTGTTACGGTCACCCGGGTTACTGTTGATTTTTGTATTTGAATGAAGTGAATTCATGATATTTGATTTGATATAGTCCAAAAACTCAGGCCAGAAAATTCTCCATTACTGTCTGTCCATCCAGCATTCTTATGATTCGGTGACTGAATTTTGCATCGTGTTCTGAGTGCGTTACCATGATGATAGTTGTGCCTTGTTCATTGAGGTCTGTGAGCAATTGCATCACTTCATTTCCATTACTGGAATCGAGGTTTCCTGTAGGCTCATCTGCGAGAATCAACTTTGGCTGATTCACTACTGCTCTGGCTACGGCAACTCTTTGTTGCTGACCTCCTGATAATTGTTGAGGATAGTGTTTACGTCTGTGCATGATTTGCATTTTGTCCAGAACATATTCCACTCTTGATTTGCGATCTACAGCTTTGACACCTGTATAAATCAGCGGAAGCTCTACATTTTCGTACACGGTCAATTCATCGATCAGATTGAAGCTTTGAAACACAAATCCGATATTATGTTTGCGAAGGTCTGCACGTTTGCGTTCATTGAAATGAGCTACTTCGATTCCATTGAACAGATAACTTCCTGAATCAGGATCGTCGAGCAAACCCAGGATATTTAGAAGAGTAGATTTGCCACAACCGGAGGGCCCCATGATGGCAACAAATTCACCTTCTTTGATTTCGATATTCAGTTTGTTCAGCGCTACCGTTTCAACTTCTTCTGTGCGGTAGATTTTTTCGAGATTACTAATTTTAATCATTGTTTATCAGTTAATCGGTTAAGTTGTTAATTGCAGTTTAGCTCGTGAGAACGTTTGTTTCTAGCTTCTGGCTTCTAGCTACTGGCGAACAGCCGTAGTGTGGGTGAAGAGTGGGGAGAGTGGCTCATTGAAGGGTTGAGGGTGTGGGTGCATTGTGGGACAATTACTTTTTTAAGACAAGTTCCTGCATGTTTCCGTAGTTTTCGTAGCTGGAGGTGATGACTTTGTCACCTTCTTTGAGGCCTTCCAGGATTTCGTAGTATTCCGGATTTTGTCTGCCGAGGCGTATGTCGTTTTTGTAAGCGAGATTTCCAGTTTCGTTGACTTTGAAAATCCAGTTTCCACCTGTTTGTTGGAAGAATCCTCCTTTGGGAACCAACAAAGCCTGGGTTTCATCGCTCAATGTCAGACGTACTTGCAATGTCTGTCCGCGACGAATTCCTTCCGGAATTTTAGCAGAAAATTCCATATCAACCTGGAATCTTCCATTTGTCACCTGAGTATATACCTTCTTAATCCTAAGTGGGTATGTTTCGCCTGCAAAAGTGAATTCAGCTTCAAGGCCTGTGTACACACGTGAGATGTAATGTTCATCAATGTCTGCTCTTACTTTGAATCCACTTAATACATCAATTTGACCTAGTCTGTCGCCTTTGTTTTTTGACTGGCCAAATTCTGCATCCAGGGAAGTAAGTTGTCCGTCGACCGGAGCGCGAACGATGAGGTCATCCACTTTCTGACGCATGAGTCTCAGCGCATTTTGCATACGCTTGTAAGACTCATTCATCTGTTCCATTTGTTGTTTGTTGGTGACTGAATCCTGTCTTAGGGTTTGTTTAGTCAGTTCCAGTCTCCTTTTTTGGTAGGTGTAAGTGTTTTCAGAGGATTTGTATTCCTGTGAACCAATCACTTTTTCCTTGAAGAGAGATTTGTTGAGATTGTAAATCCGTTCAGCTTCCATGAGGGCATTTTCAACTTCCGCCAGTTGGTTGAGTTGGCGGATAGTGTTTTGTTCGGCGTTGTTGCGGGTATTTTGCATTTGAGTCAATACATCGAAAACACTTGTTTCCTGATTAGCCAGGCTTAATTCCAGGTCTGTGTTTGCAAGACGCAGGATGGGTTGATCCTTTTTAAGAACCGTTCCATCTTCCGTAAATATCTCTTCGATTTGACCACCTTCGAGTGCATCCAGATAAATGGTCGTGATGGGGAGCACAATACCATTTACTGTTATGAATTCTTTGAAGCTGCCCATTTTGATTTCTGCGATTGAGAGACGTTCGGTGTCCACATTGAGTCTGCTTTTTCCGGATGTCTGAGTATATGCAAAATAAATCAGTGCTATGATTGCTACGATTCCTGCGATCGTCAGGATTCGTTTGGTTGTCCATTTTTTCTTGGGGATGGCTCTGTCCACTTTTTTGTTTGTTTTTGTACACTTAGAATAGTGTCAAAAGTGTGCCAAAGTGTAAGAGTATGAATTATAGTTAATTATAAATTAAAAATATTATATACTTGTTCGAAAATGATACACCCAGTGTGCGGTAGTGGGACAGGGGGGAGGGGATTGAGATTATTTTGTTGCAGGTTGTTTACTCACTCTTCTGATTAATATTTCCTGATCTGAGAAAATCATCCAGAGAAGTCGTAAACGTAATTGACAAATTTGTTTTGGGAGTTAATGTGGTAGGTAGTGATATAGTGCCAGTTGAATTTTTTGCATCCAGAAATTTACTTTCTCCGATTTTCTTTTGGGTTGAATTTTGCCCATCAGTTCCAGCAGTATGGATCGATTTCGATGGAGGATTTTGTCAATTTTCGCTGAGGCTACATTGGTTACATAATTCAGTTTTATATGATAAACGGATTTTGCAGGTTACAGAGCAGAAATAGTTTGTCAGATCTTCCTTGAAAGGGAGCTTACAGAGTCGACAATTTTTTCGAGCATAATAAAGGATTTGAATGAAAAATAAGAAAATGGAGGTTCTGTCAATTGGAAGATGTAGTGATACATTGTATTGGAGAAAATAATCGTTATTAACCGTTATAAACGACTATTAAAATGTTTACTGTTTTTTATTATAAAATTTTAAGTGAATTGAAGTGATGGTGTATTAGTGTAATGAAAGGGCAGAGAGTGTTACTGAAATTCTATCTTTTATAGTAAACGTGGTTTGTTCTTGGATGGGATCGGTAATATGTAGTCCGGCAGAATAGATAATTTGTAGGCTAACAACCACTTCAAATCGATTTAACCGATTTTAACCGTTATTAACGGTTAAAATCGACTAAACATTACTAACTGAAGTTGAGAAAGAGGCATTACGAGTTTTGAAGAGTATGCCAAATTGGATTCCGGGAAAATGCGATAATGTTGTAGTCTCAACTATTACATATTTGCCTATCAAGTTTTAAATGTAATTTTGTCTTTCTGCGGTGTCTGATTTAGGCATTATTTTCAGTACAATTAACGCTTATCATTTATTAATAATTACCTGAAGTGATTTTTGATTTTTTCGCAGAAATTTTGTTTAGACGCATGTTAGTTGGCTTTTTTGGCTATTACACTTTATATCTGATTTTCAAAATCTTCAAAAATAAAGAAAGATTAAAGTGGTTACAGAATCCATGTGGAGATGAGGGCGATGAGTTTGGAAAAAGTTGTTTTATGGGTTTAGTTGGTATGATTTCTTTCGTTGGTTTGTTTATAATTATAGGATATATTTTCTTCTCAAATTGAGTTTTAATAAAAGGTAGTGACCAGCAAATCAAACTTAAAGATTCTAATGTCTCAAAGTTTTATTCTATGAAGCAATTCGGCGAATTTTTGTAAATAAGAATGATAAAATTTAGTTTAAGATAAAACTGCCTATGAAGGTAATGCAGCTAAGATTTATGTACTTATTATTTTTACCATTATTATGCCCTGAAAAACAGGACATTAAATTGGTGGATGAAATACTAATTGTAACCCCTGTCAGATGGGATATTGTACCATATGAGGAAAATGAGGATGTTGTTTTTAATGGTCAAAAATATATGGTACGATATAAAGTATCCTACCAAAATGGAGAACTTATTAGCTTTAGAAGATTTATGCCAGAAGGACCATTGGATTATACACTAGAAGAATTAAAGGCCGATACTGCAATTTACATAAGTTTAAACATACCAATTAAACAGAAATGGCAAATACTAGGCGATACATTATTTGACAATGCAAATGATATCAAAATACCCTTATCAAAGCTTAATGATAATTATTATAAAGATGAAACTGATAGGAGAATATTTAGAGCACAATAGTTAATCGGATTAGTATCCTCCAATATTTAATATACTTCATCATTTTCATCCCTTCTCACTACCCCTTCTTGATTAACAAAATCTCACTCAACTTCTTATTCGCAAAGAATTTCCCATTCTTCTCCAGGACGAATTGATTGCCATCCACATCAACCAGAGAGTATAGTACTTCCTTCAATTCTACCGGATCCAGTTCATGACCATAAATTTCGGTGATCTGATTGTTGAGATAATGAATATTAATACTACCATCCAGATTCAGGATATCAAAATATTCATCATGCTTCAGGGTTTTGAAAACATAGTATTGGATACTTGACCGGAATTTTGAGTCTGAAATGTTCGCGGAGGGGTATTTGATCAAACGAGAATTGTTGTCAGTCAAATTATTTAAAATATGCCGGATCGCTTTTACATTAAATGTGATAGTCTTTTTTTTGCCGGTTCCCTGAACTTGAAATAATTTTCTACTCTTGTAATTACCTGACTCATCCATGATGAGCGCATGAAGTGAGTTCTGGTGCTTGCTGATAAAATCTTTTTGTTTTTTAGAAAGGAAATCTGAGTCTATCGTCGCTAAATTCTCATGTCCCGACAAACCGATGCTTGAAGCAATTACCAAAAATGATAATAACTGTTTTACCATTTCTGGCTTTAATACAGCATGCAATACAATGTCCTCGCTCATGTAGATTCAGGGCGGAATGAAATATTTCTTTATCAAATACGATGTAAGTATCAAAACGCTGCATCACATCACTAAAAAGTCTGAGGAGAATTGTGAATCGTGAATCGTCAAGGGTGAATCGTGAATGCTGAATCGTGAATAGTGAATCGTGAATAGTGAATCGTGAATAGTGGGTGATGAGTTTGAGTGTGGTGTAAAATGCGGAACGTGAAATGTAATCCTAAAACAGCCAAAACGGAGAATAGCCAAAATGGTAAACCGTAAACCTGGTACTACTTACTACTTACTACTTCCCTCTGGCTGTTAATTTTCAATTTTCCATTATGGAATTCCATTCATCCCAAAATTCTCAATTATATCCCACCTTTAAATTTGCTTGAATTTCCCAAAGTAAGTTTGGTGCATAATCAAAATACTTATCAAAATGACTTTTGGAACTCAAACCACAAACAACAGAGCTTTACAGCTGATTAGCAGCAGTTCGGCTCATTTAATGTTCGGATATATGATGGCATTTTTTGCTGTTATTTTCTGTCAACATTTCTGCTCAACAGTCCCGGATTAGCCCATGGCAAATACATGAAGGCACTGAGGGGTCTCTCAGATTCCAGGCAAGATCTGATGAACAAAGAAGGGAAGCTTTTAAGAAAGCTATCCTTCCCAAAAGAGATCAATCAGGTTGGTTTTCTGCTCAAACATTGGCTGATGGGACTGTTCAATTTGATAGAAAGTCCGTCCTCAAAGATTGTTTTGAAGAACTGGATTTTACTTATTTTCAAGCTATTGTTCATGTCCCGGCAAATGTGAATGTAAATGCACTCATTGTATCACTCGACCATGGTGATGATGCTGCAAGAATTTACATTTTCAATAGTAAATGCCCGGAAGGATATTATCATCCTGCTTCTGATTTGATCAGTGTAGATGAAAATTATAAATCTAAGGTCCTTAAGAGTCAATTAGTTAAAGGTGAAGATAACCGTATTCTAATAGTACAGTATGATCAGTGTCCTGATGGAAACAGCATTAAAGGCATTAGAATCTCAGTGAATGATGAAGAAATCAGACCCAGCCAAATTCCCGGAACTTTCCAGTTGCATGCTTATTCTATTCATGGTAAAGAGTAAATACCGGAAGTGATTATTGGATTGGATATAATCCTGCAGATAAATCAGCTGCTATTTCATGTAAAATTATTAAGCCGGCTGATGGCAATATTCTACAGTTTGAACAAGTGTCAATCGATAAATCTAAAGGAATCATTGCGCTTAAAGTGCTGAATGCGAATCAACCTGACATGTTCTTGTGTGTGATGGATGATAAGTTGGTTAAGCTATCTAAAGCTACTTCCGGGAGTAACAGACATCATTTCAGTATCCGATTCCCGGAGGAAAAGGAAGCTGCGACACTTAATTTTGTTTCTTTCGAGTCAGTTGCTTTTCCAAACTGGTATTTGCGTCATCAGGGATTTGAGCTTAAAATTAGTGAAGCTGTTCCGAATGCCAGAATGGATATTGTTTACAGACAAGATGCATCGTGGTTGTTTGAGTCTCTTACAACTCAAAGTTCTACAACTTTGAAAGGAAACTGTCTGGAATCCACTCAGATTTTGACTACGGAAAATAGTCTGATTTCCAATAATAAAATCTACAATCTGGTATTACAAAAGGACGGCAGTTTGTGTGTTTTTCAGAATAAATCTTCTCTGGTCTGGAGCTCCGGAACTCAAAATAAAGGTGGCGTCAAGCTCATCATGCAAAAAGATGGCAATCTTTGTATTATAACAAACAATATGTGTACATCTGGGGGACAAATACCTTTGGCAACGAAGGATCCAGACTTGTACTTGAAGATAGTGGAGAGTTGATTGTGTATAGTATTAGTGGCAAGGCAATTTGGAAAAGTTCTGATCAAAATAATTCTGGTAATCAAGTGGCTGCCAGGAATTTTTTGGAACTAAATCAGTCACTAAAATTAAATGACCAAATTACTTCTGCTAATGGAGAATACCACTTCATCATGCAGCAGGATGGGAATGCTTGCGTGTATAAGAACAAATCTACATTTGTATGGGGAACAATGACACACGGCAAAGGAGCTACAAGACTTACTTTTACAAAAGACGGCAATCTTCAGGTTCTTACTGACAAATATGTGCTCATCTGGGGTAGTGGCCAAACACGCACTTCAGCAGTAAAACTGGTTCTTGAAAACACAGGAGACCTTGTATCATATGACGCTTCGGGTAAAGTTGTTTGGACGAGTAAAAGTTCCGGTAATGCTTCCTCATCTGGTTCGGGGAAGATTACAGAACTGAAAACTGGAGATAATTTTACAAGCGGCCAAAAAATGCATTGTGCAAATGGAGCATATTATTTCACACTTCAATCAGATGGTAATCTTTGTATTTACAATGCAAATAATGCACTCACCTGGTCATCATGGACTGCCGGTTCAGGAGCAACTAGCTGCCGTATTCAGGATGGATATATGCAATTATACAATGCAGGTGGAGCAAGTATTTGGAGCACTGCATCTTACTGGGCTGCCGGATCTAAGTGTTCAAAGATTTAATCTGGATGACAATGGATATCTGGTATTTTATGATGCAGGCAGTGGTAAGGTATTGGCAACAACTCTGCATTCAGCAGCTCATTGCAGGAGGTCAGTCATTCACATCTGAATCTAAATTAACTTGTGGAAATGGCGCGTATTACATGGCATTGAGCAATGGAAGCCTGTGTATATTTAATAATAAAAACGCTATAGTATGGTCTTCTATGACTAATGGTTCAGGTGCTACAAGCTGCTCGGATTCAGGATGGATATCTGCAATTGTATAATGCAGGTGGGCAAGTGTATGGAGCACTGCAATTATTGGGCTGCAGGATCTAAGTGTTAAGATTTAATCTGGATGACAATGGTTCCCTTGTGTTTTATGATGCAATTGGGAAAGTATTGGCAACAGTGCTGCAATCAGCAGTTCCTTTGCATCAGGTCAGTCATTCACGGCTGAATCCAAATTGACCTGTGCGAATGGTGCTTATTACATGGCATTGAGCAATGGAAGTCTGTGCATATTTAATAACAAAAACGCAATTGTTTGGTCATCTATGACCAGCGGATCAGGAGCTACAAGCTGCCGAATCCAGGATGGATATCTGCAATTGTACAATGCAGGTGGAGCCAGTGTATGGAGCACAGGATCGTACTGGGCTGCAGGATCTAAGTGTTCCAGATTTACCCTTGACGATAATGGATATCTGGTATTCTATGATGCTTCGGGAAGAACATAGGTAACAGCAATGCCTTCAGCAGTTCATTTGCAAGCGGACAATCTTTCTCTGCTGACTCCAGGATGACCTGCGCTAGTGGTGCATATTATATGGCAATTAGCAATGGAAGTTTGTGCATTTTCAACAGCAAAAATGCCATAATATGGTCTACCATGACTAGTGGGGTGGGAGGGGTGAGCTGCCGTATTCAGGATGGATATTTGCAGTTGTTTAACGCTTCAGGAAATACCGTCTGGAGTACACAGGCCTTCTGGGCAAGTGGCGCGAATTGTTCCAGATTTATGTTGGACGACAATGGTTATCTGGTATTCTATGATGCTTCAGGAAAAAGCATAGGTACCAATGCTGCATTTATGGCTGTAATGTATGATTTTCAGAGCTTGTCCAAAGGAGAATCATTGGTTTCTGCAAGCGGAGAGTACCATGTAGTTCTGCAAGAGGATGGAAATTTCTGTATGTATAAAAACAAGACCACTTTTGTTTGGTGTAGTATGTCCAATGGAAAAGGAGTCGTGAAATATGGATTCCAGGGTGGAAGTCTGTGTGGTTTCAATGCGAAAGGAGAATCGGTTTGGAGTACAGCCACTTTTATGGCTTCCGGAAGCAAGGCGTGCGCCTGGTTATGGAAAATTCAGGCATACTCACTATGTACGATGCAGCTGGTAAATCAGTGTGGACACACCAGGCATCAGCTGCTTCCTCAGGCGCTTCTGCAGATAGTAGCCTGGTAAAAAACGGAACTTTCGACGGAAATCCTTCTTCATCCATGGACTGTAGAATTGGCAACGATCAGCAACTGGGGGGCAATTCTGGTGGATATATTTGGTTGAATCAATAGGGGAGCCAATGACCCTTCAGTATCACAGGTGATTTCCGGTTTAACTGTAGGATATTGGTACAAAGTTTCCGGTGAATATAAAGGTGGAAAAAATGTTCATCTGCATTACAAAGACAGAACGAAAAATGCCTTTTCAGTGGACATTGATGGAGTTTCCATACTAGTTTTAGCATTACCGAAAGAACTGGAAACATGGACTAAGTTTGAAGCTGTTTTCAGAGCAACAAAAACATCATGTACCTTGCGTTTGAGAGGAGAAATTGACGGAACCGATGGAGATGTCATGCTAGACAATATTAAAATGGAAGAAACAAAAGCTCCGGCTGAAGTAGCTCCAGTAAAACTTCCTGATTATTTCAAATTGCATGCATATTCTATTCATGGAAAACGTGTGGATAAAGGAAGTGATTACTGGATGGGACATACCGGTGCGGACTTGAGCGGAAAAATCATTGCTCCTAAAGCGGGAACTGTATTTCATATTGAAAAAGTGGTATTAGATGCTGCTAAAGGAATCATAGCTTTAAAAGTGATAAATGCACCCGAATCTGATATGTACCTGAGTGTGGCAGATGATAAATCTGTTAAAATCACTAAAATAAACGGTGGAAGCAAGCATCATTTTATCATTCGTTCTCCGGAAGAAAAGGAGGCAATGAATTTAAATTATGTGACATTTGAGTCTGAGGCATTTCCGGGATGGAATCTGCGTCATCAGGGATTTGCACTTAAAGTAACTCAGGCAAACGATGATGTGAGAAAAGATATCGTGTATCGTCAGGATGCAACCTGGTTATTCGAAGCAGTTGTCAATAATTGATCTTTATGTTTATTTAAAACCAAGCTAAGCAGAACACCCGGGTTCATTTAGATTTACTCAGACAGAGATCTGAATGGATGCCGGGCGGCTTAGTTTTGCGATCAACCCGACTTAACATGAATCATTAAATCTTTGGTAATTATTAGTTATGAACCTTACATTTGGGAGAATTTGATTTATACTTTATATTCAATACTTGTAAGGCACTTTCTTTATTTCAAAATCTGACTAAAACTGAATTTAAGCAGTCATTTCTTCATCTGTTACACAATGCCTCCAATGTAGAGGCAAAGAATTATGCGTATTAAATTTGCCACAATTTTTTATTCTTAGTTTCTTTTGGAATCAAATTCTCATTGCACAGAATTCAGATTTAAATTCTCAAATAGTAAGGATTGATAGTTTTATTTATATGTCAAACTATCAGCATCCTCTGGAATTAATTGATAGTATTTTACCGCTTGTAAATAAAGATAATTCGACAAAGTCATCGCTTGAACAAAAGTTGCAAGTCCTTTTACGACAAGCATTTATACAAGAGAGAATTGAGAGAGACAAAGAAGCGCTGGAGACTCTTTTATTTGTCAATGAAGAAGCTAAGACAAATGGCTTTCATGAAATTTCCTGCAAAGCAAACTTACAGTTGGCACTCATTTATGAAAAAAATGGCGATGATGATTATTGTCAAAAAAGTCTGGATCAGGCTCTTGATTTGTGCAAAAAATATGGGCTTGAAAAGCTGTACAGTAGATATTATGTAAGAAAATCTTCCTCATATAGAGTGACTCAACGCCCTGATTCTGCTCTCATCTTTGCACATACCGGATTGGAATATGCCTTAAAGAATAATATGGCCGATGATATAATGGACTCCTATCTGTTGCTGGGTTTATTATATGCAAAATTGGATTACAATAAATCCATTAAATATCAACTGCTAACCATAGATGAATATCTTAAAAGAGACGATCTCAATAAAGTGTCACTGACTTACAACAACCTCACCAAGCTTAGTTTACAGCATGATGATTTGGAAAATGCTTTCAAGTACAATGATTCTTCATTTGTTTATCTCGAGCGAACAAAAGAATCCAATTTTACAGACATAGATAAATACAAAGCTCCATTATTGTTGCAGAAGTCGAAGTTGTTTGAAATGGCCGGTAAACTGGATTCTGCTATGTTATATCTTAAGGAGTTTTATGCTATTGAGATTGAAATGTTTAGGAAAAGTAATAGCGCTGAGGTAAAAAGAATTACGCAGCAATTTGAAAATGATAAAAAGAGTCAATTATAAAAACTAAAGATGCCTGGTTGACTTTTTTCAATTTTTCTGGGAATTATAATCGCTGGTTTTGCTGTGGCGCTTTATTTTCAAAACAGGAAAATTAATGCCCAAAACAAGCTGATCAATAGCCAGGTAGAAGAACTTAAGAAGAATCTCGAGCAAAACAAACACTGCTCTCCGAACTACAACACAGGGTCAAAAACAACCTTCAATATGTGATCAGTATTCTCGAAATCCAGAAGGAATCCATTAACTTCAATAATATTGATGAATTGATTCGGGAAAATATAAATCGCATTCAGTCGATGGCACTTCTTCATCACAGGTTAAGTATCAATGAAAATATAAATGAAGTCAACATAGGAGTATATCTTCAGGAACTAACCTCACTTGTAAGGGAATCTTATTTGAATCTAAATAATCGCGTCAGTATTGTCACCCACTGTAGTATAGAAAAAGTAAACCTGGATGCAGCTCTTCCACTGGGTCTTATTATTGTTGAGCTCATTAGCAATAGCATTAAGCATGCATTCCAGACTAAGGTGGACGGTTTGATTGAAATTTCACTTTGGACAGAGAAATTAACAGGAAAGAAAATACTGAATTATACAGATAACGGCAAAGGATTCAATTTCCACATGACTGATTCAAATGGTCTTGGGTTGGAGATCATTAAAGGCCTGATAGATCAGTTGAATGGGGAGGCAAGTATCAACCCCGGGGATGGGTTTCAAATTGCAATATCTTTCTAAAAGTGACATCATGAAACAGATTAATATTTTAGTTGTTGAAGATGATTTTTTGAACAGAAGGCTGATCAGGAAAGTACTTGTTGAAAATAATTATCAGGTATTCGAAGCTAAAAACCTGAAGGAATCTATGGAAAATCTGGAAAGAAGTATTCCGGATATGGCGATACTTGATATTAATCTTGGAGACACAGAGCAGAACGGAATCTATATCGGTCATTTGATCAAGGAAAAATATGCCATCCCCTTCATATATCTGACAGCTTATGATACTCCGGATATCGTAAAAAAAGCAATAAATACCACGCCACCTCTTACATTACCAAACCATTCAAAAATGTTGATCTCCTGGCATCCGTTTGAGATAGCTTTGCAGCAAATATCCGGGAAGGAGAAACCAGGAAACCTTTTATCGTAGTAAAAGACTCGGATTATAATGTGAAACTGCCGATTAATGATATTGATTATATTGAATCTGAAGGCAATTATCTTATGATTCACAAAGATCAAAATGTGTACAAAATTCGCTCGACAATCAAGCAAGTAATGGAGGAAATTCCACAATTAGATTTCGTTCAAACGCATCGCGCATTTGTAGTCAATAAAAAGAAAATCAAGAAATTTTCTCACAAAGAATTGGTAGTTAATGGTGATATAATTCCCATTTCCAAATCTTTTCTTACTCAACTGAAACAGGATTTGTTTAAAACAAATGGAATTGAGTAAAGTGGTTATTTGGCTGTTCCATTCATCAGTTATAACTCCTAATTCCCTCTTTTAGCTAATTTTCACCTTTCAATTTTCAATTAATTTGGGCTGTTAATTGGCTGTTAATTTCATCACTCATCACTCATCATTCATAACTGACACTTGCAATTTATTTTCAGCTTTCAATTTTCAATTCATCCCGGCTGTTTCCGATTAACCGATTACCCAATTAACCGATTACACACCCCTTAACTCTTCACCCTATTCTGTTCCTCACTCGACCCATTGCTATTATGTCGTTGTTTCTTCTGACTTGAATTGCCAAATCTCCATGAAAATGTAAGTGTTGCTGCCCGGGAATCGAAGGTACTATTCCAATCGGCGTCAGTCAATCTAAGATTATTGATAACTCCATCACCAATTCTGGAATAAAGAATGTCACTGACAGTAAGTCTGATGGAGGCGGAGTTATTGAGCAATCTTTTTTGAACGCCGGCATTTAATTGTCCATACCCCTTGATGAACAACTGAGCATAGATAAAATCACTTGTGTAAAATCCAACGAGGTCAGCACTCCATCCCTTTCCGAAATTGAAATTATTGGTTAGATTCACATTGTAATTTGTACCGCTACTTTCAAGTATTTCCGTATAGAGTTGACTTTCAAAACTTCTGTACATATAAGTTAAATAGCTAGTGATGCTGTACCATTTCCTCAATTCCAGATTAAGTTCAAATGAGAGGCTGAGCACCTGAGCATCAGAAATATTTCCAGGGCGACTATAGTATATACCATCACGAATTTCAAGCGTCTCATTGATACCGTCAAGCGTTTTGGAATAATCAAGAGTGGTGGTAAAAATAGATTTGAAGGAATGGGAAAGAGATAAATTATGCGAAAAAGTCGGTAACAAATCCGGATTACCGGCATAAAATGTGAATTTATCCAATGGACTAATAAAGGGATTTAAATCCTGAAAATACGGCCTGTCTATTCTTCTTCCATAGGAGAATATCAATACATTATTGGCGGAAGAATCCATCTTCCAGGAGGTGTAGAAAGTTGGAAACAGATTGGCATATGTTCTGGTAAAATTAGATTCAGGTTTTTCTATATTACCTAGTTGATCTCCTTTGAGTCTAGTCGTTTCCAGTCTGAGTCCAAGCTGGAAGTCAAATCTCCCCAGCGATTTGGTATAATTGAGATACCCTGCATTGATCCATTCTTTGTACAGAAATCTGTTGCTCAAGTCATAATCTGGAGTTGTAATTTCTGCAATAGTAGTGGAATAATCTGCTTCATTATCCGTATTGGTGAAGGCGAATTTATAACCTGCTTCAAATCTGGAACCTTTATTAATAATCTTTGTAAAATCAGATTTGGCTGCATAAATCTCAATCTTGAAGGCAAATTTCCATTTATCTGATCCTGAAAGTTAAGCTGATTATTTCCGTCGTAAAGGAAATTCTTAAATAATTGAATAGCTCCGGATTGGTAGGCCACATAATCTGCATCAACAGTAATCATACTACCCACTGTGTCCAGCTTGTGATTGAAGTACAGGTTAAAGAGTTGATTATCAAACGTGGATTCAGTTCTGTTATCTGCCAGTACGCTTTGGGTCAATGTATTTTCGGCATCACGGACCAGAGATGTATTATCGTTTTGTCTGCCGGAAGGGCTGGTATTCAGACGCATTGATGCCCCAATGGTCGTATTATCTGTGAGATAGTAATCTGCTGAAAGCGATGAATTAAGATACCTGCCTGATCTGAATCCAAAAGAATTTTGAGCAAAAGAGGAGAGTCTTTCATTGGCTTCATTTCTATAATACCTGTTGATATTCAAGTCCTGAAATGATTCATAGAATCCGCCAAATATGCTGGCGGTCAAACTCAGTTTGTTCTTGTTATAGCTGAGATTCAGACTGTTGTTGCTACCATTATAAATGGCTTGTCTGTAGCTGAGCGATACATTACCATTGAAGCCCGCAAGTGTGTTCCTCTTCATTATAATGTTGATAATCCCTGAGTTGCCTGCTGCTTCATATTTTGCAGGAGGATTAGTGATGATCTCGATCTGTTTCACAGAACCGGCCGGCAGAGATCTCAGGTAACTTTCCAGGTCCGTGCCTGAGAGATAGGTTGGTTTATCATTAATATAAACTGTGACACCCGATCTGCCCTTCAATAAAATGGTCCCGTCATTTTCCACGGTAATTCCCGGAGCTCTTTCAAGGGCTTCGAGTACATCCCCTCCCGTACCGGAAATCATGGCGTCCATATTCACAATTGTTCTATCCAGCTTTCTCTCTATAGCAGGTGGTTTACCTGATATGACGACTTCATCCAGCAAGTTTTCAGTCTCCATCAAAACAATAGGAGGGAGGCTCTGCGATGACTGTCCTTCCCTGAGGGAAACTGATTGTTTGTGCTCCTCATATCCGAGCAAATTGACCTGTAGAATATATTGGCCTGATAGGAACCTCCTTCATTTGGAAGCTGCCATCCTGATCGGAATATTCAGTCTTAATATAAGTTGAATCTGCTGATGTTCTCTTAAGGGAAATCAAAGCCAGATCTATTCCTTTCTGGTTCTGATCCTGCACGGTTCCCAGAAATAGTAAAAGTAGATTGAGCAAAACCTGACTGAATCAGGATTATCTGAAGTAAAATAACTGTGCTTATTGTGATAATATTTTTGATCATGATCGTGAATTAGAAAGTGAAAAAAGTTTTGTTGTCAGAAGTGTTAAATATTATATGCAGGCAATTCCGGGAATACCTTGAGAAGCAATTGTATATAGCTTTTCAGATCTTTCTCAGATAATTTTTCTGTTGACTTTGGCAACGGGAAGGGTAATGCTTTGAAATGGAGCATCAAATAAATCCTATGGTAAATATGAGTAACTAATGTTTCCTTAAGAATCTTATTGGACGGATGCATTTAAAAATCATATGAATCAACGTAAAAACCCGTTATAAAAAATCGGAGTCATCATAGGTCGATTTTATTTTAGCACCAGACCCACTTCAAATTCCATCGCATCAGAAATGGCACCGTCTTTTAGATAATTGAAAGTTATTCCCCATCGGGTTCTGTCAATTTTGAATCTGGCCGTTACATCAAACTTGTTTTTTGGATCCATGTTTGCCTGAAACTCAATATCCTCTGTGATGCCTTTGATTGTAAGATCAGCAAATACCCTGGCACTTGTGGCAGATTCGTATTCAACTTTGGTGATTTTTAGTTTGGCATCGGGATGTTTTTTGACATCAAAAAAGTCTTCATTTTTGAGATGACTTACCAGACCTTCACTATATCCTCCATCTGTATTGGCAATCGTATTCATGTCGATGACAAAACTTCCTCCACTGAGCTTGTTATTCGTTTTGGTAATTTGACCACTCTTGATTTTCACAAATCCCTCATGACCGCTGAATTGAAATAAATAAAATCCTTTCCACAGGAGCTCACTCTTTGATGTGTCGATAATGAATTCTTGTTGGGCAAATAGTGAGGAGATTGTGATCAATCCGAATGCCAATGTTAAGAAAAACAGTTTCATTGATTTTTACTTTTGATAATGAAATGGAAATTATTGTTGAGTATTTGAATTTTGGCAAATAACCCTGTCTCAACAAATTATCATTTCAAAAGTAGTTGAAGCATATTGTGGCCCGGTTTAACTAATGTAAATTAGTGTAAATTCAGCGTAAATCATTTCAAAACTCTGATTCATTCAAGTAGATTTGTGAGATGAGATCAACCTTTTTCAAATCACTTTTTCTTTTGGTAGCGATCCTTCTCCTTTCAGCTACTTCTCCAGCCAAAGTTAATCCACGGGAGCAGCATACATTACTTACAATGCGAATGATTGGTCATCAGATATTGCTAGTCTCCTGCGACAGCACGTCCCGGGTAATGCCTGTTGAAGACCAGGATGGCAGATACAAAATTCAATTTGAAACAGATTTTCAATTTAATCCGGATGATCTTGTCGTCGTAATAGATAGCATTATGTCTGTTTCGCAGGTAGCTTGTCATTACATAGTTGAAGTCGTGGATTGTGAAAATGACAAAGTTGTGTATGGGTATGAAATGAAATGTGAAGGCGAAGAGGATTTTATCCCGTGCCGCTCAAGAGATCTTCATCATGGTTGTTTTCAGATTTATATAAGCATTTTGGAGAGGAGTGAATTTATGGCAACTGCCTCAGGCAATCCAAATCAATTGCCCAATGGTTTAAGCACTTTGATTCCCGGAAAATTTCTCATCTGGGCTCAATTCATTCCAGTCTTTTTATTGATTGTCATGTTGTATTTGATGCTAAAGAGAAAACGCAAAACCAATATTCAAAATGAACTTATCAACATTGGAAAGTACAAGTTGGATAAGAAAAATATGAATCTGATTTTTGAGAATTCTAAAATAGAACTAACCAATACAGAAGCAGATTTATTGGCATTACTGCACGAGTCAGCAAATGATACATTGGACAGGGATGTCATTTTGAACAGAGTATGGGGAGATAATGGGGATTATGTAGGACGAACACTGGACGTATTTATTTCAAAATTAAGGGCAAAACTAGGCTCTGATGATAATGTCCGGATTGTAAATATCAGAGGAAAAGGGTATAAATTGGTGTTGAATGATTAGAAACAAGAGGTTAATTGCATTTTTTACAACGACTCCACCAGTCTCACCACCCCTGTAATAATATACTGCACAGCAATCGCCATGACAATGAATCCCATTATCCTGGTGATAGCTTTGAGCCCTGCCACACCCAATAAATGGGAAATAAATGGCGCAACCCTGAGAATAAGATAAACCAATAAACCATTAACAACAATTACTCCGGCTATGACGAGACGGCTCTCCCAGTCAGTGTTTTCTGCATTCATGCTGATCAAAAGAGAGATAGAACCGGGCCCCGAGAGTAAAGGCATAGCCAGCGGAGTGAAGGAAATATCTTCCTTCTCCATCGCTTCAGCTTTAACCTGTTTGTCAATTCCGCGACGTTGACCAAGATCTCCATTGAGCAGGGAATAACCTGAACTCAGTATGACAAGGCCGCCAGCAATCCTCATGGCATTAATGGTAATCCCGAAAAAGCTCAGGATATAACTACCTATCAAAAAAAATCCCATTAGGATCATTACAAAATACAATGTGGTATAAAATGCTGTCTTCTTGCGCTCTTTTCCACTGTAGTTAGGGGTCATCGCCAGGTAAACGGGTACAGCTCCCAATGGATTGACTACTGAAAACAGGGCTGCCAGAGTGGCTATGAAGAAGGTCAGCAGAGCAGGATCCATAACTACATGAATTGAATATTAAATGTAAATCAAAGATGAGAGACTTCGATGACTAATTCAATTAAATTATAATTCCTTGAATAGACTTGAATTCTTTTAGATCGAATGGATTTGGTTTTTGGCAATTATTCCTGAGGCATTTTCCTGACAGGATGTGCTTTTTCAAAAGCATGTGCAACTATATACAATATAGATTCACTGTTTGATGGCCCAATAAATGTAAGTCCAGCAGGCTGACCGTCGGGTTTATATCCCAGAGGTACTGCCAGGCATGGTGCATGTGCAACTGCTGCCTGTGCCGCCTGAAAATTATTGAGCCCCACCATCACAATGGCTCCTGCATCCCAGGCAGGCTTAAAATAGTTCAGTCCTCTTTCTTTTAAATCATTTTGAAGCGTTTTGAAAGCTTCATCTGATGTGGTGTCTGATAGGATCAATTCAAATTGATTCTGACCATAAGGAGCTCGTTTTTCCAAATCCAGTTTGTTGTATTCTACAATATCTTGAATCGAACGCACTTTTACTTTTTCATCAGCAAATTTATTCAAATATACAGGCAGACTGTATTTCATATCAATATTCAACAAGCTGATAAAGCCAGTGAGAGGTCCGGAATTGGGCGTAAATGAAATTAGTTCTGCCCCTAATTCACTGAGGATTTTCTTAGCTGTCTGATACAAAGTATCATTTTTGTAACTTTCAAAAAAAGCAATTTTGACACCTGTAAGATCTGCGTTTTTCATTCCTTCAATATCAATAGTTTGAGCCAGACTTGATCTGGCATCATTGCCATCGATTCCTAACATGGCATTATACAGGATTGCATTGTCTATAGTATTTTTGGTCATCGGGCCGGGTGTATCCAACATTTCAGATATTGGAATTATACCGCTTCTGCTCAGATTTCCTACTGTAGGTTTCAGCCCTACAACAGAATTAAGATTGGATGGCGATAGAATGGATCCTGAAGTTTCTGTGCCTATTGCAGCTACTGCATAATTGGCCGCTACCGCCACTGCACTTCCTGAACTCGACCCTCCACTCTCAAATTCCATCGGACCATATGGATTGATTGTTTGACCCCCCAAAGCACTATATCCCAGCGGACAAAATCCACAGAAAAAATACGCCCATTCACTGAGATTTGCTTTCCCCAGGATGATGGCTCCATCTTTTTTCAATTGTGTAATAATAAATGCATTTGTCGGACGATGATTCCTCAAAACTTCAGCACCTGCTGTAGTGGGCAGGCCTGTAGTATTTATATTGTCTTTAACTAATATCGGCATCCCAAATAGAAGAGGGACTTCCTCCAATGTAGGACGAAGGGAATCACACAAATGAGCTTCTCTCAAACAGTCAGGTTTGATGGATATAAGTGCATTCAAGGCCGTCTCAGGATTCCCTTCTCTCTCCTTTATTCTTCTTAAATAGAATAAAGTCAGTTCCTCATATGTGAATTGTTTTGCTGCAACTGAAGCCTGAAGTGTAGGGATATCTTTTTCCAAAATCAGGCTCTCAAGAATAGCATATCTCTCTTTACTTAAAGCAGCTATTTCCCTTTCGAATGGTGTCAGCCACTTATTGATATCATTGTAGTAGGATTTAACTGTGTGGAAGCGCATCCTGGGATTTGGATTATCAGCATTGATCAGTTTCGTAGAGTCTTGACTCTGGCTGTAAGAAAATCCGGAAAGGAATATTAAAAGGATTACTAAACCGCGCATAAAGATGGTTTCTTATACATGATAAAAAGTAAATATATGGAAATTGAAGGAGAATAATCACTTAACAGGCTTTCTTCCAGCGTTATTGGCTGTTAACTAAACATCTCAACTCCTAAATCATCCCTGTGGCTGTTCTCACGCTTCAACACTTCAACACTTCAACACTTCAACGGTCTGTTTCAAAAATGCTCTACCTCCTTCATAATTCCTGTACCCAATACAACACAATTTTCAACTGTCCTTCCCGGCTCAAATCTGAATTATCAAGTAAACGGGCATCTGCGGCTTTGGTAAGCGGACTGTCTTTACGTGTGCTGTCGATATGATCACGTTGTCGAAGATTGGATTTGATTTCATCATATGTTGCATTAATTCCTTTGTCCATTAATTCGAGCAAACGTCGCTCGACTCTCACATTTTCTGAAGCAGTAAGAAAAATTTTAAGTTCCGCATCAGGAAATACTACAGTTCCAATATCCCTGCCATCCATTACTATGCCTTTATTGACACCCATTTTGCGTTGTTCCTCGACGAGTTTATGGCGAACAGAGGAAAGTGCTGCGACTTCACTAACTCTGGAGGAGACGCCCATACTTCTGATTGCTTCTTCGACGATATCCTCATTTAGCCAGGTGGTTTGAAGTCCATCGGATGTGACAGTCTGTCGAATATTTATTTGAGTCAAAGCATTTTCTAGTTCATAGCCTTCTTTGAAAGCGATATTATGCTCTAACAGATAGTAAGTTACAGCTCTGTACATGGCACCTGAATCTACATAAACATATTTTAAGTGGGAAGCTAAGTCTTTTGGCCAGTGTGCTTTTGCCACATGCAGAATGGCCATCAATGGCAATGATGATTTTAGGAAGCAGATTGCTCATATCTGGAGTTAGGTGTGGCGGCAAGATACTGCAAAAGTACGGAGCGCCCAAACTTGAAAAGCGAAGTTTTTCAGCCAGCTAAATTATCTGAAAGCTTATAAAATAAAAAAAGCCGGACCAAAGACCCGGCTTAATAATATCTTATATAGATTAATATTCATCTTCATTGAATAGAAAATCATCCTTTCGGGGATAATCTGGCCAGATGTCTTCTATACTTTCGTATAGCTCTTCTTCATCATCCAATTCCTGCAAGTTTTCAATTACTTCCAGGGGAGCGCCTGATCTGATTGCATAATCGATCAATTCATCTTTTGTAGCCGGCCATGGTGCATCTTCCAGGTGATAAGCTAATTCCAGAGTCCAATACATACACCTTTCAATTTAACTGTTAATAATAGGTTCAAAATAATAAGCTTAAGCTTACATAGATACGAAGAAACAAACAAGATTTATAAAATCAACATTGCATCGCCGTAGCTGAAAAATCTATATTTATCTTCCACAGCTTTTTCATATGCTTCCATAGCCAACTCATAACCCGCAAAAGCGCAGATCATTATCAGCAAGCTGGTCTTGGGTAAATGGAAATTCGTGATCATGCTATCAGCTATACTAAATTCATACGGAGGATAGATAAATTTATTTGTCCATCCTTCCATTGGCTTCAATAATCCTTCTGCGGACACAGCTGATTCTATAGTACGCATGGAGGTAGTTCCTACAGCACAGACTTTTTTGTGGGCTCTTTGTGACAGATTCACAATTTTGGCCGCTTCTTCTGTGATTTTGAAATATTCAGCTTCCATCTTGTGCTTGGAAAGATCCTCCACATCAATGCTACGGAAAGTACCCAGACCTATGTGAAGCGTTACCTCAGCATGATTGACACCTTTTAGTTCAAGTTTTTTAAGAAGCTCTCTACTGAAGTGAAGCCCGGCTGTAGGTGCAGCCACAGCTCCGATTTCTTTGGCATATATCGTCTGATATCTCTCTTTATCACTTTCCTCCGGTTGTCTTGCGATATATTTTGGAAGGGGAGTCTGTCCCAGGTCATTCAGGATTGCCTGGAATTCATCATCAGTTCCATCGTAAAAGAACCTGATTGTACGTCCTCTGGATGTTGTGTTATCTACAACTTCTGCAACCAGCACCTCATTACCATCTTTATCTTTGAAATATAGTTTGTTGCCAACTCTGATTTTTCTGGCAGGATCTACAAGTACATCCCAAAGTTTTTGATCTTTATTAAGTTCTCTCAATAAGAATACCTCAATCTTAGCCCCGGTTTTTTCCTTGCGGCCATACATTCTTGCTGGAAATACCTTTGTGTTGTTAAAAATCATGACATCACCATCTTCATAATATTCCAGCAGATCTTTAAAAATTCTGTGTTCAATCTTACCAGTGGCGCGATTTATGACCATCAATCTGGACTCGTCCCTGTTGTCAGTAGGGTACTTTGCGATCAGTTTTTTGGGCAATTCAAAATTAAACTTCGACAGTTTTGCTCTCATCTCCGAGGGGCTTTTTTTATTTAAGAGCGCAAAAATAACAATATTCGAATAACATTGCACCCGACACAGTAAATGATATTTAATTGTTTGCATAACAAAACTATTAAACCCATGAAGTGAGGATGTAATGGAAGGAATATTGCAGAACAATGATTGTTGAAAATTTGTAGGATAAACAGAAATCAAAGGACTTTTACGCCTTTCAAGTTAGTAATGCTTGTATTAACAGATTGAAACCCTGTTTTGATCGAATAATTTGCATATATTTTCATGCAATGAGTACTTTCATGCCCTGAGTCACATAATAATATTGCCATGGGTTTCATATTAAGGATTATTTTCGAAAGTTTTGGCCAGGCAATAGCCCAGCTTACAGGCAATAAATTGCGCTCGTTTCTTTCCTTGCTGGGAATCACAATAGGTATATTTTGTATCATCGCTGTGAAGTCTTCTGTTGATTCTCTAGAGAATGATATCAGAAACAGTTTCAAGCAATTGGGTGAAGATGTTATTTATGTGACTAAGCAGCCCTGGACGGAAGATCCCGGCACGAATGCCTGGAAATACACAAGAAGACCGGAACCGGGATTCAGAGACTTTAAAGCACTTGATCAGCAATTGAAAAACGGCAACAAGGCATCTGTTTTGTTTTTGCCGGGATTCCGAACAGTTAAATATGCAGGAAAAACTGCAGATGATACTTTTCTGACTGTATGTTCAGAACACTATGCAGAGATTCAGGGCCTTCAATTTGAAAATGGAAGATATTTAACTCCGGATGAATTTACTTCAGGAGTGGATAAAGTAGTGATTGGGGCTGTATTATCGGAGTCACTTTTTGGAATCACCGATCCCATTGGTCAATTTATTAGCTTCTCCGGTAGAAAATTCCAGGTAATTGGAATCATCAAACGCAAGGGCAAGAGCATTATCAACATAATGGACTTTGATGAAGCTATGCTTATTTCACTTAATTGTGCCAGAAAATTTCTGAATATATCAGACAAATCGCCCTTCGGATCATTCATTACTGTAAAACCAGGCCCAGGCATTACAGTGGAAGAACTCAAAGATGATGTTGTACAGGTTATGAGAAAGCATCGCAGATTAAAACCTGTAGAAGATGAAAATTTTTCTATCAATGAACTGACTATGCTTTCCAAAGTATTGGATCAATTTTTTGCCGTTTTGAACATAGCAGGCTGGCTCATAGGCATCTTTGCAATCTTTATAGGAATGTTTAGCGTGGCCAATATTATGTTTGTTTCGGTGAAGGAAAGAACTCCTATTATTGGTATTAAGAAAGCATTGGGAGCCACTCAGCGTGTCATTTTACTGGAATTTTTGATTGAAAGTGTCATACTTTGTATCATTGGAGGTATCCTTGGTTTGGTGTTGGTGTTTTTGTGCATGAAGCTAATTACAGCCATTATTGACTTCGACATGTTTCTTTCATGGAGCAATGTCATACTAGGCTTTGTCTTGTCAGCATCCATTGGTGTGCTTTCCGGGTTTTTACCGGCCCGTCAGGCTGCTGCGATGGACCCTGTAGAAGCTATGAGGAAATAAAGTGCATATTTCCTTTAGATAACTTAAAGCATTGTCGATAGATAATCTAATCAGAATTTTCAAAGCATTGTTTTTTGGATTTATTCGTGTCTTTTATGTCCTTCGTGGATTAATTTTTCTTTAATCGTAATTAGCTAATGCTGGAATTATGCTTCGATAAATGAGCATTTTAACAACTTAGCGTTTGTACAGATTGTTGTACTGGATAATAAAATCAACAGATCCATATTATCCCATGGAAGAAAAATATTATTTTTCAATCCCTGAATCCAAAGTTCCCAGAATTGTAATTATCGGTGGAGGTTTTGCCGGCCTCAAAATGGCCAGATCTCTCCGAAATGCTGCATATCAGGTTGTTCTAATTGATAAAAATAATTATCATCAGTTTCAGCCATTATTTTATCAGGTTGCAATGTCAGGCTTAGAGCCCAGCTCAATCGTTTTTCCGTTGAGAAAAGCATTTCAAAACCAAAAACAATTTTATTTCAGGAATGCAGAAGTGATAAAAATTGATTCACTACTCAATGAGGTGCAGACTGACCGGGGTTGGTTGGCCTATGATTATCTTATCATTGCAATTGGAGCCGATACTAATTTTTTCGGGAATCAAATGATTGCAGATCATGCACTACCAATGAAATCTGTATCCGAAGCATTGTACCTTCGAAACAAGATCCTCGAAGACCTGGAAACAGCACTGAATATTCACGATTATGAAGCGCGACAATCCTGGCTGGATATTGTCATAGTCGGTGGAGGACCGACAGGTGTAGAAGTCGCCGGAGCTTTAGCTGAAATGAGAAAATACATTTTACCAAAAGACTATAAAGAGCTCAACCCTGAAGAGATCGACATCCACCTCATTGAATCAGGTCCTTCTTTGCTTGCCGGAATGTCTGAAGTTAGTGGCAAAAAAGCAGAAGAGTTTCTTCTTGAAATGGGGGTTTTGGTCAAAAAAAATACACAAGTGATATCCTATGATGGCCGGCTAGTTAGTATGAAGGACGGCTCAATGATTCAATCACATAAATTGATTTGGGCTGCAGGTGTGACCGGAAACAGAATATCGGGACTACCGGAAGATGTGATTGTAAAGGGAAATCGGATAAAAGTTGACACATTTAATAAGGTACAGGGGTCTGAAAATATATATGCTATCGGTGATATTGCTTCAATGGTTTCTGATGATTATCCGTATGCGCATCCACAGGTTGCGCAGGTTGCGATGCAGCAAGGCCAATTGCTCGCAAAAAACCTGATTAGAAAAACAAAAGGCCGGGAAGAAAGAGCATTCAATTATGTAGATAAAGGCTCAATGGCGACTATCGGTAAAAATAAAGCTGTCGCAGATCTGCCTTTCATGAAGTTAAATGGTTTCTTAGCCTGGCTGATTTGGCTGGCAGTACACCTTCTTTCATTAATCGGTGTAAAAAACAAACTTCTTGTCTTCATTAACTGGATTATCAACTATATGACTTATGATCCTTCTTTAAGATTGATCATAAGGCCCAGAGTTCCTAAGAAAGTATAACATTGGAATTTTTAAAATTTTCATCTACTGCTGTGTAACTATGCGGATAAAACTTTTCACTGCTGTATTTTTTCCTGCTCTTCTGAGCACATTTATCACTTTGGCCCAGCCAGTGACAAACACAATAAGTGTTTTAAATGCAGTGGCCGAAGAAGCAACAGCAACGCTGGAGGCTTATAAAATGAAATCATTGGGTGATAAATTATTAAGTACCAGCTCAGGTATCCAATATGTAATACATGAATTAGGTACAGGTACAAAAGCTAAATCCGGCCAATATGTTCTTGTGGACTATTACGGAATGTTAATGGATGGCATGCGTTTTGACGATTCTTATAAAAATGGTTACTCTTTTGGATTTCCACTGGGACAAAATCAGGTGATTGCCGGATTTGATGAGGCATTGACTCTCCTCCCTGCAGGATCCAGATTCACAGTATTTATCCCTCCCAATTTAGCTTATGGAGAAAACGGCGCCCCACCCGTAATACCAGCAAATGCCGAATTGGTATTTCATCTCAATTTTATAAAAATCGAATCTCAGGACTGATTTTTCCTCACAGCGATTACTTATGCAAGCAATAAGACTTTATCTGCCGCATCTCTTGTATGAGTAATCGTTACTGAAAGCTACGAAAAACCGGGGGTTAAGTGTGGAAAGAGAGGGGAGCTAGTGTTTTCACTCCCACTTGGCAATCGCACTCTGGCTGATTGGTTTTTCTCCCAGCACGTGGCTACGGGCATTTTTACACACCCTTACTCTCCGCTCAAACCGGCTGTTTGCTAATAGCTAAAAGCTAATACCCAAAAGCCATTCTTACGCGACTGAATGACACTAAATTTAACTATCTAAAATATAATTCTCTCTGATACGTAAGTTCTTTTGGATAACATCAATTGTTTTTAGAACTTTGCGCCGCTTAAATGAACCTTCAGGACTTAACTCATATTAAAAACCTGATCGATACCCCCCGGTATTCGGTTATTGTCTCTCACAGGAATCCTGATGGCGATGCTATTGGTTCCTCATTGGCATTGGCACATTTCCTTCAAAAGAAAGGTCACACTGTTCATATTGTTTTTCCATCCGAATATCCACCGCTCTTTCAGTTTCTGGTAGAAGACGTGGATGTTTCAATCTATGATCTGCACAGCGATGCTATCAAGCCAAAGTTGAAAATGGCGGATGTTATTTTTGCACTGGATTTCAATGCACTGGACAGGATAGACAGAATGGGCGAGTTCATACATGGTCTGACTTGTCCCAAAGTTATGATCGATCATCATATTGATCCCGAACCATTTGCAGAATATGCATTTTGGAGAGAATCAGCAAGTTCGACTGCTGAATTAGTTTATGACCTGATGAAAGAAGGTGAATACATGAGATTCATGGACCCACAAATAGCTACAAGCATCATGTGTGGCATACTCACCGATACAGGGTCTCTTAGTTATAGTGTAAGTCCTGAGGTTCTCGTAAAAGTTGCAGAGCTCCTAAAGTCAGGAGTGGATTACAGGGAGCTGCAGGATAAAATTTTCAATTCCTGGTCAGCAAAATACCTGAAATTGCTTGGCCATTGTCTCAGCAACAGAATGGAATTGCTGGATGAACATCAGACCGGTATTATTCATCTCACAAAATCAGATTATGCTGATTTTGACATTCAAAGAGGAGATACTGAAGGTATAGTTAATTATCTTCTCAAATTACAGGAAGTCACAATTGCTGTATTCATAACAGAACAGCCAAATATTATCAAATTTTCTTTCCGTTCCAAAGGGGACTTTTCCGTGGCGGCTATGGCAGCAGCACATTTCAAAGGGGGTGGACATGTCAATGCCTCCGGTGGATTCATGCATTCCAGCCTCGAAGCTGCTATCAGAAAAGTAAAGGACGTTATCAAAAATTACCCTCAACTTAGTAAATCCGAAATTCAAATACCATGAAATTACAGTTATTTTCCATAGCAATTATGCTATGCGTAGCCATGATGTTCACATCTTGTGACTCAACTACTAAAACAGACAGCGGCCTGGAATACACACACCATGTTAAAAATGGTGGCGAAAAACCTAAAGTGGGTGACTGGGTATCATTTAAATTCGACTATGGAGTCAATGACTCTTTGATCCAACCATGGAGAGAAGGTGCTGAAGCCATTGTAAGACAGATGCCTGATTCCAGCGCAAAAGATCCTAATATTCAATTCTTTTTCGATGCATTAGCTAATATGTCTGAAGGGGATAGTCTGACATTATTTGTCCCTATTGATTCTCTTCCTCAAAAACCTCAGGACCTAAAACCTGGTGATATCCTGAAATTCGATTTAGTCCTGCTTGATATCATGACTAATGAAGAGAAAATGGCTGCTGATGCAGAAAAACAAAAGGAATTTGATGCTAAAGTTGCAGGTGTTAAGGAAGAAGTCAATAGCACCACTGAAGCATATAAGGCCAATACTCTGGGAGATAAATTAATCACCACTGCGTCGGGGCTTAAATATGTTGTTCATGAAATGGGCACTGGTGCAAAAGCAGCACCAGGTGAGACTGTGTCCGTGAATTACTGGGGTATGTTATTAGATGGAACTCCATTTGATGATTCATATAAAACAGGCAATCCTTTTAATTTTCCGGTTGCCCAAAATCAGGTAATCAAAGGGTGGGACGAAGCATTAAGTATTTTGCCTGCAGGAAGCAGAGCTACTATATTTGTTCCATCGGATCTGGCTTATGGAGAGAATGGTGCACCTCCTGTAATTCCTGCTAATGCAGAATTGGTATTCCATATCAACTTTATCGAGATCTTAGCTGCACAATAATATACTATGGGTTGTCATTTCTTCAAATGGCAACCCATATAATATATGTTTAATATTTAATACATTTGCTCCCTGTAAATCATTCAGTACTGTAGTTTCCATGCTTAGATACCTGAATTTGATTTGAGCTTGATATTGTATTACCCTGAATTGTCAAAAAGAACAAAAAATGATTAGTCTTAAAAGTATTTCCCGGGCGATTAGCCTTTGCTTTCTGGTTGTTTTGATTGCCTGCAAAAATGAAAAGGCAGCAGATGATCCTTTTTTCACTTTCGAGCACCATACCAAAAATGAAGGTGTCAAGCCTGTAGATGGAGATTTAGTAAGTTTTCGAATTCAGGCTTTTGTAGGAGATTCTTTGGTGCAATCCAGCGAAGAAGGTTCTGTTAATAAATTGAAAATTCCTGTCAACTCAGAGACTTTTTATAAACAAAATCCACTGTATTATGCGTTTAAGCAAATGTCAGAAAAGGATAGTGCCAGTCTTACAGTAATAGCGGATTCCCTGACAACCATGCCACTTTTTGCGAAAAAAGGTGATAAAATTATTTATCACCTGGTCATTGCCGGGATACAATCAGGGGGACTTCGCGATTTATCTGAAGGTCAAATGGATAGTCTCGCAGCAAAACGCAGTTTTGGAGATGCTGCGATCAATGCTGCAAACAAATTAACACAAACCATCAATGACTGGGGCCAACAGGATGCCAGCGGTTCAAGAGTAGTTAAAACTACGACATCGGGAATTGAGTATTTTATTATAGCAGGTGGTAGCCAGGCTGTGCCTAAAGCAAATGAATGGGTGTCATATAATTATGTTGTGAAGGATCAGGAAGGAATTGTATTGGCAAATACTTTCAGAGATTCTAAGCCTTTGAATTCTCTAATGGGAGCTTCAACAAATTTTACCGCCATAGATGAATTGATGACACTAATTCCGGTCGGCACCACTGTGGTGGCAAAAGTACCGGCTAAAATGGGTTACAAGAAAAATGAGTCTGATGTGCCTGCAGATCAAACTTTACTGCTTGAAATAATTCGCGCAGATCCATACGACAAAGCAGTTCAACAATAAGTTGACACTTAACGTTTAAGTTATATATTCTCAGCTGTTTTTAATGCAGGATATTCACAAAATAGACTACATTAAAAACAGCTTTTTTTCACTTAAGATATCCATGAATCATGACTATCGAACAAATGAAAGGCCTCAAAGACAGGCTGGACTTGCTAAGGAGGTATCTTTGACGTCGATAGACGCCTTGTAGAACTCAACGACAAAGAACAACATACCCTTGACCCAAATTTCTGGTCAGATGCCAAACGGGCAGAAGCAATTATGCAGGAAATCCGCACTCACAAGAATTGGATCTCATTTTTTAATAAAGTAAAAGAGTCTGTAGATGAACTGGAAGTCATGTTCGAATTCCACAAAGCAGGCGATGTGTCAGAAGAGGAGATTGATGCATTATTAAAATCCACCACCGAGATTTTAGATGATGTAGAATTCCGTTCTACACTCAATCAGCCTGAGGATGAGCTTAATGCCATTCTGGAGATCAATGCCGGAGCCGGTGGTACCGAAGCTTGTGACTGGGCATCCATGCTTTACCGAATGTATAAGATGTGGGCCGACAGAGCTGGCTACAAACTATCTGAGCTGAATCTGCAGGATGGAGATGTTGCCGGAATCAAATCTGTCACTATGGAGATTACAGGCGATTTTGCATTTGGAACTTTAAAGGGAGAAAATGGAGTGCACCGCCTGGTACGTGTGAGTCCTTTTAATTCTCAGGGCAAGCGTATGACTTCCTTTGCTTCCGTTTTCGTGCATCCTATGGTCGACGACAGGATCGAAATTGAGATCAATCCTGCAGACATTGAGTGGGATACATTCAGAGCGAGTGGTGCTGGTGGACAGCACGTCAACAAGACTGAATCAGCTGTTCGCGTACGTCACTTACCCACAGGCTTGGTAGCTGAATGCCAGCAGGAACGTTCACAGCATAAAAACAGGGACAAAGCACTCATTCTCCTTAAGTCCAGATTGTACGAACTGGAATTACAAAAGCAACTCGAAGCCAAAGAAAAAACGGAGGCAGGCAAAATGAAAAATGAATGGGGATCTCAGATCCGCAGCTACGTCCTGGACGACAGGCGTGTCAAAGATCACCGCACCGGTTTCCAGACAGGTAACACAGATGCAGTCCTCGATGGCGATATCGATGGCTTCCTCAAAGCAAATCTAATGTGGTTGTCCGGTTCCGCGGTCGCACAGGATAATTAATACAATTTTAAAAATTTTAAAAGGCATTGGTCGGGCTGCTTTACTTGGCAGAGACGCATAGCAATGCGTTTCTACTCGTGTTCGCTCCGATCCCTCACTCTGTGTGAGTGAGGGGTGGGAGTGAAGTCCGTCAAATCATAATGGAAAATCCGTGATTTTCGGTTTTCAACTAACTAATATCTTTCTGGACAACCCCTTCAGGGTTGGAATCCAAGATACCTCCCTGACCGCGGGTATTTACCCGGGGATACTCTTTGGTAAGGCCCTACTTCGGGGGCAAAAACAGTCTGCAGCTTGCTATGCCCCTGGAAATTGTGGCTTATTCCGGATATTTGACAGAGCTAGCAGCGGCTGTTCTGGGTATTTCCTTGCGGTTTGTAACTTGAGGCTCGGGGCTCGCAGCTTCTGCAACCAGCAACCAGCAACCAACTTTTGTGTGAGAGTCGTAGCTGAAAGCTACGGAAAGCAACGGGTGAGAGTGGGCTGTTTTCTCGCGGCTCGTGGCTCGTAGCTTGCAGCTTCTTCCGGCTGTTCAACTAGCAACCAGCAACCAGCAACAATCTTTTGAGTGAAAGCCGTAGCTGGAAGCTACTGAAAGCATCGGGTGAGAGCGGGAGGCTGTTCCCTTGAGGCTTGAGGCTTGCAGCTTCTTCCGGCTGTTCGCCAATAGCCAATAGCAAAAAGCTAAAAGCCGGCTGCTAAAAAAGGCTCCGATGTACATCGAAAGCCCTTTCTATTATAACCCTAAAAATTCCTAAAGAATCGCTTCTATTTATAGAGCAATTACTCCGTTTTGTTCGTTTGCAATACCTGCGAATGTAAATTCATCAGCTGCAGTATCATTGATCCAGTTTGAACCATCTACTAAGTATCTGAATTCGTAAGCTTTTCCAGTCTCAAGATCAATGGATCCTTTGAATGTTCCGTTTTTCGCTTTTTTCAACTCAAGGGTAGGAGTCCAGTTGTTGAAAGTACCCAAAACTGCTACTTTCTCTGCACCATTAACTACAGCCTGATCCAGTTCGAATGTTACTTTGCAGACTGGCTTGCTTTTCAAAAATGACTTCTTAATGCTCATGATATATTATTTTAAATTTGCTGCCACAAAGATAGATTATTTTGTTTATTGTCAAACACTTACCCAATTCACAATTTTCATAATCGTATCTGTAACTAACTAAAAATACACCTCATTTAGTCAATATTTATTTCAATTTTATCATTTGTATGTGCAAGTGAAATGGTCTTTAATCCAAATATTATTTGGGTATCCAGATCATCTGACGGAAAAGGATCGAAGTTACTAACAGGATTGACCAAACGATAATTGGTCAGCTTTTCCTCTTCTTTATCTGCCTGAATACCTGCATTTTGTGTGTTTTTTAGCCCATGCAGGAAGAAAATTATTTTTGAAAATTTGCAAAAATATTTTCCTTCAGGTGCCAATAGGGTTATTTTCTGTTCAGAAGGGTCAAATTTCACGCTTCTTAAATAGAAATTTTCTTCTTCACCCCCAAGAGTAATGCCATCATCCAGATATAAAGTTGCCGATGCCGGTATTCTGTTTCCGTACAAATGCCATTCAATTACTTCCGTTTCCAAATTGAATTGTTGTGTTACTTCTTTCTTTAATGGGATCAATGCTCCTTCCTTAACAAATACAGGAATCCAATGGGGATGCAATTCAAAGAAATGCACTTTACCTCCTTCATATTCTTTATCTGTGTACCAATCAAACCAGTTGCCTTCCGGGAAATAAATTTTTACAATCCTGCTCTCAGGATCCACAGGCACAATCATTAAGTGTGGTCCCAGGAAAAATTGATCAGAAAATTCAGGGTTATAAATATTGGAATCTTGCCAGTAATCCAGTGCTAAGCTTCTCAATGGTGGAATCCCACTCTCTTTATACTCTTTAAACAAACTATACCAATACAGCGCCATCCTGTATCTCAAACCTATATATGCTTTAGAAATCTCTTCCACTTCTTCTCCATATGACCACGGCTCTGCTCTCAGACTATTGATCATCGTATGTGTCCGAAAAAAAGGAAGGAATGAACCTAATGCAATCCATCTTTTGAAAAGTTCAGGATATGTGTCGCCTACAAATCCACCAATGTCTGCACCCGACACCGGAATTCCTGCCAGTCCAAGATTTACACTTAGGCGGGCACTTAATTTGATATGTGACGCACTTGCAACATTGTCTCCGGTCCAGACAGCTGTAAATCTCTGCGCCCCTGAAAATGCAGCTCTGCTAAGTACAAATGGCCTTTCTGAAGATCCTTTTCTTGCACCTTCATAAGTGCTTTCAGACATCTGATTTCCATATAAATTCTTTCCGTCATTCAGACTACCACCTCTTCCATCCATATCAAATTCAGTAATCTCGGGGAAAGCATTGCCAAACACTGCAGGCTCATTCATATCATTCCAAAAACCATCAACACCTGCTTCCCTTAATTCAGATACCCTGTTTGCCCACCATGCTCTCGCTGCAGGATTACTGAAATCGGGAAAAATGCATTTTCCCGGCCAAACTCTGCCAACATAGGGCTTTCCATCGGGCCATCTGATATAAGCCCCCAACGCAATCAATTCATTATAAACAGCGTAATCTTCTTCCGCTTTTACACCCGGATCCAAAATAACTACCAACCTGAACCCAAGCTTGTGAATCTCTTCAATCATTTTTTTCCAATCATTGAATAACTCCTTGTTCCAGGTAAATACCTTAAAAGCTTCCATGTAATGAATGTCGAGATATATGACATCAGCAGGAATTTCTTTTCTTCTGAATGTTTCTGCCAGTGCAATTACTTCTTCCTGCGGATAATAACTATACCTGCATTGCTGATACCCTAGTGACCAGATAGGTGGGAGAGGAGCATAACCCGTCATATCTGCATATGCTCTCAGTATCCCTCGCATATCTCCTGAATAATACAAGTGGTAACAAACAGAGTCATTGTCAATTTTCAGTATGCTTGCCTCTTCATTTGAGGTTCCAAAATCAAAAATTGATCGCTGGGCCTGATCAACAAAAAGACCATAAACATTACTCTCATTTACTCCATAGTAAAAAGGAAAGGAAGCATAAAGCGGATCAGAATCTTCCCCGTAAGCAAAATTATCATGATTCCAATGTGTATAAATCTTACCCGATTTATCCAGAGGTCCCGTCTTTTCACCCAAGCCTAAAATACGCTCGTTTTCCCGCTTTTTCTTGCAGATCCAGACAGAACCTGCTTTCCACATTGTTCCAAGAGTCTCGTGATCCTCCAAAATAGGGTCCCCATTCAGCGTATAAGTATTCACCAGTAATTGCTTCTTACTGATTTCCAGGTAACATGTTTCTGTAAGTAACCTTAAAGAATCAACTCCTTCAATTACTTCCATCCATGGGAGATTTAAATCTCTGATCACAGCATAACTTACATGGTCTGAATCTCTGTCTATTGTCCTGATTCTTACCGAAATGGCGTATTCATGGCTTCTGTGAAGCTCTAGGCTCGCATGCTCATACTGTACAAAAAGCCTGTTATCTGACATTTGCCAGAATTGTAAAGAGCCGGATGTTTGAAAACCTTGCATTAATCAATGTTTTTGAGAACGGCAAAATACAAATCATATGTATCAACTCTGCTTTTAGTCAGGAGAAATGAACTAATCGGAATTAATTTATCATCCGCTAATATTTATGGAAAAGTTAAGATTTTCAAATTCTCTTTTTCAAATCCCTGTATATTCAACGATAAAGACTAATTTAGTAACAGGTCATCATTGCGAATCATTTTTATATGATATTCATCCGGAAAAGGAACTTTCAATCTGGATAATGAATGCCAGGTTTATGCAGAGTGATAGCAAAGAGATTACATATTTTTTTATTTGTATGCAGCGAAATAAAATTCATCATCGTAATAGACCAAAGAAAGCGTAACATGGGGACATCCTGTCGATCCTAATTAAACCATTATGAAACACAGTCTAACATTCTATTTGTTTTGCTTTCTCTTGATTTCTCTGAGCGCTTGCAGGAAAGACTCATACTTTGAGGACAGGGAAACAATCATTAGCCCACCTACTGTTTTTTACTTAATCAGCGTTTCTGGTATAGTTACTGACAACGGTAATAAAGAGCCTCTACAGGGAGCTGAAGTATATATTGGTGATTTGAGGATGGTGACTGATAAAAATGGGGCTTACTTGTTTCGCAATATCAGGGTGCTGGAGGATGTGACAGTCATTAATATAAAAGCTAATGGCTATGAATCCCGAACTCATATGTTTTTGCCGGAAAAAGGGAAATGGCTGAGACAAGATTTTAAATTAAATCAAAAACAACATACAGCCAGTTTCACGAATGCAGAAGGCATTACTCTTGAACTGGAAAAACAAGCCCAAATAGAAATTCCTGCAAATGCTATTCAGCTATTTACAGGAGCTCCTTACAGCGGTGAGGTTAGAATTTTGGCTGAATTTCTAGATCCGGCTAACGCTGAACAAATGGTTCAATCTCCCGGACTATTCCTGACAGGAAATGGGCTTGCAGATAAAAAATCAATTCTTGCTCACGGGGTCTTACATGTCAGAATGGAAACTCCTGCCGGAGTAAAATTAAAATTAAAACCGGACCACACTGCCAAATTCAGAGCACCCGTGCTAAATGCATTGCTTCAGCAAAGTGATCAGGGAGCAAGTGTTTGGTATTTGGATGAAGGTAAGGGAGATTGGAAGTCAGGTCCTTCCATTCAGAGAAATGGTTCATTTTTTGAAATCAATATCACTGAGCTCTCATGGATTACTTACGGTAAATCTATTGATTGCGCATGGTTGAGTGGTAATTTTGCAACCAACACTAATTTAGTATTTAATCAAAGCCTGGTAGAAATCAAAGTAGGAGAATTCTATAAAAATATGATTTCACCGGGTGCTGATGGGAGATTTAGATTTTTAGTACCATTACACAACTCAGTTAAGCTTAGCTTGAAGTCTTCAGATAACACAGTTATTTATAGTAGGAGCTTCAATTCTCTCACTTCTGATACTACAGAAATGGGTGCTATAAAGGTTGTACCCCTTGATAATCAGGTTACTGTAACCGGAAGTTTTATCTTTTGTCCGGAAAAAAATCATACAGCGTACTTACAAATTGAGACTAGCAACGGGAAAACAGTTCTTTTTCCAAATGCTCAAAATGTTTTTTCCGGAATAATTGATAACTGTTCTGATTCAGACCAGCTAAAAATTTCAATTGTAAATTCATCAATGGGTAAAGTAAGCTCAGAGGTTATTTTACCCGGGCAGAAGCTTCATTATGATCTTGGCCATATTGCGCTATGTGATGAAAATTATATACTTCCTTCGTATGCCTATGTGTCCATAGGAACAAAGACCTATTTTTCCACCATCACTGAGGCATCTCTGAAAAAAATTGAGGATATTAATCTACACGAGTATGAATTGGGTGTTTCCTCTGCGCTGAATAATCAGGAGATGCAAATTAAGTTTACTATGCTTGATCTTCAGGAAGGGTATAGCCTGAATCCCAAATGCGAGTTTACAATATCAGGTCCCGGCATTCAATTAATGACTTGTAACCTGCCGTTTACTGGTTGTGATTTACAATTAATTGTATCAGACTATCATGGTCCGGGTTCAATATTGAAGGGGTCATTCGAAGGAGTGGTTCCTCCCGGGATTGAGTTTAAGGGTGGTTTTAATATAAGAGTAGTAGAAAAGAGATAATCATTTAAGATTTATTCATTTTGACAATAGCGGACATAATAATAGGGTGTAAACAAGGTGATTCGACCTGCCAGAAATTGCTGGTAGAACGCTATGCCCCATACCTTATGAGTGTCAGCAGGAGATATATTCCATCCAACATGGATCCGGAGGATAATCTCCAGGATAGTATGATCAAAATTCTGCGATGGATTGATCGATTTGATCCTGAAAGAGGATCCATTGAGGCCTGGATGAAAAGAATAGTGATCAATACTGCTCTTGACAAATTGAAAAAGAAATCATCAGCCAGAAATCTTCCATTGGAAGATGTAAAACACGTAGGTATCGACCCCGAAACTTATATGGAACTGGATGGCGATAATGTTCTTAAGCTGATTGAAACACTTCCCGACGGTTATAAACAGATTTTCAACCTTTATGTGATAGAAGGCTTTTCACACAAGGAGATTGCTAAAACTCTGCAAATAGGAGAGAGCAGTTCCCGGTCAAGCCTGGCAAGAGCGAAAGAAATTTTGAGAAAAAAGTTGGAACAATTTAAAAGCAAAGAAGCATGGCTAAGATTCCTATAAATAATTTTGATAAATTCATAAAAGAGAAGGTGGAGACACATCAGACTCGTGTCGATACTGATCGGCTATGGTCTAATATTCAAAGAAAAGGCCTCAACAGGAAAACAGGCATTCTACCCGGTGCATTGCTTTTGATATTGGTGTCTTTATTGATAGGTGTCCACCTAATGAATGAGCGTAATTCAATTGAAAATTCCGCTAACCTCAATGATAGCCGGGGGTTAACTTCAGCAATGAACATAGAAAATGTGACTCAGCAAACTTCAAACACCAAACTTTCATCTCCAAAGGAAGCAAGTTCTGAAAAGACAGAAGGCAAATCTATTCCGGTTAATCAACAAGTTTTGCAAATTGTTAATAATGGTGGAAAAAAGAATAACGCTACAAAAAAGACTTTACAGAAAAATCTTCAGTTTTCTATAAAAGCTCCTTCTTCTCAGGAAGCACCTGGGAATATTGAAATTGTTTCTGCCGAAAGTGTTAACGAGTTATTGACTAAAAGCGATCAGCTGGCGGAATCTTTTGTCAGTCCTGATATAGATTCTGAAAATTTATCAGCGGAGCACATTGAATTTTCAAAAGAAGAAGTTGAAAATGCTTCTGTTTCTTCGGAATTAGGCAGTTTGACTAATTTGGATATTGCTGCATTACATACTGAAACTTACTTGCCGGAAATGCCACTTTTGGCCAGGCATGCTTCCAGAATTCAGCAGGCAAAATTTAAAAAAGGATTGGGGATTAGAATTAGTGGAGGAGCAGGCAAAGTCATCCGCAATATGGAGCTTCTCAATCCGGAAGCCGGCCAGTGGATGCAGTCCAGAATGAACAAGGAACATCCCCTGGAGTCTTTTAGATGGGGTATAGATTGCAAGCTAAGTATTTCGAAGAATGTATATTTCTTTGCCGGTATTGAAGACTTAAGAATCAATGAGCGATTTGATTATGTTTCGATTGAGCAGAGAACTTATGTAAAAGAGGATGAGCTTTTCAGATTGGTTTATGATGAGGATTCCTATACAGCTGAGCGTGGTCCTATTAGTATTTATGAAGAAATACATAAAAATGGAACCTTCTACAATCAATTCAGGATGATTAATATCCCATTTGGACTGGGTGTGACTCAGCAATTTGGTAGATTTGGTTTAGGACTGGAAGGAGCAATTCTGGTAAATGCATTCCATCAAATTGATGGTAAAATTGCCGATGCTGCAAATGTTTTATTAGATCTGAAAGCTGCTGGAATGAAAGTAAGCCAGATACAGACTGCAAGAATCAATGGAGTCTTTACATATCAATTAAGTCCGGGATGGGGACTGAATCTGATAACAGGAGCAGATTTACCACTCAAAAGTGTTCAACTTGGTCAACACATGAGTCAGAAGTATATTGTGTTTCAGGGTAACTTAGGGATTTGCTATAACTGGTAGTCAAGAGCAATTATGCTTTCACGATTCTCCGTCAAAAACAAGAGAAGAAGAATGAATATACTCCTTTAAATATTTTTGAACAGTTCTCAGAAGCTCGCTTGCCGTCTCCATTTCATAACTTTCTTTGGTAGTACTTTTTACTTTTGATCTGGCATAATATGCACCATTTTCCAGTTCGGAATTGGGAGTATCAGTCAGATATAATAAAGTCTTACTTCCTTCTTCAGGACTCTTTCCGAAGAGTTTAAAAGCCATCTTCGTCATCCATCCATTTGTATCACCAAGTCCGGTACTAACAAAGCCGGGATGCTGGCAATAAACTCCCACATTGTAACCCTTTAATTTTTCAGCTAATAACTTTGCCAAAAGGATTAATGACAACTTCGAATGTTTGTATGCTGAGACAAGTCCATATTGATTTCGCCACTCCGGATTTTCAAAATTTATTTTGCCCTGATGCAATGCCGAACTTGTAAAAATAAGTTTTGGATCAGCTGACTTCACAAGCAGGTCCATCAACAGATGTGTAATCAAAAGTGGCGCTAGAACATTCACTTGCCAGGTTTCCTCAATCTTATCAGCAGTTTCTTTAAACTTCATATTAAGAACTCCTGCATTATGAATAATCATATCAAGCTGAGTAGTAGCCTTTCTCACTTTTTGACATGCAGGAGTAATACTGCTTAGATCTCCAAGATCACATGAAATAATTTCTATTTTTCCCTTAGCATAGGGATGATTGGTTTTAATATCGTCTATTAGAGTTGCTCCTTTTTGTGCATTTCGGGCCAACACGAAAACGTGTGCTCCCTGTATGGCAAGCTTAATGGCTGCTGCATAACCGAGACCGGATGTTGCTCCAGTAATGAGTATATTTTTTCCGGAATGATCTGAAAATAATGTTTTATTAATTGTCATGGATTGTTTTTTCCAAACAGAAGATAGGACTCACACAACGGTACAGACCTTTAATTGTTTAGATTAGCATGAATTCGACTGGCAAATTCAAAATCTAAATTATGAATACACATTGCCACAGAGTGGCAAAATCTTTGTAACCCGGGATGCAGTCCCGGGTGAGTAAACTAAGGGTTACAAAATCCAACGAACTCGCGTTGGATTATTGATTTTAAGATGCTAAACAAAATGTATAAAATCAGAAAATAAAATACTTCAATAGTAATAAATAATGTCTTCCCTGATCTCATACTTCCAGCTCGGGGCCTGATCTCTTTGCACTCTTTCTGCTACAAATTCCAGGATTTCTTTTCTCTCAGACAAAGGCACATGTGTCTTAAGTTCCCATTGATCTTCGGTAGGGATGTCAATGTACATATGACAATTCCCCCCGCCCATCTCGTGGTAAAAATCAATAGTATATTCACCATCTGAGTAAGTAATTGTTCCTCCGCGAAAATTACCCGAGTAGCTTAGTTTTTTGGAAAATCGTCTGAATATATCGTGCATTGCTTGTTCGCGTATTAGTAAATCTTCATCGGGGAGGATATTCCCGAATCCATCTCTGTAAATAATTGGTCCACTATCAGATATTGGTTCATCACTCACCTGATATGCCTGGACGATGGCTTTTCTCTCCTTACTTTCTTCTTCAGAATATTTTATAAGCTCAATTAGATGGTATTGTCCATTTTTCCATTTGATTTCAATTCTGAATTGACCCGGAGGAATTTCCAGTGTATCCCATAAAATCTGAATGCTTCCGCTGAGTCTGTCAGTCACTGGTCTTTCATCTATTACCTCATTTCTCCCGGTATCCATAAGTTTTATTGTTTGATACTCAGGTCCATAAGAAGGCAACATAATGATCAATTGCTGACAATCCGGATAATGTACAAATCGCACATAATGCTCAGGCATCTCAGGTAATAATTCTACCTCATCAGGTTCCGCCGCACTATTCGAAATGGACAAAATTTCTATCTCACCGTAATGCAATTCCATGGAATAAAGTTAATATTTAGATGCGGCATTTAAGAAGATTGGTCGTAGCACAGTGACATTTTTGCCAGCTAAGCTGCCAAAAGTGACGCTTTTTCTAACGAGACATAAGTCAGCAGTATCTTCCCGGTTGTTCCCTAAACTTCTAAACTCTTCAACTTCTATTCCCGGCTGTTCTACTTGAAGCTTTAAGCTTTTGGCTCGCAGCTTCATCCCGGCTGTTCAACCAGCAACCAGCAACCAGCAACCAGCAACCAGATACAGCCTGTTCCTCTGGCTGTTAACTAAACTTCTAAACTCTTCAACTCCTAAACCTGGCTGTTCAACTTGTAGCTTGATGCTTGTGGCTTGCAGCTTTTATTCCAGCTTCTGAAATTTTGCTTCCCCCTCACCAAACAAATACTCTGATTTCACTGAAATTACATCATTTTCAACTGTAAGAATGACACCTTTAAAACTCACCTTCTCCAATGAAGGATTCAATCCAATCTCAAAACTCTGATTCTGATTTTCTTTCGACTTGATCAGTGTCCATTCATCCGGATAGAGTCCGTGTAATACCATAATGACATCACAGTCGGAATAAGAGGATTGAGCTACTCCGGAATCCTCTGTCTGCACGTATTCTTCCTGATTTCCTTTGATAAACCGGCATACCACATTGCTTGCAAACCATTCTTGTTGTGCACTCACTTTTATTTGTGGCTTCTTACCGCGACTTTCTTTTATGATATGAAAATCCAGCCCTGCAGCTTTGTCACTTGTAAGGATGATATTATTACCATCCAGCTTATAAGTTCCTGCTGCTTGTCTGTCCACGGCTCCATAAGAATAATAGAACTCAAATGTGAAATCCGGATTAAACTTAAAGGCTGAAGCCATTTCCATTTTGCCATAAAGCTGGTAAACTGCATCCAGTGAGCCCTGCGAAAAAGAGGTGTTTTGCATCATTAATAAAAATAGAAGGGTAGAAAAAATTGGAAGTCTCATGCATAATTTGTTGAGGCAAATATACATTTGATGCTTAGTAGACCTCATTCAATTATTTGATCAGTCGACCAGGAAATTGGATGAAGTGTAGGGGAATAGATTTGGAGTCATGAATTAAAAAGAGTTTGCCTGATTTCAATTACCATGTGAACACATCTAAATTTAATAAATTTAGCTTCAATTAATTTTAGATAATACACTCCTGCGAAATTTCTTAATTCATATTGCATATGAAATTTAATAAATGGTACTTCGGGATCTTTCTTATCGCTTGTTTGACATTTATCGTATTAAAATCTCCAAAGAAAGCAGTGACATTCACAGGTGGGTCTTATTCGTATGCTTTTAATCGTTTAGATATAATTTACCATAAAGTATTTTTTGCACCATGTAAATTGTTCATAGAGGAGTTTACATTTTGTGAGGACCATTCTTTCGTACTGGAAGGATGCTCTCCAGAAGATAAGAAGGGTAACTGGAAACAAAGTAGCGATACTCTATACTTAACTTATGAAAGAGAAACCTGTCTGTGGCCTCCATTTTTAATTATCGACGGAGATATTCTTCGTGGCAATTCAGTTTGTCCTGAGTTCAGGACATTTTATAAACAGCGGCTTAATAAAATATAGATATTTACTACAAGTGTGAGTATGCTTGCCGATCTTATACCAGGCAGCTTCTTCCAAATTTGTTAGTGTGTTTAGTGTGAGTGACCGTAGCTGAAAGCTACAGGTAGCAACGGGTAGGGGTGGGCTGTTGAGCCAGAGGCCAGAAGCGAGTAGCCAGAAGCGGCTGTTCAACTCATCATACATAACTCAAAACTCATAATTCATCCCTCCTTCAAAATCCGACTTAAATCCGCCTCCGAATAAAACCGTGACTTCAAAGTTTTGCGATCTGCCGTTCTGTACAAAAGAAATTTCCCATCTTTTTCTTCAGCATGACATTCTACTCCTTGTTCTCTATAGTAAGTAAGTGAAACCTCTACTTCTTCCAAACTATTGCAAGCTTTACTCATGTTTGATCGCTGCACTTCATCAAATAAGGCCTTGAATTGATCGCCCAAACCAAATTCCAACACTGCTCCTGAAAGAACATATTGTAAATCACAAAGCGCGTCTGCAATTCCCACAATATCCTTTTCAGCAATGGCTTCTCTGAGTTCATCCAGCTCTTCAGCCAGTAATGAAACCCTCAATTCACATCTGGTCTTCGACGGAATCTGAGGTGATTCCAGCACAGGATGATTGAATAATTGATGAAAAGCAGCAACTGAAGTCAATGAAGTTGGATCTTGCATTTTATATTTTTTTATGGAGCCGCAAGATAAAAAAGATTGTACAAATGCAAGTGAAGCTTTGCCTGGTCGGGCTGTTTAACGGCTTATCGAGTAGAGAGGGTGATGTCTTCCCGCGCCTTCGGCTTGAAAGGTGATGTCTTTTCATGGGACACGCCATGAAAAGGTGATGTCCTTATATTTTCTGCAGCTTCGCTTTGAAAATATGAAGGTGATGGCTGACAATACTATCACAGTGCTCTTAAAAGTCTTGAACAGCAACACTAATACCGCAATAAATAAGAACACAGTAATAATTATGATCGTCCCGAATCCTCCAAAAGATTGCTCTCTACTCTCCATTTCTCCTGCCATTTTATAAGCATATCCTTCGGGCATCTGCACCTGATCCATTTTGGAAATCACATCATTTATGACTCTGTCAACTAAATATCCGTCCTGAACAAAGGCATTCACAGATACAACTCTTGTTTTATTGTAATGATCAATTTTCAATGGCGAACTTTCCATTTCCAGGTCTGCAATTTGATTGACAGGAATCGCCTGGCCAACCATGTTATTTACAAATACATGGTCAAAACTTTCCAGCGTTGCTCTTTCTGCCTTGGGTCCGGTGATAATGATGTCTTTTTTGTTTCCATCAGGATCAGTAAATGATCCCAAATTGAGTCCGGCAATTGCCATTCTGACAGTGCGGTCTATGTCCACGACATTGAGATTCATAGCTCTTGCCTTGTCCTTTTGAATGGCTACTTTGATATCTGATTTGAGATTACTCAATGGATTATCGACATAGATTGCACCTTCAGTATTTTCGAGGATATTTTCTACCTCAGATGCCAATTGACGTAATGAATCTAGATTATCACCAGAAATTCTCACCTCAACAGGAGCTTTGATAGGTGGTCCCTGCTCGAAGTGTTTGACTTCTATTTTCGCTCCCGCATAATCAGCAAATTGCAATCTCAATTCTTCTGCGATTTCCTTTTTGCGAACCACGGACGTTTTATTATTCAGTAAAACAAATATTTGAGCATAATCCGAACGCTCATTTTCTGGGATCACATTGTAGTAAATTCTGGGATTTCCTCTTCCCACATTTGTAGAGAAATATTCTACCTCAGGAATAGTTTCAAGAACTCCTTCAACATCTCTGCTTACTTCATCAGTAATACCAATTCTTGTCTGAATAGGAGTAGTAATTTCCACCAGAAATTGAGGTTTCTCAGACTGAGGGAAGAGACTGAATCCTATTACTGGGAACAATGCCATTGATGCCGAAAATATTCCGGTCGCAACAATTAATGTTAAGACGGGTCTTTTCAATGATCGCTCCAAAACCAAAGCATAAGATCCTGATATGACTTTTTGCAATGATCTCAAAAATATATTTCCTTTATAATCAGCTGCATGCTGCTTCAGCAATCGTGAGGCCAGAAATGGAATGATGGTGAGTGAAACCAGCATCGATGCCAGTACCGCCATGATTACCGCCATAGGAAGACTTCTGATGAAATCACCTGAAGCTTCTGGAAGGAATACCAAAGGCATAAATGCAATGATCAGAGTCACCGTACATCCCACAACTGAAAGTCCGATTTGTTTGGTTCCCATAATTGTTGCTTCCATTCTGCTATGTCCTTCCCGCATCCATCTTTCTATATTTTCAACAACCACAATACTGTCATCCACCAACAAGCCCAGTGCCACAACAAGCCCTACAATACTCAATTGATTCAATCCAAAACCAAGCACATCCAGTAAAACCAATCCTATAGCAAGTGAAAGTGGTATAGAGATCATCACTATCATCGCCGCCCTTCCACCCAATGGAAGTAATGTAAAGGCCACCAGCAAAATAGCTATCAGAAAATCTTTTCCCAAATCGCCCAGCCTTCTGTTGACATGATCTGCCTGATCAAATGCAAGTACCATATCCAGATTAGCAGGGAGCGTTTCTTTATATTTTTCCAGAACCGGGAGATAGCTTTCTGTACTTTCGAGATATTTGAACCTTCTTTCAAGGCAGCACTTACAAATACACATCTGTGTCCATTCAATCTGGTGATATGTTTTGACTCATCAAATGTATAATTTACATCCGCCACATCATTTAGTGAAATTGTTTTGCTTCCATCCGAATAGACAAGCGTCTGTCCAATTTCTTCCATGTCTTTGTAATTTCCACTGGTCTTGACATTAAATGCTTTCGCTCCTGCTTCCACCGTACCTCCGGGAATATTAGCAATTTCACTTTGAATGCTTCCCAGGACAGCCTGGAGAGGAATATTCATCCTCGATAGTTTTTCCCAATTCAATTCAATACGAACTACTTCATCAGACAGGCCATGGATTTTTACTTCTTTGAGATCGCTCACAGTCTCCAGTTTTTCCTGCAGATTTTCAGCATATTTTTTCAATGTTGTCCTGGGACTATTTTCACTGATCAGGCCAATTTGTAAGATATTAACTCCTGAAGGGCTTACTTTTTGGACATCAATGCTCAGGATATCAGCTGGCAACTCATCTCTCATTCCATTGATCTCCCTGACCAATTCCTGATATTTGTCATTGACGTTGCTTTCATATTTATATTCCACCTGAATGACCGCCACACCATCCTTGATCTCTGTTTGAATACGCTTTATATCTTCTAATCCATAAACCTTTTTTTCTATGGGATCCACTATTAATTCCTCGATATCAGCGGGGCTGGCTCCGGGATATATTATGACCACAGGAAATTGTGGCGCATCCAGGATAGGGTCTTCGCTTCGGGGCATGTTGAAAAGGGTAGAAACTCCGACAGCTATTGCCATCAGGAAAATAACCAGGGTGAACTGATAGTTTTTGACAGCGTATGAAGAGATTTTCATATGGTGAATATTATGGAATGATAATGGTTGATAATTTTTTATTGGATGATGCTGACTTCTGAACCATCCTTGAGATAAGCACTACCGGATACGACGATGCTTGTTTGATTTTCAAGGCCTTCGAGAACCTGAATTTTGTCATGGTCGAGTTTGCCCGTTTTTACTTTTATTTTTTGAACTTTCTGATCTTTACCAAGTGTAAAAACATATCCATTTCCTTTGTCGCTATCGAGTAATGCTTCATATGGAATCATCCAACAATTCTCTTTGGTAGAAGGTGTGATGGTAGCAGAGGCAATCATGCCTAATCCGGCTTTCTTAAGAAGACTGGAGGGAATAGCCAGATCTACTGTGAAAGATCCTCCTCTGAGATCAGCTGTTCTGGATTTCTTGATCACCTTTGATTGGATTTTTTCATCAGAAATCAAATCTGAATGTATGAATGCCAGATCCCCTTCTTTAATCAATGCCCACTCACGGTCAGTCACTCCGACTCTCAATTTCCAGGCACTGGAATTAGAAGATATTGTTTGGAAAACCGGAGTACCGGGACCACTTATTTGTCCGGGATTGGCCAGCTTTTTCAACACATATCCATTTTGAGCGGACCTTATTTCTGAATGTTGTAAGTTAAACTGAGCAACCTGAAGTTGCTGAACTGCCAAATCAAGTCCGGTCTTTGTATTTTCTTCCTGTTCCAGTGTTGCCGCATCTTCCAGCTTTAATCTTTGAACTCTCTCGTAGTCCCTCAATGCTTTTGCGTGTGCAAGTTTGGCCTGATTAACTGAGGCATTTATTTCTGTAAGATCCAGTCGGGCAAGTAACTGACCTTTCCTGATATAATCTCCCTCAGATACCAGTATTTCGCTGATAATTCCTCCGGTTTTAAATGACAACAATGTTTCATCATCTGAAGTAATGGATCCGCTAGCCTTGACTTCGGAGTTCCAATTCTGTTTTTCAAGTTTCATTACTCTAACGGGAATAGCTTTTTTGCTGATACTATTTTCAGAATTGGCTTTGCTTTCACTGCAGGCTTGAATGAATAAGGCTGCCAAAACCAACATAAAAGTATAGTGGATGTAAGTTTTCATGATTGGATAGATTTTAATTGAATTAGAAGTTTGAGTTTCCGGTTTCGCGATCATAAACTGCCTGAGCAATAAGAATTTGATAGGCAGATATGGTCTTTTGCAGCGATGATTGTGTCAGTTGATTTCTGGCATCCAGGTATTCAATCATTGTATGCCTGCCATCTTTATATCCCTTATCTATAAGGTTGAAGTAAGCTTGTGCAGCTTTCAACTGCTCTTCAGAGGACTTGTACAATGCCTGAGCAGATAGAACCTCGTTATATGCTTTTCTGGAAGTAAGAGATAACTGATCTTCTACCAAATCTTTCTGCAATTGGAGTTTGTTGAGGTCCAGTCTTGCATGCTGGGTTTGTATTCGGTTTCTATTGCCGTTAAAGAGTGGAATTTCCACCTGCAAACCTGCCATTGCATACAAACTATTTCTACCGAATTCAAAATTGAAGGCTTGAGAACCAAGGTCTATAAATGCATTTACTTTAGGCATGTAGAATTGCCGTTTGGATTCTATAACCTGTGATTGAATTTCCATCGCAGTTTCCAGCTTGATAATTTCAGTTCTTTTTTGAGGAATTGAATTGAATGATTCCATGCTTTCAGGTAAATCGGGTTCACTAAAAATCACCTCAGATTCCGGATCTTTATTCAGCAGGAAATTGAAATAATTTCTTGCATTTTCCAATTGGAGTCTGGCTGCAATAATTCTGGATTCTATAGAAGATGCCTCACTTTTTGCTCTCATCAATTGCGCCGGCAATGCTTTGCCATTTTTGATGAATATCTCTGTATCTCTGATATTTTGATTGACCAGTGTTTGTGCAGTAGTGTAAACTTCGATGGCTTTGAATGCCATGCAATATTGATAATATGCCTGTCTGATGCTCATAATCAGTTCAGCTTTGTATATTTCAATTTCATTTTCTTCCAGTTTCACATTTGTTTGCCGGATACTTTTATTGTAGCGTCTGTCTGAGTTCAGAATGGGGTAGGCAATCCTGATCTTTGCATCATAGAAATTATTGGGCAAAAATTGCTCACTGACATTAGTTAATTGCGGAAACGACTCGCTGTTGGTAAGCTGATTCAAAGTGGTGTACACCCCGTTCAGCATATCACCAATTGGCAAATCAATGGACCTGCCTCCAGCTGCCAGTGTGTATTGTGTTTGAAAATCGGCAGAGGGTAGATAATAAGTCTTTGCTTCTTTCAATGCCAGGAGACTTTGATCCAGTGCTATTTCTCTGGTTTGCAAATTCTGGTTATTTTTCAGACCCTCATCAAGATATGTCTTGAGAACATTCTGCGCTCCCGATTCGAATGGAATGATTGAAAGAACTGTCAGTATACTTAACAGCAGATGGGCTTTAAAGATAGCTTTTAATTTACACATTGTATGTTATTTAAACAGTGTTCAATTTTTTGGACAAAAAAATATTATTGTTGTTCTACTAGTTTAATAAATGACTGGAATGAAGCGTGTACAATTTCATCAGGCGTATGAGCATTCACTACTTTACAGCGGTGTCTGAGGTTTAATGTGACCATTCCGTGAACTGCTGACCAAACCATGAAAGTTACGGCTTCTAATTCCTGACCTTTGAAATATCCCTGTTCCATACAACCTTGTACGGTATGCCGAAGAACATCAAATGTGGCCTGGCCTTCATCCCATTCACAATCCATTTTTTCCAGAAAGTCCATCGGTGCCTGCTTTATAAACATCAAATCATACATGTCAGTGTTTTCAAAAGCAAACTTAATGTAGATTTTTCCCATGGCTTTAAGTCTTTCAAATGGGTTTTCCACTTCATGTAGAACCGCCATTTTTTTTCCTAATTCTTGAAATCCTTCTGTGTGAATCTCATGAAAAATAGAATCCTTATCCTGGAAGTAATGGTAAATAGTTCCCGGGCTGTATTCAATAGCGTCAGCAATATTCCTGATAGAAGTTTTCTCAATACCTTGCTCTAAAAAGAGCTTTTTCGCTGCTTTAAGGATCAGGCTTCTCAATTCTGTCTTCTCTCTTTCTTTTCTATCTGAAATTCCCATTAATTATATTTTACACACAAATATATTTGAACACTGTTCAATAAACCAAATTTTGAGACAATTATTTTTTAATTATTTTCACTGTAAGAGGAATGGGGCAATGTTCTGACTTCGCAAATTCAACTTGATTAATAAGTAATTGCCCTGATGTGTTGTTTTTTCTTCATGATTTTACTTCGTCCTGATTTCAAATGAGTGAGTAACCTTCGCAGTTTTCTCGAGCATAACTCCGACCGAACAATATTTTTCAACACCTTTTTGCAATGCTTTTTCTACTTTTTCGGGCTTCAGATCTCCCCAGAAAATGAATTTCATATGTATAGAGGTAAAAGGCGCAGGAATGGCTCCCGGGTTCACGGAGTCCCTCCACTTCTATTTTGATATCTTCTACTATTTGCTTTTGCTTTTTCAAAATTACAAGTGTGTCGAAAATACTGCAGGTTCCAATGGCAGCCAGTAACAATTGCATTGGGCGCATACCTTCATTGTGTCCTCCGATAGATTGAGCTGCATCAATATGCACTGAACGACCATCTTCATTCGATGCTTCAAAATGGAAGGCATCATTCAATCTGTCAATTTTATCACCATTATATATATGTATTTTTTAATTCGACTGCAAAATAGGGAAGTGTATCAGATTAATTAGGGCTTTGTATAAATTACAATAAGATGTAAATTGGCAATTGAAATAAAATCAAATCAAAAACTAAATTACATACCATGTTCAATCTAAATTGGTTAACAAGGCAGTTTTTATATATCTCATGCTTTGTGATTTACCATATTGGATATGGATTTATATATTTGGGACATTCGTTTTTAGCACAGAGTTATGGCACGATATATTCCATAGGGCATTATTTTGTAATTTTCATTATTTTGATTCTAAACTCCTCAATTATAAATTGGATGCTCCGATATGGAATTGTTATAACTTTAATAGCCTACATAATATGGCTTGCTCTGATCTTTGTGCTCAATAACTATACGATGTACGGGGAGTTCGTTTTTGAAAAAGAAAAGTTTATAGTTGATATTTCCTATATTAAAGGAGATTTCACATATCCGTTACTAGTAGTATTTGCATTTCAATTTGCTCTGGAATATTTGGCGTTAAAAAAAACAACAAAGGCATAGTTTATTCAATTCAACTAGTTTAACTTTCAATACAAAATAAACATTCTTCTAAGCTAATTTGAGGCCGTGTCCTTGCTTTTACACTCAAAGTTAAAAGCCATAAAAGCAACAGATATTAATAGAAGCCCTATCATCCAAAAGGCTTCAATATTATACTTAGGGCCTTCTGTTAAACTGTAAAAAGGAGCCTAAATATAGAATTGAAGTTGAAATAATTAAGGACTTCTTAAAATCCAATTACCTGAATGGAATACCATAGGATAAATTAGATCTGATTGATATTGAAAGGGGAAATGAAGACAGCGAGAAAGATGACCTATTTGAGTTAAAGGTGTATCAAGGTGATATGTGTTTATCGCTGATATAATATGATTAAAGTATGTCAATTAAATTTAATGTGTTCCTATTTTTATAGCCTTGACCGATTTGATTTGTAAATTCCCTTCACGGTAAATTCAATAATTTACCACTTTCAAATCGATTCAGGATCCCATATGAATTTTTATGACACAATTTACCACCAGTCAAATGCTGATGTGAGCTCGGTTTGAACAAAAGATGTATATGTTTTATATTATGTTTATCTGTTTATTATTCAGTACCTTTAGAATATAAATATATATAATATGATGGAATGTAATCAAATTAGTGAAACTGTGGTAGCAAATAGTAGTCAATACATATAGGGAACTATTCTAATACGAGCTTTCAGAAATTTCTTGTAAAAAAATAGTGGGACAAAGTGGTAAGTTGTGGTAAGCAGTCCTATTTTTGGATCAACAATAAGCCACCACGTCACAATGACGAATTTATTCGGAGAATATGATTGTCGGTTAGATCCGAAAAGCAGGCTCAAAATGCCTGCTCCCCTGCTGAAACAGCTGGGTGGAGGAAGCAATCACACATTTTTTTTGAATAGAGGGTTTGACAAGAATCTCGTACTGTATCCCGAAAAAGTGTGGAAAGAGATTACTTCGAAAATTGGTGAACTGAGTTACTACAATACGACACAAAGAAACTTTTTGAGATATTTTTTTAGGGGTGTCAAGGAAGTACAAACCGACGGGGCTGAACGCATCCTCCTGAGCAGAAACTTACTTGATTACGCCGACATAAAATCAGATGTGATTTTATTTGCTTTCATTGATAAGATTGAGATTTGGGACAAAGACGCTTATGATGGTCAGATGAACGAGAGTCCGGAAGATTTTGCCAGATTGGCAGATGACATTTTCGGCGCGGAAAATCCACTTAAGCATCTTTAATTATGTACCATTTACCTGTCATGCTCGGACCTTGTCTGGATGCTTTGCAGATTCAACCCGATGGCATCTATGTAGATGTCACTTTTGGAGGGGGAGGACACAGCAAGGCCATTCTGGAAAGACTCGGGCCCAACGGCAGATTGATTGGTTTTGACCAGGATCCGGATGCATTATCAAATGCCCTGGATGATCCAAGGTTCCTGCTGATCGAATCCAACTTTCGCTTTCTGCACAAAATGCTGAGAATGGAAGGGATTACAGAGGTAGATGGTATACTGGCAGATTTGGGGGTTTCTTCCCATCAACTGGATGAAGTCAGCAGAGGTTTTACGCATCGCACCAATACTACATTGGACATGCGGATGAGCCAGGCAGGCAAAAAGGATGCAGCTTATGTGTTGAATCATTACACAGAAGATGAGTTGGTCCGGGTGTTCAGTGAATATGGAGAAGTAAGAAACTCAAAAACACTTGCCAGAGAGATTGTTGCCTCCAGATCGCAGCGCAGTTTTGATTCAACTGAACAGTTGATTTTAATTCTGGAAAGAGTTGCGATGGGAGAGAAGCACAAGTATTTGTCCACAGTTTTTCAGGCACTTCGGATAGAAGTTAATGAAGAAATGGAGACACTTGCAGAACTGCTCGAAGCATCTCTTAAGGTCCTTAAATCTCAGGGTAGATTGGTAGTTTTGACATACCACTCTTTAGAAGACAGACTGGTGAAAAATTTCATGAAAACCGGCCAAACAGACGGTTCATTGATCCAGGACGACTTCGGAAGAATTGAACGGCCATTCAAGGTATTAACCAAAAAACCAATTTTACCAAATCCATCGGAAAGCAAAGCAAATCCAAGATCCAGAAGTGCAAAACTGAGAATTGCTGAAAAAAACTAACCTGAATGAACATTAAAAGAACCGCCTTCGGTGGAATCCTTAGCAGAGGATCCACATCGAAATTCATGTCTAACAACATGCCTTTGTTTTACTTCCTGTTTTTTATAGGAATGATATACATAACGACTGCACATTATTCCGAAAAAAGAATGCGGAATATTCAGGCACTCAAAGAAGATTTGAAAGTCCTGAGATGGGAATATATGACAATCAAATCTGACCTGAAGTACAATAGCACTTATTCACAAGTAGCGAAAAATGTATCAGGAATGGAACTGGAATTTAGCGGCAAATTGCCTAAAAAAATATTGGTTAAACAACCATAGGAAGAATGAAGAACGAGGTACTCAAGAGATTATATCTGGTGTTTGCAGGGTTTATACTCCTTGCCCTCGTGATCATTTGGAAAGTGTTCAATATCGGTATTCTGCAGGGAGAAAAGTGGAGAAAGGAAGGTGACAACCGATATGTCAAGTTTAAGGATATAGAAGCCGAACGCGGCAATATAATAGCAAGTGATGGAAGCCTTTTGGCAACCTCTTTGCCTTACTTTGAAATACGAATGGACCTGAATGCTGAAGGTCTTGTTGATTCGGTTTTTAAGAAAGGAATTGATTCTCTTTCGCTCAATCTTTCAAAACATATTGATCGCAGTAAATCTGCGGCACAATGGAAAAAGGAATTGAGCAGTGCAAGGAAAAAGAGACAGCGTTACTTCCTGATTCATAAGGATGTGAATTATGAAGAATTAATGTTGCTCAAAACCTTTCCGATCCTTAGAAGAGGCCAGCATAAGGGCGGTTTGATTGTGATGAAACACAGCCGTAGAGAACGTCCTTTTAAGATGATGGCAAACAGAACAATAGGTCTTTACAGGAGTGACGCTCCTTCTATCGGATTGGAGCAGGCTTATGACCATGTTTTGAAAGGTGAGACAGGTAAGCAGCTGATGGAAAATGTAGGTCATGGAGTATGGATTCCGGTAAATGATCTAACGGATATCAAGCCCAAAAGTGGAAAAGATATAGTGACTACACTGGATATTAACATTCAGGATCTTGCACAGCAGGCACTTTACGATGCAATGACAAAGCACCAGGCAGCATTCGGCACAGTGATAGTCATGGAAGTAAAAACGGGAGCTATCAAAGCACTTGCAAATCTTGGCAAAGTAGGTGATGATTACTGGGAAGACTTTAATTATGGAGTCGCCACAGCAACGGAGCCGGGTTCTACATTCAAATTGCCTGTTTTAATGGCAATGCTGGAGGACAAGAAATACACACTGGAAGATTCAGTGGACCTGAATCACGGAGCAGAAAGAATCTTTTACGGATTGCGCATGAAAGATGCAAAGCCCCACAGATTTAAGAATGCTACGGTCCAGGAAACATTTGAAATATCATCCAATGTCGGTATAGCATTACTGGCAGACAGAGCATACAGTCCTAACAATGGTGGGACGCAGTTTATTGACAGATTGAAACAATTCAGGGTGAATGAACCGACAGGAATTGATCTTGAAGGTGAAGCAAAACCATATATCAAAAATGCTTACGACAAGAAGCAGCGCTGGGGAAAATCAACTATTCCCTGGATGGCACACGGATATGAATGCCTGATGACCCCACTTCAGATTTTGACATTTTACAATGCAGTAGCTAACAATGGGACGATGGTGAAGCCTTACCTGGTGCAGGAAATTCAAACTATCGGTGAGCCGGTTATGAAGTTTGGGCCGACAATACTAAGAAATAAAATCGCTTCAGATTCTACCATAGCACAGGCAAGAAGAGCATTGGAAGGGGTTGCACTCAGAGGTACTGCCAGACATCACCAAACTGAAATGTACACATTTGCCGGAAAAACCGGTACAGCAGTGATTGATTATGCGACTCCAAACAGAGTGGCAAGAAAAAAATACCAGGCCTCTTTTGTGGGATATTTCCCTGCCGACAATCCTGTGTATAGCTGTATCGTGGTGATCAATGATCCTTCGGGAGCAGAATTTTACGGAAGTCTTGTTTCGACTCCGATTTTCAGAGCAGTTGCAGACAGGATTTATCAGACAGATCCTGCCTTCCACAAGATCCTGAACACTGGCATACAACCGGTATTTGCTATAAATGATTTACCTGCTCATGGAGCTGGATATAAAGATGAATTGATTAAGGTTTTTGATGTTTTTGGTCTCAGAATAAGAAAGGAATCGAATGGTCAGTGGGCGATGATTCAGGCCGCTGAGGAATCACTGAGTTTGCAGGATCGCCCGGTGGAGAAAGAACATATTCCGGATGTACGCGGCATGGGCTTGCGGGATGCAGTATATGTTCTTGAAAACCAGGGTCTAAAAGTGCATGTCAGAGGCTTGGGGAAAGTGCAGTCACAATCCCTGCCACCTGGAACGAAGCCCACTGGCCAGACGATCGATCTTATGCTAAATTAAGGAGAGTGCATCCGTGAGAAAACTACAAATACTTCTGGATTCATTGCACTACAGTAGACACAGCGGGACATTGGACCGTCCCGTTTCGGGAGTCATTATTGACTCAAGGACGACTGCAGAAGATAGCCTTTTTGTGGCTATCAAAGGTACCTCGACGGATGGTCACCTTTACATTGAAAAGGCGATTGACAGAGGTGCCAAAACCATCGTCTGCGAATCCTGGCCGTCACATTTAAAGGAAGATGTGACATACATTCAGGTAACAGACGCGGCGGTTTCGGCTGGATTACTGGCAGCAGCATTTTATGAGTTTCCTTCGCAAAAATTGAAACTCATAGGGATCACAGGGACAAATGGTAAAACTACCACCGCAACCCTGCTGTATCAGATGCTGACATCACTCGGAAACAAATGTGGATTAATTTCTACAGTAGAAGTAAAAGTAGCCGGAGAGATATTACCGGCTACTCATACAACTCCCGATGCAGTAAGTATTCAGTCTTTGCTCGCAAAAATGGTGGAAGCAGAATGTGATTATGCCATCATGGAAGTAAGTTCACATGCCGCAGAACAAAACCGGATAGCCGGATTGGACTTTATAGGCGGAGTTTTTACAAACATGAGCCATGATCATCTCGATTACCACAAAACATTCGACGCTTATATCAAAGCGAAGAAGAAGTTCTTTGACAACCTCGGAAAAAATGCTTTTGCATTAATCAATCTGGACGATCGCAGAGGCGAGGTCATGTTGCAAAATACAAAAGCGAAAAAATCGACTTACAGCCTTTATAATATGGCTGATTTTAAGGGCAAAATCATAGAGAATAGTATCCATGGGTTGCATCTTGAAATAAATGGAATAGAATTTCATTCCGGCATTATCGGTGATTATAATGCATACAATTTGCTGGCTGCTTATGGAGCGGCAGTGTTGTCGGGAATTGATTCAACAGAAGCATTGATTGCTCTGAGTAAAGTGAAAGGAGCACAGGGACGCTTCGAGCATGTAACTGATCAGGAAAGGGAAGTGACGGCAGTTGTGGACTATGCGCACACACCGGATGCACTTGAAAAAATATTGAGTACCATACAGAAATTGCAAAGTCAAAGAGGTGCAATTATCACAGTGGTAGGATGCGGGGGCGACAGAGACAAAACCAAAAGACCCATCATGGGCAGTATCGCGGCATCTAAAAGTAAGATTGCCATTTTTACCTCGGATAATCCAAGGTCGGAAGATCCTGAGGAAATTTTAAAAGACATGCAGGAAAGCCTCAGCGAAGCTGAAAAGCCAAAAGTGATGGTGATCTCAGAAAGAAAATCGGCCATTCAAACTGCCATCAGACTCGCTCAGAAAGGAGATGTGGTCCTGGTTGCAGGGAAAGGTCATGAAAATTACCAGGAAATAAAAGGGCAGAAATTGCCTTTCGATGATAAAAATATAATTGAAAATACACCTGGATTTAATGTTCGTTACGGACACTGATTGATTCTGAATCGGCAAAGGCCGATGGAAAATCAGAAGAAGTAAATGACAAAATGATATGTAACGGGCTAAGCATATCAGACATACATCCAGCGTAAGAACAGGTTCTTTTTTTTAATCTCAGGTTGGTTACAGTTGCAGCGGGCAAATTTTGCTAATTCTTGGCCGGATGAAGCAAACGCCTGCTGCACACTGTTATCTTTTTGGAACAGACGAACTAAATCTAACTATAAGAAATGCTTTACCATTTGTTTGAATATATTCAGCAACATTATGACTTCCCGGGGGCGAGACTGTTTCAGTATGTTACCTTCCGTGCAGGGCTAGCCATCATTTTGTCTTTGATTATATCCATACTTTTCGGTAATAAAATTATAAACTATCTCCGCAAACAACAAGTTGGTGAATCCGTCCGCGATTTGGGATTGGATGGACAGAAACAAAAGGAAGGAACCCCCACAATGGGCGGTATCATCATCATCATGGCAACTCTCATTCCATGTATCCTTCTGGCAAGATTAGATAATATTTACATTCTCGTAATGATCATTGCAACCATATGGATGGCTGTAATTGGTTTTATTGATGATTATATCAAAGTCTTCAAAAAGAATAAGAAAGGGCTCAGCGGCAAGTTTAAAATCCTGGGTCAGGTAGGTCTTGGAATCATTGTTGGAACTGCCATGCTATTTAGTGATGATGTTGTAGTTCGGATGAACATTGAAGAAGCCCTGCAAAACAATTATGAAATTACCGAAAGAAGAATGGTTCCTGATCACAGAGGTGAAATCAGGGAAATGGCTTATGTAAAGACTCCGGTAACAAACGTACCTTTTGTCAAGGAGAATAGTATTAATTACACTACAGTTGTATCTTTTTTTGGAGATAATGCTGAGAGATTTGTATGGATTTTGTTTATTCCATTTGTCATATTCATTGTTACCGCAGTATCAAATGCGGCGAATCTGACCGATGGATTGGATGGACTGGCAGCAGGAACTACTGCTACGATTGCCGCGACTTTAGGAGTACTGGCATTTGTATCAGGTAATACAGTCATAGCCGATTATCTCAATATATATTACATTCCACTTTCCAGTGAATTAGTGATTTTCTCAGCTTGCTTTTTGGGTGGCTGTACCGGTTTTCTCTGGTACAATGCTTACCCTGCAAAAGTATTCATGGGTGATACCGGAAGTCTTACAATTGGAGGCATTGTTGCAGCTTTGGCTATCTTATTGCGCAAAGAAATGTTGCTACCTGTATTGTGTGGTATTTTCCTTATCGAAAATTTATCTGTCATCATCCAGGTCTTCTGGTTTAAGTATACAAAGAGAAAGTATGGAGAGGGAAGAAGGGTATTCCTGATGTCTCCCTTGCACCACCATTATCAGAAGAAAGGATTGCATGAAGCCAAGATTGTTGCAAGGTTCTGGATCGTAGGCGTTTTATTGGCAGTATTAACCATCATTACACTCAAAATCAGGTAATCATGGCAGGCAAAGTAATCATTTTAGGTGGAGGAGAAAGTGGAGTATGGTCAGCTACATTAGGTGCAGTTAATGGCTGGGATGTGTTTTTATCAGATTCAGGAATAATTAAAGATGAAAACAGAGCTGTGCTTTTACATTATTCTATAAGATTTGAAGAAGGTGTACACTCATTTGATCCTCAGGAATTGGCGGATATTGTTGTAAAAAGTCCCGGCATCCCTGATGAGGCCGCAACTGTACAATTTTTTACTCAATTGAATATTCCCATCATTTCAGAGATTGAATGGGCTTTTCGTTTTCAGGATAAAAAGATCGTAGCAATTACAGGTAGTAATGGTAAAACAACCACCACCAAACTGACCTGGCACTTGCTTCATGAAGCAGGATTGAATGCAGGGCTAGGAGGAAATATAGGTAAGAGTTTTGCTCATTTATTGATGGATGAGCCGGATAGAGACATATACGTTCTGGAATTAAGTAGCTTCCAATTGGATGGTATTGATACTTTCAGGGCAAATGTGGCAATGCTTTTGAACATTACACCCGATCACCTGGACAGGTACCATTATGACATCATGGAATATGCTGCTTCAAAAGGAAGGATCTGTCTCAATCAAACTGAAGGCGATGTGTTGATTTACCACGCACAGGATGAATTGGTGAATATGGTATTGGCTGATGCTTCTCCGGAAATCAGACGCATTCCGGTTGCATTTAATGAATTTCAAACTGAGAGCATTCAGCTTTCCGATGGTTCCTTATTGACTCTGGATACTACCGGATTAAGAGGCAGACATAATGCCTTCAATGCTATTTGTGCACTGGAAGTAGGAAGGGTTTTTAACTTGCCTCTGGCAGATTTGCAAAAGAGTCTAAATTCCTTTGTGAACGAGCCACACAGATTAGAAGATGTCGGAGAATTGGATGGTGTTGTATATATCAATGATAGTAAAGCCACCAACGTGGATGCGGTATTTTATGCATTGGAAGCAATGAATAAACCAACAGTTTGGATAGTCGGAGGCCAGGACAAAGGCAATGATTATTCTGCTCTGGATATCAGAGTCAGAGAAAAGGTAAAATCTATCGTTTGTATGGGCATTGACAACGCAAAATTAAAGGCTCATTTCGCTGATTTCGGGATACCGATTTTTGATACGAATTCATTGGATGCAGCCCTTCAGACTGCCCGCCAGACTTCGGTTTCAGGAGATGCTGTATTGCTTTCTCCGGCTTGTGCGAGCTTTGATTTATTTAAAAACTATATGCATAGAGGGGATTTGTTCCGGGAATGGGTCCTGCAGCAAAAAAAATTATAAATTTTTATTTTTATAATTTGTAGATATTATAAAAGTCAGTATCTTACACTTTAAATAAAAGAGTAATCATTAAAAGGCTCTAAATAGAAAACTAACATGCTCATTGGAGGCAAACTTGATAACGAATTGAAGGGTGACAGAGGGATCTGGTTGATCTTTATTCTGCTTTCCCTGATGTCTTTGCTGGCAGTGTATAGCTCTACCGGTACGCTTGCATTCAATGAACGAAATGGTAACACGAGTATCTATCTGATCAAGCATGCCGGTTGTACTTGGCTTTGGTTTGTGGCTCGCATATTTCAGTCACCTTTTACATTACTTAAGATTTGCAAGTGGGCGCCATATATGTTGGCGATTACCGTCCCGCTTTTACTTTTTACTTTGCTTTGGGGAGTTGAGAAAAATGATGCAAGAAGATGGCTTGAAGTGCCTGTTTTAGGGCTTTCTTTTCAACCATCCGATTTTGCCAAACTCGCTCTCATCATATATCTTGCCAGAACAATTTCATTGAAGCAAGATGTGATCAAGGATTTCAAAAAAGGATTTTTACCACTTATTCTTCCTGTAGGATTAGTGTGTTTATTGATAGGTTTTGCCAATCTTTCTACGGCTGCTATATTGTTTTTTACATGTGCACTGATGATGTTTGTAGGAAGAGTTAGTATCAAGCATTTGATGGTTTTAGGAGCATTCGGAGTTGTTGGATTGGGGATGTTGTTTGGAATTGGAATGGCATTTCCTGAAAATTCAAGAGTTGCTACCTGGAAAAATCGTATCCAACAATTTGCCGGAACAGCTGAGGAGGCAGACACTTACCAGGTTGATATGGCAAAGATAGCCATTGCGAATGGTGGCTGGCTTGGAGTAGGTCCCGGCAATAGCTTTCAAAGAAATTACATCCCATATCCATATGCAGATTTTATTTATGCAGTGATCATTGAAGAATACGGTCTCCTGGGAGGCATAGGTGTTTTGTTCCTGTATATTTATCTGTTTTACAGATGCGTCAAGTTGGTGACACGAAGTCCCAGGGCGTTCGGAGCGATGCTAGCCATGGGTCTCAGTCTTTTGCTGATGGTTCAGGCATTTGTTAATATCGCAGTGAGTGTCAACTTGATGCCTGTAACCGGTGTCACGCTTCCGCTGATCAGTATGGGTGGTTCATCCATCATCTTTATCAGTATTGCAGTGGGAATTATTTTAAGTGTAAGTAAGCATATTGAGCAGGATCCGGGAGCTCAGCAGAAAAAAGATACACTTGCTAATGAGCAAGCGTAAGAAGGTAATAGTCAGCGGAGGCGGTACAGGCGGGCATATTTTTCCAGCCATTGCAATCGCAGATGCATTAAAAAGATTAGAACCGAACATTGACATATTATTTGTAGGAGCTTCAGGGCGAATGGAAATGGAGAAAGTACCGCTTGCCGGTTATCCAATCAAAGGAATCTGGATAAGTGGATTTCAAAGAAAGCTGAGTATGGGCAATCTTTTGTTTCCGGCCAAATTGATGGTCAGCTTACTTCAGGCAGCAACAATTGTCAGGGCTTTCAAGCCTGATCTGGCTATTGGAGTAGGAGGATTTGCAAGTGGACCTCTGTTGCAGGTAGCGTGCAGGACAGGAGTGAAAAGTGCCATCCAGGAACAAAATGCTTTACCCGGAGCAACCAATAAAATATTGGCAAAACAGGTGGACAGGATTTTTGTAGCATATCCCGGAATGGAAAAATATTTTCCGAATTCGAAGCTGCGACTATTGGGAAATCCTGTAAGACAGGAAATTGAAACGAATAAGATGCAGCGGAATGAAGCTTTGACAGAATTAGGATTGGATCCACAAAAGAGAACAATCCTGGTATTTGGTGGAAGTCTTGGAGCAGGAATTTTAAATGCTTGTATGGCAGATGCCACTGAAGCAATAAGAAGAAGAGAGGACATTCAGATTATCTGGCAGACAGGTAAGATGTATGCAGAAAAATATAAAGATTGTGCAACGGCACAATTGGAAAACGTAAGGCAGATGGCCTTCATTGAAAAAATGCATGTAGCATATGCAGCAGCGGATTTGGTGGTATGCAGAGCAGGTGCTTTGACTATTTCTGAAATCAGTATCCTGGCAAAAGCGGCTATTTTGGTTCCTTCTCCTTTTGTGGCGGAGGATCACCAGACCAGCAATGCTAAGGCCATGGAGCAAACTGGAGCAGTCATACACATCTCCCAGCATAATGCACCGGAAACATTAATCCATGCAGCTTTTGGCCTGATTGATGACCCTGAAAAGCGTCAGAATATGTCAGACTCCATCTGTGCTTTGGCTTATCCTGGAGCTGCAGACAATATTGCGAAAGATTTACTTTCAATGATTTAAATAGAAGGTGTGATGCAATTGGAAAGCTTACAGAAGGTATATTTTCTTGGAATCGGTGGAATAGGAATGAGTGCGATTGCAAGGTATTTTCTTAAGCGCGGAGTAAGTGTAAGCGGTTATGATAAAACACCTTCGCCACTAACCGGAAAGCTGGAAAGTGAAGGGATGAAAATCCAGTTCGTTGAAAATGTGGAGCAAATTCCTGAGGATGTCCAGCTTGTAATCTGGACCCCTGCAATACCGGCTGACAGTGTGTTGCTCAATCATTGCAGACATCAAAACTTCCTTTTAATGAAAAGGGCTGAGGTGTTGGGATGGATTAGCAAAGACAATAAAAGCATTGCTGTTGCAGGTACTCATGGCAAGACTACAACCAGTTCGCTTTTGGCATATTTGCTGACAGCAACGGGAGTTGATTGTACAGCTTTTTTGGGTGGAATTGCAGTTAATTTTGACAGCAATTTTATATCCGGATCAAGTGAGTGGGTAGTTCTGGAAGCTGATGAATACGATAGATCATTTTTACAGCTGTCTCCGGACATAGCCATTCTTACCAGCATGGATGCAGATCACCTGGATATTTATGGGGATGCCTCGAAAATGCAGGAAGGATTTATTGCATTTGCAAAGAAAGTGAAACAGGGAGGAAGAGTACACGTAGAAGCCAAATTGAAGTCACTTTTGCCTGATTCTGAAGCCACTTTTACATATGGGGTAGAAATGGGAGATTATCGGGAAGTAAATATTAGAGCAACGGATGGAATGATGCATTTTGATGTCGAATGGCCGGAAGGAAAATACTGGATTGCCAATTACCATATCCCGGAATTCATAATGTAGAAAATGCAATGGCGGCGATCAGTGTTTTGTTGCATCTTAAGATTGAAAATGAATTGATAAAAAAAGCCCTTTTAGGGTTTAAAGGAATAAAGAGACGATTTGAGTTGATACATAAAGATGATCAACGGGTTTATATTGATGATTATGCACACCATCCAAGTGAATTAAAGGCAGCGATTCAGGCAGCCAGAATGATGTATCCGGGTAGAAAATTGGCGGGAATTTTTCAACCGCATTTATATACCAGGACAAGGGATTTTGCTGATGGATTTGCAAAAGCACTGGATGAATTGGATGAATTATGGATGCTGGAAATTTACCCTGCAAGAGAAAAACCGATTGAAGGCGTAAACAGTGAAATGATTTTGAACAGAATGAATTTGAAAAACAAAAAATTGGTGAGTAATTCAGCTTTAATGAAAGCTTTACAAGGATCCGATTTCGAAATATTAATGACTTTGGGTGCAGGTGATATTGACAGATTAGTACCCCAAATTGATAAAGAAATTTTTAAAAAAAGTATAGAGAAGTAGATGAGCCACAGAATTAAATATATCATGATTCGCCTTATTTTGTTGAGTATGATTGTACTCACCGGCTGGGTTCTGGTATCTGCTGTGGGAAGGACTATGAAGAGTCGCTCAGAAACAATTCAGTATAAGATTACAGGTTCGGAAACCAATAATGCAATGGTTACTGAGGATGATCTGAAAGTAATATTGGATAAAGAGTTCAATGCAATATTAGTTGGCGCTCCAATATCTGATGTTGATATTCAGGCGATTGAAAAGCGAATGGAAAAGGAAGAATTGATTCAGTCAGTTCAGGTATATCTGGACGCGAATAATCAATTGCATATAGAAGTCGAGCCGATGATTGCAGCGTTGAGGGTAATGGATGACAGAGGAAGAAATTATTATCTGGATCCAACGGGGGTCCGTTTTCCGGTGTCAAAACATTATACTCCAAGAGTACCGGTGGTGACAGGTCAATTGCCGGTATATGAAAAGCCGGTATTGGAAGAAAAGGAAGGCAATATCCTGAAAGAGGTATTTGAATTGTCTTCATTATTAAGAAATGATGAATTCTTATCTGCATTGATTGAACAAATTCATGTAGATGAAAATAATAAAATCATCCTTGTGCCTAAAGTAGGTGATCATGTGATCAGGTATGGCAGACACAATGAAGATGGATTGGAGAGATTGGACAATCTGAAAGTTTTTTACAAAGAAGGGATGCCTTACGAAGGGTGGAACAAGTACGAAGCGATCAGTATAGAATATAAGGGCCAGGTGGTTTGTACTCATAAAGAGTAGTTGCTTTCCGGGTCTCAATTTGGTGTAAGAAAACTATTTGATAACTATTAATCAGGTTATGATGGAAAGCAACAGTCATCAGGCTAATCCGGTAGTGGTAGCTGTGGATATTGGTACTACCAAGGTATGTGCCATAGCAGGTCGCCGCAACGAATACGGAAAAATTGAGATATTGGCACTCAGTAAGGTCGAGTCAGAGGGAGTCACAAGAGGTGTGGTCGCAAATATTGAAAAAACGGTAAAAGCGATTTCCGAAGCGATCGAAAATATCGAGAAAAAACTTCGTGCCAAAGTAAATACTGTCCATGTAGGCATTGCAGGCCAGCACATCAAAAGCATCCAGCACAGGGGCATTCTAATGCGTGAAAATGCGCATTCAGAAATTGATGACAACGATATTAAAAAACTTATACGCGACATGCACCGCCTGGTACTTCCACCAGGTGACAAGATCATTCACGTAGTTCCTCAGGAATATACAGTGGATAATGAACCGGGAATTATCGATCCCATCGGTATGTCTGGTGTTCGTCTTGAAGCAAATTTTCACATTATAACAGGGCAGGATACAGCTTCCAGCAACCTTAAGCGTTGCTTCGAAAGAGTACATCTGAATGTAGCAGATCTTACATTGGAGCCAATAGCTTCTTCTCATGCAGTGCTAACTGATGAAGAGCGCGAGGCGGGAGTAGCTCTGATTGATATCGGAGGTGGTACGACTGATCTTACTATTTTTCATGACGGAATTCTTCGCCATGCAGCAGTTATTCCTTTTGGAGGGAATGTAGTGACCAAGGATATCAAGGAAGGATGTACTGTCATGCAGCAGCAAGCTGAAAAACTTAAGATTAAGTTTGGTTGCGCACTTGCTGATGAGGTTACTGACAATAGAATTATTACTATCCCTGGTTTCAAGGGAAGAGACAATAAAGAAATCTCTGAAAAAAACCTGGCATTGATCATTCAGGCCAGAGTAGAAGAAATCATGGATTATGCTTTGTCTGAAATCAGAAGATCAGGGTATGAAAACAAGCTGATTGGCGGACTGGTTTTGACAGGTGGGGGATCATTACTGAAACACCTGGACCTACTGGCAGAATATCATACTGGTATTCAATCACGTATCGGACATCCAATTGAACATTTGGCTCATGGTTATGCTCCTCAGCTTTCAAGTCCAATTTATTCAACTGCGATCGGACTTTTGATTAATGGTCTGGATAATGCTGAAGAAACAGAAATTGAACTCTGGGAGGCCCCTCCCGAAGAAAAAATAATCAAACCAACAAATTTCCAGAAAGAAAAGGAAAAAGAAAAGCCGAAGGATACACAATCTCCTTCAACTGGTTCTTCATGGAATTTTTTCTCTAAAAAAGCAACACCGAAAGCAGAGAAACCTGCGGCAATTATAAGAGAGAAAGAATTGGTCAAGGTAGAAGAATTTGCAAAGCCTGAAATCAAAAACAAGGTGGTTAAATCACCTAAAGGACAACAGGTAAGCACAGCTTCGAAATTCTTTGACAAGCTATACATGAGCACAAAGGAATGGCTGGAAGCTTCACCTGATAATGATTTCAGATAAAACTTATTACCCAACGAATTAAGGACGAGGAACGATCTATTAGATTACTACAAATTGAATGCTATATGGAATTTGAACTACCAAAACACGAACGCTCTATCATCAAAGTAATTGGTGTGGGAGGCGGTGGAAGCAATGCAGTTACCCACATGTACAAACAGGGTATCGTAGGGGTTGATTTCGCCATTTGTAATACAGATAATCAGGCACTGGAATTGAGTCCGGTACCTACCAAAATACAATTAGGCCCCAGCCTCACGGAGGGGAGGGGTGCAGGCTCAAAGCCTGAAGTAGGCAAGAATGCCTGTATTGAATCCATCGAAGATATCACCACTTTCCTTCAGGACAACACAAAAATGTTGTTTGTGACTGCAGGGATGGGCGGTGGTACAGGAACAGGAGCAGGTCCTATTATAGCTCAGCTAGCCCGCGAAATGGGAATACTGACTGTAGGTATCGTGACCCTTCCATTTACTTTTGAAGGTCGCAGAAGAGGTGGACATGCTATCGAAGGTCTGGAAGAAATGAGAGATAGTGTGGATGCACTGATCATAATTTCAAACGATAAACTACGTGAGATGCATGGCAATCTCGCTTTATCTGATGCTTTTTCACAGGCAGATGACGTATTGACAACAGCCGCAAAAGGCATTGCTGAAATCATCACTGTGCCGGGTTATGTAAACGTGGATTTTGAAGATGTCAATACTGTAATGCGTAACAGCGGAGTGGCTATCATGGGTACAGCACTGGCTGAAGGGACTGATCGCGCCAGAAAAGCAGTAGAAGTAGCTCTCAATTCTTCTTTATTGAAAGACAATGATATCAAAGGAGCAAAATATATCCTTCTAAATATTACTTCCGGAAATAAGGAAGTCACTATGGACGAAATCGGGCAGATTACAGAATACGTTCAGGATGCTGCCGGACATGGTACAGATCTTATCTGGGGTAATTGTACAGATGAAACATTAGGTGACAAAATCAGTGTAACTATTATTGCTACAGGTTTTGAATCAAAAATGTTGTTTGAAACAGACCTGGAGAACAAGGTTGTTGAAATGAATAAGCCGGCTCCGGAGATCAAAATCTCCCCGGTAGAAGTTACATCTCCGATGATTGAAAACGTCATAAAAGAAGTGATCGCTATTGCTGCAAAGGAAAATGTAGAGTTGGAAAATAAAAAGATGGATTCTGTCAATAAGACTCCATTTGATATTAGAGTAACAGAATCTGAATTAAACAGGTCTCATTTGTTCGACGCTAAGGATCAACCGGGTATTGAAAAATACACCAGCACTCAGAATCCTCATGAGGAGCCATTCGCTTCCAATCCAAAGCAAGATCGGGTCTCTGCTTTCAGAGAACAGAAGGAAAAGGAACGTCGTGAATATTTACGACAATTGAGCAGCAAACTCAATAATCCTCAATCCATTCTAGATCTTGAAAGAGAACCGGCATACCTGAGGAAAAAAGTGGTCTTAGAAGAAGTTGTAGATTCTGCTGACCAGAAAATTTCCAGGATGAGTTACAATCCTGAGGAAGATCAGCCATTCAGAAATCACGGAAATCAGTATCTGCACGACAACGCAGATTAGATAAGGGTTCTCGCAGTAAGGGAAAGGGGATTTTTGTTGAATAACATATGGTAAATTTTAAAGATATATAAGATCTCGTCTATTTTCTTGAGTTAGGTTTATTGTTCATGGGGTACAGAAGCGCCCGGCCGAAGTCCCCATTTTTAAAGATCAAAATTCCGGTTGGATACCGGATGACAGATATAAAAGAGCGTCTATTTTCTTGAGTTAGGTTTATTGTTCATGGGGTACTGAAGCGCCCGGCTGAAGTCCCCATTTTTAAAGATCAAGATTCCGGTTGGTTCCCGGATAACAGATATAAAAGAGCGTCTATTTTCTTGAGTTAGGTTATTGTTCATGGGGTACTGAAGCGCCCGGCTGAGGTCCCCATTTTTAAAGATCATAATTCCGGTTGGTAACCGGATAACAGATATAAAAGAGCGTCTATTTTCTTGAGTTAGGTTATTGTTCATGGGGTACTGAAGCGCCCGGCTGAAGTCCCCATTTTTAAAGATCATAATTCCGGTTGGTAACCGGATAACAGATATAAAAGATCGTCTATTTTCTTGAGTTAGGTTATTGTTCATGGGGTACGGAAGCGCCCGGCTGAAGTCCCCATTTTTAAAGCTCATGATTCCGGTTGGTTGCCGGATAACAGATATAAAAGAGCGTCTATTTTCTTGAGTTAGGTTATTGTTCATGGGGAATGAAGGCGCCCGGCCGACATCCCCATTTTTTTTTGAGAGATATTTTCTTGAGCTGCCCGGGATTTTTAATCGAAACAATCAGGATTCAACACCGGCAAAAAAAAATCCGAAGATTGCCTTCGGATTCTCTGTTGGATTAGCTGCCTTGGTATGAAGGCACTGATCCACTTTTTTGAATTAAGTTATTGTTCACCTCCACCTGCGCCCGTAGGTGGTTATTTATTAAAAGGCAAATAGCATGCCAAACCATTTAATTATAATTTTCAGCTGGATCCGATTTTATCCTGGCTTGATTTTTCTTGTTTCAATGATCCAATTTTCCTGCTAAGCTCGTATATCAAACTGGTTTAATAGCTGAAAATTTAATTATTATTTTGCACTTATTATAACAGTGAAACAGTGTGTAAACACCCGAAAACCGTCTGAAAACAATAGGTTCTAAAGGATATATAAATTTCAAATAAACTTCTATAATAAGTTCAGCAATTAAAAATTGAAACTTCGGCCATATTTTATAATCAACTAAAACCAAAAACCATGGGAAATCTATTGTATTTAATCGCAGTCATTCTGATTATTGCCTGGTTGATAGGCTTTGTTGGGTACAGTGCTGGTGGGATTATTCACATTCTTTTAGTAATTGCAGTTATTGCTATTGTTTTAAGAATTATCCAGGGCAGGAATCCAGTTTAGATAAGAGCTTTCCTAAACAATCCAACCCAAAATTATTAAAGATATACGGCGTTTGCTGTTATGTTAATGACAGCATTCGCCCTTATCGAAGCCTTCAATTTAGGCACTACATGCCACATTTAACAATCATTGATTGTAAATAAAAACAATAAAATTTTATGAAAAAGATCGCAATTTTATTTATCGCTATATGCAGTTTAAGTCTGTCCAATTCTGCTTCAGCAGCGGGTGATCCGACTAAAGATCCAATCACAAATAGTAATGCTGTTCCTATGGATACAGCTGCACAAATTAAGGTGCTTGAACTGCGCTTGAATGAAATCAAAGAATTGGATAAGTCTGAATTGAGCCGTTCAGAAAAGAAAGAATTAAAGACAGAAGTCAAAGAAATAAAAACAAAAATGAAAGCTTTAAGTGGTGGGGTTTATATCTCTGCAGGAGCATTGATAGTAATTCTTATCTTGCTGATCATTCTGTTATAGTATGACAAAGTTTGGCTTTAATAAGCAAAAAATAAAAGGGCACTGTTGATTCAGATCCCTTTTTTTTGTGCTTAGAGCTTTTCAAAATTTTCTCCACAAATTTCCTTTACCAGCAGCTCACCATAAGCAGCGGAAGGTGTCTTAAATCCTAAAAGTACTTCGCCTGCTAATATTTTTTGGACAATATGAAGGGCACTCATAGCTGTGAAAGTGTATCCTTCAGGCACAGAATATCTGGCCTGGATTTCCATCCCCTTTTCATTCCATACTTTTCCCCACACATGTGAACTTCCTTTTTGTCTTTCTTCTTCTGAAGGTCCGGCAGGAATGCTGTTGATGTAAAATTTTACAAGCTTCTTAACAATCTTTGATCGCAAAATGGACCCTGCATATCGTTGAATGAATTTGTTACTTCGATACAAAGAAGGTTTGATAGCCATGAACGTCTCTATATTCTGTATCCCTGTGCTATGATAAGCCGTCGAAATATCTCCCCAGGGAATGCTCATGCAAAAAAGGAATTTACCCGATTGGAAAGGGACATTCATTGTGTTAATTCCGGTAGGAATGGCAACAATCTTTCCATTTTTTCTCATGGCTCCCGGGCTGCCAAGGTTTTCAGCCATGGTGATGGCTGTTCCATGCGAAATCCTGCCCCCCTCCATTGCGAAAGCAAGTTGCAGATGAGTAGCATCAGGTAAAAGCTTATACAGATATTGTGCCATACAGTCAGTCGGAACCACATCAAAACCTATTCCGGGCAATAACATTATTTCTGCTTTACTGGCCGCTTCATTTAGACTTTTGGCCATTTCAAAAACTTCTATTTCACCGGTGATATCAGTGTAATGGACTTTTTCTGCAATACAGGCATTCATCATTTGTGCCGCGGTATGCCGGAAAGGCCCGGCCGCATGTAATACGACCTGGAATGCTCTGATATTGTCACAAATTGTTTTGTGATCGTTGAGATCAAATACCCGATAATCGAATCCCAATTCAAATGCCAGCTGTTTCAGTTTTGGCTCTGAGCGACCTGCAAGAATGATAGGAATATCTTTCTCTTTAGCTAAGCGGGCGATGAGCGTCCCGGTATATCCCGTAGCTCCATATAATATGCAAGAATTCTTCATTGATGTAAATCTAAACATCTTAGCTCTTAACATTTAACTTTCGAAGACGGGATATTTTAAATATTAGGAAAACATTAATTTATGCCTAAAATATTCATTTGAATGCAAGAGAAATACTAAATTTAAACCATTAACAAAACTTCAATCCTTCTGACAATGAAACAAGTTGACTTCTCTCAATTGCAAATATATTGTTTTGCAATTTTTGGAATTATTGTATTGAGCTTTATATCAATACCCTCACATGCGCAGGATATTCCGACAACAGAAATCAGAACAACTGAAACTGCAGTTGCAGCTACACATTTTCCATTATTTGGAGAACAAATTAACTACCAGCACCAGCGATCAGAGGATTTAATTAAAGACGCAGTATTCTTTAAATTGAATCAAACCTCATTGTCCAAATTAATGAAAGAAAAAAACTATAAGCTTCAGTTGGACATCCCTGTGAAAGGTCGAAAAAATGGATTGAAAGTTAACTTGCAGAGAAAGAACATTTTTGCTCCAGATTTTAAAGTGCATGTAGCCAGTAATCCTGATGAAGTTTTCCCTTATGAAAAGGGGATATACTATCACGGTAGTCTGGAAGGAACAAAAGAGATAAATGCTGTATTCAGTATTTTCAATGAAGAAATATTTGGATGGATTATTACTCCGGAAGGAAATTATAATATAGGAAAAATGGAAGACTCTAAGGATGTCTACACTTGTTATTTGGATAAAAATGCGCCTGCTGTAATTCCAGTTCAATGCAGCACAGCTGATGATGGTAAAGTTTACAGTTTCGGAGAAGTGAATTTCCAAACCAGAGCTATGGGTGATTGTATTAAAGTTTTCTTTGGAAGTGGATAATTCAGTAGTTGTAAACCAAGGCAGTGCATTGCTTGCAACAAATTTTGTAACAAATGCATTTGCACAAGTTGCTGCAATTTATACTGCTGAAAGTATCGTGATGGTGATGTCAGAAATGTTAGTTTGGGATATGGCAGATCCTTACTCCGGTGCAAACGCAGGGGTTTATCTATCTCAGTTTCAAAACACAAGAACGAGTATTAACGGTGCTGACCTGGGGCACCTTGTGGCTATGGTTAATAATGGGGGAATTGCAGCTGGATTTGATGCCATTTGTAATCCCGAATTGGTGAACAGATTGTGTTATAGTGGAATGACAACAACTATAAACACATACCCCACATATTCTTTCACTCCAAATATATTAGCCCATGAAATGGGACATTTGATTGGATCAAGGCATACTCACGCATGTGTATGGAACGGCAATGGAACTGCCATTGACGGGTGTTCTGGATTCGTTGAAGGTGGGTGTGCATTACCTGGAAGTCCGGCGGGGGGAGGTACTATTATGAGTTACTGTCATAATGATGGTGTGGGTATAAATTTTAATCTCGGATTTGGCCCACAACCAGGCAATGTAATACGAAATTCAGTTGCAGCAGCAGACTGTCTTACAAGTGACTGCTCAGCTTGCGATGTGGAAATTTCTTCCATTGTGATGACTCCCAATACCGACTGTGGAGCTGCTCCAAATGGCAGCCTTATTGTAGTAGGAACAGCCAGTTCCGGTCCTTTTGGATATTCGATTTCAGGGCCGGTTTCAATGGCAAATGCGACAGGTGTTTTTGTGAATTTGCCAAATGGGGTGTACACAATTGTGGTTGAAGACTTAAGCTCAAGTAATTGTAAAGCTTTTGCGTATCAAACTTTAAACATTCCTAGTGCTGATGTGCCTAAAGTTATTCCAGTAAGTGGAAATACCACTTCTATCTTGAATTTTACTTCTGGTGATCCTATCACAAGTATAAAGTTGATTGGCTTACAAATAAACCATTCCTGGATAGGTGATTTGTCTGCCACCCTGACTTCACCTGAAGGAACAGTGATCAGCCTATTCGCCAGACCAGGTCACCCGGCTGAACCGTTTGGTTGTGATTGGAGAAATATGTATGTCAGCTTTCACGATGGCGCAGCTTTAACAGCAGCAAATCTGGATGCAACATGTGAATTTAAATCTTATTCAATATTCGGTGAATATCAATCGATTACTCCATTGAATAGTCTGGTTGGTGAAAATCCTATGGGTAATTGGATTTTGACTATTTCAGATGCTGCAGCACCTGATGGAGGAATGGTACTTAACTGGGGTCTCGAAATTTGTTCTGAATGTGTAGCGCCTGTAATTATAACTTGCAATTCTGACAATGTGCAATTTAACGGGGAATCTTCCATTCCATTAAATTTTGCAGATCTTGCCACTGCTTCCAGTGCATGCGGTTTGGCGACAACAACTTTAAATCCCAGCAGTATCGATTGTGAGGATATCGGTTCATCAGTATTTGTCACAGCTACTGCAACAGATATAAATGGGAACAGCAACTCCTGCATCAGTCTGGTTTCTGTGACCGGGCTTCCATGCGGATGGATTCAGCAGCCCAATGGGATCAATTGCCCGGCTGGTAGTCAGGCGAATTACAATGGCGTAAATGACCAATTTACAATTCAGGCAAATAATTGTTATTATGCTAATCCATTTAATGCACAATCATTGGCACTAGCAAGTCATGCACTTTGTGGAAATGGCTCAATTACAGCTCAGGTAGTGAGCATGAATGGTAATGGGTGGGCCGGTATAAATATAAGAGAAACGAATGCTCCCGGGTCAAAAATGGTATCACTTATGACCAATCTGCAGAACTTCCATAGAAGAGAAGCCCGGCTTACGACTAATGGTGTTGCAATGCCTCAAATATTGCCTAGTCTCAATAGATTCTGGCTTAGATTGGTCAGACAAGGAAATTTGATCATTGGATATACTTCCGCAAATGGTGTCAATTGGAGTATGGCCATGCAGGTTCAGATTTCTATGGCTAATTGCGTTCAGGTGGGTTTAGTCGCCACAGGTTCCAGTCCGGGAGAACAGGTGACTGCAACATTTGCTAATGTAGCTGTTGCACAAGCTATGATGCGACCTGTGGGAATTGATGGATTCGAACACTCAGGTTCCCGGGAATTGGAATTACTCAGTATGTATCCAAATCCAGGCTCAGATATCATCTCTCTCAAATGGGCTGATATTCAGGAATCAGGTTGGGAAATTATCGTTACAGATGCTCTGGGTAGAGTAATAAAGACTGATAAAGGCGGATTAATAAGTGACAATTATCACGAACTGGATATGAGCCCCGTATCTTCAGGATTGTATTTTGTGAGATGCTTTACACAGGAGCATGGTGAAATAGTTAAAAAACTCGTGATACAGAGATAGAAAATTCGAAATTCAATATGGAGAGGCCCGGATTTTACCGGGCCTTTTTTGGATAATCCAGCTCAATTAATTCTGCTACAAAACCCTTGTTTCCGAAGACAATAGCTTTCTGCTCAAACGAACAGGCTAATGACATTGCATTTTCGCGACTAATATTCAGGACTAAATAACTTCGTTCCGGAATCCACTCACCTGAAGGATCACGACCCTCACCCATTAAGTAGTGATAATAATTTATTTTTTTCTGCAATTCCTGATTCCGCCTTTCATTTTCTTCAGGATTAAGTACAACTGACATCGGATTATAAGCTGTAATAAAAGCCCAGGTCCTGGCATTTTCCTTTTCCAAATATAAATCAAGTTCATCTGATTTTTGTCCGATTAGGATAGGTTGGTTGAATTTATCAATATGATAATGGGTGTGGAGGTAAGGGTTCGTCACACTACAAATTTTTAAGTGAAAGTAAGCAATTCTGTCCGCAATATAATACCGGGATTGTAAGCAGGGGTATATAATGTATACGCTGTTGAACATTCACATGAATTAATCTTAAAGAAAGTGATTCCAATGTAAACCTTTTTTTATTAGATAGTGTTATGATCATAATTAATAGTATTACTATTTATAATGATTGTTGTACACACATTATTAATACACAATATTTAAATTCTGTCAGCTTGCTTAATCTCAAATCTGTAAGATGGAAAAGTTATTAGCTCACATCAAAATTAGTGTCAATGAGAGACTATACTTAAAGGATCCTGACACGAGCGATCTGGGAAGAAAAATTCTTTCAAGGTCAATATCCATGATAAATGAATCAGGTCTGGAGCATTTTACTTTCAGAAAATTGTCCGCCTCCTTAGGCACCACTGAAAGTTCAGTATATAGATACTTTGAAAATAAAAACAAGCTATTGCTTTATCTATCCAGCTGGTATTGGCTTTGGCTGGAAACAGTGATTGTATTCAGTACTGCCAATATTTTAGATCCGCTGGAAAGATTAAAAAAAATGATTGAAATTCTAAGCAGAAAACGCTGGGATAATGTCAATGGTCTCCATCAGCTAGACCTCCATTCACTAAGGAATGTTGTAATTGCCGAGTCTTCAAAAGCATATCTGACTAAAGAAGTGGATGAAGATAATAAAGCAGGTCTGTATGAAGGATTCAAACAACTCTGCAGAAGGTTCGAAGTAATTTTCAGGGAAATCAACCCTGAATTTAAATATCCTAACATGCTGGCCTCCAGCATTGTAGAAGGTGTTTTCCACCAACAATTTTTAGCTGTCCATTTACCTGTACTAAGTAACGAAGAAATTGGAGAGTCATTTGTACAAGACTTTTTTACTCAAGTTTCCATTTCTGTACTGAATCAAACTTATCCTTCAAATGTCAGTATTACAAGAAAATAAACTCAAACCAATTCAACGATTCTTCAGATTACTGGGTCAAGAGAAAAAGGCTCTGGCAAATCTGTATATTTTTGCCTTCTTTGCTGCTATTGTCAGTTTATCTCTGCCGCTGGGGATTCAGGCAATTATTAATCTGATCACCAGTGGTCAGGTAACAACTTCGTTTTATATATTAATACTAATTGTATTGATAGGATATGGTCTGAATGGGTATTTACAAATTTTACAAATCGCTGTAACTGAAGTTTTGCAGAGGAAGGTATTTGCTAAAGTTGCATTTGACTTTGCATTTAGAGCTCCAAGGTTTAATTTGAATTTCCTTCAGAACATGCATGCGCCGGAATTGATGAACCGTTTTTTTGACACTTTAACTATACAAAAGGGTATTCCCAAGATATTAATTGACTTCGCAGGCTCATCATTACAAATCAGTATAGGTCTTATACTTCTGTGTTTTTATCATCCATTTTTTATACTATTCGGTTTCATTAGCTTGCTATTAGTATTTTTTATAGTGCGGATATTATCACCACAAGGGCTTAGAACTGCCTTGAAACAAAGCAAGTATAAGTATGAAGTGGCACATTGGCTGGAAGAGCTGGCTAGGATAATTGAAGCTTTCAAACTAGCCGGTACATCTTCATTTCCATTGGAGCAAGCTGATAAAAAGACATTAAATTATCTCAATGCACGTGAAGCTCATTTTAAATCTTTACTGTACCATTATTATAGCATCCTGTTTTTTAAAATCATCATTGCCGGTGGGTTCCTCCTCCTTGGCGGTTTATTGGTCATAGATCAGCAAATGAATATCGGGCAATTTGTTGCCTCTGAAATCATCATTATACTCATGCTTACTAATGCTGAGAAGTTGATTTACTCCATGGATGCAATTTATGATATGTTGACTGCGCTGGAAAAACTTGGCAGCGTAACGGATGTTCCGCTCGAGAAAGACTCAGACCTCGATATACCTTATGAAGGCCATGGTGGTTTAAAACTTGAGGTAAAGGATTTGCGATATTCTTTGGATGAAGGTAAAGAATTGATTCACGGAATTTCTTTTACTATTCAACCGGGAGAAAGAGTTATGATTGCGGGGCATAGCGGATCAGGCAAACACACGCTACTGCAACTCTTAAATGGACTCTATGAAAATTATGAAGGAGTAATAAAATACAATGATGTAAGTATCCGAACTTTGAATCTCCAAAAAATGCGGGATAAAATAGGAGAAATTCTTGCCAAAGAGTCCATTTTTAAAGGAACCTTATTGCAAAATATAACGATGGGTCATTCTGCTTCATTGGAAGAGATAATTGAGATAATAAATTTTGTGAAACTGGAGGGTTTTGTTGATACTCTCCCTGAAGGTGTACAAACAGGTCTAATACCGGAAGGAAAATCACTTTCACGATCTATTAAAGCGAAAATTTTGCTGGCAAGATGTCTTGCAAAAAAACCTAAATTCCTAATGCTGGATGAAAATATAAATTTAATCCGAACCCGTGAAAGGGAAGAAATTCTCGATTTTATCTACTCAAAAAATCACCCATGGACTGTATTAACAGTAGGGTATTCTATAGAAATGGCAGAGAAATTTGACCGCATCATTTTTATGAAAGATGGAGATATAATGGATCATGGAACCTACGATGAAGTGAAAGGAAAAACCTGGTTCAAGGAACTTTCGAAGAATAGTTGATTAAGATGAAAATCGATCCCAACATTTTTGACTAAATGACCGGGGACCCAGGCGAGGGTGCTGTCTAATAATAGTTTTATCAAGCTTGAAGTAAAAAGAATTAAAAAAGCATAACAATGTTAAATATAAGTAATACGAGTGTCTCTGATAAAATCAATCCTGAGGATTACGCTAGTTTTCGAAATCTGGGCTTGCGTAGTTACACCCGTGTGACGAAAGTAATTTTGATCGTTCTGGGTTTATTTATCCTCATTATGTTACTCCCATGGACGCAGAATGTTCAGGGAAGCGGGACTGTAACAACTTTAAAGCCGGAACACAGACCGCAATCTATACAATCTGTCATCTCCGGCAGAATTGATAAGTGGTATAAAGGTGAAGGAGACTTTGTGGCTCAGGGAGATACGATACTGAGTATTGTGGAGATTCAGGATGCTTTTTTTGATCCTGAATTAATTCCAAGAATGAAAGAACAGATAAAAGCCAAAGAAGGTGGATTTGATGCTAATGTATCAAGAGTGGGTGCACTCAGGGATCAGGTGGATGCATTAAATAAGACCAGGGACATCAAAATGGAGCAGATAAAAAATAAGATTCTACAATCTGAATTGAAGGTTAATTCTGACAGTATACGCCTCAAGGCAGCTGTGGCAGAGGTAGAGGTTGCTAATCTGCAACTCAGGCGATCAGAAAATTTGCTCAAAGAAGGTTTGGTGTCTCTGACGCAATTGGAGGGTAGAAGAATTCGGGTACAAGAAGCCGAAGCCAGAATGGTCTCAGCAAAAAATCAACTGCTAATAAGCAGAAATGAACTAATAAATGCAGAGGCTGATCTTATTGCTACCCTAAATGAATTTGCAGATAAGATTGCTAAAACGTATTCGGATTTATATAGTGCCATCAACAACAAATTCACTACAACTGCTGACATAGAACAGATGAAAAATCAACTCACTAATTATGAGGTTAGGAGAGATTTCAGATATGTGTTGGCACCTCAGGATGGGTATATTGCTCAGGCACTGGTGACTGGGGTAGGTGAAAATGTAAAAGAAGGTCAACCCCTGGTCAGTATTATGCCTGCACATTATGAGCTTGCTGTCGCATTTTGGGTAAGACCAATCGACCTTCCCCTTATAAAAATTGGATACCCGGTGCGATTTATTTTTGATGGTTGGCCTGCATTTGTATTTTCCGGTTGGCCTCAGACTTCATTTGGAACTTTTGGTGGGAGGATAGTAGCTATTGATAATTTTGCTGATGTAAATAATAAATACAGGGTTTTGGTTTCACCCGATCCCGATGACCAGAAATGGCCTGTTGAGCTGAGAGTAGGCTCCGGAGCAAAAGGATTTGCATTGCTCGGTGATGTCTCGGTATGGTACGAAATGTGGCGACAGCTCAATGGTTTTCCACCGAATTTTTATGTAAAATCAAGAGAGAATGATGCCAATATGAAAGAGCAAAAGCAATTAGTTAAATAGTACAAAAAGGAAAATTATAGAAGTGTGGGAAAGAACAAGGTAACGATTTTAGTATTTTTTTTAGAAGTCTTCTTTTTACCATTGGCTTTATTAGGTCAGGTGAATGGGTTAAAGGAGCGTGACTTCATTCAAATGCTGCGCAACAATCATCCTCAGGTGATCAGTGCTGAACTCGAAATGGAAGCAGGTCGCCAGGAGATCGTAGCAGCGAAAGGGGCATTTGACCCTATAATTGCCGGAACGGCAAACCGTAAATTATTGAATGGAACGGACTATTATACAAAATATGATATTGGTATTCGGCAGCCAATATCAGTGTTGGGAATCGATATTGAAGGTGGTTTTGAGTTGAACAGAGGTACCTATTTGAATCCTGAACGCAATACTCCTGTCTCGGGACTCGGATATTTGGGCATTCGCTTGCCGCTTCTTCAGGGATTAAGTATAGATCGCCGGCGTACAGATCTGAGGTTGAGTAAGCTTTACTCTGAACAGACACAGATCAAAAACCGGGATGTATTGAATAAAGTGTTTTTAGATGGATTGGGTACATACTGGAATTGGATCCAGGCCAGACAGCGGGTAGAGGTACTGGAAGAGGTGCTTGAGAATAATCAGGTGGTTTTTGAGGGGATTAAGGTATCTCATTTGCAGGGAGATCTTCCCGCAATAGACACAGTTGAAGCGTTTCAGCAGCTACAGCGTATAAAATTACAGTACAATAATGAATTAATCCAGCTACAGAGGTCCTATAATCAATTCAAAACTTATCTCTATGGAACTGATGTCAAGCCTTTCGAAATTGCGATGGACGCGCCTGCATCCGGATTCGATGAGGCCAAAATTTTGCAGCAGGAAATTTTTCAGATGTTGGTACAGGATTCTTTTTTTGATAATCATCCCAATATTTCATTTCTCAAAAATGAATCAGAGAGACTGTCGACTTTGTTGAGATGGGAGCGGGAACGTTTGAAGCCCAGGCTTGATCTTCAGTATAATTTCCTGGCAGATACCGGTTTGTCCCCTCTGGAACAAACTTTTCTAAATGATAATTATCAGGCAGGGCTCAGCCTTCAGTTTCCGATTCTTTTCCGAAATGCACGGGCAAAAACTGAACAGATTAAAATCTATTCAAGACAAAACAGCCTTAATTTAATTGATGAGTATAATATCCTGAGAAATGCCGCTGATGCTACACGTTTCAGGTTAGAAAATACCAGAATGCAGGCAGATATCGCATTGTCAATGAACTCAGATGCCAAAAGACTTTATGATGCAGAACTAACCAGGTTCAGACTTGGAGAAAGTTCTGTATTCTTAGTCAACACACGGGAGTTGCAATACTTGCAAGCCCAAAATGCGCTGATCGATCTGAGAATGGAAGTAATATTACAGGGCTACCGCTTATTATATGATTTGGGAGTATTGTATGAGATCGCGGAGTAGAGGAGATGATAAGATTATGGCTTAAAAAAGTCAAATTTATGAAAGAGAGGATATGAAGAATTGCGTTCAATGGGCTTTTGGATGTTCTTAGAATTGATGGATCTTATTTACAAGGTCCCAAAAGTTCTGCGCTTTTAAATTAAAACGGACAAGCCGAACACCGAATTAAGAAGTAGGCAATTATAAAATAAATAAAAATGAACAAAAAGTTTTTGTTGACAATTGTAACTGCAGCGATGTTCGCAATTTCTTGTAATCAGATTTCTGAAAAAGCCAAAGAAGAAACTCAAAATGTGTTAAATCAAACTAGCCAGGAAGTACAAAAAGTTATTGATAACTTTGGATTAGTTTATGTTGAAGAAGGGGCACAAACCATCATTACTTATGAAGAAGTAAATGCTGCCCAACAAGCGTGGTGTGATGCTTTAGTTCAAATTGGCAAAATAAAAGAAGAAGGTGGTGATTACAAAGCATTTGCAGAACAAGTACTTTCTGAAGCCTACAATTTTGACCAGGGCAAAGTATTCTTTAAGCCAACATTAGCATTTGGTGATCAAACATTCAGGAATGACAAAAAAGGTGCATTAGCATATTTTGTTGGCGGTGACCCTGACTATCCTAATGACAATGGTTTTGCATTAACACCCTGGGTGAAGGCCAGGTATGACAACGCAGGAGCAAATAACGAAGGTATTCAGATTTATGGTTCTGTGGCTATCACAATGGGCAATGTGTGGGTAACAGGCAAAGACGGTAAAGAAGTAATGGTAGATAAAACCTGGGTTTTCAAAAAGGGGAAAGACGGCAAACTAAGAATTATTGTGCATAAATCGGCACTTCCATTTTCACCAGCAACCAATTAATCTCACTTAAGGGGTTGAGATCTTTCTCAACCCCTTTTTAATGATTTTTCTAATGAAGTTTAAATATTTATTATTCGTATTTCTTCTATTTTCTTGTCGAATCTCATTTGCACAAAACAATAGACTTAACCATAGCAATGCGATCGGTTGGTATAATTTTTTTGGCACCTTTAAACTATCAGAGAAGCTGGGACTTCACACCGAATATCAATGGCGAAGAAACAACCTGATTACCGATTGGCAACAAAGCCTTTTAAGGGTTGGGGTAAATTACAGTTTGAACCCAAGAGTATTATTTAGAGTGGGTTATTCCTGGATAGAAACTTTTCCTTATGGAGAATATCCCATAAATGGTTTAGGCAGGGACTTTACAGAGCATAGAATTTTTGAAATGGTGCAGCTTTCTCACAAAGAAGGGATAGTAAATTTTTCTCACCGTTTTATGTTGGAGCAAAGATTTGTTGGCATATACAGTTCAGCAAATGAAACAAGCGAAAATGAATTTCCATTGCTTAATAGGATGCGTTACTTGTTTAGGGTACAGGTTCCATTAATTGGTTCAGAAATAAAAGACAAAACTGCTTACATTGCTTTTTATGATGAAATTTTCATCGGGTTTGGTAAAAATGTAAATGCAAATGTTTTTGACCAAAATAGAGTTGGTGCTTTGCTTGGGTATCGTTTCAATAAAAATGTAAGAATTGAAGGAGGTTATTTAAATCAAATCATACAGTTTGGCAGACTAATTAACGGACAAAATGTTTTTCAATACAACAATGGCATTATTATAAATGTAAACTTTGATTTAGACTTCAGCATAAATAAGTAAGATAAAATAAATATACCTAAATATTCCGAAGTGGGTCGAATCTAGTCATTCACGATGCTGTAATCATAACATAGCTAACACAGATTGCAATTTCCAGTCAAAAAACAGAAAAAAAGTCTGATATGATTACTCAAAAAATAACACCTTGTCTTTGGGTTGATAAAGATGCAAAAGCAGTAGTGGATTATTACCTTTCTATTTTCAAAGATGGTAAAATGAAAGAATTTCGCCAATATTTAAATCCACCTGAAGAAATGGAACAGGGAGGTCTGGATACTTTCGAAACTGCGATTATGGAAATAGGTGGTATAGAATTTAATATTTTAGCTGCAGGCCCATACTTCAAGTTTAATGAATCTGTTTCGTTTGTTATCAATTGCAAAGATCAGGCGGAAGTAGATTATTATTGGGATGCTTTGACCGCAAACGGTGGAGAAGAGGGAACTTGCGGATGGTGCAAAGACAAATATGGTTTATCGTGGCAGGTTGTTCCAGTTGAATATTTTGACCTTATTAATAGCGAGGATCCTAAAGTCAGAGAAAAGGCAATGAGGAATACATTATTACAGAAAAAGTTAATACTTTCAGAACTTAAATGAACTGAATAATACCTGCTAAGTAGGATGAGTCAGAATATGGACACGGATAAGGATTGAAACTGCAGATAACAGTGTGTAGGTAAAATTGTGGGCGGACATTAACCATTCAGCTTTAATTGCTATTTTGCTCTGTGGCAAATTGAAACTGTGTTTTTCAAATGCCACATTTTGATAAACACTTAAAAGTTGCCTGCTATGCCATATTCCATCTTAATTATGATGAGACAACTGACACTTCTTTTTGTTTGCATATTCTGCTTGGGACAAATTAGTAAAGCACAATTTTATTATCCAAACACCAAAACCGTTGACAGCAGCGATACATGGCACAATGTAACAGTAAAAGACCCATACCGCTGGCTCGAAAACCTAAAGCAATCGGAAGTAGTTGATTGGTTTAAAGTACAAGCAAAATTTACTGATAGTATTTTGAGTAAATTATCTTATACCAACATACTATTTAATGAACTTGCTGAATTAGATATAGCACAACCTGAACAGAAAGGCGGTGTTAAACGAATAGGCAATTCCATTATTTATGGTCAGGTAAAATCTGGTGAAAGCAAACTAAAAATTTACAGGCAGTTTGACAATGGGGCTTCACCAAAAGTAATTGCCTCACCAGATATGTGGGGAGACAATTACAACATACGTAGTTACGATATAGACCCTTCTGAAAAATATATGGCTATCTATGCTTTGGAAGGTGGAAAGGAAATAAACCATGTAAAAATTTATAGCATTTTGGAAGACAAAATATTGCCTGATAAAATTGAGGGTAGTTACAAAGGGTTTATGAATAATCAAAATGGAGTACTTTATTATGTTCAACGTCCTACATATGACCCACACGAAATGTATTCTCACAATGATGAAATATTTAGAACACATGCCATTGGCACAGACAGTGCAAGTGACAAAGTAATCACCAGCAAGCATACTAATCTTGAAATAATGAATTTTAGTGACGGCAGATACCTCTGGGAAATAAAAACATTTGAAGGATGTAATTATGAGTTTGCAATGGTAGTACCGGATGAAGTATGGTATCGCAATCCGGCTGCTAATACAAAATGGCAAAAGTTATTTCACAGTCAAGACCAGGTATATTCCTTCAATTATTACAATAATAAACTTTACTATCCCACGTATAAGAACGCCCCAAATGGTAAATTAAATGTGTTGGATTTGAATAATCCTTCTGCAGCCTCTAAAACCATTTTAACAGAACAAACAGATCCACTGGACGAGGGAGCCATTACTCAAACAAAAAATTACCTTATTGTTCCCTTCATTAAGAATGGTATTTCCACTTATTCTAAATTCATTTATTTGCCCACCAATAAAATTACCTCATCACCATTTAAAGAAAATACAGCTAGAATACGGTATATAAGAAACAAGATCAAAAACGACAGTCTTTTAATAGTGAGAGAAAGTTGGATAAATTTTCCGCAGGTTACAAATGCTCATATTGGAAGCAATAAAGAAACAGCAAGCAAATACTATCTTAATAATTCGGTGCCATTTGCAGATGATTTAATGGCAGAAGAAATAGAAATAGCGAGCTATGATGGCACATTAATTCCATTGACCATTATCCGAAGAAAAGATTTAAAACTGAACGGAAAGAATATAGCCATATTAAATGGATATGGTGCCTATGGAACTTCTATGACTCCTCAATTTACTCAAACTCATGCACTGCTTGCAAACAAAGGAGTAATAGTATGTATTGCACATGTAAGAGGTGGGGGCGAAAAGGGTGACAACTGGCATGTAGGAGGTACTAAACAGAGCAAGCCTAATACCTGGAAGGATTTTATTAGTTGTGCAGAATATTTAATTAGCAAAGGCTATACCACATCAACTCATTTAGCATGTGAAGGTGGAAGTGCAGGCGGAATTCTTATTGGCAGGGCTATCACCGAACGCCCTGACCTTTGGGCTTGTGCAGTATCCGAGGCAGGTGTAATGAATGTTTTACGTTACGAGTATTCTACGGGTGGCAAAACCCAGGCAGCTGATTTTGGAACAGTAGACAATATCAATGATTTTTTCTCTATGATGGAAAGCGACGGCGTATTACATGTTCAAAAAGGAGTTAACTATCCTGCCATGTTAGTGGTAACCGGATGGGACGACCAAAGAGTTAATTGTTGGCAGGGGGGGAAATTTGCTGCGGCAACTCAAAGCGCTTCATCATCAGGTAAACCAGTTTTGTTAAAGGTAAACTTCAAAGGGGGGCATAATGGTGATGCAACCGACAAACAAGCAAGTTTGAAAGAACAGGCTGCCAAATATGCTTTTGTACTTTGGCAATGCGGATTTGACAAGGTTAATAAGTACAACTGAAAATTACACAAGGAGGCAACGGATGTGCAATAGTGTGGCTGTCTTTTGTATACTTTATTGGACAGAAAAATGATAAAGTTTAAGTTCTGTTCTTCGTTGAAAATTCAGTGGTAAAAATCTTATTATTAAGATTGATACTAAGTTTGAAAATAGATCATTGTAAGACTCGATAAATCCTTGCAATCATTAAGATATATTCTTCAACAAAAGGTTTGAAAGTAATTGAAACCTCTTACTCACGTTAATGAATGCACTCAAAAAATCCCTGGTCGATTATTACCTCTATCCCATCAGCTCACCTCTCAGTTCCGGCAACTATATTTCAACAATTATAATAATTAACATTTTTTTACGATTGATATGTGACTATTGAAGATATTGATGAGCTTTGGGTGACTTTAATCTCATAAATTAATCTTCATTGCGGTCGCAAAACAAGGAGAAGTATTTATCACCCCTATTTTAAAAAAAAATGAACCAAAGAACCATCACTGCTACTGGTCTCTTTTTAGGGATTCTTGCCGTATTGTTAATTAGTGTGAGTTTTTATCAGACCTGGATCGGACTCAAACAAATTTTTGGACCCGCCTCTTTTATAATTGCTTTAGTATTATCCCTGCTGCTCTTGTTCCTTTGCTGGCTTATCAGAGATGCAAAGATTCAGGGTCGTTCCACCACCAGTTTGCTTTGGATATACATTTTCATAGCTTCATTTTGCTTCATAGCAAACTTTAATGCACTGTACACCAGATTCATGAGGACTGACATTTATACCAATGAACTTCGCAATATCAATGAGCAATACAACAGCCTGGAGACAGCTGTGCAATCTAAGTTGAGTTATAAATATGATAAGGAAACTTCTCAGAATATTGAGATAAAGAAGAAACAATTGATGGAGCAGATCAAAGATCCGGGCAATAAAGGGATTGGCGACAGAGCACTCTCACTGATCAGAGACATCGAGAAATTGTCCAGCCAAAAAGTGGATTTACTCACTCCGGTAGGTAAAGATTACGAAGATCTTGCTCAAAGAATGGGTAAGCAAATTGACAACATTCTTTCAGATTTATCTACAGATGAGCAAGCATTGAAAGCTGATATTAATAGCGCTGTTACAAAATATAATGCGAAAATTCAGGAAGTTTTATTGCTCCCTACATCTGAGCAGGACAAGGTCTCACAAGGCTTGATTGATGAGTCTCTTGCAGAATATAATAAGCTTGGTACCAGAGCAAATACTATTCTTGGAGATGAAAAATTTGCTTTCGAACCGGTTGTTTCAAAAACGCAGGAAGTTGGAAAAATAGGATATGCATTTGATCACGCCATCAAGAACTTCGGAATGTATCAGTTTGTGGTTTTGGCAGGATGTATATTGCTGGACTTTGTGATTGTAATTATCATCTTGCTGGTAGTGACACCGGAAAGCAAAGTCAACAATAATGGAAGTGTTTTTACAAACAAGAGAAGCGGAAAGACTTTAATACCCAAATAATTCAAAGTAGAGATGATCAATATAAATGAAAACCTGACCCCATTATCTTTTGGGGATGAAAATGATGGTGAATTAAAGCCATTGCCATTTGAACCCAAGAGAAACCGAAGCGAGGACTTTGTACCAATAGCAAAATCGAATGCTGATGCAATCGATCATAAGGATAGCAATTTTGTATTTTTCTTTGGAACGGCAGAATCCGGCAAATCAGTGATTTTGTCATCAATGCTGTATTATTTAAGTTCTAAAGCTGGAGTGCTTCGTCCAAAATTAAATACTCCCAATACTAAGGAAGCTCAGGTTCTTTTGTCGGATTTTTTCGAAAATATAAGGCAAGGAATATTGCCCAACAGGACAACCAGAGATCAGGTAACCCGCCTGGATTTTATTTTTGAACCGAACAACAAGTCCAAAAAAGTTGTGCCTATCCAATTGACATTTCTCGAATCATCAGGAGAGAATCACAATGAGATCAGAAGGGGAGGAAAATACCACAGCAGCATCGAATCATATTTGAATGCTAATATTCCTTTGACTTTCATAATTGTCACCAGCTATGAATCCGCTCATAAGGATGATACGCTGATTAATGAATTTTTGGATGAGCTGGAAAGAAAGGGCAAAAATCTCAAGTCAGTAAATGTGATACTTGTTGTTTCAAAATGGGATAAATCCGGCAGATTAGATGTTTCTAATCCGGAAGAATTGGATGAATTTATTACAGAACGTCTCAGCAGAACCAGCCAGAGAATCAATACCTATGGCCTGACAAAAACATTTTATACCATCGGTAGTATAGAACATGTAAATGGTGAAGAGCGAATAGGAGTATTAAGTCTGGCGACTGCAGAAGTGCTTTCAAAATGGCTTTACAGCAGTATCGTAGGTTACGATTTGGATTATGAAGGTACTTTTTGGGAAAGATTAAAATTCAGCCTGAGTAATCAATGAGCAGTGATATCAACTTAATTGCTTTTGGAACCTTTGGGAACCCAAACGGATTTAAGCAAACCTTTTTTAAAGGGAGTAAAGAGCTCGCAAAGAGTATCAGGACATTTGATCTTAAAACAGATGCCATAAAACTCTTTCCCGGGAACAAAGTGTATGCTATCAGAAAAGAGTCCGCCAATAACTTCAATGTTATTTCCTATGCGGTGTATTCCTTTGCAAAGGAGCAGAATTCAGAGCGGGGAGGAACATTTATTGGCTCCGGCATTCTCTTTGTGAATCAAATAGCTGAGGAGAATATTACCATTAGTCTTTTAAATGAATTTCAACAAAATCTTGTAAGTAATAATACGCAAAATGACATCATAACGGTGAATCATTCTGATCAATTTTCAGTCAGCAAATTGAAAGATTTTGACAAATTGGAACACAATCTCAGAGACTTGAAAGATTTGAATTTTGAAAAGTTCTCCAGTACTAATTTGGTTGTTTACACGGAATTAAATTCAAATAAACTGCAACAAAGCTTAAAGAAAGCAATTGAAATACTGAATGTATATGATACCATTTATTTTACGGAAAGTGTAGAAGTAGCGGAATTCGTGCATCGGCAGGGATTATTTAAACTTGTACAGATTGATGGTTTTGAACTGGAAATTGAAAAATACAGGAATGAAAAAAAACAGTTTTTAGATTCAATCATTGCAGAATTTGAAGAGGAAAAAAAAATAGCAGAGGTTCAAAAAACCAAATGGCTGGAAAAACAAAAAAAGCAAATAGCAGATAGCGAAAAAGTACACAAGGAGAACGGTCTAAAAATTGATGAGGCAAAAAATGCATTGAATAATGCAAATCAAAAATTTATAAGTTATCACAAGAAAATTGATGACGCTGTTCTTCAATTAAAATCCGGCAAGAATCCTGAAAAAATCAGACAAACTCTTGATGGTAACAAAAGGGCATTTACTGAAAGTCTTCTTCAACTTTCTTCAGAAATAAGGTTAGAAGATGTTACCAAATCCCATTCCGGTACAGAAATAAAGCAAGGCTGGCAACCGAAGAGTGAAGAGTATTATAAGAATAAAGAAGACCAAAAGGATCAACAGAATCGGGGATCCGGATTTGATATTTACAAAGTCTTTTCTTTTACACTCCTCTTGTTGTTGGGAGGCACTTTTGTGTATTTTTTATATTTCGACAGCCAGAGAAATAATAAACAAATAGCTGCTTATCGAACCCCAATAAAAGTTGCCGGTGAATTTGTGATTCCCCGGGCTCCAACACCGCAACTCAATCCAAAGCCTAATTACGAACTTGGCAAACAGGAATATGAGTTATTAGCACAAAAGCCCATTAGGCTAATGGAAGTAAAACAAATAGCCCAAATTTTGTTCGATACTTATCCTGCTGAAATTAAAAATATTTACGCCAATCAGCTCGAAATATACGCCGGCCATTTGGTAGAACTGAATAGAAACTGTTTTGATGAAAATAACAAGTTGTTCTATTTTGCAAGAGATACAATCAGGCATATCCCTGCTTACCAGGACCCCGCTAAAGTTTTAGAGGATAAATAGATTTGGCCGATGAAATTTAAAGGCATTGTTTATTTTTTCAACAGCTCTGCTAACTCAAGCAACTCCTTTGACTTACTATAATCCGGGTTTTGTGCAAATTCTAATATTAGACTTCTGGGAGTATAACCATCCTTAGCTTTGAAGTCGGGATCAGCACCATATTCGAGCAAAATCTGTGCTATTTCCCAATTTCCGTTATAGCAAAGATCCCACATTATACTTGTCTTACTATCAATTGAGTTATTCATAAATATTACTTCAGGATCAGCTCCATTTTCAAGCAGAACCCGCACAGAGCCTTTTGGATCTCTACTTGAGCTTGATGCTGATAATAAGGCCGGTCGATCGTAATAAATATCACGTGCATTCGGATCTGCACCTTTTTGAATCAAAAAAAAAATCAAATCCGGGTTTCCTCCGGCACAGGCAGTTATAAAAATAGGACTTTCACCCTGAATATCTGCAATTTTCAATGTAGCTCCAGCCTCGAAAAGTAGCTTTACATTTTGAAGAAAATCCTTTTGGTGATGCAGGGTATAGGCAGCTTCAGCTATGGCATATCCTAATAATTCTCCTTCTTTAGATGCTAATTCCGGATTTTGTTCAATCCATTTCTTAACACCGGAAGTGTCTGCTCTCTGGATAAGTCTGGCTACTTTTTCTAAATTAGCATCTTCAAAAATTGGTTTTGCTTCCTCTCTTTTAATTGCAGCTCTTCTTTTCATTTTGTCCAACTGAGGGAGTAAAGCAAAAAAGCATATTGGTATTATTACCAATGCTAATCCTAAATAACGGGTCCAGGTCCAGGGAAGTAAATTGAGCGTCAATAATATAAGCATTAAAAATAAAGCCAAATAATTGATTCCTTCACTCAATCCTTTTGTAGCAGCATCGCCGCCCTTTGAGGGGAAAATTGTCATACCAATGAAAATCAGAGCCAGGAAAGCTATGATGATCCAATTAAGAAATGTCACTAATTTAAGAATGGTCATTATTTTAATGTTTACCGGGATTTTGCAACAAGTTAAATACCCATTATTCAATCTCCTGAAAGTGAATAGAAAAATCTAATTGAATAGGGTTGAAAAGCCACCAGAGTGCCGTGTTTTCAAGATTAAATTATTAAAGATTTCTTTGAATTCCGGGAGTCAATTCGGTAGTTCTTATGCTGATCTGGTATAGCTCAGGATTATAATTATACTCATGTCCTTCCAGATGGATATCAGAAGATTACTGTTATTGGAGACTCCCTGACACTTCTTACTAATGATTCCGCACCATTTGATTATTAAAAGTATCTCAACTTCACCTGCTCTGAAATTTTCTGTTACAGATAGCCTTCAGAGAGAGAATAGTGTCGCAAATTCACTTTCCAATATTTGGATTGATAAGACCAGACTAGATATCGGTTTTTACCGGGATCAGCGTTTTATTAAGACCTTGGACCCAAAACTTCTTGAGTCCTTCATATTATTTGCACTTATCCAATAAACTCCAGCAGGGATATTCATTGAATTTAATGATATTTCAGAAACATTTGATGAACGCTGCCATGTCTGAATTTTTTGTCCCTGGGCATTCCACAAGCTGAAACGGATTGTTTGATCCGGTAAATCTGAGGTATCCAGATAAAATACATCATTTGTAGGATTGGGATAAATTTTCCACTTAGCCTGTTCTGCAGGCGAAGCTTCCGAAGAGGATATTAACCTTTTTATTTTTATACTCTTACAACCAATATTATCAGCAGTATTAATATCATAGGGCATGAGAAGAGGGTATGCGAAAATGCAAGGCATATAAAATTCAATTGAATCGCCGGCATCAGTAAAGGCATAATTATAAAGACTTAATTGTATATTGAACTTACTGGATTCATTTTGTCCTAAGGACACAATTTCGTCTTTTGTATGTAAAGCACCACAGAACTGTGGCCAACTTAAATAATAGACCAACCTGATTCCATCTAAAGTTTCGGGTTGTTTATTGGTAACTTCAATTTCCGCATTTACATTTAAAGCAAAATTCCATGGTTGCGAAATTAGCTGATGATCTATAATCTCCAGATTCACTGCAATATCAGTTCGTTCAGGAGTAAACAAAGTAAGATCACTTAAGTCATAAGTTTGATAAACACCTTGTGCTCCATCCGGACTTATTCCAAATAAAAACAAAGAATCGAGATTCCCTTTCAATTCAATATCAGATAATGTATGGAGGATAGTATCTCTTGAAATCTCAGTAAGATCGGAAAGACGAATTCTTAAAACTTCCAGCATTTTTGAGCTGGAATCAAGTGGAGGAGGCCCTAAGTCATTTGTCCCAAATAAATAATGCCCTTCATACGACCATTGACCTGCATTTGTTACATCAGGATTTGAGATTATTTCATTTAAGTGATAGTCCAGAATGGAAACTTGCCCTCCATGAACGACAAGAATTCTGTCATATCCCAGATGTTTTACAAAATTTATATCGCTAAAGGTTTTAATATTATATAACTCATTCCCGTACAATGCGGCCGGACTCGCAGAAAACAACAAATCTTTATAAGCAACTATGTACAGAATATCGCTATCCCATCCATTCATACCGTAATCGGCTTTAATAAGATGCAGAGGTTTGGAAGGATTGTCAGGCATAGGGTGTTCCAGTGGATAAAGCTTTTCCTGTGAAAGATCAAAATGAAAGATTTGACCGGTAGAATCCGCTATTAACAAATTTTCACCATTATCTGATATTATCAATTCCTCATAATGATCCCAGGCATTATTGTCAAAACCGCCAAACACATTTGAAAGATAATTTCCCTCCAGGTCAAAATAATATATTCCAGCCCCAATAAGACCACCTACATCAGAATACATGGTAATAGTTGATACAGCAATTGAATCATTTCTTACAAATACTTCTTTCACAAATGTCTCGGCCAAGTCATGATGCGATATAGTTTTTCCATTTTTAATAAAACTGATACTATTCGACTCGCAGATACTTCTATTATAAGTAGCTACCGCAAAAAATCCAGGCCCCAAATATTTAATTAATTCGATTTTTTCCTTTGCAAATACCACATTCTCATCTATTAGTCTTTGCGCCTTTAAAGTAGAAATTGATACAATTAGTAAAAGCATTAACACTGATAATTTACCAAAATTCACAGAGAGAGAAATAATAGAGAATTTAAAGCAGGCTTTGGAAGTCATATCAAATTGATTTAAATATTTAAATCGAAATAGTTTATAAGTTTAACTATTTAAGTTTTACGGAAAGTTCAGATTTTTCGCTGCGTTGAAGAAAGCAAAAATTCAACATATTTCAGTCTTTTCATTGGTTCGGGATTTATTCAAATAATAAATGAACACATATATAAGTAAAACCTTAATTCAAATCAATGATGCAAATGATTCCTCTTTTTCTGCCAGATTTTAAAATATGAATCCAACTATTATTTCCTGAAAGCTTAAAGCTCAAAATGTCTTGTTTGTAATATTCCTTACTTGAGTTTTGTAAGATAAATCTTCTCCGTATATAGTACAAAAACTACACGAATACAACATTATACATATATTTATTTTATAATATATTTGCTCAATATCAAAAATGGCATCTTCACTCAATAAAATACCTGTTTCACTAACATATTATAAAAAATCATACTATTTAACTTACGTTTGAAATCAATTCTGAATGGAGATTTAATTGAGTTGTTGCAGTATTGCAATTGCTCGATTACGCAAATCCCAATCTGAATTTTGGAGGATTTGAGTGAAGATCATAGATATGGGTTTAGCAGTAAGACACACTTTTATATTAAGATTCAGGATTGTATTCCTGTTATCTTTGATATGCTGGAGCTATGCCAGTCAAGCTATCAATAATGGAGATTCTGAAGAATCGATATTCAGGTTCTTTTTTGAAGAACCCGTTATAGGATTTACCGGAGTGCTGGCCCCAGCCCAATGGACCCTGGCAACAAATGGTGGAGATGGATATGCCAATATAAATAATGCACCTGCCAGTATAGCCGTTTACGGCTCAGACAATCAGTCTGGTGCCACTAATTACACCATGTATTGCATTAATATTCCCGGTACACATTCTGGAATATTGAAATTCCAATGGAATTATATGACCTTCGACACAGATGGTCCCCAATACGATCCATTTGGTATTTCTATCAATGGAACGAATTCTCAATTGACTACAAATAATGGAAACGATTCTCAATCCGGAAATTATCAATATCTCGCACAGGCCGGAGATCTTTTTTGTTTTTATGTTTACTCACTGGATCAGAGGTTTGGGCGGGCAATGGTGACATTGTCCAATTTCTCTTACTCGCCCCAGATATTTACCACCGTAACTAATTCTGGGACTTATATTGTACCACAGAATGTCAATGAGATAACTGTAAGGGCATGGGGTGGAGGAGGAGGCGGAGCAACAACAAATTCTACAGGAAAAGGCGCAGGAGGGGGTGGCGCATTTGCTTCAAGGACATTTAGTGTGACTCCGGGCACATATAATATCACTATAGGCAATGGTGGTGGTCCGGGAGTGGCCGGGGGATTGACACAATTTGGAACAGGTACTCAGGTGCTGGCAAGAGGCGGGTCTGCTGGGAATAATAATAACGGTGGAACAGGAGGATTGGCTTCGACTAGTGTGGGGGCAATTCGCTTTAGCGGGGGAGCAGGAGGAAACGGACATAATAGTGGAAACAACAGAGCCGGAGGGGGTGGTGGAGGATCAGCTTTTGAAACAGTTAATGGCAATGCAGGTACTAATGGCGCCAATAATTCCCCAGGTACGGGAGGAACAGGCTCAGGAAATGGTGGTAATGGGGGCACGCCTTCAGGAAATGGCCAATCTGGCTTTGTACCAGGTGGAGGAGGCGGGGGCGGCGGAAGGTTTGGAACCAGCGGTAGTGGCGCCAGAGGCCAGATGATAATTAATCATAATTTCCCATTGATTCCCGATCCCAATCAATGCACAATAGTAGCTGCTAACTCCAGTATTCCTGCTGATGGCCTTAGTTCTACACTGATTACAGTCCAGGCTAAGACTTCCAGCGGAACTAACATTCCTTTCGGTGGCGCAACAGTTACTTTAAATACTACTCTGGGATCGCTAAGTTCAGTGACCGATAATACAAATGGTACTTACACAGCATTATTAAGTACCGGAATTACTCCTGGGACTGCCGTAATCACCGGAACGATTAATGCTCAAAATATTTTAGCCACTGCAGAAGTAGAGTTTACTTATGTGAGTGAACCTGTTGTTGTAGTTTTTAGTACACCCGGGGCACACTCCTGGGTTATTCCTTCCGGAGTAACTGAAGTGGATGTGTTAATCGTGGGAGGTGGGGGAGGTGGTGGAACTTCCACTGCTTTCGCTAATGCAGGTTCGGGAGGTGGAGGAGCCGGAGGTTATATATATCTGCAAGATTACGATATCACATCTCTATCAAGTCCTGTAAGTATAGTGGTTGGAAATGGAGGGAATCCGGGTGTGGCTGGAAATAATTCCGGATCCAACGGAAGCAACAGCTCCTTTGCAACTCTGATCGGATTAGGAGGTGGAGGAGGAATTGGTGGAAATGGATCAGGAAATGCCGGTGGAAGCGGAGGTGGTTCGAGGGATGCTGCGGGTGGCAATGGTACACAACCTGCAAGTTCATCAGGTGGTCAGGGCAATAACGGAGGAACATCAGGCGGATCTCCGGCCGGTGCAGCTGCTTCCGGTGGAGGCGGAGCGGGAGGGGCAGGAGAAAACAGAAGTGGTATAATTGGTGAAGCAGGCGGAAATGGAGGCTTGGGATTACAAAACGATATTTCAGGTACTCCGCTTTTCTATGCCGGTGGTGGAGGTGCCGGAGCTGCTCAGACTACTACACCTGTAGGAATAGGCGGCTCAGGTGTAGGAGGAAATGGTGCTAATAATAATATAGCAGCAACTTCCGGATTAAACGGCACCGGAAGCGGTGGTGGTGGTGGGAATAACAACAGACAAGGAGCCGCTGGTGGAAGCGGAATAGTAATCATCAGATATGCCACAGGAGCTGCGCTGGAAGCAACAATCAGCTCAGGAACCAGCTGGTACATGATTTCATCACCCTCACCTTCAATTACATATGAGGACTTATTGGACAATTTTATAACTCAGGGATTTTCAGGCTCCACTTACCCTGATCGTCAACCGAATCTGCTTTGGTTTGATGAGACGGATACACTGACTTCGAATATGAGCTGGAGGACTATCAGCTCCATTGGAAACAATGTGACTTCCGGCAGAGGATATTTTCTATACGTGTTTGGTGACATTGCGGCAGATCCATTATACAATTTGGCTTTACCCAGAAACTTGAGTATTCCTACAAATTCATTATTCTCAGGAACCTCTTTTGCTTATAATCAGTCAACTTTTCCGGTAACCTATACACCAAGAACTGGTACTCAAGATCCATCAGGTCCATTGGGTAATGAATTTTTTGAAACCAATATTGCTGATCTTGGCTGGAATTTATTAGGAAATCCTACAGGTGAATCTCTCAATTGGGGAGCAAGCAGCGGTTGGACAAAAACGAATCTTGACAATTCAATCTATATATGGGATCCGGTTGATTCCGAATTTAAGGTTTTCAACGGCGTGACGGGCTCACACAATGGTCATATTGCTCCATTTAAAAGCTTTTGGATAAGAGCCAATGCTTCAAATCCGGCCTTGAGTTTTACCGATCAGGTATTTACAGATGATGGTATATTTCAACGCAACGGAAATCCGGATCATATCACATTGCCGATTCAGCTGAAGAATACGAGTTTGCAGGCGCAGGCTTTTGTAAGTTTTATGGAGGATGCCGAAAAACTTGCAGATGCATGGGATGCATATATGCTGGAACCATTGTCGGATAGATGGCTGACCATGTTTACTTGCCCTTCACAATTTGATAAAATTCCACTCTCTATCAATGCTTTACCGGTAAAAAAAGCAGATGAATTTATAAATATACCCTTGTATATCAATGGAATAGATAATGGTGAAAGTATTCATGGAGTCTTTAGTCTGAATTGGACCCTTCCTGAAAATTGGCCGGAAGAATGGACGATAGAACTGCATGATCATTTACGCAGCAAGGCAATCTCGATGAAGGATAACCAGAGGTATGAGTTTTATTTTAAAACAGAATTAGATGCACAGGAAACCCCGGGAGGATCAAATGTGATGAAGGAATTACCGACGAAAATGGTTCATTACTCTTTGCCTGAAGATTTACTCTCCAGCAGGGATCAAAATCAACCATTTTCAATCATCATTCACAAGAATGGCCATGTTGGCGATCCACTGTATTTGTCAAAAGAGATGAAACTAATTAATACTTATCCTAATCCCTTCTCCGATTTTACAAAAATTCAAATTGAAATGCCGGAGCCTGGGTTTGTGGATTTGGAATTATACGATATCAGTGGCAGATTGATGGATTTCAAAAAACAAATTGGATTGGATGGGGGCCGTCAAACACTTGAATATCATCCCAATAATTTGAAAGCCGGTTTGTATGTATTACATATCAAATCAGTTTTTGGAAACGGACAATTAAAATTATTATATAATAAGTAGTATGATTTATTGTATATATAAACATTTGTATTTAAATATATTAAAATATAAACTCACCATTAGTGTATTCAAGGTGGGTTTACTTTTAGTATGTTCAGTTCTGAGTATTTCAAATATTCAGGCTCAATCTGTGGTCAATATTAAAGTGAATGCATCTGTTCCTGACATGAGTGAAATTGACATCATTGTAGTCAATTCTCTTGTGATTGATGATACGAAGTCTGTAAATGGAAAACTAAATATCAAACCAAATCAGGATGCTGAAGCAGGTATGATCAGAATCAAGGGCAGTCCGAGGGCCCGCTTCAGTATTATCTTTTTGGATTACATGGAACTCGGACATTCAAACGGAGAAGGAAGTCTGAGATTTAAATTTAAAGTGAGTGGATTTCCAAAAGATAATCAACAGGCCTCTCAGCTGATGGATCCTTTGATCCGCGAATTAAATTTTAGCGAGAGCGGAGAATACTTCTTATGGATTGGAGGTGAAATGAACTTTGAGGGAATACTGCCCGGGAATTACGAAGGAATTTTTGCATTTGAAATAGAATACTTATGAATCGTAAATCATATCAATTCTGTCTGATTATATTTTTGCAATTTGCTGTCCATCAGACTAATATTGCACAGAGAATAAGTTTCGGAACCTATGCTTCTGAGGGAATAATGATACAAAATTTGGTCCCACAGGGGCTGGATTTCAATTTGGCAGCAGGAGGAGTGCTTGTCGCAGGATTGAACCAAACAGTACAGGTGGGCTTAATGGATGATGAAGCTGTAGTGCTTGAAATCCAGGCTCAGGCCGACCTGGATATTACCGTGGAAATAGAAATTCCGGCCTTTTTGATGCTGAATGTGTCAAATACCATCCCGGTCAGTTTAAATTGGGCTTATTCCAATACCGGCGCTGTGGATATTATGACAGCGCGATCACAGGCAGTTACCTTGCCATCCGGATTTCAAACTTTTACTATTCCGGTAATCAGAAGAAGCTCCGGCGCGCCCGGCCCACCGCCCACTCCATCGCATCAAGGTTATGCAGCCCCAACGGGCACAGCTTATTTATTCATTTATGGAAATCTGGGCCCGATTGGGAATATTAATGCGGGCCAGTATGATGGCATAATCAATGTGACAGTTTCTTATACCCAAATATAAAATGTTGTTTATCATGTATATGTGTATTAGTTTTATTTTTAATATTTTTTATTTATTTAAATTTTTTCTCATGAAGCAGTTTTTGAATTTCAAGGTGATATTGAGCCTTTGGCTCTTTATCGGAATGAGTGTTGTTGCTCAGGCTCAACAAAGTGATGACGAGGCAACTGAAGCGCGAGCTACAGTGGTTCAGCAGATTGTTGTTTCACAAGAGGCGGATCTTGAGTTTGATTTAGTGAGCCCTGGAGTTGCTAAGACTATCTCTCATTCAGGGCCTACATTGGTAAGTGCAGGTACCGTTACCGGAGCTGAAGCCAGGGGTGTCTTTACTGTGTCTGCAGGTGAAGGTACAAGTGTGGATTTGTCGTACACCTTTCCTACTGTCTTGGTAAATGCTACCTTAGATGAATTACCAATTTCTTTTACATCAGGATGGGGCGAAGCAAATGACAATACCGCCACTGATCCTGTAACTATGGCTGGAACTACTAATATTGATGAATTTCCAGCTGGCCTCGTGTATGTGATGTTAGGTGGAACAGTTACTCCAGCTTTAAGCCAAGCTCCAGGCTTGTATACAGCAGATGTAACTTTGACAGCTGAATACAATTGATCTGATCAATAATATTCTCAAAAATTAGGGTTGTGTACAAAAGTGTACACAATCCTAATTTTCATCACTAGGTAACAACTTAAAGCAAGCCATCGAATTGGCAAATTATTCCAGTAAAATTTTCACAATTATGAAAACTACATTCAGATTCAGAGACATTCAAAATCTCATCCTTTTCACTGCGATTTTATGTTTATTCTCAGAGATTCAGGCTCAGGTATCTCTGGCACCATCAGCTCTCTTTATAGATGAAAAAAGTGGTATCGCAAATTTGTATATTAGTAATCGTTCGACGACTACTCAGGAAATTATAGTGTCCTTTGTGTTTGGATATCCGGGCTCTGATGAAAAAGGCAATCTTGTCATGCAATATGATGATCCACTTGCAGCCGGGACGTTCGGATTGGATTCGTACATCCGTGCATTTCCAAGAAGCTTTATTCTGGAACCCAATCAACAACAGACTGTAAGAATACAGGTCAGACCATCCGCTACTATGAAAGATGGATTTTACTTCACACGTATCAAAGTCCACTCCAGTCCTGAAGTACCTGCGCTTGCTGAAAATTCGAATGACGCGATTAATGCACAGATTTCATTCAAATTTGAACAGGTTACTGCAGTTTTTTATAAAAAAGGTAAAGTTGAGACAGGACTGAAAGTTAGTGATCTGGAATTGGAGCAAACAGAAAAGGAATTGATTGTCATTCCGGTTCTTGAAAGACTGGGCAATGCACCGTTTATCGGTACATTCACTGCAAGGCTCATGGATTCAAACGGTATTGTTGTGAGTGAAGCTCAAACTTCCACTACAGCTTATTTTGATACAAAAAGACGATTATCCCTGAATACAGAAAACTTACAAGCTGGGTATTATAAACTGGAGCTAAACTTCATGACAAAGAGAAAAGATATGGCAAGCACTGACCTGATTCAGGCGCCTGATGTGATTTACACTGTTCATGTTGAATTGCCCTTAAGGTAAGTTGAAGTGGTTACTGAGATTTAGAAAAAGGAAGTAGAAGAATTAGGAAAGGAGCAAAAAGGCTCCTTAATTTGAAAAGATAAGAAAACTATATGACTAATAAGATTCTATTCTTACGGATACGTATTATTATCAACTCATTAAAACAATAAGGATGTTGAATTCATGACACTTTCCGGCAGCCATATTATCCCTTTTGTTTCCACCCTTCAGGCAATTTTGTTGCATGTAAGGGTTGTTTTTTGTAGGCCATTGGCGAATATATTTTTACGGGGAATAGTAATTTTCTTAATAAGTGTACCCACTTTGTTAGCACAAGATCAGGATCAGGAAGAATTACTCCTCAGCTTCAGACATCCGGGAATTGGTAGTGAATACGTGGGTGTTATTTATGATTATTCTAATGGACAATATTATTTGCCTGTTTTGGAATTGTTCAGATATTTTGAGGTTTATAACCAGCCCAGAATGTCTGATTTCACAGTAGAAGGGAATTTTCTTAGTCCCGATCAGGTATACAAAATTGACCTCGGGCAACAATTGATTTCATTTTCAAAAGAAATCCATACTCTAGAACAATCAGATTTTCGTATCGGGTCATTAGATTATTATTTAAGCCCAAAAATTTTTGAAACTGTTTTTGGTTTGACATTCACAGTCAATACCATGCAACTTACTTTACGGTTAGAAACTGCGCACAAATTGCCCATTCAGGCTCGCAGAGAAAGGGAAGGGTACCGGGCTGGTTTATTAGACCAAGATTCTATTACTGAGTCAGAAAGTATCAGAATCCCAAGGAAAAGGAAATGGCTCTCAGGTGCAATGTTGGATTACAATATTTCAAGTGAGTTTAGAGGAAAAAACTTTGGGCTTTCCTATAATCTTGGCTTAGGGGCGGAAATTCTGGGAGGGGATATTCAGGGAAGAGTTTTGGGATATACGACTTCCGAAGGACTAGCTGCAATACAACTAAATAATGTGTTCTGGCGATACGTAGTCAGGGATAATGCAATTTTCTCAAATATTATGCTGGGTCAAATGAATACAACTGGTCTTGATTTCAGGCCAATGAGGGGAATTTCAATTTCAAATGAACCTGTCGAACCCAGAAGGATGTATGATGCCTATAACCTGGATGGATATACAGAACCTGATTCTGAGGTGGAGCTTTATTTAAATGAAAGACTAGTTCAATTTGTGAGGGCAGATGCGCTGGGATATTACAGATTTGATATTCCGTTGACATATGGAAGTTCCAGAGTTCGGATAAGAATCTATACGCCTGATGGACAGATCAAAGAATTGGATCGTCAGATTCAGGTACCATTTAATTTTTTACCAAAGGGAGTTTTTCAATATCAATTGCAGGCCGGAACCCCGGAACAAGCATTTCATATTGAAAATTCGGATGGTATTATTACGCAGGGAAATATTGCTTACGGTGTCAATAATTGGCTTACAATGAAGTTGGGTACAGATTATCTCAGCAGTGATCCATTCCAGACAAAACCAATTGTATATGGGAACCTCAACGCCAGAATAGCAAAGCAATATTTGATGAGTATGGACATTGCACCTTCTGCTTTTTACAGATTGAACGGAAGTGTTTTATATCCCTCAAATCAAAGTCTGAATGTAACCTACACCAAATTTACAGGACAGGGTGTATTCAATTTTAGAAATGCCTTGGAAGAATTTACTGCTAATTATTTCCTGCCAATCCAGCTGAATAAAATCAGCCTTGGAATAGTATTGGGTGCAGAACATGTTGTTTTCGAAGAAATAACAACTACCAGACTTAGAACAGACCTCAATCTTAGAATTGGGAGGCTTAATTTGCGATTAAATTACAGAGATGCCATTTTCACTACTAATAATGCTACTCTGAATGGAGAGGGTCAGCTTACAGGAGCCCTGACTTATAATTTGATCCGAACTCCGGGACTACCTGTTTTTTTTCATGGTCTTTTCATGAGAGGGCAAATGGTATATGATACCAGAGAGAAACAATTGCTGCGATCAGAGCTGCAGGTTTCCAAGACTATTAAAAAAACCGGCAGGTTTAATGTAAGCGTAGGATATAATCATGCATTTAAAAACGCAACATTTGATGCAGGGCTAATTATTGATTTCAAATCATTCAGATCAACGTCTACATTAAGAGTTATGGGAGATCAAACCTCCTTTCGACAGTCATTGAATGGTTCTATTGGGATGGATATACCCAATAAATATGTTACCGCTTCCAATCGTGAACAGATAGGCAGAGCTTCTGCTTCTGTGCTGCTGTTTATCGACAATAATGGTTCCGGAAAATATGACACGGGAGATGAACTGCTTCCTCACAAAGCTTTTAAACTGGATCGTACAGCTTTATCAGTCGTTGGCAGGGATTGTATTATAAGGTTGAACCAATTACAGTCATACCATAAATACACACTTACTATCAATCGGAATGTATTATCTGACCCCACACTTGTGCCACTTCATGCACAATACTCAATAATCATGGATCCCAATCAGCACAAGAGAATAGAGATTCCTTTTTACCGGGGAGGAATAGTAGAAGGTACTATTTATTTTGAAAAAAATGGGGAATTCAAAGGCTTGGGAGGATTGCGCATCCGAATCATAGGACAGGATTCAAAATTCGATACAGAAATAAGGACTTTTTCCAATGGTGGATTTTATGCAATGGATATTCCACCCGGGAGGTATAAAATTGAGGTAGATCCGGTTCAGCTTAAAATATTGGATGCAACCTACAAAGAAGAGGCTCTTTTCTTTGAAATAAGACCCAATGCAGTCGGTGATGCTTTGGAAAATCTGGATATTTATCTGGTTAAGGACCTAAAATCTTCCAAATAATCGAAACAAGTAATGATTGGCTACCTGCTTTATAATGCTGAATTCTAAGTGCATTAATTCTAAAGTTGCCTTTCTTTTTTCGATCTTGTGAAAATAATCTTGCCCATTAACTAAAGCAATTCCTGTAATAAGTTCATACTATCAGCGTGAGTTTATTCAATTATTATTTTTTTTGTGAGCTCAGTATTGTTTAGTTCGAATTTAATCAGATAAACACCTTTATCAAGAAAAGAAAGATCGAGGGTATTTTTGCCAGAAAGATTAAATGATTGAATCTGCTTGCCTGACACTGTGCTAATACGTGCTGAACTGATAGGATATTCTGATTCATTTTTGATGTAAATCAGTCCGTCTGTAGGATTGGGATAAACAGAAACAGCATTCGAAACAGAATCTTCATCAGTACCTGTCTCAATTATTTCGACGCACTCAGAGGTACCTGTGCAGCCATCAGCTAATGTTATCAGGACTGAATAGTTGCCACTCACAGTGGGAATATAAGATTGACCATTAGCACCCGGAATATTTTCACCTGTATCACAGTTTATCCATTGGTAAGTTGCTGCAGATTGAAGTACAATTATACTGTTTTCGAATACAGTAATTGGAACAATCAGTTCTTCTACATTTAACTGAAGAATGACAATACTGTCACAACCATTTTCTGAGGTTAGAGTAACGGTATACATTCCGGATTCTGAAAAAGATTCAGCACCAACAGAATAATTCTGACCTTCACATATAGATGCTGTTATTGAAGAACTTTGAACAGGATTAACTTCCAAAGTAAGAAGGACGGTACTGTCGCATCTGTCATTACCTAAGAGCCGAACGGTATATGTTCCTTCAATTGAAAATTCAGTTCCTCCAATGGAAACAGATTCACCTTCGCATATTGAAACCTGTGTTTCAGTAACTTCAGCTGTACACAAATTATTTTCATAGAAATTCAAATTCCCATTTCCGGCAAATACAAACAAATCTGAATCTCCATCACCATTTATATCTGCAAGAACAGGAAATGAAAACTGCGTTTCCCCTTCCATTGTTGGTAGCCCAAAGGGTGATTCCAATATATTATTGAAAACGGGCCTGCCACCAGGACTGGCTTGATTCAAATGGACATATATAACATTAACAGAATCGGCCGGAATTAAAAGTGCAGTTCCTAACAAATCCATATCTCCATCATTATCAATATCACCGCCGCATAATATCTCCATATTAACATTGGGTTCGAGTCCATATGGATTATCGTACCAGCCAATAAAGTCCGGTTCTGATTCTGTACCTTCATTCTTGGCATAAAAGTAAATGGGAATGTCCGGGCCGAATTCTTCAGCAAAGTCAGGGTTCAATCCACTCATTAACAAATCCAAATCGCCATCACTATCCAAATCGACCAGCTCAGGAATCAGTATACTTTCAGGAACAAAATCCCACAAATCAAATGTATTCATTCTGATGACCTCGAATGTTTCATCATTTTGAGATTTGATATAAGTCAGGGTACGATTGCCAATAAAATCCACTTCAGCACTCACAATAAAATCAGCTTTCTTATCACCATTCAGATCTCCCACACTGGGAAAGAAATAGCCAAGCGGAAATGGAAAGTCTGAAAACACTTCTTTCCTTTCAGCGAATTCAGGATTCCAGGTGTCCCCTACATTTTCCTGCATTTCAATAAAGTAAGTAATACTTTCCCATCCCTGTTCGAAATCAGGGTCAATTACATCTATTCCTATCAGAAACAAATCCAGATCATCATCTCCGTCAAAATCAAAAAACATTATTTTTTGAGCTGACCTTGATCCGTCCTCTTTTGCTAACTCTATACCAAATGGTGAGGAAGAATGAAAAGAGAATTGCTGGCCCAAAATTAAAGATGTTAGTAATTGGCTCAGCAAAATGAGGTATAATGACTTATTCATAATGTAGTATTTAAATCACAGTTATCGATAGAATTGAAGGTTAATGGGGGTTTACGTTTGACAGTGTAAGTAAAATGGGATGTATTATATTTTTGAACATCAGTCTTTTCGAGCAATTTTCCATTTGAATACATATGTATCTGAACTCTAAATAAATCTTCTGAATTATCATGTATCCATTCTGGACCATCATAAACATAGATTTTAGTCCCCCGGGCGATTAATATTTCTTGATTAACATTCCATACAATGTCATAATCGCACGTATCTGGACGTACTTTTTGATGGCTCATGATCAACCTGCCTGTATAATTGTAAGAGGTGTCATCTATGTTTATAGTAACCTTAAGCTTACCCAGAATTGGCGCCTGTTCCTTACAATCTTTGATGGCCACCGAGGTATTAGTTGATGCATCAGGACCAAATGATGATGTAGCTAATAAGAGAAATACTCCAATGGCAATCATTGAGAGGATAGGTTTTGCCTTGTTTTGCATGTGTAATGTTTAATAAGGATGAAGAATATAGGTATGCTGGCTGCGATGATAAGAAAGAGAAGGTCCAGGACATCAAAAGTGCCCCGAATGAACCCAAACCATTGAAAAATTTCCATTGCAATTCCACAAAAAATAGTTGCCAGTACCCAGAGCATACTTTTTTTATGCAGTTTGAAATCCCATATAAATAATACCAGAGTTGTTAAGGACAGCATCCATAAAGCATCCGGAAGAGAAAATTTAATCCATTGTGGTAACAGATTCCCGGGAATCAGATTCTGGAAAAAAGCCAGCACTTTCCTTGATTTATTGTAGCTATCCATTGATTGAGAAAAATCGATTCCGACCTGCTGCTTAGATAGATTAATAAGCCGAGAAGCATCGGCAAAACAATCAGAAGTAAAATAACTGCAGGTCTTTTCATGATAGACGATTCTTCATGGATTCTGCAGGCTAATTTACATTTAATTCTTGATTTGCAAATAATTAATTATCAATGCTTTTAGATAAAGTAAAAGTCCTCATATACTACATTTTTCAGAGGAATTGAAATTCGGTTTTTGTTTCACATTTTAAATAATTTCCCGTATGGATTGATGTATAAATTGCTCGTTGTCTGCGCTTTATAATTGAAAAGTAACTATTTTAACCAGGAATACGTTAATATTATATAGCTGTTTCCTTTTACCTGCTTTAAAATTAAATTGACTGCGTATACATTGGATTAATTTACATTCAAACATTGTGCTGGTCTTACGACTGAAATTGTAGGGCTGCGCGTTTAAAATTGTGAATATGAAAAGTCCATTTGTTTCTAATAGTCAATTCAGGTTATTTCTTCCTGTAATATTTATAACCTTTCTCCTTTTTAGCTCCTGTTCCGGCACGAGGCCTATACAGGATGATGTTTACTCATCTTATAATCCTCCACAATGGGCACCTGCTTACGGGTACAGAGCTGACACTCGTTATGTTTTCTTTCCTGAGATAGGGCTATACTACGACTTGTATAAAAACAATTATATATATCCATATGCTAATTCATGGGTAGTAGTGCAGCGGCTTCCACCTGCTTATTCTTCGTATGACCTGAGAAGACTTCGTCAACAACAATTGACCCACAGAGATAATCCTCAGCATTATTCCCCCGGAAATCAGGGTTCTATCGGTAATAATCCTCCACAATACACTCCGAGAAGAGGAGCTGTTCCTCCTGCATATACACCGCGGAATAATCCCCCGCCAAATCAAGACCCTGAAACAGTCAACCCGCGTGTAAATACACCTCGCAGAGGCAATCAACCTGCTGTCAGGCCTCCTCAGAATACTCCGGAAAGAAATGAAAGAACAAATCCGTCAAGAACTCCGGTTCAGACTTCATCACGAAAAAGTGGCGATTCTGAAGTAAGGAATCAACAGCCCGTTAGAAGTAACCAGGTACCGTCCAGAGTCACACCACCGCAAACAAAGAACCGTGGATCTGAAACACAACCTCCTCGCTCTAATAGCAGGAGAGGAGGCGGTGCAATCTGACGGATGATTTTGCCATTATTCATTCGGCAGGGACGTATGACAATGCGTCTCTACATTGCAACCATAAACCAGGCTTTTATTTTTGACTGTTATGTTAATCAGGCATCAGGCATCACTCATAATTCATAATTCTTATCCCTCAATCGGCTTTCCGTGTAGAGACAAGATGCAATGTATGGCATCTCTACATTGCAACCATAAACCAGGCTTTTATTTTTGGCTGTTATCTTCATCGTCATCACATAACATATATCTCATATCTCATCTCTTATATCTGGCTGTTCATTCATAATTCATAATTCATAATTCAAAGCTCCCGAATCTGATACGCTCAACAAACACAAAACTGCTACTGTTTGCTTTGTTATTATTGTCAGATATTTGCATCATGAACCGGTTTTTGATTGCAAATCGTATTTCCATTAAATTCCCCCAATCTTGAAAACAAATCCCCGCGCTTACTTCGCCCTGCTATTTGTGTGTTTAGTTTGGGGAACCACATATATGGCATTAAGAATCGGTGTTGAAGGGTTTCCCCCTTTAATTTTTGCAGGTATCCGGCAATTCACCGCAGCTATTTTGCTTTTTCTTTTGGTTTATTTCTGGCGGAAAAAAAAATGGTTCAGCTGGGAGGTCTTTCGCTCACAGATGTTACCCGGTTTTCTCTTGATTACAGTGGGAAATGGCCTTGTAAGTTGGGCAGAGCAATTTATCCCCAGTGGCTTAGCTTCAGTAATTTGTGCATCTATGCCGGTTTTTGTGGTGCTGCTCAATCTTGCAGTTCCGACAAGCACCAGACCTAATCTTTGGGTATGGTCTGGACTTATCCTTGGATTGATCGGAATTTTTCTCTTATTCAGAGACAGCATGGAATTCACCGGGACCAAATATTTTTTAGAAGGAATGATTGCTACGATTCTGGCTACTATTAGTTGGGCCATCGGCAGCATTATCGTCAAGCACCGCAAAAATGTTGCTGATCCCATGTGGAATGCAGCCTGCCAGCTATTTTGGGGTGGTGTATTTTTATTGATTGGAAGCCTCATTTTTGAGGACTGGCAGAATCTGCCCATGATCACCAATGCAAGTTTGATTGCCCTCGTTTACCTTATATTATTCGGCTCTTTAGGGGCATATTCTGCTTTTACCTACGCTTTGACACATCTGCCGGTCGGGCTCGTCTCGATCTATGCATACGTGAATCCGGTGGTAGCGGTCCTTCTTGGCTTTCTCTTCCTGAATGAAACAGTCAATTCCTGGACGATTCTGGCACTGAGTCTTACTATCACCGGCATATTCCTCATCAATTTGGGCTACAAACGTGCCACAGCTTCCCGTCTCGCAAAAGCAAAAGCAAGCGAAGTCATAGAAGCCCGCGAATATTCATTATCTGAGGATATTTAAATACATTTTTTTTGGGCGTCCCCGCGAGGTATTATGAAATTGCAATTTTTTAATTTGCAATTGCATAATACTCCCGGTCGGGCTCTCCGCTTTACGTCGCTCCTTCGTCGCTAGTGTTCGCTTCTATCCCTGACGCGAAAACAGAGGTACGCCCTGGCTTTTTCCGTATCAATGCAATTAAGGAGATTGTCACCCAGTAACATGCTTCAAGCAAAGATTAGTTGAGCTGCTAACGGCTGTTTGTCTTTGAAGCGGCCGAATCGTGATTCACCCCAACGTATAATGCCCGGCGATACTGGCTTTTAACTAAACATCTAAACTTCTCAACTGCTACACTCTTCGGCTGTTCTCCAGCAACCAGCAACTAGTAACTAGCAACCAGCCAGCTTATTTTGTTCCCTCCGTTGTCTTCTCATTATCCATCTTCAAGGGTTTTCTAGGTAATTTCTCATCTCTCTGGGAAGTGTGCCATACCATACTTGCAACAATTGTAGCAGCTTGCTTCATGTCATCTGCAACAAGGTGATCCCAATTGTCCATATTAGAGTGGTGAGTGCGGTTGAAGTAAGCCATAGGCTCCTGTATAAATTGAAATCCAGGAACTCCAACACCGTCGAATGGTAAATGGTCAGTTCCTCCGGTATTGCTTAATGTGATAGTATTTGCATCCAAATCTTTGAAAGCATCCAGCCAAATTCTGAAAATAGGGGAGACCTCAGGATTGCCCTGGAGATAGATACCACGAACTTTACCGGTACCATTATCGAGATTATAGTAGGCAGAGATTTTGCTTTGCTCAGGTTTCAGCGTTTTAGGGATCCAACCTCCCGGTTCTGTCTCTGCAAGGTGAGTGCGAACGTAATTGGCAGAACCATGCAGACCTTGTTCCTCTCCTGACCAAAGTGCCAGGCGTAAAGTTCTTCTTGGTTGAATTCCACTTTCTTTGATAGTTTCCAGAAGTATTCTGGCCACTTCCATCATCATTGCAGATCCTGCTCCATTGTCCGTTGCTCCTGTTCCTGTATGCCAGCTGTCAAAATGAGCACCAAACATGACAACCTCGTCCTTAAGGTCTGTGCCAGGAATTTCAGCGATCACATTATACTCCATTCCTTTGTCAGGAGATTGATATTGTGCTTTGATTTCCATAGAAATTTCAGGCTTAACTCCTTTTTCTATTAGTCTTAGTAATCTGTTATAATGTTCTACAGACAAAGTTGCCTGAGGAAGTATTTGAGCTTTTTCATCATACGCTCTTACATTATCTTCATTGCTGACCCGTGCACCGGATACAAAAACAGTTCCTAAATCTCCTTTGTATCCACGATCCAGAATAGCTGCTGCCTGCTCCTCATACAGGAAAATCCACAATTTTTTGTTGAAGGACATACCTCCCAGTTGTTCCCAATTTCTTCTGGGACGAGGAACAGGAGCGCCAGCGTTCGCAAGCTTTAACAGATCATCGGAAGTGTAGCGGGCAGCGGGAGCTTCAAACCATTCTTTAGTATCTCTGATGGAGTCCATCAATATAAATTTGCCTTTCAATTTTCCTTTATATTTTTCAAGATCCGCTTCTTCAGCAGCCTGCAAATAAACAACTTCTCCTTTGATCAATCCTTTAGTGGAAGGAGACCATGCTTTTGGATAGGCAACAACTTGCCAGTACTGTGGAGTTTTTGCGTGCATTTCAAAGTGCTCCAGTTCCCAGCCTCTTCCAAATGGTCCCCATGCCTGCTGTTGGACATTAGCCATTCCCCAGCTGTTCAAAGTTTCTACAGCCCATTTTCTTGCTTTAAAAATTCCTTCAGATCCTGTTAGTCTTGGTCCATGAACATCACAGATCCAGGAAGCAATATCCATAACTTTACTCTGTTCCATACCATGTTTTCGGATGATGGTATTAATTTGCACATCCACTGAATCTTGCGCGAAAGCGCTAAAGTGAAGCAGAATAACGAGAAATGGTATTGCTCTTTTAAAGAAAGTCATGATATTAGTTTTAAAGTGTGTGGAAATGAGTTAACCAAATTTACGATTGAGTCTTCAAAATTACAACAAATAAAATTATTCTATTAACCCGAGTGACATGTATTCCATGTTGAATCTAGCGGAGAAGAAATTGCAGGCTGCTTTTGCAAAGTTTTCGTTTTGAATGTCATTGCATTTCTACAAATATTTTTTTGCAATTATGACATTTCTTTGCTTCACTCAGTGAATCCTCTACTCCAATCAATAAAACCTACTTAAGACGCAATGAGACCATACCCTGACCTTATTAGGAGTAGATTTGTAAGGCATATCAAATTGTGCTGCATTTTAAGGTTGGGCGGGACATCCATTCGGGATGTTCCGCTTGTTTTTTATATGGCTTTGCCATTAATCCCTCCAAACCACCTGACGAGAATCGCCGCAGTAATAAACATAAGTAGTGAATAAACGGCCGGAGGTATGGCAATTTCCGGATTATTGAGTAGCGTAGCAGATGTTGCTATTGCAATAGCCAGGGTTCCATTTTGAATCCCTGTTTCCAGAGAGATAGTGGAGCTTTGCTTAAATGATAATCCCAACATTCTTGAACTTACGAAACCAACAAACAGTGATGTAATATTCAGAACCAAAGCAGGTAATCCTGATTGTATAAAGAATGGTACTATGTTTTCTTTGTCCTTAAAAATAGCACCCAGGATAATAAGAATAATAAATATCGCTGATGCGATTTTTACCGGCCGCTCTAATTTCAGTGCTGTTTCCGGATAATGACCTTTTATTATCATACCAATGCCAACCGGGATGACTGTGATGATCATTATTTGAATCATAGTTTTGAGAACCGGTAATGCTATATATTTACCTTCTCCAATAAAGTGTTCCATTCCAAAGTTTACAAGGAATGGAATAGAAATCACGGTAACTAAACTGGAAATGGCGGTTAGAGTTATGGAGAGTGCTGCGTCACCTTTGGCCAGATAAGTGAGAAGATTTGATGTGGCTCCTCCGGGACAAGCGGCTAATAGTATTATTCCTACTGCAAACTCAGGTTTAAGGTCAGGCCAGATCATCACCAGACCAATGGCCATTAATGGCAAAAATATCAACTGATTTATCAGACCTATCAATGCTGCTTTAGGAAACTTGGCAACCCTTTTGAAATCAGATACAGATAAAGCCAAACCCATACCTAGCATGATAATCCCTAATGCCAGCGGTAAAAATATTTCCGTCAACAGATTTGCTTCCATACCCTATTTTTCTGTAATAATATATAAAATATGGCTTATTGATGCCTGCACATTCCCGCAAACATAGAATATCAAAATAAATCGGCCATATTTTAATCCGCAAACAAAAAAGGAGCAATTCTGCTCCTTTTTTATTTCATATTACTCTTCCTCAGACTTATCTGGAATGGATTCGGATGGAATTTCTTCAGCCGCTTCAGCGGAATCTTTGGTTTTTGACTCCTCGGGTACTGAAGTTTCACTACTTCCGGGTTCTGGAGAAGAAAGCCCTTCACCTGAATTAACTTCAGCTGATTCCGGTGCAATGTTTGCTTCCTCGGAGTGCAAATCTTTCGGACCCACTATTGCAGCCGCAGCTTTTTCCAGTTTTCCTTCACCCTCCTTTCTTTGCTCAGCTGCTTCTTTAATTTCAGCAGCAATTTTATCCTGAGCTGCTTTCTTTGCATCCTCCAACTCAGCGCGCTTCTTATCCTTTTCTTTGATATTTGCAAGCTTTGATTCCAGCTCGGTTTTAGTGGCAAGCATATCGGCAAGTTTCAACTCTTTAGAGTCAATTCTTTCCTGAACCATTTTGATTTTTGCTTCCCGTAGCTGAGCTTCCAGCATTCCACCGGATTCCCCTACTCGTTTGTCCTGGAAGTTGATTTCCTCCTTATCTCTTCGGATTGAATTTTGCATTTTTTTAATAGCATCCAGCAAACCGATCAATCTCTTTTCAATTCGATTATTATTACTATCAGAGGTTCCTTCCGGTTTTGCATCCGGGCCAAATCTTTTTTCTTTTACAATCTTGAAAGCCTCATCTATTCTGGCCCAAACCTTATTTCTGTGATCCTTGGAGAATCTGATATCTTTCAATTTATTCTGTAATTGCTTGAGATCTTCAAAGAGCACATGAAGGCTTAATCCTTTAGTGATACGCTCTTCAATTTCTTCCAGTTTTGCATTGAATTTTTCAAAATTCGTTTTGGATTCATCATTGAATTCTTTGTCCAGGTCCTTGCGCAGCTCTTTAAGACGAGTAAACATATTATTAGTCTGCTCCTTCAAAGCTGCAGCATGAGATCTGAATATATTTCTATCCTGAATTTGACCCTGAACCTTATCCCAGAAGTTTTTCAATTCATCCCAGGCATGTATGCTATATTTACCCGCCTGCTCTATTCTGTCTTTGATTTCCTCAATCTCTGAATGATATGTCTTATACAATTTGGATGATAATACCACAAAATGCCACTCTGCCTGAGCTCTTTTCAAGAGATCTTCTTTTTCCACTGAATAACCATCCGGCAATAGATCTCCAATTAGTTTCAGGTCAATATTCATTGCCGAACTTCCTTCCGGAAATTGAATAGAATGATCATCTTTCCATTCATGTAAAAGTTGATTTTCAAGCTCTTGTGTTACAATAGCTTCAGGTATGACGTGTACATCTATTTTATTGGATTCCTCCAACAAGTCTAATGCCAACAGCACTCTTTCTTCACCGGGATTTTTACCCCACAATACAAGTTTTGATTTCATTTCTCAATTACTTATTACAAATTTTTATCTCAATGTCAAATGACACAAATTCACATTTTGGGTATTCTTCCTTGCAAAGCAATGGATTTACCCTGTAATGAATACAAAAATACTATACTATGAAAGAGTTGGTTATAAATAGGGCACAAAATTCACTTCTTAATGCAAACTCAATGTTCTATACCTCCTGTTTCATGAAAGTCTGACAAATGTATAAACACTTGACGTAATCTATACTAATTCTTTTTCGAGCAAGCATTCAGCAATCTGAACGGCATTAGTTGCAGCTCCTTTTCTTAGATTGTCTGAAACAATCCACATATTCAATGTATTTTCCTGCGATTCATCTCTTCGTATCCTGCCCACAAATACCTCATCTCTGTCATGTGAATGTATGGGCATAGGGTACACATTATTTGCCGGATCATCCTGAAGTACAACACCCGGAGAGTTGGCCAGCAAATTTTTCACTTCATCCAAATCAAAATCTTTCTCAAATTCAACATTTACGGACTCACTGTGACCGCCCATAACAGGAACTCTGACAGTCGTAGCAGTAATCCGAATGGAATCATCACCCATTATTTTTTTGGTCTCATTGACCATCTTCATTTCCTCTTTTGTATATCCGTTTGCCAAAAAACTGTCGATATGTGGAAGCACATTCATGTCTATTACATGCGGATACACCTTATTATGCGCAGTATTATTTCTTTCTCCGATCAACTGATCTACTGCATTTTTCCCTGTTCCGGTCACTGATTGATAAGTTGAAACCACAATTCTTTTGATTCCATATGCTTTATGTAGAGGGTTCAATGCAACAACCATCTGAATGGTCGAACAGTTGGGGTTGGCTATAATTTTATCTGTTTTTTCCAATACATGACCGTTCACTTCCGGCACAACAAGCTTTTTTTCAGGGTCCATCCTCCATGCTGAAGAATTGTCTATAACTGTGGCTCCTGCGGCTGCAAAGTGAGGTGCCCATTCAAGAGATGTACTTCCTCCGGCGGAGAATATGGCGATATCAGGTTGTTTTGAAATGGCATCTTCCATACTCACCACTGTATAATTCTGGCCCTGATAACTTACGACCTGACCTACAGATCGGGCTGAAGCCACAGGGATCAGCTCCGTTAATGGGAAATTTCTTTCAGATAATACTTGTAACATTTTAGTTCCTACAAGCCCTGTGGCTCCTACTACGGCAACTTTCATTTTTGGGGGATAGTTTAATTAAATTGAATGGATAATGTCTTAATAGAATATGGGACGCTGAATCTGTCCAAAAGATTGTGTTGAATTTAATGTATATAATTTTCCTTGCTCTTTTAATGTTTTTACCTTAGCAGGACAAACGCCACTGCAAAGATAAATGGCTATTTCGGAAATCAAAGTGAGCAGGCATGAAGGGATTATTTTCGGTTCTATTTTTTTTGGTAAGTTTTAGTCTTTTCGCACAATTGTCAGATGATTTCTCTGATCCTGATCTCAGTAACAGATGGTCTGGCGATCTGGTAAATTTCAAAGTTAATGACTTTGAAGAACTTCAATTGGAGGCGCCTGCAGGGGGAACTTCATATCTGGCAACTCCAGTTGTATTTCTTGACAGTATCTCCTGGAATATTTATGTAAGAATGGAATTTGAACCTTCGGCTTCCAATCGTCTAAGACTTTGGCTGCTTTCTGATACTGAGCAATTGGATGCCGGCAATGGATATTATCTGGAGATAGGAGAATCAGGCAATCAGGATGCGATCCGATTTTTCCACAAAAATGGCTCTACCCGCACAGAACTGGCAGTGGGTAAATCAGGTGGCGTAGGGCTTGCAAATGCAATTGCACGCATTCGAATTGACTATTCAAACAATCAGGAATGGGTAATGCTGGTAGATTATACCGGTGGTTTTTTGCCTGAAGAGGAATTTAGAATTCAGCACACAATAGATTTACCAATACCCCAGCAGCATTTTTTTGGATTTTGGTGCACATACACCGAGACCCGCAAAAATTTATTTTTCTTTGATGATGTCAATATTGAAGAACCTTCTCCTGATCTTAGTCCTCCAAAAGTTACAAACTTTGCCCTCGATGGGAACAACAAAATTGCCATTTATTTTAATGAGCAGATTGATGAAACTACTGTTTTGAATGCCCAAAACTATACACTCAATCCGCCAATAAATCTCATTCAATCCAGTCTGGCTGGTCCAACTCAGATTTTACTGGAATATAGCAGCCCATTTCAAAGTCAAACTTCTTATCAACTAAACTTAAAGGGAATTTTTGATGTAAACGGCAATCAAATGAATGACACTTTGTTCACATTTGATTATTTTGAAGCTGTTCCGGTTTTTAAATTTGATATCATATTTAATGAATTAATGGTAAACCCTTCGCCTGGAAGAGGGCTCCCTGAAGAAGAATATATTGAGTTATTTAATATCTCTGATAAAGTCATAGATCTGGCTGATTTGCAGATCAGAGATGGCAGTACAGTGAGATTGTTACCTTCAGTGGTTTTATTACCGGGTGAATACGTAATCTTGTGTAGCAACGCCAATGTGAATCTTTTTGAGCCATTTGGAAAAGTGGCGGGGATGACTGTGTTTCCTGGCTTGACTAATGATGGTAAATTATTGATATTGGAGGACAGAAATGGTGCATACATCCATCATGTTCAATACACTGATGAATGGTATAGAGATGATGTCAAGGGCAGGGGAGGTTTCAGTCTGGAATTGATAAATCCTGATGCTATTTGTCAATTATCAGAAAATTGGAGAGGGAGTGATGCGGGATTGGGAGGTACTCCTGGTATGCCAAATTCTGTATTACTGAGAATGCAGGATATCAAACAAGCAAGAGTCATCTCTGCATATGTTTTAGATCCCCGTCAGTTGCAAATCACATTTGATAAACTTTTAGATCCTGCCACAATAGAGAGCAGCACATTTGCTACATTTTCTCCAAATGTATCTGTAGGAGCTACAAGTGTGAGTTCTCCCAATTTGAATATTTTGAACATCACATTTAATGAAGATTTGTCGGCTGGAGTAGTCTTAGAAATGACCATTCAGTCCGTAGTTGAGGATTGCAAGGGACTCCCTGTCCTGATTAGTATTAAACCTCAGTTCGGCCTTCCTGAATTGCCTGAAGCAGGAGATCTCAGGATCAATGAGGTATTGTATTTACCGGATGTTGGGGGGTCACGTTTCGTTGAATTGATCAATGTGTCGGATAAAATAATTGATATCAAAGATGTATTTCTTGCGAATGCTACCGGAAATACACCTGAAGGATTTAAGATTAATGCACTTTATCAATTATTGCCGGGCGGAATAGTAGCTGTAACTGAATCAACAGAATACATAAAAGAAAGATACCTGCCTCCTTCACATGCAAGCATTATTTATGGCAGAGTACCAACACTCCCTGATAAAGCGGGCAATCTTCAGGTTTATACTTCCATGCTTATTGAGAAGGTGATTTTGGATGAATTGAATTATACAGACGATTTTCATTTTGGACTTTTAAGTGATCAGAGAGGAACTTCATTAGAAAGAATTGACCCTTTAGGGCCCACAAACAATAGGAGTAATTGGCATTCTGCTGCAAGCTCCGTAAGAAATGCTACTCCCGGTTATGTGAATTCACAATACAGACAACAAACCCCTAATGCAGATATGTTTCTTTCCATTCCTGATCCATTTTTATCACCGGACGAAGATGGAAACAGAGATATTTTGCTGATTCAATATGACCTTCCAACAGGTGGATTCAGGGCTAAAGTAGTTGTATTTGATTCTGAAGGCAGATTGATCAATACGCTTTCAAATGGAGAAATTGTTGCGGCGACTGGAAATTTCAAATGGGATGGGACTAATGAGAGCGGAGGCAAATCCCGAATGGGTATCTACATTATTCTTGCAGAGTTGACCGGGGCCGAAGGCACAGTTTTGAGATTGAAGAAGGATGTTGTTTTAGGAGGGGTCTTTGATTAGTCGATTGCATCTGGCTACTTTTCACTGTGAAAATTGTTTGAAATGGAAATAAACTTTGTCTGCCTGCCATTCAATGAGCTTAATATTTACCAACTGTATGAACTTTTAAAGCTCAGGCAGGAAGTATTTATCGTGGAGCAACAATGCTATTATCTGGATAATGATGGCAAGGATCTGCAGTGTTTTCATTTGATGGGGATCGATAAAGAAGGTAAAATAATTGCCTACGCAAGAATATTACCCCCGGATATTTCGTATCCTGATTATGCCTCTTTTGGTAGAATCGTTACAGCTCCAAAAGTTCGCGGAAAATTGTTGGGAAAAAAACTGATGGAAGAAGTCATGAGCAGATGTGAAACCCTTTTTGCTTCAATACCTATAAAAATTTCTGCTCAAAGCTACCTTCTCCGATTTTATGAAAGCTTTGGGTTTTTAAAGGTTGGAGAAGAATACCTGGAAGATGACATACCACATCACGCAATGGTATATTATCCCTAAGTTTTGATATTAAGAATTTATATAATGTGATAATTTGGTTTGATTCATGTAATATTGTTGAACAATACAATCACTTTGTCATTTTCACAACAAGATTTATCTATTAAACATGCAATTGCCTCCTTCATTTATTGATAATTATCGCCATAAGGGCCTGCGTAAGAAGCTGGTAGAGATAGTGAAGATGAATGGAGTTGAAAATCCAAAGGTCCTGGACGCAATTGGCAAATTACCAAGACACTTATTTTTGGAATCAGCTTTTGAAGAACTGGCATACGAGGATAAAGCCTTGCCCATTGGAGATGGACAGACCATCTCACAACCATTTACGGTTGCTTATCAAACTGAGCTTCTAAAGTTGCAACCCGGAATGAAGGTATTGGAAATCGGTACCGGTTCCGGCTATCAGGCCTGCATTCTAAGTTTAATGGATGTGGAGGTTCACAGTATAGAGCGCCAGGAAAACCTCTATCACAAAACTAAAAACCTGTTAAGTAAACTGGGTTTTACTAAGATTAAAACTTACTTCAGAGACGGATTTCTGGGTATTCCTGAAGAAATGCCATTTGATGCAATTTTGGTTACAGCAGGAGCCAGAGATATACCACAGGCGCTCTTAAATCAACTAAAAATCGGAGGGAGACTTGTCATACCGGTAGGAGAGATGGCTACCCAAAAAATGCTCAGACTGACCCGCACCAGCTCCAATACCTTCGATAAAGAAACGCTTGAGGACTTTAAGTTTGTACCCCTGCTTAAGGGTGTGGTGAAGAAGTAATTGCGAATCCAATTGCCCTGTTACAGCTAAGGGTATCCTTTGAAATTTTCTTTTAAAGCCGCCCGGCCTTGCGTCCCTAAGAGACAATCATAATGGAATTGATTCCTCCTGCGACCTCACTCCTCACCCACACAAACTGGCTGTTCGCCAATAGCCAACAGCTAATAGCCAACAGCAAGCTTTTCACCAAGCAGCCTATAACTAACTTCATTTCCGTCGTCTTAAATAAACGATCATACTTCTGCCATAAGCCTCACTTCATCTATAATATACCTGTTCCCGAAAATAAAGCTCTTCTTTTGTGGTTACTAATGCAACCTTTCAGATTCAATTTGCATCTAAGTGGTTATTCAAGGGTTTCTTACTTATAATTTGCACCCTACTCCTTTTCCTTTCAATAAAGCTGCCTCCTGTCGTGTGTTTGTGATGATTATCACCCTATTTCGTATTGTATTTTTTTATCATATAACTTCAAACACATGAAAACACGTTTTTTTTCTACTACCTTTTTGATCGCCCTGATGATGACTGCAACCTTGACTGCCGTTGCGAATGACAACCCTAAGCCGGTGACTACTATTATTTTACTAAAGCATGCTGAAACTGTTGATACGAATGCTGAAAATCCGTCTCTTTCTGATTTGGGTAAGCGCAGGGCTGAGTTGCTTAGTGATTTATTAAGAAGCACTCCTATTAATGCAATATATGCTTGCAAGCACGAAAGGACGAATGGTACATTAAAGCCATTATCTGCAGCAAAAGGCATCAAACTTCAACAGTATAATTCTGCTGAACTTAACAAAAGCCTTTTCAATATGTACTCCGGTAACATGGGAAATACTATTGTAATATGCGGAGACGATAAGACATTACCTCAGATGCTTAACATGTTGACAGGAACAAAGGATTATACAAATCTTTCAAAAGAAGAATTTGATAATGTATTTGTTTTGACTAGTTCTCAACTGGGTAAAGCTGATGTAAAAAAAGTGAAATACGCGACGAATCTCTGATTTGATTTATTCGTTCTGTTTTCGAAAAGGGATTAGTCCCGGTAGGTGCTGTGTTTTCACGGCACCTATTTTTTTACCCTTCGGAAGGAAGTAATTTTCTCATCTGAAAACTTAAAATTACTTTCCTTCAGTTGTACAAGATTAGTTGAGGCCGGACTTCCATAAGCTGATTCAGATTCCCATTTAACTACTAATTCATAAGGACTTATATTGCCTAAAAATGCAAAACATGCCGGGAAATCCTGCACAAATTGATAGTGATCCATGTAGATAAGTCTGGGATCAAACTCTACTTTTTTCAGATAAAGAAATTCTTTATTGTTTGCAGTAGTGTCAAGAATAAATTGGTCTGAGACCTGGCCTCCTATGGTGAGCCTTTTCCCGCTTCTGATCCAAAATTCTTTGAATTCCTCATCATACCAGCTAATCAACTGAGGATCATCCAGATGCATTTGGTTGCCGGGTGCTTCAATGAAAATAGCTTCCTGTTTCCCATTCTCCTCATCTTTGTAGTATGCAATCAGGGAACCGTTTTTGAATGCAAGAACGAATTCAAGTCCGTTCTTAAAGGCCTTACTCTTAAAACCTACATATGGATTTTTCGAATGAATAAATACTTCTAGTTTGGAGGATCCTTCATCGGGAATGATACACTCAAACGTTAATTCCCTGTCAAATTCATAAGTTCTGGGCTGATATTCAAGGCCATCCATTTTATCGAAATTTTGCCATGTCTCCCATTTGGCTTCTCTCAATAAACCTCTGGTTTCATCATATCTTTCTGCCTGTGAATTGCCACCCCCACCACTATATATCTCCAAATCCTCCACTGTAACTTTATTGAGTTCATACTCGAGATAAGTGACATTTAAGGAGTACCTGGAACCGTCCTCCAGCCGAATCTCTGAACCAAAAAGAAATTGTTCGGGGCTGATGTAACTGGCTTCCACTAATGGAAGCGGAAAAATACTGGTAGCAGTATTAAATGGCGTATGCAACATGCGGGCATCAAATGATTCTTTTGAAAGCCAGACCGTGCGCTCAGAGTAATCGTCAAGGACACCCTTGTATTCTTCTACAAGGTATCCCGCCATGTCTGTTTGACGACCAGTGGATTTCACATAGTCCCAGAATACAGCTGCATCCATGTCAAATTCAACTTTGTCCAGATTTCTTCCGGGGATACTTGCCTCTCTGATTATTGCTCGTTTGTTGTTATTAACTTCTGTCAGAAGTATGTTTGATCCATCCTGAAAACATACCATCAGGTCATCATCTTCCAAAAATGGAGTGATCTTAGTAAAGCCGGCATATTTGTCTTTACTGTTGTATAGTACAATGATTGTTCCGCTCGGAATACCAGGTGTAGAATATATATACTCTATTCTGTAATCAAAATAGAAAGTCATGTTGGGGCCGGCTTGCTGTGCGATAAGCACATTTCCTGACAAAGCACCAATCAGAAGTAATATAAGTCTACACAAAAGTTTTTTCATTCTCAAATTTTTGCAAATGTACTGAATAGTGATTTGAATGATTAAAAGAACACTCAGAACCAGAACTCCATTTCATAGAAATACCGTAGTACTAGTATAACGATCCCAATTGAATTTCGTATTACCATAAAGAATAATCATCCTTTTTACTTTGTACGTAATTTTAGTACTATTTTCTAAAGTGTTTCTGTTAAAATTGTATGAAAATTATTTACGTAATGGACTAGTAATGAATAGGTAAATATACATTTCATATTAAATTAAAGGAACACCTGGTGGCTTGCAATCAGGGAAGAGTATGGTTATTAAGTTATTTTCGATTTCATAGGGGTTTAATAAATGAGATATTACCTACATTTGACAAATTAATTTTTTACAGTTTATTAAAGCATCACCACATACAGTTCTTTTGGATCTTCTCCAGCAACAGGATGAAAAGTCATTTGACTATTTGTATGAGAATTACGGTGGAGCCCTTTATAGTGTAATTTTACGGGTAGTGAAGCAGGAACTTGATGCAGAAGAGATTTTGCAGGAAGCTATGATTAACATTTGGAAGAATCTTTCTACATATGATGCAGACAAAGGCTCGATATTTACCTGGATGTTAAATATTGCACGAAATAAAGCAATTGACTATACCCGATCTAAAAGGTTTAAGCAAAAAAACCAAACTATAGAACCTAACGTAGATATTGGTCAACAAGCGCAATTGAACATTGAGGTGATCGATTTGAAAGATGTTGTTGCTGATTTAGGACAAGAGTATAGAGAAGTACTGGAGAATGTATATTTTTCAGGCTACACCCATGAGCAAACTTCCGAAATGCTGGGAATCCCACTAGGCACAGTCAAAACACGAGTCAGAAAAGCCATAATGATCTTGCGGGATTTTTATAAAGTAAATATGACCGAATTGTGAACATAGGTGAATACATAGCTTCAGGGATTTTGGAATCATACGTTTTAGGACAGTTGTCCTCCAGCGAGATGAAAGCTGTAGAAGATATGGCCGCCAAATACCCCGCTGTTAAGCAAGAGCTAATCGCTATTGAATCAGGACTGGAAGCTTTTGCTATGAATATGCAGGTAAAGCCACCCGCCCATCTTAAAAACAAAATTAAAGCTGAGTTATTTAGTCAGGCAAGTCCATCATTTAAGTCTGATTCTAAACCTGAAATCAAAATCTCCCCTGATACTACTGCCTCTCCTGATACCTCAATTATCAGACAATTGAAATTCTATAAGCTGGCATTCGCAGCATCTGTAGCTTTGTTAATAGGTAGTGCAGTGCTTAATGTTATTCTGGCAACCCAGTCATCAGAAATAGATGATAGTAATAAGGAATTAATGGTTCAGAACAAAGAAATGATAGATGAGCTATCAGCTGAACGCGAAAAGTCAGTTGCATTGAATGAAATCTGGAACAATGTTTCAGAACCTGGTATGCAATCTCTTACATTAGACGGTCAGGCAATTGATCCGACAGCTTCTGCCAGAGTTTACTGGAATTCAAGTTCTGGTCAGGTCTTCATTTATCCCGTTAATCTTAAAACACCACCTGCTGGTCATCAATATCAGCTTTGGGCAATTGTGGATGGTGTACCTGTAGATGCCGGAGTTTTTGATGTGGCATCAGGAATCGCCGGTATCCAACGAATGAAATCTTTTAATGCTGCCTCCGCGTTTGCAGTCACCCTGGAAGTCGAAGGCGGAAGCCCAACTCCAACACTCGAACAAATGTATGTCATGGGTGCTGTGAAAGATATTTAATATCTGCCAAATTACCTCTTAGTTATTTTGAATGTGATGTTTTCTTCGCCTCGGTCTCGAAAGGTGATGTTTTTTCATGGAATTAACCATGAAAAAGTGATGTCTTACCACCTTAATCGGCTTTGGCTAAAAGTAATAAGGTGATGTGCTTCGCAAGTTCTCAAGTATGATTCTATTATCTAATCCAGCTGTATTTGTGGTGAGACAGGCGCAAAGAAGTGCCCAAATTTTGCTTCAAAGCTTTTACACATTTATTTGGCTGTTAGGTTTTCGCGGGCAGTTTACACCTTAACGCCTCAACTTCTTAATGCCTTAACAAGCTGTTTCCCTGCCTGTTAACTAATCTCCTCAACTCTTACACTTTCCGCTTGTTTCGGCTAAACGCTTTAACGGGCTGTTGCCCCGGCTGTGACCGATTAACCGATTACCCAATCAAACAGGATCACACCAGCCTCGCAATAGCTGTCACATTCCCCGACACCTTTTGACCCAATTGTACTATGATTTCCGTATTCAAAGGCACAAAAATGTCAACTCTCGATCCAAATTTAATGAAATCCGAATTCCTGACCCTGAATTACAGTATCACCTTCTCTGGAGTAACAAACAATTCTTCTGGCTAAAGCGCCTGCTATTTGCCGGAGTAAAATTCTGGCACCGTTTGATGCTCTAAGTCCCAGGCTTGTCCTTTCATTATCTGTTGAAGATTTTGGATGCCATGCTACGAGATATTTACCGGGATGATATTTATAATATTCCACTTCTGAGTCCAGTGGTATTCTGTTCACATGAACATTTATTGGAGACATAAATATAGAAATCTGCATGCAGTCTTCCTGCAGCCACTCAGATTCATGTGTTTTTTCTATCACCACAATTTTACCATCAGCAGGAGCATACAGTACTTTTTTTTCCTGAACAGAAATGCTTCTCTGAGGATTTCTGAAGAATTGTAGAATTGTAATCCATAGCAATATAGCCAGCAAAATAGAAGCCCATTGAAATGCAGGAAATACATATACTCCGAGAATAATCAAAACTATGTTTGCCAGAGTGACAATTATAATGCTGGGCCATCCCTCCTTATGAATCATTGAGAATAATTTTAATATACCAGTAAAATATAAAACACTGCGAAAGGAATCAGGAAGAGATAGGAATCAAAACGATCCAGCAGCCCGCCATGCCCGGGCAAAATCGTACCTGTATCTTTGGCTGCAAAACTCCGCTTGAACATGGATTCAATCAAGTCTCCAAATGTTCCAAAAACTACGACTATTATGGCCAGCACTATCCAGTCTCTCAAAGGAAATAAATGGAAAATCAAATATATGGGATAAGATGCGAGAATCGTTAGGATTGCGCCGCCCCAAAATCCTTCCCAGGTCTTCTTTGGAGAAATTCGCTCAAAAAGTAAGCGTTTGCCTATTGCAGAGCCTACCAGAAATGCACCTGTATCGTTTATCCATGTCAATATTAATAATCCTAATGCAGCAGTATAATCATACTGACCGTCCTTGAAACTTACAAATAATATTAATACACATGGAATGGTCACATAGAAGACTCCTGTGAGCGCATAGGATATCATCAAAAAGGGTTTCTCGATTTTCGAGGCAAGTACCACTATATAATACATTGAGATAAAAAGAAAGAAAATAGTTATGAGTGGAAATAATCTGTTGTAGTCAACCCAGGCAGGATCCAATAAATAAAATGCAATTGCAAAATAGGGTATAAGTCCTAACAAAACATTTCCATAAATGCGTCTTGAATACCTTTTTTGCAATGTGCCATGAAACAAGAGGGTATGAAATTCATACAAACATCCTGCACAAATCAACCCGAATATGGCAACAAAAGCATATTTATTTAATAAAATGGCAGTCAGTATAATACCAACAAACAGGAAAGCAGTTATGGCTCTTTTTTGTAGATTTTTCATTTATTTCCCTTCAACGGGTTCGCAAATATGGAAAATTGAGCAGACATATTCTAAGTTACTTGCAAGCTCGAACAACATCTCATCAAATCTCCGCTGTATCAGATACAGGTTTTCCCCATTTCTTAATTAAATAAATGAGTGTTAGGGTGATCCCGAGTGATACCAGTGCGCCTGAACAGGGAATAGCAAATTCAGCGTCCAAATCTATATCTGTGATCTTTTTCTCATATAAATAATACATAATAACCTGAAATGCATTATTAATAAAGTGAACCAATATGGCAAGCCAAAGAGATCCTCCCAACCAGAACAAGTATCCCAATAAAGCTCCCAAAAACATTCGCGGAAAAAATCCCTGAAACTGAAAATGGATGGCACTGAAAATAATGGCAGAAAGCCAGATGGCCGTTTGCGGACGTTTTAAGTGTTCTGCAAGTCTCTTTTGTATAACTCCTCTGAAAAGTAACTCTTCTCCTATGGCAGGCAATACGCCTATCAATAAAATATTAAAGATCAAATCCTGAATATTATCCATGACCAGAATTTGCTTGATGAGGGATTTTCCTTCTTCTTCCATTTTTAACATCCATTCAGGCATAGGAAGCAGCTGATTAAGCTGGTAGCTATATTGAATAAAAATGGAAATAGTAAAAATGGACATCAACGATAAAAAAACAATTCGGGCAGATGCAAAACTTAACAAGCCCATTTCTCTGCCAGCTTCTTTCCGGAATATGATATATGAAAATAGTAAAGCAGGAATAATGAAGATCGTAATCTGCTGGACGACAAGTAATAGTTTGGTAGTTTGAATATTGTCACTTCCGGAAGCCATTATTCCATAACTAATTAGCCCACCGAGGGACATTCCCAGAAAAAGACATAGCAGCAGGGTCAACAATTCTTTTGCGGGGGAGTTTTGCTTGTAAGAAAAGGGAAGGGTATCTTGATCGCTCATTTAAATAATTATAATGTATGAAGACTCGTCTCAGCGTAAATATAAATAAGGTTGCGTTGCTCAGGAATTCCCGACTTGGAAATTATCCGGATTTATTTCAATTTGCCAAAGATTGCGAACATTTCGGTGCTCAGGGCATCACAATTCATCCTCGTCCCGATCAAAGACATATTCGGTATTCTGATGTTCCCATATTGAAAGCTCTGGTGACTACAGAATTGAATATTGAAGGAAATCCTACCCCTGACTTTGTAAATTTAGTCCTGGATACACTTCCGGCTCAATGCACACTGGTCCCGGATGCTGAAAATGTACTTACCTCAGATAGTGGCTGGGATACTATTCGAAATAAATCTTTACTGCGCGATACAGTAGACCGCTTGCATAATGCAGGTATACGCGTTTCATTATTTGTGGATCCCATTCCTGAAATGGTGAATGGAGCCAAAGAAACAGGAGCGGATTGCGTCGAGTTTTATACCGGAGATTACGCGAAACTATTCTCAATTGACAGAGAAAAAGCAGTGGCTCCTCACATTGAAGCAGCTTTGATAGCTAATGATGTAGAGCTTATGATAAATGCAGGACATGATCTGAACCTGAAAAACCTTGCATATTATAAGTCCGCCATTCCCAATCTGGCAGAAGTGTCTATTGGCCATGCTATTGTTGCGGATGCGTTATATTATGGTATAGAGAATGTAATACAGATGTACTTGCATCAATTGAAAACTTAAAATTGCCTGTAAGGTATAATTCCGATAGCTCACACTTTTTGACCTCACTTTCCTCTTTTTCCATTTCTGAAATCTCCTGAATTGCATTTTGCGTGCTTATATGTTGATTAGCAATATTCTGTAATTGATCGCGTCACAATTGCCAAACATTATCCTGTATTTGATTAAAAAAGACATTATTTTTTCAATATAAGAATGCGAAATATGTTAAAGTTTTTTTCATAGATTTACATGGAATTAACATTGCTATTGTAGGGGCACTATTCTGTGAGGCGTGTCAATATAATAGATCATAAATCACCTAAAACGAGTCGTATGGAAAAACTCTACTTGATTTTGCTGGGCATCTTATGTCTGGCTTCCACTTCCCTGGTCGCTCAGATTCAGGTAACAGGAACAGTAACTGACCCCAACGGAGAGCCGTTGATCGGTGCTGGTGTAACTATTAAAGGTACCGCGCAAGGTACAATAACTGATTTTTCTGGTATGTATTCAATTACAGTCCCTGATGGAAGTACTGTATTGGTTTTTAGCTACACAGGCTACACACAGGCCGAACGTGCAGTAGGTACTGATACTAAAATTGATTTTACGCTTCAGGAAGGAATACTTCTTGGCGAAACCGTAGTGACAGCGCTCGGTATCTCCAGGGATAGAAGTCAATTAGGATATGGGGTTGCTGAAATCAGCTCCCAGGAATTGACACGGGCTAAAACAACAAACGTGACCAACTCACTTGCCGGTAAAGTGGCAGGTGTTAGAGTTCAGGGTTCAGGTGGATCTTTTTCTGGTTCAAGTATTATTATTCGTGGTTTGACGACTTTTACACAAAGCAATCAACCATTATTTGTAGTAGATGGAATTCCAATTGATAACTCAGGTGGCGGAAACCCACTTCAGAATGGACCGGTGAATTCTAACAGAGCAATAGATATCAATCAGGAAGATGTGGAGAATGTGACTGTTCTTAAAGGCCCTGCAGCGGCAGCTCTTTATGGATCTCGTGCATCTAATGGCGTTATCCTAATTACAACGAAAAAAGGAGCTAAAGGCAGAAAAGGTACGGTTACTTACAGCACTTCATATGCTTGGGATCAGGTAAACAGAACTCCTGATTATCAGAATGAATATGCGCAGGGTACAGGTGGTAATTATAATAATACATCTTTTGCTTCCTGGGGTCCTCAGATTGCCGGCCAAACTGTAACCAACTGGTTTGGAGAGCAGGAAACTTTAGCAGCTTATCCTGATAATGTTAATGACATCTTCCAAACAGGAAGTAATATGCAACATAATTTAAGTTTTGCAGGGGGTTCTGACAGATCTTCTTACAGACTTTCTTATGGGTACTTAGATGAAACAGGTATTCTTCAAAATAATAGATTGAAGAGACACAACCTGACATTTAATGCAAATTCTCAAATTAATGACCGATTATTAGTTTCAACATCTGCAACTTATACAAATAATGCATCTACCAGATCTCAACAAGGGAATCAATTATCAAATCCTTTGTTTAGAGGTTGGTTTATTCCAAGGTCATATGATTTGACAAATTTGCCGTTTGAAGATGCAGTAGGTAACCAAAGATATTTCGGAGGTGAGGATCATGTTTACTGGACATTAAAGCATAATAGATTTAATGATGAAATCAACCGTATTTATGGAAATGTAGCGGTGCGATATGATTTCACAAGCTGGTTGTCCGGTGAGTATAAAATTGGTGTGGATATGTTTGACTACGTTAGAAGAGGATATGACCAGATTGGAGCCAGAGGTGGAGCTAACACATCAGCAAATACTTTAGGAGGAATTTTAGAAGGCAATGATTTATCTAGTAATCTCAACTCATATTTGACGTTTACTGCTACCAAGCAATTGACTGACGATTTGAATTTTGTATTTTTATTAGGTACCGAGGCGTTCAAAAATCGTCGTGAAAACACTCAGGTTATTGGTCGTGGTTTAGTAGTACGTGATTTCCAAAGAATCACTAATACTTCCACTTTCAATCCGACATATGCATCTGCAGAAACTCGCCTTGTTGGTGTATTTGCTGATGCCTCTCTTAGTTACAAGAATTTTCTGAATTTAAACCTGACTGCCCGTAATGACTGGTCATCAACATTTAATGAAGAAAACAGATCTTATTTTTACTACGCGGTAGCAGCTGCATTGAACATTTTGGAGCTTCAGCCAAGTTGGAAAGGTGGGTTCGTAAACAGTGCTAAATTGCGTACAAATTATGCACAAGTGGGTAAACCGGCTGGCGCATATTCAACTGAAACCTATTTCGGAATTGGTGGATCAGCTGATGGATTTGGACCTCAAATCATTTATCCTTTCGGTGGTTTAACAGGACTTACACTGGGTAATGGTGCGGGTAATCCTTTGATTGGTCCTGAGTTCACTACAAATTTTGAGATTGGAACTGATATATCTCTTTGGGACAATAGAGTGAACCTTGAATTTACCTGGTACAACCAAAAGTCCAAGGATATTATTCTTGCAGCTCCTTCCGCTCCATCTTCTGGTATTTCATCTTTCATTAGAAATGCAGGCGAGATAGATAATAAGGGTATTGAACTAGGGTTGAGTGTTACCCCACTTAGAACTAATGTTGGCACATGGACAGTAGGACTTAACTTTACACAATTTACCTCCACGGTAACTGCATTATCTGAAGGTGTATCCAATATATTCCTTGGAGGATTCGTTACTCCTAACATTAGACTTGTAGAAGGGGATGACTTTGGACAAATTTATGGTAATAAATATCTGCGAAATGCTGATGGAAGAATTCTCTTGAATGCTAATGGATTGCCTAGAATTACTACAGGAGTTGAAAAAATTGGAAATCCTAACCCCGATTGGTTGATGGGTGTAACAAATACCTTAACTTTTGGTGGTTTTACTTTTGATTTCCTATTGGATATCAAAAAAGGTGGAGAGATCTATTCCAGAAATATTGCAGATTTGGAAAGAAACGGAGTAGCAGCTTCTACAGCCGAATTCCCAAGATATAATGCTGATGGAACACCAAATCTTGCTTACAAATTCGATGGATTACTTCCTGACGGAAGCGAGAACAACGTGTTTGTTACAGCTGAACAATACTATGGAAATAGCGGGAAATATGTTGCAGCTGAAGGTTACATTTATGGAACATCATGGTTTAGAATTAGAGAGGCTTCTATTTCTTACAGAATACCGAAGAAAGTCCTGGGCAATCTGCCATTTAGTGGAATAGAGATAGGTGCTTTTGGAAGAAACTTATTCTTACATGCACCTGATTATCCACATTTGGATCCGGAACAAAATGCATTAGGAATTAGCAATGCACAAGGATTGGAATTCAATGCGCTTCCTCCGGCAAGATCAATTGGTGTTAACCTTCGTGTAACTCTCTAATAATTTAAAATCTAAAAGATATGACAACATATAATTCAAAAATTAAATTACTGGGACTGGCAATAGCGATGATATTTGCCACCTCATGTAATAAATGGCTGGATATTAATAACGATCCAAATAACATCCTGGATGCGCCTATTCAGCAAATACTGACAAATGCTACTGTTAATCTGGGTTTTACCGGCGGTAGCGACTTGTTCAGATTTTCTACTCTGCTTTCTCAACAATTCTCCGGACAAACCACAGGTGGTTTTACTCAAACTATGGAGTATGAGAGGTACAATATTCAGGCATCTGACCTTAATAATGTTTGGCTATCATTGTATTCTACTACATTGTCTGACTTGGGAATTGTTATAGAAAAAGCTAATGAATCAGGCAGCCCTCATTATGCGGGTGTGGCAAAGGTTCTTACGGCTTATACGTATCAGCTAATTGTTGATGCATGGGGTAATGCTCCATACACGGAAGCGTTAGGGGAAGTTGAAAACCTGAACCCTGCTTATGACAATGGTGCTGATATTTACGCAAATTTATTTTTGAAAATTGATGAAGCTATTGCCGACATGAATGCTGCTACCTCAACACTTTCACCTGGTACCAACAGTACCATTTATCCTGGTGCATGGGCAGACAGCAGACCAAAATGGATTGCTTTTGCTAATACTTTGAAGTTGAGAATGTATATCCATTATTCAAAAATCAATCCGACTTTCACAGGTCAAAAGATTACTGAATTAGTGAATAGTGGTGCCACATTCATTGACTCAAATGACAAGAATTTCCAGATGGCTTTCGCCTCAACTCCAAACAACCAGAATTCTATTCATGCATTCGAACTTTCAAGACCTAATTATTTATTTCCGAATAAAACATTGGTCAATCTGATGAACGCAGGTGCTGATCCGCGCAGAACATCTTATTTCACGCCTTTCCCTTATGCTTCAAATCCTGCTGAGTACTTTGGAGCTTCAGGAGGTGATGCTCCTGGAATCAATTATTCCAGAATGCATACTTATTTAAGAGGAACTGCAAGTGGAACTGCTGTTCCAAATCCGCAGGGAGGAATTCCGGCTACTGGTACTGGAGCTCTAACATATACTGGTTCAGCTCCTATTCGTATGCTGGTAGCTGCTGAATATTTCTTCATTAGAGCCGAAGCAGCTTTACTTTATGGTGCACCGGGAAGTGCTCAGCAATTATTCCAGGATGGTATCCGTGCCTCCATGACAAATGCTGGCGTTTCTACTGCTGATGCTGATACTTACATCGCTGCAAATGGAACACTTTCAGGATCTAATCAGGAACAATTGAAGCAGATCATAGAACAAAAGTTCATAGCTAACTATGGAGTTATTATGGAAACATGGACTGATTATAGAAGAACTGGGTACCCGGCTATATCAGTTCCCGTAAATGCTATTTTGACCGCTGTGCCACGTTCATTATTCTATGCTCAATCAGAAATTGACTTGAATACAAATGCTCCGGCACAAAAGCCTGATTTGCTATCTCCTGTTTTTTGGGATAACTAATTAAAAAGCACATATTTGATAAAGGACCGTTCTGATTTTCAGGACGGTCTTTTTTTTGGGGTTTATTCGGAATTGTTGTACTATTAGTCTGTTTAAATTTCTTAAACCAATAATGCACAATCCATAGGAGCTGAATGCAACAACATTGGCTTTTGATTTTTCAATTTGTAAAAATTTACAAATAAAGTATTATATAATGTATAAGTATATGTATATCATATATTAATGAATATTAACCTGCATAACAAGACTTAAATTATAATAGGATCAAAGCTTTTAAACTACTTACTTTTTCCTATCTTTACAAATAATTAACGTTACGACAGGCGATTCACGTTTTGCGCCAGTTGAAAATTGAGTAAATCATTATCACATAAATTCATCCATATGAAAAATCTAAATTCTGGTTAGTTGCATGTTAGTATTATCCATTTAAATCAAGATGGTGGGCTTTTTGTAAAAGTATGAATTACATTTCCCGCTATTGGATAATACTAGTTTCGCATTGTAGAAGTATTTTGTTTAATTCACCTAAATAAAGTTTATTATGAGTCGTAAGATTACAATTTTATTGTTTTTTATGTTCGCTATCTCTATGAGTTGGGCGCAGAAAACAATCACCGGAACTGTGAAGGATGATGCAGGCCAGCCACTAATTGGTGCAAGCGTTGTCGTCAAGGGGATGGAAGAAAGAGGAACAATAACTGACTTTGATGGCAATTATTCCCTCATCGTAGAGAACAATGCTGAATATCTCATATTCAGTTATACAGGTTACGGCACTCAGGAAGTGCTAATTGGTAGCCAAACAGTAGTCAACACCACATTGATGGAGGGGATTACGTTGACATCGGCAGTTGTAACAGCATTAAACATTACCAGGGACGAAAAATCTTTGGGTTATTCTGTTCAACAAGTTGATGCCGAAGAACTTACAAGAGTTCAGGAATCCAATTTAGTTGGAGCTTTAGCAGGGAAAGTTTCTGGAGTACAAGTTATTTCAGGTGCCAGTTCATCTGTTGGAAGTTCTGCAAAAATGAGAATTAGAGGGGTCAGTGGTCTAACTGGCGGAGATCCTCTATTTGTAATTGATGGAACTCCAATGGCCAATAATAATTTCTCATCTACCACCGGCGGAGCGGATTTTGGTAACCTAATGTCAGATATTAATACTGAGGATATAGAAAACATATCTGTATTGAAAGGCCCGGCAGCAACAGCACTATATGGTGAAAGAGCTAAACATGGTGTAGTTATGATTACTTCGAAAAAGGGAAAGGCAAGAAAAGGTCTTGGGGTAACATTCAAATCTGCAGTTTCTCTGGAAAGTGTTTATATTTTGCCATCTTATCAGGATGAATACGCAGGCGGATATGATCAAAATTTTATTGATGTTGTCGACCCACGTGATGGCCAAACTTATCAAACTCTGGAATATTCTGCTGATGAGAGTTGGGGACCACGCATGGAGGGACAAACATATCGCCCATACTGGAGCTGGTTTGATGATGAAAACTATGGACAAACAGCTCAGCTTACTCCGAACCCGGATAATGTTCGTGACTTTTTTGAAACCGGAATAACTAATACAAACTCTATAGCCTTCAGTGGAGGTACTGAAAAGTTAACATACCGTTTAGGATTTACGAATCTTAATCAAACTGGTGTAATTCCAAACAGTAAGTTTACAAGAAATAATGTAAACCTTGGTGTTGAGGCTCAAATCACAAATAGACTTACATTGGTAAGCAACGTGAATCTTGTATTCAACAATTCGAGTGGAAGACCATCTTTTGGTTACTCACCTACCACCGGAAATTCAGTTCAATCCTTCAACCAATGGTTCCAAAGACAATTGGATATGGAAAGACTAAGAGATTATAAAGCAGATGATGGTACTTTTCAAACATGGAACATTCGCTCATTTAATGATCCGGGACCACTATACTGGGATAGTCCATTCTTTTCTGTGTATGAGAATGTACCAACAGACCGCCGTAATCGCTATTTTGGTGACATAACAATGAGATATAGAATTACTGACAAAATCAATATATCAGGTTCTCTTCGCAGAGATAATTTCAATCAGAGAATTGAAGAACGTATCGCCTCAGGTGGACTTGAAGAAGATTACTACAGAGAATATGTCATAGATGGACAGGAGGATAATTATGAAGTTATCGGTACCTATGCTGACAGATTTGGTGATATTTCTCTGGATGCAAACCTTGGTGGAAATCTAAGACAAAATAGAATCCGTTCAAATAATGCAGCAACAGTTGGTGGTCTGAATGTTCCAAATTTATTTACACTGGGTGCTTCTATTGACAGACCTACCGTGAGTAGTTTTACACAAGCTAAAGATGTTCAATCTGTTTTTGGAGCCTTGAACCTTGGGTTTAGAGATTATTTGTATGTGGGTGGAACGCTCAGAAATGACTGGTCATCCTCTCTGCCAGTTGAGAATAACTCTTATTTGTATCCTTCCGGAAACGTAAGTTTTGTATTTTCCGAACTATTGGGTCTTGATGTTCTAACCTATGGTAAATTAAGAGCTTCCGTGGCTCAGGTAGGATCTGACGTGGATCCATATCGTATTGCATTTGCATATGGATTGGGTACTCCTTACGGATCATCTCCTTCATTTGATGTACCGAATTTATTGCCAAATGAAGATCTTCGTCCTGCAATTACAACATCATGGGAGGCAGGTTTAGATTTAAGATTTTTTAGAAATAGATTAGGATTGGATTTGACTTACTATGTAAATAATAGTGTCGATGAGATTCTTTCAATTCAGGTCGCCGGTTCCTCCGGTTTTGGAAATGCACTCATTAATGCAGGTAATATTCAAAGTAAGGGTATCGAGTTAGGCTTAAGTGCTACTCCCGTTTCTGGAAGTAACTTTGAGTGGACTACCAGAGTAAATTTTGCAAAAAATACTTCTCAGGTTATTGAACTGTCAGAAGGAATTGACAATTACTTACTTGCAAATGGAATCGGTGGAGCAGGCTGGGGTGGTTTGACACTGAATGCAGCTGTAGGTGAGCAATGGGGATTACTTAGAGGTGGTGGATATACATATATCGATGGTAGTGATCTGCCTAGAATTAATGCTAATGGATCTTATGTGAGAACTGCCAATAAAGATCTTGGTTCTATCCTGCCTGATTTTACAGGTGGATTTACCAACTCATTTAATATTTATGGAATTACACTGGGTGCACATATTGATTTTCAGGCAGGAGGACAATTCTTTTCAGTAACCAAAATGTTTAATAATTATTCTGGTTTGGGAATTGAAACTGTAGGTAATAATGACAAAGGTAACCCTATCAGAGATGCTGTAGCCGATGGCGGCGGTATCCGTGTAGACGGAGTGAATGCTGATGGAACCGAAACTGCAGTCTATGTAGAAGCGGTTACATATTATGCAAGATTATTTGGATTCCATGAAGAATGGATTTATGATGCTTCTTTCATAAAATTAAGAGAACTGAGCATTGGATATAACCTTCCAAAACGTATGTTGGGCACCAGAATTCAATCTTTGAACGTTTCTCTTATTGCGAGAAATCCCTGGTTGATTTACTCGACCGTGAAAGGAATTGATCCATCAGAGATCCTTCCGGGTGCTAATAATCTTATTTTTGAAGAAAGGGGTCAGTTGCCGAGTGCCAGATCATTTGGTATCAGCGTAACAGTTGGTCTCTAATTCAACAATCATTAAAATTTATATTATGAATATTAAGAAAATCTTTATACCGGTAATCATGTTGTTGATTATTTCCTGCGGGAAATTTGATGATCTCAATGTGGACCCAAACAATCCTGTCAAAGTAGAAACAGGAACTTTAATTACATCTTCTCAAAGATCTATTGGAAATGCTGTTGGTTCTACCCTGGGAGCTTTGTATGCCCAGCATATTTCTGATATAACATATACAGAAGGAGGCAGATATCAATCCATACAGGATAATTTTGACGCTTGGTATACAGGACCACTTCAAAATTTACAAACAGTAATTGATTTGAATACTGATCCTGATACAAAGGGTGATGTTTTAGGTAGCGGTTCCAATGCAAATCAGATTGCTGTAGCCAGAATTTTGAAAGCATATTTTTTCCAGTTCCTTACTGATCGTTGGGGTGCTATACCTTATTCCGAAGCATTGAAAGCCGGAGAGGGGATATTTACTCCTAAATATGACAGTCAGGAATCTATTTACAATGACCTTTTTAATGAATTGAAAGAGGCAGCGGCACAGATAGATGGAGGAGCAGGTGTCAAAGGTGACATCATTTTTGGCGGGGACATGGAAAGCTGGAAATTATTTGCAAATACACTGCGTATGAATATGGCTATCCGTATTTCAGATGTAAGCGAACAAAAAGCGCGGGCAGAATTCCTTGATGCTATGGCCGATGGTTTTATTACAGCGGATGTATTGTATCCTTATTTGGGAGAAGCCAATAATGAAAATCCATGGTTTACAAGTTTCAGAACCAGAACGGATTTTGCTATCAGCGAAAATTTAGAAAATTATATGTCAGGTTTGAATGATCCACGCTTACCTCAATTTGCAGACCCTACTCTGAATTCAGTGGCAGCTGGTAATCCAATCATTGTGGGAATGCCGTATGGTCGCCAGAATCCAACAAATTCTCCTCCAGATGTTTCATATCCAAGTTCTACCAATGTGAAGTGTCAGGATTGCCCCCTTGCTATAATCACCGTGGCTCAGGTGCATTTTGCTCTTGCAGAAGCAGCAGCAAGAGGATGGATTGCCTCAAGTGCAGAAGAGCATTACAAGGATGCTATTCAAGCTAGCTGGGATCAGTGGGGTGTTACTTACACGCAAGCAGAATTTGATGCTTATTACAATCAGGCAGGTGTTACATGGAATCAGGCAAATTGGAGAATGCTCATTGGCAACCAGAAATGGATAGCTCTATATATGCAGGGCTACGAAATGTGGGCTGAATGGAGAAGACTCGATAACCCTGTTTTAGTACTACCTGAAGAGCCTTTGAATCCAAGTGCAGGAATTCCTTTGAGAAATATTTATGGCACACTTGAGCAAAACCTAAATGGTACTAACTATGCAGCAGCAGTCGCCCAGTTCTTGGGTGGAAATGATACTGATGGCGTTAGACTTTGGTGGGACGTTCAATAACTTATTATTTCTTTATAATATTAGCAGCCGCTTGACTAGAGATAGACAAGCGGCTGCTTGTTTTTTAGCTAAGTTTATTTTATCAGAAAATATATTGCAATGTTGTAACTATGGAAAATAAAATTATATCTTTGCAGTCCAAAAAATAGAAAATCAATTTATTGTATGTTAATCATTGATGTTAAAGACGGCGAATCAATAGACAGAGCTCTTAAGAAATACAAGCGCAAATACGAAAAATCAGGCGTGCTTAAAGAACTGCGTAAAAGAAAACATTTTACCAAGCCTTCTATCACTAGAAGAGCAGAAGTACTTAAAGCTGTTTACAAAGAAAGAATGTACGGCAATCACAGCGAAAATAGCTGATAAAAATTTGTCTCTTATTTATTAAATCCCTATATTCATTCTCGGAACACACATCGGAGAATGAATATCAGGGATTTTATTGATTATATACAATATGAGAAGCGCTACTCACTGCATACAGTCAGTGCTTACTCCTCAGACCTTCAATTGTTTAATGATTTTCTTCTCAAAGAATATCAATTTGAAGGTATCCATCTGGCCAATAATAGACATATAAGGAGTTGGGTCGTGTCATTGATGACCGATACTCAAAAGGCTACATCCATTCGCAGAAAAATATCTTCCCTAAATGCCTGGTACAAATTCTGTATCAAAAAGGGCATCATTCTGGTTAATCCTGTTGCTAAAATTTCGTTGCCTAAAATTGGAAAAAGGCTCCCTGTATTTGTTCAGGAAAAATCCCTTGCTGGAATGGCGGATTCATTTGATCAAATCAATGATTACGAAGTAATTCTTAATCAGACAATTGTCCTGTTATTATATCATACCGGCATTCGACGGGCAGAGTTGATTGGTATTAAAACAAAGGATCTGGACATGAAAGCCATGCAACTCAGCGTTATTGGTAAAGGAAACAAACAGAGATTAATTCCTTTTGGAAAGGAATTGCATGGGCAATTTTTACGATATGTGGATATGAGAGAACAATTAGAGGCAAAGACAAGCGAAGAATATTTATTCCTGACGCCATCTGGACAAAAACTTTATCCCAATTATGTGTATAGATCGGTGACCAAAGAGTTGGCTCACTTTACATCTCAGGACAAAAAGAGTCCTCACGTTTTGAGACATTCATTTGCTACCCACCTGGCTAATGGTGGTGCAGATTTGAATGCTATTAAAAATTTACTTGGACACTCCAGCCTGGCTGCAACTCAAATCTACACCCATAATACCATTGAACAATTAAAGAATGTGTATCAAAATGCGCATCCCCGATCAACAAAAATTCGTGGGTCAGATTCGGGAAATTGATCTGAATGGAAATGAGCATTTATTCTCAGAACTTCAGACTTCAGTAATTGTTAAAAGTATTTAATACCTGTCTTGAACTAATATTCAAGATCAAATTCAAAAAGACAATCATTTTTTCATTATATAAATTGAATAATTATGAGAATTCATTTGGAATCCGTTCGCTTCACAGCTGACCAAAAATTAATTGAGTACATCAATAAGAAGCTCTCAAAGCTTGATCAATTCTTTGATAAAATAGTAGATGTACAAGTTATATTGAAGTTGGAAAATTCTGGACAGGTAAAAGATAAAATAATCGAAGCAAGAATTAATGTCCCTGGAGACACTCTTATTTGTAAAAATGCTGACAAATCATTTGAAGCATCAATAGATATAGTAGCTGACAATCTCAAGCGTCAGCTAGTCCGATTTAAAGAAAAGTATCGCCTACGGGCATAGACAATATCATTCCAAAGCCCGCGTCCTGCGGGCTTTGGTGTTTTCAGGAATTAGCCTGCGCTAGATGAATTGATACAGTCAGGAATTTATTGAAAAAAAAGATTATTTTTTCTTTTGGTTTTCAGTAATGGGAGTATCTTTGCAATCGCTTAGAGTAAAAGTGCTTTTGGCTGGATCTGAAAAGAATTGAAAATGGAGTTTTTCTGTGCAAGAATATGTTGTCAATCTTATTTGCAATGCTTATAAACACAGGGTTTAAAAGCCTTTTATAGTTTAATCTGTATTGAGATTGATTACGATTTATAATTAGCCAGCATAGCTCAGTTGGTAGAGCAGCTGATTTGTAATCAGCTGGTCGGGGGTTCGAGTCCCTCTGCTGGCTCAAATGAGAAACACAATTCTTTCTTTTCAGAATTATTGAATAATTGTACCATAAGGGGGTGCGCCGAAGTTGGAGAGACGGGGCAGACTGTAAATCTGTTGGTTTTACCTGAATAGGTTCGATTCCTATTACCCCCACGAAGGAGTGTGCGAGTGAGTGTGAATGTGAGTGTGTATTTATTGGTTTCTAAAACCCACACCCACACCCACACCCACACTCACACCCAATTGCGGGAGTAGCTCAGTTGGTAGAGCATCAGCCTTCCAAGCTGAGGGTCGCGGGTTCGAGTCTCGTCTCCCGCTCTAATTTTCCACATTTGTGGATCATTGAGCAGCAATTATTAATATAAGTGCTTTGCAGATAGTTGAATTTCTTTCCAGGTTGACTTTTATAAAGTCTTCATCGATCCTTAGAATTACAACTTATCATCTTGGTATTTGAGTTAGATGTTTGTTGACGCACTCTTAATCTAAAGAGATTATAAATGTGTGGAATACAAAAGGAACGGGTTTTCAAATCAATCGATAACCCATCCACCGTTTAATATCATTTATTGTTGAGACAATAGCAGGTGCTCTTGAATAACAATAGGTGTTTTGTAGTTGAAGGAATTAAGATTATAATCATTATTCCGGATACCAAGTGGAAAGACATTTGGATATATACAAAAGCCAATGTAGCTCAGGGGTAGAGCACTTCCATGGTAAGGAAGGGGTCGGGGGTTCAATTCCCTTCATTGGCTCAACCATTTTTTTAGTGTATTTTATTTTTTTAAACATAGCAATTTAAACTTTTTACCGATGGCAAAGGAAACATTTCAAAGGAATAAGCCACACCTCAATGTTGGAACAATTGGTCACGTAGACCACGGTAAAACTACTTTGACTGCGGCCATTACATCTGTTCTTGCAAGTAAAGGTTTGGCGAAGAGTATGTCTTACGATTCGATTGATGCAGCTCCTGAAGAGAAGGAAAGAGGTATTACAATCAATACAGCTCACGTTGAGTATGAGACGGTAAATCGTCACTATGCGCACGTTGACTGTCCGGGTCACGCGGATTATGTGAAAAACATGGTTACTGGTGCTGCTCAGATGGATGGTGCTATTCTTGTAGTTGCTGCTACGGATGGTCCTATGCCTCAAACCAGAGAGCACATTCTATTGGCACGTCAGGTAGGTGTTCCTGCTGTAGTCGTGTTCATGAATAAAGTAGACCTTGTAGATGATGAAGAGATGTTGGAATTGGTTGAAATGGAAGTTAGAGAACTTCTTACTCAATACAATTTTGACGGTGACAATGCAGCAGTGATTAAAGGTTCTGCATTGAAGGCTCTTGAAGGAGATGCAGCTGCAGTGCAGGGTATTGTTGATCTTATGGAAGCAGTAGATACTCAGATTCCTGAGCCTACTCGTTTAGTAGATCTTCCATTCCTAATGCCTGTAGAAGATGTATTTTCAATTACAGGTCGTGGTACAGTTGCCACAGGTCGTATTGAAAGAGGTGTAATTGAAGTAGGTCAACCAGTCGAAATCATTGGTATGATGAGAGATGACGAAAAGCCTATGACATCTACAGTAACTGGTGTTGAAATGTTTAGAAAACTTCTTAACAGAGGTGAGGCCGGTGACAACGCAGGTCTTCTTCTTAGAGGTGTTGACAAAGAAAACATCAAAAGAGGTATGGTAATCTGTGCTCCGGGTTCTGTAAAACCACACAAATCATTTAAGTGTGAGGTTTATGTTCTTGGAAAAGATGAAGGCGGACGTCACACTCCATTCTTCAATGGTTACAGACCTCAGTTTTACTTCCGTACTACAGACGTGACAGGAGATGTTACGCTTCCAGCAGGAGTTGAAATGGTAATGCCTGGTGATAATGTATCATTGGAAGTTACTTTACTTAACTCTATCGCAATGGAAAAAGGTCTTCGTTTTGCGATTCGTGAAGGTGGACGTACTGTAGGAGCAGGTCAGGTGACTGAAATTATTGGATAATCAAATTTGATTGAATATAATAGTGATTAAGCACCTCTTCGGAGGTGCTTAATTTTCTTATTACGGGCATAGCTCAGCTGGTAGAGCGGCGGTCTCCAAAACCGTAGGCCGAGGGTTCGAATCCTTCTGCCCGTGCAAATTCGAAATTATGGACAAAATAACGTTGTACATCAAAGAAAGCTATAATGAGCTTGTAAATAAAGTTTCCTGGCCGAATTGGGCTAATTTACAAAGCAGCACTACGGTAGTAATCGTAGCATCATTAATTATCGCAATCTTAATTTTTTTAATGGATCTGATCTCTAAGCAAACGCTAAGCCTGATCTATAATATCTGATAATAATTTACGGATGGTAGAGGGAAGAAAATGGTACTCTTTAAGAGTCATCAGCGGTAAAGAAAGAAAAATCAAGGAAAGAATTGAGGCTGAGATACTTAGGTCCGGTTGGGATCAGATAGTTTTTCAAGTAATTGTTCCCTCCGAGAAGGTATATAAAATCAGAAACGGCAAGAAAGTAGTTACTGAAAGAAATATCCTTCCTGGATACTTATTGTTGGAGGCTGAGGCTGGTAAGTTTGGTGGAGAAATAGTTCAAGCCATTTCGAATGTGCCGAATGTCATCCACTTTCTTGGAAAGAATGTTCCTATACCTATGAAACAATCTGAAGCAAACAGGATGCTGGGAAGATTGGATGAGTCAGAAACGGAAGGTGAAACAATGTTGGAGCCTTTTATCGTAGGAGAAACTGTTCGAATCATCGATGGTCCATTCAACGATTTTGTAGGTGACATCAAAGAAGTTAACGAAGAGAAGAAAAAGATCAAAGTGATCGTAAAAATATTTGGACGAGGTACTGAAGTTGAACTCAACTTCATGCAGGTCGAAAAGCAAAACTAAATTTGACTGAACTGTAGATCCTTTTTGGATTGCTTCCCTCAGGATACAGAAGAGTTTAGAATTGCAACTATTTATTGAGCTGAAATAATAAATACAATGGCAAAAGAAGTAGATATATTTATAAAGTTACAAGTGAAAGGCGGACAGGCAAACCCTGCACCTCCGATTGGACCGGCATTAGGTTCCAAGGGTGTTAACATCATGGAATTTTGCAAGAGATTTAATGCAGAAACACAGGACAAAATTGGCAAGATTCTTCCGGTTTTGATCTCAGTTTACAAAGACAAGTCTTTTGATTTCATTATAAAAACTCCTCCTGCAGCAATTCAATTGCTGGAAGCTGCAAAAGTTAAGCAAGGTTCAAAAGAGCCTAACCGTCTTAAAGTTGGCAGTGTAACATGGGATCAGGTAAAAGCGATAGCTGAAGACAAAATGCCCGATATGAATGCATTTACCGTAGAGTCTGCCATGAAAATGGTTGCAGGTACTGCAAGAAGTATGGGTATTACAATTAACGGAACTCCTCCATGGGGAGCTGGACCGGAACAGGATAATTAATTTTTTTACAGAAGGGAGCTCCAAAGAGCGTTTGACCTCAAAATTTTAGATTATGGCAAAAGTAACAAAAAAACGTGCCGCCGTTAATGCGAAAGTTGATCCTGACAAATTGTATTCTCTTGGAGAAGCAATGTCAATGGTTAAAGAAGTAAACGTGGCAAAATTTGATTCCTCAGTGGATATTCACGTAAGGTTAGGAGTGGATCCAAGAAAAGCTGATCAGGCTTTGAGAGGTACAGTTAGTCTTCCTCACGGAACTGGTAAAACTAAAAGAGTATTAGTATTGTGCACACCGGACAAAGAAGCTGAAGCTAAAGAAGCTGGGGCAGATTTTGTCGGTCTGGATGAATTCATTACTAAAATCCAGGGAGGCTGGACCGACATCGATGTAATTGTTGCAACTCCAAACGTAATGGCTCAGGTAGGTAAGGTTGGTAGAATTTTAGGACCTCGTGGTCTGATGCCAAACCCCAAGACTGGTACAGTGACTATGGATGTGGCGAATGCAGTAGCCGATGTAAAAGGTGGTAAAATTGCATTCCGTGTGGACAAATTTGGTATCATTCATGCGTCCGTAGGCCGTGTTTCATTTACACCTGAAAAGTTAACTGAAAATGCTTCTGAATTGATTCATACCCTTGTAAAAATGAAGCCATCTTCTGCAAAAGGGACTTATATGAAATCAGTGACTGTAGCCAGTACAATGAGTCCTGGTATCAAAGTTGACTCAAAATCCATTAAATAACAAGCCCGTTTAAACGACAATACAATGAATAAGCAAGAAAAAACGGTAGCTATAGAAGAACTAAGAGAGAAATTTGACAATTCAAATTTCTTTTATTTAACAGATTCCTCTGCTCTATCTGTGGCAAAGATCAATAAATTACGCAGAATTTGTTTCGAGCGTGATATAGATATACAGGTTGTAAAGAATACACTGGTTAGAAAGGCAATGGAAGGATTAGCTGAGGAAAAAGGCTTTGCTTCCTTATATGATTCACTTCATGGTCCTACTACCATCCTATTCAGTACAGTTGCAAATGCTCCGGCAAAAGTTCTGGAGGAATTTAGAAAAGGAAACGCCAAACCTACTCTTAAGGCAGCCTATATAGATAGTGCAGTTTTTATCGGAGATGACCAAATTGAGGTCCTCAGCAAGCTGAAGACGAAAGAACAATTGGTTGGCGAGATTATCGGATTATTGCAGTCACCTGCGAAGAACGTTATCGGCGCTCTTAAATCAGGTGGAACTACTATTGCAGGGTTGTTAAAGACTCTGGAAGAAAGAGCTGCATAACAAATTTGGCTTCCAAGCTATACGCATATAATATTTTACGAAAAATTTAAATTTAAAAACAATGGCAGATCTTAAAGCATTTGCAGAACAACTAGTCAATTTAACAGTTAAAGAAGTTAATGAGTTGGCTGCAATTTTGAAAGATGAGTATGGCATCGAACCAGCAGCAGCAGCAGTTGCTTACGCAGGCCCTGCAGCAGGTGGTGGAGCAGCTGATGAAGCTCCGGTAGAGAAAACATCTTTTGATGTAGTATTGAAATCCGCTGGTGCAGCAAAATTGAATGTTGTTAAAGAAGTGAAAAACTTACTTAACATCGGATTGAAAGAGGCTAAAGACCTTGTTGATGGTGCACCTTCAACTTTGAAAGAAGGAGCTTCAAAAGATGAGGCAGAAAGCATCAAAGCTACTTTGGAAGGTGCAGGTGCTGAGATTGAATTGAAATAATACTCAATGATATCTATGCGGGCATTCGTACCGTTTCATCTTTATAAGACATAAAGGCTTAGTAAAAGATTATTCTTTTGCTAAGCCTCTTTGTCGTTTTTGTCGAGAAGTTCATTTCCGGAATAGTCCGGAATTAATCATATAAATAATTATCCCAAGATGGCATTATCAAATGGCGCAATTACGCTGGCTGAAAACGAAAGAGTCAATTTTGGAAAGATCAAACTGCCCGCTGAAAATCCGGACCTTCTGGAAATTCAATTGCAGTCTTTCAAAGAATTTTTCCAGCTCGAAACTACCCCCGAAAACAGGAATAGTGAAGGTTTGTACAAAGTGTTTCAGGAGAATTATCCAATCTCCGATGCAAGAAACATTTTCGTACTGGAATTCCTGGATTATTATATAGATCCACCAAGATATTCTATCGAGGAATGCATGCAGAGGGGTCTTACTTACAGTGTTCCTTTGAAAGCCAAACTTAGACTTTCCTGCAATGATGAGGAGCACGTAGATTTTCAGACAATAGTGCAGGACGTGTTCTTGGGTAATATACCTTATATGACTCCCAAAGGTACATTTGTTATTAATGGTGCTGAAAGGGTAATCGTTTCACAATTACACAGATCTCCTGGTGTTTTCTTCAGTCAGACTTATCACCCTAATGGTACAAAAATCTACTCTGCAAGAGTGATTCCGTTCAAAGGTGCCTGGATGGAGTTTGCAACGGATATCAATACTGTGATGTATGCTTACATTGACAGAAAAAAGAAATTTCCCGTTACTACTCTTTTAAGAGCCATTGGTTATGACTCTGATAAGGAAATCCTTAGCATTTTTGGACTTGCAGAAGAAATCAAAGCTACTGATGCAGAGCTTTCTAAATCTGTTGGTAGAAAATTAGCTGCCAGGGTATTGAAGAAGTGGACAGAGGATTTCGTAGATGAAGATACAGGAGAAGTAGTAACCATCGAGCGTAACGAGATCATTCTTGAAAGAGATGTTCAGCTTGATGAAACAAACATTCAGCTGATTCTGGATTCCAATACAAACACAGTAATCCTGCAGAAGGAGAATGTAGAGGAAGATTACTCTATCATCTACAATACTTTACAAAAAGATCCATCCAGTTCAGAAATTGAAGCTGTAGAATATATCTATCGTCAGTTGAGAGGTACAGAGCCACCTGATGAAGAAACAGCACGTGGTATTATCGACAAGTTGTTCTTCTCTGATAAGAGATACAACCTTGGTGATGTAGGTCGTTTCAAAATCAATAAGAAATTGAATCTTGGCACACCATTAGATGTACAGGTATTGACAAAGGATGATATCATCTCCATTGTCAACTATCTCGTAAAACTAATGAACCAAAATGCTGAGATTGATGATATCGATCACTTAAGCAACAGACGTGTAAGAACAGTAGGAGAGCAATTATACGCTCAATTCGGTGTAGGTCTGGCCAGAATGGCAAGAACTATACGTGAACGTATGAATGTAAGAGACAATGAAGTCTTCACTCCTGTGGATTTGATTAATGCAAGAACACTTTCTTCAGTAATCAACTCTTTCTTTGGAACAAGTCAGTTGTCTCAGTTTTTGGATCAAACCAATCCTCTTTCTGAAATTACGCACAAAAGAAGAATTTCAGCATTAGGGCCAGGTGGTCTTTCGAGAGAAAGAGCTGGTTTTGAGGTTAGGGACGTTCACTACTCTCACTATGGTCGTCTTTGTACGATTGAAACTCCTGAAGGTCCGAATATTGGACTAATCTCTACACTTTGTGTTCATGCGAAAATCAATGGAATGGGATTCCTTGAGACTCCATACCGTAGAGTTGTATATGGTAAACTGGATGTGAAGAGTCAGGTTGAATACCTTTCTGCTGAAAATGAAGATTATATAAAGATTGCACAGGCGAATTCACCAATTGATGAAAAAGGTGCATTCCTTACAGATAGAATCAAGTGTCGTGAGCACGGGGATTTCCCTGTTTTGACACCTGAAGAGATTGACTATATGGACGTTGCTCCTAACCAGATTGTAGGTGTATCTGCATCATTGATTCCATTTCTTGAGAATGATGATGCAAACCGTGCTTTGATGGGATCAAACATGCAACGTCAGGCAGTACCACTTTTACGTCCTACTGCACCTATCGTGGGAACTGGATTGGAAGGAAAAGTGGCAAGAGATTCCCGAATGCTTATCAATGCAGAAGGTGACGGAGTTGTGGAATATGTGGATGCAGAAAAAATCATCAGCAGATACGACAGGGGTGAGTTTGACCGCCTTGTATCTTTCGAAGATGATTTCAAAACATACCAATTGACCAAATTCCTTAGAACTAACCAGGGAACTTGTATCAATCTTCGTCCGATCGTCAAGAAAGGAATGAGAGTGAGCAAAGGAACTATTCTTTGTGATGGTTATGCTACAGAGAAAGGTGAATTGGCACTTGGCCAAAACATGAAAGTGGCATTCATGCCATGGAAAGGGTACAACTTTGAGGATGCGATTGTAATTTCTGAGAGAGTTGTAAAAGAAGATGTATTCACTTCAATCCATATTGAGCATTTTGAATTGGATGTAAGAGACACCAAGCTGGGAGAAGAAGAATTAACCAATGATATTCCAAATGTAAGTGAAGAAGCTACAAAAGATTTGGATGAAAATGGTATCATTCGTATCGGAGCCTGGGCTAAAGAAGGTGATATCCTTATTGGTAAGATTACTCCCAAAGGAGAGTCTGATCCAACTCCGGAAGAAAAACTTCTTAGAGCAATCTTTGGAGACAAAGCGGGTGATGTTAAGGATGCTTCATTGAAAACTCCTCCATCAATCACCGGGATCGTAGTAGATAAGCAGATTTATGCCAGAGCAAAAAAGGACAAGTCTCAGAAAGTACAGGAGAAAGAACTTTTGACGAAACTGGAAGATCAGCACAAAATTGCGATCAATGAGTTACACACTATTTTATTGGATAAATTGCTTTCTTTATTGAAAGACAGATCATCAAATGGAGTTCGTAGTGTATACAATGAAGAATTGATTCCTAAATCTTCCAAGTTCAATAAAACGAATTTGAAAGGAATCGAATATATGTCAGTTGATTATAGCAACTGGACAGATCATGAAGAGACTAATCAATATGTAGCTAAGTTGTTACACAACTATACTATTAAGCACAACGAGGAAGTAGGAAGATATAAAAGGGAGAAATTCAACATCAGTATTGGTGATGAACTTCCAGCCGGTGTATTGAAACTTGCTAAAGTGTATCTTGCTCAGAAACGTAAGTTGAAAGTGGGTGATAAAATGGCCGGTCGTCACGGTAACAAAGGTATCGTTTCCAGAATCGTTCGAGCTGAAGACATGCCTTTCCTTGAAGATGGTACGGCTGTAGACATCGTATTGAATCCACTAGGTGTACCTTCAAGGATGAACCTTGGGCAGATTTTTGAAACTGTACTTGGATGGTCAGGTGAGAAGATGAACATGAAGTTTGCTACACCAATTTTTGATGGAGCTTCACTTGATGAGATCGGAACTTACATTGATAAGGCAGGTTTACCGAGATTCGGACAAACTTATCTGTACGATGGCGAGACCGGCGATAGATTCCACCAGCAGGCTACAGTAGGGATTATTTATATCCTGAAACTGGCTCACATGGTTGATGATAAGATGCACGCACGTTCAATCGGACCTTACTCATTAATTACACAACAACCTCTGGGTGGTAAAGCTCAGTTTGGTGGTCAGCGTTTTGGTGAGATGGAGGTTTGGGCTCTTGAAGCATATGGTGCTGCAAACATCCTTCAGGAATTACTTACAATCAAGTCGGATGATATCCAGGGTAGAGCAAAAGCATACGAAGCCATCGTTAAAGGTGACAATATGCCTGAGCCGAATATTCCTGAATCATTCAATGTATTGATTCATGAGTTGAGAGGTCTTGCATTGGATATTAAGTTTGATTAGGACCGGGCAGAATTCATTTTATAAACATCTTTTATCTATATAAATATGTCATTTATTCAGAAGGGAGTAGCAAGGAAGGCGAATTTCGAAAGCATAGCGATTAGTTTATGCTCTCCGGATGATATTCTGGAGCGTTCATACGGCGAAGTTCTCAAGCCTGAGACTATCAACTATCGTTCTTACAAACCGGAGAGAGATGGACTTTTCTGCGAGCGTATTTTTGGTCCTGTAAAGGATTATGAAAGCTACTGTGGAAAATACAAGAGAATCCGTTACAAGGGTATTGTTTGCGATCGTTGTGGTGTTGAAGTTACAGAGAAAAAAGTTCGTCGTGAGAGAATGGGGCACATCAAACTGGTAGTTCCGGTCGTGCACATTTGGTTTTTCAAATCACTTCCAAACAAGATTGGTTATCTATTAGGGCTTTCTTCCAAGAAATTGGAATCGATAGTTTACTACGAGAGATATGCAGTTATTCAGGCTGGAGTTAAATTGGGAGATGGAGTAAGTTATCTTGACCTTTTAACAGAAGAAGAATATTTCGATATTCTTGATGATCTGCCGAGAGAAAATCAGATGCTGGAAGACTCTCATCCTGATAAATTTGTTGCCAAAATGGGTGCTGAAGCCATCAAAGATCTTCTTGAAAGACTTGATTTGGATCAGTTATCTTATGACTTACGTTTGCAAGCTGCTTCTGAAACGTCTCAACAAAGAAAGTCAGAAGCTTTAAAGCGTCTGAGAGTTGTAGAAGCATTCAGAGAAGGTTTGGCAAGAACTGACAATCGTCCTGAGTGGTCAATTATTCAGTATCTTCCGGTTATTCCACCAGAATTGAGACCATTGGTGCCTCTGGATGGTGGTAGATTTGCGAGTTCGGATCTCAACGATTTATATCGTAGAGTAATCATCAGAAATAATCGTTTAAAGCGTCTTTTGGAAATCAAAGCACCGGAAGTAATCCTTCGTAATGAGAAGAGGATGCTACAGGAGGCAGTTGATTCACTTTTTGATAACTCTAAAAAATCTAATGCTGTAAAAGCTGAAGGTGGTAGAGCATTAAAGTCATTGAGTGATATTCTTAAAGGAAAGCAAGGTCGTTTCCGTCAGAACCTACTTGGTAAAAGGGTAGATTATTCTGGTCGTTCTGTAATTGTGGTAGGACCTACACTTCGTCTTCACGAATGTGGACTTCCAAAAGCAATGGCCGCTGAATTATTCAAGCCATTTGTAATCAGAAAGTTGATTGAGCGCGGTATTGTAAAAACAGTAAAGTCAGCTAAGAAATTAGTAGATCGCAAGGACCCTGTAATCTGGGAAATCCTTGAAAATATATTGAAAGGGCACCCTGTAATGTTGAACAGGGCCCCAACTCTCCACAGACTATCTATACAGGCTTTCCAGCCTAAATTGGTAGAAGGTAAGGCAATCCAGCTTCACCCATTGGTTTGTACAGCATTCAACGCGGATTTTGATGGTGACCAGATGGCTGTTCACGTACCATTATCTCAGGCATCTATTTTGGAAGCACAAGTACTGATGCTTTCTTCTCACAACATGCTTAACCCTCAGGATGGATCACCGATTACGGTTCCATCTCAGGATATGGTTTTGGGTCTTTACTATCTTACAAAAGAAAGAAAGTCCACACCTGAAAGACATGTAGCTGGGGAAGGCAGAAGATTCTATTCAGCAGAAGAAGTAATTATAGCTTACAATGAAGGTCAGGCAGATCTTCACGCGACCATTCAGGTAAAAGCCAAAGTGGAAGAAGAAGATGGTGGACCATTAAGTATTAAGTTGATTAGTACTTCTGTAGGACGTGTACTTTTCAATCAGGTTGTACCTGAGACTGTTCCTTATGTGAATGAGTTGGTTACAAAGAGAAACTTGAAATTGATTATTTCAGATATTATCCGCAGAACTGATTTTGCAGTAACTGCTAAGTTTTTGGATGATATCAAAGATTTGGGTTTCTACTGGTCATTCAAAGGTGGGTTATCATTCAACCTAGGTGACTTGATTACACCTACTGTGAAAGAAACTACATTAAATGAAGCTCAGGCTGAGGTGGATGAAGTTTGGGATAACTATAACATGGGTCTTATCACTAACAATGAGCGATACAATCAGATCATTGACAAGTGGACGTATGCAGATAATAGCATTACAGATAATTTGATGAAAGAACTTGCAGAACATAAGCAAGGTTTCAACTCAGTATATATGATGTTGCACTCAGGTGCAAGGGGATCCAAGCAGCAGATTAAGCAGCTTTGTGGATTGAGAGGTTTGATGGCAAAACCGAGAAAGTCAGGTGACACTGGTGCCGCGATCATTGAAAACCCTATTCTTTCAAACTTCTTAGATGGTTTGTCAGTATTGGAATACTTCATCTCTACACACGGTGCTCGTAAGGGTCTTGCGGATACAGCCTTGAAAACAGCGGATGCAGGTTATCTTACCAGAAGACTTGTAGATGTTGCCCAGGAGGTAGTTGGCCTTGAAGAAGATTGCAATACTTTAAGAGGTATAGAAACATTTGCATTGAACGATAATGACAAGATCATTGAGACTCTTTCAAGCAGAATTATGGGTAGATATACTCTATACGATATATTACACCCGGTTACCGATGCAATGTTACTCGAAGCAGGTGGATATATATCAGAAATGATAGCAGACCTAATAGACGAAATCGGTATAGAAGCAGTGACCATTCGTTCCGTATTGACTTGTGAAACCAAGCGTGGTGTTTGTAATAAATGTTATGGTAAAAATCTGGCCACAGGTCGTATTGCCGGAAACAGGTGATGCTGTAGGTATCATTTCTGCGCAGTCTATTGGTGAACCAGGTACTCAGCTTACACTTCGTACATTCCACGTGGGTGGTGTGGCTTCTATTTCTAAGTCTGAATCAGAATTGATTGCAAGATTTGATGGTAAATTAGAATTTGACGATGTCAGAACCACTTTGTTCCAGGATGATGAAGGTGTTAAAAAATCTTCAGTTGTATTGTCCAGAACAGGTGAAGTAAGAATCATAGATCCTAAAACCGCCAAAGTATTTGCTACCAACCACGTACCTTACGGTGCCTTACTACAAGTGAAAGATGGAGATATGGTGAAGAAAGGTGACACTATTTGTGAGTGGGATCCATTTAACAACATGATCGTATCTGAACTTGGAGGAATCATTCAGTTTGATTCAATCGAGGAAGGTGTCACTTTCCGCGTTGAGAGAGATGATCAAACTGGATATGCTGAAAAAATCATCATAGAAAGTAAGAATAAGCGTAAAATACCATCGCTCAAAATTGTGGATGAGAACGGTACAGAGGTTAAGAGTTATAACTTGCCTGTGGGATCATTCTTGTCTGTAGAAGATGGTGATGCTATCAAAGCTGGTCAGCGTATTGCGAAGATTCCAAGAAGTCTTGGAAAAATTACGGATATCACAGGGGGTCTTCCAAGGGTAACAGAACTCTTTGAAGCTAGAAATCCATCTAACCCTGCAGTAGTTTCTGAGATTGACGGTATCGTTGGATTCGGAGCTATAAAGAGAGGTAACAGAGAAGTAAGTGTCGAAGCTAAAGATGGCCAGAAAAGAAAATATCTGATCGGACTTTCCAAACATATTTTGGTACAGGAAGGTGACTTTGTTCGCGCTGGTACTCCTTTGTCTGATGGTGCAACTTCTCCTACAGATATTCTGAATATTAAAGGTCCTTTTGCAGTGCAGTACTATCTTGTAAATGAAGTGCAGGAAGTATATCGTTCCCAGGGTATCAATATCAATGACAAACACATCGAGGTAATTGTACGTCAGATGATGCGTCGTGTGCAAATTGAAGATCCGGGAGATACTCACTTCCTTGAAGGTGAATCAGTTGAAAAATATGAGTTCCTGGAATACAATGACTGGATTTTTGACAAAAAATTCGTTATCGAATCCGGAGATTCTCAGAAATTGAAAGCTGGTCAATTAGTGACATTGAGACAAATTAGAGAAGAAAATTCAATTCTGAAGAGAAGTGACCTTAAATTGGTTCAATTCAGAGATGCAATCCCTTCAACTTCTAAACCTATTCTCCAAGGTATCACTAAATCATCTTTGGGTACTGTGAGCTGGATTTCAGCTGCCTCATTCCAGGAGACTACTAAAGTGCTTAGTACAGCTGCTATAAGTGCTAAAAAGGATATTCTGAATGGTCTGAAAGAAAATGTAATTGTAGGTAAGAGAATTCCTGCAGGTACCGGACTTCGCAGATATGACAGACTTTTAGTACAGCAAGTCACAAAGGCACCTGTCCTTGAAGAGGTAGAAGATTAATTATTATTGACCTGGCTCGATAGCAGGTAAATAGAATAGAAAAATGGGAGTTTGGCGTAAAAGTCAGCTCCCATTTTCATTTTATTCCCATATCCTTTTATTCTTACGAATCAGTAAATGGGTAATTAACTGCGGCTGAAATATTTTTCACTATTTAATATTGCTGCTTGGTGCTATTTGTGAATGACCAGGGCTGAACTCATAATGTTTGGTATCTTTTTGAATATAATTTGACCCATATTTTAGGGTTGGGTTATTTAAATTTTTTGATCTAAAATAGTAACAATAATTAATTTAACAATACATAATACTTACAAAACTATCCATTTTGTTTAACGTTTTTATGCTAAAAATTAAACAAAATGGTAAATATGGAACAACTAATTCTCAATGTACTGGCTATCCCAAAGGATGATCCAGTTGCTTTTACATTTTTCACAGGTTACATGGCAATGTTTGCCGCCTCTTCTTTTTCTTTGAGCGAAGCTCTGTAAATGAAAAGTGGAAAACCTCTCTTCTCGTGTCGGGACTAATAACTGGTATTGCGGCAGTTCACTATTATTACATGAGAGATTACTATGCTGCTACAGGTGAGAATCCCACTGCTCTTCGATACATTGATTGGACCTTGACGGTTCCTTTGATGTGTGTTGAATTTTATCTTTTGACAAAAGCAGCAGGAGCTACAAAAGCCCTCTTGTGGAAATTGATCGTTGCTTCTGCATGGATGCTGATAGCAGGGTATATTGGAGAAGCTTTCTCTGATGGGAGTGGTAGTCACTCTTATTTGGGGCGCACTATCAACAGTAGGGTATGCTTATATCCTTTTTTTTTTTGCGCAAGAAATTGGATATAAATAGGGCGATGAAATTGAAGAGAGCAGGTTCAAGAAATAACAAGTGTGATTATTAAAGATCCAACAGCTTGCGAACAAATCAGTAAGAACCAAGATAATTAATTCTTCATTTTTTCAATGCATCCAAATAAGGAGCTAACTGCCTCTGGATATACTTTCCTATAATATCAAATTCAATATTGACAAGGTCCTCAACTTTTAAGTTATTGAAATTAGTATTCTCAAAGGTGTATGGAATAATAGCCACTGAAAAAAGATCATCTATCGGATTTACCAGAGTTAGACTTACTCCATCGATACAAACTGAGCCTTTCTGTACTAAGAGATTTTGATTTGAAAGATCATTTAATTGAATGGTAAAAAGCCAGCTACCATTTTGATCTTCAATTGATACACATTTTGCCACACAATCCACATGACCCTGGACCATATGACCATCCAGTCTGGCACCTGCCAGCATAGCCCTTTCAAGATTAATAATAGAACCTGCTTTCCATAACTTGAGATTGGTTTTGTCTAAAGTCTCGCTGATGGCAACGACGGTATGGGAATCATCCTTAATTTCAACTACGGTAAGGCAGACACCATTATGTGAAACACGTTGGTCGATTGTGAGATCCTTACTTGTTGGTGAATTGATAGAATAAATAAAATTATTGCCCTGATAATGAATTGATTCTACCCTTCCAAGCGATTCGATGATACCTGTAAACATAATTTGAATGGAATAATTATCTCAATAATTCAATGTACCCGCTCAGCAAAGTACTACCTTGAATAATTCCTTCAAGCCGTTCTTCAAATACTTTGCAGGTATAAAAGTAAGTTCCATCGGCAAGATCTTGTCCTCCTGTACTTTTTCCGTCCCAATTAATAAGCGGCTCATTGCTTGCAAAAACCAAATTCCCCCATCTGTTGAAAACTTTGAATTCAATGTTATTAACAAACCTGTTCAGGATCGGCTTAAATACATCATTGCTTCCGTCGCCATTTGGAGTAAAGACATTGGGCAATTGGTATGCAGGACAGTTATCCAAACAAACAATGTTACTAGGCGGACTTTCATTACCAATGGTATCAATAGATGTAATCCGGTAACAACCCGCCAGCCCAAATTCTGTATTGTGTTGGAATGTTAAAGTTCCTGCATTATTGATTGTCGCTATCAGCTCAAAAACAGACAATTCACTTCTGGCATAATAGATATTATAGCCGTCTGTATCTTCAGAATCTTCGCAAGTGAGGATAGGATTAGTCCAACTCAGATAATTAAACAAAACCTCAATCTCATCAATCTCATTCAATCGCTCACAATCATTTTCAACTACCAATATGGGCGAGCAAGGAGGAACAGAGTCTATTGGAATTCCGCATATAATTTGAGATAAATTAAATAGTGGGTCTTCAATTTGATTGAATCCATAAGTTCCTACTGTTTCAATAAAATAACAATATTCTTCTCCGTTGATCAGATTGCGATCGGTATAAGAACGCTCAGCAATCGCTGCCAGGAAGGTAAAGTCGGGTTCGCCGGGAGCACGTCTTGAAATTCTAAATTCGTAATTTTCCCATGGTACGGATTCATCCCAGGTTAAAATGTTTCGTCTGTCAGTAGAAACAATGTTCAAAAACACAGAACTTGCCTGATTTGCATTACCATAAAGAATGTTACCAGAGGTGTAAAAGTCAACGATGTAGGTATATGAAAGCTCAGTGGTATTCAATCCTGTATCCAGGAAAAAAGTATCATTTGCTTCTCCAAAAGAAGCAGCTTCAAAACTAGCACCGGGAGTTTCAGTAAAGAAGGCAGGAAGCTGTCCTATACCTCTTTTAAGTACATATTTGTAAGGCCCGGGGAAAAGTAAAGTGTCCAAATCTGGGATTAGTGGCTTAGTCCATCTGACGAATATTGCACCATCAGTTTGACTTGTTTCTTCGACGCTGACTTTTGTAATAATAGGAATATCTCTGCTAAGCTGAACGCAGATCTCAACTGAAGGCAATCCCTCCACCTGATTATAAGGATTACCCGCTACTGATAACCTGGCAAATTCCGGAACAATCCTGTAACAGTATGTTCTTCCTCGTTCGATATTGCTATCTTCATAAAAATACTTATCTGCCTCAATATTTTTTTGACCAAAAGCAATTCTTGTATACCCTTTCCCTGTCATATTGGGATTGCATGTATCAAGCTGAAAATTATTGCTTGAATTTCTTCGCCAGATAGCAAAACCCCGGAAATATTCATTTGGTAAATCTTCGCAAGCATAGGGGGAGTCCCATGTGAGTTTCACTGCAGATTCCAGAAGTTCTGTTGCAGGATTTTCTGGCGGAGGGCCACTGACTTTAATTCGAACAGTTCTTAGAGTAGATAAACCGGTTGTGTCAAAGAAGTTATCATCTGCTTTAAATATCACATCATAATATCTGCCGGAAATATGATCGCATGTAGTTACCCAGGAAAATTTTCCGGTTAATGGCTGATCCTGAAATCCTGTCGCTACAGTAAAGATTGCTCTGTTTTCAGTGAATTCAAAAGGCCACCTAAAGCACTCAGTCTCACTTTTGCATTGGATTGCGATCAGGATCCGTGGCAATAACATCAAATTCAATAGTTTGTCCAGCTATGACACAAATATCCTGGATAGTCTCTATTTCAGGGGGCGATTATCACACTCTCTGATCAGGATTTGCATATCCCGAATGATTGTATTAATCAGTTGACCCTGCCTATATTCTTTGATAAGGATGGCGATATTATATTCTCCGGGAACTTGTGGCGACATCCACCTGAAATCTCCTGATACCGGATCAAGTGAGATCATGTTATTTGGCCCTGGATTGATTTGATTAGGGAATAGATAATTTGGGACTGGAAGATTTCTGTCCTGAAAAGGAACAATTAATTCATAGGCCAGACTATCTCCGTCTATGTCATAAGCAGTAGGATTATGCACAAAAAGCTGACCGACACAACCAATATCTGTAGGGGGTCTCAGAAGTCGGGGAGAATTGTTGTAGCCTTGAAACTGTGGATTGAGAAAAGTAAAAGTAGTTTCAAGGTGAAACATAACATTCTCAGAACTTGGTGGATTTACATTAAGAATTCCTCCATTCCTGTTTGGATCCGTCATTGAAATCGTATACTGGGCTCTTCCCGGATAAGTATGTGTGGCGATGTAAAAATTGAGACGGGTATCATTCGGAAGCAGATCTCCCTGACCACCTCCGTTGGATCTGACAACCCCACTGGCTCGTACCATCGCCCCATCTTATCTCTACACTGTCCCTGTCTGCCGCGATGGAACTTGCTTTAGTATAAGTAGTAACGGTTGCACGGATAGTCAAATCTCCTGTCTGCACATAAGTTATTTCACCGGCGCGATTATGGGTAGCCCATAAATCTCCTGTAAAAATAGCGCCAGCAGTGTCGCCCAGAGAGTAATTTGCAGTATTCGACTCACCCTATATATTGGTAATTATTATTGTATTAAAGTTACCAATTGTTAACGACAAGATTTATAAAATAGTTTTGGGTCTAAAAATCAATTTAAACTTAATTGATTGAGACATCTCTGTAAAGCATCTTTCCAATGAGGGATTGCGATTCCAAAAGTCTTTCGGATCTTTTCTGTACTTAGTACACTGTATTGTGGTCTTGAGGCCGGGGCTTTATATTCTGCGGTACTTATGGGAATAACTTCGACTTTCAGGTTGCTAAGTTTGAAAATTTCAGTGGCCAGGTCATTCCAGCTTACTTCACCAGTATTTGAATAATTGTAAATGCCATAATCAGCAAAATTTGATGGATTTTGCTGGTAAAGTTTAATAATTTGGATCACTGCCGCTGCCAGATCCACCGCTAATGTAGGTGTCCCTATCTGATCAGATACGATTTTCAAAATGCTGTTTGTCTCGGCAAGTCTAAGCATGGTTTTTACAAAGTTATTTCCATAAGGTGAAATAACCCAGGAGGTCCTGAATATGAGGTATTTACATCCTGATGCCAGGATTTGATTTTCGCCTTCAAGCTTGCTTTTTGCATAAATTCCTTCCGGAAGGGTAAGAGAGCTTTCCAATAAAGGCTCGCGAAGAGAATTATGGTACACATAATCCGTACTAAAATGAATAAGCAAAGCATTTCTATCCAAACATACTTCAGCCATGTGCCGAACAGCAATGGAGTTGCTCTGATATGCAGTATCTATTTCAGTTTCTGCCTTATCAACCGCGGTATATGCCGCACAATTGATCAGGATATCAAATTTAAAGCTTAGAAGCTGCTCTCTAAAATGCGGATGATTAAGATCCAAAATCTTTTTTTCGGCAAATTTCCATTGCCAGGATTGTTCGTTCTGGGCCAGATGATGGAAGGATTGACCTAATTGACCATTTTTTCCCAGGACCAGAATATGCATGATTTATGGTTTATATGGAGAATGAAAACCAAATTGGGGCAGAATCATATCCTTTTCAGAAATAATTGCTTTTGAAAAATCAATTTTCCAATCAATATTAAGAGTAGGGTCATCTAATTTTATACCTGCTTCGTGCGATTTTGAATACTGTGCATCACATTTATAGCTGAAAATTGCAGTAGGACTGAGGACTGCATAACCATGTGCAAATCCCCGTGGAATATACATCTGGAGCTTATTCTCTGCGCTGATTTCCAAAGCGTAAACCTGACCATAAGTTGCTGAACCTTCCCTGATATCAACAGCTATATCCAAAACTGAGCCTTCAATGACCCGGACTAGTTTGGCTTGTGCAAAGGGGGGAAGCTGATAGTGAAGTCCTCTTACAACATTTTGCACTGATCTTGCTTCATTATCCTGAATAAAGTCATTACTGATTCCCAGTTGTTTGTATTTTTCAACATGATACGTTTCAAAGAAATAACCTCTGTCATCATGGAAAATTTTGGGTGTAATAACCAGGAGTCCATCTATCGGAGTTGAGCGAACCTGCATTTGTCTACTTTATTTTTCTTTAAACACAAGAGCGATGGGAGTACCTGAGAAATTGAAATGTGATCTCAATTGATTTTCAAGGTATTGCTTGTAGCTTTCGCGAATATATTTCGGATTGCTGCAGAAGAAGGCAAATACCGGGTAATGCAAAGGCAGCTGCGTGATATATTTTATGTTGATAAACTTTCCTTTGTTAGCAGGAGGCGGATGTTTTTCAATTTCCGGCAGAATTGCTTCATTCAATTGAGAAGTGGAAATTTTGCGACTTCTATTTTCATAGACTTCCAGGGCTGCTTCAATGGCTTTAAATATACGCTGTTTTTCAAGTACTGACATGAAGATTATGGGCACATCAGAGAATGGAGAGATTTTCCTCTGGATTTCTTTTTCAAAATCACGGGCAGTATTGGTCTCTTTTTCTACTAAATCCCATTTATTGACAAGTAAAACGATTCCCTTATTTCTTTTCTGTGCAAGTTTAAAAATGCTCATGTCCTGACTTTCAACACCGACTCTCGCGTCAATCATCAGGATGCAAATATCTGAATCGTCAATTGCCTGAATGGCTCTCATGACACTATAAAATTCCAAATCTTCATGCACTCTCGCTTTTTTCCTGATACCTGCAGTATCAATCAGAATGAATTCTTTATCATATTTTGAATAGACAGAGTGAATGGCATCACGTGTGGTTCCCGCGATTTCAGTGACGATATTGCGTTCTTCACCGAGTAGTGCATTTAGTAAAGATGATTTACCTACATTGGGCTGACCAACAATTGCAAACTTAGGCAAGTCGGGCAATTTTGAATCATCTTCAGGAAGTTCGGCAACCACCACATCAAGGAGATCTCCGGTTCCGCTTCCAGTTACTGAAGATATTTCATATAAATTCTCGAAGCCTAAGGACCAAAATTCAGTGGCATCAGATATTCGGCTAAAATTATCCACTTTATTTACAACCAGATAAACAGGAGTTTTGGTTCTGCGCAGCATATCAGCCATTTCCTGGTCCAGATTGGTGATTCCGGTCTCACAGTCTACCATGAATATGACAGCTGTTGCTTCATCAATTGCAATCTTTACCTGAGTGCGGATAGCTTTTTCAAATACATCCTCTGAACCCTGTACAAAACCTCCTGTATCAACAACCGTAAAAATACGGCCATTCCATTCGCAAAGTCCGTATTGCCGGTCTCTCGTTACACCAGAAACGTCATCTATAATTGCTTGTCTTTCACCGATCAATCGGTTAAATAAGGTGGATTTACCCACATTCGGCCTGCCTACTATGGCTACAATATTTCCCATGCCGCAAAACTAATGCTTTTCAGCCGAATAACAATCAATTCCAATCAGAGCTGATCAATGAGTATAGCCGAAATGTCTGAGAGATTGATCATCATCTCTCCAGTTTTCCTTCACCTTGACAAATAATTCCAGGTACACATGTGCCTCGAAAAACTTCTCAAGATCCTTTCTGGCATCAATTCCGAGTTGCTTGATTTTTTCCCCACCCTTTCCGATAATGATACTTTTCTGAGTTTTGCGCTCTACATAAATAGTAGCATGAATGCGAATGAGCATGGGGTCTTTAGTCTCGTCTTCCTTGAATGTATCGATTGCGACTTCGCTTGAATATGGAATTTCTTCCTTGTAATGAAGGAATATTTTCTCCCGGATAATTTCACTGGCAAAGAATCTTTCTGAACGGTCAGACATATGGTCCTTGTCAAAATATGCCGGACTCTCCGGTAGATGTTCCAGTATTCTTTTAATAGCTCCTGTGTTCCGAGCTTATATAATGCACTGACAGGATGAATGAAATCAAATGGATACTTCTCCTTCCATTCATTGCTGAGCCTTTCGAGTTCATCATTTTCAGGAATCAGATCCGATTTATTAATGATCAGAATGACAGGAATTTTTGTCTTCCTGAATTTGTCAAATATGGGATCTTCAGCGGGATATTTATCATATTTATCAACAACAAACAGGAACAAATCAGCGTCCTCAAAACTTCCTTCCACAAATTTATTCATGTGCTCCTGCATCTTGTACCTTGGGTCTATAATGATGCCGGGAGTATCTGAGAAGACAATCTGAAAATCTGTTCCACTTAAAATACCAAAAATCCTGTGCCTGGTGGTTTGAGGCTTAGAAGTCACAATGGACATATTCTCACCTACAAGGGCATTCATTAATGTTGACTTTCCTACATTGGGATGACCTATGATATTGACAAATCCTGAATTGTGTTTCTGAGCTATTTTATCGTCCATGTTCGAATTTTGCCTCAATTTAGCTCCAATGTTTTGCCGGAGAGCAAATTCTCGATGGTTTTCTCGAGGAACTGAGGTTTTTGTCTGCGCCAATCTACATCATTGAACATATTGACATAAGCCTGGAGATAAGTTCTTCTCATCTCGTCTTCCACATGCTCCAATAAATTAAGCATTACCATCCAGCCGCCTTCATCGACAATATCTTCGTGAATCGCCTCGTAGTAACAATCATCCGAACCATGGAAGTTTAGAACATTTTCACAGATAAATACAAATTTGCATATACCCTTTTGGATCATTAAATCAAGAATATTTTCCTTCAAATACATAATATCATTGTAGAGGCAGTCATTCCATTCGCCAATAAATTCGATGATGGCAAACTGAGCTTCATAGTCTACATAAAGTATTTTCAGATACAAGGTTGAAGATCCAAATTCATCCCATTGGGGTGAATGTAATAGTTGTATATGGTGTGTGTAAATTCAAATTCTGAATTATCCCGACCTGCCAGCGGGGAGTCTTCATCCTCAGATGCTACATACCATTCTCTCCAGTTAAAATATGGCTCTATATCGTGCATGCAAACCTTGATTTTCGCAAAAGTGCATTATTATTTAATCTCATACAAATTCTATTTTGTTAATCACTAAATTGTGACAGGATAGTTTTTGGTATTGAAAACTCCTGAGAAATTTCAGCGAACATACAACTTGGGTTGTAATGCTTTTGAATGGTAAATCGTTCCTTTCTTTTGTGGGGACCATTTGATCCTACCTGAAAATAATATAAAATGATTATGTTTGACAAATGTTGAAAATTGCGTTTACAGGACCGGAATCCACCGGTAAAACAACACTTGCGGCTCAAATGGCGGAGGAATTCTCGACTATTTGGGTGCCGGAATATGCCCGCGAATATCTTACTGAACTTAATGGTCCATATACGCAAAACGATATTCTGGAAATCGCAGATATGCAGTGGGAGACAATGGAGTTTGTCTCAAGATCTTCACTTCCGTATATTTTCTTTGATACTGACATGCTGGTAATAAAAGTCTGGAATATTTATAAATATGGCAATTGCCCTGCTGAAATAGAGGAAAGATGGAGGCATCAGGAAATGGATCTTTATTTTCTTTGTGGTACTGACAACGCCTGGGAAGATGATCCGCTTCGCGAACATCCGGAAGAAAGAGATCAACTTTTCAGCTTGTATAAGAAAGAATTACTCAGTTCCGAAAGACCATTTGTCGAACTTTGGGGAAGCATTCCCGAGCGACTGGAAGAGGCTATGGGAATGGTGATGCAGATGAGGAGATGAGTTTTAGATTTCAGCTGTCAGATTTCAGTTTTCAGATTTGGAGCAGCCATTTAACAGACGATTGATACACTCCTAAACAACCTTATATTTTGGTTAACCGGAACCAGCCTTTTACCAACCGGAAAGAAGAGGAGTTAAGGAGTTGAGGAGTTTAGGGAACAGCCGGTCCAGCCGTACTTATCATTCATTTTCTCCTCAGCTCCAAAGTCATTACTTCGAATGGGTTCAGTTTGATTTCTTTTTCGGGGTCAAGTCTTTCTGAATTGCGGGCTTCTGATATATGAAAATGTTCAACGGGTACTTTGCTCTTCCATTTCAATTTGGTGGTAGCAACGTTTTCAGAGCAATTCCATAAGCGAATTATCCAACCTTCTTTATTTGGTAAAGCTTGAAAGGCAGTATGCAGAATGGAAGCATCACCATCCAGTGAAAATAAATGAGACTCTTTGGCGGTAACTTCCGTGCTGATCAGCAATGGCTGATGAATGGAAATAGCTTTTGCTGAGTGCTCGTGAGATCAAATCCTTTATGTGGTAAGAGAACATATCTGAAGCTGACAGGGCCTTCCTGATATCCTTTGTAGTTCACGAACCAGATATTGTTCATTACCCAGGAGAATATTCGGGTGGAATAAGGAAATTCGGTCATCCACGGACGGGTTTTCAGATCTGCAGCCCAGGCTTGTCCATGCATGTCTTTGTATTCAACAATGGGTGCATCGAGACTCCTCCAGGTAATTCCCCCCTGTGCATTTGAAAAGTCTATCCAGCGTTGTGTACTGTAGAAATTATAATTTGATCCGGGAAGCTGATTCACTCCGGGTTCCATAAGCCCCCATTGCTGATCCATTCTTATTCTGGCTCCCGGGACATTAAATGGGAATGCAAAGCGCAGATTTTCGTCTTTTGTAACTTTAGAGTTATCTATAGTATTCGTCAGATCAAGTCTGCCTATTGAAGGAATATAAGTCCATGTCTGGACGAATGATTTGGAGCCGGGTGCCTCAAATGATGCCACCCATTTCCACACGATCGGACCGGCATCGATGAGGCTCATATCCTTGAAAGTAGTAGAGACAGTGTCATTATTATTAATTCCTGAATACCAATATGAATTGAATCCCAGATCGTCCAGACTATCCACCAGATTAAATGGAAGTCCGGGAATTCTTAAGCTTGTTAATTTGCCTTGTGAATTATCCCAGGACAATTGAATTGGAGTGAGAGGAGCTTTCTTCTTTTTTGAAGTAACTGATTTTGCGGGGCTGATTTTACGGGTTATAATAGAATATTTATTGGATGAAAGTGCCGGGACCTTTTCTGCCAGGATCATCAGTTCGCCATTTTGCAAAACTTGTGAGCTTACTTTCTTTTGTTTTGAATCGAGCACTGTTACTTCCAGATTGAACCAGTTTCCGGGAATTGTGGCGACTTCTGTTCTTGACCATGACAAAGTGTTGTGCACCTGAATAGATTGTGAGTTCTGCGTGGCAGGTGATAAGATTACCTGAAGCAGAGAATCAGTGAGTCTGGTAGCTTCTGCACCGTATCCTTTTTTGACATTCCACTGATCCATTGCAAATTGACCATCGGGATCAGATTTGCTTGAATATGCTCCCCAGGTATGTTCAGAAAACAATAATAAATATCGCCATGCTTTTTTAAATGCTGCAGCCGGATAAGTTTCGGGACTATGCATTGCCCAGAGCTGCTCAGTTTGCACAAGTTTTTCTGCTGTATTTCTGTTCAATGCCGTTTCGAATGCTGAGGAAGCGACGCCATCTTCCCAGTAACCACTTTGGTCACCTGAAAACACAGGCAGCACATCAGCATATTTGGCTTCGAATTTTTCAAACATTTCCTGATTAGTGGAGATGACCAATTTCGGTGTGATATAAATCTCGTTCCAAAATTTAACGAAGTCCGGCATGCGGGGATCAGGTCCACTGTTATCTCCCAGAGTGTATCTGACTTGTACCATATCATATGGGTATCCACGATCTTGCAGTTCTCCCAGGAATTTCAAAACTGCAACTCCTTTTGATTTTTCCAATGTACCGAGAAGCCATGGATGAAACCACGAATACCCGTGGGAGCTCATCCAAACTAATACCTTGTGTTTTCCGCAAGGTGAAACCCAATAATGAGGAATATCGCCCCATGTTTTGATTGTATGACCTACCTGATACCCCAGGTCAGGCATATGTGGCATATGATTGGGTCCGAAATTGAGATATTTAATACCGTTTTCCCCCAGAGCGCTCACAACTCCCCATTGAGCTCCAGGAACATCAGTGGTCATGGAAGATTTTATGGGAATACCAGTCATTTTTTCCAGATCATGTGCAAAGGCAAAATTCTGCATCAATTCTTCCGGTTTTTGGATCCCTGTGAGCATCGTTGCATAGAAAGCATCAAGACCAATCCAGCCTTTTTGTATTGCCTCAATCAAGCGTTGTTTTTTTGCAGGTGTAGCTTGCTTTAGGTATCCATCTACTGCCCAAAGGACTTCAACATTCCATTTATATCTTGCATTTTCGGGATAGTCTTTTGTTTTTTCTGCCAATTCAATTCCTTCTTCCAGATTTCTCCATTGCAATAATTCGACCTCATCCTGCAAATGAGTAAATCCTACATCGACATGTGAATGAGGGAGAAAATGTACTTCTCTGTGAGGAACAGGCTCCAAAATAACAGGCACAATGTGACTGTACTGGTCTTTAATATGAATGAAAATGTTATCTGATTGAGTCCGTAAGATCTGATCAATGTAATATGTGAATGTGGATTTGCCAGGTAATATTTTTTCTGTTGCAAGCTTGTTATCTCCCAGCCATATCTCAGCTTCGGCGGGAGGAGCTGCATGAATCATCTCGATAAGGATTGGCTGAACAACGCTTTTTTCAGATTTTAGTAGTGCAGGTAATGGGTAAACATGCGCCTCCTGATGAATGGAATCCTGGAAGGCCATGTACCATTCTCCAGCAACGCAATTTGAAGCAGTCAGTTGAATAGTTAAATATCCGGATTCCGGAATATCTGCCGCCGGAATATGTAAAAACATGTATCCGAATTTGTCTTTTCCATTTTCACCCGGATGTGTAAAAACAAAGGATAATTCTTGTCCTGATGGATGTAGAATACTCCAGTTTTTGTCCATTTTTGAAGGTTGAAAATCAAATTGTTTGATTCCATTTACAGACAATTCAAAATTGCAATTCTTTGAGCTGTCTGAAGTCAGTAATGCCATTCCCCAAATGAATGAAATGGTATCTTCTACCAGCATTCGATCTATGGTTTGGGTACGAAATTGAATTTTGGCTGCAGGAATTTCAGCTTTAAGGTTGAGCGCGACATTGGGTGGCTTCAGATTTTGCAGGTAATCGAGACTTTCTCCACTGATTACTTCACTAAAACCCTGGTACAGTTGCTCCGATTTCTGTGGCCAGTTTGACTGTGCAAATAAGGATAGGGAAGTGCACCATAAAAATACTGTAAGAAAGGCTGCTTTTGTGGCTGAAACCCTGAATTGAGTGAGAAATGTGTCCGCGCTTTGCAGCAGGGCCGATCCCCCAGAGGGCTGAGGCAGTACCAAACTTTGAGTACCGGGCGTACAGCGAGCTGCGGAACATAGCGATCCACCAAAGTATTGGGAGGACGCCCAAAAGTAAAAAATGATCGTGTTGACTTATGCGTGCAAAAAACTGTAAGTTAAATTAAAAATCAATGGACTTTGACACTGATGAATCTGGGACGGCAGTGTGTGGGGTCGTCTACCAGGTCGACAAAGAAATCGAATGAGTTCACGTTGTAACTGATCAGCAATTCCCCCGGCTTTGAGAGATGTGGATAGCCTTTTGCATTATACGCAAAATAGTCGATATCCTGTTCTGCCTCAGGGCAATACCAAACTTTTCTATGCGGG
>JADJJU010000024.1 GCA_016706365.1 Saprospiraceae bacterium
ACTGAAGATTTAAGTCGCGCCCTGGATCAGAGCTCAGAAGTATTTGATTTTCTTCAAAATGTATCCAATAAATATGGTATCGGTTTTTGGAAACCCGGTGCAGGAATTATTCACCAGATAGTACTTGAAAATTATGCATTTCCCGGAGGAATGATGATTGGAACAGACTCTCATACCGTGAATGCCGGGGGTCTTGGAATGGTAGCAATTGGTGTGGGAGGAGCAGATGCCGTGGATGTCATGTCCGGAATGGCCTGGGAGCTAAAAATGCCAAAACTTATCGGGGTTAAATTGACAGGCAAACTCAACGGTTGGACTTCTCCGAAAGCTGTGATTTTGAAAGTTGCAGGTATCCTTACTGTAAAAGGCGGGACCGGAGCAATTGTGGAATATTTTGGTCCTGGAGCTGAATCAATGTCCTGCACAGGAAAAGGTACCATCTGTAATATGGGCGCTGAAATTGGCGCGACAACTTCTGTTTTTGGGTATGATGACTCCATGAGCAGATACCTTAAAGCTACGGGAAGAGCGGAAGTCGCAGCGTTAGCAGATGAAGTTGGCTCTGATCTTACAGGAGATGCGGCTTGTTATGCCAATCCTGAACAATACTTCAATCAGGTAATTGAGATTAACCTGGATGAATTGGAACCGCATATCAATGGTCCTTTTACACCGGATCTGGCAACTCCGCTCTCTAAGTTTGCAGAATTTATGAGATCCAACCAATATCCTGAAAAACTGGAAGTGGGACTTATTGGATCTTGTACCAACTCATCCTATGAGGATCTGGACAGAGCTGCATCTATTGCCAGACAGGCGGTAGAAAAAAAGTTGCAGGCCAAAGCAGAGTTTACCATTACACCGGGCTCAGAGCTAATCAGATTTACTGTTGAAAGAGACGGCCAGCTCGCTTCGTTTTCGGATATAGGAGGAATGGTTCTTGCAAATGCTTGTGGTCCTTGTATTGGCCAATGGGATCGTCATACCACGGATCCCAACAGAAAAAATTCGATAATTACATCTTTTAACAGAAATTTCTCCAAGAGAAATGACGGTAATCCTAATACCCATGCATTTGTTGCATCACCGGAGATTGTGACAGCATTTGCGATAGCAGGGGATTTGACTTTTAATCCGATGACTGACACTTTAATTAATAAAGATGGCGTTGCGGTAAGATTCGATCCGCCATACGGTGAGGAGCTTCCTGAAAGAGGATTTGATGTGGGAGATGCTGGATATATAGAACCGGCGCAGGATGGTAAACATATAGAATTAAGCGTGGATCCACACTCTCAAAGAATTCAACTACTTACTCCGTTTATACCGATTGAGGCTGAACAATTGAAATACCTTCGTGTCCTTATTAAAGCAAAAGGAAAATGCACGACGGATCACATTTCTATGGCAGGTCCATGGTTGAAATACAGGGGACACCTTGAAAATATTTCCAATAATCTTCTGATAGGTGCTGTTAATGCCTATAATGCTCAGATTAATTCGGTAATCAATTTCGAGACAAATGAATATATGTCAGTTCCAGATTCGGCAAGACTTTATTTAAAGAATAAAGTGGGAACGATTGTGGTTGGAGAAGAGAATTATGGCGAAGGCTCTTCAAGAGAACATGCTGCAATGGAGCCAAGGTATCTGGGAGTAAAAGCAGTTTTGGTCAAATCATTTGCCCGAATTCATGAAACCAACCTTAAAAAGCAGGGAATGTTAGCGCTGACATTTGTAGATCCTGAGGATTATGACAAAATCAGACAAGACGATTTAATTGATATTAATGGATTAGCACAAATGAAACCGGGCCAACCATTAACTATGGTATTAAATCATGCTGATGGCACGGAAGAAATTTTCGCAGTGCAACACACATACAATGAACAACAAATAGAATGGTTGATTGCCGGATCTGCCCTGAATAAAATCCGACAAACGCTCTAATCCGGAATTATATATAAATAGAAAAGCCCTGAAGCTATTGCTGCAGGGCTTTTTCAAATAAAAGGCCGATTCTTTAATCCCCCAATTTTAGAACCGGCCCGATCAAGAGATTATTCAACTCATTTGATACCTCTTAAACGTTTGAACTACGCAATTTTATATACATTAATCTTGCCAAATATTTAAGATAGGAGGTGTTTTGATCAGACAAATGAAAATTACTTTACATGCAAAAATGAACACATTTGTATTTGTTTGTAAACGACCCGAAACGAAATATGATTGCTAAATATATTATAAATAAAAATGTATATCCCGGATGATTTTGTTGGAGCGGGATAAGTAAAAAAGGTTTATACTTTAAATTCTCGTAGACAAATCCGACCTCAAAGCGGAGTTAACTAAATTAACATATGAATATTTCCAAAGGAGCATTGTATTTGATTCCGGTTCCTATTTCTGCGGATGGAGTCAACACCATTCCGCAAGCTACCCGGGATGCTGTGGCGCCCTTGCAAATATTCATTGCAGAACGGGGAAAAACAGCCAGAATGTGGCTAAAGCAAATAGTTCCCGGGATTGATATGGCAGCATTACAGATATTAGAATTGGACAAGCACAAACCCCAGGAGGGTTTGAATGGTTTCCTTCAGCAGGCATTAGGCGGGAAAAGTATTGGTCTGATGTCAGAAGCCGGATGTCCCGGAGTCGCAGATCCGGGTGCTGAGGTAGTGAGGTTGGCACATCAATTGGGTATTACCGTAATACCTCTGGTAGGACCTTCCAGTATTTTATTGGCCTTGATGGCATCAGGATTGACAGGGCAGAAGTTCTTTTTTCACGGATATTTGCCGGCTAACAAACAAGATTTGAAACAGCTGTTGAAACAGCTGGAAGGTAAGGCAATACGAGAAAAATGCACCCAGATTTTTATCGAAACACCGTACAGAAATAATCAGGTTTTTGAAGCGGCAATGGAGGTTTTATCCTCTGATGTTAGACTGGTTATTGCTAAGGATCTTAGTGGATCAGAGCAGTGGATTGGTAGCAAGGCGGTGAAGGATTGGAAAAAAATGACCCCCCCGGAGCTTTATAAAACCCCGGCAGTGTTCCTTATTGGCGCAAATTAAACGGAATTATAAATCGTTAAAATTTGTTTCTAGAACTCAAGCGGGAAGTATGATAAAGTAAAAATAAAATCTTTTAGTTGTGGTGGAGTCAGAAAACCGAAACACCCTCCTATAAACATCATAAGTAAAAAGCATGTCACTTACCACAGTAGAATTAGAACCAATGAGCGAACAGGAATTCTTACTCAGAAGAGGGTATCTTAATTTATCTGTAGAGCCGGGAATAGACCTGGAAGCAGCCATCTTACGCCTGAAGAAAGAGAAGAACGCTGTCATTCTGGCCCATTATTACCAGCAGTCTGAGATTCAGGACTTAGCTGATTATGTAGGAGACAGCTTAGGCTTGAGCCAGCAAGCTGCTGCTACAGATGCGGATATCATTGTGTTTGCCGGAGTTCACTTTATGGCCGAAACTGCCAAAATGCTCAATCCTAATAAAAAAGTAGTTCTTCCGGATCTCAAAGCAGGGTGTTCTCTGGCAGACTCTTGCCCAGCGGCACTCTTTAAGGAATTCAGAGACCAATATCCGGACCATATCGTTGTCTCATATATTAATTGCACGGCTGAACTAAAGACGATGACAGATATATGTTGCACCTCGACAAATGCTGTACAAATCATAGAGAGTATACCAGAAGATCAGCCTATTATTTTTGCACCCGACAAGAACCTGGGACATTACCTGCAAAAAAAGACTGGTCGCAAAATGGTGCTTTGGGATGGTGCTTGTATGGTTCATGAAATCTTTTCAAGAGAACGAATTCATCAACTCAGAAGGGAGCATCCGGACGCAAAATTCATTGCACATCCTGAGTGCGAACCTCATATATTGGCTGAAGCAGATTTTATTGGCTCTACGACAGGCTTGTTAAATTACACAATCAGGGAAAGTGCGGAATCATTTATTGTAGCAACTGAATCCGGCATTCTCCATCAAATGCAGAAGCATTCTCCTCACAAAACATTCATTCCGGCCCCACCAAATAATTCCTGTGCTTGTAATGATTGTCCGCATATGAAACGCAACACACTGGAAAAGTTATACTTATGCATGGAATATGAACTTCCGGAAATCATTCTTCCGGAATGGGTCATTCAGAAAGGACGTGCTTCTATAGACAGGATGCTTGAAATTTCGGCGAGAGCGGGCCTGTAACAGCCCCTTTTGGCTATTTGCTATTGGCTCTTAGCTGTTGGCAAACAGCCGGATAAAAGCGAAAACCAAAGACGTAAAATGTAAGTGAACAGTCTGTAAGAAGTTGGTGCTTTTTACTTCCATTTCTAATTATAAGTTTCCGATGGTTCGGGTCTCCTGACACGGATTAAATACTCTCACGCACAACTCTCACTCACCACATCCTGGCGACTCCTGACGCATTGAAAACAGCCAATCTTTAATGAAAAAACCAGGAAGAAGCTGTTGGTTTTTAGCCTTAAGTTGTAGGCAGACTGCCGGGGGTAGTTTATGGATCGTGATTCGTTAAAAGCGTTTATGTACCGGATCTGTTTTCAAACCTCGCGAAGCACATCACCTTTTTTCTATTAAGGCGTAGCCGAAAATAGAAAAAAGACATCACTTTTTCGGGGCTTGTCCCCCGAAAAAACATCACCTTTCAAGCCATAGGCGCAGAAAGACATCACTAACTAATATTACTCCACTTCTCCGCTTCCTTCAGGTCTTTGGTGACTGCTATTTTCAGGGGTCTATGTTCCGGTAAATTCAGCTCAGGATCTTTGTCCAAAATGCTTAGCACCACTTCTCTGGCATATTGCAGGATGCGGCCATCCCGGGCAAGATTGGCAATTTTAAATTCAGGAATGCCACTCTGCTGTGTTCCTTCCAGGGCTCCCGGACCTCTTATTTCCAGATCTACTTCAGCAATTTCAAATCCATTATTGGTGCGTCTCATAGTATCCAGCCGGAGACGGGCATCTTCTGTCAGTTTAAAATTTGTCATCAGGATGCAATATGACTGGGAAGCGCCTCTGCCGACCCGACCACGTAGCTGATGCAACTGAGACAGGCCAAATCTTTCAGAGTTTTCAATGACCATTACAGAAGCATTCGGAACGTTTACCCCAACTTCAATTACAGTTGTGGCTACCATAATTTGAGCAGTACCCTCTACAAAACGCTTCATTTCCCAATCTTTATCAGCAGCCTTCATCCTTCCGTGAACAACACTGATTTGAAAATCAGGCGCCGGAAAATGTACCTGCAGCTTTTCAAAACCATGCTGCAGATTTTCAAGGTCCAACTTTTCAGATTCTTCAATTAAAGGATAGACAACATATATTTGACGGCCTTCTGCTATTTGTTTTTTCATGAATTCAATGACTTCTCCTCGATAAATCTCAGATTTGTAGGTCGTCTGGATTGCCTGTCTCCCGGGCGGCAATTCGTCAATCACGGAAATATCAAGATCACCATACAAAGTCATAGCAAGTGTACGGGGAATTGGTGTGGCGGTCATTACAAGAATATGTGGAGGATAGGGCTGACTTTTTTTCCAAAGTCTGGCGCGCTGAGCTACACCAAAACGATGCTGCTCGTCCGTTATAGCCAGGCCTAATTTGTGAAATACTACAGGATCTTCCAGTACAGCGTGCGTACCGATGAGTATATGTAATTCTCCGGATGCCAGAGAGGCCAAAATTGCTGCACGGGCTTTGCCTTTTATGCTTCCACTAAGAAAACCTACTGTAACAGGTGTATCTTTGAGCAATTCGCTTATACCGATGTAATGCTGTGTAGCAAGTATTTCTGTGGGCGCGACCAGGCAGGATTGAAAGCCATTATCCAAAGCCATTAACATACATAATAGGGCTACGATTGTTTTACCGCTTCCAACATCACCCTGGAGAAGCCGGTTCATCTGAATGCCAAGGCCAAGATCCTTTCTGATTTCTTTCAGAACCCTCTTTTGTGCTCCGGTGAGATCAAAGGGTAGATAATCTTTGTAAAAGCCATTAAAATGCTCCCCGATACTTTTGAAAGAATACCCCTTGATGATTTGTTTTCTGATTTGCTGACTATGCAGGATCCTGAGCTGATGAAAGAAAAACTCCTCAAATTTTAATCGTTTTTCCGCTTTTAGTAATTTTTCCTGATTGTCCGGAAAATGAATTTGCCGGATCGTTTCATAAGCTGAATAGAATTTCATACGCTCAACCAGATATTCAGGAAGTGGTTCAGGTATATGGATCGGCTGCAATTTCTCCATAAGCTGAGCCATAATTCTTCTGCGTACTTTGCCGTCAAGACCTCTTTGATTCAGCTTTTCCGTACTTCTGTACACCGGAAAGATTCTAACGCTTTGCTCGGCGGCAGAAAGAGCTTCTTCACTTAATAACTCCAGCTCCGGATGGGCTATATTAAGCTTATGATTAAAGAAGGTAGCTCTTCCATATGCAATATATGTCCCGTTTATCTGAAGAAACTGTTGAAGTGTTCTGATGTTTTTGAACCAGACAAACTCAGCTGAGCCCGATTCATCCTTAAAAACGCCCCTCAATCTGCGGGCCTTGCCGGAACTGAGGAGTTCCACGTGGATCAATTGCCCAATGATTTGAATATAGCTTCCTTCTTCAGTAACCTGACTTATTTTAGTGAAAGAACTTCTGTCTACATGTCTCGCAGGAAAGTCGTAAACGAGATCCCGGGCCTTATAAAAACCCAATTCTGACTTCAATAGCTCTGCCCTGACAGGTCCGACACCTTTCAAATATTCAATATCAGCATCAAGTGGATTTCCAAATTGCAAAGTGAATGCGCAGTTTAAATTATATAGATTGCTTTTTAACCCGGAATATGCAATAGAAAATCTATTACGGATTCAACTGGCTGCAAAATAAGGCGCAAAGCTTGATTTTGATCAATCACCATAGTGGTGACTATGGCTCAATCTCAAAATCACGTATTTTATTGCCATTTGAACCCTCACTACGAATTTCTATCACACAATCCTGGTTTAAAATATAAAACTAGAGAATATGGTTTTTATTGGAAGCATTTACTGTTGGGTAATTAGAAATTAATCCACATTAATCACACGCAAATTGTTGCTAAGTAAAAAAGAAGTGGAATCTGGCATCTTCATGAGGACGATGGCTTGTAATATGATTTTGTATATTCGCTTCAATTTGCTTCACAGCACATCAAAAAGACATGGAAACCAAAAGACAAAAGCAAGCTGCGGAATTGATTAAAAGAAACTTCGGAACCGTTTTACGGGAAGAAGGCCTATATATTTATGAGCAAGCATTGGTGACGGTAACATCCGTAAAAATAACTCTGGACTTTGGACTGGCAAAAATTTATCTCAGCGTTTACAACGCGCAAGATAAGGATGCTGTGATCCAGTCTTTGAGAGAGAATACCACCAGATTAAGATTTTCGCTTGGAGAACGTATCCGCAAGTTTATACGCAGAATTCCGGGTATTGAGTTTTATCTGGATGACACTCTGGATGAGATGTACAAGTTGAATGCTTTATTTGACAAATTGGAAGCAGAGAATCAGTTGGGAAAGAAGGATGAGGAGGAGTGAGAAGCAGCCGGCTATTAGCTGTTGGCCTTTAGCTTTTGGCAAACAGCCAGCATGAGTTGTGAGTTAGTGTGTGACATCAAGAATCGCTTAATGAGTGTTCTGGCTTTTAATCTGTTAAAGTTAGCAGCCAGGGGCTAGAAGCGGCTGTTTGTGAGCTCAGCAACACCGGAAAAAGAAAAAGCCTCTGTCGTTGGGGTCAGAGGCTTTAGAACGGGATATAATAAATATGAGTTAAATAGGCTTTTTATTGAGCACTGTAGTAATTAATCATAGACTGAATTTCGTGATTAACCATCAGATGTGGCGCATATGAGAATAACACAGAGTGTAATTCAGGATCAGTTTGAAGAGCTTCTTCTAATACTTTCATGCCATTGATTGAATCTTCCAGCAAGAAGTAAGCAGCTGATTTAACATATGTAAGTTCTACACAATTGGCAAAGTATTCGCCTTTTTCAAGCACGAGAAGGGATTCTTTGATTCTGTTGGTAGCCAGTAAAAAGTTGGCATAAGACATCCAGATAAAGCTTTGTTCAGGTCCTTCTTTAATAGCTTTTTTGAAATAAAAACTCGCCTTACTGAATTCATTCAGATGAAAGTATGCATCACCCAGACTTGCAAAATATTCTTCTCTTGTGTCGTCCATTTCAAGTGCACGCTTGAATGCGTTGATTGCATTTACCCAGCTTCTTTCTTTAGCAAATGAAAGTCCGATATAATAATGTAACTCTTCGTTATATGGGTCAATTTTTAAAGCCTTGGTCAAATATTTTCTGGCATGTTTGCTTTGGTCCAGATGAATCAGACATTGTCCGATATTCGTCAATGTATCTGAGTCTGCACCGAAAACATCATTTGCTTCTTTAAAAGACTTAAGAGCTTCTTTGTAGTTGCACAATTCCAAACAAAGATCCCCACGATCGCGGTATGCAGCTTCAAAATCCTTATTGATGATATAAACATATTCATAGGCATCAATAGCGCGCTCATACTCGTGAGTACAGGAGTATGCATGCGCCAGATTGTACCATGCCTGGTAGGAATAAGGATCCTTGTCGATGATTTGCTGATGCAGTGAAATGCTTTCGTTGTATCGCTTTGTGTTTTCTACTGCTGTAGATATCTTTTCCAAAGCAACCAGATTGCTATGATCTCTTTGTAAAAGCAGAGATAGCACATCAAATTGTTTTTCAAACTCCTTGCTTTGATCGTAGATAAAAGCTTCAGTCAACAAAATTTCAGTCAGCAAATGAGGTTCTTTCTGCGACTTCAGTTGCTCAATGATAGTCAACGCTTCATGATAGTGTTTGGTTAAGCCCTTATATCTGGCTCTCATCAGGGACACTAAAATATCATTAGGTGCCAGATTCTCTGCCTGTGTGATGACATCATCAGCCTGAGTATACTGCTTAACATTGAACAATAATTCTGCCTTGCGCAAGTAGAAATCTACACTGTAAGCATAAATTTCCAGGGCATGGTCTATCACCTCCAGTGCTTTCTCTGCCGAAAACTCGGATTCGTAAAATTGAATTAATGTAAAAAAGGTTTTTTCTTCGAAAACTGCGACATCTCCTTTCTGAGACATTGCTTCATATTCAGTGATGAGATGTAGGAGCGTACTTTGTTTATTGGCACTATGTTCCATGTGTAATCTTGGGGGATTGTTAATTCGTGGGGTAAAGTAAAGAAATAAACCACAAAGGCCACTCATTTTTTCCCAACATTTTTTAACAATAAATAAACATTGTGGGATATATTATAAAAATCCTAAATGTGTTTTAATTCATTATTAATCAAGGACTTGAGCTTTTTATGCTTTTCTTATTACAATTTTTCCATACCTTTTAATGGCTAAGAGATATAGAGAAATATATACTCAAAATATTGACATACGAATTGAAAGAATTATTGAAAATAACCCAAATCAGGTAGTAGAGACCTTCATTTTTTTCCCGGATAGGTACACACCGCTAAAAATTAAGACTGCGGCCAGGATTTTGACAATATCTAAATGATCTTTTTCCAGTCCCAATGCAATCATTACAGCAATGAGCGGCTGCAGGTAAATATACACACTCACAGTACTTGCACTTACCTGTTTTAAAGCCAGCGCATTCAGGAGGTAGGCCAGAAAAGTGGTAAAAATGAGCACATAGATCAAGCTCAGCCAGGACGACATATCAAAATCACTCCACCTGACTTCCTGAATCTGAGATAAACCCAATGGTATACATACAATACTGCCGTATAAAAATACCCATTTACTAATTGTCACAGGATGATACTTGTGTGTGAGTCTTTTTACCAGCACCAGATAAATAGCAAATGAAACAGCATTTATAAATATAAAAGCATTGCCGAGCGGCTCATTAATAGACGTGCCCTGAACCTGTGCCTGAAGAATAAGCAGGATTGCACCGCAGCAACCCAGTAATACACCGCCGATTTTCAAATATGTGATCGCCTCTTTGAGCATTATCCAGGATACTGCAACTACCAGGATTGGCGTCGCGGTCATGATAAGTGAAGCATGGATTACGGAACCCAGGTGCAGCCCATAGAAAAATAGCGTTTGATTAATGACTACCCCGGTTAATGCACAGATGAGCAAGGTAGAATGATCCTTTCGCTCGATTTTCTCCACAATAAATATTGATATTGCCCAAAACAAAACAACTGCTGCCAATACCCGGCACAAAATAAATGCCAAGGGCTTTATAAGACCACTATCCATCACATCTTTGGCTATTGTGTAGTTTGCCCCATAAATAAGGGCGACGGCCAGTAGATATAAGTGGGGAACAAGCTTGTTATTGGACATTATCGATTGAGTCAGAAAAAATCAAGGGTCAAAAATAAATGAATTGGGGGAGTAATCCATTTATGCCTGTATATGTTTTGTCTTATTACTTTGTATGAAAAATACAAACCATGCCCGATAGCATTAACATTGATTAAAAAGTAACTTCTGTTTTCCTTAGGTAAATCTATGAATATTACTACTTTGGATCCTTCTTGAAAACATAATACATCTATATGTTCCGATATACATTTGCCAAACAAGCCTTCCTTTTTGCCTTAGTTCTTTTTCTCTTTTTCTCTTTTTTCACTTTCTGTAATGCTCAATCAGATGAATCATTGGACCAGCAACAAAAGCTTCCTGATGGGGTCAAACACTCTGAATATAAGATCCGTAATGCAGATGGGAAAGATTTTCAGGGTTTTCGTTTGGAGCCTCCTAATTGGTGGGTAGGCATGACAGATTCTATTGTTGAAGTCTTGATTTATGACAAAAATATCAAAGGTTCAAGCGTTCAGATTGACTATGAAGGTGTGAAAAAGTTGACAGTTCATTCAGTTGAAAATCCAAATTATCTCTTTGTAGAAATCCAAATTGGACCAGATGCGAAAGCAGGAAATATTCCCATTCAACTGACCAAAGCAGGGAAAATCAAAACTTACAAATATCCCCTTCTGGAAAAGGAAAAAAATGCAGGCCAAATGCAAGGGCTGACCACACAGGATGTAATCTATCTCATCATGCCGGACAGATTTGCCAATGGAGATAGTAAAAACGACAGCTATAAAGACATGCAACAAAGCGGAATTGATCGCCGCAAAATGTACTTCAGACATGGTGGAGATTTACAGGGAATTCTGGACAAACTGGACTATCTAGATACTCTGGGTATTACTGCTCTTTGGCTAAATCCCGTTCAGGAAAACAACCAACCTTATGAGTCTTATCACGGATATGCCATCACGGACTTGTACAATATTGACAAAAGGCTGGGGAGCAATGAACTATATAAAGAATTGGTCAGACGCTGTCACGAAAAGGGCATAAAAGTGGTAATGGATATCATTCACAACCATGTAGGAGATCAGCATTGGTTCATCAAAGACTTGCCCGACAGAAACTGGATACACCAACATGACACCTTTCTGCGCACCAATTACAGGGATCAGGTATATATGGACCCATATGTGTCCACTGCTGATGTCACCCGAATGAATAAAGGTTGGTTTGATCTTCATATGCCGGATCTGAATCAGGAACATCCCCGGCTGTCACGCTATCTCATCCAGAACAATATATGGTGGATTGCTTATGCGGATCTGGATGCATACCGAATTGATACCTATGCATATCCGGACAGGGCTTTCATGGCAAACTGGGCGAAAAAAGTAAATGAAGCATTTCCCAAAGTGTCCTTATTTGCAGAAACCTGGGTTCATGGCAGTCCAAATCAGGCATTCTTCACACAGCAAAATAATATGAGAGGAAAGCAAAATAATAATATGCCTGCTGTAACTGATTTCCAAATGTATTATGCCATTACTGAAGCACTCAATCAGGAACAGGGATGGACCAGCGGTGCCGCAAGGATGTATCATACCATGTCACATGACTTCTTGTACGAAGATGCTTACAGAAATGTAGTATTTCTGGACAACCACGATGTGAGCAGGGTGTATTCTGTACTTGGTGAAAATAAAGACAAACTCAGGTCTGCTCTGAGCTGGATGATGACAACCAGGGGAGTCCCGCAGCTATATTACGGTACTGAAATTCTCCTGAAAAACCTTGCCGATCCTGATGGCAAGGTAAGACAGGATTTTCCCGGAGGTTGGCCTGCAGATGGGATCGATAAATTTCAGCGGGGAGGAAGAACAATTGAAGAGGAGGAGATTTTCAGATTCACACAGGCATTGATTAAGATGAGAAAGTCCCATTCTGCCCTGGGTAGTGGAAAACTAATGCATTATATTCCTGAAAATGGAGTCTACATTTATATTAGATATGATGAAACTGAAAGAATAGTCATCATGATGAATACTCATGGAAAGGAACAGAATGTAAATACTTCCCGCTTTTCAGAATGGATAAACGATAGAACTGAGTGGCAATCTTTGCCTGATTATAAGTGGGAAAATATTCCTTCCACGCTTAGTATTCCTGGATTCAGTACCAAGATGTATTTGATGAATTAGTCCCCGGAGAATCGGCTAATCGGTTATGCGGTTAATCGAAGTGCAGGATATGAAACAGCCGCTTTTGGCTGTTAGCTTTTGGCTTTTGGCGAACAGCCAGCATGAGGGGAGAGTTGGGGGTGTGATACGTTAAGAGGTTGAGGGGTTAAGGCGTTGAGGCGGTATGAGGGTTTGAGTTGGGATTGGAGTGTGAGTTTGGTTATGGTTGAGTTGGATTGTGGATGAGTTGCTGCAGGTTTCAACCCGCAGATATTGGATTATGTTTGAGTGAGTGTATTTGAGTGTCGGAAACATCAAAAAGTGATACAGCTCGTTTAACTCGTAGGGGCGCATGGCCGTGCGCCTGTCTCTATACAAACATGCGGCTGAACAGTCGATTTGGATAAAAGTTGCTTGTTGAGTATTTAGAACAGTCTATAGGACTCTCATGATGAAGGATTAAGCCCTGAAAGGGCGACATACCCCAGCGAGGCGGTGCAGCCCATCGCGAAAAGCCCGATCGGAGCGACAATAAAATATCAGGGCATCGCTCCTCGTTGATCGGTTTAAGCGTTTAATCATTAGCAGCCACGTTGACAGCCGAAAAGGCTACAAGTCCGGCATTTCACCAGCGGTATCTTCCTGTATTCTCATCAAGGGGTCTTATATTTGCGGCTCTTTAAAAACCAAATGTGTAAGAAATGAATACTGCTCCCATTATAGAATGTGTACCCAATTTTAGCGAAGGCGTGGATCTTGCTGTCATCAGACAAATCACAGCTGAGATAGAATCAGTAGAAGGTGTGAAGCTTTTGGATGTAGATCCCGGAAAAGCAACCAACCGGACAGTTGTCACTTTTGTTGGTCATCCGGAGCCGGTGATTGAAGCGGCTTTCCTGGCCATCAAAAAAGCGGGAGAGCTGATAGACATGAGCAAACACAAGGGAGAACATCCACGAATGGGGGCAACAGATGTATGTCCTCTTATTCCGATAGCCAATATAAGCCTGGAAGAAACGGCAGCTTATGCCCATCAGCTGGCAGAAAGAGTGGGCCGTGAACTTCCAATTCCAATATTTATGTATGAAGCTGCTGCTACTCATCCGGAACGGAAGAACTTGGCACATGTAAGATCAGGAGAATACGAAGGGCTGGCAGAAAAACTACACAAAGCAGAGTGGAAGCCGGATTACGGCCCCGCAAAATTTAACCCAAGGACCGGCGCTACCGTTATTGGAGCACGTGATTTTTTGGTGGCATATAATGTCAATCTGAATACTACCTCTGTCAAAAGAGCCAATTCAGTTGCATTTGATGTTCGCGAGCAAGGTAGAATCCTGAGAGAAGGACACCCTTCAACAGGAAAGATTCTGATGGATGATCAGGGAGAACCACTTCGTCAGGCAGGAATGTGCAAGTCTGTTAAAGCCATCGGATGGTTTATTGAAGAATATGGGGTAGCTCAAGTCTCAATGAATCTGACGAATATTCAGGAAACTCCATTGCATATTGCATTTGATGCCTGTTGTAAAAGCGCTGAAAGCAGAGGAATGCGCGTAACAGGTTCTGAACTTGTGGGCCTTGTTCCGTTGAGTGTCATGCTGGATGCAGGTAAATATTTTCTGCAAAAACAGGAAAGATCTACCGGTGTTTCGGATGCTGAGCTCATCAAAATTACCATCAAAACACTTGGACTGGATGAGCTGGGAGTATTCGATCCTCAGAAAAAAATCATAGAATATTTGTTGGAAGATGCAGCTAGCAATCCTTTGGTTCGTATGGATCTTAATGCTTTTGCCGATCTGACAGCTTCCGAAAGCCCTGCCCCCGGTGGTGGATCCATTTCTGCTTATGCAGGGGCATTAGGAGCGGCATTAACCACGATGGTGGCAAATCTATCAGCAGGTAAAAGTGGCTGGGAAGATAAATATCAATACTTCTCTGACTTTGCAGAAAAAGGACAGACATTGAAAAAGGCTCTTCTAAATCTGGTAGATGCCGACACTGCAGCTTTCAATGCAATCATGGAAGCATTCAAACTACCAAAATCCACAGAAGCCGAGACAACAGCGAGAAAATCTGCCATCAAAGAAGCGACCCGGGTAGCCATTGAAGTTCCGTATGCCGTGATGGAACAAGCAGTTCAGGTTTTTGAACTGGCAGATATCATGGTCAGGGAAGGAAATCAAAACTCACTTTCAGATGCTGCGGTCGGAGCATTATGTGCCAAAGCAGCAGTCAAAGGAGCCTACTTAAATGTGCGTATTAACACGAAAGGTTTTGACGATCCGGATTTTGTCAATGAAATGCTGGAAAAAGCTCAGATTATATCTGATAAAGCCGATGCGGAGGAAGAAAGGATCATACAATTTGTACAGGGGCAGCTGTGATTATTTTGTCCACGAATTACACGAAAAAGACACGAATGAAGACAAGGATTTATTTTTGTAAAACAATAGTGTATATTAGATAAGACACAATATTTGCTCTAAACTCAATGGACAAAATAACCTTAGACAAGATACTTGAAAAGCATAAAGCACAACCAGCAGGACACGGGTACATTGATATTATTTTTTTTCGTGACAACTACAAGGAGTTTGTTTCTGAACTAGTGACAAGTGGTTTTAAAATTGAGAGCGTGAGTTGGTGGGAATGGTGTAAAGACAAAAAAGAAACTGAATATGGACTTGGCGGACCCGAAAGTATTTTTTATCAAGGATGGTTCTCAGAAATTCCTGTTAATGTTGACGATTTTAAGTTTTCAGCAGAATCAAAAAAGGAAAACATTGTACAGGAAATCCTAAATAAAATTGAAGAAAAGGAAATCTCATTTTCAAAAGAGATAGTAACATTTAAAGAAAGCAATTGGCTGACACCGGCAATTTGGTTAGATGTTCCCGACGATTGGAGAAATAAATACAACACTTAAGTCAAGTTTTGTTTTTGGCAAGCTGAAGAATAACTTGGATCTTAGAAACCAATTACGTCAACACATCCGCCACAGTCTTTAATCCCAAAAACATAGGCTCCCTGCCCACTTTGGTGACGATAGGCTCATCTTCCTCGTCCTCTACAAGGGAATCTTCTATGAATGCAAGAACATCCTCCTGCTCAGTATCATCAAAGAAACCGGAAATGCGATCTCGAAAGGTAGTTGCTTTCACATCTTCCATGATTTGCCAGTTGAGTTCTTCGGCATCGCGAAGCGATTCTCCGTCTACTTCCGGAAGCGAACCATTTTTTCTTTTGGAAGCTTCATAAATCACCATTGCCAGAAAGAAAAGCAAGTCTTTTTCTTCATCTGTGAGCAATTCAAAGGATTCTCCCAGCAGCCAGGCGGCAATATGTGGTTGTTGATTGGTAAACGAACGAAGCCATTTTTCCTGCAGGCTTTCTTTAGTGCTCATTTCCTCGAATACCTTATCGATATCATCCTCTGAAATAAATTGTCCCATGAATGGAGTGCTTTAATTGAACTGCAAAGCTAAAGGAAAATCCTTACTATGAACTGCTTCATTACCCTGTATTCTTCTTTTGCCAAATGGAGGAAGATTGATTGGATTGTGGTGTTGAGTGCGAGTAAATTGTGAAAAGTCTGGGAAGATTGAAAAGATTGTCGTGTAGCGTGCGAGTTATTTGTGGAGCGTTTGAGAAGATTGAGAACAGGGGCGGGATACTTCCTTCTACCTAGCCTAAACTTATCATCTCCTCAACTTCTAAACCGGCTGCTCTTGGGCTGTTCCAAATCAAAAAACTGAAACCTGACAGCTGAAACCTGAAATCTTTTCATACGATCAAACCCCCTCAAAATACCCCTTCTTCTCATCCGGTCTGATCAGAAAATATCCATCATTTCCTTTTGACTGATATAGAGGCATCAATACCATGAGCTCATCCGGAGCAAAGATTGGACCATTGATATCAGATGCCAAAATCTCGCCTCTTGTGACTTTTTGAAAATTATGAAATCCCGGTTTCATGACAAACTCATCTTCAGGAAGGATAGAATGCTTTTCTTCCAAAGTGCTAAAGCGGGGTAAACCTGAAGAGTGTTTTTTCAGAATAGTGTCATGCCGGCTTTCCACATCGTGATCTTCTACACAACCCACAGATCGAAGAAGATTAATAATTGCTGCAATAGCTACATAAACAGAAGCCGGGTCTTCATGCTGACCACTTTCAAAACTCACGGCATCCATATTTTTTTCTGTAAAGTATGTTGAGAAATATTGCAGGCAGGTATTGTTCAAATGTGTCAGAAGCCCATCGACGACAGGTGCACCTAATCCCAGTGCCAGGTCTCTGCTGCTATCTTTTTCTGACGGAACAGCAAATATTCCGCCCTCCGCAGAAGTGGTATGCAAATCCAGCAGGACTATTTGATTGCCTGAATATGCCTTGATTTCCAGCTCAATGAGTTCACTTAGCTCCATTAACTCGTAATCCTCTGCACAGGTGGGAAGTATTTTTTCCGATCTTAATTTTTCCAAATGCTCATAATTCCAAAGCCGGTTAAGATCCCTGTCAATGAATCGCATTCCTTCTCTGGCCGCATGAAGGTTTCCGCTGAATGCAACAAGACGGCCTTTGAACAGAAAATCAGGTTTTGTAACATGCTCTACCTGCAACATTTTAAGCACCAAATCAATTGCTTTTATTCCGGCCAATTCATTGCCATGCATAGCTCCTATCAGAATAACTAAAGGTCCAGGAAGACCTTCATCATAATTGCCTAGATGTCGCTGAAGCGAAGCTGCATTTACAGACATTGTGAGCGTTTTGGGATAGAAAAAAAGGGGTTCAGAACTCATTCTGGTTTTGTAATGATAGGAATAATTAATCAAAAATTAAAAACGCCTTAGCGTTAGATTTTTATTTGATACAGAAAAACAAAAACCATCGTTATTTCTCAATATATTTCTGACATGAGAAGTAAATCTATCTTTCTGAGTATGTTATGGATAATTGCCCTTCCCATGGTCTGGACTCCGGATTTGAAAGGACAGAATAAATTAAGTTCCGTAGAAGTACTAATTGAATATCCGGATACAAGTTGGAAATCAAGTGTCTTAATAATTGAGAACGGGTCATTTCGACATGATTTGAAGGACATACAGGCTGATGAAAATGGGCGGGCATATGTGCAAGTTATGTTGGAGAAACCTGCATTTGCAAGATTGGAAATGTTTGGTAAATCTTATTCTGTTAACCTCTTTTTATGGCCCGGAGATGTGCTCCATTTGATATTCACAAATTCTCCCGAAACAGAAACGATTTCATACGTTGATTTTCAGGGGCAAACAAGAAACATACAAAAATTCTTCTATGAATATCAAAACTTTGGGGTAAGCAGGCGCTATCCTGACCTTTTGGACTCTTTGAATATTGGCAATTCAGTCCAGGACAGCCTCTCCATCAATGCCTGGATGATAGAGCATTTTTCTGCAACAGAGCCCGAGGTATATTTTCTGGATATGTTCAAGGCAAAAATGTTTGGACAAAAATGGTTGTTCACACAAAGAAGGGCAACGAGTCCGATTTACTCAAAAGATACTACCAGCTTCACTTTTCCTGATGAAGTCCTGAAGAAAACAAAGGCATTGTATGATCAATATCCACAATTAAATTCAATAAGTCAATTGGCAACAAAGATGGGGTTTGGTAAGTATGAGATCATAGAGACGACAGAAATGATCAATTGCACCCAATTGAGAATGGATGGAGATTTTACACAAACCCCGCGGGTTCGTGCCAGACTGGAGAGTAGCAGCCGGATGGTTAATCCCAGAAAAATGACAGCGAAGGATGTAGATTTCATAAGAGATTGCCTGTTCCTTCTCAAAGGCACTGAAAATTATGAAGAAGATCTTGAAAACGCTTTAAAGTCAATGTATGCAGGTTTGCCGGAATCTTCTTCTACAATAGACCTGGGCAATATTGAACCCAATGCAAAAGTACTTGACAACCCTACAGGAAAAGACTCGCTTATAATTCTGATGTTGTATGATTATCATACAGAAGATTCTATATTCCAAAAGCCTGAGTGGTTGCAGGCTTATCCCTTAAACTGGGTGGCGGTTTCCTTAGATTATACCACTGCTAAATGGGAAGAAGGCAAATCCAAAATTCCCACCCATATTCCATCTATTCATCTGAAAGGCGGTATTACACATTCCACCGCGAAGACATATCAATGGTATCAGTATCCCCGACTAGTGCTTTACAACAGCAAAACTCACAGGGTCCTGGAACATATCATGCCTGAATATGAAAGGAAGGATCTATGGGAAGAGATTTTATCAGGAAAAGGATTGAGGTAGATTGAAGTGTGAGTGGAGGGAGCGGGTGATGGAAGTGTGGGAAGATTGATGGGATTGATGTGTGGGTTAGAGTTTTTGTGTATGAGTGTGAGAAGATTGATAAAGATTGTTGTGTGAGTGGGTGTTTTGAGTAGGTGTGTGGGAAGATTGATGGATGAGGGAGTGAGAGTTTTGTGTATGAGTGTGAGAAGATTGATGGTTATGGTGGTGAGGTCGTGAATGAGAGTGTGCGAAGATTGAGTGGATTGAGGTTGGGAGTGGTGTAAAGATGACCAAACAGAACATTCTTTTTTGTAATAATCCAACGACAACTTTGAATTTGGTCAAATCATTTTTTGACGGAAAGTAAATTCTGTTTGTATTTTAATCAGAGTTTTATTTTCTTTACCCCTGTAAACAGATTACTTCGCAGATTAATTAGAATCAGCACCGAATTTATAAAAATATTCTACTTGTTTTATCCGGCATAGCCAAATTGATTCAAGTAGTTTTCCAAATCGGATGGAACTTTTAAAAACGCCTGGCGTTTAAATAGTTACAAAAGATTTGAGGGTTAGTTTTTGTTTTCATAGTTTGAGATTGTAAAGCCGGACAATGGGGTAGTCCGGCTTTCTTCGTTTATATACCGGCCTTTCAGGCATATTTCCATTCTTCTTTTTCTATTAATATCTAACAGGCAATTCAAGCCGAGTCAGCTTCAAATTGGGTAACAAGGTCGGGTCACATTGTCATGAAAAAGTAAAAAAACTTTTCTGCTGCTAAGTATCTTAGAACCAACCTAAAGCAGCAGCTACCAGCCTCTAGCTCTGGCTTCTGGCAAACAGCCAGGTGGGGTTATGAGTTAGGGTGTGAACCCTATTCCTGCTTAAGGAAGCCTCGAGCCCAGGACTGCGAGAAAATAGCAATCGCTGCTTACTGTTTGCTGCTTGGTGTTTAAAAGATGTATTGACCTCCTAAGTTCGTAGCCGAAAGCAACTCAGAGCAGGAAGCACTACAAACAATAACAAAAAGCCGCCAGATTAGGGTTATGCGGCGACTTTGAGCAGAGGACAAATTTGATAGTTCATACACTATCCATGCTTTATCCATACACTATCTATGCTTTATCTATGCCTTAAATGTTCATCAAATTTAAGCTCATGTTCCGACTATTTGCTACAGTTTTATGAATTTTTCACAACCATTGAATTCTCCGCTATACCGCAAGAAATAGATACCTGTACTGAGTTGTCCGGTATCTATTTTAACATCATACGTTCCTGAAAGTACAAGCGCTCCCAGCTGATTAAAAATCTGATAAAGAATGGGTTTTCAGTAAGTTTAATGGAGTTAAAGCTGCAAGCCTCAAGCTCAGGGGAAGAGCCGCTGCTGGCTGAACAGCCGCTCTTTTCTTTACTTCGCTCGTTTCATGGTCTCTGACCGGAAACGGGATGTTTGCAAGTCTCTGACTTGTACAGCAAAGGGGCTTTTGTATTTATTTTGTAACTTGAGTGCCACGGCTGTTACACATCCTGTAAACGTAGTGAACCACATCCCGCCCGGGTGTTGGCCGCAAGCTCACACACAAGGCAAGGAGCTACCTTATATCACGCCCCAGGCGCGCGGCTCCTATCGATTCTGATACTGATCCTCATAATATTTGAGATATGCACCAGATGTCACATGCTCCAGCCATTCTCCATTATTGAGGTACCAGTCAATAGTTTTACTCAAACCTTCTTCGAAAGTTAGGGATGGAACCCAGCCCAGTTCCTTCTGAATTTTTCCTGCATCGATAGCGTATCGGAGGTCATGACCAGCACGATCTTTTACATAAGTAATCAGATTTCTGGAAGTTCCCTGTGCTTTACCGGTTTTCTGATCCACCAAATCGCACATAAGATGCACCAGATCGAGATTCTTCCATTCATTGTGTCCACCAATATTGTAGGTTTCGCCTGATGCTCCTTCGTGGAATACCAAGTCCAGAGCGATCACATGATCTCCTACAAACAACCAATCTCTGACATTTTCTCCTTTGCCATAGACAGGGAGTGGCTTGCCGGTAAGGATATTCCGAATAAACAACGGAATCAACTTCTCAGGAAACTGGAAAGGGCCGTAATTATTGGAGCAATTAGAAACTACAATAGGAAGCTTATAGGTATGTCCGAAAGCCATCACGAGGTGATCCGATCCGGCTTTAGATGCTGAATAAGGGCTGCGGGGATCATAGGCTGTAGTTTCTTCGAAAAGCCCTTCTTCTCCCAATGAGCCGTAGACTTCGTCAGTAGAAATATGTAAAAATCTTTTGTCCGACATATTTTCGTTCCAGGATTCTTTTGCAACCTGGAGCATGGAGGCGGTGCCTAAAACATTTGTCTGTACAAAGATCAAAGGATCTGATATCGAACGATCCACATGCGACTCCGCTGCGCAATGCATGACTCCATCAACATTATAAGCAGGAAAACTTCTCTCAAGTGATTCAGATCTGTAATATCTCCGAGTACAAACTCATAATTTGGAAGATGCTCGACATCTCTCAGATTTTCAAGATTGCCGGCATAGGTCAGTTTATCGAAATTGATGATCCTATACTCAGGGTATTTCGTCAGCATATGTCTTACCAGATGGGATCCGATGAATCCGGCACCACCGGTGATCAATATATTCCTTTTGAAATTTTCAGCCATAGTATTTAAGTATTACCTCGCATCAACGATACTGCGACCTATGCTATTATAATAAAATCCTTCTTCCTCTAAATTATGCAGATCATAAAGATTTCTTCCATCAAAAATGACAGGCGAAGAAAGCAATTGTTTCATTACTTCAAAACTCGGAGTTCTGAACAAAGCCCATTCAGTTACTATTGCTAATGCATCTGAACCTACAAGTGCTTCGTATTGATCTTTTACAAATTTGATCTTTTCTCCATAAATTGCCTGCACATTAGGCATTGCTTCCGGGTCAAATGCTCTGATGTTTGCACCTGCCGCCAATAAATCATCTATAATACTCAATGCCGGAGCTTCCCGAATGTCATCCGTATTTGGCTTGAAAGCCAAACCCCACACTGCAATCGTTCTGCCTTTGACATCGCCGTCAAAGTATCTCAATATTTTCTCACTAAGTACCTGCTTTTGAATGGAGTTGACATTCATGACTGATTCCAGAATTTTGAAATCATAGCCTTCACCCTGAGCGGTTTTAGCCAGAGCCATAACGTCTTTTGGAAAACAAGATCCTCCATATCCTACTCCGGGGAAAAGAAATCGTTTACCGATTCTCGTATCGCTACCCATTCCTATGCGGACAAAATCCACATTTGCTCCTAATTTTTCGCAAAGATTTGCGATTTCATTCATGAAACTGATACGGGTAGCCAGGTAAGAATTGGCAGCATATTTAGTCATTTCAGCGGAGCGCTCATCCATGACAATGATTGGGTTTCCCTGACGAACAAAAGGCTCATATAACCTGCGCATCACGATTGCTGCCTTCTCGGAAGAAGTTCCGATCACTACTCTGTCCGGCTTCATGAAGTCATCTACAGCAACTCCTTCACGCAGAAATTCCGGATTAGAAACCACATCAAAAAGATCCTCGCTAAGGTTCTCTGCCAGAATTGCATGGACTTTGTCAGATGTGCCTACAGGAACTGTGCTCTTGTCTATGATTACGGTATATTTAGTAATCATCTTACTTAATTGCTTTGCTACACCCATGATGTAGGAGAGATCCGCAGATCCATCTTCACCGGGAGGAGTGGGTAGGGCAAGGAAAATTATCTCGGCATGATCGGCCGCTGATCGAAGATCAGTAGTGAAGTGAAGTCTGCCTTGTTTGATATTTCTTTCAAAGATTTGCTCGAGGCCTGGTTCATAAATGGTCACAACACCGGATTGTAATTTTTCGACTTTTTTTGCATCGATGTCGACACAGATAACATCATTTCCAGTTTCGGCAAAACATGTTCCCGTGACCAGTCCGACATAGCCGGTTCCAACAACTGCCAATTTCATTTTGTAAGCATTTTAAGATTAAAACAGAAATTCAAGGGCGCAAAGATAGTAAAGACTGGGGCAAATTATTTGCTTATTAAAGAATGAATCTCGGCAGCAGTCTTGTCCCAGTTGTAATCTTTGGCCTTCTCTAATCCTTTCAGGATCAATGAATGCCTTAAACCAGGATTAGATGCTATGGATTTCATTGCTTCAGCAATCTCTCCAATTTCATAAGGTGAAACCAAATATGCCCCATCTGCTCCAATCTCTGCCATCGACGAAATATTGGAAGTAATAACCGGCACTCCGGCTTGAAAGGCCTCTACAATAGGTAGTCCAAAACCCTCAAGTAAAGATACATAGACCTGAGCCAGCGCGGAACCAACTAAGAGATTGATCTCTGCTTCTTCAATATGACCAGGCAAGATGATATCAGAGTGATAAGCTGAAGAATCAATTGCATGTTTCAATTCGGTAGAATTCCATGCCATTCGTCCTGCTAATATCAGTGGAATATTTTCTGATGAGGAAGATCTGAACTGCTCATATGCTTTCAGAAGCCTGGCAATATTTTTTCGCGGTTGAAGGGCTCCTACAAATAAAAAATATGGTCTTCCATCTGTCCATTTTTGCCTGGAATCCCTTATTTGCTGCGTATTCAGAGGCTGAAAAATCTGTCTTGTCCCATTATATACTACAGTCGTTTTTGATCTGACTTCAACTCCTCCAACGCGTTCTATATCTACAGCCGTTGCTTCAGAAATGGAAATAATCTGATCCGCTCTGCGAATGAACAGTGGCATGTATTTGCGGTAATAAGTTAATTGATTTGTTGGGATACTTTCAGGAAAATGCAGATAAGCCAGGTCATGAATGATGAGCAATGTCTTGCCACGATATCTGATGGAACAAAATCCATCAGGAGAGATAAAAATATCAGGTCGGTATTTATTTAAGACAAAAGGTAAAGAAAGCTCAAACCAGGTAGTGAAGAGAACCGGATGCCTGGCAGGGGTGGTACTATCTGAGCTTTTATATTGTCGGAAAAAATAAATTTCTTGTCATATGGCCGGTCAAACAAAAATAAATATTCGTCTTCAGGGAACATGTGACACATGCGGCTGAAGACTTCATAAGTGTACCATCCATAGCCTTCGAGGCCTTTGCGCAATAGAAAGCGGGTGTTGACAGCGATTTTCAATTCAGATCATGATCTCTTTGGAAAAATATCCCGGAGCGCGGTCTTGAAGGCTACGCCGGAAAAACTTTACAAACATAAGCCTAAGTCTCATGTTTTACCACTGTATATTTATTTATTGATTTAAATTTGGCCCTCTAAATCACTTGAGCCTTGATAAAAACTGATATTCTCGTCATCGGATCAGGCGTTGCCGGTCTGACCTTCTGCATTAAAATGGCCACTAAAAGGCCAAATCTTAAGATTACTTTGCTCACCAAATCCAATCTGGAAGAAAGTAATACAAAATATGCCCAGGGCGGTGTGGCAGCAGTCTGGAATCTCTCTGTGGATTCATACCAAAAACATATCAACGACACCTTGGACGCAGGGGACGGACTTTGCAATCCCAAAGTGGTAAATTTTGTAATCAAGGAAGGACCCGTCCGGGTCAAGGAATTGATCGAGTGGGGAACCAGGTTTGACAAAACAACCATGGAAACAGATTATGACCTGGGAAGAGAAGGCGGGCACTCTGAAAACAGAATCCTGCACTATAAAGATCTTACCGGATGGGAAATTCAAAGAGCACTTATTCAGAAAGCCAAGTCATTTGAAAATGTAGAGATTCTTGAAAACTATTTTGTGATTGACCTGCTAACTCAGCATCATTTGGGATATACGGTAACAAGAGTAACGCCGGGTATTACTTGCTACGGGGCATACATTCTTAATAAAGCAACCAGCGAAATTGATACTTGTCTGTCAAGAATTACCGTCCTTGCTTCAGGTGGCGCGGGACAAGTCTATAAAAACACCACGAATCCAACCGTAGCTACCGGTGATGGAATTGCTATGGTATATAGGGCAAAGGGCAGAGTGGAAAACATGGAATTTGTGCAGTTTCACCCTACTGCATTATTCAATCCAGCCGGTGAAAATCCTGATTTTCTGATCTCTGAGGCGGTACGTGGAGAGGGTGCAATATTGAAAACACAGGATGGACGAGAGTTCATGGGAGGGTATGATCCCAGAGAATCCCTGGCACCCAGAGATATTGTAGCCAGAGCAATAGATAATGAAATGAAAAAACTGGGGCATGATTTTGTTTATCTGGACGGTCGCAATATTCCGGCAGATGAATTCAAAAAACATTTTCCAACTATCTATGATAAATGCATGAGTCTGGGCATCGACCCTCTGAGTGCGATGATTCCGGTGGTACCGGCATGTCATTATATGTGCGGGGGTGTCAAAGTCAATGAAATAGGACAAAGCTCCATTTTGAATTTGTATGCTTGCGGAGAGTGCACAAGCTCAGGACTTCACGGAGCAAATCGTCTTGCTTCCAATTCCTTGCTGGAGGCAATGGTATATGCACACAGAATACATCTGGATGTTCTGAAAAATATCGACGGAGTGAGTTTTGCTAAAAACATTCCGGATTGGGATGCTACAGGAAGTACTGATCCGAAGGAAATGGTGTTGATCACGCAGTCATTGAAAGAACTCAAGGAAGTAATGAGCAGTTACGTAGGAATTGTTCGCTCCAATGTGCGTCTGCAAAGAGCTTATGACAGATTATATCTGCTCTATAAGGAGACTGAAGAACTATATATGTCTACCACCATTTCTCCGCAATTGTGCGAACTCCGCAACTTGCTCACTATCGCTTATCTGGTGACAAAGTCAGCTATGACCAGACAAGAGAGCAGAGGATTGCATTACACTACTGATTATCCGGAGAAAAATGATTTTATAGAGAATTCAATAATGTGAGCGCCAAAGATTTCTTGACTGTTCTTCAAGCAAGCGAACCATAAGATAACTCGTTCTTGGAAATCTATCCTCGAAGTAAAATAATGAGTTCCCCGTGCAAGTGAAACGCAGCACGGGGTAGAAATGACCGATTTCACGAACTCCGAAGGTGTTCAACTTAAATAGGCTCAAGAAATTTGCAGTTTGAATAATTGGCATGCAAAAATCACTTTTCTTCATTCCGCAACACTTTTGCTATTACATCCGACTCAAAGCCTCTGCTAAGACAAAAAGTGTACAATTTCTGCCTCTCAGGAAAAGTAAGTTCCTCTATAGGTTTGTGAATCTTACCGGATATCACTTTTTGAAGTGCCTGAAGGTATTCTTCTTCTTTTAATTCATTTAAAGCTTTTCTGACACAGTAATCAGAAATACCTTTTGCTTTCAGATGATGTTTGATTTTGATTTTTCCCCATCGGTTGATTCTCAATTTTCCGGTAGCGAAAGCTACAGAATATCGTTCTTCATTGATGAATCCTTCAGAAATTAAAGCTGCAATAACTTCTTCAGCATCATCTCCCCACATTCCTCCATCCTGCAATTTTTGCCTCACATCCTGCTGACAATGCTCATCTATAGCGCAATATTTTTGCATTGCTTTAAGCGCATCTGATATCAGGTAATATTTGACTTTGCTTTTCATTCAACTTCCAGAAAATCTTTCATTGTAAAGCTGATATGCTGATCAGGGGAATGCCATCTCGTGTGTAATCCAACCCTTGAAGCCCCTTCAATATGCATTTTACCATCGTCTACAAATATAGTCTCATCAGCCCGGATAGCGGCATTCTGCAAAACAAATTCAAACGCTGCTATATCCGGTTTTCTATAGCCAATCCGATGAGAGTACCAGATCTTCTCAAACAATTTTTCAAAGGATTGAAATGCCTCAATGCCCATTTTATCTTGCACATATCCAATATGAGTTTCATTGGTATTGCTAAATAAATATAATTTATAGGTTTTCTTTAATGTATGCAGAAAAGTAAATGTAGACCGCGGAATTTGAAGCAATATGGAATTCCACGCTGCAAGAAATTCACTATCAGAAAAAGACTGCTTACTCTCTTTTCTAAGCATCTGAATAAATTCTGATTCTGTAATTTTTCCCATTTCAAAATCCCTGAAATAAGCCGGCATTTCCTGATGATAAGCATCGTAAGGAATTTTCAAAAGACTGGTCATTGCCTGTGCAGATGCTTTCAGATCCAGCGGCAATATCACATTCCCAAAATCAAAAATGATGTTTTTTATATCAGCTCTCATAGACCGGTTTATAATGAAAGGTACAGCTCAAAACTTAATCCATGTGAATTCGACCACTTAATTCATTCATGCCGATTTGATTTTCAATTACCCCGAATGGGGTAAAATATGAATAACCCGGGGTAAAACCCCGGGTCAAAAGCCACAATAACCTGTTTTGGCGGGATTTTTGCCCTTTGCAAAAATCGTGACAAAACTGATTTCAGAAGCAATTTCAAAATAAAAAAGCCACCCAAAAATGGATGGCTTCTTATGTTGGTGGGCCCACCAGGGCTTGAACCTGGGACCACCTGATTATGAGTCAGGTGCTCTAACCAACTGAGCTATAGGCCCGAAAATGGGTGTGGGTTGGTGTGTGGGTGTGCGTGTGGTGCGAGTGGGTGAGAGTGAAGAGTCTTGTATAAGCAGGGCTTTTCACTTGAGGATGCAAAAATACTATTTTGTGTAATGAGAAGACAAACAATTTGTCTGAAAAATAATCTTTGCGTTGAAATCAGGACACGTTAAAATATAAACAACTGATTTACTGTAACTTATCGAATGATAGAAATGGTAAATTGTGGAAAGTGACGAATATCATCCCTGTAGATTCGTCCTGAATCCAATGGAGAATGCTACTTTTGCGTCGATTTTATCAGTAGGCTGGTAACCGCAAGTATGCACCTTGCTATTGTTAACACGTACTTTTTCTATAAAATGAGACTATATAACCGAATCAACGGCGAGGAACTCAAGCGCCTAATGAAGGAAAGCAATGAACAAAGAACGACGCTTTCCTTTTACAAATACCACAAAATTCTCAATCCAAATTTCTTCAGAGATCATCTATACGTCACATTGGATCAAGTGGGTGTCTTAGGCCGTATTTATGTTGCCAATGAAGGGATAAACGGGCAAATTTCCGTGCCTAGTGAGAACCTTGATTCCTTCAGAAATGCTTTAAATACAATTGATTTTTTACAGGGATTAAGACTCAATATCGCCATAGAAGACGATGGAAAATCTTTCTTCAAACTCAAAATATTGGTCAGGGAAAAGATTGTTGCAGATGGACTTGAGGACGATACTTTTGACGTGACAAACAGAGGTACTCATGTCAATGCACTTCAGTTTAATGAACTGGCTGAGGACCCGGAAACCATTTTGGTCGATATGCGCAATCACTATGAGAGCGAAGTTGGCCATTTTGCCAATGCCATCACACCTGATGTAGAGACTTTCAGAGAGTCCCTTCCGATCATCTCTGACATGCTTTCTGAGAATAAGGAAAAGAAAATCCTGATGTATTGTACAGGAGGTATCCGTTGTGAAAAAGCTTCTGCTTATATGAAGCACAAAGGTTTCCAAAATGTGTTTCAACTGGATGGTGGAATCATTGAATATGCACGTCAGGTCAATGAGCAACATCTGGAAAATAAATTCATAGGCAAAAACTTTGTCTTCGATGAGCGTCTCGGAGAGAGAATAAGCCATGAGGTCATAGCCCATTGTCATCAATGCGGCAATACCTGTGACACTCACGTCAATTGCGCAAATGATGCCTGTCATTTGCTCTTCATACAATGTTCAGATTGTAGCGGGAAATACGAAGAATGTTGCTCGGATGATTGTCAAGATTTTATCCAGATTCCGGAAGAAGATCGGGTCGAATTACGCAAAAGCCGTGTATTCAACGGCACCAAGTTCGGCAAAAACAGATACAAAGCATATAGAAAGTCGGAGGGAGAGGCTTTAGTGTGAGGAGTGGTTAAGTGGGTTTAGTCTTAGCACCGGTGATGTCTTGCTGCGCTGTTCTTGCAAGGTGATGTTTTTCCTTTGCTCTGCAAAGAAAAAGTGATGTCTTGCAACTTTTTTCAGCTTCGCTTCAAAAGTTGCAAGGTGATGTGCGAGCGGAGCTCGCGGGTGTGTTCATAGTTTTGAGTTTGAGTTTGTATGGGGTTCGTAGCTGACGTTTCATACTTTAGTCTACTACTGGCCCCAGAGGGGCCCGACCTTTGTAGCCACGGATAAAAAGAAGAATTTCCAGCCCCAGCGGGGCTGAACAGCTCTCTACGAGGAAATCATCTAGGAAGAACGGAGTTCACAATTCTGGACAAGCATGTAAATACCAGGGTGTTCAACCAGCAACCCACGTGCAGATCGAGGGAATAAATGTCCTCGCAGCATCACGGCTGTTCGCCAAAAGCCCAAAGCCAAAAGCTAAAAGCCAGCTTCTCAGTACATAAAATACCCATTCAGAAAATCAATCTCAGCTTTCCCTTCTCTGAAACTTCCCTCCAAAAATGAAATAATAATTTTTACCGGTTGGCCATCTATAGTTTTGCCCGTCCAGATTTGTAGATTCATTTCAAGAGTGTATTTGTCCACAGCGTCCCGGGACATTTTTGCGCTTAATTCTTCCAAAGAAATTTCTGCCCAGGGGAGATTGTCCCTTTTAACAATCAATTGATTATTATCCAGCATAAATGAAAGTGCTGTTCTTCGGGAACTGTCTGCATAGACCTTCATGCCATTTGTTCGATTTCGAATATTATTCGATTGAAATTGTACAAGTGAATTGTAGCCTTTGACATCAATAGCAAATTCTGAAATCTGATGAGATGCATTCATGGTAAATCGATTGTCAAAATCAGCAGTTTCCACGGGATTACCCATTCCAAAGTCAATCGCAGTGCATTGACCTATATATTGCATAGTGGTATGAGCGGAAGAATTGCGGTCAGTTTGTTCTTTTTCCTGCATCAGGTTGTAACATGAGTCTGGTACAAATTCTTCTATAACACTCAGGCCATGTAAAGACAAAGCATCGTAGAATGCAGTTGAAATTTCAGTTAATTGTTCATTCTTTACTTTGATGATGACTGATTTCTCAGGTAGCCTTTCAACAGGTGGTTCCAGACTTTGCAATACTTCTCTGATATTGTCTTTTCTATGATTTTTGTCCAGATCAAATGCACTCCAGGGACTGAATAATACCCATAAAGTAAAGGCAAGAAAGCTAAGTGGAAACCAAATTAAAGTTTTTCGCCGGATAAATACCTGATATGCAGTAGTCAGTAATAACCAAATTCCGATGCTCAATACTACTACTCTGTTGAATGTTAGTCCATGCTGGCTAATCCTCATACCTATGCTCATCAATTGAATTATTGTGAGTGGAAGCAAAGCGGGAAACAACCATTGTCTGGTCAGTCGAACAAATGTCTGACGCTCATCTTTCAATGGGTGACAGATGATGTAAGTTACTATTGTTAAAACCGCAGCCGAAAATACGAGGTAGGTAACCCAGCCTCTTGGCCATTCCCCCAATAGCAACATCCTGACACCGTAAGCATATAAAATTCCCACGTAAAGGACGGATAGGGGAAGAAATACAAAAACAACTACTGGCTTTATGAATGCAGGAGCCGGGCCGGTTTCATCCTCAACTTTTTGGTCCGGAACGATCGCAACAAAAAGCAAGACAAACAGTGCCACAAGACAGACAATGGCTACATCTTCATAAGTAAAACCGGGATTTTCAATTTGAAATAAATTGACCAAGGCTGCTCTTGCCAGAGATAGGGCAATGCAAAGAACCAAGGCATATAGTCCGGCCAACACAACTGATGTGATCAGATTTTTCAAATACACCCAATAGGCACTTTCTCCTTTCCAGTATCGGATAGGAGCCGCAAGCGCAATTAAAATCCCTGTGACAATCCATCCGGCAAAGTAGTATGCGAGTATTTCTGCATTCTTCGGGATTTCCCAAATTTGCCATGCAGCTAATCCTGTCAAAACCATCACCAGCAGCCATGAAATCCATTGTATTTTACCTGAAACCCGTTGCCAATAGCCTGCACTATAAACCAGCGGCAATGAAATGAATCCGCAAAGCATTATTTTTAAATATAAACTCTTCGATGCATAGTCCTGATAATCAATGTCAATATACTTCAGAATGATGGCAGTCTGCAAAAATGAAACTATCAGCAGTATAGGATATTTTTTAAATGAGCCAATAATGGCGCTGCTGATTCTTTGGTAGGAAATCCTTTTCATATAGCTTCATTTTGTATGTAAACAAAGCTACAGAAAAGCATGATGAATTATAAAGATAAACAGGGAAATGAATCAGGTCCTACCACTCCACTATTTCATCAATTTAGCGAAATATTTGCTTAAGTTTCCTGCACTATTGCTGGACGCATTGCCTTTTTACGTCCTCTGAAGAACAGTATCAGATTATAAGGAATCCAAGGAAAAAAGCAAACCAGCCCACTTTAGAGCTAAGGACTTCCAGCAAATCCTGTTTATCAGACACTAATTTATTATAATGGACAGGCATCTGCAATAGTGCATATCCACAGGCCACAAGGTAAAATCCTACTTTGAACAATTGATTAGTGGCTTGAGCCATTAATTCATTTTGTCTGAAAATATCCAGCATAAATAGCTTACCGCTTTTGAATAAATTATATGCTACATACCAGGTAAGCAAAAGCGTCAGCGGAAGATATATGTAATATGCCACCGCTGTGAGATTGTGTGTAATTGGAATCACATTTTCCATGATGAATGTTTTATTGGTTTATAAATTGATTTCTGTTATTTATTATTGAAAGGAGCATCACATTGAAAAGGTGAAAAACACCCAAAAAGAGTATGATCTGCCCGGTATTGATTGAGATGGTTTCCAGCAATACATTCAGATTATTTATTTCCGGCCATCCGGTAAGATTCCAGAATGTGTATCCGCCGGTGAGAAGATAATATCCTGTTAAAAGTGTCTTATTGATTGGGCTTACCCAGGAAGGCATGTTTGCAAAATGGTATTCCAAAAACACCTTTCCTGTGCGGAATAAGACGATTCCCGGAATCACAACTCCTATGATCACGGTCAGCATGTACAGCATAAAACTGATCCAGAAATATGTTTCAGGCATTATCATATTCCCGGGTTTTCCAGAGTTGATAAGAATTGTACACAAAGAAGAGAGCCAATATGAGGCAGATGGGTACAATTAAAACCATGACTCCCTGACTATTAGCTGCCATAATCATTAAAAAAACCAGAATTACTCCACCAAGGTATAGCATCCAGTTACTGAATAAAGTACCAGACCTGCTCAAAGGGTGGATCATGAGCAAGACAAAAGACACCAAATGAAGTATTCCCAGGTACAGCAAGCTTTGCATCAACACTATTCCATTAAATGCAACTACATTGGAAATCACATATATTATGAGGACGATCAGCTGAAAGTAATAATTGATTTTAAGTATCATAATATTTGTAATTTCAGATATATTTGAAAGTTTGCGACAAAAAAAATCAGGTAAATAATTTGATTACTGCATTGGTCAGCCAATTCTTGTTTTGTTTTACCATACGATTGATCATGCTATCAGCGGTGGATGTAAGCTCAAACATTGCTTTGGTTTGTTTGATGAATTCCCTTGTCTCTGCTGTGCCGTCCTCCTTCAGCTCAGACACTTCACTTAAAATTCGGATCGTAGGCTGAATTTCCCTTCTGGATCTTTCTGCCATGATGATTCTGGCCAATTCGTGCACATCCTTCTCAGTATAAAAGTATTCCTTACGATCTCCGGATCTTATCTCTTTAAAAACAATTCCCCAATCCATCAGCTGTCTCAGGTTCATACTTGTGTTTCCCCTTGAAATTTGCAGCTCTTCCATCATTTCTTCTACACTGAGTGGCCCAGGAGTGATGAATAGCAAAGCATGAATCTGAGCCATGGTGCGATTAATACCCCATTGAGTTGCCAAACTTCCCCAGGCGTTTATAAATTTGTTTTTTGCTTCGCTATAATTCATGTGGCAAATGTAAATCAGATTTCTGATGTTTCAAAATATATTGAAACTTATTTTTTAATGAATTTCAAAGCTTAGGTTTCAGGTACCTCTAATTGATTTATTTTTACACTTGATGTTTTCTAACTTTCTTCGCCGATGCATAAGTCAATTACATATAAAATCCTCTCACTGATGCTCTGTTTGTTCTGGTGCTCATGTAAATCTCCTCATTTTGCTATTCCCGCTCAATTTGATGCTGTCTTTCCTTTCTATGAAGGTATTGCACCCGCAAAAAAGCAAGATCTGTGGGGCTTTATAGACAGCACTGGAAGCTGGATTATTCAACCCAAATTCAAAGAGTTGATCAAAACCGAAAATGGTAAGGTTTTAATTGTTTTGGAAAATGGCGATCATACAGAAGTAACTAAAAATAAAGAAAGTGGAGAATGGGAAATAAAAACACCTGAATTTAATAAAATTGAAATTCAAACTGCTTCGGGTATTCGCTACATTGAGAAGAAAGGTGGTTTTTACATCCTGGTTGAGGCAGACGGTACTCCTATTTCTTCTGAATATATTTCGATTCTATATGCAGGTGAAGATTTATTTGTATGTCAAAAAAATTATGAAGGACAACAGCTAATTCATGCAGATGGCAGTACATTGACTCCTTTTTATGATGAAATAGATTCCATCATACAATATGGGCGAATCCGATTCAGAGAGGATAGAAAATATGGGTTGCTGGATCCTGCCGGCAAAGTAATACTAGAGCCTAGTATGTGGCTTCTCGAAATTGCAGGTTATAATATTGCATGCACCATAGGAGGTGACCTGGAACTACATACTGATCAATTACAAAAACTATCAGACTGGAAATTTGATCGGATCCAATATCTATCTGCTGATCGTTGGATGGGAATTAATTCAAATACAGGATTAGGGACAATCTGTGATCTTGACGGGAATCAGCTGGTAAAAGATATTTTTGTTAGCAACGGTGAAATGAAATACGGCAAACTTCCGGCTAGAAATAAGAATGAAAAATGGGGATATCTCGACCACAATGGAAAAGAGGTGATACCATTTGAATATGGTTATACAACAACATTTATGTCTAATGGTGCTGCAATTTTCGAAATGAAGAATCCCATAAAAGGATGGTTTAAAGGTGTTTTGGATACTACAAATACAATTTTATTACCAGCGGATAATTATGATGAAATCCTATATCATGATGACGGAATTTATACAATAGTTCAAGGCAAAAGCTTCCAATTATTTAATGAAAAATTTGAACCATTAACCAAGAAACTCCGTCGTCCTGCTGAGTACATTGGAAACGGGGTGTACATAGTCTATAAATTAAAAACGAAACTTGAGTTTGAAAGCTCAAACTGGTATACTGGCAGAAAAGGTGGATTAAAAATATCCAGAGAAGGCTTTGTGAAGGGAATATATTCTCTGGATGGTCAATTACTTGTTTCTGGTAATGACTATAATGAGGACGACAACCCCCCTCAGTGCAATGAGGGTTTTGCAGCAGCAAAAAGCGGAAAACGCTGGGGATTTGTGAAATGTAATTCTCACAAATCCCCGGACTGAGTTTTTAACACATCATAAATTGGCTGCTAAAGGGCTGTTTGTTTTCAAACTGAAACCTGAACTCTGACATCTGAAATCTACTTCTCCCCTTTCCTGTCATACTGACAACATTCATGCAACTTCTCATATACATCTTTATCAGCCTTTACATTTGGCGTATCGTGACCCACAGAAGCGACTTTTTGTTCGATTTGCAGCTGAGAGATTTTACTTTCATCAAAACGCACATGTAGTTTTTGAGTCTCCTGGTTCCAGAAGGCAAAGAATATCCCAGGCAATTCATTGACTGCAGATTCAATGCGCGTTTTACACATACCGCAATTGCCGGCTACAGGAAATATGCTCTCTTTGTATTTTTCTGCTGAAGCTGTGACTGCTGCAGCAGGTTTATATTCGTCAATCTTGCCATTTGCTCTGTGAATGCTGACTTTAGTAGCAGTATATCCGGCCTTATCGACCGTCTTCACAACTTGTTCAGGCGTGTAATTGGTCTCCGAAGGAACCAAAAACTGCATGGTGCCTCCTTCCAGGTCAATATTAAACTGGCGAATTCCCTCTACATTACGGAAGGCCTTTTCAAGACCATTGGCACAAAACGGGCAACCCATTCCATCAACAGTAGCACGAATAGTATCTCTGCTTTGAGCAGACATTTGAAGACTCATTCCAAGTGCAAAAACTAAAACAATTATATTTCTCATGATTAAATGATTTTTGATATTAAATAATAAAACGACCACCAATTAAGACAGCTATATCCCGGGTAAAATGGACCGGCACCTTTTCCACAAGTGGCACCTGCAGTGAAAGGTCGATGGTATAGCTTTTGAATGCAAACTGAATCCCCTGAGCTGCATATACTGCATGGTCATTGGATACAGGCATCCATCTTGCTTCGTATTCAAAATACAAAGTCACCTGATTCACCGGATAAACCGGCTTTTTCAGTGGAATTCCAAATGACATTCTGGATTCCAGGTAATTGGGATGTATCTCCGAAAAATGATTGTATCCCAATTCGCCTACAATCCCATATTTCAATGATTCGAAACCGGCCACAGCACCTACATATGTTTGAAACGCTCCCATTCCCACATGGGGTACTTCAGAAGGTCTTCCTGTAGGAAACATTTCACTGGCTTTCACAGCCATTCTGAATGTTTGGCCCATTTTGTCTTTTCTGAGAAACTGATATTTCGCCTTCAGCATCATATCGCCGGGTTTCATAGATTCTCTTCTGTCAAATCCGCTGACAGATGCAAAAGGAATTTCTACTCCCAGTTCCAGATTGCTTTTGACATTATATTCAAACATCAATGGGACAATATGGTAATGACTTCCCTGATGTTTGAAGTATTGATAATAGGTACGAATAGTTGCTTTATTGGCTCCCAGCATGATTGGTTTATCAGTTCGGATGGGAGGTCCTTGTGCCCATGCACTGCAGGCAAACATGCTCATAACAAGGAGCAGTGTATAGTGTTGATTTTTCATTTTTTGATTCAAAGATTTGATTGAAAAGGAAAGAATATAAGGCATAAATAGCCAATCCATTCTGTCAATTTACAAACGGTGTACCATGCATTAATGTAAGATACCCTGATAATCAACAGATTATCAGATCAAATCATTCAAATCAGGAAAGTTTGCAGGCGGACCGTGATGTCAGTCCAGCTGAGCGGTGGGTGATAGTGAAGAAAATTCCACTGTTTTCCACTAAGAGGAATTGAGAATAATAGTTCTGCTTGTGGAATAATAATATAAGCCAGCTGGATCAATTGATTCAGCTCCAGTTGAGTTCCGGACTTCAGCTCTTGCTTTACTTTTTCAAAGTCGGTTTCGTCTTCACAGCAGGATTTTTTCTCAGCTGCCATTTCTTCCAGAGCCTTAATGCAGCATGGTTTCAGGTTTTCTTTAGGTATACTGGTCAAAAGAGACAATGTATTCTGCATTTCACATCCTGCACTTCCACAACCATCTTCATGCACTGTAATCGACACATACTTCAGGTCACCTTTGCAATAGTGCTTATTGAGCGCAATACCGATACCGCTGAGGTATATGCTGGTCGCCAATAATATGTGAAGTATTTTTATCAACATTTAAATTTCTGTCACAAAGATAATACATCCGTGAACGCTAAGTTCTAAATGTACTTGTCTTTAACAAGTTGTTATAAACTAGCCGCTCTTATTAATAATGCCCAGCAGAGAAATATTTCCAAAACATTCGCGTCATATTAGATCGGTTTTTAATTCTTATTGGAAAAAACTTCTAAATACATGAACAAGCTAAAGACCCTGCTTTCGCTATCGCTTTTGTTGTTAGCTTCTTTAAGTTCTTATTCACAGTATTTTAGTCGGGTTCATGAAGAATATAAGATCGTTGAGAAGGATTGTAGGATGTTGATCTACAGCATTATTTTAAATAATTTAAATAATGATCCTACAGATGATAAGTTGATAGGAACTTACTCCGTTCTTATTGGAAATGCTTGCATGGACTTTAATAATATTCCAGCTGAAATTGAATTTGTGAAATCAAAAAATGTTTATCACATAACAGTTGTCACTTCTCAATCAGAGCTCCAACCAAAACAATACAAAAACTCATTAGAAGCTGAAAAAATTACCCCCTCCTGTATTCTCATAACTACTGATTTTTGGGATGACAATGGGACTTTTGAATCCAAAAAGGATGATATAAGACTTGGAAATCATCATTTAACTATATGGTCAGTTGATGGCGAATTTGTTGGAAATGATAAAATTTTGGATCTCATGAGATCCAAAGGTTATAATATTGAATATAGTATCAATGGAAACTAAGGATGATCAGTAAGGAAATAATTTATCTTATTTGATTCATGCAAGTCAATAGCCTTCATAGAAACAGTTTTAATTGATATTCAATCTCCATCTGCTTTTCCATTAAAATTTTATCCACTGTATTCCTTTAAAATTCAGAACTTTGAATTTCTGAAACCAAAGTTTTGATACAGCGAATCGCCATCATATTACTTTCCCTCTCCTTGTTTGCTCCTGCAATCATAACTATCTCATGTCTGAAATACCAAAAGACAAAAGTCAGAAAGCAGGTGAAAAGGATCATTATGGAAGGGGCCAGTCAGCATGAATTAGTTGCGTTTACTTTTCATCTGAAAGATACTTCGACTCTGCTCAAATGGGAACATTCCAAAGAGTTTGAGTACAATCAACAGATGTATGATATAGTAGAAAGGACGTATCTGGGAGATTCAGTTACTTACCTCTGCTGGTGGGATCATGCGGAAACCGCACTGAATAAAGAACTTGCAGCGACTGTATTTAATATGCTAAAGCAGAATCCTGTTAAATCCAGGGCGCAGGATAAATGGCTGACTTTTTACAAATCGCTTTTTTGCCCAACCAATGAATATGCCTCATTTAAGCAATTTGATATCAGTTCAGATAATCCATTTACTTATTTAAGATATGGCATTTGCAATGCTATTGTACCTGGTACAATGGCATTGCCATTACTTTATTACAAAACTTATAAATCAATGAAATCAGGAATTTTATTGTTTTTTATATGGGGATTTACATACACATTAACTGCACAAACCATTATTGTTAAAGATCAGGAATCACAACAGCCTGTAGAATTGGCAGTATTAACCAGTGAGGAACCCAGACGATCCGCTACTACCAATGCCATAGGTCAGGCTGATATTTCAGGCTTTGCAGGCTCAGATGTGATTGTAATAACTGCGCTGGGATACCAATCCATGATTATCAGCTATGATCAACTTTCCAGAGATGGATTTAATATTTCATTGCAATCATCGGGATTAAACCTTGAGACAGTTGTGGTGACAGGCAGTAGATGGAGACAAAAGTCGGGCGAAGTTCCTTCCAAAATCATTGCCATCTCAGCCCGGGAAATAGCACTGCAGAATCCTCAGACTGCTGCAGATCTGTTGGGCATTTCAGGTAAAGTATTTATCCAGAAAAGCCAGCAGGGCGGTGGAAGTCCCATGATCAGGGGATTCGCTACAAACAGGTTGCTTTATTCTGTAGATGGAGTGCGAATGAATTCTGCTATTTTCAGATCAGGAAATATTCAGAATGTGATCAATTTGGATCCTTTTGCCACAGAAAGTACGGAGGTGCTTTTCGGACCCGGCTCGGTGATTTATGGAAGTGATGCCATTGGTGGAGTGATGAGCTTCCAGACACTGAATCCAAAGTTTTCTCTGGATGAAAAGCCACTGATAAGCGGAAAGTTTGTGACCCGCTATTCTTCTGCAAATTCCGAAAAAACAGGACATTTCGATGTCAATATCGGATGGAAAAAATGGTCATTACTCAGCAGTATCAGCTCCTGGAATTATGATCATCTTCGTCAGGGAAATTATGGTCCTGAAGATTATATCAAACCATATTTTGTGCTGAGACAGAATGACACAGATGTGGTAATCACTCAGGATGATCCCTTGCTACAAATTCCTTCAGCTTACCGGCAGATGAATGTTATGCAGAAAATTCGCTTTTCTCCCAATGAAAAGTGGGATTTCCAGTACGGATATCATTTTTCCAATACTTCACCCTATGGTCGATATGACAGGCATAATAGGGTGCGTAACGGAACTGCCAGGCATGCGGAATGGAATTATGGGCCGCAATTATGGCAGATGCATAATTTAAATATTACCCATAGTGGAGCAAATGTAGCTTATGATCAGCTTAGCTTGAGAATTGCCCAACAAACATTTAAAGAAAGTCGTATCGATCGCAATCTGAATAGTGTTGATAGGAATACTCAAACAGAAAAAGTGCTGGCTTATTCAGCAAATCTGGATTTTACAAAAAAGACTTCTGCTTCCAATACACTTTTCTATGGATTCGAATATGTGCTCAATGATGTGGAATCAAGTGGCATGTTGACTGATATCAGCAACGGAGTAGAGACAGTCGGAGCATCGAGATACCCAAGTGCTGCCTGGACCTCCATGGCAATTTACATCAACGACGCTTACAATCTCACACAGAAACTAACTTTACAAGGAGGAATGAGATATAATCACATTTTCATGGAGGCCGATTTCAGCAATAATCTTCCTTTCTTCCCATTTCCATTTAGCACAGCAAGTATCAACAATGGCAATCTGACGGGAAGTATTGGAGCTGTTTTCAAACCTTCAGAAAGCTGGGTGTTAAGTACTAATTTGGGTACAGCATTCAGATCTCCAAATGTGGATGATCTGGGAAAGGTATTTGATTCTGAACCCGGAACAGTAACTGTTCCCAATCCTGATCTGAAACCTGAATACGCTTATAATGCAGACCTGGGCATCGCTAAAGTTTTCGGCAATCGGCTCAAGATTGATCTGACAGGCTTTTACACTGTCCTGCAGAATGCATTGGTGCGCAGAAATTATACTCTGAATGGACAAGACAGTTTACTGTATTTGGGAGAAATGGCCCGAGTTCAGGCCATCCAGAATGCAGCTGTGGCAAATGTGTACGGTCTGCAGGCAGGATTAGAGTGGAAAATCGGCGGAGGATTCACTTTCTCCTCAGATTTAAATATTCAGATCGGTGAAGAAGAACTGGACGATGGCACAATCAGTACCTCAAGACACGCTGCACCGATGTTCGGCGTCTCAAGACTGGAGTTCAAGGCAGGAAAACTGAGTCTCCAATTGTATTCCATGTATCAGGCAGAAAGAAAATTTGAAGACCTCCCGCAGGAAGAAAAGTCCAAGGACGAAATTTATGCCAAAGACGCCAATGGCAATAATTATGCTCCATCCTGGTATACCCTGAATTTTAAAGCGATGTATCAGCTCTCCGACACTTTTTCAATCTCCACGGGACTAGAAAATCTGACAGATCAGCGATACCGGCCCTTCAGTTCGGGTATTTCTGCACCCGGAATCAATTTTATGATTTCTTTGAAAGCAGGATTTTAGTTGTGTCTAAACAGGCTATTGTCGTAGCACGGGTGACGTCCCTTCCGGACTCCGTCCTGGAAGGGGTGACGTGTTTTGCCTTCGGCAAAAGGTGAAGGTGACGTCCTGCGATAATTGTTCTCACTCCATATCACCTTGGTGTTCCTCACCCACTACTTACGATGGTCTAAGTCTGCGACTTAGATCCCATATTTCATGAATTTTTAATTCATAGATGATAAATCCACCTCTAAACACAAAATGGCTGCTCATTGGCTGTTTCAACTCAAACTCAAAACTCCCAACCGGCTGTTCGCCAACAGCAAAAGGCCAAAAGCCAACAGCTGACTGCTCAGGCTGTTCAGCCATTGGCCAATGGCGAGAAGCCAGTAGATGCTGTTCAATTGGCTGTTTCATCGTGAGGCACCCTGCGCGAGCTGCACGACCTGCGGCTCATAATTCATCTCTCATAATTCATAACTTCTACACTGGCTGTTCCATTTTCCCCTTTACCCTTTCAACTTTCCATTATCTTAAAATCCTCTTAGAATCCACCTTTCCTCTTCATCAAATACCATCAAAAGCAACCAAGCCCTTACCTTTGCAGCTCCAATCAGATTATCACTAATGAAATATAAATTATTACTTCTCTTCATATTATTCAATGTCTTCGCTTTCACCCAAAGCCTGAATGCTCAACAAATCACTATTTTAGAGGGCCAGATATTCTCCGCAGATCACAATGAACCTATCGCAAGTGCCCTGATTTTTACCGAAAATAATAAGGCACATTATGCGGATGAGAAAGGTCATTTTAAACTGGAAGTACCCAGCGGAAAGTTACATCTGACCATTGAATCTTTGGGATTTGAAAGCTATGAATATAAAATCCAAAATCTTGCTCCCGGGAAACTAGATCTTGGGAAAATCGAACTTCAAGAGAAAGCTACATTTCTGAGAGAGGTTCAGGTAAGCGCTGCACAATTGCCATTCCGGAGTTCATTTGAAGGGACAAACTATTATATCAGTCCCAAATTGCTTAAGGATATGCAGCCCATTTCGACTGAAGAGGCATTGAAAATGATTCCCGGAGTAAATGTTCTTGGAGATATGGGCCTTTCCAATCGTCTGAATGTGAGTATTCGTGGTTCCTGGGGACGCAGATCTGAAAAAGTGCTGATGATGGAAGATGGTTCGCCCATCTCAACTGCTCCATACACAGCACCTGGTATTTATTACAATCCCATCAGTGACAGAATCGACGCCATAGAAGTGTATACCGGTGCAGACATTCTGAAATATGGTCCTAATAATATGTTTGGAATCATCAATTATATTTCTCCAAAACCACCTCAGCAGCCCGGTCTTCGTGCCAAAATTGTGGGTGGACAGAGAGGCTATTTCACTGGCTTGCTTTCATATGGTGGAACATGGAATAAAGTAGGCACATTGGTCGAAGCAGTTTATAAAAGATTTGACGGATTTACCCAAAATTCATCTGTCGATATGATCAATCTGAATGCTAAAATATTCGCAGAATTGGCTGAAAATCAATCGCTTTATTTCAAGATCAGCGGCCAATTTGAGGGTAATCAGGCAACGCTGAGTTCCATTACTCCATTGACTTACAAATTGGATCCTACCCAGAATCCATTTGATGCAGACAGATTTACTATGCACCGTTATGGGCTTGATATCATCCATAAATGGCTGGCAGGAACAAACATGAGCCTTACGACAAAAATATATGCATCTGATTTTGCAAGGGACTGGTGGAGGCAGAATACAACGCTCATTCCTGCAGCAGATGTAAGGGCATATGTGGGAGAAAATATTTTTTCTGACAGATATTCTTATTTGGAAGGTCAAAGCGTTGGAGCAGAAGATTTTGTGCGCGTAGGCAGAATCCGCAACGGCAGAGAATCGACTGCTGATAGCCGCTGGCATTTTACGGTAGCCGGAGGAGAAGAGACTTTTCAAAAAGAATGGAAAGGCTCCGATATCTGGAGTAATAGTCTTGAAGCGCAGTTGAAATTATATTCTGAGACATATAAAGATATGGTCTTGACTGCTGATTCGAGCAGATGGGCAAGAAGTGGAACATTTACCACGGATCTGGCTTATTCATTAAGATCAGTTTCAGGATATATCAGAGATCAATTTCAATGGAAACAATTTCAGCTTACTCCAATCTTAAGATTTGAGCAGGTGTGGATGGACAGAGTAGATCGTCTCGCCGGCTCGATAGACCCCAATTCGGGCGGCGAGGAATCTGCTTCCAGAGTAAACAGTTATAATATTCTCCAGCCCGGTGTGACTCTGGCGTATCAGGTCAATCAGGTCAAAGTATTTGGAAGTGTATATCGTGGTTACATAGCTCCATCCAAGTATTTCGCATTTCTGGTGGAGAGGGATGGAGTATTGGTTCCACCGGATTTTGGTGACGCAAGTAATATCCAGCCCGAAATCAGTCTCAACTCAGAATTGGGTATACGTGGAGAATTATTAGATGGCAGATTGAGCGGGCAATTTGCAGTGTTCAACAATCGAATCCGCAATTTCTATCTCGCTGGGTGGAATGAGTATTTCGATAAACTCGGAGTCATCAATATCAGAGGATTGGAGGCATCACTGAGATTTGATCTTTTGCCGAAGTTAAGTGAGCACAAAATCAGTATTCAGCCAAATATCACATTGCTTCAAACAGGTATTATCAGTGGGGAAATGATTGACAGGCATTTATTTACTCAGGTTGTTCACAATACTGCAACCCGGAATGAATTTATAGAAAAAGTAAATGCAAATCCTGAGGGATACCGTGTATATGTAAGAGATGGCCAGGGTACAGAGCAGTTACTGAACCGCCCTCTCACTGAAGCGGATCTTTCGCAAATCAGCAGAACAGTTTACAAATTCGGTGAAGGTGGCATTGAAAATGCAACAGCTCCTTATTCACCTGAAGTGGCATTTTTCCTGAATGTTTCTTATTCCTTCAGAAAATTCACATTTGGCCTCAGCTACAATCGCATTGGAGAACAATATGCAGAATTTGCCAATTTCAGCAACGAATCTTCTGATGGAGCAATAGGCAAAATTCCGGCTTATCACACATTCGATTTCAATATCAACTACGATTTCATACTTGCAAAAACCCGCTGCTCGGTCTTCCTTGTGGGTAAAAACATCGGCAACGACATATTTCTGGCCTCCCGCCTCAATCGCGGACAGTCTGGTATCATGCCTGGTGGATTCAGGCAGGTGAATGCAGGGATTAATTTGGTGTTTTGAGTTAAATCGCAATTTCTACAGCTAAAAACAGCTTTCCCCTTGCTGCTTCTTACCAGCTGACATTGTAAACACGGGTGAGGTCTTGCTGCGCAGCGCTTGCAAGGTGACATCTTTTAGCTGGCACCAAAAGGTGACAGCTAGCGCTTACTACTGGCAGGCAAGTACTGCTCTTTCGTCGAGGATCGTCCCCCATCCCTATCTTCGATGGTCTAAGTCTCCGACTTAGATCCCATATTTCATGAATTTTTAATTCATTTACGACAAATTCACCACCAGACACAAAAATGCTGTTATCGATTAACCGATTCACCAATTAACCGATTCACACCCACTGGCACAACTGCCACCCATTGCTTCCAGTAGCTTCCAGCTACGGCACTCACACCTCATAGCTGAAATGAACCTTCTAAGGTCGTAGCTGAAAGCTACTCTGAACAACTAGTGTACAAAATTGCTGCTCATTCGGCTGTTAAATTGGCTGCTCGGGCTGTTCAATCGTAAATCGTAGATCGTAAATCATAAATTATTACAAACCGCTTCTATCCTCCGAAGCAATATATTCCCCTTCTTTGCACATATTGCGGCGACTCTGATTAATTTTGCAGCATGATAAAACGGATTTCCATTTTTCAACATAAGATTGATGTCTCAATTCCATTATTCCTGCTATTTGCAATAGCGCTGTTGAGTTCATGCGGAGAAAGTTCAGGTAAAAGAGACATTACAAAGTACTATTTTCCTTACAAGTCCCTTGAAGATGGCAAAGTGTATATCTATTCCTCAGCCTTACCCGATCAACCGGAGGATTATTGGTTTTACAAATCCCTTCAGCAAGATGGCAAATGGTATTTGACTGCCCAAAATTATGATCCCAATATGGAAGTCCGGCAATTCCAGTCAGAGGTTGTTGTAGAAAATGGCACTGTTACTGAAAACTATGTTTTATTCCGTCCAACTCCTGAAGGCAGACCAGAAAAAATCAAAACTGAAGTGCTACAGGGAAATCAATTTCCTTTCCGGGTCACCGATTCTCTGGGTGTATTTCTGTTTAGTCTGAAGTGGACAGAGGATACAGAACCCGTCAGCAATACAACACTCACGCGCAATCGGCGTTTTTTAGGTGATACTTCGTTTATCTTTCAGGGTAAAACAATTCCCGCAATCAGAATGTCTGTCAGAGATTTGCTGGAATTTGATCAGGAAGGAACACTTGAAGTGGAGACAGAAGCTGAAGAATGGTATGCCGAAAATCTTGGTCTTGTATATTTGAGAAAGAAAATCAATAACAATATAAGCATGGAATACACCCTTGATACACTGGTTGAGATGGAGTATTTTATTCAAAAATATCTGCCCCGTCAATGAAATTTTTTGCAATTTGTATTGTAAGTCTGTTCTTTTGGAATGCATCGCTGCAGGCTCAGATTGTGCCGCCTGATTTTCTCTGTGTCAAAGGGGATACTGTAGTATGGTCGCTGCCCAATAATACGTGTGGAGCTTTTCAGGGCCTGGAAATTTATATCAGTGATACTCGTCCCGGGCCATATACTTTGTTGACCACTATTACTAATATCACCCAGACTGAATACATTAATGCTATACCGGGTATACCACTCAAATATTATTATCTAAGAAGTCAATATGCCTGCCCCGGTAATTTTTCTGTGCCTACAGATACGTTCAGCAAAGGAGCAGATCCAAATGGACAGGTAGAAATTTACTATGTCCTGGCAATGGATGCTTGTGACATCAAGGGGCCTTTTGATAATTTTCACAATACAATGCTGCTCAATGTGGTCACCGATCCCTGCACCAGGGAAGCTATACTGACATGGAATCCTTACCTTAACTGGGCCAATGGCCTGGATGCCTATGAAATATTTGTCAGCATTGATGGAGCAGCACCAGTTCTCGTAGATACTACCATTGCAACGCGGTTTGTGTATGGGGGACTGGATGATGACAGAGATTATTGTTTTACAGTCGTCGCCCGTGAATCAGTTACCAATAACAGAGCCTCTTCCACTGTATCCTGCTTCCGTTCGCAAGTCATACAGCCTGTTGGTGATCTATGTCTGGAACTGGTGACCGTTGAGCTAAATGGAGATGTGACATTAAACTGGAGAATCAACAGCAATGCAGCCTTGCAGAGAGTCCGTATTCTTAGTGGAAGTAGTCCGGACAATCTTGATCAGGTAATTTTTGAGGAAACTAATCCTGTGTTTACCTCCAACAATCAGACATTTACAGATACAAGGGGCCTGGCTGGCGCGGGTATTGTATATTACAGAATTGAGACTATCGATAATTGTGGTGATAATGTATCATCAAATCTATTTCCTACCATATTCCTGAGTGGGGCAGTTCTTCCAGGCAGACAGAACCGTGCTTTTTGGGAGCAGGATTCGACTCAAGGACAGTCCGTTCTGGATCATGAGATTTTCAGAGTAGAAGGTTCCAATATCATTTTTATTTCCCGGCTGAATGCTGCAGCTTTTGAATTCACTGAGAGTTTAAGTGGCCCGGCAACAGGAAATACGCAGTTTTGCTATGTCCTGATTAGTAATCTTGAACAGGAATGTACGGGAGTTTTGCCCCTTAGAAGTCAATCTAATGTTCATTGTGTGGAGCAAAATTCTACTTTACTTTTCCCTAATGCTCTGGTTCCCGGAGGATTTAATGATGAATTCAAGCCTGTCATTCTCTACCGGGAATCCATCAATTCTTACGAGCTGCACATTTTCGATCGCTATGGTGGTCAGGTATTCACAACCTCTGATCCAGACACTGCCTGGAAAGGCACAAAAGGAGGAAAGGAATTACCTCTTGGAGCATATAGCTATCGTGTCAAAGCCACTCAGACCAGCGGAAGAATTATTGAGCAGACGGGGACTGTGTTTTTGGTGAAATAGGAGGAAGATTTAAAAGGTTATATCGAGGCAGAATAGAATGCTTAAAAAAATCGAATGCTGTGCTAAAAGCTTTACCTCCATAAATACATCAGTTGAACAGCTGCTCTTATTCGTTTTACATCGACGTTTTTTTCAAGCTTCTTGTACTTTTGTCTTGATACAAAAGTAACAAAAAATCAAGGCTGTTTAAAATTTCCTTGTTTTCTACGCTGCTCTCCTCTCCACGCATGCAAAGCCGCTCGCTTAAATTGTTTGTTTCTGGAACAAGAATTTAATTTCAAATTTTTGCTGCAGATGCCTGAAGCTTGTTCTTTGGCTCGACTTCTGTGCCTGCTTGCTTGTCGTCAAATTCAGATTGACAACTGTGTTACGAGCAGCTTGAAAATCTACAGAAATTATAAAAGGCCGGGTTTAACAGCCAAATAGCCGGAGAAACGAAAAAGTACTGATTCTTTGTGGGTTTGGTTTTTGATAATCAAACTCCGGAAGGAGTTTAATGTAAATAACCCCGTGCAAGTGAAACGCAGCCCGGGGTCAGAGAAACACCTAAAAAGAACTCCGAAGGTGTTCAACTTAAAAAGTCTCAAGAGTATAGCAGAGATACTATTTCTGAATATTTTATTCCCCCGCTAATTTTAGAAACCATTCGTGCCCTTTCGTGTACTTCGTGGATAATCTACTTCCTGTAAATGTAAAAATCTTATCCCGAAAGGTGTAATCCCGACAATCCATCCATTAGCTTAGCTCATAAGCACATAAAATATATATTAAAATAAAATATTGCAGAATTAGCCTGTATATTTGTTACGACAAGCAAGCGTCAAATCTGATAGAAAATTCTGTCAGGTTTTTCAATTTTCAGATCAATTGAAACATGAATTATGCAGATGGATGTTCTCCTCGGTTTACAATGGGGTGATGAAGGAAAAGGTAAAGTAGTTGACTTTTTGGCACCTGAATATGATATTATTGCCAGATTTCAAGGTGGACCCAATGCAGGGCACACGCTCATATTTGATGGCAAAAAATTTGTATTACACACCATTCCCTCCGGGATCTTTAGATCCAATCTGATCAACGTCATCGGAAATGGTGTAGTAGTTGATCCGATCACACTTGGCAAAGAAATGGACAAGCTGGATGAATTTGGCGTTTCCTATCAAGATCGTCTCCTGATCGCCCGCAAAGCACACTTGATCCTGCCTACTCACAGATGGCTGGATGCAGCTTCTGAAGCGTCAAAAGGACTTGCAAAAATAGGCTCTACGCTCAAGGGAATAGGTCCGACTTACATGGACAAAACCGGGAGAAATGGCTTGCGTATCGGCGATATCCTGACTCCTGATTTCAATGAAAAATACCAGGTCCTTAAAGAAAAACATTTAGGCTTGCTCAAAATGTATCCCAAAGTAGATTTTGATCTGGATAATCAGGAGCATCTCTGGATGAATGCCATAGAAAGACTGCGCAGCTTCCAGATTGTGGATTGCGAATATTATATCAATCATGCACTCAAAGCCGGCAAACGTATTTTAGCTGAAGGAGCTCAGGGTACTATGCTCGACATAGATTTCGGAACATATCCTTTCGTTACTTCCTCCAATACTATCACTGCCGGAGTTTGCACCGGACTGGGAGTAGCGCCTTCCAAAATAGGTAAAGTCATCGGTATCACTAAAGCGTATTGTACACGCGTAGGAAGCGGACCTTTTCCAACTGAGCTAGAGGATGAGACAGGTGAAAAACTACGCGCCATCGGTGCTGAATTTGGTGCGACTACCGGACGTCCAAGACGCTGCGGTTGGATTGACCTCGTGCAATTAAGATACACCTGCATGATAAACGGAGTAACTGAACTGGTAGTGACCAAAATGGACGTTCTCAATGATTTTGATACACTCTCTGCAGCTAACACCTATAACATATCTGGAAAGTCAGTAAATGAAATTCCTTTCGAATTAAGTGATCCGAACATTGTTCCTGTTTATGAGGAACTAAAAGGATGGAATAAGGATCTGACAGGTATTACAGAAATGAGTAATACTCCTGCTGAATTTCAGGAATATATAGCTTATCTGGAAAACAGACTGGAAACTCCTGTCAGCATGATCTCCACTGGACCCGACAGAACCGAATTGATTCTTCGCTAACGTTTTAGTTCCGGTATCCTTGCTGCAGCTGAAGGATCTATCTTGGTAAGTACCCGATAGACTTTTAGCTTTTCTGCCGACGTAGCCTGAATAAAAATATCGGCGAGTTCCTGACTCTTCGCATTGACAAATGCAATTAAAATTGGAGCGCTGGGATAGTTTACATTTACCTTTTCAATTTCATCCAGAGCTGCAGAGATGGCAGTTCTCCCTGCAATAGCATCTTTATGCATCACATCGAGTCCCAGCCTGTGATAATCATAATATGACTTTCTGAAAGCCCTCACCCTTGGACTTTGAATATTCTCTGCCAACCAATATCTGTTTCTGTTACCGTCATTAGCTCTCCAACCCCTGGGAGGACTGCTACCCGGCACCACATTGATGATTTCCTGCGCTTTCTGAAACATAGCATCACCTCCAAATGGGGAGAATGAATCATTATCTAATCCAAGAACCAGATATACATAGAATGCCAGCACATGGCTGAGATTATCAGTAAATTGATTCTCACTATAAATTAAAGGTCTTGCTTCTTCAAAAGAAAAATTGAAATCGCGATCTACATGATTGAGCAAAATCGTTTCATAGTTGCTGCCATAAACCGGTCGGGTAGCCTGAATAGTCAATTCAGCATCAAAGTTAGTCTCTGATTGTTCTTTCGTTATATTGATCTGAATATTGCACTTGATTCTTTCTTCCGGCAAATACTCATTCTCAGTCCATCTCCGGGTATTTATTAATTCAATTACGGCATTTTCCATCGTTTTGTACACCTTGGGATCTACTAATTGAGTAGTTGGCTTAGTGATTATCACTTCAAAAACAATCTCCTGTGCTGACAGGGTCTTGAAACTAAGGAAGCTAAGTAGTAAGAAAAGAGGAAAATGTAAAAAACGCATAAACAGAATTCTTAATGATTATTTTTATCCAGTAACGATGCTATCGCAGAAATGATATGTTGAGCTACTTCTTTTTTGCTCATCACAGGATAATCATCGCTGCGATCATCTTTGAAAATGAGAGAAACCTTGTTGGTATCAACTCCAAATCCTGCATCATCGCTCCCGGTCATATTCAATACGACCATGTCCGCATTTTTACGCTTAAGTTTCTTTCTGGCATTCTCTGCTCCATTCTCAGATTCCAGCGCAAAAATTACATGCAATGCACCATTTTGCTTGAATTCACCCATTGTCAATGCAATATCCGGATTCAACTCCAATGCCAAATTCAATGATTCTGTTGTTTCCTTTTTTATTTTTTGATCTGATACCTTTGACACTCTATAATCTGCAACTGCAGCTGTAAAGATCAATATACCGGGCTTGAGCTGAGCATTCAGATTCTGCATTTTCTCCAGCATTTCAGCAGCACTTTTTACCGGATATGTATGAATTCCGGACGGGATTGGAATTTGTAAAGGTCCATGAACCAGATGAACTTCCGCTCCTGCTCCCTCAGCAGCTTCAGCTACAGCGACTCCCATTTTGCCGGAAGAATGATTGCTGATAAAACGCACAGGATCAATAGCCTCCTGAGTCGGTCCTGCAGTGATCAGCACTTTCTTACCTTGTAATACTTGCTTGCCTTCAAGAGCTTTTAGCAGAAATTGAATTATCTCATCAGGCTCAGCCATTCTTCCATCTCCCACCAGTCCACTGGCCAGGAGACCATATCCTACCGGAATTTGACGTACTCCATCATTAGCAAGAAGGCTTAGATTTCTGCGGGTAGAAGGGTGTTTCCACATGTCAAGATCCATTGCCGGAGCGACATAGACCGGGCATTTGGCTGATAGGTAAGTTGCAAGAAGCATGTTGTCACAGATGCCATTGGCCATTTTACCAAGCGTATTCGCAGTAGCAGGAGCAATAATCATCAGATCGGCCCAAAGACCCAATTCTACATGATTGTTCCATTGTCCCTGATCTGAAATATCGTGGTAAACAGCATCACCGGTGAGAGCGCTGATTGTAAGTGGCGTGATAAAAGCCTGGGCATCCGGCGTGAAAACTGTACGTACACGGGCTCCCGACTTGATCAGCAAACGGGCCAGGACAGCGGACTTATAGGCAGCAATACTGCCTGATATGCCCAAAATTATATTTTTGCCATCCAGACTCATATGCATGGATTGAGAAATACTAGTCTTCGATCTCCGGCTGACGCTCTTCTCTTTCTCTCCAGGTAAGCTCTGAGTTCAAAAACTCATGCGTTGCAATCAAAGCTGGATTTGGCAGACGCTCATAAAATTTAGAGATCTCGATTTGCTCCTTATTTTCATGAATCTCTTCGATAGTATCAGATACCACTTCGAACTCTTCCAACTTGGTTTTCAACTCATCTTTCAAATCCACCTGAAGTTGTCTGGCTCTTTTGCTGATGATAGCCAGTGCTTCATAAATGTTGGATGCACGACCTGCCATTCCTGCGATATCGCGGGCAGTAACATTCGGATCCATTTTCTGTACTTTAGTTTTGATATCTGACATTGCTGAATTCTTTTAATTTTTCATTGGATTTATTTCGGATAGCACTAGCTTCTTTCAGCATTTTGCTTCGCGGATATTTATTTTTGAAGACCTCGTGTTTCCCGAGAACTTCCTGATATCTGTCTTTTTGCTTTTCATAAATACTATTCTCTGCCAATAAATAAGCAGATTCAAGAATCTGAAAACGTACCATCTCTGCATTCTTTGTTTCCGGATAATCTCTCAGAAGATTTTCAAAACTCTGCATGGCAGACTGGTATTGCTTTAAGTCAAAATATAATTGACCTTCATTGTAAGCCTTTTGCTCCAATTTCACCCTTAGCTCATCTATATAGGCGTTGGATTGTTCCACTTTAGGGCTATTGGGATACAGATTGATGAAATTCTGAAAATCCTCGATAGCCTTCAGCGTATATGTCTGATCCAGTTTATGGCCCGGAGATAATTTATAATTCGAAAAAGCCGCCATAAACTCCGCTTCTTCTCTAAGACTACTGGTCGAGAAAGTCTGGGCAAAGTTTTTAAAATAAAATGCAGCGGACAGATAGGAATTCAGATAATAATGCGTGTAAGCATATGAGAAGTACAACTTCTCTGCCTGTTCCTTACCCCTGTAACTGGACAATATTTGTTCAAAAAGTGTCTGAGCTTTCAGGTATTCCTCCTTTTCATACAGTTTGAATCCGTATTCATAGATCATATCAGGATTGCCACCTGCCCTGATTCTCTCGAATTCATTCTTGCAGGAAAACATGGAAATAGCCATAAAAAGCAACAGGATAGACCGATTTATTCTCATAGGGGTGCAAAAATACGATATGTTACTGATAAACAAACCGCTTTGTGAAAAATTGATGAAAATCTCCTTCGGAATCGACCCTATTAAACGAAGGTTTTGTGGATTTGGTCTGCGTTTAATGGTTTGCTTATGAGTTTCGATTTTGCATTTCGGACTTTGGGCGCCTCCCGGGGTAATCTGAAATTGCAAAATTTAAATATGCAATTTCAGATTACTCGGGACCGGGCTATCCGCTTTACTTCGCAGAGACGCATTGCCATGCGTCTCCGCTCGTGCCCGCTCCTATCCCTGGCGCAGTGTGGGTGTGGAGCAGCCGGCTTTTGGCCTTTAGCCCCAACAGCCGACAAATCATCTCAAGTTTACAACACACTAATCCCTTCTATTTTGGGCATTTAGATACAAGCAGCTGATTATGCTTTCTTCATCGAGGCTGTTTGCCAGTGGCTAGAAGCGAGAAGCTAGAAGCCGGCTGTTACCTCTTGAAGATGCGCATAATACGCCGCGCCAATACATCCGGCATTATTTTGAAGAAGTGCAGGTGTGACTTTAGTATTGATGAGAATATGTTTGGAGAAGAATTCCCATTTTTTGCAAATGCCTCCGCCAACTACAATGATCTCAGGATTAAACAGGCGCTCTACCAATGTGAGATAATCATTGAGCCGCTTGCCGAATGCCAGCCAGTTAAGGTGGCTGCGCTTGCGGGCAACATTGGAAATACGTCGCTCAGCAATATCCCCTTTCATGGGTAAGAAACCCAATTCGGTATTAGGTACCAATGCTCCATTTATAAATATTCCTGAACCTACACCTGTACCTATCGTGATCATTATTACTGTGCCTTTTATTCCTTTGGCTGCTCCAAAATTCATTTCAGCCAGGCCCGCTGCATCAGCGTCATTAATCACATAAAATGGCTGACCTGTAACTTCTGAAAATAATTTGCTGATCGGAGTATTGATCCAGGATTTATCCAGATTTGTAGCCGTAATAGCAATATCATTCATGATAACAGATGGAAACCCACAACCTACGGGACCCTGATAGTCAAACTTACGCAGACACTCCTGAATGATCACGCTCACCGAAGCAGGAGTAGCAGGTTTAGGTGTTAAAATCTTCAGCTTCTCAGTCAGCATTTCACCGGTAGAAGGATCCACTAGTGCTGCTTTGATTCCTGTACCTCCAACATCTATACCTAGGATGGACTTTATGAGCATAATAGTATATTGAGGAAGTACTTATTTGATTACTTTAATTTTAAACTGAACATTCTTTTCCGGTCTGTCGCTTCTATTGGTTGCAACTGCGGCTATTTTATCAATAACATCCAGACCTTCAATTACTCTGCCAAAAACAGTGTACTCAAAATCCAGAAATGGAGTACCACCAATTTCTGTATACAAATCCCGCTGTGCTCTTCCATAGCGTTTTCCCTTTTGCGCTTCAAAGGTATCGAGCATGTCCTGTGTTACTTTGCGCCCTTGTACTATATAAAATTGCGATCCGGAAGAGCGTTTTTCAGGATTGACGGAATCACTGGTACGTGCTGCAGCCAATGCACCTTTGACATGGACCAGCGTATCAGCAAATTCCGCATCAATCGTATATCCGGGTCCACCTGATCCAAGGACCGCAGAAGCATCTGCTCCTTTTGAAGCAGGATCCCCGCCCTGAATCATGAAACCTTCAATTACCCGGTGAAATAATAAGCTGTCAAAGAAGCCCTGGTCGGCCAGTTTTAAAAAATTGTCTCTGTGCTTAGGGGTGGAGTTGAATAATAACACCAGCATATTTCCATATTCAGTTTGAATTTCAACCAGACATTCAGTGGGAGCTTTTATAAATAGCTGCTGAGTTTTAGTGGTCGTCTTTTTTCCTTTTGTGGCAGATAATTTCACGGTATAATTGCCGGAATGCACATATCTGTGTGATGGAGATGCTTCCGTAGAAGTTTTACCGTCTCCAAAATCCCATAGATATTGTTCCGCATTTTCAGATTGGTTAGAGAACTGCACTACTACCGGAGCCTGGCGTTCTTTATGCTCAAAAGAAAAGCGCGTCATCGGCCTTGAACAGGCACTCAATAAAAGCATAAAAACAAACAGATAACTTATATTTTTCATATTTATTCTTTCCACATTTTTATAGTAAATCTAATATCAGACAATGGTCTGTCTGCAGGCCCAGTAGGCTGTGCAGCAATTTTATCTATCACATCCAATCCTTCTACCACCTCTCCAAATACGGTATACAATCCGTCCAAATCCGCCCGGCCACCAATCGTTTTATAAGCCTGTAATTGATCCGGGGTATAGCGAAATTCTCCCTTCTGCTGAACCATATTAAGGACAGAATCATCCCACAATGGAGATCCGTCAGGTTTTTGTGAAGCCCCCTGGATTATAAAAAACTGGCATGAACTGGACCGGCGTTCAGGATTAACACTATCATGCAGACGTGCTGCAGCAAGTGCTCCTTTCTTATGTATTCCCCGATTGATCTCCGCGGGAAGATCATAAGGCAGTTCACCCCCACCCAACATGACATCAGGTCCGGCATTTTTACTTTTAGGATCTCCCCCCTGAAACATGAACTGAGGAATCACTCTGTGAATGAGCAGGCTGTCGTAATAATTTTCTTTCACCAATTTTAGAAAGTTGTCTCTGTGTACCGGTGTAGAATCATACAACAGTATCTTCATATCACCAAAATCCGTAGACAGCAGAACGTACTGATTGGAAATTTCTTGTTGAGGCTCCTTTTTAGATGCAGCATCACCGCATGATACTAACCCAATTGTAACCATAACCAACAATAGATATAAAACCGACTTATTTGTCATTTGATTGGAATTGAACTCTTTTAAAATAAGTAACCACATGTTCTATCAATAGGTTTTCCTGTTCTTTTTCTCCGATAACTTCTACAGGTTTTAATTTTCTGAAATGTGGCCATCCATCCAAATCCACCCCATCTGTTTCATAATATCCGGATTCACTCAGAAGCGTGCAAACAGCCACGTGCATCAGATCTTGTTTGACCTCTTTTTTTGAAGTGTCAGGTGCAAATCCCAATTCCTGAATACCGACCAGCAGAAGTACTCCATTGAGATCAGGAAGCCTGTCCATACCAAAGCGTTCTTTGATAAAATGCTTTGTTTTCAGCCACTCAAACTCTATTTCCCATTCTTCCATAAGCTCTCCTTCAAAAAGGTACAAATATAGGTTTCCTGTATTAATAACATGACCTCAAGCCAAAGTTACTTCCATTTGTTTTGGCGGAGTTTTTACATTAAAATTGCAAAAACTCCGCCAAAAGGATTGATTTATTACAGTTCACCCCGGATTTATATACGGGGCTACTCTTTAGTAAAACCCCTATTCAGGGTTTTAGTCTTTAGTTTCAACCATTGAAATTCTTGACAAGCTCATATTGAAAATTTAATTACTGTACAATGGTGAATTCCATTTAAACTAATTTTTGACAAAGCTAAGCGGAGCTTTTGCAGCCCGATAAGCTGCGGGAATTGCAGAAAGGATACTAATAAAACAAACTGTAAAAAATACGGCTACCATGTCAATCCATGCCAATGCGATTGGATAAGCGGTCACAGCAAAACCATCCGGAATAGTAACCAGAGCAAACTCCTTTTGTAAATAATATAATGTCAATGCAATGATCAATCCAGCCAGATATCCCAGCATACCATAGATCCAGCCCGCGGAAATCAATATCCCCCTGATTGAGTTATTCTTTAGCCCAATGGTTTTAAGCACAGAAATATCCTGCAGCTTTTCTCTTGTTATGAGCCAAAGTACTCCAACCAGATTGAATGCAACCAAAACCAATACCAGGGAAAGTATAATATAGCTCATCCATTTTTCAAGATTTTGTAACTGAAGAAAAGCCTCATCCTGCTGAGCCCGGTTTTTTATAACAAAAGAATCCCCAAGTAAAGCATTCAATTCAAGCAAAACCTGTTTTTCCTTTTCGGGATTTACCTTAATTTCCAAAGCTGATGCCATTCCGTCCAGCTGAAATACCTCCCGGGCCAGTTCTATGTCACAGAATATATATTCATTGTCGTACTCAGCCTGTATACTGAAAAGTCCTATCGGCTGTGCTGCCCTGGACAGAAAGGGTTGGGCGCCCATTCCTTGTCTCAGGGATCTTTTGGGAGCATAAATATATAATACAGCGTATGGGTCATATACATTCAGCGCAAGCCTGTCCGCTATGCCCAAGCCTGCCACTACAGTATTCAGGTTCCCTTCCTTCACCTTAAATTCTCCGGTGTACATATTTTCAGCAACCCGGTTGACCTGGAGATAATTTGAATCAACTCCTTTTAATTTACCGAATGCCTGACCACTTTCGTATTCAAATAATACCAAATCTTCCAGGACTAAAGTTGAAGCTATCAAGCCATCGATATTCTTTATTTCATCAAATGGAATGACTTCCGGATCGAATGATTTCCCTTTTGCAGGAGTGACTTTTATGTCTGGATTGAAGCTTCCAAACATGCCCGAAATAAGCTCACCAAGACCATTGAATACAGACAATACCAGTATCAATGCAGCTGTCCCGACCGCAAGGCCGACTACAGAAAAAATGGAAATGTAATTTATGACATTGGCTGATTTCTTGCCAAAAACATACCGCCGGGCTATCTGGAAAGCAATAAACATCCGCAGGATTGATTAAGTGACAAATGTAAGAGAAAAATCTGGTTGCTGCTTGCTTGTTGTGAGCAGCCGCTGTTAGCTATTAGTTGTTGGCTGTTGGCGAACAGCCGGGAAGAAGCTGCGAGGCATGAGCCCCGAGCTGCGAGAAAACAGCCGCTTCTGGCTGCTGGCTTCTAGCCTCTGGCTGAACAGCCCATTCTCACTCCCTGCTTCCCGTAGCATTCTACTACGGCACTCACACAAAGCTGGTTGCTGGTTGCTGGTTGAAAGCAGCAGCAGCAACGAAGCTTCAAGCCACAAGGAAACAGCCCACTCTCACTCATGCTTTCCGTAGCTTTCAGCTACGGACACTCACACCCACACATTGACATGCTGATATGAACTACAAAGGTCGTAGCTGAAATCGACTTTGAGCAACTAAATTTTATAACTCTCCCTCCGCTGAATCTGCGATGAAGCGCAAATTCCGCCTCAGACCCTCATAGCCAGTTCTTTGGACAGCAGATTTTTTAAAGAGGGGATTAAAGACTTCTTCGGTGATTTCCAGCCATTCTTCTTTTGAGAGCTCCAGTAGTAGCTCGGGCGGCTGAAAAGCAGGCTCTTTGTGGGGTGTAGAAAATCGATTCCAGGGACAGACTTCCTGGCAGATATCACACCCGAATGCCCAATTTTCCATCTTGCCGGAAAATTCTTTCGGAATGGCTTCCCGGAGTTCGATTGTGAGATAAGAAATACATTTGGATGCATCCAGCAAATAACCCTCTCCTACAAATGCATCTGTGGGACAAGCATCTACACATCTGGTGCAGGTTCCGCAATAATCTTTAATAGGATGATCGTATTCCAATTCCAGATCTACAATCAACTCAGTCAGAAAGAAATATGAACCTTGCTTAGGATGAATAAGCAGTGTATTTCTTCCAATCCATCCGAGGCCACTTCTCTTTGCCCAGTCGCGTTCCATTACAGGAGCAGAATCCACAAAACAACGTCCCTGTATATCTCCCCATTTTGCCCTCATTTCATCCAGGAGAGTGAAAAGCTTATCTTTCAGTACTTTGTGATAATCTTCCCCATATGCATATCTCGCTATTTTGGGGGCTTCCGGATCATGCTGGAGCTCTTCAGGAAAATAGTTGAACACGAGTGAAATAACTGATTTTGCATCCGGAACCAGAATTCTCGGGTCTACTCTTTTTTCAAAATGATTTTCCATCCAGGACATTTTTCCCTGATAGCCTTTGTTGAGCCATTGTTCGAGTCGATGAGCTTCGGGATCCATACGCTCTGCTCTTGCAAACCCTACCTGATCAAAGCCAAGCCTGGAGGCTATTTCGCGGATTTGAGCAGAGATTTGGGAGGGAGACATGGACATATTTTGTACAAAGATAGGTGAAAACTGCCGCTTCTGGCCTCTAGCTTCTAGCCTCTAGCTGAACAGCCACTGCACTCAATGCTTCTCGTAGCTTCCAGCTACGGACACACTCACAGGAAGCTGGTTGCTGGTTGCTAGTTGCTGGTTGAACAGCCGCTAATGGCTATTTGCTATTTGCTATTTGCTGTTAGCGAATAGCCCAGTCTCACAAGCTGCGGTCTTGATGCAATTGCCCCAGCGGGGCAAAACCTTTGTAACATGGCTCGGACTAAACGATATGAGCACCAGAGGTGCTCCACCTTATTCAGTGGAAAACAGCCCCGTCTTTCCTTGTCTTTGAAACATGAACTTGTTCTTTTTAATTGAATTATTAGCAGAGAGATGTGCAGCCCCGCTGGGGCTGGTTTTTTTCTTTGTACGGAGCTACAAAGGTAAGGCCCCGCTGGGGCCAAGGTTAAAAGTGCTTTCCGTAGCTTCCAGCTACGGACACTCACACAAAGCGCTTGTGCTTCTGAGGTCGTAGCTGAAAGCTGCTCTGAGCAATTTATAAATTTGCCAGTTTCCGGTAGTCAAATTCAAGTTTAAATCTTCCTGTGAAATTTGCATTTCTTGCTACTCTGGAAGGAAAACTTGCAAATTATTATGTGGTTGTAAGCAGCAGGAGAGTTGCCCGGGTGAGGGATCGCAGCGGGCACGAGTAGAGCCGCATTGCTATGCGGCTCTGCGAAGTAAAGCGGAGAGCCCGACCGCGAGTCCTGCATATAGAGCCAGGGCTTGCCCTGGCTCTATATGCAGGACCTCGGGGGCACACCATAATCAATTACCCCTTTATGTTTTTGAGTAAAAGGGAAATTTAGAGTTTGCTCTAATCTGATTTTAGTATCTTCGCCGCTCAATTTCAACCTCTCATGGGTTGGTTTGTTAACAGATAAAAATAATACTTGCTATGGATTTCAAGCTTACAGAAGAACAACTTGCTGTGAAAGAGGCTGCCAGAGAATTTGCGCAAAAAGAGTTGAAACCAGGCGCGATAGAGCGCGATAATCATATGAGCTATCCCAAAGAGCAAGTCAGAAAAATGGCTGAACTTGGTTTTCTGGGTATGATGGTTTCGCCAGAATATGGAGGGGGCGGAATGGATACGGTGTCATACGTGGTAGCTATGGAAGAAATATCAAAAATTGATAATTCCTGCTCTGTCATCATGTCTGTCAATAATTCACTGGTTTGCTGGGGACTTGAAACATATGGAACGGAGGCTCAAAAACAAGAATATCTTACAAAACTTTGCACTGGTGAATGGATTGGGGCTTTCTGTCTTTCCGAACCTGAAGCGGGAAGCGATGCTACGTCTCAGCGTACCACGGCAATAGACATGGGCGATCATTATATCCTGAATGGAACAAAAAACTGGATCACAAACGGAGGAACTTCCAGAGTACATCTAGTTATTGCACAGACAGACGTAGAAAAAGGCCATAGAGGTATCAATGCATTTATCGTGGACACTCAGTGGCAGGGAGTGGTGATCGGGGCAAAAGAAGATAAGCTGGGCATCCGGGCTTCTGATACACATACCATCATGTATAATGATGTCAAAGTTCCCAAAGAAAATCGCATTGGTGAGGACGGATTCGGATTCAAATTTGCCATGAAAGTATTATCCGGGGGAAGAATTGGGATTGCTGCTCAGGCATTGGGAATTGGAGCCGGTTCACTCGAACTGTCTGTTGCATACTCTAAAGAAAGAGAAGCATTTGGAAAGCCTATCAGTCAACATCAGGCTATTGCTTTTAAGCTGGCAGATATGGCTAATGAAGTGGAGGCTGCCAGATTGTTGGTTTATAGAGCTGCATGGTTGAAAGATCAGGGCAAAGACTATGTTTCTGCGGCATCTATGGCAAAAGTTTTTGCTTCAGAAGTGGCTATGCGATCGGCAGTGGAAGCTGTGCAGGTGCATGGTGGGTATGGTTTTGTAAAAGAATACCATGTAGAAAGACTCATGAGAGATGCCAAAATCACTCAGATATATGAGGGAACTTCCGAAATTCAAAGGCTTGTCATTTCCAGAAATGTGCTGAATGGAGAATTGTATCCTGAATATTAAATATCTGATAATCAGGAAATAATGATCGAAGGTGGAGCACTTAGAGTAATATCACTTTTTGGAATTCCGGTGAAAATACACTGGACATTCGGTCTGTTGTTTTTGTATGTAGGGTATATTGGAGTGAGACATGGGATGCCCTGGCAATCAACTTTGCTTTATGGATTGTTTGTGATTTGCCTGTTCATCTGTGTCGTACTGCACGAACTGGGACATGCTCTGATGGCTCGCAGATTCAATGTAAAAACGGTAGATATTATCCTTTCGCCTATTGGTGGTGTTGCCAGACTTACCCACCTTCCTTCGAATCCCAAACAAGAGTTTTTGATTGCTATTGCTGGTCCACTGGTCAATGTGGCCATTGCAATTCTGGTAGGGATCATCATTTTTGGATTCGGGATTGACTATTCCCAATTTCTGGTGGAGCGGGAAGAAGTCACCATTCTGCCCGGCGATTTTTTGCCATTATTGCTTGTTATGAACATAGTGTTATTCTTCTTTAATCTGATACCGGCATTTCCGATGGATGGAGGCCGGGTACTCAGAGCTTTACTCTCCATGAGATGGAGCAGGGTGAGTTCCACATTGATTGCTGTGCGGATAGGGCAGATTCTTGCAGTGCTGTTTGTCCTGGGTGGATTGTGGATGGAACAATTTGTTCTGCCATTTATCGGAGTATTTATCTATCTCTCTGCTGCCAATGAGCTGAAGCATGTGAGAATGGATGATTATCTGAGTTTTAAAACCGTAGAAGAAATTTACAGAGATCAATTTACTGTGCTTTATGAGTTTGATCCCATCAGCTATGCCTGGGATAGAAGTAAACGCACACTGGAACAATATTTCCTTGTATCAGATGTGTCAGGCCATATATCGGGATATCTAAGTGTACAGAGTATACAAAAAGCCTTGCAGGCTCAGGATATGGACAATTTTATTCAGGCATATAAGTCCACACATATTGAATCCATTGATGCAGAAATGCCTTTAAAGCATCTGTACCAACTTTTTTATTCTCAAGGATTCCGAATACTTCCTGTATATAAAGATGGAACACTTGTAGGGGTGGTGGATCAGCGGAGTTTTATGGGGTGAGACAGCTGGTTGCAAGTTGCTGGTTGCTGGTTAACAGCCAATTCCGAATTGAGATTGAACAGCCAAATTAACAGCCACTTCTGGCTTCTGGCTCCTGGCTGCTGGCTGAACAGCCGGGATGAACGAACAAAAAAGGTACTAAACGTACCTTTTTTGTGAAGTGAACCGAGTAGTGAAGCGAGCCCCGTCGAGCAAAACCAGGAGGCTACTCAAATTCCGAATGAAACAGTCTCAACATCCAGAACAGCCAGAGAAGGCATAAGTGGTAAGGCGTAAGTAGTAAGTGAACAGCCGGGAAGAAATCCGCGAGCCGCGACCCTGTACTACTAATTTAACCATTTACTTCTATTGATGTAATGAATTAGCTGGCCCCCGGGAAGGTGATGTCCCGGCTTCGCTGCGCTGCGCCGCACATCACCTTGCAACTTTTGAAGCGCAGCTGAAAAAAGTAGCAAGACATCACTTTTTCGCGGCTTGTCCCGCGAAAAAACATCACCTTACAAGCCATAGGCGCAGTAAGACACTTGTAGCGAGTGAACGCAGTGAACCTCGCTATCACTTCTCTACGAGTAAAGCTCAGATAAAAGTATTATTGCTCAGTATCTTTATTTTTTCGATTAAACCACAGATACAGCGGGATACCGGAAGACATGAGGATCATTCCCATGAATGCTTCCCGTGGCTGAGTGATGATAGTGTTCAATAATAAGCCGATACAGAAAAGGATGAAAAGTGCCGGAACCACCGGATATCCCCAGGCTTTGTAAGGTCTGTGGGCATTTGGCATCTTTTTTCTGAGTATAAAAACTCCGATGGCACTTGCTGCAAAAAATATAAATACTGCAAATACAGCCATATCTGTCAACTGATCAAAAGTGCCTGAAAATACCAGTAAACAAGCCCAGGTGCATTGAAACCACATCACATTTCCGGGGACGTGGGAACTGTTTAATTTTGCCATGCTTTTGAAAAATAAACCTTCTTTAGCCATGGCATAGTAGGGTCTGGCACTACCATAAATAGTAGCATGGGTGCAACCCAGGGTGGTGACCAATATCAGAACAGAAATAAATACTACTCCTCCTCTGCCCCAAATCATTTTAATAGCTTCTATAGCAGCAATTTGATTTCCGGCTGCATGGACAGATTTGAGTTGGTCGATGGAGAGGATGGCAAGGTAGGTGACGTTGACAATCAGGTAGATACCAATTATCGATAAGGTACCGATTAGGATTCCTTTGGGAAGATTCTTATGGGGTTCCTTGATTTCTCCGCCCAGAAAACCCACGGAAGGCCATCCCTGATAAGCCCAGAAAGCTGCCAGCATAGCAGTGAAAAGAGCACTGATCGTGATTGGTTTGTCTACTGGAACAGTGAAATCAAAACTCTGTGCAAGATCAGCTTTTCCGCTTGTCAGACCTGCGATGACGATAACACTCAGACCAATCCCTACCAGCCAAAGTATAATCTTGTTGAGATTGGCGCTGGATTTGACGCTTCTGGTATTATAGATTGTCAATGTCAGGATCAAAATGATTGCAATCAATTTTGTGGTAAAATCCCGGAAAGGGTAAAAGATTCCTCCAATAGAAAAATCTTGTAAACCAACAAGTGTTACAGGCATATCGACGATAGAAGAAAGGGATTGGGCAAATACATATGCGAGTGCTGCAATAGCTCCTGTCTGTATCACAGAAAAATTAGCCCAGCCATACATGAAAGAAACAAAGCGATTATAGATTTTCTTGAAGTAAGCAAATTCTCCACCTGTATCTGCCAATAATCCGGCTACTTCAGCATTACTCAGCGCACCCAGCAATGTAACCAAGCCACCCAGAACCCAGGCTATCAGCACCCAGCCTGAAGAACCTAGCTGATCTGCCATGGGAGCCACTTTCTTGTACACTCCTGAACCAATGACATTGGAAATAAGCACTACAACCACAAATCCCAACCCGAGGGATCTGACCAAGCCTTTATCAGTATTTGAGTTCAATTTAGTTTCTTTAGAATGAGGGATAATTCAATTGAAATTGCGCCTCAATAATAGTGAATTATGAGTTATGAATTATGAGTTATGAATGAACAGCCCGGTTGCTGGTTTTAACAGCCAGCTGTTGGCGATTGGCCATTAGCTGTTGGCATACAGCCAGTTGGTGTTAAGAGTTTGAGTGTGAACCCTATCATGGCCTTTTTCCTTGAGAAGTGAAGGGGACTATAAATTTGCCAGTTTAGATGTCAAATTCGAGATACAATCTATATCCAATTGACATTACTTGCTTCCATACACGAAAAACCAGCAAATTATTATGGAGGAGAAAAAGAAGTTTTGAGCTACAAGCTGCGGGAGCCGGGGCTAGCTTTCTAGATTCTGGCTCAGCCCATGGCTATAACAGCCAAAACAACCAGCACCCCGGATTACACCTTCAACAAATCACACTCGGAACTCACACAGGCTGTTTGCTAGAAGCTAGGGGCCAGCAGCCATAATCCAGCTTCAACCTTTACTAAACAACCACTTCCCAATTTCCTTAAAACTTGCTTTTTTGCCGTACATCAGGATTCCAATTCTGTAAATCCTGCCTGATAGCCACACGAAAAAGAAAACAGATAAAATCAGAAGTCCGGCAGAAAGAATAATTTGCCAGGCTGGAGGATTGAATGCCAGTCTTGCCGGCATTACAATAGGAGAGAACAGCGGGAAAATGGAAGCCCAGACTGCCAGACTGCTATTAGGAGCTCTTATAGCCACAATCATGATGTAGAAAGCCAGGATTACAGGAATTGTTATAGGGATTGTCAGGGCCTGCCCCTCACCCATATCATCTCCGATAGCAGAACCTACAGCAGCAAATAAGGAAGAATAAATAAAGAATCCGCCCAGAAAGAATACAATGAACATCGGCAAGATCAGCCACCAATTCATTCGTTGAATTTCTGCAATCAATAGTCCGGGGTTTAATCCGGAATCCATCAATTCTTCAGCACCCGTTGCTCCGGGAGGCATCATTTGAGGGCTACTGTCAATTCCCATAAAGAGAGATACTATTAATGCAATAAGAGGAATCAATATCGCCCAGATTAAAAACTGAGTCAGCCCGACCGCGCCAACACCAATGATTTTGCCCAACATCAATTGAAAGGGCTTCACACTTGAGATCATTACCTCCACGATACGGCTCATTTTTTCTTCCATCACACTACGCATCACCATAGAGCCATTGATAAATACCATTAGATACATAATCACACCCATCAAACCACCCATTGCTGCCGCCACTGCTGTTGTGAGAGAGGTGAAAGTTTTTTCATCTTCTGCCCCGTCTTTTTTGTTGATTTGATCCGGATCTATAGTGATGGATACATCCAGACTTGCCAGCTTTTCCTGGTCAAAACCCAGCGCACGAATCTTATACTTTCGCAGTTTTTTTTCCAATTCTGATTCAAGGGCACTGTTGCTTTCCGGATCCAGTTGTTTATCAGAAAGATACTGCACTTTCATTTTTTTTGACTGCAGATCTTTGACCGGTGGAATCACCAGAATGCCATCAAACTCCTCCTTGTTATATCGCACTTTCAGCTCCTCCAGCGTTTCATCGCTGAAGGTAAAATACAGGGATTTGGAATCTGCCATAGCATTGCCCATTACCTCGCCCGGATCCTGAATTACTATTTTACGGACATCATCGCTCTGGTAAGCAAAAATGATAGTAATAACCACAAAGAAAATCCCGAAAAACAAAGGAGTCAGGAATGTAGCCAGTATAAATGCTTTTCTTTTTACTCTGGTAAGGTATTCCCTCTTGATGATGATCCACAGCTTATCCATGATTTTCAATCGATTTTGACAGCTTCACCTGAAGCAGTTACTGTTTTGATAAATATTTCGTTGATGCTTGGCAGAATTTCTTCAAATTTGGTGATAACCACACCGTTTTGGATCAGATGGGCCAGTATTTGATTCATTTCACCCAGTGAAGAAGCAGAAGCCATAAGCTTTCCGGGTTTGGACTCCAGCAAAGTCTCCTGATCTATCAACCCGCCGGGGATATTTCCAGAATAGCTGATTTCAAATTTATTTTCCTTAAAGCGGTCTTTGATTTCTGCTACTTTGCCACTAAGCACATTTTTGCCTTTATTGATCAGCACCATCTCGTCGCAAATCTCCTCTACCTGTTCCATTCGATGCGTAGAGAAAATGACAGAAATACCTTCATTATTTAGATTGCTTATTTCGTCCTTTATAAGGTTTGCATTGATAGGATCCAGTCCGGAGAATGGTTCATCCAGGATAAGAAGCTTGGGTTTGTGTACTACTGTAGAAATGAATTGAATCTTCTGCTGCATACCCTTGGACAGCTCCTCGATCTTCTTGTTGTACCAGGAATCGATGTCAAACTTTTCCATCCAAACAGCTATTTCTTTTTTTGCAGTCTGAACAGGCATGCCTTTGAGTACAGCGAGATAAATCAGGTGTTCTCCCACCTTCATTTTTTTGTATAATCCGCGCTCCTCCGGCATATAGCCTATCATTTCAGGATGCCTTTCATTCAGGATCTCACCATCAAAATAAATTGTACCACTATCTGCTCTGGTAATGCAGGTGATGATCCGGATGAGCGATGTTTTTCCTGCTCCGTTAGGCCCGAGCATCCCGAAAATACAGCCTTTTGGCATTTCAAAACTGACATTGTCAACAGCTTTATGATTAGTGTAGGCTTTATTGACATCTCTGAGACTTAGTATAGACATATTTAGGGGATTCGATATTTTAATTTGGATGTATTCCATCTCAAGTGCCCAAAAATACGATTTGATCTTTGGAAAAATACTATTTTCCGATCAACAAACAGAATACATGAAAGATCATCACCCTTCTTCCGATAAAAGGTCCTGGTGGGTTATCGCGAATCCCACTGCTCAATCAAATAACTGCAGAAAAAAGCTTCCCGGATATTTGAATGCGTGGAAATCAGCAGGGATAAACTTTATCCTTACCCAAACCGAGTACGAAGGGCATGCCGGAGAACTGGTTATTGAAGGGATTCAAAAAGGATACCGATTTATTTTGATAATTGGAGGAGATGGAACCTTACATGAAGCAGTTAATGGTATTTTGAAACAAGCTTTGATTCCGGCAAGTGAAATTTATATTGCAATTGTTCCATTGGGCACAGCTAATGACTGGGCAAGATTTTACAAATTTCCCATTGAGTATAACGCTGTCATTAATATGCTTCAGACCGGAAAAACCCGGGTGCAGGATGCGGGGAAATTATTTTTCCCACAAACAGGTAAAACGCATTTCTTCATCAACGTTTTCGGAGCAGGATATGATGGATATGTTGCAAAACAGCTGCAATCCGGCGAAAAGAAAAAATGGGGCAAAGCATCCTATTTATTGACGGTCGTAAGAGGACTTTTCAAATATAAAGCTTCAGAGACTATAGTTTCAGACCATACGGGAAAGACATGGAGACAGGATAGTTTCTTCAGCGTAAATGCAGGGATTACTACATTTTCAGGCAATGGAATGCGGATCGTTCCTCATGCCAGACCGGATGATGGCTTGTTGGGAGTCACATTGATCAGGCAAATGCCGGTTTGGCGAATAGCTGCTAATTTGTACAGATTATTTTCAGGTACTTTGATTCATCATCCATTAGTAGATCATGGCCAGCAGGCTTCTATAACGCTGGATTATGCTCCAAGCGGAGCGGCTATAGATGTTGAAGCCGATGGTGAATGGCTCGGTGTCACCCCGGTAATTGTAACTTGCTTGTCGAATGCAATCGGAATAGTAGTACCTTTAGAATCAGCGTGAAAACAGGTTGTATCTGATAATACAATATAGGGCTCTGACTCCATCTCTCCAACCAATTTTTTTACCCTCGGCATATCCGCGTCCATAGTAGCTGATACCCACTTCATAAATCTTAATATTAGGAATACGGGCAATTCTGGATGTTACTTCAGGTTCAAACCCGAAGCGCTTTTCCTGGAGCTGGATATTTTGAATGAGTTCCCGCTTGAACAGCTTATAGCAGGTCTCCATATCCGTTAAGTTGAGATTTGTAAAAGCATTGGACCAAAAGGTCAAAAACTTATTGCCGATGGAGTGCCAGAAGAACAAAATTCTGTGCGGATTACCCCCCATGAATCTTGACCCATAAACAACATCTGCATATCCCTCCAGAATGGGCTTAAGCATTTTGTTGTATTCTCTGGGATCATATTCCAGATCAGCATCCTGAATAATGACATAATCTCCTTTGGCTTTTGCAATACCTGTATGAAGGGCAGCTCCTTTACCCTGATTGACTTCATGCTTGTAGTAGCTGATAGGAAGATCCGGATTAGCGTCGATATACTGAAGAATAGAAGACTCCGTATGATCGGTGGAACAGTCATTTACTATTATTACTTCTTTCTGCATATCATTCATCAGGGAGACTTCCTTGATTTTATCCAGAATGAAATGAATAGTCGGACCTTCGTTGTATGCAGGAATTACGATAGATAATGTGAGGCTCATAAGCAATGTGAGTACGTAATTTTAAAACAGAGGGCGAAATTAGTTATTTTTGCCATCTTTCTGGAAAAACCTGTGTTAAGCAGCAGTAGTAAATTTAAAATATGGTTCAGACATTTTTTTCTCTAAAGATACAATCGATTATTCGCGAGACCCGGGACGCAGTCTCCATCATACTGGATATCCCTGAAGATCTCAAAGAAACATTCGCCTATAAGCAGGGACAATACATCACCATCAAACATGAATTTGGAGGAGATGAAATCCGGAGGTCATACTCCATGTCAAGCAGTCCACTGGAGGATATGCTGAAATTTACTGTGAAAAAAGTGGCAGGAGGTACCATGTCGGTATATCTGAATGAACAGGTGAAAGTAGGGGATATGCTGGAAGTTTCACATCCTGATGGACATTTTTTCACGCCCTTACACCCGGAGCAACAAAAGCATTATTATATGTTTGGAGCAGGGAGTGGCATCACTCCGCTCATGTCTCTTATCAAAACTACACTGGAAGTGGAACCGCTTTCCACCGTCCACCTCTTCTATGGAAACAGAGAAGAAGCTTCAGTTATTTTCAAAGAGGAGCTGGATGCTATGGCGTCAAGGTATGAAGGACAGTTTATCATGGAATACATTTACTCCGGTCAGGGTAAAAGCAGCGGGGGTATGATGAGCGGATGGTTCAAAAAAACAAGCGACGCTCTGGCAGGAAGGATAGATGGAAAAATTGCCGGTAAATTGTTGTCCCGATATCCAATCGGTAAGAAGAAGGCAGAATTTTTTCTTTGTGGCCCTGCTGAAATGATTGAGAAAGTGGAGACAGAGCTTAGAAAGCAGGGTGTTCTGAAAGCGCAAATGCACAAAGAATATTTTGTATCTGCAACACCCATAGGAACTGATGGTGCTGCCCCTTTTGACGGAGAAGTTGAGTTGACTGTTACCCTGAACGGACATACTTCACAAGTGAAGATTCCCGCTGAAAAAACTGTATTGGAAGGATTAATTTTACAAAAACTGGATCCACCGTATTCTTGCAGTGCCGGTGCTTGTTCGACTTGTATGGCCAAGCTGGTAAGTGGACAAGTCAAAATGGATACTTGTCTAGCTCTGGACGATGATGAAGTTGCGAATGGATACATACTGACTTGCCAGTCGAGAGCATTGACACATCAAATTGAGATTAATTACGACGCATAATATCCCATGGCAAAAGCAATATTAGAGACAGAACAAAAAGCATTGGAGATCAATTTGGATCATCATATTTATGGGACATTTGCTGAAATAGGTGCCGGCCAGGAAGTGGCACGTTATTTTTTCCAGGCAGGAGGTAGTTCAGGGACCATTGCCAAGACGATGTCTGCATACGATAAGACTTATTCTGATGCCATTTATGGTTCTGAGCCAAGTGGGAGATACGTTTCTGAGGCCAGGATTTACAAAATGCTGGATCATGAATACAGTTTAATGGAAGAGCGGATTCGACTGGAAAGACCGGAAACCAGCTTTTTCTCTTTTGCCAATACAGTTGCAGCGATTAATTATCAGCGGACGATAAAAGGTAATGGATGGATGGGACTTCGATTTCAGACCAGTCCCAATTCAGCTCCGAATAATATGGTGCTTCATGCCCGAATGCTGGATAATGACAATAGATTACAACAGGATGCAATCGGAATTTTGGGGGTAAATCTTATTTATGCCTGTTATTATTTCAGAGATGATATGCAGCGCTTTCTGTCTTCACTGATGGACAATTTGAAGGATCGTATTTTTATTGACATGATCAATGTGGAAGGACCGGAATTTGAGCAAGTCAATCATCGTCTCCTTTGTTTGGATATGGTAAGGTTGGGATTGACGGATGTTGTAATGTTCAATCCGGAAGGCAAGTGCGTTCAGGTTTCAGAGTTTTTGTACAAAAAATCAGTGTTGGTGGTACGAAGCCGTTTCAGGCCGGTGACTGTGATCAATTGGGAAATGTTCAATTCCGGATTAAAACAATTCCGTGAAGATCTTGGTGCACGCCAGGAAGATGCTTTTTTATTAACAGAAATAACGTTGGATGATCTTCGCTCTAGAGGTTCTATTGACAAAAAGGACTTTTTGGACCGCGTCACTGCTCTCGCAGCATTAGATCAGGTTGTGGTAATATCCAATTGTCAGCAACACCAGAAGCTGATCACCTATTTATTGGATTACAAGATCCTGAATGTGGGTTTTGTCATGAGTATCTGGCACTTAAAAGATATTATTCAGGAAAAATTCGATCAAAATAAAGAAGGAGCACTGATTGCCTCCTTTGGAGAATTATTTTCCAAGAAAGTAAGGATTTATGCCTATCCTGCTTACGAAGAAGAAAGCGGCAAATTGCTCAAAGCAGCGATTCTTCCTGTGCCGGAGGGCATGCAATATCTTTACTTGCATTTGCTCCAGAATAAACATATTGTGGATATTAAAGAATTCACACCTGAGATCCTGCAGGTTTATTCAAAAGAAGTGCTCAGATCCTTACGCAATAATGAGCCGGGATGGGAAGAAATGGTACCACCGGGAATTGCTGATCTGATTAAGAAGGAACATCTCTTTGGCCTAGAAGAGGATATGATTTGATCTAAAAATTTAACACAAATGGGATAGTGGTAAATTCATAGGAAGCTTAAATGTAAATCTAATTACAGATAAGAATCCTCTTCCTAATATCCTTAGAACGCTTATCACATCCCCTTTTTTGGTGCTCGTTTGAATACACATATGTAGAGTCAACGAATTTCTGACTGGTATTTTCCAGCCCAGAGTTTGCTTGAATAATCTGATGAAAGTCAATTGATGATATAATGGCTGCTAGTTCTTAAATCAATTTAAACGGGGATTTTAAATTTGAGATATGAAATTGGGTGTCATATTTATTCAAAATACTTTGCACCAAGTTATCTCCGGGGAAATTATCCCAATAACAACAAAAATAGGAATGAATGGGTCCATCAATGAGGTGAGAATTATTTCACCTCTGATTCCAATTAAATTTAAATTAGGTCAGTGGATTTATGAGAAATTAGCATACCTATTATATAAGATTTATGTAAGAAAATTTGGAGCTCCAGATATTATACATGCACAAGGATATTTAGCAGCTATAATGGCAAACTATATTTCTCAAAGGACTGAAACTAAATATATTATTACAGAACATGCGAATGATATTTTGAAAGACAGTTTGTTGCCAGGCATCAGGAAAAAGGTAAAATCAGCATATGAAAACAGTCATAAATTAATTTCAGTAGGCCATTTATTAAAAAAGAGGAATGTCCAAATTAACAGACAAGCCAATAGAGGTAATTCCAAACTGCATTAATACAGACTTATTTTCCCCGGTATTAAGTAAAGAGTCGGGAGAAAAAATCATTCTACTTATCTCTTCATATTTATTTAAGCACAAGCAGGTTGATCTAGCCCTCCAGGCAATGAAAATTCTCAAGGACAAAAGCATTGATAATGTGGAGCTTAGAATTGTTGGTATAGGGCCGGAAATGAAGAATTTAAGGAAGTTATCAGCACAATTAGAGCTCGAAGAGTCAGTAAAGTTTATGGGCTTAGTGTTAAACAGAAACCTTCCACAGGTGATGCGAGAGGCAGATATTTTATTAGTTACCTGCCCCAATGAAACATTTTGTGTGGCACTTATAGAAGGACTTGCCTGCGGATTAAAGGCTGTGATTCCAATCAAGGGTGAGCCTGCTGTTTACACAAAAGATTTTGAAGTGACAGTAGTAAATGAACACACTCCGGATTCCTATGCTCACGAGATTGCCCAATTAATTGGTTCAACTTTTCAGCCCGATAAACTAAATCAATATGAAATAGTAAAAGCAACTTTTTCTATTGAAAAAGTTTGTCAAAAACTACATAATATTTACAAATCGGTGCTCTGATTATAGGCATTAGAAGTAAAGATTCCTCTGAGGTAAGATAGTTTGAAGTGCCAGGCAACAAGATACATTTCGAAAAATCTTCCTTTATATTCGGCGCGATTTCTTGCCTGAATTGTTGAATATAGGGTAAATGGATTAGGCGGAAGGAATTGCCTGAACATAAAAAGAACTAATAAAGGCATTGCATTTTTCTTTTGGCTCAAAATCAAGGCCTTTCTTCCTTTTCCCATTCTAATTGCTTTTTTTATGAATGAAGTTTTCATTTTGGGTGTGTAGTATACAATGGCATCTTTTTCAGGAACTAGTTTTATCCCGCTATTCAAAGCCCGTGCGGACCATTCAATATCACCCAATGACCGAACCTCCATAAATTCACCTACTAATTTCCAGGTTTCCATACTGAGAAATACATTGCCTCCCGGAGTCCCGGAGGATTCGTTTGCCAGGTCAAGCGGAGATAAATAAAGAGAATCTAAAAGTTCATATGCAGTAGGATGGCGTGAATCAAAGCTACTTACAGTATTGCCTATTATAATAGCATTTGGGTTAGATCTAAGTTTATTTAATCCGGGATTTAGCCAATCTTTTCCTGGTAATAAGCTAGCATCTAAAAACACCAAAAACTGTCCCCGGGCCAATTTTACACCCATATTCTTACATACATAAGGTGATTTGAAATGCAAACCTGTATTCGCTTTACAGCATATTGTTCTAAATATTCCAGGTACCATCAGTAGAACCATTGTCAATGACAATTATTTCTAACTGGTCCCGGGGGAAATCTTGTTGAAGAAGAGCATCCAGACAAGATTGGACTTTGTCTATTTGATTTAGCACAGGAATAACAATAGAAACTTGTATTGAAGTCTGCATATCTAAAGATATGCTTTCCTGAGAAGTCCCGGATTGTTGAATATAAGAAAAGTGTAAGCCCATAATGCATAGTATATTTTCAAACCTTTATTATCTGTTTGAAAATACTCAGTCTTATGACTTCGAACATAAGACCAGACAAGTTTTTTAGCAGCTTTTTTTCGACAGTGTTTTGTGATCGATAAACTGATAAAGATCTTTAATATGAAGGGAATAGTAATATAACCGCCTCTTCAATGAAGCATTCCAGCGATTACCGGAGTGGATTCTGCGGATGGCGACGAGGCTCATCCCTGACAAACATTTGAAGTTACTGGAATAAGCCAGTTTGAGAATGAAATTAGTGTCTTGGGCGATTTGTAGTTTTCATTAAATAATCCGTTAGTTGAAGAGCAGTCTTTGATGTACTAAAAGTCCATTTAAGTGTTGATGCCATTTTTGAAAGTAAATTTTTCAAAAGTGTATTAGTTCATCCACATCATATTTACTTTGATGATAAGATCAGAAGTAAGAGTATTTGCAGAAAGGTTCAAATGTTTTAAATATTGATTTTTACCCTTTTCATCATGAAAAACAGCCCCGACAGGTTCCCCAACCGCGTCTATTTCAGGAGGTGACTCGAATGTAATGTAAGAGTATTTAAATCTATCCTCCAAATAATAATCATCCGCATCCAGAAAAGCTATCCACTCGTTTTTAGCATGTTGAATGCCGAGATTTCTACTTGCTCCTGCTCCTTTGTTGCTCCTCCGGGATGCCTGAGTAAAGTTATAATATCATTTTTAAATCTAGTCGCCCGCAGATTCGTAATGATTCATCTGCAGAGCCATCTTCAATTATAATCACTTCTGACACCTCTGTCTGACTGAGTGCCGATCGAACAGCTTCTTCCACAAATGCAGCAGCATTGAAAACCGGAATAATGACGGTGATCATTAGGTTGAAACTTGATTTTTATACAGATAGGAGATAAATTTATCTAAAGAATCATTGTTAATGTACTCCTGAAATCTGGATTTTGACAAATTGCTTACAAAAGACATTAACTCAGATGAGTTTACAAGCGCGGATAATTTTTTAGCAAAATCAGCTTCATTACTGACTTCGAAAAAGGGCTTATACTCATTACCAAGTAATTCAATATTGGCTGATGTCTGTGGTCAAAACAGGCAGTCCGAATGACATATATTCAAGCAGTGTGTTCGAACAACCTTCAGATCTAGTAGATAGCAAGCCAGCGCATGCATTCACCATATCATCGTATGGATTTCCCTTTGAAATGTGGTATGATTTGCTTCAAGCCTAAGGCGTTTAACCAAACTTTGAAAATCCGTAATTGACGAACGCTAAGAATTTACGGTAAATAATAAGCTTCAGCGTTTCTTTTGAGCCAGGAATGCATTATATCCACCAATAATGTTTTAAATCCTTTTCCGGAAAATAATTCGCAACATGAATTAAGAATTTTGAACCGGAAAGCAGCCGTTTTTGCATCTGAATTAAACACGAAATTGCTTAATAATATTCCATTTTCACTTTTAAATATACGCTTTGATGCTTGTAAACCAACATTTGAATTAGCCATTATATGAAATCTTGGACCTACCTTCGGATAGTTCTCCAGAAGATACCCGGTTTGTACAATCTTATTTCCACCGCGATTATTATAGAACATAGACAACCCAGGATCAAGATTACATAGGTTTAAAGCAATATGAGTTGTCATAGGAGAAAGATGGAACCGCAGAGAAAATTTTCGTCCAGAATTTTCTCAAACTCACTTTTTTTCTCTTACGGATAATCCAATTATCCACAATGGATGACAATCCTTTTAAAAGGTTCTTTCTCCAGATTAAAGGTTTAAATGCAGGATCAAAATAAGGGAAAGTAAATTTTACATACTTTGCGATATCCGGCTGTTCTATTGTCATTCCGCTAATCTTGTTTATATAGTTAGGTGGAGGAGAAACAAGAATGATATCACACGGGATATTTAAAATATTTAAATTTTTACACAATAATCCAGCCTGCTTTTGTGCTCCGCCTCTCCCAAGTGAATGAACTAATATTAATACTTTCATAATAGGCATAATAGCATATTGGTAAATCGGATGTTGAAGCAACATTGATTAAAACATTCAAATAATCAGTTATTCATTTAGTAGTTTTCTACTGATTCGTTTCAAAACTTTCCCAACAAACCAAGCAGGCCTTTTTTCTATTGGAATTGACCAGAGTGATCTTTTCACATTGATGTACCAATTGAATTTTTCAACATCATACAAATAATTGGGATTCTCAGGAAAATGAAGGTAATAATTTTTATTAACCGTCCGGGTTTTAATGGTCTCCTCCACTAAGAGGGCAGTCCAGGTTAAATCTACTCTATTCTTCTCGCTTAAACCACGTTGTTCAAATTGGTTTATAATGTTGTGGTTAAGAGCATCGATTGTTACAACATTTTGATATTCAAGTCCAGCACAAAGCCCGGCAATAGCCACTTCATAGTCTTGAGACTCTGCGGACATCTCTTGCCAGAAAGGAATTAGATAGGGAAGGTGTCGTAAATGTTTTGGGGCATGCACAAAACACTTTCGAAAAATATCTTTATAATATTGTTCATAATCATGCAATCCGACAATTAAGTTAAGCCTTTGAAAGGGATATCCCAGAGCTTTCATTTTATGCAAAATATAACTTTCAGGCCGTATTACTTCTTTAGCTTCAGCAATAAAATCTAAAGCCTTCGGCAGTAAATTACTTCTGTACAAATGAATTCCACCTTCCCTTGGGCCACCAAATAAATAATCCAAAATCATTCCCTGGGTCTCAAAAACATGCTCTGGCATTTTATCAGCAAGATGTACTATTTGTGAGATAATTCCAGACCTTAAGAGTACATCTGCGTCTACGCACAAAGTCCATTTTTTACCCTGCTCTATGCCAATTTCATATGATTTGTGCAAAGCAGAACTGAATGGTGTTTCATTTATAATAAAAATATCTGAAGGCGATATTCCTTGCTCCAATATTAGGCTATAACACGCAGACTCTGTCCTCTCATGGACACTTCGTATAATTACTGTTAGATTATTTTCAATTGTCATACTCCTATCATAGCTTACTTTTTGTCGGAAGCGCTTCTAATTTTTTACTTTCTGTAATGTCTCCTTTTAGCAATACAGATGAAAATCCCTTCACCTGGTGTCCGGACCCTAGTACTTCAAGTTGGAACATATTCCTAAAGCAATAGTACTGTTGAATACCTTCCTGATCCATAATAAAGAAGTGAACTTTATAAGACCCATCTGTGAAATTCAAGTTTGAAATACTGAGAGAGTATGTGTTTTCAGACTGGGTATTTCTAATAACAGCACTATTGTGTAAACTATGATAATGGGCAATGATTCTGTTGTTACTATCTGCAAATTCTACTTTTATCGTAAACTCCTCAATGTTGCTATCACGCTTAAGATCAAATTGAATTTGCAAATTTTGACCAAAAGGGATTTTACAAAAACCTGATGTTTTCAGTGGTTTATCATTTATGGATATATTGGAAAGGGGCGGCCATTCCATCGTGAATGTATTCTGATCCCGGAGCTGGACTTGTCTTTTCATATAATGCTATTCCGGAAGAAATATCGTCTCCCAGATAGGCAACTTTACCATTTTCAAGAAGACATACACTGCTACAAATACGGGCAATCTGATCCACGGAATGACTCACAAAAATTACTGCTGTTTCCCGAATAAGGCTTGCCATAGCATTAAGTGACTTTATCTTAAATCCGATATCACCGACAGCCAGAACTTCGTCTAGCAGCAGGATATCAGGCTTTAAATGGATAGCAATCGAGAAACCCAGACGAACTCTCATACCAGAACTGTAATATCTGACAGGACTATAGATGAAATTTTCCAATTCCTGAGAAATCAACGATTGAATCGTACAGCCGGTCAATTTCAGATTTTCCTAGGCCAAGTATTGCCCCATTTGCATATATATTTTCTTTCCCGGAAAGTGCGGGATTAAACCCTGCGCCCAGCTCAATGATAGCAGCAACTCTTCCTCTCATTGTGACTTTGCCCTTATCCGGCTTTATAATTCCATTCAGGATTTTTAAGAGCGTACTTTTGCCAGCCCCGTTAGGTCCTATCAAACCCAGGCATTCTCCTCTTTTCAATTGGATATTGATATCCTGCAAGGCCCAAAATTCTTTTGACCGCAAGGCTGTATTCCTTGATACGCAAAAAATTTCTCTGGAGGAATCCTGAATTCCATACCACAAAGACTTTTTAAGTCCTTGCGGTACTTTTTGATAACCCTTCTATATGTATCAGATAATCAGACATATCAGCACATTTGGATTAGGAGCTGATGCGCTCTGTTATTAATGGCAGCGTGATCCTGTAGATCATCCAAATTAAGAACAAAAGTCCGGCACTAACTAATAAAATAGTAACAAATGAATAAAGGGAAGCAGTTCCCTGGCCGATCATCCAGTACCTGCCGAAGTCAATTAACACAGAAAGCGGGTTGATGTGCATGATTTTTGAAAGTAAGCCGTTTCCACTTGCAGTAAAAGCTACGGGGCTCAGAAACATTCCCAGTTGCAGGAGTATAGGTAAGGCTTTGCTGATATCAGAATAAAGCATAGCAAAAGGAAAAAGGAACATTCCGACAATTGTTCCAGCCAGAATCAGTGATATCACACTTAAAGCAAATAAAAAGAAATTCCAGTCCGGCTTGAATCCTATTGCAGCCAGCAGAATAATCAACAATGAAATTCTTATTACTGCATTTAAAATAACCTGATACAATCCGCTGATGATGAGTGATTCACGGGGGAAATTCGTTTTGACAAGAATGTGTTTAGCATTCATGCCCTGAACAATTGGGGCATTTACCGCTTGAAAAAATAGTCCATAATATCACCCCTACAGACATAAACGAAAGGTAGGTTCCGGGGTCTGAACCGGGGAGATCACTTTATTTTGAAATAAAATATACCAAAGGGCAATCTGTATGGCGGGGATGATAATCAACCAGGACAATCCAAAGGATAGCTAAGCGATACTTTGCCTTTAATGTCTTTAATAAATAGTGAATATCCAAGAGTGAATGATAAGTTCAAGTCCTTTGCAAGATCTTTTAAAAAGGAAAGAGGCTTTCTGATTGCCGGATCAGGAGTATAAATTTTTATTGCTAATTCAGATTCTGTATGAGGATTCTTACTCATCTCAATATCACCATTTTGCTCCAGCCATTAGTAGAAAATTCATCTGATCTGGTTTCATAATGCTCAACATCCTCCCCCGGGAGCTATTTTTAGTATGCATTCTGTAAATGTATACGCCATTAGCTAATTGATTTCCATATGCATCTTTCCCGTCCCAAACATAATCAGTCAGATGTGTACCTACCCGTAATAATCCTAATTCTATATGGCTGATTTCACGAACTAACTGACCTCCAATTGTGAAAATCTGAATTTTATAAAACTCCGGAGAATCAGCTCCGGTTAAGGTGTATACAAAACGGGTTTGCGTACTGAATGGATTGGGATAATTGACAAGTGAAGAGATCATTTGCTTAGTAATAACCTGAAATCTTTTTTGATATGCCTGTGCACCGGAGTTGTTCCCGCTGGCATCTCTTCCGGTTACTCTGAGGTTATAATCTCCGTCCAGAGTCAATTCAGGGCTGTAAATAATACTTGCTTCATTCTTTTTACCTTCTTCAGCAGGAATAAAAACCAGATCTGAACCCGAAAATGAAATCCTCTCCCAAGTCGAACTTCCGGGTGACAAAAGGTGAATATCAATCAGGGAAGTATCCTCAAGCAGCTTGAATTGGTTTTCATCCAGTAAAGTAATTTTGATTTCCGGTTTAGCTGAAATCAGGTCACCATCCATGATCTCAATTCCATCAAAAAATGCTTTTAAAATCGGATTTTTACCATCCCCTTCAACAAACAAATTGAAAGTACCAAAATTATTGTTGTATCTGGATTCCCTTGTGATTCCATCCTCATTTATAACCAAATCAATTTGAACCAGTCCGTTTAAATTTATCGTGGTCAAATTATAAGTATATTCTTTCGACGCCGAGGTGTTTAAGGGGTCAATTACGATATTGCTTTGAAGTAAAATTTCATTGTTTTGCCTTACCCTCAGCGTCATCAAAGTAGAATCGGCCCAAAATGATCCAATGTTTTCAACGGTGAAATCAAGTTTGTAAATTTCACCCTGAGAAACGGTATCCACCATGGTGAAATCTTTGTTTTGATTGTATAGCAACAAATCCGCCAATCCGTTTCCAGTAACACTCCAGGAGTTAAGCTGACCTGTAATTCTCCCTGCATTGTAGGATTCAAACTCCAGATCAAGAGAAGAAATATTTGTACTTGAATCTATCAGAATAAATCCGTTATGTTCATTGATAATAGTCTCTGAAAATACATTTTGACCGCTAAGGTCTGCTCCCTCTATTTTAATAAAAACAGTATCATTAGCCGGCAAAATAGAAGGTGTGATATCCCACTTTACAGTATCAATTTTTGACAAGGCAGAGATAGAACTCCACTGGACATCACCACGTATCTGCCTTTCTTTGTAAGGAAAAAGTAAATCTAAGACCTCATCTGTTTCTTGTACTATACCTTCATAAAAAACATTTTCTCCCTTAATGTAACCAGCCAAAAAAGTCTTTGACCCCTCAGTTTCTAATGCTCTCAAACTGTTAATTCCTTCTTTTTCCAGGACATTAAATAGATTCAATCCTCCACCATTAATAGAGTCAGCAGCCCATTCTTCCGGGGCAAAGGAAGAGGTAGCTGTGCGCAATATTGAATATATCACAACAGGATAGCCATCGGGGATAATCTCATTAAGCAGTTTTAATAAAGAATCTCTTTGTGGGCGAAGTTTTGTATTAAATGGGAAGGAAAGCATATTTGTGGATGCTGTTGTATTTAAAGCACCAAATCGACCTCCGGGAGGATTTCTCCAATGCAAGCCTGATGCCGGATCTATAACCTGAACAACGACTCCCTCTGTCAAAACATTAAAAGGAAACATTGAGCCAAATGCAAACCCATCAATGGCACCTGTGGGTAATGTCGCACCAATGAAAATACCGTTCTTTATTTCTAGTCCTCTGTTAAGGGTTCCCAGCTCCCAAACGTTGGAATCACTCAGAGCTAAAGTAGGATTATTAAGTTTGCGCAATTGATCAGCATGTCTCATACTTAATCCCTCGCCTTCATCCATTGATATCGAAAAAGATGAACTCTCCCAGTTATATGTTTCTTCAGCAGAAATACTGTCGGAGCTGACTCTCCAGTAATATGTTTTGAGGTTTTGTAATAGTGAAGCAGGTTTCCATCTGATTACACCGCCTTTGGACTTTAGCTTTATTCGTTCTTTCCAGGCACTATTAAATGATTCCAGGGTATCGATTTCAAAAACATAGTCTTTTTCCGGAGCGAATAAATTGCCTGTAAAAGCAGTGAGTGTGATGTCAGGATTTTTTTGGAGTGCCAGGTTTGGCGGATAAGCTGGACTGGCATTGATTCCGAAAATAAAAATCGAAATCCTTCCTCGCCAAGACTGCTTGTAAGGGAATTATTTTCTCTGGCGTCTGCATCAGGTTTTCCGGAATCAGCATTTGTGGGTCGATTGTAAGCCTGATAATATTCATTCCCAGACTCTTTTCACCACGCACCGGCATGTGCATTGAAAGATGGTTTCTGTAACCAGAGCCGGGGGTTCTAACAACCATAGTTTCTATCGAACCATCGGGAAATTCCCTGTCAACTTTGATCTCAACACTGTCTGTGATTCCTGTACCAATGTTAAGGATATCCACATTGAAATTGAAAGTGTCCTGAGTGATATTAATGTTGTTGTTTTGAATTTTTGCAGTTGAAAAATCAAAAACAAAATCCGGACCTTCTTGTAGATTCAGTTTTAGAGCAGGATCACCGTTGATTGTGGTTTGTTCCAGCTGTTCCTGAAACAGACGATTCCCTGTACCACTAAACTCACGATGAACTTCTCTGAGCGTAAGCCCGATATTGATTTTGTCTCGTGAACCAAAAAACTCATAAAATTTCCTGCTGTAATTTTCCAAAATGCTGGGATAACCAAGACCGCTGGAGGCAATAAAAGCAATGGCTCCTTTATCCTTGTTGAAGGTAAATCGTTCTCCATAGCTTTTTTCTGCAGTATGAACATTCCCAACACTACATCCGAGGGCTAGAAAAACAGGGTATTTTCCTTTGTTTTGAATTTGGGCAAAATTATCAATATTGAAGTCGATTGTAGTACTTCCCGAATGTCCTAAAAAAGACAGTAGACTTATACCGCTATTGATTAAGCCATAAATTTCCTGGGGCACATTTCCTTCGACAGGGTCAGAAGATAATTTAGCATATGCAAATAGATTCGCTGCAAAAGAATTGCTTTCCAGCTCATTTCCTATTCTCTCCATTATCCCCTTTAACTGCGCCTGCTCCGCTGCCGATGTCCCCCCACTCAAGTGCAGCACCCTTTTCTGCCAAAAACGATCTGCCTCTGCAATTGGATATCGCTGCGCATTTTCATATTCAATGACTTTGTCAAGGTAGACACGGATGTCATCTCCATTCACCGCAGGAATGCGGCCAAGTGAGAAGAGAGGATAAACGGTCTGGTCTCCACAGACCAACAACATGTCCGCACCCGGCCCCCCGAAAGTAGGCACATAAAAACTTGCTGCTGCTTCAGCTACCTGAGCTCCAGTGCGCAAATTTCTAAAATCACGGCCTTTGCCCAATAGCAAAATATGCTCAACCTGAGCACCGGTCTTATGCAAATAATGGAAGAAATTCCGTACAGCGATGAAATGACGATCCACTCCCCAGCCAAATTGATCATATATCTGACGCACATCCGCTATCGTAACTTCATACGAGCCCCCTTCTGCGGATCTTCTGTATTCAGCATATGCTTGCACCTGTCCGTTTCCGACGCCACCATTTATTAAGTCTTCATGACTTAGAATAAGATAATTTCCTGCATTTGCAGTATAGTTTTCGAATGAAATGGGAAGTATCTGAGGAACTGTTTTGAATCCGGAACTAAGCCCAAGGATAAGAGTGGTAGTGTCGGAAGCACTGTATCCGAAAGTCACAGAACCAGAGGAGGCCTCATCTTTCACAGCCTGATTTGTCTGCGGATCAAACAACCAGGCTTCCTGAGTTGCTGCATTCAAACCTTTCCAGACTATTTGTTGCTTGCCATTACGATTGGGTCTCCAGCTCTTAAAGTTACCATCACTGAGTTGAAATTGTGAGGGAAATTGCAGGGCTGCTATACCAAGACTGTATCTGTTTTCAGCAACACCCAGACGATTGAAATTGATTTTATTCTGAACTATAAGTTCCGCAGCAGGAATACTGTATCTCTTTGAAATGAAATTGAAGTTGTTGAAGGTCAGGGACTCTAATTCTTTGTCATTGAAAAGCAATTGGAGCTCATGATCCCTTGAATTATTGCTGCATAATCGTATTTCCAGCTGTGCCGCAGGACCTTGTGAGTACAAAAAAGGCGTTGGAAGATTGGCCTGAGCATTCACTACCGCATTTCCGGCAAACCCTTCACCCGAACTAAAACGGCTCAAACTTCCTGCTCCATTGGGACGCTTGATATAAGACACAGTTTCTCTGTAAACTAGCTCATCCATGAAGTACAACTCCGGAGCAGGAAGATTTTGTAAATCATTCTGCACAAGCTCATATCTCAATCCCGGAATCTCACTCCAGCTTAGAAAATAGGATGCAGTGTCATTGACGAGACTATACCCGGGATTCAGCATATCTGATTCACCATTGGCATAAAGGAAAGAGTCCAGTTCGGAGCGATTCGGAACACCATAAAACAAAAAATAATCGGTATCTGATAAAGCACCCTCTGTGTTTACATAAATAGGAACCTGAACACCTCTGCTGTACAGTTGTAATAATCTGCCTTCTGTTTCCTCCACGGGGAAACCAGCCACACGAAGTTCAGCTACAGATATTTTGTAAATGGCTTCTTCCGCAACTTTCAGCTTGAAATAGCGCTGATCATATTGTATCCATTCATTACCGTAAATGGTATCTCCGTTCAACGTCATTTGAGCCCGCAATTGCAGTGTCCAAAATCCCCCAACCAAAAGTAAAGTCAAAAATATTCTCATCAGTTAATGCGCTCTTACTTAATTCAAGTTGAATACAACAGCTTTATATACGTTGAAATTGTATTCAATAAAGAATGGATCATTTCTCAAAATCTTGTAATTCACAAAATTAGAGAAATTAACCGTATTAACGGAAGCAAAGGAAACAGGGTTTGGGAACTTTGGAAGAAATGGTAGATTTTATCACGGTAATGGCCATTCAATTGAAATGATGGAAAAAATCAGGAGACTAAAATAGTAAACTGCCTACATCTGAATTGTAGTTTAAGCACGTATATTGCCAGCATATGATGAACCCTGATTGCGGTACGGCTATTTTATATTTCTCACTTTCGCCCAAAGCTCAGGCGCAAAGTAAGCAATGGAAAGGAGTTAGCCCTGCTTTGGCCAGAAAGACGCAATCAAAACTTTTCCATCATACAGAAAGTATAATTAAAAAATCAGGACTTCCCTGCATTCATTCCGACGAAAACAACCAAAGAGGTGATGATTTTGGATCAAAGCTGAGCAATGCAATGGAGGATGTATTCTCACTTGGATATAATTCAGTGATTGTTTTGGGAAATGATTGTCCTGAATTGAATCAGGATATTATACAATCAGCTGATCAGTATTTGAAAAGAAGTCAGATAGTGATAGGGCCATCACAGTCCGGTGGCGTTTACCTGATGGGAATTGAACAGAGCAATTTTGAAAAAATAGCATTTCAAAAGCTTCCCTGGCAAAGCAAAGAGCTGCAAGCCGCATTATTGGGATACTTTAATAAATATTCAGCAGAAACGGCACTATTGCCGTTTTTAGCAAATCTAAATCACCACCGGGAGCTTTCGATTTTCACCGGATTGAAGCGTATTCACAGAAGCTTAGTTCTTGTTTTTCAGGCATTGCTCAAATGTCTTCAACGACATTCTTTCCAGCTCAAAAGCCTGCAATCTTCATTTTTTCTTTCCCCTTCCATCTCTCACAGAGGTCCACCGGCAGTCTGTTAAAATTAGTCCGGGTTGCATTTTTACTTACTGAATTCCAAAAGCTTAATATTCATTTTATGAAGCAATATTTACTTATTTGCTGTGCATTATTGATTTCTTCTTATACTTTTTCTCAGAATATTCTCGAAGTCAATGTCCTTTCATTAGCCGACAATCTACCGGTAGCTGATCAAATGATTTATATTCAAAAGACAGGTTCTGCTGAAATAGATTCCACTCGTTCTAATGAATCAGGCCTTGCCATTTTTGAAGGTATTAGCACCGGAGCCATTGTCAGTATATTTTCAACAGATGGCGAAATATTTCAATCAGGCACACTTCCGGATATCCGGCAAAGGGAAGGTAAAATTTCTGTGGAATTGAAATTGCCTACCTCGTTGAGTGGCATATTTGGAGAAGTCTTAATTTCGAGCACCTCACTTGTCAGAATGAATACAGAAAATGCAGCTGTTTCAGGACAAGTCAGCAAACTGGAATTGCAGAGAATGCCAATAGAAGGCAGAGATATCACGCGATCTCTTTACAGACTCCCCAATGTCACTCTGGCAGTTTTGGGATACGCTGAAGGTCCAAATATCAGTATCAATGGCCTGAATGGAATTTTTACAAATTATCTGATCGATGGAATGGATAATAATGAGCGCTTTCTGGGAAACATGAAATTCAATACTCCGGTAGGCTTTGTAGAAAACGTAACTGTTCTTACCAATAATTACTCTGCAGAATGGGGAAATACCAGTAATGGCATCGTGAATGTGCTGTCCCGCTCAGGGTCCAATGAGTTTTCCGGGGAGGTGTTTTATCTGACCCGTCCGGGAGCTGTCATAGATGCACCTTCTTCCTTCTCTACACTCGACCTGTACGGTAATCCTGTGAAGGATGGATTTCAGCGGCATCAGACCGGAGTAGCGGTAGGCGGCCCGATCAAAGAGGATAAAACATTTTTTTATGTGAATGTCGAACAGACCTGGGATATCAAAGACAACCTTCTAAACTCTCCACTTCTCGGAGTGAATGAAGTAGTCAGAGGACAAAACAGATTTACCTATGGTTCTGCTAAAATTGATCATATCTGGAAACCTGGCTGGAAAACATCTCTACGTGGTCAAATAGGTCGCATTTTCAATCAAAGACAAGGCGGAGGACTCGAAGGCGGTGTGCTTTTCCCTTCTGCCAGCTCAGCTCAGGATAATGAAACATATCTTTTTGCACTGCGCAACCAATACAAAATCAACGATAAATGGAGTGGAGAATTAAACTATCTGCATAGTTTCTTCCGATGGAATTACCGTCAGCCGGTCAATGATTCTACTCCTTCTGTAACTGTGCAGGATCCGACCGGAGTACCAATTGCAATTGTGGGACAATCGGGAGCAATTTTTGACGATTTTGAATATACACATCAGCTTCAGAAAAAATGGTTGTACAGAACAGGAAATCATTTGTTCAAAGCAGGAATAGAATTTATCACCTCAGATTTTCAACTGCTCGGAGGAGGAAATCCATACGGAACATATACTGTCCGGTTGAATCAGGTTCAACTGGATCAAATGAAAGCACTAAATAGGGGTTCTGCCCTGAATGTACAGGATATACCTCTTGATGTCAATGTGCTTACCTACGATATCGAGCTTAGACCGACTTCTTTTGGTGCCAGACAAAATGTATATAGTGCCTATCTGGAAGATCAGTGGGCACTCAATTCCCGGTTGAATATCACTCTTGGGGCAAGATGGGATTATGATAACTTGTCAAAAGCCGGAGGAACAAAGGGTGATTTTAATAATCTCGGACCAAGGACCAGCTTCAATTATAAACTGGATAACAGCACAGTCATCAGAGGAGGATATGGCATCTATTATGACAAAATCAAGTATTCAGTACATAGCGATGCATTGCAATTCAACAGCACATCAGCTGATTACCGTCAGCAATTACTAGAGCTTCAGAAGTTAGGTGTACTGGATCCTTCTGCAGATCTGGACAAAATCACTTTCCCCGGAAATATTAGAGCCACTTCCCCCAATGTGACTTTTCTAAATGGACCTTCTTCAGATGAATTGCAGGGACGGCGGGATAAACAATTCTCTAACAACCTCAGAATATTAAATCCCAATGGCTTGCAGAATCCATATTCACACCAATTTTCCCTGGGATATCAAAAGAAACTGAACGATGAGCAGCTATTTATCTTTGACGCAGTGCATACCAGGACAAATAATCTTTATGTCATTCGTAACCTCAACTCAGCATCCGCCTGGACATTTGATAATCCGGCTGATTTTGTAGTGAGACCCCAGGCTGCGGCAGATTCCACGAGACCGGTTCCGATTTATAGAGATGCAGCCGGTTTTTATGCATTGGCAAATAACGGTCAGGACACTTTGAGGGGAATTGCCAGAAATGTTTTTATGAGTGAATCCTCTGGTATTGCACGATATACAGCATTGAACTTCATGCTTCAAAAATCTATAGGAGATGATAAAATTGGATATCGCTTTCTTTATACATTGTCCTGGACAAAAAGTACCACCAGCAGTATCAATACAAGAGCTCAGGATAATAATGATTTTGATGCAGAATATGCCTGGGATGAAAATGACAGACGTCATGTGATTACAGGAGTCTTAATGTATGAGCCGATAAAAGGATTATTGATTTCACCTGCAGTACTGATCCAGAGTGGACAGCCTGTAACCAGAGTGGCCAGCGCAACCACATTCGGCACGACAGATCTCAATGGAGATGGAGAGAGTTTTGGGCTTCCAGCCGATCGAATGCCGGGTGAACCCAAAAGCGGAGACAGACTTCCCTGGGCTACAACATTTGATCTGTCCCTCAGATATCAAATTAAACTGAGCGGTACCAATATCATTGAAATCAGCGCCGATATTTTTAATGTGTTCAATGCTCAAAACTTTTCAGGATATAATACAACCCGGGGGGTTAGCAATCTGAGCCAGGTCGGACCTATGTCTTCCAATACTTACAGATATTTGTCAGCAGCGCCACCAAGACAATTTCAGTTTGGAGCGAGATACATTTTTTAACAGCCGGGGAATCGGTTAATCGGTTAAAGGTTTAAGTGAGGTGTGAGCGATGGTTGAGTGTTTGACGTGTGGATCCTTAAGGCGCTTTAAAAACAAGCAGCCATTGTGATCGGACTGTAGTCACGATGCAAGCAACGTGACAGCTTTGAAGGTAGAATTTCCCTGCATAATGCGGGACGACTTGCCTGCCTGTCATAAGTGCTAGCTGTCACGTTTTTGCGAAAGCAAAAAGACGTCACCCCGGCTTAGGGTAGCCATGCCGGGGCGTCACCCGGGTAAGGACCAAAGCCCATTAAAGTCACCAACAATTGAAAAACGTTTTAGACAAAACAAACGAAAAACATGCATTTAGACAAAAACGAACCGGAACATATTGCTCTATATCTCAGGAGCAGAGGTTTAATCTATGAAAACGAATTTGTAGAATCAGTCGGTAAAGCAGGTGAAGGAAATATGAATTATACTCTGCGTGTAACAACATCAGATAAGAGTCTGATTTTAAAACAAGCTCGACCATATGTGGAAAAATATCCTTCTATTCCGGCTCCGGTGGAAAGAGCATCCATAGAAGCATCTTTTTATATAACTGCTGCTCTTTGGTCCGGAACTGCAGCGCAACTGCCATGTCTGATAGATTTTGATGCGGAAGAGCATATTCAGGTGATTGAAGATCTGGGAGAAGGAAGGGATTTTACTCAATATTATCGGAAGCAAGAGAAATTTCCAGCTACTCACCTAAAGACGCTTCTTGATTTTCTAAAAGAGCTGCATACTCAAAGTAATGGTATGAGTAATTCAATTGATTTCAGAAACCGGGCTATGCGGGAACTGAATCACTTCCATATGTATATATTTCCATTTGACAAAGACAATGGCCTTAACCTGGATGAAATTCAACCGGGATTGAAGAGATTGGCAGAAAAATATCTTTATGAAAATGGGACTTTAATTGAAAGAATACGTCAGCTGGGTGCACTGTATCTTAAGGATGGAAACACACTTCTGCACGGTGATTATTTTCCGGGAAGTTGGCTGCAAACAGATAAAGGGGTTTTTATTATTGATCCTGAATTTTGTTTTAAAGGATTTCCGGAGTTTGATTTGGGCATTTTCCATGCGCATTTGATTTTTTGCGGAATGGAATGGGAGGAAGCCGCCCTTCATGTTGAAAGGGGCTATCCGGAACAAAACATGCAATTGACACAATCAGTTTCTGCTGCAGAAATCCTGAGAAGATGGTTTGGAGTGGCGCAGTTGCCAACGAATTTTAGCATTCAGGAGAAAGCAGAGTGGACTGCATTTTTGACAGATTATTTAATGAACACAGAACTATGAGATATATAAAAAGATGGTTTTTTATAATGGTTATTTCCGGGTTTTATGGCCCGTTTGTAATGCAGGCACAGGACATTGTAAATCCAACCCGAATCTGGTTTGATACAGATATCATGATAGGCTTGCCTGAAAGAGCCCCCCGTGAAGTGGATGACGGAGTTACACTGATAATGGCACTTGCCTTACCGCAGATCGAAATTGTTGGAATCAGTACTATTACATATGCGGATTACGGATATGATATCACTAAAAAAATACTGAATTTCTACGCTCCGGAGCGGAACATTCCTGTCTATAAAGGCTCCGATTCCGCAGCTGATGTGGGTGTGGAAAATGAAGGTACAAGGGCATTAGCTTCTGCATTACAAAAAGAAAAATTAGCAATTCTAGCCTTGGGACCTGCAACCAATATTGCCACAGTATTAAAAAATCATCCGGAGCTTGCTGCTCAAATGACTGAGATTGTGTTTTGTGCCGGGCGAACTGAAAACTTTCCATTTCAGCCCGGACTGGGATTGAGCACAGTAGGGGACTTCAATTTTGAAAAAGATGTGGAATCTTTCCGCATAATATTGGATAGCGGTGTAAAAGTTGTGCTTTCCGGATTTGAATGCAGCGCGTACTTGCTCATCGGAAGACCGGATATTCAGTTTTTGAAAAATGGTAATGAAGCTGACCGATGGCTATATAGTATGCTTGTACCGTGGCAGCAAAGAGCATTGAAACTATTTGGAGTGGAGGGATTTATTCCATATGATGTGACTCCCCTGGGACATATTACCCATCCGCAATTTTTCAAATACTACAGAGACATTCCTGTCGTCATTCGGGACAAAAAGAATGATGCAACCATAGGACAAAACCGTGCTGATTTCAAGAAATTTCTGGAGGTAAGTTATGATTTCGCCCCAAAATGGAAGGTAGATTATGCATACAAAACACTTCCCGGATTTGAAGAGATAGTCATAGAATCGATGAAAGCCCCAGAGAAATAAAAAGCCCGAAGCAGAAGCTCCGGGCTGAGTGGCATTTAAGGTGGAATGATTTTCTTAATTTGCTTTTATTGCTTTACTATACGGAAGCTCTCATTTATTTCATTGTTTTCAATCTTAATCCAGTAAACTCCGGAAACAAGATCATTGACGGAAATAACTTGATCCCCTTTAGAAATCAAGAGCTCGAATTTTTTAACTATTGCTCCCTGCGCATTCACAATACTGACCTGAGCTTCCATCTCCCTGTCTGAGTAAACAGTAGTATATTCTGAAACAGCGGTAGGATATACACGCATTTTTTGATCAATATCTGCACGAACAGATCTCAAAGGGGAATAGGAATATTTCTGATCCCAATCTATTTGCTTTATACGATAGTAAATCAAACCTGAGCGATCATGTTTATCTGTGTATTGATAAGTTTCTGTAAGATTGCCCCCTCTTGCCTGCTCGGTCGCTATTGATACAAAGTTTTTTCCATCATAGCTTTTTTCAATTTCAAAGGCACTTGTATTTACTTCATTGGCAGTTACCCATTTGATTAAATTGAATCCTTTATCATGAATTACATCAAATGACAACCAGTCTAATGGTAATGGTGCATTAAATATATCTCCACCCGTAATTTCAGCATTAAAGTTGGCGATACCACTAACAGTATAAGTAGTTCCACTTAAAGTTCCCACGGCCATTGCAACCCATGGGTCATAGCTTCCAATGGCTCTCCTGAACAATCTGAAATTAGCCTGCGTAGGGGTAAAATTAGGAGATTCAAAGTCTTTGAAAGTAAATGCCATTGTGGCGTTGAGATTGACATTATTAGTTGGAACAATTTCAAACCAGCGAGCGATAGATAAATTATCTCCTGAGCCCTCAAACACACCTGTAACACGTTTAACATTCGTGAGTCCTGCTGCAACAGGGGTGGTAATGCTAAGTCCGATTCCTCCAAAAGTCTGGGCCACATTGGCTACTATTACTCTGGAAACCAATAAATTGCCTTTGATATAACCGTCATCTTCATTGATTGTTACATTAGCACCAAGCGTAAGATTATGGACACCGGTGAATAATACAGCACTATCCTGTAATATTAAGCTATCTACAATATTTGAAGCACCATTAAGTCTGATATTAGCAGCCAGTATTCCGGAATGCACGGTACCGGAAAATACGCCTCCTTCAAAATTTGCATCTGGGTCCATTGCAATGCTGATATCATCAATGGCAAAGGCATCCCTGGTCCCTACGCCTCCGGTATCTTCTCCGGTCCATCTGATATACAGAAATCCATCCAAGGGAATAGAAAGCCCGGATATTTTAACTGAATAGACATGTTTTTTCCAGCCAACAGGATTGTCGAGTGCTGCAGGTGTTTCAAAATCAAAATCTGTCAAGTCAGTGAATATATTTCCATTTACTGAATAGGATAGTTTAAAGTCGGTACTCAAATTGCCATTATTATATACATAATATACAAAACTGACATAGGCTTCTTCTACCGCCTGATTAGTCTTATTTTGTGAACGCAACTCGAAAAATCCTCCGGGGGATGTTGAGAATACATTATTATTATTTTGTACGAAGGGCTTTACACCCAGCGCAATATTGCCTTCTTCGGTTTGGAAAGCATAAATACCATTTGTAGCAGAACCCCCGGTACTTGGACCTTTCCCAAAATTCGGATTGGAAGTCGCTGGGCTATTGTACTGAGTGGAGCCATTGGGACCAGGATTTAAACTTACTCTCCATGCACTTGTATTTAGTCTCCCTGGTACATTAGCAGGGCTTAAACCTGAACCATTATAAGCTCCATTCAATACTCCCGGTACCGTCTCCTGAAAATTTATAAGGTAAGCAGTTGAAGGCTCTGTGACTTGCAATCCCGGAGGACTAAAGGGAGTTAAAGCCTGAGCAACTGCAGATGAATCAGTAAGATAATTTTGAGAATTACCGGTTCCTACATTGTATTCAAAAATGGCAAAATGGTAGGTAGTGGCTGGATTAAGACCATAGATTGTTGCCTGGATGAAAGTACTATCTGTATCAAATACAAATTTATTACCGTTAATTTCAGGAGCTAAACTAAAGTCTTCATTTGCAGATAGTGGAGGAACGCCGTCTGTTGGTACAAAATTTACTGCCGAACCTTGTCTGGCTATTATCACTCTTCTGCCTCCATCCCCCGGAGCCCATTGTAAATGAATCAGACCGCTGGCATTCGCAGTGGCAGAAAAGGCAGGAGTTACTATAAGAGGCTCTGTAGTTATCGCTGTTCCGAAGACTTCTACTATCGTATCCTGGCCACCAAAAGTGCTATGCCTGAAGACTCCTGTTTCATCACCAACTGCTTCTAAGGGCCTGTGTCTGACCAAAACTGTGACAGAATCCATAGGGCTAAGACTGTCCTTGAGCAAGGTAAGTGATGATCCCCAGACACTATCCACAGGATCATAAATTTCAAAGGATGGATTCTCTGAAATTATTTCTACATCCTGAATCAGATATGTTGCTGATACACTATATTCGATTGAATCATATTCTCCAAGAGCCACAGGAGGCAATGATAGACTATCGTCAGACGGAGAGATTACCGGGATATAATAATCACCTATTAAAGAAATATCATCCAGCCTATATAGGGTTGAATCTGTTGCAGGAGTAATTCTTCTCCAATTAAGTACCAGATTTTCCAGATTCTGGGCGAAAAAAGGAAGATTTACAGTAACATGATGCCAGGTATCCGTGCCATCTCCGGTTGGAAGTGCCGGTACATTTAATGGAAGAAAGTTGATACCATCCTGGGAATATTCAAGGACTAGCTCTGATCCATCAGAATCAACTGTGCTTTTATAAATGCCAAAGGAGAGCTCTAAAAATATATAGTTTTGCGTGTTGATATTTGCTATCCTTAAAAATTTAATCCCCACGCTATCAAAAAAGACATTACCATCACCTGAAGCTCCCGGATAACCGCTTGAAGCTTGGGAAGATTCCACCTGTGCAAATCCAGAGATAATAAGAGGAGGTTCGTTTTGGAAGCCATTATAAAAGTTAACAAGAATAGTCGTATCCCCCGGAGCTCCAATATTTTCGGAGAAAATCTGGGTTTCGACGGGTGGTTGAGCAAATAAAGCAAAGCTGAAAAGAGTAAAAAATACTATGTAAATGGTCTTCATGGTTCTTAAATTTTTAACTGCAAGGGGAGAGCCCCTAAAATCATGCCTAAATATTGTCGCGGACATTTGAACACCATATTATTAGGTGATGCTCCTGAAAATTCCGGCAAAATTAATATAAATTAATATTTTATTTAATGTGTGATTCAATTTTTGTGTCAATCTCAACTTTACTAATTAATAAAATTAGATCCAGCCAGGTTTATAGTTTCAAGGGTAAACGGCTCTATTTCCAACAGAAATAGGTCATATAAGCATCTAATCTAATTGACCTGTTACCCCCTATACCCTCGCTGAAGTCAATTGGTTGGGATAAGGATGTATTTTTCCGGATTTCAATAAATGATGTACGAAGTAGACCAATTATAAATTAAAAGGGCTGAATTCATCAGGAATTCAGCCCTTTAATTAGTGTGTCTTCCACAGCATTACAAGACTCCCCTCCGGGACTTTAAAAGAAAGTATAATTAAAAGTTATTCCTCCCTGAATGCCATTTATGACAATCAAATAATCATTAGAAAAGAAAGTATCAACAGTTTGTCTGCTGTATCCGTACCCAAGATTTGCTAAGATCCTGAATTGATAATTGACAAAATAGTCAGCATTAAAATTAATTCCTGTACTTAAGATCTTTTCAGGCGCAGTTGGTGAGAAATTCAAGGAAAATCTTGTCAAATAGGAGACAAATGCACTTCCACTCACTCTGGTTCTTGAGTTGGGAAACCATCCGTATTCCTGACTTAAAGAAATATTAGGCCCGGGAAAAAATTCCGAATTCTCCTCACATCCTGCACATAAGACTGCAGCGCCTGCCGAAAGAGTTGATATAGACTGCCAGTGTTGATTGAGTGGTCGATGCAATTCATATGTCACTCCCAGACTCAATCCAAGATTCGCAACCATATCCAGGCTGCTTTGTGGTGATCTGTAGCTCCAGGATGCAGAAGGGCTGAGCCCTATAGTAGTGCGTTGACCGGCAAACCGCACATTTCTATACGCATACAGCCAATTGTCATTCAAGACAGTAAAGTACCTGAAATCCTGGTTTCCTACTAAACCTGAACCGCTGAACCATTTATCAATTTCTGTCAATTCGTACATCCTCAATCTCCTGAAATCAAAGATTCTCTGATTGCGTACAAAAGCCATGGTCGATCCGAGGGCAAATAATTCTTCCTGTGTTAAATCCTGATTCAATATTCCGGCTTCTTTCATATCGTCGACCATAAATTTTGCCAGAAATACATCATCAATAGGCTCCAGCCTTCCCCATCCAAATTGCAAGGTGGGAGCAACTGCGATGTTAAAATTATTTGAACTACTTCTGGTATTAAGAATCTCATTGCGATTGTATCTGTAGTCATATGTGCTGGATAAATCGAGTTCGAATCCCCAAAACTTATTAGGAACAAAGTAGTTTCGGTACTCAGTGTTGTAATTAGGAATAAATAGAAATCTGCCACTAGCGGAGTCCTGAATAGCGGGACTCTCGGATTTAAATCTATTTAAATTTATGCTACTGTTAAAGCTCAGTAATTGTTGCGCTTGTATTTTTTCCAGATTTCGAAATCTTGAGTAGGTTCCCGATATGGAATTTGAAAATCGGGAATCTTGAAAATAAGAAGTGTTGTCAAAGTCCAGGGCGGCTTGAGTTGCCTGCAAGATTTAAGCTACCTTCTAAAGCTTTTCTGTCTATATTAGGGAAGCGAAAGTCTTTGTACTGGTACTGAACTCCTCCTTCCTGAGCCAGAACAGAATGAAAAGTGAGTACGGCCATCAGAAGCAGGCATAACTTGGGTAGAAGATTTTTACACATCTTGTTTTTTATTTAGGTGAAGAACAATGAACTAAGTGCAAAAAGGACAAATGAAGGACTGCAAGGCTAATGTAATTTACAGTCTTAGATTGAAGCGCATGATTTCTTATCAAAATTCGGGCGAACATACAGAATTAACTTTTCATTTTGCAGATATCAGATCAATTGCTAATCTTTTCTTAAGAATTTGGCAATTTTAAGAAATCAAAAAAAGAATTGAATATTCGTTGGTTAATGTTGGAGTGCTTTAAGTCAACAGTTTGTACAAGGTTTGATTATTCTATCACGTAAATTTCCATTCCCAGCTTCTTCATTTCCTCCCAAAAATCAGGGAAAGATTTTTGCACTACTTGTGGATCTTCTATGATGACCGGTGCAATCATTGATAGAAGGGAAAAAGCAAGCGCCATCCGGTGGTCATGATATGTAGAAAATTCGGGCGACCGGGAAAGATTTATTTTTTGTTCCGCATCATATTTAAGCAAAATATCTTCCTCCTCATATTCTGCTCTCAGATGAATTCCGGTTTTTGCCAGCTCAATAATGAGTGCCCGAACCCGGTCAGTCTCTTTTACCTTCAAAGTGCTCAAGCCATTGAATGAAAAAGGAATATTCAGCGCTGATAACACAACGGCGAGCGTCTGAGCAATATCCGGGCAGCGCTCAAAATCGGCTTCGAAAAAATCCGGGTAGATATTTGGCTGTTTACTGATCTGAATTCCATCACTTAGTTCTTTAGTTTGAACGCCCAAAAGTTTCATAAATGTGGGAATAACAGCATCTCCCTGAAGACTCTGCAAACGAAGGCCCGGAATTTTGATACTCGCAGCACTTGCTAATGCTGCTAATCCATAAATATAAGAAGCAGAAGACCAGTCAGCTTCTACCTCTATCTCCATTTCAAATGCCTGTCCGGGAGGTATATGGATCATTCTATCTTTCCAGAAAGCTTCTATTCCGATTTGATGCAGAAGCTTCATTGTCATTTCTATGTATGATGCAGAAACAACTTTTTCTTTGAGGTGCAGTGTCAGACCTTCAGGCAGGGCAGTTCCTATCATCATCAGGGCAGATATAAACTGACTGCTGATATCTGCACTTATACTTAATTCTGGATGTCCGGGAGGAGCAGTAAATCCTTTAACAGCCACGGGCAGAAAACCCTCCTTCTCTACATATTCCAGCTCTGCACCCAGTTGTCTTAATGCTTCTACCAATGGGGCAACCGGCCTTTGTCTGAGTCTCTCAGAACCCGTCAGGATACAAGGTTTGCCTTTGACAGCTTTATATGCCATGAGAAATCTGATCGTAGTTCCTCCGTGTCCTGCATCCAACACCTCCTCCTCAGATTGAAGTAAAGCCTGCAATTTGACAGTATCCTCGGCATTGGACAGTGACTTTATCTTCAGTGCTCCACCTGAAATAGCAGACAGGATCAATAGCCTGTTGCTGATGCTTTTGGAACGGGATACTTCGACTACACCATTTATTTCTTTAACCGGCCAGGAGAGCTGGTACTTTACCATTGGTAGGTGATTACCTGTTCGAGATCAGGATGTAGAGAAAGCGCTACCGGACAGTTGTTGCCCACATTTTCCAACCATTGTTTTGTCTCTGAATCAAAATTACCCGGTGGCATAAAAACGGATACTTCCACCTTTTTCACTCTTCTTGGATCAGATGCCATATGCTTGATGACTTTTGCTGATGCCCCCGTGATATCTATCGATTTTTTATTGGCAGCTAATGCCATTGTGGTCAGCAGACAAGTTCCCAGCGCTGTGGACAGATTATCCGTTGGGGAAAACGCTTCACCTTTTCCGAAATTGTCAATTGGAGCATCAGTAACTGCTGTATTGCCACTCGCAATATGTGTAGCCTCAGTTCTCAGATCTCCCAGATATTTTATTTCAGCTGTCATTCTTCTTCTTTTTCTACTTTTTCTATTTTGGGTGGAGTGATATTCTCCTGATCCCGGGGGCGGTTGCGCTGATATTCATAATCTTTGTCAGAGCGGTCATATGCCTTTATGATTTCCTTCACAAGTCTGTGTCTGACCACATCTTCTTCATTGAGATGAATGATACCGATGCCATCCACACCCTTGAGGATATCCAATGCTCTCAGGAGACCTGATTTTTGGCTGTAGGGTAAATCTATCTGTGTTAAGTCACCTGTAACAATGCACATCGCACTTGGACCCAAACGGGTTAGGAACATTTTGAGTTGTAGAGTTGTAGCATTCTGAGCCTCATCCAGAATGATGAATGCATTATCCAATGTCCGGCCTCTCATGAATGCCAGTGGGGCAACTTCAATGACACGATTTGTCATCAGGAAGTTGAGCTTTTCCATAGGAATCATATCGTCCAGCGCGTCATAAAGTGGTCTAAGATAAGGATCAATTTTTTCCTTCAAATCGCCGGGTAGAAACCCCAGGCTTTCACCTGCCTCCACAGCAGGGCGTGTAAGAATGATCTTTTTGACGACTTTGTTTTTTAACGCTCTTACAGCAAGTGCGACTGCGGTATAGGTCTTTCCTGTACCGGCAGGACCAATGGCAAAAACGATATCGTTCATTTCCGAGGACTCGACCAGCTTTTTCTGATTCTTTGTTTTAGCCCTGATGATTTTGCCTTCCCGACCATGAACAATGGCCGTTGTAGGGTTTGTATCCACAGGAATCCGGTTTTCAAAGGGATTATCTCCCTTCATCAAATCTTCCACCTGCTGATAACTTAGCTCTTTGTGCTCTTTGAGCATGCGCACCATCAGCTCAAATCTGGACTTGGCTTGCTGGGATTCCTTTTTATCACCTGTGATCTTCAGACTATTGCCCCTGGAAACAAACTGGACATCAGGGAAAGCTTTTTTTAATAAATTCAACTTCACATTGTTCTCACCGTAGAGCTCTACGGGATCAACACCTTCTATGGTTAAAATAATTTCGCTCAAGCGGGAATGTTTCTATTTGATAAAAAATTGAATATTTAATTCTCGAATAAAGTTAGCATTAGATCGTTTCTACGCAAATTAATTTATAGTTAATTTAAATATGTTCAAATACTCCTTTGAAAAACTACGTAAATCAAGCCCTGCTTTGCCTCCTTTTTAACTGAAATAAATCCAAAGTGCTTTCATTTTCTGTATGCCTGATTTTTCTCATCCTTCAGTATTACCTTTGATCCTTCAGAATCAAAATACACACAGTGATCAAACGAATTGTAAAAATGAATTTCAGGAAAGAGAATGTTCCGGCATTTTTGGAAGTTTTTGAAGCATCCAAAGGGGCAATTTGTTCTTTTCCCGGATGCAGGCACCTGGAACTTTTACAATCAAAGACTGAAAAGAACATACTTTTCACCTTTTCTGTTTGGGAAAATGAGCATGCACTTGAAAATTATCGACAATCAGAGCTTTTCATTACTACCTGGCGAAAAACAAAAGTTCTGTTTTCTGAAAAAGCAGAGGCCTGGACTCTGGAAATGCTGCATCCATGAATTCAATTGCACCCCCTTCCTGGCCCTGGAGTCCTATCTTGTATGGGAATGTGATCGAAAATGTAAAGGAGCTGGATGTATTGAAACAAGCAGATAAGTTGTTTATCCTCATGGATGACAATACCGAAAAATACTGCTTTCCCCAATTACTCCCGGCGCTGGAAAATTTGGATTACAAAAGCATTATTATCAGGCCGGGTGAAGCAGAAAAGCAGCTGGAGACCTGTCAAGAGATTTGGAGAGAGTTGATTAAAGGGGGGTGTACAAGGCATTCGCTGCTAATCAATCTGGGAGGTGGAGTTATTGGAGATATGGGTGGATTTTGTGCTGCAGTTTTCAAGAGAGGATTCAGCCAGATACAGATTCCAACAACTTTATTATCACAGGTGGATGCCTCAGTCGGGAATAAAACCGGAATTGATTTTATGCACATCAAAAACATCATTGGTGCATTTTCTCCTCCTGAAGCCATTGTGATTGATCCAAAGTTTTTACAGACTTTACCTAGGCGACAATTGGTAAGCGGCTTGGCTGAACTGATCAAACACGCATTGATTTATGATAGAGACTTATGGCAAAGATGTCTTTCCTTTGGAAAAGCTTTGGCTTCTCCAACAGCATTTGTCAAAGCTGATTCCGGAAGCTGTTCGTATAAAATGCGAAGTAGTTGAAAAAGATCCTGATGAGAAAGGGCTGAGAAAAATTTTGAACTTTGGGCACACTGCGGGTCACGGAATAGAAAGTATGTTACTTGAAGCGGGGACTCCTGTGTTGCATGGTGAAGCTGTAGCGGCAGGAATGATCATTGAAGCCAATATCTCTTGTAAACTGGGATTATTGAACGAAACAGAATATTTGCTTGTACGGGATTTTCTGGCCGGGATTTTCCCCAAAATTGAGTTGAGTGATGTGCAAATTGAAAAAGCACTGAACTATATGCAGCAGGACAAAAAAAATAAAGGCAATACGATTTCGTTTACTTTGCTGCAATCTCCCGGAAAAGCAGTTTTTGATCGTATGTTAACAGAATCCGAACTCATTCGTCAGGCGATATTAGAATACAAAAGTCTATAAATAAAGACAAGCCCCTGATTTCTCATTACTTTTGCACAAAATTCACGGACTACACTTATGGCTCAAAGGAAAAGTAACCCCCCTCAACCTTCTGCCACCCAGCTTTTATGGGTCAGGCGTCTATGGAAGGCACTTGGTATCGGCATTGGATTTATGGTATTGGTTTTTATCATTCTATCATTTACCAAACTTCCTTCATTTGATGATCTGGAAAATCCTATTGATGTGTACGCAAGTGATGTCATTGCGGCAGATGGTAAAGTTATTGGCCGACATTTCAGCCAAAACAGAGTTCCTGTAGTATATGATTCGCTAAGTCCACATCTTGTAAATGCTTTGATTGCCACCGAAGATGAACGTTTTTATTCACATTCAGGAGTAGACTTCCATGCTTTGGCCAGAGTAGGTGTCAGGACTATTTTACTGCGGCAGAAAAGCGGAGGAGGAGGAAGTACTATTACCCAACAGCTCGCCAAGAGACTATTTTCAGACAGGGATTTCAGCGGTATGAACCGTGTATTCAGATATTTCAATCTTGTTATCATCAAATTCAAAGAATGGATCACTGCCGTCAAGCTGGAACGAAGATATACAAAGGAGGAAATCATTGCTATGTATTTCAATGAGGTAGATTTTATTCACGATGCTTATGGTATTCAATCTGCAGCGGAAACATATTTTGGAAAGAATCAGCAAGATTTAAAAATAGAACAAGCAGCTATGCTGGTGGGAATGCTTAAAAACCCTGCCTTGTACAATCCTATGCGCCGACCTGAAATCGCCCAGGACAGAAGAAATACTGTATTGAATCAAATGCGCAAAGCTGACCATATCACCCGGGAAGAATTCGACTCACTCAAAATGATCGAAATTGATATGAGCAGATTCAAACGAGCCACGCATAGTGAAGGGCTTGCCAGATACTTCATGATGGAGGTCAAAAGAGAAGTTGAAAAAATCCTGAATGATCCTGAACATCGCAAACCGGATGGTTCCAAATACAATATTTACAAAGACGGTCTTAAGATTTATACTACTATTGATACACGTATGCAAAAGTATGCTGAAGAGGCAATGGTAGAGCATATGACTGAGGTTCAGAAAAGATACAATCAGGAATGGAGAAACAGAGATCCATGGAAGGACGGAGCAGATGATGCACAGAAGAAGCTTCGTCAGGAATCATTAAAAGCTCAAATGAGAAATTCTGATCGGTACAGGGACTTAAGGGCTTATCATTTGGATGATGTGCTTGTGAAAATCTCGGACAATTTCAGCGATATCAAACTCAGTGACCGCGATCTTGAATTGATGCATGAAGAGAATTCTTCAAAAGGGACATTTGTGTCTTTACAAAAACAAAATCGGATCAATTCTGACAGGGTATCCAAGCTGCAGCGTATTATGAAATCTGATTTGTGGGAAGAACTGAGTGCTGCATGGTTAACCTTTGAGAAACAAATGAAAAAGGATTTTGAGACCAAAGTAAAAATGAAAGTTTTTGCCTACAATCCTCCCTCTTTTGAAAAGGATACAATGATGTCTCCCCTGGATTCAGTACGCTACCACAGAATGATTATGCAAGCAGGTGTCCTTGCGGTGGAGCCTTCTACGGGATATATCAAAGCCTGGGTGGGAGGCGTCAATTACCGGTATTTTCAATATGACCACATCCGCTCAAGCAGACAGGTCGGTTCTACATTCAAGCCATTTGTCTATGCTGCGGCCATTGCTAATTATGGAATTTCGCCTTGTTTTCCCGTGCAGGATATACAATATACGATCACTAAAGATGAAGGGAATTTTGGTTTGCTGGAATCCTGGTCTCCAAAAAACTCAGAAGGAAAATTCAGTAACAGAAGCATGACACTTTACGAGGGCCTTCGCAATTCTGTCAACTCCGTTTCGGTATTCCTGATGAAACAACTCGGCGATACAGAGCCTATCCGCGGTATGCTTCATTCTATGGGTATAGATAGCACAGAGAAAAGACAGGATGGAGGATATAGATTGCCCAAATCTCCATCCATCTGTCTGGGAGCAGCTGATTTGTCAGTGTATGAAATGACAGGAGGATATGCAACCTTTGCCAATAATGGAGTATTTAAAAAACCACAATTCATCACACATATTGAGGATCACACCGGGCGTGTAGTTTACCGCGCTGTTTCGGAGGAAACAGTAGCTTTGCCGTCAGAAGCCAATTATGTTATGGTGGATTTGCTTAAAAATGCATCAGGAGGTGCTCCCGGGATAGGCTCTTTAAAGAGTGAAGCGGGAGGAAAAACAGGTACGACGAATGATCACGTTGATGGCTGGTTCATGGGAATTACACCCGGACTGGTTGTAGGTACCTGGGTGGGCGGCGAAGATCGCTGGATAAGATTCAGATCTTTTACCAATGGTCAGGGAAGTCGTATGGCAAGACCGATTTTTGCCGGAATGATGAAAAGAATAGAAGCTGATAGCCAGGTGGATTATGATCCCAAACTTCGCTTTTTCATTCCTCCGGAACCCCGGGCCATCGTGACTAAGTGTAGTGAATACAGCAATCCGCTGTATGACAAAGTCAATTCATCGGGCGAATATGATGAGATAGATGAAGATTTCAAGATGGAGGAATTCTGAAAAATCCTGCTGAATGTGTATTTTCACGCTGCTAAAGATGTGAGATTTTCAGTGCTAAGCCCGGAGAGGATTACATTTCAGGCGTGAAAGAATATTTTATCTATAATATTTTCCTGGCAGAGTCCCGGATTCATCGTCCCTAAGTATGCGGAAATTGCTGTTTCTTTTTCTTTTGGGTTTAATGATTAGCTGTGTACCGGCAAAAAAAGAGCCACCCTCTCCTGAAGCCCTGACATTTAAACCCAATTTTGCTGAAACAAAACATCAGATTATTTTTAATTGGCAGGACAAATCATCTTCCGATAGTCTTTACCAATACTTACAGGATGAGTCTGAACAAATCCGATATTTAGGAGCGCTTGCATTTGGTTCCAACAGAGATTCAAGTGCTATTCCAAAATTAATCCCTTTATTGGCAGATTCATCTGTGGCAGTCAGAATTGCTACTGCATATGCATTGGGCCAAATAGGAAAAATCGATGCAGAAAAACCATTGACAGATGCTTTTCTGCACCACGACTCAGTGCCCGGATTTCAACTTCTGAATGGTACAATTCTGGAAGCTCTGGGGAAATGCGGATCTTCCCAAACCCTAAAACTCATATCAGAAACCAGTACCTATGTTCCGTCCGACACATTGATATTGCTGGGACAGGCACGGGGCATTCTACAGTTCATGCTGCGTAATATCACGCATCCTCAGGGAACAGCTGCAATGATCTCATTTCTCAATAATCCTTCTATTGACACATCCATTCAGACAATAGCAGCATATTATCTTCATCGGGGTAAAAACCTTAATCTCGAAGCACAATGGCCATCTCTCCTCACAGCTTTTAAAAATCAAAAATCTGATAATGTCAGAATGTTTCTTGTTACTGCGCTGGGTAAAACAAAAAATGAGAAAGCCTTCTCTGAATTAAAACCCATTATTCAGGATGAAGCAGAAGATTACAGAGTCCGTGTCAATGCTATTAAAGCACTGCAATATTTAGAATATATTCCGGCGGAGCCATTAATAGCCATGATGATTCAGAATCAAAACCATCATATCGCATTGACTGCAGCAGAGTATTTCCTGCAGTTTGGTCAGGCTGAACGGGGATCATATTATGAGGAACTTGCATATAAAATGAAAGCAGATGCATGGGAAGCTTATTATACTATGTTCGCTGCAGCTCAAAGGCATATTCCGACCTTTTATAAGGAACCAAAGGAGGCTCTGACAGCATTTCTTAAAAGCAAATTAGAAAAAGAAAGTAATCTTGTCATTAAGAGGAAGATTATTCTTGCATTGGGATATGACATGAATAACATGGTTTTTTTAAAGGATTTAATGCTTTCATCTGAGCCTGTCCCTGTTAGATCTGCAGCAGTGGAAGCAATGGGTATACTTTCTGCCCATCCGGAATTCAATGCTTATTTTAAAACATTTGCCATAGATTCCAGGAACTTCATTTCAAAGTATTTGCTTCAATTATGTAATAATCCCAGCTCTCAACTTATTGCTGCAGCCGCTTCCGTCCTGAGCAACCCTGAAAATAATCTTAAAATTTATATCAATGATTCGCTTGATTTAAATTTGGTATTAGACAGTCTTAAATTACCTGCTCAGATTGAGGATCATGTTGAATTAAGTAATTTGATTCATTCGATCAAAGGAACTACTGCATCTCCATTCAGGCCACAATTTAATCACCCTATCGAATGGGTAGCTTTGCAACAAGTCCCGGATACTTCAAGGGCAACCATCAAAACAAGCCGGGGAGATATTTCAGTAGAATTGTATAAAAATATTGCACCGGGAACAGTCCTGAGTTTTCATCAATTAATAGAGCAGGGGTTTTATAAAGGAAAAATATTTCACAGAGTTGTACCCAATTTCGTGATTCAGGGAGGATGTACACGGGGCGACGGATTTGGAAGCCTGGATTTCACCCTGAGATCAGAGCTGCCTCCAATTTATTATGAATCAGAAGGACTTCTTGGAATGGCATCCGCCGGAGCCGATACAGAAAGTCAGCAGTTTTTCATTACACATTCCCCAACTCCTCACCTTACCGGAAAATACACCATATTCGGAAAAGTCACTCAGGGGATGAATATTGTGCACCAGATTAGAGCAGGAGATATCATTCAGGATATAGTTCTCGTCCAATAATATTTGCAAATTTAACAATCAATAATACTCAGATTCCATGTTTAAAAATACCCCATTAACATCAATACATGAAGCATTAAAGGCTAAGATGGCCGGATTTGCAGGCTACAATATGCCGATTTCATATAAAGGAATAATTGAAGAACATCTGAATATCAGAAATAATGTAGGCGTATTTGATGTCTCTCATATGGGCGAGTTCATTGTGAGGGGAAGACAAGCGCTTCCTTTTTTACAGCTTGTCACCAGTAATGATGTGTCAAAGCTGGAAATAGGAGATGTTCAATATTCCTGTTTGCCAAACAAAGATGGCGGCATAGTGGACGATTTGCTTGTTTATCGCCTTACAGAAGAAATGTGCAGCGAGGGAGAACAGTCCTTTATGTTGGTTGTCAATGCATCCAACATTGAAAAGGACTGGAATTGGCTTGAAGGCCACAAGTCGGACTTTGAAGTAGATATGATTAATATATCTGAAGAAACAGGATTAATCGCAGTTCAGGGCCCTAAAGCTGCTGAAGCGCTTCAATCTTTGACAGATATCGACCTGGCCGGAATGAAATATTATACATTTGAAAAGGGACGTTTTGCGGGTCTTGAAAATGTACTGGTTTCAGCAACTGGATACACAGGATCAGGAGGGTTTGAAATTTACTGTGCTTCTGGGCAGTTGGTGGATGTTTGGAATGCCGTTTTTGAAGCCGGTAAATCTTTGAATATTCAGCCGGCCGGACTTGGATGCAGAGATACCCTGAGACTTGAAATGGGTTTTTGTCTTTATGGAAATGATATAGACGATACCACTTCTCCATTAGAAGCGGGACTGGGCTGGATCACAAAGTTGCAGAAAGGTGCATTCCATTCTTCAGAAATCATGATGCAACAAAAACAAAATGGAGTTGTTAGAAAACTGGTCGGATTTGAGGTTAATGACAGAAGAGTTCCCAGACATGGATATCCCATAGCAGATGCTTCAGGGAATGCTATCGGAGAAGTCACTTCGGGAACTATGTCACCAAGCCTTGAACGACCTATCGGTATGGGCTATGTCAAGACGGAATTTGCAAAAGCTGGAACAGAAATATTTGTGCAGGCAGGATCTAAAAATCTGGCTGCAACTGTTGTCAAACTTCCTTTTTTGACAAAATAGTATCGATAGCATTTTATGTTTTATAAATGAGTCTATCATGCAACTGAAAGAAGCAAAAGCCAGGTTTATAAATACCTGGGGACAGCAAGGTGTGAGTTGGGGAATATGCAGAACGATGGCTCAGGTTCATGCATTGCTTTTGATTTCATGCAGACCACTCTGTGCGGATCAAATAATGGAAGAGCTCAATATCTCCAGAGGAAATGCTAATATGAATATCAGGGCTCTGATGGATTGGGGACTGATATATAAAGTACCCAAAGAAGGCCCGGACAGGAAAGAATATTTCGCGGCTGAAAAGCAAATGACTGTTGTCTTCAAACAGATAGTCAAGCAACGCAAAAAGAGAGAATTGGATCCGATCATTGATCTGCTGGATGAATGTGAAGACCTGAAGTCAAGCTGTCCTGAATCTCAGGAATTCAGTAAAATGGTCTCAGATCTCAAATCCTTTTCACAGAAAGCAGATATGGCACTGGATAATCTGATAAAGTTGGATAGTCACTGGCTTTCCGGAACATTGCTGAGGATGATAAAGTAATCTAGTTAGAATTCAGATGTCTGAATTTAGCCTTTCAGGTTAAATGGATTCCACTAAATAGCAGTAGTTATTGATTTAAAATTCCTTGTTTAATATTTCACTGATTACCAATTTTACTTCAGGAAGATCATTTTCAATAATTTTCCAAACTATATCCAATTTTATATTAAAATATTCGTGTGCAATGAAATTGCGGAATGCGCGAACCCTATGCCAGGGATACTTGTATTTATCCAATAAGTCGCTTTCGACATGAACTATTGCTTCTCTCATCACTGTAAAGTTGAACAAGACAGCGTGGATGGTCATTTTGTCACTGCAAAAAGACTCCAAAGTAGCTCCTTTGACGCAGGTCTCAATTACTACTATAGCTTGCTAGATATGCTCAAGGCGAACCTGATTGTCAAGGTTTTTATCTTTTTTCATACACTAGTTGGAGGTCGGACTTTATGTGTTCGTAAATCTATGGTTTAAAACTATCCATAAAACCAACATCTACTTTTCTGTTAATTACTTTCTCAGCTTCATGCTGTAAATCGGCCAGCTCAAAATATCCAAAACTGCTGTCGGCTTCAATTGCTACATCAATATCGCTTCCCGGAGTAACCTCCTGTCGGGCAAATGACCCAAATATCCATGCTTTTTTAATGCTTGTGAACTTAGAAAGAACAGTTTTGAGTTCTTTCAGGATTTCATTTCGATCGATTTTCAAAAATGTTTTATATGCCATTTGCTCCTCTGCAGCTTGCAAAGCCTCTACGGCATTATCTTCTCCATCCAACTCCCGCAATAATTTTTCAGACAACCATGCCACCAGTAATTCTTTTTCTGCTACCGCATAATAAGAAGCCAACTTCAAAACCATTTCACGATTTACAGGACGTAAACCCCGTTCAATTTTACTCAAAATCGCCTGGTCCATATCAAGAAATGCAGCAACTTTTCGAAGCGGTAATTTCTTTTCTTCCCGAAGCTTCCGTAATTTTTCTCCCAGGCTATTCACTGGACAAAATTAGATTTGACATATTTTGTCAAAGGCAAGCTATTTTCTGGATAATTCTTGATTGCTAGTAGTGTTTCCTTACCATGGACTTAAACGGCTGGAATTGATGAAATCAGAAGTCAGAAGAAAATGTATTGTGCCAGATTACAAATCAATTTCCTTAATCCTCTCAATCTTCCCAAACTCCCATGCCCGAACCCTCACTCACTCATCAATCTTCTCAATCTTCCCAAAACCCATTACTTGAACCTCCAATCACACACTCAATCACTCCACCTTCTTCATCTCCATCTTACGTCCACCCTGATTAAGTACAAGTTTTATGATTTTATTTTGCTCATCCCTTACAAACTCGATTTCAGCATCCACTTCCCTTGGATAAAAACGATCTTTTGCCAACGGTACTAATTCAAACGGAGGCTGCGCTGTAGCCTGTGCTATTAATGCTGTATTTTCTAAATAAATTCTGATAGCAAATGATTCCTGCAATTCATACTTGCCAATATATTGTGGCAACTCTTCAGGGCTGATTTTGTACTCCTTTTTTTCTTCTGCTATTTCTTCAATCCTGGTCCAGATTTCGGCTTCACTTGTCCCAGTTTTGAAACTGAGATTATCTACCACACCCTGCTCATTTCTATTGAAAGTGATCTTTGAAGCTGAACCTGTGAAAAACACCTTATCCTTGTCCATAAATTTGAGATGGAATTCTGATCCACGCCCGCGTTGTGAAAATAAAGAATCATTTCTCACAAAAATCCTGCGCTTTTCAGCTACATCATTTGTAAATAAGCCTGTGTACTGAGAAAATATTTTTGGATCTACCTTGATTTCTGCATATTCAAATGGCTTGTCGATAGCCACAGCTCCCATTTGCACAGTCAGTGAAGGTGGCTGTCCTTCTGAATTGCTGAACCCAATGATATACACATCTTCCTGAGGGAAATAAATACCATTACTCAGAAAGCCATTGATTCCACCGCTGTGCTCGATAGTTTTGCTACCCTCCAGATCGCCGATGATCAATCCATATGCATAATTGGTTTTTTTACCATTATTAAGAGTGGCAGGGATCAATGCTTTTTCCAGTGATGCCTTAGAAATTACCTTTCCTGACATCAACGCATTATTCCATATCAACATATCGTCTACAGTTGACAAAATGGAACCAGCAGCATAAGGCTGTGTCATACTGAGATACGGTGCATTGATTACACCCTCATCCCTTATTGCATAACCCTGGGCTCTGTTTGGAATGATAGTCTCAGCATTGTCATAATATGAATGCTTCATGCCCAGAGCTGTGAAAATGTTCTTTTGCAAATATTCTCCATATGTCATTCCGGAGACTTTTTCGATGATGAAACCCAGAAGGATATACCCTGAATTATTATAATTCCATTGTTCTCCCGGGAGGAACTCCATTGGTTCATTTTTGAAATAGTCCACAAGTGCAGACACTGTGAAATCCTTTTTTCTTGTTTCAGCATCCCAGCCAGTCATGTCAGTATAGCTTTGAATTCCGGAAGTGTGATGTATCAGATGTGCTACTGTAATGCGGTTTCCATGCGTAGGATAATCGGGGATAAATTTGGTGATATCATCCTCCGGGCTGAGCTTTCCTTGCTCGATCAGTTGCATAATGGAAACAGCTGTGAATTGCTTTGTGATGGATCCTATTCTGAATACATGCTCTGGTTTTAGGTCTATATTATGTTCCAGATTTGCCTTGCCAATTGCACGTCGATAAATAGCTTTTCCGTTTTTTGCAATTAGAATTGCCATTCCGGGTCCATCCGGTTTGACTTCTGCTTCAAACAAACGATCGAAGGCCATTGCATATTTATCCGGTTTGATGCCTTTAGGTGGCTTGTTTTTCTGGGCGACGGCGAATTGTGAAACTCCTATTACTAAAATAATGGAGCAGATAATAGATTTTGTTTTCATTTTGAACTCTTTTTGTTTGGCTTGGATGATACAAATCAAGAGAAAGTTACAAGCAAAATCAATTTATTTCTTCCTGACGGTGGAAAAATGAGATCAAAGTACCGAAATCTCCTGATGGGCGGTTTTATTGGTCAGAAAGCAGGTATGCATACTTTTAAGGATATTCAATATCTGTATTACTCCTTGTATGAAAAATCATTTCTGGACGATCAATTTTCCATGCATAATTCCTTCAGCTCCCTCGACTGTGATCAGGTAAAAACCATTCATAAGTTGATCAGTTTGTAGCTCAATGTTCATACTTAGATCCTGCACCTGTTGCACAGAGAGAGACCGGCCACTGGTGTTGAAAATTCTTATGATTCCCTTACCCTTTATTCTGCCATTAGTGCTTAGATAACAGTTTTGCGATGCAGGGTTGGGGATGATACTAAGTTTCTTAAATGCCTCTTCCGCAACTTCAATAATTCCGGTGGTGACTTCTGGTGTCCACCTGGTTTGAACGGTATTGGTATATCCTCCAATCCTATTGTCAAAAATGATACTGGCAGTATTTTGAAAATAGAAATTTGGGTTATTATCTTTTCTTATCCGTATACCGAATTTGAAAAAACCATCTACCTCATAGGCATCAGGGTTGGTTGGAGGCAAATTTGCATTTTCAAAATATACCCTTAAAATACGCGAAGGTAAAAGCTCCCATTTAGTGATGTTATGGCTGGAGCCAATAATTCTTATCGAATTTACATCTAACTCCGGTGCCAGCACATCTGATATCTGAAAATCCTTTACTTCTACATTGGAGGGGTTTTGAAAGTAAATTGTGTATACCAGCTCCTTTCCTTCCTTCATTTCAGCCTCAGTCATTCCCTGCTCTGGGTGTACTCTTTTTCTATAGTAGGTATTAGAATTTGAGCCTACTTTATCCTCAATGATGAAAAAATTATCTAAGATGTTTTCGTCCGCTTGATCCGGAGAAATATGAGCATAAGTCTTAATTAAAGAATCTGTTTCCAGGAAATAGGAAAGTTTTCCTTCTACCAGAATTTGTTTTTTCTCAAACATGGCCAAATCCTCAAATCGCCATATTAAACTGTCCATATTTATTGCGGTGGGCTGAGGAGTTGATTGTATAAAATTAAAGGCAGGATCCATCTTCAGACTTACAACTCCGGAAAAAGGAACTGTTCCTGTGTTTTTATATTGCAAATGAATATTGATATCATTTCCTGAGCCCGGCTGTCTGTTATAAGTGCCTGTGATGCTTCCATCAGTAATATTAGGTCTGAAGCTCACAGCAAAATCATAGCTGTCAATACTGTCATGAGTGATATAAAATGGAGGCTCTATATTTTCTACATATTCAGAAAACAGGTTTGGTCTTAGTGTATCATTTAATTCAAAAGAAGGCCTTATTTCAAATTGTCCAATTTCATCGCTTAAAGTAAAGTAGTTTTTTGTTGGATAATTAACAGTGTTTATCATGATCTGAACATCTGATATATATTTTTCATTAGGATCTTTTATTCCGTCTCCGTTGAGGTCATGAAATATACAGCCTTTGGCCATTTGCCTTTCCAGTCGTGATAATGAAGATTTAAATACACCACCACCATTGATTTGACCGATGTAAACTGTGTCATTCAGGAGAGTCATGGATTCATAGGAAGGATTCATTATTCTCTCCCAACTTCTGCCCTTGTCCACTGAATAAAATAAAGATGAGCGCTCTGTTTGGAGGTAGTAAATACCATTATATTGGTTCATGCTGACTACATCATTTGGTCTGATTTCATTAATGCTTAATCCATCGCCAGAAAATTCCCAGTCAACTCCATCAATTGAGGAAAATAAAAATGTCTGATTACCCGAGACTGTAATTAAGAACAATCGAGCTTCCGTCACATAAATTGACCTTAAGCCTTCGGGTATATTGTCCAACTCTTCCCAACTTTGTGCATCATCTTTGGATACTATCAACTTACCATTGGAATCAATTGCCCAGATTTGATCTTTAAAAACTACTCCCGAAGTCAAATACCTTGGAATTGCAAGCCAGGTAACTCCAAAATCCTTACTGATATATTTTTGATTAAAGCCACCTTGAATGTATATGTAATCTCCAATCCAGAAATAGTTTTCTAAATCATGCGGATGGCCAAAAGGATGAGTTAAGGTGTCCCAGTCTGTGCTCAAGTTTGCAGAAATATAAATCTCTCCTGAGTTAATCTTATCATATAAGAAATATCCTGATGCACTTGTTAAAAATGGAAAGCTGGGAAAAGCAGATATCGGTAGCCCTGAATAACTCCATTCCCCTGAAGTGAGATCGTATTTATGAATGCTATTATCTGAATAAAGTTGAGCCCAAATCGAATTATCGCCTGCCCATAATTTCCTGATTCCTGAAGAATTCAGCCCATTGCTAGCTGGTAGATACGAATTAGTTGAATCATCAAATAAAAAACATCCATCCTTCGCTGAAAACAATAGAAGCTTGTCCTTAATCTTCGCCATATTCTTATATTGACCGTTGAGAATAATGCTTTTCCAGCTAAACCCTCCATTGTCAGTATATCTGATAAAATTCCCGCTTTGAAAATAGACCTTATTGTCTTTTTCTATCATGTGTGGCTAATCTGGGTTGATTGCGTGGCAAAGGTGATCCAGACTTCTCCCTTGTTCAGACTTGAGTAGAATTTATTTCCGGACTTAACAATGATATTTAAATCCCTGATGTAGAGCGCTTCCAATATTCCTCCTGAAACCGGCATGTTCCATGAAAAAACCCATTTACCTGATTGTGGATTAAACTCAAAAATCTGGTCCCCATTCATTCCAAAAACTCTGTCAACTGAAGCGAATAGTGAACTGAACGCAATACTGTCATAAGATACCTGCTTCCAGCTTTGCCCATCAGTTTGCGATCTGTATAGTTTCTCCCCCGCTTTAAAATATATGCCATGAGAGCAAAGCATCACCTGATTAAAATTGTAGTAAGCATCTGAAGGAACTGATGCATTGAACCAGGAATCACCGTTATCTTTACTTAGTTGAAATTGAATCTCCTTAGTTAGACCAACACCTTTATTTTGTTCCGTGTAAATGGAAATTCGTTCGTTTGCAACAACAATATTGGCTGCAGTGATTGTATTTATAACTTCCCAGGTTTGACCGTCCCCAGTCCTGTATAGAACATAGTTATCATATACAAAAGCGAAATCTTTATTGAAATATGGAGTGCAATTTCCAAGTCCTTCAGGTCCTCCTGTATGTTCCCACTGAAATTGAGCAAGGAGGGAATGGGCAAGGCAAACCAAGCCCACAATAGTGTAAAGTTTTTTCATGGCATGGGATTTAATGCCAAAACAAGCCAATAAAATGAAACAGCTTAAATATACTATTATTCAAGATAATCGTAAAGATTATTCAGGTAAATTCAAGAAAATTAACATTTATATTAGGCTTATGATTAGTTCATATAGCACATGCAGTTTCAGGCGTGGGCAGTCACCAATCTGAAATCCATATTTTATCTTAATCTGATATTTCTGTGTATACTCAGGATTGTGATCTGATTTTAAACTAAAATACTAATTGTCTATTCGGTCTGATTATTGTAGCTATTTATAAACATGTCTTGATTGTAGTTCCAAACTTCTTCCTAAAGGCTAAGTTTTACCAACCAAAGCCAAAGACTTTTAGTTAGATACTTGACGTTATGGACCTGAATACAATCCTTCTATCCCTTTTATTTTCATAGGGCTAAGAATTTAAAGTGATTATTCGATTACCTTTGTTGATAGATTTTATGGAGCATGAAAAATAATTTACAATTTCTGGAAAAAAAGGGGCTTTGTCTTTTTGATACTGTGTATCGCTTCATTTTCTGCCCCCTCAGCGCTTATTGCTCAGCAACAGCAACTGATTTCATCCGGTGGGGGTGATCATGCTGCCGGAACACTCAGAGGAAGCTATTCAATAGGAGAACCTATCATCACAACGGGAGGAAATTCTCAGCTAAAACTAACACAGGGCTTTCACCAAAACAATCTTTTCACGACTAGTATTCGAGAGGATTTGAGCGCCCATTCACTTAAAATGTATCCGAATCCCTTCTCAAATACAATTCGCATCGAGATTTCAGAAGGCCTGGAGATTCATTCTCTCGATTTCTATAGTGTTCAGGGCATCCTGGTGGAGTCAATCATACAAGAAATTCATCACAGGACTCTGATTACACTTGACATGAGTCATTTACCTGTTGGCTGGTACATTGTTACAGCTAAAGATAAATCAGGTACACCTTTTCAAAGAAATATGCTTTTTAAATCATTATGATCATGAAAACCACTACACTTCATATTCTTTTCTTCTTGTTTTGCATACAACTTTCGTTTGCTCAATTTCCGCTTGGAATGAATTATCAGGCTGCAATAAGAGATCAGGGAGGAACAGTTTTAGCAAATCAGAATATTGGGATGCGCTTCACCATTCTCCGCAGCGCAACAAATAATATTGTGTACAGAGAAACCCAAAGCACAAGCACAAATGAGTTTGGATTAGTCAACCTAGTAATCGGAAAAGGAACTGTGGTTACCGGCAAATTTGATGAGATAGATTGGCCAAGAGGCGGTTTAAAAATCAGGATCGAGATTGATCCTACAGGTGGATTTTTCTATGAATTATTTGCTGAAAGCGAACTCCAAACTGTGCCTTTTGCATTTGCTGCTGACAGGGCACTTAATCTGGACCAGACGGCAAGGATTACTGCCTCACAGATTGCAAACAGTGGTGCCACCAATGGTCAGGTCTTACGCTGGAATGGAAGCTTTTGGGCACCGTCCGGGGACAATGTTTTCACTTTAGCGACTTCTTCCCGATTCACCGGTGCTGGAACAGTGGGCAGTCCTCTGGAGCTTGCAGCTCAGGGAGCAAGTTCAGGCCAGGTCTTGAAATGGAACGGAAACAGCTGGGGTCCTGCAGATGAATCAACAACAGTATATGTTGCCGGAACGGGGATTAATGTCAATGCAACAACTAAAGCCATAAGTGCTCAGAATACACAGCCCATTTGGAATGCCAATCTTTTAAGAGGAACCAATATTTCTCCCACCACCCCTACTATCGGACAATTCATGGCTTATGACGGGGGAAGCTGGGCGCCTGTTACCATACAAACAGGGGTTGTGCTGCCTTTTGATGGAACAGGAGAAGAAACTTTATTTCCGGTTTTTAGAATTACTAATAATTCAGGTGTCGCTATTCAGGGTCGCGGAACTATTGGAGTGAGGGCTACTTATCAGGGAGCAGGAGCTGGAACTGCGCTTGAAATTCAAAATGGAGGTATTCGTGTGACCGGTAACAACAAGCCGGGATTTCAAGTGGGCGGAATTGGTGACATCAGGATAAGCATCGCTCTTTCCAGCTCCAATCCTAGCGCAATGCTTCATGTTACTCAAATTAATCCAAACCCTTCTGTGAATGCAAGAGCATATCCATTTTCTATTACTTACAATTTTGCTCTTGGAATGTGGCAGATTTTGTCCGATCCGGGTGTGAGTCTCAATTATAATGTTTTGATCATCAATCAATAATTGATCTGATTATTGTACCCGGATAAATATATTTGTACATTTCGGGTATGAACAGAAGAAACTTTTTACATCAAATGGGATTGGCCGTGCCGGCTGTTGGTCTGGCAGCTATGGCGCCCGAAGCATTATCTCTCAAATCATGCCCTGAAATATCTGAACTTCAGGTGGCTGAAGGCGATGATTTTTGGAATGGCATCAAATCCAGTTTTACTGTTTCGCCTAATATTATAAATCTGAACAATGGAGGGGTATCTCCACAGCCTATTCAGGTTCAGAATGCTCATATCCGCTTCTATCAATACTCCAATGAGGCTCCTTCATATTACATGTGGCGTATTCTCGATCAGGGCAGAGAATCTCTTAGAGCCCAACTGGCAAAAATTGCCGGCTGTGAAACTGAGGAAATAGCGATCAACAGAAATGCCACTGAAGGTCTTAATTCAGTAATTTTTGGATTGAATCTTGCGAAAGGCGATGAAGTTATTCTGGGGAAATATGACTATCCCAATATGATGAATGCCTGGAAGCAAAGAGAAAAACGTGAAGGTATTGTCCTGAAATGGGTTGAATTGGATCTGCCTTCAGAGAATCCTCAGGCGATTACCGATGCTTATGTAGCTCAATTCAGTTCAAGGACCAAAGTTATTCATCTCACTCATATGATCAACTGGAATGGTCAGATCCTTCCGGTAGCAGATATAGCACGAAAAGCCAGGGCCGCGGCATTGAGGTAATTGTTGATGCAGCGCATTCTTTTGGACATATTGATTTCAACATTCCGGATCTGGAATGTGACTATCTGGCAACCAGCCTGCACAAATGGCTCTGTGCTCCATTTGGAAGCGGTTTGCTATATGTCAGGAAGGAAAAAATTTCAAATGTCTGGGCCTTGCTTTCGAGTACGGAGCCTGATGGGCCTGATATCAGAAAATTCGAATCACTAGGGACACGTTCCTTTGCTTCAGAAATGGCGATAGGAACTGCTATTGATTTTCATGAAATGATCGGTGCAAAAAGAAAAGCGGAGCGGCTTACTGCATTGCGCTTGTACTGGATGAAACAAGCCCAGAGCATAAAAGGCCTGAAATTGTATACCTCAATGAACCCGGAATACAGCTGTGCCATCGGTGTGGTGGGAGCAGAGGGAAGAGAATTAAGTGAATTAGATCAATACCTATTCAATAAAAAAGGCATCCATGCCGTCGCTATCAATATTGAAAAGATTACCGGAATGCGTATCACTCCTCATGTTTATACCTCCTTCGGTGATCTGGACCGTTTACTGGAAGGTCTGAATGATTTTGTGCGATCCTGATCAATTACTTTTAAACCATTTTTCCAAAGTCTCCATTGCAGGCTTACCCTGAGGTGTATAATCCTTTTCTGGATATCCTTCATGGCCCTGCATCTCAGGGAACCATTTCCAGAGAAAACCTCCCTTCCACCAATTTTTTTCATAAAATGTACTGTAAAGGGCTTCAAGTGCAATCATTTGAACTTCATTTCTGACAGGCAAACCCTCAATTTTATCCTGAATTTCCCATTGTTTTCCAGCTGCGCCCGCTACACTCAGGTATCCATATTCTGTGAACAAAATGGGTTTACTTAATTTGGAACTAATTTTTTGAAGATCAGGTGTGAATTTGGTCCAGGCATTCATGAGCTCCTTTGAATCAGGAGTAACATTGTCTGTCAGGGGAAAATATGCATTCACTCCTATATAATCCAGCTTTTCCCAAAAAGGAATTTCATGATATTCATCCCAGTTTGCAGCGTAAGTGAGAGGGCCGGAGTAAATGATTTTTATGGAATCAATTAAACCCACCCAAAACTCAGGCCTTGCTTTTATTGCTTGACTAAATTCAGTCCCTATGCACAATAATTCAATACATTCTGTGGCTGCTATTTCAGCCATAGCCAGAAGGTAGGCTGTATAACTTTCTTCCCAGACGAGCCACTCATTTTCATTCACAAAACTCATATCCCCCGTAAAGCTGCCGGGAATATATATCTGAGGTTTAAGCATGATGCTAAGGCCCTTTGATTTTGCTTGCTGTATAGATGCTCTGATTCCATCCGGAGTTTCTCCCCACCATTGATGCTTGATAAGTGGATAGCGAACATTGGGTTCGTTTTTTCGCTGAAATGCATATGGAACAAAAGCTACCCAGTTTGCTCCTATCACAGTAATTGAATCAAAAGGATCCCTCGTGAATGGCTCAGGAGGAGCAACTACCGTCAGGCCATTCATTTTAACAGAGTCAAAGATTACTTGATTACTGGCACATGATATTGCAGTTACACAGCAGAGAACAAGCATCCAGTTTATGTAATAATTTGACTTCAAGGGAATTATATTTTACCGCACCCCGGATTTATTCCCTCTACAAACACATTAATAACATCCAGACTTTTGACAACATCTGATCCCGCAAAGCAGCAGATGTCTTCCAGTTTTACCTGTTTAATATATTCTTTAAGATAATTATCAGATAATGGCATATATGACCAATGCCAGGACTCTTCTTCGTAACCCTGTCTCCCCCATGATTTCGAAGTATATGTCTGACAAAATCCATATTCCGCAGCATTTTTATTAAGCCAATCATACACCTTCTTGCCCGGGCCTTTCTGAAAATATTCAGGTTCCAAATCATTTAAGTCAATATCCGTGCCCCAATGATGACGGGAAGTCCCTGGCATGGAACTGAACTTCAGAATATCTTTGGCAATAGCCACTTTATTCTCCTGAGTAAGGGGAACTTTATAGGCCGCAGCTTTAGTATTCCACTTCTTTTCCCAGATTCCTTTTTGATAATCATTGTTGCGGGTAGCGGAAACAATGGTTAGATTAACACCTGATTTCTGAGCTTCTGCATGCATTTTTTTGAAAGCTTCCCAGACTTTTTCTGAATAAGCATTCCTTCCCGTGAGGCATAGTCATTGGGAATGATCATAAAATCTTCATGGGTAGTTGGATCATACTTTCCAAGTAAAAAGTTTTTGTCAACTGATGGTTGATTTTCAGCAGGAGCAATAGTTATAGTGTCTGGTTGCTCCTGCCTCTCTGCAGGAGGATTATTTTCCCTGGTAACACATGTCGTTAGGATCAGAAGGATAAAGATATATGGCATGATAAAGGTTTTAAATCAATAAATGTATGAGCAAGATAACTTAATATCTGCGAAGAGATTGTCTTATTCTAAAGAGTAATTATATAGAAGCTATGCATTCAATGCAGGCATTGGAACAGGATTTATCTCAGAACCCATAACAAAAGCAATTTTTTAGCGTCTTATATGTCTTAATCAAATCTACTGTAATGAAACATCTGATCATATTTTTATTTGCTATTCTTCTTTCACCGATTTCTTCTGAAGCCCAGTTTGACAGGCTTAAAAACAAACTGAAAGGGGCACTTGCAGGAGATAACTCTGAGGTAGCTGGCGGTCTTAAGGAGGCCCTGGAAGTTGGAGTCAGTAAGGGGACAGATTTCTTATCTGCAAAGGATGGTTTTTACAAGAGTGCATATAAAATCCTGATCCCCAATGAAGCACAGCAGGTAATTAACAAAGTAAAAAGTATTCCCGGGTTTGGAAATGTAGAAGATGAACTGATAGAAAAAATGAACCGCGCTGCTGAATTGGCAGCTGCAAAAGCAAAACCCATTTTCGTAAAAGCGATAACCGACATGACGATAGGTGATGCCATGAACATCCTGATGGGCGAACAAAATGCCGCAACTACCTATCTCAACAAAACTACCAATCAAAGCTTATACAATGAATTCCGTCCGGTAATAGTAGCTTCTCTCAATGAAGTGAATGCTATCGAATACTGGGCAACCGTTGTGAATGCATACAATAGAATCCCTCTTGTGAAAAAAGTCAATCCTGCATTAGATGACTATGTCACAAATGAAGCGCTAAAAGCTTTGTTCAATCTGATTGAAAAGGAGGAAAAAAATATCCGTACAAACATAGGAGCAAGAAGCAGTGAATTGCTAAAAAGAGTATTTGCTCAGCAGGATAGAAAGAATTGAGTTTTTCACCGAAATTTCTGTTATTCACGGGCTGTGATGTCTTGTTGCGCCTTCGGCTTGCAAGGTGATGTTTCTTCTGGCTAAGCCACGAAGAAGTGATGTCTTTGTTCCATTTTCGGCAATGCCTCAATAGCAGAAAGGTGATGTGCTAGCGGAGCTAGCGGTTGAGTTGCGAGTTGTGTGGTCGAGTCAGTTTGTATGATGGGTTTTGGTGGTTTTAACGAACCACACGCAATACATCCAACCCACACCCTCACTTCGATTAAACTTTTAACCAAATAACCGAACCCGGGCTGTTGTCTGGCTGTTAACTAAACTTTTATCTACTACACCCGATTCCCTGACTGTTTCAAATGGGAATTTTCACTTAAAAGGCAACACGTTGCATGCAACTTGTCTACAGCAAGTAATAAAGGGGCTGTTTGAATTTAAACGATTCAACGGGCTGTTATACTGGCTGTTCTTAAACTCCTAACTACTTATCTCCTAAGCTTTTAGGCTGTTACGATTAACCGATTAACCGATCCCCGGCTGTTCAATCGCGAGGTTCGTTCCTCACTACGCGACCTGGGGCTCATCATTCATCATTCATAACTGGCTGATTCCTACAGTTTCCTCGCCCCAAAAGTATCACCCTGTTTTATATCTCCTGTATCCCATCCTTTGCGAAACCATCTGGTTCTTTGTTCAGAAGTTCCGTGCGTAAATGCATCGGGAACGGTATATCCCTGAGCCTCCATTTGCAACCGGTCATCCCCGATAGCTGAGGCAGCTTTCATGGCAGCGTCAATATCTGCCGCGTCTATGACCCCTTTCATGTTTTGTGTATAATGAGCCCATAAACCTGCATAAAAGTCCGCCTGCAATTCCAGTCTGACGGAAAGTTCATTAGCTTCTTCTTTGGAGAGACGTTGTTTTTGTTGCTGAACTTTTCCTGATATCCCCATAATATTCTGTACATGATGACCTACTTCATGCGCCACCACATATGCCAGAGCAAATTCTCCGGGAGCTTTGAATCTATCTTTCAGTTCATTTGCAAAACTCAGGTCAATATAAATTTGATTATCGGCTGGACAATAAAAAAGGTCCCGTAGCGGCACTGGCGAACCCGCAGGCAGACTGATCCTGCTCACTGAATAATACCAAAGTAGGTTGTTGATAGGCCTCGTTAAATTCTTCTTTGAAAATCTTAACCCAGGCATCTTCAGTATCTTTCAGAACCACTGCAACAAATTCTGCTAATGGATCATCTTCTCTTCCTGTTTGCTGGACTCCCTCCGTTGATGGTGCTTGTTCACCGCTCATTCCACCCGAACTCTGGAGTTGTTGTAACAATTGCTGTGGATCACCACCCATGAGCAATCCCAGAACGACAACTATGAGCCCGCCTATTCCAATTCCTGCGCCCACTTTTCTGGCACCCCCACCTGCTCTTCTGTCATCTATATTTCTACTTTTTTCTCTACCTTGCCATTTCATAATTTTCGGAATTTGTATTTTCAAACCTACAGGAAATTTGAATATAAATACGTTTTTCTATGAAGAATTTCCACAAAACAGTATAATCAAACTGTGCGATTGTACGTATAGCAGAATGATTTCTGTATAAGTCATTTATGACCTTTCTACTTCTTGCTTAGGTCATATGAAATCATCTCTCAATTCTCAATCCGTCACCTCCGTATATTCTTGAATTAATTTAAAGATATTTAAAAAAACTTCTTATATTTGGTAGGATTATTGAGACAGGATTATTTACGAGCTGATCATTTAAAATTCCGGATATGAAAAAGTCTATCCTTACTTTCATTTTCATTTTGGCCTTATATCCTTTTATTTCAGGCCAATCAGGACCTTACCTTCCAACTATACATCCTGCGCATGAATGGCATGTTCATCATACCAGTATCTTCCCACCCAAAAGTGAGCATCGGGTATATTTTTTTTCAGATACTCCGGTCGAAGTCAATGGGCATCAGTTTTACCCAATGCATTATTATCTCATAGATGAGCCTTCCATTATTCTAAGCCAACAGGGACAGCCTGCTTACAGACAGGAAGACGGTCAAATATGGATGACTATGGGTCCCACTTCAGAGTTAATGATAATTGATTTTGCATTAGAGAAGGACGATATTTACTATTTTGATGCTTCTTTACCAGACTTGCCCATTAAAATCCTGAATAAAGATACAATTACTACATTGGATGGGGTGGAGCGAATTCGCATTGAATATATGTGTTGTCAGGGTGATAATGGAGAAGTTTATTGTTCCGACACAGACATTTACAGTCAATATTTGATCGAAGGGATGGTGGACCCTATTCATCTGTTTACTTCTATGTGTTTTCTATGGGATAATATGCTTTACTCCGAAAGACTCTTATGTTATTATGAGCATGGTCAACGTGTATACAGCGCGGAGGGTGCCGAAGATTGTACTATACGGGTATCAACTTCTGAACATGAAGCTGGCAAACTTTCTGTTTATCCCAATCCGGTGAGTAATAATTTTACAATACAATTCCCACAGGCGGAGAGCGGAACTTTACAAATATTTTCTTCGCTGGGACAGCTTGCCTATAGGCAGGACTTCAGGAGTTCAAGTCAGGAAATTAGTGTCAATACTCAGCAACTTTTACCGGGTATGTATCAACTGATTTTCTATCCAACAAATGGAAATGAAAACATTAGCTATCAGGGCAGAATCTGGATTGTAAAGTAGTCACGAACCACGCCCAAACTCAAACCCAAACTTCGATTAACTGATTAACGGGGTGCTTCAAATGGTAATTTTACCTTAAAATCTCTCACGTTGCATGCAAAATGACTACAGCAAGTTCACGAAGGGCTGCTTGTTTTTAAAACGGCTTCACGAACCACACACCACACTTCCAACTCAAACCCCACTTGATTAAACCCTTAACCGATTAAGCGATCCCGGGCTGGTTCCTAAACTTCAACCCTCCTAAATGTAATTTACTCCTTCACGACTTTCACCAAAAACTCTTCCTCTGTCCAAACCTCAACTGTCCCCAGAGCTTGCGCTTTTTTCAGTTTTGATCCGGCATTTTCTCCGACGACCAGGATGTTGAGATTGCTGCTGACAGCACTGATGTTTTTTGCTCCGGCTGACTCTGCCAGCTTTTGAGCTTCGTTTCTTCCCATTTGTTGAAGTGTTCCTGTAAAGAGTATCGTTTTACCGGCAAGTACTCCATCCGCAGCCGATTCCGAAGGTCTGTCCTTCTCAGTCTGCCGCATGTTGACTCCCGCTGACTCCAGCCGCTCGATTAGAGCTATATTTTCAGGAATGGAGAAATACCTTATCATGTTTTGTGCGAGCACAGGCCCGATTTCATGGATCTCCGTATATTTTTCTGCCGGCCAATACTGCAAATCGAGTATGTAATCCACTTTTTCCGCTATAAGCTTTGAAGCTCTTTTGCCAAGGTGATGGATGCTGAGACTTTGCAGCAATTTTGAAATTGGGTTTCCTTTGGCTTTATCAACGGCCTTTCTCAGATTTTCTGCTGATTTACTGCCGAAGCCTTCTAGTTTTGAAATAGCATCATAATCCAACTGATATACATCGGAAATATCATTAAGCCAGCCTAGTTCTGCAAATTTCTCAACAAATGATTTACCGAACCCGTCTATATCCATCCCATCTTTGCTGACATGATGAATGATTCTTTGAATGGTTTGAGCGGGGCAGGTCACATTAATACAACGCCATGCAGCTTCACCTTCAGGCCTTTGCAATAAGCTTTCGCAGGATGGACAATGAGTAGGGAAAGTGATAACTTGTTCCTCCCCCGTACGCAATTCCTCCATTGATTTCACGATATATGGTATCACATCTCCCGCCCTTTCGACCAATACTGTATCGCCGATCCTGATGTCTTTGGATTGAATAAAATCTTCGTTGTGAAGTGAAATGGAAGACACCGTGACGCCTGCCAATGGAACCGGCTGTATCTTGGCTACCGGAGTAATGGCACCTGTTTTCCCAACCTGATATTCGACCTGGAGTAATTTGGAGGTAGCTTGTTTAGCCTTGAATTTGTATGCCACAGCCCAGCGGGGGTGATGACTGGTGGTTCCGCAGATTTCCTGCCAATCCAGTCTGTCCACCTTAATTACAATTCCATCTATTTCATAATCATACGAATCTCTTCTCTCTGACCATTCCCGGCAAAACCCCATGACTTCCTCTATTCCATGACAAATTTTGGTCACTTCTCTGGGCACCTTGAATCCAAGGGAACCAAGCTTTTCCAGTGTTTTACTATGCCTTCCATCAGCAATATCCACTTCCCGATCATGGGCATCCTGAGCTACGCTTACCTGATAAATAAACGCCTCGATCGCTCTCGCCTTAATTTCTGAAGAATCCTTGACTCTAAGTGCACCGGTGGCCGCATTCCTTGGATTAGCAAAAAGGGTTAATCCTGCTTCTTCACGAGCTTTATTGATTTCATAAAATTTTGATTTGCGAATAATTGCTTCTCCGCGCAATTCGATCCTGCTAACGTCCGATTGAGAAAATGCTGCTTTAACCGGAATGGCTTTCATAGCTTTAGCATTATGGGTAATTTCTTCTCCTTCTGATCCGTTTCCTCGCGTAGCTGCTCTTACAAGGCGATCATTTTCATACATCAGAACAATCGTACCACCATCAAATTTTGGCTCGGCAACATACACTATATCATCGTCCGGACTTAACCCGACCAGCTTTCGTACCTGTTTATCAAAGTCAAGTAAATCTGCATCATCGTAAGAGTTTTCCAGAGACAACATAGGCCTGAGATGCGGCACTGAAGGAAAATCACCTGCAAGATCGGATGAGACTCTTTGAGTTGGCGAATCGGAAGTAATCCAGGACGGATGCTTAGCTTCAATTGCCTGGAGTTTCTTATAAATAATATCATACTCATGATCACTTATCAAGGGTTCATCCAGGACATAGTAACGATATTCATGGAAAACGATCAGGTCCTTCAAGGTCTGCAAATAAATCGGGTCTGCATTTTCAATGTTTTCAGACAGGACAGACTTTGTAGCAGCAGTTAAATGGATCACATCCTCTTTCGAATAAAGCATATGGAAAAGTTTGCCTTAAAAGTAAGAGCATGAAACCACATTTGCACAAGGCGCAATCCAAAATTTACTTGAATTGGATTAAATTTAATCCAACACTCTCCGACTTTTCCCAGACTGTTCACTTGTACCAATAGTCAGCTCGACCGATTTTCTCATAGGGGCGCACGGCCGTGCGCCCCTACGAGAAAATGGTGGCAGCGTGTATCAAAAAACACTCGGGCTGTTCGCCAAAAGCTAAGGGCCAAAAGCCAAAAGCGGCTGTTTCTCGTAACTTGAGGCTATCAGCTTTCTTCCTCCGGCTTTTCATTTGCAGCTTGAGCTTGCGGATTGAAGCTTCTTTCTGGCTGTTCTGCCAGAAGCAGAGACACTCATACTTCGGTCTCTATCTGCGACCAGAAGCGAGGAGCCAGAAGCGGCTGTTTTGGGCTGTTCGCCAAAAGCTAAAGGCCAAAAGCCAAAAGCGGCTGCTTCTTCTACCTCCCCGTTACCAGACATTTTCCACTATACAGCTTCCCCTGAAAATTAATCTTATACAAGTAATATCCCGGTATTCTGGTAAAGTGCTGTGGAATTGGGAGCAACAACTTTTCATTCTCAAAATGAAATCCCTGATGGACTGATCCCATCAATTGTCCCATAGCGTTGTATATACTCAGTTGTACCTCACCATTAGATGGAAGGTTTATGAAAATATGAGCTTGTCCGGCGTCATATCTGACCTCATGCTTGAGCCCTGATTTATATTGAGAATCATAAGATGACAATGTTTCACAATTGAAGCCCAGATTCAACCTGTTGAAATCTTGTCCTATGGCAAGATCTACCAGATTGGGTTCCACACATAGCCAGTAATCCAGCAGTGTGGCATAAATGCTGCGGAAATCTAATTGATATTTAAGATTTTCATTGACATCCAAATCCTGAAGATTGGGCAATCCGCCCATAAACCCACTGCCATTCAAGGCTGAGCCAAATAAAAACATGGGAGCAGCAGCTCCATGATCTGTTCCCTGAGAAGCATTCTGCTGAGGTCTCCTTCCAAATTCAGAATATGTAAATGCAAGTGTTTTGGAATCCATCCCGGCAAATGCTAGATCACTGTAGAACGCTGTAACATTCTGAGCCAAAGATTGCAACAAATTGGCATGTTGATTGAGCTGTCCGGCATGCGTGTCAAACCCATCCAGTGTCACCATATATAGCTTTGTACCCAGCCCTCCTTTCATCAATCGCGCTACTACAGCCAGCTGATTGCCCAGCGATCCTGAATATGAAGCCTGATTACTGCCTTGCTCATATGCATTAGAAATCACAGTAGCATATTGAAATGTATTATTGGCAACCGTCCTGATGTAAGAAAGCTGCTCTCCATAAGCACATTCCGGCACATCATTAGCGTCATACAATCCTCCCACTTGAGCGATATAGGCGAGCTGTTCAGGCGAACTCACCGTTACAGCATAGTTGACATTGTCAGTGCCCATAAATGCCAGATTGCCCAGGCCTCCAATCTGAACAGCCGGTGGTATTGCGGGAGGACTCACAAGGAAATCCGGATACTGATCCTCAAATAAGCGACCCAGCCATCCGGTATCCCAGGTTACATTCTCATCACTCGCAGATGCCCAGATATCTGAAGATCTGAAGTGGGAAAGATTCTGATCGGGATATCCCACATTATTCATGATTTTCATACTCCCGCTTTGCCAGTAAGGTTGCAAAGCCGACATTCCCGGATGCATTCCAAGTTCATTGCTCAGGGTCAATGCCTGCCCCTGAGGAATGGCAATTCCCTGACGAAAATTCTGATACCGACTATAGTCATAGATGGGTATAATAGTATTAAGGCCATCATTTCCTCCTTTCAGCTTGATCATGACAAGCACTCTGTCAGCATTGCTGGTGCTCAATCCCATCCCAAGAGGAGATGCAGCAAATGTATTAATTGGAGTTTTCCCAAGCAAAAAGGATGCTCCTCCGGCTAGCCCCAGGCCTTTCAAAAATGATCTGCGGTTCCATTTATCATGATCCGCATCGTGATCTGTGTGCTGGTCTGTAGATGTATGTTTTGCTAAGTGATGATCCTGACACATATGAATCTGTTTTTAAAGACTACATTAATTGATACTCCGGCGTTCTTGTTACAAATTGCAGCAGCAATGCTACTTGTGCAGGGACAGTAGGCCAGTCAAGGTTCCAGCTGCCATCATCATAATAGTTTTGTGGTACTTCCCATTTAAATGCTGTCACAGCGGAACTCAATTGTCTGGAATCATCGAATCCCTTGCTGGTGATATGAGTCACAAGGTCTGCAGTGATTTCTTCCGGGTTATTATAGGCATTTGTCAATTCCTTAATGAAGTTTGTATATAAATCCGGCTGGCTATTAAATAGCAGATATAAATAATACTCCAGACCCAACCATCTTTGAGTCAGTCGGCTGGTATCCACCCAGGTTTTATTTCCCGGCCAACCCTTCACATCCGGCGGATCAAAATAAATTGTCCGTTCTCACTGGCTTGCAGCAGGATCAATGTCAACACATCCTGATTGTATGGTAGTTTTGTAGTTTTCAAAAAGGATAAAAAAGTAATCCAAAGGACTCTTGATCATTGATCCTATGACCTTCTCATCAAAAAAGCGCTCGCTTGCAAACAACACCCTGTAGACAGGAAGCAACTCAAAAGTCATTCGCTATCAGTTCCTCTGCCAGTTCGTTGATGAATTCTTCATCCCGTTCCGGAGAAACAAACCATTCATAGAGCTTACCACAAATATGTCTTGCTATCTCTGTGCCCCGCTCCTGAAATAATAAGTCGTGGAGCCCATCGTAGTTATAGTTGCCTGTCTTGCCAAAAATGGTTTTAGCATCAGGATCATGAAAAAGCGGAACAAAGCCTATTGGTGCACATAATTCTGTAAATCCATTCCATCCTGTAAGCGCCCTTGCAGCCCCTGCGATATCCTGCTGAGTATATCCATTATCTCTGCCCAGTGTAAATAATTCAAGCAACTCGCGCGCATAATTTTCATTAGGTTCAAATCTGGTATTTTGCACACCATTCAGAAAAAGCAACATTGCAGGAGTCTTGCCTATTTCTTTGACAAATGTTTTAAAGTTTCCAAAGACATGATCCTCCAGCAAGCTGTAATATTGATACATGTAAGATGGACAGGCATAAGCTTCCAGTTTTGTTACAAAATGGTTGTGCCAAAACAAAGTAAGCTTGCCACGAAAGCTATTTGTCAGCATATCATTCATCCAGACCAGCGCCCATGAAAGCACTTGCTCCTGCAGTTGAGTTTGAAAGTCGGAGTATTGGCTGAGTGCCCAGTTTGCCCAGGGTGGAGCAGCAGCCTTGGGAGCATTCCGTCCCTGATTGATGATGCTGTTGACAAGTGTATTGGGTTGATTGGCAAGCGCTAGCTGGATCGTATTGTAGTCCGCACCAAATGACATTCGCATATACATATGCCTGATTCTTTCTTCATTCCAGGGATTCCCGGAGTCAGGTATATATGGGGCAAGTCCTGTTGTCAAATCACATGCTGCTGTACTCATAATGAGGTGTTTATGGTATTATAACAGAAAGTAAAAACGGAAAAAGTTGCGAAGGGACTAAAATACTTCATTTAGACGATGATTGTTGCAGAAAGTTGTATGATGATTGCCTCCTTTACAAAAAATTTATTTTGGGCATCCCCCCGAGGTACTGCAATTAATGATTCCAAGATACCTGGCTTTTGACTTGCAGTACTCGGGGTCGGGCTATCCGCTTTACTTCCCAGAGCCGCATATTGATGCGTCTCTGCTCGTGCCCGCTCCTATCCCTGATGCGATAGTTGACATATAGATCATTTGCCCTCACCCTTGAATGGACTGACCCTTGCCCTGGTTATTTAATCTTCATTTCACTTGTTTTTTCAGCCGCCAAACTCAATTTGTTTTAAAATTAGGCTATTTTTCATTGAATTTGAATATATTCGTATCTAATTTAATTGTTTATGATGTCAGGAACAAACTCAGATTACAGCACTGGCTACAAGAGTCCGGAAAATCCCTTGAAACAATTGAATGCAGAGTACCATCATAAAGATTCGTTTGTCTCTGCGGCCCTATTTTTGTTTGTGATCATGATTGGATATATCCTGCTTAATATGGAGACGTTTGATTGGACCGTATTTGCTCAGAAAGTCCTGATTTTGGGGCTTTGTTTACTTTTAATATTTGTGTTTGTCCGGTTTAGGTCGAAAAAAGAAAAAATCCCGGCATTTTCACCTGAAAACTATAAGCAAATTGTCCAGGACCTGAAGAGCTATTACAAGCCCAATCAGAGGAGTTTTCTGTTCTTTCCATTGCAAATTATTTTTTTCGTTTCTTTTTTCTTCATCATTGATGGTGCCTCTCTCCGTCAGATCTCGAATTGGAATTTCTGGAATGAAAATTACCTGATTGGGATTATTGTATTGACTGCGAGTTTCATTTATGATACTGGTCAGCGCTATAGAAAGTATCAGCAACTCCGTTCTCTGGAGACTAAGTTCTGATGCTATTCCCGTTATCTTGATTTGGGAAGCCGATTCTGGTTTAGTGCTCTTCCAAATAAGTCCAATAAAAAAACAGCACCTCTACACATACAAGTATCTTTCCTGCGTTATATATTTGTCGGCTTAAGCGACTAATAATTGTCGAATATTACGACAATGTGTGCAAAAGCGGTAAATGGACTGAGGGATGATACTGAATGCTCACACATATTTTAGTCTTCGATACGGGACACTCTCGCCCGATCAGCTCGCGGCAGTGCTCAAGGCCTCGGGATACACAGCCGTGGCATTGACCGATATCAATAATACTTCCTGTGCCTTCCAATTTCAGGAGGCATGCCGCAAGCTGGATATCCGCTCCGTTCCGGGAATTGAATTTCGCCAGGACAACAAACTACTTTATGTAGGTATCGCCCGCAACCTGGAAGGTTGGCGACAACTTAATGCCCTGCTTAGTAAGCATTCGATAGAGGGTACTCCATTGCCCGTGATCGCTCCTCAGATGCCCGATACCTACATTATATACCGCAGCCTGCCCAAGGTCATGGAAGATTTTGCAGAGAATGAATTTTTTGGCATCGCTCCCGAAGAAGCCAATGGATTACACAGCTCCCCCATGCGGAAGTTTGTGAATAAGCTGGTAGTCTGGTCTGCTGTGACTTTCAAAGACCCCGAAGGATTTAAAGTGCACAAGCTGCTGCGCTGCATCGATCTGAATATTGTCATCGGCAAGCTGACTCCGCAGGATTGCGCATCGCCCACTGAATTACCCATCTCACCTGAACAAATCAGCGCCGTATTCCATGCCTGGCCTCAGATCGTAGAGCGGACCCGGCTTTTGCTGGAGGATTGTTTCGTCACACTGGAATCCGGTCTCGGACTCAACAGACAGACCTTCACCGGACGGAAGGAGGATGACCTGAAACTCCTGTATAAGTTGGCACTGAATGGCTGCAAGCGGCGATACGGCGCAGAGCAGGAGCAGGCACTCGCACGCACGCACAAGGAGCTGAAAGTCATCGATCGCCTGGGTTTTTGTGCCTATTTTCTGATTACATGGGACATCATACGCTATGCCCGATCGGCGGGATACTTTCATGTGGGACGGGGCAGCGGAGCCAATAGTATTGTGGCTTATAATCTGGGTATCACCGACGTGGATCCGATGGAGCTGGATCTTTATTTTGAGCGATTTATCAATCCCCACCGGACTTCCCCGCCCGATTTTGATATCGACTTCTCCTGGGATGAGCGGGATGATGTTACGGACTACATCTTCAAGCGCTACGGGATGGAACACACTGCCCTTCTCGGTACTTACAATACCTTCAAGGGAAAGTCCATCATCCGCGAGCTCGGCAAGGTCCTGGGTCTGCCCAAGGATGATATCGACAGCATCGTCGAGCAGCCCTTCGCAACTGAAAAACATCACCCCTATGCCAAACATATCTTCCGTTACGGAAAGCTGATCGAAGGTTTCCCCAATTACCTCTCCATCCATGCCGGAGGTATCCTCATCGCCGAAAAACCCATTCACTATCACACCGCTCAGCAGATGATGCCCAAGGGTTTTCCCATAGTGCATTTTGACATGTACGGCGCTGAGGATCTGGGTTACCACAAATATGATGTGCTCAGTCAGCGGGGTCTCGGCCATATCAAGGAATCAGTGGATATCATCTACCGCAATCAGGGACGCGAGGTCAATGTACATGACATCGCCCGTATCAAGCAGGATGAGCGGGTGCGCAGCTTGCTGCGTTCCGGTAGCTGCATCGGGTGTTTCTATATTGAGTCTCCTGCCATGCGGGGATTGCTGACCAAGCTGGCCTGTGACAATTATGTGCATTTGGTAGCTGCCAGTTCCATCATCCGGCCGGGTGTGGCCAAGTCAGGGATGATGCGCGAGTATATTCAGCGTTTTCACAAACCCGACAGTATCCGGTATTTGCATCCGATTTTTGAAAAGCATCTCGGGGAGACATTCGGGGTAATGGTATATCAGGAAGATGTGATGAAGATTGTGCATCATTTTGCGGGATTGGATCTGGATGAGTCCGATGTTTTGCGGCGCATCATGACAGGTAAAAAGAAAAGTTCGGACACATTTTTTCAGTTGCAGCAAAAGTTCTTTCGCAATTGCAAAGAGCGGGGCTACAGCGATGCCCTGACCAATGAAGTATGGCGGCAGGTGGAGAGCTTCAGCGGCTACTCATTCTGCAAAGCCCATTCCGCCAGTTTTGCAGTAGAATCCTTTCAGAGCTTATATCTCAAAGCCTATTACCCCAAGGAATTCATGGTCGCAGTGATCAATAATTTTGGGGGTTTTTACTCCACCGAGCTCTATGTCCATGAGGCGCGTATGTGCGGCGCGCAAATCGAAGCACCCTGTGTAAATCACTCCGATTACCTGACCAATATTTACGGGGAAAGAATTTTCATCGGCTTTGTGCACATGCAGCATTTGGAGCGAAAAGTAGCTCATGCGATTGTCCGGGAGCGGCATCAGCATGGTCCGTACAGGCATCTGGAAGATTTTGTCCGGAGAGTGGATATTTCGCAGGAGCAATTGACCATATTGATTCGTATAGGAGCTTTTCGCTTTACAGGTATGAGCAAATGCTCGCTGATGTGGGAGAAAAATGCATTCTATGAACAGGCACAGGCACAAGTGGGACACATGGCATTGTTTGAAGAAGAGGAGATACACTACGATTTACCTGCACTGGAAGAGCTTCCTCAGGATCAGGCTTTTGACGAAATAGAGATTCTGGGATTTCCCCTCTGTCCTCCCTTTGACCTGATCGACACCCGGCCCCAGGACAAGTTGATTTATGCAGACGACATGAAGCGATATAATGGAAAGCAGGTGAGTATGCTGGGTTACTACGTCACCCGCAAACCGGTCACTACGATCAAACGCGAGCTGATGGCATTCGGCACCTGGGTGGATGAACGCGGCAGATTTTTTGACAGCACGCATTTTCCTCCGGAATTTAAAAAATTTCCCTTTAAAGGCTCAGGCTGTTACCTCATCAAAGGCAAGATTGTTCCCGACTTTGATTTCCCCAGTCTCGAAGTCAGCTACATGGAAAAACTGCCTTATGTGAAAGATGGGAGGTATTGATTGGAGGGCTCTGGAGCTCAGGAAAGGGAGTAATTCAGAGGATAATGAGTAAAATCGAAGGAGTTTTGAAGGAGGGATTGGAGTAGAAAGGTGATGTCTTGCTGCGCCTGCGGCTTGCAAGGTGATGTTTTTTCGCGGGGCAAGCCGCGAAAAAGTGATGTCTTGCAACTTTTTTCAGCTTCGCTTCAAAAGTTGCAAGGTGATGTGCGGTCGGAGCCCGCGGTTGGGCTCCAGTTTTGGGTATGGGTCAGTTAGGAAAGTGAGACGACTGGAACACTACTCTAAACACCCACCCACAAAGCTCCCAAACTCCACGCAAGCCTTTGTTTTCAACGTGCTGAAGAAAACAAAAAGACATCACCTTCTGAAGCGTAGCTGAAAGAAGACATCACCCCGGCGCAGCGCAGCGCAGCCGGGACATCACCTGCCTACGAGCCAGCCACTTCATTAGGTCAATAGAAGTAGATGGTAAAATTACTGAATCAACCTAGATGTCATCATATCAGAGATGGTTGAGGAGAATGATTCTAAACTGTTACAATCTGAACATTTTGACATATTCTTCAAATACAAAAACTCGGTTGCGGCTTTGTCCGGTCAACTCTTTAAGAATGCCTGCCTGCACAAAATCGCTCACAAGGTCGTTGGCAGATTTATAGCTTACACCCAACAGTTGTTGTACTTGATTTACATGCACCACCGGCTTTTTGAATAGATTTTGTAAAAGCAGATTAGCATTATTGGCTCTTTTGCCAAAGTTTTGGATCAGGTTCACTTCCAGAGCGGCCTTTAATTCCAGTATGGCAGAAAGTGTTTGAGCAGCATTTTCTGCTGTTTCCGCCACTCCGACAAGAAAATACTTTAGCCATTGGGTCATATCATTTTTGCTGCGCACAAAGGTCAGATTGTCATAATAAAGACCTTTATTTTTTTCAAAAAAAGCGGATAGGTAGAGAAGTGGCTTTTGTAGTATTTTTTGATCAACCAAAAATAATGTAATGAGTAGTCTGCCGATACGACCATTTCCATCCAAAAATGGGTGAATGGTTTCAAACTGATAATGAGCAATACCGGTTTTAATGAGTGCAGGAACATTGATTTCATCATTGTGGAGGAATTTTTCCAAATCACTCATCAGATCAGGAACAAAATTTTGATTTGGCGGGATAAATATGGCATCAGAAAGGCTATGCCCACCAATCCAGTTTTGACTATTCCGGTATTCACCCGGTAATTTATGTTCACCACGCACACTACTTAGAAGGGTTCTATGAGTTTGCTTAATAAGTCGGGAAGAAATAGGCAATTGCTTGAGTTCTTCTATAGCTTGATTGAGTGCTTTGATGTAGTTATTAACTTCCTGCCAGTCGTTTTTTCGTTCCGGTGCTATTTCGTCTTCGTCAAGAAGTGCTTCATCCATTTGAGTTTGAGTACCTTCTATACGACTGGAAACCACCGCTTCTTTAGTAACGTGTAACTGAATAAACAAATCAATATTGGGAACCAGGCGTGCATATGAATTCAACTCTCCTAATTTAATCGCTGCTTTTTCAATAAGCAGATTTATGCTTTGGTCCTCCCACTGCCATTGGTCATTTATATGCGAGGGCAGGAAGTGGCTATAACCCGTAGGATGTTTATCCAGTTTACCCGATTGATATGACTCTAATTTTATCATATTATTTATCAACTACAAAAGTAACATAAAAATAATGTTATTTTACTTTAAGCCCCCCAAAGTAAAATAAAAGAATCCTTATGTTACTTTCCTAACCCTAAGGCGCGTGACGAATCGCCTGACCCACCCAACACCAATTTGCAAGTTTCCCCCCCCTGATAATTTGCAAGTTTTCCGTACAGGGGAGCAAGAAATGTACATTTCAAAAGTACTCTAAGACCGAATTTGACATGTAAAACTGGCAAATTTAGAGTCCCAGTACCCGAACTGCTCAGTATATGTGAGCTAATTTAAAGGCGTCAGGAGAGGCCAGCTTGGGATGAGTGTGTGTATTAAGGTAATTTTCAGGTAGCGAGGTGAAGTCTTGCTACGCCTCCGGCTTGCAAGGTGATGTTTTTTCGCGGGATAAGCCGCGAAAAAGTGATGTCTTGCAACTTTTTTCAGCTTCGCATCAAAAGTTGCAAGGTGATGTGCGGTCGGAGCCCGCGGTTGGGATCAGGGTTTTGGGTGTGGGCCAGTTAGTGAGATAAGTGAGAACGACTGTTAAGAACACTAACTCTAAACACCCACCCCAACAAAAAGCTCACTCAAAACTCACCACCCAACCGCAAGCTCCGTAGCGAGGCTACGCTCGCTATCTAAGGACTTGCACATCACCTTTTTGTTTTCAAAGCGTAGCTGAAGAAAACAAAAAGACATCACCTTCCGAAGCGTAGCTGAAGGAAGACATCACCCCGGCGCAGCGCAGCGCAGCCGGGACATCACCTTCCCACGAGCCAGCCACTTGAATACGTCAATAGAAGTATATGGTTAATTAGTAATGCCGGGGCGCTGCTCGTAGCTCATGACTCGAAGCTTTCTTCTTCCCGGCTGTTCAGCCAGCAGCCAGAGGCAGAGACACTCATACTTCGGTCTCTATCTGCGACCAGCAGCCAGCAGCGGCTGCTTACGCATGACATTTTCGCATACAAAAAACAACAAACACCCCCCTTTGCTGTCAATATGTCACTGATCCACCCACTGGCACTCCCTTTGATAACGCTACTATCGTCATACAGGCCTTAGCGTCTGATTGTCTCACATTTAAATTTAAATCTATGCATACAGGTACGATTTCCGTTCAGACGGAGAATATTTTTCCAATCATCAAGCAGTTTTTGTACTCTGATCAGGAGATATTCCTGAGAGAATTGATTTCAAATGCAGTAGATGCGACTTCCAAGTTAAAAGTTCTTGCATCAAAAGGCGAGTTTAAGAATGAGCTGGGTGACCTTACCATTGAGATCATTTTAGATGAAGCAGCTAAAACTCTGACTATACGTGATAAAGGTATAGGCTTGACTGGGGAAGAAGCAGAGAAATATCTGAATCAGGTAGCATTCTCAAGTGCTGCTGAGTTTTTGGAAAAATACAAAGATGAAGCCAATATCATTGGTCATTTCGGATTAGGATTCTATTCTGCTTTCATGGTTTCAGCAAGAGTAGAGGTGAAATCATTATCATGGAAAGAAGGAGCTACCGGGGTAACCTGGGCTTGCAACGGAGATCCTACTTACACGCTGGAAGAAAATGATAAATCAGAGCGTGGTACGGATGTAATCCTTCATATCAGCGATGATGCTGCTGAGTTCCTGGAGAAAAGCAGAATCGAGAAATTACTAAAGACTTATTGTAAGTTTTTACCGATTCCGATTCAGTTTGGTACTAATACAGTGACAAATACTGAAGGTGAAGGTGATGATAAAGTGGAAACAACTGAGGAAGTACCTAACATCATCAACAACCCTGATCCGATCTGGAGAAAGCAACCGGCAGAGTTGACAGATGAAAATTATAAAGAGTTTTATCAGGAGCTGTTCCCATACAGTGCAGATCCTTTGTTCTGGATACATCTGAACATTGACTATCCGTTCAATCTGACGGGTGTGCTGTATTTCCCTAAGCTGGGCAACAGCATGGAGGTGCAGAAAAACAAGATTCAATTGTATAGTAATCAAGTCTATGTAACAGATAATGTGAAAGACATTGTACCTGAGTTTTTGACACTCTTGCACGGGATTATTGACTCCCCTGATATTCCTCTGAATGTATCGCGAAGTGCCTTGCAGGCTGATTCACATGTGAAGAAAATCACAGGATATATCACACGCAAAGTGGCGGATAAGCTGCATGATTTATTCAAAAAGGACAGAACAGAATTCGAACAGAAGTGGAAGGATATCGGAGTATTCATCAAGTACGGCATACTTTCGGATGAGAAATTCAGAGAGAAAGCAGACAAATTTGTACTTCTGAAAAATACAGAGGATAAGTTCTTCACTTTGGAGGAGTATAAAGAGAAAATCGGCGAAACTCAAAAGGATAAGCACGATAAACTTGTTTGTATTTATACAAATGATCCGGAAGGTCAGCATACAGCATTGGAAGCAGCGATTGCAAAAGGCTATGATGTGCTGCATTTTGATACTTTGCTGGACAATCACTTCCTGCAGCATTTGGAATATGCCGGACAAAATTTCACATTCGTAAGAGTGGACTCGGAAACCCCGGATCAGTTGGTTCAGAAGGATGAAACTGCTGAAGCTGTTCTAAGTGAAGATGATCAAAAATCTGTGAAAGAATGGTTTGAATCAGTAGTGCAAAACAAGTTGGCGCATGTGGAATTAAAAGGTATGTCGCCAAATGATCAGCCTGTCTATATCACTCGCCCTGAGTTTATGCGGAGAATGAAAGAAATGCAAATGATTCAGGGCTCAGGACTGGGAGACTTCCCGGAAAGTTACAATGTGGTTGTGAATGCAAATCACCCATTAATAGCTGAAAAAATTCTGAATGTCACAGACACGGAAGAAAGAGAAAAACTTGTAAGCCACTTGTATGACCTTGCCCGACTTAATCAGGGAATGCTGAAAGGCAAGGAGTTGACAGCTTTTATCAATAAAAGCTTGTCCCTGATCTGATCAGGTTTATATAAATCAGTTCGCCATTTATCTTAGGTTTTGTGCGATCTGAAAATTCAAAAGAGCCGTTTACGATTGCGTAAGCGGCTCTTTTAATTTTTTAAGATAATGATGACTGCCTGTTATTCTTTGATAAACCTATGTGTAAATGTCTCTCCTTCACCATGAACCACAAATACATACAGTCCAGGAACCAAGGATTTTATTGAAATGTCCCTTTGAGAGTTGGAAAATCCTCTCAGAACTTCCACTCCTGCGACATTCAGAATTTTATATTCCCATATATCATTTTCGCCGGAGCTTCCCTTATCCAGACGCAGAAACTGCCCTGCAGGATTCGGATAAATTGACCATTTATCATTTCCTCCTAACCTGACCTGTCTGATCGTAGAGACATTTCCCTGTCCTGCCTTGTCTATATGTTTGATGCGGTAATAAATATCAACATTTTTGGAAATAGATCTATCCTCATATTGATAGGTCATCAAAGGTGTTTGTTCAAATTTGCTGTCCACGCTTGTGATCGGTACAAAGTGATAAGCGTCCCCGAGACTACGCTCCAGCTCAAATCGATCACTTTCAGCATCTTCCAACACTGTCCAGTTCAATAGTGCGGATGCATTTTTTTCATTTGCTTTGACTTCAAAATCTACCCATTCTATCGGGAGAATAGTCAGAAATGCCGGGCATAATTCCAGGGCCCAGTTATTTAATTGACCTCCGGACCCACTGAGGAGATCCATTATTTCTAATGTCCAGGTACCGCTAATTTGAATCCCATTAATATCTGAGAACGGATCCACCGGCATATAAATGAGTCCTCCGGTGGGTGGGCAGCTTATTACACTTTGGCTACTTTGATCATCAAAACTCAGATTGAAATTGGAACTTCCCGGACAAATACTACTAAACAACTCAAGTCTATGATTCATGGGGCTGATCAGGGTGATCTCCAAATCACTTACACGTGCATGTGTTCCACTTAAATTTATCAAATTAATATCGGTGGCAAGACCAGTATCTTCAATATCAATAATGGATGTCACAGTTGCAGGTCCTGCCGGAATAACTAAAGGTAACCCAGTAGTCGTTTCATAAATAAGACATGGAACGGTGGTGAAAGAAAAAACCTCCGACCATTCTCCAGAGCCACAATCCGTGATTCCACGGACTCTCCAATAAATTAAGGACGTATGAGGTAATGCGACATTTGGAGTTACAACAGTTAATGGGGTGTTTTCTGCAAAAGCAATATTTGAAAATGCGGGATTGAGGGCGACCTGAACTTCGTATTCCAGCGCTTCCGCATCGGGAATCCAGGAAAGTGGTGGAACGACTGAGACCTCAGTAGAACCGTTTCCGGGCTGAAGTAATCCGATTACTCCTGATACAGGGCTCACAATGAGCTCAATATCTATATTGCGAATGATCCCCGGACTGCTGCCGCTTACAGTCAAAAAATAATTCCCCGGACTCAAGCTGGCTAATCCGCTTATGTTGAGCGTGGACTGCCCGGGCAAACTCACATTCTGAGGGGTCAAGCTTGTATTTACTCCTATAGGTGCATTCGTTACCTGTAAATTTACAGGCCCTTGAAATCCATTTATGCCGGCTAAGCTAATAGTAACCTGAATAGAATTTTCTTCACAAATATCTAAAACACCGGGAAATGCCTCGATTGTAAAATCATTAGCTGCCTGCTCGATAGTAAAGTCCTGATTTGAGATATCATAAAAAATATTACCATTACCCCTTACCATGATTCTTGCACTTGTTGAAATTTCTGATGTCTGGACATTTGCAGATCCGGAATTGGGAACGGCGGAAGCTAATTGTATAGGATAGCTGAATCCCCCATCAGTGGAAAGAAAAATATCTACAGTACTGCAAGATACCGGTGAAGCAGTCGTTCCGGCCACATCCCATGTCACTGTTTGTGATTGGTTTTGTATCCAATTCTCTCCTCCATTGGGTGTAAATATTACAAATGGACCTGTGCTTGCTACATTTACAATCATATTATCCTGAGCAGTGCATCCTGCAATTCCGGCTATATCTCTTGCGGTAACTCTGAAGTTTAAAGTTCGGGAAACGGTAGGCAATACTTCCCAGGTATTATTGTTGCCGTTAACTACATCAACAAGATTGGGCAAATATCTTGAAGGCGAAAAGTCGGGAGTCAAAGATCTGAACATTGGCCCACCAGTGCTGCTGCTACTGGGAGGCATTGGAAAATCCACCTGATTATCAAATTGTTCCCAGCAATATGAAATAGTATTCCCGTTAGGGTCACTGGCAACTGCTGTCAAAATAAATGGAGTTCCCTGAGGAATATTTCTGTCCACTCCAGCATTTACAGAAGGTCCCTGATTGCTGAATGGGATTATAGTCGCACAAGTATTTCCACTGCCCTGTATAAATGCTGAAATTTGCTGCACACTTCGCCCGTGCATATAAGCATCAGAGTTTGGTTGTACATCCGGGTCACATATTCCTGCATAAGCCATTATTGTAGATCCACTACCTGGTTCATAGGCGTTGCTGTTAGATCTGTTACCACCACAAGAGTTATTAAAAGTATGCGACCCACCAAACTGATGTCCCATCTCATGCGCCACATAATCAATATCAAATGGATCACCTACAGGATTGCTGCGGCCTGTGACACCTCTGGCTTTATTGCCAGCATTACAGGGGGAGTTTAAATTAGCAACTCCACCTCCGCCAGTGCCAAATACATGCCCAATGTCATAATTAGGAGTTCCAATTATATTTGTACAGGTAGTTTGATTCTGCCCCAGCATTGCACTGGAATTATCATTTGTATAAGGGTCTGTGGCAGAATTATAAAAAAATACTGCTGTCGTATTAGCAATTAGAATCAACCTGATAGCAAGATCATACTCATATACACTATTGATCCTGTTAATGGAAGTAATGACAGCTGATAATACCAATCCGGACTGAGAAGAATTACTTGCTCCAAAATAATTGGAATACTCTCCGGTGGTAGCCTGAGCCAGCCTGTATGACCTGAACTGACAATCCAGAGATCGTGTACCAAAATTCAAGGGTTCAGGCTCAGAGGGCGAGATGTCTTCCACGTCGCATATGAATGGATCAATATTCCTGGGCCATTTGGCTCTGTCGAAAACAATGTATTCTTGTTTCTCGCCAATTTTGACAGGGTTAATCATCCAGACTCCTTTTCGAGAACGAACCATAGCATGGAATCCCAGTTCATTCCAGTCAAGTCTGATTTTTTCTGCAGGGTCAGCTACATTGTGTCCTTTAAATGTTTGAATATGAGGATATTGAGCTGCTAACTCCGGTTCCATCATTTCGTATTTCACGATTTCAAAAACACTTGTTTTTCCATCAGGTGTTGGGAGACTCAATAAAATGCCTTCCTGATTTCTTTGAGTAGTAATTTCTGCAGGAGCTTTGGCCAACTCAGTTTTTAGGATAGTGGAATCAAGATGAAAAATCAGGTATTCGGATGGCAAGGCTGTAAAATTAGTCTCGGACAACTGCAGCGTTCTGCTCTGAATCACCCACGCATTAGGGACTTTGTTATTATTTTGGGCAAAAACTAAGGTCTTATTCAGAAGGGGATACACAGCGAACAAGCCACAAATTAAGTAACAACGCAGAGGACTCATAAACAAGCAATATTTGTCAGTTGGGTAAACAGAGAGCTAAGATAAAATCTTTTATGAAATTTCTTTTGTCGTAAAATAACGGCTGTTAGTATTTACATTGTTAGATTTATACGGGAAGTTATTAGGAAGAATAACCTAACACCGGAGATAGCCATTTTTCAGCTTCTTGAATCACCATGCCTTTTCGCTCAGCATAGTCCACGAGTTGGTCTTTGTTAATATGACCCAGACCAAAATATTTTGATTCCGGATGCCAGAAATACCACCCGGATACTGCTGCTGCCGGATACATCGCAAAGGATTCGGTCAGCTTGATGCCAGTGTTATTTTCCGCATCCAGCAATTGAAACAGAGTGGACTTCTCTGTATGTTCAGGACAAGCTGGATAACCCGGAGCAGGCCGGATTCCCTGATATTTTTCCTCAATCAGTTCCTGATTATTCCAGGTTTCATCTGCTGAATATCCCCATAGATTTACTCTTACTTCTTTGTGCAGCCATTCTGCACATGCCTCCGCAAGTCTGTCCGCCAGTGCTTTCAACATAATTGCTTTATAATCATCCAAATCCAGCTCGAATTTTTGAATGTGAGGTTCAATTCCAATGCCAGATGTCACAGCAAATGCTCCAATGTAATCATTGATTCCACTTTCTGTTGATGCACAGAAGTCAGAAAGACAATAATTGGGTAGTCCCGGAGCCTTTTTCTGTTGTTGTCGTAGATGGTGGAGGACAAATTTGACTTCTGAACGAGATTCATCGGAATAAAGCAGAATATCGTCCTCAATACTATTTGCCGGAAAAATTCCTGCAACTGCCTTTGCGTGAATCCACTTTTCATCAATTAATTGATCCAACATTGACAATGCATCTTTATACAATTTAGTAGCTTCCATTCCCACTATTTCATCCTTCAGGATTTGTGGATATTTGCCGGCCAATTGCCAGCTTTGAAAGAAGGGAGTCCAGTCTATGAACTTACTTATTTCGCGCAAATCCACATCATCATAAATAGTCAAGCCTCCCTTTTTTGGAACCGGCACTTTCAGCTCAGTCCAATTCGCATTAAATTTATTCTTGCGGGCATCTTCTATACTGAGAAAGTTTTTTTGTTGGTTTTTCAATTGAAACTGCTGCCTTAATATTTCATATGCGTTTGCATTATCATTGATAAATTTATTTCTGTGATCCTCGTCCTTTGAAAGCAAAGTGGAAGCCACACCTACACAGCGGGATGCATCCAATACATGTATCACGGGTCCGGAGTATCTTGGTACAATTTTGACAGCTGTATGTGTTCTGGAAGTTGTAGCTCCACCAATGAGCAAAGGCAATGAAAAATGTCTTCTTTCCATCTCAGCTGCCAAATCTGCCATTTCTTCCAGTGATGGTGTGATCAATCCGCTCAGGCCTATGATATCTACCTTTTCATCAATAGCGGTCTGTAATATGCGCTCAGCCGGAACCATCACACCCAAATCCACGATTTCATAATTATTACAGGCGAGAACTACGCCGACGATATTTTTCCCGATATCGTGTACATCTCCTTTGACGGTGGCAAGTAGGATTTTTCCTTTAGCATTGGATTGCGCACTGGTTTTTAATGCTTCGATATATGGGGTCAAATAAGCAACAGCTTTTTTCATAACTCTTGCGCTTTTGACCACTTGTGGTAAGAACATTTTACCTGCACCAAACAGGTCTCCCACTACATTCATACCGTCCATGAGCGGTCCTTCAATTACTTCTATGGGCTGAGACAGGGCAAGTCTGGCTTCTTCAACATCGATTTCGATAAATTCATCCAATCCCTTTACCAGAGCATGCGTAATTTTGGATCTGAAATCAGCTTCTCTCCAGCTAAGATCGGGTCCGGTTTCGCGGGTACTTTTTTGCTGAAGCTGGCCTGCATATGTAATCAATGATTCAGTAGCATCCGGATTCCTGTCAAAAAGTACATCTTCGATTTTTTCCAGCAAATCGGGCGGGACTTCTGCATAAATTCCTATCATCCCCGCATTCACAATTCCCATATCCATCCCTGCTTTGATCGCATGATACAGGAATGCGGCATGCATTGATTCTCTGATCAAATCATTGCCTCTGAAGGCAAACGAAATATTACTGACCCCTCCGCTGATCTTACAGCCCGGGCACTTTTCTTTTATCTGCCTGGTAGCTTCAATGAAGTTGATAGCGTACTGGCTATGTTCAGCAATTCCGGTGCCTATGGCGAAGATGTTTGGATCGAAAATGATATCCTCAGGGGGAAATCCTGCCTCATTAATAAGCAGGTGCCATGCTCGTTCACAAATGGAGACTTTTCGTTCGATTGTATCAGCCTGGCCCTCTTCATCGAATGCCATGACTACAACGGCAGCACCATATTTTCGGACAATTTTGGCTTGCTGAAGGAAAATTTCTTCTCCTTCCTTCATGGAAATGGAATTGACGACCGATTTGCCCTGCAGACACTTTAATCCCGCTACCAATACGCTGAACTTAGACGAATCCACCATCACCGGAAGTCTCGCTATATCAGGCTCGGCAGCCAATCCATTAAGAAATTGAGTCATCGCAGCTTCCGCATCTAAAAGTCCTTCGTCCATATTGACATCCAGAATCTGAGCCCCTCCATCCACTTGCTGACGTGCCACTTCCAAAGCTTCCTCATACTGATTCTCTCTTATCAGTCGGGCAAATTGTCTGGAGCCTGTGACATTGGTACGTTCTCCTATATTTACAAAGTTGGTGTCCGGTCTGATTTCCAGCACTTCCAGGCCGCTGAGTTGAGTATTTCTTTTAGAGGGTGCAGCAATTCTCGGCTTTTTCCCCTCCAACATTTTGGCCATATACCTGATATGATCGGGAGTGGTACCACAACAACCACCCACAATATTTACCAGACCACTTTCAACAAAATCTCTGATGAACACACTCATTTCATCCGGCGTCTGATCATATTCCCCAAATGCATTCGGAAGACCTGCGTTGGGATACGCACTGACCAGACATCCTGCATGTTTGGAAAGGCTGGCGATATGAGGTCTCATTTCTTTCGCACCCAAGGCACAATTCAGTCCCACAGAAAACAAATTTCCATGCTCTACTGACACCAGAAAGGATTCCACGGTCTGGCCCGATAGTGTCCTGCCACTGGCATCAGTAATAGTTCCGGAAACCATCAGTGGTATAGGGGTATATCCTTTTTCCCAGAGATCCAGAATAGCATATATGGCAGCTTTGCAATTGAGTGTATCAAAAACGGTTTCGATCAGCAATAAATCTACTCCTCCATCCAGTAAACCTTTAACTTGTTCAGTATAAGCCACAACCAGATCATCAAAAGTAGCAGCTCTGTAGGAAGGTGAATTGACATCCGGTGACATGGATGCTGTCTTGCTGGTCGGACCAATTGCGCCGGCAACAAAACGAGGTTTGGCAGGATTCAGTGCTGTAAATTTTTCACATGCTGCTTTCGCAATGTTGGCAGAAGCAACATTAATATCATACACTGCAGTCTCCATCTGGTAATCTGCCTGAGAAACAGATGTTGCATTGAAAGTATTCGTTTCAATAATATCTGCCCCTGCTTCCAGATACGCCTCGTGAATAGCCAGAATAATATCCGGCCTTGTCAGACTGAGAAGATCATTATTTCCTTTCAGATCAGTATGATGACTGGCAAATCTGGTTCCGCGGTAATCTGATTCTCCCAGCCGATACTGCTGAATCATAGTACCCATGGCACCATCCAGCAACAATATCCTTTCGGTGGCAATCTGATGTAGCAAAGTCTGCATATTCTATTTTGAATTGAGGGGACAAAAGTAAGCCCTCCTGAGGTTAATCTGCGTTTTCAAACAGATTTAGATAAAATGTAGTTTAGAATTACAGTCCTGAAGTGCAAAATGATCTGCAGTATAGATTATCGGGATGGAAACATCCACTTCAGGAAAGCCGGCATGGATAAGGACCAGGTATATACATCATGTCGCCCACCGAGGATTTCATGGTAATATATATCACCCGGATAAGTGTATCCTTTGGCTTTAAGTATTTTAATCAAATCAAGAGTATCATCAATAGAGTCAATGATACCATTATTATTTCGATCTTCTGTCTCGTCCTCAGTTCCACACTGGAACCAGAAGCGCATACCGGGTCTCCTGTGACCATTTTCAATAATGTCGTGTATGATGCGATAACTGTCCGGGAACAAGGGATTAAATCGTTTTTTTCTCCACCATAGAGATCCTGAAAATACCCCGCAACCCTTAAATAAATGCGGGTAATTCCAGGCAATATCCAATGCGGATAATCCGCCCAGTGAAAAACCTGCAATAGCTTTAATAGAAAATTCAACCTCCAATCTGGAATGAAGATCTTCCAACAAGTTCTGTATGACAAATTCCACATATTGTCCTGCCTTATTTCCGCGCTTAAGATAATCCAGTTCTGCAGCCGTTCCATATTCATGTAATCTGTCACCGGCATGCACTGCCGCTATGATGACCGGCTGGATCATTTGTTGAGCATACAGATATTCCAAAATTTTTCTCATTCCAAGCCTTACCATATCCTGTCCGTCATTTACAATGAGCAAAGGGTAAGAACTTTCTTTTCGGAAGTCCGGTGGGAGATATAATTCTACCTGAACCTGCCGCTTTAAAGAGGCAGAAGGCAGTATATACATTTGATGTTCAGGTTTTTGTGTAGCTGGTGGCATTGATTATTACAATAACAAGGTCGGAAAATAGAAAAACTTTTCGTTCTGTTTACCTTTAATTAACGATTAATTATCATTTCAATTCGCAGGATGCATCACTTATCTATATAAAGCAAAATGCAGAATGATTTGGTAATTAACAGATTGGTGTATCTTTGTGGCGATTTTGAAGAAAATACTTTAAGCGAATTCAATAAATTAATATCAATTCTTATGAAGAAAATCGGCATTTTGTTTGGAATGGAAGAAACTTTTCCGAAAGCATTTGTAGACAGAGTAAATAGCAAAAACGTAAAAGGTATTGTCGCCGAAGCTGTTTCTTTGGACAAAGTCATTCAGGGAGAAGCTTCTGATTATGCAGTTATCATTGACAGAATATCACAGGATGTGCCTTTCTATAGAGCAATGTTAAAGAATGCAGCCATTTCAGGAACAGCTGTAATCAATAATCCTTTTTGGTGGAGTGCAGATGAGAAGTTCTTCAACAATGCACTTGCTGTTAATATTGGAGTGCCTGTCCCTAAAACCGCTTTGATTCCTTCTCATGATCGTCCGGATGATACTACCGAGCGTTCATTCAGAAACTTGAAATTCCCGTTTGACTGGGAAACGATCTTCAATTATACAGGATTTCCTGCTTATATGAAGCCATTTGCCGGTGGAGGATGGAAAAGTGTTTATAAAATAAATGATATACAGGATTTCTTTACCAAGCACCGTGAAACAGGTCAGTTGGTAATGATGCTCCAGGAAGAAATCGTATTTGAAGAATACTATCGTTGCTATTGTATCGGCGGAAAGTATGTGAAAATCATGCCTTATGAGCCACGTAATCCGCATCACCTTAGATATGTTGCTGATTTCAAACCATCTGCTGCTCGTCTTAAGGAAATGGAAGAAATCGTATTGAGAATCAATCATTATCTTGGATATGATTTCAATACAGTGGAATTGGCGGTTCGTGATGGTGTGCCTTACGCTATTGACTTCTGCAATCCGGCTCCGGATGCTGAAGCAAGTTCAGTAGGTGAAGAAAACTTCGAATGGGTAGTGGAAACCTCTGCTAAATATGCCATTGAAAAAGCACAAGCTCATAAAGCGGGTGAGGATAATCTTACATGGGGCCAGTATATCAGCCGCGCTGTAAACAGACAAACTTTGTATACTCCTGCTAAGAAATCTGCTGCTGCGAAACCAGCCGCTAAAACAGCTAAGGCCGCTGCGCCAAAAGCTAAAGCAACAAAAACTGCCACTCCAAAGGTAAAAGTTGCAAAAGCTGCAGCACCTAAAGAAAAAGCAGTAAAAGCACCTAAAGCGCCGAAAGCTCCTAAGGCTCCTAAGGTCTCTGCTGCAAAGCCAGCTGCTAAAGCAGCTGCTCCTAAAACAACAGGTACCGAAACTGCTACAAAAACTGCAACTCCAAAAACTGCAAGCAAGCCAAAGGCAGTTAAACCGGCAAAAGCAGCAACTAAAGCAACTAAGGTACCAAAGGCTCCAAAGGCAGAAAAACCTGCAACAAAGCCTAAAACTGCTACTCCGAAAGTGAAAGCTGAAAAGCCTGTCATAAAAGCCTCGGCGACTAAAACTGCAACAGCAAAAGTTGCTGCGCCAAAAGCAGAAAAACCGGCTGCGAAACCAAAAACTGAAAAGCCTAAGGCTGAAAAGCCGGCAGCAAAAACTAAAGTTGCTACACCAAAAGCTGAAAAGCCAGCAGCACAAGCTAAGGTCGACGCCCCCAAAGCTGATGCTAAACCTGTAGACAAAAAGCCGGCAGCTGAAAAGAAAGGAACTAAAACACCTAAAACTATAGTTGATAAGAAGTAACATCTTCTTACAGATACCACAAGAGAAAAGCCTTTCAGTCTGAACTGAAGGCTTTTCTTTTAAATGAATAATATTCTCATGAACCCAATATATATGTCATCCTCTCTTCCTCTTATACGCGTAGCAGTCCTTGACCTCAATGCAGGACTTCCCAATCAGGGTATGCGCTGCATCCGTGAAATACTTGAAAAGTATCGCGAAGATCAGCAATTGGAAATGGAATATGATGTTTTTGATGTGAGGACAAAGGATGAAGTTCCCGGCACAGATTATGATATTTATATTTCCTCCGGGGGTCCCGGGAGTCCTTATGATGGGGAAGGTATGCTTTGGGAAACAAGATATTTTCAATTATTGGCAGATTTGCAGGAACACAACCGAATGAATGCAAGCGCTTCCAAGCACTTTTTCTTTATTTGTCACTCTTTTCAAATCGCTTGCCGGTATTTTGGAGTAGGACAAGTTGTAAAAAGAAAATCCACATCCTTTGGAGTTTTTCCTGTTCATAAGACAGAAGAAGGCCATCATGAGCCAATCCTGAGCGGACTGGATAATCCATTTTATGTAGTTGATTCCCGTGACTGGCAGGTAATTCAGCCGGACCATGAGAAAATTGAAATGATAGGGGCCACTGTCCTTGCTCTTGAAAAGATCAGACCACATGTTGACCTTGAAAGGTGCATTATGGCGGTAAGATTTACAGATGCATTCTTTGGAACACAATTTCACCCGGAGGCTGATTCAAGTGGGATGAGTGCATATCTTCAGACCGAAGAAAAACGCAAAACAATCATCGAAAATCATGGACTGGAAAAGTTCGAGAGTATGGTCACCCAACTGAATGACCCGGATAAAATCAGCCTGACTCAGAGCATGATTCTGCCTACCTTCCTGGATATGGCTATTCATGCCCGACAATCAGTATTGTCCTGAAATTAATTTTTCTTTGATTCATATTTGATCTAGCATTCTGCACTTCAGCAATTGGTTGATCATTACCTACCTTTTGTCTGAAACTTTGAGGTAACCGTGACAGAATGTCAGTAATGCGTTGTGAAATTTACATTGGTACAAAATCTGTTAGAACTTAGAAACGTTTATGCATGTGTGGCACTTATCTTTGTACCCGTTAATTAATATGACTCTCAATTAATAAAAATATATTCCATGTTTGATTTTATTACTAAATCCCTGAAGAAGGTTTTCGGCACCAAATACGAAAAAGATGTTCAGAAATATCTTCCTGTAGTCGAGCAGATCATTGAACATTACAATTCATATTCAAGCTTGAGCAATGATGAATTACGAAATAAAACAGTAGAGTTCAAAAACAGAATTGCTGAATACCTCAAGGAAATTGATGATCAGATCAAAACGCTGAAAGATCAAGCCGAAACCGAAGAAGATCTTCATGAGAAGGAATTTTTGTTTCAGGAGATAGATCAACTTAAAAAGAACAGGAATCAGTCGCTGGAAGAAATATTGAACGAGTTGCTTCCTGAAGCATTTGCTGTAGTTAAAGAAACTGCACGAAGGTTTAAAGAAAATTCAGAACTGGAGCTGACCGCTACAGAACACGATCGCACCCTTGCCACTCAAAAATCTTATGTTTCCATCGTTGAAGACAAAGCTATCTGGAAAAATTCCTGGTCAGCGGCTGGTATTCAGATTACCTGGGATATGCTGCACTATGATGTTCAGCTGATCGGTGGTATGGTTTTACATGATGGTAAAATTGCTGAGATGGCAACAGGTGAAGGTAAGACTCTAGTTGCTACTTTGCCTGCATATCTGAATGGATTATCCGGTCAGGGTGTACATGTGATCACAGTCAATGACTATCTGGCAAGAAGGGATAGTGAATGGATTGGCCCCATCTTTGAATTCCTGCTTCTGACTATAGATTGTATTGATAAGCACAGACCGCACTCTCCTGAGAGAATCAAAGCGTATAGAGCAGATATTACTTATGGAACCAACAATGAATTTGGTTTTGACTATTTGAGAGATAACATGGTAGTTTCTCCGGAGGAGGTAGTTCAAAAAAGACATCACTATGCAATGGTGGATGAGGTCGACTCAGTCTTGATTGATGATGCACGTACTCCCCTTATTATTTCAGGCCCTGCTTCTCAGGGATCTGATATTCAGGAATATATTGAGCTAAAGCCCCGCGTTGAGAAATTACTGGATGTACAGAAAAAAATGGCAACAGAGTTCCTGGCAGAAGCAAAACGTTTATTTGCTGAAGGCAAAACAGGAACCGAAGAAGGATCTGCAGGTATGGCATTGCTTAGAGCACACAGAGCACTTCCCAAGTATAGACCGCTTATTAAGTTTCTGAGTGAAGAAGGTGTTAAAGTGGTTCTTCAGAAAACTGAAAACCAATACATGCAGGAGCAATCCAAAAATATGCACATTGTAGATGCCAGACTTTTATTCACTATCGATGAAAAAAACCGTCAGGTTGAACTTACTGAACATGGAGCAGAATACCTGGCAAAAGGCGACGAAGATCCAAATTTCTTTGTCCTTCCGGATATAGCTTCCGAGTTGAATGAATTAGAGATGAATCAGGAATTGGATAAATCCAGGAAGCAGGAGGAAAAGGAAAGACTGGCGCAGGATTATTCAGTAAAATCCCAACGACTACACTCTATCAGCCAATTGCTGAAAGCATATACCCTGTTTGAGAAAGATGAAGAGTACATTGTAATTGATGGTCAGGTTAAAATCGTGGATGAGCAAACCGGTCGTATGATGGAAGGTCGCCGCTATTCTGATGGACTTCACCAGGCCCTGGAGGCAAAAGAAAATGTGAAAATTGGCGAGATCAATCAGACCTATGCAACGATCACATTACAGAATTACTTCAGGATGTATCACAAGCTGGCAGGTATGACCGGTACTGCTGAAACAGAAGCAGGTGAATTCTGGGAAATATACAAGCTTGATGTTGTTGTTATTCCTACTAATCGCCCAATAACAAGAAAAGATACAGAAGATTTGGTATTCAAAACTGCCAGAGAAAAATATAATGCTGCCATAGATGAGATTGTTGCATTAAGTAATGCAGGCAGGCCTATCCTAGTGGGTACCACTTCCGTTGATATCTCCGAAAAACTCAGCAGAATGTTGAAGCTTAGAGGTATTGATCACAATGTCCTGAATGCAAAACAGCACCAGAGAGAGGCAGAAATCGTTTCTGAAGCCGGTCTTCCGGGTAAAGTAACCATTGCGACCAACATGGCTGGTAGAGGTACCGATATCAAGATCGGTCAGCAAGTAAAAGATGCCGGAGGATTGGCCATCATCGGTACGGAGCGTCATGACTCAAGAAGGGTGGACAGACAGTTAAGAGGTAGAGCGGGACGTCAGGGAGATCCTGGTACCTCACTATTCTATGTTTCTCTGGAAGATAACCTGATGCGTTTGTTCCATTCCGAAAGAATTGCAAAACTTATGGATAGGATGGGTCATAAGGAAGGAGATGTGATTCAGCATTCAATGGTATCCAAATCCATCGAACGCGCCCAGAAAAAAGTGGAAGAAAACAACTTCGGTATTCGTAAGCGTTTGCTGGAATATGACGATGTCATGAATATTCAGAGGGAAGCGATATACAATAAGAGAAACAATGCCTTGTCCGGAGAAAGACTTGCGGTTGATTTGAATTATATGTTTACCGGATTATTGGAGACTATCGTCAATGCGCATAAATCCGGCAATGACTTTGAAGGCTTTAGAAATGAAAGTATTAGTATTCTGGGTCTGGTTCCTGAGTTGGATGCAGCGAGATTTGGCCAGATGAAAGCTCAGGAGATATTTGAAGCATACTATAATCAGGTAATGGACTTCTATCGCAGGCGAGGAGAGCATTATATAGAAACATTGCTGCCAATAGTAAAAAATGTACACGAAAATGAGGGGCACAGGTACAAAAGAATTGCGCTGCCTTATTCTGATGGTTCCACTTCTGTGTTGAATATTTCTGCCGGATTGGAAGAAGCTATTAAGTCTGGTGGAAAGTCTATTTTGAAAGATATAGAAAAGACAGTTTCTTTAGCATTGATAGATGATAACTGGAAGGAGCATCTTCGTGCGATGGATGAGTTGAAAGAATCTGTCCAGGCAGCTTCTTTCGAACAAAAAGATCCATTGGTTATTTATAAAATGGAGGCTTATTCATTGTTTGAAGAACTGATTCATAAAATCAATATGGATGTCTGTTCTTATTTGATCAAAGGAAGATTGTTGATCCAGAATGACAGGAATATACAGGAAGCTAAGACCCAAAAAACCAACTTTGCGAAGACAAAAACCAGCCGAACAGAAGAAGAAGAGAGGGTAAGAGCTGCTGCAATGTCAGCAGGGTCTGCACCGGCTAAGGTAGAAACTATCGTCAGACAAGAAAAGAAAGTGGGTAGGAATGATAATTGCCCATGCGGTAGTGGAAAAAAATATAAATACTGTCATGGTTTATCTGCCTGATCATCAGGGTATTCTATTGGGTTGAGTAGTAAGGGCCAATAATTTATTCCAAAGGGCGTCGAAGATTTGTTTATTTTGTGCTGCCAAACAGGCAATAGTAAGTATCCCCATCATATGAACATTTCGTCGAAAATAGACCATACCTTATTAAAACCCGACTGCAATCATGCAGACATCCGTAAATGGGTGGAAGAAGCCATTCAGCATCAATTTGCGAATGTATGTATTCCTCCCTATATGGTAAAAGAAGCATCAAGGTTACTGGAAAACCATAAAACCGGGGTTTGTACAGTGATTGGATTTCCTTTTGGATACAATACTACTCCTATCAAAGTAGAAGAAATCAAAAGAGCTATTGATGAAGGAGCTGATGAACTGGATGCGGTAATTAATATATCTGCGGTAAAATGCGCAGATTGGAGTTTTGTAAGCAATGATATTGAATCCATGGTTCGCTCTACGCAAATGAAGGATAAAAAGATCAAGATAATCCTGGAAACAGGCTTAATGACTGCTGAGGAAATCACGAAATTGTGCGAAATAATTCAGGTAAGTAAGCCAAATTTTGTAAAAACTTCTACCGGCTTTAATGGTCCGGGAGCTAATGTGGAAATCATTCAGTTACTAAGAGCAACTTTGAGCACTGACATTAAAATCAAAGCATCAGGTGGTATCAAAACAAAAAGTGCTGCAGAGAAGCTAATTCTGGCTGGTGCTGACCGTATTGGATCATCCAATAGTGTTCTGTTGGTTTCCTAAATAAATAAAAAAGGAAGGAAATGTTAAAATATCTTTTCTTACTCTGTACAGGAATTTTGTTTTTGAACTCATCTGCGGTTCAGGCTCAATCCTTGCGTCTCTTAGAGGAGCCTGCGGTGCAACATCTAATAGATAAGTACGTTCAGTACAACAAGAGTCAGAAAAAAATTGATGGCTGGAGAATACAGTTTTTTGCATCTACCGACAGACGCACTATGGAATCAACCCTGAGAAGAATGAAAAATGCATATCCCGATGTGAAATTCGTCTGGACTTTCAATGAGCCATTCTACCATGTCAAAGCAGGGGCTTACGCTCAGAGGGTTGACGCGATCCCATTGCAGTATGTCCTTAAAAAAGAATTCCCCGGAGCATTCCCTGTCAGAGAAGAGTTGGATGTTTTAGAGCTTCTGGAAAACAATTAAGCGCTTATGAGCCTGGTAATAGGCAATAAAACCCGGACGGGTAATATCGATTGGATTACATTTTCATTATATCTAAGTCTGATATTGATAGGATGGATCCTGATTTATGCCGTCGGGTACAATGAAAAGGAACCGACTTCTATCACTGACCTTTCTACATATGCAGGAAGACAGATGATGTGGGTAGGTGTTTCACTTTTTATTATGTTTTCAGTCTATGTTATTGACTGGAAGTTCTGGCGCACTTTTTCCTATACGATTTATGGAGTCAGCATTGTCTTATTGATCTTAGTTTTATTTGTGGGTTCTACTATTAAAGGAGCAACAGCATGGTTTTCTATTGGTGGTTTTTCATTTCAACCAGCAGAAATAGCCAAATTTGGAACCAGTCTTGCGCTGAGTAACTATATGAGCGCTAAGTCCTTCAGACTTGCCGGTTCAAAGAATTTTTTCAATATCTTACTGCTAATGGGTATTCCCATAGGATTGATCCTTTGGCAACCTGATGCCGGCTCTGCCCTGGTTTTCCTATCTTTCTTTATTTTATTGTATCGCGAGGGACTTTCAACCGTCTATTACATAATTGGTGGATTTTTAGCTGCAGTATTTATTGGGGCTTTACTCTTTGATACATTACCAATCATCATGTCGTTGATCCTGCTTTGTACTCTCGGTTTGATACTTACCAAGGAAAAAAAGACATACTGGCTCATTGCATGGTCCATGCTTGTAATTCTGAATATTGTTGCCGGGATCGAAGATTTGTATTTGCTGGCGACTATCGTGGATATTGTTTTGTTTATAGCTGTCGCATTATTAGTTTCTCAGCGGGGAGAGGCAAGACTTGTGATGATTTTGACTCCGGCTTTGATAGTTGGATCCTCACTTGCATTCATGGCAAACTTTGCATTCAATAATTTCCTGGCACCTCACCAGCAAGACAGAATAAATGTATGGTTACATCCGGACAAATGTGATCCCAGAGGATCATTATATAATTTGCTGCAATCAAAAATGGCAATCGGTTCAGGAGGATTCGCCGGTAAAGGTTTTTTAGAAGGAAATCTGACCAAGCTCAATTATGTACCTGAGCAATCGACAGACTTTATATTTTGCACAATTGGAGAAGAGCATGGTTTTATTGGTGTTACGATTATTGTTGGGCTCTTTGTAGCACTATTAATAAGAATAATCATCATTGCAGAAAGACAGCGATTGCACTTTGTCCGAAATTATGCCTATTGCATTGCCGGAATCATATTTGTCCACTTTTTTATCAATATTGGCATGACAATGGGTTTGCTCCCTATAATCGGGATACCGCTTCCATTCGTTTCACGCGGAGGCTCTTCAATTATAGGATTCACACTCATGCTGGCGGTATTATTGAAGCTGGACATTACGAGACACGGGGGCCAATAAATATTTTACATGAACTTCAATTTATTACATACAGATTCGGGGAGCAAAGCCCGTGCAGGTATTTTACAAACGGACCATGGTGATATTGAAACACCCATTTTCATGCCGGTGGGCACTGCTGGTACTGTCAAAGGAGTACACCAGCATGAATTAGAGGACACTATTAAGGCACATATCATCCTGGGCAATACATATCATCTTTATCTTAGACCGGGAACTGAAGTGTTGGAAAAGGCGGGAGGCTTGCATAAATTTATTGGCTGGGATAAACCCATATTGACAGATTCAGGGGGCTATCAGGTTTATTCACTAAGTAACCGAAGAAAAATCACTGAAGAAGGAGTTAAGTTTCTATCACATATAGACGGCTCTTCTCATTTTTTTACTCCGGAGTTCGTTATGGATATTCAAAAACAAATCGGTGCCGATATTATCATGGCATTTGATGAGTGTACTCCATATCCCTGTGAACACGGTTACGCTAAGAAGTCCATGGAAATGACGCATCGCTGGCTTGACAGATGCATGCAGCATTTTCATGCAAGTGGATCAATATATGGCTACCAACAAACGCTGGCTCCTATTGTACAGGGCAGTGTTTACAAGGATTTGAGAATTTTATCTGCGGAGTACATTGCAGCGCAACCATCATTGATCAATGCTATAGGTGGACTATCTGTGGGCGAGCCTACTGAAATGTTGTATGAAATGACGGATCTGGTCTGTCAGATCTTACCAGACGAAAAGCCAAGATATTTGATGGGCGTCGGAACACCTGCCAATATTCTGGAATGCATAGCACTTGGAATTGACATGTTTGATTGTGTGATGCCGACCAGAAATGCCAGACATGGACTGCTTTTCACTACAGAAGGAATTATCAATATTAAAAACCTCAAATGGAAAACTGATTTTACAGCTCTTGATACCGGTTTGGACAATTTCGCAAGCACGACTTATTCAAAGGCATATCTGAGACATTTGATATATTCAGGAGAATTACTAGGTGCGCAGATAGCATCTCTGCACAATCTTTCGTTTTATCTCTGGTTGGTAAAGGAAGCTAGAAAACAAATCCTTGAAGGAAGGTTTTCCGATTGGAAAAACGCGATCTTACCCAAAATTTCCAGAAGACTGTAATATGAAAAAAGCCAAAGTACGGAGATGAAACTGCTGGATAAATATATCATCAGAAAATACCTCAGTACTTTCTTTTTTACTGCTTTGATCTGCTCTATGATCATCGTTGTCATTGATGTGAGTCAACGTGTGGAGAATTTTCTCAATGAAAAACTTCGTATCTACGATATACTTTTTGTCTACTATCTCAATTTTATTCCTCACATCAACATCATATTATTTCCGCTCTACGCATTGATTTCAGTCATTTTCTTTACTTCCAAGCTGGCATATGATTCAGAAATTATTTCCATACTGAATGCCGGGGTAAGCTTTCGCAGATTGATGCGTCCCTACATGGTTTCCGCGGGATTGATATGTCTTTTGCTTTTATTTTTCAATCATATAGCCGACCCCTGGTCCAGTAAGAAACGGGTAGCATTTGAGAATACATATTTTTATAAAGGAAATAAGGATTTTGACAGGGCGAGTAATATTCACTTCTTTCTGGATAGTACCAGTAAGGTTTATGTTCGTTATTTCAGGGAGGGCGAAAATTCTATTTCTGACTTCCGGCTCGAGCGATTCTCGGACAATAAACTGGTCTATATGCTCAAGGCAACAAGAGCAGACTGGATAGAAGACTCAGGAAAATGGAAAATGTCTGATTATAAAGTATTCACTTTTGAAGGTAAAAAGGAGACTTTTAAATCCGGATTGGGGATGAACTTTGACACTACCCTTAATATGAGACCTTCTGATTTTATACGGTTTAAAAATCAAAAGGAGATGATGACCACTGCCGAGATCCGCACTTATATCAGAAGTGAACGAGACAGAGGAATATCCAATACCAAAGTTTTTGAAACAGAAATACACAGAAGAACAGCCGACGCATTTACCTTGATCATTCTAACTCTGATAGGACTCACTGTCGCATCCCGCAAAGTCAGGGGGGGCATGGGCCTTCATCTTGCCATAGGAATAGGCCTGGGAGCTGCCCACATAGTGCTATCAAAATTTGCGATCACATTTGCACAGGGAAATATTATTCCGCCTGTCATTGGAGTATGGATCCCCAATATATTATTCTCTCTGGTGGCTCTAAATCTGCTGAGAAAAGCTCAAAAATAATAATGGATGCCAGATTACTGACATCCATCGGTTTTGCGTTCTGATTTCGTTTTATTTATTTCTCAATAAATCCCTGATTTCTGCCAGCAAAACTTCTTCATTACTGGGAGCCGGTGGTGCAGCAGGTGCAGCCACTTCTTTTTTCTTAGTTGCATTATAGCCTTTCAATATCATGAATATGGCAAAAGCAATGATCAGAAAATCAATAATGGTCTGCAAAAAAGCTCCATACCTTATTGCAACAGCAGGAACAGCCTCTCCGGCTTCATTTACGGATGCTTCTTTGAGAACAAACATTAGGTCTCTGAAATCAACACCCCCCAGCAACAGGCCAATTGGGGGCATTATCACATCTGCAACAAAGGAAGAAACAACGGCTCCGAATGCACCCGCAATAATAACAGCAACTGCAAGATCCAGGACATTGCCTTTCATAATGAAGGCTTTAAATTCTTTTAACATACGCTTTTCATTTTGGAGTTGAAAAATATAATTCCTCTGTAAAAATAAGAAATTAATATACAACTGATAAGCGGAGCAATATAATCTTACATTGAGTGTAGTCAGATCTTCTAAAACAAGACTCTTACTTGTAAATGGATTAGTATGAGATGTGAAAAGAATTAATAACTGTCTTTTAATTCAGCATATCTTCCGGCAACACATGCTTCTTATTATACATCACATTATCCAGGTTCCAGTCTATTTGCTTGACAAACGGATGTAGCCTGACAGGGCACTCAGAGATCGTGCAGAGTTTGCAGGATAGGGGAGCACAAGGGTCGGTATGAACAAAAATTTCAAGAATACTCGGATCAATAGACTTCATCGAATCCTCAAATAACTCTACTGCATCGTGCCCCTGATTAATATCGTAATACCAGGGAACGGTGACATGACAATCTATGTGGTACTTGGATCCATACTTGATGATTCGCAAATTGTGAATATCGATCCAATAGGGCTTTCTGAGATCATTTAATCTGACAACCATTTTGGAAATCAAATCATAATCCGCCTTATCCATAATGCCCGCTATTGAATTTTCAACAAGCCTGTATCCGGTAAATATTATGATAACTCCAAAAATTATAGCACAAATATTATCCAGAAGGACCAGGTCAAATATCCATGTTAAAATAACCCCCAAAACCAGACCGGCTGAAGAATAAGCGTCAGATTTTAAATGTTTTCCACCAGCCAGGAGAATTTGTGAATTTGCACTTTTGCCTCTTTTTTCCAACATGTAACCCAGGACAAAATTTATTAATCCCGCAATTCCTACCAGAAGAACCCCCCATTGAAGTTTTTGAATTTCCTGAGGGTGGATAAAATTGTAGATTGCTTTACTGATGATAATGATACCGGCAGCTAAGATTAAAGCTCCCTCAAATCCCGCAGATAGAAATTCAATTTTGCCATGACCGTAGGGATGATTCCTGTCCTGAGGTCTGTAAGCTATGTTGAAGGCATAAAGTCCCAGAGCTGCAGCTGCTACATTAATAATGCTTTCCAATGCATCTGAAAGAATAGCATTAGAATTAGTAAGGAAAAAAGCAACAAATTTGATAACCAGAATGACAGATCCCAGCGTCACAGAAATGACCAGGAGTTGTTGATTCTGCTTGATTTCGGATGTATTCAATGGAACTTAAAATTTCTGACAGTAAAGATAGTGCTTAGCATTGAGGCAATAGGCAACTTTTGAAAATGATATTGTGTTACATGAACTGACTTAAGAATTCTGGTTTAATCTGCTTAATAATCCACTTCGTTTCAATTCTAAATGAATGAAAATATGAAATCTGCCTTGCTAATTATAATTACCAGTGTTTTTATGATGGCATCTTCATGCCACAAACATGATCCGGATACAGTAGATAATGAAGTGACAATCACAATTAATAAACCGGCAGCAGCGGAGACTGTCAATGTATCTGGTATCAATATTGAAATTGTGTATGAAGCAATAAGCCTTACACACGATATTGAAATCCGCATTTATCCCAAAAATGATCCCTCTGAAATATTATATTCTCATTCAGAGCATCTGCACAGAAAAATGCAACAGTCAGCAAATCTGCTTCCATAACTGGATATCCGGCAGGCACTGAATTTATTCTGGAGACAAGTGCATGCATTGATCAGGAGTGTGAATTGCCAAAAGCAACAAAATCAGTCAATTTCTTTCAGATGTAATTTTGTAATTATCGTGTAATAATCAAAAGTAGAAAGGGCAAAAAAAAAAGCCCGGCTAGCCGGACTTTCAAAACAAGTGATCCTTAAAAACAAATTACTGAACCTCCTTCAGGAACTTCAGAAATTTCTGTGCATTGCCAGTCTGAATTTTTGTACTTGTTTGATCAAAAAAACCAATAATAAGATCGCTGTATAGATAAACGTTGCTGTCATTTCTCTTTAGTTTTGAGTTACTATTTACATAGACAGGAATTTTTTTGAAAAGGGTTGGGTGAGTTTGAAAATAAAATGAATAAAAGTGAAATAAAAGCATTTCTGGACCTCTGGGTAAGTCGCATGAATCAGCCTGAATTCATTGAAAATGACCCAATTAGCATACCCCATAGCTATCAAAAAAAAGAAGATAAAGAAATTGCAGCTTTTTTTGCGGCAGTCTTTGCCTGGGGCCAACGCATCACCATTATCAATAAAACAAAAGAATTATTGAGTATGATGGATAATGCTCCGCATGAATTCATCCTCGGGCATCAGGAATCTGACCTGAAACAATTTCTTGGATTTAAGCACAGAACTTTTCAGGCGACTGATACGCTGCACTTTCTGTCATTTTTGCAATCTCATTATTCACGTCACGATTCCCTGGAAGATGCTTTTCTCGAAAAAGGGGAGTTCGGCAATGCGGCATTGGCTTTAAGCAGATTTCACAGGTATTTTTTCAGCAATGAATGGTCGCCTCAAAGAACCAGAAAGCATATTCCCAATCCTGAGACCAAATCTACCTGCAAGAGAATGAATATGTTCTTGCGCTGGATGGTCCGTAAGGATGAAGCAGGTGTGGATTTTGGTATCTGGAATCGAATTCCGGTTTCAGCCTTATTGATGCCACTAGATGTTCATGTGGAGAATACTTCCCGGGCCCTGGGATTATTGACGAGAAAGCAGCGGGACTGGCAAGCCGTGGAAGAATTAACCGGAAAATTGAGAGAATTTGATCCTGTTGATCCTGTGAAATATGATTTTGCCTTGTTTGGACTTGGAATACATCAGCGAACAATCCACATTCCGCCAATGAAATAGTCTTTTGAGGGGTTTTCGACTGTTATCCCGGCTGTTATGTATTGACCGATTAACCGACCAACTGGCATTTCGTGGAGAGATTTATCGTTGCATGCAACTGCATACATCATGCTACCGGCATTTACGCCTTACACAATTGCAATAAGGGGTTGTTTGACTGCGGCTGTTACTAAGCTTCTCACCTCCTCCCCTCCTAAACTCTCCGGCTGTTAACGATTCAACGCTTCACCGATTTAACGAGGATGTTATCACCCCTTATCAAAACTAATCTACTGAATCACATTCTTACTTCCCCTCTGCTTGACCAATATGTACACTCTATAAGTTCCGGAGCTGGTGGTGAGGCTACCTATGGTATATTTGGAATCTTTACCTTTTGAACTTCCCTGGTGCATTTCCTTGAAATCTGTAGGTCTGTTATTGGTAAAGAATTTGCTGATCATAGCTATTGCATCACGCTTACTATGAATCATTTGATCTTCCAAAATACAAACTTCGACAGGGTCATCCATATGCTTTCCAAGTGCATTGGCATCTCCGGCCTTGATAGCGGCGAAGATATCACTCATCTGTGCCTGTATTTCTGTAAAAGCAATCAGACTTAAGAAAATTATAATGGCGGAAGTTTTCATTTTTTATTTATTTTATCAGTTTAATACTAATACTGGATATACGTATGAGGACTAAGAAAGTTATTGTCTTTGAATTCAAATATACTACATCTTATCTGCTAAAATATTTGTTCAATCAAATCAGCCGGGAACTCACGGCTCCATTTTCAATAGTAATACCTAATTTCACGGCCTAACGTTTGCTTTATGAATACACAAAAATCATTCCTCATAATTTTAGACGGATGGGGAATTTATCCGGACCCCGAAGTAAGTGCAATAAAACGAGCCAATACGCCTTATTTTAATCAATTAAATCTTGATTATCCTCACAGTACCTTGACGACTTTTGGAATGGAGGTAGGATTGCCTGAAGGTCAGATGGGCAATTCTGAAGTAGGTCACATGAATCTGGGAGCAGGAAAGATTGTCTATCAGGAGCTGGCAAGAATTCATAAAGCAGTTGAAGAACAGGAACTGCAAAATCACCCACTTCTACTGGAAGCATTATTCTACGCTAAAGAAAATAAACGAAAAGTACATCTTCTGGGACTGATTTCGGATGGCGGGGTCCATTCACATATCCGCCACTTATTGGCTCTTTGTGATACATGTATTCAAAACAAGATTCCCAATGTTTTTATCCATGCCATTACTGATGGGAGAGATACAGATCCCCGGGGAGGGATTCGTTACCTTGACATGGTCAATGATCATATCAAAAACTCAGGTATCAAGTGGGGTTCTCTCATAGGAAGATACTATGCAATGGACAGAGATAATCGCTGGGAACGTATACAATTGGCATATGATCTTCTGGTAAATGGAACAGGAATTGGAACCAGGGATATTTTCAATGCATTGAGACAAAGCTATGATGAAAAAATATCTGATGAATTTGTCCAACCACATTTCATGATGGATGAAAAAGGCGAAGCTGTGGCAAAAATCGAGGATGGAGATGTTGTGGTATTTTTCAACTTCCGTACAGACAGGCCGAGAGAGCTCACGTATGTTTTGACACAGTCTTCAGTTGCGGATTTTGTATGCAGGCCCCTGGATCTCAAGTTTGTGACTTTTGCCAGATATGACGAAACATTTAACAATCAGATAGTTCTTTTTGAGAAAGATGATATTAAAGAAACTATGGGTGAAATAGTCTCAAAATATGGTCTGACCCAGGTAAGAATCGCTGAAACAGAAAAATATCCTCATGTGACATTTTTCTTCAACGGAGGCAGAGAGGCAAGATTTGCAGGGGAGGATAGAATTCTAATCCCATCTCCCAAAGTAGCTACTTACGATTTGCAACCGGAAATGAGTGCACCTGGTATCACTAATGCCATCACAGAGTATATGCGGTCCCATCATCCTGATTTTATTTGTCTCAACTTTGCCAATGCTGATATGGTGGGTCATACCGGAAGCATGGCAGCAGCCGTAATCGCAGTGGAAGCTGTAGATAAATGTTTGTCTCAAATCATTCCACTAGCGCTGGACATGAATTACCAAACGCTGATCATCGCTGATCATGGCAATGCAGATTATATGGTAAATCCTGATGGTAGCCCTAATACTGCCCATTCAATGAATCCCGTCCCCTGTATTCTGGTCTCAAAAAATGCCAATAATTATACAATAGACAATGGAAAATTGGCAGATATAGCTCCGACATTGCTGACTTTAATGGGTGTTCCTATTCCGGAAGAAATGACAGGAAATGTATTAATCCATCAAAAAGAACAATCAATTACAGCATCCTGATATATGAAAATCCAATGCATTTTATCCACGAATTGCACCAAAAGACACGAATAAAATTCACTAATTTTTCTGATTCATTCTGTGATATCGATTCGTGTAAATTCGTGTCTTTTAGTGGATAAAATTGGATTTATTGGCCGCCCTTACTTCCTATAGCCTTCAGCCATGGCACCCATATTCACACACGATTTGCATTAAGCCACTCGAAATTGAGATTCTATAAATGATGAATTAGGATCCACGAATTGCACCAAAAGACACGAATAAAATTCACTAATTTTTCTGATTCATTCTGTGATATCGATTCGTGTAAATTCGTGTCTTTTAGTGGATAAATTGGATTTATTGGCCGCCTTTGCTTCCTATAGTCTTTAGCCGTGGCACCCATATTCCCCGATTTGCATTAAGCCAGAAGATGTTAGTCAAAAGACACGAAAAAATTCACTAATTTTCTGATTCATTCTGTGATATCGATTCGTGTAAATTCGTGTCTTTTAGTGGATAAATTGGATTTATGGCCGCCTTTTCCTATAGCCTTAGCCATGGCACCCATATTCCACACGATTTGCATTAAGCCACTCGAAATTGAGATTCTATAAATGATGAATTAGGATCCACGAATTGCACCAAAAGACACGAATAAAATTCACTAATTTTTCTGATTCATTCAGTGATATCGTTCGTGTAAATTCGTGTCTTTTAGTGGATAAATTGGATTTATTGGCCGCCTTTGCTTCCTATAGTCTTTAGCCATGGCACCCATATTCACACACGATTTGCATTAAGCCACTCTAAATTGAGATTCTATAAATGATGAATTAGGATCAAGGAATTGCACCAAAAGGCACGAATAAAATTCACTAATTTTTCTGATTCATTCTGTGATATCCATTCGTGTAAATTCGTGTCTTTTAGTGGATAAAATTGGATTTATTGGCCGCCCTTGCTTCCTATAGCCTTCAGCCATGGCACCCATATTCACACACGATTTGCATTAAGCCACTCGAAATTGAGATTCTATAAATGATGAATTAGGATCCACGAATTGCACCAAAAGACACGAATAAAATTCACTAATTTTTCTGATTCATTCTGTGATATCGATTCGTGTAAATTCGTGTCTTTTAGTGGATAAATTGGATTTATTGGCCGCCCTTGCTTCCTATAGCCTTCAGCCATGGCACCCATATTCACACACGATTTGCATTAAGCCACTCTAAATTGAGATTCTATAAATGATGAATTAGGATCCACGAATTGCACCAAAAGACACGAATAAAATTCACTAATTTTTCTGATTCATTCAGTGATATCGATTCGTGTAAATTCGTGTCTTTTAGTGGATAAATTGGATTTATTGGCCGCCCTTGCTTCCTTTAGCCTTCATCCATGGCACCCAAATTCATACACGATTTGCATTAAGCTACTCTAAATTGAGATTCTATAAATGATGAATTAGGATCAAGGAATTGCACCAAAAGGCACGAATAAAATTCACTAATTTTTCTGATTCATTCAGTGATATCGATTCGTGTAAATTCGTGTCTTTTAGTGGATAAATTGGATTTATTGGCCGCCTTTGTTTCCTATAGTCTTTAGCCATGGCACTCATATTCACACACGATTTGCATTAAGCCACTCGAAATTGAGATTCTATAAATGATGAATTAGGATCAACGAATTACACCAAAAGACACGAATAAAATTCACTAATTTTTCTGATTCATTCTGTGATATCGATTCGTGTAAATTCGTGTCTTTTAGTGGATAAATTGGATTTATTGGCCAACTGCATCTCTGACAATTGTATCAGAAAGAAAATCCGACAGAAGCCTGAAAAGTAAGGTTAGTTCTTTTATCCGGACTCAAAACCGCTTTGTTATCCGTACCGGGAGCACTGTACTGTAATTTCATATTATTGTTTACAAGATTGGACAATCCGTATTGGGCGCGGACTCCAAGATACAGGCCTTCATTGAGGTATATTGAAAATCCTCCGATCAGACCAAAATCAAAAATTTTGTACAAGTTGCCATCACGGGTTCCATTTTCGGTGTAAGCGCCCAACGCGGTAGGTAATTGATACTGCTGAGCGGCTATGGGAATATTTATGAAATCCCCCTGAAGTGGCAAAGTATAATCCAGTAATTGATCCTTAATATAATTGTGATTGAGCTGAACTGTAAATTCATTCACCAATGGGTTTGTACCGGAAAATGTCAAATCTCCGCTACCTTTTGAACCCACCAGAAATGAGCCATATACGCCTCCGCTTATTTCCAGCCCTTTAGTTATTTTAGCATAAGCATATAATGGGATATCGATATGAGTCTGGGAAACAGTAATGTTTGATTTTCTTGTCCCAATCGAAGTTACTGTTGCTCCTGATGTGTTGCGAAATACATAGAAAGATGGCCCATCATAATTAATTGTTGCCCCTTTCTGAGAGTAATTCCCTTCCATACCGATTCCATATTTCTTTAAATAGTCAAAATGGTATCTCGCACCTACACCGATATGAAATCCGGTAGTGTAGCCCAACTTTTCATAATCTCCATTAGAAGATCCCTCCACCGGACCAAGCATTGTTCCAAAATTGAGTCCTGCTCTAAAAATGCTTCCAAAACCTTGAGCATCAATATGATTTGTGCTTAAAAATCCCCCCAAAATGATAAGAGTGTAGATCAATTTTTGCATAATATTTCCTTTGTGTTGTCTCTGTATGAGTATTCAAATGTTAATAGTGCTATGGACTTGTAATAATTCAAGTACGCAGTATATTCCATTTTTGAAAATCCAAAGATAAAACGAATCAGGGACAATGAAAGTGTCTGCATGCGGTTTGCTTAACCATCGAAAGAACCTCAGTAGACCTTGTACTTTTTTCCGGCACACAATGTTTATGCTGTTTGTAGTACATTTGCCTCCTCAAATTGACCAGCATCAGAATCAAAATTCATGGGACGGAAGAACAAATTGCAAAAATTTCAGGACCTGAAGGCATATCCCAATGTCATCGAAAACCCTGAATATGAATCGAATCAGCTTTTTATCAATGATGATGTTGAAATTGATTTGAGTGAAAATTGGGCCCAAATTCATTTTGGAAATGACAAGCCTGTGACCCTGGAGCTAGCCTGCGGCAGAGGAGAATATACCCTACAGTTGGGTCGTCATTTTCCCGAAAAAAAACTTTATTGGAATCGATGTCAAAGGTGCAAGAATCTGGAAAGGAGCCACAATCGCTTTAGACGAAAATCTCACGAATGTGGCCTTTCTTCGAAGCAGGATCGAAAAGCTGGGAATATATTTTCGAGAGGGAGATATTTCTGAAATCTGGATTACTTTTCCAGACCCCTTTCTTAATCCTACCGAATCAAAGCATCGCCTGACCTCTCCTCACTTTCTGGATATTTACAAACAAATCCTGATACCCGGGGGAATCATTAATCTCAAGACCGATGATGATCTTTTGTACGAGTACACATTGAAAGTGGTTGAGGCAGATCCGGGAATCACTTTATTGTATGCAGAAAATGATATTTACAGCAGACCTTTGATTGATCCTACACTGGAGTTCAAAACTTATTACGAAGGCTTGCATTTGGCTGAAGGTAAGAAAATCAAGTATGTGAAGTTTCAGTTGAAAGATTGAGAGGATTGTGGTTTTGAGTGTGGGTATTTCGTGGAGCGTTCGGGAAGATTGATGGAGATTGTGGTTTTGAGAGTGGGTATTTGGTGATGAGCTTGAGAAGATTGAAGTGTGAGTGAGAGTGAGTGAGAAGAGTTTGGGGAGATTGATAGGATTGATGTATGGGTTCGTGTTTTGTGTAAGTGTGAGAGAAGATTGATAGAAATAAAAAAGATTGAAGGACTTGATAAAAATGAGTATAAAAATTAAATGCTCCCGGCTGTTAAATTTACAATAAGTACTTTTTCAAAAATCTGACATTCAATATCTTATAAAAAGAAAATCAAAAACATTTTATGTATGAACCTAAAGAAATTCCTGGGTTGTTTGGCTGTTAAACCTGAAATCTGATAGCTGAAATCTGACATCTGAAATCTTGAACTAACTCATCTCTCCCATCCAATTCTCCAAAAAATCATCCATTTCATCGAAGGATTTAAGTCCGACCTTTTTCCTCTTCTGCCCCATGTAGAACCAAACCCAGTTGCGGACACTTGTGAAGGACAGCTCCAATCTGATGAAAATCCCCGGAGATATCAGCATACACAGGAATTTTGGAAGCGAGGCCGTTGATCATCATTCCGATATTGTCGGTAATAGTGCCAATTTTTTGCAGGTTTAATAGAATACCATCCAATTCAAATGAATCAATTTCAGCGGCTTCTTCAAGCAATCCTTCCAGGTGTGACTCATCTTTGCAATTAATTTCAGCAAAGCATTCCATATGCAGAAATGGATTGACCAGACTTAAATTCTCAGAAGGTAAAATTAGGCCTGTAAAGGGGACCTGCCCAAGAAGTTCAGTTGCTTTTTCAGCATTGGGCGCAACGAGTAGTAAGCCCGGCCCAGCTATCCATTCGGCCATAGCAGTCATGGCATGTACAGATAGCTCACCTGTTTGACCTTTTGCATTGAAAGTTATATAACCCGCACCTCTGGCAGCAAAATATCTTGCATCTGTGAGGTTTCGGATATCGTAAGCGAGTAAATTCATTGACTTGTTAACATTTAATGAGGAAGTCTGACTCAAATGAAAAAATTGCTTCCACAACTCAAAGGTAATTGCTTACTCCCGGATTGCTTTTATTTATCTTCATTGTTTAAATTGCATTATAATGAAATCTCCACAGAAGGAAATCCCTTACTTCGAATCAGTCTATGATGTAGTTCAATTAATACCTTTTGGCCGCGCTGCCAGCTATGGAGACATTTCGAATTATCTCTCACTGGGATCCGCGAGAATGGTTGGCTGGGCTATGAATAAAAGCTTTTCTACAAAGCATGTTCCGGCGCACAGAGTAGTCAACAGAAAAGGTGAACTCAGCGGAAGAACTCATTTCCCCACTCCGGATATGATGCAGGAATTGCTCGAAGGAGAAGGAATTAAAATCGAGGATCACCGCATTGTAGATTGGGAGAATGTGCGTTGGGATCCATCGAGGGAGTTGTTGTGACAGTTGCTGTAGTCCGCGATTGGGCCAGCAAACAAGTGGCTTAGTAGTAGCACGGTGACTTTTTTTCTTTACTTCGCAAAGAAAAAGTGACGTTTTTCAGGGTGCAAGCCCTGAAAGGTGACATCTCCGAAATATATTGACTGCTTTGCAGCCAATTTATTTCGGAGATGACAGCTAGTGCTAACTACAGGCAGGCAAGTATCATGCTGAAATAAGTAACAACTCACAACTAGCATACCAATTTCCTGCAGCTATCTCGTCCTACTTTCTCGTAGGGTCGCACGGCCGTGCGACCCTACGAGAAAATGGAGGAAGTGAGCCTCAGTACCCACAACCCGGCTGTTCACTTGCAGCTTGCAGCTTCTTCCAGGCTGTTCAGCCAAAGGCCAGAAGCGAGTAGCCAGAAGCGGCTGTTCTGGCTGTTCGCCAACAGCTAAAAGCTAATAGCCAACAGCCGGCTGATCCACCTTCTAATTTTCCGTGTACATCTCATTAATAATATCATCCCAGCGCTCCACAATGACCCGACGTTTTAATTTCAATGTAGGAGTAAGCTCTCCCGGGCTGCCGTCGGGTTTTACTATTTCCCAGGGAGAATCGATTAGTGTAAATCGCTTAATTTGTTCAAACTTGGCAAATCCTTTGTTGTATTTGTCAACTATCGTTTGGTAATATTCTATCACTTTAGGATGTCTCAGTGTGTCTTCTATATTGGTCCAAAGCACACCATTTTCCTGGCACCATTTGCGCAGTGAATCCGTTGCAGGAACGATCAGGGCAGATACAAATTTCTTTTGCTCACCGATGACCATGACCTGGTCTATCAGGAAGTCTTGTTTCAATGCACTTTCAATAGGGGCCGGGGCAATGTATTTGCCCCCTGAAGTTTTGAGTAACTCCTTTTTGCGGTCTGTGATTTTTAGGAAATTTTTACCTCCCGGTCCTTTGACAAATACACCAATATCTCCTGTGCAGAGCCAGGTTTTGCCATCCATTTCTTTCAGGACTTCTGCTGTCATTTCCGGTTGTTTGTAATATCCGATCATGATATTTGGCCCCGCAGCTAAAATCTCTCCTTCTCCCTGACGGTAATCTCCGCCAGACCCGTCTATCCTAATTTCTACTCCTTCTACAGCCAGACCTACTGTACCAACCATTGCATTTCCTTCATCATATCGATTGAATGAAATTCCCGGTGATGCCTCTGTCAATCCATACCCTTCTCTGATGGGAATACCTGCAGCAGAAAATGCCTTCAAAATATAAGAAGGACATGCTGCTGCCCCTGTCAGAATTCCTTTGACATTGCCTCCAAGTGCTTCTCTCCATTTACTGAAAATCAATTTATCTGCAATTTTCCACTGTATAGCCTTCAGACCTGAAGGTTTTTGATCATATTCATAATTCTCAGTAAGAGACAAGGCCCAGAAAACAATTTCTTTTTGACCCCTGTCAGGTCCATACCCTTTTGAACAATCTTTTCGTACACCTTCTCCAATAGCCTCGGAACTGCTGTGAAGAAATGTGGTTTTATAAACCTTAAATCACCACCTTCTCCGCCAAGATTATCAAGCCCTGTGTATGTTATTGCCATTCCGGTGCCGAGGTAAGCGTAAGTAACTACTTTTTCGAAAATGTGGCAAAGCGGCAGGAAGCTGAGAATCCTGTCTCCTTTAGCGTTAGGGATCAGATCCTTGGCTGCTAAAACATTACTGGTAATGTTCCAATGAGAAAGCATTACCCCTTTAGGATTTCCGGTCGTTCCTGAAGTGTAAATGATGGTAGCAAGGTCTTCATTTTTTACTGCTGTTCTGTAAGCTTCAATATCTGTCATATTGTATTCAGATAATAAAGTCTCCCAGTAAATGGCCTTAGGACTGGCATCAAAGGAGATAATTGCCTCAAGAGAAGGCACATCCTGCTTTACCCATTCCATTTTGTCCAGCAGCTCTCCTCCATCAGTAAAGCAATACTTTATAGAAGCCTCTGAGAAAATATATTTGTAATCCTGCAAACTTATTGTCGGATACACTGGTACCAGAACAGCACCAATCTGCTGTACAGCAAGATCAGCAATCAGCCACTCGGGTCTGTTCTTCGCTACCACTATAGCAACAGTATCACCTTTCCGGACTCCTTTGTTCAATAAACCTGCACTGAGTTGATTTACTTTTTCATGAACTTGCATGGTAGATAAATAAGTCGCACCCGTTTCATTCTTAGCTCCCACACAGTGCTCTTGTGGATAATTCTCTGCCTGATCCAGCAGGAAATCAAATAGTCTTTCTATTGTTCTCATTCCATATTTTATTTTGCAACGCTTAAATACACGTGCATAAATATATGGCGCAGGACTTAAATCAGGTCATCTAATTTACAGAAATTGTTAATACACACAAAATTTAAATCGCTATCATCCTCCTTTCCAAATCAAAGCGGACAGAATTGAACAAATGTGAATGCGTTTTACTAAATAGAATTGTACTTTGGCATAAATTATCGGACAGGTTTATATATGGATTTTTTTCAAACGACAAATTTATTACACTATTTAGTATTGGCATTTGTCATTATTGCCTGCATACATTTGTACATTAAAGTGGCAAGGCAGTTTGGCTGGAAAGTACTTTCCACAACGTTGGATAGTCAAAATCGGCCTGTTGTGTCTGGTTCAGGATTTATTTTTCCGCTTTCTATTTTCTTAATATTTCTCATTAGTGAAGCCGTTGTTTTTGAGCCCTGGATGATTGGTCTGATCTGTCTCACCTTTTTAAGCTGGCTGGATGATTTCAGGAATTTGCCTCCAATCTGGCGATTGCTTATTCATATACTTTGCATTGCTACATGGTTGATTGGATTTCCACTTCCGGAGATGGCCTGGGTTTGGATAGTTATAGTATTGTTTGCAGGTACAGGATGGATGAATGCATTCAACTTTATGGATGGTATCAATGGCATGATGGTAATGATGTCACTTGTAAGCCTGGGAACTTTTTATTTTATATTCGGGCCCGGACCACTGAAAGTATTTATTGTCAGCCAGATAATTGCTGTTTTAGTTTTTGCATACTACAATGTGAGGCAGAAAGCGATGGCATTTGCAGGCGATGTAGGAAGCATCAGCCTTGGCTTCTTTCTGGGATATCTCATGTGGCAACTAGTCAACACTTCAGAAAGATGGGAGTACATCTTGTTTTTTACAGTATATGCTATAGATGCCGGGATTACAATTCTTGTCCGACTCTTCAAAAAAGAAAATATTCTCAGGGCCCATGAACAGCATATGTATCAAATTCTGAAAAAATGTTTTCCTGATAAGGTCATTCTTATTTCATCAGTATATGCTGTATATCAAATGTTGCTAAATATCATCTTAATCATTTTATTGAGATTTGAATCAGTCTCAGTAACGCTGATAATATTGATCCTAGTTGTTAATGTATTGATTTATAGTTATCTGCGAATATTGTTTTCTAAAAAAATGCAAGGATTAGCTCAAAATGAGTAAGTATTTCGCCAAATTTGCCTTGTAATTTCATTAATATTTTTGCCACAGTAAGGGACTCAGTTTTGTACTTCAGTATATTTGCATTTTATTTGCAGGGCAATTAGATTTTTAGTCATTATTTAGAAAAAGACATTATGAGCGAAGTAGCCGGAGCCGGTAAAAAAGGGTATTGCATTCTTTACTTCTTTATAGTATTGTTTTTAATCGTTAGTCTGTTGATTTATCTGTATAAATACAACTTCGATCTTACCTATTAAGCAATTCTTTTGCTTCCAAATTTATAATTTCATCTTCAGCGGTCACTTTGACCTGTGAAATGCATGTTTTCGTATAATTTAACATAGTGCACTTCAACACTAAGGCCATCTTTGCGTTCTGATACCTTAAATATCGAGAGTCCCTATGTCCAGATTATACAGTTTTCTATTTTTGATAGCTTTTCTAAGTGTCGGGTTTGCCTCATCTGCTCAGAACAGAATTTCAATTTCCGGGATCGTAAGAGATGGCTCCAGTGGTGAAACACTGATCGGAGCAAGCGTAGGCATACTGGAGACAGGTGCAGGAACCATCACCAATGAATATGGCTTTTTTACAATTAATACAGAGAAAAAACCAGACTCTATTACAGTCGAAGTCAGTTATATAGGGTATCTGCCTACAACAAGAAGAATTTCTGCGGATAAAGATGTCAAACTGGACCTCGACCTCAGCAATAATGAACAGCTTCTGGAGGAAGTCGTTATTACCGGAAATACTGTTCGGGAGGCAGTGCAATCTACCCAAATGAGTGTTGAAAACATTTCCATGCTGGAGGCCAAAGTCCTGCCTGCATTTTTTGGAGAGGTTGATATTATTAAGACCTTACAGCTCAAGCCGGGAATTTCTTCGGGCTCAGAAGGTTCTTCAGGATTATTCGTTAGGGGCGGCAGCAATGATCAGAATCTGATAGTTCTTGATGAGGCCCTGGTGTATAATGCCAATCACCTTTTTGGATTGTTTTCAGTATTCAATTCAGATGCCATCAAGGATGTGAAGATTTATAAAGGAGGATTTCCTGCACAATACAGTGGCAGGCTCTCTTCTGTTTTAGACGTAAGACTGAAAGAAGGCAATAATCAGAAATTCACTGGCTCAGGTGGGATTGGGCTCATATCTTCCAGATTAACGCTCGAGGGCCCAATTCAAAAAGGCAAATCATCTTTCATTGTCTCCGGAAGAAGGACTTATATAGATCTGATTACCAATCAAATTAATAAAGCCAATGAAGACAATCCGGACTATAACACAATTCCTGGTTATAATTTTTATGATCTGAATACAAAAGTGAATTTCAAATTGGGGGAGAAAGACGTTCTCTATCTCTCAGGATATTTCGGAAGAGATGTCTTCGGCTTTAATTCTGACTTATTCAATTTTGATTTCAATTGGGGAAATACAACTGGAACTGCCAGATGGAACCATATCTACAATTCCCGTTGGTTCTCAAATACCACCCTTACATTTTCCGATTACCAATATAATATCAGCAACAGTATTACCGGTTTCAAATTTAGTGTTGGGTCCAATATTAAGGATGTCAACCTGAAGCATGATATTTATTTCTCCCCCAATCCAAATCATGAAATCAAAGCCGGTATTAGTGCGACACATCACAGATTCGTTGTTGGCAGGCTAAAAGCAGGAAGTGACGATGGGCTGGTTTCTTTCTCTGCTGGACAAGATCTGACTGCTGTGGAATATGGAGCTTATATTTCTGATGATTGGCAGATTTCGCCTGCTTTAAAAGCACATGTTGGAATGAGATTGTCAGGTTTTACAAGTGACGGAGCCACTTATTTGAGCCCTGAGCCAAGACTGGCATTGAGATATCTTTTGACGGAGAAACTTGCTATCAAAGCCAGTTATGCCCGTATGAGTCAATTCGTACATCTTGTATCCAATTCTGCAATTTCCCTTCCTACAGATGTCTGGTACCCATCAACGGCGAATGTCAAGCCCCAGACCTCTGACCAGCTTGCATTGGGCTGGTCATGGGAATTGGGTAAGGACTTTGTGTTTACAAATGAATATTACTATAAATGGCTGGGCAATCAAATAGACTTCAAGGATCACGCACAGTTATTCGCCAATAATAATCTGGAGGGTGAATTTACTTTCGGAGATGGCTTTGCCTACGGAACTGAGTTGAGCATTGAGAAGAATTTTGGCAAACTCACAGGATGGATAGGCTATACCCTTGCCTTGATCAAAAGAGGAAATTTTGCCGATATTATGGGAGGGCGGTACTTCTCACCAAGACACGATCGCAGACATGATGTTTCTGTTGTGGCAATGTACGCAGTCAATCGCTGGCTAACAGTGACAGCCACCTGGGTATATGGAAGCGGAGACCTTACCTGGTTGCCTGGTGGACGAGGACTTTTTCAGGATATTCCTGGGGGTACCTCAACTCCTGTCTTTCCGATCTATGGAGATCGAAATACATTCCGGGTTCCTGACTATCATAGAATGGATGTTGGGATTGTCATCAAATTCTTTCCAAAATGGGGTGAGAATGACCTGACGATCAGTGTTTACAATGTATATGACCGCAGAAATGCCTACTTCCTTTACTTGGAGCCACAGTACTCTCAGGATTTTGGTGATGAAGGACCGCCACCGGGCGCAGTGCCCAGTGGAATTGCCGCCAAGCAGGTTTCTCTGTTTCCCATTCTTCCTTCTTTCACCTGGAACTTTAAATTCTAAATTATGAATATCAAATATATAGCAGCCAGCTTACTGATTATACTTATCAGTCTGAGTGCATGCAATCTTGAAAAACAAATTGAAATAGTGCTGCCTGAATACGAGAGCCAACCAGTTTTGGAATGTTATCTCGAGCCGGGCAAAGCATTCAGGCTTTTACTCAGTAAAAGCAATAGCTATTTTGACCCGATTCCATCCGATGATTTACTCCCTTATCTGGAGTCATTACTGATCAGCAATGCGGACGTCAGAATCAGATTTGGCGACGAAGAAGTGGTTCTTAATAATCAGGTTTTGGTAGATTTTGAAACGGGGAAATTCTACAATTACAGTTCTGCGGAAATTGTACCTGAGAATTTCAGCGATAATTTTGAATTGGAAATCATTCTTCCTGATGGAAAGCTAATCACTGCAATTACAAGAATACTTCCCATAGTGCCTATAGATTCAATATCTATTGAGAAAAATGCCGAAAACAAAGCACGTTGTTTGGTCTATATAAAGGACAATCCAAATGAAGTAAATTATTACAGGAGGATGTTGCATAATGGCAGTATAGTGGATAGTTTCCCTGAACAGGATTTTGTGACTGATGATAAATTAATAGAAAACAACATTTTTGTTTTTGGAACAGGGTACAATTACGAACCCGGAGACACCATATTCAACACGATCTTTCATATAGATGCTTCCTATTCCAGGTTTCTGACCAGTATTCAGAATTCTATTTCCTCCAATGGGAACCCATTCGCCCAACCTGGTGTGATCCTCACCAATCTGAGTGGCAATGCAAATGCTATTGGAATATTCACCGGTCTGAGCTACGACAGGGTGATGAGTGTCATTCCATAGGTCAATAATTATATATAAAAAGGGGACGACTGCTCGCCCCCTTTGAGCTCGATAAAAACGTGCTTATGGATAGGTGTAGATCTTGTGAATGTGCTGATTACGTCATTCTCAATACAAGAATATACCTCTGAATAGTTTAAAAGGTTTGGTTTAGCTCCAGATATTTATAATGACCATTTCTGTTCGGGTATTTAGTATTAATCTGCCCGGGCTATATATTGGTTTTCAGCTGGTAAAAGCTACAAAATAACCTATCGATGTTTGACAATTTCTTTGTTTAAGAAGTGTCCACGAATTATACAAAAAGACACTAAGAAATCTATAAACGATTTAGCTGGGATAAGCGAGAATATTAAATTGATTGTTTGAAAATCGTTTAACAATTCGGAAAATCGAAAATGTAAATCTCAATTGCTATAAATGGAGCATCTTTAGAAACCATTCGTGACCATTAGTGTCTTTTCGTGGATTATTTTCTTACAATAATCACACATTATATTTTTGAATAAACTGAGTAAACCATTTATTATAGAAATATGACACAATTACACTGATGATCAGAACTATTGCCAAATGATATAAGGCAATATCATTTCCATTTATATATTTAACAACCTCCAGAATCAACATATGCCAGAGATAAAGCGCAAATGAAAAGCCACCAATCCAGACCATTCCTCTAACTAAAGATTTTGGAAGCACTTTATACAAGAATATTGCAATCGAACTGTATCCTAACAATGCAAAATAATCATTGAACAACTGTCCGGCAGCCCCTCCTTTCATTCCCATCCAGGCATACAAGCCGCAAAAAATTAATCCAGTCAAAAGAAACTGAACTGCCTTAAATTGGTGTTTCAGCTTGCCTTCTTTCAACCATCCGGCCAGAACCATACCCAGTACAAACTCCCAGATATATTGCAGAAAAAAACTGTTCCAAATCCTCAGATCTTCTTTACCCAGCCACCAAACAATCAAAGCCCAAATCAAACTAATCAGTACTGAAAGAGATAAAAACAAACTCTTTGAAAAGTATTTCTCTAATGCTACCAAAATATAGAATACCAGGTAAAACTGAAATAATGTGGACATAAACCACAGTTGATATCCATAGCTACCAATGATCTCTTCATCAAACATTTTGTACAAGAAAACATGTCCTCCAAGCGCATACCATGACCCTTCATATACAGGCCAGAATAGAGTAATCAATGCAGAAATCAGTACTACAATAATATAGGGGAGATAAATTCGGTTGAGCTTGTGCCTGTAAAATATATGCGGCTTAGACTGTCTGTTGAGATATGAATAGAATAAACCAAATCCTGAGAGTAAAAAGAATAGATGAACTCCGGTGCCGCCAAACTGAATCAGAGAGGTCCAGGGATGATCCAGCTGTAGTGCTTGAAGTAAGTGAAATACGACAATAGTGAAGATGGAATATCCTCTTAAGAATGTGATGATTTCAAATCTCTGGATAAGGCTACCGATTATGTACGATCGGTAAAATAGGCTTTTTGAGCCGGAAATCCAAACCTCTTTTTGGTCTTGCTAATTTATTAGCAAGCTTTTTACTCCTAAGCGCCCAATCGAAGAAGTTTACAACCACGAGCACACGAGTACCAATTTTTGACTGAAATTGAATGGAACAATTTCCAGGGATTTGTTCCAGGCCAGGTGATGTCTTCCTGCGGCTTCGCCTTGAAAGGTGATGTTTTTTCAGAGGACTAGCTCTGAAAAAGTGATGTCTTTATATTTTCAAAGCGAAGCTGAAGAAAATATAAAGGTGATGGTTAATGCAAAGTAGTCAGCTACTTCCCAGGCTGTTTCTTCCAAAATAATAATTTGCAAGTTTTCCTTCAAGGGCACCAGGAAATGTAAGTTTCATAGAGAGTCTAAACATGAATTTGACTCAATAAAACTGGCAAATTTATAGTCTCTGGCATCGTAATGACTTGTACAATGAGCTTCGGGTAACTGTTGACTGCTTTCAGTACAGTTCTTCAGCATCTGGAGACCTCAGTTTGTGGAGAGAATGAGTTTTGAGTGTGAGTTTTTGATCTGGCTCAGAAACCCGGTTCATCGCAGGAAATGACACTCACACCCCGAAACTGCCATCCGGCTGTTTCAACTAGAAACCAGCAACTATTTCTGGCTGTTTTCTCGTGGCTCGCAGCTCGAAGCTTTTTCTGCCCGGCTGTTCAACTCATCATTCATCATTCATAATTCATAACTCACCCAGGCCCTTCCAACAACTTCAACATATCCTTCTGCGATAGCGACTTAATTACATCAGCATCCGTCTTGATAAGATCATTTGCAAGCGTGGTCTTACTTTGTTGTAATTTGACAATTTTTTCCTCTACAGTATCAAGGCAAATCAATCGAACCGCAATTACATGTTTCTTCTGACCGATACGGTAACTTCTGTCAATGGCCTGGTTTTCCACTGCCGGATTCCACCAGGGATCAACGATGTAAACATAATCCGCCTCAGTCAGATTGAGACCTGTCCCGCCCGCTTTTAGGCTAATGAGGAATACCCGCACATTTTCATCATTCTGGAATGCGTGCACACCTGCAGCCCGATTTTTAGTCTGCCCACTGAGGTACTCATGCTGGATGCCCCGTGCCCGCAAAGCCTCCCGAATCAAATCCAACATGCCCACAAATTGCGAGAATACAAGAATCTTATGTTCCGGAGACTTTTCTTCAATTTGCTCAATGAGTATATCCAGTTTAGCCGAACGCGTTTCCTCATGTGCTTCCGCTTTGAGCAGTGCAGGTGAATTGCAAATTTGCCTTAGGCGTGTCAGTCCTGTCAGAACGTACATGCTGCTCTTGGGCAATTGCTCCTCATTTTTAGTAGCAATATAATCTCTCAATTCCTGCTGCACAGATTCATACACCTGCCTTTGCGAAGGCCCCATTTCACAGTAAATGATCATTTCTGTTTTTTCCGGAAGCTCAGTTGCAACCTGCTTCTTTGTCCTTCGCAAGAGAAATGGATGGATTTTCCGTTGTAATTCTGCCTTCCTTACATGATCCTCAAACTGATCAATCGGTTTGGAATACACATCTCTGAAAAACTCCTTATTTCCCAGTAATCCGGGACTGACAAATGAAAATTGTCCGTACAAATCAAATGTATTGTTCTCGATCGGAGTGCCCGTAAGCACCAACCTGTTTCGGGATTGGAGCAGGCAAGCAGCCTGATAGCGCTGAGATTCAGGATTTTTGATAGCCTGAGACTCATCCAGAATGACATAATTGAACTGAAAAGATTTGAATAATTTTATGTCTGTCAGCAGCGTCCCATATGTGCTCAGAATGATGTCGTAGTCCGAAAATTGTTCCTTTGATTTGATCTTTGAATTACCGTGATGTGTGAAAATACTGAGCGAAGGAGCAAATTTTTCTACCTCTTCCTGCCAGTTGAAAATCAGAGAAGTAGGAAGGATTATCAGAGTGCTGCTTCCTGGTCTTTTTTCTTTCTGTATTAAAAGAAATGCCAGAACCTGAATAGTTTTACCCAAGCCCATGTCATCCGCCAGACATCCGCCAAAATTAAATTCATCCAGAAAATTCAGCCAGTTTAATCCCTGCTGTTGATACTCCCGTAGCTTAGCATTCAGTGTCTCAGGAACAGCAATCGACTGTATGGACTCAAAATTGTAAAAACGATTTTGATAACTTTCAAGCTCCTCCTTCAGTGTTTCAGAAAGCATTTCAGCTTCATATAATCTGTGTATATCACTGAAGTTCTGTCGGGGAGTTCTCAGAACTAATCCGGATATTTCTCCTGCTTGAAAGTAAGATTCAAATTTCTCTACCCACTCACGGGGTAGAATTCCTTTAGTTCCGTCATCCAGGGTGACATATTTACTTCGGTTTTTGACGGCTTTTTGCAATTGTTTCAGCGTAGCCTCCTGTTTCCCAAATTTCACTTTGACTTGTGTCTCAAACCAGTCGATGCCACTTTTGACAAATATATTAATATTGGCTTTATATGGATTCAGCACATTCTTTTTCAAAGTATTGAACCCCAGAATGAGCACATTTTCCTGCCTCCAGGTGTCAAAAGCTTCCAAAAACCATTCTTCTTCAAGAAATCGATATTTGTGTAGTTGAAATGAATTCAATAAATGTGGGACAGATTCGAATTCAGGATGCTGTCTCATTAGGATTGCCAAAAACTGAAGTTCGGCTTCGGTATCTCTTTCTACCTTAAAAACATTGCCATTTTGATCTTTGTCATATACTTGTTTCTTGGAAAACAGGGGAATTTCAATTTTTCCATAACGCATGACAGGAGTGATAAACACGAAGTCTCCTCCATCACTGAGGTAGATGATTTTTTCAATGTCTGTATCGTATCCCTGCTCCCTTAACTGCTCCTCCGTGGCCCTTTCTATATAAGAATACCGGATTTCTATCCTTTCTTCCAGCGCATCCAGGATTTCAGCTTTGAATGCTTCGAATTTGCTTTGATGAATGAGGACTATAGGGTTTTGCTTTCTAAAGAATTGAATAACCCTGAGCATATCCATATCTGTGATCAGGTGCAATTGCTCACCGACGTGTAAAAAAAATCCGTTTTTGATATTCAAAGTCTTGACCGGATACCGCTTATCATTGAGTATTAGTTCCGCCCAAACTTCGTGGAAAACGTCTTTCAAATCCACATGAATGCATAATCCGGGCCTTGAATCTGCCAGCTGAACACGAGTTATAGACTTAGCATTCACATTTTCAGAGATCCGGATATCATGCCAGTATAAATCCATTTTTTGAGGATTCCGGATGATCGCCCTGAAAGCATCCGCAGCAGCAGAAGGTAACTCATCCGCTTCATATTTTTTCAATGCTGTCAATGCAGAATAAAACTTTGTTGTCTCCACATCTTCTGTATGCCACAAGAAATCCTGAGGATTCAATACTATAATTGGATTTTTCAATTCTCCGCTTTTGCCAGTATTAGCTTCAAACAATTCTACCTGATATTGCTCATAATACTTGTTTCGGCTGAGGACAACGAATTTGGTTTGAGTATCGGTTGAGGCTTGTTTATTCGCTTGAGGTGATATTGGAAGTGGCAGAATTTGATCCTTAATAGAATTTGCTGTAGAATTATTCCATGGTATTAATCCTTCAATCACTGGTTTTATTTCATAGGCTTTATTACTGTAATGCACTTCAAAATAACTGGCAGCTTCCGGATCATCCTGCATACCATATTCCCGGGCGGTTTGAAGTATAATATCCTTTCTTAATTTTTCATCAAAAAATATTCTGAAATAGGGCTTGTCCAGTAAAGCATATAATACTTGCGCCTGATGTGTGCAAAGCGTTTTTTTGGAAGTCTTGCAAGGGCAGGAAAGTATTATCCCTGCTGAAGTTTGTTCGATGATTACCTCCGGAAATGCTATGTTTGCTGATACACCAGCAAACTGAGCCATATTAATCTCTATTCGAACAGGCTGTAGCTCTACACTGGATTTATGATCATTGGAAATCAGCTCAGCGCTATGTCTCAGCACATCAGCATAACTGAGATCACGGATATTCTTCCCTTCTAAAAAATAGTCATTTTGATGCAGCGTCATGCCGGATATGCTTCCCTTTTTGATGGGTAATATTAGGTTTAATTAAGGACATTTAAATGACTCTTAGCCCTGAAAAGGCGATATACATAGTGCAGCCCTATCTTTCTCTCCCAAGCCCTGAAGGGGCGTCATCGGCTGTTCCGCCTCTTCCAACCGCACTCCCAGCCCTCAACCCAAACCCGGCTGTTCGCCAACTGCTAACTGCTAAAGGCCAAAAGCGGCTGTTTTCTTCTCTCCCAACCCCGATTATACTCTTAACCGATTCCCCTATTTCCCGACTGTTCACCTAAGGGCAGATTTTGTTGTATCAACGTGGCTTTTTCGCGAGGGGGGGCGTCATTGGCTGTTCTGCCTCTTCCAACCACTCAACCCAAACCAAGCTGTTCAATAGCCAATAGCCAATAGCCAATTGCCAATAGCGGCTGTTTTCTAATCTTCTAATCTGGCTTTTCTGTGTAGGGATAGGGCAAATATTGATTTGCCCCTTCATAGAGCCCTTCGCGGCTGTTCCATCTTATATCTTATACCTTATCTCTTATCTGGCTGTTCCACTTATAATTCATAATTCATAATTCATAATTCATAATTCATAACTCATAATTCTTCATTCCCCCGCTTTCCCCTTCTCAATCTTCTCCTCTGCCAACTCTATATCTTCCGCTTTGGCTTCAAGAGCTTCCTCGTCTTTTTCTACCCGGGACAAATACAATTGTATGAAAATCGGAAAATGATCTGAACCACTTGCAGGTAATCGTTCCATTTTTTGCACTCTGAAATGCCCGGAGCAAAACACATGATCCAGGGGCCATCTTGCCCAGAAATGTTTGGCATGAAAGGTGTTATAAAATCCCCGTCCCCGTCTCGGATCCAGCAATTTGCTGATCTTTAGAAAAAGATCTGTCGAATAGCTCCATGCTACATCATTTAGATCTCCTGCTACTATCACGGGAAGTGTATCCTCAGAAGCCTCCTTGCCCACCATCAGAATTTCTGCATCCCTTTCAGTCGAGTACCGGCTTTCTGAGGGCACCGGTGGTGCAGGATGTAATGCATATAATTTAATGGCTCTGCCTCCTTCCAGGATAATTTCAGTCGAGATGGAGGGAACAAAATCTTTGATCAGATATCTGAGCTTTGTGTTTTTAAGCTCCAATCTGGAAAACAGTAACATCCCATAGGTATCCTCGCGGTCCTCGAGGATTTTGAAGGCATACATATCTCCAAAACCTGCCACACATTTTTCTTTCCACTGCGCATCCGTTTCCACCAGAAGGATTACATCTGCATCACATTTATGTACCAGGTAGATCAATTTCTCAAAATGGTCATTGTATTGGTAAACATTGAATATCATCAGGCGAATAGCCGGCTTCTTATCCGCGGGAATAGATTGAATCTGCTTACGTGCAATAGGTAGATATGGATAAATCTGATAACTCAAGTATATTAAATTTACCGACAACATACCCAGGAACACTCCATCCCAAAATTCGAACGGGAATATATATAATACATAAACAATGAGGAGTACCACATTCAAAACCCACTTCTGAGCCCTTGGAAATTCTACAATCCGGTACATCCAATACTCGTTTCTGATCATCGGAATGATCGAGACCAATACCATTCCGGCAGATAAAATCCTGAAAGTAAGTATGAGAGTTTCTTGCAAAAGTTTTTATTTGAGAACCCCAAATTAGCTCAAAATCCTCAAATGAGGACTCATATTTCAAGTTAGACGCAAAACGTTTATGTTTTGTAATAAACAAATTCAAATTTGAGCTTATTCAGCAACCCCGCTGTTCAAACAGCAACCAGCTATCAGTAACCAGCGACCAGCAATTATCTCCCGTGTTCTCTTTAGAATTCTAAATAAATCCTTATATTAGCATAACAATACCATAAAAATGTTAACAAATAATTTACCTTCCAGGTCTCTTAAGCTTTTAATTCTGCTCCTCTTGAGTTTTGCTTTAACAGCTCAAACCAAAGAGAATCCCAAACAGCATCTCATTCAAAAATCTTTTCGCTCCGATTGTGTACGCAGTTTCCATGACTGATATGAAGATCAATAATGTTAGAATATCTTTATCTGGCGCAGGAGATCTGTGGAGGAGTACAGATGCTGTTGGAGGTATCAGGTTCAAAAAAAGAGGTGTTTCGCTTTTATGCTGGTTCCATCTGGGGTGGAGGAAGGGATCCTTTCGATAACTTAAAGTTGGCAGCGAATACCTACAGAAGTCCAACAAGTACTGACTTTTGGTCGGGACCTATTTCAGATGATGGCTCCACTTTCAGTGATCAATGCCGACTCTGGGATCGTATATTCAAGGTTAGGGGAGATGAGGTCGCATTTCATATTTTGAGATACAATAGAAGTATCAATGAAGGTATTCCTTACCCCGCATCGGAAATCCCTAAAAATATTTTAGGCTGGCCTGCTGTGGGCAATCCATTTTTTGAAAGCATTCATGAATTTACAATCGATTCTGATTTGACTAACCTGGGTTCCTTTTTTGATGCGGATTCTGATGGAATGTATGATCCTTCCAAAGGTGATTACCCCGTAGTCAGAAGCAGTATGGCGGGTCAGGACGGGTTCATGGTTCCAGCTGAACAATCCTTCAATATTTTTAATGACGTTGGCAATATTCATACATCCAATGGCTTTCCGATGCAATTTCAGTTTAACAAAACGAGCTTCGCTTTTCAAACAAATGATGAAGTCAATGACATGACTTTTACTCATTTTAGAATCACAAACAAAGCCACTGATATCCTGGAAAGGGGCTATTTCACTTACTGGATGGATGGTGATCTGGGCTGCTATCAGGATGATTATATTGGAACAGATACTACAAGAAACATGCTTTATTTGTATAATCAGGATGATGTAGATGGGATAAATGGTTGTGAATGTAACGGAGTTCCCACATTTTGTGAAAATATTCCACTAGTAGGAATTCGGTTTTTCGATACCCCCGATAAAAATGGACTTAGCTCTACTATGTATTACAATAATCCAGGAATCGGCGGGCAAAATCCTGCAACAACTGATCCGGCAACCACGATGGAATATATGCAGGCGGACGATGGAGAGACCTACTCTAACAATCGGAGGAGACGGATATAATGTTGGATCTCAGGAATTTACGAAATATGTTTTTCATTCTCCACCTACCCATATTGATCAAAACCCTTGGTCGATGGTCTGAAAATTTGTCTTTGAAAGAGGTTGGAAGTTGGGGGGGAAAAAGTTGGGTGGTGTGTGTGTTTTAGTTGTTTTTTGGTTTGAAAGAAGAATTTTTTTGGGGGGGGGGGGGGGAAAGGTGGTTTTTTTATTAATTTTTTTTTTTTCTGCCGGTTATTGTTGGGGGGATAAAAAGAAAAAGATTGTGTTTGTTGTTAATTTTTTTTTGGGAGGTTTTTTTTTAGTTTTGTTTCCGCCGGGGAGGAAGATGGTTTTTTTTTTTTTTTTGGGGTTTTCTTTTTTTTTTTTTTGGGGTTCCGAGAAAGGGGAAGGGTAAAAAGTTTGTTTTTTTTGTGTTTGGGGGTAAAGTTGTGTAAAAGTTTTTTTGTGTGTTGTTTAAATTGTTCCGTAAAGGGGAAGGGCGTTTTCTTTTGGAGGAAGTTTTTTTTTTTTCCCTTTGGGGTGTTGGGCGATGGTGTTTTTTGGGTCGGCAAAGGGTTTGTGGAAGAGGCTTTTTGTGTGTTTTGGGGGTCTAAAGTTTCGTGCGAAATGTGTGTCTTCTGGTGTTTCTTTTTTTTTTTCGGGAGGGGCTCCCGGGGGTTAAATTGAAGGGTTCAAAAATTTTTTTTTTTGGTTGTGCTTGTTTTGGCCGTGGGGTAAGAAAAGGAGTTTTTTTTTTTCCCAAGGTGGGTTTCAATTGGTATTTGGTTTTTTTAGTGGTTTGTTGTTTTTGTCCAAAGTTTTTTCTTTTTTTGTTCTTGTGCCCTTTGGCCCCTGGCTTTGCCGGGGGGCCGTTCTTTTTCTTTTTTTTGTTTTTAATGTTTCTGGTTTTGTTTTTCGTTGAAAGTTTGGTGTTTTTGTCGGGGGTGCGGAGAGATAAAGTTGTTTTTTTTTTTGGCAAAAAGGGGGGGGGCTGCGTTGTTTTTTTTTTTTTTTTTTTTTGGGTTTTTTTGTTTGTTTTTTTTGTTTTTTTGTTTTCTTTTTAATTTTGGGCTGTTGGGGCCTAAAAAGTAGTTGTGCCGTTTTTTTTGTGTTTCTTTTTTTCGGGGGGGGGGTGGTTTCCGGGGTTGCAGGTGGAGAAGGAGAAAGGTCATGTGTTTTGGGGTGTTTTTTTAGTTTTTTTGTTTTAAAGAAGGGGTGGTTGTCGGGGGGTGGTTGGGGGTTCCGCGTCTTTTTTGGGAGGGGGGTTTTCGGGGCCTTGGTTTTTTGGGGGGCAGCTTTTTTTTTTGGGAAAAAGGTGTCTTGTGGTTGTGGTTTTTTTTTTGGCGGCTTGTTTTGTCGGAATATTTTTTTTTCCTTTTCCTTTTTTCCGGTTGGTTCTTTCCTTTTTTTTCGGCGTCCCTTCCTTTTCGGCTCCCGGGGGGCGCCCTTTTTTTCCGTCACCAAAAGGGGCCCCCCTTTTCCCCCCTCCCCCCCCCCCCTTTCCCTTTGCCCCCTTCTGCCTTCCCCCCCCCCCTTTTCTCCTTCACAAAAAAAAGCCCCCTTTCACCCCCCCCCCCCCCCCCCTCCCCCCCCCCCGCTTTTTTTTTTTCTACCCCCCCCCGCCCCCCCCCATTTTTTTTTTTTTTTTTCCTTTTCTCTTCCTTTCCCCCGGCCCCCCGCCCGCCCCTTTCGCCCCGGCGGGCCCACTTTTTTTTTCCCCCTCCCCCCTCCCCCCCCTTCCCCCCCCCGTTTTTTTTTTTTTTTTTTTTTTTCAATTTTCTTTTTCTCCTTCTTTTTTTTTTTCCCTTTTCCTCTCTTTTTCCCTGCTTTTTTTTTTTCCCTTCTTTTTTCCCCGGGCGGGGCGGGGGTGGTTTTTTTTCCCGGCGGCCCCTTTCGGGGTTTGGTTTAAAATTTTCGCTTTTTGCTGTCCCTTGCGTTTGCTTGCTTGCTTTTTTTTTTTCTTTCTTCTTCTTTTTTTCCCCCTTTCCTCCTTTTTCTTTTCCCCCCCCCCCCTTTTTCCTTTTTCTCTTCTTTTTTTTTTTTCTTAACCTTTTTTTTTTTTTTCTTTTTTTTTTTTCCTTTTTTTTCTTTTTTCCCCCCCCCCCCCCCCCCCCCCCCTCCTGCTCTTTTTTTCCCCTCCCCCCCCCCCCCCCCCCCCCCCCCCCTCCCCCCCCGGCCCCCCCCCCCCCCCCGCCCCCCCCCCCCCCCCCGCTCTTCCCCTTCCCCCCCCCCCACAAAACTTTTTCCCCCCCCCCCCTCCCCCCCTTTCTCTCTTCCCAATTCTCCCCCACCGGCCCCCCCCCCGGCCCCCCCCCGAAAATTTTCCCCCCGGCTTTCCCCACCCCGCCCCCCCTCCGGTTTTTGCCCAAAAAACTCCCCTCCCCCCCCCCCCCCCGCCCCCCCCCCCCCCCCCCCCCCCCCCGCCCCTTTCCCTTTGGGGCCCCCCCCCCCTTCCCCCCCCCCCCCCCCACCACCCCCCCCACTTTCCGACTCCCCTCCCCCGACAGAAGGTTTTAAAGTTATCGGCTTTGATATTAGCGCAGATAGGGTCCGTATGATGCAGGAAGGAATAGATCCATCCAGGGAATTGGATTCCTCGGCATTCGAAGGACGGGATATTACATTCACAGCAGATGAGAATGAATTGGATAATGCTCATTTTCATATAGTAGCAGTCCCTACCCCTGTGGATGAACATTGTGTACCTGATCTAAGACCCGTCTTAGGAGCCAGCCGTTCGGTAGGCCGACACCTTAAAAATGCGGACTATGTCATTTTCGAATCCACCGTTTATCCCGGATGCACTGAAGAAGATTGTGTACCTATCCTCGAAGAACTCAGCAAACTTACATTCGGCAGCGATTTCAAAGTTGGCTACTCCCCTGAGCGGATCAACCCGGGTGACAAAGAACATACAGTAGAAAAAATTCTCAAAATTGTCTCGGGTTCAGATCCCGAAGCCACTGAAGAAATTGCCAAAGTGTATGGTGAAGTGATTAAGGCCGGAATCTATAAAGCGTCCTCCATCAAAGTAGCAGAAGCCGCCAAAGTCATCGAAAATACGCAGCGCGATATTAATATCGCCCTGATGAATGAGCTTTCTATGATATTTGACAAGCTCAAAATTGATACCCAGGAAGTCCTGGCCGCTGCAGGTACGAAGTGGAACTTCCTGAAGTTCACCCCCGGTCTTGTTGGCGGACACTGCATCGGAGTAGATCCATATTATCTGGTGCACAAAGCGAGGGAGATCGGCATGGATCCACAGATTATTACCAGCGGACGCCGGATCAATGACGGGATGCCGGCATTTATCGCCAAGCGGCTGGTTCAAACTCTCATCAAAAAAGGTAAAAACCCGGCCCAGTGCAAAGTACTGGTCATGGGAATAACTTTCAAGGAAAACGTAAGCGACATTCGCAACTCCAAGGTCGCAGACCTCATCCGTGAAATGATGGGATACAGTATGAATGTACACATCATCGACCCGCAGGCTTCTCCCAACGAAGTTGCCCACGAATATGGACTTTCCATGATCGATAGTCCCCTGCCACCTTATGACGCGATTATGGTAGCAGTAAACCACAAGGAATTCATGGCATACGATGCCGGATATTATGAAGAATTGATGAGTAATGATCCTGTATTATTCGACCTTAAAGGCGTATATTCCAGAGATTTTTCAGAGACTATTACCTATTGGAGACTATGACCACGGCAGCATCCATATCACCCTACACCAGGACCCTGGACCCATGTGAAAAAAGATGGTTCGCCATTCAGGTTCGACCCCGGTGTGAACGCCTGGTCTCCAAATACTTACAGCAAAAGGACGTTTACGCATATGCACCCATGCAGCAGATCGTCCGTCAATATACACGCAAGCGCAAGATAGTAGAGAAGCCTCTGCTCTCCTGCTATGTTCTGATACATATTTGCCAGCCCGACTATGTCAGCGTACTGGAGACAGAGAACGTCATCGGATTTGTTCGCCATGACAAAGCACCGGCCCTCATCCCTCAGGAGCAGATAGATCTGCTCAGAAGGGTTGCAGGCAGCCATTTAGAAGCAGATATAGTGCGGCTTGACGAGATAGAGCCCGGAGACTGGCTCGAGATTATTGGAGGTGACCTCACCGGCCTGCGGGGCCGCATGGTCGCATTCAAAGGAAAATCATACGTATCCATGGAATTGATGCAGCTCGACAGCGCCATCATCCTGGATATTGACGCCAAATACCTGCGCCCTTTTAGATAATAAAAGCGCGCCGACTACATATGACGCCGACCACATACACCGGCTTTTACCCCATCGGGGGAAGATCTTGTTGCGACTGATCGACGGCGAAGCCATTTTATTTTTTTGGATTATTTGGGCCTCCCCCCGAGGTGATATGCACCGGTAATCCTCTTGTAAAGACCTTGCATGCAAGGTCTACTCGGTTGCCATGCTCCTGCATATCACTCGCGGTCGGGCTATCCGCTTTACTTCGCAGAGCCGCATTGTGATGCGTCTCTACTCGTGCCCGCTCCTATCGCTGAGGCAGTGTGTGTGTGAGTGTAGAGCTGCGGGTTTGGCGAGTCACGCGCCTAGGGCGCGTAGATGGTAGCTCCTTGCCCGGTGTGTGAGCGTCGGCCGTGCCTCGCTCGTGTGCTGCTTTGCGGCCTACGGCTGCGCGGGATGTGGTTCACTGCGTTCACGGGATGTGTAACAGCCAATGATTGTCTCCGACAATCAAGATAAGACCCATGAATTATTTCATCCAGGCTGTTTGCCAATAGCAAAAAGCTAAAGACTAAAAGCGGATGTTCCCACTCACACTCACCACTCACAATTCATCCCGTGAGCTTGTCGAACCACATCCCGCAGCTGCTGCGAAGCAAGCAGCTGCACACACCGAGGCAGCGAAGCGCCCCTCTACACACGATCTCTACTCTTATTCCACAGGCGCAGCTTACCTCAACCCGGCTGTTTCTCCAGGCTCGCAGCTTGCAGCTTCACCCCGGCTGTTCGCCAGAAGCTAGAGGCTAGAAGCCAGAAGCGGCTGTTCAGTTTTTCACTCATAATTCATAACTCATAATTCATAACTAATAATGACGACTACTTCCCGACCGCTCCAAATGGTCGATCTTAAAACTCAGTACGAAAAAATTCAATCCGAAATTGACGAAGCAGTTCTCAATGTAATCCGTACTACCATGTTCATCGGAGGCCCCGAAGTGAAAGGATTTCAGGACGAACTCGAAGCATACCTGGATGTGAAACATGTCATCCCCTGTGCCAATGGAACAGATGCCCTGCAGATTGCATTCATGGCATTGGGTCTTCAACCAGGAGATGAAGTGATTGTACCGGCATTTACTTATGTTGCTACAGCGGAAGTGATTGCATTGCTCAAACTGACACCGATTATGGTAGATGTCGATCCCGGTTCATTCAATCTCACACCTGAATTATTTGAAGCCGCCATTACATCCAAAACCAAAGCAGTCGTTCCCGTCCACCTGTTTGGCCAATGTGCTGACATGGAAGGAATTATGAATGTGGCAGATAAACATGGAATATACGTCATTGAAGATAATGCACAGGGAATTGGAGCAGATTACATATTCAGTGATGGAAGAGTAGCTAAATCAGGAACTATAGGACATATAGGTTGTACCTCCTTTTTTCCCAGCAAAAATTTGGGATGTTATGGTGATGGAGGTGCAATCTTCACCAATGACACAGCCCTTGCAGACAAAATCAGAATTGTAGCCAATCATGGACAGTCCCGCCGATACTACCACGATGAAGTGGGCGTCAATTCAAGGTTGGATGCTATTCAGGCAGCCATTTTGAGAATCAAATTGCGTCATCTGGACACTTATAATGCTGCCAGAACAGCAGCTGCGGATTACTACGACGCCGCTTTCAGCCAAATTCCCGAAATAAAAATTCCGGCCAGATCAACTTGCAGCACCCACGTTTTTCACCAATACACTCTTCGTCTGACCAATGGAAAAAGAGACGAACTCGTACAATACCTGACTGATAAACAAGTCCCTTGTATGATATATTATCCGGTACCTCTGCACCATCAAAATGCATTCAAGGAATCAGCCAGGCCCGGACTTGTCCTTCCCGTCACCGAGCAACTTTGCCGCGAAGTTTTCAGTCTTCCCATCCACTCCGAACTCACTCCCGAAATTCAGGACATCATCATCGCCGCCGTCCAGTCCTACTTCCAAAAGTAATGTTGGTCACCCTTCTGGCTGTTTGGGCTGGTGACCCCGGCCTTTTAAAATTTCAGTAGTTTTTCAAGCTGCTCGGAACACAGTTGTCAATCTGAATTTAACGACAAGCAAGCAGGCACAGAAGTCGAGCGAAAGAATAAGCTTCGACCCTCTCTAAAATTTCTTTTGAATGCATATCCATTTTGCAGTTGCAAACAAGATAAGCGAGCGGCTTTGCATGCGCTGAGTGGAGAGCAGCGTAGAAAACAAGGAAATTTTAAACAGCCTTGATTTTTTGTTACTTTTGCATCAAGGCAAAAGTAAAAGAAGTTTGTAAAAACAGGATGCAGCAAAAGATACTGGCACAAGTTATTTTAATCCATGATTTACAGAAAAATCCAAAATAATCGATCTGGCATTGTGGTATATTTACGAGCATCGTTATTTCTGAATATCATATAAAACAATGAAAAACTTTGCCCTAATCGGCGCCGCCGGCTACATCGCCCCACGCCATTTACAAGCCATCCGCGATACCGGAAATAAACTTGTCGCCGCATTCGACAAATCAGATTCCGTCGGAATCCTGGATGCTTATTTTCCTGACGCTGATTTCTTCATGGAATTTGAAAGATTCGACCGCCATCTGGAGAAGCTAAAAAGGCAGGGGAATGGAATAGATTATATTGTCGTTGCATCACCCAATTATTTGCATGATGCACATATTAGGTTTGGACTCAGATATGGTGCAGACGTAATCTGTGAAAAACCATTGGTCATTAACCCCTGGAATGCCTCTGCCCTTTTGGAAATGGAAATAGAGACAGGCAAAAGAGTGTATCCTGTTTTACAACTCAGATTGCACCCGGTCATACAGGCACTCAAAGAAAAAACAGATTCTTCAAAGCGATACGACATTGACCTGACCTACATTACTTCCAGAGGAAAATGGTATTACAGTAGCTGGAAAGGAGATGAATCTAAATCCGGTGGCATCGCAACCAACATTGGCATTCATTTCTTTGATATGCTGATCTCTATTTTTGGTCCGGTGAAAGAGGTAGAAGTTCACAGAAAAAGCCACGATTCAGTGGCAGGTAAGTTGGTTCTCGAGAATGCAAATGTTCGCTGGTTTCTCTCAATCAATGCAGACCATCTTCCTCCGGACATCAGCAAACAAGGGAAAACGGATCTATCGCAATATTCTAATTGACGGAGAAGCCTTGGAATTCAGCGATGGATTTACAGAACTTCATACAGAGAGTTATCAAAGAATCCTTGACGGCTTCGGATTCTCTATATCAGACGCATTACCATCCATCGATCTGGTGCACCGCATCCGACAATCAGAAATAGTGGACTCCGGCGACAAGCATGCATTTGCCGGGCTCCCACAATCCGCACACCCTTTCGACAGGTCGAAATAGCTAAGACACACCTGGCTCTTTACTGCCTCCAGCACTGCTCTTCTGCGTCCGGAGACGCCATGCTGTGGTGAGTTGGAGTTTTGAGTGTGAGTTTTTAATCCGGGTCGGAGACCCGGACTATCTGCGAGTTATTAAAAAGGTTTTGAGTTAAAAAGAGCATCTTCTCACCGGCTGTTCGCCAAAGGCCAAAGGCAAATAGCTAACAGCTGGCTTCAGAGACCTGGACCATCGCAGTGTTATGAAGGGGATGTAGAGTAAAAAACAATAGCTTCTTATCACACTCACAACTCCCACTCACGGCTGTTAAGCTTGAGGCTTGAGGCTTGCAGCTTGCAGCTTCTTCAACCAGCTGTTCAGCTAGAAGCTTTCTTCCGGCTGTTCGCCAATAGCCAAAGGCCAAAAGCCAACAGCGGCTGTTATCTCGAAGCTCGTGGCTCGCAGCTTCTTCAACTAGCAACTAGCAACCAACTAAAAATGAACATCCTCATCACCGGCGGTGCCGGCTTCATCGGCACTAATCTTGTAGAAAAACTCCTCTCTGACCAAAGAGTATCTCTGGTGAGGGTATTGGATGATTTTTCTACCGGCCTGAGAGAAAATGTAGAGGAATTTCAGAATCATCCGAAATATGAAATTCTGGAGGGCGATATCTGCGATTTTGAGATGTGTACAAAGGCAATGAGAGGCATTCAACTGGTAAGTCATCAGGCTGCATTAGGATCTGTTCCCCGTTCCATTGAAAATCCGCTTCGAACAAATACTGTAAACATCGGGGGCACGCTCAATATCCTGAAAGCTGCTGTAGATGCCGGTGTAAAAAGAGTGGTTTTAGCATGTTCTTCCAGCACTTATGGAGATCATCCCGATCTACCCAAAGTCGAAGATAAAATCGGTAAACCATTATCACCTTATGCAGTAACAAAAGCTGCAATCGAACAATATGCGGCAGTTTTTAAAACCACATATGGTTTAGATTATATTGGCCTCAGATACTTCAATATCTTTGGCCCCAGACAAAGTCCGGATAACCCTTATGCAGCAGTAATTCCTTTATTCTGCAGAGCATTTTTAAAGGACACATCACCTATAATCAATGGAGATGGAGCCACCTCGCGGGATTTCACGTATGTAGATAATGCAGTTCAGGCAAATATTTTATCTCTTTTTACCGATAATCAGGAAGCCCTGAACCAGATATACAACATCGCTTGCGGTGAACAAACAACACTCAACGAGATGATCACCGGCCTCCGCGATATCAGCGGGAAAGATATAAACGCCAATTATGGTCCCGCAAGAGCCGGCGACATCCGCCACTCCCTTGCCTCCATCGATAAAGCCCAGAAATTACTCGGATACCACCCCGATGTCTTCTTCAAAGAAGGATTGGCGCGTGTCTATTCCTGGTATCAGAGATAAAATCACAGTGATGTCTTCTCTGGCTAAACCTGCAGTGGCTTTATTTTCTGTAGCTTCGCTTTGAAAATATAAAGGTGATGGCTAGCGCTAAAAAAAAGCGGGCATCTTATTTCCGCCATATCCGTAACAATTTGCAAGGTTTTCATCACGGCTGCAAGAAATGTAAATTGCTTAGAGTCTACACAGCATTTCACCCTTAAACTGGCAAACCCCCACCTTCGGCTGTTACACCTCAGCCTCCTCTCTCCCGGACTGTGCCAAAAGCCAAAAGCCAACAGCTAAAAGCGGCTGTTTGGCTGTTCAATCGTGAGGTTCGTTCCTCACCACGCGACCTGCGGCTCAGCATTCATAACTCACAACCTCATAACTCTTTCCCCGGCTGTTCAGCTAGAGGCCAGGAGCTAAAAGCTAGAAGCGGCTGTTTTTTCACGGCCTCTCGCCAATAGCCAACAGCTAATAGCCTGCTTTCAACCAGCAACCACCTTATGCCTTACAAATTCGACAAAACTGCATTCAAGATCAACACCTTCGAAGAAGCTTCTAACCAGACTGCTTATTGGAGAACTAAATCACCTGTCGAAAGAATCAAGGCAGCTACTTATCTTAGTCTCATAGCCTGGAACTTAGATCCCGAAAATCCACCTAAAATGGATCGAACAGCTTTCAAAATGCGCAAGCGGGTCCAATAGCATGTTTCACGAAGAGTTTCTTGCCTTTTTGGATGCCTTAAATCAGGCAGCAGTGAAGTATATTTTGGTTGGGGAATATAGTGTAATCCTGCATGGAGACAGCAGAAGTACAGGCGATATGGATTTATGGGTAAAGCCGGATAATGAAAATTATGCCAGATTAAAACAAGCATTTAATCTATTTCAAATGCCTGTGTTCGATATGACTGAAGACAAATTTTTGGATACCAATTATGATGTTTTCACTTTCGGAAGACCACCACTCAGTATTGATATAATGACTTCAGTTAAAGGGCTTTATTTCGAAGAGACTTACATTAATTCTGAAATTCATACATTTGAAAATATTCCAATAAGGGTAATTCATTTGAATCATTTAAGAAAGGCAAAAGAAGCATCAAACAGACCAAAAGATCAGGACGATTTGCTGAATCTCCCTGATCTCACACTCTGATCAAAGTAACTTCCAGCTACAAGCACACCCACAACTCCAACTCGGCTTTTTGGCTGTTCAATTCATAATTCATAATTTCATCCCGGCTGTTCAGCTAAAGGCCAAAATCCAACAGCTAAAAGCGGCTGTTCAGATTTCTAACTTCTAACTTCTGACTTCCATGTTTTCCCGCCGTTCCTTCCTCTCCAAATCCACCCTCGCAGCGATCGCAACGATCCTGGGAACCAGAATTGTATTTGGACATAATGCACCCGAAAACTGGAGACCTGTTGGCTGGGATGATCTCGGAATCGATCCTTTGAAGGATAAACATCCGGACATGAAACTGCTCAATGACAAACCATTGAACGTGGAAACTCCGGCACATCTGTTAGATGATGATATCACTCCCGCAGAAAAAATGTTCATCAGGAATAATGGTCTGATTCCTGAAAATATCGATATAAATAAATGGACACTCAGCATCGAGGGAGAAGCAGTTAAAAAAGCTATGTCATTTACCCTGACTCAATTGAAAAAGCAATTCAAACCTTATACATATCAATTGGTACTGGAATGTGGTGGAAATGGAAGAACGGGATTCAATCCTCCTACAAGAGGTAATCAATGGTCATACGGAGCTGTTTCCTGTGCTCAATGGACAGGGGCGCGATTGAAGGATATTTTAGATGCAGTGGGATTAAAGTCAACTGCTCAATATATCGGCTTTTATGGTAAGGACACCCATATTTCCGGCGACTTAAGCAAAGTGGTCATTTCGCGAGGAGTTCCCATCTCTAAGGCGTTGGAAGAACAAACGCTGGTAGCATGGCAAATGAATGGGAAAGACATTCCACTGGTACATGGATTTCCACTGCGCCTGGTAATAGGTGGTTGGCCTGCTTCCGTTTCTGGTAAATGGCTGCATAAAATAGCTGTCAGAGACAAAGTACACGACGGAGCAAAAATGAAACCGCCATCCTATTCTGTCCCGATTCATTCGGTGGCTCCTGGAGAAAAAGTTGACCCTGACAAGATGCGCATCATTGAAGCCATGCCAGTCAAATCTCTCATCACCTGGCCAAAATCCGGGGGCATCTTACGCAAAAGAAAAACTCTCGACATTCGCGGACATGCCTGGGCCGGAGATCGCAGCATCAGCAAAATGGAAGTCTCCATCGACTTCGGCGCTACCTGGCAAACCTGCGAACTGGAACCCGCCGCTAATTACCTGGCGTGGCAACATTGGTCAGCTCAAGTTGCATTCCCCGGATCCGGATACTACGAGGTCTGGGCAAAAGCCACCGACAGCGCAGGCATCTCTCAGCCCATCAGTATTCCCAACTGGAATCCGCAGGGCTACCTTAACAATTCCTGTCACCGTATCGCGATCAAAGTCGCGTGAACAAACAGCGGCTTTTAGCTGTTAGCCTTTAGCTGTTGGCGAACAGCCGAAATCAGGAACTAACTTAAATAATTGAATCCCAACTTTGGATCAGTTCATTACTAATCTCTAAAAAATCTATTCTATGAGAGATTTTAGAAACTTAGAAATCTGGAAAAAATCAGTAGGGTTTACGATTATAATTTATCGATTGACTGACCCATTTCCTGATAAAGAGAAATTTGGGCTGACTTCGCAACTTAGAAGAGCATCAGTTTCAATGGCTTCCAATATAGCTGAAGGTGCATCAAGAAATTCTGAAACTGATTTTGCAAGATATTTAGAAATATCGATGGGATCCGCTTTCGAAATTGAAACACAATTAATAGTTTCAAGAGAAATAGGATACATCACATTTGAGGAATATAATTCTGCTCTTGAATCTTTATCTGTTATCCAAAAGCAGATAAACCAGTTGATTTCTAAAATTCGAAATAATTGAACAAAAAAGTTTTCTTCTACCAAACCCTACCCAAGACTCTCACTCTCACACGGCTGTTCGCCAAAAGCTAATAGCCAAAAGCTAATAGCCAATAGCCAATAGCCAATAGCCAAAGCGCTAACTTCCAGCCAGTAGCATTCGTATAATGGAACAACCAGACACAGATATCACCAAACGACTACTAAAACAAACCAACCGTCTCGGCTGGTTGATCATTCTCGTCTGCATCGTCACCATCTGGCTTCTAATGGGCGCTCCGGGAACAGATTATAAACAGAAAACTATTGCAAGTGCTCCGCAAATTGAGGAAGAGGACTTTCCACTTGACAGCTCCATGATCGGACAAATTGACTCCGAAAGCGGAATGATAATTGACACACATTGGGAATTGACAAAAGTCACCTGCAATCAATGCCATTCTCCAAAACTATTCACCCAGACCCGTGCAACCCGCGAAGGTTGGAAAGAAATGTTTATCTGGATGCAGGAAACCCAGGGACTTTGGGACCTCGGAGAAAGCGAACCTAAAATCCTCGATTACCTCAGTAAACATTACGGATACAGCAATCCCCAAACTTTGCAGGTAGATGAGTGGTATGAGCTGGATTGATAAATTTAGAAGATAGAAGGCAGAATTTAGATTTAGAGCAGCCGTTTGCCCGGTTAAAAATTTATTCGGTTAATCGAAAAACAGCCGAATAAGAAGCTACGCAGTGTCCCTGATTATTCTGCAAATGTATTATATAAGCATGCGGACGTCACCTTTATCAGCGTAGCTGAAAAAGATGTCACCTTTTTGCGAAGCAAAAAGGCGTCACCCTTTCCACGGCGTGGCCGGGAAGGGGCGTCACATCAGCGTTTTACGACTAATCCCGATTACACACAGATCACGGAATGGACGACCCTGCATGAGCGCTGCGCAAGGGTGGCCCGAAGGGACAGTCCCCGAAGCAAAGCGTAGTGACCGAGCGAACAGCGAGCCCTGAAGCATAGCGACCACAAGTGAGCCCGCACTATTCTATAGCGAGAGCGACTCTAAACCAACACGGCGAAACTTGTGGGCATGCCCAACAAAAATATTACTTTAACGTGAGTTCGAAGGTCAATCTCTAAAATTGAATTTAACGAAATAATTGCCCCAGCGTGGGCAAAATCTTTGTAACCCTGGATGCAGTCCAGGGTAAAGAAGCCATAACACTACGTTTTGGCGAGATTTTTGCTCTTTTGCAAAAATCATGACAAAACCTAATCATGCACTAATGCCCCGAGCTTACGCCCATATTTTGTTTTTTACAGTTCTTAGCAGCCTCCTGGCTTGCACTCCAAAGCCTGACGTCAAATTCAGCCCCTCCGGCAAACTAATTGAAGTCTCCGAACTTCCCCCCATCGATGATCTCTCTGAAAACATCCTGCTCGTCGACACCAGGGAATTAAAAAACTTCCAGGACGGTCACATCCCCGGCGCCATCCACATCTGGAGAGATGAACTCTCAGATTCCCTTCAGATGATGAGACCACGAGATGAAATTGCCAAAATCCTGGGAATCAAAGGGATTTCATCTGCTGACACACTCATAATTTACGACGATCACGGTTGTGCAGAAGCAGCCAGATTATGGTGGGTTTTGCACTATTGCGGATTTGATAATACTTATTTGCTCAACGGTGGTTATTCACATTGGAAGCGCAATGAGCTACCCATAAGTAACAGAGCTGTCAGAAGAATTTCTAAGGAATTTCAATTTCCAAAAGACATCCAGCCGGACTACTACATCAACAAAGCCGATCTGGAGGCTGAGCTCTTAAATGCAGAATTGGTATTATTGGATACCCGCACCAAAGCCGAATTCGACGGAGCTTTCAACAAAAAAGGAGCCTTATCGGCTGGCCATATTCCCGGAAGCATTTGGTTAGATTATATGGAAAGCGTAGACCCGAACCCCGAATCTGACAAACGCATTTTGCCATTAGAAAAATTAAATCTTTTGTTTGAGTCCCGCGATATTAAATCATCAGATAATATCGTCACTTATTGCCACAGTGGCGCACGTTCAGCTCAAACCACATTCATCCTGACCCAGCTCTTGAAATACCCGAATGTCCGCAATTACGACGGCTCCTGGATCGAATGGTCCCGCAGACAAGTGGCAGTGAATCAGGCTCCTGGGGAATAGAGTAGCGCGCCTAGGGCGTGCAGTAAGTAGCTCCTAGCCCGGTGTGTGAGCGTCGGCTGTGCCTCGCTCGTGTGCTGCTTTGCAGCCTATCGGCTGCGCGTGATGTGGTTCACTTCGTTCACGGGATGTGTAACAGCCTTTGATCGCCGTTGGCGATCAAATAAAGCACACTGTAAAATCATTTTCGGCTGTTCGCCAAAAGCTAATAGCCTCCCCAAAGGGTTGGGGACAAGGGAAAAGCCAAAAGCGGCTGCTTCAAAACTCACACACACCACCCACAATTCATCCCGTGAGCTGAGCGAACCACATCCCGCAGACGCTGCGAAGCAAGCGGCTGCAGCACACGGCGCACAGCGACACACACGATCTCTACTCTTATCTCAAAGGCGCAGCCGACCTCCACCCGGCTGTTCAACTATTAACAAGCTAGCCAGTAGCGCAGCCTACCTCCACCCCGGCTGTTCAAGTAGCAACCAGCAACTAGCAACAAGAAAATGTTTTCCTTCTTCAAAAAATCTTCTCTCATCTCCTTCCCTGCAGCCGAAATCCTGCAATCAGACATGCACAATCATGTTCTGCCGGGGATTGATGACGGTTCTCCGGATATAGAAAGTAGCATGGAATTGATAGGAACTATGGTCGACGCCGGATACAAAAGAATAGTGGCTACTCCACATATTTACAAAGAATTTTATCCCAATTCCAGAGACACAGTTTCAGAGGCATTTGATACCATTGCTGAAAAAGTAAAAGAGAAACATCCCCAATTATCCTTCAGCTTCGCAGCAGAATACTTCCTGGACGAACATTTCGAAAGCCTACTCGATCAAAAAGCCCTGATGCCTTTCAGAGACAATCATGTCCTCATCGAACAAGGATTTTTTGCTCCGTATAAAAAATTAAAAGAGGTCATCTTTAACATCCAGACTAAAGGTTATGTCCCGGTTTTGGCTCATCCTGAACGGTACCCATACTATTATGCCAAGCCGGAAAAATTGCAGGAACTTCAGGAAAATGGCGTTTTACTCCAGCTGAATCTCCTCGCTTTCGCAAATCGCTACGGTAAGGAAGGCCGGCAACAAGCAGAATGGCTCCTTTCCCGCGGTCTCGTCAGCTACCTCGGCACCGACGCCCACCGAATGGAACATCTACAACTTCTGTCCCAGCTGAAGGTCAGTTCAAAGATGCTCCCGCAGATCGAAGCTTGTACCTGGTAATAACAGCCGCTTCTGGCTCCTGGCTCCTAGCTGCTAGCTATAACAGCCTAACAGCCAAGATACTCTGTAACGGTACTAAGTATACACTCTCTAACTCACAATGCACCTGGCTATTCACCAGATGATAGCAGCCAGAAGCTATGAAGTCCTTTTCCAGCTTGATTTCCTCAACGGCTTCAAACCCGGGACAATCTCAACCGGCTCGGCTGTTTCCACACCTCACTCACCACTCACAACTCATCCCGTGGCTGTCGACCACATCCCCGCGCAGAAGGCAGTAGCTAGCGCAGCGCCTTGTTCTCACTAACCGAAGCTCACACACTGCTCGGCTGTTCCTTGCAACGAGCAATCCAGAAGCGCAGCTACCTCAACTCCGGCTGTTCAACCAGCAACCAGCAACCAGCAACCAGCAACCAGAAAATCACTAATTTTTCTCCGACTCTCAAACATACTCTTATGAGATACTTACTCCTCTTCGCACTAATCATTTTCCTCTTTCCTTCCTGTCTGAAATACAAAGAAATTGTCAATTTCAGAGAAGGAAAAGGTCTGGAAGCCAATCAAATAGACAGCATCGCCAATTACCAGCAAGTGCGTATCCAACCGGACGATATCCTTCAAATCAATGTATTCAGTTACAACATTGAAGAAGCTGCCCGATTCAATACTGTAAATGTGCAAATGCAGATGCAAGCCCAAATGCAGGGCGGTTCCGGCGCATCTTTGGCTGATCCTATTGGATACAGAGTAGATTCAAAAGGTGAAGTAGACATGCCAGTCATTGGAAGAGTGCAGTTGACAGGAAAGACAATCGAAGAGGCTCAGGAAATTGTCTCTCAAAAAATAGGTGCTACAGGCTACCTCAATGATCACAATGTACAGGTTCGTTTTTTATCTTTCAGAATCACTGTCCTTGGAGAAGTAAATGACCCGGGCACATTCACTATCCCAAGCCAGAAAATCACAGTACTGGAAGCTATGGGTATGGCACGCGACCTTACTCTATTTGCCAATCGGGACAACATCCTTGTCATTCGCGAAAAAGACAATTTGCGCTACTACGGTCGACTGAATCTCAGATCAAAAGACATCTTCTACTCCCCATACTATTACCTTCAACCGAACGACATCGTCTACGTTGAACCACATAAAGCAAAAATCCTTGCAGCTCCTGATCCTGCCAGCAGATACCTTTCTATTGTAGTGGGTGTCCTCTCCGCCGCTACGATTATTTTCACCCTGACGCGATGATCATAGTAAGTCGGATTGTATCGTTACGCGCCTAGGGCGCTTAGGAGGTAGCTCCTTGCACGGTGTGTAAGCGTTGGCTTCGCCTCGCTTGTGTGCTGCTTTGCGGTCTACGACCGCGCGTGATGTGGTTCACTACGTTCACGGGATGTGTAACAGCCAATGATCGTCACCGACGATCAAGAGAAAAATGCATACACAAAACCCGAAACTCTCGCAACCGGTTGTTATCGCACCCTCACTCATCACTCACAATTCATCCCGTGAGCTTTGCGAACCACATCACACGACACAGTATGTGTCAGTACACACGGGGCGCGCAGCAGCCCCACACACGATCTCTACTCGCATCCCGAAGGCGCAGCCAACCTCTACTCAGGTTGTTTCATTCATACTCGAGGTAAGCACGTAACTACCAGCTAACACCCAAACTCGTATCTTTGTAAATGCACGATAAAAAAAGAACATCTTGAAAAAGTCCAACGACTTCGACAACAATTTCCAACAGGAAGATAACCCCATCGACCTCAGGAAATTGTTCTGGAAAATGCTCAGGTATTGGTACCTGTTCATACTCTTTCCGGCTATCACACTCACAGGTGCTTATCTCTACCTTAGGTACACCCCTCCTACCTATCAGGCAAAGCTCAAGCTACTCATCAAGGATGAAAAGTCCTCCGGCCAGGTATCAGAGGCCAATGTATTGAAGGAAATGGGCTTCACTGCCAGCAGCCGGAATATAGAAAACGAAGTCCTGATCCTCCAATCCTCCAAACTCATGGAAGAAGTCGTCAAAGACCTCAACCTTCAATATCGCTACTGGCAAAAAGGCCGTATCCGTAACAGCGATTTATATCAATTGTCACCGGTAGAAGTCGTGTCCTGGGTACCGGACTCTACATTTAAGGGAACAGTAACTTTACAAATTGAAGAATTAGATAATAATAACTTTAATCTCAGTATTGGTGACACCCTTAGAAAGGGAGAATTTGGAAAAGTACTTGTCATTCCGGGTGGCAAAGTAACCCTCTCACAGACTTTTGAAGGACAAGCCCTGAACGGGAAAGAAAATCCTCTGTTCATAGATATCAAAGATCCCCTTCAGCTTGCCAGACAATTGGCAGGACGGGTGCAGGCTGCAAAAATTGGCAAAAATTCCACCATGCTGGATATCACACTCGAGGATGGCGTGCCACAGCGGGCCTCGGATATTTTGCGTGAATTGATTGATGTGTACAATGAAAAGGAAATTGAGGATAAAAACAGAATCTACGAAAATACTCTGCGCTTTATAGATGAGCGATTGAACCTGCTGACCGATGAATTACAAACAGTAGAATCAGAAGTACGAAACATCATGACCCGTAGTGGCCTGATCGATATGAGTACTCAGGGTAGTCTTCTGCTAACGGAACTCTCACAATACAACAGGGAATACATTGATATTGAAGTTCAACGGGAAATCCTGGAATCCATCGAAACATTTTTAAAGGCAAATCCTAATTCCTTCGAATTTGTTCCGACAAATATGACATTGGATAACCTTACTTTAAGTGCGTTACTGGGTAGATTCAATGAACTACTGATCGAAAGAGAAAGGATTCAAAGTACATTAGGCCCTAACCATCCCAATATTGCCATACTTGAAAAGCAGCTGTCTAATCTGAGAAGCAATATACTGGAAAATGTGGCGGCGCTGAAAAAAGACATTCAGGTAGGTCGGCAAGGCGGTCAGTAATAGCCGCAATAATATACAGGCACGCATCAGCAGTCTTCCGAGAAAGGAACAGGAAATGCTGGAAGTCAAACGACAACAGGGCATCAAGGAAAATCTATACCTCTACTTATTGGAAAAAGGGAAGGAAGCTGCTCTTTCTCTCGCAGCGGCTGTTGCCGGTTCCAGAGTGATAGAACCCGCTTATAATCCTGCTGCACCGGTGAAGCCCAAGCGCCAGATTATTTGGCTGATTGCATTGAGTTTAGGCATTATCCTGCCATTGGGATTAGTATATCTGATAGATATGTTTAATGATAAATTGGACAATGAAGAAGATATCAAATCCATTACAGCAACTCCTATAGCAGGTGTAGTGGCATACAACAAGAAATATGGCGAAATAGCCATCAAGGAAAAGAGCCGTTCAGCAGTCGCTGAGATGTTCCGCTTGCTCAGAACCAATCTCCAGTTTGTGGCTTCCGGACAGCTCAATCAGGTTTTTCTGGTGACTTCCAGCAGCTCGGGAGAAGGTAAAAGTTTTGTCACACTCAATCTGGGCATCACCATGGCTTTGACCGGCAAAAAAGTACTTCTTGATAGAGCTGGATTTACGAAACCCAAGCTGGTAAAATATCTGGGTGAAGGCAGCCAAAAACAAAGGAAAAGGACTTGACACATTATCTGGTAGATTCTGAATTAACTCCTCGCAGATATCATCCATCCTTCCGGCATTCAGGACAATCTGTATTACATTGCCTCAGGTCCGATTCCACCGAATCCCGGTGAACTCATCATGTCAGAACGCATGGAAGCCCTTATAATCAAGCTCCGCGAGCAATTTGATTATATACTTATAGATTCTTCTCCGGTAGGCCTTGTAGCAGATGCCCTCCTCATGCACAAGTGGGTGGATACTTCCTTATATGTAGTGAGACAGGGTCTTACAAAGCAGGGGCAACTCCGCATCATCGATGATATCTTCACTCAGGGCAAACTTCCCCGCCCATATATCATCCTTAATGCCGTCAAGCTGAATAAGCGGGGTTCATATGGCTACGGCTATGGATATGGCTATGGCTACGGATATGGCTACGGATATTATGAAGAAGATGAGAAGAAGCCCTGG
>JADJJU010000025.1 GCA_016706365.1 Saprospiraceae bacterium
AGGATCAATCGTGATCGTCTGAACATGTGTGATGTTTCTTCCGCAATCATCTGTAAAGGTCCAGGTAATCGTTTGGCTTCCTCCGCACTCATCAAATGTGCCTGCCAGTGTTCCTGGTACTGATCCGGAGATCTCACAAGATCCAGTTTCATTATTTGTGTAAGCTAAGGTTGTTACTACGAAGTTCTGTGCAGCATCACAAGTTAAAGTAATATCCGTTGGAGGATTTACAAACGCAGCTTGTGGTGCAGGATCAATTGTGATTGTCTGAACATGTGTGATGTTTCTTCCGCAATCATCTGTAAATGTCCAGGTAATTGTTTGGCTTCCTCCACATTCGTCAAATGTTCCAGCTAATGTTCCTGGTACTGATCCGGAGATTTCGCAAGATCCGGTCTCATTGTTCGTGTAAGCTAGAGTTGTTACTACGAAGTTTTGGGCAGCATCACAAGTTAATGTGATGTCAGTTGGTGGATTCACAAACGCTGCTTGTGGTGCAGGATCAATCGTGATAGTTTGAACGTGTGTGATGTTTCTTCCGCAATCATCTGTAAAGGTCCAGGTAATCGTTTGGCTTCCTCCACATTCATCAAATGTTCCTGCTAATGTTCCTGGTACTGATCCGGAGATTTCACAAGATCCGGTCTCGTTGTTCGTGTATGCAAGCGTGTTTACTACGAAGTTTTGTGCAGCATCACAAGTCAATGTAATATCCGTTGGAGGATTTACAAACGCCGCTTGTGGTGCAGGATCAATTGTGATATTTTGGGTGTGCGTAATTACTCTTCCGCAATCATCCGTAAATGTCCAGGTAATGGTTTGGCTTCCTCCACATTCATCAAATGTTCCAGCTAATGTTCCTGGTACTGATCCTGAGATCTCGCAAGATCCGGTCTCATTGTTCGTGTATGCTAAAGTTGTTACTACGAAGTTTTGGGCAGCATCACATGTTAAAGTAATATCCGTTGGAGGATTTACAAACGCCGCTTGTGGTGCAGGATCAATCGTGATTGTCTGAACATGTGTGATGTTTCTTCCGCAATCATCTGTAAATGTCCAGGTAATCGTCTGGCTTCCTCCGCATTCGTCAAATGTTCCGGCTAATGTTCCTGGTACTGATCCTGAGATTTCACAAGATCCGGTCTCATTGTTCGTGTAAGCAAGCGTGTTTACTACAAAGTTCTGTGCATCGTCACATGTTAAAGTCACATCTGCAGGTGGGTTCACAAACGCTGCCTGTGGTGCAGGATCAATCGTGATTGTCTGAACATGTGTGATGTTTCTTCCGCAATCATCTGTAAATGTCCAGGTGATCGTCTGGCTTCCTCCGCATTCATCAAATGTTCCGGCTAATGTTCCTGGTACTGATCCGGAGATTTCACAAGATCCGGTTTCGTTGTTCGTGTATGCTAAAGTTGTTACTACGAAGTTTTGTGCAGCATCACATGTAAGCGTGATGTCCGTTGGAGGATTCACAAACGCAGCTTGTGGTGCAGGATCAATCGTGATCGTCTGAACATGTGTGATGTTTCTTCCGCAATCATCTGTAAATGTCCAGGTAATCGTCTGGCTTCCTCCGCACTCGTCAAATGTTCCTGCTAATGTTCCTGGTACTGATCCGGAGATTTCGCAAGATCCGGTTTCATTATTCGTGTAAGCTAGAGTTGTTACTACGAAGTTCTGTGCAGCATCACAAGTAATCGTGATATCCGTTGGAGGATTTACGAACGCCGCCTGTGGTGCAGGATCAATTGTGATCTTCTGAACATGGGTGATGTTTCTTCCGCAATCATCTGTAAATGTCCAGGTAATTGTTTGGCTTCCTCCGCACTCATCAAATGTTCCTGCCAGTGTTCCAGGTACTGATCCTGAGATCTCGCAAGATCCGGTTTCATTGTTCGTGTAAGCAAGCGTGTTTACTACAAAGTTTTGTGCAGCATCACATGTAAATGTAATATCCGTTGGAGGATTCACAAACGCTGCCTGTGGTGCAGGATCAATCGTGATTGTCTGAACATGTGTGATGTTTCTTCCGCAATCATCTGTAAATGTCCAGGTAATCGTTTGGCTTCCTCCGCACTCATCAAATGTTCCTGCTAATGTTCCTGGTACTGATCCGGAGATTTCGCAAGATCCGGTCTCATTGTTCGTGTATGCTAGCGTGTTTACTACAAAGTTCTGTGCAGCATCACAAGTAAGCGTAATATCCGTTGGAGGATTTACGAACGCCGCCTGTGGTGCAGGGTCAATCGTGATCGTCTGTACATGTGTGATGTTTCTTCCGCAATCATCCGTAAAGGTCCAGGTAATTGTCTGGCTTCCTCCACACTCATCAAATGTTCCTGCCAGTGTTCCTGGTACTGATCCGGAGATTTCGCATGAGCCCGTTTCGTTGTTCGTATAATCTAAAGTTGTTACTACAAAGTTTTGTGCAGCATCACAAGTCAATGTAATATCCGTTGGAGGATTCACAAACGCTGCCTGTGGTGCAGGATCAATCGTGATGTCTGAACATGTGTGATGTTTCTTCCGCAATCATCTGTAAATGTCCAGGTAATCGTCTGGCTTCCTCCGCACTCGTCAAATGTTCCTGCCAGTGTTCCTGGTACTGATCCGGAGATTTCACAAGATCCGGTTTCATTATTCGTGTAAGCTAAAGTTGTTACTACGAAGTTCTGTGCAGCATCACAAGTAAGTGTAATATCCGTTGGAGGATTCACAAACGCTGCCTGTGGTGCAGGATCAATCGTGATTGTCTGAACATGTGTGATGTTTCTTCCGCAATCATCCGTAAAGGTCCAGGTAATCGTCTGGCTTCCTCCGCACTCGTCAAATGTTCCTGCTAATGTTCCTGGTACTGATCCTGAGATCTCGCAAGATCCGGTTTCGTTGTTCGTGTAAGCCAAAGTTGTTACTACCAAGTTCTGGGCAGCATCACAAGTCAATGTGATATCCGTTGGAGGATTAACAAACGCTGCTTGTGGAGCAGGGTCAATCGTGATTGTCTGAACATGTGTAATGTTTCTTCCGCAATCATCCGTAAATGTCCAGGTGATCGTCTGGCTTCCTCCGCACTCATCAAATGTTCCTGCCAGTGTTCCTGGTACTGATCCTGAGATCTCGCAAGATCCGGTCTCATTGTTCGTGTATGCTAAAGTTGTTACTACGAAGTTCTGTGCAGCATCACAAGTAAGCGTGATGTCCGTTGGAGGATTCACAAACGCTGCCTGTGGTGCAGGATCAATCGTGATATTCTGAGTGTGTGTAATTACTCTTCCGCAATCATCCGTAAAGGTCCAGGTAATGGTCTGGCTTCCTCCGCATTCATCAAATGTACCAGCTAATGTTCCTGGTAAAGATCCGGAGATCTCACAAGATCCGGTCTCATTGTTCGTGTATGCTAAAGTTGTTTACAACGAAGTTCTGTGCAGCATCACAAGTAAATGTAATATCCGTTGGAGGATTCACAAACGCCGCCTGTGGTGCAGGATCAATCGTGATTGTCTGAACATGTGTGATGTTTCTTCCGCAATCATCTGTAAATGTCCAGGTAATCGTTTGGCTTCCTCCGCACTCGTCAAATGTTCCTGCCAGTGTTCCTGGTACTGATCCGGAGATCTCACAAGATCCGGTCTCGTTATTCGCGTAAGCTAGAGTTGTTTACTACGAAGTTCTGTGCAGCATCACAAGTAAAAGTGATGTCCGTTGGAGGATTCACAAACGCTGCCTGTGGTGCAGGATCAATCGTGATCGTCTGAACATGTGTAATGTTTCTTCCGCAATCATCCGTAAATGTCCAGGTAATTGTTTGGCTTCCTCCGCACTCGTCAAATGTTCCTGCTAATGTTCCTGGTACTGATCCGGAGATCTCGCAAGATCCGGTTTCGTTGTTCGTGTAAGCAAGCGTGTTTACTACGAAGTTTTGTGCATCGTCACATGTTAAAGTCACATCTGCAGGTGGGTTCACAAACGCTGCCTGTGGTGCAGGATCAATCGTGATCGTCTGAACATGTGTAATGTTTCTTCCGCAATCATCCGTAAATGTCCAGGTAATCGTCTGGCTTCCTCCACATTCATCAAATGTTCCTGCCAGTGTTCCTGGTACTGATCCGGAGATTTCGCAAGATCCGGTTTCGTTGTTTGTATAATCCAAAGTGTTTACTACGAAGTTTTGTGCAGCATCACAAGTCAATGTAATGTCCGTTGGAGGATTTACAAACGCTGCCTGTGGTGCAGGATCAATTGTGATGTTTTGGGTGTGCGTAATTACTCTTCCGCAATCATCTGTAAATGTCCAGGTAATCGTCTGGCTTCCTCCGCACTCATCAAATGTTCCTGCTAATGTTCCTGGTACTGATCCGGAGATTTCGCAAGATCCGGTTTCGTTGTTCGTATAAGCTAAAGTTGTTACTACAAAGTTCTGTGCATCATCACAAGTCAATGTAATATCCGTTGGTGGATTCACAAACGCCGCCTGTGGTGCAGGATCAATCGTGATTGTCTGTACATGTGTAATGTTTCTTCCGCAATCATCTGTAAAGGTCCAGGTGATCGTCTGGCTTCCTCCGCATTCGTCAAATGTTCCGGCTAATGTTCCTGGTACTGTTCCTGAGATCTCGCAAGATCCGGTCTCGTTGTTCGTGTATGCTAAAGTTGTTACAACGAAGTTCTGGGCAGCATCACAAGTAAGCGTGATATCCGTTGGAGGATTCACGAACGCTGCCTGTGGTGCAGGATCAATTGTGATCGTCTGAACATGTGTAATGTTTCTTCCGCAATCATCTGTAAATGTCCAGGTAATCGTTTGGCTTCCTCCGCACTCATCAAATGTTCCTGCCAGTGTTCCAGGTACTGATCCGGAGATCTCGCAAGATCCGGTCTCATTGTTCGTGTATGCTAAAGTTGTTACTACGAAGTTTTGGGCAGCATCACAAGTAAGCGTAATGTCAGTTGGAGGATTCACAAACGCTGCCTGTGGTGCAGGATCAATCGTGATCTGTGATTGTCTGAACATGTGTAATGTTTCTTCCGCAATCATCTGTAAAGGTCCAGGTAATCGTCTGGCTTCCTCCGCACTCATCAAATGTTCCAGCTAATGTTCCTGGTACTGATCCTGAGATCTCGCAAGATCCGGTTTCATTGTTCGTGTATGCTAAAGTTGTTACTACGAAGTTTTGTGCAGCATCACAAGTCAATGTAATGTCCGTTGGAGGATTCACAAACGCTTGTGGTGCAGGATCAATTGTGATCGTCTGAACATGCGTAATGTTTCTTCCGCAATCATCCGTAAATGTCCAGGTGATCGTCTGGCTTCCTCCGCACTCATCAAATGTTCCTGCCAATGTTCCTGGTACTGATCCTGAGATCTCGCATGATCCGGTTTCATTATTTGTGTAAGCAGGTTTGTAACTACAAAGTTTTGTGCAGCATCACAAGTAAGCGTAATGTCCGTTGGAGGATTTACAAACGCCGCCTGTGGTGCAGGGTCAATCGTGATCGTCTGAACATGGGTAATGTTTCTTCCACAATCATCCGTAAATGTCCAGGTAATCGTCTGGCTTCCTCCGCACTCGTCAAATGTTCCTGCTAATGTTCCAGGTACTGATCCGGAGATTTCGCAAGATCCGGTTTCATTGTTCGTGTATGCTAAAGTTGTTACTACGAAGTTCTGTGCAGCATCACAAGTTAATGTAATGTCCGTTGGAGGATTCACGAACGCCGCTTGTGGTGCAGGATCAATCGTGATTGTCTGAACATGGGTGATGTTTCTTCCGCAATCATCTGTAAATGTCCAGGTAATCGTTTGGCTTCCTCCACATTCATCAAATGTTCCTGCTAATGTTCCTGGTACTGATCCTGAGATTTCGCAAGATCCGGTTTCGTTGTTCGTGTAAGCAAGCGTGTTTACTACGAAGTTCTGTGCAGCATCACAAGTCAATGTAATATCCGTTGGAGGATTCACGAACGCCGCTTGTGGTGCAGGATCAATCGTGATCGTCTGAACATGTGTAATGTTTCTTCCGCAATCATCTGTAAATGTCCAGGTGATCGTCTGGCTTCCTCCACATTCATCAAATGTTCCTGCCAGTGTTCCTGGTACTGATCCGGAGATCTCGCAAGATCCGGTCTCGTTGTTCGTGTAAGCTAGAGTTGTTACTACGAAGTTCTGTGCAGCATCACAAGTTAATGTAATGTCCGTTGGAGGATTCACAAACGCCGCCTGTGGTGCAGGATCAATCGTGATCGTCTGAACATGTGTGATGTTTCTTCCGCAATCATCCGTAAAGGTCCAGGTGATCGTCTGGCTTCCTCCGCACTCATCAAATGTTCCGGCTAATGTTCCTGGTACTGATCCGGAGATCTCGCAAGATCCGGTCTCATTGTTCGTGTATGCTAAAGTTGTTACTACAAAGTTCTGGGCAGCATCACAAGTTAATGTAATATCCGTTGGAGGATTCACAAACGCAGCTTGTGGTGCAGGATCAATTGTAATGTTTTGGGTGTGCGTAATTACTCTTCCGCAATCATCTGTAAATGTCCAGGTAATTGTTTGGCTTCCTCCGCACTCGTCAAATGTTCCTGCCAATGTTCCTGGTACTGATCCTGAGATCTCGCAAGATCCGGTTTCATTGTTCGTGTATGCTAAAGTTGTTACTACGAAGTTCTGGGCAGCATCACAAGTTAATGTAATATCCGTTGGAGGATTTACAAACGCCGCTTGTGGTGCAGGATCAATCGTGATCGTCTGAACATGTGTAATGTTTCTTCCGCAATCATCTGTAAATGTCCAGGTAATCGTCTGGCTTCCTCCGCACTCATCAAATGTTCCAGCTAATGTTCCTGGTACTGATCCCGAGATTTCGCAAGATCCGGTTTCGTTATTCGTGTAATCCAAAGTGTTTACTACGAAGTTTTGTGCAGCATCACAAGTCAATGTAATATCCGTTGGAGGATTTACAAACGCTGCCTGTGGTGCAGGATCAATTGTGATTGTCTGTACATGTGTGATGTTTCTTCCGCAATCATCTGTAAAGGTCCAGGTAATTGTCTGGCTTCCTCCACATTCATCAAATGTTCCTGCTAATGTTCCTGGTACTGATCCGGAGATCTCGCAAGATCCGGTCTCATTGTTCGTGTAAGCAAGCGTGTTTACTACAAAGTTTTGTGCAGCATCACAAGTAAGTGTAATGTCCGTTGGAGGATTTACGAATGCCGCTTGTGGTGCAGGGTCGATCGTGATGTTTTGGGTGTGCGTAATTACTCTTCCACAATCATCTGTAAATGTCCAGGTAATCGTTTGGCTTCCTCCGCATTCGTCAAATGTTCCGGCTAATGTTCCTGGTACTGTTCCTGAGATCTCGCAAGATCCGGTCTCATTGTTCGTGTAAGCAAGCGTGTTTACTACGAAGTTTTGTGCAGCATCACATGTAAGCGTGATGTCCGTTGGAGGATTTACAAACGCCGCCTGTGGTGCAGGATCAATTGTGATTGTCTGAACATGTGTGATGTTTCTTCCGCAATCATCCGTAAAGGTCCAGGTGATCGTCTGGCTTCCTCCGCACTCATCAAATGTTCCAGCCAGTGTTCCTGGTACTGATCCGGAGATCTCGCAAGATCCGGTTTCATTGTTCGTGTATGCTAAAGTTGTTACTACAAAGTTCTGGGCAGCATCACATGTTAAAGTAATGTCCGTTGGAGGATTTACAAAAGCCGCTTGTGGTGCAGGATCAATCGTGATTGTCTGTACATGTGTGATGTTTCTTCCGCAATCATCTGTAAATGTCCAGGTAATTGTTTGGCTTCCTCCGCACTCATCAAATGTTCCAGCCAGTGTTCCAGGGACTGTTCCGGAGATCTCGCAAGATCCGGTCTCATTGTTCGTGTATGCTAGAGTTGTTACTACGAAGTTCTGGGCAGCATCGCAAGTTAATGTAATATCCGTTGGAGGATTTACAAACGCTGCCTGTGGTGCAGGATCAATCGTGATCGTCTGAACATGCGTAATGTTTCTTCCGCAATCATCTGTAAAGGTCCAGGTAATTGTCTGGCTTCCTCCGCACTCGTCAAATGTTCCTGCTAATGTTCCTGGTACTGATCCGGAGATCTCGCAAGATCCGGTTTCGTTGTTCGTGTATGCTAAAGTTGTTACAACGAAGTTCTGTGCAGCATCACAAGTCAATGTAATATCCGTTGGAGGATTCACAAACGCCGCTTGTGGTGCAGGATCAATTGTGATGTTCTGAACATGTGTAATTACTCTTCCGCAATCATCTGTGAATGTCCAGGTAATTGTTTGGCTTCCTCCGCACTCATCAAATGTTCCTGCCAGTGTTCCTGGTACTGATCCGGAGATTTCACAAGATCCGGTTTCATTGTTCGTGTATGCTAAAGTTGTTACTACAAAGTTCTGGGCAGCATCACATGTTAAAGTCACATCTGCAGGAGGATTCACAAACGCTGCCTGTGGTGCAGGATCAATCGTGATCGTCTGAACATGTGTGATGTTTCTTCCGCAATCATCTGTAAAGGTCCAGGTAATTGTCTGGCTTCCTCCGCACTCGTCAAATGTTCCGGCTAATGTTCCAGGTACTGATCCGGAGATTTCACAAGATCCGGTTTCGTTGTTCGTGTATGCTAAAGTTGTTACTACAAAGTTTTGGGCAGCATCACAAGTCAATGTAATATCCGTTGGAGGATTCACAAACGCAGCCTGTGGTGCAGGATCAATCGTGATTGTCTGAACATGTGTGATGTTTCTTCCGCAATCATCCGTAAATGTCCAGGTAATCGTTTGGCTTCCTCCGCACTCGTCAAATGTTCCTGCTAATGTTCCTGGTACTGATCCTGAGATCTCGCAAGATCCGGTTTCGTTATTCGTGTAATCCAAAGTGTTTACTACGAAGTTTTGTGCGGCATCACATGTAAGCGTGATATCCGTTGGAGGATTTACAAACGCCGCTTGTGGTGCAGGATCAATCGTGATTGTCTGTACATGTGTGATGTTTCTTCCGCAATCATCTGTAAATGTCCAGGTAATTGTCTGGCTTCCTCCACATTCATCAAATGTTCCTGCTAATGTTCCTGGTACTGATCCTGAGATTTCGCAAGATCCGGTTTCGTTGTTCGTGTAATCTAAAGTGTTTACTACGAAGTTTTGTGCGGCATCACAAGTAAGCGTGATGTCCGTTGGAGGATTCACAAACGCAGCTTGTGGAGCAGGATCAATCGTGATCGTCTGAACATGCGTAATGTTGGTCCAGGTAATCGTCTGGCTTCCTCCGCACTCATCAAATGTTCCTGCTAATGTTCCTGGTACTGATCCGGAGATCTCGCATGATCCGGTTTCGTTGTTCGTGTAAGCTAAAGTTGTTACTACGAAGTTCTGTGCAGCATCACATGTCAATGTAATGTCCGTTGGAGGATTTACAAACGCTGCCTGTGGTGCAGGATCAATCGTGATCGTCTGAACATGTGTAATGTTTCTTCCGCAATCATCTGTAAATGTCCAGGTAATCGTTTGGCTTCCTCCACACTCATCAAATGTTCCAGCCAGTGTTCCAGGTACTGATCCGGAGATCTCGCAAGATCCGGTTTCATTGTTCGTGTAATCCAAAGTGTTTACAACGAAGTTTTGTGCGGCATCACAAGTAAGCGTGATGTCCGTTGGAGGATTCACAAACGCAGCTTGTGGTGCTGGGTCAATCGTTATATTTTGGGTGTGTGTAATTACTCTTCCGCAATCATCTGTAAATGTCCAGGTAATTGTTTGGCTTCCTCCGCACTCATCAAAGGTTCCTGCTAATGTTCCCGGTACTGATCCGGAGATCTCGCAAGATCCGGTCTCATTGTTCGTATAAGTTCAAGTTGTTAACCGTAAAGTTTTGTGCAGCATCACAAGTCAATGTAATATCCGTTGGAGGATTCACGAACGCTGCTTGTGGTGCAGGATCAATTGTGATCGTCTGAACATGTGTAATGTTTCTTCCGCAATCATCTGTAAATGTCCAGGTAATTGTTTGGCTTCCTCCGCACTCATCAAATGTTCCTGCTAATGTTCCTGGTACTGATCCGGAGATTTCGCATGAGCCCGTTTCGTTGTTCGTATAATCTAAAGTTGTTACTACAAAGTTCTGTGCAGCATCGCAAGTCAATGTAATATCCGCTGGAGGATTCACAAACGCCGCTTGTGGTGCAGGATCAATCGTGATCGTCTGAACATGTGTAATGTTTCTTCCGCAATCATCTGTAAATGTCCAGGTGATCGTCTGGCTTCCTCCACATTCATCAAATGTTCCTGCTAATGTTCCTGGTACTGATCCGGAGATTTCACAAGATCCGGTTTCGTTGTTCGTGTATGCTAAAGTTGTTACTACGAAGTTTTGTGCAGCATCACATGTAAGCGTGATGTCCGTTGGAGGATTTACAAACGCCGCCTGTGGTGCAGGATCAATCGTGATCGTCTGAACATGTGTGATGTTTCTTCCGCAATCATCCGTAAATGTCCAGGTAATCGTCTGGCTTCCTCCGCACTCATCAAATGTTCCAGCTAATGTTCCTGGTACTGATCCGGAGATTTCACAAGATCCGGTCTCATTGTTCGTGTAAGCTAGAGTTGTTACTACGAAGTTCTGGGCAGCATCGCAAGTAAGCGTGATGTCCGTTGGAGGATTTACAAACGCTGCCTGTGGTGCAGGATCAATCGTGATCGTCTGAACATGTGTAATGTTTCTTCCGCAATCATCTGTAAATGTCCAGGTAATCGTCTGGCTTCCTCCGCACTCGTCAAATGTTCCTGCCAGTGTTCCTGGTACTGATCCTGAGATTTCGCAAGATCCGGTCTCATTGTTCGTGTAAGCAAGCGTGTTTACTACGAAGTTCTGTGCAGCATCACAAGTAAGCGTGACATCAGTTGGAGGATTTACAAACGCCGCTTGTGGTGCAGGATCAATCGTGATCGTCTGAACATGTGTGATGTTTCTTCCGCAATCATCTGTAAATGTCCAGGTAATTGTCTGGCTTCCTCCGCACTCATCAAATGTTCCTGCTAATGTTCCTGGTACTGATCCGGAGATCTCGCAAGATCCGGTCTCATTGTTCGTGTATGCTAAAGTTGTTACTACGAAGTTTTGGGCAGCATCACATGTTAAAGTGATGTCCGTTGGAGGATTCACAAACGCTGCCTGTGGTGCAGGATCAATCGTGATTGTCTGAACATGTGTGATGTTTCTTCCGCAATCATCCGTAAATGTCCAGGTAATTGTTTGGCTTCCTCCGCACTCATCAAATGTTCCTGCTAATGTTCCAGGTACTGATCCCGAGATTTCGCAAGATCCGGTTTCATTGTTCGTGTAATCCAAAGTGTTTACTACGAAGTTTTGTGCGGCATCACATGTTAATGTGATGTCCGTTGGAGGATTTACAAACGCTGCTTGTGGTGCTGGGTCAATCGTGATGTTTTGGGTGTGCGTAATTACTCTTCCACAATCATCTGTAAAGGTCCAGGTAATTGTCTGGCTTCCTCCGCACTCGTCAAATGTTCCTGCTAATGTTCCTGGTACTGATCCGGAGATCTCGCAAGATCCGGTCTCATTGTTCGTGTAAGCTAAAGTTGTTACTACGAAGTTCTGTGCAGCATCACATGTCAATGTAATGTCCGTTGGAGGATTTACAAACGCTGCCTGTGGTGCAGGATCAATCGTGATGTCTGTACATGTGTGATGTTTCTTCCGCAATCATCTGTAAATGTCCAGGTGATCGTCTGGCTTCCTCCACATTCATCAAATGTTCCTGCTAATGTTCCTGGTACTGATCCGGAGATTTCACAAGATCCGGTCTCATTGTTCGTGTATGCTAAAGTTGTTACTACAAAGTTTTGGGCAGCATCACAAGTAAGCGTGATGTCAGTTGGAGGATTTACAAACGCCGCCTGTGGTGCAGGATCAATCGTGATCGTCTGAACATGTGTAATGTTTCTTCCGCAATCATCTGTAAATGTCCAGGTAATTGTTTGGCTTCCTCCGCACTCGTCAAAGGTTCCTGCCAATGTTCCTGGTACTGATCCGGAGATCTCGCAAGATCCGGTTTCGTTGTTCGTGTAAGCTAAAGTTGTTACTACGAAGTTCTGGGCAGCATCACAAGTCAATGTAATGTCCGTTGGAGGATTTACAAACGCCGCCTGTGGTGCAGGATCAATCGTGATTGTCTGAACATGTGTGATGTTTCTTCCGCAATCATCTGTAAATGTCCAGGTAATCGTCTGGCTTCCTCCGCACTCATCAAATGTTCCTGCTAATGTTCCTGGTACTGATCCGGAGATTTCGCATGATCCGGTTTCGTTGTTTGTATAAGCTAAAGTTGTTACTACGAAGTTCTGTGCATCGTCACATGTTAAAGTCACATCTGCAGGTGGGTTCACAAACGCTGCCTGTGGTGCAGGATCAATCGTGATCGTCTGAACATGTGTAATGTTTCTTCCGCAATCATCCGTAAAGGTCCAGGTAATCGTCTGGCTTCCTCCGCACTCATCAAATGTTCCTGCTAATGTTCCTGGTACTGATCCTGAGATTTCGCAAGATCCGGTCTCGTTGTTCGTGTAATCCAAAGTGTTTACTACGAAGTTTTGTGCGGCATCACATGTAAGCGTGATATCCGTTGGAGGATTCACAAACGCCGCTTGTGGTGCAGGATCAATCGTGATTGTCTGAACATGTGTGATGTTTCTTCCGCAATCATCTGTAAATGTCCAGGTAATTGTTTGGCTTCCTCCGCACTCATCAAATGTTCCTGCCAGTGTTCCAGGTACTGATCCGGAGATTTCGCAAGATCCGGTTTCATTGTTCGTGTATGCTAGAGTTGTTACTACGAAGTTTTGTGCAGCATCACATGTCAATGTAATATCCGTTGGAGGATTTACAAACGCTGCTTGTGGTGCAGGATCAATTGTGATGTTTTGGGTGTGCGTAATTACTCTTCCGCAATCATCTGTAAAGGTCCAGGTAATTGTTTGGCTTCCTCCGCACTCGTCAAATGTTCCTGCCAGTGTTCCTGGTACTGATCCTGAGATCTCACATGATCCGGTTTCATTGTTCGTGTAAGCAAGCGTGTTTACTACGAAGTTTTGGGCAGCATCGCATGTCAATGTAATATCCGTTGGAGGATTTACAAACGCTGCCTGTGGTGCAGGATCAATTGTGATCGTCTGAACATGTGTGATGTTTCTTCCGCAATCATCTGTAAAGGTCCAGGTAATCGTCTGGCTTCCTCCGCACTCATCAAATGTTCCTGCTAATGTTCCTGGTACTGATCCGGAGATCTCGCAAGATCCGGTCTCATTGTTCGTGTATGCTAGAGTTGTTACTACAAAGTTTTGGGCATCGTCACAAGTTAATGTGATGTCAGTTGGAGGATTTACAAACGCTGCCTGTGGTGCAGGATCAATTGTGATCGTCTGAACATGCGTAATGTTTCTTCCGCAATCATCTGTAAATGTCCAGGTAATTGTTTGGCTTCCTCCACATTCGTCAAATGTTCCGGCTAATGTTCCTGGTACTGATCCTGAGATTTCGCAAGATCCGGTCTCATTGTTCGTGTATGCTAAAGTTGTTACTACAAAGTTTTGTGCAGCATCACATGTAAAGTAATGTCCGTTGGAGGATTCACAAACGCCGCCTGTGGTGCAGGATCAATTGTGATTGTCTGAACATGTGTGATGTTTCTTCCGCAATCATCCGTAAAGGTCCAGGTAATTGTTTGGCTTCCTCCACATTCGTCAAATGTTCCTGCCAGTGTTCCTGGTACTGATCCTGAGATTTCGCATGATCCGGTTTCATTGTTCGTGTAAGCTAGAGTTGTTACTACAAAGTTCTGTGCAGCATCACAAGTCAATGTCACATCCGTTGGAGGATTCACAAACGCCGCTTGTGGTGCAGGATCAATCGTGATCGTCTGAACATGTGTGATGTTTCTTCCGCAATCATCTGTAAATGTCCAGGTAATCGTCTGGCTTCCTCCACATTCATCAAATGTACCGGCTAATGTTCCTGGTACTGATCCGGAGATTTCACAAGATCCGGTTTCATTGTTCGTGTATGCAAGAGTTTTTACTACGAAGTTTTGCGCAGCATCACAAGTAAGCGTGATGTCCGTTGGAGGATTCACAAACGCTGCCTGTGGTGCAGGATCAATCGTGATCGTCTGAACATGTGTGATGTTTCTTCCGCAATCATCCGTAAAGGTCCAGGTAATCGTTTGGCTTCCTCCGCACTCGTCAAATGTTCCGGCTAGTGTTCCTGGTACTGATCCGGAGATCTCGCAAGATCCGGTCTCATTGTTCGTGTAAGCTAAAGTTGTTACTACGAAGTTCTGTGCATCGTCACATGTAAGTGTAATATCCGTTGGAGGATTCACAAACGCCGCCTGTGGTGCAGGATCAATCGTTATCACTTGTTCATCGCTGATAGATCTGCCACAAATATCTGTATAGCTCCATGTAATTGTCTGAACTCCACCGCACTCATCAAAGGAGCCAGAAACCACCCCAGGAACTGAACCAAGAATTTGACAGGTTGAAGAAGTACTATTGTAATAATCCAAGGTTGGAATTATAATATTTAATGCATCTTGACAAGATAAGGTTATATCAGCCGGAACATTTTCAAAGACTGCTGGTGCAGCAGCAGTAACAGTAATATTCTGTGTGTGGGAAATTGTATAATTACAATTATCTGTAAATGACCAATCTATGATTAAAATACCTCCGCATTCGTTAAAAGTACCACTTTGAACTCCAGGAATGCTACCTGCAATTTCGCAATTTCCTGTCTCCCCATTTGTATAGTTCAAATCTGGGATGACAAGGTTAATAGCTTGTAAGCAAGTAATAGTAATGTCAGCCGGAGGATTAATCAATGCAGGCAGAGCAGCGGGTAAAACTTCTATACTAATGGCATGAGATATTGTTCTATCACAATCATCCGTAAAACTCCAGGTCACAGATAAATCACCTCCGCATTCATCAAAAGTGCCGGTTAATATACCTGCAACAGAACCGGAAATTTCACAAGCTCCCCCTCACTATTTGAATAGTTTAGTGATGGAACCACATAATTTTGAGCTTCATCGCATGTCATTGTTAAATCAGATGGTAAAGTAGTAAACACCGCTTGTACTGATGGTTCCACCATAACTACTTGTGTAAATCCGATAGTCATTCCACAATTAAGAGAGACCGACCAGACTACCGAAAAAGTTCCACCACATTCATCAAAAGTGCCATCAATAACAGGTACAATACTACCTTGTAGCAAGCACAACCCGGATTCATTATTTGTGTAATTTAAATTTCCAGGATTAAAAGTTAATGCTTGAGCACAGGAAATTGTTATTGTATCTGCAGGAGGATTAGTAATTGTAGGAGTTGCTGGAGGTACTACAGTTATAACTTGCGTCATTGTTGAAGTATTGGAGCATTCGTCTGTTGTTGTCCAGGTTCGGGTAATAATATAATTGCAACCACTTCCAACAACTTCATTATATATGACAGGTGTAACGCCAGAACAATTGTCCAAAGCAGTTATTGTCGGAGCAGGTGGAATCCCGCACCAGGTCACCGTTGTATCTGCCATTATTTCACTAAAAACAGGAGGCTCAAAATCACCAACAGTAACAAGTTGAGTTTGCACAGTTTCATTGCCACATGCATCAACGGCAGTATATTCTCTAATTAATTGATAATGGCCTTCACAACCGCCATCAATTCTGGTTTCTAAGGTTGCTATTGACACTCCATCGCAATTATCTGTGGCCCAAGGAATAAAAGTTGGATCAAATAGTGTTACCACATTTACAGCATCAATTAGATTACCATATGTATTGTTGGTTGGAGCCCCTTGCACTGCTCTAAATAAAAATATGGTAGAAGTTTGTCCTGAAGGAACAGGATAAATAACTGTATGTAATGTCCAACCCGATGTTTGTGTTGCTGTAAATACCCCAAGAGAAGTTAATGATCCAAAATTAGGTCCAGCAAATACTTCCATAATATCATTAGTAGTATTAATTGCATCCATTCGCTTGTGATGAGCAAAACTAATATGCAAAATAGTAGTTGGAACCGTACAAAATTCCTGATAAAAATCTCCTACCTGATCTGCATTTAATTCAGAATGCTGATTTCCGGAATACGATACTACACCATTAATCTGGCCGCTCTTTTGAATTTCAATATTATTTGTACTCGATGTGGTACTCCAGCCTGGAACAAGATCTTCATTCAAATAAGCCCAGTTCCCCGGTAATGCCGGCTCTTCAAAATCTGCATTCTGGAATGCCTGAATACAATCCTGGCATATAATTTCAACATCCGGAGGGATATTAAATATTTGTGGCGGGACGTTGTCTGAAACAATTAAGTTATGTATGCAGAAACCTATATTTCCACACAAGTCAGAAATCTGATATAATCTTTCAATAGTTATTGGGCAAGTTGTGGACAAGTATGTCTCACTTACAAATGTAAAACTTCCATTTACTACGCCACAATTATCACTGACACTTCCACCAGCAGCTTGAAATTGTGCAAGATTTGAGTAAGGTGCAGGCAAATCTTCTTCACATTCAACCGTTACAACAGCAGGGCAAATGACAGTTGGAGCAGTTTGATCTCCGATTGTTATCACTTGATTACAGGTTGATGTGTTACCGCATAAATCTGCAATTCTGTATGTACGGGTAATGATTTCAGGGCAAGTGCCTCCGTTGGTACTTTGATTTACCATTTGGAAACTAGCAGGATTGATTGCACAATTATCTGAAATAGATCCTCCGCCTGCTATGAATTCAAGATGAGTTGCATAAGGTGGGATAGATGCAGAATTACAACCTTCAATAGTTAATGGCAAGCATGAAATGACGGGTGATATATTATCATCCACACTGATAACTTGCGTGCAGGAAGCAGTATTACCACAAATATCGGATATCTGATAAATACGAGTGAATAACTCGGGGCAACTGCCTCCATCTGAAGTTTGAGAAATGAAAACAAAACTTGCAGGATTTATTTGACAATTATCACTTGCATTTCCACCTGCTGAAACAAATGTAGCATAATCCGAATATACCACCTGTTCAGAGACATTGCACACCGCAGTTAATGCTGGTGGACAAGAAATTACGGGAGCTGTATCATCCGATACTGTGATCTGATGAGTGCAGGTGGATGTATTTCCACACAAATCAGAAACGGCATAAATTCGGGTAATAATTTCTGGGCAAGTTCCATTGTTTGATGATTCATTTAACAAAGCAAAGGAAGTATTCGAAATTCCACAATTGTCATTTGCCGTTCCACCTGCTGCCAAAAATTCTCCAATAGTTCCATACGGATCGATATCATTGGCCTCACAAGAACTAGTCAGACCAGGCGGACATACCAAATTAGGGCTAATTTGATCATCAACTATTATTAACTGTACACATTGATTTAAATTTCCACACAAATCAGCGATCTGATATGTTCTAGTAATTTGTGAAGGACAATCATTACCATCACTTACTTCACTCAATAATTGGAAACTTGCAACACTAATTCCACAATTATCATTAGTCGATCCTCCAGCAGCGTTGAAAGCAGCAAAATCAGGATAAGGAGTTTGCTCCGAGATATCACAAGAAGCCACCAAACCATCAGGACAAACTATTGTTGGGGCTTCAGAATCATCGACTTCGATTATATGGGTACATTGCACCGTGTTACCGCAGGCATCAGCTATTTGATAAATCCTGGAAATTAATTCAGGGCAAGATGCGTTATTACTTGTCTCAGATATTAGTGTAAAAGATGCATTATCAATCTGGCAATTATCAGAGACAACTCCTCCGGCTGCTTGAAATTCAATTAAACTTCCAAATGGTGTATTACTTAAAATATCACAATCTGTCATTATAGTTGAAGGACAAACCATTGTCGGGTCTATGATATCATTAATAGTAATAACAACTGAACAAGTTGCAGTATTTCCGCATAAATCCGTGATCTGGTACACTTGGGTTATCGTCTCAGGACAAGAGTTACTGTTAGTTGATGAATTGATCAAAGCAATTGTACTTGCTGTACATGGGAAATTTAATACTCCACCTGCAGATGTGAACTGGTTGACGGTTGAATATGTAACAATATCTGTTTCTATACAGTGAGTTTGAGTTGGGCAATTCGTAATGCAATTAACAGTTGTTACAACAAAAGAAAGTATTGCTTCAGAACATGGCACGGTAGTAGTATTGTCTACAGCATAAACAGAATAATTCCCTGCTGAGGCAGGAGTAAATGTTGATCCAGTACCGACAACTGTACCCAGATTGTCTCTCCATTCAATGGTATATGTCCCGCCAATTGGAGAAATAGTTGCTGTAATTTCTTTAATATCATTTGTACAAAAAGCAGTAGAAGCAGGATCAATCGCTATTTCTACATTTGGTAAAACATTGACCTGAATTGTATCACAAACTCTTCCTCCTACTGTACAGCTATTTCCAGCTACAGTTCCACAAACTTCATATCTCAATAAAGCTGGTGAGTTACTTCCGGGTGTGATGATAATGTCAGAGTTACAACCTGCAGTACAAGAAAGAAATGAAGTATAATTTCCACCACCTGTAATATCTCTCCAGGAATATGTTCCATTTTGAGCACCGGAGGCGCTTACCGGAGTAGCACATTCCTGACGTGTAGTAATTTCCGGTGCAACAACAACACCACAAAGTGACACGATTCTAATGTGTTGACCATTCAGTTCTTCGTTACATATAGTAATAGTATGAAATCCGGGAGGAAGGCATATTACATTATTGATAATAGTTGCCGGAGTACAATCTATCTGGATTTCAGATGCGGACACATTCACTCCATCGACTTCCAAATAAAACCCATAAGCATTTCCTGCTAACTGAATTCCAAAAGAGACACAGACATCAGGGCTAGTTGCACCACAACAGAGTCCATTTTTGATGACATTGTTCATTTCCCATACTTGCCCGCAATCTGCAGTCAAATCCACAACAAAATGTTCCACATCATTCTGACAAGCAGAGCAGTCACAAGGATTTGCGATTGTTATGATTTGTGTACAAATCGCTGTATTACCGTTGATATCAGTGGCCTGATAGATTCTGTTTACAGAGGTAGGACAGAAACCCGGCACAACTCCAAGTCCAAAATTTGTATCTGAAATAAAATCAACAGAAAGAATTCCACAATTATCGCCCGCAACAATAGATCCAGGGTCAGGAAGAGGAATATCACTTGGACAAGCAACAGGCAGGTTAGGACAATTTAGCGTAGGCAATTCATTGTCTGATACAATCACCTCAAAAGAACAAGTACTTGTCTGACCAGAATTATCTGTAGCCGTCCAAATTACCGTGTTTGATCCAACTGCAAAGACAGTATTTGCTAGGGTACTAATACCGTTTAAGTTATTGGTCAATATTAAACTATTGCAATTGTCACCTGAATTCAGAGGGTTAAATTCAGTTCCACTTACAGTGTAGGAGCAATCACCCGGAGTATTATTTCTAGTTTGAGGATTAGATGGGCATATCAATACAGGCAGTTGATTATCAATCACTGTAACATCAAATGAACATTGAGCTGTATTCCCATAGGCATCTGTTATTGTCCAAACAACAGTCGTCAGTCCCAAATTAAACTGTACATTATTTAAGTTTGATCCTGTACCAGTTGTTTGGCCTGTAAGTGCATAAGCGAAAGAAAATCCAGGACAATTATCAGATCCTGTCGCATTCAGACCTATACCCACCACGGTGTAAAAACATACATTTGGGTTGGTATTAAAAGTCTGATCTGCAACACAATTGATAGTAGGCAATTCAGAATCTGTTACTGAAACTGTGAATACGCATTGACTTTCATTGCCATCAGCATCCGTAGCCGTCCAGGTTACTGTTGTAACTCCGATATTGAATTCAATATTATTTAAAGTAGATCCTGAACCAGTTGTAACTCCTGATAATATATAGGACAATGTAACTGATCCACAATTTTCAGTAACTGCAGGATCCCATGAATTTCCTGAATGTATATACTCACAAGTTCCTGGTGCAAAAACTATATTTTGATTGTTTACACAGTTCAATTGAGGAGCTTCTCCATCTTCCACTGTCACATTAAAGCTACAAGTTGAGGAATTACCCGCGGCATCTACCACCTGGAAAATATTTGTTGTTATTCCGGCTGGGAATGTACCACCATTACTTATTCCACTAACCATTGATGTAATTGCAGAAGGACAATTATCTGTACCAATTGGAATTGAAAAATTCACTATTGCTTCGCATGAACCTGGATCACTTTGAACTGTCAAATTACCTGGACAAACAATCACAGGATCCTCGTCATCTATCACAGTGACAGAAAAACTACAGCTTTGAGTATTCCCATCAGAATCGGTCGCACGATACGTAATGATGCTAACTCCTAAAGGGAAAACAGCGCCGCTAGCCAGTCCACCTGTACGAGTTACGCTTGTACCGGCACAATTGTCAGAACCTACTGGGATGGTGTAAGTAACCACCGCATTGCAATTACCGGGATCTGTCCCAATCGTGATATCTGCAGGGCATGAAATAGAAGGAGGTGTATTATCCTCAACAGTGATAGACATATTACATGTTGCAGTATTTCCTGATGCGTCAGTTACTGTCCAGATAACATTACTTGTAAATACAGGATAAATTCCTGAAGCATTTGACAACCCATTAAAACTGTTTATTACTGATGTTACTGCACAATTATCGTCAACAACAGGAAGTGGCACCGTTACATTTGCATTACATACTCCGGGATCTGCAGGTAAGGTCATGTTTGGTGGACAGGTGATTGTTGGACTTTGAATGTCAATTACAGTCACTGTTTGAACACAAGTTGCTGTTTGATTAATTGCATCTGTCACCGTCCACACCACGTTTGTAATTCCCACATTAAATTGCGCAGGAGCATTATTTGATAATGTGATTGTTGAACAATCATCAGATGCAATTGGAGTACCCAAGCTGACAATTGCATAACACTCGTTAATATCATTATTAACAATGACATTGGCAGGACATGTTATAGCTGGAGGTGCTGAATCTGAAATATTTACAATAGTAGATTCTGTTGCTGTACAGCCATTCGAATCAGTAACTTGGAGAGTAAGTGTGAATGCACCAATACCGGATACGTCAACATCTACTACTATCCCATCATCGGCTCCATTTATTATTCCGTTTCCGCTAATATTCCATTCGTATTGTGTCATTCCGGCATTACCTGAATATGTGACTCCATTTGCACCAGGACATATATCAACAGGCCCTGTTATAACTGCAACAGGAAGAGGATTGACAGTAATGATCATTTGTGCGCATGCTCCCGGAGTAATGCATCCACCCTCTCCTCTAACAAAATAAGTTGTGCTTGCACCTGGAGTTACATTTATAGAAGTTCCGGTACCGACTAATGTTCCACCACAAGATCCACTATACCAATTCCAGGAAGTTGCACTATTCAAATCTCCAGCAGTAATTGAGATAGTTACAGATTCTCCTATACAAATGCTGGCTGCTGGATTTGCAGCCAGGGTAGGAATATCCGGATTGTCGCAAATGTTTCCAATTTGAAAACTACCCAGACCATTCACAGCAGTCAATTGGGTACTTGTTCCGGTTCTTGTTCCCACTGTCGGATACAACCATGAGCCATTATTCCTTCCCCCTATTGCAGTAGCAGAATTAAAACCAGGGTCAGGATCTCCTCCGGCCCAATTAAAAGTTCCGTTGAAATTTACTGTTCCCAGTCCGGAATTTGCAGCAAAGGTCCAGGTTCTGTTAACTGTCAAAGGAGGATGCATTGTCGAACTTCCTATATTCACATGATCTCCCCCAGTTGTAAAGCCTGTTAAATCTCCAGCAATGGTTCCTCCTAAAAACTGCATAGTTACAGGTGCATAATCCGCCCCGCTTCCTATTGGATATTGATAAGTATTTGCTCCACCCAGAATGGCTCTTCTCAAATTGCCATTGATGTAAGAGTTTGCGGATCCACTCACTACGGAATTTGTAGCTGAGTTGCTGACAATCATTGAATTTCCACCTGTTGCGACTACTCCGTCAGTCAAAGTAAGCACCCCGGCAACTGTTTGGTCAATTCCCAAAGCAAGTCCTGCTCCAGTATTATTTACAACCAGGTTGTTAAATGTAGTGGAATTGGAGCCAGCCAGAGTCTGAAGTGAAGAACCATTAAAAGTCACTGTACCTGTTCCACGGGTAAATGCACCATTATTCGTCCAGTTGCCAGCCAGCGTAAAATTATAGTTGTTTCCGGAAACACTAAATGTTCCCTGAGAAATCAAAAGATTCCCACTGATTGTGGTGGCAGCAGAGAGTGACACAGTTGCAGGATTATCTATTGTGAGATTGGCAGGTGTATTTTGAGTCAATCCATTACCAGTTACTTGATTGGCTGTATGATTATACACATAATGTGCACCATTACTATAAGTTCTGGTTCCTGTCACTTGAATATTACCCGTAGCGCCTGCGGTTGTAATACCTACCGTGGATCTTATACCCAGTGTGGCATTAGGGGATAACATGAAAAACCCAGCCCCACTAACTGCAGTACCTGTGGCAGCCATCTGAAGATATGATCCATTATTAACCGTAAAATTAATGATATTACTCACTGTTCCACCAGAGGTATATACTTGTGGACTAACTCCATTAAAAAATATAGCCCCACTTCCTCCGGCAGATTCTGTAATGGTACCCCCTGTTATTGAAAAATCACCCGTCACATTCATGGTACCAACAGCATTTGAACTGGACATATTCATTGTACCATTTGTTTGAGAATAATTCCCAGCTATATTCATTGTAGTGGCTCCTGTTCCATTATTTAAGTAAACCGTACCTCCGGACACTGTAACATTTCCACCTACCTGGATCGTGCATGGATTTCCGCTGTCATTTATGTAAATTGGTCTGGCGGCATTATTAATAATAAAATTGTTATTTATTTGCAAAAGTCCCCCATTAGCAAGAAGTTCACCTGCTCCGCCACCTCCACTACTAAACGGTCCCAATTCAAAATTGCTAAAAGTTTGCCCTATGAGGTTCCCGGGCGTATTACCTGCATTTGACCAGTTTGTAATTGCACATGTAGAGCCGGTATTCCAGGTAGCTGTTGGGACATTGATTGCAGCAGTATGGCCATGCTGGTATCGACCAGTAGATTCCACAATGATTGTACCAGCTCCGCCAATTGTTCCTCCAGTTCTATTCCAGGTTCCTTGCACTGTTATGTCAGTGCCAGCACCATTATTGATTGTAAGGTTGAATTGCTGGGTCATAGTTCCTCCAGACTCAATTGTTAGCTGATCGACTGTAAGGTTAGCATTGACAGTGACATTATCCCCATTTCTGATTGTGATAACTCCATCTCCACTGTTAGGTGTCCCTTGCCCCCCCGTTGGTGTAACCCATGCGGCTCCATTCCATCGTTGCCAGGTAGCCAGAGTTCCCCAGTTTCCATTATTAATAGAACGGTAATCATTAACAGCTTGTGAATATAAACTGGAACTGAAACCAATGAATACAAAACAAGCAATAATTGTCCTCCATTTTGAGTGGAAAATACGTTTACAGCTTCCTCCATTTACCTGTATAAATGCCAGGTCAGAAGCGTGTTCACTTCTGTCCAGGAGCCTATTAATCAATAAGCAAATGAAATTATATAGCTGTGTTAAGTGTATCATTTTATCATGCAGGCGATTTTTGACATGAAAAAATGAAAGCAACCAGAATCAATCTAATACATCCTGTAAGAGTATTAGCAATGTTTTCAAATCTCAGTTGAAGGCCGGAAATAGTGGGCGAGCTTAATAGAATTGCCTGTGAGAGCCATCCTGAGGCGGATGGAATCTGAGAAATGAGAGAATAAAATATAGGAATCTGGAATGTACTATGAGTACAAGTCTTATGCCCAAAGGGCATAGTCCTATCACCTGAGAATCCAGGAGTAGCACACATGTAGCTAATTGCTAACATTGCTGCAAAAGATTGTTTTCCGAATACGAGAGTGTAAATCTACCAATACATTCTCAATAATCAAGCCATTTGGATGGAATTTGTGTACTAAGTACAAGAATATCCAACAAATTGAATTGCAGGCATTTGTACAAAAAAATGAAAAAATCCATTTATTGTCAGAAGGGGTAGATATCATGCTGTTAATCAATATTTTAAATATCAAATTAAACCGCCATGATTTTCTCTCTGTTAGGTAAGTCGCAAAAACTCAGAATTCGATAAATAGCAAGAAATATTTGATCAATAAAATTTGCTTAATCAAACTTATTGGATCAAATCTTTCAATTACAACCATTCAAAACCACTTTTTACATGGAAAAATATAATTCTGAAATGCAGCAATTGTCTAACCTGATTTCAAAACTATAAGCCCCTAGTTTTCAGTGAATTATTACATAGAAAATATTTATATGTAACAAATCATTGAATCTGCGTTGAAGCATATCAATGAATATTCTGAATTGTGCTGTGCTATCTCTATTATCGAATGCCGTAAAGATAAAAACACATAATAATTATTCATAATATTATAAGAAAATATTTTAAAATAATATTATACTTAATATATTGATTATCATAGTGTAGTAAATTTTCTACTTGAACTGATGCTACTTTTACTTGAAATAACATATTCTGAAGACAAAAGTGAAAACTTGTCTAATTTAATTATAAACCACTCATGATTAATATATTGGGGCCAATTGCAATACATAAAATATTCACAAATATGATTTTTCGATTCTTGCAATACAAAATGCAATGGATTAATCCTCAATAATTTGCCTGAATTTCCCGTCATTAGATTCAAGTATTCATCGTTCCATATTAGTGGTAACTCCACGATAGAATTTATCATGATCTCTTGAATAGATTACATAAACAAAATATCTCTCAGCTTCCATTACCTCTAAATTTCACAAAATGCAAAAGCCCTCTCATTTCTGAGAAGGCTTCTTGCGGTCCGGTGCAGACAATTGCTTGCAATGTCTGCATTCTGACTTGTCGGCCCGCAGCCGACAATGTCAGAAACGGGTTACTCCTATTTCCCCTCTTTGGCTCTTTCTAATATAGCTTCTAAAAGGGCTACATCTACTATATTTTCGCTATATTTTTGTATGAAAACACATAATCTACTACAGTTTAAATTTTTTATTTTATTTTCCAGCAATACCGCAGCTGATCGATCCGGCATTTCCTTTGACCAAAGTAATTGCCTGCCTTGTGTCTTACTCGTAAACTCTGATTGCCCAGTTTGATGTCTTTTCAATCTCGCACCTACATCTTGTGTCTGGCCCTTTTAAAATTTACCGCTAGAAGTATTGTACAATATGTATACATAATTCATCGATTCAATTTTATTTCCTCTAAAATACAAAAGCCCTCTCATTTCTGAGAGGGCTTCTTGCGGTCCGGTGCAGACAATTGCTTGCAATGTCTGCATTCTGACTTGTCGGCCCGCAGCCGACAATGTCAGAAACGGGTTACTACTATTTCCCCTCATTGGCTCTTTCTAATAGAGCTTCTAAACGGGCAACATCTACTATATTTTCGCTATATTTTTGTATGAAAACACATAATCTACTACAGTTTAAATTTTTTATTTTCTTTTCCAGCAATACCGCAGCTGATCGATCCGGCATTTCCTTTGACCAAAGTAATTGCCTGCCTTGTGTCTTACTCGTAAACTCTGATTGCCCAGTTTGATGTCTTTTCAATCTCGCACCTACATCTTGTGTCTGGCCCTTATAAAATTTACCGCTAGAAGTATTGTACAATATGTATACATAATTCATCGATTCAATTTTATTTCCTCTAAAATACAAAAGCCCTCTCATTTCTGAGAGGGCTTCTTGCGGTCCGGACGGGACTCGAACCCGCGACCCCATGCGTGACAGGCATGTATTCTAACCAACTGAACTACCGGACCTTTTCTTAAAAACAACGTCACCTTCGTAACGGGAGGCAAATGTATGCTCTGCAAGGCATTCTTGCAAATATTGCAGACAAAATAATTAAAAAAAAGTTTTGTTATCATTCCTTATGCACACGTTTGTTACCTTTGTTTGTTCCAGCATTAACCTCAATAAACTCTATTTCTATGGTATTCCTAGATTTTGAAAAGCCTTTGGAGCACCTGCATGATCAACTCGAAAAAGCCAAAGAACTTGGCACTCAGGGAAATATCGATATTTCTAAAATGACCAGGGACCTTGAGGTTAAGATTAAAGACAAAAGAAAAGAAATTTATTCCAATTTAACAGGATGGCAGAAAGTACAGCTTTCCCGTCATCCTGAAAGGCCTTACACCTTATTCTATATCCAATCCATTTTTAAAAAGTTTATTGAACTTCATGGAGATCGCAATTTTAAGGATGATAAAGCAATCATTGGGGGTTTAGCAAGATTGGATGACACCAGCGTTGTAGTCATTGGGCATCAAAAAGGAGTTAATACAAAGATGCGCCAGTACCGTAATTTCGGAATGGCAAATCCAGAAGGATATCGCAAAGCTTTGCGGCTTATGAAATTGGCAGAACGATTTAAAATGCCGGTCATTACTTTTATCGATACCCCTGGTGCTTATCCCGGTATTGAGGCAGAAGAAAGAGGTCAGGCTGAAGCAATTGCCAGAAATTTGTTTGAAATGGCACAATTAAAAGTCCCGATTTTGTGCTACGTTATTGGAGAAGGCGCATCAGGTGGGGCTATAGGAATCGGTTTAGGCGATAGAGTATTTATGCTGGAGAATACCTGGTATTCTGTAATTTCACCTGAATCCTGCTCCTCCATTTTATGGCACAGCTGGGATTACAAAGAGCAAGCTGCAGAAGCGCTAAAACTTACCTCTGATCATATGTCTGAAATGGGTTTGATCGACGGAATTGTTCCGGAGCCTTTAGGGGGCGCGCATACTGATCCGGAGACTATGTCCAAAACATTGAAAGCTCATATTCGCAAAAATCTGACTGATCTGATGAAATTATCTGCAGATCGACGCATAAGGATGCGAATTGATAAGTATAGAAATATGGGTAAATTTGAATCAAAACCACCTCAAGGCACCAAATAAGCTCTTCCTGTCGTTGAAGCACACATGAATTTTATGAAATTTCTCAAAGTTCCATTGAGAGAACGAATAATTAAAAAGGCAGTCCAAAAAAGACAGAAATCCTCTTTGTCTAAAAGAGTGGATATTGCAAATATCAATGAACTGATAATTGTGGTGGATTACAATTCCACTGATGAAAAAATGCTGGATTCTTGTAGTAAGAAACTGAAGGAAAAGTTTGCAGCAACTGTCAATTTTATATTATATGCGGAACACCCGGCAGATATTTTACATGGTTATCACCTGATGAATCGTCAGGATTTAAAATCATCACTTGAGATTAAAAATGAGGAAATTCTTCAGTTACTGAGTCGAAAATATTCACTAGCACTATTTTTTAATCCTGAACACAAACAAGAAATTCAATACCTGGCTACTCAGGTTCAATCAGACCTGATTATTGGTTCAGAAAAATATAGAATTGACCTCTATGACATCATAATGTATGATGGTGATGCTATGAATTTGCGTAGCTTTGTCGATCATTCTATTGATTTATTGCTAAACATCAGCTCATCATGAAGTTGAATCATATGCTTAGTGGGACAGGAGTAGCCTTGATCACACCCTTTAAAAATGGGATGATCGATTACACCCAATTAGAAACTGTTATTGAGTATGTTATTGCAGGTGGTGTAGATTATGTAGTCTGTCTCGGAACCACCGGAGAAGCAGTTACACTTACCATGGAAGAATGCCTTGAAGTCAAGCAATTTACTGTCAAAGTTGTAAATGAAAGAATTCCTGTGGTATTTGGTCTCTTTGGCGGGTCTTTTACTGCCAGAATTACTGAGAGGATGAAGGATTACAATCTGGATGGAGTAACTGCTCTTCTATCCAGCAGCCCCAACTATATTAAGCCTACTCAGGAAGGAATCATCAAACATTATGAAGCACTTGCAGCAGCTACCCCGCTTCCCATAATTATGTACAATGTTCCCAGCCGAACTGCTTCTAATATGGAAGCTGACACTGTGATTAAACTGGCTAATCAAAGAAGTAAAATCATCGGTATCAAAGAAGCTTCAGGTGATATGTACCAGGGAGCCCGGATTGCTGCAGAAGTTCCGGATGAATTTCTCGTTCTTTCAGGGGATGATCTGACAACGCTTCCTCTGATTGCTTGTGGTGGACATGGAGTGATTTCTGTAATCGCAAACGCTTTCCCCAGATCATTTTCTTTAATGATAAAAGCAGCCCTGGAAGGCAATTTTGAAAAAGCGAGGTCTTTCAATCAGCCATTATTAAAAATGTACAAATGGATATTCCTGGAAGGAAGTCCAAGTGGAATAAAATTTGTCATGTCTCATATGGGTCTTTGCAATCCTGAGCTGAGGTTACCGTTGATGGAGCTAAGCTCTGCAGGAAAAAAGGCGATGATGGTTGACCTGGAAGAAGCAATTGCATGTGAAAAGAGCCTTTTCTAAAACATACATTTTTATTCTTTCAATCCTTTCAATCTGATCCAAAAAGCCTTAAACACAGGACCCATAGGTTGGTCCACCTCCCTGTTTTGCCGCATCATGAATTCATCATCCTTTTTTTCTATTAGAAAGTGAAAGAAAAAATAACCCTTTCCCTCTCCTGCGAAATCATTGTCTCCAAACCGGAGATCTTTCCATTTCCATAGTTTTGGAGTGGTTTTTTCAACCAAATAATAATCATTTGAAAACCAACTCAATGTTGATAACAGATGCTCATCATTGAATTCCTGTGTCAACTCGTGGTTTCCTTTACTTTCGATAATTGGAATCTTTACTCCGGGTTCATCTAACAAAGATATATAACCATGTACATACCCACCATCAATCTCTGCCACACAAAACCAAAGAATATTATTGAAAAATGTCGGAGTAGTAAAAATCCTTTTATACTCAATTCCTTCCTGAATGAGTTGCTCTTCGAATGAGCTTCGTATCTGACTTTTATTGTAAAATGTCATTAATAGATATATGGAACTGATCAAAAGCCCGCCATAGGCCCATTTAATCCTCTTTTTGCTGCTTCTTTTTAAAAACATTGCCACTATAAGACATATCATGAAGGGCAGCGTATAAAAGGGATCAACCACATGTACCGTATCCCAGGCTACTCTGGCATTTGTAAATGGCAAAAATAGTTGAGTACCATATGTTGTAAAACAATCCAATAAGGTGTGAGTAAGCAATGCTAAAAAGAAAAACAGATACCATCTTTTCAAAGATACCTCTTCAACAAGCTGAGGGACAGGTATATATTTTTTCCACATTCTCCAACCTAATCCTATACCTAAAACTAACAGAATACTTCCGGCTATTATTCCAAAATTATTCTGCAGTGACAATAAGAATCCCCCTAATCCTGTCAAAGTAAAAAACACGATTCCTGATTTTATTACTTTAGCCCATCTACGATCGTGAATACCCTTGCTATACCATTCCTTCGCTACCCATGCAAATAGCAATGAGGCTAAGATCACAAATGTAATTGAATGTGTAATTCCTCTATGAAATGCCAAAGCTGACAACTCATCCATGAAATTTCCTGGAATAACATCTAAATCAGGTATAGTACCGGCAATGGCTCCCCATGCAATAGCCCGATTCCCAAGTTTTTTACCCAGAACTACTTCTCCAACGGCAGCTCCCAATACTATTTGTGTCAAGGAATCCATGAATCAACTTGATTAATTGTAAAATTCAGCTCTGTAACCAATGGACAGGATCTTCAATCCACCTCTTTCCCATTCACCGAAAATACTGAGCTCCCGGTCCAGCGAGAGTAACAACCATTCAGGCTTGATTGTGGTTGCGGAATGCACTGAAATATATTTTCCGGATCTGTCAGCGATTCTAATGATTTTACCTGCTTTCCTTAAATGAACAGAATGGATAAGTATAGGATAATTCAACAGAAAGGGAGTTTTTGCAAGTAAATTTCCTGCTATCGAACTCAGGTTATCCAAAGAATCGCCGGCCTCGGGCCAGGTAGCAAAAGACTCGCTTCTTAATTCTTTTACCTTTACCCTGAAATTATTTACTCCAGGATAAAAGATCATCGCTGCTGAATATTTTTTTCCAACTGCCCAGGTAAAGCCTGTTTTTTGAAATGTAGGTAAATATTCCAGATGTTGAGCCCAGCGTTTATTTTGCTCTCCATAAAACCAGGTTCTCACAGATTGTAGTTGTTCAATCTTTTCTCTGACTATTCCCATAACAATCCAATTATCATCTGTAATCGGTAAATTTTCCAGGTGTTCCTTAGAAATTGTCCAGCCGCCCCAGATCAACCAGCTTGATTCATTTTCATCTGGTATTTCTTTTGACAAAATCCTCTTTAAATGAAGACCGCAAAGATGCCAGATTCCAATTTGCTCTAATAAAAGCTCCACCCATCCGGAATCCTCTTTATCGAAATCTTGAAGAAAAAGTCGAATCTGCCGGCCTAAAGATCCCATTTTTAGATCCACAAGGCGTTCACTTAAGTAAGTAAGTTTTTCTGTCCATATTTTTTTTCCTTCATATATACCACTGCTTATAATGTCTGTGCAGAATGCGCATAAAAGCTCTGCTCCGGCCATCATGTCAGCTTTTTTATCTTCAGGAAAATCCATTATAAATTAAGTTTGGAAAGTGGCTTCCAGCTTCAATGTGTACCATTGGATAAAAGCCCCAATTCGAGTAAGGCACTTTCAGATGCCAATTGCTCAGCAGATTTTTTATTGAAATCATCGCCTATTGCAAGTGTGCGGCCATCCACCAAAACTGCTACTTTAAAGCGATCACGTTTGTCCATTTTATATCGCTGAACGACTTCGTATTCGATCTCCTTGCCTTGCTTTTGACACCATTCCAGCAATTGACTTTTGTAATTATCGTCAAAATGTTCAAGGAGATGAATATCAAGATAATCCCGTAGTATTCTGCGAACTACAAATTTTTCAGTTTTTTTATATCCATATTGAAGATAAATCGCTCCTACCAGTGCTTCTACAGCATTGCCCAGCATGGATTTGCTAAGTCGGGTTGAATTAAATTCCTTAAGTAGTACATCTAAACCCATCTTATCACCTATCTCATTCAGTGTATCTCGTTTGACAATTTTGGAACGCATTTTGGTGAGGAATCCCTCATCTTGATAAGGATATTTTTTATACAGATATTCTGCAACTATGGAAGAGAGCATTGCATCACCGAGATACTCAAGACGCTCATTATTAGAAGCTTGATCATGCCCATTTTGGCTGGATCGATGATAAAATGCCAGTTTGAAAAGTTCCAGATTGATGGGTAAAAATCCCAAAACAGCTTTTAGACTCCTGGCCAGATGCCTGTCAGGGGATAAAAACATATTGTATAGAATCCGAAAGACTTTCAACATAAAATTTTCAGTGCTTCAAACTTAAAAATAAACATCCAATGTTCAACAAATTTGCGGAAGAAACCTTACCAGCAACAATTTTTATTTCGTTGAACAGATAATCCATAATATACCAGATTCACAACTTTGACAGCTGAGAAATTTGTTCAGGTAGTAACTTACCTCAGACTTTAATCCTGAGATCAGATCAATAAAAACGTTGTCAGAAGTGTAAAGAAAAAACTCAGTTAATCCTCAAATGCTTTTACAATCACAGAGGAATTATGGCCGCCGAATCCAAAAGTATTACTAAGGATGACTTTGACTTTTCGTTCCTGCACATGGTTAAATGTAAAATTAATTTTGGGATCCAACTCAGGATCATCAGTAAAATGATTGATGGTTGGGGGTATGAAACCATCACGAATAGCCAAAATACCGCATATAGCCTCTATTGCTCCTGCTGCTCCCAGTAAATGTCCGGTCATGGACTTTGTGGAGCTCAGATTCATATTATAAGTATGCTCTTTGAAAACTCTCATAACTGCCTTGGTTTCAGCTAAATCACCAAGAGGAGTGGATGTTCCGTGCATGTTGACATAATCCACATCTTCCGGATTCATTCCTGCATCTTTTAGAGCAATCTGCATTACTCTCATTGCGCCCAGTCCGTCCGGATGTGGTGCAGTGATGTGGTGAGCATCAGCAGTCATTCCACCGCCGGCTATCTCTGCAATAATGTGAGCGCCACGCTTTTTAGCATGCTCATAATCTTCCAAAACAAGAGCTGCACCGCCTTCGCCAAGTACAAAGCCATCTCTGTCTCTGTCAAAAGGTCTGCTTGCCGTCAGATAATCATCATTTCTCTCTGAAAGGGCTTTCATTGCATTGAACCCACCCACACCGGATGTGGTTATTGCAGCCTCAGAACCACCACAAATCATGACGGTAGCTTTGCCAAGTCTTATATAATCTGTCGCATTATTAATTGCATGTGTTGAGGATGCACAAGCTGACACGGTCGCATAATTAATTCCGCGAAAACCATATTTTATTGAAATATAACCTGCAGCAATATCAGTGATCATTCTTGGTATCAGGAAGGGATTGTGCCTTGGAGTACCATTACCTTTAACGAAATCCGCTATTTCATTTTCCAGCGATCTTAATCCTCCAATTCCCGAACCCCATATTACACCCGCCATGTCCAGATCTATCTTTTCCAAATCAAGACCTGCCATTTCCATTGCTTCATCTGCCGCATACATAGCAAATTGAGCAAAATGATCCATCCTCCTGGATTCCTTCTTGTCAACGCGAAGCTCAGGATTGAAATCCTTTATTTCACAAGCAAATTTGGTCTTGAAATTTGTGGCATCAAATCGTGTGATAATGTTGGCCCCACTGACACCTTTTTTCAGAGCTTCGGTAAATGATTTTACATCATTTCCGATAGGGGTCAATGTACCAATTCCAGTTACGACGACTCGTCTCATGTGTTTAATTTTTGATATCAATCAGGCTGATATATCTTAAACTTTGAATCCATTTACCCGGTATTTAGATGTTATATATGGCATATCTCATTCTAAACAGATAATCTGGAAGTTTGCAATTCAGCTCAACAGAATTTCCACTATTAAAATTAGATAAAATATCTTCATTTCAAATCTTCATTTGAACCTTAAGATACTTTTGAGTGTAAATAAAAGCACCGAGAAAAAAAAAGCACTACCATTTTTAATTGATAGTGCTCATTCTTTACTGGCTATATTTACTAGCTCTTAGCTTCTCTTTCAAGATAAGTAATAGCGTGTCCGACTGTAAGGATATTTTCAGCTTCTTCGTCTGGAATAGAAAGATCAAACTCTTTTTCAAACTCCATGATAAGCTCTACCGTATCCAGTGAGTCAGCACCTAAATCATTGGTAAAGCTCGCTTCCAATGTAACTTCTGATTCATCTACTCCTAGTTTTTCAACTATGATTTTTTTTACCCTTTCAGCAATATTTGACATGATCGACAGATTTGGTTTGTAAAATTTGATGCAAAGTAAACGATTCAACAACTCATCTCCAAAGAATTCTATATATTTTTAGAACCTAAAGCCCCAACTATTGATTACTACTCAATGAGTCAATCACTTAATTAAATGGTGAGAAGTAAATATTGTCAATTAAGCTCCACTGCATTATACCTTAATTTTCTGAAGAAAGCTGCTGGCAGGTGAATAATTACTGTCACTATCATTTTACTTTTTTTATTAATATGACTTTATAACTTTACCCAATTGTATATTTGCGCCTACTATAAAATTATTCCACTCCATTTAGTATCAATCACATCTATTGTTTACTTATTTAATACAAAGCTTACGCAGATTTCATCTTAGTAACGTAGCTTTGTGAATTATTGTAAAAAATACACTATGCCTAAATTAATCCATCAAGCAGTTCAACATACTTCTCAAAACACAAAAATTGTAGCCACTGTAGGACCGGCTTGCAGCGCTTATGATAAACTTCTTGAACTAGCACATGTTGGGGTGAACATTTTCAGACTCAATTTTTCGCATGGAACTCATGAAGAACACCTGGAAGTAATCAATCACCTGGTCAAAATCAATGAAGAATACGGGTTTCATGTTGGTATTCTGGCAGATCTGCAAGGACCAAAACTGAGAGTTGGAAAAATAAAAGGCGGGAGCATGGTAATCCATCCCGGTGATGTGCTCACTTTTGTCAACCAGGAATGCGAGGGTGACATGGAGAGAATTTACATGAGCTATGATAAATTTCCGACAGATGTCCAGGTAGGTGAACGCGTGTTAGTAGACGATGGAAAAGTGGAGCTGGAGGTAGTTGAGACCAATAAAATGGATACAGTAAAACTTGTAGTACTTCATGGTGAACTCTTGTCTTCCAATAAAGGTGTGAATCTTCCAGATACAGATGTATCTCAGCCTTCGCTGACTAAAAAAGATTTAATTGATCTTGAATTTATACTCACTCAGCCAGTCAATTGGATAGCATTATCATTTGTTCGTCGTGCAAAGGATGTTAAAGAATTACGCGCCAGAGTAGAAGCAAAAAACCACCAGGCAAAAATCATAGCTAAAATTGAGAAACCAAGCGCTGTTGCAAATATTGGCAAAATCATCAAGGCTTCCAATGGTATTATGATCGCTCGCGGGGATCTCGGTGTAGAGATGCCCATCGAGAAGCTACCAGGGATTCAGAAAGACATTATATTCAGATGCATTCAGAGATCACGGCCTGTGATTGTAGCGACCCAAATGATGGATAGTATGATAACAAATCCAAGCCCAACAAGAGCAGAAGCAACCGATGTAGCTAATGCTGTGCTTGATGGAGCAGATGCGCTGATGCTAAGCGGTGAAACATCCGTTGGAAAGCATCCTGCTAGAGTCGTGCAGGCAATGAATAAAATAATCCGTGAGGCAGAATTGAATTATAAAATTGGTATTAGAAGACCAGTACCTAATGCCAAATCAAGTACATTTCTTTCAGATGTAATTTGCCACAATGCAGCTGTAACAGCGGAACAATTAGGAGCAAAAGCACTGCTTGGAATGACTCTTTCCGGTTACACGGCATTTAAGCTTTCCAGCTATCGTCCCTCCGTGAAAATTTTTATATTTTCGGAAAGACCTTATATGCTTTCCACTCTCAATCTGGTATGGGGCGTGACTTGCTATTATTATGACAAATTTACCACGACCGATGAGACAATTGATGATATCATAGAAATTATGAAAACCAATTTCCACCTCTCACCTGATGACATAGTTGTCAATACTGGCACGATGCCTCTTCCAAATAAAGGAATGACCAACTATCTTAAAGTCACTGAAGTCGTATAAAATAACTTTTCCAAATTCAAAATCACCTATAGAAAAGCGGCTCCCGGTTCATATTGAAAAAGAGCCCATATTTTGTAGTATTTTTGTCCGGGTTCCCCGCTGCAATTTTGAAAAATGGGAAATTTTATACTGAGAAATTAATTCCTGAACTGTTCTCACATACATTTTGAGGCAATCTTTCAAAACAATTAGCCGGACTCATACGTCGTTAGATCAGATGATGGAGTTTTTTCTGCAGAATAAAAGGGGAATTAATATGGTTTGCACTTTGTTTTGTAGCTTAAATTATGTTCTATCTGAAAAATTGTATTTGAGAAACAGAAAATTACCAACAAACAGGTGTCTCTACCAGTGAGAACAAAGAACGATTAAATGAAGCAATTGATCATTGGAATATTGATCCTTACAGGATTTGCAACAGCTGCTCAACCGGTCCGGATTTCGGAAGAAGAAATCAATATTGAAAAACAATTCATAGAAGCTTACACATTCAGCCTTTTTGCAGAATATGACAAAGCGGAAAACTTATTCCTTGAAATTCTAAAGAATGACAAGCGAAACGCAGCAGTTTATTTTGAACTTGCAAAGATTTCTCTCAAAAAAGAAGACCCTGAAAAAGCACTGCAAAACATTGACAATGCTATCCGTTTTGAGGCGGACAACTATTATTATTTGTTATTTAAAGTTGATTTACTCGAGCAAAATGGACGCTATCAGGAGGCAGCTTTGCTATGTGATGAATTAATTCGAATACAGAAAGAGGATCCTGATATATTCTATAGAAAAGTGGATAATCTGGTAAGAATATCTAAGTATGAAGAAGCCCTTACTACTTTAAACGGCCTGGAAACTACTTTTGGGTCATATGAAGAGCTTCATCAGCGCAAATATGATTTGCTGAGAAATATGGGAAGATTGGAGGAAGCAAATGATGAAATATACAAGTTGCACAAATTGTATCCTGATAACACAGAATACCTGTACATGCTGGCTACCTATCAAAAACAGAAAGGTAACAAGCAATTATCCGACAGTTTATCACGTGAGATCCTCAGAATTGATCCATCTGACGCAAGAGCTACTTTAGCACTAGCTCAAAATTCTACAAAGAACGCAGATGATGTAACCTACCTTCGATCACTTAAGCCCCTTTTCTCAAATACTCAATCCAATCTGGATGTTAAAATCATAGAACTCATTCCTTTTGTAGAGAAACTCAATGAAAAATATGATCCGGCAATCAGCGCTGAATTAATTGTATTAGCAGAAATACTGGCTAAAACGCATCAGAAAGAGGCTAAAGTGTTTTCACTTACAGGTGATATTTACAATCTTTCGAATAATCATTCAGAAGCAATAAAAGCCTACAAATCAGCCCTTTCACTTGATAAATCAACATTCACTGTTTGGGAACAATTAATGGAACTGCAGTTTATCACTCGTGATGCAAACGGATTGTTTAATACAACTGAAAATGCGCTGGATCTTTTTCCAAATAAAATTTCAGTTTGGATTATGAATGCCCGGGCATATTCTTTGCTTGGAAAATTCAAAGAAGCCCGATCCGGTTATGAACAAGCACTCGCAATGTCAGGACAAAATATGCGCCTGAGACAGGAAATTCATGCTCAAATAGGTTCTACATATTTCCAGGAAGGGAACGCAGCTGCGGCAGAAAAGGAATTTGACTCCGCAAGAAAAATTCAGAATCTTCCTCCGGAACTGACAGTATTGCAGGCAGATCATCTCATTCTCGGTAAAATAAATATCCCAAAAGCCGATACACTTATCAAAGCTGCACTCGTCAATTATCCGGGGCATCCTCTTTTATTGGCTGCAAAAGCCAGAATAGAATTATCCAAACAACAATTGGACAAAGCAAAATTAAGTCTCGAACAGTCCATAGACAATGGGGCCGAAAATGTCTCCACAGTTCAGGAATTGTACGGAGATGTATTATTTAAACTCAATCAACCTGACACTGCTATCATACATTGGGAAAAGTCATTGCAACTCAACCCCTATAATGAAACTCTGAAAAAGAAGATTAAAGACAAACAATGGTATGAATAGATTTCCCTGGTATTTGATTTTGTGTGGCTTGATAGGAATTTCACTGCTGGCTTCATGCAAAACTTCCAAGATCGCAAGTAAAACTACGACAACAAAAACAACTGCAGCTCCTGTCATCACAGATACCTTCATGAAAGAACTGGCCGGCAGAAAACATTCTCCAAAATTTCTGCAGGCAAGTGCTCAGGTCAATGCGGATGTGAATGGTGAAAACTATAATGTGACCGCTCAAATAAAAATGCTGAAAGATGAACTCATCTGGGTTAGTGTGAAAAAATTTGGTCTGGAAGTAGCTCGTGTGTTCATAACAAAGGATAGCGTTATTGCTTTGAACAGAATAGAGCGAACTTATCTGGCCAACTCAATGCTGGAATTTGGAAAAAGTGTAGGATTTCCTTTAAATATTCACCTGATTCAGGAATTATTACTAGGCAATATCATTATCCAGCCAAGCGTGGAATTCTGTCAGGAGGAAAAATCCAAAGTCACAACCCTTCGTGGAAGAGACGACAATTTTCTTTCTGTCATAACATTGCTCCCCCCAAAATTCTTCCTTGATGAAATGGAATTGAAAGATCATCACGCTGAACGCTCATTAAATTCAAAATATATTCATTATCAATTAGTAAAAGATGATAAATATTTTTCATATCTTCGCACTTACGAACTGAAAAGTGAAAAAGATGATCAGCTCAATGTGGAAATTAAATTCAATCAAGTCGACTGGGAACTCCCATTTGACGCCAAAGTGGAGATTCCAGGCAGGTATCGAAAGATCTAGTATTGTCTTAATACTGGTACTCATTTTTATCTCATTGCAACCTGCATTTGCCCAAACCCGAAAGGAACTGGAGAACAAGAGGAAAAGCATTCTCACTGAAATCAAGCAGACAAATAAGCTGCTTGAAAAAACCACCAAAGAACAAAAAACTGAACTACAGCGATTCAATATGCTGCATTCTCAGGTTCAGAAAAGAGAAGAATTGATTTCCACAATCCGCAATGAGATTAAAACTATTGACCGAAGTGTAGATGTTAATAAAAAGGAAACTGAAACCCTTCAGGCAGAAATCGACCGGCTGTTAGCAGAATATTCCCGCATCCTTAAAAAGACTTATAAGCTCAAAGTCTCAACTGATCCTTTGCTTCTGATATTTTCCGCCACCAATCTCAATCAGGCATTGCAAAGATGGATGTACGTCAATCAGATAAAGAAAATGCGTGCATCACAGGCTATTGTCATCAAAGAAAAAACTGAAGCCCTTCAGGAAAAAATCAATCAGTTACAGAATTACAAGAGAGAACAGAGTAAGCTCCTGGCATCTGAAGTTAACCAGAAGCTAAAGCTTTCCACTGAGCTTGATGAAAAAGATGAATTGTTGGTCAGCCTTAAAAAAGATGAACAGCGATTCAAAAAAATCCTCAATGAAAAAGAAATTGCACAACAAAAAGTCAATTCTGAAATACAACGTCTGATTGCTATCGAAATAGAGCGGCAGAAAAAAGAAGCTGCAGCAAAAGCTCTGGCTGAAGAAAAAGCCAGAAAAGAAAAAGCTGCCATGGAAGCGAAAGAACGGGAAATTGCGGCTGCCAAAGCAAAAGAAACACCGGCTGAAAAGCCTGCTGTTACAGCGAATAAAACCACAACTACAAAACCTGCAGAGCCCAAAGTTGTATCCAATAAAGTAGTCAATAAACCTATAGCTATTCCTGCAACACCTGAAATCACGAAGTTGTCCAATGATTTTGCAAAAAATCGCGGAAGCTTACCATGGCCGGTGCAGAAAGGAACTATCTCCAGAAGATTTGGAAAGCAGGCACACCCTGTCCTTTCTTCTATCTCCATAACTAATAATGGAGTCGATATTCGTACCGAAAAAGCTTCAAATGTCAGAGCTGTATTTGATGGAGTGGTAATCGGTAAAAAACTAATTCCAGGCGCCAATTACATGGTTCTTGTGCAGCATGGTAAATACTACACGGTCTATTCCAATCTCTCTGATGTACATGTAAAAGAAGGTCAAAAACTGAAAACCGGCGAAATGATCGGTACAGTTGCATCCGATGAGGATGATCCATATGCTGAAGTCCACTTTGAGATCTGGAATGAAAAAACTTTGCAGGACCCATCTGCCTGGCTAAAGCGATAATTCAGAGATTCTAACAAGCAGGGGACTAGCCCCGGTGACGCCCCTTGCCGGCTCCGCCTGACAAGGGGTGATACCGATACATCCTTCAGATGATGCGGCACAGGCGTGTTTTGCCTCCGGCAAAAGGTGAGGTCGAGGTTCTTTCCTCACTGCGCCCCAGGCATTCATGCCATCTACGATGTCATGAGTGACGTCCCCGCGTAAGCGGCATTTTAGACCCCAATTCCAAACATAACTATCATTTTGCCTTTGGCAAAATAATGGAACATATTTAAAAACCTCCACTCTACCAGCGTCAAGTATTTTTGCCGTCGGCAAAATGAGCTCCAGAACGTCACCCCGGCCAGGCTCAGCCGTGCCGGGGCGTCACCCGTGAATGGCAGCGCCTATCCCATAACACACCAACTGCGCCAGGGCGTCACCCTTGAGTTGCAGCGCCAAAACAGATGGCCACAGCTCCCTAGAACGCACACGAGTTTTTCTGCAAGCCACAATTTTCTCCATTTGTGTGTATCTTTGCCACCTGAACTATCAAGATTTATATGTCAAAAGGTTGGAATGTCGGAGAAAAGAAGCAGTTTAATGATGCCAATGCCGAGCCGGAAAAAGCCGTTCTCATTGGTCTGATCCAAAAGGATCAGAAAGAAGAGCAGATACTGGAGTATCTGGACGAACTGGAATTCCTGGCAGAAACTGCCGGAGCAAAAACCGTCAAAAGATTTACTCAGAAATTACCCCACCCCGATTCCAGAACCTTTGTTGGCAAAGGAAAAGTGGAGGAAATTCTGGCATATGTAGAGGATCACGACATCGATCTTGTAATCTTTGATGACGATCTTACCGGTAAGCAAACCAATATACTGGAAGCCGCCTTCAAGCGCAAAATCATTGATCGAAGCACATTGATCCTGGATATTTTTGCAGCAAGGGCTCAGACAGCTCAAGCTAAAACGCAGGTTGAACTTGCACAATTACAATATCTACTTCCACGACTTAGAGGACTCTGGACTCACTTGGAGCGCCAACGAGGTGGTATCGGTATGCGCGGACCCGGTGAAAAAGAAATCGAGACGGATCGTCGTATCGTAAGGGACAAAATCACACTTTTGAAGAAAAAGCTGGAGAAAATTGACCTTCAAAATTCTACTCAGCGTCAGAACAGAGGTGAAATGGTCAGGATGGCGCTTGTGGGTTATACCAATGTGGGCAAGTCTACCTTAATGAATCTCCTGAGCAAATCAGAAGTATTCGCTGAGAACAAGTTGTTTGCAACGCTGGATACTACCACCCGCAAGGTCGTTTGGGAGAATATGCCCTTCTTATTGTCAGATACAGTAGGCTTCATACGAAAACTTCCCCATCACCTGGTAGAGAGCTTTAAATCGACCTTAGATGAGACGCGAGAGGCAGATGTTCTGCTGCATGTGGTGGATATTGCTCATCCTCAGCATGAAGATCACATTAAAACAGTCCTTCAGACATTGAAAGACATTGGAGCAGGCGACAAACCCATGCTCATGATTTTCAATAAAATAGACCTTTACAGAAAGCGCAATTTCGATGCGTATGTGGACAAAGAAACACAAATGGATATATTGAGAGAGCTAAGTGCTCATCTGAAAAATCAATTTGAATTTGAGAATGTATTCGTCTCTGCCACCGGAAATGAAAATATAGAGCACCTAAGAACTGTGGTCAAAGCTTATATCGCCAAATGTTATGAAGAGCGCTATCCATACATCACAAAAAAATGGTAGCCTGATTTTCTCCATTGTCAATATCATTAAGATAAATGTCTCTGTATAGCAGCCTGAAAAGATGGATTCCCCGATCCCTGCAAATGCGATGGGAGTCTGAACTCAGGTGGCTTTCATATCAATTGGGATACAAAGGCAGTCAATTCAAATGCCCGGTCTGTCAGGCAAATCTCAGGACATTTATACAGCTGGGAAGCGGAGATCTCTTGTGTCCGGCCTGTGGCAGTTTACCCAGAAACAGAAGACTGTGGATACTTTTGCAGGAAATGATACATCCGGGAATCCAAATTTTACACTTTTCTCCTTCCCGTCCTTTGCGCCGCAAACTGGAGAAATGGCAAGGAATATCTTACACATCTAGTGACTACGCGTCCGAATTTCCGGCAGACAAACAACTGGATATTACACAGATTGATGAGCCGGACAACACATTCGATCTCATCATTTGCTTTCATGTGCTGGAGCATATTTCTGAAGATAGAAAAGCATTATCGGAATTATACAGAATCCTGAAACCCGGAGGAAAATGCCTCATCCAGACCCCTTTCAAAAGTGGGGAGATTTATGAGAATGCTTCTATCACATCTCCCTCAGACAGGTTAAAACATTTTGGTCAGGAGGATCATGTCAGAATATATTCTGCAGAAGGATTAGCTAAGAGAGCACGGGATGCAGGATTTAAAGTGGAGATTCTACGATTCTCAGATAGTCGGAATAATGAATTGGGATTGAAAGAGAGTGAGGAGGTGTTGGTTTTCAAAAAGTGAGCCACAAAAAAGCTCATCTCCCGGACATAGCCTTTGAGATGAGCTCCAAATTTTTTCATGTTACTTTAGACAATTTGAATTGATCTGATATCAATACCCTGTATTTTGACTCATAGCTTGTCCACTCAAGTCGATTTCAGTCTGAGGAACAGGTAACAAAAGATGTTTCATAGGATCGAATCTGTCAAACTGTGGCTGAATAGCTTTCAGTCTTGGAAGCATATATTCAGGATCCACTTCCATTTGTCTGATCACATCAAACCATCTGTGGTGTTCCATCGCAAGTTCTACTCTGCGTTCTCTCCAGATGCGATGTCTCAAATCACGCATATCAGTAACAGTCACATCCGGCAGAATGAAATTATTCGTGCCTCTTGCTCTTTTACGCACCATATTCAGATAAATCAAAGCATCACCAGCTCTGCCCTGTTCGTTTAATGCCTCTGCAAGAATTAGAATGACATCCGAATATCTTAATAGTCTCTGATTACCAGGACCATTGTCCTGAAGTCCTACGTGGGCAGGTACCCAGGCTTTTTGATTATATCTCTCATTAATCAGGGCCGAATTATCCTGTACTACTCCACTTCCATCCGGCAATACTTCGCCTACATATAGAATGGTTGCTTCTCTTCTTGGATCTCCGTTTTCATACTCAGCAACAAGATTATCGGAAGGCCTGTTGAATCCCCAACCCAGGTTTGGAATTCCTCTTACACCCTGAACCATGTTATATTCACAACGGCCTTCCCAGCTTTCAACTGCCATACAGCCTATTTCAAAAATACTTTCACTGGAATGCTCTCCTACCGGGAGAAAAATGTCACTATATCTTGGCAATAGTGTGTATTGGCCTGAGTTTACTACCTCGAGGGCATATTTCTCGGCATTCGCATAATCTCTCCTGGTCAAATATACTTTAGCCAATATTCCTCTTGCAGCTCCTTTCGAAGCACGTCCTATATCAGTTGCAGCATATTGTGTACGCTCTGGAAGCAATCCAATGGAAGCTACCAGATCAGTTATAATCTGCTGATACACCTGATCTTTAGGAGCACGGGTTTGATTATACTCATCAGGATTCAGTGTTTTTGTGATTAAGGGCACATCTCCGTACCAACGCACCAGATTGAAATAGAAATAAGCTCTCAGAAACAAAGCTTCTCCAATTAGCCTGTTTTTCATAGCCTCTGTAATTCCGGGTACTTCCGGTATTTTCTCAACACAAAGATTGGCTCTCGCAATACCAGTGTATTGAGTTCTCCACATTTCCAAAACTGATGCGTGTCCCGGATCCAATGTAAATTCGTCTAATGCTGTAAGGAAAATAGCGTCGTTTGGCTCAGATCCTTTATCAGAATCATCGGATATAACATCCGTCATGCCAATGAAATGGAGAGGCAACGCATTCTGTCTAATATGAGCATAAACTGTATTAACTGCCCAAACAGCCTGCTCTGTGCTGGCAAAATAATTCTCAGAAGTTAATTGACCCTGAGGTTTGACGTCCAGAAAATCCTGGCGACAGGATAATGGCAAAAGAATAGCAATTGCCAAAATGATATATGCAGATGTTTTCATAATAAAAACTTTTAGGTTCGAAAAATTGATCTTTTTACCTTTTCAATGATACGTAAAATTGATGCCCCTGGTTTAGAATCCGGCATTTAATCCAAATGAGTAAACCCTGGCTACAGGATAAGAGCCTCTGTCTATCCCTCTGCTGACAGGCCCACCTCCTACTTCCGGAGAATAACCTGAAAAACTGGTCCATGTTATAGGGTTTGTAGTACTTGCAAAAATTTGTAACCTTGTCATTCTGATAGACTTCAAAAGCGTCTCTGGAAAATCATATGTCAATGTTATATTTCTGATCCTGAAGTATGATCCGTCTTCCAGAAATCGCTCTGACATTTCGTAGTTGGGATAAGCTCCATTGGTTACCCGGGGCTCTAAGCTTGAATCTCCTTCTCCTGTCCAATAATCCAAAAAGCTTTCTTCAAAATTAGGCGCACCAAAGAACCTGTTCATCTTCTTTGCATTTACAATCTTATTTCCGGTGACACCATATAAATCCACAGAAAGCCCTATTCCCATAAAATCAGCACCCGCACTAAATCCATACATTAAATCCGGAACAGGACTTCCCAGAAATGTCCTGTCCATTGTATTGATAATTCCATCTCCATTGACATCTTCAAAACGCAAATCCCCGGGCACTACGTTACCCACATTCGGATAAGCTGCGATATCTGCTTCATTCTGATAAATACCTGCTACTTTATAACCAAAAAACGCCCCAATAGGCAATCCTACAGCTGTTCTTGTGGCAAGGGTGGTTCCGGTAGGACCATCCAGAATTTCAGTTTTATTATCAGCCAGACTCAATACTTCATTATTCAAAGTATTGCCTGTTGCTCCCAGAAAATAATTTACTTTTCCCGCTTTACTTCTCCAGCGTACATTCCATTCAACTCCGGAATTCAATACATCTGCTACATTGACAAATGGATTTCCCTGAGATCCCACATATGCAGGAATACTTGGGTCAGTAATAATACCCCGGCCAAACTTTCTGAAATAATCTATTTCCCCTGTCAGCCTGCTGTTTAAAAGCCCAAACTCAATACCGACATTAGTGTGTACATTCTCTTCCCATTGAAGCGTAGCATTAGCAACTGCTGTTTGGATCGCACCAAAATTTAAAGCTTCTGCACTGCCTGCACCAAATACAGCAAAGATTCGGTTGGTAATTGTCGAGAACGCCCTGTCGTATGGAATCTTATCATTTCCTGTAATTCCATAACTACCTCTCAACTTCAAATTATTCAACCAACTGATTTCAGGCATAAATGATTCTTCTGAAATTCTCCATGAAGCAGCTATGGATGGGAAGTTTCCATATCTGGACAACTTTCCGAATTTGGATGATCCATCTCTTCTGAATGTGGCTGTGATACTATACCTGTCTCTGAATCCATAATTGATTCTTCCCAAATATGATACATAGCGATAAAACGCACCGATTCCGTGACCATAAGTATTATCTGTACCTGCTGCATTGAGAAATAACAAATCTTCTGTAACCCCGACCAGGTCTCTTTTACTACCGAATAAAAATTCTTCAGTATGATCCTGTGCAGTAGTTCCTACCATCACATCCAGTCTGTGATTTGTCCAACTTTTGTTCCAGTAAAGTAAATTTTCTAATTGCCAGTCTCTGGTATTTCCCCAGGTAACTGTCAATACACTATTTGGATTTTGCTGGCGGACATTAACGAAAAACTCAGGTACAAAAGACTTTCCTCTCGCATTTATAAGGTCAAATCCAAAGCTGGATCTATATGTAATACCCTTCCAAAGATAGAGTTCTGCATATGCATTTCCCACCATTCTGAACTCATTGCCTCTGTTGTATGCATTGTATTCAAGCTGTGCTTCAGGGTTACTTACATTTGATTTAACAGAAGTATCACCATACCTTCCTGCAGTATCCCTGACAGGGACTGTAGGGTCTGCAGCAATAGCATTAAACACTATCCCTCCCGGCTCACCATTGCTGTTTCTGAAATTTGCCGAAAGATTGTGACCAAACTTCAGGAAGCTTGTAATTTTATATTCATTATTTATCCGGAGTGTATATCTGTCAAAATACCCGCTTCTCACAATTCCTTCCTGACGCATCACTTCTCCGCTGATATAGTAAAGCATCTTATCAGAACCCCCTCTGACGGATAAGTTTTGACTGGAGATTGGTGCTCTCTGATAGATTACATCCTGCCAGTCTGTTCCTTCTCCTATAGCTTCAGGATCTGGATAAGGGAGTGTAGTATTTCCGGAATTCATCGCAGCAAGATTAGAAAGCCTTGCGTATTCTGTACCATTTGTCAAAGCTATTTTACGATCAAGCTCCTGGATTCCGAAGTAAGTATTGAAGCTAAAAATTGGTTTACCGCTTTGTCCTTTTTTTGTAGTTACAAGGATAACTCCATTTGCTCCTCTTGCACCATATAATGCCACAGCTGATGCATCTTTCAGCACCTCAATACTTTCTACCTCATTGGCAGAAAGGTTGGCAGGATCATCCAGGATCAAACCATCCACCACGTAAATAGGACGGCTACCATTGAAGGTTCCGGTTCCCCGGACTGTAAGTTCTGAATTGGCGCCGGGTCGGCTGCTTGAAATTGCCTCAAGACCTGCAACTTTCCCCTGTAATGCTGTGGAAAGGTCAGGAGCCGGAATTCTTTGTAATTCACTGGCCTTCACACTTGACACTGCTCCTGTCACATCGCTTTTTCTTTGAGTACCGTATGCCACTACTACAATTTCATCAATCATTGTAGTGTTTTCATTGAGTACGATATTCAATTCTGTTCTCCCGTTGACAGGAACTTCCTGAGGGGCATACCCGATGTACGAGACCACCAGAGTAACATTCAGATCATCAACATCCAGAGAATACTTTCCATCAAAGTCTGTAATTGTCCCCTTATTCGAGTTTTTAATTCCAACATTAACCCCTATAAGCGGTTCCTGTGTTTGCCCATCCGTAATCACACCGGTGACAGTGTTCTGTCCCCACATAATGGAGGGAAGCAGGAAGGTGAAAAGGATCAACCAGTTAGCCGGTTGATTGAGAAATGATTTGTATTGAGATCTCATACTTGTAGAATTTTATTCATTTACATGCTTTTATTAAAAAATCATTCACACTATTCGCACTCAATCAGTCAATTAATTTAACTGTTGTTGTCTTCAAATCTCTTGAATTGGGCCCAACCATAATTAAAAATTCACCCGGCTCGGTACCATATGACATATCTCTTTTGAAAAATGAAAAATGGTTTTTGTCAAGTTTCAAAACAATATCCTTACTCTCACCTGGTTCCAACATTACTTTTTCAAAACCTTTTAATTCCTTCACAGGTCTGGTGACTTCTGATACTTTATCCTGAATATACAATTGCACCACTTCAGCCCCGGCTCTTTTGCCTGTATTAGTCAATTTTACAGTTACTGAAATTGTGTCCCTGTTTGAGAAAGAAGTCTTTGAGACCCTTGGATCTGAAATGCTAAACTGAGTATAGCTTAATCCATATCCAAATGGATACAAAGGAGCATTTGGATTGTCGATATATTTGCTGGTCCATTTTGATTCAGGATTAAACGGCCTTCCGGTGCTCTTTTCGTTGTAATAAACCGGGATTTGACCGGTAGAGTAAGGAAAACTCATTGTCAGTTTTCCGGATGGATTGTAGTCACCAAATAGCACATCAGCAATTCCATTTCCGGCTTCAGTTCCCCCATACCATGCTTCAATGATGGCATTTGCAGTCGAATCCACTCCCGGTATAGCCAAAGGTCTTCCATTCATGAGTACCACTACAACGGGCTTACCGGTGGCGAGCAGTTTTTGTAATAATTCTTCCTGTACACCCGGTATTGAAATATCTGCTCTTGCAGCCGCTTCCCCACTCATAACAGCTTCTTCACCAATAGCAAGAACGACTACATCTGAACCGGATGCTAATTTAATTGCCGCATCAAAACCTGATCTGTCTTCCCCATTTACTTTGCATCCCTGAGAGTAGCTTACTCTTGACGCTCCAATAACATTTTTCATCCCTTCAAACAGGGTAATACAATCTTTCGCATCCCCTGAGCCGGACCAGGCTCCGAGCATGTCAGCTTTGCTGTCCGCCAAGGGGCCGATTAGTGCTATTTTCCCTTGTGTTTTTGACAGTGGAAGCACATTACCTTTATTTTTTAGTAAAACAATACTTCCCCTGACTGCCTCTCTTGCAACTGCGCGATTGGCTGCTGAAAATACTGTTGCTTTCTCTCTCGCTGCATTGCTGAATTTATAAGGATCATCAAAGAGACCCAACTCAAATTTCATCCTGAGTATTCTTTTCACTGCCTGATCAATCATTTGTAAACTTACTTTACCTTCTTTTAGAGATTGAGCAAGAAATCTTTGAAAAACAGCCCCCTGCATATCCATATCCACTCCTGCTTGCAGCGCTAATTCTCCTGCTGCTTTATCATCCGCCACTACTCTGTGATTAGTCATTTCATTGATAGCAGTATAATCCGTGACTACAAAACCCTGAAAATTCAATTCCCCTCTCAAAATGTCAGTCATCAGCCACTTACTTCCGGTAGCAGGGACTCCATCCAAATCATTGAAGGAAGTCATCACAGTTGCTGCTCCTGCAGCAATACCTGCAGCATATGGTGGTAAATAATATTCTCTGAATGCTCTCTCACTCATATCTACAGTATTATAGTCCCTGCCTGCTACAGGAGCTCCATAAGCTGCATAGTGTTTGATGCAGGATAAAACTGCATCTGTATTTCCAATTCCTTTTCCCTGAAAACCTTTTACTCTTGCCTCGGCAATTCTGGATCCAAGCCAGGTATCCTCACCTGCCCCTTCCATGACTCTTCCCCATCTGGGATCACGAGCTATATCCACCATGGGAGCAAATGTCCAGTGTAAGCCGCTTGCTGCAGCTTCCGCGGCAGCAATTGCAGCGGTTTTTTCCATGATTGTCAGATCCCAGCTGGAAGATTCTCCCAAAGGAATTGGAAAAATTGTTTTATATCCATGGATTACATCATACCCAAAAAGAAGCGGAATTTTCAACCTTGTCTCTTCCACTGCTACTTTCTGCAATTGTGTTGTAAAATCAACAGTATGGCTATTGAATAATGCACCACAACGGCCACTTCTGATATCATCCACATAACCTGCTCGGATTGTTGGTCCAGTTGATTCCCAGTCTGTAGTGTATAATGTAAGCTGGCCGATTTTCTCTTCGAGATTCATAAGTGCAAGGACGGAATCTACCCGTTGATTGATATTCAAAGTAGAAGTAGCCAAACGCTGAGTCTGAGGCTGACAGGATATCATAATGAACAATACTGGAATCAGCAATGCTGGAGTCCTTAGCAGGGGAAATGAATGTTTCAAAAATTGCATATTATTTTTTGTGATTTTGTTCTGTTTGTGTTAGATTCTTCTGTTGTCTGAACAACCATTGCAGCGTCTCGGGCTGATAAAAAGCCTGATCCCAGCAGTCATGTCTTAGTGTTTTGTATTCTGTATAGTTTGTATCTACATTAAGTGATCTCAATTTTGAATGGACATTTCTGGAAAAATGAACCGGGACTACATCATCCAGTCTTCCATGAAAAACCCAAACCGGAATATGTTTCCAATCATTCACCTTCTCAATATCTGCAGCACCACAAACAGGAATAGCAGCGGCAAAAAGGTCCGGTTTTCTGCTCAGCAGATCATATAAACCTGAAGCACCCATTGATAAGCCACACAAATAGATTCTGTCTCTGTCTATTTCAGGATGATCCAAAAGAATTATATCAATTAATTCCATCAAAGCCTGCATTGCTTTCGTAGGTGATTCCTGAAACTTTGCTGGTTTTGTATAGTCCATCTCCGACCACCTGTCATTCAGAGGACATTGTGGAACCAGCAAAAATCCATTTATTTCAGGACCCCCGTGAGGCTCAATAAAACTCAGTACTCCATTTTTAAGCTGGGCATTATTGTCAGTTCCTCTCTCTCCTGAGCCGTGCAAAAAGATGGTAAGTGGGTATTTTTCATTCCTAATTAATTGAGATGGTGATTTTAAGCGGTAGGGAAGTTTACTTTCACTTTTTGATGTAAATATATTCCTGGAAAAAAGTGCTGTCGGATCAGCATGTACATCAGGATTGGCTATCACTTTGACTTGTTTTTCTTTTGTATTTGACTCAGTAAGCCAGCCACCTTCAAATCCTGCTTTTTTAAGACCATCAATGATGTAAGGATTCTTCTTCATAATGTTCCAGAGTAGGCCACTTTTGTGGTTTTCTATCATCAATAAAATTGGTCCCTGGTCAATTCCAAGATAGTCTTTATTGAACCATCCTGCGGGAAGCTTGCCACAGGCATCAAAGCTCAGATTAAATGCGTCTTTGAATCCATAGGTTCCTACCAGTGAATCTTGTAAGGTATTCCACATATACTGAAGCGTATGTTCAGCTTCATTAGGAGCAAATGGAAAACTGCCTCCTGCTGCAGTGGGTGTTATGGTTCCGTCATCGACTAAATAATCAATTGCTATTCCTCTTGCAGAATATCCCTGAAAGGAGCTATTCCAGGTGTAATAGCAAGATTTTCGGATATCATTCTTATAAGCCCAATCCATAGGGCCATCACATGCGGTAAGGCCCCAGATATCTGCCGAATGCCCTTTAAAACTTTTAGGATTATCTATACAATAAGCTCTATTGGCCAAAGTAGCTCTTCTGCTATTTTCGAAATAATCGATTCCTTTTTCTTTAGTGTATTTGTCATAAATTCCTTTAAAATCAATCCAAACATGGCTGTATTGATGCCCGAATAAGGGCCCAAAATTGATATGCTCTTGTCCTTTATAATCAGCCCAATAATAAGGATCACACCATGCATCCCATGAAGCTGCTGGTATTGGATGTGTAGGAGAAGCCATGGCCATTATGTATAGAATCATGGCTTCATTATAGCCATACCACTCAGCTTGTATAAATCCCTTCTCTGGATGCCAGCCCATACTCAGGCGATTATTTTCATTGAGCATCCAATCCCATTCTACTCTCCTGTAAAGCGCTTCTGTCAATTCTCTGATTTTCCTTTCCAGTGGATCATTGCTATCAAAATAGGTCATACATGAGAGGATTCCTGCCATCAGGAGACCCGTGTCTATGCTGGAAAGTTCTGTGGTTTTGAATCGCAGAGCGTTTTGATGATCGAGAAAATGATAATAAAATCCTTTGTATCCTGCTACTCCTGAAGCCTGAGAACCTTGCGGGAGATCGTATAAGACTTGTAATGTTCTGGCAACTCTTTCAGCTGCTTCTTTTCTTGTAATCCACCTTCTTTCGGCTCCAATAATATATGCACTCAGTCCAAACCCGGTCGCAGCAATACTGGAGAAATTTAATGTAGGCCATCGATCCGGCACCTGTGATTGATTATCAACTAAATCCCAGAAATAGTGAAATGTTCTCTTCTGCAACTCGTCGCTGCTATATGGAACAAATGTACTTGCATTTTGCCCAATGGTTAATGCAGGGCAAACTAATAACCATACCCAAACAATTAGTAATCGGGTGAGGATTTTTTGAATGCGCATAGAATAAGTTTTATAAAAAATAAAGCGTCATCTTGAAAAATGGTCCTGCACAACTTTCATTGTGCAGGACGCTTTCCATCTTGAAAACTTCTATTCAAAAAACTTACTCCTTCACAAACTTGGCCATTCCAACCGCTTTTCCATCTTTCTGGAAACCAATCATAGAAAACATACCCGGAGACAATCTGCTCACATCGATAAATTTCTTGATTTCGTTGGTCGTGCGAACCGAAGCCACACGTACACCAAGCATATTGTAAATTTCAATAAAGTCAATATTATCAAAAAGATCAACCTGAAGCATATCTCTTACCGGATTTGGAGCAACAGCTATTTTCTCCAAAGGAATAGGTTGGAAAACTAAACCATTCGTTCCACACTCACCTTCTCCGAAAACGATATCATCAAAGTATGATGTCACGTCCACGCCCGTTGCATCAATTGGCAAATCGAAGAACAGCGTCAAACGCATAAATTCAGAATTATCAGGAACAGTAGCAAAATCATAGTTCAGTTCTTCCCATTCATTAATGATAGTGTTAGGAACCGGTAATTCAACTACGAAATTATTAACTGCATCTCCTTCCAATTTGATAGCAAAATTTCCAATGTGATCCATTAAAACTTTAGCCTTAGCTGTTTTAACTCCTTTAAAGTCAATCGCAGCGTCCAAATTTGCATACATTCCTGCAAATGGTAATGCATCGCCCGCTTTAACAAATTCACCTACCTTGCTACTTAGGTTGATACCTGAAGGAGAAGGATTATTTACCACCTTAAATGGATAACCTGTAGCTTCCAAAGTTCCGTTGGCGAAATACTGGAAATTGTCTACAGTAGTTGCAGGAGTCTCAAAATCAACTGCACAACCGTTTATACCTGCACGAGCCCAGCGAACATTGTCCACCAGATAAGTACCTCCATTATCACTACCTGCATTGATGAACATAATCAGTTTTGTATTATTAGTACCCATGTGAGCACTGAAGTCTACATTAAATTTATACCATGCACCGGCAGTTCTGATGGTATCCCAAATCTCTACCTGTGGTGATCCGCCTTCCAGCTTGAATAATACAGGGATGTTTGCATTTTCACTCCAAATCTGAACTTGTAGAATATTGAACACACTCAAATCAGGTGGACTTGTAAATTCATAGCCAATTCCCGCAAATGCCATTCCTGCAGGATCTGCATATTGACCCACTTTTAATGAGCTATTCTCTGCTGTAATATTTGGATTATTTATAACAGTCAAATCGCTTGCCCCGTAAAATATAGCAAGGTGATTCCTTTGACATTCAAAATCATCTATTATATTGATATCTGGCACCACATCGACACATGGGTCCACAGTAGTACCACTTTGACCCAAATTGTCAATACACCATCTTTCACCTTGTGCTTCTACATTAGGATTAAAGATCAACTTGATTTCAGCAAAATCATCAATATCTTCGAATGCTGAAAAGTCAAATGACAAAGTCTCCCAGGTACCAGGAGCCGTGATATTTGCTGAAGCTTCTTTGTTACCCTGTGAAGCTGAGTTCAGCTGCATTGTAACTTCTACCCCTCCTGCCGGAGAAAGCACATCCAGATTGAACTGCGGATTTTCACTTAAATCAAAGCTCTCTAAAGAAAATGCCTGTAAGGTTGAGAATGGCGAAAGACCTTTATTGTAGCAACCTACACTATCAGTGGAATTTACTCCTCCCGGTGCAGGGTTAAGAACGGGTGCATCAAAAGTACCATGAATGATCTCATTTTGATCAAAGGGCTGCCACCCAAGGCTCAGACCGTCCTCAAAATCCTCAATCAATGCATCAACTTTAGGGCGCAATGTCATATTATCTATGTAGTAAACATCACCCTCTTCACCATTTACACCGGCATTGAAAAATATCACAAATTTATTATGTCCTTTTCCTGCCTGGTCACTTACATCCATTGTATAGGTCGTCCATGCATTGGGAACCATATCAAAGGCTACCTCTTTTGCACCACCTATTCCACCTTCAATCTTCAACAAAAGTGTTCCTTCCTGTTCAGTATACATTTGCACGCTGAATTGATTGTTCTCCGTCAAATTCAAAGGAGCATTATAGTCAATCACCAAAGGATAATATTCAGTACCATCTCCAGTGCGATCGTTTACAAGTCCCACTCTGGTTGATGAATTATCAGGACCAGGATATGGGTTTACAACTACAGACAAACTATCCCAGCCTGTTGCATAAGTTGCATTTCTGTTACAATCAAAATCATCTATTACTGTCGGGTCCTTTTCAACACCCTCACAATCCCCCTGAGAAGTCGCACAGATATTATCAAAATAATAAACATCCGCACTGGTTTCTACTCCGGGATCAAAGAACAAAATTATTTTATTGGCTACTGTAATATTTGAAGCTGAGCTAAAGTCAAAAGTGTATTCCTGCCATACATTCGCAACAGCAATATTTACTACTTTTTCCAGTCCAAAGCCAGGACCTTCAATTTTCATCAATACCTGAGTTGCAGCTGTAGCATAGAGGTGTAATTTGAATTGATTATATACTGAAAGATCAAAGGGTGTATCTGATTCACCCAGCAACAAACTGTAGGCATGAGCACCACTTTTTGTATATTTTGCAACAAATGGACTCGGGTTTACAAAATTGGGATCAGGATTATCTACAATGCCTTCATAAATTCCATCCAGTCCCGCCCAGATAAGCGCCGGGCCATCATCAAATGTCTCTATACATTCCTGATCTCTGTATGCGATTAAATCATCAAAATAGTAAGTATGAGCACTGGTCTCCACACCCGGATCAAAGAAAATGATCACTTTGGTTAAATTATTAAGCGCTTCTCCGCCTGAAAAATCAAAAACAAGCTCATTCCATGCTCCTGCTTCTGTCATTTCAGCAGTTCTTTCGATTCCCTGGCCAGGGCCTTCGAATTTCAATAATACCGGTGTAGCTGTAGCACTCCAGACTTTCAGTCTTAACTGATTGTATTCATTAAGATCTATTTTACTGCCAAAATCCTGAGCAATAAAAAGGCTGTATGAATGAGCACCAGATTTGGTGTAAGAACCAACAAAACTGCTTGGATTAACAGCATCCGGGCCGGGATTTGGAATGACTCCATTGTAAGTCCCGTCAGCTCCATTCCAAGGGAGGCTGGCTGTACCGCTTTCAAAATCTTCATAGACTTGTTGCGCCTGAACCGTAGTCCATGTGCAAGTCAACATGAGTAAAAAAAGTAAAATTTGTTTCATGACCTGAAAAATTAATGGTTTGTGAATGGTGTGAACAATCATCGACAGTCCGCATGTAATGTGCTCTGACGATTTAATTAATAGACCCGGAATTCCTTAGGTTCCGTCTAATATCCAATCGAGTGCTTTCTTATTCATTATGTATTTATTTGATTGATTAATATTATTTCAAATTTTTATAAAGGAGCTGGAATGGATATTAGCCCCAACCCTGGTGACTAAATAATAAACTGAATTCCCGCCTGTCAAGTTGGAGATGTCAATTGTTTCTTTCTGATGCGCTTCCCATAAATATAACTTCTTTCTTGAAACAAGTCTTGAGTTAGCATCATATATTTCAATCTGAGCAGGTCCATTAATACGACAGTTTATAATAATTTCAAGAAAATTGCCGGACGTAGGATTAGGTTGAATTTGGGCAATCAGACCAGATTCGAGAGTTGTATTAATTGTTGAAGTTGTAGAATCGGGTATAAATCCGATTTTGTCTATAGCATTTTGAACTTCCGGAGCTGACATGAAAAGATCCCAGAGAAGAGCAGAACGATGGTTTTCGATCATGACAACGATGGGCCCCTGGTCAATAGCAAGATAAGAGTCTGCAAACCAATCCACATTCAAGTTAAACGCATCATAAAAACCATACGGGCCCCATAAGCGATCTTCGAAGGTTTTGTAGAAATGTTTAAGTGTTGCCATGCTTTCAGCAGGAGTATAAGGCATAGATGACAATGCAGCTGTAGGAGCAATTGTTCCATTATCATTTCCCGGGTCATGAGCCAGATAACCCCATGGATTGTCAGAAGCAGTAAGTCCCCAAACTAAATCTGAGTAACCTTCATGCTGTCTTGGATTAGCAATACAATAAGCCCGGTTAATCAAAGTATGATTTCTGTTTCTTACAAAATAATTGCAAAATTCATCTTTTAAGAACCTTGGATCAAAGCCTAAATAAGAATAATGTGAAAAGAACAAGGGTCCTCCAAAAGCAGGTCCGACAATCACGGGGTAGCCAAAATGAATAGCATTATTTCGATAATTTCCTCCTGCCCAACCTGTATAATATAAACTGCCGGGAATACTATGCGTAGGTGATGCGGCTCCTAATATATATGTAATGTGGGTTTCATTAAATCCCCGCAGTTGGAAATTCATACGCCAGTCATGGTTCGGACTCCAATGCCAGTAAAGCACATTGCTGTTATTTCTTCTGAACCAATCCCATTCAACATCTTCCCAAAGCTGGTGTATGATATTCCTTAGTGCTTCCTCTGTAGGATTGTCCTGATCAAAATATTGGCGGGCACAAATTAAACCCTGCATAAGAAAAGCCGTTTCTACAAGATCAGCACCATCGTCATAGGTACTAAATGGAATAGTCTTCCCGGTTACACCGTTCATCCAATGAGGATACACTCCATGAAATTTATCTGCAATTTGCAAAAATGATACTATTCGAATCATTCTGCTTATAACCTGCGCTCTGGTCAGCCATCCCCTTTCTACTCCAACTAGCAGGGCCATTATTCCAAATCCGGACCCACCCATGGTAACTATATCACCAGAGCTATTTCGCTCTCTTGCAAGTCCACTCACAGGATGTGCAAAATCCCAAAAATATTTGATGGTCTGCTTTTGCACCATATCCAAATATTGATCATCACTCATTAATTGCGGAGAAAGACTGAGGGTATCAGACGCCGAACTTGAGTTGCCCACGAAAGAACTCACGATATAATAATGAAATTCTGCATCTACTCCTTGCTCTCCAGTCCAATCAGTGGATTCTCTGCTAGTTCCGCCAACGGATCTCCACAACTGGTAATTAATTCCGTCTGAAGATTTATAAATCCGAAATTGGGAAGCATTAGCATTGGTTGGATATTCCCATTTTAGATCAATATGCCTCTCATAAACTTCAGCTGAAAAAGAGGTTGGGGTGACTTGAGAGACCAAATTTTGTACCCACATTGAACACAGCAATATCAATAAAGAGAACTTTCCCTGAGTATAGGTCGAGAAAAATAATGGCATAGGAGATGAAAATTAATCGAAACAAACTTTTACAATTTGCCCTGGCAGTAAAATATAATTACGTAACACTGGCAGCTTGTTGCTTCAAATTTAACTTTTAAGATCCAAAAAGTGCAGAAATCTACTACACTACTACTACGCCATGTCAAAATTACAAGCTCATCATATACTCAGTCAGATTGGTATCTTCAGGTAGGCCCATTTTCTTTCGGAGCCTGTATCTTTTGTTCTCAAGCCCTCTAACTGAGATGTTTAACAAAGGTGCAATATCTTTAGTCGAAAGATTCAGGCGAAGGTAAGCAGCCAGTTTTAGATCACCGGGAGTTAAATCCGGATACTTCAATTGTATTTTTTTAAAGAAATCATCATGCACGTGATTAAAAACTTCTACAAAAGAATCCCAATCCTGATCACTTTCAATGTGCTCATTAATTCGGGTAAAAATGTCTTTTGCTCTGGCATCACCTTTAAACATTTCATGAAGTTTGGATTTAAGATCGGTCAGCACTTCATTCTTTCTAACCAAACTCATCGCAGAGTGGGCCAGTTCCCGACTTTTCAAATGCACCTCTTGTTCAAGTTTTTCTTTTGAGGCGATGGCTTCCCGGAAAAGCTCCTGTTCCTTCATTTTCTGTTCGAATACGAATCGTTCAGCTAAAAGTCTCGATCTAAGATATTGTCTTACAAGAAAGATGATAAAAGCAAAAATTAAGAAATAGAGTAAATAAGCCCACCAACTTTGGTACCATGGCACCAAAATAGTAAAAGAGAAAAGCACGATTTCTGTTCCGGGCTCTGGTTTGACTTCAAAATTATAATCACCGGGAGGCAAATTTTGAAAATAAACACTTGACTGGGTAGTGGGTTCAGACCATTCTTTCCCGATTCCAGTCAATCTATACCTGTACATGGGTTCCTGATCAAACCGCACTTCTGAGTAATAAATTCGAATGGAGTTTTGACTGGAATGAAGTCTTACCTTATCAGCTAAAATACCTTCAACAGATTTACCGTCCTTAACTAATTCAGCATATTTTAATCTGAGCCTTTGATCAATACTTTTATGATTATTAAAAGATTGTTTGTCTATAATAGCAAATCCATTTTCCTGACAAAACAGATAAAAAGGGGGAGCATTTGCAGACTTAAATTCAAAAATTTGTTCATAATCAGGAACAAGTCTGACGTTCAATTTCTGGAGTATGGTATCCTTCCTTCCTGCCCACAGTTGACTGTTTTTGCTCATAAACCAAAGACTATCGGCACCAAAAATTCTGCTACCTTTAACATTCCAACCATATCTGCCGGTGTTAATACATTCAAACTTATCCAATTTAGGATCCCTGATATATAAACAATTACTCTTAAGTGCTATTTGATTCTCCCAATGAAATAAATGAAGCTTGTAAAGGTCCTTAACACCATCTGATTCTCCATAAGATTTGATCTCTTTTATATGATCCAATGAAGTATCCAGCAATAACCTGTGAACACCTTTCTGAGGGTGTACAACCCATAGAAAATGATTTTCATCAAATAACAGCCTTTTAACTGGTTCGTTGAATCCAGTAATTCTTCGGTCAAACACCCAGGATCCTGAATTATCTTTCTTCAATAAGATAAGACCAGAGTATACGCCAACTAACAGTTTATTGTCATGACCAGGGACTTTCGCAAAACTCCAGCCACCTGTAATGTCTGAAACCAATTTCGCTGTTTCTTTCCGGATCTCATATGTACCATTATTATGCCCGCAGAGCAAAGTTCCATCGGAATAGAATGCCCAAACCTGTCCTTGTGTGCCTAGCAATAATTGAAATTTGCGTCCCGGTTCCGAAATGTTTTTAAAATAAACTCCCTGATTGGTTCCTAAATAAAGATAGCCATCATTGAGAATTGCAGTATATACAGTGCCAAGTGCTCCCGAATAATCATTAAAATATCTGAGAGGGTTGTTTAATTCAATCAAATCAATCCCTTTATCCATTCCAACCCAAACATTTCCATCCTTATCTTCAAATAAGGACAATACAGTATTGTTTTGAAGACCGGTTTCTTTGTTGATATGATGTAGGAATTTTCCACTTGAATTAAATATATATACACCTTCAAGTATAGTACCAAATACATAGGATCCATTTTGTAATTTAATCCCTTTATTTAATTGTTGAGATTTAAGGACATTATTCCAAGGATGTTTCCAGGCAACAATCTCGTTCTCCGAATATAGATATACACCATCATCCTGCGTCCCTATTAATAATTCTCCTGACTTAAAACCCGGAAGAATAAAAGAAACTTTGGTCTTTTCCAATGCATTTGACCCTGGTAAAAGCTCCAGGCTGTTATCCTTTTTCAATTCATACATGCCACCATCTATCACCTGAAAATAAACTCTATTGTCTACAGATTGCAGAAACATAATGTTATCCGGAGGTAAAATTGTATTAATATTCTCTGCATCAAACTTATAAATGGTAGAAAATGATTGAAAATACAAACCGGAATCTCTGCTCAAAATATTCCATATTTCCTCCTTTCCCAGGGAAATTTTAAGTTCAGCACTCAGTGCTCTGAAGTAGTTTGATTGGTATTGAACCGGATCCCAGTATCCAAATGTTTCAAATCCTCCACCGTACACCCGTCCGTCAGCCCCAATCGCAATCGATCGAAGCGTTTGGCGATCCAATAGTGGCATCAAGCGCCAGGATGAGCCGTCAAATTCAAGTAAACCGGCATTGTTTGCAAAATACATTTCACCAGTTTTTGACTGAGCTATTCCCCAATTTTGATTTTGTGCATTATATATTTCAGGAGTGAAATGCCTGATATATGGCATCATAAATGGCAAATCCGGTTGAGCATTCAGCGAACAATTGCAGAATATCAGTATTGATAAAATCCATAGAAATTTCATGGATCCCATACTATAAAATTACCTGGATATTCATTTGTCGGATAATTATGATTTTGTCAGGTGACAATAATAAGGATTATGATTCTAATTATCCACAGTCCAAATTTGGCTTTAGGAAAATTGAAAGATCATCCATGTCAATATTCTTTCGTTTGTCAATTTCTTATAAATAAGAAAGCCGAATAACTCAAGGCTATCCGGCTTTCTTATATTTATTTCCAGTAAATGAAGAAGTTCATTAAGTTATCGCATCAAAGCAACTTCTCCAAAAACCTGTATTATTTCGCCATCTATAAAAACTACTTCAGCCTTGTACACATATGTAGTTGGAGTTAGCTCTTTTCCTCCATGCGTCCCATCCCAGCCATGTTGGCGGGTCGGATCCATATCAAATGGCGGGAAGTCTTCTTCCGTATATACCATATCTCCCCATCTGTCAAATATCTGGAGGGATTTTACTCTGATCACATCCCTTCCTCCATATATCGTGAACTTCTCATTCGTTCCGTCAAAGTTCGGTGAGAATGCTGATGGGGCAAACACATTCCGGTTTCTCTTCAGTGTCACTCTCAGAAAATCACTCACCTCACATCCATTCGCATCCGCCAATGTCAGCCTGTATATATTCGACAATTCAGGGATGATATCCAATACCAAATTTATACACCCTGTACAGATCGTGTCTCCTTCCAACCATTCAAGGTTCGTGTATGGCGGTGACATATTTGTTACTGGTACTACCACCAGCGTATCTCCATAACTTAGCGTCAGATCCGGTCCTACATCCAGTGTCAATTGCTCCGGATTGTTCAATATGATTTGCGCCGTATATCGGCAGCCATTCGCATCCTCTATCTCCACATCATAACTCCCGGACTCAATCCCTGTAATTGTTGACCCGTCTGATTGTTAATCGTATACGTGTATGGACTCGTCCCTCCTATTACCGTCTCTATCACTATCGCTCCATCCCGGTCGTTGAAACACGTCGGATCTTTCGATGTAATCTCTGCATCCGTTATCAGATTCGCATTCAGCGTTACCCTTGCTGTGTCTGTCTTCATACATCCCGTCTGACTATTCACTACCAGTAATTCATACATTCCCGCTGTAGTTACTTCCAACAGTCTTCCCGTTCCCGATACTACCGTTCCACTGATCTCTTTCCACTCATATCTATGACCACTCTGTGGTGTATTATTTCCTCCCAGTGTCTGTACTGAATCTCTGCAGGTAAGCTCTTTGTCCTCTCCCGCATCTGCTATCGGTAATGGCAGCACTTCTACTGTCACCGTCCCAGTTCCACTACAGCCATCCGCATCTGTCACTCTCACTGTAAATGTCCCCCCCGTGGTAAACACCCGATCAGGGTTCATGCTCGAATTGTCCAGCCATTGATATGTCGTATAGCCCGGTTCTATCGTCAGCGTTGTACTCAATCCTGCACAGAAATCTCTGTCTCCACTTATTCCCGGACTCAATTCCGCTAATTCTTCTATCGCTCGGCTCGTCGTCCCTACACAGCCATTTCCATCTACCACTGTCAGTGCATAGGTTCCTCCTGCAGATACCGTTATTGTCCGGGAGATCGCTGTGGTACTCCATTCATACGAGACCCAGGTCCCTCCGTCCAGTATCGCAGTGTTGCCCGTACAGAAACTTCCTGGTCCCGTTATCAGCGGCTGGGGTAATGCATTCTCCGTTATCGTCACACTTGCACTTCCCGTACACCCCGACACATCTGATACCGTCACCGTATACATGCCCGGAGTACTGATCCACACTTGTCTTGTCGATGGCAATCCTCCGCTCCAGGTATACATTGCAAATCCTCCTCCCGCATCTACCCGCGTCGAGTCGCCTGCACAATAAAAAGCATCTCCCGTAATGGTCGTATTCAATTCCGTATCCTGGATGATATCCTTACAGGCTGATGCCACACACCCATACTGATCCGTCACTGTTACACAATATTGGCCCGCTACATTTACTATCAGCTCCGGGCTTGTCGCCCCCGTACTCCACAAATATGTCGTAAAACTTCCTGCATCCAGCGTCGCACTAAATCCTATACAAAATGTAGAAGATCCTCCTATCACCACTGTCGGCGTCGGTCTTATCACCACATTCGCCTGGGCCGTACCTTCACAGCCCAGTGTATTCGTCACCGTCACTATATATGTTCCCGTTGTATTCACATCTATTGTTGGCGTTATGGCTCCAGTGCTCCAGCTGTAGGCAGTGAATGCCTGCGTTGTACTCAATGTCGCCGAAAATCCTTCACACACATCTCCTCCACCCTGTACTACCGGTACCGGATTGGCCTCCTGACGTACCATAAAACTCGTATTGGCTGAACACCCATTCCCATCCGTCACCGTCACCACATATGTGCCCGCCGTATTCACTGTCGTATTCTGCGCATTCTGCGGTACCCTCCACTCCATTCATATCCCGCAAATGTTGCACTCACTCCTATACTCACATCCTCCCGCACAATAATAATCCTGACCCATTATCACAGGCGCAGGTGATGTAAACTCCGTCGTCGTCACGCTCGTCGTGCCCGTACATCCATTCCCATCTGTCACTGTCACACTATATGTGCCCGCATTCACTGCTGTCAGTGTCTGCCCAGTCGTGCTATTATTCCACATGTAACTCACATTCGCCAAATTCACCGTCAGCAAAGCATCGTCCTCCGGACATACCTGCAATGCTGGCGTCGTGATCATCGGCACCGGATTGTTGTTCTCCACCACTGTCACTGATGAGGTCCCGCTACAGCCACTTGCATCCGTCACCGTTACTGAATATACTCCTCCCGTGTTCGTCTGTATACTCGATGTTGTCGCATTATTTGACCATAAATATGTAGCAAAAAAGGCCCCAGCATCCAATGTAACCATCTGCCCGCTACAAAAACCTGATGGACCTCCTATCGCTGGACTCAGTTCCGTTTGCTCTGATACAGTTACTGATGCCGTGCCTGAACATCCATCTGCATTCGTTACTGTCAATACTACAGTCCCAGGTGCGTTTATTGTCACATTCGGTGTCGTAGCTCCTCCCGTCCATAAATAGGTCGCAAATGGACCTCCCGATGCAGTTAGCGTTGTATTCGATCCTGTACAATAGGAGGCTGAGCCCGTAATCATTGGGGCAGGATTTGCTACCTCGGTTACTGTGACTGAAGATGAACCTGAACAACCACGATCATCCGTTACTGTTACCATGTAAATACCGGGAGCATTTACTGTTATGCTATTCGAAAATGTCCCTGAAGACCAATCAAAAGTGGGGTTGGATGCCCCCGATTGAGCTGTTAATTGTGTATTCGCTCCGTCACAAAATCTGTCATCTCCTGCAATTACTATGGCAAGCTGGTCATCCACCTGAACTTGAAAACAAAATTGTTCTGTTAATACGGGACAGGTAGGGTTTGTAACCGTTACACATACCTCATTCAGGCCCTGATAATCTAAAGTAACATTTAAAAATCTTCCATTATCCACGCCATTTATCGTCATCGTGCCATATGTCTCCCAAAGTATCTCCAAATTCGGATCAAATGTCAATAACTCAAATGTCGCAGTATTACCTAAACATCCTGATGGTGAATAGGCCACTTGTGGCACCTCAGGACTGACGGCGGTATATTCAATTTGTATCTCTGCTGTGTCTCTGCAAAATTCCCCATTATTATTATACGTAGCTATAAATGTATACATACCCGGTACTATCGTGAATAGTTGAGGGTCTGTAGAGTTGGGTGCTCCATTTAATAGCCACTGAAAAGTCAATTCATTCGATAAGTCTTCATTATCCAATTGTAAAGTAGCAGTTGAGGTAAATCCTCCATTGACCTCTATCGGGTCAGAGGGACAATCAACAAAAAATATGTCGTTTGTAGGGTCTAATATAGCCTCTACATCAATTGTCTTTAACGTGAATTCATATTCCTGCGGACAACCATTCGCATTCGTGATAGTTTGGGAGTATGTTCCCGCAGCACTCATATCCCCGATTATTGGATCTGTAAATGTCGACCCTTCGCATATGGTAGCTTCCATCTCGATGGCGTCATTGAATATAACTTCCAGGGTTAGGTTGATTATACTATCGCATCCTCGAGGGGAGGTTAGCATATAATCTGTCGTGAATGTACCCTCAGCTCCGGGAGTAAATGTCATGCCGTCTCTGATATAATCATCCCCCAAACAAACCGGGAAAGGTCCAACGTCGGTCTCTGAAATTTGCACCACATTAAATGTGAAACAGGCACCCGTATATCCAGGGTTTAATTCTGTCAAACTTTCACTGCAGGGATTATCCGCATCCAGCAAGCATACAGTGTATGGTCCATCCGGCTGACCATCCGGAATAGTAATTGTGATTTCAGGTAACACAGTCATAGTTGGGCCAAGAAAAGGATCTTCCCAGGCAAACTCATTTGCAAAAATGCCATTTGTGATTTCTACAGTAAATTCCTCCCCGGGACATACTACCGTAGGACCCTCAAGATCCGTATCAAAAGGCTCCTGGCCCGCTAATGATGGTGCCTCTATACCTATAGCCTGAACGATCTGGTACTCACATACGGATCCAGAACATCCATCCAGGACAAACCAGTATTGCTGTCCTATTATAAATGTGGAACCACTGATGGTCTGGCTTCCTCCACTTGCATTACAATCTTGCCAGCATGTTCCTGGTACAGCAGTCATCTGACCCCCAGCTCCCGGACATGTGGTTAACACCGCCAGTTGAATACCGGGGTTGTTATTTGTACAATTTGCAAAAACAACTGTAATGGATAGCGTCGTGTTGGTGGCTATAAAACTAAAGTAAGCCGGATTATTCAATGCAGAAAATCCCGCGCAACCACTTACTCCAATATCCGGGAACTCACTATCCAGGGGCAGCGTACTGCAAAAATTTTGTAACTCACAAACAATTGGTGCGGCGTTGCAATTCAAGGTAGGTTGCGGGGCATTAGGGTCTGGAGGACACAGCTGAGCATTAATATCTATTTGGAGAAAAGTGAATGCGATAAAAAAACAAATACCACGTAGTAGAAAAGTATTCACAAGCAATTGAATTTTGATAATCAAGATATTAGCTGCCGAATTTTGTATTGCTTAGCGCTCAAATAGAAGACTAAAATTTTACAAAACTGGAAACCGAACCGCAATAATACCATTAATTTGCTGTTTTGGAACAATTGGCACTAACAAAACTTAATATAGCAATCAATGGAATTAGTAAACTAGATACAAATTCAATTAAACTTGTTGCCTTACCCGATGATTTAGAAGAGTAAAATAAAATAATTTAAATGAAGCTGAGCTCACTTAAAAAGGGTCATCCAACTTGCCTGAATTGGAGATTCCCAAATTCAGGCAAGTTGGGTTTGTAATAATATATAGATCAGCGCATCAAGGCCACTTCTCCATAAACCTGTATTATTTCGCCATCTATAAAAACTACTTCAGCCTTGTACACATATGTAGTTGGAGTTAGCTCTTTTCCTCCATGCGTCCCATCCCAGCCATGTTGGCGGGTCGGATCCATATCAAATGGCGGGAAGTCCTCTTCCGTATATACCATATCTCCCCATCTGTCAAATATCTGGAGGGATTTTACTCTGATCACATCCCTTCCTCCATATATCGTGAACTTCTCATTCGTTCCGTCAAAGTTCGGTGAGAATGCTGATGGGGCAAACACATTCCGGTTTCTCTTCAGTGTCACTCTCAGAAAATCACTCACCTCACATCCATTCGCATCCGCCAATGTCAGCCTGTATATATTCGACAATTCAGGATGATATCCAATACCAAATTTATACACCCTGTACAGATCGTGTCTCCTTCCAACCATTCCAGGTTCGTGTATGGCGGTGACATATTTGTTACTGGTACTACCACCAGCGTATCTCCATAACTTAGCGTCAGATCCGGTCCTACATCCAGTGTCAATTGCTCCGGATTGTTCAATATGATTTGCGCCGTATATCGGCAGCCATTCGCATCCTCTATCTCCACATCATAACTACCCGGACTCAATCCCTGTAATTGTTGACCCGTCTGATTGTTAATCGTATACGTGTATGGACTCGTCCCTCCTATTACCGTCTCTATCACTATCGCTCCATCCCGGTCGTTGAAACACGTCGGATCTTTCGATGTAATCTCTGCATCCGTTATCAGATTCGCATTCAGCGTTACCCTTGCTGTGTCTGTCTTCATACATCCCGTCTGACTATTCACTACCAGTAATTCATACATTCCCGCTGTAGTTACTTCCAACAGTCTTCCCGTTCCCGATACTACCGTTCCACTGATCTCTTTCCACTCATATCTATGACCACTCTGTGGTGTATTATTTCCTCCCAGTGTCTGTACTGAATCTCTGCAGGTAAGCTCTTTGTCCACTCCCGCATCTGCTATCGGTAATGGCAGCACTTCTACTGTCACCGTTCCCGTTCCACTGCAGCCATCCGCATCTGTCACTCTCACCGTAAATGTCCCCCCGTGGTAAACACCCGATCAGGGTTCATGCTCGAATTGTCCAGCCATTGATATGTCGTATAACCCGGTTCTATCGTCAGCGTTGTACTCAATCCGGCACAGAAATCTCTGTCTCCACTTATTCCCGGACTCAATTCCGCTAATTCTTCTATCGCTCGGCTCGTCGTCCCTACACAGCCATTTCCATCTACCACTGTCAGCGCATAAGTTCCTCCTGTTGATACCGTTATTGTCCGGGAGATCGCTGTGGTACTCCATTCATACGATGCCCAGGTCCCTCCGTCCAGTATCGCAGTGTTGCCCGTACAGAAACTTCCTGGTCCCGTTATCAGCGGCTGGGGTAAGGCATTCTCCGTTACCGTCACACTTGCACTTCCCGTACACCCCGACACATCTGATACCGTCACCGTATACATGCCCGGAGTACTGATCCACACTTGTCTTGTCGATGGCAATCCTCCGCTCCAGGTATACATCGCAAATCCTCCTCCCGCATCTACCCGCGTCGAGTCGCCTGCACAATAAAAAGCGTCTCCCGTTATGGTCGTATTCAATTCCGTATCCTGGATGATATCCTTACAGGCTGATGCCACACACCCATACTGATCCGTCACTGTTACACAATATTGGCCCGCTACATTTACTATCAGCTCCGGACTTGTCGCCCCCGTACTCCACAAATATGTCGTAAAACTTCCTGCATCCAGCGTCGCACTAAATCCTATACAAAATGTAGAGGATCCTCCTATCACCACTGTCGGCGTCGGTCTTATCGTCACATTCGCCTGGGCCGTACCTTCACAGCCCAGTGTATTCGTCACCGTCACTATATATGTTCCCGTTGTATTCACATCTATTGTTGGCGTTATGGCTGCAGTGCTCCAGCTGTAGGCAGTGAATGCCTGCGTTGTACTCAATGTCGCCGAAAATCCTTCACACACATCTCCTCCACCCTGTACTACCGGTACCGGATTTGCCTCCTGACGTACCATAAAACTCGTATTGGCTGAACACCCATTCCCATCCGTCACCGTCACCACATATGTGCCCGCCGTATTCACTGTCGTATTCTGCGCATTCTGCGGTACCCCTCCACTCCATTCATATCCCGCAAATGTTGCACTCACTCCTATACTCACATCCCCTCCCGCACAATAATAATCCTGACCCGTTATCACAGGGGATGGCGAGGTAAACTCCGTCGTCGTCACGCTCGTCGTGCCCGTACATCCATTCCCATCTGTCACTGTCACACTATATGTGCCCGCATTCACTGCTGTCAGTGTCTGCCCAGTCGTGCTATTATTCCACATGTAACTCACATTCGCCAAATTCACCGTCAGCAAAGCATCGTCCTCCGGACATACCTGCAATGATGGCGTCGTGATCATCGGTACCGGATTGTTGTTCTCCACCACTGTCACTGATGAGGTCCCGCTACAACCACTTGCATCCGTCACCGTTACTGAATATACTCCTCCCGTATTTGTTTGAATGGAGGATGTCACTGCTGCATTGGACCACAAATAAGTAGCAAAAAAGGCCCCGGCATCCAATGTAACCATCTGCCCGCTACAAAAACCTGATGGACCTCCTATCGCTGGACTCAGTTCCGTTTGCTCTGATACAGTTACTGAGGCCGTCCCTGAACATCCATCTGCATTCGTTACTGTCAACACAACTGTGCCCGGAGTGTTAATTGTCACGTTCGGAGTATTCGCTCCTCCCGTCCATAAATAAGTCGCAAATGGACCTCCCGATGCAGCTAGCGTTGTATTCGATCCTGTACAATAGGAGGCTGATCCCGTAATCATTGGGGCAGGATTTGCTACCTCGGTTACTGTGACTGAAGATGAACCTGAACAACCACGATCATCCGTTACTGTTACCATGTAAATACCAGGAGCATTTACTGTTATATTATTATTTGTGGAGCTTGTAGACCATTCAAAAGTGGGATTAGAGGCTCCTGATTGAGCTGTTAATTGTGTATTCGCTCCGTCACAAAATCTGTCATCTCCTGCAATTACTATGGCAAGCTGGTCATCCACCTGAACTTGAAAACAAAATGTTTCTGTTAATACAGGACAAGTAGGGTTAGTTACCGTTACACATACCTGATTGACTCCCTGGTAATCTAAAGTGACATTTAGAAATCTTCCATTATCCACGCCATTTATCGTCATCGTGCCAAATGTCTCCCAAAGTATCTCCACATTTGGATCAAATGTCAATAACTCAAATGTCGCAGTATTACCTAAACATCCTGATGGAGAATAGGCCACTTGTGGCACCTCAGGGCTGACGGCGGTATATTCAATCTGTATCTCTGCTGTATCTCTGCAAAATTCCCCATTATTATTATACGTAGCAATAAATGTATACATACCCGGTACTATCGTGAATAGTAAGGGATCTGTAGAGTTGGGTGCTCCATTTAATAGCCACTCAAAAGTCAATCCATTCGATAAGTCTTCATTATCCAATTGTAAGGTTGCTGTTGAGGTAAATCCGCCATTGACCTCTATCGGGTCAGAGGGACAATCAACAAAAAATATGTCATTTGTAGGGTCTAATATAGCCTCTACATCAATTGTCTTTAAAGTGAATTCATATTCCTGCGGACAACCATTCGCATTTGTAATAGTTTGGGAGTATGTTCCCGCAGCACTCATATCTCCAATTATTGGATCTGTAAATGTCGACCCTTCACATATGGTAGCTTCCATCTCGATGGCGTCATTGAATATAACTTCCAGGGTCAGGTTGATTATACTATCGCATCCACGAGGGGAGGTTAGCATATAATCTGTCGTGAATGTACCCTCAGCTCCGGGAGTAAATGTCATGCCGTCTCTGATATAATCATCCCCCAAACAAACCGGGAAAGGTCCAACGTCGGTCTCTGAAATTTGCACCACATTAAATGTGAAACAGGCACCCGTATATCCAGGGTTTAATTCTGTCAAGCTTTCACTGCAGGGATTATCCGCATCCAGCAAGCATACAGTGTATGGTCCATCCGGCTGACCATCCGGAATAGTAATTGTGATTTCAGGTAAGACCGTCGTGGTTGGACCCAGGAATGGGTCTTCCCAGAAAAACTCATTTGCAAAAATGCCGTTCGTAATCTCTACGGCAAATTCCTCCCCGGGACATACTACCGTAGGACCCTCAAGATCTGTATCAACCGGCTCCTGACCCACCAATGATGGCGCTTCAATTCCTATCGCATTTACAATTTGGTATTCACACACTGAACCGGAACAGCCATCCATTACAAACCAATATTGCTGTCCTATAATAAATGTGGAGCCACTGATGGTTTGGCTTCCACTTGTGGTTCCGTCACATTGAGCAAAGCATGTTCCGGGTACAGCATTCATCTGACCTCCACCGCCCGGACAAGTTGTTAACACGGCTAATTGGATACCAGCTGCTCCACCTGGAGGGGTTGTACAATTAGCATATACAACTGTAATTGTAATTGTGCTATTAGTTGCAATAAAACTGAAGTATGCGGGGTTATTCAGAGCACCAAAATTGGGACATCCACTAACACCAATATCTGGAAACTCACTATCCAGGGGCAGGGTGCTGCAAAAGTTTTGTAATTCACAAACTATAGGTGCTACATTACAATTTATAGTAGGCTGAGGAGCATTAGGGTCCGGCGGACACAGCTGAGCATTAATATCTATTTGTATAAAAGTGAATGCAATAAAAAAACAAGATAAGCGCAGTAAAAAGGTATTCACAAGCAATTGAATTTAGATAATCAAGATAATAGCTGCCGAATTTTGTATTGATAGTGCCGCAGGATAAAAATTATAATTTTTTATAATTTGCAAGCGGGCCGTAAAAATATCATTTATCTGTCGCAATGAAGAACTGTCTCTAATAAAAGTTTTTTCATTTATCAAAAGTATTAGTCCTTATTAGATACAAATTGGTAACAATTTGTTGTCTCTCAATTAATAAAATTTTTGACTACAGATTAGCAATTGCAAAAAAGTGATACTCCGGTGAGTGATTATATGAATCTATATTTTTGCCTGGTCAGCGGATCAAAGCGACATTTCCATAGACCTTTATTATTTGTCCGTCATTAAAGATCACTTCAGCCAGATAAGCATAAACTGCAGGAACCAATTCCCTGCCTTGAAATGTCCCGTCCCATCCATGAGGTATATTCTCTTCCAGATCAGCCGGCGGAAAATCTTCTTCAATAAAAACCATCTCTCCCCATCTGTCGAATACCTTGAATGACTTCACTCTAATCAGGTCTTTCCCTCCATAAACAGTGAGCCTATCATTTCGACCATTAAAATCAGGAGAAAAACCCGTCGGAATAAACACATTCCGGTTTCTCTTCAGTGTCACTCTCAGAAAATCACTCACCTCACATCCATTCGCATCCGCCAATGTCAGCCTGTATATATTCGACAATTCAGGGATGATATCCAATACCAAATTTATACACCCTGTACAGATCGTGTCTCCTTCCAACCATTCAAGGTTCGTGTATGGCGGTGACATATTTGTTACTGGTACTACCACCAGCGTATCTCCATAACTTAGCGTCAGATCCGGTCCTACATCCAGTGTCAATTGCTCCGGATTGTTCAATATGATTTGCGCCGTATATCGGCAGCCATTCGCATCCTCTATCTCCACATCATAACTCCCCGGACTCAATCCCTGTAATTGTTGACCCGTCTGATTGTTAATCGTATACGTGTATGGACTCGTCCCTCCTATTACCGTCTCTATCACTATCGCTCCATCCCGGTCGTTGAAACACGTCGGATCTTTCGATGTAATCTCTGCATCCGTTATCAGATTCGCATTCAGCGTTACCCTTGCTGTGTCTGTCTTCATACATCCCGTCTGACTATTCACTACCAGTAATTCATACATTCCCGCTGTAGTTACTTCCAACAGTCTTCCCGTTCCCGATACTACCGTTCCACTGATCTCTTTCCACTCATATCTATGACCACTCTGTGGTGTATTATTTCCTCCCAGTGTCTGTACTGAATCTCTGCAGGTAAGCTCTTTGTCCTCTCCCGCATCTGCTATCGGTAATGGCAGCACTTCTACTGTCACCGTTCCCGTTCCACTACAGCCATCCGCATCTGTCACTCTCACCGTAAATGTCCCCCCCGTGGTAAACACCCGATCAGGATTCATGCTCGAATTGTCCAGCCATTGATATGTCGTATAGCCCGGTTCTATCGTCAGCGTTGTACTCAATCCTGCACAGAAATCTCTGTCTCCACTTATTCCCGGACTCAATTCCGCTAATTCTTCTATCGCTCGGCTCGTCGTCCCTACACAGCCATTTCCATCTACCACTGTCAGCGCATAGGTTCCTCCTGTTGATACCGTTATTGTCCGGGAGATCGCTGTGGTACTCCATTCATACGAGGCCCAGGTCCCTCCGTCCAGTATCGCAGTGTTGCCCGTACAGAAACTTCCTGGTCCCGTTATCAGCGGCTGGGGTAAGGCATTCTCCGCTACCGTCACACTTGCACTTCCCGTACACCCCGATACATCTGATACCGTCACCGGATACATGCCCGGAGTACTGATCCATACTTGTCTTGTCGATGGCAATCCTCCGCTCCAGGTATACATCGCAAATCCTCCTCCCACATCTACCCGCGTCGAGTCGCCTGCACAATAAAAAGCATCTCCCGTAATGGTCGTATTCAATTCCGTATCCTGGATGATATCCTTACAGGCTGATGCCACACACCCATACTGATCCGTCACTGTTACACAATATTGGCCCGCTACATTTACTATCAGCTCAGGGCTTGTCGCCCCCGTACTCCACAAATATGTCGTAAAACTTCCTGCATCCAGCGTCGCACTAAATCCTATACAAAATGTAGAAGATCCTCCTATCACCACTGTCGGCGTCGGTCTTATCACCACATTCGCCTGGGCCGTACCTTCACAGCCCAGTGTATTCGTCACCGTCACTATATATGTTCCCGTTGTATTCACATCTATTGTTGGCGTTATGGCTCCAGTGCTCCAGCTGTAGGCAGTGAATGCCTGCGTTGTACTCAATGTCGCCGAAAATCCTTCACACACATCTCCTCCACCCTGTACTACCGGTACCGGATTGGCCTCCTGACGTACCATAAAACTCGTATTGGCTGAACACCCATTCCCATCCGTCACCGTCACCACATATGTGCCCGCCGTATTCACTGTCGTATTCTGCGCATTCTGCGGTACCCCTCCACTCCATTCATATCCCGCAAATGTTGCACTCACTCCTATACTCACATCCCCTCCCGCACAATAATAATCCTGACCCGTTATCACCGGCGCAGGCGAGGTAAACTCCGTCGTCGTCACGCTCGTCGTGCCCGTACATCCATTCCCATCTGTCACTGTCACACTATATGTGCCCGCATTCACTGCTGTCAGTGTCTGCCCAGTCGTGCTATTATTCCACATGTAACTCACATTCGCCAAATTCACCGTCAATAAAGCATCGTCCTCCGGACATACCTGCAATGCTGGCGTCGTGATCATCGGTACCGGATTGTTGTTCTCCACCACTGTCACTGATGAGGTCCCGCTACAGCCACTTGCATCCGTCACCGTCACTGAATATACTCCCCCTGTGTTCGTCTGTATACTCGATGTTGTCGCATTATTTGACCATAAATATGTAGCAAAAAAGGCCCCAGCATCCAATGTAACCATCTGCCCGCTACAAAAACCTGATGGGCCTCCTATCGCTGGACTCAGTTCCGTCTGCTCTGATACAGTTACTGAGGCCGTGCCTGAACATCCGTCTGAATTCGTTACTGTCAATACTACAGTCCCGGGTGCGTTTATTGTCACATTTGGTGTCGTAGCTCCTCCCGTCCATAAATATGATGTAAAAGGACCACCCAATGCAGCTAGTGTGGTATTTGATCCTATGCAATAGGATGCTGAGCCTGTGATCATGGGCTCAGGATTATTGACCATGGTAACAGTTACAGAGGTCGAGCCTGTACATCCCCGATTATCAGTAACTGTAACTGCATAAGTTCCAGTAGAATTATATGAAGCGCTGGTATTATTCCCTCCTCCTCCGGACCATTGATAAGAAGCACCTGTTGCTCCTGATTGTGCCGTTAAAATAGTGTTACTACCTTCACAGAATCTATCCTGGCCATTAATTTCAACCGGTAATTCTTCATCTACCTGAATGGTAAAACAATGTTGATTAGTAAGAGAAGGGCAGGAGAGGTTCAGGACTTCAACACAAATTTCATGGACTCCCTGATTATTCAGATTTACCACAAACACTTGTCCATTACTTGGTCCATCGGGTAACAAACTGCCATTAATAGTCCAGGTAGTCAGGAGTTCAGAGTCATAATTTTCAAGAACAAAAACTGCCTGATTTCCCAGACATCCGTTGGCAGGTCCGCTTATGACAGGTTCATCAGGAATCACTACAGAATATGAAATAGCAAAAACAGCAGTATCTGCACAAACAACTCCATTGTAATCTATATAGGCGATAAATGTGTATATACCCGGTTCAATCGTTGATAAGTCAAAACCGCCGGATATCTCAGTCCCATTTAATAACCAGGATCCCTGGAGCCCCGGCAAGAATGAATTATCTGGTAAAAGCAGGGCATTTGAACCATTTGCATCCATAATAGCAGGGTCTTCCGGGCAGATTATGTCATCAGTTGTAAGGAACATCAGATCCTCAGTTACAGTGATAGTTTTAAGAATCAAATTATAGTCCTGAGGACAACCATTTGCATTCGTGATTACCATTGGATAATCTCCAGGATCTGAAACTATGCCTATTATTGGGTCATTATAAGTTTCACCGGCGCAAATAATAATTTCTTCATTGATCGGTAGGTTGTCAATAACATTCAATGTTACTATTATAGTACTATCGCAACCGCGGTCGGAGATTAATTCATAAGATGTGCTGAATTGTCCACCTGATGCAGGAGTTATTTCAGTCCCATCAGGGCTCACATAAGTTTCACCTAAACAGATATCAAATGGTCCAAGATTAGTTGGTGGGAGCTCTTCTACTGTAAAAGTAAAACAAGCATCACCTAAATAATTATAGTTTTGCAAGTTATCACAGGGATTCAAGGCATTAAAGAGACAAACTTCATATTGTCCGGCAGCTGTTCCATTCGGGACCTGGAAAGTGACATTATTTAAATTGGTAGTTTGTTGAGCACCAAAAGGCATAGTCCAAATAAACTGATTTGCAAATTCCGGCTGTGCTACAGTTATTGTGACTTCTTCACCCGGACATACAACTGTTGGTCCAGAAACATCAATACTTGTAGGAACCTGATCCTCAAGCGATGGTGCTTCAATTCCAATAGTGTTTACGATTCGATAATCACAAATAGATCCAGCACAGCCATCCAAAAGAAACCAATATTGTTGCCCAATCACAAATTGATTACTGCTCAATGAAATATTTCCATTGGTATTTCCACACTCAGTATCGCATGCTCCGGGAACAACGGCCAAAGGACCACCACCTCCGCCGGGGCAGGCACTCAATATTGCTGCCTGAGGCCCCCTGGAACCGCCAGATTGTGTACAATTTGTGTACTCAATAGTTATCGATATTGTGGTGCTTGTGGCAATAAAACTGAAATAATGTGGATTATTAAGTGCTTGAAAACCAGCACAGCCGGATACATTAATGTTGAAATTTACATTTGGAAATGTAGAACAAAAATTATTCAATTCACAAACTATGGGAGCTTCTGGACAAGTAATGGTGGGTTGTGGTAGATTGGGGTCGCACTGGGCAGTAGCGGCATGAGTCAATAATGAAACAATTGCCACAACAGCAAATTTGAAGTATTTGATCACAGCTCTACATTTAAAATTATAAAAATCAATATTTAATTCGGGACATCTGCCGAAAAAAATATTAATAACCGCGGCTACAACAATTGTGTGATAAATATATGGGAGAAAGACTCAATATCCAAAGGAATAAGCTGCTTAATTACATATTAGACATGGATAAATTCCTTATTATCTGGAGAGTAAGAATTCCCCTGTAAAGTAAACAGAAGGCTGTCCATTTCGGGAGACTAATAATTTGTAAACATAAATAGAAGGAAGCGCTTCTCGACCGTCAAAATTGTTATCCCAAACAATTTTTTCAATTGTAGGAAAATAGTTGTTAGCAAAAAACACTCTATTTTTTTATCGGTCAAAGATTTCTAAATGATCAACTTTTATTGAAATATCGTCGGTAAATATTTGAATCTTATCATTGATCCCATCAGTATTAGGTGAGAATGCATCCGGAAAAAAGAATTGAAAATTTTCATCTATAAATATCCATAAAGTATCTCTATATGTGCAGCCTACATTGGATATTAATGTAAATAAAACCGGTATTGTTTTACTGGTAGAGATATTCCACACATCACAGGAATTGCATGTATCAGTATCAGGGATTTCCCATATCCAATAGTCAATTTCTGAATCAATTACATCACTATTGAATCCAAGCTCAAAGACATCTGTGGGTTTTCCTCTCCGGTCAGGACCAATATCTACAAACCTGGGTACTAATGGAGGTATTTCAATGGTATCTAACCAACGGCAACCATCTGCATCACTTATTTCAAGAATATAAGTACCTGCCCGAAGCCCATTAATATTTCCCGAGTTATCTCCTATGTGCGTACCTGCTTTATATTCATAGGGTGAATTTCCACCGAAAACATTTAAAATTGAAACAGAACCTGTATTCAGCTCCTGACATTGAGGCCCTTGAATTATATATTCCACAGAATCTATTGACTCTTCTGATTTGCTCACCCATACACTGTCAATTAGTGAGCATTGATTGATTGAATTATTTAAATTAAGTATATACAAACCTTCTGTTGTAATATTTATAATTGCCTGATTTTCATTACCAGGAACAATAATGCCGCCAACAGTAGTCCATTGAAATGTATACTCCAGCTCATTTGCAGGTAAAAATCCTATATCCCGGCTTGTTACATCACAATTTAATGATAGGCTATCAGGTAGTTGTGCGTTAATACTGGCTTCAATTAGAATATTAATAGTCGGTGCCGGTAGAAAACATAAGATAGTATCCTGTGGAAGATATTGGAATGAATATATACCTGTTGAAAATCCCAGTATGTTTACTGTTCCTAAAATAGAGTCTAATGCAGTGGGAGGAAGATTTGGAGCACCAGTGTAAACCCACTTACCACCGGGATCATTTCCAATAATCCAATTTGAAAGCTGTACTATAGAATCTATACCAATGCAGATTCTTAGAGAATCTCCAATGTATTCACCACTTGAAAAGACAGGAATTGACTCAACATGTAAAGTATCCTGAAAATTGCATAAAGGTTTTGGATTAGTTAGAGTAAACCCAAATTGATAAGACCCGGAAGGTTGGCCTTCAAAATTAGCTGATACTCCAGCCTGCAAATTCAAAGAATGACCCAAGGGTCCATTTATAATAACCCATGTTCCGTTATTTGAATGATTCTTATATGAATTGAGATTAATTATATCCAAACCACAAACATTCAATGTATCATTTTGTACAGTATAATCTTCACAGGAACAATCCAATACATTTACAAAAATAGTGTCTTCTACTGGAGGACAATTTCCATTTGAATAATCTGAACGAATTAAAAAAGCATATCTTCCAGGCATGACATTCTCAAAATCAATTAATGGAAAGTTTCCTGTTCCTACTCCATTCAAATTCACAAAACTCAGGCTGCCGCTTATCCCTGCACTCAATTCATCGAAATCAACAAAGGTCTCAAATCCTCCGATAAGCTCCTGATTGCAAACTAATTCATCGGCAATCCCACTCAAGTCGGGAACACTATATCTATTAAATGAATATTGATCATTTATCAAAATAAGACAATCTGAATTCCCATCCGGGTATACTGAAAGCAATTCAATTGTAAACATCAATCCGGGTACATCCAAAGTAAGGATTGTATCATGAGTCAAACCTGAAAATGCGGTTATCCCAATTCCAGGAATATTCAACTCTACCGTATAGAAACCTGGAATTGGAAGTGAAAATTGAAGTCTGAGCGAATCCCCATCGCACAGAGTAGTTGATAGCGGTGTTATTCCAGCAAAAAGATCTGGACTGAAGTAATATTTACGGGATATTTGAAAGAACATGAATTGCTGATAAGTTCGAACTCAAATTGATACTGTCCGGGAGTAAAACTAATAATTCAAATTGAGTGGGCGAAATTTCGTCGATGATATAAGTTGAATTGGGGCCGTCAATGAATGTAAAAGCCCCTGATCCGGGCAATCCCGGCAACTCAAATAAGACCTGAGTTCCACACACTGTGGTGTCTGAAGGAAGTTCAATTAGTGGAGCAGGCAGGAGCTGGACAGGCAAGCATACTTTTTCTGTGATGTAACAAGGATCATCCAGGACGACACAGACTTCTACATTCGAACCATTTTGAATGATATAGTCAGCAGCAATAGCGCCATTTTTTAATGTGATATTTCCGACTCCGTTCTGAAGAGTCCAAACATAATTTCCCCCTGTAACCGGATTAGTGATTGATGCCTCAAAAATATTCCCAATGCACAAACTACCGGAAACAGCAATTTGAGGTGTGTGCAAAATTCGGGTATCATTCACCTGAAAACTAAAGGTATCTGCACAAATAATAAGGGTAGATTCTCCCTGAATGATCAAATGATAAATTCCTGCGGAGTCCACTAACAAAATTTCCGACTGACTCAATTGAGCTGAAGATTCATCGAGCCAGGAGTAAGAAATTTCTCCCGGTAAAAAATTTGTTACCAACTGAAGAAGTCCAAGTTGAACAGTGCTATTGAAGCAGGAAAGGTCCGAAACTGAGGCAGGAATGCCTTCTAATTCATACTTTAATAAATCGAGAGTAATCACACTATCGCAGCCGTTTCCATCTAAAACATCCACAGAATATATTCCTGTCTCCAGGAATGAGACACCATTAATTAAAACAGAATCTCCTGCACAAATATGTTGTACAATTCTGGTGGTGTCATTGGCTGGAAAAATAGTAACGGGAATACAATTTGAAGACAGGGCTGCACAGAATGGTGGACTTAGAGAAGTCAAAGTGTCTTCCAAAAAGTCGATCGTTTCACCTATAATCTGATCTACAATCACGGTTTCTTCTGCAAGCAAATATGAGATTCCACAAATTTCGTACTGTCCGGCAACATAATTTCTTAAATCTGGCACACTAAGAGTATCCTCTATAATACCATTTTGGGATACTAAATATAAATAACCATAATCATTAGGGTCAGGAGTAAACCCGACATAATTAAGGTCAATGTCCAATACCAGATCTGCATCATTGAGGCAATAAGTTGAATCCGCCAATGTCATTTCTCCACCTTTTGCCAAACAAATGGAGCAGTCCAATCCATCAGGATCACAAAACAGAATTGCAAAACTCCTCAATGTTGCTACATTGAAAAGTGAAGAATTGACAATTTCAATTTGCCAAAATCCATTGACCGGACCAATATTAAAATCTTCTAAACAACCATTGTTTGGATAATAGGAACCTACAAAATTGCCCAAAATACCCCAGGGTTGATTGTTGGACCATATCGGCGAAAATCCATTGTCAGGAGAGGCAATATCACCACAAGGCACAAAAGATACATTCCATCGGGTAAGGTTTGTGGGATTGGTGGGTACGACTGACCCTACCATATTAACCACGGTTCCACTTGGTGATATCAAATTGATTTCAAGCTCCCCAATTAAATTGTGACTAAATTCAAGGAAAACTCCGCATATGCCCTGATCCGGATTTGACAGATCATTGTTGATTGCACCAACTACCTCTAATGAGAAAGACTGTGTTTGTCCCGGTGGTACTGTTACCGGGCCTACAAAGGCACACTGAGCTTCACTGTAAACCAGTGTAAAACTAAAAACTGTAGTTATTAAGACTACAATTAACACCTGATGATATTTTATAAAGATGAATTTCAAAATTTTAATGATTAACCATACTAAAACTCAAAGAGCTGCCCGGGAATTATCGCAGGCAGCTCTTTAAATTAAATATTAATGATCTAGTTTTTTTCTGCCCTCATTAATGAAACATCTCCATAGTAATTTTCAATACTTCCATCTGTGAACCTCACGACTATGCTATAAACAAACACCGCAGGATTTACAGCCTCACCTCTATGCAGACCATTCCAGCCTTCAGCTGCTTCATTCGGTGGAAAATCTTCATTAATGAAAACCTCATTTCCCCATCGGTTGAATATCTTCATTGATTCAATTCTGGCAACTTCAATTCCTCCAAAGACAAAAAACATATCATTAATTCCGTCACCATTTGGAGAGAAAGCTGCCGGAATAAAGACTCTTCTTTTTTTCTTTACAGTAATTGATATTTCATCTGAACCCTTACAGCCAGATGAGTCTGTGACTTCTACTCTGATAATTGTCTGATCTGCAGGACTAATATTTACAAGTGGGCAAGTAGCACAATCAATAGATTCATCACCCGTCCACCAATAACTTGTGCTAGCATTTGGCTGAATATTCAGAACCGGAACTAACTCAACCACATCTCCGGTTTCCATGAGAATATCTGGTCCGAGATCTACTGTTAATCTATCAGGATGTCTCACGAGCAATGTATATTCCTGGGTACAGCCATTTGCATCCTTAACTTCCAGTACATAACTGCCTTGTTTTAAGTTTTCAAAATTTAACTGAGAACTGAATGCTGAGTTATTTAATGAATACATGTATGGTGGAGTACCGCCTGATGCATCTTCAATGACAATAGATCCATCACTAAAGCCAAAGCAAGTGGCATCTGTTACATCTGTCAATAGTTCAGGACCTTCAGTCACTGTAACGATTATACTCTCCTGATATGGACAAACAGATTCCCTGTATGTTAAAAATATCTCATGGTCACCTGGACCTGCAATAAATGGATCGAATAGTCCATTAGCCTGATTAACAATACCCGGACCGGACCATATGTAAGTTCCTCCACCATATCCTCCAGTGGCGGATGCTGTTAATTTAACAGTATTTCCAGCTTCAGTCATACAAAGTACAGGTTGCGGGCTAATTGTTAAAACAACATCTGCACAATTGACCGCATAACAGGTCAGTTCACCTTCCGGGCTATTACCACAAGGTCCGCTATCGACTGCGACAACTGTTATAGTTACTGAGTCCCCTGTAATTAAATTTTGTAAATCCAGTATATTGGAAGAAACTAATGTCGGAGGAGCTCCATCTATGCTTACAAGGTATCCTTCAGTGCCTACATTATTCCAGGAGAATGTTATAGAGGTAAGCGTTGAGTTACAGCTAATAATCGGTGCCGCCAATCTTCGATCTACTCTGACAGTATGAGTTACAGGATCAGAAATACAAGCATTATCTGTAACAATTAGCTCAAGATTCTTGGTTCCGTTGGTAGGCCAGCTTACTTCCAGATTAGCTGTACCTGCTCCTGAAATAATAGTTGCGCCATCCAAAGACCAACTATATGTGCCAGCGCTTGTTGCTGTCCCAGTGAATTGAACATCGCCTGTTTCATCAATACAAAGCGGGCTTGTTGCAGTAAATTCAGCTAAAGGTTGAGGTCTTACATCTATATAAATGGTATCATAATAATTGCACGCTTTCTCTCTGTAAGCATAAACAATCTCGTGATTTCCTACTCCTGCCAATTTAGGATCGAATGTACCAATCTGATTATCTATGAGACCTGCACCTCCAATCCATTGCCCAGTGCCACTGACGACCTGACCTGTTACATCCACATCAAGTGAGACAATTGGAGTATTACTTCTAAGGCATATGAAACTTACAGGACTTATATCCACAAATATGCCAGGACATTGCTCAGCTTCACATGTCAAATCTGTAGTAGCACTATTTCCACAAGAATATCCTGCAGGAGCAACGGCTGTAACACTAATGGTTACAACCTGACCAACAGTCAAACCAGTAACTAAAGCAGATAAATCAGTTGTTGTAAAGGTAGAACCAGGGTTTGTTGTAACAATATAACCTGTAGCTCCAGATACAGGACCCCATGTAAATTCTACCTCTGTTGTGGAGCTATTGCAGATGACAACCGGAGCAGCCAGAGGCACCTCAACAGTGATATCTCTGCTTTCAGGATCTGAAGCACAGCCATTTTGAGAAACAGTTAATGTAACTGTTTTCACTCCGCCGGATGCCCATTGAATATCAATATTCGGACCTGTCGAGCTTCCAATTATATTTCCTCCATTAACTGTCCAAGTGTAAGTAGCCCCTACTCCTGCATTGCCTGTATAATTAGCACTTACTATTTCATCGGTACAAATCGGACCGTTAATTGTAAAGTCTGCTGTCGGAACCTCTAAAACTTCAATGGTTACATTTGCAAAATAATTGCAAAAATCTTCGTTGAATCTGGCCTCAATTACATGAGTACCTACTCCGGCGACCTGAGGATCAAAAATTCCTGTAGCAGGATTAGTAATACCCGGACCAGACCAACTATAAGTCCCGGTTCCATCACTTCCAGCGGCGTTTGCTACTAGTTGAACAGTAGCAGCACTAGCGGTCAAACAAATGGAAGACACAGGATTAATAGTGACAACAATTGGCTCACATGGTTTTGGTGCACAAGAAGCAGTTCCAATTCCGCTATTTCCACATGGCCCATTGCCAACGGCGATCACTTGTATCGTAATAGCAGGATCTCCCTGATTAAGTCCGTTAATTTGATGTGTAGTTAGATTGGTTGGAGTAAATGGGCCCCCATCTATTGATATCAGATATTGAGTAACTCCTGGAATCGGGTCCCAGTTAAATGTCACAGAAACCGGGTTTGCACCACAGGTTACGACAGGAATTGGCAGTGGCTCTTCCACTTCGATACTGGCTGTGTAAGTTTGAGAAGTACAGAAATCATCTTCGACAAAAACACTGATACTTTTTGTACCACCTGTAGACCAGCTAATCAATAGAACCTGATCAGTAGATCCTGCAAGTATTGATCCTCCATCAACATTCCAAATTAAGGTTCCAGCATTTTTATTATCACCGGTATATGTTACAGTCACAACTTCATCAATACAGACAAGCTGTTTATCAGCTGTCCAGCTTGGCACTGAAGGTGCATAAAGGTTTATTACCATGCTTTCTGTGAAAACACAGGATGCTTCTGTATAGGTATAAGTGAGTGTGAACTGGCCTGCACCGGCAGCTACCGGGTTGAATGAACCAGCTGGTGTAACGAACGGTCCTGACCATACTCCTGTGCCTGAATTATCTCCTCCGGTTTTATTCATTACTACCTGGATAGGAGGAGAACTTGGGTCTATACAAAAACTAAGTACCGGACTTGCAGGAGTAAGGCTGACGGATGGACATGGTGTAGAAGAACAAGTAACAGTGACAGGATTACTATTGCCACAAATTCCGTTGCCCACTGCCGTAACAGTAATTGTGATTGGAGTAACAAGGCCTGGAGGTGTTAATCCTGTGACAGTAAAATCAGAATTTGTCTGGGGATAATCAGTGCCTGCATAATTGACAATATATCCTGTAGATCCGGCTATATTAGCCCAATCGAATGCCACTGAAGTGGTTGTCAACATGCCACATACAGGTTGTGGGTCATCCAGCGGCCGTTCTACAGTAATAGATTTTGTAATCGGACCATTCGAGCAGCCATTAATGTCAATACTTAATGAGATATTATGAGTGCCTTCACTATTCCATTGGACTGTGATTTGACCATTGTTATTATTATTAGTGATAGTACCGTTAGGTATGTTCCAGACATAATTAGTACCTGCCGGAGCTACTCCATTAAATTGAATAGTAGAAGTGCTCGTTAAACAAACCGGGCTAGTTAACTGAAAGTCCGCTCTTAATTCCGGATATACCTGAATATCCAGCGTATCAGAAAAATCGCAGCCATTTTCCGTAACTGTGTACACAAACTGATATGTTCCGGCTGTAGGGACATTCTGAGGGTCGAAAATATTGGTAGGATCCAGGAGACCTGGGGTCAAGCTGGTCCATGTTCCTCCTGCAGGTGTAGCATTCAATTGCACTGGTGCCGCATCAAAACATTTAGGAGTAACCGGATCCAATGTCATAACCGGTGCATCATCAATAACAACTTCCATTGAATCCCTTGAAATACACAGTCCCTGTACATATTCATAATACAATGTATAAGTGTTTGGAGTCAATAGTTTTGGATCAAAAATTCCATTGCTGACTCCGGGGCCTGACCAGGTTCCACCTGCCGGAATACCTGTTAAAGTATATGGATTCCCGGTAGCACAGAAGGGTGCCGGTTCTGTTAATGTAAGATCCTGAGGTACTAACAGTTCAAATGTATGTTCGAGCGAATCCCTGCAATTATTTGGAGATATTACCAATAATTGGACAGTGTAGGTGCCTGGTCCGCTAAGAATTAACAAGTCAGCCGGATAGACTTTCCCACCAATAGGAAGACCCGTTCCGGACCAAATAAATTCAGATGCAGACTCAGCATCTACGATCCAAAAGTTATTGAAATCAATCTCTGCTCCGGATACTATAATATCATCATTAACACAAATTTCATCCGGGGGAAATCCATTAAATAAGAATCGGGGAGTAGGATAAACACTTACTTCTATTTCAGTGTCTCCAGTACACCCATTGATGTCTGTAATTGTTAATTGGAATAATCCGGAATTTGTGCTAAAAATTTGGTTTGGATTGGATGGAATACTTAGTGAACTTGCATTTGTGCTGGGCTGCGCACCAAAAGGAACTGTCCATGCATATCCACCAGGAGCAATAGTTGCATCTGTGATTACATTTAATTGAACTGGTCCATCTTGCGCACAAAATGTAGTAGTATCCATTTGGAATTCTACATTTACTTTAGGGCTGACTTCTACTATTGCCGAAGCAGTGGCAGTGCAACCGTCACCATCAGTTACTGTCACAGAATAAGGGAATATGCCCTCTTGTCCCGGTGTTATTCCCAACAATGCCATGTCAGTACTTTGTTGATAACTCCACAGATATTCATAAGGCCCGCCATTGCCACCGGTAACATTGGCTGTCACATCAAAAGGAGTTGTGGCGCAACCTTCCTCAGGAAATGTAGTAATCTCAATTACTATTTCTGGTAAAACTTCTACAGTGATACTGGTCGGCAATCCCGGACACCCGGTGCCACTTAATCCACTGACAATATATTCTACTATTTGGATGGAAGTTGTGCTGTTGACCAAAGTTTGACGAATGAATTTCCCTTCCCCAGGGGCTGCACCAGAAACTCCACCAGGTGAATTAACCGTCCAGGTGTACGATGCACCTTCAGCATCCTGGTCAGAGGTAATCTCAAAATTTGTGGATTCACCTGAGCAAATCCGATCCATATCCTGAACGACTTCCGGTCCTCTGCAACAATTTAAAGATGCCTGGAAAAAAGCAGGAAAATCCGCACCACAAGTATTATCACCTCCAGTCAACCAGCAACCTGTCTGGAAATCGGAAAATACATAAAACTGAAGTCCGCAATCCAAAACTGCCGGATTTCCATCACATTCTTCAAAAGATTTTGTTGTTAATGTGAAACTAAATGAAGCAGAACAAGATGCTCCACACGGTTGTCCCCATGTGTTATTAGGATCGCTCAAATCACCGCCGCATTGACCTTGCTGGTTAATATGCCACCAACCCGGAGGCATTAAATCCCCGGGGACAAGTCCGGAACCTGTGCAGGTTGGATCGATCCAGAAACAAAGTCTGGCATCTCCATCAGGTCCATAATATAATCTCACAAATGGGTTAGTGGAATTATATGTTACTATAGGATCCTCAAACCATTGCCAGTTACCATTAGAAGCCAATTGAAAATCTTCATTAGGCATATCCCAACATGGTCCTGCTACTGGTACCACACCATGGGGCCACTGAATACCATTATTGCTTGATGTAAATACGAAACCATATGTGAATGAAACCTGCTCTCCTGGCAGATATGGGCCGTTAGGTGGAGATCCCAAAGAAGTTCCTGTAACCGTAACACCGGAACTTAAAGTACAAACCGTAGTTGGGTCGGACGCTGAAAAACATAAATTAAATGTGCCCGTGCCACCAGAATTATTACCTACAGCCACCAGATAGGTTGTGTTTTGAGTGACTTCAAGCCCAAGTAAATTTAAGTTCCCGTTACCGCCAATATTACATCCTGTGATTGCTGTTAAATTATTGCAATCACCTGAAAATAGCTGTATTTGTGGATTTGATAAACTGACATCCGGACTGTTAAGTGTAATGTTCAAGACACTCGCTCCAGCTGGGGTAGTAACTGAATACCAAACAACACCGCCATTATAATTACAACCAGGAGATGTAAAAGGCTCCCCGCAGGCTCCAATATTACACCCCGAAACACAAACAGGATTCTGGTTTAAAACGAAACTTGGCACTTGTGTCGCACTAGGACAGGCATCATTAAGGCCGCAACCCGGAGGTGATCCATAAGCATTAGCCGTGATACAATAAGCTCCAGCACCAGCATTATTTGAGGATAACATTATATAGTATGTTCCGGGATCCATACAGGAAAATTCGAAGGTATTGATTGCGGGACCGCAATATACATTGGCCTCCTGATATTGAAATGTGCCAGTACATCCACTTGTCCATTGGCCAACAATTACCTGAGCACCACCGGATAAAGTGCTGGCAAGTAAAGTAATTTCAAGATTGGTTTGACCCGGAGGTAAAGTCACTTCATACCAAACCTGATTACTACCTGTGGTAGGGCAAGGAGTTGATAAGGCTGGAAAAGTAGGTGTAGCATCAACTGTGGTTCCGCATGAAGGTACATTATTGCTTAAAACGATTGCTTCACATGGATCATTATTTGGAGGAGGATTAGGCAGAGGATTATTTACACACAGTTCAAAATTAGCGGAAGGGTTTCCACTACTAATAATCACAAAATATTCTTCTCCAATTATGAGATTAGTATTCGTTAATGAGGCCAAATTACAGTCCAATATTTCAGTTATTCCGCAAGGTCCAAATGGAAATCTGACGAGAGTAATTTTATAGAGATTCGCACCTGCAGCAGCTCCAATTGTAATAGTGGCTCCAACTGCCGTAAATCTGTACCAGATGTTTAAAGCAGGGTTAAACATGGGTGCACAAGGCCCATCCGCAAGGTCATATGTAGGTTCGCCAAATAGCTGTTGACCACAAAAGTTATTGAGATTATTAAGTTGAATGGCATTTCCACAGTCATTGTTGGGGGGTGTTTGAGCAAAGCTATAGACACTAACAAATAGGCAAAAAAGCAATGTAAATATTTTATCCATGATGGTTACCTCCAAAATTTACTACTTAAAATGAATTGAATCGGCAAATATACTATCAGAAAATTAGAACTTCTACAATAAAAACATCTGTTTGTTTAATTCATGTACAATCAAACCGAATTAGCAAAATGACATTATTATTATAATTTATATATACATGCCTCATACATACCCATTGTTTGAAATGGTTTACAAATGATTATTATTTTTTGATGCATTTTAAGGTTAAGTACTGACTGAAATCTTTACTTTATATTGATTGACGTTCTATATTTTGTCTTTAATAAATGACAGAATTTAATTACCGTTTGGCTTCATCAAAGAGACATCACCGTAATAATTTTCTTTACTGCCATCATTAAATCTGACCACTATACGATATACAAATACTGATGGATTCAACACTTCGCCCCTATGCAAGCCATTCCAGCCTTCGGATTGTTCATTTGGTGGAAAATCTTCATTTAAAAATACCTCATCTCCCCAACGATTGAAAATTTGCATGGATTCAATTCTGGCGACTTCAATGCCTCCAAAAACGAAAAACATATCATTAATTCCATCATTGTTGGGCGAAAATGCTGCAGGAATAAATACCCGCCTTTTCTTTTTTACCATAATTGTTATTTCATCGGCACCCATACATCCACTCGAGTCCGTAACTTCTAATTTGATGGTAGTTTGATCTGCAGGACTAATAGTGATTACAGGGCAAGTAGGACAATTAATAGACTCGTCACCTGTCCACCAATAGCTTGTACTTGTATTTGGCTGAATATTTAAAATCGGGGCCAACTCAACTGTATCTCCTGTCTCCATTAAAATCGATGCACCTAAATCTACACTAAGTCTTTCAGGTTGTTTTACAATTATTGGAAAGCTTTGAGTACATCCATTGGCATCCTTTACCTCCACAACATAATTGCCTTGACCCAAATTGTCAAATTGATTTAAAGAACCATGAACAGAACCATTTATTGAGTAAGTATATGGTGCAGTACCTCCTGATACATCTTCTATACTAATAAGTCCATCTTTATATCCAAAACAAGTGGCATCTACAGCATTCAGAACCAGTGAAGGACTTTCAGTAACCTTAATAATTGTGCTGGTTTGATATGGACATACTGTTTCACGATATGTAACAAATACCTCATGATCTCCCGGACCTGCTATTGAAGGATCAAAAACTCCTCCAGTTCCATTGATAATTCCCGGTCCAGACCATGTGTAGCTTCCCCCACCGAATCCACCGGTAGCAACAGCTGACAATGTAACCGTATTACCTGCATCTGAAATGCAAAATGTGGGAGTAGGTTCGACAGTCAATACCACATCTGCACAATTTACGGCATAGCAAGTCAATTCACCTGGCAGACTGTTTCCGCATGGCCCACTATCAATTGCAATTACAGAAATCGTCACTGAATCCCCGGTCATTAAATCCTGGAGATCAAGACTATTCGTTGAGACAAATGTCGGAGGAGCTCCATTAACACTTACTAAATATCCTTCTGTTCCTGCATTGTTCCAACTAAATGCGATAGATGTCAATGTTGAATTACAATTGAGAATCGGTGCAGCCAGCCTTCGGTCGACTCTGACAACTTTTGCAATTGGATCCGAAATACATCCATTATCATCTATGATTAACTCCAAATTTTTGTCCCCACTGGTGGACCATGATACCTCCAAATTTGAGGTTCCTGATCCTGATATTATGTTAGCTCCATCCAGATTCCACATGAGTTCTCCCTGCAGTGTAGCTGTACCTGTAAATTGCACAGTACCTGTTTCGTTGATACAAAGAGGAGTGGTGGCATTAAAATCAGCAATTGGTTGTGCACGGACATCGACATAAATGGTATCGTAATAATTGCATGCTTTTTCACGATAAGAATAAACGATCTCATGAGTTCCAACTCCTGCTAAAGCAGGATCAAACAATCCCAATTGATCATTAGTCAGCCCGGCACCTCCAATCCATTGTCCACTACCGCTTACAACATCTCCGGTAATAGATACTCCCAGCGTAATAACAGGTGTATTCGTTTTTAGACAAATAAAGTCTTCTTCAGAAATATCCACAAAAATAACAGGGCATTGTTCAGCTTCGCAAACAAGATTTGATGTAGCACTATTACCACAAGAATAACCTGCAGGAGCAATAGCGGTGACACTAATAGTTACGACCTGACCGACTGTAAGTCCGTTTACTAATGAGGACAAATCTGTGGTCGTGAAGGCTGCTGCACCATTAATACTTACCAAATATCCTGTAGCGCCTGCTACAGGGCTCCATTCAAAATTAACTTCAGTTGTAGAGCTGGAACATATGATTACAGGAGCCAACAATGGAGCTTCAACTGTGATATTCATAGTCACCACAACTGATGAGCATCCGTTTTGGGTCACAACAAGAGTTACAGTTTTAAGTCCACTGGTGGCCCATTGCACATCGATATTAGGAGTATTTGAACCGGCAATAATATTGCCACCATTCACTGTCCAGGCATATGTGGCTCCTGCAGCAGCATTGCCGGTATGACTGGCTCTCACTGTTTCATTTATACAAACGGGTCCATTTAAAGTAAAATCTGCAGTTGGCACTTCCAGCACCTGAATGACAATTTGAGCAAAATAATTACAAAAATCTTCATTAAAACGAACATCAATGGTATGGTTACCAATGCCAGCTATGTTAGGATCAAAACTACCTGTTGAAGCATTTGTGATTCCATTACCGGACCAGCTATAAGTTCCACTTCCATTGCTTCCGTTTGCTGTGGCACTTAATAACATACTTCCAGTAGTGCTGCTGAGGCAAATAGCCGGTACCGCCGTAATAAGCACATCAATCGGAACGCAAGGCTTGGGCGCGCATGATGCTGATCCGATACCGCTATTTCCACAAGGGCCGGAATTGACAGCAATTACCCTGATTTCAATCGGAGGGTCACCCTGATTAAGTCCGGTAATGACATAGGTTGTTTGACTATATGGAACAAAAGGTCCTCCGTCAATTGATATTAAATATTGTGATACTCCTGGAATTGGATCCCAATTGAATGTCACTGAAACAGGGTCAGCTCCACAAGTAACATTAGGAGTCGGAAGCGGTGCTTCTACTTCAATACTAGCAGTATAAACTTCAGGGGTACATAATGCATCCTGCACAAATACGCTTACATTTTTAATTCCGGCAGAAGGCCATGATACTAGTTTTATATTACCAGTTGATCCTGTGAGTTCTGTTCCTCCATCTAAGTCCCATACCAGCGAACCTCCATTCAGGTTATTCCCTGTGTAAGTAATAGTGGCAACTTCGTCAACACAAACTTCCAGTTTGTCAGATGTCCAGTTGGGACTGGATCCTTCAAACAGATTCAATGTGACGCTACCCGTGTAATCACAGGATGCCTCCGTATAAGTATAAGTAAAAGTATATTGACCCGCTCCTGCTGATGCAGCATCAAAGGAACCTGAAACTGAAACGAATGGTCCTGACCAAACACCTGTTCCGGAATTATCACCGCCGGTTCTAACCATCGTAAGTTGGATAGGAGGTGTTGTTGGACTAACACAAAAATCTAATACAGGATTGGAAGGAGACAGATTAATTACCGGGCATGGAGTAGAAATACATTCCACCGTAACAGGATTGCTATTTCCGCAAACTCCTGTTCCAACTGCCGTAACAGTTATACTTACCGGAATTTCTCCTCCGGGCGGTGTCAGTCCCGTGACAGAATAATCAGAGGTACTTTGAGGAAAATCAGTTCCCCCATAGTTCACTATATATCCGCTGGCTCCGGTAATGTCCACCCAATCAAATGCAACAGACGTGGTGGTAAGGGTAGCACAATCCGGTTCAGGGTCATCCAAGGGTCTTTCAACAATTATTGACTTTGTCACAGGGCCATTACTGCAACCATTTATATCTATGTTCAATGTAATATCCTGCGGTCCGGATGTATTCCACTGCACAGTTATCTGACCATTATTATTGTTTGTGATAGTACCATTTGGAACAGTCCACACATAATTGGTTCCTGCCGGTGCTACTCCATTAAACTGAATGGTAGAAGTTGCAGTAACACAAACTGGGCTTGTCAATTGAAAATCGGCACGTAACTCAGGATAAACCTCAATTGCCAAAGTGTCTGTAAAATCACAGCCATTCTCTGTGAGGGTATAAACAAACTGATAAATCCCAGCAGAAGAAACTAATTTCGGATCAAAAGATGCATTGGCATCAAGTAGCCCTGGGGTCAAACTTGTCCAAATTCCACCGGTAGGAGCAGCATTTAGTTGCACAGGGTTTGCATCAAAACACAATGGTGTAACCTGAGTGACTGAGATTGTCGGAGGAGCATCAATTAACACATCCATGGAATCGCGGGAAGTACAAGTCCCTTCTATATAAACATAATACACTTTATAGGTCCCGGGACTCAGGGAACCTGGATCAAATAAACCATTGCTTACCCCTGGTCCGGACCATGTGCCACCAACCGGATTTGCACTCAAAGCAACTGGTGAACCTGTTGCACATAATGGTGGAGGTGGTGTAAGATCCAATTCTCTGGGAACTAATAGTTCAAATTCATGCTCGATTGAATCAATACAATTATAAGGAGAATTAACAACGAGTTTTACATTATAAGTACCCGGTCCTGATAAAGTCAACAGATCTGCAGGATATACTTTCCCTCCGATAGGAATTGCTGAGCCGGTCCAAATATAATCGGAACCAGATTCTGCAAGCACCAGCCACAAATTCCCAAAATCAATTGGCTCTCCGGAAGCAATAAGTTCATCGGTGACGCAAATTTCATCAGGCAGCGTTCCATTTAAATAAAATCGGGGTGTCGGATATACTGATACATTAATTTCAGTATTCCCTGTACATCCATTTTCATCTGTAATGGTGACCTGAAACAGACCTGTCTGGATATCAGTAATCGCATTTGGATTAGAAGGTATATTTATGATTGAAGTGCTGGTGTTGGGAGTGGGACCAAAAGGTACTTGCCAATCGTATCTCACCACATTTGTCTGTGTCACTACTTCAAGCGGTACCGGTCCATTCTGGGCACAGAATTCAGTTGTGTCCATTTGGAAATCCACATCCACTTTAGGCCCTACAGTAACAGTCACTTCTGCAGTGCCTGTGCATCCGTTTTCAGTATCTGTAACTGTAACAGTGTAAGGAAATGTACCTTGCTGGCCAGGGGTAATGCCTAAAAGTGACTGGTCCGTAGATTGCTGATAACTCCACAAATACTCATAAGGACCACCATTACCTCCGGTAGCATTTGCAAAAACATCGAATGGTGTGCTGGCACAACCTTTTCCGTCTGCCGGATTTGTAGTTAATACCACATTCATTTCAGGAAGGACATCCACTCTAATAGTCGTGGGATCTCCCGGACAGCCTGTAGCACTTATTCCAGTAACTATATATTCAACTGTTAATATATTTGCAGAACTATTATTTAATGTTTGTCTGATAAATTTGCCTGTTCCGGGTGCTGCTCCGGATATAGCTGCGGGAGCATTAACTGTCCAGGAGTATACAGCTCCCAGGTCATCCTGATCAGAAGTGATCTCAATGTTGGTAGTGTAACCTGAACAAATTTTTTCATATTCTTCTACTATAGTAGGTGGTCTGCAGCAATTAAGAGATGCCTGCAAATAAGTAGGGAAATCTGCGAGGCAAGTATTGTCTCCTCCGCCTGACCAGCAACCAGTCTGTCTGTCTGAAAAAACATACATCTGAATCCCACAATCCAAAATACCCGGGTCTGCTTCGCATTCCTCCAGTGTTTTTGTCTTCATGCTAAACAGGAACAGGATATCACATTCAGATTCGCATCCATCACAATCTTGACCCCAGGATTGATTTGGATCAGAATCATCCGCACAAGGTCCACCACCGTTTACATAAAACCATCCTGCTGGAAGGCGAGTACCAGTTGTGATCGGTGTTCCCATGCAAGTGGGATCGACATAATAACATAGTTTTGTGACACCATAATCATCGGTGTAAATTTTGAGAAATGGATTATCAGCCTTATAAGTTACTGCACCAGCATTAAACCACATGAAATTTCCGCTTGCTGTATTCTCTATTCCTGAGGCTTCAACATCCCAGCAATTTCCAAAAATCGGGACAACTCCATGAGGCCATTGGCAGCTATTTCCGGTGGAAGAAAATGTAAATGTAAATTGAAAATTGACGGTCTCACCGGGTAATAGAGGAGCGGTAAGTGGCAGACCTGATGATCTGGAAACAGGAGCAAGCGCGGATCTCGTCACACAAGCTGTCTGAGGATCTGTTGCTGAAAAGCACAGATTAAAATTCCCGGCAAATCCTGTATTGTTTCCGACAGCAAGAAAATAGGTGGTACTTTCAATTACATCAAGTCCAAGTAAGTTGAGTGTTCCATTAGCTCCACTATTGCAACCTGTTATGGCAGTTAGATTATTACAATCTCCACCAAAAAGTTGCATTTGAGGATTTGATAATGATAAATCAGGACTATTCAGGGTAATATTTAATTTACTGGCCCCGGCTGGTATGGTAACTTCAAACCATACGACACTCCCATTGTAATTGCATCCATCTGAAGTAAATTGTTCACCGCAAGCTCCAATATTACATCCTGCAACACAAACAGGATCTGCATTAATCCCAAATGCCGGGACTTTTGTAGCATTGCCACAATCATCATTGAGTGCACATCCTGCCGGTGGGCCGTACATTCTGGCTTTGATACAGAAGGTGCCAGCACCAGCATTGTTGGAAGAAAGCATTATATAATAAGTACCTGTTTTCATACAGGTGAACTCGAATACACTTGTCGAAGGACCACAATAGATATTGTCCGGTTCATAATTATAAAGTGTCCCATCACATCCATCTGTCCATTCCCCAATCAGAAGTTGAACACTTCCTGCAAGAGAGTTGGCCTGTAAAGTTATTTCAAGATTTGTTTGATTTGGTTGAATATCAACCTGATACCAGATTTGATTAGTAGCAGTTGCAGGACAAGGAGTTGTAAGAGGAACAAATTCAAAATCAGCATCGACGGTAGTACCACAGGACTGCACATTATTCGACAAAACTATTGCGTCACAGGCAGCATCATTTGGGGGAGGAACTGGAACAGGGTTGTTCACACACAATTCAAAATTCACGGAAGGTATATCACTGCTTATTACTATAAAATATTCTTCGCCAATTTGCAAGCCATTAAAACTTAATGAGGCCAGATTACAGTCCAGCGTCTCAGGAATTCCGCATGCGCCGAAAGGAAACCGAATTAAAGTAATTTTGTATAAACCTGAACCTGATACAGCTCCAATTGTTACTGAGTTTCCGACAGCAGTGAATCTAAACCAGATATTTAGAGGGGGCGCAAAAGTGGGGGGACATGGCCCATCAGTTATATCAAATGTTGGTGTTCCAAACACTTGTTGCCCACAAAAATTATTCACATTATTTAATTGCAGTGCATTGGCACAATTGTCATTGGGTGGGGCTTGAGAGAATACCAGGACTGATAAATGCAGGAATATTGAGAGAGTAAAAATTCTTAGCATGTCAATTTATTCAAAAATTAAATAACTTAAAAGCTTGTATAACAATTAACTTTTTACCGATATTTCAAACCGAGTGCATTTATAACATTGATTCTACAGTAAAGCGCGACTTAGAGATAGAATATCTCCTTACCTTTGTGGTAGATACTTCGTAGTAGTATTTCGTTGCCTGAAAGTGAATTTTAATTAAATACGCGAAACCTTTCTTTTTCGTTGAAGATATAATCTGAATTAAACTGAGTAAAAATGAATAAATACTTTCTCTTGTTATGCCTGATGGTAAGCTTCACAATACTTTCAGCACAAAGACCTATCAGAAGACCAAATACAAGCACTGAAACTGAAAGAGAATCTCCCAAAAAAACTATTGAAGAAGGCTCTGCTTTTAAAGATAAACTTTGGTATGGGGGGAATTTCACTCTTTTCTTTGGCTCTAATAACTTTGAAAGTTCATTCGCTTTTGGATTGGCCCCAATGGTAGGATATAAAATCACTCCGGATTTCTCAATCGGACCCCGCGTAGAGGTGATTTACAATTTTTATAAAACCAGTATTACAGGACCTGTTGAAAAATTTAACTTGTTTTCGGTAGGAGTTGGTCCATTTGTCAGGTACAAGTTTTTCAATGTCATTTTCGCCCAGGCAGAATATCAACTTGAGTTTGTCCAACGGCCAGTTTTAACAATCAATGGAGATCTGGTCAAAAGTACTTTTAACAATAATAATTTTTTCGTTGGACTTGGTTATAATGCCGGGGGAGGAGAAATTTTAGTACTTTATAATCTGCTGGAGCCATCGGGAGGAACGCTAAACATTCCTATCTCTTTCCGATTTGGATTTACTTATAAATTCTAGTCCATCAGTTGTTGAGCCTGGTCTAGATCTTTTTATATGCAACTCCCTTGATTTCTATAAGGAGATGAGGATGAGGCAATTGATGTACAGCGACAGTGGTACGGACCGGTCCATCATAGTCAAAGAATTCAGCATAAACTTCATTGTATCCTTTGAAGTCATTCATGTTTACCAAATACGCATTTAGTTCTACCAGGTCATGCAGATCTGCGTCCATACTCCTGAGAATATCCCTGATATTTTCTATCACTGCCCGGGTCTGTGTCCGAATGTTCAGCTGAGTTGTTCCAAATTCATCTACTTCAACACCTGCGAAGGAATTGTCAGGCCTTCTGGAGCTTGTTCCAGAGATAAAAAGATAATCCCCGGCTCTTTTAATATGTGGAAACTTACCCCGCGGAGTGGCTTTACCTTCTACTAATTTACTTTTCATACATCTGACTGCTTCTATAGGTTCAATAAATCTCTGATTTCTGCAAAGCAGTTTTTATATATGCTTCTACATCTGCCTGCAATTGAACATAGTCGACCTGATTGATATCAGTCACAGTTTTACAATATTCCAGCAAGAAATCATCCTGAAGCCTTCCTCTCACGAGTGCCTCTCTATACTTCAAGTCAGGTCTAAATGTTACTAAAGCATATTTTGAAAAATAAGGCAATCCTGCTTGTTCCATTTTAGTCTCCAATGCCTTCTTTCTTTGAAAGAGAAGACTGGTGGTGGAGGTTCTCATTTCATAAAAATTATCAACGGCCAAATCAGCAATTGCATCTCCGTCAGGCTTCCGGTTTTCCTGAAATCTATCAAAAATTTCAACCCAATTATCACCATTTTGATCCATCAGATCATCCAGGACGCATACATCTTCAAAAGCGCAATTCATGCCCTGGCCATAAAAAGGCACGATGGCATGTGCAGCATCACCCATGAGCAGGCTGAAATGATTAATCTGCCAGGGATAGCATTTGATTGTTCCAAGATTTGCAGAAGGATTCGTCAGAAAATCATTTACCAAATCCGGCATATTAGCCTTGGCACTCGGATAATATTTATCAAAAAAGGAATGAATCTTTTCAGGTGTATTTAAAGCATTAAATCCATCAGGTCCTTCAAAATCCTGAAACAAGGTAACAGTAAAACTTCCTCCCAGATTAGGCAGAGCAATCAGCATCTGAGTCCCTCTTGGCCAAATGTGCAAAGCATTCTTCTCAATCCTGAAATTTCCTTTTTCATCAGCTGCAGGTATCGATAATTCTTTATACCCATGAGTGAGGAAATCCTGAGAAAAATTAAAGCGCTTTTCTGTAGTGTGGCGCATCATTGCCCGGCGAACAGCGGAACCCGCACCATCTGTGGCCAGTATTCGCTCACATTCCAAAGTATATTGTTCGCCCCCCTTACCATTCTCAAAGCGAATATTATGCTCATCAAAATTTACATCCACGCATCTCTGATTGAAGTAAAGATGGATATTTGGATATTTCTCAGTTTCCTCCAGCAGTGATTTATTGAGTCCTCCCCGGGAAATGGAATGTATTGCTTCGCCACTTCTCCCTGAATAAGGCATATAGGTAGCCTCGCCTTCAGCTGGGTGAATCATTCTTCCATACAGTGGGATACCGTCTCTTTCGACTACATGTTGCATGCCAATGAGTTCCAGTGCCTTAATTCCCCGATCTGATAATGCCAGGTTGATCGATCGACCACCATCAATTTTAGCCTTTCTCATATCCGGACGGCTTTCATAGATGTGAACTTCATACCCACGCTGCGCCAGCCTGATTCCAAGTAGTGAACCGCATAAACCGGCTCCAATAATTATAATTCCATCTTTCTTTATATACTGTGCCGTTGCCATTGAAAATTTCTTTGATCAGCCTAAAAAAATTCACCTGTTTTCTGTCTTCAAACCACCCCCAAATAAAAATTGCTCTTGCGTTACTCCTGATATTCTCTATATGTTCCGTTCAATTTTTCAATTTCTTTCCCCAACAAAGTGCCAAAATCATACAATTCTGAGAATGTGTTGTATAAAGGCACCGGAGCAATCCGAATCACATCGGGCTCCCGCCAATCAGTTATCACTCCCCCTTGTCTGATTGTGTTAAAAAGCGTCCTGTCTCCTCCATGCACCCTTATCGAAAGCTGGCATCCTCTCTCACTCAAACTCTTGGGAGTGATGACCTGAATCATTGAACCTTCCATATCTTCCAGATATTGCAATAAAAAACTGCTCATTTTCTCAGATTTTTCTCTCAAGCGGCTCATTCCTGCCTCATGAAAAATTTCCAGTGAGGCCCGTAGTGATGCCAATGGCAATATCGGAGGGTTGCTTAATTGCCAGCCTTCTGCTCCGGGGATTGGCATAAAGTCCGGTCCCATCCTGAAGCGACTTGCCTTATCATGTCCCCACCAACCGGCAAATCGGGGCAGATCAAAATTGGTAGCATGCCGTTCATGCACGAAGCATCCTGACAATCCACCGGGACCACTATTCAGATATTTATATGAGCACCAGACTGCAAAATCAGCTCCTGTATCATGGAGATTACAAATTAAATTACCAGCCCCATGTGCCAAATCAAAAGCTACAATACTTCCGACTCCATGTCCGGCTTCGACTATTGATTTCATATCAAATATCTGCCCGTTGTAGTAGTTGACATTACCCAACATTACCAGGGCAAGTTCCTGACCGTGCTGCCTGATTGCATTGAGGACTTCATTCTGCGTAACATAAGTTGAGCCTTCCCTCGGGGCAATTTCTATGAGACAATCTTCTGGATTAAATCCATGGAATTTTATCTGCGACCACACTGCATATCTGTCTGAAGGGAAAGCCCCTTTTTCAATTAAAATCTTATTCCGTTTTGAATCCGGTCTGTAGAAACTCACCATCATCAGATGCAAATTGACTGTGAGACTATTCATCACAACTACCTCTCCTGGCTTTGCACCCACTACTTCGGACATATGTCCTGTGAGCAATTCATGATATGGCATCCAGGGATTCTTAGCGTGAGTATGCCCCTCAACACCCAAATGCTCCCAATCCAGTAATTCCTGCTCTATAAAAGAACGAACAGATTTAGGCTGCAAACCCAGAGAATTACCACAGAAATAAATGAGGTTCTCTCCCTGATCATTTTTCGGTATATGAAATTTATCTCTAAAAGAGCTCAATGAATCTTCCTGATCCAGTTCATTTGCCTGTTGCAAAAAATGTGACTGATTAACCATTCACTTTTGATTTTAAAGACGAGTATAACTTGAAATAATCCGAAGGCAAACCTAACCAATCCATGGCAGTATCTGCCAACATTTGTTGTTTAATCTGATAAGAGTATTCGGTTCCGCGGATGAGTTTGCCGGGTTGTAATTCACCCAGCGGAAATGGATAATCCGTACCTAAAGCTATTTTTTCAGGGCCCACTAAATTAACTAAAAACCGGAGCATTTCAGGGTCATGTACAAGGGCATCAAAATAGAATTTACCAAGGGAATCCCTGGGAGAAATTGCACTATCCACCGCGCATAAATCCGGCCTGACTTCAAATCCGTGTTGTATCCTTCCAATGCTGGAAGGAAAAGCTCCTCCTCCATGTGCAAATGCAACCCTTAGTTTAGGAAATTTTTCAAAAATGCCTCCAAATATCATGGAGCATATAGCTCTGGATGTTTCAGCAGGCATTCCTACCAGCCAGGGCAGCCAATATTGTGTCATGTTTTCTTTCCCCATCATATCCCAGGGATGGACGAAAATACAGGCTCCCAGTTTTTCAGCGGCTTCATAAACCGGCCAAAGTTCAGGCGCATTCAGATTCCAGTCATTTACATGGCTGCCTATCTGAATTCCTGCCATTCCGGGCATAGCCATACAACGCTCTAATTCTTTGACTGACAAATCCGGCGACTGCAACGGTAAAGTTGCAAGGCCCACAAAACGATCCGGGAAAGTGTTGACTATAGATGCAATATGATCATTAAAAAATCGGGAAGTATCATAGGCATCTGAAGCCTTTGCCCAGTAATGGAATAAAACAGGAATGGTGGAAAGTACCTGAACATCTACTTTGTGATGCTTACAATCTTTGATTCTAACTTCAGGGTCCCAGCAATTTGATTCGATTTCACGAAAGAAGCGATCATCAATCATCATCCTGGCACAACAATCCCTGTGATGATCCAGATGAATAAAACCTCCATAACCAAACTTCTGTGCCCACCTGGGAATTTCAGCCGGAAGAATGTGAGTATGAATATCAATGGTGAAAAACTCAGACATATTTAGCGATTAGGGCTCTCATTTTGTAGGCTCAATATAAGGTTATTTCATCAGATGAGTAAAATTCCATTGAATTAGCAAGGATTTAATATTGGATGTATTGCAAGCACCAATAATTGATGGGCTTAAAAATTCACCCTTAATAAACCCGGGTTCAAAAACTTATTTCCCAATTTTAAGCTTCATTATGTGTCAATATCAAATGGAACCCGAAATGTTATACAAAGAAATTCAGAGAGAATGTATTGAAAAAAATGCAATACTTGTCATTGTTTCAAAAAATCAGAGTCTGGAGGCTATCAAAGCATATTACGATCTGGGTCACAGAGATTTTGCTGAAAACAGAGTGCAAAATTTGCTCGAACGAAAGGATGCGCTACCTGCTGATATCAGATGGCATCTCATAGGTCATTTGCAAAGCAATAAGGTAAAAAATATCATAAAATTTGTCCACCTGATTCATACTGTGGACTCTTTAAAGCTACTTGAAGAAATTTCTTCACAGGCAGAGAAAGAAGGAAGAATAATTCCTGTACTGATTCAGATAAAAGTTGCAGAAGAAGAGTCGAAATATGGTCTGTATCCCTCCGCATTATCAGGCTTTCTTCAGGAAGTTTTCGAAAGAAAATTTGAATTTATCCAGGTCCGTGGCTTAATGGCAATGGCAACATTTACAGCTGATGAATCCCAAATCAGAGCTGAGTTTCAAACTATCCATACATTATTTGAGGAGAGTAAATCCTCCCCATATATTGATTCTTCAATTTTCACTGAAATATCAATGGGAATGTCTTCTGATTACAAGATTGCACTGGAATCAGGTAGTACAATGATTCGGGTGGGGTCATTGCTTTTTCAATGAAATTTTTAGAGATTTTTGCCGGGAAATTGTCGTTCGGTGATGTCTTGCTGCGGCTTTGCCTTGCAAGGTGATGTCTTTTTCCATAAATCCATGGAAAAAGGTGATGTCTCTCCGAGGTGATGTGCCTTACTTACGAATGGTAGCTGAAAGCCGCAAAACATGGTGTGTGGCTGCTAGCTAAATGCTAAAAACCAAAAGCTGGCTGTTCCCGGCTGTTTTCTTGAAGCTCGCGGCCCGAGCTCGAAGCTTCTCCTCACTTGATCACCTTATAAGACCTATTCCACCCATTTCCTTCCAATCTCGCAATATAACTTCCTGCCGGCAGCGAAGATGTATCAAGCAAACCTCCATTGCTGAGATAGCGCTGGAATTTAATCTGAGCTCCTGATATATGTAACAATCTCAGTGAAACATGAGAAATCTGATCATTTTCCCAGCTGATTTTCAATTGATCTGCAACAGGCTTTGGTACTAAAATAAAATCCTGTTATTTCAGTTTGATGCATTATTTCTGCGCATCCGTCCTCTAAGGTTAGATCAGATGGGGAACTCTATATTAAAATATTTACATTTGCTTTATTACGTATAACATTAAAAATTACTCCAGGGAGAACAAAATGAATTGGAAAAAAACTTTATTAGTTTTATATAACAGCGTCACCTCTACACGTGCAGCAGGGCTATATATTTTGTTGTTTGCCATAGCTATCGGCACTGCCACATTTGTGGAAAATGATTTCGGAACCAGTGCTGCACAAAAAGTGATCTTTAAGGCCAGATGGTTTGAGGCACTTCTGGTATTATTCGGTCTATCTATTTTTGCGAATATCATCCGATTCAGGATGATAAAACAAAAAAAATGGGCGGCACTCCTATTTCATTCCGCTATAATTATCATAATTATAGGAGCAGGTATAACACGCTACATTGGTACAGAAGGAATGATGCATATCAGGGAAAATGGAAGCAGCAATACCATTCTCTCTTCAGAAACATATCTCAATTTCAGGTTTCAGGATAAGGGAAAATCTTATTCATTCAGCGAGCCTGTTTATTTTGCTTCTTTGGGAAAGAATAAATTTGATGAAACCTATCAGATAGGAAACAACCTATTTCAGGTCAGGCTCAAGGACTTCATCCCAAATCCAAAGGAAGAACTTGTAACAAGTGAAAATGCCACAGCAGTTATTAAGATTGTCGTAGCGGGACCCGGCGGCAGAGAAGAATACTTCCTGCGCCAGGGTGAACGGCAAACGATTCACAATACCAATTTTAACTTCACAAATTCAGTTTTACCCAATGCCTACAATATATTCTATTCGAATGACTCACTTTCCTTCATAACTGACAGAGAAATTAGTCAGATGGTCATGGCTACACAGCAAAGAGATGTAATTCCTGCCGGAACAAAGGCTTTGTTGCAGTTGCGGGCTATGTATTCTTACGGAGCTGAAACAGGATTTGTATTTGGTGATTTTAATGCAAAAGGAGAAACCAAACTCATTTCTGAAAACCTCAAAATGAAAAATGAAAGTTATGCCGGCTTGGTGCTTGAAGTAACTCATAACGGCAAAACTGAAGAAATTCTGGTGGCAGGAAGAAAGGGTGAACAGGGCCAACCAAGGCCGATACCCGTGGGTAGCGGAAATCTGGCTATCAGTTATGGATCCATGGAAGTGAAATTACCATTTGAAATAAGACTCAGAGATTTTATAATGGAACGTTATCCCGGCACAGACAATCCATCATCCTATGCAAGTGAAGTGACAGTCGTGGACCCTGCAAATGGAGTAAATATGAACTTCAGGATATTTATGAACAATATTCTGGACTATGGGGGTTACAGGTTTTTCCAATCTTCTTTTGACCAGGATGAAGCAGGGACCATTTTGAGTGTAAACCATGATTTCATTGGCACTTGGGTATCTTATATCGGTTATATTCTATTGACAATAGGGTTGATATTCACCTTCTTCCATAAAAAATCCAGATTCCAATATTTGTCTCAAAAATTAAATGCACAAAAACGATCTTCCGTGAAGACTTTATTGATATTGCTCATAGCTACTCTTGGTGTCAATATGACGTCAATGGCTCAGACAGGACAACCACCCATGAAGATCGACAAAGCACTGGCCAGGGAATTTGGTAAGATCGTCGTGCAGGATCACAAAGGCCGTCTCAAGCCGGTCAATACCATGACCAGTGAGGTGATAAGGAAACTATCGCGCAAGGAAAGCCTCTTCGGGTATACTTCCGATCAGATTTTCCTCGCCATGTTATCCGCACCGGCTGATTGGGAGGGTGTTCAACTCATCTATGTGACAGATCATCCCCAACTCAAAGAATTGATAGGGACTTCAGATAAATATGTGAGTTACAGACAATTTTTTGATCAGGAAGGACAATACAAACTCAGGGACATCATCCGTCAGTCACAGATGATGAATCCTAAAGATCAGGGGACTTTTGAAAAAGCAGTCATAAAAACAGACGAAAAAGTAAACATAGCCAATATGGTATTTTCTGGAAGGTTATTAAAGATCTTTCCCATCCCCGATGATCCCGGCAATACATGGATATCGCCGGCTGATGTGAGGGAAGCTCCTTCTATTCCTCCGGTAATAGCTGATATGAACCAAATCTTTATTAACTACATGACCACCTTCCAGCAAGGCGGACAGGATCCACAGGGACAAATCAACAAGATCAGTGAATTTCAGAAAAGGTATGCCGCAGCCATTTATCCGTCAGATTCAAAAATAGGCGCAGAGATCCTATTGAACAGACTCGATATATTCGGTAAACTCAAAAATATTTACGGCCTTGGCGCCCTGATCATCCTGGGTTTATTTTTTTATACGGTCTTCAGTACGAGAGCCAATAAAAAGAGGATCACAAAAATTGTATTCTTAACACTCTGTGTCACATTCGCATTTCAAACTCTTGGTCTTGCATTGCGATGGTATGTGTCAGGCAGAGCTCCCTGGAGCAATGGCTATGAGTCGATGATCTATATATCATGGACTACGATGCTGGCAGGATTGATATTTTCCAGAAAATCCCTTGGAGGAATGGCGGCAACTACCGTGCTTTCCGCTACGGTGTTATTGGTTGCTGCCATGAGTTGGCTTGATCCGGAGATATCTCCACTTGTGCCTGTTTTGAAATCGTATTGGCTGACGATCCATGTTTCCCTGGAGGCCGGAAGTTATGGTTTTCTGATGCTGGGAGCCGTCATAGGTATGTTAAATCTTATACAATACGCTATTACCTCCAGGGCTAAAAAAGCGACCATTGAAAGATCGATCAAAGAACTGACCATGATCAGTGAGATCACATTGCTGGCAGGATTGGTAATGGTAAGTATTGGAACATATTTGGGTGGAGTTTGGGCCAACGAGTCATGGGGAAGATATTGGGGCTGGGATGCCAAAGAAACATGGGCCCTCGTTACGATCCTGGTGTATGCCTTTATCCTGCATATGCGGTTTATTCCCGGCCTTCAAAGCACTTTTGCATTTAATATCGCTTCCCTGTTCGGATTTGCAACGGTGATCATGACCTACTTTGGGGTAAATTATTACCTCTCGGGTTTGCATTCATATGCTGCAGGAGATCCGGTTCCTATACCTCCGCAGGTATATTATACAGTGATCTGCCTTTTCATTTTGAGTATAGGGGCATATATAAATTACCGCCGTGTCTATCTGACCAAAAAATAAAATTGCAATGGGTGACTGCCATTAGGTGATCATTTAATCACTATCATCTAAGCTAAGTAATATCGCTCCTTCAGAGCTCAAATAAATTCTTAATGCGACCCGGTGCGTTTCACCGGGCTTTGTAATATATGCCTTTCAGGCAATTTGATGATCAGGTATATATGATAATTTTATTCCCATCGCATTTAAAGTATAAATTAATTTACTCTTCTATCTGTGCTCAATCCGGCCTGTAAGGCCACAATTATAAAGCCAAGTGCGCAGCGCTGGGTTGACTTTAAGTTTTACTGGATAGTTTCAATTGTGCTGGGGTGGCCTTATAAATTTTAGTGAATGAATGTAGAAAATGCCAAAAAATAGTGAGCGACGCAGTGAGGACACCAACAGGAAGGTGTCATCACAAGGAGCGAAACGGAGGTAGGAATAAATCCCTTTTTAATCCGTACCGTAGTAGATTTCCAGCGGATGCAAGGAGCCTTTAAATTTCGAGCGTAATTTTTTGAGCATTTTCGGAATGAGTGAGCGTTAAGAAATTTATAGAGCCTTGTCCCGCAATTACTGCGGGATTGTTACTTTTTTGTTTCAAGACAAAAAAGTAAGGATAAAGTCATTGTACACTAGATACTCTTTTAATCCGTGAAAATGAATTGTATAAGAGCTAACACGTATAATTTATTGCACCGGTTCCGATTCCTCAAGGATAATATTATACTTATATCCTGCCCCAAAATCCTTATTCAACACCACCTTACCTTTGATAGCGATGTGTGACCCCAAAGGTATATTGGCAAGGGTAGTGAGGGTCAGGTCCAGATTTTTACCGTCTTTTTTGCTTCCATCCTGCAGGTGGACCCAGTTTCTGCCCATGATACCGTTATTGACCTTAGCAATTTCGCCATCCACGGTTATAACCTGACCTTCATATTTTTTCATATTAGCAAACAGGTCGGTGATCTTAACAGCATCGGCAGCATGAACATGAGGTGCTGAACTTGCTCCTGCTTCCAAAGGATGATTGTGTTCAACTCCCGCATTGTCAATATTGCCACCGGGATGTTGTTGTTCATCCATCACGCTTGATACCAGATAGATAGTGTCAAAGACCCTTTTAAATTCCTGACTTTCGAAGTTGGTTTTCATAAGTCCTCCTCTGTATATGTAGGGTTTACCTTTGACAGCATCCACCTTGGCCGTTGCAATCCAGAAATTTTTTCCGGCTTCAGTGACATTCAAATAAGTGTACCTTTCCGTCTGGAGTATTTCATTGGCCACCACTCTGTGCACCATAACGTCCATACCGGGTGCTGCTCCACCGGTTGTCATGGGTTGCGAGGTGGTCATACTGTCTGACGCAGCGGTTGTGTCTTCTACAATGATCTTGGGTTTTTTATCACAACTGATCATCAAAACGGGGATAAGAATTACAATTATATATTTTAAAGATGTCGTTTTTCTTGCTTTTAATTCTGTAGGTTAATGTAACAAAATATCGGTTATAATCTGCCTGCTTCTCAAAAGTGCCTTCATAACTAATTATAAAACTTGTGTTTTTTACCACGATCATATTGAATGATGCTCCAATTATATTGGAAACGTGATTAAATTCTGAACCTAAATATGTATAATTCATATTCCTGTAATTTAATTCCAGCTGGGCCTTTCCATGAAAAATATTTTGTGATACGCGCCCTCCGTATATTACAGCTTTATGATAATACGACTCAAGCGTATTAATAGAAATTGAAGTAGTTGTATTTTTAGTTGGGAATCTGAAAATGGATACATTACCGTAGGTATTGGTAGTGGGTTTACCGGAACCCTCGTACCTGAGGAACTGTGAGACATTGAGGGACAAGAATTTAAATGGCGAATACATCACCTGAAATCTGAGTCCCTGACGGGTTTCCTGAGCAAGTAATTGCTCTAAATAGGTCTGAAAAGATTCATAAAAGATGATATTTCTTCTCTTATCATAAGAGGCTGATACGGAGAGATTTTTCCGTATCCTGTACCTTGCGGAAACATAAATACTGGTCAGTTCTAAATTATTTGATTTGACGTCATTGATCTTTTGATACATGTCCAGCTCTGAAGAAAAGAACACATTGAGGTTTTTTACGTAATTGTTATTGTGTTGGAAATATAAAAACCTTCTGTCGGTATTACCTGCATTTCTTTGTTCGGCAAAAGCCAGTGATGTCTGAATATATCCCGCATCAGTAGTTTTCTGATGAGATACATATCCTCCCAGTTGAAGTAATTTTTCATTGAAAGTATAATCGGTAAAATCAGGTCTCGTACCTGCAAAAATTCCTCCGGTCATTTCCTTTCTCTTATACTCATATTTTAATCCATCTATCGCGCCAATATTGGCTATTGTATTATTTATTTTCCTGCCAACCCAAAGATTGACCTTATCATTTGGATTGTAATTGGCTGCCAGTGTAAATATTTTGAAATCATTGGCAAAATTGGTTTGTTGGTCTATCCCAAATCTGTACCTGTAAGTCATATAATTATGTACAGAAAATGCAGATCCATCAATATTAATTACATTTAAGGAAAAGGATGCCCTGTAACGCTGATGATTTTCAGATTCTCCCGGGTTGATGCTGGCATTGGTAGAAAGAGATATCCTGCCTGATACGATTTGTTTTTTATCCGGTGATGTTTTCTTTTCCTCTGCAGCATCGTGAAGGTTTAAGGAATCCTGATTGTTGACGATGACGGGTATCGTTACGGGTAAACTGTCCGTTCTTTGATCCGGTATTCCTTTTTTAATGTTCTTTTTATAAAGGATATCATTTTTATTCAATAGTTCACCCGTGATGCTCGCACCAACTGCTGAAATAGAAGATTTCTGATTAACTACTATTGCGGGGATCTCAACATTGTTTTTGAGGATAAACAGGGTATCCCCGATTTTTATCTCATCAGTGGTATTAAACCTGACATAAATATTAGCTGATGTCTTATAGCTGATGGTACCTGTGATTTTATCCTGATCATTCTGACCATAAGAGTAAGTCGCAAGAAATAAAAACACCAACAAAATACTGATCCTCCACATAATTATTTCTTTAGTCCTCTCCATCTGGATGGCATGCAAAACATGCATTGCTGTTATATTGATAATTGTTTACATCTTCATGGTCGTTTTCCAACTCGTTCTGATTGTTGTGGCAGTTTAAGCAGTTAAACAGTGAATAGTTATTAGGGTTGGTATGGCATTCCGAACATTGATTCCATTCACCCTCATGTTTCCCGCTATATATAGGGAAGTACATATCATCGTGGTCGAAAGTAGAAGGCTCCCATGCATTTTGAGTATGACAGTCGACACACGTCGTTGGAAACTGCGCCTGAGCATGGTTTGGATTTGTGGCACTGTTGTAATCTGACTGGTGACAGCCTATACATGTATTTGGTGTATTATTGTAATTACCGTTTATATGACACGCCACGCAATTGTTGGCAATAGCAACGTGAGCTCCCACAAACGGCCATATATTGTTGTGGTTGAAAGTGGAAGGTTCCCAGGCGGAATTATTATGACAATCTGTACAATTGATTGAGAATTGATTTGTCACGTGATTCGGATCCGTCGCACTGTTATAATCCGGTTGATGGCAGCCTGCACATGTATTTGGAGTATTATTATAATTACCATTGTGGCAAACAACACAATTGTTCGCGATCGCTGCATGAGCTCCTGTGAGCGGATAGATCGTACTGTGGTTAAAGGTGGAAGGTTGCCATGCATTGTTGGAATGACAGTCTGTACAATTTATTGAAAATTGATTTGTCACGTGATTAGGATTGGTGGTGGAGTTGTAGTCGTCCAGGTGGCAATCTGCACATGTATTTGGTGTATTATTATAATTGCCATTTGTGTGGCAGATAATACAGTTATTCGAAATCGCCGCATGAGCACCTGTCAAAGGATAGACATCATTGTGGTTGAAAGTGGAAGGTTCCCAGGCGGAATTATTATGACAATCTGTACAATTGATTGAGAATTGATTTGTCACGTGATTCGGATCCGTCGCACTGTTATAATCCGGTTGATGGCAGCCTGCACATGTATTTGGAGTATTATTATAATTACCATTGTGGCAAACTACACAATTGTTCGCGATCGCTGCATGAGCTCCTGTGAGCGGATAGATCGTATTGTGGTTAAAGGTGGAAGGTTGCCATGCATTGTTGGAATGACAGTCTGTACAATTTATTGAAAATTGATTTGTCACGTGATTAGGATTGGTGGTGGAGTTGTAATCGTCCTGGTGGCAACCTGCGCATGTATTTGGTGTATTATTATAATTACCATTTGTGTGGCAAGATAATACAGTTATTCGAAATCGCCGCATGAGCTCCTGTCAAAGGATAGACATTATTGTGGTTGAAAGTGGAAGGCTCCCAGGCGGAATTATTATGACAATCTGTACAATTTATTGAAAATTGATTTGTCACGTGATTCGGATCCGTCGCACTGTTATAATCCGGTTGGTGGCAGCCTGCACATGTATTTGGAGTATTATTATAATTACCATTGTGGCAAACTACACAATTGGAAGCTATTGCCGCGTGCGCCCCTGTCAATGGGTAAACAGTATTGTGGTTAAAGGTGGCAGGTTGCCATGCATTGTTGGAATGACAGTCTGTACAATTTATTGAAAACTGGTTACTAACGTGATTCGGATTCGTGGTGGAGTTATAGTCGTCCTGGTGGCAACCCGCGCATGTATTTGGTGTATTGTTATAATTACCGTTGTGGCAAACCACACAGTTGGAAGCTATTGCTGCGTGCGCCCCTGTCAAAGGATAAACAATATTATGATCGAAACTGGAAGGAGACCATGCATTATTATTATGGCAATCCGTACAATTTGTGGAGAACTGATTGACCTGGTGATTCGGATTTGAGGCACTGCTATAATCTGCCGAATGGCAACCTACACAGGTATTAGGTGTATTATTATAATTGCCGTTGTGACAAACCACACAATTGATAGCTATTGCCGCATGCGCACCCGTCAATGGATAAACAGTATTATGATCAAAGCTGGAAGGTTGCCATGCATTGTTGGAATGACAGTCTGTACAATTTATTGAAAACTGGTTACTAACGTGATTCCGGATTCGTGGTGGAGTTATAGTCGTCCTGGTGGCAACCCGCGCATGTATTTGGTGTATTGTTATAATTACCGTTGTGGCAAACCACACAGTTGGAAGCTATTGCTGCGTGCGCCCCTGTCAAAGGATAAACAATATTATGATCGAAACTGGAAGGAGACCATGCATTATTATTATGGCAATCCGTACAATTTGTAGAAAACTGATTGGTCTGGTGATTCGGATTTGTGGCACTGTTATAATCCGGTTGGTGGCAGCCTGCACATGTATTTGGAGTATTATTATAATTACCATTGTGGCAAACAACACAATTGTTCGCGATCGCTGCATGAGCTCCTGTCAGTGGATAGACATTGTTGTGATCAAAATTAGAAGGCTCCCATGCACTTTCACTATGGCAGTTAACACAATTTGTAGAAAACTGGCTTGTTGTGTGATTAGGATTGGTGGTGGAGTTGTAGTCGTCCTGGTGGCAACCTGCGCATGTATTTGGTGTATTATTATAATTACCATTTGTGTGGCAGGTAATACAGTTATTCGAAATCGCCGCATGAGCTCCTGCCAAAGGATAGACATTATTGTGGTTGAAAGTGGAAGGCTCCCAGGCAGAATTATTATGACAATCTGTACAATTGATTGAGAATTGATTTGTCACGTGATTCGGATCCGTCGCACTGTTATAATCCGGTTGATGGCAGCCTGCACATGTATTTGGAGTATTATTATAATTACCATTGTGGCAAACTACACAATTGGAAGCTATTGCCGCATGCGCACCCGTCAATGGATAAACAGTATTATGATCAAAGCTGGAAGGAGACCATGCATTATTATTATGGCAATCCGTACAATTTGTAGAAAACTGATTGGTCTGGTGATTCGGATTTGTGGCACTGTTATAATCCGTGTTACACATGTATTTGGAGTATTATTATAATTGTGGCAATTGTTCGCGAGCTCATGAGTCAGTGGATAGACATTGTTGTGATCAAAATTAGAAGGCTCCCATGCACTTTCACTATGGCAGTTAGCACAATTTGTAGAAAACTGGCTTGTTGTGTGATTAGGATTGGTAGTACCTGCAAAATCACTTTGGTGGCAACCGACACATGTATTAGGTGTCGTGGTATAATTTCCGTTGTGACATGTGGCACAATCATTGGCTATGGCCGCGTGTGCTCCATTCAAAGGATAATAGGAGTTATGGACAGCAAAGGTCGCGGGTGCCCATCCCGGAGTTGTAGTATGACATGAAACACAATCTGCGCCAAGGCCCAGAGTGCTGTGATTTGGATTACTGGCGCCATTGAAGTCATTTGTGTGACAATCGATACAAGCTGTCGAAGTTCCCTGAAAACCACCGGCATGACATTGCATACAATCCAGACCAAGGTGCCCTCCGGTCAGTGGAAAATTTGTTGCATTGTGATCAAATGGGGAATCGGCATCACCGGTAGGATGGCATCCGAGACATGCACTACTGTTATAGACATATCCGCTTACCCCGTTGTGGTCATTATTGGTTTCAGGGTTAGCGTGGCAGGTAATACAAGTTACCTGACTAAAATCTGAAACATTGGTGTGACACTCAATACAATTGTCCCAGGTATTGAGGTGTTTACCACTGTAGATCGGGAAATAAAGCCCATCGTGATTAAAAGTTGAAGGCTGCCATGCACTTTCTGAATGGCAGGAGGCACAATCATTCGGGAAATTGGAGCTGATATGATTCGGGTTGGTGGTTGCCACATAATCACTTTGGTGACAGCCTACACAGGTAGACGGAGTGGTATTATAATTCCCGTTATGACATGCCGCGCAATCATTACTTATCACAGCATGTGCCCCGTTGAGCGCGTAATAATTATTGTGAATAGCAAACGAAGCCGGTTCCCAGCCGGGTGTAGTGGTATGGCAGGAAGCACAATCTGTACTAAGACCTATGGCATTGTGGTTAGGATTGGTAGTTGCGCTGAAATTTGTCATGTGACAATCGACACAAACAGTGGAAGTACCCTGGAATCCTCCTGCGTGACATTCCATACAATCCAGTCCCATGTGACCCCCTGTCAATGGGAAATTGGTAGCATTGTGGTCGAATGTTGCGTCCGCATCACCTGTGGGATGGCATCCCAGACACGCACTACTATTATACACATACCCACTTACACCTCCATGAACATCATTTGTTTCAGGATTAGCATGACAAGTCACACAAGTAAATTGAGCAAAATTGCCCGGTATGTTATGGCATTCCACACAGTCATCCCAAACTCCCATATGTTTACCACTGTAGATCGGAAAATATAATCCATCGTGATTCAGATTGGAAGGCTGCCATGCAGACTCCGAATGGCAAGTAGCACAATCAGTTGGAAAATTGGCACTTATGTGATTTGGATTGGTCGTCGCATTGTACTCGGGTTGATGGCAACCCACACAGGTACTCGGAGTATTATTATAATCTCCATTGTGACAGGCATTACAATCATTGCTGATAATAGCATGTGCCCCATTGAGGGCATAGTAATGGTCATGAACCGGAAACGATGCGGGCTCCCACCCGGGAGTTGTAGTATGACATGTTGCACAATCAGTACTAATACCTATGGCATTGTGATTGGGATTGGTCGTGGCATTGAAATCTGCAGTATGACAATCCACACAAAGTGTTGAGGTGCCGATGTATCCCGCAGCGTGACATTCTATGCAATCAAGCCCGACATGTGCTCCGGTGAGTGGAAATGCTGTTGCATTATGATCGAAGGCAGAGCCTGCGTCACCTGTTGGATGGCAACCCAGACAAGCTTCATCCCTGTATACGTACCCACTGACCCCACTGTGATTATCGTTTGTCTCCGGATTGGTGTGGCAACTGATACAGGTATTAACAGCAAAATTATCCGGGTTTTGGTGGCATTCTATACAATCAGTCCAGACTCCATTATGTTTTCCACTGTAGATCGGGAATTTTGCATCGTGAGCTGTGAAATTGACGGGGGACCAACCGGGATCTGTGGTATGGCATTCAGTACAACTCACTGAAAATCCTGCTGCAGCATGTTTTGGATTAGCTGTAGTATTAAAGTCTTGTTGGTGACAACTGAAACAATCCGGTGAAATGTCTGAATAACTTCCTCTCCTTATGACAAGCTGTACAATCGTCTATCTTGTGTGCTTTTTCTAAAGGGAAAAAACTGTGATCTACCTTATCGGTCGACCAATCAGGCACTAAAGTGGAATGGCAGCTTGCACAATCATTTGAGAAACCTGCCTGTGCGTGATTGGGTCTGGTAGTAGCCATATAATCAGGCCTGTGGCAATCCATACATTCAAGACCTACGGGGCTGAACCTTACCAGGGTTTCACTTTGGTGGCACCGGTTGCAATCTACTGTAGCATGAACTCCTATCAAAGGAAAAGAAGTGCGCTCGTGCAGTTCTGTCACATTTGAAACAATCCATGTATTGGAAGTATGACATCTGGCACAGTCAAGGCCTACTGTTTGCTGGTGAATATCGATATGGCAGGAGTTACAATCTGTATCTGCTTTTTTAAATTCGAGGGAGGTGTGACAAGATTTACATTCGACGGATTTATGTTGTCCGACAAGGGGGAAGTTGGTGCTGTCGTGATCAAAAGTGGTGTTTTCTTTGTCATAAGACCAACTATCGGAGTTGTGGCATTTGATACAATCCATTTTTAAGTCCTTACCATGCGGCGATTGCGACACAGCCTGAACCCATCCGACAAGGATGAATAATATTATTGATGACAGTCGATACATTCCAGCTTCCCTGATTTATACCTTACAAATTCACGTTCACTAACTACTTCCCCTTTATGGCATTTATTACAAGCAAGATCATCATGGGCTCCATCCAGTTTGAAGCGCGCTTTGTTATGGTCAAACAAAGGCGCAGTCCAGTTCTCAGGGGCATGGCATCTGTTGCAATCGGTTTTGCCTGCCACATCAAATTGGTCACCATGGATGTTGCTATGGCAAGATACACATTCCTTACTTAAATTTTGAAATTTTTGTACCGGCTTAGTTGATGAATCGGGAGAAAAGTGACACGAAGCACAACTTATATCTTCGTGACGGCCGGTGAGCTGAAAATTTGTTTTATTATGATCAAATTTTATTCCACCCCAACTACCTGTATTGTGACAAGCAGCGCAATTATTATCAGGCATAAACGTAGAGCTTATAAATCCCTCGTGGATATTTTTGTGACAATCTACGCAAGTGGTACCGATATTCCTGAAACTCCATTGGCCCGTGGATTTGTGGCATTCTATACAGGCAGTAGCAAGATGTGCCCCCGTCAGTGGAAATGCAGAAGACTGATGTTGCTCTGTAGTAAATAAAGATTCTTCAAAACCATCCACAGTATGGCAGGCGGCACAGTCATTATATTTTGATTCTTTAAACTGGCCTTTGTGATAATCTTTGTGGCAGGCGTTGCAGGTATGATGCGGCAAAGTTTTGGTCATACTTCCGGAGGTATGGCAGCTTTTACAATCCACATTTTTGTGTTTACCCTCTAACTCAAAACCTGTAAGATCATGATCAAAGTCCAAAGATGATGACCTAATCCTGAAAGACTTTTCATTGTGGCATTTTTTGCAATCCAATCCGAACTTATTGTCGTGGACATCCTTATGACACGTGTTACATGTTATATTTTTAATGGCTGCAAATTCTTTATGCTGACCCGCTGGCCCGGCTCTGTTGTCATGACATGATGCGCAATCAATGGTCTTGTGAGCACCTGCCAGAGGGAAGCCGGTTACATTGTGATTAAACCCTGATTCTTTGATATTATGAAACGAGGTCTCACTATGACATGATTTGCAATTCGTACCGAATGATCCATTGTGGGGATCTTTATGGCAGGAATTACAATTTTTAAAAGGCACGTTGGCAAAATTCTGAAATTTTTCAGCGTTTTTAGTTTCCACCTTATGACATGATACACATGAGACCTTGGAGTGGGCTCCGTTCAATGGAAATTCTGACTTGTTATGGTTAAATAAGGTTGCCGGCTTGAATGCATCAAAATTGTGGCATTTGGCGCAATCATTTCCCAGTGTCTTGTCATGATAATCATCGTGGCAGGAAACACATGATGGCTCAAGCCCCAGATAGGTGTTATTGTTATTTTTTAATCTCTTGTCAGCAATATTGGATTGGGTATGACAAGATCTGCAATCTATTACATTATGTTTTCCCTTCAGCGCATAGCCGGCCAGATTGTGATTAAAAGTTTTTGCATTAAGCCTGACCATCTGAAATTTTTCTCCGTGATGTTCGCTGTGACAGGTAATGCATGATTTGCCTTTAACTTCGGAAGATACATGGTAGCCCCTTTTTTTGGCGATCTTTTCTTTGAGGGGAGCATGGCAATTGAGGCACTTTGTCTGGGATACCTTATCACCAAGATCGTGGCATACAGTACAATTGTTCATGCCCTCCAGATGACTGTGTGCCTTGGAAAGGTCACCGGGGGAAAGTTGTGCTGAAAGCGAAAAAGACATTAACAATAAGAGTCCACATAAGAACGGATCATATAAAAATTTATATCCTGAGATATGATTCATCTTAATTCTTATGTGACTTTATGGTATAATTAAATCTCCGTGATATTTCAATACCTGACTTTTGTAAAAATTGGGTAGGCAACTCTCCTCCCGCAAAAATATAGACCAGGTCATTCTCAAGGTGGATGAGTTTCCCATCTCCATTTTCGATGAGAACTTCTAGTTTATCAATTCTTTTCACATTGGAATTAAACAGGACTTGAATAGTACTATCTTCCAGGGCCTGTTTAATAGCTAAATTATTTCTTGGCTTGAGCCTGCTGAACTGTTCGCTTCGGTAAGACAATGTAACATTATTGTTAGCTGCCAGTAACAAGGCACTTTCTATAGCAGAATCTCCACCTCCAACTATAAGTACATTTTTGCCATTTATAAGTTCAGGTTCAATAAGCCGGTAAGTAACCTTCTCGAGGCCTTCACCATCCACGACCAATTTTCTTGGCGTTCCCCTCCTTCCGATGGCCAGTAAAACCTTATCTGTTGTAAATGTTTGATCATCCAGGGTTGTGATCTCAAAACCAATGCGGTGTTGTTCTATTTTTTCGACTTTACAATGTTCTTTTATAACAATGTCATTTTTGTCGATCACATCCATCCATATCTTAAGTAATTCTGTCTTACTGGTATGGAATAATTTGATCTTTCCATAACCGGGCAGATCCATAGGGGAAGTCATTATAATTTTGGAACGTGGAAAATTAAACACAGTGCCGCCAAGCGAATCCTGCTCAAGGGCAACAACCTTAAAACCATACTTTTTTGCCTGCAAAGAAGCCGCAATCCCAGCCGGGCCGGCTCCTATGATCACAAGGTCATATTGACACTGATGGTTTTTTGTGATGTTCATTGCTATGTTGTCGACAGCCTGTTTGCCCTGTTCCACACTATTTTTAATAAGGCCCATTCCCCCCAGTTCTCCGGCGATAAATATTCCCCTTACATTAGTTTCAAAATTCTGATTGACATGGGGCAGGTCCACGCCCCTTTTTTCTGTTCCTATACGCAGAGAGATGGCTTCAACTGGACATGCATGAAAGCACGCGCCGTGACCCACACATCTCGAAGCGTTTATTAATGTGGCGCGTCCGTTTCTGATCCCTATGATGTCTTCTTCAGGGCAAGCGCTAATACAAGCACCACTCTTAATACAGGTATTTGTATCTATATATGGATAAAGGGATACCGGTTCATGGATACCTTCTTCTATCGCTTTTTCAATCTTGATCTCTGACTGCCGGGTTTCTGTTTTCAGCTTTTTAATATAGATGGAAATAATAAATATGCAGATCAATGCTACAGTGCCATATATTAATATTTCAACCATTGCTCTCCATTTTCAAAAGATCCATTTTGCACCAAATATTACAGTGGTGATAACGTGTACTACCATGATGATCAACATGATCAGAGCAAACGGCAGATGCGCGATATGCCAGTATCTGAATAAACGTTGCATTGCTTCCAGATATTGGATCTTTCTGGTAAGTGATATTTCAGTTCCTACCATGTTCATAATAGGTCTGATCTCACTTTGATCCAATTTCTTATCTTTTAATAGACTTTTTATTTCTTTTTTGATCTTTATATTGTCAAAGTACTGAGCGAAAAAACCAAAAAATCCGGGTTTTACATCAGATGCCTTTGTTCTTGCTTCAGACAAAATAGCATCAAGGTCGATCGCAGGAACCGACTCATCCATTTTAAGGTCAGATGATTTATCCGACATCAGGTTTTTAATCTCATTTCTGCTCAATGCCTTGCCTTCTATGGTTCTTGGTATCTGCAAATAAATAAAACGGCCTAAAACACCACTTGCCACTACAGCTATCATACTCCAGAAACTCACAGAAACTATCCCTCCAAATTTGAATGAAGTATGGAAAAGGATCATAACAGGGCCTAAAGCACAGAGGAAAATATGAAACTCCAACCAGTATTTTAATGCCCCCAAACTGAATAAAATCCGGTAACGCTTCCTTGCCATATAGCCAAAAACCCCGATCACTATTAGCAAAGTTCCTATGATGCCAAGCCCATGGCCGTATAATCCACTTGCCTTAAATTTACTATGGTCAGCATGGTAAAACCGCTCTTCCAATGGTGTCGAATAATAGGAATAACCCTTCACGCTCAGGAAGATGGCAACAAAAATAACAATGGTTGACAGAGTGCCTATATAAATACGATGTGTTAAGGGCCTCAATTATTATACAATTTGGTTTAAAGTTAGTTATTTTTTATTCTTGTTCTTCTGACAGTCTACTCCGAAATGAAGTTTAATGATAAACAACAATTTCCAATGAATAGAGTCGCTTGTAACGTGACTGCTATCGCTTAAAACAAGCAGGCAAATAATGCTCATTCAACAATTAAATGTTGGTCAGTTTGCTCGCATCTCGTGGCTCGAAGCTCGAAACTTCTTACGGCTGTTCGCCAACTGCCTTACTGCAATTCACTTTATCACCTTATAAGACCTATTCCATCCATCTCCTTCCAATCTCGCAATATAACTTCCTGCCGGCAGCGAAGATGTATCAAGCAAGCTTCCATTGCTGAGATAGCGCTGAAATTTAATCTGAGCTCCTGATATATGCAACAATCTCAGTGAAACATGAGAAATTTGATCATTTCCCCAGGAGATTTTCAATTGATCTGCAACAGGATTTGGCGCTAAAACAAAATCTGTGAGAGGAATTTGAAAACCAGTTGTATTGCTAATGATTAATGAATCAAATCGGAATTCAGTGGCTCTAAGATTAAGTCCTCCTCTTTTATTTCCGCAAACCATTTCAAGAAAACCATCTTCATTCAAATCAGCAAAGGCGCATTTTGCATCCCTGCCGAAATATAAATCCCTGATGGCATGATCTGCCGCTGGGAATGTATCAGACAAGTCCTCTGCATCATATTCATACAACAAAATGGACCCGTTGGCTGATCCGGTTAAAACATATTTGACGCCTCTTAAATACATTATTACCGGAGAGGATGCACCGCTGGTCTCAAAAGCTCCACGGGTAATAATGTTGCCAAATCTTTCTACATTAGGTGCACTAATTACCGAGGCTACAAATAAGGGCTGACCGGAGGTTCCGACATTTTCAAAATAATTAATATTTCCGGCATCTTCTCCAATTAGTAAATCAGGCAAACCATCATTATTTAAATCGACTACAAAGGGACTTGCCCTTCTTCCGATTGATATGTTTGCATACGGGTATTGCACCGGTCCAAACTCCACCGGCTGGCCCTCAGCTGCGATATTTTCTGCATAGAATAATTTACCATGATAATCACCCACCAGTAAATCCATATCTCCATCCATGTCCATATCTGCAAAATGCGGCACAAAATCAAAAGTGCCTCCTCCGATAACGGCGTATTGACTAAAGTCAAGAAAATCTTCATCGACTAGTTTAAATGCAGGTTGAGTGGCAGTTCCTACGTTTTCAAATAAATATAATCGGGAGGTATAAAATTCATCGGGCCTGAACTTTTCCCCTGCTGCAATGACTAAGTCCATCAGACCATCTCCATTATAGTCCAGAAAAGCGGGAGCGGATTTTGTCCCCACATCGATCATGTCCTCTGCCAGAAAATCCTGCTGCTTAAAAGTATAAACAGGTTGGTTGGCCGTGCCAGTGTTTTTGTAGAACCACACATTTTCGATATCCCTTCCATTGAAATTATCATTGGGTGCTGCTATTATATCCTTCAATCCATCACCGTCAATATCCAAAAGATAGGCAGCAGGAAAATAAGGCAAATTTATTGGAACGTTATAACTCGGGAAAGAGGTATCCTGCTCCGTCATCCATGCACTAGCCAGGGTACCATGATTTTCCAGCAATACCATTCCTGCAAAACTGACATCCCCCAGCAGTAAATCAGGCAATCCATTTCCCGTAAAATCATCAACGGTGAGTGTAGAGCCGGCATGCCGGGAACCCTCTCCTGTTTCTCCATCTATATGGTCAGGATTATCATGCAGAGGAGAGTAGCAAGTATTCGGATCATCGCTAAGATCGATTCTGATGGAAGCTCCGGATTCATAGAATTTACCCCAACAACTTTGATCCCGTACAAAGAGCAATGAATCAAGGCCATAACCTTGCTCTATCGAATAGTTTTTATAAAAAGTGGCTACAAATCCTCCGTCATTGAATGTTATAATATCAAGATCACCATCTCCATCTATGTCGTAAATACCTGGAATATCGATATTAAAAGAATACAATTGGAATACTTCTTTGGCTAAAGAATCCGGGGTAATTCTTTTCCTCACTATAAATAAATCTCTGGTGAGTTCAGACTGATCAGCCCATGAAAGTGCATCAAATGCCAATTTATTGCCCTGCCATTTTCCACGAAAGGCACGAATACCATTTACTGTGTTTCCGGAGGCAGTAAAAATATCAGGAACTTCATCTCCATTGAAGTCTTTCAGCAAAACCCAGTCTTTTACGACCGGAAATAATGTTGTCAGTTCTTCCTGATGAAGATACTTTTCATCCCCTTCTTTTCCTGTATCAATAAAGGCCAGGGCTTTTCTTCCAATACGATCATAGATAAATAGGTCCGGCACGCCATCATTGTTGAGGTCAGCTTTGGAAAACTGAGGAGCATTCAGTCCACCCACCCATGGTTGTTGCAAAGATTGACCGCCTGATTCGACCGGGATTTGCAATTCTTTTATATCCTGAGCTTGAAGATGAGCAGAAAAGATGAAGAGTGTGAATATGTATAAGGTCCAAATTTTCATAAATAGTATTACTTAGATTCTGTTGACTAACATTTTATTTTTCGAATCCGTTTGATTCTGCAAATATTAAAACAAATATACTTCAAATTGCCTGTTACTCTGAGCCTTCTTCCTCCATCATCCATGTTCTGCCTTCTGGCTTTTAACTTATGCCTTTACCTTCTGACATCTGACTTTAAGAAAAACATCTCATTTACTATACGCAGATTTTAACCATTAGGCTGTCAGACTGTTATTTTAGCTGTGGAAAAAAAGTACAAAAAACCATATTTGCCTGAAAAGAATTGTCATGTTTGTAACCGAGCTTTTTATTGGAGAAAGAAATGGGAAAAAAACTGGGAGCTGGTAAAATATTGCAGCGAAAAATGCAGAAAAAATAAATCAAATGCCGAATAAAAAGCCGGCTGATCAGGCCGAATCATCTTACTCGATGGGAATCCATCCACAATATGTACTGGTGGTTATGCTCCTGTTTGGAATTACAGCTATGTTTCTGAGCTGTACAATAGCTTATGTTTATACCCGACTTCAACATGGGGCACCATCCATGAAGCTGCCTCTTATATTCTTATTTAATACCTTGATTTTAATAGGAAGTTCAGCTACACTTAAATGGGCATCCAATGCATACAAGAAAGACAGAACACAGGATTATAAGACAGCTTTATTGGCAACACTGATCTTATCATTTGTTTTTTTAATCGCCCAGTTATATGGTTGGAAAATGCTGTTTGATCAGAATATTACCATCAATAATGATAATTCTACATCATATTTATATGTCATCTCTGCTTTACATTTCTTACACGTGATGGCTGGTCTTCCGTTCCTAACTCAATTTTATTTTTCAGCACGAAAGCGAATGGTTGAGCCGGTTTCTGTATTAGTCTATTTCAGTGACCCTGCAAAAAGAATGCGTCTCAGATTGCTCACCTGGTACTGGCATTTTCTGGATATTCTGTGGATTTACCTGATCATTTTCTTTTTCGTCAACGCCTGGCTTTAACTATTTAAAAAACCCTGGTACAGAAAAGCCCCCAACAATGATAAAATCAAGGGCTCATGAAAAATTAACAGTTTAAAAACAATATTTAGGGGATTGGTAGTAAGGCCCACGTAAGTACTTCTTATATTTGCAGCTTTATTAATAAATGCCCCCTACAACATGCTCGTAGCAGACCCGGCTGTCACCGTTGAAACTGCAAAAAATCTGGGACTTACGTCTGATGAATATACCAGGATCACTGAGATACTAGGTAGAGTGCCCAACTTCACGGAGCTGAGTATTTTTTCGGTCATGTGGTCAGAACATTGCTCTTACAAGAATTCTATAAAATATCTTAAGACTCTTCCCCGCAATGGAGAATGCATGCTGGTTGCTGCAGGTGAAGAGAATGCGGGCCTGGTAGATATAGGTGGCGGGCTTGCCTGCGCTTTCAAGATTGAATCACATAATCACCCCAGTGCCATTGAACCATATCAGGGAGCTGCTACAGGAGTAGGTGGAATTCACCGCGATATTTTTTACGATGGGTGCCAGACCGATTGCAGCTTTGAATTCACTGCGGTTCGGAAACCTGGATGAACCCCGAATGAAAGCTTTGGTCAGAGGAGTAGTGAAGGGAATCGGAGATTACGGTAACTGCCTGGGTGTTCCAACAGTAGCAGGAGAAGTTTATTTCAATGATTGTTACAATCAAAATATATTAGTCAATGCCATGTCAGTGGGTATTGTCAGAGTCGGGGAGACTATGTCGGCCTGTGCCGATGGTCCCGGAAATCCTGTATTTATCGTAGGATCGGCAACAGGTAAAGATGGTATTCACGGAGCTACATTCGCATCCGCGGATTTGACGGAAGATTCAGCCGAAGATCTTCCGGCAGTTCAGGTAGGAGATCCATTCCAGGAAAAATTGCTCTTAGAAGCATCCCTTGAAGCCATCAAGACAGGTGCATTGGTAGGCATGCAGGATATGGGAGCTGCCGGTATCACCTGCTCCACATCCGAAATGAGTGCAAAAAGCGGTACCGGAATGATTATTGACCTGAGCAAAGTTCCTACCCGCCAAAGAAATATGAAACCTTTTGAGATTCTGCTTTCTGAAAGCCAGGAAAGAATGCTCATAGTTTGCAAAAAAGGCATGGAAGCCCCATTGCTGAAAGTATTTGAAAAATGGGATTTGGAATGTGAAGAAATCGGAGTAGTTACAGATACAGGCCGACTTGAGTTCTATTATGAAGGAGTAAAAGTTGCGGATGTTCCTGCTGAACCTTTAGTTTTAGGTGGCGGGGCACCCGTTTATGACAGAGAATACAAGGAACCTGCTTATTTAAAAGATATTAAATCTGTGGATCTTGCCACTTATGCTCAGCCTACAGATTATATCAAAGCTGCTGAAACGGTATTTTCTTCGCTGAATATAGTGTCGAAGAAGTGGATTTTTGAGCAATATGATTCAATGGTCCGTACGAATAATATGAGTACCAATAATCCTACTGATGCTGCCATTATCAGGATTAAAGGGACTGATAAGGCATTGGCAGTAACCGTAGATTGCAATTCAACCTACGTTCATGCAAATCCTTACAAAGGTGCCATGATTGCTGTAGCTGAAGCTGCGAGAAATATTGCCTGCTCGGGAGGAAAGCCATTAGCCGTGACGAATAATCTAAATTTTGGCAATCCTTACAATCCTGAAGTTTACTGGCAATTTGTTTATGCTGTCAAAGGCATGGGTGATGCATGCAGGCATTTCAACACTCCTGTTACTGGTGGAAATGTTTCGTTTTATAATCAATCAGTAATCCAGGACAGAGTGGAGCCGGTATACCCTACTCCGACTATAGGAATGATTGGATTGGTAGATAATAAAGAAAATGTGATCTCCATTCCTTTCAAAAAATGATGGAGATACTATTATCCTGCTTGGACATGTAACTAATGATATCAGTTCATCAGAATATGTGAAAAGAGTCCACAATCTGCAGCTTTCTGAAGCGCCTTATTTTGATCTAAATGCAGAAAGCGCCTTAATTAAAAGTTTAGAACAATTGGCAGATGCGAAGATGCTTCAAAGTGCACACGATATTTCAGAAGGTGGTTTGCTCGCTTGCTTATTTGAGAAAGCTTTAGCATCAGATTCATTAGGATTTGATATTCAGACATATAAGAACATTAGAAAAGATGCGTTTCTATTTGGTGAAGGACAGGGAAGAGTTGTGGTGAGTGTTGGAACAAGTCAGGTACAATCAGTGTTAGACATTGCGAAAAATAATCACGTTCCTGCACAGATCATAGGTACAGTGCAGAAAACGGGTTTAAAAATAGATTCGGAAGAGTTCGGCCCGATAGAGAAATGGGCCGATATTTATTATTCAACATTAGGTGAAAAATTAAATTAACAGGAAGTTTATGAAATCAACAACATTGAAGCTGGCATCCATTCTCGCTTTCGGGATAGTATGGTTATATGCTGCATGCGGATCAACAAATGCTCAGAAAGGAGTAAAAATCAATGGTGAAATATCCGGTGCACAGGGCACGGAGATCATTTTGGACAAAATCAACGGAGACAATTCTTCAAAAAATGTATCCACAGGAAAAGCAGATGACAAAGGCAAATTCACTTTGAATGTTGCTGATAGCTTATTTTCAGAAGGTATTTACCTATTGAGAGTTGGGGCAAAAAATGCTATGTTAGTTTTTGATGGAAAAGAAAAAGATGTTACCATCAAAGGTGATGCAGGAACATTGGATAGATTTCAATATACCGTAGAAGGTTCGAAAGCAGCTTCAGAATACGTTTCTGCTTTGCAACTTGCTATTAATTCACAAGGCAATCTTGCTGAAATCAAAAAAAGAGCTGAATCAGCAGAAAATCCTATCGTTGGAATGCAGATTGTTCTTCAGGGAATTGGCCCTAATGCTGAAACTATGAGTATAGTAAATACAGCTTATGAAAGAGTTAAGAAAGAGCGTCCTCAATCTGAATACACACCTTTATATGGAAGTGTAATTCAGCAATACACCCAGCAGATCGCAATGACCCAGGCTATGGATGTTATTCAGGTAGGTCAACCTGCTCCGGATATCAAACTTTCAAGTCCTGATGGAAAATCATACTCTCTTTCTTCATTGAAGGGTAAAGTTGTACTTCTTGATTTCTGGGCTTCCTGGTGCGGTCCTTGCCGTAAAGCGAATCCTCATGTTGTGGAGACCTACCATAGATATAAAGATAAAGGATTCACTGTATTCTCAGTTTCTCTGGATGGATTGGATGAAGGAACCAGATCAAGACTTGCAGGTGATGCAACTCAACTTGAGGCTCAACTTGAGAATCAAAAGAAACGTTGGGTAGATGCTATCGCAAAAGATCAGCTTGCCTGGGAATACCACGTAAGTGATCTTAAAAAATGGGATTGTGCTCCAGCCAAAGATTATGGTGTGAGAGGTATTCCAAGAACTTTCCTGATCGACAAAGAAGGAAAAATTGCTGCGATTAATCCTCGCGCACTGGAGTCAGAACTTCAGAAACTTTTGTAATAAGAACCAATGTTAAATAAGGAAGCCCGCAGCAATTTGTTGCGGGCTTTTTTTATGGAGTTTATAAATGGCTGCTCAGTGTGGTAAGGTGATGTCCCGACTGCGTCGGGGTGATGTCTTCTTTTGGCTATGCCTCAGAAGGTGATGTCTTTTTGTTTTCTTCAGCTATGCTGAGAGCAAAAGGTGATGTGCAAGCGGAGCTTGCGATTGAGTGGCGGGTTTGGGTTTGGGTCTGTGGGAATTGTAGAGTTATGAATTTGCATGATATATAAGATACACATGTTATCCTTTATTGCGCAAAAGTGGATATCACCTGCAATGAAAAAATCACTTTCATAACATTTCATCATCTCGGCTTATCAACCCTCTAATTTTCTTTTTTGCAATTTCTACTTTATTATGGAGTGTTCTGAAATAGTCTGATGCGTTGGGATTTTGTGAACCACTAAGGAGCTGCCCAGAAGATTTAAGCTTATCGAGCCAATTTTCACTGTACTTATAAAGTTCATCATCCTCACTATATATAAAATTGGGATTGTCGTGGGTGATGAAAATCATCTTTTGCTCCTTATTTCCTGCAAGTATGATGTTGTTGGTATGTAACACTCTATTATTGTAAAGAGTTAGCGAGCCTCCATTGGAACCCGTTTTTTTGCATTGCTCTGCCATGAGTACGCAGTTGGATATGACAGACTCTATATGAGTAATAAGAGAGGCTGCATCTTCCGGATTTTTAAAGGCACGTAACTCCAATAAAAAATGATTTGTTGAGTGGTGTCCCAAATATTGGGATTCCAGATTTCTTCTGTAGTGACTGCTGAATACAGATTCCATATTTCCATCATTAATTCTTGCTGATATTCAGAAAGCAAAGACATACTGAAAGGTATATCTGTGTGAAACCCCGGGAGATTCCATGAAAATCTGGCAAATGTATAAATCTTAAAAGCTCCTAACATGGGATTCATAAAATAGTATAACCCGGGAACTTCTCTTGTGGCATATCTAATTTGATGATCCGGAATTGATTGCAGTTTTTTAATCCATCCAATCAATTGTTGCAAATAAGATTCAATGCCTAACACTGGCTGGTGCCACGATAATAATCTGACTTGTGCAATTTGAGATTTATCATAAATCCATTCATCGATAGAAATATTGAAATGCTTTGCCAGCATAACCAGTTCTCCTATTGTAAAAGAGGAATGAGAGCTGAGTCTTTTATATAAAACACTATTTGTGATTCCAATAGAAGACGCAAGCTCAGATTTTGCGTGGCGGTCTCGGCCTAGCCTTGATTGAATAATTTCCACAAGACGAACATGTAAAGTATGATTCCATTCTGCCGCTGTATTCATTTGAAAATGTTTAGAGTCAAAAGTATGAATAGCTATCGGATTTAAATATAAATATAGAATATTAGACATATTGTAATATTTAAATATGTTTTAATTATTATAATTTCATACAATTATACAATATAGCACTATCTTTGATAATAATATTGAACGATATGGCAATATTAATTTAATTAATTTCTTAAATCTTATTTAACATGAATAATGAAATTCAACAAAAAATTGTACCTGATCCAAGTATAAATTATATATCAATTCCTGATACTTATAACTTATTCAACAGACTCAAGTGCCTCATTACTTTGACCTTAGTTCTTGGTTTTAGTCTTTGGAGTTTAGACACAGAAGGTCAGATAGCAACTCCTCCTCCAGGTACTTATCCAACACAGACAATGTCATTATCGGGCATACCCGCCAATCTTACAGTAAAAGAGTCATGGAGAGAGACAACTTCTACTTATTATACTTATCCGCAATCATTTACAATTGCTGATTTTGATGCTTTGGATCTGACATTTATGACTCCATCCTTGTCTGATGATCGGGTAATTAGAGGAAGCACTCCAAGTGATACATTGGTTTATATAAGACACGTATTGGATCCCGGAACTCAATTCAATGCACAATCACTTCCATATCAATTAATGGTACACCAAAATGACGTTGTACAATATTACAACACAAGTGGTCAATCCTTGTATAGCGAATCAATTGCTATACAAGAATTTGTACCAGAAATTGACACAACTCGCGGTGGACCGCAACCTGAAGTATTGACGGGTGGACGCTTGAAATATAGCATAGCACCATTAGAAATGACTGTGGATACACAATATGGGAATATTTTTGTAGTTGAAAATGATGATAATGGAGATTGGGTGACTCAAAGGTTTACACAATGGGATACTTCCGATACTTTGAGAAGTATACCTGTATATGAATTACAAGTTCAAAAACAGATCACCCCATCTGAAAAATGCGTTTTTGTCGTACGGGAGCAAATTGTCACAGAATATTATAGAGCAAATATTTTAATACTGCTAAACAAACCACCATCCAATTCGGAGCAGGCTCAAATAGGGGCAGATCTTGCGGTATTTCCTAATCCTGTTGGAAAGGAGCTGGCACTTAATATTCCCATAACTGAATTAGGACAAGAAGTTCAGCTTGAAATATATTCCATGAAAGGCGAAAGGATATTGTCTCACAGTGAACCCTCAAATGGAGTTATGCGGCTTCAATTACCTGAAATGAACTCCGGTATGTATATAATCCAGGTAAAAGTGGGCACCAAAATTCATACTACCAAAATGATAAAACAATAAAAATGAACACATTAAATACAATTAAAATGAGAACTATTTATATTTTCTTACTGTTTTCTATATGCATGAATACACTAATTAAAGCACAACATTCCTGCTCATTAAATATGACGAATATTATACCCTCAGGAAATCAGGGGCCAGATATAGATCCTCCAACACTAGAAGACCCGGATCCAGTGGTAGAGCGTAGCGTAGAAGGTTACAGGATGTTGTATTGGGTGCATGGACTTGACGGGGATACTGGCTCTTGGCAATCGGCAAGTGCATCAGTAAAAAATGGCATAGTTTCTGAAAACTTTCCACCTAGGAAAGTTTATAATCAATTACCTGATTATTTTTCTTTTCAATCATCTTTGCTAAATGCAGCAGTCAATTTGGAACTGGGATTGGAGGATGATCTTCAGCCTAATTATAATAGGAGAGATGGAATGATTATTGCGCATAGTCAAGGAGGTCTAGTTTCTAGAAGGCTGGATATGTATTTATCTAACCCCATAAATGCTAATGAACGAGATTTCGGTGGAATTATAACTTTCAACACTTCTCATCAAGGGGCTCAATTACTAAATAATAAACTTAAATTTCTTGACTTTATCGATGCGTTAGGTACAGAAATGGCAGCAGGTCCAGTCAAGGAGATAGTAACTGGAAATATTGGGCTAATACTTGCAAATGCTGTTTTTGATTTGGAAGGGTTGGCTACTAAAATAAGTGAACATTTTGTTGAATTATACGGACCTACACTAATAAGCAATTCTACGCCCAAAATCACAGATGATTATAATGTCGGAGCCGCACCGCTGGAAGAATTGAACACTTATATTCCTGATGAGACATTCTTGGTCCCATTTTTCACAGTTAAGGATACAATAACAACAGTAAATGATCCAAGTTTTACTGCTATTGAAAGAAATTCTTCAGGAAATTTTGTTGAAGTGACTACAACAATTCCGGGTCCTGTTCCTGTTCCTATTTCACTAGCAACTATACATTATTTTTTGACATCAGTTAATGATGTACTCCATTTCAAAGGTCAGGATCACGAACATATCTTGGCTGCTAGAGCTCACCTGACAAAACTGCAATACCAATCAAAAGTAGATATATATAATTTTGCCCCAAATTCTTCGCTTTCAGCAATGAGAAATTGGTATAATTTTTTAAATCCACTAACCTTATCCTTCTATGCCTTAGTTCACAATTTTGCACTAGGAAATCGAGATTCTTATCAACGAGGTGTTCATTTTTTAAATAACTTTGATGGTATGTACCGAACTATTATAGGCGCGAGAGTGTTGGGCTCAAGTAATGAATCAGACTATGTATGTATTTGTACATATACTCATAATAATGGAGTGCAAAGGATTATTAATTTATCACAGGAATGACCTGTGATGACGCTTTCAAATATGGCAACAGCCCATCATGGGACTGCACAGAAGACTATATTCCATCGTCTAATATTATCTGGCACCACAAAGACTCTGATGGTGTAGTCCTGGCAGAAAGTGCAATGAATATTCCTCAGAGAACTGCACCACCTCAAATAATCAGAGGCTCTACACACATGCGGACAAGGAATGATGAGCAATTAAAACATGAGTTGACAAGGATATTTACCGGAGCTGTGGGAGAGTTTTTTATAACAGAAGTAAAAATTAAATTCAAATTCATTTAGGAGCGGTATTTTAAAATATACCGCTCCTAAACTCAAATTACAACACTTTGAAACTTATTATATTCCATTTTTGTATTGTTTTAGGATTGTCATGTACCAAAACTCCAATAACACCAGTAAACCCCTGCGACACTATTCCCTGTGATACATCAAAGTTAATGGGGAAGCTGGATACTTTATGGGCGGTACATGTCAGGAATGACAATGAATCTATTGACAATTATGGGCTGATAAATTTTGATCAACATATCATTGTCAATTATTCGTCTATCGAATCTTCTGGATTATCTTTTATTAACAAGTCAGACCCCTATGAGAAAATACAATATGACAAACCTGGTTTAGACGCAATTACGAGCATGGACCTAGACAGTATAACTCGTACACTTTTAATTCAAAGAGAAGCCTGGAATGCCAGAATATCTTATCCGAACGCTACGCTACTGATAGAACACAAATTTACTGAAGGTTGGTCAAGTAACACATATGGACATTTGTTAGGTGGACATTATTATAGAAGCAGAAGAACGGAAAATGATTCAATAGGATTCCTCATCCGCTCGCATAAGGACGATCTTTTGAGGTGGGATACGATCTATACACTGGTGAGGAGAAGCAACCGGAGGTTCCCGTCCAAATATTCAAAGTTATAATCTTTGGATCAATCATGATTCAGGAGATTCTATTTTAATTTTCCAACATAGAATGGCATTTCCAAATCGCGTTGATGTGGTAGCTTACAATCTCAATCAGAAAAAGTTCGAATGGAAACATGAGAATTTGACTCCTACTGGAAATTCAAACCATCAACAAATTTTCATTCATTTAGATTTTGCCTATTTTGCAGGCGGATCAATTTATTATTGTCTGGATTTGAAGTCAGGTGAAATTCTGTGGCAATATACACATCCAACAGAGGTTAACGGCTTTCTGCTTTATAAACCAACATATGTTGAAAATGATAAATCAATAATAGTTCAAGATGCAGGATTTATGCTTTTTTCACTTAATGCTGAAAATGGTAGTGTTAAATGGATAAATAAAGAAGACAAAGGCGGCCATGCAGCTGGTTCGCCACAATTATATAATGGTATCATATATTATGTTGCTGATGCCAGCTTATGTGACGTTAGAGCATCTAATGGAAATCTCCTCTGGAAAGAACGTCCTTACAAAAACGGCTCACAATTATTTCAGGGTGATATTACTATTGATCCGGGGCGAGGTGTACTGTATGCAACTGATAAGAAACACCTTTATTGCATAAGGCTGTATGAGGACTGAGTAATTATAATTTCTTTAGTAATAAAAGCTGGATATTTTCAAAATAATTTTTTCTTTGCAGAGACAGTCCAATGAAAAGAATCATTCTATTCAATATGTTCTTGATGAATCTTCTGGGGACATTAGCTGCCCAGCATGAAATTGCACTTCATGCAGGACAATATTTAAATATTTCAAGAGAAAGGGATTACCCGGATATAGATATAATTTTTCGGGGTAATCCTGCCTTCTTTAGGACAAAACTGGAGCTCCAATATAAATATCTGGTCAAGGATTATTTCGCTATTGGAGCAAGTATTCCTTATATATTCGTTATAAATCAGGAAATATGGTACAATTCAAAGTTGAGCAAAGACCCTTTAATACACCGGGATATTTACGGTAAATATGAAAAACAATCTACGGGATTGATTTTTAATACAGAGCTACGACCCGGGTTTGCTAAAAACAGACTTTGTTTACATACCGGATTTGGTTATTTATATCACACTATACATAGAATAAAAGCCAGCCGGGATTTCACTCGTGTTAATTTAAACATTGTTCATGAAGAAAATGATACAAAAGTAAACTTGTCAAACAGATTTGAATATATATTTAATACGGGTATCGCATTTCAAGCAAAAATAAATGATAAAATCGGACTAAGGTGTGGTTCGACATATTTCTATATGCCAGGTGTCCAGAGCGATAAAAATGTAATCTTTCCAAAAAATACCCGGCATTGCATAAACTTTGAGGGAGCAATTATTTATCATTGGTAAATCTGATTTTTTAAAGAACAGTAATAACTCAGTATAGAAAATTAGAAGGTTAGAAGTTCCGTGAATAGCCTTTTTGATCAACCGTACTTTTCACCCAAACAGACCCACACCCAAAACTATGCACCCAACCGTGAGCTCTGTAGCGAGGCTGAGCTCGCTATCCAGGGTCTCGCACATCACCTTGCAAGCCGCAAGCGCCGCAAGACATCACCCCGTTACTCCAATCCACTAATTACTTCTTAAATTAAGCTTTCAGAGCATCTCTTAAAAATAAACTCCAGGGACGTGCTACCTCATAATAGTAAAGCAGTCTGTCCACAATGTCTTCCTTCAAAAAGAGATCTTCAGCTTTAGAAGTGCTATGAGAAAGCAGATATTGTTTATGCCATAGAATCGGATACTGGGCCGCATAATCCTTATACGGTTGAGGTAAAATCTTGTTTTTCTCGCCTTTCAAATCACCATATACTTTTTTCAGCTCCGGATTTGAAAGAATAGATTCTACTCGTTCCGGCTCAGCAACTATGGCATCTCTGATCGCTAGTAACTGAAGTTTATCAGGCATATATGCACCTGATGCCACAAAGCAATCTTCAGATGCGCTTAGATGAATATACAAACCATCTATTATCGGGGCTTGCTTTCCAAAGCTGGACAAATGAGCTGAAACATGCTCCTTATAAGGTCTTTTATCATTGGAGAATCGGGTATCCTTATATATTCTGAAAATGGCTTCTTTGGCAGTAGTGGCCAGAGCAGGATCCTGATCACTGATTCTCTCTATGACTTCCGTAATAATTTCTTCAAATGGTTGCTTGACGATCGTTTCGAATTTCTTTTTGTTCTCATGAAACCATTCCCGATTGTTATTTGCGGCCAGATCAGATAAAAATTGCCATGCAGCTTTGTTGAGATGAGCCATCAGGATAAAATTTTAAAGATGATTTCTTTTAAGATAGTAGGATCTGCAAACCTATCGCTGCCTACACCCTTGCTCTTCAAATCATAATTTCTGAGCATTTCAAAGATAGTCTCAATTTTAGCTTTTGGATATTTTTGAGCAGCAGTTTTATACTCACGCAGGAAAAATTTATTCCCCAACCCAAGTGTTTTCGCCATGGTTTCATCCGACTGCCCCTGCAGCCCATGAATCATGTATACCTTAGAAAAATATGCAAATAATTGCCCTATAATCATCACCAATGGCTGAGATCGGGAATTCTCAATGAAATTTTGTGTGATGGTAAATGCCTTCTTTACCTGCTTATTGGATAGTGCTTTTTGCAATTCAAAAATATTATACTCCTTGCTGATTCCTACATATTTTTCAACCACACTGGTATCCACAGTAGAACCTTTCGTCAGATTGAGTCTGATCTTTTCAATCTCATTATTTATTTTGGACAAATCATTCCCCAGATGGTCTGCCATCAGATTGGATGCTTCCGGTTCAACGAGCAGTCCAAATTGCTTCAATCTGCCTGTGATGAATTCAGGCAATTGATCATCATAGATTTTTTTGGATTCAAAAACAACGGCTTTTTCTACCAGCTGCTTAGAGAGTTTGGAGCGCTGATCGATTTTTTTGTGTTTGTGCACGAGTACGAGGATAGTACTGGGAACCGGCTGAACCGCATAGTTTGCCAGTTCGGCCAGGTCTTTCATGTCCTGAGCCTCTCTGACTATGATCAGTTGATACTCGGACATCATCGGAAATCTGCTGGCGGCATCCCTGATTTGCCTGGCATCAGAGTCTTTTCCATAAGCAATGGTCAGGTTGAAGGACTTTTCATGCTCTTGCAGAACGTGAGCTTCAAACAGTTCTTCTGCCTGATCCATATAAAAGGATTCTTCACCATGCAGGAGATATACAGGCTTGAATCGCCTTGCTTTCAGATCCGCTTCCAACTGATCAATGGTCAAGACCTGCTGATTTAGAAGTGATTATAATTTTGGATCCGGCCCTTTAATACTGTCGTTTTGAGGAAAAGCAGGATCATCCTCCGGGAGGTTATACTCTTTCTGCTTTTTGCCAAACACAGAGACATTCACATATCTCTTGGGGTTCAGACGAAGGTCCTGCAAGAGCAAATCCAGATTTTTAGATGTCCTTTCAAGATTGGAATACAGTGTTGGATCTTTGATCAACTTACCCATTGTACCTTTTCCATTATTAATATCAGCCATGATAGCCTCCAATGAGACAGCAGCTTTTTTAACTTCTTCCAATGATTCCTGAAGTGAAACCAATGCATAATTGGCACCATCTACGGTCTTACCCAGCTCCGCCTTTTTTAAATCGGCAGTTATTGCCTCAGCATTAGAGAGGATCGCATTTATCTGATCATTATTATCTTTAAGATTGCTGGAAACATTATTCAGGTTGTTGCTTGTGCCAATTAATCCCCTGGCAACACCATCTACCAGCATATCAACTTTCCCGGTGATGGATTTCAAATTCTCAATAGTTTCAGTCAAATCATTTATAGCTCTTCCGGCCTTTGTATCTTCTCCCTGCAGTCTCACTCCCACAGAATCCATTAAACCTCCTACATTTTCTCTCAGGACAACTACATAGTCCTTAAGCAGTTCCGGAGGAAGCATAGTCTCCAGTAAGCCTGCGTTATCGCTTGTTAATGTATCCCCGCTCTGAGCGCAATCATCAATACAAACTCCCTTAAACAATAGATTAATGGACTTGCCTCCCATAAAACTGGTAGTTTGCATAACTGCTATAGTAGATTTTGGAACATTGATTTCTTTTAAAACATCAAATTCAATGATTATACGCTCTGGGTGGTTCTCATCCAGAAATTGCCTGGTCACCATACCTACCTCCAATCCATTGATCAGGACTGGAGATGAAGTAGGCAGATTATCTACATTACTATAAACTGCGTAAAAAACTTGTGAACTGGAAAAAGATTCTGCCCCTTGAGAAACTTGTAGCCCCAAATAAATCCCACAAGGGCTAAAACAGCTAAAATACCGATTTTGGTTTCTTTTCTCATGAAGGAAGGTTTCGAAGTCTGGTTTTAAATATTCGGGCCAAAGGTAAAAACGAAATCTTGAAATTCCTATTTCAAGACATTAAGCTTAATATACGCCCTATTTGAAAATTAATCCATGCACATGGAATTTTGCAACCTGGAATCGATTACTACATCAAATTTTTAATCCCACGCGACATACTGCTCACACTGACTATAATTCAAAAATAATCAGATAGTTGCGGGAGTGGAGAATAAATACAGAGAATTTACTATTCTTTTATTTCAGATTTTTACAAACCGAATAGCATTTTAAACTTCTAATTCAATGTACATAAATCTTACCATTCAATGCTTGATGGCTGCTTTAATGTGAAATGCATGGAAATCTCCTGAAACATTGGATCGAAGCTAAAACCGTAAGAATCGAGTATAAAATAAATGGGTGAAATTACTAGGGTTAGTTTTTTTACTTTGACACCCGACCCATGGCTTCCTGAACACTTATTTTCTGCAAATTTTCATATGCTACAATGAATGCATCTTTAAATCCCTTTGCTTTGAGGGCTTCTTTGACCCTGACGGCATCTTCATATTTGCGCAAGTCTCCTATCTGATATTTGTAATTGCCACCTTCACTTCTTATTTTGACAGTACCCAGGGATGCTAGTTTCTTAGCCTGAGGATCGCTTTTATCAGAAGATGCCATGAATTGAACACCAAACTCCAACAATCCACCGGGAGTATCAGATGTCACTTCTTCCTTCATCGAAACTAAAAGTGGTTCCGCAGGTGCTTTTTGTCTGACCTCAATAGAACTCTTGTAATCCTTGAAAGCCGCAAAAATAGACTTAGACATCACGTCCTGTCCTTTTGCGGAATTCAAATATTTTTCCTCTTCCACATTACTCAAAAAGCCTGCTTCCACCAGAATAGCAGGCATGGTAGCATGCTTCAGTACCAATAAACCTCCCTGCTTTACACCTCTGCTTTTGCGCTTTTGGCTTACAAACTGCTTTTCAATTTTTTCTGCTATATAAATACTCTGGCTAAGGAATGCATTCTGAAAAAGAGACAAAAGAATATGTCCTTCTGGCGAGTCGGGATCATATCCATCATAATTTTTTTCATAATCTGCTTCATACTTGATAGAAGCGTTTTCTCTTTTTGCCACATCGAGATTGCTTTTTGCCTTGTCAATTCCCAGAACAAATGTCTCAGTTCCATATGCAGTAGGGCCCCCGGGAGCAGAATTCATATGGATAGAAATAAAAAGATCTGCATGATTCTTATTGGCAATGGCAGCCCGCTCATGAAGTGGAATGAAAACATCCGTATTGCGGGTATAGATTACCTGAACATCAGGATAAGCGCTTTCGATGAGTTTGCCCAATTTCAATGTTATAGCAAGGGCAATATCCTTCTCTTTTGAGATTTTGCCGATACATCCGGGATCATGTCCTCCATGACCGGCATCAAGAACAACCTTTCGAATCAGGTATTCCCCTGCCCCGTTATTTTTTATGCCTTTTATATCTGCATGCACACTCTTTTCGTTGTACCTGCGATTTAATGTAGTATCCACAGGAACAATGGCAGCAGAAGCAAAATGAATGCCTGCGACAATGAAGATAAATACTGAGACAATATGCGTCATCACGGCTGATCTCATAGTTGGGTTCTTTCAGGTTCGTTAATAACTGTTAAATTTGCGGCTTGGTATTATTAATTGGCCTTAATTTATACCATCTTGCAATTTATCAACAAATTAAAAACAAAGATAATATAAAACTGTACTTGAAGTCAATCTTTTACATAGTATTTTTTTCTTCAATATGTATAAATGTCCATTTCGGACAGATAATACCCATTGTACAGTCACCTGACAGTACTGCCATCGATACTATACCGAACGCCATCGACAGCACAATTTTACAGCCTGAGGCTCCCCCATTTGACACCATCACTATCAGATTTTCAAAAGACTCCATTGATTCCGAGGTATTATATTTTGCCAGGGATTCAAGTGATTTGAGGGTACAATCCAAAAAATTATATTTATATGGAGAGGCGAGAGTGAAGTATAAGGAACTGGAACTAACTGCCGACTATATAGAAATCGACATTGAAAAAAACCTCGCAATCGCTAAAAGTATTCACGATGATCCCGCTCACAGAGGATTTGTCACATTTAAGGGAGAGGGTGAAGAAGTCCAGGCAGACGCTATAGAATATAATTTTAAAACAAAAAAAGGATTATCTGTCCTGACCAGATCCAAATTTACTGACTTGTACGCTACCAGTACAAAATCCAAATTTGTCAGTCGGGAAGACGACGATGATGTCATTTACGGAACAGATGCTATTTTCAGCACTTGCGACGCCCCTGAACCTCACTTCGGTATCAGAACAAAAAAGCAAAAAATCGTACCTGATAAAGTAGTGGTCATAGGTCCTTCCAATCTGGAAATCATGAATGTGCCAACGCCTTTGGTGATGCCTTTTGGTTTTTTTCCATTGAAACAGGGAGCCAGAAAAGGGATTATTTTCCCAAGCGATTATGATTTTTCACCCGCTCTCGGCTTTGGTTTAAGAGGTATCGGATATTATTTTCCAATAAATGATAGAATGGATCTCACGCTGACCGGTGATTTATATCTGCGGGGAAGTTTCAATGTTTATGCAAGTTCAAGATATCTGAAGAGATACAAATACAATGGAAATTTGACACTTACTTACAGCAGGCAGTTGCTGGAAGAACAAGAAACCGGTTTATATGCGCCAAATATTTCCGGAGGAATCCGCTGGCAACATTCTCAGGATGCAAAATCCAATCCCAATCAAACTTTGAGTGCAAGTGTAAATATCCAGACTAATAAAAACCAATCCACTATCTATAATGATGCCGCCAGTGTACTTACCAATACACTGAATTCAAATGTCTCCTACTCCAGGAGGTTTCCCGGTCGCCCTTACAGTTTGGCCGCATCATTCGGGCATAGCCAAAACACGCAAACCAGAAGGATGGATATCACTTTTCCGGTAGTAGATTTTCAGGTGCAAAGACTTTATCCCTTCAAAAGAAAATCTGCAAGTAGCCCGAAACCAAGATGGTATGAAGAAATTTCTTTCCAATATTCAAGTAAACTATCCAATAGATTCACAACCACTGATACCACACTGTTTACGAAAATGACACTGGACAGTGCACAATTTGGTATCCAGCACAGAACGAATGTGAATACAACCTTCAAATTATTAAAATATCTGACATTCATCCCCGGAGTCGATTATACTGAAACCTGGCAGTTTAAAACCATTGATAAAGTATTTGATCCAACATTTATAATTACACCCAGGGATACTATGGTAGTTGATAGTCAAATTTTTGTCAGGTATGATACGATCCCGGGCAGAATTGTCACAAGCCAGATCCCGGGATTCAGGGCATGGAGGACTGTGACAGTGAGTGGGTCAGTAAATACACAAATTTTTGGAACCGTCAACTTTAAAAAAGGTATAGTTAAAGGGCTGAGGCACGTAATGAAGCCATCTGTTTCATTCATCTACTCTCCAAATTATCAAAATCCCAATCTGGACTATTATCGTCGTATTCAGAGAGATATTAATGCCATTGATTCTGTTTTCTTTTCAGTTTTTGAAGGCGGAATATTTGGTACTCCCCCACAATCAGGCAAGCAGCTTGGATTCAATTATAGTTTGAATAATATTTTTGAAGCCAAATATCGGCTGAGGAGTGATACCGCAGACAGGAAATTCAGGCTTTTTGACAATATCAATCTTTCCGGAAATTATAATGCTGCAGCCGATTCATTAAAATTTAGCCAGGTGAATATCTCAGGAGTCCATCGAATGTTTAAAGGTATGACTACGCTTCAGGCTAATTTAGCGCTCGACCCGTACATGAGGGATGATATGAACAGGCGTATAAATGTTTTTGCCTGGAATGCGGAGAGAAAATTGTTAAAACTAGTCAACTTCAATGCCACTCTAAGCACAGCATTAGCACTTCGAACAGTGAGAGAATGGCTGGAAGGAAAAGATGAAGCCGGGTCCAGTCAACAACCTTCAAATCCGGAATTAGGTCCTCAAAGCCTCTGGGACGTCTTTGACAATTTCACCATCAGTCACACCCTTATGGTGGGCGTAGCAAAAATCGGCGACCGTGATACTTTCATGATTGGAACCAATAATATCCAATTCAATGGAAATCTTCCAATCACCAAAAACTGGCGTATTACGTTGGGAAGTATCGGATATGATTTCAATAGAAAACAGCTCACTTATCCGGATGTAGGATTCTTTCGGGAACTACATTGCTGGGAAATGGGAATGACCTGGCAGCCATTAAGAGGTACTTACAATTTTTATATCCGGGTCAAACCTTCTTCCATGGACTTCCTGAAAGTTCCTTATCGCAGAAATAACATAGATGGGCCACAAAGGCTTTAGATATTAAAACTGGCTGATCAATTGATACAATCCGGTGATTATCAACACCCCAACACAAGCATAAATTACCTTACTTCCCCTGAAATAATGATTATTAATCTTTCCCCTGCGATTGACAATGTAAATAATCAACAGTAAAAAGCTAAAAAATCCCACACCTGCACCCGTGCTGAATGCTATGACCCTGTGTAACCACTCCTCAGGACGAAATCCAAACTGAAAATAAGACAGGAGAATTCCACAGTAAAACAGATAGATCTGAGGATTAAGCAAACCCTGTTGAAGTCCTGTGATAAAAGGCACACCTTTTCTTATACTTGCTTTACGACCTTTCAGGAATTTCCTGTTGGCTGAGATCAGCAAGTAAACTCCAAATCCAACCATAAAAAGTGGGCCTATGATAGCCATAGGCTCCCAGTCCGTAACTATTGGATAAAGCATTTCTGCAGTGAAAACCGCCAATCCCGCAAAAATTAATTCCGCCAGGCTTCCCCCCGTTGCCACTGCCAGAGCAGCAGATCTGTTTTGCAATGCGGCCCGCATTACATTGACTGATACAGGCCCTGATTGGAAGGACGTAGAAAAAGTAATCAGAGCAGTCAAAATGAAAATCGTAATGGCTGCTACCATCGGATTGATTTAAGAAATTAGTAAAGGAAACCCTATGTTACCCCTTTTTTTTCAAAAGATCAAGTTTTAACCGCAAATACTCTCCAAAACATTGTGATTTCTATAACACATTCTTAAGGAAACTTAATGCCCGGATCTCAGTCTGTCTCCTATACGAATCATTCAATCACAATTTTAAATTTTCTTATTATGAAACGCTCAATCATCACCCCGGCCATCGCGATGCTTTTTGTACTCCTTGCTATGGATCTTAGCGCACAATACAGTGTCGGCGTCAGAGCAGGACTCAACCGCGCCAATGTTTATTTTGAAGAAACAGGATTAGACCCTACAACAAGATACAGAAACATGTTCTCCGCCGCTGTTTTCGCTGAAATTCCAATCGAAAATGGCTTCTACTTCCAACCAGAAATTGCTTATACCCAGAAGGGATTTTTATTCAGGGAAGGATATGACTTTGATGTGCTTTCTTTTCCCGTGACAGCAGGGATTAGTGCCCGCACTCAAATAGATTATATTGAGGCCCCAATGCTTTTAAAATACAAAGCTGATCTCGGTGCTGTCAAACTATATGCAATGGCAGGACCTTATGCAGGTTACGCTTCTCAAGGAGAAGTTAGACTAAGCACCAATTTCATTGTAGAGATTCCGGTCTATACTTATGATATTCCTCTTAGCAGCAATACATACCAACGTTGGGAATTTGGTGCCGCAGCCGGTGCAGGTATTGCCATACCAATAGGCCCTGTAGAAATTTTCACAGAAGGAAGATACCAAACTGCTTTCACCAATTTCTTCAAAGACCCAATTGTAGAAGGTCGAATGAAAAATCACGGTTTCCAGTGGAACTTCGGTGTCACAGTCCCTCTGAACTAATTCAGAAAAAATATCTTTGAAATGCCTCTTCTTGCCCCGGAAGAGGCATTTTCTTTTCGTATTCCAGAGGTTGATTGTGCATAGACGGGTGCACGGTCGTGCACCCCTACGAGCCTATTCTTGCCGGCTGTTTCCTAAATTTCTAAACTCCTAATCTCCTACACTCTTCGGCTGTTTCTTGCGGCTCGTGTCTCGAAGCTCGTAGCTCGAAGCTTCTTCTCCGGCTGTTCAACATGGCTGCTCTTATATCTCATCTCTTATCTCTTATCGCTGGCTGTTTCACTCATCATTCATCATTCATAATTCATAATTTCTTCAATACGCCACCCTGTCCTCCTTCTCATCCCATGTCTTAAAAGCTTCCAACGCCTTTTCCCTCAGCATTTCATATGCAGGAATGGACCTGTCTGCAGGATTCAGATCAATTTCTTTGTATATAAAATCATCATCGAATCCTATATCTGCGGCATCCGACCTGGTACAAGCATAGTAGAACTTCTCTGGTCTTGCCCAGTAGATAGCGCCAAGACACATCGGACAAGGTTCGCAGGAGGTATAGATGATGCAACCGTCCAATTGAAAAGTGCCCAGATTTTTGCAGGCATCTCTGATGGCAACAACTTCAGCATGAGCCGAAGGATCATTAGTGGCCAGAACCATATTATTGCCCCGGCCTATGATTACTCCATCCTTAACTACTACTGCTCCGAATGGCCCCCCTTCATTATTTTGCATTCCCTTTAGAGCCAAATCGATCGCTTCCTGCATGAATTTTTCATCTTCCATTTCAATATAATTTTAATTTTAGTGCGCTTCAGCAGGCTCCAAACCCTACCTTAGCCCGATATAAATACAAAGTAATAAAAAATGGAACCATATATCACCAATGATGCAGTTGTGTTCGGAATCTTAATAGTTGTTTTAGCCCTGATATTTGTATCATCTTCGAGTAAACATCCATTTTTTGTTAAGCTGTACACATTTGTTCCCCCACTATTACTGTGTTACTTCATTCCTGCATTGCTACAGTATCCGCTTGGATTAATTAATGGTGAAGTTTCAGGGTTATATTCAATGGCATCCAAATACTTGCTTCCTGCAAGTTTAATCCTCCTTTGTGTAGGCATTGACTTCAAAGGTATGTGGAATTTGGGACCCAAGGCGCTGATTATATTCTTAACCGGAACAGTCAGTGTGATTGTAGGTGGCCCGTTTGCTTTATTTTTTGTTTTGAAATTTGCTCCCGGGATATTACCGGTTGAACCAGAAGAATTATGGAGAGGATTATCCACTATTGCTGGAAGCTGGATAGGCGGCGGCGCTAATCAGGCTGCTATGAAAGAGATTTTCGCGGTTTCTGACACATTATTTGCATCCATGGTAGTTGTCGATGTTATTGTGGCTAATATTTGGATGGGGATCTTACTATATGGTGCAAGCATTACTACCAAAATTGATAAGTGGCTCAAAGCCGACAACTCTGCCATCGCTGAGCTCAAAACCAAAATGGAAAATTATCAAAGCTCCATTGCCAAAAACCCAACTACCACCGACATTTTTATCTTGATGGGAGTAGCATTTGGATGCGTAGCTTTAGCGCATTTCATGACTGACAATATCACGCCATGGATGAAAAATCATAGCGAATGGCTAGACTCCGTCCGATTAAATACCCTTTATTCAGATTTTTTTTGGTTGATTGTCCTGGTCACAACATTCGGGCTTTTACTTTCTATAACCAAGGCCCGTAAACTTGAAGGACTGGGAGCCTCTAAATGGGGTAGTGTTTTTATTTATATTCTGTTCTCAACTATTGGAATGAAGATGAATCTTAAAGAAATATTCAGTAATCTAAGTTTATTTTCAGTAGGAATCGTATGGATGTTGGTGCATATAATTCTGATTATGGTTGTAGCACGAATTATTAAAGCCCCATTTTTTTATGTTGCCGTAGGAAGTCAGGCAAATATAGGGGGAGCTGCTTCTGCCCCTATTGTTGCTTCAGCTTTTTCTCCGGCATTAGCTCCCGTTGGAGTTCTTTTGGCTGTTTTAGGTTATGCCCTCGGAACTTATGGAGGCATCATTTGTGCATTGCTGATGCAGGCAGTTATCTGATTTATTTTAGGGCCTCCCCCCGAGGTATTCTGAAATTGCAATTCAATAAAATGCAATTTCAGAATACTCGGGGTCGCGCTATCCGCTTTACTTCATAGAGACGCATAGTTATGCGTCACTACTCGTGCCCGCTCCTATCGCTGAGGCAGTGTGGGTTTAGAGAATGAGCAAAGTGTGTGGATTTTTACACTTTATTCCCTCACCATAGAATACACCGCTACCTTATCTTCATAAGTCAATCTCATAAAGTAAATTCCGGAACTCAGCTCAGGAAATTCCACAGTTTGAACTCCCTTTGCAAACATCAATTCCTGATGATTTACAAGTACTCCTGACGTAGTATACATCTCCAAATCTACCCTGCCATTCAAAGAGCTGCTAATCTGCACATTCTCTACAAATGGATTGGGACTGATTTCAAATAGATGATTGTATAACAGATCTCTGGTGGAGGAAGTAATAAACTCGAAATCTTCTGAATACGACATGCAAACAAAATTTTCAGCATACACATTATAGATTCCATTTTCAGTTGGAGTATAAATAGAATCATTTGCCCCGGATATTTCTTCCCCATTGAAAAACCACTGGATAAAAGACAGCTCCTGATCGCTTTCTATTTCAAGTTGAGTACCATTTTGAACAATGGAAATTAAGGCCGGGATACCTTCCCTTGTTACAGTAGGAAGCGTATATTGAACAAAATTAGGGCAAATGGAAGGAGCAGCAGATAACTCATATATTCCCGGTTCTGTTACTACCAATTCCGGCCCATCTGCATCTTCTATCAACTCTCCGTTGCGATACCACTGGAATAAAGTATCATATGGCAATCCAGCAGTCAAAATTAAGGTATCGGCACCTCCAAACTGAGTATTATCGCACAACACGAATTCTTCTGTGTTCGGATCAAAACCATAACTCCCGGAAAGAACTAAATAAATGGGCAGAAATGCATATCCATCTATCAGTAAACTATCACTGGACTCGGTACATCCTGCATGCGTTACCAAAACAAAAAAAGTTGCGCCTCCAGCCTCATATTGAGACATTTCCAAAGTGAATATAGTATCTCCTGCCAGGGCTTCTCCTTCCCGATACCATTGATAGGAATCAAATGTATCCTGAACACTAAGTGTTACAGAATCATCCGGGCAAAGGATAGTACTACTGGCCTCCAGCTCAATATTAAAAGGACATTGTGCTGCCAGAAAATTCAAAAGTAATAGTGAAAAGATCGTTGTAAATAAAAATTTCATAACAGTGGTTTTTCATTGAAGAACGAGAAAACTCAATGAAACGGTTTGCTAATCCAATCTGTTATTTTTGTTTTACCCCGATTATAGTAATTTTAAAATCGCATTATTATGCTGTATATCAATCATTTATATCAGGATCTATTTCTTAAATCTGAGTGAAGCCAGAACCGGCCAATGGTCAGATGGAAAAACTCCATCATAAATTTCTGAGATGCTGAGATATGATTTCACTTCAAAGTCTTGATTACAAAATATATAATCTATCCTTCGCTCCGGATGAACAGGACTAAATCCATTAAAAGTACAAGTCGGGCCATGCTTTATTTTAGCTACCTCAAATGCATCCTGCCAGATCTGAGTTTGTTTAAAGCCTGCAATTGATTCCTCTTCCGGAACAGTATTCAGATCGCCCATGATGATAGCAGGCATAGATGTCGCATTAGCTTTGGCTTGATTTGCTATAAGCTTAAAGCTTTCAGTTCGGGCCATTTTACCAACATGATCAAAATGGGTATTGTACACAATGAATTGTTTACCCGTTTTGCGATTTCTCAACTGTACCCAGCTTGCAATTCTTGGAAGAGCAGCATCCCATCCTTTACCGGGTTTTGTAATATCTTCCGCCAGCCAGAATGTGCCATTCTTTTCTTTTTCAAACAGTCGTTTGTTGAAGAAGATTGGTGAAAATTCCCCGGCCTTCTTCCCGTCATCCCTGCCCACGCCATACCATTCGTAATCAGGCAGATTCTCACTCACATATTCCAACTGATGGAATAAAGCTTCCTGCAGTCCGAAAATATCAGGGGAATAATATTTGATTTGTGAAATGATTTTTTCCTTTCTGTTCGACCATTGGTTAATCCCGTCTGAAGCGACATCCAGTCTGATATTATATGTCATAACTGAAATGTCCTGTGCTAACAATGCCTGAATGTTCAGTATTGAAAAAAATATCAGGATCTTGTGACTGCTTTTAGGAATTGTCATTTTGTTTGGAAATTGAACTTAAGTTATGATCATTAATGACATATAACGGACGTTTACGAATGTCAGATTGCATTCGTGAAATATACTCGCCGATAATTCCAATGGCAATCATCTGAATTCCCCCAAGAAATAGCACTGAGATAATCAGCGACGCCCAACCCTGAACATAATCCCCGGAAATAAACCTCGAATACAGTGCATACAATCCTACAATGAAGGCGATAAAGGATACGATAAAACCAAAGTAAGTTACCAGCCGCAACGGAAAATCGGAAAAAGCTGTAATTCCATCCAGGGCAAAACGTATCATTTTGCTCCAGGTATAGCCGGATTTACCTCCCAATCTTTCGTCCCGATCGTATTCTACAAAACTCTGGCGATAGCCTGCCCAGGCTATTTGACCGCGTAGAAATTTATGTCGCTCAGGCATTTGCTTCAGTACTGCTGCCACTTTTTGATGAATGATCCTAAAATCCCCTGTGTCCAGAGGAATATCAACTGCAGTAATCTTTCTTAAAATCCGATAAAATAATCCTGCTGTCCATCTTTTCAGGAAATGTTCACCTTTTCTCTGCCTGCGCCTTGCATACACAACTTCATAACCTTTTAATGCTTCTGAATATAAGGTGGGAATTATCTCAGGTGGATCTTGCAGGTCAGCATCCATGATGACAATATATTCTCCTGTTGCATGATCCAGTCCTGCAGATACCGCGACCTGATGACCAAAATTTCTTGAAAAATCAATGTACCGAACGCGCTCATCTCTTCTTGCAAGTGATTTGATCCATTCCAGAGATCCGTCATTGCCCCCGTCATGTACAAACATCCATTCAGCACTAACTCCCATCTGCCCAATAACCTTATCTGTCCTCTCAAAGAGGGACGGTAGATTACTCAATTCATTATATACAGGGATGACTATTGTAATGTCCATATTCTGCTGTTCCTGGCACAAAATACGGCAGTTCTACTCAATCCAAAGCCAATTGCTTATTCAATTTCAAAGGTTCTGCCCGGTTCGATGGCTTTGTTGAGATATTTCACCACAACGACCGTATTAACAGATCTTTCCATCACCCAAATACTCAACTCCTGGATTGCAGAAAAAACTGTATTCGCTTCCCCTGCTATTTGTGTACTCATATCGTTACTGTGAATACGCAATCCCTCTTTTTGCTTCAGGCCTCTGATGAATTCGATGATAACTTCATCGTGTTGTTCTCTGAGGGGATACATACTTATCTCTGCTCCTATTTCCATAATATGTTATTTCTATTGAAGAAATTCAATTGATGATCTGAATCAAAACTGATTGCCTGCTTCCATTTTTCATCACTATCGTAAGCAGATAAAGTCCATTTTGAAGTTCAGGTAAATGAATCGCCGATTCACGCCAGATTCCTATGGTATTTCCCGCTATAGTTGACAAAATCACCTGATCCATTTCCTGTGATTCCACCCGAATGAATTTGCCGGCCGGATTGGGATAAACACGATAGGAAATTGTACTTTGGCTATCTTCCGAAAGGCTGTTTGGCTTACTTTTATATACGATAAGGACTCCTTTATAAATACTGGTTGCAAAGAATTCCTGACCAATAAAAGTCGTAAAAGCCGGAATCGAAAAACCGGCAGCTGTGATTTCTCCTTCCGAATCAGCTACAGATCGGCCTATGAATCCCTCAGATAATGCAATGTTTAGTGTCAGGGTGGATTTTAATTCATGGTCCATGTGCAAAACGTACCCGGACCGGCTTCCTGCTGGAGTTTCGTAAAGTTGCTCATCCCAAAGGAATTCCTGATCGAAAGTTCCACCCAGAATCCATCCGGTGCTTGATTTTTGGAAGGACATCAAAACATCATTTCCGGGATTACTAATTTGAAATATGGATTGAGCCTTGCCATTCATATCATATGTTGCAGCGAATACATCAGAAGCAAATCCCAGAGATTGCAATTCCATACCGGTCCCAAATAACAATCTGCCTGAAAAATTTCCTGCAATGAGGATCTGATCATCATCTGTCAACTGAAGTTCGATGACAGTATCATCCAATAAACCCATTGCAGTGTTGAGCCAGATGAGTCCTCCGGATTTATTGAATGCCGCCAAAAAAATATCCGTATCCAGTAAGGGTCCTGATAGTGTTTCGTTTTCAATGATCACATTCCCGCTAAACGTTCCTGCAATATATATCCGGTCTACGCTCAATTGAGCAGCCAGAATTTCTCCAAAACCTGACCCTTCTGTCACAAAATGATGAACCAATCTTCCCTCCTGATTAAAAAGCAAGAAATAGCCTGAACTACCGGAGTTTGATTGAATCCCGATGCTGTCTGCAAATAGGGAAACATTGAAAAATCCACCTACCAAAACATTTCCTGATGAATCGGAGGCAATCGTATGTGATTCCTTTATTCCTTCCCCCTGAAGTAGATTACACCAATTTACATTCCCATTTTCCACATCAACTGAAGCAACAAAAATAGCTCTGGATCTGACTGTCACTATATATTTCTCTCCTTCCAGATTCAATTCATCCCAAAACAAACCTGTCCAGATTATTTTGCCATCAGGACTTAACTCCAGAGCTGAAGTATTATCTGTATTATTGGATCCAGCTTGTATGACCCAATTTAAATTACCTTCAATATCATAACAGACCAAAGCCAAATCAAACAAACCTTGACTTTGTAGTGTAGTATCTTCAATTTCCAGGCTGCCCTGAAATTGAAGCGCGACATAAACCTGGGAATCTTTTATCAGGACATTTTCTACACCACAGCCATTAACTGTCTCAAACTGCTTTAACCACAACACTTCTTCTGTTTGTGAATACAGAAAAAAGGGAGCAAAAGTAAATAATAGTAAATATTTAACTATTGTCATGCAGCTATTTGAATAGTTCTACGTTAAAGTGTAAGGCTCCGTTTTATCTGTAAAATTGTCTGCTTCATCATTTAAAGTATAAAACGTTACAAAAGATAGAGTATGTTTATTAATGCAAAATGAATTGTAAAGTTGTTACTCTAATTGTTTTAATAATGTCAATTGTAGTATTTTACTTGCATTTAATGAATCAATGATACGGGGAGCCTTATTTGTAAAAATTTAAATCTGTTATGAGGAATTTGTTTTTTGTTTTGATGCTATCAATTTTTGCGATTCAGTGTAAAGAGAAAGAGCCGGTCGATAATTCTGTCCAACTCAAAGCAGAAAATTACAGCAAAGATCCCTTGTTGGCTGAGTTAACAAAAAAAATAGAAACTGATCCTGATAATCCTGATTTCTGGGCCGCCAGAGCAAAAGCATTTTATGAGAGAGATGCTTACGATGAAGCAATTGGTGATTTGTCTGCAGCTATGAAGATTGACTCGGTCAATGTTAATTACCACCATTTACTTGCAGATGTATATATTGATTATTACAAATCTAGGCTGGCACTAAACACCATACTAAGAGCGGCGACGCTTCATCCTGAGCACATCCCAACACTTCTAAAATTGGCTGAGTTGCAGTTGATATTGGAAATGCAGAAAGAATCTATGCAATCTGTAGAAAAGGTACTGATGCTGGACCCTGAAAATGCTGATGCATATATCATGCTGGGACTGAATTTTAAGGAAATAGGTGATACCGCTATGGCAGTTGGTAGTTTTAAAAAGCAGTCAATTATGATCCTGACAAGATCAGTGCATGGATCAATATGGGTCAGTTGCAAGCTGCAAGAAATGTTGCTCAAGCCGAACAATATTTTAATACAGCAATTCGTCTGGATTCTTTGAATACCAATACCTGGCTATGCAAGGCTGATTATCACTGGGAAAAAGGAGACAGGAACAAAGCCCTGGAAACGTACAAAAAAATCATTGAGATCGACCATATGATGCCTGATGCTTATTATAATAGCGGTCTTGTGTATCTCGAGATGGATTCCATTGTACAAGCCCAAAAGCATTTTGATATGACCATTGAAACGAATCCACTTTTCTATAAAGCTTACTATTACAAAGGTTTAACCCTGGAAAAACAAGGTAAAACCGACGCAGCAAAAGACTTTTATCAACAAAGTCTCAACATGGCCCCTAATTTTGACAAACCCCGCAAAGCCCTGGATGCACTCAATAAGAAATGACAGAAACAAAAAAAATCAAAATACTTCTTACCGGCTCAAATGGATTACTCGGTCAGAGTTTATGCAGAAATCTGATGAACAGCCTGGACAGATTTGATTTTGTAGCAACATCGAAGAGCAAAAATATTTGTTCCTATTTGGATAATGCGCATTTCAAAGCATTAGATGTAACAGATTATCTTGCAGTTCACAGATTGGTTGAATCTTATCACCCTGATATCATTATCCATACTGCTGCAATGTCACAGGTCGATTATTGTGAATTGCATCCTGAAGCTTCCAGGAAAGTGAATGTTGAAGGTGCCCGCAACATGGCATTGGCATGCAAAAGCTTTAAAGCCCATTTCATTCACTTATCTACAGATTTTGTATTTGATGGATCGGCCGGGCCCTATGATGAGCAAGCTGTACCTGCCCCCCAATCTCAATATGGAAAAGACAAACTAGAGTCCGAGCTTATCGTTCAATCCCTGCTTCCTGAAGCCTGCATTCTCAGAACAGCCCTGGTTTTTGGCTGGCATCCTGTATTGACGCGAAGTAATTTTCTTTTATGGGTTAAAAATTCTCTCGAAAAAGGAAGAGAAATAAATGTAGTCTGTGATCAATTCCGGACACCAACATTTGTCGAAGAATTAGCGGCAGCTTGTTTGGCTGCGAGTGAAATGAAAGTATCAGGAATATTCCACATTAGTGGGAAAGAATTTTTCTCGGTTTATGAATTTGCTCAATTCATTGCCGGGGTTTTTGAATTACCACAGGAACTCATTCACCCTGTAGAATCCAGTACAATTAATGAGATGGCCCGAAGGCCTTACATTACTGGATTTGAAACTGGCAAAGCTGAACGTATTTTACACTTTTTACATATTCCTCTTCAGGATGCACTAATGGATCTCAGAGCTACAATTCCTCAAACAGAAGAATGGTTCTCAATAGTGAAAAGTGCATAATTCCATAAGTATTCAGAAGTTAGAATTTAGAAATCAGAAGTCAGACTTCTCACCTCCACATCAATCCTTTCAATCTTCTCTCACACTTACTCAAAACCCTAACCAGGCACATCAATCCTTTCAATCTTCTCCTACACCCACACTAAACCCCAACACTCAAACCATCAATCTTTTCAACTCAATTAACCATTTTTAACATTGTTTATAAAGGGTTTAACCCTCCATACATACTTTCATTCATATCTTGCATTCGGAAACAAGACAACGTACACTTTATGAAAGCATTTCTAATTCTTTTCCTGGCCATGGGCATGACAATTATTGCGTCAGCTCAATCCGGCAAACTCGAAGTTTCAGGTTCTGTCACAGATAGCTCAGGGCTCGGATTGGAGTGGGCTTCGGTGCTTCTGTTTAATCCCGAAGACTCAACGATGGGTGCATTTGCCTACACAGACATGAAAGGTGCTTTCACTATCAAAAATGTGAAACCCAAAGAGTACATTTTGAAAGTCGGCTATCTGGGAATGGGAAGCTATGAACAGAAAATAACTGTAACAGCGAATATGAAATTAGATCCTATTCGCCTTTCACCTGAAGCAACATTAATAGAGGGTGCGGAAGTAACTGCAGCCAGAATTCCCATCCTTATAAAAAAAGATACTATTGAATATGATGCCCAGTCATTTAAAGTGGCTCCAAACTCCAATGTAGAGGAATTGCTCAAGAGATTACCCGGAGTGGAAGTTGAAGCTGATGGAACTGTAAAAGCTCAGGGAGAGACTGTGCAAAATGTGATGGTGGATGGCAAAAGATTCTTTGGTAATGATCCGAAAATGGCCACAAAAAATCTTCCTGCAGATGCTGTCGACAAAGTTCAGGTATATGATCGTCGATCAGATAATTCAGAATTCACGGGAATTGATGATGGCTCGAGGGAAAAAACCATCAATCTGATCTTAAAACCCGACAGAAAAAATGGCGCATTCGGTTATGCGAGTGGTGCCTACGGTGGACCTGACAACCGATATGATGCCAAATTAAGTCTAAACCAATTCAGCGATTCCAGACAAATGGCCCTTCTTGCAGGATCGAATAATATAAATAATCAGGGTTTTTCATTTCAGGATTATATGCAGTTTAGCGGTGGTATGCAGAATATAGCCAGAGGAGGTGGCGGAAATATCCGTATGGGAGGAGGTAGTGATTCCGGCTTGCCAATAAGTAATCGCCCGACAGATGGATTTTCTAAGGCATCTAATGTAGGTTTTCAGTTCACACAAAGATATGGTCAGGAAAACGAATTGAATACCAGCTATTTTTTTAACCAGTTCAATCAGTCAATAGACAAAGAGCTGAACCGTTTGAGCTTCCTCCCAGTGGGCAATTTTACAACGGATGAAAACTCGTTCAATGCATCAGAAAATCTGAATCACAGGCTCAATATCGCCTGGGATCAAAGACTGGATACATTCACAGCGATAAAAGTTATATCTAATCTTAGTTTTACTAATTCATTTGCTGATAATTTTCAGTATCAGGTAAATAGGAATGCAGAAGATTCATTTATCAGTGATTATGACACAGACCTTAAATCTTCCGGAGTAAATTGGAGATGGAACGGATCTGTCTCTCTAAGAAGAAAATTTGAAAAAAGAGGTAGAAATTTCGGTCTTACAGTTGCTGGAAGATACTCTCAACAAGATGAGAAAACCAGGCTTGATGCACTTAATCGGGAAATGTTTGGAGGCATTCTGAGCGAATTGGCAATTCTTCAGGACCAAACTCAAAACAATTCGAATCATAATTTCTCGATAAATGCTCAATACACTGAACCGATAGGCAATCGCCAATATTTGGAAGCTCAATACCTCTACAATAAAAATCCAATGAAAAATGTCAGACAGGTGTTTGATATTTTAGGCGACAATGACCTCGTTTTAAATGATACCCTTAGCAGTGCATATAATGCTGCCTTTGATTATCACAGGGCAGGATTATCATATAGATTAGTCAGAGACCGGACAAATTTTAGTGTCGGAGTGAACTGGCAAAATTCATTTTTGAATGGTGTGGTAGTGGGTGTAGATCAGCCTATCAACAGAACCTTTAATTACATCCTTCCCAATATCCGGTGGAATTTTGAGGTAGAGAGAGCAAAAAATATCAACCTTAATTATGAGACCTCCATCAGAGAACCTTCTATAACCCAGCTGCAACCTCTCCCAAATAATACTGATCCAAATAATATTTATCTTGGAAATGCCGGGCTTCAGCCGGAATATACACACCGGGTGAATGCCAGATATTCCAGTTTTGACATTGCCACATTCAGCAACTTTTTCATATTCATAAATGCATCCATAACAAAGGATAAAATCAGTGAATCCATCACTACCAATGAACAATTAAGCAGAATTAGAAAACCTATAAATGTGTCCCAGGCGAGTGATATGAGCTTTAGAGGAAACTTTGGTGCACCTATCAAAGCCATATCCGGATTGAGATATAATGTGGGCGCCGGGATCAATTTCAACAAGAGTCTTGCTGAGGTGAATATGGTTGAAAATGAAACTTACAGAGTTACACCGAGTACAGACCTCAGATTGTTTTATCAATGGGGTTCATACTTTGATATGGACGCTTCCACAACTCTGTTATTTATAAATACAAAATACAGCGTAAACAGTGATCAAAATCAGGAGTTTCAGACTTACTCACACAGATACAATATCAGAATAAACTGGCCGGATAAATGGCAATTGAGCACGGGAATCAATCTAATCCAGAATCGGGGTCAGGCAGGAACTTTCAATCAGGACGTTCCAATCTGGACAGCCTCCTTGTCAAGATTTGTTTTCAAAAAAGACAAAGGTGAAATCAAGTTAATAGCATATGATTTGCTCAATAGAAATCTGGGGATTACAAGAAATTCTGATATCAACTATATCGAGGATTCAAGAGTCCTTTCTTTAGGCAGATATTTCCTTGTGGAATTCCGATATAATATCAACTCTACTCCCGGCATGATGGGAGGAAGAGGTGGAATGATGAATATGATCAAATCCTTTATGTAGGAAAGATTGAAGTCTGAGTGTTGTGAATGTGTCTGTATGGGAAGATTGAGAGGAGAGTTAAAATCTCCAATGCAATTCTTTTTCAGGCATTTGATTTTCAACACTTTATAAAAACTAAATTTCAATAATTCAGATCAAATTTCTGATAAATTCGGCTGCTTTTTGGCCGTTTCAAATCTGAAAACTGAAAGCCTGAAATCTGAAAACTGAAATCATCTGTTCCCGCCTTGATATCTTCTCCAAATGGAAACACATTTCATAGCGGGAACTGAAATCTAATCTTCGATTTCCCCGGTTTTGGAGATAATTTTATAAATTTCTTTGTCCAAACGTTCCGAGGACTCCATGATATATTCAATTATTTTATGATGGGTTTCCTGGTTCTCCGGCTCCAGTTCAAGCACTTGAGCCAGTCCTAATATAGATGAGACGGGGCCTCGTAATTTATGTGCACTGATATAAGCTATCTCTCGTAATTTTTCATTTTGCTGCTGAATATGAATTGAATTCCGCACTTCCTGTGTCACATCAAACTGAACAGCAATATAACTGTTGATCTCCCCATTCTTAAAGATTGGCGTGATCACCATTCTGTTCCAGTAAGGCTCTTTGTTTTTATTGTAATTGAGTAATTGCGTGGTTACTGTTTTACCATGATTCAGTTTGTCTTTAATATCTGATATGGTATCATGATCGGTATCAGCTCCCTGTAATATGGATCCGGGCTTTTTACCAACTACTTCCTTGAGTGTATAACCAGTCATTTTTGTGAATCCATCGTTTACCCAGGTAATTTGCTTTTTTTCATCGGTAATAATTACCGATGCTTCCGCCTTGGAAAGGATATAATAAAGTTGTTCAATTTCCTGTTGTTTTTCATAGATTGGCTCTGTATCCTGCATAGTACCTATTGCTTTCACAGGCTTTCCGGATTTATCACGATGCACGAATCCTCTCTCAATGATGTGATGAAATTTGTTGTCTGAGTCGGCAAATTTATACTCGAAATTCCAGCTGCTGCCATTATTGAGAATGGTTTCATTTATGATTCTTAAGACTCTTTCTCTGTCTTCAACATGTATCTTTTCCTTCCACCAATCAAAGTGGCCTTCGCCGGGCTGAAGTTCATATCCAAGAAATTCTTTCAAGCCATGACTCCAGTCAATATTGTCGCTATCAAATTCCCACTCCCAGATGATATCATTTGAAACCTTTGCGACCAGTTCATATTTTTTCAAAGAATCAATGAGCTCATTTTCAATATTTTTTCTTTTGGTAATATCATTGAAATAAATGTCAATTATTTGTTCATTTGGCTCAGGATATGCAATATATTCCATCCAAATTCCCAGATGCTCCAGATGAAGTACACCTTCTTTACGAATCTGACTTTCAAGACATTCTTGTAAATTAAATTCCTGAAAATTAGCCTTACTAATTCGAAAAAGTTCATTTATTGGTTTGCTAATCACATCTGATTTTGTTACTTCAAGCATTTTCTCAATGGTTGGATTTACATCCAGAATACACATTTCCGCATTGACAGAAATGAAACCATTGATTATCTGTTGAAGAGTATTGTTCAGTTTGTTATTCAATTGATTGAGAATCTGTTCGTTGTTTTTCAGATCAGTGAGGTTGCGAACGAATACGCCTACACCCAAGAATTCTTTGTTTTCATCAAAAAGAGGATTATAAAGAGAGTGGAAAAACAATATATTATTTTGATTGGCAGGGTCAGGTATCCTTTCATAAACCGATAAATCCTGTCCTAAAATTGCCTTTTCAAATCTCAAGTCCCACTGTTGCAGGAAAACATCCATATGCTCATCCTTAAACAATAAAGAGTTCTTTTGAGGCGGTGTACCAACAAATTTAGAATACCAGCTTTCAAATGCATGATTGAAAAATTTGAGACGCTTTTCATTGTCTACAAAAAATATTGCATCACTGGAGTAGCCTATTAATGATGCTAGCATTTTTTCATTGATATATCGATTTTCCATCTTGATCTTCTGGTCTGTGATATCCAGAATAAATATGGAAACTCCTCTTTCAAAATAAAACATAGCAATCCGGAACCACTTGTCTCTGTCGGAATCCAGAAATTCTTCCCTTATTGAATTTTTTGTTTTGAGTACAGATTCAATCTTATCAGTTATTCCCGCCTCTTTCCAGGAAGGTAGTGCTTGTGGAACTGATTTCCTGAGTAGCTTTTCAGCCTCAATATTTAAGAATTGGGTATAAGCATTATTCACCCTGATGATATTCAAATGCTCATCCACAATCATCATTCCATTACCGATGCCTTCCAGAACGCGCTCCAAATAATCCCGGGAGGAAGTTATTTCTGCATTTTGAATTACTTCCTGCTCCACGTCATATGCTACGATAAAGCATCTTCGAAATCCATCCTCTTCGTACAAATTTGCCAGCAACTTGACATGAAAACTTTCACCATAGAAAGAATTGTGCATAAATACTCCGAGCGATTTAAAACCCGACAGATTTGCTGATAATAAACTAGCTTCAAAATTTGTTTTGTCCTCTTTGCTGAATAAATCTGCAATACTTCTTCCATTTAACTTATGCCCCTTGTATCCATACCTTTTGATAGCAGCTTCATTAATTTCAAGGATTTTCAGATCAGGTAATTGAATCTCCCAGACAGGATTGGGCGCCTTTTGGAATAGTTGAAAGAAGCGATTATACTTTTTGAACAGTTTTTTCTTTGCAATGCTGAGTATATTTTTGCCTAAAAGAATAATGACTCCCAGAATTAGTAAATCCTGGACTAAGCTCATGACCAGAAGTTCCGGACCGGTATCCTGCCAAAAATATATAGCTACATCTGAAGCAATTATACATATGGCGCATATGATAACAAAGAATACAATCGGGTCGGTGTATTTCTTTTCTATACTTGAAGGAAATTCCAAGGCTGCTAATTTAGGCGATTCTTTACCCTTCAACTATGTGGTGTACAGATACCTGCTATTTCACAAACCCGAAAAACGTAAATATATTGTGAAATAAACCTGATCAAACCAATAATTGAAGCTGCCTAAAATTAAACAAATGTTTTGATTGAAGACATTCTTATTTTCAAAATTGCAGCCCGGAATAATAATATTAATGTTTGTTGTTGCATTTGAATGTATAGCTGAAATGAAGATTTCGAATTCCATTTAGATCACGGATAATCCAAGGAAATCTTATGAAAACAGAAGAGATTCAAATATAAGAAAGTTATATAAATCTATTATAATTCTAAATTGTGTTCAGAAACAAAAGATTATCATATCAATTCAACTTATACGCCAGCCCCATCTCCTCCAATGCGTCCACAAGTGATGAACTTATCTGCACTCCAGAATTGCCGGAAATCATATTTAAATTGACTTTTTCCTCATTATCCACCAACATGACTTTCAAGGAGTGATCACCCTTGTGAATCTGACAATGATGTATGATTTGTGCCAAAAGATCTTCAGACAACTTTCTGGCAGGCACCATGAGCGTCAAAGATTTCAACAATTGATGCGAGGCTTCTTCCAGGTGCTGAATTTTATCAACAGAAAAAGTGTATTCATCATTGTTGTATCGCTTACCATATGTCCCTTCCAGCATCAACATCTGGCCTTCTTCAAAGAAGTGTTTAAATTTGAGATACTGATCCTTGTAAAGCTCAATCACCAATTCGCCCTCGAAGTCCTGAACACTAAAATATCCATAACCCGCCCCTCTCATATTGACCTTGTGAACCGCACTAGTTACTAAACCGGCAACCCGTATTTTCCGATCTTTCATTTCCTGCACTTTGTTCAGGGCACAAGATGTAAAATGCTTAACCTCAAGTTTGAAAGAGTCCAGTGGATGCGCACTCAGATAAATTCCTATGATTTCCTTTTCCTTGTTGAGCTTGTAGATCAAACTCCAGGGCTCTGAAGGAGCAATCGGAGGCTCCGGTAACTGAGTGGCCTCAGCTGTTCCAAACAATGAGATTTGATTTGAATTTTGAGATTCCTGGCAGGCATTTCCATATTTTATAGCATGCTCTATCAAATTTTCAAATTTATCAGAAGGCGCAAAATACTGGCCCCTGTGTATTCCGGTAAAGCAATCAAAACCACCTGCCCAGACGAGGCATTCAAATGATTTTTTATTAACAGCCCTCAGATTTACTCTCTTTGCAAATTCAAAAATGGATTTGAAAGGTCCGTTATTCTTCCGTTCCAGCAGTATAAAATCTATTGCTGCTTCTCCTAATCCTTTAATACCCGACATTCCGAAACGAATCTGCCCTTTCTTATTGGACACGAAGTTGAGCCCGGATTCATTTATATCAGGACCCAACACCTGAACACCCATTCTCTTACACTCCTCCATGAAGAAAGTAATCTTGTCAATGTTACCTTTTGTGTGAGTCAACACAGAAGCCATAAACTCAGCCGGATAATTGGCTTTCAAATATGCAGTCTGATATGCTACCACTGCATAGCAGGTAGAGTGGGATTTGTTGAATGCGTAAGAAGCAAATTTTTCCCAGTCAGTCCAGATTTTTTCCAGTGCCTTGACGGGATGCCCCTTGGCGGCTGCCTGCTCCACGAACTGCGGTTTCAGTTTATTCAATACTGATATCTGCTTCTTTCCCATTGCCTTCCTTAAAGTATCAGCTTCCCCTTTTGAGAATCCTGCAAGCGACTGGGACAATAGCATTACCTGTTCCTGGTAGACTGTAATTCCATAGGTCTCTTCTAAATATTCTGCCATTTCAGGCAGATCATAAGACACTTGTTCATGTCCATGTTTCCTCTGGATGAAGGAAGGAATATATTGTAACGGCCCTGGTCTGTATAGAGCATTCATCGCAATCAAATCTTCCAGTTTATCCGGCTTGAGTTCTTTCAAATATTTCTGCATGCCTGCAGATTCAAACTGAAACACACCATTCGTATCACCTCTTTGAAACAGTTCAAAAGTTTTTTCATCAGTCAGGGTAATCTCATCCAAATCAATGCTTACTCCGTGATTTTCTTTTATCAGGACGATGGCGTCTTTTAGAATAGTCAATGTCTTCAATCCCAGAAAGTCCATCTTGATAACACCTGCATTCTCAATAATACTGCCCTCAAACTGGGTAATCAGTAATTCCGTATCCTTGGAGGTAGCCACCGGCAAAATATTGGTAATATCTTCAGGCGCAATGATGATTCCTGCGGCATGAATGCCTGTGTTCCTGACGGATCCTTCCAGTTTTTCTGCCTCTTTAAGAACCGCCGACCTTAGATCATCGCCATTATAGATATCCCTCAGTTTTTGTACATCATCCAAAATTTCCCTGGACAAGCCTTCTTTGTCAGAAAGACTATTTTCACCATCCATGGGAGCTTTTAATATCCTGCCCAGATTAATTCCTGGTCTGTCAGGGACGAGCTTCGCCAGAATGTTTGCTTCCTGAAGTGGAAGTTCCATCACTCTTGAGACATCTTTAATACTCATTTTGGCCGCCATGGAACCATAAGTGATGATATGTGCTACCTGATTTTTTCCATATTTCTCTACTACATAATCGATGACCTTCTGACGACCATCGTCATCAAAATCTGTGTCGATATCGGGCATGCTCTTTCTTTCCGGATTCAAAAATCTCTCGAATAGTAATTTGTATTTGATGGGATCAATATTGGTGATTCCAATTGCATAAGCAACAACTGAACCTGCTGCAGATCCTCTCCCCGGTCCTACATAAACTCCCAGATTTCTTCCTGCCTGAATAAAATCCCCTACAATGAGAAAGTAGCCGGAGAATCCCATGGTTTTTATAGTAAAAAGCTCAAAGCGAATTCTTTCTTCAATCTCAGGAGTAATATCGCCATATCGCTTTTTGGCTCCCTCATAAGTGATGACTTCCAGATATTGATCCTGATCTGTAAATCCTTCAGGAACAGGAAAATTTGGCAATGCAATATCTTTTTCAAGCTTGAGGAGCTCGACTTTATCAACGATTTCATTTGTATTATCAATAGCCTGAGGAATATCGCTGAAAAGCGCATTCATCTGAGCCTGTTTTTTAAAATAAAACTGATCATTGGGAAATCCAAATCTGTATCCTTTTCCCGATTCTTCGTCAGTAGCAATAGGAGTACTCTGCATATCTCCGGTATTCACACAAAGCAGAATATCATGAGCATTAGAGTCCTCCTGATCAATGTAGTGGGAGTCATTAGAAGCAATGATCTTAACATTGTATTTAACAGCAAAACGTAACAATACTTCATTCACAGTATGTTGTTCCGGCAAATCATGCCTTTGCAGCTCGATATAATAATCTTCACCAAATAAGTCAAGCCACCATTTGAAAAGCTTTTCTGCCTCCGCTTCACCTTTGCTCAAAATGGCTTGGGGCACTTCAGCGCCCAGACAACAAGTAGTGGCAATCAAGCCTTCATGATATTGCAAAATCAATTCCTTATCGATCCTGGGCCACTTAGAATACAATCCTTCTATGTACCCCAGAGAACATAGTTTTGTCAGGTTTTTATATCCAATATCGTTTTTAGCCAGGAAAAGCTGATGATATCTCTTGTCTCTCTTGTCTTTTGTAAATTGCTTGATATGTCTGTTTTCAACCACATAAAATTCACACCCAACTATGGGCTTTACTTTTAGTCTCTTGTCATTGGGATCATCCGGATTAAGTCTGTGTTTGTAAGCCTCTGCAACAAATTGAAATGCACCGAACATGTTACCATGATCTGTAATTGCAATAGCCGGCATCTGATCATTGATGGCCTTTTTATATAACCCTGAAATATTGGCTGCTCCATCCAGCAAAGAATATTGCGTATGAACATGTAAATGGCTAAAAACTGGCATATGGAAATTTAAATGAGGATCGAAAATATATAAAATATTTCAATTTGAAGTACTTAATTGCTCTGACTAGCATACCAACAGATCGTTCACAGGAATGATTCAATTATTTGTTTTTAGATAATTTTCCGCCCGAAACTGCAGTATTTGTTGTATTATGATTCCTGACCAATGCTCTGTGGCGCCGCTATTTTGTTCAGACAATAGTAGCTTTTCCCATTCAATCAAAGGCAATCCAAGCCTATACATTTAAATTTTTATCTTTGTGGCAATTGTGGAAGATCGTGTTTTATGATCTTGTTTATTCATGATAATTAAAACTTGAATGTATGGAAAGGTATATGATGCGGATCGATGGTAAAGTGCAGGGTGTTTGGTTCAGACAATCTACTTTAAAAAAGGCAAAGGAACTGGGTCTTGGCGGATTTGTCCAAAATGAAGACGGAGGATCAGTCTATGTGGAAGCGGAGGGCAATAAAGAATCTCTTAATGCGCTAATAGCATGGTGTCTGGATGGTCCTGAAACAGCTAGTGTTAAAGCCATCACAGTTGTGAAAGGCCCGGGAACCGGATCTAAAGAATTTGTTGTGAAGTAATTTTCCGGGGTACTTTTTCTGCTCTTTCAGCGCGTAATTATCCATTAATTTTTTAAAAATCAACCAATATGAAAGCATTGCTTTTTCTGTTTTTGATTGGAGCATTCACAATGAGCTCCTGCAAAAAGAATGAATTTTGTGAGCCCTCTACATTTAAAGCCCCTATATCTGAAATCAATGCGTTGCGAACTCTTCTGGACAATCAGAATATAACATATACAGAAGATTCAAGAGGCTTCTTTTACGAAATCAAGAAACTGGAACAGGGTGAAAAACCGGATGTTTGTTCCACAGTAAGAGTAAAATATGAACTTAGGTTAATGAATGGAAATATTATAGAAAACACTCCTGATGTTACTTTTCAGTTAGGTGGTTTGATTTTAGGCTGGCAGATGGGAATTCCGCTAATCGGAAAAGGCAGTACAATTATTTTATACTTACCTCCGGGATTAGCATATGGTGCACAGGCTACAGCAGATATACCTGCAAATTCAAATCTAATATTTGAAATTGAACTGTTGGATGTCTTTAAATAATTAACAAGGGGGTAATTAATTGTTTGTGTAGTATAAAAGTTGTCTATTAGTTCTGAGCCTTAAAATAAAAAGAGGGAAGCAAGACATTCTCACTCCCCTCTTTAGTACCCACGACTGGATTCGAACCAGCACATCCTTTCGGACACTACCACCTCAAGGTAGCATGTCTACCAATTTCATCACATGGGCATTTATCAGATGACTTGCCAGACTGGCTGGTCTTAGTTTCTGATAAGGACTGCAAAAATACAATACTTGCTATAAATAAGTATTCATACTCTCATTAATTTCGTTTTATGGGATTCTGATAGCTCAGGAACTATCTTCAATCCACCTTTTCAATCGATTTTGGTAAATTCTGATCTGCCAAATGAAATATATTACAAAAAAGTGCAATATTTAATCTTATTATTATCTTTGCTCAATTAACTGGTAGAGGTAAGCAACGCAGACTAAGGTAGTATTATGGCAAAAAAGAAGCCTCAAAGAAAATGGTGGAGCTGGTCTTCTCTTAAAGAAGACTGGAGTGACGAAAGGATCCCTCGCTTATTGGGCTTATTTTGCTTTTTTATATCCTTCTACCTCATAATTTCTTTCATTGCTTACTGCTTTACCTGGAAAGAAGATCAGGACAAGGTGCTTCAGTTTTCCTGGAATATACTATTTGAGAAAGATTTGGAAATGACCAACTGGCTCGGAAGGCTGGGAGCAGTTGTTTCCCATCAATTTTTCTATTGGGGCTTCGGAGTGGCGAGCTTTATTTTTGTGTATTTTATTGTTCAGTTTGGCCGAAAGTTATTCGATCCATTTTCTGTCAATATTTTCAAAACCATACAGGATACAATCCTCACACTATTAGTTGGGGCACCATTTGCACATCTGGCAATGAGTTGGAGTGGATCAGGATTTTCCTGGGGCGGTGCAGTAGGTAAGGATATTATTTTGTGGATGAATACTTTCCTTGGCACATTTGGCACCATCATACTATTCATTTTCACTTTTGTAGCGCTGAGCATCTGGTACAGAAGTCCTGCTTTGCAATATTTTTCTAAAGGTGCATTTTTGAAACCTCTTTTTCAATGGTGGAAAAATCGCCCGGTAAAAGAGAAACCGCTTGCAAAACCCGAAAGTCTGAAAAAGCAATCCGGGTTGCAGCCAAATCTCAGCGAGGATTACGATTTTGAAGTGGAGGATTCTCTTAAATCCGGGCCTTTATCGCTGGCACTGGATGAAGATGATGAGGAATCTGCATTTGACCTGATGAACAAATCTTCCCAAACTTCAGGCAAAACAATTGTTTTGGAAGGCCAGACAGAGCTAGAACTTGTGGAGGATGATGAGATTTTTTCCGGAATGAAAAAAGATATTGAGGTGGAGCTGGCTGCACAATCTGTCGTCCAAAATTATATCGAAGATGTACAGATGGAGGAAGACGAGCCTCTTGATATGGAGCCATATGACCCTACTAAGGAATTAGCCGGCTACAAAACTCCCAGCCTCGAATTGCTTGAAAGCTATTCCGATCAGGTTATTGAAGTAGATCGCTCAGAATTAGAGGCCAACAAAAATCAAATCATTGCCACGCTCTCAAACTATAAAATTGAGATCACAAAAATTAGGGCTACAATAGGTCCGACGATAACATTATATGAAATCATTCCTGCTCCCGGCGTCAGAATCTCGAAGATAAAAAACCTTGAAGACGATATCGCATTGAGTCTTTCTGCTCTGGGCATACGTATCATCGCCCCCATTCCGGGAAAAGGTACTATTGGTATTGAAGTTCCTAATAAAAAGAAACAAATCGTATCCCTCAGAGAAATATTGCAATCTGAGAAATTCCAGAATGCTAATATGGAATTGCCCATTGCTTTGGGAAAAACGATCTCCAATGAAGTATTTGTTGCAGATCTTTCCAAGATGCCACACATGCTCATTGCAGGAGCAACCGGACAGGGTAAATCTGTAGGTATCAATGCGATCCTGATGTCGATTCTTTACAAAAAGCATCCCTCTCAGGTTAAGCTGGTATTGATCGATCCTAAAAAAGTAGAACTTTCCATTTATAGCAAACTGGAAAGTCACTTTCTGGCTTTTCTTCCGGATGAAGCAGAACCTATCATCACAGAGACCAAGAAAGTCATCAATACACTGAACTCTCTGTGTATTGAAATGGATACACGGTATGATCTCCTGAAAAAAGCCAATGCAAGGAATATCCTGGAATACAATGCGAAGTTTACAGCCAGAAGACTTAATCCTGAAAAAGGGCACAAATATTTACCTTATATCATTTTGGTAGTGGATGAGTTTGCGGACCTTATTATGACCGCAGGCAAAGAGGTAGAAATGCCGATTGCCCGTCTTGCGCAATTGGCAAGAGCTATTGGAATTCACCTTATCATTGCCACACAGCGGCCATCTGTCAACATTATTACAGGAGTTATTAAGGCCAACTTTCCTGCCAGAATTGCTTTTAAAGTTACTTCACAGGTCGATTCAAAAACTATTCTTGACAGAAGTGGTGCAAATCAGCTTATTGGTAGAGGAGATATGCTTCTTTCAGTAGGCGGTGACATGGTCAGACTACAATGTGCTTTTGTTGATACTCCGGAGGTTGAGCGAACAATAGATGATATTTCTGCACAGAAAGGAAATCCAATTCCATTTTATCTACCGGAATATGTGGGAGCTGACGAGGATGGTGATGGGGGAGGAAATTATTCCGCATCAGATTTGGATGATTTCTTCGAAGATGCAGCAAGGCTGGTAGTCCAGAATCAACAAGGATCCACTTCAATGATCCAAAGAAGACTGAAACTAGGCTACAACAGAGCCGGTAGAATCATGGATCAACTGGAAGCATTCGGCATTGTGGGTGGTAATGAAGGAAGTAAAGCAAGAGAAGTCCTGGTCCACGATGAGTACGAATTGGAGCGCCATTTAGAGCAAATAAAAGCTAAAAAATAAGCTCCCTTTTACAAAAAATGTTTTTGCGTCTTGCTGAGCATCCAATTAATGCTGATTATATGAAATTTCAGGTATTTCTACCTGATGCAATCACTTTCCTTTGCTATATATTTGATAAATCTGTTCATCTCCTAATGCAGCTTATCATGAATAAGAGTAGCAATTTATTGAGTTATGTATTCGTTGCATTATGCACCGTCGGTCTTATGTTTCCAATTTTGAGTTTTATACTTGTAGATAACAACTCAGAAAGTAAAAACTTGCAAATGAAGGTGCTTGCGGACACGACAGTTTCAATTACTTTTGAGCGAATTGGGTTGACAGATCCTCCTACTGGTAAGTTTGAGCCCGAAAATAATGCCAGAGTTGCCATTGATAGCTTTAAGAATCTTTGGAATAATGCTCCATCAGGAATCATACAAATCGCCAGATCAAAGATTACAAAATCGGATTTATTTTCAATATCAGCATTGGATTCACTTTTAGCTATCAGCAACAATACAAGATATCGCGCAAAATATCTAGCTATGATCAAAGGTATAGATCCCATTAGCGGAAACTTAAAAAGCTATCTGGCACTGGTGGATAATGATTTGAAAATTATTAAGCAATCTGAGAATACAACATATATTCAGGAGGGCGGAAGATGCCCGGACCTTTGTCCTGAATAATAGATGATGATATTGGTCATTTACATATCTAATAACCACTCTAAAATTCCAAAAATAAAATAGTAATGTATTATTATTTGCTAATGCTGTTCCTTTCAATTACCGGTATTTTTGCATGGTTGAAATGGAAAAAATCTGATGAAAATTATAAGCCATTTCTAGCAATTTTAATGGTCGGAGCAGTTACTGAAATAATTAATTTTCTATGTGGAAGGATTTTCCAGAATAACAGACCATCCACAAATATTTACGTGCTGGTTGCCGCTTTATTGTGGTTGTTCCAATTTTCTAAATGGAATACATTTGGCAAAAATCCCAGGATTTCTATTTACTTGGCAATTAGCATTATACTCGCCTGGATTTGGAATTTATTCTATGTTGATGGAATATTAAACTTGCTGATACATTACAGAGTGTATAGTTCATTTATACTTGTAATTCTGTCAGTGCACCAATTAAATTATTATATTGTTCATTATAAGGGAGATCTGTTTAAGTCCTCAATATTTCTGATTTGCGTGGGTCTATTAATACAGTTTACCCTGAAAATTCTAACTGAATGTTTTTATTTGATCAATACCTCAGGAGCACACCTAACATCTTGGGTAGGTATGATATTTTCTACTCTGCTGTATATTGTAGCGATGTATTACCTGCCTCAGAAAAAAATCCGATCGGGCCACTCCTGATGGCAGCTGCTGTCCTCGGAACAATTGTGATATACTTCATTGCTTCCCTAATCAGGCATCAGCGGATAAATGTAAAACTGAATCAGGAAAAGGTAGAAGCAGAAATTATCACACTTGAAAACGAAAGACGCAGAATTGCAGCAGATTTGCACGATGAAGTGGGGCCCATGCTCTCCGGTATCAAACTTATGATTTCAAGCCTGGAGGTGGACAATGAATCCGGTCGTGACCGTATCAGCAAGGTTAAAGAGTACATTGATCATAGTATTCAAAGGATGAGAGAAATCTCAAACAACCTGCTTCCGGCAGTTCTGGAAAAAAGAGGAATTTTGGAAGCCCTTCATCAATTGTTTGTAGAATGTCAGAAAGTTCATGGCATCATGATTCAGTTCAGTTATGATGAAAATATTATGCTAAGCTCACAAAGACAGCTGCATCTCTACAGGATATTACAGGAAATTCTGCATAATACAATCAAGCATTCAGAAGCCAGAACATTACGGGTCGAGCTCTTAAAGAGCAATAAAAGTATATCCTTGTACACAGAAGATGACGGCAAAGGGTTCGATATTCAGGACAGGTCTCAAAAAGGTAAAGGTCTCGGTATGAGGAATCTGCATAGCAGGGCAGAATTATTATCAGGAAACATGTATATTGAGTCGGTTCCTTCAAAGGGTACCCGTATCACGCTAAATTTTCCCAGTCATGAACAGGATAGCCTCAGTAAAAGCTGACGTTCGGGTAATCATCGCGGATGACCATGTCATTTTCCGGGATGGACTGAAGCAGGCTCTTGCCTCAGAAGAAAATATATTACTGATAGGCGAAGCAGCAGATGGCAAGGAATTGCTTCGTTTGGTTATGGAAAATAAACCCGATGTAATTCTTACAGATATCCGCATGCCGGTTATGGATGGCATATCGGCTTCGAAAAAAATATTGGAAATTTCTCCCGATATTTCCATTGTAGGCCTTTCAATGTTTGACGATGAAGGACACATTATAGACATGCTTGAAGCAGGAGCGAGAGGTTATTTATTAAAAAACGCTGATAAAGCAGAGATTATTGATGCTGTTAATACCGTTTTTCAGGGTGAATTTTACTATTGTAAGCATACTTCCTACACACTGGCAAAAATGATTTCCACCAGTAAATTTAATCCACATAAGAGAAAAGAAAAAATCGAATTTAGTGAGAGAGAATTGGAAATAATCCAATTGATTTGTGAGCAGTTGACAAATAAAGAAATTGCTGAAAAATTATACCTCAGTACCCGTACTGTAGAAGGCCATAGATTAAAAATTCAGGAGAAAATGCAGGCAAAAAATACTGCCGGAATAGTTATCATGGCATTCAAACTTGGAATTTATCACCAGGATTGAAATTACATATTCAAATAGAAACGTCCAATTCTACTGACGGAATCAATTTCCGCCATTTGTATCCTTCCCTTCCTTCCTGACACGTTCTAAGTACGCTTCATACTCTTTTTTGCGAAGGTCCTTATAGTGTTTGATAAGTTCATCCGTACGGAGCTCCTTCTGATTGATATGACGATGATAGGAGAGCATTAGTATTCTAATCATATCTTCTAACTTAGCTATTCCCTGACTATTGAAATAGTGAGTAATTCTGGAGCCTTCTTCCATTCCCCAGTTGACTGACATCCATCTGCCAAAACTGAAGTAAACTTTAGTTCCAGCATCTTCCTCGCTCATTAGGGCAAATTTTTCCCTTCCTGCTGCATCAATTTTCTGATCCAATTCCTTTAATGCATCAGAAAGATCTTTGGGGATATAAACATTATTGATGTATTCCAGTTGGATTCTCTTTTCATAAGGCTCAACAGTATACGTTAAATCCTTCTTCGGCTTAACCTGAGCTGAGACAGCAGTCGGAAAAATGAATAAAATCAACAATAAAATCTTTATCCCGTGGAATATTAGAATCTTTAAATCCAAAGTGATTGAGGAAGGAAAAGGGATTATCATATTATCTTAACAATTGTTATTCAGAAGACGAGTCAAATTATTCTTTGTTCTTCTGAGCTGGATAGAAATTAGGATAGTTAATAATCATCGAAATACCTGCGTGCATTTCTGCCCCAATTATCCTGCATTTGAGTACCATCTATAAAATTATCTCCTTCTCTTTGGTTAGGTGAATTACTGTAAAGCATTACTTCCCATTTAGGATTATTCCACTCGCCCCGGGCAGTTGAATGAAGAAGTGTATGTCCATTCTCAATTAGAGTTGGATTGTAAAATATGAATTTGACATTGGATTGATTAGTTGTCAATAACTTATTATAAAACCATATCTCATAAGGCGGTGCGGTCGGATCATCCACAATGGCCTGAATGTCATCCGGTTTGCCATATTTCATAAAGTAGTAACCTCTGTCTGATTCAAAGCCAAATCCAAAGCCATTTCCATACTGTTTATCAACTGCTTTGGCCACTTCCAGGTATTTCTTGTATGCCAATTTGGGATTATCTTTATAATTAGCCTCAAAATGATTTCTGAGAAATGCCCGCATTGCATTTATGTTACTTTTTGAAATGACTAATTTCAAAACTTCAGCATCTTTCTGGGAAACATTTGGAACAATGGCCCGAAGACTATATCTCAACTCAGCTGAATCAATACCTTCTGTAAAATCTTCATTGCCAGCATTTATGTCTATTTCTTTACTGGCAAGGAATAATTCATAATCCATATCCGGATTAGAACGAACAAAATAAGATTCTTTCTTTTCGAGAACTTCAGCAGGACCTGCCATTAGCTCTACTGTAAGGGCATAATTGCCTGAGGGAACTTTACTAAGATCCATCTGTAACAAAACCGGATCAATCGCTTTTGGTACTCTTTTTTTGTACATAAATGCAAGCTCCTCTCTGGTTCCATTTCCCAAAATTTTAACAATACTGTACTTCAACAGCAGGTCAGGAGAATTTACAGGGATATTCTCTGAATACAATTCAAAATAGAATGGTATTTGCTGATAATTTTTATTGTAAAAATGGAAAGGAATCTGTTCCATAAATATGCCATTTTTCACCATAGCGTTCTCTGCATCAGTCTTTTTGAACGTTGCTAAAAGTTGAATATCTGATATCTTACTAAGCTCAGGATTAAAGATTGAAACCTCCTCTCCCAGCACAATAGAATTATCCACCTGATGATGGTCTATCAACTGCACCTCCAGTTTGTATTCGCCATGAGGGATAGCCAATCTTCTAACATCTGAAAAATTGACAGATGCAGAATCAACCGGGCTTTTGATTAAAACGCGCTCTACCAGGAAGATCTGATCATTTTTTTTGAAAATAATATTCATTTCAACTGCAGCTTGTTTCTGAGATGAGCCCCCGGCCAATTCTTTGAAGGTGACTGATTTGCCAATTACATAAAGATATATTTCTATGTAGGTAGATTGGGGACTTTTGAAAGAAGCATATGAAAGGCTGGCATCAATTGCAAAGACTTGTTGCACCATGGCCAGTAAAAACAGGAAGGATAATAGCTTTTTCATAAGGCTGAATTTTATTTGCTCAACCAAAAAGTAAATTCATTTTCTTCAAGAATCGTTTTCATGACGAGTTGATCTTCTGTTAATTCTAATAAATCAAAAGAAAGATCTGCATTCAGAATACTCAGCTTATTATCCCGAATTTCATACTTGTAGTCCGTTTCAGAATTCAAATTTGGATGTGGCAAATTTAATCTGATAAAATCATCTTGTTTGAACTGAAAGGTAAGACCCACTAATGTTGCAGTTTCTTTGCTGTCACGCTCTGCTTTTACCAGCGTCCAGTCACCGACTAAAATCTTTCGAATCAATTTCCGGTTTTGGTTCAGAACACCCTAAAACAAAAATTAAACTACAAATAAAAACTGATAAAAATGAAAACTTCATAATAATCTGGATCGGTTATTCAGCAAAATTAACAATTATATAGCAGTATCGAGATCAATACAGGTTATTTCCGGTAGTATCCCAACTCTTCCGGGATACCCTAAAAACCCGAGTCCCCTGTTAACATTCAAGTACTGCTCACCGCTTTGGTATATCCCCGCCCATTGTTTATAAACATATTGAGATGGACTCCAACTGAAATACCCCGGGATTTCAATACCAAACTGGAACCCATGAGTATGTCCTGAAAATGTCAGATCTATATCCTTATAATCAGTCTTTACCTGATAGTCCCAATGAGAAGGATCATGAGAAAGCAATAACTTTATATCTGCTCCTTCAGTTCCCTTATGTGCTTTTCTCAGATCACCCAGTCTTGGGAATCTTGGTATTGCGCTGTAGTTTTCTACCCCGATCACTGCAATTTGCTTGCCGCCGATATCCAGAATTCTGTTTTCATTCATCAACAGATCCCAACCTAGCATACGATGGATATCTTTCAATTGCTGCAAGTTTTGTTGTTTTTCTTCTGAGTTTGCCCATTTAGCATAATCTCCATAATCGTGATTACCCAATGTCGAATAGACCCCGTACTTTGATTTTATCTTTTGAAATATATCAACATAAGGCAACATTTCTTCAGCCTTATTATTTACCATGTCCCCGGTGAAAAATACCAAATCCGGCTGAAGGTCATTAATCATCTCAATAGCTAATTTTACAGGCTCTTTAAAAGTAAAACTACCCGCATGTATATCGGAAATCTGGACAATTCTCAGAGACTGATTTCCCAGTTTGATTTCCGGCATTTTTATTTTAGTAGAATAAATCTTGTATCGGTACGGATTCCGGATAATCCCATAAAGCAGGGATGTGAAAGGCAAAAAACCTACCACCAAAGCTGTATTTGTTAGAAATTTGGATCTGGAAGGATTAAATGGCTCCGTTCCAGCGATGAATTGATATGCTTTTGAACCAAGTCTACGTAAATCATCGATCAGTATGAACACTGCAAAAAATAGCTTTGAAAAATAAAATATAAAAAGAAAGGTTCGGGTGTAAGTCAAAACATTCTTTGGCCAACTTTCAGCGTACCCTTGCAAAATGCAGAATACCAGGACAAGTGCTACGGCTGAACTGGTCCAAAAACTTCCTCTCCATACCCACTTTATCCAATCTGTCTGACCTGCACTCAAATACCTGACTACCTGGTACACATAGATATCCAGCAAAATCATCAACAATAATATAATTCCAATTCTCATACAGCAATTAACGTTCAGAATGTAGGATAGTGTAATGCTTGAATTGATTAATTGTTCTTTTAAATATACAGATGGGTCAATATTCTTGTCTAACTCACTACATTCGTCTGAACATCTGAATATTAAAAACAATTTGAGATATGAAATCAGTCGTTATCACCGGAGTTTCCACCGGAATCGGATTTGCTGCAGCTGCAGAATTGTTGAATAAAGGCTATAAGGTATTTGGAAGCGTCCGTTCGGAATCTGATGCAAACAGACTTCAGCGACTTTGGGGGCCTGAATTCGTACCACTAATTTTTGATATCAGCAATGATGCTGCAGTCAGGCAAGCGGCAGGACTGGTGAAAGATGCCCTGAAGGGTGCAACATTGACTGCATTAATTAATAATGCAGGAATTGCACATAGTGGACCCATTCAATTTTTCTCGCTCGACAACATGAGGGAACAGCTGGAAATCAATGTTATTGGCTTACTTAGAACTACTCAATTATTCTTACCGCTGCTGGGAGGTATTAAAGAAAAAGTAGAAACACCCGGTAAGGTCATCAATATATCGTCAGTTTCCGGAATAATTACTACGCCCTTCATGGGACCGTATTGCGCATCTAAGTTTGCTGTTGAAAGTCTTAGTGATGCCATGCGAAGGGAATTTTCAGTATATGGAATCAAAGTAGTTGTTGTTCAACCCGGACCAATCAAAACGGAAATTTGGAGAAAAGCTAAGGAGCAGGTCGATGAATATCCGGATAATATATTCAGTCCTCTGCTGGCAAATCGATCTGCCATTGTAGACAAGCGTTCTAAAAATGCATTACCAGTGGAAAAAGTTGCCACACTTTTGCGGGAGATAATTGAAAATAAAAAGCCACAGGACAGATATTTGATCACACCCAATAAACCTATGGTCCAACTTGCGAGGAGACTCCCTGTCTGGTTACAGGACAAATTGCTGATAAAGATGCTATTAAAAGATAATGGAATGTCAGACACTAAATAGCCATCTTCGTGAATCCAGGTTACATCCAGTTTTTCTGTTCTGATTCTACTTTAAACAAGAGATAGTCCACAATTTGTCTTGCTTGAGCCAAAGGAAGAAATGGAATAACAATTGGTCGGGCAGCTGTATGAATCACAACTGATCCCAGATTATTGCGACGTTCATAAAATCCGCGTGAGAGCTCAACTGCCTGGATTTTGTAGGTTTTTAGCAAAGTTGTTTTTCTTGCAAAAACGCCATCCTTTTTGATAACACTTAGGTTGGAAATAGCAAATACGAGCCTCTGATAATACAAATGCACCCAGATTCCTAATAGCGGTAATACAAGAAACACAAAAAAAGCGTCTTTACCAAAATTCCAGGAAAGAACTCCCATGACTAAAATCAAAGGCAACAATCCTGAAAAAAGAAAAAGTCTTACACGATATCTGGGGTCTACATGAAAAAATTCTGCGGATTTCAATTCATCCATTGAAATATACTCCTCTGCCACCATTTCAGATTCAGCAGGAGAACAACCCGGAATCTGGATAGATTGATTCACCTGGACCTGCATGCTGGATGCCTGATAAAACCGCACTTTGACAAGCCCCAGCATCCTTCTGATAGGATTGCTTTCAAAAGTCATCATCTGCATCTTTTTCCTCACTGCCACTTGCTCGATCCTTGTGAGAAGACCGCCAATCAGTCTTAATCCTTCCGTTGTTCTGAAAACTGTAAAGTCAGCATATTTGAAAGCAATCTGCCCGACACTAATAATAAGTGCAACAATAAGAAATACAGGTAGCAAGATTAATATAGCAAACGTTGAACTAAATATTTCGCTAAAATAAGACCCATCAATATAGTCATCTACCCCTTCTCCACCTACCTGACTAAGATTTTCTGCTACCCCAAATAAAAATAAAAGCACAATACCCAGAGTACGAAGGTGATTCTGGCTGATTCCTATTTTAAATAAAGTAAGTGGGGAAAGCTGAAATAAAAATTCACCAGGGGAAGACTTACCAGAATCATCCCTTCGAGTTTAACGATATTGAATGCCTGATGCAATAAGCCCTGTTCAATATTTACAGATTGAATTCTTTCAAAAGGAACCTGAATACGGGTCTTTTTAAATATACCTTTCTCAACCACCAGCCCATCTTCTGTTAACTGGTAATAGAAGCGGAAATAAGACAAAATGGAGGAGACCAATGAAATAAATGAGAAAACGGCTACAGCAATCAGAATTTGAAATTCTATTGATCGCTTGGGATTTATCAGGAAAACAATGATAAATGGCCAGAATTGTCTGAATGTATTTTTGGCAAAAGTGGCCAGTAATAATATAATAGCTAATGGAGATTGTCTCGTTCGCTCCGGGGCCGGATTATTCCTCTTCATCAGTTGCATCAATTTTGAGCAAAATAAACTGGCAAAGTTCTGCTGCTCTCTCCTCACTCAATCCCGGGATACTGAGATCACTCGCTGATCCACCGGCTGTAAAAATATTCAGCTCGCTTAATCCCAGCCATCGGCTAAGAACTCCTCTGTTAATTTCACAATGCTGCACTCTGTCAAAAGGCATGATTGTCTGAGATCTTGATATTAGTCCGGTTTGAAACAGAATGTCATGGGTTCTGATAGCATAAGACTTTACTAAAAAAGAAGGATTTACCAGAATAGTACTTAAGACGGGAATTAATAAAGTAATTCCCATAGCTAGTCCCGTCCATACCGGATATTGCCACCAATTCATTATAACACTCAACACCAGCCATCCAATGGGTAAGACCCAAAGAAAAAGCGTATTAATGTACATGATTTTACGATAATTTTTCTCCAGCGGAACCCACTCCACTTCTTCCATTGCAGGTAGGAGGTCGAGGTCTATACTTTCATTTCTAAATTCCATACCACGTTTTGTTGCTTAAAGGTACATATTCTCTACCGTGATGCAAACCAAACGCAATAAGACCGCCAAGGTTGTCTAATCTAAAAGCTTTGAAAATCGAATTCGGATCTAAGAATCGAAAAACTTTAGTTTCTCAGATCTTCCATATATACTCCGGGATATTTTGATGCCTGGAAAGTAAATGTCCCAACGGGTATTGCTTTGTTTTTTGTAACATTCTTAATGGCAAGGCTCATGCGGCTACCATCTCTGTAGAAGAACTTTACTTCTTTCAACTTAGATGTACCTTTTTGAACTGTTAGCCTGGCCTTCGAATAATCCACCGATTTGTCCAAAGGAACAAACTCTATTTGTTGATAGCTCACACCTTTTTCGGCATATTCATTTGTAATAGCAATATTATGATCATCTTTTTCATAAATTTTCAGCAACTCAATTGGGGAATACATCTGAGTACCGGATGAAGCATCATTCTCATTGATCTGCCCTTCTTTATTTGCCTTATTCACAAACCACATAGCTTTACCATTATTGATGATAGCAAATTGATCAGTATTCACATAGTACTGATTGCCCGATTGCTGCAAAACGCCGCTTTGCTTTTCAGAAGTATTATCAGGCATTTCCATCAACATATTAAAAGTGATTTCAATTGATTTTGCATTATCGAAATCCTTCTTTATTCCTTCCAAAATTTTGATAACCTTGGGGTCTTTGCTAAGCTTGGGGGTGGTCTTGGTCTGCGCCCCGGAAATACTATGGAAACTTATTGCCAAACATAAGATAATGATACTCTTCAAATTAGTCATAATAAAATTATTTGGGAGATATTTGTTTTGGGTAAAAAAATGGTTCAGATGAATCAACCTTTCACTTGTTAGACAACGATGTTAAACTGAGAAAGTTATCTGCATTCAAGGTTCATATCTGATTAACATGGCACAAGGATAGTACTTGGATTCGATAATTCCAACAGTAGATAGGTGCCTCTTTCCATCATGGAGCAGATATCATTTTTCATTTGAATATCCAGCTCCGCCTGAACACTTCTCAAGTAAGCATTTCCAAATTCAGAAATTAAAAAGGACTTGATTTACGAACCTTAATCAATTTATCCCGATCTTTGGAATACCATCGGGGAAAATGCGGCACAATTCAATATTATTAAGTTACATAAATTTAAGAAGTCGATTGTCTGCATTGATTCCGAGTATTTCTTAGAACTATCATTGACGGCGCATTATATTGTAACTGGGTATGACATATACTGGTAATTTATTTTCAGCAACCTTAGCTATTCCTTCCTTATTTGCAATTATAATAGGTTTGATGTTGCTGCACCGTACGCAGAAAGACTCCATTAATTATTTATCTCTCATAATGTTCAGTACCGCCTGGTGGGCTATCTGCTATGCTATAGATCTGACAGCTAATACACAGGAAGAAATTTTAGGTTGGGTCAAACTGGAATATTTTGGGATTTCATTCATTCCACCTTTGTGGGTCTTCTTTTGCATTCAATTTACAAAGAATGATCACAAGTGGTCAGTCGCTCAGAGATTGGGATTATTGGTTATACCCTGTTTGGTGATAGGCAGTGTATGGACAATAGAATATCATGACTGGTACTATCAAAACATGGTACTGACTCAGACAGATACTTTGTTTTTACTTAAATTTAAAGCAGGTCCATTATATATTCTGTTTACGGTTTACTTCTATCTATGTCTTATTTATGGCCTCTTGCTTATTGCCTCAAGATATAAATATTCCAACCAAATATTTAAGTCACAAGCTACCCTTATCATTATTTCAGCCTCAGTTCCATGGATGGCTAATATCCTGTATTTGGCCGGTTTTCGACCGTTTGGTGTGATAGACATAACACCGTATGCCTTTTTAATCACGGCGATTTCAATTGGGATTGGCTTACTCAGATTTAAACTTTTCAGCTTAATCCCACAGGCTCGTGAAAAGCTTATAGAATCAATGTCTGAAGGATTTATGGTCCTTGAAAAATCATACAGAATTGTGGATATTAATCATTCTATGCGTTTGATTTTAGGAAATACGCTACCATCCTATGTGGGAGCAAAGTTGGAAAATGCACTGGTTGGTGCTGATCAGATTTTATCAGAAATGCCAAGAGGATTACCTTTCATGACCAAATTTAGATTGACCACGATTCATTCCACTGAATACTACCATGTGCTCGCCTCTCCTCTCAAAGATGAACAGCTTATCACGAATGGCTATATCCTATTATTTAGAAATATTACTGAGAAGCTCAAAGATGAACAAAAGCTAATGTCACAGCACGAAACACTGAAGGATATAGCTCATCTGCAGTCGCATGAAATCCGTCGTCCGGTTGCCAATATTCTGGGGCTTATTGAAGTGTTAAAAATGTCAGGCAAAAATAGTCTGAATAATGATCAGATAGAATATTTAAGCCTGCTGGAAATGGAAGCCAAATCACTTGATATGCTCGTGCGACAAATTGCTAAAAAAGCCGAAATAGTTGAAAATTAGTCCGAATTCCAGGTGAAACATGATTGCCTCAAGCCTGCTTATCCATTTAAATTTCTCTTTGTAAAAATGAATTTTTAATTTTTTCGTTCTTGCATCATCAGAGCATAAGCTGATTATCATTATCATGTTCTATTTTTATGCAGTTTATTGTAAACCATCCTTTGCATGCTAAAAAAAATACTCATAATTCTCTGGTTTGGTTCTTCTTCCTTACTGGCTCAAGTAGGTGGAGAGAATGTTTATCGTTTTTTACTTTTACCCAACTCCCACGTCTGACTGCATTGGGAGGAATGAATATTAGTGCTCAGGACCCGACTGCTGCAGCTGCTATTTCTAATCCTGCTTTGTTGGATGAAACATCACATAAGGCATTATCCTTTAATCACCAGTTTTATTTTGCGGGCACTCAGCATGGTTTTTTCAACTATGCTCACCATTTGCCTAAGAATCAGATAACTCTGCATACAGGATTTCAATATATAAGGTATGGAGATTTTCTTCTGACAGATGAATTTGATCAGCAAATGGGTACTTTCAATGCTGGTGAATTTGCCTGGACACTTGGCGCTTCAAAGTCCATTTATGACAGATTGAGAGCAGGAATTAATCTGAAAGTAATTAATTCTACACTGGAAACTTACAATGCTTTTGCATTAGCAGGAGATCTGGCGCTTCAATATTTTGTTACTGAAAAGAAATTTTCTGCTGCACTTGTCATTAATAATATCGGCGGCACTCTCAAACAATATCGGGAAGGCAATAGCGAAACCATGCCATATGATGTCAGAATTGGGATTTCTAAACGCCTCGCCAAAGCTCCAATCCAATTTTCTATAACAGGACATCATCTACATCGCTGGAATCTCCTTTATGACAATCCTGAAAGTGAAGAAGATAATTTTCTGATAAATGATATGCCCGAAGAGGAAAATCGATTTGCTCAGCAAGTTGACAATTTCTTTCGCCATCTCATCTTCGGAGCCGAGTTGTTTATTGGAAAAAAAGAACAATTCAGAATAAGACTGGGTTATAATCATTTCAGAAGAAGAGAGCTCACTGTGGTTGGTTTCCGTAGTCTGTCAGGGATGAGTGGAGGACTGGGATTCAAAATCAATCGTTTCAGGATTGATTATGGTTTTGGTACTTATCACCTTGCAGGAAGTGCACATCATTTTTCGATCTCAACTAATCTCCAGGAATTCAACAGAGATATCAAATTACCTTAAAACCGAATTCTTAATTTCTGAATTTAAGGCTTAAAATCAATTTCATTCTTTTTTGCTGTGTAAAGCAATATCCTGTACGATGCAGAAAATGAAGCCTTTCAAGAATATTTTTTGAAATTTGAATGCTATTTAAATCTTTATTTGTTGCTGATGGTTTATATAGCGTTGTTTTTTACCGTATCAATCTCTGTCCTTAATGATCCATTGCCATAAAAGCCAAGCCCCGGTTTCTGCACCTGATAAAGAAGTGTTACAGCCTTCTATTCAGGCAATTGATCAATTGAATTATACCATTGCGTCAGATTTGAGAAGAATCTCTGCGATTTGGGATGTTTTGCCGGGGACTATTTTTATGTCTTCAGAATATCTGACTTGTCTGCAGTCTGCTCCTGCTGCAGGAATGGAATTTAAATATGTGGTAATACATGCGGGGCAAATACCCATAGCCAAGCTGTATTTTCAAATTGTCCACTTTAATGCTGCAAGAAGCTTGGGACAGGAAGCTTCAATTGAAGCTGATAAATGTTCCTATTTTTCTCATTTGATGAAGTCTATTAAATTAACTGTCGCCAGAAATATAGATTTCCATACCATAGTCTGTGGAAATTTGCTACTCACCGGCGAAAATGGTTGGGTATTTGCTGATCACTTGTCTCAGAAAGTAAGAGAAGATATTATAGAAGTCGCATATGCCCAGGTACGGGATGAACTAAAGAAAACCCATAAGGACGAAATAGCAGTTTCCTTATTAAAGGAAAAATATGCTGAAGCAAAACTTTCAGCTGGATTTATTACTACAGGAAAATGGCATGAGTTTAGAATTCAGCCTAATATGTTGCTCAATCTGGAAGTTGAATGGAGAAGTTTTGAGGACTATTTAAATTCCATGCATTCTAAATACAGGATGAGGGCAAAAAGAGCACAAAAAAAGTTGGGCAGTATCGTCGTTGAGTCACTTTCGGAAGCTGAAATCAAAGAAAACTCTGCAGTTCTATATGAGCTATACCTTGAAACAATTGGATCAGCAGGCTTTAATATGGTGAATTTGGGTATGGATTACTTTTATGAGACAAAGAAGAATATGCCAGATTGCTTTCATGTAAAAGTCTTTCGAAAAGATTCTGAAATTGTAGGCTTCTTCAGTTATTTTATAAATAATGAAGTCCTTGTAGCTCATATGGTTGGTTTCAACAGTTTGCTCAACAAGACTCATCAGATATACCTAAACATGCTTTATCAACTGGTGCAGGAAGGTATAGAAAGAAGTCTGGAAAGAATCAATTTGGGAAGAACTGCGATGGAAATTAAAAGCTCTGTAGGGGCCTATCCGGTCGATATGTACTGCTATATTCGTCATCGAAACAGGATTTATAACAAGTTTGCACCAAATCTCATTGATCTTTTGAGCCCACAGGAAGACTGGTTGCAAAGACATCCTTTCAAAATCGAAGAAAGAGCGGAAATTTAGCACCCGACGTATCCGGGAGCAAGTTTTACTCCTCATTATACTACCGAAATATTACGTTCTCTAAAGTAAGTTGGATCAAAAAAAATGACCCGATCATTGCCGTTGCAACTCGGGTCATAGACTAAGGTCTCAAAATAAGAAAACTACATCTTTATAAATCAGGCAACCCGCCTGTCATATATTTTTTTTTCGTATAATTACAACACATATACAACGCTTAGTATATGATTGTAGTTCATTCTTTTCAAATATTATGCCAAAAATCAATAATGTGTTAATTGGCACAAATTAAGTGTGAAATAGCTTGCAGGGAGTCTGAGTGGTTATTGTTCTGTAAGATATTCTCTATACAAAGATACTCTCTGTTCATCAATAATAACAATAGATGAATGATTTTTGATAGGTGCAAGTCTCAGATATTTATTTTAATGATACGTAACAGGAATGAAGAAATAAAGATAGATTACGTATATAAAAAAGCCATTTTAATCCCACTCATCTACATTTTGATCAGGAGAAGAGCGTGAGAGTAAAAAACTTAGGATAGAAACTGTTACCAGGATCAAAGAATAAAGTAAAAAATTTTCCATTTGCTTTGTTTTAGTCATTTTGGGACTTAATTGTACAAATGGTATGGAGGCGTAAGGCAGATATGCTGAATGATCAGCTTTGCAGGAACAAATATATGTGAATTAATTATAATATAAAATTTGGGCAGATTTTTTTTTCGTTTGGAGAACTAAATTGCATTGAAAGCAATTTTAAATGAGGTAATTATTTAGACCATATATAGACAATATTGATAGAAATCATGTTTTATATATTAAATAATTAGATTACTAGGGTTAAATTTGTAGCTTGATCCCATAAGATCAGCTGGTGATTAAAAAATAAAACAAGGAAAAGATGAAGTTAGTAGAAATTGAGCGCAAGGGCGGACTTACTCCGGCGAGATTTGCCGCCGAACACTTGAAGCCCATGAAGCCTGTCATCTTTACCGATCTGATGAATCCCTGGCCGGCTAAATCCAAATGGACTGTAGATTACTTTAAGAAGGAATATGGACATTTAAGGGTTCCTATTTTTTCTGCCAATTATTCTAAGCCCGGCAAAACTTACATGGTTCCGGACAGAGAGATGGATTTTCGTGATTACCTGACTGAAATGGAAAAAGGTCCATCAGATCTGAGGATGTTCCTTTTCAATATCTTCCGCCACGCCCCGGAATTGTGTGATGATTTTGCGACACCAACCATCATGGAAGGTTTCATCAAATCATTCCCTTTTATGTTTTTCGGGGGACAAGGGTCCAAAGTGGCTTTACACTATGACATTGATATGTCTCACGTATTTCTTAATCAGATTTTTGGCCGCAAACGTGTAGTATTATTTGCCCCTGAGCAATCAAAAAATATCTATCGTCATCCTTATACTGTTGCATCTTATATTGATGTAAATAAACCGGATTATGAAAAATTTCCTGCATTGAAAAATGCTGAAGGGTTCGAATGTATCCTTATGCCTGGTGAAACACTGTTCATGCCGAGTGGATACTGGCATTATATAGAATACACTGACTTTGGATATTCAATCAGCCTGCGCGCCAATGAATCTATTGTTCGCAAAATTAAAGGAGTCTACAATATCGCTACACACTATGTTGTGGACAAAGGCATGAATAAAATCATGGGAGATAAATGGCGCGATATGAAAGCCAGCATGGCTAAAAAACGAGCTAATGAACCTGTCATAGCTTAAGTAAAGCTAAACTGCGAATTAAAATATTTTACAGAGCAAGTCTTCCGGCTTGCTCTTTTTTATTGCTTAAAACTGGTTCGATTCCCGCCAGGACTACAACACAATAAAACATTAATTTCCCGCGTCTTATGCTACCCTCAACAGCGCTTTAGCGAGAAGTCTGAACTTGCTGATCAATATTTAACACATTTAAATTATATTTAATATGTTTTTTACTTACTTTTGCTAGTCAATATGTAATGATATGATAAGATTGATTATTTGCACAATCCTCATTTGCGTTGTCGTCCTTGATTCCACCGCACAGTACAAGGTGTATCAGGATTATGTGGAGCTTTATAAAGAAATTGCCGTGTCAGAAATGCACCGCACAGGAATTCCTGCCAGTATAAAGCTGGCTCAGGCACTGCTGGAGTCCAATGCAGGGAGGAGTGATCTTGCGACAAAAGCCAATAACCACTTTGGAATTAAATGTGGTGGAGACTGGAACGGAGGATCATACAAAAAAGAAGATGACGATTACGACAGCGATGGCCAACTAACTAAATCCTGCTTCAGGGCCTTTTCAAGTACTGAGGAATCTTTTATAGAACATTCTGAATTCCTGAGAAATCCCTCCAAAATGAATCGATACGGATTTCTTTTCAACCTCAAAACCACCGATTATAAAGGCTGGGCTACAGGATTGAGAAAAGCAGGGTATGCTACTGACCCCAACTATGCCAGCAGGCTTATAAAAATAGTTGAAGATTATCAGCTTGCTAAACTGGATGTCCTTGTGTCAGGAATGGATATTCCGATTTTAGCCCAGGCAGATACCACTAAGAAATCCGGTAAAAGTAAAAAAGGAAGCAAGTCAAAAAATACTATGCCAAAAGGTATCCTTCACAACAATGAAGTAAAAATGATATTTGCCCAACATGGCGATACTCCTGAAAAAATCAGCCAGCGTACAGGATATAATGCTTCCAGAATTATCCGGTATAATGAAAAAATTAAGTCTGCCGATCAGGTTCTGGCATCAGGTGAAAGAGTTTATTTATCCAGAAAAAAATCCGGATTTCGCGGACGACTGGACTGGCATTACGTCAAAAAAGGAGAATCTATGTATTCTATAGCACAAACTTATGGGATTCGGTTATCTGCCTTACTATCCAAAAACAGGCTACAGGAAGGAGAAGAACCGGCCATAGGTGCCAGAGTTAAGCTAAGATGGCGTATTAACAGAGACCAAAAACCTACCTTAAAGACTGAAACACCTAATATTCTTCCGGAAAAGCCACTAATGAAAAATCCGGATCCGGATGTGTATAATACTGATGAGTTAATGGCTTCCAATCAATCTACCGATGTCAGCAATCCGGAAAAGTACCATTATGTCCTGGATGGAGACACACTTTATAGCATATCAAGGCAATATAATCTATCTTTGGACAGATTAAAGTCTTTAAATAATTTGGATGGAGACCTTATAAGAAAAGGACAAAGGCTGAAAATACGCTAATTATTAAAGTGCCATTTATGCGACAACGATACCCGGGATACTTGATTTTTACAGCAATTTTGATCTTATTTTGCATTGGTTCAGGATATGGACAGAGCTATGGTTTTGGATTGAAAGGAGGATTGACAGGAGCCACCCAAGCCTGGGAAAATCGCAGCCGGGCAAATAGCCTTATGCTGGGCTGGCATGTTGCAGCATTCATTGAAAGTCAGGATAATACCGAGGACAAATTTTCTATTTTTTCTGAATTGGGATATCATACCCGCGGAAGTGCAGCACGTTTTGCAGGAGGGGTTGGATTTGATGGTCAGGTCCTGGATGCCAGAACCTTCAGGCTTCAATTTAATAATATTTCTCTGGCACTCGGGGGCAAAAGAAAATACCCCGCTTTCACGGGTCATCAATGGTTCTATAGTCTTGCAGTTAGGGGGAATATACCCTCGACTATAACCTGGAAATTTATTCGGGATTCGCAGAAGGTGTCCGCAGATTTAATTTTGGAATTTCTGTAGGGACAGGATATCAGCTCAATATATCAGAGAAAGTGGGCATTATCCTCGAATTGCAGGTACAACCCGATTTTTCAAGACAAGTATTTATTCCTACAACCCGCTGGAATAATCCTTATAATGGTCAAATTCAACAACTTCCGGAACAAAATATCAGAAATCTCTCCGTAGAGCTTTCTGTAGGATTCAGGCTTCTAAGGGAGATCGTTTATGAAGATGATTACTATGAATGACCCGCTGATCACAAGCAATTTCTAAATGATTAAAGCCTGGACCCTGTGTGGATAAGTTACTTAACGTATTTTTTCGTTGCATAACGTATTTTTATTTTGAATTGTCCACAAAGTAATTTAACTTCGTTTTATCAAACGCTTAGTTATGCACCGGGGCTTGTTTATACTTTCACTCATTTTACATCAGGCTGCTGTTTTTGGACAGTCGGATGGCTTCCGTTCTGATACATTGTTGCAATCATTGTTGCAACAGCAGAAATTTCACGAAGCGGCTCCCGTGCTGCGAAATTATGTGGACCAGGAACCTGAAAATATCTCCCTTTGGGAGCAAATTGCAGAATTATATATAATGACCGGGCAAACTGCATCTGCCAGAGATGCCTGGGATACTATACTGCAACTGGATAGTACTCATAGAAATGCCTTGTATCAGCTTGGACTCATTCACCTTAATGCAGAAGATTATATTCAGGCTGAAGTCTGTTTTGATAAGCTGGTCAATATAGAGCCGGAGCATTCTTTCTATCTCAAAATGCAGGCGAGGATAAAATCCTTGCGTAATAAATCTATTGAGGCATTTTCTGCTTATGCATCAGCTCACAAAATCAATCCAACTGATCTCGATGTGATCAAAGCAATTGCAGAAATTTTTCATGCTAATGAGCAATATCATGAATCGGATAGTATGATTGCAGCCGGCTTATTATTGGATCCGGAACATTTCAAATTGCGTAAAATGCAAATCGAAGCCTGCTATAGCCTGCAATATTATGAGCATACTATGCAGTTGCTGGAAGAACTAAAGGAGACTCCGTACTTCAATAATTATTTCAGACGAATGCTCAGCATTTGCTACATCCAATATGAAAGGTTCAATGATGCCCTGGAAATTCTAAAGTCAATTGAAGAGCCTGATCAAAACGAAGAATACACATTTTTCTATTTGTCCAAAGCGTATCTGGGATTGGGAGATAAAATCCTGGCAAGACATTGGATGCAAAAAACAATAGAAGCTTGCAAACATCCCAATGAAGGTAAATATTGGTATATGCTGGCAAATATTCTGATAGAGGCAGAATTGTACACACTTGCTAAAGATGCTTACCTGAAATCCCGAACGTTTCTGGATGATCCTATGCTTGTCTTTTGGGCGGCAAGAGCAGCAGATGCAGGCGAGAAATATTCAGAAGCGCTTGCTCTATACACTCAGTTTACTTATATACATGGAGACTCGGATGCCGAATCTCTTGAATTTGCTAAAGAAAGAATTAAAAAATTAAATTCGGAATAGATATGCAAAAGCTAACAAAGGCAGAGGAAGAAATCATGCAGTTAATATGGCAATTAGGTCCCTGTACAGTGTCTCAAGTAATAGATCTAATAGAAGAGGAACCTAAACCACCTCATTCATCTATTTCCTCTATTGTAAGAATCCTTGAAAAGAAAGGATTTGTCGATCATAAGGCATACGGGCGTACTTACGAGTACTTTCCAATCGTTTCTAAGGAAGAATATAGTGGAAGCACTGTAAAATCCCTCATCAATGATTATTTCGAGGGTTCAGTGAAATCCCTTGTCTCATTTTTAGTTAAGCAGGAAAAAGTAGATAAAGATGAATTGATGAAAATATTGAATGAATCTGATAAAAAGCGCTGATTATGTGGTCCTACATTCTTGAAGTTCACATTTGCTGGCTCGTATTATATGCATTTTATGTAGCCTCACTGAGCAAGGAAACTTACTATCATGCCAATAGGTGGTATTTGCTGACTGCATTCATGCTGGGACTTTTTATTCCTTTCATCAAATTCTCACAAATTGGCGTAGAATCCTTGAGCTCATCCCTTACAGCTCAACTTCCTGTCATAGATATAACAGCGGCAGGAACCTGGATTCAGGCAAATTTCAATTTGACTGAGACATTATGGCTGCTATATTGGGCCGGCGTTGCATTTGGACTTTTCAGGCTATTTTTAGGGGTCATGGGGATTTGGAAGCTTTATTCACAGGGCGAATTAGAGCGTTCCAGAGGATTTACCACAGTATATTTAGATGAACCTATTGAGCCATTTTCATTTTTTCAGTGCCTCTTTGTTCACAAAAATCACCAGCTGAATGACAAAGAATGGAATACCTTGCTACAGCATGAAATCACTCATATTCGGCACTGGCATAGTCTGGACAGGATGGTAATAGATATAATTGCAATATTCTTCTGGTTTAGTCCCATGGTATGGATGTTCAAAAAATCCCTGAAAGATGTTCATGAATTCGAAGCGGATGCTCATGTGTTGAGAAGCAGCGCCCTGATGGATTATGGACAATTGCTGCTCAAATATGCGAATCAGCCACTCCAGAAGTCCATTAAGATAGGTAATGCATTCTTTGGAACTCAGCTGAAACGCAGATTTATTATGATGACTAAGAGACCATCCAATGAAATTTCATTACTAAAATACTTGTTAGCTCTTCCAATACTCATGCTGATGTTTTTTGCCCTTTCCTGCAAGGATGCCATCGAGGATCAGCTGGGAATTGAGAAACCCCAAAATGTGGATAAAGAACTGATTGTAGACTATGATGCCGAAGCTTTGAAAGAAGATGAAAAAAATAAGGATCTCTTTGTGCGGGTAGATCAAATGCCACAATTTCCGGGGGGAGAAAGAGCTCTTGTTGAATTCATTCAGAAGTCAATTGAGTATCCTCAGGAAGCAATGGTGGCCGAGCTTGAAGGAATTGCAGTAGTGCAGTTTAATGTAAATGAAGATGGAACCCTGTCTGAAGCTGAAATTGCTAGAGATCTGGGAATGGGATGCGGCGAAGAGGCTTTGAGAGTTGTAAAGTCTATGCCGGATTGGATTCCGGGTAAGCAAAATGGTAAAAGTGTAAAGGTGAAATTTACACTTCCCGTTCGATTCAAGCTCAAATAAGTTTTTTAAGTTGATTCATGCTTGTTACAAAATTGCTTGTGCGCCATGCACTTAGCTCAAATTTTTTATTTTTTTTAAAATCAAATTCTCATGAAAAATTTCTTTACACGAGCCTTATCATTCCTGTTATTCAGCATATTTTTTGTGATATTTTCAATTCCTGAATTGACGGCTGATTCAGTTGCAATAACAAATGATACTTTTCCTAAGGTTAGATTTGACAGCATATCAAATGGCTATACTGTTGTAGAGAAGATGCCAATGTTTCCGGAGGGTGAGCAAGAACTAATGAAGTTTGTTACTGAAAATTTAAAGTATCCGGAAAAGGCAAAAGAACTTAAAATTGAAGGATTTGTGATAGTGCAGTTTATCGTAGACAAATCAGGAAAAATAATTGATCCTATGGTAGTTCGGGGAATTGGTGGGGGTTGTGATCAGGAAGCACAAAGAGTTGTAAAGCTTATGCCGGACTGGACACCTGGATACCACAACGGAGAACCTGTCCGGGTGAAGTTTACTATGCCAATACGTTTCAAGTTGTCAACTCCATAATAAACCCTTAAATAAGCCTCTATGATTTTCAATAAATTACTTTCTGTAAGAAGAATCTCTTACATGGCCCTGTTTGTATTTCTTTCCAGCCCAATGTTTTCACAGGAAGAATGGCAGGGAAGGACGCTATATAGTGCAGTCGATACCATGCCATCATTTGAAAATGGAGAAAGAGGGCTAATGGAATATCTTTCCAAAAATATAAAATATCCCACCAAAGCCAGAGAAAAGGGAATTATGGGAACAGTCATTGCATCTTACATTATCGATGAAAATGGACAAGTGCTGGAGCCTGTCATTAAGAGTGGGATTGGTTATGGTTGTGATGAAGAAGTGCTGCGAATCATCCGGGAAATGCCGGAGAAATGGAATCCCGGAATCAAAAATGGGAAACGCGTGCCTGTGAGAATGACGCTTCCTGTGAAATTTCGGTTGTGAGAGTCAGGATTGGTAGATTGCTAAACAGCTAAGAATTTACAAATATTTGAAAGCAGATAAGAAATGGTATTTCCTGCAGGGAGTTATCATCTCTTTCTCTGCCTCCCAATAATATATTGCTTAATAGCCCGCTCTGAGCTATACCATACATTACCTTCTTTGTATGCGTCAATCTTTCCTTGTCGGGCCAATAAACTTAGATATTCCTGGCCATAAGGTATAGCCGACTCTTCTACAATTGATTGCAAGGATTGGTAATCATCGCGCTCTGCATCCAGATGACTAAGATACAGATCCAATGTCCGCTCCACAGATTGAAACCATAGCAAAAACCATTTGTCCATGATTCCTGTATTGGCCTTATTCAATCCATCATAATATTTCCTTCTGTCAGATTTCAAAATGAATGCCGGAGGAAACCCTTTTTGCATCATGAAAATATTGGAGACCAATCGTGTAGTCCTTCCATTACCATCAAAAAAAGGATGTATCCATACAAAACGATGATGAAATAAAGCACTTTTGAGCACCGGATGAATATCTTGATAACTTTCAGACCATTGAATTAAATCTTCAATCAACTCAGCAACTAAATGTGCATTTGGAGGTGTAAAATTAGCTCCTGTAATCCTGACTCCCGCAGAGCGATATCTGCCGGCGTACTGCCTGTCAATTTTATCCATTACTAACGCATGAATATCTAGTATGTCCCGCTCCCTCAAGACTTCATGATTACTCACAAAATCCTCAAGCCACACAATAGAATCATGGTGATTAATGGCTTCCAAATGCTCACGTAAAGACTTTCCATTTATAGTGAGTCCTTCTTCTATTATGAATCTGGTTTCATTCAGAGTAAGTGTATTCCCCTCAATAGCATTACTATGGTAAGTCCATTCAAAAGACATGTTTTCTTTGAACTTCCTAACTAATACTTCAGGCAATGGACGGAATGAATCAAGCAAATCCTTCTTACTGTCTATCCTGTCCAGGATAACTTGCAAGTTTTCATCCAAATCATATCTCTTAATCCATTTCATCCTCCAAAGGTACGTTATTATCGGTAGATGTAAAAATGTTAATTATCCGATATTAATACTCATATTAATGTTTTATGGAAATAGCTAGAATTGAGGATAGATTGAAAAAATTGAAAAGATTGATTGGGTTGACAAGAGTATACCTGAATAAAAATTTGGTTACTAATTGACAGTTCCAAACTTCCAATATAAAACTTTGCAAAACAATGATTCACATAACCTTACAAAAATAGGATTCCACTTTTTATGCACAAATTTTAGTATAAATCCGCTGATATTTGGCTTTTTCAAATCTCCTATATAACACTTTTGCAGAGTGCTGATATACAATGCTTTATAAAAAATCAAAATTCAACCATTTCTTCACAAATTCTACTAAAATACCCCGGCTGTTCAATCTGAAATCTGAAAACTGACGTCTGAAATCTGAAATTCAGGCCCCGCCGTGTTATCCAGCATCGAATGGTCCCCAAAGCTTTGAGGGGCTGAAACCTGAACTCAAGCCGCTGTTTTAGTTCGCATCGAATGAAACCATCAAGCATTGCGAGGACTGAATTCCTGATTATAAACTCTTTCCATTAAGTGCGATTTCACCTAATAAACATATCCTTCCTCTTCCCTTCCATTCTTTCCACATGATCGACGGAGCCAAGACGGAATAGGACAGGAATTTTACTAGCTTTTTCTGCTTTCACTTCCATACGGCAAAAGAATGCAGTAGCCATATTATCGGGAAGTATCAATACTGGAGCGCTGAACAATAGGGTATGTTTCTGCGAATCAGTCGGTATATTGAAAAAATATGGGAGTGAGTTAACTTGCAGAGGCCATCTGGACATTGAAATACCAGCACCCGATGACTGAGCAGATATCGATATACTTCCAAACAGCAAAATAATACTACTCAGTATCCTGAATTTTCTTGCTTCCGGCATACATTTCATATTTTAAAAATTTGCAAACAATAGGCCCATTCATCAAAGGAATCTTCCTTGAAGGTTTGAGTCCTATTGATTTGGTAGCAGGAGTATCTGCCGCTATAATCCAGGCCTCATGTCCCTGCCATTTATGCTTTAGAGTTGATCCAATTTTTTCATAAAAAAGATTGGCATCCCTTAATGTGATTCTTTCATTGTAGGGTGGATTGAACATCAGTACAGTTGGTTCCTCCGGAGCAACCAAATCGTGAAAGTTTTTTTGTTCAATTTGAATATCTCCATATAGCCTGGCTGCAATCAGGTTCTCCCTGCACTTGCGCATAGTGATGATATCCCTGTCATAGCCTCTGATCGATGCCACCGGAGCTTCCAGTTTCATATCAGAATAATGTGAACGCACTTCTTCCCATAATATCGGTTCAAAATCCAGCCAATTCATAAATCCAAATGACTTTCTGAAATATTGAGCAGGAACTTTCATAGAAAGCATCGCGGCTTCAAGAAGTATCGTTCCTGATCCACACATTGGGTCTATCAAAGGTTTCTCCGGGGTCCAGTCGCTTACTGCCAGCATTCCTGCAGCCAGTACTTCACTCAATGGAGCCAATCCCAGATGCTTTCTGTAACCCCGCATGTGAAGGCTCTCCCCGGATGCATCCAGATATAAAGAACAAACATCTTCATAGATATGTAAATGAATCTGATAATCAGGATTTTCAGTTTCGACAGAGGGGCGTTTTCTTCCACTCAATTTAAACTGATCAACAATGGCATCTTTAGTTTTATAAGCCAAAAACTTTGAATGCTTAAAATGTGATGAGTGCATCACCACATCTATCGCGAATGTATTTTCATCAGTGAAAAGCTCATGCCAGCGTACCAAATCATAGGTAGCATCATAAATTTCCTGTTCATTTTTTGCACGGAAATCAACTATCTTTTTCAAAAAACGCAGTGCCAGTCTGGAGCAATAATTGACGGTATATAGCAATTTCAAATCGCCTGAAAACTGGATTCCACGAGGGACCACGACAAGATCTGTTGCGCCCAGAGACAACAATTCATCATGAAGTGCATCTTCCAGTCCCTGGTAACATTTAGCAAAAAACTGCATTTTGACATTTTCAACTTTGGGCTCGCTCATACTTGTATTACTCCGGGATTAAAGCGCTCTACGGGCGCATGATTGGCGGCTTCAATGCCTAAAGAAATCACCTGTCTTGTTTCTGCAGGATCTATTATCGCATCGACCCAAAGTCTTGCCGCAGCATAATAGGGGGAGGTTTGATCCTCATATCTTTGCTTGATTTCGTGGTACATTTCCTTTTCCTGAACAGGATCGGGGGTCTGACCTTTAGATTTCATGCTGGCTACCTGAATCTGCAACAATACCTGGGCGGCTTGTGAACCACCCATGACAGCTATTTTAGCGGTAGGCCAGGCGACTATTAATCGCGGGTCATATGCTTTGCCGCACATTGCGTAATTACCGGCTCCATATGAATTACCCATTACTATTGTGAATTTCGGAACAGTAGAATTAGCAACAGCATTGACCATTTTGGCTCCATCCTTGATAATTCCGCCATGTTCGGAGCGGCTACCAACCATAAAGCCGGTCACATCCTGAAGGAAAACCAATGGAATCTTTTTCTGGTTACAAACCATAATGAAGCGTGCAGCTTTATCAGCTGAGTCAGAATATATGACTCCACCGAATTGCATCTCACCTTTTGCAGTTTTGACAACCTCTCTGTTGTTTGCAACAATACCAACTGCCCAACCATCTATACGTGCATAGGCACAAATGATAGTTTTGCCATAACCCTGTTTATACTGTGTAATGCTTCCTTCATCTACCAGGCATTCCAACAATTCTAAAGACTTATAAGGCCGGGCGCCTTCTTCAGGAAAAATTCCATATACATCTTCGACCGGCCGGGCGGGATCTTTTGAAGAGATTCTGTCAAATCCTGCCGTATCCATTTTGCCAAATTTATCTACCAGGTCCCTTATTGTATTCAGACAGGTTTTGTCATCCGGCATTTTATAATCAGTGACACCTGAAATCTCTGACTGAGTAGTTGCTCCTCCCAGGGTTTCTTTATCCACATCTTCTCCAATTGCCGCTTTAACCAAGTAGGGGCCGGCCAAGAATATAGAACCGCTCTTGTCAACAATGAGGGCTTCATCTGACATAATCGGCAGATAAGCTCCGCCTGCCACGCAGCTCCCCATGATAGCCGCTATTTGCGGTATGCCCATGCTGGACAATCTTGCATTGTTTCTGAATATTCGGCCAAAATGTTCCTTGTCAGGAAAAATTTCATCCTGCATTGGTAAATACACACCTGCACTATCCACTAAATAAATGATAGGCAACCTGTTTTCCATCGCGATCTCCTGAGCACGGAGGTTCTTTTTTCCGGTGGCAGGAAACCAGGCTCCCGCCTTCACCGTAGGATCATTGGCTACAACAATACATTGCCTGCCTTTAATATATCCGATGACCACAATAACTCCGGCCGCCGGACAACCACCATGCTCTTCATACATTCCCAATGCAGCAAAGGCACCCAATTCAAATCTGTTTTTATCGGGATCCAGAAGAAAGTCTATGCGTTCTCGGGCGGTTAGCCTTCCATCGGTCCTCATCTTCTCCAATTTCTTTTTCCCACCACCCATAAAAATTTCAGATAACCGGCGTTTCATTTTAACAATGGTCAACTTCATGGCATCCTCATTTCGATTGAATGTCAGGTCAACTACAGTGTTTTTATCTTCCGGCATAACTCAATTTTAAATTTATCAATCGATATGTTCTGAACCCAAAGAATTACAGGCGCTTGATGGTGGTAGTGGCGTTTCCTTTCAAAGACTCCACCTCCGGCTCCATTTGATCTGCTACCGGAGTTCCTTTTGCTGTTCGTGTAAAAGTGCCATCTGTACTTACAGTTAACTTACCTTCCTGAATCAAGCCGGTAGATTTTTCCAATTTCAAAGTATAATTTGAGCTTATTTTTCCCTTGAATTCTATGAACAGATCGACTCCCATTCCTATTTCTACTTCTCCATCCAGCGTTTCTATTGTGCTGCTTCCCTGAACATCCACCCATTGATCATCTGAGGAAATTACTTCCCATTCGTACTCTTGCTCCTTTTTCAGGATATTCATAAAAGACATCTGATGGACGGTTTTCCATTTGCTGGCAGTTGTAGGTTTGGCAGGCAGATAATCAATCCATTCTGTAAACAAACCGTTGCGGATTTCATCAGTCATGAGAACCACCATTTTGGTTTCATATTCTCCTTCATCCTCAATTAAGCTCAAAGCATTCACCTTTTCCATATAAGACACGGAATTATCATAGGGATATTTAATTCCTCCCTGCTTATTGACATAATACTTGATAGGATTATTCAGCAATGAATCCTTCAAAATATTTCCAAATCCTCCAAACACTTCCTCTTCACCTTCCGTCAGCATGCTCATTTCAGTGAATGTAATAGCAGCAATGAACTTGTCAACACTATCTTCTGCAAATGCGATATTAAACTTCAACAAATTCTGCACAGACTCTTCCTCTTCACCAACATTTCTGACAGCGTCACTGCTCAGCTCATAAGAGTAGGCCTTATTTATTTCAGGTTTTAATTCCAGTTTAACATTGTTTCCGCAGGATAGCAGGAAAATTAACAGAAGAAGTGGAAGATATTTCATGAATAAAATTTGAATAATTGATGAATCCAGTTTGTTATAAGCAACTGGAAATTGAGAAAGAATATTTTGACAAAATAAGAAAATTGGAAATAACTATGCTAGTCATTCAATTTCAATACTTCAAGGAATGCTTTCTGTGGTACTTCTACATTTCCAATTTGACGCATCTTTTTCTTACCAGCTTTTTGCTTTTCAAGTAGTTTACGTTTTCTTGAAATATCGCCACCATAACATTTAGCAGTTACATCTTTTCTCATTGCTGAAATGGTCTCTCTGGCAATAACTTTTGCTCCGATAGCTGCCTGAATGGCGATTACGAATTGCTGTCGTGGCAATAAATCTTTTAGTTTTTTACAGATTTTACGGCCGAAAGCTTCTGCTTTGGTCCGGTGAACCAGAGCGGAAAGTGCATCTACAGGTTCTGCATTCAATTTCAATTCCAGGCAAACAAGATCGGTGTCCCGATAATCTATAGGTTGGTAATCGAAAGAGGCATAACCTCTGGAGATTGACTTTAATCTGTCATAAAAGTCAAATACAATTTCTGCGAGAGGCAGTTCAAAAGTCATCTCCACCCGACCCTGGGTCAGGTAAACCTGTCTGATAAGAATTCCTCTTTTGTCAAGACAAAGCGTAATAATGGAACCTATGAATTCCGGCATTGTAATTATCTGGGCAGAGATATATGGCTCTTTGCAATACTCCAAAAAGTTTTGATCCGGAAGGTCATTTGGAGTATTTACTACAAACTCTTTAGAATCGGCTTTTCTCATTTTCGCTCTATAGGATACATTGGGGACTGTAGTGATTACATCCTGATCAAACTCACGGGTTAGTCGTTCCTGGATAATCTCAAGGTGAAGCATGCCCAGAAATCCACAACGGAAACCAAAACCCAGAGCCGCGGATGATTCTGGCTCAAATACCAATGAAGCATCGTTGAGCTGCAGTTTTTCCAATGCATCTCTCAAGTCTTCAAAATCATCATTGTCTATTGGATAAATTCCGGCGAATACCATAGGTTTCACATCCTCAAAGCCCTGAATTGATTCAGAACAAGGATTGGCAACAGTGGTAATGGTATCACCCACTTTAATTTCTTTGGATTCCTTGATCCCTGTGATGATATATCCCACATCGCCCGCATATAATTCCTTTTTGGGAATCTGTACCATTTGCAGAATGCCGATTTCATTTGCTTCGTAATCCTTACCTGTGTTAAAAAAGCGGACCTTTTCGCCTTGTTTCATGGTACCATTCAAAATTCTGAAATAGGCAATTACTCCTCTGAAAGAATTAAAAACAGAGTCAAAAATCAAAGCTTGAAGTGGTGCTTCAGGGTCGCCTTTGGGCGCAGGAATGCGCTCTACTATAGCTTCCATGATCAGGTCAACGCCTTCTCCCGTCTTGCCTGAAGCTTTTATGATGTCTTCCGGCTTACAGCCTATTAATTCTATGATCTGTTCGGAAACCTCTTCTATCATGGCATTGTCCATGTCTACTTTATTCAGAATTGGGATAATCTCCAGATCATTTTCAATGGCCAAATAAAGATTTGAAATAGTTTGAGCCTGAATTCCCTGTGTAGCATCGACCAAAAGTAATGCACCTTCACAAGCTGCAATGGAGCGGGATACCTCATATGAGAAATCAACGTGACCCGGCGTGTCTATAAGATTGAATGTATATCTTTGACCATCAGCTCTGTCGTAGTACATCTGAACAGCATGGCTCTTGATAGTAATTCCGCGTTCTCTTTCCAGATCCATATCATCCAGGGCCTGATTCTGCATGTCGCGATCAGATATAGTCTTAGTAACCTGTAGTAATCTATCAGATAAAGTACTTTTTCCGTGATCTATGTGTGCAATGACACAAAAATTTCGAATATTTTTCATGGCGCAAATATAGAGAATAATTTACCTGTTACAATCCAGCTTCAGTTATTATCTCCCTGAAAGCAACAAGCCAACATGCAATAGAGTTGTGTCACTAAAAATTTAGGTAATATCTGATTGACAATCAAATACTTAGTGTGGCATCAATTAAAATTGTGGGATCTCAAACTGCGAAACTGAAACCTTCTTCTACAAATCGCTTATATTTTTCTTCATCAAATTTGTAGAGTCTGGCGGGTCTGTGAGCTACTCCTTCCTGATATTGCTCCAGTTCTACAAGGATGTTCATCGAAAGGATCTTCTTTCTGAAATTGCGCTTGTCCATCGGGTATTCCAGTATCGCTTCATATAGTCGCTGGAGCTCAGACAGGGTGAATTTTGGAGGCAATAATTCAAATCCGACGGGTCTGCCTCTGACGATTTTTTTCAGCTTTTGCATACAAGCCTTCAAAATTTCAAGGTGGTCGAATGCCAGATCAGAAACTTTTGAAATAGGAAACCAACTCACTTCTTCTGCATGTGACTGAGCAAAAACAGGGCAATCAGCAATTTTTACAAGGGAGTAATATGCGGTCGTAATTACTCTTCCCAATGGGTGCCGGTTGACTGTACCAAAAGTCTCAACTTGTTCCAGATACACATTCTGCAATCCTGTAAGCTCTCTTAGTACCCTGGCAGCTCCGTCATGGATATTTTCATTCAGATAAATCAAGTTACCCGGTAATGCCCAATATCCTCCAAATGGCTCTTCACCTCTCTTGATCAATAGTATTTTCAGTTCATTTCCATCAAAACCGAAAATGACGCAATCCACAGAAAAAGCCATGTGAAAGAAGGGTTCTGTCAATGCTACAGACTCCTGGGCGGGGTATTTTATTTGCTCTAACTGCATAAAAATTGGCTAAAATTCTGTGTAATAATAACAATAATATTTCAAATTCTAAATTCTCAAAAGAATGATCATGTATATTTTACACAAACTACCTTAAATCAAGAATGATAATTTGAAAATTGAAGCAGGATTGCGACATTGCATCAGCGAAAGCGAACCCCAAAGAGGGGTTCACCAACTGGTAGCCCCGGATGAAAATCCGGGGTAAAGAAATTCTATCAATCGTTTTGGCGGCATTTTTGCTTCTTTCAAGCAAAAATGATGACAAAACTCAGCCCTTCAGTTGCCATCAAACTCACTTCAACCTACCTTTGATTTACCACAAAAATAAAATATGATCAATCTAATCAGCGATACTGTTACCAAGCCAAGCTCTGGTATGCTGGATGCTATGATGAGCGCTTCAGTAGGCGATGATGTCTTCAGGACAGACCCGACGGTTAATGCACTCGAAGCTAAAGCTGCGGAAATGTTCGGGATGGAATCAGCTTTATTCTGTCCTTCAGGAACCATGAGTAATCAGATTGCACTAAAGGTCCACACCCAGCCTTTAGATGAAGTATTGTGTGAAGAAAATAGTCATATATATCAGTACGAAACCGGTGGCTATGCTTTCCATTCAGGAGTTGCTTTGCAGCTCTTGAAAGGGCAGGATGGTATATTAAGTGCAGAGCAAATTGCTGAAGCAATTCGACCTGATCTTGACTGGCTTCCAAGAACCAGGCTGCTTGTATTGGAAAATTCAGCTAATCGGGCCGGAGGTAATTATTATATGATGGAAGAATTGATTCCTGTAGTGAATATAGCCCGGGATAAAGGTTTGAGTTTGCACCTCGATGGGGCAAGGTTATTTAATGTTCTGGTAGAGACCGGCGATACTCCGCTTCAATATGGTCAGTTATTTGATAGTATTTCTATTTGCCTTTCAAAAGGATTAGGCGCACCGGCAGGAACACTCTTGCTGGGCAAAGCTGACTTTATTAAGCAAGCCAGAAGAGTCAGAAAAGTGATGGGTGGTGGCATGCGGCAAACAGGTTTTCTGGCTGCAGCGGGTATTTATGCCCTGGATAAAAATATCAATAGATTGAAGGAGGACAATCAAAAAGCAAAGGTATTGGGATCAGTTCTGGAAAAATGCAGCTACGTTGATTTTGTGCGGCCTGTGAAAACCAATATTGTGATTTTCGATCTAAAATCACCCAGTGCTCCATTTCTCAAAAAACTACTGGAATCGGGTATTAATGCTTCCTCGTTTGGACCCAAAACTGTCAGAATGGTAACTCATATGGATATCAGCGCTGAAATGATTGATCAGGTAAGTTCCGTCTTGCAGGCAATTGATTTGGAATAATTGTGAATAGTGAATGGTGAATGGTGAATGGTGAGTGAGAGTTGTGGGTGGTAGGTGAGATGAAATATGTGGTGTGAGATGTGAAAAGTGAGATGTGAGATGTGAGAAAGTGAATGTTGCCGAGAGAGCACACCCATTAATGCTACTGACTGTTTTTGTAAAGTAGTTTGGCACCAGAAGCTTTTTGGATGATTCCGTAGCTCCACAGCTATTTAATTTCCCGTATGTTTTCTTGAAGTTTGTGAATTGAAGTATGCAGCTTACTACCAGCTATTACTTTGCTTTAATGAAAATTTAACTTAAAAAGAATTTTGTGCACGCAGCTTAATGGATGCTGCGCTCGTTTCTCCTTATGTCGTTTGCTGTTGTTTTTGCCAAAAGGAATACCTGATTTTAGGATATTCCTATTCATAATAAACACAGAAAGCGGATGAAAAAATTTATATTTAATATCGCCGTCATCTTCCTGATTCTTCTATTCTCAGGAATGAACACAAGTATTTCGGCAACTTCCAATTCCCCGAAAAAGCAGGTTTCTTATCGTTCGGATTGCATAGTGGCTCAGGCTACTATGGATCTTGAGATAAGTAAAGTCCGGGCTAATCTTTCGATTGGCCGGTATTTTGGCAGAGTCAGTATGATCGGGCCGAAATATCAGCTTGGAATTTTCCCTTACGAATTCAACCCTTTCTTTAATACTTCTTACTGGCTGGGAGGATATGATGCATTCAACAACTTAAAAGTGGCTGCAAGCACTTTCCGTTCCATGACTTCTAATGACTTCTGGGCAGGTCCTATTAATCCTGAAACAAATGGTACCAACATGGCGGCCTGTAACGAATGGGATAAATTCTTTACAATATCCGGGCAGAACGTCGAAATTCACAAATCAGGATTTTTACAAGCTCAAAGTTCAGGTGTGGAATATAAAGTGGAAGATATTCCTGCAGAAGTACTTGGCTGGCCGGGTATCGGGAATCCATATTTTGAATCAGTTCATGGATTTGCCATCCCATCCTATGTCAGTCATTTAGCCCCATTTTTCGATTTGAATGAAGATGGAATATACGATCCTAAACATGGAGATTATCCGTATAATTATTCCCGGACTTATACTATTAAGGGTGACTTGGAGGCAAAACAGCATATGGCCTTCAGTATTAGTAATGATATTGGAAATATACACACTTCTTCCAGAGGCTTTCCGATCGGAGCCGAAATCAGAACTTTAGCTTTTGGGTTTGATACCGATGAAAAATTGGGTGAAATGTTGTTCTTTAACACTAAAATTCACAATCATGGACCAGGCCAGATAAATCAATTCTATGCCGGTATTTGGTCAGATACAAATGGTTATTGTTCCTGGGCTAATAATTATCTGGGATTTGACTCCACACGAAATATGGCATACTTGTATGAAATTATAGAGGAAGGTCAATGCGAATGCACTATTGTGGGTAGTAATTGTTCTTTAGTACCTGTCTCGGGAATGAGAATGTATCATGGATTTCGGAAAGATCAGGACACTGCTTCATTACAGGTCAGTTCATTTATTTACTACAATAATGGCGGAATCGGAGGAGCTCTTCCGGCAATGATTGATCCTTCTCAGGCGATAGAATTTTACAGATATTTAAGTGGGGTCTGGAGAGATGGCACACCTTTAACTTATGGCGGCAATGGCTATAATACGGGTAGCACAGCTATTACTAAATATGCTTATCCATCAAATCCTTCTTCAGCAGATCCAAATAACTGGTCTATGTGTAATACAGCTCCATCTTTAGCTGACAGAATGATGTTAATGTCCACCGGACCCATTACACTAGCCCCAGGCGGTATCAATGATTTTACATTTGGAACAATGGCCGCACTAGTGCCACACAGTGGTTGCCCTGATATTACTATACTGCAGGAAAATTCTGATGTGGCTGCAGATCTGTTTGATCCGACAATGGTCTCTACAGATTTATTTAGCGGACTTGAAAACAACACTACAAAATTATTCCCAAATCCTTACTTCCTGGGAAAACAAGGACACAATATCTGTCTCCAATTTAAAGACCTACCCTCCACTTGCGAATTAAGCCTGATTGACATGCAGGGCAGAACGCTAGCCTATAGTAATATAAAAAATATTGCCCCTGATCAATTTAACTGGGAGCCCGGCGCAGCAAATTTGGCTCAGGGACTGTATTTCATAAGAGTGGCACAGAAAAATGGTACTCAACAGATTTTGAAATTCCTCATCATGGAATAACATATAAAAGACTACTCTACATGTATCGCTTCAAATCCCGCGCATTGTAAAGACAATGACGGGATTTCTTCTTTCAGAGAAGGCCGTATTAGGAATTATTAATCCACGAATTAGACAAAGGGACACGAAAAAATACAAAAATTTAAGTTCGACGAAGTCCATCACGACTTGAGATGTCATTAAGCTATTTATACCAGGGTTTACTTTTGGTAAATCTCCTATCCTCCCTCGGAAATCATTAACTAATATTCACTAAATTGAATTCTGATGAAAAAAATAAAGTATAAAGAAGCTATAAAAACTACTGAAAGGAGTTTGCCAATGATAGCCCCGGATAAATATCCGGATTGCATCATTTGATAGAAACAGTTTTGGCGCCATTTTTTATCTTCCTTGCAAAAATGGTAACAAAACAAGAGGTCGATAAAACGCCCCAATAAAATACTCTTGGATTTTATTAGTGTCATTTCGTGTCATTCGTGGACAAAAACTACCCTTCCACAGGAAGCATCCAACAAAATCTGATAGCCCACTCCTTTTATCGTCATGATTCGCAGGCTTGAATCAGGTTTCAAATAATCTCGGAGTTTAGTGATGTAAACATCCAGATTTCGGGAATTGAAATAGCTGTCATCTCCCCATATTTTCATCAGAATATCTTTGCGCTGAATGATCTCACACAATGGGTCAGAAAGCATTTTGAGCAATTCATTCTCCCGAAAAGAAAGATATCGCTGGCCACTACCCCATTTCAATTCATATCTCAGGGGAAAATATTCCATGGCTCCTATTTGTATTCCCTTCGAAGGATCCTGATTAGCAGATTGCTGAGAGGTGAGAAGTAATAGATTATTCACCCGGGCAATCAGCTCTTCTACACTGAATGGCTTTTTGATATAATCCTGCCCTCCGAGTGCAAATCCTTTCAAGATATCTTCCGTTTGCGTTTTTGCTGTCAGAAAAAGAATGGGAGTTTTGGTATCCAGCACTCTTATTTCAGAAGCTAGTGTAAATCCATCCTTATTGGGCAGCATCACATCCATCAAGATAATATGTGGCTGAAATGAGGTAAATGCCTGAATGACAGCTGCTCCATCGGCTTCCATTCGCACTTCAAATCCCCGCATTTCGAGACTTTCTTTAACGATGCGACCCAGATTGGGCTCATCTTCTACATATAATATTCTATTTGCTGTCATGATCTGTTAATGGCAAGTTGATGATAAACGTGCTTCCTTTCCCTTCAGAACTCAGGACCTGAATATGCCCTTTGTGCATTTGCACTACTTCTTTTACGTAACTCAGACCCAATCCATGACCTTTAATATTATGTCTGTCACCATTGGGCACTCTGAAGAAACGATCAAATATTTTACTGTGATATGCTGAATCTATTCCGGGACCATTGTCTGATATTTTCAGGATCGCTGAATTTCCATCCCGAGTGACTTCTACCTGAATGTGAGGGCTCTGTTGATTATACTTAATTCCATTGTCTATCAAATTGATCAGTACATGCAGGAGATGTGTATGATCTCCTTTCACAATTAGTGTTTCCGGGCTCAATATGGTTTCAATTAATCCACCCTTTTCTGCAATCTGTATACTGATGCAGCGCTCAGCTTCCAACACCAGCAAGTTTAAATCCACCGGACCCACTTCCAATTTCATATGTCCCTGATCTATCATGGAAAACTGCATCACTTTTTCGATCAATAAAGAAAGTCTGTCCAGTTCACTTCTTGCAATTTTCAAATAATCAGCGGTTTTTTGAGGATCCTGTAATGCCTGGAAGTGTTGCAGCGCTTCTATCGTCACTCCTACTGTAGCCACCGGTGTTTTCAGTTCATGACTCATATTGCTGACCAATTCACTTTTGATCAGATTTAGTTTTTCCATATGAATGATGCTTCTGTACATCATCCAGAGTGCCAGGACAATCAAACCAGTGAGAAAAAATGAGAACACAATAAGTGGAGTTATTTTTTGATCAGATACCACCTGGTATCGGGGGCAATTCCTGCAAAATAAGTATTCACCGGAGACCCGCCCGGAAGCCATGAAGTGATCAGCGTATCTTTCAATGAATCGGGAAAGCTGTCCCTGAATTCAGATTGATTTACAAATACGGGTAAATCTATTCCTGCAGTCCGGACTGCTGAAGAAAAAGTGGAATCTAAAAGTCCTGCATCCAGTTTAAAGCTGTCCTGAATAGAGAAAAACTTCAGTCCATCTTTCTGTCTCACCGAAAATGCCGAAAATGATCTGCCGCGCGCAGAATCCTGATTCAGCTGTTCAGGGAATGCAGTGGTGGCTTGTATCAGAATTTTTCTTTCGTAGAATCTAATCCGATTGCGTGGATCATTGACCTTAGCGGAGCCTGGAACCTTTCTCCTGACGAAGAAGACGCATTCGGTTTCCTCTGGGTGGATGAAATGTCATCTTGAGTGAGTCCAGAATAACGCTGTCCTTCCCCAGTTTTTCGGATAGTAATTGATGCATTTGCTGCTCAGTCACCTGGCGCATACTTTCAGCAAATTTTGAATTAATTTCCTTTTGCAGCCAGCTCTCCTGCAGATTGTATTGCTGAACCAACCATACAGACAAAAAACCCACCAACAGTAATACACTGATGAAGGCCATCATCAATTTCCATTTAGTTTGCCTGCGTTTTTATACTAATATGGGTTTTGGAACTCATTGCATAGCAAAAGTATATGGAAATAAGCGGAGAACTTGCATCGTTTAACCTTATTTAACTTCTTTTGCAAGTCAGTTAACCATGAAGATCAAAGACAAAATTTAGCTTTTTTGCAAAAATAAGTCATCTTCACAATCCAATCCTTCACATGAAATCTTACTTTCAGTTTTCTATTTCTGCTTCTTATCCCATTGCAATTCTCAACAACTTGAAGGCACTATTTTATATGAACAAAAAGTAAACCTTCACCGAAGACTCACTGCAGATCAGGAAGAGATGAAAGCCCGTTTGCCTGAATACTCGACAAGTAAAAAGGAAATGATTTTTAACAGACACGCATCACTATACAAAGAAATGGGGGACGATGACGCAGGAGGGGGCCGTGGTGGAAGAAGATTTAGTGAGAATAGGAGGGCAGTTCAAAGTATATGGATTTCAACACTCAAATATTAACAGAAGCAACGTCCTTATTCAATGAGGACTACCTGATTGAAGGAGAATTCGAACCTCTTCCCTGGGTTTTGACCGGAGAAACAAAAACCATTCTTGGCCGCATGTGTCAGCAGGCAACTTACACCATTGCAGAGCCACTTACGGAAGTAGTAGCCTGGTTTACTCCTATGATTCCAATTTCAGTAGGACCGGAAAAATTCAGAGGCTTCCCGGTGCTGTTCTTGAAGTGGATATCAACATGAGAGGCGGACATTCACTGCATCCAATATCAGTTAGAAAGCCCATAAGAGTCAAAAGACCTCAAAGCGCCCAAAAAGGCAAGAAAGTTA
>JADJJU010000026.1 GCA_016706365.1 Saprospiraceae bacterium
AAGGGCAAAGGTCTTTAATGAAAGAAGGTTTAGTGATCGCGATAGAACCAATGATCAATCTTGGAGTGCAATTTGTATCAGTCAAAGGATGGATGGACGATTTTTACCAGAGATCGAAAATCCTCCGCCCACTACGAACACACCATCGCAGTAAAGAAAGCTCAGGCTGATATCTTGTTCGATCATACTATTATTGGAAGATGCAATCAAAAAACTGAATCTGATGGATATTTCAGAGAAAAGATAGATATTTGCACCCGAAATAAAAAAATATGGCAAAACAGGATTTAATTAAACAGGATGGTATTATTGAAGAGGCGTTATCAAACGCTATGTTTAGGGTGAGATTAGAAAATGATCACCAAATTTTGGCGACTATTTCGGGTAAGATGAGGATGAATTATATAAGAATTCTTCCTGGTGATAAAGTGGCGGTAGAAATGTCCCCATACGATCTATCAAGAGGCAGAATTATTTACAGGTATAAATAACAAGGAAAGAGATCATGAAAGTCAGAGCATCGATTAAGAAAAGGTCTGTAGATTGTAAAATCGTACGCAGAAACGGTAAACTGTACATTTATCAACAAAAAGAACCCGAAGTACAAACAACGTCAGGGTTAATATTTTATTGAACTATTAAGTATTATTATATATGGCTCGTATTGCTGGTGTTGACTTACCTAGAAATAAAAGAGGTGTAATCGGATTGACTTACATCTACGGTATAGGTAGAACTGTTTCCTCTATGATTTTAGAGCGTGCAGGTATTAGCGAAGATGTGAAAGTTGAAGCTTGGACAGATGATAATGTAAAAGACATCACCACCATCATCAATGAAGATGTGAAAGTTGAAGGTCAGTTACGCTCTGAAGTTCAGATGAATATTAAGCGTTTAATGCATATTGGTTGGTTACAGAGGTCTCAGATACAGAAAAAGGTCTTCCTTTAAGAGGTCAGAGAACTAAAACCAATGCCAGAACACGTAAAGGAAAACGTAAGACGGTAGTAAAACAAGAAAAAGCCACTAAACAACCATTAACAAAATAAGAGTCATATCATGGCTCAAGCAAAGAAAGTAAAGAAGCGCGTAGTTAAAGTTGAACCTGAGGGTTTGCAGAGATTGAGGCTTACCTTCAATAATATTATTATATCCTTGTGTAACAAGCAAGGTCAGGTGATATCCTCGGTCTTCTGCAGGTAAGTCTGGATTCACAGAGAAGTTCCTAAAGAATACTCCTCATGCAGCGCAAATTTCTCGCAGCAGATTGTGCCAAAGTAGCACATGATGCTGGCTTGGAGAGCAGTTGATGTATATGTAAAAGGACCGTGGGTTCAGGAAGAGAAGCAGCCATCAGAGCTATTGATACTTCATAGGTATTAAGGTACTTGTAATCCAAAGATGTGACCCGGTTCCTCATAATGGATGCCGTCCTAACCGCAGAAGAGTTTAATTAATAAATCAGGAATAAGTAAGATATGGCAAGGTATACAGGTCCTGCTACCAAAAAAAGCTAGAAGTTTTGGAAGGAAGCAATTTACGGATACGATAAAGCTTTTGAAAAGAGAAAGTATCCTCTCGACAGCACGGGATGAATCGTAAGCGTAAGCAACGTTCTGACTATGCTGGTCAATTGAGCTCAAAGCAAAGCAAAAATATACATACGGCGCGCTCGGAAAGACAATTCCGTCATACTTTCGAAACTGCCGCAAGAAAAAGTGGGGTTACTGGGGAGGGATTGCTTCAAATGTTGCAAAGCAAGATTAGATAATACTGTATTCAGATTAGGTATTGCACCACAAGAAGAGTAAAGCACGCCAACTTGTTTCTCACAAGCATATCACTGTAAATGGTATTGTTACCAACATTCCTTCTACCAAATGAGAAATGGTGATGTAGCTGAGCGCGTGGCAAAATCACCCGCTAATTTTCTGTGTGTGAAAGGAAAATGTTGCCAAGAAAACTGACGTTCGCAAGTTCGCATGGCTGCAGTGGAATCCTGACAAGTATGAAGGTAATTTCTTCACAATATCCTTCAAGGGACTGTGATTCCTGAGAAAATCAATGAGCAACTTATTGTCGAATTGTACTTAAGTATCTTTTCATTTTTGACAACTGATTTTTCAGTTGTCAAAAGTGTTTTTATAGTATTGCATTTTAGCTTTCTTTTCATCAAGAATATTTTCAAATGAGTATATTACATTTCCAAAACCTGACAAAATTCTTCTTCGCAAAGCAAATGACTTTGAGGGAGTTTTTGAGTTTAAACCACTTGAGCCTCGTTTTGGCCAGACGGTTGGTAATTCCTTGGAGAAGGGTTTTATTATCTTCACTTGAAGGTTATGATCTCTCTGCAGTGCGTATAGCAGGTGTGGATCATGAGTTCTCTTACAATCAAAGGAGTTGTGGAAGACGGGGTTGAAATTATCCTGAATCTTACAAAATCAGATTAAAACAGCATCTTTGTCTGATGAAGCATTTGGCTGAAGAAAGATCTATATCACCATCCGCGGGAAAGAGACTTTTACTGCAGGTGATATCGAAGAAAGACACTAATGTTTTCAAAGTGATGAACCCCGGAGCAGTTAATCTGCACTATGGAACCATCTGTGAATTCTAGAAATGGAATTGACTGTGACTAAAGGTCGTGGGTTATGTTCCTGCTGATGAAAACCTTCCGAAGGATGCAACTCAATTGGAGTAATTCCTGCTGATGCGATATATACTCCAATTAAAAATGTTGTTTATCAAGTGTCAAACACTCGTGTTGGTCACAAAGAACTTGACTACGAAATGTTGACTATTGAGGTAAAGACTGGATAGAACTATACATCCGGAGCAGGCAATCAAAGAAGCTTCTGTATTTTGATTCAACATCTCATGTTGATCACAGACGAGAATATTACTTTCGATGATGCATCCAGAAGTCAGGATACAGTTGACGAGCATATCCTTCACATGAGAAAGCTTCTAAGACTTCTTGGAAGATTCGGATCTTTCTTGTTCCAGCATACAACCGTCTGAAAGCCGCCAAGATTAATTCCCCTTGCTGAACTGGTACAATATGAGACTCATGTCTTATTGAAATTCAGAAACTTTTGGTAAGAAGTCTTTAGTGGAAATTGAAGAACTATTGCAGACCAAAGGATTAAACTTGGTATGGATCTCACCAAGCACAAACTAGACGTAGTAACAATCTAACTTAATAAGTTAGTTCAATAATTTTAAACCATTATTAACTCCTCGGCAGCTGAAAAGCTTTCCGGTGATACAGTTAAAACCAATTGTTATGAGACATGCGATAAGGTTAACAACCTCGGATTAAAAGAAGGTACACAGAGTAGCACTTTTGAAAATATGTCCATTACTTTGACTACTCACAAGAGAAGAAACACAATAAAGGAACGAAAGCTTTGCGTTTACACATTGAACCATTGATTTCTAAATTAAAGTAAATACTACCCACTCTCGCAGAGTTGTGTTTAGTTATTTGCTAAAATAAAGATTTATGGAATGAATTGTTCTGTTACTCTAGCTGAGAAAGTCGCTTCACGTCCCGGTGGATATAAGTGAGTCATTCGCACAGGATTCCGTAGAAGACGGATTCAGACATGGCTATCACAGAATGGCTGACTTTAATCTTGAGTACAGCGGTTCTGATTCTCCGGCTTCTAAGAAATTCGAACGTTCAAGAAGAGGTAAATCTGCTAAGAAAACAACTGGAGCATCTGAAGGAGCACAGCAGCAGCAACTAAAGCAGCAGGAAAAGCTGAAAGCTAAAGTATTGCCTGAGCAGGAAGTTGATAAGCAGCAGTAACGCTTGGATCAGGTACTCCCTAACAAATACTTAAGGCACAGGAATTAGCTGTTGAAGAAGTTCCTGCTGTAGTTGAATCACCTGAAGCAGCAGTAATTGTGGATTGAAATGCACCTGTAGCTGAAGCGCAAGAAGTAGCTACAGAAGAAGTAGCTGTAGAAGAAGTCCCCTGTTGCAGTTGCAGCGTCAGTGCCATTGCCGAGCAGGAAGCGCATGATGAGGCATCGGTAACCCTGTTGAGTTCAGGTTCCTCCTACAAATACCGATACTCAGGAAGAAGAATACTTTTTCCCGACATACGAAATTATTAAGTCCACCTTCGGGTGGACTTTTTTTTTTTTTTTATGTGATTAGGTGGCAGACTCCGAATGATTTCACCCTGAAACACTATATTTCCATCCAGAAAAACATCCCCGCCAACATGGCACTTCAGCAAAACCGCTATTCTTCTATTGGAAGATGGTACTATGGCAAAGTCTTAGTATCGGCAAACAAGGCACAACTACTGGCGAAAACTGTTTCAACACAGGTATGACCGACATCAGAAATTTACATTGATCCATCTTATTTTGCCAGATCAAGTGGCCAAGTACGAACGCTCAGTTAGGTGATTCTGGGATTCGTGAAGAAGAGTCTGAGTCCAATGTCACAAAACTTTTGCCGGCCGGGTATGCAAAAACTTTAATGTCCATTTTTCCAGACAGATGGCTGGCTTATCTATTCAGGAGCATCTTCGAGAATCCATTGTCGGAATATCTGATGTGTGGATAACAGAGAAACTGCCGTGAAGTTACCGAGGCAGAAAAGAGCGATGAATGCCATAATAAGTTCTGGAATTTGTTGATAAAATCTGAGCTTGCGAAGCAATTAAAAATGTGTCCATCAATGGATGGGTTGGAATTGGCCTCCATGGTTTCAACCAAAGCGGCTTATTTTTTGGAGAAAGTGGTGGGAATAAAAAGAGAAGCGGTCCATTACAGTGGTGGAAGTAGATGATTCTAAGGTCATTGGCACAAAGAGGATGTTATCTTCAGGTCTTTCCAGCGACCACAGTAACTATATATGAAAGAGATGTATGGCATGGAATCCTGACGGTGTTTTCCCTATCTAATGGCCCGGGAGATCCCCGAGCAATGTCCTATGCGATAGAACCGGACAAAAAGTTTTGACATTAAAGATTCCCGCTTTTCGATTTGTCTGGGGATCAGTTGTTGGCCCTGGCTCTGGGCAACCTGACCGACAGAAAAATGCATTATGGGCATAGAGGGTTAACCATCCAGTTATAAATAAACTCTCAGGGAAAATGTGAAACAACAAGTCAGAAGTCCATGGTTTTGTGTCGATACTCGAGTCAGCTAAGGAGTAAAACGGATATCATAGAAATTACTCGCGCCAATCTCAATGACCAAAGTATAGAAGGTTTCAGAATGCGTAATGGACAGGCATTTTCAGTGCAATATCATCCTGAAGCTGCAACCGTGACCACAGGATGCCCGTGTATTTATTTGACGATTTTTGTAACTATGACGAATTAAATTATAATCTTAATATGAGCGCGATCATTGACATACTCGCAAGAGAAATACTTGATTCTAGAGGAAACCCAACAGTGGAAGTGGAAGTAACTACTGAGAATCTGATAGTTGGGAGAGCAGCTGTTCCTTCCGGAGCATCTACCGGAAAACATGAGGCTGTTGAATTGAGAGATAATGACCCTCTCAGATATCTGGGCAAGGGTGTGCTCAATGCCTGCAAAAACATTGAAGAAGTATTGCGCGATGAACTGATTGGTGTAAGTGTTTTTGACCAGCGATATATTGATAATATCATGATCGAGGCAGATGGGACTCACAATAAGAATAAATTGGGAGCGAACGCAATATTGGGTGTATCTATGGCTGCGGCAAAAGCTGCTGCCCTGGAGTTGAAACAACCATTGTACAGATACATTGGTGGCGTGAATGCGCATGTATTGCCGGTGCCCATGATGAATATCCTGAATGGGGGATCTCATGCGGACAACTCTATAGATTTTCAGGAATTCATGATCATGCCGGTAGGAGCTGAGCTCTTTTCAGAATCACTTAGAATGGGCGCTGAAGTGTTCCATCATTTGAAGTCTGTTTTGAAAAAAAGAGGATACTCTACCAATGTTGGCGATGAAGGTGGATTTGCTCCTAATATCAAATCTAATGATGAGGCAATCCAAATAGTATTGGAAGCAATTGAAAAGGCCGGATACAGACCGGGTGAAGATATAATGATTGCAATGGATGCGGCTGCTTCAGAATTCTATCTGGAGGATGAGAAGGTTTACCATTTCCATAAGTCAAGCGGCGATAAGCTTACCTCTGCTCAACTAGTTTCTTTCTGGGAAGAATGGGTTAATAAATATCCAATTTTTTCAATTGAAGACGGACTTTATGAAGATGACTGGGCGGGCTGGAAAGAAATGACTACAAGACTTTCTAGTAAAATTCAGATCGTTGGAGACGATCTTTTTGTGACCAACACTAAAAGACTTCAACGGGGAATCGATGAAGGAGTGGCAAACTCTATACTGGTGAAAGTGAATCAAATCGGATCTATTTCAGAAACCATAGATACTGTTGCATTAGCAACCCGTCACAGCTATACATCAGTGATGAGTCATAGAAGCGGAGAGACAGAAGATACTACAATTGCGGAGCTGGCAGTTGCATTGAATACAGGCCAGATCAAAACCGGATCTGCTTCACGTTCTGACAGGATTGCTAAATACAATCAATTAATCAGAATTGAACAAGAATTGGGCGCAGAAGGAGTATTCCCCGGCAGGGCGATTTTAGGTTGATTTTTGATAAATGCCTGAATGGCAGTTATTCACAAAGGTGGATAATATTTATATATTATAAAAATATGTAATATGTAACGCTGTTTGTATTGTAAAATGCACTTTCTGTGCTATTTTTACATTACAAATAATCGTAATATGATAAAAGCGTTACAAATTAAATTAGGAAAGTGGAAAGCAAGATTTCCGGAAGCACTCAAGAGTAAATACATATTACTATTGTTAGTGTTTTTTGGATGGATGCTATTTTTTGATAAGCATAGCTTTTACACTCAATTTCAGCTGTATATGACAGAGTACACATTAGAAAAAGACAAGGTCAACTACGCTGGAATGATTACTGATGCAAAAAATGAACGGCAAAACCTTGAGCGATACAAAGAAAAGTTTGCCAGAGAGAAATACTTTATACAGAAGAAAAATGAAGATGTCTTCATTATAGTACGAGAACAAAAACAATAGATTAACATGTCAGTTTTAGTGAACAAGGCTTCAAGAATTATAGTACAAGGATTTACAGGAAAGGAAGGAACATTTCATGCCGGTCAGATGATTGAATATGGCACGAATGTAGTGGGTGGTGTGACTCCCGGTAAAGGAGGAGTTAGCCACCTTGAGAGGCCCGTTTTCAATACAGTTTATGATGCTGTGCAGAAAGAAGGAGCAGATGTTTCAATCATTTTTGTTCCGCCGGCTTTCGGTGCTGACGCCATTATGGAAGCTGCAGAAGCGGGAGTGAAAGTCATCGTTTGTATCACTGAAGGAATTCCTGTTCAGGATATGGTGAAAGTAAAATCTTATATCAGCCAGTTTGATTGCCGCTTAATTGGACCAAATTGTCCTGGCATTATTACACCTGACGAAGCTAAAGTTGGAATTATGCCAGGGTTCATCCATCGCAAAGGAACCATTGGTATTGTGTCCCGTTCAGGCACATTGACATATGAAGCTGTGGATCAGGTAACAAAGGCAGGATTAGGTCAATCTACTTGTATAGGAATTGGAGGTGATCCTATTGTTGGTACCTCTACGCAAGAAGCGGTACGATTATTGATGGAAGACCCGGATACGGAAGGAATTGTGATGATTGGTGAGATTGGAGGAAATATGGAAGCAGATGCTGCCTACTGGATTAAGGAACATGGTACTAAACCGGTTGTTGGATTCATTGCGGGTCAGACTGCACCAAAAGGAAGAAAAATGGGCCACGCTGGTGCAATCATCGGAGGAGAAGATGATACTGCAGAAGCAAAAATGCGGATCATGGAAGCTTGCGGAATCCTCACAGTAAGATCTCCGGCTGAGATTGGAGCAATGATGAGATCTGCGGTCCAACCAAACTAGTATGGATTCTCTCGAACATATTTTATGTCGAATGAAGGAAGGCTCACCGAAAGGGGAGCCTTTTTTTTTAGATATAAGATATAAGATATAAGATGACGATGCTGGGGTGAATTATGAGTTATGAATTATGAATTATGAGTGAAAAAACTGCCTGTAAACAGCCCACTATGCCCACAATCATATTCAGGATTGTAATGTAGGGGCAAATAAATATTTGCCCTCTCTCACCTAACTCCCCCCTTCCCCGACAAACATATGCCGGGGGGGGGCGCCCCCCCCCCGCAGTTGAACAGGTGGTGTGAATTATGAATGATAATTGAAACAGGCAGTTTTAACTGTTGTTTAGACACACAATCAGCTTCAGGGTTTTAGTGTAGGTGCTAATCACGATTTGTCCTTTGTCACAAATAGAAATCAGAGCTGACCTGAGTTTAACAATAATCAGGTGTGAATGCTTACTTATCCTGCAATTTTCTGGCCATTTTTACAACCCAGGATCTGGGAGTGAACCGTATTCCGGTGGCCATAATTGTATTCATTAAACCATGAATGGCTACGACTTTTCCCTTCATCATTGCTTTGTATCCATAAGAGGCGACAGATTTAGCATCCGGGAGTTTGCGGCCTTTCACTAATTTACTTTCATTCAGATCTGCTGCATCCTGGAAGCCACTGGCTGTAGGACCGGGACAAAGGGCTGTAACTGTTACACCTGATCCCTTCGAGTTCATTTGCAATAGCTTCACTGAAATGTAGAACAAATGCTTTACTAGCGTAATAAACACTCATAGTAGGGCCAGGTTGGAAGGAAGCAGTAGAAGCAACATTCATGATCCTTCCATTTTTCCTTTTTATCATATCAGGCAGGTAGAGATGTGTCAGATGTGTCAATGCAAGGATATTGAGATTGATCATCTTTTCTTGTTTGTCCCAACTGCTTTCAGCAAACATAGCAAAATCACCAAGTCCTGCATTGTTAATCAAATAGTCTATCCTCAACTGATGCATTTGTGTAAAATTATAAACTAATTGAGCACTGTCTGCAATACTTAAGTCCAAAGCCAGTACATGCGCTTTGATATTGTGTTTATTTTCCAGAAGGGAAGCAAGTTCCTTGAGGGCTTTTTCTGATCTGGCCACCAAAACTAAATCCGTTTTGTTCTGTGCAAAGATGTGAGCAAGTTCAAGTCCTATTCCAGAGGACGCGCCGGTGATGAGAGCATTCTTATTCATGATAGTGTTGTTTTAAAGTGAATATATATTCATTTTATTATTAAAAAAATTATTTTTCGAATGCTGTTCCAGGCCATATGGAAGCTTTGCTCGAAGATCTCCTGACTTGGATGAGTAGATGTGTTTACAAAATATTTGACAATTTCAAGTGTAGCCCCCATGATGTGGCTCATCATAATTTCCGGGGGGATTTTCATGATTAGATCTTCTTCCTGAGCTTTTAATAATATTTCTAATAGAGGGGCAACCAACCTCATCAGACCTGGACTTTGTCTCTGCTGATAATAGAGAAGAATAAGCGTATTGCTCAATGAAAAGCATTTTTGGAAATTCCTTTAAACTGATTGTAAAAGTATGCTGACCAGAGTTTTTGAATGAAATAAAAAAGCTGTCTGTGGGTTGTGTGTTCCAAACATCTGTTTGATTTTCTTCTTTAAGTTGTAAAAAGTGTATTAATTAGCTCTTCTTTATTCTTAAAATATATGTACAAAGTGCCTGTTGCCATGCCAGCTTCTTTGGCAACATCTGCCATCCTTAAATCCGTATATCCACTCTTCATGATTAACGAAAGAGTCGAATCATAAATTAGCGCAATTTTACCCGGATCTTTTGCTCAAGCATTAGGGTGTAAATAAATGAATTATTATTCATTTATACGAACCCCGGGAATTTTATTTACATACATTCATAGAAAAGCTTTCCTAACGCAAACCATTGAGGACAGTCTTCAAATCCATGGGGTCCTTCAAGATATTTTTCCAGAGATCCCCTTTCTCAGCGAGACGGGGAAGGATGGTAAAGTAGTTGTATTCATTCATGTCAAAGGAATCACTTAGCTCATTCCAGTCTAATGGAGTACTGACCCCAAGATTGGGTCGGGGACGGAGAGAATATATACCGCCATGGTTTTCCACGCCCATTCTGAAGATAATCAAGATAGACTTTGCCTTTCTTTCGCAGGCATCCTTTCAAACTAGTGATTCCCGGAAGTTGCTTATGCACCATCTGGCTAATTAGATGTGAGAAATTCCTGGTTTGCTCATATGAATATTTAGGAAGAACCGGTATAAATACAAATGCCATTTCCACCAAGTTTTCAGGAATCCCTTAACATTTAATGCATCCAGAACTTCTTTCAGTTTCAATGCAGTTTTAATAGTATTGCCAGGGGGGCATCCTTGGGATCAATGTCAAAAATGATAAAAGTCGGGGTTATTAATGGACCCACGCGGCTCGCCCATGGATTGATTTCAATGCCCCAATTTGCCATGAATAATAAGGTATCCTTATCCTGGCATAGCATGTATTCGATTGACTCCTCCTTAGAATCTGACTTGATTTTACGTAACTTTAATCCATTTGGGTACCATCCCTTCCACATTTTTTCTGAAAGAATCCCTCAGACTTCAGGCCATCCGGAGTTCGTCTGAGTGATTGTGGTCTGTCAAGTAAATGTGGAAGAATAAAATCGGCTATCTCATTATAATAAGAGATAACATGACCTTTTGTGATTTTCTCTCTTTGGCCAGAAAATCTTATCCAGATTTGTAAACGAAACTTGTTACTTAATTCCTTTGCTTTTGCTTCAGTAAGCTTTAGTGGAAGATTTTCTTTGTTCGATAATTTACCAGAGTCAAGCTCTTCATATTTTCTTTATTTTCTGCTACTGCATCAGTTTCAAATTGAGGGATTTCCAGGACAACCTCCCCGGCATTTTTATCTGGCCTCAGCCCAAGATAAACAGAGATGCCGCATGCTGTTTGTTTTCTGTAAGTTCCGAATATTTGATCTGGGCGACCAAAATGGGGTTTACCCAATGTACAGATTTTTCTGCGGGGGATCTGTGAAAGGTGATGTTTTGCGTTCTAACTTTTCTAATTTTTGCGTTAATTCTTTCAGGATTGATTCTGTAAATCCGGTACCAACTTTTCCAGAATATCTCAGAGTTTCACCTTCATAATAGCCACAAGAGAAGAGCGCCTAATCCCTTCCGACTTCCACCAGGCTCTGTATAGCCACCTATAACCATCTCCTGGTGCGGAAGCAATTTTATTTTCAACCAATCCGCTTCGTTTGGCAGAATAGTACTTAGAATTTGCCCGTTTGGCAATGATTCCCTCTGCTCCTGATTGTTTGGCTTTTTCCAGGGCTTTCAAGCCATGTTGAGTTATGTGTTCAGAATAGAAGATGTTATCCAATTTGGGTAATAGTGCCTTTAGAATTTTCTTACGCTTGAATTAATTCAAGTGGTCGAAGGTCAAAACCATTAAAATAGAGAATATCAAAAACATAAAACTTAAGCATTCCACGTTTGGGATTATCTTCGAAATGCTGCAACCATTGGAAACGACTTTTCCTATACTGTCTTCAACAACGATTCACCGTCCAGGATCAAGTTTTTGGAAACATTTTCCAAAGCTTCTACAATGGAGGGGTACTTAGTAAATTTCAAACCATTCCTTGAAATGAGCTTCACAGCTTTTTCATTTATTTCTGCTAATGCTCTGTAACCATCATATTTGTGTTCGAAAATCCATTCTTCATTGTCAAATGCCTCATCAGCAAGCGTAGCCAGCATAGGTCTCCAATCAGAAGGAAAATTGTCTATTTTTTTTGCCGCTGCAAGGTCCCTCGCATGGAATCCTTCTTTAGATGAATCGATGACAGAAACATCGATATGTTTTTCAGCTCTTTCAACTTTTTTTTTGAATCCATTTTGGATTCATCCTTAGCAATGACTTCATTCTTCACCCTGTAGCAACTTGATCCAGGGTTTTGCGCTTAATACTGATTTTTCATCAAAGCTATTTTTAGGGTCAGCAAACTAGTCTTTCGATTTCATTAAAAGCCATTGGCGTGTTTCTTCATCGCCTTTCATAAGCACCATATGCCAAGAACCATTGAGTTTTTCACCTTTGCGTACAATTTTAATTGCTCCATCCTTCAGTTGTTTTCATGAGGGAATTGTCTTTGATAACATCTTCATTTCCTCAGCATGATAGATTCCATTATCCCATACTATAACTGTTTCCGCCGCCATATTCGCCCTGAGGAATGATTCCTTCAAAATCAATGTAATCCATTGGGTGATCCTCCGTTTGGATCGCTAATCTTTTGTCTGCAGGGTTGGCAGAAGGACCTTAGGGACAGCCCAGCTGACGAGCACTCCATTTATTTCCAATCTAAAATCATAGTGAAGTCTGGAGGCAGCATGTTTTTGAACAACGAATCGCAAAGCACCACCGGATTCCTTTTTCGACCCTTTAGGCTCCTTTGTTTTCTTGAAATTTCTCTTACTGTTATATTTTTCGAGAGACATACCCTTAATTCTGAATGGCTTCCAGACTAGCTTTTAATTGAGCGAGTAAATCATCTTCCACCGGTTTTTTCTTTGCAGGAGTGGTTTCTTCTTTGAGTGCAACTTTTTTACCTTTAGGAGTGGCTGCTTTCTTTGATTAGCTTCATAAGCTCATCTTTGTAAGTGTCTTTATATTTTGATGGATCAAATTTTTCTGTAAGCTGATCAATGATGACATCGCCATGTCCAACTCTTTTTCTGAATTTTTGATGTCTCCCGGTATATTGGCTTCTTCTGGATCTCTGAGTTCATCCTCAAAACGGAGTTGGATCAACAGGATTGCACCATCTTCTTCTTTCAAAATAGCGAGATGCTCTTTGGTTCGTAGAACAAATTTTGAAAGTCCTACCTTACCGGATTTTTTGAGTGCTTCCGAAGTAATGCATAAGTTTTAGCGGCAGTTTTTTCTGGTTCAACGATGTGTAAGGTTTTTTCCAGATATTTAGAGGAATTTCTTCTTCAAGAACGAATTCAAAGATTTCAATAGACTTTCGTTTTTTCCGGTGAATACTTTCAAAATCACCGTCCTCCAATACTACATAATCACCATTTTCTTTTGGTAACCCTTGGCAATCTCGTCCCAGGGGACTTCTTTACCATCTGCTTTGCAGACCCGAACGTACTGAATGGCGCATTGATCCTTCCTGCGAATCATGTTCAGGTCAATGCCACTCGAAGTAGCTCCACTGTATAACTTAATTGGTATATTGACAAGACCGAAATTGATGCTGCCTTTCCAGATTGCTTTCATAAGAATTGATTGAATTGTAAAAGTTCAGGAATAGTTTAATCTGAATATTACATAATTCCTTAAATTACTTACATTCCATTCGGGTAAATAAAGTCCCCACTCTTACTCTAACACGCACTGCATCAGGGATGGGAGCGAGCACGAGGAAGGGACGACCGAAGTAAAGCGGACAGCCCGACCTCGAGTAATCTGATGATACGTTGTTGTTTGAAAGACTTTGCAAGCAAGGTCTTTCCTGGATTGCTTGTACAGATTACCTCGCGGGGATGCCCAAATCTTATTTCTTTTTCCAGATTTTGTAGAGATCTTCCTGAGATGGAAGGTTATCCGGAACCACTTAAGGGGCTCACAAGGTTCCCAGTTTTGGTTCATTTCAGTGGGAGTTGCTGGTATAATTCTGTGCCTGCAGTTTTCCGGGCGAGCATCTCATCGCTAACCTGACGGAGAATTTTAGATGGATTTCCCGCCACCAAACTACGGCGGGATGCGGGATTGTGTCTCTAATGAATGTGAGGGCACCAACGATACATTCATCCTCAATAATCGCTTCGTCCATGATGACTGCATTCATTCCAATAAGACAATTTTTGCCGATCATAGCTCCATGGATTATAGCTCCATGGCCTATATGTGCTGATTCCTGAAGTCTTACTGTGATGCCCGGAAACATATGAATGGTACAATTTTCCTGGACATTGCAGCCATCTTCTATGACAATTCCTCCCCAATCTCCTCTAATGGCAGCTCCGGGTCCGATGTAAACATTCCTGCCTATGATAACATTGCCTGTGACTGCGGCCTGAGGGTGGATAAAGGCAGATTCATGTATTACCGGAATAAAAGGACCAAATCTATAAATCATCAGCAAAGGCAGATTAAATGTTAAAATTTATGGACTGCACCCAACAGAGAAAGAGTGGCAGGCGTATGTAAATGTATAGACAAGATTTTTTAAAACTATAAAAAACTCATATGAAACGGATTACACTCTTTTATTTTACTGCCTGATCGCACAATTGTCCCTTGCGGCAAATCTGATAGTAGCCGGAAATTTGTCTGATCAGGATGGAAATCCGGCTGAGGAAATGCTATTGAGATTAGCATATTGACAGGAAATAACACCCAGCATCTTTACATGGTGAACACAGATGCGGCGGGAATTTCTCTGTGGAGACGGACGTACAATATGGAGACCCGGGAATTTGGGTAAAAGTTTTTCGTGAATTGCAAAGGAGAGCGAAAGCTGAGTTCCAGAGGCCGCAACCTAACAGTAATTCAAATGTGATTTTCTTCAAACTTAATTATTGTGATTCCGAACAAAACCATTGTAAAGTTCAAGTGAAGTTTTCCAGAGATTCATCGGACGCAGCGTTTCTTCACGCGGTAGCCCATGGTTCTGCTCCCTTCACTTATCTCTGGTCAACAGGAGATACCACCCAGATCATTCCGTATCTGTCTGGAAGGTATTGCGTCACTGTTACAGATAGTAAAGATTGTACAGCGGAAGCATGTTTTATGCAAAATTCTAATGGGTGCAAAGTAACAATTGTCTCCCGGAGAGGAAATTTGGGCACGCAACTTACTGCACTAAGTGCTCCTCCTGTAGGTGGAACTTATGTATGGAGTACAGGTGATACAACTAAGACAATTATTGTCCTGAAACCGGGTAATTACTGTGTTACTGTAACCTTCCCCAATGGATGTACGGCTTCAGCCTGCACACTTGACCACGAACCACCACAGGAATGTATCAAAAGCAGTGCTTGAGTGGAATATGATAGTCTGCCATCTGCAAACATTAACAGTAATCCATGATGATACATTGAATTACAATTACATTTGGAACACAGGTGAAACTACTCAAACCATTAATGTTACTCAATCCGACTTTACAAAGTGCTGGTGTCTGATCCGGATCAAAGAACCTGCAGAAAGGTGTTGTTTACTCACGTAACATTTGGACAAATGCGAAGCAAGAATAAAGGCTTTGCGAAATAATGCAGGTTACTTGCTGATAGCTGTGCCCAGTCCTCCAAATACCCAGGTAAGCACTTATCTCTGGAGTACCGGAGCGACAACTGAAAGTATTCAGGTAGCAGATTTGAATGAAGAATATTGTGTTACTATAGTTTTTGGAAGTTGCACAGCTGAGGCTTGTGTTGGTGGAACAAATGGGGGAAATCAAGGTGGTATCAATGTACAGAAATCAGTAAATAATGATGGTTCTATACATTTGAAAATCAGCAATTCAGCTGAGATAATTGAATCTTTCTGGGCTGAGGGAATGGGCAATAAAATATTAGTAACTGAGGCGGGAACTTATACTGCTATAGGAGTGGATGCCAAAGGATCGGCCATTTTTCTACCTGTTGTTATAGAAAGCAATGAGTTTATGTCTTCTGTGGATGAAATCTTAGTGTTTCCTACCCTGTTCAATGAAGAATTGAATATTCGATGGCCGAAAATAGTTCAGAATGGTACAGTTGTTCAGGTTTACAACCTGAATGGACAGCAGGTTCATCAATTCAGATTGAATGAGCAGGACTCCGGAACTTCAGAATCTGTGGAATGCAAGTAGCTTGCCTTCAGGATTATATATTATGAGTGCTTCAAACACAGGGCAAAACTTGAGTGCAAGATTCATCAAAAAGTAATAGCTTTAGACATGATTTGAAAATGAAAGTCAATTCTTGCTTTCATTTTCAAAGAGTGTCTATATTCAGAAAAAAGAAAGAATACAGATCCGGGTGAAGATATGGAGATAAATTCCCAATTAATTGCGAAATGTATCAATGCCGAGAGGAAGGCACAGCAAGCTTTGTTTGAGGCTTGCTTTCCTTTTTTGATAAGGATATGCAGAATATACAGTCGGGATGATCAGGAAGCTATGTCACATTTGAATGAGGGATTTTATAAAATTTTAAAAGGATTGCCCTCCCGGAAACAACATATTCCATTTGAAAACTGGGCAAAAAGGATCATGTTGAATGCAATTATAGACAATTACAGAAGACAAAAATCCTACAGGCAACAACAGCAAATGAGCCCTGAGGATATCAAAGCTTTGGAACAAAATATGAGTGTAGTTTCGTGGAAAATCCGGCAGTGGATGCGGAACAAATGCTCGACTGGCTGAGAGATCTTCCGTTTTGACTTCTCAGATATTTGGACTTTATGCTATTGATGGATATAGTTATGAAGAAATCAGTACCTGGTTGGAAATGAAACAAGTGACAATTCGCTGGCATGTCTGGGAGGCAAGAAAAAAGCTGGCAGCGAGATTTGAGAAAGTCATTAAAAGCCATCAAAAAAACTTATGATGAAACCAATAGATAAACAAGTGCAGAATACAATGCAGCAACTGAACCAGGCATATAGCAATGCTTATTGGGAACAGGCGTTGGCGCATTTAGAGCGTAAGGAAAAGAAGAGACGGCGAATAATCGGCTTTTGGTGGATTTTTGCCGGAGCAATTATGATTTCATCGGGGAGCCTGATTTGGTGGAGCATAGCTGAAAACAAAAGAAATTCTGTTACTTCGTCTGAATTGCAAATTGCAAAAATAGCTCCCGGTGAGAATGCCACTAAAGAAGAGAAGTTGAGCAAAATTACAGGAAACGGAGTGTCAAATAATGGCATAATATCTAAGGAAGTAACTTCAGTTAAAGCAGACAATAACCAAGTTGCAAGTGTAGGAAAGATAAGATCTGCGCAAATATTGGAAGACAAATTGCCGCATCCGAAAGAGCGGGCTGAAAATTTGCTTGTTCCTGAGAACAAAACCAGACTTCAGGACAAACAATAGAGGATACCCAACAAGTAAAAGATCAGAGCTGAAAAAGTAATAACCAATAATGTTCAGCAGACGCTGGTACCCGAAGGAAATTTCGATGATTCCGGTGTTGTCAATAGGGTGCTTAAACAGATCATTTATTTGGGACATTGAAAGACCGGAATTTAAGAGTAATGCAATAGTAAGACCTAAAAATGGCGTCTCAGTATTTTATCGGAATTGATGGTGCTTAGCAAATGTGCCGGGCAGGGGTGATGAAAAAGCAATTTTAGGAGCACAGGCTGGAATGGGAGTAAGATTGAAATCAGGAGCGGGTTTTTTTACAGGAATATCTGCTGGCTATGCAATTAGAACCGGCACATTTGCAAATATGCTGGATCATCCAACACCTGAATATGTTTTTGAGGAAAAAGAGGAAGGGTTTCGCCTGATTCCGACTACACTATCGTATGCGCAATCACAACTTTATGCCGGATGGGAGAGAGGGAGATGGAGTGGAAGGACAGGAATACAAGGAATGTATCTCGCCGGTGCAACAGGTGAACTGTACAATTATAGCAATGAGGTATCAGTGGAAGATCCCGGAGTGATTATCTCCAGAGTATCCAAAGTATCGGGCGGGACTATCAGTACGCCTGCATTTAGAAAATGGGTATTTGAACTGCAGGCAGGATTAGAATTTGCTATTTCGGAAAAATGGAGAATTACGGGTCAGTTTGCGTATACACCTGCAGGATTGGCATATCCTCTTGTGGAAAATAAGTATGATCCTGTTGCAGGAAGATATGAAAGTATTCCGGGTGAATCGGTTTTAAAGGAACAATTTTTACATATCCAGGTAGGAATTCAATACAAATTGTGATGAAAAAAATACATTTAAAATTGGGAGGGTTGATGCTGTTGCTGGCATGGTCCTCATGTGAAAAGTTGAGATTCCGGATTCAACTTATACCGGCATACCATTTGGAATTAGTGGAAAGGCTGGGAATGAGGATTTGAAATTTGGAATAGAGCAGGGAGGAATCAGGCTGATTACAGGAGCTGAATTTGTAGAAGACTCTGTGTGGGAGTTCTCTGGTAAGCTGGAATCTTCCGGGCCAGATGGTCGGTTTCTGTCGATTCAGTTAAGGAATAGAAATGAAGGAAATGATCCGGTCATTCAATGGCAGCCGTTTATTTCTGATTCTCTGGTTTATATGCGGGAAGGAGGAATAATAAGAACTTTGCATCAGTTGCGGCTTATGACAAAAAATGATGAAAATCTTGAGATTCGTTCTATTCAGGCCGGGTATCAAAAGGTAGAAAGCCCCTCTTCAGATACTATTTTATTGATGCCGGGGGAGAGGAATGATACCTGTGTGTGTGGAATACGGAACCGGGTCAAAAAATGGAAAGTTTTGCATTGATGTAAGCCCTCAGCCGATTTTCCAAAATACCTTTCCAAATTGGATTATTGGTAGCGGATAATCAACAATCTGTCAGACTGAGGGCAGATTGTCTAATGGAAAACGGCAGGATACAATATATTTGGTTGAATGGTAATCAAAATACCAGGCATATAAGCACAGATAGTGCCAAGTTTTACCATATTCAAATGGTAGATATTCATTCAAGGAAGTTTTCACATAGCAAACGATTGTTGAAAGACAATACCAACAGATTTTTTTATTCTTATGGAATAGTTTCAATTTTAAATCTGAATGGTTGACAACTATTGATGTCATCGACAAAAGCAATTAAAAACTGTCAATATAACTTACAAAGACAGATCAGGTATAATCTATAGGTCAAACAGACCGCAGGTACAAACAGATTTATAATAGTAGAAATCCGGGAGTAGGAAAAAGAGGCAGGGAACGACCAACACTTGCCATGAAAGTAAGATTTACAGCCACCTTGTTTAGTCCGTCAGGATGCTATTCTATTGGAGAATTGTCATGGCTGGCTTCGAGTGGGGTTACCCTAGGGAGTTTTGAATTATGAATGATGAGTGATGATTGAAACAGCTGGTATGAGTTATGAGATATAAGATATAAGATATAAGATGAAGTGATGTAAGATGGAACAGCCACGTATACAAACATGTTATGAGCCTCAGGTAGACTGGAGGATGTCGAGACTTAATAGCCGGGCAGGAGGTAGGCGTCCTTGTGGTACCATCTAGAAAGCTGAACAGCCGCTTCAAGTCCGCACTTGCCCGGATGAACATCCGGTGCGGGTTGATTGTCTTGAATATCTCAACGCACAACTCAAGCAGACTCAAACTCAAAACCCTCCACCAATCGCAAGACTGCTTACTGTCTCATATTCCAGCTAGGCGAAGCTGAAAAATGGAAAAAGACATCACTTTGGTTCGTACCAGAAAAACAACTGTGCCAGGGGAGCGCAGCGAATCACCCATCAAATTAAGAATAGGTATGAAAGACATCATGGTCACTTCCAAGTCCAGCCAATTCACCTAAAAGACAGAAGTAGACATGAAAGGGTAGGTAGTGGATGCGACAATGGCTCCCTGTAGTTAAGACTTAAGCACGTCGTGCACTCCTGTGAAGAAACTTGTACGAGACCTGAAGTTACAAACGAACATAAACCATTAATTATTTTAAATTTTTCAGCATCAGACAAACGACTGAGTACTATTCTTTCGTGAGAGTAGGTGAACAAGGAAAAAATGGGTGTCGAAGGACAGTATGTGAATGCACAAGTAATTGAAATTTAGATAAATAAGTCTCCTTTTAATTTGAAACATTGCTTTTTCTAAAAGTGATCAGTTTGATTATAACTAGAAATTTACTTCCCTGATAAGATAATTTCCAGTAAAAAGGAGTCTGAATGCTTAAGCCAAGAGCATCCCGGAAGAAATAAATATCTCAATTGGAGAGGTATTTAGAAGAGTAGAGATAAGTTATGAACCTGGAGATTACTTTTCGTTTCCGACACACATTTGGCTTTGGATCGGCGCTTGTTTCAACGTAAGGTAGAAAAGTAATTCCGGTTCCTTTTTATTTGGAGTATTTTTGAAACAATTCAATTATATTTTGTTCACAAATCGATGAGAGCTTAAAAGTTGTTCTTTTTTTAAAGTAAAACAAGTAAGTAAGAAAGAATGGCCACGATGACCGGATGATTGGCGGATATTATTATTCGATTGATTAGTGATGGATGTAGATGAGCGGTTTGTTTCATTGTATGATTTCCTCAGGAAATTACTCTGAGGTAAGTCGATTGAAAAGTCTTGGAAACGTAGAATGAAGAGCAACTTGATAAATTTGCAAATATTTTATCAGGCTAAAAATGGGAATGATACAGTCAAAAATGGTGTTCATCTGATTTTGCATTGTGGCTGCAACCTCTTCGCAACTTCTTGCATCTATACTTCCGGAAACCAGTTTGGAAAGTAAGTATAGATCAAATTTATTCACTAAAAATCGCCTTAAGCCAGAGGCGCAGACTATGATAATTATAGAATTCAACAATCATAGAAGGATGCATTCGGGGTGAACGCTCTGTTTCAGCATACACTTTATCAGGCATGCTATGTGCCTCTGATGAAGGTATGTCGTCAGTACACTACGGATGATCAGGAAGCAGCAGCTACTTAAATGAAGGCTTTTTAAAAGTCTTCTGGGCACATTTAGAAAAATGGAAAGGCGGAAGGTGCTTTTATGCCTCGGGGCTAAAAGAATCGTTATCAATACTACTGGGCTTTGATGGATTCAGAAAATCCACAGAAATACAAAAGAGATGGCTCTACTTGAGTAAAGATCAGGATA
>JADJJU010000027.1 GCA_016706365.1 Saprospiraceae bacterium
AAAATTCAGATCGTTGGAGACGATCTTTTGTGATTAACACTCAAAGACTTCAACGGGGAATCGATGAAGGGTAGCAAACTCTATACTGAAAGTGAAAGTGAATCAAATCGGATCCTATTTCAGAAACCATAGATACTGTTGCATTAGCAACCCGTCACAGCTACACATCAGTGATGAGTCATAGAAGCGGAGAGACAGAAGATACTACAATTGCGGATCTGGCAGTTGCATTGAATACAGGCCAGATCAAAACCGGATCTGCTTCACGTTCTGACAGGATTGCTAAATACAATCAATTAATCAGAATTGAACAAGAATCGGGCGCAGAAGGAGTATTCCCCGGCAGGGCGATTTTAAGGTTGATTTTTTGATAAATGCCTGAATGGCAGTTATTCACAAAAGGTGGATAATATTTATATATTATAAAAAAATATGTAATATGTAACGCTGTTTGTATTGTAAAATGCACTTTCTGTACTATTTTTACATTACAAATAATCGTAATATGATAAAAGCGTTACAAATTAAGAATTAGGAAAGTGGAAAGCAAGATTTCGGAAGCACTCAAGAGTAAATACATATTACTATTGTTAGTGTTTTTGGATGGATGCTTTATTTTTGATAAGCATAGGTTTTGCACTCAATTTCAGCTGTATATGACCAGAGGCACATTAGAAAGGACAAGGTCAACTACGCTGGAATGATCACTGTCTGCAAAATGAACGGCAAGCCTTGAGAGATACAAAGAAAAGTTTGCCAGAGAGAAATACTTTATACAGAGAAAAATGAAGATATCTTCATTATAGTACGAGAACAAAAACATAGATTAACATCTGTAGTTTTAGTGAACAAGGCTTCCAAATTATAGTACAAGGATTTACAGGAAAAAGGAAGGAACATTTCATGCCGGTCAGATGATTGAATATAGCACCGGATATAGTGGGTGGGTGTGACTCCCGGAGTAGGAGGAGTTAGGCACCTTGGAGAGGCTGTTTTTAATACAGTTACTGGTACTGTGCAAAAGAAGGGCCGATGTTTCTTCAAAGTTTTGTTCCGCATAAGCTTTCGGTGCTGACGCCATTATGGAAGCTGCGAAGCAGGGTGAAAGTCATCTTTGTATCACTGAAAGGAATTCCTGTTCAGGAGATGGTCAAAGTAAAATCTTATATCAGCCGGTTTGATTGCCACTTAATTGGACAAATTGTCCTGGCATTATTACACCTGACGAAGCTAAAAGTTGGAGTTATGCCAGGGTTCATCCATCGCAAAAGGAACCATTGGTATTGTGTCCCGTTCAGGCACATTGACATGTAAAGCTGTGGATCAGGTAACAAAGGCAGGATTGGAGATCCAATCTCTTGTATGGGATTGGAAGTCTATTGTTGGCGGTGTACCTCTACGCAAGAAGCAGTATTTTTGATTATTGATGGAGGACCCGGAGACTGAAGGGATAGTGTGATTGGAGATTGGAGGAAATATGGAAGCAGACGCTGCCTACTGGATAAGGAACGTGGTTACAAAGCCTGTTGGAAGGTTTCATTGCAGGACAGTCCGCCAAAAGGAAGAAAAATGGGCCACGCTGGTGCAATCATCGGAGGAGAAGATGATACTGCAGAAGCAAAAATGCGGATCATGGAAGCTTGCGGAGATCTCCACAGTAAGATGTCCGGCTGAAATTGAAAGTGATAAGGATCTGCGGTCCAACAAACTAGTATGGATTCTCTCCGAACATATTTTGTGTCGAGATGAAGGGAAGGCTCACCGAAGGGAGCCTTAAATCCTGGAAATATAAGATATGATATAAGAGATAAGAGATAAGATATAAGATATAAGATATAAGATATAAGATATAAGATAAGAATAAGTTGACAATTCTTCTATACCCTCTAATAAGTTATTCAAATCTGCCACTCCACTTCTCTATCAGTTGTCCTTTTCACCAATTCTTAAACTCTTTGACTGTGGTCTTCATAGTACAAAACCTCACCATCAATCCCATTCCTTCACGATTGAATCTGTATGTATCTCCACATTCCCCCCTTTGGGATGTTCTCCGATTTTGGATGGTCTCTAACTGTCCTTCCCCCTCCCGGTTTTTTTTTATGGTTGGTACCCTATGTACTCCCTGCTTCTAATCCCCGGCCTCTACACCTTGTTTAACTACCCTTCGCACCCATTCATAGTTCGGTGGTTTTGGTGCCGTTTTTTGGTGTTTTATATTCTTCCTCCCCCATCTCCTCCTACATCTTTTTAAGTCTCACCATTGCTTCTGTCCACCACCATTGCTCCACCCAATCTTTGGTGTCATCCTTCTCTCCCCACCATTCGCTGGCATCTTTCCCTCCATATTGTTTATCCATCCGCGCTGTTTAAAAATCTGCCCTCCTGTTACCCCCATCCCGATCTGGAAACTCCACCCCACCGTACCCTTGCCTCCTAACTTTCTGGTTGCTCTCTACGGGCTTTTGTTGTAATTACTCTGTTTGTTGCGGGGTGAATTATGAGTTATTGAATAAAGAGTCAATGTTGATTTTGACAGCCGTAAACAGCCCACTATGCCCACAATCATATTCAGGATTGTAATGTAGGGCAAATAAATATTGCCCTCTCTCATGACATACAACCAGGTGAACATCTATTGCGAATAATGATTTAGTTAACTGCACTATGCCCACAATCATATTCAGGATTGTAATGTAGGGGCAAATAAATATTTGCCCTCTCTCATGACAAACAGCCAGTTGAACAGGTGGTGTGAATTATGAATGATAATTGAAACAGGCAGTTTTAACTGTTGTTTAGACACACAATCAGCTTCAGGGTTTTAGATGAGGAGCTAATCACGATTTGCCCTTTGTCACAAACACAAATTAGAGCTGACCTGAGTTTAACAATAATAAGGTGTGTATGCTTACTTATCCTGCAATTTTCTGGCCATTTTACAACCCAGGATCTGGGAGTGAACCGTATTCCGGTGGCCATAATTGTATTCATTAAACCATGAATGGCTACGACTTTTCCCTTCATCATTGCTTTGTATCCATAAGAGGCGACAGATTTAGCATCCGGGAGTTTGCGGCCTTTCACTAATTTACTTTCATTCAGATCTGCTGCATCCTGGAAGCCACTGGCTGTAGGACCAGGACAAAGGGCTGTAACTGTTACACCTGATCCTTCGAGTTCATTTGCGATAGCTTCACTGAAATGTAGAACAAATGCTTTACTAGCATAATAAACACTCATAGTAGGGCCAGGTTGGAAGGAAGCAGTAGAGGCAACATTCATGATCCTTCCATTTCTCCTTTTTATCATATCGGGTAGGTAGAGATGTGTCAGATGTGTCAATGCAAGGATATTGAGATTGATCATCTGTGCTTGTTTGTCCCAATTGCTTTCAGCAAACATAGCAAAATCACCAAGTCCTGCATTGTTAATCAAATAGTCTATCCTCAACTGATGCATTTGTGTAAAATTATAAACTAATTGAGCACTGTCCGCAATACTTAAGTCCAAAGCCAGTACATGCACTTTGATATTGTGTTTATTTTCTAGAAGGAGCAAGTTCCTTGAGGGCTTTTTCTGATCTGGCCACCAAAACTAAATCCGTTTTGTTCTGTGCAAAGATGTGAGCAAGTTCAAGTCCTATTCCAGAGGACGCGCCGGTGATGAGAGCATTCTTATTCATGATAGTGTTGTTTTAAAGTGAATATATATTCATTTATTATTAAAAAAAATTATTTGCGAATGCTGTTCCAGGCCATTTGGAAGCTTTGCTCGAAGATCTCCTGACTTGGATGAGTAGATGTGTTTACAAAATATTTGACAATTTCAAGTGTAGCCCCCATGATGTGGCTCATCATAATTTCCGGGGGGATTTTCATGATTAGATCTTCTTCCTGAGCTTTTAATAATATTTCTAATAGAGGGGCAACCAACTCATCAGACCTGGACTTTGTCTCTGCTGATAATAGAGAAGAATAAGCGTATTGCTCAATGAAAAGCATTTTTGGGTATTCCTTTAAACTGATTGTAAAGTATGCTGACCAGAGTTTTTTGAATGAAATAAAAAGCTGTCTGTGGGTCGTGTGTTTTCAAACATCTGTTTGATTTTCTCTTCTTTAAGTTGTAAAAAAAGTGTATTAATTAGCTCTTCTTTATTCTTAAAATATATGTACAAAGTGCCTGTCGCCATGCCAGCTTCTTTGGCAACATCTGCCATCCTTAAATCCGTATATCCACTCTTCATGATTAACGAAAGAGTCGAATCATAAATTAGCGCAATTTTACCCGGATCTTTTGCTCTTGCCATTGTGGGTGTAAATAAATGAATTATTATTCATTTATACAAGCTTCCGGGGAATTTTAATTACATACATTCATAGAAAAGCTTTCCTAACGCAAACCATTGAGGACAGTTTTCAAATCCATTGGGTCCTTCAGGATTTCTTTCCAGAGATCCCCTTTCTCAGCGAGACGGGGAAGGATGGTAAAGTAGTTAAATTCATTCATGTCAAAGGAATCACTTAGCTCATTCCAGTCTAATGGAGTACTGACCCCAAGATTGGGTCGGGGACGGAGAGAATATATACTGGCCATGGTTTTTCCACGCCCATTCTGAAGATAATCAAGATAGACTTTGCCTTTCCTTTTCGCAGGCATCCTTTCTAAACTAGTGATTCCCGGAAGTTGCTTATGCACCATCTGGCTAATTAGATGTGAGAAATTCCTGGTTTGCTCATATGAATATTTAGGAAGAACCGGTATAAATACATGTAAACCATTTCCACCAGAAGTTTTCAGGAATCCCTTAACATTTAATGCATCCAGAACTTCTTTCAGTTTCAATGCAGTTTTAATAGTATTGCCAAGGGGGGCATCCTTGGGATCAATGTCAAAAATGATAAAGTCGGGGTTATTAATGGACCCCACGCGGCTTGCCCATGGATTGATTTCAATACAGCCCCAATTTGCCATGAATAATAAGGAATCCTTATCCTGGCATAGCATGTATTCGATTGACTCCTCCTTAGAATCTGACTTGATTTTACGTGTTTTAATCCATTTGGGTACCATCCCTTCCACATTTTTCTGAAAGAATCCCTCAGACTTCAGGCCATCCGGAGTTCGTCTGAGTGATTCTGGTCTGTCAAGTAAATGTGGAAGAATAAAATCGGCTATCTCATTATAATAAGAGATAACATGACCTTTTGTGATTTTCTCTTTTGGCCAGAAAATCTTATCCAGATTTGTAAACGAAACTTTGTTACTTAATTCCTTTGCTTTTGCTTCAGTAAGCTTTAGTGGAAGATTTTCTTTGTTCGATAATTTACCAGAGTCAAGCTTCTTCATATTTTCTTTATTTTCTGCTACTGCATCAGTTTCAAATTGAGGGATTTCCAGGACAACCTCCCTGGCATTTTTATCTGGCCTCAGCCCAAGATAAACAGGATGCCGCATGCTGTTTGTTTCTGTAAGTTCCGAATATTTGATCTGGGCGACCAAAATGGGGTTTACCCAATGTACAGATTTTTCATGAGGGGGATCTGTGAAAGGTGATGTTTTGCGTTCTAACTTTTCTAATTTTTGCGTTAATTCTTTCAGGATTGATTCTGTAAATCCGGTACCAACTTTTCCAGAATATCTCAGAGTTTCACCTTCATAATAGCCACAGAGAAGAGCGCCCAATCCCTTCCGACTTCCACCAGGCTCTGTATAGCCGCCTATAACCATCTCTTGGTGCTGAAGCAATTTTATTTTCAACCAATCCTTGCTTCGTTTGGCAGAATAGTACTTAGAATTTGCCCGTTTGGCAATGATTCCCTCTGCTCCTGATTGTTTGGCTTTTTCCAGGGCTTTCAAGCCATGTTGAGTTATGTGTTCAGAATAGAAGATGTTATCCAATTTGGGTAATAGTGCCTTCAGAATTTTCTTACGCTGAATTAATTCAAGTGGTCGAAGGTCAAAACCATTAAAATAGAGAATATCAAAAACATAAAACTTAAGTATTCCACGTTTGGGATTATCTTCGAAATGCTGCAACCATTGGAAACGACTTTTCCCCATACTGTCTTCAACAACGATTTCACCGTCAGGATCAAGTTTTTTTGGAAACATTTTTCCAAAGCTTCTACAATGGAGGGGTACTTAGTAAATTTCAAACCATTCCTTGAAATGAGCTTCGCAGCTTTTTCATTTATTTCTGCCAATGCTCTGTAACCATCATATTTGTCTTCGAAAATCCATTCTTCATTGTCAAATGCCTCATCAGCAAGCGTAGCCAGCATAGGTCTCCAATCAGAAGGAAAATTGTCTATTTTTTTGCCGCTGCAAAGGTCCCTCGCATGGAATCCTTCTTTAGATGAATCGATGACAGAAACATCGATATGTTTTCAGCTCTTTCAACTTTTTTTGAATCCATTTTGGATTCATCCCTTAATGACTTCATTCTTCACTCCTGTAGCAACTTGATCCAGGGTTTTGCCGCTTAATACTGATTTTCATCAAAGCTATTTTTAGGGTCAGCAAACTCGTCTTTCGATTTCATTAAAAGCCATTGGCGTGTTTCTTCATCGCCTTTCATAAGCACCATATGCCAGGAACCATTGAGTTTTTTCACCTTTCAGTACAATTTTAATTGCTCCATCCTTCAGTGTTTTTTTTCATGAGGAATTGTCTTTGATAACATCTTCATTTCCCTCAGCATGATAGATTCCATTATCCCAGACTATAACTGTTCCGCCGCCATATTCGCCCTGAGGAATGATTCCTTCAAAATCAATGTAATCCATTGGGTGATCCTCCGTTTGGATCGCTAATCTTTTGTCTGCAGGGTTGGCAGAAGGACCTTTAGGGACAGCCCAGCTGACGAGCACTCCATTTATTTCCAATCTAAAATCATAGTGAAGTCTGGAGGCAGCGTGTTTTTGAACAACGAATCGCAAAGCACCACCGGATTCCTTTTTCGATCCTTTAGGCTCCTTTGTTTTCTTGAAATTTCTCTTACTGTTATATTTTCAGAGACATACCTTAATTCTGAATGGCTTCCAGACTAGCTTTTAATTGAGCGAGTAAATCATCTTCCACCGGTTTTTTCTTTGCAGGAGTGGTTTCTTCTTTGAGTGCAACTTTTTTACCTTTAGGAGTGGCTGCTTTCTTTTTGATTAGCTTCATAAGCTCATCTTTGTAAGTGTCTTTATATTTTGATGGATCAAATTTTTCTGTAAGCTGATCAATGATGGACATCGCCATGTCCAACTCTTTTTTCTGAATTTTGATGTCTCCCGGAATATTTGCTTCTTCAGGATCTCTGAGTTCATCCTCAAAACGGAGTTGGATCAACAGGATTGCACCATCTTCTTCTTTCAAAATAGCGAGATGCTCTTTGGTTCGCAGAACAAATTTTGAAAGCCCTACCTTACCGGATTTTTTGAGTGCTTCCCGAAGTAATGCATAAGTTTTAGCGGCAGCTTTTTCTGGTTCAACGATGTAAGGTTTTTCCAGATATTTAGAAGGAATTTCTTCTTCAAGAACGAATTCAAAGATTTCAATAGACTTCGTTTTTTCCGGTAATACTTTTTCAAAATCACTGTCCTCCAATACTACATAATCTCCATTTCTTTTTGGTAACCCTTGGCAATCTCGTCCCAGGGGACTTCTTTACCATCTGCTTTGCAGACCCGAACGTACTGAATGGCGCATTGATCCTTCCTGCGAATCATGTTCAGGTCAATGCCACTCGAAGTAGCTCCACTGTATAACTTAATTGGTATATTGACAAGACCGAAATTGATGCTGCCTTTCCAAATTGCTTTCATAAGAATTGATTGAATTGTAAAGTTCAGGAATAGTTTAATCTGAATATTACATAATTCCTTAAATTACTTACATTCCATTCGGGTAAATAAAGTCCCACTCTTACTCTAACACGCACTGCATCAGGGATGGGAGCGAGCACGAGGAAGGGACGACCGAAGTAAAGCGGACAGCCCGACCTCGTGTAAACTGAAATTGCATATTCAAAAATTGCAACTTTCAGATTACCTCGAGGGGATGCCCAAATCTTATTTCTTTTTCCAGATTTTGTAGAGATCTTCCTGAGATGGAAGGTTATCCGGAACCACTCTAAGGGGCTCACAAGGTTCCCAGTTTTGGTTCATTTCAGTGGGGAGTTGCTGGTATAATTCTGTGCCTGCAGTTTTCCAGGCGAGCATCTCATCGCTAACCTGACGGAGAATTTTGTAAGGATTTCCCGCCACCAAACTACGGGCGGGGATGCGGGATTGTGCTCTAATGAATGTGAGGGCACCAACGATACATTCATCCTCAATAATCGCTTCGTCCATGATGACTGCATTCATCCCAATGAGACAATTTTTTCTCCTCTAATGGCGCTCCGGGTCCGATGTAAACATTCCGCCTATGATAACATTGCCTGTGACTGCGGCCTGAGGGTGGATAAAGGCAGATTCATGTACTACCGGAATAAAAGGACCAAATCTATAAATCATCAGCAAAGGCGGATTAAATGTTAAAATTCATGGACTGCACCCAACAGAGAAAGCGTGGCAGGCGTATGTAAATGTATAGACAAGACTTTTAAAACTATAAAAAACTCATATGAAACGGATTACACTCTTTTTTTTTCTGCCTGATGGCACAATTGTCCCATTGCTTCAAATCTGATAGTAGCCGGAAATTTGTCTGATCAGGATGGAAATCCGGCTGAGGGAAAATGCTATTGAGATTAGCATATTGACAGGAAATACCACCCAGCATCTTTACATGGTGAACACTGATGCGGCGGGGGAATTTCTCTGTGGAGACGGACGTACAATATGGAGACCCGGGAATATGGGTAAAAGTTTTTTTCGTGAATTGCAAAGGAGAGCGTAAAGCTGAGTTCCAGAGGCCGCAACCTAACAGTAATTCAAATGTGATTTTCTTCAAACTTAATTATTGTAATTCCGAACAAAACCATTGTAAAGTTCAAGTGAAGTTTTCCAGAGATTCATCAGACGCAGCGTTTCTTCACGCGGTAGCCCATGGTTCTGCTCCCTTCACTTATCTCTGGTCAACAGGAGATACCACCCAGATCATTCCATATCCTGGTCCTGGAAGGCATTGCGTCACTGTTACAGATAGTAAAGATTGTACAGCGGAAGCATGTTTTATGCAAAATTCTAATGGGTGCAAAGTTACAATAGTCTCCCGGAGAGGAAATTTGGGCACGCAACTTACTGCACTAAGTGCTCCTCCTGTAGGTGGAACTTATGTATGGGTACAGGTGATACAACTAAGACAAATTATTGTCCTGAAACTGGGTAATTACTGTGTTACAGTAACTTTCCCCAATGGATGTACGGCTTCAGCCTGCACATTGACCATGAACCACCACAGGAATGTATCAAAGCAGTGCTTGGAGTGGAATATGATAGTCTGACATCTGCAACATTAACAGTGATCCATGATGATACATTGAATTACAATTACATTTGGAACACAGGTGAAACTACTCAAACCATTAATGTTACTCAATCCGGACTTTACAAAGTGCTGGTGTCTGATCCGGATCAAAGGACCTGCAGGAAGGTGCTTTTTACTCACATATCATTTGATAATAAATGCGAAGCAAGAATAAAGGCTTTGCGAAATAATGCAGGTTACTCGCTGATAGCTGTGCCCAGCCCTCCAAATACCCAGGTAAGCACTTATCTCTGGAGTACCGGAGCGACAACAGAAAGTATTCAGGTAGCAGATTTGAATGTAGAATATTGTGTTACTATAGTTTTTGGAAGTTGCACAGCTGAGGCTTGTTTTGAGTGGAACAAATGGGGGAATTCAAGGTGGCATCAGCGTAGAGAAATCATTAAATAATGATGGCTCTATACATTTGAAAATCAGCAATTCAGCTGAGATAATTGAATCTTTCGGGCTGATGGAATGGGGAATGAAATATTAGTAACTGAGAAGGAACTTATGACTGCTATAGGAGTGGATGCAAAAGGATCGGCCATTTTTCTACCTGTTGTTATAGAAAACAATGAGTTTATGTCTTCTGTGGATGAAATCTTAGTGTTTCTACCCTGGTCAATGAAGAATTGAATATTCGATGGCCGAAAATAGTTCAGAATGGTACAGTTGTTCAGGTTTACAACCTGAATGGACAGCAGGTTCATCAATTCAGATTGAATGAGCAGGACTCCGGAACTTCAGAATTGTGGAATACAAATAGCTTGCCTTCAGGATTATATATTATGAGTGCTTCGAACGCGGGGCAAAACTTGAGTGCAAGATTCATCAAAAAGTAATAGCTTTAGACATGATTTGAAAATGAAAGTCAATTCTTGCTTTCATTTTCAAAGAGTGTCTATATTCAGAAAAAAGAAAGAATACAGATCCGGGTGAAGATATGGAGATAAATTCCCAATTAATTGCGAAATGTATCAATGCCGAGAGGAAGGCACAGCAAGCTTTGTTTGAGGCTTGCTTTCCTTTTTTGATAAGGATATGCAGAATATACAGTCGGGATGATCAGGAAGCGATGTCACATTTGAATGAGGGATTTTATAAAATTTTAAAAGGATTGCCCTCCCGGAAACAACATATTCCATTTGAAAACTGGGCAAAAAGGATCATGTTGAATGCAATAATTGACAATTACAGAAGACAAAAATCCTACAGGCAGCAACAGCAAATGAGCCCAGAGGATATCAAAGCTTTGGAACAAAATATGAGTGTAGTTTCAGTGGAAAATCCGGCAGTGGATGCGGAACAAATGCTCGACTGGCTGAGAGATCTTCCGGTTTTGACTTCTCAGATATTTGGACTTTATGCTATTGATGGATATAGTTATGAAGAAATCAGTACCTGGTTGGAAATGAAAACAAGTGACAATTCGCTGGCATGTCTGGGAGGCAAGAAAAAAGCTGGAGAGCGAGATTTGAGGAAAGTCATTAAAGCCATCAAAAAAAAAACTTATGATGAAACCAATAGATAAACAAGTGCAGAATACAATGCAGCAACTCGAACCAGGCATATAGCAATGTTATTGGGAAAAGGCGTTGGCGCATTTAGAGCGTAAGGAAAAGAAGAGACGGCGAATAATCTGGCTTTTGGTGGATTTTTGCCGGAGCAATTATGATTTCATCGGGGGAGCCTGATTTGGTGGAGCATAGCTGAAAACAAAGAAATTCTGTTACTTCGTCTGAATTGCAAATTGCAAAAATAGCTCCCCGGTGAGAATGCCACTAAAGAAGAGAAGTTGAGCAAAATTACTGGCAAACGGAGTGTCAAAGAATGGCATAATATCTGAGGAAGTAACTTCAGTTAAAGCAGACAATAACCAAGTTGCAAGTGCAGGAAAGATAAGATCTGCGCAAAGAAAGAGCGGGCTGAAAATTTGCTTGTTCCTGAGAACAAAAACCAGACTTCAGGACAAACAATAGAGGATACCCAACAAGTAAAAGATCAGGCTGAAAAAGTAATAACCAATAATGTTCAGCAGACGCTGGTACCTGTCGGGGAAATTTCGATGATTCCGGTGTTGTCAATAGGGTACTTAAACAGATCATTTATTTGGGACATTGAAAGACCGGAATTTAAGAGTAATGCAATAGTAAGACCTATAAAATGGCGTCTCAGTATTTTATCGGAATTGATGGTGCTTACAAATGTGCCGGGCAGGGGTGATGAAAAAGCAATTTTAGGAGCACAGGCTGGAATGGGAGTAAGATTGAAATCAGGAGCGGGTTTTTACAGGAATATCTCTGGCTATACAATTAGAACCGGCACATTTGCAAATATGCTGGATCATCCAACACCTGAATATGTTTTTGAGGAAAAGAGGAAGGGTTTCGCCTGATTCGACTACACTATCATATGCGCAATCACAACTTTATGCCGGATGGGAGAGAGGGAGATGGAGTGGAAGGACAGGAATACAAGGAATGTATCTCGCCGGTGCAACAGGTGAACTGTACAATTATAGCAATGAGGTATCAGTGGAAGATCCCGGAGTGATTATCTCCAGAGTATCCAAAGTATCGGGCGGGACTATCAGTACGCCTGCGACCCAGAAAATGGGTATTTGAACTGCAGGCAGGATTAGAATTTGCTATTTCGGAAAAATGGAGAATTACGGGTCAGTTTGCTTATACACCTGCAGGATTGGCATATCCTCTTGTGGAAAATAAGTATGATCCTGTTGCAGGAAGATATGAAAGTATTCCAGGCGAATCGGTTTTAAAGGAACAATTTTTACATATCCAGTAGGAATTCAATACAAATTGTGATGAAAAAAATACATTTAAAATTGGGAGGATTGATGCTGTTGCTGGCATGGTCCTCATGTGAAAAAGTTGAGATTCCGGATTCAACTTATACCGGCATACCATTTGGAATTAGTGGAAAGGCTGGGAATGAGGATTTGAAATTTGGAATAGAGCAGGGAGGAATCAAGTTGATTACAGGAGCAGAATTTGTAGAAGACTCTGTGTGGGAGTCCTCTGGTAGGCTGGAATCTTCCGGGCGAGATGGTCGGTTTCTGTCGATTCAGTTAAGGAATAGAAATGAAGGAAATGATCCGGTCATTCAATGGCAGCCGTTTATTTCTGATTCTCTGGATTATATGCGGGAAGGAGGAATAATAAGAACTTTCCATCAATTGCGGCTTATGACAAAAAATGATGAAAATCTTGAGATTCGTTCTATTCCAGGCCGGGGATCAAAGGTAGAAAGCCCCTCTTCAGATACTATTTTATTGATGCCGGGGAGAGGAATGATACCTGTGTGTGTGGAATACGGAAGTGGGTCAAAAAATGGAAAGTTTTGCATTGATGTAAGCCCTCAGCCGATTTTCCAAAATACCTTTCCAAATTGGATTATTGCAGCGGATAATCAACAATCTGTCAGACTGGAGGGCAGATTGTCTAATGAAACGGCAGGGATACAATATATTTGGTTGAATGGTAATCTAAATACCAGGCATATAAGCACAGATAGTGCCGGTATTTACCATATTCAAATGGTAGATATTCATTCAAGGAAGTTTTCACATAGCAAACGATTGTTGAAGGATAATACCAACAAGATTTTTACTTATGGAAATAGTTTCACTTTTAAATCTGAATGGTTGCCAACTATTGATGTCATCGACAAAAGCAATTAAAAACTGTCAATATAACTTACAGAGACAGATCAGGTATAATTTATAGGTCAAACAAAGGACCTAGGGTATAAACAGATTCATAATAGAAGAAATCCGGGAGTATGAAAAAGATGGCAGGGGCCGACCAACACTTGCCATGAAAGTAAGATTTACAGCCACCTTGTTTAGTCCGTCAGGAGATGCTATTCTATTGGAGAATTGTCATGGTTGGTTTGGGGTGGGGTTACCCTAGGGAGTTATGAATTATGAATGATGAGTTATGAGTTGAACAGCCAGATATGAGATATGAGATATAAGATATAAGATAAGACAAGATGGAACAGCCAGTTAAGGGTTATATGTTATGAGCCTCGATAGCGCAATCCCGGAGGGGTGCCTCTTGATTTAATAGCCGGGTAGGAGGTAGGCTTCCCTGGTGGATACCACGTAGAAAGTTGAAAGCCGCTTTAAGCTTCTTGCATCTTGCCTCTGGCTGAACATCCGGTGCGGGTTGATTGTCTGGATTTTGTCATCTCACAACCTCAAACAGACTAAACTCAAACTTAATCGCAAGCTCCCTTACTCATAATTTTTTTCCATTTAGGCGAAACAGCAATGATAAATACATTTTGTTCATGGTTGGCCATGAAAAACACCTCTTACGGTGAGCGCAGCGAATCACTCCATCACCTTAAAGCCATAGGTGTGGAAAGACATCATATCGCTTCTAGTCCAGCTCCAAATAGCGTAAATACTAAGGTAGCCATGACAGGGGGGCACTGTGCTGCATGAATGGCTCATTGTGAGTTACTGACGTGCACGGCTGTGCGCCCCTGTAAGCAAATTGTATGAGACAGCTGCAGTTACAAACGGAACATAAACCATTAATTATTTTAACTTTTTCAGCATCAGACAAACGACTGAGTACTATTCTTTCGTGATATAGGTGAACAAGGAAAAATGGGTGTCGAAGGACAGTAGTGAATGCACAAGTAATTGAAATTTAGATAAATAAGCCCTTTTTTTAATTTGAAATATTGCTTTTTCTAAAAGTGATCAGTTTGATTATAATTAGAAATTTACTCTGATAAGATAATTTCCAGTAAGAAAGGAGTCTGAATGCTTAAGCCATGAGCATCCTGGAAGAAATAAATATCTCAATTGAGAGGTATTTAGAAGAATAGAGATTGGGGTTATGAACCGGAGATTACTTTTCGTTTCCGACACATTTGGCTTTGGATCGGAGCTTGTTTCAACGGGCAGAAAAGTAATTCCGGTTCTTTTATTGGAGTATTTTTGCAGTCAATTCAATTATATTTTGTTCACAAATCGATGAGAGCATAAAGTTGTTCTTTTTTTTGAAAAGTAAAACAAGTAAGTATGAAAGAATGGCCACGATGACCTGATGATTGGCGGATATTATTATTCGATTGATTAGTGATGGTTGTAGATGAGTGGTTTGTTTCCATAGTATGATTTCATCGAAATTACTCCTGAGGTGAGTCGATGAAAAGTTTGGAAACGTAGTATGAAGATCAGCTTGATAAATTTGCAAATATTTTATCAGGCAAAATGGGAATTGATACAGTCAAAAATGGTGTTCATCTGATTTTGCATTGTAATAGTAACCTCTCTTCGCAACTTTGCATCTATACTTCCGAAACCAGTTTTGGAAAGAAGTATAGATCAAATTTATTCACTAAAAAATCGCCTTTAAGCCAGAGGCGCAGACTATGATAATTATAGACCCAACAATCATAGAAGGATGCATTCGGGGTGAACGTCGAGCTCAGCATACACTTTATCAGGCATGTTATGTGCCTCTGATGAAGGTATGTCGTCAGTACACTACGGATGATCAGGAAGCAGCAGCTTACTTAAATGAAGGCTTTTAAAGTCTTCACACATTTAGAAAAATGGAAAGGCGAAGGTGCTTTTTATGCCTGGGCTAAAAGAATCGTTATCAATACTATCATTGATGGATTCAGAAAATCCAGGAAATACAAAGAGATGGTTCACTTGAAAGAAGATCAGGATATGAAAGCGTTTGATGTAGAGTAGATCTCAACTGGGCAGATCAGCATATGGATGCTGAATCCCTGTACAGTGATCGTGAGAAGGCTTCCGGAAATGTCAGCAAAGGTATTCAATTTGTTTGCCTCGGAGGAATGGATTACCGGGAGATTGGAGGATTACCAGGGACCATGAGAATACTGCTAAATGGCATGTATTTCAGGCTCGTAAGAAATTAAAAGAATGGATTCACCCATCAACAGTAAAACAGGAGGTCACGAATGGATAAATTTGACCAATGGTTAATAAGAAATTGAATGAGCAGGAAGTAGCTTATTGAAAGCTCTGGGACTCATTTCTCAACAGCTCAATCAATTGCCGGGCAGCCAGCGCGAAGACCATTTATCTTTATATGGATTTTGGCGTTATGTGCGATCGCCGGTGCAGGCACTGTATTGGCATGGCAAGCTAATAATAACCCGGCATCTGAACAGGATATATTAATTTTCAAGGAAAACACTACTGTCAGCCCTGCTTGAAATAACAAAGTTGATGAATCAAATAGTGGCAAGAATGCTTCTGAGCCTTTAGCCACCAATGAAACTCAAGAAACAGCTGCAAAATTCCAAAGAAGGATTGTAAATACTGGTAAGGGAACCTAATAAGACCGGAAATAAAAAATGCACTGGTTTCGCCAAATACACAGCAAAAGCAAAAATCATCAACAGAAAGATCACAAGCTTCTCAAGAAATTATACTTCATCGCTGGAAAGAAAGCTGTTAATCCAAGCCCATACTTATGAAACATTAAATGAGCATACAAATTCCGAAAATAACTAAGACTCTGACTGAAGCAAAATCTTCTGAAAAAGTCTTCTTCTGTTGCTAATGCACCCAGGAGGTAAGAACCAGAAAAATTCTCAACGAGATTGCCAAATGAACCGGCAATTACTTCACAAGCTTCAGTGAATGCAATGGCGTATATGATCAAAGATCCCGGGAGTCAGGTAGTCGATCCATTGGCTGTAGAAGATTAAAAAGTTTGGAACAAAGCTCCATAGCTCTGCCTCAGTCTCGCTTATTAATCAGCGATTTGAGTTCTTTGGAACCTGCCATTGTCGAATGTTGCCCTTTCAAAGGTTGGTCCCATCATGTTGAATTAAGCCGCAGTTTTTCCCGGGAGTAAATGAAGGATCCAGATTCTTTACAGGATTACAGGCCGCATACCATTTACAATTCCGCTGGGCGCAGAGATGGAGTGCATCTGCCGGTGCAGGAGTTGTGCAGAGGTGGGAGGTAATTTTGGCGGGTTCCAGGATAGTCCTCAGGATATATATACCAGCAGAGAAAGTGAGAAGAGGCTTTTTACTTGTACCTACCTCAGCAACATATTTACAAGTTCCTTTGATGGTGAAGTTCCATGCAGGGAAGCACGCAATCCAGCGCAGGAATTCGAACACATCTGTTGTTGGAGTCAAAGGGCAATTGGACG